>CBDCWB010000038.1:0-24472 GCA_965223205.1 Candidatus Eiseniibacteriota bacterium | reverse complement strand
AGGCTGCTCAGCCCGGCTTTCCGATTCGGAACTCCTCGAGTCGCGGTCCCTCGAGCTGCGATGGCGTGAGCATCAAACCGGCCGCCTGCGCGCCGGGGACCAGCGTCCGCTCGGCAGTGCCGGGCGGTTACGGCAACAAGACCGGCACCTCGATGGCTTCGCCGCACGTCGGGGGTTCGGTGGCGCTCCTGATGGAGGCGTTTCCGCAGCTGACTGGTACCGAAATCAAGCTGGCGCTGCAGGCAACCGCCCTGGACCTGGGCGACCCCGGTCCGGACAACACCTACGGGCACGGCCTGATCGACTTGGCGGCTGCCTTCGACTTCTTGCACGGGGTGACGGCGTTGAAAGAGGACGTCCGTCCGGCGCCGCCGGCTGCCGTCCAGTTGGAGGGTGCTGTGCCTAACCCGTTCAACCCGACCACATCGATCTCCTACACGCTGCCGGGCTTGGCGCGCGTCTCACTGACGATCTACGACGTTAAGGGACGGGTCGTCGCGCGGCTGGTCGACGATGCTCTGCAGAGTGCTGGCGAGTTCACCCGGTCGTGGGATGGGCGGACCCTGAGCGGCGAACGCGCCCCAAGCGGACTCTACGCGTTCAAACTCCTGGCCATCCCCGAAGTCGACGGCCACGCGGTGGTGAGGCACGAGAAGGCAGTGCTTCTGAAGTAACGACCGGGCATCTGCCGTCTAGCCGAGCAGCGGTGTCACTTGGCGCCGGTGCTGCCGCTCCCAATGCGCGGCGTAGAGGACGGGCACCATCAGGGTGCTCAAGAGGGCAAACACCATGCCCCCGAAGGACGGGATGGCCATCGGCACCATGATGCCCGCCCCGCGGCCCGTCGAAGTCAAGACCGGCAACAGCGCCAAGACCGTCGTCGCCGTCGTCATGAGACACGGCCGGATGCGCCGCATGCCTGCTTCCACCGCCGTTTGCCGAATGGCGGCGACGGTTTGCGGCGAGCGTTCGGCGAAGAGCTGCTTCAAGTAGGTAGCCTGGATCACGCCGTCGTCGGTGGCGATCCCGAAGAGCGCCAGGAAGCCCACCCAAACCGCCACCGATAGGTGGTGGGGCGCGACGTTCAACACCTGCCGGAGCGGCTCGCCGAGCACGGTGACGTTCAAGAACCACGGTTGGCCCCACAGCCACAAGAAGATGAAGCCGCCGGCCCACGCCACCGCCACGCCCGAGAAGACCATGGCGCTCGTGGCAATCGACTCGAATTGGAGGTAAAGGAGCGCCAGGATGAGCGCCAAGGCCAGGGGGATGATGATTCGCAGGGTACGCGTGGCCCGCACCTGGTGTTCAAAGGTACCGGCGAACCGATAGCTAACGCCGGCCGGTACGGCTAGTGCGCCGGCTTCGATGTGGCGCGCGATCGACTCCCGCACGGCCTCGACGGCCTCGACCTCGCTCAGTTCCGGCGTGCGGTCGAACAGCACGTAGCTCAAGAGAAACGTGTCCTCGCCGCGAATGGCTTGCGGGCCGCGCTCGAAGCGAATATCGGCAACGGTACTTAACGGGATGTCGGCGCCGCCCGGCGCCGGGACGCGGATGCGGCCGATGGCCGCCGGGTTGTCGCGCCATTCGCGCGGGTAGCGGACGGTGATGGCGTAGCGCTCGCGCCCCTCGACCGTGCGGGTCGCCGTTTTGCCGGCAATTGCCAACTCGATGACATCTTGCACGTCGCCGACGCGGAGGCCGTGGCGGGCGAGCTGGCGGCGGTCCAGGTGAATCTCCAGGTAGGGTTTGCCGACCACGCGGTCGGCAAAGACGGTGGCGGGAGCGATGCCGGGGACCGCCTTGATGATCGGTTCGAGGGCGAGGCCAAACGCCTCGATGGTCTCGAGGTCGGGTCCTTGAATCTTGATGCCCATCGGCGCCCGCATGCCGCTTTGCAGCATGACGAGCCGGGCGGCGATGGGTTGCAGCTTCGGCGCGCCGGTGACGCCCGGGAGTTGGGTCACCGCGGTGATTGCTTGCCAGATATCATCGGCGGAGCGGATGCCCGCCCAGGCTTGGCGCCCAGGGTTTCGCTGGGGATCGAGGGGTGGCCGCCACAAGCGGAACGGCCGGCCGCGGCGGTCGGGGATGAGCGCCCCGGCGGCGTCGCGCGCGTAGCGCCCGGCGACTTCGTAGGGTGCCCCGTCGGGCGCCAACGCCGGGGTGCCGTCGAGTTTCCGGGCGAGATCGGTAGCGTCTGGGTCGTAGCGGTACTTCTGCAGGCGACCCTGCTCATCGAGCGCATACTCGGGGACGTACTGGATGACCGTCTCCACCATCGAGATGGGGGCCGGGTCGAGCGCTGACTCGACGCGCCCGATCTTTCCCACTGCGCGCTCCACTTCGGGCAGCGCCGCCAGCGCCAGATCTTGGCGGCGGACGACGTCGTGGGCTTCGCCGATCGAGGCGTGGGGCATGGTCGTCGGCATGAACAGGAACGAACCTTCGTCAAACGGCGGCATGAACTCCCGCCCCAACCCCGGGAAGGCGCGTGCTGCCCAGCTAAGCGGCGGGGTTTGCCAGGTGTCGCCGGGCAATGGCAAGAGCCGCTCGGCGCCCATCCACACCAGAAGCCCCCAGGTGATGACTGCCACTGGCAGCGCCAGAAACGCCCGCCGGTTGGCCAAGCACCAGGCGAGGATCCGTGGATACCGGCGCCGGTAGAATTCGAGCGTTCCCAGCCAAAGCGCCAGAGTTCCGGTGACCAAGACAAATTGGGTCACCCATCCTCGCTCCGCTCCGAGGGGTGCCCACTTCGAGGCCAGGATGCCGCTGAGGACGACCGCCAGCGCCACCACCAGCGGTCGCCGCCAGCGCGCCCGCTCTGGTGGCACGATTGCCCGGCGCCGACGGTAGCTGGCCGCCACCGGAATCCACAGAAACGCCACAACAACGGCAGCCACCAGGGCAAAGGTCTTGGTGTAGGCCAATGGCCCGAAGAGTTTGCCTTCGGCCCCGCGCATGACGAAGACCGGCAGAAAGCTGACGACAGTCGTGGCTACCGCGGTCAACAGCGCCGTCCCCACTTCGGCGGTGGCGCGGGCGATGGCGCGCGGTTCGCCTCCCGGCGCGCGCGCCTTCAGGTTGTCGGTCAGGACGATCGCCATATCCACCATCGTGCCGATGGCGATGGCTATACCCGACAGCGCCACCACGTTGGCATTGACTCCGGCCAAGCGCATGGCCACGAACGTCAGGAGGATGGCGATCGGCAGCACGCTGGCCACCAGCCCCGCTCCCCAAGCCTCCAGCGCCAATACCAAGACGACGATCGCCGTCAACAGCACCTCGTCCCGGAGCGCTGTCGACAACGTCTCCAGCGTTTCGTGGATGAGTTCGGTGCGGTCGTAAAACGGCACGATGGTGACGCGGCTCTCGGTGCCGTCTTCCAGCCGCACGGTGGGGAGGCCCGGGGCGATCTCAGCGATCTTCTGTTTAACTGCGTTAATCGTCTTCAGTGGGTTGGCGTCTTGCCGGACCACGACGACACCGCCCACCACCTCTTGGCCGCCCTCGTCCAGCACCCCGCGGCGCAGGGCCGGTCCTTCGGTGACGCGCCCCAGCTGCTTGAGGGTGATCGGCACGCCGCGGCGAAAGGCGACGGTGGTTTCTTCGAGGTCCGCGATGTCTTGGACGAGACCGACACCGCGAACCACGTACTCGGCGCTCTGCAACTCGACGGTTCGGGCACCGACGTCCTGGTTGGCCAGCCGCAGCGCGTTGTAGACCTCCACCAACTCGACGCCGTATTGGCGAAGGCGCTCGGGGTCGACCTCGACCTGGTACTCCTTGACGAAGCCCCCCACCGACGCCACCTCGGCGACGCCTTCCACCGCCATGAGTGCGTAGCGCACCTGCCAATCCTGGATGCTGCGCAGCGTGTGGAGGTCGAAGCCCGCTACTTCTACACCGGCGTCGGTACGTCCCTGCAGCGTGTACCAGAAAACTTGACCGAGAGCCGTGGCATCCGGTCCGAGCGTTGGCGCCGCACCCTCCGGCAGGGCATCGGGCGGCAGGGTGGCCAGCTGCTCCAGAATGCGGCTCCGTGCCCAATAGGTCTCCCTTTCTTCCTCGAAGATGACGTAGATCGTCGAGAACCCAAACATCGACGTCGAGCGCACCGTGCGCACCCCCGGCGTGCCGAGCAGGACGGCCGTCAACGGGTAGGTAATCTGGTCTTCGATGTCCTCCGGTGAGCGCCCGGGCCAACGGGTGAAGACGATCTGTTGGTTTTCGCCGAGGTCGGGGATGGCATCGGCCGGCACTGGGTCGCGCGGCAGCCAGGTCAGGCGCCAGTCGAAGGGCGCTACGCTGGCACCCCACAAGACAGCGCCGCCGACCAGGAGGACGACGATCAACCGGTAGCGGAGCACCAGGGTGACGAACGGTTCGAGCCAGTTGACGCGACGCCTGTCGGTTGACCCGGCCACGCCTAGTCCGTCCCGTGCACTTGGACCAACGCACCGCAGCGGTGCATGCGACTCCCGTAGAACGGGTTGGCAATGGGCTCGGTGGCTTGTAGCCAGTTGGCGCCGTCGCCGTCGCCCGCCATCGGGCAGTGGTACTCGAGAGCCTTGGGGAGGGTGGCGCCAGACTGCTCGAGTTGCTCGAGGGTTGCGAGAGTTTGCTTGGCTGCTTCCAAGAAGCGTTCCCGCATGGTGTCGATGGTGTCAGCGTTGGCTAGCTCGTTGCTGATTCGCGCGAGGACCGAGTCACCTGGCGCGCTGCCGCGGCTGGCCGCCTGGGCGGCGGCCATGCTGGCGCGTTGCGCTCGGTCGAAGGCGTCGCCGGCGAGGGCCGCGGCGACCTCCACATGATGGGCAAGGTAGTCGGTAAAAACCTGAGGCGTGACCGGCTGGGCGGTGGCAGCCGGGTGCCGGCTGCCGCTCATGGCGCTGGGCTTCGCCAGGATTTGCAGGGCGCTGTCGATTTTGAAGGCGCCGTGGGTCACCACCTTTTCGCCGGCGCGCAAGCCGCTCGCGACGATCGCATCGGTGTCCGTTTCCCCGGCCAAGGTCACCTGTCGTCCCTGGAAGTGGCCGGGAGTGGTGGGATCCTCGACGTAGACCAGCGAGCGCGGGCCGGTCCAGAGGACCGCACTCCTGGGAATGACCAGCGCGGGCTCGGCGTCCGCTTCGGGGTGGAGGCGGGCGCGCGCCAGCATGTTGGGCCTGAGAACGCCGCTGGGATTGTCGACCACGGCCCGGACGGTCAAGGTGCGCGCGGCCGAGTCCACCACCGGGTCGATCAGCTCGATCTGCCCTTCGAACGTACGGCCGGGCAAAGCGTCGACTGTGAACTCCACAGAACCGGCGGGGGTCAGCCACGGCGCGTCGGTTTCGTAGGCGTCGAGCAGCAACCAGAGCCGCTCGAGCCCGGCGATCGAATACACCGGAGCGCCGCGCTGGACGAATTGTCCGACTTCGCCGTGTTTTTCAATCACCACGCCGGCCAAGGGTGAGCGGACAGTGACCCGCTCGGCCGGCGTACCACGCTTTTCAAGCTGGTCGATCTGGCCGGCGGTGAAACCCAGGAGGCGCAGCTTCTCGCGGGCGGCCACCACCGTCGCTTGGGTCAGCGGCTGGTCGTTCGCCAGATGCTGGGCTTGGAGGTATTCCTCCTGGGCGCTCACCAACTCGGGGCTGTACAAGTCGAAGAGCGGTTGTCCGGCCGCCATGGTTTGGCCCACCGACTCGACGTGCATGCGCTCGATGCGCCCGCCGCTCCAGGCGGTCACCGACTTTTGCCGCGCCTGGTCGACGGCGAGCCGGCCGCTCAACTCCAAGGAATGCTGGGGAGTACGCTCCTCGACTCGGGTCGTGGTAATCGCCGCGCGCTGAATGGCCGCCGGGTCGAGCTGTACGCCTGTAGCTACCGCCGCTTCGACGCCGCCGGCTGGCACCAGATCCATGCCGCACAACGGGCAGGGTCCCGCTTCGGGCAGCCGTACCTGCGGGTGCATGGAACAGGTCCATTCCACTGCCTGCGTTTCGTGGCCACTCGGCGCCCGAACGTCGCCGGGGCTCGACGCCGCCCACCAGCGTCCCACCAGAAACGCCGCGGCAAGCGTGCCGATCCAGACCGCGGCGAGGCGCCAGCGCGGGCGGCTCATCGTTCCACCTCCCGTGGCGCCAGCGGCGCCCCGAGGAGCGCCTCCAACTCGACCCGCGCGGCCAGGACATCTAGTGTCGCGCGCTCTAGCTCTAGCTCTAGATCCAGGCGGGTTTGGATGGCGTCGACCAGCTCTTTCAAGTCGACTGCCGCGTGGGTGAAAGCGCGTTCGAGGACATGGACGGTCGCCTGGGCCCGCGGGAGCAGGGAGGAGGTGTAGAGCGCCAGCAGGCGCTCGTGCTCGTCGAGTCGGGTGAGTTGCATCGCCAGGGCTCCAGTTAGCTCGCGGCGCCGGTCCTCGAGTTGCGCCGAGGCTTTGAGCCGCAAGGCGCGCGCTTCGTCCACTTTACCCCCAGTCTTGCCACGCCAAATCGGTAGGTTGACGGCGGCTGTCGCGACAACGGCGTCGTCGCCGCTGGCGGGTATGCCTGGCACCGAGGCGATGTCCACGACTTCGAGGCCAAGGGTCCACCCGGGCCAGCCTTCGCGCTTGGCCGCGGCCTCGGCGTGCTCGGCGGCGCGGAGCGCGGCGCGTTGCCTCTCAAGCTCCGGGCTTTGATCGAGCATCCGGGCCATGAGCCCGAGCGTGTCGACCGGCGCCGCCGTGCCGGTGAGGCGCGGTGCCGGCACCGGCGCCTCTGGTGCTCGCCCCAGAGTGCTATTCAACTGCGCGCCGAGTGCCCGTTCGGTCTCCTCGGCCACCAGGGCAGTGTGCTCGGCGCGCGCCAACTCGAGCTGCACGTGCATGAGTCGGGCGTGCGACAACTCGGCCGTTTGGTAGCGCGCGCGGGCGACGCGTTCGAGCTGGGCGAGGAGCGCCACATGCTCCTGCAGTGTGGCGCGCTTGGCCTGCCAAAAGCACTGGTCCAGCCACAGGCGCGCGATCATCGCCCGCCATTGGAGCCTGCGGCTTTCCCAAGTGGCGCCAGATGCCGCCGCCCGCTCCTCGGCTGCTGCCGCCCGCATGCCGCGCGCCCCCCAGGGAGGGAAGCGTTGGCTGAGCCCGAAGCGCTGGCGCTGGGGGCCGACCCGCGTTTCTACGGGCTCGATTGCATAGCCCCAGCGCAACACTGGGTCGGGGAGGGCGCCAACCACCGGCGCCCGCGCTCTTGTGGCCTGCCAATCGGCGCGATAGGCGCGCAGTTCGGCGCTCTCACCCTCCGCCCAGTCCAAGAACGCGCCCACTTCGAGCGAATCGGCCGGTGCTGTGGCTGAGACCTCGCCGGGCCCGGCAATCGCCCAGCCCGCCGCCAGCGCCAAACACTGCGCGCCGGCGGCGAGGACGATGCGTCGCATCAGTCCGCGCCGTAGACCTGGGCGGTGAACTCAGCGGGTGCTTTTTCGAAAGCTTCGAGGCAACTGTCGCAGCAGAGTCGCACGAGCTTGCCCTGGTGCTGGACGTTGACTGGCTCACCCATGACGCCGAGCGGCTCGCCCGAGACCGGGCAAAGCTTGGCCGAGTAGCTCTCGAGTTGGGCGGCGACTAGCTCGGCCGAGGCGATGGCCCCGACGCCGGGTACCAAGGCGTTCGAGTCATGCGTGGCGTGGTCGTGGTCCGCAGCCGTCTGCGGCTGGTGATGAACTTGAGCCTGGTCGTCCCGCGAGTTGGAGGACGAGCAACCGACAACCCAAGCGGCAATTGCGAGGACGAGAAGAATGGAACGCAACATTGAATGAACTCCCCTGAAGAGACGATGCACTGCGCGGTGCCGCACCCCATCGTGGGCTGCGCGACACAGAGGCGGACCTGGTCTGGGGAGTTCTAGTGGAGGAGCTGCTGGTGCAACAAGAAGAGCGGTGCCTGGCGTTGGGGAGCGACGCGCCGGTGCGCCGGAGCGGCGAGCGCTGTTCCGGAGAAGATTGCCGCGGCTACGGTCAGCCCTTGGCTGTGACTGGAGCTGGAGCGCTCGAGGCTGGGCGTGAGGCCGGTGGGTGCGGGCTGGCTGCCCCCGCAGCATCTCGAGCCCAAAGCGGCAGCGTCGGTGCTGTGCCCCGCCTCGTCCGCGGCGGTTGGCGTCGCCAAGCGCTCGCAGCACCCCGCTGATGCGTCCACCGGCTTCTCGGGGGTGGCTGCCGCTCCGCAGCAGGAGGTGGGGCCAGCTTGGGGCAAGCAGGTGCAGGTGGCGGCAGGGACCCACTGCCCCCAGAGGAGGGCGATGGCGGCTAGGCTGTAGAGCCACTTCTGCATGCCACTAACCCATGGTGATGGCGAGCGCGCACTCGACCGGGCGCCCGCCGACCGGCCGGCGCCGATTTTGGCCCGCCGCTCGATACTACACAAAAAAGACGAAAGTCGCTGGCCCCGGAGGTAGTACACCTCACGGGGCCCGGCGGTTCGCTCGTCAAACCACCGCCCGGCGGGCCGGGCGGGGCTTAGGCCTCGAACTGGCGCCTAGGCACCGCCCGAGACGGTGAATTGGTGGACCAAGATGCCGGTACCACCGGGATCCTCGGCCGCTGCACTGATGGTCCCCTCGAACACCTGCACGTTGCCACGCACGTTGACGGTCACTGCGTAAGGGAAGGGTCCCGGCTGGTCGCACGCCGACCAGAGGTTGACGTGTACTTTGTACACCCCCGCCGCCGGCTCGGTGTCCTGCCAGGTGATGTTCTCGTTGTTGACGTTATCGATGTTGCAGGCTGGATTCGAGTCGAGATCCAGCGTGCCACCACCGGCTGTGGTATTGGCGAAGAAGATCGCGCTGCCGTCCGGCACTTCCAGATGCAAGTCCAGGTCGACTGGCTGCGTCCAGTTCAGACTGACCTGCAGCTTGTCCGAAAGCTGTGCCACATCGTTGACCTGGATCGGGTGCGACGTGGTTTCTGATGCGGTGCCGCCGTGGTCTGCGCCCACCATCAAAACGAAATTGTCGACTCCAGAGCGTGCCGAGGTGATGGCGATGTTGTAGGTTTCGGCGGCAGCGCCGGCAGCAGTCCGCGGCGCGCGGGTCACCTGGATGCCCTTTTGTTCAGCGATCGCTCGCGCCGGCGCGGTGCCGGCTCCGAGGCTGATGGCGTAGTGGCCACTCTCAACGCCGGCGACGCCGACGAACAGCTGGTCAGCCGTGTCCTCGACGGTCACTTCGAGCACGATGGATCCGCCCTCGACAATTTGGCTGGCACCGACCACGGCTGGTCGCGCGGCGCTGCCGATCGGCAATGGCTCACCGTTGTAGGCGCCCGTCGTGCCGCCGACCGAAACCCCGGAGACAAAGCCGGCAGCGGTCGTCGGTTGCTGTGGTTGATTCGGGGTCTCTTCCTCGTCTTTGCCGCAACTGGACAACGCCAGCGGCAAGACGGTCAAGAGTACGATGAGCAGGCGAGTTGCACGCCGGTGCAACGAAGCGGGGTGGCGCATGCTTTGGCCTCCGTGAGCCGGGCTGGTGGACCAGACCCTGGTTCTGCCCTCGGCCGTATCGGATTGAGGCGAAGGGGCGATCTGTTGGATGCGGGCGTTGGCGGCCCGCAACCGCTCGTGACCTATAACGGCACTGGCCATCCCAACCTTAGCGAAATCCCCCAGCGTGTCGCCCGTTGGCTACTCGTCGGGGTTCTCGCCGATGACCGTGTCGATCAGGCCGTATTCGACCGCCTGGGTGGCGCTCATATAGTTGTCGCGGTCGGTGTCAGAAGTGATGATCTCGACGCCCTGCCCGGTGTGGCGAGCCAACAAGCGGTTTAGCCAGGTGCGCATCCTGAGCATCTCGTCGGCGTGAATCTTCACGTCGGTGGCCGGCCCCACGTAGCGCCCCGAGATCAACGGCTGGTGGATCATGATGCGCGAGTGCGCCAGGGCGGAACGCTTGCCCTGGGCACCAGCGGCCAAAAGGACGGCCCCGAAGCTGGCTGCCATCCCCAGACACACGGTAGAAACCTCCGACTTGATCTCCTGCATCGTGTCGTAGATCGCGAAGCCCGAGGAGATGACCCCGCCGGGACTATTGATATAGAGCGTGATCTCCTTGCCGGGCCCGACCGTGTCCAAGTAGTAGAGCTGCTTGACGATTTGCTCCGACACCGAATCGTCGATCGGACCCCACAGAAAGATCTTCCGATGCTGCATGAATTCGGCATCGAGGGTCTCTTCCAGGGTGAACTGCTTGTCGGCAAAGGTGTCCTTGGCTGCGCGCACGTGGCTTCCTCCGGTGGACTGGGTGGGGCGGTGGTTGGCCGCGCTACCCGGGACCTGGCATCTGTGGCGGCTGAGCTTAGGCCGGTTGCCCGGCTCGGGCAAGACCCCTCTGGTAGATCGGTGCGACGCCGCCACAGCTCGAGCTGCGGCCGCTGGGGCGCGTGCGGGCACCGGCTCGTTGTGAGCCACCGCCGGGGGGTTCCGCTGGGGAACCGGCCGCTGGGTTTCGGCGGCGGAACCAACGCTCGGTTCCGCTGCGCAACCGCGCATGAGTTCAGCAGGAGGCTGTCCGAGAATGCTTCCTCAGGGGCGGCCCACGGAGTTCCGCTCCGGATCTGCCTGCGACGAGCAGGGCGACTGTTGGGTGCGGGCGCGAGGGAACGGGGAATGCGCCCGCTCAGACAGTTGCGCGCGCCAGCGAGCTTCTCCGCCGACGCAACGTTGGGGTGCGTGATGGCGCACGCAAAACTCGCCGGCGCATTCCCCGTCCCCTCGCGCTTTACCTGTGTCGCAGCGCGTTTGGTCTGACGGAGTGAAGCTGGGGCTCACGGTGAACCAGGAGCTGCAGTGTGGACCTTGGTGCTGCCGGAGCCTTCTCTGCACCTCCGGAACGCGCCGGTGTCGAACCCGCGGGCGGGGAGCAGACAAGCGTCGAACTCGCGCGCACGGAGCCAGCCTGGGAGGGGGCAAGTTGCTCAGAAAGTACCTGTAAGTCGTTGTAAACTCACGCGACCTTCGGTCCAGCCCACACGATGAGCTGCGACTTTCATTGCCCGGGGTGGACAAAATGTCCATGAATAGTTCCGCAGCGGAACGAGCAGGAAGTGTGCCGTCCCACCGACTACCTTCTTCGACCGATGCAAAAAAACCAGCGCTCGCGCGACTTCACCGTCACCCAACAATTCTCGGACAGCTTCCTGCTGAACCAGCGCGCCGGGGTTCCGCGTTTTCGGACAGCCCCGCTGGAGCCTGTCCGAGAAAACCACCTCGCGAGCAGACGAGTTGCTCAGAAAGTAGCTGTCGTTGCAAACTCCCGCGTCCTTCGGTCGAGCCCACACGATGAGCCTGCAACTTTCATTGCTCGGGGTGGACCCCAGGTCCATGAATATTTCCGGGGAGCCAAGCTAAGCCGAGACAATCTTCGGGCAACCAGGCGACTCGAAGTCCAGCGACTCGAGGTCCAGCGGCACGGAACTAGGATGCCATCTCCGTTGGACAGTGCGGCGGAGTCCCGTTCTCCGAAACGTCCAGCGATCGGGTCTGCCGGCTCGGTAGCAGAGTTCCGCGTTCTGGAACCGCCGTAGAGTTCCGCTCTCTGGGAACCGCCGCCGGGTTGCGGAGCGGAACCTGGGCCGGCCAGGGCCAGCTGAAACTAGAGTTCCGCAGGGCGGAACCGCATACACCGTCGAACTCCGCCCACCGGAACGGGCCTCGAACTCCGCCCGATTCTACGTTCGAGGAACCGACGTCAGCGACATCCGAAGCTGCTATGGTCCCCGGATGTTACGCCGCCCGCCGCTTTCCCGCTGCCAGCGCGCTCGCCAATGACGCCGTTCCAGCTCGAAGAAGCCATCCCTGCCCTAAGGGACGTTGAAGTGGTGCCCCTCGAGGATGGTGCCGAGCAGCTCCTCGTCCTCTCCGACCGGGAGGGAGTGGCGCCCGATCCGATGGTCTTGCGGGCGGCGATTGCTCCGTTCTTGGCCTACTTCGATGGTGTCCACACGCTGCGCGACCTGCAGGACGCGCTTAGCCGGGCCGCCGGTGAGCCGATCGCCGAGGCGGTGGTGACCAACCTGGTTTCCCAGCTGGACGAGGGTCTGATGCTCGAGTCCGAGCGCTTCCGGGATGCGCGCGACCAACTGATCGACGCATACCGCGCTTCAGAAACCCGGCTGGCCGTCCATGCCGGTAGCGCTTACCCGGCTGCGCCTGAAGAGCTGCGCGAGCTGCTCGCTGGGTACGAGAGGACCTGGGTCGACGAGGTGCCGGCTGCGGACCCGTGCGTGGGCTGGGTCGTGCCGCACATCGACTATGAACGCGGGGGCCGCGTCTACGCCCGTACCTTTGCCCGCCTGCGGGCCGCGGCCCAAGCCGCTCGACCCGACGTTTGGGTTGTCGTCGGTACGGCGCACGTCGGTTTGGAGCGGGGCTTTTCAGTCGTGGCCAAAGACTTCGACACGCCGCTCGGCACCGTGCGGGTGGACGCCGAGCTGGCCCGCTTAGTCGAGCCGGCGGCGGGGGAGGCGCCACCGGGCGACCTCCTCGTGCAGCGCGGCGAGCACTCCCTGGAGCTGGCGGCGGTCTATCTCGCCTACGCGCTGGGTGACGGGGTGCCGATCCTGCCCGTTTTGTGCGGCGTTGCTTCTGCGCACTTCGCTGAGAACACCGAAGTGGCGCAGCAGGGCGTCACTTACTTTGCCGACGCCCTCCTGGAGGCGCTGGCGCGGGTTGGGCGGCGGCCGTCGTTCATCGCCGCCGCCGACCTGGCGCACGTTGGACCGCGGTTTGGAGATTCGGGCCCGTTGACCCCGGAGTTCTTGGAAGGCGTCAGTGCGGCCGACCTCCGTGCCCTCGACGCTTGTTGCGCGCTGGACCCGGGGCGGTTCGTCGGCGCGATTGTCGATGTGGAGGACCGCTACCGTGTCTGCGGCACCGGCGCGGTGTACACAGTGCTTGAGTTACTGGAGCGCTCGGGCTTGGCGCTTCCCGGTGCCGTGATCGACTACCAGCAAGCGCTGGCCCCCGATGCGAGCCAGTGCGTTACCTTTGCCGGCGTTGCCTTCGGCGCCGCCGGTTCAACCTAGGGCGACTGGGGGGCGACCCGGCCCCGCCTACGCCGCCAGCGCCGCCTTGACCCGCTCGAGCACCGCCTTGGCCTCTTGGGCCACGGCTCCAACGTGGGGGCTCGAGGTCAGCTTCAAGACCGCTTCTGGGTCCATGAAGGCAACGGTGATCTCGCCACCGTCTTCCTGGCGGACGACGACGTTGCACGGCAGGAGGAGCCCGACGTCGGGATCGGCGCTCAGGGCGCGGTCGGCGAGCGCCGGGTTACACGCCCCCAAGATCGTGTAGGGGCGCTTCTCCACCCCGAGCTTTTGCTTCAACGTGCCCTGCACGTCGATGGTAGTCAAGACGCCAAAGCCCTCGGCGCCCAGCGCCTCGGTGACGCGCGCGATGGCGTCCTGAAACCCGCAGCTGAGTGTGGTCGAGAATCCGTACATGGGTGTGGCTCCAATCGTGTTATTCGTCCAGGTACTCCAACTCGATGGTATCGAGCTTGGCGAAGGCGTTGGAGCGCAGGCGATTGGCCCAGGCGATCACCTCGCCGGCGGGGCCTGAGGCGTTGCCGCGCGCCTTAAGGATGTACGGGTGCGAGGGTGCGTACATCCCCACCTTGCCTTCGTGGTCTTCGTGCACTTCCTCCTCGGGGGCATAGCCGTCGAGCACGAGGGTTGCCGGGTGATCCTCGGTCAGCCGGCGGAGTTCGGCGCCCTGGTCGCGGTTGTACACCTCCCACTCAAAGCTGACCCGGGCGCCCTTCAAAGGTTTGACCTCGGCGACCTCGAGGTTGAGGTCGCGGCCGACGCGCGCCACCGCTGACTTAGTGGCGTTGAGCACCCGGCGCGAGGCGACGATGTGCGAACGTTCCTCCGAGAGGCGGGCCCACTCGGCTAGCTCTTGCAAGAAACTGTCGTGCTCGACACCCGATTCTTTGGCGGTGAAGAACTCCTCAGTGATGCCGGCGGCGCTCAGGTATCCGACCAGGAACCCTTTGAGGATCTCGGGATCCCCCTCCAGGATGATTTCGTAATAGTCCGCCATCTCAGCTTCTCCATCCCTTCCCTAGAGGAAGAACAGCACGGTAACCACAATGAATGCTGGGAACAAGACCGGTATTGAATACTTCAGCATGAAGCCGAAGAACGACGGCATCGGACAGCCACACTCCTCGGCGATCGAGCGCACCATGAAGTTGGGCGCGTTGCCGATGTAGGTGTTCGCACCCATGAACACCGCCCCGCAGGAGATGGCCTTCAAGTAGATCTCTTTCTCGCGGATCAGCGTGTGGATCGCTTCTAGTTCCGGCATGCCGGTGTAGAAGTTGCCGAGCGCTGAATTCAGAAACGTTAAGTAGGTCGGTGCATTGTCCAGGAACGACGACAGGATACCGGTCACCCAGAAGTAGTCGCGCGGCGATTTGATGGCCGTCACCAACCCACCGAAAGCGCCATCCTGGCCGGCTTTTAAGATGGCCAACGCCGGAATGATGGTCATGAAGATGCCGGCGAAGAGATAGGCCACTTCCTGGATTGGGAACCAAGAGAAGCCGTTGTCCTTGCGGGTTTGTCTGCGGGTGGTCCACAGTGACATGAGACCCATGAGCACCAGGAAACCGTCGCGCATCAAGTTCTGTTTGCCCTGATGGACGCCCAGGAGGTTGACGTCGCCCAGCTTGTAGGTGCCGCTCAAGAGAACGGCGACGACGATGCCAGCCAAGAACAGGAAGTTGTGGGCTCCTTCGATCCCCAGCGGTTGGCGTTCACCGGTGATCTGTAGGGCGCTTGGGTCTTCCCGTCGAAAGTAAAACGTATCGAGGGCGATGTAGATGCTCAGGACGATCACCACCATGACCAGCATTTCGGGCAACAAGCCCATCGTCCAGAAAAACGGCACGCCGTGAATGAAACCCAGGAGCAGGGGCGGATCGCCGAGCGGCGTTAGCGAGCCACCGATATTGGCGACCAGGAAGATGAAGAAGACGACGGTGTGCGTGCGGTAGCGGCGTTGGGCGTTGGCGCGCAGAAGTGGTCGAATGAGAATCATCGCCGCCCCTGTTGTTCCCACCCAGGAGGCAATGGCGGTGCCGATGGCCAAGAGTGCGGCGTTGGTTAACGGGCGCCCCACCAGCGTGCCGCGCAGCAAGACACCGCCGGCGGTGGTGAACAGCGCCCACAAGAGGATGATGAACGGCACGTAGTCGATAATATAAATGTGGAGGATTTCGTAGAGGGCGTTCCCCTTGTAAGCGATCAAGAAGGGGATGGCGAACAAGAGCGCCCAGCCCAGCGATATGAGCGGAAAACGGTGGTGCCAAAAGTGCGGGGCGATCAGCGGCAGGAGCGCAATCGACAGGAGAATGCCGGCGAAGGGGATGATCGACCACACTGGTAGGATCGAGCCGAGCCCAGTGCCGTGGTGGGTGTCATGGCCGGTCGGGTCGCCGTGGTCCCCGGTGCCGGCGGCGAGGGCGACTGCCGCCCACCCGAACGCCGCGCAGGCGCAGACCAAAGCGATGGCCCACCCATGGCGCCTTCCCAGCCTGCTTCGCATCCACTGCATCAATCGTCCCCTCGCTGGCCCGTGTGGCAGAGTGTGCGCGCGTGGTCGCGCCGGCGGACGGCCGAGTCTAGGTACCACATGCGTAGGCGGCTGGCAAGGTGACCAACCGGCGCGGCGATTCAGGTAAGATTGGGGCGATCACCTGGGCTCAAAAAAGGGGGGAGCGGGATGGTCGATCGGCTCAAGAACTACATCGGCGGTGAATGGACGGCGTCGCCCGCCGGAGAGACCCAAACCGTGCGGAACCCGGCGACCACGACGGCGCTGGCCGAGGTACCCCTTGGCGGTGAGGACGATGTCGGCGCCGCCGCCCGAGCGGCCACCCGAGCGTTTGGTAGTTGGCGGCGCGTGCCGCCGGTCGAGCGCGCCCGCTACCTGTTCAAGCTCAAGCAGCTCCTCGAAGAAAACGCCGACGAGCTGGCTGCGATCGTCACCAAGGAGAACGGCAAAACGCTCCGTGAGGCGCGCGGCAGCGTCCAGCGCGGCATCGAGTGCGTCGAGGTGGCAACCGGCGCGCCATCCTTGCTGATGGGCCAGTCCATCGAAGACGTGGCGCCAGGGATCGACTGCGAGGCGGTGCGCCAGCCGGTGGGCGTGTTTGCCTGCATCGCGCCGTTCAACTTCCCGGCCATGGTGCCCCTTTGGTTCTATCCGTTTGCCGTCGCCTGCGGCAACACGTTCATCTGCAAGCCCTCCGAGCAGGTGCCGCTCAGCCAACAGTTCATGTTCGAGCTGATCGATCGCGCCGGTTTTCCGCCGGGCGTTTTGAACTTGGTGCACGGTGGCCGTGATGTCGTCAACGCCATCGTGCGCCACCCCGACATCGCCGGCGTGTCGTTCGTCGGTTCGAGTCCGGTGGCCGAACTGGTCTACAAAGGCGCCGCCGCCGCCGGCAAACGCGTACAAGCGTTGGGCGGTGCTAAGAACTTCATGGTCGTCATGCCCGACGCGGATATGGACAAGACCCTCGATGCCGTCATCGCTTCGGCCTACGGCTGTGCGGGGGAGCGCTGCTTGGCGGGAAGCGTCGTTCTGGCAGTGGGTGGATGCCACGACACCGTGCGCGACGGTCTCGTTGAGCGCATTGGCAAAATCCAGGTCGGCGATGGGTCAGAGGCGACGACCACCATGGGACCGGTGATCTCGGCAGCGCACAAAGACCGCGTCCTCGCCTACGTCGACAAGGGCCTGGAGGAAGGCGCTCGGTTGGTTGCCGATGGCCGGCAGGTCGACGGTGCCAATGGTGGCTACTTCGTCGGACCGTGCTTGTTCGATCAAGTGACCGCCGACATGGTGATCGCCCAAGAGGAAATCTTCGGCCCCGTCCTCTGCCTGATGCCGGCCGCTACGCTCGACGACGCCCTGGGCGTGATTGGCCGGCATCCTTTGGCCAATGCCAGCTCGATCTTCACCGCCAGCGGCAAGGCGGCCCGCCAGTTCAAGTACTCGGTCGAGGCGTCGATGACCGGCGTCAACATCGGTGTTGCCGCTCCCATGTCGTTCTTTGGCTTTGGCGGCGCCAAGGGCTCGTTTTTCGGCGACTTGAAAGCACACGGCCGTGAGGCGTTCGACTTCTTCACCGACCGCAAGGTGGTGATTTCCAAGTGGGATTAGGGAGGGGTTGTGGCCAACACCATTAAGGCGGGTTTGATCCAGTGCGCCAACCCGTTGAATGACGAGGGGCGCCCGGTCGCCGAGATTTGCCAAGCCGCCTACGACAAGCACGTGCCACTCATCGAGCGCGCCGGGCAGGACGGGGTCCAGGTGCTTTGCCTGCAGGAAATTTTCAACGGGCCGTACTTTTGCCCCAGCCAAGACGCGCGCTGGTACGACGCGGCCGAACCGGTGCCAGGACCGACCACCGCGGCGTTGGCTGAGTTTGCCAAGCGTTACCAGATGGTCATCGTGGTGCCGATCTACGAGCGCGAGCAGGCGGGGGTCTACTACAACACTGCTGCTGTCATCGACGCCGATGGCACCTACCTGGGAAAGTACCGGAAGAACCACATCCCCCAAGTGGCCGGCTTCTGGGAAAAATACTTCTTCAAGCCCGGCAACCTCGGATACCCGGTGTTTCGGACGGCTTACGCGACGGTGGGCGTCTACATCTGTTATGACCGGCACTTTCCCGAGGGCGCTCGCCTCCTAGGTTTGGCTGGTGCCGAGGTGGTCTTCAACCCGTCGGCGACCGTCGCTGGATTGTCCCAATACCTCTGGAAGCTCGAACAGCCGGCCCACGCCGTGGCCAACGGCTACTTCATGGGGTGCATCAACCGCGTAGGCACCGAAGCGCCTTGGAACATCGGCAAGTTTTACGGCTCTAGCTACTTCGTCGATCCGCGCGGCAACTTTTTGGCCGAAGGTCCGGAGGATGGGGATGCATTGGTGGTCGCCGAGTTGGACCTGGACTTGGTCGAGGAAGTCAGGCGAACCTGGCAGTTCTATCGCGATCGGCGCCCCGAAACCTATGACGCGATCGCCGAACTCTTGCCCTAGCGGGGAGAAATCCAATGGGAGTCTTGATCAAAAACGGTGACATCGTCACGGCACTCGACCGCTGGGTCGGCGACATCGCCTGTCGCGACGGCAGAATTGTCGCACTGGGAGCTGACCTAGCAGCCGAGCCGGGCGACCAAGTGGTCGACGCCTCAGGGCAGCTGGTTTTCCCGGGCGGGCTCGATCCGCACGTCCACATGGAGCTGCCCTTCATGGGCACGGTGTCGGCCGACGACTTTGAGACGGGCACCGCGGCTGGCATTGCCGGTGGCACCACGTCGATCATCGACTTCGTGATTCCTAACCGCGACGTTAACCTGATGGACGGCCTGGCCGACTGGCACGCCAAAGCCAAAAAGGCCGTGGCCGACTACGGCTTTCACATGGCGGTCACCTGGTGGGGCGACCACACCGCCGAGTGGATGCGGCGCTGCGTCGAAGAAGAGGGCATCCCGTCGTTCAAGACCTTCATGGCGTACCGGGGTGCCATTGGCGTCGACGATTGGGAGTTGATTCAGGTCATGAAGACTGCGCGCGAGCTGCGCGCTTTGGTGACCGTCCACGCCGAGCACGGCGATCAAGTCGTGGCGCTTCAAGAGAAGCTGGCCGGCGCCGGCCACACCGCTCCCAAGTACCACGCCCTGTCACGCCCCCCCGCCGTGGAGGGCGAAGCGACCGCGCGCGCCGCCACTTTGGCGCGCTTGAACGGCACCCCCCTATATGTGGTGCACGTGACCTGCAAGGAGGCGGTCGAGGCGGTGAATGCGGCGCGCATGGCCGGTCAAACGGTCTACGGTGAGACTTGCACCCAGTATCTCCTTCTCGACGACTCGGTCTACGAGAAGCCCGACTTTGCCGGTGCCGCCTACGTCATGTCGCCGCCGATTCGACCCGCCGGACACTCCGAGGTGTTGTGGGGAGCGCTCAAGGCGGGGGCCCTGCAAGTAGTTGCGACCGACCACTGCCCGTTCAACCAGGTCGGGCAGAAGGAGATGGGCAAGGACGACTTCCGGTTGATTCCAAACGGTGCGGCTGGCATCGAGCATCGCTTGGCCCTCCTTTATACGTACGGCGTGTTGGAGGAGCGGATCGACCTGCACCAGTTTGTCGATTTGACCTCGACCCGCGCCGCCAAAATCTTCGGGCTCTACCCGCGGAAGGGGGCTATTTGCGCCGGTGCCGATGCCGACCTGGTGGTATTCGATCCACAAGCATCTGGGGTGATTTCAGCCAAGACCCACCGGCACCGGGTCGACACCAGCATCTTCGAAGGTTTCAAGACGACTGGAGCAGCCTCGACCGTCGTGGCGCAGGGACGCATCCAGTATCAAGCCGGCGACTTGCGCGTCGAGCGCGGCGGCGGGCGCTATTTGAAGCGGAGCTTGGCCGGCGCGCCGGTCGGCCGGTCGCTCGAGAGGAGCATCGCATGAGCCAGACCGACGTGGGCGCCTCGATCCAGCCCGGTGTTGACGCTGCCAAGGTACGCCAGCAGCACACCGACTACCTGTTGCCGGCGGTGGCCCACTACTACGGCGAGTCGGTGGTCTTGGAGTCCGGCGCCGGGCGTCGGGTCACCGATGCCAGCGGGCGTTCGTACCTCGATTTCTTCGGGGGCATCCTGACCGTATCGATCGGCCACTGCGACCCGCGCGTCACCGGCGCCATCAAGGCCCAGGTGGACCGGCTGGGCCACGTCTCGTCGCTCTACCCAACCGCCGCCGCCGGGCAGCTGGCCGAAACCCTGGCCCGCATCACACCGGGGCGGTTGCAGAAGTCGATCTTCACTGCTTCCGGCACCGAGGCCGACGAAACGGCGGTGACCCTCGCCCAGGTAGCAACCGGCGCCATGGAATTGATCGCCCTCAGGCACGGCTACTCGGGGCGGAGCCTGCTCGCCCAGTCCCTCACCGGGCACGCCCCCTGGCGGGCGACCGCCCAGCAGGTGGCCGGCATCAAGCACGCGCCGGCCCCCTATTGCTATCGCTGTCCGTTGGGGCTGGCCTACCCGTCGTGCGAAGTGAAGTGCGCCGATGACCTGGAAGAGCTGATCGAGACGACAACGACCGGGTCGATTGCCGGCTTTTTGGCCGAACCCATCCAAGGCGTCGGTGGGTTTATCACGCCGCCGCCCGAGTATTTTCAAAAGGCTGTGGAGATCGTCCGGCGCTACGGTGGTGTGTTCATTTGCGACGAAGTGCAGACCGGCTTTGGACGCACCGGCACCAAGATGTTTGGCATCGAACACTGGGGTGTCGAACCCGACATCATGACCATGGCCAAGGGCGTCGCCAACGGCATGCCGCTCGGCGTCACCATCGCCACTCCCGAGATTGCCGACGCGTTCCAGAAGCTGACGATCTCCACCTTCGGTGGCAACCCGATGTCGTGCGTGGCTGCCAACGCCACCATCGAGACGATGGAATCCGAGGCGCTGCCCAAAAACGCCACGGCGATGGGGGAGCGGCTTACCCAGGGACTCCGGGCGCTCCAGGCCAAGTACAAAGTGATCGGCGAGGTGCGGGGCAAGGGGCTCATGGTGGGCGTCGAGCTGGTTGCCGACGAACCCGCGGGCGACCGAACGCCCAACCCAAAAGCGGTGGCGCAGCTCTTTGAGGAGACTAAAACGCGCGGCCTCTTGATCGGCAAGGGCGGCCTGAAAGGCAATGTCCTCCGCATCACCCCGCCTTTGACGGTGACGGCCGGCGAGGTGGATGAGGCGCTCGCCATCCTCGACGCTGCCTTCGGGGCGCTCGCCTAGTTGCTTGGGCATGGTCGCGGCGTGAAGGGAGTCCGCGGTTGAAAGCGACGACAGACTACGGCTTGGCCGATGGACGGCTCGAGTCAGAGATCGCCCCCAGGAAGCTGCCGCTCGATGCGAGCGCGGCTCTCTCCGAAGCGGCGCGTTGCCTCTATTGCTTCGACGCCCCCTGTATCCAGGCTTGTCCGACGTCGATCGATGTGCCGACCTTCATCAAGCGCATCGCCCACAGCAACCTGCCCGGTGCTGCCCGCACCATCCTCGAAGCCAACCTGCTCGGCGCCAGCTGCGCCCGCGCTTGTCCGGTCGAAGTCTTGTGCGAGGGGAGCTGCGTCTACACCGAGTGGGGGCAAAAGCCGATCGAGATTGGCCGCTTGCAGCGCTACGCCCTCGAGCACGGCGCCGCGCGTCTCGATTGGCCGCCGGCGGCAGCGACGGGGCAGTCGATCGGCTTGATCGGCGCTGGCCCGGCGTCGTTGGCGTGCGCTGGAACGCTCGCCCAACTCGGGCATCAAGCCGTTATCTACGAGCGAGGTCGGTTGCCCGGCGGCTTGAACGCCACGGGCATTGCCCCTTACAAACTGCCCACCGCCGTGGCTCTCGAGGAAGTGTCCTTCGTCGAATCACTGGGTGTCGAAGTCTGCTGCGGTGTGGAGGTGGGGAAGGACGTGACGATCGCCGCCCTCCTCGACCGACACGCCGCCCTCTTTGTGGCGCCGGGTCTGGGGGGCGACTCGCGCCTGGGCGTCCCGGGCGAAGAGTTGCCCGAGGTGCACGGGGCGGTCGATTGGATCGCCCACATGAAGATCGACCCGGCGGTCACCCTGCGGGGGATCCGCTCGGCAGCAGTGGTGGGCGGCGGCAACACCGCCATCGACGCGGCGCGCGAGCTGGCGCAACTCGCGGTGCCGCGCGTTCAATTGGTCTACCGGCGCGACCCGTCGCGGATGAAGGGCTATGCCCACGAATGGCGCGCCGCCCAAACCGACGGCGTGTCGATCGTGCCGAACGCCGTGGTCACCCGCGTCCAGGAGTCGCCACACGGTGCCGGTCGGGTGGAGGTCGCCCTCCGGCGGGCCGAAGACGGCCGCGCCACCGAGGAAGTGTTGGAGCCGTTGCTCGTCGACCTGGTCCTGGTTGCCATCGGCCAGGAGCGGTTAGGCGAGTTCGCCGCCGCGCTTCCCGGCGTCGAAGTCGACGCCCGCGGTTGCATCATCACCGACTCTGAGGGACGCACCGCCAACCCGCGCATCTTTGCCGGCGGCGACGCGGTCAACGGCGGCCGCGAGGTCGTGCACGCGGTCGATGCCGGCCAGCGCGCTGCGCGCGCCCTCGGCGCCCAGCTCAATCAGGAGGCGCAGCATGCCTGACTTGGCGGTCAACTTCGCCGGCATCCAGAGCCCCAACCCCTTCTGGTTGGCATCCGGTCCACCTACCAACTCGGGTGACCAGGTGAGCCGCGCTTTCGACGCGGGCTGGGGCGGTGCGGTGTGGAAAACGCTCGGGAACCCGATCGTCAACGTCTCGTCGCGGTTGGCCGGGCTCACCTACGGCAGCCAGCGTTTGATGGGGCTCAACAATATTGAACTGATCACCGACCGCCCCTTGGACGTCAACCTGCGGGAGATTGCCGAGGTCAAACGCCGCCATCCCGACCACGCAGTGGTCGTCTCGCTCATGTTCGAGGGGCGCGAGGAGTGGGTCGACATCATCCGCCGCTCTGAAGACACCGGTTGCGACGGCTTCGAGCTGAACTTCGGCTGCCCGCACGGCATGTGCGAGCGTGGCATGGGCTCGGCCGTCGGCCAGGAGCCCAAGGTGCTCGAGGAGTTGGTGAGCTGGGTGGTCGACGCCACGTCCCTGCCAGTCATCGCCAAACTGACTCCCAACATCGCCGACGTCCGCGACCCCGCCGCCGCCGCTGTCCGGGGTGGCGCTCACGCCGTGTCGCTCATCAACACCATCCAGAGCTTGATGGGCGTCGACCTGGAGCGTTTGGTCCCGCTACCCCGGGTTGCCGGCGCCTCTAGCCACGGCGGCTACTGTGGCCCGGCGGTCAAGCCGATCGCCCTGCGGATGGTCGGCGTGTTGGGGCGCGACCCCACGTGCGCGGTGCCGATCTCCGGGATCGGCGGCATCGAAAATTGGCGCGACGCTGCCGAGTTCATCGCCCTCGGTGCGTCGACTGTTCAGGTCTGCACCGCCGTCATGCACTACGGCTTTCGCATCGTCGGCGACTTGCTGGATGGGCTCAACAATTACTTAGCCGACAAGGGTCTCACTTCGGTTGACAAACTCGTGGGTGCAGCTCTCCCCGCATTCAAGGAGTGGGGGGAACTCGACCTCAACTACCACGTCGTCGCCGCTATCAACGAAGAAACGTGCATTGGCTGCCAGCTGTGTCATGTGGCATGCATGGATGGCGCGCACCAGTGCATTCATCTGCCGGCGGCGGCTCAGGACACGCAACAAGCCGGCGACGGAGCTGCTGCTCAGGTCCGCGTCCCCTGGGTTGACGAGGCGGAGTGCGTCGGTTGCAACTTGTGCGCGCTGGTGTGTCCCGTTGAGGATTGCATCACGATGGTCGAGCGCCGCCGCGCCGACGAAGCGGAGAGTTGGAACGAGCGCGTTGCCAAGGGGCAGGGGAGTGTTGCCGGCGGCTTGGCCGAGCTGTGATAGACGAGGCTTCAACGGCTGCCTTGTTGTAGCGGGGTAGATCGCTAGGTTGCAAGTACTTAGGGCCGATAGAACGGCACACCAACGATGAGTGGATTAGTCTAGATTTGTATTGACGGCGCCAGCTACGGCTCCTAACGTTAAGGTTAGCGTTTAGGCGCTTTGAGCGCGCCTACCGACATGGAAGCGCCGCCGAGGGCCGCCCCTCGACCCCCGGTTGTGCTGCCGCGTACGCCATGGAGGTCACAATGGCTGCACTAGCCGCGCACCGCACGCTTCTCCTCGCGGTCTGCTCCGTCCTGCTCTCTCTCTCTCTCTCTCTCTCTCTCTCTCTCTAGCCCGCTAAGGGGTCCAAGCGTGTTGTGGGCTGGAGGGACGCTACCCGACAGCGCCAAGTGCATTTCGGAGGGTGCTTCAACCTCTGGGTATTCGGGCGGCAGCCCACCGGACACAAGCAATGTCTTGATTGTTTGGATTGGGTTTGAGGACAGCACGTCTTGTAACCAGTATACCTACGGAGATGGGACGCTGTTGCCGAGTTGGTTTCGCAGGATGGAGACCGAGTTCGAGGAGTACTACGACTGGCAGTCCTACGGCAAGCACTACGTCGACGCCAAGACGGTTCAGGGAGCGGGCGACGACAGCCTCAAGGCGTGGAACCTGGGCAAGACGCCGTGCTATTGGCCGGTGGCGGCGAGCGACCCGGCGATTGGGGACTCGTTGTGTCCGTACTCCTATAGCGACACGAAATCGGAAGGATGTATCAATCGCCGGGTCGCTCGCCGCCACCGGCCAATAGCACGGCGTCTTGCCCAGGTTCCACGCCTTGAGGCTGTCGTCGCCCGCTCCCTGAACCGTCTTGGCGTCGACGTAGTGCTTGCCGTAGGACTGCCAGTCGTAGTACTCCTCGAACTCGGTCTCCATCCTGCGAAACCAACTCGGCAACAGCGCCA
>CBDCWB010000037.1:0-3198 GCA_965223205.1 Candidatus Eiseniibacteriota bacterium | reverse complement strand
CGCCCAGATCGCGCCGTTTGTCGCCAACCCCCTGGCGATCATCATCTTCTACACGTATTTCCTGGGCATGCCGCGCGAGCTGGAGGAATCCGCTCGTATCGACGGCGCCGGCGTCCTGCGCACGTTTGTGTCGGTCGTCGCCCCTAACGCCCGTCCGGCTTTTGCAACGGTGGCCATCCTCACGTTCCTCGCCCAATGGAGTACTTATCTGTGGCCGCTGTTGGTGACCAGCGGCGAGCATGTTCGACCACTGCCGCTCGGAATCGCCACCCTTTACACCCTACCTCCACTTCAATGGGGCGACATCTTCGCCTTTGGTGCCATGATGGTGGCGCCGGTAGTCGTCGTGTTCGTCGTTTTTCAACGCTGGTTCGTGCGCAGCGTCGTTTCGACCGGAATTCGAGGCTAGCCGCCAAGGACCAATGCCTTGACTCCACACTCAACGCCGGTCAGCCGTTGGTGGCCCTCTCACCGCACGACAATGAACCGCGCGTCGCTGGAAACCTCGTCATCGATCAAGCGGGCAAAATAAACCCCAGCCCGAGCGGTACCCGGATTCCACGTCACAGTTGAGCTTGGTCGTGTTGACCAGACGAGGCGGCCATCGGGCCCGTAGATCTTCAGCACCGAACTCTCCGTAAAGTCCGTCAAAGAGAAATGGGCCTCGCTTCGCACGGGGTTCGGATAGACCTTAAACTGGCGGTTCACCGGCGCGACAGCGTTGTCAACGACAGCAGTCACTCCGCATTCAACGCCGAGTGCCCCAATCAGATCGCATCCCAAAGGCGAGTTTTCTGGTGCGCATGGCGACGAACCGGACAACGACAAGTCGAAGTTCGCGGCATCACAAAACTCCGGGTCGCTGCTAAAATCACCCGGACCGGGGCCACACCCGGAGAAGTCTTGACCGCCACTTGCCCAGACATCGTTGCAACTCGTGACCACTCCGGGCACACAGAATAAGCCGTCGTCACTCGAACCCACGACGATGTTGTTGGAGAAAACACCTTGGCTTCCGTAGAAGCCGATGCAGTTTCCTCCAAACGCCGTTTCGTTTGCAAAAAACGTATTGTTCTCGATGGTGCCCGTAGAAACAGACATTGTTAAGCCGGCGCCCACGACACCGGTACCGGTGCCGCGATTGCGAGCCACGATGCTGCCACTCAACGCGATGGAAGAACCGTTCGTCACTGCTATCGCTGCACCCTCATCAGCCTTGTTTCCCAAAATCTCGCAATCCTTGACGGTCGCAGAGCCCGCCCAAATGAAGATCGCCCCACCATCGTAGATGGTCCCACACTCGTTGCGCTCGAACCTGCAATTGGAAATCAACCCCACGGATCCCGCCAGGCTGATTCCAGCTCCGTCCCGACCGATCGTTGTGTTGGCAACGAACCGGCAATCTTCAAACGACCCGTTGGCGTTGTGCATTGACGCACCCGCTCCGCCCGAAAACTCGGTCATAAGTCCACCGGTAATCGTAAAGCCTGACACAGCGAATCCAACTGCTCCATCTGCTTTCAGAACTGGGCCAAGGCCTCGACCGTCAAGCGTCGTTTGCAACGGACCCGACGCAGACGTGAGGAGAACAGAACTAGGCAGCACGATGTTCTCTTCGTACTGCCCTGGGCCAACCAGCACAGTATCCCCCGGGGCAGCCATATCTAGCCCGGATTGAACTGAAGCTGCATCCTCTGGAACCCGCACGGTAGTCGCATTGACCTCGCGATCTCCACAGAACGCAATGACCATGAGGATGATGATTCGGAGTAGGTAGCGTTCGACCCGACACTTGCGCATGGCGCATCTCCCTTGTTACTGATCACGCCCCCGGTGACGGCAGGCGCTCCGTCGACTACAACAAGGATAACACCAATATGAACATTGCATTGTGAAGTAATTCCGCCCAAGCCACGGCAGAACGTACGTGGCAAGGCCCTGCCAACACGTCTCTTAGAACACCAGATCGCGTGTCCGAGCCTAGGCCGCTCGCTTCAGGGCTCGCGAGGTTTCCCCAGAGGTCTCCTCATCCGGACCATGCGCAGACACGGGCACAAGTCGTGTTATGGCCTCAACCATACGCTGCCACGAGAAATAGTGGCTCCGGCCGAGAATGTTGACAGACATTTGGCCCGCCATCCCTTGCTCGAAAAAGTGCACAATCGCATCCGACAGAGCACCTGGATCTTCAGGCGGAACCAGCAACCCCGTAGTACCGTCTTCAACCACTTCCGGTAGACCCCCAACCTCGGTAGCTATCACCGGTATCCCAAACGAATAGGCGACCTGCGCGACACCGCTCTGAGAAGCCGACAAATACGGCAACACCACAGCGTCAGTCGCAGCAAAGAACTTCGAAACCTCCTCGTTCGGAACATAGCGATCCACGATTGTCACGCTACGCTCCAGATTGAGCTCACGAATTAGTTCCTGCACTTCTTGCCGACCATGATAGAACTCGCCAGCGACGACCAAGTGGATTGGCCGTTGCCGGCGGGCAGCGTCCAGTGCGCGAAGAAGGATCGGCAGTCCCTTGTATTTCCGGATGTTGCCAAAAAACAACAAGATTTGCACGTCTGGCAAGCCAAGATGTTCACGCGCATCCGCCTTGGAAGAACACGCACTGCGCTTGAACATGTCGTACCGAGGATGAGGGGCCACTTCAACGACCGCACTGGGAATCCACCGCTTCAGTTGCTGAGAGTCTACGTGCGAATGGACCAGGTATGAGGCGCTGGCTTTGAGCGCGTATAAGCTCAGGATACCGTCCAGCGACGAAGATTCGTGCGCCTGAACATTGTGGCACAAGAAAGCCGACGGGAATCCCCATCTTCGTAAGAGCCTTGCCACGGTACCAAAGCTCGGACCAAAGAATGGTTGCCACCACTGAAACAAGACCAAATCAGGGTTTCGTCTGGCGATAGCTCGGGCGCTGATATGCCAAGTGAACGGATTGACTGGACTGAGGAGCGGGTCGTTGGGCACAGCGATGCCCTGACGACTATTGTCGAGCTGGGTTGTGCCAGGAAACAAGAAATTTGGATACTGACTTCGGAGTGATACAAGCGATACGTTGTGCGACCTCGAAAGCTCTCGATAGAGAACGCTTGTATAGTGCGCAATTCCACCTCGAAACGGATGGGTCGGACCAACCATGCAGATGTTCATCCTGCAGTTCCTCCAGGCTCATGCCCTTCC
>CBDCWB010000036.1:0-2047 GCA_965223205.1 Candidatus Eiseniibacteriota bacterium | reverse complement strand
GCGCCGCCGAACAACGGTCCAGGGCGTCGCTCATCTCGGCGAGCTCGCGAGCATGCTCGTGGTCAATGAACGCTTGCATGAACACCTGCTGTTGCCTGATCATTGTCCTCATCGGGGTCGGCTCCTTTGTTCGTTTCTGCCGTTAAGCCTATCCAGGCTTTGGTTTCTAACACCTGGCAGTATGAACAAATGCCGACTCCGATTCACTGTTTTTCGCATCCTTATGCGCCAAATCGAATTTCCGGATGCGAACTAGCTTAGGGAAGCCCGAGGCGTTGCGCAACCGGCTCGGCGGCGGCGAGGCGAGCAGAACCATCGCTTACCCAAAGCCGCGTCATCGCACCAACACCGCTCGTGCCCGCGACGCTGTGCCAGGAACGCTCAGCCAATACACACCTGAGGGCAGCCCCACCGGCGTCCATACCACCGCGTGGTCTCCAACCTCGAACTCCCGATCGGCCACGGTCGCAACCCACCGCCCGCGCGCGTCGTGCGCCACCAACCGCACCAGCCCCGCCTCGGGCACCGAAAGCACCACCCGCGTCGCCGGGTTGAACGGGTTGGGCCTCACCGAGACGATGGCCGGCGCGCGCGGCGCTGCGACCGGCTCAGGCTCCGGCACGGCGGCGCCGAATGCCTCCCGCAGGGCTGCCGCCAGCTCGGGGCGGTTGCCGTCGTAGCCAAGCGCCCACACGCCAATGCCCGCCAACTGCTGGTCGGCAACCAATGCGTACTTCGCCGCCAAGCTGGTGGCGTCATCGAACCATCCCTGCACCCAGCCCCCGGAGTCATACGCATACCAGGGGGAACCCGAGCTTGGTTCGCGGCGCAGCCGGTGGGCGGCGGCTTCCCCTCGAGCCTGCGCGAACGTACGGGCGGTGCCGGCGCCGCGCGTCAGCGCTCCTGCCAGATCGGTCACGGCGGGCCAACGGTAGCCAAAGTAGGGCACCCCTAGCAGCAGCCGGTCGCGGGGCGCGCCCCAACGCACGTAGTCCTGCACCGTCCACGTCACGTTGTGGGGACCCCACCCCACAACCGGCGCCACCGGCCCGGTCGTTTCGCTCCCCGACCATCTATAGTTGTAGGCGAGCACGACTAGGTGATCAGCGCGCGCGGCCAGCTCGTCGTAGTCGAAAGCGTTCGCCCAGTCGACTGCGGGCGTAGCGATGCTGAGGTAGGCATCGTCGATAGCATCATCCAACGCCGCGCGCAGCTCGCCCGCAAAGGTGACCAAGTTAGCCTTTTGGCTACCGGGGACGCCCTCGAAATCGATGCTGACACCGTCGGCACCACCCTCGCGCACCGCGTCGACCAAGTTCTGCACAGCGGCAGCGCGATGGCGAGCGCTGCCCAGGAGGACAGTCAGCTCCGCCGGTGAAAACTGGGTGGCTGTCACCACGACGCGCGTGCTACCGGCGTGGGCCGCCGCCACCAACCCATGCCATGGCCACCCGTGGGCGCCCGTGATTTCTCCGAAGCTTGACAGCTCCAAGGCGAAGAACGCGACGGTGGAAAGGAGCGACCAATCGTATCGCTCGTAAGCCGCGCCGAGCCAGTAGGGATGGTAGCCGTGCACTTCACGGCGGGGTTGACCGCCAGGCTCGCTCCTCAAGGTAGGAAGCGGCGGATTGGTCGGCGCTGCTGCGCCCGCGGCGTTGTAGCGTTCCAGCTCGAGCTGGTGGATCGGCGTCGACGGAGTCCCTTCGACACCCGGCCCGTCGCCCCAGGCCGCGCCGGGCGAAAAGATCAGCACAGCGATCGCCGCACCGCACCGAACGGCGTCTCCAGTGGTACGCATCGCTCAATTCTAGCGCAACGCTCGCCCCACCCAGTCGCCAGGCGGTTTGTTAGACTTGGCGATTCGCGGCTCATCCCGCCAAGAACCCTGGTGGATTCAGTGATACCCAACCGATGCTCGCTCCAACGTGCCGCCATCTTCGCGCTGGCGTACTGCTCTGCTCAGTTTACCGGCCCCGCCTGGGCGACTGAGAGTCCCGGCGGACGCCCACACACCGTGCACGCCCTCACTGGCGCCCGGATCGTGCGC
>CBDCWB010000035.1:0-2565 GCA_965223205.1 Candidatus Eiseniibacteriota bacterium | reverse complement strand
GTATTGCCTTGGCTCGGGCGAGACGAGCTTAAGACAGCAAGTCGGGCGCATGGACTCGAGGCCACTGGGCGGGCGCGGGCGGAGTTGGCCGCACGACTCTCGGGCGCGCACCTCACGGTGGGTGCCCCTGGCAAAGCGCCGACCCGCGAACCGGAAGCCGCAACCGCCACGCTCGCCGACACCGATCACTTCCCCGTCGCGGGGGCGATTCTGAGGACTCTTCGACGCCAATCAGAACCCAGTGACTGGCGATGTGACGGCGATGGTGTCGTTGTGGGACGCCGGGACCGAAGTCAACGAGGAGCCAGGTGTCGGCGACAACCAGGCGCCGGGCTGCCGCCACCTTATGCGCCGGCGTCAGCGCGCGAGAACGAGACGCGCTTCCGCCCCTATTGCGCCATCCACCCGCAGCCAGTACACGCCCGCCGGCACCTCCCGAGCGTCCCAGTTGCCGCGCCCACTGCGAAGGAGGACCGTGTCAACGAGGCGACCACCCACGTCGAAAATATGCACCTTGCGTGACTCCACGCCCGACAGCTCTAGGGAGACATGCGCCCGTGCGGGGTTTGGATACGCCCGCAGAGCTGGACGGGCGGGTGGCGCGCTTTCACTCGCGAGAATCGCAGCAACGCCGCACCCGACCGGCAAGGCGCCAATCAAGCCGCAGCTCCCCACCGCCGCCGGTGAGTTCGCTGCTAGGCGATAGTCGCCGTTCTCGGAGTCGCAAAAGAGTGGGTCGGCGTAGATGTTGTCGTCCTCCCCGATTGCTAGACCGCAATCGTCTTCGAACGGTGTAGCACTTCCCCAGAATACGTTACAGCTCGCGATTTGCGCACCTAGACACTCCAAGGCAACGCCGGGGCCACCTTGTTCCACGACGTTGTGCTCGAAAAGGGTGTCAAGGATGCGCGCCGCAGCGTCGCCTTCATTATCTACCAGCGTGTTGTGGCTACAATTGACATAAGACAACTCCAACACGCGATGCGCTACGTGACCTGTGACGACGTTCCCACTAAAGCTACCTTCGACAAGGTAAACCACCACCGTGCCCGAGTTTCTTTCGACCCAGTTGTTACGCACGGTAGCGCTCCAAGCCCAGATGCCTGCAACTCCCTTGCCGGCGACGTTATCGCGAACCACATTGTCTTCGATCACAGCAAGAGGAGCATGGACATGGACACCGGAGCTATTGTGCTCAACGATGTTGCCGCGGACTACAACTTGCTCCGCACGATTTACAACGACTCCGACACGTCCATTTGCCCCGCGAATCGTAAATCCCTCGATGGTTGAGCCGTCGGCGTTCTGCTCAACCGTGACTACGTGCTGCGGAGCTCCATCGGCGTCGATCACGGTGGTGAGTGGCCCACTCTCACTGAGCAAAGTAAGCGGATGGGATACCACGAGGACCTCGACGTAGACACCTTCAGCGACAAGCACTGTGTCTCCAGCAGCAGACTGAAGGATTCCATTCTGAATCGACTCGCCCGATTGGACATAGACCACGTCCGCTTTCGCCCCAGCAGAGAGCAAGCAGCAGAAAAGCGCCATTGTAAGCCCGCGTGTTCTCATGACAGTTCCCTTTGAAGACTCATTTCATCGAAACTCACTTGCTGGAGAGAGTCTCACGTGGAAGCCGAGCCGGCCTCAGCGCGCGAGGACGAGCCGCGCTTCCGCCCCGGTAGCGCCATCCACGCGTAGCCAGTACACGCCGGCCGGCACGTCGCGAGCATCCCAGAACGCCCGTCCCCCGCTAAGGCGGACTGTGTCAACGAGGTGGCCACCCACGTCGAAAATACGCACACTGCGGGATGCAACGCCCGGCAACTCTAGGGAAACGTATGCACGCGCGGGATTTGGGTACGCCCGCAGGGCTGGGCGGGCTGGCGACGCGTTTTCATCTGCGAGAATCGCAGCAACGTCGCAACCGATCGGCAAAGCGCCAATCAAACCGCAGGTCCCCACGGCCGCCGGCGAGTTCGCTGCTAACCGGTAATCGTCATTCTCAGGGTCGCAAAAAAGTGGGTCCGCGTAGACGTTGTCACCCTCTCCGATCACCAGACCGCAATCGTCTTCTATCGGGATCGCGCTACCCCAGAATACATTGCAGCGCACGACTTGCGCGCCTAGACACTCCAAGGCAACGCCGTGGTCGTGCGCCACAACGTTGTGCTCGAAAGTACCGATGAGACACACGGCAACGCCTTCGTTGTCTACCAGCGTGTTGTGGCGACAATCCACGTACAATAGCTCCAACATACGATCTGCTTGGTGTTTGGTGACGACGTTCCCAACAAAGCTGCCTTCGATAAGGTAGACCACTACCGGATGTAGGTTTCCCTCCAGCCAATTGTTGCGCACTGTGGCATTCCAGGCCCGGAGGGCAACGATACCTTTTCCACCCGAATTGTCGCGGATAACATTGTCTTCGATCACAGCATGGGGAGCATAAACATGGACACCAGCGCTGTTGTGCTCGACGATGTTGCCTCGGACAACAACTTGCTCCGCTTCGTCGACAAGGATCCCAGCATCCCCATTTGCCCCGCGAATCGTAAACCCCTC
>CBDCWB010000034.1:0-33996 GCA_965223205.1 Candidatus Eiseniibacteriota bacterium | reverse complement strand
ACCTACCTAGTTCCCGATGGGTCGCTCTCAAACTTGAGCTTGAAGCTAAAGAGATGGCTGGTGCGAGGCTCCCAGACGTAGCCCAAAGTCCGGTGGCCCGCGGGTGATTCCACCCGTAAGCCGGCTTCGGGTTGCGGACCGTTGATTGCACATGGGTCGAAAGAGGGGGTGAGGTCGGCGATGCTGACGGTGGGGGTTTCTGTTGCCTCTGACACCTCAAAGGCCCAGTTCGTCGGCATCCCCCCGTCCTGGATGGCGTGAACCTCTAGGAAGTGGTTGAAGTTGTTTACGAGGGCGATGGACCTCAGAGCTTCGTCCATTTGTGGCACACCGGCCCCGAAGTCGTTGTCCTTGCCGGGGGCCCCGAGGTCTCGCGCAGTGATTTCCAGGATGCTTCGAATTTCATCCGGCATTAGCTCATTGTTCTTTTCGAGAAGCAGCAGCGTAAGTCCAGAGACGATCGGAGCAGAAAGTGACGTACCGCCGCCAGTTTCTGTGATTGCATAGTGGTAGCCAGTGGCGTCACACGTTTGCCGCCGGCATGACCAATTGCCTTTCACAACTGCTACGCCATGGGCTGGGACGACGAGGTCTGGTTTGGTGAAGTACTGTGTGTCGGGGAAGCCCCAAGGGACCGGCCCTGATACGTGTCGATACCGGGTGTCATCGCAGAAGTTTGGCCCTGATCCCTGGCTGCTCTCCCAGATTCCGCCGACACCGATGGCTTCCGGTACGGCGGCGATATCTCGCCAGCCTGGGCCGTTACCCGCCGGTCCGACCACCGTGATTCCAGCGAGGGCAGCCATTCGAACCGCGTTGCGAAGTTCGTCGTTATGGGCGTTGTGCGAGCCAACTAGCTGGAAGGACACAACGTCGGCACCGACAACCATGGCGTAACCTATTCCGTCGATTTGGTCGAGTACACGTGCGCCTTTGTAGGCGCGCAGCATTGCCCCCGGGGCGGAGCCAGTGATCTTGCTCCCGAGCACTGGATAGGGTGTCCCGGTACCAACGATGCAAGACGCCGTGGTCGTGCCGTGATCAATTGAACATCCAGCGTTGCCGCAGTTGTGTCCGGAGCGATCGCAAGCAGTTTCTGGGAACGAGGGTTCGGTATGTGGATCTCCATCTTGGCCAAGAGCATCCCAACCCCAATGGTCATCAACAAAAAGGTTCTGATCGTTGTCAAGGAAGTCAACCGGGTCGCACAAGTTCAGCGAGTAGCGGCTCGCCAATGACGGTTGGCAATAGTCGGTGCCGTTGTCGTAGTTCAAAGCTAGGTTGCCCCGCCCCGTAATCATGAATTCATCCCACACTTCGGGCAGCCCCAGGTAGTTAAGTGCAGCGCTCACCGCTGGGCTTGCCGGGTTGAGGCTTGGGGGTACTGGCACGAAGATCGTCGTTGGATTGCCTTGTTCGTCCACCGATTGGCACGGGAGGCTGACGAGACTTGTATCGCACGCACCTGGGGCGCAGGCGATTTGCGTGCCATCGCAAATGGAGTAGTCAAACGGCTGACCTGGAGGTGGACACGTGGCCGGGGTCGCGAGTTCAGAGTGGTTTAGGTACAAGTGTGACAGCGATGGCAGCGATGCAAGCTCGTTGATTACGGCGACTGTCGCCGTCGTCGAGAATCCGTTGACCACGAAAGTGGAGTGTGGCGTGGTGGCGTTTCCGAGCGCAACTTGGGCGGAGACGTAGCTCAGCGCTGGCGCTTGGGAGACCATGAGGCTCATCGTCGCGGACAGAATGGCTCGCCGGCAACCTTCGCGGTCCAAGCCTTGAGTCAGGGACTCAGCATCTCCCAGGGATAGTTGTTCCGTGCAAACCGCGTAGATCGGCAGTAGGTCGCTGGGTCCCGCCGTTGACATGGCGTTCGTGAGTGCCGAATCGATTACGGCGACTTGTTGTGGGCAAGCGTCCAGGCCCGGTTGGCCGACCGCGATTGACCCTCGTCGATCGGGCGCAACTGCGGTTGCAACTCCGGACTGGTTGACTACGTGCGTTCCTCCCGGGAAGCTGGATTCGACCTGACGTAGCTCGCCATTCGTTGCATTCATTCCGAGCCTTCCTATGACGCTTGTGGATCCACCGGTCACTGCGTCAAAGGCTGTAGCGACCGTGCCGGCCCCCGGACCAGACCCTGTTGGTGTTCTAATGCTTATTTGGTTCGGTTGGCAGTCCCAAAGACTAAACGCTAGGGACCAACCGTCCCATTCGAACGCTGTTTGGACTCCCGCTACTTCATCGTAGCCAGCAAGCAGTAAGTGCACCCCAACAAAACCGGGATTGACTTGGGTTGTAGCCCCGTTGCTGCATGGATTGAACGGAAGCTGACATGGAAGAATCGCGGGCTCAGCGTGTAGTATAAGCCGTGCCCCGCCATTAGGAGTGCCGTTTGAGGTGCTTGTAAGTACAGACAGACTTAGCTTAGCCTTAGGGTAGTTATTGCTAGAGCGAAGGTTGTGGACTGCTTGTGAGGTTGCTTCACGTTACGGCCTCCTCGCCGGCTATTGTGGTTCTTGGTCCAGCATCAGTGACTTCAACCTCCCCCAGGTCATGGCCCTGAGTGAAGTGAGGCATGCAACTCCACGCGCACCCATGAGCCCGCAGGAGGGGTTTGCCGAAGGGGCACAAGGTGAATCGGACAGGAGGTCCCAGCGACCCTCACCGCAGAAGCGCGGATCTAGCGAGATGTTGCCGGGACCCGCGCACTCGGGCCCAGCGGCGTTGTCCCACATGTCAGTGCAGGTAACGGAGATTGGTCCAGCATCGACGAGTCCGCAGAGAAGTGGCGGACCAGGGCCGTTCGAAGCCAAGATGCAGTTCTCGACTGTTGTAACGGTGGGTTCGATGTGTGTGAGTGCGGACGCAACTTGGCCGCTGTTCGCAGCAATCGTGGAGTTTCTAATGGTCACTTCGCCACCGAACTCGGCGAGGATGGCACCGTGGAACTGGCCGTGGTTGTCGACGATCAGGCAGTTGTCGATAAGCATGGATCCACTTGGTTGGCCGTAGTAGTGGATTGCGCCGACGGTTCCCAAGAGGCCGGCAGTGCTCTTGTTGCCTTGGAAGACGCAGTTGACGAGCTCAACAGTGGTTGATGCAACCTCGAGGGCGCCGGCATCGTTAAGGATGGAACTAGTCTCGTTGTCCTTGAAGAGGCAGTTTTCGAAGCGCGCCAGGTGCGATTCCGACGTCACTGTGACCGCACCACTGATGCCGGTGTTTCGAAGAAACTCCACATCACGGCACACGACCTCACTGTAAGCGGCTGCAGAAATGGCACCGCCACGCGCTGCGCCGCCGTGAGAGTCGTGGACCCGGCTCGTCTCCAGTTCGAGTTTTGAAAGGGTCACAACAAAGCCGGGGGCGGCGCTTCCAAGTGCCCTCAAGTCCAGGTTTGTGACCTTGATGTTCGATCCTTGGCGAATCTCAAAACAGACGAAGTTGCTCGTAATGAACGTTTCGTCCCTCCCCGCTCCAACGATAGTCAATTCTCTCCCGAATAGCTTGACTCCTCGCGGCTCCTCGAGGGTTCCGGCGGCAACGAGTATCGAGTCGCCATCGGCGGATGCGTCGACGGCTGCCTGAATGTTGGGGAACTGGCTGGGGACGTGAAGGGTGGCGGCCGGCGCGCCGAGCGGCGCAGCCAAGCAAAGTACTACTAATGCGGCAAGGCGACCAGCCATTTGCTTCTCCGGGGCCGCGACAAAGCAGCGAACCCTCGTAGGATGCTTGCGGAGCGATATCGACATCGCTCGCGACGCAAGTGACTTCAGCACGGGTCGCGTGCCGAGGTCAACTGACAATGTGGTTACGGCTGGCGACATGTCAAGTGGGCGGAGCGATACTCAATTCTGACCCCCCGCCGGGACTGAGGGCGTAGTGTATTGTTCGGGGTAGATGGGAATCTTTCAGTGTGAGGCTCCTTCGGCTAGATTTGTGTTGAGAAGGAGGAAGTCACATGGGAAGGCGATCAGAGCCAAGATAACCAAGCGCACTCTGAAGCCTCTGGGTGGCTTGCTGTCGATCAGCTTCGTGCTCGGTCGCTGGGGTGTCGAGTCACTCCTGGCCGAGCTTGGCCACGGCTCGAAGATGCGCCTGCCCTCCCCAGCCTTGAGCGGCTGGTGGTTGGTGCTGTCGGCGATCCTGGTGGTCCTAACCTTCGTCGCCGGGGTGATGGGGAAGATCTAGGGGACTTCAAGGGGGTGTCAAGTATTCTGTGTAAACGGCTTTCTCATCTAAGCTGAAATCCTTTCTCCGAAAACGATGGCGAAGTGATTCAGGGCGGCGTGTAGTCTGAGCCGGGCCTCGGGATTAGCTTGCTTAGGGCAATCGTTGCTAGAGCGAAGGTTGCGGACTTGTGAGAGTGCTTCACGTTACGGCCTCCTTGCCGGTTAGTGTTGCTCCGGTCCCAACATCAGTGACTTCAACCTCCCCCAGGTCATGGCCCTGAGTGAAGTGAGGCATGTAACTCCACGCGCACCCATGAGCCCGCAGGAGGGGTTTGCCGAAGGGGCACAAGGTGAATCGGACAGGAGGTCCCAGCGACCCTCACCGCAGAAGCGCGGGTCTAGTGAGATGTTGCCGGGACCCGCGCACTCGGGCCCAGCGGCGTTGTCCCATATGTCAGTGCACGTAACGGAGATTGGTCCAGCATCGACGAGTCCGCAGAGAAGTGGCGGACCGGGGCCGTTCGAAGCCAAAATGCAGTTTTCGATTGTTGTTACGGTGGGTTCGATGTGGGTGAGTGCGGACGCAACTTGGCCGGTGTTTGCAGCAATCGTGGAGTTCCGAATGGTCACTTCGCCACCGAACTCGGCGAGGATGGCGCCGTGGAACTCGCCATGGTTGTCGACGATCAGGCAGTTGTCGATGAGTAGGGATCCGCCGGGCTGGCCGTAGTAGTGGATTGCGCCGACTGTTCCCAAGAGGCCGGCAATGCTCTTGTTGCTTTGGAAGACGCAGTTGACGATTTCAACGGTGGTTGAAGCTACTTCGAGGGCACCGGCATCGTTGAGTATGGAACTAGTCTCGTTGTCCTTGAAAAGGCAGTTTTCGAAGCGCGCTAAGCGTGATTCCGCTGTTACAGAAGCCGCACCAGTGATCCCGGTGTTTCGAAGAAACTCCACATCTCGGCACAGGACCTCACTGTAAGCGGCCGCAGAAATGGCTCCCCCGCCTCCGCCTCCGCCGTGAGAGTCGTGGACCCGACTCTTCTCCAGTTCGAGCCTTGAAAGGGTCACAACAAAGCCGGGGGCGGCGTTTCCAAGGGCCCTCAAGTCCAAGTTTGCGACTTTGATGTTCGATCCCTGGCGAATCTCAAAGCAGACGAAGTTGCTGGTGATGAACGTTTCGTCCCTTCCCGCCCCAACGATGGTCAATTCCCTCCCGAACAGCTTGACTCCCTGCGGCTCTTCGAGGGTTCCGGCGGCAACGAGTATCGAGTCGCCATCGGCGGATGCGTCGACGGCTGCCTGAATGTTGGGGAACTGGCTGGGGACGTGAAGGGTGGCGGCCGGCGCCCCCAGCGGGGCAACCAAACAAAGCGTTGTTAAGGCGGCAAGGCGACCAGCCATTTGTTTCTCCCGGGGCCGCGACTAAGTGCAGCGAACCCTCGTAGGATGCCATTGTATCAACCGACCCTCGCGGCGACAAAAAGTGGTTGTTGTCCAAGTACGAGCATCTCTTGGAGTCGCTCGTTCCGCGGGGAAAGAAGCTGGAGACTGCGGAGCTGCTGCCGAGTTACTCGGATGAGCATGCGGTGCTCGAAGAGCGGTCCCAGATCACCCCCGGGCGAGCACGGAGCCAGCGGCGGCCAATCGGCATGCAGCTCGAGGTGGGACCCGCAGCACCCGCGGATCGGTGATCAACGCCAGCACCACCATCGGCAGCCGGCGCCCTCGCGCGAGTGTACAGCGCGGGCAGCTCAGCGCGTCGACGAAGAAACCCGCAAGAGGAGCTGTGCCCAACGCCGCGGGCGGCGGCGGTGCGGGGAAGCCACGCCGTCAACGTCGGCTTCCTTCTCGGCTGACCCCGACGCGATGGGCAGCGCCTCCCCCTCCGGCTCATCCTCTCGCTCCGCCACCACCGGCGGGGAGGGCAACAGGGGGCGCCATCGCGAACGGTTGGCGAGATGCCGGTTGGGGCGGTTCGGCGTGGAAAACGCTGAGGAATCCGATCGTCAACGTCTCGTCGCGGTTGGCCGGGCTGACCTATGGCAGCCAGCGGCTGATGGGGCTCAACAACATCGAACTCATCACCGATCGCCCGCTCGACGTCAACCTCCGGGAGACCGCCGCGGTCAAGCGGCGCCACCCCAACCACGCAGTCCTCGTCTCGCTCATGTTCAAGGGCCGCGACGAGTGGATCGACATCATCCGCCGCTGCGAGGACACCGGCTGCGACGGCTTCGAGCTGAACTTTGGCTGTCCGTACGGCATGTGCGAGCGCGGCATGGGCTCGGCCCTTGGCCAAGAGCCCAAGGTGCTCGAGGAACTCGTGGGTTGGGTCGTCGACGCCACGTCGCTCCCGGTCATCCCCAAGCTCACCCTCAACATCGCCGACGTCCGCGACCCCGGCACCGCCGCCGTCCGGGGCGGCGCCCACGCGGTGTCGCCCATCAACACCATCCAGAGCTTGATGGGCGTCGACCTGGACCGCATGGTGCCGCTACCGTGCGTCGTCGGGGCTTCGAGTCACGCCGTCGCCGCCATCAACGAGGAGACGTGCATTGGTTGTCAACTGTGTCATGTAGCATGCATGGATGGCGCTCACCAGTGCATTCACTTGCCCGCGGCCAACCAGGGTGGGCAGCAAAGTGGCGACGGAGCTGCGGCGACCGTTCGCGTCCCCTGGGTCGACGAATCGGAGTGCGTCGGTTGCAACCTCTGCGCCTTCGTGTGCCCGGTTGAGGATTGCATCACCACGGTCGAGCGCCGGCACGCGGACGAAGCGGAGAGTTGGAACGAGCGGGTTGCAGCGGGCAGGGGACACGTCAGCGGAGGCCTGGCCGAGTTGTGATTGGCGAGGCCTCAACGGCTGCGCCGGCAAGTAGATCGCTGCGCCGCATGGGTTTAGGGGATCAGAGAACGACAAGTCAGTAGTGAGCTGATTCGTCGAGATGAGTGCCGAGATAGGCATTGACAGAGCCGGCAGCGACGCCTAACGTGGTTGTTGATGGTTAGGCGCCGAGCGCCTGCCCCGAGCGCCGCCGAGGGCCGCCCTCGACCCCCGGTTGTGCTGCCGCACACGCCATGGAGGTCACAATGGCTGCATTAGCTGCGCACCGCACGCTGTCTCTCGCGGTCTGTTCCGTCGTGCTCTCTCTCTCTCTCTCTCTCTCTCTAGCCCGTTAAGGGGTCCAAGCGTCTTGTGGGCTGGGGGAGCGTTACCTGACAGCGCCAAGTGCATTTCGGAGGGCGCTCCAACTTCGGGGTACTCGGGCGGCAGCCCGCCGGACACAAGCAACGTGCTGATTGTCTGGGTTGGTTTCGAAGACAGCACGTCGTGCAACCGGTACACCTATGGCGACGGGACGCTGTTGCCGAGCTGGTTCCGCCGGATGGAGACTGAGTTCGAGGAGTACTACGACTGGCAGTCCTATGGCAAGCACTACGTTGATGCCAAGACGGCTCAAGGCACGGGCGCCGACAGCCTCAAGGCGTGGAACTTGGGCAAGACGCCATGCTATTGGCGGACGGCGTCGGGCGACCCGGCGATTGGGGACTCGTTGTGTCCGTATTCTGACCCGCTCAGAAAATCGGAAGGATGCATCAATCGCCGGGTTGTTGGCATGATCGCCGATTCACTTGGCGCTTCGACGTTCGACGGAATCGACTGCGTTTGCTTCATTCACCTGGCCCCAGCCTTCACGTACGAACAATACGCCGGTTGGGGCGGGCCGAACGCTCGCGGGTACGACTGCCCCCCATGCGCCTACAACGGGGCCGCAACGACACAACGGCCAGTGAAGGGCGACGCGGTCGGCGACCCGCTCCCAGGAGGGGACGAGGGCAGCACGAAGTACATGCTGGCCCACGAGTTCGGTCACTTCCTTGGCTTGGACCACACGCCGGGAACGAGGATCGGAGACGTGGTCGACATGGGTCGCTACAGCCCCATGCGGTTTGGCGTCGAACAGGATGTCGATTACGTCAACGATAGTTTTCTTCCGTACCACCCGTGGCAAGTCACTAAGTACGCGGCGGCGAACGGGGCAGGCCCCATCGCCTGGATCGACTCAACACGGTTCGAGTTCGTGGACACGAACACGCTCGACATCGCACTGCCGGACATCAGGTCATCTGGCGGCAACATCGTGCGCGTTGATACGAAAGTCGATTCCTTCTTGTCTGAGTTCTGGGTGATTCACCATCAGAACGACGAGTTCGACGAGATCTATGACCGCGACGGTTTGGCAATCTGGCACATGCGTGATCCCGAGAGCCCCACTTCGGATCCGCGCACTGACATGGATCTGGAGCTTCCGACGGGGAAGCGCGCGGCGCCACCTTGCCCAGGTACCGTGTCGAATGCCGCAGCTGGATGGGACAGTCTGGAGTGCGACGTCAATAACGGGCATAGCAGCGACTTCTTTGGGGCTGGAGATTTGTTCGGCGATCTCACCAACCCTAGCACTCGAGACTACAGCACCCTAGCCTACCCTGGGAATCAAACGGTAAAAACCAACGTGAGGATTGGAGACATTCGCCTGCAGCAGTTCGTGAACAAGCCCAACTACCTGATCGACGTTACGTACGAAGGCTTGACCACGTCGCCATACTTGTACTCGTGGAACGGTAGGAACTTCCCACGATTAGGAAACGTCCTCCCGGTGCGCGGCGAATCGGATTCCGACGCGCCTAGATCGGATGCGGTTCTTGTCGGACCTCAAAGCCTAGTCGACGGGCGCTACGTCTTCAAGCTTCGCGAAGACGGGCATACAAGGACTGTTGTGGATCGTGCCGCTGTGGTGGTGATCGACCACGATCCCGAGCTGTCGTTGTCAATTGACTACACAGGTGCTGTCTTCGGATATCGCGTGGAGCGAGGTATCCGGGACGCGACGCTGCCAGAGGGTGCAACCGGTGACATCACGCGTTCGGGGAGCCCCGTGCATGGAGAGGCTGGTGCGGTCATGGTTGTCGAGTGGGCAACCGCCGACGCGGGAGATGCTCTGGTCATCACCCACAAGGGCCTTGCAGGGGACGACGTTCCGACGACCCCAGCGGTCACCTTGGAGCGGGAGGCTGGCGAGGGTGAGTGGATTGTGGTTGGCGCGCTGCCCAGGCGCTCCTGGTTTACGGAGGAGTGCATTCCACTTAATCGAATCGGTCATGATGGGGGGCGCTTGAGGCTTCGGCTCCGCTGGCTTGACTATCATTCGGTTGACCGTGTAGCTGTGGCTCAACCGGCTGACTCGGGCGACTTCGTTGCGCGAACCATGGCTCCAGATACGCTTGAGGTAGCGTACAAGGTTGTCGACCCGGCGGTGTTGTCTGGAGCGGACGGCGAGACGGCCGTCGTAGAACATGCCGAGAAGCTCACCTTTGGAGCCGCGGCTCCTGCGCCAGTGGACGGTTGGGTGCAGTCTGTTGCGGTCGTTTTGGAGGGTTACTACTCGGAGGTCGCTGGTGGACGTTCGCCCGATCAAGGACCCCTCAGTGCCATAGCGTTCGCGACGGGTGCTCGCCCGAACCCGTTCAATCCGAGCACGGCGATCGAGTTTGGCCTTGTTCGAGGCGGGCGAGTGGAGCTTGCCGTCTATTCGGTAGACGGGAGGTTGGTCCGCCGGCTCGTAGATGCCCCGCTCCCGGCGGGCGAGCATAGCGTGCTTTGGAATGGTCGGAGCGATTCCGGAGTGCCTCAGAAGTCGGGAATCTACTTCTATAGCTTGAGAGTGGGCGAGGCGGCGCGCTCCGGCAAGCTCGTCTTGGCCAAATAGCGGAGGACAGGCGACATGCGACGACTCGTCTCATTAGCAGTTTGCGGCGCTTGCATTTGCAGTTCGACGGTCGTAGCCGGGATCGTGCGGGTCCCAGGAGATTCACCGACGATCCAAGGCGGAATCGACCTCGCTGCTCCTGGGGATACGGTTCTCGTCGACCAGGGGGTGTATCTGGAGACCTTGGTCATTTCCAGTCCCGTAGCCTTGCTAAGTAGGAGCGGCCCGGAATTGACGATCGTTGACGCGGCCGGGGCGCCCGCGCACGTGATTCATGTCGAAGAAGATGCCGACGGCTCGATCATTGAGGGATTCACGGTCCGCGGCGCGAATGGAGCCAGCGGTATCTACATCTATGGCGCGGTGCAGACTACGGTCCGCAGCAACATTGTCGAAGATAACGTGAACCACTTCGGTGGTGGAGTGGGAATCATCATGCCAGGGACGTCGGGTTCACCTAGCGTTGTCGAAGGCAATGTCATCCGCGGCAACCTGGGAGGCAAGGCCGTCACGGGCATTTGGGCTGGAAACGCCGAGGTGCGTGACAACTGGATTGAAGGAAATTTCGGCTCTGAGATTGTCTATCATGTCTACGGCACGTTTACTGGGAACGTCGTCGTCGGCAACTCAGGCGATTGGTCCTTGCGACTACAGAACGTGGATTGCTTCAATAACACGATTGCGAGCAACCAATGTGGGGTGTTCGCTTTTGATAGTTCCTTTGATCGCAACATTCTGGACCATAGTTGGGGCAATGTGGCCCTCACATGTTTGGGTGCGCTACCGGCGGCCAGCTGTAACGTGTTTTGGGGCGCTAGCACCCCGCTCGACGATGATTGTGGATTTGTGATCGGCGAGAACGACAACGTCTACGCCGACCCGCTCTTCTGCGACGCCGAGAACGGCGACTATCGGCTCGCCGCCAACTCGCCGGCCGCGGTGGGGAGCTGCGGCTTGATTGGTGCTTTGCCGGTGGGTTGCGGCGTCGCTGCGGTTCACGCCGGAAACAGCGCGCCGCCGGCGGTTCCGAGCCTTCGCGCTTACCCCAACCCCGCACGGACGCACGTTTCGCTGGAGCTGGTAGGTGGTGAGTCCCGTGAGGTGGGCGTCTTCGACGTGGGAGGGCGACTGGTGGACACTGTCCTCCTGCGCGGTGGTCGCGCCGGTTGGGATGCGCGCGGTGTCCCGGCGGGCGTGTACTGGTTGCGCGTGAAAGGCGGTAGGGGTCCGGAAGCGCGGCTGGTGCTGGCGCGGTGATTGTCTCACCCGGTGGCGCTTGACACTGCGGGATGCCGCCTCGTAGACCCGGTGCCGCTTCGCCGGGGACGCGCCAACTGGGACGCTCGGGAGGTCCCAGCGGGCGTGTCTGGATCAACGTGGATCGCGCCGTGGGTGCGGAAGCCCGGCTCGTCCTCGCGCGCTGAGGTCGGTGCTTGCGGAACGTGACCCTCGGGCTCGTTTTGAGCGCAGCCCCGCTTCTACTGGCCACCAGAGGTGATTTTGTCTGGACCGACTTTTCGGAGATTTTGGGACGCCGATTGCTTGTTGACCTTGAGGACGTTCCCGCCGCGCTGATCAACGGGCTTGACGGACAGTACTACCGGCCGAGCGTGACGGTTGCACATGCTTTGAATGCGGCATGGTTCGGCGTCAGCGCTACAGCCTTCAGGGCAGTGAATCTTGTACTCCATCTGGCGACGATGGGACTGGCGCTAAGATGCTGGCTGAGCCTGGGCGTTGAGAGGGGTGTTGCCGCCGCCGCCGTTTGCCTCGCGACGATTCATCCGGTTTGTGTGACCAGCGTCGCTTGGGCGAGTGACCGTACGGACATTCTGGCAACACTTTTCCTGTTCGCTTGCCTCATCATGATCGTTCGCTACTGGGCGAGCTCTAGTAAGTGCTGGCTGTGGTTGGCCGTCGCTGCGCTCCTTTCGTCGCTGGGGGCGAAGGAGACTGCGTTGTTGGTGCCGGCATATGCCGTCCTCGTGTACGCGTACCTGTACCGCCGTGTGGATGCCCGATTGGTGAGGACGGTGGGTTTGTTCGTGCTGGTGGTTGCCGTGTGGCTTGTATGGGCGCATAGCCGCCCTTGCGCCAACCCCTGGCTGTTCGCGCGCGAGCTATCTCCAATCCAGCGCTTCAGCGTGTACGGCGACATCATTTGGGGCTATGCGTTTCAGATGCTGTTTCCAATTGAGTTGTCCGTCTGTGACGCTGTTGACGTCACCGGACGTCTTTGGCCTGCAATCGCGATAGTTGTTGGGCTTGCACTCGGTGCCGCGGTGCTTGCCCGGCGCCGGTGCGTCGGCGTTGCGGGGCTGGCGGCTCTTTGGCTGCTGTTGGCCATGCTGCCCTACTGCGGAGTTCTGGATCTTAAGCATATTCGCGCCGACCGCTACATGTACTCAGCCTTGCCGGCGACTTGGTTGGCGCTGTCGGTGGTCGCCGCACGTTGGTCACGCGGCCTGGCGCCGCTTTGGAGGCGCGTTGGTTTCGGTGTTGTGTGGTTGTACTTGTGCGGTCATTCGATTTGGCGTGCTCCGGTGTTCGCTAGCGACTGGGACCTTTGGAAACACGAGTTGAATCGGAATCCCTGTTGCCGCGAGGCCAGCTCTGTCTTGGCTCTCCGAAGCGCTATCGAAGGGCGCCGCGATGAATCCATGGAGTATGCTGGCCAGGCGTTGAACGGATGCGACCAGACGCTTGCCTTCGTGGACCGCGACATCACACTGTTCAACTTGGCGCGCGTGCTGCAGTTGGAGGGCAGGGACTCCGAAGCGGAAGCGCTCTTTGTCGACATAGCGGAGCACGCCAACCGGAAGTTCTTGAAGGCCGAGGCGATGTACCACCTCGGGCTGGTCGAGGTAGCGCGCGAGGACACACTCAGCGCCGTTTCCCGGCTTACCAGGGCACTGAAGCTCGGGCTCCAGGCCGAGAACCGCGCCGATGCGCTTCTCCTGCGCTCAAGCCTGTATCTGAGTGTAGGCCATTTGCAGGAGAGCCGCGCTGACTACAGGCAGCTACTGCAGTGGCGTTCCTACTTTGAGTCGAGCGGCGCGAAGAGTCAGATGCTGAAGCGTCTCGATCGCGAGTGGGCGGAGCCCTAGCACCGACAGCACCTAACATGTGGCTTGACCGTCGGTGGACAACACCCGGGCTAGCGCGTGTCGATGGCGCCGGCCAAATGCACCTCGCCTGTTCCCATACCATGCGGTGAATAGCAGCAGTTTTCTACAAAAATTGTGCATGGGAAAGTGCCAACATCTTGGAGGTTTTGATTATTATGAACGTAGGAGCTACTTGAATAGTGACGTTCATCCACGAGCTGCCGAACTGGCCTGCGTTCAACCGGGACACCATGGCGTTGGCCCAAGCGCTCTCGTCAGTGCGTCACAGACAGGGAAAGCACCTGGGAAAGATGGAGGTGCTGGGTTCTGAGCTGCGGGCTGAAGCCAACATCGCAGCTCTCACCAGCGACGTCGTCGAGTCATCGGCGATCGAGGGAGCGCATCTCGACAACGCCTAGCCCTAGGTCAGCTCGTCGATTGCCCGCAGGTTCGGCCTGGACGTGGCGGGGTTGCCGAAGCCGGGACGTGAAGTCGAAGGCATCGTCGAAATGTTGCTTGACGCGACTCAGAACTTCGGACAACCGCTGACACGCGAGAGGCTGTTCGGGTGGCACTCCGCGCTCTTTCCAACGGGCAGGAGCAGGGCGCACACCATCCCAGTCGGCGCATGGCGGGACAGTGCACGTGGCCCGATGCAAGTTGTTTCGGGCCCGGTTGGCAAGGAGCGCGTGCATTTTCAGGCGCCGGGCCCGGCGTGATCAGCGACAATTGGGTGGCAGTGGACCAGGCGCTGGAGACCGCGGAGCTGCTGCCGAGTTACTCGGATGAGCATGCGGTACTCGAAGAGCGGTCCCAGATCACCCCCGGGCGAGCACGGAGCCAGCGGGCGGCCCATCGGCAGAACCCTTACCTTGCGCTGGCACCGATTCGATTCGGAGCTGGTGTGGATTGGTGCACAGGAGGACGGCTTTGCTTGCGACGACGAGCGCCCCCGCCACCGTGTCATCTTGGGGGCGTTCGAGTTGGCGTCGCGACCGGTAACGGCGGGCGAGTACCTGGAGTTCATCGAGGATGGTGGCTACACCAAACCCGAACTGTGGATGTCGGATGACTGGGCGCCGGTTACTGCCGCGGGCTGGCAAGCGCCATTCTACTGGCACCAAGTTGACGGGCGCTGGCACCACTTCACCCTCGGAGGACTGCGTCCGCTCCAGTGGGGCACGCCGGTGTGTCTCCTGAGCTACTACGAGGCGGACGCCTTCGCGCGGTGGGCGCCACCGGCGCTCAAAAAGAAACCACCGGCAATCAACTCACAGTCGAAGACGGTCTGCGCGATCACCTCGCCGTCGACTCCACCACCTAGGGGACGCCGCTCCGCACCATCCCAAGCCGCGACGTGATTGACGGTGTCGCCACCGGCTATCTCGAACTTGCCACCAGCGATGAGCTGCGCGTTGTAGACTGTGAGAGCGTGCACGTCGTCACTCGTCCCCTCGGCGAGGGCCGACCACACTACTCTATCCCAGGCGGTAATGAAGTTCGCCGGAGTGGCGCCGGCACTAGGCTCGCTTGCGACTATATGTTTACAATTAAAGTAAAATGTCTACGTATCGCGTTGACGTGTCGATCTGATCGACTTATGTTTCGGAATATGTCGACGAATGAGGAATCGATAAACATGAGCCCGCCTACTTGGTCTCCGGCAGATCCATATGACAATCTGCCTCTCTTGCCCCCGTCCTGTGAGTTAGAGACCAAGCGCACTCTGAAGCGCTGCATCGCATCCCGCGCTGCCTGCCGATCCTATACCTCAGTCGCTACATCATCGCGAACAAGAACGACTACTATCGCCTATTGCTCGCCGTAACTCGCGACGGGGCATGGGAAGAGTGGCTGATCTACATCCTCCGTGGTGTCGAGGATACCGCGCAGTGGACGAGAGTCAAGATCGACGCCATTCAAGCCTTGGCAGCCCACACGATGGAGTACGTGCGCGACCGCCAACCGAAGATATGCAGCCGCGAGCTCGTCGATGTGATCTTCGAGCAACCGTATTGCCGCATCAGCAATCTCGCCGAGGCGGGTATCGCCAAGCGCCAGGCTGGGTCGCGCTACTTGAAGCATCTCGTCGAGATTGGAGTCCTACGTGAGCAAAAGGTTGGGCGCGAGAGGCTTTTCATTCACCCAAAGCTCATGGAGTTACTGACTCTCGACAGCAACGAGTTCGAACCGTACCCGTAGGCGTACGCAGGGACCAATGGGTGGTCAGAGGTGCAGCGCCTCGCCGTGTAGTGGACTTGCCGCAGCTACGCTACGCGCACTGCCCCCGACTCCAACTGGCGCAGGAAGTCGGTATACGTCGCCTTGAGCCCGGCCTCGAGTCCGATCTCAGGTGCCCAACCGGCCTGGGTCATCCGCGACACGTCGAGGAGTTTCCGCGGCGTGCCGTCAGGCTTGCTGGGGTCGGTGCGAATTGCGCCCTCGAAACCGACGACGCCGGCGATCAGCTCAGCGAGGTCCCGAATGGTCACGTCGGTGCCGCTGCCGACATTCACCCAATCGGGCGGATCGGGCACCTCGAGTAGGTGGATACACGCCGCAGCAAGATCGTCAACGTGTAGGAATTCGCGGCGCGGCGTGCCTGAACCCCAGATGACCACGTCGTCGAGGTTGGCCTCTTTGGCTTCGTGGAAACGCCTGAGGAGGGCTGGAATGACGTGCGAGTTCTCCGGGTGGTAGTTGTCACCGGGGCCATAGAGGTTGGTTGGCATCGCTGAGTGGTAGGTGACGCCGTATTGCTTTCTGTAGTACTGGCACAGCTTCAGCCCGGCGATCTTGGCGAGCGCGTACGCTTCGTTCGTAGGTTCGAGGGCGTTGGTGAGGAGGCTGGTCTCCGGGATGGGCTGCGGGGCCATCTTCGGGTAGATGCATGAGCTGCCCAGGAAGAGGACGCGCGGTACGCCGGCGGCGTACGACTCGTGGATCAAGTTGGCGGCCATGATCAGGTTGTCGTAGAGAAACTCGGCCGGGAAAGTGTTGTTGGCGTGGATGCCACCGACTTTGGCAGCGGCGATGAAGACGATGTTTGGTCGCTCCGCTTGCAGGTAGGCGCGTACTTGAGCTTGCTCGCGGAGATCGACTTCAGCGCGGGTCGAAGTCAGCACTTGGACGTCACGCTTGACTTCGAGTTGCCGCAGGACGGCACTGCCGACCATGCCGCGGTGTCCCGCCACGTAGATGCGGCCACGCAGGGTTGATTGCTGGTTCACTGCCAATGCTCCATTGTTAGGCGTCCGCACGGTCGCAGAGCCTAGCAAGTTTGGGGAGGGCGCGTTAGTGCGTCTAGCGGATGATTGCGACCTTGATTGCTGCCGCTTCAAGCCCGTTTTGCCAGTCGGCGTAGTAGACGCCCTGGGGAACCGGCCGGCCGTCTAGCCCAGTGCCGTCCCACTCGACGATTCGCAGACCGCGCTCATAAAGCGACGGAGTGCCCCGAAAAACCACCCTGCCGGTGGCATCGACCAGTCGCAGCTGGCCGGGTGGTCCGTTGCGGGCGGCAATGACCAGGCGGCAGCTGCTGCGGGTCGGGTTGGGGCTGGCGTGGAGCGCCGGGGCCGCTGGTGGGATGGCCTCGGGGTTGGGGACAGCGACCGGCACCGCCCCCTCGAAGGCGCCGAGGTCATAGGCCGGCCCGATGGGGCGGAGCGTGCCGTCGTAGTCGTCCGGCACGTCGGCGCGGTGCACGCCGGTATCTTCGGCGGCACTCCCGGCAGCGTGGCGAAAATCGGCACCGGCGAGGTTCGAGAACTGCGGGTCGTCCTCTTGCCCGTGTGTTTCCCAGCCGGTGAACTGTTGCACTTCGGCGATCGTCGCGTAGACGTTCTCGTCGAAGTTCCAGCCGTCCCAGATGTGGGGAACACCACTGGGCGCAAAGTAGAGGTTGTGGTCGATCAAAAGCTGGTCGTCCATCAAGTAGTACGACTTGATGCCGGCCGGATGGTTGTCGTAGAAGATGTTGTTGGCGATCGTCTGGTCGACGTCTGGGTCGCGTGACAAGTAAACGCCGGCACCGCGCCGCGGGTCGGGCATCAGGAAACCGTTCTCCACGAAGGTGTTGTTGACAATAACGCAGTTGGGGCTGTCGACCGTCCGCAGACCCGAGCCGACGTTCCGGTAGGCGATGTTGTTGCGGAAGAGCACGCCGGCGCCGTCCAGCATCAGATCGGCGATAAAGCCGTTGCCATCCACGTAGGTTGGATCTACCTGGAAAGCGGCGAAGTTTTGCTCGACCACGATACCTCCCCGCGAGGTGTGGACGTTGATCGCCGTCGAACCCGGATGTTCCATGACCTCGGTGTAGAAGCCGCCGTCGCGGCCGAAGTTTCGGCGAATTGTCGAGTCTTCACACCCTTGCAGCATGGAGATGTGCGACGTGCCGCAGAATTGGATGTCGTTGTCCTCGACGATCACCCTTTGGCAGTCCTCGCGAATCTGCATGCCGCTGTTGAAGCATTGTTGGATCGTATTGCCTCGCACTTCCGAGTCGGTCATCGACGGCGACGGTTGCCAGGTGAACACACCATCCAGGCAGTGGGTAATGAAGTTGTCTTCGACGACAATGTGGCTCGACGTCGCCCGCACTTGCACTCCGAAGGTGTAGAGCTGAATCTGATTGTGGCTAATGGTGATGTGGTGTGAGCCTTTGACGTCGACTGCATTCGTATAGACCGACGTGAAAAAGTCGAACATTGTCATGTAGGTCGCGTACTTCTGCCGCACCTTGAGTTCGCGCGTCACCCACGGCTCGTTGGGGTCGATGACGACTGTCGGGTCGTCGATCACCGTTGCCGGCATGTCCTGCCAGTTGGGCGGCAGCGTGAAGTCCCTCGCCGTGCAGGTGAAGCCTTCGATTTCGATCCAAGATCGGCCGTGCACCAAGAAGGTGTGGATGACTGGCGTCTGGTCGGGCGCGGCGCCAAATTGGATCGGCGCCGACTCGGTCCCTGATTGTGCAAGCGGGATGAAACCGACTCCCCAGCCCGAGTCCTCGTCTCGGTAGTCGCCGGAATAGCAAAGCACCTCGTCCCCAGCCACCGCCGTCTGCCCGGCATGGGTGATGGTGCGCCACGGTCCTTGCAACCCGCCGATGTAGGTTGCCGACAAGCCGTCGTTGGCGTCGGAGGCGCCAGGCGCCTCGCGCGCGACGTGGTAGGTGGCGGCCAACGCCGGCGAGACGAGCCACCAGAGCAAGAAGCAGATGGCGAATGCCTTGGAGGTCATAGTTCTATCCAGATTGAGCAGAATGACGACGTCGGACGCTGGGCGCTATGGGTGAACGGTATCTCGTTTTTGCTGTAGAAGCCAGCGTAGCGATCCGGTTCCCGGCGGCTTGTGGCGTCTTACAAATCGGCTTGACTGGGAACAGTCGCAAGAGGGGCAGCTGGAGCCAGCTTAGGACCTCACACGTTAGCGACGAAGCGGCTCGGCCCGCTCATAGACAGAGAGATCAAACGCGCTGTCGAAGAGCGCCGCGCGCGTGGGAATAAGGAGAGCCGCTTTCGTGGCGCCGACCACCGCCGCCTGCCTCGCCCGTACGGCAAAGACCGAAGCGCCCGATGCGGTCGTGCCGGTTGTCGAGCCGATCCAGAGCATGTCGCGCTCGGCCACGGTCACCCACTCGAGGTGTTGCGCCGGGCGGTCAGGCGGCGAGGCGACCAGCGCGTCAAACCGCAGTCGGTCCAGAAACGCCAAGTAGGCGAAGACGTTCTTGGGCAGGCACTCCACCTCGCTGTCATCGAACACGGCGATCCATGGGTCGAAGGGCACGTCAGTGGGGCTGACCTTGGGCGGGCGTTCTTGGCGAACAAGTCCTCGCAGCGAGTCGACTCCCGGTGGTTGGAACCAAAGCTCGGCGGGCGGACCCGGCCGTGTCGTTCGAGGGAAGACCGCGCGGTCGACGAAGGGAACCCCTGCCGGTTGGCCGCGTGCGCCTTGCACCTCGCGCTCGAGGTGGATGGCGGGGTTGGCGTGCAGGTGATAGAGCGCCTCCTCGCCGGCAAGTCGCGCGTAGACCGCAGGGGCTTCAGGCACTGGTATCCCCGTGCCCAACCAAGCTTCCACCGTCTGCCCGGGGCTCTTGAGCCTGACCCGGAGCTCGGCGTTGGCCGGGGATGCGAGAGGAGGCGCGCCCGGCGGCAGTGACTGCACCAAGGTTGCTCCCGACTCGACGAGCGTCTTCAGAAAACTCGTGAACGCTGGGGTGCGGAGGTAGGCGTCCCGGTAGGCGGGGAATCGCCAGGCGGCGCCGCGTCGTACGAAGCGCCAAGCTGGGTGACCGGGTAAGGCAACCTCGATTTCGCTGAGCGCTTCGATCGGGACTTGGGTCAAGGGCGCGACGCGACTGGCGTTGGCGCGGCGGGCGTGGTTGCGGCGCTGGGTTGTGCAATCGAAGCCAGTGACTGCGACGCACAGAGCGCCGACGAGAAGGGCCGCCCATTTCATCGTCGCTGTCTCAGTCGCGACACCCCCCACGCGAGAAGGACGAGCGGCGGGAGGGAAGTCGCTGCGGCGCGCCAGTAGCCCGGGGCGTGCAGCAAGGTGTTTTTGAACATCTCGGACGAGCCCACTAGAACGAGTTCTCCCTGGTGTTGGGTGGACCCCCCGGGCAAACGTCGGCTGCACGTCGGGGCGCTCTTCGGGCGTGCGCGACACGGAGCCGGTTAGTGTTGCTCCGGTCCCAACATCAGTGACTTCAACCTCCCCCAGGTCATGGCCCTGAGTGAAGTGAGGCATGCAACTCCACGCGCACCCATGAGCCCGCAGGAGGGGTTTGCCGAAGGGGCACAAGGTGAATCGGACAGGAGGTCCCAGCGACCCTCACCGCAGAAGCGCGGATCTAGCGAGATGTTGCCGGGACCCGCGCACTCGGGCCCAGCGGCGTTGTCCCATATGTCAGTGCACGTAACGGAGATTGGTCCAGCATCGACGAGTCCGCAGAGAAGTGGCGGACCGGGGCCGTTCGAAGCCAAAATGCAGTTTTCGATTGTTGTTACGGTGGGTTCGATGTGGGTGAGTGCGGACGCAACTTGGCCGGTGTTTGCAGCAATCGTGGAGTTCCGAATGGTCACTTCGCCACCGAACTCGGCGAGGATGGCGCCGTGGAACTGGCCGTGGTTGTCGACGATCAGACAGTTGTCGATAAGCATGGATCCACTTGGTTGGCCGTAGTAGTGGATTGTGCCTACAGTTCCTCCGAGGCCGGCAATGCTCTTGTTGCCTTGGAAGACGCAGTTGACGAGTTCAACGGTGGTTGATGCAACCTCGAGGGCGCCGGCATCGTTAAGGATGGAACTAGTCTCATTGTCCTTGAAGAGGCAGTTTTCGAAGCGCGCCAGGTGCGAAAGCGCGGTCACCGAGACCGCTCCAGTGATCCCCCTGTTTCGAAGGAACTCCACATCACGACATACGACCTCGCTGTACGCGGCCGCAGAAATTGCCCCGCCGCCTGCCCCGCCGCCATCTGAGTCATGAATTCTAGACTCTTCCACTTCGACTTGTGAGAGGACTACGACAAAAGCGGCGGTGGAGACGCCTGTCGACTTGATGTCGACCCGGCTCACTTTGATGTTCGATTCTTCGCGGATCTCGAAGCAGAAGAAGGCGCTGGTAATGAACGTTTCGTCCCTTCCCGCCCCAACGATAGTCAATTCTCTCCCGAACAGCTTGACTCCCTGCGGCTCTTCGAGGGTTCCGGCGGCAACGAGTATCGAGTCGCCATCGGCGGATGCGTCGACGGCTGCCTGAATGTTGGGGAACTGGCTGGGGACGTGAAGGGTGGCGGCCGGCGCTCCGAGCGGCGCAGCCAAGCAAAGTACTACTAATGCGGCAAGGCGACCAGCCATTTGCTTCTCCGGGGCCGCGACAAAGCAGCGAATCCTCGTAGGATGCTTGCGGAGCTATATCGACATCGCTCGCGACGCAAATGACTTCAGCACGGGTCGCGTGCCGAGGTCAACTGAAAATGTGGTTACGGCTGGCGACATGTCAAGTAGGCGGAGCGATATCCAATTCTGACCCCCATCGGGACTGAGGGCGTAGCGCAGTGCGATTCTAGGGTCAAGTCCCTTTTTTTCTGTCAAATCGTCTTGATGTTGGTTCCCGTTTTTCTCCTTACCTCATGCAGCTGTGCTGTATCCACTCGGCGAAGCCATGTTGATCTAGCTGAAAGTGTTTAGCAGGATCCTGGATCTAGGAGGTGCAGGATGAAGAAAAGACAGGTGGCTGATGCTGAGCTGCGCCGTGCGTGTGACTCCGCCTACTGGCGAGAGGATGAAGCGCGGCTTGTTGTGGACGCCTGTGCGGCCAGCGGTCTGACTGTTAAGGAGTTCGCCCGACGAAATGGGGTCGTGTACCAGCGATTGCAGCGTTGGATGGGCCGGTTCAAGGTTGAGTCGCAGCCGACGTTTCACCCAGTGCGACTGACTGCTGATTTGATGCCGCCCGCCGATCCGGGCAAGAACATCGAGCTGATCGTGCAGGGAGGACGCCGTATCGCTGTCGGTGTGGGCTTTGACGCGTCATTGCTGGAGGAGTTGGTGCGGGTGGTGGAGTCTTGGCGGTGTTGACGCTGCATCCACGGTACGGATCTACGTTGCGGCAGAAGCGGTTGACCTTCGGAAGGGCTTCGACGGCTTGGCAGGGGAGTGTAAGATCAACTGTGTAAGCGGCTACAGTGAGTACTCTAATCAAAGGAGGGTGCTGTGGCCAAGAGAAAGACTGATCCCACTGACAAGCTACTCGACGACCTGCTGAAGGACAAGAAGCCCGAGGAGATCCTCGGCAACGAAGGCGTGCTCGAGGACCTGACGAAACGCCTGGTCGAGCGCGCCCTCGAAGCGGAGATGACCTCAAGGCACATCTCGTGACCATCGATGCTCACGACCCCAACAACGACGGGCTCCATCGCCCCTTTGCCAGGCGCGCTGAAGGTCAGCACGTTGCGATCCTCGCCGGGCTCGGTTGGATCGACCGCCGGCAGTCGCCGCAGTCGCCGCCGCACGTCGGCGACTTTGCCCAGCTCGATCTCGAAGAAATCGGTGGTGGAGCGGGTCGCCATCGGTGTTGTGCGTCGGCTGAGGCGGTGGTTGAGAGGTGACGGTGGTGACAGCCTCTCCCCAGCGTTTGATCAGGTAGCGACCGGCGTTCTTGGTGCGCAACCGTTCGGTCGGGACGGGACCCTTGCGACGCAAGTAGGTGCCGACGCGATCGAGGAGGGTCGCCACCGTCGTCGGCGGCAGGAGGTTCGGGTTTCCCAGATCGAGATCCACGCTGCGAACTGGGCATCGAACCAGCGGCGCTGAAGCGGATCCTCTGGTAGCCCGAGTGGTGACTCGACCATGGCTTCGGCCAGCGTCATCCCGCGCGCCTCGTACTGGAAGCAGGCGTATGCGTTGGCAAGCCGAGGCGCATAGGAAAATTGAACCGCGTTTTTAGCCGATCACCATTGTATCAACCGACCCTCGCGGCGACGAGAAGTGGTTGTTGTCGGGGTACGAGCACGTCTTGGAGTCGCTCGTTCCGCGGGGAAAGAAGCTGGAGACCGCGGAGCTGCTGCCGAGTTACTCGGATGAGCATGCGGTGACCTCTGCTCAGCGACCACGCGGGCAGGAGACGTCGCCATCGTCGAATTTGGGATCTCGAGCCGCCTCAGCACCTGCGGATTGGTGATCAACGCCAGCACCACGATCGGCACCCGGCGCCCTCGCGCGGGTGTACAGCGCGGGCAGCTCAGCGCGTCGACGAAGAACACCCGCAAAAGGAGCTGTGCCCAGCGCAGCGTCCGGCGGCGGTGCGGGGAAGCCACGCCGTCAACGTCGGCTTCCTCCTCGGCTGACCCCGACGCGATGGGCAGCGCCTCCCCCTCCGGCTCATGCTCCCGCTCCGCCACCACCGGCGGGGAGGGTAACAGGGGGCGCAACGCGAGCGGTTGGCGAACACCCCGTGGTAGCGGACCATGTGGCTGTAGGGCGCCGGCACCAGCGCCGCCAGCCGCCCGAGCAGCTCACCCGGCTCGCTCGAGCGCCACGCGGTCATCTGCCGGTACCAGACGCGCCGCGTGCAAGGAGAACCCCGCGACGTTGGCGCACAGCGGTGTCTGAGGCGGTTTGGGACGAGCCGCCGCGCGAGGTGCCAGGTCAGCGCCTCGATCTTCTCGTGCGCCGGTGCCGGCAGCGGCACGAAACGCAGCGGTTCGCCCTCGCTCTCGCCAGGTACGAACAACCCCTCGGGGACCAGGCCATGTAGGTGGGGGTTTAGATTTAATGCACCGCCGAAGCGCTGCACGAAGGTCACCGCGCCGCTCTCGCCACCGACGATTCCCAGCGCGCGACCGCGCCGTCGCTGCCAGGCGAACACCGTGCGCAGGAACGCGCCGATCAACGCTGTGAACAGACGCCGGTCGACCGCCAGCCGGAAGCGCAGCGGCCAGGGGAAGCTCAGCACCCACTGACGGTAGGGAGCCTCGGGCAACAGCGTATCGACCAGGTACGCGGCGGTCTCCGCCATGCGCCGGCCAATGCAGCTCGGGCACAGCCTACCCTTGCACGAGAAGGCGACCAGTCGCTCGAAGCCACACTCCGAGCAACGCAGCCGCGCGAAGCCTCGCTCCAGTTGACCGCAGCCGGAGGTAGCGGCGGAACTCGCGCTCGATGAACTGGGGATAACCCTCCCCGTCGCGCTCCCGCGCCTCGTCGAGAAACGGATCGAGGTGCTCGCGCACCGCCCGGTACAGCGCGGTCGTCTCGGGCTGACGGCGACCGTAGCGCTCGGTGAGCGCAGAGGTGGTTGCACCGCCGGCGTGCGGCTGTCGGTGAACGGTAAGGTCCTGTGCGGAGAGCGCGCCGTCTGATACGGTGGAAGCGAGGAGGTGGTTGGCGGACTGCCGGGATGGCCGCAACAGGTGGAGTTCGGCGCGGAAGGAACGGCGCTCGTAGTTGACCTCGATGGCGCCGACGGCGACAAAGAGATCATTTTCGCCGGGAACAACGTCTACGCTTGGCATCATGATGGTCAAGAGTGGTCTCTCAAGCCGACGGCGAGTCCTGCGCCATCTCCGATCCTGTTGGGATTCTTGATGGGTGTTCGGTTTCGAGGGAAGTCTGCTGCGATCCCGGGTGAAGTTTTGATTGGTGCATCCTTTCTTCCTGATTCGGCGGGGAAGAGCGTCTACTTCTGGGATCCTCAGGGGAATCTGCTTGATACGAAGACCTTGTGGACGGATGGGACCAAGTCCGTCGTCGACGAAGCCGGGAGTGTCCGTGCCCATTGTGGTGGACTTGCCAGGGACCGAGGAGGTTGCGCAACGCGCAGATTTCGTGCTTGACACCGACCGGAAGTCGTGATCTTGTGGAAGGCGTGGCGTTATTTTCACGAGCGACGCAATTGTAAAGAGAGGCCACGCCATCGCCGCCCATGGAAATTTCTCTAGATCACGAAAGGGGGTCTTATCCTCCGTCGTGTGCTTGACTGACCCGGCGGCGCCGACCCTCCTCAATGAGGCTTGCTCATGTCATTTCGAATTCTCCTAGCGGCGCTCTGGTGTAGCGTAGCACCCCTTTCTGCGACAGCCTCAGATACGCCTGCACGGCCACTTGATGTCGAAGTCACAATGGATCGAGAAGTACTAGCTGTGGGTGACACCGTGACCATTCACATGACAGTGTCTTCTACAGAATCCGTGAGGTTCGTTCAGGCGACGCTGGCAACTTCATGGGAACTCATCCCATCTCACGAACTGCTTGAACAGAAATCTGAAGAGCCACATCTGTGGAATACTGGCTTTCTTCTTGGCAAAGGGTCTGTGACCTGGCGTGGTGAGCTGGCGCTAAACGAGTCTCTTTCTATTGGGGCTCGATTCCGAGCAAATCAATGCGGCCGAGATACAGTCTCTGCTGCCTGCTACGACCCAACTAGGCCATTTACAGACGCTGATCGTGACGCAATGGTGAAGATCCCGGTTTGCGTCAGAGGGATAGAATCAACTCCTACTGAGGCGAGTGAAGCCACATTGCGCCGTAGACCCCAAGGCGACAAGTTCAAGGAGATGATCATTGACGGTGAACGAGTAACAGTAGTCGCACCGGACTATCATGCACCCACACCAAAGAGGAGCACGGTAGAGCAGTTTCGATACAATACACAAACTGAGCGCGCAACACCTTCGCCAGCAGAGCAAGAGAGCGACCGCAGCGACGGGTGTTGTGAGTCAAACTCCAGTCCTGAATCGACGACACCAGAACAGCATGGGAGTAGCAGCGAGAGTTTCTATATTGGCGATTGCTTCCCAGGTCCCTCCTCAAGTCCGATCACCGGATTGCGACAGATCGTTAGCGAATACTGCATGACTTTCTGGTATCTGGATTTGAGTACCGGCGATACTGCAGCGATGGACAACTGGCACGCGGATCCACCTTCGCTTGGCACATTTGAAACAGTCCCAGGTCGCGATGTTGTTCACTTCATAGCTGGTTCATCGGCACAAACCGGTCGAATCTACGGCACGGTGGGGAATCCGCCGCAGGCGGCTCCCGATTACGACGTTCGCGTTGTGCGGGATTTTGGTGTACGCGGCGCTTTCGAGTACGAACCTGACGACTTCTTGGGTGGAACAAATCTCCCGATGGACAATTGTGTGACCACGCTCTACTTCGGAGATGAATTTGGAGGGACGACTTTTTCTGGCATCCCAGACATCAACTTTGCTATTGACCAGGAAACCGAGACCAATATCTTCGGGAGTTGGAACTTCCCCTTTGTCTCTGTCGACCATGTCACCATTGCGGTTTTTTCATACGACTTTGGCGGGATTCGTGCCGTCGTTGATGACCCACTGAATTTGTACTCGGTTCGCACCGCTTACTTCCCTCTTCTCGCGGCCTGGGTAGGAGTCAAGCCTATTCTCAGTTGAAATGTTGACCGGCTCTCCCCTGCATTCTTACGCGACCTCCTTCAGTTGTGCTGTTCCGTCGATCCCGAGCTCCCGACCAATTGCATCTTGAAGCTTGGCCAGGTGTCGGTGTCCCTTGATGCGTCGGAGCCTCGGTTCGATGTCCATCAGTGCAGTTGCCAACCATCGGTGTTTGTGTCCTGAGTTCTTCCAGCAATCCACCTTCGCGCAGCATTCCTCCACCATGGCGTTTACCGACTCGAGGCAGTTCGTCGTCTTGAGAGATCGACCCAGCACTCCAAACACTCCAAGACGATGCAAGGTCAGCGTCTCCTCGATCCCTTCGAGGAGACTCGCTGCCGCTGACTGGTTGCGCTGCTCGAGCTCCTGATAAATCACCTTGAGCTCGGCCACTGCCTCTTTCAACGTCGGGCGATCATAGGCACGCTGAAGCCGCTTGCGCATCACTGCCTGCTCCTTCTTCGACAGGTAGCGAAGCACGTTTTCTCTCTTGTGCCACTGGCATCTTTGCACCACTGCGCGAGCCTTGAAGGCGCGCTTGACTGCGGTGCGAAGACCCTTTGCCCCATCGATCACCACCAGGATTCCCCGGCTGATGTCGAGCCCCCGATCGATCAGCGTGCGAAAGAACGCCGTCAGCACATCTGCGTTCTCAGTGTTGGTTTCAACGAAGCCCAGAAAGTGCTTCTCGCCACCCTGCGTCACCCCCTGCGCAACCACCATCGTCGAGTCGGCAAACGACTTGCCATCGACAAAGAGCACCAAGTACTGCTCTTTGCTGAGGTCTCGATCTTGGAACTCCCGCAGCCTGGCTGCGCTCGCTTCGACAAACGACCGCGACACCGACGAGCTCGATAGCCCGATCGCTCCGGGGACCGATTCTGCAGCCGCTTCGTAGTTCCGGCACGATAGCCCGTAGAGCACGCGTTTCAGTAGCAGATCGTCCACTTCGCCACGCTCACGCTTCAGCGCCGCGTACGACCGCAACGGGATCTCTCCTCGATCGCCTCGCACACGAGGTACTTTGACTCGCATCCGCTGACCCCCCAGTCGAACAGATCCATCATTCGACCCGTAGCGAACTCCAGCAGTTTCGCCGCCCTTGCGTTCATACCAACCTCCGGCCAACGCCTCCACCTCTTGCTCCAGCACCTCCGCCACATGCATCAGCCCGAGCGGGATTAGCTTTTGGATGAGTGCCACCTTCGCATCCAAGTCGAGGTCTTGGTACTGCTCCCGATCCATCACTTCAACCTCACCCAGCACCTTCGACTTCTTGCGTCTTCCGACCTTTCGTAGGAAACTCGACATCTCGGCTCCTCCTCTCTGCGGCCTCATGTGTGTCTCGCCAACTTCATGAAACCACAGGGGTTGGAGCCGATCAAATTTTCAACTGATTATAGGACGCCCTCCTGGGTAGGATTTAACAATGAAGTTGACTTCGAGACCCTTATCCCTGGTGCCTTTGTAAACGGTCTTAGCGAAAGGGGAGCATTTAACGTAGCGCGCCGGCTTCACGGTTTCGCAATAGACCACAACCTGGGGCTTGGTACTTCCTCAGATCTTCTCTGTGTTTGGGATCAAAATGTCCCGCCGCCATCACAGGGTGGGCGCACTCACTACAACTCGGGTCAAAAGACCATCTACTTGGATGGATACACATCATTTCCCAGCGACACGAGCTTTGATGAATGGGACGCGTTTGTTATCAGCCACGAGTACGCACATCACATACAGAACACCAAGGGCGAGGTACCACCAACGACGCCAGTGTGTGCAACCCATCAGTGGAGTTCATCAAGCGAGCCGAATTGTGCGTACTCTGAGGGATTCGCAAATTGGTACGCCTGCGTAACACAGGCGAGCCCACGCTTCCTCAACTACCATCTCCTATCAGTGAACCCGGTGATGTACGGATCATTTCTTTACGAGCACGAAAAAGGTGGGCCGTACGCTTACGGTGAGGCTAGTGAACAAGCCGTGGCTACAATGCTTTGGGACGTCTATGACACGCCTAACGACGCAGATACGTACAACGACGATGCCAACGAGTTCACGTCGTACACAGGCATTGGGGCTATCGTAGATGTGGCTTTTTCGATTTCGGAACTTGCTCGTGTACCATATAACATCGGAGAGTTCTGTGAAGTGTGGCGACGCAGGAATTACCCTCTCTTCAACGAACCCGGTAATCTGATGCAGCGTATAGGTATTCCCAAGGGGATTGACTGCCAGCAGCTGGCCATAGGATTGACCGTGAGCGATGCTGCGTTGCGGTCCCATTGGCGGAGATGAGAGGTGTCGTTGCACACTGGTTGTCAGAAAAGGATAGGATGTTGGTGGATTCGGGGTGAGTGAGGCGGTGTCTTTTGGAGAAGTGAAGCCCACAGCTTTGATGGAGCTGTGGGCTTCTTCGCGTTGAGTTCGTTATCTGAGCATAGACACGCCTCGCGAAGCCCCCACGAAGGGGGACAGGGTAAGTGTGCCATGAAATGGGCGGTGGTGGCCAGGGAGTTCGGAAAAAAGAGTGGGCAGTGCAGCCGTTCATCAGCTCTCCGTATGTTGCGGATGCGAAGGGTAGGATGCGACCGGCGGTCGCGGTGGCCGAATGCCTGAAGGCGAGTTCGGACGAGCCGTGCGATGTCGTGGGGCACGGCTACCGCAAGCGGAAGGCGGGTCCGGAGTTCCCGATTGCGACACGACACTGCCGCGAGCACTCGTGCTACTTCACCGTTTATCCCTTCGGCCACGTGCCCTACGGACGCATGGCGATGGCGCCGATCGAGGTGAGCGGGTTCGCGTCGGTGGAGGCGGAGCGCGAGGACCGAGGCGGGGTGGGGTGGCAGGGCACTGTGTGTGTTGCGGCTATCGAGGCGGCGCGGAATCGGCGCTGGTCGCGCGAAGGAACCGACGTCGAAGCGGCACAACCGGGGCGCTACGGAACGCAAAGACGCTGGTTAAGGCGGTGCGCTCGGTTCCTCGGGCTGGCTGGGGAGATCAAGCAGCGCACCGTCGAGCGCCTTCGCGACTTCCTGGGAATCGATGGGCTCGAGCACCAACGGCTTCGTCGCGAGTGGCCGATGACATCCCGACTCTCTGAACGCGCCCAGGCCGTCGTGGCGGTTCTGAGCGCGCAGCCGCTTGCCGATGATCTGTGGTCGCGGTGGCTTGCCGCTGGCGCCCTGGGTGGAGCGTGGGGGCCGGCTCGGATCGCTGATCCCACCCTCGGGCGCCTCGTCTCGCCCTCGACACTCCTCAAAACAACGGGGCTCGCTCCCCCCTGAGCCATCCCTCGACAATCGTCGCTGCGCAGTGATCTTAGTTCCCGCAAGGTGCTCGAGGGAGGACACACCCCGTGCAAGACGATGCCTCGAGACATCACATCTCTCCGCAAGCGCTGTTGCGCTACCAGGTCATCTCCGAAGTGGAAGCGCGCGTGCTGTCGGGCATGAATGACGCGCAGGCAATTCGCGATGTGCTCCGCTTGCCGCACGTCGATTCTCGCGGGCGCTCGGTGCGACTCACCGAGCGCACCGTCTATCGCTGGCTAGGTGCCTACCGACAGACGGGGATCGAGGGTCTCGAAGATCGAGCCCGCAAAAAGATCCGGGACTCCACCGTGCTGTCCCCGAAACTGGTGCGCTTTCTCGAGCAGGAGAAGAAAACTGACCCAAGAGCCTCAGTCCCAGAACTCATCCGCCGCGCGCGTGAGCAGGGTCACATCGGCGAAAGGGAGCCGGTCGACCGCACCTCTGTGTGGCGAACCTGCAAGCGCCTGGGGTTACCTCTCACCCGGCCCTCACGCCGGCGGGATCAGGACATGCGTCGGTTCGCCTATTCCCAGCGCATGCTGATGGTTCTCGCCGACGGAAAACACTTCCGTGCCGGCTCTCAGCACCTCAAGCGTGTTGCCATCTGTTTCATTGACGATGCCACGCGTTTCATCCTCGGAGGACTCGTCGGCACCAGCGAGTCCACCGAAGTCTTTCTCCGCGCGCTCCACCAGGTGATCCTCGAGGTCGGGTTGATGCGCGCTCTGTTTCTCGACAACGGCGGCGGCTTCATTTCGGGCGACACCCGTAGCGTGGCTGGACGTTTGAGGTTCTCTTTCATCTACGGCACCGAGGCGTATCCCGAAGGGCACGGTAAGGTCGAACGGTTCAACCGCACCCTATGGGAACAACTCCTACGCACCTGGGACCGAAACCCTGAAATCGATCCCGAGCCCTCTGCCCTTACGTTGCGCCTCCTTCACTGGGCGCGCCACCACTACAACCACGCACCCCACGAAGGGCTCAAGGGCAAGACTCCCGCCGAGCGCTGGGCCGAGGATGAACGCGACCTCAACTATCCCGAGCGCGCCTGGCTCGACGCCTGCTTCACACTTTCCTTCGAACGGCGCGTCTCAAACGACAACGTCATCTCGTTCGAGGGTGTGCTCTACGAACTACCTCGTGGACACGCCGGCTCGAAGATCACCATCACCCGCGATCTGCTTGACTCGAGCGCTCTGTCGATCCTCGACCACGGACGCCAGGTCCGCATTCACCCCGTCGACCTCGAGTCCAACGCCTACGCCCGGCGCGCACGCCCTCGCTCTGTCTCTCCCCCCGAACCCACCGCTGCGCCGGACACCGCAGCTCACCTCGCCTTCAAGGCCGACTTTGATCCCATCGTCGACCCCGACGGCGGCTACCCAAAAGGATCTGACGATGACTCAGACGATCACTGATCTACGCAGCCACTTTGGCTTCACACAAACTCCCTTCACCAGGGAGATTCCCGTCCGCGACCGCTGGACGTCCTCGATCTTCGACGAGCCGCTCACTGCGCTCCGCTCGACTCTCGAAGCTCGCATGAGTGCTGTCCTCGTCGCTCCCTCCGGTACCGGTAAGACAATGCTTCTGCGCACCCTGTGTGATCGCCTCCCAGAAGCTCGCTACCGCGTTCACGAGGTCAAGGTCACCTCGCTCTCGCGCCGCGACATGTGCCGAGAGATTGCCGTGGTCATCGGCATCGAGCCCGCCGGGACTTACCCCACGCTCATGCGCAAGCTCCAGGTGCACTTTCGCTCTCGCGCCGAGGAAGATGGCGTCCGCCCGGTATTGATCATTGACGAAGCGCAAGACATGAGACCCGAGGTACTCGCCACTCTTCGAGTCATGACAAATTTCGACATGGACTCGAGGCTGCTCCTCAGCCTTATCCTCGCCGGCGACACCGGGCTCAAGCGTCTCCTCGAACGACAAGACCTCGCCCCCATCAGCCGCCGCATGGCACACTGCGCCACGCTCAGGCTTCTCAGCCGCGCAGAGACTCGTTCCTACATCGAGCACCGCGCTACCATCGTCGGCTCAGACTCGGCGCCCTTCGACGATCAGGCGATCGACGCCATCTACGAGATCACACGCGGTAACCTCCGTGCTATCGATCACGTTTGTCTCAAGGCGCTCGAGACCGCCGCCGCTGCCGAGGTGCCCACCGTTGACCCCGCGACCGTTGCTACCGCTCGCCGACACTTGTTGATGTAGCACCTCGGAGGGCTGCGATGACTACCTCAACCGATCGTGTCGCACGCGTGCTCGACTACCTCGAGCACAAGCTCCCGGACTACCCCTTCGATCCCGCTCTCGACATGCCCTTCGTCGAGGAGCTCGTTGACGACTTCGATCACATTGACATCCTAGACCAGCTCAAAGCATTCCGCTGGTTCCATCACAACGCGCCGTGCTCACGAGTCACAAACCCCCGCCTCTCACTCCGGCGCTGGCTCGCCCGCGCCTCGAACCGATGAACACCCCATCCACCACAAACAAAAAAAGGGCTCGAGGCCCTCCGACATCACCACCCTCACAGCACACCGATGAGATCCGCTCATCTATCAGCTCACCCTTGCCATCCTCCGTGCAACGAGATCAGCTCTTGGGACTGCAACGCAACAAGCGATGCGCCAAGCAAGGTCTTTGCTCTTGGCGCACCGACTCCCAATCCCTTCTCAATAGAAATGACGGCACCATACTCTCTGGGATCTGATAGTCAAGTTACCGTCGACGTGATGGGCGCCACTGGGCGAGTCATCCGAAGGATTTCTGAGGGCTTTCGAACTGCGGGTGAGTACGTCGTTACTTGGGATGGCAAGGATCAGGAAGGGGCGCTTGTTCCATCTGGAAACTACTTCTATAGGCTTCGGGCTGGTGACAGCATGTCTTCAAGTCAAAAGGTGCTACTCGTGCACTAAGGGGGAGGTTCACGATGACGGTTCGAAAGGCAGCAGCAGCACTGGTCTTTGGGGCCCTTGTTTGCGCTGGGTGTAGCACAGACGATTCTCAACAGTTCCCTGTTGATCCAGTGCTTGCTGAGGGTGTTTTCGTGGAACCAGGGACACCAGACGACGAGGGTCTGGTAGCTGATCCCGTTACTGATGACCCTGTAGCAGATGATCCAGATGACTCAGTGACTAGCGATCTCCCGCAAGGCGACGTAACAGCGAACAAGCACGCAAGAGTCGTTTTGCATTACGTGCCTCAGAGCGGTTCTAACACGTGCAGCTCTCCACAGTCTCTTCAGGGATTTGATTGCGAAACAACGATGGCCAACACCAATGCGCCAGCCAACACACTGATTGAAGTCTACGTCTACCTGATTGGGTACGACACGGCTGCCGGCATTCAACTCAACTTTGACTGGGATTCAAGCTGGAATTGTCTAGGCTGGATTGACACATGTCCTTCTAACCCAGTCCAGGCGGTATCTCCTTGTGGATCAAATGGTGAATGTGTGGTGGCATTCGATTGGATTCGACACAAGGGACTAGTGCCTATCGGACGCCTGCTAATGATCTCTGGAAACACAGGGACTTTTCTTACGGTTTCTGAGAGTTCATATCCTGGTGGGACTGGAGTTCTTTCCGCTGGAGAAGGAGCACCGCTGGTCAGCATCGAGGCAGACAGGAGGGGCTCGATCGGCGCTGGGGTTCCAGGAGTTGATACTTGCCAACCGTAAGGGTTCGGCGAAACCATGGTGCTGAACTCCGACTTCGGTCGTCGCGTTGGTTTTTGAGATCCGTTGTTGACGGTGGCGTAAACCCGCGCATATTCGGTGAAGTCCGCCGCCGCTTCTAGCACCGCTTCCTGGCCTTGCGCTTTTTTTGCAGCGCGCTCCTCAGCCTCCTTGAGTCGGTAGCTGTCGCCGTCGATGTCGATGATCTCTGCAGTGTGGAGCAGGCGATCGCATGATCCGGAGCATGGCCGGAGAAGCTGCTACAACATGACTGACGCCGAAGGTCGGCGTTAGCGTGAACCTGAAGCCAGGAGTTAGCCCGATGAACGAGACCTCGACCCGCCCAGTCCGCCGCACAGCCTCTGAATGGCACGGGATCGTTTCCCGCTACGAGCGAAGTGGGGTCCCGAGCCGCGAGTTTTGCAAGCGAGAGGCAATTGGCCTCGCCAGCCTCCATCGCTGGCGCCGAAAGTTGGCCAACGAGAGCCAGGATGCCCCTAAGGCCGAACGACACGACTTCGTGGAAGTCGGCAACGCTCTTGGCGGCTGGGCGGTCGACATCGAGTTCCCCGACGGACGCATGCTGCGCATCCACGGCTAGCTCGGTGTTCGGCCCGTCGCCCGTCCGGAGGATCCTCGCCTGATCGGGCTCACCTTGAAGTGGCGTGCTAGCGCGTCGAATGGCCCATGTGTTCGTTTGATCTCGTACCATCTGGACCGAAGTTCCTCTTCGGCTACCAAGAACTCACCTGCGGCTTGGTCGCAGAAGAGCTCGATTTCCGTAGCCTCAGCTCTTACGCCAGCAAATCCAGAGACACCACCGCTTCCTAACCAGATATGAGCGAACTCGTGGGCGAGCGTGAACATTTGGGCGGATTTGGCATCAGCGCCGTTTGACGAAAATCAACGGGGCGTAGTCGTCACACAATGCAAAACCCCGGAATTCCGCAACGTCGAGTTGGCGGTGAGTGTTGTTCCCGACCACTCCGTTGACCACCGCAATGACGCCAAGGTCT
>CBDCWB010000033.1:0-3858 GCA_965223205.1 Candidatus Eiseniibacteriota bacterium | reverse complement strand
AGCCGACCCCAGCGATCTCATTCCCGTGCTAGCGATTTGCGTCGACCAGATCGAAATGGACGAACTCGAAACGCTCGTTGAAGGCATGGACCTCTATGATCGCCGAAAGACCGTCCGTGCCGCGAAACTTGCAGAGACGGCCGTCCAGGCTCCCGCTCTTGCCTACCTGAATTCGGAGGCCCAATCAGGCAACGCAAGCGAGCCAATCTCCCTTTATTCCGTAAACGGAATAGCCCGGTGATGCCTACAAATTGGACGTTCGAAGTGGATGAACCCAATGGCCCGCCGGCGGTTGACGTTGTAGATCTAACGCCCGGGGGATACAACCCCTGCAGAAAAGCCGGCATCCATTCGAACGTGAATGCGACGGCCTTCCGGCAAGCGCGCCAGACATTCCTTGAGGAAGCTGACGGCTTTGTGGGCCGAATGGCGGTTCCCCGAACGCAGTCTTGCACCGATCAGCAGTCGCGTTTCGGACCAGAAGCAAAGCAGCGGGTTGAATCCCTTCATGTTGTTGTAGGCGTACCGAACTCCCTCCTTGAGGTAACCGTAGACTTGAAAGATCGAGCTATCGAGATCGAGGGTGATAGGCTCGTCCCCGCCCCGCATGTCATCGGCGACGTAGAGGGCTCCGGCGATCACTTTCTCGAGTTGCTTGATGTGGCCGATCGTGAACTTGCGCAGCATCTCTCCCGCGGTGGTCGGGGCCGGGACCTCGAGCTCGTAGAGATGCTCGCGCGTCGCCTTCTCGTCTCGCAGGACCTGCAGGTCGGTCAGGTGTTGTCCACCGACGACAAAGTTGTGGACCAGGCTCATTACGAAGTCCGCAACGGGTATCCCACGGCGGCGCTTCTTGACCGTCAGGGTGTCGAGCCCACGGATGATTCCCAGCTTGTGAGCGAGGTCGGTGATGAGCCTTAAGGCCGGCGAACGATGTGACCGAGTCGGGGGCTGCAAAGTACTTGACTCTTCGAAGCTGATGCGGGAGTTTCACCTTACAAGTGCTCCTGGCTTTGGCGAGAAGGGTTTGTTGTCTACCTCCTTTTTACCAGGACTGGAGCACTTTTTCGTGCCTAGATATTGACCGGCACCGCGTGAGTCATGCCGTTACCCGTGGATCTGGGCTTAAGTCTTAGCCCAGATCCACGGGTAAGAGTACGCTCCGATGGTATCGCGTCGCATGAAGCGTGATCAAGGCGCGCGTCCGGTACGTGACAGGGGCACGGACGCGCGGGAGCGTGCGCCGGAGCCGGAGGACCGTGCGCTCACGGCGCACTTCTCCCTCGGTCGTGCAATAAGGGTGAGTTGTTGTTTGTCTTTTCGGGGAACTGGCGAATTGCTACAGCAAGAGGATTGCCGCTTGAGCTCGAGCGAATCGTTCTGCGGCGTCGTGTCCCCTGGCGAGGGCGATCTTGGTACGCCGGGCTGAACGGATGATACGTGCCGCCACGCAGAACCAGTGAAGTCGGAGCTTCTTGAACTGATGGCTGTGAGATGAAGCTGGAAGCACGAGAAGTTTGAACCACTGGCCGAGGTTGTAGGCGAGTTGAGCGATGACCAGCCACGCGTAGTTCGCCATGAAACTCTGGCTGGGAAGCAGACGCGCACTGACGTTGTTCTTGAACTCCTCGATGTAATTCTCTGCACCGCCTCGCGCAAGATGGTACTTGAGCAGGCTCGATGCCGCTCCCCTGCGATTGGTGATCACAGGTGTGTAGAAGTACCCGCCAAGCACGAGCTGATTCCCCTCGTGGAGCGGTTGCCGTTTGACCAGCATGCGAAACGCGTGAGGCCAACTGGAAGGTTTGTAGGAAAGCTCGACGTACTCCGTCCCTTCTTCCCATGGATAGGGTTTCCAGCTCTCCTCGGGAAGGGCGTCGATATCGGCCCGCAATGCCTCTGTCAGTCGCGCCGAGATCGAGAACTCCAATCCCCGGCCGACGAGGAACTCGACGATCTCCCGAGCGTAGAAGCCGGCATCCATTCGAACGTGAATGCGACGGCCTTCCGGCAAGCGCGCGAGACATTCCGTGAGGAAGCTGACGGCTTTGTGAGCCGAATGGCGATTCCCCGAACGCAGTCTTGCACCGATCAGCAGTCGCGTTTCGGACCAGAAGCAAAGCAGCGGGTTGAATCCCTTCATGTTGTTGTAGGCGTACCGAACTCCCTCCTTGAGGTAACCGTAGACTTGAAAGATCGAGCTATCGAGATCGAGGGTGATAGGCTCGTCCCCGCCCCGCATGTCATCGGCGACGTAGAGGGCTCCAGCGATCACTTTCTCGAGTTGCTTGATGTGGCCGATCGTGAACTTGCGCAGCATCTCTCCCGCGGTGGTCGGGGCCGGGACCTCGAGATCGTAGAGATGCTCGCGCGTCGCCTTCTCGTCTCGCAGGACCTGCAGGTCGGTCAGGTGTTGTCCACCGACGACAAAGTTGTGGACCAGGCTCATGACAAAGTCCGCAACGGGTATCCCACGGCGGCGCTTCTTGACTGTCAGCATGTTGAGCCCACGGATGATTCCCAGCTTGTGAGCGAGGTCGGTGATGAGCTTAAGGCCGGCGAACGATGTGACCGAGTCGGGGGCTGCAAAGTACTTGACTCTTCGAAGCTGATGCGGGAGTTTCACCTTACAAGTGCTCCTGGTTTTGGCGAGAAGGGTTTGTTTGCTACCTACTTTTTACCAGGACTGGAGCACTTTTTCGTGCCTAGATATTGACCGGCACCGCGTGAGTCATGCCGTTATCCGTGGATCTGGGCTAAGTCTAGGACCGACTATGTCTTGCCTGGGGGCATCATCGATATCGCAATTGGCGATTTCTTCGAGGCGAGCTCACACATGGACGCAGCCATAGCATTCGAATCGGGCGGAGCGTGGGAACTCTGGCTTGTTGAGAGCAACGGCACATCTTTGGACTTTGCAAATCCCATGTCCGTGCTCCTTGCCCGGGAGCCTCTAGGTATTGTCGCTGGGAGCTTTAGCACACTGGCTGACGACCCCGACAGTCACGTAGACTTGGCGGTTGCCTTCAAGACGCAATCAAGCGTCGACGTGGCCCTGTTCCCTGGTACTGGTTCCGGTACCTTCGATCCGCCGTGTCTCTACGAAATATCGAGCCAAAGGATGTTCGACACGGTGTATTCGATAGAGGCTGAGGACTTCGACGGTAATGGAGCTGACGACCTGATGCTATTCCTTCACGAATCGGCCCCCGTGGACGATGGCGCCATTGCCGTCTTTCTCAACAAGAGTGCAGGATTCATTCTCAGGCCAAATCAGAGCGTTGGCGCTATCGTGAGCGCGCCAAAGGCTTCCTTGTTCGCCGCAGCAACTGCTCGCGCGCAAGGTACAGTCGACTTCAAAGTGAGCAAGCCCCTATGGGGCTCATTGAACGTGCTTGTTTACGATGTTACTGGTCGACTCGTACAGAAAGTACCCGTACCGACCGAGGCTGGCGAGCATGTAGTTACATGGGATGGGCGGACCTCTACGGGGTCTAGGGCTCCAATAGGTGTCTACTTCGCCGACTTCCGAGTCGGTAGCACGCGGGCTACGCAGAAGTTTTTACTCCTACGATAGAACGAGGCGATAACCGAGCAGCGCGCCGCAGGCTCGCTCAACGAGGCGCAAGTGTCTCGTTGAGCGAGCTGGGTGGCCACGCCCGGTTGCACGCGACGTTGTCGAACAACCGCCTGATAACCCTGCAGCCACCTATGCAGTCCAGATTCAGGTCATCGCACCGCTCCAACACCGCCTGCAAGACAAAACGTCAGTCCGCTCCCTGCCCTCCAGACGCCTCCACCGACCTGCGTCGCCTTCTCTAGCGCGGTCGGGATCTTCGCGCTAAGCTCTCTCGCTTC
>CBDCWB010000032.1:0-6142 GCA_965223205.1 Candidatus Eiseniibacteriota bacterium | reverse complement strand
GGGCGGCAATAGATCCAGTGATCGGGGACTCGCTCTGTCCGTACGCGAGGCACGGCAAAGAGTCGGAGGGTTGCATCAATCGACGTGTTGTCGACATGATCGCCGACGTGCTGGGCGCTTCGACGTTTGCTGGAGTCGATTGCGTCTGCTTCATTCACCTCGGTTCCGCCTTTACCGATGAAACCGTGGCTGGGTGGGGAGGAGTGGGCGCGAGCGGGTACAACTGTCCCCCGTGCGCTTACAACGGCGCCGCAACTGCTCAGCGTCCCGTCAGGGGCGACACGGTTGGGGACTCACTACCCGGAGGGGACGAGGGCAGTACGAAGTACATGCTCGCCCATGAGTTCGGTCACTTCCTTGGACTCCAGCACACGCCGGGAACCTACGCTGTTCCAGCGGACACCGTCGATATGGGACGTTACAGTCCAATGCGGTTCGGGGTAGAACAGCCGGTTGACTACGTCAACGATAGTTTTCTTCCCTACCATCCGTGGCAGATTACGAGATATGCATTGAACGGCGAGCTAGGCCCGATAGCCTGGGTTGACTCAACGCAGTTCGAGCTTATCGATGTCAACACGCTTGACATTGTGCTTCCCGACATCAGATCGTCTGGCGGCAACATCCTGCGCGTCGATACCAAGATCGATTCCTTTTCGTCCGAGTTCTGGGTAGTTCATCATCAGAACAACGAATTCGACGAGATCTATGATCGCGATGGTCTGGCAATTTGGCACATGCGCGACCCCGAAAATCCAGCATCCGTGCCAGTGCGTACGGACATGGACCTTGAACTTCCAACCGGCAAGCGCACGGCACCGCCGTGCCCCGGCACGGTGGCCAACGCAGCCGCTGGTTGGGACAGCCTGGATTGTGATGCAAACAACGGGCACAGCAGCGATTTCTTCGGGGCCGGTGACGAGTTCGGGGACGCAACTAATCCAAGTACCCGCGACTACAGCTCGGAGGCTTATCCCGGCAACCAGAGTGTGAGGACCAACGTCAAAGTTGCGGATATTCGCCTGCAACAGTTCGTGAACAAGCCCAAGTACCTGATTGATGTAACTTACGAGAGTCTCACAACTTCTCCGTACCTATATGCGTGGAATGGGAGAAACTTCCCCAGAGTTGGGAATCTGCTGCCGGTGCGAAGTGAAGCAAATCCTGAAGTAGCCAGGTCGGATGCTGTGTTGGTCGGCGCGCAGAATCCCGTCGGCGGGCGCTACGTTTTCAAGGTCCGAGAAGATGGGCATTCGACTACCGTTCTGGATCGAGCGGAGGTTGTGGTCATCGACCACGATCCAAATGTCTCGGTAGCGATTGATCGTACAGGAAGGGTGTTTGGATACCGCGCTGAGCGTGCCGTATGGAGTACAACGCTGCCCGACGGCTCAAGCGGCGACATCGTACGGTCCGGCGATCCCGTCCACGGCGAGCCTGGCGCTGTCGTGATCGTCGAGTGGCAGGAGGTTGCCAGCGAAGACGCCTTGATCGTGGTGCATAAGGGACTTGCTGGCGACGACGTTCCTACGAGCCCCGCGGTGTCGGTTGAGCGCGAGATCGTCGAAGGCACATGGAGCCCGGCTGCGGTGCTACCCCGGCGTGCGTGGTTTGCCGAGGAGTGCATTCGCGTGAGCGATATCGGTCACACGGGCGGCCGACTGGCTCTTCGACTGCGTTGGCTCGACTACCACTCGATCGATCGGGTTGCGGTGGTGCGCCCTTCCACCGCCGCCGATTTCGTGGCGCGCTGGCTGGTGCCAGACACGCTGGAGGTGGCGTACGAGGTTGTCGATCCGGCCGTTTTGGCTGCGGCGGATGGGCAAACTACAACGATACACCACGCTGAAAAACTGACGTTCGGCGTCACCGCTTCCGCTCCCACTGACGGATGGGTGCAGTCGGTTGCCGTAGCGTTTGAAGGCTACTACACAGAGGCGGCTGGGGAGCGCTTGCCCGAGCAAGATCCAGTCAGCGCCATTGCCTATGTATCCGGCGGCCGCCCGAACCCCTTTAATCCGAACACGAAAATCGAGTTTGGGCTTGTCCGAGGCGGACATGCGCGACTGGATCTTTACTCGGTTGACGGGCGCTTGGTGAGGCGACTCGTTGACGATCCACTTCCGGGCGGAGAGCACAGTCTGGTGTGGGATGGCAAGGACGGTCGCGGAATACAGCAGGAGTCGGGTGTCTACTTCTACCGGCTTAGCTTCGATGGCGAAACGCGGTCCGGCAAGTTGATTTTGACCAAGTGAGTGCCAGGGGGAACAGTCATGAGAACACGCGGGCTTGTAATTGCGGCTTTTTGCTGCTTGCTCTCTGCTGCTGAGGTGCAAGCAGGGGTCATCTATGTCCAATCGGGCGAGTCGATTCAGGATGGAATTCTTCAGTCTGTTGCTGGAGATACGGTGCTTGTCGCTGAAGGTGTCTACTTGGAGGTCCTTGCCGTATCCCATCCGCTTACTCTCCTCAGTGAAGGTGGTCCACTCACCACTGTGATCGACGCCGGTGGGGCTCCGCAGCACGTCATCACGATAGGGCAAGGAGCCGACGGCTCAACGATCGAGGGGTTTACGATTCGCGGGGCAGATGGGGGTGCTGGAATCTTCGTTGCAGGCACGCCCACAGCTACGATCCGTGGCAACATCGTGGAGCATAACGAAAACGCACTAGGCACTGCCGGCATCGCCGCGTACTTCAACTCGCTGGGGTTGATCGAGGACAACGTCATTCGTAACAACGTCGGCGGCAAAAGCGTATCTGGTGTTGAGGGTGGTTACGCCGTTGTTCGCAACAACGTGCTCGAAGGGAATCTGGGCCACGAGGTGGTGTACCTTGTGCTTAGCAGTTTCTCTGGAAATGTCGTGACTGACAACGGTGTGGATCGAACCTTGGAGTTGTGGGACGTGGATTGTGCGAACAACACGATAGCTGGCAATGAAAGCTGGCACGGGCTGTTTGCTACCGGCACTTTCGAGCACAACGTCCTGGAGCACAACGGGCCGGGTGTGGGGCTTGAGTGTGGAGGTACGACACCTCCCATCGCAAGTTGCAACGTATTTTGGGGTAGCGCCACTCCACTGGATGACGATTGCGGGTTGGCCATCGGAGAGAACGACAACATCTACGCCGATCCGCTCTTCTGCGACCCTGAGAATGGCGACTACCGACTAGCAGCGAACTCGCCGGCAGCCTTGGGGACCTGCGGCTTGATTGGCGCCCTACGTGTCGGTTGCGGCGTTGCCGCGATTCTCGCGGGTGAAGGCGCGCCGCCCGCCCGCCCAGCCCTGCGGGCGTACCCAAATCCCGCGCGTGCGTACGTTTCCCTAGAGTGGCCGGGCGTTGCATCCCGCAGTGTGCGTATTTTCGACGTGGGTGGCCACCTCGTTGACACAGTCCGCCTTAGCGGAGGACGGGCGCACTGGGACGCTCGGAACGTCCCGGCTGGTGTGTACTGGCTACGGGTAGATGGCGCCACCGGCGTGGAGGCGCGGCTCGTCCTCGCGCGCTGAGGTGGCTTAGCTCTGACGGCCAAGCCCGCACCTGTCCATTCGGAAAACGGGCCGAAAGCCGCCACGACACGCGCCGGCTAGGTCCCCAGGCGCGCCTACCTCCCCTTGAGCCGGTCTGCTACCATCGGGGCGTTGTCTGAACTCAGGCTGCGGTGCGTTGCATCGCTGCCGCTGGGTCATTGGACCCAAATGAAGGAGGTCCTCATGCGCTTTTCCCCGTCCTTGTGGCCTACGCTCGCCTTATTGTGTCTGGTGACTGGGAACGCCGCTTCCGACCTGAGCATCTTGCCGGTGCGGGTGGACCGGCACTCGTCGTCGTCCGAGGTGGTGCCGCTTCGTCAGCCCGATGGATTCGTTCAACCGGCAGGTCCCGCCCAGGTTGTCATGCACCATCCGGGGGCCCAGGCGGGGCGCGCCGGCGCGTCTTCTGACCGCGAACCCCGCCTTGTTTCCGAGCTGTTGCAAAGCATCCCAGAAGCTGAGCGTGAGGAGTTCGCCGTTGTCATCGAGTTGGCACCCAACGCTCCAGCCCAGGCCGCCATGCGCCAGGTCGAAGCCGCGTGGGCCGCAGGCAAGCACGCCCAGGCTATTCAGAGTTTACTTGGCCTGGAAAGTGAGGGTGCTACGGAGGCGCGGGTGACGCTCGCCAGAGTCAAGGCGGCGGCACCGGGACGTGGTGGCGAAAGTTGGGGCGTTGACCATGAGTTTCCGACGGCGTCAGGTTCGGTTCCTTTGGCGCCGAACGCTACGACGCACCTGAGCGCCCATGCGGATACGGGCACCATGCTGGCGACCTTCACGGGGGGCTCATTCTTGGCGGCCTATCACTCGGTGGACGGAGAAACGTGGGTTCGCGCGCTACTGATTTGGAATACTTCTGGGGTGACGTACCCCGATGCTGAAACGGTGCCGATCGGGCACGACTATTTCTTGGTTTCTGCGGTTGCCCCGCCTGTTCAAACTCTCTTCATTTGGCGCATTAACGCCGCGACCGGCATGGCAGACGTCTCTTCCACGTCGGTCCATGTGACGTCTCCGGTCACCGAGATTTCGGTCACGTCCAACAATCGTGACTCCAACAATCGAATTTACGCGATGTCGCTGCACGAGGACAACTCGTTGCAGTTGCACTGGTCAGACCAAACCGGAGCTGTTTGGAATCCATTTCCGGTGCCCGTCAGTGACGCGCTCGACGGGCTAGACTTCGAGTTCCACAACGGTTGGGCTTCTGGTGTGCCAGTTGTTCTCCTTGCAACGTACCGAAACGTGGGTGGTGAGCTAGACCTCCTCACTTTCCTAGAGACCGGTACTTGGGCACCGGTCATATCGTTGGCGTCGGGCTTAGGCCTACAGACGTCGGTCGCTGCGCATGAAAACCGATTTATGCTGGCCTACGAGGAGATTGCTGGCGCCAACTTTGTGCTCAACTACCAGGTGTCCTACGATGGCGGTGCATCCTGGTTCTTTGGTGAGTTGTCGACGGGCGGTGGCACCGACTACTACTTCCCGGACGTCACGGCTCAAGGTGATGGCGGTTTTCGGGCCGTCTACCTCGATGTCGGTGCCGGCGCAACGGTAACCCGGCATCGCGACTACGGAACACCGCCGTGGAGCGCCCCCGTTGAGATTAGCGACACGGGCATTGACCTGGAGGTGAGGCCGACTGTCGAGTTCGTCGATGAGCTCGGGGGTGCCCATGACTACGGTGCTGTGTGGGCCGCGGCGCACGACCCCGCCGTCTTTGATCAGTCGCACAACGTTTCGACGGGAGTGTCTGAACCGAGCGCCCTCGGACCCTTGGGCGCCCCGCTTCTCCGCGTGTGGCCGACACCCTACCGGAGCGGTCAGTTGAACATCGGCTTGAGCGCCGATGCCGGCGCTTTGCTCGCTCGCGGCGGGGCCGTGTCGGTCTTCGACGTGATGGGACGGCTTGTCCGCCGTCTGCCGGTGGATGCTTCCTCGACGCTGCGCTGGGATGTCAGCGGGAAGGCCGGGCGGCGGCTGGCACCGGGGACCTATTTCTTAAGGCTCACCGACAGCGACCAAACGACCCTATCGCGACAAAAGATCACCGTCGTCCGTTGAGTGCGGCTTCGTTTGCAACGACGAAGCCCGACCGCCCAGTATGATCCGCCGGATCGTGTCGGGAGGCCAGACCGGCGCTGACCGCGCCGCGCTCGACGCAGCGCTTGAAGCGGGCGTGCCGTGTGGTGGCTGGGTGCCGCGCGAACGCATGTCCGAGGAAGGGCCGATCCCGCCGAGCTACCCGAGCCTCCGCGAAACCGCCTCGGCCGATCCTGCCGTGCGGACCGAACTCAACGTGCGCGACTCCAGCGCGACCTTGGTCCTGAGCCACGGACCGGCGACCGGAGGCACGGCGTTGACCATCGACATTGCCCAGCGTCTCGGCAAGCCGCACCTGCACGTCGACTTGGACAGAACGCCGCTCGCCGAGGCGTGGTGCCTTGTGCGCGAGTGGGTCGAGACCGTGCGCCCCGAGGTGTTGAACGTGGCTGGACCCCGGTTCAGCAAAGACCCTGAAATCTACCAAGCGACCCGAGCCCTGGTTGCCGACATGCTGAGCTGGAAAGGGCGCTAGTTTCGGCCACAGTGCGGCTGATTGACACCCC
>CBDCWB010000031.1:0-7401 GCA_965223205.1 Candidatus Eiseniibacteriota bacterium | reverse complement strand
TGCAGACGAAACCTCGTCGTCGAGCGGCACCATTCCGCTGCGCGATCGCGTCAAGGAATTGTTGGAGCGGGACGACCGCTCGGGAGCCATCGAACTCCTGGAACAGGAGGCGCAGGCCTACGTCGTGGCCGAACTCTACGCCGACGCCGCCAGGCTCTACGAGCAGGTGTGGGAACTGGAACATCGTACCCCTGAAGTGGCTCGCCAACTCTCGGATCTCCACGACAAACTAGACGATCCAAAGCAGGCGGCGGCTTGGTTGGCTGAGGCCGCCGAGTTCGAACTGCAGGAGGGGCGTTGGCGCGAGGCCGCGGCTATGTACGGCCAAGTGCGCGAGTGGGATCCCGACCACGAGCAGGCTCTCCGTCGCCTGGAGCGTCTCGGCCACCTGAGCGAGTCAGGCGAAATCGAAGTCGAATCGCTCGACGACCCGATTCCAGAGCCCAAACCCGCAGCAGAGTCAACTCCTGCGGAGGCTCCAGAGGCGGCGGCGCACGCCACCGGCGCGGAGCCGGCGCTTCCCGAAGCGACGTCGGACTCAAGCGAAGTGACAGCCAGCTCGTTGCAAGTGACTGAAGAGCAGGTGGGCCGGATCATCGATCGATTCCGCGAAGACGTCGGTTCGCAGATTGACGACGACGACTTCGCTGGCCACTACGACTTGGCGTTGGCTTACATCGAAATGGGACTCGATGACGACGCCATCCTCGAGTTGGAGCTTGCCAAAGAAGGTGCCCAGCACCGCGAGCGCGCGCTCGAGTTGTTGAGCGCTTGCTACTCCCGACTGGGCGAGCCGGGTCGAGCCGCGGAGTGCTTGCGCCAAGTCTTGGAGATGATCGACGCGACCGATCCCCGCCATCCCGACCTGCGCGTGCGGCTGGGGACGATGCTCCTCGAGGGCGGCGATCGCGACGAGGCGCGCGCGGTCCTGCGCGCCGTGGTCGAGGAGCACCCAGAGTACGACGTGGCGCTCGACCAACTGCGCGCCATCGGCGAGGGCTAGGACCCCCCAACGTCCCGGCCGCCCGACACGCCCTCCTAAGCCAAGAAAGGGCCTTGCCGGCTATCGGCCCCGGCGCTAGCATCGAATGAGCGTTCCCGTTCGTTCGCCGCTCTGAGACGCGGGAGTCAAGAAATGAAGCCGCTCCTGGTCGCTATTTTCGTCCTTCTCTGCCTGCCGCCCATGGCTCACGCAGCACCCAACGACGATGCGCGCATCGTGCTGCACGCCGAGCCCTACTCCTCCTCGAACACCTGCTCTACGCCTCAGGACGCCGGCCTCGATTGCGATGGTGTCCGCCCAACGACCTCGGTTGCGTCGTTCGCGGACACTGAGGTGTACGTCTATATCCAGAACTTTGACGGTGTCGCTGCTGTGCAGATGGCGTTCGAGTGGGACTCCAGCTGGACGTTCCTTTATTGGACAGGGGCGTGTCAATCAAACGAAGTGCTAGGGCAGAGCGCACCGTCCTCATCGGGTGACAGCTACATCGCAGCATTCGACGCTGTCACGTCGGGAGATATGATTCCTCTAGGGAAGCTCCGTTTTGGCACTACAGGAAGTAGCGGAACAAGCCTCACGGTGGGTGAGACCTGGGCTCCCGGGGGCACGGGAATCCTCGACGAGCAGGCGAACTTCGCGACGATTCCCGCGCTCCGACGGGGAAGTGTCGAGGTCGGTGGCCCCGGCGTGGATAGCTGCGGCGGGGATAGTAAATCTAGGGCCTTTTTCTAGGCGAAGAGGAAACTTCGCGACAAGAGGTACTCCAATGGTTCCAAGCGCAATGTCCGTGCGTGGAGGAATGGGCCGCCGCTGGACTGTGCCGGTGGGCCTGTTCTTCTCTTTATGGCCGGCGACGCAAGAGCAGGAGCCAACGCCGGCGGACGTGTAAGGTTGAGCTTCGAACGCCACCGCAATGTTTCCCACCTGGGCGGTGCCCCAGACGACGTCCTCGTCCTCTACTGCAAGGTTGATAACGCCCCCGAGCTAGCTGGATTGGGAGTCGAACTCCACTGGAACCCGAAAGGGACTCCTTCGCGTCAAACGTCCCTTCTATTGCCCCGGAAGCAGCGATCGTCGCTGCTCAGAATGAACTTGGCCTTGGTGAGGGCATTGTCGACGCGCCCCAGCTGGTGATCTATCCAGATGCTTCAAGCGCCAGGCTCACCTGGCAGGTCGTAACCGATAGGTGGACCGTGTTTGTCGGCGCGCACTCCGGTGGTGTCGTTGCGGTTTCCCCGGCGCTCGCGGCAGATGCATCGGCGCTCGTCTGGTTCCCCAACCCTCGGGTTGCGCTCGGCGATACGACTTTTCCCGACGACATGGGCGCAATCAATATTGCACGCCCTGAATCCACGTGCACGTTTCCGCCGGGTGTCTACAATTCAGTGACCGTGACTGGTGTGAAGGAGGTCGAGCCAGGAATATGGGGGCTAGAAAGCGACCTGGTTGTTCTTGACTACACGTTTGGCTCCGTCCCGGCGTTTCAGGATACAACTCCAGCAAATCCCGACTTCAGCTTTGAGCGATGCATTCGGTTGGACGATGTCACGACGGAGCCCGACCCGCTGGAACGCTTCTCCCAAGCGATGACCTACTTTGTTGTACAAAACGCGACGGAGTACTTCTTTGAAGAGCTGCTGCCAGATCCTAAGGCACATAGCACCCCCACGCCAATCATCGTCCAGTACGATGCAGGGGGACCGGCCTACAGTCCTGGGAGCCGCAGGTTGAAGACCGGCGCCTATGGGGCAGAGGATGCTGAAGTAGTCTTACATGAGTACGGCCACCTCTTTCATCAAGACCAAACGAACGGTCCTATAACTAATTCCACGCCGGAGTCTAAGAAGCTTGCCGAAGGCGGCATTGCGAACTTTGTTGCTACGAACTTAGCGGGACACCAATCGCGGGGCGTTCCTCCGCTTGAGTACCTGGCGGCTGAGTGGTTCGTTCCGGCGTTGGAGGCGCGCGGCAAGTACTTGTTCCTCAATCAAGAGTACCCCTGGGATTGGCATGTCGGCGACTATGTCGCGGGCAACATCTTCGGAAACGCGTTGTGGAGCGTGTTCGACAGCATCGAGGCGAGGTATGGTCGTTGTCCCGATATCGACCCGACGACGTTCGTTGCGAGCTGCGCTGCGCGAGACACTTTCTACTTGCGTTTGGCACATGCTCTAACCGTTACAAACGGCAATCAGTCGTTCCACACGGTCGCGAAAGCGATGTTGCACGCGGATAGCCTGGCCGGCGGCAACCACCTCAACGTGATGGTCGATGCCTTCGATAAACACGGCTGGTTCATGACGGAGCATGACTTCACCTACGGAGTTAGTTTCAACCCCATAGTCGTGCCTGGAGATACCGCATTCATGGCTCCGAGGTATTTGGCCTTGGAACTCGGGAGCGCGGAGGGCGTGAAACCGGACAGCGTCTTCGTTCACTACGGTACAGGTGGGATTTTTGGGAAGACGACGCAAATGGTCTTCGATTCAAGCGTTGGCCCCAACGGTGCGTTTACTGCAATTCTTGATCCTGAACCCTTTGCGGAACGCTACCTGGAGTACTATGTAAGTGCGGTAAATCAGGTCAACGGGGTCTCCGCCCCGGGGGTTACGAGTCACTGGCCCAAGTCGGCCCCTGAGCTTGATCATGCGAAGTTTTGGGTGGGGACGGACATGGTGCGCGCGACTTACGCGAGCAACACACCGCTGCCCCACACGGTGGGGGCTGGCGATACGGATACGCTTGTCGTGAACGTCCCGCTTCCACCTTCGACCCTCGTGGAGGACGTGAACGTACATGTCAGAGTGGGCGAAAACGGCGGCCGCGTGCCCTTGGCGACCTGGCAGCTTGTGTCGCCAAACAACACGAAGCAGTGGCTTGTGAGAAATCTGGCAATCAATCACGTGAGCTGGCCGGAAGTGTTTGACGTCTGGTTCGACGACGGGCGCGACGCTCCGTACCAGCATTTCCGGACGTACTCGTTTAACGGAGGGGCGACGGAGTCGGTTCCGCTCACGGTTTTCAACGCCACTGAAGCTGGTGGGGACTGGAAGTTGGTCGTTGTCAATAGCTCGCCAGGCGACATCACAATCGAGGCGTTCGAGGTACAGATCGCCACGACACTGGCAACGGCAGGGATCGGGGGCTCAGCATCACCTTCGCTGCAAACTCGGGTAGGCGAACCCTATCCGAATCCGTTCAATCCGATAACCACAATCCCCCTGTACTTGGCAGCTGACGCGGACGTTGAGTTCAAAATCTACGACGTGGCGGGTCGTTTGAAGCGGGTGCTGGTGGATGAACGGATGCGCCGGGGAACGTATTCCGTGATATGGGACGGGCGAAGTGACCGGGGCTTGCCTGCGGCTTCAGGCATCTACTTCTACACCGTAGTCGTGGATGAGCGGCGGTTCCGAGGAAAGGCATTACTCTTGAAGTAGGAAGGTGTTCCGATGAAGGCGTGGATAGCGTTAGTCCTTAGTATCGGTGTTGGTGTGAGCGTCATGGCTGAGGTGGGTTGGGGCAACGAGAGCACGACGATTGTCATGCACGCTCACGAGTATAATCCTCCTCTTTCCTGTGATTCTTGGATTGGTGAGTTTGACTGCAGCGCGCAAAGTGAACCACGCGTCAACGTGGGCGCCTTTGAGTTTTGGATCGTCTTCGCATTTCTGAGAAACTACGAAGAGGTATCGTCGTTCGTCTACGAGTTCAAGGTGGATAATGGTGATCCGCAAAACCCTTGGGGGGATTGGGATGTTGTCGGCTCGAACGCTGACTGCCTTCCCAATCAGCTTGGAATCACCGCGCCGAGTGGCAGCGACGGGCACCTGATCACGAGCTTTGAGTGCATTACAGGAGGCGAACTTGCACCGCTAGTCAAGATCTGGCTCACATCGGGGAGCTCAGGGTGCTTGATTGTCGAGGACAGCCAACTGGTCATAAGTGGCATCTATGAGTGTGACGGCGGTACCGCGTTCAGCATCCCAGAGTCGAATCGCGCCCAGATCTGCGTAGGCAAAGGCGGCTATTCAGCCTGCAATCCAGCGGCGGTGCCCGTTCAGGCTCAAACTTGGGGCGCGATCAAGGAGCACTATCGGAGGTAGCTAAGCAAGCTAGGCGTACAGCGCCGCAGCTGGGATAGCGCCCTCGGCCGCGTGCCGCTGGCACGGGCCTTGCCCGGTTCCCCGGTTCTCGCTACGGTCCCCCTGGAAATCAACTCCAGCTAGGCAACCGGGACCCCATGTCAGCCAATCCAGCGTCTCCATCGGCGACAGCCGACCTTCACCTACATACCATCGCTTCTGACGGTGTCTTGACCGCCACGGAGGTGGTGGACGCCGCCGGGGCGGCCGGCCTGGCGGCGTGTGCGATCACCGACCACGACACATTGGCGGCCCTGCCCGAAGCGCGCCGCGCTGCTGCTCAGGCTGGCCTCGAATTGGTGCCCGGTATCGAAATCTCCACGGCGCTGGACGGCGCCAGCATTCATTTACTGGGCTACTTCGTCGACGAGGCGTCGAGCGAACTTGAGGCGATGCTGGCGCGCCAGCGCACGGCCCGGCGGGAACGCGGGCGCGCCATGGTCGAGCGCCTGATCGAGTTGGACGTCCAGGTCGACATGGAGACGGTCGAAGCCCTGGCGGGGGAGGCGCCGATCGGCCGACCCCACATCGCCGACGCGTTGGTGCGCGGGGGTAAAGTGGCGACGTTCCAGGAGGCGTTCGACCGCTACATTGGTATTCATGCGCCGGCGTATGTCGAGCGGATGACGCTCCACCCGCGCGAGGCGATCGGCGTTGTCAAGCGTGCTGGCGGTGTCACCTCACTGGCGCATCCGGGGACCCTCCGGCGGGACGACTTGATCCCCGAGATGGCGGATGCCGGCCTTGACGCCATCGAGGTGTGGCACCCCCGGCACAATGAGACCGCCCGGCAGCGCTACCTGGAGGTAGCTGAGCGGCACCGGCTGATTGCCACCGGCGGCTCCGACTTCCACGGCGGCGACCGCGGCGACTCCGAAGTGGGCAGCCAAGCGGTGCCGGTGACGGCGGTGGACGCGTTGCGCCAAGCTGCCGGTCGTTGATGCAGCCAGCCAGCCGCCGGATCGCATTTGTCGCTGCCTTCGCGGCGCTGGCGGTGGCGTTCGGCTTTCTCCTCGCGGCGGTGCCCAACATCGAACTCATGACGCTCACCGTGTTCTTGGGGGGTGCGGTGTGCGGCGTGCGCGATGGCGCGTTGGTGGGTCTGGCGGCGACGGCGGTCTTTTCGCTTTTGAACCCCTGGGGCGTGGCTTTTCCCTTGGTTTTCGTCGGCCAACTCACCGGCATGGCTTCTGTCGGGGCGGCAGGTGGTCTGTGGGCGCCGCGTCATCCCAAGCGACCGGGGCACTTGTCCGTCGTCTTGGGGGCTTTGGGGTTGGGGCTGACGGCGATCTACGACCTTTTGACCAACTTGGGCTTGGGGCTGCACGTGGGGCGCATCTTGCCGACGGTCGTTGGTGGTGTGCCGTTCATGGCACTCCACGTCGCGTCGAACGCCGCGGTGTTTGCGACGCTGGGGACGGTGGCGACGCTCCGTCTCTCGGAACTCGGCTACCTAAGGCGCTCGGTATGACGCTGACACGTCGGCGGCTCTCGAGCGCAGTCGTTGCGCTTCTTTGCAGCGGCTGGACGGACGGCCGGGCGACGGTACCGGCGCCAGCCGTCGCCGACACCACCGGATTCCGCGAAGCTGTTGCTGACACTACCGGGTTGCGCGAATCAGACTTTGACACCACCGGTGTCGGGCTTCGCGAGGTTGCTGCTGACACTACCGCACTGCGCGGCTCCGTCCCCGACACCTCGGCGGCTCGCGTGGACACGACGGCTGCTCGCTTGGACTTGCCCCTCGGCACGGTGCGTCTGGCTCCTCGCCAAGAACTCCTCCAGCCGGGTGCACACTATCGAGTGGAGCGCGCCGACGTCGAGCGCGCCGGTGCTCGCTCACCGATCGAGGTGCTGGGTCGGACGCCCGGTGCTTACGTCGAAACCTCGGGGACGACCGCCGGCGGCGGGGCGGTCGCCCGCGGCGGTTCGTGGGCTGGCTGGGCAATCGGCGTCGACGGCTTCCCAGTGACCACTCCGCGCCTCGATGGTTTCGATTTGGCGAGCGCCGCCCTCGGGCACTTGGGCCCGCCCCTCGACTGGTCGCACTACGCCTCGATCGGCAGCTTCTACCGTGGCGGTCGCGACTCGTTGCACGCCGATCCGGGGCGGATCGAGTGGGCGACGCGCGAGGCCCAGCGCGAAGGGGGTGCGCAGAGCCGGGTCGTTGTCCACCATGCCGGCGAGGCGATGACTGCCGGCGGGGTCACCCTCACCGATCGCCGCCAGGCTCTCGACTACTGGCTGGGGGTG
>CBDCWB010000030.1:0-2011 GCA_965223205.1 Candidatus Eiseniibacteriota bacterium | reverse complement strand
CCACGCGGCGCGCGGCAACGGACTCGGCGTGGTGGCACACGACTTTTCTGGCGATGGGTGGCCGGACCTCTATGTGGCCAACGACCAAGACCCGGCTTTCTTTTGGGTGAACCAGCAAGACGGTACCTTTATCGAGGACGCGGCATTCGCTGGGGCGGCGCTCAACGCCGACGGCATAGCAATTGCCGGTATGGGTGTTGCCTGTGAGGACGTGGACGGCGATTTGGACTTCGATTTAGTTGTGACCAATATCCATTCGGAACCCCATTTGTGCTTGCGCCAGGACCCTGGTGGCTTCACCGATGTCAGCCACGCCCAGGGGTTCGGAGGATGGGGCGTGCCCTACACCGGCTTTGGGATCTGCTTGTTCGATTGGGACCACGACGGGGCGCTGAATGGGGTGGTGGCCAATGGCTCGATCTACACGTTGGCCAACCCGGCGGTGCCGGACTTGCCGTTTGCCGAACCGAACCAATGGATAGAACAAGTCGGCGTCGGCGCAAAGTTTTCGCTGGTCGAAGGGGCTCGTGACACTGGCGGCGATGTGCGGATGAGCCGGGGTTTGGCTGCAGGCGATTTGGATGGAGACGGGGATATCGATGTGGTCGTCGCCAACAACCGCGGTCGCCCGCGCTTATGGCGGAACGACGCTGCCGCGGGCGCCTGGGTGCAGTGCGAGGTCGTCGACGGCGAGGGGCGCCCGGCCTTGTGTGCCGTAGTGTTGTGTCGCACCCAGACCCACGAGCAAGTGAGAGCCGTCCGCCCGCATGCCAGCTATCTGTCCAGTGGGGAGGCGCGCGTTCACTTCGGGCTCGGTACGGCGACGCGCGTTGAGGAACTGCGAGTGACGTGGCCGAACGGGCTCGAGCGGGCGTTTCATGATTTGCCGGTTCGCGCGGCGTTTCGCCTGGCGCCCGGGCGGGAACCCGAGCAGCTGTAGGAGGGTTGCGAAGCTTTGGTGAGGTGGCGTGTCTAGACGTCGGCGACAGCGGCGAGGTCAGCCTCGAACGGATGGGCGGAATCTGTCCAAGCTCTTGGTCGCAGCTATTGTTTTGGGTGGCATCACGTCGGCCTTACTTTTGAAGTGGGGGGCCACCGATCGACAAGTCAATGACCACGCGCCTCGCCTCACCATCACCCAGGATGGGGCTGGCGAGCCGACAGTCATGGAGGGCCTCCGGGAGGCGCTGATCACCGCCGCCGCCGAACCCAGCGCCGCGGTGATCGGGCGCGTGGGCCAAATTCTCGCCGCCCTCGATGACACCGAGTCGGCGCGCCACTACTTCCGGGAAGCCAGGCGCTTGGCTCCCAACGCCTTTCGCTGGCCCTACTACCTGGGCTGTTTGGACCAGTGGGAGGGCAACAGCGAGGGCGCTCTGCTAGCGTTCGCCAGCGCCCTGGAGCGAAACTCCTCTTACCCGGTCACGTGGGGACGCGTCGGCCAGCTCCACTTGGAGGCGGAGCGGCTCGGCGAGGCGAGCGCCGCATTCACCCGCTACACCGAGCTGCGACCCGATGACACCTTGGGCGCCGTTGGTTTGGCCCGCGTCGCCCTCCTGGAGGACGACGCCAGGGGCGCCTTGGCGCTTCTCCACGGAGCCGGCCAAGGCTGCGCACGTGACTTTCAGTGTCAACACTATCTGGCTGAGACTTACCGCAAGCTGGGAGATCGCCACCTAGCACAACAACACTCGGAGGCTGCAAAGCAGTTGCCGCGCGGCCGCTGGTTTCGACCGCGCGACCCGGTGATCGAAGAACTCCATCAAGCTTCGGCGTCCATACTGCAGCTCACTCGCGAGTTGGAACAGAAGTTGCCCGGTGCGGATTGGCAGGAATTGGCGCGACTCAGCGAAGCAATCCTGCGCCGGCGTCCAGCCGACGCCGGCGCCATGCAGAACTTGGTGACGTTCTATCGGAAACAGGGCAAGTTTGACGAAGCTTTGGCAATGAGTGCGCGCGCCCTGTCGCTCGAGCCAAACCGCGCGCCCGTTTGGGGAGGCAGGGCAGATAC
>CBDCWB010000029.1:0-41745 GCA_965223205.1 Candidatus Eiseniibacteriota bacterium | reverse complement strand
GCCTTTCTCCGGAACACCCGGACTTCGCCGGGATCTACCACGTAGCCCTTGCGCTGTTGCGTCTTCCATGAAAACTCCGAGCCGTCTGCAAGCACGGCACGCTCCGCGTCCCCCATCTCCGCCTTAACAAGGTTTTCAACCTCGCGGATGTCGGCGGTCAGCTCTTTGATCTTTGCCTTTGCTCTCGTCGTATCGCTGCGCCAGTTCGTCGAAGTCCGCCGAGAGGGAGACCGACTCACCATTGCTCACCGGAAACTGCTCGGCCAACACCCGGCGGGTGCCGGCAACCCGTCGATCGGCGGCGGCGTTTCTGTCTCCACAAGCTCCCAGAACGCGGCTTCGTTGCGAGCCAGCGCCTCGATGAAAAGCGTCGTTGCGGTCGATGTCGATCCAGTACGGTTGGTTGCCGCCGATCAGGCACGCAATTGACCCCCACTGGGCACCAACCCACGGACAGTTGATGTTGCACTTGGGACTTGGACCCCGAGCGGTGGGTCGGTCTCCCACTCTTTGCGCTTGTAGAAACCGGCGTTCTTGATCTCCAACACTCCGGGTCCCCGGTCGCTTACCACTACGCGGTCGAGGGTTGCCGTCATGTGTGGGTGATCCGGGTGCTGGTAGAGCGCAAACGACCCGGGGTCTACAACCTTCCGGCCCGTCGTTTCTGCGTACCACCGGCAATCACACCCTCCAAAGCGCGGCCGAAGTAGATGGCGTCAGAGTCGCGAGTATCGGCTCTCGGCACGATGCCGGTCTTGTCCCGCCCACAGCTCGTATAGAGAGGGGTCATAGCCCTCGCGCGCACCGGCAATGACGCGAGCGTCGGAGGCTCCTATACGCCGCGCGGCAAGCCACTCCTCCCTACTGTCGAACACGGCGGGTTCAACCGCTAGCATCTGGTGCATCCCTCCCGAGTTCGATCGACGCCGCGGAGCGCCGTCTGTAGGTCTTGCTCTCGACTCCGCCCCAGCACCACCCCCAGTTCGTCGTGCGCGCTTCGCACGGCGGCCCTGAAGCGCGTTTTAGGCGTCTGCGCGTGGCAGACAGCTCCCGAGCGACGTTGGCGTTGAAACCAGCGATGATCCGGTCGTTTTTGCGCGGCCCAGCGGACGGCCAGCTCGGCCAGGGGGATCCGAATGCTCGAAAGACCACCCCAGGATCGTGTCTGCCAGGATCGATGGTGTGTCCCGCACACGGCGTAGGCCCGTCCAGCGTGGTCTAGCGCAACCAAATATTGCGCGGGAAACTCGCACTGGATGCCGTCAGTCGCGCGCTCCGCCTCGCACCTCAAAACGGTAGCTCCTCGTCATCGTGCACGGGGAGGGCCGGAGCCTCGCGCCGGCGCGCATCCAAGGAGGCCGCATCCGAGGACGCAGCACCTGCACGCGAGGCTCCGGTTTGGGTGCTGCCGCCGTCGCTATCGGCAGCACCTCGGGGTGACACGCGTGCTCGGTGTACGCGTCACCCTCCGCAAAGAGATTGAGCAGGAGCTGTGTGCCGCCACCCTCGGCGCGAAGCGTTGGCAGGCCACACTTACCACACGATGGCGGGCGCCCCGGCAGGAGCCGCGCCCGTCCACCACCGGCCAGGTCGACCGTCACCCCGGCGGATCGGGCACTCGCCTTACCGTTGACAGCGGCTCTCGACGCATTGTTTGACGCCGGTGCTTGTCGCACAGCGCCATTGGCCCTATCCGCGGGGTGGTCGACCCCCCACTCCACGGAGCGGTTGCACCCCGTGAAATCGCACGTTCTTAAGCCAGGCCTCGGCTCGCTTGTCGAGCGCGCCGTCGAATCTGAGTGCATACCAGCGGACCCCCCTCTCCCGGTGAATCACCACGACGTCGTGGCCGGCATCGCGCAAGTCGCTCACCCTCGACGTGTACTTTCTTCGCGACCCTGGCCATCTCGATGTTTGTCAGGACGCCGGTGCGGCGGAGCATGCGGAGAATCGTTGCGTTTTGACCGGCAAGGCGCCCAACCTCCTTGGGCGCGACGTTTGGGTCACGCGGTTTGATCGCGGAGCTCGCGGCGCTCAAAACGGCGCCTCGTTGAGGATGCTAACGGCCGGTGGTATGGGGACACTCGTCGCCGCGCGACGTCGCATGCTGGCTATGCGCTGCGACTCTTCGTCCGCGGCCCCGACGAAGTAGGTGTCAAGCTCGACCCAGCTAAGCTGATCTAGCCCGGCGTTGCCGGCGTCGTGCTCACAAGCCGAGCAGCTCTCTTCGCGCATCTCCGATCCCCACTCGGCACCCACTAGGTCGGTGACGGTCCTGCGTGGTGTCCGTCGCACGCTCGGCAAGGCACGCGCGGCCCAAAGGCCTCGTAGCAGGCGGCGCACCGCCCGAAATAGATGTGCGCGCCTATGCACGCCTGGCACCACGTGAACCGGTGGTGTCGCAGTGGTAGAGACGCACTGCCGGCACGGCGCGGCTGCAGTCGTCGCAACGGTCGCGGGTCGGGGTCATGAGCGCCGCCTCGCACCATTTGCGCCTAAGCGCGACGCGACGCGCTCGCGCGATCAAGTAGGACGGCAGGTCGTCGCCGACGAAGTGGTCGTCAATGTCCGCCAGCTCCCACCGGGCGGCACTGGCGCGCCCGCTACCACACCGGCACCGGTCTGTCTCGCTTTCCGCTGGCGCCCGGTAGCCGGTGCCGCCACACATCTGGCATAGCGTCAGCTCCGCCGGCGCGTGGGCGTGCCAGCACACGTCACACGGTGCGCACCCCTCGATCTTGGTCCAGCCGGAGACATGGGCTCCGATGCACCCGGCGCACCAATAGGTATCGGCGGTCCCGGCTGAGCACAGATACATGTAGACGTTAGTGCGCCCGCAATCCGCGCAATGGTTAGCGCTCATGGCGACCCCTCGAGGCGACGCGCACCGGCGGCGGCGAGGCCTCGATGCGACAGAGGATCCAGCGCTGGACGTCGAAGCTGGCTCGCCCATCGCGCGTTGCGCGATGCACGGCGAGATATGCGTAGCGAGACCAGCCGTGCGACCATGCGTAGTAATGGCTGCCGCGTGGATCACGACGGCGGAACTCAGCGCCGATGGCGTCACGCGCCCTCATGACGCACCCCCACCCACAGGGAGGGCGCCAGCAAACCAAGCGGCGAAGTAGGCGGCGGCCACCGCCAAAAACACGTAACAGCAGGTGTCGCCAAAGCTCGGCGACGGGGCGAGGGCGCAGCCCTCATACCGGATCGGCGCGCGGCGGTTTTGGACCGCTGTCCGATGGACCAACATCTCAGCCTCCCCGTCTCCAAGATATCTCCAAAACGGGGTGCACTGGTGTGCACTCCAGGAGACTCCTGGGGACTCGCTTACGGGAGACTGCTAGTCGATTAGGGTGGGCATGTGGCCCTCCACCAAGCACTTATGGTGTGAGCACGCCACTTAGAGGTTGGAGATGCAACGAGCGTAGTGGCGCCCCCGGGGCGACTCGAACACCCGACACGCGGTTTAGGAAACCGCTGCTCTATCCACCTGAGCTACGGGGGCGCAGGTCGTTACCCATTGTGGGAACGGAGGATAGCAGAGGACGCAGGTTCGGTGCCACCCTCGCCTGCTACTGATTCTGCTACTGATTGTTCCGCGTAAACTTCCGATGCTTCCCGCCGAACGGCGTCGTCGGTCAAACGGGCGTAACGCTGGGTCGTCACAATCGACGCATGGCCGAGGATCTGCTGCAACGCCGCAAGTCCTCCACCGCTCTCCAGCCACCGGCACGCGAACGTGTGTCGGGTGAGGTGGACGCAGAAACGATCAACCTCGCTGAGGCGACGGACCGTGCGCGCAAACGCACCGCTGCTATTCCTGCCAAACGGTACCAGCGTGCCGATGTGGCTTCGCAACTCCGCGTGCAGGTCCGCGGCAAGCGGAATACGGCGCACACGCCGACTCTTCGTCTGGCTCACGACGAGCATGCCACGCTCCACATCGGAAGCGTTCGCGCGGACCAACTCACCCCACCGCAACCCAGTGCCGAGCGCCAAACGCAGCGTGAACCCGTACGGCTCCGGAAGGGGGATGAGCTTCCCGATTTCCGTCTCCGTCAGCCGTTCGGGCGGTTGCTCTTGGATGCGCGGTAACAGTCGTGGCGGAATCGGTGCTCGTTCGAGAAGCTCAGCCTCCACACACCACCGGAAGAAGCAGCGAGCATCTCCGAGGATGTGTGCCACGCTCTGTGGTGCGAGCTTCCTCTTCTCAAGCCAGAGCCGATACCGACGCAGATCATCCGGTTTCACCCGTGCGAGACGTCTGTCCCCGAGAAAGGGGGTCAGATACGTCTCCACGCGCACGCGAGCCAGGGCTTGCCCTTTCGGATTGCGCCCTGTCGCGATCCGCAGATCCAGCCATCGTGCAGCTGCGTCCGCCACCGTTTCGGTCACCTCGTCGCGTCTGCGCTCAAATGCATCCTGCCGTAGTCGTCGCAGACGACGCCAGGCTTCGCCAAAGTCATCGCCGAGGCTCATCCAACGATCACGTCCGGCTTGCTGAAACCGCACGTACCAGGATGAACCACGGCGAAACATGCCCTTCGGTGGTCGTGGCAAGTCGCTACTCCTTCCTCGCCTCAATCCACCGAAGCACGTCATGCTTCAGAAAACGTACGCGACTCCCCGAGACGAACACAAGGAAATCGCCCCCGAGGCCGCCCACGCATAGATCGTAGTGGGGCGAAGTTGCAGCAATCGAGCGACATCGGTCACCGTGAGCAGTGTCTCGTCACCCCAAGTCGTGCCCGATGATGTTGTTGGTTGCATGCCCATGTTCATCAAATTCTCAGTTGAGCTCGATCCGAGCTTCTTGCGGTGTGAGCTCTGTGAAAAGGAGCGGCGAGTACCACTACTTTTTCCTTATAGACCACCATCACTCAGCGGCGGAGCCGTTATCGCATCAGCAGTTATCGGCTCAGACCTCCCCAAGCGTCTGGGGAGGTCGTCTGGGGAGTACCGGGCGAATGCTGCCAGCACTGTTTCGACCACATTAGGTCCCTCAGAACCCACAGCACTGGAACCGAACCACTGTTCGTCCAAAATTCCCTCGATCGCGCGGGTTCGCCCAGGGCCGGATTCGACGAGAACAAAGAGCAGTGTGAGACGTGCCGCATCCAGAAGGCCTGCGGGTTGGCAGAGAACGACGCGGTACCGTTCGACCTTTCCACGAATCACCGAGAGTGGCTCGCTCGCGCGTCGGTCGATTTCCACGGCCAACGTGTGGATGCCCGCAGGCGTCTCGATGCGTGCGAACAGATCGGGCACGACAAGAGTCGCCGCGGTACCGGATCGCACACGGTACTCCCAGTCCGGCTGGCACGAGATGAGCCGTACATCGGGACGATCGTGGCAGCCCACAGCCAGGGACGTCCAAACACCGACGAGGGCGAGATGGTGGCCAAGTGCACTAGCGCGCGGGCAACGACCAGCTTCGATGCCCCGCCCCCGCACCCAGGCTCGACCAGCTGAGCCGAGGTGCCAGACGAGTTCCTCGGTAGAGCTTTGTCGTGTAGCGGTGAGCAGCCCGGCCGTTCGAAGGCGTGCCAGTCGGTGAAGCATCGTGTCGCGTCGCGTATCAAAGAGCAGTCGGTGAAGGTCACGTGTACGGATGGCTCTGAACCGCGCACATGCGCGCAAGACCTGCTCATCGCGCATGGTCAATCGCACTTGCGTCTTTCCTAGTTTCGACATCGCTATCACCGGAGGGGATTGTAGACAATCGCTCCACAGGCGCACTGGATCCAGCCGGCGATGCTGCCACAGCAGGGGCACGGGCCGAAACGCCCACCCCGTGTACACCGCGTGACATGCGGCACACTCCCATCGACCGTAGGCCCGCACCGAATGCCCCTCCTCGCACACGAGCGATTCGGCGACGATGTCGTGGCGGCTCGATAGGAACTTGCCACACGCCAAAGCGCCCGACATCCGATCCCAAACGTACCGACCAGCCACACGAACGGGTGCGGACGCCGACGGCTGCGCATTCAACCCAATCCCTGAAACGACGCGTCGTCGACCGACGGTTCGGGCCGCACAGGTGAAGACTCCGGCTCGATCTGAGCGAGAGTTGATTTGGCGTAGTGCGCCTCAAGCGCTTCGCGCCGCCCCGTGACGATTCCATCCCGAATGGCTGTATGAACGTCCGGAGGCGCAGCCCCCGCTCGCGTGCGGATCGCGTCAAAGTCTATCCGTGGCGAGCGCATGAACACCGCCCGGTGGGTCTTGATCCAAAGGAGCGCGTGGCGCCGGGGCATACGCGTGATCCGTTCAATGAGCTCTGCTCGCCCCGCGGCCGGGTCACGCGGATCGGTCGCTGGAAGCGTGTGACCAAGTGCTCGTGCGTCCTCGATCGGCGATCGAAACCAGGCTTCAATCCCGGCATTCGTGTGCAGGATGGCGGGAGCGCCGGCGACACGTGCTGCACCTGCGCAACGGATTGATTCGACAGCCAGATCGCGCATTTCTTGAATCGACTCAACGAGGTCAGGCGATTCATGATCTCGGCCAGCCCGGCGTCGAGCGCGACTTGAAATTCCTTTCCAATGACCACTACGGGGCCTCGAACCCGGTGTCACGCGCCGAGTGAGAATAGCTCTTGCGAGTTCCCGGAACAGGAAGCCTGCCCAGAAACCCTGGACCCGTTCCGCCCCCGCCGGAGGACTCCCCAGGTCCACGTTGACAATCGCTCGCTGTGCATCAAGCACTTCAGGAAACGAGAACGTGTCGGGAGCGTTCAATACAAGCTTGGTGTCGCGCCAGAACGTGAAGGCATCGAGCCGAGAGACCAACGCCGACACGCTCGCCTTGTTCTCCTGTGGGAAATGTCTGACCGCGTAGGCAACAAGCTCCGAGTCGCCGGAACGTGCCGCGTCCCGTGCGAAACGCATCGGATCGCTGAGCCAATCGGTCACCCGGGTAGGGGTTCATCCAACGCGATCGCAAGGGATACGAGCTTGAGACAGACGCGCTCCATACGTTGCCCCAGATCCCCGGTGAGCGACGCCGCGATCGAAGCGGTGATGTTTGTCGCCTGGATCTCCTTGGGTACGTCCGGCTGCGCACGGGTGATGCGGAGTCGCGGCAACGAGTCGGGCGGACCAGTACCGTCGCCGAACGGCCGCACGATGTGGAGGTGTGGCGTCAGCTCACGAATATCCGGCAAGCTGGCGAGCAATGTCGCCAAGAGCGCACTAAGCTCGGACTTGAGATCGAAGACGATCAGGATGAGATTGGGGACAAGACGGAGAAGCTGCAAGAGGAGCCCGATGAGCCAGAATGTTCTTGCCGCCGCCTGACGCTCCGAGCGCCCAGATCCGCTGGGCGAGAAGGTCCTCGACGTCGAGGCTAATCCAAGCATGTCGCCCGCCAGGTGTCGTCATCCGTCCGAGGAGCACACGATCGTTCTGGCCGTCGTCGACCACGAAGTCGCGTGTGAACTCGATCAGGTCGCGGTACCGCACAGCATGATCGGCAGCCAGGCGGCTTGAATACGCTTCCCGTCCACGCCTCTCCTCGTGACGTGCCACCATCCGCCGAGCGGTGTAGAGAAGTCGATCCACTAATCACTCCAACGCCGGGTCCGCGTCATCGTCCAGTGGGATTACGTCGACCGGCGCATCCGGAAGGTCGGCCACAATCCTGGGCATCGTGCGGGCGCGACGCTCCATCGCCCTGCGGTACGGATCATGGTCTCGGCGCAGTGTACTGAGGCGACTGACAAGGCCGGCGACGAAAACCACAACGACGAGGCCGACGATGACTCCGAAGCCAAAGTGTCCTGAATTCTGGCCAGAAGATCGAGCCGAGATGGCCACGGGATTCGGCTGAGAGGTCACATCTCGTATGATGTGGCTAACAAGAACCAGGATCTGTGGTGCGAAGAGAATGAGCGCACAGCCGATGATCACTCTTCGAACAAGTTGATCAATGGATCGCATCGGTCACGGACCTCCGGCGGATACGATGTCATCGTGATGCGCCTCGAGCGCCGACACGTTCCCGACCCAAGCGCCAGCGCTGTCGAGAGCCGACGCCGGAATGACGGTCAACCACCGCGCCTGAAGTTGTTCCAAGGCTCGCATGACGTTGTTCTCCTGACCCCGATTCGTCGAAGGAATGAGGACTATGATCGTTCGTGAGTCCGCGATCGGAGGTACGGCGAGCTCACTTCCGCACCCCACTGCGTCTGTGACCAGGATCGTGAGTCGATTGGCCGGCTCGAGCGCGCAACGGGCGAGCATCGCCTCAACTGGAGTGCACCCCGGCTCGGGATGGCGGCCCGCTTCTGCGAGAGTCCGGAGCAACGCCGCAGGCTCCAGGCAATCTCGATCGATCAGGATGTGGCGAAGGCTATCCGTTATCGCCACGGCGGCGCGACGGTCCCGAGCGCGGCGTTTGGCGCGCGCCTCAGCGATTGAGCCGAAATACCGCTCGAGCGCGCTTGTGCGATTGGTGTCCGGCTCGTCGCTTGTAGGTCGAGACATCGAAAAGGCCGACGCTGGCGGAGCCCAGGTAGAAGCTGTGCCCCACCCGCTGACCTCGATGCGGTCTAGGTCGAAACCGCGAGCGAGCGCGGGGAGTGAGCTGGCGATTGCATCTAGAGTTGCCCGGAGCGTGGGGCGGTGTAGGCTCCCGGTCGTATCCACTACGACATGGACGGCGCGGAACGTGGCCGCACGCGCTGCCCCAGGCAGGAGAAATGCGATCAGGACCGCGCTCATCGCCACACGACTGCCGGCCGATCGCCCACCTCCTCCGTTTCTGCCGGCGAACGGATGCCCCTCGAGGATTCTCCCCAGCTCTTCCGAAAGAAGCCTCTGACGCTCGATCGCATGGACCGCTGCGTGGTACGCGTGTGCGATCACTTGGCCGTACTCCTCGCGGAGTTCGAGGAAGCAGGCTCCCACGAAGGAAAGCGCCAAGGTGACGCACACCATGCTCGCCGGGATGGCGAGATCCAGCACTTCGTCGGTTGCCCCGCGAAGGGCGACGAGCAGGGGGAGCAACGAGACGAGCGCCGCGATCCCGCCGCACCACGCGGCTCGTTTCAGCCGCCGTCTGCTCTCCAGACGGCGCTCATCATCCCGGAGCCACGCCGCAACGACTCCTCTGGTAACCCAAGCGATCGCCAGCGCCAGAACGGCGCAGAGCGCTGCGCTGACGGGTTCGGGGAGACTCAAGATCCCCGAGCCCCAGCCCCACCACGCGGCGATGCCGATCTCGATGCCGACGGCCGCCCGGCCGAAACGTCGGAAGCTCCGCGCGAGACGCTCCTCCGCGGATCTACGAAGGGCTCCTCGTCCGGTCTTGGGTGTTCGCCCAACCGGCAGCTCTCAACCCACCAGGCCTCGCGCAGAGCTGCGACGTCGTGCTCGAGTTTGGCCAACCGCCACCGGTCTCCCCAATCACGTGACGGATGAACTCGGGCACGGCGCGCGGATGGCTTTCTTGGATCCGGCGACGGATCTGCTCGACGTCGTTCATGTCCTTACTCTCTTGCGGCCCCGATACTGACTTCATCCCGTGCCTCCGCCTTGACAAGGATCAACCGCTCCCCGACGACGACCGCCAGCGCTTCCTGATCTGCGCGCCGGGCGACGTCATCCAGAAGCTCCAGAAACGCCCTTCGATGAGCGCCGGTAATCCCCGAAGGCATGTAAGCTTCGACGACGATGACCGGTTCTCGCACTGCCTCTGACCCGCCATTCTGGTAGATACCTTCCCCCCGGAGGCTCGTCGCTCCAACGGAGATGTCGCTGAGACCGACCTCCACGATCCGCCCGAGCTCGGCGGGCGACGTCAGAGGGAAACCCCGTCGGTCACGGGACGGTACGAACACCCGCACAAGCGTGTGCGGCTTCAACCGCCTCGTAATCGCGTCTGCGGCTCCAGTCGGAAACACCAGCCGGCGACCTTGGTCCATTTGCCTTGCTCCTACGGGGAGATCGCGCTGGGCTCGGTAGGCATGTTCTCCGCCGTACCGTCTGCCGCTGCCACAGGGAGACAGGGAGGGACAAAAAACGCCCTACCTGCAATTCACCAGGTAGGGCTGCCGCTTCGAGGAGCTGTCGCCTCTAGTTCTAGTCAGAAGGGGATACTCGCGTTCGCGAGCGCGCACTCTATGTTCCGGCCGGCACCTCCGTCTTGATCACGACGTACTCGTCGCGACGGCACTTCACCTCAAGCTCTCCCGGAGCCACGAGGATCCCCAGGAGGTGGCCATGCTCGGGGCAACGGATTTCAATCCCCCGAGGCCCGGCCACGAGTTCGGCAGGGCGACGACGCTTCGAACGATCGCCGTCCGACGCGAATGACGCTGACATGTGATCCCCTCCCTGGCACGCCGCGATCCCTGCGGCGAAACGGAGGGGTCCGAACATCCGCCCCCGATGTAGGGCTGTCCCGCGTAAGGACGCTCGGGATAGGAGCCGGACCCCGGTCAAAGTTGGGTCTCAGTACTCCGTCATTCCCGACGCTACGCTCTCAGTCCCTAACACCAAAAAGGGCTGTCCGTCGCGTTCCCGCGCGAGACAGCCCTACACTCGAGAACCTAGGTCACGCGCCATTTCCCTGTCAACGACTTTTTTCGTCTTTTTCGAGCTGCCGTCCAACCCAGACCACCCGAGTGTCGGCAACGAGGCTCCCGTTGCTCTTTCCCAGTGCTGCGTTGATGTCTAGGGAGGTCCCCGCCCCCAATTCCTCGTCAGCCGACTCGCTCACGAATAGGACCTGTTTGAGCGGACCATCTTGACACGGAAGTTCAAGTATGATAGTATCTTACGCTTATCAAACTCTTCCGCTCTTTCCCCTCTACCTCCCGCCGACTACTGCCGATCGGTTCTCTTGCTGTGTCGCTTGGCTGCCTCATTCCGAGGTCGCCGACCTACCACAGCAGGAGGAGCGTCGTGATTATTCCGGTTCCCGAAGAGCAACTGTCCGTCGCTGAGAAGTGTCTCTGGGACGCCATTTGCACGCGCGACAATGCCAGGCGCGAGCTGCTTGATCTCATCAAGGAGATGGCTGATCCCACCAGCACCATCCCCATGCTGCCGCGGCTGGAACTCATCTACGAACTCTGCGACAGGCTGCAGAGACGCCACGAGCAGACCCTTCGCCGGGAAGCCGTGGAGCGGATGATGCAGTACGCTGCATTTCCTGAACCCCCAACGCAACCAACGTAGGGGGTTCTTCACATTGAACTCACCCCTTGTCAAGCGACCCATCCTCCGACTCACGAGCTCGTAGCAACATGGCTTGCTCTTGCTTATCAATACGCGCCAGCTCAACTGGGTCACTCTTGCACTGCTCTCGCCGCTTGGCAAACCACAAGCGGATCTCGGTGACGTCACCCGCACCCAGTTCCTTCATTGCCGATTCGACGTCCGCGGCTTGACGCCATTTCCGCTCGGAAGCCGACCGGGGTTCCGTCTCGCCATCTTCTGACTGGCCCAACCGCCCCATCCCAACTCCCAACGTCGCCGCTTCTTCCATCCTTCTCGGTCGCTCGGCATCGAGGATTCTATCAATCGTCTTTCTGATCTTCTTGTCGCGCTCTCTCGATCGACCGATCTCAATCAGACTATCGCGACACTCCGACCATTCACGCAGACGCTTCTCAGCGCCTTCTACTCTCGCAAATGCGACGATCCCCGTGGATAGCTCCAGGGCTAAGATCAGGAGCTCTCGCCAGCTCGCCCATTGCTTCTCCTTCTTCAGCTGCTCGAGCTCGTCGGCGACTACCTCTCCTGGCTTGATACCTCCGGTTGACCTGCTCCTCATGCGGCGATCGTCCTCGCCAGCACCCTCAACGATCGGCATCAGGGCGCGTAAGACGCGCAAATGGAGCTTTTCGCTTCGATGCCGCAACCTACTCGGAGTGAACTCGATCGTCTCCGCGATGTGTTCCGCCACTGCGCGACAGATCGATCGCGCATGATCGCGCCCTTGACGTCCACGTTCGTACCGCATCCCTGAGCGACACAGTCTGATCCCCATCCTGCTGGCGTGCAGACGATATGTGAGCCCGCGCTCGCCCAACGCTCCGAAGAGCTGGCCTAGAATTCGCACCGCGCGCTGACTCTGCTCTTCGTACTCCGCCGCGGCCAATTGTGGGTCCCCACAGTACGCGCAGAGGACTCGGAACTCCGATAACATCGCCTGGAGATGCCGCGACGGTGTCGTCCGACCCACTGTCTGGAGAACCGGAAGATACCGTAGCAGCGCATCCCGTCGTCCGCGATTAATCAGATTCTCCGCCTGTGCGCGCGCCGCAAAGAACATGGCATTCGCTAACGTTACGACATTCTCCTGCTTCAATCCTATTTCAACCAGTTCACTCAACAACGCACGATGGAGCTCACGCCGCTCTTGTTCGGTGCCCAAGTACTTCTCGAGTCGCTTCTTCGTCGTTATGGTCCGAATGCCATGGAACGCGATCAGACCGTGGGCAGTCGAACTCAAAGCTGATCGGCTATCAAGCAGCTCACGCAGCAGAACTCCAGCCTTTTCCGTCAACGCGCCTTCCCGTTGCGCCTCCGCAACGCGAATCAGTACTTCAGGACGCAAGTCTGCGTTTTCAATCGCTCGCGCCTCGGCCTCCCACCTAGCCAAACTCGAGGGCGTATGTGACGAGCGACTCATCATCCGAGCTCGTACTACCTCGTACGCGTACTTTGTAGCGGGATCGTCCGGTGGCGTACCGAGTTCCCTGTCTATATCCACCGCGAAATCCCTCGGACGCGAAAGGCGAACCAGCAAGCGCAACGCATGCCCGAGATACCGCTGCTTCTCGTCGGTCTGTTCCCACCGCACCTTGTCGTCCGCTAGACTTTCTAGCCACTCAACACACATTGGAAGATGGAGCTGCGTTAGCCGAAAGGACGATCGGAAGAACGGCTCGAGTTCCTCGCAGTGTAATGCGTAGGTAACGCTCGCAAGGGTATGTTCACCCGCGGAGTGGTCGTAGCGGTTACCGAGACGTTCCAGGAGTGCGCGTTTCTTCACTCTCGTCACGTCGGGGTCGGCGCTCTCGAGTATTTCTTCCACGAAGGCCACGTCTGCAAGCTGAATTAGAGCAAAACTGCTCCTGTAGTCTTCGACTCCAAGGATCCCGCGGAATCTCCCAGCGTCGAAGACATCAAGTCTGAGCACGCCACCCTCGGCGAGCTTCTTCACGAGCGCATCAAGATGTGTAGGAGTTTCTTCTCCAAGCGCAGGCGTTTCGGCGATGGCGAGCTCCTTCAGCAAACCCATCGTCACTCCCAGCGGAGCATCGTGGACTGAAGCGCACAGCAGCTCAAGGAGTCGCTTCTCAGGACGCAGGAGAGAATTGACGTCGAATAGGTGGTTCCCAACCCAGCGACGTGTCGCCTGGCCACCTTCCGTGGACAGCCATAAGTTTCTTGCAAGGCCGGGATTTCCGCGCGCCAGTCGCGCGGTGGCGGTTGCCTCCACGTCGGAGTTACCTGGCTCGCAGCCCATAAGGATCTCAGCAATCTCATCATCCTCCAACAGTCGAAGGCGGAAGACTGCGTCCTTTGGCGCCACACGTGGTTCCTGAGAACGCACGATCCAGAGTGAACGACATTCCGTACCGTCGTCTCGTGCTGCTCCTGATCTCGCTTCAAGGAGAGACCGGATTGCACGGATCGATCCTCTCGAATAGTGATCGAGAAGGAAGATCCAATTTGCATCGAGAATGTAGTGGACAAGGCGTTCACCTGTCCACTCGGGCTCCTCGTTCTCCAATTCACGATACAGCTTCCGGCACAGCTGCTGAATATTGGTCGCGCCACTGATCGGATAAGGATAGATCCGTCGCTCTCCGCAGTATTCGCGAGCTAACTCCTTCATGAATGTCAAGCGGCCCACTCCTGCAGGTCCAACAACTTCGAGAACACCGTGCCGGAGAAGCTTCTCGGCCGCCTCTTTTCGTTCCCCACTGCGAAGCTCAGGGACGTACCAGGAGTCAAACGTCTGAACGTGGGGAACCGCGATGATCAGGTTCCGGAGTGAATCTTGGGCACGTTTCACGTCGTGGTGTTCAATCCACGGCTTCCCTGTTTCCCCGAGGTACTTATGGACGCAGTCCCCAAGACCCTCGCGGATGCGATCAGAAGACCAGATGGAGCGCTGGATTTGTGACACTAGGTGATGAGGTCCTACCGACGCACACGTTACATGGAGATGACGGTAGTCGTTGGAGTCGACGAGAGCCCTCTGAGCCGCACGCGCCTCGCTGTTCGAGAGCGCGAATAGATGAAGACACGGGACAATGGACCGTTGATGGAATCCAGCGCCCTTGACCCGCTGCGTCAATAGGTTGAGCTGACAGTTCAGCTGAAACGCAGCCTCGAAAAGATTCAATTCGTCAGAGCGGCGCTCCTTGACCTCCGACAATGCGACATGCGGATGGCTCTTGATCTCGCACACTATGACGTGATCATCAAAGGTCAGGATCATATCCGGCTGCCGGTGTTCCACTGGGTAGCCACGCACGGCGAGCACTGTCTCCAAATAGAGTCTCGGGGCACCCCAATCTGATGCCCTGCTGTCAGCCCAATCTTCGAGGTCTTGGTAGACGTGTGCCCACTTGGGGTCAGCAAACCAGCGGCGCGCTCTCCTCTCCGCGTCTTGGTTCTTCCCGGGAATATACACCTTCAACGTACCGCCTCCGTGTCAGAGGTTCACTGCCGGCGCCGTCTAGCACAGAGCCCACAACCATACCGCGTAGCGCACGACGCACAGTCGAGATGCTACTACGCAGACCTTTGCGTCCCGGATGTCAATTCGCCGACCGCGCCTCGGCCAATCCTATCGCATCCCGATTGACAGCGCTTTCGAATGTTGCGCCAACCTGTCCGCTGGGCTAGCACGCCAATGTTACGCCCCGAGCGACAGATTGCACGAGATTCTGGGGTCCAACCGCGCCGACCACTTTGAGCAGGTGCGGCCGGCGGAATCCGCCAGCGCCTTAGTACGGGAGATCGTCGCTCAAGACCGTGCGTCTATAACTTCGGGGCTCTTGCAAGAACATGCTCGCACATGCGGACTTCGGGCGAGAGGGCACGTTATTGCACACGTCGGCTATCGCACGAGGGTCTTGCCGGTGCGACGATCGAAACCGCTGCGCAGACTGTAGAAGTAGGTTCCCGGTGGGACCCGCTCCCCGGTGAGCGTACTCGCATCCCATAGAACCGCGTGCGGTCCCCGTGGGAACACAGCATCGACAAGCGTGCGCACGTGTCGACCGGCAACATCATACACGTGCAGGCGCACGGGTCCCGGGTCCGCGACCGTGAACGCGACTCTCGTCGACTCGCGGAACGGGTTCGGAGCGCTTGTCAACACCAGGCGGGTGGTCCTGGGTAGGACGGTGACCGCTCTCGGACCATAGAACTCGCTCCGACCTAAGCGGGTGATCTCCTGGAGCCAGTACATGTACTGTCCAGGAGCGACACTGCGATCGATGAACGCATACTGCTGCTCGCCAGTTGGGATGCACTCTGACACCTGCGACGCATCTGCAAGTTGGCGCGTTGCTGAACGCAGGACCGTAAAGCTGAGGGTGCCCGACTCCCAGCCCGTGCTCCACGTCAGAGATACATCCGATCCCTCCACCACCGCATCGAACGACGTGAGCTCCACCGCAGAGGGCGTTTCCTGCGTCAGATCAACAAAGTACGGATAGATGTCCTTTCGCACAACGGTGACCGTTTCATTCCAGTGGAGCTGGTACGCGCCCGCAATACCTTCGAGCTCTGGAACACTGAACGCGCCGTCCAACACAGAAGCGGTAAACGAAGCCGTGCCATCGAGTGGGACCACGGCAACCTCACCAGACGCACCAGCTTCGACCAGTCCGAACAAGCCGAGGCCATCGTACGGCCCATGCCAGTAGTCCATGGTTTGACGAAGAACACCTCTTGGCGCATGCGCAGAGAACGTTGCCGTCGCCCAACCGCTGTATTGATCGTAGTCGAGCGGCATCGCCCATCCTCTGGAGTTGGTCGTGAGCGTTCCGCTCATGAGCGTTGCACCGGATCGGTCGGCAACGTGCCAATCAACAGCAACGTCCGCAAGCGGCCACTCACTTGCGCTCGTGTCCCGGGCAAAGAGGAGAAGGTTGGGAGGACGCCCGCCCGTCAGTGGTGGGCGTAGGTAGACCTGCTCACCTTGCGGCGGGGTAAAGTTCAGAAGCCGCCAGTATTCCCAGAACGCGTCGAAGGGGATACCGTCGACGTTTGGCCGCAACTCTTGTATCAGCCCGACCAAGCCATCGAGGTCATGCGTGAACGCTGGATCGGCGGTTGCCTCTTCGATGAGGCGAGTTTGAAACTGGCGATGAAACTCGCCTTCCCAGGATCCGTGAAGGTCATGGAACCTGTCGCCGGCCAGTGCGTACCGAACGCGGTTGAGCCCCGAGATGCCGAAGTACCCGCCCGCGCATCCCAGCGATGGCTGATTGGACAGTCGCTCGGTGACGTTGTATGCGTCGTTGCGGCTGTTTGGGAAGTAGCTCAAGTAAAACGGATTTTCAAGCATGCTCATCGCAAGCATCTCAATAGACCGCGCGGAGCCTTCTTCGAAGACGTTGGGCATGATGAACGGCCCATGCATGGCGTGCACGATCTCGTGGGCAATGACCCCGCACAGAAGCCCTGGAAACTTCGATGGCAACCACTTGATGCGGATCTCGTTCGCACCGGGGAAGTACGCACCAACGACCCAGAGGTCCGGATCGTAGCGGATGGCCACTTCGCTGGGAACGGCGGGCACTCCGATGAGCGACTCCACAATCGGGTGGGTCAGCTCGACGTACGCGGTAATGCTGTCCTCGTCCGCCTGAGACGGCCAGTCCAGGTACCTAAACGTCAGTCCTTCGGCGGACGTACCGCCGCCCGAGGCTCGCAGCGGCGGTCGCCCCGGCTCACGGACGATTTCACACCAAGGCACCTCCGCATAGTGCAAGCCTTCTGCCCCGAGCTCTGGCGCGAACCATGTCGAACAGAGCACGACGACAAACAACACGACTCGGAGCGCGCCTGACGAAGGGCGGTCGCGACGAATCTCTCGAGGTTCGTCAGTCGCTCCAACGCGCGATGTTGTGGACTTCGACATCACCGGCCTCGGTAAAGATGCCTGCGGCTATGAGATTGCCTTGATAGATTCCAAGCGCTGTCACGGCTTCACCGGTCACGCCGTCACCAAGGGAACGCCACGTCGTTCCGTTCCAGCGCGCGATGCGCCGAGCCGCCACCCCTCCCGCGCTCGTCAAGACCCCCGCCGCGACCAGATCTCCATTGTACACCTGAAGGTCACAGACCACGTCATTCACGCCGTCACCAAGGGGGTGCCATGCGCTTCCGTCATAGCGGGCGATGTTCTGGGCCGCCACCCCCGCAATCTCTGTGAAAGCACCGGCGACGATCAGCTCTCCGCCGTATGTCACCACGTCGTGCACAGTCCGTGCGCCCGCAAGCCACTCCCACTCCACGCCATCCCATTGCGCAACCGGTCCCGCGCCATGCGATTGGATCTGTTCCGGGCTCCCAGTGCAATCGTAGACCCAGGTGAAATTCCCGGCGAGGACGAGCGTTCCCTCGTATGACGCCATACAGGATACAAGCGCCAACCCAGATGTGCTGCCGTCTACACCGCGAAAGCCGCGGTACAGATGGGTCCATCCCGTCCCGCCCCAGCGAAGCACGTCACGATCGGAGAAATCGTCACACGTCGGCGGTGTGTTGCCACCGTGATGGCGCAAGTACCCTCCGACGTGCAGCCCACCCGTGTGTTGTGCAAAGGCAAGCGCCACACCGCCGGGCCCCATGGGCGGTGCGGCCAATGTCGTTCCATCCCATTGAGGCACTGCTGCGTCTCCGTCTCCCTCAAACGCGCCCGCGACAAAGAGTGCGTCGTCAAACACCTGCAGTGCTTTGACGCCACGGAACTGGGCGACGGCACCGCGGTCCGGCTGCCATGGCCCCGGCACGGGATGCCACGCGCTTCCGTCAAACCGCGCGAGCATCGTGACGGCAGACTCACCAGCCCGCGTGAACTCACCACCAACGTACAGGTGACTGCGATACTCAACAACCGCAGCGAGGTTGGCTACGCCCTGAACACCCAGAGGGTCAAGCGCTGACCATCCCGAACTGTCGGTTCCATTTGGCGGTGGCTGTGTCGTTCCATTCTCGTCGCTGCCGCAGCCGCTCGCAATCACGATGACCAAGATCGAGGCGAATGCGCTGACTTTCATCGGCATCATGATGCACCTCTTTCCTTCGGCGCACGTGGTTCTGTTGCGTTCGGATCGACAATCCACGGCGTTGCTTCAAGCTTCCGAAAGAGCGCCACGCGTCGCTGCGCACTGACCTTGCCGTAGATCGACGTCGAACGAATGCTCCGATGACCCAGATGATCCTGGACAAACTCCAATGACACCCCCGCATCGAGAAGATGAGTCGCAATCGAGTGGCGCAGTGAATGACAGCCGTAGCGGGTGTCCAACCCGGCGCGGTCGCGATACAGCACGAATCGGGCTTGAATTTGCCTCTTCTGGAGCGCTCCAACACGACCAGGAAACAAGGCGCCACACCCAGAGGCGTGTGTTGCGGTGAGGTGGCGCCGCAACAGCTCCGCGCTCGAAGCGAACAGCGGTCGCTCGATCCAGAAACCGCCCTTGACCCGTTTGACGACGATCCGGCCACGCTCAAGGTCAACATCCCGTCGCTCGAGGAGTGCCACCTCGCTCACGCGAAGACCGTAGTGGTAGATGACCGCGAACAACGCACGGTCCCGCGGATCGGTGATCACGTCAAAAAACGCTCGTAGCTCCGGCTGGGTCAGATATCGAGGGATGTATTGGTGGGGCGCGAGCTGGGGCACAAGGGCGAGGTCGAAGTTATCGGCGGTGCGAGTGCACGTCCTAGCAGAAGGGTGCAGTCAGCTTCGAAATGGCCGAATCTATGAGATTCTAGGCGATCTTGCGAGCCTCAACAGTGCGTGGCTGAAGTGACGGGAGGCTACGGTTGGCAATGAAAGAGGCGTTGAACGCGGGCGTGGTGGACGGGCAACGAGCAGTGCACACTTCTGCTAAAGGGTGCTGTAGGGAATCGTATCTCCTCGCCTCCTGAACGTCAACAGACTCAAGACCGCGCTGACGGCAGCTCTCCTGCACCTAGGAACCACGCAGCGCAAAATCCGCAACTGCCTGATCGAGTGGGTCACCAGCCGTTTGGACACTCGCCAACCAATGCGTGCGCTCGTCCGCTGACAGCACGCTTCCTGCTGCGATGAGTGCGCGACGGTCCCAAGCTGCCATACTATTCCATGTTTCCTTGTGCTGACGAACCCACGCCACATTCGCGTACGCGCGCGCTGCGAGCGCCTCCGAGCGATACCCGATGTATTGGCGAGCTCCGGCCACGCACCTCTTGATCGCAGCGGGACTATCTCGAGCGAACTTGGATAGGAGAACATGCGCAACCCATTCCCACACAAACGGAGAGAAGGAGAGATTCGATTGCTTCGCGAACTTGATCAGCGACTCCGCAACGGTCTTCGCGGTATGCGGTGACCGTGATCGCATGAGATATATCATCGCGTCACGGAGGACGGGGGTCAAAATTTCAAGATTCGCAATCACAAGCGGCTGCAGTTCGGCCGTCCGCACTGATGCCGCATTTCGCAGAGTATACCGAGCTACCCCCAACCGCAACGGGCGACCGGCCACGCATTCTCCGAACAACTCCCGTAGCGTCTCCCGCGTCACTGCTGCCTCGCTATCATCCGAGAGATCATCAACGGTGACAGCGTACCCCGAAGCATGTTTGAGCGCTTCCACTAGCTCGGCCATTTTCTCCGTCTTGCGTTGGCGCGCCAAAAACCCGGGATTCTCAAGGTGTTTCGCAACAAACGTTGCGGTCTTGAATGTAAACGTCTTGGCCGATTGGAGTGCGAGCCGGTGGGCATGAAACAAATATTTTGTAAGGTCATGCAGCGCCTCTCGCGCCTGTCGGTAACTCGTACAGAACACGCGGAAGTCATCAACATAGCGAGTGTGCACGTATCCCTTTGTCATGAGGTGGTCGTCCACATCGTGGAGCACCGCTTCCGCAAGAACGATCGAGCCCTGCGGACCCACTGGAATGCCACGGGACTGGAGCGCGCTCCAGCCCCCTAGAAGTCGTTCCATGCAACGAGCCCGTCTGGTTGCCACGCCCGCTTGCTCAAGCACATTGCAGACCCGGTGATGGTTAATCTGCGAATAGAAATCCGCAATGTCCGCGGTGACCACGTACTTGTACTTCTTGTAGCCGCTGAGGACCCTGCATCGTTCTTGAAAGAGGTCCCAACCGGTCTCATCCGCAAAGAGGCGTCCATCGGGACGGGGGTCAATTCGGTACGCACATGCAACGCCACGGCGTTTCGGGACACGAATCTCTTCTATGGATGTGGAACATTCATGTACCAGGGCCGTGTAGACGAGGGTGTCAATCGGATCGAGCCGCGTCGCAACACGCCACCCGCCGTCGGTCTTCGGAAAGAGGTAGTGCTGCAGTGGTCGGGTGGCGTGCTCGGTGAGGTCGATGCCGCACACATACTCACGAAGGGGCAGCCACCGGACGGCCATGGCCTCGTACTCAAAGGGCACGGGAAGGATATCCGAGTCACCGTACCGTCGTAAATGCGCGAACGCCCACTCGACGGAGGATACGTTCAGGCACTCAGCGTTGAATGCCATCTCAGATCAGAGCGAAAGCGCCGAGTGCGGCCCCGAGTGTTCGACGGGCCAACCGCAACACGCTCGTTACGCGCGAGAACGGATTGCCTGGTTCGCGGCTGGTCTGGCCTGAGACTTCAGTGAGTCCTTCGCCGTCCCACCGATGCAACACCGTGTAGCGAGGAGCGCTGCAGTATGGTTCGTCGGTAGACCAGTCGGTTTCCCAACCCCGGATTTCGATTCGGCCGTCGGCGTCAAAATCTCCCACGTCGAACCCTGCACCGGTCCCGGTACGCATCTCTCCGAGTTCCCGGAATTCGAGCTCTCGCCAGCCAAAGACCTTGAGCGCCGACCCATGAGCTCCGACAGGGTATTGAACCAGGAGTTCCTTACTTCCGTCTCCGTCCACGTCGGCATAGCTGAGGACGTGAGGCATGCCACCGATCTCGACACGTTCCTCCTCATCTGAAACCGGAGATAGAACCGCTTGCACCGCCGCGGCAACCTCGTTCGGTAGCGTTGCCTCCGCACGCACCGCTCTACGCCACTGCCAAATCGCGAGGATAACAGTGAGCACAACACCAACGCTTCCCAGCAGATCCATGGTCCCTTCCTTGCCACCGCAGCGATGACTCGCTGATTGCCACACGGCACCACCACCTCTTGATATCCCGATGCGACGCGCACTGACACTCGTACCGGCCACGGGACCAAGAAAATAGGCCACCTCCGTAGAGATGGCCAGCTGAAAAATCAAAGTTGAAGTTCGCGCCGAAAGTCGTCCGTGAGTCGCAGCGTGTCCTCCATCTGGGACCGCGGGCTGCGCGACCGAACAGCGCCACTGAACGCGTTGTACAACGACCATGCGGTCCGCGGCTCGAACTCAGGAAACGTTGGTGTATCCCACGCTTCGATCACCTTTGGGAGCTTCGACGCGGGCAGCACCCGTGCACGCACCGCTTCTACCATGAGGTGATGTGTGTCGGCAGGAGCAAGCTCACGTGCTTGCATTTCACCGATCTCGACGGCTTGACGTTCACGCATGCTCCCCAGCTGGGAAAGCATCCGATAGATCAAGTCCGGGAGATCACGAAACACGTTCGCCGTGTGCTTTCGCTGTATGCCAGCCTCGCCCGAGAAGGCAAGGTTGTCACAACAGAACACGCGCGTGCCAGCGACGAGTCCGACCGAGATGGATCGATCGTACGAGTTCCGTAACCCGATTGCGAGCGTGTAGTCGCGGTCTTGATGACCGTTCGTACACGTGAGAACCCCGAACATCTGGTTCCCGTCCCGAGCGAGCGCGAACTGTTCGTCCGAGATCACGAGTCCAAACCGAGGAACGTGCAGCTCCACCTCCTCGACAAACCGCACGTAGGGCACAGGGACGTACGACCCGGTTTCCTCAGGGAGGACAACCGATGCTAAGTCGGCCTTTGAGGCGTGCCAGCCACCGCGATGGAGCATCAACGCGTCGGTCATTTCGCACCTCCGGTCGCTCCCTGCGCGCTTGCATCCCGAGCTTCAGCCAAGAGCTCGTCGATGAGTCGTGTGGCGTCGGCTTTCGCTACGTCGTCGAGTAATTCAACGCCTACCCGCTCGCGAACGTATCCCTCGGCCTCATCTTGTCGCATACCACGGCCTTGCAGGATGTCGAGCAGATACCGGCGTTGTGCATCCGTCATCGGCGCTGTCGCACCATCACCTCGTGGCAATGCCCGCGACGATGAAGCAGAGCCTCGGTGGGATCCATTGTTCGGCGCTGTCGATGCACCCAATCCACCGTCGGATTCCTCCTGCCTTGACTGATCGCCGTCCAACTCCTCGAAGGAGATGACGCCGATGTTCACGGCGTCGCGAAGGGCGCGAGCTTTGGCACGGGTTTCCGCCATGCGGATCAGGTGCGGGGCGATGAAACTGTTGACGTTGTCGGGCGAAGCGTCACCAATAGCCTCAAACCTGCCCTTGGCCGTTTCGATGATTACCTTGGCAATCGCGATCCGACCGTTTTCGTCAGTGGGAACCTGGAGGAGCTTCGTCCGCACGCTGACCAGCCCCTCATCGTGAGCTTTGGAGAGAAGACCCGGATACGTCACCACGTCCTTCGTGCCGACAACCTGACCGTTTCGGTTTCGAACCTCGATGGTCCGGATGAGATCGGTGCCCTTCATAGTGCAACCTCCCTGTGTCAAAGAGCCTGGAACAAGGGACGGGACGGTCCCAGGCTCAGCGTAGGGAGTGAGCGAGCCTGGCCGTAGGAAGGGCGAGGCGTCGGGATGCGTGCGCGCTGTGGACAACGTCCAAGTCGGTTGGGGTACGATGAGGGCCGAACTGCCGAGCACCCAGCTACGTCAACGACCGACACCTTGCAATACTGAGTCCAACTCTTCGCCGCGCTCGTCCAACCGGTGCTTGGCCCGGACATTCAATAGCTGCTTTGGCTCTAGGAGAAGCTCTTTCCGCAGTTCGTCCCCTGGAGGTAACATCCGATCCATGAGGTGATGGTAGCGACGCCAGATGCCCACAATCTGCCGGGCGTATGCGGTGCGCGAGTCGTCGCCGCGAGCCGTCACAAAGTCCGCACGACTGAGTTCGTCTTCCAGTTCGACAACCGCGACGAGAATGTCGTTGGCTAGAAGCGGACCGAGTCGCTGTCTTTTTCTTCTGAGCGACTTCGCGACGGTAGCCCATTGCTCGTCCGCTTCAACGCCAGGCGGGAGATCGGCCAGCAGGAATCGAGCAGCCTGCTCCACCATCTTTGCTACGTCGATCGCTTCAAGGAAAATGACCTCGGAGGCCCAAAGCCCCTCTGTCCGTCGTTGGTCCCGAACAACCAACCAATGCACCAAGCTCACGGTCAGCAGCGCAGTGACAAGCCCAACGATGAGGTTGTTACCCAGGTCAACCCAAGAGAGCTCACCCAGGAATTGCATGAGCATGAACAACGCGATGATCGTGATTGCCATCAAAGTCGTGTAACGCTTCATCACACATCCCTTTGAGCATTTCCCATATCAAGTCCAATCTCGAGGGCACCAAGACTCCGAGCAGTGAACATCTCGCTGACCAGCTAGCGAGTTAGAGTTTAGCTCCACACGGACGCGAGTGCCAGCAGCTAAGATTCCATAGAGCTTTGAACGGCAACCCCAACTGCCAACGCATCGAACATGTGCAACCAGTAGCGGTCACGCGCACGGAAACCAAGCACGCGATGTGGTCGAGCGGCCGGGACTTGACGAACGAGCTGCGGAAAACGTCGCCCGAGGACTCTTGCCACGTCGAACTTCGTCGCGTGCGGATTACCAACGACGTCCGCCCTGACGTCTCGCGGTGACCGCAGGGTGACTTGTATTCCAAGCTCACGTGACCGAGCGTGTAACTCCTGCACGATGACGGACACGAGAGCAGCTCGCTTCGTGGTCTTTCGCAAGGGCTTTTCGATCGCAACGATGTCCGGCCCATGATCGCGGGTGTAGCGGAGCACGATCGTCCGTGCCTGACCGATGACATCATGGGGTCGCTCTCCATTCCGGAGCGAATGTACGCCGGAGGCGATCAGCGCACCGCCTGCCAGGACAGCGATGCCCATCTCTTTTGTTCCGGGATCGATAGCGAGGATTGTTGGCATAAGTAGTCAGTTCCAATGCCCTCCCGAGGGACTGCATCTCCGGTGCGTCCTGCACGCAGCGACCGAAGACGTAGCGGCGCTCTGCATGGAGAAACACCTGGTTCAGCCGCAAAAGCGACTGCGGGAGGGCGGTTAGCGAATTTGATTCTGATGATGCAGAGCGAGCGCCACCGCATCAAAGAGGTTCAGGAAGTAGCGCTCTTTCCACCTGCGATCCTGCGTCAGGTAGACGCGAAGAGCAGGAAATCGGACGGCGATCGCTCGCGCGAGCTCAACCTTCGTCGCCCAGCCGTTCCCAACCAGTGCCTTTCGGACCGTCTGTGGCGCGTACGCCGCGACGGCGATTCCTTCTGTCTTCCCGAACCTGCGGACGTCGTTGGTCAGCTCATGAAGGGCGTTCAAGGACGGCACGGGATGTTGCCTCGTTTGCTCGAATACGATGACACCAGGACGATGCGCCCGGATCCAGCCCCGGATCACCCGTCTCGCTTCGCGCATCCGTTTGGCTCTCGGTAAGAGCCGAAGTGGTCGCACGCCGCTCGTGACAAGGCGGCGTCCAGCGAGCACGGCGAACCCGAGGTCCCTTAGACCAGGATCAAGTGCGAGAATGGCGTTAGGTTTCGTCTTCATACTGTTTGAGCAAGTAGATGAATAAGGCGGTGCGTGAACGACGGATGTCGCGCGCCCGAACCGCGAGTGCGCCGGCTAGTGCGCGCTGGATGATCGGGTCGGCATGGTCCTTCAACGCTTTCTCGAGCAATGACTCGTTGCCGCTTTCCCCCAGGGTTCTTACGAGCTTGGCGACGCTGAAGAGGCGAGGGGCCGGGCGCTTGACGGTGACACGCAGGATGCCGTTCCGGCGCTGGACGGTCACGTAACGCCCTTTTCGAAGGTGTCCCAACCAGCTTCGAACGGTTCCCTCAGGCACGCCCATCGACTTCGCGAGCGCCGCCGGGTCAATCTCGATCACGTCGGCTAGCTTCGGGAGGCGTGCGAGAAGCGCCAAGTACAACCAGATGGCCATGCGCATGCGCTTCAGGTGGACCGCCTCGGGATGTTCAAAGAACGTGCGTCCTAGGGTGAGCGTGATGCGGTGTGGTGGAGCCGTGATCATGGAGCGTTTGTCGTTAGGGTCTTAAGGAGAAAGCGAAAGAGGGCGGTTCGGGACTTTTTAATCTGGTGCGCAGGTGTTGCCTTCACGCGTGCCAACGCCTGTCGGACCACCGAGCCCGGGACATCGACTAAAATCGGTTCCAGCGCCGCGGCATCTTCCTCACCGAGGACCATGCGCAGCTCAGTGGCCAGCGATCCCCCTTCTCCCAGACCCTCATCCCCCTGCTTGCTTGCTGCTTGTTTGTCTACACTTGCTGCTGCTTCTGCAGTGCTGCTGCCTGCAGCTGCAGCATTTTTTGAAATCTCCGCTTGTGCCTGCTTGCTGGGCCAGAAACGGAGTGCAATGGCAAGGTAGGGTGAGGGTGAGAGGATGCGGACGAGGCTCGCTTGTACTAAGGCACTCAGTGCACGATCGATCGCAGCCTCGGCAATGCCGAGTCGCTGAGCAAGCCGCGCTCGTGACCGCACAACAAGGCCGCGGTTGTTCGCCGTAGCGACCAGAAGCACGTAGAGACGGAGGGCTTCGGCGTCGATCGGCTGTTTCGCGTCAAGAAGCGGCGTTAAGAGAATGTCGAGCGATTGATTCAGTCCTGGGATCATACTCCGCGTTGGTTCTTCGTTCGCTTTGGCAGATAGAGGCCGATGTAGAGGGATTCGACGAGGGTATCGAGGGCGCGTGCAAGTCGGAACGCATTGGCGAGCGTTGGCAGTGTTTGACCACGCTCCCATTGAGATACGACGCTCCGTCCCTTGCCGATCAGTACTCCGAGCCGACGTTGTGTCAAACCAGCCCGCAAGCGGTACTCGCGAATGGCGTTGGGAAAACGGGCGGGTCGGGAACGCCGCCGTGGTGTGATCTGGGCCTCCATGGTCTTCACTATAGATACCGAACAAAAATCGAACAAGGGGGGCGACGGGTTCTGGCCATGACGCCTTGTGGATAACTCAACGTCAACCACCGGGGTTACTCCTAAAGCGCGTCCAACCCTCTACAATCAACTTTCCAGCAGTGGCAGTCTGCCCTCATGCAATACGCCGCTGCTCCCGCCAGACATGATCGCCGCACCGCCACAAAGACTGACCCGAGAGACGATGCTGGCCGGTTGGACTCCGCGCTTCGACCAAGCGATGTACGTGAGTTCCAAGCCCTCGTCAAAGAAGAGGCTGGCATCTCCCTCAGCACACAAGAAGCCTGGACGCGGGCGAATGAACTCATTGCTCTCATTCGGATGCTTGTCCGCCCGGCACCGGAAGATCCCGAGCAATGAACCCGGTATGCTTGTTCGAACGTTGTCCACCTTGCCGCCGAACACACAATATTGCACAATGACGTTCTACAAACCCCTATGCCTACCTACGTTATCTACGCTCGAAAATCAACTGAGTCAGAGGACCGCCAAATGATGTCCATCGACTCGCAAATACATGAGCTCCAAGCCCTGGCGGCTCGGCGCGGCATTCGGATTGGCGAGGTGCTCACGGAGGCACAATCAGCCAAGGCACCGGGACGACCGATCTTTGGCGATCTCATGCGCCGAATTCGACGCGGGGAGATTGCCGGCGTTCTCTGCTGGAAAATGGACCGACTCGCGCGGAATCACATGGATACCGGCGCCCTGCTGCAAGCCCTCGCCGACGAGAAGCTGGCCGAAGTCGTTACGTCGGATCGCACGTACACGCGCGACGGCAATGATCGTTTCATGGGCGGTTTTGAACTCGGAATGGCCACCAAGTACATCGACGATCTACGCGCCAATGTTCGACGGGGAAACCGCGCGCGACTCGCACGCGGCTGGATCAACCACAACCCACCGCTCGGCTACCTGCTCGATCCCGTGTCAAAGACGATCATCAGGGATCCGGATCGTTTTGACTTGGTGCGCCGGATGTGGGAGCTGATCCTGACGGGCACTATGCGCCCGACCCAGGTCTTGCACATTGCCAACAACGAGTGGGGGCTTCGGACTCGCCGGTTCAAACGGATCGGAGGTAAACCGCTGAGTCGCTCGCTCTTCTTTCGAATGCTCGGCCACCCGTTCTACATGGGCGTCATTCGACTTCGTAACGGCGAGACGTTTCCTGGTGCGCACCCATCCATGGTGTCGCGGGAGGAGTTCGAGCACGTCCAACAGCTCCTTGGCCGCCCGGGCCGCGAGCGCCCAAAGCGTCACCAGTTTCCCTTCGCAGGCTTCATCAAATGCGGCGCGTGCGGTGGAACGGTCACCGCGGAGGAACACGTGAAGCCCAGCGGCAAGCGCTACGTGTACTACCACTGCTCCCGGCGCAAGGCTGGTGTGACCTGCCGAGAACCGGCCATTCCCGGCCCCGTTCTCGAAGACCAAATCACTCAGCGGCTGCAGCAGCTGTCACTGCCGAGTGGTGTCATGCAATGGGTGACCCAACACGTTCAGATAGATCTCGCGCGCGATGACGAGCGTTGGCGCGCCGTTCGAGCGACGATAGAAAAGACCCTCACGGCGACGCAACGAGAGGGCGAGACACTGCTCGATCTGCGCCTTCGCGACCTCATGTCGGACGACGACTACGCTCAGCGCAAGCGCGCGATCGACGAACGCGTCCGGTCTCTGCAAGCAAAAATAACAGCGCCAGAACGCACACCCGAGCAGATCGGTGAGCTCACTCTGAAGACCTTTGACTTTGCTGCGCACGTCGTCCAACGGTTTCGAGCAGGCACGCGAGTTCAGAAACGGATGATCCTTGAAGCAACAGGTTCGAACTATGTTCTCGGGTCCAGGAAATTGCTACTGCAAGCCAAAGAACCGTTTCGGACGATTGCCGACTCACGTTCCGGTTCGAACTGGTCGGCCACAGTGGACGCTGTTCGAACATGGATTCAGGATACGACCGAGTTTTTCAAGCTGCCGGATCTGGATGCCGCGCGGGATATGGACACTGGGCCATGAGTTCCGGGGCGCGACAAGGAGGGGCGATGTTTCGCCTGCGCGACTCCAGTGCTATCCGGAGGTCAAACACGTGCTCGTACCGCGGGTTCCTCCGGCGATCGTATTCATAGAGCGCCACAGGCGGATTCATGCGTGGATTGATCGCCTGACCGACAGCAATGCATGCCCCTGTTGGGGCCGCACAGAAACAGTGGATTCGTTGTAGGTTGGGCGCGACGACACGAAGATCTGCAAGCACACGCCGGACTACACGACCGAACTCCACGAGTTGCGAACGCGAAACCAGCCAGCCGACGTCCGGCTGGGGTACCGTAACATCGACTTCGATCGGCAGCGCCCCTACGGCAGCTATCGTATCCTCACCGCGGATTCGGGCACTCAAGGAGATCCGGATCGCCGCTTCTACAGGTTGATCAATTGGCTCCTCGGGGACGCCGTCGACGACGAAGTGCGCTTCCGTATCAGCAACTCTCTCGTCCCAAGACCAAGTCCCGCGATCGCGGTGAAACTGAAACGCCTCAACCTTGACGCGATCGCTCAGCAAGTACCCAAGGTGGACGACAAGAGGAATCGGAGACAGACTGAAGACCGCAAACAGGGGGAGCTTCTCCCTACTACTCGCGACCGCATCATTAACCAGCGTTTCCTGGTGCCGTGCCGCTAACTCCCAGGCTCCGACGTAGGCAGGTGGCTGAACGAAAAGGGGCGGCCCGAGTGCCTGATTCGGTTTCAGAGCCTCCATCGCGTCAAGCACGTTGATGGGAGAAAGGATGTCCTGGACGATGACAAACCGGCCATCGCGCAACCGCTCGCGAATCGCGCCTGGAAGCGCCGCACTGATGGGAAACAGACCTTCGTACCCAGGCGGAGGACCTAGGATCTCCACTCGGTCCTGAACCGTAAGCTCGCACGCCATCTTCCACAGGTCGTCGTTGCTCATGGGTTCAATGGCCACCTGCGGGTACTGCTTCTTCTTGTCCAACAGAAGCTGGACAACCGTCGCCGAAAGCCCTCGCCGAACGTTGAACACAAAGACCCAACGCTTCAGATCGGCTCCCCAATGCTCGACCGCACCGGCCAGGTCCTCCTCGATCTTGCGGCGGGTTGCTGCTTGCTTGATCTCATCGGGAGAATACACCTGGTATGCGGTCCCGTCGCCCCAGTAGAGCCCGTCGCACTTCCGATCGCCAAAGTGTCCGTATGGGCGGACTCGAATAAACCGGTCTTTCGATCGAGTCGCAACTTCCTCGAACATCTGCTGAAAGTCTTCAGCGGAGCCCTTCAAACGGCGAAGTTCCCAATACAGATAATGAACTAGTAGCACGGAGTCGTAGATGTCGTTCATTGGCGTCCGCTCAAATGCTCTTTCACTAGCCGAAGCGATGTCTTTGCGATGCCTCGTGGGATGCGCTCACGGAGCCGTGTCAGGACTGACCAGTGGCAATCTCTGAGGCGCTTCCCACCCCCGCACGGGCAGGGCCAGTGGCCCCGCAACTTCTTTGCTGACAAACCCTCCAGGTAGGCGACTACGATCCGTTCATTCCTTGTATGGAGGATCTCCTTGTAGCAATCCACGATTCCATCGACCCCATGACTGCGTTGACCATAGGGCCACGGCTCGCCTCGTTCGACGAGGCTCTGACCAACGAAATACGCAAGGACGGGGCCACGAAGAAACTCCAGGAGATCCATGCCGTCAGGGTGCCTATAGCAATACTCATCCGGCACAAAGAGACACGCTCTTCCATCCGCCTCAACATGCCGATCAGGTTGCCGTGGAATCCGCCCACCGACCTCCCACAGCAGAGGGAGGCCCTTCGGATAGGCCCGGGGAAGCCGCAAATCGATCCTATATCGATCGATTACCTTGCCGCCATCGGTGAGAGGAAAGATGCCTCGAACAATCACGATGTCCCGTTCTTCAACGATGTAGAGATCCGGAAACGCCGTGGAGAGCCGTTCTCGGAGATCGTCCAATGCCCCTGAATTCGCGCGTTGCCACGGCCTACCGTCCACTGCACCACGGCTTGTGCGGAGTAGAGACGGAGGCGGCAATGCTCCTCAGGCCTACCACGCGACTACCTTCAGATTCGTCTTCGACCGGGCCGAAGATCGCTTCCCAATCATCCGCATCAACGCGCTCGAGAGTCGATCCTGCAGCGGTCGAGAGGGTCGCGGACACAGCGTCAAGATACGAGGACAAGTCATTCCCTGCTGGATTCGCAGGGTCCTCGACTGACAGCTCGTCCGCTCTGTCGCGAAGCGCTGTCCAGATGTGCACTAGTTGTCGTTCGAGCGAAGCGGACTTCCTCTTCTTGACCAGTTCCACGACGAGGAGTTCCAGGACAAATGTCTTGACGTGTAGCCCCTGGTGCTCCCGCCACAGCTTCACCAGCCGAATCGCATCCGTTACTCCGCTATCCCGAATATGTGCGATATGGACATCGAGGTTCGTCTTGAGACGACATTTCTCCGCCGAGGACTGGAAGATGAAGACGTCGCCGTCGCTGCCTTCGACAAAGCGGCCTGGAACCACATCGATGTGGAAGTCCGAGTAGTCCGCCGTGTCCTTGAGTCGAATGGCCGATGTCTTCGGGTCCGTGATGTACTCCTCCTGCAACGCCATCTGCACGTTCGCATAGATGTCCTGCAGGGTCTCTCCTGCTCCGGTTTCATCATGCGGGAAGTAGCATGGCATATCGAGATCGAACGAGGCTTTGATCATCGTACCCTTCGCCTTCGACCCACCGTAACGAATCGTTGGCGAGGTCTCGGCGAATTTGCGACGAAGCAAAGACTCCACCTTCTTTCGATGCCCTTGGAGCTTCGTCAGCTCCTCGCTACCACTGGTGAGGGTTTGGTCCCGGAGAACCGCCTCGAGATAGTCGTGTACGCTCATTCTTGATCTCCACTCCTGCCTGTTACTTGCCGGTCGTCACCGCCATGACGAGACCGGCGTGGATCGAGTGCGCCTTGACGACGCAAACAGGATCACCTATCCTATGGATGCACGGTAGCACAGACGCCACGGGTGTCAACCCTGGCAGGATGCTCGATCCCGTAACAGGATAGAATGCCGAACCTCGTCCAACATATCGCCCGCAAAATCAAGGATTTGCGCGAATCCAAGGGGCTCACCCAGACGGCTCTTTCGCGTGAGCTCGGCGTCACCGCAAACACCATCTCTCGTTGGGAGAGCGGCACGTACAAACCAAAACTAGAAGATCTCGAGAAACTCGCGCGGTTCTTCGAAGAGCCGATATGGGTGCTCTTCCCAGTGGATGCGCAACCGCCGACAGAAGCGCACCGCGCCCTGCTGAGCGCCACGGCTGACCTGCCTGCGGAGGATATTGCTGAACTCGAACGTTATGCTGATTTTGTCCGCGCCAGAAAGAAGCTGCGAGCCGCACGGACACCTCGCTCTACGAACAAAGGAGACAAACGACTACCGTGAACCGAGCAACGTACTACGAATCCCTCAAACAGCTCGCACGTGACAAACGTTCACATTACGGCATCGAGACCGATGCGTTCGGACTGCGGGAAATGCGGGCAATCTACAAGGCTGAGGGGGTCCGTATCGACAAGTGGTCGCACCCACTCCGCAAGGTGCGCGCCGCGTACCTCGTCGTTGACGGCGCTCCCCACGTTATGCTCAACGCGGCGATGGCCCCCATCGAGCCACGCTTGTTCTCTTTAGCGCATGAACTGAAGCATCACTACACTGATCAGGAACTGGTGTCGGCATCATGCACGGGGCTCGGCTGCGCAGAATACAACAGCTACTCCCGCGTCCCGCCGATCGAGATCGGTGCAGAGGTGTTTGCCGCAGAGCTCATTTTCCCCGAAGAAGACTTCCGAACGTGGGTCGATGCCCATTTGAAAGGCAAGGAATGCACCAAAGAGGAAGTCGTGCGGCTCAAACGATGTTGCCCGGCGAAGGTGAGCTACACCTTCATTGTCAAACGTCTTGAACGGCTCGGATACGTCCAGCGCGGTGTCTTTTCTGGCGTGCGCTTCCAGAAACTCGAGGAGACGATCTACGGTCTTCCGATCTACAAGCGCATTCGGCGCGCGCGACCAAGGTCGGCCCCAGCGAAACGGGTCCGGCGCTGAAGGATCACCGCGAAGATCACGAGCCCAATGGTACAACGTGAAAGACGCGCAAACAGGGCAAGCGGTCGCTCGACCTCGGGGATCGAAGCTAACACGCAGTGCCGCAGGGTGAAGACAGGGTCGCTCGGACCGGGACCGTGCCCCCGCTCGGTCTACAGCCCATCGAACTGTCCAAGGAGGCGTTCCTGCATTGAATGAACGCGCCGCCACAGTGGGTTTGCAAGTTCATCGTAGAGGAGCAGCGAGACGTCATTGAACTCGCTGACTTCGTGAGTTTGGCGAACTTCGGCCGAAAACTCAGGGTCAAGTGATCTTCCGATTAGAAGGCAGAGGCGCGGCGCGACAATCGATTCGCCAAACACCGCCTCTTGTCGGGCCTGGCTAGCGGGGCTTTGCAGCGAGTCCTGATAGCGGCGAAGCTGCTGAAACCCTTTCACGACGGCACGCGAAAACCTCTTCTTTCGGATGACAATCTCGTCAGGTCTCTTTAGCTCGAGTACTTCCCAGTCTACCGTCGATCTCAGGACGAAATCGGGTCGAGTCTTCGGCGCCAAGCTCTTTTCGGACCAATGCTCGACAAAGTGGTCTCGGTAGAGAATATCCGGATGCCGGTCGAGAAATTCATGGACCACAGTCTCGGGCTTCTTGTCCAAGCGTGACGCTATATTCTCTAGGTTGCCACAGATCTCTCTGAGTTCGAGCAAGCTCCCCATATGCTCGGTGACGTTCTGAGGGACCAACACCATCCCTCCCTCACCCAAGCTGCGAGGCGATGCCGCATCGCTAAACAAATGGCTCGACCGCCGACTGCGGCGGAGTACAGGGGAAATGTCTATTTCGCCCCGTTCGTTGTACCCTAGTGCGTAGCCAACATAGTCAAGCTCAAGATAGACATCGCGCCTCCATTCAGCGATTACGTCGTTTACTTCCTTTGAGAACGAGGCACCCGGGCGTCGTACGGAGCACCACGGAATCGACGTGTCAAAGCGACCGTCGGTGGGAGCGTCAATCATTTCAGCCATCTCCAACGACAAGGCGATAACGATTGGGATGTTTTTGACCCGCACACCAGAGGTGAGGCAGCAAGAATCCCCTAAACTCCGAATCTCTTCGGCGATGAATCTGAGCTTCTCGTTCATGCCCCGATAGGGCCGCAATGTGGAGAGGACGATTGCCGAGAAGTCCGAGCCGACCCTGCATCGCTCTTGAATGCGAGCCCCCAATGTATCGAGATCGCGGTACTCGACCTCGAACCCAGCTTCCCTTAGTTGCAGGCCAATACGGTCGCTGGTCACATTGCCGATGACTTCAACAAGTCGGCCGTCGGGAAGACCCTGAGTCACATCTCCCAGAACCGCCAGGATCTCCGGAGCACGGTCGTCAGATGCAACAAGAATAGTCTCCATTTCTTCCCCTACGATTGCTCGTTGCGGCCACGCGCGCAGAATCGAGGCAGCTTTCTCTCGCGATCCTCTTACGGTCGCCCCTGGTGCACGGAGAACGCCGGTACTTGTACCCTGCAAAAGTCCATGCCTGAACCGCGCCGAAGGCCCCCTATCCGGACGCCAGCAAGATGTTGACGCGCCAACAGAAATTCGCCAACATTCGCGCCGCATCGGACGCTTCCAATCAACAACGAGCCAGGTGTAACCCCGCACTCTCTGCTGCCTGATTTCGTGCTGTCGATTCCAAGCTGATCGCACAAAATAGGCGTTGCGGGCTAAGCTTCGTGGTTTGGAAACAAACACGTAGCTCAAGCCCGCAACGGAGACGTGCGGTCGCGATCGGTGTAGTGGCCTACTCGCGGCGCACGCTGAGCGATCAGTGTACTGGCGTCGACGCTCCCCGTCTACATCGCTGTGATCAATAGCGAGCAGTATGATGTGGGCGCTCTGGCGAGCGAGGCCGGGCTTCAGTGCACTCGGTGCGGGTCTGCGGGTTGTGCTCGCCGCCACCAGATCCGCCGCCGCAAGCGGGTGACCGATCATTCGGGCGGCGAGGCGTTCGAGAACGTGCCGATCGTCCGCGCCAAGTTCTGCGACGGGGCGACGGCCTCCTGCATGCCGGCTGAACTCTGGCGCGGCCGCAGCACGGTAGGCTCTGTCATCGAGATCGTCGGTCGCCTTCTCAACGCCGGGATCGCAGGCGCTCTCGAGTGGTTGCTCTACAACAGCAGCTCTGGCGAAGAGCCGCTCAGTGAGCGCACTCTGCGCCGGTGGCGTGATCTCGTCAACTCGAGGCTGATCGGCTCGGCACTCACCTGGCTGGGACCTGAGCTCGGCATCAGGTGGTCGGACACCCGCGATCGAACCGAGCAATTCAATCTCCTCGGCCACCACCTGACCCCTGAGGTGCTGCGTCGATTCCGCGCTGCGGCCGGCCGTTCGGTGCTCGATACCGTGGCAACTCGCCGCGAACCTCCACACTCTCAATCGCGCCCGATCCCGGGGCGCTTCGCTCCAGCTCCTCCACCCGATCCGCCTTCGTCTCTCCTGCGCCGCGGTGCACGGTCCCCGAGAACCGGCCGGAATCCACCGGGCGGTGATACCGATGGAGATCAACCACCATGATCGAAGACAGAACCCCGACCCCCAAACCCTCACCCCGCGACTGGGCAGTCTTCCGCTACGGACTCATCTCCGAGGCCACCCGTCCGCTTGCCTCCGAAGTCGCTTCCGAGATCCTCGGGCCGGGTCGCCGCGCGCCAGCACTCCCTTCCCGACGGTTCGCTCAAGCGTTTCAGCACCTCGACCCTGCGATCGTGGCTCTACACCTACAAGCGCCACGGTCTCGACGGCCTCATGACTCGCACCCGTTCGGACAAAGGCACCTTCCGTGCGCTCTCAGACGACACCCAGGAGCTGGTCGCCAGGCACCGCGTCCAGCACCGCTCGATGTCGGTCAAGCTCTTTCACGAGATCCTCCTCCAAGACGGGATCTTGCCCGAAGGGGTTACCGTTCGGCTCGGCACGCTCCGCCGCTTCCTCAAGGCCCGCGGTCTCGATAAACCGCTACGCGGCCCCGGCAAGGCACGCGCCAAGTTCGAAATGCCTCACCCCAACGACCTCTGGATCGCCGACTTCATGCACGGACCAGGCGTCGGCTCGGCGGGCCAAAAGCGCAAGGCGATCCTCTGCGCCATCATCGACGATCACAGCCGGGTCATCACCGGCTCACGCTTCGCCTTCTCCGAGGACACAGCCGACATCACCCACACCCTGCGGGACGCCATCGCCACCTACGGGTTGCCCAAGCGCTTCTACTGCGACAACGGGCCCGCCTTCACCTCCCGCAACCTCTCGGAGGCCTGTGCCCGCACCGGCATCACGCTGCTGCACTCCGAACCCTTCGACTCGCCCTCGCGCGGCAAGATCGAACGCTACTTCCGCACCGTCCGCGCTCGCTTCCTCCCTCGACTCACCCACCACGATCTCAGCTCGCTCGAAGCCCTCTCGGAGCGCTTCGAGCACTGGTTGCGCGAGGATTACAACCTCCGCCGACACGGTGGCATCGACATGAAGCCCCTCGATCGCTTCCTCGCCGGCGCCCAGCAGACGCTCATCAAGCGCCTCTCCACCGGCGAGATCGATCACGCCTTCATGGCCTGGCGTGGAAGCAGAGGCGTTACTGGCGGGTGCGCGGCGCTAGTTCCGCGCGCGGTTACAACTTATCCACAGTCACCGTAGCCCCGCACGCCTTCGGCGTCAATAGGGGTGCTGTAGGGGCCTCCTGTGGATAACTCCCGCCCGCCGAGCGGAGCGACAGCCGACGTTCGTAGCGCGCACTTCCGTGTTGTTTACGGGATCACGCCGTCCTTGGCGAGTTGGGAGACCGTCTTCGACGCCATTGAGCTCAGGAGCGTGTTCCCCGTAGCCCAAGCGTTTCCACCGGTGCTTGCAGAGGCCACCCACGTCACGGCGCCGCCACTCAGGTCCCAAAGTTCGACCGTGAAGTTCGCCCACGGCTTTTCGATGTCATACCCGCCGTACGTCTGGGTGGTGGCGGTACCGCTCGTGCTATTCCCGACCGAATAGGCGTTGATCTTCGTTTGACTCGTTTCAGGCACGTACGTGCTCGACGTCCCCGAGTTGGAGAGGTTGACTGTTAGTATTGCTTCGATGCCGTTCTCTTGCAGGCGACCCGCGATCTCCTCTTCCGAATGCTCGCGACCAGGGAAGAACAAGTCATGACTTGGCACGCACTCAATGCCATGGTACGCGAGCTTCTGCTGAAAGGCCTTTTCGGCCTTCTGGCGCTGACCAAGATCGCCTACCGCAACGAGCACCGTCATTTTCGAGTAGGACGCGGTCGTTGCCGCCACATCTGTCTGCGAGTTCATCCTCGTTGACGCACATCCAGTTAGCGCAAACGCAGCAACGAGCGTGCCGGCCGCGAGCAGTCTTGCGAACATTGCCATACCTCCTAGTCGCAGTGACACGTGCCCTAGACCGAGTTATCGACAGCATTCGCCCCTACGCCCACCCCGACGGTCGTACTGTCTCAGGATGGGATTTCCGCTGACTGCTACCTCAAAGACCTGTCCCCCTCAACGTCAGGACGTTATTACACACGCCATGGGCATGCTCCGCGCCTTACGGTGAGCGGCGGCCTGAGATGAAGGGCAACTGTAGCAACCCCATCTTTCGATGAGGGGGAAAGGACCTTGCGGGTGGCTCCGAGTCAAAAGAACGAAAGCTCGGAGCCAATGCGGGAAAAACTTCAGCGCACCCGGAAAGTCCCATCATGCCGCCCTCTTTGTGATACCAACCTTTGCGGCTTTGCGGAAGCGGCGGCGGCGGATGAAGGAGCGATAGCGGGCCGTGGCTTCTTCCAACGAAAGGTCAGGGCGTTTCTGATCGAGCTTGTGCACGCCTTTGTGGCAGCGTTCGCAGATGACCGCGATGTCGCTGACGTACTCACGGCCGAGACGTTCATACGTGCGGTGATGGTACTGAAGCAAGCCGCGCCACTTGCAGAACTCACAGACCAATCCGCCGTACCGCTTCCTGAGCTTCCTGATCCGCTGCGACATGCGCACGAGCCACTTCACCTTCTGCCAGTGCGGCGCACGCAGGTATTCTTCGTACGAAGCAAAGCCGAGTGAGGCGAGTTTCTGCTGAAAGGTGAGTCCCATGCACTAAGCGTAGGACGGGATGCGGGGATGTTGTCAAGCAGGAGCTTGTTGCGCTGCACGCTTCACGCAACCACGCGCGAAGATTCCCTGGTTACGCACGGGTGGCTTGGCGTTCTTGTGATTGCTTTTCAACGAACACGCTCTGGCAGTTTGTTACTGCGCTGGCACAGAGCGATGAAGCGGGCTGATTTCCTTGCTAGCTAGTTCGCATCCGGAAATTCGATTTGGCGCATAAGGATGCGAAAAACAGTGAATCGGAGTCGGCATTTGTTCATACTGCCAGGTGTTAGAAACTGAGGCACCCCGGGTTTGTCGGAGGCTTGATTCTCTGAGAGGATTGAGCCATGAGCAAACGAAACAGGTTTTCCCCAGAAGTACGTGAACGGGCGGTCCGGATGGTATTTGAGCACCAGAGGGAGCATTCGTCCCAGTGGGCAGCCATCCGCTCGATCGCCTCGAAGTTCGGCTGCGCACCCGAGACTCTTCGGGCCTGGATGCGTAAAGCGGAACGGGACGAGGGCTTGCGCCCTGGCCCGACCAGCGAGGAACAAGCGCGGGTGAAGGATCTCGAGCGCGAGAACCGCGAGCTGCGACGCGCTAACGAAATTCTGCGCAAAGCGTCGGCTTTTTTCGCCCAGGCGGAGTTCGACCGCCGACCAAAGTGATGGTCCAGTTCATTGACGACCACAAGCATGAATATGGGGTCGAGCCGATCTGCGCAGTGTTGCCGATCGCCCCATCGACTTACCACCGCCACAAGTACCTGGAGCAACACCCGGAAGGGCGCTCGGATCGCACGAAGCGAGACGAGAAGCTTCAAGAAGAGATCCGGGCGGTGTGGAGAGCCAACCGCTCGGTGTATGGAGCAAGGAAGGTCTGGCGAGAACTGAAGAAGACTCGCTCGGACGTAGCTCGGTGCACAGTGGAGCGTTTGATGCGCGAGATGGGCATCCGCGGCGTCGTTCGAGGCAAGCGAGTGTGGACGACGATTCCCGATGAACACGCGGAGAGGCCGCGAGATCTTGTCGAGCGTCAGTTCACCGCCGAGAAGCCTAACCCACTGTGGATTGCCGACTTGACGTACGTCGCCTCCCGCGCAGGGACGCTGTACGTAGCGTTTGTGATCGACGTGTTCTCACGCATGATCGTAGGTTGGCGGGTGTCGAGTTCGTTGCACTCGGACCTGGCTTTGGATGCCCTGGAGCAAGCTCTGCACGCTCGCCTGGACACCGCGGGGTTGATCCACCACAGCGACCGCGGGGCGCAATACCTCATGATCCGTTACACGCAGCGGCTGCGGGAAGCGGGGGTCGAAGCGTCGGTCGGTAGCGTAGGAGACTCCTACGACAACGCGATGGCGGAGACGGTGATTGGTCTGTACAAGACGGAGCTGCTCAACCACGAGGGGCCTTGGTGTAACCGAGCGCATCTTGAGCTGGAGACGCTGAGCTGGGTTGGATGGTTCAACAAGCACAGACTTCTGGGGCCCATTGGCTGGATTGCGCCGGCGGAGTTCGAGCGCGCGTACTATGAGCGCTCCGCATCGTCGCCAGCAGTGGTGGCAAACTGATGGCCATCGAATCCCACATTTGGTTCAAAAAGGCCGGGGTGAACGACCGAATGATGACATCGAGCAAAGATTTCGAGCCCCACAAGCCTTCCCTTTCACTGCCCCCCGAAGGGGTAACCCAACCCTCGCTTGTGCGCGGAGGTGTACTGGGTCTAGATCTGCTCGAGGTTATCCCGGCATGTGGCGGCCTTCTTTTGCAACGAGAGACTGCGCGCGCCGTTTGGAAAGGAGTTACACTGACGAGACGTTTCCGACCCACCGAATCCCTGTCACCCAACCATGGAGGCGGGAAGTAGTCAGACAAAAGGGCCTCCGAAAAATCCGGGGCGATTCACAAGTCCCAACCGGCACACACCTGAACCTCCTAGTACGTCCATTCTGTCAGCGTTTCTCCTAGCCGCTGGTCCTCGATCCGGGAAAGCTCACGCACACTCTAATATGGGGCACAAACACCTCCCGGGAAGCCCTCGGCGCTGTCAGCTTCCACCAAGTGCTGATCGCAAACGCCCTCAAGTCAACGCCTCCCAGCTTAACTTGGCGGGCCCTGAAACTTCTTCGTCGACTGAAGATAGCAACGTTGCTAATATCAAGCTACGCTCCGTTGTACACTCACTTGATGGAGGTCGCACATGCCAACCGAGTCGAACATTGTTCGGACAATATTCCACGTCAAGCTCAACAAGCCTGCCGATGATGCGCCCGCTTTCAGGGCCCTACTAGCTCAGTTCGCAGTATCCGCTGAACCGGGGCGGCTCTTTCCAGGCGCGCACAGCGTTGGTGAGACGCTGGCGTCAAGGGCTCGGGGAAGCGGCAGAACGCCGCCCCGACTTGACCTTTGGTACCTGGTGTTACTCGCAGATCCGAGTTCGTTTGAGTCCGCCATCGCGAGCTTTGATGCGTGCGCCGACGTGACGACTCTCTCGAAGGTCTACGAGGATGAGCCCCTCAGCGACCCTCCCCAAGAACTACTCTGGAGCAAGTGTTTTCACACGCGCCAAACACCACTGGGCGCGGTGAGAGTCAACATGGGGGTCTGCCAGGAGCTAGCCGAAGTCGCGCCAGGCGACGCCGTCGACTACAACTATGCCCGGGTTGTGCAACGCGTTGGCGACTATGAACTCCTAACGCAATACGATGGAGCTCAGCTCAAATGGCCTACAGGAACCGCGCTGCAAGGAACAAAGGTGTTCTTCTTTCGCGAGGAGGATCCGTACGGATCTCTGCCGACGATTTCGAGCATCGAAGATGTTGGCAACCCCAGCAACCGCGATCAAAGGATCCTGTTTGACCCCGCGGGTGAATCGATCCCGACCGACGTCAGCAACACCAACCACAACTTGGTGTATCCGTGCGGCAGCTGTAAAGCTGTCAACTGGGGGCCAGGTGCAACCCACTCTTGCCCTGATGGGGAATGTACATCGTGCCCCGGCTACGTATCCAGCCTGTACCCAGTTCGCGACGATCTACCGACAAGTGCCGCCAGAGGCTTTCAAATTGAATCTGCCTGGGGTCCCGGCCCAGGATCTGCGCGGAGCAATGCGGGGACGGACCGAAGCGGGGTCAGGGTGATGATGGCACATCGGGATACCGGGGTCATGTACACCCATCGTGACTATGGTGGGCCAACCACAGAGAGCGCCGCTCGCGACCAGATGCTTGAGGGGTTGCATGCGTCCCTAGTCTTTCCAAGGGAGTCGGATTGGTCGCAAGCAGTCAACCCGTATACAACGACGGATATGCACGGCACAAACACGTCGAGCATTATCGTTGCACAATCCAGCGGTAGCGATCACGACATTGTTGGCGTCGCCCCAGAGCTTCTTTTCATGCCGTTCGACTTGAATGACACTTATCCACCAGTCTTCATGGGAGCCGTCAACAACGGGGCGGCGCTCGTGTCGATCAGTATTGCGCAGTCTCCGTCCCCCAACCCAACGTACGAACCGGGCTCATCGACCGGCGACGCAGTTGCGTACGCGTACGACGCCGGCGTCATGATCTTTTGGGGCCATCGCTTGAATGACGACGTTTATTCAAGGGCCTACTGGAAATTCATCAATGCCGGACAGGCCCTATATTCCGCTCAACGACATCCAGACCAGTCCAGCTGGGGTGACAATCTCGATTCTGGTTCCAATCGCTCAGGTCTACGCTGACAGGAAAGACAATGGTGACGTGACAAAGGGGTTCATCCAGACATCCGGAGAGAGTATCTCGACGCCGTTTGCGGGGGCGCTGGCCTGCCTCCTTCGGGCACTTCGCTCAACGTGGAAGATCGATGACATTCGGCGGGCGATTTCATGTGGCAACGTATAAGCACCCAGACATGCAAGGGAACGCCTGGACACAGCACTACGGATGGGGAATGCCACGCGCGAACCTCTTACTATCTACGTGCGTGTACGAGGTGGAGAGCAAACGAGCAACAAGCAGCGAAGACGTTAACAACACTACGGATGTTGCCAATGCATTCGACGGCAACCCAGCAACCCACTCGGAGACGGAGTTAGTTGCCGGCCAATCCGC
>CBDCWB010000028.1:0-6398 GCA_965223205.1 Candidatus Eiseniibacteriota bacterium | reverse complement strand
GACGCTCGGCTCCATGCTCGCGTTGAACGCGCTCGCCATCGGGTTTCTGTCACCGCTCTCGGCGCTGGTCTCGACCGCACTCCAGGTGCAGGAGATCGGCAGCTACATCGAGCGCATCGACGGCGTGCTGCAGACACCCAAGGAACAGGAGATCAAGTCCGTCCAGACGTCGCACCGGTTGACCGGTCGCATCGACCTGCGCGATGTGACGTTCTGTTACTCGCTCAATACTCCTCCAGCAGTGCTCGAGGTGTCGCTCGCGGTCGAGCCCGGACAAATGGTGGCCATTGTCGGCCCGTCGGCGGCGGGCAAGTCGACGCTCGCCAGCCTGATGGTGGCGCTCTATCGACCCACGTCGGGTCGCATCCTCTACGACGGCATCGACCTCACCACCCTGGCACCACGTAGCGTACGACGCCAGATCGGCGTTGTGACCCAGCATCCCTACCTGTTCGGGTCGTCGGTGCGGGAGAACATCACCCTGGCCCGTCCCGGCGCGTCGCTCGACGAGATCGAGGAGGTCGCGCGCCTCGCCTACATCCACGACGAGATCCAAGCCCTGCCCATGGGCTACGACACGGTGCTGGCCGACGGTGGCGCGTCACTCGCGGGCGGCCAGCGGCAACGCATCGCGCTGGCGCGCGCTCTCGTCGGGAAGCCTGCCATCCTACTCCTCGACGAGGCCACGAGCGCGCTCGACACCGCGACCGAGCGGAAGATCCAGGACTCCCTGGCGGAGCTCCAGTGCACGCGCATCGTCATCGCACACCGGATGAGCACCATCGTTGACGCCGATCAGATCATCGTCCTCGATCGCGGAAGTATCGTCGAGAGTGGCACGCACAAGCAGCTCATGTCCAGGGAAGGGATCTACCATGGGCTGGTCGCCGCGCAGTTGGCCCGAGGCGGGCGCGTCGGGAAGAATCCCCGATAATCGCCCGGCGCGGAACCCGACCCAACCGACCGCACCGCGGCTCTGTTCAGCGAGTCCGGACCAGCGCTCCCAGTGGAAGCGACCCGGCGCCGTCGGTGACGACATTGCAGAGAGGGTGCCCCGTTCGAGGTAGGCGACACGCCGATCTACCAGTCTTGCAACACGTACGAAGACTCGCTCTCCGCAGCTGCAGACGATCATCCAGCGGCACCCATGCGATCTTCCGACCATCTCGGCTCCCGTACACCGTCCCGACTCAGCTCGAAGGCCGAAGATCGACAGGGAGAAACGGTCGTGCAACTGCTCCAAGCGTTTCAGCTCCCGACCGTCCGGAAGAACGTACGTCTTCCCCAGGCCGCCAGCGCCCTGCTCGGCGATGAATTGACCCAGGATCTAGTGCCACCAGGAGCTGGGCCTCCGGTTTCTAGGGGCACATTTTTTCAGGAGGTCCATCCTGTCACCCTCAGAACGCCAGAAGTCCATTCAACACAATCGCTTCGCCGGGAGCGGCCGGTCGGTTACACCCAACTGAACTTTGGGCTTGACTCCGACCACGCGTACGCGCTATGTGTCGGCCCAGGTGTAATTCACATTACTTCCTCACACAAACAAGGAGCACGCTACTAATGAAGTCGCAGCAACCCCCCAGGCGCCGACTCGCGCTAAAGAGAGAGACGATCCGTATCCTTGCCGATCCTGAACTCAACCGGGTGATTGGAGGACAGCTGAAACCAACCGAAACCCCGCTTTCAAATGTGTGCGATCCCAACTCTGGCGGCGGGTGTGATCCAATGACGACTTATGGAAATGGCGTGTGCGGCTGCCCTTAGCTGCTGCACAGAGCATCTCGCTTCATCTGAACTCCATCTCAGGTCCCAGGGCGGCTGTAACGGCACGGTGGCTCTAGGACTTCGAGTCGTGGAGGCGTCCCGCACACAATCCGATCTGGCACGCCGGGGACCGGCGGAGACACGCTGTCGAGCCTCATCGATCGGTTGACCGACCGCCTTCTTTTCGGAGAGGCCGCAGCCGCGTCTGCAGCGCGGACGGTGGTCGACGTTCGGCGCCGGCTCGAGGCGAACGCCCTGAACCCTCGGTTGGGTGCCCAGCAGCCACCTCTTCGCCAGCGAGGCGACCCGGTGCACCGCGATACTGCTCGCCGGGGGGCGTCGCCGCAGGCACGGGCAGCCCGCTGGCTGCGCCGGTCGTGGACGTAGCCGAGCTTCTCCAGCCCGCGGTAGCCCTGGCAGCCGTCCACCGCGCCACGGTACTCGTTACTGCGGTTAGTGGATAACCCTAACGTGGCTAGTCTCTTACCACCTCGTTTCTTGGTCCCGCTTGTACTGGGTCTTGTAGAGTTCTATGAGAGTCCAAGAACCCGGTTCCACGCAGGGACGAGCTGCTCTAGTTCGCATAGCAGCGCGAGACCAACGCCAGCCGACCCTTCCAGGAACCCCGGCAAAGGAACGTCTTTGTAGCGTTCTCCACGAGTTCCTTGATCTGTTGCCATGAGCCTCGCAGAGTAGCCTCCAACGCCAGTGCCCGGACGTTGACGGTGGATAGTCTCCTGAAACCACCCTTTGGCAGCTGCTTGCAGAGTCAGGTCTTCGAGGTCGTTCCCAACTACGCGGAGAATATGTGCGACGCCTGCCGACCCGTGACACAGACCGGCGTCTACCACGCCTGATAGTTCTGGCGGAGTATCCGCGATAGAGAGAAAGACCTGGTGGGCGATGTCAATCCAATCCGAACGACCAAGGACTCTCCCTGCCGAGAGTATGGACGTCATGGCTCCGAGCTCGTTGTAGCACCAGGCAAGACGGACTCGCGGTGTCACGCGCTTCTCGACGATGGACCGCAAGGTCCAGCCGCGGTCTGTCTTAATGAGGTGACTGAGCAGCCAGGGAGTTGCTCCGCAAACGAGGCTTGACGCTAGCTCCGACTGCACCCCGAGCCTCACCGCGTCAGTCAAGAGCCTCAATACCCCGGGAACTCCGTGGGCAAGTCCGAGGTTATAGTAGCCGGTGGGGTATTCGCTGGCTGTTCTTCCGAACAGCAACGCACGATCGGTGTGCCAAGCTACCCCGTTCGGATCTCGGACCGCGCGCTTCCCTAGCTGGTGCACGACAAGCTCGAGCAAGTCCTTTGGCTCACCGCTTTCGATCCGCTCAATCGCATAGATACCAATCCCAACAAGTCCCCTGATGAGGTCATAGTCGCCCTCCCAAGGATGTCCTAGCCGGCGCACGAGAAGTTCGTCGAGGCTCGTAACGTCCGCCTTGTAACCATCCAACTTGGCAATGTGTGTGAGAAGCCAGCCCAGCCCCGTGATCCCTTGGTACAGTGACAGAGGATAGGGCCGGCAGGGGTCGAACCCATGGGCGGCCTCAGTCACGAGTTCCAGGAGGACTTCGATCCTGCTTTGTCTCTCGCCGTTTGGTTTCACCAGTTGAAGGTATCGAGACAGCAGAATTGAGCCACCGAGCCACCCGCTAAGGTCGGGTGCCATATGCTCCCACAAGGCACTATCTTCGACTGCATCTGCGATCTCTAGCACGGCCTTCCACGCCCGCTGGGCGTAAGGGCCGCGCAGAACGCTGTCTGGGTTTCTGGGAGTGCTCAACTGAGGATCTCCCCCGACATGAGTGCGTTTGTTCTCTGACATTGGGCGCTATCGGGCCCAGAAAAGAGCATTTTGTAAGGTGAAGATCCCGCGTCGGCCTCGGTCCGTCAAGAACATCTCCGCGCCCGACAAGGTCACATCCTTCGCCGGCCTCAAGCTCGTCACCGACCTCGCCACAAGCTAGGAGTCATCCGCGGCCTCGAGACGCCTACCCTCAAGAAACTCACCGAGGGATTCGGGTCGCGGACTTCGTCATGAGCCTCGTCTGCAACTTCCCTGTTGGTGGTCTTCAACGCACGATCGTCGTGCCCGAGCGCACCCGCACGGCAGCCCACCTGTCGCATACCTGACGCACGTCTTGAATCCCCCCCATGCCGCGTGTACTCTCCGATCGTGCTCATACCGTGGATCTGGGTCTTTCCTAAGCGTGACACAGGCTCCAACGCGACAACTGATTACCGCGCAAGAACTTGGAGGAGACCGGTCATGCCCCTTCTGACGGCCATCAACCAGGCGCCCACACCCGGTCATCGATACCCAACCCCACGAACCACCGAAACAGGAGGTAAGCTGCCGCTCGCTTCGGGTCGGTGTACAACGCCTCGAGCAACAAGGCGCGCAGCAATTGCTCAGGTGGTACCGAATCAGTCAACAAATCGGCTTTCAGCATCGTGCTAGTAACTGACGGGTGCCGCAATGTTCGTTGAACAGTCCAGAGGCAGTTTGGCTCACCGTGCAGTTGTCCTTTTGGCCGTAGTCGTCCCAATCGCCTGGGGATGTCACGGGGATCGATCGGATAGCGCGCGGCGAGTCCAGGACGAGCGTACGTATCTCAAGGAAGCATTGGACATAGTTGAAGCGAACGGGCTGTGTCGCGACAACGTCAATTGGCAGGCATTGCGCCCCAAGCTTCAGGCCTGGGTCAGACGAGACGATGATCGGGAGAGCACGCATGACTTGATACGGTACGCGATCCTACAGCTCAAGGATGGGCATAGCTCCTTCCGTTCTCCCGGGGAGGGGGTTGTTTCTCAAGCCCGCGGCGTTTTAGCTGACGACCTACGCGCGACAGTTTTGAATGACAACATTGGGTACATATCGATTCCGAGTTTCCGCCGCGGCAATGATGCAGAGGGTCGACTGTTCGCTGTTACAGCCCACAGGCTCATTGAGGAAGTGAACTGCGCGGACCCAGTCGGGTGGATAATTGACCTACGATTCGATCATGGCGGCAATATGTGGCCCATGCTTCTCGCCGTAGGGCCGTTTTTGGGATCCGGTTCAGTTGGCTCATGTGTCCGACTGGACGGTCATCGCGAAGAATGGTCCTACTCTAACGGGCGTGTGGCACTCGGCGATCGCGTGATTGTCGAGCTGGGGGACGCTCCATGCGAGCTGAGGAACCCCTCTACCTCGGTAGCTGTGCTGATTGGGGAAGGAACTGCAAGTGCGGGAGAAGCGATTGCAGCCTCGTTTCGCGGACGCCCCGGTACTCGCTTCTTTGGTTCACCGACTGCCGGTCTATCTACCGGTATCGAGCAGTTTGTGCTTAGCGATGGGGCAAAGATCTTTCTTGCCACTTGCGCTTTTGCGGACAGGCACGGGAAAGTGATTGAGGGATCCATTTCGCCCGAAGAGACCGTGTGGGGAACTGCGGTCCCTCCGGACGCTCTAGAGGAAGATCGGGTGGTCCGTGCGGCTGTGACCTGGCTCATCCTGCGAGCACGACGTGCGACAGCACACGCCGAATCAATCGGAGTTCGCCGGTGATGCCCGGGGTGACCTTCGAGCGAGCGAGTTCTATTCTCGCCCAGAGGAAAGGGGGCGCTCGTTACTACGAACGATACCGATTTGCTTGAGTCCGTCCGAATCGTGAAGGAAGACCTTGGGAACCCAGTTTGGGGCGGCGTTTCCGGTCCGCACGGGAAGGCCAAACGGGGAGCTTGCCGCTCAAGCGAGCTTTGTGCGCATCATCCGACAAGGGTCTCTCTCAGCAACTCAGTTCCCGGACACGCTAGAGGATGCGAACGGGCAATCCAGGAAGCCTGAGAGTTGGTAGGTAGGGGAGCGCAGGCTCCAAAGGAGCACGGACCCTTATGCGCCACCCGGGGGAGAAGCTGTTGGTCGCAGTTGAGGGTGGAGAGCGAGTTCAGGCGGTCCGCGCCACAAGGGGGTCGACTCAGATAGTCAGGGAAACCCGCGAGGGCGGTCAGCGACCGACCCGCACTCGCGTTCGCCCGGTCGTTCCGAGGCATCTGCGCAATATCAACGTCGCGCATCTGTCGGGAACGGAACTCCCACTTTCCACGCACGCGGGCTCGGCCTGGTGCACGGAGGAATGCCCATGCACGCAGCGATGACCGTCGGACAACGAGTGGCCCTGATCGGGATCATCGGTCTCGTCTTCGTGACGCGGAGTTTGGACAGCTCATCGGGTGGTTTCCGGTAGAGCCACCTGACGCGCGTATCGCGTTTACTGCAGTTGGTCCCGTGTCACCACACTGGCGCCCGGGTCAAGCTCGGTCTGTATGTGCACGACGACTTCGCGCGGCTGGGAGCCAGGGTCCAGCCCCAGCTCGACGGCGCAAAGCAGCGGCTGCTCGGGAACGAACGACTGAACCACGCAAACGCCGTTCGTAAAGCAACCGATGCTCCAGCAACTGCGTGAGCCACTGAAGAATTCACACGCCTGATCTAGCTCGCAGGCATGGATGGAACCGCCGCGGGCGAGCGCAACCACCGCCAGGATCAGCGCGGAACTCGTAGCTTGAGCCGTTCGTGAACTCATGGTGATCCTCCTGATGAGGAAGTCGGTCTCTACCGGCAGTGCCTTCTCGATCA
>CBDCWB010000027.1:0-13869 GCA_965223205.1 Candidatus Eiseniibacteriota bacterium | reverse complement strand
CATGGATGTTTCTTTCTGTCGCGTTCACTCATGTCTTTGGCCAATTCGATGAAGGCCTTCACGAGTTTCTGGGTGTCGGGCTTGGCCTTGAGATGTCCGACGACTCGGATTCGCTGTTCGGGTTTGACTGGTCCGGGGAAGAGGGGCTCGGTTTAGCTCTTACAGGTTCCAGTTCTCAGGGCTGGACTTGGCAAAGTCGCCGACCCCGATGGCAGCGAAATGCTTCTTGCCACACTTGATCTTGGCGACCTCGGTCGGACGCAGTAGGGAGTCCTGTGAGGTGCTCTTGGTCTCCCGGATCATATAGATCCGGTCCTCGCCGGCTTCGTGCTTGAGGATCGCCCAGTCTGGGTTGTAGTCGCCAACTGGTGTCGGCACCTTGAACCTGGCTGGCAGCTTCATGAACAGCTTGATGTCTTCCCGCGAGTCGAGCAGCTCGGCGAACTTGCGCTCGACGTCGGAGTCGTAGACGACGTAGTCGAAGTCGGTCTTCTGTTCATTCCTAACCTTGTACATCTGGTCGATGAACCGATCTCGCTCCTCGCGGCCGTCTTCCTGTAGCTCGCGCAGCTCGTAGATGCTCCCGGCGATCTGCTCGTATTGGATGCCATCGACGACCGACGCGGCCAGTACGGTAAGGATGTCTCGCTTGACCATGTGGATGAAGTCGTTCGGGTTGCCGATGAACTCATCCAGACGATCGCTCTTGAGCAGGACATCCACGAGAGTTCTACGAGTCAGGGAAGTGGCCTCCTGCAGCTCAGTGATGATGTCGGGCAGGTCATAGTTGTCAGCCAATTCGGCCGATCGCCTGCCAAGCTCCTCACCCTTGGCTCCGCCACGCAGAAGCTTGACGCCCGCGCGCGTGACCTGGATACGCACCGGTTGGATCTTGTCCTCGTTCTTGATGGCTTCGACTGCCTTGCTGATGATGTCGTCGCGATCGACGCTGACCCGGTAGGTAGTGCGACGGCTGATGCGGTACCAGAACTCCTCGAACTCCTCGCTGGCGTACAGCTCCTTGTTGAGCTTGCGGGGCTTGCGCTTCCGCTTTGATTTGACGTAATTCTCGATCTTGCACGTCTCCAGCGTCGCGAGGATCTGGCTCTCGGCCCAGGCGAAGTCGGCCGGGAGGTTGAGCGTGAAGCCCTCGGACTCGGGATTGAAGGTCGGTAGGACGCGACCTTCGGAGTCGATGAAGCCGGACTTGTGCAGGTGCTTCCAGATCTCCTCGGACTTTCGGTAGCCCAGTAGCTTCGTCTCGCCATCTATGACGAGAGGGAGCTTGCTGAACTCACCGCGCCGGACGTGCCCGATGCTGACGCCGGCCCTGACGTAGTCCTCCTGCAAGCTCTTGGCGAAGGCCTGATACGACTCGTTCGCGATCACACTGAGCTGTGCGATACCTCGGTCAGAGACACGTTCGCCATCCTGGTTGATGGGGAGGCGTAGTCCACGCCCGATGGTCTGGCGGCGTTCCAGAGCTTCGCCCATCTCGCGGAGGGCGCAGATCTGGAATATGTTTGGATTGTCCCAGCCCTCGCGCAATGCGGAGTGACTGAAGATGAATCGCACGGGTTCGGACTGATCGAGGAGGCGGGCCTTGTCTCGCATGATCAGGTCGTAGGCTTCGTCGTCGCGCTTGTTGCCGCGCTCGGTGCTATCCACATACTGCTCAACGCCGCCCTTCTTCCGCATGATTGAGAAGTAGGCGCTGCGCAGTTCGCTGGGCTCCTGCGGCAGCAGCTCCCCATACGCAGGTAACTTGCTGCGCTCTTCGGTGATCAGATCGTCGAACCACTGGACGAACTTGCCGTCGATCTGACTTCCGTCTTCTGCATAGGACAGATAGTGATCGACCTTGTCGACGAATAGCAGACTGAGCACCTTGATGCCGTGCGGCCTGAGCTGCACTTCCTTGCGAAGATGCTCCCGGATCGTCTCGCGGAGCATCTCTCGGTAGATCACGTCCTTGCTGCCGCCGATCGTCTCACCGAGTTGCAGGATGCCGTGGTTGGTGAGTTCGACATAGGCGGGGTCGAGGCTGATCTCATTGATCCACCAGTTGTTCTCGTAGGCACTGTTGCCGGTGAGCTTGGCAAGGTCCTTGCCCTGAGGAACCTTGACGACCTTTCGGCGAAGTGACCCATCCTTCCTGCGGCAGACCAGTTCGAGCTTGGCCTGCCACGGATCTCGTTGAACGTCGACGAGCTTGATGTACGGTTTCGCATCAGCGCCTTCCTGGAGCACATCGGCGACAACGATCTGCTTGACCAGTCCGAGATCGTGGGCATCGACCGGGTCGAGCCGGTAGACGACGTTGCGCTGCGTGCGATGCGTGGCGCTGTAACGGAGAGTGAAGAGTGGGTTGAGCTCGCTGATCGAGCTCTGTGATAGCTCGGACTCCATGTTCTGTGGCTCATCCATGATGAGGACGGGCTGGGTGGCACTCAGATAGTCAATCGGACGCAAGCCGTTCAGCTTGTCGCGGTACTGGTGGATGATGCGGTTGCTCTTGTCACCCCGCAATGCGCCGATCGTCATCAGCATGATCTGCGGGTTGGTTGACGTAGCGAAGGACTGAACCTCCTCCGCAGCCTCACCGCTGTAGACGGAGAAGTCGAATGGGATCGAGTAGAGATTCTTGAAGTGCTCTCGCATCAGGCGCACGCTCGTGGCCACGCCCTCCTTAATCGGGACACTCGGTACGAGGATTACGAACTTGGTGAAGTTGTATCGCTTCGTCAGCTCAAGGACGGTACGGAGATAGACGTAGGTCTTGCCGGTACCAGTCTCCATCTCTATGTCGAAATCGAAGCTGTCGTCGGCCAGCGATTCACGGATCTCCAAGCCGTTGCGGTCCTGGACCGCCTGCAGGTTCTGCAGGATCGCGTTGTCGTCCAGCACAAGGTTGTTGCCGACTGCGCCAACTTCCGCCGCGAGGTCGAGCGTTTCCTGGTCATGGCCTGCTTTGGTTGGGCGCAACCTGGTCACCAGCGACTCGACGTCGCTCGGCTGACCCTCGAACACGTCGACCACCGAATCAATCGCGTCGAGTTGGTACTGCTGACGTGGATCGAACTTGAACTTCATCACGCCGTCCAGAATTCGATCTTCTTCGTCTTGCAGAGCTGCACCATGTTGGTTTTGAGCTCATCATCCCCCTGGAACGCATCTTCAAGGATCACAATCTTCGCTCCGGCTGCGTCGACCAGCGCTCGGAGCTGCTCAAGTGTCGGCTTCTTGTGCTCGTCGAGGTACGCAAGGAGAAGACCGTCGCTGACCGAACGAACTTCGAGACCATCCAGGTCCAGCGCGACAGCGCGTTCAGTCAACGAATGACCCTGCTTGAGCAAGATCTCCGTAAGCAGTTCATCGGCGGTCGCTTGGTCGTCACTGCTGTCCCGCAGGTCGAGCAAGTGTTGTTGCAGATCATCGGCAGCAACATCGCTTGATACACGCCACTTGATGAAGCTTGTGTCCACGAGTTTGTACGTGCGGTAGCCGATATCAAGTGGCTCAGCGCGATCCGACAGTTGGCCTTCAAGATCGGCCCTGACCTTGTCCCCGGCGACGCCAATCCGCTCGCGAGCAAGCTCGGCGATCGTTCGATACCCGGCATTGCGTGCATCAGAACCGCCAGGTGTGGGCTCCGGAAGCTGTACTTGAATGAAGCGACGCGCCCCACCATCCTCTGCGTTGAGTTGCATGACCGCATGAGCCGTCGTCGCTGATCCCGCAAAGAAGTCGAGAACCAGTGAGTCCTGCTCGGTCGCAATCTGCGCGAGGAGCTTGATCAGGGCCACCGGCTTCGGGTAGTCGAAGAGTTTCTTGTCGAGACCAAGATCTCCAATGTCAGCAGACCCATCATTCGTACTTATGTCCATCACGAAGTCTTTGACGGCGGTGGACTCAACATCGCGGACCTTCGTATACACCCTCCAGCCGCTAGGCGACTCGATGAAGGCAAGATCATGGAAGTCGGACTCCACTTTCTTGGCGCTCCATCGGAATGCGTGATACCTGTTTACGCCGTTGTTGTTCTCTTTCGGCGCAATCTTCACGTATTCGTCATGAACGTGGTCATTCGATACGGGAGCCGTCTTGACAGCGCCAGTCTTGGGTTCGTAGTAGATGTCGAAGACAAGGTTGGGTCGCGTGGCCTCGTTGAACGCCGAATTGGTGTTGTAGAGCTGGTTCTTCAGCACATAGGGGCCGCGCTCATCCTCAAGTACCTCGTAGTTAAACCCCTTGTAGATCGTGGGCATTAATGCCTTGAGGTCCGAAGCGCTGGCCCGAAACTCTCCAACCTCGTCGATGCGACGGGCATAACAGAGCACGTATTCCTTGGTTCCCACAGCGCCGACGCCGCTGATCTGTCGACCCTTGAGGTTGCTGACCCACACGAAGGTGTTGATGTAATTGCGCTCGCCGAAGGCGACGTCCAGAAGCTTCTTCAGATTGTCGTACTCGTGATCGTCAATCGAGACGAACAGCAGACCGTCCTCGGTGAGCAGGTTACGCGCGAGTTTGACGCGAGGGAACATCATGTTGAGCCAGTTGGAGTGGTAGCGCCCCTCGGACTCACTATTGGTGCTGAGCTTTTTGCCGTCCTTGTCGACTTGCTTGGTGAACTCCAGGTAGGTCTGAAGACCTTCTTGGTAGTTGTCGGGGTAGATGAAGTCCTGGCCTGTGTTGTACGGCGGATCGATGTAGATCATCTTGATCTTGCCGTGGTAGTGGCGCTGCAGAGTCTTAAGCACTTCGAGGTTGTCACCCTCGATGAAGACGTTCTGGGTGGTGTCCCAGTCCTTGCTCAGTTCAGGACACGGCTTAAGGGTGGCGGTGGTTGGCTCCTGTGCGGCCTTGAGCGCACGGCGCTTGCCGGGCCAGAACAGGCCGAAGCGTTCGCTCTCCGAGCCAGCGTCCTCGGCGAGCAGTTCCTTGAGTTTGGTGACATCAACCTTGCCGTCAGCGATCGCCTCGGGCACGAGTTCCGCCAACTGCGCTGCTAGTTCGGTACGAAAATCCGGCGTTGTGCTCGGAGTCTCGTTGATGTCACTGCTCATTCTTGGCGTCCGTCCCTGCGCCTTGTTCTTCTTGATGTCTCGCTCCGCCAATGATGTGTCCTTTCCATTATTTGGTAACAAGTATGAGCCAATGGCCTTGATCCGACAAGGGTCACGACACCTCCGCCGGAGGTTGAACGCTGCCCCAGGGAGGCCACACGTTGATCCCACGCTGCTTGGTCCGCCGCTTGAGATCCTCGTAGAGAACTGCACCGTCTACACCAGTTCGTCTCGCCTCGCCGATGTGATACCAGTCGGCGATCTGATCCCATTCGTAGTCGACGATCGTGCAGTAGTCATTCGCCGCTTTGATTATCTGGTGGGGTTGGCAGTCTTCGTCGATACCGGACTCCGTCCTAGAAGTGTGGAAATGGCCGCGCTTCACCGGTTGCTGATCAGACCATGAGCAACGACAGGTCAACAGGAAACGCTGCCACGTCTCATGTAGATCGGTGAATGTCGGGTCTGTGTCCTCAAACTCGCGGAAGTCGTCAAGAATCCCGGCGACCTCGTAGTACTTCTTGCGGAGAAAGGAGTTCTCGCGATCGCTGAAAGGCGCTCGATAGTGAACCAAGTACGCGGCATCAGCCAGGTCACTGTCTGCGTGCTTACTACTCAGAATCCAATGGCCGCCGAAGCGAGTCTTAAACCTCTGCAGTTCGGCCAGGTACTCGGCAAGGAAGAACAACGCCTGCGACCCATAGCCCTCGGCTTGGAGTTCCTGTGTGTACCCATCGGGTTCTTCAACGGTGGGTTCGCGGTCCCAGGGTCTGTCCTCTTCGACCATGGTGCTTCGGTAGGCGCTGATGGCGGCAGCTGTTGCAAAGATTGGGGTCCACATCGCGTAATACGCCTCGAAACGCTCGATCCACGAGACTGCAAGGCGGGAGCTTGTCGGGAGTCTTCGCTCCATGTCTAGTGCTGACATCCGCAGTTGATGCTCGTGGCAGTGGCGGAGAATTGTCTTGGCCACCTCATCGATGATGACTAGTTCGTGGCTGTTACGGAATCGATTGCGGCTGACACCTGCGAGATCCGCTGCCTGAGTTCTCAGTTCCGGTGGCGGGTATCCCCTGGTCCCGTCGAGCAACCCGAACATGACGAGAGGCGCGTCATTGAAGTGACCTGATTCGAACTGGACGAGTGCGTCTCGGATCAGACTCTCGATCTCCGGTGGTCCGACATTTCGGTCGCATTCGACGCGGCCGCTTGCGCGTACGGCAGCTTCCAGCGCCGGCAGGTCGAGGAAGCCGAGCTTCATGATGCCGCGCTCTCGGACGTGCTTCAGATCCTTGACGACGTCAGCAAAATCAGGGAGTTCGGGTAGGTCGGTTCTCGCCATTCGGTGCGAAGGCGAAGTTGGACGAAATGATGTCGGAGGCGTCGTGACCACTGAGCTTCGCCACAGCCGTCGGAGAACCGTGGACCCCGCCCGGCCGCCGAGATCGAGCTCGGCCGGTGCCTGACGACGCTTGGCGCGTACCGGGATGCGGAACGTGTGCTCGTGGCGGTGCACGCCACATCGGACTCAACGGGCGCCGCTGGCGGCGAAGTCAAGGCGCGCGCTCGGGAGGCGATTGTCGAGGTCTACACCGCGTGGGCGAAACCCGACGTTGCGGCCGCCTACGCGCAGCAGGAGTGAGCGCGACGCCCTCAACGCGCGCCCAGCACCACCGTGTCGGCGGTGCGTTCTGCGTCACGCACGGCTCTTCGCACAGGACCTTACCGCTCACCGACAGCCGCACGCCGGTGGGGGCATCGCAGGCGCATTGCTGAGCACGTCGCCGCCAGTCTCGTCTACGTTGTTGTCGGTCGCGCGGCCGTGCCCTTCGATGAGCCCCTGCAGTCGTCTCGGATGCTCGGTGGCACGAAACGTGATCCTGTCTCTGGGGCATGGCCGACTTGGGGCACCGAGCGGCGCCCGCCCTGGGGCTGCCGGCGCTCTCCTACGAGCGCGTTCCCGGTGCGACCACCGCTGCGCTCCCCGAGCGCTACCGTCGCCGTCAGCCCGAGGCGACCGCGCTCTACCGTGCGGTGTGCGAGCACCTCGATCCGTTTCTCGACGAGGCGCGGGAGCGCGACGGCGAGGGCTATCCCCAGTTCATCGAGCGCGAGTTCCGCCGCTACCTCGACTGCGGTCAACTGGAGCGAGGCTTCGCGCGGTTGCGTTGCCCGGAGTGTGGCTTCGAGCGTCTGGTCGCCTTCTCGTGCAAGGGCAGACTCTGCCCGAGCTGCATCGGCCGGCGCATGGCGGAGACCGCCGCGTACCTGGTCGATACGCTGTTGCCCGAGGCTCCCTACCGTCAGTGGGTGCTGAGCTTCCCCTGGCCGCTGCGCTTCCGGTTGGCGGTCGACCGGCGCCTGTTCACGGCGCTGATCGGAACGTTCCTGCGTACGGTGTTCGCCTGGCATCGGCGGCGCGGTCGCGCCCTGGGAATCGCCGGTGGCGAGAGCGGCGCGGTGACCTTCGTGCAGCGCTTCGGCGGTGCATTAAATCTCAATCCCCACCTACATAGCCTGATCCCCGACGGCTTGTTCGTGCCTGGCGAGAGCGAGGGCGAGCCGCTGGGCTTCGTGCCGCTACCTACACCGACGCACGAGGAGATCGAGGCGCTGACCTGGCGCATCGCGCGGCGGCTGACGCGGGTGATCGAGCGACTGTGCGCCGATGCGTTCGCGACCGAGGAGCTCTTCGAGCGCACGGTGGCGTCATTGCGCCAGGCGTTGGCGCGCTCGGTGGAGGCGCCGCTACCGCGGGCGGGCGTGGGGCTCGAGGACGCTCGTCCCGAACCGCCTCAGACGCCCTTGTGCGCGAAGGTGGCGGGGTTCTCCTTGCACGCGGCGCGGCTGGTACCGGCAGATGACCGCGTGGCGCTCGAGCGGTTGTGTCGCTACGGACTGCGCGCGCCGTTCGCTGTGTCGCGCTTCAGCCTGGCAGCCGATGGGCGCATTGTCTACCGCTTGCGCAAGCCGTGGCCGAAGCCCGGTGGAGCGAGGTGTCTGGTGCTCGAGCCCGGTGAGCTGCTCAAGCGGCTGGCGTCGCTGGTGCCGGCACCCTACAGCCACATGGTCCGTTATCACGGCGTGTTCGCCAACCGTTCGCGCTGGCGCCCCCTGTTGCCCTCCCCGCCGGCGGTGGTGGATCGGGAGGATGAGCCGGAAAAGGGGACGCTGCCGCTCGTTTCAGGGTCAGCTGAGGAGAAGGCCGACGTGGCCGGCGACGCCGTTGCCCCCCACCGCCGCCGACCGCTGCGTTGGGCGCAGCTCCTCTTGCGGGTGTTCTTCGTCGACGCGCTGAGCTGCCCGCGCTGTACACCCGCGCGAGGGCGTCGGGTGCCGATGGTGGTGCTGGCGTTGATCACCGATCCGCAGGTGCTGCGGCGGATCCTCTCGCACCTCGAGCTGCCCGCCGATGGGCCGCCGCTGGCTCCGCGCTCGCCCGGGGGTGATCTGGGGCCGCTGTTCGAGCGCGGCGACTCTGGGGCGAGGTGGCCGGCCCGTCCTCCCCCCTGACCGAGGCGATCAGGGAGAGCGGGCGCGCGGTGCCGACAAACAGCGTTTGGATACGCCGCACGCTGCTCCCCTCGCTCCCTCATCTCGAGATCTCAAGTCAAACGATGGAAACGTCTCCGGCCCGTGAGGGCACTGAGCGCCGGTCACCGCATGCTCGCATGAGCCACTCCGCATCGTTTCGGCGGTGTCCGGATTCACTTCCCCGCCGCACGAGCGAGTCCTGGAGCCGCTCGACGCCGACAACGACCACTGTCGCCGCCTATACGGTGGGCTGATACAATGGTGATCGGCTAAAACGCGGTTCGATTTTCCTATGCGCATGCGCATGCGCATGCGCTCCTATGCGCATGCGCTTCTGAGCCAACCAGCGGGGATTCTCCGGAGTAGTAGGGGACCAGTCCCGGGCCTCCTTAGGCCGAGTGAGCGCGCACTGGAGCGCGCACTGTCCCCGGGCCTCCCTGCAGCATTCGTCAGCCGGTTCGAGCCCGATAACAATGATCGATACAGGGCCTTGTTATCGATCATATTGTGTGAAATAATGATCGATAAAAGAGTAGGCTATCGATCATGAAATGGAACTGGCAACAGCCTGACTGGCCTGAATTCACTTGGGACGCCGACCACCTCGCCAAGGCCGAGCGGGAGTTTCTCGTCGGCGGCGGGGTCATCCTGGGTGCGGTCGAGCACCTGGACGATGCCGCCGAAACCGCGCTGATCGTCGATACCTACACCGACGAGGCGCTTACCACTTCCGAGATCGAAGGCGAACTGCTCGACCGTGACAGTGTTCAGTCGTCTATCCGCCGCCAGCTGGGCTTGGCGGTCGATCCCCTCAGGGCCAAGCCGGGCGAAGAAGGCATCGCCGAACTCATGCTGGCCCTGTACAAGCAAGCCGAAACTCCGCTGAGCCACGAGACGCTCTTTGAATGGCACCGCATGGTTACCAAGGGGCGACGGGACCTCCGCGATGTCGGCTGCTATCGAACGCATCCGGAGCCAATGCAGGTCGTTTCCGGCAAGAGGCACGATCCGAAAGTCCATTTCGAGGCGCCACCTTCGAAGCAGGTTCCTCAAGAAATGGATGCGTTCCTTGACTGGTTCAACGAGACGGCATCAGAAGGATCATCGCAGCTCTCCGCCGTCACTCGCTCCGGCCTTGCTCACCTATATTTCGTCTGCATCCACCCCTTCGAGGACGGAAACGGTCGCATCGGCAGGGCAATCTCCGAGAAAGCACTCGCTCAGGGCCTCGGGCGTCCCACTCTCACCTCGCTCGCCGCCACCATCCTCTCGCATCGATCCGAATACTACGAGCAACTCGAACGCGCCAACAAGAAGAACGAGATCACCGAATGGCTGGCGTGGTTTGCGGGCATCACCCTCGAAGCGCAACGCCGAACCCAGGCCCGCATCGACTTCATTCTCGACAAGACCCGGCTCCTCGATCGCCTCAAAGACCAGCTGAATGAGCGTCAGGAAAAGGCGCTGCTGAGGATGCTCGACGAAGGACCGGATGGCTTCAAGGGCGGGCTGAGCGCGAGCAACTACCGCTCCATCACCGGCGCTCCGACGGCAACTGCGACGAGAGACCTGGCCGACCTCGTGGACAAGGGCGCCCTGACCCGCACCGGCGAAAAGAAGCACACCCGCTACCACCTGGCGATCCCGCTGCGCCCCACACCCCGAGTCGTCATCACAGCCGAGGGGAGTGTGCAGTGATCCGGCCCCGACCCGGGCCGTTGAGTGACACGAAGCTTGTATGCTTGCCCGGTCCGTGCTACCCCGAGTCGTGAGAAGAGGAACGTAGAGGTGTTTCAGCAGACGTTCAAGAACATAGATGATGTCCTCTGGAAAGACGAGGGGTGCGACTCCGAGCTCGATTACGCCGAGCAGACCGCCTGGATTCTCTTTCTGAAATACCTCGACGACCTCGAGACCGAACGGATTGCCGAAGCAAAGCTCGCCGGAAAGAAGGCCAAGCCGATTCTGAACACCGCTTATAGGTGGTCAACCTGGGCAGCCCCCAAGACACCGGACGGAAGTTTCGGCTGACCTGAGGCTGGAGGTCGATTGGGAGTCCATCAAGATCAAGGACGTTGCGGGCGAGGCTCCCGACACCACAGTCGCCGCCGGCGACTTCATCGTGCGGGTTAGCCCCGCCCCCCAGGGCTTGCGGATTGCATCAGAGGTGGGGACGATCTCGGCTCCAGGGCCGGGCGAAACCGACTTCGTTCGCAAGTTGCTTGAACAGGCAGGCTCGTTCACCCCAGACATCATAGTCAATGAGGCCGGGGATGTAGTCGAGGTGGTCGACCCCGAGGCTTGCATCGAGCGCCTACATGCGACGTTCGAACCGTTGATTGCGCCGCTGGGTAAGCTCCAACCCCGAATTCGCGCGCTGCTCGATCAGGTGGTGACTCCCCAAACCCTAATGGTCGAAGTCACCGAGGGCTGGAACGCGTTGGTCGGCTTGTGGGCAGGTGGCGAGTTTGACCTGGGCGACGAATACGGTCTCGAGGCCGAGAGCCCAAGCCCGGTCCTTCCCGACCTGATGGTACCCGCCACGTATGTGTTTAGCGCCGTCGAGCGCGTGGCATGTTCAGACGGCGACAGCCAGAACGATTGCCTCGTGCTTCGCATGACCGGCGAGACTGACATCGAGGAACTCGCCAAGCGTCTCCCCGTGTTTCTTGAACAGCTCAGCCCTGAACACGCCCCTCAGCTGTCGATCGATCGCATGAAGAGCAACTCCTGGGTTCACTTGGTCACTGATCCAAACACGCTGATACCACGCTTCATCGAGATTGGCGAACAGACCTCAATGACCATGGACATTGATGGTGGCAAAGTGCCGGTGGTGCGCACCGACCTGAAGCGCCGGTGGTTCACCCCAGTCGATGGCTAGGCAGCTCAATCCTGTTTGGCGTGTTTTTCAGCCAGTTTACGCTCGTTTTCGTCTAGCACCGATTTCCGCAGACGAATCCGCTCCGGCGTGACTTCGACATATTCGTCGGGATTGAGAAACTCAAATAGACTCTTCGAGGCTCAGTTTGACGGCCGGTGCGACTTTGAGGCCACGATCCGAACCACGGCCAGTGTTTCGGCCGGAAATCGTGGAAGGATCTGCGTGGGGCAGGGCGGCGTCACCGCCTGTAATTCGAAACGGTGGGGCCGCGCACGCGCTACGCCACCACTCCAGACGGTAGCGTCGTCCCCTGCAAGAATTCCTCGACCCAGTGCGGGTCGTGGGCGAAGTCGAAAGGATCAGGCTCCTCCGAGCCGCCGCTCCGCTCGCGCAAGAGCAGCAGGAGCCGGGCGCGCCCGGGGACCAGCTCCTCGGCCTGCTCTGGGGCCACAGGCTCGGGTTGGGGTTGCAGCTCCTGCAACGCCACCGGGCTCGCACCCAATTCTGAGAGCTGGCGATCCTCCAGGCGGCCGGCGTCAGTGTCCAGCCGCGCGAAGAGAGCGCGGAAGGCGCGCGCCAGGCGTTCGGCCGGGACGCCGTCTTCGATGAAGACGATGTCGATCTCGGCGGCGCGCAGAGCGGCGCGCAGTGTTCGGCGGCCGGCCAGGCTGTAGTGGGCGTTGTACCGGGGGCCCGCCGGCGCGCCGGCCTCGGTGTCGGTGAGCCCCGAGTCATCCCGCACCAAGCGCTCGGCCGGCCACCAGTGCGGGGCCAGAAGGTAGCCGTCGCCCGTCGGGCGGGGCGACTGGCGCGCCAGTTCCAGGTGGGACCTTAGGAGATCCAAGAGCCTGGCTCGGTCCCTGAGGTAGGGGCCGCGCGTGGCGGGGTCGTTCTGCCGCCGTCCCCAGGTCATGTCGACGACGTAGAGGACTGTCCACGCCAGGACCAAGGTGGCGATGGCCCAGGTGGCGGCGCGCCCCACGGTGTCGAGCATCGGCAAGCGTTGGATCGTTGCCTCTGGATCGCCGTGGGCGAATGGCAGCCGGTGCCCCTGGGTGACCAGCGCCAGCGCCAACCCCGACAGCGCGGCGATGGCGCGTTGACTGCGCATCAGCCCTTCGGTCGTTGCCTGTTGGAGGACAAAGCGGCCGCCGCGCCGCACGCGCACGTGCATCTCGAAGTCCAAGGGCGGGCCCCAGCGCCGGGGGAGAAGGAGGAGGCAGGTGACCGCGTAGCAGGCCAGCCACCCCAGCGGGCCGACGGTGGCATCGAGAAGCATCAAGCAGGCCAGACAGACGGCGGCAGCCATACCCACCAAGGGCATCCGAGCCCGCCGCGTCGTCGGCCGCTCACCCCGCCGGTCGAATTCGCGGGCCAAAGCCAAGGTCACCACCCAAACGCACTGCCAGAGGGCCAGCCACACCACCAGGCTGGCTAGGAGGTAGGTGGCGTAGGAGTGACGGAGGATGGCGGTCAAGGGCGCTCCAGCCAGCGCCAGGACGGCGGCCGTCGAGCCCACCAGCGCCGTGAGGGCGACCATGACCCACACCGGTCGGCGATAGCGCTCCAGGTGGGGGTTGGCCTCCGGATAGAAGTCCAAGCCAAAGGTGCCATCCAACCAATGGCTGACGCGCTCGGCGGCGCGCACAGCGCAGCTCAGAAAAAAACGGGGCCAGTGAGTGAAGCGTTGCGTGGCGACAACCACCGCTCCCAGGCAAGCGGTGATCAACAGATCGACCGAGTCGGCGCCCACGTGGACGCCCCAGTACTCAAGGGCGGCAAGGAGGAGGAGCCAGCCGCCTAGCTCTGCATAGAGACGAAGTCCGAACACGTCGGTGGCGCTCCTGCGCGCGGTGAGTCAGCACAATAGATCCGGAAGTCGATTTCCGGGAAGAGCGTGTCGCGCGCTTCGATTTCAGCCAGCCATGCGGGGTCGACCGAGCGCCGGCTCAGGGTTTCTTCCAGGCGCCCGAAGCGAGCGAGGTGCGTCCGGACGCGCCGGCTCGCATAGGTCACCATCGTACCAGTCCGCATGATGAACGCCCAGTCGCTGGCTTGGGCGAGGAGGAGTTCGCGGGCCGCCTGGTTGAGCGCTCGTTCTTCCAGGTGGGTGGGTTGAGCGGCAAAGCGCCCGGCCATGGCCACCATGCGTTCGGTGGCGTGGTCGAGTTCCGGGTACATCCACTCGGTCTTGGTGTTCCGCCACACCGAGTCGTCGCCTCCCTCGCCCCAGCTGGAACGTTGGAGCGTGCTGGCGTGGACGGCAGGATGTTCGGCGAGGTAGCCCGACAGGGTAGTGGCAGTGAGGTTCTGGTCGAGGGCGATTGTCCGCAGCACACACTCCAAAAACTGCGGCCCCTCGTACCACCAGTGGCCGAAGAG
>CBDCWB010000026.1:0-8110 GCA_965223205.1 Candidatus Eiseniibacteriota bacterium | reverse complement strand
CTAATGGTCGTCGCCCCATCGTCGAGGGTGTGACGAAAACTTTGCTCCGCTCGAGCCAACGCGCGCCTCTCAAAGTTCACCTCTTCTTGCACCCGATTGCTGCGATCGAGCATCTCGTCGATCCGATCCCGGGCTATCCGTATCTCGGAAGCGAGCGCGTCCCGCTGAAACTCGAGGTGCCGGAGATAGCCGGCCAGAGGAAACTCACGCTTGCTCGCCACCGATTACCTCGTGTCCACCCTATGTCAGTTCAATTGACTCGGCCAGGCGATCTAGACAAGCGTCGAGCCCGATCTTTGGCTCCGACGGGACTTGTTGCAGGAAGGCCTCAATCTTTGGCCTGCAATCGATCGCCGCATCCACTAGCGGGTCGGTTCCGCGCTTGTAGATCCCAGCCTTGATCTGCTGGCGCTCCTGATCGTAGGCGGCAATCAGCTTGCAAGCTCGGACGGCCACCGCACGGCGAGCAGGTGTCACCGCTTCCAACGCTTTGTCGCGTACTCGGCTGACACTCTCGGGAACGTCGATGGCGGGACGATGGCCTCGATTTGCTAGCTCACGGGAGAGCACAATGTGTCCATCGAGAGTAGCTTTCACCTCGTCGGAGACTGGCTCGTTCAAGTCGTCGCCCTCCACCAACACCGTATAGAAGGCGGTAATCGACCCTCGGTCCGACTGTCCAGCACGCTCCAGCAGCTTGGGCAACTCCGAAAACACTGATGGGGGAAACCCAGCGCGCGCAGGCGGCTCGCCAGCGGCAAGGCCGATCTCACGTTGAGCACGGGCGAATCGCGTCACCGAATCAACCAGCAACATGACGCGTTTCCCCTCATCGCGGAAGTACTCTGCAATGCTTGTAGCAACCTGCGCTGCCTTGAGACGCATTAGCGCCGGAGCGTCTGACGTTGCAGCAACAACCACGGAATTCTCGAGCGAATCACCAAGAACGTCCTCGACAAATTCTCTGACCTCACGCCCGCGTTCACCGATCAACGCGAGAACCTTGATCTCGGCTTCGGAGTGCTTGGCAATCATGCCGAGGCACGTACTTTTCCCAGCCCCGGCAGGTGCCAAGAGTCCGATGCGCTGGCCCTCCGCGCAGGTCAACAACCCATCGATGGCTCGGATCCCGACCACGATGGGTTGTCGCACTCGGCGTCGAGACATCGGCGGCGGTGGTGCGGAGTTCACCGGGTAGAGCGCAACGCCGACCAGGGGCGGACCACCATCGAGTGGGCGTCCCAGCCCATCGAGCACGCGACCCACCAAATCGGGTCCGACCGGAACGCTCATGCTGTTGCCGGTCGATCTCACTTCGTCGCCCATGGCAAAAGAGTGCAGCCCGGCCAGCGGCATCATCAACACCTCGCCGTCCTCGAAGCCGATGACCTCTGCCGGCACTGGGTCGGGAGTCATTGCGCTGTGTATTTCACAGGCCTGCCCGACCCAAGCCTCAGGCAGCACCGCACGCACGACGAGGCCGACAAGGCCGGTTACCCGGCCTCGCACGCGGGCGGTACGTGCCGTGTCCAACAACGACGCGCAGCGATCGAGGTCCAAAGGCTCAACGGTTTCAGCAGCCATCGCCAGCAGCTCTCCGTTTGAGGTGTTTGCCGACCAACAGATCTTCGATAACTTGAAGCTGTGCTTCGAAGCGAGCGTCGACCGAACCCAGCTTTGATTCGACGATGCAGCCACCCCCGACGATTGTTTGATCTTCAATGACTACGAAATCACGTTTGAACGCATCGTCACGCTCGAGTGCTGCGGTCGCCGCCCGCGCCGCAGCGAGCGTCGATGTATTCACTCGGACGCGAATACGCCCATCCGTGTGAATGGTTTTGATCGCGCTACTCACGGCGCGATTCAACGTCTCAGGCTCAACCTCGATTGTATGCGCGAGGATCTTTTCGGCGATTCGGATAGCGAGCCGCACGCAGTGCTCACGGTTTGTGTTCGCCTCCCGTTCCTCACCCTCGCGCACGAGAAGAGCGCGCTCGGTGACCTGTGCCAGTCCCTCACGGTAGCCTGCCTCGCGGGCCTCGGCACACAATGCCGCCGCTTCGGCTTCGGCCTCGGCCACGAGCGCAGCTGCGGTCTCCCGAGCCTGCTCCACGATTTCACCGGCCTCGGCGCGCGCGGTGACGATGTCCGCGGGAATGATGACTGGCGACACGGCCGAACCCTTGCGTCTTGTATTGGAAAACTCGCTCATGCGTCCAATTCCAACTCGCCGGCGTCCACCGGGCTGCAGGTCAACAGTGAGGGCAACAACCCTGACAACCACGAACGGAGCGCCACTCTGCTTTCCACCGGCTCCGTCCGTGCTTCGGCGATAGCCGCCAGGAACCGATCACCCACGTCTCGCCTCATGCGCTGCGCGACAAATCGGCAGAGCGGGTCAGGCTCGACCGAGAGTCCGATGGCAAGGAGTGAGCAACCCAGTTCCTCGACAAATCTGCAGTTGGCGCGCGAAACTTGCATAGCCCGCTCTGCAAGTAGACCAATCTCATCCCCGACTTCGTTGCCAGGCACTTCCGACTGCAATGTCGAGATCTGCTTGCCTGAGAGGATCCGCTGCACTCGGCGCCGCTCGCTTTCGGCAAGCGCGTCCGGCTGACGATGAGCCATATACGCTAGGTCACCGCATCGATCCAAAGCGGCCAACGTTTGCAATGACTGAATGCCGAGCAAGTGGATGGCGCGGTGTAGCAGCAAAGAAGAGAGCCGTCCGATTTCAAAGCGACCGCTCCAATGCAGTTCACTGACAATTGTGAGTCGATTCAGGCGCCGGCGGCGCAAGTATCCCTGCAGCGCCACTGGCGCGCTCGGTGACACAACGACGTCCCCTGGTATCCAGCTTGGGTGGACATCGAGCGGCGCTGCAGACGCGCGGCTCGGCAAGCTGGTGAGCAAATTGTGGGCGGCGTCCCGCGCTAGAATGCGCCGCGCTCCAAGGTCCTGTTCCTCGCGCAGCGTAGCCAAAAGTTCGATTGTGCTAGCTTTCAATTCGTGTCGCGCCGCGCCCTCGATACAGCGAACTAGATCGTCGGGATTACCTTCCGCTAGGCGAAGCACAGCAATCGTTGCACCGCAGGCATAGCTCACGACGAAATTCTCTCGTTATCAGCACGCGTGATCCGCCGCTCGCTGCGACTGACCGCTCCCAGCCGCCCGCCACGAACACGCCCAAGCAGCACCACCGCGGCAACAAGCACCAATCCCACCAGCACCAGCTGCACAATGCTCGGTGCGTGGTTGGGCAGATCTCCGATGAAGTCAACCAACGACGCAGGGCTCGGTTGGGGAACGGGAGCAAACATGGCGTGACTAACGACCCGGCTCTGCATGTTGACAACCACATCGGCTGGCGACAGATCTTGAAACGCTGCCGCTACCAGGTTGGCGATGTCCTCCGCTTCGAATTCGGTCTGCTTCTCACCATCAATCTCGAGATAAGTCACCACGACGGATGCCGTCGCCCTCACCCGGCTACTATCCTGACGGGCACGCCACAGCGGATCGTGCTCAGGACGGGACACCAGGATGCGCGCGTCGACCACGCCGGGCGCGCTCGTCAGCGCCCGAGCGACGTCTGATTCGCGGGCGCGCAAGAGTCTTGCCGCTTCAACGGACGCGCTCGGGATGAGTTCGCCTTTCTGGAACAACTGTTGCGCCCGGTCATCGCGGTCTCGGGGCAACCCGTGAGACACGAGTCGTTTCCAGGCCAAATCCGCCTGCACCCTCGGAACGATAATGGTCCAGGTGGCGTCGCGACCGGATGTCGTGACCCGCATCTTGCGCGCGTCGATATCGGGTACTCCCGCGGCGGTATTGCGCAACAACACTAGAATCTCAATCGCCTCACGCTCTTCGATCCCTGTCACCAGCTCCAGGTTGTCCGAGTGACTGCAGCCGGCGACCACCCAGGAGGTCAGAGCTGTCAGAGCCAACGCGTAAACCAGTCGTTTCACAACCCAACCTCCTTAGCGCGACCTGCCAGCCGAGGATCAAACCTGGGCATTGAAGGGTTCCTTGATGCCCCTGACAAGATGCTCGAGCGACTTGCTCATTAGCTCGACGTTACGTCCGAACTCTTGTGTCCGAATCTGAATCGCCAGCAGCTCCTGGTGGGTAAAGCTCTTGCCGCTCCGAAACTCGTCGATCAATTGACTAATCTCTGCGGCTTCCTGCTCGACCCCGTTCACGTGCGACATAAATTGGTCCCGCCAGCTTTCCTTTGAAATGGACATCGCTTCGGAGCGAACCTCGCGCAGCAGCCGGCTCGTGTCAGCGGCATGCAGCTCAACCGCCTCAATCTTCTGCAAGGGGCCTGCGTCCGGCCCCGCCTGTGACTCTGCTAGAGCACGTCGAAACGCCTCGCCATCGTTTGCGCGAGCCCCATCCACACCCGCGGTCGCAGTCGCCTGGGTGACCCCTTCAATCGATTGTTTGACGCTCTGCGGATTCATCTCTTTCTCCCAAGTTGGCGTGGCCCTGCGCCTCACTTATCGGGCATACCGGCGCCGCGTTGCGCCAAGCTGCAGTCGCTAGTCGCTCGATTCGATGCCTGCCCGCCGGCACTGCTCGAGCAAAAGTTCAAGCGCGTCGCCGTGCGTCCGAGAAGCCCAGGACTTGCTTCGCTGCTGGCGCTCTCCGGCGTCCTTCAGACTCAAGCCAGAGAAATAGTGATCTTGAATGAGTTGGCGCTCACGATCCGGCAAACGGTCAATGCATGAGTGCAACGATTCGTGCACCTGTATTCTCTCGAGGCCTGCTCCAGGCGCTTCAGATGCAGTGTCCGCGACCTCGAGCGGGCACGGATCGTAGTCGAGCGACAGCATCTTGGACATCGCCACTTGACGAACAACTCGGCGCACGCTGTCAGCCTGCTCAGCCAACGACTCGGTGCCAGCGCGCTCGGCATAGCGTTCAGCGTCGCGTTCCAGTAGTTCATTTGTCGACTCGGCGACAGAAAGCGCCTGCTCCACGGGGGTCGTCATCCAGGACGCAGAGCGCACCGCGTCAAAAATGGCGCCACGAATGCGGTAGTAAGCAAATGTCTTGAACTGTGCGCCCTGGTTTGGATCGTAGCGCTGTGCGGCTTGAACCAGGCCCAGGCGGCCCGCCGCGATCAACTCATCGATACAAGCATGCGCTGGCAATTTCTTGCGGATACGATGGGCCAGGGCGTCGACGAAGCCCAAGTGCTCGGCAACGAGCCGCTCAACGTCAGGTTCGCAGCGGGAATCAGAGTCGACGACGTCGGTCGCGTACGCGTTGTGCTGTGCATTGGTCATAGGTCCTCCCGAGCCTGGTTCGTTCGTCTGCCAGAATTGCGGATCGACTCTGTACAGGTAACGTCGCGTCCCACTTCGCGCGTGACAGCTGATCTTCCGGCGGCCGTCGGTCGGTGTACCTGCTACGACAGTTGGTCGAGCAGGTCGCGCGCACGAGATGTGAAGACTGGGTCGAATTCAAGTTCGGCTTGCACAACCGCGACCAACTCGGCGCCGAGCTCGCTGGACAGTCCGAGCTCCTGAGTCACGTCCGCGACAGCCCAGTCGATGACGCGGTGCGTTGCTGCCGTAGTGCGATCGGCACCCGAAGCCTCGACATCAGCGAACGCCATACGGAGAGATTGCACTACTTCGACTTGGGCGCCGTCGGCAGCGCTCGGTCCAGCAAGCTCTCTTTCAAACTTCGCGGCGTCCGCCGACGAGTTTTCACTGGTGCGCACGACGTCTTTGCGCCCCACTTCAGCGGGATCAACGGGTCCATTGGGACCTTTGGGACCGTGAATATCCATGGCTACTCCCCCTCACCAGTGGTTTGCTGGTATGACGCTAGTGCGAGCAATCCATCAGCCATGACCCCGGCCGGACCACTCGGCTCAAGGGGCGCGGGCTCGACCGAGCGCCGCTCGTGCTGAGTCGAAGTCACCCGTCACCAAGAAGGCCTCACCCAGCTGCGCGTGAGCCAAGGCAAAACCGGGATGCTCGCGGACAACCTCCCAATACGCTTCTATCGCCTGCTTGTATTGCTTCTGCCGGAGCAGAGACGACGCAGCTTGCAGCTGCAGCGCGGCGGGAAACTCAACGAACGGTGCCAACGCCGCACACATGCGACGCGCGTCGTCGTGGCACGCCGAGTCATGTAAGATCGTCGCCGCCTCCATCACGAAAGATTTTTGCTCGTTAGACAACATTGCTGATCTCCCTAGCACAGTGCTGCTCACCAATAACTGACCGATCAACGCAAGTTGCGAATGACCGCCATTGATGCGTCGTGACGCGCTTTCGCTATGTTGGTCATCAGTGACACCAGTTGAGATTCCCATTGGATCTGACGCTGCATCTCCAGCAGCTGCATCTGACTACCAACACCGTTGTCAACCCCGATGGCGCGCAGCGCGCCGCCGAGCAATGACGTTGGCAGAGCGGCTCCGGCAACCCCCAGGCCTACCGATCCCAACGTCCGCCAGAAGCGACGCCAACCTGAGCGGCGTTCGACGCGCAGAGGCTGCTGGACACGTACTGTGTAATCTCCGATCCGTGTGACCATTGTCCTTTCCTTTCCCCGGTTCTACGAAGTCAGGCCGCTTCGCTGGCTATGTTGGTCAGCCACGGCCGCACCGAAATCCTCCAACACACCGATGGCTCGCGCGATCGCCCACCGGAGCTCCTCCACCTGACCTCGGTCCGGCCAGCTGGCTTCCTGGAGCTGCTCAGCCAGCTGGCAGCACTCGGCGATGAATTGTTCCCCGGCATGAGCATCGGCTAGGAGACCCTCGATGACCGGGTAACGTTGCCAAACTGGCAAGGGACACGGGTCGTCGACTCCGGCGCCAGCGATCGTGTGCACATCAACGGGCAACGCCGCATCTTCAAAGCCATCATTCCATTTCATGGGCATGTCCTCCTTGGGCCGCGGAGCCCGCCGCCTTACTTATCGCGCCTGAAACGCGGGGGTTGCCAAAGAGCGTTGGTCGCCGGAACCGCCACGGCCACGGACAATTCGCACAACCCCATGCGAACGGCGTGTGCCTTGCCAGTCGAGCAGCAAAGTGTCTGGCGCGGATCCGGGGCCGTCATCTGCAACCTGGAACGGAAACATCACTGCGTCCTTCGAACCCGGACGCGAATCGTGGACAGTGAAACGAACCTTTCCGCAGGGGAGAGCGATTCCCATCGATTGAAGCCGAGCGCTCGCGGTCTGCCGACGGAGGCGTTCAACGACAACCTCGGGGCACCAGTGGCGCGAACGACGAACTCGCGCATCGGCAGCTGAATCTCGATCAGACCGCCCTGCTCGGTAACTGTAACCTCGATCATATGACCGATGTCTGAGCAGTCGGTTTGAAACCCGAGTGCCAGCGTACCGGGTTCGAACGACGTTGCGGCGAGAGGCGTCACACCATCCAGCTGTCGTCGATTCAGAAAAGCGCGCGCGCCAGGTGGCTCCGTCCTCAGCTCAAGCCGGTGGTCTCCTTGGGCCCAAGGGAGCACTAGTGCGAGTCGAGCCTGTTGATCCTTCGAAATTGAGCTCTTTGCTGTTGCAACACCCCAACCCGGCTTATTGAATGAAAAATCATGATCGCCGAGCGGCAAAGTGAGTGCGCATGGAGTGCGCCCATCGACAAGAGCGCCATCCACGGTCACCGTGGCACCAGAGGGGAACGTGTGCAACTCGATTTCCCCGATCGCCCGCGGCGCTTCGAGTTCAATCCGGTTGTCACCAGGGTTGACCATCACCGGCTCGGACGTTGACAGATATCCTTCCGGAGGCGTCAATTCAACACTGTAAGTTCCTGGCGCGACACCTTGCAGCGTCTCCGGTGAGGTGACTTGATAGATCTCGCGCACAAAGAAGTCCCGATCCGCGGCGTTTAGCAACTGCAGGCGCAAATCGACCCGCGAGGGGTGCGTTGCCAGTTCCACTGTTGCCGCTCGCGGTATCTCAATGGTCGCGGGTGGTGTCCACTCGCCCGGAACGAACCTGCGCTCGAGGCGCACGTGCCCTTCTTTGACGATGACCAGGGTGTGCTCTTCAACAGTCAGGCCGTCGATCTCGGCGGGAGTCCAGCCGCTGGCAACCGGCGGCTTCTCGA
>CBDCWB010000025.1:0-15505 GCA_965223205.1 Candidatus Eiseniibacteriota bacterium | reverse complement strand
GCTTTGCTTCTGGTCCGAAACGCGACTGCTGATCGGTGCAAGACTGCGTTCGGGGAACCGCCATTCGGCCCACAAAGCCGTCAGCTTCCTCAAGGAATGTCTGGCGCGCTTGCCGGTGTTGCGTTGCAGTCCCAAGAGCTGATCTCGTTGCACGGAGGATGGCAAGGGTGAGCTGATAGATGAGCGGATCTCATCGGTGTGCTGTGAGGGTGGTGATGTCGGAGGGCCTCGAGCCCTTTTTTTGTTTGTGGTGGATGGGGTGTTCATCGGTTCGAGGCGCGGGCGAGCCAGCGCCGGAGTGAGAGGCGGGGGTTTGTGACTCGTGAGCACGGCGCGTTGTGATGGAACCAGCGGAATGCTTTGAGCTGGTCTAGGATGTCAATGTGATCGAAGTCGTCAACGAGCTCCTCGACGAAGGGCATGTCGAGAGCGGGATCGAAGGGGTAGTCCGGGAGCTTGTGCTCGAGGTAGTCGAGCACGCGTGCGACACGATCGGTTGAGGTAGTCATCGCAGCCCTCCGAGGTGCTACATCAACAAGTGTCGGCGAGCGGTAGCAACGGTCGCGGGGTCAACGGTGGGCACCTCGGCGGCGGCGGCGGTCTCGAGCGCCTTGAGACAAACGTGATCGATAGCACGGAGGTTACCGCGTGTGATCTCGTAGATGGCGTCGATCGCCTGATCGTCGAAGGGCGCCGAGTCTGAGCCGACGATGGTGGCGCGGTGCTCGATGTAGGAACGAGTCTCTGCGCGGCTGAGAAGCCTGAGCGTGGCGCAGTGTGCCATGCGGCGGCTGATGGGGGCGAGGTCTTGTCGTTCGAGGAGACGCTTGAGCCCGGTGTAGCCGGCGAGGATGAGGCTGAGAAGCAGCCTCGAGTCCATGTCGAAATTTGTCATGACTCGAAGAGTGGCGAGTACCTCGGGTCTCATGTCTTGCGCTTCGTCAATGATCAATACCGGGCGGACGCCATCTTCCTCGGCGCGAGAGCGAAAGTGCACCTGGAGCTTGCGCATGAGCGTGGGGTAAGTCCCGGCGGGCTCGATGCCGATGACCACGGCAATCTCTCGGCACATGTCGCGGCGCGAGAGCGAGGTGACCTTGACCTCGTGAACGCGGTAGCGAGCTTCTGGGAGGCGATCACACAGGGTGCGCAGAAGCATTGTCTTACCGGTACCGGAGGGAGCGACGAGGACAGCACTCATGCGAGCTTCGAGAGTCGAGCGGAGCGCAGTGAGCGGCTCGTCGAAGATCGAGGACGTCCAGCGGTCGCGGACGGGAATCTCCCTGGTGAAGGGAGTTTGTGTGAAGCCAAAGTGGCTGCGTAGATCAGTGATCGTCTGAGTCATCGTCAGATCCTTTTGGGTAGCCGCCGTCGGGGTCGACGATGGGATCAAAGTCGGCCTGGAAGGCGAGGTGAGCTGCGGTGTCCGGCGCAGCGGTGGGTTCGGGGGGAGAGACAGAGCGAGGGCGTGCGCGCCGGGCGTAGGCGTTGGACTCGAGGTCGACGGGGTGAATGCGGACCTGGCGTCCGTGGTCGAGGATCGACAGAGCGCTCGAGTCAAGCAGATCGCGGGTGATGGTGATCTTCGAGCCGGCGTGTCCACGAGGTAGTTCGTAGAGCACACCCTCGAACGAGATGACGTTGTCGTTTGAGACGCGCCGTTCGAAGGAAAGTGTGAAGCAGGCGTCGAGCCAGGCGCGCTCGGGATAGTTGAGGTCGCGTTCATCCTCGGCCCAGCGCTCGGCGGGAGTCTTGCCCTTGAGCCCTTCGTGGGGTGCGTGGTTGTAGTGGTGGCGCGCCCAGTGAAGGAGGCGCAACGTAAGGGCAGAGGGCGCGGGATCGATTTCAGGGTTTCGGTCCCAGGTGCGTAGGAGTTGTTCCCATAGGGTGCGGTTGAACCGTTCGACCTTACCGTGCCCTTCGGGATACGCCTCGGTGCCGTAGATGAAAGAGAACCTCAAACGTCCAGCCACGCTACGGGTGTCGCCCGAAATGAAGCCGCCGCCGTTGTCGAGAAACAGAGCGCGCATCAACCCGACCTCGAGGATCACCTGGTGGAGCGCGCGGAGAAAGACTTCGGTGGACTCGCTGGTGCCGACGAGTCCTCCGAGGATGAAACGCGTGGCATCGTCAATGAAACAGATGGCAACACGCTTGAGGTGCTGAGAGCCGGCACGGAAGTGTTTTCCGTCGGCGAGAACCATCAGCATGCGCTGGGAATAGGCGAACCGACGCATGTCCTGATCCCGCCGGCGTGAGGGCCGGGTGAGAGGTAACCCCAGGCGCTTGCAGGTTCGCCACACAGAGGTGCGGTCGACCGGCTCCCTTTCGCCGATGTGACCCTGCTCACGCGCGCGGCGGATGAGTTCTGGGACTGAGGCTCTTGGGTCAGTTTTCTTCTCCTGCTCGAGAAAGCGCACCAGTTTCGGGGACAGCACGGTGGAGTCCCGGATCTTTTTGCGGGCTCGATCTTCGAGACCCTCGATCCCCGTCTGTCGGTAGGCACCTAGCCAGCGATAGACGGTGCGCTCGGTGAGTCGCACCGAGCGCCCGCGAGAATCGACGTGCGGCAAGCGGAGCACATCGCGAATTGCCTGCGCGTCATTCATGCCCGACAGCACGCGCGCTTCCACTTCGGAGATGACCTGGTAGCGCAACAGCGCTTGCGGAGAGATGTGATGTCTCGAGGCATCGTCTTGCACGGGGTGTGTCCTCCCTCGAGCACCTTGCGGGAACTAAGATCACTGCGCAGCGACGATTGTCGAGGGATGGCTCAGGGGGGAGCGAGCCCCGTTGTTTTGAGGAGTGTCGAGGGCGAGACGAGGCGCCCGAGGGTGGGATCAGCGATCCGAGCTGGCCCCCACGCTCCACCCAGGGCGCCAGCGGCAAGCCACCGCGACCACAGATCATCGGCAAGCGGCTGCGCGCTCAGAACCGCCACGACGGCCTGGGCGCGTTCAGAGAGTCGGGATGTCATCGGCCACTCGCGACGAAGCCGTTGGTGCTCGAGCCCATCGATTCCCAGGAAGTCGCGAAGGCGCTCGACGGTGCGCTGCTTGATCTCCCCAGCCAGCCCGAGGAACCGAGCGCACCGCCTTAACCAGCGTCTTTGCGTTCCGTAGCGCCCCGGTTGTGCCGCTTCGACGTCGGTTCCTTCGCGCGACCAGCGCCGATTCCGCGCCGCCTCGATAGCCGCAACACACACAGTGCCCTGCCACCCCGCCCCGCCTCGGTCCTCGCGCTCCGCCTCCACCGACGCGAACCCGCTCACCTCGATCGGCGCCATCGCCATGCGTCCGTAGGGCACGTGGCCGAAGGGATAAACGGTGAAGTAGCACGAGTGCTCGCGGCAGTGTCGTGTCGCAATCGGGAACTCCGGACCCGCCTTCCGCTTGCGGTAGCCGTGCCCCACGACATCGCACGGCTCGTCCGAACTCGCCTTCAGGCATTCGGCCACCGCGACCGCCGGTCGCATCCTACCCTTCGCATCCGCAACATACGGAGAGCTGATGAACGGCTGCACTGCCCACTCTTTTTTCCGAACTCCCTGGCCACCACCGCCCATTTCATGGCACACTTACCCTGTCCCCCTTCGTGGGGGCTTCGCGAGGCGTGTCTATGCTCAGATAACGAACTCAACGCGAAGAAGCCCACAGCTCCATCAAAGCTGTGGGCTTCACTTCTCCAAAAGACACCGCCTCACTCACCCCGAATCCACCAACATCCTATCCTTTTCTGACAACCAGTGTGCAACGACACCTCTCATCTCCGCCAATGGGACCGCAACGCAGCAGCCGGAAGGCCGTCGCATTCACGTTCGAATGGATGCCGGCTTCTACGCTCGAGAGATCGTCGAGTTCCTCGTCGGCCGGGGATTGGAGTTCTCGATCTCGGCGCGACTGACAGAGGCATTGCGGGCCGATATCGACGCCCGTCCCGAGGAGAGCTGGAAACCCTATCCATGGGAAGAAGGGACGGAGTACGCCGAGCTTTCCTACAAACCTTCCAGTTGGCCTCACGCGTTTCGCATGCTGGTCAAACGGCAACCGCTCCATGAGGGGAATCAGCTCGTGCTTGGCGGGTACTTCTACACACCCGTGATCACCAATCGCAGGGGAGCGGCATCGAGCCTGCTCAAGTACCATCTTGCGCGAGGCGGTGCAGAGAATATATCGAGGAGTTTAAGAACAACGTCAGTGCACGTCTGCTTCCCAGCCAGAACTTCATGGCGAACTACGCGTGGCTGGTCATCGCTCAGCTTGCCTACAACCTCGGCCAGTGGTTCAAACTCCTCGTGCTTCCAGCTTCATCTCACAGCCATCAGTTCAAGAAGCTCCGACTTCACTGGTTCTGCGTGGCGGCACGCATCATCCGCTCAGCCCGGCGTACCAAGATCGCCCTCGCCAGGGGACACGACGCCGCAGAACGATTCGCTCGAGCTCAAGCGGTAATCTGCGTATTCCACGGCAAGCCGGACAGTGATTCCACGCGAAGCCGGACACTGATTCCATGGCATGGCGGACAGCGATTCCACGCGAAGGCGGACACCGATTCCACGGCAAGCCGGACACCCTAGTTCGGCGTAAGTGACCGAGTCGCCGCAGGATAACCCGCTGATACCCTGCCTGGCTCCTTTGGAGCGAAAGGAGGCCAGGGTGCCGGCAGTGAGGTTGTCCATGCGGAAAGTCAGAGAGGTGTTGCGGTTGTCGTGGGAGCGCAAGCTCTCAGCGCGTCAGGTGGCCAGGAGCGCTGGCCTAGGCCGCTCGACGGTCTCGGATTACCTGAGGCGCGCCAAGGTGGCGGGGTTGAGCTGGCCTTTGCCAGAGGGACTCGACAACGCCTCGCTCGAGCAGCAGTTGTTTCCTCCCCCCTGCCGCGCCGACTCGGTCAGTCGCCCAACTCCCGACTGGGCCACAATCCACCAGGAGCTCAAGCACAAAGGCGTCACGCTGGGGTTGCTGTGGGAGGAGTACAAGGCCACTTGCCCCGAGGACGGCTTCCAGTACAGCTGGTTTTGCAGGAGCTACCGGGACTGGGCAGGGCTGTTGGATCTCAGCATGCGCCAACACCACAGGGCCGGCGAGAAGCTGTTCGTTGACTACGCCGGGCAGACCGCCGGGATCGTCAACCCCGCAACGGGGGAAGTGCTCGATGCTCAGATCTTCGTGGCGGTGCTCGGCGCCTCAAGCTACACCTACGCCGAGGCTACCTGGACGCAATCGCTCCCCGATTGGATCAGCTCGCACATCCGCGCCCTGGAGTTCTTTGGCGGCGCCACCGAGATCCTAGTGCCCGACAACCTGAAGTCGGCGGTGATCAAACCCCACCTCTATGAGCCCGAGCTCAACCCCACCTACCAGGAGATGGCATCGCACTACGGCACTGCGGTAATCCCAGCTCGAGTGCGCCGCGCAAAAGACAAAGCCAAAGCGGAGGCCGGCGTGCAACTGGTCGAGCGTTGGATCCTGGCGTGCCTGAGGAAGCAGACCTTCTTTTCTCTCCCGGAGCTCAACAAAGCGATCGCCAAGCTCCTCGAGCGACTCAACAGCAAACCCTTCCAGAAAATGCCGGGCTCGCGCCGGAGCCTGTTCGAATCGCTCGATCGCCCTGCGCTCCGCCAACTACCGGCCACACCCTACGAACTCGCTGAGTGGAAGAAGGTCGCCGTCTACCTCGACTACCACGTTGAGTTCGATCACCACTACTACTCGGTGCCCTATCAACTCTACAAGCGCAAACGCAAGGTGGAGGTGCGCGCTACTGCCACGGTGATCGAGGTCTTCTACAAGGGCAAACGCGTCGCCTCCCACCGGAGGTCCTTCCAACGTGGCAGGCACACCACGTTGCGCGAGCACATGCCACCCTCGCATCGCCTTTATGCCGACTGGACACCGGAGAGATTCGTTCGATGGGCCGGGAAGATCGGCCCCCAAACCAAAGCGTTCATCGAGCACGTCCTCACCTCTCGCGCTCATCCTCAGCAGGGGTTTCGTTCGTGCCTGGGCATTCTCAAACTCGCCAAGACCTACAGTGACGAGCGTTTAGAAGCAGCCTGCGGTCGCGCCACTCAAATCGGCGCTAGTTCCTACAAGAGCGTCGCGTCGATTCTCAAAAGAGGCCTCGACTCACAGCCGCTGGGTGAGCCGTCGACCAACTCGCGCCCCCAACTTCACAGCAACATTCGTGGTGCCGCTTACTACCGATGATTTTCAAAAGGTCACTCATCGAACCCCGTATTTGCTCCGGAAAGGCCGGGGTCAAAGACGATATGTAGCATTCGATGAGCACTCAAAGTCAAGGAGACCGACCAATGCTCACTCACCCTACACTCGAGAAACTCCACGCACTCAAGTTCACCGGCATGGCGTTGGCGCTCGAGGAACAGCTGCGCACCCCGGAGGTTGACCAGCTGCGTTTCGAAGAGCGCCTCGGATTGCTGGTTGATCGTGAGGCGCTGGTGCGAGACAACCGGAGGCTGAAGACTCGGCTTCGCAAGGCAAAGCTCTCGCAGCTTGCGTGCGTCGAAGATATTGACTACCGCCACCCCAGAGGGCTCGATCGGTCGCTCATGCAGAGCCTGATTGACGGTGGCTGGATTCGCAATCACCACAACCTGCTGATCACCGGCAAGACCGGGGTCGGCAAGAGCTGGCTGGCCTCGGCTCTTGCCCACAAGGCGTGTCGGGACGGCTTCACAGCCATCTACGTAAGGCTCCCGAGGATGTTTAGCGAGTTCGAGCTGGCGCGCGGTGACGGCAGCTACACACGTTTGCTCGCCTCGTACGCCCGCACCGATGTGCTGGTGCTCGACGACTGGGGGCTGACACCGATGGCTGACGTCAACAGGCGGGACCTGGTGGAGATCCTCGAAGACCGCCACACTCGACGCTCAACGATCGTCACCAGCCAGCTCGACGTCGAAACCTGGCACGACTACATAGGGGATCCGACCCTGGCTGACGCCATCCTCGATCGGCTCGTGCACAACGCCCACAGAATCGCCTTGAAGGGGGAGTCGATGCGCAAGAAAAACGCGGCCTTGACACTCGAGGAGGTCTCAGGCTAGGAGTCTACTCAAACCACCTGCGGTGACTCGGTTCGGCTGTCCGCCTTCGCCTGGAATCGATGGCCGCCTTCGCCTGGAATCGCTGTCCGGCTTGCTCTGGAATCGGTGTCCGGCATCCGTGGAATACGCAGTAATCCTCTTGCTGTAGCAATTCGCCAGTTCTCCGGGGGCCAACAACAACTCACCCTCCTTGCACGACCGAGGGAGAAGTGCGCCGTGAACGCACGGTCCTGTGGCTCCGGCGCACGCTCCCGCGCGTCCGTGCCCCTGTCGCGTACCGGACGCGCGTCTTAATCACGCTTCATGCGACGCGATACCATCGGAGCGTACTCTTACCCGTGGATCTGGGCTTAGCTAAGCTCAACGGTTCGTTCGTTGCGTTGATCGACTCCAAGTGCTCACCGCTCGTGGAAAAACGCTCTAACGAACCCCAAGTACCGTTCGCGACTACAATGCTACTATCTGTGTCGAACGCCAAATCAACCGGCTCTGCCCAATCTGCCCAAGGCGGTATCACGCTGAACGCCTCGATGAACTCACCGCTGGCGCTGTAGTGGGCGATCTGCGGAGGTCCCAATACCGTCACCCAGATGTCGCCAAATGGCCCGATTTCAACCCCTGATATGTATCCGCCGCCGATATTGAACAGAAACTCACCAGCTTCGTCGAATACGCGCACCCCTCCTTGCAGTCCTCCCTCGACGCAAACTAGCCCCCCACCTACGCCGATCCGTCGACCCTGATGGAGTCGAATGCAGTCCCACCAGGTGTCAAGTACCGAGCAGTCCGTGGCTAGCAAGTGAAGCTTGCAAAGCTCGTTGTTCATGACATAGAGTTGGCCAAACTCGAACTCAAGCCCAAGAGGATCATCAAACTCCATCCCAGGAGCGCTGCCCGTACTCCAAGTAGCCAGATACTCGCCGTCGGCGCCGAACACCTGAATGTTGTCCCGTCCGAAGTCAGTCACATACACCACACCGTCATCATCGACGGCTATTCCAAAAGCGCTCAGAAACTCGCCAGGCTCCGTGCCGAGTTCTCCCCAGCAGTGATCAATCTCCCAACCAGCTCCTGCCGGTGACGTGCCGGAGGTAAGAGCAATCGCCAGAGCTAGAGCTGCGAGTCGTCTTCGCATAAGTGCGTCCTTTCACCGACCTTGGCTCACCTGAGCAACACGAGTTTTGCAACGTCCACCTGCTCACCTTCGACGTCGAGCACCGCGAAGTAGACACCAAAGGCCGCAGAACGGCCGTCCTCGCGTACGCCGTCCCAGGAAACTTCATGGTAGCCGGCGTCGCCGTTGCAGCGTGAGGCGGCGGTACAACGCCGGGTCCATTGCCGCGCGGCGCGGTCGGCCCCAGCACCACTTCCCACAACGGCTGCACCGCGCCAGCAACCACCTGCAGAGCGACCAGGCGCGGCGGGTTTGGGCGGCTATGAGCTACCTTCGACCCTCGCCGCGGTACATCGCCTTGATCGCTCCCCAACTCGTTGATTCCACCGGCACCACCCGCCGGACGAACTTGCACACCATTGGTGTGAAAATGTTGGACGTGTACATCACATCCCCCGCGACAACCAAGCTCCACGGCTCGTTCGTTGCGTTGATCGACTCCAAGTGCTCACCGCTCGTCGAAAAACGCTCTAACGAACCCCAAGTGCCGTTTGCGACCACAATGCTACTATCTGTGTCGAACGCCAAATCAAGCGGCTCTGCCCAATCTGCCCAAGGCGGTATCACGCTGAACGCCTCGATGAACTCGCCGCCGGAGCTGTAGTGGGCGATCTGCGGCGGTTCGTATACCGTCACCCAGATGTCGCCAACTGGCCCGATCTCGACCCCTGATATTAGTCCGTCAATATCGAACAGATGAGTGCCCGCACGGTCAAAAACGCGGAGCCCCCCCGAGGCGCCGTTGATCTCCATGCACACAAGACCTGCTCCCACAGCAATGCGGTGGCCCCACTGAAGCAACCCGCAACTCCACCACTCACCAAGCACTGAGCAGTCGGTCCCCATCACGTGGAGCTTGCACAACCCCCTGTTCATGACATACAGCCGGTTGTCTTCAAACTCGAGGCCGACAGGCGTGTCAAACTCCATCCCAGGAGCGCTGCCCGTACTCCAAGTAGCCAGATACCCGCCGTCGGCGCCGAACACCTGGATATCGTTGCGACGAAAGTCAGTCACATACACCAAACCGTCATCATCGACGGCTATTCCAAAAGCGCCACGAAACTCGCCAGGCTCCGTGCCATGCTCCCCCCAGCAGTGATCAATCTCCCAACCAGCTCCTGCCGGTGACGTGCCGGAGGTAATAGAAATCGCCAGAGTTAGAGCTGCGAATCGTCTTCGCATGGTGCGTCCTTTCACCGACCTTGGCTCACTTACCTGAGCAACACGAGTTTTGCAACGTCCACCTGCTCACCCTCGACGTCGAGCACCGCGAAGTAGACACCAGAGGCCGCAGAACGGCCGTCCTCGCGTACGCCGTCCCAGGAAACTTCATGGTAACCGGCGTCGCCGTTACAGCGTGAGGCGGCGGTACAACGCCGGGTCCATTGCCGCGCGCCGCGGTCGGCCCCAGCACCACTTCCCACAACTGCCGCACCGCGCCAGCAACCACCTGCGGAGCGACCAGGCGCGGCGGGTTTGGGCGGCTATGAGCTACCTTCGACCCTCGCCGCGGTACATCGCCTTGATCGCTCCCCAACTCGTTGATTCCACCGGCACCACCCGCCGGACGAACTTGCACACCATTGGTGTGAAAATGTTGGACGTGTACATCACATCCCCCGCGACAACCAAGCTCCACGGCTCGTTCGTTGCGTTGATCGACTCCAAGTGCTCACCGCTCGTGGAAAAACGCTCTAACGAACCCCAAGTACCGTTTGCGACCACAATGCTACTATCTGTGTCGAACGCCAAATCAACCGGCTCTGCCCAATCTGCCCAAGGCGGTATCACGCTGAACGCCTCGATGAACTCACCGCTGGCGCTGTAGTGGGCGATCTGCGGAGGTCCCAATACCGTCACCCAGATGTCGCCAAATGGCCCGATTTCAACCCCTGATATGTATCCGCCGCCGATATTGAACAGAAACTCACCAGCTTCGTCGAATACGCGCACCCCTCCTTGCAGTCCTCCCTCGACGCAAACTAGCCCCCCACCTACGCCGATCCGTCGACCCTGATGGAGTCGAATGCAGTCCCACCAGGTGTCAAGTACCGAGCAGTCCGTGGCTAGCAAGTGAAGCTTGCAAAGCTCGTTGTTCATGACATAGAGTTGGCCAAACTCGAACTCAAGCCCAAGAGGATCATCAAACTCCATCCCAGGAGCGCTGCCCGTACTCCAAGTAGCCAGATACTCGCCGTCGGCGCCGAACACCTGAATGTTGTCCCGTCCGAAGTCAGTCACATACACCACACCGTCATCATCGACGGCTATTCCAAAAGCGCTCAGAAACTCGCCAGGCTCCGTGCCGAGTTCTCCCCAGCAGTGATCAATCTCCCAACCAGCTCCTGCCGGTGACGTGCCGGAGGTAAGAGCAATCGCCAGAGCTAGAGCTGCGAGTCGTCTTCGCATAAGTGCGTCCTTTCACCGACCTTGGCTCACCTGAGCAACACGAGTTTTGCAACGTCCACCTGCTCACCTTCGACGTCGAGCACCGCGAAGTAGACACCAAAGGCCGCAGAACGGCCGTCCTCGCGTACGCCGTCCCAGGAAACTTCATGGTAGCCGGCGTCGCCGTTGCAGCGTGAGGCGGCGGTACAACGCCGGGTCCATTGCCGCGCGGCGCGGTCGGCCCCAGCACCACTTCCCACAACGGCTGCACCGCGCCAGCAACCACCTGCAGAGCGACCAGGCGCGGCGGGTTTGGGCGGCTATGAGCTACCTTCGACCCTCGCCGCGGTACATCGCCTTGATCGCTCCCCAACTCGTTGATTCCACCGGCACCACCCGCCGGACGAACTTGCACACCATTGGTGTGAAAATGTTGGACGTGTACATCACATCCCCCGCGACAACCAAGCTCCACGGCTCGTTCGTTGCGTTGATCGACTCCAAGTGCTCACCGCTCGTCGAAAAACGCTCTAACGAACCCCAAGTGCCGTTTGCGACCACAATGCTACTATCTGTGTCGAACGCCAAATCAAGCGGCTCTGCCCAATCTGCCCAAGGCGGTATCACGCTGAACGCCTCGATGAACTCGCCGCCGGAGCTGTAGTGGGCGATCTGCGGCGGTTCGTATACCGTCACCCAGATGTCGCCAACTGGCCCGATCTCGACCCCTGATATTAGTCCGTCAATATCGAACAGATGAGTGCCCGCACGGTCAAAAACGCGGAGCCCCCCCGAGGCGCCGTTGATCTCCATACACACAAGATCTGCTCCCACGGCAATGCGATGGCCCCACTGAAGCAACCCGCAACTCCACCATTCACCAAGCACTGAACAGTCGGTCCCCAAAGCATGGAGCTTGCACAGCCCCCTGTTCATGACATACAGCCGGTCGTATTCAAACTCGAGGCCGACAGGCGTGTCAAACTCCATCCCGGGAGCACTGCCCGTACTCCAAGTAACCAGATACTCGCCGTCGGCGCCGAACACCTGAATGTTGTCCCGTCCGAAGTCAGTCACATACACCACACCGTCATCATCGACGGCTATTCCAAAAGCGCTCAGAAACTCGCCAGGCTCCGTGCCGAGTTCTCCCCAGCAGTGATCAATCTCCCAACCAGCTCCTGCCGGTGACGTGCCGGAGGTAAGAGAAATCGCCAGAGTTAGAGCTGCGAATCGTTTTCGCATGGTGCGTCCTTTCAACGACCTTGGCTCACTTACCTGAGCAACACGAGTTTTGCAACGTCCACCTGCTCACCCTCGACGTCGAGCACCGCGAAGTAGACACCAGAGGCCGCAGAACGGCCGTCCTCGCGTACGCCGTCCCAGGAAACTTCATGGTAACCGGCGTCGCCGTTGACACGTGAGGCGGCGGCACTACCCCGGATCCATTGCCGAGCGCCGCGGTCGGCCCCAGCACCACTTCCCACAACGGCTGCACCGCGCCAGCAACCACCTGCAGAGCGACCAGGCGCGGCGGGTTTGGGCGGCTATGAGCTACCTTCGACCCTCGCCGCGGTACATCGCCTTGATCGCCCCCCAACTCGTTGACTCCACTGGCACCACCCGCCGGACGAACTTGCACACCATTGGTGTAAGAAAGTTGGACGTGTACATCACATCCCCCGCTACAACTAAGCTCAACGGTTCGTTCGTTGCGTTGATCGACTCCAAGTGCTCACCGCTCGTGGAAAAACGCTCTAACGAACCCCAAGTACCGTTTGCGACCACAATGCTACTATCTGTGTCGAACGCCAAATCAACCGGCTCTGCCCAATCTGCCCAAGGCGGTATCACGCTGAACGCCTCGATGAACTCACCGCCGGAGCTGTAGTGGGCGATCTGCGGCGGTTCGTATACCGTCACCCAGATGTCGCCAACTGGCCCGATCTCGACCCCTGATATTAGTCCGTCAATATCGAACAGATGAGTGCCCGCACGGTCAAAAACGCGGAGCCCCCCCGAGGCGCCGTTGATCTCCATGCACACAAGACCTGCTCCCACAGCAATGCGGTGGCCCCACTGAAGCAACCCGCAACTCCACCACTCACCAAGCACTGAGCAGTCGGTCCCCATCACGTGGAGCTTGCACAACCCCCTGTTCATGACATACAGCCGGTCGTCTTCAAACTCGAGGCCGACAGGCGTGTCAAACTCCATCCCAGGAGCGCTGCCCGTACTCCAAGTAGCCAGATACTCGCCGTCGGCGCCGAACACCTGAATGTTGTCCCGTCCGAAGTCAGTCACATACACCAAACCGTCATCGTCGACGGCTATTCCAAAAGCGCTCAGAAACTCGCCAGGCTCCGTGCCGAGCTCTCCCCAGCAGTGATCAATCTCCCAACCAGCTCCTGCCGGTGACGTGCCGGAGGTAAGAGCAATCGCCAGAGTTAGAGCTGCGAATCGTTTTCGCATAGTGCGTCCTTTCAACGAACCTGGCTCACTTACCTGAGCAACACGAGTTTTGCAACGTCCACCTGCTCACCGTCGACGTCGAGCACCGCGAAGTAGACACCAGAGGCCGCAGAACGACCGTCCTCGCGTACGCCGTCCCAGGAAACTTCATGGTAACCGGCGTCGCCGTTGCCATCTACCAACGTTCGCACCAAGCGACCATCAGCTTTGTACAACACCAGACGTACTCGCCCGGGCTCGTGCGTGGCGTAGCGGAGCGTCGTACTCGGGTTGAACGGATTGGGATTGCTGGACTCGATCCGACTAACGAGTGGCGGCGCCAGCCTGGCCACTTCATCGTCTCGCGGGGCGTCACGGAGGAGGGCGTCCTATAATCAGTTGAAAATTTGATCGGCTCCAACCCCTGTGGTTTCATGAAGTTGGCGAGACACACATGAGGCCGCAGAGAGGAGGAGCCGAGATGTCGAGTTTCCTACGAAAGGTCGGAAGACGCAAGAAGTCGAAGGTGCTGGGTGAGGTTGAAGTGATGGATCGGGAGCAGACCAAGACCTCGACTTGGATGCGAAGGTGGCACTCAAAATCTGAGCATGTGGCGGAGGTGCTGGAGCGAGGTGGAGGCGTTGGCCGGAGGTTGGTATGAACAACGGCGAAACTCCACGGGTCGAATGCTGTTCACCAGCGGATGCGAGTCAATGTCCTCGTGTGACGAGGCACCCTGCGAAAGCGTAGCGTGGCGAAGTGGACACTGCTACTGAAACGCGTGCTCTACGGGCTATCGAACTACGAAGCGGCTGCAGAATCGGTCCCCGGAGCGATCGGGCTATCGAGCTCGTCGGTGTCGCGGTCGTTTGTCGAAGCGAGCGCAGCCAGGCTGCGGGAGTTCCAAGATCGAGACCTCAGCAAAGAGCAGTACTTGGTGCTCTTTGTCGATGGCAAGTCGTTTGCCGACTCGACGATGGTGGTTGCGCAGGGGGTGACGCAGGGTGGCGAGAAGCACTTTCTGGGCTTCGTTGAAACCAACACTGAGAACGCAGATGTGCTGACGGCGTTCTTTCGCACGCTGATCGATCGGGGGCTCGACATCAGCCGGGGAATCCTGGTGGTGATCGATGGGGCAAAGGGTCTTCGCACCGCAGTCAAGCGCGCCTTCAAGGCTCGCGCAGTGGTGCAAAGATGCCAGTGGCACAAGAGAGAAAACGTGCTTCGCTACCTGTCGAAGAAGGAGCAGGCAGTGATGCGCAAGCGGCTTCAGCGTGCCTATGATCGCCCGACGTTGAAAGAGGCAGTGGCCGAGCTCAAGGTGATTTATCAGGAGCTCGAGCAGCGCAACCAGTCAGCGGCAGCGAGTCTCCTCGAAGGGATCGAGGAGACGCTGACCTTGCATCGTCTTGGAGTGTTTGGAGTGCTGGGTCGATCTCTCAAGACGACGAACTGCCTCGAGTCGGTAAACGCCATGGTGGAGGAATGCTGCGCGAAGGTGGATTGCTGGAAGAACTCAGGACACAAACACCGATGGTTGGCAACTGCACTGATGGACATCGAACCGAGGCTCCGACGCATCAAGGGACACCGACACCTGGCCAAGCTTCAAGATGCAATTGGTCGGGAGCTCGGGATCGACGGAACAGCACAACTGAAGGAGGTCGCGTAAGAATGCAGGGGAGAGCCGGTCAACATTTCAACTGAGAATAGGCTTGACTCTCACGGAGGCTGATGCCTGCATACTGGTAGTCCCAAACGTGGATCTCGCCACCAAAATCTGAGGCGACAACCTCCATGCCACCATGGTTGTCAATGTCTTTGACGACCACCCTGCCGAATACACGATCACTGAGTGTCCGTGGCCAGCCTTTCTGCGGTGCCTTGGTCGCCACATCCCACGCCATTACGTGTCGTAGGTTCGTCCCGTGAAACAACTCTGGATACTTGTCACCGTCCACATTGCCTGAGCTGCATTCGCTCAACACCCCTCGATCATTCCCAAGAATTCGCTGCCGAATCGGTGTACTCCAAGTCTCGTGAAGAGGTGGATCGCTCCCAGTGTGGACGACGTGCAGCACGACCTCGTCACTGGTCCCTTTCTTGTCACCACAAAGCAACGCAATGTCACCGTTACCGTACAGGTCAACAGCGTGAGGCGGCGGCACAACGCCTAATCCATTGCCGAGCGCCGCGGTCGGCCCCAGCACCACTTCCCACAACTGCTGCACCGCGCCAGCAACCACCTGCAGAGCGACCAGGCGCGGCTGCTTGTCGGGATCGTTCGATTGGCTGCCGATGCCTCTAGCCACAACGATCTCATCGACGCCGTCGGCGTCTAGATCCACGACGACCGGCGACGACGTCTGCCCCGCGGTGTCAGGGAACACGTAGACTGGAAGAAGGCTGATCAACCCCGGGCC
>CBDCWB010000024.1:0-6866 GCA_965223205.1 Candidatus Eiseniibacteriota bacterium | reverse complement strand
ATTGGCTCATCCCTGAACAGGTGAAATCCAACGAGTCGACATTGTTGGAATGGGCCGCTCGGGCCGTAGCCGTTGCCCAGGATCATAAGAAGTGAATCGGATCGATTTGGTCGGTACCCGTTGTTCTTCGCTAGCTGTCGACTACTTCAACCTCTGATTCGATGTTGAAGAATGCGATCTCTCCAGTCGGACCGGAACACCGGTCCAAAGCTGGCTTCAGTTCCGACGACTCCTCCAAGGGTGGCTGCCCCACGGGTTGCGGCAAATCCGTCACATAGCGCGTCCCAACGAACGCCGACACCGAGCGATTCACCCACTAGACAACCGGCAAGACGCGCTACCTGAGTCGGAATTCTCCGTTCTCGAGTAGTCGCCTTTTCAATGTTGACGACCCTCTCTCTAAAACCCTCGTTTGTGTCACATATGTGTCACACGAGGATTGGACTACTCACATTGACCCAAGCTCGGCAGGTTGGTACGAAGCTCCCGGTCGTTGTGGCTGGTAGAAGGCATTTCTGCGTGAAGCCCGCCCTCGCCCAGTGGAGCGACAGCATCTGCTTCGCGGATGCGCTCAAAGCGAGTTCTGTTTCGCCGGGCTGGGCGGCGACTGCAAGCGTTCCGCCTGGTCAGACACCTTTTCTGACCGAAGATTGGGTGGGCCTAACAGGACAGAACGCGAACCATCGCAACGTCGATCTGACCACTGTTCAAGAAGATTCTACGACAGATAACGAACGTCCTCGCAACACCCAACGGCGCTTGAACCGGCTATCCGAGGCTCAGATCCTCGAAGTGATCGATGCTCGAGCTCTCGGACAAACCATCAACGAGATCGCCGAGCAGTTCGAGGTCCACCGGACGACGGTGATGAGGCATCTGAAACGAAACGCTTCTAGCTAGAGCTCAAATCCCTTGCTCGCAATGTACGCTCGGGTCGCTGCTGCGAATTCCGCGTCGTTGGACAAGAGTCGTTCCAGATCTATTTTCATCGCATCAGCCACTGGTCCTGGGTTGTCGTTGATTGTGTCGATCATCATCTGAATTCGTCCGAAGTGCTCGCTTCGTTCAAAGAGGAGTTCCGCCCTGTTGAGTCGGATTCGGTCGATGGTCGCCTTCCCTCGATCATTTGTGAGGTGGGTCATCATCGGTCCGAGCCAGCCGAGATGGCGGTCAAGGTCTCCGTCGTATGGGTCGATCAGCCGCAAAGCAGCGTTGAAGTAGTCGCCCTTGTAAACGTTGCACCGCTGACAGGCCAGCGTCAGGTTCCTCCAGTCACAGACCAGGTCTTGATCGGCTGACTTCGGTGTGATGTGCTCTACGTGGATCCAGGACACATGATTGACCCGACATTCACAGTACGCACACTTCGACCGTGTCTCGTTCGAGAGGGCTAGTCGAATGTCGTCATGCGCGTAGCGGCGTTTGTCAGTTCCACTTTTGTACTCATCTGTCCACGCTCGCTTGTTGTTGACTAGTACATCGGGCTCTTCAGCCTTAGTCAGAGCGATCATGCTTCTTGGTCCTTGTAATCTGGTTCACGGTTTCAGGGAAGTACTGCCCCAGACCGATTTCTTGCATGTCCGCTCTCAATTGATCGAGCTTCCGCTTGTTGAGATCCCTGTCCGAGTACTCGTCAACAAGGGAGTCGAGCTTCCGTTCAACCCACAGTGGTAACGGCACTGGCACACCGAGGACCTCTGACAACACCCTGTTCGCAGAAGCCGAGCGATCGGCCTCAGGGAGTTGCTTGAGACACCACTTTGCTGTCGAGAAAGTCGAGCACGACGACCGTCGAGTCTTCGACCGACGTAACGACGAATGGATTGTGGGTCGCCACTATGAACTGAACGTTGGGAAAGGCGTCAAGGAGACCCGGGAGGACCGTTCTCTGGAGGCTTGGATGCAGGTGAATCTCGGGCTCATCGATCACGGCCACGAAGGAGTCGTCTGTACGGGACTTCATGAAGATTTGCCACGCAACATCAATCAGTGCGGAAACGCCGCCGGAGGCGCCGTCCAGCGGGAAGTCACCTGAGTCGCACTCGAGAATCACGTCTGGAACACGGATGTCGATCTTCTGGAAACCAAGTTCAGCAGGGAGTATGTGCCGCAGGATGTCCTGGAACCCGAGAAACGTCTCCAGTGCTGAAGGGTTTGGTTGAACGTATTCGTTGCCTGGACCAAAGTTTGCCAAAGAGATCAGGGCTGTCTTGAGTCGGTGACTCGGTGACTCGATTCGCCCACTGGGCTGGTAGTACTGCCGAAGATTGTTGACGTACTGATCGAAGAGCTGATCCTCGGGTTGCACGTCGGTGGGGATGCTCGTGACTTTTTGGTACGAGTAGACCGGTCGATGAGACGTGACGTATATGCCTGATACTGCTTGTTGACCTCCAAGTTTCACTTGATAGGAGTCACTCACTTCGAAGGGAACCTGAATGACCGCGGGTTCTCCATCCGAATACTCGATTCGGCCGATCTCGTGGTTTCCGGGATCTGGACTCTTCCTGCCTGTGAGGATCCCGCTGAAGTACTTTCGTACACCCTTTCTGCTGATCCTCGGAGTTCCGACAAGGCTGATCGACCAACCAAAGTGTCGGGCCAACAAGTTGAGGATCGTTGTCTTTCCAGCTCCGTTTGCTCCAGTAAGTACTGTCAGCCGCGAATGGAACTCAATATCCACGTTTCGAAACTGTCTCCAATCATGCAGCGTCAGTGATCTGAACGAACGCACTCAACGTCCTCCTTCCTTCGATTGGTACCTATTGTCTCACGATCGTCGGTCGGTGTCGCGTCGACTCCGACCCTGGTCGTCTATTCGCCGCAGGTGATCGGCGAGTTCCACGGCAGCTTCGGCTAGTCGCTTCATGTCGGGTTCGGCTTTGAGGTGTCCGGTGACGTGGATGCGTCTGCCGCGGGTGGTGGGTGTGATGTAGCCGCCGGCTGGGTGTGGGTAGGAGCCTTTGGGAGGCCATTGACGCGCGGGTCTGCGCGGTGGTCTCTTGGTCATGGTTGTCCTCCTTCCTCCCACCCCTGTATCCAGCATGACGTTTGGTGTTGTTCTGGCAACCACGAAGGCGCAACGGGTCGGTACTCACCTCTGTTGATTCGTTGTGATCAGCACAGCAGGAAGAGACAGGACTTAGAACCATCCCAACGGTGGTCGCAGACACTGGGCCCAGTCCCCTGTCAAATGAAAGAGACGTCGCACTTGGACGTCTCGATCGTGATTTCACATCTGTTGTGAAATGAGAATGATTCTCATTTTGGTGGGCCTAACAGGACACTACTTGAACCACGTCGATGCAACGGCCGAGCTCCTCGCGGCTATCGAGAATCTCGATGAGATCTAGCGCGTTGACGCAACGTGAATCTGCTCAGGCCCTTGATGCAGAGGGCTTGTTGTCCCGTCGTGCGTCGATGACCACGATGTTCTCGGCGTCTTTGAGCTTCAGTTCCTTCAAGATCTTCGCCACGCGCTGTTGGTCCTTCATCGTGTAGCAGATGATCACTTTGACTGTCTGATTGGTTTGATTTGCAGCTTCGTAGACAGGCACTTGCTTGCTCAGTCCGTGTTTTAGCCGTTTGTTGCTACCGAGTTTGAACTCGATAAGGGACTTATCACCGGCTCCGTAGCTCACTTTGAAGTCGACCGGGCCACGCCCGTTGTTCGGTTCACGATTGGTGTCGAAGTCATTCCCGCACCACATGAGTCCGAAGTAGAGCTGCAACTCTTTCTCGTTCGAGAACGGCTGACCGTCTCTGTTGATGAGTTGATAACCGTCTTGGTTCTCGACGTACTGTTTGAAATCCTTCGCCTTCAGCAGAGCTTCGTCGTAGCTGGTCCAAGGTATGTCGAAGAAATCTGTTCGTGCTTGTAGATCCGCGACCAATTCCTGCAGCTGCCTAACAAGGACTCGGTCGGTCTCTTGCACTTTCTTGCCGCTAACCGAGCGTGCTCTGTCACCTTGTTCTTCTCTGGACTTGATGTAGTAGTCGATCAGTTCGGGATACCGCTCAATGGTCTTCTGAGCGGCGGCCTTCTTCTCACCTGACGATGGCTTGCGGCTTAGAAGGGACTGGAAGTAGTTGTTGATCTGAGCTCGCAGTTGCTCGTTCGGCAGAGCTGGAGGTAGTCGACTGAATTGGTCGATCATGTCTCGATGGCTAATCCAGGTGTCATCCCGGGTCAGGATGTCGGTTGGAGTAAGGAGAATGAAATCGTCGCGGAGTTCAGGGAGGTAGTAGCGACCTGTCTCCCATGACTCCGTGTCGTAGTTGAAGCGCACGCGTCTGACGCCAAACTCGCGGCATTGCCTCTCATCAAGATGCTCTCGTGCGAACGCCTGTGTGTACTCAAGGAGATGCTCCTTGATCAGGTTGGTCGTGAAGTCGCTAATGCTGTCCTTGCCAACGCCTCCTCGAATGAGACCCAGTTTCTCCAAGTGTGATCCTGTCGTTACATCTTCTTCGCCGAAACTCGCGAGAGGTCCTCCGAGAGCTGCGTGCAGCGATTGTGCGAACACAGCTCCAAGGGCGTGCCCTTCGTTGCCGAGCAGCGTGAAACCCAGCCAATTCTGTTTGACCTCTTTGAACCTGTACCAGTTGTCGACCAGTCCGTCATCGAGACCCAGGACTGCCTTGTCACGAAGAAAGACGAGGTAACGGATTATTGACTCATGCAACTTCTGGTATTCCGGCTTGTCGCTGTTGAACAGCAAGAAGGGGTCCACAAATAGTGGCAGATCAGATACAAGGCTTATGTCGAACGCCCCATAGTCGTCTAGGACCTTGCGATCTACCTCGTAGTAGTCAGAGAAGTAGAGCTCCACGTCAGAACCCCATCGCTAACGCCGGTCGCGAAGTATCACCCATTGCCGTTCGATTGTCTCACGAACGCTCTTGGCTGTCGCGTCGAACACCTTCTTCACTTGAACCACGTTCGTGCAACGCTCGACGAGGCAGTCGAAGACTTGGAAAAGACCTGAGCGCAGGTATGCACGCGTGTTTCCTCTATTGCTTTTCGGCTTTGGCGCTCTTTGCGATCTGATACTTGCGTTGGCCGAAGTAGGAAATGAACTTCGACCGACTCTCAAAGGGTTGTAGGCCGGACTTGAGATACTTTGAGAAGGAGCAGTGGTCGCTGGGGAGCTCCAGGACGAACGGGTGTGGTTCGCTAGCACCTTTTGCTCCAAGTGGAATAAGGAGGTGCAAAGACTCGCGAGCTCTCGTCATTGCGACGTAGAACAGTTCCGGTGTCGCGTGACCCATGTTGATTGAGTCAGCGCCAAGGATGATGACATGATCGGCTGATAGTCCCTTGGCTCGGAACATGGTCATGAACTCGACCGGTGAGACGAACCGCGTCGTTTCCACGTCATCATCAGAAGTCGTCTTTCCGATTGGGAAGGCCTCCAGGTCTTGAGCTAGCCGATCGGTGTCCGTCACGCCTACGAACTCGGCGATCTGCTCTGTTTTCTCCATCGGATCTATCGAATCGTCCTGGACTACCTCGCACACCTTTTGACACTTCTCTGCAACCTCACGGATAACCTCGTCCTCAATGCTGCTGAGGCTCTGATTTGATTCCAGAGCTTCCGTCACGAGTGACGCTATTTTGTCTGGTGCGATGCCTTCGAGGTGCAGAACCTTCCTGAGCGTGAAGTTCTGAAGCGGGTTGGACGCATGCATGTAGTAGATCAGGACCCGTCTCCAGTCCTCCCCCGGACCTGCTTCCTCAAGCCGCCAGTGTTCGATGGTTGCCATCAGCTCTTTTCCTGCGTCCCCGAGATAGTCCTCAGGATCACCGCTAAGGCTTACTACGAGTAGGTAGGACTCGTCAGATTCGCCTCTGTTGATCGCATCTCTACGTGCAGCTATCTGATCCTCATGTTCCTTGATGAATTCATGGATATAGGCGACTGCTGTTTGTGGTTTCGACGCGGCCACGACTTGGATCCGAGTGGCCTCTTCGTTCGTGTCAATCGGAAGGAACAGCTTGTCGATCCTCTCGGCGCTGTCATGTTGAGCAAGGAATGATGAGGCGCCCATGCAAATATGGAAGGACGAACGACCACACAGGGGTAGCATTGCGTTTGCGATCGATGGATCGCGATACCAGCTCCTGATTATTCCAGGCCGACTCCCCTTGAAAGACTGATAGATGGCCTGGTCATCATCGCCTGCCAATAGAACGCTGTTAGCCCCCTCCATGCACGCACGTACGAGATTCTCCTCTGCTGTGTTGAAATCTTGAAACTCGTCAAAGATCCACAATGCATGGTCGTTGAGCCCGGGATTCTCAGATAGTGCTTGAGTGGCAAGAACAATCAAATCTGCAAAACCGAGCGCGTTATAGAACTGACATAGACGCTCGTAGGTCTGATGGAGATTCGGCCAAGGCTCCTCCTTGGGGAAATCGGCTTCGTGGTATCTCGCTTCGAATTCCTCAATAGGTTTCGCCACGTCATCAGGGGACAGTCTCAGAACGTCGTCCCAGACGACGCCTTTCCACTCCTCGCCGATCATGTGGATATGCGGGCCCATCGGTAGCCAACTGGTACCACCGTTGCGCTCTACAACGCTCCTCGCGAGCTTGTGAAGAGTCGAAACACTCACCGCCGCCTTAGCCTCATCTGAAAGGTCACTCGAACTAACACGCTGGCTCAGATCAAGGATCAGCTTCCGGACGAAACTCGATACATAGATCGGTTGGTGGCCATGAAGCTCTGCCCAAGCTCCGATTCGATCCATAAACAGGTAGCTCTTGCCGGTTCCAGGGCCAGCAGCAATCAACATTCTCTCTGCCTCGTTCCTGGCAATAGATCCGGAGTTCTCATTGCGGAGCTGCGTTCGCCGATCGGTAT
>CBDCWB010000023.1:0-38388 GCA_965223205.1 Candidatus Eiseniibacteriota bacterium | reverse complement strand
CCCACTTGCGCTTCACGTTGCCCGTCGTGTGTGCTACCGCTTTGATCGTCAGCCTCCTTACGTCATCGCACGCCGAGCAGTCTCCGGCCGTCATCTTCGACCCAGCCGCGGTCGCCGAGTTGGAAGCTCGAGGTGTCGAACCCAGCGAATCCCACCAACTCGACGACGACCCACAAGCCACTGGCGCGGCGTCCACGAACGCCGCGGGCGACCCGATCGCCGTCACCCTAGTCCTCGCTGACGGGCAAACGCCGCCAGGTGGAGGCGGCGGCACGATCACGTCGCTTTCTCCGCCCTTCACCGCCGGTGACGGCACCGTCGGCTTTACCGGCAACAACACTGCCACGCGCTTCGTCTGGTACGGCAACGGTTATTTGTGGCTCAACATTGACGCAGTCGGCACCATCTTGACCGGCGCCGAATCGACTTGCGGCGTTGGCGACGGCGGCACCTTCATTTATAGCCCTTCGATCGCCGGCAACGACGGCGTCTGGACCCACAACGGTTTTCTTGCCCAAGAGAACGCACAGGCTGCCGGCTATCCGGCCGGCGTCAACACGACGTTTCATAGTCGCCCACGGATGCTACCCGACGGTCGCTGCACTTGGGTTGCCGGATTGAACGAGTCGGGCGGCACGAGCACCGAAGCCCGCGTCCTCTACGGCAGCACCGACGCCACCCCTGGAACCATCGCCCCGCTTTTGGCATCCGACGATGTGGTCGGTGGTTTCACCATCGCGCGCCCCTCGGGCGTTGCCTTCGACTACGAGTTTTCTGACGACGGCAGCCAACACATCCAAGAACTGTTGATGGAAACTGGGTCGACCGATAACGACGCCTTCATGTATGTGAGCGGCTCGTTGGTCGCGCGAGAGTCGGAGCCCACCGGCGACGGCGACAATTGGGCGAGCTTTGATGTCGTGTCGATCAACAATGCTGGCAACTACCTGTTTTCAGGCGACACTGACGGCGATTCGGCCAGCGATGAGTTCATCGCTTACAACGGCAACATCGTTGTTCGCGAGGGAGACACCGTCGCCGGTGTGCTGCTCGGGAATGCCGCTGCGGTTCGCGCTTTGAGCATCAACAACCATGGGCAAGCAGTGCACATTTGGTCCGACGGAACAACGATCGAGTACGCTTTCGTCGCATGCGATGCATCGGACCTGCTTGACTCGCAGGTGTTGTTGGCAACCGGCGACACCGTCGACGTCGACAACGACGGCATAGCCGATGCAACCATCGTCGACCTGAACGCTTCGAACGTCGCTGGTCCGGGTGTCGATCTGGCTGAGAACGGCGTAGTCTATGTCGAGGTGGATCTCGACTTTGGCTCTGGTGACGTGGAGGCGATCATCGGTCTCCCCACCGGCTGCGCCACTACGGCAGTCGCCGATGCGAGCGGCGCGCCGGTAGCAGCGCTCACCCTGTCGGCGCGGCCGAACCCGTTCAATCCGTCGACGGAGCTGGTCTACGAGATCGCCAGCGCCGGCGAAGTGGCGGTTGACGTGTTCGATCCGAGCGGACGCCATGTGCGCCAACTCAGGCGGCGTGCGCACGCAGCCGGCACTCACACCATCAACTGGGACGGCACCAACGACGCCGGCGCACGGCTGCCGTCCGGCACCTACTTGGCGCGCGTGCGGCTGGGCGCGGCGGAGCGGGCGTACAAGTTGGTGATGGTGGAGTAGGATCACAATAATCAGCAGCTGTTGCGGCGAGCGGACATCGATCCAGAGCAGATGCCCAGTATTGCTAGCGCAAAAAAGAAGTGTCCCTCGCCGTCGACTTTCCCTAGTCAAACCTGGGCGTGACTTCCGGGGTCCGCTACCGCGGAGCGCCAAAGCGCAGCTTCAGCCAAACAGTTGGAAACCGAGACAAATGGGGTTGACGAGGACGGCGAGAGGGCCGTATCGTCTGTCGTTCCAACAACGTAGGCCCGTAGCTCAATTGGCAGAGCACCGGTCTCCAAAACCGGGGGCTGGGGGTTCGATTCCCTCCGGGCCTGCCAACTTTCCCAACGACTTACAGCCCTTCGAGACTCCCCTCACCCTTCGACTGCTACGGTTTGTCCCCCTTTCACAGGGGCTGCTACGGTCCTGCTACGGTTTTCTGGCGGGCCAATCGTGCGGCCTCGCGACTCACCACCTCGTCGGTGAGTCTTGCGTACCGCTGCGTGGTCGTGATGCTCTGGTGCCCGAGGATGAGCTGTAGAGCAGCCAGGTTTCCGCCGTCCTCAAGCCACCTGCAGGCAAACGTGTGGCGCATGAGATGGAGGTGAAACCGTTTCACTCCGCTTTCGCGCCGGATCATGCTTGCAAGCGAACTCTTGGACTCGTAGGAAAACGGCACCAATCTCCCTACGTGCTGCCTCAGTTCAGCGAGCAGCTCCGGAGAGAGCGGCACCCTTCTCACTCGACCGCTCTTCGTTTGACTCACCACGAGCATCCCTCGCTCAACATCTGACGCTTGAGCTCGACAGAGCTCACCCCACCTAAGGCCAGTTCCGATTCCCAACCTCGCCACAAACCCATAGGGTTCGGGCAGCGAAGTGAGCTTGGCGATCTCTACGTCAGTCAGTCGCTCCGGTGGCTTCTCTTGAATCCGAGGAAGGAGCCTCCTTGGCACCGGGGCCTTCTCGATGTACCCACTATCCTCGCACCAATAGAAGAAGCAACGCGCATCGCTCAAGAGGTGCTTCACCGTCTGAGCTGAGATGCTCTTCCTCTCGAGCCAGAGCCTGTACTGCCGAAGATCATCCGGCGTCACTGACGAGAGCTTCATCGTGCCCATGTAGGGCTCGAGGTACTTCTCGACACGTGTGCGCGCAAGCCTAAGCCCACGTTCGTTCCGCGACGTTGCGACGCGAACAGCAAGCCAGGTCTTTGCGACCATCCGGACAGACGCGGATGGATCGGGCAGACTGCCCTGCCCTTCGAATCCGCGTAGCTCTTGAAGCCTACGGCACGCATGCTCGTAGCTTCCTCCAAGGCTCACCCATCGGTCACGACCACCCCTGTGGATTCGCGTGTAGAACGAGCTGCCTCTCTTGAACATGCCTCTCGGCAACTTTGGCACGTATTCATCCCTCCCTTCTCGTGCCAAGCCACCGAAGAACACCCAGTCTGTCGAATCGGATCAGTGTTCCGACCCGAACGTGCGGGATCTTACCCGAGGCAACCCAAGCATAGATAGTGGAGGGTCTAACTCGAAGCCACTCAGCTACTTGCGCCACGGTGAGGAGTGACTCGTCTTCACGGTGCTGTCGACTGACTTGCTGCTCCATGGCGAACCTCGATGGAACCCCCACGATCTCTGGGGCTCAGAGCTTCTGCGAATGCGTGTTGCCTTCCTTGTGCCGCGGTGAGTACACGCGGCTTTCGGCGAGCTTCTCCCGAAGCCGCGCTTCCAACTCGTTAACACGGTGCACCTCGTAGTGGTCGCCGTGTTCATAGCGCTTCGGGACCTTCTTCGCTTCCTCGGGGAATAGCTCTCCGAACAATCGGTAGTAGAGATGAACGGCTGTCGAAGCAAGATGGCCTCCCGTTGATATGTCCGCGAGCGTCGCAATCACTTCAGCCTTCGTGCCAAGCCTTAGCCCAGATCCACGGGTAAGAGTACGATCGGATGGTATCGCGTCGCATGAAGCGTGATCAAGGCGCGCGTCCGGTACGTGACAGGGGTACGGACGCGCGGGAGCGTGCACCGGAGCCACAGGACCGTGCGCTCACGGCGCACTTCTCCCTCGGTCGTGCAAGGAGGGTGAGTTGTTGTTGGTCCCCGGAGAACTGGCGAATTGCTACAGCAAGAGGATTGTCGCTTGAGCTCGAGCGAATCGTTCTGCGGCGTCGTGTCCCCTGGCGAGGGCGATCTTGGTGCTCCGGGCTGAACGGATGATACGTGCCGCCACGCAGAACCAGTGAAGTCGGAGCTTCTTGAACTGATGGCTGTGAGATGAAGCGGGAAGCACGAGGAGTTTGAACCACTGGCCGAGGTTGTAGGCAAGTTGAGCGATGACCAGCCACGCGTAGTTCGCCATGAAGTTCTGGCTGGGAAGCAGACGCGCACTGACGTTGTTCTTGAACTCCTCGATGTAATTCTCTGCACCGCCTCGCGCAAGATGGTACTTGAGCAGACTCGATGCCGCTCCCCGGCGATTGGTGATCACGGGTGTGTAGAAGTACCCGCCAAGCACGAGCTGATTCCCCTCGTGGAGCGGTTGCCGTTTGACCAACATGCGAAACGCGTGAGGCCAACTGGAAGGTTTGTAGGAAAGCTCGACGTACTCCGTCCCTTCTTCCCATGGATAGGGTTTCCAGCTTTCCTCGGGAAGGGCGTCGATGCCGGCCCGCAACGCCTCTGTCAGTCGCGCCGAGATCGAGAACTCCAATCCCCGGCCGACGAGGAACTCGACGATCTCTCGAGCGTAGAAGCCGGCATCCATTCGAACGTGGATGCGACGGCCTTGCGGCAAGCGCGCGAGACATTCCGTGAGGAAGCTGACGGCTTTGTGAGCCGAATGGCGATTCCCCGAACGCAGTCTTGCACCGATCAGCAGTCGCGTTTCGGACCAGAAGCAAAGCAGCGGGTTGAATCCCTTCATGTTGTTGTAGGCGTACCGAACTCCCTCCTTGAGGTAACCGTAGACTTGAAAGATCGAGCTATCGAGATCGAGGGTGATAGGCTCGTCCCCGCCCCGCATGTCATCGGCGACGTAGAGGGCTCCGGCGATCACTTTCTCGAGTTGCTTGATGTGGCCGATCGTGAACTTGCGCAGCATCTCTCCCGCGGTGGTCGGGGCCGGGACCTCGAGCTCGTAGAGATGCTCGCGCGTCGCCTTCTCGTCTCGCAGGACCTGCAGGTCGGTCAGGTGTTGTCCACCGACAACAAAGTTGTGGACCAGGCTCATGACGAAGTCCGCAACGGGTATCCCGCGGCGGCGCTTCTTGACTGTCAGCGTGTCGAGCCCACGGATGATTCCCAGCTTGTGAGCGAGGTCGGTGATGAGCTTAAGGCCGGCGAACGATGTGACCGAGTCGGGGGCTGCAAAGTACTTGACTCTTCGAAGCTGATGCGGGAGTTTCACCTTACAAGTGCTCCTGGCTTTGGCGAGAAGGGTTGTTGTCACCTCCTTTTTACCAGGACTGGAGCACTTTTTCGTGTCTAGATATTGACCGGCACAGCGTGAGTCATGCCGTTACCCGTGGATCTGGGCTTAGCCTTCGCAAGTGGATGCAAGATGAGATTGGTTCTGTACTGCTCCTCGGAAGAAGCCAAGCAGCTCCCGAAGCCACCGACGCGCTCAATCGCGTTGTGCTCGCTCGCACTTCCCAGCTTCTTATGGATAGGCCGCCGTCCAGAACCTCACGGACCTGGTTCTTTCTCGATGAGGTGGCGCAAGGGAAGTTTCGTGGCCTTGAAGAACTGGCGGCCAATGGTAGAAAGTTTGGGTGTGCGCTTGTCGCCGGGGTGCAGGACGTCGAGCTCCTTCGGCAAGTCTATGGTCGAGAGCAGGCGAACGTCATCCTTGGCCAATGCGCATTCAAAGCACTGCTTCGCCAAGACAGCCCCGAGAGCCAAGCATGGAGCGCAAAGGTCTTAGGGGAGGAGGAGCGGATAGATCCCGTGCTTTCTCAAACAGAAGAGGGGCGAGAGTCTCAAAGCTACCAAAAGCGTAGAGCACAGATCGTGATGCCGAGTGAATTCGGAACAATTGCTCAAGCAGACTTCGATAGGGGAATCACCGGTTGGTTCACTTCATCCGTGACCGGCCCTTATACGCATACCATCTCAGGTACCACTCTTCGGCGCACCATCAAGGCTCGATCACGAAAGACCACATCGTTTATGCCCCGCAGAGAGTCCGAGCAGTATCTCGCTTCTTGGACAGAAGACGACTATCGAAGACTCAGGGGCCTAGATTTCAAAAAGGATCTAGGCGAGCAAAGCCAGCAGCGTAACGTCTCGCAAGAGAGAGAGTTGCTGCCTGACCTCGTTCACTAGGCCGGTTCCCGAGGCCACAACCAATGCTACCAATGTGCTCGCGCGTGTGAAGCGTAAACTCGCTTCGCTCGCGGCTAAAGCCGCCCTTACAGCACGCCCTGCGCGCATCGGTCCCACAGGTTGTGGGCAACGGGAAGACGGGTGCCTCCGGCGGGGGCTTCTGGGATCCGGGTTGTCGTTGCTAGAGCGAGAGCTTCCGTTCCTCCTTGCGACTTTCGCTCTCGACTTGGCTGTGTTGCTGCTCGTACTTCTGCATAAACACGCGCGCTTCGTCGAGTGAGTTCTTGGCAGCGTCGATGTCACGCTCGCGTAGTGCGTTCGTACGTTTGAAGTCACCGTCTTGGTTCTTGTAGACGCGTGTCACAGTTGCTGCGTTGCGGTCCCAGCGGCGGAGATGAGAGGTGTCGTTGCACACTGGTTGTCAGAAAAGGATAGGATGTTGGTGGACTCGGGGTGAGTGAGGCGGTGTCTTCTGGAGAAGTGAAGCCCACAGCTTTGATGGAGCTGTGGGCTTCTTCGCGTTGAGTTCGTTATCTGAGCATAGACACGCCTCGCGAAGCCCCCACGAAGGGGGACAGGGTAAGTGTGCCATGAAATGGGCGGTGGTGGCCAGGGAGTTCGGAAAAAAGAGTGGGCAGTGCAGCCGTTCATCAGCTCTCCGTATGTTGCAGATGCGCAGGGTAGGATGCGACCGGCGGTCGCGGTGGCCCAATGCCTGAAGGCGAGTTCGGACGAGCCGTGCGATGTCGTGGGGCACGGCTACCGCAAGCGGAAGGCGGGTCCGGAGTTCCCGATTGCGACACGACACTGCCGCGAGCACTCGTGCTACTTCACCGTTTATCCCTTCGGCCACGTGCCCTACGGACGCATGGCGATGGCGCCGATCGAGGTGAGCGGGTTCGCGTCGGTGGAGGCGGAGCGCGAGGACCGAGGCGGGGCGGGGTGGCAGGGCACTGTGTGTGTTGCGGCTATCGAGGCGGCGCGGAATCGGCGCTGGTCGCGCGAAGGAACCGACGTCGAAGCGGCACAACCGGGGCGCTACGGAACGCAAAGACGCTGGTTAAGGCGGTGCGCTCGGTTCCTCGGGCTGGCTGGGGAGATCAGGCAGCGCACCGTCGAGCGCCTTCGCGACTTCCTGGGAATCGATGGGCTCGAGCACCAACGGCTTCGTCGACAGTGGCCGAGGACATACCGACTCTCTGAACGCGCCCAGGCCGTCGTGGCGGTTCTGAGCGCGCAGCCGCTTGCCGATGATCTGTGGTCGCGGTGGCTTGCCGCTGGCGCCCTGGGTGGAGCTTGGGGGCCGGCTCGGATCGCTGATCCCTCCCTCGGGCGTCTCGTCTCGCCCTCGACACTCCTCAAAACAACGGGGCTCGCTCCCCCCTGAGCCATCCCTCGACAATCGTCGCTGCGGCGTGATCGTACTTCCCGCAAGGTGCTCGAGGGAGGACACACGCTGTGCAGGACGACTCGAGACATCACATCTCTCCGCAAGCGCTGTTGCGCTACCAGGTCATCTCCGAAGTGGAAGCGCGCGTGCTGTCGGGCATGAATGACGCGCAGGCAATTCGCGCTGTGCTCCGCTTGCCGCACGTCGATTCTCGCGGGCGCTCGGTGCGACTCACCGAGCGCACCGTCTATCGCTGGCTAGGTGCCTACCGACAGACGGGGATCGAGGGTCTCGAAGATCGAGCCCGCAAAAAGATCCGGGACTCCACCGTGCTGTCCCCGAAACTGGTGCGCTTTCTCGAGCAGGAGAAGAAAACTGACCCAAGAGCCTCAGTCCCAGAACTCATCCGCCGCGCGCGTGAGCAGGGTCACATCGGCGAAAGGGAGCCGGTCGACCGCACCTCTGTGTGGCGAACCTGCAAGCGCCTGGGGTTACCTCTCACCCGGCCCTCACGTCGGCGGGATCAGGACATGCGTCGGTTCGCCTATTCCCAGCGCATGCTGATGGTTCTCGCCGACGGAAAACACTTCCGTGCCGGCTCTCAGCACCTCAAGCGTGTTGCCATCTGTTTCATTGACGATGCCACACGTTTCATCCTCGGAGGACTCGTCGGCACCAGCGAGTCCACCGAAGTCTTTCTCCGCGCGCTCCACCAGGTGATCCTCGAGGTCGGGTTGATGCGCGTTCTGTTTCTCGACAACGGCGGCGGCTTCATTTCGGGCGACACCCGTAGCGTGGCTGGACGTTTGAGGTTCTCTTTCATCTACGGCACCGAGGCGTATCCCGAAGGGCACGGTAAGGTCGAACGGTTCAACCGCACCCTATGGGAACAACTCCTACGCACCTGGGACCGAAACCCTGAAATCGATCCCGAGCCCTCTGCCCTCACGTTGCGCCTCCTTCACTGGGCCCGCCACCACTACAACCACGCACCCCACGAAGGGCTCAAGGGCAAGACTCCCGCCGAGCGCTGGGCCGAGGATGAACGCGACCTCAACTATCCCGAGCGCGCCTGGCTCGATGCCTGCTTCACACTTTCCTTCGAACGGCGCGTCTCAAACGACAACGTCATCTCGTTCGAGGGTGTGCTCTACGAACTACCTCGTGGACACGCCGGCTCGAAGATCACCATCACCCGCGATCTGCTTGACTCGAGCGCTCTGTCGATCCTCGACCACGGACGCCAGGTCCGCATTCACCCCGTCGACCTCGAGTCCAACGCCTACGCCCGGCGCGCACGCCCTCGCTCTGTCTCTCCCCCCGAACCCACCGCTGCGCCGGACACCGCAGCTCACCTCGCCTTCAAGGCCGACTTTGATCCCATCGTCGACCCCGACGGCGGCTACCCAAAAGGATCTGACGATGACTCAGACGATCACTGATCTACGCAGCCACTTTGGCTTCACACAAACTCCCTTCACCAGGGAGATTCCCGTCCGCGACCGCTGGACGTCCTCGATCTTCGATGAGCCGCTCACCGCGCTCCGCTCGACTCTCGAAGCTCGCATGAGTGCTGTCCTCGTCGCTCCCTCCGGTACCGGTAAGACAATGCTTCTGCGCACCCTGTGTGATCGCCTCCCAGAAGCTCGCTACCGCGTCCACGAGGTCAAGGTCACCTCGCTCTCGCGCCGCGACATGTGCCGAGAGATTGCCGTGGTCATCGGCATCGAGCCCGCCGGGACTTACCCCACGCTCATGCGCAAGCTCCAGGTGCACTTTCGCTCTCGCGCCGAGGAAGACGGCGTCCGCCCGGTATTGATCATTGACGAAGCGCAAGACATGAGACCCGAGGTACTCGCCACTCTTCGAGTCATGACAAATTTCGACATGGACTCGAGGCTGCTTCTCAGCCTTATCCTCGCCGGCGACACCGGGCTCAAGCGTCTCCTCGAACGACAAGACCTCGCCCCCATCAGCCGCCGCATGGCACACTGCGCCACGCTCAGGCTTCTCAGCCGCGCAGAGACTCGTTCCTACATCGAGCACCGTGCCACCATCGTCGGCTCAGACTCGGCGCCCTTCGACGATCAGGCGATCGACGCCATCTACGAGATCACACGCGGTAACCTCCGTGCTATCGATCACGTTTGTCTCAAGGCGCTCGAGACCGCCGCCGCCGCCGAGGTGCCCACCGTTGACCCCGCGACCGTTGCTACCGCTCGCCGACACTTGTTGATGTAGCACCTCGGAGGGCTGCGATGACTACCTCAACCGATCGTGTCGCACGCGTGCTCGACTACCTCGAGCACAAGCTCCCGGACTACCCCTTCGATCCCGCTCTCGACATGCCCTTCGTCGAGGAACTCGTTGACGACTTCGATCACATTGACATCCTCGACCAGATCAAGGCATTCCGCTGGTTCCATCACAACGCGCCCTGCTCACGAGTCACCAACCCCCGCCTCTCACTCCGGCGCTGGCTCGCCCGCGCCTCGAACCGATGAACATCCCATACACCACAAACAAAAAAGGGCTCGAGGCCCTCCGACATCCGCACAACCACAGCACACCGATGACATTCACTCAATTCGGCAGCTCAAACTTGCCATCTAATGTGCAACGAGATCAGCTCTTGGGACTGCAACGCAACAACAGTTGCGGTGCACCAGGTGTCACCAGTTCGCTCGGAATGGTTTCGCCAGATGGTGACTTCCGTGGCCCCCTCCTTATAGACCTTGAGCTGATTGTTGTTCGTGTGGCCAGTACTTGATGCGTCAGCCATTGCTGAGCCTCCTTTTTGTTGGGCTAGGCTAGAGATCGATGTCGGGAAGGTGAAGTGGAACCGCATCATCCTCTAGCTCGTGATCGAAAGGTGTGTCCTCTACACCCAGTGAAAGGCCGAGCGCCGCTCGCTCGTCGTCAGTCCAGGGGCGAAGTGGCTGGTCAAGTACGCTTTCATCCCACGGAACGTAGCTTTCCACTGGAGGTGTTCTTGAAGGGACTTCAGCGTCGACAAAAGAGTGCGGGAGGAAGACCCAATATGTTCCAATGTCCCGCAACTTGAAGTGCAACCGGACACCCTGCTCTCCGCCAAGAACGCTCTGCGAGCGCATCAGATCTCCTGGGGACACAAGTCGAAGATCTGTTTCAGATTCCGTAATTGAGTAGCTTTGTTCTCCGACCGTAGTTGACGAGCCTTCGGGGCTGCTCGTGACGCTTCGAGTTGGTCCGCTAGTGGTCAAGTGTCGAGTGAGGACGTGCTCTTCACCGAGCTGCTTTGAGGCGTACTCTGCGGCTTCATAGGTGTTGGGGTCGCAGTACCCGGCGTTACCAATCTGGTCGAGCGCTGCCTTCGCAGCGTGTTCGCCAATGCTATCGAAGAGAGATTCCTGGCTTTGAATGCCGAGCGCGCAGATCGAGCCCTTGGAACGTGCTCCGGTCAACACTGGGAGTACATCGATTCTCCCAGCGTTGGTGAGTTCATCCAAGATGAACCAAGTCTTCCTTGTTCGACTTTCTTCTTGATCCATCAATTCGTTGGCTAGAGCTTTGAATAGCGCCTGGTTTAGGGCTTGTACCGCCGGGGCGTAGCGGTGTCTGTACCCGAGGATCGCGATCGATTCTGACTGAGTCCAACCCGAGGCTGAGAACCAACGCTCAGGATTTTGCTGCTCTATGTGATCGTGGATGGCGGCGACGACGCTTAGATTCGCGATGCTCATTCGAAGTGACGATCGGATGTTTGCAAAGGTCTCATCGGACCCTTGAGCATCTAAGCGAGGCAGATTCTCGTCTGTGAATTCTAGAAGTTGTACGAAGTCTTGCTTCGTTCTGAAGCCGTTTAGGAAGTCGCGAAGAGACCATGCGCCTGGCATAGCCCGGTGAAGACTTAGCTGGATTCCGACTAGTGAGTCGAGAACGGCCTCTCGAAAAAACGGATTCTCGTTTCTCGAGTCGCTTGGTGGATGAAGTGCCGGTGCCATCCCTATTGCTGAAGCCTCGTTTCGAACGTCTTTTCCGAGCGCCCAATAGCTTGAACGCGCATCGAAAGGGTTCAAAATGAACAGTGACTTCATTCCCCAGGAGACTCGCCCCATCAGCAGGTTCAGCGATCGAAATAGTGGGAGAGTCGCCATCGTTCTCGATCGCGTCCAATACGACTCCCTGGAACAGAAGCTCGACTCGGGAGAGCTCTGCCACCGGCAGAGTCTGGAGAAAGAAGGCCCGCTCAGCATTGTCGGCTGACACAAGCGGAACGATCGGATACTCCTCAGGTACCTCATCGAAGCTCGTACTCTCCTTGAACACGCGGAGCGCAAAGTCCATGGTTGGTAGACTTGCGTCCAGGTTCCTGTCGGCTCTGACCATCGTATGGGGATCTAAGTTCCCCGTGTTATCCCCTAGGTTTAGCGTTCCCTCAACAAGCCGTCCACTGTTCTCCCCACCCTTGCGGCCGTTTCTCAGCAACTGAAGCTCACCAATCAACTCCTCATATGTGTAACGAGATGGCCACGTCCAGGTAGTAAACGGAGGGTTCGAGAATGAGCAATAGCTCATGAGCTCGAAAGTGTTCGATGGGTCGACAACGACCTGCTCTATGATATCCAGACCGTAGACACGCTCCCTTTCGGGGCTCGGCGGTCCAAGTGCGGCAACAGTTTCACCTCCCGGGCCATGGGGCAGACAAAACGGGAAAGAGCTGTCGAGAGGCCCCGAAGGCGATCCGTCCGGGCAATAGCATGATGGATGCAAGCGCCCGAGTTGATGGCCGACTTCATGCGCAATCCTATTTCTGTGGTCGTCGTCTATGCTATGCATCGACCCTTGCGTGTCCCACGACAAGAACCCCGGAATAAGTGTTCGTCCGCCGAGGTCTCCGAGTGGGCTTACGAGGATTCCGTGTGGATACGCGCGAGATCCGTTGCGGCTGATCCAGCTCGTTACTTTTTCCCTGAACTCCTCTCGGTCATCTGGCATTGGAGGGCATGAAAACGTAGGAAAGTAGTCCGAGTATTTCCCAAGTTGCGGTCGAAACCGAATTGAGCCAGATACTGGGAGCGCTGCGTAGAGCCTCTTCACTTCTTCAATCTGTTGCAGCATCGTTGGCGTGAATGTGTGATCGCATGCATCTGACCATTCGACTCGGAAGATCTCAAGCTCCGTGAGATTGGTTGCCTCGCCAAACGTGACCGATTCGTTGCATGAAGCTTCATCGCAATTGAGCTCAAACCCTAGCGTTTCAAAGTGCAAGTCGAGCGTGCCCGCGGCTAGTGACTGTGGCAAGGCGAAGTTTATTGACTTGTTCCAGTCTCCACGGATGAGGTCGGCATCTTGCGCTATCGTCACGTAGCAGTTCGACAACGGGCGAATTGGCGATTCTGCAACCTCCTCGCCGCCCCGAAAGACGCGCAAATGAGAAGTAAGCGTCAGTTGTTCTCTCGGTTTCTCTAGTGGTTCTGCATGAACGCGAACGTAGGTTGGGCGCCCGTCAACGAGAGGCACGGAGTTCAGCCAGTTCTGCACGCCCTGGGTGACCTCTAGCGCCACCATCTTCACCGGCGGAGCGAGTACCTCCACCCGGCTCGTTGGTGGACTAGTGTCAGTGGCTTGGAGTATGCGCGCAAATTTGGCGCTGAGGGGGAGAATGGCGACCCGGATGAGCACCTGCTGAGGATTGCCGTGTGTGGGGCGGCCGCTGGTGCGAATGAGCGAAGGTTGTGGTAGAAGTGGGTCACCGCCACGAAGGTTGAAGGCCCAGGGACTTGGTCCTCCCCGGGCCTTCTTTGGTGGTCGTTGGGGATATCAACGACACCACTGAGGTGTAGAAGGATGCCCCTGATCGACCCCACTGTCCAGTGTCTTCGGGCGGTGGGGATGGGTGGAGCGGGGCTATCGTCTTTACAACTGCCAGCGGTGCCACAAGCAGGTGCAGCTCTGCGCGCGGTGTGATCGTGGCCAGCTGTACTGCCTCGATGGCTGCTCGTTGCTCGCCCGCCGGGCATCGGTGCGCCGTGCCGGTCGTCGCTACCAGCAAACCCGTCCTGGTGCTCTCAACCACGCCTCCCGGCAACGCGCCTACCGTCAGCGTCAATCCCAGAAAGTGACGCATCACCGATTCTCTGTTCCGGGCGCATCTGCCAGTTTTCCTCCGACGCGAGTCGGTGGTGTGGAATCCACCACCGCCCCCGGCTCCGAAGGAGGACATCATGAACAAGTACTGGGACGAGGCGCGGGTGGTGATTACTCCCTACCGCGTCGATCTACTGGTGACCCAGCATGGTCGCAAGGTCTTGCACGGTTGGTTTCCCCCGACGCCAGCTCACCCGCGAGCGCTTCTGTTCATCCTCGAGGGTCTAGCTCTGTGGACGGGTCAACGGTTGTGCGTTGTCATCGATGCGGAGAGCCCTGTGCACCCTTCGCTCGGCTTGGGTCACGCTGGTAATGAGTGGCCCGACGAGCATCCGTTTCTCGAGTACTTGCACAACGAACCCTGGGTGCTCGAGGTCGACTTGTGATCTCGCGCGAACTCGAAGCAGAGATCCTCAGGCTCTATCATGCAGAGAAGTGGAAGATCGGCACGATCTCAGCCCAGCTCGCAGTCCACCACTCGACCGTTCGTCGCGTGCTTGCTCAAGCCGGGATCACAGCCGGGAAGCAGATCTCGCGCCCCTCGATCGTCGATCCCTTCATCCCGCTGATTGTTCAGACCCTGGAGAAGTACCCGCGGTTGCGCGCCAGTCGGCTCTACGAGATGGCCAAAGAGCGCGGCTACCCCGGCGGCCCCGACTACTTCAGGCATGTCGTCGCCCTCTACCGCCCACGCCCGTCGGGAGAGGCGTACCTGAGACTGCGAACTCTGCCTGGGGAACAAGCGCAGGTTGACTGGGGACACTTCGGCAAGTGGACGGTGGGAAGGGCGGAACGCTCACTCATGGGATTCGTCATGGTGCTGAGCTACTCGCGCCACCTCTTCCTGCGGTTCTATCTCGGCAGCGCCATGGCGAACTTTCTGCGCGGTCATGTGGCGGCTTTCGAAGCGTTTCAGTCGGTGCCCAGGGTCATTCTCTACGACAATTTGAAAAGTGCGGTCCTTGAGCGACGCCACGACGCCATCCGCTTTCACCCCACCCTGCTCGAGCTCGCCGCACACTACCGGTTTGCCCCCCGCCCGGTGGCTGTGGCACGGGGCAACGAGAAAGGGCGCGTCGAAAGAGCAATCCGCTATGTACGCGACAGCTTCTTTGCCGCTCGAATCTGGAAGGACCTCGACGATCTCAACGCCCAGGCGAGCGACTGGTGCCTGGGTGTTGCCGCCGAGCGCAGGTGTCCCGAAGACCGAGCGCGAACCGTACGCGAGGTCTTTGTCGAAGAAGCGCCGAAGCTACTGCCCCTCCCAGACAACCCCTTCCCGACCGAAGAGCGACTCGAGGTGCGCGCTGGCAAGACTCCCTACGTGCGCTTCGACCTCAACGACTACTCGGTCCCGCATGAACACACCCGGCGCACCCTGGTGGTGACTGCCACCCTCGATACCGTACGAGTCCTCGAGGGCAATGAGGTCATCGCCACTCACCGTCGGTCTTGGGACCGTGGTCAACAAATCGAAGATCCAGCTCACCTTCGAGCTCTTGTGGCTCACAAGAGCAACGCTCGAGAGCACCGCAGCATCGATCGGCTGCATCACGCCGTGCCACGGAGCCGCAAACTCTTCGAGCACATCGCGCAACAGGGAGGCAATCTGGGCGCAACCACCTCGAGTCTCCTGAGGTTGCTCGAGCGTCATGGCGCCCGCGCTCTCGATGAGGCGATCGAGGAAGCGCTCGAGCAAGGAGCCCCACACCTTCGAGCCGTCAGACGGATCATTGACCGCCGCCGAGAGGCTCGGGGACAAGCGCCTCCAGTCGCCCCTCAGTTCACAGCCGACCCGCGAATCCGCGACATTGTCGTCAAGCCTCACTCGCTCGATACCTACGACCAGATTGAACCGGAGGAACAGGACTGATGCCTGATCACCAAGACGCCACACGAGAGAGAGCGCGCAAGCTGGGTCTATACGGCTTGCTGGCTCACTGGGATCAGATCACCGATGACGATGCCTGGCTCCGAAAACTCCTCGATATCGAGGAGAGCGAACGGAAGCGGCGCAGCCTCGAGCGCCGCATCCGTAACGCGCGGATCGGTGCTTTCAAAGCGATGCCCGACTTCGACTGGAAGTGGCCTAAGAAGATCAATCGCTCCTCGATCGATGAGCTGTTCAACCTGAGCTTCATCGAAGAGGGAGCCAACGTCGTGCTGCTCGGTGCCAACGGCGTCGGAAAGACGATGATCGCCAAGAACCTGACCTACCAGGCGCTGCTGCGTGGGTATACGGCGCGTTTCACCACCGCCAGCGACATGCTCGGCGACCTCGCCGCTCAGCACTCAACCGACGCGCTCGTGCGCCGGCTACGCCGCTACTCGAAGCCACAGCTGCTGGTCGTTGACGAAGTAGGCTATCTCTCATACGACAACCGCTACGCCGATCTGCTCTTCGAAGTGGTCACCCGGCGCTATGAGCAGCGATCCATCGTGATCACCACGAACAAGCAGTTCACCGACTGGGGAGAGATTTTCCCCAACGCCGCGTGCGTCGTCACCCTCGTCGACCGGCTTGTCCACCGCTCTGAAATCATTCCCATCGAAGGTGAGAGCTACCGCCTGAAGGAGGCAAAGGAACGAGCTGCGAAAAAGCGACGTTCGAGAACCGCTGGACAATCAAAAACCTAGGATGACAGCGCCAGATTTACGCGCTTCTGCAAAACCGCTAACAACTAGCCTTAATGCGTCAAAATCTTGGTGGGGTGCCTAAAACCTGGATATTGAAAGGGCCCTTCGTTGCAGGTAGAAATGGGTGTGTCGAAACGCATCCAACCCGCAACAGAAAGGCCACTTTCAGTGAGACGAAGGAAAGCCGAAAACGCGCGCCGAGTCAATGGGCAATTGCAGGTCGAGTTCGTAGGCGAAGGGCTGACGTCGTACGCTGGCTTGGAGCTTCTAATTCGATATTTTCAGCGAATCCGGTTGAACAACTTGATTCGCGGTTGCTTGAAGGACGCGGCCGACTGGGGTGATTTTGGATCGGTAGCGATGCTTCGCCTGCTGATTGGCATGTTGGTCGTAGGAGGACAGCGCCTGCGCCACGTAAGGTTCTTAGAAGGTGACCCACTGGTTCACCGATTCGCGGGGTTGCGACGTCTTCCTTCTCAGCGAACGATCAGCCGCTGGCTCAAACGATTCAAGATAGTGACGGTCGCCAGATTGCAAGAGCTGAACGCACTCATTGTTGCACAGTCGCTCAGCGAAATGCCGTTACGCACGTTGTCGATCGGCGTTGACGGCTCAGTGCTTTCGACCGGGCTCCAGGTTGGCAGAGCGTTTCGCGGCTACAACCCGCACCGTCGCAAAGTGCCGAGCTACTACCCGATCTCCGCGCACGTGGGTGAGACAACGCACATTCTCCGGGTTCAGAATCGGTCGGGCAACGTGCACGACGGGAAGGCTTCGACGTCGTTTCTACGGGACGTTTTTTCCCAGGTCGAGTGCACGTTGGGGAAAGGCTACCAGCTGAATTTCCGCATGGATGCGGCCTTTTTCCTTGAGCCAGTGATCCGTCTTCTGGAAGCCCGCGGTGCTGGCTACGGGATCAAGGTGCCGTTCTGGAAGTGGATTGGCCTAAAGCCATTGATTCAATCGCGCCGACGCTGGCGTCGAATCGACGCAGAAGTCGACTTCTTTGAAAAGCACTTGCCGATGGAGCCATGGGGCATGGAGCTAAGGGTCGTGATCTATCGCAAGAAGGTGCGGCACAAGGCTCCGCGAAACTACCAGCTCGATCTTTTTGATCCTGTCCACGGATACTACGAGTACTCGGCAATCGCCACAAACATGACCCTGGATGGCCGTCGACTTTGGCGGTTCATGTGCGGCCAGGGAGAGTTGGAAAAGACTCTGGGGCAACTCAAGAGCGGCTGGGCGCTGGAAACGATCCCGACGAATCACTACCAGGCCAACAGTGCCTGGCAGCAAATTGTGATTCTCGCGCACAACCTGTTGACGAACTTTCAGATCGACTCGGGGGCGGCGCGCAAGGCGCGGACCCAGAAGCGCACTGCGATCTATTTGCTGAAGTCGATTCGAACGCTGCGCTTCGAAGTCTTTAACCGAGCCGGTCAGCTTATCCGGCCAGGAGGAACCACGGTGCTCCGGCTGGCCAAAAACCCGACCGTCGAGGCTGCATTTTCCCGGTTCTCGAAGCCGCTTGCCGCGTGATTTTTTTGACGCATTGAGGCTAGCGGGAGGCATGCGTATTGGCACCGTGATGTTGGACCCCGACACTGCGATTTGCCCTGCATTGATGGTTTCGGGATAGAACCATGTCGCCACAAGTTCATCTTCAGCGGAATATTTCAAAATGGTCCCGTCGGAAAGTGCGAGGTAGCGCGCATCTTGCCCGTCAATTGCAATTCCGGTTGCGTTCATGGCGCCTGCTGCGGGAGTTTCTATCCCTGAGACGAGGTCGTATCGCACAACCCCCTCTGGATAGTACCATAGGCGTATCCTCTACTGTCGACGGCGACATCTGCTGGACCGAATTTGCTCGAATCCCACATTTGAATTGTGTTGCCAAAAGCGTCTTGATGATGGAGCCCCTGATGAAATGAGGCTACGAGTAACGTTCCATCCTGAGCGGCCGCGATCGCGCGAGGTCCAATAGGTGCCGAGATTCTGCGGACAAACGTTCCGTCAAAGCTAAAGACATCCACAGCCCCTATCCCCTCATTCCCCCAGCTTACAAAGACATCGCCGTTTGGGCCAACCGCAACGCTCATGCCCAGTTCAGGCTCGACTCCAACTGGCCATGTTGAGAGAAGTTCACCGTTTGGGGAAAACTGATGCACGCAATCATCTTCAAAGAGAGGGTGGCTCGCAACGTAGACGGAGGAGCCGCAGCGGGAGAATTCTGCCGAGGTGGGTCGCTCTACTTTCCAGCCAGTATAGTGAGGTGGGGCCAGGATACCTGCAGAGGTTGTACGGCCAACGACGAGAGCGAGGACCAATGCCGTTCCGAGCCCAAGTCTACGGATTGTTTTGATCACGGAGTCTCCCATTTTCACCTACTGTTATGGGATAGGGTGGCGAAATCGTATCATGGAGCTTGGCTTGAACACCATCCTGCTGCGATATCGGCGCCGCGTCTAACGTAGCCTCGTCCAATAACGCGTAGGACGGAGCCGGATTCGGAGAGAACATCCCCGAGAGCAAGAGGAGTTTCAGCGGGAACCTGCCGTCGTAGCTCAAGCTGCGTTAGTGGTTTCGGTCGAAGCTGACTGAGGGTGGTCGGAGGGAGATTGCAAGCTGTCGCGAAACCCCGTGGATTGCGAATTCAGGAGAGCCGATATTGGTGTTCAGCAGCTGGAGGGACCGCCAAGCGCCGTTGGCCCAAGGGGGTACTCTATACGCCTGCTGCACTCCAGCGCGAGTTCGCGTCCTTCTGGGCCAACGAAACCACTGTCCCGTCCCGAAGACGAAAGGCGGACAATTGCCTAAGCACTTGTCGCCACACGTCCTTTCCAAGCTCAGGCTTCACATTTTGGAGCACCGACTCTAGTTCCTCCTCCGTGAGCCCATCGCCTCGCTGCTTCAACGCCATGAGCACAAGCGTTTGGTCGGCATCGAGCTTTGCCAGCTTTCTTGTAAGAGTCCTCCAGAGTAGCAGGACCGACGCCGCCAGGGTTGTGAGTGCACTTAACATTGTTTGCTTACCCACGCTCGGATCGAGAAAGAACGAGGCTCCGGCGGCGGTGCACGCTGCTTCCGCGACGATGCGAGCCATCTGGAGCTCATCGTCTTGAATAGCCCACCTGAGCTTGGGCACAAGGGCCGGATATACGCCTGGCGCGGGCTCCGGGTAGTGCTGCTCTTCGAGGAAAGGTAATAGCGCCGCGGCGAGTGCCCGTCGAACATCCTGACGGTCGTCACGACTGAGTTGGTTTCGGAGAAACGTCTCGCATTCTTCTGAGCTGTCGAATTGCCAGCCGACACTCATCGTTCGAATGTCTCCTCGTTAGACGTCAAGGACGTAACCGAGCGTACCATCACTTCTCGTATCTGTACGAACCAAGTCGCGACCCGTGTAGTAGTGCCATAGCGTATTGAGTTCACCGACGTTTGCGTCCGTGGGCTCTATCGGTCCTGCCTGAGTGCTTAACATCTTCAGGAGCTCCTTTTGCTTCGGGTCAGAAACCGCCCTTCCTAACTTGTCGGTGAGGAACCGTCTGATCTCTTGAGTAGCCGCGTCCGCTTCCGGAAATACCGTCTCCCACACCGTCGTAAGGCTCGAGTGTGTCGTCGCTTCGAGGTCATCGGGTACATAAGGGTTGGACACGGCACCGCTGGGCACGTCGAGACTCAGCCGCTCCCAGTAGTTCTCTCGCTTGAAGAATGGAGCAAGCTCCTCGATGGCGTCGACGTGGATCGGACGACTTTCGATGTTCGTTTTGTTAATGGTCTCACGGTAAGCCCCCCTGCTGAGCATCAGCACTCGTTCGTTCACGCCAATATCGAATATGTCGACCTCATCGATCAGGCACGGGCGTTCAGCAGCGTTCGCCTCTCTGTATAGTTGCTCGATGCGCTCGACGATGTTGGCGGAGACCTGGCGCTCCGAAAGATCAGCGGCCCAAAGGCCCTCGTCGGCAATCTGCTTCCGAAGGGAAGCGAATCGGTCACTTGGGGTCGAATGGATGCTCCACCAGGTTCCATTCTCGCCCGCTGTAACGAGGCGCGTGTATTCACCTTGGATGCGAAACGCTAGTAGGAGGCGCTTACGATTGGCGATCTTGAACACGCGAAAGTTCTGCCTCAAGATGTCAAAAGTCTCGAGCGACCGACCAATCGCGGCAGCCGCGTTATCAACGTACACTTGATCGTCTCTTGAAACTCGACCATCCACCTCCACCATTGCGACGATGTTCTCTTCTGCTTCTCTTGCACCGAACTTGATAAGCTTCTCCCGGAGCCTTCGAACGGCCTCTCCCTGATCGTAGAGGCTAATGCCTTCTTCCCTGAGGAGAGCTGCGAAGTCGATGGCGTTGAAGTCAGAGTTGAATTGTCGGTACTGCACAATGCGGTCAAACGCGGCCCCCAGCGCGACTGGCGACGCACTGAGTAGATCGTGAACGGTGTTTTCAACGTGCGTACGTACGGCCTTGTCGAAAACGTCTTCCTCGTTGTGATGCAATAGATCTAGCAGCCTGCTGTCATTGAAGAAGTACCCAGTGGCAAAGATGAAAAACACTTCAGGATCGGAGGCGCGAGTGTCTACTCGGCTCAACTTGCGCTGTAGAGCTCGAAGGATGACGTAGCCCGAGAAGTATGGCGTCGTAGCTGTGGCGGGCGTGGAAAGGAGATGGTAGAGTGTGCCCGTAGCGAGCGCATGATTCGCTTGCTGCTTCAGCACATCCTCGACGCGCTCGGGGGCTACCTGCTCGCGCTCCTTCGTGCGTTCGATCGAGGGCCAAACAAGAGAAAAGACAAAGACCCACAGGGGTGACGCGCACTCGAACATTGACGGCCGGAACGCCAGTTGCGCATACGTCGCAAGCCCTTCGGAAATCCACCTGAAATAGCTTGCTAGTCGATAGTAGTTCCTTACAAGGGCCCGGTAGTTGTTCAGCTGAATGAGGGCGGCCTCCGTCCTTACAACCTCTTCCGGTTGATTGAGACCATTGAGCAGTGCTCGCGCTTGGATTTCGCTCAACGACTTCGCAAGCGACGTAGCGGTGTTCAGGTACGCAACTGCCAATCCCAGGGGGCCCATCAGGTGAAGCTGATGCGTATACTCATGAGCGATAGCGGTTAGGTTTTCCGGACGAAGTTCCTCCCCCGGCAAGAACGTGACACGCTCAGAGAGAAATGGTAGATGCGTATATCCGTCGAGCGTGTCAACGAAACCTGCACTGCCAGCGGATTCGTACAGCATAGATCCTTTGAACCGGTGTCAGTTTCGAGGCCTCTAGCCCCCCGAGATCGCGGCGTTGAGCTCAGGCCGCGCGCTTAGCAGAGAAGCCCGGAGCGATCGTTCTTGGGTACACAGTCAAGCTTCAGATATTGTACCAGAGGCCGGACCGCGCTCGAATCCTCGCTCGTCGGGTTGGTTTGCGAGACCCCAGGCGCAAGACCGCGCGGGAAGCGAATTCTAGGCGGGGTCGACCACTGCGACGAGTGCCTGAACATCCTTCGCGGAAAGCTGTTCGTGCGGAAGCGTGTCACCGTAGTCGATGCCGTCAAGAGTCTGTTCGAGCGAATCGTAGTAGTCACCATCGAACCAGTACTGTGGTCCATCTTGGATAACTACGTTGGCGCATCCTGTTGTGTCGTAGAAGTTAGGCTATAGTCACACCACTCTGAATATCACAGGTGGGGCGCAATTCGCAAAACTGCGAGGTGTGCGACTAACGGCTTCAGGTTCTGGCCTCACATCCGTGAGCTATTCTGGAGCTAGATCTGAGCGTGATACTCCATGGTTCTCCACGAGGTGGTCAATGACCCGGTCGACGCGATCCTCAACTCGGCGGAAACGCTCGTTCCCGGCCAGCAACTCGTGTTCGATGCGCTCAAGGCGACCTTCGACGCTCTCGAAGCCGATCGCTATTTCGCTTTGAAGCTTCTCGAGCTTGGGCTCCAAGCTCTCATCGAGAAGGCGGACCATCAGTTGTTCTATCGCGTCAAGCGTGATTGACATCCTGTTCCTGTATCACCCTCAGCGATAAGATGCAAGCCATGCGGCGTGGCGACTCACCAAGCGCCGCAATACTGGGTGGAACGCGAACTCAATCCGAGTCGCCGGAGTCGTATCGGACCAGCCGGAGCGTCGTCTTGGCCTCGACCTGTCGGTCCCATTTCTTAGCGAGCTCGTATCCGGCTATCCACTCTTCGGCTGAGTGGGTGATTGCGAACTTGAAGAAGGTTGCGAGCTCGCGAGCCAGCTCAGGCTGCTCAGCCTTGGGAACCTGGTAATGGTCGAGCATGTCGTAGAAACGTTGGAGCGCAGCGAGTGCCTTCTCGGGCTCCACGTACGGAATCGGAACGATGATGGGTGGTTGGTCCTTTGTCATCCCCTAGGAGTATCACGCTCGCGGGATGTTCGCAAAACTGCGCGGAAGGCGAACTCTAGTGGGGTGCGGTGCACTCGAGGACCAGATGCCTGGGTGTGTCAGCGGTAGTAGTCAAGCAGGAGAACAAGGGCGACTACGCACCCAGACCATACAGTTTCCAATAGGCGCATCTGGTCGTAGGAATCGGAGCGTGGGTCGAGGCTCCTAATGGTCTCCCAAGGCGTGCGGCCTTGAATGCTCTCTTCGAGGGCGCGAAACCGCTGATAACATCGGCGGCAAATCGGGGTTTCGTTGTTTGCCGGGTGTCGATGTGGAAGTGGCGTCATCTTTGGGCAAGCGCCACATGCGGCTCGTCGTTCATTCATACATATATTTTCTATCACGTTGGCGCGCGCTAAGCGAGTCGGGTGGATAGCAGGGAGTCTCCTGAGTTCGCAAGACTGCGCGAAGTGCGCGTAGGACATCCCTCAAGAACGAACGCGGCAAAATGGATCCCGGTGATCTCCTGATCCGGCTCATCGTAGTTCGACGGGCAGCAGGTGCTTTCTGTGGGGCTCGTCAATCCAGTCGACGCCAGCGCCTTCCACGCGTTGAAGGTAGGCCGCTAGGAGACTGGAGATGGACGCATCGTGCCTCGCCGCAGCTGTCGCCCGACCTCGGTCAAGCCGGTGTTACCGAACGAATGAGTTCCCTGTTCACGCAGTTCCTAATGACACGGCGGGTGTCATGCGTCAACTTGAATGCAGGTTTCCAACAACCAATAGCAACCAGTCAGGCGGGCCCCTTCGACTGCGCCCGCGCTCTCTAGCTGTTAATTGATGATGACGGAGATTCGGTAGTGTGCCTGGCGAAGGGCGGCAGCGGATCCGGCGCTACTCTAGATCATCGTCCCAGGGCGGGAAACAACAACGGCGCCGAGTATACCCTTGATCTTCAGCAACCCGTCTCTCAAGAGAGGATGCTCCTCGCTCCGACGCGAATCATCCCACACGAAGGCGACGATCCCCGAGTAGTCGCTTCCATCAGCGAGGTAGAGGCTAGCGTCGGCCGCAAGCTCGTCGATGACTTTGGTGACCTTTTCCGAGGGCCTAAGGAACTTCACTTCGATCACGAGCTTCATCGAAGGGATGAAGAGGTCTGTTCGGGGCTGCTTCTGACCGAGTGACTCAAAATACTCCTCGTCCTTTAAATCTGGGAAGGCGGGAGCGAGGAGGAAGTAGAGAAGGTCTTGGACGTGGTACTCGTGGTCAATGTGCCACCTTCGTGCTTGCCCCGACCGAGTCCGTGGCTTGGCTTCCCAGGCCCAGCGGCGGAGCCCTGCAGGGACACGGTCTAGGAGCTGGATGAGGTTCCCGACTGTTACTCGGCCCGGCACGACAACCGGGGCTGAGCGGCGAACCCATGCGAATGCCGCGAGTCGCATCGCCGCGCGAACTGCCGGGACATTGTCGGCGGCTTGCTCCTTGAGCAAGTTGAGCGTCAGGCGCTCGTCTGTTTCCAGCTCTTCGCTACTTGAGTCTGACAGAACGCCCCGGGCACGAAGAGCAGTGCGGACATCGGCCGTGCCAGCCTCTCTCGGTAGTTCTCCCGTGTCCCTGCCAACAACGTGAAGCGCTGCGACGAGCAGACATTTCTGCCAAGTCTCCACCGATGGTAGCGTTGCCGCGCGTGGAGTGAACTTGAGCATCCAATCTGCGGCGGCGCGATTGGCGTCATCTCCCAGAGCGCGGGCACCTAGAGCTACGCCAAGGAGAGCCACAGCGTCGGCAAAGAACCCCGCGGGTTCCCCGTCTATCTCTGGACTTCTTCCGCAAAGCCAGGCGAGACCGCCTCGCAGAATCTGCCGGAGCTCTTCGTCGAGGACCGCGGCATCGGCAGCATATCCGAGTACGGCAACGTCGTGGTAGGAGCGGCTGCTCGCGAAGTTGGCGGAGGCCGTTGCGGCCAGCGTTGCGAGGTCATCACCTGACGGAGTGTCTTGGCGGAACACCCATGCGACATGAGCTCGCCCGGAGAAGCTAAGCTCCTCGGCGAGCATGACACGGCGCCGGAGCGCGTCCGCGCCATCCTGCAGCAGGACCTGAGCTCCGGCGCTCATAGGAACCACCTTGAGCGCCCGATTCGACCCCACAGCACGTCTGAGTTCCAGTTCGGGAGCTGGCCGAGTTCGCCGAGAAGACGGGCGATGAGCTCCGAATACTGAACAGTGACGGGTAGGGAGCCTGGAAAAAAACTCCGCCAAGAGTGGTTCGCGAAGGCGTAGACCTGACGGGATAGATAGGTCGTGTCAGTGAAAGTCGATTCACTGTGTAGCTTCAACAGGACAGGCGACGGGAGTCCGTCTTCGGGTCGCTTCACGTCTCGTGGTCCGGTCAGGACGATGAGAACCTCCCGCATGCCAAGCTTCAGCAGCTGCCCCCGGGTCGGTGCGTAAACGCCCTTAGACTTCTTGGTCTCGTAGTCACGGACGCCCTGCTGGCTTTCGTCGAAGAGCAAGTAGGGATGGTTCTCGGAAATCTCGACGAAGGCGTAATCTACGTCGTATTGACCGAGGTCTTGCATCAGTGCTTTGACCGCTTTGGCTTCGATGTCGCGGAAAGGTTTGAAAGCGTGAAAAACGAGCCGGACGTGGTCTCCGTCCTGCCAATTCATGTCGCGCGATACAGTATCGACGGTCGTGCGCAGGGTTGCGGTCAGCTCTGTCTCGAACTTCTCATAGGGGACAGCTTGGCTGCGGTTCGCAATGCGATAGTCCCCGTCTCCAGAGAAGACGGTTGTGAATCCGACGACACGCTGTCGCTCTCCGAGGCGACCTTGCCCGACCTCTGCTGAGCCGACTCCGATCACCAGCTCGTGGGCGATAGACCTATCACACCGTAGAAGCCAGGGGGTCCCACCGAGCTTGCTGTACGTGGCTAGGGCCATGTTGTTAAGTGCGTAGGCAAGCTGCCCAGCCCAGAGCCCCGCGGTCTCGAGAGTGAACTCTTGCGAAGGTGTTTGGTGCGCAAGGAAGACGTGTTTAGTTACGAGGTAAGGATTCCGGGTGCCGACAAGCCCACGGAATCGCTTCTCAATTTGGATCAGGGCAATGTCCCAGCGGTCATCGTCAGATACTGCCTGTTGTGCTGCCCGCTGATACGCCTCTGCGGAGGCGTCGCCAGCCAGGAAGAACTTCGGAGAGAAGCCGTCCAGGCGGTACTTGCCCACGAGGCCGTTGTCGAAAGGACCGCGATTCTTCTTCGGGTGGCGCTGGCCGCTGAAGAACTTCTGCAGGAACTGTTCAACGCGGCCCTTCATCGACGCTTGGCAAACGACTGCAATGCGGGGGCGGTTTTTGGGAAACGTTTCCTGGGAGTAGGGACCATACTTTTGAATGCCGCCGTCCGCCCACGTGTCGGTCTTTCCTCCGGTAGGTTCAAACACATAGACCGGTTTCGGGGCGTATTCAATCGACGGAAGACTCTCTCCTTCGAGGAACGCTCCGATGGTGAGAGTCACGCCTGGGCTAACATCGAAGGTCTGCCTGCGCAGATACGTGAGCACTCTCCGAAGATCAGCAAGCTTGGCTGGCCCGACTCGGCGTGCTGCCGCGGCGGAAAAAACGGCATCTCGAACCTGATCAGCGTTGGGTCCGGTCGCTTGACCGAGTAGATTCGCAAAGGCGTGAGAGCTAGGCTCCACAAAGGCCTCGGACGTCTTCAGCGTAGCGATGTCTTCTCGTGCGTCGTCGAGGCAGATCTCGTCCCCGCGAAGGCGCGAGACTTGTCCGGCGAGCTCGAACTTCGGCTCGAGCCTGGGGTCGTCGCCAGCTGCGAGCCGACCAACGTACAGACCTTCCAGTGCAAGACCAGAACCAATCAGCTGCGCGCACGAGGCCGTCACCCGTCTGCGCGTCCTGGAATCGAGGGCAAGGCCGATGAACGGTGTTCTGCTCTTGAAGAAGAAGAGGCGGACGTCGATCTGGTACTTGGGCAATAGCTGGAGCCACTCCGGCGCAGTAATCCCGGGGGGTATTGACGAGGCAACTATGTCGTGGTCCTGACCGCCAAGGAATGCTATCGGGCGGTGGGCGATTACGGCCCTACCAAGTGCGTGAAAATGGTCGATGAGCGCTTCTCGGAGGAGCGCGGCGGCGAGACCGAGATTCTCACGGAGCGGAAGGTCCTCCTGCGTCTCCCCAACCTCGGGCGCGTCATCGCAGCGTGGCAAACAGACGATGCGGTCGTGGCGCCGTGCGAAGGCGTGGGAGCCCCGATACCTGCGACGAAGTTGGTCGAGCGTCTCGTGGCCCGTAGCTGCGGCATAAGGGTAGATACCGGCACGAATCGTCGCTTCCGGCACCTCCACGACCGCGATATTGAGCCCGAGCTTCGCCTCGTGTTGGTGGTTCCTTTGGTTTGCTGTTCGGGCGTGTGACCCGATAGAACTCATTCGCCAGTTGCTCCTTATATCCGCACTCGTTACTCGTCGCGCTGAGCCGTCAGCAGCTTGTGGCGTAGTATTCTAACCGATTGCGGGACGATTAAACAAACGTGCGAACTGGTTCTGCCAACCCTTTGATAGAGCGATACTTGTCTGATCTGCAGCGAGTTGGGCGTTGCGCTGTAAGAGGGGCGGTTGTCCGAACTCGGCTTGGCGCATGTTGCCGCAACACATCCCTCTGCATCGGGTGGTAAGGGATGTATCCGGGCTTCTCGCCCATTCAATGGTCAATGATCGTCAGAGAGTCTTTCCGCGATTCCAGTCGTGGCGCTGGCCAGGAGGGCTGATGCTCGCCGACGCCTTTGCAGTTCCTTCCGATAAGCGGGGATCTTCACTTCATCGAAGGTGGCGGTAAGCGAGAGCCTCGCAGGGCCGTCAAATCGCACAACAGCTGCTTCGGCCACAATGGTTGGGTGGCTGAACTTGTTGTATGACCGGAGCATCTTCCTGAAAGCCGTGAAGGTAGGTCTGTGAAGACCAAGTGCTTGGACAACCCGTCGCTGCAGCAGCTTGTCTGGTGCCTTCTGAACTGGGTATCTCCTCGGGTCATTCCGGTAGGTCTCAAAATCAGGCAGGTTCGGACTAGAGCACAATAGCGCCGTTGCCATCGATTCGCCAAAAAGCCTCATCTGATTTCCAGCTGGCACAAGCAGCCCCGAGATCAGCAAGTGGGACGAAGTAACTAGACAATAATGTGCAACAAACAAGAACTCGAGAACCTGGAGACTTCTAGGGTCTGCCTTGACCTTCTTTTCATAGCCTTCGAGGGCGGTTCCAACTTGAGCGAGTTGCAGAATCAACTCGGACAGTTCCTTGCCCATGTGAGCGTCGAATCTTCTCCTGACCCCCACATGTGAGGAAGCGAGGAATCGTCGGACACTCCGTTCCGTGGTCGACACTACCAGCTTTCCCAACGTCATGAACCTCCACACTCGAATCGCAAACGGCAACGCATGACGAGTGGCTACCGGACCGACCTCAGTCCGGCTCCGGGTATTCGTCCTCCTGATATCGAGTCTCCCTCGGGTCCCTGAAGTACCCAAGGTCTCGTTGAATGGCGCGTAGTTTTGTCTCGTCGTCCTCGTTCCATGTCGGCATGTACAAGTACCCTATGTCCAACGAGAAGCCTTGATTCGGTTTGTAGCGCTCCGTTGCAATTCCCACCACCTCAGTCGCGGAGGCGTGGCGTCCACGACCTACAAACATGCGCAGCTGCAGTTCCGTCCGTCTGTCTTGGCGCGATGTCGAACGTGGACTAGCGAGAAACACATATACGGTTCCTTGATGTGATCGAAGCATACGCGCTCCTAACTTGTGTGAGCGCTGAAGGAAGTCTTTGAAGTTCCGGCCTAGAACTCTTCGAGAAAGGCGGGTTTCTCGGGCCATCGCCCGAACCGCCCTCTCACCGTCATCCAGTGTGGATCCCAACTCGAGGTTGCCCGCAATGGAGTCCCTCGCCACGGTCTCGACCAAAAAATCCCACTGGTAGCTATCAGCGTCGGCACTCTGCTTCCGTTGATACTCAGGTTTTCTAACGAACGTCGACCAAAGGTCTGCCGGGACAACCCGTATGTCGGTGTCTCCGGGAATACTGCGACCGTTTTGCAAGTAAACTGCCAACAAGTTTTCCTCGCCCCCCTCAACCACCGTGAGAGTCTGACCGTGATGGTCCTCTTTTTCCCTCAGGTAGGCGACGAAGTCCGCAATGGTGTCTAGCTCTCTCATCACGATGTCGAGTCCGATCTCGTCAAATACATGCACGAAGCCCTTTCCGAACTCACCCATCTCGAAAGATACGGTGCGATCGGCACCGAGAGCGACGGCAACGCGATGGATGCGTCGCCGTTCGCGATCCGGGAGTGAGAGACCGGCAGTCCCATCACTTCGGACAACCCGAGTTGCTGAGGCAAGCCACCGCTCGGCGCCATAGAGTTGCTTGCACGATGCCTCGATCGCCCGTCGCCGCCATCTTGACGCATCCACCGAGTCAGCGGGACCGTCAGCGATCGCGATATCTTTGACGCTGAAGATTACAATGTCGGGGTCGGAAACGACGAGCACATCGCATAGTTCCTTGCCGCCCTTCCCCCTTGGATTCGCATAACTCCACAGCGACAAGAACGACTGCCGGCAAAGACGAAAAGTGAACCTCTCGGCTTCGTTCGCTGGTTCTTCCATATTCGAGACGCCCTGGACTCAGCCTAGCCAGCTGTTCCACTCTTGAGGAATGCCCCGCAGCCGAGGACCACCGGTCCATAAGACCGGTGGCTCCTGCTACGGTTTTGCTACGGTATCAGGGCGGAATAGACAGTAGAGAACTCGAAAGAACTGGACCACCAGGAATCGGCGTAAGTTCTTACCAAACCTGCTAACTACGGTGACTGGTTGCACTTCGGTGACACTGGCACGTGTTCTGAGTTACCGGTCTCCAAAACCGGGGGCTGGGGGTTCGATTCCCTCCGGGCCTGCCAACTCTCCCAAAGACTTAGCGCCCTTCGAGACTCTCCTCACCCTTCGACTGCTACGGTTTGTCCCCCTTTCACAGGGGCTGCTACGGTCCTGCTACGGTTTTCTGGCGAGCCAATCGTGCGGCTTCCCGACTCACGACCTCGTCGGTGAGCCTTGCGTACCGCTGAGTGGTCGTGATGCTCTGGTGGGTGATGTCCTAAAATGGCTGTCAAAGAAGAAAGGTGTATGGTTCCCGAAGTCAAAAACAAACCGCCCCGGTCGGGGCAGAAAGGGAGCCATACACCATGCCGAAGAAGGTACCCCAGAGTCGGCAATTGCTCAAGTCGTTTGAAGAGAGGCTGGCGTTCGGCGAAATGACGCTGTCGGATATGACCCGCCCAGGCGCTCAGCTGATGTTGAAGTACGCGCTCGGGCACGAGGTGTCGTCGTTCCTGGGGCGAGGTTACTACGAGAACGCGTCGACGATCATGCAGGATTCCGAGACACGCTGGCGCGCATGCTGTGCCGCTGTTGCCGCGTCGTGGCGTCTGTCGCGGACGGGGCGCGGCCAGCGAAAGCTGCTGAGCTGGAGCTGGGACGCGCCGCTCGGACTTCGGGCAAAACACTTCGCGCTTGGGCCACGCGCTTGGCGCGCAAGCGCGTCGTAACATGAACACCATGGAGGTAGCGTCAAGATTGGTCCTTCGCCGGCCGCTTGCGCGGGTGCTGCGCTGAGGTCACTCCATCGAACTCTCTCCCACACCCTCCCACCTCGTGGTGGTATGGTGCTCATATGTGCGCGCGCTTCCTCATAAGGCTCCCCGGCCCGGGGGTTCTCCTGGCCTTCGCAATCCTAGTTGCATCCACCGGTGTTGTTGTCAGCGCGGGAGCCGCTTCAGTATGCGTTCCCAGCGCGGTCGGTGTACCCGGTGAACCAGGTCCGCCCGAGTGGTGGGGCGTGGTCACCGGCCGCAAGGACGATCCGCGCTGGTGCGGCTCCATGGGTGTCGGGCATGCATTGGATCGCGGTCGCTTTCGGGCGTTGTACGCGCAGGAGGGCGGTGCAGACTACCTTTACCTGAGCTGGGAGATACGCGGTGACGCGGGTGGAATCGGTCAGGAGTTCATCCATTTTGGCTTCGTCGACCCGGCCTCGACCACCGGGCACGCCTTCCGGGTTACAGTTCCCACACGGACTGGGGTCCCGGCCGAAAAAGAGCCGATCGTGCCCAGCCAGGTGCAATGGAGGAAGAAGGTCGCGACCGGCGTAGCGTGGTCTGCCCTCCAGGTAACTGATGCGTCAACCGCGCCGTGGATCCAAGACACTGGACGTTACTGGGTGAGTTGTTCCGGCAACTGCGAGTCCTTCACCGTGCAGCTCCGCATCCCGATCGATCCCACCGCGACATTGCTCGACATTAGCGGTGGACTCCCGCTGCCCGACGATTTCCTTTTCTGGTACGACATGATGGTGACTCCGGTTGCAACACCGCCGGTAACGGTCCATCACACGTTTCCGGAGGGGCATCCTTACTCAGTAGCCAACTTCCTCAACCCCGCCTATCCGTCTGTACCGGACTGGGCCGAGACGAAGATCAAGTCGGCCGTTGACTGCCTTCCCGGTGTCACGCTATCCGATTCGCAGATCTTCGTGACACATGGCTCCTCTGCGGAGCAGACCCACACGCTGACAACGGAGAATACTTTCCACGCGTCGCCCACGAACGGTACCGGGGCGCAACATGCAGGTGATGCCGCGACGGCACGTTTCCGCATCGCCAATTGGGATCAAGAGCAGGCCAATGCTACCTGGGATCTGGTGACCAACTGCGGTGCAGCCACCGGCTCCGAGAACGTGCCTGACGGTGCGGACTTCGATCTCACTTGTACGTGGGATCCGGACATGACCACACTTTGTGAGTACCGGCCGCCGGGGCCAGCCGGGGGCATTCCGCCGTGGGATGTGTGTGTTGGCCCTGGGACAAAAAGCAAAGATCAGTGGCTGGTCGTCGACCTCTCGGCTGGGCCCGGTGCATCAAGCGATGTGTTCTTTGCTGTTATGAGCGCTTGCCGTGCCATCTACATCCTTGTGCCTCCCACCAGAACAGTGGGCAGTGAATCGCCGACCCTACGCTCAGCCCTGTTTCAGAACTTCCCGAACCCGTTCAATCCCACGACGACAATCGACTTCGAGACTCTCAATCCTGGACGGGTCACGCTGCGGGTATACGATGTGACGGGAAGGCTCGTGAGAACGATCGTCGACGGCGAGAGGCCAAGCGGGCGCTACCGGGCGAGCTGGGATGGCCGGAACGATCGCGGTGTGCGGGTGGCAACCGGCATCTACAGCTACCGGCTCGTCACAAGCGGTTTCTCAACCACAAGGAAGATGGCATTGTCGAAATGATGTAGTCGGTTGGTGTCGATCCACTCGATAGCGTCCGAGAGCGCTGTGCGGAACCTGTCAACAACTTTGGAGACGCTCCCGTTCAGCATTTAATGAGTTCTTGTGGCTCGGATTCCTCCTTCGGCTTGTTGATCCACACTTCACTCGGCAAACGTGGCGTATGTTGGCTCGGATCGGTGGCGTCTTCTCACTGCACCGGGTACGGCCTAACCACAGAGCAGCCAGCGATTGGCTTTCCTGGCTCGACGCGGGCCAGGCTGCTACAGTTCATGTATAGCTCGGTGGTTTTGTTTTCAATCCATCCCTGAAGTTCGGCTCGCGCCCGGAGGCGCATCCTGCCCGAGCTGCGGGAGTATTGTTATCATGCGATTTCCATCCTGCAGCGTGTTCTCCTGCGTCGGACTCACAACGATTGCCCCTCTGTTTCTCATGGGCACCCAGGCGCAGTCACTTGAGTGGCAAATCCTCCCGAACTCGCCTGTCGCGGGTCGGCACGACGACATCCACTTCGTCGATGAGAACTACGGTTGGGCCATCAATCTATCCGGCGAAGGCCACCGTACTACCGACGGCGGGCAAACTTGGGAGCAGAAACTGCAAGTGGACCCATATCTGAGAAGCGTTCACTTCTTTGACGAATTGGTTGGCCTGGTCGGCACGATAGACGAATCGGAGCTCCTCTACCGGACAACCGATGGGGGCGACAGCTGGACACTCATCGATAGCGCGATACCCGATCCACCCAAGGGAATCTGTGGAATGCGCGGCATCGGCGACATCGTCATTGCTACTGGAAAATTCGGCTTCGGAACGCCACGCTATCTGCGAAGTACAGATAGAGGAGCGACGTGGCTTTCGGTTGACATGAGCGAGCACACGCGCAACCTGATTGACTGTCACATGGTCAGTCAAGATTCCGCTTTTGTGGTAGGCGGTACCCCAGAACCAGGGGAAGTGCATCCCGTTGTCCTCTTCACGCCCGATGCTGGACAAACATGGGAGCAACGGCACGTAGGAACCGACGCCGGGGACTACTGCTGGAAGATTTTCTTGGTGTCTCCGGTTGTCGGCTATGTGTCGGTGCAGGGCGCGACCATTCTCAAGACCACGGATGGTGGTCAAAGCTGGGTGGAAAAGCCTGTTTCCGGGGGCATCGATGACATCCAATCGGTCGGCGTTGTGGACGAGTGGACTGGGTGGGTCGACGGCTTTGTCGGCGAAACGATGATGACGACCGATGGCGGCGATACGTGGCAGCCGACGACGCTTGGCGAACCAGGACCCAACCTCAATCGATTCCAGATGTTCAGTGAGGCGCTGGGTTATGCAAGCGGAAATCGCATCTACAAGTATGGCGGAGTTTCAACCAGCATTCACGTTGCCAATGCACCGAATCGCTCGAAGCTGGGACTGCGCAACTATCCTGAGCCGTTCAATCCAACCACGACGATTGCCTACAGATTGCGGAACGATGGCCGTGTCAGAGTGCGGATCTTCGACTTCGAAGGCCGACTGGTTCACACGCTCCTTGACGGAGAGCAAAGCGCCGGGGCAAACAAAGTCGTGTGGGATGGTACGACCATGGCGGGACGATCGGCGCCATCCGGTGTTTACTTCTACCGCGTGGACGCCAGTGGTCAAGCCGAGAGTCGCATGATGACTTTGGTCAAGTAGTCCAGCGTCAGTCACTCAAGAGGTTCAGCCTCGCCGAAGCGGCGATGTTTCTTCCGCCGGTGGAGCGCGCCGCTGTCCGAGGCGTTCCAGGCTCGTCGGGTCCTACCGCGGCTACGCCACCGAGCCGGTCCACCCTAGAACCTCAGTCATGTTCGCGCCTTTGAAGTCGGCTCCCACCGGACTGGCGTTCTCCAGGTTGGCGCCTTGCAGGTTTGCCAGGCGAAGCTTGGCACCCTTCAAGTTGGCGTCGGCGAAGTTCGCCCCTGCGAGGTTGGCACCCGTTAGGTTGGCATCTTCGAGATTGGCGCCCGTCAGGTCGGCGTCTTGGAGATTGGCGCCACTCAAATTGGCGCCAGCCAGGTTGGCACCGGTGAGGATGGCGTCTTGGAGGTTGCATCCCTCCAGGTCAGCATCTTGGAGGATGGTTTGGTCGAAGTTGGCGTCCCACAAGACGGCATGCGCCAGGTTGGCGCCCCACAAGTTGGCCCCCGGCAGATCCAAGCCCGCCAGGTAAGCACCGCCCGCCAGGTTGACTCCGGCAATCGAGGCGCCTCCGTCAAAAAGGTCTTCGAGTGCTGCTTGCCGGCCACCGTTGCCCGGCCGTCCCTGGGCGTTCATGATCGTTTGCCAGGCTTGGTACTGCTTGATGCCCCCCTGGTGTTCCACGAAGTGAGCGTACTTCGCAACACCCCAGAAGAGCGGCACCAGGCCCGCCAGGCACACCAGGAGTTGGAGCGTTTGCACGAGGCTTCCGGAGCCCGCTACCAGACTCGGGCGCGGCAACGCGCTGGTCAGGCTCTGCAGGGTTCCGCGGGGGATGAGGTACATGCACCACGCCACTACCAAAGCCAGAGCGGCGACCACGGCGCCGGCTGTGAAAGCGCGCGCCACCCGGCGTATAAAGGAACGATGCGATCTCTTCATGGTCTGCTCGCTAGCCAAGGGGAATGCGATCTACTTGGGATGCGCCTCCTGCGCTGCCCTTGCTGCAACTAATGCTAGGAGCGTGCCAACGTTGTAACTCCAACGAGGGCTACGAAGTAGGGGCAGGCGCGGTCTCGCCAGAAGGTGACCTGGTCCACGACTGGAACCACAAGCATGTTCAGCTTCGAAGCCGGAGCGTTCTCAATGCCGGCAACCCGATCGTCGGCTTGCCCTGGGTGGGCCGAAGTTTAGCTCTTGGGCGGCGGCATTGCAGGCCGCCCGCCGAGTCGTGCAAGGCGCTCGCTCGAAACCCACTCGGGCGCCCTGTTGTCTCCACCTGAGACCCGCCGCAGCCGGCCGTTTCACCCCGAGTCACTTCGCCTAAGACCAAACCCGACCGTCACTTCCTGAACCTGCGCGGCGCCCTGAGGCGGCCGGCGGAACGGCTTTTGCTGAGTTTGCTTCATGTTGCGACGGATCACTTTTGCGGAATGACGAGGTGCGCTCAATGACCCATCGGAGTTGGATGACCCACTCTCTACGACGGCCGGCGGGTGTGGCCTTGGTGTTGGGGGCGGTGGCGCTCGGTTGCGCCGGCGAAGAGTTGCCGAGCGGCGCGACTGTCCAGCGCGCGCCGGGGGCAGTGGCCTTCTTCGCACCCGAGTTTCTCGTCCACGCCGCCGAGGCCCCGGCTCTGGGCGACGCCGCGGTCGAGCAAGTGGTCCGGCGCGGTGAGCCCGCCGTTCTCGAAATCCCTTACGCCGACGATTCGCGCACGGTCTTCGTGCGCCTGGCGTTTGGGGCGCACTCGCTCGACGCCGGTCCGGAAGCGCCCGTGGAGATCGGCGACGGCGTGTCAATCACCGTCGCGGTCGAACCGAGTCCGGCGGCGGGTGCTCCAGCGCCGATGATGGTCACCCTGACGCCGTCTGGACTCGCCTTCAACCCAAGCGATCCACCGGTGTTGACGATGTCGCTGGTCCATGCCGCCTCGAGCGGCGTCGAGGACGCGGCTGTGGGTCTCTGGCGGCAGGGTGACCGAAGTGCGCCGTGGGCGCCGGTGGCCCACTCCTGGCGTCAAGGCGACGCCATGCACGCCGAACTCGGTTCCTTCTCACGCTACGCGCTGGCTTTCTAGCTGGCGGCGTTGGGGCGGTGGCACTCCGGCGGGCCCTGCACCAGCGCCGCCAGCTCCTGGCGGAGAACGGTGGCTTCACCGCTGGCCCCAAGCGCCGCAAAGCGCTCCGCCGCGCTGGCCAGGAACGCCTGGCCAGCGGCGCACTGGGCGCCCCGCAGGTGGATGCGGCCTCGGTCGCGCTCGATCTTAGCTTGTAGGAGCGGATGATCGGGCGCCAGCGCCAGGGCGGTGGTGAGGTCGCTCTCAGCGTCCTCGAAGGACTCAGCGTTAGCCAGGGCGCGCACCCGGAGCGCTTCGGCTTCCGAGACGGCATCCGCCAACGTACGCGCCGCGGAGACGGCGTGATTGGCGAGGGCGCGCCCCAATGTCGCATCACCTAGAGTCACTTCCAACTCTGCCCGAGCGGTGCGCGCCATCACGACCAGAGGTTCGAGGTCAAGGCGAGAAGCGATGGCGATGGCCTGTTCGAAGCGCGCCATCGCGGCGTTGACCAGGCGCAGGTCGGCATAGGTCAGCCCTTCGTTGTAAACAGTCTGGGCGACACCGCGAGCGTTTCCCGATCGTTCGTACGCCTGGCGACAGCGCGTGTAGTGGGAGAGGGCCTGGTCGTGGTCGCCTTTCAGACTAGCCAATGTCCCCAGGTTGTTGGCGGCGTGAGCCTGCATGTCGCCGTCGCGCTCGGCGAGCGCCACATCCATCAGTGCGCGGAACCGATCGCTGGCGGCGGCCAATTCGCCGCATTCGAACGCCGCAATGCCCGCAAAGTTGATGGCGCGCATTACTCCCAGCATGTCAAGCGCTTGTCTGGACGCCGCTTCGTAGTCGGTTGCGAACTGACGCAGCTCGGTGAAGCGCGCGGTGAAGTAGAGCGCTTCACAAAAGCGGTAGGCCAACACCTCGTTGTGGAGGAGGGCCGCACGGTCGGCGGCGGCCAAAAGGTCGTACACAGCCGGCCAGCGGTGGTCGTCGGCTAAAAGCGCAGTCTGCTCGTTAAGCCGGATGGGTTCTTCCATCGTTCGAGCCATTGCGTTACTCCATCATGATGGCTACTGCAAGCGCCGAGCGTTCAAGAATAGCTAGGGAGTACCGCGCCGTGCAACGGACAATTCACCGGCAGTCATACGGCAACGCTGCGCCGTGCGTCACTGTCGGCACTGCGAACAGTTGTCACGCCAGGTGTTTGCAGTGCGAACACGTGCACAGCCCCCGACACGTGCATGAACCCCGCCCGTGTCGAGTAAGCGCCGCGCAGAACTTCACTTCCGCGCCGCCGGCGTTTTTTGGCATCGTCGTTGCATCGTGTGTCAAGTCGTGGGGGTGACTGTTGTCCCCGCGCGCAACTGTGTTGAGCGTTCCACTGCGTCCGTGCACCGCATCGCATGCTCATCACACACGCGGCCTGACGAGGGCGCGCTCGTCCCGGGGTTTGCTACATGCGGCCTGTGGTGACTTCGGGCAGCGCGTCCTCACTGGCTCAACCCCTCGAGCCCAGAGCGCCGCCGCTCCGGTCCTCCCAGGCACCGCGACCCGGGTCCTCGCGCGGCACCGCCTACGCCGGAGTTGGCGGCGCCGCCTGTTGTTGCCGGTGGCGCTCCAGGAGGCTGTACAAATGGGAGCGGGTGATTCCCAGCCGCCGAGCCGCCTCGCTCTTGTTGCCGCCGCAGACCTCGAGCATGGCTCGAGCCGCTGCTTCTTCGATGGCTTTGAGCGAGTCTGGAAACGGCAACCGCGGCTTGGCGTCGCCGGGTACCAACGGGCGGGCTGGAAGCGGGGTCAGACACAAGTGCTCCGGCTCGATGAGTCCCCCCTCCGACAACAAGAGTCCGCGCTCGATCGTGTTCCGGAGCTCGCGCACGTTGCCTGGCCAGCTATGCGAACGCAGCACATCGCGCGTCGCGTCGCCGAGATCCGGCGCCGGAACACCGTAGCTGGTGGCCAACTCGGCGAGGGTGTGTTCGGCGATTAGCACCACATCGTCACCGCGTTGACGCAACGGCGGCAGCCAAATGGGGATTACCGCCAGTCGATAGTATAGGTCTTCGCGGAACCGGCCCTGGCGGACGAGTTCTGCCAGGTCATCGTTGGTGGCGGCGACCACTCGGAACTCCACATCGATTGATCTGAGGCCGCCAACCCGTCGCACCTGCCGGGTCTCCAGGGCGCGCAACAGCTTGGCCTGCAAGTTGGGTTCGAGCGTCGCCACTTCGTCGAGGAACAGCGTGCCCCCGTGGGCGGCTTCCAGAAGTCCGGGCTTGGCCGCCGTGGCTCCAGTGAACGCTCCACGCTCGTGGCCGAACAGCTCGGATTCGAGCAGCTCACTCGGGATGGCCGAGCAGTTGAGCGGCACGAATGGTGCGTCCCGGCGCGGTCCGCAGTAGTGGATGGCGCGGGCGAGGACGTCCTTACCGGTCCCGGTCTCGCCGGTGATGAGCACCGTGGCCCGGCCGCTGGGGATCACCTTGGCCGCTTGCGCCACCGCCGCCAACAGACCGGCATCCTGGCCAATGATGGCGTCGAAAGCGTAGGTGGAGCTTTGGAAGGCCTTGAGGGTGGTGTGCTCGCCGGCGCGCTGTCGCCGCTTCACGCCTGCGGCGACGTGCGCCGCCAAGCGGTGCTGGTCGTCGGGGATGGCAAAGTAGGCGGCTGCTCCACGTCGCATGAGGGCGACCGCCAACCGGTGGTCGGCTTCGGCGCCGACTGCCGCCACCGCGGTGTGTCCGGCGCGATGGGCCAGGTCGATGAGCTCCAGCGCCTCCGCCTCCCTGGC
>CBDCWB010000022.1:0-19924 GCA_965223205.1 Candidatus Eiseniibacteriota bacterium | reverse complement strand
GACGACGGTACGGAGAGGCAGCGGTATCTGTACGCGGATGGGCGGTTGTTCGGCACGGTTGACGATGGGGGCTTGATCCAGCACTGCCACGTCGATGGAGAGGGAAGCGTCCGCGCGGTAACCAATGCAGACGGCAGCCTGATGCAGCGGATTGACTACTTCCCGTTTGGTGAGCCGAGGCGGCTGGAGTCCAGCCGTTACGATCAACCGTTTCGTCACCACAAAGGCGAGCGGGAGCTTGGCGGGTTCACCCGCCAGGGTGCTCGTTTCAACATTGCTAGGTACGGGCGCTTTGGAGCATTGGATCCGATCCTCCTGAGGGCGCCGGAGAAGAAACTGCTTGCGGATCCTCTCCGGCTTCATCCGTACGCTTACGCGCGCAACAATCCTTTGGATTGGATGGATCCGACGGGGGAGTTTCCCGCCGCCGCTGTTGCGCCATTGCTTGGTCCCTTCCTGGCCAACCCAGCCGGTCTTACGGCCGCCGCGGTGTTGGGAGGTGCGGCGCTCGCGGCGGCAACGGTGTCGCCGCAAGCTAGGGAGTTGATCAATGATCTGATGCTAAGCTTGCTAGAGAGCGGCGGTGAGGCGACGCCGGAGGGGGATACGCACGAGGGTGCCGATGCTGCAAAGGGGGGAAGCAGGTCGAACCCTCTTCGGGGAGAGCCGGGATCAACATCGAGTGCGACCCGACCCGATGGAAAGCCCGGTCAGATTCGGCGATATGGCGATGACGGCTTTCCAGAGGTTGATGTCGATCCTCCGCACCACGGCATTCCTGATCGCCACGCGCATGATTGGGGGCGTCCAGAGGATGGAACTCCTCCAACCAACAAGGACAGGGGCCCATGGCGACCTCTTAAGCCGGGGGATCCTCAGTGATTGGTTCACACTTCGGTTTCGACGCTGGCCTCGTGAACACCCCGAATTTCCACGATGGGAGCGTGCTTGGGATTCACGTATGGCGAGACCAGGATGTTTTGCTTTTCTTATCGGATGGAGCAGGAGATGTCTACAGGATTGCTCTCGAAGGGGTGGAACGTCTACTTGCGAGCGACTTTCGGGCCGGAAATCTGATTCTGGATTTGACGATTCGTGTTGGAATTCAAATTCCCCGTGAGTATGTTGCGGATCTTTACGATCGTCCTGCCAATCGGGTGATAGATGGCGTCGTCGATCGAGTGGTGCGGGAGGATCTCAGATTGGTGGAGATAGTCCCTTCCTATGGATGCCACTTGGTCGCGTTGTGTGCTCGAATCGCGCTGCGCAAGATCGGGGATCCCAATTCGATTTTTGCTGCGATGTAAAGAGGTTCGTATTTGCGTTTCGAGCTTTTGCGGTGTTACGTTGCAGTCCTATCATCTCGCATCAGCATGAACACGCTCAGCCCCGGGATTCTGATGATCAAGTTGTTTGAAGTAACATAGAAGAGCCGGCTCTTCAGGAGAATTTGTGGGTAGCGGGCTGGATCTTGCCCGCAAAAGGGGGGTGGTCCAGGCGGTGAGCAAGGGTTAAACCTCGACCAGATTCTCGAGCTTGACTATTTCGATGACGATCGCCTGAAAGAACTCCTTTTCGCGGATCAAGGGGGCCTTGGCAGTCCACAAACGACGCTCACCTATACGGATCGTGGTCGCGTGCGACCCATCAGGTTGACAGCGACGGCACCGCGGTATTCTCAGAGAGCTTCTCCTACTATCCGAATGCGTCGATGCACCAGCGGACGACCGACAACCTCGCCACCACCACATATTTCCCGGACGGGTTGGGTCGTCTGAAGAGCGTGGTGTTTGATGCAGACGCGAGCATGACGTTCGAGTACGATGACACGGGAACTCGTACCGGCGTGGAGCGCCCCTACGGGAATCACTTCAGCTACCTGCATGAGGCCGGGACGAGTCGGTTGACGAAGGTGGATCACTTGGCGTCGGAGGCTTCGGTCGAGTTTGCTCACGATGGCAACGGCAACGTGATCGCGATCAACGAGCATGTAGGAACACGAGGCATCCGGTCCCACTATTTCTGGTACTCGCACGACAATCGAGTGGTGCGTCAGTCGCTGGCTACGAGCGACAACTTGATTGCGAAAGAGAGCTTTTTAGACGGTGAGGGCGAACCGTGCTTGGAGCTGCGAACGAACAGCGCCGTGGATGATGTGGTCGATGCAACGATCGCGCTGCGCCGGGACGGGAGACTCCTCGGTCTTTTCGAGGACGACGGTACTGAGAAGCAGCGGTATCTGTACGCGGATGGGCGGTTGTTCGGCACGGTTGACGGTGGGGGCTTGATCCAGCACTGCCACGTCGATGGAGAGGGAAGCGTCCGTGCGGTCACCCATGCAGACGGCAGCCTGATGCAGCGGATTGACTACTTCCCGTTTGGTGAGCCTAGGCGACTGGAGTCCAGCCGTTACGATCAGCCGTTTCGCCACCACAAGGGCGAGCAGGAGCTTGGTGGCTTCACCCGCCAGGGTGCTCGTTTCAACATTGCCAAGTACGGGCGTTTTGGTGCTTTGGATCCGATCCTGCTGAGGGCACCGGAGAGGAAACTGCTTGCGGATCCTCTCCGGCTCCATCCGTACGCTTACGCGCGCAACAACCCTCTCGATTGGAGTGACCCAACGGGCGAGTCCCTCGCCCTTGCTGCGCCGCTGCTTGGTCCTCTCCTGGCCAACCCGGTCGTTCTTGCCGGCGCTGCGGTGCTGGGAGGTGCTGCGCTCGCGGCGGCAATCGTGTCACCGCAAGCTGGGGAACTGATCAATGATCTGATGCTAAGCTTGCTGGAGAGCGATGGTGACGCTGCAACCCCGGAGGGGGATACTCAAGAAGAGGCTGATGCCGCAAGGGGGGGAACGCAGCTGAGCAAACAGGCTCAGAAGGGCATCAGGTCGCTGGAGAAGCGGATCGCTGAGCATGAGAAGAAGCTCGCAGACTTCAGGGCGAACCCGACTCCGCGGCCAGGCACGGAGGGGCTGTCCAAAGAGCTCCAGCAGCAGTCGATCGACGGGCGTATTCGGCACCTGGAGAAGGAGATCGAGACCTTCCGGAACAACATCGAGAAGCTCCGTGGAGGCGGACAGTGAGTCGCCACGAGTGCAAGTCTTCACCTGCCTTCCGAGTTGTTTGGCCACTTGAGGCTCTGAGCTCGATCACGGCGGAGCCGAAGCATCGAACGGCTGTCATACTCAGCGTCAAGAGTGTTGACGAGATCGAGCGACGTCTTCTTGCCACTGGCTTGGCAGTCAGGCTTGCGGAGAGCGGCGTGGAACTCTTCGCTCTCGTTGGTAAGGAGTCAGAGCAAGCGCATGATGCTCTGGACTGGGTGCTTGAGGAGGTCGGCGCGGAAGATGTGATGACTTCTTGGCACGATCAGGATGATCCCGATGATGTCGCGTCCTTTGTTGTCGCGAGTTCTCGTGCGAGCGGTCTGACTCGCATCGTGGCCGCATTGGATGAGTCGACGGAGTCCGGAACGAGATTGCGAAGCACTATTGCCGAAGCCGTGCGTGTTGATGCGGACGCGTAGTCCCTGCAAGACCTACCGTTCGAGGATCTGGTCGAGGACGCCACGCAGCGCCCGCCGATCCTCCTCCTCAAGCCGCCCGAGCTTTCGCAGCACGAGCCCCTGCGCTTCACACGCCGCGCGGTGCGCGAGCACACGGGGCTCGGCAACACGCAGCTCAAGGTGCATCTGCACCGGCTCGAGGAGCTGGAGTACCTGCTCGTGCACGCCGGCGGCCGCGGCCAGAGCCTGGTCTACGAGCTGGTGTACGAAGGCGACCCGAAGCGCGGTGCTCCGCTCTTGGCGGGCCTGATCGACGTCGAACAGCTCGAAGCCCACCAGTACGATCCGAAGCGGTCGGGGCCAAAGGGTGAGTGGTCGGGGTCAAGTCGGCCCCAAGTCGGTGGGGTGTCGGGGGGAAGTCGGGGTGGCGAAATCGAGGGAAAGGCCAGTACCCGGGCAGCAGCTTGGCGCTTGAGTACCGCTACGATGATCGTGGCCGCGCTTCCAAGGTATTTCGCCAAGAAGGGCTGGGCCTCGACCAGATTCTCGAGCTTGACTATTTCGATGATGACCGCCTGAAAGAACTCCTCTTCGCGGATCAAGGGGGCTTGGGCAATCCACAAACGACGCTCACCTATACGGATCGGGGTCGGGTGGCGACCCATCAGGTTGACAGCGACGGCGCCGCGGTATTCTCAGAGAGCTTCTCCTACTATCCGAATGCGTCGATGCACCAGCGGACGACCGACAACCTCGCCACCACCACGTATTTCCCGGACGGGTTGGGCCGTCTGAAGAGCGTGGTGTTTGATGCAGACGCGAGCATGACGTTCGAGTACGATGACACGGGAACTCGTACCGGCGTGGAGCGCCCCTACGGGAATCACTTCAGCTACCTGCATGAGGCCGGGACGAGTCGGTTGACGAAGGTGGATCACTTGGCGTCGGAGGCTTCGGTCGAGTTTGCTCACGATGGCAACGGGAACGTGATCGCGATCAACGAGCATGTAGGATCGCGTGGCATCCGGTCGCACTATTTCTGGTACTCGCACGACAACCGCGTGGTGCGTCAATCGCTGGCCACGAGCGACAACTTGATTGCGAAAGAGAGCTTTCTGGACGGTGAGGGCGAACCGTGCTTGGAGCTGCGAACGAACAGCGCCGTGGATGATGTGATCGATGCAACGATCGCGCTGCGCCGGGACGGGAGACTCCTCGGTGTTTTCGAGGACGACGGTACTGAGAAGCAGCGGTATCTGTACGCGGATGGTCGGTTGTTCGGCACGGTTGACGATGGGGGCTTAAGCCAACATTGTCACGTCGATGAGCAGGGGAGCGTCCGTGCGGTAACCAATGCTGACGGCAGCGTGATGCAGCGGATTGACTACTTTCCGTTCGGGGAGCCGCGCCGACTCGAGTCGAGTGGGTACGATCAGCCGTTTCGGCATCACAAGGGCGAGCAGGAGCTTGGCGGGTTCACGCGTCAAGGCGCTCGTTTCAACATCGCCAGGTACGGACGCTTTGGTGGCTTGGATCCTATCCTACTGATGGCACCGGAGGAGAAGCTGCTCGCGGATCCGCTCCGGCTTCATCCTTACGCGTACGCGCGCAACAATCCTCTGGATTGGATGGATCCGAGTGGGAAGTTCGTCGAGTCGCCTTGGGACTTTGCGAACGTGGCCGCTGGCGCTGCAAGCTTCGTGGCCAACGTATCATCTGGCAATGTCGTGGGTGCCCTCCTCGATTTAACAGGCTTGGCATTCGATGCTGTCGCGGCTGCAGCGCCTGGGGTTCCGGCGGGGGCGGCAGCGGCCATCAAGGCAGGCCGGGCTGCGAACGCTGTCGATGCCGCAAGGGGAGCAGCGCGGATCTGCTTCGAGGCTGGGACTCAGGTCAACACGCCGGACGGCTCTGTTGCGATCGAAACGGTCGAGGCTGGCGATGAGGTCTACGCGTATGACGAAGCAAGCGGCCAAGTGGTGGTCAGCCGTGTCGTGGGGGCGTTCGCCAAGCGCACCGATGTGCTCATCGACCTGACGGTCCAGTACTTCGGAAGCGGGCGCAGCTACGTTCTCTCGGGTACACCGGAGCATCCCTTCTACGTTCCAGAACTGGGCGAGTACGTCGCGATGGGCGAGCTGGAGGAGGGAGTGATACTTCGCACCATCGACGGGATCACTGCTCGCGTCCTGTCGTCGCATTTGCGGCGTGGCGCGTTCGAGGTGTTCAACTTCGAGGTCGAAGGCGAGCATAACTATTTCGTCTCTCCGTCCGCGTCAGAAGACGTGGGCATCCTCGTCCACAACGACTGCTTTGACCTCGTTCGGAAGGCGAACAACCTCCCTCGGAACGCGAGGCTCAGCACGAACGAAGCCGACATCTTTGCGCGACTCGCGAAGTACAACGGAATTGACCCGAAGCTCGCTGGCAGTCGGCTCCACGACATCAAGGCGGCTGCCGGTCGAGGTGGGGCGGACAACGTCATCTTCGATTTCACCGGCAATGTGTTCAGTCCGCAGACGGGTGAGTTACTGGGCAGTCTCACGCAGGGCGGAGCACGCGTCATCCGCTAGGAGAGTCGCATGGGTACTTGGCACCATTTGTACGTCGTCTATCGATGCGATCGTTCTGTGCTCAAGGACGAGAACGTGCCAACGGATCACGCGATTACCATCAAGGAGATCTTGCACTCCGAGGAGGAGGCCATTCGAGAAGTCGACAGGCTGAACGCTCTGAACCGAGACAAGGGATGCGAGTACTCGTTTCAGTCGGCTAAGTACTACCCGCAGGGCCGATACGGCCGCGGCGACTAGCCTTGCCATGTCGCGGACCGCACGCCCTCATGGCGGCATGGCGAACTACGCCGACTCCACTCGCACCCCACGGACCTTGGCCTCCAAGCTCCCTTCTCCAGCTCCATCCAATCGAGCATTCGACGCTCCTCGCAGCGCCGTCCGGATGGGATGCTGAGAATGCGAAGCCGCTGGCCCCTCTTCGCGATTCTGTGTGTCCTGGCGAGCCTTCTCGTCCCGGGGATCGCATCGGCCAGCACGGCTCCCGGCGCCGAAACTCGCGTCGGGGCTTTCGACCTCCAGGACCAGGTCCACGTCGGGCTCGAGTGCTCGCTAACCCACGAACTGCACCGGGGATGTGACCTCGCGTACGATCAACACTCGTCCGGCTCCCCCCTTGCCGCAAAGGGAGCAGCGCGAGCAGTTGACCCGAACAAACTCAATCATATCTTCCGTCCCGGCCACAATCTCGGTGGCTTAGTCAAGGCGAGCGGTGGATCACCCGAGGGCGCGTTCAACGCGGTCCAGCAAGCCGCGAACCAAGCTCTCAAGGACGGACTGCTTTCTCCCGGTGCTAACGGCGTGCTGCCGGGCGCCGGTGCTGGAGCAACTCTCAACGTGAACGGCGTAAGCGTTCAGATGATTGGCGGTCGCGTGATGGACGGAGTAGTTCACATCGGAACTTTCATCGGATTGTGATTGATGAAGATGCTTGATCCTTCTCCGCTGGAGGCGGCACTCCTGAAGATCTTCCACGAGCTATACGGAGATCGCGGCTTCCCGGCCCCTGACATGATTCGGGTGCGTAGCCGCGAGAACACCGGGGCTGGGCGATACCTGGATCTGCATGTGCAGGTGGAATCGAAACTCGATGACGGCTACCTGGATCTAGGTGGCCAGTTCATCGAAATGGAGGGCGTGCCGAATGGCTTGATGGCCGTTGTGCACATCAAGAACCACCGGCCTGATCAGCTTGAGATCGCTGTGTATGGAGACGATCCTTGGGATGGTCAGGAGCGGCAATGGTCGATCGCGTGACGCGGTTCTGGGAAGTGAATCACGTTATGAGGACGCTCTGGTTTTGGCGCGACATCTGGCTGATCCTTGCCATCTTCCTCGTACCCAGCATTGGGCCGGGCTATTTGTCCGATCAGCGGGAGACTCGTGCGGGGGTTATAAACCTTGTCGAGCACGTCCACGCCGGCGCCGCAGGCGATCACGCGTCGGGCTCCCTCCTTGCCGCAAGGGGGGGAGCGAGCGCGGCACGAGGAGCATCAACCGCCTTCGGGAGATCGGTTCAGAGCCTCAAGGAGACGCTCGGATCCGGGAAGGGTCCGTGGGGACGGGTGTCTGCCCACGCTGAGCAAGCCACGGGGCGCGCGTATCGAGGCGGGACGAGCATCGAGGAGGTCTTCAAGAACGCCGAGACCGGTGAACAGATCATCCGACACACGATCACTCGTGGCGGCGAAATCCTGCACGAGACGTTCCGAACGTACTCGAAGTTCGGAGGGTAGCACCGTGTACCCCCGCGACATCGATGCGCACGTCCTCGACCTCCTTGTGGACGGAGAGTCTTCGTTTGCTGCCTTGTACTACGGCCTCTCTCGTCACTGGGGTCACGCGGAAGTCGATGTGGATGAAGCTCTCAGGGTCCTTCAGCATTTGGAGGAGCGTCAGCTCGTTCGTGCCCGGCAGATGGAGCCAGACGGGGCCTTCCGTCCCCCTGTCGCGGCCGACTACGAGCGGGCGAAGCGGGAGTACGGTCTGTGGCTCCCCCAGGCAACCGCGAGCGAGGTTGCGGTGGACGAGATCGGTCTCTGGTATCAGGTCACAGAGCGCGGTCGTCAGGCATGGTCTCAGTGGTCAGGGAGCAGCGGAGACGATCGCGATCGCTGGATGCTTGATGACCGTGCCGATCAGGCGATCCTCGAGGTTCGAGCCGAGCGGAAGGACGTTGCCGAGGCGGCCCTCGACAAGTGGTTGGCAGAGCATGGCGAGGTGCAGGAGGTTTCGGGCACGAGGGAGGCTGTGAAGATCCCCGAGTTCGTCATGCGTGACGGGACGCGTGTTTCTGATGGCGTCCTCGTGACGTGCCGCTACCGGTCTGAGAAGCGGTAGCCCGTCGGCGCCGTCCCCTTCGTTGCTGGACACCGCGCGGACCCGCTGCGGGTGACCTATGCCCTGCCGTTCCTCGAACTCCTCCCGGCGACGAGCGAGTTGACGAGCCGGATGACGGCTCTCCGGTCCTTCTCGGGCAGGGAGAGGACCTGCTGGAACTTCTTCCAGAGGCTGAGCGTTCCTACCCTGGCTTTGCGTATGCGATCCTGGCCTGGGCATCGCGGATGAGGCTGTCGTCGAGCGTGGGACGCTGATGGTGCGCCAGGGCAAGGGCAAGAAGGGCCGCATGATCCCGATCGGCGAGCGGGCGGTGGCGTGGATCGAGAAGTACGTGACCGCGGTGCGCCCGGGCCTGGTCGTCGAGCCCGAGGATGGCACGCTCTTCCTGACGAACATCGGCGGGTCCTTCACGCCGAACCGCCTGACCCAGCTCGTGCGGAACTACGTCGACGCTGCGGCGATCGGCAAGCGCGGCGCCTGCCACTTCTTCCGGCACACGATGGCGACGATCATGCTCGAGAACGGCGCCGACATCCGCTTCATCCAGGAGATGCTCGGCCACGCCGAGCTCTCGACGACGCAGATCTACACGCAGGTGTCGATCAAGAAGCTCAAGGAGATCCACACCGCGACGCACCCCAGCGCGCGGGTTAGCCGCGGGTGCGCCGCCGCGGTCGACGGGTGTGGCGACGACGAAGGCCACGACGAGCCCGAGGCATGACGACCTGCCGTCCCCGTGCCGTGCGTGGTGACCGGTAGCTCCGCGCGCAGCGGCGGAGGCCGCCGAAGGCGGCCGCAGCGCGAGCACGGAGACCGCGGGCCACCCTCCAGGGAGCAACGAGCTTGGCGCTGCCGCCGCGATGAGGGAGACTGGTGAGCATGCGAAGCCGCCGGCCGATCCTCATGCTCCTCTGCGCCCTGGCGAGCCAGCTCGTCCCGGGGATCGCGTCGGCCAGCACGGCTTCCGGCGCTGAAACTCGCGTCTGGGCTTTCGAACTCGCGGACGGGGTCCGCGTCGGCGGCGAGCGCTCGCTAACCCTCGATCTGCACCAGGGCTGCGAGCTTGCGGAGTACGACTTCGCGTCGGGCTCCCCCCTTGCCGCAAAGGGGGGATCGAAGATCGATCGAGGGGCCTTCAGAAAGGAGCGTGAGGCGTTTTGGAAGGCCGAGGCGCAGAACAACCCCGGGAAATACAGCGCCAACGATCTCGCCAAGATGGAGAAGGGTCGCGCGCCCACCGGCCCCGATGGCCATCCAATGGAGCTGCATCACGTAGACCGCACGCCGGAAGGCGGAGTGACCCCGAATGAGCAGGACGGATCACCGCCTTGGTGAGAACTACAAGAAGAACCACCCACCTGGAGGGAATCGAATGGCCCGGGACGAGATGTTCGATAGCTCGGTCCGTTCGTCCGGGGACCTCGCCGGGGTGTTCGAGTACGACGGCGAGACTGGCTACTCCTACCTCTATGAGACGGACGGAGTGGAAGCCCACAAGGTCCTCGGCGCGATTCATGATCTTTCTGGGGAGCCCGACTTCTCCGAGGAAGATGTTGCGATTCAGTGGGATCAAGCGAGCCGGAGAGTAGGCCTGTTCATCCGGGAGGTACTCTGGGCAGTCTTCGATGACAACCAAACGCAGTACGGGGGCAACTACAGGCCGGGTGCCGCTCCTGAGTTGCCATTGGACGCGGGAGTGTGGTTTGGCACCGTTTCATAGTGCTCCTCCTTCGGTGCAAGGGAGGAGGACTGGCACATGGAGGTGGCGTAGGGTGCCGCTGTTGGGAGCTACTCGCCGAGGATGTCGTCGAGCACTGCGCGCAGTGCTTGACGATCCTCGTCCTCGAGCCGTCCGAGCTTGTGCAGCACGAGCCCCTTCTCGACGGTGGCGAGCAGCGGCTTGAACACGGAGGGCTTGAGGAGCCCGGCTTCTTTCCACTTCTTGATTGCTGTCTCGCCCACCATCGGCGCGGCGCGCACCTGGCTGGTGACGGCGAGGATGATCAGGTCGGGTCGCTCGCGGTGGTAGGCGCCGGAGCTGACGACGACGGCGGGCCGCCTTTTCGTCGTGCGTTGATCGGTGAAGGGGAACGGGACGAGGACGAGATCTCCGAACTCAAAGGTGGTCGTATTCGGCATCGTCGTCGTTATCCCAGACCTTTTTGAAGGCGTCCTCTGAGAGCCGGGTGGCGGCGCTTGCGAGCCGCCGTCCGTTCTCACGCTCCTTGAGGAAGTCGACGAAGTCCTCGACCTCGGCGGCCTTCTCGGGCGGGAGGCTTTTGATCTTGTCGAGGAGCTTCTGCTCGGCGTCGTTCGGTCCCATGGCGTCTCCTACGTCCCGTTGGCCTCGACGAGATCCTTGAAGCGATTCTTGAGGATGACGAGATCGAGGATCTCCTTGGCGAGGGACTTGTCGGTATCGGGAAGCTTGTCGACGGTCTCGAAGCGGCGGAGCAACTCGCGGTCGTGGATCTGGACGGGGCCGGGCTGGCCCTTGGCCTCGAAGGCGAGGTAGTCGAGGGTGACGTCAAAGGCCTCGGCGAGCTTGATCAGGACGTCGGTCGAGGGGGCGTGGACGCCACGCTCGTAGGCGGAGACCTGCTTTTGGTGGACGTCGAGCTTCTCGGCGAGCTGGGCCTGGGTCCAGCGGCGCTCCTGGCGTAGCTGTCGGATGCGGTCTGCAAGCACCGAATGGCTCCCTGTCTGTCCTGCCTTGGGCGTGTTTTCATCCTAGGATACCTCAGACTCCTCCTTTCCTCCAGCTCGTAGTCCGTGCATGCCTTGACACGGTGTCGCGAATAGCGCATACCGTAGCCACCATCCGTGGTGCAGCTTTCTGCTGGAGGTCGCGAGAAAAATGGCCCGCATCCCCGACGAAGAGCTGGAGCGCCTGAAGAGTGAGGTGAGCCTGGAGCGTCTGGCCGAGGCGCGGGGTGTGAAGCTCGAACGCCGTGGCGCGGACCTCCACGGTCTGTGCCCCTTCCACGAGGACCGGGAGCCCTCCTTGGTCATCCCGCCTTCGAAGAACCTGTGGCACTGCCTGGGCGCGTGCCAGACGGGCGGGTCTGTGATCGACTGGGTGATGAAGGCGGAGGGTGTCAGCTTCCGGCACGCGGTGGAGCTTCTGCGCGCGGACCTTCCCTCCTTAGCCGCTCCGTCTCCGTCGGCGCCGGTGAAGACATCGACGGTGCAGAAGCTCCCGGGCCTCGCCTCAGCCGACGCTGAGGACCAGGAGCTGCTGGGCCGCGTGGTCGACTACTACCACGCGACCTTGAAGGAGAGCCCCGAGGCGCTCGCGTACCTCCAGAGCCGCGGCTTCGACGAAGTCGAGATGATCGACCATTTCCGCCTTGGCTTCGCGAACCGCACTCTCGGCTACCGCTTACCGGCGAAGAACTCGACGCCTTCGGCAAGCGCGGCGCGTGCCACCTCTTCCGGCACACGATGGCGACGATCATGCTGGAGAACGGAGCGGACATCCGCTTCATCCAGGAGATGCTGGGCCACGCGGAGCTCTCGACGACGCAGATCTACGCGCAGGTGTCGATCAAGAAGCTCAAGGAGATCCACAGCGCGACGCACCCGAGTGCGCGTGTGTCGCGGGAGAGCGGGGTCGCGGCCGAGAGCGACACCGTCGATCGTGCCGGCCGGGCCACGGTGGTCGGGAAGCTCCGCGAGGTTGAAGCGGGCGGGGCTGAACTGTCCTTCAACTTCGAGTCCGACCTCTCCTTCCTGACGAAGACGCACTCCGATCTGAAGGGAATCGTCGCCGCGTTCCCACATCGCACTGCCGGCACCTGAACTTCGAAGTTCGGGTAGCTCGTCCCTACCCCGTCCCGTTTCCCCTGAGCTTCTCCCTCTCGAGGAAGGCGTCGATGAGCTGTAGGAGCTGCCTGCGCTCCTTGGCGGGGAGCTTCTCGACCTGCTTGAACCTCCGCCAGAGGCGGGTGTCCTGGGGCTTCTTGGTGCGTGAGCGGACGGGCTTGACGCCGAGGAGCTGGTCGGTGGTGACGCCGAGGACGCGGGCGAGGTCGGGGAGGACGCCGGCCGGCGGGTAGTCGGTCTCGCCCTCGTAGTAGGCGACCATGCGCTGGCTGATGCCGATCTCGGCGGCGAGCTCGCGCTGGGAGTAGCCGGCCTCCTGGCGGAGCCCGGCCATGCGGGCGCCGAAGTCGGTCTGGGCTGTGCCTTCCAGTCGCCGGGGCATGCGGGTCTCCACTCGGGATCGCGGTCGCGCGTCCCCCGCATGGTAAGGCCGGTTTTTGCGGTCCCTGGATTCCACGGGCATGCTCGTTGTGATACGAACACCGTATCGTCTACCGAACCGCTAAGCAGCCCCGAGAAGTAGTCGAATCCCCGGCACTTTCCGCTTGGCAGGGTTTGGCGAGGAGGACGATCCGATGGCCCGCATCCCCGACTCGGAGCTGGAGCGTCTGAAGCGCGAGGTGAGCGTAGAGCGGCTGGCCGAGGCGCGGGGCGTGAAGCTCGGGCGCCGCGGCGCGGACCTCCATGGGCTGTGACCCTTCCACGAGGACCGCGAGCCGAGCCTGGTGATCACCCCCTCGAAGAACCTCTGGCACTGCCTGGGTGCGAGTTGTCGATGGCGTCGTACGACGGATGGTCGACAAGTGGCTCAAGGCTGGGATGCTCGCAGAGGGCGATGGGAACGCACCGATCGCGGCACTCCGCAAGGTGGGGTGGCCTCCCCGTTGCTGGCCAACGTCTACTCACACTACGTGATAGACGAGTGGTTTAGTCGGGATGAGGCGCCGCGGATGAAGAACGGAGTTCGATGATCCGCTACGCCGATGACATTGTGATGGTGTTTGAGGACTTTCTCGACTGCATTCGGGTCCGGCGAGTTCTGGGGAAGAGACTCGGCCGTTTTTGGGCTGAGTCTCAACTCCGAAAAGACTAGGATGGTCGACTTTCTCCCCACCCCCTTTTGTTTGACGGCTTGACGCTCGGGCCGAGTATCATGGCACCCACTAGCAAGGAGGTGGGCCATGTGGACGCGAGCGGCTTGGGCCTCGGCCTGGACATTGTGCGGTTGGGTGGCGACTGGCGGGGCCGTCGAGCCACCCGACATCTTGCTGCAAGAGCTGGCTGCCCGCTTTAGCTGGGCGCCGGTGGTGGACCAGGCCTGCATCGTGGACGTCGTGGTGACCGGCGAGGCGGGGGGCAGCTGGCACCTGGTGCCCCGTGACGGCGGCGGCGTCGAACTCCGCCCCGGGCCGGCCGAGGGCGCCGGGTTTGGTTGCGAGCTGGCTCCTGAGACGCTCGGCCGCCTCTACCGGGGCGAGCTATCGGGCATGACTGCCGCCGGCAAAGACGACACCGGCCTGGCCTCGCCGCTCGAAATCCTGCCCGGTGACGCTGTCCCCGAGGATGCGCCCCGCACCAGCCTGGCGCCGGTCTTCCACTTCATCACCCACTTTTTCAACGGCCAGCGGCCGGAGCGCATTCGGTTGGGCCGCGACCACGCCCGCCAGCTCCACGGCGCCCACATGGTTGGGCTCTACTACCACCCGGGATTTCGGAGCGCCTGGTACGCTCTCGCGCGAGGCGAGCGACTGAACGGCGACGGCGACACGACCGCCTACCCGCAGGCGTTCGTCGTCACCCAGGGGCGCGCCAAAGTGCGGCTGGGGCAGGCTTGGTTCGATGTCGAAGCCGGGGAGTCGATCTACGTGCCGGCGGGCTCCCTGCATGCCGTGGAAGCGGTGTCCGGCGAGGTGGAGTTGGTGTGGATGGCGTGGGGCGAGGGAGCTTAGGCGACCGATGCTACGCTGGTGGAACGAGTTCAGACGTGCAGTTCGCATGCTCACCAAAGGAAAGTGGAAGCTCATGCTGAAACCAGGCGACCAGGCGCCGGCCTTCTCGGCGCCCGACCACGAAGGTAACGTGCGCACGCTCGAGGAGTTTCGCGGCAAGAAGGTACTCCTCTGGTTCTACCCCAAGGCCGACACCCCCGGGTGAACGGTCGAAGGCAAGGGATTCCGGGACGGAATCTCCGAATTCGACCAGAGCGGCATCCAGGTGCTCGGCGCCAGCTTCGATTCAGTGGCTGACAACGCCGCGTTCGCCAAGAAGTTCGATTTTCCCTACCCGCTTTTGTCCGACCCGGGCCGGTTGATGGGGATGGCGTACGGCGCCGCCGACGCACCCGACTCGGGCTATGCGGCGCGGGTCAGCTTCTTGATCGATGCGGCGGGGAAGCTCTTGCAAGTCTACGACCAAGTCGATCCAGCCAGCCATCCGGCTCAGGTCTTAGCAGACGCCAACCAGGTCTAGACCGCCGCAGACGGGCAGACGTCGGCCAGGACGCACTCACCGCAGCGTGGCCGGCGGGCGATGCAGACGGCGCGGCCGTGGTCGATCAAACGGTGGGAGAACTGCACCCACTCCGCGCGGGGCAAGAGCGCCATGAGTCGCGCTTCGACCTTGTTGGTGTCTTTGGCGTCCGCCATCCCCAGGAGTTGGGTAATGCGGTGGACGTGGGTGTCGACGACGACGCCGGCGGCGATGCCAAAGGCGTTCCCCATGACGACGTTGGCGGTCTTGCGGGCCACTCCCGGGAGGCGCAGCAGCTCCTCCATGGTGTTGGGGACTTGCCCGCCGAAGTCGTCGACCACCATTTGCGCCATGCCGCGGATGGCTCGGGCCTTGTTGCGGAAGAAGCCGGTCGAGTGGATGGCTTCCTCCAGCTCCTCCTGCGCCACGCGCGCCAAGGCGGCCGCGCTCCGGTACTTCCGAAAGAGCGGGCGCGTCACCAGGTTGACCCGCTCATCGGTGCATTGGGCCGAGAGGATGGTGGCCACCAGGAGTTCGAAGGCGTTCCGGTGGTGGAGGCTGCAAGCCGAGTCAGGGTAGGCCTTCTTGAGCCGCCGCACGACCTTTAGGGCGTGGCGTTTATCGGCGGCGGTGGCTGGAGCTGGCGCCAGCTGGGCGGCGTGTTTCGACACTGTCTTTGGAGGCATGTGGTCGGGTCTGGGGTTGGGGTTGAGGCCGTCGGCTGAGCGTAACGCGGTTGGCGCCGGGTGCAAAGGTCGACACGGTTGGGCGTCGATACTAGGATGGGGCCGAGAGGAGTGACGGTTGCGAGACATTCCAGACCATTCGACGATCCGCGAGTTTCTCCTGGCCGACCACCCGGAGCTGTCCCGGCCATCGCGCTTCGCCATCAACCTCTTCAGGCTTCTCTACTTTACCTTTTCAGAGTTCCGGCGGGACGGGGCCATGCGGCGCGCCCTGGAGCTGGCCTACACCACCCTCTTTACTCTGGTGCCCATCACTGCCCTCTTCCTGATCGTTTCCCGGGTCGTGGGCTCGCTCGAACGCTGGATCGAGGACGGCCGCCGCTTCATCATCGGCTTGACGATCGGGGTGTTGCCCGAGAGCGACGCCCAGGCGATCGACCAGTTCATCGACCGGGCCTTCCGGGGCATCATGGCCTCCCTGGAGGGCTCCAACCTCTTGGTGTCGATCACCAGCTTGGCGATCCTCGCTTTGTTTTCGATCTCGCTGCTCTTGAGCATCGAGAACGTCTTCAACGACATCTTCGGGGTTCGTCGCCGCCGCTCGTTGTTCGCCAAAGTCACAGTCTTTTGGCTGGTACTCACCGTTGCACCGCTCTTCTTGGCGGCTTCGATGTACATGCGCTCGGAGATTGTCGCCGGCCTCGAGGCCCACGAACTCATGGGCTTCTCGCTCACCCAGTGGGCGCTGACCTTCCTCTTCCCGTTCGCCGTTTCTACCGCTGCGTTCTTCATCTTGTACTGGAAGATGCCCTTTACGCGGGTGCGGATCGGGCCGGCGGTGGGGGCGGCGATTACTGCCTCGGCGCTTTGGGAGGTGGCCAAGAGCGTTCTGGCCTGGTACGTGGCCAACAACGTCACCTACAAGAACATCTACGGCACCCTGGGGACCATCCCGGTCTTTCTCTTGTTCTTGTACGTCACCTGGATCATCACCATCTTTGGCGCCGAGCTCGCCTACGCCGGTCACCACTTCAATCAAGTGCGCCGGCGAGAGATCTTGCGCCACTTGGGTCGCCCGGAGAGCCCCGCCTACCTGGCTGTCAAGTTGGCGACCATGTTGGCCACGCGCTTCGTGCGGGGCGATGGCGCCGCCACCGCCGACGAAATGGCCGGTGAGCTGGAGCTGGATGTGGCCCAGGTGGAGGGCATGCTCGAACACTTGGAGCGCGCCGAACTGGTGGTCGCCGTGGCCGATCCGCAGGGGGCTTTTCAGTTAGCCCGCGCTCCCAGAACCATCACCGTCGAAACAGTTTTGGCGGCGGTCGGCATGCTCCCCGATGTGCCGGCCGAGGAGGGGCGGGTTACCGAAGTGCTGCGCGCCATGCGGCAGGCGTCGGTGGAGTCGGTGCGGACGGTGGCGATCGACGCCCTGGTGGGCGAGCCGGCCGAAGTCTTGCCGCTCACCGCACCGAGCGACGCCTGAGCGCGCGTGGGATTGACCCTTGCCCTCATGGCCTTGGCCCTCCTCTTGGTGTGGGCTGGGCGCCGCGCTCTGCAAGCGCCACCCGAAGAGGCGGTAAGATCCCCGCTCCCTGGGCCCGTCGTCCTCTTGGCGCCGGTGGCAGGGGAGGAACCGCGCTTAGAGTGCTTCCTCGCCGCCCTCTGGGCTTTGGAGCCGGCGCCGGATCTGATCGTCGTGGTCATCGAAGAGTTTCGCCCCGCTGATCCTGCAGCCACGCGGCTCCGGGAGCTGGCCGGCGACCTGCCGCCCCACGTCAAGCTGGTGCCGGCGTCGCCCGCAACCCACCAGAGCCAAAAGGCCAAGAATCTGCTGACCGGCATGCGGGCGGCGGGCGAGGCGGGCGTCTGGGTGACGGTGGATTCAGACACCGAGCCGCACCCCGGCTGGTTGGGAGCGCTCTTGGAGCGCTTGGCCGAGCCTGGCGTCACTGTTGCCACCGGCTACCGTTGGTTGATCCCGGCGGGGATCGGCAGCGCCTTTTTGGCGGCGTGGAACGGCGCCGCCCTCCAGGTGTTGCGGGATCCTGCCCACGCCTTTGCCTGGGGTGGGGCAACGGCGATACGCGCTGCCGACTTTGAGGCGCTCGAAATCGGCGCGCGGTTGGAGCGGGCGCTCTCCACCGACATGGCGGTGACCCAAGCCGTGCGCGCCGGCGGCGGGCGTATCCAATTCGCGCCCGGTGCGGTGGTGCCCACCTATGAACGGCCGGGTTTTCAAGAGGCGGTCCGTTGGATCGTCCGGCAACTCGTCATGTTCTACCGCTCGACCGGTGGGCGTGGTAGCTGGGTGCTGGTCTACCACGTTGCATTGGTCGTCTTGCAACTTGCTGCGCTCTCGGTGTTGGTTGGCGTGCTGCCCAGTCCCTGGGGGTTCGGCCGTTGGGTAACTGCAGTGGTCCTCGCCGCACCTACTCTGCGCGGCATGGCGCGCGCTTGGCGTCGCTTTCGGGAGATGGCGGCGTTCCCCATCGCCCAGGTGCCCGGGTGGGACCATGCCCGCCTGGCGCAGGTGGCGCTGTCGCCGGCCGTTGCCTGGGTGATTGTCGCCGGCATGGTGGGTGCGCGGTGGGTCAAGAGCGTTGACTGGCGCGGGGTGCGCTACCGAATCGGTCGCGGCAATACAGTGGATCAAGTCGAGCACCTTTGGACTTGACCGCACCTCACCGCCCGCCCACAATCAAACGACATTCCAAAAAGCGCCAAGGTGTTCGGGAAGCCGGTGCAAAACCGGCACGGCCCCGCCACTGTAAGCGGTGACGAAAGCTACGCCAGCACACTGGGTTCGCCTGGGAAGTGGTAGCAAGTAGGACGATCCGTGAGTCAGGAGACCGGCCTTGGTGCGCACTCTTCGCTAGAGGCGCGGGCCTCGAGGAGACCACCATGGACCGTTCCCCCTTCTACCGCTGGTTGTTCGTGTGGCTGGTCTGGGCTGTACCTGCCCAGTCGCAATCGGGCCCCACCGCCTACCTGGTCGACTACGTGAGTGGCACGTTGGACCGGGTCCACGTCGCCACCGGTCACGTGGAACTGGGCGTCCTCGCCGTCGGCGTGGCGCCCAACCATGTCCTGGTGAACGGCGACCGGATCTACGTGACGACCAGCTTCCCAGAGTTCTTGACCCTCTATGAGCCGGTGTCGGGTGCGCACAACACAATCGCCCTGCCGGTGGGTTCGTCGCCGTGGGCGGCGGCGGTGGACGGGCAGCGCGCCTACGTCAGCCTCTTCGGGACAAACCAACTTGCCGTAGTCGATCTCGCCGGTCACCAGCTCGAGGCGGTGATCGATGTGGGGATTGCCCCCGAGGGAGTTTGTGTCGCCGAGGACCAAGTGGTGGTCACTAACTCGGGGTTTCTGGGCGCTGGGGTTTACGCCCGCGGTGAGGTGGCGTTCGTCGACACCAAGACTCTGCAAGTCGTCGGTCGGGTGGATGTGCCGTTGAACCCGCAGTGGTGTGCCGTCGATCACGAAGGTGACGTGCAGATCGTTTGCTCAGGCTTGTTTGGCGCGAACGCCGGACAAGTGGCGTCGATCGATGTAGAAGCGCTGGCGTTGCAGGATAGCCTCTGGGTCGGCGGGTTCCCGGGACCGATGGCCATCGACTCACAAGGCACCGGCTACATGAGCGAGTTTGACCAGGGGCTGTTGGCGATTGACACCACGGCTCAGACGGCCCTCCACACGGTGGACAATCCCATCCCGGTCGGCGGCAGCGGCGCCTTGGGGGTTGCCACCGACGCCACCGACCAAATCTATGTGACCTTGGCAGAGGGCTTGCTTGCGGTGTTGGAGCCCGGCGGTGGGGCGCCTGTTGCATTTGCCGTGGGCGGCGGTCCGCTCAGCGTCGATGTGTACGAAGATCGAGCGACTTCGGTGGACGACTGGGTGGCGGCGGCCGGCCCCGCCATGACCCCGGCGCGATGGTCGCGGGCCTTTCCCAACCCACTCCGCGGTCGCGGTTGGGTGTCCTTTCAATTGCCAGAGCGGGCGGCGGTCGAACTGCGGTTGTTTGATGCGACCGGCCGCGCCGTGGGCCGTGGGTCCCGGCGGGTGTTCGACTCGGGACTGCACCAGGTGGCGGTGGAGGCGCTGGTGGACGGCGCGCGGCTGGCCACTGGCATCTACTGGCTGACCATCGAAACGCCCGAGTGGCGCGCGCGCCACCAGCTGGCGGTCGTGCACTAGCCATGCTGGCTCGAGCGGCGTGGTTGCGTGGGCCCGCGCTTGTGGCGGTTGGGCTGGCGGTCTTGGCGCCACCCGCTTGGGCGGCACCGGACTCGCTCCGCACCTACCTTGGCCCAGAGGTGCAGGTGGTTGCACCCGGCCTCCCCGCCCTCCCGGTGGCGATGGCGGTCGCTACGTTAGACGTCGAACAGCTCGTGGCTCCTGGAACCACCGGTTTGGCCGGCGCCCTGCGTGGTGTGCCCGGCGTGCGCGTGGCGCGCTACGGCGGTAGCCAGGCGGCGGCGTCGGTGAGTGTGCGCGGCGCCAGTCATGCGCAGTGCGTGG
>CBDCWB010000021.1:0-65047 GCA_965223205.1 Candidatus Eiseniibacteriota bacterium | reverse complement strand
CGACTCAATCACAAAGGTTCGCACGGCGGGATGGTGCGGACGACGCCCGGGGTTGCGCACGAGGTTCTGACGACCGTCGCGTGCGCTGCCAATGGGGCGACGACATCGGTCATCTATCAAACGCAATCAAACCTCGGCTCTGGATGGGACATCGTCTACGTCTATGACTTGTCGGGGAAGCTCAGATTCTCCCAGGATAGACGGCAAAGTGCCGCGGTGAACGAGTGGACGTACTACAAGTACGATGAGCAGGGCCGGGAGGTTGAGCGGGGCGTGTTGTCGGGCGTGACACAAGCCCAGCTGCAGCCGGAGGATGCAAGCTACCCGGAGGCGCCCCTGAATCATGATCCGATCGTGTCGTACAGCTATGACACCGGCGTGGGCACGAACACGGAGGGTCGCCTTGCTCAGGTTGGTCGCCGGGCCCGCGGGGCGGGAAGCCCGCACTTCATTAGGGACTTTTGGTATGACACGTCCGGGCACGTGACTTTCGAGAAGACCGCGACGTGGAAAGGTGTCGGCGCGGGATCGAACTATCTCGTGCAAGACGTAGACGTTGGGCAAGATTGGCTCGACGAGACGATTGAGCTTGAGTATCCGGGCAGCAGCTTGGCGCTTGAATACCGCTACGACGATCGCGGGCGCGTTTCCAAGGTGTTTCGGCAAGAAGGGCTGGGCCTCGACCAGATTCTCGAGCTTGACTATTTCGATGATGACCGCCTGAAAGAACTCCTCTTCGCGGATCAAGGGGGCTTGGGCAATCCACAAACGACGCTCACCTATACGGATCGGGGTCGGGTGGCGACCCATCAGGTTGACAGCGACGGCGCCGCGGTATTCTCAGAGAGCTTCTCCTACTATCCGAATGCGTCGATGCACCAGCGGACGACCGACAACCTCGCCACCACCACATATTTCCCGGACGCACTGGGTCGTCTGAAGAGCGTGGTGTTCGATGCAGACGCCAGCATGGCGTTCGAGTACGATGACACGGGAACTCGTACCGGCGTGGAGCGCCCCTACGGGAATCACTTCAGCTACCTGCATGAGGCCGGGACGAGTCGGTTGACGAAGGTGGATCACTTGGCGTCGGAGGCTTCGGTCGAGTTTGCTCACGATGGCAACGGCAACGTGATCGCGATCAACGAGCACGTTGGGTCGCGTGGCATCCGGTCGCACTATTTCTGGTACTCGCACGACAACCGCGTGGTGCGTCAGTCGCTGGCCACGAGCGACAACTTGATTGCGAAAGAGAGCTTTCTGGACGGTGAGGGCGAGCCGTGCTTGGAGCTGCGAACGAACAGCGCCGTGGATGATGTGGTCGATGCAACGATCGCGCTGCGCCGAGGCGGGAAGCTCCTCGGTCTCTTCGAGGGCGACGGTACTGAGAAGCAGCGGTATCTGTACGCGGATGGTCGGTTGTTCGGCACGGTTGACGATGGGGGCTTGATCCAGCACTGCCACGTCGATGGAGAGGGAAGCGTCCGCGCGGTAACCGATGCAGACGGCAGCCTGATGCAGCGGATTGACTACTTCCCGTTTGGTGAGCCTAGGCGACTGGAGTCCAACCGTTACGATCAACCGTTTCGTCACCATAAGGGCGAGCAGGAGCTTGGTGGCTTCACCCGCCAAGGTGCTCGTTTCAACATGGCCAGGTACGGGCGCTTTGGAGCATTGGATCCGATCCTGCTGGAGGCGCCGGAGAAGAAACTGCTTGCGGATCCGCTCCGGCTTCATCCTTACGCTTACGCGCGCAACAATCCTCTGGATTGGAGCGATTCGGAGGGACTCCTTCCGACGCCTGACCTCATCCTTGATGTCATCGGCATCGCGGTTGGCGTCTACGATCTTGTCAAAGAACCATCGCTCCAGAACGCCGGGTTACTCGGAGGTGACGTTGTTGCAGCAGCGGTACCTGGCGTTGCGTCGCCGCGTGGTGCTAAGTTTGTGGCGAAGCTCTTTGGAAAAGGGGCTGATGCCGCTAAGGGGGGAGGGCTCGGTGCGAACCCATTCAAGGGTAAGACGCCTACGCAGATCGACAAGATGTTGCGGGATAAGGGGTACGTTCCGAAGGGGCCGGATCCGCTGAACGGCAAAGGCACATATCTCAATCCGAAGACCGGACGCAGCTTCCACATCGACGCGAACCATCCGCCGCCGAAGTCGCCCCATGTCGGCGTGCAAAGGCCGCGCGGCCAACGAGGACTCCCGCAGCGAGAGTACCCCCTTGAGTAGGAGGTTCTGAAGATGCACTTTTCGGCGGAACTGAAAGATCTGGAACTACTGGGCGATGCAAAGACCGAGATCGAGCTGTATCTAGACTCGGAAGGGTTGGCCGCTTTGCTTCAGCAACTCGGTCATCTGAAGGAGTCGGGAGATCACTGCCACTTCATGACACCGTCATGGGGGGGCGACTCTTTGAGTGAGTCGACTCGCGGGAGAAGCACGGTTCTCGTGAATCACCTCCGGATCACGCTTGTTGGAGAGAACGAGCAGTCGAATGCGAAGGAAGTCTGAGCGGGGTGGGCTGCTTGGGTCTTCGCGTCGAGAGTGCGTCCTCGGAAGTATCCGGAGAACGTCTGGGCCAAGATGCAACATGTGCACGAGAGGATCCTGCTAGGCAGGAAGTGGACCGCCTGGACGGTCTTCGCGTCTCGGGCGACGAAGTGGAGTACTTCGGGCGGGTGACTCGGCTGGAAAGGGAGCCCACGACCTCCGGAATGAGCTCGGGGCCCGAGGTTGGCGTCGAAGGCGGCCGCAGCGCGAGCACGGAGACCGCGGGCCACCCTCCGGGAGCCACGAGTTTGGCGCCGGCGCCGCGATGAGAGAGACTGGGTGCATGCGAAGCCGCGGCCCGATCCTCATGCTCCTCTGCGTCCTGGCGAGCCTGCTCGTCCCGGGGATCGCGTCGGCGAGCAGGCCTCCGGGGCCGAAACTCGCGTCAGGGCTTTCGACCTCGCGGACGGGGGCTGCGTCGGGGTCGAACGCTCGCTAACCCTCGAACTGCACCGGGGATGCGCGCCGACGTACGACGATCTCGCGTCCGGCTCCCTCCTTGCCGCCAACGGAGCAGTATCCCGATGGGTATTGGAAACTGGAGAAGCCGATGAAGGATGGAAGTTGGCACCCAATCGACCCATCGACGATGAAACCGGGTGGTAGTCCAGAGACGCACATTCCGTTTCCGCCTAAAACGGGGTAGTGCGTTGTACGCCCAGAGGATTCGATGGGTCGAGGTTTTCCGGTCTGACCTTGTGTAACGCGCCACATTATTCTACGTTCGGTGTTCAATGCAGAACAGCGTAGCATATCGTAGGGTGTCGAGTAGCAGAAGTCAGCATTTTGGTTGGTTGTTGCTGATTGCGGAGTGTGTAGTACTCGAATCTCCGAGTTTGTAGGAACGACCTGGGCCGGCAGACTCTACGATCTGCCGGCCCATGATGTTCGAGGAGCGGGTTGGACTGCCCTACCAGGGGCTGTCTTCATCGTCGTCACTGCAGCAACAGGATTGTTGCTGTCGCAAGGGGATGAGGCCGCGCTGGTAGCGCAGGATCTCGGGGAGCAATCGAGAGGCGAGGTAGGCAATGCTGTTTGCTGCCCGTGCAGCATCGCCTTCAGGTCCTTGCGCCTGAGCTCGGTGGTTGAGCATGCGCTGGCCGTAGAGGTAGTCGAGATCCTCGGTAACGATCTCGGTGAGGGCCTCGGCGAGATCGCCTAGGTCGAATTGTGGCAGCATCAGGCGATCTTGGAGGCGGCGATGACATCGTCGAGTTCGACGAGGTCGAGGTTTCGGGAAGCGGCCGAGAACATGGCGGCGAGGGCGAGATTGCCGATGGCACGTGGGACGCCGGCGGACTGAACGAACAGCTGCATCATCGCCTCGTCGGTGAACAGCCGCACAGTGCGCCCGGCGAGCTTCAAGTGATGCTCGACGTAACCTCGCGTGTGGGTCTCATCCATCGCCGGCATGCGGTAGCGCATGGCGACGCGCTGGCGGAAGGGCAGGTGGACGCGCAGCGCGAGCTTGGCGAGTAGCTGGGGTTGCCCGACCAGGATGAGGAGTACGGGGTCCTTCGAGTCCATCTCGAAATTGAAAAGAATGCGCAGCTCGTCGAACACCGGTGAGCGGAGCAGGTCGGATTCATCTAAAATGACAACCGGCTGGGTACCCTGGGCAGTGAGTTGCGCGATGCCGTTCTGAATCTCACGAAACAAGAGACTCTTCGAGCGGATCTCCTGACCGCCGAGGGCACGGTTGAGCTGGGCGTAGGCGTCGAGCACAGTGACGGTGGCCAGCGGCACGTAGACCGAGCGGTAATGCTCGGAGTTGGGTGTGTCGACGAAGCGGCGCAGCGACACGGTCTTGCCGGTACCTGGCTCACCGGTCAACAGCATGATGCCGCGTGCTCGCTTCGCCATCTCGAGCCGCCGATCGAGCTCCTCGAGGCCGGGCCAGCAGTAGAGCTCACCCGTCGAGATGCTCTTGTGGAAGGGACGGTGCTTGAGTCCGAATCGGGCCTCGATCATGACGCCGGTGCCTCGTCTGGGTCGGACGCCGGGCGCTCTGTGAACTCGGAGTAGGAGGTGTCGAGGGTGGGGGCGTGGAAGCGCGCGTTGTCGGCGAGATCAACGACCCGGAGGGGACCGACGGGCTTGTCGTCACGATAGAGGATGAGAGTCTTGGGATCGGCGACAGGGTAGCGGATATCGACTCGAGCGCCGACAAGCTCAGGAGGGACCTCGTAGAAGGTCGAGTCGATCTTGACGGGAGATGAAGGCCGGCCCGTTGTCGCAGTAGAAACGCTTGGGCAAGCCGTAGGTGGCGATGGCGTCCCGCAGGGTGTGGGTGATGTCTGCTGTGTCCTCGGAGAAGGCGAGGCGGGAGCCGGTGATGGCGCGGCTGTGATCGTCGATGATGGCGCAGAGGATGGCCTTGCGTTTTTGGCCCGCCGAGCCGACGCGCGGTCCGTGCATGAAGTCGGCGATCCACAAGTCGTTGGGGTGTGGCATCTCGAACTTGGCGCGTGCCTTGCCGGGGCCGCGCAGCGGTTTGTCGAGACCCCGCGCCTTGAGGAAGCGGCGGAGCGTGCCGAGCCGAACGGTAACCCCCTCGGGCAAGACACCGTCTTGGAGAAGGATCTCGTGAAAGAGCTTGACCGACATCGAGCGGTGCTGGACGCGGTGCCTGGCGATCAGCTCCTGGGTGTCGTCTGAGAGCGCACGGAAGGTGCCTTTGTCCGAACGGGTGCGAGTCATCAGACCGTCGAGTCCGTGGCGCTTGTAGGTGTAGAGCCACGATCGCAGAGTCGAGGTGCTGAAGCGCTTGAGGGAACCGTCGGGAAGAGAGTGTTGGCGCGCGGCGACGCGGTCGAGGATCTCGGAAGCGACTTCGGAGGCAAGCGGACGGGTGGCCTCGGAGATGAGTCCGTAGCGGAAGACTGCCCAGTTGCGGGGTGAGGGTTTGGGGGTCGGGTTCTATCTTCGACCATGGTGGTTGATCTCCTTCGGTGTCACCGCCCGGTGGATTCCGGCCGGGGCGAGGGGACCGAGCCCCGCGCGCAAGGAGACGCGAAGGCGGATCGGGTGGAGGAGCCCGAACGAAGCGCCCCGGGATCGGGCGCGATCGAGAGTGCGGAGGTTCGGGGAGGCGTGCCACGGTATCGAGCACCGAGTGACCGGTCTCACCGCGGAATCGGAGCTGCACTTCGGGAGTCAGGCGCTCAAGCACAATCCCGAGCTGCTCGGCGGAGCTGCATGCATCCGACCAGGTGATGCCGAGCCGCGGCCCAAGCCAGGTGAGTGCCGAGCCGATCAGCCGCGAGCTGACCAGATCACGCCACCGGCGCAAGGTGCGCTCACTGAGCGGATCCTCGCCGGTGTTGCTGCTGTAGAGCAACCACTCGAGAGCGCCAGCGGTCCCGGCGTTGAGAACCCGACCCACGATCTCGACGACAGAACTCACCGTGCTGCGGCCGCGCCAGAGCTCCGCCGGCATGCAGGAGGCCGTCGCCCCGTCGCAGAACTTGACCCGGACGATCGGCACGTCCTCGAACGCCTCGCCGCTGGAGTGGTCGGTCACCCGCTTGCGGTGCCGGACCTGGTGGCGACGAGCGCACCCCGCAGACCCGCACCGGGCGCACTGAAGCCCAGCCTCGCCCGCCAGAGTGCGCACATCATACTGTTCGCCATCGATGACGGCGATGTAGACGGGGAGCGTCGACGCCAGTACACTGATCGCTCAGCGTGCGCCGCGAGTTTGGCTCCTACCAGTGTCGCGACCGCACGTCTCCGTTGCGGGTTTGAGCTGCGTGTTCGTTTCAGAACCACGAAGCTTAGCCCGCAACGCCTATTTTGTGCGATCAGCTTGGAAACGACGGCAGGGATTCAGGCAGCACAGACTGCGGGGCTACAGCCCGCACTTCATTGGGGACTTTTGGTATGATACGTCCGGGCACGTGACTTTCGAGAAGACCGCGACGTGGAGGGGAGTGGGTGCGGGATCGAACTATCTTGTGCAAGACGTAGACGTTGAGCAAGATTGGCTTGACGAGACGATTGAGCTTGAGTACCCGGGCAGCAGCTTGGCGCTTGAATACCGCTACGATGATCGCGGGCGCGCTTCCAAGGTGTTTCGCCAAGAAGGGCTGGATCTCGACCAGATTCTCGAGCTTGACTACTTCGATGACGATCGTCTGAAAGAACTCCTCTTCGCGGATCAAGGGGGCCTTGGCAATCCACAAACGACGCTCACCTATACGGATCGGGGTCGCGTGGCGACCCATCAGGTGGGCAGCGACGGCACCGCATGCGTCGATGCACCAGCGGACGACCGACAACCTCGCCACCACCACATATTTCCCGGACGGGTTGGGTTGTCTGAAGAGCGTGGTGTTTGATGCAGACGCGAGCATGACGTTCGAGTACGATGACACGGGAACTCGTACCGGCGTGGAGCGTCCCTACGGGAATCACTCCAGCTACCTGCATGAAGCCGTGACGAGTCGGGCGACGAAGGTGGATCACTTGGCGTCGGAGGCTTCGGTCGAGATTGCTCACGATGGCAACGGCAATGTGATCGCGATCAACGAGCACGTTGGGTCTCGTGGCATCCGGTCACACTACTTCTGGTACTCGCATGACAATCGCGTGGTGCGTCAGTCGCTGGCCACGAGCGACAATTTGATATCGAAGAAGAGCTTTTTGGACGGGGATGGCGAACCGTGCCTCGAGCTGCGGACGAACACCGCAGTGGATGACGTGGCTGATGCAACGATCGCGCTGCGTCGGGGCGGGAAGCTCCTCGGTCTCTTCGAAAATGACGGTACCGGGAAGCAGCGGTATTTGTACGCGGATGGGAGGTTGTTCGGCACGGTGGACGATGGGGGCTTAATCCAACATTGTCACGTCGATGAGCAGGGGAGCGTCCGTGCGGTAACCAATGCTGACGGCAGCGTGATGCAGCGGATTGACTACTTTCCGTTCGGGGAGCCGCGCCGACTCGAGTCGAGTGGGCACGATCAGCCGTTTCGGCATCACAAGGGCGAGCGGGAGCTTGGCGGGTTCACCCGCCAGGGTGCTCGTTTCAACATTGCTAGGTACGGGCGCTTTGGTGCTTTGGATCCGATCCTGCGGAGGGCGCCGGAGAGGAAACTGCTTGCGGATCCTCTCCGGCTTCATCCTTACGCTTACGCGCGCAACAATCCTCTCGATTGGAGTGACCCAACGGGCGAGTCCCTCGCCCTTGCTGCGCCGCTGCTTGGTCCTCTCCTGGCCAACCCGGTCGTTCTTGCCGGCGCCGCTGCGCTCGCGACGGCGATCGTGTTACCGCAAGCTGGGGAGCTGATCAATGATCTGATGCTAAGCTTGCTAGAGAGCGATGGTGACGCTGCAACCCCGGAGGGGGATACGCACGAAGGTGCTGATGCCGCAAAGGGGGGAGGCAAAGGGCTCACTACTCCAGGGAAGTTCTTTGGTGACAAGACGGCCAAGGAGGCCGGTGAGGCGTTGGGCAACAAGTTTGGGCCACCTCGTAGTTCACGTCCGGGCGCGGACACCTTCTACAACCCCAAGACTGGTCGTTCGTACAACGTTCATACCGACCCTGCGCACGGACCACCGCACGTTGACATTCGAACGCGAGGCCCAGTACCAGATCGGAAGGTTCCGCTTGGAGGAGGAAGCTGAGCATGACGGAATGGGTGATGGTGAACGGAGCGCGGGTCGAGCGATCGTTCTTTCAGGAAAACGTCTCCGAGGCACGGACGTACGTCTGGGAGAACGGTCGTTGGGAGAAGGTTGCCGACCATGGGCACTGCATGGTGTGCAACGTCACTCTGTCAGGAAACGACGAGTGCTACCGTTCCGAGGGCGGATGGCTCTGCCCTTATTGCTTCGAGACCTTCGTGATCCCGGAAGGGTGATCTGATGGGAAGCCGTCGGCCTATCCTCGTGCTGCTGTGCGTCCTGGCGAGCTTGCTCGTGCCGGGAATCCCGTCGACGGATTCCTCCACCGGTGCTCAAAACCGCGTCTGGGCTTTCGACCTGGCCGACCAGGCCCACGTCGCGGGTCAGCGCGCTCTACCCCTCAAACTGCACCCGAGCTACGAGCTTGCGGAGTACGATTCCGTGTCGGGCTCCCCCCTTGCCGCAAGGAGAACAGGTGGCTCGGTTGATGACCTCTTGAAGGGCGCCTCTAAGGGCAAGGCAGGAAAGACGCGCCAGTTCGACAAGAGCGGAGGCCTTGACCAGGCGAACAAGGACTTCGATAGCCTTGTTGGCGGAGGGGCTGTGAAGAATCACGGCGGCGGAGTCAGATCCGGGACACTCCCAGATGGTTCGACTATCAGCGTCCGACCGGGGAGTACCCAAGGGTCGCCAACTATCCAGATCAACCCGCCTTCGGAAAAGCCGATCAAGGTTCGATATGGAAACTAGACGCTTACGGTGCGCATCGAACGGGACGAAGGCTGCAGCTTGGGAGGAGTGGGCTGGGAAAGCCCTCGAAAGTAGCCATCAGTTCACTCGAGCTTTTCTGAAGGAACAAGGTTGGTTAGTCGTGCCCGTGGAGTCTGGACAGCACTTCGACGACCAGGATGCCGAGCGCCTCGCGAGTGCTGCCACTGCTTTTGGCGCAACAAAACTGAGAGCTGTGTCGCTCGAAGACTTGCGGCACGTAAGAGACGCTCTGGAAGTTGACGTCACAGAAGTAGGCCTACTTTTGTTTAGTCGGGAGTGCGCACACTTCAACTTCGCCCTTGTTCCAGAAGACTACTCATTTGCCGTGGTGTGTACGACGGACGACTACTTCTTGGTGGCCGGCCCGAGAACCTTCGTGGAGCTAGCCACGGGGAAGAGAGTCCCTGAGGCACGCTCTGACTTTGACGAATTCGCCGCTGACGATTCGTGGAGTGATGCTGACAGGATTCGTCTCCTGGGGGTGTCTGCGCGGTATGAAAGGGCAGAGCCTCCGTAGACACCGAGGGCGGCGGCGGGAAGAGGAAGCTATCGGCTACTTTCGTGCGGCGATTGAAAAGGATGAGAGCTACGCATTGGCATGGCAGGCATGGGAAGACAAACAGCGGCAAACAACGACACATTATGTGAAGCAATTTCGGCGCTTCGCAAAGCCATCGAGCTAAACCCTGAAGATGGCTGGGCTATGGCTTTTGGCAAACGCACTCTGGAGAATGGATCGTACTGACGAGGCCGAAAACTGGTATCAGCGTGCGATTTCAGTATTTCCGGATTGTGATGACGTGAAACGATCGTATGCACAGTTCCGCAGCGATGTGGAGACTACGTAGAAGAGTCGTCCGCCGGGTTGGTACAGCTATGACACGGGCGTTGGCACGAACATGGAGGGTCGCCTTGCTCAGGTTAGTCGCCGGGCTCGCTTGGCGGGAAGCCCGCAGAGACTTTTTGTATGACACGTCCGGGCACGTGACTTTCGAGAAGGCCGCGACGTGGAAGGGGGTAGGTGCGGGGTCGAACTATCTCGTGCAAGACGTAGACGTTGGGAAAGATTGGCTCGACGAGGCGGTTGAGCTTGAATACCCGGGCAGCAGCTTGGCGCTTGAGTACCGCTACGACGATCGCGGGCGCGTTTCCAAGGTGTTTCGCCAAGAAGGGATCGGGGTCGCGTGGCGACCCATCAGGTGGACAGCGACGGCACCGCGGTATTCTCAGAGAGCTTCTCCTACTATCCGAATGCGTCGATGCACCAGCGGACGACCGACAACCTCGCCACCACCACATATTTTCCGGACGGACGGGTTGGGTCGTCTGAAGAGCGTGGTGTTTGATGCAGACGCGAGCATGACGTTCGAGTACGATGACACGGGAACTCGGACCGGCGTGGAGCGCCCCTACGGGAATCACTTCAGCTACCTGCATGAGGCCGGGACGAGTCGGTTGACGAAGGTGGATCACTTGGCGTCGGAGGCTTCGGTCGAGTTTGCTCACGATGGCAACGGCAACGTGATCGCGATCAACGAGCATGTAGGATCGCGTGGCATCCGGTCACACTACTTCTGGTACTCGCATGACAATCGCGTGGTGCGTCAGTCGCTGGCCACGAGCGACAACTTGATTGCGAAAGAGAGCTTTCTGGACGGTGAGGGCGAACCGTGCTTGGAGCTGCGAACGAACAGCGCCGTGGATGATGTGATCGATGCAACGATCGCGCTGCGCCGGGGTGGGAAGCTCCTTGGTCTCTTCGAAAACGACGGTACTGAGAAGCAGCGGTATCTGTACGCGTATGGTCGGTTGTTCGGCACGGTGGACGATGGGGGCTTAATCCAACATTGTCACGTCGATGAGCAGGGGAGCGTCCGTGCGGTAACCAATGCTGACGGCAGCGTGATGCAGCGGATTGACTACTTTCCGTTCGGGGAGCCGCGCCGATTCGAGTCGAGTGGGTACGATCAGCCGTTTCGGCATCACAAGGGCGAGCAGGAGCTTGGCGGGTTCACGCGTCAAGGCGCTCGTTTCAACATCGCCAGGTACGGACGCTTTGGTGGCTTGGATCCTATCCTACTGATGGCACCGGAGGAGAAGCTGCTCGCGGATCCGCTGCAACTTCATCCGTACGCGTACGCTCGCAACAACCCTCTCGATTGGAGTGACCCAACGGGCGAGTCCCTCGCCCTTGCTGCGCCGCTGCTTGGTCCTCTCCTGGCCAACCCGGTCGTTCTTGCCGGCGCCGCTGCGCTCGCGACGGCGATCGTGTTACCGCAAGCTGGGGAGCTGATCAATGATCTGATGCTAAGCTTGCTGGAGAGCGGCGGTGACGCTGCGAGCACGGAAGAGGATGGGAACAAAGAAGCGGATTCCGCAAAGGGGAAGAAGAAGGCTGCGAAGCAGCTGGAGCATCGGGTAAAGGAGGCTAAGGAGGCCCTGCGGCGAAACAAGGAGTTTCGCCGGTGGTTCCACCGAGAGTACAAGCCGGACCAGAAGGTGCCGGACGGAGGCCGAAACAACCCAGACATTCCTGGCGAGCAGATCCTCGACGCCTTTGAAGAGTGGCGACAGCTTGGAGGCGGGTGATGTTCACAATCATCCGCTTCACGTCCACATCGGCGGGACATGAAGACCATGAACGCATAGGCGCCCAGTTGAATCTCCTGATTCCTGGAGCTTACCGTGGCCTTCGACGTGCTGGCGATGGGTTTGCATCCGAGCTGTCCGAGGCCGGTGGTTGGGGGGATCATCGAACCGCGATTCTCCGATTCGTCCATGCTGGCTGCGCAGCCATTGCAGAGGCACACGAGGTTGGCATAGACGTGTGCGTTGACGTTGCCGTCGAGCCAGAGGATCTTGCTGGGTGTCAGGTGTTTTCTCTGCACGCAGATCCTGAGTTGGTTCAAAGGCTTGCAGAAGCGGGCGTTAGCTTGGAGTTCTCTGTGTACGGAGCGGGTCGTGAAGATGGCGGCGGCAACATGTAGCGCCTCCGCGCCTATCGGCGAAGTGAAGCTTGTCGGGCGGTTCTATAGCCGGTACCAGGCTGCGTGGTGAGAAGCGGGATGTGGTCGAGTAGAACGTAAACATTCGAACCGTACGGCGTGAGTTGGAGTCTCTTGCGCGGCACAGCCGAACCTACCATGACGCTCCGGATGAGACGACGATTAGCCTGATCGGCACACCCGGCTCTAGTGCAGAGCAGCCGCAGCAGCGCACGGTCTACCACGTCGATGGACTCGACCGCATCTATCAAACTGAACGCAGCGGTGCTTTGAGCAAAGTTGAGTTCAACATTTCGGATCAAAGGTGGCGGACTACTGATGAGGAGAGCCGAGAGACACAGTACGGATACGATAAACTGGGTCGTTTGGAGCGGACGATCTACCCTGACTCGCGCGTTGAGCACATAACGCGTGATTTTTCCACGTCTCTATCAGGACCTGGCTTTTCGTACCCGTGGCCGAGTGACCTAGCTGCAGCAAGTTACTTCAAAGTGGAGATGACTACGGATCCTTTCGGTCATCAGGCGATACGCAAGTATGACGCCCTTGGACAGCTCCGCGCCGTAGCATACGTGAAGGACGACGGCTCGAAAGCGGTCACGTACTACAGATACGATGATCGAGGAAACCTGATTCGCATTAGAGACGCCGAAGGCCGCGATTCGGTCTACGAGTACGACATGGCAGGTAGGCTCTTGCGCGCCGATCTTCCCGACTTGGGAGGCAAGCACTCCGAGCACCACGAAATCCGTCACGAACCGGGAGTGGGGACGCAAGCCACCGCCTTCACGCCATCAATGAAGGCGATACAATACAGTGCTGTCAATGGTGGTGTAAACCCGCGCCTATCCGGTGAAGAGCGGGGTGAGCTTCCTGAGCCGGAGCCCTTGTGATATGAATCGATAGTCGCCCGAAAAGGCGAAGGCCCCAGGGACTAGTCCTCCCCGGAGCCTTCTATGGGTCGGCGGTGATAGCACCGACACTAGTCCCCTAAGGTTGCCTTGCCGCCGGCCATCTGTCCAGCCCGTTCGGTCGATGGGGTGGGGTGGCGGAGGGGTACCGACTCTACAATTGTGCCCGATGCCGCCGGCAGGTGCGGATCTGCCAGCGGTGTGATCGGGGCCACGTCTATTGCCTCACTGGATGCGCCGCTGAGGCGCGCCGTGAGTCGGTGCGCCGTGCCGGCCGCCGCTACCAGCAAAGCCGCCGCGGAGCTCTCCGTCACGCGGCCCGCCAACGCGCCTACCGTACTCGGATCGCTCGCCACAAGCAGAAAGTGACGCATCACCGATTCCCTGCGCCCGCCTTGCCTGCGACAGTGCCGGTCGTCGACGGCGCGGCGGTCGCGCCACGCAGGGAGAGCAATGATGAGATCTACTGCGACGGTTGTGGGAGGCGGTGCGAGCCCTTTGCTCGTCGCTGGCGTCCCGAGTGGTGATGCACTCGATGTGCACCAGGGCGGCGCATGATCTCGCCCGCTCTCGAAGCCGAGATCCTCCGGCTCTATCATGCCGAGAAGTGGCGGGTCGGCACGATCGCCCGTCAGCTCGGCGTGCATCACTCGACGGTCAAGCGGGTTCTTGCTCAGGCCGGGCTGCCGGAAGGGAAGCGGGCCTCTCGGCCGACGCTTGCCGATCCGTTCATCCCCTTCATAGTTGAGACGCTGGAGAAGTATCCTCGACTATGCGCCAGCCGGCTGTACGCGATGGTGAAGGAGCGCGGCTACGCAGGTGGTCCTGATCACTTCCGCACCGTCGTCGCGCGCTATCGTCCACGTCGGCCGGCCGAGGCTTTTCTCAGGCTACTCACCCTGCCCGGTGAGGAAGCGCAGGTCGACTGGGGACATTTCGGCACGCTCACGATCGGCAGCGCCGAGCGACGGCTGGTCGGCTTCGTCTGCGTGCTGAGCTACTCGCGCCATATCTTCCTGCGCTACTACCTCGGCAGCGCAATGCCCTACTTTCTACGCGGTCACGTCGAAGCCTTCGAATTCTTCGGTGGCGTGCCTCGCACGCTAAAGTACGACAACCTGAAGAGCGCGGTGCTCGAACGCCGGCGGGATGCGATCCGCTTCCACCCGACCCTTCTCGAGCTTGCTGCACACCACCGCTTCGAGCCGCGCCCCGTAGCCGTCGCTCGCGGCAACGAGAAGGGACGGGTCGAGCGCGCCATCCGCTTTGTGCGTTCGAGCTTCTTCGCTGCTCGCTCCTTCCACGATCTCGATGATCTCAACTGCCAGGCCCTCGACTGGTGTCGCTCGACAGCTGGCCAGCGGCGTTGTCCCGAGGATCGTGACCGGACGGTCCACGATGTGTTCGAGGAGGAACGGACGAAGCTCCTCGAGCTACCGCCAGACCGCTTCCCCTGCGACGAACGCGTACCGGTCAAGGTGCCGAAGTCTCCCTACGTCCGCTTCGATCGCAACGACTACTCGGTGCCGCATACACACGTACGGCGGACGCTTCTGGTCGTCGCTTCGCTCGACACCGTGCGCATTCTCAACCAGAACCAGCTGGTGGCCGAACACGACCGTTGCTGGGACAAGGGGCGCCAGATCGAAGATCCGCGTCATCTCGAAGCACTCGTCGCTCAGAAACGACAGGCTCGCAAGCACCGTGGCATCGATCGCCTGGCGCATGCCGCCCCCTTCTCCAGCCGATTGTTCGAGCAGCTCGCCTTGCGCGGCGCCAACCTAGGCAGCGTCACCTCACGGCTTCTTACGCTCCTTGACCGCTACGGTCCTCATGAACTCGAGCAGGCAATCGCTGAAGCTCTCGAGCGCGACGCGCCGCATCTCGGGGCCGTGCGCCAGGTCCTTGATCAAAACCCGTTTCGCTGCCGGCAAACCACCGCCAGTCCCCGTGCGCGTGCCCGACGATCCGCGTTTTCGAGACCTCATCGTTCGCCCGCACTCACTCACCGACTACGACCGACTCTTTAAGGAGGAAGATGATGCCGAAGACCCCGATTGACCCTGAACGTAACCGCGAACGCGCGCGCAAGCTCGGCCTCTGGGGCCTTCTTGCTCACTGGGACGAGGTCCAGGATGAGCCGTTCATCGAGCGCCTGCTCGAACTCGAAGAGACCGAACGCCTAAGCTAAGCAAGCTAAGCTAAGCTAGTTTGCATCCGGAAAAGTCCGTTTCAGCACCCGAATGGCGCGGAACGGGCTCTACCGGTCGTCTCTCCGTGTCTTGAGCCAGGGCGAAGTGCCCGTGCCGGGTCACTTGCGGCGCTGTCAGGGCAGGACCAATCGCTGACCAACTCAACTTAAGATGTGTTACCGCGAACTTACGCTCATGCGGTCAGACGATGCCGCGCCAATGTCAGCAAGTTTGCCGACAGAATCGAAGCCCACACGTAGGCTTCGAACGATCGCCAACCTTTCCACGAACAGCGCCTCAAGCCAAAGCAGCGTTTGAAGAATGAGATGCATCCTTCGATGCCAGCGCGGAAGTTCCGCAATCGCCTGTAGACCCAGCTGTCTGTCACCATCTCGCTGATCGAAAGTCCACATCGTTTGCTGAAAGCAACATCATCCACTCCCATCCTCTTGATCTCGTTGACGTTCGCTTTCGATGCGAACCCTCCATCGAACGCCACTTGTTCAGGGACGGCGCCAAAGATGTCGCGGTGACGCTCGATCATCTGTGTCGCCAGCGTCTTGTCTGCCGGGTTGCCGCGCAACACCACACAGTCCAGCACCATCGATGCCGGGCCAGTCGTCAAGCAGATCTTGTGACCGTACTCGGGCCTAGGCTTCCCCTTCGCCAGGATGTCGGTGTGGTCTTCGAAGATCGACACCACCTTCTCCGTTGACGGAACGGTTTCGCCCTGCAGTACTCTCCGACGTGTTTGCTCGATCACCCGGCGACCCAAAGTGACGTGATGCTTCAATCGAGCGACCAAGATCTGCGCTTCTCCATCGTCCCAAGACTGCAGTTCTTCAATCGCGTTCTGCGCGTCCCCAAGCGTCTTTTCCGTTCCCTCCAGTAGCTCCCTATACAGCCGGGCGCGCTCCTCTCGATCTCTCATGTTGCCGATCTGCCGAAACCGACGCTTTGCAAGCCGTTGGTGATTGCTGAAGTCGACTCCAAACTTGCGACTGCGCTTCAGCAGTCGAACCAGGACTCGAACCGTATCCCAAAGCAGCCAGGAGTCCGTCGGCGGGTGGATGTTCGTTTCCACCGTCGTGCAGTCACCGCGCACAGTCTGACCACTTTCGATCTCTTCTTCTTGTGCAACACCAAGCAGGGCTCGATGAATCGCCTCCAGCGCCCTTGCCGACACTCGCTTGATGTTCTCCTGAAGCGTCGACTTGCTCGGCGCCTTCTCGAAATCGCCGATCCGACAAAATACGCGATAACAGGTGGAATCGGACAAGTGGAAGGCCAGCTCGTCATAGCTGAAGTCGTTCATCTGTTTCACGACAAGCGCTCGCACCACCTGCTCAGCCGTCATCCCAGGTCGCCCTCGATTCACACTGCGTCCTCGGGCAATGTCCTTCGTCACCCGGCTCAGCGCCGCCGAACAACGGTCCAGGGCGTCGCTCATCTCGGCGAGCTCGCGAGCATGCTCGTGGTCAATGAACGCTTGCATGAACACCTGCTGTTGCCTGATCATTGTCCTCATCGGGGTCGGCTCCTTTGTTCGTTTCTGCCGTTAAGCCTATCCAGGCTTTGGTTTCTAACACCTGGCAGTATGAACAAATGCCGACTCCGATTCACTGTTTTTCGCATCCTTATGCGCCAAATCGAATTTCCGGATGCGAACTAAGCTAAGCTAAGCTAAGCTAGTTTGCATCCGGAAAAGTCCGTTTCAGCACCCGAATGGCGCGGAACGGGCTCTACCGGTCGTCTCTCCGTGTCTTGAGCCAGGGCGAAGTGCCCGTGCCGGGTCACTTGCGGCGCTGTCAGGGCAGGACCAATCGCTGACCAACTCAACTTAAGATGTGTTACCGCGAACTTACGCTCATGCGGTCAGACGATGCCGCGCCAATGTCAGCAAGTTTGCCGACAGAATCGAAGCCCACACGTAGGCTTCGAACGATCGCCAACCTTTCCACGAACAGCGCCTCAAGCCAAAGCAGCGTTTGAAGAATGAGATGCATCCTTCGATGCCAGCGCGGAAGTTCCGCAATCGCCTGTAGACCCAGCTGTCTGTCACCATCTCGCTGATCGAAAGTCCACATCGTTTGCTGAAAGCAACATCATCCACTCCCATCCTCTTGATCTCGTTGACGTTCGCTTTCGATGCGAACCCTCCATCGAACGCCACTTGTTCAGGGACGGCGCCAAAGATGTCGCGGTGACGCTCGATCATCTGTGTCGCCAGCGTCTTGTCTGCCGGGTTGCCGCGCAACACCACACAGTCCAGCACCATCGATGCCGGGCCAGTCGTCAAGCAGATCTTGTGACCGTACTCGGGCCTAGGCTTCCCCTTCGCCAGGATGTCGGTGTGGTCTTCGAAGATCGACACCACCTTCTCCGTTGACGGAACGGTTTCGCCCTGCAGTACTCTCCGACGTGTTTGCTCGATCACCCGGCGACCCAAAGTGACGTGATGCTTCAATCGAGCGACCAAGATCTGCGCTTCTCCATCGTCCCAAGACTGCAGTTCTTCAATCGCGTTCTGCGCGTCCCCAAGCGTCTTTTCCGTTCCCTCCAGTAGCTCCCTATACAGCCGGGCGCGCTCCTCTCGATCTCTCATGTTGCCGATCTGCCGAAACCGACGCTTTGCAAGCCGTTGGTGATTGCTGAAGTCGACTCCAAACTTGCGACTGCGCTTCAGCAGTCGAACCAGGACTCGAACCGTATCCCAAAGCAGCCAGGAGTCCGTCGGCGGGTGGATGTTCGTTTCCACCGTCGTGCAGTCACCGCGCACAGTCTGACCACTTTCGATCTCTTCTTCTTGTGCAACACCAAGCAGGGCTCGATGAATCGCCTCCAGCGCCCTTGCCGACACTCGCTTGATGTTCTCCTGAAGCGTCGACTTGCTCGGCGCCTTCTCGAAATCGCCGATCCGACAAAATACGCGATAACAGGTGGAATCGGACAAGTGGAAGGCCAGCTCGTCATAGCTGAAGTCGTTCATCTGTTTCACGACAAGCGCTCGCACCACCTGCTCAGCCGTCATCCCAGGTCGCCCTCGATTCACACTGCGTCCTCGGGCAATGTCCTTCGTCACCCGGCTCAGCGCCGCCGAACAACGGTCCAGGGCGTCGCTCATCTCGGCGAGCTCGCGAGCATGCTCGTGGTCAATGAACGCTTGCATGAACACCTGCTGTTGCCTGATCATTGTCCTCATCGGGGTCGGCTCCTTTGTTCGTTTCTGCCGTTAAGCCTATCCAGGCTTTGGTTTCTAACACCTGGCAGTATGAACAAATGCCGACTCCGATTCACTGTTTTTCGCATCCTTATGCGCCAAATCGAATTTCCGGATGCGAACTAAGCTAAGCTAAGGCGAAGTCTCGACCGCCGTATCCGCAACGCCCGCATCGGCGCCATGAAGCCGATGGCCGACTTTGACTGGAGCTGGCCGAAGAAGATTCATCGCCCATCGATCGAAGAGCTCTTCGACTTCGCCTTTCTCAGGGAGGCTGCCAATGTCGTCTTCATCGGTCCCAACGGCATCGGCAAGTCGATGATCGCCAAGAACCTTGCCTATCAGGGGCTCATGCGCGGACACACCGTACGTTTCACCACCGCCAGCGACATGTTGAACGACCTTGCCGTGCAGCACACCGAAGCGTCGTTCACTCGCAGGCTGCGCCGCTACACCAACCCGGCCCTGCTGGTCGTCGACGAAGTCGGGTATCTTTCGTACGACACACGCCATGCCGACCTGTTCTTCGAAGTCGTGACCCGACGCTACCAGGAGCGCTCCACCGTCGTCACCACCAACAAGGCCTTCACTGCCTGGGGGGGAAACTTTCCCAACGCTGCTTGTGTCGTCACACTCGTCGATCGCCTGCTCCACACTGCCGAGATCATCGACATCGACGGCGACAGCTACCGACTCAAGGAGGCTGAGGAGCGCGCTGCAAAAAAGCGCAAGGCAAGGAAGGAGCCCTCGCTCAACGAGACACTTGTGCCTCGTTGAGCGAGCCTGCGCCTATCTTCTCAGCATTTTGGACTTGATGCGGCCCCAACTCGTTTGTTCTGTTGGGCTCGTGCAGGCGACATCTTTAGCCCCGATAAGCCCACAGCTCGGACTGTTGCGTGGAGCGCAAGGTGAGCCTTCTTGTAGGCTCCATAGATCGATTCCACAGAAGAGCGGGTCAAGCGAGATGTTTCTATCGCCGGGCAGGCACGCCCGCCCGCTCGCATTGTTCCATACATCACAGCAGACGACTGTGAGTGCGTCGCCATCGCAATCAAGAACAGGGCCCGGTCCGTTTGTGGTGAGAATGCAGTTTTCTAATGTGGTGGGGGTGGACGCGGCGTTGCCAGACACACCGATAGCACCGATGGTAGCGCCGGTGTTGCCCACGAACGTGCTGTTGCGAATGTGCGCGCTTCCACCATAGCCGACGAGAATCGCTCCTATATCTGTAGCTTTGTTGCCGACAAACAGACACCTCTCGACACGCAAGTGTCCTCCTGCCTCACCAGAGAAGTTGATTGCACCAACCACACCGCCGAATCCGGCAACGCTCGTGTTCTCGATGAAATAACAATCCTTGAACAAGACGTCGTTTGCAACGATGGTAGCGACACCAGCGTCGTTTATGCTTAAATTCGCAACGTTCTCACGAAACAGGCACCGGATAAAGTGAACAACTTCTCCACCACTCACAAACACAGCGCCACTGACTCCCGTGTTGCCCCTAAACTCCGAGTCCGCGCACCGAACCGTCGATCCGAGACCAGCTTGTAGCCCACCACCCGCCTGGCCACCACCATTTGAGTCGCGCATTCGGCAAAAGGCCACATCCAAGGTCGCAAGTTGCACGCGAAGCGCCGGAGTTGCCGAGCCTGGGCTCGTAATGTCTATTCCACTTAGTTCGACATCCGCCCCACTAAGTACTGTTAGGCCCGCCAACACGCCCGAATCCACGAAAGTTTTGTCACGTCCCGCTCCAATAATGGAGATTCGTTTAGCACTCACCAGCACCGATTCCATGTAGATCCCTGACGCGACGACGATTGAGTCGCCGTCAACCGCTGCGTCGACAGCTTCCTGAATCGTAGGAAAATCTGCGGGGACGTGTATCTCGGCACCTCCCGCGCTACGTATTGGGCAGATTAGAAATAGAGCGACACATAGGCTGCGCACGTTAAAAGCCTCCGAGGCAGCAGCACAGGGCTGTTGTGCTTGACGAAATAGAGACATCTGTCCGTAGGTAAACAGCGGGTAACCGTTGGGCAGGCTGGCGCCAAACTAGGATGCGCTAACGATTCGGACGACGCGATGAGCGCAGCCGCACGGTCATCACCGTCAGGTGACGCATTTTGCGGAATGTGGGACGACACAAACGGCACTACGGCCATCGCGACCCTGCTCTCTTCTTCCCGGCGACACGGGAGCGGCACCAACCCGGAGCCACACTCGAACGGTAGCGCTCGCAAGACGCGCATACAACACTAAATTGCCGCATCGGGTGACAAACTCGATAAGCGATTGCGGCAAGACCACTTGGCGCCTTCGGAGAAGCTCTTTGGACCGGTTGGCGTGCTCCCCAGAACGACACACCACCTCCTTACGATGTCTACCGGACCGAAGGGATTATAATCTGCGACCGGGGTCATGATGACCTGACGAGCGGGTACCGTCTCTATCAAACCCGCAACGTTTACGTCGCCCGCAACGACGGATCGTTGTTGGAGTTTGGATACTATCAGAACGACGGGGCCTCCCAGAAGCTCGCGATGGCGGCTGCCAACAAGCGCAACTACTTTCGGGCGTGCGTTGACATCCCTTTCCAACGGTTCAACCGGGATCTGGTCGTGAAGGCGCCCGAGGGTCTCAGCTATCTGTTCAAAGAGCACGATGTTCGCCCACCGGTTGGGCCGACGAACCCGACGTGGGCGCCGTACTCTACCAGCGACATTCAGTTCACACGCTGCTTCCGATTGCACAAGATCTTTGGCAAGACCGGTACCCACCCCTCCTCCAGAGCCTTGAAGGTTGAGTATGAGTTCCACAATCCAACAGGTGGTTCGGAGAACTCAGCACAGCTATCAGTCAGGAGTCTTCATATCTTCGTCGGGAACGATGCTATTGGCTGGAGGCGGTTGCTGACGTTCTTTGATGATCAGGGTAGTGATGGGTATCGGATCGACGCGGTCTCTTGGTGCCCCGACGGAGGCCACGCTGATTGTACCGAGTTAGGGGACGTATACATCAAGCGCTGGAGTGGCAACACCACTAGTGGCGATGAGACAAAGGGCGGGCTGGACTACGTTGGGTACATAGTGGATCAGGTCGGTCGAACGACCTATTTCGACTATGAGCCTGACGAGCGACAGGTCGGTTTTCCCACGCGCTGTGCGTACCAAAGAGAACCCTATAGCGCGAGCAGGCTGAAGGAAATCAAGTACCCCACCGGCGGAAGGACTGAGTACGCCTACGTCGACCGCGACGATATCCCGTTTGGTTGCACAACGCAGCTGAACGATGAGTTTTTCCTCAGGACGACGGGGCGTTCAGCTGTATCGCAGAGCATTGTCGGGAGCGCCAGAGTGTACCTGGATGAAGCCTCGAGTTTGCCGACGAGGACCACCACATATGAGTACGACTTCGTTCCCGGCCATGTGCATGATATCAACCACAAAGACCATGTGTACAGGACTACGGTTACCACGGGACCGCCGTTTTCCCCCGAGGGAAGCTCGGCGACGCCGGATGAAGTGGTCAGGCGGTTCGAGTATCGAAAGGCGCCATATTTCATGCCGCATGTTCTCGACAATGCGCCCGACGAGGACGCTCTATGGGAAACGTTGTTGGTCGAGGAACAAGTCTCTGGTCAAGAGCTGATTGAGTACGTTCACGACGCTTCATTGGATCTCGACGAGAACAGACATCGGTCGTTGGAGAACACGGAAAAAACTGTCACGCACTACGTGTCGGGTGGTGTCGCGTCCTACGAAGAGTTCTATAGGGAGTTTGATGAGTTTGGAAACATCACGCTGCATCGAAACGCGCTAGGTGATGAGACGATAGACATGCCGCATAACGTGATCGCTAGTCCCAGTTCTACTTGGGAGGTACCACCGCCTCCCGGCATCCCAAACCCAGATCCAGCGAGTGCTGTGTCCACCCCTTGGTTTATCCGCGTAATGAAGGAGCGGGCGACCTACAAGGGAGGAACCGGACCCAAGACGTCGCTTGAGGAGCGAGACATCGGGGACTTTGAGAACGGCTGTCGAGTGGAGGAGAGACGCGTAGCTGTGACCCCGGATGGATCAGGGCACCTATTTGCCAGCACGATCTATGACTATGACGTGGATGCATACTCGGTGCCGGACTTCAATCCGCGGTGGGCGGTGTCGAAGGTCACCGGTCCGTCGGGTCGTGTCGTGCACCGGAAGTGGGTGGATGAAAACTCGAGTCCGTTAGAGCTAGGGGGGCCCTACGCCGCCTTTCTGCGTCCTGATTGGATGGAGCGTGGTGACACGGATGCAATTCTTGACTACTTCAGCTATGACCGTCGCTGGGAGGTGTTGTCGCACACGGGGCCTGATGGGTATGCGACGGACTTTGTCTATGATGAGATCGGGAGGATTCAGGCAGTACGGCGTGAGACGGAGTTGGCCGCGCGGTTGACACAGCTCTATGGTGATGAGCCGGGCCAGACAAAGATCAGTGTCCTCGCCACCCCGGGTGTAGGACCCGAACAACCGCAGCAAGAGACAACTCATCACGTCGACGGAATCGACCGCATCTTTCAGACGGAACGAAATGGTGCGTTGAAGGAAGTTGAATTCAACATCCTAGATCAGGTATGGCAGAGCACCGATGAGGAAGGTCGCGTAACGCAATATCGTTATGACAAGCTCGGTCGCTTGGAGGCGACCACACACCCTGACTTGCGTATCGAGTATGTAACGCGCGATTTCGCCACGTCCTTATCAGGCGACGGCTTCTCGTATCCCTGGTCGAGTGACCTTCAAGGAGCAAGCTACTTCAAGGCGGAGACAACCACGGACCCTTTCGGCCATCAGGCGATACGTAAGTACGACGCTCTTGGACAGCTCCGCGCCGTAGCATACGTGAAGGACGACGGATCGAAAGCGGTTACCTACTACAGGTACGACGACCGAGGAAACCTGATTCGCATTAGAGACGCCGAAGGCCGCGATTCGGTCTACGAGTACGACATGGCAGGTAGGCTCTTGCGCCTCGATCTTCCCGACTTGGGAGGCAAGCATTCCGAGCACCACGAGATCCGCCACGAACCTGGAGTGGGGACGCAAGCTTCCGTCTTCACGCCATCAATGAAGGCGATACAATACAGTGCGACACTCGAGTTTACGGATGGATCATGCGGTACCCCGACATTTGTCATTCGCGAAATTGGGGGCGCGGAGCTCGTTCGACTCAATCACAAAGGTTCGCACGGCGGGATGGTGCGGACGACGCCCGGGGTTGCGCACGAGGTCTTGACGACGGTCTCGTGCGCTGCCAATGGGGCAACGACATCGGTCATCTATCAAACGCAATCAAGCCTGGGGTCTGGATGGGACATCGTCTACGTCTATGACTTGTCGGGGAAGCTCAGATTCTCCCAGGATAGACGGCAAAGTGCCGCGGTGAACGAGTGGACGTACTACAAGTACGATGAGCAGGGCCGGGAGGTTGAGCGGGGCGTGTTGTCGGGTGTGACACAAGCCCAGCTGCAGCCGGAGGATGCAAGCTACCCGGAGGCGCCCCTGAATCATGATCCGATCGTGTCGTACAGTTATGACACGGGCGTTGGCACGAACACGGAGGGTCGCCTTGCTCAGGTTAGTCGCAAGGCCCGCGGGGCGGGAAGCCCGCACTTCATTAGGGACTTTTGGTACGACACGTCCGGGCACGTGACTTTCGAGAAGACCGCGACGTGGAAGGGTGTCGGCGCGGGATCGAACTATCTCGTGCAAGACGTAGACGTTGAGCAAGATTGGCTTGACGAGACGATTGAGCTTGAGTACCCGGGCAGCAGCTTGGCGCTTGAATACCGCTACGACGATCGAGGCCGCGCTTCCAAGGTGTTTCGCCAAGAAGGACTGGACCTCGACCAGATTCTCGAGCTTGACTACTTCGATGACGATCGCCTGAAAGAACTCCTTTTCGCGGATCAAGGGGGCCTTGGCAATCCACAGACGACGCTCACCTATACGGATCGGGGTCGGGTGGCGACCCATCAGGTTGACAGCGACGGCGCCGCGGTATTCTCAGAGAGCTTCTCCTACTATCCGAATGCGTCGATGCACCAGCGGACGACCGACAACCTCGCCACCACCACATATTTCCCGGACGCACTGGGTCGTCTGAAGAGCGTGGTGTTCGATGCAGACGCCAGCATGGCGTTCGAGTACGATGACACGGGAACTCGTACCGGCGTGGAGCGCCCCTACGGGAATCACTTCAGCTACCTGCATGAGGCCGGGACGAGTCGGTTGACGAAGGTGGATCACTTGGCGTCGGAGGCTTCGGTCGAGTTTGCTCACGATGGCAACGGCAACGTGATCGCGATCAACGAGCACGTTGGGTCGCGTGGCATCCGGTCGCACTATTTCTGGTACTCGCACGACAACCGCGTGGTGCGTCAGTCGCTGGCCACGAGCGACAACTTGATTGCGAAAGAGAGCTTTCTGGACGGTGAGGGCGAGCCGTGCTTGGAGCTGCGAACGAACAGCGCCGTGGATGATGTGGTCGATGCAACGATCGCGCTGCGCCGAGGCGGGAAGCTCCTCGGTCTCTTCGAGGGCGACGGTACTGAGAAGCAGCGGTATCTGTACGCGGATGGTCGGTTGTTCGGCACGGTTGACGATGGGGGCTTGATCCAGCACTGCCACGTCGATGGAGAGGGAAGCGTCCGCGCGGTAACCAATGCAGACGGCAGCCTGATGCAGCGGATTGACTACTTCCCGTTTGGTGAGCCTAGGCGACTGGAGTCCAACCGTTACGATCAACCGTTTCGTCACCATAAGGGCGAGCAGGAGCTTGGTGGCTTCACCCGCCAAGGTGCTCGTTTCAACATGGCCAGGTACGGGCGCTTTGGAGCATTGGATCCGATCCTGCTGGAGGCGCCGGAGAAGAAACTGCTTGCGGATCCGCTCCGGCTTCATCCGTACGCTTACGCGCGCAACAATCCTTTGGATTGGATGGATCCGACCGGGGAGTTCCCCGCCGCCGCTGTTGCGCCATTGCTTGGTCCCTTCCTGGCCAACCCAGCTGGTCTTACGGCCGCCGCGGTGTTGGGAGGTGCCGTGCTCGCGGCAGCAACGGTGTCGCCTCAAGCTAGGGAGTTGATCAGTGATTTGATGCTAAGCTTGCTGGAGAGCGGCGGTGATGCGACGCCGGAGGGGGATGCGCACAAGGGTGCTGATGCAGCAAAGGAAGGAGGGAAGACGTTCCCCGGGACGAATTCGGCCGAGGCACCCAAGGGATTCGAATGGCGCGGAAAGCCGGGGTCGACACCAGGATCGAAGGAGGGCAACTGGTACAATCCGAAGACTGGCGAGTCGCTGCGCCCCGACCTGGATCACCCAGGCTCGATTGGGCCACACTGGGACTATCGAGACCCGTCGGGCAATTGGTTCCGCATCTTCCCGGACGGAAGTCAGGTGCCGAAGTGACTGGCCAGGTGAAGAGGCCGGCACCGGATGACTGGCGCCGCCAAGGGCAGGAACGGTATCTGAGCGGCGTCAAGCTGGTTTCACGAGCCTATCGTCCGTATCGGCCAGGATGGGAACACGATCACTGCGAGTTCTGCGGAGCAAAGTTCTCATGCCAGGAGGGCGATCGCAAGAGCGGGTACTCGACCGAAGACGGCTATCATTGGGTCTGTGCCGAGTGCTTTGTCGACTTCAGAGACGAGTTCGGCTGGGATCTGGGGGATGATCTGCCTCAGGAGCGGGACTGATGTTGCGTTGCAGTCCCAGGATGTGATCTCGTTGCAGTCCGGAGAAGAAACTGCTCGCGGATCCGCTGCGGCTCCATCCTTACGCGTATGCGCGCAACAATCCTCTGGATTTGATGCAGACGCGAGCATGACGTTCGAGTACGATGACACGGGAACTCGTATCGGCGTGGAGCGCCCCTACGGGAATCACTTCAGCTACCTGCATGAGGCCGGGACGAGTCGGTTGACGAAGGTGGATCACTTGGCGTCGGAGGCTTCGGTCGGGTTTGCTCACGACGGCAACGGCAATGTGATCGCGATCAACGAGCATGTAGGATCGCGTGGCATCCGGTCACACTACTTCTGGTACTCGCATGACAATCGCGTGGTGCGTCAGTCGCTGGCCACGAGCGACAACTTGATTGCGAAAGAGAGCTTTCTGGACGGTGAGGGCGAACCGTGCTTGGAGCTGCGAACGAACAGCGCCGTGGATGATGTGATCGATGCAACGATCGCGCTGCGCCGGGGTGGGAAGCTCCTTGGTCTCTTCGAAAACGACGGTACTGAGAAGCAGCGGTATCTGTACGCGTATGGTCGGTTGTTCGGCACGGTGGACGATGGGGGCTTAATCCAACATTGTCACGTCGATGAGCAGGGGAGCGTCCGTGCGGTAACCAATGCTGACGGCAGCGTGATGCAGCGGATTGACTACTTTCCGTTCGGGGAGCCGCGCCGATTCGAGTCGAGTGGGTACGATCAGCCGTTTCGGCATCACAAGGGCGAGCAGGAGCTTGGCGGGTTCACGCGTCAAGGCGCTCGTTTCAACATCGCCAGGTACGGACGCTTTGGTGGCTTGGATCCTATCCTACTGATGGCACCGGAGGAGAAGCTGCTCGCGGATCCGCTGCAACTTCATCCGTACGCGTACGCTCGCAACAACCCTCTCGATTGGAGTGACCCAACGGGCGAGTCCCTCGCCCTTGCTGCGCCGCTGCTTGGTCCTCTTCCTGGCCACCCTTCACCCGGTCGTTCTTGCCGGCGCCGCTGCGCTCGCGACGGCGATCGTGTTACCGCAAGCTGGGGAGCTGATCAATGATCTTACCCGTGGATCTGGGCTAAGCTTGCTGGAGAGCGATGGTGACGCTGCAACCCCGGAGGGGGATACGCACGAAGGTGCTGATGTAGCAAGGGGGGGACGTGGGCTCGGCGCGAAGGCACCTGATCAAGTGACTCCAGGAGTACGACAGCTTGACGGCCAGTACGTGGACGATGTAGGACAGGTTCAGCCGTGGCGGGCGCAGTACGACGACTACGGACGACAGGTGGAGAGAACGGACTTCACCGACCTGCCAGACCCATCGACCCACACGAACCCTCACCACCACACAAGGGAGTTTGGCCCTGGCTACGGACCCAAGGGCAAGGAAACCTATCATCCAGGGGCCGGGCCGGGTACCGGGGGTGGGCAATGAGCACATCCACTTCAATCAACGCAGACCTTGCCATCGCGACGATCGTCAGGCGAATTGAGTTCACGACGGAACTACCGACGGGGCGGTGTTCGCTCGTCCTCGAGTTGGTCGATGACGATCGATTTCCCGCAGCTCGAATACTAGCCGAGGCCGGCGGGGTCTCCGAGTGGAACGTGCAGTCGCTAGGAGGTGGGATCTCGCAGCTACTGTGCTTGCGCGCCAGAGATGTCAGTGATCTTCAGCACGACCGAGTTCGGTTTGGTCTCGAGGATCTTGAGAACGGAGTGCTTTCTTTGAAGTGTGAGACGCTCGTCACCAGGCGCGTTCCGGTCGATGAATAAGAGCATGCCAAGCCGCGGGCCCCTTCTCTCAATCCTGTGCGCCCTGGCGAGCTTACTCGTGCTGGGGATTGCGTCGGCGAGTGCGGTCAGTAGCGGCGAAAACCGCGTCTGGGCTTTCGGGCTCCAGGACCATGTCCACGTCGCGGGTCAGCACGCTCTAACCCTCGAACTGCACCCGAGCTACGAGCTTGAGGAGTACAACTTTGCGTCCGGCTCCCCCCTTGCCGCAAAGGGGGGAGCGAAGGCGACGAAGGGGCTTCAGAAGCAGCTCGACAAGCATTTGAAGAAGCTAGAGGACTACAAGGCCAACCCAGACAAGTTTGACAACAAGGGGTTTCTCAAGGGCGCGAGTCCAGAACGTAGGCAGAAGATCATTGAGAGCCGCATTCAGAAGCTGGAGAGACAGATCGGGAACTTCCGCAATCAGATCAACCAGGGTGGAGGCGGATAGTGAACGTGAAGGTCGCAGAGCTGAGGGCCATTGCGGACCGACTCTTCACGTATCTTGAGGAGACGGGGCGGAGCGACTTCGAGATCTCGGAGGACTACTACTGGTCGATTGAGAAGGATGAGGTCTACGATCCCTACAAGGATCCGAAGGCGTTAACGATGGGCCAGCTGAGCGACGATTGGGATGAGCTGAGCGACATTCTGAAGGAGGAGAGTCCACCGATCGGATACGCGCTCGTGTGGCTCTCGGCCATTCTCCGGAACATCGGGGAGAAGGCCGTCTACTGATTGATCGGGCCACCCTGCTTCCCGCGTGCCGTCCTGTCGGCTCATGGCGCGGCGATCAGCGGTGACGCAAGCCGGGCTTAGCCGTCCTCGTGCCGTGCGTGGTGACCGGTAGCTCCGCGCGCAGCAAGCGGAGGCCACCGCAGGCGGCCGCAGCGCGAGCACGGAGACCGCGGGCCACCACCCTCCGGGGAGCCACGAGCTTGGCGCCGGCGCGTCGATGAGAGAGACTGGGGCCATGCGAAGCCGCTGGCCCCTCCTCGCGATCCTCTGCCTCCTGGCGAGCCTGCTCGTCCCGGGGATCGCGTCGGCGAGCACGGCCGTGGGTGCCGAAACTCGCGTCTGGGCTTTCGACCTCGCCGACCAGGCCAGCGTCGGGGTCGAGCGCTCGCTAACCCTCGAACTGCACCTGGGATGCGAGCCGACGTACGACCAACTCGCGTCCGGCTCCCTCCTTGCAGCAAAGGGGGGAAGCAAGTCGAACCCTCTTCGGGGAGAGCCGGGATCAACATCGAGTGCGACCCGACCCGATGGAAAGCCCGGTCAGCGGCGATATGGCGATGACGGCTTTCCAGAGGTTGATGTCGATCCTCCGCACCACGGCATTCCTGATGGCCACGCGCATGATTGGGGGCGTCCAGAGGATGGAACTCCTCCAACCAACAAGGACAGGGGCCCATGGCGACCTCTTAAGCCGGGGGATCCTCAATGATTGGTTCACACTTCGGTTTCGACGCTGGCCTCGTGAACACCCCGAATTTCCACGATGGGAGCGTGCTTGGGATTCACGTATGGCGAGACCAGGGTGTTTTGCTTTTCTTATCGGATGGAGCAGGAGATGTCTACAGGATTGCTCTCGAAGGGGTGGAACGTCTACTTGCGAGCGACTTTCGGGCCGGAAATCTGATTCTGGATTTGACGATTCGTGTTGGAATTCAAATTCCCCGTGAGTATGTTGCGGATCTTTACGATCGTCCTGCCAATCGGGTGATAGATGGCGTCGTCGATCGAGTGGTGCGGGAGGATTTCAGGTTGGTGGAGATAGTCCCTTCCTATGGATGCCACTTGGTCGCGTTGTGTGAACGAATCGCGCTGCGCAAGATCGGGGATCCCAACTCGATTTTTGCTGCCATGTAAAGAGGTTCGAATTTGCGTTTCGAGCTTTACGGTGTTACGTTGCACTCCTATCATCTCGCATCAGCATGAACACGCTCAGCCCCGGGATTCTGATGATCAAGTTGTTTGAAGTAGTATAGAGCCGGGTCTTCAGGAGAATTTGTGGGTAGCGGGCTGGATCTTGCCCGCAACAGGGGCGTGGTCCAGGCGGTGAGCAAGGGTTAGACCTCGACCAGATTCTCGAGCTTGACTATTTCGATGACGACCGCCTCAAAGAACTCCTTTTCGCGGATCAAGGGGGCCTTGGCAATCCACAAACGACGCTCACCTATACGGATCGGGGTGGTCGACGGCTCACCCAGCGGCTGTGAGTCGAGGCCTCTTTTGAGAATCGACGCGACGCTCTTGTAGGAACTAGCGCCGATTTGAGTGGCGCGACCGCAGGCTGCTTCTAAACGCTCGTCACTGTAGGTCTTGGCCAGCTTGAGAATGCCCAGGCACGAACGAAACCCCTGCTGAGGGTGAGCGCGCGAGGTGAGGACGTGCTCGATGAACGCTGTGGTTTGGGGGCCGATCTTCCCGGCCCATCGAACGAATCTCTCCGGTGTCCAGTCGGCATAAAGGCGATGCGAGGGTGGCATGTGCTCGCGCAACGTGGTGTGCCTGCCACGCTGGAAGGACCTCCGGTGGGAGGCGACGCGTTTGCCCTTGTAGAAGACCTCGATCACCGTGGCAGTAGCGCGCACCTCCACCTTGCGTTTGCGCTTGTAGAGTTGATAGGGCACCGAGTAGTAGTGGTGATCGAACTCAACGTGGTAGTCGAGGTAGACGGCGACCTTCTTCCACTCAGCGAGTTCGTAGGGTGTGGCCGGTAGTTGGCGGAGCGCAGGGCGATCGAGCGATTCGAACAGGCTCCGGCGCGAGCCCGGCATTTTCTGGAAGGGTTTGCTGTTGAGTCGCTCGAGGAGCTTGGCGATCGCTTTGTTGAGCTCCGGGAGAGAAAAGAAGGTCTGCTTCCTCAGGCACGCCAGGATCCAACGCTCGACCAGTTGCACGCCGGCCTCCGCTTTGGCTTTGTCTTTTGCGCGGCGCACTCGAGCTGGGATTATCGCAGTGCCGTAGTGCGATGCCATCTCCTGGTAGGTGGGGTTGAGCTCGGGCTCATAGAGGTGGGGTTTGATCACCGCCGACTTCAGATTGTCGGGCACCAGGATCTCGGTGGCGCCGCCAAAGAACTCCAGGGCGCGGATGTGCGAGCTGATCCAATCGGGGAGCGATTGCGTCCAGGTAGCCTCGGCGTAGGTGTAGCTTGAGGCACCGAGCACCGCCACGAAGATCTGAGCATCGAGCACTTCCCCCGTTGCGGGGTTGACGATCCCGGCGGTCTGCCCGGCGTAGTCAACGAACAGCTTCTCGCCGGCCCTGTGGTGTTGGCGCATGCTGAGATCCAACAGCCCTGCCCAGTCCCGGTAGCTCCTGCAAAACCAGCTGTACTGGAAGCCTTCTTCGGGGCAAGTGGCCTTGTACTCCTCCCACAGCAACCCCAGCGTGACGCCTTTGTGCTTGAGCTCCTGGTGGATTGTGGCCCAGTCGGGAGTTGGGCGACTGACCGAGTCGGCGCGGCAGGGGGGAGGAAACAACTGCTGCTCGAGCGAGGCGTCGTCGAGTCCCTCTGGCAAAGGCCAGCTCAACCCCGCCACCTTGGCGCGCCTCAGGTAATCCGAGACCGTCGAGCGGCCTAGGCCAGCGCTCCTGGCCACCTGACGCGCTGAGAGCTTGCGCTCCCACGACAACCGCAACACCTCTCTGACTTTCCGCATGGACAACCTCACTGCCGGCACCCTGGCCTCCTTTCGCTCCAATGGAGCCAGGCAGGGTATCAGCGGGTTATCCTGCGGCGACTCGGTCACTTACGCCGAACTAGGGTGTCCGGCTTGCCGTGGAATCGGTGTCCGCCTTCGCGTGGAATCGCTGTCCGCCATGCCATGGAATCAGTGTCCGGCTTCGTCTGGAATCACTGTCCGGCTTGCCGTGGAATACGCAATGTGGCCGATCGTGAACTTGCGCAGCGTCTCTCCTGCGGTGGTCGGGGCCGGGACCTCGAGCTCGTAGAGATGCTCGCGCGTCGCCTTCTCGTCTCGCAGGACCTGCAAGTCGGTCAGGTGTTGTCCACCGACGACAAAGTTGTGGACCAGGCTCATGACAAAGTCCGCAACGGGTATCCCGCGGCGGCGCTTCTTGACTGCCAGCGTGTCGAGCCCACGGATGATTCCCAGCTTGTGAGCGAGGTCGGTGATGAGCTTAAGGCCGGCGAACGATGTGACCGAGTCGGGGGCTGCAAAGTACTTGACTCTTCGAAGCTGATGCGGGAGTTTCACCTTACAAGTGCTCCTGGCTTTGGCGAGAAGGGTTGTTACTACCTCCTTTTTACCAGGACTGGAGCACTTTTTCGTGCCTATATATTGACCGGCACCGCGTGAGTCATGCCGTTACCCGTGGATCTGGGCTAAGCTTGCTGGAGAGCGGCGGTGACGCTGCGGCGCCCGAGGGAGATACCCACGAGGGCGCTGATGCAGCAAAGGGGGGAGGCAAGGTCAAGCCCGGCCAAAAGATAGGTGGGAGTGGCAAGCCTGTCTCACCGACCGTCAAGCATCCAACCAGGAAGAGGGCTCAAGACGCTGCACAGGCCGAGACGGCAAAGGGGCAAGCCCCACAGGTTTGGCATTGACGACTATCTCCTCGAGATCGCTGGGAAGCTACAGCCTGGTGAAGAGGGTGCCTTCGGCAAGTTCCATGCGTGGGAGGGAGAGGAGTAGGTGGAGAAGAACTCTCTACCAGTGGAGGAAGAAGCGTTCGCGATGGCTTTTGTTTGTCCGCTGAAGCGGCAGCGCGTGCGCGGACTCTTGCAGAGCCAGAAAGGGAGAGCAAAGTTCCTGTCTCAGCTGCCCCACTTTTCGGACTTCGATCCCCGCTTCTCGAAGAAGATCGAGCCTTCCCAGCAACGGGTGGAGCTGATACTAAGCGTGCTCCTTGACAAAGGGGCTGGTGTAGATTGTTACGTGATTTCCGCTTGGGCGGAGATAGACCAGATGAACGGGCGTTTGGGGCAGGTGTTAAGAGAGGTGGTTGGCTATCATCCCGGAACCATCGTGTCGTGCGTACCGGGTCGGCTGGCCTATTACGAGGGGGAGGCGAGGAACGATCGCTACATCTTGGAGCGGTGATGTCCTGAGGGGACGTCCCTCAATGCCCTTGTCGGTGAAGGGGAACGGGACGAGGACGACATCGCCGAACTCATAGGCGGTCGTAGTCGGCATCGTCGTCGTTGTCCCAGGCCTTGGCGAAGGCATCCTCGGAGAGCCGTGTGGCGGCGCGGGCGAGCTCGCGGTCGCTCTCGCGCTGGGCTAGGAAGTCGACGAAGTCCGCGACCTCGGCGGCCTTGTCGGGCGGGAGGCGCTTGATCTTCTCGAGGAGCTTCTGCTCGGCGTTGTTGGTCGGTGCCATGGGGTCTCCAGACTCTATCCCGGTTTGGCGTATGCGATCCTGGCCTGCGCGTCGCGGATGAGGCTGTCGAGGACGTCGAGGATGCGCTGCCGCTCGCCCTGGGGCAGCGCGTCGAGTGCCTGCCAGCGCTCGAGCATGGCCTGATCGCCGAGCACGTCAGGTAGCTTGGAGTCGGCGACGAGGGCGTCGAGGGTGACGCGAAAGGCGCGAGCGATCTTGAGGGCGACCTCGATGGAGGGGGTCATCTCGCTGCGCTCGTAGCGACCGACGATGGCGCTGGATGTGCCGATCTCCTTGCCCAGCTATGCGCGTAACGAAAGAGCGGGGCGACCTACAAGGGAGGAACCGGACCCAGGACGTCGCTTGAGGAGCGAGACATTGGGGTGTTGACGGTGGCGTAAACCCGCGCATAGTCGGTGAAGTTGTGTTGATGCCCTAGCGGTTCCTTCGGATAGACGGCAAAGTGCCGCGGTGAACGAGTGGACGTACTACAAGTACGATGAGCGGGGCCGGGAGGTTGAGCGGGGCGTGTTGTCGGGTGTGACACAAGCCCAGCTGCAGCCGGAGGACGCAAGCTACCCGGAGGCGCCCCTGAATCATGATCCGATCGTGTCCTACAGCTATGACACGGGCGTTGGCACGAACACGGAGGGTCGCCTTGCTCAGGTTAGTCGCCAGGCCCGCGGGGCGGGAAGCCCGCACTTCACTAGGGACTTTTGGTATGACACGTCCGGGCACGTGACTTTCGAGAAGACCGCGACGTGGAAAGGGGTGGGCGCGGGATCGAACTATCTCGTGCAAGACGTAGACGTTGGGCAAGATTGGCTCGACGAGACGATTGAGCTTGAGTATCCGGGCAGCAGCTTGGCGCTTGAGTACCGCTACGACGATCGAGGCCGCGCTTCCAAGGTGTTTCGGCAAGAAGGGCTGGGCCTCGACCAGATTCTCGAGCTTGACTATTTCGATGATGACCGCCTGAAAGAACCTCCTCTTCGCGGATCAAGGGGGCTTGGGCAATCCACAAACGACGCTCACCTATACGGATCGGGGTCGGGTGGCGACCCATCAGGTTGACAGCGACGGCACCGCGGTATTCTCAGAGCTTCTCCTACTATCCGAATGCGTCGATGCACCAGAGGACGACCGACAACCTCGCCACCACCACATATTTCCCGGACGGGTTGGGTCGTCTGAAGAGCGTGGTGTTTGATGCAGACGCGAGCATGACGTTCGAGTACGATGACACGGGAACTCGTATCGGCGTGGAGCGCCCCTACGGGAATCACTTCAGCTACCTGCATGAGGCCGGGACGAGTCGGTTGACGAAGGTGGATCACTTGGCGTCGGAGGCTTCGGTCGGGTTTGCTCACGACGGCAACGGCAATGTGATCGCGATCAACGAGCACGTTGGGTCTCGTGGCATCCGGTCACACTACTTCTGGTACTCGCATGACAATCGCGTGGTGCGTCAGTCGCTGGCCACGAGCGACAACTTGATTGCGAAAGAGAGCTTTCTGGACGGTGAGGGCGAACCGTGCTTGGAGCTGCGAACGAACAGCGCCGTGGATGATGTGATCGATGCAACGATCGCGCTGCGCCGGGGCGGGAAGCTCCTTGGTCTCTTCGAAAACGACGGTACTGAGAAGCAGCGGTATCTGTACGCGGATGGGCGGTTGTTCGGCACGGTGGACGATGGGGGCTTAATCCAACATTGTCACGTCGATGAGCAGGGGAGCGTCCGTGCGGTAACCAATGCTGACGGCAGCGTGATGCAGCGGATTGACTACTTCCCGTTTGGTGAGCCTAGGCGACTCGAATCCGGCCGTTACGATCAACCGTTTCGTCACCACAAGGGCGAGCAGGAGCTTGGCGGATTCACCCGCCAGGGTGCTCGTTTCAACATTGCCAGGTACGGTCGCTTTGGTGCATTGGATCCGATCCTGCTGAGGGCGCCGGAGAAGAAACTGCTTGCGGATCCTCTCCGGCTTCATCCTTACGCTTACGCGCGCAACAATCCTTTGGATTGGATGGATCCGAGTGGGAAGTTCGTCGAGTCGCCTTGGGACTTTGCGAACGTGGCCGCTGGCGCTGCAAGCTTCGTGGCCAACGTATCATCTGGCAATGTCGTGGGTGCCCTCCTCGATTTAACAGGCTTGGCATTCGATGCTGTCGCGGCTGCAGCGCCTGGGGTTCCGGCGGGGGCGGCAGCGGCCATCAAGGCAGGCCGGGCTGCGAACGCTGTCGATGCCGCAAAAGGCGGAGCAAGCGCCGCACGAGGAGCATCAACCGCCTTCGGGCGATCGGTTCAGAGCCTCCAGGAGACGATCGGATCTGGGAGGGGTCAGTGGGGGCGGGTGTCCGCCCACGCTGAGCAAGCCACGGGACGCGCGTATCGGGGCGGGACCAGTATCGAGGAGGTCTTCAAGAACGCCGAGACCGGTGAGCAGATCATCCGGCACACCATCACTCGTGGCGGGGAGATCCTGCACGAGACGTTTCGAACGTACTCGAAGTTCGGGAGTTAGACGCGTGCCTCTCGAAGAGCTCGATGCGCACGTCCTCGACCTTCTGGTGGACGGCGAGTCTTCCTTCGCTGCCTTGTACTACGACCTCTCCCGTCACTTGGGTCACGCGGAAACGGATGTGGATGGCGCCTTCGATGCACTTCGGCGTTTGGAGGATGGACAACTCGTTCACTCGCGGCAGATGGAGCCAGACGGAGCTTTCCGTGTCCCTATCGCGGCCGACTACGAGCGGGCGAGGCGGGAGTACAATCTGTGGCTTCCTCAAGCAACTGCGAGAGAGGTTGCGATCGACGAAGTCGGTCTCTGGTACCAGATCACGGAGCGCGGCCGGCAGGCGTGGTCACGATGGTCAGGGAGCAGCGGAGACGATCGCGATCGATGGGTACTTGATGACCGTGCCGATGAGGGGATCCTCGAGGTTCGAGCCGAGCGGAAGGACGTTGCCGAGGCTGCCCTCAACAGGTGGTTCGCAGAGCATGGCGAGCTGCAGGAGGTTGCGGGTACCAGAGCGGCGGTGAAGATCCCCGAGTTCGCCATGCGTGACGGGACCTGTGTTTCTGATGGCGTCCTCGTGACGTGCCGCTACCGGTCGAAGCGGCGGTAGCGCACTCGGCGTTTTTTTCGTTGCTGGGTACCGCGAGGATTGTTGCAGAACTTGGCGCGGACGGTCGGCACGTTCTGGAACGCCTCGCTGCTGGCGTGATCGATCACACACTTTGCCGTGCCGGACCTGTTGGCGACGAGCTCAGTCTGCACGGCCGCACCGAGCGCACTGTAGACGCGCCTCGCTGGCCAGCGCGGTGGGGGCTTGATCCAGCACTGCCACGTCGATGGAGAGGGGAGCGTCCGTGCGGTAACTCATGCAGACGGCAGCTTGATGCAGCGGATTGACTGTTTCCCGTTTGGCGAGCCTAGGCGACTGGAGTCCAGCCGTTACGACCAGCCGTTTCGGCACCACAAGGGCGAGCGGGAGCTTGGCGGGTTCACCCGCCAGGGTGCTCGCTTCAACATTGCTAGGTACGGTCGCCTTGGTGCATTGGATCCGATCCTCCTGAGGACGCCGGAGAAGAAACTGCTTGGGGATCCGCTCCGGCTTCATCCTTACGCTTACGCGCGCAACAATCCTCTGGATTGGACGGATCCGACGGGGGAGTTTCCCGCGGCTGTTGCGCCATTGCTTGGTCCCTTCCTGGCCAACCCGGCCGGTCTTACGGCCGCCGCGGCGTTGGGAGGTGCCGTGCTCGCGGCGGGAACGGTGTCGCCTCAAGCTAGGGAGTTGATCAGTGATTTGACGCTAAGACTGCTGGAGAGTGGAGCAAGCGTCAGCACGGGTGACGGTGGCGGAACCGCCACAGCGTTTCGGATCGCGACTGGAAAGGGTGCCTTCGGGCAAGCGGTCAAGGAACTTGGTCTTGATGAAAACAAGGCGAGTGAAGCGTTGCACAAGATCAAAAAGACAGCGGGGCGAGGTGGTGGAGGGGATGATGTGGCGTTCGATTTGGAAACGGGAGACGTCATCGCGCCTGAGACTGGCGAGGTGATTGGGAATCTCAATGACGGTTAGCGAGATTTATGGTGATGGTGGGCGAGCGAACTCGAGGGCCACGGCGTGCTTCAGAGTGATGGGCGAGACATTGTTGCCGGAGCAGGTTTCGGCGGCACTGGAAGTTGCACCCGATCAAAGCCACCGAAAGGGAGATGAACGCGTAGCATCTTCGGGGCGCAGCTACAGTGCTTTCTCGGAGGGGTTGTGGGTTCTTGAGTCCAGCGCTCGCCCTGACTCTAGTGTAGACAAGCATATTCGAACGATTGTCAAGAGATTGCGGGGAAAGGAGTTGGCGCTGCAGAAGCTCAAGCAAGAGGGGTTTCGTATGGACTTGTTTGTTGGTGTTTTCGGTGTGAAAGATGAACTCGCGTTCTCGATTAGCGACAAGACAATAGCGGAGGTCGCCCGCTTGGGTTTGACTGTTGAATTCGCTGTCTACGGCAGCTGACCTTACTTGGTTCCGCTCGATCACGAGGTTCGCACGGCGGGATGGTGCGGAACGACGCCCGGGGTTGCGCACGAGGTTCTGACGCATGTCTCCGTGCGCTGCCAATGGGCAATGACAAGGGTCGCCTTGCTCAGGTTGGTCGCCGGGCCCGCGGGGCGGGAAGCCCGCACTTCATTAGGGACTTTTGGTATGACACGTCCGGGCACGTGACTTTCGAGAAGACCGCGACGTGGAAGGGGGTTGGCGCGGGATCGAACTATCTCGTGCAAGACGTAGACGTTGGGCAAGATTGGCTCGACGAGACGATTGAGCTTGAGTATCCGGGCAGCAGCTTGGCGCTTGAGTACCGCTACGACGATCGAGGCCGCGCTTCCAAGGTGTTTCGGCAAGAAGGGCTGGGCCTCGACCAGATTCTCGAGCTTGACTATTTCGATGATGACCGCCTGAAAGAACTCCTCTTCGCGGATCAAGGGGGCCTTGGCAATCCACAGACGACGCTCACCTATACGGATCGGGGTCGAGTGGCGACCCATCAGGTTGACAGCGACGGTGCCGCCGTGTTCTCAGAGAGCTTCTCCTACTATCCGAATGCGTCGATGCACCAGCGGACGACCGACAACCTCGCCACGACCACATATTTCCCGGACGCACTGGGTCGTCTGAAGAGCGTGGTGTTCGATGCAGACGCCAGCATGGCGTTCGAGTACGATGACACGGGAACTCGTACCGGCGTGGAGCGCCCCTACGGGAATCACTTCAGCTACCTGCATGAGGCCGGGACGAGTCGGTTGACGAAGGTGGATCACTTGGCGTCGGAGGCTTCGGTCGGGTTTGCCCACGATGGCAACGGCAACGTGATCGCGATCAACGAGCACGTAGGATCGCGTGGCATCCGGTCACACTATTTCTGGTACTCGCACGACAACCGCGTGGTGCGTCAGTCGCTGGCCACGAGCGACAACTTGATTGCGAAAGAGAGCTTTCTGGACGGTGAGGGCGAGCCGTGCTTGGAGCTGCGAACGAACAGCGCCGTGGATGATGTGGTCGATGCAACGATCGCGCTGCGCCGGGACGGGAAGCTCCTTGGTCTCTTCGAAAACGACGGTACTGAGAAGCAGCGGTATCTGTACGCGGATGGGCGGTTGTTCGGCACGGTGGACGATGGGGGCTTAATCCAACATTGTCACGTCGATGAGCAGGGGAGCGTCCGTGCGGTAACCAATGCTGACGGCAGCGTGATGCAGCGGATTGACTACTTTCCGTTTGGTGAGCCTAGGCGACTCGAATCCGGCCGTTACGATCAGCCGTTTCGTCACCACAAGGGCGAGCAGGAGCTTGGAGGGTTCACGCGTCAAGGCGCTCGTTTCAACATGGCCAGGTACGGGCGCTTTGGAGCATTGGATCCGATCCTTCTGAGGGCGCCGGAGAGGAAACTGCTTGCGGATCCTCTCCGGCTTCATCCTTACGCGTATGCGCGCAACAATCCTTTGGATTGGATGGATCCGACGGGGGAGTTCCCCGCCGCTGTTGCGCCATTGCTTGGTCCCTTCCTGGCCAACCCAGCCGGTCTTACGGCCGCCGCGGTGTTGGGAGGTGCCGTGCTCGCGGCGGCAACGGTGTCGCCTCAAGCTAGGGAGCTGGTCAGTGATTTGATGCTAAGCTTGCTGGAGGGCGGCGGTGATGCGACGCCGGACGGAGATACGCACGAAGGTGCTGATGCCGCAAAGAAAACACCAAAGGTAAAGGGCCAAAACTACGAGGAACTCACGGAAGCACAGGATCTCGCAAAGAAGCGACGTCCAAAAACAAAAGGCAAAGACGCTGACTCGGACTGGGAAGGTGCGAAGAGGCCGAAACAACGTTCGATCGAGAGTAAACAAAAGTCGAAACAGCGTGACCTTACGGATGCAGATGGCGATGACTTCTAACCCCGCAGATAGAAATGATCCAGTGGCGCAGCAATTGGCTGTTTACCATGCCAGGCTTCGCGATGATCCGGACGACGGCGCCGTTTGGCTTGAGTATGGCGACTTCGTGGACGAAAAATACGAACTGCCGAATGAAGTTGTCCGTGCTTATGAGAAGGCCGCAAAGCTGTTGCCGAAGAGCGACCTTAGATTGCGACTGGGAAGTGCATATGTCAACGCGGGAAAGTCAGATGAAGGTATCGCGTTGATTAATGACAGCGTTGCTGATAATCCGCGCGCACATGGATTTTGCTTTTTGGCGGATGTGTACCTTCAGCTCGGCGATTACGAATCGGCGAGGAGCGCCTCGAAGCGAGCAATTGCTGAGGATCCGTCTTTTGAGGAAGGTTATTACCTTCTTGGCGAGGCAACACGCCATTTGTCTCAAGAGGAAGCTATCGGCTACTTTCGTGCGGCGATTGAAAGGGATGAGAGCTACGCATTGGCATGGCAGGCACTGGGGAGAGAACTGGCGGCAAACAACGACACATTATGTGAAGCAATTGCGGCGCTTCGCAAAGCTATTGAGCTAAACCCTGAAGATGGCTGGGCTATGGCTTTCTTGGCGAATGCACTCTGGAGAATGGATCGTACTGACGAGGCTGAAAACTGGTATCAGCGTGCGATTTCAGTATTTCCGGATTGTGATGACATAAAACGATCGTATGCACAGTTCCGCAGCGATGTGGAGACTACGTAGAGGAGTCGTCCGCCGGGTTGGTACAGCTATGACACCGGCGTTGGCACGAACACGGAGGGTCGCCTTGCTCAGGTTAGTCGCCGGGCTCGCTTGGCGGGAAGCCCGCAGGGACTTTTGGTATGACACGTCCGGGCACGTGACTTTCGAGAAGACCGCGACGTGGAAGGGGGTAGGTGCGGGGTCGAACTATCTCGTGCAAGACGTAGACGTTGGGCAAGATTGGCTCGACGAGGCGGTTGAGCTTGAGTACCCGGGCAGCAGCTTGGCGCTTGAGTACCGCTACGACGATCGCGGGCGCGTTTCCAAGGTGTTTCGCCAAGAAGGGATCGGCGTCGGGTGGCGACCCATCAGGTTGACAGCGACGGCGCCGCGGTATTCTCAGAGAGCTTCTCCTACTATCCGAACGCGTCGATGCACCAGCGGACGACCGACAACCTCGCCACCACCACATATTTTCCGGACGGGTTGGGTCGACTGAAGAGCGTGGTGTTTGATGCAGACGCCAGCATGACGTTCGAGTACGATGACACGGGAACTCGTACCGGCGTGGAGCGCCCCTACGGGAACCACTTCAGCTACCTGCATGAGGCCGGGACGAGTCGGTTGACGAAGGTGGATCACCTGGCGTCGGAGGCTTCGGTCGAGTTTGCTCACGATGGCAACGGCAACGTGATCGCGATCATCGAGTGCGTATTCCACGGATGCCGGACACCGATTCCAGAGCAAGCCGGACAGCGATTCCAGGCGAAGGCGGCCATCGATTCCAGGCGAAGGCGGACAGCCGAACCGAGTCACCGCAGGTGGTTTGAGTAGACTCCTAGCCTGAGACCTCCTCGAGTGTCAAGGCCGCGTTTTTCTTGCGCATCGACTCCCCCTTCAAGGCGATTCTGTGGGCGTTGTGCACGAGCCGATCGAGGATGGCGTCAGCCAGGGTCAGATCCCCTATGTAGTCGTGCCAGGTTTCGACGTCGAGCTGGCTGGTGACGATCGTTGAGCGTCGAGTGTGGCGGTCTTCGAGGATCTCCACCAGGTCCCGCCTATTGACGTCAGCCATCGGTGTCAGCCCCCAGTCGTCGAGCACCAGCACATCGGTGCGCGCGTAGGTGGCGAGCAAACGTGTGTAGCTGCCGTCGCTGCGCGCCAGCTCGAACTCGCTGAACATCCTCGGGAGCCTCACGTAGACGGCTGTGAAGCCGTCCCGACACGCCTTGTGGGCAAGAGCCGAGGCCAGCCAGCTCTTGCCGACCCCGGTTTTGCCGGTGATCAGCAGGTTGTGGTGATTGCGAATCCAGCCACCGTCAATCAGGCTCTGCATGAGCGACCGATCGAGCCCTCTGGGGTGGCGGTAGTCGATATCTTCGACGCACGCAAGCTGCGAGAGCTTTGCCTTGCGAAGCCGAGTCTTCAGCCTCCGGTTGTCTCGCACCAGCGCCTCACGATCAACCAGCAATCCGAGGCGCTCTTCGAAACGCAGCTGGTCAACCTCCGGGGTGCGCAGCTGTTCCTCGAGCGCCAACGCCATGCCGGTGAACTTGAGTGCGTGGAGTTTCTCGAGTGTAGGGTGAGTGAGCATTGGTACTGCTTTGCGTAAACCGTAGTCCTTGACGGTACGACGGTAAGATCTGGCCAGGAAGATCAGTCCGTTGTCAGATCTCAGGGCCAGGCGGCGCCGTGGTTGTGGCCCGGGTATGCCGTATCCGAGTACTCTGTAGCCAGCCTAGTTACTCTGAATCGGTAGCCAAGCGCTGTCACACAGTACGCGCCGCGCGATCAAAATCTGCTGTCGGGAGAACCGTCGCTTGCGCTCGCCCCACTCGAGGGTGCGCGCGACAACGTCCTCTTCCGAGATTGTTCCCTCGTGCTTCATGACCCAGTGCACAGTGGCAAGGAGCTCAAGACCGAACGGAGACTCGAATCCTTTCACAAGCTTCGCGACACGATCGAATCGCTCCTGGGTCTCCGGGCGTTCGGCAAGCATGGCACGGGCGTCCTCGACTGCCCCGGGCACAAGTTCAACGATCTTGTCGGGCGCGTCTCCACCATCCCCGTAACCTGAGACGTAGTAGCCGTCTATCTCTCCCAGGACGTGTCGCAAGTTCTCGGCGTAGGGTCCGAACGGTCCTTTCGCGAGGCGGAGCCTAAGCGGCTCACCGGCTTCCTGCATGAAGTACATCAGCTTATGCAACTCAAGCAACGAGACGAATGGGTCGAGGAGACCCGCAAGGTAACGGTCCATCAATCCCACCAAGGCTGCCCGGCCGGGTGTCATCGCGGGCACTTTCGCGGTTCGGCGAGGTCTACTTGGCGTGAAGGCGCGGTGCGGCTCGAATACCACGACCGTCACCTCGACGAGGTCTTCCATGGCACGCTCGACTCGAGCGCGGACTTCTGCCCAGTCGAGTCCACCTAGGCCGGCGCCCAACGGGGGAACCGCGATCGAACGAATGCCGCGCGCACGAATCTCCACTACTAGCGCCTCCAGCCCCGCTTCGATGTCCTCGATTCGGGACTTGCCCCGCCAGTGGCGCTTAGTGGGAAAGTTGATAATGAAACGTGGAGGAGTTAACCGCCCCGTTTCATACACGAACATGCGCCCCGGCTGCACCTCGCGCCTACGGCAAGCTGCGGCGTAGGCTTTGAAGTTCTCGGGCCATGCCTTCTTAAACTGGAGCGCGATGCCGCGCCCCATGAAGCCGACACAATTGACCGTGTTGACCATGGCCTCAACGTCTTCCGCCAGTATGTCGCCTGTCTTGTATTCGATCATCTGAGCACCGCAGTTCAAAAGTACCAATCTCGCCGGACCTTGATCACGGGCCGATCGCGCGCATCCGCGATAGCAGCAGTTGCACGCTCCTGAATAACAGTTGATCGCACACCGATCCTCTCGATTAGATCGAACGGAAATCGCTCGTGCAGCAGAAACTCGGCTTGCTTGCCTTCCTTCACATCCGGGCTACGGAAGTCCCTCGCAGCGATGGCAACCCAGTCGAGACGGTTCAGTTCCTCCACGCTCCTTCGGAACTCAGTATAGTAGGCGCCAGCGTTGGAGAGAGAGAATGCCCAACGAATTCTCCTGGCCTCAGCCCACTCCACGACCACGTACAAGTCCGCCTCGAGGTGAACGATCGGCTCTTGTCCGCCTCGGTAGTCCAACTCCGGGTGGTTTGCGCAGTGGATCACGAACAGCATGATCGACCGTGGGCAGAAATAGAATGGTACGTAGTCCCCAACCTTGGTGCCCGGTTGGCACTCCACGTCGAGCTCATTGACTCGGCGACGCTTGATCTCAGATAGGCCAATCGTTCGCTGTGGCCCACCGTGCGCGAGAATCTCTCGATCGGAAAGCAACCCGCCTTCCTGGACGATACCGGCCAGGTTGTCCACATGGACGATGTGATAGATCTTCGGCCGATGGGGCGGCGTGGTCACGGCACAAGCCAATTCCGACCGCAGACAAGTCCGTAAGAACAGAAGGTAGTTCTCATGAGGAAAGTCCTCTCCTGTCCGTTACCTTCGGTGCGCGCCCCGCCACTGGACCACCCTTCTTCGTCGCAGCGGCGCCCGGCGCGGCCTCCTTTTTGGCTGCTTGCGCCACTCAAAGCCTCGGGGCCTCGGGCTGCGTCATGAGCCTCCCAGCAACGTGTCTGGCACCTACTCCACGTTTCGCCGGGATTCCTTGCGTCACACTACCACTTGCTTGACTTTGCCCCGTTATGATCACGCTGATTCTAGCCTGTTTCCGACGGATTTCGTACCCTCGAGGACTGAGCCCAGCCATCATCCCCGTGATTGCCGAACTCGGGGTGTGGGTTCTCCCGTCAACTTATCAGTCGTTCGACTGCCCTTAGCTTAGCTTAGCCCAGATCCACGGGTAACGGCATGACTCACGCGGTGCCGGTCAATATATAGGCACGAAAAAGTGCTCCAGTCCTGGTAAAAAGGAGGTGATAACAAAACCTTCTCGCCAAAACCAGGAGCACTTGTAAGGTGAAACTCCCGCATCAGCTTCGAAGAGTCAAGTACTTTGCAGCCCCCGACTCGGTCACATCGTTCGCCGGCCTTAAGCTCATCACCGACCTCGCTCACAAGCTGGGAATCATCCGTGGGCTCGACACGCTGACAGTCAAGAAGCGCCGCCGCGGGATACCCGTTGCGGACTTTGTCATGAGCCTGGTCCACAACTTTGTTGTCGGTGGACAACACCTGACCGACCTGCAGGTCCTGCGAGACGAGAAGGCGACGCGCGAGCATCTCTACGATCTCGAGGTCCCGGCCCCGACCACCGCGGGAGAGATGCTGCGCAAGTTCACGATCGGCCACATCAAGCAACTCGAGAAAGTGATCGCCGGAGCCCTCTACGTCGCCGATGACATGCGGGGCGGGGACGAGCCTATCACCCTCGATCTCGATAGCTCGATCTTTCAAGTCTACGGTTACCTCAAGGAGGGAGTTCGGTACGCCTACAACAACATGAAGGGATTCAACCCGCTGCTTTGCTTCTGGTCCGAAACGCGACTGCTGATCGGTGCAAGACTGCGTTCGGGGAACCGCCATTCGGCCCACAAAGCCGTCAGCTTCCTCAAGGAATGTCTGGCGCGCTTGCCGGAAGGCCGTCGCATCCACGTTCGAATGGATGCCGGCTTCTACGCTCGAGAGATCGTCGAGTTCCTCGTTGTTAGCGGTTTTGCAGAAGCGCGTAAATCTGGCGCTGTCATCCTAGGTTTTTGATTGTCCAGCGGTTCTCGAACGTCGCTTTTTCGCAGCTCGTTCCTTTGCCTCCTTCAGGCGGTAGCTCTCACCTTCGATGGGAATGATTTCAGAGCGGTGGACAAGCCGGTCGACGAGGGTGACGACGCACGCGGCGTTGGGGAAGATCACTCCCCAGTCGGTGAACTGCTTGTTGGTGGTGATCACGATGGATCGCTGTTCGTAGCGGCGGGTGACCACCTCGAACAGCAGATCGGCGTAGCGGTTGTCGTATGAGAGATAGCCTACTTCGTCAACGACCAGCAGCTGTGGCTTCGAGTAGCGGCGTAGCCGGCGCACGAGCGCGTCGGTTGAGTGCTGAGCGGCGAGGTCGCCGAGCATGTCGCTGGCGGTGGTGAAACGCGCCGTATACCCACGCAGCAGCGCCTGGTAGGTCAGGTTCTTGGCGATCATCGTCTTTCCGACGCCGTTGGCACCGAGCAGCACGACGTTGGCTCCCTCTTCGATGAAGCTCAGGTTGAACAGCTCATCGATCGAGGAGCGATTGATCTTCTTAGGCCACTTCCAGTCGAAGTCGGGCATCGCTTTGAAAGCACCGATCCGCGCGTTACGGATGCGGCGCTCGAGGCTGCGCCGCTTCCGTTCGCTCTCCTCGATATCGAGGAGTTTTCGGAGCCAGGCATCGTCATCGGTGATCTGATCCCAGTGAGCCAGCAAGCCGTATAGACCCAGCTTGCGCGCTCTCTCTCGTGTGGCGTCTTGGTGATCAGGCATCAGTCCTGTTCCTCCGGTTCAATCTGGTCGTAGGTATCGAGCGAGTGAGGCTTGACGACAATGTCGCGGATTCGCGGGTCGGCTGTGAACTGAGGGGCGACTGGAGGCGCTTGTCCCCGAGCCTCTCGGCGGCGGTCAATGATCCGTCTGACGGCTCGAAGGTGTGGGGCTCCTTGCTCGAGCGCTTCCTCGATCGCCTCATCGAGAGCGCGGGCGCCATGACGCTCGAGCAACCTCAGGAGACTCGAGGTGGTTGCGCCCAGATTGCCTCCCTGTTGCGCGATGTGCTCGAAGAGTTTGCGGCTCCGTGGCACGGCGTGATGCAGCCGATCGATGCCGCGGTGCTCTCGAGCGTTGCTCTTGTGAGCCACAAGAGCTCGAAGGTGAGCTGGATCTTCGATTTGTTGACCACGGTCCCAAGACCGACGGTGAGTGGCGATGACCTCATTGCCCTCGAGGACTCGTACGGTATCGAGGGTGGCAGTCACCACCAGGGTGCGCCGGGTGTGTTCATGCGGGACCGAGTAGTCGTTGAGGTCGAAGCGCACGTAGGGAGTCTTGCCAGCGCGCACCTCGAGTCGCTCTTCGGTCGGGAAGGGGTTGTCTGGGAGGGGCAGTAGCTTCGGCGCTTCTTCGACAAAGACCTCGCGTACGGTTCGCGCTCGGTCTTCGGGACACCTGCGCTCGGCGGCAACACCCAGGCACCAGTCGCTCGCCTGGGCGTTGAGATCGTCGAGGTCCTTCCAGATTCGAGCGGCAAAGAAGCTGTCGCGTACATAGCGGATTGCTCTTTCGACGCGCCCTTTCTCGTTGCCCCGTGCCACAGCCACCGGGCGGGGGGCAAACCGGTAGTGTGCGGCGAGCTCGAGCAGGGTGGGGTGAAAGCGGATGGCGTCGTGGCGTCGCTCAAGGACCGCACTTTTCAAATTGTCGTAGAGAATGACCCTGGGCACCGACTGAAACGCTTCGAAAGCCGCCACATGACCGCGCAGAAAGTTCGCCATGGCGCTGCCGAGATAGAACCGCAGGAAGAGGTGGCGCGAGTAGCTCAGCACCATGACGAATCCCATGAGTGAGCGTTCCGCCCTTCCCACCGTCCACTTGCCGAAGTGTCCCCAGTCAACCTGCGCTTGTTCCCCAGGCAGAGTTCGCAGTCTCAGGTACGCCTCTCCCGACGGGCGTGGGCGGTAGAGGGCGACGACATGCCTGAAGTAGTCGGGGCCGCCGGGGTAGCCGCGCTCTTTGGCCATCTCGTAGAGCCGACTGGCGCGCAACCGCGGGTACTTCTCCAGGGTCTGAACAATCAGCGGGATGAAGGGATCGACGATCGAGGGGCGCGAGATCTGCTTCCCGGCTGTGATCCCGGCTTGAGCAAGCACGCGACGAACGGTCGAGTGGTGGACTGCGAGCTGGGCTGAGATCGTGCCGATCTTCCACTTCTCTGCATGATAGAGCCTGAGGATCTCTGCTTCGAGTTCGCGCGAGATCACAAGTCGACCTCGAGCACCCAGGGTTCGTTGTGCAAGTACTCGAGAAACGGATGCTCGTCGGGCCACTCATTACCAGCGTGACCCAAGCCGAGCGAAGGGTGCACAGGGCTCTCCGCATCGATGACAACGCACAACCGTTGACCCGTCCACAGAGCTAGACCCTCGAGGATGAACAGAAGCGCTCGCGGGTGAGCTGGCGTCGGGGGAAACCAACCGTGCAAGACCTTGCGACCATGCTGGGTCACCAGTAGATCGACGCGGTAGGGAGTAATCACCACCCGCGCCTCGTCCCAGTACTTGTTCATGATGTCCTCCTTCGGAGCCGGGGGCGGTGGTGGATTCCACACCATCGACTCGCGTCGGAGGAAAACTGGCAGATGCGCCCGGAACAGAGAATCGGTGATGCGTCACTTTCTGGGATTGACGCTGACGGTAGGCGCGTTGCCGGGAGGCGTGGTTGAGAGCACCAGGACGGGTTTGCTGGTAGCGACGACCGGCACGGCGCACCGATGCCCGGCGGGCGAGCAACGAGCAGCCATCGAGGCAGTACAGCTGGCCACGATCACACCGCGCGCAGAGCTGCACCTGCTTGTGGCACCGCTGGCAGTTGTAAAGACGATAGCCCCGCTCCACCCATCCCCACCGCCCGAAGACACTGGACAGTGGGGTCGATCAGGGGCATCCTTCTACACCTCAGTGGTGTCCGTTGATTATCCCCAACGACCACCAAAGAAGGCCCGGGGAGGACCAAGTCCCTGGGCCTTCAACCTTCGTGGCGGTGACCCACTTCTACCACAACCTTCGCTCATTCGCACCAGCGGCCGCCCCACACACGGCAATCCTCAGCAGGTGCTCATCCGGGTCGCCATTCTCCCCCTCAGCGCCAAATTTGCGCGCATACTCCAAGCCACTGACAACGCTCGGCGGTAACGCGCGGCTGTCGCTATGAACCCGAGGTCAATCTGACCTATCAGGGGCTCGCCGAGCACTACGGGACCAGCATCCTGCCGGCACGACCTCGCAAGCCGAAAGATAAGGCCAAAGTCGAAGTCGGCGTGCAAGTGATCCAGCGGTGGATTCTAGCGCGCGCTGCGCAACCGAATATTCTTTTCGATCGACGCACTCAACGAAGCAATCTGGGAACTCCTCGAGGAGGTCAACAACCGTCCTTACCAGCGGCTCGGCGTCTCGCGCGCAGAGATGTTCGAGAAGATCGACCGTCCAGCACTCCGCCCTCTACCGACGGAGCGCTACCACTACACCGAGCGTAAGTACGCGCGGGTGAACATCGATTATCACGTCGAGTTCAGTCGTCACTACTACTCGGTCCCCTACCAGCTGGCGCACGAACAGGTCGAGGTCCGAGCGACCGACTCAACAATCGAGATCTTTCACCACCACAACCGCGTCGCCTCGCACCGCCGCAGCAACAAGCGCGGACAGCACACGACCGATCCGGCCCACATGCCTTCGGCACACCGCCGACACGCCGAGTGGACGCCCTCGCGCATCGTCTCCTGGGCCGAGACAGTCGGCGAGAACACAGCCGAACTCACCTCGCACATCCTGCGCACCAGGCGCCACCCCGAGCAGGTGACCCCTGAGTTTCGCCACAGCTGTCGGAGAACCGTGGACATGCCACGCTGTGGACAACGCTTCGCGTTGCCCGCATGCCCACAGCTCCAACAGCGTTTCGATCAACAACAACAGCAGAAGGGAGGTGTTGAATCACCCGAGGGTTGCCTGGCTATCAGGCAGTGTCATGGATCGTGGAGCACTCACACAAAACACCGGTAGAAATTTCCACTTGAACCCCGAGCCAAGGTAAATCCCCACAAGAGTGGCGAGCAAAGTACCGATGGCCCCCCAATCCTTTCGGCTGAGACTATCTAACATGTTCGTGCCTGCGATGTGCTGGTACGCATCTTTACCATGTCGGAGGTTTGGATGCGACGCGGCCGCTAGGGAGGGTCACGGGGTCTGCAAGCTGGTGCTTGGGATCTCTGACCAGAGTCACGCATCGTGATTCGATTCACGGGGGTTTCAGTGCATGTTGCGCAACCTTTCGAGCCTCTACCAGGTGCCTCTAGCGAGACTCATGGGTTCGTCGAACCCGCTATCGGTACCGAGCGCGACCCGAGCTCGCCATCCAGGCGATTTCCCCCCACTCCGCGCTCCGAGCCATGTCGGGGCCCTCCGCGTCTCCCCACGCCACCCGCAACAAGCCCTAACCGCCCGCGATAACTGATTTTATCAATCACATCAACTCGAATGGGGGAGCCCGATTTGCCGAGTCGCCTAGACTCTGATATCATCTAATCAGCAGTAAATTACATGTTCGACGGCGAGTAGTACTCAGGAATTCACGAAAATGCTAGACATCACCCGAGACGTCCAATCGCTATCGGCTTTCCAGCGGAACACCCGGAAGTTTGTTGAGCAGATGCACCAGACCGGCAACCCGCTCGTGCTAACGGTGAATGGCAAAGCGGACCTGGTCGTGCTAACGGCTGAGTCCTATCAGCGACTCTACGAACTCGCTGACCGCATGGAGACGCTCGAAGGCATCCGGCGTGGGCTCGATGATGTGGAAGCCGGGCGCACGATGCCGCTCGACGAGGCGTTTGAGAGAATCCGACGAGAGCATGGCACATCAGATTCAGGTCGCCGAGACGGCACGACGGGAAATAGCTGAGGCCTACCGTTGGTATTCCGAGCGAACACTTCACGCCGATGCATGGTTGGATGGTCTATGGGAAGCGATTGACTCGCTTCAAGAGCATCCGGAGCGGTGCCCGCTCACAGAAGACAGTCACATCGTGGGCGGATTCGAGCTCCGCGAACTTTTGTACAGGAAGAGCTGGCGCATCTTCTACGAAGTGCACGCCGGCGTTGTGGTGGTGACATATGTGCGCCACGCGAGGCGTGCATCGTTGGACTAGCAATCACTCCCCCTAAGCTTATCGCTCTACGGACTCAAGTGGAATCCCTTCTCTCCAGAGATTCCTACCGAAGGGCTAGCCTTGCCACCGGCACTCGAGCAGTTCCACTGGCGCGTCGGTAACCTGGCGCGCACCGGTGGGGTTGCGCTGATCAGCGGTGACCCTGGATGCGGAAAGTCGGTGGCGTTCAGGCTTCTCGCCGAGCGGCTCGCCACAGAGCACCCCCAACCCCGCCCCGCCGCCAAAAACAACGGGGTGCCGCTTGAGCCCTTCGCACTTCAAACCATTGATTAGCGTGACTCAAACACCAGCAAACACCGTGACCACGCTCAACCCACACGCCCCGCTGGCCAACTCCAACGACTGGCGCGACGAGCCATGTATCGGCGGCTTGCGCCCCTTTACGATGAGATGGCTGGCGGACGCGTGGATAGCTCCGTGGGGCTTCCGGCCCCACACCCCCAGGAGAACCGGCGCGGTTGCGCAAACCGCGCCGGAGGAGTACAAACAGAACGCTGGGGTGGGTCAGTTTCTAAACGTTGCCCTGGGTCAGTTTCCGAGCGTTGCCAACACGGCCACTGGCCCCCAGTTTCGAACGCCGTTGCTGTCCTGGTCGACCGTCGCTGATACGAACTGGGGGCTGGCTGCCCCCAAGCCCCCTCGCGCGCCTGTCGCTGGTCACTGTGGCATCTTGTCCTCTATCTGAAAGTGGAGGGGTCTACCCGGCCTCTCTCTTCTGTGAGTCAACAACTCGAATGCCGGGCCTGGTGCTCGTTCGGGGGCGAGGCTTCACTGTAATCTCGACGTCGCGCCCAAGGGCGTTTAGGAAGCGAAAAAGGCGGTCGGTCGAAAAACTAGCAAGATGCCCCCGGAGAAGCTTGGATTGGGGGGGCTGGTCCACACCAAGCCGCTTTGCGGCTGCGGTTTGCGTGAGCTTTAGCCTCTCGATTCTGTCAGCGATTCTCGCTGTGAGCTCTGCTTTCCCTTGGAGCTCTGCGCTCTCTGGGAGACCCAGGTCTTCAAAAACGTTACCCGAGCTCTCACGCACGGGCATTTCCTTTGGCTTCTTTGCCATTTTGTCGTCGTTCATAGTCTGTTTCCGCTCTCTTCAGTCGCTCCTTGATAAGGTCGAGCTCAGAGGCTTGCAGAAGCGGGCGTTAGCTTGGAGTTCTCTGTGTACGGAGCCGGTCGTGAAGATGGCGGCGGCAACATGTAGCGCCTCCGCGCCTATCGGCGAAGTGAAGCTTGTCGGGCGGTTCTATAGCCGGTACCAGCTGTGTGGTGGTTCTACAAGAAGCGGAATGTGGTCGAGTAGAACGTAAACGTTCAGCCGCTGTCGCGGGCGCTGGTCGTGAACGTAGGTGATTTCCTAGAATAGCTGTCAAAGAAAAAAGGTGTATAGGTGTATGGTTCTCGAAGTCAAGAACAAACCGCCCCCGACTACCTAATCTAGGGTTTCCAATGTGGCTCCCACACTGCTTTCTCGGCTGCGCAGTCGCCCTATTGGCCATGAAAATTGGATGGAAACGCTCCAATTTTCATGGTAATACATGTCCATGATAGAGCGACCACGGCAGCTCAGGACCCTCCGGCAGCTACTCGATAGGAACCCAGTCGTTGCGATTCTAGGGGCGCGCCAGGTTGGCAAGACGACGCTGGCTCAATCGTTTGCGGGTAGCCAAAACCGTCCCGTCACGGTGTTCGACCTTGAGCGCGCTCAGGATCTGGCTCGCCTCGAAGACGTTGAACTGGGACTCCGGGACCTGAGGGGAATCGTGATTCTCGACGAGATTCAACGGCGGCCCGAGCTGTTTCCGGGCCTTCGCGTTCTCGCCGATCGCCCACGTAGGCCGGCTCGATTCTTGGTGCTCGGGAGTGCGTCACAGGAGCTGCTCCGGCAGAGTTCTGAGTCCCTGGCGGGCCGAATCACCTACCATGAGCTGACGGGCCTAACGCTCGACGAGGTGGGCATGGGTCGATTCAATCGGCTCTGGCTCAGAGGTGCATTCCCTCGTTCGTTCACGGCGCGCTCGTACGCTGATAGCCGTAGCTGGCGGGACGACTTCATCCGCACGTTTCTGGAGCGCGATATCCCCCAGCTCGGGGTCAACATCCCATCCGGCACGCTGGAACGCTTCTGGGCGATGCTGGCTCACTATCACGGCCAGACTTGGAATGCCTCTGAGTTCGCGCGCTCATTCGGCGTTTCTCATCACGTGACCCGGCGCTATCTGGATGCCCTGCAGGCGACCTTCATGGTTCGTATCCTGAGACCTTGGACGGCCAACATTGGCAAGCGGCAGGTCAAGTCGCCGAAAGTCTATTTTCGCGACAGTGGAATTCTCCACAGCTTCCTGGACATCGACTCGATGCGAGCTCTGCAGCGCCACCCAAAGCTCGGAGCGTCTTGGGAGGGGTTTCTGCTGGAGGCAGTAATCCACCAGCTGGGTGCGACCTCGAACTCATGCTACTACTGGGGCACCCACAGCGGAGCCGAATTGGACCTCATGATGGTGCTCGGTAGCAGGCGCTATGGTTTCGAGTTCAAGCACACGACTGCGCCTAGCGTCACTCCCTCGATGCGATCGGCACTCGATGATCTGAAGCTGACCCGCTTGGACGTCATTCACGCTGGTTCCGACACCTACCCGCTAGGACCAAAGATTCGAGCGGTGGCAGCGGAGCACGTGCTATCCGCCATCAAGCCTGGTAGGGCGTAGCGGGGCGTGCGGAGGCGCGCGAATGTGTGTTTACACTACTAGATCCACTTGCTCTATCTGCGTATGCCTGGCGACATCGAAGGACGGTGTGAAGGTGGGCGCGACCAATGCACTCAACAGGGCGGCCCCGTCCACCGTCAATCGCACGCGTTTGACCCGGGGAAAGCTCACCACCCAGTGGGCGGCAAGCATCGCTCGAACACCGGTGTCGCTCGCCCTACCGCGCCGAACGACGCCGCCGCAACCAGCTGAGCGCCACCAGGGCGCTGACCGTCAACACCGGCGCCACAAAGTTAAACAAGATGTCGCGAGGATCAAACACGCGATTCGGCAGCAACGCTTGGATGCATTCGTCGAGTAGGCCGATCAGCGTGGTTGCAAGCACCGTGAGCAGTGCTGGGGCGGGGATCTTGCGACCTTGGCTGGACCGCTCGCTGAGAGCTTCGTAGATGAAGACGGCGACCACACCGTACTCGATCAGGTGGGTGCGCTCCTCCGCTGGGATCGCCATTCGGACAAACACCATGAAGTAGGCGGCCGCGACGCCGAGCGCCACTCCGATCTCCCAGCCGCCCGGCCGGGTCCTCAGACCCTGGGTGGCGATGGTTGTCAAGACGAGGACGAAGCCGGAGATGAAGAGCACGTCGATCAAACCGCGATCGCGCAGGAACCGGGCCAGTGGCCCCGCCAGGCCCAAGGTCGAGTAGATCGCGGCCACCACCGCTGCCGCTGAGAGCCAGAGGCGTCGCTCGCGATTTGACGTGAGGGTCGGCATGCCGGCAGTCTAGCGGTCCGCTGCGCCGACCGCGATGCTCCCGGCCCGGCCGGGTTGGCGGAGACCGCCGCTTACCTGGTCGATACGTTGTTGCCCGAGGTACCACCGGTGAGTGCTGAGCTTCCCTGTGGGGTAAGATGATCGACGGCGTGTCTGGGCGATTACAGAGGAGGGGCGCCGGTGCTTGCCATCCTCGGCTATCACAAGGTCGGCGAGCCCTCTGCGGACGGCTGGGAGACTTGGAACTACGTTCCCGAGTCGACCTTCGAGGGTCACCTGAAATGTCTCGGCGACGAAGGCTGGGAAGTGATCGATCTGGCCACCTTTCTCCGGGGCCTGACCGAGCCGGCAAGCTTGCCCGAGCGAGCTGCCCTCGTTACCTTCGATGACGGCTACAGATCCATCCGCCAGACGGCGCTGCCTATCCTGGCCCGTTTCGGGTTCCCAGCTGTGCTTTTCGTTCCCACCGATTTCGTTGGCAAGCAGAACACCTTCGACGCGAAGATCGAGCCGGAGGAAGCGATCTGTGATTGGGAAGACCTGCGTGCTCTGGAGCGTGCCGGGATTTCGGTTCAATCCCACGGCGTGAGCCACCGCCGCTTCTCGGAACTCGACGCCGGCGCGCAAGCGGAGGAGCTCTGCCTTTCCAAGTCAGCGCTCGATGCGGAGTTGACGGCGCCGGTCAAGGTCTTCGCCTTTCCCTACGGTGACGACGGGAAGGACCCGAAGGGCGTGCAGTCGCTGCTCGAGCGCGCGGGTTACGAGGCGGCCTGCCTCTACGGCGGGGGCACGATTCAACTCCCTATCGCCGATCGCTATCGGCTCACTCGCCTGGCCATGGGTCCCGACTCGGACCTGGATGCCCTGCTGGGTGGGCTATGAGAGGCGGACGAGTTCTTAAGGAAGTAGCCAAAGGACTCGTCTCCACCCTGGTTTTCTTCTCCATCGCCGAGATCGTCGTGAGAATCGCTTACGCGGTCCGCAACGCGCAGGTCGAGTACGTTGTCCTGCCCTACAAGGCGGCGCAGGATTTTGGGCCTCTCCCCCCGTGGATGGACGCGGTGCGGATCCTCGAGCCCGACCCGATCATGTCATGGAGGACCCGAGCCAACGTCCACCGACGATATCTGGATGTGTACAGCCCGGTCCACGTCGAGGCCGATCGTACCCGGCTTCTTCGCTCCTTCATTCCTAAGATTCCAGCCTCGCTCCGCGACAACCCGGTCTGGGAGGTCAAGACCAACTCAGCTGGCTTCCGCGAGGACGAGCTTCCGAAGATGAAGCCTGCTGCCGCCTTCCGCACTATCTGCCTGGGTGATTCTTGGACCTTCGGAGCCAACGTCGACCAGCAGGAGGCCTATCCCGAGCGCCTCCGCACCCTTGTGAAAGATGAGTTCCCAGACTCCGGTTTCGAGATTCTGAACCTCGGCGTCCTCGGCTACTCCTCCTATCAAGGTCTCGAATTGCTCAAGAGAGTGGCGCTCGACCTGGAGCCTGACCTACTCCTGATCGGCTTCGCCATGAACGACGCCAACGTCGCCGGATGGCGGGACAAAGACTGGTTTGGGAACCAGGGGCCGCCGCCGGGCAAGTCGATCTCAGAGCGGGTCGGCGGCGTCCTCGAGAAGGCAGAGTGCTATCGGCTCCTGCGATACGTGGCGCTGATCATCAGGTACCGATCCTGGTCGATCGGTGATTACATGCAAAAGCTGGCAGCTTCGGCCGGGACTCCGGACGAGGCCTGGTTCGGTGGCGTTGGCAACGAGTCCGCGAACTACGAGGTGCTCGAAGAATACACGCGGGTTTCGCCCCCGAACTACGAAGAGAACCTTAGGGAGATGATCGGGTTGGCGCGCAGCCGGGGCATCGGCGTGATCCTTCTGTTCAACGAGCTTTGGGACACGGCCTATCGACAATCCGTGCGGCGCGTCGCCGAGGAGGAGGAGGTCCAATTTCTCGACAGCAAAGTCTTGATCGACCAAGGCCGGATCGCCTTGGAGCGACAAGTCGAGGAGAGGCTCGACCTCGTGACCGAGCCAATTGGCGGCGTGGTCGGCACGGCCGACGAGGTGAAGGTGATTTTTCGTGTCTTCGCCGGTGACTACCGGGTCTCGAGCGCCATGTACATCTCAGGCACGCACACCGAGCTGGGGGATGCCGAGCCCAACCGTATCGCCATGTATGACGACGGTACGCACGGCGACCAGCGCGCCGGTGACTGGGTCTGGTCGTACACCGCGAGTTTGCCGGCGGACTCCACCTTCTTCTATGTCTACACCAACAGTGGAGAGGCTGGAAAGTGGGAGGGGCTCGACATCCCCGAGATCCGCCGCTTCACCACCCACCGGCCGAATGTGGGGGGCCACCTTTACCGGCCGATCGACACGTTCGGCGAGATGTACATGCAGGCCGATGGCTGGCATACCAACGCGGCAGGGTACCAGCTCATCGCCGAGGCGGTGCTCGAAGAGCTGAAGCAGAACGCCAAGGTGATGGAGCATCTCGGCCAGGGCGCGGTTGATCCCTAGGAATCCCTTGAGCACTACGGTCTGTCTCTGCGCAAAGACTTTGCACTACTTAAATGGTGGTGGTCATTTCTGGGTTTACCTAAACTGGGCCCTCGGGTTGCAAGCGAATGGCTGCCGCGTCATCTGGCTCGAGGCGATCACGCCAACTGCGACGGAGCCCGACGTGCTCGCGCGCGTTGCCGCCCTCAAGCAAACTCTCGAGCCCTACGCGCTGGCCGAATCCGTCGCTCTTTGCTCCTGGTCGGGCGAGCCGTTGCCGGATGAGCTGACGGCAGGTTGCCTGGACCTTGCCGCGGCGGCCGAGGCTGATCTCCTTCTTAACCTGGCCTACGGGATTCCGGCGGCGGTGGTTGGCCGCTTCAGGCGCCGGGCCCTCATCGACATCGATCCGGGACTGCTGCAGACTTGGATCCACCGCGCGCAGGTGTATGTCGCTCCCCATGATCTCTACTTCAGCACCGGCGAGACCGTCGGACAGCCTGGAGCCCGATTCCCGGACTGTGGCCTCAGGTGGCTGCACACTACGCCCTGCGTGGCGCTTGACTACTGGCCGGCGCGCGGCGCGCCGGACCAGGCACCCTTCACCACGGTGACCCATTGGCACGCCGGCGAGTGGGTGGAGGAGGCGGGCGAGGTTTATCTCAATGACAAGCGAAGCGGCTTCTTGCCATTCCTCGATCTACCGAAGCGTGTCAAGCAACCCCTGGAGCTGGCACTCTGTCTGGCGCCAGAGGATGAAGAAGAGTGGGCGATGCTGCGCCGTTGCGGTTGGGCGGTCCGTCATGCCTGGGAAGTCTCATCAGATCCGCAGTCGTATCAGAAGTACGTTCAAGAGTCGCGCGGGGAGTTTAGCTGTGTAAAACCCTCATGCGTTCGCTTCCAGAATGCCTGGATCAGCGACCGGACCATTTGTTACTTGGCCAGTGGCAAACCGGCGATCGTCCAGCATACGGGGCCGAGCCGCATCTTGCCTCATGGTGACGGTCTCTTCCGCTTCGCTGATTTGGACGAGGCGGTACGCTGTTTGGAGCTGGTGACGACCGACTATGAGCGACATTCCCGCTCCGCGCGCGCCCTCGCCGAGGAGCACTTCGGAGCGCGCGGGGTGGTCGGGCGGGTGCTCGAGCAGGCCCTCAGCTAGGATGGCCGGATGAGTGCCTCCTCGCTTCGCATCATCGTAGCTGGACTCGCTGGCCTGCATCCCGTCGGCGGCGTCGCCTGGGACTACTTGCAGTACGTGATCGGGCTAGCGCGGCTCGGTCACGATGTCTACTACCACGAGGACACGTGGAGCTGGCCCTACCACCCCATCCGCCAGACGGCTACCGACGCGGGTGACTACTCGGCGAACTTCATCGGCGGCTTCTTCAGTCGTTACGCGCCGGAGCTCAACAATCACTGGCACTACTTGCATCTGCACGAAACAAGCTACGGGATGGACTCTGCGGCATTTGAGGCAATCGCCGAAACCGCTGACCTGTTTATCAACGTTAGTGGATCGTGCATGTTGCCCGACGCGCTTTCGCCAGGTTGCACAAAGGTCTTCCTGGATACTGATCCTGGCTACAATCAGATTATGCTCAGCGAGCGCTTTGGCTGGTCAGAGAATGTGGAACGATGGTGCGCATTGGTCGAGGCGCATGACCGGCACTTCACCTATGGTGAGAACATCGACGGTGACGATTGCCGCATCCCGAAGGTGGGTTTCGACTGGCAGACGACCAGGATGCCGGTCGTCCTGAGTCTGTGGGACCGGATTGCCGGTTCTATTCCGCCCGAGGGTGCCTTTTGGACCACTGTTATGACTTGGAACGCCTTCAAGGGCCCGGTGGTTTACCGCGGTGTCGAATACAAGAGCAAGGGCGCCGAGTTCGAGAAACTGGCTGACTTGCCAGGTCAGATGGACGTGCCGCTGCAGGTCGCTGTGGGCGGCGTTAACCCGCCGCTCGATCAGCTAGCGAACTGCGGTTGGAGCGTCGTCGACGGACCGACCGTGAGCTTAACGCCTGGCCGCTATCAGGACTTTCTAGCCCGCTCTCGCGGAGAAGTGTCTACGGCCAAACAGATCTACGTCGCTTTGCGGAGTGGCTGGTTCAGCTGCCGCTCGGCCTGTTACCTCGCCGCCGGTAGGCCTGTGGTCGTCCAAGACACGGGGTTTTCGTCGCTGCTGCCGGTCGGCGAAGGCGTCCTGGCCTTCACCAGCGTCGAGCAGGCCGCCGACGCCATCCGGGTGGTGGAGGCCGACTACGCGCGCCACACCGGAGCGGCACGCGACATCGCGGGAGCGCACTTCAACTCAGACCGCGTGCTAGCTGAGTTGATTGACGGGGCGCTCTCCGTCTCCTAGCGTTGACCAGGGCATGAAGCCCTGCGGCTGGGGCAAGTTCCCCAATTGCTCGTTCGCCCACAACAAATCTCGCCCGCCGAGGCGACCGAGTGCCCATCCCTGCTCCGCTTGAGCGCGCCAACTGTGGTAGAATCAATGTTGCTCGACAACTAAGGACCACAGCCATTCTGGTTGCCGGCCATTACTAGGTCAGAACATCTGAGAACGGCAACTGAAGGTCCTTCCCCAGTCCTCGACGTAAATCCCGGCGCCGCCAGGCAACGATCAGCTCGCCGCAACGGCCTCCGCGGTTTCACGCGCGGGCATGGACTCCTTTTTCCCCGGGGAGCCACCGATCTCTGAGCAACCTCACTCAGCGTCCGCGATCCCAATGATGAGCAAGTATCTACGACTTCGCCACTACGCACACCGCGAGTGGCGGGGGTTGCTGGTCATCTTTGGACTCACGGTTGCAGTCTCGGCACTAGTCGCACTCGAGCCGTGGCCGCTCAAGATCTTGATCGACTACGCGCTCAGTGACGTGGCGCTTCCGGGACCGCTGCGTTCTGTTCTTGAACTCCTCAGCTTGAACCCGACGCCGATGGTGCTTGTTGCCGTGGCGGCAGTAGCGAGCCTTGTTCTCTTCGCTCTGAACAGCGCGGTTGATGTCGCGCTCAGCTTGGCCTGGGCTGGGTCGGGGCAGCGCATGGTCTACGGCCTCGCCGCTGATCTTTTTCATCGCCTGCAGCGACTATCGCTGCAGTTTCATGCTCGCCGTCCAGTCGGCGACTCGCTGAGCCGGCTGACCGAGGACACCTCCTGCGTTTTCACATTGATGGAGCTTCTGCTTGTCTCTCCCGGTCGCCAGCTCCTCACTCTCGCCACGGTCGGCGCCGTTGCCTGGAGCCTCGATCCGTGGCTGACGACCGTCTCGTTCCTAGTAGCGCCGTTGCTGGCGGCATCCTCGCTTTTCTTTGGCCCGCGGCTGCAGCGGCGGGCGCGCCGGTCTATCGAGACGATGTCCTCGCTGCTCAGCTTTGTCCACCAGACCCTGAGTGCCATCCCGGTGGTCCAGGCTTTCGACACCGGACAGCGAAACGCTGCGCGGTTCCGCGACCTGGCGGCGCAGGCGACCGCCGAGTCGCAACGCCGCGCTTTGCTGAACAGCTGTTTCGGACTGGTGAACGGTATCGCTACAACGCTCAGCATCGCCATCATCCTTTACATCGGTGGTACGAGAGTGATGTCGGGAGCGCTCTCGGTCGGTGGCCTGCTGGTCTTTCTAGCCTACGCGCGCACCATCCAGTACTCATCGCAGAGCCTCATGGGTACCTACGGGAAACTCAAATCGATTGAGGCGAGCATCGATCGCGTGCTCAGCATACTGGATGCGGGCGCTGGATTGGAGGAGCGACCGGGCGCGAAGCCGTTGCCCCGGCGCGCAGCGCGAGAGCGTGGCCACGTGCGCTTGGAAGGCGTCACCTTCGGCTACGAGGTAGGTCGTCCGGTCCTTCACGAGATCACGCTGGAGGCGCAGTCGGGCGAGACCATTGCCCTGGTCGGGACTACCGGCGCCGGCAAGAGCACTTTGGTTTCCCTCGTTCCGCGCTTCTTCGATCCTTGGGAGGGGCGGGTGACCTTTGACGGGCATGACCTGCGCGACTTGCAACTGTCGAGCCTGCGCAATCAGGTGGCGCTGGTGCTGCAGGAGCCCTACCTCCTGCCGCTCTCCATCGCCGACAACATTGCCTACGGTCGTCCGGGCGCGGCTGGCGCGTCGATCGTTGCGGCGGCCAGAGCTGCCAACGCCGACGGTTTCATCGGGCGGCTGCCAGGGGGCTACGAGACGGTAGTCGGCGAGCGCGGGGCGACACTTTCGGGAGGCGAGCAGCAGCGCCTGGCGATTGCCCGCGCCTTTCTGAAGGACGCGCCGGTGTTGATCTTGGACGAGCCGACGTCGGCGTTGGACGCAGAGACCGAGACGCTGTTGCTTGGGGCGCTGGAGCGGCTGATGGCGGGCCGGACGACGTTCATCATCGCCCACCGTCTGTCGACGATCCGGCGCGCGGAGCGGATCGTGGTGATCGATGAGGGTCGGGTGGTGGAGACGGGGAGCCACCGGCAACTCCTCGACGCCGGCGGACGCTACTCGCACTTTCATAACCAGCAAGTCCACGACGGGGAGGTAGTGGCATGAGGGCGTGGTGGCGGCGACTCACGGACTACGCCCGCCCTCAGAGCCGCGGGCTCATCGCCCTCGCCGCGCTGATGCTCTTAGGTGTGGGCGTCGAGTTGCTTAATCCCTGGCCACTGAAGTTGCTGGTCGACCATGTGCTGGTCGCAAAACCCCTGCCCGACGCGGTTGCGTGGATCGGCAGCTTACCCGGCGGGTCGTCGGCCTACGTCCTCCTCGGTTGGCTCGTCGGTGCGACCGTTCTCCTCTTCCTCGCGCGGCGTGGCATCACCACGTTGCAGGATTATCTGCAAGCGGGAGTTGGCTGTAGGATGGTCTACGACCTGGGTGCCGATCTCTTCGACCAGCTGCAGCAACTTTCTCTTCGCTTCCACCGGCGCCATCACGTCGGCGATCTGGTGCGGCGGATCACCCATGACACCAAGTGTGTGAGAGACCTAGTGATCGGTGTCTTTCTCGCCGTTGTCACCTCGCTGGCGGCCGTGGTCAGCATGCTCGTGATCATGTGGCGATTGGACCCCGTGTTGTCGCTGCTCACCCTGTTGGTGGCCATTCCTATCGGCGTGCTGATCAGGATTTGCTCGCGACCGATGAGCGAGCGCTCATTCGAGCAGATGGAACTCGAAGGCGAGATCATGTCTCTCGCCGAGCAAACCCTGACCGCGCTCCCATTGGTCCAGGCGTTCGGTCGCGAGTCGTATGAGGACGAGCGATTCAGGCGCCTCTCAGGGCGCACTGTACAGGCCTATCTGCGTGCCCTTGTCGCGCAGCTCCAGTTCAGAGTGGGGACCAAGGCGGCGACCGCAGCCGGCGCGGCGGTGATTATGGCGATCGGTGGTATCCACGTGCTCCGTGGATCGCTCTCGGTCGGCAGTTTGATCGTGTTCCTCTCTTACTTGGTGAGTCTCTACGCGCCGCTCGAAGTCCTGGCCTATCTCTCTTCGGGGTTCGCCACCGCCGCCGCCGGCGCCCGCCGGGTGTTCAGCATATTGGATGCGGGGGCTGGGTTAGAGGAGAGACCGGGCGCGAAGCCGTTGCCCCGGCGCGCAGCGCGAGAGCGTGGCCACGTGCGCTTGGAAGGCGTCACCTTCGGCTACGAGGTAGGTCGTCCGGTCCTTCACGAGATCACGCTGGAGGCGCAGTCGGGCGAGACCATTGCCCTGGTCGGGACTACCGGCGCCGGCAAGAGCACTTTGGTTTCCCTCGTTCCGCGCTTCTTCGATCCTTGGGAGGGGCGTGTGACCTTTGACGGGCATGACCTGCGCGACTTGCAACTGTCGAGCCTGCGCAATCAGGTGGCGCTGGTGCTGCAGGAGCCCTACCTCCTGCCGCTCTCCATCGCCGACAACATTGCCTACGGTCGTCCGGGCGCGGCTGGCGCGTCGATCGTTGCGGCGGCCAGAGCTGCCAACGCCGACGGTTTCATCGGGCGGCTGCCAGGGGGCTACGAAACGGTAGTCGGCGAGCGCGGGGCGACACTTTCGGGAGGCGAGCAGCAGCGCCTGGCGATTGCCCGCGCCTTTCTGAAGGACGCGCCGGTGTTGATCTTGGACGAGCCGACGTCGGCGTTGGACGCAGAGACCGAGACGCTGTTGCTTGGGGCGCTGGAGCGGCTGATGGCGGGCCGGACGACGTTCATCATCGCCCACCGTCTGTCGACGATCCGGCGTGCGGAGCGGATCGTGGTGATCGATGAGGGTCGGGTGGTGGAGACGGGGAGCCACCGGCAACTCCTCGACGCCGGCGGACGCTACTCGCACTTTCACCGGATCCAGTCCGGCGGCGATCGGGCTTTCGCGAGAAAGGCAGAGTGTTGATATGGCACGCATCGTCGTCACCGGCTACATGATCCGTTACCCGCTGGCCGGCAATCTGCTCGCTTTCATGCACTATCTGCTGGGACTCTCGCGGCTCGGACACCAGGTGGCGTACTTCGAGGAGAGTGGCTGGCCTTACTCCTGTTACGACCCAGGAACCCGCGAGTGGCGGGATGAGCCAGGAAGCGGGTTGCTCCGGGTGCGAGCGTTGTTCAAAGACTTCAAGTTGGATATCCCGATCTGCTTTGTCCATCGCGACAAGGGTGAAATCTACGGCGCGGATTGGGCGGCGGCCAAGGCACTGTTGAGCGCTTCCGACCTGTTGCTCAACATCGGTGGTGTCTCCTGGCTACCGGAGTTCAACTACGCGCGCCGCCGCGCCCTCATCGACATGGATCCGCTCTTTACTCAGCTGGGGCGTTTCGGCGCCGAAATCCTCGACGATCATCATGTCCATTTCAGCTATGGCGCCAACATTGGACGACCGGGTTGCACTATCCCGCCCGGCTCGGTCCACTGGCATCCGTTGGCGCCGCCGGTTGTTCCCGAGCTCTGGGAGAACCTGGTTCCGGACTCGCCGGATCCGGATGGCAACGGCCGCAAAAACGCGGCCTACACCACCATTGCCAACTGGAGTGCATACAAGTCCATCTCTCAAGATGGCAGGCACTATGGCCAGAAGGATGAGGAATTTCTCCGCATCATCGACCTCCCCGGTCGCATTGAGCGACCAGTCGAAGTTGCACTCTCGGGTGCTGGTCAGGATATCGAGGAACGTTTTAGATCGGCGGGATGGCTGATCTCGTCAGCCGAGGCGGTGAGTGCCGACTTTCCTACCTATCAAGCCTACATCGCCGGGTCGCGCGGTGAATTCAGTGTTGCCAAGCACGCCTATGTCGAATCGCGGAGCGGTTGGTTCAGCGACCGCAGCGTTTGTTATCTAGCCGCCGGCTTGCCAGTCATCCTCCAGGAGAGCGGGTTCAGTGACTGGTTGCCGACTGGCCGCGGACTCATGGCCTTCTCGTCACTCGACGAGGCAGTGCACTGCATTGAGAGGACCGACGGGGACTACGTCCGGCATCGCGCCGCGGCGCGGGAGATTGCCAAGGATTTCTTCGACTATCGCCCCGTGCTCGGCGACCTGTGCGACACCGCGCTTCGCGACGCGAATCGCGTCCGGGGAAGGGCGGTGACATGAGAACTCCCAGGGTCAGTATTGGCCTGCCGGTCTATAACGGCGAAAGCTTTCTTGCCGAGGCGGTGGATTCTCTGCTTGCCCAGTCCTTTACCGATCTGGAGCTCATCATCTCCGACAACGCCTCGACTGATCGGACCGAGGAGATCTGCCGCGACTACGCCGATCGCGATCGCCGCGTCCGCTACTTCCGAAACCAGACCAACGTCGGCGCCGCCCCCAACTACAACCGGACCTTCTTCTTGGCCACCGGGGAGTACTTCAAGTGGGCTGCACATGACGATGTTTGTTGTCCGGAGTTCCTGCGCAAGTGTGTCCATGCCCTGGATGGGGACCCTGATCTGGTTCTCAGTTATCCGAGGGCCAGTACCATCGACTCGTCTGGACAGAGGATCAAAGACTGGCCGCCGCGGCCGGAACTCGCCGCTGCTGCCGTTCATCTACGGTTCCGCGAGGCCCTCGCCCCGGTTGAGACCCACCCCATTTGGGGCCTCATGCGCTCGGAGATTCTGCGGAAGACACCTCTCTTCGGCAGCTTCCCGGGCCACGACCTGCCGCTGCTCGCCGAACTCGCGCTCCACGGGCGCTTCCACGAAGTCCCCGACGAACTCTTTCTTCAAAGAGAACACGATGGAAGGTCCGTAAGGGTCTACGATTTTCGCGATCCCCATGGGGCAATCGCCTGGTACGACCCGACGCGGGCCGGCCGGCTTATCTTCCCGCGCTGGCGTCTCCTCACCGAATACATCGCGGCGATCTACCGCGCATCGGGGAGTGGTGGTGATCAAGTGCGTTGCTACGGCGAAATGCTTCCCTGGTTGAAACGCTCTGCCGGTCCACTGCTCGATGACCTCCTGGTGGGGGCGGGACGAATTCCGCTGGTTGGGCCGCTGGTCATCGGCGTTCGACGACGTGGCCTGCGATCGCTCGAGATGGCGCGCTGGCGGCGCGCGGCGCGGGAGATCGAAGCGATCACCGCAGACGATGATCTTGTCATCCTGGTGGGTGAGCCCTGGTACGGAGACGACTCGCTGGTGCAGCGCCGGACCCTGCCCTTTCTCGAGCGCGATGGGGAGTACAACGGTTTGCCAGCCAGCGACGAGCAAGCGATCCGCGAACTCGAGCGGATGCGGCTCGACGGAGCGACCCTGGCGGCCTTCGGGTGGCCGAGCTTCTGGTGGCTCGATCACTACCAAGAGCTTTACCGCTACCT
>CBDCWB010000020.1:0-8480 GCA_965223205.1 Candidatus Eiseniibacteriota bacterium | reverse complement strand
GTTCTCGCTGAAGGCGACCGGGCGAAACTCGTGATCGAGGGTGAGCGTGCGGCGTTCATCGCCCATCGTCACCGCAAACGAGCTGGAAGAATCCACGCGCACGCCCGAAGTGAAGCTGAACGTCTGCCGGTAGCTGTCCGTTCCGCCGGCGGGTTCGAGACCCAGGCGACGGAAGACGTCCTCGATATAGGTTGCGGCGAGTTGGGTGCCCTTCGAGCCGGTCATGCGTCCTTCGAGTGCGTCGCCGGCTAGATACTCCACAAGACCCCGCAACTCGCCGGCGGTGATCGCGGGCGTCAAGGCAACGCTGGCTGCCGGCGGCGCTAAGCGGCCGGGCGCCGCATCGATGGCGGCAAGCGCCCCTCGGTGATCCCAATCACCGAGAAACAGTTGCGACTTGCCGGACGCCGTCCGCCCCGAGGTCCAGGCCAATCGACTGCCGGTCGGGTCGAAGACCGCAAGGCCGTCGAAGCCGTCGGTCTCGGTTGCTCGCACCGGCTCCTTCTTGCCGGCAGCATCCACCAGAAACAGCTCGAAGTTGCCGAAGCCGTGCTTGTTCGACGTGAAGATGGCGTAGCGACCGCTGGGGTGGAAGTAGGGCGCCCACGACATCGATGCAAAATCGGTCAGGCGACGGCGCCCGGTGCCATCCAACTTCATGGTGTAGACATCGGCAATGGCGCCGGACTCATCAAAATGCCGCCAAATGATGCGTTCGCCGTCCGGCGAAAAAAACGGACCGCCGTCGTAGCCGGGCCAATCGGTGAGTCGGGTGACCTCACTGCCGTCAGCTTTCATAAGATAGATCTCGCCAAAATATGCCGGATCGACTTCGAGGCGCTTCTGCTCCTCGGCTGTAAGTTCGCTTTCGTAGGCCGGGCGCGTCGAGCAGAAGACGATGAGCGAGCCGTCGGGGGAGTAGGACGCTTCGGCGTCGTAGCCGAGGGTGTCGGTCAATCGCTTGGGCTCAGTGCCGGCTCCCCCGGCGACGAACAGGTCGTAGGTCTCGTCGTAATCCCAGCTGTAGCGGCGCTCCTTCCCCGACTCCCGGAGGGCAATTTCCTCTGCTTGCTTGGCTCCGGCTTCGGGATCGAGGTGCGTCGAGGCAAAGACGATCGCATCGGTGCCGGGCTGGAAGTAGGCGCAGGTCGTCTTACCAACACCGGGCGACACCCGCTCGACGTCGCCAGTTTCGAAGTCGAGCGCGTAAATCTGATAGAACGGATTCCCCGCCTGGCGCTCGCTTTGGAAGACGAGCCGCCGCCCGTCTTCTGAGAAGTAGCCCTCGCCCGCGCGCCGGCCTTCGTAGGTCAGCTGGCGGACGTTGGAGAGAAAGCGGTCCTCACCCGCCGCCACCGGTGATGCATGAGACGTCCCCAAGCCCGGCCAGGAACGCAACGATCCAGAATGCGGCCGCACCCCGACCGCGCCACGCGATGTGCATGTAGTTAGCTCCTCTAGGTTGGAGATCGGGGCCGATGATACGGAAGACACGACGCGCTCGATAGTCCGATGCGCCTTGCCTGCACCTCTCGAAGCTCTTTTTTGACGTGCCAAGTGATATAGCCGCTACCGTTTAGAGAGCTTGTCGCTCCAATTGGCAAATATCCTACCTTGACGCTCGGTGCAGCTAGGTGTTTTCTGTTTACAAGTGCTGTGCTCAACCGCCGCAAATCCCACCCGCAGGCGGCGCTAAGCAGCCGTACCCCATGGCCGCCCACTCCATGGTAGTACTGCATTGAAGAGCGGAGGACGTCCCATGTCCAAATTCGCGCACTTAGTTAGTTCTGTTGTCCCTTGTGGTTACGGTATCGGTAGGGGATTCCCTATGTGCCAATATAGCTTGAGAGTTCACTCGCCGGGAAGGAAAGCGTCCAGCAGACGCAATCTTGGGGCAACTACGACACGCGGCCTTAGGCGGCTTCGTCCTTGGGTTCCATGCGAAGCAGGAGGCGCTGGCCGAGTGCGTCAGCGATTCGTTGCAGCATCGACAAAGTGTGCCCCTCGTAGTCAGCGTCCTCGAGGCGGGCAATGGCGGGTTGCTTTGTGCCGACAAGTTCAGCGAGTTGGCGCTGTGTGAGGCCGGCGGCCTCGCGGGCTTCGAGGATGATTTGAGCGGCCATGGCGTTCACCTTGGCCACACGAATCCTTTCCCGGAGCTCGGGGTCGTCACCGGTGAGCTTGTCGAGGATTTGCACTGCGTCTGTCGTCTTTTTCTTGGCCACTAGAGCTCAACCTCCAGCTTGTGCGCATCAGGGTTAGCCTCGAAGCGCTTCTTTCGAGCAATGGCTCGGTCAATCTGAACCTGTGGCACCTTCGCTTCCTTGGTCAATCCGGCGGCAAGAACCGCCACGCCCTGGCCATGGAAGAAGTAGAGCACCCAATAGTTCACTGTGCCCAGTCGATACCGGAGCTCGTAGATGCCGTCGCCGAGAAAACCCACATGCGGTCGCTTCAGTTCATGACCGAGGTCACGGAGAAGCTCGATGCGGGCTACGCCCTCGGCGTAGGCTTTCCGGTTCTTCTTCCTGGGCTTTGCCAACCAGTCGAGCACCGGGACGTCGTCACGGACGACAACGCGAGCGCCAGGAGCCAACGCGCCGGCACGCTGGGCGTGGATGTCATCGGTGGTGCGTGAGGTGGGGACGCTTGTTGTGGCCTCGCTCAGGGTCATCGGCTTTCGAAGGACTCCGCATCCGCGTCGCGGAGGCTCTGCCCGAACCGTTGGCCGGCTGAACGCGGCGCCGCAGCAGTCAGATAAGCGAACCGCCGATCGACCGGAACGTCATGATTCGTATGCTTGAATGCAACACTGCAACAGTACTACCAACGCGCAGCTGCCGACGCTCCGTGTTCTCAGCCGTAAAAACTCGGGAGAGGCCACCTTCCCGTAAATCAAAACTAATCGGGAGCCCTTCCTTGAGCCAGGCAATCTCGTTGCCCAACCGTAAGTCTACTGCGCTGGTTTGATACGGACACTCTGCCGTTGCTGTGGATTCGCGGGGGGAAGGCTGGGGCTCGATGACAAGTGCTCCCTCATCAAGCGCTCGTTGAATTCCAACGTTTGAGAGAATCATGAAGCTAGGGCTTCGAGTGCCTCATCAGCTACTGCGACGGTGTCGCGGTAGCTAGTTGGGATTTGAACCAACGACGGGCTTAAAAGCAGCGCTTTTAACCGACCGTCTTCCACAGCGGAGCGTGAAACAGTAAAGAACGCCGACGTTCCGTCGCTGCGTCGTATCTCGACCACAACTTCATCGCTGAACATCCCATCTACCACTTTGCAACGCACAAGAATCGGCTTACCCATAGAAATTCACCTCCTGAAACCAGTTTAACCCGAAGCCGTGTCCGAGGCAATCTAGAGCTACAACTTCGTTCCCCGCGAAAAGTTCCTCATGCTCGTCACTCAAAGCTCGGTAACCAAGAGAAAGGGATTCTCTGTGCTCAAGCTGCCTCTTCGGATTCGTCGAACACTCTCAATGGCGGAATCCGGGTCTGGATGCAGCTCTCTCGAACTTCTGTAAGCCCAGCTGCGCGGCGTTTTCGGTTCACTTCATCGAGCAGGTCACCCAACTGAATTTGAACACGCTTGTAAGGCAGTTAGCCACAATTCCAGAAGGTTCTCGCTACCTGCGGCGCCGTCCACTTCCCTGCATTTCTGAGAACCTTGACCCGAAATCGACGGAACTCTTCAAGTGGAATCCTGGTCACCACATGCCCGGACTCAACTACACGAATCTTGTGCCTGAATAAATTTTCGGAGTAGAGACCCCGTGCAGGGGAGTTTAGGTCAAGGTTCTTGCGTCCACAGGCCGCCAAGCATCATCGGTAGCGCCCAACGTCAGCGGGCCGCGTGGACGATGAGGGGCGGGCTCCGCGATTCGACGCTTGGGAGTTGCTCGAGATAGACACGCGCTTCCGGGAGGCGGAACACGCCGGCGCGATCGACCAGCAAACGATGCCTGATAGTGGTGGTCCCTGGTTCCATGGACCTACCGCCGACCAGGTGCATCCTGACGGCGTGCGCTCGATTGGTGTACTGCCACTCGCGTCCCTTGGGTTCCGCGATGGGCTGACAACTGCCGGGCACCGGGCTCTCCAACGCTAGGCCATGAACGTGGGTCACGAGGTTAACTTTGAATTCAACGACGAGCGTGTCACCGACGCTGCAGCTGAGTGTGTCGGCGTCGAAGCCGGTGATCGTCGGTTCGCCCCTCCGCGCAACCCCGCGGCACGACGCGCACGCGTCGTTCCACACTTAGAAAGTCTATGGGAGGGGAGTAGGCCCTGCCGCGGTGTAGTTTCTCCAGCGCCATGAAGGCGCGAAGCATCGGCACGGCGTGGCTGTTTGCCTTCCAACCCAGACTCGCGCGGTCCAGGGCAATGGCGTTGACCAGCGGCGAGATCAGCGCGTGCTCGGTTCCCCGCATCGCTAGTGCGCGTAACAGCGCACAAGATGCACCCATTCGGGTCTCGCCAGGAGCGTCCACGTAGAAGTGTGCGTAGCTTGAGCCGGTCGGAGTTGTGGCGAACTGAGCAGCCTGGTCGATAAGTGGAGCCGCTCTGACTGTTGTTGTCGGTCCCCCCGCCCGTTGCAGTTGCATCTGGGCGATAGCCAAGCGCGCCAGCCCGCCCGGACCCAGCGTACTTCGTCCCTTGTGGATCTCGTCGAGCGCTTCGCCCAGACGCTGTAGTAGCTCCTTGTCGCTCGTGCGGGTGGCGTAGGAGATCAGAGCTTCGGCTACTGCCAGTCGCCTCAAAGGCTTCATTCGGGCATGCACCACGGCTTCGGTCAACGAATCCCGGGAGGTCGCGATCGCATGGGTGGTGTCTGCCCAATCGCCACGCTCCTCTAGCAACGCGAAGTCGCGCAAGGTCTGCGCTTGACGGGTCCAATGGCCGTACGGTTCGCGGCCCGCTCGACGTATGCTCCAAAGGCTGCGCGCGCGGAACTGAAGTGTCCTCTGCGGCGCCGGCGCCAGCTCGGGAAGATCGCGGCGCTCCTCCTCGCTGAGCAGGACTCTCGCCTCATCCAGGCAGAGTAGGAGTTCGATGTCCTCGACAAGTCGGCCCAACGGAGTATCTCGGTGCGCCACAATCGTGCTGCGTACGATTGATACAAAGTCGGTCGTCAGACGATCCTGTCGAGCTGACAGCGGAGCGAGCGGCGGTGGCCCGGGTTCAAGGACGGGCAGCGCCAGCCGCAAGTGATCGGCCGTTGGGAGCTGCTGGACGCTGGCCTTGCCCGCGGGTGCTAGGCGGATCGACAGTGTGTCGCCGGCGACATCGGTGGCATGAGCGGCAAAGCGAGCCACCTTGGTCTGTTGTTGCCCGACCTCAACACGAACTGATTGTGGTCCACGAGGTTCAAGGTGCGGCGCGTGCCAATCGACGACGAACAGCCGATGCGGATCGCCGAGATTATCCACCGAAACGCTGAATTCGAATTGGTCACCGCGCCGTACGACTCCCGGTAGGTGCGGTCGCATTTGTATCGGTTGGACACTGGCAAAGTCGCTCTCGCCCTCGCCGACCCGACCCTCTAGGTCGACCGCTCGCGCCACGAGCCGCCATCGTGCTATGTCATCGGGTATCTGCAGCGTCAACGCAACACGGCCGGTAGACGCCTCGGTTTCAGCCGCAGCCCAGAAAGCCGTCGGTCGAAACGACAGCCGTGCTGGCGGCTGCGCCACCACTGGCGTCGACATCGACGTATTGGCGCTCGAGCTGCTGGATTGGAGATAGAACAGCGCGCGAGTTAGGTTGAAGTCATCTGTTGCGATCGAATAGATTGCACGATCGACGGCGAAGACATTCACCCATGCTCGGACTGGTCGGCCGACGTGGTTGCTGACGCGCACTACTACTTCGACCGAGTCACTAGCCATGGGCTTCTCGCCAGTCTTTTCCACCTCCACATGCAACAGTCGAGAGTGCGGCTCGGTCACCACCTTGGCGTGTTGGCGCCACGGATTGTCCGGCCCCGAGTGCACCGGTTCGATGGTCAAACTGGCGCTGGGGATGAAGGTCCCGTCGACTCCAACCCGCACCGCGCCGCTCTCCGGTGCCAAGAGCGGTAGCGCATGCTCACCGCGTCGAATCACGCAAGGGGGAGCTTTCTTGCCATCGGGTCGCTCGAGCACCACGGTGTCGCCAAGCGCATACTGCACCCGGTCTGGATAAAGCTGCGCGCGCCGCATCGCCCTTTGCCTGGTGTGGCCGTCCTTGTCCTGAGAACTTGGCGCGATGCGGGTGGCGTAGGGTGCTGTCTCGTCCCCGCGCACCTCCAGTGCCAGTGCACCAGAGTAAGGTGCACTGGTGGTCCGCAGTAGAGCAATGCCGCTACCACCCGTCTCGACCCGACCACTGTCAATGACGGTCTCGATATAAGTGTCGCGAGCAATGTCGGCGACTCGATCGATCCAACGGTAGAACACCGGTCCTGGCGCAAGATTGTTGCGATTGTCGATTCGGGCGATGGGAGTCGGCTCGAGGTGCAGCGGGATCGAGATCGGTGGCACCCCCCTGCACCAACTCTTACTTACGTACAGCGGCACCGCTTCCCAGCTGGTCAACCGGCGCTCAGCAGCATCGACCAAGGTCACGTCAACGACCAGTCCGGGAAGCTTGGCCTGCTCCGCCCGGATGCCGAGCGTGTCAACGACGCCGGCGGTAGCGATTCGCAACACGTGCCGGCCCAACTCGTCAAGCATCGCTGCCGAGCGCTCGAGAACGACTTCTTGCTTGGGGATGCGTCGAGTCAACCTCGGACCGCCATCGACCGGACGATACCAACCGTGTGTGCGGGGAACATTGATCGGCTCGAAGCGCCTCGGGATACGGACTGCAGACACGACGTATTCGACCCGAGCGTGGGCTAGCGGTTGCGCCTGGTGCGTGCGCGCCCCGATTTCAAGCTCAACGGTGTCGCCCGCCGCGTACGCCGAATCGAGCGGCTTGACAGCCAGTGCTGTGTCCAAACGCTTGAACGACGCAATGCGACCGGAGCGGCCGCTAAGCCGGAAGGGTCCATCAGCGGAGCTCTTTGGGATCCGCAGCGTTCCCGAGGCAACGCCGAAGCCGTTCGCTACCAAGGTCGTATCCCACGAAGCGTCGCGACCGCCAGTTTCAACGGGGCCGGGGAATCGGCCCGAGACCCGCACTTCCTGTCCCGCGGCCGGGCGCAGGGCGTGCGCGGGTCCATCGAGCTTCAAGGCGTGAAAATGGACCGTTTCTCCCGGTTGGTAGAGAGTCCGATCCGTCCACACGACAATCCGCGACCGTTCCCTAACGCGGGACAGCTGCTGAGTGAGGATGGCGTGATGCTCCCCGCGGCTTGCAGTGAAAAGCAGTGCGCCTAACTCACGGCGTTGTCCCCCGCGCCCGGGGTCATCGAAGACGACTGGCTTGGGTAATTCGACTACCAATCGGCCGTGTTCATCGGTCTCGAGCGTGTCGAGCGTATCCATGCGGACCGAGTGCCTGTCGCCTGGGACTTCTGGGTAGGAGTAATAAACATGAATGGGATGGTGGGCTATTGGCTGCGCTTGGCTGTTGATCAGCAGCACCTCGGTGCTGTCGCCCCAGACTCCTCGAAGTAAGAGAAGATCTGTAACCGTGACGTTGGCCATTGCCCGGTGGTCGCCGCTTATTCCTTCGACGACGTAGTAGCCTGGGGCCAAGCGGAGCGGCACCAATTCTTGACGTCTAGCCACCCCTGAACTGGGGAGCTGCTTGGTTAGAACCGGGGGTTTGTTCCGCACCGAATCGAACTCGGCGTCCGGCAATTGAGCCATGAGACCGAGCACCAATGCGAAAGGCACTTCTCGAACAGCAATCTCAATCGGCTGATTGAGATTTTTCTGAGTGACGCGCACCACAGCCGAGTCTCGCGCCCCGAAGCTCTGCTGCAACGTGTCCACTGAAAACTCAACGGTAGACATGCGACGGAGCCTCTCGTCGGCTTGGGCCGCTGCTTCGCTCTCAGGGAAAGAGGCGAGAAGACGCTTGAGAATCGCCATTTCGGCCGGTTCGTCGGATTCGGCCGACGCCAGAAGGCGCAGCGCTTCTGCTGCCTGTGGGGTGTCGAAGTGCTCGTCGACGAGCCGCCGAAGCACCCGGTGCTGTTCGACATCGCGTAATTGGCGATCGCGTGCCGCACGCTCGTTGGTGGTCGCCCCCGGGTTGATTCGAGCGAGCGTCTGTGCATAGGCAAGGAGCAATGTGGCCACGTGCTCCGGTGTCGTGTGCACTGACACGGCGTCGTCTAATTCGGCTTTGAGCTCTCCGAGCACGCGTGGCACAAATCCTGGCTTTGTCCGCGCCGGGTCATCGGGCCATCGAAACGTGTGAAAGGTGGCCCGATACAGTTGATCGAAGATGATGTGTGTCGCCGCCAAGTGAGTACTGGCTGCCAAGCTATCCGTGGGGGCGTTGGCACGCGTCGCGGCGGTGACCCGGCGCGCTCGGGACAGCGC
>CBDCWB010000019.1:0-60433 GCA_965223205.1 Candidatus Eiseniibacteriota bacterium | reverse complement strand
GCCGCGTCGGCGGGCCTGGAGGACCTGGCCCACGACCAATTGGTGATGTCCCGGATTGCGGTGTGGGGGCCGATGATCCCCGTCGGCCTCGCCTGCGCGTCGATCTCCTCGGCGATCGGATCGATCCTGGTGGCGCCCCGAACCGCGCAGGCGCTGGCCTCGGACCGGATCCTCCCGCTGGACCGGTTCAACGACTGGATGGCGCGAGGGGTGGGTCAGGCGAAGGATCCCCGCAACGCCACGGTCCTGACCGCCACCATGGCGATCCTGATGGTGTCGGTGGGGAACATCGACTTCGTCGCCCGCATCATCTCGATGTTCTTCATGGTCACCTATGGCGCGCTCTGCGCCATCAGCTTCCTCGAGAGCTTCGCGGCCCGGCCGGACTACCGCCCCAGCTTCCGGACCAAGTGGTACGTCAGCCTGGTTGGCGCGGTGGTCTGCGTCCTGCTCGCCTTCCAGATGGACCCGTTCTACGCCCTGGCGTCGACCGTGGCCATGGTGGTCCTCTATCGAGTCATCCGGGCCAGCCGCGGGGAGCAGGAGGACGACTTCGCCGCCATCTTCCAGGGCGTGATGACGCAGGCCAGCCGGTTCCTGCAGGTGAAGCTGCAGCGCGCCCTGGGCGGATCGGCCGAGGAGGAGTGGCGCCCCTCGATCATCATGGTCAACGGACGGACCTTCGAGAGGGTGGCCCCGGTGCAGTTTCTGTGCTGGCTCTGCCACCGGTTCGCGGTCGGCACCTACCTCCACTACATGAAGGGCCTCCTCACCCAATCGGCATACCTGGAGAGCCGCGAAGTGAAGAAGGAGCTGATCGAACGGTTCCGCTCCCGGGGTGAGACCGTGTTCGTCGAGACGATGCTCTCTCCCTCCTATCGGTCGGCGCTCGCCCAGTCGCTACAGGTTCCCAGCGTCACCGGCAAGGAGCACAACCTGACCCTGTTCGAGTTCTCCGACCACGACGGGGACGAGGTGCTGGAGGAGGTCAGCGACGGATGTCGGATGGCCTGGGTGGCACGCAAGGACCTCCTGGTCCTGCGCCACGGCGACGACTTCTTCGGCTCGCGCCGGCAGATCCACCTCTGGCTCACCATGAACGACTACGACAACGCCAACCTGATGATCCTCCTGGCCTACATCCTGGTCGGCCATCCGGACTGGCGTCGGGCCGAGGTCCAGGCGTTCGCCGCCTTCCCGGAGGATCAGGCCGAGGAGGAGGAGGCCCGGCTGCGGGCCCTGGCCGAGAGCGGCAGGGTCCCGATCAGCCCCCGCCGGCTCGAGGTGATCCCCACCAGCCCCGGCACCGACTTCGAGCAGCTCGTGCTCGAGCGATCGGCCGGGGCCGATCTGGTGTTGAGGGGGTTCACCGAGGAGAAGATCGCGACCCATGGGGCGGCGTTCTTCCGGCGCCATCCCGGCCTGAAGGACGTCCTGTTCGTCTCGTCCCGCCTCGGGATCTCCCTGGAGTAACAGTGTGGGAGTCATCGACCGTGACGCCATCTTCCAGGTCCTGACCGATCACCTCGAGCCGCTCGACGAGGTGCGGACGATCTACGAAGGGGGCTCGGTCGCCTTCGGGCGCGACGACGAGTGGAGCGACATCGACCTGGGGATCGACGTCTCCGACGGAGCGGAGGAGAAGGTCTTCGAGGCGATCGAAGCCGCCCTCGCCTCGCTGGCCCCGATCTCCCACCGTTGGGTGCTGCCCACGCCGGCCTGGCACCAGATGACCCAGCGCTTCTACCGACTGGAGGGTGCGCCCCCCGGACCTGTTCCTCGACATCTGCCTCCGCCCGGTCTCGCTGGCGCGCCAGGGCCACTTCGCCGAGACCGAGCTCCACGGAGAGCCCCGGGTGGTGATCGACAAGGAGGGGCTGGTCAAGTCCGTCCCCCTGGATCGGCAGGAGCTGAGCCGTCGGATCGACGACCGCCTCGAGCAGCTCTCGGACCAGAGGCCGTTCGTCGAGGGCATGGCCGAGAAGGAGCTGCGCCGGGGACGGCCGCTGGATGCCTTTGCCTTCTACTTCTCGTCGAACCTCCGGCCGCTGGTCGAGGCGCTTAGGATCCGGTTCTGCCCCGAGCGCTACAACTTCGGCCTTCGCTACCTGGAGTTCGATCTTCCGGCAGATGTCGTGAGCCGGCTCGGAGATCTGCTCTACGTGGAAAGCGCCGAGGAGCTGGCCGACAAGGCTCGGCGCTGCCGGGAGTGGCTCGACGACGAGCTCGAGGCGATCCGAGCCGAAAGGTCCTGAGTCGGTCGGTCCCCGGCTATCGGGCCGGGACGACGTCCGTCCGCCGGTGACGGGAGGCAGTACCGGCATCGGCGAAGGCCTGCCGCAGCCTGGCGACCAGTCGGCGCCAACCGCCCCCCTCGGTGCCCCGGGCCGCGGCGAGTCGATGACCCTGCTCCGCCGCCCGCATCATCTCTTCTTCGTGTCGTGCCTTCACCCAGAGCTCGGTGTCCAGTCCCAGATACATCGTTCAAGTCCTCCTGAGTCCTTTGACTCAGAGTACGGACCTGGGACGGCTCCGTTGTCGAAGTTGACAACGGACTGGCAGAAGGTCGAAACGTGAGCGGCCGGCGGGGCCCGATCCCTGGGAACAGGCCCCGCCGACTCGCGATCTAGTTTTTAGCGAGGCTGCGCCTCAAACGCGCGAGTTCGACCCAACCGCGCCCTGGCGCAGCCTCGCGTCGACAGTTTGCAGCTCGCAGTCGACAGCCCGGCCGATGCTGTCAGCTAGCACCTGACGACTGAAGACCGCTGCTCCCCGACGCGTCGGCCAAAGATCAAAAGTCGACCACTTTGTTACGTTTTCCTCGGAGCAAGTCTCCTAGTAGCCCAGTGCGGCTCCGGCCGGGTTCACCCCGTAGGTCGCACCCGGGAAGGCGTTGAACGACGCCAGCGCCCCGAGGCCTCCGGTGAACTCGTACGGGTAGATCGTGGCGTCGGCATTGGGGTCGCGCCCCGCTGCCGCCAGGAGCTCGCTCCGCGTGTCCCCGGTGATGTCGCCGGTCCCGATCCGGCCGCCGTAGGTGGTGTTTGGCGGGATGGTGACGTCGAACCCGGTGAGAGAGACGATGCTGGCCCCGTCGTAGTTGAACGCGACGAACCGGGGCTCGAAGCCCGCGCCCTGGCCGGGGCCGGGGGTGGCCGCGATCTCGCCGAAGCCGTCGTCGTCCACGTCGCCTACCGCGAGGTTCACGCCGTACTGACCGGTGGAGAAGGCGTTGAAGTTGATCTTGGCCAGTGCGCCGAAGGCGCCGCCGTCCCAGTTCCAACCCCGGATCTGCGCGCCGAAGATGGCGCCGGGTCCGGGACCGGAGTGGAGCTCGTCGAACCCGTCGTTCTCCACGTCGCCCGACTCCACGTTGACCCCGAACCTAAGTGTCGAGTACGCGAAGTAGTTGATCCGGTTGATGGGGGAGAGCAGCGAAGCGTCGTACTCCCAGCCCCGGACGTGAGGCCCGAACACGGCGCCGGGGCCCGCCCCCGAGGCGATCTCGTCGAAGCCGTCCCCGTCGCCTTCGTGGTCGGTGACGTTGGCGCCGAACCGAAGGGTGCCGTAGGCGAAGAAGTTCAGCTTGCCGATGGCGGTGCCGTCGCGGTTGAAGCCTCGAACCTGAGGCCCGAACACGGCACCCGGTCCGGGGCCGGTCAGGATCTGCTCGGTGCCGAGCCCGCGAACGTCACCGGCGGCCACGGTGGTGCCCCACTGGCCTGCCGCGTAGGCGATGAAGTCGACTCCGGTAGAGCCTCCGCCGGCCGTGAAGGCCCGGACCTGGTTGGGGTTGGGCTGTCCCAGTCCCATGCCGGCCAGGATGTTGCCGGCGCCGCTCGGGTTGTTCACGGTGAAGGTGTAGGACTGCGTGCCCGTACAGGCAGCAGCGTCGGTGGCCTGGACCGTGAAGTTGGAGGTGCCCGCGGCGGAGGGAGTCCCCGAGATGGTCCCGCCGGCGCCGAGGGTCAGTCCCGCCGGGAGGCTCCCGGTGGTCACGGCGAACGTGTAGGGGCCGGTCCCGCCGGTCGCGGTCAGGGTCTGGGAGTAGGCGATGCCCACCGTGGCGGCCGGCAGTGTGGCCGGCGCGATGGTGATCGTCCCGCAGCCGCCGCTGCCCGGGGTTGCCTGGGCGCAGGCCGACATGGCCCCGGTGCAGACGGCGTTGGTCGCCACCGCCTGGACCCGGTAGTAGTAGGTGGTCCCGTCCACGACGCCGTTGTCGGTGTAGGTGGTGCCGGTCACGTTGGCGATCAGGGTGTAGCCGGCGTCGCAGGCGAACTCGTTGCGGAAGACGTTGTAGCTGGCCGCGCCCGAGACGGCGTTCCAGTTGAGCACCACCTGGTTGTTCCCAGGCGTCGAGGTGCCCAAGGTGGGCGCACTCAGGGACGGGCAGCAGGCCTGGTTCTGGGGGGCCGGGTTGGCGCAGGCGATGGCGTGGCGGTTGAAGGCGTCGTAGATCGCCTGCATGTGCGGAGTGCCGTTGGCCAGGTTGCCGTCGCAGTCGTCCACCACCAGGAAGGTCTGGTACTGGTTGGCGGCCGCGCATCCGTTCGAGTTGGGGAGGTTGCAGGTGAAGGCCGAACCCGAGGTGGAGCGGCTCAGGTACCAGAGCCGGTCCACGATGGCCCACGAGGTGGCCTGGTCGAGCCCCATGGCCGGCAGGTCGCGGGCCCCGAGGTCGAAGACCGCCTCGGACGAGGGGTAGGACTCGCAGTGCACCTCGAAGCCGCAGGGGCCGGCCGCGCCTCCGCCCCCGGCGGGACAGTTGGCGTTGAAGTTGGCCGGGGTGTGGGGGGTGTTGCTCTGGTGCTGGGCCCAGTCGATGTCCCGGACTCCGGAGCAGCTGGTGCAGGGGTCGCCATAGCCGGCACAGTTGCCGGAGAGGAAGAAGCCGTCGCCCATGCAGGAGTCGAGGGTCTGCAGCAGCGCGGTGATGTCGCCGTAGGTCTCACCGGTGGCGCCGTCCGGGCTGGCCCCGTTGCCGTCGTTCTGGTCGATCCCGTGCCCCCACTCGTGGAGGAAGATGGCCGGGATCTCGCCGGTGTTGTTGCAGCGGTTACCGAAGAGGTCGGGGTCGGCCGACTGGAAGAAACTGACCGAGCTTCCGTCCCAGAACGCGTTGCAGAGCTTGAACCCGAAGAACAGCTGGTTGACGTTGTCGACGAGCTGGCCCTGCAGCCAGTTGTTGGAGGGGAGGTAGGAGCGCCCCTTCTGGTTGATGAGGGTCAGGTGGTAGTAGGACGAACGGGCGGCGCGGGTGTTGCCGCCGCCGCCGAAGCCCGGGGTGCTGCAGTCGTTGGCCGGGCTGGCGCCGAAGTCCAGGTCGCCGTTGGTGGTGCTGTGGTTGATGGCGCCGCACTCGTCCACCACGTCGATGAACTCGCCGCTGAGAGTGGAGGTGGCGTTCATTCCCGAGAAGACGCCGGCTTCGTTGGTGTAGGCGTTGTTGGCGTGGTCGGCGAAGGGCAGGGGCCTGTCGATCTCGGGATCGTTGGGGCCGACCGTGAGGACGCCGCCGTGGATCTGGCCGTACCGGTTGGTGTCGGTCAGGCTGAGCACCTCTCCGGAGCGGGCGTCGATCCGAACCAGCCAGGTTCCGAGCTCCTGGGCCCGGCGGAAGGCGACCTCGTAGACGAGGCGGTGCTCGTAACCGAGTCCCCAGCTCCCGTCCCATGCGTCGCGGGAGCCGGGATCCGGAGTGGTCCGGATCCAGGACAGCTCCGCCTCGGGGGTGACCACCGAGTCACGGGTGGGATCCCAGGCTACGAACGCCCGGGCGATCTCCCATGCGGTGGCCCCGTCGAACGCCGGAGCCGCCTCGGCCGGCCGGAGCCCGATGCCCTGGTTTCCGAACTGAACCAGGTTGCCGTGGTTGAGCCGGAAGACGAGGTAGGAGTCCTGGGCCTTCACGCCGTGGGGGGCCCAGTCGAGATGGATGAACCAGAGGTAGTCGGCCGGGTGGTCGATGTGGCCGACGACCAGCTCGGACTCCTCGACGCCCAGCCACGCGGTGTGGTTGCGCACGAACTGGCGGGCCGTCGACTCGAGGTAGGCCTCGACGGAGGGGCGATCCGAGGGATCGAGTACGAGAGACGACCAGGTGAGCTGGTTGGCGCCGGGGAGCCAGGGGATTCCGCGGCCCGAGACCAGGATGGGAGCGCCGGAGCGGCGGTCGTAGTTGATCCACCAGTCGGCAGGGCGGGTGCCGTGGGTGGCCCGGAAGCTCGTCTCTCCGAGGAGCGCGGCCTGGTCGGAGCCATCGGTCACCACGGTGGGGCTGGCTCGCAGCACGTCGGCCGCGAAGGCGCGGTCCCCGAGGTCCCCCGGATACTGGGGGAGCTTGGCCGCCTCGGCGGGGACCAGGAAGGAAAGGACCAGCGTCGCCGACAGTACGGCAGAGGGTCGGATGCGCGTCTGGTTCATGTGTCGTCTCCTTGGATTGTCGGAGTTGTGGAATCTCACTTGTGCGAAATGGGGTCGGACACGATACCACGGTCCGATCGCGGCCCCACCGACGGGGGAGGGCTTGCCCACCCCTTGGGCCCCATGGGATACTGGCCGATGCCTTGACCGTGTGGCCGCCATTCCCTATGTGGCCCGGTCGAACCACGACAAAAAGGCGAGAATCGAGTCATGAAGAATCTGATCCCCATCCTGTTGTTCGTCCTCGGTGTTACCCCCAGCCTGGCTCGGGACCTGGTTGCCGATCCTCCGGGTCGGACCGCGCTCCCCGGAGGGATCCACGCTCAAGCGTCGGACGGCCCGATCCTCCTCACCACCCCGAGCGGGGTGAGAGAGGTGAAGTCACTCCGGCCCGGAGTGCAGCAGGAGTGGCCCGCCCTGGCCGGTGATGCCGGCCGTGCCGTGCTGGTCTGGATGGAGGGCGACGCGGCGGCGTCGGCGGTCGTGGCGGCCGAGGTCGTCGACGGCGAGGTCGGCAGTGCGGTCCAGGTCTCGGCCACGATGGCCCGCGCCTCGAGGTTTCCGGCGGTCACGATGGCCGACGACGGCACCGTCTGGATCGCCTGGGTCGACGGTGCCATGGAGTCCGACGACATCCTGGTCGCCCGAGGGGTCGACGGCAGCTTCTCCACTCCGCAGAGGGTCAGTGCTCGCGACGACTCCGAGGATCTGGTGCCCCAGGTCGCGTTGGACGGCTCGGGAACCCCGATGGTGATCTGGGCGGGCCTGGATGGAGAGGACGACGAGATCATGTTCAGCCGGCTCCAGGACGAGGGGTGGACCCCGGAGGCGCGCCTGAACCCGGACAAACCGATTCCCCGATATCACCCCCTGGATGGCGGCCGACGCATCGGGGAGGCTTCACGTGGCGTGGAGCGGGTTCGACGGTACCAGCTATCAGGTTCAATACGCGGCCTGGAACGGAAAGGCATGGTCCGCACCGCGCCGGCTCTCCGACGGAACCGGGGCGGCCACCCTGCCACGGGTCGCGACCCATCGCGGTGGAGTGGTGGTGTCGTGGAATCAGTATCTGGAGCCTCCCGTTTCCCGTCGGCCGGACCCAGGCCGTCGCCGACGACCCCGGCTCGAGCCGCCTGACCTGGGTCCTGATGGTGGCCCGCGACAATGACCAGCTCCGCGCCGAGCTGTCACTACCCCGAGCCGTCGGCGAGGATGGCGCCGTCGTTAGCTGGGCCGAGCGCATCCTTCTTCCCTCTATCCCGCTTGATGGAGAGCCGCTGCTTGCCGTCCCTGACGACGAGCCGCCCGTTGACGTCGAGGTCGTTCGTAAGTCGCGCTGAAGGGGGGGACGACCATGTTCAACGCGACTCGACTTACCCTCGCACGAAAGCGCCGCGGCCTCACGAAGACGAGCCTCGCAAATGCCGTCGGCGTGACGGTCCGAAGCATCACCGCCTACGAGGCAGGCGAGACCGAACCCACCGATGAGACAGTAGAGAAGCTCAGTCATTCTCTTCGCTTTCCTGCGTCGTTCTTCGGCGCCGGTGATATCGAAGCGCCCCCGCCAGAGGGTGTCAGCTTTCGAGCCATGAAGTCCATGACCGCGGGCCAGCGCGACGCGGCACTCGGAGCCAGCGCACTTGCGATGGAGCTCTCATCCTGGATAGACGAGCGCTTCTCACTGCCGGCCCCGAACGTTCCAGACCTCTCCGGCAATGAACCGGAGGCCGCGGCCGACGCGCTTCGCGCCGCATGGAACCTTGGGGAGAGGCCAATTCGGAACATGGTTCATCTCCTCGAGGTGCACGGCGTCCGCGTCTTTTCGCTCGCGGAGGAGTGTCGCCAAGTCGATGCGTTCTCCTTCTCCTGGAACGGAGTGCCCTACGTCTTCCTGAACACGAAAAAGTCGGGAGAGCGCAGTCGACTCGATGCCGCCCACGAGCTCGGACACCTCGTTCTTCACCGGGCCGACCTTCCACGAAGTAGAGACATCGAGCGCGAAGCCCAGAGGTTTGGTGGAGCCTTCCTAATGCCACGAGGAAGCGTCCTGGCCTCCGCTCAGGGCCTCGCCACCGTTCCGCGCCTCGTCCAGCTCAAGCGCAGGTGGGCCGTGGCCGTTACCGCGCTTACCTACCGACTCCACGAGCTGGGCCTTCTCACGGACTGGCAGTACCGAACGCTCTTCACTGAGATGAGCCGCCTTGGCTACCGCACCAATGAGCCCGAACCAGTTCAGCGCGAGACGTCTCAGGTCTTGGGGAAAGTGTTCGACATGCTCCGGCAGGACGGGCTCGATAAGCGCACTGTAGCGCTCGAGCTTCACGTCACCGTGGACGAACTCAATGCACTCATGTTCGGCCTGGCGATGGTCCCTCTCAAGGGGGGAGCTAGGAAGAACGCCCACCGAGCGATAACCAAACTTAAGCTCGTTCCGCCAGAGTCGGACCACTGAGTCACCGAGGAGAGCGAAGTGGCCCTTGTCCGAGTCAAAATCGAAAATTACCGGAGTATCAAGAAGGCTGAGATTCGTCCGCCGTCTCTCTGCGCTCTAGTACGTGAAAACAACGCAGGGAAGTCGAACATTCTCCGCGCCATCCAAACCGTTCTTGGTCGTGATTGGGTGACAGCGAACTCATTCGCCGATGACCTAGTGGGAAGCCCTTGCAGAATCGCGTCCTATCGGCTACTTGCTTGTAGCTATGGAGACTAACCGCCCCATGTCAGACGAGACTCGAAGTCCGAAGCATGAGCAGGCGCGCGCGCACCTGCCCCCAGAACTCCGCCCAATCTTCGACGAGCTCGTCGCCGACTACAGGTTCGCCGGCATTCAGCACTACAACCAACCGTTCGTTTCCTATCTCATTCTCGCTGACCTCGTTCGACAAGGGTGGCGCTGCACCGAGGAGCGACACAAACCATGACCCGCGAGAAACCATTCGGTCCCGACAATCCCCACCCCCTCTCCGGACGCACGACCGAACTCGTCTGGGAAGGCAAATACGACGAGTACGGCAACCGCCGCGACGTCGACGTCGCCGGCCTCGCGATGCCTCTCCAGAGAATCGAGACGGTCGACGAGCCGCGCGCCAGGACGGAAGCTCAGGGTGGTCTCTTCGACACCCAGAAGTCACACCTCGACGATTTCCGGAACATGCTCGTCTGGGGGGACAACAAGCTCGTCATGGCCTCTCTCTTGAAGGACTTCAAGGGCAAGGTGGACCTAATCTACATCGACCCTCCTTTCGACGTCGGTGCTGACTTCACGATGAACGTAGGCATCGGTGACCACAGGGAGACCGTCGCCAAAGACCAGTCCCTCATTGAAATGGTCGCTTACCGAGACATGTGGGGGAAAGGCACGGACTCCTACCTCCACATGCTCTACGAGCGGCTGGTCACCATGCGGCAGCTTCTAAGCGAAACCGGCTCCATTGTCGTTCACCTCGATGAAACGGTCAGTCACTACGTGAAGACCATGCTCGATGAACTCTTCGGTCCGGATTCCTACGTCAACAGCGTCACCTGGAAGCGCTCCGATGCTCATAGCGACATTGGTCAGGGCGCAAAACACCTTGGCCGAATCTCCGATACCCTCTTCCTCTACGCGTGCTCCCCCGGCCACCAGACGTGGAACATGCAGTACACCCCACTTCCCGAGACTACCGTCAATCGCTGGTACCGCCATGTCGAGGAGGGCACTGGTCGCCGCTACAACAAGGCCGACATCACTGGCCCCGGTGGAGCCACCAAAGGCAACCCTGTCTTTGAATGGAATGGAATCACCCGCGCCTGGCGCTTCAGCAAGAAGCGCATGCAGGAACTAGAGAAAGAAGGTCGAATCGTCTACTCGAAGTCCGGGATGGCTTATCTCAAGCGATACCTGGACGAGAGTAAGGGGGTCCCCCTTCAAGACCTCTGGGACGATATCAAGATGATTCGCGGCATTCACGGGAACTCTGAGATGCTCGGCTACAAGACACAGAAGCCTGAAGCTCTCTTGGAACGAATCGTCGCTCTCTGCTCCAATCCCGGTGACCTCGTAGCCGACTTCTTCTGCGGCTCCGGCACCACGGGAGCCGTCGCCGAACGCCTCAGCCGCCGTTGGCTTATGGCCGACCTCGGACGGTTCGCCATCCACACGAGCCGAAAGCGCCTCATCGACGTCCAGCGCACGCTCTTCGAAGAAGACAAACCATACCGCGCCTTCGACGTCTTCAACCTTGGCCGCTACGAGCGCCAGTGGTGGCAGAAAGAACGCCTGAAGGGTGCCGACGAGGAGCACCAGCGCGTCGTGCTCGAGTTCTACAAGGCCGAGCCTCTTCCGAACCCGCCCTCTCCCCTACTCCATGGCAGGAAAGGCCCAGCATTTTGCCACGTCGACGCCATCGACAGCATCTTCACCCGGGCTGAGGCCCGGGAGGTCGCCCAGGCGACGAAGGACGCTGGCGCGAAGGAGGTGGCGTGCCTCGCCTGGGAGTTCGAGATGGACCTCCGGATGGAGTGCAACGCTTTCGAGCGCGAGCTCGACATCAAAATCAAGCTCATTCAGATTCCGCGCGAAATCATGGAGAAGAACCGAAAGGAACCTCCCCCCTTCCTCGAGGTCGCAACGCTCGAAGCCGAGCCCGTCTACGGCAAGGAACAAGGCAAGAGGACGGTCGACGTCAAGCTCAAGCAGTTTCTCCCTTCGCTTGCCGAGGTTCCCACGAAGGAGCTCGAGGCACTCCAGGAGCGAGCCGTAAACAGCGGCTTTGACTTCATCGACTTCTGGGCTGTCGACTTCAACTTCAAGAATGGCGGTCCCTTCAACCACCACTGGCAGGACTATCGGACGCGCAAGGACCGCTCGCTTCGGACCGTCTCAGAGCAGCGCTACACCTACCCCCGGAAGGGCCGCTACACGGCATGTGTCAAGGTGGTCGACATCTTCGGTTGTGACACGTCGATAACCGTCGAGGTGGACTATGAGTGAGGCTGCGCAGGGAATCATCAATCCGGCTGCCTTAGAGCCTCTCTTCGGGCCCTCCGACACCCCGGCCCAGCATCGCGTTCGCTCGAAGACCAAGGGGGCTCCTGCCGAAGTCCGAAACGGTCGCAGGCCTTCCCCCATCACCATTGCGCAGAACCTTCGGAGGCACGTGGCTGAGTGGCGCGAGGCGCAGTACGGCGGGGCCTCAGACACGACCATCGAGCTCCTTCACCACTGGTTTCACCGCGACCATGAAATCACCACGTCCGCCGGCGAGGTGATTCCCTTCGCCTACTACTTCTGCCAGCGCGAAGCGATTGAAACGCTCATCTACCTCTATGAGGTGCGCGGCATCCAGGCCCTCTCGGCCCTCACCGCACACTTCGGAGGCCCGGACGCTGAGATTGCTGCGCTTGGAATCAGTCCCGACGAGGACCTCTGGTCGAAGTACGCCTTCAAGATTGCCACAGGAGCCGGCAAGACCAAGGTCATGAGCCTCGCTATCGTGTGGAGCTACTTCCACGCGCTACGAGAGTCCGACTCCCCGATGACGAAGCACTTCCTCGTGGTGGCTCCCGGAGTCACCGTCTTTGAGCGCCTAAAGGAAGACTTCGGGAACGGGCGCATCTTCGACCAGGACCCGCTCATTCCGCGCGCCTGGCGCGGCGACTGGAACATGTCCGTCGTCCTGCAGGACGAGGCGAGCGGGGCTACGACTGGCGGCACCATCTACCTCACGAACATCCACAGGCTCTACGAGTCCCGCGCCCGCCGGTCGCGCGAGCCCGACACGTACGACTTTATGGGCCCCAAGGTCTCCAAGGCGAAGGCCCTCGACACCTCGGAAGCGCTCCGAGAACGCATCACGTCACACCCGCGCCTCATGGTCCTAAACGACGAGGCTCACCACGTTTGGGACCCGGATAACGCCTGGAGCGAGGCCGTCGCCTACCTCCATGAGACCACCCGGAAGCGCAGCGGAGGCCTTGTCGCACAGCTCGACTTCTCCGCCACTCCGCGCGACAACAAGGGCAACGTATTCCGCCACGTCGTCTGCGACACGCCGCTTGGCGAAGCCGTGGACGCAGGCATCGTTAAAACCCCCGTCATCGGTCACGGCGACCAGCTCGTCGAACGCGCTCACGCGGATGCTTCCTACAAGTACGAGAACCACTTGACGCTTGGCTACAAGCGCTGGGTCGCCTCAAAGGAGGAGTGGGACAAAAGCGGGAAAAAGGCGCTTCTTTTCGTCATGACCGAGAACACGGACTCGGCCGACCAGATAGCCCGAAGACTCAATCAGGACCCACTCTACTCCGAGCTAAACGGTAAGACCATCAACCTCCACACGAACCTCAAGGGCAAGGTCAAGAAGCTTGGTCGCGCCAAGAACGCGCCCGTCGCCTTCGTTGAGAGCGAGAAGGAAATCAGCGACGAGGACCTCCGGGCCCTCCGGAAGCTCTCGCGCGAGCTCGACCAGAACGAGAGCCCCTACCGGTGCATCGTCTCCGTCCTCATGCTCCGGGAAGGCTGGGACGTTCGAAACGTCACCACCATCATTCCGCTCAGGCCGCTTACCGCGGAGTCAAAGATTCTCCCCGAGCAGACCCTCGGCCGTGGGCTCCGCCGCATGACACCCCCGGGACCCGAGCAGGCCGCCGAGGTCGTCACGGTTGTTGAGCACAGGGCGTTTCTCGACCTCTACAAGGACCAGCTCAGTCAAGAGGGGCTCCCCATCGAGGTAGTCGACATCGACCAGGTCCCGCGGACCACGGTCACGATTTACCCCGACGCGGAGAACAAGGACCTCGAAACGCTCGACCTCCTCATTCCCCGCCTTACGCAGGGCTACCGCGTCGACGCGGAACTCTCGGGTCTCACCTTCGAAGAGATTGCCGACACCTTCAACCGGCACTTCAAACCGCTTCCCGTCGGTGAACCGGCCGAGCAGGAAATCGACTACGAGGGCCGTCACCTCATCACAGACGAAGTCGTCGAGAGAATGAAGGTCAAGCTCCCCCTTCTCTCGGACGGCATGGGAGCCACCTCGTTTTTCCGAGAGGAGCTCGAGCGCGCCTGCCGCATTCGCGGGCAGCACGCGACCCTGGCACCACTCGTCCAGCGCTTTCTCGAGGAGGTTCTCTTCGGCGATAGGCTCGACCTCTACGACCCGCGCGTCATCGCTAGGCTCGCTGATGCCGACGTCCGCGAGCACATCCGCGGCACCTTCATTCCGCTTATCCGCGAGAAGACCACGCACAAGCAGGACCGCATTAAGGAATCACCGCCACTCTCAATCGCCGCCTGGAAGCCCTACCAGGCGACTCACTCAGAAAAGCGTCCAACAGAGACGGCCAGGATAACGCCCTTCAACCTCGTTCCCTGCAACAACCAGCTCGAAGTCGCTATGGCGCACTTCGCCGACCGCGCCAGGGACGTCGCCGCCTTCGCGAAGAACCAGGGCCCGCAGGCGCTCCGCGTTGACTACCTCAACGCCGAAGGACGCCGCGCCATCTACACCCCGGACTTTCTGGTCCGGGAGACGGCCGGAAGCTACCTCCTGGTCGAGACGAAGGGCCGGGCTGACAAAGACGTGCCGGCGAAGGCGCGGGCTGCTGTCGAGTGGTGCAAGGCCGCTACCACCAACGCCCGCAAGTGGGACTACCTCTACGTCCCACAGGACGTATTCGAGCGCATCACCGGGAACAGCATCGAGGAACTCTCTCGTGCTTGTGCGCCATCGCTTGCAGACTTGCTCCGGCAGACCGATTCGCCGCAGCTCCGCCTCATTTTCGACCCTTCCGACGAGGAACGGGTCGCGCGCCAGCTTCGCGCCTTTGTAGACGAGAAAGTCCTCAAGGCGCTTCCCTCTCGCTACCGAAAGGCGCTTGAGCACGCCGTCTCGCTCTTCCATTTCCACGAAAGGAAGGACACACCTTCTTTCGCTCCTGTCTTCCAACCGCTTCTTGGCCCTATCGACCATGTAGCGGAGGCGCTCATTCTCTCTACGCTCTCAGACGACGTTCCGTCCGAGTCAACGGCCCAGAAGGACTACTTCGAACCGGACATGTCCGCGGCCAAGAAGAAGAGCGTCCAGTTCCTCAAGGAACGCTCCCGCTCACTGAAGAGACTCCTCGTTCACCGAAGCCCGCTCATGCCGACCGGGCTTCTCATCTTCTGCCTCGACTACGCCAAGAAGGACACCGACCCCCTACCTGGAATCTTCACCACCGTTCGGACCGGCTTCTCGAAACTTGCGGCCACCGCCCTCTACGACCTCCTTGAGCGCTACTACGAGTTCCGGAACACCTACATCGCCCACGAAAAGGAGCAGCTCGAGGACGTCGACACCACCCGAGAAGGTCTCAAGACCTGGATAGACACACTGACGTCCCTTCACGCCGCGATTCGCTGAGCCTGCCCGGGCGGCCCTCTTAGCGTCGGCCTCCGCTCGTCTACCACGGCGCGCTCCGGCATCAACCGGTTTCTGGTAAACCCCTTCGGGCGGCCCCCGGGCCGCAGAAGCCGGTTGACCCCGTCGCTTCTCCGCCGTGGTCCACTTGTCTTTGGCCGACGACGAGGACCGCGGACGGCAGGCAGCCGAAGCCGCCCCCGCGCTCGTTTCCTCTCTTCATCCCCCTACGAAGCGAAGTCAAAAAGAAAACAGCCAAGCGCCAAGCGCTTGACCATTGCGCACTAGAATAACCGTTCTACTCCTCCGGAGGGGCCTCTGACTTAGAGCCGCACCGGCAGGTTTCGTTACACCTCCGGCGAATCGCCCTCAAAGAGGCTCTTCGCGAACTCCAGGTTCTTGCCGCAGTCCACGCTCTGCTCGTAGACCAAAGCCAATACCGGTTCCACGCTGATTGCCGCCATGAACCCAACCTCATGCTCGCCGTCGCGCTCATACAGCGAGTCGGTCACCACTCCAAGAAGGAATCCCCACCCGCTGAATGCAGCACCCCCGCTGAATCCGCCACGCGGTATCCCGGACAGAATGAAGTGAGGATGCGGACCGTCGTACCGGTCGACCACGGCGTTCACTTCCGTTTCCAGTGCGACCAGACACGGACCCGACGCCCGCGAAATCGGCGGGAAGCCGACTACCACGGCCTTTGAGAGAAGAAACTCGTCCCCTATCCAATCGTCCAGGTGTCCGCCTAGTGGTATGAACTCCGCAGTCTCTTGCTCTTTGTCCCCGCCATCACCTTCATTCGGTCGCGCCCAGTCCGAAAATCGGTTCGGAGTATCGCCAAGTCGACGCGGCTGTCCGTCGGATACAGGACGTCATGGACGAGGACTTCACGCAAACCCGGCCCAACGACCCCGTGAACCTCATGCCCTTCCACCACGTGCCGAGCTGTGACCAAGTGCCCGTTTCCGATATGGAACGAAGCTCCCGTGAGGATGTCCCCTTCGTCGTTCTTGACCGTCACGCGTGCGAAGCATGTGTGGCGGTACTTCTGACAGAGCTGCCAGGGCTTATCAGCACTCACGGCTTCCACCCCCATCGACCCGCGTGTTTCTTGGCCGGCGCAAGCGTGGTAGAAGTAAACGCATGACCGACGAAGAGACCATTGGCTTACTCCTTGACGTCGAGTTCGGCGACGCCGGCGAGCACCTTCGATTTGCCTCTGAGCGTCTCCGCGAATGGCGGGAGAAGGCGCTCCGGGGGTGTGCGAGCGACATGAACGAGGAAGAGCTTCTCCATGACCGCTGGGGGGATGCTGAAGCGTACTGGAAGACAAGAGTCTCGCACTAAAGGTCCTGCTTCAGCTTTTGCTTTCGGCCCTTGTCGAGAGTATGGGCCGGCGTTTCCGCTAGCTCCCTTTCCCGTGCGCGCAGTTCGATGAGACTCGTGTGATACCGGATGTCGAGTTCTCGCTTCCGGGCCTCGTAGGCCTTCCCCTCCTCCGGTGTTGAAGCTTCCTTCGCCTCGAAGCTCTCCTTCGCATCCACAAACTGATTTCATGGCCTCGTGGAGACGAGCCCGGGCTTCTCGGAGCTCATTCCACTTCTCGGTGTTCTTGAGGTCCTGGCGAAGCCAATCCGGGACTTTCGGCGTCTGCCGCGTCGAGAAGTCGGCATGGTCGACGATGATTCACTCTTGAATCACCGCCTTTCGTTCGAGCCTCGCCACCAGGCGCTCTAGCTCAGCGACCCTCTCGGATAGTGCTTGGACCCGCCGCTCAAGCTCTCGCGATTCCGCCACTGCTCACCGTTCCTCTGTCTCAGAGATTCGTCACAAGCTCGTAGGCCTTCCAGAGCACGGACACGAGAGATTGCCGGCCCTGGACGACATCTTCGACGTCGGCCCCGTCCAGCATCAGCACGGTATGCCCCTCCATGTGGGCATCGCGGGCTTTCTGAACTGCATCGCTGAGCTTCACCGTCTTCCGCCCGCGCGTCCCTGACATACCCGTGAAACCTTTCATGCTGACGTACACGCCGAAAGGAGCATTTGCCGCCCGCAAGACATCGACGAACGTTCCGAACTCCGCCGCACTCACCGCACCTTTCGTGTTCTTGCACTCCACGCGCACGTTGAGCCCCATCTTCTGAAGAAGCGCATGGGTGGTGTTCTCGTTCCGAAAGACACGGTCCACCTCAGCCTCGCTCGTGCGGACATTCTGTCCGGTGCACCTGAAGCCGGCTAATGACACGAATAGATGCTCAGAGAGCCCCTCGAGGGCCTTCTTCTTCTCGTCATTCTTTGCATGGTTCTTCGGGGCCCGCGTACGGGTGACCTCTCGGTACAGCTCCGCCATCTTCCGATTGTCCGGCGTGAAAACGTCATCCTCAGCAACTCGTGGCTCGAGGAAGCCGCGCACCCGGTAGTAGATGGTGGGCTCAGTTATATCGGCTTCGCAGTCAGGGCACTCCGCAGGGTAGCCATCGGCCGGACCGGTGAAGTCGCACTTCGGGCACTGTGCTTCCTTCACCTTCTCGAGAACCCCCGCCTGGCTCAACTGATTCGCGACGTACTCGCCATCCAGGTCCGGGAGCCAGAGCTCCCAGAGCCCGGGGAAGATTCTCGCCTGCTGGTCCACCTGCAGGGACCGCAGGACGCGAATCACTGTGCGCCGTTGGCTGGCGGTCAGGTTGTCCAGCTTGTCGACCTTGTTCTCCAGCGTTGCCGGGGTCACGAGCCGAAGCCGTCGTGCGGGCTTCCCATCCCCGCTCGCCGGCGGCTCGGGGAGCTTGAAATCCTTCTTCTTCATCACGCCTTTGGTCACCAGGAATGCATGGCGCAGAACTCGAACCTCCGCTTCGGTAGCGTGCTTCGGGATGTAGAAACTACCTTCCTTCTCATTCGCCCGAACCCTCACGCGGCTTGGGTTGTAGATGAATCCAGGGTTTCGACGCTGGAAGCCCACCTGCGAGAAGAGCGCGTTTACTTCCTGCCCGTCGCGGTTTTCATCCAGGTCGACGTCGGGCCCCGAGGTGGCGATGCGGATGGACGCTATGCCCCCCGCGTTCGGCCGAATCGTCTGCGTTGCAAGCTTCGCCTTCAGCACCTTCTTCATACGCTGCAGCTCGGCGTTCGTGAACTTGAGGTGCTCAATCTTAACGCCGAGCGTTTCCTCGACCCACTCCTCGATGACGGCAACCTTCTCCCACCTCCCCCGAACCTCGAGGATTCCCTCGTCCTCTCGAATCGCCACCACGGCGACAATCGGCGGCGTTACTTCGACGTCGTCCCATCCATCCTGGACGGTTCTCGTGTCGCCATAGAACGCGATGTGCAGATAGAGGCAATCATCCGGGGTGACGCGAGCCTGATAGACCTTCGGAGCATCTGAAAGCTCCGGTCGCAGCATGCTTCGAAACGGGTCCTTCTCAGCATCCCGATGTCCCACCTTCTTTGTAATCTCTGAGATTTTCGCGCCGCCACGCTTGATGCGGTAGTACCGATAGCTGAAGGCTCGCTTTGTCTCAACGAAGGCGCTCGCGCTTTCTGACTTGAGCGTCGCCGGCAGCGCCTTCTCAAGACGCTCCGCGAGCTCCGCTGCGGTACCGCTGAGCGGGACCCCATTCTCGCGCGCCAGCTTCTTGAGCTCCCGATGGGGTAGCGCCCCAAGGCCCTTTCCGCGGCCGCTCATCTCTCCATTCTCCTAGCCTCCGTCGTCACGGCACCCGGTCGACGTCGTATGCCCTACTTGCCACCCAGTTTCGCCAGCGCATTGGTAGTCCTGCTATAGACACGTTTTGCCAATTCGTGCAGGTTTCTCGAACTGAATTCAGGTGGTTTGTCTGCGATCGACCGTAGTTCTTCCACATCTCGAACCCCTTCAGCGAGCCCATCCCATGCGTGGATCCATTCCCATTCGCTTCTTTCGTTGTCGGCAAGCTTGCCGCTCCCAGGGTTGTGATCAATGGGATCGGCATCCTTCATCGGCATAACGACGCTCCTACTATTCTTGATGTAACCGAATGCCCCTCCCGGAGCACGCTGGTTGCCTGGCGTGAACCAACCGGGCGCTGCCAGAGTGACCATTGGACCACCTGCAGATCTACTTGCGATTTCAGCAATTCGACCAAGTTCATCGCGATTCGGTTCTGGGGTGTCTTTGACATACTGGTCCAACAAGCGCCCAAACCTCGATGGAAGATCGGGTGGGTACAATCCGATCCTCACGTCAAAACGACCGGAGCGGATTGCAGCTCTATCCAAGGTTCCTATGTGATTCGTTATCAGTGCGAATGCTGTTCGTTGACTTGCGGCGGAGTTGTGTAGCTTCTTTAGCTTAGTGAGCATTCCCGGCGTAAGGAAGGAGAAGATATTCTGCACGGGCGGTCCGAGGTGCGAGCTTGGTTCCCGAACGCGCAAAACCGGGTCAAACTCGTCGAATAGGATTACTGAGTTCGTCAAGTGTGATAATGCTTCGAATACGAGCTTTGCGCGTCGTTCGACAGCCTCTCCGCCAGCAACTACAAGATCGCTCGGCGTGACTTCTACGAGGGCAGCTTCGCAGCTTTGTGCGAGCGCCTCAATTAAGGTGGTCTTTCCGGTTCCCGGAGGACCGTGTAGGACCATGGACCGGGTCGTCGCGTCAGTCGTGGGGATTCCATACACGTGGGCGCGCATTGACTCGAGATAGTGACACACTGGCCACCCGTGATGCTCGCCGCCCTCCGATCCACCTTCTGCCGCGGGAATTGCGGAGAACCCCATGTCAGGATAGAACAGTTGCCCAAGGGTCAGTGGGTTCGACCATTCGCCGGGTTTCGTAACGGTCAGATGCTGATGTACTCGAGTGTTGATCTTGCGGCTAAGTGTGCGTTCAAGGCGCTCGAGTGCAAGAAGGTTGATCGCCGTGACCCAACGACTGGCTCGCTCCCCCATTCCTGTATTGTCGTGTGTCCAGCCAACGGGTAGCGTGGTCAAGAAGTCAGTGACTCGCGAAGACCGAAAATGGCGCACCATCTTTTGAGCCAGGTTCGTGTCTAGAGCGCCGTGGACCTTGTCGATGAGACGCGAAAGTGCCCAGATCACGTCGGCTCCGATGGGGTGCAGTCGATATCCAAACTCGTCAGTGTGGGATGGCACCCCGAGCTTGAAATCGCCCACGTCCGAGAGGGCCGCGGAGAGATGATCGCGGGCCCGAACGAGCCGGTCATCATCCGACCAGTTGGTGAGCTCTCCATAGCTGCTGGCTGCGTAGGTCAGCTCAACGGCGTCCCAGTAAACACCTGGTTGCTTGGCGGCTGCAAGCTGCTTGTCAATCTGGGTTTCAAGAAACTGGCGCGCTGGCCTGGTCGACCGTCGCACACGTTGCGCTTGCTGGCGAAGTCCCGCACAGGCGGAAGCAAGACACTGGAAGTCACCGTCGTGAACAGCCTGTCGAAGTGCGTTGCGAATGTTCTTGGCTTCCTTCTTCACCTGCTTGACAGCGTAGCGGGCCGTTTCGTGCGCATGCGACGTCCTGCGCAACCTCAGTGCGGATCCTGGTTTTGCCTTTTCTGACTTTCGGTACGCAGCAATCTCTTTGAGCGCCTTCTTAGACGCCATGATCCGCTGGTCGTATCGTTGTGCCATGTCTGTGACGATGTCAAGACAGACTTCGATTCCGGATTGAGGATTGGGCTCCTCAGCGAGGGCTTCCAAGGCCTGGAATCTGCTGATGTCTATACGAAGAAGTGCGTGGCGCTCGTGCTTTCGAAGCTTTGAGATTGTCGCCCGCGTGAGTCGCCGCAGTTCGGCGTTGACCCAGATCGAAGGCAGTCGTTGTCGCGCGTCATCCTGGAACTCCATGAGCCGCGAGTGGTACTCGTAGATCTGAAATATGAGCTCCGCCGTTTCTTCTAGGGCGCGAGCAAGCAGAGCTAGTGCGCGATTGCAGGCGGCGGTAACGAAGGCAGTTGGGGAGCCGTCTGCGCGAAGTCGCGCGCCTCCGCTGCTGAAGTGCGGAGGCTCGATGGAAAAGAGCTCGCGAACTACCGCATAGTACGCCGACAATCCTGCGCAAGAAACGAAAGAGCCCCCATAGTCAATTATCAGGGCTTGCATCGATCGGGCTGCGTGGAGTGTCGGCGTGAGTATAGTCCTATGGCTGTCCGACACGCCTTCCATGAATTCGCCGAGGTCGCTGGCTTGGATCTTCTTGTTTAGCCAATCGCAGAGCTCACGTAGCCTCTCGTGATCGGGGCCCGTAACGACGTCTTGATTGGAGGACAGCGCCTGCAGTAGGGCGGCGCAGTCCGCTTGGTTGAATGGAGTCCAGATGCGATTCAGTTTGTCCCGGTCACGCCCAAACTCGTTGGCCCGGTCTTCTCCGAGAACGTCCATGATGCTCAATAGGACGGTGCGCCGGTCGTCGTGGATCTGTCGTCGAAACATCCCGTGTTGGCGCACGACGGAGACATCATGCTCAAGTTCTGCATCGGCCGTACGGTTGGTAGTGACAGTCGTCATGGGTTGCGACCTCGTCTTGCTCTGGTTTCTTAATTGATCAACGCCGCCGGAGAATCTGCGTAGTCAATGGCTTTGAAGCTGGCACACGAACGGGGCTCACGCGAGTCGGGTGACGAAACGGGCGCATCAGCCGTCTCAGCATTCTCGCTCCGAGAAACCCACACAGGTTGTCGATTGCGTGCTTATGTCGGCTCCGTTGTTGAATGGGATGCGAGGATGGGATGAGGATCTGTCAAAGCGATGCTATCACAAGTAAAGCAAGAGCCTGCCCGTCAGTCAACGTCGGCCCAGCTATTGAGAACTGAGAAATTCCGGGATTGGGCAAGCCAGCGGCGAAGAGGTGGATAGCCAACTGCAGGCTTGGTGAGTTGCTGCCCTCTTGTGATCCCCAGTAAATCCCGATCTTGGTGATCTCAATCGGATACTGCTGGGCGGGAGCGCTGTACACCGCACCCGCTCGATAGCGTCCACCAGCGCCGCCTGACGCTGATCCGCTAGCCCGCAAACGCGTGGTAGCTCGAGCTCGTGCGGCTTGACGCACCTGCGAACGACGTCATTGGCGCGTGGGTTGCGCCGCTTGGGTTTTGGGTTTGGGGGTCGCGGCTACGAAGGTTACCGACGTAGACAGCTGGGGACAGCATGATCTCGTTTTGGCGTTCGGGGTGCGCAACGGCGCCAGCCAAGTCGGCGGCCACGAGCACGGGTGAGTCGATGCTGCAGCCCGCCGGCAGCGGGTCGAGTGCCGAGAGCGGTTGGGCGCTCATATAGGCGCCGACGGCCGGATCGGCAAAGAACTCCCAGCCCTCTGCGTCAGTTTCGAAGTCGTTGCTCTCGGGTGTTCTTCGTCGACGCGATGAGCTGCCCGCGTTGTAGACCCGCGAGGGGGCCCGGTGCCGATGTTGGTGTTGGTGCTGGCGTTGATCACCGATCCGCGGGTGCTGCGGCAGATCCTCTCCCACCTCGAGCTGCCCGCCGATGGGCCGCCGATCGCTCCGTGCTCGCCCGGGGGCGATCCGGGGTAAGCGCTTCTCCACCGGCGAGATCGATCACGCCTTCATGGCCCGCATCACCCGCCTCGTACGTAAAGACTCCACCGTCAAGATCGAATCGACCTTCTACGAGGTCCCTCCTGAGCTTGTCGGCGCTCGAGTCGATATCCGCTATCCGATCGCCGATCCCAAGACTCTCATCCTCTACCGTGACGACAAACCCGTCGGCCCCCTCCGGGTCGTCGATCTCGCCGACAACGCGCGCTTCCACGCCCCCACCCTCGACACCTCCTACTCCGAGTTCACAGAGCGCCCGGCGTCCGACCCAGACGAGGCACCGGCGTCATGATCGAGGCACGATTCGGACTCAAGCACCGTCCCTTCCACAAGAGCATCTCGACCGGTGAGCTCTACTGTTGGCCCGGCCTCGAGGAGCTCGATCGACGGCTCGAGATGGCGAAACGGGCGCGCGGCATCATGCTGTTGACCGGTGAGCCCGGTACCGGCAAGACCGTGTCGCTCCGTCGCTTCGTCGACACACTCAACTCCGAGCACTACCGCTCGGTCTACCTGCCGCTGGCCAACGTCACCGTGCTCGACGCCTACGCCCGGCGTCCCACGCGCCATCGGCAATCTCGCCCTCGCCGCCATGTTCTCGGCCGCTTCCAGAAACCAGGACATCGTCGAACTCGACGATGTCATCGCCGCCTCCAAGGAGATCGCCTGATGCTGCCACAATTCGACCTAGACGATCTCGCCGAGGCCGTCACTGAGTTCGTTACCGAGGATCTCGACTACCTCTACGGCCAGCGCATGCTCAACCACCGAGCTCAGGCGCAAGGACCTGAAGGCGATGCTACACGGGCAGCAAACAGCATTGCCTACCTCGCCTCTCGATTGCTCCCCGAGATCCTGCGCTACCAGCGCGGCCTCATCCGCTTGCGACAGCAACAATCCTGTTGTGCAGTGACGACGACGAAGACAGCCCCTGGTAGGGCAGTCCAACCCGCTCCTCGAACATCATGGGCCGGCAGACTCTACGATCTGCCGGCCCAGGTCGTTCCTACAAACTCGGAGATTCGAGTACTACACACTCCGCAATCAGCAACAACCAACCAAAATGCTGACTTCTGCTACTCGACACCCTACGATGTGATACGCTCTTCTGCATTAAACACCGAACGTAGATTAACGTGGCTCGTTACACCGCACCAGTACAAGCCGCCCTACCTCAAGTTTAGCGCCAGAGTCCACTGACAAGTAAAACCCGCACTTCAGCGCGCGGCTTCATCTCAGCAACAAGATCCTGCGCGCTTCTTTCGTGCCGCCGCGTCCCCGAGCTTGTATGAAGTACACTCCACTCGACAGCGACGACGGCGGGCGCCATTCGAACTTATGGACACCTGAATCCAGGCTACCATCAACCAAAACGCCCACCACGCGACCTAACACATCGTGAATTCGTATCGTCACATGCTCGCGAACGGCCAGTCCCAGCGTGAATTCAAACGCCCGACCCGGATTAGGCGACGGAAAGCTGAGGCCAACCCGCGCGGGCGGTCCCGTCGCAAGGGCTACCGATGACGTCGCTGGAATCCCATATGCCACTTGAGCGGAGAATTCCAATCCAGTCGGCTCGTTGCCACAAGCGTCACCGAGAACTCCAAACACCAACGTGTTGACTCCAGGCACGAACAGCCCACTCACACTAGATCCGAAACTGTCGCGTGTTGGCGCCGAAATCAATGATTGCCCTGCCTCGTCACGATCGACGCCCCACGTGTCCGACACAAGTAGTGCCGGTGAAATCCGCGCCCCGTTCAAGTAGGCGACGGCCACGTCGTCCGCGTTCGCAGTTCCAACCAGGGCGGGCGTGACAAAGTCCTCCGGCAGCCCAAACTCGAACCTGTAAAAGGCTGACGAGCAATTGTCAAGCGACACCTCATCTACATCCACAAAGTACGAATCCACGTTCAGATACGGCTGCTGAACTGGACTTGCCGTACCTGCCGTCAACACGCGAATCTCGTCCATCTTGTTCTCAGCCACCAAATTCACGAAGAGCGAGCGACGGTCGGCGCTAACTGACACGTAGTCAACCGGGCCGTTCTCAGGACCGCGATCGGCTTGACCGGTGGCGTAGTGGTCCACATCCGGATGGCCAAAGAGAGCGTCCGATCCATCTAGCAGCGACGGAGACCCAATCAAAGCCACGATCGGAGAATCAAAGTGCACGCGCCCGGCCAAACTGACCTTTACCTGGCCCACCGGGTCAAAGTGCAGCAAGTGGGAGTTCACAACCGTCCCCGGCGATACTGCACCAAGCACGCTACTGAAGTCGCTGACCGTCACATCCTCGGGCCCGCATCCCCAGAACGACCGGTTCACGGGAACAAGAGCATTGACCGAAGCGCGTATCTGTTCGCTAAACACGTGAATCGTTGTCGAGCTTTCCCACTCACCGAGCCTGAGGTCAGAAGGGGCGTCAACCACCTCGACCGCCGGCTCCGCGCTCTCAATACCCAGACTTGGGTAGCACACGTGCGCCGTCCGCGCATGATTGTCAGCGTGACGGAAGACCGGAAGCCAACCGTTAGGATAGGGTGGAGGGCCGCTGTTGAGAGCAGCGACCTGGGCGCTCAGGGGACCGGAGACGCGGAAGGAATAAGCTGCGGAACTGGAGGTGAACATGGTGTCCACAAGAACTGGGGGACCGGGATCCAGATTGTAAGCTGCAGCTTCTCGGGAGATTACATCCAATCTTTCAGGAACCAACTTGTTGTAGACCGTGACTTCTCTAGACACACCATTCTGCGGAATGGAAGGCACCGGTCCAACGTTGTAGACTATGACCTCGCGCGACACTACGTCGCTGGCGGTTTGCAACAATCGGTCATGGTCGAGAAACCCGTAGGCGCGAACAACCACCGCGCTCACACACAAGGTGCAGAGGACCGCGGCGTGGAACACAAAATGCCGGGATGACGAGCCCAAGCCCAACACATTACCCCCTTGAGAAAAACGACCCAAAACGTCAGAGAAGATCTGTCATTACGCTAGGGAGCGGGAGACGCCCCACGGGCCTGAAACGCCACAAACCCTTCCGGGACAAGAGATTCAACAACGGCAGACCATGAAGAGGCCGATTGGCTACCACCAACCAGCTGAGCCGCGACGGTCGTATCCGAACCGGCAATACGGACCATCCGCAACGTGACACTCCAATCGGTTGGCATATTCGTAGCTTGAAGATCGATCGTCACAGGACCATGCTCTTGCAGCATTACCTCTGCCGGCAACGCAAACGTCGGCGTCGGGTCCTCCGGAACGGGGACGCCCGCTACGGCAACAACCCGTAAGGTCGCATAGCTGCTCGGCGGCCAAACAACGGGCCCGCCTGGATCAAGCGGAGCCAGTGCCGAGTACTCCGGGTCACTGCCTCCGGGAGGAAACTCAATCGCGTTTGCTTCAATCCTGATTCGGCCGGCTCCGCCGTCATGCGAGTACCAGTTCCCTCGCGCGTGAAGCATTCCTGCGCCGACGACGCGATCTGCAAGCAGCCTAATCGCTCCCCCGGCCCCAGCGGGCCCGCCTCCATTGAGGGTACCGCTCCCGTTTGCACCATCGGCGCGGATCTCCCCGGCACAGTCGATCGTGCCACCTGCCGCGATGAGAATGGCGCCACCTCCGGGCCCCCCTGCCCAAGAATATCCGTAAGTTCCACCACTCCCACCTATCAGGGGTAGTATTTCGGGACTGCCGTAGGTTGGCCCTGCATCGCCATTTCCCTGGGTACCATAGCTTCCACCACCACCCACCCCCCCGACGGACCCTCCGCCAGGACCGAAGCCTGCGGATCCTGCTGAGTGAGTACCAGGTGCACTTCCTCCCCGAAATCCCCCCGGGCCAGGATCGGAGAACATACTGGCGTCGCCCTTCTTCCCGCTCAGGTCCACCAACCCCGCAACCGTGACATTCCCTGCGACCAGCCAAACGACAGGAGCATTCTTAACGTGATTGACGAAGGTTACTGTAGCGCCAGCGGCGATGTCGACGCTGCTGTACTTGAAGATAACGGCCCATTTGTCGGGGTCGTAGACCCCCCTTCCGTCACCGGGAGTGGTGCAAGCCGCTGTAGGCGCTTCCGCCAGATTAATGACCGTGTCTTGAGTGACAATCAAAGAGCCGTCTGACCCATCGGAACCTACGTCGATCATCGTCGCATGCCCAGGCGCCGAAAATGCCACCATAGAACACGTCAAAACTACTCCGAACCGCAACGCCCTAAGCCACATCATTCACCCTCCTGTAACCCCGCACTCTCTGCTGATTTCGTGCTGTCGATTCCAAGCGTTGAGCTAGCAGACGCGGCACTAGCACACGCGGCACGCTGACCCTTTGACGGTCAGTCTGAATCAGCGCGCCCTGAGACTACAAGCGCGAACGTCTGCACGTTTTTCCACAAATTCGCCACGCAATCCCGGAGTGACAGCGCCAAGTTCGCCGGGCATGGCCTGATCGAGTAACGAGTCGCCCAGACCTGGGCGGACGACTGGGTTGACAAATAGCCCCCACACTGGTCGATTGCTATCGGTGACGCCCACTGCGGGTACCAAGCAGCTCCAGAACTCCATCGGTAAGGCCGACGGCATCACGTGCAACTGAGCCAAGCTCCTCCGCCAGGACGCGCAAAAAAGCCTCGTCGAACGCTGCGCTCACCCGTGCGTCACTGCGGGCAAATGCGGCCTCGCGGATTTCCGACGCAGCGAGGGCGCCGCTCATCGACGTCTCACTGCACGCCCGCCAAACCGCCAATAGGTCATCGCGGATAATCCCCGCCTCGCCGTTAGCAATGCGCTGGAGCCAACCCTCAAGGCGGTGAACCAGCGCTTCCATCACCTCACCGGCCGACTCACCGCGTCCACTGTCATCAACTTCGATGCGCCACATCTCCCCGGTCGCATCGATCAAAAACTTGGCGATCTCGGCAAACTTGTCGGGCGAAGTTTCGCGCACCCAACCCTCATCGGCACCCTTGCGAGTTTCCACTCTGAGGGAGACATAGTGCCAATTGATCCTCACAGCGTATCCTTCACCGGTGCGCTCGTTTCGAGGCGTGTAAAGAAATATGGAGGGGGTGGCGTCACGCTCCTCGCCGGCGTGCAACCTCAAGTACTTGCCCGGAAAGGCATGCTCGAGGTAGCGAGTTTTCTTCCTAAGCGCGTCGAAGAGGGTTCGAGCCTTCGGACCCTTCAGCTCCGGCGCTCTCCGAGATCTTGGCAACCGGACCTGCAACCAGTTGGCTGTCGCAAGTCCCAAAACTACGATGGGCAACGCCGCCCTTCCACGCACCGCGAAGGCATCGTTCAGACCGAGACTGTGTACTTGCCACCCGTCACCAGATTGCTCAAGACGGAGTAGCAGCACTGGTCCAGGTCGCGCGGCGCGCATGGGCTCTATTGGGAGCGTTTGAGGACGAAGGAATGTTCATACTTCACACCTTCCACCCGCGCCAGAACCTTGTAACGCCCAGTGGTCAAACCACCTGCCCCCCCCTTCAGCAGTACAGTCCTCGGATAGGTGAAATCGGAAACCACACCATTCGTCCTCAACACCTCGGTCTCGGTCGGATCGGTGACCCACATTTCACCCTCGGCTCCGTGGGGCGCTTCAGGCAAGGTCAACACGATAGCCAATCCAGCTCCCGAGGCATCAATCTCGTAAGTCGGGTCACCGTGCGGACCACCGCCACGAGTGCTTGTCACAGAAATGGGGACGAGACGATAGTGCTCCACACCCCGTCGCTCCTCAAGTAGCGGTCCAATCAGCAGGAACGCGGCTACCGCGGCCGCGGCCCACCCTGCAAGTGCAAGGCGTCCTAGCGGCGCTCTCACCACGCCCGCAAGGCCGCCGTAGCCATGTTTGCCGTGGACGGCACTCTTGCGTCGCCGCCAGGCGCGCGAATCCATGGCAGCTTCTGCAAGCTGGGATCGATCGTCTCTTGGAGAATCCGTGAGATCAGGTTCCTCACCCAAAAAGCGCAGCTTGTTCTGGCAGCGAGAACACACTTTCAGGTGCTTCCGGACTGCGTCTCTTTCCAATCCAGTCAACAAGCGGCGAGCTCGGCGCCACCGAGCCAGTACTGCGTTTGGGATGTGGCCATCAGCTGCATCCGGCGGAACGCGCTGCGACATGAGGTGGCCAACCTCTTCTCGAAGAAATGGGTGTTCAGCGATCAGCAACTCCAAGCGTTCGCTTTCGTCAGTCGGAAGGAGCCCATACGCATACGCCGGTAGCCGCGATCGGAACCATTCATATTGGGCGCGCTCCATGCCTTACGTACTCCTTCCACCCACAAGACTCCAAATGGCAAGCAACTCAGGATTGCGGTGGCCGATGTCGATCAGCCTTTGCTTGCACCGCGAGTTTCTCTTCTTTACGGAATCAACGGTCATTCCGAGCCTACTTGCCAATTCGTCATAGGGCACACCCAAAAAATCGTGATCGCAAATCCTGGCGCAGCCCCACCTGGCGCACCGGGAGTCCGTTTGATAGAAGCTCCTGACCGCAAACCAAAACCGCATTTGCAACGCTCCGTCGAACCGTGGCGCAGAGGGCTCCCGCAGTTCTTCCGCCCTGCTGGACCGTCTTGCCGCCGCCCAGTGATCGAAGACCATGTATCTCGCAATACCCCTCAGGTACGCTCGCTTGTTGTCAATCTTCTTTCCCTTGTCGATAGCGTCGAACAGCGCCAAGAGCGCTTGATTGGCGACGTCCTCGATTTCGGCACCCAGGCTTTGCGGCAACACTTCGCTGCAGAGCCAGTCCCTCAACGTAGCGGCGTCGATTTCTTCCCAGCTCAAAGATTCCCCCAGGACTTACGTCGGGCACCTAGGTGCGCTTCCGCGCGCGGCCGTCACTCCCTATCTCTATATGAGTCCGGTTTCGAGGAGAGAACGTGACCACTTTTTTTGTGGACCCTAAGTCATTGAAGTAGTGGGACTTGTGCCTCCCCAAAAAGCACCATGCCCTGCTGACTAGACGGCGGTGCCCTATAATGCCACTGCTGACGACGAGCAGGCGAACACTACTCCAAGCGCCGAGGTGGGCCGTGGTGAGAGTATCCGAGGTTATCCGACTCCGCGCAGCAACAGCGGCGCTAATCCTCCTTGGCCAACCAAGCCTCGGTCTTACAGACAGCACGATTTGGGAAACTGTAGATGGCCACCGGGCCAGATGCGACTACGAGGCGGCCGGCGCGATCTTGCGAGAGTTTGCGATGCAGGCAATGCCCGAAGGTGTCCCGGCCAAGGCGGACTCGACCCTCGCTGAAGCGACTCTAAAGGAGATTGAGGCAGTGCTCCGGCTGCCACCTGCGGCACGGAAGGGGATTTGTGCGGGCGACAGCCTGACGAAGGACATCTATGACTCTTTCGGCCGTGGTGATGTGCAAACCAGCCTCAAGCTGGCAACTCGCCAACTTGCTCTCCGCGACTCGCTCTTGGGCGCTACGATCAGCACCTCCCAGAGCAGCCACGACGTTGGTTTCTTGTTCTACAACCTGCAAAAGTATGATGAAGCGCAATCTCCACTGCGCTCAGCTATTGAGACTCGCGTTCGTCTGTTGGGCGCAGATCATCCTCTGGTTGGGTACACGGCCAACTTGCTGCATTCGTGCGCCGTCAGACTGGGTCAGTACGCCGCTGCCGAAGCACTGGGCCTGCAAGCACTCGCGATCCAGACGCGGGTCGGCGCCCGCAGTGCCATAGCGGTAGACCTGCACAACCTGGGGACCCTCTACCTCGAAATGGGCGATCCCTATAGAGCAGAGCGATACGAACGCCGTGCAATCCAGCTCCTCGGCACTCCAAAGGACAACGCTGAAACACAACACCTAGGTAGTTTCCACGCTTCCCTTGCGCGAGCGCTAGCCGACCAGCGAGGGCGACTAGGCGAGGCGGAAGCCGCCTGCGGCCTCAGCCTCAAACTCCATCGGCAGTTTCCGGGACCAGAAAGTCGAGCCGTTGCCATCAATCTTGCCATCCTTGGAAACATCTATCTCAGGCAAGACAGGCTCAACGTAGCTCGTGACACGCTGTTAAGCGCGCTTCAAACGGCCAACCTGGGCGTCACAAGTTCAGCTCTCCATGCACGATTAGCTGATGTTTACCTTGCCCTGGGCGACTGGCGGCAGGCCGCAGCGCATTGTTCCCGAGCAATCGACATCCATCACAGACACCGCACGAACGCCGAGGAGATCTCGCGTATCTATAACCGCCTTGCTCAGATCCATATCGCTGAAGGCTCAATCGATTCTGCAAAAGTGGCGCTGCAACTAGCCATAAAATATTTTGAGCATGGCCGGGCGGAACTTCAGCCAGGTGTGGCGCAAGCCACCTTTAGTCAATCGCCCTACGCTACTAGTGCGGTTGCAGCGTTAGCAGCTGAAGATCACCTGGCAGCATGGTCTTCTATTGAGACTGATCTCGGGCGACTCCTGAGCCACGGCCTTGAGCAGGGCGTCAATTTTCTCCACGACGTCGCGCAGGCCGACAGCGTCGAAGCGGCAAGTGTGATATCCATCAAGACTTCAAACAACAGGGCGGTCGCGGCCGAGGTTGCAGAGAGACTCTCGCACCAACCGCCCCCGCACGCATCGACACAAGAGCAACCCAAGCTCGAGGATGCGCGGTGCGTGCAACAGCTCGATCGGATCCAATCGCACCTGCAGCGTGACCAGGCTGTCGTAGGATGGTTCGACTACGCGAACCAGTCGTGGACCGAGTCTTGGGTGTATGTCATACGAAACAAGGGCCCCATCCATTGGGAGGCACTAAGTCGCACTGAAGCGGCATTAGAACCTGTCGAAGTGGACGATCCACTTCGCAGGTTACGCGTTGAGATCAGGAGGCCAAGCCAGCTCACCGCTGGCACCGATCGGGCCGCGTTCGCAGCCTGGGAGCAGAGGTTAGAACCAATCGAGCCTTTGCTTGAAGGTATCACCACGCTGATTATCGTGCCCGGGCGCGGCGTACTTGGAGTTCCTATTGAAACTCTCCGCGATCGCAATGGAAAGCTTGTCGGCGAGCGGTTTGACGTCGTGTACGCGCCGGCGGCCCGCTTTGTGCCCGCATACAGCCGCCGAAGTTCCAACCCACCGAAGCATGTTCTGCTTGTAGCAAGTTCTCACCCCAACCCGGCCGCGGCCGCGAAATCACCTTTGAAGCTAAGTATCGAAAGGCGACGAAGTCTCCTGCGTGGAGACGAAACAACATTGGGTGAGTTCCAACCATTGCGTTGGGTTCACACTGAGGTTTCCAGCTTGAAGTCGTTGTTCGCGGCTGTTAATACGCTGGAAGGAGAGAGAGCCACCGAAGCATCAGTACGTCGGCTTGCGAAGGGCGGGCAATTGACCCGCTACAATGTCATCCATGTCGCAGCTCATGCGTTCGCCGACGATTACGAAGCCGCAAGGTCTGGCATCCTGTTGCGCGACTACATACAACGGGAAGACCCCCCGAAATTCTATGAGCTCGTCTCCGCAAATGATGGGATCGTGTCGGCGCTGGAGATCGCCAAAGAGTGGAAGCTCGACGCCGACCTAGTCACGCTGAGTGCCTGTGAAACCGCCGCAGGCGCTAAAGTCGCTCACGAAGGATATGTTGGACTACCCCACGCACTCTTCAGGGCAGGCGCAAGAAACGTTGTTGCGAGTCTCTGGGCTGTCGACGATCGTGCAACTTCTTTGCTCATGCGGAAGTTTTACGAGCGCTGGGTCCAGGCCAATACGGGCGAGGAACAGAGTACGACGTATTCCTTAGCCAGAGCGCTCAGGGCGGCGAAACAGTGGCTTAGGAACTATCGCGATTCAAACGGGCTCCGCCCTTACACCCACCCATACTACTGGGCTGGTTTTGTCTTGACGTCCATCGGCGGGGCCGGCACTCCCACTTTGGAATAGGCACGCAACCGACAGCTTGACCGCCACTAACGCCCACTTTGCGGCTGCAGCCGGGCAACAACTTTGAACTCCACCGCGATTGGCGTTGGCAAGGCGTTCACCTCGACTGTCGTCCGCGTAGCGCCGATGGCGGCGAAGTGTTTGACATAGACGGCGTTGAACGCTTCAAAGTCGCGCTGCATGTCGACCAGGAAGACGGTGACGTCGACCACACGGCCAGCGAGCAGCGAGGCGCCAGCCGCTTCCAAAACGGCGCGGACGTTCTGGATCACCGCCTCGGTCTGGGCAGCGACATCGTAGTCGCGTGGTTGGCCCGAGCGTCGCGCACTGGACCGCCGGGGATGGCGCCGGTGCCGGGGTGCGGTCCACGCGTGGCTTTGATCGATCGGTAGGACAGGAGGAGGTGCAATGAGGGTCGAGGGTTGGCAAATTCGGCAGCAGCAACAGGGAAGCTGCACTTACAACACCCGCGACGGGGGGCTTGTTACCTCTTCAATGCGTGACTGGACAATGTGTCTGCGCCGGAGAAGTTGATCACTTGTCCTAGTCAACATCTAGTCTGACAGTACACCCTTCCTCGGGTTGTCCTGTGACGTCTCGTTCAGTGCGGTACGATAGACGCATGAAGGACGAACGCCCGTCGTCGATCGCAGGCGGCCGGAAGCAACTCCGCGCTGAGGTCGAACACCTGGAGGAACGCCTCGCACGCCTCGCGGAGGAGCGCGCGTCGACAAAAGAGCGTCTTGCGGCGCTACGCGCTGCACTGGGCTCGCATCCAATGGCCGACGCGCCGCCCCGGCAAGGCCAATCAGCACCCGAAGCCACACCAGCACCGCAATCTCCTGCCGCCAAAGTCGCGCTCTTTCGCTCTCTCTTCACCGGCCGCACCGACGTCTTCCCCACCGAGTGGCACAGCGCCAAGACCGGACGCAAGGGGTATTCCCCCGCGTGCGACAACGAGTGGGTGCGCAGCGTCTGCGACAAGCCCCGCATCAAATGCGCCGAATGCCCGAACCAGGCGTTCACGCCCGTCACCGCTCAGGTGATTCGCGATCACCTCACTGGGCGCCACATCGCCGGCCTCTATCCGCTGATCGAAGGCGATACCTGCCACCTCCTCGCCGTCGACTTCGACAAGGGGAGCTGGGAAGACGATGTCCGCGCGTTCGCCGAGACATGCCGGAGCCACTCGCTACCGGTCGCGGTCGAACGGTCACGATCCGGCGAGGGTGCCCATGCGTGGTTCTTCTTCTCGGACCGAGTGCCCGCGGCGTCGGCTAGGAAGATGGGCTGCTACCTCATCACCGAGACGATGGGGCGGCGGCACCAGCTCTCGATCAGCTCCTACGACCGGCTGTTTCCCAACCAGGACACGCTGCCGAGCGGTGGATTCGGCAACCTGATCGCGCTCCCGCTTCAGCACGCTGCACGTCGCGCCGGCAACACGGTGTTTGTCGACGAATCGATGCGCCCCTTCCACGACCAGTGGGCCTACCTGGCACAGGTCGAACGCATCTCGCCGCAGCGTGTCCGGGAGATGGGGCGCGATGCTGCACGCGCAGGGAACGTCATCGGCGTTGGATCGATCGACGTCGAAGAGTCCCGACAGCCCTGGCTTGAACGACTGCAACACCCTAGCCGCCCCATTGAGGGGCGACTTCCGTCCAGCGTTAACCTTGTGCTGCGTGAGCAGCTCTTCGTCGAGAAGAAGGCGCTTTCACCGGGGTTGATCAGCCGAATCAAACGGCTTGCGGCCTTTGAGAATCCGGAGTTCTACAAGAAGCAGGCGCTACGGCTGTCAGTGGCGCTGACCCCCCGAGTCATCTCCTGCGCGCAAGACCATCCGCATCACATCGAGCTGCCGCGCGGATGCGTGGGCGCCGTCACCGCGCTTCTGGGTAGCTGCGGAGTCGAGCCCGTCGTCGATGACCAGCGCTGCGACGGCGACGCGCTGCCACTCATGTTCCACGGCGAGCTGGCTCAGCATCAGAAGAAGGCCGCTGAGGCGATGCTCGCCCATGAGATGGGGGTCTTTGTTGCCCCACCCGGCACCGGCAAGACCGTGGTCGGGACCTACCTGATCGCGGAGCGCGGGGTCAACTCGCTGGCGCTGGTCAACCGGACACCGCTTCTCGACCAATGGCGGGCTCAGCTTGCTCTGTTTCTGGATCTTGGGCCTGCGGAAGTCGGCCAGATCGGAGGCGGAAGGCGCAAGCCGACCGGCCGGCTTGACGTGGCGATGATTCAGAGCCTGGCGCGGCGCGAAGATCTCAACGATGCCGTTGCACACTACGGACACGTCCTGGTCGACGAGTGTCACCACCTGCCGGCCCCCTCCTTCGAGCGCGTTCTGCGAGCTGCACCAGCACGCTACGTGACAGGGCTTACAGCAACTCCCGAGCGCCGCGACGGCCATCATCCCATCCACGGCTACCACCTAGGGCCGGTGCGCCACTCAATCGATCCGCGCAGCGAGGCTGCGCGCCGTCGATTCGAGCACCGCCTGATCGTTCGCGAGACCGAGTTCCACTACGTTGTCGAGGGGAACCCCAAGATCCAAGAGATCTACAGCTGCATCGCCACCGACTCCGCCCGCAACGAGCTAATTCTGGACGACGTCGTGAGCGCGCTGGAGGAGGGGAGGTCACCTGTCTTGCTGTCCGAACGCCGGGAACACGTCGACTACTTCGCCGAGCGCTTGACCGGAGTCGCGCGCAACCTGGTGGTCCTCCGGGGTGGGATGGGCGTGAAGCAGCGGCGACAGGTCGCCGAGAAGCTCGCGGATATCGCCGACGATGAGGAGCGCTTGCTGCTAGCGACCGGGCGATTCATCGGCGAGGGGTTCGATGATGCTCGACTCGACTCGTTGTTCCTCGCCATGCCCGTGTCTTGGCGGGGCACGCTGTCTCAGTACGCCGGTCGGCTGCATCGTGCGCACCAAAGGAAGAAGGAGGTGCGCATCTACGACTACCTGGATTGCGGAGTACCGATGCTGGCCCGCATGTTCGAGAAGCGGCTCAGGGGCTACCGATCGATGGGTTATGAGCTACGGGCGTTGCCCGAAGCTGCGCGTCGGGCCGAGGACGACTATGTGATCGAGTACGACGAGGCAGCGCTTCGGGCGTTGGAGTACGACGACTTCTAAGGGCCGCGAGCGACGGCGAAGGCCTACATCCCGAGCTGTGACGACCGCTCCGGTGTAGGAGGGGCGCGTTAAGCGCGACAGCGGACCGGTTATGGTATCACCGGCCCTGTCCGTTTCGCCTCCGTTCTTGTCATGAACGCGCCGCATTGGGTGTCGCATGAAAGGAATCACACCCGTGAGCTTAGACGCCAACCTGCTCGATGTCCCATGTACACTCCAGCAGCTGTGGGCAGGTTCGTAGTCCTGCAGCCCGCACGTGTCCGACGTTGGTTGATGGGATATCAGTACTCCTATCCCGTGTCCGGGTCGCGACGTGTGAAGGTCCAACAAAAGGGTCCCGTCGTTCGCCGTAAGGGTACGACTACATGGCGAACTACTCAGACAAGTTGGTCAAAGCCCTAGGTCCTCTACGTTAGCTTGGTTGGTCGGCAAGCAGGGCGATACGATCTAGTGATGGTCGGGTCGTGGCAGACGCAAGCTCTTAGCCTGTAGCCGAGGTTGAGACTGGGCAATGCGATAGTAGCTGCACGACGTCGCGAGCGGACGTGGTCCTACTGCCAGGGCGATGCAGTGCCGTGGCTCCTAAGAATCGCCGCAACGAGCGTTGGTTGGTGCCGAATCGCGCGAGGTCAGTGAGAATTGGGTGGATCCGCGCTGCTGCCGTTGGTGGGCGTGAGACGTGGACCTTTTGTGGAAGTTGTCGGTGTCACGGTGTTGCCACAGGACCGACTGCAGGCGTCGGTTAGTTCGTTGAGGGCCGCGGTCACTTCAGGAGTACACAACACCTGGAGCCGGTGGGCTGTTTGACTCGAGTTCATGCGCTCTGAGTATCACACCCCTAGGTAGGGTGCAAAGCCGCGCGAAAGACGGCAACGCTCACGGCTCACCAACCTTGAGTTGCTTGCCGCGCTTCACGTGCACGACGTTCACCGAATCCACCCGAATCTCGAAGATGATGACGTGCTCTTTGTAGAGGAGGTAGCGCACGTCGCGGCCCAGGATGCCCGCATTCCGCCGTAGTTGGCACCGAGCGGGATTCTCGCTTAGCGACTCGATAGCTTCGTAGAGTCCATTTAGCCATGGGTCTGCGTGAGTCGTTCGCTCCAACAACCAGCTGTAGGCAGCATCGATGTCCTCAAGTGCCGGTCTTTCGATTATCACCCGGTAGGCCATGCCTTCTTCTTATCTCATCAAACGCTTCATCTAAAGGCAGGCCTTTGCCAGCGTCAGCTTCATCGAGCCCACGGCGAATCGCTACAAGCTCTTCCATCTGGCCGGCGAGGTCCCAGAGTCGTTGGAATTCCGGCGCGGTCAGCACGACGAAATCAGCTTTGCCATTCTTCGTGAGCACGAGCGGGCGACTGCTCTCTCGGAGTCGCTCGAGGAAACGAGCCATGTCGCGCTTGAACGCGCTCATCGCCTGAACGTCTTGGGTGATGTCTAGCATTGTCTCATCCTCAATGGTACCGATTCTCGGTGCTACTTTATTTAGCCTACTATTTAGACCTAAATTTGATGCTATCAGGCTCACGTGCAGCCTGCAAGACCCCCCAACTAGTTCCTCGGCAGGGGGGTTTGACCGATATGTAGAATGTTGTATAATGTTGAGCATGGTTGATGATTCTGAGTACCTTCGAATCGCCGAAGCGGCTGAATACATCGGAGTTACGGCCCAGACCCTACGGCGTTGGGACGCGGCAGGAAAGCTACGTCCCGTGCGCAGGCCCGGCAGCAGATACCGCTACTACCGGCGGACGGACCTCGAGCCGCTCCGGCTCCAGTATCGCCGCGCAGCACTCAGCGCGAGCCCTGAGCAGCACCTCTTTCAGACGTCTGTAGCCAACATCGAGGGAAACGACCGGCTGCGGGAGCCTCAGCGCGAGGCCTACCAGCACGTGCGCGAGCATTTCGAGAGGTCCTCTTCGCCAGCAATCCTCCAGGTTCCGGTCGGCTGCGGCAAGACCGGTATCATCGCGACGCTCCCCTTTGGCATCTCCAAAGGGCGCGTACTTGTTATCGCGCCGAACACGACCATCCGTCGAACCGTCGCAGACGCGCTTGACCTCGCACACCCGAAGTGTTTTTGGAGCAAGACGCTGGTCCTCCCAGACGTCTCGGCGGGACCATTCCGGGCGCTTCTCGACGGCCCGAACGCCAACATCCACGACTGCATCGAGAGTCACTTCGCCGTCACGAACATCCACCAGCTGGCAAGCTCAGCTGACCGCTGGCTACCCCAGTTTCCCCAGAACTTCTTTGACATGATTCTGGTCGACGAGGGCCACCACAACGCCGCGGATAGCTGGCGCAAGGTCTTTGAGCGCTTCCCGGCGGCGAAGGTCGTCAGCTTGACAGCCACGCCCTTCCGGAGCGACGGGAAACCACTGGTCGGGGAGGTCGTCTATCGCTACTCGTACACTCAGGCGATGATGAATGGCTACATCAAGCAGATTCACTCACGGAACTTCGCCCCCAAGGAAATCTACTTCACCTACCTAGACGACGAGCGACGCCACACGCTTGAAGAGGTTCTCGAGCTACGTGAAGAGGCCTGGTTCCGAAAGGGTGTTGCCCTTGCACCCGAATGCAACCGACATATCGTCGAGGCTAGCATCCTTCGACTGCTAGCCCTTCGGGAACGAACCGGCCTGAAGCACCAAATCATCGCGGCCGCGTGCTCCCTCGACCACGCTCGGCAGGTCCGAGCGCTCTACGAGGAGCGCGGCCTAGAGACTCGCGAGATTCACAGCAAAATGGACGGGGAGAAGCAGGAGCGGGTCCTAGAAGAACTCGCTGAGAACCGCCTCGACTGCATCGTTCAAGTTCAAATGCTGGGTGAGGGATTCGACCACCCGCCGCTAAGCGTCGCAGCCATCTTCCGACCGTTTCGAACCCTCTCTCCCTACGTCCAGTTCATCGGCCGCGTCATGCGCGTCAACCATGAAGCCGACCCGAGCCATCCTGATAACCAAGGCTTCGTTGTGTCGCACGTGGGGCTTAACAACGACTCGAATTGGTTCGACTTTCGTGAGATTGACTTGGACGACCAGGAATTCTTCCGACGCCTCCTCTCGGACCAACCGGACGATGAGCAAGAAGGCAGCGGAGAGGGCTCACCTCGCCGCTTTGACCTTGGGATGCGGGTCCAAGACGAGATTGTGAGCCACTTCATCGACGAGGCCTTTCTGAACCCCAACGACGAGCGCGTGCTCGAGAAGATTCTTAGCCAGAAAATCCCCGGGACGCCGCTTACGGTGCGAGACCTCAAATCCCCTGAGGAGCTCCGGACGATGCTTCGTGAGAAGCAGCTCGAGCTGCAGATGGAGCCCCAGGAGTTGCCAGTTCAGCCGCAGCGACGCCGGCAGGCGCTCAAGAAACGGCTTCACGAACGGACCAACTCCGTAGTCAATCGGGTTCTTCGAGACCTTGACCTGGCGTTCGCCGGTCGCGAAGTCGGAAGAGCATTCCCTGCCGTAAGGAGAAAGGACAACCGCACGGCCGTCACCCAAATGCTCAATACGCTTGTCAACGAACGGCTGGGTATCGGCCCCGGCAAGCGAGGCACAAAGAACGCAGACGACCTCGATGCTGCCCTCGCAGAGCTAGACACACTCGGTGACGAGTTAAGAGACGCCATTCAAGAGAAGATAGGAGAGGGGCGTGCCTAAGATTCGCGACCTTCTATGCCGGGTCGATGTCGAGGTTGCTGCAGGGAAGCGAAGGTGCCACCGCAACTCGGGCCATTCGATTTCGAAAGGTGAAGCGCACCTTGCTGTCTACACCCATCCGGCGGGGGGAGGAAGAACTACTGCGAGCAGTGTGCGCGCCCAATTCTTCGCCACGCCAGGGACAGAGTCGCGACCATCGAGGCAGCGCTTGAAGCGGCGGAGACCTAATTCAAACCCTCGGCGGCCAACTGTGCGACCTCGCGCATCAGGCAACGCCGGTCCAACCGCCTCTAGCGAGGGGGATTCCCAATGGAAGTAACCGCAAACATCCAGCTGACCACGGAAGAGAAACGTGAACTCGCAAGCATCCTCGGCTGCACTCAAGCGAGAATCGCGGAGAGTCTCCAAGCTCATGCAAGCGCGGCGCTGAAGGAGTATGTGTCCATGTTCCTCGGCCAGAAGGTGTTCAGCCGAGGCTTGCGTATTCCACGGCAAGCCGGACAGTGATTCCACGCGAAGCCGGACACTGATTCCATGGCATGGCGGACAGCGATTCCACGCGAAGGCGGACACCGATTCCACGGCAAGCCGGACACCCTAGTTCGGCGTAAGTGACCGAGTCGCCGCAGGATAACCCGCTGATACCCTGCCTGGCTCCTTTGGAGCGAAAGGAGGCCAGGGTGCCGGCAGTGAGGTTGTCCATGCGGAAAGTCAGAGAGGTGTTGCGGTTGTCGTGGGAGCGCAAGCTCTCAGCGCGTCAGGTGGCCAGGAGCGCTGGCCTAGGCCGCTCGACGGTCTCGGATTACCTGAGGCGCGCCAAGGTGGCGGGGTTGAGCTGGCCTTTGCCAGAGGGACTCGACGACGCCTCGCTCGAGCAGCAGTTGTTTCCTCCCCCCTGCCGCGCCGACTCGGTCAGTCGCCCAACTCCCGACTGGGCCACAATCCACCAGGAGCTCAAGCACAAAGGCGTCACGCTGGGGTTGCTGTGGGAGGAGTACAAGGCCACTTGCCCCGAGGACGGCTTCCAGTACAGCTGGTTTTGCAGGAGCTACCGGGACTGGGCAGGGCTGTTGGATCTCAGCATGCGCCAACACCACAGGGCCGGCGAGAAGCTGTTCGTTGACTACGCCGGGCAGACCGCCGGGATCGTCAACCCCGCAACGGGGGAAGTGCGCGATGCTCAGATCTTCGTGGCGGTGCTCGGTGCCTCAAGCTACACCTACGCCGAGGCTACCTGGACGCAATCGCTCCCCGATTGGACCAGCTCGCACATCCGCGCCCTGGAGTTCTTTGGCGGCGCCACCGAGATCCTGGTGCCCGACAATCTGAAGTCGGCGGTGATCAAGCCCCACCTCTATGAGCCCGAGCTCAACCCCACCTACCAGGAGATGGCATCGCACTACGGCACTGCGGTAATCCCAGCTCGAGTGCGCCGCGCAAAAGACAAAGCCAAAGCGGAGGCCGGCGTGCAACTGGTCGAGCGTTGGATCCTGGCGTGCCTGAGGAAGCAGACCTTCTTTTCTCTCCCGGAGCTCAACAAAGCGATCGCCAAGCTCCTCGAGCGACTCAACAGCAAACCCTTCCAGAAAATGCCGGGCTCGCGCCGGAGCCTGTTCGAATCGCTCGATCGCCCTGCGCTCCGCCAACTACCGGCCACACCCTACGAACTCGCTGAGTGGAAGAAGGTCGCCGTCTACCTCGACTACCACGTTGAGTTCGATCACCACTACTACTCGGTGCCCTATCAACTCTACAAGCGCAAACGCAAGGTGGAGGTGCGCGCTACTGCCACGGTGATCGAGGTCTTCTACAAGGGCAAACGCGTCGCCTCCCACCGGAGGTCCTTCCAACGTGGCAGGCACACCACGTTGCGCGAGCACATGCCACCCTCGCATCGCCTTTATGCCGACTGGACACCGGAGAGATTCGTTCGATGGGCCGGGAAGATCGGCCCCCAAACCACAGCGTTCATCGAGCACGTCCTCACCTCGCGCGCTCACCCTCAGCAGGGGTTTCGTTCGTGCCTGGGCATTCTCAAGCTGGCCAAGACCTACAATGACGAGCGTTTAGAAGCAGCCTGCGGTCGCGCCACTCAAATCGGCGCTAGTTCCTACAAGAGCGTCGCGTCGATTCTCAAAAGAGGCCTCGACTCACAGCCGCTGGGTGAGCTGTCGACCAACTCGCGCCCCCAACTTCACAGCAACATCCGTGGTGCCGCTTACTACCGATGATCTTCAAAAAGTCGCTCATCGAACCCCGTATTTGCTCCGGAAAGGCCGGGGTCAAAGACGATATGTAGCATTCGATGAGCACTCAAAGTCAAGGAGACGGGCCAATGCTCACTCACCCTACACTCGAGAAACTCCACGCACTCAAGTTCACCGGCATGGCGTTGGCGCTCGAGGAACAGCTGCGCACCCCGGAGGTTGACCAGCTGCGTTTCGAAGAGCGCCTCGGATTGCTGGTTGATCGTGAGGCGCTGGTGCGAGACAACCGGAGGCTGAAGACTCGGCTTCGCAAGGCAAAGCTCTCGCAGCTTGCGTGCGTCGAAGATATCGACTACCGCCACCCCAGAGGGCTCGATCGGTCGCTCATGCAGAGCCTGATTGACGGTGGCTGGATTCGCAATCACCACAACCTGCTGATCACCGGCAAGACCGGGGTCGGCAAGAGCTGGCTGGCCTCGGCTCTTGCCCACAAGGCGTGTCGGGACGGCTTCACAGCCATCTACGTAAGGCTCCCGAGGATGTTTAGCGAGTTCGAGCTGGCGCGCGGTGACGGCAGTTACACACGTTTGCTCGCCTCGTACGCCCGCACCGATGTGCTGGTGCTCGACGACTGGGGGCTGACACCGATGGCTGACGTCAACAGGCGGGACCTGGTGGAGATCCTCGAAGACCGCCACACTCGACGCTCAACGATCGTCACCAGCCAGCTCGACGTCGAAACCTGGCACGACTACATAGGGGATCCGACCCTGGCTGACGCCATCCTCGATCGGCTCGTGCACAACGCCCACAGAATCGCCTTGAAGGGGGAGTCGATGCGCAAGAAAAACGCGGCCTTGACACTCGAGGAGGTCTCAGGCTAGGAGTCTACTCAAACCACCTGCGGTGACTCGGTTCGGCTGTCCGCATTCGCCTGGAATCGATGGCCGCCTTCGCCTGGAATCGCTGTCCGGCTTGCTCTGGAATCGGTGTCCGGCATCCGTGGAATACGCAAGGCTCGGACATCCACGAGTATCGTCTCTTTCTGCTCATTCAGAAGGCGTTCGGAAACCGTGTCCCTAGTGAGGAGGATGTGTGCCGGCTCTTCCAAACGACTGCGAACGAGAGCCGCTCCCTCATCCGGTCGGTACTGTCAAAGTACCAGTACAAACTGAAAGACGCGTCAGAAACCTCGATGAAGCAGGTAGTCAGCGATGCAAAGCAACCGGGCGACGGTGACTACTTCGAGGCGACAATCGTCAGCTCGAACATCGTTCACGAGCTCAATCGCCTACTTGGCACCCTTGACGGCACGCTTCAACCCGTTAAGAAGAGGCGCGGTAGTGTCACCACCTACCTCATCTCTCCCGCATCTCACGCGAAACTCGAGGAGCACTTCGAGCTGTGAGCGACCTTCTGTCAGCAGCGAGCTTACTTCTGGCGGTCGTGGGTGTCCTCTACGGACTCTGGTACGGAGAAATCTCCCGGGCACTGGAAACAACAGTACCAGAACATGGCGCGAACCGGACGAAACCCCGGAAGGCCGTCGAGCGAATCTTGTGGACCCGCGCTATGCCAATGACCGTAGCAGCGCTCACCGTGGGACTCGTGTTTCTCCCCACGGCCATCTCCATCGTCAATGCGTCGCTTCACGGATACGCCGTACAGGGCCTCCGCTTCCTGAAGAGCTACGACCCCATCCGAACAGCCTTCTGTCTGGTCGTTCTCTTCTCCTTGGCCCTTGCGACTCACAGCGTCACTAGGCTCGCTAGGTTAGTTTGCATCCGGAAAAGTCCGTTTCAGCACCCGAATGGCGCGGAACGGGCTCTACCGGTCGTCTCTCCGTGTCTTGAGCCAGGGCGAAGTGCCCGTGCCGGGTCACTTGCGGCGCTGTCAGGGCAGGACCAATCGCTGACCAACTCAACTTAAGATGTGTTACCGCGAACTTACGCTCATGCGGTCAGACGATGCCGCGCCAATGTCAGCAAGTTTGCCGACAGAATCGAAGCCCACACGTAGGCTTCGAACGATCGCCAACCTTTCCACGAACAGCGCCTCAAGCCAAAGCAGCGTTTGAAGAATGAGATGCATCCTTCGATGCCAGCGCGGAAGTTCCGCAATCGCCTGTAGACCCAGCTGTCTGTCACCATCTCGCTGATCGAAAGTCCACATCGTTTGCTGAAAGCAACATCATCCACTCCCATCCTCTTGATCTCGTTGACGTTCGCTTTCGATGCGAACCCTCCATCGAACGCCACTTGTTCAGGGACGGCGCCAAAGATGTCGCGGTGACGCTCGATCATCTGTGTCGCCAGCGTCTTGTCTGCCGGGTTGCCGCGCAACACCACACAGTCCAGCACCATCGATGCCGGGCCAGTCGTCAAGCAGATCTTGTGACCGTACTCGGGCCTAGGCTTCCCCTTCGCCAGGATGTCGGTGTGGTCTTCGAAGATCGACACCACCTTCTCCGTTGACGGAACGGTTTCGCCCTGCAGTACTCTCCGACGTGTTTGCTCGATCACCCGGCGACCCAAAGTGACGTGATGCTTCAATCGAGCGACCAAGATCTGCGCTTCTCCATCGTCCCAAGACTGCAGTTCTTCAATCGCGTTCTGCGCGTCCCCAAGCGTCTTTTCCGCTCCCTCCAGTAGCTCCCTATACAGCCGGGCGCGCTCCTCTCGATCTCTCATGTTGCCGATCTGCCGAAACCGACGCTTTGCAAGCCGTTGGTGATTGCTGAAGTCGACTCCAAACTTGCGACTGCGCTTCAGCAGTCGAACCAGGACTCGAACCGTATCCCAAAGCAGCCAGGAGTCCGTCGGCGGGTGGATGTTCGTTTCCACCGTCGTGCAGTCACCGCGCACAGTCTGACCATCTTCGATCTCTTCTTCTTGTGCAACACCAAGCAGGGCTCGATGAATCGCCTCCAGCGCCCTTGCCGACACTCGCTTGATGTTCTCCTGAAGCGTCGACTTGCTCGGCGCCTTCTCGAAATCGCCGATCCGACAAAATACGCGATAACAGGTGGAATCGGACAAGTGGAAGGCCAGCTCGTCATAGCTGAAGTCGTTCATCTGTTTCACGACAAGCGCTCGCACCACCTGCTCAGCCGTCATCCCAGGTCGCCCTCGATTCACACTGCGTCCTCGGGCAATGTCCTTCGTCACCCGGCTCAGCGCCGCCGAACAACGGTCCAGGGCGTCGCTCATCTCGGCGAGCTCGCGAGCATGCTCGTGGTCAATGAACGCTTGCATGAACACCTGCTGTTGCCTGATCATTGTCCTCATCGGGGTCGGCTCCTTTGTTCGTTTCTGCCGTTAAGCCTATCCAGGCTTTGGTTTCTAACACCTGGCAGTATGAACAAATGCCGACTCCGATTCACTGTTTTTCGCATCCTTATGCGCCAAATCGAATTTCCGGATGCGAACTAGGTTAGGTTAGCGTTTCTTTCCCGACGACTGCGTGGGAGCTGACTTTGCGCGACGACTTTTCTTCTGGAACCAAGCAGCGCCTTGCTCATCGCGTGGGCTTCCGGTGCTCGAATCGAGACTGCCGGAAGCCGACCTCTGGGCCTACAAGCGACCCGCAAGGCAGCATCAACCTCGGGGTCGCGGCGCACATCACTGCGGCATCGCCAGGGGGGCCTCGGTATGACCCCCTTCTCACAGAAGCGCAGAGGCGCTCCATCAAGAACGGTATTTGGCTTTGCCAAACCTGCGCCAAGCTCGTCGACAGCGACATGCTTGCCCATCCAACCGAGCTCCTTAGACGATGGAAGGCCGACGCGGAGCGCGAAGCAAAGACAGCTCTTGAAGACCCAGTCCGCGGTTCGCGAACCGGGGAAGACCTACGAGCTCAGCTCGCGAGCTTTCGCTCAGAAGTTCTAACAAGCCTCGATTCAATCGCGGCGTCCCAGTGGGAAAGAAGCCAACACTCGCTCGAAACGTAGGTTTGTACCTCGACCTCACCGTCAGTACTGCGCAGGCGGTAAGAATCGCATTTCCAGACGTGGAGCGGCCATTGTTTGAGGCTTGTCCGCGAAAAGTGGCCTGGGTTCCGTCTCTGGTGTGACCACGGAGTTGTGCATCCAATTGATGGAGGATTCCATGTCACAACTGGCTGCGCTCTATGCCGATCGTGCGCTCGTCGCTGAGCCCGAGGAGCGCTTTCATGCAAGAGTGCCATGCTTACTCAAAATTCGAGATGTGCAGGGACGACTGGTGCGAGCGTTCGATCTTGACTTGCGAGAACCAAGCTGGCACGAAATCCAGTAGGACGGCCGCAACAACTCTGGGAGACGCGTGGCCGGCGGCATGTACATCCTGAAATTCCACCTACGGAGCGTCAGTTCACGGCGCGCATCGTAACTGCTGGCCATTAAAGTTAGTGCTGAATGGGAGAGGGCTCTGATGACAAAGGAACAGCTATTGCTGGTCGCCGCTCTGGTGCCTGCGCTGGCAACGGCCTCGGGATGGAGTATGGCGACGCACGCTGAGCAATGTGGCTCCGAAAACGGCAGCACCCCGATTGATCCGACACAGTATCAGCGTGACAGCGCAACAAGACGCGGTTGGGGCAGCACTGATGACGATGCGCAGAACCAACTGCTCGTGGTGCCGAACTGGTTGAGCTATCAGGGATATCTTACCGACGCGCCAACCGGCGCACCGCTCAACGGCTCTTTCACCATGAAATTCGAGATATTCGACCATCCCGTAGCTGGAACTGCCTTGTGGGATGAAACCCAGACTGTCCCCGTGGACGAGGGCATATTCAGCGCCCTTCTCGGTTCCGCCAGCCCGATCTTGAAAATTGTCTTTGCCTCGGGTTTGCCCAGGTATCTTGAGCTAACGGTCGACGCCACAGTCCAGTTCCCGCGTGCGGAGCTGGCGGCCGTGGGATACGCATTTGCTGCGGACCTTGCCCACGATTCGGACGCGATCGAAGGTCGAGACCTCTCCGGGCTCGACACCCGCTACGTCCACCTTGGCGAGGCAGTGTCGGTCGATTCCGGAATGATCGTCTCGGCCGCTGTAATGGCCATCCATGTCGCAGATGATGCCGCCATTAAGAAAAGGGCCGATCAGGCCGGAGCCACTGGCCAGGTGCTGAAGTGGACGGGAACAGGCTGGGCCCCGGCTTTAGACGAACGTGGAGCCCGGGGAGCAGACGGTGACTGGGTGGTCAGCGGAAACAACATGCATGCTGGCGTCTCCGGGAACGTGGGAATCGGCACGACGCTTCCGTCTCATCCCCTCGACGTTCGTACGAATGAGGACCGTGCGGTCTATGCTGAGACCGACAACACGGTCGGCCGTGCTGTCTTCGGACTCGCGACTTCGACCTCTCCCAACAGAACGTACGGTGTCTGGGGCGAGTCCCAGACAGCACGGGGCACGGGTGTTCGTGGCAGGGCAACCAGCACCCTGGGCGAGACCGGCGGCATAACCAACTACGGCGGCTATTTCGAGGCTGCGGGCCATGCGGGTCGAGGAGTCTACGGCGAGGCCACAAACACCGGAAACGGCGAAAGTTTCGGGGGATACTTCACGAGCCAGAGTTCGAGCGGTATCGGCGTTTATGGCGAAGGGAAGAGATCTGGCGTCCACGGCAACACAACCGCCACCAACGGCGTCGCCGGACTGTTCACCGCCGACGCTGGCAACGGTTCAGACCCTCCACGCGCGCTACGACTCGACACGTCGTATAGCAACGGACTCTATCGGCATTGGGTCACCTTTAGGGGGCCACAGATCCGAGTTTGGGACGCAAACAACCTCGAATGGGCGCCTTTGCTCCTCAACCCGACCGGCGGGGGCGTCAAGGTCGGAAACGATGGACCGATACACGACGATGTCACGTTGCATGTGCAGACCTCGGACTTCTCAGTGTCCAGCTCGGATATCCAGGATGAGGACATCATCGTCGAGGACAACAACGCGTGGCTTGGCCTATACAGTGACGACGGCGGTGGTATCGCCTCCGGCATCACGCTGGGCGAGAAGCAAGCTGGTGGCTCCACACCACTCAAGTGGGCAATCTACGCCCGCACAGCGCACAACGCCGGCGACCTAAACATCACGTACGGGACCAACCAGAATCCGGGAGGCAACGAGCAGATGCTTCAGATCTCCCCGGAAGGACATACCAAGGTGAAGGTCCTCGAGATAGAGGGCATGGACGTGGCGGAGCGCTTTCCCGTGAGCGATTCCGCGGAGCCGGGGATGGTAGTCGAAATCGATCCAAATCACCCGGTCAAGCTCCGCGTTGCCCGCGGAGCTTATAACCGTCGAGTTGCCGGGATTGTGAGTGGTGCTGGCGACATCCCTGTGGGAGCAATTCTTGGCAGCGAATTGGAAGCAGAGGGAGCCCCTCCCATTGCGCTCTCCGGTCGAGTTTTGGTCAACTGCGACGCCCGCGAGCAGGACGTTAGACCGGGAGATCTTCTCACCAGCTCTTCACTCGCTGGGCACGCTATGAAGGCTACCGATTCAGTGAAAGCGCAGGGCGCGATCATCGGCAAGGCGATGGGCTCGTTAACTGGGGCTACCGGTCTTGTGCTCGTCCTCGTTAGCTTGCAGTAGGGTGTCACGGTGAACCCTCATAGGATACGAAGACTAAACGCGGAGTGGGGCGGTTTCAACTTCGGAAGCCGAGCTATCCCGCCGCTGATGGCGATTGCGCTCGTGGTCTCCGTTTCCGCCGGCGCAGAGCCCCTTGAACGATGTGGGATAGGAGTCGGGGATCCTGCGTCGTGTCGTCGCTATTACGAAGACACACACGGCCCCCTTCCGTTCATTGTGATCTTCTTGCGCTTCAACGACGTTCCGGATACCCCACAATGCGACAGCCCGCACACTGACTGCTGGGACTACTTTCGCGAGGCTTTTCGGAGCACGTATCCAGGTATGGACAACTACTGGCAGGAAGTGTCCTACGGTGCGGTCGACCTTGCAGATTCGCACGTGCTGGAGCAATGGTACGACCTACCTGGTGACCAAGACGACTACACCGTCGACGGCAATGATTGTATCGACCGCCTAGCGAAGGACGGTGCGGCAGTAGCTGATGCCGATGTCAACTTCAACGACTATGCAGGGATCGTTCTGGTCCTGAACGGTGCCCTGTACTCGAACCGCGGCCGCAAGTGCGAGATGACCCTGGATGGGACGACGCGCACTTGGCACGTCGCCTTCCTGTTCAACTACGGCCTCGATGTCGTGGCTCACGAGATTGGCCACTCCCTCGCCATGCCATGGCATTCTTGCGTGGATGGGAGTAGCTATGGTTCACGTTGGGATGTAGTGAGCAACGTCGGGAACTGCCAGAACCCCGATACGGTTTTTCGGTGCGTTCCGGTTCACCCAATCGCCTTTCACAAATGGCAGTCAGGTTGGATCCCGAACAATCGTCGCTTCACAGTACCGAACGGGACGACCCGGATCATTACCCTCGAGCGAACGGCTCAGCCGCCTCCAACGGGGTACCTAATGGGCAGAATACCGATCGGAAGTAGCTCGAAGCACTACTATACGATTGAAGCACGGAAGGCGGTCAGCTACGACGTGGAGATACCTGGGGAAGCCGTGCTCATCCATGAGGCCAATGAGAACCTGCACCCCCAAAGCTGCGACGCGCGCGTGGTCGACGGTGACGACAACGGGAACGTTAACGACGACGGAGCAATGTGGTTGCCGGGTGAGACCTATCTCGACAGCACCAACAACGTCATGGTGTCGGTGTTGGGAGAAGGCAGCACAGGCTGGTCCGTCGGCTTGAGCACGGCTCCCCAAAGCCCATGCTACGTCGATGCCTCTGGTGCTGGTACCGAAGACGGCAGCGCGGCACATCCCTTCGACACCGTCCTGGAAGGCGTGGCGGCTGTTGTTCCAGCCGGTACGGTCGAGATTCGACCAGGACACTACCCCGAGCGGATCACGATCCGAAAGCCATGCACGCTTCACCGCGAAGGAGCTGCCGGTCTGGTGTCCATCGGGATGTGAGAGAACCGCGGCTGCCGGTGCCCCTATGTGCCAATATAGCTTGAGACACGTAGACCCACTCCGAGGAACCCAAGGGCCATCGCTCGTCAAAGTGCTCATTGCAATCACACGCCGCGGAGGCCGTAGGATAAGTGAGCAACACCAAGACCAGACATCTGGTTTGCCTTACCATGATCGAATAGCCCCCTTCAGTTCGGCAAGACTGCAACGCCGAAGACCATCAGAGCGAAGCCCCGAATGTTGAAGAGCAATGGTCCCGTCCGAAAGAATGGGCAAAACGCCCCAGGGAATAGGCGTCAACACACCGCCCACTTCACTCCCAAAGACAACGACGCGATCACAGCCCGCAATAAGTTGCTTCTGGAACAGCAAGCGACTCAGGGTTCGCCTTACTCGACTGTCAGAATCGACGGCGCGCTCCTCGATCAAAAGGTGACTTATCGCGTGGTTGCCCTTAAGCTGTTCGATTACCTGTACGGGCAACAGCAGTCCAATATCGGCCCTTTCCACAGACCAACTTCGCCGCGCTCCTGTTTCCACAACCACAATTGCCTCACTGCTAGCAGCTAGGCCATCTAGCATCAAGCCGTCACCAACGTTTTGAAGTGCCTGCTTGTATGCAAAATATGACCACGAGTGCGGTATCGCCGGTCCCGCGAAGATCGTTATCTTCTCGCCCTGAGTCGGTTTTCGCACGACAGAGTGGCGCACGTCTGGGAGCATCAACGTCTGTGTCGCCGCATTAGCGCTTAGGAAAAAGATAGCCTGCGCGCCGATCGCAGGAGGAGGCTCGTCTCCAAAAGTGTAGGCACACCCAGTCGGTTCTGAAAAAATGCCCTTCTGATACTCAGCTGGCAGCGAAAGTGTTTCTACGGCAATTTGATCCGCGTCGATAGCACCGGCCAGCACGAAGTCAATGTCTATCGCAAGTCGTGTAATCCAAACACAGCCTGCAGGCGCATCCTTTGTTATTGGTTTCATGCTGGCAACCGTGCCCTCAAGCACGACCGCGTGCCTGGCCACCGCCATCTGGGCGCACTGCTCTAGAGTGAACACCTGGGTCGCCAGCGCCAAGGGGGGATGAAGAACCGCCAAGCAGACAAGAGGTAGGTAACGCGGCTGCATTTGTCTTCTCCTTAGCTGCTAAGCTGCCCGAGGCCGCAGGCCGAGGGTCGGCTTGAGCGATTTGTTATCCAGATATGTTGGCACAGGCCGTCAGCCCCGGTTCTTCGGTTCGCGAGCAAGGTCGTAGTAGTTGAAGAACGTCCATGGACGCGTTTTCAGCTCTTCGGCAGTCCCTGATTCGAGCTTTTTGATTAGCACGACATCTACATTGTCCACCCACTTCTTACGCGACGACTGGACCTCTAGTTGAACCGACACGACCGATCGTGCGACGGCCTCATCTCGGACATTGGTGATCTCGTAGCCCTCGAGATCCTTTCCATCGAACCAAGCGCGAAGGTCCGCAGGCTTCGCTGGATTGTTTCCGATCGCGGTAATCGACATGGCCATCTTTCCATAATTCGAGGTCTGCCACCACGTGAGGAATTGTACAAGGGCGCGCTCGGGCGTCCGCTCGCCGTAGTCTTGGGGCGCGCCACTCTTCGGAATGCTGCCTTCCTGCCAGAGGGTGCGTGGCTGGAACGCCGCCGTTGCGGCTTTCAGCTTTTCGGTCTCCTGAAGTGTCTTTACTGTATCGCGCATCTCTTCCAGTGCTGATTTGGATGGTTCTCGTTCTGGCTCCGCAAGTTTCCCTTGCTGGGCCAGGTGGGCCCATTCGCCAACGGCGAATAGCGCCGCCCATGCTTTGGCGGCCACCATCTTCAAGTTGAAGTTCACATCCATGCCGTGGACAATCCCGTGTCGATACGGGATAGCCACGGGCTCAGTGTTCGTCTTCTTCCGCTGCGACAACAGGAGCTTCTTGGGCTGAGCTAAACCAGTCGAATGACCTGCGATGGAATCCCATGCTTCGAGAATTGTCCTCTCTGCCGAGAAGTTCTGGTTAACGCGGAGGAACCGAGCGGAGGTTTCCTGAACCATCCCGTCAAGGACGGCGAGCACGACAAGCGTACACGCGTGATAGCGCCCGTCGGTGCTCTGCCCGCGACGAACCCGACGACGAAGCTCGCCTCAGCCTCAGCAATCGAGACCTCGCCATCCTTGAGCCAAACCCGCCGCAGACCAATCCTGTGACCTTGCTCCATTATTGAAAGGAATTCTGCTCTGTCCCTCCACGGGGACAAGCTGAGCAACCCACGAGTCCATGTCATTGTTCAGGCTCCAAACAATCTTGGATATCAACCACTCCAAGTGCTCATCCGCTTCTGATTCTACAACTGTTCCCATCCCGGCCACCAGAATCAGCGCGAGCGTTGTGCTACCGCTCAATTTCAAGACCGCGTACATTTCTTGGGCCCTTTCGTCGCGCGGCTAAGCGCTGCGCTTCATTATCCTCATTATCCTGATGAAGGCGTCTTCGAGCGTCAACGATGTCAAACATCATTTCCTCCTGCAGCACAAACCCATCAAGCTCCGGAGCGTAGCGCTCGAGGAGCACCAACATCTCGCCCAGCTCGTATTGCGCAAACGCGTACATATACTTTGCGTAGGGTTCATAAACCGTGTTTGCGAGACTCCCCACGAGGGCAGGCCCGAGAATCTCCGCCACTTTCCAATGGTAAACATACTCACGCTGCGCCCACGATTTGAAACCCCATCGCGCCGCTTCAAGCCATATCGGGTATGCGATCTGATCTGAACCCTGTGGCGCAACGACAGAGACGCGAACTCCATGCACAACGAGTTGGCCGCTCCAGTTGGGCTCCTCCGACACCGGCTTATAGGTCACCTCAATTTCGTACTTGCCAACGAGCGGAAGATCCAGGCAATACCACTCACAACCATCGAGTGATCGTCTCGGATCCTGAGACTTGCCTACGTAACTCGCGCCAAATACATGGATCGCAACCGCATGCCTGTCCGGCTGGATTACATAGTGTTCACTTCCCGGCACAAGAAACTGATGGAACGCCCTGAGATGCGAATACTCTGTCCCGCTCTCGTGACGAAAGCGTACCCCAACATGCCCCACCCCAGGAACCTGATGCGCGGGACCTGGCAACCTAATTACATTTTGGGACTCATTCGCAAATACCAAACTCAAGACGACCGGTTCGCCCAATGTCAACTTTTCTTTAAGCGGAGTCACGCTCAAGCGCAGTCCATCAACGATGGGTGAGCTACTCGCGCCAGCTGTTGCTACCCCTGACACAAGCGCTAAGAGTCCTGCTGCTAACCCCTGTTTGAGTCTCATGTCTTATCCTGGGTGAGCGTCAAAGTAGCAGTAGGTGTGCTGAGGTGCCGGACAGATTTCCTCGCCCGGCTCCCCTCGCGTGTGGCCGTCACTTCGATTTACCCAGATCTGGGTCTTGCATTCGTGGCAAAAGTCTGGCATATCTCTAACTAGCCCTGGCGTTGCAGCTTCGTACATGAGGCATCCCGGGTTGGAGTTGTGGTTCGGGTCACCTCCGGAATGAACTCCCTGACAGAAGATGTGTCCAATTTCATGGAGGAGGATCATCTCTAGTGTCCTGGCTTCATCGAGTCCATTGTCCTGGGCCCACGCTTGAGCCTCGCGCACAAAAATGATGATAGTGTTGAGATCCGAGACGGTCGCCCCCAGGCCTATATGCGAGTTCGGCCACCGAAGAAGATCGGTTTTCTTATCTTGAGTAAGCACATATATGTCTGTCCCTAGTACCGAGTAACCATTTCGATAGTCACGATCTCCAAAACAACAGAAATACCTCGTGTGGCTCCACTCTGGCATGATCCAGAAGTTCCCAAACTCGTCGGTGAAATCATTGTCCTCGAAGTTGTCTTGACAGGTCACGGTGTCTTGCTGTGTGGCAGCTCTCCTTTTTTGTTCTGTATGTGATGCGCGTACTCGTGTGCAATAACGAAGTCGTCCCATTCATCGAAGCCCACGTCGCTTGGAAACGATGTATGGCCATCCAAGTAGATGGTGCTTTGGGCAGTATTGTAGTGGGTTCGGCCTCCCTGCGAAGGCGGTGGGACATCTTGATCCCAAATGCATAGCACATCTGGTGAAAGACCAAGCCCCAGATTGTGCCCTGTTGCAAACTGATGAAGTAAGTGCGACACTTTGAATGCGCCACGCGCACTGAGGCCATTTATGAAAGGGCCAGGGATGATGCTCTCGAAATCGACTTCGTTGTTGAAGCCAACCCAGGCTGCTAGAAGCGGGAAATATACGGTACGTGCCGTGTACAAGGAAGCCGTCGCATCGGCCACAGCGCGAATGCCATTGAAGTCATATGAAAACATCACAATGGTAGTATGGTCGACAGAAACAAATGGAAAGTTCCAACCACCAAAGAAGTTGCTCTGGGTTTCCTGATCGATAGAAAAGTTGATACCGGGGAGACCCGGGAAGGTAGTACCGCCAAATTCGTCGCCAAAGTAGAGCGTTGTAACGCAACTATCCATCGGGAGGTTCGGCCCACTCAAGCCATCAGCGGGTTCGTATTCAAACGCACCTCTGACGCCAAAGTTATTCACGACACGAACGTTGTAATCGGGGCCCGGCACCGGTGGATTCCCCACCGTGCCGTATATCCGACCAGTCTGTGCCGTAGAGTTCGCCCTGAAGTGGATAACATCGCGACCCGGGACTTGCTCGAAGTCTCCCAAGGTTGATGGATCTGCGTGCCAGTTGTCCATCGCTACAGTATCGCCGGTAGTCGAATTCAAATACCAGAAAGTCATGCAGTATTCGCTAACGATCTGTCGCAACCCAGTAATTGAACTTGAGGAGGGACTGGGAAAGCAATCGTCAATATAGAAACTTCCGCTGCTACTCCCTTGTTGTTCTGGGGGCGAGTTGGATAGGAGCAGACTCACAACACCCATCATCGCGCTCTTGCTCTTGCTGTTCTTGCAACGGTCTTGTGCGCCCCGTCTCAGGATCGTATAGCAGCCCCTTGAGCTCGGCGCGAGGTGGTGGTGGGTAATAGTCCGGAGCAGTCACAGTCATTCGTTTGCCGTCGATGGTCATTTCTTTAGACACGTCGCCTTCTGGTCTGCGACGTGGGGTGTATCGACCTTCTTTCGTGGGCGTCGTGGGCATGCCTTTGACACAAACAGGGATCTTAATGAGTGAGTTGATAGCAGCTTCCATGGGCTCCCTTGGGTCGTAGCAACTCGCACAAACTGTATCTTGGCCACATTGACTAACGAGAAAGCGCGCGACAAAAGAAAGAGATTCGTTTGCTGCCAGTTCACCGCGCCAGATCACGGACGCTTTGCCAAGCACGAACCCGGAGTTCCAGAGATGAGGGGTCTCAGACTCTTGTTCAAGTAGCTCAGGAGAAGGGATAAGTTTCCACGGTGTTCCTAGGCCCGCTTGCACATATCTTGCGGGTTCAGCGGAAGACACAGTCATGTGGATGGCCACTGTGTCGCCGACAGTTAGAACCTCTCGGTCCATTGTGACCTCGACACTAAATGGTCGCGGTTGGTCTTCTGAGGCTATGGCTGATGAATGCGCAATACTAAGGCAGAGAGCTGCTAAAAAAATTCGGAGTGACATGAGCAACCTCATCGAAGGAGGGTCAGCGCAGGGCCAATGCAAACGCACGTGGGGGATGAGGCCCCCTTTCGTAGTAGGGAACTCTCTCCATGGGGGCGCCATGGGGTGGGCTCTCTTGAAGTCACGCTGATCTAGACAAGCAGCGCTTCATACTCAAACAAGCACCGTCACCGGTCCGATGTCAAGCAAAAACTACGCGGCGCGCACGTGCGTTCCCTACTCCAACGTTCGCTGTAGTACCTTCAATGGCCACTGTACCGTGCCGGATAGGGGACGTGGGATTGCGTAGTTTGTCCCGAGGTTTGATCGATATGGTCGTCGTGGGGTCCCGAAGGTAGCACGGGACGGAATCAGACGCGGAGGTTGTAGAAAAGCGGAAGAAAGCTGAGCATTTCCTAGGGCTAACAAGGAGGTGCTCATGATCGAAGACCGATCGCTTTCTCCCGCTGCTAGAGGATGCCTGGATCGAGCGTACACGTCCAGCCAGAAGGGTGGCACGCTGATCGCGGAAGACGTCCAGGATCTCGAAGCTCACGAGCGGCGCTTGCAGACTCCCGACGCGTTCCGCACTCGCTACAACGAGGAGCGTCCTCACTGGGCGCTGGTGCCCGCGGGCGGCGGCGATCCGTTGGTCCCAGCGGAGGTTTACGCCAAGCCCCACCCACCTCTATGAGCCCGAGCTCAACCCCACCTACCAGGAGACTACCCAGCGCACAAGAGCGCCTACGCCCTGGGCGACGTCAACTACCTCAAGCGCGAGGCCGCGCGCCACGGTGATGCGGTCGGCCGGTTCGCAGAGGGCGTGCTCGATACACCGCTTCCCTGGACGCGCATGCGGCGAGTCTACGCGCTCTTGGGCTCGTGCAACGCTACGGCCCTGAGCGCGTCAACCACACCTGTCAGATTGCGCTCGATGCCGAACTCCTCGACGTCAAACGCCTCGAGCGCATGCTCAAACTCGGGCACACACCCGAGCTCCCCGATCCACCTCGCGCCGTGACCCCACGCGGCCGGTTCCTCCGGCCAGCCAGTCACTACGCGATTCCACAGTCGAACCAAGGAGATGACTCGTGACACAACAACAACCGACTCTCTCACCTGATCTGCGCGACGTTCCTGGCCCACGCCTTCGGGCACGTCGCATGTCGACGTGCGCTTCGGTCTTCGCCGTCCGCGCCGACCGCATGCTCAAGTCCCTCAAGCACGCACGACTCGACAACTCCTACGAGGCTGAGCTGCGGCGTTTCGTCGCCACCGACGTCCTGATCATTGACGACTTCGGGCTCGATGCGATGGATGCGGTCGAGAGTCGCGACGCCTACGAGATCTTTCTCGAGCGCCACCGCTCCGGCTCGATGATCATCACCTCGAACCGGGGACCCGATGAGTGGCTCGCGACCTTCGCCGACCCCGTGCGCGCACAGGGTGCGATCGATCGTTTCACCTCCACCGCCTACGACCTGGTGATCGAGGGAGAGTCTTACAGGCAGCGGCTCAAGCCTCGCCGCTCGCCCCGGCGCGCGAAGCCTAGACAGAAGTCGGCCACTTAGGTGAACACCGACAAGGGCCACACGCCGGGAAACGGTAGCTTTTGGAGGAGAGAGGACGTTTCAACGCGGCCACAGCAGGTAGGCAGCGTCGCCCTGCTGAGATGAATCCCAGGAACCAATCTCACTGAGAGGAGAGACCTATCCGGCCTTTCTCTTCTGTGGGTCAACAACTCGAATGCCGGGCCTCGTGCTTGTTCGGGGGCGCGGCTTCACCGTAATCTCGACATCGCGCCCAAGGGCGTTTAGGAAACGAAAGAGGCGGTCGGTCGAAAACCCGCGGAGGTGACCGTTCAATAGAGCAGAGACCTTGGGTTGGTCAATTCCTAGGATTTCACCCGCTCTTTTTTGACTGATGTGCTTACTTCGAATCACTTCCACAATGCGAGCAACGAGCGCTGCCTTGGCGAGCATGGCATCAGCGTCTGGGACACCTAGGTCCTCAAACACGTTCCCGCTACTTCTCGTTACTTTCGATTCTCGCGCTGCCATTTCTTGTACTCTTCTTCAGCGTCCCGAAGACGTTGTTCAATCAACTCAAGGTGCTCCCTTGGCGTGCTGATTCCCTTTCGCGACTTCTTCTGAAAGGCATGCAGCACACACACCGCATCCTTGAAGCGCACCGTGTACACTGCCCGGTAAGTACTACTGTCGTGGTTCTCGACCACTTCCAGAACGCTCGCCCCTCCAAAGCCCCGAAGGGGCTTCGCCTTCCGATGCTTCGTTCCTAGCTGTGCCTGGTAGAGCGCGAAACCCATCTCATCTCGCACCTCTCGCGGAAACTTCCGAAGGTCTCCAAGAGAGGAACCAACCCAGAACACCTCTTTCAGTCTACTAGCCATAGTATGCCAGGTTTAGCATATCCCTGTCAAGAAGGCTAGCGCCGAACGTCCAGCAGGGAGCTACAGGTCGAGGAGGTCCCGTTGTCCCTGAATGCGCATGATGACAATGCCCTTTGCGGTTGGTGGTCGCTGATCTGGACTTTTTGGCGATCGGACGCGAACGCCAGAGTCTCGATCCCACCGGTCACTACTCGCGTCCGGATGTGTTCGAGGTGACCGTGCGGCGCCAAAGGTTGGAGGCGGCGCGGTTTGGCGACTAACGGCGGTGGAAGCTACGCGCGGGGCTCAGTTCGGCGAGAGCCGCGACGCCTACGAGATCTTTCTCGAGCGCCACCGCTCCGGCTCGATGATCATCACCTCGAACCGGGGACCCGACGAGTGGCAGGCGACCTTCGCCGACCCCGTGCGCGCACAGGACGCGATCGATCGCTTCACTTCCACCGCCTACGACCTGGTGATCGAGGGAGAGTCTTACAGGCAACGACTCAAGCCTCGCCGCCCGCGCAGGCGCGCGAAGCCTAGACAGAAGTCGGCCACTTAGGGCAAGCTCTGTTCAACAAAGCTCGGCTACTGACCCCATGGTGGGGGGGAATGCTCGTGATTACATGGGGTCCCAAGGTCGTGAACACCGACACCTCCTGCGGCCCGTGCGCGCGTTTGTATCGGTTCTGGTGGTGCTCACGCATGTGGCGAAGGTCGATGGGGCTTCGGTATCGGGGGTATTGAATGATGAATCGGGCACTTGGAGCTGCTTCGCTTGGTGTTGTCTTGATCCCCGCCCTCTCGTTCAACGTGCTCGCATCGCCAGTGCTGGAACGCTCTTGGCACAACATAAGGGCTGAGAGTAGTGTGCTTCTCCGAGAGGAAGGCATCGTTGTCCTTGTGCCCGGCGAAGACGGCGCCACGCTCGAGGCGTTGACATACGGCGGAGAGCGTAAGTGGTCAACGGAACTCGACGGCGGCCCTTACGCGATGGATGCTGACCGTCGCGGCGACACCGTCTTGCTCCAGAAGGGGACTGGCCGTGAGTTCTACGCTTCACATCAAGTGGTTGTAGGCGGTGAGATCACCTTCGGTCTCGGCGAATCCAAGGATTGGCTTAGGCTCTCACCGGATGGGCACTACCTCTATAGCTCCCGTGCTGGTGGAAGTGGCTTTGGTGCGCTCTATGACCGCTCCGGCTACAGGCTGGAGAAGCCGGGACTGGGCGAAAGTGGACCACATGTCGGCTCGGCCAATTTTGTTGGCTCAAACCATCTTTTGCTCACCGGCAACGACGATGCTGGTCGACATGCTGTAGGTCTAGTAGCGCTGCCTAATCACGTATTGTGGGTCACACGCAATGTACCAAAGATCAACTTGTATTCGGCTCGGGAGCACGAGGTTGCTGCCGCGCACGGCCGCTTGATCATTGGGTGTGGACATTGGAAGCAAACAAGCATTCTTTGCTTCGACTTCGATACCGGTGAGTTGCTTTGGAGCGATTGCAGCCACGACATTCCACCGAATGGTGTGGCTACCACGGCAGATGGGTCGGCACTCGTCGTTTTTCCGTGGGGTGTCCTTGCTCTAGATCGTGATAGTGGGCGTGAGTTGGCGCGATTAGCCTTCAACGGTTGGCTTGTGACCTCCGTCTACTCTCGTACCGTGGGCGGAGATCAATCGATCGGGTTTGGGTGCCTTGTAGCAACTGAGGCACACACCGGCCAAAGGCGGGAGTTGACTGCAGAGCGGCGGGTCCAACTAGTAGTGACCATGACTGACGGCCAACTTGTCGTTCAGCGAGTTCAAGCTGTTTCGCGATGTGTGACGCCGTCAGGTAGCGAATATCGGGCGGCCGCTGATCGAAGCGGGTTTCGCGTGGAGAAAGTCAAGTGACGCGACCAAGCTTAGGAGAGCGGGCGAGATCATGCGCCGCCCTGGTGCACATCGAGTACATCACCACTCGGGACGCCAGCGACGAGCAAAGGGCTCGCACCGCCTCCCACAACCGTCGCAGTAGATCTCATCATTGCTCTCCCTGCGTGGCGCGACCGCCGCGCCGTCGACGACCGGCACTGTCGCAGGCAAGGCGGGCGCAGGGAATCGGTGATGCGTCACTTTCTGCTTGTGGCGAGCGATCCGAGTACGGTAGGCGCGTTGGCGGGCCGCGTGACGGAGAGCTCCGCGGCGGCTTTGCTGGTAGCGGCGGCCGGCACGGCGCACCGACTCACGGCGCGCCTCAGCGGCGCATCCAGTGAGGCAATAGACGTGGCCCCGATCACACCGCTGGCAGATCCGCACCTGCCGGCGGCATCGGGCACAATTGTAGAGTCGGTACCCTTCCGCCACCCCACCCCATCGACCGAACGGGCTGGACAGATGGCCGGCGGCAAGGCAACCTTAGGGGACTAGTGTCGGTGCTATCACCGCCGACCCATAGAAGGCTCCGGGGAGGACTAGTCCCTGGGGCCTTCGCCTTTTCGGGCGACTATCGATTCATATCACAAGGGCTCCGGCTCAGGAAGCTCACCCCGCTCTTCACCGGATAGGCGCGGCTTTGCACCACCGGCGACATCCATCCCTCTTCGCTGAGGTGCTGAATCAAGTTCTCCAAGAACGTCCGGCGCAGCGGGTCGCCCTCGTGAGCCCATGCATCGAAAACAAGAAGGCTGTGGCCGGGGTTGTCGCTAAGGGAGCTCTTTAGGAGATTTACGACCGTGGACTTGCCAGAACCCCACCCACCCTCAAGGGCAATCGCTTTGCCACCGGGCTCGTCGGTCAGGATGGCCGCCAGGGCGGTGGCTAGTCTCTCGTGCGACCCAAAGGCATCCTTCGCTGCAGGCGCGTCATCTAGCAATCGCACTTTGGGTGATGTTTCGGCACTCATTGCAGCCCCAAAATCGACACGGCCGTCTTATGTCGGACGTTCTACATTGAACCATGCTCCCTTGGAGTCACCCGGAGCGCTCCACGGTTTTGCGTTCTGCTCCTCATGAGTGCTGGTCCACCATCGGCTCGAGCGCGATTCCTTCCTGCTCTGCCATCTTGCGGATGACGCCGGCGAAGTAGGCCCCAGCATCGCCAAGCTTCTTGCTGCCGGCTACGTTTGCATCGTAGTGCTGGTCCTGAACAGTTCTGAGGGCTTGGTGGACAAGGTCAGC
>CBDCWB010000018.1:0-6816 GCA_965223205.1 Candidatus Eiseniibacteriota bacterium | reverse complement strand
CCTGGATGTTGCCCGAAGCCCAGATGTTGACGGGCGTCGTAGCGCGATTCTTGGGTGGGGTGATCGATTCCGCCGAGGGCCCGGAGTTCCCGGCCGAAAACACCACGGCTCCGCCCAGTGCCTCGAACGCGTCGATGACGCCCCAGTAGGTGCCGTTGGGTCCGCACTCGTCGCTTTGCGAGAGCCACGGATCGCGCCACGAGCAGCTCACCACGTCGGCGGGCCCCCGGGTGCCGTTGCCGCCCTGCGAAACGGGATCCGCCGCCCACTCGAACGCCGCCAAGGAGTAGCTGGTCGAAGGCGAAGCACCGACGTCAATCGTTGCTGCGGCGACCCAGGTGGCGCCAAAGGCGACGCCCACAGTGTCGGCCGTCGCGTCTTCCAGTCCGCACATGGTGCCCATCGTATGGGTACCATGCGTACCAAAGTCGCAAGGAGTCGTGCAACTCTGCACGAACGGATCGAACCACGCATCCACGGCGTCGACGCCGTTGTTCCCCGCCCAGCGGCTGGAGAGGGCGTCGTGGTCGCCGTCCACACCGGTATCGATGTTCATGACAATCGACCCGGCGCCGGTGTAGCCCATCGCCCAAACCGCCGGGGCGTTAATCACCTGCAGGCCGATCTCGGAGCCGCCCGGCGTCGCCGTGGCGGGTGACTCCTCCTCGGGCTCCTCCAACTCGAGGCCGCCATCAAAGAAGATTTGCTGCACGTCGGGGCGCGCCGCCATGCCACCGATCGCTTCGACGCTCGCTTCGAGGGCGAAGGCGTTGATCAACCAAAAGCTGCGGACGTTGGCAATCTCGCCAGCGGCCACTCCCGCGTCCGCGTGACTCCTGAGCCCCGACTGCGTCTGGGCGGCCACCGCCTTCAGCCGCGTCATGACGAAGTCATGGCGGCCGTCGCGGCCCAGCTGCGCAGCTTGCACGTCAGCCTCGATCGACTCCAAGCCCGCCTGCTCAGCGAGAAGCACAATGACCGGCACTCGAGCGCCCGGCACCGCTTCAAGCATCTGGGTGGCCAAGGTTGGGTGGATCCTATCCTGGGCGTCGGGTTGGATGCCCCACTCGGGCGGCAACTCGACCGCTGCGGCCGGTGCCGAAAAATGGGTCCAGGCGATGCTCAGCAGGGCTAAAGCCAAGAGGGACACGCGAGAACGGTGGGTCATGGCGGGGTCTCCGGGGGCTTTGGGCATGGGTTGACGCCGGCCTTGTGTCGCCTCGGCGAGGCACCCCTCAATCATAGCGCGACCACCCCTCAGTTAGCCATGGTAAGGTGCCGGCGCCCAAAGATCGCCGACGTGTCATCGCCGGGATTTGACCCTACTGCCCAGGAGCACACCCACCATTCTGACCGTACCGATCCAAGTCCGCTTCCGCGACACCGACGCCATGGGCCACGTCAACAACGCCGTCTTTCTCTCCTACCTGGAGGTCGCCCGCACCGCGTACTTCAAGGACGTCTTCGGCGTCCCGAGGTTCAACGACGTTGACTTCATCCTGGCCCGCGCCGAGATCGACTTCAAAGCCCCGGTCCTAGTAGGCGACGCGCTCGAGGTGTCGATCCGGGCATCGGCGGTCGGCACCAAGAGCTTCCGGTTCGCCTATGAGGTGAAGCGCGTCGGCGACGGCGTCGTGGTCGCTACCGCCGAGACGGTGCAAGCGATGTTCGACTACGAGCGCCACCGGACCAAGCCCTTGAGCGACGAGCAAAGGGCGCGGATTTTGGCGCACGAGACGCCGGGGTCGGTGGTAGGTGGTTAACACCGCACCAACCCACACAAGCGGTCGATGATGGCGGCCCCCACCGCGTCGCCCCAGACGTTGACGGTAGTGCGGCAGCGGTCCAGGAACCAATCGATTGCCAGGATCAGGCCGATGCCGTCGAGCGGCAAGTCGACAGCCCGCAAGACGATGACCATGGTCACCAATCCGGCCTCGGGGATGCCGGCGGCGCCGATCGACGCCAGAGTCGCGGTCAGGAAGATGATGCACTGCTGGCCGAGCGTCAGGTCGATGCCAACCGCCTGGGCAATAAAAATGGCGGCGACTGACTCGTACAGCGCGGTGCCATCCATGTTGATCGTCGCTCCGATGGGGAGCACGAAGCTGGTCGCCCGCTTGGACACCTGGTTGTTGTCTTGGGCGCTTTCCATCGTCACCGGCAGAGTGGCGGAGCTCGACGCGGTCGAAAAGGCCGTGGTCAAGGCGTTGGCCATGCCCGAGGCATAAGCCAGCGGGTTCCGCCGCCCGAAGATGCGAAGAAGGAGCGGCAAGACGACGATGGCGTGCAACAAGAGGCCGACAATCACTGTGGCGGCGTACTTGCCGATCTTCAGGAGTTCACCCCAAAAGGCGTCGCCGCCGCCGGCCAAGCCCAGGCGCGAAGCAATCAACGCGAACACGCCGAGAGGCGCCAGCCACATCACCAGGTGGATCATCTTCATGATGGCTTCGTTGACACCGTCAAAGAAGTCGATGACCACCCGTCCCTTTTCGCCGAGCGTCGTGAGGACAGCACCAAAAATCAGGCTGAAGGTAATAAGCGGCAAGATCTGCCTGAGAGCTGGATCGGCAGCAGACGCCACCACGTTGTTGGAAATAAAACTGAGGATGAGGTCGGTCAGTCCAATGGCCTCTTTGGCGACGACACGGTCGGGGGTTTCGACGCCGGCAATCCCGACGCCGACCCCCGGCTTCATGATGTTGACCAAGATGATGCCCAAGAGGACAGACAGACCGGTGGTTGCCATGTAGTAGAGGAGCGTACGGCGACCGATCGAGCCCACCCGGCGGATATCTCCCAACCCGGTGATCCCAACAATCATCGACGAGACGATGAGGGGGACGATCATCATCTTCAAAGCACCCAAGAAGAAGTCGCCGATCCACTTGACGGCGGTCATGCGCTCGCCGAGCGCCCAGCCCAAGAAGCCGCCGGCAAAGATGCCGATCAGGATCCCGATCAAGATGATGCGGTTGGCGCGCTGATCCATCGCCCCTCCTAGAGCCCAAGCCCGCGCTGCCCGACCTCGACTCCGAGGATGGGCGCGAATTTCTTGAACGTGTCGGCCAACTTTTGCTGGTAGTAGGCGACGTTCTCGTCTGGGGAGCGCCGATCCCAAGCACCCACCGGTTTGGCACACTCGTACACTTTGACGCGCTTCTTGTCGCCGGTGACATAGTAGGACAGCTGATCGCCGGGGCGATAATCGCGTTCGGCGGCAAGGGCCAGCTCGTAAGCGGCGCCGCGGTTGCGTTTCCCCGCTTCGATCTTGCGCTCGTACTCGGCAAGGGAATCCGACAACGTTTCGGTTTTCATGAGATCGGTGATGTGCGCTCGGTGCTCGGCGATCTGAGCCATGGTTTGCTCGTAGAAGGCCTCGATATCGGCGGCGCGCCCGTCCAGTGCTAGGCGGATTGCCTCGCGCAGGAAGCGGCGAAGGTAACGCTCGACCCCGCGCGACCGCAACCCGGAGCCGGCGATCCGCAGCTGACCATCGTAGCCCAAGAGCGCGTAGTTCTTGACCTTGTAGCTCAGCATCGAGCGGTAGCGACCAGCCAATTCGACGTCGATCCCCTCGGGAAGCTCGGCGCCGAGTTCAGCGATAAAGCCGCGCTCGGCCGCTTCGCCACGGACAGCCGGCGGTGGCACAAAGTAGACGCCGTCGGTATCGACCTCGACCGACTTGGCGCCGCGCCCCTCCAGCCAACGCATCATCGATTGCACCAGTTCCCGTCCCTTGGCGGTCACCGCGTTCGCTGCTTCAGTGTCGGCCCAGTTGGGAAACGGACTCCCCAGGAAACCGTAGAAAGAGTTGATGACGATCTTCAAGGTCGACTGCAAAGCCTCCAGGTGGTGTGTTTCCACTGGATCGGTGGCCGACGCCAGCGCCGCCTTGGCCTCCAAGCGCATGGTTCGCAAATGTCCGAGCAGCGCCAAAAAGAGGTGCAACGGGTCGTCTCGGGGTTGAATCTGGAAAGCCAGCATGACCGATGGATAGAGCGACGAAACGTCGCAGTGGACGATCGGCTCGACAATGCCCTCGGCACCAAGTGCCGTGAAACCGCCGACGATCGGCACGCCCACCTCGGGAGGCTTGGGCACCGACTGACCGCGCCGCAAGTACTCGCGCAACATGAGCGCGTTAATCTTGGTGGCCTGGCCACGCACCATAACCTGGTGGTAGCTGTAGGGAAAAATCTGCGCTTGCACGAAGTAGCTAGCCTGGAGCAGCTTCGACAGCGCGGCCACCTGGTCGGCAAGCTCTAGGTGGTAGTGGCGGTGCCGCTCGGGCTCAGCGGCAAGCAATGCCTCGCGCTCGAAGGGTGTGTGGTACTGAAAATCTCCGGGTGCCAGGCCAAGCTCCGGCACCACGTCCGCCAATTCGTAGCCGCCGAGACCGCGCCCACTGCCAAGGTCGTAGAACTGGGTCAACACCCAGGTGTCGACACAGTGGCGGCCGTAGACCATTCCCAGGGGGAAATCGATGGTCCGCTCGGCGATCTGTACGCGGCTCCGTCGGAAGCGCACGTTGGATCCGTCGCGCCCCCAGGCCAAGCCCAGCTTGTAGCGCTCGGCACGGCGTCGCAAGTATTCAAGCTGCTGCTTGTAGAAATTGTGCCCTTCGATGATGTCGGGATCGCGCTCGCCAATCACCTGCGCCAGTTTGGTGATCAGCTCCTGCTCGCCGGAGCCGTCCAACACCTCGCGGTAGCCCTCGGTGTCGGTCAGAGCGATCGACAGGATGCGATCTTCCGGGCAGTCGGCGCGCGGCGCATCGTCCCCAGGCGCGGCATGAGCCAAGATGTCGATCTGTAGCCGCCGCAGATCATCAAAACGCATGCCCTTGAAGAGCGTGGTCCCCGTGGACATGAGGTGCAAGTGCACGCGGTCGCTAACGTACAGGTAGGGTGCTTGGGCGTTGGAGGGGTTGTCACCGGTGACGCCAACCAGGTGGCGCTTGAGCGCTTCCAGCTCCTTGCCGGACCGAACTCGGACGACGTGCGCCAGCGGCAACTCGCCGGCGAGCGGCTGGATCTTGTAGGCGCCGTCAAACTCGTCTAGGAAGCGCGGATCTTCAACCCAGAGGAGAGCTTCGAGAGGGGCTGTGTGACGTTCGACGCCTGCGCCGTGCCGCTGCCAGCAAACAACCTCGCCGGCTGGGGTCACTTCGATTGCCACCAGGCGCTGGGTGGGATCGGCGCCAAACAGAAGTTCGGACGCAGGCGCCGCGGACATCGACTGTGCCACTGAGACCTCGAGTCAAGGATAGGCAGGCGGGACCTGCTTCGAGGCCGGCATGGTAGCACAGGTGCTGTCGCTAAGCGACGACGCGGAGGTCGCGCAGGAGCAAGATGCGCATGCAGTGCTCGCAGTACGCGAGCTGGGGGTGGCTCACCTGGAGGTAGGCGTGGTCGGTGCCGTACTCGGCGTTGCAGCCGGTGCAGGCACGGGCGCGCAGGCGGGCGATCGGGTAGCGCGTCCAACTGCGCAACCACTCGTACTGCTCGCGCAAAGGGGTCGGCAGATCCTGGATCAGCCCTTCGAGTTCGGTGACGCGCAGTTCGGCGTTCGTGGGCTCGAGCCCCACCAACTCTGCTTCGATATTCTCAATGCGAAACAACAAGTCGATGTGCTGGTCCATACCCTGCCGCTCACCCCGTGGACGTTGCCTGCAAAACGCAGCGCCCCCACCGGGTGGGGGCCAGTCCATTAGGAGTAATGCAGGAGATATGCCAACTGAAGCCGGCTGGAGGCGGCCCAGGGCCGCTCCGTGCCCGATTTCACCCCCCCGTCGGCCCTGAACTGGCACCCTCCCCCAATGCACCGGGTGGTTTGCCCACCCGGCGAATGCGCAAGAACTCATCGTTTCCGAGTTCGCTCAAGCGTGCTGGGCCCAATTCTTCGATCCGGCTGAGAAGCCTCTCCGCATCCACCAACAAGAGGTCGATGTCTAAAGGAGAGACGACTTCCGGGACGGATTGCAGTTTTGCAATGCCCTTGCGCAAAAGGCTCCGTGTTCCAGCATGATTCCCCTGAGCAGCCTTGAACATGGCTACAGCCAACTGAATCAGGCCTTGGTAAAAGGTCCGCTCAGCGCCCGATTTGGTCATCCATACTTCTTCCCACACGTCGTGGCAGGCATAGAACTCACCGCTGTTAAAAAGCTCGAGTCCCCGCTCGGCGTCTGGCCCCCAATCGAGCTGCATCTGCCCCCTCACAGGCGTTGGTGCTTGATCCCCGTGCGACGCCGTGCTAGACAAACAAGACGTCCCCGGCGGAGACTTTGAACCATGTCGTCTCACAGCTTAAACCACCTATTCCTGGAAGCGGTCGAGCGCTATCAAAAGCCCGACGCCTTCCGGGTCAAACGCGAAGGCCAGTGGGAGTCGGTCTCCCACCTGGAGTTTGCGGCACTCGTGCGCGGCGTCGCTGCGGGGCTCAAGCGACTGGGCGTGGCGCGCGGCGATCGAGTAGCCATCCTCAGCCCGAACCGATTGGAGTGGGCCGCGGCAGACTTCGGGATCCTCGCCAACCGCGCGGTGACGGTGCCCATCTATCCAACCCTTCTTACCCACCAGGTCGAGTTCATTCTCCGAAACTCCGCCGCCAAGGTAGCTATTGCCGCGGATGAACGCCAACTGAAGAAGGTCCTCGCCGCTCGGGACCAGTTGCCGGATCTCAAGTCGATTGTGGTGATCGACGCCCCCGCCAGTTCGCCGCCGGATGCAATCGCCTTCGAAGCCCTCACTGAGGGCAGCACTGCAACTGGCGATGGGGACTTTCAGGAGGCGGCCCTGTCCGCTACGGCCG
>CBDCWB010000017.1:0-2147 GCA_965223205.1 Candidatus Eiseniibacteriota bacterium | reverse complement strand
GCCCGCATCCCAGGACGCGTTGTTTCAACCGACAACCGAGGAAGACGGCGGGCGCGAGTACTTGCTCATCCTTGATGTCCCTTACAGCGAAACGCCTGACAGCGAATTCATGCAGGACGACATCTACTTCTCTGGCCAGCTGCCGGTTTTGTACGGCGTCTGGGTCCGCCACCGTGGAGAATCAAACTCCGGCCCGGAGTACGTCATCGACCCTGAGGATCGGTTTGTCATCCATTGGCCGGATGTTGGCGCGCCGGTGGCGTGGGGAGTCGCCGCCTTCGTCGACTTCACTGGTGACGGTACAGATGATCTAGTCCGTACTTCGCTGGACGCCAACAAGACCTACGCCAACGCCACAACCTCCCTGACGGCTGGCTGGTTTGACCACGAAGCGCCCGCACTCTCCACAGCCTCACCGACGCTCACGCAAAGCTGGGCGGACTACGACGGCGACGGCGACTGGGACGTGTTCCTCGGCAACCAAGGCAATCCGAACCAGCTGCTGGCGAACGACGGCGGCGGCCAACTGACCGCCGTGGAAATGGCCTCTATTGGCACCGCCGGCGACGTCGAAGCGGCCGCCTGGTTTGACCTGGAGAACGACGGGGATTTGGACCTCCTCCTCGCTTCTCCCCATCACCCGAACCGCCTCTTGGTCCAAGACGAGAGCGGCGCCTTGTTGCAGGGCGATCACGCCGCCCTGGAAAGCCACCAAACCACACACGTTTCGGCCTTGGATGTCTCGGGCGACGGCTGGGTCGACCTTTACTTGACCGGCACGGTGCGAAACGCACTATACCACTACGAGGACGGTGTCGGCTTGGTCGAGGCAACCCCCAACGCGCTGGCGCTCGGCGCGCTCGGTGGCGCCTCCGCCTGGGCCGACTACGACGCCGACGGCGATTGGGACGTCTTTCAATTCGCCCCCGAAGGGCAAAGTCAGCTGCTCAGAAACGACGGCGAAGTGTTCAGTGCCGTCGACACCGAGGTGATCCCGGCCGGAGTCCAGGCGGCAGCTTGGGCCGACTTCAACAACGACCGTCGCCTGGACCTCTTCTTGGGCAGAAACGCGGCCGCCGTACTGCTTCGGGGCAATGCCGGCGACGGCTCTTTCTTCAGCATCACGCTCCCTCAGGAGTTTGCAGGCATTCACTCGTTGGCGCTGGCCGACGTCAACCAAAACGGCGGCGTCGACGTATTCGGTTTACGCGCCACACGCTCCAACCTCCTTCTCGAAGCCGAGGACCGCGGAAACTCCTGGCTGGAGATCGATTTGCAAGGCCGGGCGTCGAACTCAAAGGGCATTGGCGCCCTGGTCACAATCACCCGGGACACGACCCAGCAGCACGCCCAGATGGTGCAAAGCAACCACTCGCCGGCGCTGCACTTCGGCACCTACGCCGACCGCGTTGAGGTGCAATGGCCGTCGGGGACTAGGTAAGCGCACGACGGAAGCGGTCAGCGTCGCATCGCCATCGAGGAGGCACCAATCAGCGAGGTCCAGCTCGAGCACGTCGACCTGACGACGATCGTCCAGTCGATCCACTTGCGGTCCATCCGGCTGAGCTGGATTGCCCAAAGCTCACCCCACCTCCTCGGGTTCCACGTGTGGCGGAGCGTGGCCGGAACGCGTGAACGAACGCGGTTAACTGAGGACCCCCTGACTAGCCAGTTCGAGTACGAATACACCGACGCGAACTTGCTACTCTCTGAAAACTACGATTATTGGATTGAAGCGGTCGGTGAAGATCAAGCGTCGCAATTCTTTGGCCCCCTGCGCCGCGCCCGCGCCCTGCCGCCGCGCGCCCTGGCCCTCCACCCCGCCCGCCCCAACCCGTTCAACCCGGGAACCACCATCCGCTTCGATCTACCGGCCCGGGGGGCAGCCCGCCTCGTGGTGCACGACGTGGCCGGGCGCGTGGTGCGCGTTCTTCTCGACGATGTCCGCGACGCCGGCGTCCACTCCGTCCGCTGGAACGGCCGCGAAACACGCGGCGTTCCCGCTGGCTCCGGCGTCTACTTCTACCGGCTAGAGGCTGGCGGCCGAACCCTCACCGGCCGCATGGCGCTGGTCCGCTGATCGGTGACACCGCCGCGGTTCGTCAGCAAGCGGCGGTAGGTCGTTATAAACTCACGCGACCTTCGGT
>CBDCWB010000016.1:0-6649 GCA_965223205.1 Candidatus Eiseniibacteriota bacterium | reverse complement strand
TCGATGGACGCGCGCATTGATGAGCTGCGTGCCGGGCCGGCGTTCGCCGAGTTCCGGCGCTTCCTGGCTGTGGGTGCATTGGACTCAGCCGGCGCCGCCCTCCAGGCCGTCGCCGATACCACCCGGGGTGACCCCGTCGTCAAGGAGGTGGCGGCGTTCGATCTCGTCGAGCTGGCATTGTTCGGCGGCGACATCGACGTCGCTACCGAGGGCTACGCCAAGTTCGCCAAGCAGTATCGCCGGGGCTACCTGACGAACGATGCCATCTCGCGCGGCCTTTTGATTCGAGACAATCTGGGCGGCGGGCACGAACCTCTCCAGCACTATGGCCGCGCCGCCATGTGGCTGCGGCTGGCGGCGCCCGACTCGGCGTTGGCGGCGTGCCGGGCGCTCCTCGGCGCCTTCCCAGACGGCGACCTCAAAGACGACGTGTATCTGATGATGGGCGACGCGGCGGTCCAAACCGCCACACCGGAGACGGCGTTGCCCTTCTATCAGGCGCTCGTCGACTCGCTCCCCGAGACGCCGCACCAGGTCACGGCGCAAATGCGCATCGGCCACTACTACAGCGACACGGTGCGAGACGTACCGCGCGCCATCGCCGCCTACGAAGAGGTTCTGGTGCGTTTTCCCGAAAGCTTGGAAGCCGCCGAAGCGCGCAAGATCTTGCAAGTCTTGAACCAGGAGACGTAATAGTGCTTGCTCGCCGCTTTGCCCGCGTCCTGTGCATGGTTGTGCTTGCAGCTTTGCTCGGAGCACCGTCGGCTCGTGCCGATCTCCTGGTGCCCATGGACTTGGTGCAGACTGACCACCTGAAGGCCTACGGGTTGGCCCACTGGGTGCTTCAGAAGGGCGAGACGGTTGAGTGGCTGCTCAACTACCGCGGCGGCTCCTTCCTGATGCCAGACTCGCCGGTGGTCGAGCGGCGAGCCAAGCTGATGGGTGTGCGCTACGAGCCGATCGACGCCAGCATGCAGGTCCAGGTCTACGACGCAATGGAGAGCGGCAACATGGAGGTGGTTCTTCTCGAAACGCCACCACGCGTCGCCATCTACACACCGCCAACGTCGGAACCCTGGGACGATGCGGTGACCTTGGCGCTCACTTATGCCGAGATTGATTACGAAACCCTCTACGATGAGGAAGTCATGGCCGGTGAGCTGGGCAACTACGATTGGTTGCACCTCCACCACGAAGACTTCACCGGTCAGTACGGGCGTTTCTGGGCCAGCTTCCGAAACCAGCCCTGGTACCGCGAGCGCGAGGCTCTTTACGAGAAGATGGCCGAGGAGGCGGGCTTTGCCAAGGTGTCCCGCCACAAACTGGCGGTGACCCGGGCCATTCGCGACTACGTGGCGCGGGGTGGGTTCATGTTCGCCATGTGCTCGGCCACCGATACCTTCGACATCGCCTTGTCGGCGGCGCCGACCGACATCTGTGAGGCGATGTTCGACGGCGACCCGATGGCCCCTGACGCCGAAGCGCGCTTGGATTTTGACGAGTGCTTGGCGTTTCGCGACTTCCGCCTTGAGCGCAACCCAATGGTCTACGAGTTCTCCGACATCGACACGTCGAACTACCGGATCGCCCGCGGGCCCGAGGCCGACTACTTTTCACTCTTCGAGTTCTCCGCCAAGCACGACCCGGTGCCCACCATGCTCACTCAATGCCACGTGGCGGTGGTCAACGGTTTCTTCGGTCAGACGACCGGCTACAAGCGCTCCCTCATCAAGGACTCGGTGACCATCCTCGCCCAAGTGGAAGGCACCGAAGAGGTCAAATACCTGCATGGCCACTATGGCCAGGGGACGTTCACGTTCCTGGGTGGGCACGATCCCGAGGACTACCAGCACGCGGTGGGCGATCCACCGACCAACCTGGCGCTGCACAAACACTCACCGGGCTACCGCTTGATCCTCAACAACATTCTGTTCCCGGCGGCGGAGAAGAAGGAACAAAAGACATAGGTTGCATGACTGAGCTGCATCGATGACGGAGCCGGGCCATTGGCGCCGTAACCTCAACGTGCTGAGCGCGGCGCAGTTGGCCACGGTGTCGTCGATGGGTATCATCATGCCGCTGATCCCGTTCTTCCTACGCGAGCTGGGGATGAGCGATCGGGCCGCCATCGAACGCTGGTCGGGCCTCATCTTCGCCGGCCCGTTTCTAGCCGCGGCGATCGTCTCACCCCTGTGGGGGCACCTGGGCGACCGGTTTGGCCACAAGAAGATGGTCGTGCGCGCCATTGTTGGGTTGGCCGTCGTCAATCTGGCGCTTGTTTTCATCGAGTCGCCGGCGCACTTCTTTCTGCTGCGTGTGTTTCAGGGCATGGTGACGGGCTTCGTGCCCGCCGCACTCGCCCTAGTCTCCGCCTCGACGCCCCGCGGGGAACTGCCCTGGGCTATGGGGCGCCTGGCGGCGTCGGCGTCGGCGGGGCGGCTACTCGGACCGGCCTTGGGCGGTGTGCTGGCGGGGTTCTTGCCGTTTCGCCAACTCTTCCTGCTCGTCGGACTGATCATCGGCGCGGCTGCGGTTTACGTTGCAGCCCAACTGCGGGAGACGCCCAGCGATGCCACCGCGCGTTCCCTCTCGCTGGGAGCGCCCCTGCGGCAGGTCCTCAAAGAGTGGAAGCTGCGGATCGCCCTCCCGGGTCTCATGCTCTCGATGGTGGGGATCGCGATGACGATGCCCATCTTCCCCCTCTACGTGGAGGACCTCTGCGGCGCGGCGCTGGACGCGCGGCTCATTACCGGCCTTGGGTTTGCGGTGGTCGCCGCCTTCACGCTCCTCGGCTCGACCTTGCTGGGCAAGATCTCGGCGCGCGTCGGGTTAAAGCCGCTCCTGGTCGGTGCCTCCACGCTCGCCGCGACGTCACTCTTCCTCCACGCGCATGCCCACAACCTCCCGGCGATGTTTGCGCTGCGCGCCTTGCTGGGCCTAGCGATCGCCGGCATCGGCCCGGCGCTCCACGCGATGATCGGTCGTCAAGCCCCCGAAGGCATGCGCGGCGGCATCACCGGACTCGCCAACTCGGCAACCATCCTCGGCTTTTTTGTCGGACCGCTCTTGGGTGGCTGGCTGGCCAACCAGCTGGGTATCGACGGCGTCTTCCGCGTGGCGGCGACGGTTTCGATTGGCTGCGCGCTAGCGGCGGCAGTGGTTGCGCAGCGCACGGGGCGGCAGAGCCAGCTGACACCTGTACCGAGGGAGACGCCGCGTTAGTACCGCAAGAACGCGTTGACCGCTGGTGAGTTCCAACATGGCCGCCTGCAAGAAACTTGGCTAGATCGCTTTGCAGCATGCGGTTAGGAGCCGCCAAGCGAGCCCCCGTGAGATGGCCAGGATAGGCGTTGACAGAGTCAATCACGACGCCTAACGTCAATGTGGTTGCCAGGCGTTGAGCGCGCCTGTCCCGACATGGAAGTGCCGCCGAGGGCCGCCCCTCGACCCCCGGTCGTGCTGCCGCGTACGCCATGGAGGTCACAATGGCTGCATTAACCGCGCACCGCACGCTTCTCCTCGCGGTCTGCTCCGTCCTGCTCTCTCTCTCTCTCTCTCTCTAGTCCGCTAAGGGGTCCCAGCGTGTTGTGGGCTGGAGGGACGCTACCCGACAGTGCCAAGTGCATTTCGGAGGGCGCTCCAACCTCCGGGTACTCTGGGGGTAGCCCGCCAGATACGAGTAACGTCCTGATTGTTTGGGTTGGCTTCGAAGACAGCACGTCTTGCATCCAATACACCTACGGAGATGGGACGCTGTTGCCGAGTTGGTTCCGCAGAATGGAGACCGAGTTCGAGGAGTACTACGACTGGCAGTCTTACGGTAAGCACTACGTCGACGCCAAGACGGTGCGAAGCGAGGCAGAGCCCGGCACAGCCAGATCGGATGCCGTGTTGGTCGGCGCGCAGAATCCCGTCGACGGGCGCTACGTTTTCAAAGTCCGAGAAGATGGGTACTCGACTACTGTTCTGGATCGAGCGGAGGTTGTGGTCATCGACCACGATCCGAACGTCTCGGTAGCGATTGATCGTACAGGAAGGGTGTTTGGATACCGAGCTGAGCGTGCCGTATGGAGTACAACGCTGCCCGACGGCTCAAGCGGCGACATCGTGCGGTCCGGCGATCCCGTTCACGGCGAGCCTGGCGCTGTCATGGTCGTCGAGTGGCAGGAGGTTGCCAGCGAAGACGCCTTGATCGTGGTGCATAAGGGACTTGCTGGCGACGACGTTCCTACAAGCCCCGCGGTGTCGGTTGAGCGCGAGATCGTCGAAGGCACATGGAGCCCGGCTGCGGTGCTACCCCGGCGTGCGTGGTTTGCCGAGGAGTGCATTCGCGTGAGCGATATCGGTCACACGGGCGGGCGACTGGCTCTTCGACTCCGTTGGCTCGACTACCACTCGATCGATCGGGTTGCGGTGGTGCGCCCTTCCACCGCCGCCGATTTCGTGGCGCGGTCGCTGGTGCCGGACACGCTGGAGGTGGCGTACGAGGTTGTCGATCCGGCCGTGTTGGCTGCGGCGGATGGGCAAACTACAACGATACACCACGCTGAAAAACTGACGTTCGGCGTCACCGCTTCCGCGCCTGCTGACGGATGGGTGCAGTCGGTTGCCGTAGCGTTTGAAGGCTACTACTCAGAGGCGGCGGGGGAGCGCTTGCCCGAGCAGGATCCAGTCAGCGCCATTGCGTATGTATCCGGCGGCCGTCCGAACCCCTTTAACCCGAACACAAAAATCGAGTTTGGGCTTGTCCGAGGTGGGCAGGCGCGACTGGATCTTTACTCGGTTGACGGGCGCTTGGTGAGGCGACTCGTTGACGATCCACTTCCGGGCGGAGAGCACAGTCTGGTGTGGGATGGCAAGGACGGTAGCGGAATACAGCAGGAGTCGGGTGTCTACTTCTACCGGCTTAGCTTCGACGGCGAAACGCGGTCCGGCAAGTTGATTTTGACCAAGTGAGTTTCAAGGGGGAACAGTCATGAGAAGATGCGGGCTTGCAATTGCGGTTTTTTGCTGCTTGCTCTCTGCTGGGGCGAAAGCGGACGTGGTGTATGTTCAATCGGGCGAGTCGATTCAGGATGGAATCCTTCAGTCTGTTGCTGGAGATACGGTGCTTGTCGCTGAAGGTGTCTACGTCGAGGTCCTCGTGGTATCCCATCCGCTTACTTTGCTCAGTGAGGGTGGGCCACTCACCACGGTGATCGACGCCGATGGGGCTCCGCAACATGTCATTACGGTAGAGCAGGGCGCCCAAGGAGCAACGATCGAGGGGTTTACGATTCGCGGGGCAGATGGGGGGGCTGGAATCTTTGTCGATGGAGCGGAGCAGATCACAATCCGAGCGAACATCGTGGAGCATACTCACAATCCGTTTTCCATTGCCGGCATCTATGTTTACGCTCCACATGCTCTGATCGAAGACAATGTGGTCCGTGACAACCTCTCCGGCAAAGGAGTTGCTGGCATCTGGGCTTGGAACGCCACCGTGCGCAACAATTGGCTCGAAAGAAACTTTGGCACCGTAGTGGTTTACCTTGCCGAAAGCAGCTTTGGTGGGAACGTTGTCACTGGCCATGTAGCGCACCGCGTGTTGGAGCTGTTCAATGTCAACTGTACTCAAAACACACTAGCAGACAATGAAGGCGACGTTGGGACGTGTATCATCGGTACTTTCGAGCGCAACGTCGTGGAGCACGGTGGCCCCGGCGTCGCCTTGGAGTGCCTAGGCGCGACAGTTGCGAGCTGCAACGTCTTCTGGGGAAGTGCAGCCCCGTTGGAAGACGATTGCGGTCTGGTGATCGGGGAGGACGACAACGTCTACGCCGATCCGCTCTTCTGCGACCCTGAGAATGGCGACTACCGACTAGCAGCGAACTCGCCGGCAGCCTTGGGGACCTGCGGCTTGATTGGCGCCCTACGCGTCGGTTGCGGCGTTGCCGCTATTCTCGCGGGTGAAGGCGCGCCGCCCGCCCGCCCAGCGCTGCGGGCGTACCCAAATCCCGCGCGTGCGTACGTTTCCCTGGAGTTGCCGGGCGTTGCATTCCGCAGTGTGCGTATCTCTCGACGTGGGTGGCCACCTCGTTGACACGATCTTCCTTAGAAGTGGAAGCGCCACCTGGGACGCTCGGGACGAACCGGCGGGCGTGTACTGGCTACGAGTGGATGGCGCCAAAGAGGTGGAAGCTCGGCTCGTTCTCGCGCGCTGAGGTGATGCTTGCGGATCATGGCCCTAGCGGAACACAGCAGGAATCGGGTGTCTACTTCTACCGGCTTAGCCTCGACGGCGAAACGCGCTCCGGCAAGTTGATTTTGACCAAGTGAGTTTCAAAGGGGGACAGTCATGAGAAGAAGCGGGCTTGCAATTGCGGTTTTTTGCTGTTGCTCCTATTGCTGAGGCGCAAGCAGGGGTCATCTATGTCCAATCGGGCGAGTCGATTCAGGATGGAATCCTTCAGTCCTGTTGCTGGAGATACGGTGCTTGTCGCTGAAGGTGTCTACTTGGAGGTCCTTGCCGTATCCCATCCGCTTGCTCTCCTCAGTGAAGGTGGTCCACTCACCACTGTGATCGACGCCGGTGGGGCTCCGCAGCACGTCATCACGATAGGGCAAGGAGCCGACGGCTCAACGATCGAGGGGTTTACGATTCGCGGGG
>CBDCWB010000015.1:0-2337 GCA_965223205.1 Candidatus Eiseniibacteriota bacterium | reverse complement strand
TCGGCTGTCCTCAGCAGCGCGAGAGAGGCCAGCAAAGGCTATGCTGAAGCGCTGCCTCAAACTATTGAAGGCGACAACGGGGGTTACGCTGACCCCGGCGCTCTCATTGGCTGTTAGGAAGTTGCGCTAAGGAAGTCGATGCCTCGCGCAGTCCGGATGGCGTCGGTGTCGACCGCGCCGTCGCTGTTCTGCGGGCACGCCGCTCTAGTTTCACAGGGACTCCTCCAGAAAGAGCTCTTACGCGGAACACCTGGTCGCGTTTGGGCAGTGCCGGCGGTTGTAGATCGATACCGTATCGCGCGACCGTTTTCGGTCGCTTGCTCTTGGGTATACAACATCCGAGACCATCGCTGCCGTGAACGCGAGGCGAACGAAGTTGGGATTTCACGCTCAAGGCGTGTTGCTGGCTTCGCGAAGAAGTTTCTGTTAAGTTGCCGATGGGTTCCCGTGGGGCGCGGCTGGCGCCGATCGCGTGCCTGCGAATGCGGGGCCCTCTGTGAGAACGAGACGCGTCGCCACGTCGACTGGCGTTGAGATCTCAAGTTGAAGTAGGAGGTCGTTATGCCCACATTGCGTTCCGCCGTCCATCGTTTGGCCCTAGCATTGAGTTTCCTGGCACCTCTACTCACGCTTGCTTCCGACGTGGCTGTGGCCCAAGGTCGTGCGAGGCTCGTAATGGAAGCTGTGGCTGATCCCCAGTGGCTCAGAGACAACCTCGAAGTATTTGCCGACAACGGAATTGGCGGATTTGTCCACAGTTCCCACTTTTTTACTAGTGGCGATCGGCTGGGTGTCGCGGGCACGACAAATCCATGGGGGGAGAATCTGGAGTGCGTTCTTGGTCTGCCAAGGGAAAGAAGCGAGCAATACCGTATGCACAACTTTCTGCGAGCACAGATGGGGGCCGCCCCGGGTGGCTGCATGCCTTGGTGGGAGGACGATACGGCTTGGGGCAAGAGTTACAGGGGCGACGATGTCACGCTCCCTAATGAGAAGGAGGAGACGTTTCTCGAGCAGGTAGGCAGGTTTGCCGGGGCTGCGCGCAGGAACGGGCTGAAAGGCGTCATTTTCGATCACGAGACCTTCAAAGGCAGGCCATGGAGTATTGACCGCCCTACAGCGGACTGCGATTCACTCTGGTGGTTGAGTGGGGAGCTACTGTTCGAATCAGATGTCCAGGGGCCGAATGGCAACAGCGACGACATACAAAAATTCGTCGCACCATTGCGCGAAACCGTAATGCACCGTGGGAGGCAGTTCATGCAGGTTTTTGCAGACTCTTTTCCAGGAGGAGAACTGCACTTCCTTCCCGGGACCGGCCTTTGGTCAGACGAAGAGTGTTGCTTCTCGAATGCTCGGAACCCTTGTGACTCGCCGTGCAAGCTTGCATGCTGGAAACGCCCGCTTTTTCTCTACTTCTTTCGCGGAATCGCCGAGGAAGCTCAGAGCGTGCCATACGCACAGCGGCCAGCAGCGATCATACTATTCAACACTTCGACGTTTCGCAAGTATCTTGGGGCTGGCGACAGCGTTGTACACGTGCTCACATCTGAGACCGAAAATCAATCTGAGTGCTTCGACCTTGGGACAGCTGACGACCTTACAGAGTTGTCATCACAGTTCGACGTCAGCACAGGCGCATGGTACTTCGGCTCCATGGTAGGTAGTTCAACAACGTATGACTCGGCGGTCGCGCTATGCGCTCCGACCGATACCCTGAAACTTTACAGGGGGATTCCAGAGCTGGTCATGGCGTGTTCTGAGGAGCCCGCGGACGCAGCTGGTGGATCTCCGAAGTGGGGGCGAATACGCAGCGTCAACCAGCATGAGCCTTGGGTGGCGAATCCGGCGAATTGGGATTTTGTGACTCCATGGGATGTTGCGGAGCGCGAGCTTCAACGGTTCACGATCCCGCCCACGACGGCGGCCCTGTCCCGAACGGAATACGTTTTCTTTCGCGCGGTACCGGCGCTAAACGACATGACAGAGTACTCATCAATTTTCGACTACCCCACCGATGTGGACCCTCAATGCTATGGGGTTTCCTTCGACAACCCTGAGCACCGAGGCATGTATCCTCCGTTGCAGTATCTTGTGAGGGACAAACCAGCATCGATGGACAAAGGATTTCCGTTCTATCGAAAGATCCGTGGAGCTCAACCTGACACATCATTGGTTGATTTCTTGCAGGTTATCCGGGGGACTCGACCTCGCGCTGATCAACCAAATGGCGGTGAGGCGTTCTACTTTGGGAACCCGCACTTCGAGGAAGCAGTGTCGAATGTTAGTTGCGGAGCGAACACGCCACCGGAATGGACTCTCCTGCAGCACGCTTCG
>CBDCWB010000014.1:0-3974 GCA_965223205.1 Candidatus Eiseniibacteriota bacterium | reverse complement strand
GCCGGGGACCGGTCGGCTCACCGGTGTTGAGGAGATGGCGCAGATACCCCCGGGACCATCTTGCGGTGGGGCTCTCGGGGAAGTTCGGATCGAGGGGCTCGTCGCTGTCGGCGAACTCGGCGCGAGTCAGGTTGTAGCGGCCGGAGTCGCTGAGGATCGTTCCGTGGCGGGCCAGTCGGGTGGGGAGCACACAGTCGAACATGTCGACGCCTCGGCGGACCGACTCGACGATTCCCACCGGGTCCCCCAGTCCCATGAAGTACCGGGGCTGGTCCTCGGGCAGCAGGGCCATGCACGAATCCAGGGCGGGCAGCATCTCGTGGCGCTCCTCGCCCACCGAGAGCCCGCCGATGGCATAGCCGTCGAATCCGATCTCGAGAGTGCGCTTCGCCGATTCGACTCGCAGGCCTTCGTCGGTTCCCCCCTGCACGATCCCGAACTGGCACTGACGGGCCTGGGCATCCGGATGCTCGATGAAGGCCCGGCGAGCGCGATCCGCCCAGCGCGCGGTCCGGTGGACCGCGTCGCGAACCACGTCGCGCTCGGCTACCGAAGAGGGGCAGACGTCGAGAGCCATCTGTATGTCGGCACCCAGTCGGGCCTGAACATCGACCGCGCCCTCCGGGGTGAGGGTGTGCATCGAGCCGTCGTAGGTCGACTTGAACCGGGCCCCGTCGTCGTCGATCTCGGGCGCCAGAGAGAAGATCTGATACCCACCGCTGTCGGTGAGCACGTGGCCCGACCAGTCGGCGAAGCCGTGGATGCCCCCGAGCGCGGCGACGACATCCGCACCCGGCCTGAGCATCAGGTGGTAGGTGTTGGCGAGGACGACCTCGACACCGAGCTCGTGCAGATCCGCGGCTGACAGGTGCCGGACCGCTCCCCTGGTGCCCACCGGCATGAAGCACGGAGTGTCGAAGGTCCCCCGAGGTGTCGCGACGGTGCCGGACCGGGCTCCACCGTCACGCGCCCGTTCGACGAACTCGGCCCTCACCGGGGTCGGCCGAGGTTCGTGTCAGCCACCCCCCATTTCCTCCAGAACCGCCTGGACCTTCGCCATCTGGTCGGCGATCGAGGCGTCCAGATCGGCGAGTGGAAAGACTTGGACGTCGGAGATCTGGCCGAACGGGAATCCGTTCATGATGGCGTCGAGCTATTCCAGGCTGTCCACGTTCAGGATGCCGCCACCGCCCTGCGCCCCGGCAAACGACCACGCCTGCTCCATCTTGCCGGACCCCCGGCGTTCAGCCAGCCAGCCCTGCATCATCTGCATCATCTCGAGCGCCATTTCGGGCGGTGCGGACTCGCGGGCCGTCGTGACGACTAGAAAGCGCATCAACTCTCCCCTTCATTGGGTAGGGATCGGAACCTAGCCGCAGCGCGTGAACCGTGCCCGGCCTCCGTCCGTCTATGGTCGGAGCTGCCAATGGCCCCGATCGTGATCGCTCATCGCACGTGTCCGCGGGACGCGCCCGAGAACAGCCTGGCCGGTATCACCAAGGCGTCCGAGCTCGGTGCCGATGTTGTCGAGATCGACGTCCGGCGAACCTCGGATGGCAAGCCGATGTTGCTCCACGACCGGTGGCTGCTACGAACGACCCTCAGGCCCTTGCGGCTCGACTGGGTCTCCGAGAAGCGGGCCCGCAGGATGCGACTGCTCGGGGGTGGCACCATCCCGACTCTGGCGGAGGCCCTCGACGCGCTCGGACCGACCTTGAAGGTGGCCATCGACGTGAAGGACAGCGGAGCCGGGGAGGTGGTCATCTCCGAGGTACGCAATCAGCGCCTCGAGGAGCGGGTCCTGTTCTGGTCGAAGCACGAGCCGGCCATCCGCACCGCGGTCGAGCAGGCGCCCGAGCTCGAGATCTCTCTCCTTCGCGACACCGAGGGCCCCGAGGAGCTCGACCGGTTCCTGTCCGACGCGGTCGGCTTCGGGGCGGGCGGCATCTCCGCCCACTGGTCACAGGTGACACCGGAGCTGGCCCAGCGCTGTGAGACCGACGGGCTGCGTCTCTATGCGTGGTGCAGGTCCGCGTCGATCGACGCGGACACACTCCGACGGCTCGACGGTCTGGTCACCGACTGGCCGGCTGCCGGCCGGGCCGCCGTGGCCGCGCTGGACTGGTGATCCCGGTCGGGTCAGAGGCTCACCGACGGGATCCACCACGGCCCGCCCCAGGACAGGTCCCATTCGAAATCGTTGAGGATGTGCGACCAGCTCGTCCAGAAGATCAGCCGCGTCAGGCCATAGAACATCCCGGCCCGGTACAGCGCGACGAGGGCCCGGTCGGGAAGGTAACTGCCGATCTTGGCCCAGACCTTCGGATCGGCCGGGACCACCACATTCCAGAAGTACCTTTCACGGAAGACTTCGAAATAGAACAAGACGACGACGAGCCAGAACACGTCCATCACGAAGCCGAGGCTGCTGTAGTAGGCGCCGGCGTCGTCGTAGCGCCCGACGGTGGCCGCGTAGGCCCACGCGCCGGTGGAGATGTTCTCGTTGTAGAACGGCCAGAACAGCAGGGTGCCAACCGTGTCGTTGATGTCGGTGATGTTGTGGGCCATACCCCCGATGAGGATCCCGAGGGCCCAGGGCTTGCTCCTCGTGACCAGGTAGAAGATGCCGGTGAGCACGATCATGAAGGTCAACGAGTGGGTGAACCCGGCACCGGGCCAGCCCCGATGGAACTGGGCCGGATCTTCAGCCCCGAACTCGATCGGTCCCTTGTTAACGCCGTACACGTACCACTTGGTGAACGCGTCCGGCGTATAGGTCCCGACCACGACCGCGAGGAAGCTGACCCGCACGCCCATGTGCTTCTGGATGACGTAGGTCTCGAAGTCGTGGGCCGCCCAGCTCACTTGGCCTCCTCGACAACCGAGTCGCTTCCTCGCCGATGACGCCAGGTCTCCCCGAGGCGCGGCACCAACCAGACGAATCCGACGAACCAGACGGCGCCGAACCACCACCACGCGAATATCTGCTTGACCAGAAAGCCCGCGGCGATGTAGCTGAGCGCCGCGAACAGGTACAACCAGAGCTCTTCGCGGGGCGTGCTCTCCCGGGGGCCGCCGGTTGACTCAGCCGTCACGTCGTCGGGAGGCTCCGGTCATCGTCCGTCACCGGTTGCCCCGGTGGCGGCCCGAGCACCTCGAGCGGATCGAGCCCGTGGCGATGGAGGAAGTCGGCGGTGTCCTCCCACGCGTCCAGCGCGCGCTCGAGCCGAGGCTTCGTCGTACACCGGTCACGCACCCGGCTCCACGTGTGTGCGGCCATCACCGCGACGACCGGAACACTGGATCCCGCCGCCGCGAACGCGCTGTAGCAACCGGCACACATCGTCGAGCAGATTACCGCCCGGCCGGCAGGCGTGGCAGCCGCCGGACCGGTCCCATGATTGAATTCGAACATGGATCACACACCTGTGAACGCCGACGAATTCGCGGTCTCGGACGGGCTCTCCGACTGGCGCTTCGTGCTCGGTGCCATTCGTGCCGACTTCCGCGCCGGCTCGTTTCCCGGGGCTGCACAGCTGGTCTCGTCGATCACCGACGCGGCCGAGGCCGCCGCTCACCATCCCGATATCGACATCCGCTACCCGGATCGGGTGCGGGTGGTCCTGATGACCCACACGACAGGAGGTCTGACCACCCGCGACGTCGACCTGGCGCGGAAGATCTCTGCAATCGCATCCGAGTCGGGCGCGGCATCGGAACCGGCCGTCTCCCACGCGCTCGAGCTCGCCATCGACACGACGGACGCCGACGCCATCAGGCCGTTCTGGGCCGCGGCCCTGGGGTACGAGGATCGGAACGGAACTCTGGTCGATCCGCTCCGAGGCGGGCCGCCGCTCTGGTTCCAGGAGATGGATGAGCCGAGACCGGGGCGAGGCCGGTTCCACATCGACGTCAACGTCCCCCACGACGTGGCCGAGCGTCGTATCGGGACGGCGCTCGCGGCCGGGGGAACG
>CBDCWB010000013.1:0-9353 GCA_965223205.1 Candidatus Eiseniibacteriota bacterium | reverse complement strand
GGCCCGAAACAAAGCCTTCCTTTGCCCCATGCTCGAACAAGTACCGGAGCCTGGCCACCTGCGATTCCTCGTCCACCACCGCGATGGCGCGATATCGCCTTGACCACAAAGGCCCCTCCCAGTCATGCAGTTTGCCAGCTTCCAGCGAAATCCGCCGATTCACATAGGCCATAAAATCGGCCAAGGCCTTACCATTCGCCGGCGTCAGAAGAAGGTGGACGTGATTCGAAACAAACACGAACGCATGTAGCTCCACCTCGAAACGCGCCAATGCCCGCCCGAGTACCCCGAGCATCAACCGATTCAACTCCTCCGATGGCCGCAAAAGTAGCCGTGACTGAATCGTCCGCATCGTCACCTCGACGACTTCGCCTGGCCTGATGTACCGCAATGGCCTCCCCATCGTGGGTACAGCAACAGCAAACTCCGCGCCAACGCTAACTACCCCATTTCTCATTCCCCGCGTCCGGCTCCTCGGACAATTCGTGTCCGAATATCGGCCACGTCCGACGTCTCGGACGCGCGACACAATGCAACTGTTTTCTGCCTGCCCGAGACGAATGGCCCTGCCCGAGGCGCATGGCACCGTTGCCGGGCACCGTTGCCCGGGGGCGCCCTCCCCGAGGCGCATGGCACCGTTGCGGGGTCCGAATATCGGCCACGTCCGACGTCTCGGACGCGCGACACAATGCAACTGTTTTCTGCCTGCCCGAGACGAATGGCCCTGCCCGAGGCGCATGGCACCGTTGCCGGGCACCGTTGCCGGGGGCGCCCGGGGGCGCCCTCCCCGAGGCGCATGGCACCGTTGCGGGGCACCGTTGCGGGCACCGTTGCGGGCACCGTTGCCGGGCACCGTTGCGGGGGGTAGTACGAGGCGTACGTGCGGGCGACGGGCAAGGAACCGGCGCTGTGGAGCGACGCGGCGCAGTCTCGCGTTTACGTCGCATTCGAGACGCCGTCGGTAAGGGCTAGTCCGTCCCGCTCGTCAGCGCGCGCTGGCCCGGTTTGCGCTTGCGGGCGAACAGGCGCCCGAACACGCGCCCGAACACGCGGCGCAGCCAGGGGCGTTTGGCGCCCAGCACGTCTTCGACGACCGCCAAGATCTCGTCGCCGGTCATGCCGGTGCCGCCGTCGCGCGGGGAGCCGCCGATGTCGCTGGAGCCGCCCCACTGGTTGCCGCGCTTGGCGTTTGGGTCGAGGCGGTTGAGCCGCGTGTAAACGGCGGTGAGGTCCTTGGGCAGGAACGCGTCGACCAGCCGAAGCGTGAAGCGCTCGGGGCCGGTCTGCAGTACGATCCCGCCGAGTAACGCTCCAAAGCGGCTCTTGAGCCGGGATTCGACCTCGTAGATTCCCAGGTCCGATTCGATCAACACGCCGATGCGGCCGCCGTACAAATCGACGCGCCCGCTCTCTTGGACCTCGTACAACGCGTCGAGCGCGCTGTCGGGAAACATCATCTTGTCCATCAACTCGAGGGTGTTGCGTATGTACTTGTGCCAGTCGGCGGTGTGCCACTTGCCGGCTGTCTTGAGCGCGCGCTCTTGTTCCATCATCCGATCGAGCTTGCTGCGCAGGTTGCTTTGCACCTTCTCGGGGAAGGCCGTGAGCAGATCCATGTCGGTGCCGTGGGCGTCGATCACGCCCTCGAGTCGAATGAGCGGCATCACCTTGCGCAACATGGCCCTCTCGTCGCGCAGCAGCTCGGCGTGGTTGACGAGCACCCACGTGGCCAGCAGCGAATCCAGATCGGGATCGTTGATGTACACGTCCCACGATCCCGCCGACAGCGGAAGCCCCTGGAGCAACATCACCGCGGCCTGCTCGCACGTGGCCAGCGTGAACGCGCGCACGCAGTCGGCGTGGTGGTCGAGCGAATACTGGCGCATCTCGTTGTCGCAAAACGGCGCGCCCGTATAGACGCCGTCGAGGAAGATCGTCTGCTGGCCGTAGCGCTTGCGCCCGCGCGCGTTGACCGACAGGCCCCGCTCCACGTGCACCGCGATGTTGGGGGCGTTGCCGCACACGATCACCGCGGCGTCGTCTTTGTGGACGACGCGATAGCGGTGGCGGCTGCGGTCGCCGTCCGACTCGCCGGGTTTATGGGCCGGTGACATGCTCACATTATACGCGCGCTTGGCCCCCGCATCGCTCGACGCGTACCGCACGGTGCTGGTCGAGGAGCAGGCCGCCATCGCCCGCCGGCGTCACCAAAAAGTGGGCGTGATTGCTAGCAAATACGAACGCATGCAATTCGACATCATACCGTCGCAACGCCCGCCCGAGCGCTCCAAGCACCAGCCAATTAAGCTCGTCCGATGGCCGCAACAGCAGCCGCGATTGAATCGGCCGGATCGTTACCTCGACGACTTCCCCTACCCTGATGTACCGCAACGGCCTCCCCATGATGCCGCGTACCAACAGCAAACATCACGCCCATGCCAACCTCTCGATTTCCCATCCCCGCGTCCGGCTAACCGGACGGCAACCGTCCGAATACCGGCCACGTCCGACAGGCCGGACGCGGCCGATGGAGGCAGCACACGTCTCACACCCTTCCCCGACGCAGCTGGCCCCCTTGCCAGCCCCCTTGCCAGCGCCCCCTTGCCAGCGGGCCCCCTTGCCAGCCCCTTGCCAGGCCCCCTTACCAGCGCCCCTTTGCCAGGGCCATGGCGACGAGGCCGTGGAAACCACCGCTCGGCCTCGTCGTACGCTTTCTTTGCGACCGGCTTCAATTGCGCCACGGCGACGAGGCCGTGGAAACCATCGAGAAGGTCTCCACCCCTGCTTCGACACTCGTCGCCGCGATGCCCATTGATGTACGATATCTGGCCATGAACCTTTCACTCCCACGCAACGTCAGTTAGGACGCAAAACATGAGTGGCCCCTTTGCTCCACGCGTCGGCGGAGTCCTCAGCGCCGACATCGCCGTTCCCGAACACGAACGTGAAGTGCGCTTCTACTCGCGTGTACTCAGCACGGGTGAGAGCCCGCTTTGGCGCGAGGATCTAATGAACAACCTCGGCATGCCGATCATCGGATTGGGCGCGCGTAGCACGGAGCATGAGATGCTCCCTCTTCAATGGATGCCGCACATTCAGGTCGCTGATGTCGCAATGAGTGTTGAGCGTGCCCTGGGTCTGGGCGGAAGCGAGCTCATGCATGGCAAGGACGACGATGGAACGAGCCAGTGGGCGGTGCTGCTCGATCCCAATGGGGCGGCGTTCGGGATCATTCCGGTCGTTTCTGCGGAAGAAATTTCCCCACCTGACAGCGCCGCATCGCGCGACCCGTCGGCGCCTGTGGGACACATCGCCTGGCTCGACTTAAGAGCCTTCCTACAAAATAGGACACGGGTCGCCTTTTGTAAGGAATGTTACGGTCGGACTTCGATCGAAGAGCTTTCCTTCGTCACTCAGATGTATATTCATATTTTGTGGACACGGAATGGAGCATTTCAACACACTGCGGACATACCAGTGGCCTCTCGCTACAAATAGCGAGCGGCATATGGGACGGGCCCGAGGAGGCCGGAGCGGCTCAGGTGAAGGCGGACAACAACAGATGCAGGGTGAGTAGCTTGCGGTCCAGATGAGCCTGAACGCGAAGTGCATCTCGGTGTGTAAGGTGCTCGCCTCTGAGGTCCACTTTCAAGCGTTTGATTGCGCGTTCGACGCCGGCGCGCTTGCGGTAGCGGGCCTGGTCGCGGGCCAAATGCTGCGGATGCTCCCAATCGATATGCGGCTGCTGATCACGAGGCACGCGGATATGCCGACGCTTGCCCCCGCGCAAACAGCTCGAGGCCAATGGACAGCCGTTGCAAACGGACTGGCCCGCCTGTCGATAAGGAGCAGCCCAAATATAGCGCTCTGAGCTCATGTCCCGTCCGAGCATCTGGAAGCGATGACTGTTTTCACACACGGGAACGCCGGCAGGCGTGAAGTGCGAAATGCCCGCGAAGCCCTGTGCCAGCTCAGCATCGGCTTTGCGCCCATGAACCGGAGCAATCAAGCGCGCCTGATTGCCGAAGCGAGCCACCTCGGGGTGGTTATGTCGGTAGGCATCGTCGGCGAGGATGAAACGCAAGGGCTGGACACACTCGGGAAGCTCACGCATCAAGACTTCGAGGTGCGGTATCAGTGTCTTGCCGTCGTTGTGGGCGCCATATTGGCAAACCCGAACATCGATTGGCACTTCGCTATCGGCGAAGGAGGCCACGCTGGCCTTGTGAGCCCAGTAGATGCGGGTTTTGCCCTTGACCACCACGGCGGCACCGCTGTCGGTCGGAACCCATGGATGCTTGCAGCGTTCCCAGGCGTCTTGGCCACAGCTGCAGCGTTTGCGCATACGGGGAACTTTCCGGTGCTTGGGCTTTTTGCTGTCCTTGTCACGGTTGGAATTGGCTGGCACGACGTTGGCGCAGTGTGAGTTGGCTTCGACGTGGGTGGTATCAAAGACGGCGGTCTCCTCGGCCTTGACCACGCCGGAGGCGAGGTTTTCTCGAACCTGCTGCACTCGCGCCAAATGCCACAGTCCATAACGCGTCATCACCTCGCTGAATTCCTCGCACACCGCTTGTGTTGGCAGCCTACGAGAGGTGAACTCGCCCGGCTGCTTGAGCACATTCCGTCCCAGAAAGCCGCAGTGATGGGCAAAGGTGGGATTGCTGCGCAACAGCCGATAGACGCTCGTAGGAGCATCATCCACGCCCAGTAGCGGTGCCGCGAGGAAGGCACGTAGCAGGCACAACGCATCGCACGGGGGCCGCCCGGGCCCTTCCAGCAGCACGCTCAACGGTGGTGGGTCCTTTGTGAAATCGCGCAGTGCCTCGGGCACTTCCTCAATCGATGGCCGTGTCTCGACAAACACGTCGGCTCTCTGTCGTTCCTCCGCCCCTTTCTCGTTCACTTTCCGCTGCTCCCATATCGCGAGCATCTCTTGCTGCGCTTGCTCTCTTCCCTGAGCCCTGATGGTTTCCTGGCCCGGCAGGGAGGGACGAGCAGCCTGTTTACGAAAGTGCCGCAAGGCCAAGTAGTAACGTCGAGCCAGCAAATTGAAGCGTCCATCATCCAATTCGTTGAGCAGCGCCACCCAGTCCTCGTTCGCCGGATCGTTCAGGACTGCATCGTTGTCACTGGACTCGAAGAGAAGTAGAGCTGTACACTGCGGCATGGGAGTCTTTCCTGGGAGTTGCTTCAACAACATCTTCATAACAGGAATAGGCTCCTTCTTCGCTCCGGAGCGGACAGTAGAGTTCGCTAATGATGGTTATTTGATCATAGTGGGCGTGCGGTGATCGCTTATCCGAACACTACGATCTCAAACAAGCACACGAAGCAGCGCATTCACCCGGTCGTGAAGTATCCATTCCGCGCCATGAACTTTGCACCGATGCACCCTTGCTACGCGAAATCCGCGGCTCCAAGGTCTCCAGAAAGGAGTCTCGGCTGATTTCTTTCCCCCGCCCAAGCCCCGCTTCCTTACAGCGGGACTCTCTCATGCAACATTTATTTTAGCTACAACGCACGGAGTATGCCCATTCGACCACTGTTGTGATTTTGTAGGGAGGCTCTCAACGGTATCTGACGCCACTGCAACTCGTGAGTTCTACCGACAGGTCGTTGGCTGGAGCGCGAAGGACATCGAGATGGACGACGCCAGCAAGCGCTACGCCGACTACAATATGCTCTGCGATGATGGAAACGCCGCGGCGGGCGTCTGCCATGCCCGCCGCGTGAACCTGGATGTGCCGCCTGTCTGGATGCTCTACCTCCCCGTTGGCGACCTCGCCGAAAGTCTCCGTCGCGTACCGCAGGAAGGGGGTAAGATCATCAAGGAGACACGGGCGAACGATGGGGGGGTACGCATATGCGGTGCTTCAGGATCCAGTGGGGGCGTACGTGGCGTTAGTGCCCGGATGAAAGAAGGTGCAGCGGCCTAACAATCCCTTGAGGATTGACAGCGCTTCGCGCTGCAGCCTAATCCATCCGCAGAACGCACAGACCGCGTGGCCATGCTACATTGCAATCATGCCCCTTGGGATGATGGAACTCTTGATCCTCTTGGTCTTGATTGGAGGGTTGTCCCTCGCTGTGATCTTCGCCGTGTTGCGGTCACGGGATTCCCAGTAGAGGTCGCCAAATAGCGCCAGGCGTTCGAGACTGATCTAGCAGACACGGGCCGCCGGTTGGCGTCAGGGTCGCCTGGCAACACTGCCGTTTGGCTCGTCGCCAGCTGAATCCCATGCATAGCTGAGCTGAGCCGCAACTTCGAGCGTCCGCACCACACTGCCCTTGACGGCTGCGGATGCCCCCACTCCGAGAGACACGTGATCGCCGAAGCGCTTCTGCACGTCTGCGCCGAAAGTGAAGAAACCTTCGAAGTCGGTGACTGGCTCCAGCTCCGATGACACGCCGCCGGAAGGTGTATGCCGTGACTCGTGGCGAACTCCCTGGACTCCGAATCCCGCCCACATGGTCTTGAGGTACGGTTCGCCGAAGCGAACCGCTCCGCCTATATGGAGCCGGCCGAACAGGGCCTTTCGCGTGAGTTCGCCGTCGGCTCCATCGAGCGTGACATCGGCAAACGAGGCCTCTCCCGTCCACCCTCCGGCAGCCTCGCCGTACACGGCGAGGCCGTTCGTAAATCCTTTCTGGAAGTGCACCGCAATACCCGTCATGAAGGCGGCATGACGCTCATCCTGCCCCAAGCCATCGTCGATCCAAAACGGACCGATGATCAGACGCGCGCTCACCGAAAGCTGCCTGGCTTTCCGCTCGCGCTCGAGCTCCTCATCCGACACCGGGCGTAGTCGCCAGGTTCGGGCTGCCGCGATGACCGAGTCCAGGCCGTTTGGTTGCCGCAGCTCCAGAGTCAGCGGCTCGATGGAGTTTTCGAGAGCGGCCGGCAGAAGAAATACGCCACGAACGCGGGTTTGTTTGGGGATGACCGCCACGTGCTCGGCATTCTCGGGCTCGCTCGCCTTCATGGCCAGCACGTGGACCGGTCGATTCTCGACGGTCTGATTGGAGACCAGAAGGTCGGTGATGGGAACCTCATTGAAGCTCCCGTTGTTCACTTCAAAGAAGACGAGTGTACCTTCGTCGTTGGCCAGTACTTCGGCCTCTAGAATGTTCGCGGTAACTTTGCCGGTGCTCTGCCGCTGCAGGTCGGGCACCGCATAGAGCCTGTCGCCGTCCGTTAGCGCCTGGTCGGCTCTGCCCTGCCAATAGGCAAGCGCCAGCTCCTTTCGAAAATCCTCCTGCAGCGCGGTGTAGTCGTCCATGAGATCGGCATACTTTTCCTCGAGCGCTTCATGACGCGCTTCGAACTCTGCGAGCCGAGCCAGAGGAGTCGCGAGTACAGCAGCGCAGAACTGCTCGCGGGTGCGGGTTGTGACGTATACGTACCCGGTGGTCTTGCTGGGATCCGAGGCGATGTGCAGCTTGACCTTGAGCGGAAACTTGTTGGTCGGAATCGAGGTATCGGCGCGTGTCCCCGGTTTGAGTCCGGAGCGCGGCACGATCTGGACTTCATTACCCATGAGCTGGAACGCGAATCCTCGAAACGAATAGGTCGCGTTGCCGACATTGATGCCTTTCTCGAACGTGATCGTGACGCTCTGATTGGGGTAGGTATCGATCTCGACCTCGCCGCCGAAGACCTCGTCGACTTCGACCCAAACCGCACGGGCGTGACACTGGGTCGTGAACGGGTATGTGCTCTTGGGCGATTGGGCGAAAGCCGAGCCAGCTAGTAGGCCAACCAAGCCGCCGAGCAAGCAGGCCGCTGCGACAAATGCTCGCGGCCAGATTAGTGAGCCTGTCCATGATCGCATGCTCGACCCATCGCGAAATCTCGGTATCGGGTACACCACACCGTATCACAGGTATGGGGCGCTGATATACTGCCTCCGATGTCGGACTCGGCGCTCTCCATCATTCTCGAGTTTGCTCGCACCAGCAGTCCGGAAGATCCCTATGCCTTCCAGTTCGGTCTGCAGAAATACACGTTGCGCACCGAGAACCGAGGGCGCAAGAGCGTCGAGCTCAACTGGAGTTTCCTCGACGACCTCCAGGACCTCGGAGAGCCGCACGCCGATCCGGCCAGTGTGCAGCGGGTCGGGCGCCTGCTGCGAGATTCCCGGCCTGCTGGTGCGCTATGAATGGCCGGAGACCACGACCACACCTCTCATACCTTCCCCGAAAGCGGTTGGCACCATTGTAGGGCATCGTTACCTCGACAACTTCCCCGGCCTATCGCAACGGCCTCCCCATGGTACCGCATACCGTGTCCCGTGCGCGCCTCAGCGCGGCACCAGCCGCCTGCCGAAGCCCCGAGCTGGAAGATCCGCGAAGCTCTGCTACCGTATGCTGATGTTATCGAGGTAGATGGTGGGCTTGTAGCGCGAATAGATGCTGTGATCCTTATGAAAAGTGATCTCGATCTTGTCCACGACTTTGCCGTGGTCAGCGGTAGGGAAATCGAAGATCTGTTGTGACCAGCCCGATTTGATGCCCTTGTTGTAGCAGCATACATAGTTGTCGTAGGTCTTGGTGACGCCCGACTGCCACCATACCTTGACGTGGTGATGAGCGTAGGTGGAGTAGTAGGCGCCGTAGGTATCGAAGTAGAGTCGGGAGCTTGAGGTGATCTTGAAATCATCCACGTCGATGCCATAGCCCCACAAGGTTCGGTTGCTGCCGCTATAGATCCCGCCGCCAGCGTTGCCGAGAGAATAGGAGCCACGGCCGGCAACATAGGTGCTGTTGCTGGTAATGGATGGAAAGGGTTGGGCGTTTTTGACTACCCAGCCCGGCGACCACGAGCCGCTTTCGAATCCGCCGTTTTCGACGCCGAGATCGTAGACTTTCAAGTAGAACTTGGCGTTGCTGTTGGCGTAGATCCGGATCTTGTTGGTCTCGGAGCTGGTGCGAAACGAGGTGGTGTACACCATGCCCTTGGTATCGGGCTCGGGATTGTGAGTCTCGACGGTCTGCCAGCCATAGTAGGGAATGTACTCCTGGATCGAGAAGTTCACGTGCCAGAGCACGCAGCCGCCGCAGCTGTCGCCGTAGGCGTAGAGGCCGACCCACGCGTCGGCATTGACCGGATATTCTTTCCAGTCGTCACAATCGCCGTAGTTGAACCATATCTCGTTGTCGCTACAGCCGCTGCCCTCGGAGGCCACCGGCATGATGCGATCGACATAATCGGGATTGCGCAGGCGATTGGAGTACTTGCAGTGAATGCCAAACGAATCCCCGCTTGCCGCTCTCGCAGGCGTCGCTCATCCATCCGTTGATGCGCGCGCGATGATCGCGCAGATCGGGCCCAATCGTGTGATCGCTGGTGC
>CBDCWB010000012.1:0-9342 GCA_965223205.1 Candidatus Eiseniibacteriota bacterium | reverse complement strand
AAGGTCACAGGTTCGAATCCTGTCCCCGCTACCAACCTACTTACGACAGGCTCCGGCATGCGGTACGAGGTCTCGACCTCCCGATTGCGCGGAGCCGTTGTCTTTTTTGGCCTGGCAAGTCATGACAGGCAAACAACGGCCGCCGCCGTTTCGCCCCATCGTTGCCAACCGTTCAAGCGCTACGCTGCGGGCAATGCGGTTGTTTTTGTGCATGCCCGTTAGCCGGCAATGACCACGTGGGTCATCGGCGGCGCAGCCACCCTCACTCCTCGTCGGGCAGCCAGGTCTCATGCACAAAGAGCCACTCAAACGGCGTCCCCGGGCGCAGCACCGCGGTTGAGATCCTCCCACGTGGAGCGCCCCGCCCGACATCCTGCCACTCCTCGTAGCTGACCAGGAGCGCGTCGCCCAGCCGTTCGAGCACGGCAACGTCCTGGATGGCGATCTTTATGTCGGGATGCGCGCCAAAGGCGTTCCGCAAGCGTTCCACCAGCTCCGAGCGTCCCGCCATCCTTCCGTCTGGGCGCACCATGCGGAAACCGGGCGCTAGGCGGGCCAGAAACACTCCTTCGAAATCACCGGGTCGGCCGGCGAACCAATCCTCGAAGAAAGCGTGAAGGACTTCGATGTCGCGGCGCACGGCATCCACGGGCATGCCTACTCCGCCGGTACCTTCGGCTCCTTGTAGCGAATCCCGCGGTGGTCGCGCGAGCGCTCGCCGGCGAAGTCGTAGCGGGGCACGCCGTACCCGCAGCTGGTCTGGGTGCGCTCGACGTCAATCTGAATGACCTGCCGGGCGCTGCCCTTGGACTCGCCGGCCGCGGCCAAGAGCTCGGCGCCGTGCGGCGACTCCGCAACCGGCACCGCCTCGGCCTTGCCATAGAGGCGGACGATGGCGGCGTTCTCATCGAACGACATGACCATCACCGTGCACGGCCCCGCGGCTGCCGCGTGCCGGGCGGTCTCGTTGCCGCTGCCGTGAAAATCCAAGTAGGCGACCTGGCGGTCGTTCAACACGTGGAGCGGCGTAACGCCCTTGGGCGAGACGTTGACCGGGCCTTCGCCGGACGGACCGTCGGTCAACTCGGGATGCACGCTGGCCACCAGGAACAGCTTGGAGTCGCGAATCAGCTGCGCCTGCTCGGCAGTAATACGGGAATGCATTGCCATCGTTTTGGCCTTCCTCCACCGCGAAGCGGAACACGCCTTGAGAATCCCCAGGGACGCCAGCTGCAGCTACGGCGCCACAACCTTGATCGACCGCACATCGTCCCCCTCGAACCCGTCGGCGTCGACCACCAAAAGCCGAATCCGATGGGTTCCCTCCGACAGGTTGCGGGCTGCCAGCGTTACCTCGGTGTCTTCGCCGCGGCTCCTGCTCAACTCACCGTCCTGATCGCTCGCCCAGACCAGGAGCCAGTCCTCCGGGGCGTTATCGGCGTCGGACACCGTCGCCGAGATAAACACCTCTTCACCGGCTGGAAACTCGCTGAACGGCGCGGGAGAGGTAATCACCACTTGGGGATGAATGACAATGGCGGGGTCCAAGCTCAGGTTGGCATTAGAGGTCTGGGACGCCAAGATAACCACCGTTGCCATCCCGGTCCCCATCCCCTCTTGAGTCGCCACTACCTTGTAAGTCCCGGGGTCCAAGCCACCAATGACCCCGACACCCTCGGTGTTGGTCTGGGTCGAGGAGGTGCGGGGATCGGTCAGCACCGTAGCGTTGGCGACCCGAACCCCGGCCCCATCTTGCACGACGACGCGCACCGCCCCTGGACCGCTGCCGGTGGGTGGCGTCCTGGTCTCATCGTCGCAGCCGGCCAAAACCGCAGCCAACGCGAGGAAGATGCACAGCTTCAAAGCCAGCGGCAACCGGCTTCGGGTTACAAACGCATGCACGTGGAACATCCTTCGGCGGTACACACTCGCCTCTCCGACGATCGTAGCACACGCCCCCAGCCTCAACGCCACTCAATGAAAAGCCCGCGCCACATCTAAGGCGCGGGCTTCACAGCTGCGGGCTGTGCCATGGCTACTTAATCAACACCATCTTGCCGCTGTAGGTCCGCCCGCCGGCTTCCATCCGATAGGCGTAGACGCCCGAGTCGAGGACGGCACCGGCGGTACTCCGCCCATCCCACTCGGCAGTGTGAACACCCGCCGCCAACACGTCGTTGACCAAGACCCGGACTTGCCGTCCCTGCGCATCGAACACCTTGAGGTGCACTGGCCCGGCCTCCGCTACCTGGAAGGAGATCGTGGTGGCGGGATTGAAGGGATTCGGCTGGTTACCCAAGAGTTCGGTGCGCACCGGCACTGTGCCCGAAACTTGGACAGCCGTGGACCCGGTCACCTCCACCGTCGTCCGGCAGCACACCGTGTGTCCCGCCGTATCCATCACGCAGAGAGTGGCGACGTAAGTGCCGGGGTTGGCATACGTGTGACTGGGGTTGGCCCCAGAGCCCTGGCCGCCGTCGCCAAAGTCCCAGCTGTAGGTCAATCCGCCGTCCGGGTCGGAGGACCCCGTCCCGTCGAACACAGCCGGGCTGCCGGCTGCTGCCGTGTAGGGCCCACCCGCCTCACACAGCGGCGACTGGTCAATAGTCGGACGCACGATGCTGCAGCGTTCAAACCCGTCGATCAGCACCACGCCGCTCTTGAAGTACGGGTAGACGCTCCACGCGCCCCAGTCGTAACCGGTGTCGTTGTGTGGCGGCCAGGTGTCGAAATAAGCCACCTCCGTCAGGCTGCCGTGAATCGCATCCCCTGTCGCCAGCATGCGCAAACCGCCGGCGTAGTTCGCTTGATACAAGAGGTGCCCGCGCGTGTATTGATTGTGATCGGTGTATGCTTCGGCATGCTCCCAGTCGTTGATGAACACCGGGTTGTCTAGGTCGCTGACGTCCCAGATGTTGGTCACACAGTTGGTGCCGAAGAACAACTCATCCAACTCGTCGTCTTGGAAGAGCAGCGTGTGGTCTTCGGTGAGCCAGCCCTGGTGGCTGTAGCCGACGTTTGGGTAGGTGACCCGCGACACCATGAAGGGGTTGATCTTGTCAGTGACGTCGACAATGGTCACCGTGTCTTCGTTGAAAGCGAAGGCGATCTCACGGTCCTGGTAGTCTGGATCGGGGCCGTGGTAAACGACGACTTGCGCATCGTGAGTGTAACCGTCTTCGTCGAAGCAACCGGCGAACGCCGGATTGACCGGGTCCGAGATGTCGACCATATGCAACCCGGCCGCGCAGTCAGGCCCACCAACTAGGTAGGCGTAACCGGTTTCCTCGTTGATGGCGATGTTGTGCTGATCGCCGGCCGGGGAGTAGTGGGCGTCCATCGTGAAAATCTCGGGTGGATTGGCGACGTTGCGAAGACGGGTCAAATCGAAGACCTGCATACCGTGCTGCGGCGCCTCGGAGACGACGAACGCGTGGTTGGCGTAGGTCTTGATGTCACGCCACAAACTCGGATCCGTGGCTGTTGGCAAAATCCCCAAGAGCGTCGGATTGGCCGGATCAGTCAGTTCGAAGAACGCTGTGCCGTTCCTGATGCCGAAGAGCGCATATTCGGTGCCGGACTCGGGGTCGGTCCAACCCCAGCAGTCGTTACCAGTCGTCGCACCCAACTGACCGACTTCGATGTCAAAGAGGAGATCGACCGAGTCACAGGGAAAGCCTGCTGCCATGCCGCCGACGCAAGGCGATGCCGCCTGCGCGACGACGCCGTCGCCTGCGGGAGCGGGAACCACCGGCTCGGCACTAGCCGGTGCACTCCCAATGACAGCGGCCAGGAGGATGGAAACGCCTAGGAGAAGCCTCGGCATGAGAGAAGCCCTTTCGTTGAACCAAGCATCGAAACACGGGGACCAGGGTGCGGTCGTCGCCGCCAAGAGGAGGGGGAACAAGACACCCCAATTTTAGCAGCTCTGAGCCAATCGCGCAGCTTTCCAAAGAAAGCACTTGGGGCCCGCAAGCGGCGGCAATATTTGACTTTCCGGGTGCAAGTCGGCCACCATCGACGCCACGGGCGGGTTCCGTCGGGGAACCCGCATGACCGGGGGGATCCATGCCCGAAGCCCAGATCAACGCAGAAACCCACGGCGCCGCCGTCACTTCGCCGGGCTGGTTCATCTTGAACGCCGCCGAGGCCCAGTGGCACCGCTCCGCCAAGTTCGGCGCCTGGTGTAGTTTCGAGGGACCGGAGCGTTTCCGACAGTTCGGCATCAACCTGCACCTCCTGGCCCCGGGACAACCGGCTTGCCACTACCATCGCGAAAACCAACAAGAGAACTTCATGATCTTGCGTGGCGCCTGTGATCTGTTGATCGACGGGGAAAAGCGGCGCCTCAAGCAGTGGGACTTCGTGCACTGCCCGCCGGGCGTCGAGCATGTCTTTGTAGGCGCCGGGGATGAAGACTGTCTGATCCTGATGACCGGTGGCCGCCAAGAACCGGTCGAAGTGCACTACCCCCGCCACGAGCCGGCACTTGAGGTCGGCGCCGGGGTGGCCGAGCCCACCGACGACCCGAGCGTCTCCTACGCGGGCACTCCCAAACCGGAGACCTGCCCCGCCCCTGCCCTCTAGGAGCCCCGGTGACGCGCCCCAAAACCCCGCCGCCCGAGCGCGTCGGTGAAGCCATCGTCGTTAGGCGCATCGATCACCAGCGGGACATCTTGCTCTGCACCGCGGACGTCACCGGCATGGTCGACGCCTACCGCGATCACGCCCGCCGCTGGGAAAACCCCATCGACGGGCTGGACGAGACCTTCATGAGCCAGGGACTGGCCGCCACCACTTTGCACCTCTCTTGCCGGCCGGGCGGCGAGTTGGTCGGCTTTACCATCAACATTCGCCGCCCCCCCACCAACATCTTCATCACCGGTGACTCGGGCGAGCGGATCGTCACCGGCCGCACGTTTTCCAACAACGTCAAGACCGGCGACTCCAGCCGGCTCTTCGTCCAAACCAGCCGCGCCGGCGAGTCCGTATCGCAAAGCACCATCGACGTCGAAGGACTCGACGTCTTTCTCATGTTCGAGGACTACTATTCGCGCTCCGAACAAACCATCGCCCGCTTTTTTGAGCTGGAGACGCACAAGGCGCTCATGGTCTTTGGGCTACCAGAGGTTGACGAGGACTGGCTTGAGGACCTTAGCCGCAGCCGCGCTCTGGAGCTGTGCGGCCTCGTTCTCAAAGAGCTCGACACCCTGGTCTACCGTTTCCAATGCGGCTGCAACCCGCGAAAGATTTTGGAAGTTGTGAGTTCGATCTATGAGAACTCCGAAGAGCTGTTCGTGGGGGAAGACTCGCTGGAGGTCACCTGTCCGCGCTGCGGCCGGCGCTGGCAGATCAGCCGCGCCGACTACGACGCCATGCACCAAGAGGGCGGCGACGCCGAGGTCTAGTCGGCTGGATCCCGGCGGCCGGCATAGAGCGTGTACTTGGCTAAGCGGCCGTCCAAACCGCCGCTGGCCAGCGGCCGCCTCCAGCTCGGCCGCAACCCGACGTGCCTGAGGAGCGCTCGCTCACCGAGATAAACGTAGGCCGTCGACCCGGCGCAGCGCTGCTTCAAAAAATCCCCGAACTCACCGAGCAACGCCGCGGCTCCACCGTCGGGCGCTAGTCGCTTTCCGTACGGCGGATTGCAGACAATAGTGGCCCCCTCCACTCCATCCAGCTCGGCGAACGCTTTCACCGACAATCGCACGGTCCGGCCATGCGGTAGGCGCCCCAGCGCCTGGCGCGCCCGGGCAACCGCACCGCGATCGATGTCGCTACCGGCGAGCCCCGCGGCCGGCGCGACGATAGCCCCATCCAATCGCCCCCGAACCCGTTGCCAGAGCACCCGGTCGTGGTCGGGCAATCCCTCGAAACCAAAACGGCGCCGGAGGTAGCCGGCGGGGGTCCGGGTGGCCACCATGAGCGCCTCCGCCAGTAACGTTCCCGATCCACACATCGGATCGTAAAGCGGGGTGTCGCCGTCCCACTCGGCGAGTTTGAGGATCGCTGCGGCGACCGTCTCCTGTATCGGCGCCTCGCCGCCTTCGACCCGATAGCCCCGCCGGTGTAACGAGCCCCCCGAGGTGTCCCAACTTAGGGTGGCGCGATTGTGGTGGATGAACAAGCTGAGCCAAACATCAGGCTGGCGACGATCGACGTTGGGGCGACTGCCGACAGCCGCCCGAAAGCGGTCGACGACCGCGTCTTTCACCACCTGGGCGGCGTAGTGAGAGTGGCGAATGTGGCTGTTGGCAACGTTGGCGTCGACCGCGAAGGTCTGCTCGACCCCAAAGAGGTCCGACCAAGGCAACTGACCGACCGTCTTGTACAAGTAGCGCGAGTCGTGGCAGTCGAAGGTAACAAGCGGCGCCAAGACCCGGGACACCAGCCGCGCCGCGTAGTTGACCCGATAGAGAGTTTCCGTATCGCCCGAAAACCACAGCGCCCGAAACACTGGGTGCACATCTGTGGCCCCAAGGACACGCAGCTCCTCGGCACCGAGCGCTTCGAGACCGCCGGCGATCTGCGCCAGGTAACGTTGGGTGCGCTGGTACTGGAGCACGGCGCTAGAGCAGTTCGAGAAAGGCAACGAGCGCCTTGGCCTCGCCGGCGGTCCACACCTGCCATCCGTCACCGGCGACGGGCACGTGGCTGAACCCGCCATCGTCTCGCCACCGGCTGCGGGCCACAAGCGCGGCCAAATTGCTAGCGCCGCCGCCCACCAGTAACGGCGTCTTTCGGTAAATCCGGCGGAGCGACGGCACGCGCGCCCCAGCCGGGTGGACGGCTGGCACCGCCCCGGTGCGGGCGTATTCCTCCGAGGCGAACACCAAGGCGCCGTTTTTGAAGATGGCGGCTTCCCAGTCGTCGAAAGCCACCGTCGTCGCTACATCGTTCGTCACCCAGCGCGGCGCATGACAACCAGCGCAAGCCCGGCGAAAGAGAAGAGCGCCTTCCGCCTCGAGGGCGTTGTACTCGGTCCGCCCGTGGGCGTGCGGATTGGGCAGGTGAGTGCTCGCCATCAGGAATTCCATCACCGCGCCACGCAAGGCGACGGGCGACCAAACGCGCTCCTGGCCACCCAAGACCTTCGCCAACCATCGATGGTCATCGGCCGCCAGCGCGAACCACGGGCTCCTGCCGTTCGCGGCACCGGCCACGCGAAACTCGGCGTGGACCATGGTCGTCAGGTCGGGATCGAGCGCCCGCGAGAAATAGGGATTGTTGTTGAAAAGGCCACGCAGCGGTTTGGTCGAAGCGTAGACTCCGGGGCGACCGGTGAAATGCAGGCGCCCGTCGCCGTAGCCTTCAAAGTGGCAGGTCTCGCAGCTGAAGCGGCTGCGCCGGCCACCAGTGGCGTTTAGGGGGGCCATGAGCTCGGTGTAGAGCAAAATCTCACCCAAACGTCTCGTCGTCGTGCGCTCGACGACGCCGTCTTTCGAAAACATCGGATCGCTGAGAGCGATCAAGCGCCAATCGGCGCCGGCCGAATCGATGGCCACCCAGGCGTCGGCGAGCGGATTGGCCAACCGCCAGCCGGCCGGGCCGGCGGGGACCGCTGAGCGGCTGCCAGCCGGCAACTCGAAGGACCGAACGCCAAGCGCTGGTCCCGCCAAGCCGCTGATCACGGCGCCGCGCGCACCACCGTAGGCGGCCACGAATAGGCTTGGTTCAGCCGTGCGCGGGTCGTAACGCAAGACTTTGGGGGTAACCAGATGGTGCTGGGAGAGATTGTGCGCCGCGCGCCGGGTAGCCCGACCCTGATTGGCGGCGAGCTCGATGTCGTACACGTAGAGATAGGAGTCGATCGACCCAAAGAAACCGGACGATCGATCCAACGGCCGGTCCTCGACGCCGGCCAGCACCAATTCCAACCCGCCGGTAGCCGCTCGAGCCGCCATGCTCCAGATAGGTCCGTCGTGGGTGACCGACACCACCGGCGCGGCCGGCACCTCACCGGAGTTCCCCAGCGGGTATATGTCAACGGCGTGCTCGGAGAGCAGGTTGACGAGTAGGCAGTCGCCGGCCAAGGCGAGTTGGTGAGGTTCCCGTCCGACGGGTTGGTCTTTCTCGACGTGCACGGTGGCGTCGGTCGTATCGAAGACCGCGCTGATCAACCGACCGGCCGTGCCATCGATCAAGAACAACCGGCGATCGCCAGAAAAGACGACGTCGCGAAAACCAGTGTGCCCCACCACTACTTGGCGGCGTGCCAAAGTAACCCGCCGGTGGGCGATCCGATAGCACCACACCTCGCCCAGCGCCTCGCCGACGGCCACCATCCACGACCCGTGGATGGCCAAACCGCTCCCTACCGGCGGCCCCGGGGCTGAGCCTAATCGTCGCCCGGACGGGTCGGTCAGCCAAAGCCGCGCCGCCCCCCGAAGGAGGATCACATCCCGGCCGGCATCCACCGAGACGATGGCCCACGGGTCAGCGCCGGTGACCCGCTCGCCAGACGGCATCGACGCGAAATCAGCGCTGGCGCGCCGGGCTGTTTCCCACACCCTGAGGGAATCGAGCGCTGTCCGGGCGGCGTGACGCTGGCGGTCCAAGCCGTGGTCACTGGCCAGCGCTCCGCCACCGAGGCACGCCCACACCAAAACGGGGAGCACCCACGCGCGTCCTGAGTCTATGGCTGGAAAGGCTGTCATCGATCGCCGGCACCGAGAAGGGCGGGGCAACGATAGGGTTTCAGCCTGATTCAAGCAACCCGCTGGGAACGCCTAGGCGTTCTCCAACCTGGCGGGCGCTCGAGTGCGGATCAAGCGCGGCAACCGGCCGGACTCTCGCTAATGACCGTTCGAGATGTCGATGACGATTGAGTCGTGGCCATACCCGGTAATCGAGTAGCGCTCGGACGCACCACTTGCGTAGCCGATTTCGCCCCGATCGTCGGCCGCGCCGTCCGCCGGCAGTTCCTTGGCACCTGAGAACGGGTTCAAAAGCCCGTTCGAGTCCGGCAGTGAGTGACGGAACTGCCCGGCGCTGGCGGCATAATGACCGCGGTTCAACGCCGCAAAGTCCTCCGCCGCCAGCTGCACCGTGTGGGCGTTGGCCCGCACTGCAGCTTCTTTGGCGTTCCGTGCCTGGCGAGCGATCATGTTGGGCATTAGAATCGAAATCAACACACTCAAAATGACCACGACGGCCATTAGCTCGATGATCGTGAGTCCACGCTGAGACATACGGCTCCATTTTCCGAAACAGGCACGGGCAAATTGGGGACACTACGGAACTATGGCAACACCCGTGCCAGGCTCGGGACCGGCCAGCTCGATTCTGGGGGATGATCGAGACGCACTGGCGGCAGGGGTCAGCGGCGAAACAAGCTTCTAT
>CBDCWB010000011.1:0-24819 GCA_965223205.1 Candidatus Eiseniibacteriota bacterium | reverse complement strand
AAGGCTTCGTTAGACGTCACCAAAGCGGCTTCCACGCCCCATCGACCAGGTGAAACTGCAACTGATCTCCCAGCTCTACGAGGCTCTCGTCGCCGTCTGGCTCCCGGGACAACCCGAACGCCTTCACACATACTGTTGACTCGCCGCACCACTCAGGCCGAATCGGTCCCCAAGCGACGACTCTCAAGTCTGGGTGCCTAGTTTCCTTCGGCATCTGCCACTCCAGGACGGGCACGCCGTCAGCGACGCGCCAAACCTGAAACTCAGTCGGCCAGTAGCTTGACAGGCAGCGCACAGGAAGCAATCAAGAAGCGCTTCCCTGAAGGCGACACCACTGGGAACGCGTTGGGCTCCGTCAGGCGACCCTGTCTCGGCATGGATGACCAAGTTGCGATGTCCCTCGTACCTAGCCTGGAACACGACGCGCGAGACAAGCGCGTCAAGCAGGCCGAGGTAGTAGTGCCCAACACAGCCATCACCCTCGCGCACGTCCCGCAGGAACACGCTCGCGTACCGCGGCTCTAGCTCAATCGACAGGCCGTCCGAGCTACGCGCAACACCATCAGTTGCCGCGACGGCAATGCTATCAATCTTTGCAGCACAGTCAACGAGATACACCGCGTCCTGACACGACTCCAGCGCCAAGGGAGCGTGGTCCATGCCGTCCCACGTCCAGAAGCGGGGCGATGCCGTTGCGCAAGCAGGCACGGCGAATAGCAGTAAGACCGCGAGTCTAGTAGTCATGTGTACGTCTAACGCTTTGCCGATCAGCGGCCGGCCGAAGGCCGGTCCGCTGCATCGGCTTGTTGGGCGACCCTATCCCGGGCGGCGTAGCGGTCTTTCTGGTCGAATAGAGTCACGTCCTTGTAGCCATTACGAATCCTGGCGCTGTGCCGCACGCCCGCCGGGAGGAAGTAGCTGTCGCCTCGGCGGAGCGACCTCCGTTCACCCACCTCCACAGTGAGTTCCATCTCGCCGTCCAGCACAACGCCCCACTGCGCTTCGTGGGCATCCTCAGGAACCTCGACATCACGATGGAAGCTCATGAACACGAGCTGCTGCTCGCTTGCCTCTACCAGGTAGGATTCCACTCCCTCAAGCCCGAGGTCCGCGGCAGGATGCCGCGAAATGATCTCCGGAAACGGCGATACGTTCCCTCCCATGGTGCTCTGCTTAGTCAAAATCCTTTGCCACCTGCTCTCATACTCTGTCCGCCCAACGCCCTGCGCTTCAGCCGCGGGCGGTGATGGCACGGGCCATGCGCAAGCATGGGCCGTGACAGCGCCGAGCCGCCGGCTGCAAGCGCTAGTTGTTAGGTGCCTCTGTTTCCTCGTTCACCGTGAAGAACTCCCACTCCGTAGCGTGCTTGCCCACGGCCCACTCCAACCGTGGCATGCCACACGCCTGATAGAATGGCGCGGCTGCCCCGGTTGGCCCACGTGATCACGCAGATGTCGGCTTCGCCGCCTGCAGCTTCGTGTGCCATACGTACAAGAGTCGCCCCGATGCCCTGGCGCACAAAACTACGATCGACACCAAGATCGGTTAGGAACAAGAAGTAGGCAAAGTCCGTTAGCCCGAGACAGACCCCGACCAGCCTTCCCGACTCCGAACGCCCAGTCACACAGATGTCTGCTCGTTCCAGTAGCGTCGCGATTCGAGCGCCGAAGTCCTTGCGCGGGTACTCCGAGCCCAGATCCGACCGGCGAAGAAAATCCACGTACTCACGAGGCCGAATTCGTTCTGACCACGAGTACGCGATCATCTCTGCCCTCCGTTGTTTTGCGCACCTAACGATTCCTTCAGCGGCCGGGCGCCGCTGGATGCGGACCGAAGCGCTGATGCTCCTTGCCAGACTCTACCGTCGCCCGCGCGCAGCTCCGCCCGGTCTGCTGCAAGGCTTCGTTAGATGGTGCCGCGCATCGACGCCCAACGCTCAAACAGACTCCCCGCGAATCCGAATCCGATCGCCTTCAACGATCCAGAGCTGCCCTGAGAGGTCTCCGTCACCGACCGCAATCATGAGCCGTTCGAGGAACGCCAGCACGGCGTCGCTGCTCGTTCGTCGTAGCCGCAGGACCACGATTCCACTGTATTCCTCGGGGGGGTAGGTTCGAATGTCAGCAAAGTCCAAGTCGAGCGTGACGAGCACCCTCTTCTCAACACGGACTAATTCGGCAACTCGCGCGCCTGGCAGTCCCGCGACGACTTGATCTAGAAGAGCGTGCACATCATGGCCGTGGTTCCGAACGAGGCCTACGGCACTACGAGGGAGGTTCTCGTCGAGCTTCAATCTCACGCAGCGTCGGATCCCGGAAGGTCAACGATACGCTCACGCGCCAGTTCAGCTGCATACGCTATGGCCGCTGGAACAACTTCTGGAGTGAGCGGTGGATACTCGGCCACCACATCCTCGATCGACATGCCCGAAGCAAGGTTGTCGAGAACAACGGCAACCATCACACGTGTTCCTTTGAAGCAGGGCGCTCCGTGGCACACGTTCGGATCAGCAGTAATGTAGTCTCGCCAGTTCATTGGCTTCACCTCTTCTGACGGAGATTCTAGCACACGGAACCGATACAGCCTCTAAGCCCCTCATCCAGCTAACGAGTAAGCTCAGTGGCGGCCGCTCGCGGCCGTCCACTGCAGCACCTTGTTATCTGCTTCGCTACTTCCACGCGTGGCCGATGCTCTTTTCGTATGCCTGAACCTTCGCAAGCAAACGCTCCCACTCAAGCGGCGCAACGCCCAATACGTCGGCCAAAAGCTCTCCTGCTAAAACGGTATAGAACTCCGCGGACTTCTCGTCAAGCTGACTTGCCGGGAGTAAAGGTCCGTGGCTACCGACATCTGCGTAGAGGGCGGATTGTCTGATTTGCTCCAATTGCCCACTTTCTACGTCGCGGAGAAAGGCTCCGATCGCGTCTTCCGCGAGAAGGCGGTTCAAGCGATTGTTCACGATGGCCCCTGCCCCTGCCGCGAGGAGATGTTCTCTCGATGACGATAGAGAGCGCTACTACGCTGAGCTGAGTCCTGTGTGTGGCGGACTCGGGATGGCCGAGAGAGCGGCGACCTGCACGGACCAACATCTGAAATCTCGCTACGCCAGCCTTGCCGACTTCTTCGATGCATGCGATCGCGAGGAAGGCGGATTGAGGAAAGAACCCCAGGCGCTTCAACGAGCATGCACTCTCCCAAAGCCGTTCCACGTGTTCCACAAGCTGAAGGAACTGACCATAGTCCTCCTCCTTGAAAGCGCCGGTCAGCAAGGACTCATCGCAGTTGGCCAGTTCTGCCTGCAATTCGGCGAAGTTCTTCCACTGAGGGAATCGCTTCATGACCACCTCAAGGGACTTCGCCAAATCGCTGTTACGATGTCTTTGTTCGTCCACGAGGGTTCCGATCGAAAAGTCTGAGCCTAATCGCTGGCACAGGCTAACCAATGCTTGCGCCACACCCGACGGAAACACCTTGAGACGCTTTGACTCGGGCTATTCCCGCTGCAAATCGAACATCCCTTCCGCCAGTCCGGCCTTTACGACGTTGCCCGTATACAAGACCTGCTCTACACAGTTATCAAGAAAGTGGTGAAACTCAACGCGGTGTAGACGGAATCCGGCTGATCCAAGGCGTTTTAGTTCGTCGAGCTTCTGTGGATCGTCGTGAAAATACCAACCGTTGATCCAGAAATCTGCAATTTCTTCTGGTCTATAGATCCGATTGTCCACCTGCAACCGTAATCCACTTGATGCGTGAACTTCCTTCCAGTACTCACGAGATTTCCTCAACCAATGTCTCAACTGGGCGTTCCCAAGAGACCTCTCGCAAATGCGGTAGATTCTGTATAGGTATACGGGCTCCCTTTGCGAGACGAACGGGCGGAAGTCCACCAGGAAGCTCTTCAGAACATCGTCTGACGGTTCTCTAAGCGTTTCAACTAGCGGGTAGCCTCTTCGGCGCTGAAGCGTCCAACGCACCGATGTTGGTCTCCTGATGTACGTCGATGTCGACACACGTGCGACCCTTTCTAGGAACAGATTCAAGCTGTCGGACGTGCTTGCCAAGAGGTTTCCCGCTATGACGTAGATAACGTGCTGCGCTTCAACGGCGGGCCGCGTAGCGGATCGACCGCTGCAAGCGCTCGTTAGCCATCAGATTCCACAACACGACCGCCTCCTTGGGCAACGACCCATCGACCATCCGGTCCATTCAACGCCCAACCCTCATACCCACAGGATGCGTTGAAGACCTCCAGGACCACTTCGCCATCATCAAACTCAATCGTGAGATCTCCACGTGAGTTGGTGTTTGCCGCTTCGACACACTTGCCAATGGCCGCCTCCCGCAAACTCTCGCCAGCATCGAGCGGCGCTGGAAGGCCGAAGGCCTGGCCATGATCTTCCCAGCCGAGGTGCACGTCGCCCCGCACTACAAGCCGCCAAGGGGCGCTGATCCTAGCGTCATGCCGCCGGCGAAATCCAACACCCACTCGAAGCACTCTTCGTCGTGCGTGGCCGACTCCAACACGCTGTCTCGAATGTGGTCGAGCATCGCGTGCATCTCCCTCTGTATGCCCAACGTTAAGGCCACTCACCTGCGGGCGACTGGCGCGGCGGTTGCGCCAGCAACCGACGTGACGGACGACCGTCTGTTGCAGTGGTTTAGTTAGGGCGCCCCCCATCATCCTCGTCGACTTGATAGATGTCGAACCCGATCCCTGCTCGAAGGGCACCGATGCCCTCGCAGACACCCGGGCTCATCAAGGGGCCAGTCCCAGCGTAGAGATACGTCGATGCCCAGTGCACGTCGAAGAAGGTCTCGCCTCCGACAGCCATCTCAAGCAACGCATCGCGACGAGGCAACAAGCGGGTCAAAAGGTACTCGAAGTGATCGTTGATGTCTTTCGAGTCGACCTGCGGAAGACTCGACAGCTCCCACCAACCCTCATCCTCTGCGCCGACTAGATCGCCACGGAGGTTTCGCTGTGGATCGCCACGCCTTGCACACCGACTCGGTGACGATCCGATTGCGCGTGTAACGTCCTCCGGGTCGAGATCCGGACCGCTAATCACGAAGCTGACCCGAACTCGCCGGATGTGGGATGCGTGAAACTCGCTGATCGTCATCGCCGGGTCGGCCTAACGTCTAGCCGAGCAACGGCGGCCGAAGGCCGTCCGTTGCAGCGGCTTGTTAGGCGGAACTCTAAGCCGCCGACTCAAGGTTTTCCCATATGATCTTGGGGTGACGGGCTGCGATCCGCAAAAGGGCGATGGCGGGGCCTTCAGGTAAACGCCGACCCTGCTCCCAATTGCGAAGCGTGTGCACGCTTATACCTATTGCTTGCGCGAAGCGAACTTGGGTAAGCCCTACGAAGCGGCGCAGTGCGATCACATCATCGCCGGTCTCGAACTTGCCCGCCATCAATCGCTTTCGAACACGAGCGGGAATTGCTCGGGCAAGCTGCTCGGGTGAGAGCTCTGGAAAATCACTCATCGTGGTCGCTCCGCGAATCTTGTGTAGTGCGCGCGCTCGCGCTTGGTTGCCGGACGGGCGCTGCTGATACGGATAGTCTCCTCGTCCTGCTCCATCCAAATCACGACTATGACGCCGCGACCGATTGGGCCAACAGCTATGAAGCGCTCTTGGTCGTCGGAGTGCGCTTCATCAAAAGCAATCAGATGATTCAGGCCCGATGAGAAGAGCGCACTCGCCTCCTCGAAAGAGATCCCGTGCTTGGCTTGATTCGCCTCGTCTTTCTTCTCATGCCACGTGAACCTCACCGATCTAGTATAAGCCAATGACTGACTCAGTCAATAGCTTACTTGCTCCAGCTCCGCCCTCGTCCGCAACCATGGCCCACTCAAGCTGGCTGGAACTTCAACGTCGCCGCCTAACGTTGTGGCGATGAGCTGCGGGCGCCGAAGGCGACCGTCAGCTCGATTGCCTTGTCAGCCCTCAACTCCGCGCTTGCCACCGAGCTGGGTCGCGGCGGCTATGTGTGACGGCGAGCACGACGATCTCATCGTGAAGCTCTCGAAAGTAGATGGCGTAGGGAAATCGAGGAACGAGCGCCCTCTGCGTCTCCCCGTGGACACGGGGATATGCCTGAGGACGTTCGACCAAAGTGTTGATCACCCTCTCGACCGCCAATACAAACCCGTCGCCGAGCGTCCGTCGCTGAGCCTCGTACCATGAGTGCGCACTGAGAAGCTCGGCCTCAGCTTCGGGACGAAGAACGACACGTCGTCTCAACCGTCGCCTGCGAGCTTCCGACGGACATCTTCCCAGGGTACTGCCGAACCGGGATTCGCAATGTGATCGGCCAGCCGCCGATCAAGCTCGGCCTTCTGCTCCTCGGTCAGGTCGAAAGCAGCATCCCGCTCGCTATCCCCGAGACTTTCCCACAATGCCATCGCGAGTTCGATGCGTTCACCCGTCGGGAGCCTTAGAAGCTCTGCAAGTGTGTTTGGCAACATTGGGAGATTCTCTCACCCAAGCGGGGTGTACGCAAGAACTGGTCGCTACGCCTAGGTAGGGCTAACGTCGTGGCGAATCAGGTGCGACGCGGAGCGTCGTCAGCTGCATTCGCTTGTTAGACCTCGCGGTCGCCGAGTAAACGAGGTCCCTGCTGGTCATCAGTAACCTGATAGTAATCGATGTCGATTGTCAGACGTAGCTCTTTCGCACGTTGAATCGTACTCGCTGGCAGCTCGGATGGTTCCGCGCCTGATCCGCTCAAGTAGCAAAAGATGTCGGCGGCGTTTCCCGAGTCGAGAAGTTCGAAAAGCTTGATACTTCGTGGCTCGATCTGATCGAGAAGCCAACAAACGTGTGAATCTAACAGAGGAGAATCCACCCAGTTCTTCGAGGAAAAACTCCACATGCCGCCGGTGTATGGGCTGTATTCATTAACGGTGCCGTCCCGGCGTCGTACGATACGCGGTTCACCACTTCGATGGATGTGATCGTATGGCAGCCGGATCGCAAGTGTCACGTCAAGCGGGTCGAGCGCGTTTCCCATTATCCGGAGCGATGCATGGACGCAGGTGGTCCGTTCCTTTCCCGTACTCATGTCGCATCCATTTCGGCAACTTCCTCGCGACTGCTCACATTCCCCTGTAGGTCTAACGATTCCTTCAGCTGCCGGGCGCCGCAGGGTCCGGCTCGAAGCGCAGAATCCCCTCGCACAACTCTACCATCGCTCGCTCGAAAGCTCGGCCCGGTCTGCTGCAAGGCTTCGTTAGACGTTCGCCGTTGGCATGAGCTCCGCAACCGAGGACAATTCTTCGACACCGATGCGCTACGGCGCCACTGAAGTTCCGCTTAGAGAGATGCGAATCTCACGCTGCTCACCGGGCTCGAGCGAATCTTCCCGGCAAACCTGGGACTCTTTCAAGACCACGATCAAGCTGTCGCTAGATGCCTCCGGAACGTACTTGTACTCAAACACCGGATCACCAGACAGGCAAATGTAGTCAGCCTTCCAAGATTCACTGAAGTACAGCGCCGCGCTGCAACTCTGCACGAAATGTACTTGCAGACTCCCCCATTGGTCACCCGCATCTCCGCCCCGTGTCTCGCTCAGCACGTACATAGCATCGGGTGCTTCGACTACTGCGAGAACCTCTGCGACCGAAAGTCCAAACGAGAAGCGCTCCGGGCAAATGCACTGAAATCGCAAGGAGTCGTCCATTGCGCTCCAAACTGACAGGTAGCTACCGATTCCCCCGTAGCCAAAGAAGTCCTCAAGAATGAGCACTCGCGCCGAGCCGGGGCCAATCGAGATGGACGAACGCGACCGCGCGAGGAACCTGTGAGACTGGTCCCAATCGGGATCTCTGGCAGTGCGCTCCCAGTAGGCGTTTCGATCCCTTTCCAAGCGGAAGTCCAAGACTTCCCCTGACCGTAGTTGCTCGTTCTCACGATCGTACTCAACAACGATTAGGAGGTTCGATAGATCAACTTCAGAGACTCTAGGTGCCTCGCTACCGCCGCTGAGCGCGAAACCAACGCACGCCAGTACGACGCAAAGCACATTGGGGTGTAGCGCCAGGGGAGTCTTCATACGTCTAACGTCTAGCCGAGCAACGGCGGCCGAAGGCCGTCCGTTGCAGCGGCTTGTTAGGCGGAACTCTAAGCCGCCGACTCAAGGTTTTCCCATATGATCTTGGGGTGACGGGCTGCGATCCGCAAAAGGGCGATGGCGGGGCCTTCAGGTAAACGCCGACCCTGCTCCCAATTGCGAAGCGTGTGCACGCTTATACCTATTGCTTGCGCGAAGCGAACTTGGGTAAGCCCTACGAAGCGGCGCAGTGCGATCACATCATCGCCGGTCTCGAACTTGCCCGCCATCAATCGCTTTCGAACACGAGCGGGAATTGCTCGGGCAAGCTGCTCGGGTGAGAGCTCTGGAAAATCACTCATCGTGGTCGCTCCGCGAATCTTGTGTAGTGCGCGCGCTCGCGCTTGGTTGCCGGACGGGCGCTGCTGATACGGATAGTCTCCTCGTCCTGCTCCATCCAAATCACGACTATGACGCCGCGACCGATTGGGCCAACAGCTATGAAGCGCTCTTGGTCGTCGGAGTGCGCTTCATCAAAAGCAATCAGATAATTCAGGCCCGATGAGAAGAGCGCACTCGCCTCCCCGAAAGAGATCCCGTGCTTGGCTTGATTCGCCTCGTCTTTCTTCTCATGCCACGTGAACCTCACCGATCTAGTATAAGCCAATGACTGACTCAGTCAATAGCTTACTTGCTCCAGCTCCGCCCTCGTCCGCAACCATGGCCCACTCAAGCTGGCTGGAACTTCAACGTCGCCGCCTAACGCCTTGCCGATCAGCGGCCGGCCGAAGGCCGGTCCGCTGCATCGGCTTGTTGGGCGACCCTATCCCGGGCGGCGTAGCGGTCTTTCTGGTCGAATAGAGTCACGTCCTTGTAGCCATTACGAATCCTGGCGCTGTGCCGCACGCCCGCCGGGAGGAAGTAGCTGTCGCCTCGGCGGAGCGACCTCCGTTCACCCTCCACAGTGAGTTCCATCTCGCCGTCCAGCACAACGCCCCACTGCGCTTCGTGGGCATGCTCAGGAACCTCGACATCACGATGGAAGCTCATGAACACGAGCTGCTGCTCGCTTGCCTCTACCAGGTAGGATTCCACTCCCTCAAGCCCGAGGTCCGCGGCAGGATGCCGCGAAATGATCTCCGGAAACGACGATACGTTCCCTCCCATGGTGGTCTGCTTAGCCCAGATCCACGGGTAAGAGTACGATCGGATGGTATCGCGTCGCATGAAGCGTGATCAAGACGCGCGTCCGGTACGCGACAGGGGCACGGACGCGCGGGAGCGTGCGCCGGAGCCACAGGACCGTGCGTTCACGGCGCACTTTTCCCTCGGTCGTGCAATAAGGGTGAGTTGTTGTTTGTCTTTCGGGGAACTGGCGAATTGCTACAGCAAGAGGATCGTCGCTTGAGCTCGAGCGAATCGTTCTGCGGCGTCGTGTCCCCTGGCGAGGGCGATCTTGGTACGCCGGGCTGAACGGATGATACGTGCCGCCACGCAGAACCAGTGAAGTCGGAGCTTCTTGAACTGATGGCTGTGAGATGAAGCTGGAAGCACGAGGAGTTTGAACCACTGGCCGAGGTTGTAGGCAAGCTGAGCGATGACCAGCCACGCGTAGTTCGCCATGAAGTTCTGGCTGGGAAGCAGACGTGCACTGACGTTGTTCTTAAACTCCTCGATATAATTCTCTGCACCGCCTCGCGCAAGATGGTACTTGAGCAGGCTCGATGCCGCTCCCCTGCGATTGGTGATCACGGGTGTGTAGAAGTACCCGCCAAGCACGAGCTGATTCCCCTCATGGAGCGGTTGCCGTTTGACCAACATGCGAAACGCGCGAGGCCAACTGGAAGGTTTGTAGGAAAGCTCGGCGTACTCCGTCCCTTCTTCCCATGGATAGGATTTCCAGCTCTCCTCGGGAAGGGCGTCGATATCGGCCCGCAACGCCTCTGTCAGTCGCGCCGAGATTGAGAACTCCAATCCCCGGTCGACGAGGAACTCGACGATCTCCCGAGCGTAGAAGCCGGCATCCATTCGAACGTGGATGCGACGGCCTTCCGGCAAGCGCGCCAGACATTCCTTGAGGAAGCTGACGGCTTTGTGAGCCGAATGGCGATTCCCCGAACGCAGTCTTGCACCGATCAGCAGTCGCGTTTCGGACCAGAAGCAAAGCAGCGGATTGAATCCCTTCATGTTGTTGTAGGCGTACCGAACTCCTTCCTTGAGGTAACCGTAGACTTGAAAGATCGAGCTATCGAGATCGAGGGTAATAGGCTCGTCCCCGCCCCGCATGTCATCTGCGACGCGGAGGGCTCCAGCGATCACTTTCTCGAGTTGCTTGATGTGGCCGATCGTGAACTTGCGCAGCATCTCTCCCGCGGTGGTCGGGGCCGGGACCTCGAGCTCGTAGAGATGCTCGCGCGTCGCCTTCTCGTCTCGCAGGACCTGCAGGTCGGTCAGGTGTTGTCCACCGACGACAAAGTTGTGGACCAGGCTCATGACGAAGTCCGCAACGGGTATCCCACGGCGGCGCTTCTTGACCGTCAGGGTGTCGAGCCCCCGGATGATTCCCAGCTTGTGAGCGAGGTCGGTGATGAGCTTAAGGCCGGCGAACGATGTGACCGAGTCGGGGGCTGCAAAGTACTTGACTCTTCGAAGCTGATGCGGGAGTTTCACCTTACAAGTGCTCCTGGCTTTGGCGAGAAGGTTTTGTTATCACCTCCTTTTTACCAGGACTGGAGCACTTTTTCGTGTCTAGATATTGACCAGCACCGCGTGAGTCATGCCGTTACCCGTGGATCTGGGCTTAGCTTAGTTCGCATCCGGAAAAGTCCGTTTCAGCACCCGAATGGCGCGAAACGGGCTCTACCGATCGTCTCTTCGTGTCTTGAGCCAGGGCGAAGTGCCCATGCCGGGTCATTTGCGGCGCTGTCAGGGCAGGACCAATCGCTGACCAACTCAACTTAAGATGTGTTACCGCGAACTTACGCTCATGCGGTCAGACGATGCCGCGCCAATGTCAGCAAGTTCGCCGACAGAATCGAAGCCCACACGTAGGCTTCGAACGATCGCCAACCCTTCCACGAACAGCGCCTCAAGCCAAAGCAGCGTTTGAAGAATGAGATGCATCCTTCGATGCCAGCGCGGAAGTTCCGCAATCGCCTGTAGACCCAGCTGTCTGTCACCATCTCGCTGATCGAAAGTCCACATCGTTTGCTGAAAGCAACATCATCCACTCCCATCCTCTTGAGCTCCTCCACGTTCGCCTTCGATGCGAACCCTCCATCGAACGCCACTTGTTCAGGGACGGCGCCAAAGATGTCGCGGTGACGCTCGATCATCTGTGTCGCCAGCGTCTTGTCTGCCGGGTTGCCGCGCAACACCACACAGTCCAGCACCATCGATGCCGGGCCAGTCGTCAAGCAGATCTTGTGACCGTACTCGGGCCTAGGCTTCCCCTTCGCCAGGATGTCGGTGTGGTCTTCGAAGATCGACACCACCTTCTCCGTTGACGGAACGGTTTCGCCCTGCAGTACTCTCCGACGTGTTTGCTCGATCACCCGGCGACCCAAAGTGACGTGATGCTTCAATCGAGCGACCAAGATCTGCGCTTCTCCATCGTCCCAAGACTGCAGTTCTTCAATCGCGTTCTGCGCGTCCCCAAGCGTCTTTTCCGTTCCCTCCAGTAGCTCCCTATACAGCCGGGCGCGCTCCTCTCGATCTCTCATGTTGCCGATCTGCCGAAACCGACGCTTTGCAAGCCGTTGGTGATTGCTGAAGTCGACTCCAAACTTGCGACTGCGCTTCAGCAGTCGAACCAGGACTCGAACCGTATCCCAAAGCAGCCAGGAGTCCGTCGGCGGGTGAATGTTCGTTTCCACCGTCGTGCAGTCACCGCGCACAGTCTGACCACTTTCGATCTCTTCTTCTTGTGCAACACCAAGCAGGGCTCGATGAATCGCCTCCAGCGCCCCTGCCGACACTCGCTTGATGTTCTCCTGAAGCGTCGACTTGCTCGGCGCCTTCTCGAAATCGCCGATCCGACAAAATACGCGATAACAAGTGGAATCGGACAAGTGGAAGGCCAGCTCGTCATAGCTGAAGTCGTTCATCTGTTTCACGACAAGCGCTCGCACCACCTGCTCAGCCGTCATCCCAGGTCGCCCTCGATTCACACTGCGTCCTCGGGCAATGTCCTTCGTCACCCGGCTCAGCGCCGCCGAACAACGGTCCAGGGCGTCGCTCATCTCGGCGAGCTCGCGAGCATGCTCGTGGTCAATGAACGCTTGCATGAACACCTGCTGTTGCCTGATCATTGTCCTCATCGGGGTCGGCTCCTTTGTTCGTTTCTGCCGTTAAGCCTATCCAGGCTTTGGTTTCTAACACCTGGCAGTATGAACAAATGCCGACTCCGATTCACTGTTTTTCGCATCCTTATGCGCCAAATCGAATTTCCGGATGCGAACTAGCTTAGTCAAAGTCCTTTGCCTCCTGCTCTCATACTCTGTCCGCCCAACGGAATGCGGTTGAGCGGCGAGGCGAAGCCTCGTCCGTCTCCAACCGCGGGTTAGGCATCTTGCCCGTCAAGAGTCGCAGTGAGCTCTTCAAGGTCCTCTGCGTCCAGGTTAAACCACTCGCCCCGTTTTCGCTTGTGCTTGTATGTTTCGTGCAGTGCTTTCTCTATCGCGCCGGCGATCTTGCGATTGACGAACTTCTTCCAGGCAATCAGCTCCGTGGCCGGTTGCTCGCTCTGGAGCGTTCCCTCGCGACGCCACGGGTCCCGGGCAATGCCGATCTTGTGACGCCCATTCCGAGAATCTCGCATGACATACACGAAACACTCTTCTCTTTGAGGCACGTCCGGATCGAGGTTCCAGGCCTTAATCAGACCATTGACGTCGATCTTCCAGCCGGCGAGCGATTCGACCTCGGATGAGCGACGTTCTTCATAGGCGAAGCGTAGCAGGCGCTCCTGGATGCCGAACATCCCCCCGAATCGTTTCTCTGCCGAGTGGATCGGGAAACGCCCAGCTCTCACCCATGCTCGCAGCTTGGCCTGATGCGGAACGGTTCCCTCAGCTACGCAAAGATCAAGCAGACAGCTTAGAAGGTCCTCGTCGCTCCGCATGTCGTCGCCACCGCTCTTGTTCGGCGCAAGACCGCAGTAGCGCTGAAACTCCGAGACCGTCATCCCGAAGTACGAGTACTCGCTCTCCTTCACAACCGCCGAGAGTTCCTTGCGACTCGGTGTCTTGCCGCCGAGACGCTCGGACAACTCGAGAGCGGCCGCCCGAAGTTCGTCGAGAGATCTTCGATGAGATGGGTTGTCAACCATTGCTCATGCTCTCAAGCAGACGACGCGAGTCACAGTGCCGCGCCTGTATGCCTAACGGATCGGCGTTCAGCGGCCAGCAACAGCGCTGACCGGATCCGAGCCTACCCCGGAAGTATGCCGCCAGGCGGCAACCAAGGTCAATTGAATCCAGCTGTTGCTGGTCCGCTGCAACGCCTTGTTATGCCGCATGCGCGATGCGCTCGAACTCGAAGCGCTCCGCGACAACGAAGTTGCGCCCAAGCTCTAGCACCCGGAATCTGCCCCTGAACCCGGAGCCTTTGTGGAGCTGGCGCTGGACGCCGTGTGCGGCAAGAACGGACTCCGCAGCCTCGACGAAACCACGCGGCCCGCGAAGCAGAAGCCCGTACCCACTCGTGAGAATCTCAGCCGCGGAAACGTGCTCGTTGAGGTATCGGGAGAGCGGCCGCCAGCCAAGGAAATAGCTGTCGGCGACGCGAGAAAGCTCGTCAATGCTGGACTCTGGGTCGTCCGGCTTGCTCGAGATGTAGAGCGCATCTTCTGGCTCAAGGTACTCGATGAGCAACGGGTGATCATTCGCGATCGTGATCTTGTCCGCTGGGCTCGTGACGAACTCGAACTCAACCTTGTTGATGAAGTGAATCCGATATCGAGCGGCTGCGTTTTGGGTGGAGACGTCCCGGTAGGTCGTCTGGCGAGTGCCAACCTCGATAGGCGCACCGCTGAGAAGAGGTTCGGGGATGTCGGCGTCACGATTCATGCTCGAACCATGCGGCATAACGTTATGCTGTTCAGCTGCCGGGCGCCGCAAGACACGGTACGGAGCGCTCGACGATCCAGCAATCACACTACCACGGTGGCGCGAGCGCTACTCGGTCAGCTGCAACAGCGTTGTTAGTTTTCCCCTACAGCTACGACGCCCACTTGAGAGACGGGCGACGGCCAGACACAACACAATCTCGAAGGTACATGTTGATGAGGTTCTGATATGGGATGCCCGTCTCTTCTGCGAGTTCCTTGAAGTAGTCGATGACGTCTACTCCCAAACGAATTGTCACCTGCTTCTTCAGGCTCTTTGCATACGGGTTGCGGCGTCCCCTGAGTTTGCTGAAATCGTACTCTTTTTTCATCATCGTCCTCGCCGCCGATATGCTGCGCGCTCCTTCTTGGTCGCCTTGCGTGCAGAGATGAGTCTGATGATCGAGTGTGTTGCTCGAAAGCAATGACAGACGACCAGCACGCGAAGGTGGAAACTCCTGCCGAGTAGTAGGAATCGATCTTCCTCATCTGAGTGGTCCGGGTCGGCGAACTCGATCGCGTCTTCGTCGAAGAAAGCCGACTGCGCCTCCTCGAACGACACGCGATGCTTGCGCAAATTGGCGCGGTTCTTCGATTCGTCCCACTCAAAGCGGATCATAATTATATTATATTTACTAGTTCAGGGACTCGCAAGAGGAATTCTGGGCAGGGACAAACTAACGACCAAGATCACCGGGCGGGCGGACCGACGCGAGGGATCGTGGAACAACCAAAAACCTTTAACGAAGCGAACGACGTGGAAAAACCGAAAACGTAGCCCGCTCCGGTGCATCGCTTTGTTATCCGGCTTTTCGGCATCATGAAAACATTTCCGATTCAATGAGCGCCATGTATTTGTTGGCGTAGAACAAATCCGGTTCTTGTTTCCGCGGACGCACCCGAATGTTGAAATCGGGATCTTTCGGATTGGATGAATCGAATAGGACCAATCCAATACCGAAGACCTGACACAACGAATCAAGCCTTGCGATTTCGTCTTGCGGGGCCTGATTGGGAACGACCAGATACGATTTGTGGCTGAACAGACAGTACGCACACGCCTGACCGAACGCCGTCACAAGTTGCGAGACATCGGGTTTGATTTCTGCGGACACGATTTCGACGGGAGCCTGAATAATATCGCTCCGTTTCGATTCGCGTTTGCCGATTACATCTGGAGTGCCCCATTTGTCACGGAACCGGTTGCCACCGAGGGCCATAGCCATCGTGACATCTTCCATATCGTTTTGGAGCCAATCGGCAAAGGGTTCGTAGAATTGTTCTTCTTTGATTTTCGCGGGTTGTTTGCTGACCAGTTCGTCTTTGAGTTGGTCGGTCTCAGGATCACGGAATTTCGTGAGGCGGAATAACCCACGTGATGGCTTGTAAACTTGATCGGCGAGGCGTTGGTCGAGGTTCCAAATCGTGCCGTGGATCGTGTTGGTTTTGAACGAGCCGTTTGCTTCGGCGATGGTGCGGGTCAATTCGGCGTAGCGAATCCCTTCGGGTCTGGCGTCGAGGATTTCGAGCGCTTTCTCGGTGATTTGATCACGGATGGTTGCCATATGTTTTAACGCATCGCTCTTGCCGGATAACGAAAGGGAGCTCAGCTGCGGGTCCCGCCGACCGTTCGCAACCGAAGCGCCCAAGTTCCAATGCCAAAAACTGTACCACGGTGTAAATGGACTTTGCGTGGGACCGTCAGCTGCGGCGACCAGTTAGGCTGCGACGGCGAGCGGCGACCAAACCACGACGTCAAGGCGCCGGGCAAAGTGAAGAAGTGCGGGTGGGCCGGATACGGACAGCCCATGTGGAACCAGGAGATCGTTTCGATCGATCTCGGCCTCCGCGTGCTGGAGCGGCCAGGGGTGATGATGGACTTCGGTTCGGAGAAGTCGCCCCTCCGGGGCCTGAGCGTATAGACAGTACCGCTCGGTAAGCCATTGCTCCAACGTGCCAGCGGTGGCCTCGTAGGCAGGAGACGTCGGTCTGTAGGAAGCGGAAAACTCGATGCCTCTCGGCTTGGACACGCGGATGGAATGGAACTGGGTACTCTCGGGCAAGTCTTGGATCGACATGCGCGCTCGGTAGTAGGGCAGGTGATAAAACCGCCGGGCAGCCCAGACGGCCAGTGCGTTGGTGGCATCTAGACTGAGAAACCAAACGCCAGGCCGGCCGTCGTGTTCAACGTACAAGCGGAGGTTGCACTCCGGGAAGGCGGACACCCATGGGATGTCGGGCAGCGGCCGCCGCATGACACCCTGCATGCGGAACGGAACGATGCCAACCCACGACGTGCCATCGAACTCCTGTATCGAGAGCTGATGTGGGACTAACGGGCGAAGCGCGTCGGCGGGGACGGGCCAGTGCGCGAACAACAGGTCGCACCACGATTGGCGCCAGGTCCAGCGGCCCGTGGGGACGGGCCATGGTCGATGATCAACTCTGGAGAGAGCCGGGTGCACTAGAGGCTCCGTGGCTGTGCTCGCCCACCGGCCCCTCGCCCCCGCATCGTTCTGATCCGTATCTCATCCCCATCCTGCAGGTGTCGGAACTCATCTACGAAGTCCCTGTGAACAAGCCATCGATCAGCCAGCGCGCCGCGCGCCCACAACTCGCAGACCAAGACCGTTCCGTCGGCGAGGCCAGTCACGAGATCCAGGTAGTTGAGTTCGATGTAGTACCCGTGCTGGTCGGAACACGTCAAGCCGTCGTGGGTGTGCCACTCAGTGCCTTCGAATCCGACGTAACAGTCATTCTCCGTCGGCGCGTTCCCAAACAGCAAGGTGACCCCCGGTTCCAGCGGCAGCCCGACTTCGTCGGGCGAGCGACGAACACAGCGCAGTCCGACTTCTTCGCATAAATCAGCGACCATTCCCAGGTCGAAGAGCATTCTTGGTGACCTAACGACTTGCTGTTCAGCTGCCGGGCGCCGCCGGGTGCGGCGCGGAGTGCTGAACGTGTTGCAGTGAGACTACCACGGTCGCTTGAGCGATGCCCGGTCAGCTGCAACAGCTTGATTCTCATAAAGGCCTCCTCCTCGCATACCAGCGTCGTATGCTGGCTCGTTGTATCCACACACGAGGAAGGAGACCCCGATGCGATTCTACACCAATCAGCACAAGCACTACTGCGGGATCGATCTACACGCACGGAGGATGTACGTCTGCATCCTCAACCAAGCTGGAGAGATCTTGGTGCACAAGAACATGCCCGCGTCACCGGAAGCGTTCCTAAGCGTCATCGCGCCCTACCGCGAGGACGTCGCCGTCGCCATCGAGTGCATCTTCACCTGGTACTGGCTAGCCGATCTGTGCAGGCGCGAAGGAATCGCGTTCGTCCTCGGCCATGCCCTATACATGAAAGCGATTCACGGCGGCAAGGCTAAGAACGATCGGATCGATTCCCACAAGATTGCCGTTCTGCTGCGCGGAGGGATGATCCCCACAGCCTACATCTACCCTGCCGAGATGCGGTCCACTCGCGACCTGCTCCGGCGTCGCATGCATTTCACTCGCAAGCGAGCTGAGCTTCTGTCGCACATTCAGAACACCAAAAGCCAATCCAATCTCCCTGACTTCAGTGGCCGGATCGCCTACAAGGCCAACCGAGAGGGCGTCGCTGCACGGTTCAAAGATCCGAGCACTCGCAAAAGCGTCGAGGTCGACCTCGCCCTTATCGGCCACTACGACGAGTTGCTCCGGGACCTCGAGCTCTACATCCTCCGCACCGCCAAGCAGCACGATCCTCACACCCTCTTGCGGCTGCAATCGGTCTACGGCATCGGCAAGATCCTTGTCCTCGTCATTCTTTACGAGGTCCACGACATCGATCGCTTCCCAACGGTGGGCGATTTCGTTTCCTACTGCCGGGTCGTCAAGTGCAGCAAGGAATCCGATGGCAAGCGCTACGGCACCTCCGGGAAGAAGATCGGCAACGCCCACCTCAAGTGGGCTTTCTCCGAAGCCGCGCTCTTGTTCCTCCGAAGAAACCCGGCAGGGAAGAAGTATCTCAACAAACTGGCGAGCAAGCATGGCAAGGGGAAAGCGCTCTCTATCTTGGCGCACAAGCTGGCACGCGCTGTGTACTTCATGCTCAAGCGCGGGGAAGCATTCGACATGGAGCGGCTTATGAAAGCTGCGTGAGCGAGGGGGGCGGGTGAGCCTGCCGTCTAACTGGACCGAAAGGGTGAAGCCTTCGCAGATGCTCTTCGTCACTGCGGCTTGACCGCACCGAGCGTCGTGGCGAAAGACCCGGATCCCTTCGGCTTGATTGGACACCCGCTCCCGCTCGACAGATCTCGGTGATCTTTGCGGTTGTGAACGTGCTCTGCCCCTCACCCGAGCCGGGAGATAACTGGGACGTGGCAACGACTCAACACCCAGACCGACACCGCCATGAACCCGCTCGCTTTTGAGTCGGACGGCACGAGGGCACTGATGAGTTTCTAGGACGCGGAGTCGTCAAGGACTTCGCCGGCCAGGGCACGTCGTCAGCCTGGCCGTTGAGCCTCGATAGGTGTTTGGTGCAGGCACGTCCTGCCACCTGAAGTTGAAATCAAGCCAGAGCGTCCGTCACGCCGATCAATCACCGAAAACCGCGGCAAGGGACCACCCCTTTCCCCGCAACGGACGTTCTTGCCCTTGACACGAGGAGGCCTTATAGGTGTTGGACGGCCATCGCAGGCCCCGCCCGTTACGTGTCTTCATCGCCTGCGCCCACCAGTTGAATCGCTGCCGAACCCCGAACTTTAGCGGCGAGAAACAGAGTTGCGAAGTCGGATTTCGGATCGGCGAGTGCTTTGTCCTCCTTCATCTCCAAGACCTTATCCACTTGAGTAAGCGCGCTTCCTTGCTCAGCGGCGACATCCTCGGCGACTCCCTGCGCAGTCTCAGCGTCGTCCGCGGCAACTGCGATCTGCCAAAAAACCGGCTCCGGTCCTCGACTTTGACCCATCACGAGCCAGATTGGTCTATCGTCTTTCTTGCCGTTATCGTCCCCGCCATCCGCCGCAAGCCCGACGATCTCCGACAGCAGAGGCCCTGCCACGGGGACCATTCCGACCGTGCCCCTAGCGGCGGCGACGAGCACCTGCTTGCTCGAGAATTCCATTGGGGAGTCTTCCTTTCATCCGTCCAACGACCAAGTTCAGCTGCGGCGAGTTGGCGCGACCCTGGCTCGCCAAACAGGCCCGATTCGCTCTCGATACTACCTCAGCCAGGGGCGTGACACCTCGTCCGTCAGCTGCAACGGCACGTTAGACGTGACGCACGCGTTAACGAGTCATCGCTGGACGCGCCATCCAATCGTCAGAACCACTCCATGCTGCCTCAAAGCCCCAGCGATCGATGACAGCCTACAACGGCACTTAAGACTCTGGCGGTTCACAAGGGAAGCCGAACCGCCATTGTGACCATAAGCCCCGAGTTCTTGATCTCTGAACCAAACCTGCTTTTCGATTTGACGAGATCCCGAACGTAGACAAATCGAAGATCCACTCGCTCGTGCAATGTCGCGCCGGTACCTGCTTGAAACGCTGGCGCCCACCGCGAGTCAACGCTCGTCGGTCGTTGCGACGACTCGGAGAGTCTGAACTCAAGGCTCGTGCCGGCAGCAACGTACGGCTGCACCGCCCCCACGACGAGCGTTCTCCGAAGCAGGATCGGGAGCGACAAATAGTCTGGGCTGCGCTCACCTGTCGTCCGATGGAAGAATGGCTTTTGGTGGTGCAGCATTCCCGTCAGAAGCTTGAAATCCCTCCACGGCAATCGCCACTCAACGTCTCCACCAACTACCCACCCCCAGCGGTTGTCAGAGCTTGAGTTGGTTTCCTCAAAGAACCGTGCGTTCGATGCCCCACCCCACTGCACGCTCACGGCGTCGATTGGCGAAGCCAGTGAATCCGTCGCAGCAACAATGGCAAAGACGACAAGTGCTCGACTCGCCCAGATCATCTTCTTACTCCAGCTTGGCCGAGATACGGCTAACAGTGTTTGGAAAGTTCAACACAATCGGCACCAACGCCACAACGACGCCGCCTATCGCCGGCCAACGGCGGGCGACAGCCGACTATGCAGCCCCACCTATCGTCCACACGCGGCCGTCCACCAGCTTGCCACAGATAGCCCAACCAGCCACCATGGACAATGATAGCCCGCCGTGCCCCGTCGATCAAGATCGTCGGTTTCCTGCAATGAGCCGCGCCCCCCCGTACCGGCCCGGAATTAGGCTCCTGCAATAGCTTGCCCGGTTAATCCAATGGACTCTTGATTCCGCGCCCCCCACGGTTGAGCACATGAGTGTAAATCATGGTGGTCGACACGCAGGCATGGCCGAGCAGTTCTTGGATTGTCCGAATGTCGTACCCATCCTCGAGAAGATGCGTCGCGAACGAGTGACGAAGAACGTGGCACGTCGCTCGCTTCTGCAATCCAGCCATGCGCGCAGCTTGCTTCACTGCTCGCTGGAGTACCGACTCGTGCAAATGATGACGCCGGCGCTCTCCCGTTTCGCGATCACTATATATTCGTGTGGCCGGGAAACACCATTGCCAGATCCACTCTCGGGCGGCGCTAGGGTACTTCTTTCGAAGTGCGCCAGGTAGTTCAACAAAGCCCGCGCCCAGATCAAGATCCCTCTTGTGCTGGAGATGGACCCCCCGAAGGTGCTGGCGCAGGACTTCCCGCACTCGGCGAGGAAGCACAGTGTGCCGGTCTTTGTTACCCTTGCCACACCGAACGATGATCTCGTTTCGCTCAAAGTCGATGTCCTTGGCGCGCAGGCGATGACACTCCATCAACCGGAGCCCGGCTCCGTAGATCAAACCGGCCATCATCCGCTGCGTGCCATCGAGATGCCGAAAAAGTGCCATGACCTCATCGCGGCGCAGGACGACTGGTAGTCGTCTTGGAGTACGCGCTCGCCGCCAACCCTCCAAACATGTGAGTTCGGTGCCCAGCACCTCGCGATATAGAAACACAATCGCGTTCAAAGCTTGGTTCTGTGTCGAAGCACTCACCTTGTTCTCAACCGCCAATGCACTCAAGAATCCGGCGACCTGTTTTTCGCCCAGCACAAGATGGGTGCTTCATTCCAGAGAACGTGATAAAGCGACGCATCCAATAGACGTACGCCTGTATGGTCTTTGGGCTGTAGTGTCGCGAGCGCATCAAATCCCGAACGCGATCGAGAAGCCTTGGCGGTCGCTTGAACGCGGGTCGTTTTGGCTTGATCGGCATGCTGCAGTTCCCTTGTGGGTACGGGGGACACGACAAGCACCGATCAAGATTTGTGCCCAAGGCGTGGTCAAGCGGCGCCACCGTACTGGCAGAGGAAACGCGTGGAGACCTTCGAACATAGGCAGAGCTGCTGGCTAAACTAAACTATCCGTTTTCTCGATCACCTTCGCACGCTGTAGAAGAGCTACTCGTGGCCGGGCAACGTGCGCGAGCCGACTCAGGACGTCAATCGCCTTTCGCCTCAAGCTCGAGGGCGACGCGGATGTGGAGCATTCGCGGGTATGGAAGCGACTCAAGGGCGGCGAGGCGATGCTCGAGCCCAGGGCGGCTCATCAACCGACCCTCCTCGAGGTTCAACTCCAGGCCAACGGCGAAGCGATAGATGGCACCGGCAGCCACCAATCCCAGACAGCCCGCAGGTTACGGCTGAGCCGCACGAAGCGCATCGGCAGGAGGAAGCGCCCGGGCAACATCCACTGAATCGACGGAGCGTCGTACGCCGTTGCGACCCCAAGACCGGCGCCTGGCGCGCAGAGTCCCACGATCAACCGGCAGCTTGCTGCCGCCAACTGTGACGACTGCTGATGTGCGAACGCCGCCGCAATACCGAAACGTGCAACGCGACCTCTGTCGGATCGATGGCACCAGGGGTTCCTTGCGTCGCTGGCGGGGCGCATGTTGCTTACGGAACCAAAGCCGGAAACAAAGTTGGCACGCATGCGTCGGCCGTCTGCCGCCTTGAAGACAACAATTACGAGGGGCACTCGCTTGCGATGCTTCGACGCATCGCCGCTGTGCTCAACAAGGGAGTTCAAATCCGCTTTGTCGCAGTGAAACCGGAGCGCCCAGCACCGAAGGCGGAGAGACGCAAGCGCGGCGCGCGTGAATGACGTGCCTTGTTTGGAAGCGCACCCGTCGCGCGCTGGGTGTCAGTCCGCGTCGTTTCCGCCGGAGACGAGCGCAACCAAAACGGCAAAGGCTGTCATCAACACGCCGTGACAAACCCCTTGGGAGTGCAATCAGGAGCAGAGCTTGTGGCTTGTTGTCGTCGGCGCTGAAACCCTCGCGCTCGGCGGGAGCGTCGCGGGTACCAGGCTGGTTGGTGTGGATGTGCGCAAGGCCGGATAAGAGCGCGGGTTGCTCGTCAAACTCGGGGCTATCGGCCACAAGCCTCGTGAACCCGCCATGGCCATCCGGGTCCGCTTGGTCAGTCTCTTTGAATAAGTACGCAGCGCGAGTCGACTTCTGCCACCGGGATGGAAAGGCCCAGATGAACACTGACCGACGCAGGAGAACTCAGACTTCCAGCTCCAGGCTGCCCACGCAAGACCAAAATGAAGGGTCCTCGTGTCGCAGCGGACGTGACGAACAGGCCGATCAGGTTACCCCCTCGCGTAAGCTTGCCCTAACGCCCGCTTTGAGATTGCAGCCGGGCAACAACTTTGAACTCCACCGCGATCGGCGTTGGCAAGGCGTTCACCTCGACTGTGGTCCGCGTAGCGCCGATTTCTGCGAAATGTTTGGCATAGACGGCGTTGAACGCCTCAAAGTCGCGCTGCATGTCAATTAGGAAGACGGTGACGTCGACAACATCGGCCAGCGAAGCGCCCGCCGCCTCCAAAACGGCGCGGACGTTCTGAACGACGGCCTCGGTCTGGGCGGCAACATCGTAGTCAAGGGGTTGACCCGCGGCGTCGCGCGCTGGACCGCCAGGAATGTCACCCGTGCCAGGCGCCCGGGGGCCGACGCCCGACAGATACAGCATGTCGCCTTCGCGCCGCGCGTGCGGGTAGGCACCCACCGGAGTCGGCGCGGCGGGCGTCTCCACCGTTTGGCCGGCTGGCGGAGTCGGCGCGGCGGGCGTCTCCACCGTTTGACCGGCTGGCGCAGTCGGCTCCGGGGCGTCGGCTGTGGATGCAGGGTTCGCCCCGGCTAGCACATTCCGGTCCCCGCGAAAAACTTCCACTTCTTCTTCGTCGTATTCCTTGTCGCCGATGCCGCGCACCGACGGGGTCAGCGACACCACTGCGGCCCCGGCGCCGTGGATGGGGGCGTAGTCATAGACGTGCCCCTCGTACCGATTGTGTTGGCCAGCGACCGCCGACAACCACCAAAACGGCTTGAAGTTCACCACCTTCTTCACCCGCACTTGGCGATGGATCTCGCGAGAGAGCTGGGCTGCGTCCTCGAGTCGACCGGCGACCAAAAACTCGAGCAACTTCTGATTCCACTCGTCGTCCTTGGGGGAATGGATATGGTCGTCTTCGGGGCGGATGAACTGGGTGAAGAGGCGGTTCGAGAGCGTCGTCACCACGATGGCAACGGCTCGCTTTCCCTGGGTCAGGATGGCGTCGCGCGCAGCCTTGGCCAAGACCACCGTTTCCGCCCGGTCACAGTAGACGTTGCTCGAAACGATGCAAGCAGGGACAGCGTTCTCCGGGTTGAGCAACTTGAGTGCGACAACCGAGCCGGTGTCGATCGGAAACCCGTGGTAGGCGATGGTGCGGGCGTGGAGGCCGCGGGCGCGTGCAGCATCGCGGTAGGCATGGGCAAATTTTGCATCGATCCGAAACCGGTAGGGAATCGAGCCCAAAGCGTGAAACAACTCGTCCACGTGGACCCACTCCGGCTCGGGTTGCGCCTGAATCTGGTGACCGAGTATGCTCGGCCACATGGTGCTATACAGAAGCAGGAGGTCGGGGGCCGCGGCCTTAACCTCACCGGCCGCGGCTTCGAAAGCTTGGCGGATCCTCCCCCAGCCCGGATTCTGGTCGGGGGCAAGGAGCGGGTGCGGCAACCCGGGCACCACCAACGCCTTCACCACCCCTGGCCCCGAAGGGGCGCCGGCTATGTCTTTGGTCGATGGCGCTGGTGATGTCGTCGTCATCGCACCTTCCTCTCGCTGCCGTTGCCCGACCCGGTTGTAAGGGCGTTTCCCCCGGCCGGGGTGCGCTCCGGGTACCAGGCCATGACGGCGTTGCCGGTGCCGATCACCGTGCCATAGCCGTAGAACTCAGCGCCGTACGACGGCGTGTCGAGGGCGCTCAACAACCAGGTGAAGCTGCCTGCGTCGGCCTCGGACACAGCTTGCTGGATGAACTCGGGCATCTCATCGAGCACTTCGCGCGTCGCACCGCGTCGCAACAAGTCGATCATGCGCATGTCCCACAGGTACTGTCCGTGGTGGTAAATATGCTCGCGGCTCATGTCCTCGGGGACGTCGGCCTCGCTGGTGAAGTGACGGTGCGAGAGCGAGTTGCTCGCCAATAAGAGTGCCCGCCGGCCGGACGCTGCGATTGCTTCACGGGTCGCCTCGCCGAGCTGGCGGGCCTGCTCCTGCATGACTTCGACGTTGTAGTACGCGGTCGAGCGGTTCGACGAGATGCTGACAATCGGCACATCCCACTCGGGTC
>CBDCWB010000010.1:0-15022 GCA_965223205.1 Candidatus Eiseniibacteriota bacterium | reverse complement strand
TAGCTCCTGGCTTCAGGTTCACGCTAACGCCGACCTTCGGCGTCAGTCATGTTGTAGCCCAACCTACGCCGCTGTGGAAGGCTCCCGCTGCTGAACGCTTACGAACCGCGCGCTTCATCGTCGCGCAATGAGAACGTAGAACGCAGTGAGATACAGTGCCTGCCTGCTCGGCGGCAACCCTGCTTCGGTCACTCCATCTCTCGGCTCACTCAGTTGGCCAAGAAGAACTGGCGACGCCAAGAGTAGCAACTTTCTGTATTGTTCGGTCGTACGCGTCTTGCTGATACAACTCGATCTGATCGTTCGAGGGCTTAGGTGCCCACAAGGAGATGTCGAAGTTGTCGTAGTTAATGAAGTAATCAAGATCAACACGCGTTGCGGACACCACCCGTTCGTAAGCGCTGTTGATGAGCGCAACATAGAACTTCGACAGACTCCCCAGATCGCGCACGGTGTCCTCAAGCCCCATGCCTAACCCCAACGCCCGTCGACCCGAGCTTTCGTAGGGGAGGAAGTAGTCGAGCGGCGAGTTGGCATACAGGCCACCGTCGATCCAGAGCCCCTGGATGTACGGCTGCCGACCGAATCGGTCCAGCTCGCTCGGCCAGTCGGATCTGACGTCCTGCTCTTCGATCAGAACGGGTTTGAACAAGGGGGGCAGAGACGTCGCCAGCCGCACGGCGTCTGCAACGAGGAACCCGGGTGTCGTCTCGGCCGAGAAGACGTGGCTTTCCTGAACCGTGAGATTCGCCCCCGTGATGGTCAGTGGGGGCGGGGCCGACGTATCCAAGACCCATGCGTAGATCAGGCTGCTGTGCTGTGCGAACGTGCAAAGACAGTAGCTCTCGTAAAGTCGCTCGTATTCGGCCTGCTCGCGGACCGGCGTCCAACCCTCGAAGTTGCGCGCTTCGAACCAGCGCTCCATGATGTGATCGATGAACAGAAGGTAGGGCGAGTTGGCGACACCTGGCTTGATTCTCGGCAAGCCGAGATTGGGCAACTCGAGGCCCTCATTCACTCTGAATAGAGCGAACGCGATCATTGCGTCTACGTAGTCCCTCCACGGAGCTCCTGAATAGAATCCGTAGTCTGACGCCAGAATGTCCAAGAGGTTCATCGCCCCACCGGGCAGCATGTCGTTCAGCTTCTGCACTGACACTGCCACGTCGCCGAGTGCCGAGGGGTGCCGCGGTAGAAGATTCGGGAGGGCCAGAAAGAGAAGCGCAATACTCGCGGCGACATCCTTCCGCTTGACGTCCAATCCGTAGTCGGCCATGTGGTGGATCAGGTAGCCGAACTCATTCGTGACGTTCTTGAGGCCACTCAGATACTCCGCACGCGAATAGGACTTTGGAATCTCGCGCGACATGGTCGTCTTCAACCGTTTGGACTCGTAGATATCGCTGTAACCAGAACTCACGGCCGATGACTGATGATGACTCATCCCCAACGCGGTGAGTTCGCCGACTGCGAGCTCTTCGAAGCTGAACACGAAGTCGATGGCGTCCGGCGACAAGAGCTCGGTGATCTCGTCCGCGTTGTATCCGACCGACCCGAGCGTTGCGAGCAACGAACCAGATGAGCTTCCGGCGAAGCCCTCGATCGAGACCTGACGACCCGAGCTATTGTCGAGAATGCCAAGATCCTGCAGTGCACGGAGTGCGCCGGGGTGAACGGCCAGCCCGCCGGCTCCGCCGCCCTCGATCGAGAGAAACTTGATCTCACTCATCTGCGCAGCCGCCAGTGTCAGGCGTGGGGTTGCTCAGGACTCCCACGTGGGGAGGTCCGGCGTCTCTTGGAGGCGCACCAGGGTCGTCGGCACGATCGCCTCCCAAACATCGTCGCTGTACGGCTCAGCCTCATCGAGCGGAATGTCGTAGGAGTCCAGCAACTCCTCCGCGAGCGAGACGTATAGCGGATCATCGATGGTGGGGACCTCGCCCCCGTTCCAGACTTCACCGGTATGCAGGTACCAGTGCAGCGCTTCTTCGTAGTGCAATCGCACCGGGACAAGGACGCGGGCCGCGCCCGCCCGCAAGAAGTTCTGGAATTGCAGGTCTGAATCCGTCCGGTAGGCGCTATCGGCCCACCTCTCTTGAGCGCCCCAGAAGTACGGGTAGAAGATATACATCAGCTGATCCCACTCGAAACAGTTCGTTAGGAACTGGATTTCGGGCGCATTCTCGTGAGTGGCATCGCGGTCCAACACTGGAAGGCCATCTGCGAGGTACGACAAAGCGCCATAGTCACTCAGGTCGCTGTCCGTGATCAGCATCAAGCATGCCTTCTGTAGCTCGTTGCGCTCGATTTGTCGGCTCTCGTCGCCAGTCCTCGCGACAGCCTCCACCGACTGGCTGGCCTCCATGGCCGCAACGGCCGCCTCGTAGGCGGATTGCTGCGCGTTGTAGGAATCGACAATCGCTCGGTAAGTGTCAGCTTGCCAAGCTTGGTATCCGGTCGACGTGCGATACATCAACACGTTGAGGGTGATGCCGTAGCATGTGATGTTCTGCGCACTGATCGCTACAGGTATGTCCCCGCTCGTTGCAGCGATCGAGTCGTGCCAATTCTCGTCTGATTCGTCGTCCGTACCCGTCGTCGTACGACGGCACAAAGTCAAGCGTGAGCCGCCGACGGTGGCGTAGAGGAACTGCCCGGTCTGGCGTGCTGTCGTAGAAACGGCCACCCGATGCCCACACACTTGCCGGAAGGTAACCTTCTTCCCCTTTGATCGGTGTCTGCACGTTGGCCGTGGTCGACGGGATTTCTGCTTGCCCGTAAGCCTTGCCGGTGATCAGGAGTGAGGCCGGCGGTTGGGAGACGGTAGCCCCGTATGTCGCGGCCAACTCCTTGTAGTTGCTGTCGGTGACGGAATCGTAGCCTGTTAGCCACGACGGTAGCGGCTCCGGGGGCGCGGCATTGGCTTCGGAGGCGGTCTCGAGCTCCTTGGCAAATACGTAGAACGCGGCAGGTTCTGGCAAAATGAACTCGAACATCTGTCGCTTGCCGTAAGTGTAGAGCTGGAGGTCGTAGACCTTCTCGAGCCAGCGATACATTCCAATCACATGCGAAGCGTCTGGACTCTGATTGTCGAAGCCGTGTGTGTTGGTCTCTTCGATCTCGGTGAGGAGCGTTGTTGAGATCTCCTCCTTCACGGATTCAGTGATCCTAGTTATCGAGCGGTCGGTTACATCCATCGCGTAACTCGAGGCCGCGCTTTGTGAGTTGCTCGTAGACGTGCCCGTGGAGAACTCGGCGCTCGTTTCCGCCTCAATCGTCGGGCCGTAGGAGCCTGACACTGTGATGCCGACGCTGGACGCTGAGTCGGTTTGGATCGTCTCGGCCGTCGAGGACTGCAACTCGTACCGCTCTGTGGTCTGCAGGTCTCGCTCGGACTCTTCGGTACTTTCCGTGCTCACCGTGGTTGTTGTCTCGGTGCGGTCGAGTCGACGGTAGACACGCTCCTTTTTCTCGGAGGCGAGCACGTTTTCAACGTATGAAAGCTCTCCTTCCTGGTACCGCTTCAGCGTATCCTTGACCACGATGAGGTCACCGAAGCCGATTGGGCGGATGACAGCCCTGTCCGTGTCGATAACCGGAGGCGAAAGGTCGTCCTTGCCGACCATGAGGTCGTCGGCCGATAGGTCCGGCCTCGTTTCATCCACTGGGGCCAATGCAGCGACCCCGCCCAGCTCTTTCAACTGTGCGTAGAGATTCTGTTTCTGCTCCGTCAGTGAATTCACGGTGTCGACGAGTGATGTACTTTCCGGATTGATGCCGGCGCGTTCCAACACCATGCGTGCCGGCCCCCCAAGGTCGACAATCGCTTGATCGGAGATCCGCCACTGGGTCTCTACCTGGCGGCTCGACGTTGACGTAAGAGACCGGATCGCGCTCAGCTCGGCAGTAGTGACCTCTTTCGAAGCGGCGTCGATCTCCAGGATTTCGCGGCGAATCGCGTTGATGGCGTCAAGCCGCTGAGCGACCGCGTCGCCTCTCTCCTCGTTCTCACAGGCGGACGCGCTTTGACTCGCGTCGTGAGAGATCAGTTCGCGTGGTACGAGCACTCGTCGTCCCATCCGTCGCGCGAGCTCTTCCGACGAATCAAGCGCGTCGGGTTGTGCCACCACGTACAAGATCCGAATCGCTTGCATGATCTGACCGCGATCGTGCGGCTTCGTGCCTGGGCTGACGTACGCAGAATAGAGGCTGTCCCAGAGTTTGTTTCTTCCTGAGTCCACATCGGTCGCATCGAACAACAGTGGATTCTCTTCGCGAATGGACGTCAGTGCTTCTCGTAGCTCGGCCAGATCATCGGTACCGTCGGCGGCCTTGATCAGGTCTCCCGCTTTGCGCAATGGTGTGAGCCACGCCGCGGAGGCATCCAAGCCGCTGACGTAGTCGTCAGACGCCACAAACTCCGCTGCGATCTTCCTCCGTTCGGCAAGTTCATCAGTTTGCACGAGACGCATCTGCAGGGCAGTGGCCGGTCGACCGTCCTCAGACGCCCGTATGAAGTTTCGCCCTTGCTCCTTCTTCGAAGATAGCTGGGGCGGACGGATCGACATGAACTTGAAGGTGTTCTTTTGCAATGGCGTCGCCATCGGCATGCTCCCTCTCGCTTGCGGAGGATACAGGGGTGCATACTCGGAAGTTTCGGGGTTTCGTGATGCCGGCGGAGACGCGGCAGACCCGAGGCGCGGGCTCACGCCGCACCTTGTTGGGCTCACTCTGCGGACGAAATGAGGACGCATCGTCGAAGACGCATCGTCCCCCCGGGGAGAGACCGACGCGAGCAACCCAGTATCCACGCGTCGAAGTTTTACCTTGTCGTTGTTACCCGTTGGATCCCGCAAATCCAGCGGTGGAACCTATCAACTGGGCCTAAAAATGTCAACGGCGGACTACGCTGTGATCATAAGGAAGCAGCTGCGCGCTGCAGTGAGGCAACACTCCAGCCGGACGACGTAGGGCTTGGAAATTGTGCCGATGCGTTCAGGCGCCCCCGCGTCGATCGTCAAGGCGGCGCACCATAGCCGCTGTCCATTGAGCCGATTCCGGAGGGTGCGAGGGGAGTTCGATAGCGGAGAGAGGCCGATCAACCCCAAAGAGCCGTGCTGACTGCTTGCTCATTCACCTAGGCGTGGCTTAGCTCTATGCCCCATGGCTCCATCGGCAAGTGCTTTCCAAAGAAGTCGACTTCAGCGTCGATTCGACGCCAGCGTCGGCGCTCCTGCGGCAACGGCGCGCACGCTTTTCCCATCCTTGCGTAGCCGACGGATCTCGTCGATCGTTCCTTGAGGCAGGGAAGGGTGGCCGAACTCGACCGGTGGCGTCAAGTCTCTTATGTAAATGGCTCCACTTTCTAGATTCATAACCTGCCGGTGGCAGTGGGCATGTGGGCAACGAGCGGATCGTCTACCTCCCCAGTTTGAGCTTCAAACCGTTGTGATGCACGCCCATACAATCCAGGGGTTCGCTGCTTCGCCTGCCGCGCTAGGCCCTCTCAAACGCACGCGCCCACCGCTCCTTCGGATCGTCAAAGCGCACGCTCCCTGGAGCGAAGTCCTCAGGGTTGAAACTCCCTCCCGCCCAAGTCAGCCTTGCTTCATGCTCAGGGTCAGTGGGGTCCGCAATGACACGGAGGAAGTTCTCGTATCCGGACACACCGCCGCAATCCTCAGGGGGACAGCGGCGAGCGCCATCGAGGCAGCGCGGGTAGACTTGCGATGGTTCCGCGCGGCGTACATCTTCAAGCCGCACTTCGTGTATCCATGAATCGCCGAAGTCGTATTCGTAGACTGCGATGGGGCGATGATCGTCAAAGAACTTGCTGACGCTTGCCTTCCAGCTGGGCTTGGTGGGAAAGGGGTCTCCACCGTCTTCACAGGGAATGCCAAAGGAAGTGCCGACTCCTGGGAAACGAAAGACGTGAAGGTGGTAGTCAAGCCATCCCATCGAGTCCTGGATGGCGACGTGAAGGTCCCAAAGCGAGTAGTTCGCTGGTACCTCAATGCGTCGCCAAATGGGCGGGTCGATGCCGACCAACTCCACGCGAAAGCGCATCATAAAGTCGGAGTCGGTGTAGCGTGAGTTGTTGGCACGCGCGTCTGTTCTTGTCTGCATTTTGTGACCCCTCTCTCTCGCGGCTCTGCTGCGGCCAGCGACTGTATCACGCACGGCGGGCGCCGGCTCGAGTAGACTTGTCCGGATGATGGACTGGAGTTGACCGGCTCCCCCTGCATATCAATGCTGAGGCTCGAAGTCCGCTCCTGGATGAAGCTGAAGGGCTTGAGAACGCACGGCTCAAACACGGTGGCGGTCAACCCACCGAAGCTGTGATCATCGAACCGCTCTCACCGCTCCTAACCGCCAGCGCAGACGTGCTATTGTCTGGAGCGTCGCCAGGAGCTAGCAGCCGGGGGTCGACGACCGTGAATCCCAAACCCAATATCTTTGATGTTCCCATGTACACGCCTGCGGCGGTGGGTAAGCTAGTAGGGTTGCATCGCGATCGTGTGCGACGTTGGCTCCTGGGCTACGAGTACTCGTACACAGTGCAAGGAACTCGGCGCAAGAAAACCCAAAGTCAGGGGCCCGTTGTACGTCGGCGGGGCACCGAAGGCACGCGTCACGCCTCTTTCTTCGACCTGATTGACCTCGTCTTCGTCAAGCGCTTCTTGGACCACGGGCTGTCACTTCAGAAGCTACGGGCTTCACTGGCTGAAGCATCGGATCTGCTTGGTGGGAAGCACTTCGCGCGGGAGACGTCTTTCACCGACGGCAAGCGGCTTTTCCTGCAGGTGCAGAACGCAGCGACGGGCGCCGACTCACTCATGCAACTCTTGTCGGGAGGACAGTGGGGCATCGCTCCAGTAATCAAACAGGTGGCACGGCAAATCGACTTTTCTCCGGAATCGGGCTATGCCACTCGGTGGTTTCCGCTGGGAAAATCTAAACCCATTGTTTTGGACCCGTCGATAGCGTTTGGCGCTCCAAGTCTGCGGGAGAAGGCCGTTAAGACAGCCACGGTGTATGACATCTACCACGGTGAGAATCGCAACGTTGACAAGGTTGCCGAGTGGATGAACCTCTCAAAGAAGGAAGTAGCCGTGTCCGTAGAGTTCGAGGAGTCGCTAAGGGCTGCATGTTGAGTAGCTGGAGTTCATCCGCAGCAACTGAGACCGATGAACTTGTGAGCTTGCGCAGCATCGAAATCACGTTGTCCACACCACTTAATCTCCAAACCAAAACCCAGTAAACTCCCCCCATGAGCGCCGCCCAAGAAGTCCGCCAACGCCTCGTCCAAGCCCTCGAAGCGTGTCTCATCGGGCCGTACAACCTCGATGACACCGAAAGCCGCGAGACCCTGGGCGTGCCACCGTCGCGGTGGTACATGGCGGGCTTCCTCGCCCCGGAGGGGGCCGCCCAGGAGGCCGACGCCGACCCCGCCGCCGACGAGGAGTTGGGCGCAGGTGTCGACGAGACCGAGGATGAGTCGGCGGGCGACGAGCCCGAGCCAAAGCAACGCAAGCGCATTCCGGCGTCGATCGGACTGTCTGTGCTCCTGCCGCCGGGCGGCGGGAAGACGGACGCCATCGAGGCTCGCGTCCGCTATGCCGACTACGTGCGTGAGCCGGGGAGCGACTCCCGCGAGGGGGACAGCGCCGAGGGCGCTCGGGAGCGGTCTCGCTACGTCTGGACGCGAATTCCTCGGACGCCAAGCCCAATCCGCGTGCCGCTCGACCCCGAGCTTTTAGCGGCAGGGGTCGAGGTGCCCGACTCAGACGGCGTCATCTTGATCGGCCAAATCGGCTCGGCTGACGTCAAGGGTCTCCCGAAAGGCACGCGCGCTTTGGCCCTCTTCCTGGTCAACCGCCGGCAACCGTCCACGGTCAAGGGGCGCGCCGACGAGGCGTTCCTCTTCCAAGCGAGTCTCGAGCTTCACCACGACGGCGGGTTCGTGGCGCGGGCTGACCGGCGCGGCGAAGACTCGCCGGAGTGGGACGACAAGGTCGCCGACCTCAACTTTCGGAACCACACCGAATACGCCGTCGGGCACGGAGTGGCAGGAGAGGTGCCACCCGGGCAGGATCCGGTGCAGGTGGTGCGCACCACGTGGGTGCCGGTCTCGGAAGTGCGGCGCGTCGCCACCCACAGCGAGCCTGGCGTCGCCGTGGGGATGGAGGCTTTGGCCGAGATCGAAAGCGCCAGCGCCGCGGTGGCAGCGCTGGCACCACTCACGGAAGCCTATGGTGGGTGGATCGAAGAGCAAGCGGCTCTCGACGTCGGTTCTCGGGAGCGGGAGGAAACGCGCGATGCCCTCCTCGACCGCGCCCGCTCGGCCAGGAAGTCGATCGACGCCGGCATTGCCCTTCTGGAAGAAGACCCCGAAGTGTTCGAGGCGTTTCGGCTTGCCAATCTGGCCATGGCAATGGCGGCGCGGCGGCGGAACCCCGAGCGCTACGCGGATGGCACCGTCCCCGAGTGGCGCCTCTTTCAGCTGGCGTTTGTGCTTTTGAACCTTGTTGGTGTTGCGGATGGCCAGAGCCCTGAGCGCCAGCGGGCCGAGTTGATCTTTTTCCCCACCGGTGGCGGCAAGACCGAGGCGTACCTCGGGGTGATCGCCTTTGCACTGGTGCTGCGCCGGTTGCGCGGGCGGGGGCGACCCGACGGCGGTTACGGCGTCGCGGTGCTCCTCCGTTATACCCTCCGACTCCTGACGCTCGACCAACTGGGTCGGGCCGCAACTTTGATCTGCGCGCTCGAGTCGCTGCGCGCGGACGATCCGAGTCGTTTGGGGGATGTGCGCTTTTCGGTGGGGCTTTGGGTGGGGCAATCGGCCACCGCCAACACCATCTCCGAGGTGTCGCGGAAGATCGACGCCTACCGGGATCGCGGTGGACCGTCGCCGTTCCCGCTCACCCACTGTCCGTGGTGCAACCATGAGTTGGGGCCCGAGACCTTGGTGAAAGACGACGCCAAGCGGCCGGCGTCGGTTCTCGTGAGCTGCGGAAACTTCCGCTGTGACTTTGCCACGAGCCGCAACCCCGATGGGCTTCCTGTCCTCTTTGTCGACGAGCAGGTGTACCGGGAGCTGCCGCCGTTTGTGGTGGCGACGGTCGACAAGTTCGCGATGCTCCCCTGGCGAGGTGAAACCGGCATGCTCTTCGGCCGGGTGGTCGCCCGAGACGGCGGCAAGTTCTATGGTCCACTCGACCGGGAGCCTAAGTCGTCCGAGGCGTTGCCGAATGGGCTCCGGCCGCCCGAACTCATCGTTCAGGACGAGCTGCACCTCATTTCAGGCCCCCTGGGCACGATGGTAGGTCTCTACGAGACGGCTATCGACATGCTCTGTACCTTCCGGGAAGGGGAGCGGACAGAGCGCCCCAAGATCATCGCCGCCACGGCGACCGTCCGGCGGGCGCGCGAGCAAATCAACACGCTTTTCAAGCGCCGGGACACGCGCATTTTTCCGCCGCCGGGCGTCGACGAGTCTGAGACCTTCTTTGCGCGGGTCGATCGGGACAGCCCTGGCCGCCTCTACGCCGGCGTTGCCGCGGCCAGCACCTCACTGAAGCAGATTCTCATCCGCACCTACGAGGTGCTGCTCTTGGCCGCCGAGCGCTGCAAGAGTGAGTTTGGACCGGAGGCTGCAGATCCCTATATGACGCTGGTCGGCTACTTCAACAGCCTGCGCGAGCTGGGCGGCATGCGCCGTTGTGTCGAGGACGACATCCGCACCGCCGGCGACAAACGCGCCGGCAAGCTTCCCCAGGGCGAGTCCCAACACCGCTGGCTCGCCAAACGGAACCTCGGGCGCGAGCCGGTCGAGCTGACCAGCCGTGAGACGACCGCCAAGATCACTACTGCCAGGAGCCGGCTCGCCGATCCGCACGGCGATGACGGCTCGGTGGATGTGCTCCTTGCTAGCAACATGATCTCGGTGGGCGTCGACATCGATCGGCTGGGGCTCATGGTCGTTGCCGGTCAACCCAAGACCACGAGTGAGTACATTCAGGCTTCGAGCCGCGTGGGTCGCGACGCAAAGCGCCCCGGCTTGGTGGTGACCTGCTTCAACCTCAACCGGCCGCGCGACCGATCGCACTACGAGCGCTTCGACGCCTCGCACCAGAGCTTCTACCGTTTTGTCGAAGCGATGAGCCTGACGCCCTTCTCGGGACCGGCGCTCGACCGTGGCCTGGCCGGGACCCTCGTGGCGATGACCCGGCTGGACACGCTCGAGCTGACGCCGCCCGACGCTGCCATCGAGATCGAAGAGAGGCGCGCGGTCGGCGAGCGCGCCGTCGATCGATTGCGCGCGCGTGCCGCTGCGTGCGCCAGCGAGAATCGCGGCGACGAGCTGGGTGACGCGGTGGGAAAGCGCGGCCGCGGGCTCTTGGACGCCTGGCAGCAGCTTGCGGTCGCGGTGGTCGAAGGCGCCGGGACGCTCGCATACTCGCGCTACGACAAGGCCAAGAGCAACAAGCATCTCCTCCGCCCGCCGATCGGTGAAACGCTCGACGACGACCCCGGGGGCGACGAAGGTAAGTTCGTCGCCCCGACCTCGATGCGCGACGTGGAACCGTCGGTCCATTTGTGGCTCAAGAAGAGGCGGCTGGGCACCAAGGCCGACTCAGCGCAACCGGGCGCGGGTAAACGCCGTGGCTAGCCGCAATGCCTGGCGCGGTGGCCGGCGCAGCGCCCCGCCGCCGGAAGGGCGCGCCCGGCAGAGCCAGATGGTCGGCACCTATGGAGCTGGGTCGCTGATGGACCTGGTCGACCGCGCCGTCTTGGTCGGCGGACTCGACTTCTGGCAGTTCGTTGGCGAAGGCGAGCAACTCAACCTACCGCGCCTGCGCGACACAATTGCCGAGCGCTTCCCCGACCTGACGCTCGCTGAGGACGCGCCATTTCGAGTCCCCCCCGCTGGCCAAGACCGGCACTTTGACCAGCGTGTGGGCGTCCAGGCCCTTGAGTTTCCAACGTGGATGGTATGCCACAGCTGCCGGGCGCTTGTGCTAGCTCGCAATCTGGAGGAAAAGCGCGGCCACTACCGGCATCGCTGCACCGGCTCCAAGTCCGGGAGTTGTGTGCCCGTACGCTTTGTGGCTGCTTGCCAGCGCGGCCACCTCTCGGACGTCCCTTGGGTGCCTTTTGCCCACAGCGGCAGCGGTCGTTGCTCATCGCCAGCTTTGACGCTCCACGAGGGCAACACCGGTGACTTTTCGGAGATCGTTGTCGGTTGCGTCTGCGGAGCGCACAAGCGCCTGTCAACCGCAATGGCGCCAGAGGGGTTGTGGACCTGCCGCGGCGAGCGCCCCTGGCTTGGGGACGAGGGGCGCGAAGAAAGCTGCGACGAGAAGCTCCGGCTTCTGGTGCGGACCGCCAGCCACTCGTACTTTGCTCAAATCCAAAGCGCCCTTGACGTGCCCGAACCGGGCGATCCTCTCATCGACGGTATTCGCGACGTCTGGAAAATCATGGAAGAAGTGACCGCCGAAACGCTGCCGGCGATCCGAACGTTCTCCAAGGTGAAGAATGCCCTTGGCGACGCCACCGATGAGGAAGTGCTCAAGGCAGTGCTGCAAATCCGGGACGGGCAGCTACCGCCGCGGCAACCGATTCGCACCCAAGAGTTCCAACAGTTTGTCGCCGCGCAGCCGGAGCAGCTCGGTGAGCTGCCACCGGCCCATGAGACCTTCTTCGCGCGCTCGGTTACGCCGCCGGCCGACCTCCCGGCACAAATCACCCGGCTTGTGGCTGCACCGAAGCTTCGGGAGGTGCGCGTCCAAGTCGGCTTTACGCGCTTGGCGCCGGCCACACCCGACCTCCAGGGTCAATACGAAGAGGACGTGACCCCAGCCCTCCTTGGTCTCAAGACCGATTGGCTTCCGGCCAGCGAAGTGATGGGTGAGGGTATCTTTGTAGAGCTATCCGAGGCAGCACTCACCGAGTGGGAAGCGCGGCCGCCGGTGAAAGAGCGCGCTGCGGCGCTCCAACGCGGTCACCAGCGCTGGTCCGAAGACCTCGAGCGACCGCCCGAGTTTTATGGTCCGCGCTTCTACCTCGTGCACTCCTTGGCGCATCTACTGATCTCGGCGATCGCCCTGTCCTGCGGCTATGCGGCGTCCGCCATCCGCGAGCGCATCTATTGCTCGACGCCAGGCGAAGAGCCGTCCATGGCCGCGTTCTTGTTATCGACAGGCACCAGCGGCAGCGAGGGAACCTTGGGCGGGCTCGTCCACGAGGGGAGGAACATCATCCAGCACCTGCGCCGCGCCTGGGACTTGGGGCGGCTCTGCTCGAACGACCCGGTTTGCGCCGCGCATTCGCCGGAGGGCGATCCGGCGGGTCGTTACCTGGAAGGCGCGGCCTGCCATGGGTGTCTCTTTATCGCCGAGTGTTCGTGCGAGCGCTACAATCGGTACCTGGATCGAGCGCTGGTGCTACCGACAATTGGGCACCCGCCAGAGCTGGCTTTCTTTCCCGAGCGGCCGTAGTGGCAGGCGGCGCGCCCAACCGGCGAGCCGGTCGTGAATGACCGCCGCGACGCCACGCTCGTAGCGATTCCCAGCTCGACCCTGGCGGCGTTCGCCGACGCCCTCGCTTCAGGCACGCTCCGCCCACCCTTGACCGAGGCCGCCCTCATGTCCGTAGGATTGGGCGCCATGGTGCCGGCGCTTCCTACCCTACCCACCGCGGGCGCCGAGGCTTGCGTTCGCTGGGCTCTTGCCGAGCGCCGCGGGAACCGCCGCCCTCCAGTCGAGCTGGTGTGGACCGGCCCCGAATCGCCCCGGAGCCGCACCCGCGACACCTGGGTGGCGCTGCGCGAGCTGTTGGCCGCTGCTGAGCGGTCGGTGCTGATCGCCGGCTACCGCTTCGATCACGGCGCCGAGCTGTTTGAGGGGCTCTACCAAAAGCTCTTGGACGGCAGGGTATCGGCGCGCTTCTTCCTCGACCTCCCCGGTCACGCCAACGACATCGCCAAAGTCCCTGACTACGCCCGGGAGCAGATCTGGGAGTTCATTCGAACGAACTGGCCCTTCGGTGCGCCCTACCCAGAGTTCTACTACGACCCGCGCACCATAACGCCGCGGGTTTTCGCCAGCATGCACGCCAAGTGCACTGTGGTGGACGAAGCGCGCGTCCTGGTTGGCTCCGCCAACTTCACGCGCCGTGGCCGCGAGCGGAACATCGAGCTGGGTCTCTTAGCCGAGGACCCTAGGCTGGCCCGCGACATCGTCCGCCAGTGGCAGGGGCTCATCAACACCGGACTGGTGTCGCGCATCCAGCCGTGATGGCCTGGATCGCCGCGCGGACTCGGAGCGTCCCTCGCCTCTCCTTAGCTTGCTTAGCGTTGCCCTGGGTCGATCCCTCCTTAGACTGCGTACGATGCGTTCCGGCCAGCAACTGAACTCGGGGTGTAGGCGGCGGGGCTGCTCATCGATGCGTTGGGGGAGTAACAGCGGCTGGGGGGGTAGCAACCGCTGGGGGAGTGGGCGCCTGGTCGCGGCGGAACCTGGCGCGGAACTCATCGAGGCCGCCCTTCTCCGCAAGATAGAAGCGGCAGGTGACCGACTTGGCCTGCTCCGGCTCGATGTCGCCGAACGCTGCCGCAGAGTGCAAACAACCCAGCCGGGTGTTGTTGAACAAGAAAAGCGCCGCCGGGCTGGTGGCGGCCATGTAGCCACCGCCCTCGGCCACTGTCACGAACCAGGCGTCGTCGGTGCGGTCGGGATTGGTCGATTCGAACTGCTCCACGAAGCTCGGTCGCCGCGCGTCGCCGACGTCCGCGTGGTAGTAGACGCCGAGAGTGCCGCCCACGGGCGCTAACCGCGGGAGATCGGCGAGGCGGGCCGGCGCCCCCGAGCGCGAGAAGTAAGTGCGCTCGAGGTCACCGTCGAAGAAGCGAGGCGCGTTGGCCGGTGCCAGGCAGTTGAACGCCCAGACTTCCTCGACAACCTCCTTTCCGAGGTTGTGCACCGTGAGCGTGGCGTCGACGTAGTCCGGTCCTGCGCTGATCAGCAGGTCGTAGGCGGCAATCCCCTCGACGGTGACGCTGGTCTCGGCGCGGTCTCGTGCTCGGACACCGTCCACCGCACACGTTCTCTCGCAGCATGCGGGATGAGCACTCCGTCGGCTGCACCGATATCTTCCGGAACTGTGAGGGCGAAGACCTGACGCTCCGGCTCGCGCACGACGATGTTGCAGTACATCGTCCCGTCTTCCGGAGCGAGGATCAGTCTGGCGGCGTGTGCGCACTCGCTCGCCCCCATTGCGCCATGTGGGCGGCTGTGACGGCGGCTAGCGCCGGGTAGGTTCGCATGGCGTAACTCCACGAGCGGCCTCGTACGAAAGTGACGTCGCCCTCAAGTTACGGCGCACATCGCTCGCGAGTTTCAGGCGGCGGTGCCGGCGCTCTCCGACGGCCTCGCACACCTGGCTCAACAACCACGGTCGGCGCCGGCAGCTTCGAAGCCTCAGGAATGTGCGTTCGAGCTTTTTGATTCGGCTTGCGTGGCCCCGCTGGACCGGCAGGCTACAGCGCGCTAGGCTCGTACGAAACAATGGCGTGCCTCGAAACCGGCTGCCCTACATGCCGCCGGGTCGTGCCCGCCGCAAACCCGACTAACGGGAGGCCCCCAATGCGTAGCCGCCTTCTTCTCTGCCTCGCGATTCTCGTCTCGTCCACCGGCGCCTTAGCGGCGGAAACACCTGAGAGCGTCGTGTCGACCTACGATGCGCTCGCCGACGCGCTCCTGGCCCTGAAAGCGACCGAGGCTAATTTCGTCCGCTCGCTCCTCGACGGTCATCTCCACGCCGCCGAAGGCGCGATGGCGCGCGGCGACCATGCGGCGGCCGCAGCTGAGATCGCACTCTTTGCCAACGAAGGGGACAACGCCATCGGTGGGGTTCGCAAACGTCTCCTCGAGGGGCGGTCATCACCATCACTCCGACGCCGAGGCAACCGGGGAGTACGAGCCAGGCTTTGTCATCGTCACCGCCAAGGCCAAGGCGG
>CBDCWB010000009.1:0-28998 GCA_965223205.1 Candidatus Eiseniibacteriota bacterium | reverse complement strand
GAAACGTCGCGCACCCAGGAAGCAAAAACGGAGGGAATGGCGGCGCCGCCGCGCGCTGGATCAGGAACATGCGCAAAGGTCGAAATCGATGCGAACCCGGGGGACTCGCCCGGCGACCCAGCCACCTGGCGACCGCCCGGCTCCAGTTGGGACGCTCCATCCATGTCGAGGTATTGCATCATCAACGCGCCATCGCCCTGATCTGGATGGCGTGACCAAACTACCGCAAAACCTCCACCCTTGACGGCGACGCGCGGCGCCGCATCCAGGTCGTCGTTGGCTGACAAGGTGACCCCGTCATCCCCCCACAGGAAGTTGCCGGTGGTGTCGATGCGATAGGCATGGACGTCAAAGTCGGGCCCGTGTCGAGTGTCTGCAAACACCAAGACCGCGGCATTGTCGATGGCCAACAAATCCCAATCGACCAAGAATGAGGCCTGCGGATGGTCAGAAACTAAAAGCCCGCCGGCTGGAAATTGTGGGACGCCCCGCGCATCCAGGTACTGGAGGCGCAGCTCAAAGGCACCGCCCGCGGCCGTGAACCAACCAACAAAGGTACCGGGCCCAAGGACAGCGACTTTCGGCAAGATGTCAGCGGCTGGCTGCGTAGCGATGGGCAAGTTAAGGGCGGGATCAGCCGACCACTCAGCCCGAGCGGTTGGCAGCGCAGCGAGCCATAGAGCACCTGCGGCCAAGGCAGTTCGGACTGGGCGTCCCATCAGGCGACCTCCTTCCCAGCGATTGATCGGCGTAGCCGGCCCACAGGCTACGGTCCACCTACAGACTCATGGTAACGCCGGCCCCGCGACTGTGGCAACAAATTCGACAACAACTGCCAGCAGAGCCGTGGAGCAAACAGGCTCGGCCGTGGTTTGCGTCAAAAGCGTTCGGTTTCGCAGCACCCTGACCGGCCCAACCCCCTGCGCTCATCGGGCCAGACCGAGGTTGGAGGTCCGAAGTCGCCAGAAACCAGGAGACGTAGTTGCCGGAAACCAGAGAATCCGGCAGGCTTCTAGTGGAAGAGTCTCGTCTCCGGAAGACGACGGGAGGTTCGCATGGCTCGTCTTATCTGCACTTTTATCCTGAGCATTTGCCTGTCTCTACCGGCGCTTGCAATCAATGAGAACACGACAATCATCGCGCACGCGTTCGACGGCGCTTTCGGCTCGTGCGCCCAGTCTGCGGCTTACGACTGTGTTTCAACCCAACCCACGCTTGACGTCGCCGGCATGACGACGCCGGCGGTGGCGGTTGCACTTCGCCACCACGACTCGGTGTCGTTCCTCCAAGTCGCCTTTCAGATCGACCCGAGCTGGAATTGGCAATTCGGACTCTGGGATTGTCAATCGAACATCTCCCACTACCACGGCGCCAGCCCGCGGTGGGGAACTGGTGAAGGCGCCACTTTATGGTTGAGCTTCGATGCGATCACCGGCGGCAGCATCGCTCCGATCGGTCGCCATCACTTCTCGAGCGCCGGTTCAGGCTGCTTCGAAATGGTCGATTCGAGCGTGCCAGGTGGTACCCACGTCAAGACCCCATCTGGAGTCTCAACCGTCATCCCCCCGGAGAATCGCGGCCGGGTGTGCGTCGGGGCTGGCGGTCACAACGCTTGCTCGCCTGGCGCGGTGCCGGTGGCGGCTGCAAGCTGGGGGCGCGTCAAGGCGCACTACGTCCACGCTTCACGTTAGGTCCGGCCGCGCGGCGCTGAGCACCGAGACACCACGAGCCGGTTGGCGCCCCCGGGGCGACTCGAACACCCGACACGCGGTTTAGGAAACCGCTGATCTCAACCCGCAAGTGACTCCCTAACACGACTTGCAGCTCTCCGTAGATTGCGTCTCCCAAGCGTCTCCAAGAGCATCCATCACTCGGATGCCGTCGTCGACGCGCGAAGGAGACAAGTGCATGTACCTCTGCGTGGTCGCCAGCTGCCGATGGCCGGCAATCTCCTGGATCACACGCACAGGCACCCCCGCCATGGCGAGGTGCGAACAACACGTGTGGCGCAGCACGTGCACCCCACGAAACTCGACACCGGCAAGCTTGCAAGCGCGACGGATCAACCCTCGCATCTTGTAGTAGCCTATCGGCGCCCCGTCCTCACTACAAAGGACGTAGCGACTGCGCAGGTGCTGATGAGCACGCAACGCATCCAACAGCGACTGTGCCAGCGGGATGATGCGCTTCCGGCGACTCTTGGCCGCCGTCTCCACACCCCTCCATGACGAGCTCGTCACCGCGATCTGCCGGCGACGGAAGTCAACGCGGTCCCAGCGGAGAGCGATCATCTCCCCGGACCTGAGCCCCGCACGCCCACCCAGCAACACCACGAGATGGGTGCGCGGATCCTGCTCCCGCGCTGCCGACACTAGTCGGGCGTAGTCTGCGACGTCGTAGAACGCCACTTCATCCGCCTCGACCGACCGCACGTGCTTAATGACGCAGGGAGCCTCACCCAACTCACCAAGCGCCACAGCAGCGCGCAGCACTGCACTCAGGCAGATCAGCGCGTTGTTGGTCGTACTCGCCGCCCGACCCGAAAGTCGTGCCTTGAGCCGCTCCACTGCCGGCTGGTCGATGGCATCGAGCCTGACCTGCCCGAGCAGCGGGCTAAGGTGAGCCGCGATCAACTTGCGGTGCGCGTCGATGTAGCTAGGCTTGCAACGATTGCTCGCCATGTACTCGAGATACATCTCCGCGAACCCCCCAAGCGTCTTGACGTTGCGCCGGGGCCGAAAGCCCCGACGAACCAACTCTCGCTCGCGAGCCTCACCCCACCGCCGCGATCCCTCTCGCGACGTTAGCGGTGATTTGCGACGCTCACGAAACTCGCTGCCGTCTGGCAGCACTACCCTGAGATCCACCTCCCAACCACCCCGACGGTACGGCCGGACCTTCACGGTCATTTGAGCCCTCCTATTCTAGAGGGCCACACGCCCGGAGCCACTGTAGCACCGCCGCCCGCTGGAACCGGAGCGACCGCCCCACCCTGACCACCCCGGGAATCTCGCCCCGCTGTACCCGGGAGTAGACCGCTCTCCGTGTCGTCCGGAGCAGCTGGGCCACCTCTCCCGCAGTCAGCAGGATGTCGAGGTCTCTCCGCTTTGCCATTTTGGCAATCGTGGTAGAGTTGGGTGATTTGCCCCAGGAGGCGGGCGGCGACAATGCCAAGACCACCTACCCGCCTCCCCCTGGGAGTGTCGACCGACCCCCGGTCGACGTTTACTAAGGTATACTAATCTCTACGTTTTGTCAAGCGAGAATCTTCGGGCGAGGCGATTGAGGTCGAGTCGTAACGCTCGGGCGAGTCGCAGGAGGGTAACGGCACTGGGAGTGCGCTCGCCTCGCTCCCAGTCGGAGAGGTCGGGTCTGTAGGCTCCGATCATCTCGGCAACTTGCTGCTGAGTAAGGCCGGCACGATCACGCCCCTCCCTGATCGCAGTTCCTATGTGGTCCACTTGGTCCATGGACTCGATTGTAGCGGTTTCTGTGCGTGTATGCAGTAGAGGAGGATCGACGTCGATGCCGCGCGGCACGCCGAACACGATCCTAAGCTCTCGCTCCGAGAGCCGGTAGAAGTCAGCAAGCCGCAGCGCAATGCTCGCGCTCGGCTCGGCCCGATCCTCTTCGAGATCCCGCAACACGGACTCCTCGATTCCAAGCTGCTGTGCCTGGCGTGGCAACCGGAGGCCGCTATTCAACCGGAGCCACTTAAGCCACTCGCCGACGGTTTTTCGCACTCCCTGTGCGTGTAGTAGCGACACCCTGTCGCGCATCGAGCCTCCGGGGAACGGCTTTCGGCACAACCTATTGCCTGCCCGCTAGAAACTTGCTAGCTTGGATCTGCGCCGTACAACGCGAATCGCACCCAAGGAAGGGCCAAGCCAAGACGGCCCGGGCGCCAGAGTGCCCCAAGTTCCTGGGAGTTGAAAATGCGAGTTCGCAGCCTTTTGAGCGTTTGCCTGATTCTAGCGTTTCTGGCAGCGCCGCTGCCAACGACGGCGTGCGATGATGATGGGGAGTGTGGGTGTGAGGAGGCTGGAGTGCCGGACGAGGACGATGAGACCGGCGGGCGCGCAGCCGGTTCGGGTTTTGTCGTTTTTCGGGTCCTAGGCACAACCTTGCTGCTGTTGCTCTAGGGAGGTCGACACATGGCCACGGTGGGCGGTTGCGATCCCATTGTCGACGACCTCACCGTGGCCACGCCCTCCGAAGACCCCAGAGCAGCCGTTCTGCGCTACAAGTACCAACTGAGGGACAATAGCCTCGGCATCTCGTCGCGCCACTTCTGCCTCCTACAGCTTGTTCACTCACTTCTCCAATTTGGACAGATCCATGAGGCACGCGACGCCGCGGCCGAGCTGTGCTCCTTGTTCGCCGGCGTCGACGCGTCTGAGATTGCGCGAGCGCACGCACTGTCGTCGCGCGTGGCCTGCGAAGCAGGGGCCATCGAAGACGCTGAAGAGCATCTTGCGAACGCGATCGCGGTAGCAAATGCGGCGAGCGCGATGGTTGCGACCGCCGAGCTGCTCCTGGCAAAGGCAAAGCTCGCATCCGTCAATCGCGATCTAACCGCAGCTGACTCTGCGCTCGAGGCGGCGAGTGCTCTCTACGCCAACCTCGAACAGCACACGGAGTCTGTCGGCGCCGCCAGGGCACGGGCACGCATCGCAATTCGAATGCGAAGGTTCGAGCGTGGTTTGGAGATTCTCGCGGCCGCCGCCTCACAGACCGCCGCAACCGCACCGCAAAGCGACATCGCCGCCGCGGTCAACCACGCAGTGTGTTGCATGCACCTCGGCAGACATGAGGACGCCATTGAGGTGGCCAAGTCGGCAGAGCAGTCGGCAAAAGCGCGAGGTTTCGCCGCACTAACAGCAAGCACAAAGGCTGTCTGTGCAGAAGCGCTGCGCAGGACCGGCGCGCTTTGCGCCGCAAGGCAGCTAGCCATTGACGGCGCTCGTGTAGCGATCAAGCACGGCCGGCCGCGCCAGCACTCCATCTGCATCGCCTACCTGGGCCGCATCATCGCTGACCAGGGGCGCCCCAAAGTCGCCATCCGGCTCTTCCTCCGAGCCATCGAGCTGGACCCATCACCGCGCAGTGACACCTGGCCGGAGTGCACACGGCTCCAAGCCGACTGCTACAATGCAATGGGCGACCACCGCCGCGCGCTACACATGGCTCGAGCGGCCCGCGACCGGGCCGAGATGCTCGAGGATCCGCTCGAGGTCGCCGCCGCGCACCGCGCCATCGCGGTGGCGCTCCAGGCGTTGGGCGGCGCCGACGATGCGAAGCAACACTTTGAAGCAGCGCTTTCTGGATTTCGGGAGGTCGGGGATGTTTGGGAGGTGGAAGAGACTCAACGTCAAGTGAGATAGGGGCCGTAATGCGCACAACAAACCGCCTGATAGCCACGGTGTTTCTCATGGGAGTTGCCGGCCAGCAAGAGGGAACTGCGGGGGCAGAGTATTGCCTAAGAGCGAACTCAGAGCTCGTGTTTGCAGCAACTTCTAAGGCCGCTCTCGATCGCCTCGGGCAGTTTCTGGCGGCTGACGATGACCTTGGGGTTAAACAGCTACTAAGCAGCGGCGTTGTTTTTCGTGTTCCGAGCGGCACGCCATGCAATCCGATAAGTCGTGACGGGTGGTGGTCACGTGAGGTACGCGTACTAGAGGGCAAACACGCGGGAAAACTGGTCTGGGTTAGTGTTGAACACGTTCGATCGATTGGGGTACCAACGAAGCCAACAACAAGGAAGCCAGAACAGTGGACCGCGTGGTTGTGGCGCTTTCTCGTGGTGTGCGTGCTGATTGCTGCTGTGCAGTATGGTGTAGGCGCATACAAGGATCAGGCGATTTCGGCTTCGTCAGCCAAACCATGGATCGCTTCGGGCGATGCCCAGCCATGGACGTGCCCAAAGTGCGCCGCCACGAACTCTGCACATGAATTTTCATGCACAAGTTGCAGCTATCAGTTGATGTAGCGGTGTCCCAGGAAAGAAGAACTGCCATGAGCACCTTGCAAGAAACAATCAAGGATTGCGCCTGCGAAGTCTACTCTGAGTTGCGCGGTGGCTACGCCGAGGTCGTCTATGAAGAGGCGATGGCCGTGGAGTTCGGGCTGCGCGGGATCAACTACGAGATCGAGAGAACCACCGAAGTGTTCTACAAGAACCGCAAGGTGGGCATCCACAAACTCGACTTCGTCGTCGATGGGAAAGTCGTGGTCGAGCTGAAGGCTGCCGCCAGCCTTAGTAAGTCGCACGTCGCACAGCTACGCTCCTACCTCAAAACGATCGGGATCCCCTCGGGCGTGCTGGTGAACTTTCCGTATCCGGACAAGGATGCACCGGATTTCCAGGGCGTTGACCGCCCTAGCGAGGATACAAATGGAACGAAGGACACGAATGCAAGAAGCTGAAAGAAAGACAATTGAGGCCATCGGCGAGCTACGCTGCAAGTATCCATACGCCGCAGCGCTGCTGGCGTACGTCGCTGTTGAGCGAGCGATGAAATTGCATCTAATGATGCGCAAAGACACCAGGGGCCTGACCGACAAGGACATCGTCAAGAAAACGCTCGGCGACGTGGAAAGGTGTCTCCCGATCCCAGGCGCCGAGGATATGGCGAAGCGGCGCAACGAGGTGGTGCACTCAAACCTGTACATCACTGAGGGCGCTCAGAAGGACTATTGCGACAGGAAAATGGACAACCTGGCTCTCATGAAGCAAGCGATCAAGGACCTGAGAGCCACGCTCGACGAGATCTGCGACAAGACGATCGACGAAGTTTCGCTCGCGCTAATACCAAACGAGCCCATGGATCCCGAGAAAGCCGCCAAAGGAAAGAGCTAGGCGCTGCCCCGCTTCTTCCCGGCGTCGTCTCGCATCGGGAGAAACTGCGCCATCTCCTCGACCTCGCTCCACTCGAACCCGTACAGCCGCTTGAGCGCCACCATGACGTTGATCGGCGGAGCGTGGCGTCCCGTCTCCCAGCGGTACACAGTCGACCGGGTGCACGTCCCCCCAATCGCTTCGGCGGCTTCGCCCTGGGTCAAGCCGGCCTGGATCCGGCACTCCCGGAGCCAAACGCCAAACTGGCGCCGACGATTGGCGTCGCCGCGCCTCCTGCGCATCTGTCGAGCGGGCATTGTGGGGTCCGACGGTTGAGGAGTACGTCCTTTGCTGGTGGCGGAGTGTAGTGCAGGGGGGATGCTACTATGGATAGGCTGGATAACCGGCCGGGGAGTGCTGGTTGCAGCCACCAGACTCCGGAGCTGGTCGGTTTTCTCCTTACAATGTGAAACCAAGACCGCATCTTTTGTGTAGTCTGCATGTTAAGCTGGTGGTTGCGGTCGCCGTTACCTGAACTGGAACACTTGCCTTGGGAACGGAAGGGGAAGAAGATGCCTGATGAACTCAGCCGCGATGCGCGGGTACTATTGTATCTTCTGCAGATTGCCCCAGGAATCGGACACACGCTGTTGGCGAAGTTCGTCTACCTAGCCGACCTGGAGTCCCGCCGTTATCGCGGTGTGCCCATATCGTCTTTCACGTACATTTACGATGACTTTGGTCCGTTTGATTCGAGGCGGTTCTATAAGGCGCTCTCAGAGCTAACTAACAAAGGCTTTGTTGCGGACAACCAAGTCTCATGCGGCCAATACGCTGCGCACGACCTGCGACCACTGAAGTCGACGTACGACGACTTCACGGTGGAAGAACAAGAGGTCTTGAGCTACGTTGGCGAAACGTATCTCAACATGTCCGCGAGGTACGTCTGCGAAGAAGTCGTCTACAAGACAGAGCCAATGCTCCAGGCGAGCCCAAAGGAGAATGTGCCGATGCACATCGTTGACAACGCGGCTCGCAAGCACTCGGGCTTCAGTCTGTCAAGCATGCTCGCTGGGGAAGCGGACGTAGAGGCGGGCAGGAGCCAGCCTCTCGCAGATGTGATGAATGAGCTACGAGCTCAGAATCACTGATACAGCCAAGAATGGGCTTCGCGAACTGGTGAACAACCTGCCCGACGAGTGCCAAGACGCCGCGCTAGACGGCGTCGAGTCTGCATTGCATCGGCTGGCATCAAGTCCGAGGCGCGGAACGACACACCTGGGCCGGCCCGACTTCCGATTCGAGATCGACGCGAACGGGGCGAGGTGCTTCTGGGGGTGTTCTTACAAATTCGGCGAAGACGAGAGGACAATATTCATAACACAGATATATGGCGTTCGTTTTTAGCTTTCCGGATCCAAGAAGTACCACCCCACTCCCACCTCAACCGCGTCTAGCCACGGCCACACACGCCCGCCACTGAGTTGCTCGAAGTTGCGGTGATACTCGGCGGTCACGAAATAGCGGCTGCCGAGCTTGGTCCACTCGAGACCGAAGGTTGCGCGTGCGCCGGGCATCCGATCCTTGTCGTCTAGGCGGATGATGGGGAGCGTCGCCGACAGCTTGCCATAGGCCACGGGTACCCAACTAGGCGGTTGGTGCGCTTCGGCTTGGGGGCAAAGGGCGAGGCAGAGCAACACCCAGAGTAGCGCCCTCATGTGTTTTGCACCCGGATTGATTCGATGTGCGCTGGCTTTTTGCCGTTGCGCAGCAAGTCGGTGATCTTCGCCGCCTTGAAAATCAGGCCGCCGCCGAGTAGCACGTCGGCCACGGCGCGCACAACGCCGGCCACTGCGCCCAACTCGATTCCGACCTCGCGGAATCCATCTAGCACGGCCAGCATGACGATCCCAAGGATCGTGCGCCAGCCAACCACGGTCCGCACGGTGTCGCTTGGTGTTTTCAGCGCCAAAATCTTCGCCACCATCTCTCACCCCCACAGAAAGCCGCCGCACACCATCCCGGCGAGCGACAGCACCCCAACGATCGCCGGCGACGTGTAGCCACCGGAGCGCCGGAACCCGGCGCCAAAAACAAACACAACCCAGACAGAAAAGAACCAGGCGGCGAGCGCCACGACGTACGGCCACGGTGGTCGCACCGCTTCGAACAGCGCGTAGAGCGCGAAGTGGGCAAACAGCCCGCCGAGGAAGTACGGCCACGCCCAGCTCTGCCTCAGCAACCGGCGGAGGCGCGGCGTGATGTGGTCACCGGGCACGGCGTTGGCCAACGTGCGCCACTCGAGGATCACGGCGACGATCGCGTTGGCGATCAGAAGCGCGTCGGTGTGGCCGGGTGACCATGTCATCCAATTCATCTCCTAATCCCGGCGTCCTCATGGTGGGTCCAACCGCGCAAGCGCAACCAGACGTGCCACCCGCACGGAGTGTGCACGACGGAGGGTCGCACCAACCCATCGCGGCCCACGCGATGATTGTCGGTGAGCCTGGTGAGGCCGCCACACTTTGGACAGCCGAACACTACGTCTCCATCCCAAACGACGTACTCGCCCGACGCTGGCTCGTACCTTGGAGACTTGACAAGGATCGCTTCACTCACGATATCGACCGCGCTCATCTACCCCACCTCATGTTGCGGATGCGGACCCCAGCATCCTCGTCAATCACGCCTTCGACGTGGCCCCAGGGCATGAGCTGCCCAAAGCCCTGGGCGCCGGGCACCGCGACCTCCCCCGCGCAAAGCTCCTCACCGTCGCGCGTTACGCGGATGACGAGTTCGTCACGAGCGTCGATCGCCCACTCAAAGCGCCAGTCGTACCAGCGGCCATGCTCGGGTGGTTGGCCGCAGGGCATGACCAGCTCGGCGCGCCCGGCAAAGTCGTCATCGTATAGCCAGACGATGCCGCGCGGGCGCGTCCCCAGGTCCGCGATCTCGAACCTAAGCACTGTCATTTCGTCCAGTTCGTCTCGGTACCGGCCGCCCAGATCAAGGCGGTGCTGGAACATCGAGTGATAGTGCTTGCCCCGCCCGCGCGCAGCAGGGAAGCACCCGGGCTCGTACCACGCTTGCCACTCCCACCAACCAGAGCGCGCCGGCGGATCCCACACGAGGGTGGACGAGGCGTTGCGAGTGCCAAACCAGACGACGCCGTCGCCGAGGTCCCGGACCTTGTCCGGTTTGCGCACTGCCCACTGACGTCCGCCGCGCTCTACGCAATATCCATCCCCGACAACCGGCCAGTCACAGGGACGGAGCCCGGCAGGATCGCCCCCCGACGATCCGCCACCGGACCCACCGCCCCCGCTGCCACCGCCCTGGCTGGCTGACGTGCCAGTGGCGTTGGCCCACCTTAGCCGCTCGCCGTCTCGGTACACCATCCGCCACCCGGCGGAGTCGTACCAGAGGCAGTAATTTGGCGAGTCTCCCGCGCCCAGGTCGCGCCACTCGCCGACACGCTCGCCGAGGCGCCCGTTGGGGCGCACCCGGTAGACCGTGGTACGCGTTGACCTCTTGTCGTCAACTGTCGCCAGGTTGCCAATGACCTCGACGTTGTCGACCCATTCGACGCCCGGTAGCGCTGGGCCGGTCCTAACAACCCGGCCGCCGGCGTCGATCTCCGCAACTCCCAGCTCGCGCGCGGCGGTGCCAGAGCGCGCCAGGTACCAGAGCTGCAACCCGCCGCCCGGGCGCCGGCGAGCGGCCACGGTGAACAGCTCGTCACCGTGGCCCCAGACGCCTGGGTCCCGGTGACTCAGGACCTCGCCCCGGTCGCGGAAACGGCGGCCGTCCTGTGACGTGAGGTAGCGCACGTCACAGGAGACCGCTCCCGGCCTGCCCGGCCGCGGCTCACGCGTCTGGGTGCACGCGGTCACCCACGCCCGCACCTCGTCACCCTCGGCGAGGATGGCAGCGGAGTAGACCGCTTCCTCCTCGGCGGCGTTGGGTAGCCACTCAAACGCCACGCCACGCTTAGTCCACCTCTCTAGGTCGGGCGAAGTGGCGATTATGAGGCGCCGGCGCCGCGGGCCACCGTCGTCCTGACGATCGCCCTCGGACCCGACGTAGTAGAGAAGCCACTCGGCCCGGTGCTGGACCAGCGCCACCGGGGAGACGGCGCCCGACAACCGCGCATCACTATCACCATCCCTTCCGGCTGAGAGCACCGTACTCCCCGCCTGCCACCCACGCGGCACGTCGGGCTCACCGCCTCCGCCGGCACCACCGGGTCCGCCACCGCCAGTCGTGTCCGCCGGCGCACTCAAATACTCAAGGATCGTTTCGGCCGCGCGCAAGGCCTCGGTGCGCGACGGGCTTGCTGTTGCGACGCCATACGCGCAAAGCAGCACCACGAACAACAGCACCAACACACACACCAAGCGCTCTCTATTTCTGATCCATGAAAACATCGAGCTTCCCCTTTATCTCTCCCAGCGACTGGTTAACAAGAGCAATTTGCGAGTGGATCCCAGCGGCGCTGGACTCCACCGCCGAAACGCGCCGGTCGATGTCGGAGAAACGCTGGTCAACCAATCGTTTTTCCTGCGCGTAAGGCGCAAGCGTCACTATCTTGTGTTCTGTGTACCGGTCGGCCGCAAAGAAGAACAACACAAACGCTGTAACGGACCCCCAAACAACCTTGATGTAGTTGTTGAGCACCACCGACCTTCCGTTGGTTTTTGAGGACCCATTGTCAGCCATCACGCGTACTCCAGGCGCTCTGAGATCACCCGCCAGTCGATCCTAATCGCCGGCGCCAAGCCCTTGCTCTCCATTCGCGCGAGCACGGCGTGCAAACGCTTTAGCGTCCGGCGACTATTGAGCACAGCCCACTCGCCGTTGATGCAAGCTAAGTCGTTTCCAACGGCGATGCAGCCGAGCAACTCGCGTGCCCGGTTTGCCGCGTGAATCTTGATGAGATCTCGACCGGGCACACCTACCAGCTCATAGGCCGGGTACCCACCGACATGGTACGAACCCAACTCCAACCGATAGACCCCTGGCGGGATGCACGAGAGGTATCGCGCGTTGCCTCTCCACGGCGGCTCGACGGTGTAGCACCGAAACTCCGGAGCGCGCAGCTCGCCGAAGGTCCCCATCGGGGTCGAGCCCCATCTTGTCAGCGTGACGGTATGCATTAGCTCGAATGTATCGTTTATTCTCTTTGGGCGCCAGGCAAACCTAGGCGGCGTTGCACATCTCTAACTCAGTGAACCTGCAATCTCGTCGAATACGAAATCGCAAACGTGATCGAACGTGTTCTCAGTCGTCACCCGCGACCGAACAAGATAGCCCAGGGTGGGGACGCCAACAGCAAGGCCGGATCCCGAGACCCAGCTAAAGGGATCCACAAAGGCGCATGGCCAGTTAAGCCGCTCGAAGTGATTGAATCGGCTGGGTTGAAGAACTCCGTCGTACCCGCGGAGCCTTTGGATCAGCTTGTGCCGCTCTTCGTCCGACTCAATCCAAAACCGTCCGACGTGCCGGATTGCCGGAGCGTTGGACTTATGCACGGCAAGAGAAGCCGTGTCCTCCCCAGTCACAACGTTCAAATTGTTGACCTCAACCGTGTATGGCGCCTCCACGTTGTGAGTGCTCACGTACCGGTTTGCGAGCATCACCGCTCCAACATCGACCGCCGCAAGGTTCCCAGCCCCTATTTTCTCGAACTGAATCCGCCACCATTGCCGCTTCCGAAGCGCAGTGCTTACTCCGTTCTCCTCGAAGTCGAGCAAGATTGCGTTTCCGTTCGTTGGGTCCCAAACGTGAATGGCAATGGCTGTCCATGGTCCAGTAGCCGATGTCGCTGTGTAGACCGTTACATCGAGGCCGTCTTGCTCAAAACTGCTTGAAGTGTCAGTGCGGTTGCCAAGTCCCGCGACGAGGATGCAGTCGGGGTGGAAAGCCGAAAAGTCACCGGCAAGGCCCGAGGCACACCGAAACACCAGGTCCTTGCTTGACGAACCTGAAGTGCTAAACCTCGCCGGCCGGCTCGTTCGCGGGTCTAGCGCGTTCGAAAGTGGATACAAGAAGTCACCAGTGCTCGACTCCGCGACGGAGACCTCCGCATCCTCGAACAAGTAATTGCCAAGGAGGAATAGCTGCTTGGATTCGCGAGAGAGGGCCATCTCAAATTCCCTCGATGGCGACAATATCAGCCGACGGGGCGAGCCTTGGTCTCATCGTGTGACCGATAACACGCCAATACAAGGTTCCGTATTCGTTCCAGTTGTCACCGGGCAGCGGCACGGTGTTCACCGTCTCTCTGATTGCGTCTGGCCGCGAGATACCCAATTGCGTCCCGAGGTCGTCATGCACCGAAAACACCTTTCCCGCCATCGCCAGATCAACGACGGGGGCAAGAACCGTAAATTGAATCATGGCGTGCTGGAGTGACCAGAGGCGAATCCAAGCGGACCGAATTGCAAAAGCCTCCTTCGGTCGATAGATCGACTTCAGGCGTATCGTTTTGGCGAAGTTCTGCTTGTATCTGGCGAAGCTCGTGCCGCACAGGATCGCATCTGTTGCCGCGTACCCGTCGGATGGGTCCCCTTGTAGCTGACCGCTAGCCCCCGTGTGGTCCACGGCAGTGTGGCGCATGTATTGGCCGCTGACGTAGTCGAACGCGTACTCCACCCGGAGGGCGTTGGTAACCCACTCAAGGGGCGTCTGCATAAGGCGAAACGCGTGTGGATCCTCTAGGTCAGTGATCTCAAGCCGACGTGCATTGCCACGCCAATAGTCCTCGGCTTGAATGCCTGGTGTGATTCCCCCAGCGCTCGGCAACCACCCACCCAATAGGTCGGTACCATCCGACTTCTCGATCTCCTCAAGAACTACAAGGGACTCAGCCGCGAGACGTCTGGCGCTCGTGGTTACGTTGGTTTCCTCGTCGATCAGCCAGTGGGTCCGCCACCCTCCATGGATGGCATTGAGCTGGTCTCTCACTCTCTCCAGGCTGACATGGCTGTAGGCGGCTTCGTCCCAAGCGGTTACTGGCGCCTTCCCAATTCCTGCGCGACCGGCTCCAAAACTGTCGACCATGTAGCCCACTGTCGCTGCGGGGTTATGGAAAACCGTCGAAGACTTCAAAGGGTCCACGTACGATAGCGACACATCGCGAATGCCAGACGAGTCGGCAAACGCGTTGTTGCGAATGTTTCGCACCGGCTCGACGTAGTGTCGTTGCTGCACCAAGTAGGCGGAGTGATCGATTGGTTCGTCTGTGACTTTTCCCTGTTGAGGCCTTGGCACAATGACTAGTTCGGTGTCAATCAATCGCTGAAAAGGCTTATAGGAGACGACCAAGTAGTAGTTACGGATACCGAACACGCTTGCGCCGCCGGATGGGCGCTCCAGCCGTAGTGCGATGTAGGCTTGGTATTTTTGGCCGGCTGAGTTGTAAGTGAAGTCCCAGTCAAGGAAGTTGTTGACCGACGGGTCAATCGAGGCAACGGGGAGGGCGTACTCAATCCTGCTGAAACGAGGATATTGTGGTCCTCCGTTCGTGTTCTCGTCGATCGAGACGGTCTGGGTTGAAACGTGCGTTGGTATTGCTGGCCCCCACCGCAATTCAAGCGTGACATCCACGTCGAACGCTTGCCCGAGCGTAGGGCTGGAGTCAGCCCAATACTCCAGAACCAGGGTGAGTGCGGTTGCGTTCTCGATGATCTTTCCGACCGACTGAGCAGAGTTTAGATAGAACTCCGCGTACTTGTCCGGCCCGATCACCTCTTCAACCCAGCTTTCAGCCTTTCCGTCGACCATCCGGCCAAAGCTGTCGGTCGTCGCGAAATCAGTCGCCTTGATCGTGTCCGGAAAGATCCGAGTGTGCGCAGTGGCATTGCTGTTCAGACGTAGCTTCTTTGACCACGCTGGCCCGATCGACGACACCTGCGCGCTCTGAAGGGCGCCCGGAGAAGAGACCCAAGAAAGCCCACCGCCGTGAGCTATGTAGACACGATGCGCGTTGGAGACATCAAACGGATCGTTGTGCTCGTTGTTGGCAAACACTTGGTTGAAGTGGTAGTCGCGCCCCGAGACATTGCTTGCTACTTGGACGTCGCCGAGAGCGACCAGGGGCACCGGAGAGCAATACCCGCCCTTGTCGGCCGCCACCTCGGGGATAGAATTGCCAGCGTCATTGTCTCCGTACGGAGTGAATCCACCGGGGTCGTTGCTTTCGTCCAGCGCCCCACCCCAGACACCCCAATGTGTACCAAGGGGCAGACCGCTTGTTGAGCCGACCGCGCCTGTTGATCCATCCGCAACAAAGTGACGGGGTACCTGATCTTCCCACCGTTTGTCTCGTGTGATCATCAGGGTTACGAATCGCCGAGAAATCCCCACAACCCTCGAAACACGCCCAGAGAAGACCGTGTGGGCAAGTGCATTAGACGACTGCCCTCGGTAGGAGATTGTGCAGTAGACATCCATCGTGTTTGGCGTCCACGTAGCAAAGAGATCTCCAATCCTGGGCGCTGGTGTCTTTGCCGGGAACCGCCCGCCACCCGCGTTCGCAAAGGTTGAGCGAACATTCCGTAGAGTTACATAGCAATAGAGCGTGCTCGGCTTCTGTTGGCCCAGCAGAGGTGAACGATAAGTGATGTCGGAGACGCGCTCGAGGGCCGCCTCCGTAGGAGACGATGCTTCTTGCCCCTGCTTTGCCTCCCTATAGGAGAACCAGTAGGGCGCCGGCCAGCCAGCGACGTGCAAGCTGACCATTGTCACCCACTCCAATGGGATCTTGTCGCCGGTATCGTGCGGTGCCGGAAGCCATGTGATGTCGCGGTACGCCATGATCCTAGCGCCTCGAAACCTCTTCGAGTTCGTCGCGAAACACCTTTGAGTTGATGATCTCCCGAGTGCCAGCGGGATCGAACGACTGGATGTAGAAGTTGTTTTGAGTTGCCCCTGGAAAGTCGGCTTGCCCTGGCGATATCGGCTGCACAATCTGCTGCGTGCCAGGGATACCAGAAAGCGGCACCTCCCGGCGGAGAACAACGTCTTCCGAGGTGAACGGAATGCGAAAGCGTCCCTCCTCACCGGGCAGCGCCGGAAAAGACTCGGCGCCGGGAAACAGCTCCGCGAATCGAGACTCAAACGATTGGGATCGCAACCTGGCGCTTGTCGCGGCCCGGATCGCCTCCTCGTTGCGCGAGTCGACCAAATCAGCGCCAGCAAAGCGTTGCGTACCTTGGAATAGCGGTTCTTCGCGAAATGGCGAGAAACCAAGCGCCGTCGCGACTTCAAAGGACGGGCCGGCACTGAGGGGGCCAGGCCGACTCACAAACTTGGATGCGACGTTGATCGCGCTTGATGCTGCGGACAGAATCTCTGCAAAGACGCCGGCCGGCTGACCGCCGACGGGCTCCGACGGCGCCCCTGTCGTCGGCTCCTTGCTTCCAGCAGCTGTTCCGATCGCACCCGCGAGGCTCTTGGAGGCCCGACTGTCAATATCGACGATGTCGGCACCAACGGCGCCGACTACTCGGACAGGAAGCGCTGCTGAGGGTTTGGCGGCGCTGCCAAAGTAGATCCCCTCTCTATCGAGAAGTCCCCCGCCGGCGCTAGAGCCGCCAGGCGCACCCAGCCCGCTGGCAGCCGGCGCACTTCCCAGGGCGGCGGAAGCAATCGAACTCGCCTCGCGAATCGCACCCCATGCGTCCGCCGCCTGGCGAATCTGCGCAAGTACCCCAAGAAGCCCGCGCAAGCCCGACACAACCCGGGAAAGGGCAGTGTCTACCCTCCCGGTCACCGCAAACACAACGTCACCGGCGGCATCCATCGTCCGATTGAACCCGTCCAAGGCCTGCGTCGCGCGCTCGGTATCGTCAGTGTCGATTTCTGGACCGCGGCGCAAGCGTCGGCGGTCGTCCTCGGTCAGCCCCGCAATCTGAAACTCCCGCGGCCGCGCCGGCACAGTGGGGTCGAATCGCGGTGGAGCAAAAGCTTGCGTGTCCAGAGACCGGGGCGCAAAGGCGCCAGCGCCGCGCTCCGCATCTCGCTCCAGACCTTGGAGTTCCCGACCCACAAGCGTCCGGAAGTCTTGCCCAAGGCGACCGATCCTTGCTTGGCGCTCTACCAGCTCTGTCTGGGACCGAACCAGGTCCGTCACCTGGCGTTCCGACTGGATTCGAGATCGAAGAAGCCGAAGTAGTTGCTCTTGTTCCTTGCCTTGGGCAGCAATCGCTTTCCGCGCTAGAGCCTGAAGCCCCAGTTGGTCCACCGCGATTTGGTTGTCTGGTTGCGGCTCTGCGCCCGGGCCGCCGGGCGTATCGGGCTCGCTACTTTCACGTAAGGCTCGACCGCGCCCCGCGAGTTTGTCGAGAAGCGCCCTGGCGAGCCGGATGTCCTTCAGAACACCTGCAAACGGTGTTAGAGTCGCTGTCCGCAAGAACCTCTGCCAACCGGTCGTCATACCATCGATCGAACCCCTTGCGTCGGACACGACCCCAGCAGCGCCCAAAAAGGCGTCACCAATAGCGCGCCCGGCACCCAACGCAGCGTTAAGAGCCCTTGAGCTAGCTGCAACACCATCGATCTCGTTGGCAACCAGCGCAGCGGCCGGCGCCAAGCCGACTCGAAACTTGTCGCCCAAGAGACCGCCCGTCCGATCCAACCGGGCAAAAGCCGTCTCTGCACTTGCAATTGTCTCTAGCTCGGCGGCGCTGAACCCGAACTGCCCGGCTGAAAACCTCGCCTGTGCACTTTCGATCGCTTCGCCGCCCTGGACGAGGACCCGGTAAAGGTCGAGGTACCGTCGGCCAAACAGGGCAGCTCCAACCGCTGCCTTTTCTTGTTGAGTCTCCACACCAGCAATATTCTTAGCAAGGGAGGGAAGTAGCTTTTCCAGGCTCTCGTACTGCTGGAGATTCTCTATCCCCGCGATTTCAAACGCACGAATGGCCTTAGTGTCCCCCCGACTGAGCGGACGCGAGTCGGCGGGACAGAATGATCAACGCGCGGTCAATCCTGCCCACGTTGCGTTCAACAGATCGCGCCGCCTCGCGGTAGACCTGCACAAACTCCGGGCTCACAGACGCCTGAATCGAGGTCCTCTGGATCTTGGCTACTTGCTCGTCGAGTTCACCGATTGCCTCGCGCACGTCATTGAACGCTGCCTTGCCAATCTTCACACCAGCCCAAGCGCTAACAACTGCTGTGGCCGCAGTTGCTACAGCAAGCAGGGCGGGGTGGAGCGAGGTCACCGTCCCGAGAAGCCCCTTCGCGGAGCTATCGCTAGCACCAACCGCCTTGTCGACGCCGCGCGTTGCGTTGCCCGCAGAGCTAAGAGCTCGCGATGCCTCGCGGTCGATGTCGTCCAGCGTTTTGCTTATTCGTGCGGCGCCAGCGCTCAGCTCCGATCCATCAAACTCGGTGCGAACGCCAATGATGGACTCAGTTGAGCGCCTTGGCATGGTCCTAGTCCGTAGGGAAAGCTATTCTGTCGTACACGAGCCACATCGGGCATGAAGCTCCCTCAATCAGCCTCGCGTACTTCTTGCGAAACTTCTTTCGCTCGTCGGCCATGTGCTGCTCATGGCCGACCATGACGTGCAAATCTCCGCACAACTCCTCAATTGACGTGCTCTGGAGCAACTCCGTCGGACTTTTTGCTAGGCCCCGGGCTAGACGCCAAATCAGGCTCTTCGTCGCCGGATCCAACGCTCGGATCGACTCGAAAGGTGGCACCTACCGCCTGGGAAAATGAATAAAGTTCTGCAAACAGCTTCACCAGGTTGGTGAACCCAAGGTCGCCGAGATAGAAAGTCCCGCCACGCGTAGCCTCGCCAGAAACACACGGTGAAAATTCGCCGCCTTGTCGCCACGACGCCTTGTACTGTTGGTTTTCGTTAGTTTTGACTTCCAGCACACTACTGGGTAGTGCCCTCCCCACAAACAGCTCGTAGCACTCGGGAGTCGTTACGATGTATTGGCCAAAGTTTGGCCGCCCCGAACCAGTACCCTCGCCGTCACCGCCATTGCCCTCCCCGGCTGCCTTGTCCTCGCGTTGCTTTTCGAAGTCGGCGAGGTGAGCGTTGAACGCGAATTGGTCAACCGGGCGCATCCGAACGACGGTCAACTCAAAGCCGCCATCGAGACACACTTGTTTCGTCTCCACCTGGGATCTCCTAGAAGGCATCGCCGAAAGTGGCTGGGTTCGAGGAATGCCCACCTGGGCCTTCCCTATCATTTTCAATGGTGATGATGCACGGGAGCTGGTCGTCGCCTGTTTCCGAAGCTAGGTAGTGGCCGCGCACCTCAGCGGTGGGCACCATCTCCTCGTCGTTTTCTAGCGTTGGGGACAAGTCCAACACCTGGCAGTTTTGCAATACGACCGTCATCTTCTGATTGCCCGGGCCGACGTAGGGCACCGACACGCGACCACGCCCCTGTGTCGCTGAGGAGCTGCTACCCAAAACATCGTGGAAGGTCTTCCACGCGTTGTCCTTGTCCAGCTTCACGCGCAAGATGAAGTCGCGCTTCCCGCCACGCCCGGGCCTGCTTCCGTAGCGGCCCTTGGCCAAGACCGCTCGGGAGCTGAGGTTGTTGTTGAGGGTGAACTCAACGCTCTCGGCCGTGACCTCGACGTCGCCGCCACCGTTGGCAGACACCGCGATGCAACCAGCTGGATCGATGTGGTGCCACTCAACGACGTCCTCGAGCTGGAATAGACCTGGTTCGGTCACGGTGTCAGTCGGTACGAGGATCGGGAAAAACTCTGCCCAGTCTCGCCCAATACACGACAGAGACCCGGATAGCGGACTTTCACCGCTGTGCGAAAGCGTGAGCGTGTTTGCGACTATCCCGTTGTAAAAGTGGGAGTCGAACGTGAGTTCCGTCTCGTATGGCGTGATCCAGCCCACCACGAATGACGGCAAAGTTGGCCCCGGTCTAATGGTGTGCACGTAAGGCCCCGACCCTGTCGTCGTGATGTTACCGAACGCCGCACCGATCAGCATCGCATCGATGCCCGAATAGTGGACATCCCAACTAAGGTCGTGCGAGACCGTGATTTTTCCCGTCGTGATTCGCGTGTGGTCGATCCCCTCGGCCTCGCCACGGACTTCAGGGCGATCGTTGGGCGTTTGCGGGTACCTCGGCAGATACTGCGTCGGATAGACGCGAAACCCCTTTCCCGGTGACTGCAACAGGAAATCGCTAGGGGTCATTGACCCGCCGTAGACGCTCTCGAAGTTGAACCCGAGCTTCGATACTAGTGAACTTGGTGCCGACATCGGTAGCTCCTGTCACGCGGCGTTGACGCCGTCCTTTGTTTCGTTGATTCGCGCCGCAATGTCACAAGCGACAACTACGTTTTCCCCGGGGTCTGGCGTGTCGGGCCTTGCGTACACGACCGACAGCGCCGAGATAATCGATCCGTCACCAAGGTATGGCTGGCGTCGCGCGGCCACAAGCGCTCGCCGAAGATCGTGCAGCGCCCACATAGCGTTGACATCGGGCGCACCGCGGTTGTCGGTCCTACCGCTGACTGCCAAGACAGCCAAAAGACGAAAATCAAGCGTGTGCGTGATTGCTCCACCAGACTTTTCGTCAAACGCCAGGTCGTAGGCGCCATGGTCCACGACAACGTATGGCACGTTGTTGGAAGCAACGTTGAGCACGGATGTGGTTGCGTTTCCCAGCTCAACAACTCTCGGGATAAACGCATATCCGTTCGCCGGTACCATTAGGTCCCGAACGTGTCGCAGGATTCGCAAATGGCAGCGCTGCATCTGTGGACCCAAATCTACCCGCCAAACACACGAAGCGCCCGGGCTCGCTTCTTCCAGCGACACGAGAACCGATGCGAATGAGCCAAACTTTGGGGCGAGGCCAGTTGTCGACAGAACCAGAAGGGCAAGTTGCCCGTCGGCCAACGAAACCACGCCTTCTGCCTGATGGTTGCCTGTGTCCGCGACCGCGTCGGCTTCGAAACGATAGACGCGGCCGCGCACGTGACCACCCGTGTCGTCAAGCCTCAAATGCCACTGCCGATGTTCTTCTCGCCAGAACGCGGCGGCGCTCGGCGTGGCCTTGAGGCTGCCCTCAAGTTGTGTGTATTGGCTCATACCGATCTCGTGACGGCGTCAAAGTAGCGGTCCACGACCTTCGCTCTTGCTTCCTCCGCCGAAAGCCGCCAGATGGGCCGCGGTGGAATGGTGACCGATCGCTTGAGCACAAACAGGGGGACAAGCCCGGTTCCGGCGCGCTCGCCGTATAGAAGATTGCCGCGCCGCGACCGAAAGAAGAATCCATCTGGGTGGTTTCGCGGAGACGGGTTGCGCTGTTTGGCGACGGCACCAAGCGGAATTGCGAGATATCGCCCTCCTTTGGCACGGACAGTTCCGCCGAGTTCGAGAATGCGAGCTTGTCGTACCGCTCGTGGTCCACGCGTCCGCACGAACACAAGCGTGTGAGCTTCGGGCGCTCTAACCCTGGACGACGTTTGGATTCGGCGCTCGTAGTTTCCCGACCGCCTGGAAAGGGAACCGCTCCCCGTGTTTCCACGCAGCCTTGAGCGCACTGCATCCCGAACGGCGCGCTCGTTCGAGCGGTTTGCGCTTTTGAGCTCACGATCGAGTTTGCCACTGATTTCATTTAGGCGTTTCCGAGGGTCGCTTGCGTCCACAGTCAGGCTGAATCGCACGGGTTACCGCCGAACAGTTGCTGCTCGAACGAACCGCCCGCCGTCCACACTGGGCGTCTTGACAAACTTCTCTACACGATAGATGCCGTCGATCGCTGCGGGGTCATCTAGATCGCGAGGTGCGAGCTCGCCGTGATCTCCACGCCACAGAAGGTCCCCTATGCTCATATCAGCGCTCGCGAACACCCTTGCTTCTTCGACCCGATCCTCGACGACGACCTCTTCACCAACCGCTTGCTGCACCCGTGTGATGGTTTCCCACCGCGACTTTATTTGGGCAGGTTCACCGAACAGGTGCCGACCATAGTCGGTCATCCCTTGCGCTGGAAACTGGAGCGCAGGTTCGGTCAATAGGTGCTCCAAGAAAACGTCGCTCACGCGATCACCTCGATCGAGACCGGGGTCGAGGCCTTGTCAAGGGCCGCCAGGATCCCGTCCTTGTCCAAGAGCTTCACCATCTCGCCGTATGACGACCGATGAAGCCCGAAACCATCCTTTCCGCCAGAACTGTATTGAATTTCTGCCTCGCCGATCTTCTCTTTGTACGCGTGGCGGCGCCGGTCGCGCGTAACCGTCGCTATGTGCGCCGCGAGATACTTCTCAACCTGCTCCAGCACGGAGGGGGTGTATCCGTCGCGGTTGAGTAGGTGGTAGTCCACCGCGATGTGGGCTGCCTCCAGGTGTGGCTGCACCTCCTCCGGGGTCATCGCCGTGTCCATGATGGCGATGACCTCGGTCTCTGTTACGCGCGGTGCCGTATCCACACGTTACTCCTCGTCAACCAACTCCACGACGTGGCCCCCGCCCTGGTTGTTAAGGCGCGTCGCCTCCGCATCGCTGAGCATGTGCGTGTGGCCCTCGTCGAAGGACCAGCGCACCCGTCGCGAGTCATCGTGCGGGTGCGGTAAGTAGACTCTCCCTACCTGACGGGTGAACCGATACTCCCGGCGCACGACAGGTGGTGTCGCCTTGGGCTCAGACGGGGCGTCTGGTGCGGGAACCGCCTGCGCGCCGTTGTCGTCGGTCATTTGTTCTTGGCCTTGCCGCCGGCCTCGAGCTCTGCGACGCGGGCAAGCGCCGCGTCTCGCTGCGCCTCGATCTGGGCGACGGCGTCGGAGCTGACCCCGCCGCCACCCGATGCTGCGGGGGAATCCGCGTCCACGAACTTGTCGATGGCCGAGCCGAGCTCATCCTCCGGGCACTCAACTACAGCGCCCGCCTCCAGGCGCTTGCCATCGCGATAGTGTGCACCGCTCACAAGGCGCCAGCGCTTGCTGGTGCCCTCCTTTTGCGGCGCCTTGTCGGCTTGTTTGTCGCTCATTTGCGCTCCTAGCTCATGTGGACCACGCCGCTCTGCCCGAGGTAGTCAGACTTGAGGCGTGGCACCAAGATTGCGGCTTGCTTGAAGTTAAGCTGGAATCCCGGCCCGTCGGTCCACTCAAACGGTGTGACCTGCAAGCCGACGATCATCTCAACGGTATCTTGGTCTAAATTAACCAAGACCACATTGTCGTCTGCCAGGTAGTCCGCAGCCTTGAAAAACTGGAGCTCCGGCGTTTCCATGATGCGCTCGCGGATCGACTTGTCGGAGTTCGCCTTAAAGTCCTCTGCCATTTTGGTCGAAGCGTTTCGCGAGTAGTAGATCCCATAGGGGCCGAACTTGTTTGAATCGATCGCCCCCTGGAGCAAGGCGAGCACGTCGAGGAGAATCTCCTCGCCGGTGCGAGCTGCCGCGGACCATGGGCCAACACCAAACCCCATCGTGACGCGCTGCGGGAAGTCGGTATAGCCGTACACGGCGTAGCCGCCGTACATGTAGCCACCCGCCCCGTTAAACAGAGTTTTCTCGACCTTGCGAGAAACCTCATCTGCGGCGATGCCGTGTGACGTAGTGTCGAGCGGCGTGTTGCCGTTTCGGGACTCTTCGAGTGCCCGCAGGTTGATGTTGTAGTCAATGTGCGTGATAGGCAGCGGTGTGCCGTCCGGCTCGAAAACCAGTCGGTCGGCGGGTGAGCGCACCTGACCGTCCATCGACATCACGGCCTCGTTGAGTCGCGAGACCCTCTCGTATCTGGCGTGCGTAAATCGCATGCCGTCGATCGGTGTAATCAACCCGCGCGCAATGAGATCTTGCGAGCCAACCAAGCGTTTTGTGGCCACGGTGACCACGCGCTCGTCAATCCGCTCCCAGTCGTCCTCTCGCAGCGTCGTGTCATTGCGCAGTTGCGACGTGTCACCGTTCGTTGCAACGATCGCTCGAGCGAGTCTACCGCCCCCCTGCAAGTCGTCCATTTGTACGGGGCCTAGCCCCGCTTGTCCCAAAGGCACCTCATCCACCTCCACCCAATGCAGCGGCTAGGCTGCAAGCTCGATCCAAATGTGGGGATCGCCACCACCCGAGATGTCCAGGGATTCCATTGCGTAGCCGACGACAGTGTCGCCCGCACCGGCGGCCTTGAGCGTGCCGTCACCATTTGAGGACAACGCGTCGCCAGGGGACACCGATCCACCCGCGACCAAGAGGGCATGCACCTCGTGCCCAGCAAAGCAGCTCAACGCGTGACACTGTTCGCCGGACGCGTAGGTGTCTTGGATCGTGCGCCCCGTTAGCTCACCCTCGAAGGCAAAGAGGGGCACAAATGCGCCGCCGGCGGTTGCGTGTGGAATAAACGCTCCATTCGCGTCGCGCGAAAGGAGCGTGCCGGGCGTGATCACGGCGCCAGCTTTCGCCTCCTTGTACAAATGCCCGTCGCACTTGATCCGGATGGTCTTGAAACTACCCATTGCTCATTTCCTTTAGCCCGAGGCGCTTCGCGGTGGCCTCTTGGTTGAGGTAGTTCGGCATGCCCTTGGCGGGTTTCGAGCCGCCGGCGTTTGCGCTGGTCACCGGAGCGGATGCGGCGCCGGAGTAATCCACACCGCCATCACTAATCGCCATGATGTTTCGCAGGCTAGCAATAGGCATCGCCCGCAGGTCGTTTTCAGCAAATGCGTTTCGCTTATTGTCGAGAATCGCCCTGACCAGGCGATCTTTCTCGGCCGCGTTCGCGGCCAGGCTTTCCTCAAGCACCTCGCGCACCGCCTGCGGCGCTTGCGCAACGTAATCTTCAGTGGTTACCGACTCGCTGTCTTGTTCGGGGGCTTTTTGTTCCTCGCCGTCGCCCTCGGGCCTGACGTCTTTGGTCCCGGTCGCGGCAACGCCTTCCTTCTGCGCTTCGTCGCCGGCTCCCAATGAGTCTTCCCGGCCGGCTGCGTTGTCGTCCTGGTTTTTCGCCGCACCACAGGTGCAACGTTCCTCGTTCTCAGCCGACCCTGCGCCAGCCTTGCCGGGTTCTGTGTCCATCCCGTCCTCCTTCTCGTCTTCGCCCCGAGCAACACCTTGCCCGGCCCCACCGTTCGGCAGTAGCCCAAAAGCGTTAGCGATTGTGCGCAATGCGCCGCCAAGCTTGTTGTCAATGGCTCCGTCGTCGTTCATCCACACCCCACATCCATCGGCTCCACTGCAAGCCCCCCGCTGCCCAGGCAGGAGGGCCAGGTGGTCCGGCTGGTAGTTGCCGACCGCGGCGATGTACCGCTCACCCCGCCATGCGCCGGGGCCACCAATTGGATCGCCCTCCAACCCCGTTGACACCTCAACATGCGATTGCTGGACAATCGCATCTACTAAACCTGGGTGTACTCTCTCTGCCTTGACCTTGTCAACCCATAACTCACCCCGGAGCCGAGGCGTCGGCGAGGCCAGGTACTGGACGCCAAACAATCGCCCAACCGATTGCTGTGCAATGACTTGTGGGGTCCTGGCGGTCTCGCCCTCTGGGTGATAGACCGGCAGCTCAACTCCGTTCCAGCGCTCGGCGGAGCGCTCTAGCTCCACAGCGGGGTAGTAGAGACAGCCCGCACTGCCGCAATGGACGCCCTCTGTCAGGAGCACGACTGGCGCGACGACGTACTCGCGCCCGTCCAGGGTCTCCTGGCGCACGTTTTCGACCAGCTTGCCGTTAATCAGATACATCACTCCGCCCCCGTAAGCTCGCCGCCCAAGAGTTCCGCCGAGCCAGCCATGTAGACCTGGATCGGGCCGCCGCGATCCTGGTTGAGCCAACGAAACTCGTCCCAGACGGTGTCAATCGATCGGCGGAAGCCGCGCCGCCGGGCGTCAGGGTGCCAGCGCGAGTGCGGCTCGACCCAGACGACGGCGTCGAGCACGATCGGCCCGTCGCGAACGGACCGGCGCGCCACGCGCGGAACGAAAACCCCGTCAAGGGCAAACCGCGGTTCGCCCGCCAGCCGGCCCACCCAATACTCGGCGAGGTTGCCAACGCCGATGTCAGTTGGGGTATCGCCGTCACCACCGGTGCCCTGGTGTCCGGTGTTCCAGCGTGGTCGGTCGTCGATCGTCTGGGCCACGGTGGTCTTGCCCACGTCGGGGTATCCGGCGACACCAACGCGCTCATGTCGGGCCAGGATATCGTAAAGGCCTATCACTCTGTTGTTACCTCGATATTGCTCGCACAGCGGCGGCAGGTGAAGGGTGTGCTGCCAGCTGGCGGCAACATCACTCGACCGCTGGCTCCACAGCGGCACGTAAGTTGCACTAAGACCCCGAGGCGCACAAGGCGAAAGCCCGCGGTTTCCCGATCGTTTGTTCGCGGACCAGTGAGCACTGCTTGGGCCTGTGCCTCTAGGCGCGTCAACTCGATCGCCACCTGATCTCTTTGGTCCACTGTAGTTGGCTGCTTTGTTGTGGAGGGGCGCCGCCGTGTTGTCGGACCCTGGACGACCGACAAACGCCGCAGCAAGCTGCGCACGCCACAGCAGACGCGCCCCAAAATCATCGCTCCTCCACCCGGAGGAAGAAGGTGCGGTCGAACTCGCGCCCGTCGTTCGTGCGCATGTGATTGACGAGCTTGTAGGCCTGTCCGTCAAGCCCACCAGTGAGCCAGACGGTAGTGCGCGTGCCGAGGCGGCTGTCGTTAGCCATCTCCAGGACGCCGAGCACGTCGCCGGCGATAGACCAGGTCGAGCTAGCAATTGCATCTCCGCCTTCAAGGCAGCGCACCCAATCGATCGTATAGTCCAGGTGGGCCGAGGGGTCTTGGCGGAACGTTAGCTCGGTTGACGTCCCGGGGTCTGCGATCACCAGCCTGGGCTCGGTGGCTGGTGCTGGGGGCGTGGTGCCGCCGCCCGTCGACTCCCGCGCAACACCAATCTGGGGCACCCGCACGGCGATCGTCGGCGGGCTGACGGTTGTCGTTGCGCCACCAACGGACACGGTCGCCCCCGCCGCTCGCACAGCAATGGTTGGGGACAAGACGATGGTGGTCTGGCCCGGGGCGCCGGCGGTCACGGTGAGGAGCGGCACGCGCACGGCGATGGTCGGGGCTGCGACAGCAGCCGACACCTGCCCGACGGTCACCGTCGCTACCGGCGCCCGCACAGCGCACGCGGGTGGGTTGACAGACGTCAAGACCTGCCCGGCCACCGAGACGGTGGCAGAGGGAGCCCGCACGGCGATCGTTGGGGCCAATACGGCGGTCGCCACCTGGCCCACCGCCACGGTGGCAAGAGGAGCTCTGACGGCGATGGTCGGGGGCACCACCTGGGTCGTAGATTCACCGGCGGTCACGGTCGCCTGTGACGCGCGCACAGCAATGGTTGGGGGCGTCACCTGGGTCGTCACAGGCCCAACGCTCACAGTGGCTTGGGGCGCGCGCACGGCGGTCGTGGGGGCAGCCACCTGAGTTGTGACCTGTCCAACCGCGACCGATGCAACCCCAGCACGCACGGCGATCGTCGGGGGCGCTACCTGAGTTGCGACCGCGCCCGTGCTGACCGTCAGCTGGGGAGCCCGCACGGCGATCGTGGGGGCTGTAACCTGTGTTGTGGCCTGGCCCACCGCGATGGTCGCGAGCCCAGCGCGGAGGGCGATGGTCGGGGCGGTCACCGAGGTCAGAGCGGCTCCCGTCGTCACGGTCGCCTGTGACGAGCGCACGGCGATCGTTGGGGCCGCCACCTGCGTTGCAACGGCGCCAGCCGTCACCGTCGCCACGGGCGCCCGCACCGCGATCGTGGGTGCTATCACTGGGGTCACCGACGGCCCAATCTCGACCGTAAACATCCACACCGCACTAGCAATGTCGCCGCCGGCATTGCGCGCGACTACGGACCAGTAGTAGGTGGCGCCCGGGGTCAGCGCGCCGGTGCTCACCGACGTTGAAGATGAGTTGTCAAGGATCTTTGAGCCCGCGGTGCGCGACACCACGTCCGCAGCATCGGTGCTCAGATGCACGTCGTACGTGTCGGCGTCTGGGGGGGCTACCCACGTGAGATTGACGCCCGAAGCGCTTTGGTTTGTCGCGCCCTCGGCGGGCGTCGGCGTGTCGACCAAGTCGGGCGCATAGTGAAGCTCGGCCGGGTCGGCGACGGTAACCAGCGCCTTTGCGGCGATCGTGTTATTCGTGCCGTCGTCCGGATCAAGCGCAATCCACTGATAGGACCACGTGCCCAGCGCCAGGTCTGTAGTTGGGAGCCAAATCGGGACAGTGCCCGAGTAGCGCAGCGTCGTCGGCGTAACATCGCCGGGGTCGGCGTACAGGTGATATTCGGTGCGCCGCCCCTTTGGGCCTTTGGCGTAGTCCGCAAACCGGCGCATTTGGTGCGCTGGATTGTCGTCCCCGTCGTAAAACGGCACATGTTGATCGGACTCTATCCAGCCGCGCCACGGTCCACCGGCGGTCCCGCCGGAACCGCAAGCCCACGGCGCGCTCAAGCCCCTGCTGCTGCGTCTCCGGTGAGTTGACGCTCCAATTGGTCGCACTGCCAAGGTGCAATATGTGTCCGGTGTTGGCGCCCCAGCGGTTGATGTACTCGAGCAGCAACAGGTCGCTGTCGACGCCCGGCCCCGGGTTGCCGATGTTTTCAAACATCGATCGCACGTCGTCGTTGTCCGTCGGGTACATCGATTGGTTCGCCGCGTCGTACGCCGAGTAGAACCAGCCCTCCTCAAGCCCGCTCTTGAGGTTATACATGCCGTTTATCCACACCGCGTTGAGTGCCAGCCCGGTGTGCTTGAGCATGCGCCGGAAGAACAACACGGCGCCGCGCTCGTACTTGGCGTGCGAGTAGTTGCCGCCAAGCACGTTGTTGTTTATCAGGTTGAAGTCATCGTCGTTTGTCATGAGGTCAGCGCCGTCTTCCTTAAACGCCAACCAGCGTTCGAGGTGCTGCATGTGCACATCGTAGCGCCAGGCGTCGTAGAAGGATGCGCCTGTTGCGGCAAAATACTTTGCCAGTGCGTCGATAACGTGGTCCGGCAAAATGTTATACGCGAGCGGGAAGTGTTGGAGTTGGTACGCAGGGTTTCCGTCACCGCCGCGCACCTTTTTGACTCCGCCCTCGTAGTAGAGCAGATACCCTTCCTGCTGGTGATAGCCGCCGGAGTGCACTACACCCCGCCAATCCTTGGCGTCGTAAGCCGATCCGGTGGTGC
>CBDCWB010000008.1:0-26474 GCA_965223205.1 Candidatus Eiseniibacteriota bacterium | reverse complement strand
CGCAGGGGCTCAGGCAAAGTCCGGCCCGCGAGATCCAGCGGGATTTGGATGAGATCGAGCGCCAACTCGCCGGATTGGAGCGCCGGCTCGATCAGCCGCACACCGTCTTGGACCTGGGGGCGTTTTCAGTCGGTCCCGAGGCGCTCCGCACCGAGCTCAGCTCCGACCAGGTCGCCGCATACGAAGCGCTGGCCGACACCCTGGCGGCGTCCTGCTTGTCGTGTCATCAGATGCAACACGCGACCATCCTGCGGGTCCAGACCGAGCAGCGCGCCTTGACGCGCGCCGCGTTCAACCACGCATCACATGTCCTCGAGACCAACTGTTTCGATTGTCACAATCGCCTGTCGTACCAGGGCGTGCTGAGCGGCGGGGAAGCGCCGGCGGCTGACCACTCAGCGACACAAAACCTGCCGGGAATCGACGCCTGTCGGACATGCCACCAAGCCGGCAAGGTCACGGCAAGTTGTACGACGTGTCACTTGTTCCACCCGGACAAGACGTATCATTAGCCCGCGCGGGCATCTTTGGCCGGTGGCTTTTGCAGCACGAAGGCACACTCGGTGTGGTTGACGTCCAGCCGTCCCAAACTGAGCAGTTTGCCCAGTGCTCCGCCGATTGCAAACGGCGCGTTCCAGAGCGCGTTGCGGCGCCGCAGCTGGCGCTGCATGCCGCCCTCGTAGGTGAAGTCCAGGAGCATGTTGAGTCCGCGGTCGCGGGCGAAAGCTCGAATTCGATGGGGTGCGATCGAGGGGTGCAAGTAGGTCTTGAACGGCGCGCGATCCTCGGTGCCGGCGTCACGCACGCCCCAGATATTGCGGTAGGCCCACACGTGAAAGGCGTGGGGTGTCCATTTGGTGACGATCCCTTTGATCGACAGGAGATTCGGGAAGGCGAGCACGATGGCGCCACCCTCGCGAGCGGCTTCCGCGAAGTGTTCGAGCGCCCGCTCTGGATGAGGGAGGTGTTCGAGTACATCCCAGCAGATGATCAAGTCGAACGACCTGGCGGCCAACGGGTAGGATTGAATGTCGCCGACGATCGCTTCATCGAGTCCGCCATGGCGCCCTAGCTGCTTCTCAGAGATGTCGATGCCGGTGACCCGGATGTCATCCAGCTTGAGTTGGGTGAGTGAGCCGCAGCCCGCTTCTAGAACCTCCCAGCGTCCCACCGGCAGCGCGGTCTTCAGGACGTTCGTAATGGCCGCGCGCGCATTGGGTGCGGCCGGTTGAGTCTTGTTCATGGTTCTTTGGAGAATTCTGGGAGATGGAGCGCCTGGCGCAAACGACGAGTAGCGAGCGCGGCGGATCATATCGCGTTTCAGAGGGGGAATCCATGCGCCAACAACTGGGTGGTCGACGATTCTGCGGGGTGGGGCACACCGCCTGGACCGCGGTGGCCGTAGCCATCCTGGCGTTGCCGGCGGCCGTTCGGGCCCAAGACCGCATCACCGAGGAGTTGGCGCTGGCGGTGCCGGCGTCGCGCCCCGACGCCGTGGCGTTGGCGATGGGTAACGCCTACGTCGCCGACGGCTGGCGTTTCAACGGCTTGTTCTACAACCCGGCGCTGCCCAGCCGTGCTGCAGCCGACGTCGAACTCCTGGGATTGGGGGTGGCGCTTGGTCAGGGGGCGGTCGAGGGCGCACGCTTCCTGGACGACAACCAATCGCGGATCCTCAATTTGGAGGACGAATTCCGGATCGCCGCCAACGCCCTGGGGCAGGGCAACTCTGGCCCGATGAATGCGCTCCTCGAGTTCTCTGACGAGTTTCTCGACCTCTACGGGGAGCCGTTGGGTGGTCGTGTGGAACCGTCGGTGGCGGTGCGGGTGGGAGATGTGACCTTGGCGCTCTACGGCGCCGTGCAGGCTGCCGCCGTCCAGTCGCCACTGTTGGCCGAGGGCGGGGTCGAGCTGCTGCACGCCCTGCGCGGCATTCGCTTTCCCCTCGACACCGCCGAACTCAACCAGCTCGCCGATTTGCTGGTGGCGCTTGACGCCGGCAACGTCGACGTCACCACGCTCTTGGGGTTGGGTGTAGCTGACGTCGTCGTCGCGGTCAACTACGGGTTCGAGTTGATCCCGAACTTCCGCGTCGGTGTCACCGGCAAGTTGGTGAATCGACGGGTCGGGTTGCGTTTGGTGCCGATCGACGAGTTGGACGCTCCCTACCAGCGCTCGCTCGCCGACATTCGCCAGAGCGACACGCGCTTCGGCGTCGACGTGGGCGCCGTCTATGTTTTTCCAGAGCTACCCCTGTCCGTGGGCGTCTCGATCATCGACCTGGTGGCCGACGACGCCAACGTCAACCCCCTCGGGGATGGCTTCGAGATCGGCACTGCCCAGGACTTGCGCGACGAACTCGAAGCCAACGGCCTAACCCGGTTCATTATCGAAGACCCCTCGCCGACCGTGGTGACGCTGGGCGCTAGCTTGCAAGTAGGCAGCCAATTGCGGTTGAACGCTGATCTTCACGACATAGCCGACCAAACCGACCTGCTCGACGACGCCATCGACCACCTGCGGCTGGGCGCCGAGCTGGCCCCGACGCCGGGTGTGGCGTTGCGCGCCGGTCTATCTTCGAGCCACCCGTCGGCCGGCGGTGGGCTGGCGCTGGGGCCAGTGCAATTGGCCTACGCCTTCTACTTCGATGACTTCTTGGATCGCTACGCCCACCGCGGCCAGCTGCGACTCGCCTTCTAGGCGCAGCACGCCGAGTTCCTCTGGCGGAACTGCGTTGAGTTCCGCTGTGGAGCTGCGCTGAGTTCCGCTGCGGAACCGCGCTGAGTTCCGCTGTGGAACTACCTTGAGTCAGCACGGCCGCTGCTCGGCGTGGGTGCGAGGGGACGGGGAATGCGCCTGCTCAGACAGTTGCGCGCGCCAGCCAGCTCCTCGATTTTTTGAACCTTTGGTTGCGTGATGGCGCGCGCAAAACTCGCTGTCGCATTCCCCGTCCCCTCGCACCGAAACTTTTTCGTTGTGCGACGGGGGCCCTGTGGACTCACTGCGCAATTCACAGCGGCTATCGCGCCGAGTTCCGCAGCGGAACCGCCGGCTTCGGCGCCGAGTTCGGCAGCGGAACGGCCGGTTGCGGAGCCGGGTTCCGCAGCGGAACCGCCGGTTGCGGAGCTGAGTTCCGCTGCGGAACTGCTGAGTAGGCGGCACTGACCCCTTAGCTGGGGGTCGGCGCTTCTGCGTCTCGCACGGCGCGCAGCATGTCCAGGGTGCTGACGATGCCGACCACCCGGTCATTCCGCATCACGATCAACCGGTGAATACGGCCGCGGATCATCGTGTCCGCCATCTCGCTGATCGACATGCTCTCCGATACGCCGAACACCGCCGGCGTCATGATGTCGGCCACCGTCATGCCGTCGTCCGTTTTGATGCGCAGGTCTTCGAGTTCCTCGGCGTCGAGGGCGGCGTCCCAGTCGTAGGCGTAGTAGCGCGGATCAATCTGGGCGATGGTTTCGTGATCGGCGCCGGTTCTGACGATGTCGGACAACGACACGACGCCAATCAGCTTGCCGAACTCGTCGAGGACCGGCGCCCCTGAAATGGAATGCAGCGTGAAGAGGTTGGCCAGCTCCGAGACTGGCAGATTGTCGGGCACCGTGATGACCTTCTTGTTCATGATGTCGGCTGCGGTTTTTGTCAACATCTCTCACCTCCGGGTGGTTGAAGTCGATGCCTGCGCTATACTCTGGCAACTCGGATGCCAACTTGGGAACGCTGCCGGAGCGGGCTGAGTTGTTGTCGTGAAACAAGTTGCGGCGGTGCGCCGGCAGTGAACCTGGTGCCCGCACATGCCGAACTGTCCGATGTAGAACTAAGGGTGGACAATCTGTCCAACGCATTGCCCGGCCTACAGGCTCGCTGCCACGAGTTTCAAGTGCCGCTGGACCATGCCGCACCGCAGGGCGAGGAGATCACCCTGTTCGGGCGGGAGGTGGTGGCGCCCGACGCTCCATCCGGCCGACCCTGGCTGGTGTTTCTCCAGGGGGGGCCGGGCTTTGGTGCCCCCCGCCCGGTGGCCGCCGACGGTTGGCTGGGGGTGGCGCTCCGTCACTACCGGGTGCTGCTACTCGACCAGCGCGGCACCGGGCGCAGCGCACCCTTGGGGTCCGAGGTGTACGGGCGCTCGACGACCGACGCGCAAGCATCTATCCTCGCCATGTTTCGTGCCGACTCCATCGTCCGCGACTGCGAAGTGGTGCGCCGCCAGTTGGCCGGTGTGGACGAACCCTGGAGTGTCCTGGGGCAGAGCTTCGGTGGGTTTTGTGCGGTTTGCTATCTGTCGCTGGCTCCTGCCGGGCTCCGCGAGGTCTATATCACCGGCGGTTTGCCGCCGCTCGCCACCCCGCCGTCGACCATCTACCGGGCGACCTTCCAGCGCGTCTTGTCGCAGAACGACGCCTACTATGAGCGCTACCCCGAAGATATCGCCCGCGGTGTCGCCATTGCCGCAGCACTTGCCGAGAGCGACGTCGTGTTGCCGGGCGGCGACCGGTTGACAACTCGCATGTTCCAGCAGATCGGTTTGTCGTTGGGGTTTCACGATGGCCACGAACTTGTGCATTACGCCATCGAGCAGGCGTTCCCCGCCGGCCAAAGCGTTCCACAGTGGACTGCCGAGTTTCTTGAGTCGATCGAACGCCTGTTGCCCTACAGCGTCCATCCAATCTTCTCGGTGTTGCACGAGCCGGCGTACTGCGAAGGCTTTGCGTCCCGGTGGGCAGCTGAGCGGGTGCGCCGCGAACTGCCCGCCTTCTCACCGGCGGCGCCGGGCAAGTTGCTCTACACCGGCGAAATGATCTTCCCGTGGATGTTCGAGGAATACGGGGCGCTCCGGCCCTTGGCCAAAGTGGCCAACCGTCTGGCCGAGCGTGACGACTGGCCGCAACTCTACGACCCGGACATCTTGAGCGCCAACGAAGTGCCAGTGGCCGCGGTCATCTATGACGAGGATATGTACGTCGAGCGCGCCTTCTCCCTGGACACCGCCCGGCGGATCCACGGCATCAAGCTCTGGACCACTAACGAGTACGTGCATAGCGGCTTGCGGCAGGCCGGACAGGTAATCTTCGAGCGACTCTACGGCATGCTGCACGGCCAGGTATAGCTGGCGGTCGCTGGCTCCGATTTGCGTCAGACCAACGTGCGCAGAAAGGTCAACGCCCGGCAGACCCGGATACCCTCGGGGGTTTCGTAGTCTTTCTTGCCCTTGAGCGAGAGCTGCCAGGCCTGGCAGTCCGGAAACCTTTGGTGCAAGTAGCGCAGCGCCGGCGCCAGCGGCGCGTCCCCCAACTTGCACTCGATGAGCGCCAGGGGCTTGTCCCGCTCGACCAACACAAAGTCGACCTCGCGGCCGTCCACATCTCGAAAATAGCGCAGCTCGATGTCGCGACCGTCAATGTCTTGCTGAAAATGCACCCACTTGAGCAGGTGTGACGCAACGACGTTTTCGAACCGGGGGCCCTCCTCAGGAACGACCGACCAGTCGAAGTGGTAGTGCTTTTGTGTCTTCTTGACCGCCCGGATGGTAGGAGCGCCGAACGGTGGCAACCGGAAGATTGCGTAGAGGTTCTCGAAGGTCTTTAGCCAGTTGGCCACGGTGCGGTGGCTGACCTGGAGGTCCTCGCGCAGGGCGTTGATCGACAGAGGAGAACCGACAAGTTGCGGCAGGCGCAGCGCTAAGAGTTCCAGCGTCCCGAGGTCCTGGATGTTGGTCAGGCTCGTTACTTCCTCCCGGATGAGCCGAGTGCGATACTCACGCAACCAGCGCCGCGCTATGGTTGCGGAACCTGCCAGATACGGCTCGGGGAAGCCGCCGAGCTTGACGAGGGCGTTGAGATCTCCCTGATGGTCGATTCCGAGTTCCGCTGCGGAGAACGGATGCAATCGATGGTAGTGGTAGCGGCCCTGCAAGGAGTCGCCGCCGCGCCGATAAATGTCGAGGCGGGCACTGCCAGTCACCAAGGTGCGCCGGCTGCCAGGGTCTGCATCATAGATTCCCTTGAGGTAGTTCCGCCAATGGCGGTACTTGTGCAACTCGTCGAAGACCCAGAACTTAACCGGCGGTAGTTCACGTTGGAGAATTTGCTCCCGGTGTGCTGGCACATCCCAATTGAGGTAGCCCTGAACCCGGGTCCCAAGCAGTGATTTGGCCAATGTCGTCTTGCCCACCTGGCGGGGGCCCCCCACGAAGACCATCTTGCGGCGCAGGTCCCGGCGGATCGGGCGGGCGAGGTAGCGGTCCAAGGCGGCAGGCATGGAGTGAGCGTACAAGAATTTTCACCCCAGCGCAAGATTCATTGCAAAAACTTTGGACCAGCCGCAAAAAACCTAGCGCTGAAGCCCTCGTGCCACGTCTTGGCTGGAACCGCCGTTTGACCGCCGCGCCCGGCAGTGACTACACTGCCGGCGAGGAGGCGCCGTGCAGGCTGTCGGACACAACGTGCCGCGCAAGGATAGCGATGCCAAGGTGCGCGGTCAGGCGCTCTACCTGGACGACATCGACTTTCCGGGCGTCATCTATGCCCGCACCGTACGCTCGACGATCCCCCGCGGCCGCGTCACCCGCCTCAACCTCCGCCATCGGCCGCCGGAGTTGGTGGTCGCCGACGCCGCCGACATCCCCGGCCCCAACGTCGTCAAACTCATTGAAGACGACCAGCCTTTCTTGGCAGAAGGGCGAATAGAGCACTACGCCGAACCCCTGTTGTTGTTGGCCCACCCTGACCGCGAGCGCTTGCAGGCCGTCGATGTCGATGTGCAATACCGTGCAGAGACACCCCTCCTCGACCCACACGCGTCGACCGAGTGCTTCAAGGAAATTCGTATCGACAAGGGTGAGGTCGAGCACGGCCTGGCAGCCGCCGAGCGCATTGTCGAGGGCGAGTACCGGACTCGGCACCAAGAACAGCTCTACATCGAACCCCAGGGCGTGGTGGCGGTCCCCGAGAACGGGGGGGTGACGATCTACGGCTCGATCCAGTGTCCCTACTACGTCCACAAAGCGGTCAAGGCGATGCTGGCGCTGCCCGACGAGGCGGTGCGCGTGGTCGTCACCGAGACCGGCGGCGGCTTCGGTGGCAAAGAGGAGTACCCCTCGATCATTGCCGGGCATGCCGCACTCTTGGCGTTGAAAGCGGGGCGACCGGTGAAGATGGTCTACGACCGGGTCGAGGACATGGAGGCAACCACCAAGCGCCACCCCTCGGTCGTCCGCCACCGCACCGGTGTGGCGTCTGACGGCACGATCACCGCCATCGATGTCGACGTTTTGATGGATGGCGGCGCCTACGTGACGCTCAGCCCGGTGGTCTTGTCGCGCGGTGTGCTCCACGCCACCGGTCCCTATCGGGCCGACCACGTCCGCGTGCGCGGGCGGGTGGTCAAGACCAACACACCCCCCAACGGTGCGTTCCGCGGTTTCGGTGCGCCGCAGACCCAGTTCGCCTCCGAGGTGCAAATGGAGCGCGTTGCTGAGGTGCTGGAGTTGGACCCAGTCGACTGTCGCCGGCGGAACGCTTGGGTCCCCGGCGATACCACCGCCACCGGCCAGGAGTTGGGCGCCGACTGCACAGCAGTCCAAGTGCTCGACGAGGCCGTGGCGCGCAGCGACTTTGCTACCAAGCGGCGGCGCAAAGAACACGGCATCGGGCTCGCCTTGTTCTTCCATGGCTCCGGCTTTACCGGCAACGGCGAGCTGCAACTGGCGTCGCGCGCCTCCCTGGCGCTCACCGCCGACGGCGTCCGCGTCCTCGTAGCCTCCACCGAGATTGGTCAGGGCACTCGCACGATGCACGCTCAGATCGTCGCCGACGCCCTGCGGATTCCTTACGACGCGGTCCACACGGCCCAGCCTGATACCCACCGAGTGCCCGACTCGGGTCCAACGGTCGCCTCCCGCACCTGCATGGTGGTGGGCGGCATCCTGGAGCGCTGCGCCCGCACCATGCGCCAGAAAATTGGCGCCATGACGCCGGCCGAGTACTTTGGCAAACACGGTGAGCTGATAGTGACCGAGGCGTTTCAGAATCCGGCAGCCACTGCCTGGGACGAAGTCCACTACGTCGGCGACGCTTACGCCACCTACGCCTGGGCGTGCGACGTCGCCGAAGTGGAGTTGGATCCCGACACCTACGAAGTGCGCCCCCTGAAGATCACCGCGGTCCAGGACATCGGCAAAGCCATTCACCCGCAGTCAGTCGCCGGCCAGATCGAGGGCGGCACGGCGCAGGGCGTCGGCATGGCGCTGGGTGAGGTGGTGGTCATGCAGGAGGGTCGCATGGCCAATGCGCAGCTCACCAACTACACGATTCCCACGACCCACGACACGCCCGCGTTCGACGTGGTGATCATGGAGACTCCGTTCGAACATGGCCCCCACGGCGCCAAGGGGGTGGGCGAGCTGCCGGTGGACGGCGCGCCGCCGGCTCTGGTCAACGCCCTCCGCCACTTGGGGTTGGATGTGCGTGAGGTGCCGGCCACACCCGAGCGGTTGATGGAGGCGGCGTGCAACTGCGCGTGAACGGTGAAGCGGTCGACGTTGACACACCGCCCCTGCGGCGACTCCTCGATGTCCTTCGCCAAGACTTGGCGCTGACCGGCACCAAAGAGGGTTGCGGTGAGGGCGAATGCGGCGCCTGTACGGTGTGGGTCGATCGCCAACCCGTGTGCGCCTGCCTGATCCCCATCGGCCAACTGGCTGGCGCCGAGGTGTGGACGATCGAGGGGCTGTCCCCCGACCATCCACTCTTTGCTGCCTTCACAGAGCACGGCGCCGCGCAGTGCGGCATTTGCACACCGGGCATGATCATGACCGCCGCGGCGTTGCACTCGGGCGCGACGCGCTCAGAGATCCAAGACGCCCTGGCCGGTAACCTGTGCCGCTGCACCGGCTACGCGGCGATCTACGGCGCCGTCGAAGCGGCCAGCCGCGACACCTGACCCCAGTGCGAAGTCCGCTGACAACCTTGGGGTGGGTGGCGCCCGGCTCCCTTTCCGAGGCGCTCGACGCCCTGGCCGCAGACCCCGATCTTGTGCCTTTGGCCGGGTGCACAGACGTCTTCGTCGCCTTGCAGTTTGGCGAGCTGCCGGGACAGCGCTTCTTGAACCTCTGGGGGTTGGCGGCGCTCGGCGGCATCGGTGTCGCTCCAGATGGCGGCTTGCGCCTCGGGGCGCTCACCACCTACACCCAGCTTGCTGCCTCGCCACTGGTGCGCGAACAGCTGCCGATGCTCGTCGCTGCCGCCCGCCAGATCGGCGGCGCGCAGATCCAAAATCGCGGCACGCTGGGCGGCAACATTGCCAATGGTTCGCCGGCCGGCGACACCCTGCCTGTTCTCGCAGCCGCTGAGGCGGTGGTCATCCTGGAGAGCGTCGCCGGCAGCCGGCGCATCCCCTTCACCAGTTACTACACCGGTTACCGGCAGAGCGTCCGGCGCCGGGATGAGTTGATCGTCGCGGTTGAAGTGCCGCCAGTGACAGGCGCCCAGTGGTTTCGCAAAGTCGGAACGCGCCGCGCCCAGGCGATTTCGAAGGTGGTGATGGCTGCTGTCCGGGCGCCCGAGCCGCGCATTGCCCTGGGGAGTTGCGCGCCGACCGTCCGGCGCTTGCCCCGCACCGAACAGCACCTGGCGGGCGGCGGTGACCTGGACGCGGCCAAAGCCCTCCTCGCCGGAGAAATCGCTCCCATCGACGACGTGCGGTCCACCGCTGTCTATCGCCGGCGCGTCGCCCAGAACCTATTGGCGCGCTTTTGGCAAGACACCGAATGATCCAGCTGAGCCTGACCCAAGTGGCCACCGGGAGACGCGCGTGAACCCGGCGGAATGCGTGGTGGTCGGGGAGCGCCTGGTTTTACCGGGCGGCTTAGGGCCAGCGGCTCTCGAGGTGCGAGGTGGCGTCATTGCCGCAGTCCATCCCGGCGCCGAAGCGGCGGCGGCCGATTGGTCGCTGCCGAAGATCGACGCCGGCAACCTGGTCGTCATGCCCGGCTTGGTCGACACCCACGTGCACGTCAACGAGCCGGGTCGGACCGAGTGGGAGGGCTTTGCTTCGGCCACCCAGGCCGCCGCTTCTGGCGGCATTACCGCTTTGTGCGACATGCCGCTCAACAGCATTCCCCAGACGACCACGGTGGCTCATCTGGACACCAAACGCGCCGCCGCCGATGGCCAAGTCCACATCGACGTTGGCTTCGTGGGCGGGCTGGTGCCGGACAACCTCGACCAACTGCCACGCCTCTGGAAGGCCGGGGTCGTTGCCTTCAAGTGCTTCCTCGCCGATTCGGGTGTTCCGGAGTTTCCACCGGTTGATGCCGCGACCCTGCGCCAGGCGTTGCCGGTCTTGGCCGACTTGGGTGCGCCTCTCTTCGTCCACGCCGAGTTACCCGACCCTATTCGCCAAGCCGAGCGGGAGTTGGCCGGGCACCCGGCGGTGGAGCGCCACGCTTATGCCACCTACCTGCGCTCGCGCCCCCAAGCGGCCGAAGACCAGGCGGTGGCACTCCTCGTCGCCTTGGCCGAGGCGACCGGCGCCCGCGTCCACGTCGTCCACCTGGCGTCGGCCGGCGCCCTCGAGTCGGTCCGCCGGGCGCGCCAGCGGCGCTTGCAGTTCACCGTCGAAACCTGCCCGCACTACCTGGCGCTGACCGCCGAGTCGATCGCCGATGGCGCCACCGAGTGCAAGTGCGCCCCACCCATTCGCGACTCCAGCCACCGTGAGGGCTTGTGGGCGGGGCTCGCCGCCGCCGAGATCGACTGCATCGTCTCGGATCACTCGCCGGCCCCCGGCGCCCTCAAGGCGCGGGGCGACTTCCTCGACGCGTGGGGAGGGGTGTCGTCTTTGTCGTTGACCTTACCGGTCGTCTGGACCGAAGCTCGCCGCCGCGGACACACGATCGAGGACGTCTGCCGGTGGATGTCGGCGGTGCCGAGTGACTTGGTGGGTTGGCGGGGGCGGAAGGGAGCGCTTGCCGCCGGCCGCGATTGCGACCTGGTGTTTTGGGATCCTGATTCCTCCTTCGTCGTCGACGCCGACAAGCTTCCTTACCGGCACAAACATTCCCCCTACGCCGGTCGGGCGTTGTTTGGAGTCGTACACCAGACCTGGGTGCGTGGCCAGGTCGTCTTCGGCGGTCACGGCGACATCACCGCCGGCAAACTCTTGGGGCGTTGAACGCTTTCGATGGAAGTCACCAACTTGGCAAGTGAGGCACTCGGCGCTCGAGTGCTCGAGGCCTCAGACGATTTCTTCGCTCCCAAAGAGAACCTGCTCAAGCGCCAGGCGCCGGTTTGGGATGCCTACCGCTACACCGACCGGGGCAAGTGGATGGACGGCTGGGAGACCCGCCGCCGCCGCGACGATGGCCACGATTGGGTGACGGTAGAGCTGGGCATCCCCGGCCTGGTGCGCGAGGCAGTCGTCGACACCACCCACTTCAAAGGCAACGCGCCGGAGTCGTGCTCGGTGGAGGGTACTCTGATCGAGGGTTCCGACCCCGTGGGCCAGGCGATTTGGACCGAACTTCTGCCCAAGACACCGATCGAAAGCAACGCCCCAAACGTCCTGGCACTGCCGGCGACTTACTGCTCCCACGTGCGTCTGCACATCTATCCCGATGGCGGAGTGGCGCGCTTCAGACTCGTGGGTGAACCGGTGTGCGTGTGGCCCAAGGTCATGGATGCCGGCGACCCCGACGTGGCTTCGCTGCCCAACGGAGGTGCGGTGGTCGCTTGCAGCGACGCTTTCTTCGGCGCCCCCGAGCACCTTCTCTATCCGACGCCGCCGGCGGGGATGTGGGACGGATGGGAAACGCGCCGGCGTCGCGGACCCGGGCACGACTGGGTCGTCGTGCGACTCGGCGGCCAAGCCGCCGTGCGCGCCATCGAGGTCGACACCCGACACTTCAAGGGCAACTTCCCCGAAAGCTGTTCGTTGGACGCCTCGACCGACGGCGAGGGATGGGTTGAGTTGGTGCCGCGGACGCAACTGGCCGGCGATGCGGGCAAGACCATCCCAGCCAGCCAGCCGGGTCCGTTCGACTGGGTCCGCCTCAACACCTACCCCGATGGCGGCGTCGCTCGTCTCCGCATCTTCGGCGCCTGGACCACCGGGGGGCGCCAGACCCTGGCGCTCCGCTACCTGAACGCCTTGCCCGCAGGCCGCGCGCAGGCGGCCTTCGCCAGCGTTACCGCCGCGTCCGCCTGGGTCGAATCGATGCTGGCTGCCCGCCCCTACGACTCTTGGGAGGCGCTGACCGCGGCCGCCGCCGAAGTTTGGGACGGCCTCGGTCCGGAGTCCTGGCGTCAATCGATCGACGCGCACCCGCGACTCGGCGAGCGTCAAGGCCGCCCGACCCAAGCCCCCAGGGCGCGCCGGTGGTCGCAAGCCGAGCAAAGCGGTTTGAAGACGGCCGAACCCCAGCTCCTCGACCGGCTCGCTGCCGCCAATCGCGCCTACGAGGAGCGCTTCGGACATACGTTTGTCACCTGCGCGACCGGTAAGTCCGCCGAAACCATGCTCGCCGAGCTGGAGGTGCGCCTGGCGCGTCTGCCGGCTGACGAACTCGCCACCGCCGCGGCAGAGGAGAAGAAGATCCTGATGCTGCGCCTCGAAAAGTGGGTGACCCCATGAGCATCAGTACGCACGTATTGCATTTGACCGAGGGACGGCCCGCCGCCGGCCTGCGCGTCGTTCTTGCCCAGCACACCGACCCGGTGCCCGTCGCCGAGGCCCTCACCGATGCGGATGGGCGCGTGGCGGACTTCGCCGCGCACCTTGAGGTCGGCGTCTATCGCCTCGAGTTTGACACCGGCGCCTGGTTCGCGGCGCGCGGCGAGTCGACCTTCTATCCGCGCGTCGTCATCACCTTCGAGATCGCCGCGCCGGGCGAGCACTACCACGTGCCGCTGCTCCTCAACCGCTTCGGCTACACCACCTACCGCGGAAGCTGACCGAGATGACCGGCGACCTTCTCCAGTGGTTGAACTTGGTGGTCCGCTGGCTGCACGTGGTGGCCGGCATCATGTGGTTGGGGCAGACGTATCTGTTCAACCGCTTGGAGCGCAACCTGCGCGCTCACAGCACCGACCCCAACGACATGGGTGCCCTGTGGATGGTGCACGGCGGCGGCTTCTTCCATCTCACCAAGTTGCGGGTCCCTGACCCCCTGCCCGAGCGCCTGCACTGGTTCAAGTGGGAGTCGGCGGTCACCGCGGCCACCGGCCTGGTTCTTCTCGTGGTGGTTTACTACGCTGGCGGCTTGCTCCTCGAGAGTGGAGCGCCCATCTCAGAGGGCTGGGCAATCGCCCTCGGCATCGGTTCGTTGATTGCCGCCTGGGTGGTCTACAACCTTATCTGGGAGACGCCGCTGGGACGCCTTCCGGTCGCCGCCGCCCTCGTCTCTTTGGTGACCATCGTCGCTGCCGCCTGGCTCCTGTCGCGCGTCCTGAGCGGCCGCGCCACCTACATCCATATCGGTGCCATGTTCGGCACTATTATGGTCACCAACGTCTGGGCGCGCATTCTGCCGGCACAGAACCAAATGCTGCGCGCCTTGGCCGCGGGGGAGGAGGTCAACCTCGCCCTCTCAGACCGCGGCGCCCGTTGCTCGCAGCACAACACCTATCTTTCAGTACCGCTCATCTTCTTGATGCTCTCCAACCACTTCCCGACCTTGTCGTACGGCACTAACGGTGCCTGGTTGGTCGTCGGCGGCTACGTCTTGGTGGGCTGGGCGGCGGCCAAGGTGCTCCGCGAGCGGTTGTAGGTTTCCCGAAAGATGGTGCTCGCTGGATTTTAGGCGTGGCGTGCGGCTGCGGTTTGGTTGCGGAGGGTTCAATGAGTTGCGCAGGTTTCAATGAGTTCCGCAGGAGGCTGTCCGAGAATGCCTTCTCCAGGGCTGCCCATAGTGTTCCGCTCGGGGCCGCCCATGGAGTTCCGCCCGGAACTGCTTGCGACGAGCAGGGCGACTGTTGGGTGCGGGCGCGAGGGAACGGGGAATGCGCCCGCTCAGACAGTTGCGCGCGCCAGCGAACTTCTCCGGTGCCGCAACGTTGGGTGCGGGAAGGCGCGCGCAAAACTCGCCGGCGCATTCCCCGTCCCCTCGCGCTCTACGTGTCGCCGTGCGATTTGGTCTGACGGAGTGAGGCTGGGGCTCTCGGTAAACCAGGAACAGCAGGGTTGACTTCGGAGCTGCCGGAGTCTTGCTTCCCGGAACCGCCCGCGGAGATCCGCTCTCCGGACCACCGCCGGGTTCCGCTGCGGAACCAGCGCCGAGTTCCGCTCCAAAACCACTCCCGAGTTCCGGTCCGGAACTAGCCCCGGTTCCGCTCTCCGGAACCACCGCCGTGTGCCGCTCCAGAACCACCAGCCGGGTTCCGCTGTGCGGAACCAAGTCGATCGTTTCGCCGTTATCCGCCCATCCGGATCGACCGCCGACGCGAGAACCTGAGAATCTACACAAATTTTCTTGCCGTCCAATTGATTTTCTTCTTGACAGCTTTTGGACGTCGAGTGGTTGAGCGTTGCGGCATGTCGCTCGAGCGGTCGCCAGCATGCCCCGCATCGCCCTCAAACGCATCAGTTCGCGTGCTAGTTCTTTTTTGCCAACCGGAACCGATGTTGCGCAACCACCAAGCCCCCCTGAGTGCGCAAACTCGAGGTGTAAGATGCATGGGTCGACCCCGCAAAAACTCAGGAGCATGCACCATGCACATCATTGCCCGAATCGAAAGGCTCCGGCATCGCGAGCACCACGCCACCGTCGACTTGGTCGAAGCGCTGCTTGAATGCAAGCGCACGGATGCCCATCTCTCGGCGGGCTACCCATCGATCTTCGCGTTTCTAACCAACCACCTCAAGTATTCGAAAGCGGCAGCATCGCGGCGCTGGAAAGCGATGAAGTGCGCCGAGCGAGATCCGCAAGTTCTAGAGATGCTGCGAAAACACCGTACCAATCTGAGTGTGCTGGCAACGATCGAGGCAGCGCTGGCTAAGGCGAGTGATCCAGAAGCGCTACTCGCTGAGATCGATGGCCAATCTTCCGCGGAAGTGGAGCGTCGGCTGGCGGCCCGCAGTCCAGTGCGCCCTCGCCGGGAACAGATCCGCCGGGAGTTCGAGGTGGGGCACACCGGGGCGGACGCCGCCGAAGACAGTGGAAAGGGCGACCTATTCGGTGACAACCGCGGGGTCAATGGAGCCAGCCCCCGGCACACGAACGGGGCAGGAGCTGAGTCCGAGAACCCTGCCGGTTCACCGCGCAATGCAATCCCCGATGTAGATGCGCGTCCCGGCGCCGATGCGAACGCCGGCGTCCATGCAAACGCCGGTACCGGTGCAAACGCCGGCGCTGATGCAAAGGCCGACGCTGACGCTAACGCCGGCGCTCACGCCAACGCCCGTGCGGATGCCGGTTCCGAAGCGCCCCGCGCCAGTGCGGAGAGCTCGGATTGCGCCGAGTCGACCGTCGCGCGCGAGCGTATCCGCATCACCTTTAGCCTCGATCCCGCCGACTACAAGAAGCTGGAAGAAGCGATGACCATTCTGAGCCGCAAGATTCCAGCCAAGCTGACGCTCGAAGCGACGATGCAAGAGCTTTTGCACTTCTTCCTGGAGCGCAAGCGCCCGAAGCCCAAGCGCCCTTACAAGGCACCCCGCGGCCGACACATCCCCAAGGCCCTCCGAGACGCGGTGATGATCCGTGACCAGGGGCGCTGTCAATTTGTGGGCGCGGGCGGAAGGAAGTGCAACTCGCGGCACAACCTGCAGATCGACCACATTCAACCGGTGGCCAAAGGTGGTCGGACGGAACTGGAGAACCTCCGAGTTTTGTGCGCAGCCCATAACCGCCATCGTGTCAGAGTTTCGGGCGGAACCGAGTGGCGCAGAATCTACACGTGCGAAACGTCGCTGCACGGAACCAAACGACGCCGGCCGGCGGGTAGTGTGGTGGAGTTGCTCAGAAAGTACCTGTAAGTCGTTGTAAACTCACGCGACCTTCGGTCCAGCCCACACGATGAGCTAGCAACTTTCATTGCTTGGGGTGGACAAAATGTCCATGAATAGTTCCGCAGCGGAACGAGCAGGAAGTGTGCCGTCCCACCGACTACCTTCTTCGACCGATGCAAAAAAACCAGCGCTCGCGCGACTTCACCGTCACCCAACAATTCTCGGACAGCTTCCTGCGGAACCAGCGCGCCGGGGTTCCGCGTTTTCGGACAGCCCCGCTGGAGCCTGTCCGAGAAAACCACCTCGCGAGCAGACGAGTTGCTCAGAAAGTAGCTGTCGTTGCAAACTCCCGCGTCCTTCGGTCGAGCCCACACGATGAGCCTGCAACTTTCATTGCTCGGGGTGGACCCCAGGTCCATGAATATTTCCGGAGCGGAACACCGCGGCAGTTCCGGAGTTGCAGACTCTGCGCCGGTTCCTGAGCGGAACTCCGCGTCGGTCCGGAAGCAAGACTCCGGCAGTTCCCAAGTCAACCCTGCCGCTCCTGGTTCACTGAGAGCCCCAGCCTCACGCCGTCAGACCAAATCGCACGGCGACAGGTAAAGCACGAGGGGACTGGGAATGCGCCGGCGAGTTTTGCGTGCGCCATCACGCACCCAACGTTGCGGCACCGGAGAAGCTCGCTGGCGCGCGCAGCTGTCTGAGCGGGCGCATTCCCAGTTCCCTCGTGCCCGGCACCCAACAATCGCCCTGCTCGTCGCAAGCAGTTGCTCAGAAAGTAACTGTAAGTCGTTGTAAACTCACGCGACCTTCGGTCGAGCCCACACGGCGAGCTAGCAACTTTCATTGCTCGGGGTGGACCCCAGGTCCATGAATATTTCCGGGGGAGTTCCATGGGCCTTCCTGGAGAAGGCATTTCGAAAAGCCTCGAGCGGAACCGCCCTAAAACGCCGCGCTCTTCGGGGCCCGCGGATACGGAATCACGTCCCGAATATTGGCCATGCCGGTGGCGTACATGATGGCGCGTTCCAAGCCGAGTCCGAAGCCGGCGTGGGGGACGGTGCCGTAGCGGCGTAAGTCCCGGTACCACCAATAGCCCTCCAGATCCAAGCCGTGCGCTTGAATGCGGGCGTCGAGCACTTCGAGCCGCTCCTCCCGCTGTGAACCGCCGATGATCTCGCCAATGCCGGGGGCGAGGACGTCCAGCGCGCGGACGGTGCGCTCATCGTCGTTCAGCCGCATGTAGAACGCCTTAATCTCCTTCGGGTAGTTCATCAGGATGACCGGGCGTTTGCACAGCTCTTCGGCCAGGTAGCGCTCGTGCTCGGATTGCAGGTCGCTGCCAAACTCCACCGGGAACTCGAATTTGCGGCCCTTGTCGATCGCTGCTTGCAGGTGCTCGATGGCTTGGGCGTACTCCATGCGCTCGAACTCGGCGCTGGCCAAGCCTTCCAAGCGGCGGATGACGTCTTGGTCGATTCGTTTCTCAAAGAAGCGCATGTCGTCGCCGCGCTCGGCCAGGAGGTCCCGCACGATGTTCTTGAGAAAATCCTCGGCCAAGGTCGCCAGGTCGTCCAGGTCGGCAAACGCTACCTCGGGTTCGACCATCCAGAACTCGGACAAGTGCCTGGAAGTGTTGGAGTTTTCGGCGCGAAACGTTGGCCCAAAGGTGTAGACCTTGCTGAGCGCGCAGCAGTAGCCTTCGACGTTGAGTTGGCCGGAGACGGTCAAATAGGCCTCTCGGCCAAAGAAGTCGTCGGAGAAGTCCACCTGACCGTCGGGGGTCCGGGGCAGTTTCATAAGATCGAGGGTGGACACGCGGAACAAGTCGCCCGCCCCTTCACAGTCGCTCGCCGTAATGATCGGTGTGTGGATCCAGTAGAAACCGTGCTCGTGGAAGTAGCGATGGATGGCTTGGGAGAGGGTGTGCCGCACGCGGGCCACCGCTCCGAAGGAGTTGGTGCGCGGCCGCAGGTGTGCGTAGTCCCTCAAGTACTCGAAGGTGTGGCGCTTGGCGGCAATGGGGTAGGTCTCGGGGTCGTCCACCCAGCCCACGACCTCGACGGCTTCGGCTTGGAGTTCGAAGGCTTGGCCCTTGCCGGGACTGGCCACGAGCTGGCCGCGGGCGATGACCGCGCAGCCAGCGGTGATCCGGAGGATCTCCTCTTGATAGTTGCCGAGCGTGTCGGGGGCGACGACCTGGATGGGGTCGAAACACGAGCCATCCGAGACTTGGACGAACGAGAAGCCGGCTTTGGAGTCCCGTCGCGTGCGCACCCACCCTTGCACGGTGACCGGGCTGCCGGCCCCCAGCTCTCCGGCCAAGGCCTGAGCGACCGAAACCAGCTTGCTCTGTGTGGCAGATGTGGAACCCATGCGTTCAATCCCCGGCGGCCGGACCGGGCGGAGTATACAGGAGGCGCGACCAGGGCTTGGCGGCCACGCTCGACTCGCATAGGCTGCGCCTATGGATGAGGCCCCTGACCACGTTGCCGCCCTCGATCTCGGTTCGAACAGCTTCCACCTGGTCGTGGCCCAATTCGCCGGCAACTCCCTGAGCTTTGTCGACCGCCGCAAGGAGGCGGTGCGGCTGGCGGCGGGGCTCGACAAGCGCCGCTATCTGACCTCCGAAGCCCAGGGTCGGGCGATCGACTGCCTGCGGCGCTTCGGCGAGCGGCTCCGCACCGTGGGCAGTTCCAAGGTGCGCGCCGTCGGCACCAACACCCTGCGAAACGCGCGGAACGCCGAGGAGTTCGTCTTGCGGGCCGAAGAGGTCCTGGGCCACTCCATCGACATCATCTCGGGGATCGAGGAAGCCCGCCTGGTGTACGCAGGCGTCTCCCACAGTTTGGCCGATGACGGGCGCCGCCGGCTAGTGGTCGACATCGGCGGCGGCAGCACCGAGTGCATCGTTGGCGAGCGCTTCGAGCCGCTCACCATGGAGAGTCTGACCATTGGTTGCGTTGGGCTCACCCAGGAGCACTTCGGTGGCGGCAAGTTGGACGCGCGCCGTTTCAAGCGCGCCGAAGTGGCGGCGCGGCGCGAGGTCGCCTCGTTGGCCGAGCGCTTTACAAAGCTTGGCTGGGACGAAGTCGTCGGCTCATCTGGGACGGTGCGGGCGGTGCGGGACATTGCCATTGCCAAAGGGTGGGTGGAGGGTGCGGTCACCAAGTCGGCCCTCAAGAAGCTCCGGAACATCTTGGTCAAAGCCGGCCACGCCGACAAGGTGGAGTTGCCGGGCTTGAGCGACACGCGGCGGCCAGTGCTTCCTGGTGGGCTGGCTATCTTGCTTGCCCTGTTTCGGGAACTGCCGGTCAAGGAGATCAGAGTGTCCGACGGCGCCCTCCGCGAGGGCGTGCTCTACGACATGGTTGAGCGTTTGCAGCACGCCGACCCGCGCGAACGCACCGTTCGCGCTCTCATCGAGCGCTACCAGATCGACGCCGCCCAGGCGGCACGCGTTGAACGCACCTCACTGGCCCTACTGGCTCAGGTCGGCGACGCTTGGGAACTCGCCGCGCCGCACTATCCGCAGCTCCTCGCCTGGGCCGCGCGCCTCCACGAGTTGGGGTTGGCCGTGGCCCACCGGCACCATCACCGCCATGCGGCGTACATCTTGAGAAACGCCGACCTGGCCGGTTTTTCGCTCACCGAGCAGCGCCTCGTTGCCACCCTGGTGCGCGCCCATCGGCGGCGTTTTCCGGCCACAGAGCTTGCCGAGTTGCCCAAACGCTGGCAGTTTGGGATCCGGCGGCTGGCGGTGCTCCTGCGCCTGGCGGTGCTCCTACACCGCAGTCGCCGGGATGAGCCGCTCGTGGACGTCGAGGTCACCCCGCTCGCCGCCGGCCTGGAGTTGGTGTTGCCGGATGCGTGGCTGGAGCGCCACCCGCTCACCCATGCCGACCTGGTGGAAGAGGCAGCGCGCCTCGAAGAGGTGGGGGTGCAGCTGGAGTGGCGGCGCCTGGCCGCGTCGCGCGGTTGAGTCTTTGGGGTGGAGGCTAGTCGGTGGTGCGGGCGAGGGCGCGCATGAGGCCGACGAGCGTATCGCGCGCCGCGGCAGCGTCGCTCATGGCGCGGCTGCCCAGCGCGTTGGCGCTGGGAACGAAGCCCAAGGCTTGGCTCAAACTCTGTCGGTGGCGTGTGAGAAAAGTCTGCACGATCGCGCTCGCACGCTGGCGGAGGGGGCCGGCCTCCGGCCAGGCCGCGGTAGTCGGGGCCAGGTGGCAACGGATTAGGTCCAGCCCGGTCGTCTCAGACGGCAGGGTCGTTGTGCACACCTGGCTAGGGGAGGTCGAGAAACTCGCGTCGCCCACCGACGCCCGGCGCGCCGCCTCCACCGAGTGTTCGAAAATGAGCTTGGCATCGCGGCTGACCCGATCGGCCAGGCCCTCAATTGCCAAGCGGACGACCTCGCGCTCCAAGCCGGCGGCGTAGCGTCTGGCGGCCCCGAGGGCCGGGTCAGGTCCGCGTGGGGCGGTTGGCGGCGGTGGAGCCTGGGTCACCGTCGGGGCTTCGGTCACCGCCGGGGCTTTAGTTACCGTCGGGGCTTCGGTCACCGCCGGGGCTTTAGTTACCGTCGGGGCTTCGGTTACCGCCGGAGCTTTAGTTACCGCCGGAGCTTCGGTCACCGGCGAGGCGCTCTCGTTCCCGGCCGGGGCGTTGGGCTCGCTCGACTCGGCGACCTCGGGAGCGCTCCTCTCGGCTGCCAAGTGCGTCGCTTTGGCGGGTGTTCCCGGCGCTCGTTCCGCTGGCGTGGCCATCAGGCCGACCGGCGTCGGACCGTTGTAGAGCCGGTCCCAGGCCATCACGCCGAGGGCCAGGGTCGCCAGGGCGATAAGCCCCAAGAGCACAGCAAGCAGTCGATTCATCATCGGTGGGTTCCAGGTCTGAATAAGGAGCGGGCGGGATTAGAGCGTTGTGATGTGTCCTTCATTATACCGGCATTATACCGGAAGCAAATAAGCTGCGACCAGACCCCTCTCGGATGTGTCTCCGGAGTGTTGGGGGAGCTGTGGAACGAAACGATGTCGAGCTAACAGCCAGCGAGCCCTGGCAGCGCTTTTGGCGGCTCTTTGAGCCGGTCCATGCCGACGCTGCCGCGACGGCTCGGCGGTTGTGCCGGTCTTCGTCTGATGGCGATGACCTCTTTCAAGAGGCGGTTTTGCGTGCCTACGAAAGATTGGCAGATCTTCGCAGTGAGGATCGATTTCGTTCTTGGTTCTTCGCGATTCTCTTATCAATCCACCGCAATCGTCAAAAACGCGCCTTCTGGCGCCGGTTCGTGCCGTGGAGCCAGGTCTTTGACGAAGCGACCGAGCCCATGGGCGACTGCGGGTTGGATCGCGAGGAGGATCATTGGCGGGCCGAGCGAGCGTCCCGGGCGCTCGCGCGCTTGCCCGCTGTCCAACGCGAAGCGGTGGTGCTCTACGAGATCGACGGTTACTCGGTCGCGGAGATCGCCGCCATGCAAGGGGTTTCGGAATCGGCGGTCAAGTCACGCCTAGCGCGCGGCCGCGAACGCCTGCGGCGCATCTACGGCGTCGCCGCCGGCGACGGTGGCTCGCCTGCAGCGCAGTCGAAACGCACGACGGGGGGAGAGAACAGTGAACCAGGACGACGAGCGCCAACGCGATTGGCAGGCGTTGGAGCGGGTCACGACCACCGACCTACCTAGTCCACACATCACTCGAGCTTGGCTCCGCTCTAAGCAGAGCTTAGACGCCCGGGAGGGAATCATGAGTCGCATTGTCTTGATGGGGAAAGAACATCGTTGGTTAACAGCGGCCGGTGGCCTGGCCGTTGCAGTTGCCCTAGCCTTGATATTGGTGCCGGTCACCTTCGAGCGCACCGTCGGGCACACTGTTGAGCTGAGCGTCCGGGGTGAAGACCTGACGGCGTCGACCCCAGCGCCTGGGTGGAGCGTTTGGCGGGCGCCGGTGCTTCGGTCGACGAACGGCCGGGAGCCATGACCGTCGTCGTCGACTCCTCGAATCGCGCCAGGGAGCGAGTCGAGGCGCAGGTGGCCGCGCTGGTTCAGGAGCTGGGAAGCCGTGGCCTGGTGGCTACCAGCAAGATCACTCCGCGCTTGGAGGCCACCAGTGGCAACGTCTACGCCGCCGCTCGCTGGCACATCTACAACCTGCGGGTGCGCCTGGCCGGCCGCACCGAAGCGGAGGTTGCCGCTGACTTGCGCGAGCAACTCATGCGGAACGGCCACGAGAACCCGGAGGTGCGGGTGGCGATCAACGGTAACGAAACGCAAATTGGTATCGAGTCGGCGGCTGACGCTGGACGTCGCCAGAAGCACATCGAACTCAAGCGCACGGGCGAGAGCGGCGAGGTGGGTTTCGAAGTGCCTATGCGCGAACTTAACTACGAGCCGCGGCCGGGCATGACCGACGAGGAAATCAGGGACGAGATCCTGAAGGAACTCGCGGCCCAGGGCGATGGCGACGCCCAGGTGGAGGTGAAGGATGGCCGGATCGAGGTGCAAGTGACCCGCAGCCGATCCCAAGACGAGTAGGGGCGACACCTGAGTGCCGCCCCTTTGCGCCGGCGCGTTGGCCACGGTTGGGATACACCGTGGTCAACGCATCAGCACGAGTTTCCGGGTCAAGCTCCCGCTCGAGGTCTCCAGCCGATAGAGGTAGACACCGGAGGTGACTCCCTGGTGTCCATCGTCGGTGCCGTCCCATTCGTAGCGATGGAACTGCGCTGGCAGCACCCCGTCGACCAGCGTGCGCACGAGTTGGCCTGCCGGGCTATAGATTCTGAGCGCGGCGCGCCCTTCCTCGGCTAGGCTGAAGCTGATCGCCGTCGATGGGTTGAACGGATTGGGCCAGTTTTGGCGGAGCGCCACCTCTCGGGGCGGCGCCTGTCCGATTGCAATCGACCCCAGTTCAAAGAATTCGGAATCGCCGCGATTGTCGACCGCTTCGAGCCGGTAGGCGTAGGTGGTCATCGCTTCGACGGTCGTGTCGACGAATTCGTAGCGGTTCTGGGGCCCAGCTGGATCGCGGATCTCCTCCTCGTGCAGCCTGTCAAAGCCGCCGGTGCTTGCCAGTGCCCGGTGGACGTAAAAGCCCCGGTGATTGGTCTCGATGCTGGTGCGCCACTCGACCGCCACCTGATGGGCGCCGTACGGTGTGAGGCTGAACCCGGCCAGCTCCACCGGCGACGGATGCTTGTTGTGGATGTTGAAGGCGTAGCTCGCCGCTTCCATGAGCGTCAGCCCGTCACCAACGTCCTCGTGACAGCCCAAGCACGCGTAGTCGAGCGTCACAAAGGCGTCGCCCGAGGCCTCCTGGTTCCAGAAGAGGCTGCCGCCGATGTCGGTGACGTTGTCGGCTGCCGCTACCGGATCGGTCATGATCTGGAAGAGGTGGCCGCGGACGTCGCCCGTGAAGGGGTTGAAGCTTTGTCCCGACTTGCCCATGTGGGGCATGTGGCACTCGATGCAGGCGACGTTCTCCATGCCGGCCACCAAGTAGTGGCTGTTGGCGGCGTTGCCCGGGTGGCAGTCGCTGCATTGGGCTGTGGTGCCCCCGAGGTTATAGACCACGGACTTGTGCGGGTCGTGACAGCTCATGCAGGTCAGGATGCCATCGTGGGGTGAGTGGCTCATATCTTCGGACTGTTGGTGGTGGCGCATGAAGCCTCCGTTCCAAGGCATCCGAAACTCCGCATCACGGAAGTGACACTCGGCGCAGTCCTTGCCCCCCGGCGGTGATACCGACGACGGGTTGGCGACGTGGTCGCTCGATGGACCGTGGCAAGCCTCGCAGCGCACGCCGTCTTCGGTCCAGGTGCCGACCAGCCCGGCCAAACCGTGCTGGTTACCGGCGGGGTCGTAGCCCGTGGTGTGGCAGCGCCCGCAATCAAAGGGCTTGTCGACTTCGCCTGCGTGGTAGGGAACGAATTCTTCGGTTTGGAGGTTCCACTGCGTTGTTTCGTCCGCGCCACCGGTGTAGATGAAGCCGCGACCGTCAATGAAACGCGCCTTCCAGTAGTAGTTGCCGATGACGTACTCCACGTCTGACCATTCGAGCTGGGCATCGTGCACTATCGGCAAGGGCGGTGGGTCGGTGTGCGGCCAGGTGTTGCCGTCCGGTGTGTTGCCCTGGGTTCTGAAAATCTTCCACGGGTGACCGGAGTTGACGTAGCTGTCAAAAAAACCGGGTTCCGGCATGTTGGCGTGGCATCCGGCACACGCCTGATCCCCCACATAGTTCTGGGCCGACGCGACCCCGGCGCCCAGCATCAACACTCCAACGACTAGCAAGGTGCGCATGACCAGCCTCCCTTTCGCACTGCCGAACCCAGGCCCTACCCGTTATCCGTGTCGCCTCGTGTCCGGGCATCCCCGCACCCACCCCGAACGCGGCCCGCTTTCTCGGCACAGGTGTTCGATAGAGTCCCAAGCAAGGAACGTACCGATGGCGCCACGCAGTTAAATCATTGCTATAGTGTGACTTAGTCTTTGAGACAGGGCGGCGCTTGCCGGTCAAGTTGTCGGGTGGTCGAGCTGGACCCCGACGGTCTGGCAAGGGCAGAAACTCGTTCGGTGCGTGTGCAACTCCGGCACAGTCAGGGCAGATGGTGGCGCGGTCATGGCCGGCCAGTGGGCTGCCGATCTAGGAGTGATCGGCTGGGCTGCGGTGTTCTACTGTGAGAAGCCGCCGCAGCTCAGATAGTCGCCCGGCCCCAGTCCGGCGTGTGGAGCGGGCTCAAGTGAAGCGGCAGGCGGGCTGGCCCCGCTGCCCAGATGGAGAACCTCTAATGTTGAGAAGGTGTCGTGTCCCAGTGGCACTCTTGGTCGTGGCGGTCGCCATCGCCTCTTGCTCCAACCAGAAAACGGAGTCGGCGCGTGACTTGCCTCCCGCCGCGGATTCGGCCTATGCCCAAGGCGAAACCCTCTACCTCGACGGCAAGCTCGACGAGGCGGTCGGCGTTCTGCGAAGCGTCGACGCCGGTTCGCCGGATGCCGGTCGCGCCCACAATCTCTTGGGCATTATCCACAGTCAGCGCGGTGAGCCGCAATTGGCCAAGCTCGAGTTCGAGCAGGCCGAGCGTTTGGATCCGACCTTGGCGGCAGCGCACGCCAACCTCGGGTTCTTGCACATGGACGCCGGCGAGCTGACCGCGGCCGAGGCGGCGTTCGAGCGGGCGGCTGGGCTCGATCCGTACTACGTGTCGCCTCATCGCGGCCTCGCCGAGTTGTACTATAAGCAAGGCAAGACCGAAGAGGCCAAGACCGAACTGGAGCTGGCCGAAGCGCTCGAGCGCAATGCCCGCTCCGGTGGTGGTCGGGATCTGCAGATGGGCGAGCGCCTGGACTTGGCGCAGCTCATTCTCGACGAGGAGGCTTTGGACAACAAGGCGGCCGACCCCGTCGAAAATCCCAAACGTACGCCGCCCGCGCCCCCCAAACCCAAAACCAAGATGGTGACGGAGTCGGCGGCAGTGGCGTCGGGGACGACGGTGTGGCTGTCGCTTGGCCAACCGCTCTCTTCCAAGACCGCGCGGCCCGGTGATCCGGTGACCGCGCGCGTCCTCGGTGATGTGACCGCCGACGGCAAGGTCGTCATCCGTGACGGCGCCATGGTGCGCGGCAAGATCACCCAGGTCGAAGAGGCTGGCCGCGTCAAGGGCCGCGCTTCCTTGGCGTTCCAGTTCACCGAAGTCGAAACGGTGCGCGGCAACTTGCCCTTGTCGGCCAGCCTGGTCGAGGGGAGCGTGCAGGCGCCTGCCTCCAAGGCGCGCGACGCCACCAAGATCGGCCTTGGCGCCGCCGCCGGCGCCATCCTGGGCGAAATCATCGGTGACAACGCCGCCGCAGGGGCGGCGATTGGCGGTGCCGCCGGCGCCGCCATCGTCCTCTCTACGAAGGGGGCTGAGCTGGTGCTGGACGCCGGGACCGAGTTGCAGGTGGCACTGGACGAGCCTCTCGAGGTGACTTGGAAGCGCCAGGTTCTGGTCGACTAGACCCCGAACGGGTTGCCTCGATAAGCTCAACGATCGCCTGGGTCACCGTGGCCGGTTGCTCCAGCTGGAGCCAGTGCCCGGCGCTGGGAACGACGATGCAGCGCGCCTGCGGGGCGAGGCGCGCTGCCATCGCTTGGTTCAGCGCCGCAGTGTTGGCGGCCGACAAGATGGTGACTGGGATGTCGGGGAGCGACAGCTTGGCCAACTCGACCAGCACCTCGCCCCGCAAGTGGTGCATGGTGTCAGCCAGGGCGAGGAAGTAGGCAGGGCGGACCAGGGTCGCGTGCAGCCGCGCCTGCAGCTCTGGAGGGAGGTGTTGGGCCGGGGCCAAGAGCCCGGCGCCGCGCCCGTCCCGGACCACCCCGCCGCTCGAGGCTCTGACCAGCCGCTCCGCCCACCCGGTGGCCCCGGCTCTGACCAGCCACGCCACCGCGCGAGCGACACCGAAGCGCGCCGCCCAGGCGCCCCGCTTGGCCAGCCAGGCGCCGCCAGCGATCCGCCCTGCTTGCCGGGGTGATTGCAAATCCATCGGG
>CBDCWB010000007.1:0-27108 GCA_965223205.1 Candidatus Eiseniibacteriota bacterium | reverse complement strand
GTTGGAACCCGGCGGATCCAGCTCCACCTCGGTCTCGACGATGCAGGTGAACAGTCGCAGCGCCTGGGGAAAACCCGCCTCCACCGCCCAAAGTTCGACCTCCACATCATAGGAGGAGACACCCAGCGCCCCCTCTACGGCGATGGCGATGGGCGCTGACTCGGGACGCGCCGCCAGCGCGTCGGCGATATCCGCCTCGGTCACCGTCCCAGCGCTGACTAGGTCACCGTCGACGAAGATGCTAGGCAATTGCTGGACGCCAGCGTAAAAGACGCGCCCGCGGTGTACATCCGTGTTGAACTGGAACATCGGATCGGCAGCCCCCGGCCACCAAGCGTGCGGGTTGATGGCAACACCGGCACGGCTTGCCGCTTCCAAGGCGCCGTGGAGCGCCGCATCGGCCGCCGGACACGGCAGGCAGTCAGAGTTGGAAAAGTCTTCGCAGAGAACCAAGCGCTCGACCCAAAGGGTCAACTCAGCGCGGACGGTCTGGTCAGCAAGCACGGTCACCAGTTGCTCCAGAGGATCGGTGGCAAATCCCGGGGCGGCGACGGTGACGCGATGCTCGCCCGCCTGGATCCCGGTGACCACACCTGGCGCCGCTTGCCCGGTGGGCACGCCGTCGACGACGATGGTGGCGGGTACAGCCAGCGGCGCAGTAAGCGCCACTTCGATCGAGCCGGGCTCCGGGATCAGCGTCAATTGGAAGTCGACCGGCACATCGGTGTCGGCCTCGACGGTGATCATCGTCTCGGCGGCTTCGTACCCCGGCAGGAAAACGCTGACCAGGTGGTCACCGGCGGCGACGTCCACCAGCGTGTCAGGAGTCACTGAGGTTGTGAGGTTGCCATCCAGGGAGATCTGGGCGCCGGTCACCGAGGAGGTGACGATGATGCGACCCAAGTCGGCACTCCCACCGCTGGGGGTAAAGGTGGGATCGGACTGCCCGCAGCCGGCAATCCAAGCAATCGCCGCCCACAGCGCCAACCAGCTGGCCGCCGCCCGGGGGCGGCACGCAGGGGGTCTCACATCATCCATCATCGAGGTCGTTGGCGCCTCTGAGGGCGCATAAGTAATCACCGGCTGGGGGAGACCGGAATCTACCCCACAGCGTAGCACAGCCCCCCACCTGAGGCAACCCGCAAGCCCAATCTTGACAATGAGTTATGCGTCATGAAACGGCGCCAGGCCTGAGCGCCGGGCTTCGCAAGCGGCAGACCGCCAGCCGCGACTACCCCCGAAGCGGGCGCAGGCCGAAGCGCGCCCACAGGAGAATCGGCCCCAGCATCAAGCAGCCGCTCGCGACGGCGACACCGCGCGGGCTCAAAACCCCCGCATCCAGGGCGGTACCTCCCAGGACGCTCATCAAAGAAAACATCAAGGTCATAACCCCAAATTCAAGCGCGAACAAACGGCCATGGTAGTTGGGATCGGTTGCCAGCTGCACAAGCGTCCCGGAGAAAACCCAGTTCGACGACGACCCCAGGGCCGCGACCACCAACCCAGCCATAGCCACTGGGAAGTTGGGAGCCAACCCGAAGGTGACATACCCCGCCAGCATCAAGCCGAAACCCGCGAGGATCATGCGACGCAGCGTGGCGGGCGCGTCACCGACCCAGCCGCGTAGGCCCATTGAGCCGACGATGGCTCCGAAGCCGCGCGCCGCGTACAGGAGTCCGATGTAAAGGGGCCCAGCCACGCCTTCAAAGAAGCCGTCTCCAAAAATCGGGATCATGAGGATGGACGCGGCGCCGACGGCAACCATCGGTTTCACCGATATGAGCGGCCAAGCCCAGCGGTGGGCGAGCAAATAGCGGAGGCCGGCGACGAAGCCGCTGGTGGCCCGATCGGCATGGTCCTGGACGGCAGCGAGGCGCGGCAATGGCAAGAGCAGAACTGCCGAGCACAAAAAGGTTGCCGCGTCTATGAGAAGCGCAGCTTGCTCACCGATGAGTGCTGTCGCCCACCCACCCAGCGCCGCACCCAATGCCAGCATCGTCGACCAGGTACCACCCGACAAGGCGTTGGCCACCGGCAACTCCGCCCGGGTGGTGAGCATCGGGACGACGGCGGTCTTAGCCGGCAAGAAAAGTCCCGACCAAGCAATCATCCAGGTGATGGCGCCGAGGACGATCCACAAGCTCTCGGCTGAGCGCCCCCACAAGATGCCAAAAACGCCGACTACGCGAGCGACGTCGGCCCAGATCATCAGCTTGACGCGATCGAAACGGTCAATCAGCGGCCCGGTCACGGGCGCCACCAGAAACACCGGTAATGTGCGCACGACCATGACCGCCGCCAGCGCCTGGCCGGTGCCAGAAATCCGCAACACCATGCTGTAGACCGCGACGGTATTGAACCAGTCGCCCAAGAAACTGACGAGGTCGCTCAGCCAGATCCGCCGAAAACGCGGGTTGGATGCCAAAAGGCCCCGATAGCTCGGGGCCGTGGCAGGTGGCTCGGTGACGTCGCCCGCACCACTGGCACCGACCACCTCTCCCGTCGATTGGCGCGCCAACTAGGCGCCGGCGGTTGACAAGTTGAGCCGCTTCTCCAGCGCGTGGATCTCGTCGGTGATCGCCGATGGCAAGCGGCTGCCGAACCGCTCCATCCAGCTCGAAATGCCGGCCAACTCCTCGCTCCAAGCGGCGGGATCGACGCTCAACAAATCCTCCATGGCGTCGCGCGAGACGTCGAGACCGCTGAGGTCGAGGCCATCGGCGGCGGGGACGTAGCCGATCGGCGTTTCGACGGCTTTGCCACCCCCGGTGGCGCGCTCGAGTGCCCAGAGGAGTGGGCGCAGGTTCTCGCCAAAGCCGGGCCATAGGAAGTTGCCCTGCCGACCCTGGCGAAACCAGTTGACGTGGAAAATCTTCGGCGGATTGGCGATCTTCTTCCCCATCTCCAGCCAGTGCGAGAAGTAGTCACCCATGTTGTAGCCACAGAACGGCAGCATCGCCATGGGATCGCGCCGCACCTCGCCCTGCTTGCCGTACTGGGCGGCGGTGCGCTCCGAGGCCATCGAAGCGCCGACGAACACCCCGTGCTGCCAGTTGAAAGCCTCGTAGATCAACGGCGCCAACTGGGCGCGACGGCCGCCGAACAACATGACGTCGATCGGTACTCCCTGGGGATCGTCAAACTTGGGCGAAATGCAGGGCAACCCGGACAATGGCGCGGTGAACCGCGAGTTGGGATGGGCGCCGGGCTCGGGGCTAGCCGGCGTCCACTCATTGCCTCTCCAGTCGATCCCCCGGGCCGGCGGCGGGCCGTCCATCCCTTCCCACCAAACGGTGTTTTCGGGCGTGTGCACCATGTTGGTGTAGATGGTGTTTCGAGCAACCGCGCGCATGGCGTTGGGATTGGTCTCCATGCTGGTGCCAGGCGCGACGCCGAACATGCCGAACTCGGGGTTGACTGCCCACAAGCGACCATCCGGGCCCGGGCGCAACCAGGCGATATCGTCCCCCACCGTCTCTACCTTATAGCCGGGCAGGGAGTCGGGCGGAATCAACATGGCCAGATTGGTTTTGCCGCAGGCACTGGGGAAAGCAGCGCTGACGTAGCGCGTTTCACCCTGGTGATTGGTGATGCCGAGAATCAGCATGTGCTCGGCCAACCAGCCCTCCTGGCGCGCCAAATAGCTGGCGATCCTGAGCGCTAGACACTTCTTGCCAAGCAGCACGTTGCCGCCATAGCCCGAGCCAACGCTCCAAATGGTGTTGTCCTGCGGAAAGTGAGCAATCCAGCGGCGATCACGGTTCAAGTCGGCCTTCGAGTGCAGACCCCGATTGAAATCGTTGGAGTCGCCCAGTTCGTCCCAAGCAACCTGTCCCATGCGCGCCATGATGCGCATGTTGAGCACGACATAGATTGAATCGGTCAACTCGATCCCGATTTTGGCAAACGGCGAGCCGGCGTGGCCCATAATGTAAGGGATCACGTACATCGTGCGCCCCTTCATCGAGCCTTCGAAGATGCCGCCGATCCGCTTGTAGGCGGCACCCGGCTCTTCCCAATGGTTGTTGGGACCGGCGTCTTCCTTCCTGGGAGTGCAAATGATGGTCAGGTCCTCGACACGCGCAACGTCGTTGTGGGCGGTGCGGTGCAAGTAGCAACCTGGCAGCTTTTGCTGATCCAGCTCGATCAATTCGCCCGACTCGAGCGCTTGCTTCTCAAGCGAGGCTTTCTCTTGAGCGCTGCCGTCGCACCAGTAGATCTGGTCGGGCTGGGTGAGCTTGGCAACTTCATCGACCCAAGCTTTGACGTGTGGGTTCTGGGTCATGTCATCCTCTCGGGCGCGCAGCGTGGCGCGCAGCTATGCAATCTGGGTTGAGCGCGCCAAGGAGGCGCCGGCGGGGCGGTAGAGCGGTTCGTCCCGACCGGTGATGCTACTCTTCGCCGACCCAAACGGCAAGCAATGCGGGCGGCGAGGAGCAGTCGCCGCCCGCTTTCGAGAGTCGTGTAGCCATGATGCGGCCGTGGTTGGTAGGTGCTCTTATCCTTTCGTGGCCTCGCGCCACCGGCGGAGTTCTTCCCGATCCATAGCGGAGTCGGGTCCGGCGAATTCCTGCCACTGGGGCAGGACGTCCCGGGATCGAGGGATCGGCGCGCCATGGACACTTGCCTCAATTGCCAAAATGTCCAAGAACTCCGGGAACCCGATGTGGGCTGCGCCCCCCCGGTTCACCCGGTAGGCGTCCCAGCGAGCGTCGTCGGAGAACAGTGCGAACTGCATGAACATGCAGAGCTCCGAGCCCCGCTCGAGAAACTGCCGGTTCGGATCGTCTGGATCGAGAGAAAACTCGCCGTACTTCATAGCCTCGAACAAGACTCCCCACAATAGGGCTTCGGGCGCGGTGTGCAGCGTGTCAATGGCGGCCTCGATCTCCGAATCGGCCAGGTCGCCTGAGCCACTGATAAGGCGACCAATCCCGATCCAAAAGCCGGGTTCTTCTACGAGTTCGTCGTACGGCTTCGTGTGCGGTACGAAGCCAGAGTTGCCATCTTCCGATGCCGCGCTCGCGGCGACCGATGCAACGGCGACCGCCACAGCAATGAGTAGTCTCATGATTCCCCTACCGGTAGATTGCCTTGATGCCACCCCAGGTCGACGACCTAACCGGAGTCAGCGTATCCAAGTAAACCCAATACGGGTCTCCGATGAGTTCGTCGCGTACGGCATGGAGTCGGTCCGATTCTGCCCCGCCGTCGAAAATTGTGTTGGACGGAAAACCACGCACGACTGCGTTAGCTCCAGACACGATTACGAACTGGTGGCAGACCGGCCAAAAGAGCGCGTACCACTGACTCTCCGTGAATTGGAGCGCTGGGATCTCGTCGTCCCAAAGAATCGAAGCGATGAAGCCAGTCAACCGGGCCCACGCCTCAACAGTGCTGCTCGGCGCCGGGGCTCGATCAAGCAACTGGATCATTGCAAACTCGCTTGAATTCATCATGTCATCCACGATACCGATGCCACCGGAGAGACTTGGCAAGTCAGCGCTGATCGACCCACCGGACATCTTCAGAAACCAGCCGCGCAGCGTAGGGTTTTCGCCTTCGCATTGAAAATCCATCGGATGCCGATTGTTGAACGCTTCGGCGAGCGCATCCACTCCGTCCGGTCCCCACAGGAGCGTGTTGTGCCACGAGTCCCGCACGCCGAACCACGCTTGTCCGTTGGTCTTGCACATGCCACCCGGCACCAGGCACTCGCCGTGAAAGAACAGCCAATCGCAGTCGCTGTGCTCAACACAGAAGTTATTGAATTGACCGTTGCCGTTCGCCGGTAGCATGCCACCGTTGGGTCTGTCCGAGCAAGTGTCGTTGCCGTGCTGAACCAACACGTGGTTCCACTTGTACCAGCCGATAGGTACGCCACCCGGGACGCCGCCCGTGTTAGCCTGCACTGTGCCGCTCAGCACAATGGTCAATAGAAACGTTGCTGCTGAGATTTCGTGTCGCATGGTGTCTCCCTTTCCGGGGTCCACACGTGCTGTTCGAATCCGGAGAGCGAGAGCGCCGCGTCCAACGAATGGAGTTCCCTGCCGGGTGAGGCAACTTTCATGCCGCCTCGAAAGAGCAGCACCCAAGCGGCCGACCCATCCCGGCGATTGCCCGCTGGCGGACAATCGTCGAATCGTCGACAGCAGGTGCATTCTCGAGTTGGTCGTCTGGGGCCGGTGTTCTTCAGTTACTTTCTGAGCAACCGAGTCGACCTCCTTCCATAACCTGACCACCCAGCATGAGGGAGCACAGATGATCGATTCTTCAGCGATTGTGATGCGCGAAGCCACTCGTGCCGACCTGGCCGGGATTGTTGCCCTCTTGGCTGACGACCAGCTCGGTTCGACGCGCGAGTTGGTTGGAGACCGGCTCGCCCCATCCTACGAGGCCGGCTTCGCCGCTATCGAAACCGATCCGCACAACGAGCTTTGGGTGGCCGAGTGCGAAGGGGCGATGACCGGCGTCTTCCAGCTGACTTTCGTGCCAGGCATCGCCCAGCGGGGCGGTTGGCGCGCCCAAATCGAAGCGGTGCGGGTCGCGCGCAAGGCCAGGGGTCAGGGGATCGGTACCACCATGATGGACTGGGCGATTGCCCGCGCCCGGGCGCGCGGCTGTCACCTGGTGCAGCTCACCACCAATCGCCAGCGCGCCCGCGCCCACCGTTTCTACGAGCAGTTGGGTTTTGAGGCCTCCCACCTCGGCATGAAGCTGGTGCTTGATCCCTAGGCGCGGATTCGCCATCCTGCCCACTAGCGGCGCCATATTGACCGGAGGGTTTGATGCACGGCAAGCTCATCTACCACATTGACGACGTCCCACCGGTCAGGGAGTCGCTCCTTCTCGGCTTCCAGCACTACTTGACCATGTTCGGGTCGACAGTCGCCATCCCGTTGATCTTGGCCAGCCATCTGGGCATCGCCGACCAACCCGTGGCACTCGGCCAGCTGATCGGCACCATGTTCTTCGTGAGTGGTATCACGACGCTCCTGCAGACCACGTGGGGCAATCGCTTGCCGCTTGTTCAAGGCGGTACCTTTTCCTTCCTGCAACCTGCCATCACCATCTGCGGCATGGCGGCGGTGGCGGCGGCGGGCTGGGAGGTACGCATGCGCCACGTGCAAGGCGCGGTGATCGCCGGCGCCGTCGTGGAGATTGTCCTCGGCTACTCCGGACTCGTCGGACGCCTCCTGCGCTTCGTGGGACCCGTGACCATCGCCCCCACCATTGCACTCATTGGCCTGGCGCTCTTCAAGTTTGGGGCGCCGGAAGCGGGACGGCATTGGGGGATCGGCGGCCTGACGATTTTCCTCATCATCCTCTTCAGTCAGTACATGCGGCGCACCCACCGCGCCTTCGAACTCTTTCCGATCATGCTGGGAATCTTGATTGCGTGGGGCACGGCCTTTGCACTCACCACAACCGGGGTGTTCCAAGAGGGGCACCCCGCTTTCGTGTCGACAGCGAGCGTGGCGAGCGCTGAGTGGTTCCGCGTACCGACACCCTTCCAGTGGGGCATGCCGGTCTTCGGGCTGGCGGCCTTCGTGGGCATGTTGGCCGGCTACATCGCTTCGATTGTTGAATCGGTCGGCGACTACTACGCCTGCGCCCGGCTGGCCGGGGCGCCACCCCCCGGTGCCAAGACGATCAACCGGGGGATCGGCATGGAGGGGGTCGGCTGCTTGATCGCTGGGATCTTTGGCACCGCCAACGGCACGACATCCTACAGCGAAAACATCGGCGCCATCGGGTTGACGCGGGTCGGCAGCCGGCGGGTCGTCCAAATCGGCGCGGTGCTCATGATCCTCTTGGCCAGCCTCGGTAAGTTCGGCGCCCTCTTTACCACAATCCCCCAACCCATCGTCGGTGGCATGTACTGTGCAATGTTCGGGATGATTGCCGCGGTCGGGTTGTCAAACCTGCAATTCGTCGATTTGAACTCGGCGCGCAACCTGTTCATCTTGGGTTTTGCGTTTTTCATGGGACTTTCGGTGCCCGAGTACTTTGCGGCCCACCCCTTGGCGTTCGAACCCAAGTGGGTGTCTGACATCCTCAACACGTTGGGGAAAACCGGCATGGCGGTCGGAGCGATGATCGCGCTCGTCCTCGACAACACGATCCCGGGCACCGATGAAGAGCGGGGCCTCGGCGCCATGGGCGCCGGCTCGAGCGGGTCGTAACACGCTCGGGATGAGATGGTCGTGAAGGTGCCGGAGCGTCCACTTGCCATCTTCCTGGCTCTGCAAGCGCTCCTCCTCAACGCTGCCGCCATCGAAGACAACACCCCGCGGCACGACTTCTCGGCGCTCTACGCGGCGGGGCTGGCTGTCCGCCAAGGTGATCCGAAGGCGCTCTACGCGCGGGCCGGCGGCTCGGAGCTGACCTCAGACCGACTGGTGGCGCTCCGCGAACGCGGCTATGCCGGCGATTACGCCCTCAGGTTTTATTACCACCCGTTTTGGGCGATCCTGGCTGCGCCGCTGACCACGTTGAGCTACGCCGCCGCGGTCCGGCTCTTTCTGGGCCTTGGTGTCTTGGCGCTGGTGGGGTGGACGGCAGCTCTAGTGAGGCGTGGCGAGCTGTCCTGGCTGGGAGGGGCAGCGCTTCTTATCGCTGTCAGCCTCTTCTACCCACACCGAACAGCGTTGGACTACGGCCAGCTCTCAGTCTTCATGCTGCCGGTCGTCGGGCTGGTGGTCGCGCGCCCTAGCAGTCGGTTGAGTGGCGTGCTGTTGGGTCTAGTGCTTTTGGCGCGACCGTTTCTGTGGCCAGTCTTCGCACTATTGGCGATCGACCGTCGCGGGCGCCGGGCGGCGATCGCAGGGTGTACCACCGTGGCAGCCGCAACGCTTGTCGCAGCGCTTTTTCTCGGCTCCGACTCACTCCTCGGCTTCGCCAGCGTTCTTGAAGAGCGCGGCCACCGGTGGATCTCAATCTACGCCGGCGCCCAATCGCTCCTCCACCAGCTCCATCGGTTGATTATGGGGACGAGCCTCGAGGCCGAGGTTCACGAAGCACTAGTGCCCATGCAGGGCACTGTGTTAGCGGCGTACTACGCTGGAGCGCTCGGCATTCTCGCTGCTACCTGGGCGGCCGCCCGGCAGGTCTCCAAGCTGCCCGGGCGGGCCGCAATCGCCTCGCTGGGAGCACTTTTGGCCTCTCCGTTTAGCTGGACCCACTACTTCGCCACTCTCTTTGTGCCAGCGCTCTGGGTATTGAAGCGTGGCGACCGTGCTGCTCAAGGGCTGGCCGTCGCCGCGCTGTTGCTCTGCAACTTGCCGCTTCGTTACAGCAGTGGGTTGACGCGGCTCTTGGCGATGCACTGCTTCTTGGGCGCGGTCCTGATGGGAGTTGCAGTGGCTCGCAGCCTGTGGCGAAGGAGAGACGCCGCGTAGGTCTCCGCCGCTTGTACGAGCACCGCGCAGCCACGGCGCCTCCTCTCAAAGCACGATCGGTGCTGTCCGTCCGCGCCGACCTCCAATCCAAGGAAGTGACCGAACTCATGGGCTAGCATGTACTTCGTGCTACCCTCGTCGCCGCCGGGGAGCGGGTCGCCCACGAAGTCGCCCTTCACCGGCCGCTGTGTCGTTGCGTCCCCCCCCTTCCGCCAGCGACACGCTTGCTCCAACTCTCCGCTTCGTCGGCCCGGCGGCGCTCCACCATCGTGATGCAATCCCCAACCGGACATACGAGCGCGCAGAGGTTGCAACCAACGCACTCAGCCTCTTCGATCCAAGAACTACCCAGCGTCCGGGTCCGCCAACCGGTAGCTGGTGCTTCGACCGCCCGCAGCATTTTGGACGAGGACACCCCGCACGAGAAGCTCCTTGATGTCGCGCAGCGCCGTGTCATGGGAGCATTTGGCCAACCGAGCGTATTTCGACGTGTTCAGGTGGCCCTCCCAGTCGTGGTCCAGCATCCGGTTGATGACGTTGCGCTGGCGCTCGTTGACGGGTTGGGTGTTGACGCGCTGCCAGACACGAGCTTTGCGCAAGACCGACGCGAGCATGGCGTCCGAAGCATCGATAGCCCGATCCAGGCAATCGAGAAACCACACCAACCAGGCGGTGATGTCGAGGGACCCGCGCTGAGCCGATTCCAGCCGAATGTAGTATTCCTGGCGCTCCGCCTCGATCGCTGACGACATGCTATAGAATCGGTCTCGTGATCCATCGGCTCGCGACAAGGCCATGTCGGTAATCGCCCTGGCAATACGACCGTTGCCGTCGTCGAAGGGATGGATGGTGACGAACCAGAAGTGTGCCACCGCCGCTTTGAGCACCGGATCCAGGTCGGAAAACGCGTCAAACCAATCAAGGAACCGTTCCATCTCGCCTTCAAGACGCCGGGCGTCCGGGGCCTGAAAATGCACGTGCTCCTTGCCAACAGGGCCCGAAACAACTTGCATCGGACCTCGTGCGCGATCCCGCCATGCACCGACATTGATGACTTGAGTCCCGCTCCTGCCCGTTGGGAAGAGCGCGGAGTGCCACCCGAATAGTCTCTCGCGCGACAGCGGTTGTCCAAAGTTCTGGGTTGCGTCAAGCATCATCTCCACGGCGCCTTCGACTTCCCGTTCCGGCTTTGGCAACCCGGCCACGTCCAGGCCTAACCTGCGGGCAATCGACGATCGGACCTGGTCGTTGTCGAGACGTTCTCCCTCGATCGCCGATGACTTGACGACGTCGCTGGTGAGTGCCGCGATGTTGGCCTCAGTCCGCAGCTCAAACCCCAGCGCCTCCATCTTCCCCAGGTGCTTCCCCTGTTTGTGACGCACTGAAGAGAGCGCTCGGGCCAATGCCCGGGTGTCCCAGGTGAATACAGGCCAGTTCGGCAGCTCGTGGATAAACGCCATTATTCAAGCAACTCCTGCGTTCATAATAGTCCAAACTATCAGGCCATTGCAATTTTCCATGCATGATTTGCGTAGAATAATGCCACTATTCACCGCACGGGCATAGCAAAGGGCCGCGCTCCAGTGCTGCGCCTCGGCATGTCCATACCTCCTCCTCGGGCGCTGGGCGCCCCAAACGTGGGTGTCCAAATCTCCGGCCTCGAGAGATATGGCGACAAACGCCCTGGCGGCCGACACGGCGGCCAAAGGGACGCTTAAATCACTATTTGGCAGTATGTTGCGAGAGATATGATCGGCCACTGTCTGAGCGACTTGTGGGCCGGTGAGGGACGCCCCGCGGCTATCGGCCTGCTCGAACGCATCGACTCCCAGGCGCTTTTTGACCGCCCGGCGCATCGCTTTGACTTGGCGCGCTAAGGTGGGTCCACTGGTCGGCCGGAGGCAATGTTTGGCGAAGCCCTCTGGCCGCAGCCGTCAGCAGGATGGCCTGAGCAGACAGTGCGTCACACCCAAGGACCGCGATGCCATCGATCGCATCGGCAGCGCCCAGCGCGTCGCCGCAGGCGGTGCGCAAGCTGTAGCTCTCGGCGTAGCACTCAAGGGCGCGCGTGCGCTGTCCCAACCGAACCTCCGTCGGAACCACCACGCAGCGCGGGCCAAACTTCACCACTTCACCGTTCGCGGGGGCGATTCTGAAGTCAACGAGGAGCCAGGTGTCGGCGACAACCAGTTAGCGGTCGGCACGGATGTGCTTGAGATCCAGAACTCCGCTGTACGGCAGTATGGCCAGCAGCATCCACAAAGCCGCCAGCCCAACACAGTCGACGTGCGTCGATGAAGCCAAAGAAGAAGCGAAAGTCTCCGCGCCGCGTGCGCGCGACGCCTGGTGCCGCACCTGGAACTCTTACGTGGTTCCAGAGTCGCCCCCACCAGCCATCCACGTGCTCAGCTTCGACGCTGAGCGCCTTGACGACACGACCGTTGCCAACCCACGCGAGCTCACGCGATTTCTCCGGGACGACCGTGTCACGTGCGTGAACGTGGATGGGCTTGGTGACGCGGGGACGCTGCGAGAGCTTGCCGAGATCTTTGACATTCACAAGCTGGCGCTAGCCACGTCGTTAACGTCCACCAGCGTCCCAAGATCGAGCTTTACGGGGCGCACTACTTCATTGTTGCCCGGATGCCGACAGTCAGTCAGCCGGGAACCGAGCAGTCGAGCCTGTTCCTCGGCAAGAACTATGTGCTTACTTTCCAGGAACGCCCCGGAGATTGCTTCGATGCCGTCAGGGAGCGGATCGAGGAAACCGGTACAGCGATTCGTGCAGGGCATGCCGATTACCTCGCCTACAGTCTGCTGGATGCGTTGGTCGACGCTTTGTTCCCTGTCGTCGACGACTATAGCGATCGACTGGAAGCACGCGACGGCGAGATCCCGGTTGATCCGGATCAACAGATGCTCCATCGACTGCATCAACTGAAGCGTGAGCTCTTGTCTTTTCGACGGATCGCATGGTCGCTCCGCGAAGTGTTCGTAACCATGACTCGCGACGACGAGGTGGAGCGAATCAGCGCGTCGACCCGGTTGCACCTGCGCGACTGCTACGACCATACCGTGCAGCTCGTCGAGCTTCTCGAAAACCTACAGGGAGCTGGCATCGGGACTCATGGACCTGCATCTGTCGTCGGTGAGCCATAGGATGAACGACGTCATGAAGGAAGCTATCTACAGACCCGGTCGGCTTTCGCGCTTTCGCGTCAGCGGTGCAGCCGCAACCATGGGCACTGCTACCGCTGTCGGTGGGCCCGGTTGCCGCGGTAACGGAAGGTTTCCTTACGAAGGCCGAGTTCCTTCATCTTGCTGTAGAGTGCGCGTGAGCTGACACCGGCAAGATCGGCTGTGTCCAGGATTCGGCCCCGGGTTTCGGCAAGCAGGGCCGTGAAGTACTGTTTGTCAAATGCGTCGAGCACTTCGCGACGCGCCTCTCGATACGGTTTCGAGAACACCGGCGCCAGGGGTTCCGACGACTCGGTCTTCCCTTCGTCGACGAGCTGTTCGAGAGCTACGGTCGGGCCACCGGCGATCTCGTCGGGCAAGTCAGCAAGCGTCACGGTGTCCGAGCTTGCCAGGAGCACTGCGCGCTCCATGACGTTGATGAGCTCACGCACGTTCCCAGGCCACCTGTACGCGACGAGCGCGTCCATCACGTCGGCGTCTACTCCGGAGAGCTTGCGTCCGATCTTCGCACAGAAGATATCGAAGTAGTTTTGCGCCAGATCCGCTACGTCCTCCCGGCGCTCGCGCAGTGGCGGAAGCTCGAGCCTCACGACGCCGAGGCGATAGTAGAGATCCTCGCGTAGACGCCCCTCCCGAATCTCGTCCAACGGGTCCCGGTTGGTCGCTGCAATGACCCGCACGTCCACCGCGAACGGTGTTTCGGCGCCAACTCGCTGGATCAAATGCTCCTGTAGCGCGCGCAGAAGCTTGACCTGCAAGTGCATAGGAAGCTCCGCCACTTCGTCGAGAAAAATGGTCCCACCGTGTGCCATTTCAAAGTGACCGCGATGGTCGCGCGTCGCGCCGGTGAAAGCGCCTTGCTGGTGCCCAAACAGCTCGCTCTCGAAAAGCGTCTCGGGAATTGCACCGCAGTTGACTGCGATGAATGCGCCATCAGAGCGGGGTCCCTCGACATGCAGTGCGCGAGCAAGCGACTCCTTCCCCACGCCGGTCTCGCCCAGGATAAGCACGGTGGTATCCGAGGACGCGACACGCCGCGCAATGCCGATGAGTCGATGCATGGACGGGCTTGTCGACACAAAGTCACCAAGCCTGTTTTCCTCGGAGCTTGCATCCAACCGTAGCTGAGTCGTTTCCTGTCGGCGCTCGAAGAAGGCCCCGAGCGTTTCCTGCAGAGCATCGTCCGGCAAGTCGGGCGCGAGGACGCCCACGCAGCCCGCTACAACCAGGAGTGCACGCTCCTCCGGATCTTTGACCAAGGTCATGACCACCACATCGGGCTCTCCCGGCAGATCGCGGATGGCTGCGATGCTCTCGCCATACGGCTCCGGTAAGACGGCGTGATCAACCACGACGAAGTCGACGGTCTCGGTTTGAAGCCGTTCCCACAGCGCTTCGTTCTTTCGCTTGCTTCGTGAAACGCCGCCCAGAGCCTTCACCGCTGCCCGGACCCGCTTACGTACTCCAAGGTCTTCTACCGCAATGAGCGCTCGCACCAACATCGGCAGTCTCCTTCTGCTTTTACCGCATTTTACTGCAATTTAGGCAGACATAATACTTCCGTTTTTTGTGTCATCGGAAGGACCTGCAATCGCTCTAATTATCTGCGAATACGTGTGTTGCGCAGATTCCTGGTGGATTGGCCTCAGGGTTGCAAGTGCGCTGAAACAGTCGGTCAGCTCCACAGTCAAGGGGACAACCAGATGGACGAGCGCACAACCGGCGCCAAAAGCGCCGAGGACGACAAGCAAAAACCAGAGGATCGAAGCGCTCACGCAGAAAGCCCCGTTGTCCACGACGAGGAGCAACTGTATGGCGACGAACACCAACTGCCGGCTGGGGAGACGCCAATAGCGAATGGAGACAACGAAAGAAACGAGGTCGATGAGGCGCAGAAGAGTGATGCGACGAAACGCGACGCCGCTTCGGACCGTTTACTGCGCGAATCACGAAAGTTCCCACCTCGGTGTAAACGTTAGCGCGCGATCGGGCGAGACCTCGGGGCTCGAATCGCTTCGATAGCCGCTAACACGCCCACCAGCAGACGGGAGGGTGAACCGTGACAACTGTGGAGCACATCGACTGGAGCTTGCTGGCTCCTTCACCCTCCCTCTTGATCGACGGCCCCGCCTGAACGTCATTGGAGACACGAAGCCTCTGCCAGACGGAAAGCAGGAGAACAGCCTCAACGTCGTCGGAAACGGTGGTTCGCAAGTACTTGAGCGATGAAGGCAACTGGTTCTACTCGGGTGAGCTGGCGCTCAACTATCAAAACGAGTGTGACCGGCCGTCGATCGTCAGCATTTCTGGATTCGGCTACGGACGCTTCATCAACGCATTACTGCTTTGGCCAAGGCCGTGCGGATCGACGACTTCCTCATCCGAGAGGGCTAGGACCCGAGAGCAACTGCCTGCGCGCACGATGATCGCACTCGCCAACATCGGGCGTGCCTCCGACCAATCGATCTCTGCCGTCAGCTTTGGCGAACGGCAGCCCGTCGCCAACACAGCGCAATTTGGAGCGAGCGATCGCGCATGCGGTCATGAAAGATCGAGAAATGCATAGTGTCATCGAAACCGACGGCGCAGTTCAGCCGTTCTGGTACCAGGAAATCGGAGACAGTCCAATCGTTGCCGTCGCGGTCCACAACGGGCACGACATCCGCGCAGAAGTCGCGCCGTTCATTGCCTTGGAAGATGAGGTGAGACTACGCGAGGAGGATCCGTACACGGGAGAATGGACCAAAGTCGCACCAACGCGGCTCGTTGCGCTGCGTTCTCGCTTCGAGGTGGATCTCAACCGTCCCCGTGAGACCGCAGTCTACGGCGGCCCCGACGACGCGTGGGGGTTGGCGGTGTGGCGGGAAGACCTCGATGACGCGATTCGGGAGCGCTCACTGGCCGAATACGACGCCTTCTATGCGACACTGCATCGGATTCTCTCGGACATCGAGCAACGCTGGGGCACGTTCGTTGTCTTGGACTTGCACAGCTACAATCACCGGCGCGAAGGTCCACACGGGCCGACTGCCGCCCCGGACACGAATCCGCAGGTCAATATTGGAACCGGCAGTATGGACCGAGAGCTTTGGGGAGGGCTCGTCGATCGCTTCATCGGGGACTTAACAAGATTCGACTTTCCAGATGGCCGACTCGATGTACGCGAGAATGTCAAGTTTCTTGGTCGCCACGTGGCACAATACGTTCACCAACATTTTCCAGCCACTGGATGTGCTCTGGCCATCGAGCTCAAGAAGTTCTTCATGGACGAATGGACGGGAACAGTAGACGATACAATGTTTTGCGCAATTCACGAGGCGCTCGAGTCGACGACGCCGGGCTTGCTCGAAGAATTGGACGTGCGTCGTGACCTCGTTAGGGCGATCAGTTAGTCCGACCATGAAACGGCAGCCTGTGCACAGGGGATGGCTTTCCTCGGACGTCGTTACCGAAATCGTGGACCGACTCGATCGGGGAGAACGAATCAACCGAGCCCTCCCCGACGAGGGTCGGATCCACATCGACCGCCCGCTACCTTTCTTGTGCGTGTATCGTCGCCCGCTGACCGGTTACGATGCGGGCACCGCTCGCCTCGTGGAAAGCGAGGCCTCTTTCCTTGTCGCCCCCGCGTCCACGCAGGCGAAGGGAGCCGTGTCCTCACTGGTCTCCCACGTTGCTCGACGCATGGCCACTCGCTTCGGTGCGTTCTTGATCATCGAAGTGTGGTCGACTGCGGATACCGAGGTCGCCGCCGCCGCCGCCCACGATGACGTCGAGCCGACCGAGCAGAGGCCGAGCTTCGTCGTGGCCGCTGCCGGGCGGAACACGTCGCTCGCCACGGCCGAGGCACTTCGGAGACAACTGAGCAGGATCCGCGTGCTTAGGCAGTCTGCTGACGTGCGCATTGACACAACCGTCTCCACGCATCCACCCGACGTGCCCCGATTGCTCAGCATGAGCGCCGCTCGTGAGCTCCGGTGCACAACGATCGGCCTGCGCGTTCGTCCCATCTATCGAAACCACTCAACCGGCGAGCTCTACCCGCAGGTCTTGCGTAGCCTCAAACGTGGGCTCGGGCGAGCGCTCAAACAGGCGTGCTTCCATTTCGCGCGCAACAAGACCAGCGCGACGCCGGAGCACTACTATGCACTGGGGCGACGCGCTCTGGTGAAAGCGGTGTGGGACGTCGATCAACGACTGTCCGAGTTGGGTGACAGCTTCGACTTCCTACTTCAAATCACACCTGTGAATGCCGAAGCCGCCTGGCGGGAGTTCCGTCGCAGCCGCTTCGAATCTATGCCGCGTTTCTACTATCGACCACTGGCCGTCGAACCTGCGCGACTCAAGCGGCGCCTGTTCGAAGTACCGATTGAGAGAATCGAAGATCCAACGCTCAGCTACTTGTTTCGGCAACGTCAGGATGAGTTGGATCGAAAGCTCACAATGCTCTCCGACGTCGGAACCAGCCGTTTTCTTCTTGGGAGCCTACAAGTGTACGACCGGCCGAGTCCTCGCCTGCTCGATCTGGCCCGTCAGCTGCTCGATGCCATTTCACCAGGCCGCCGTGAGCGCTCTCGCGGCGGACAGATTGGCGCATCCGAGTTTGCGGAACGAGCGCGGGAGGAGATCGCGCACTATCGGCGGCGGCTACCGGAGTTCTCGGCGACGGCCGTGGTTCGCGACGACATCTACTCCGGGCTGATGTGCTCTGGCGGACGTTTGCTCATCGGACAGCAAACTAAGTTCCCCTCCCAGCGCGTCGACGCTCTCTTGCAGCACGAGGTGGGAACGCATCTCGTCACCTACTACAACGGGCTCTTGGAGCCGCTCCAGCATCTGCACACCGGATTCGCCGGATACGACGCGCTGCAAGAAGGTCTTGCCGTACTGGCCGAGTACCTGGTCGGTGGACTCAGCGGCGCCAGAGTACGGTTGCTTGCCGGGCGGGTGGTGGCAGCTGATCTCTTGGTGCGGGGTTCAACTTTTGTCGAGACCTTCCATGTGCTGCATCGACAGTATCGATTCGCGCAGCGCACCGCATATACGATGACGATGCGCACTTACCGAGCGGGTGGCATCGCCAAAGACGCCGTCTACCTCGACGGTCTCGTGCAAATTCTCGAGTATCTCGGAGCTGGTGGAGAGCTCGATCCCTTGTTTGTCGGAAAGATTGCAACCGAACACATCCCCCTCGTCCGAGAGCTGCAGCTTCGAAAAGTCCTCCACCCTGCCGCATTGCTGCCGCGGTTCCTGCAGATGCCCGGAGCGGCCGAGCGGCTCCGCAGCCTTCGCCATGGATCGTCCGTCCTCGAACTACTCGGGAGCCATAACCAATGAGAATCGGCTTCGTTGTCAACGAGATTGCCACTGAAGAGCCCGCGTATACCACCACGCGGCTCGCCATGGCCGCGGTGAACGCTGGTCACGAACCGTGGATCATCGGCTGCGGTGACCTCGCGTTCGACCCCGACGACTCAGTGCGCGCTCGGGCGCGTTCGGTTCAGAAACCGAAGTCAACCTATAAGTCGACCAAGACATTCCTCAATGACTTGCGTGGTCCTAAAGCGCGCGTCGAACGGATCTCGGTCGACGATCTCGATGTCCTCATGTTGCGCAACGATCCGGCAGCCGATCAGGGCCGGCGCTCCTGGGCACAGATGGCGGGAATCAACTTTGGGCGCGCAGCGATGCGCAGTGGCGTCATCGTGCTCAACGATCCGGATCGATTAGCACAGGCCATGAACAAGATGTACTTTCAACTATTTCCGGAGGAGGTGAGACCCCGCACCTTGATTACGCGCGACCGTGACGAAATCAAAGCTTTCGCTCGGGAACAGGGCGGCAACATCGTCATCAAGCCTCTGCAGGGCTCGGGTGGTCAGGGTGTATTTCTCATCAAGGAAGATGACCTCGGAAACTTGAATCAGATGGTGGAGGCCGTGAGCCGTGACGGCTACGTGGTTGCTCAAGAGTATCTGACCGCTGCTGCGGAGGGCGACATGCGGCTCTTCATGGTCAATGGCCAGCCGCTTCGATACAAGGGGAAGTTCGCCGCCTTCCGGCGGTTGCGCAGCTCCGATGACATTCGCAGCAACATTCACGCCGGCGGTGAGAAGGCGAAGGCAGTCGTGGATGACGTCGCCCTTCGAATTGCCGAGATCGTCCGGCCGAAGCTCGTCGAGGACGGTATGTTCTTCGTCGGCCTCGACATCGTCGGGAGCAAGCTGATGGAGATCAACGTGTTCAGCCCCGGTGGTCTGGGGAGCGCGCGGCAGTTTGAAGGAGTGAACTTCGCCCACGCCTTGATCGGGGCGCTCGAACGCAAGGTGCAGTACATGGGGTTTTACCAGCGCAACTTCAACAACATCGATATGGCAACCTTGTAGAGCGCTGACAGGGCACGGTCATGGCGTCGGCTGGCGGGCAACGGGCAACCGGCGCGGCCAAGGCACGACTTGGGTGCGGACGCTAACACTCGCAATCGTATATGATCGAAGCTAACACTATGGCCCCGCTCAAACCCGACCTCAAATCACTCCTCCAAGTCCTCACCAAAGCGCGACTCGTTGACCTGCGCCGCGAGTTCGACGTGTCGATCCGTGCTTCGAGCACCAAAGCGAAACAGATCGAAGCACTCGCGCGCACCGGTCTCGTGCAGTTCGACGCGGTATTGCCTTGGCTCGGGCGAGACGAGCTTAAGACAGCAAGTCGGGCGCATGGACTCGAGGCCACTGGGCGGGCGCGGGCGGAGTTGGCCGCACGACTCTCGGGCGCGCACCTCACGGTGGGTGCCCCTGGCAAACGCGCCGACCCGCGAACCGGAAGCCGCAACCGCCACGCTCGCCGACACCGATCACTTCCCCGTCGCGGGGGCGATTCTGAGGACTCTTCGACGCCAATCAGAACCCAGTGACTGGCGATGTGACGGCGATGGTGTCGTTGTGGGACGCCGGGACCGAAGTCAACGAGGAGCCAGGTGTCGGCGACAACCAGGCGCCGGGCTGCCGCCACCTTATGCGCCGGCGTCAGCGCGCGAGAACGAGACGCGCTTCCGCCCCTATTGCGCCATCCACCCGCAGCCAGTACACGCCCGCCGGCACCTCCCGAGCGTCCCAGTTGCCGCGCCCACTGCGAAGGAGGACCGTGTCAACGAGGCGACCACCCACGTCGAAAATATGCACCCTCCCTTGTGCTGCACCTGATAACTCGAAGGAAACAGATGCTCGCGCCGGATTTGGATATGCGCGAAGGCTCGGAACGGCGGGCGGCGCACTTTCACCTGCTAGAACGCCGGCAACGCCGCAACCTACCGGCAACGCCCCAATCAAACCGCAGCTTCCCACGGCTGCGGGGGAGTTGGCAGCGAGCCGGTAGTCGCCGTTCTCGGGATCGCAGAAGAGCGGGTCCGCGTAGACGTTGTCCTTCTCACCGATCGAAAATGCGCAGTCGTCTCCGAGCGGAGCGCCAGTGCCCCAAAACACGTTGCAGCTGGCCGCCGGTGCTGCTCCCCAACATTCGAGAGCCACATTGTTCCCGTTATGCTCCAGAATGTTCCGATCAAAAGAACCATCCAAAACGGTCACGCCAATACCATTCTCGTTGTTGGCTATCGTGTTGTTGGAACAATCCACGATCTCTAGCCGCAAAGTCCAACCTGTTGAGTTGCCGACGACGACGTTTCCAGTAAACGATCCGTAGGCAAGCTGCACGGTTTCAACGCCAACATTCCCCTCAATCCAGTTATCACGCACGTCAGCATTTCCAGCCCGAATGCCTGCAACAGATTTACCTCCCAGGTTGCCGCGGATGACATTGCCTTCGATGACGCTAGGTGCCCCCAACAGCCCTAGAATAGTGATTCCCGCCGTACCGAAGTTATTCACGTTGTCCTCGACGACGTTGTTACGGATCGTGCCCCGTGCGTAGCCAATGTAAATGCCGCTACCCTCGTTCGCCCCGCGGACCGTGAATCCCTCCACGGTCGAGCCGTCGGCCGCGTCTTCGAGCAAGATCACGTCCTGCGCAGCACCATCAGCATCTATGACCGTCAGCTCAGGACCGTGTTCACTTAACAACACCAGACGGATTGGGATGACCAGGGTCTCAAAGTACACCCCTTGGTCGACGAGAACCGTGTCCCCCGAAGCAGCGAGCTGAATCCCCCCTTGGATCGTCGGTGAATCTCCCGGAACCCGCACGATGCCCGCTACCGCCGTGCTAGAAATGCAAGCAACGCAAATTGCTATTGAGACGAGCCGTTGCATGGCCTCTGTCCTCCGTTACTTCGCCAAGACGAGCTTGCCGGAACGTGCTGCCCCGCCAACTCTCAAGCTATAGAAGTAGATCCCCGACTGCTGAGGAACGCCTCTCTCGCTGCGACCGTCCCACACGAACGTATGCTCCCCGGCCGGGAGCGGAGCATCAACCAGCCGGCGGACCAACCTCCCGTCTACCGAATAGAGAGAAAGCTCCACTTGCCCGCCTCGCACAAGTCCAAACTCGATTGCCGTGCTCGGATTGAAGGGATTCGGGCGACCGCCCATTGCGAACGCTATAGCGCTGGGGGACTCGTGACCGGGCGAACGCCCACCAGCGACCTCCGAGTAGTAACCCTCCAGAACAACTGCAACGGACTGCACCCAGCCGTCCACCCGCGCGGGAGCAGCAGCTCCAAAGGTAAGCTTCTGTGCGTGCTCTACGACGGCCGTCTCGCCGTCCGCTCCAGACAACACCGCCGGGTCGACAACCCTGTACGCTACCTCAAGCGTATCTGGCGCCAGGGATTGCGCAACGAACGCGCCCGGAGCAGCCGGTTGAGCCACAGCTACGCGGTCGACCGAATGATAGTCAAGCCACCGCAGCCGAAGTCGCAAGCGCCCCTCATCATGACCTATTCGGTTGAGCGGAATGCACTCCTCCGTAAACCAAGAGCGCCTGGGCAACGTACCAACCACAACCCACTCACCTCCGCCAGTCTCCCGCTCCAAGGCCACCGCCGGGGTCGTCGCAACGTCATCACCCGCAAGGCCCTTGTGGGTGATGACCAGAGCATCTTCCGCGCCGGCGATTGCCCATTCAACAACCATGACCGCACCAGCTTCACCATGCACCGGGTTGCCCGCACGCCTGATGTCACCGCTTGCACCCTCTGGCAGGGTGGCGTCGCGAATGCTGCGCTCCACGCGATACCCAAAGGCCGCACCTGTGTGGTCAATTGCGAACGACAGCTCCGGGTCGTGGTCGATCACCACCACAGTCGCACGGTCCACAACTGTTCTTGTATGCCCGTCTTCGCGAAGCTTGAAGACATAGCGCCCTTCAACGGGCGTTTGACGGCCAACGAAGACGGCGTCCGATCTAAGGGTCTCGGGATCTGGTTCATCGCGCACCGGAAGGACATTTCCTAGGCGCGGGAAGTTCCTGCCGTTCCACGTGTATAAGTATGGCGACGTAGTCAGGCTCTCGTACGTGACGTCGATCAGGTAGTTGGGTTTGTTCACGAACTGTTGCAGGCGAATGTCCCCGACCTTCACCTTGGTTCTGACGGTTTGGTTTCCTGGGTAAACTGGAGTGCTGTAGTCTCGAGTGCTGGGGTTGGTGAGGTCGCCAAACACGTCCCCAGCCCCGAAGAAATCGCTGCTATGCCCGTTGTTCGCATCGCACTCCAGACTGTCCCAGCCGGCTGCGGCGTTCGACACGGTCCCTGGGCAAGGTGGCGCCGTGCGCTTCCCCGTCGGAAGCTCCAGATCCATATCTGTGCGAAGGGGCTGAAGCGGGCTCTCCGGGTCGCGCATGTGCCAGATTGCCAAGCCGTCACGATCGTAGATCGCATCGAACTCGTCGTCCTGATAGTGAACTACCCAGAACTCAGACAGGAAGGAATCGACCTTGGTGTCGACCCGCACGATGCTGCCACCAGACGACCTAATGTCCGGCAGCGCGATGTCGAGCGTGTTCGTGTCCACGAACTCGAACCTTGTTGAATCGATCCAGGCGATGGGGCCTGCCCCGTTATCCTTCGCGTACTTCGTGATCTGCCACGGGTGGTATGGCAAAAAGCTGTCGTCCACATAGTCGACGTCCTGCTCGACACCAAAGCGCATCGGGCTGTAGCGCCCCATGTCGACCACGTCTGCGCCCACAGTTCCCGGCGTATGCCCCAATCCAAGGAAGTGACCGAACTCGTGGGCGAGCATGTACTTCGTGCCACCCTCGTCGCCCCCGGGGAGCGGGTCGCCCACGAAGTCGCCCTTCACTGGCCGCTGTGTCGTCGCTTCCCCGTTGTAGGCGCATGGAGGGCAATTGTACCCGCTCGCGCCCGGCCCGCCCCAGCCAGCAATTATCTCATTGCTGAAAGAAGAACCTAGGTGAATGAAGCAGACACAATCGATTCCCTGGAAAGTCGAAGCGCCCAGCACGTCGGCGATCATGTCGACAACGCGCCGATTGATGCAGCCCTCCGACTCTTTGCCAGACCTCGCGTACGGACAGAGCGAGTCCCCGATCGCTGGATCTATTGCCGCCCTCGGCCAATAGCACGGCGTCTTCCCCAAGTTCCATGCTTTGAGGCTGTCAGCACCGGGGCGCTGAGCCGTCTTGGCGTCGACGTAGTGCTTGCCGTACGACTGCCAGTCGTAATACTCCTCGAACTCGGTCTCCATCCTGCGAAACCAGCTCGGCAACAGCGTCCCATCTCCGTAGGTGTACTGGTTGCAAGACGTGCTGTCTTCGAAGCCAACCCAAACAATCAAGACATTGCTTGTGTCCGGTGGGCTCCCGCCCGAATACCCAGAGGTTGAAGCACCCTCCGAAATGCACTTGGCGCTGTCGGGTAGCGTCCCTCCAGCCCACAACACGCTTGGACCCCTTAGCGGGCTAGAGAGAGAGAGAGAGCAGGACGGAGCAGACCGCGAGGAGAAGCGTGCGGTGCGCGGCTAGTGCAGCCATTGTGACCTCCGTGGCGTACGCGGCAGCACAACCGGGGGTCGAGGGGCGGCCCTCGGCGGCGCTTCCATGTCGGAGCAGGCGCGCTCTGGCGCCTGGCAGCCACATTGACGTTAGGCGTCGTGATTGACTCTGTCAACGACTATCTTGACCACTCACCGGCGCTCGCTTGGCGACTGCTAACCGCATACTGCAAAACGATCTAGCCAAGGCCATAACCGCACGGGCTGTCAACACGTTCTTGGGGTACGACCGAGGCGCTCCCGTCGGTACAAGTGTCAGCTGGCTCTGGCGCCCCGTGCGCTGCGCAACCACTGCCGCTCGCGCGCAGCGGCCAGGAGTGGGTTGTGCCAAAATAGGCACCGATCTCAGCGCGCGAGGACGAGCCGCGCTTCCGCACCTGTGGCGCCATCCACGCGTAGCCAGTACACACCCGCTGGCACCCGCCGAGCATCCCAGTTTGCGCGGCCCCCACTAAGACCGATCGTGTCAACGAGGCGACCACCCACGTCGAAAATGCGCACCTTGCGTGACTCCACGCCCGACAGCTCTAGGGAGACATGCGCCCGTGCGGGGTTTGGATACGCCCGCAGAGCTGGACGGGCGGGTGGCGCGCTTTCACTCGCGAGAATCGCAGCAACGCCGCACCCGACCGGCAAGGCGCCAATCAAGCCGCAGCTCCCCACCGCCGCCGGTGAGTTCGCTGCTAGGCGATAGTCGCCGTTCTCAGGGTCGCAAAAGAGCGGGTCGGCGTAGATGTTGTCGTTCTCGCCGATTGCTAGACCGCAATCGTCTTCGAACGGTGTAGCACTTCCCCAGAATACGTTGCAGCTCGCGATTTGCGCACCTAGACACTCCAAAGCAACGCCGGGGCCACCTTGTTCCACGACGTTGTGCTCAAAAAAAGTGCCAAGGATGCGCGCCGCAGCGTCGCCTTCATTATCTACCAGCGTGTTGTGGCTACAATTGACATAAGACAACTCCAACACGCGATGCGCTACGTGACCTGTGACGACGTTCCCACTAAAGCTGCCTTCGACAAGGTAAACCACCACCGTGCCCGAGTTGCTTTCGATCCAGTTGTTACGCACGGTAGCATTCCCAGCCCGGATGCCTGCAACTCCCTTGCCCGCGACGTTATCGCGAACCACATTGTCTTCGATCACAGCAAGAGGAGCATAGATATGGACACCGGCCCAATTGTGCTCAACGATGTTGCTGCGGACTACAACTTGCTCCGCACCTACAACGACTCCGACATGTCCATTTGCCCCGCGAATCGTAAACCCCTCGATGGTTGAGCCCTCGGCTCCCTGTCCTACCGTGATGACGTGCTGCGGAGTTCCATCGGCGTCGATCACGGTGGTGAGTGGGCCGCCCTCGCTGAGCAAAGTAAGCGGATGGGATACGACAAGGACCTCCACGTAGACACCTTCAGCGACTAGCACTGTGTCTCGCGCAGCAGATTGAAGGATTCCATTCTGAATCGACTCGCCCGATTGGACATAGATGACCCCTGCTTGCATCTCGGCAGCAGAGAGCAAGCAGCAGAAAACCGCAATTACAAGCCCGCTTCTTCTCATGACTGTTCCCCCTGGAAACTCACTTGGTCAAAATCAACTTGCCGGACCGCATTTCGCCGTCGAAGCTAAGCCGGTAGAAGTAGACACCCGACTCCTGCTGTATTCCGCTACCGTCCTTGGCGTCCCACACCAGACTGTGCTCTCCGCCTGGAAGTGGATCGTCAACGAGTCGCCTCACCAAACGACCGTCAACTGAGTAGAGCTCCAATCGCGCATGTCCCCCTCGGGCAAGCCCAAACTCGATTTTCGTGTTCGGATTAAAGGGATTCGGGCGGCCACCGGACACGTATGCAATGGCGCTTACTGGATCCTGCTCGGGCAAGCGCTCCCCCGCCGCCTCTGAGTAGTAGCCTTCAAACGCTACGGCTACCGACTGCACCCACCCGTCAGCAGGCGCAGAAGCGGTGACGCCGAACGTCAGCTTTTCTGCGTGGTTTATCGTTGCAGTTTGCCCATCAGCCGCAGCCAACACGGCTGGGTCGACAACCTCATACGCCACCTCCAGCGTGTCTGGCACCAGCGACCGCGCCACGAAATCGGCGGCGGCGGCAAGGCGCACCACCGCAACCCGATCGATCGAGTGGTAGTCGAGCCAACGGAGTCGAAGAGCCAGTCGGCCGCCCGTGTGACCGATATCGCTCACGCGAATGCACTCCTCGGCAAACCACGCACGCCGGGGTAGCACCGCAGCCGGGCTCCATGTGCCTTCGACGATCTCGCGCTCAACCGACACCGCGGGGCTCGTAGGAACGTCGTCGCCAGCAAGTCCCTTATGCACCACGATCAAGGCGTCTTCGCTGGCAACCTCCTGCCACTCGACGATCATGACGGCGCCAGGTTGGCCGTGAACGGGAGCGCCAGACCGCACGATGTCGCCGCTTGAGCCGTCGGGCAGCGTTGTACTCCATACGGCACGCTCAGCGCGGTATCCAAACACCCTTCCTGTACGATCAATCGCTACCGAGACATTTGGATCGTGGTCGATGACCACAACCTCCGCTCGATCCAGAACGGTAGTCGAATGCCCATCTTCTCGGACCTTGAAAACGTAACGCCCGCCGACGGGGATCTGCACGCCAACCAACACGGCATCTGATCTGACCGTGCCGGACTCTGCCTCGCTTCGCACCGGCAGCAGATTTCCGACTCTAGGGAAGTTTCTCCCATTCCACGTATATAGGTACGGAGAAGTTGTGAGACTCTCGTAAGTTACATCAATCAGATAGTTGGGCTTGTTCACGAACTGTTGTAGGCGAATATCCGCAACCTTGACGTTGGTCCTCACACTCTGGTTGCCGGGATAAGCCGCCGAGCTGTAGTCGCGGGTACTTGGATTGGTTGCGTCCCCAAACTCGTCGCCTGCCCCGTAGAAGTCGCTGCTGTGCCCATTGTTTGCATCACATTCCAGGCTGTCCCAACCAGCGGCAGCGTTGGCCACTGTGCCGGGGCATGGTGGTGCCGTGCGCTTGCCAGTCGGAAGCTCAAGGTCCATGTCCGTACGCACTGGCTCGGATGATGGAGTCTCGGGGTCGCGCATGTGCCAAATAGCCAGACCATCGCGATCATAGATCTCGTCGAATTCGTTGTCCTGATGATGAACTACCCAGAACTCGGACGAAAAGGAATCGATCTTGGTATCGACGCGCACGATGTTGCCGCTAGATGACCTGATGTCTGGGAGCACAATGTCGAGCGTGTTGACGTCGACAAACTCGAACTGCGTCGAGTCAATCCAGGCGATGGGGCCTTGCCCGCCGTCGCTTGCGTACATCGTGATCTGCCACGGATGGTACGGAAGAAAGCTATCGTTGACGTAGTCGACAGGCTGTTCTACCCCCAGTCGCATCGGACTGTAGCGCCCCATGTCGACGGTGTCCACCAGCACATCGTCAGTCCCCGGCGTATGATCCAATCCAAGGAAGTGCCCGAACTCATGGGCGAGCATGTACTTCGTGCTACCCTCGTCGCCGCCGGGGAGCGGG
>CBDCWB010000006.1:0-8909 GCA_965223205.1 Candidatus Eiseniibacteriota bacterium | reverse complement strand
CTCGCATCCAGGTGGAAACGCCTCGGTGATTGCCCGGACCAAATCCGGCAAGGATGCCACCTCATTCCAGGCGGGGACGATGATGGATAGCTCGGGCACTTGGACCCTCCTCTCATTGAGCGCGGGCCACGTCGAGCCGTCCGCTCGAAAGCACGCCGCGCCACGGTGGACTGAGGGCCCGCACTGAAACCTCATGCCTGGCGGCCAACTTTTCGAGCCGGCTCCAGCGATCAGGGCGGGCGATCACCCATACCGGCGCCGGCGCGGCACTGAGCCAGTCTTCGAGCGCGTCGGGGTAGATGAGCTCGGCGGGCCGCGCGCCGCTCTGCTCGAGGAAGAAGGGGATGTAGTTGCTTGGCAGCTCGCGTCCGTCCTCGGTCACCACGTAGAGGCTGCGCCCCAACAGAAAGGCCAGGTCGGGCGGGTACGAGCCCAGGCAGGCCACGGCCGCCTGTGGGTCTTGGTTTTGCAACTCTCGGGCGAGTTCCGCCGACGACCAGCGATTGGCGTTGCGAGCGAGGGCCGGGATGAGCGCGATGAGCACAAATGCGGCAAAGAAAAGGCCGGCGCCCACAAGCGCGCCGGGTTGCCGTCTGCACGCGGCAATCGTTCCCAGCACACCGAGGATCACGACGCCAACGAGTAGGATCGGGAACAGAGTGCGTGCCTTTTGGTAGTCGCTGCCGCTCAGGTCGACCAGGCGCGCTAAGAAGCCTGGCGCCCACACCTCGAGCGCCAGCCATGCGGTCAAAACGCTACCGAGCGCGGTTAAGGTCCAACCGCCGGCGCCCACCGTACCTGCGTACCGCCCGGCGAACGCGCGGTCGAGCAGCCGCCCGAGCAGCATCCCGAGCGGCACCACCGCCGGCAACGCGTAGCCGGGAAGTTTGGATTGGGAGACCGAGAAGAACGCCACCACCGCCACCACCCAGGCCACCAGCAGGCGGTCGGCGCTTTGCAGGCGCCGGCGCGCGGCCCAGGCCAGTCGGACGCCGGCGGGGAATAGGGCGCTCCAGGGAAAGCAGCCGCCGAGGAGGACCGGCAGGTAGTAGTACACCGGGCCGGTGCGATCGAAGGCTTTGGTGCTGATCCGTTCGGCGGTTTCTTTGACCAGGCCGTAGTAGGGGAAGTCGGGTCGAGCCATGGTCAGGAGCAGAAACCAAGGAAGCACGGTGGCCAGAAACACCCCGAGGTTGATGGGGCCGCAGAGCCGCCCGAGCACCCCCCGCCGACCCTCCCAGGCGCCGTGCGCCCAAACCACCACCACCGGCAGCACGCAGCCCACCGGTCCCTTAACAAGGGTGGCGATGCCGGCGCACAGGGCGCCGAGCGCGTACCAGGCGTGGATCGCCCGCCGGTTGGATTGCTGCTCGGCGGTAAACGCTGCCAGGATGGCGCCGGTGACCCACAGGGTCAGCGGCATATCGAAGATGACCGTGCGCCCAAAGGTCATGAACAGCGGCATCGATGCCAGTGCTACGACCGCCAGCGCGGCGCTTCGCGGGTTGTAGATTCGGTGGCAAAACACAAACACCAAGGCCAACACCGCCAGCGCGGCGACCGCCGACGGCACCCGCGCGGCGCCTGGCGAGACGCCCAGTGCCTCCATCGAAAGCGCCACGGTCTTGAAGTAGAGCGCCGGCTTGTCGAGGTAGGGCAAGTTGTTGTAGGTGGGTACCAACCATCCAGAGTCGCCGATCATTTCGCGGGCGATCTCAGCATTGCGGCCTTCGTCGGGGTTTAGGAGCGGCAGCTCACCCAAACGGAACAAAAGGATGAAAGCGGCACAACCCATCGCCGCTACCGGCGCCCAAGTTGGCCGCGCGAATTGAATCAGCGCCCGCATGCTAGAGGGCCACGCTGATACTCACCGTCGCCCACCGGTTCGGTTGTACTGCCATCGGTGCTCCCTCCTTATCCACATTGACGGTACGCACGCACGATGAGAGCCTGGTGAGGAGGGGCGGTCTCCGTCGATGGGGAGCGGGGGCGCGAGCGATTGGGCCATGCACCGAAGTGCATGGTGTTTTGACCCGGCTGGCCTCGGTGAAGATGAGAGGGGGATGAGAGCGGTTGTCTTGTGCTCGTACGCGAGCGCCGTATCGCTCTATGCTTGTGGTATGAGAGTGCTGGTCGTCGAAGACTATGAGCCGCTGCGCCGATCACTCGTGCAGGGCCTCACCGAAGCCGGCTGCGCGGTGGATGCAACGGCGGACGGCGACGAAGGGCTGGCCTATGCTGATTCCGACGTGTACGACGTCATCATCCTAGATGTGATGTTGCCGGGGACCGACGGCTTCGAGATCCTCCGCTATCTGCGGCGCAAGCAAAGTGCAAGTCGCGTGTTAATGCTGACCGCCAAAGACACGGTGCGCGACCGCGTTCACGGACTCGATCTCGGGGCGGATGACTATTTGGTCAAGCCGTTCGCTTTCGACGAGTTGGTGGCGCGGGTACGGGCGCTGGGCCGCCGTCGCTACGAGCAGGCGTCGCCGGTGATCGAGGTGGCGGACTTGCGCATCGACACCACGGCCAAGGTCGTCAAGCGCGGGGATCAGATCATCGAGCTTACCGCCCGTGAGTTCAGCATCCTCGAGACTCTGGCCTATCGGGCCAACCAGGTGGTGTCGCGCGAGGACATCTGGGACCGCATCTACGACTTCGGGTTGACGCGCAACAGCAACGTCGTCGACGTCTACATTGGTTATCTGCGCCGCAAGCTGGAGTGCTATGGCGGCAGCCGACTCATCCACACTCGCCGGGGGATGGGCTACGTGCTGGCCGCCGGCGACGGCGATGCAAGATGAGATGGTCGATTCGCAGGACGCTGGTGATCGGCACGGTGATCGCGGTGGTGGCGGTGCTGGGGGCGGCCGGGCTGATCACCCACCGCGGCGTGCGCACGACGCTGCTCAACGAGTTCGACCGCAGCCTCGAAGCCGAGGCCCGTTTGCTGGCGTCGACGGTGGACGTGAATGCCGAGGGGATCGACTGGGAGCACGCCGAGCTCGACATGCGCGACTTCGAGGAGGGCGCCGCCTTCTTGCAGCTTACCGCCGGCGCCGGCGGGCTCTTCTATCGCTCGCCGAGCTTGGGCGACCAGCCGTTGGCTGATGTGGCCGGCACGACCGAGGCGCCAGGTTTCGCCGCCGCGCGCCTCGGCGATCGCTCGGTGCGGGTAGTGGGGTTCAGCTTCTATCCGAGAGTCGACGTGGGGGACGAGGACGACGACGAGAGTGATCAAGAGGGAGAAGAAGAGACGGCCGCGGATCAGACGCCGATCAGTGCACCACTTGTCCAGCTGACCTTGGCGCGCGACACCGCCGAAATCGATGCCGTGCTGACGCGGGTGGGCAGGCTCTTGGCGGCCGTCGGCGGCGCCGCTGCCCTTTTGGTTGCCGGCCTCCTGGGAGCGATCATCCGGCGGGCGCTCGGCCCGCTCAACCGCGTGGCCCGCGAGATCGGTACCCTCTCGAGCCGGGACTTGGAGCGGCGCTTTGACCAGCGGGACGTGCCGCCGGAAATGGTGCCGATTGTCCAGCAGTTGAACCAGCTACTGGGCCGGGTTAGCGAGGCGTTGGAGCGCGAGCGCGCCTTCAGCGCCGACGTCGCCCACGAGCTGCGCACGCCGCTCGCCGGCTTGCGATCGACCATCGAGGTGGCGATGGCCCGCGCCCGGGAGCCGGGCGAGTACGTTGCGACTTTGCGCGAGTCGCTCGCCATCGTCAATTCCATGCAAGAGCTGGTCGAGAGCACCCTCTACCTGTGCCGCTTGGAGTCAGACCAGGTTAATGTCGAAGAGCGTCCTGTTGAGTTGGTTGAGTTGATTCACCACACCTGGAGCCCGATCGCTAGCTTGGCGACAACCCGCGACTTGGACGTGCAGTGGTCGTTGCCGGCGCGGGCGCCGGTGGTCGGCGATCCGGCGCTCTTGTCGGTGGCAATTCGCAATCTCCTCGAGAACGCGGTGACCTACGCCGACGAGGGCGGCTACGTGAAAGTGCGGGTTGTAAACGGCGGCGCCCGAACTCGGTTCGAGGTGGTCAACAGCGGCAGTAAAGTGGATGCATCGCAGGTCGAACGTTTGGCGCATCGTTTCGTGCGCGCCGACCAGGCGCGCAGCGGTGAGGGCAACCACTGCGGGCTCGGTCTGGCGCTGGTCCACCGAATCGCCTCACTCCTCGAGATCTCGGTCGAGGTGCGCTCGCGCGCCGGCGGCGACTTCGGTGTCGCGCTGGCGATCAGCTCCGCTTAGTTGGTCTGGGCTTCTTGAACACTAGAAGCGACCGGCGGAAAGCAACTGGGGCGAAGGACGTTTGATTCCGCAACTGCCGTGTTCTGGCGACACCGCAGACTGAACCAAGCGGCGAGGTGGAGCACTGCGAAAGCCGGAACGAAGAGACCTGGCACGAGAACAAGCGGCAAGGCAGCCATTGAGGCGAACCCAGCTTCCGGAGGAATCGTCAGGTTGACGTAGTTGCCAAGTGCAAAGGCAACCGCGAAGTCCAACAGACCGAGTCCGGTGAACCAGCCGAAAGCCCGCCGGCTGAGTGTCTTCTTTCTCATGTGGATGAGAACTATCGGTGCCGCCAGCCCGACAAGGACATCGCCGGCCCCAGCGGGGATGGCGAACACGGGGGGCAGGTCTCCCAGGGCCGCAAGGAAGAGAAACATCATTCCCAGAACGCGCCACGCCTGAAGGGAAGTGAGAATCTCGGGGTCCAAAGCTCGAATGCTCGCCCGGAAGCGCGGCGACACGGCAATGCCCACGAGGGTAGCGGTGACGACGGCAGCGAGGTGGAGGGCCAGCGCCAGGCTCGGTTCTCCCGGGCCGGTGGCGAAGGTCCCTGCGAGCACGAGAGGCAACGCCAGCGCCATCCAAGCTAGAAACACGAAGTACGCGAGTTTGGGCGAGTGTGTCGTCATGCCGAACGCTCCTTCTTTGAGTGCGCCATTGAATTCCCGAGGTGGGATTGGCTCTGGCGCCCCATGTGGTTGTATATACAACTTTACTTCACAAAAACTACTGCGCTGATTGCTCCTCCGGCACCCCCGCCAGCAGGTCCTCCACACTTTGGACAAACTCACCGTCCATCCAGGCTGCCACCTCCCGCTGTGCGCCGCACCATGCCGGATAGGCCTTCCTGAGGACCTTCGCACCGCGAGTGCTCAGACTGAGGAAGATTTGACGGCCGTCGGGCCTCCGAGAAATCCAACCCTCTGCCTCAAGCCGAGCGAGGTTCCGCGAGAGCGTTGACTTCTGGAGGTTCAGGCGAGCACCAAGGTTCGTAGACGTTGCTTCTCCACCCAGCCGGTCAATAGCGACGAGCAGCGTCAGCTGCGTCGTTCTGAGCCCGTGTTCCCGGAGCGCGTCGTCGTACACAGCCGAAATCACTCGGTTGAGCGAACGGAGCTTGCGGGACAGACACTCTTCTGAAATCTCTCGCGTGATGGAAGAAAGCGATCGGTTCATGGAAAAAGTGTATATACAACAGTTCGAGCCGTCAACCCCCAATACGACAGGCACACAATCGCTGGCGCGACCGGGCACTGCCCGGATTGGGTCGATTGTGCACACGAGTTGATTAACAGATTGACCGAGTCGGCGGTGGTTTCACCCAGTAGGCCGGAATGCGCGTTGCCGGGAGCGACGCTTGCTGCCACAATAGTAAGGGGCGTTCGCAACGTTCGCGTCGTGATGAGCGTTCGACGGCGCCCCGGAAAGTCTACGAGCCCCGGAGCCCGACGATGAAAAGAATCCGCACCAATGCGCTCGCCGCAGTTTGCTGCTTGACGCTCCAGACAACGTGGGTTTGCGCCCAAACCCCGACGATCTACGCTCCCAACGGCGGCGAGCTATACGCGGTGGATGCCATCGAGTCCGTCGAGTTTGAACCGAGCGGTGGCCCCTATCGCATCGAGCTGTCACTCGATGGCGGCACTACCTACGAGGTGCTAGTGGATGACTACTTCGGGGGTCCGCTTGGCGGCGGTAGATACTATTGGACCCCCGCGGCTGGCCATCAGTCGACCCAGTGCCTCGTTAAAGTGACCGATCACAACACCCAGGTTTCCGACACCAGCGACGCACCGTTCACGATCGCCAACACCGTTCGGTTGCTGGGCATCGACCGCGACGCGGTCTTCGGCACGCCGCTCCACATCAACGAGCCGGCCGTCGTCAGATGGTTTGCGAGCTCGATCTTCAACGCGTTGACGATCGACTTGTCGCTGGATGGCGGCGCTACGTTTGCAACCATTGCTCAAGGCGTCTCCTCGCCGACCCTGCCCGCCCATGAAGGGAGCTACTGCTGGATCGTCGAACCCCACCCGACCCCCAACGCCGTGCTCCGGCTCGTAAGCTCCGAGCAACCCGAGGTCTTCGTCGATTCGGAGCCCTTTGCGATTGTTGCGTTGCCGGCACCCCGCCCCGTCGTCGAGGAACCAAGCGACTTGGTGGCTGATGTGATCCATGTACCCCCGCTCGCCGCCTCGGCGATCATCCGGGTCCCCGCTGATCAGCCGACCATCGCCGCGGCCATAGCCGCAGCGTTGCCCGGCGACACGATCCTGATCGCTCAAGATACCTACCTGGAGCACGATCTGTTGATCGACAAGGATCTGACCCTCGAAGGCGAGGACGGAGCCGAGGCGACGGTGATTGACGGTCAGGGGAACGGCATTCTGGAGATCGCCTCGGGCACGGTCGAGCTGATCGGGCTCAAGTTCGTGGGCGGCACCGCTACCGGTCCCAGTTGGGAAACCGGTGCTGTCACCAACTTCGGGGCGCTGACGGCACACGACTGCGTGTTCGACAACAACAACGCCTGGTCCCTGGTGGCCGGGATTGGCGGCGTCAGCACCGAAGTTCTGGATTGCACGTTTAGCAACAACAGCAACGGTTTCAGGGCGTTCAATGGCTCCAACCTGTCCGACTGCACCTTTACAGACAACGGCGGGGTCGGCGTCCAGGTGGAGGCCAGCGCCTCGCTGACCCGCTGCCGATTCACCGGACAGAGCACCGCCATTCGGGCCTGGGGAAGTACCGGCGTGGATGATTGCACGATTGAGCAGAACGGCCAGGGGATCATTGTCGATCTGGGATCTTTGGATTTGACGGACTCAGCGGTGGTCGGCAACGGCTCGGGCATCGGCGTTGGAATTGGGGGCGCCACGATTACCGGCAGCGTCATCGCCAACAACTCAGGCATCGGGCTCTGGCTTGGCGGTTCGTCCTGCTATTCGGCAGGCGAAGCGATCGTGAACCACTCCACCATCGCCGCCAACGGTACCAACGTTTCGATGCACGAAGTCGAGTGCTTTGGCGATCCATACGATGATGCCGAGCTTACCCTCGGCCACTCGATCGTCTCCCACGGCGCGGACGGCCAGATCGTCGGTGACGCTAGCGAGCACGCGATCGTGCGCTGTTCGTTAGTGCACGGCCCGAACCAGAGCTTCGTCGGCGTTTGCACGACGATCGACGATGACCCGCTGTTCTGCGACCCCGAAGGCGGCGATTTTCGCGTGTTCCCGGGTTCACCGGCGCTCACTCAGGAGTGCGGAGTGATGGGAGCGTTCAGCAAGCCGTGCGACGTGACCGCGATCGCGCCGACCGAATCGGCCGATGTCATGCCGCTCCACGCCTACCTGGGTGTGGCGCGCCCCAACCCCTTCAACCCCTCGACCCGCGTGTCGTTCGGGTTGGAGGCGGCCGGGAGGGCTGAGCTGAGGGTCTACGACCTCGGTGGCCGGCTGGTGCGGCTCTTAGTCGATCAAGTGCTCGAGGCGGGCGTGCACGAGGTGATTTGGGACGGCCGCGACTCCGCCGGGCAACCGGTGGCTTCGGGGCTCTATTTCGTGCGCATGGAGACGCCCGGCTTCCATGGCACCCAGAAGCTCGCTTTGGTCAAATGAATGCCGAATAGACGCGCCTGAGGCGCGCTCGGTCGGCTGGATGGGCGATGCCGAGGTGCCAGGATTCTCATAGTCGCCGTGGCAGGGGGCGAACACATGATTGGCCGAGATTTGGTGGCGCTGCTGAGGCGTCAGTTCCGCCTGGATTGGGAGGGTGTGCATGGAGTGCCCCATTGGACACGCGTACGCAATAACGGCATCCGCATTGGCCGCGCCAATGGCGCCAGCCTCCGTGTTGTCGAATTGTTCGCCTTTCTTCACGATGCATGTCGAACGAGCGATGGACACGACCCAGAGCACGGACTACGAGCAGCGGAGCTGGCGTGTGAACTACGCGGCGAGTACTTTGTCCTCGACGACCAGGAAATGGAGGACCTCGTAGTCGCGTGTATGGAGCACAGCTCTGGACTTATTGCGGGACGTCCGTCTGTCGTGGCATGCTGGGACGCTGACAGACTCGACCTCGGGCGCGTGGGTGTCGTTCCTCATGCGGACTACCTGTGCACAGACTACGCAAAGAAGCCAGCGACGATCGAATGGGCATATCAGCGTAGCGTTGCACCCCGCCGGCGCGCTGCCAGTAGCGCTTTACACGGTCGTTGACCCTTGGCCCTTACTCCAGATCGACGCCCAGAGCCTTTCGCCGCCTCAGCCCCAAGCTCTCAAGCAGTGCCGCCAGCGGCTGGCCGGCGCCAGGAAAGCGATTGGCCACTGGGCCGTTTTCCAGCTTTAGGACGCCGCGCGGGCACACCGCCGCGCAGACGCCACACCCCACGCATGACGCACGGACGATGTTCGCGCCGCGCTGGGCATAGGCGCGCACGTCGATTCCCATCTCGCAGTAGGTCGAACAGTTACCGCACGACATGCACTGCATACCGTTGACCGTGATGCGGAAGCGCGAGAAGAAGCGCTGCAGGATGCCGAGGATTGCCGCCATCGGGCAGCCGAAGCGGCACCAGACTCGGCTCCCGGCGATCGGGTAGAAGCCG
>CBDCWB010000005.1:0-30792 GCA_965223205.1 Candidatus Eiseniibacteriota bacterium | reverse complement strand
AGAACCACTGGATCCTAAAGCCCCAGAACTCGCTTCACTGGTATGGCGAGGTCTTCGCCTGGTTGAAGCGCTACCTGGGTGCAACCTCCACGCCGGTCCGCGAAGCGGTCGGCGCCGCCGGAGAGAGCGCATGAGTAGGGCACCGGAACCGAAGTCGGCGCCGCGGAGCAGTTCCGCTCCGGAACCGGCAGTCCTCGAGTCGCGGAACCCCGCCACTGGTGAGCTGGTGGGCACCGTTCAGGTCACGAGCGCTCAAGGTGTCGAAGACGCAGTCGCCCGCGCCCAAGCGGCGCTCCCCGCTTGGCGCGCCCTTTCCGTCGACGAGCGTGCCCAGGCACTCGGCCGGGTCGCCAGCGCAGCTGCCTCCCAGGCCGAGGCGCTCGGCCAACGCATCACCCAAGAGATGGGGAAGCCGCTGCGCGCCGCGGTTGGCGAAGCGCAGTCGGTTGCGCCGTCCCTCACCGAGCTCGACGACTGGGTCGAGGTCCTCCGCCCCCAACTCCTCACCGACGGCGCACTCCGAACGCGCGTCGTCCGCGACCCCCTCGGGGTGGTGGCTGTCATCACACCGTGGAACTTTCCGGCGTCGATGGCGCAGGCCATGCTTGTCCCCGCCCTACTGGCCGGCAACACGGTGGTCACCAAACCCTCCGAGGAGACGCCTCTAACCGGCGCTTTGCTCCATAGCTTCTACGCCCAGGCGCTGCCGCCTGGCGTCTGCGAGTTGGTCCAGGGCGGCGACCAAGTGGGGCGCGCGCTCGTCGCCGCGCCGGTCCAGATGATCGCCTTCGTGGGCAGCCAGGCCGCTGGCAAATCGATCATGGCCGCCGCCGCCAGCGACCTGAAGCGCTTGGTCTTGGAGCTGGGCGGCAAAGACCCGATGGTGGTCTTGGACGACGCCGACCTCGAGCACGCCGCTGAGTTCGCCGTACATGGCGCCTTCCGAAAAGCCGGCCAGGTCTGCGTCTCGGTCGAGCGGGTCTACATCGACGGCGCCGTGGCTGAGCGCTTCACGCAGCACGCCCTCGAGTACGCGCGGCGCTACAAGGTCGGACCCGGCACCGAGGAGGGCATCGACATGGGCCCCATGGTCTCCGCCGGCGGCCGCGCCCGCGTTATCGACCAACTCGACGACGCGCGCCGCCGCGGCGCCCAGGTGGAGCACGGCGGCAAAGCCATCGACGGCCCCGGCCACTTCATGGAGCCGACGGTGGTCACCGGCGTCGACGACACCATGCTCCTCATGCGCGACGAAACCTTCGGACCGGTCCTCGCCATCCAGACCGTAGCCTCGCCCGAGGAGGCGGTCGCCCGCGCCAACTCGGGGAGCTTCGGACTGGGGGCCACACTGTGGAGCGGCAACCCCGAGCGGGCGGCGCGCTACGGCTCCATGCTCGACGCGGGCATGGTGGGAATCAATCGCTCGATCGGCGGCGTCGCCGGGACGCCGTGGGTGGGTGCCAAGCAGTCTGGGTTTGGTTACACCGGGTCGCCGGAGGCGGTGCTTCAGTTTACGCAGACGCGGAAGGTGTCGTGGAGCGAGTAGCTTGCGGAAGGAGTCGCACGCGGCGCCTGGTCCAACACACAAGGGGGGTCCAATGAATCGGTCGAGCCTAATTGTGATCACAGCGAAATTCGTGGTCGTGAGTGGGTGCAACAGCGACGACAATGGCAACAGTGACAACAGCATGAATCCAAACCACCCCATCCACCGAAGCTCACGGGTTCTTTCTCGACGATGCGGTCAGCGGGCTGCAATACCGGGTGGGAGATGGCCCCATACAGGTCACCGACGAGTACGGCTCGTTCGAGTTCCAGACCAATCAGCCGCTGACTTTCTTGGTTGACGGTGTTGAGATCGGCAGCGTTGCGCAGGGCCTGGTCCGTGTGACACCGCCAGATTTCGGTGCCGAGGGCCTGAATGTTGCACGTTTTCTGCAGTCAATAGATACGACACCCACCCAGCTGGGCATCGAGCTGAACGGCGTGAACCTCCCGGACACACCGATCAACTTCTTACAAGGTCGCGACAGCTTTACTGCTGACCCGGCCGTGGCTCAGGCGATCGCCGCAGCTGCATCGGCTGGTGCCACGGGCGTCCTTGTTTCGGAAACCGATGCACGTAACCATGTGCTCGCGGCCACAAACCGCGTGCTTGAACACAGCTTCATTCAGAACTTGGCGGTGTATCCGGTTACTTCGGGCACCGACAATGAGCCGTGCGTTTGCACTGTTTCGCGCCGACGGTACCGGATTCAGCGCCTGTCGCGACGACATCGCCGAGGATCCAACAGACGCAGCCGTTGAGTTTGATTGGACAATCGATGCGAGCGCCCAGCTGGTGCTGACCTTTCCAAGCGGAAGTTCGGCTGTCGAAGAACGGGTGACGGTTTCGCAACTCGGCCGCACCGCGAATCGGGTTTCGGCCCACGTGGTGACCGAGTGTTTGACGTGCGACCCCAACACGGAGCCAGCGATCGAAAGTGAGGTGGCCACGTTCCTCACCGCGCTTCCGCTCAACGGCACGGTGTTCAACGACACCTCGTGGGCTATCACTCCGCAAGCGACCTCGGCCGGTGGTGGCGCGGCGACCGTCACCTTGGCGGCTGATGGCACCGGCACGTGGGTGAACAGCTCCGGGACTCAAACGCTGGTTTGGGGCGTCGACCCCGAGACCAGCGTACTCGTGCTGAGGGGAACGGGGACACCCGGTGCCGCTTCCCTGCTGTACCACCAATTCTTCCTGACCGGAGCGACGACCACCGAAACAACCTGGGCGGGGCTCTACGCACGTGTGCCCGATACGGACCAGAACGGCACTGCCGATCTGGCGGAGCTGAGCGCGTCGGGGACGCTCGAGGCTGTAACGCTGGCGACCATCACTCTGCCCTAGGCATCGCGTTGCCCCAGCGCCAACCCAAAACCAAAAACCCGACGGGTCGTCAAATGCACTCCGCAGGTCCTGCGAGAAACAGAACTCGCCGCTGGGCTCCACCACGCCAACAAGCCCGTAGTAGGCCCAAGCGACCTTGCCAGCGTTGCGCTCTGGGCAAGGGGTTCCTGGACCATGGGATCGAGCACCATCTCTGCCGCGCCTGGGTCGCCAGTGGGGTTGCACCTGTACGGCGAGGGCCGTCGTGCCGGTGGCTCGCACCGTGTGCCGCAGGCTATGCCAAGAGAGTCATCGGCATCGTTCGGTCGTCGTCGAGTTGAAACAGCGAACGGCTCCTGACAAGTCACCAGGAGCCGTTTCACCACCAATTTTTCGCTACGCCGACCCTACTACTTGAGCTGCACCAACTTCATAGTACGGCTCATCCCCGGCGCCGTCATCCGCAGGTGATAAACACCCGAGGCGACTCCCTGTCCACGCAGGTCGCGACCATCCCACTCGATGGTGTAGAAGCCGGGTGGTTGCGGGCCACCTACCAACGAGCGCACCAGGCGCCCATCGGATCCGTAGATGCGGATGGTGACTTGACCGACTTCGGCTAGCGCATAACGGATCTTGGTGGAGGGGTTGAACGGATTGGGTGACGCGCCGATCAGCTCCGTCACTCGCGGCACCTCGAGGGCGGGGTCAATGGCAGCTACCTCGCCGTTCAAGACGGTACCTGAACGCGAAACCACCTGGCGGCTGGGAGGAACGTTGAAGATCGTACCCGCACGGGAAATCACCGCCATGAGAGGCGGTGTGTTGAAGACTGTCCCGATCCGCGAAACCACCTCGGTCAAGGGATCGACGCTGAAAACTGTACCGCTTCGCGAAACTGCCCCGGTGACTGGGTCGCCAGCCCAGGCGCATCTCCCCCAGGTCCCGACGTTAGCGCTCGCCACCGCAATTGCGAGAACCAGAAGCCCCTTCATGTTGGATACCATCGAGTCCCTACCAGTCGGCAGTAAGCCAGATGTCGGCTGGCTTCATGTCCGGGAAGTTGTACTCGACCGTAGCGGTAGAGAGGGCCAGCGAGCCGATCAGGGGTGTCGACAGCGTGGAGAACGGGAGGTTGCGGTTGTCGTTAACCCAGAGTCTGGCCTGAGTTCCGATCGGGACGTTTTGCGCTTCGATGTCAATCGTGACCGGGCCGGCGGCAGCAATGTGGCGCTCAATCGTGTCAAACCCAACTAGAGGGTCGGCTGGAAACGGTTGGCCATCTACCGCGACGATGCGGATCTTGGGCGCAGTGCTCTCTGGAAAGACTGGGCCGGGATCCTCTTCGATCGTAATGGTCGGTGGCGTATCAATGATCGGGAACGTGATCACTGGCGCCTCAACGCGAATCCTCCCGAGGCCACCTGCGTTGCCCCTGAGCACACCGCTATCCCCGCCCGAGTGGTCCAAGCTACCGCTTCCGGTGATGGCGTTAGCTACCAAGCGGATGCCGCCGCCCGCGCCGCCGCCACCGTAGAGGCCATCCTCGCCGCCACCGTTCGCCCCCTTGGCGTTGATCGCTCCGTTCAGGTCGATCGATCCCGACGACGCTACAAGCAAGCCGCCAGCCCCGGCACCGCCGGCGCTGGTCGGCTGGTTGTATTCAGCACCACCACCCGAACCGCCAATGAGTGGCAATATCGTCTGGTGCCCGTAGACAGGTCCCGGTCCCGCTCCCGAGCCTCCGCCCCCGGTTCCGTAGCTCCCACCTGCCTCGACATTCGACCAGTGACCAGAGCCACCCGGCCCGAATCCAACGAGAGACGTCAGCGGAGAGTCTAGCCCTCCAGCAAACCCGCCGGGCCCGGGTTTATCCCAACTGTCCCCAGAAATGTCGACTGTACCTTCGATCGTCACATTTCCCGAGGCCAGCCAGGCGACCGGAGCGCCCGTGGGGTGATTGGCAAACGTCACAGTCACACCGACAGGAACGTCGATCGTCGTATAGTTGAACACGACGACCCAGCGATCCGGATCGTACGTTCCGTTGCCGGCGCCCCCGTCGGCCAGACTCAAGTCGATGGTCACGTCTGAAGTAGGATTGAAAGCACCATCCGACCCATCGGAACCACTGTCAAATTGGGCGCTTGCGGCGTTCACTAAGAGCGCCGTAAGGCAGAATGTCAAGCTGGCAAGCTTGATGACTGTTGCATTGCTCATAACTTGAGCCCGCACGATTTCCTCCGTTCGATCAAAACGCGACCCCTCGGCGCCTGGCCACTCGGCCACTGCAAGCGATCGCTCCTGCTCTCGAGGCGCTGGCAGTGCGCCCGAAGTTATAGACGCAAAAGCACTTGCTAGACAGAAGCAGAGAATGAACGAAAGAACCGACCCCAAACCAAACTACCAGTCCATGCGCTCAAACCACTCGCCGTACAAGCCCCAGAGCTCCCGTCCGCCAGGAGGATCACCGATCCCCATGGCAGACAACAACTTCCGTGTTTGTTCGCACTGAATTCGTGCACGAAGCTCGCGCTCCTGCAGCTCGAGATAGGTGCGACCTCCAGTGTCCGGGATCTCGTTGGTCAACAACGGCAGCAGCGGTCCTAGGGGGCCTTGCGGGGCAATCAGTTGGCGCCACCGCCCAAACGGAACAGGCTCCATGGGCTTGCCCCAGTGGCGTACGATCGTCACCACCTCGCTCCAGTGCATGGGGTGGGGATGGACCAAGTGGCTGGTGAGCGGCAGCTCTCCGATCCGGGTGGTCAACGCCACAATGTCTGCTGCGGCCAGATCGACCGGGGCAAAGTCAACGAGCACATCCAGGTCGAAGGGGATGATCCCCACTTGCCGGCATCCGGCGAGGATCATGCAAACGAGGTTGCCCCCTGCCCACGCTCCCGTCCGACTGTGGCCCGAGAGCAACGGCAGTCGGTGAATCGACACGGGCAACCCGCGCGCTCCGGCAGCAGACACCAGTCGCTCGGCCACCCACTTGGATTGAGAATAGCCGATCGGTATGCCTTCCCAATCGACTGGATCAGTAGCTTCGTCGACATCTCTTCCCCGATACGCTGTCGACTCGAACACAGCGACCGAAGACATCAGGTGTAGGTGCGCACCGCTCCTGGCGACCAAACGCAGCATTTCGAGCGTGCCTCCGACGTTCGTAGGCGCGAGCTTGGCGTAGGGACTGATGTAGCTCAATTCCGCCGCTGAGTGGTAAACGTCCGTGCCCTGAGAGACGAGCCCGTCGTAGTCTGCCCGCGACAGGCCCATCAAGGGTAGAGCTGTATCTCCAGGAACCACTCGCAACCGGTCCGTTGCTAGGTCGATTTCGAGTCCAAAGCTGCGGGCAGCGTCGGCCAGTCGAGCGGCGGCGGCGATCGAGTTGGCCGCGCGAACCAGGCACCACACCGTCGCGTCGGGGTTTCGGAGCAGCGCCTCGATCAGGTGGCAACCGAAGAAGCCCGTGCCACCCGTAACTAGGACGTGACGCTCCCGCCGCTGGCGATCGGCCAGCCGGGCCGAGACGATGTCGGCCGGCAGCACCGCCTCTTCTGCGAGGTTGAGGGTGGCCGGTGCAGAACCCTCCTCGTGGCGTAGAGTCTCCAGGAGGCTGGCGATGTTTGAATCGGGGGCAAGCAACGCACTCTCGTTCAGGTGAGTACCAGTCACGCGCTTCAGCGCCGCGCTCAGCTCGACCACCCCGAGTGAGTCGAGCCCGAGTTCGACAAGCGGCGTCCTAAAGTCGATCGGAGTTGGCAGGCCGGGAACGAGGGCACTAAGCTCGGAAAGGACCTTGTCGGTTAGCGCCTCGTTGGCGGTCTTGCGCTGGCCGCTCGTCCTTCTCGCGCCGTCGATCCAGTACCGCTCCCTTGAGAACGTATGTCGCACCGGCGTGCGCGCCGCGTCGACAGCACTGACCTTGGCGTCTCGCTCGAAGATGATGTGCACGTTCGTTCCACTCATTCCGAACGAACTCACCCCCGCTCGCCGCACAACATCGCCTTCAACTGGCCAGGGGCTAGCGCCGACCGGTACCTCGATCGCCAAGTCGCTCCATCGCACAGTGGGATTCGGCCGGCGAAAGTGCAAGTGTGGGGGCACGACTCCGTGGTGCAGGGCAAGGATTGACTTGATGGCGCCGGCGACGCCGGCTGCCGCCTCAAGGTGTCCCATGTTCGACTTAACCGACCCGATCAGGAGCTGGCGTTCCCTGGGCTGGTCCGCCTTGAGAGCCCGTGCGGCAGCGTGGATTTCGATTGGATCTCCGAGCGGCGTGCCGGTTCCGTGAGCTTCAAGAACCTGGACGTCCTCCGGAGCCAAACGTGCGTCGCCGAGAGCCGCGCGGATCACATCGGTCTGTGCGCTGCCGTTGGGTGCTGTAAGGCCATTGCTGCGCCCATCATGGTTCACCGACGAGCCGCCGATGGTGCACCAGATGTCGTGCCCATGGCGTTGCGCGTCGACGAGCCGCTCAAGAACCACGATGCCGCAGCCCTCGCCTCTCACGTAGCCGTCGGCACCCGCATCGAATGTCCTGCAGCGGCCGGCGCGAGACAATGCGCCCATTCGGCAGAATGCGAGCGAGATCTCTGGACAGAGAATCGCGTTCACCCCACCGGCGAGCATCAAGTCACACTCCCGGGCTTGAAGTGCGCGAGCGGCCAAATGGATCGCCAGAAGCGACGATGAACACGTGGTGTCGAGTTGCAACACGGGCCCACGAAGATCGAACTGGTAGGCGACACGACCGACCGCGACGCTGCGTGCCGTACCCAGGCTGCTCAGCGCATCAACCTGATCTGGATCGCCGGACAGCGGTCCGAGGCGGGCGTAGTCGTCGAAGCACACGCCGGCGATCACGCCGGTCGAGGAACCTCGGAGTATGTCTGGCGCCAAGCCGGCGTGCTCGATGGCCAGCCATGACACCTCGAGCAGCAACCGCTGCTGTGGATCCATCGACACGGCCTCGCGACGGCCGATGCCGAAGAGACCGGCGTCGAAGGCGGCGATGTCCTCCAGAAACGCGCCGTGCTGGGAGTAGAGGCCTCTTTCACCCCATTCGTCCACGTCCCACCGATCAGCGGGAACGGCGGCGATGGCGTCCCGACCTTCGACTAGCCGCTCCCAGTACGCGTCCGGTCCTTCAACACCCCCCGGAAAGCGGCACCCCATACCCACGACAGCGATCGGCTCGGCCGCCGCACTCTCCAGCTCTGCTATGCGGAGTCGCGCCCCCCGGAGCGCTCGCGCCAATCGATGCTCACGGTCCTCCATTCAGTCAACATCCCTACGTCCGAGCCGCCGCTCCAAGGCTTCGAGTTCGATCCAGGGGTCCATGTCTTTGGTGTTACCCTCCACGTCCCGATCAGGCGTCGCCGTCAAGTAGCGAGCAAGCGCCTCGGGAGTTGAATAGTCCCAGAGGATCGTGTCCTCGAGCGGTGATTGGATCCATTCAGCGAGGTCAGCGGCAAGTTCAACTGCGGTGAGGGAATCCACCCCCAGTTCGTCAAAAGTCCGCCGCCCATCTTGAGGCGTAAGGGCGACGTGCAGTCGAGCGGCGAGCCACTTGAGAATCCAGTCCCGGACCTCAAGACTGGTCCATCCTGGACCCTCCGAGGTCATACTCTGGGCGTCGTGAGTCGTGCCGGATGCGGTCGGTTCCGGCCTGGCAAGACGCTCTGCAGCGCTCGCGCTGCCAGATCGAACGGCACTCGCGCCGCCCTTGGGTTGCAAGAGCGCGTCCACTTCAGAGTCGACGCCGGGCGCGCGAAGCATCGCGTCGCCGATGTCGCTTCGAAACGCGCTGATCGCGCGCACGATGGATGCGACCGACCGGTGCTCTGTGTCACGCATCGCCGCATCGCTTGCCGCCTCGAAACGGGCTGTGGCCCACGCAAGCGTCGCGTCGGCCGCCCGCGGGTACGCTGCCTCTACGGCGGCAAGCAGGATGGCAAAGGCGACTGCATCACCGAGACGCCCCCTAGGGGCTCGCTCGCGCCGGTCGTGTAGCGCCGCAAGACGCGACTTCGTTAGGGGCGAACCCAACACCGTTTCAGCATAGGCTACGATCGTGTCGGGGGAGTTGGCCAAGCGGGCGCCGAGGAAATCGCGCATTGCCTCCGTTGGTCCCTCGAAAATGCGCAGCACTCGGGCATCCCGATACAGTTGCGGGGCGACATTCGACTCGACGTAGCCGCGCCCACCGAGAAGCTGCATTAACCCGTCGGTGGCCCACCCCAAGAGTTCGGGACCCAAGATCTTCACGCAAGCGTAGACTTCTGGAGGCACCTCACCCCCTTCGTCGACCCTGGAAGCCATGTGCGTGATCAACGACTCCAGCGCTGCCGTGGCCGATACAAGCTCGTCGAGCCGTGCGATGGTGGCGGGGTTGTCCAACAAACGACCCGTCGCGATCGTCCGCTGTTCTGCGTATCGCGACATGAGCTGTGCACACCGCTTCATACCACCCAAAGCGGATGCCGCGATGGCCAGTCGGCCGGCCATCATCGCCTCCTGGGCGATTGCGAGTCCGTCACCCAACTCACCCAACAGCTCGGCTCGGCCGACGGGAACGCCCTCTAAGTGCACTGTGTTCTGGACGATGGCGCGCATGCCCATCGTTAGAGCTTCAGGTCCATGTCGCAACCCTGGACTATGCTGCCTGACGACGAATCCGGTCAGCGCAGCCCCTCGCGACCCGTCACCAGGTGCCCGAACGAACACGTTCAAGGCGTGGGCCCACGCGCCGAGTCCTGTCCACGCTTTCTGCCCGCGGAGGTGCCAGCCACCGGAACCCGTTGGATCGGCCCGCGACGTAATCGCCCTTGGGTTGGATCCTGCTCCTGGTTCGGTCAGCGCGAACGATGCGAGCCCCCTACCCGAGACGAGATCCGGGACCAGCTCCTGCCGAAGTGCGCCGGTGGCATGCCTGCAGATCGGGCGCAATCCAAGTTCGTTGTGAACGCCGACAAGCAGCGCCAGCGTTTGATCAATCGCACCGAGCTGCTCGAGAACGCGGAGCGCGCCTCTCCGGCTGAGAGCCAAGCCGCCGTGTGCCTGCGGCGCTTCGAGTCCGAACAGTCCCCGGCGGCCAAAGTCCAGCACCACAGAAGGTGGCAAAGAACGCCGCTCGTCCATGAGACGCGAATCGATCCGCCGCTCCGCGTAGGTACGAAGCCAAGAAAGAACCTGCTCGACGCGTTCGACCTGCGCCTGCGGCTCTTCTGAAGGGGGTTCCGGCGTCACCGGCCCGACCACATCGATTGGAGCAGACGGTGGGTCTAACACACTGGCGCGCAGCGATCCTTCGAGATACGCCTCCCGGGTGGCGACCCGGCGCACCTTTCCGCTTGTTGTTCTCGGGACGGTCTGGGGGCGAACGAGAAGGAGATCACTGAGTTCTAGGCCATGGGTGACAGCAATCGCCTCTCGAACGGCCCGGCCGACGGCACCCAGATCGGCACCGCGGAGCGCCGCGCGCGTTACCTCCTGCACGAGAACGAGTCGCTCCGCTCCCTCGTCATCGATCCCAAAGGCCGCACCGCGCCCTGCGGCGAGGGCGCAGTGGCTTCGCTGCGCGGTGTGTTCGATGTCATGGGGCTGGTGGTTCCGCCCGCGAATGATGATCACATCCTTGCTTCGCCCGACAAGAAACAGCTCTTTGTCATGGAGAAAACCGACATCACCGGTGCGCAGGTATGGGTTCGGATCCCCGTTGAGGCGGGCTCCAAACAACCGCTGGGTTAGATTCGGGTCCTGCCAATAGCCGCTGGCCCGGCTTGGTCCCGACACCCATACTTCGCCGATTCGATCCTCCCCGGCGTCAGCACCGCTCACTACGATGCGAACTTTGGTGCCGTGGGGTGGACGCCCACATCCCACGATGCGAACGCCATCGGGCTCGTCCTCAAGCTTCCCGCGCCGCAAAGCCTCGGCGCGCAACGAACGCACGCCAAAGTTCCCAGGTCCGGGCCCACCGGTTACGAGCAGCGTCCCCTCCGCCAGACCGTAACAAGGAAGAAACGCCCGGCGCTGGAATCCGCGCCGGCCGAACTGTGCACTAAAGGCATCGATCGTGTCCGCGCGGACCGTTTCCGAACCGCAGTACGCCACTCGCCAGGACGACAGGTCGAGGCTCTCCTCCGCTCCGCGGGGGATACGCTGAGCGCAGAGATCGTAGGCAAAATTCGGTGCACCGCTCGTCGTTGCACCAAAGCGAGAGATGGCCTCGAGCCAACGAACGGGGCGCTGGAGAAAGGCACCGGGGGGCATCAGGACGCAAGGGCGCCCAAGGTAGAGCGGTTGGAGCACGTTGCCGATTAGACCCATGTCGTGGAACAAGGGCAGCCACCCAACCACGGTGGTTGCGTCGTCGTGCTCGAAAGCCGATTGGATCATGCGCTGGTTCGCCAGGAGCTGCGCGTGCGTCACGGCCACACCCTTGGGTTCCGTTGTCGATCCCGAGGTGAACTGCACGAGCGCGATGTCGTCGCTGCTGAGAGCTACCGGCAACGGCGACGCCGCGTCCTGGTCATCTGTAACGCCGCCGCGGTCGATGACGTGGATCTGGCGCCGATCGACGTCCGATCCCAACAGATCTGCGAGTTGCCCGGCAAGGCAGTCCGTGGTCAGGATCAACGCCGGTTCCGCGAGATGCAGGAGCTTTCTAAGGCGCGCCGGTGGCTCGCGGCGGCGGGGTGGCGCCACCGGTACGGCCGGCACACCGGCAGCAAAGCACCCAATGAGTCCGACGATGAACGAGAGACCTGGCGGAAACACCAACAGTGCACACTTGGAGGAACCGGCGCCGGCGTCGAGCAGGCGCGCCACGCGGTCCGCGGCCAGGAGGAGTTCCGCAAACGTCAAGCTCTCAGTGACAGCTTCCCCATCGGACAAGAAGCGATAGGCGCAATCCTGAGGGCGATCGCTTGCCCAACGGCGGAGCACCCCATACATGGATTCGGCCCGCCAACTGCCGGGCACCTCACCAGGGGCCAAGACATCTCCTCGCGGTTGGAGGTGGACCCGACACGATGGGCGGAGGACCGGCTGTCAAGGGCGTCACCGGCGTCACGGCCCAGCAGCGTCCCAACCACCTCACCCACCCCTATTGGACAAGACTCATCTTCCCGCGCGCCACGGTGCCGCCGGCCCGCAACTCGTAGACGTACACCCCGGAGCCCAGGCGGCGGCCCGATGCATCGCGGCCATCCCACTCGATCGTGTAGCTCTCAGGTGGCAGGTGCTCATCAACCAGAACCCGCACCATGCGACCATTGACATCCACTACTCGCAACGCCACATGGGATGCCTCCGCCAACTCGAAGGTAATGTGGGTCGTCGGGTTGAATGGATTAGGACGGTTGGGATAAACCACCGTCGCATCGGGCAGCGACACCGATGCGCGCTCGACGCCGGTGCTAGTCATGACCTCAGCCACCGTTTCGCAGCACGACACGACGTGGTGATCGTCGGTCACGCACAATGTCACCGTGTATGTCCCCGCCGCCGCGTAGGTGTGAGACGGTGTAGCACCAGCACCCGCGTTGCCGTCACCAAAATCCCAAGCGAAGCTGGTGATCGTTCCATCTGGATCACTCGAGGCCGTGCCGTCGAATTCAACCGGGGCGCCGAGAGTCGCAGCGTAGGGCCCTCCTGCGTCGCAGAACGGGGCATCGCACTCGAGATAGGCGGCGTTGAACACATCCGTCGCGAAGTAGACGGCCCGGCCGTCCGCGGCGACGGCTGCGACATCGTCGGTGGTCGGGCCCTCGACGCTACCCACCGTCTCGGGCGCGGTCGGGTCGCTGATGTCGACGACGACCATACCGCCGAAGCCATCGGCTACATAGGCGTAGGCACCATGAGCTACCACTTCGAAAGCGTCGAACGGCTTGACCGCGCTGGCCACGATCGCCGGCGCGCTCGGATTGCTAATGTCAACCACCACAACCCCGGCAGAGCGACAGGAGACCAAAGCATAGTCTCCCGAGAGCGCCACCCTTCTTGCATCTTCTGGAGTCAGAACGGATCCTACGATCACCGGAGCGGACGGGTCACTCAAATCGACCACCTGCAAACCACCACCCGCGTCAGCAACAAAGGCGCGGCCTCCGCGCAGCGCAACCCCGTAGGACGCACCCGGAGTGTCCACGCTCCCCAACAAGAGGGGCTGCGTCGGGTCGGCCACGTCGATCACATCGATCCCGTGGTGTTCGTCGGCGATCACCACCAAGTCGTCTTGCGCAGCGACGTCCAACGCGTCATCGGAGGTGTCCAACGTTCCGACAATCAGGGGAGCGGTTGGATCGCTGACGTCGGCGGCCACCATCCCGCTCGCTCCAGCGGCTACGTAGACGATGCCATCGCCGCCAATCGCTACCTCCTGAGCCTGGTTGATGCCGACGTTTCCCATAAAGAGTGGTGCCTCAGGGTCGGAGGTGTCGACAACGAGCAGCACCTGGCCCTTGATCACGTACGTGTACTGGCCGCCCGTGGCAATGGCTCTCACACCGCCGCCCCCGGAGGGGATCGATGTCGCGCTGATCAGCGGGGCCGGCGCTATGTGTGTGAGGTCGACGACCGACAGATTGTAGGAAATGTCGCCGGCGATGTAGGCGTAACCGCCAGAGACTGCGACGCCACGCGCAGTTGCGGAGGTCGACACGCCGGCAACGAGCGACGGGGCGAGCGGATCCTCAATGTTGACCACCTGCAACCCCGTATGGGCAGCGACAAAGGCCCGGTTTCCGGCGACGGTGACACCTCGCGCACCTTCGAAACTCAAACCACCGACCAAAGCAGGCGCGGCCGGGTCGGCAACATCCACGACTCGAATTCCCTGGTTCTGGCTGGCGACGAACGCGTAATCACCTTGAGTTGTGACATCCTGGGCGCTTCCCGGTGGGTCAATGCTGCCAACGACAACTGGCACTGCCGGGTCAGCTATGTTGATCACTTGAAGACCTGGCGCTCCGTCCGCCACATACGCGTAACTCCCGGCAAGTGTCACGCCAAGCGCGTTGCCGGGAGTGTCGACAGTACCGGTGATCGATGGGGCGGCAGGATCAGCCACGTCAACGACTTGGAGACCCGAGGCGCCGTCGGCCACCATGGCGTAACTCCCCGCAACTGCCACATCCCCCGCCGATCCCGGTGTGTCGACGGCCCCGACGATAGCCGGCGCCGTTGGCGCGGTGATATCGATGACTTGAAGCCCCGCGTCGCCGTCTGCGACAAAGACGTGGCTCCCAGCGAACGCAACACCGGTGGCTAGCCCGGGCGTGTCGATCGAACCGACGACTACGGGATTGTCAGCGTCCGACACGTCAACCACGATCAAACCCGCGCCTTGGTTTGCCACAAAGGCATGCGATCCGACAATGACCACGTCATGAGCGTCGCGGTCAGGAAGATCGACGCCGCTCTCCCAGTGAAGGTAGTTCGCATAGCCGATGCAGCTTGGCTGGGCGTGGGCGTGAACGGCGCCGAGCACCAATGAGCCCGTGGCCCAAAGGACGGTGGCGAGACCGCGCCAGGCGCGCCTTCTGACTCCGCGGCCCAGATCCCCAACTTGAAGCACCATTGACATCATGCCCCCATCCACAAGCGCTGTCTGTGCCTTTCGATCCGCGACACGTGTCCCCCCCACACCGCGCACCTCATGCGGCCTTCTGCCTACATGAGACGCAGAAACACCTACGGCGCAGAAGAGTGGATCCCGGACCTCGCCCGGGCCGCATCTAAGAGTGGAACAGAGGCAGCCTAGCGGCGCATCGCGGTCAACGCCCGGCGGTAAGGCTCTGGGTTGCCGCAACCCCCGCCACACGCCTCCATAGCGTGGACGGTATTCGCGAGGAGACGCTGGCGAAGCTGGAAGGGAACAACGGGGGCACCGGCAAGAGTCGACTGGCTCGCTTCCCAGAGCCTCGCCGCCCCCTCAGCCTGCCCCTGCGCAGCAAGGCAAACCGCCAGCTGACTCTGCACCGCCGCTCCATACCAGTCGCGATGCCAGCCCGAGCGCTCCACCACCGCCAGGGACCGGCGACAGCTCGCCTCGGCCTCCTCACGGCGCCCGTCGTCGAACAGGATCATTCCCAGCTCCAAGAGCGTCATGCCCAATTCGCGGTCGAGCCGCGCACGCTCGTAGATGCCGACTGCTTCGCGGAGCAACGACATTGCTTCGGGACTGCGTGCCTGTAGCCTGCGCAACTCGGCCAGTCCCCGGAGGGACTGAGCCCTAGCCGGGCCAGCGCCGGGGAGACCGTGGAGCGCTAAGGCGAAAGCGCTGTCCGCCTCGGCGAAGCGACCCTGCGCGGTCAACGTACGGCCCAGCCAGTGGCGGCAAGCCGCCATGTTGGCGCGCTCGCGTTCGGGCTCATCCAACCGGCTCAAGCGATCGATGGCCACCCTCAGGTGACCCTCGGCCCCGGAGGCATCGCCCTGCCAGAGCTTCACGATAGCCAAAGCCCTGTGCCCCGCATAGTTGTGGGGCGCATCGCCGAGGATGCTGTCGCGGCGTTCAACATAGGCGGCGAGCAACGAGCCGGCTTCCGCATACTGACCCCGCCGGTAAAGCAAGGTGCCGAGTCTGAAAATCAATGGCTGTTCGCCTAAGGTGTCACTCAGGTCCGCCAGCGACTGGCGCAGGTAGGCCTCCGCCTCGTCGATCTTTGCCTGCTTCTCCATCGTCTGTGCCAGGCTGCCGATCTTGACCCCCAATTGCTCGTAGTTGACGTCGTTGACCGCCCTTTCCATCTCGATCGCTTCGCGAAGCCAGCGTTCCGCCCCGGCGAGGTCGCCTTTCCGGCGCCCGGCCAACGCCAAGTTGTTGATTAACGCCGCGACCTCGGGGTGGGCGCCCAACCGTGGCCGCCGGATTTCCATGGCCACGGTCCATAGCGACTCAGCTTCGGCGTGGGCCCCGTCCCACCAGAGGTTGACACCGAGCAGTGTGAGGACGGTCGCTCGGACCAGTTCGACGTCTGCAGGTGCGCGGTCGAGCGCCTCCAACGCCAAGCGCAGTTGCTCCCGCGCCGCGCCCCTTCGCATGACAGCCCCGTAGCTCGATGCGATCGACAAGCGAATGGATGCTTCGACCTCAGGGTCGTCGACCGGTTCCTGGCTGAGCCGTTCGTGAGCCGCGTCGAGCATCTCGCGCACCGTGGCCTCCGGCCCCCCCCTTTGAGCGTGCGCTCCGGTCAGGATGGTCTGCATGAACTCGTTGATCTGCTCGGCCTTGCGTGCCTCGCGCTCGGCCCGCTGCCGCTCCCGCGTTTGAATGCCGAGCATCGTGGCCATGACAACGGCGAACCCGAGAATGAGGATCAACGTCGTCCCCAACGCTGTCGCCAGTGCTTTGTGCCTCGCAGCCAGCTTGCGGAGCTGGTAGACAGTGCTGGCCGGGCGCGCCAAGATCGGGCGGTTGTCGAGGAAGCGGTCGATGTCGTCGGTCAGTTCGGAGACACTTGGGTAGCGCCGGGCGGGGTCTTTGGCCAACGCCTTCAGGGTGACCGTTTCGAGATCACCACCAAGTGAGGGGACGATGGTCGCTGGACGCGCCGGTTCTTCCTCCAAGATGACCCGGATCGCCTCGGGTAGCGACGCTCGCTCCACATTGTGGGGTCGGCGGCCAGTCAGGAACTCGTAGAGGAGTATGCCCAACGAGTAGACGTCGCTCCGGACGTCGATCGCACCCGGGTCGCCCGCCGCCTGCTCCGGACTCATGTAGGCCAGCGTGCCCTGGACCTTGCCGAGCTCCGTGGCCACAGTCGCAGCGGTGACGTCGGCGTCGGTGATGCGCGCCAGCCCGAAATCCAGCAGTTTGATACTGGCGTCGCCAGCCGCCGGGACGTCGCTGTCACCGTCGGGCGCCAGCACCATCACGTTCGACGGCTTCAAATCGCGGTGGATGACCCCGCGCTGGTGCGCATAAGCCACCGCGTCGCAGATTTTTCGAAAGAGCTGGAGTCGTGCCTCCAGATGGCGCCGTGACTCCTGGCTGCTGGACGGAGCCCGCAGATATGCGTCGAGCGGCACACCGCGCACGAGCTCCATAACGAAGTATCGAAAGCCGTCGTCGGTCTGACCGGCCTGGTAGATTGCGGCGATCCCGGGATGGTCGAGGCGGGCAAGTGCGTGGACCTCGCGCTCGAAGAGGCGGATGCTGTGGGCGTCCACGAAGGGGCCGCCGCGGATGACCTTGACAGCCACCCGCCGCCGGGGGTCCTGTTGCACCGCCTCGTAGACCGTGCCCATCCCCCCTTCCCCGAGGACGCGTTCGACTTGGAAGGGGCCGATCCACTCGGGATGGCGGCGCACCGCGCTCTGGCGTGCGCTCGCTCGCAGATCGTCCATGACCCGTTCGACACCGCCGGCATCGATCAGAAGTCGCGACCCGGGGTCGTGAGCCAGCAGCGACTCGACCTCGCCTCGAAGGTCCGAATCGCCCGTACACGCGTCGTCTAGATAAGCCTGGCGCTCGAGACCGGTCAGGCCGTGAGCGCGCGCCAGGATCTCTCGGATCTTGTCGAAACGACTGGGGGTGGCCACACGTGTCTCAAAGCTGCAGCTGTTTCGCTAACCACGTTCGCGCCATGAGCCAGTCGGCGGCGATCGTGCGCTCGGTCACTGCCTCGGCAGCAGCAATCTCGCGGCTCGACATATCGGCGAAGATCCTCATCTCGGCAACCCGCCCGACACGCTCGCTTTCCGCAGACAAGCGACCGAGCGCCTGGTCCAGAGCAAGAAGCTCGAGGTGGCCTTCGGAACGGGGATCGACCACGGACGAATTGAGAACCATCGGTTGCCCGCCGCCGCCCCGTTTCTGTGCCGCGCGACGACGGGCGTGATCGACCAAAACGTGGCGCATGACGCGAGACGCGACGCTTAGAAACTGCGCTCGATTGACCCAGCTAACCTCTTCGAGGTTGACCAGCTTAATGTAGGCTTCGTGAACGATGGCGGTGGGCTGCAGGGTGTGCCCCGGCCGTTGGTCGCGGAGGTAGCTTACGGCGATGCGGCGCAAGTCGTCGTAGACCAGCTCGAAAAGCCGTTCGGTGGCACGTTGACCGGCGCTCTTCGCCCCCAGGGTGACGAGCGCCTCGGTGATGTCGGCGTTCCTGGTGCGCTCCACCTGTCGGCCTCCGCGGCGGTTCCGTGGACAAGACACCATCGTTGCTCAGCTTGTCAGGCGCGCAAGAAACTGAGGTCGACGATGGCCGATGACGGCGACGGCAGGCACTCGCCGCCATCGGCTGAGCGAACTAAAGCCCTTCAGGGCATGATTTTAGACCTTGCGGCCACCTCGGTCAATCCGGTCCGCCGTTGCAACCCGAGCCCTGCTGGGGCCGTTCGCAACCCCCCAGCCCGCTCAACGCCCTTGGCGCTAAGTCACGCGCCCGCTCGCCTCGCGAGAGTCAAACAAACCCCGACCCCGCTTCGGCGCATGGCTGGAAGCGATCGAGTCCCGGGCGTCCCAACCCGGCCGTTGTACGTTCCTACCGACTCAGCACGGGTTCCGTTCAGGTCCAGCCGCTCCTCCCACCCCCACCAGCGGGCAGCGATCAAGAAGTGCAATTGGACTAGAGTTCAGGCACTTTGCATGATAAACTGCCCGCTATGTATACACGGCTGGCGTCACTGCCCGATCACTCGTTTTTCCTGTTTGGCCCCCGCGCGACTGGCAAGACGACTTGGCTCAGGCATCATCTCGGCAGCGCAGCTTGGTTCAATCTTCTCCTGGAGGACGACTACCTTCCTTTGCTCGCCTCACTGCGGTCGTTTCGCGAGCGGGTCGAGGCCGAAGCTCAAGGAACTTGGATTGTTGTAGATGAGGTTCAGAGGCTGCCAGGTCTCCTGAATGAGGTGCATGATCTCATCTCCCGCCATGGTGACGGGTACCGGTTCGCGCTGAGTGGCTCCAGCGCTCGTAAGCTCAGGCGTCTCGACGTGAACTTGCTCGCCGGCCGAGTGATCGAGAGAGCCATGTTCCCGCTTGTCGCCCGAGAGCTCGGCGATGCCTTCGATCTTGATACGGCACTCCACTTTGGAACGATGCCGGGGATCTACCCGGACGAGCGATACCGTGTCGAGAAGCTCCGCACCTACGTCCACACTTACTTGCGTCAGGAGATTCAGCAGGAAGCACTCGCCAGAGACCTCGGCTCCTTTCACCGGTTTCTCAAAGTTGCCGCCCTTATGCACGGGCAGGTCGTCAACCAAGTCGCGGTTTCGCGTGACGCAGCGATCGCACGGACGACTGTGCAGCGCTTCTTCGAGACCCTAGTGGACACACTGGTCGGATGCTTCGTACCAGCTTGGCGAGCGCGGGCAAAAGTACGCGAGCACTCGAAGGCCAAGTTCTATTTCTTTGACCCTGGTGTCGTTCGTGCAATCCACGGAGTCGCTGACCAACCGCTGACCGACGCCGAAGCCGGCCCACTGCTCGAAGGTTTCATTCTGCACGAGCTGCGCGCGGCCATCGCCTACCAGGGGCTCGGCGGGGAGATTTTCTACTGGAGCACACCGGGCTCCAAAGAGATCGACTTTGTGTGGGTCAAAGGTTCGACGCGGGTCGCCATCGAGGTCAAGAACTCCCGAACCTGGCGTTCACAGTATGCCAACACGCTCAACGAGTTCCTTCAGCAAAAGAGACTCACCCGCGGCATCGTGGTCTACCGAGGCAGAGACCAGTTTCGTAGTGGAAAGGTCGATGGAATCCCGGTCGAAGACTTCCTCCCCCTCCTCTACACCGAGTCATTTCAAGCCAAGCGGTAGCTGCTTCGACTTCTCCACGACCTCCGCCTCGGAGCTGTCTTGATGGATGAACTGTTGCACAACGCGGTCGGTCACATCCGACAAGTAGGTCCGCAGGGTAGCCGAGATCTCTTGGAACTCAGGCCAAAGGGTCTCGTCAACAAATCGCTTCGACACCTTAGCCATAACCGTGGTGTAGCGTTGACCCTTGTAGCGGTAGGGTCGAATCCCGTAGCGCCGAAGCATGGCAACGAAGACCTTGCGCGCCCACATGTCTCCCATGGAGAACTGAAACTCCACAGGCGGATCCTCTCTCTCCCACTGCTTCAACCGTTCGAGAATGCGATCCCGGGCCCGTTCGGCGGCGACCCTCTCGCCCTTGGTAGTCGCGCCAGAGTAGAGCGCCTCGATCAATCGCAGCTTGTCGATGAGTTTGGTTTCGTCCATTCGGACTGGACCTCCGCTTGGGCCACCTTTTGCAACCATACTACGAGTCCGGGGAACCGTAGGGAACGGCCTCGGCGAACACAGCCTTAGTTCCGGGATCGGAAGTCGATGGCGGTCCAAGACAGCACCGGTTCCGCGGCGGAACCAGGAGCAAGCGCGCCAGTTCGACCCTTGACTTGCGTCGCGTCACGGCCTTGAGCCGAACGCCATCGACGAGGTCCGCAGCGGAACTCCCTGACGACTCGGGGACAACGCTGGTTTCCGGAGCCGAACTCCTTGGCGCCTCCCAGGCGACGCCGTTCGGCAGCGGAACAAGCAGGAACAGCGCCGAACCTGAAAGCCTCGCTCTACCAAAGCCCCAACACCACCATGCACCCGAAACTGCCGGTGGCGTGTGCGGCAATGGCCCACCGCAAGCCGTCCCGGCCGGCCACCCAACGCCACACGCAACCGGCGACGGCCAGCGCCGCGCACGCGAGAGCAACCCACGGCCAGTGCGCGAACAAAAGAAAGATGAATACATGGTAGGCGCCAAAGAGAACGTCGTTCACACCACCAAGCCTGGGCGCCAGGAGCCTTCGCCAAAACCACTCCTCGAAAGCGACGTGGACGCTCGACTGGTAGAGCGTCAACACCGGGAGCATCGCCCGCGGCACGCCGTAGTCGGCCAGCTCTCCCGCCAGGTCACCCAGCCCGAGCACGGGTCGAAGCCACGCCAAGACGGCAACGCCAAGGAGTGACAACGCCACGGCCGCCGGGACCGCGCCAGCCGCCTCCAGCATCACCGGGGCCGCACCCAAGAGCGCCGGCGCCGCCCGGACCGCCCAGGCGATCCCGCCAGACCCACCAGGCGCCAGCGACCACCGCGTGATAGACGGCGTAGCAAACCCAGACTTGGCGTGCCCACCACAGGCCGCAAAGCATGGCGACAGCTGGCACCAGGCAAAGCAACCACGCCCCCCGTCGAGTAGGCCCACGCGCCAGACCCTCTGCTTTGATCTGAGACACCCGCTCCCGCCTGGTTAACGCTGAGGCACCGGCTCCCGCCTCACGACCCCGATCTCTAGCGCCGATTCAGCAAAATAGAACACGCACTCGAAGGAGGTCGGGGTTGCAGCTCGTTGCTTGCTCCGCTTGCCACACCCAGTTCGACGTCACCGAACACGACGGTGCCGAACTCCGTTGCACCTGCGGAGTCACCGTGACACTCACCCGGCACGCGGCGGTGGATGCGCTGGTCACCCGGTGCAGCGCCTGCGGAGCCCCGGTCGAGTCCAACGCCACGCAGTGCGGCTACTGCACGGCCGAGATCATATACGATCGCGGCAAGCGCACCCTCCTTTGCCCCGAGTGCTACGCCAGGAACCCGCAAGCCGCCGGCTTCTGTTCGTGCTGCGGCGTCAAGTTCGATCCACAGCAACCTGCGGCGCTGGACACCGACAACTGCCCAGCCTGCGCCCATGCGATGACCGCCCGGGCGATTGGCGGCATCCACCGTCCAAGAGTGCCCCAAGTGCCTTGGGCTTTGGGTCCAAGAATTCGAGGAACTGGTAGACCGCGCTACTCAGGCGGCGCGGCAGAAGGCGCCCACCCTCAAAGTCGAACCATCCAAGTCCAAGAAAGCGGCGTTCGACTCGCGCATCGTCTACCGGCAGTGCCCGAGCTGCGGCTCGCAAATGCTGCGGCAAAACTTCGGCAAGCGCTCGGGGATCATCGTCGACCGCTGCCGGGAGCATGGGACGTGGCTCGACGCCGACGAGTTGGAGGACATCGCCGCCTTCATCCTGAGCGGGCGCTTTGAGGCGGCAACAAGCACTGCGGCCGCCAACCCACTCGCCAACGCTTCCGCCGCCTCGCTCGAAGCGCTCATGCAAACCGCCAAGGAAGAACGGCAGCGCACGCGCGAGACCTGGCAGGTCCCGGTGGAGCGGCATTCGCCGCTGGGGACGCTCGTCTCGATTGGCAAGTTTCTGAGCGACCTACTGAACTAACCGATTCGGAGAGAGACCAACATGGGCATTCTCGACAAGCTGCGAGCCGAGTTCATTGACATTATTGAGTGGGTGGACGACTCCAACCGCACGCTCGTCTGGCGTTTCCCGCGCTACCAGAACGAAATCAAACATGGCGCCCAGCTCATCGTGCGCCCCGGCCAAACTGCCATTTTCGTGCACCGCGGCCGCATTGCCGACGTCTTCACACCCGGCAACTATCGCCTCACCACCCAGAACCTGCCGATCCTGGGTACGCTCCAGGGATGGAAGCACGGCTTCGACAGCCCCTTCCGCTCCGAGGTCTATTTCTGTTCTACCCACCAGGTCACGGATCTAAAGTGGGGCACGCCCAACCCGGTTATCATCCGCGACCGCGAGTTTGGGCCGGTCAGGGTGCGCGCCTTCGGCACCTATACGCTCAGGGCATCCGACCCCCGCGCCCTGTTGAGCGAGTTGGTCGGCACCGATGCCGAGTTTGACGCCGAAGAAATCAGCGTCCTCTTGAAGTCAATCATCACGACGACCTTCTCCGATTTGGTGGCCTCGGCCGGCATTTCGGTGCTGGATCTGGCATCGAACTATCAGGAAATTTCCGACCAGCTCCGCCAAGCGGTCCTCGAGCGCGTGGACGACGAGTACGGCTTGGACATTCCGCAGCTCTACATTGTCAACATCTCGGTCCCTGAGGAAGTAGAACGCGCTCTCGACGCACGCTCGAGCATGGGCATCGTCGGAGACCTGGCTGCCTACCAGCAGTACCAGATCGGTCAATCGATCCCCGCCGCAGCCACCAGCCCCGCCGGCGGCCTGGCCGGCGCCGGAGTTGGTCTGGGGATGGGGATGGCGGTCGCCGGGCGCATGGGCGCGATGCCCGAGGGAGGCGCCATGCTGCAGCCCGAAGCGCCACCGCCAGCGCCGGTCGCTACGAATTGGCACTGGGTCGAAGCGGGCCAGACTATGGGGCCAATTGGCGCCGACCAGCTGGCTGAGGCGATTGCCACCGGCCGGGTGAAAGCCACCACCTACCTCTGGAGCGCCGGCATGTCGAATTGGCAACGGGGCCGCCGAGCTCGCCCAATGGGCGCCTTACTTCCAAGCACCACCACCGCCGCCGCCGGCAGGTTAGCCCGCGCGCTGGCCGCCGCAATCGGGCGCATACAACCACACCTGAACCAGAGGGCGACTGTCAGTAAGGGTTCGGCGAACCCTTACGTTGGGCGCACGGATTCAAACACGAGGCACTGTGGAACTGCCCCCTTCCCCGGAGGAACCAATGAGAGAAGCTCGGACCTGGCTTGTGGTGGCCGCTCTTGTGTTTGGGGTAACGACGGCATTCGCTTCCGAGTCCATCGAAGAGACGACCTCGGCTCTTGAGGACGCGATCGCGGAGTTGGATGACGCCCGAGAAAACCTGGAGTACTACCGTTACGACCTTGAAGGAGCGGATCTGCGTGCGGCCCTTAGCGACGTCGAGCACGCGAAGAGAACGATGCGGTCCGTCGCGTGCTCGCTTCTTCTGGCATCTATCGACACTGGCCAAGCCGCCGACTTCAAGAAGGTCCCCGGCGCGCTGAAGGTCCTGGAGCCTGCGGTGTACGGCCACATCGGCCAATAGGTCACGGCGCCCAACTAGCGTTTGCAGCGGACGGTCCCCGCGTACAATACTGGACGTATCGATGAGGGCCGGGCACTCATCCGGGGGCGCGATTCCTTCGCGTTTCTCGCCGTGAGCGGGGCCCGCCGCTGAAACGCTTCCCGTTCGGCCAGAAAGCGTTCATTGTGAATCTCATTGAATCGTCACGAAACTTTGACGGGAAACGAACATCTGAGCTAGAGCTACTGAGCGCATCGATGTTGCGGAACGATGACTCTGTGGCTCAGCTTCTGGCGGTTGCGGAGCATGACGACACGACGCTGCAAGTCGGTGCAACGTGAGGGTTCGGCGAAACCATGGCGCTGAACTCCGACTTCGATCGTCGCGTTGGTTCTTCAGATCCGCTCACCCTGTTGGTTGAAGAGCGTATTCTCGGTCGTTTGAGGTGACCTCAGAGGAGACTTCCGCACGTGCAGCTACCCAAGCCGAGGGAAGAAGTTCGTCAAGGCGCTCTGTTGGCCAACCGCCGGCAAGCTTAGCGATAACATCCATTAAGTACGAGTAGCCATCGACCTGCTGTGCTGCACACGTGCACAGCAAGCTATAGAGCACGGCAGCGCACTCAGCACCGGCGTTCGAGCCGGCAAACAAGTAGTTCTTGCGACCCCCTAGTGCCAGACTCCTAATCTGGCGCTCGCATCGATTGTTGTCGAATTCGAGCGCTCCGACCTCGAGGAAACGCGTCAACGCATCCCACGGTTGAGACTGTAGTTGCACGCTTTGGCCAGTGCGCTCTGTGGCGGTTCTCGGCCCTTCGTCTTCAGCAACCACCACGACTCGGTCGACTCGCGATAGCCAGCCACCACTGCCAATACCTCTTTCGTGCCGTCACTCATAAGCGCCGATCACCACAACCAACGCTTCTCCCGCTCGAGGCCGATTCGCGAGATGGCCAGAAGTCCAAGGAAGCGACTCGGCGGGGCTGGCAAACCCCTTTTGCATGGGGTGGATTGAGTCTGGGGCGGAGGGCAGAAAATTCGGGGGTTGCGTCACTGTCGCGCTGGAGTAATACTGTGAGTGGGCAGCCTCATTTGGCCCAGGGGCGCTCAGGGAGAGAACAATGAAAGGTCCGCCGGTCGCCGTCTGTGTCGCCCTCCTTTGCCTACCCGGTTTCGCCCGTTCCGCTGCCAATGGCGACGCTCGTATTGTGCTACATGCGGTGCCCCATGCCCCGTCGAACACATGTTCGACGCCTGTAGACGCTGGGCTTGACTGCGATTCCGTGCGACCGACGACGTCGGTTGCTGCGTCCGCCGACGTTGAAGTGTATGTCTACATACAGAACTTCGACGCCGTAGCTGCTGCACAAATGGCATTCGATTGGGATCCGAGTTGGATCTTCCTCTATTGGGCAGGTGGGTGCCAGTCGAACGAGGTCTTGGGGCAGACAGCACCAACCTCCTCGGGTGACAGTTACATTGCGGCCTTCGATGCGGTGACGAGCGGCGAGATGATGCCGCTTGGTCGCCTGCGCTTCAGCAGCTCCGGAAACGGTGGGACCGCTCTCACGGTTGTCGAAACCTGGGCGCCAGGGGGCACCGCGATTCTTGATGATCAGGCGGGCCTGGCGGCGATACCGGTGGAGCGGCGCGGGCGAGTGGATGTTGGCGGCCCCGGTTTTAATAGTTGTGGCGGTGACAGCAAGTCGAAGGCGTTTTTTTAGATCGGCCGCCGCCGAACACGCCGCCAGTCGGATCGTTCCTCTTCGACCGGTGCCAAACGACCAAGGGTTTCGAGCACGTGATGGGCTTCTATTTCCTCGATAGGGCGCAGGACTACGTCCAAAACACGCTAGGGCTCTCTTTGAACCCGGGCCAGCAAAAACTGGACCCAATCGCGGGGGGCTCCCGATACAATCGGGCTACAGACACGATTGAGCTTAGCCGCGGATCGGGCCCTTCGGAGGATGCCGAAGACCCTGAAGTCGTGCTCCACGAGTATCTTCACGTTTTGCATGAAGACGCATGTCCCGGTTTTGTGACCCATGGGGCAGAAGGTCCTAAGCTTGCTGAGGGACTATCGGACTTTTTTGCCTCAGCCCTCTTGGCGCATGAACCGCAGCCTTTCGATCGTGTTTGGGCCGAGTGGAGCGCTCAGGACGCCACGGGGATCTTTGATTCCGGATACGGTCGGACGGTCGCGAACCAACTCATGTATCCATATGCTTGGCATCCAAGTCCTCATGTGGGCGGGCTTTTGGCGAGCGGGGCGATGTGGAGCGTGTTCCAAGCCTACGAGTCGGTGTTGGGCGCATGTCCTACCGGGGTAGGGGATGGCAACTTCCTCGCAGCTTGCACGGCTAGGGACCGGCTCGCGACGCACTTACTCATGTCTTTTTCCGATATGTGTAGCGAGCCGAGTTTGAGGGGCCTGGCTGAGTCATTGGTCAATCAAGAAATCGGGGCGGGACCGCCGAACGTGGCGCTGATCCAATCGGCGGTCGACGCCCTTGACTCTCGGGGCTTGTTTTTCAACCAGCAGGAGGAACCCTGGGGCGCGACATTCGAGCCGGTAGCACTGCCAGGCGATCAGACAATTCCGGCAAATGCTGTTGTTCGCGTCAGGATTGTGAACAGCGCCTATCCCGTGGATCCTTCGTCTGTGGTACTGAGCTACGGCGGCACGGACGGCCCGTTCACTGGGTCGACGGCGATGACGCTTATTGGGGCCGATACGTTCGTAGGAGTGATTCCCTCGTTTCCTCTCGAAACGCTCGTGCGTTATCGAATCGACGCGACGAACGGGCTCGGAGTCACCGTTCACTGGCCAAAGACGGTCTCTCCGAGCCATCCCCTTGAGGACGCGGCCGTGTTTTATGTTGGCACAGCGGCTACTCGCACCACCATGTCGCACAGCGTTGGGGGTAGTGGTGGACAAACCATCTTGCCGGGTACCAGTACATCGTTTGATTTCTTGCTCGGCAGTAACGCTCAGGTTACGGATGTTTCGTGCCATGTTGTCGCCGATGGTGCAAAGCTAGGCATGGTCCGGATCGAGTTGATCAACCCGGCCACCGCAGCAGCCCTCTTCTACAATGACGTTGCCGACGTTGACCAGCACCTCTCGAGCATAACCGCATTCGATTGGTGGTTCGACGACGCGCGAAGGGCTCCATACAATCAAGTGGGTCCGTTTGCTTTTGGGGAGGATGTGCCCAACGATCCAGACTTGGCGTTACTCACGGGGAGCGGGCTGGCAGGTACTTGGACTGTCACGGTCACGAATCCGCCGAACTCGGTCGGTACCCAGCCGCTTACAGTCCGTGACGTTGAGTTGCAGATCACCACGGGTGATTTACCCGTAGGGATTGAAGAGCTAAGTGCCCCCGCGATTCCGGCTGCGCTTGGACCAGGTCATCCCAATCCTTTCGTCGACCGGATCTCAATCCCAATATGGCTGCCGTCCGATTCCACGGTAGAGCTAAAGATCTTCGACGTCACGGGGCGGGCGGTGCAGGTGATCAGGCGCGATTTGCGACGCGGAGAACACACCCTGTCCTGGGATCGCACGACAGCGTCAGGTGACCGCGTGCCCAGTGGTGTCTATTTCTATCAACTTCGAACTCCTGGCTTTGTCGGATCCAGGAAAATGGTTGTGGCCAGATAGGAGGTTGCGATGCACCGGTTAGTGGCTGGCGCTTTGACGGTTGTACTTGCATTCTCTGTGCGTACAGCCTTGGGAGCGAACGAAAATCTGACGTTGGTTTTGGACGCAAGACCGACGAACATCGGTCCGTGCAGCGGTGTGCCGGGGGTATGCGATGGTGTTGACCCAGTGACTCAGGTTGTACCGCAAGAATCCTACTACTTCAGGATGATTGTGAGGAACATTGACGCGGAGCTTTACGCGGTTCTCTGTGCGTTCGATTGGGATCCGAGCTGGACTTTCGTGGCAAGCGCGTGGTGTTCGGGGGTGAGTTCCGGTGAGGTGTCACCGTACGGACCGGGGCCGATGGAGGGTTCGCTTGACGCGACGTTTGATTGCATTCCTGCGGGGAGCACCGTTGTAGCTGCGTGGCTTCTGATGTCCTCAGGGCACCGGGGGTGTCTCGAGATCATTGAATCCACCTTCTTCCCGATTTGTGGGCTGGCGTCAATTGAGTGCGCGCAGCCCGACTGTACGCCGATTCGCCCAGACAACGTCGGGCGTGTGTGCGTCGGGCCCGGTGGCTACGCGCCGTGCGAGCCAGTCGTGGTGCCGGTGGAGGCGGCTTCCTGGGGACGAATCAAGAGCCAGCTCCAAGAGCGCTGGTCACCCAACTAGGCGGGGGCGGTCCCCCGTCAACCATGCATCACTCCGCAAGTGGCAACGACTGGTGGCGCCTGGCGCGCGCACTTCACTCTCAACGTTGGCAGCACCGTCCTGAACGCGCCTCTAGCCGGCGTTGGCAGTTGCTGACCCTCGGGCTCGTCGCCCTGGCCGCGTTGTCAGCCGCAACGCCGGGAGTCGCTGGCGTCGACCTCCTGTCGCCTCTCTACGAGGTCGCAGCACCCGGTGCCCACGTCCGCATGGCGTCCAACGGGACTGGCGGTTTGGTGTTCGCATGGCACGGACACGGGATTCAGGCAAGAGTGGGCACCGGCGACTCCTTGATTGATGTCAGCCAACCTGGCCCAGTCTATCTTCAGCTCGGCGGCGTCACTCAAGATCCGATTGGCAATTTCGTCGTGACCTGGGTTGCCGATGACGGCATTGTCCGGCGTGTGTTCGCGCGCCGATTTGCCGCTACCGGAATCCCTCTAGACACACAGTTCGTCGTCAACGACATCAGTCAAACGGCAGCACAACTGTCGGTCGTCGAGTATCACCCAAACGGCGGCTTTGTCGTGGTTTGGGACGCGCCCGACGCCGATGGCAATGGCATCTACGTGCGCGGGTTCAACGACAACGGCACACCGGCGACCGGAGAGATTCGGGTCAACAGCAACCAGACGGGCGACCAGACGGCACCCGCCATCTCGTTTGCTCCCGATGGGACTTCTGTAATCGCCTGGGAAACTAGCCCCGGCATTTTTGCGCGACGCTATACAGCTGCAGGGACACCTATTGGTACCGAGGTCAGGATCGATACGATGGGAGATCTTTCACTGCACCCAACGATCTCACACAACCGGGACGGGTGGTTTCGTGATCGCCTGGTTTACCTACTCTGGGATCATGGCGCGAAATTTTAATCCCCTTGGATTCCCATTTGGGCCCGAATATGTGGTGGGACCCCCTGTGGGTTTCGATCGGGTTTCGCTTGACCACGTTGGCAATGGCGACTACATCATCACTTGGGGACAAACATCCCCGGCCTGGGGCAAGGCTCAATCCCCGCGCGGTGCTTCAGCCAAACATCCGCACCCATAGGTGACCCGTTCGAGCTAGCGCTATTCGGCGCCAAGCGGAACACAGCCCCGGCAATCCGGATGACCGAGTCGGAGCACATGTTGTTCGTCGCTTGGACCGATGAAGACGATCCCCCTGGCACCGTTAACGGACTCAGGCTGCGCGTCGCCACCACCGCCGCCGGGGAGCCATCCGCGAACCCCGTCGCTCTCGGCCTCACCGCATCCCCGTCGCCGTTTCGGAGTTCTACCCGCCTCGCCTTCGATCTGGCCGAACCAGGGCCAGTCGCGCTCGACGTCTTCTCAGCCAATGGCCGGCATCTGCGTCGCCTCCTCCGCGGAGGCACCCAGCCAGCTGGTCGCCACGAGGTCACCTGGGGAGGCGAAACCGAGCTGGGCGCCGTCGTCGGCCCGGGGGTGTACTTTTACACGCTGCGCACCGCGCGAAGCACGAGAGCGGTCGCATCGTCAAGCTGCGCTGAGCACGCGCCGCTGGTCGAACCGCACCGGCGCTGGCGCCCAAGGTACCACCCGGTTGCAAGCGGGTGGCGCGAGACACCCGCCTCAGTATCCTTGGAAGTGCGGCGGTTCGCCGTCGCCTCGCCCGCGAGCAAATCCACAAATCCCGTCAACCTGCACCGTGAGGACCCAAGCTCGCAGCTGACCGCACCTTTGCCGAGGACTGTGGTCTAGCCCACCAAACTGCGTGACCCCAGAAAGCGACGCGTCATCCGCCTGCCCACCGGGTTGGGTGTGTGTCTTGCGGTGCCCTAGGGCCCGCGAGCCCGCCTGCGTGCGGGCGCTGGCGGCCAGCTTCGTGCTGTCCTCCTAGAGGAGTCTCATGCTGAACTCAACCACGCGGCGCCTGCTCTTGGCCGGCGCTTGCATCCTAGCTGGCTGTTTCCCGACGTCACCCGCCGACGACGACCAAGCCGACACAATCAACCTCTCCCCCGATCGCCTGCTCGCCGGGTGCTCCCGCGGTGGCGGCAGCGGTGGTGGTCACGGAAGTCATGGTGGTGGTAGCGGTGGCCACGGTGGGGGCCACGGTGGTAATGGGAGTCACGGTAGTAGTGGAGGAAGTAGCGGTGGTGGAGGCGGTGGCGACCAAGGATCGCCGCCTGCCCAACCCTCGCACGAACCGCCGCCTCCCCCGCCGCCCATCCCCGACGGTGACATCGCCCGGGGTGGCTACGTCATCCCCAACGGCTTCTGGAAGTCGTGGCGGGTCCGCACCCACTCGCAGGGATCGAACTGCACGGGCAGCCCGTGCATTCGGTTTTGGGATCGGCAAGGCTACGGTGCGTTCGCGCCGGCATCCCAGGCCATGCGGTTCATCGACAACGATGGCGCGGACGGCTCTGTGAGTTTCCGGATCCGCTTCCACGAGGGCCAGCTGTTCCCGGGCGGTCAGGGCCGGCATCTGTTCAACATCACGTCCTTGCCTTTGGCGTTCACGCCGCCTGAAATCGGCCTGGACAACTGGACGCGGGTGGATTTCGAGCGCCCGAACGTCGGTCAAGTGCGCGCCGTCATCTTTAACAAGGTGGACGGCGAACCCATCAACGGCGGCTACTGGCCAAACCACACCTACGACGTGCCCTTTGCCGTCGATAGTTGGGGTGCTGTGGAAATTTCCTGGCACCAGGCCAACGACCGGCTAACGCTCACCGTCAACGGTGCTTCGCGCACCTTCGATCTCTTACCGGGTTCGCCGCCGGTGGGGCGCTA
>CBDCWB010000004.1:0-34817 GCA_965223205.1 Candidatus Eiseniibacteriota bacterium | reverse complement strand
CCCTCGGCCGTCAAACCAGAGTTGACCAAAGGATCTCCGAGGGTGCCGCGGGCGACGGTGCCAGGCACCCGAGGGCGTGACGCCAGTCCGTCCAGGAAGAAGTCCGAGGCCTCGAGGGGTTCGTAGCGCGGCTGGTCGCGCATCTCGCGCATGCAGCCGGACGCGAGGATCGCCGCGCAGGCCAGGGACACCAGTGCGCTCCGCCTATTCGACCACATCGTGGACCTCGGTGGCGCGCATCGACTTGAAGAAGGCCCGTACTTCGGCGGCGTCGAATAGCGGGTCGTCGGCGGCGATGCCCAGGAAGTAGCCATCGCGGGTGGCGCGCTCGAAGCCATCGACGGCGAAGAAGGGATGGTGCGGGCGCGGCAAGCCGTTCAGGGCCAACATGCCAAAGACCGCGGCAAGTGCCGCGCACAGGACTGTCGTTTCGAAGGTGATGGGGATGAACGCCGGCCAACTGTTGAAGGGCCGCCCGCCGATGTTCATCGGGTACTCGATGACCGACACCCAGTACTGCAAGAAGAAGCCGGCGACGGCGCCAAAGAGGCCGCCCGCCAGCACAATCCACGGCAGCTTCGAGTGGTGGTGGCCCACTGCCTCGGCCAGCCCTTCGACGGGATAGGGGGCGTAGGCTTCGATGCGCCGATAGCCGTGGCTGTAGGCGCTTTCGGCCGCCTCGATCAACGTGTCGGGGGTGTCGAACGCCGCCAGGACGGCGAATTGACGGTCGCCCCTCATGGCGAGTGGTCCCCGACTTTGGCTTCCGGCAGGATGGTGCGCATCTCGAAGATCGAGATCATTGGCAGGAAGCGCAGGAAGAGAAAGAGGAGCGACAAGAACAGCCCGATCGACCCGATGTAGGTTGCCCAGTCCCAGCCGGTGCCGGCGTACATGTCCCAAGACGACGGCATGAAGTCGCGGTGTAGGCTGGTGACGACGATGATGAAGCGCTCGAGCCACATGCCGACGTTGACGATCAACGAGATGATGAACAGTGGCACAACCGAGCGACGGATGGCGCGGAACCACAAGAGCTGCGGCGTCAAGACGTTGCACAGAATGAGTGCCCACCAGTGGAACTTGTAGGGGCCGGTCATGCGATTCCAGAGCATGAACATTTCGTATTCGTTGCCACTGTACCAGCCGATGAAGAGTTCGATCAGGTAGCCGTAGCCGACGATCAGACCGGTCGACAGCATGATCTTCGCCATGTTCTGCAAGTGGCGGGTGGTGATGAAGTCTTGCAATCCGAAGAGCTGGCGGAGCGGGATGGCCAAAGTTAGTACCATGGCGAATCCCGAGTAGATCGCGCCGGCTACGAAGTAGGGCGGGAAGATCGTGGCGTGCCACCCGGGGATGACGCCGACCGCAAAGTCGAAGCTGACGATGGTGTGCACCGACACCACCAGCGGCGTCGACAGCCCGGCCAACAAGAGATACGCCGTCTCGTAGTTGTGCCAGTGGCGCGCATTGCCGCGCCAACCCAGCGCCAAGAAGCCGTAGATCATTTTGGCGGGCAGCGCTTTGGCGCGGTCGCGGAGCGTCGCCAAGTCGGGAATCAACCCGACGTACCAGAAGAGGAGCGAGACGGTGGCGTAGGTGGACACCGCAAACACGTCCCAGATGAGTGGGCTGCGGAACTGCGGCCACAGCCCGAGCGAGTTCGGATAGGGCAGGAGCCAGTAGAAGAGCCAGGGGCGTCCCAAGTGCAGGATCGGATAGAGCCCGGCGCAGGCGACGGCAAACAGAGTCATCGCTTCGGCGAAGCGGTTGATCGACGTGCGCCAGGATTGCCGGAACAGGAGCAAGATCGCCGAGATCAGCGTGCCGGCGTGGCCGATGCCTATCCACCAGACGAAGTTGACGATGGCGAAGCCCCAGGCCACCGGCACGTTCAGGCCCCAGATGCCGGTGCCGGTGACGAAGAGTTTGGTGACCGCGACCAGAAACAGCATGAACAGGGTGAAGGCGCCCGCCAGTGCTACGAAGTACCACTTGGGCATGCGGTCCAGGACCACCGATGAAATCTTGTCGGTGACCGAGGCTGGCGTGTGCCCGGGGGCCACCACCGGTGTGCGGATGATGGCTGGGTGGCCGCCGGCCCGGACTGGAGCTTGTCCTTGGGTTTCCAGGTCGGTCATGACTCAGTCGCATCCGGGTGCGGGTTGCGCACCGTCGCCAGGTAGCTGGTCCGTGGCTTGACGTTCAGTTCGTCGAAGAGCGTGTAGTTGAGCGGGCTTGCTTTGAGCTGACTGACTTTGGCGGCGGGGTTGTTGGTGTCCCCGAAGACGATGGCCTGGGTGGGGCAAGCCTGCTGGCAGGCGGTCTGGACGTCGCCGTCCGCCATTGGGCGACCGTCGCGCTTGGCGGCGATGCGTGCCTGGTTGATGCGTTGCACGCAGTAGGAGCACTTTTCCATGACGCCGCGATGGCGCACGCTGACATCGGGGTTGCGCATCAGCTTGAGCGAGGCGGCGTCGTAATCCTCGTACTGCAGGAAGTTGAATCGCCGCACTTTGTACGGGCAATTGTTCGAACAATAGCGGGTGCCGACGCAGCGGTTGTAGACCATGTCGTTGAGGCCCTCCGCTGAGTGGGTGGTGGCGGCAACCGGACACACCTGTTCGCAGGGGGCGTTTTCGCAGTGCATGCACATCACCGGTTGATGGGCGATGGTGGGGTCGTCTAGCTCACCCTCGAAGTAGCGGTCGATGCGCAGCCAGTGCATTTCGCGAGCCTTGCGCACCTGATCCTTGCCGACCACCGGCACGTTGTTTTCGGCGTTGCACGCCACGACGCAGGCGTTGCAGCCGATGCAGGCGCCGGTGTCGATGGTGACTCCCCAGGCGTGGCCCGGGTAGTCGTGGGGTGGGAACATGGAAAGGTCTTCGTCGCCGTGGTGGCCGTGGGCGTGGGCGAAGTCGGGGTGGTGCGTGTATTCGGCGACGGTCGCCGAGCGCACCATGTCGCGTCCCGCCATCAAGAAGTGGTCTTGGGTGCAGGCCAGCTCGTGGTGGCGGCCGGTGGGTTCGATGCGGGCGGCGCGCGAGAAACCACGTGCGGAATCCAACAGCGGATAGGCATCGGTGCCGGTCCCCGCCAAAACTTGGCCGCCGGTCCGGCGCCCGTAGCCCAGGTGCAGGGTTGCGGTCCCCGGTGCTTGGCCCGGCAAGATCCAAATGGGGGCTTCAAGGCGCTGGGCGCCGGCGGTGACGGCGACTACGTCTTCGTCTTTGACTCCGAGTGACTCGGCGAGCGCTGGACCGACTAAGAGGGCGTTGTCCCAGGTGAGGCGCGTCCAGGGTTTGGGCAGTTCTTGGAGCCAGCCGTTGTTGGCGTAGCGCCCGTCGCCGACCGACGGGTCGGGACGCAGGAGCAGCGTGACGTCCGGGGTGGTGCCGGCTGCCGGCGGCAGGGTCTTGGCTTTGGTCGCCAGGGTCGCAGCTACCTGCCTTACCTCTGACTGTCGCACGGTCGGGCGGAGCGTTGGCGTCCGCGTCGCTGGGACGACGCCGTCGTGCAGCGCCTGGCGCCAGCTGGCGTCGTCGAGTTGCTGCCAGGTGGTGCGCACCAGTGCGTGTCCGGACTGGGGTGCTGCGCCTTCTGGGGTCAAAAGTAGCGCGAGGAATTCGGCCGGGGAGCGACCATCGTAGAGCGGGGCGATCGTCGGCTGCATGAGGGTTGCTGTGCCGTCGAAGGCGCGGGCGTCGCCCCAGGTTTCCAGCGGATGCGAGGCTGGTAAGTGCCAGTGACACAGTGCGGCGGTTTCGTCGGCGTAGGCGCCCAGGTGGATGCGGATGCCCACCTTCTCCATGGCTTGCGCGAATGCAAGATCGCCGGGCGCGCTGTACACCGGGTTGGCACCCATGACAATAAGGGTGTCGACCTGTCCGGCGTGCATGGCCTCGGCCAACTCGGAGAGCGAGCCGGCAGTCTCGGCCCGACCCAAAGGCTCGGTGTAGAACACCGTCTGTCCGACGTTCCCCAGCTGTGCGTTGAGGCTGTGGACGAGGGCGTGGGCCTCGGGCGGCGCTTGGGGGCCGGCGGCCACCAGCGATCGCCCGCGGCGGGCGTTGAGGTCGTCGACCGCCAGGCGCAGGGTTTCGGGCAACTCGCCGCTAGCGCTGCCCCGGGCCATGTGCGCCAGGGCATCCCAGATAGCCGCCGGTGGCAGGGGTAGGCGGTGATCGGCGATGGCGCCGGTTTGGGTGGGGGTCGCTTCGACGGCGTAGAGCCGGTTCATGTGGGGGGTGGCGGCCGGGCGGCCGGTGGTGGCGTGGCCGCCGGTGCCGTTGGCACGCCCTACCAGGCGGCGGCGATCGGCGAATTGGCGGGCGTAGGCGACGTGTCCCGGGCCGTCGCCGAGTAGGTCGCAGTCGAGGGTGAGGATCACGTCGGCTTTCGCCAGGTCGTAATACGTGTCGTAGGGGCGGCCGAAGGCCAGCTCGGCCCCTTGCCAGGTGTTGGCGGCGCCCGCCGCTTCGTACTGGTGCCAGCGCGCCAGGGGCAGCGCGCGCCGGCAGCGGTCCATTTGTTCGGCGACGGTGGGCGAGGTCGACTGCTCGGTCAGAATGCGGAGCCCCTCGCCGCGGCGCTCGCCGAGGGTGCGCATGATGGTGGCGGCGGCGGTCTGGAACGACGACCACGTGAGGATGCGTCCCAGGTGCGTGACGACTTGGGAGCGGTCGGGGTCGTAGAAGTCGAGAATGGCCGCCTGGGTATGGGCGTTGGTGGCACCGAGGCTGGCTGGGTGGGACGGGTTGCCCTCGATCTTTGTGGGCCGTCCCATGTGTGTTTCTACCAACACACCGTGCGCGTAGCCGCCGTGTGGGATGGCAGTGGCGAAGTAGAGTGGTTTGCCCGGGACGATGTCCTCGGGCTGCTCGACGTAGGGCACGATGTGCTCGAGCGGTTGGCGGCCGCAACCCACCAGCCCGGCGAGCGCCAAGGTGGCGCCCGACAACTGTAGGAAGCGGCGCCGGTCGAAGTCCTCGGCCCAGAGCGCCGCGTGCATCGGGAACTCGGCTTCGAGGAGCGCCTTGAACTCGGGCGACTCGGCTGCCTCGTTGAGGCTCCGCCAGTAGCTCTTGCCGGTCTGGTGGGCGAGCTTGGTTCTGAGGGTGTGGATGTCCATGCTCATCGCCCGATCACCGGTGACAGGTGGAACAACTGGTCAGGTGTCGCTCGCCGGCGATCTGGTAGTCGTCCTTTAGTGTGGTGCCGTCCGCTTCGTGCGTGTCCCAATCCATGTTGAAGACCTCGCTGCGCGGGCGCAGGTGTTGCTCGGGCGCCCGGTGACAATCGAGGCACCACTTCATCTTGAGCGACTCGGCCTTCCACATAAGCGGCATCTGGTCGACCCGACCGTGACACGAGGCGCAGCCGATGCCCTGGGCCACATGGATGGAATGGTCGAAATAGACGTGATCGGGGAGGTCGTGCACGCGGCTCCAACGGAGCGGCTCGCCGGTCCGATAGCTTTCGCGCACTGGTTCGAGCATCGGGCTGTCGCCCCAAATTTGTTTGTGACAGTTCATGCAGATTTCGGTGGCGGGCATGCCGGCGACGGCGCTTTCCTCGACTGAGGTGTGGCAGTAACGGCAGTCGATGCCAATCTGCGAGACGTGGTGGTTGTGGCTGAACGGCACCGGCTGGGCGAGGATGAGCCCTTTTCTGGACGAGTACGCCGACCCATCGAGCAACGCAACCGCCCAGACGGCGACAGCCAAAAAAATGAGCGCCCCGAAGATGGTGACGCGGGCAATGGCGTTGGTGCTGCGCTTGAATACCTGAGGCATGCGTCTCGTTCGTGCCGAAAGGAGGGCGCAGAATAATGCGTGGGCGGGGGGTTTGCAACCCGGCTAGGGCGGGTTGGTGGTCGGCTCGGGAGGGGCAGCGGCCGCGTAGCGGTTGGCCAAAGGTGTGGCTAGCGGCCTCCGACTAAAGCGTTTCGAACAACGACCCTTGGACCGCATCCGCGGCCGACAATCCACTGGCACCGACACCGACCAAGCGCACGCCGCGACCCGCCAGATCGACCCGTGACGCGAGAAGCGAGCGGGCTGCAGACAAAATGTCATCAGCCAAGTTGGTGGGCGCACTCAGTGTCAAGGAGCGTGTGAAGGTCGTGTAGTCGCCGGTACGAACCTTTAGATGCACGGTGCGTGCCACCCATCCCTTGGCCTGGAGAGTGGTTGCCACGCCGCTCGCCCGCTCGACGAGGGCGCGGTCGATGCGTTGGGGGCTCTTAAGGTCATAGGTGTAGGTGCGCTCCTCGGAGAGCGACTTGCGGCGGTGTGCGTTGACGACGGCGCGGTGGTCTTCACCCCTGGACAGGGCTTGGAGGTGCCCGGCTGTCCGGGCGCCGACTAGGTCCTCGAGGCGCCGGGGGTCGGCGACGGCGATGTCGTGCACAGTGTGGAGGTTGCCTTTTTCCAGGCGCGCGCGCGTCTTCTGGCCGACGCCCCAGAGGCGGTCCACGGGCAAGGGCCAGAGTTCGGCTTCGACGTCGTCGGGTGCAAGGATGACCAGACCGTCGGGTTTTTGCATGTCCGAGGCGACCTTGGCGAGGAACTTGTTGCCGGCGACGCCGACCGACGCGGTCAATCGCTCGGCCTCGGTGATGCGGTCTTTGAGCGCCCGGCCCAAGTCGGCGCCTTCGTCGAGTGAGCGGGCGATGCCGGTCAGGTCTAAGAACGCTTCGTCGATCGACAGGGGTTCCACCGCTCGGGTCAGCTCCTCGAAGAGCGCCCGGATGCGTTTTGAAACGTCGACGTAGAGGGCGTGGCGGCCGCGCCGCCAGACGGCGTGCGGGCAAAGGCGGGCGGCTTGGACCGAGGGCATGGCCGAGTGGATGCCGAAGCGGCGCGCTTCGTAGGAGGCGGTGGCCACCACGCCCCGGCGGCCGCGGTGACCAATGATGAGGGGTTTGCCGGCTAGCGCTGGGTCCTCGCGGACTTCGACAGCGGCGTAGAACGCGTCCATGTCGACGTGGAGGACGACTCGAGGTGGGGCTGCGCTTGGTACCATCTGCCGCTCTCTGATGATCTCGGTTCAGATCGAGCCCGCAGCTACGGGTGGATGACTGCCCGGTCGTGGCGGGGCTCCCGGCGCCCATATGGAAACTCTACGCATGAGTAGTGACAATCGCAAGGTGAATGAAGTGCCCGACCCGACTGGCCTGAGCCGCCGAGATCCGTTTCGCGTCTTCTTTCCGCTCGGCATTCTCCTGGCGTGGGCGGGCATTGCCCACTGGGTTTTGCATTGGAGCGGGGTCCTGGCCGACTATCGGCCCGCGTTTCACGCCATCACCCAGATCCAAGGATTCATGATGGCGTTTGCGGCGGGCTTTCTGATGACCGCGTTGCCCAGGCGTACCGGCAACGCGCCGCCCGCGGTCTGGGAGGTGTGGTCGGTGGCTGGGCTCCTGGCGGCGACCGTCGTTGCCGCTTGGCTCGAGCGTTTTGACCTATCGCAGGTGGCCTGGTTGTCGGCGACGGTCGTCTTGCTGCGTTTCGCGTCGCGGCGCATTCGCCGGCCGCGGTCGCCGAAGCCGTTGCCGGCGAGCTTTGTCTGGATCGTCTGGGGGTTGTTGCTGGGGGTGGTGGGGTCGTTGGCCACTGCCGCCTTTGGCATTCTTGGCGCGGACCTCCACTGGTTGCACACCGTTGGCAAGCTCCATGTCTTGCAGGGCATGTTCTTGGGGTTGATTGCCGGGATTGGCGGCATGGTGTTGCCGCTCGTCACGCATGGCAACGTTCCCGACTCCGTGCAAGAGCGCGGCCTCTTGGTGTGGCACGTTTTAGGTCTCGTGCTTTTGGTCGCGAGCTTTTGGGTCGAGCCTTTTGTGTCGCTGCGTTTGGCCATGGCGCTCAGGTGTGCGGCGACGCTCGTCGTGCTGAGCGGGGCGCGATCCATGTGGCGGTTGCCGCGTACTCCTGGGTTCCATCGCAAGCTCGTTTGGGTGGCGACTTGGATGTTGCCGGTGGGCTTTGCTTTGGGTGCAGCCTTTCCGGCGCACAAACATATTGGGCTGCATGTCGTCTTCATCGGTGGGTTCGCGCTGATGGCGTTGGCCATCTCAATGCACGTCACCCATGCGCACGCGGGGGATCGCCAGTTGATGGGCGCCAGCCCGCGAGCTGTCGTGGTCATGGCCGGGGCGCTGGTGGTGGCTTTGCTCTTGCGGATCGTTGTGGAGTTGGACCGTGCCCATTACTTGGACTGGATTGCTGGGGCGGCGACGGCGTTTCTGGTGGCGACAGTGGCGTGGGGAGTTGTGGCGTTGCCGGTCCTGCTCCGGCGTCCGAGGTAGCGTGTTGAAACTGGTGTGAAGACGAAGAGGGGACACTCGACTGCCGAGTGTCCCCTCTCTGACGGTGTTTAGGGCGACGCCGCACTAGGGCGTGCCGCCGGTGGTGTTTAGCGCTCCAGCGCTTCCAGACGGGCTTCGAGCGCCTCGATGAGGCGCTGTTGCTCCTGGGTGGCTCTCATCAGCACCGGGATCAACTCGGTGTAGGCCACCGTTTTCAGGTCGGTGATGCCGTCACCGTCGTCCGCCGTCGTTGACACGACGTTGGGCAGCACCTGCTCCAGTTCTTGGGCGATGAACCCGAAGTGGCGGGCGGCGTTGGGGTCATCGATCATGCTGTATTCGCGCGGCTCGAGCGCCATCACTTTGTCCAGCATGTTGGGCAGCGGCTCGATCGCTTCCTTCAGGCGGCGGTCCGAAACCGGCGTGTAGTTGCCGGTCACGTCATCAAAGGCCCCCCGGAAGCTCGCGTTATATAAGAGCCGCAAGTCGTCGATCGATTGCGAGACATAGAATTGCCAGGTGTTGCCGGTGAACCCATTCTCCAGGACCATGCCACCATTGGTGAACTGCTGGTGGCGAAGGTAGAAGTCGTGGCTCTCGATGTCATCCGAGCCAACCGTGAGTTGGTCGGAGATGTTGACGGTACCGTCGAACTGTCCGGCTTTGCCTAGCCCGCCGAAGTCCCAGCCGCGAACGGCGACGCCAGTGTCGTCCACGCGAGCGAGGAGGGCGTAGCCGGTGTCAGCGGTCAGAAAAGCGCCAGTGTCGCCTGCTCCCGCTGGCGCATAGATGCAGGCGGGAGTTGAAGGAAACCCGTTGGAGTTTGCGTTGGGGCTTTCGAACCGCGCGGCGGTGCCCACCGAGTTGCGGGCGACGAGCGCGTGGTTGACGGTCCCGCCAGAGTTGGTGACCTCAATGCCTTTGGCAGCGCCTGAGGATACGTCTAACTTGGCGTCCGGTGTCACATCTCCAATGCCCACGTCGCCGGGGACGCCCGAGATGAGGTCGTTGCCCGAGACGTTCCAGTCGCCGTCGTCGGCGATGGCTACGTCGGCGCTGTAGGCGTGCATGGCGAAAGGTGAAGTCAGAAGCGGGGTGCGTGGTGTTTGGGTCGTGCCGTCGACAGTGACCTCAAGATAGAGCGGACCCCCGCCGGCAAAGTCAGCGACGTCGAGCGGCGCGCCATTCCCACCCAAGGGAATCGCGAAGACGCCGTCCGCAACCGGCACGTTGTTGTGGGATTCGGGTCCCCAAACCAGCGTGTTGTTCACCGGGTGGGTGTGAATTTCGACATCGATATCGACGGTGGCGGGTGAGCCGGCGCCGATCGGCGTGCCTGAGGCGTCGGTCAAAAAGCCCTGGAAAGGCATGCGCAAGGGGACGGACTCGGCGGCTGTGGAAGTGCCTGGGTCCGACTGCGGTGCGGTTTGCCCGGCGACTTGCGCTGGTTGGGTAGTGCCTTTGTCTTCAACTTGCTGAATCGCGGGAGCGTCGTAGATGACGCCGTCATCGCTGGGGTTCGTGCCCTCGGCGCTGGCTGTAGCCGCGACAAGCAAGACGAACAGTGTCAAGACAAGGGTGGATTTCTTGTGCATTGAGGACTCCAAATGTGAAAGTTCTTGCGTGTTTGGTCTAAGAGCATGCGGTTGTGCGCGCGGGTGGCGCGGGCTTACTTCAGCTTCACGACTTGTCGCGTGCGCGTCCAATCACCGACGGTGAGCCGGTAAAAGAAAACGCCGTTGGCGATGCGTTGTCCCGAGTCGCCGCGGCCGTCCCACTCGATCCGGTAGACACCGGGGGTTTGGCGTTGGTCGACAACCGTTGCGACGCGGCGCCCGGTGACGTCGAAGACCCGGAGTGATACGGGCGCTTCTTCCGCGACGCTGTAGCCGAACGTGGTCAGGGAGCGGAACGGATTCGGGTGGCTGGGAAAGAGCCGGTTCACCGGGGGTGCGGCTGAGCTGAGTGCGACTTCCGGAACCCCGGTGCTGCTTAGGTTGAAGTGGCCGGCCCAGAACCCTTGCCCCATGAGGAAGTTGGCGGAGGTGACGTAGCCCACCACCGACTCACCGACGGTACCCCGGAGGTTGTAGTTGGCGGCGGACGACTCCGTGGCTCCGCCGGCGATCGCGACTTTGATCAGGTTCACCTGCGCCGAGGCGTTCTGGGCGGGCAGCGCCGCTAGGCAGGTGACAAGTAGGAGCGGTCCAAGGATCTGGAAACCGCTAGGGGCAGCTCTCATAGAAACCTCCATGCTTAATGCGCGGCACGCTCCGTGACGAGGGCTTCGCACGGCCACGTCGCCGGTGACGTTGTTGGTAGGGATTTGCGGGTGTGGCAGATATGCGGTCGCACGCCGCACCGGCCTGACCTCGCGGTCAAAGCGGTGGGGATGGCGCGCGTGAGGACCTGCTGGAGGGGGCGGCACCAACGCGCGCCAGGCGTCGAGCGCTCATGCTTCCTTGCTGCTAAACACTCGCACCGCCCCGGTACTACTGTCATGCGGGGGATTTGGTCGGCTGGTGCCATCTCCCGCGCGGGTGGTGATTTTTTTTTGCGGGGACGGGTTGCAACTCTCTGTCATCCTTCCCCAATGACCCGGCGGCACGCCTATCTGATGCTCTTGGTTCTGGTTAGCCTCGTGGTTGGCTTGCTGGGAGCTTGGTGCTTCTGGGTGGAGCCGGCTTCGATTCGGGCCCGGCACTATACAATTGTGGTGCCTGATTGGCTGGCTTCGACGCCCTTGCGCATCGCTGTCTTGGCCGACGTCCACACCGGGGCGCCCTACCATGGGCCCGAAACGCTGAGGCGGATCGTCGCGCTGACCAATGCCGCCGACCCCGATCTGGTGCTCCTGGCGGGGGACTACGTGATCCATGGCGTGCTCGGGGGGCGATTTGTGGCGCCGGAGGAATCGGCGCCAATCCTGGGGGGGTTGCGGGCGCGCTATGGCGTTTTTGCCGTGCTGGGCAACCACGACTGGTGGTTTGATCCCGAGCGGGTCTATTGGGCGCTGGACGCGGCTGGCATCCGGCTGCTCGAAGACGACGCGGTGCGGGTGTCGACTGAGGTTGGGGCGTTTTGGCTCGTGGGGATTTCGGACTACTGGCAGGGCCCGCATGACGTCGACTATGCGCTTGAGCCGGTCATCCCTGGGGAGCCGGTGATTGCGTTGACGCATAATCCGGACGTCTTTGACGATGTGCCCGAAAGTGTGCAGCTGACCATTGCGGGGCACACTCACGGTGGACAGGTGAATCTGCCGTGGGTGGGGCGCTTGATCGTGCCGTCCAAGTTTGGCCAGCGCTTGGCGATCGGTCATGTGGTTGAGGCGACGAAGCACTTGTTTGTGAGTCCGGGGTTGGGGACGAGTATCGTGCCGGTCAGGTTTCGCGTGCCGCCGGAGGTGTCGGTGCTAGAGTTGCGGGGTGCTGCGGGGGCGCCGGGGACCGCAGGGGCGGGTGCTGCAGGGCCGGGTGCCGTCGACTTGGGTGCAGGGCCGGATGCCGTCGACTTGGGTGCAGGGCCGGATGCCGTCGACTTGGGTGCAGGGCGTGACCGATGAAAGCTGACCTTTGTGCTTCGTCACTTCACGTTGCCGTACGTCCTTTGGAAGATGCTGCCGTACGTTTTTTGGAAAAAGCGGCTGCATGAGGTCCAACGATTCTTGTAAGGGCAGAGCGTCGTTGGGGGACTCGGGACTCGCAGTCGTGGCGCGCCGGATCTCGCTGGCTCCTCCTCCTCCTCGCGGCGGTGGATTGCTTCTTGCACCTCCTGATTGGAGGCCGCTTGTGCGTGGCCTGGATGGCGCTGAGGCGCGCTGTCCTGGTGGTTTTGGGGCGCGGCGCTTTGCCGGGCTGGGGTGAGTAAGCCCGGCGGTTGGGCCAAACGGCGCTCGGGCACGCCCTGTGCTAAACTTCGGGCACCCGCCGTTCCGTTCGCGGCCCCGCGTTCCGTTCGTGGTTTTAGCTCCTATTCCGTTGCATGGCCTCGTATCGCATCCATCGAAGACTGAGGGCAACTGTGAATCATCGTGTCTCCCGCTGGCGGTTGTTTCGCTCCCTGAGAAATGTTGGTGCGGGGCTGGCGTGCGTTTGTGCGGTCGCAGCGGCTGCAGTTCCCTTGATTGCCCCATCGGCCAAGGCAGCCGTGCTGCTCGACTTCGAGCAGCGGATCTTTGCTGAGGAAGATTCGACCTATATTAAGGACCACACCCTGGTCTACTTCCACGGCCAGTATCACATCTTCTATATCGTGGGAAATAAGGGCGAAGGATGGGGCGATCCAGGCAACGAGGTGGACTTCGGGCACGCGTCGTCGCCCGACTTGATCCACTGGACCCAGCACCCGCGCATTTTGAATATCGTGCCGGGCACCTGGAAGGAACGCAACTTGTGGGCACCGCATGTGTTTGAGCATGACGGGACGTTTACGTTGGCGTACACCGGTGTCGACAACGACGTCGCTCAGCAGATTGGACTGGCGACATCGAGCGACCTCTTCGATTGGACTGACTTGTCGACGACTGAAGCGGCCTTCCGGCCCGACACGACCTGGGCTGAGTGGACTTTGGGGACGTGGGCGGACTGCCGCGATCCTTACCTGCGGCGTATGCAAAACGGCGAGTGGATGATGGTTGCGACGGCGCAAACCAACGCTGCATACGGTGGTGGTACAAAGCTCGGGGCCCTTGCTCTTGGCACGTCGGGCGATGGTCTGAGCTGGGCAGATGCCGGCGCACCCTTTGCCGCCAACGATGGCCCGCGCGTGCTCGAGTCGCCGTCGATCTACTCGAGCGGCGGCAAGCACTACCTTTTGTTTACTGAGACGGCAACCACCGGTGTTCAAATGGCGGTGAGCGACTCGCTGTTGTCTGGTTGGGACATTCCCGGTGCTTCGGTGGTCGACGCCACCAGCTTTGCGGCAGAACTTGTCGACCTGGACTCCCAAACCTGGTTCAGCCGGGTGCGCGGCGTCTTGTTCCCCGACGGCGACGTGGGGCGCGTGGCGCTGATCGACTCGGCCAAGGTGGACAGCGGCAACTTGATCATCGGCCAATCCAATCACTTTTGGGATGACTGGAATTTGGTGCAGGGAAACGCCTTTGATTGGCAGCCGACCTTCTGGGATCGTCCACATGGACGGACCGGCGTCGAGTCTAAACTCGAGGGTCACTATTGGATCAATACAGGTGAAGCCGTACAGGGCCCGATCGGCAACAACTGCTATGCCTGTGGGGTTATTGAGGCGCGCACTGGCATAATCCGTTCCCATCCGTTTACTTTGAGCGGCGACGGTATCGAACTCTTGGTTGGCGGTGCCAACGAGCCGGCGCAAGTCTATGCTGCGTTGAAGCGGTCGGATACCCATGAAGTGTTGTTCACCGAAACCGGCACGGGATCGGACGTCATGTCGCGCCGGTCGTGGGACACGAGCGCTCTGAGCGGCCTTGAGGTCTACATTGAGCTGGCTGACTTGTCGACCACCGGTCACTTGAACGTTGACTCCATCGTCGAGGTCGAGGGCGCGGCAAGTGTTGAGCCAGTCGGAGCTCCGGCCTTGGGATATCGGTTGCAGGCGGCGCCCAACCCTGGACGTGCCCCGGCGATTCGTTTCGAGTTGGTTCGGGCCTCCCGAGTGCGGCTTTCGATGTACGATGTGGCGGGGCGAATGGTGAGCGTTCTTGCCAATCGCTTCTTGCCGGCCGGCCAGCACGAGTACCGCTGGGATGGCAGGGGGTTGACTGGCGGGGAATTGCCGCCGGGTGTTTTTTTTGTGCGGCTGGAAGCTGGTGATGCCGTGGCTACGGCAAGGGTGACCCATCTGCGGTGATGGGCCGGCATGGCGCGGCGTTTCCATGATCGTGCGGCGTTGGAGGTGAAGGAGGTGCGGATGGGACAGGGACTCCAAGAGGGGGCGCTGCAAGACGCCCTGGCGCCGCAGAATGCTTGCTTCGGTTGCGGTGCTGCAAACTCGGCAGGTTTGCAGATCAAGAGCTATGCCGACGGTGCCGGTCCGGATGTGGGTGAGGCCCTGGTATGTACTTGGCAGGCTGCGAAACACCATGAGGCTTTCGAGGGCATGATCTCGGGGGGCATTCTCGGGACCCTTTTGGATTGCCATTCCAACTGGACGGCTGCCTACAACATCATGCGCGCTCGCGCCATCGATGAACTTCCCTGCACGGTCACCGCCCAGTTCGAGGTGAAGTTGTTGCGGCCGACGCCCAGTCAGGCGCCAGTCGTTCTGCGCGCTTGGCCCGTTGAGTTGAGTGAGCGGAAGGCGCGTGTGGAGGCATCGTTGCATGCTGGCGATGATTTGTGCGTGACGTTTGGTGGGTTGTTCGTCGCCGTGAAGCCCGGTCATCCTGCCTACCATCGCTGGTAGTCCGGGCGGCATCCGTTGAGTTTTGGTTCTGATCCCGACAGTCCTCGCTGCGAGGGTGACGCGCGTGAACCGCTCGTGCGCTGGGCGGGCCGAATGCGCGCTGTGCGCGTCCTGCTCTGGAACGGCGTTTGGATCGCCGTACTGATCGTCGTGTTGGCTGGGGTCGGTCGCTATTGGTTGGGTCGTCAGGGATCGGCACCGGGTGAGCCGGGACAAGCTTCCCGCCCGTCTTCTCAGTCTATCCCAAAGCCGGTCGACTGGAGTGCTGTGGACACCGAAGTGGTGGGTGCTTTTAGTGCTGCTCGTCAAAGCGCCGCCCAGCTGGCCGACGAGCGCTTGGATGCTTGGATCGCCACGTTGACCGAGCGAGTCGATCAGAATTTCCTCAGCTGGTACTTCAACTACTGGAATCAGCAGCTCATTGGTCTGCAGAGCCTTTGGTATGGCTCGCTGCACCAAGTATTCGAAACGCAACCTACCGCGGCTGAGCGCATTACCGAGCGCATCCAAGGCGAGTTTGCCCGGCGCGTCTTGCGTCCCCAGGTTGCCCAATTGGAGCTCGAAGCGATTGCGCGTGCGGTCGTGGAGCGCTACATAGCCGCCCTGCGCGAGGGATTGGACGCCATTCCCGAACGCCACGCCATTCCGCACGCTGCATGGTCGCGCTACCTGGAGGACGTTGCGCTTCTGACTACGGCGACCGAGGGCAATCGCGACGTGTCGCTGACTCTGAAGGCGCTGACCGTGTCGGGAGCCGGCGGCGCAATACTCTTGAGTAAGCACGTGGCAGGTTTGGTTGGCAAGGTTGGTAGCAAACTCGCCGCTCAGAGTGCAGCCAAGGCGGCCGGTAAGGTGGCGGCAAAGACCGGCGCCAAGGTTGCAGCCAAAGCCGGGGGCAAGCTCCTGGGGCCCATCGTTGGCGTGGGCGTTTTGGTGTGGGACGCCTGGGACCACAACCGCACGCGCGACGAGAACCGACCCATCCTTCGCCAAAATCTGCTCGACTACTTTGCGGAGATGAAGGGTGCGATTTTGAACGATCCGGAGATGGGGATCTTGACGGCGTTGACGGATATGGAGCGCGCAGCAGCCGAGGCGCTGAGCCAGCGGTCGGTACCCAGCGCGCACTAGTTGAGGGTTTGGCCGCGACTTCATTGGGTCACACCGGCGCGTTGGCGGCTGCCTTGGTTCTGGCCGTGGCCGCTCAGGGGGCTCCCAGCTAGTTCAGCTGGCTTTGTCTGCGTTCCCATGTTTTCCAGCCCCGTGGTCAAACCGCTGATACCGACTTTGCAGCCACTCCGTTGGCCGCGGCGCCGTTTAATCGATGGGTGCGCTTTCCCCGCGCCCGGCACCAGCGTCGCCAGTGGGTCATCCACTCGCGTGCCTCCGCGTCTGAAGTTCGCAGGCCGTTTCTGAAGTTGTCGGCCGCTCGGTTGTTGCGCGGATCGATCCCCTGGCGAATGATCACCGCCCACGGCGCCCAGCCACCTATTTCGACAATGCCCTCGTGCACCATATGATGGTGCGACGCGCATAGTGTTAGCAAGTTCCACGCCTCGTCCGGACCGCCGTCGGAGCGCATCCAGATATGGTGGGCCTCGAAGTTGGCGCGCGACGGACAGGTTGGAACGCCGCAGATGAAGTCGTCTCGGGTAAAAATCTTGTATCGAAGGGTTGGTCGCCGAGTTCCTGGTGGGTCGTGCGTCAGGATGAAGTGGGTCAGGATGATCTCCAGGTAGCGCCAATCGGCATCATCGCCATCGTTGCATGGACCGTTGAGTTCGCGGCAACGCACCAGTGCGCGTTTGAACACCTGAGCTTCCGCTGTTGGCGCCCAGAAACGTATGTGTGTCGAGAGTTTCTCGGGATGGTTCATGATGAGTTCTTCCTTTCCGGCGATTCGAGGACCACTGCGGTTGCTTAGGGGTGGTAGGGGAGATCCCACCTGTGGTGAACTTTCGGCGTCCTTGCTTCCCGCAGCATCACCCGCGGTTGCCGGTGCAAACGTGGGCGCGTCACCCGGAGGCAGGACATAGAGTTCGGCGTACTGGGTGATGGCGTCGACTTCCCGGCACGATCGGGGTCGCGCCCACTCCAACCATGGGCGCTCAGTGGCCGGGCGTACGACTTTCAGCAGGGAGCGGACCTTGGAGTAGTGGATGGCGCCGCTCAAGTAGGCTCGACGCAGGCGCTTGAGCGACCGGAGCCGACGGAAAAGGCGCATGAGGTCGAAGGCCCGTCGCTTGCTAATCGTGAGGCGGTTCTCGCAGTAGTCGCCCAGCGTGTTGAAATTCAGTGCGCGCCATCCCTTGCAACTTTGGAGTATATGGAGTTGTTCGCCGATTTCCAGGCGGAGCTTGCGCCGGCGAGCCTCAAGACGCTCGAGCGTTGCATGGATAGCCCACGCATCCTGGGCGTTGTGGATGCTCGAGAACTCGCCGGCAGTTTCTGGGTTTGGCCGGTCATCTGCATGTTGTGGGCCAGGGTTCGTGGGGGAGCTTCTTAGCCGGCTGCGCGGGTGAGTTTGCGCTTCCGTGGAGGGTAGCGCGCAGGCCGGCCTCTTGTGACTCTCCACTCGGTGACGTCCCGCCCGGAGAAGTCCCGGCCGGCGACGGATCGCCCGGCGACGTCCCGTCCGGTGACGTCCCGCCCGGAGAAGTCCCGCCCGGCGACGTTCCGTCCGGTGACGGCTTGCCCGGCGGCGGTGCGCCCGATGACTTTGATGTGTTCGATCCGGCAGGTGTCTGCGCCGCGGACGGGACGAGGTCGCCGGAACGGCCGCATTTGTGGTCCCCGGCCCCCTCGAGCGGCGCGTCCGTAGCGAAAGAAAGATACTCGGCCGCGATCAGCTCGGCACAGCAATAGTGTGGCAGATGTTGCCCCGAGACCTTGCGGGCAAGGTTTGTGGCTAGCGGCCAGAGTTCGCCGACGCGAGCTGGACTCTTGAGTGAGAACCACACTCCCGGATCAATGTCTGAATCGGAATCCGGCCGTCCATCGATGGTCTCACCGGCGTCGCCGGGGTTCGTGGTCGCATCATTTGATTCGCCGCGGATGAGTGCGCGCAGGGCGCGCACCGTCAGCGACGCTGCTTGCTCAACCCAGGCGGCGCGTTCAGCCTTTGAACAAGCGTTCAGAGCGGGCGCCAGCTCGACAACTTGCGATGCACTCAGCCGCCCCGTCGTTAACGCCTGATTGAGTTCTGCATATTCAGTGATCGCACGGCCGACCTTCACGAGCCAGCGTGCTTTTCCTGGCTTCATCCCCAGGCGCTCCTGGACATAGTCAACGCCGCGGGCATGGCCGAGCGTGCGGTACTTCTGCTCGTCCCAGACGCGTGCTAAACCAATGGCGACGTGCTTGTCCAGCGCCCTCTCGGTAACCAGTAGGTTAACGAGTTGCCGATCGCTACCCCGCGCTCGATCGGTGCCAACGTTGTTTCCAGTTTTGGTTCCGTAGGCAACATCAGCCTCCCCAGCAGTGCAAGGAAGCACTGGTGCTATTGATCCGACAGAAGTCGAGTTGCGCGTCTGGGTATTGCTGCGGCGTTCCCACATCTCGGTCATCACAGTTGGCGACAGCAAGCTGCCGGTGTGTCGTGGGGTCTGGGCGTCAGGCGGCGGCCTTGGGGTCGCAACGCTTAGGGGCGACTCTAGAGTGGCGAGGGTGCGCTGTCAATACAAAAGTGTAGTCTTATGGCGACAAAAAATTAGCCGCTTGAAAGGCCAGCGCGGCGATGTGTGTGGCATGCGTTGGCGCTTCGTTTGCGCGGGTGGTGGGCGGTCGCGGCGCGGACGCTGCGTCGTCAGTCGATAATGCCCAAGCGCTTCATCCTGCCGATGAGCGTGGTGCGACTCAGCCCCAAGATGCGCGCTGCTTGGGATTGGTTGCCGTCGGCGCGCTCCATCGCTTCGCGGATGGCCTGGCGTTGGATTTCGAGGAGCGTTGGCGATGAACCGCCTTCGGGTTCCAGCATCTCTTCGCCACCCTTGAGGCGCTTCCATACCCGCGAATGTTCTACGTCCGCATCGCCCTCGAGTTTGTGGGCGACTAGACGCTTCACGTCCTGAGCCAGCTCGCGCACGTTGCCCGGCCACGGGTAACGCAGCTTGCGAAGCTCCTCAGGAAAACGGACGTTGCGGCCCGTTTCCTCGTTCGCCTCATCCAACAAGTAGTCGATCAAGAGATCGATGTCGTCCCGGCGCGTCCGGAGGGGCGTGAGGTCGACGGCGTGTCCGTCCAGTCGATCAAAAAGGTCGGGCCGGAAGCGGCCGCTGCGCACCAATTCATGGATGTTGTGATTGGTGGCGGCGACAATGCGGGCCGAAACCGCGCGCGGCTTCGAGTCGCCGATGCGCCAGATCTTCTTCTCCTCCAAGACGCGCAGCAGCTTGGCCTGTGCTTCGAGCGACATGTCGCCGATCTCGTCCAGGAACAAGGTGCCGTCTTGGGCGAGCTCGAAGGCGCCTTGGCGGTCAGCGATGGCGCCGGTGAACGAACCCCGCGCATGACCGAAGAAAGTGGCCTCTTGAAGCTCAGATGGAATCGCCGCACAGTTGAGGGCGATCAGCTTCCCCTCCCGCTTGGAAAGGCGGTGCACTTCCTGGGCAAAGATCTCTTTGCCAGTGCCCCGTTCGCCGGTAATGAGGACGGGGATGTCGACCTGGCTGACCAGGACAAGTTCCTTGAGTTCCTTGAGAAGGCCTGCATCCGACGTGATGAAGCCGCACGTGTCATTGGCATCCGGTTGGCGGCGTGGTGACCGCCGACGACTGGAGGCGCCCTCGCCCCGGCGGGAGAGCTGCTTCATCGCCTCGGCGCGCAGTTGGCGAGTGCGCTCAAGCCACGTTGTAGCTCCGAGTCGTTCGAAAAGGCGCTCGGCTTCGGTCACGCGGGCCATGACATCCACATCCCCAGCGTCTTCTCGGAGCCCGTGCACGACCAAGTCGTGCAACGCGATCGCCAGCTCGTACGGCTCTTCCACTGCCCGGAAACCCGCGATGGATTCTTCGAACAGCGACTCGGCTTCTTCCGGCTTGTCCAGCCTGGACTGCGCATTGGCCAGTGCACGCAAGGCGGCGGCCACTTCGATTGCTTCGTAGTTGGTGCGCGACAGATCGAGGCAGCGTTTGGCGTAATCGATCGCTTGCCCGTACTGCCCCAGCGCGATCAAGTTATCGGCGATGTGCCTGAGGCACTCGGAGACGGTGTCGCTCTTCGGATTGACTTGCCCTTCGATTGCCAGCGCTTCGCGGAAGAGCTTGATGGCGCGCTTTCGGTTGCCGAGGTCAGCTTCGATCTTGCCGGCGTATTCGATACAGATCGTGTGTTCGCGTGAGCGGACGGGCATCTCGATCGCCCGGGCTTGTTCGATCTTGGATTTCGCGGTTTCGAGGTCGCTCCGGCGGCGGCTAAGTTCTGCTAGGAGGCAGAGCGCTACTGCATGGTGGGCCTTTTGACCTCTCTCGTGAGCAAGACGTTCGATTGATGTTAGAGTGCTGCTTGCTGTTCCGTGATCACCTAGAAACAGACAGCAGATTGCCCGGTTGATTGGTCGCATGGCTGGCCAAGCCTGCTCTGTTCGAGAACGTCCGTGTATTCAAGGCCAATTGCCTTGTTCCAGAGGTCATTACCCTCGCCCACGCTTCCAGAAACCAGGACATCGTCGAACTTGACGATGTCATCGCCGCCTCCAAGGAGGTCGCCTAATGCTGCCACAATTCGACCTAGACGTAAGCGCTCAGCAGAGGGAGCCTTCCCTGGGGCCGCATCTTGAGCTACAACATGACTGATGCCGATGGTCGGTGTCGCCATGAACCTGTAGCCAGGAGCTATCCCGATGAACGAGACTCCGACCCGCCCCGTCCGCCGCACAGCCTCCGAATGGCGCGAGATCGTATCGCGCTACGAGCGAAGTGGGGTCCCGAGCCGCGAGTTTTGCAAGCAAGAGGCAATTGGCGTCGCCAGCCTGCATCGCTGGCGCCGAAAGTTGGCCGACCAGCGCCAGGACGACCCTAAAGTCGAACGACACGACTTCGTAGAAGTCGGCAACACACTTGGCGGATGGGCTGTCGACATCGAACTCCCCGACGGGCGCATGCTGCGGATCCACGGTTAGCTTCAATGTTCGGTCCGTCGCCCGTCCGAAGGATCCTCGCCTACCGTGAGCCTGTCGACATGCGTAAGTCGTTCCATGGATTGGTCGGTGTCGTCAAATACGCGCTGAACGAGGATCCTCTCTTATGTGGCGGGCTGTGATATGTAGCGTCGCCGGACGAAGTCCTTTCGATCCCGGGTGATCGACCTTGTTGCCGCCACATAATATTCCAGGGTCCACTCTCTCCTGTAGGACATGAGTATGTGCCGGTACTCGTCGGTCCACACGGGCAGCGCCTGACACGCTTCGGCGCTACTCACGTGATGCGTCGCTCCGTTGCCGCAGCGTCCAAGCAGATGCCTGAGCTCGCCCAGAAGCAGATCTCGCCGCACGTGTTCAGGCACTCTTTCGCGATGATCCTCTTGCAATCGGGCGTAGATCTTCTGACGATCCAGGCGTGGCTTGGGCACGCGCACGTTGCCACCACTCATCGCTACGCGGCAGCGGATGTCGACATGATGCGTCGTGGCCTGGACAAGGCCGGCATCCGAGGCAACGCAGCGCACCGGTTCCAACCCAGGGATGCGGTGCTTGGTCTGCTCGAGAGTCTGTGATTCTTATGTGGCGGCGACAACGAGCAAACTGCCACGTTGTCAACCTCTTGGAGGCGTGCTCGTAGCCGGCCGCTGCATAATCACGCCCGCCACATAAGAGAGGCTATGTATCGCGACACATAGCCTCTCTCCGGCACGCTCTTTGTTTTCATCAACCGTCGTGGCAATTACCTAAAGGCCCTCTATTGGGATCGAACAGGCTTTTCGCTTTTTGCAAAACGCCTCGAGCAAGGTCGGTTCGTCATACCGGGAACAGCGCAGCGCCAAGAACTAAATGAGCGAACGTTTCGACTCATTTTGGACGGGATAGTTCTTGGTGGCAGGCGACGGATGCGGTATAAATCGACGCATGACGTACGACGAGCGAGCAGCATGCATGAGCCGCAGCGAGGTTGCTGACTTACTAGCTCGTCACGACTCTCTATCGAAGGACTACGACGCGCTTGCGCAACAAGTCGCGTGGCTCAAGCGCGAAGTGTTTGGTCCGAAGTCCGAGCGGCGCGTCCCAGTTCCCGCCGCGCAGCTTTCGCTGGGTGAGCTGGATGTTGCCGAAGAGACCGCGCCAGATTCTGAAGTAACGATACCCGAGCACAAGCGCCGCAAGCGCCGGGAACGCCGGTTCGAAGACAAGCCACCTCAGTTCGACCCTTCGGTGGAGGTCAAGACCGTGCAGATATCGGATCCCACCGTCCCTCCCGAAGAGCGCGACAAGTACACGAAGGTAGGCGAGAAAGTCAGCTTTACGTTGGTGCAGCGCCCAGGCGCGTACTACGTTGTCCGTTACGAGCGTGAGGTTCTAAAGCGCAAGGACGATGGCCAGTTTTCGTGTCCACCGGCGCCGAGCTCTGTGCTCGAGGGGAGCCGGGTGGATGTGAGCTTCTTGGCGGGGATGGTGGTGGATAAACTGGCTTACCACATGCCGCTTTATCGCCAGCATCAACGACTCAAGGCTTTGGGGATCCATATAGGCCGCTCGACGCTGACGAGCTACTTCCAGCGCGTGGCGGAGCTGGTGGAGCCGATATACGAGGCGCAGCTGGCCTCGGTGTTGGAGAGCGATGTTCTGGCGATGGACGAGACGCCGATTAAGGCGGGCCGCAAGAAGCAAAGGCCACCTGGGCGCGGGAGGATGAAGCTGGGCTACTTCTGGCCAGTGTACGGTGACCGAGACGAGGTGGTGTTCCCGTTTGCTGAAACCCGAGCTTACGAGGTGGTGTCGCGGACGCTCAAGGAGTTTTGCGGAAAGCTATTGGCGGATGGCTATGAGGCGTACGAGCGCTATGCTGCGAAGCACCATGAGGTGCAACTAGCGAATTGCTGGTCACACGCACGGCGCAGATTCCTGGCGTCGGAGCCCGTGGAGGCATCGCTTTCGGCCAAAGCCCTTGAGCAAATCCGTGCCCTCTACGAGGTCGAGGAGGCTTGCAAGGACTTGTCGCTGGATGCTCGTCTGGAGCATCGCCAACGGCACAGCTTGCCGATCGTCAATGGCTTCTTTGAGTGGCTGACCGCCCTCCAGGCTGAGAGAGCGTTACTGCCGACCGACCTGTTCACCAGGGCCATGGCATACGCGCTCGACCGGGAGCATTCGCTCCGAGTGTTTGTGGAGCATCCGGGCGTGCAGCTCGATACCAACCATCTGGAACGGGCCATTCGACAGATTGCCATGGGTCGCAAAAATTGGCTTTTTTGTTGTGTGCCGCAGAAGCACAAACGATGGAACCACAGGGTCTCCGTCCGCTTGTGCGAAGCTGTGGAAGAGATGACGGTAGGCCCGTCGAAGTCGGTTGTCAGGAACAGGCTTCAAACCACCCCAAGCGGCTGGCATTAAGAGTGTTGGTCGTGAGCGTTGGGGAAAAGTCGAACGTGATTCGGCAGGTATGGATCAGAAAGACGAACGAAAGTGAACCGCTGATGACTCGTCGTGAACCAGAACATGACATCAAAACCGGGGGCGAGCAGAACTCCCGGGATGAGCCTGAGAGTTGCCCTGAAGGCTGCTCAGGCGGTGTCCGGCGTGCAGGTGGCGTGAGTCTGATTCAGGCTTTTCTACGGAACTGCGGGAACCAGTCGTCTTGATGTTAAGGGAGCGATTCAAGTGGGGAACGCACAAGAATCTGAGTACCGATGCAAGGCACTGGGGCGGAGTAGCCTGTAGTAGTGACGAAACCGCTGTAATGGCGATGGAGCGAAGGGGCTACGTCAGGCAGTCTTGTCTGCATCCAACTGGCTTGTCCAGGAGGAGATGGGGATGAAGACAAAACCGTTCGTCATACCGAAGTGGCATGTGATGCAAGCTTACCGGCTTGTCAAGGCCAACGCTGGAGCCGCTGGTGTGGATCACCAATCACTCGGTGATTTTGAAGAAAACCTGAAGAACAATCTCTATCGTCTGTGGAATCGGATGTCGTCGGGGAGCTACTTTCCCCCGCCCGTAAAAGCGGTAGCGATACCAAAGAAATCGGGCGGAGAAAGGATGCTCGGAGTGCCGACGGTGGCTGATCGCGTGGCGCAAGCAGTCGTCAAACTCCAGATCGAGCCAGATATCGAACCGCATTTTCTGAACGACTCCTACGGCTACCGGCCCGGGAAGTCGGCGCTGGACGCAATCGGAGTCACGCGGAAACGATGCTGGCGATATGACTGGGTCCTTGAGTTTGATATCAAGGGGCTGTTTGACAACATGCCGCATGCTCTGATCATGCGGGCGCTTCGTACGCACGTGAACTGCAAGTGGGCGTTGCTTTACGTGGAACGATGGCTGAAGGCACCGCTTCAACAGCCAGACGGCTGCTTGGTAGCTCGTGGTCGAGGAACTCCGCAAGGAGGGGTCGTCAGCCCCCTGTTGAGCAACCTGTTCTTGCACTACGTCTTCGACGTTTGGATGAAGAGACATTTCCCGGACGTTCCCTGGTGCCGCTATGCGGACGACGGGTTGTTGCACTGTCGTTCGTTGAAACAAGCGCGTGAGCTGCTCGCTGCGCTGGGGAAGCGGTTCCGGGAATGTGGATTGGAGCTGCATCCGCAGAAGACGCAGATTGTGTACTGCAGAGATAGCAATAGGTGCGAGGCCTACCAGGTGAAGTCGTTTGAGTTTCTGGGCTATACGTTTCGTGGTCGGGCATCGAAGAACGCGAAGGGGGAGCTGTTCATCAGCTTCAGTCCTGCCGTGAGCAACGGTGCGTTGAAGTCCATGAGGGCGATGATCAGAAGGTCAAACTTGCGCAACCGCGTAGACCGCAGCATCGAGGACATAGCGCGAGACTTCAACCCTGTTCTGCAGGGCTGGATCAACTACTACGGCCGATTCAATCGGTCGGCGCTGTATCCCTTCTTGAGGTACTTCAACGGATCGCTGAGGGCTTGGGTCATGAACAAGCACAAGCGCTTCAGAGGTAAGAAGACGAGGGCTGGTCAGTACCTGGTACGGATGGCCAAATCGAACCCTGGTCTGTTTGCGCACTGGCGTTGCGGGATGACGGGTGTGTTTGTCTGATGGGAGCGGTATGAGTCGAGAGGCTCACGTACCGTTCTGCGAGAGGCTGGAGGTGAAATCCCTCCGGCCTACTCACCGGACGGAGGCTGGGGCCAAGCAGTTGGGCGTACTTCAAAGCCTGCTGACGACCTGCCGACTGCACGGCATTGACGGCTACACCTACTTTGTCGACGTGCTCCAGCGCATCCAATCGCATCCGGCAAAGCGCGTCCAGGAGTTGACTCCTAGGCTCTGGGCGATGCTATTTGCCGATTCCCCACTGCGCTCCGAAGCAATCACCCTCACCACCTAGGTCCTGCGCTCATCGCCCTTGCGGCGCCGGGTCCTAGCAGGGCTCGCTTCTTCCAGTCACGTCGACTCCGCTGGCTGACCGCTTACACCTAGACGATCTCGCCGAGGCTGTCACTGAGATCGTTACCGAGGATCTCGACTGCCTCTACGGCCAGCGCATGCTCAACCACCGAGCTCAGGCGCAAGGACCTGAAGGCGATGCTGCACGGGCAGCAAACAGCATCGCCTATCTCGCCTCTCGATTGCTCCCTGAGATCCTGCGCTACCAGCGCGGCCTCATCCGCTTGCGACAGCAACAATCCTGTTGCTGCAGTGACGACGATGAAGAACACAGGCGTCCACAACAAGGCGCGCTTCATCCTCTCGCCAGTAGGCGGAGTCAAACGCGCGGCGCAGCTCCAAATCAGTCACTTGTCTCGTCTGCATCCTGCACCTCCTAGATGCAGGATCCTGCTAAAACACCCTCTGCTAGATCAACATGGCTTCGCCGAGTGGATACAGCGCGATCACCTTGTCGTCGAAACCTGGCAGCCGCCGTTGTCCCTTCTTGATCAGCTGGGGCTCAAAGCAAATCCAACAACGACCAAGCTGAGCAGTCGCGCGAGCGGTGACCGCTCGCCGCGCCGGGTCCTCACTACCGAAGAAACACGAACTTGTCCGCCAACACACTCTCGTTATCCACCGATACGTCGTAGAAGTAGATTCTACTCGCCGCGTGCGCCCCCATCTCGTCACGACCATCCCAGGTAATGGTTTCCAGGTCCGAGGCAAGCCGCCAAGCGTACTGGCGCACCAGCCGGCCCTCGATACTATAGATACTGAGTTTTGCTTCCCCTCGTAGCTCCGTCGTCACTTCGAAGGTTGTCCGTCCCTGTGCAATCTTCGGGAGTACCTGAACTGCAGTGACGACAGTTGGCTCTGGCAAGCCTGAGACTCCGACTCCACCGGTCAAGCCAAGCCCTAGTGCAGTGAACGCGATTGACGCGTTCGCAGGTGTGGTCGGCCACCAAGCCACATGGATGCTCGGGTTCCAAAAGTCTCGTACATCGTATACGTAAGTTCGAAGCGTAACGCTGTCCTCAGTGAACGAAACGACTTCTGCAAATCCGGGTTCGTCATTGAAATAGCTAAACGGAACCTGAATCTTGTTCACGGCTCCGTGTGTCCCAGAGTTTCGGGGCCAGACGTACTCAACGTTATCGAAGTTAGTGAGCAGCAACGTCGTTGCTTCAAGCGTGTATCTTATTGCTTGGTACTGACCAGTGCCAATGGGCTCGGGAAAACCAACGAAGAGCCGTGGGTTGCCAAAGCCCGGTTCAACGTCTATGACCTGTAGTGACCCTGCGGGAATCACGCCGTGCTCTAGTCGATTGGCTGGTGGCAGGACTCGCCTGAGAGCCGCGTCCAAGCGAATCAAGCCGGCACCATTCTCAACATCAAACCCGGTTGGGGCTAGGTCTAACGCCGTCAGACGTAGAATTTGAGTGATGTCGTCCCCATCGAGGTCATGTTGCCCTACTGGCCCGGGGCCAGCGTCGCGATAGAAAGATAGCAAGTGAGCCGCCGCGTGCGCCAGTTGCAAACGAAATTGCCGCCGAGGTCCCACCAAATCCTCCGGCCGGAGTAAGAGTGGTCGTGTATTCGTTGAGGTGTTTCGTCGTCATAATTGTGCGTCCGCCCGGTGCTATCACGTCAATCCAAAGCCCGGTATTGGAACCCTCGCCAGTGTTTCCCGTGCCCGGCACAAGAATGTCTTGCCAACGCAGCCCGTTCATCCACATGGCGCCAGTCGCAAGCGTCAGATGCTGAAGGCCCGCCGGGTATACCGGAACTGGTGAGTTCTCGTTTCCCATGGCTGCGACGTTCAGCAGACCCATCAGAGTGCCGGTCCGAAGTAGCGCGTGTCCTGCCACAATCGGTCCTCCCGGCCGGGAAAACGACAAGTGCGCTATGTCAATGTCATTGGATGGGTCGAGTGCCCAAGCGATGCCATCAAGGTACTGGGGACAGTTATCATCATTACAGACCGTAACGTCCACCATCGTCGTGCCCCAATTGATTCCAGCAATCCCCTCGTCGTTGTTGCCCATGGCGCCAATGACTCCGGCAGAGTTTGTGCCGTGTTCCGTGTCCGTTTGACCTATGAAGTTCGGGCCATCCTCAACCCTGGTGATAAGGTCATCATGATCGAGTTGGATTCCGTCATCCAGAACCGCGATTCTCACATCGTCGCTGCCTGTTCCCGTTTGCATGTTTCCATCTATCAGGTCCCACGCTTCCCGCATGCCGATATCAAAGCCCGGCACTGCCTGTTCCCAACGGAGCACACTGTGTGGTCCATTCTCCAATCCCCATTGCTCGCAGAAGGCCCAATCATCCGGAAAGGAGACACTTGTTCGGTCCCCATGGAACTCTGGGCATCGACGAGCTTGCGGCTCGCTTAGAATGCCAATCTGTGCCCTGTCGACGCAACTCTCTTCCATCAGCGAGAAGGTTCTTGATGCGCAACTCGACGAATCCGCGGTTGTCGCGATGTACATCCTGGACAAGTCATAGAGTGTGACATCCTCGCCGAATCGGTTGACGTATGAGATGTGTTGCGGTTGGAACCACGGGGCCAATCTTCGCAGGTCTGTTACACCGATACTGGCCAGGCTATCGGAGAAGCCTGGGCACGAAAATTGGAAGGCTGAAGGTGGTCCATCCATCGGTGGAGTGGTACTAAAGGCGTTGACCGAGAACTCCAAAAAGAACTCTCCAAAGCTCTCGGTTATCGGTAACACATTCGCAAAGAGCGACACCTCTGCAACGGCCTCGGCCGCGTTGGATGAACTTATTGTAAGAGTCCCACTCGCTAGCCCATCCTGCACGGCGCAGCAACGGACGAACAGGACGACTGATGTACCATCTCCTGGAATCCCAAATGGTATTTCGTGTTGGTCGTGGATGGAAAAACCACTCCCGTCGGCGACGGCTGATGTCACTTTCAGCGTTGAGCGCGGGTCACCAGAACCGTTTTGAATCTCTATCGGCAAGTACTCGCAAATGCCAACGTAGACATCGCCAAAGTCAAGTGATGTGCTCGTGACCTCAAGGATGGGAGTTAGGGCTTGCCGCTCACACTGCGCATCACCGGACCAAAGAGTACTAACTGCAATCACAGCGGAGATGGCAACCAGGAAGCTCTTCATTGAACTGCTCCTCTTAGACCTCCATCTATGGAGGCGCCTCATAAAAGGTTAGTTGCTCAAGCGTTGAAGACCCAGCGTCGTCAAGCTCCTTTGTGAACAACGTCCAAACGGGAAGACCCGCAACTCTTGTGGTGTCGTCCAGGGGCGCAGCAGTCACCAAGAGCCGCGAATCGTGCGAAATCGCATCAAAGGGCCCTATGAACGCCGGCCAATCGTGTGCGTCGCTTCCCGTTCGACTGACAACGCGAGAGCAACTAACTAATGAGTTTCGCCTCAATGTGTAGCGAAACAGGATGCGTTGGCCGTCATCGAGCCATCTCGGGTCAGATGCGAGCCAGCCATTGCTTGCGGCACGGGTGAGCTGCCGTAAGTTGCTTCCATCGGGGCGCACTGTGCGGATTTCATGGTCACCCGTAACGCTAACGTACTCGTACGCTATTAGGTCTCCGTCGGGCGACCATCTTGGGCGACGCCCCGAGATTGGTTCTCCGTTGTTGTGAAATCCAATGGTGTTGCCATCGGCAAGAGTTAGAATATGAAGACTGGGTTGGCGATTCGCCAAAATGAAGGGGCTGAAGAACACTACTGAGTCGCCGTCGGGTGACCAGTCGGCCATTTGAGCATTGCCACCTGTGTTTGTAAGCTGCCTCACTTCGCGAGCTCGCAAGTCCAGCAAATGAAGCTCGAGCCCGGCGGTGAAACTTAGCTGCAACCCACTGGGTGAGAATCTAAGATGGCTTGCACCATGCCCTGCCGCTACAAGCTCCGCGCTCGCACCCCCATGGCTTCCCACTATGTAGATTCCCGGCGGGCCGAGTGAACTCTCCACGGTGCGTGCAAAGGCTACGAGACTGTCATTGGGAGACCACGCGGGCCAAACGTCTATTTGCGCAAAGGCTTGAGACGTCCCATCCATCGGCGGCTTAACAGCGCCATCTTCGTCACACGAACCGCAGGCTACAGCGAGGAGGACTGCCGCGACAGTCTTCTTGTAGCACACGCTCATCAGCTCAGCGCGCTTTGTGGTCCCACTGCGCATGAGTAAGCTTCTTGATGGTGGTCGGGCCACGCTGTTTGCGATTGCGTGCCATGCTGCGCGGAAGTACGTGATGTGCTTCTGCGATAAGGCGTTGGCCGCGCAGTACACCCCTCCGCGGCGCGGCGTGGTGCGTTAGTAGCGCATAAGTCGTGCCATTTTGGGCCTCGGAAGCCGTGTGCAAGCTCCCACCAAACAACCACCTGGACCGAGCACGCTGTTTTGAGGGTCGCTCTTGGTCCTCCCTCAGTGATCATGCTCCAAAATCGCGGGTTTCCCATCGTTTAGCTTGCTCCTTGCTAACCCCACATATTGTGGATGGACGAACACGTGTCACATTGGTGGGTGGGCTAGAGTTGGTAACATGCAAACGTGTAGAGCGTCAAGAGCTTTGTAAGCGGTCAGCCAGCGGAGTCGACGTGACTGGAAGAAGCGAGCCCTGCTAGGACCCGGCGCCGCAAGGGCGATGAGCGCAGGTGACCTAGGTGGTGAGGGTGATTGCTTCGGAGCGCAGTGGGGAATCGGCAAATAGCGTCGCCCAGAGCCTAGGAGTCAACTCCTGGACGCGCTTTGCCGGATGCGATTGGATGCGCTGGAGCACGTCGACAAAGTAGGTGTAGCCGTCAATGCCGTGCAGTCGGCAGGTCGTCAGCAGGCTTTGGAGTACGCCCAACTGCTTGGCGCCAGCCTCCGTCCAACAAAAGAGCCAATTTTTGCGACCCATGGCAATCATTCGAATGGCCCGCTCGAGGTGATTGGTGTCGAGTTGCACACCCGGATGCTCCAGAAACACTCGGAGTGAATGCTCGCGGTCGAGCGTATATGCCATGGCCCTGGTGAACAGGTCGGTTGGCAGTAACGCCCTTTCCGCCTGGAGGGCAGTCAGCCACTCAAAAAAGCCATTGACGATCGGTAAGCTGTGCCGTTGGCGATGCTCCAAGCGCGTATCCGGCGACAAGTCCTTGCAAGACTCCTCGACCTCGTACAGAGCACGGATCTGGTCAAGGGCGTTGGCGGAAAGCGCAGCCTCCACGGGCTCCGACGCCAGAAATTTGCGCCTCGCGTGTGAGCGCATAGGAAAATCGAACCGCGTTTTAGTCGATCACCATTGTATCAGCCCACCGTATCGGCGGCGACAGTGGTCGTTGTCGGCGTCGAGCGGCTCCAGGACTCGCTCGTGCGGCGGGGAAGTGAATCCGGACACCGCCGAAACGATGCGGAGTGGCTCATGCGAGCATGCGGTGACCGGCGCTCAGTGACCTCACGGGCCGGAGACGTTTCCATCGTTTGACTTGAGATCTCGAGATGAGGGAGCGAGGGGAGCAGCGTGCGGCGTATCCAAACGCTGTTTGTCGGCACCGCGCGCCCGCTCTCCCTGATCGCCTCGGTCAGGGGGGAGGACGGGCCGGCCACCTCGCCCCAGAGTCGCCGCGCTCGAACAGCGGCCCCAGATCACCCCCGGGCGAGCGCGGAGCCAGCGGCGGCCCATCGGCGGGCAGCTCGAGGTGCGAGAGGATCCGCCGCAGCACCTGCGGATCGGTGATCAACGCCAGCACCACCATCGGCACCCGACGCCCTCGCGCGGGTGTACAGCGCGGGCAGCTCAGCGCGTCGACGAAGAACACCCGCAAGAGGAGCTGCGCCCAACGCAGCGGTCGGCGGCGGTGGGGGGCAGCGGCGTCGCCGGCCACGTCGGCCTTCTCCTCAGCTGACCCTGAAACGAGCGGCAGCGTCCCCTTTTCCGGCTCATCCTCCCGATCCACCACCGCCGGCGGGGAGGGCAACAGGGGGCGCCAGCGCGAACGGTTGGCGAACACGCCGTGATAACGGACCATGTGGCTGTAGGGTGCCGGCACCAGCGACGCCAGCCGCTTGAGCAGCTCACCGGGCTCGAGCACCAGACACCTCGCTCCACCGGGCTTCGGCCACGGCTTGCGCAAGCGGTAGACGATGCGCCCATCGGCTGCCAGGCTGAAGCGCGACACAGCGAACGGCGCGCGCAGTCCGTAGCGACACAAGCGCTCGAGTGCCACGCGGTCATCTGCCGGTACCAGCCGCGCCGCGTGCAAGGAGAACCCCGCCACCTTCGCGCACAAGGGCGTCTGAGGCGGTTCGGGACGAGCGTCCTCGAGCCCCACGCCCGCCCGCGGTAGCGGCGCCTCCACCGAGCGCGCCAACGCCTGGCGCAATGACGCCACCGTGCGCTCGAAGAGCTCCTCGGTCGCGAACGCATCGGCGCACAGTCGCTCGATCACCCGCGTCAGCCGCCGCGCGATGCGCCAGGTCAGCGCCTCGATCTCCTCGTGCGTCGGTGTAGGTAGCGGCACGAAGCCCAGCGGCTCGCCCTCGCTCTCGCCAGGCACGAACAAGCCGTCGGGGATCAGGCTATGTAGGTGGGGATTGAGATTTAATGCACCGCCGAAGCGCTGCACGAAGGTCACCGCGCCGCTCTCGCCACCGGCGATTCCCAGGGCGCGACCGCGCCGCCGATGCCAGGCGAACACCGTACGCAGGAACGTTCCGATCAGCGCCGTGAACAGGCGCCGGTCGACCGCCAACCGGAAGCGCAGCGGCCAGGGGAAGCTCAGCACCCACTGACGGTAGGGAGCCTCGGGCAACAGCGTATCGACCAGGTACGCGGCGGTCTCCGCCATGCGCCGGCCGATGCAGCTCGGGCAGAGTCTGCCCTTGCACGAGAAGGCGACCAGACGCTCGAAGCCACACTCCGGGCAACGCAACCGCGCGAAGCCTCGCTCCAGTTGACCGCAGTCGAGGTAGCGGCGGAACTCGCGCTCGATGAACTGGGGATAGCCCTCGCCGTCGCGCTCCCGCGCCTCGTCGAGAAACGGATCGAGGTGCTCGCACACCGCACGGTAGAGCGCGGTCGTCTCGGGCTGACGGCGACGGTAGCGCTCGGGGAGCGCAGCGGTGGCCGCACCGGGAACGCGCTCGTAGGAGAGCGCCGGCAACCCCAGGGCGGGCGCCGCTCGGTGCCCCAAGTCGGCCATGCCCCAGAGACAGGATCACGTTTAGTGCCACCGAGCATCCGAGACGACTGCAGGGGCTCATCGAAGGGCACGGCCGCGCGACCGACAACAACGTGGACGAGACTGGTGGCGACGTGCTCAGCAATGCGCCTGCGATGCCCCCGCCGGCGTGCGGCTGTCGGTGAGCGGTAAGGTCCTGTGCGAAGAGCCGTGCGTGACGCAGAACGCACCGCCGACACGGTGGTGCTGGGCGCGCGTTGAGGGCGTCGCGCTTACTCCTGCTGCGCGTAGGCGGCCGCAACGTCGGGTTTCGCCCACGCGGTGTAGACCTCGACAATCGCCTCCCGAGCGCGCGCCTTGACTTCGCCGCCAGCGGCGCCCGTTGAGTCCGATGTGGCGTGCACCGCCACGAGCACACGTTCCGCATCCCGGTACGCGCCAAGCGTCGTCAGGTACCGGCCGAGCTCGATCTCGGCGGCCGGGCGGGGTGGTACGAGGACTTCATGCGTCGCGTTGTCGAGGCTCAACGCGTAATCCGGACCGCACAGGACAAACGGGATGTGGCAGAGTCCGTACTTCTCCGCCTCTGCGCAAACTGGGAGCGATTCGTAGACGGGCACATAGTTGACTGCGTAAACCGAGATAGTTCTAAGCCCAGATCCACGGGTAACGGCATGACTCACGCTGTGCCGGTCAATATCTAGACACGAAAAAGTGCTCCAGTCCTGGTAAAAAGGAGGTGCAAACAAAACCTTCTCGCCAAAGCCAACTTCCCTGTTGGTGGTCTTCAACGCACGATCGTCGTGCCCGAGCGCACCCGCACGGCAGCCCACCTGTCGCATACCTGACGCACGTCTTGAATCCCCCCCATGCCGCGTGTACTCTCCGATCGTGCTCATACCGTGGATCTGGGTCTTTCCTAAGCGTGACACAGGCTCCAACGCGACAACTGATTACCGCGCAAGAACTTGGAGGAGACCGGTCATGCCCCTTCTGACGGCCATCAACCAGGCGCCCACACCCGGTCATCGATACCCAACCCCACGAACCACCGAAACAGGAGGTAAGCTGCCGCTCGCTTCGGGTCGGTGTACAACGCCTCGAGCAACAAGGCGCGCAGCAATTGCTCAGGTGGTACCGAATCAGTCAACAAATCGGCTTTCAGCATCGTGCTAGTAACTGACGGGTGCCGCAATGTTCGTTGAACAGTCCAGAGGCAGTTTGGCTCACCGTGCAGTTGTCCTTTTGGCCGTAGTCGTCCCAATCGCCTGGGGATGTCACGGGGATCGATCGGATAGCGCGCGGCGAGTCCAGGACGAGCGTACGTATCTCAAGGAAGCATTGGACATAGTTGAAGCGAACGGGCTGTGTCGCGACAACGTCAATTGGCAGGCATTGCGCCCCAAGCTTCAGGCCTGGGTCAGACGAGACGATGATCGGGAGAGCACGCATGACTTGATACGGTACGCGATCCTACAGCTCAAGGATGGGCATAGCTCCTTCCGTTCTCCGGGGAGGGGGTTGTTTCTCAAGCCCGCGGCGTTTTAGCTGACGACCTACGCGCGACAGTTTTGAATGACAACATTGGGTACATATCGATTCCGAGTTTTCCGCCGCGGCAATGATGCAGAGGGTCGACTGTTCGCTGTTACAGCCCACAGGCTCATTGAGGAAGTGAACTGCGCGGACCCAGTCGGGTGGATAATTGACCTACGATTCGATCATGGCGGCAATATGTGGCCCATGCTTCTCGCCGTAGGGCCGTTTTTGGGATCCGGTTCAGTTGGCTCATGTGTCCGACTGGACGGTCATCGCGAAGAATGGTCCTACTCTAACGGGCGTGTGGCACTCGGCGATCGCGTGATTGTCGAGCTGGGGGACGCTCCATGCGAGCTGAGGAACCCCTCTACCTCGGTAGCTGTGCTGATTGGGGAAGGAACTGCAAGTGCGGGAGAAGCGATTGCAGCCTCGTTTCGCGGACGCCCCGGTACTCGCTTCTTTGGTTCACCGACTGCCGGTCTATCTACCGGTATCGAGCAGTTTGTGCTTAGCGATGGGGCAAAGATCTTTCTTGCCACTTGCGCTTTTGCGGACAGGCACGGGAAAGTGATTGAGGGATCCATTTCGCCCGAAGAGACCGTGTGGGGAACTGCGGTCCCTCCGGACGCTCTAGAGGAAGATCGGGTGGTCCGTGCGGCTGTGACCTGGCTCATCCTGCGAGCACGACGTGCGACAGCACACGCCGAATCAATCGGAGTTCGCCGGTGATGCCCGGGGTGACCTTCGAGCGAGCGAGTTCTATTCTCGCCCAGAGGAAAGGGGGCGCTCGTTACTACGAACGATACCGATTTGCTTGAGTCCGTCCGAATCGTGAAGGAGCGCATAGGAAAATCGAACCGCG
>CBDCWB010000003.1:0-17990 GCA_965223205.1 Candidatus Eiseniibacteriota bacterium | reverse complement strand
GAGCTACTTGGTACCCGCAGTGGGCGTCACCGATAGCAATCGACCAGTGTGGGGGCTATTTGTCAACCCAGTCGTCCGCCCAGGTCTGGGCGACTCGTTACTCGATCAGGCCATGCCCGGCGAACTTGGCGCTGTCACTCCGGGAGTGCGTGGCGAATTTGTGGAAAAGCGTACAGGCGTTCGCGCTTGTAGTCTCAGGGCGCGCTGATTCAGACTGACCGTCAAAGGGTCACCATTGGCCACGACGCCGACTTTCACGCCGCGGAGGGTGGAAATCATGAAGATTGAGGAGTTAGCACATGCCAAGACTCTTTGTCATTCGCGTTCCGCAGGAGGCGCTGGGGGCACACGCAACACAAAAATCGCAGTGGCGATGCGAGTGAGTACAACCTTTTTCGTTGCAATAGGGCTGTCGTTTGCGCTCTGTAGAAATGCCTCGGCTGATGCCTACGCGGACGCTGTTGAGAGCTACAAACCCGTCATCAACGAGAGTGGCGAGCCCACTCCTCCCCACCGCAATGCTGAAAGCGCGCTTGGTGCTCCCGACTATGATGGTGCAGCTTGTTCCGACCCCCGAAGCTGCCAGTACGTGAGTCTGGGAAGCGGCGGCGCCTTAACTTTGCAGTTCATGGACAATGCTCTCACCGGTAGCGGCAACTCCGATCCTGATCTGTTCATCTATGAAATCGGCCCTGACCTCGAGGATACGTTTGTGGAAATCAGCGCCGACAACGTCACCTACTTTCCGGTGGGCAAGGTGCTCGGCTCGACGTCCACGGTGGACATTGACGCTTTCGGATTCGGAGCTGGTGACACCTTTGTTTTTGTTCGATTGACTGATGATCCCGCAGAGGGGAGCCAGGGCGGCTCTACGGTAGGTGCAGACATCGATGCAGTGGAGGCGCTCACGTCGTTGCCCACCGCGGTCAAGTCGACGAGTTGGTCAAGGATCAAGGCGGTGCATTGGCAATGACACCAGCCCTTGTGCAGGCCGGCTGCGATTGCTTCAAGCGTCATCCTGACCTACCCACAATTCCTGACCCAGCTTCTATGAAAGTTGGTTTTCTGAAAGAAGACGAAGTCACACCAGCGAGACGGAGGACAATGACCATGAAACAGGTGTACCAAGATCTTGCCAATTTAGCGGTTGCCGCGCTGCCGAGCCGCTGGGTGCGTAGGCGAAAATTCTTTGTTATTGCGGCCGCTATTCTTGCGACGCCTGGATTCTCAGAGGGAGGCGGGGCAATCGAAGGAGAGTTGTTCTACACACGTTATTCCGGATCTCCTAACGTCAAGTCTGTACCCTTTACCTACGATGGTTCGTCAAACTTTTACCTTGGGGCCCCCATTAGCATTGGCACAACCAATGGAGCGGACGGGGTGGCTCACAACCCACAAAACACGGATCTGCTCATCGTGGGGGGTCAGGGTCCGCGCGTCAACTTGATCCACAAGAGGACAGGGGCTGCATCAAGTTTTCCTTGTCCAGTGGCAGCTTACCATCTGGAGGTGGTGGGATTGGAGATGGTATTTGCCGCGGGGATTCCCGGACCTCTTGCGAGACATCCAATCCTGTCAGATGGAACCTTGGGGGAAGGAGTAGCGCTCACCTTGACCGGCGACGATAGGGCGATTACTCAACTGATCAGTACCCCCGATGGTTTCCGGTACACGAAGAGTGACGCCGGAGGCATTGGAAGTTACGGAGTCTTGGTTTTCAAAGGCGATCCGGCGAAGGCAACTTCAGCTGAACTGGAGCGCGTCCACGTCGGACTTCCGGCTGCACATGGCGGTGTTTATGATCCCTTTAGCGGGGATGTGATCGTTTTTGGTGACACTCATGTAACACAGTTGGATCTCGCCGGGAACATTGTGTCGGACCTGGATCTCATGGACTTCCCGGGAGTCACGCCCGAGTTCGATCAGGGAACAGTCGATGGCGAGGGACACCTTTTTGCGGCTAGCAATACTGGGCATCTGCTCTTTGTTGACTATTCGGCTAGTGGTGTTGTCAACGATCCGTCCAACTTTGTTGATTTGCCGTTCTTAGATACGAACCTAGATGACATCGCCCCCCTTGTAGGCCCCGGTGGAGCGACGGCGCTTGAGTCCACTACGTGGGGGCAGGTGAAGGCACGTTTCAAGGGCTCGGAATAGATCGGAGTTCCGGTGTCTATTCTTGAGGTAGCAACAAACGGGAGGACGCGCTCTACAAGTCGAGTTCAACTCGTTCGGTAGCTGACTCAGGTGGCGGCGTGTTCCGCACCGACCTCATCCACCGCAAAACCATCGAGGTCATGGAAGGCGATCCGACCGGCGAGGGTTTCTGATCCTTGTTGCAGGAGGTCCGGAGCGGCGCCGCGGAGGATCAGGAATCGAGCACCGACGTTGGTCGATCCACCAGAACCCGCAGCACCGAAAACAGGTCTGGGCGCCGCTGGACTTCATCGATGATTACCAGTCCGCGTAGTGCACTCAAAGCGACTCTTAGCTCCGCAAGTCGAGCGAGGTCGTCGGCGTCCTCGAGGTCGAAGCGGGTGACGGGTTGGGAAACTCCTCTACAACCACTTGGGTCAAGGTGGTTTTATCGGACTGACGCGTGCCCAGAAGGGCGACGCAGGGGTGGCGGGCGAGGAGCTCGGCGAACCGGCCGGCGTGACGGTTTCGAGGGACCATGGGTTCCATAATCCTCGGCCCCTCGATCCGGTCTATCCGATCGTTTATCTTGACGCGCTTCACTTGAAGCTGCGGCACGAAGGGCGCGTTCAGAACCAGGCGGTGTACGTCGCGCTTGGGGTGACGATGGAGGGGTACAAGGATCTGCTGGACCTCTGGATCGGTCAGAGCGAGGGGTCGAAGTTCTGGCTCGGGGTGATGACAGAGCTCCGCAACCGAGGCCTGCGCGACATCCTGATCGCCTGCGTCGATGGGCTGAAGGGTTTCCCAGAGGAGATCGAGAGCGAGTTCCCGCAGACCGAAGTTCAGCTCTGCATCGTGCACATGGTGCGCAACTCACTGCGCTACGTAAGCTGGAAAGAGCGCAAGGCCGTGGCCCGTGATCTGCGCGCGATCTACACGGCGCCAACGGCCGAGGCGGCGCGCGAGGCGCTCGATGAGTTCGCCGAGGCGTGGGACGAGCGCTTCCCGACGATCAGCCGCTCGTGGCGCGATCGGTGGGATTATGTGACGCCTTTCTTCGCCTATCCACCGGAGATCCGCAAGGCGATCTACACGACCAACGCGATCAAGTCGATCCAGGGGCAGCGACACCCCCTGCCCGGCTAAGAGCAGGTACAATCAGTTGAGAACTCCAGTCCAAGAAAGGACCGGCACCGATGCGACCCGACACAATCACTTTCTTCGCGTTCCTTTCTCTTGCTGCCCCCGGCTTGGCCGCCGGTGCGCCCTGTGGTCCCGTTTTGGACATCGCGGACGACTTCTCCGGCGTCCAGGGACAGCACGGCTGGTTCTATGGGTACAGTGAAGAAGGGGGGCCGTTTACTCTGATGACGGTCTTCACTGGAACCAATTGGTTTGTCGACCCCTCCCAACCACCGCCTCAGTATTGGACCCGGATCGGCTCCTTCAGCATGCACCCGAACGGTCGCACGACCGGTGGGGGAAGAACCTCCATTGACCACGAAGCTATTCTTCGGTGGGTTGCTCCCGCGCCCGGCACCGTACGATGCGAAGGCTTCGTGAAGCAGACAGACACCGCGCCCAATGGGAACGGAGAGGATTGGTTTATCCGACACAATGGTGTGCAGATTTTCGCAGGCTACGTGGCAGCCGGTGATACCACGGGACTTACGTATGATATTGAGGTCAACGTCGCCGCGGGCGATAGTCTTGACTTCGCGCTCAATTCGCACAACTCGAACGACATAGGTGACGGTGTCTTGTATGCTGCGAAGATAACCACTAGCCTCACCGCACCAGAGTACACCTCGACACAGCCATCCCTTTCCAAGTACATTGCTGGCGAACCGGCTACCCAGATCGCGACGCTTAACGCCCCGCCATCACCCCTCGATGGTTCCTGGGTTCCTGTCAATCGCCAGTCGGACAATCACACACAGACCTTCTTCACATGTTTCGTCCCCACCGGCATCGTCGGCACGACCGGTGAGATGGAAGTTGTTTCTCCGCCGCCGTCCGTCGAGTTCGACGTCTACGAGAGCAACACCCACATCCGGGTGTTCGAGGAGCGAACGGCGGAGCCACTGCCAAGCGACCTCACGGTCGACTTCTCCGAGCCAGGCCTCTACGACGAGCTGGCTGACCTGCCGCCCGGCGGAGTTGTCCTTGCAGCAGGAACGCCGGTGATGAGCCACCTTCTTCACTTCGACACGGTAGGTTCGGACGAGCGCACACGCACAGGCTCGGTGACGTTCGACTCGGACGTTCTTGGCGTGAGCCTTGAAGCCAATGCGCTCGACGCCAGCGACTCGGCTCTCGGCGCGCCGGGTACCGTCTACCCAACGGGGATGCCTCGCCGAGCTTGGGAGATTGGTGGCACCGTAGGGGAAATCGACCTTTCTGCCGACCGGCGAACCGTCACCGTGACGGGCATTGTCGACCAGTGGAGCGACCAGGTTCGGGTTCTCACGGCATCGAACGCCACCCACCCTCTCTCTCAGCCCTACGTGAACTCAACATCGTACCTAGCTGGTGTGGACGAGGTGACGCTCGACAACTGTGGTTCCGCCTGGTACCGGTTCACGTTCGACATGCCCCCGGCCTTCGAGAACGCGGTCCTTTGCGGCGCCGCCAACGTCGATGACGTGGGACTCGTGTACCTGAATGGCGTCCGCCTCTCACCGGAGCTGTTGCTCACCGACACCTTCGGGACCGACCGAAGCGAGGGTGGAACGGCGCTCCTTTCGGCTCCTACGCCGGACCTCTTTGGAACGAGCGACAATTCGTTCTTCACTCCTGGCACGAACGAACTCGTCTTCGGAGTCTTTGGAGACGCGGCGCCCGAGCCTACGGGCCTCGAATTCCAAGCCACGGTCGCTTTCGACTCCCTGGACGTTGTCTCGGTGGAGGAGGTGCCCGCTGCGACCCAGCTCTTCCTGGGGCCGGTGCGTCCGAACCCGAGTCGAGCGGCTCTCACGTTCTTGCTTTCGCTTCCCGAGGCAGGAGATGCCTCGGTAAAGGTCTTCAATATCCAGGGCCGTCTCGTGGACACGGCCTTCGAGGGCCGCCTATCCGCTGGTCCTCACGAGGTCGCCTGGAACCCAGGCGAGAACGGCCTGGCGGCCGGTATCTACTACCTCCGGCTCAACGCCCTCGGACAAGAAGAGACCCAGCGCTTCGTTCTCGTGAGATGAGGGTTCGGTCGGGGAGGGGGCAACCCCCTCCCCAACTCCCCCAGGGTTCCTCCCGCGCTTCTGGGGCTCACGAAGGGCCACGTCTAAAGCGCGGTCCGCCGAAGACGCCGCCCGACCGAACCGAGCCCGTCCATCCAACTTCGCGTTCAGGCATGAAGCCGCGCGCTGAAGTGCGGGTCTTGCGGGGGCGCAACATAGTGCGGCTGGAAAGGCAGAAGTCGGTGAACCGGTTGGAAGGCTGTGGATGGTTGTCGGTTATCGCTTTCGAGGCTTTAGTGCCGGGCCACCCGGTGTCGACGCATCGCCGACGCTGATTTAGAATGGGACAGATGCCGTGCTCGCGGATGTCAAGATATGGCAAAATCGACCACTGGTGGACTTTGCGATCGCGTGGCGAATTCGTGGACAAACGTGCGGACGTTCGCGCTTGTACTCGATAGGCGCGTTGATTCAGACTGGCCGACAAAGGGTCAGCGTGCCGCGTCTGCTAGTGGTGCGCCTGTTGCGGTGCTCGCGGATCGAATGTCGCGGGTGTCCGGTCCAAGTTTTGAATCTGAAGGAGGCAACACCGTGGCGTCTTGTTACTCGGGATCGAGGGTGTTGATGGCACTGCTAGCGTTTGTGTTGTGTGTGGGCAGCTCCGAGGCCGTAGCAGGCGCGTGCCAAAATCACCTTTCAGCGACGGTCGAAGCAAAATGGCGCCAGGACCTCGGAGATTTTCTACCGATGGAAGTGACTGTGCCGCTCCTTGCCCTCGGGCTCTGCGATAACTGGGAGGTGGGCGCTTTTGGCGTTTCGGCGTCAAACGCACAGGGGCAGAGCAACGCGGGAATTGACTTGGACTTCTCGATGAAGGGCGCAATCGGGACAGTGGTGCCGATGGTAAATGGTGGCATCGCGTCGCCAACCGAGGTAGTCAACGTGAGCTGCGAACAGGTAGTAGATTTGGGGCACGCACATGTAGACGGTGGCATCGATTTGTACTCATTTCATATAGGCGGTGGCGGACCTTTCGAGCAGATTGCAGATGGAACTATCTCATTGTGCGATGACGTGCGCATTGTCTCTGGGGTCTCCACTACGATTGAGTGGCCGCTCCACGTCGAAGTAAGCATGGTCGCCGGCGAGTCTTTTGGCGATCCAAATACAACAGCAGCGCGGGGCACCGTGAAAATCGAAGGTGTGGTTGGTGAGCAGAATGTATTGATTGGGCCGTACATGGTCGAGTCCGTAACGACGATTCCGGAGCAGCTTGATGTGACGATCGATGAAGTCATTTCGATCCCGGTGCTTCCCGGGGAGACGTCTGTAGAGTTCGATGTCGAAGGCACAGTCCACGCGCAGGCGGTCGCCAAGAGCGCTGGCCTAGGCGGCTTCATCTCAGGGGCATCTACAATCGGCGTCACTTTGCCAAACTCGTTGCAGTTTGGGAACTTCACCGGTATTGGTGGCGGGCCGCTCCCTCCCGGCGTCCTGATCTACAGCGCTACGACTGGCATGGTCTACGCGTCGACGTCGACGACCGGAATCGATGATGGGTCGGGTCTGCGGGCCTCGGATACGGGGCAGTCGATCAACGTGCGAACGTTGCCGCGGGGTCGGGTTGCTTTTGACCTTCGGGGGTTGACGTTTGACGTCTCCAGTCTACGCATCTTTGATGTGCAGGGGAGGGCTGTCAAAGAACTTCACGCTCAATCAGGGGTCGGCGAGGTTCAATGGGACGGGCGGAATGAGTTTGGTGCCCGCGTAGCGAGTGGCGTTTACTGGGTTCGGTACTCTACAGCGGGCGTAGACAGGCGGCAACGTTTCGTGATCTTCAAGTAGTCGTCTAGCACACGGGTTGTATCGCAGTGGAGTCCGCTGTAGTGACTTTGCTGAGCCAGGAAGGGCCACCCTTGCTCCGTGGCTAGATACCCAGGTTGAACGTGATCCCTGCCTGCAAGGAGAAGGTTCCGAGGGTACCCAGGCGGTAGCGCATCTCGGCGAAGCCGTTCACGTTGTCGCTCAAGGGACGCTCGGCACCTCCGACAACCGTCAACCCGAGGGTTGTACTCGAGAGTGCTGCGTCGCCGCCTCGAAACCCCTGGATGTTGCTCGAGACTTCGAACTTCGAAATGTAGCGCTCGATCGCCAAGCCTCCGCCGGCAAAGAAGCCAGTCGGATTGTCCGTCGGGAAGTAGTACCGCGCGTCCGCGCCGAAACCCAGGTGCGTCAGGCTGTACTTGGAGGTCGCCGTCCGGTTCAACTCGCTCACCGTGAACTCGTCACCAGTCGACCAGAAGGAAACGCGGGGCATCACGACCAGATTCGGCATGACCACGCCGATGTTCGCGTGGCCGCTCAAACCGAGCCCACCCCCATGGTCATAGCCGAAGCCGAAACTTGCCGAGGGCTGCGAGCGACGTTGCCGCGTCCAGCGGCGATCGCGCGGCCAAGCGCGATTCTTCGAGCCCAGTACGAGCGGGGGTGTAGGCGGAAGCGGAGCTGTAGCACTGACAGCTCTTGCGGGTGAGCGTCTCCCGTTTTCGGGATAAGCGAACCTGCGGTGGGGATGGGGCGAGTGCAGGGATGTTCTGACCAACGGTCGGGAATCCCCTGTGCGAGCTGCCTATCCCTGTCGAAGAATTGTCCACGCAGCGCGGGAACTTCTAAGCAGGGATTGGCCAGCATAGGGGCTTGCCGTCTTCGGCGAAACCATCTACGGGGCGCCGGCGGAGCCGCTTGGGAGCGGAGTGGTGGCGGGTGTTGTGGTGTGGTGGTGGGGCGGTGTAGGGACCACGGCCGTCTCGAGCCTCAAATGCAGCTCGAGAACTGGGACGCGCATAGGAAAATCGAACCGCGTTTTAGTCGATCACCATTGTATCAGCCCACCGTATCGGCGGCGACAGTGGTCGTTGTCGGCGTCGAGCGGCTCCAGGACTCGCTCGTGCGGCGGGGAAGTGAATCCGGACACCGCCGAAACGATGCGGAGTGGCTCATGCGAGCATGCGGTGACCGGCGCTCAGTGACCTCACGGGCCGGAGACGTTTCCATCGTTTGACTTGAGATCTCGAGATGAGGGAGCGAGGGGAGCAGCGTGCGGCGTATCCAAACGCTGTTTGTCGGCACCGCGCGCCCGTTCTCCCTGATCGCCTCGGTCAGGGGGGAGGACGGGCCGGCCACCTCGCCCCAGAGTCGCCGCGCTCGAACAGCGGCCCCAGATCACCCCCGGGCGAGCGCGGAGCGATCGGCGGCCCATCGGCGGGCAGCTCGAGGTGTGAGAGGATCCGCCGCAGCACCTGCGGATCGGTGATCAACGCCAGCACCACCATCGGCACCCGACGCCCTCGCGCGGGTGTACAGCGCGGGCAGCTCAGCGCGTCGACGAAGAACACCCGCAAGAGGAGCTGCGCCCAACGCAGCGGCCGGCGGCGGTGGGGGGCAACGGCGTCGCCGGCCACGTCGGCCTTCTCCTCAGCTGACCCTGAAACGAGCGGCAGCGTCCCCTTTTCCGGCTCATCCTCCCGATCCACCACCGCCGGCGGGGAGGGCAACAGGGGGCGCCAGCGCGAACGGTTGGCGAACACGCCGTGATAACGGACCATGTGGCTGTAGGGTGCCGGCACCAGCGACGCCAGCCGCTTGAGCAGCTCACCGGGCTCGAGCACCAGACACCTCGCTCCACCGGGCTTCGGCCACGGCTTGCGCAAGCGGTAGACGATGCGCCCATCGGCTGCCAGGCTGAAGCGCGACACAGCGAACGGCGCGCGCAGTCCGTAGCGACACAAGCGCTCGAGTGCCACGCGGTCATCTGCCGGTACCAGCCGCGCCGCGTGCAAGGAGAACCCCGCCACCTTCGCGCACAAGGGCGTCTGAGGCGGTTCGGGACGAGCGTCCTCGAGCCCCACGCCCGCCCGCGGTAGCGGCGCCTCCACCGAGCGCGCCAACGCCTGGCGCAATGACGCCACCGTGCGCTCGAAGAGCTCCTCGGTCGCGAACGCATCGGCGCACAGTCGCTCGATCACCCGCGTCAGCCGCCGCGCGATGCGCCAGGTCAGCGCCTCGATCTCCTCGTGCGTCGGTGTAGGTAGCGGCACGAAGCCCAGCGGCTCGCCCTCGCTCTCGCCAGGCACGAACAAGCCGTCGGGGATCAGGCTATGTAGGTGGGGATTGAGATTTAATGCACCGCCGAAGCGCTGCACGAAGGTCACCGCGCCGCTCTCGCCACCGGCGATTCCCAGGGCGCGACCGCGCCGCCGTTGCCAGGCGAACACCGTACGCAGGAACGTTCCGATCAGCGCCGTGAACAGGCGCCGGTCGACCGCCAACCGGAAGCGCAGCGGCCAGGGGAAGCTCAGCACCCACTGACGGTAGGGAGCCTCGGGCAACAGCGTATCGACCAGGTACGCGGCGGTCTCCGCCATGCGCCGGCCGATGCAGCTCGGGCAGAGTCTGCCCTTGCACGAGAAGGCGACCAGACGCTCGAAGCCACACTCCGGGCAACGCAACCGCGCGAAGCCTCGCTCCAGTTGACCGCAGTCGAGGTAGCGGCGGAACTCGCGCTCGATGAACTGGGGATAGCCCTCGCCGTCGCGCTCCCGCGCCTCGTCGAGAAACGGATCGAGGTGCTCGCACACCGCACGGTAGAGCGCGGTCGTCTCGGGCTGACGGCGACGGTAGCGCTCGGGGAGCGCAGCGGTGGCCGCACCGGGAACGCGCTCGTAGGAGAGCGCCGGCAACCCCAGGGCGGGCGCCGCTCGGTGCCCCAAGTCGGCCATGCCCCAGAGACAGGATCACGTTTAGTGCCACCGAGCATCCGAGACGACTGCAGGGGCTCATCGAAGGGCACGGCCGCGCGACCGACAACAACGTGGACGAGACTGGTAGCGACGTGCTCAGCAATGCGCCTGCGATGCCCCCGCCGGCGTGCGGCTGTCGGTGAGCGGTAAGGTCCTGTGCGAAGAGCCGTGCGTGACGCAGAACGCACCGCCGACACGGTGGTGCTGGGCGCGCGTTGAGGGCGTCGCGCTTACTCCTGCTGCGCGTAGGCGGCCGCAACGTCGGGTTTCGCCCACGCGGTGTAGACCTCGACAATCGCCTCCCGAGCGCGCGCCTTGACTTCGCCGCCAGCGGCGCCCGTTGAGTCCGATGTGGCGTGCACCGCCACGAGCACACGTTCCGCATCCCGGTACGCGCCAAGCGTCGTCAGGTACCGGCCGAGCTCGATCTCGGCGGCCGGGCGGGGTGGTACGAGGACTTCATGCGTCGCGTTGTCGAGGCTCAACGCGTAATCCGGACCGCACAGGACAAACGGGATGTGGCAGAGTCCGTACTTCTCCGCCTCTGCGCAAACTGGGAGCGATTCGTAGACGGGCACATAGTTGACTGCGTAAACCGAGATAGTTCTAAGCCCAGATCCACGGGTAACGGCATGACTCACGCTGTGCCGGTCAATATCTAGACACGAAAAAGTGCTCCAGTCCTGGTAAAAAGGAGGTGCAAACAAAACCTTCTCGCCAAAGCCAGGAGCACTTGTAAGGTGAAACTCCCGCATCAGCTTCGAAGAGTCAAGTACTTTGCAGCCCCCGACTCGGTCACATCGTTCGCCGGCCTTAAGCTCGTTTGCATCCGGAAACCCCCGTGAGTCAAGCCTATTCTCAGTTGAAATGTTGACCGGTTCTCCCCTGCATTCTTACGCGACCTCCTTCAGTTGTGCTGTTCCGTCGATCCCGAGCTCCCGACCAATTGCATCTTGAAGCTTGGCCAGGTGTCGGTGTCCCTTGATGCGTCAGAGCCTCGGTTCGATGTCCATCAGTGCAGTTGCCAGCCATCGGTGTTTGTGTCGTGAGTTTTTCCAGCAATCCACCTTCGCGCAGCATTCCTCCACCATGGCGTTTACCGACTCGAGGCAGTTCGTCGTCTTGAGAGATCGACCCAGCACTCCAAACACTCCAAGACGATGCAAGGTCAGCGTCTCCTCGAGCCCTTCGAGGAGACTCGCTGCCGCTGACTGGTTGCGCTGCTCGAGCTCCTGATAAATCACCTTGAGCTCGGCCACTGCCTCTTTCAACGTCGGGCGATCATAGGCACGCTGAAGCCGCTTGCGCATCACTGCCTGCTCCTTCTTCGACAGGTAGCGAAGCACGTTTTCTCTCTTGTGCCACTGGCATCTTTGCACCACTGCGCGAGCCTTGATGGCGCGCTTGACTGCGGTGCGAAGACCCTTTGCCCCATCGATCACCACCAGGATTCCCCGGCTGATGTCGAGCCCCCGATCGATCAGCGTGCGAAAGAACGCCGTCAGCACATCTGCGTTCTCAGTGTTGGTTTCAACGAAGCCCAGAAAGTGCTTCTCGCCACCCTGCGTCACTCCCTGCGAAACCACCATCGTCGAGTCGGCAAACGACTTGCCATCGACAAAGAGCACCAAGTACTGCTCTTTGCTGAGGTCTCGATCTTGGAACTCCCGCAGCCTGGCTGCGCTCGCTTCGACAAACGACCGCGACGGGGACCGATTCTGCAGCCGCTTCGTAGTTCCGGCACGATAGCCCGTAGAGCACGCGTTTCAGTAGCAGATCGTCCACTTCGCCACGCTCACGCTTCAGCGCCGCGTACGACCGCAACGGGATCTCTCCTCGATCGCCTCGCACACGAGGTACTTTGACTCGCATCCGCTGACCCCCCAGTCGAACAGATCCATCATTCGACCCGTAGCGAACTCCAGCAGTTTCGCCGCCCTTGCGTTCATACCAACCTCCGGCCAACGCCTCCACCTCTTGCTCCAGCACCTCCGCCACATGCATCAGCCCGAGCGGGATTAGCTTTTGGATGAGTGCCACCTTCGCATCCAAGTCGAGGTCTTGGTACTGCTCCCGATCCATCACTTCAACCTCACCCAGCACCTTCGACTTCTTGCGTCTTCCGACCTTTCGTAGGAAACTCGAAACCTCGGCTCCTCCTCTCTGCGGCCTCATGTGTGTCTCGCCAACTTCATGAAACCACAGGGGTTGGAGCCGATCAAATTTTCAACTGATTATAAGACGCTCTCCCACACGCCGTTGTAGGCGACGTCCATGCCGCCTTTGCAATTGCCCGTGGTCGGAGACAGCGTGCCATCGGCGTCGATCTTCGCTTCCCAGAGAAACTCTTCCGGCTGCTGCGCCCAGACCTTCAAGCGAGCCTCGTTAATCGCCACCATCAGATTCTCGATGTCCGCTTCCTCGAAACGGCGACAGAAGTCCCCTTCCGTCGTTGGGTCTGGGATACGCTGCGCACCGAGAGCATCCAAATACACCTCGTTGTTGCGACGCCACTCGATGTCTTCAAGGCACGTGCCGCCGCACAGAACGTTATAGGCGATGTTCAGGACGTGGTCACTTTCATGATACGGCAAGTGAGCCTTCAGCACTTCGACCCGCTTGTCGATCTCGTCGATCAGCCCAACGTGGCGCGCGAGTCGATGCATCGCGCCGATCCCACCGGTGTCCAGGCCCCGAGTGCGATCGCCCAGATCGTAGTGGATGTTGCTCGTCGACAACATCGGATCCGACTGCTCTTTCCAATTCTTGTCACGAAGTCGATACTCAATCCGGCGCTTGCGATTCGCCAGATTCTGTTGTCTACTCTTGCTCACTCGAAAGCCCTCCTCGTGCGGCCTGTGGATGTCTTTGCAACACCCCATATAACCGCTCGAGGCCGGGCTTTTCGAGCTTAAAGTCCTAACATCGCACCCAAAATCACGCTTGTACTGGGACTAGACGGGTGGACGTCCGCTACTACATCGACCGTGAGACAGGCGAGCCTCACCTGCTACGACACGGGGTGACTGAGGACGAAGCTGTCGAGGTTCTTGAGCGTCCCAACGAGGATCGACCCGGAAGGGAAGGGTCGCGGGTCGCCCTTGGTCGAACGGATGGTGGTCGATATCTTCGCGTTATCTACGTGCCCGACGAAGCGCCCAACTCGGTGTTCGTGATTACGACCTATCCGCTGGGAGCCAAGGCACTGCGCGCGCTGAGGCGTCGCCGTAGGAGTAAGTGACAATGAACGAGGAAAACAGATTCCCACCAGGTTGGGATGAAGCACGGGTGCAGCGTGTACTTGAGTACTACGACCACCAGACCGACACCGAAGCTGTAGCCGAGGATGAGGCCGCATTCGAGGACGTTACGCACACGGTCATGGAGGTTCCGAATGACTTGGTGCCCGCAGTGCGCGACCTGATCGCGAAACGCAAGTCAGCGTGAGTGAGGACGAAAACTAACAACTAACAAGCTGCTACAGCTGACCGGCATCGCTCTCACGACCGTGGTCGCCTCGATGCAACGGGTTCGGCGCTTCGCGTCGCACCTGGCAGCGCCCGGCAGCTGAGCAGCTCAACGTTAGCCGACGATGAGAGCCTTCATCTTAGCCACTACCTGGGCACTGTCAGATTCGGCGGCGGATTGTTTTCCGGGGGGAGTGCCATGAGTGCGGAGAAGGAGTATGAGCGACTAGGGCAAGAGATTCTGAAGTGGCAGGATCGCCGCTTCACGGTCTTGTCTGGAACCGTCACTCTTGTGGTTGGATTCGTCGCGTATGCACTACAGCATCCGACGTCATGGGCAGTTCGCGAAGCAGTGACGTTGGTGTTCATGCTGCTCGCTCTCGCTTCAGCGTTCTCGTGGTATGCGGGCATCGGGAATTCTCGGGTGGGTGCCTATCTCGACGTGTATCACGGGTCCAGCTGGGAGTCCGTCCTGAGAGGGCTCTCTGGACAAGGAAAGTGGGTATCTCGCCGGGAGATGCTTTTCGCGCTCAACAAACTAATTGCTCTCGTCTATCTCGTCTTGGCGGTTGGTTCGTGGTTCTTGTTGTCCCGTCGTTTGATCGGTCGGTCTATTGCTCCGGACTGGCTATTAGGCGGCGCTACAATCCTGTTGAGTCTGTGCCTGCTAGCACAGTTCTTTGATTCTCCTCGAGCCGAGTACGTCGAGCGAATTCAGGACATTAAGAAGTCTGACAAGCCAAAGCTGATCGTTTGGTCACTCGATACAGTCGCGGACATGCAAGTTACATCATGGAAGGAATGCTTGGTTACGTCGGTCAAGCAACTACTGGAACTTGGTTTGGACGACGACAAGCTTCCAATGAAGCACGCCACAAGTGTCGACGACGCTTCAGTTGCGGAACGAAGTCCTGTAAAAGTAAGGGAGGGGTTGTTCATTGAAACACGGGCAAGTGCCGAATTGATTCGGTCTTGGCTCACTACGGCGGTCCAAAACACCAAAGTTAAAGATGCCGAGCAAAACCCCATCGAGGTTACAATGCAGATCGAAACTCGTTCCGGTGAAATCCACCAGCTTCCACCATCCGCGTGATAACAAACGGATGCAGCGGAGCCGGAATAAGCGGGCCGGTTCGCTTCGCTCAGTAACGTCAACTCCCGGCCCGCTGATCCTATTACGTTGGGCAGATCCGACGTCTTCGACCACGTTCCTGATGCGGGACGTGGCCGCTTCTCGCGTGGGGCGGCTGTAGGCATGGCGTGGCCTACTGCGCGCCGTCGGGTAGAGCTTCGAGCACCGTCGTTACTACCTTGGAAGTTGCCCATAGCTGTTCCGACGGCGCTGCCGCTCGAATGCACGCTGCCATTCCGATCAGCGAGGTCGTCAAGAATGCTGCGACCTCGTCGAGGTCGACGGCACGGCCGAGGTCGCCGAGCCGTTGCGCGTTGGCGAGCGCGTGCCGGAACGCATGCGTGATTCGCTCCAGGTACTCGGCGACGTGGCGCTTGCTCCCAGACTCCAATGCGCCGCGCTCCGCCGCGGTGTTGCAGAGCAAACACCCGAGACCGCGAAAACGTCCCTCGCTCGCCGAGGCGTAGCTCTCGAACGACCTCCGGATCGCGTCGATGCCCGCGTCCGGCGCCTCGACCACCGCCAGAACTCGTGAGAGATGATGGCTGTTGTAGTGTGCCAGCGCCGCCTCGAACAGCCGCTGTTTCGAACCGAACTCTGCGTACATGCTCTTCCGATTCACGCCGAGCGCGACCACAAGCTGCGCGGTGCTGGTTCCGTTGAAGCCTTGCCGGCGGAACACCTCCACGGCTCGGTCGAGCAACTCGGCTCTGTTGTACTGCTTTCTCAGACCCATCTGGGTGTCCTCGTTGGGGCTTGACTTAAGGTAACCGTTTGGTTACCTTGTGTCAAGGTAATCGAATGGTTACCTTCCCTGATGCCGGCCCCCCCGAAACCCAACCGGAGGAGTAGTGAAGATGAGCGAGAACATCACCGTCGTCTACAAGTGGACCGCGAAGCCCGGAAAGCTCGATGAGCTCAAGTCGATCTATGCTGAGGTGACCGAGGCAATGAAGCAGCACGAACCGGGAGCGAACGCGGTCCACTGCTACGTCTCGGATCAGGAAGGCGCCCTGTACGTTCGCGACGAATTCAAGGACGCCGCAGCGCTGGGTTACCACTTGCAAACCACCGCTGGCCCACACTTCCCGCAGCTGCTCGCGATCGCCGTTCCCGGCCCGTTCTTTTTCCTCGGGGACGTGCCCCAGGAACTCCGGGATGCGACCGAGCAAATGCAGCTCGGCGCGGAGTTCGGTACGCACACGTCGGGGTTCGACCGCTGAGCAGGGACACTTCGGCGGAGACGGCGACGTCCCGCTTCCCGCCGACGGGCTACGCATCGAAGAAACCAACGCCGAAAGTCGGAACGTGGTCGGTGACGGAAGAGCCGAACCGGTAAACTGCCCAACTAGCGCTTGCAGCCGACGGGCCTTGCGGCCCGCGGTTGAAGCGCCCCCCGTTAGGCGTCACAGTCGGAACAGGTTTTTTGGGTTTCTTCCCACGCGTTTCGAGAGCTCGCATGAGCCCGCATCGAACTCGGCCCTCCGAGACTGCGATCTTCCGTGCGTGAGTCGGTGTTTTGGCTTGTCCCGTTCTAGAGCCCGGGTTGTAGTGGGCCTCCTATGGTAGAGTTAACGAATGGAAGCAAAACAAACAGTTCGCGAGCTATTGGACAAGCTGCCCGACGACTGCACACTGGACGACGTTCTATACCACATCTACGTTCTTCAGCGTGTCTCGCGCGGCATAGCCGATGCGGACGCCGGTGAGACAATCCCTCACGAGCAGGCAGAGCGCGAACTAAGGAAACAGTGGCTGCTCGGCGACGCGTAGACTGGACGCGTGAGGCACGAAGCAACCTGTGACGAGATTCTCGAGTTCATCGCACAGGACTCGCGAGAGGGTGCGCGGCAGGTTCTTGAGCAAGCGTTTGCTGCCGCCGGTTCCTTGGCAACTTTGAGCCACCGCGGGCGAGTTGTTCCCGAGGTGGGTGACGGACGTATTCGCGAGATCTTCGTATATCGGTATCGCTTGCTCCACAGGGTTGAGCCGGAGAGGGTCTCCATCTTGGCGTTTATCCACGGCGCTCGCGACTTCGAGCGGCTTCGCCCCGACCTGCGAGCATGATCGGTGACGCCTAACCTGCTGCTGCTGCAGCGGACCGGACCTTGCCGGAAACTAGTCACAGTCGGCTGGCAGGGATGTCAGTGCCTTGCTCAAGTGCCGTGGCGCCCGGCCGCTGAACAGCGATACGGTTAGGCGGACAACCAAGTCTGGGCCGATTGATGTCCTGGTCAGTAATAGTGTTAGGTCTCGCGTCGCTGTTCGTGACACTGACGGTACACGAACTGGGGCACCTTCTAGCAGCCCGTCTGTGCGGGTTCAGATTCGGCTTGCTAGCCGTCGGGCCCGTTTGCCTGATGCGGTCCCGAGACCGGCCCCGGGTACGGTGGCTGCCTCCCACTCATTGGGGTCCGTTCGCCGTTGCCTACCCAATCGACACGAAGCGGCTATACGTGCGCGCTGGGTGGGTTATCGCAGGCGGGCCTCTCGCGAGCCTTGCGATGGCGAGCTTGGCCGTTGTGTGGCTATGGGTGATCCCGGATGCGGCAGGTAGGGGTGTGGTGTTTCTACTGGGTCTCATGTCCGGCCTAGTGTTTGTTGCGACGGTGCAGCCGTTCGGCACGGGATCAGGTGTCCCGAGCGATGGTGCCCGCTTGTGGGATTTGGTTCGACAACGCGCGTCGGCACACGAAGCTGCGGCGCTGTGGGCACTATCCGGACTGACCCACGCGGGCGTCAGGCCACGAGACTGGGACCCAGCACTAATGGCCTTGGCGGACCAAGTCGCCGCGCCACCCGCTTTCGTCGTCTCTGCGGGCACGGAGGGGCTTCGATGGGCGATTGATCACGATGACCGCCACGCCGCGGGGAAACAGGTACGACGGATCCGGCACGCGTACGTGCACGTTCCTCGCTGGTTGCGGGCCGAGGCTGCGGCCGAGGTGGCATTCTGGCTGGCGTATGGGTGCAAGGACGTGGCTGCGGCGCGCGAGTATCTGCCTGACGCGCGAGGACCGCTGGTAGAGGCCCACCGCAAACTGCGGGCCGAAGCCGCGGTGTTGCTGGAGAACGGCGACGGCGAACAAGCTCGCGCCGTTATCGAGCGAGCCAAAGTAGCCTTAACCGAGGGCCACGGTACTGCTTCTAGTCTTGACCGTGAGTTGCTGGTTTCGCTCGAGCGAGAACTCGACACCAAACCAGGGAACATTCGGCTGGAGATCCTGTCGTACGAGTACGAGACGAGACGAGAGAACGAGAGGAGCGTCGGCCTGAACGT
>CBDCWB010000002.1:0-1060 GCA_965223205.1 Candidatus Eiseniibacteriota bacterium | reverse complement strand
TCCAGGAAGCTTAGCATCAGATCATTGATCAACTCCCTAGCTTGCGGCGACACAGTTGCCGCCGCGAGCGCCGCACCTCCCAACACCGCGGCGGCCGTAAGACCAGCTGGGTTGGCCAGGAGAGGACCAAGCAGCGGCGCAGCAAGGGCGAGGGGCTCGCCCGTTGGGTCACTCCAATCGAGAGGGTTGTTGCGCGCGTAAGCGTACGGATGGAGCCGGAGCGGATCCGCGAGCAGTTTCTTCTCCGGCGCCCTCAGAAGGATCGGATCCAATGCTCCAAAGCGACCGTACCTAGCAATGTTGAAACGAGCACCCTGGCGGGTGAATCCGCCAAGCTCCCGCTCGCCCTTGTGGTCCGAAACGGTTGGTCGTAACGGCTGGACTCCAACCGCCTAGGCTCACCAAACGGAAAGTAGTCAATCCGCTGCACCAGGCTGCCGTCTGCATCGGTTACTGCGCGGACGCTTCCCTCTCCATCGACGTGGCAGTGCTGGATCAAGCCCCCATCGTCAACCGTGCCGAACAACCGCCCATCCGCGTACAGATACCGCTGCTTCTCAGTACCGTCGTTTTCGAAGAGACCAAGGAGTCTCCCGTCCCGGCGCAGCGCGATCGTTGCATCGACCCCATCATCCACGGCGCTGTTCGTTCGCAGCTCCAAGCACGGTTCGCCCTCATCGTCCAAAAAGCTCTCTTTCGCAATCAAGTTGTCGCTCGTGGCCAACGACTGACGCACCACGCGGTTGTCGTGCGAGTACCAGAAATCACGATCGGCCACATCAAGCAACTTGAGAAAGTGATCGCCGGAGCCCTCCACGTCGCCGATGACATGCGGGGCGCGGGTGGCATGGTCGCCTACTACGAGGGCGAGACCGACTACGATCCGGCCAGCGTCCTCCCCGACCTCGCCCGCGTCCTCGGCGTCACCACCGACCAGCTCCTCGGCGTCAAGCCCGTCCGTTCACGCACCAAGAAGCCCCAGGACACCCGCCTCTGGCGGGGTTCAAGCAGGTCGAGAAGCTGCCCGCCAAGGAGCGCAGGCAGCTCCTACAGCTCATCG
>CBDCWB010000001.1:0-56432 GCA_965223205.1 Candidatus Eiseniibacteriota bacterium | reverse complement strand
TCTTGGGTGAGCAACCGCCGCAGGCGGCGGGGCGGACGATGGCCTGAAGGTGGGTGCTGGTCGTCCGGCGGCGGGCGCCGAAAAAGTGGCCCTCGCCTCGGGCCCGGCACGGTCATCGCCTCGCCGATCTGGGGCGCGTACTCCAAGACCAAAAAGCCGCCTCCGGGCCGCAGGCGCCCGGCGAGCAGGCGGCGCGTCCTAGGCGTCGGTTGGCCCGACTCGGTCAAGGTGACCGGTATCTCGGCGACCACCTCCTCGGCAATGCGCGCCGCCCGCTCGGCCCAATGCCGATCGTGGACCCGATGCAAAACAACGGACACCACCAGCCACTGCACCAAGCCCACGCCCAAGAGCACCAAGAAGATGGCGCCGGCAAACGTCCAAAAGAGACTCTTCTGCTTCGCCGGAATCATGGAGGACTGAACCGGTAACCGGCCCCCCAGACCGTTTGGATGTAGCGCGGGGCGCTGGGGTCGGCTTCGACCTTCTTGCGCATGCGGCTGACGATCGAGTCGATCGAGCGCTGGTCGACGAAGCGGTCGTCTCCCCAAACCTGGTGCATGAGTGCGTCGCGGGTCAGGACGTGCCCGGGGCGCAACGCCAGGGCGTAAAGCAGGTCGAACTCCAGGGTGGTGAGATCGATGGCCTGCCCCGACCGGGTGACCGTGCGCGCCGCCGGGTCGATGGCCAACTCGCCGCGCACCAACGGCGCCGCTTGGTCCGGTACCTGCGTGCGGCGCAACAAGGCGCGGACGCGAGCCACCAGCTCGGCCATCGAAAAGGGTTTGGTCAAGTAGTCGTCGGCTCCCAGCTCGAGGCCCAAGACCTTGTCGGCTTCGCCGGAGCGCGCCGTCAACATCAAGATCGGCACGCGGCTCTGGGAGCGCACGCGGCGGGTCAGTTCCAACCCGTTGATGCCGGGCAGCATGATGTCCAAAACAATGAGATCGGGCAACGCCTCCCGCAGCGACTCCAACGCCCGATCGCCATCGTGGACAAGCTGGCAGTCAAAACCGGCGGGTGCCAAGTTGGTGGCGACCAGCTCGGCGATCTTACGGTCGTCTTCGACCACCAGGACGCGCGGTTTCATGCCGACTGCCAACCCTCGTGGCGCAAGAGCCAGGCTTTGCGCTCGAGGCCGCCGGCGTAACCGCGCAACGCACCGTCGGCGCCGATGACCCGGTGGCAGGGAATGGCGATGGCGATCGGGTTGGCGCCGTTGGCCGCACCGACGGCGCGCACCGCTTTCGGTCGCCCCATGGCGCCGGCCAGCTCGGCGTAGGACCAGGCAGCGCCCGCCGGAATCTGCGTGAGCGCGCGCCAGACTTTGCGCTGAAACGGCGTGCCGCCCGGGGCCATCTCTAAACCCGCGAATGCCTGGAGGTCGCCGGCCAGGTAGTCTCGGAGGCGCGCGGCGCAATCGCCGCGGGCGGCCCGTCCAGCGGTTCCGCTCCGGAACTCGGCGCCAGGAAAGCGGCTCCGGAGCCGCTCGAAGCGGACACTGCCCGCAGGCTCACCGGTAAACTCGAGGGCGCAGAGAACGCCGTCCCGCGCCGCCAAGGAGATCGGACCCAACGCCGTGGTGATTGTCGCGATTCCCAACATGGTTATCTCCCCGCGGTCAAACGCGTCCACAGGAGCATGGCCGCATAAGCCCGCCAAGGCTTGAAAGGTTCGAGGCGGTCTGACACTGCTTTCGGAGTTGGGAGCTTGCTTTGGTGACTCGGGCCTTCCAACGCCAGCGCTTGCCTGAGACCCAAGTCCCCTTCGGGGAAGGCGTCGGGGTCCCGGAGCGCCCGCATGGCAATGTAGCCCGCCGTCCACGGCCCAATCCCGGGCAGCGCCAGGAGGGCTTGGCGCACGGCGGCGCGATCCGGCGCGGCGGGGCTGAGCACCAATCCCGACGCGCAGGCGGTGGCCAGCGCCCGCAGCGCCCGCGCCCGCGCCTGGGTGACGCCCAGCGCCTGCAACCGAGCGCGCGCCACCCGACTCGGCGCCGGGAAGGCGTGGGTCAACCCTGGCCGCGCCATCGCCGGCGGCAGCGGCGCGCCGAGTTTGTCGACCAAGCGGCCAGCCAGAGTCGTCGCCGCCTTCACCGAAACTTGCTGCCCCAGAATGGCCCGCACCGCCAACTCGAAGCCGTCCCAAGCGCCGGGCACCCGCACGCCGGGAACTGCGGTCAGTCGCTCCTTGAAGTGCACATCCTTCGCGAGCACACTTTGGATCGCCCGTGGGTCGGCATCCAAGTCGCAGAGCCAACGCACACGTTCGACATGAGCGAGCAGGTCAGGTCCAAGCGCCCCCTCGTAGGTCAGGACGAGGTGGGAGTCATCGTGCGGCTGAATGTGGAGAAGCCGGGCGCCGTCCGCCGCGGCGCAAACGCGCGAGTAGCGCTCCCCCTCGACGCGCTCGACGCCGGGGATAGCGCGCGCCGCCATAAACGCCAGCCACGCCGGCCAGTCGTAGGGCGGCCGGTAGGCAAGCTTGAGGTGCACGGTGGCTGGCCGCTCTGCCCCCGACTTTTGCCGCAACGCCGACGGCGTCTCGCCAAACGTCTTCCGCATGGCGTCATTAAATTGGCGAACGCTCCCAAAACCTGCCGCCACCGCCACGTCGGTCATCGAGAGGCGGGTCTGATCGAGCAGCTGTCGGGCGAAGTGGGTGCGCTGGGTGCGCAGCACCTCGCGAGGCGCGGCGCCGAGGTGCTCGACAAAGAGGCGCCGCAGTTGACGCGACCCAACGCCCAAGCGCTCGGCCAACGCCTCGACGTTCTGCGTCGCCTCACCGCCCGGGCTCATCAATCTGCAGGGCCCGCCGCACGATCGCTGAGGTACCGTTGCCACGCTGGCGACCCCGGCGCTGCATCCGGCCGGCAGCGCCGGCACGGGCGAAACCCGGCCGCCTCCGCCTGAGCGGCGCGCCCGAAGAAGTCGACGTTGGCGGCTCGCGGCGTCTTGGCCGGACAAATCGGCCGGCAATAGATACCGGTGGTGCGCACGGCCGTAAAAAACACCCCATCGAAGCGCCGGTCGCGGCGACGCACCGCTTCGTAGCACTGTTTAGCGTCTGGAACCATGCGCTAGTTATAGCACCATCCCGGGCGGTGGATTGGCGGCTTTCGGACATGAAAGCCGCTGCAACCCATGCGCTCAAAAAAGAGCGAGCTGCCCGAGCACTTCGCCCGCAGCAGCTCGCCCTTGGGGTAATCGCTAACGGTTCGCGCTCAGATACAGCGACTTAACGCGTCCCCACGTTGTGGCCTCCACAGAGATCGTCACGTCCTTTAGAGATGGAACGAAGAGATATTCGTTCGGGTCGAACGTGTCTATGAAGGTCTGGTGGATACCGAACTGATCGAACGCCACCAGCGGTTCGACGAAGGTGGGAGGGAACACCTCGTAGACCGCCAGGTGCAATTTTGGATCGACGATGGGAAACACCACACCGTTGTGCGTCTTCTGGCATGGTGTGCACAGGTATCTCGGGTTGAGGACCTGTGTCGTGAATGACAGAAACTGATCGTCGAGAGCGACGACCGCGTCTGGAGAGGGACCCTGTGCACGGTAGCAGAGGTAGTGGTTGTAGTTATCGGGAGGCGGCGCGGTGTCACCCTTGCGGCCAGGAGCCAGCAAGAACTCCAGCTGCTCCACCAACCAGTCGGCCTCGCCGAACTTGTTGGCAACCAGCACCGTTTGGCCGATGGTGGGATTCGGTTCGACCCGCCACCACTTGTAGTGAGTCTCGGGGTCGAAGATGCCAGCGCCATCCTGGCTGACAGGATTCAAGAACCGCTCGAACACGAGGACCGCCGCGTCGGTAGCGGGAATGAACTGATCGGCCACGGTCACCGGGGCGCCGAGCGTCACCGGGTTGACCCGATAGCTCAGATAGTGATCCCCAAGTGGACCAGGTTGAGCAGAGGCCACCTGGACGCAGAGCGCCAGGCAACCAGCAACGCATAGCGTTGTTATGAGTTTCATGGTCTTACCTCTCAAATGTACGTTGGCACTTCCTCCTGGTTGTCGAAGGGGACAGGCGCCCGATGACTCGGGCGTCCGCCACCCGTCTAGCATAGCGGGATCGAGGCGTTTTGGGGCAACTCCCGGCGGGGCGACTGCTGCATCGTCCCCGCCGGCCGCGGGTTGAGCTACCCCCGCAGTCGACGCTCCCAACGACCCTCGAACCAGTTCGCCAACGTGTCCACGCGAGCACTGTAAGATGGCCGAGTAGCCCCCGCACACCCCGAGGACGACCATGTCCCAATCACCAGGAAGAACCCTACGCGTCGCCGCCGCCCAGGACGCCCCGGTGTTTCTCGACCGGGCCGCCACCACCGAGCGCGTGCTGGAGTGGATCGAGCGCGCCGCCGACCAAGGAGTCAAGCTCCTAGCCTTTGGCGAAACCTATCTTCCCGGCTACCCATTTTGGATCGGGGAAACGGACGGCGCCCGCTTCGAAGCCGCCGACCAAAAGGAGGCCTACGCCGCCTACCTGGACGCAGCCATCCGCGCCGACGGCCCCGAACTCCAAGAAGTCGCCGCCGCCGCCAAGCGCTTCCAACTCACCGTGGTACTCGGCGCCGCCGAACGCGGCGTCGGCTGCGCCACCGGCTCCCTCTGGGCCAGCGCCTTCGTCGTCCACCCCGACCGCTGCGTCGCCCCCGCCCACCGCAAGCTAGTACCCACCTACGAAGAGCGCCTCGCCTGGGCACACGGCGATGGCCACGGCCTCAGACCGCACGACGTACAAGGCACGACTGTCACTGTTCTCAACTGCTGGGAGAACTGGATGCCACTTGCCCGCCACGCCTGCTGGGCAAACGGCGCCGAACTCCACGTCGCCCTGTGGCCCGGATCGGAGAAACTTACCCGCGACATCACCCGCTTCGCCGCCCGTGAGGGTCGAGTCTTCATCCTGTCGGCATGCGCAGTCTTGGCCCCGGAGGACGTGCCGGCGACGTTTCCTTTGCGCGCGGCGCTGGGCGAGCGCAGCACCCCGTACCAAGACGGCGGCTCAGCTGTGGCCGGGCCGGACGGGGAGTGGGTGGTGGCGCCGGTCGTCGGAGAGCGCCGGTTGGTGATCGCCGATCTGGATTTGGCGGCGGTACTCCGCGAACGGCAGAGTCTCGACCCCACCGGGCACTACGCGCGCCCGGATGTTTTTGAGGTGGCGGTGAGTCGGCGGAGGCTGGAGGCTGCGCGGTTTGGGGAGGACGGCGAGTGCGCGCCTGAGACGCAATCTATTGCATCGGAGGAAAGTCGATAGCGACCTCGAGTCCCGTCCGAATCAGTAGGTTGCCAAAAAACGCGTTGCGAGCTACTGTCAAACTGTGTGATAGCATGCCTGCTGTCGCAGCACGGCCCCGTTGGAGGGGGGATTGAGGCTGGGCAGCCCCTCGAAGGCAACGCCACGCTTTCGCCCTGGCGCGGCACCGCGCAGCGACCGAAACAAGACTCTTGGCGGGACGTGTCAGAATACGAGCTAGGACAAAGTTTTGAGTTTGAAGATGCCCGAAGCACATAGGCTGAGAGCACTACGGAGATGACGAACCAACCAACAATTCGATAGCCAACGATGAAGTCAGGTCGCGTCTGGACTATCACTAGTACTCAGCCGGACCAACTAGTGGCGAGCTAAGCAGCGCTTCGTCGAGGGCGGATGCGGCACTAGAACACGATTGCTGTGATTTCGCTTCGAGTTGGAGCCACTCCGAATCTTTCAAAAGTCCAGCTTCGACCAGGGGATTGTTATGTACGGTCCGCCAGTCACCGTATTTTTGTATCCAGTACGCTGGCAAATCGCGGCTACCAACGACGACGCCACGAATCATGATTTCGACGTCACTTAGATGGGAGTCTATCGGATCGTCACCAAAACACTCGCCAAGAAGCCGACGCAAGGGTTGGGCAAAAGCTGCGGACCAGATTCCCTGTGTGGAATCCAGCAGGGAATCACTAACCTCTGCGCTCATCTCCGCAATCGCTGCCCGAGTCATCGTTGAAAGAGCCTCCGCTGCGACGGGTTTCCGAAGGCGACTAACCACATCTGAATAAGTCGCTGACTCCTCACCCATCGTGCGCAAAGATCCCTGAATGCGATGGCTCTCAATCTCCACTTTACCGCCCATTTGGTTCCCCAAGAAGATGAAAGCCGTGGCTATACGAGGAAAAACTTCGCCTGCCGCCCAGTGGCTCACAACTACGCCCTCGCTGAATGCTCCCAGCAAGTTAACGGCACAATCAATGCCTTCTTGGTCCACAAGTCCAATGGAAATGTTGTTTGCCCGCTTGAGTGACCACAGAAGACCGAGCGCATTGACTATCACGCGCGCGCGAATGACGCACTCCCTCCTGCGATCGGTGCGGCGTAAGAGATCAACCCCTGCGTTGAAGAAATTGGCGGGAACGCGATGATGTCGTTCTGGAACAAACTTGATCGCCGACATCCCAGCCACTAGCGCCACTAGCGCACTTCTGAGATTCAGTTCATCATTGGTCGCTGGGCCGATCGAATGTCTCCACGCACCTGGGTTGGTCGACATCCCTTGAAGGGCGCTTACCAGCCGGTCACCTTCCAGGCCGGAACTCAGCCGCCAATCGAATGCCTTCAAGAAGGCTTCCAAAGCATCGTTGTCGACGTCGATCTTGTCTTGTCCCCTCGAATCCTTGGCAAGTGCCGCAGCCACGGCGATACTGTGTACGGTGTTTATGACAGTGTAACTTCCTTGGGCTCCTTTCCTGGCTCGTGCTGTTTCCTTGCAATGTCTGAAATGGCTGCTGCCAAGTTGTTTGCTGCCGTTTCCAACCCATCTGGACCCATAGTCTCAGGACCGAGACACAGGAGGTAATGATAGTACCAGGCGCCTTGTCGCTTCGACTTCGGAGATGATTCTCTTGACAAGAGTTGCGCCAACGCCACGAGCGTCGTGTAGTATCCCGGCGATCGATGTTCCTGGGACTGCATATACTTCCAAAGTTTGGCTACGAGCTTCTGTAACGCTGAGGCATTGAGAAGCGAGGGGCTCTTGATCAAGCTAGCAGTGATCATGTCGGTCTTCTGTTCTTGGCTTCCAAGCCCCTTCGCCTCAAGGTTTCGAAGGGTCGGAACCAAAACAGCGACCGTAAAGTCACGAGCTTCGAACTCACCTGCATCGCGAAGTTGCGCCCCGACCTGGAGCGACACTACGTCAGGGTCGTCGCCAAGGATTCCAGACTTGGGAGGTGCCGCAAGGTGTTGGTCTACCGCCTGCAGCATGTCGTCTAGCCACTCACGCTTGGGTGTGCCTACGGGATCCGTTCCGCCAGCCAGGCGCCAGGCCGTTCTGAAAATGTAGCGCCACCGTGCCTGAGTGTGCTGCCTTGGAAGTGTCTCGCTAGGCACAAGCTCGGTCTTGGAAGAATCCACGTCGAGCGACGGGTCTACTAGCTGCTCGGTCTTCGTCGCCAGAGGCGACCTTTCCTCTCGCCGTGGATCTACCGGCGCTGCGAGTTCGGGCTTGCTTTGGTGCATTTCCTCGCCCGTCTCACCATGCTTTACCTGATCGTCGGTGGGACCTGTCACGAGACCGAGTCCTCCAGTGCAGTGTTGAAGTAGCAAATTGCTAATCTTGATATTGCGTCGGCCTTGAGTGTTCTGGGGCTTTGATTCATATCGATCCCCATCAGAAATGCAGGGAGCCGTGCGAGCATACCGCGATGGCTTGGCTCGCCAGGGGGCGCGAGCTGATTGATGACCACTTCGATGTCCAATGCCATGTTCGCCAAATCTACGTTCTTTTCCTTCAACTGGGCCACTAACGGCCGTACTGCGGCCGCCGATAGAAGAAGTGTGGCCACATCGCCAGGTTGAAGCGGAGGAACATCGACCGAGTAACGAACATATTTTTCTGAAAACCTTTTGAACAACCAGTATTGAAGTAGACCACCACGGCGACCGTTGCCACCCCCAACGACGTCACGGGAATCTGCACCCCAGGACTTCAACAACAGGGCTTCCCATGCACACAGAAGATCTGCGGCGGTATGTTTCACAGAATCTCCCAGCTGGAGTTCGCTCAGCTGCCTCGCCGCGGCGCTACGGTGGAACGAGTCATCAGCGATCTGGGCCGCCATTGTCCCCAACAGATCAGGAGATGTCGTAACAAGAGGGTTAAAGACCTTATACTTTAGCCCAGATCCACGGGTAACGGCATGACTCACGCGGTGCCGGTCAATATCTAGGCACGAAAAAGTGCTCCAGTCCTGGTAAAAAGGAGGTAGTAACAACCCTTCTCGCCAAAGCCAGGAGCACTTGTAAGGTGAAACTCCCGCATCAACTTCGAAGAGTCAAGTACTTTGCAGCCCCCGACTCGGTCACATCGTTCGCCGGCCTTAAGCTCATCACCGACCTCGCTCACAAGCTGGGAATCATCCGTGGGCTCGACATGCTGACAGTCAAGAAGCGCCGCCGCGGGATACCCGTTGCGGACTTTGTCATGAGCCTGGTCCACAACTTTGTCGTCGGTGGACAACACCTGACCGACCTGCAGGTCCTGCGAGACGAGAAGGCGACGCGCGAGCATCTCTACGAGCTCGAGGTCCCGGCCCCGACCACCGCGGGAGAGATGCTGCGCAAGTTCACGATCGGCCACATCAAGCAACTCGAGAAAGTGATCGCCGGAGCCCTCTACGTCGCCGATGACATGCGGGGCGGGGACGAGCCTATCACCCTCGATCTCGATAGCTCGATCTTTCAAGTCTACGGTTACCTCAAGGAGGGAGTTCGGTACGCCTACAACAACATGAAGGGATTCAACCCGCTGCTTTGCTTCTGGTCCGAAACGCGACTGCTGATCGGTGCAAGACTGCGTTCGGGGAACCGCCATTCGGCTCACAAAGCCGTCAGCTTCCTCAAGGAATGTCTGGCGCGCTTGCCGCAAGGCCGTCGCATCCACGTTCGAATGGATGCCGGCTTCTACGCTCGAGAGATCGTCGAGTTCCTCGTCGGCCGGGGATTGGAGTTCTCGATCTCGGCGCGACTGACAGAGGCATTGCGGGCCGATATCGACGCCCTTCCCGAGGAGAGCTGGAAACCCTATCCATGGGAAGAAGGGACGGAGTACGCCGAGCTTTCCTACAAACCTTCCAGTTGGCCTCACGCGTTTCGCATGCTGGTCAAACGGCAACCGCTCCATGAGGGGAATCAGCTCGTGCTTGGCGGGTACTTCTACACACCCGTGATCACCAATCGCAGGGGAGCGGCATCGAGCCTGCTCAAGTACCATCTTGCGCGAGGCGGTGCAGAGAATTATATCGAGGAGTTTAAGAACAACGTCAGTGCACGTCTGCTTCCCAGCCAGAACTTCATGGCGAACTACGCGTGGCTGGTCATCGCTCAGCTTGCCTACAACCTCGGCCAGTGGTTCAAACTCCTCGTGCTTCCAGCTTCATCTCACAGCCATCAGTTCAAGAAGCTCCGACTTCACTGGTTCTGCGTGGCGGCACGTATCATCCGTTCAGCCCGGCGTACCAAGATCGCCCTCGCCAGGGGACACGACGCCGCAGAACGATTCGCTCGAGTTCAAGCGACAATCCTCCTGCTGTAGCAATTCGCCAGTTCCCCGAAAGACAAACAACAACTCACCCTCCTTGCACGACCGAGGGTGAAGTGCGCCGTGAACGCACGGTCCTGTGGCTCCGGCGCACGCTCCCGCGCGTCCGTACCCCTGTCACGTACCGGACGCGCGCCTTGATCACGCTTCATGCGACGCGATACCATCCGATCGTACTCTTACCCGTGGATCTGGGTTTAGCTGTGTCTCAACAAATGGCAGTATTGTTAGAACGCCTGGCTCATCCAACGAGCGACGCGCGATAAGACATGCCGCCTGCGCAATCCGGGGATCGCTACGATCCAGCTCGTCCAGCAACACAACGAGTCTAATTTGATTGTTCAACGCTCGCCGGACAACTCGCTGGAATCCTTCTTGACCGACGAGCGGCACCGCGACGTTCGCATCGAGAGCACCCTGCGAAAACCGCAGGTTGAACCGCATCCCCTTTGGAAGAAGTAAACTCAACCAAGAAAGCACTGGAAAAAGCAACAATTGCGCCGGATATGCACCCAAACAGTGTCGAAGTAACAGCGGATGCGCAAGGATCTGTGACAAAAGCGCAAAGTGAAGATCAAGATCGCGCTGGTGACGCCAAACGTTAATGCGCACGAAGGCCACCTTCGTGCCAGGGTTATTGTTTCTCTTGGAGAACTCGTCAGCCACAATCCGCGTGATGTAGGTTTTCCCCACTCCAACTGCCGCGCATGCCAATCAAGCGCCCTTCGTTTTCGAGCGTACTGTCCAACGCTTCGCTGACTAGTTTATCCACAATTTCCTGCTGGCTCGGCAACGCTCTGAGCACCGCCTCCGACTTGGTCACCCGCTCATGACAAGCGTCCCGGAGCAACCAATGGAGCAAGAGAGCTCGCTTAGCCATCACACAGCCTGAAAGCACCAACAACAGCCACAGTGCGGCAAGTGTAAACCGGCTGCCCAGAACCTTTCTCCACAAGGACGCGCTGCCCTGCTGCAAGGGCGTCCCACGCCAAGCCGTCGGTGCTCGACCCCCGGCGAGTTCGTTGCGCTGCCCTTCGCTGGATTGCCCACGAAGCTGCGATGCGTTGGACAGCTGAACCGTGCCGCCCAACCCCCGAAGAGGCTGACCGTTGCTGTTGCCGGTAGATCCATGGAACCTGGGTCGGGCGCGTGCGGTGCCAACAGTCTCAATCGGATCTGCATCGTTAGCGCCTGGTGTCCTCGCAGCTCCTGATTGCTCTTCTGGTTCACGGCTTGAAGGCTCGCCAACTTGGGAGCGCCGCGCGGGGGAAACTGAGTCCTCCCGTTTGAAGAGGGCATCACCAATTAGTGTCGCTGCAACAAGACAAAAAGCTGCTCCCGCTGTTGCCGCCCACCTCAAGCAATTGAGGTAGTTGCTATCGGATGGCACCGGAGACATTATGTGCGACCCTTCTTTTGAAGTAGATGCGCTGGGCAAGAAGCCTGACAAACTCTGCCGCGAGGGTCAAGGCGTTTCCTCCTTCGGCCTCCCGGGCGCTTGTGTTTTGTTAGCAGGAGGTTACGCCGTGTTCATTTTCCACACCACTGCCGGGCATCGCTTCGACTCCCTGTTGCGCTCGCCCTTCCCTTGCACAGGATTTGTGACACTCGCGCATCTGTGCCAGATTCCACACGCGTGTCGCGTGAATCTCTCGTAAGGTCATGCTGTCACCGAGGACCGTGGCGAACTCGCCACCGGGGATGCGTCCGGCCCTGAAGCCACTCCAGGCGACGCGACGCGTGCCCCGTTGGCGGGAACCTCTGGAAATGGGGGTCGCACTGCACCACCTGGCGACCCACCGGCAGCTGTAGGCGGCGCGCAGACGAACGCCGTCAACGCCATGAGCCCGAGCATGAGCGCGGGCAAAAGGTCGACAAACAGCGCGGCGATCCAGGCCCATGCGACTTCATCGCGATAGCGAAGGACGAGGCTTCGCGGATCTAGCGGTAGAAAAATGGAAAACTCCTTGTTCTCCCGGTCAAGTCTCTCCTCAGAGACGCGCTCCCTAACCCAAGCCTCAAACTTCTCCAAGCCGTCGCCCAGGCGCTCGAGTGACTCGCGCTGACCGCGCGAAAGCCGCGGGTTGCGGATGCTGCGAACGGTGGTGCCGACAGAGATGGCATCTAACGTGTTGAGGGGATCGTTGCGCTCTGCATCCAGCCACAGACCCTCCAAATCCTGCAACTTTCGGACGTACTCGACCTGCTGTTGCTCAACACTCGAAGTCTCGTCAGCCACAACGGCAAGCATTTCGCCGAGCATGTTGCCGGCCCGAGATTTCGCTCGTCCGATCGACTTCATTTTCTTGTCTGCCTCTGCATAGATGTGCTGCAACGATGTAGCGCCGTGAGCCAGTGCTTGCTGGACACTACCGCTTCCCCGGACACCCGACAGAATGCCCGATCGCTCTTCCGCCTCCGCTAAGTCCGCTAGCCGCTCCTGCTGCGACAAAACATGCGGGAGAATCGTCTCCGCTCCGATCAAGTCCTGGAACTTGGCGGTGACGTCCTGCCCGCGCACGTCCAGATCTTTGCCCAAGTGCACCCGCACAGCCTCCTTTCCACCGATTTGTGCGGCGATGAATACCGAGTTCAGGCCCACCGTCACAACCGCCAGCAGTAGGCCAAAACCTGCTACTGCACTCCACTTACGAGGGTCGTGGAAGTCCTTTGGTGCCATCCTGAGAATGCGCTCCCAGATGACAAAGAGGCCGACCCCCGCAGCCACTCCGAAAAGCTTGGCGATGGTCGACCCAATACCTGGACCTTCCTCCCCACCCAGCGAACCAGCGACGCCAACGGCCGTCACGACCGCTGCTAAGATGATAGACAGGTGGGTGCCCAATGTGAGTAGGATGCTCCAAAGCGACGGACGTTCGGGTACGGTCTTGTGCTCGGCGCTTGTCTCGCGTTCGGTGTTGGGGATCATTTTTCAAAACCTCCTCCGGGTTTGAATAGATAACGACATTGAATCCGCACTTAGAGTCCTCATACCCAGTAGACGTACCGACGCCAGATTTCTGGACATTGAAGTCCGTTCGCGAGTGTTGACTTTGTCAACGGTCTGCCCGTTCACGACGCAACGATGCGCCCGTGAGCTTTCGTTGCCAGTCCTTCGCGCTGCCGTCGAGAGAACGGCCGAGTCAGCCACTTCAGGGCGCAAGCGACTGCATCTCTAACAACCCAGCCTCTACGCCGGCTGCAAAAGCCACCAACTACCAGGTCGTCGGCGGTGGCCCCGTTCCGCAGCAAGGTCCCAATAATCTCATCCAGCGCTGGCAGCGTTCCCGGTTCCCCTACAAGCCTGACGTGAATCCACCGCGCCGGCCCCCGCCTTCGAGCGATGACGTCAAACGACGATGGCTCGTTGTCCTTTTCGGTGAGAAGGAACGCGTGACCCGCATCCCGCTGCTCCTCCTCGCTCAAACAAAACCCTAAGAGCACAATGAGCCTGGCGACCGAGGTTTCGCCCAGATCCAATCGACTGGGAACCGCGCGGAGGCAGTATGAATCGGTGCTTCGAAAATAGACCACGAGTTTGTGACTAGTGCTGGCAGACATCTAGGCCTGTACCTCCGCAAATCAAGAGAATAGATTTGTGTTCCAATCGTTCCAATGGCGGTCGTCCCCACTTCCCGCAGGGTTTTCCCTCACCCATAGAGACGCAGCGATGTGCGATTTGTGGACACTCAATCGCCTCCAGTCGCGCCAATGCTGTCGGCACTGAGCACCAGACACCCCCGACCTATACAGACGCCATCGAGCGAACCGGCCCCGGCCAAGTTCTAAGCGTTGGGTGGGCCACGTTCGTAAAGCTGCGTACACACCGTTGCCGCGGCTTGCAACATCGGGTAGTCTAGCTTCGCGTGATCTTTTTGAGTAACATGATGGGCTCGTCTTGTACCAATCGACTTTTTTGGAGGACGGACGTACTTGCGTCCTATCTCGAATCAAATGTACGTCTAGTCGTTGGAGCCGCTGCCGCCGTGCCAACAGGCAGGGAAAGGCTCGTGCTACGTCGCGGCCATGGTGCAGGGCGGGCTGTGCCTTTTGTTCGAACCGAAAAACGCAGTGTGATCTAGCCTTTCAAAGGGTAAGCGCATGGCAAACTGGAGGCTCCTGACGCCGCGCGACTGGTCGAGTTCAGGTTTAGGCTCGAAGAGCGCAAAGAGCGTCTGGCGTGTAGCTCATGAAAACGGTAGCCGTCAGGCTGGTATCCTTGGCACGGCAGCTGAGTTCGACGCCTCAGCACGGATTCTGGGCGAGCACGTGCGCAGGAACCGAGCCTTCGAACATGGCCGTTTTGGCAAGCTCCCTCGGGGCCATGTGCCACGAGCATATCGCCTTGCATCAAATGGCTACGTGCTTTCTTGTCTTCTGCTCAATCACTCCCAACCTTACAATCTCTGCGAAATCGGCGCGCTGATCGCAGCGGACCTCCCGGAGTTCGAATACGGCTCGATTCTACGATCGGCGCTGCTGTTCGCTTTGACAGATGCCGTCAAGAACGGCGGCTCTCTGGCCATACAGTTCCGCCCGTCGTTGGCAGACGGAGGCGTCCCCAGCGCGGTCGTGGAACTAGCACGATCCGAGGGTCTCGAACTCGAACATGCCGAGCGAGGCGCTATCTCTCCCGCGACCTCACGCGAACTGTTTCTGCGCCTGAGTCGATTCTCACCGCGCACGACAGAGCGGCTTCGCGAGTTGCATGAGTCCGGCGCGTGCTCGACAGAAAGGATAGGTTACCTCGTCCATCACGGCGTCTGGACTCGGGAAGCTGTGGACGCCATCTTGAACTTCGCTTCGCGACCGGCCGCAGTGCTCGGAGACGTCGCGCCGCCGGAGGCCCGCCGGTTCTTCGATTTCGCCTTGGAACACGGACGCGCGGCGTTGCTTGGAGAGATTCTTGTCCGCGCCCTTCGGTTCCGAGAAACGCCCAGTCACAAAGAGCGGGGCGTCGTGTTCGCGTTCGACGACCAGCCGCGCGGCGTTGCTGTAGATTTTGACGTCCCAAATGATGCATGGCGAATCCGGCCCAGGCGAGAGGCACTGGACCTCGACGGTTGGACACTCGACGGCGTTTCGCCAACCGTCAGCCTTGGGGGCACTCTGCTCGCCCGCATGCGCCCTCGCAGCGCCGCGGTCTGCTTTCACCGGTTGCCGGAAGAGATTGACGCGTTCGCCGCCAGGCCGGGAACGGGCTTGCGTGCCATTGTTGTCGCCGACGACATCCGCCTCCTCTCTAGCGAGGAGCAGGGGGCATTACAGCAGCATGCCAATTCGAGAAAAGTCATACTCGCGGTTTGCCCGTGGAAACAGAGCATGTTGGACGCGGAGGTGCTGCGGCGGTTCTCCCAGGCGAGGTATGTTCGGAAATGAGATACGACCCCACGATTGTGTGCGCAGTTCCAGCTAGTTGCTTTAGCCCAGAAAATGACCTCACCGGCAATTTACAGCGCATCCAAATGCTACTCCGCGACATAGCAACGTGCGAACGTAGAATTTCTAAGAATGTCAATCTCGATGAGGAACGTAAACGACACGCCGCGTGCGGTGTATTGCTTGATGCGATTCTCGAAGCGTGCAGCAACGGCAACGCAGCGACCAATGAACTCTCGGTCGTGCGGCTTGGCCACGCGTACGGGGACTTTCTGATAGCCGCGCATGAGCACGGGTCAATGAATGGAGACGCTCTCGCGGCCGCACGTGTGGTCGTCGGTCCAGGGGAGGTTAAGAAGCACCTCAAGTCGCTGCGTTCGTTGAGCAAGAAGTACGGCTCTGCTGCTCCCGTCGAGCTCGCTCAAAAGATCAATTTTGTCGAGCGCACGGTGCTACCAAACGGGGCAGGCATCGCGGAGACCACGGACAGCTACAGCCTTAGGACAGCGGACTTTGCATCCTTTGAACGACCGAAACAGCCTTTTGCGTGGTGGCACCGCCTTCTGGTCGTTCTACGACTCCGCGCAAAGGAAGCTGATCCCGCCGGACGAGGCGAAGATCCGGAAGATTGGCGAGCCTACGATCCTGAGCGCAAAGGTCGAGGGCGGACACTGGAAGAGCGCCTGCGCGATCAGATCAAGGTCGCCCTTACATCTGGTCCCGCTGTGCCGTTCAGCGGACAACAACGTCACGAGACCTCAACGAAGGTTCTCAATGAATTCATTACCAAGAGAGGTCGCAGCAGAACGGGCGCGAGAGGCAGTATCGGAGTGATCTATGCTGACGGGTCAGAGGGACGCCCATTCCCCCTCAGGTGTTTGAATGAACGAGCGCGCAACTGGAAGCCAAATCGCGTCTTGCGCGTGGCACTCATGAGCATGCGGCATCTGGATCTGGACCGTTTCGTCGACATTAACTGGTTCCGAAACGTCGAGATTCCGAAACAATACTCCTTGGCCCATGCCGACGAGTACTGCTTCCGCAGGTCCGCGGCGCAGCTCCAGGAACTGCGAGCAATGCATCGGGGACAGCGGCTCCGACTCTATCTCTACCACACTGGTTTCGAGCCAGCGGTCATCGGGTTTTATCGCTCAGTGGTCGTGATGCTCGATGGTCTCGCCAAGAGGAAGCTGTGGCTGGAAGTCGTCCCAATGTTCCGCCGCTCCGACGGCACCTTTGAGGAGGGGGCCTCCTGGCCAAACTAGAATGGCAAAACAGTGGACAACGAACTGTAGACAGTGCGATGAGTCAATTGCCTATGCAGAACGTTTGCGACGCGCGGACGCGAGAATCGGCATTCCACGACCACACCTTTGTAGCGACTGCGAGATCACAGATCGGCGCGAGCAGCGTGTCGTAGCAATGCCTATAGCAGAGCTAGCACCCGCGCCGGATCGCAAGAGTTCGCGAATCGTGGAGTCGCCGCTGGGCAGACTTCGAAGTCGCGCACCAAGACATGAGCGCACGGACAAGAAGTCGCAGCTCGACCCCTCCAAGTTCGGTGTCAAGCAAGAAGAGATCGAGAAATTGTACCGGCAGATTCGGAAGCCCGAGGTGCCAGTCGTCGTAGCAGTCGCTCCAACAGGAAGCGGCAAGTCGACGTACTTGCCATATCGGCTTCTGTCACCCTTTGAACACGAGTGGATCGATCCCGACCATTTCACCCGGAATGGCACGATTGTCGTCACGCAGCCGCGCATCCCGCCCACCCGCGAGATCCCTGCTTTCGTGAGCAACGTCATGCACGGCGCAGACTTCGGGAGGGGACACGAGATCGGGTTTCGATACTCGGGCAACCCTGCCAGTGATTGGCGAAGCCGCCTTGTCTACGTTACAGACGGATCACTGATCAATTGGCTGGCCAACGGCGACCTCGACAAGATCGGGCTTGTCATGATTGATGAGGCGCACGAGCGGAGCCTCAACATCGACATCATTCTCGGACTCCTGGCGCGCCTCTTGCCGATGTACCCGCATTGCAAGGTGATCATCGCAAGTGCGACGATCGACGCAGAGGCATTCAAGCGATTCTTCGACGGCAACCTGCCGGGCCAACTGCGCTGCGAGATAGTGAATCTGAGCGGCAAAAAGAGTCATCGTGTCACAAAACACTTTCGCGATCCGGCGCTTCCGTCGCTACCGTACACCCGCAAACTGACCAAAGAACTAGACCACGCAATGGCGGGACATGTGGCGGATGAAGTCATCCGAGTCCTCCGAATGATGGCACCACCGGGAACGAGTGACAACGAAACTCCGGAGGGGCGAGTTCGCCGGGGCGACGTCGTCGCATTCCTTCACGGACGGCGGGCGATTGACGAATGCGTCGAAGCCATCCGGGTCGCCGGCAAAACACTGGACGGTGTCGGGGACAAGCTTGATGTCTACCCTCTCTATCGGGACGTACCAAAAAAGGAGCAAGACAAAGCAATTCAGGCAAAGAGGGACTCGAGTCGAATCCGCGTTGTCGTTTCCTCTAACATGGCTGAGACTTCGCTCACGATCGAGGGCATTGTGCATGTTGTCGATAGCGGCGTCATCAAGGTTAACGAATGGGATCCCGTGGCTGAGAAGGAGGAGCTTAACTCGAAGACTCACAGCAAAAGCGGTTGCACGCAACGGTGGGGGCGCGCTGGGCGATTGACGTCTGGTGACGCATGGTGCCTATACACACAGGAGCAGTTCGACGATTCCGAGCTCTTTCCTGATCATTCGGTTGCCGAGATAAGGCGGTCGCGACTCGACGATGTCGTACTCAATGCACGGCGCGCGGGCGCAGCGGATCTCACCAGAGGTTCATTTCCTTGGATCGAACCACCGGAGGACGAGGAGTTTGGTCGTGCCGAGGCACGACTTCGACGAAAGGGAGCGATCGATGACGACGGAGATCTAACCGAGAGCGGCCACGCCATGCGAGGTGGAGGACTTGACCCGTCTCTTTCAAGACTGCTTTCGGTGGCCGACCGGTTCTCATGCGGCGTCGAAGCTGCGACCATCATCCCAATGCTCGAGAACGGGCTTCACAGGATCTTCGTCTCGACCCGGGATATGGATGATGCGCGGAAGCAGGTTGTGCAGGATCGTCAAGACGTGTTGCGAACGTCCTGTGAAGACGACCTCGAGCTATGCCTACGGCTATACTCTGATTGGGAGTCAGCGCAGGCAGGTGGCGAGGTCATTACGACCGCGTCGGACTGGCAATTCGCCCCCGGGCGACCGACAAAGTCTGCGGTGGAAACCCTGGGTGAAGAGAGAGCCGCGGAGCTTGAGACGCGCCTTACCGGCTTGCAAACCCTGGACGACCTCGAGTCAATCAGGGCAGAATTCGCTGGGAAACACGCTCGGGTCCACGAGTGGCTGGATCGTGTCGCAGCACAGTTCCGCGGAGCAGCGGGTCGCATCTGGGCGGCACGGCTTGCCGTCGAAGATGCTTTTATGCATGACACAGTCCATAAGGCTCGTGAGGAGCTCTTGGAGAAACTCGGGGTCGGGAAAAAAGAGCGTGAGCGCCGACCGATAGACTTCGACACGTTGCCTAGATTGCGGGTTCTCTTCGCGTGGGCCCTTGCCGAGGAAGGCTATGTGGCAGATCGGGTCAAGACACCCGCAGATGCTCGTTGGAACGGCCCGCGTTCACCAATGCGCAACACCGAGTACCTACCCGTCGCAATCATGTCCCGACCTGCCCGACCACGTCCTCATCATCGACCGATTATCGGCTGCGGCCGACGATCCACCAGAAGCGCTGATCTCCTGCGGTTCGCGTCAGCGAGTCGAACCGAACGGGGAAGTCGCGGAGCAAGTCAAACTACGAGCAAGCTTCATAGTGCGAACCAGTGAGACAACACTGCGTCGTGTACGGGGCCTGAGTGAACTAGCGCTTGCCCGGCACCTCGCGGACGAGCGACTACGCCCAGCCGATCGCGGTGAATCTCCTGCCCAACGGGCGCGCCGACTTATGGAAAGAGCCTTCCCGATCGGCGCCCGCGTGTTGTGCAACGTGGGCCAATCCCTCGGCGACGATCTGTACGAAGTTCAGGCATCAACCCTTAGGTCGGATGCTATCGAGGCGGCTGCAGCGATTGAGCCGCGCAAGAAGGCACGACGCCGCGCCAAGGATCCACGTGACGCTGAGTGGGGCTCCCTCTACAACGACGCACGCGTCGAAGTCGATGCAAACGCCTACGCGCAACTTGTCGACCGTGTTGATATCGTGCAAGACCCGATTGACAACGACAATGATGTGACGGCGCGGAGCGTGACGCGTGGCTCGGGCGACCAGCCCACCAACTTCCCGGTCAGACTGCACATCCCTAAATCTTCAACGGCGCCGACCACCGGCATGGCACTGGAAGCCGAAGTTGCGGGGCACGAGATCGACCCCGCGGGTGAGGACGCGAACGTGATCGTGCACGCTCCAGGACGGGCCGAGCGGTTTGCTCGTTTCGTGAAGGAAGCGCAGCCCCGTGACAGGCTCCGTGTTCGAGTTCTGGGTCCGGGCAAGCACCGCCGGTCAGGGCGCAATGGGCTCCGGGTTCTAGAGCCTCATAGCGGGCTTGATATTCTGATCGAACATCAGCTCGTGCACCCTATTGCGGAGGATCATGTGATCGACGCCTTTCCGCGCGGAGCTGAGGTGGAAGCAGAAATCCTAGCCGTCGAACCCGGCGAGCAGACTGCCCGCTTGTCGCTACTGCACCTGCACGACCAAACAATGACCAGATTGGTCAAGGCTGGCAAGACCGTCGTTGTTTCAGCCAAAATTCGCGCTTTCGTCGCCGGTTTCCCCTGGGCTGAGGTGACCAAGTGGAGTACACCTGAGGAAGGGCTGATATTTCCCGTGAAGCTTCCTTCGATGAGCGAGCCAACCGCATATGCAATTGATCCATCACGGCTTACATTCGACCGTGAGGTCAAGATTTGGGTAGAGCTCCGAACGAGGTACTTCAAAAATTTCAACGACACAACGACACTGCCAGACGCCGACCGCGAAGCGTTGGCTCTTCACGGCGTTGAGTGCAAAGATGACGGCATCAAGCACGAAGGTCGCATGGATTCTCGCAAGTGGCTCGCTTTGGACCGCGCGCTTACGAACGAGTCGCTTCGCCGCGCCACCCGCTTCCTGTATGAGCGATCGAATCAACCAGACGCCGGCGTCGCGATTGACTTGAAGAAGCTATATCCCAAGGGGAAGAGGGTCCGCGGGACTGTGAAGTATTTTCAGGGCAAAGAGTTTGCTCACGTCGAACTCGACGATGGTGTGCTTGCAACGATTGCTCCCGATCAACTTACATGGATGGCCATGAAACCCAGGATGTCCGAGATACTGTCGCACGGACAGGTAGTCAACGCGCTAGTCGAATCCACGGATTCTGACCAGCAGCGAGTCAGACTTACGATGTTGGACTCAAGCAACCCGTGGTTCGATCGCATTCCCAACACGTACCAACTTGGTACGCTGGTCACTGGGACGGTCGCCGTCATCCTTCCCGACGGCGGAGTGCTTGTCGAACTCGAACCACGTCTCAAGGGACGTGTCCCCCCTGAGGAAATCAGCGATGATGACCGACCGACCGAGGAAGTGGCCCCCGTCGGCAAGAAGGTCACAGCCAAAGTCCTCAAGCATGACCCAGATCGGCGGAGTATCAAGCTAAGCCTCAAAGATCAAACCCTAAGCCCCTGGATCACCTGGGTTCCGAACAATGTTATGCGCGGAAAACGGTTCACTGGTGTCGTAAGAAAGATCGTCAACGGTGGGGGGTTGGTCGAGATTTACCCCGACGTGTGGGGGCTACTGCCGATCAGTGAAGTCCGGCACGAACGCGTGGAAAACTTCGAGGATGTTCTCAACGTTGGTGATCCGGTGAGTGTTTGTGTACTCGACTGCACGCCCACGGAACAGAAGCTGCGGGTGAGCGCCAAATCGCTCATTCCGACGCCGTGGGACGAGTGGGGGCGCGAGAATCTAAGACACGGCAGGCAAATGACCGGGCGGGTCGTCGGAATCCGGAAGTTCGGAGCTTTCGTCGAAGTACACCCAGGGATCGAAGGACTCGTGCACATCAGCGAGATGCGACACAGCCACGTAAATCGAGCCGAAGACGTCGTGCGTATGGAACAACAAGTGGAGGTGCGCGTACTGGACGTAGACTTTGCCGAACGCCGGCTGGACCTGACGATGCTGCTGGAAAACAGGCAATGAGACAATCAGATCAGATGACCTTGGGTTGCAGGCACACACCAAGACCGGTTGTTTTGGCTCAACACCTCCTGCGGAGCAACGCAAGCTGAAGCTCTCGACCGCGCGTCACTTCAGGGTCACGGTACTCGCGTTCGAGCTGCCGTTGGAGCGCCTTCGACCCTGGGACAGCTTTCATAGCCTCCCCTATGATACCCTGGCGTCGGAGCATGCCACGCATTGTGCCAGTAGGACGCCGCTTGGCAAGCTGTATCAGAGTGGGCATGCAGGCGTTGGCAAACAGGTAGCCTCCAGGCTCGTCGTCGTGGACGTTCGGTACTTCGACTGCGGCGACCTTGAAGGCGATGCGGCGCACTTCCGGCGGAAATGCAGCATCCGAGTGTGCCACCATCGCATCCCAAAAAAGCTCCCAGCAAGACGCGGCGATTTGAAACTGTAGATCATCGCCTCCGAAATAAAGAAGCTGAACGGGAAGAACATGAGGGAGGTCGTTTGCCCGTGACTCAAGCAATCTACAAAGCGCTGCTAGCCAACGTTGTCCTAGGTTTAGCTCGAGGCACGGACTCAGTGAGGGGCCGCGGAGACGAGGTGCTCCGAGAAACATGTCGCCAACATCATTGCCATCCATGCGCACAATCATGTCGGTCGACGACTCCCACGCTTCCAGCCGTGGCTTGCGAAACGGCAGGGACAGCATCGACCAATCATCCGGTAACCGGCACTGACCGCTCCGCCGTGCTCGCTCCAGCGCACGGAGGATACCTCTACCTGTGACCATTCGCCATCCGCTACCGGCAAGCGCGTAGCCCCAGCCGGCAAGCCCATACTGCTCCGCGCCCTTTCGATTCTGACTCAACCAAGTTGGAAGTCGTAAGTCGGGTTCCAGCGAGGACGTCGGTGCCGTGAACCCCTGCTGGCCCCAGACAGCATGGCACGTGACGCCAGAAGCCGCGACCGCCTCGTTTCCGGTGTCGGTGGCACTTGCGGACCGAACTAGGTAACGCTGCGCAGGCACGCGGGCACGTGCCCCAGATTGCGGCGTGCAATGAAGTGCGTACTCCAACGCGCTCATCTGAACAAGCTGGATTTCCACATCCGGATGAAGGGACCGAGGAGAGAGTCCTTGCTGAGCTGCTGCCAGGAGCGCTGCCGAGAGGCGTGGGTACGCTTCATGAACGCCGACACCGGCTCCGGAGAACTCCGAGAGGAAACGCTCTGCCGCCGCCCCGAGCTCACTGATGTTTAGCGTTGCTGGTGCGGCGAGCATGACGATTGCGTCCGAGTCCACGAGAATCGGGAGAGAAGGACCACCCCAAGCGCCGGAGCTAAAGTGATCGCGCAACCGCGCGACGGTTTGGCTGCACCACGCGCTAGCCCCTCTCTGCACAAAGGACCTCTTTGTTCTCCCCAGGAAACGCTGAACGTTCTTCGCCTTGAGGCTCAGCACTTGAAATCGAGCGCGGTCCAGTGCATCAAACGAAGCCCGTAGCGCGCCACCGAGCTTCTTCGTCTCTTCTCCATCGATCCCAGACTCCGATCGGATGAGAACGACCAACCGCTCCGCAATCCGCGTCCGCTTCTGGTCGAACAAGGCTGCGCGGTAATCCTGCCCTGACGCCGTCGATTCGGCCGCGAGGGACGAGCGCGAGGCGAGGAACGCCATCCAGCGCGCAAGTGCAATCAGCTCACGCGCTTGAACTCCTGACCTTACTTGCATCATCTCCCAACCAGTGAAACTCAACGCGTCCATGCAAAACTTGTAGGCATTGCCTGTTGCCTCTCTTGCGGAGGTCACGGAGACGTTGCCTCGCTTTTGATCGTGCTTCGCGAGATCTCCTAGGACCGAGAAGAGAAGCCCGCCGAGGATGCGAAGAGTGTTCGGCTCATCTTGAGCACGGGCCCCACGATTGCTGTGGTCTCGAATGGCGACGAGCACACGCGTCGCAGCGACGAAGTCATAGAGACGGCACACCGGCTTGTCCCTAAAGGTACCCTGGAGGGCAGCGGTCAAGCGTGGGCCCAAAGTGCGAATCGGCATCGGAGCGGCGGCAAGCGAACCCGGTGACTTGGCAGTGAACATCTCGGACATGCGCACACTGATGCCGTGCGACAGCGGGCCGTCCGTAGTCGCGAGAAGTCGAGCGATCTCCAGGCTAAGCTGCCGCACTGGGCCAAGAGGAAAATCCCTTGGCCGGTGTCCGCCCCGAACGGGTGGATGCCCAAGTAGGAGGTCACAGGTCAGATCCAGCCGCTGCTCGTAACTCAGAAATGGTGTGAGCGCAGGAGTTGCGACGACACTGAGGAGTTCGTCGAAGCAATCAACAAAGCGAGCGAGCCGTGGCGTCTGGCGTCGATCGATCCTTGTTCCGATGATCATGACCGGACTCTATCTTCAAAGCTCGGTCTACGTCCCGCCGATATCGCGAGCGTTTCTCATCGGCGTCGGCCGCTCTTCCTTCGGGTCGCCAAATGGCTCCTCCCACTCTGGGAGCCAATCGGCATTGCCCGGTGTCGGGTAAACCTTCTTATCTGGACGTTCCGGCATTCTCAACAGGGCAACGAGATCACGCACGGAATTCAACTCATGGAATGGCGTTTTCGTACGCGCCGCAACCCAGTCCTTGAAATCCAGAACGAGCTGTTCCAACTCCGGTGCCGGGTTCGGCCTACTTGTCAGCCCTTTGTAAGAACCGTCGCGCATCCTGATCCTGATTCCGGTGGTCTCAAGACTTCCAAGACCACGCGGTTTGCCCTTGCCAACCTTTAGCATCAGCGTTGGATCCGGCGTCTTAGCAATTTGGCTAGGATTGACCGAGGTAATCAGGGCTCCGAGTTCAACATTGTCCAAATTGGTGAAGTGGATCTCCGTCCTGAACTCAGTACCCGCCGGCAAAACGTGAACGTCACCAGACTCGGCCAGATTTTCCTTCAAATCGCCCTTCCCGGACGAAGTGGGCTTCCGCTCATCCGGTCGTCCGTGCCAATAGTGCTTGGTGCCCCTCATCGATGCGGCCTCATCATAGGACGCTGCCGACCCGTCCTCGTGCCCCGGAAGGTATAGGGCTCGCGCCTTGGCACGGGTTCCGGAAGGTGCCAACAAGGGTTCTAGCCGCATGAGTTCCGACTGCAGCGCCTTTGTCGCCCAAACCGTTGCGAATCGTACTCGACCCCGGAAAGGATGCCCACCTTGGGAGTTCACTCCGACGAATCCAAAAACCAGTTCCGCCAAATCGCTGCTGGTATCGAGCGCTGCCTGTTGGCCACGCGGTACAAAAGGCCCAACGAGTTCTTGTACATTCTTCCGTGCCGGCCACAAGAAATGGGGATTCTTCCCAAAGCACACAATTGCCTCTTCGGCGGCAATTCCAAACAGAACAGAGCCAACCTCGAGCTTTCGCAACCCCTCGATGGCCTGCTTAGTGTTGACCTCCTCATTCACTTCGCTGTAGTAATTGCGATCCTTGTATTTTGGAGTCAATGCCGCCGCGTTTTCGCGGACGTGCTTTAGGTGCAGACGGTAAGAGTCATTGCGAAGATTTGCAAGATATCGGCGAACCGTTTCTGGCGAGATGTTCGCTGTCACTTTGGTTCGCCTCAATAGGAGGTGCGGCGGATGCTCTACATCGGTTTGCCAAAATAGATTTCCCCGAAATGGAATTGCCTGGTGTGTCGGTTGCTGCAAATCCACACTAGCGCCCAGTGTCACGTTGCCTACAACCTGGCCTTTGGAAAACCCCGAATGTCGAGCCGCGGTCACGACTGAAAACGATGAGCCGCTCAGTGTTCCAAATGCAACGTCATACTTCCGAACATCAAAACCGCCATCGTCCCTTGACCGTTCGATAATCCAGGCGTTGGCTGCCCGGCGCCGGTACGCTATTGGCAGCCCAAAGCGGGCGTCGTCAAACACACCTAGCCGGCTTCCGGTCAATGTCTCGAACAAACTGCGCACTGGTCCCTTCAACGAGCTGCCCGGCAGGAAGTACCGTTCGTTGCCGTAACTGTCCATTCCATGACAGCGGACACCTACGGGCGCCACTGCCTTGAACTTAACCAAAAGCGCTCCACTGAAACGCCCCACCGACAACGAGTCGTGCCGTGCCGCCTCGGCGCGTTCCCGGCCCGCAAGCAAGGGCGCGGTGGCCGCGAATGCGGCGAAATTGTAGGGGTTATTGTCCAGGGCTGTTCTTCCGCTGCGGCGGCGAAACTTCATCTCGGAGCAGTGCAGGCCGGATTTCACTGCCCGGAGCCTCGCTCGAGACCGCTCCGCCCGCTTCCGGTGAGCGTGGCTGCGACCTGCGTCACGCGGCTCGGTCGCGCGTCTCATGGGCACTAGCGGGCGAGCTTTCTTTTCAGGCGGCGCGCTATCGTGCAAAAACATGGAAGCTCTTCCGGCCGGATACATGAGCGAGCCTTCGTCATCCAATTCGGCAACGACTCCAACTTCTTCTCGATTTCCGAGCGCGCCTCTCAACTTCTTGTTGCACTCGCTCATTCTCACCGATACCGACGTTGGTTGACCGATGCCAGGCTGCTCCGGAATCAGCAACAACGCCTTGTCGCCGTCTCTTCGCACGGTCCCTTTGACGCGCATCACTTCTCCTTCAGTTCCACGCCCACAAAGCGGCTGTGAGACACTCTCGGTTCGTTCAGAAACTCGTGAATCTCCTCCAACCCGTCGTCTTCCTTGGGCCAAACACAGTCTCTACACTGCCTGTACTCCGCCACCGTGATCGCCGCTTTGGCCAGCCTTGGATCCCTGCCATCCAACTTTGAGGACCGCCAATCGACTTCCACCGGGTAGGCCAGAGGCACGTGAAGCGAGCCACAGTGAAATTGGACCCTCCCACGGGCATCGAGCTGTTCGGAGTTATCTCTGGAGACTTCACCCCTTAAGTAGTAGTGACGCAAGGTTCGCTCCCAGCCGCGGCCGGCCGATTCCCTTGTGTTCACCACCGTGTAAGCCTCTTGCTCCTGCCTCAATAACCATCGAATCTCGAAAAGTTCACAGAACACGCGCCCTGCAATGGATCCGCCCGTCAACTCCGACACTTCGCTCGGGCGGCACCTCAACAGTTCGACCCCGTTCAGTGTCTCGACATACGCCCACAGCGGCGTTTTGTTAAGACGCCCGATGTCCCTCTCATCGCTCAACGCCGTTTCTAACGACGAAACGAAGAAATCCGCCGCCACGCAATCAGTGGCAATCTCTACTTGCACCGAGGGCTCATTCTGTTCCAACATCCAAATACTCCTGAATCTGTTCCAGGGAAAGTGCGGCACCAGCGACCGATCGCTCCTGTCGCTCGTGACCGCGCACGACCGAGCAGCTGATTTCTTTGATTGACGCGCGCTTGACGTGCCCGTAACCACGCGTTGTCATCCCGCCAACCCAAAGCCAACCATCGATCAAGTCTCTCAATACAAATAGAAAGCTCTTGATGGCGTCGCGATGTGTTCCCGCTGACGAGCATTGTTCGCTCGCCCAGCGCAGTCTCAGTTTGGACTCAAAGCATGGGCTCATTAGCGCTTCGGTGCAGAACAGCTTGTGGTCCGCCGCGAAACCGGTGATGCGGTCGATCGCTACATGATCGAGGTTGATCCTAACCCCGCGGACATGCTTTGCATCGTCCACGCGCAACAAGCCGGCACCCTTTGTCGTTCCGAACACCACGTCCACGGCGTTTGTCCCATTTTGTCGGTCTACTTGAGTTAGCTCGTGCCGAAGGACACCCCGCAGCCCAGATCCCGGAATGGCATACCTGCCAGCCTCATCGACAAAGGGTTCGTGATCAGGAACCCTATTGAGACTCTGCGAAGTTTGCGCAGCCGTTCCCTGCACGAGCATCGGTCCATCGAACTGCAAGCGAAGAACCACCTCCGCGTAGTTCCACGGTGGGCGCCCTGTAGTCAGGCTGTCGGCGAGGACGCGTTGCGCCGGGGCAATCGGTCTAGTAACACCCATTTCGGCCGGCTGTCGGTCCCGGAGTCGCGCCGTTAGGTAGTGAGCAAACTGCTGCGGATCCTTACAGTCTCGCTGCGTCCATTCGACGTCCTCGAGTCGGGCTCGTCCATGCCCCCAGGCTGCTCTTCCGCCAACTGTGATCCGGCCGCGCTGAAACGCGCTAATCGCGTCCCCGAGAAGGGCAACCGCAAGGGCATCAAGTCTGGTATCACCCCTCTCGCCACCTTCATAGAGTACGCACAGCCGAAACACCCCACGACCCGCGACCTCGATGTCAAACTTGCCACCATGAGCGGCAGCGCCCCACCTTGGGTCGATTCGGACATGGTCCCGAATTCTTGTGATCGGTGTACCCTCTGCGTGGGCGTCAAAGAAAGTGAGCCGCCCCTGGCGATCGACATCTTGTCTGACCGTGCCAAACAGATGCTCAATCTCGTCCTGCGATGCGCCGTAAAAGTGAGCCTCGCGTTCCATGAAGTCACGCAAGACACCGCGAATGCTGGTTCCTGGAAGATAAGGGCGGCCAGTTGAGTCGAGGAGAACGGGAGCGTCCGTCAGCGCGAGTCGCTCACCGGTACCAATCTGCCAGGGTCCATCCAAAATGAGTCGACCTCGAACCCCTATCGCGAGGGGACCGCGAGCCAGGCGAGTCATCCGCACCCCCTTAGAGTCACTTCGAGCGCCTCCAGATAAAAGAGGGCCTGGTCTTTTGCGCCGCAGGACCGCAGATCAGCCTCAACTCCTCTAAGAACTTGCATCCACCTCTTCACCGACTCTCGGTCACGGGCCACGCTAGGCGCAGACGCGTCTTCAACGGCACTGGAGGCCAAAGTCACAGACCCAAGCGACTCCGCGTCGCGGATCTGCTGTCCGACAACACGCAGCTTCTTCCAATTCGGATCATCGGTGTTTTGGAACTCCGGCCGGACTGCGCGCCCGCGAGAGTTGGCGAGCTCCAAAAGCTCGACGGCGCGAGCGGGCGAAGCATCAAGCCCAGGCCACGGCTGGGATCCCTCCAACGCCGCATCATCCTGTTCTTGATCAGCCAAAGTCGTGTGACTCGAAGTTAACCAAGGCGGGTCCAAAGCCATCAGGCCAAATCCTTCGTGACACGCATCCCCAACCCAACGGAGTCGCTCGCCACGAGCCGCCACCAGTGCCCCTCGGGCTTCTTTCGACTCCCTAAACACAAGCCGTGCGACCGAACCAGCCACGACTGCTAGCCGAGGGGAACGGGGCAGGCGCCACACACTGTTCCAGCTGAACACGTGCCTCGTACGGCATTGGCTTTGGCTTGAGACATCCAACATGGCCGGGTCAAGCCCGACCAGAGCAGCCCAATCATCCGGTGCCAGACCCTTCCGCTCATGGCCGCGCTCCGTAACAAGAATCGCGTCGGTCATGAGCTGCACCCAGAGCACAAGCGAACTCGATGAGTCTCCGCCGGCCTGGAACATCAGTTCCTCCAAAGAACCATCACTCACCTCGACCCTCGCTTTGCCGTTTCCCGCCGATATACGTTTACCGATGTATACCGTCTCCGGGATTTCCAAACGCGCAGGAATCAGAGCGTAGGTGACCAAGCGCGTACCAGGAGCCATCACCTCCTTTGAAAAGAGTGCGGACTCACGCTTCGAGCGCGTCCTGTAGTTCCTCGCGACATGCATCCTGACGATTCTATTGACGGCAACCAGATCTACGACCTGCGAGACAGCGTCATAGGTGACGTACCTAGCAGCAAGGGGTTTCATCTTCACACCCGGCGGTTGCCGGTGCTCAAACACGTTGACCAGACCAGCCGCACCTTCGCCCTTAGGTACGAACCAGCACAACGGCGAGGGTGTGACTACCTGGAGCCCATCTGGCATTGGCGATGCGGAGAGCCATCTTGAGCTGGGACCTAGCGCCTGCGCAATGAGGTCGGGAGGCACGCCAGAACGCGACCACACGCTCGCGAAAGCTCCGCGAACAGTCGTTGACGGTATTTCGCCACGGCAGTGGATTTCATTCGACACCACGGGGGCTGAGGCTACGGTCACTGGCTGTTCAAGCGACAAGACTAGCCGTCGCCAACTCAGAGCGCCAGCATCGCTAGGCACAATGGTGAACGCCGGAATCTGAACAGCGGCCGCTTCGTCAACGTGAGAGGGACTCCACGAAACCACGTCGCCCCAATCAGTTTCCCCGAGTAGCCGTTCGACATCGGCGTCGGAAGCTAATTCAGGGCAACCCGCCACTTTCAGCCCATCCATAGCCACTCGCCCCCAGCCCACTCCACTCTTGGCGCCGACGCTCTCGGTTGCCAGGAGCGCCGCCAGCAACAGCAGAAACGGCGCCTCATCAGGTTCCAGGTCACACTCGATGACGCTTTGGAATATCGCCCCGTGCGGAAGCACTTCCGTCTGTCGCAAACTCGTCTTCTGGGCAACTCCGGTGGATTGATCGATGGCTGTTTGGGCCACAACTGTGGTCTTAGACAGGCTCTCCGGCTGGAGCTGCGCCCCCCCGAACCGGACTCTGGCCCTCGAATCGAACACAGCACTTAAGATCGGCAGCTTTGGCTTCGAAGATTTGTCGTCCAATCCATGGTCCAAACCGAACCAAGCTGCAATCTCCTCAGCGCTCATCCTCACAGCGCCTTTGACTGCGTCGCCAACAATTGTCGGCCGCCCCGTTTCATCGCGCTGGATCAATCGATCCGCGACCCCCGGCTGCGCGTGCCCAGAGCCGACGTGCAGCGGCCCTTCGAGCCTCCAGGAGAACTCGATGGCAATCATGGCTGATGCTCTCGGTTACTCTTGCTCATCCTCGTATTCCTCGCGGTAGCGGGCCGCTCGCAGCTCCAGTAGATCCAGTACAGGCGTGCTGTGCTGCCTACGTGTTGCTCCCTCCGTTTCCGGCTCGGTCAGCCATGGAGACTGCTCGGGACGTTTTAACTGCAAACGGCCGGGAAGTTGGCCCAACACCCCGATCACGACATCGCGTTCCCCCGGTGCAAGGTGCTGCAGCCAAGTCATCCAGGCAAGCTCAGAGAGCCTTACGCCTCGCCGTACGATCGAATCTAGCTGGCGAAGTTTGCGCCGAGGGAAGCCAGCCCCCGAAATCACCTCTACGCCGTGACTCAGCGCTTCGACTTCGTCCACACTCCAGGGTCTTGTGGTCGTACTCACCACACTATCCTCATCTTTGTAGAGATACCCTCGCCGCCTTGCCTGGTCGAGCGTCACTCTGGAAGATGATGCGAGCCAATGACAGTCAATCCAGGCTGAGTTTGCTCCGGCCTGCTTGCGGGCTTCTTTTGCACTCACCAACAGATCCGACGCCATCTGGAACATTGGGTCAAACGGATAGCCGGACTTAGCAAACACAACGCCAGAACTCATAGTTAACGCTCGCTCGTGACCTGACACGGCTACTGCATCTGCCAAGATTCCGCCCTTGGCCTCCTGCATGAACCGAGACGCGAAGGTCAAACAAAAATCTATGGCAATCTCGCGGCGCGTGAGTAGCCACAAATCATCCCCGCCGAAGAGAAGGGGCAAGACGGGAAGCTTCACAACCCCGTCAAGCGCACCGTGAGCGCTAACGGCCTCTGCGACCCGGTCTATCAGAGACGGACGGCGGCCGTTGTCCGTCGTCTTGCCGGCGAGTTCCCAAGTGGCGTCGGCGACCGCCTCATTGACAGCCATCCTCGTTGCTCTGTCGAGGGCGCGAGCAAAGTCCCTGGCCCGCTCCCAGGGTAACTTGCTTCCCGACGCCGTACTCGACCAATCAAGGGAATTCCAATTCATATTGGCCAGAAGAGTTCCGACACCATCTCCATCAGCCTTGACCAGAGCCAAGTAGCCTCCCGCCGTTTTCGGCACCGCCTCGTCTTGCGCGCCCTCTAGATCCGAGGCAATCAGGTCATCGAACTGAATCGCTGGCTGCAAGACTTCTTCAATTGCACCTCGCGCTTTCGTGTCCAAACCGTAGTTCTTGCCGTATCGCTCGACAAACGCACTACTGAGCATTGGTGCAATTTCACGGCGCTTTGCTTCGCGTCCGCTCTCCCAGGCTTTGTACTTCGCTCTGGAGCGAAATCCAACCAGAGTCCGCCTGGGTTCTTTCTCAACCCTGTGTCCGGTTGGTTCCCAATGGTTCGCAGGCTCAAAGCCGTTGATAGAGCATGGAGCAAAAAGCGCACAACGAGGTGTCGCATCGTGTGTCGCTCGCCGAGCCTTGCGGCGACCCGCGCGCTCGGCCAGCTGGCGAAACACGCGCTCCGTCAAAGCATTGCCGCTGGCGTCGTCATACCAGGGCGCTGGATCCAATGGTCCAACCAACGAGACAGTGTGATCGACGCCACGTTCATTGAGCCACTGCCTGATTCCTTGGGTCGCTCGAATGAGCGGTGCGCTCTCCGCCGCCCAAAGCACGACACTGCCGCTCACCGGCCAAAGGACCCTGATGCTGCTGTTGGATAGTTTGTCAGCCTCATCGACAACGCGGTCGACTAGCCGCGACGCGCCTAGCATCTCCCGCAACTTGTTGGTCTCCAGCACATAGGACTGGACCTGATCGACATCTACTTGGGCTGCGTAGCACGAGCGAGGCCGCTTCTCCTGCGTCATACTGCCTCCTAACCAATGCCCTTAATGAAGCGTACCCGTGACTCCCCCACGGGGACAAACCGCTGCTCCCGAACTTGTGCAAGTCCGGCGGGCCGCAAGACTCCCCGCTCAACCGCGCGCACCCAGCACCCGAACATCACGGGAGTCCCAGATGTGAGGTTGATAAAGATGTCGTCCGAACGATGCTCGTGGGCAATTTCACTAAGCACGGGAACCATCGCTTCGTAGACAGCGGCAAAGTCAGTCGGATCCTCCAGAGTTGGCATCGGCCTAAGCACAACGCTCAGGTTAGAGTCTTCAAGATCCAGGAGCTCGCGCGTGAGCGCCGCTGGCGCCCCGTAATCGCTGGATCCAGCCCCCACGGTATGCAATAGGTACACCGTCCGGGCGTCAACTGCTCGGCGAGCCGTCAAGACCGGCCCCTCGTCTGTGCGGATCGGTTTACCAGAGCGGTCCTTCCATACACCTAAGGGGTCGGATTTGCCGACAAACGACAGTAGCACGCGCCTGCCGCGCGATCCCCAGTTCGTCGGGATCGTGCCACTTGTCCCCAGGCCGCGGTGACAAGCTTCTGTCCTCAAGCGCTCGATACCTCGGCGAATCCGATCCTCTCCGAACAGCTTTGTTGCTGCTAGGCGGAGGTCAGCACATTCCTCGATCCGGAGGCCGGCCGGGACCGCTCCGTCCAGCTGTTCAAGGGTTCCCCGGGCACAATATACGATCGCCAGGCCGCGTCGCACAGCAGCTTCGAGCTTTTTGTGAAGCCCGGCAACAGGGCGTATGTTTCCTTGCCAATCGACCATCCCTGTAAAACCAACTTGATTGGAGATCGGCTGGTCCAAAACCGCAGACATCGTCGCGCATGCCACTCCGAGACCTTGGGATGAGCCATATACAGGGCAACAGATCGTCGGGTAACACCCACGGATACCAAAGCCGCCCAGCGACGCGCCCTCCGCAGCAACCCAATCCCTGATGATTTGCGCACCGGCCAGGCTTGGAATGCTGAAGCTCGAAAACTCGTGCTCCTCCCGTACTGCCAAGTCAATACCATCACGACTCGAGCTTCGAGCGACCTCGACGGCATGCACGGCGCCGAACGGCGCCCCTAAGAACTCCTGTTTGGCGACAAAGAGAATCTGAGCGACACCCACGCGCTCGTCATCCACAGACTTGGGGCCGTCATTTCGGATGAATTCCGCCAACTGAGCAAGTTGGCCCTGCAAAACCGGATGCGGATCACGATGTCGGCCCAGAGTTCGCGCTAGGTGTGGGCGTACCAAGTCCGGTAATGGCTGCGCCTCAAGCTCTTGATGCAACGCCGCATACATCAATCTCCTGCGGTGTGTCGGCTCTGCTGTCGAGGACTCGAGTACGGCTTCCACCGCCAATTCAGGAGCCCCAGCGGTAACGGGGATTCTTAGTGCCTCAATGAAGGGCCGGAAATCAAACGACACACTGACCCCCTATTCAACAGGGCGGCGAAACCACAAGCTATGAGCCCAGGGCGCAAGCTTGCCAAGCTCCAATTCTCCAGTTGCATCAGTTCTACCCACCACCTCAGCCTCATCCGGGTTCTCACTGCGCCCCATGCTCACTTCGATCCCGCTCACGGGCTTACCCTCGGATTCCACGCTCAGCACGCACTCACCATCGCCCGACACACATATGCCGACGCTGAACCAATCGAGGTCTACGAACCCATAGCGTCGGCGGCTGAGTTGGCCCGTGTCTGCAGCCAACGCCAATTCCTCCTTTTCATCCAAATTCAAATCACTGAGCCCAACGCGCTCACCAAATCTCTCCTTGTAGTACTTGTCTATCTCCAACAATCGCTTCAGACAATCAATGCAGTAGCTCAAGTGCTTCCCAACCCTGAGCCTCAACGTCCCGCGCAACACGCCATAAACGAAGTCCGTGAGATCCTCATCTAGTACGTGCCCCCCCTTTTCGCCACAATCCCATCCCGTACTTGATCGACTCAACAGAGCACCGATGTCGGCCTCCGTCAACTCTCGCCTGTTCATGCTTGTTCTCCATTCGGAACTAGCTCCCAAGAGCCTGCATGAGCTCCAGCAAGCGCTCCTTCGCTGCCTGCTCATCTCGCTGCACCGTCTTAGTGCTAACATCCAGTTTCGTGGCAATTTCAGCTCGTGTGAGGCATTCAACATATCTGAGTTGAATGACCATGGCTTGGCGGGCAGACCTCGCTCCTTCCGATGCCATCCGTTCGATACATTGTCTGATTTGGATTTCGCGCGTGTTTGGTATGTCATCTGCGAATGCGGAGGTTCGTAGCGCTGGATATTGCCTGCGAATGTCGTCGGCGGACAAGCCGGTCCACGACGCCTTATGCTCGCGTCTGACTTTGCGCTGACGCTGCAAGCTGAGTGCAGCGCGCTTTGTGGCCACGTTGAATAGGTGTTCGAATTTCTGTGGGTCTCTGCAACTTTTGATCATCCTTTGAAAGCGCGCGCCTACGTCGCTTGTCAGCTCGTCGATAAACTCTTGACCGTCAGCAAGCGCATATCTACGGCCGATTCGCTGTATGTTGGACGCGAGCCGTTGGTAGATATGGTCGGCCAGCTCCCGACCTCCTTCTTCCCAAGGAGTCGCTTGGCATTGTGCTACAACCTCCGCGAGGTCCTTCTGCGCCAGCCCCGGCATCCGCACGACCTTGGGGCCTGTCTTCCTCGTCATCGCACCTCCTCTTTCTATAAGAGAGTGACGCTTCGACCGCCTGAAACTGGACATCCGCTGAGCGAAAGAGTGACTCGACGACCTGGGGGATGCTGCGTTGCAGTCCCAGTGTCGGATATCTGACTGGCTCGTTGCAAGTTCAATGGCGAAGACCCGTGCTCACTTGGTCCCAGCTGGTGGAAACGCTGCCAGTGGAATCGCTTGCGGTCAGGGTATGCATCTTGCTCAACGGCGTCCCGCCTCTGCCATTCTGCGTGCAGCGAGATGGGTTCCTAGGACTGCAACGCAACACCTGACGGGTGCCAACCTGGTTTCCATTCCTGCCACGAGGAATTAGTGAGGCCTCATCCAGGATCGCGTCGGCGCTGCGGACTTACCAGGTTTCCATTCCTGCCACGAGGAATTGGTGAGGGCCTCGAGAGCAACTCTAACGTGCGCCTTCAGTGCCCCGTGTTTCCATTCCTGCCACGAGGAATTGGTGAGGGCCTCCCGGAAAGCTTCCCACGCTATGAAGTCGGCATAGTGTGTTTCCATTCCTGCCACGAGGAATTGGTGAGGGCCTCTACGTGGATTACTTCCCGTACTTCCTCTGGGCCGCGTTTCCATTCCTGCCACGAGGAATTGGTGAGGGCCTCGACGCCATGACGTCGGAGACACTGCTTCATCTCAACCCGTTTCCATTCCTGCCACGAGGAATTGGTGAGGGCCTCAGTCGGGAGAGTACTAGACCGCTGGTTGTTTGAAGGAGTTTCCATTCCTGCCACGAGGAATTGGTGAGGGCCTCTGGGTCCTCATCACGAGCTGGATCGGTGAGCTCGCGGGTTTCCATTCCTGCCACGAGGAATTGGTGAGGGCCTCTTTGAAAAATCCTTGGGCCCCGTGTTTGGAGTCAACGTTTCCATTCCTGCCACGAGGAATTGGTGAGGGCCTCCTTTGATGCGCTCGAACGGCAAGTGCGCTTCCTTCAGGTTTCCATTCCTGCCACGAGGAATTGGTGAGGGCCTCACTTCGGTGCCGACTACTGCCGTGCCCTGGCCGAGGAGTTTCCATTCCTGCCACGAGGAATTGGTGAGGGCCTCAGGGTCGGGAGACCAGCGACATCCTGATCACCAGCGGGTTTCCATTCCTGCCACGAGGAATTGGTGAGGGCCTCAGCAACAATCATAGGCACTTACGTCGCCAAAATCAAGCGCGGTCCCGCCTCCAATCGCCGCAACGTGGTGCACCGCGCCGACATGGCGCGACAAGTGACAAATCGTCGCAAAAGCCCCAAAACCAACGCTCTGGATGTTGCGAAGTACACTCCCTAGCACTCCGAACCTCATGCCGCGCAACCAATTTCTACCTTCCTTCTTGGTCGCAACTCCAAATCGATGATCAGCATGACGGAGGGTTTTCGTGGTTCCCGGCAAGACCGTGCCGGGGATCAAAAAACGAAAACGGTGTAAGTCCTTGTATCCACAAACGAATGCCACGGATTCGACAAATCCTGACGTGCGTACGTCGGCTACACAATCACGCAAAGCCCGCTGCCATTGCACACTTCTGGTGGTTTGCGAGTGTTTCCGCGGAGCGCAACCAGCCCCCAATCGACATGAGAACCACCCAAACTCCCGCGAAGGAACACTCTATGGACAAATCGCCCGATCCCGCAAACGAAAATGTCCAATACACATGCGTCACGACGTCTTCAGTAGCAGGAGGAGCGAACCTGATGGGTGATGTCCCAGAGCTTTGGGGAGAAGAAGCGATGGCCAAAGATGATCCCGCAGTTCTTCACGGAGAAGCCAGCGTTGAAAGCTAGTGTTTGCGACGCTGCTCCCAACGGCGAGGATTCGGATGGACCCGTTTACCAGCGAGAGGATCAACAAACTTCGCGAGGAGGTTTTGGCCGATTTAGCAAGAAACACCGCACGATCTAAAGCGAGCCCGAGAATCTAGCACAAGGAAGGTTCGACAGAGCAGGAAGGACTAGACCCCTAATGCAATCACGACCCAACCGTCTCAGCCTGATCGCCACGATCGCTGATGACGCAACCATAATGCAAGCCTGGCGCCGAATCCGTACAAAGCGGTCCGCCGGCGGTGGCGACGGGGTCACGGTTGCCGACTTTGAAGCAGCGCTGGAGAAGAACATCGGCAAACTCCAGCACGATCTGCAGGCCCGAATCTACTGCCCCGAACCCCTTGTTCAAATCAAGGTCCCGAAGGGAAGTGGCAGAGGCTTCCGCACGTTGCACCTTCTCACGGTCAGAGACAAAATCGTGCAGGAAGCCACGCGGATCACGGTTGAGCCGCTACTAGAGCCCATCTTTCTAGATTGCAGTTACGGCTACCGCCGCAAGAAGGGTCCGCGACGCGCAGTCGGGCGCGTGTTGCATCACATCAAATGCGGGCACGTCAAGTACCACGCTCGGGCAGACGTTCAGAACTTCTTCCCCTCAATCAAGCACGACCGGCTCCTCGAGCTGTTCCGCGCCGTCGTGGGAGACGAAGACGTTGTTCAGCTCGTGGACCTATGGATGAAGATGGGCGCCATTGATGGCAAGGGAACGTGGCATGATCTTAACGACGGCATCCGCCAAGGAGGGATCATCTCACCCCTCCTTTCGAACCTCTACCTGCACCAGCTAGACCAATTCCTGGTCGCAAGAGGCGCCACACACGTCCGCTACTCGGACGACATCGTGCTGCTGGAGAAGACACCTCGGCAAACTGAACGACACCTGAGCGCTGCGCAACGCTTCCTCGAAAACGAACTTGGTCTGGGACTCAACGTCAGGCAACCCAAAGTGTCTCCGGTGCGCTTGGGATTCGAGTTTTTGGGCGCCCATATCGATGAGTCAAACGCCCAAGTCAGCTCCGCGGGGCTCGACCGCTTTGCTGCGAAACTACGCGCGCAGGTCAAGACCGGCGGACCAATCAATGATCGCATCCAACGCATCAACGAAATCGTACGTGGCTGGCGCAGCTACTACGAGACTTTCTGCTCCCCGTCAGACACGGAATCAGCGCTAAACTCCGTGCGCTCGGCGCTGGCCCAGCTCGCTCACGAAGCTCGAACTCAAGGACTGTGGACGTCACTTACTCAAGCACAGGATCAACTGAAGTTCGTCGAGTTACCGTCCCCTCTCTCAACCAAAGGACGCCGCCTATTTATCCGTGAGGCCGTGCGCCAAGGAATGCTAGGCGGCCGGCCTCAAGGGGCATCATCTCAGAACCCGATCGACAACAAGGTCCGCTCTATCAACACCCACGCGGCGGTGCGGCGCGCAAAAAGAAAACACCACGCAGAAAAGGCGCTGGAGGCGGAAGTTGTCGTAACCGCACCGGGAACGTTTGTCGGAAAGCGGAAAGACAAGCTCTTCACCCGCCGAGACCGACGGACGGTGTGCGAACATCGCTTAGACCGTGTTGGCACGGTGACCATTGCGGCAAACGGCGTCACCATTTCGTCGGATCTCGTTAGGAGCTGTATTGCACGGGACATTCCCGTCTGCTATCTGAGCCCCCATGGAAAACTGCTGGGTGTCGTTCATGCACCGGCGCATCCCAAAGCGGATCTCGCCATCCTACATGCAGAGGCCGTGACCGGTCCAATCGGCGAGAAGATCGCGACTCAATTTGTGATCGGCAAGATGCGCAACCAAATGAACCTCATGAAGCGGGCGAACAAGTACCACAAATCTGGCAATGCGGCATTCGCTGCGGCCTTTCACTCTGAGATCGGCGTCATCGACAGGTCCATCCGCAAAGCTAAAGAGTTTGGTTCACATGACGCTACAAAATCCGGCCGCGATCGACTTATGGGCCTGGAAGGCACGGCCGCTGCATCGTACTGGCAACTCACAAGATTGTTGCTCGGCGGTGCGAGATTCGCTGGCCGCCACCGGCGCGGTGCAACCGACGTGGTAAATTCTATGCTCAACTACGGCTATGCCGTGCTTGAAGCGCGTGTTTACCGCGCCGTAGTGCTGGCTGGACTGAACCCCCACTTGAGCTTCCTGCACGCGCTACGCATGCGGACCACGCCAACTCTTGTCTTCGATTTGATGGAGGAGTTCCGCGCACCGATCGTTGACCGAACTGTCTTTGCGATGGTTGGTAGGCGCGAACCAATCGCAGTTGATCAGGACGGCATGCTCGCATCGGATACGCGGCATAGGCTCATCCGTAGGCTCGCTCAGCGGCTGGCTGGTTTGGTGCGCGGACAAGGCGGCGAGCGGACACTCGAAGATGTCATTCGGTTGCAAGCTGATCGAGTCGCTGCCACCATTCGCGGCGAATCTCGCTACCGTCCGTATTGTATGGCCTGGTAGCCGACCTGTTGCTGCGTTACCTCGGAGGACTGAATGAGTGACTGGCCCGAATTTTTGATTGCAAGAGAAGTACCCGCAGGCTGCGCACGTCCCGCAGTCGGAGTGGACGGCCCCGTTAAGGGTTGCGACGCGCTATACGACCACCACCAAACGGGCGACGCTGTCAATTTGCTTACTGTTCCAGACCGACCGGTCGCACCTAGCACAGTGTTGACAACCATGCTTGACACCGATGCCATCGTCAGCGCCGCAGTTGTTATCTTGCGTTCTTCCAACCAACGCGACTCGGAGGCTGTCCAAGCCCACTTTCCCGTGCTCTACGAAGCCAGCCACTATTGCGACTTGCTAATTCCCAGCGGCCAACATGAATCAATCGAAGAGAAAGGTCTGGCACTACACTGCTGGCTCAAAGAACACGGATTCAAGATGGGGGAGCTCCTGGCCTGGGGCAGCGGAGAGATCTATCAGAACGGCGCAAAGTGGGCGTCCAGGCCTTCTTCATCGACTCAAAGCCGGATCTTCTGCGAGCTGACACGCGCGGTAGTCACAGGTGTGCGGAGAGACGCAATCCCAGGCAATCTACGTTACATGGAAGAGCTAGACCAGATGAAAAGCAAAGTACGCGCCGCCGTCCGTTTCCAATGCGACCGGTTGGCGCTTATCGAACCTAATGGCTACATCGATCCACTTGCCCTCTACGCTGCGATTGACGTCGACGTATGCATCTCCTGCGCGGCCATTGACACAGGAGATCGACACAAGTATACGGTGGGTGCGCACCCACGTGCCTATCACCTCTACGATCTGACTCGCCTAGCCGGTGCCCTATGTGCGATCGAGCCTGGCTGGGGAGGACGTCCAACCGTCATCGGATCGCCGCTAGAAACGGGCTCCGAACTTGCACCCGACGATCTTGTCGCAATCATCAACCGCTGGCTGTCCGACGACAGTCCAGCCAAGTTGCCGCACGGGGAAGCAAACTGACGAGCAACTTGGCGACGCGAGAACAACAGCAACCTGCGTCCACTGCCTGTCAAGCTCACCTAGAACCTCGTATCGAAGCTCCTGCAAAGCGTGATGCCGGTCACCGACGGAACCGCTGTAATACTCGAGGCAATCGAAGCCCGCGCTTCGCCAAGAGCGGCTCCTGCACCTCGCAGTTCGCAAAGAGCACGCTCCCTGCTTAGCCCCCCCCCTGTCCACCCGAGGCCCCCTCATGCGTCTTCTTAGTTAGAGAGCGCAAGCGCGACGTACGACGTGCTGGCCGCATTTTCCAAGGCAGGTTACTCAATGGGCGACGGCAACAAACTCCTACCTTCAACAACGGGCTTGATGCGGAAAAACTACCCAATCGTGACTCCGCTCAGACCGTGGCTAATCGTCGCGCTCTTCGCGCTCCTCACAACGCCATTTTCGACTCCGCAGGCCCATGAGGTCAGCGTTCACCAGCGCCTAACTCACGTCGCCGCAAACTCATCCGAACTTTTTCAGCAATTCCTCTGTGACAACGGGCTCTTGGGGGAACTTGCGCCGTCCCACTTCATTGAGTCCCAACTCGCCAAACATGAGGACTTCTACGCCAGCTCTCACGATTTTTTGACGGCGGTTTCCAAAGAGGGATGCACGGCCGTAAACCTTGTTCGCCTCGGATCCATTCTCGAAGATGCGGATCGCCGGTATTGCAACCACTTTTATATACCCACCTCGCCCACAGCAGGTCACGGCTACAAAGCGTTCGGCTTGCAACGTAGCTGGTGCGAGACCAGCTGCGACGCACGGACCTACATGATGGACCAAGATAACGAGTTTTCCCTGGCGGCGACGATTGGGCTCATTTCGGAGGCACTAAGACACCCCGACCAGGCGAACACCATGCTAGATGCGATGCGCGCGTTGGGCCACATAGTCCATCTGATTCAAGACATGAGCCAACCTAGCCATACTCGCAACGATGGTCACGGGTGCAGATATTTGCACGCAACTCCTCCGCTCCGCTGTTCCCATTTCGAGGTTTACTTTGACCAGCCAGCCACTCGAGACCTCATATACACGCTTTGCCAAATGCCGAGCACCGCAAAGTTGGCGCACCCCGCCGCCGCGTGCTCCGAACTCGCCAATTTTTCCGCCGTACACTTCTTCAGCGACGACACCGTGTTTTCCCCTCCAAAAGGCGCTAAAACTTTCTCAGCCCGATCTCGGCGTGGGACTACCGATTTACCGCTTTGAAGCCCCTTACGTGTGGAACGATGCAATCACCGATGGCGGGGGAGCCGTTCCCATAGCCCGCTTCCCAAGCTACGCGCCCCGAGTGGCAGCCCCGCCAATTGTCATTCAAAGTCTTAACGATGCAAGACGACACCCAAGCTACGGCTCCCTAGAAGACGTGGCCAAAACTAGAGAAGGCTACGAGTTCCTTATCACGAGGCAAGCTGAGGTACTCTTTCCGCGTGCAGCGCGCGCATCTGCACATGCGCTAAACTACATCTTTCGAGGTCGCTGGCAAATCGACAAAGTTGTGGAACACGCTGACCTCAGCGCTTCACTTGTGGTCTACTTGAAAAACGTATCGAGCGGTGATAGGGACGAGACGCGAACGATAAAGATGGCACCGGGCGACGGGCGACTAACGGTTCATCGCACCGACACGGGCGAACAACTAGACATCCTCGAGATTCTTGCTGGCGATGGCACGACACTGCGGCGTCCGACGCTCATCAACTACGGAGAAACCGTAGGTATCCGCCTACAGAATCCCGGCGTGACGACCTCCCTGTCGTTCGTGTACTACGGAGACATCGGACAGGATCCCGGAGTCGCAGCCATACGACTGAAACGGGGCTCGCACGCTGAGGCTGAAGTTGAAGCCGAATGCCCGCCGGTCGCGGACGTGGCTCGAGGGCAGATCACAATTGAAGTCATTGTTGACCCATTGAAACCTGACGGCCACGCTTGGGACTTCGTGTTTGAACCTCCAGAAATCGCTCTCTTCATATCCGATTTTTCGGGCCTGCGCCGCAAGATCGTCGACGGAAACGGTAGTTGGTTTCGGTGTCGCGACAAACACCGTTGCACATTCGAAGCCGTTGAAGTTGGTTCAGGCGATTTTCAGCTGGAAGTCTGGGACGCCGACCAGTTCGGTGTACACGACGTCATCGGTACCGGCGTTACGACGGCGAACTCGGACACTCGAATAGGATCCTGCCGCGTACGAACCGGCCCACTGGAACAACCACGCACTGGCGCAACTGTTCCGTAATCGAGCTAGCGCCAGTCCTAGTAAGAGATTGTTGGGCGCGCGGCGACGGCTTTGCTGATGTGTGCGCGCAGCGCTTCGGAGTCTACGAGCGTTTGCAAGTCTAGCAGCACCGCGCGTCCAGGCGATGTAGTACTTGCTTTCAGCTGCTGCCGATCGCACACTATTCTTGCCAGCATTGGGACCGCCATCCTGCCAAAGCACTGCTCAGCCCTACTTTCGACGTCCCTTCTCTCCACTTCGACTTGTACACGACCGGTCTTGCACTCAACAACTAGGAACCTATGGCCGAATGAGGCCACGACGTCGATTTCCTCGGTGAATGGAACCGGTCGTCTAGATTTATACCGTTGCGCGTCAGCACTGCGTTGGAGCCACTTCATCCCAATCTCAATCTGTCTGCAGCCAGCGTCCTTCAGAGCACTGGCGACAACAAGTTCCCACCAACGCCCCTGCGGGCCGGTTGTGGATAGACGAGCTTTGGTGCGATCGAAGGCTATGCGCAACCCCCGACCATCGACGCTAGTGCTCCCCCTACCACAAGACATCGCTTGCAACTCGTCGCCTACTAGCTTCGGGTCCGCCCCTTCTTCAAGGTAGGCTTGGAGGAACTTCCGCAACAAACGCAACGCCGCCTCCTCTTTTCTGACAATCGAACTCCATCGCTGAACACGCGCTTGGATTAGACCACCTCGGATGAATGCCTGAACCCGAGTGCTCGGCGCCCTTAGTTCCAAACGCGGGCCGACGCCGAGCAGGGGATGAGCCATAGCAGTTCCCATCACCCACGGCTCGACCGACTCGCAGCGTGCGAGCATGACCTTTTGCATTTTTGTTCCTGGGGTGCAGGCAACGCGCATTTTTTCCAAACCACAGCCGGCGATATGGTCCGCTATGCCGCTCCCCTTGTTGTCAGTCGGCACTAGCCGGGCGCGATCAACGGGAAACGAGGCGACGCGCTCCCGGAGCCTCTCTGCGACGCCGCCGACGGCGGACGTTGCGGCATCGTAGAAGATCAGAGCGTCGGACGGCCTGTGAGTCCAAATGCTAACCAACGTGCTGCTAGGGTCGTTACCCAGGCAGATCCCCAAAGGTGGCCCTTGTCCACCCGCCCCTTTCATCCATGCACTCGCCCGCTGCTCCCTGTGCTGCCAGCGAAGCTCCTCGAAGCTATACATTGTGCGTCGCCCCTCGGCGCCCACCAACGGCCGTTCCAGGTGTCCCGGCGGCCGTACATCCCCAGCTAGCCACTCGCTTAGAAATGCGCGGCCGCGGCGTTCATGCGGGTTTAGAGCTTGGCGTTGACGCTTTCCCCGCTTCGACAACACATTTGGAACATCCGAAACAATCGTCACTATAGGGCGCAATCCGTTCAGGTCATTGGCTATGCGCTCCGCACCTCGCAGCTTCTTTAACCTCTTTTCCTGCGGAAGGTCCGATCGCATGATAGCTACAACCGCGTACAAGAAGCCGCGTCTCTCTTGAGCCAGGTCGAAAACGACCGGCTGTCGACTCGGCTCAAGATGCAGCCCACGTTCAATCCTATTCGCTGACGTTTCCCTACCGGCGTCGCGAAGCACTGCGGCGACGGCTCCGCGGTTGTGCGTGTAGTTCAACCCATGTAGGGCCAACAGCTCATCTAAGCTGAGATCCACGGTCTGGTAAGCCGACCAGGCGTTTTGGTCAGGCTTCCAAACATGCAATTCCTCAGAATCGGGATAAAGGAGCAGGCAGCTGCGACTGAGCGCAGCAGCAAAGGCCACGACGTCGGCTGTCCGACCAGGGCCGCAGTTGAAGGCCAGGTTCTGCCCGAATCGGCTGGCGATTTGTGTACCGAGTGAGTACGCACCACTGGTTTCCTCGTCTCCACCGCTTTCAAAGTTCACAATGTCACACGACCGTCCCATTGACCGCACCGACCACCCATTGAGTCGTTCCGCTATTGCTTTCGTCCGCTCCGTAGCCACGAGCAAGATGGGGCCAAGATCACCCACCCGAGACCAAGTAGCAATTGCCGTTGCTACCGCTGCTGGTTGCATTCCGACGAATGATACGAGTGCGGTCATGCAATCCTCCTGCTGGACAGCACCTGAGGGCCAGTGACCTACACGTCAGGCGGAAGCGGTAGCAACCCGCTTCTTTCGCCTGCGCGGCGCGTCGATGCGCTCAACCGACACCAGCCCCATACCCATGGTCGTCTTGTACCCGACGCCCGTATATCCAGCCAACAAGAATAGGCTGCCTAGCGCTGCGCGATGTTTATCCGGTACCCGGCTCTGTACGTCAACAAGACACTCCCCGACGAAACCAATCTGATTTGTTTTGGGGTATGGCAAAACCGACGTCTCCAGCCGATAACGAGCCAACACTGGCGCCGCAACCAAAGAGCCTTCCGGGATTCCAATCTTGCACGAAGCGTATTGGTTCCACCGCCGGAGTAGCCCCCGAACCACAGCTTGCATCATCGGCAAGGGGAGATTCACGTTCCCTGCACGAATCGCGGTCGGAGAATGAAATCGCCAAAGGAACTTCTTGGCTGGCTTGGCGAAAGCCAGCGTCTCATATGATTCCGCAAAGGCAAAGGGGTGACCTGTACTCGCAAGCTGTTCGACTTCGAAATCGCAACCGAGGAGGCGCACACTAGAACCGTGTGCCGGCAAGAAAGCGCGCTCGTCTTGCTCATCGAGAACACCTAGGCGAAACCAATACTGATCACCTCGCGACACTGCAAGCGCGTCGCGACAGTCATCCTCAGGCTCCCTCAGCGGATAGACGAGGCTCAAGGCAAACGGCTTCGGGCCCGGCCACGCATGAAGCAATGCGGAAAAGCGTTCGTCCTTTGCCGCAATGTTTGACAAATACCAAGCATGCAGCGCGTGACCGTGGCCATATGGCAGTCGGCTATCACTACGAGCCCTGAGAATGATGACGAAGCTCGACGGCACGGGCGAACGAACCTCCAGATGGAAAGTGCGACGAACAGGAGAATAGCATGATAGACACCTAGCGCGAGCTTCGTCTTCCGGGGGCACCATTTCTGACGGGCCATACCTGACCTATCCCTATCGTGAGGGCCAGCAATAGACACTTGCTGGCTGCGTTCGAGGTGGCGTTCAACCGATCGGTTTCGCACCCGAAGGGTGGACCGGAGTGCAACTACCGGAGGGCGATCGCGTTACAGGCGGCACAGCTGCTCCGGGCTATGGCATCCGATGAAGTCGAGTACCAACCTTTCCTAGTTCGTTGACCCCAGCCGGTGGAATTGTCCGCGCACGGCCGGGACTGCCTCCAGTTCACGGCCGACGCACCTGGGTGATCGCATACGACATAACGAACAACGGCCGGCGCCGCAAGATCGCACTGCTCCTCGAGGGCGCGGGCCAGAGAGTTCAATACAGTGTGTTCCTCGCGGATCTGACTAGCGGTGAAGTTAGCCATCTGCGGCGTCAAGTCCTAACTGCCATCGATCCTACGGAGGACTCGGTGCGCTACTACCCCCTATGCAAACCCTGCGCCGCGTCGATCCGAACGGACGGCACCGGCGAACTGTACGACAACGACGGACACATGATCGTCTGAGCCGATGCTTGTCGTAGTCGCATATGACGTCCGGGATGACAAACGCCGCTCGAAGGTGGCCTCTGAGCTGTTAAACTTCGGAACCCGCGTGCAGTTCAGCGTATTCGAGTGCCATCTTGACGAGGAACGCCTGGTCGTCCTTAGAAAGCGACTAACACTGCTTTTTGACGAGGAGCGAGACAGAGTTCACTACTTCCTGCTCTGTGCACGGGACCAGGCGGCCGTGGCCTGCGATGGTCTAGGCAACGAACCCCGCGATTGGGACTTCTACCTCTATTGACCAGCCGCCGGCAACGGGTCGTCTTGCGTAATGCCGAGCACCCAGCCACAAACCTTTGCAGAAGAACGGGCTAGATGGGGCGGAGCGACAAGCTGCGCCAACCCTCCGAGCGAACGCGTCGCCAAGCCAACAAACCGCGCTAATCCACTATGACGATTGACTTTAGATCTGATCAGCACGACCGAAGATCGGCGATCGTTGCGCTGCAATGACTTACGGCAACAAACGACCACTCGCGACCCTGTTTCGACATGCGAGCGCGTAGGTTGCCGAAAACAGCGCTGGTAGTTATTGTCAGACTGCAAGATAGCCCCCCTGCTGTCGCAGCACCGCCCCGTTGGAGAGGGGATTGAGACGCATCCTTGTAGGTGTCCAAGTCCAACGGATCCGCGAGTCGCAGCACCGCCCCGTTGGAGAGGGGATTGAGACTGAAAGATCCCGAAACGGGTGGCACGTAAGGTCTGTTGGTCGCAGCACCGCCCCGTTGGAGAGGGGATTGAGACGACATCGGCACCGCCGTGACGCACGGACGCTGCGACAAGTCGCAGCACCGCCCCGTTGGAGAGGGGATTGAGACGGGCGACGCGGGTTTAGCCTGCTTGATCGAAGTTCTCGGTCGCAGCACCGCCCCGTTGGAGAGGGGATTGAGACTGAACGGCAGACCAAGCTCTAGGTCGTGTATTTCTAGCCAGGTCGCAGCACCGCCCCGTTGGAGAGGGGATTGAGACCTGCCGTAGCCAACCGTGACCTCGTCGAGGCCATGAATGTCGCAGCACCGCCCCGTTGGAGAGGGGATTGAGACGTAGGGGTGGCAGACCTGCAGGCAAGCGCAGAGGTCCGCGTCGCAGCACCGCCCCGTTGGAGAGAGGATTGAGACCTGTCTGGTCCAGGTTCGATGAGCCTTGCGGCTTCAGCCCAGGTCGCAGTACCGCCCTGTTGGAGAGACGATTGAGACTTGCGAGCCGTACGAAGGCTGCCGAGGGGGACGAAGGGATCTGTCGCAGCACCGCCGAGTTGGAGACGGGGTCGAGACATTGAAACTGCCGAGGCGCGGCCGCAGCGAAGTTACCTGATTGATCGTGGCGCCGGACACCAGCCAGCCTTGAAGCGGGTTTTTCGCGGTGTTAGCGGCCCGCCACAGAAGTCAGGCGCTGCTGCTCTTGGGGCCTAGAGTGAGTGGCTGGCAACAGGTGCGGGGTGGGGTTGGCCCCATCCGCTTCAGCTTCATATTGGCCGCGACAGGCTTCCGTTCTCGCGGCTCGTCGAGCGAGCAAAAAACTCGCCACGCGAATGCACGCAGAAACCGAGCAGCTACTTGTCCAACTCACGCGCCCCCGCTATTGTCGGCTGGCGTTGACGTTGCTGCCTTCGGTTTATCGGGTCGCCGGTACCCACTTGCCGACAGCACCTGGCAGCAACGCCCCGGGTCGAAACCTCAAACGAGCCTACGGAGCTGCGCCACCGTGCCATCCGTGCCGCCCAAAACACCGATCAAGGTCGAGCGGGAGAAGCGTCCCACTTCAAGTGAGTTCCGCCTTCCGGTAGCACAATGCGTGTTCCGAGCCAGCGCGCTTGATCCCATCCAACAACGGTTCTTCATGGCCAATGCATTGCGCGGCGGGCTTGGATATCTATTGAAGGAATTGGTCTGTTCCTTCGATACGGGCGACTGCGTGGCTTGCCCCGAATCGTCGGGCTGCGTCTACACGACAACGTTTGACACAAGGTTTGCTCTTGGTGACGACATGAAAGCGTCTCTTACTTCACCACCCCCGCCGTACGCCTTGCGTTGCGATGTCGTGTCTCCCTCCATTGCCGTGGGCCAAGAGTTTGAGTTCGTCCAGTCGCTCTTTGGCTGTGCCATCCCTGCGCTACCGAAACATATCTCAGCCCAGATCCACGGGTAAGAGTACGCTCGGATGGTATCGCGTCGCATGAAGCGTGATTAAGGCGCGCGTCCGGTACGCGACAGGGGTACGGACGCGCGGGAGCGTGCGCCGGAGCCACAGGACCGTGCGTTCACGGCGCACTTCTCCCTCGGTCGTGCAAGGAGGGTGAGTTGTTGTTTGTCTTTCGGGGAACTGGCGAATTGCTACAGCAAGAGGATTACCGCTTGAGCTCGAGCGAATCGTTCTGCGGCGTCGTGTCCCCTGGCGAGGGCGATCTTGGTGCGCCGGGCTGAACGGATGATACGTGCCGCCACGCAGAACCAGTGAAGTCGGAGCTTCTTGAACTGATGGCTGTGAGATGAAGCTGGAAGCACGAGGAGTTTGAACCACTGGCCGAGGTTGTAGGCAAGCTGAGCGATGACCAGCCACGCGTAGTTCGCCATGAAGTTCTGGCTGGGAAGCAGACGTGCACTGACGTTGTTCTTAAACTCCTCGATGTAATTCTCTGCACCGCCTCGCGCAAGATGGTACTTGAGCAGGCTCGATGCCGCTCCCCTGCGATTGGTGATCACGGGTGTGTAGAAGTACCCGCCAAGCACGAGCTGATTCCCCTCATGGAGCGGTTGCCGTTTGACCAGCATGCGAAACGCGTGAGGCCAGTTGGAAGGTTTGTAGGAAAGCTCGACGTACTCCGTCCCTTCTTCCCATGGATAGGATTTCCAGCTCTCCTCGGGAAGGGCGTCGATATCGGCCCGCAACGCCTCTGTCAGTCGCGCCGAGATTGAGAACTCCAATCCCCGGTCGACGAGGAACTCGACGATCTCCCGAGCGTAGAAGCCGGCATCCATTCGAACGTGGATGCGACGGCCTTCCGGCAAGCGCGCCAGACATTCCTTGAGGAAGCTGACGGCTTTGTGAGCCGAATGGCGATTCCCCGAACGCAGTCTTGCACCGATCAGCAGTCGCGTTTCGGACCAGAAGCAAAGCAGCGGATTGAATCCCTTCATGTTGTTGTAGGCGTACCGAACTCCTTCCTTGAGGTAACCGTAGACTTGAAAGATCGAGCTATCGAGATCGAGGGTAATAGGCTCGTCCCCGCCCCGCATGTCATCTGCGACGCGGAGGGCTCCAGCGATCACTTTCTCGAGTTGCTTGATGTGGCCGATCGTGAACTTGCGCAGCATCTCTCCCGCGGTGGTCGGGGCCGGGACCTCGAGCTCGTAGAGATGCTCGCGCGTCGCCTTCTCGTCTCGCAGGACCTGCAGGTCGGTCAGGTGTTGTCCACCGACGACAAAGTTGTGGACCAGGCTCATGACGAAGTCCGCAACGGGTATCCCACGGCGGCGCTTCTTGACCGTCAGGGTGTCGAGCCCCCGGATGATTCCCAGCTTGTGAGCGAGGTCGGTGATGAGCTTAAGGCCGGCGAACGATGTGACCGAGTCGGGGGCTGCAAAGTACTTGACTCTTCGAAGCTGATGCGGGAGTTTCACCTTACAAGTGCTCCTGGCTTTGGCGAGAAGGTTTTGTTGTCACCTCCTTTTTACCAGGACTGGAGCACTTTTTCGTGCCTAGATATTGCCCGGCACCGCGTGAGTCATGCCGTTACCCGTGGATCTGGGCTCAGCGCTGGTCGAGCTGGGGATGCGTGGCCTCGGGCCGAGTCGAGCGCGGTATCGGGTCACGAAGGTCACTGCGCGAGGGCCAGACAACAAGAGCCAGAGAGTCTATGAGGCCGGGGGCCCATTGATATGCCCAGAGGCGTGGAGTCTCGGCAACAACCTGGCACGCACAGATCGAACAGCAAGAGCTGTCCGGCTTCGCTTCGTCTCGCCAGCTCGCGTCAAGGCGAAGGGCAGGATATGGCGTGCGCCGCTCCCGTTTGCAGTCGTGATCAGGCAAATCGGCCGGCGGATTCGCCTGTTGGAGCGGTTCTACACCAACTGCGAACACCTCCCCCCCTTCCCACTACCTGCAGGTGGAGCTGTACGAATTCGCACGAGCGCGCTGGAGTGGAAGGAACTTGAGCGCTACTCGAGTCGCCAGCAGTCTTCGATGCCGATTGGCGGCTTGGTCGGAGAAATCGTCTATGAGGGCGACGTCGCCCCACACTTGGACCTCCTCCGCGCCGGCTCCCTAGTACAGCTTGGCAAAGGTGCCGCCTTTGGACTTGGCGCATACGACGTCGAAATCGTCGACTGAAGCCAATCAACATCCCGCCGTTGTTACGCCCGTGTCAAGATCACCGGTGACCACTCTCCGGCACGAATCGCTGAGCCACCCCCCAGCGTCCTAGAAGTGGACGCACTGCAAACCCGAGCCCTGCGCCAGGGAGGAAAAGTGCACGTCGCAATCTTGGGAAACGGCATTGCCGGGGTAGCCGCAGCGCTCCGCATTCGCCAGCGCCAGCCGGACTGGCGGATCACCATGATTTCCGGCGAGTCCGAGCACCACTACTCCCGCCCCGCCCTCATGTACATCGCCATGGGGCATATGCGCTACGAGGACACCAAGCCCTACGAAGACCGCTTCTGGGAGAAGCGCCGCACCGACCTCGTACACGGCTGGGTGACCAAGATCGATACCGAGGGCCGCCTGCTCCACTTCGACCGCGGGATCGCGCCCGCACTTCTCCTGGCCACCGGATCGATCCCCGCTAATCATCCACCCCACCACGTAACGACTGAACAGATCCAGGATCACGTAGAGGTAGTAGAGCTCCCATCGCCCCGGACCCTTCAGCTTCGTCGTGTCCCAACTCCACACCTGGTTGGGCGCCGTTGCTACCAGGCGAGGCTTCTCGTAGCGAGGGTGGCGGCGTTGATTGCGGCGTTCTCTCACCTCGCCCGCCGAGCTTCTTGCGCAACCGCTTGTTCTCCCGCTCGAGCTTCTCAAGCTTGAGGCGCTGCGGACGGTCTGGATCCGCCTTTCTCCCACGCTTCTTGTCACCCAAGGAGCCGTTACGCTCCTTCTTGCGCCAGTCCGCTAACTGCGATGCATAAAGCCCTTCGCACCGGAGCAGCGCACCCACCTCACCACGCCCCGTACACCTACGGGCTTCGGCCAGAATGCGTTTCTTGTACTCGAGCGTAAACTGCCTTCGCGTCGCCATCGCTCCCACCTCCGGACTCGGGGACGTGAGCTTCGGGGTTGAGGTCACTTCCATTGACTGTGACATCTTTGATTCCTCTTCGCCCTGACAACGCTACACAAATTTCATGCGACTACCTGTCTCAAGCTATATTGGCACATGGGGGTCCGAATCCTGCCTCGATCATGATCCTGGTACCTCGTCACCGCCCGACGCCGGGCGCTCTGTGAACTCGGAGTAGGAGGTGTCGAGGGTGGGGGCGTGGAAGCGCGCGTTGTCGGCGAGATCGACGACCCGGAGGGGGCCGACGGGCTTGTCGTCACGATAGAGGATGAGAGTCTTGGGATCGGCGATCGGATAGCGGATATCGACTCGAGCGCCGACGAGCTCAGGAGGGACCTCGTAGAAGGTCGAGTCGATCTTGACGGTGGAGTCTTTGCGCACGACCCGAGTGATGCGCGCCATGAAGGCGTGATCGATCTCGCCGGTGGAGAGGCGCTTGATGAGCCGTCTGCTGGGCGCCGGCGAGGAAGCGATCGAGGGGCTTCATGTCGATGCCACCGTGTCGGCGGAGGTTGTAATCCTCGCGCAGCCAGTGCTCGAAGCGCTCCGAGAGGGCTTCGAGCGAGCTGAGATCGTGGTGGGTGAGTCGAGGTAGGAAGCGAGCGCGAACGGTGCGGAAGTAGCGTTCGATCTTGCCGCGCGAGGGCGAGTCGAAGGGTTCGGAGTGCAGAAGGGTGATGCCGGTGCGGGCACAGGCCTCTGAGAGGTTGCGGGAGGTGAAGGCCGGCCCGTTAAAGAGCTTGACCGACATTGCGCGGTGCTGGACGCGGTGCCTGGCGATCAGCTCCTGGGTGTCGTCTGAGAGCGCACGGAAGGTGCCTTTGTCCGAACGGGTGCGGGTCATGAGGCCGTCGAGTCCGTGGCGCTTATAGGTGTAGAGCCACGATCGCAGGGTCGAGGTGCTGAAACGCTTGAGCGAACCGTCGGGAAGAAAGTGTTGGCGCGCGGCGACCCGGCCCGAGGATCTCGGAAGCGACTTCGGAGGCAAGCGGACGGGTGGCCTCGGAGATGAGTCCGTAGCGGAAGACTGCCCAGTCGCGGGGTGAGGGTTTGGGGGTCGGGGTTCTGTCTTCGATCATGGTGGTTGATCTCCTTGGGTATCACCGCCCGGTGAATTCCGGCCGGGTCTCGGGGACCGTGCACCGCGGCGCAGGAGAGACGAGGCGGATCGGGTGGAGGAGCTGGAGCGAAGCGCCCCGGGATCGGGCGCGATTGAGAGTGTGGAGGTTCGCGGGGAGTTGCCACGGTATCGAGCACCGAACGGCCTGCCGCAGCGCGGAATCGAAGCTGCACTTCGGGAGTCAGGCGCTCAAGCAGAATCCCGAGCTGCTCGGCGGAGCTGCATGCATCCGACCGGGTGATGCAGAGCCGCGGCCCAAGCCAGGTGAGTGCCGAGCCGATCAGCCTCGAGTTGACGAGATCACGCCACCGGCGCAGAGTGCGCTCACTGAGCGGCTCTTCGCCAGAGCTGCTGTTGTAGAGCAACCACTCGAGAGCGCCTGCGATCCCGGCGTTGAGAAGGCGACCTAGGATCTCGATGACAGAGCTCACCGTGCTGCGGCCGCGCCAGAGCTCAGCAGGCATGCAGGAGGCCGTCGCCCCGTCGCAGAACTTGACGCGGACGATTGGCACGTCCTCGAACGCCTCGCCGCCCGAATGATCGGTGACCCGCTTGCGGCGCCGGATCTGGTGGCGACGAGCGCAGTCCGCAGACCCGCACCCAGTGCACTGAAGCCCGGCCTCACTCGCCAGAACGCCCACATCATACTGCTCGCCATCGATCACCGCGATGTAGACGGGGAGCGTCGATGCCAGTACACTGATTGCTCAGCGTGCGCCGCGAGTAGGCCACTACACCGTTTCGCGACCGCACGTCTCCGTTGCGGGTTTGAGCTACGTGTTCGTTTCAGAACCACGAAGCTTAGCCCGCAACGCCTATTTTGTGTCATCAGCGTGGAATCGAAGGCAGGGATTCAGACAGCACAGACTGCGGGGCTACAGTTCTTACTGGTGTTTGCCCTGCTACCACCGGAATCGGCTTGATCCTGGTGACCGGGGGCCGAAGCACCCGATCCGAGGTCGGAGATCCCGGCTTGACTGTGGTCGCCGTCCAACTCCTCGAAGGAGACGATGCCGATGTTGACGGCATCCCGGAGGGCGCGGGCCTTGGCGCGGGTTTCGGCCATGCGGATCACGTGCGGGACGATGAAGCTGTTCACATTCTCGGGCGAAGCATCGCCGATGGCTTCGAAACGGCCCTTGCCGGCCTCGATGATCACTTTTGCGATCGCCGTTCGACCGTTGCCGTCATCGGGAACTTGGAGGAGCTTCGTCCGTACGCGGACGAGCCCTTCTTCGTGGGCTGTTGAGAGCAGACCCTGGTAGGTCACGACATCCTTGGTGTCAACGATGCGTCCGGTTCGATCCTTGATCTCGATCGTCCGGATGAGCTGCTGTGTTTGCACAGCACACCTCCTTGTAAAGGAACAGGGGAAACGCGGAGTTGCGCGCCGCTTTTGTCACCTTACGAAGGAGAGGCAATCTGCCCTAGGGGGGTGGATGTTCGGTGGAAGCGCCCACATGTGGACAAGGCTGGCTTGGCTAGATGATTGTCGACGCGCTAAGTGACTTGATTCCATCGGAGTGTCCAGGCGGCGATTTTCGCTTGACAGGGGGAGAAACGTGGTGCTCTTCTCAGGTTGTGCAGTCCCTTGGAGGGACTGGCTACTACAAGCAGCCCACCCCATGGCCGCCCCCAATGGGGATCCTCTGACCGGAGGCCTCGCTTTGATCCGGCGTGGAGTCGTGATTCCCATCTTGCTGGCCGCCACGCCTTCTAGCGTGCTTGCGGCCACGCTTCAAGTCCCTTCCGATTTCTCAACGATTCAGGCTGCAGTTGATGCTTCAGTCGCCGGCGACTCTATCCTCGTGGCGCCTGGTCAGTACAACGAGGTACATGGTGTCACGCTCTTCGGCAAAGAGCTAAGTATCCTGGGCGCTGGCCGCGATGCCACATCGGTAACCAGCGAAGTCAGGTGCTTTGAAATCCGCGAGGACTCCGACATCAAGCTTAGCGGTCTCGATGTGATGAGTTTGGGGAATGCTGCTTCCGGCATAGTAATGAGTCATGCGCGGCTCGAATTGGAGGGGTGCCGTATCCACGACTCAGATGGTGGCCTAGCCGGGGGTGGGGCGCTCCGCGCTGCCGCCGGCAGTGAGGTTGTCTGCAGAGATGTTGAGTTTTTGAGAAACACAGGGGTCACCGGGGCGGTGTCCGTTACCTCCGGATCCCAACGCGCCTACTTTGACGGTTGTCTGTTTCGGGACAACGAAACGCGTCTCGTGCTGAATGACGCTGGAGCTCTTGAAGTTGCAGCGTCTGTGACGGAGCTTGTGGGCTGTGTATTCTACAGAAACAGAAGTATCGCGGGCTCCGTAGGCACTGTCGGTGCCGTCCACTACTACGGAAGTGACGGGGGATCGTTACTCATTGACAATTGCCTGATCGTCGCAAATGAGGGCGAACACCATGGTGCGATACTTGCCGAGTTTGGCGGTGAAGTCACGATTCGAAATTCGACCATCGCCTCGAATGTCGGCCAGACTGCGTCAGGACTGACTCATATCGCCCCAACGGTCACAACTGTCGAAAACTGCATCTTCGCTTCCAACGGTCCCGGTCCAGCTCTCCTATGCGGGTTGGCTGGCGCGGGTCCCATTACGGTGACGTGCTCCGACATTTGGGGGAACGGAGAGGGTCCTGAATGTGTTGGAGGAAGCAACATTTTCTTGGATCCACGGTTTTGTGGAATTGACCGATGGGAGCTGTTGGCCGATTCGCCATGTGCCCCATCCGTTAACCCAGCGTGCGGCCTTATTGGAGCTAGAGAGGTCGCATGTTTGACCCACGTTCAGTCAATGAGCTGGGGGAAGTTGAAGTCGTTGATGCTTGATAAGTGACACGATAGAAGGGGGGTGCCCCGTGCGAACATCCCATACTTGTTCTTGTGCTTGTACCCTTGTCCTTCTCCTGGTTGCGTGTTTGGTTGGTTGGTGCCGCACCGAATGATCGCGCTCGACTGGTACTCCATGCGGAGGTTGGTATTGGCCCATGCCAGCTCCCTCTTGATCCCTGTGCTAGCGGTGCCACAACACAGGTATCTCCAGGTTTTGTGGCTCCGCACCTGTTGCTCACTAGCTACGACGACGTTGCCGGCGTTCAAACAGCTTTTGAATGGGATAGCTGGTCGTACTCCTTTGGTCTATGGGATTGTCAGACGAATCAAATCACTGCTCACACGCCATCTGGGTCGGGTGCGACTCTTGGAACGTTAACTACGTCCTTCGACGCCATTACAGGCGGTGCCACCACGGTGATCGGGCGGCTTGGGATGATTGCGACGAACGGTAAGTTGCGCCAAGTCGACTCGAGTTTCCCTGGCGGCACCCATGTCATAAGCCAGTTTGGTGAGCAAACACCTGTTGTAGCAAGTAGTCGTGGCTCAATCGCAGTCAATCAGCCTGGAATCGATGCGTGTCCGCAGCAGGTAGCTGCGATAGATTCCGCCCTCGCGAGCGCAATGTCGGGGGCTGGTCCAGACGATCTACGTCGACACCCCGCCATTGTTACGCCCGTGTCAAGATCACCGGTGGCCGCCCCAACGACCGAACCGCTGAGGCCATCCCCAGCATCTTAGGAATGGACCGCGCTGCAAACCCGAGCGCTGCGCCAGGGAGGAAAAGTGCACGTCGCAATCTTGGGAAACGGCATTGCCGGGGTGACCGCAGCGCTCCGCATTCGCCAGCGCCAGCCCGACTGGCGGATCACCATGATCTCTGGCGAGTCCCAGCACCACTACTCCCGCCCCGCCCTCATGTACATCGCCATGGGGCACATGCGCTACGAAGACACGAAGCCCTATGAAGATCGGTACTGGGAGAAGCGCCGCATCGACCTCGTGCACGGCTGGGTGACCAAGATCGATACCGAGGGCCGCCGGCTCCACGTCGACGGCGGAATCGCGCCCCTCGAATACGATGCGCTTCTCCTCGCCACCGGATCGATCCCCGCTAAGTTTGGGTGGCCAGGGCAGGACTTGGGCGGCGTCCAAGGCTTCTACGGCTTACAGGACCTAACACTCCTCTACCAGAACCTCGAGGGCGCGCGCCAGGCGATCATTGTCGGTGGTGGGTTGATTGGCATCGAGCTTGCCGAAATCCTCAAGTCGCGCAATCTCGAGGTCACCTTTCTGGTCCGGGAGCAGACCTTCTGGAGCCGCGTCATGCCCCCCGAAGAGTCGCGCATGCTGAACGACCTGATTCGGCACGAAGGGGTGGGACTTGTCGTCGAGTCAAACCTGCGCGAGATCGTGGACGATGGGCACGATCGCGTGTGTGGCGTCGTCACCGAGGAGGGGGAGCGATTCGATTGCCAGTTTGTGGGATTGACGACCGGC
>OZ244990.1:3040000-4583619 GCA_965223205.1 Candidatus Eiseniibacteriota bacterium | reverse complement strand
TGCAGTGCCGACCCCGGAGATGGCGACGTTCATGCGGGCCTGTGGAGCGTCTGGGGTGTCGCCGTCGCAGTAGTTGAGAATCTCGACGTCGCCCTGAGTGGAGCCTTCGTAGGCGTTGTGGACGAGGTTGGTGCGCCGGCGAATGTCGCCTGAGTGGGCGTCAACGTAGGTGCGCCACATGCCGTCGGGTTCGAGGGTTGGGACGTCGGTCTGGTGGACCAGATGAAAACGCACCTCGCCGGGCTGGACGTGCACCGGCAGGATGAGAGTTTGTTCCTCGATGTTGGTGACCAGCGCCTCGGGAGTGAAGGGCACGGCGCTGCGGGCGATGGAGCGGGCGACCACCGGTTCGATGGTGTGCAGTGTTTGGATGTCGACGTGGTAGACGTTGGCGCCCCAGGCATAGAGCCTGCCGTTGTCGTGAATGGCCAAGATGACGTGGCTGTCGATGACTTCGACGCCTTGGTGAAGCTGCGCAAAGACCAGGCCCCACTTGTCAACGCCGTGGTGGACTTTTTGGGTCACGAGGTTGTGACTGGCGGTGCGGAAAAGGGCCGGGTGCTGGTCGATGAAGGCGCGACCCAGCGCTTCGACCTGTTGAGCGGTGGCGTTTGCCAACCCACCAGGGGCGATGAGGACACCGGGCCCGCCAACGAGCCTGGGGGTTTGGGCAAACTGGTTCCAACTGGTGATGAACCAGCCGGGGCCCAGTTCAGCCTCGATCGCGGCCAAGTGATTGGCGGCGGCTGGGTCCTGGTGGATCGCCTCGACCTGGTGTAGATAGAGGGTGGCCTCGAGTGGAGGGGCGATCTCGTAGTCGGGGGTTTCGGTCTGTGGCACTACGGCGTGGGCGTTGCCCCAAGCCCAGAGGAGTGCCGCGCCGGTGACCAGCACGCGCAGTGTTCGCATGGAGCGCTCCGAGGTAGTTTGGATGGTGGGTTACCTCACCAAGACCATCGAGCGGGTCTGGTCAAAGTCTCCCACCGACAATCGGTAGTAGTAAACCCCTGAGGACATTGCCCGTTGGTGTTCGTCGCGTCCGTCCCAGCTCGCTGCGTGCACGCCCGCCTCGAGGCGGTTGTCCACTAAACGACGCACCAGTCGGCCGGCGACGTCGTAGACCGCCAGAGTCACTGGGCCGGAGTGGGCGATTTCGAAGTCGATAGTAGTCGACGGGTTAAAGGGGTTCGGGCTGGCCCGACCCAGTCGTGTGGCCGCTGGTGGGGCGCTGTTGACGCCGGCGAGCCCAGTCGTGCCCCCAAAGAGCCCTTCGACAAAGAAGTCGTCCACCAAAAAGTTGACGATGTTGTCCGGTGGCGTGTCCCAGGCGACGAAGCGGAACAGCGTCTGGTCGGTGAAGGCAAAGTCGTGGGGCGACAAGCGGAAGCTAACCTCTTGCCAGTCGGGCGTGGTAGGTGTCTCCAGCCGCGTCAATGTCACCCAATTGGACCCACCATCGGTCGAGATGTCGAAATCCAAGAAATCACCCGTCTGGGCCGCCACCAGACTCCAGAGCCAGACGCTGCCTTGGACCAAGTTGGCGTTACCAAAGGCGTAGGTGGGTGTGGTTAGCGTCGTCTTGCCATCCAACTCGTCGACAAAGGGACTCGCAGTGCCGGCGGGCGGGTTGCCGGTGATCCAGCAGTGGCTGCCGGGGTTGACCGTGTGGTCATCCTCGGGGACGTAAGTGGTGGGGCCGAGCACGACACCGTTGGGGTCATCCCGTACCCAAATGCCCGACGTTGCGTCGTCGCCCGGCGCGCCGATCGTATAACCCGGATCCACCTCCATGGCGTCGTCAGCAACCGTGGTGTACGAGCCCACTGCAAAGAGGTGGTAGCTTGCCGGTGCGTCTTCGGGATCGAACACCTCGAGCGCCGTCGCGGCTTCGGTGGCCCGCAGGTAGTAGGCGATGGCGGTGCCGGCAGGTTGAGTGGGAATGGCTCCCTCGTAGGTGTTGCCCGCCACCAGGGTCATGGCGGTTTGCTGGAACGCGCCGCCGTTCACAGCGTAGTTGAGCTCTACCTGGTCCGGAGTTCCGGACACGCCGGCGACGTAAGACACCACGTCGGCATCGACTATATAGGGGCCGCTCGGGTCGTCGGTGTCCACCAGCGGCGTGTGGGTGATCAGTATCCGGTTGGGATTGGGAGCGCAGCCATAGCCGTGCTTGATAGACGACTCGCAGATGGCGTCCCAGTTGGGAGTGCCGTCTGAGAGGTCACCGTTGTCATCGTCGGCAACTAGGTAGGCGTCGGCCTGCTCCGGTTGGATCATGCCGGACGAGCCAAAGAGTTTGCGGCTGAAGTGCCAGAGGTGAGCGGTGTGGGCCTTGGCGTCCTCGGGCGAGTGGGTGGCTTGGAGGTTCTGCCAAACATCCCAGTTAAACCCGCAGATGATGCGTCCGTCGGTGTGGACCTGGCCGACCAGGTCGTCGGGGTAGACCAGCTCGTTGTCGCAGTTGCGGCCGGTCAGGCCACCGTTGCAGTTGTTGAAGCCGATTCCGACTTGCGGGTTTTCGGTGATGAAGTTGCCAGCGATGTCGGCGTTGCCCTCACCCAGGCCTTGCTGGCCCTGGGAGCCGCCCCCCATCAAGAGACCCTGGATGCCGTGGCCGTACTCGTGGGCGACGACGTCGCCCAAGCGGCCGGTGTTGGCACAGCCGCCGCCTTCCTGCAGGAAGCGCAGGCGCTTGAGCGGCCAGTTGTGGAAGGCGTTGCAGTTGCCACTGCTGTTGACCTCGATGGTGTACTTGGTGAGGTTGAAGGTCGGGTCGATGGACTCGACGAACATGCGGGTGAGGTTGGCGAAGTAGAAGGTGTCGCGCTCGTCGGGGCGGGCGGCTGCCACATCGAAGTCGATCACTTCTGGGGTGTCGGGGTTGATGGTGCCGGTGAGTTGAGCGTCGGCGCAGCCGATGCAGTTGACGTTGAAATTGGGGCCGTTGAACTCGGCGGTGTAGGAGTGGGGTCCGCTATTGCCAGCGATGGAGAAGTTGCCTGAGTCGTCCGAAACTGCAGTGCCGACCCCGGAGATGGCGACGTTCATGCGGGCCTGTGGAGCGTCTGGGGTGTCGCCGTCGCAGTAGTTGAGAATCTCGACGTCGCCCTGAGTGGAGCCTTCGTAGGCGTTGTGGACGAGGTTGGTGCGCCGGCGAATGTCGCCTGAGTGGGCGTCAACGTAGGTGCGCCACATGCCGTCGGGTTCGAGGGTTGGGACGTCGGTCTGGTGGACCAGATGAAAACGCACCTCGCCGGGCTGGGCGTGCACCGGCAGGATGAGAGTTTGTTCCTCGATGTTGGTGACCAGAGCCTCGGGAGTGAAGGGCACGGCGCTGCGGGCGATGGAGCGGGCGACCACCGGTTCGATGGTGTGCAGTGTTTGGATGTCGACGTGGTAGACGTTGGCGCCCCAGGCATAGAGCCTGCCGTTGTCGTGAATGGCCAAGATGACGTGGCTGTCGATGACTTCGACGCCTTGGTGAAGCTGCGCAAAGACCAGGCCCCACTTGTCAACGCCGTGGTGGACTTTTTGGGTCACGAGGTTGTGACTGGCGGTGCGGAAAAGGGCCGGGTGCTGGTCGATGAAGGCGCGACCCAGCGCTTCGACCTGTTGAGCGGTGGCGTTTGCCAACCCACCAGGGGCGATGAGGACACCGGGCCCGCCAACGAGCCTGGGGGTTTGGGCAAACTGGTTCCAACTGGTGATGAACCAGCCGGGGCCCAGTTCAGCCTCGATCGCGGCCAAGTGATTGGCGGCGGCTGGGTCCTGGTGGATCGCCTCGACCTGGTGTAGATAGAGGGTGGCCTCGAGTGGAGGGGCGATCTCGTAGTCGGGGGTTTCGGTCTGTGGCACGACGGCGTGGGCGTTGGCCCAAGCCCAGAGGAGTGCCGCGCCGGTGACCAGCACGCGCAGTGTTCGCATGGAGCGCTCCAGGGTGTTCCGGAAGGAGTCGGGGGGACTCAGGCGGTTGCGGCACCAACGCTTGACAATAATAACGTTCTGAGCGGAGTTCGTCGAGGGGTAGATGCCCCAACGGCTGGGCTAAGCGTTGGAATCGGCGCTTTCGAGCGCTGGTGCCGACTGGGCGTCCAGCCAGTCGGGCATCGCCTGGGAGGCGGTCGTCTCCAGATCGAAGCCGGGACCATAGTCCAACACCTTGAGGGTCAGGCGCTCGTTGGCGACAGTCATTTCGATCGGGATGCGGCTTTCCGGCGTGTCTTGGTGGGCGTGCTTGACGACGTTGGTAATCGCCTCGAGCAGCATGACCCCCATGTGCATGCCGAAGTGCGGGTCGGTCGAGCGCGGCGCCAAGTCCTGCCAGACTGCTTCGAGGAATTCTTCGACCACGGCGATGGCGTGCACCTTGCTGGGCGCTTCCAACTTGATGGTGTCGGTAAACTCGCGGCGGAGCGTCGAACGGCTGGCACGGATGACGCGGTCCATGGCACTGGCGCTGGGCGGTTCCAGATGTTTGACCAGGATCAGGGCGTTGCCGCCGAGCCCCTCTCTGTTGCACACGTAGGTGAGTTCATCCGAGAGGATTTTGAGCACCTGCAACCCCTGGCGATCGCCATGGGCTGGGGGTGATTGCTTGCGCGCCCGCCGCAGATACCACCAGACGGTGATCTTGTCGGGGTTGCGCAACACCTCGCGGCGCGCCCCGTAGGGCGTGAACTCGGCCAGGGTCTCGGGCGATGTCTCGACGTGCCAGAACTTCTGGGGTAGCTCCACCCGCACCGTGTCGCGGTCGAAGGTCTTGTGGAACTCGAAGAGGTGCCCCAGGGTCTTGAGCATGATGCCGACGTCAAGGACGAGCGGTTCCCACCAATGCCGGGCGCGCGCCAGGTTGGCGCCATAGAGGAGGTCGTAGTAGATCTTCTCGCGCAGGCTGCCAAAGAACGAACCGTCATCCTCGCAGTGCACCTGGGCCAAGCCGGTGATCCCGGGCTTGACGCCGGTCACCCGCTCCCGGTAGACGGGCAACTCGCTGGTGAGTTTCTCGACAAAGTGGGGCGTCTCTGGTCGTGGTCCGACCAAACTCATCTCACCGCGCAGCACGTTCCAAAGCTGGGGGAGTTCATCGATCTTACTCTTGCGCAAGAAAGCGCCGACCCGGGTGATGCGCGGGTCGTTGTCCGAGGTCCAGGCTGGGCCCGAGACGCTTTCAGCGTCCTCGCGCATGGTCCGGAACTTGACCATTTGGAAGACGGCGCCACCCAGGTCGGCGCGGCGGCGGCGCTCCACGCCAGCTTTGGCCGGCCCCCATTCGGAACGGCGGTCGATGCCGACCCGGCGCTGGCCGAAGAAAACCGGCCCCGGAGAGTCGAGCTTGATCGCCAGGGCGACCAGCGGGACTAGCGGCGCTAGCATGAGTAAGCCGACAGTGGCTCCCACCAAGTCCAAGGTGCGTTTGGCGTTACAAACAGTTCGCCGCATAGTCGCTCATGGCTAGAAAGCGCCGCCGGTGACGCGCGTAGAAGGACGGCCCAGAGAGTTATCGGCGGCGACGCCGGCGACCACTCCCTCCAAGATCGCCACGGTGCGCGGCTGGGGCTAAGCGGTTGCTTCGACCCGAGACACCTGCACCTGGATCGATCCCTCTTCGAGAACGTCGCCCCGCGCGAGCGTGTCGGCGCCGACCAGCGCTTGGGCGCGGCAGGCGTGGGCCAGATCCTGGGTTAGCTGTCGCTCTTCGGCGGGGTCGAAGCTGAGCCCGGCGACCCGCACTTCGCCGACCGCCCCCCCCATGGCGATTTTTTCGGTGCTCTTGAAGCGGCGCACCAGTTTGAGGACCTGCACGGCTTCGTCGCCGAGACCGCGCGCCCGTAGATCGTCCGGGTAGTCGGCGCGTGCCGGAAAACGTTCGATGTGGATCGATCGCTGCCGGTGATTGGGGAGCGCCAGGTGGTGGTACAGCTCTTCGGTGATGTGCGGGACGATCGGTGCGAACAGCTTGTATTGCCCGAGCAGCAACTGGTAGAGGGTCGCCTGGCCGCTGGCGAATCCCCGCTGGATGTGTTTAGGGTCGGCGGCCGCTTGGCTCTTGCCGCTGGCCAGATCCTGGCCGGCGTACAGTCGTCCCTTCACCAACTCCAGGTAGTTGTCACAGAAGCTCCCCCAGAACCAGCCTTCTGCCTCCAAGCGCGCGTGGAAGAAGTTGTATTCGTCGAAGAGCGCCGCGGTGCGCTCGCACAGGAGCCCGAACGTGCCGAGTGCCCAGGCGTCCACCGGCCAGAGCGCCGCGGCCGGGGTGCCGTCATAGCCGTCCAGAAAGCGCATGGCAAACTTGGTGGCGTTGTAGAGCTTGGTCAGAAAGCGCTGGCCTTGACTCATTTCCTGCAGGTCGTACGCCATGTCCGAGCCCAACGAGGCGCCGGCAGTCCAGTAGCGCACGGCGTCGGCTGACCATTCCTCAATGAGGTCAGCCGGTGTCGACACGGCCCCTGACTTGGCGCGTGACTTGGAAATCTTTTCGAGCTTAGAGCGTTTGGCGTCTTTGCCCTGCGAGCGGCGACTGGGGCCGCTCGAGCGTTGCTTGACGTGCCCGGAGATCACTGCGTCCTGCCAGGGGATCTGGCCGCTGTGGAAGTGGGCCTTGACGATCGTGTAGAACGCCCAGGTGCGGATGATGTCGTGCGCCTGCGGCCGCATCGCCATCGGCGCCAGCGTCTGACTGCGGTCGTCGGATTCACCCCAGCGCGCGTTGATCTGCGGGGTGACCGACGAAGTGGCCCAGGTGTCCAAGACGTCGCGCTCGGGTTCGAATTCCTGGCTGCCGCAGGCGCTGCAGGGAGCCGGGGGGGCTTGGGCGATGGGATCGACCGGCAAGGCGTCGTCGTCGGGCGTGATGACCGCGTCGCAGGCCTTGCAAAACCACACGGGGATCGGAACCCCGTAGTAGCGCTGGCGCGAAATGCACCAATCCCACGACAAGTTTTCGACCCAATGGACGTAGCGGGCTTTCATGAAGTCTGGATACCAGCGAATGGCATCGGCACGGGCAATTAGTTCGTCTTTGTGCTCGAGGACTTTGACGAACCACTGTTTGGAGATGGCGAACTCCACCGGCGTCGCGCAGCGCTCGTGCACGCGCACCGGATGTTGCATGCACTCCTGGCGGGTGAGTTCACCGGCGGTTTGGAGCAACTCGGCTACCCGCGTGCGGGCTTCCGGAATAGACAGCCCGTCCAGCACCCCTGATTTGGTGAGACGACCGTCCAACGTAAACGTCTGGCGGTACGGGAGCTTGTACTGGCGCCACCATTCGATGTCCGTCTGGTCGCCGAACGTGCAGCACATGACGATGCCGGTGCCCTTTTCGGGGTCGGCGCGCTCGTCGGCAATGATCGGCACCAAATGCCCGGCAAACGGCACACGGGCCGAGGCTCCGGTCAACCCCGCGTAGCGCTCGTCGGTGGGGTGGTGGATGAGCGCCACGCAGGCCGGCAGGAGTTCAGGGCGGGTGGTGGCGATGGTGATGGGGGTTGCGTCCGCATCCGCCTTGAAGACCACATGGTGCCAGGCCCCCGGCATTTCTTGGTCTTCTAGGTCGGCTTGGGCCAGCGCTGTTTGGCAGGACGGGCACCAGAGGGAGGGCGAATGCTGGCGGGCCAGCTTGTCCTTCTCATACAAATCAATGAACGAGCGCTGGGAGATGCGACGGGAGCGCTCATCAATGGTCCGGTAGCATTGGCTCCAATCGGCGCTCAACCCCAGTGATCGCCACAGCGACTCGTATTGCTCCTCGGCATCGACCACGGTTTCTGCGCAGAGCTTGACGAACTCCCCGCGCGTCATGTCGCGCGCCGACACTCCACGGGTCTCTTCGACAAAGCGCTCAGTGGGCAGCCCGTTGTCGTCGAAGCCAAACGGGTAGAAAACGTTCTTGCCTTGCATGCGCCGAAAGCGAATAAGGATCTCGGCCTGCGTGTAGCTAAACACGTGACCAATGTGGATCTGCCCGGAGACGGTAGGCGGCGGTGTGTCGACCGCGTAAACCTTGCCTGGGTGATCGGGGTCAAAGGCGTAGAGGTCGGTATCCTGCCAGTGGGATTGCCAGCGGCGTTCGACATCGCGGGCGGGATAGTGCTTGGGCAAGGAGGGACGATCGGTCATGCGAATGCCTTCACGACGCTAGGTCTAGGTTGAGTCGTCTTCGAGCGAAGCTTCCAGGAGTTTGGCCGCCACTTCGATGAAATCTGCCTCGGTGACAATGCCGACCAGTTGGTCACCGTCGACCACCGGCAGACAACTGACACCGCGCGTGCGCATCAACGAAATGGCCTCCAAGGAGCTGGTTTCTGGGCTGACGGTCACGAGCTTGGTGCGCATGATATCGCGCACCGGGACGGCTTTTCGGTCGTCGGCCCGGCGCCGGCGGCCGATCAGCCGTAGGAGCGACCGGTGGGTGACGAGGCCGACCAGGTGGCCTTCTTCATTCTCCACCGGCACGTGACGAATGTGCTGCCAATCCATCAGATTAGCTGCCAGGTCGACGACGTCTTCAGGGTGTACGGTAAAAAGCTCGGTGGTCATTACCTGCCCCACCTGCCGGTAGCTGAAGCGCCAGTGGTCGCCGTCGGTGGGTAGGGCGGCGAGCGGCCAAGTGTGTACCGGCGCGCTCGGGGTGGATTGGTGCTCGGCCAACGCGGCGGTCAGCGCCCGGAAGCGCGCGTCCTTGGTGCCCCGATTGTCCATGGCAGCCAGGGACTCGAGGGCCCACTGGGCGCCGGTCCGCCCGGAGCGCACGCGTGCTTCGATGACGCCCAAGTAGCGCTGGATATCGCCGGCGTCGATCGCCCGGAGATTTAGGCCGCGCTCCGCCTCTGGCAAGAGGCGTTCGAGAATCAACGTCTGGGCGTCGAGCACCTCGCCCCCAAACCAGGTAAATCGCGCCTTGAGTCCGTAGCGCGCCGCGTGGATGAAGTTCTCGTGGGCGTGGTCAAATTGCATGACCTCGCGCATGTCCTCGTGGGCGTCGCCGAGGGCCGACATCAGGCCGAAGAAAAAGGCGGCGTTGGCGACTTCGTCCAGGATAGTGGGCCCGGCTGGGAGCACACGATTTTCAATGCGCAGGTGCGGGACGCCGTCGGCGACGCCGTAGCACGCACGGTTCCAGCGGTAGACCGTGCCGGTGTGGACGCGCAGCGCCTGCAAAGGGGGTATCTCGCCGCGATCCAGCTGTTCGAGCGGCGATTCGGGAAGCTCCGTAGTCAGCATCAAGCGAAAACGGGCGACATCCTCGCGGTAGATTTCAATGATGGAGTCTTTGACCCAATCGTCGCCAAAGGAGACGCGCGTGCGGTTGCCCCGCGCCTGCTGCACCTGTGAACGCGCGTCGACCGATTGTTGGAAGAGCGCCACGCGCGTCTCTTTCCAGAGGCGGTGGCCCAAGAGGACGGGCGAGTTGACGGCGGCGGCCAACACTGGGGCGGTGACCACCTGTGCCAGGTTGTAGAGCTTGGCAAACTCCCCGGGGCCGACCTGAAAGTGCACTTGGAAACTGGTGTTGCAGGCCTCGAGCATGACATTGTCGTGCTGTGTCTGCAGCTCATCGAGTCCCTTGATGAGGAAGTTGAACTTGCCACCGCGCAGCTGGGTCATGGCTTCGTTCAGTTGGTAGTAGCGTTCTTTGGGCGTCATGCTCTCAAGCCCGAGGTCGTTCTTGCGAAGCGTCGGCAAGATGCCAGTCAGCAGCACGCGGTGTCCCAACTCCTTGGCGGCTTGGTGCGCGCGTCCCACTAGATCACGGATTTCGTCTTCCAGGGTGCTCAGGCAATGGCCACCGAAGGTGTGTGGCGTCAGGTTGGCCTCGAGGTTGAAGAGTGCCAGCTCGGTCGTGAAGTAGGCGGGATCGAGGCCCTTGAGCACTTCGATGGAGGCGTGCGCCGGTTCGAAGCGGCGGTCCACCAGGAACATTTCCTGCTCGGCACCAATGCGCCGCGTGCCGGTTTCGATGTGGCCCTCGTCCAACATGCGCTCGAGCGCCCGCAGGTCGTCGAATAGCGCCTGCATGAAAGCCCGGAGCTGCTCGCGGTCCGGTTTGGTGTCGAGACGTTGCTCACCCATGGGGGCCCGCTTTCTAATTGCGCTCGGGGTGTCGGTGAGCGCGCCGAACTGCCTATGGGAACTGAGGATAGCAGACCAGAGCGCACTCTGACTACGGCGACTAGGCGGAGCCGGGTGGGTGGCCGTCGGGTTGCCGGGTGCGGAGCTTCACAGGCGCCGACGCGCCGTGGCCGCGCACCTTGATGTTGAGCATCTCGACGAACACCGAAAACGCCATGGCGAAGTAGATCGAAGTCTTGGGGATGTGGACTTCGACCCCCTCGGCAACCAGCGCCAGGCCGATGAGCAATAGAAAGCTCAAGGCTAGCATCTTGACCGTGGGGTGGCGGTCGATGAAAGCGTTGACCGCCCCAGCCGACAGCATCATCACCACAACAGCTAAGACGATGGCGATGATCATCACCGGGATTTGTTTGGCCAGGCCAATGGCGGTGATGACCGAGTCGAGCGAAAACACCAGGTCCAAGAGCATGATCTGGACCAGCACCGCTCCCATCGTGGCAACGCCCTGGGTCGAGCGGCCATGTTCTTCGCCCTCGAGTTTGTCGTGAATTTCTAGCGTAGCTTTGGCAAGCAGGAACAAGCCGCCGCCAATCAAAATGAGATCTCGCCCCGAAATCTCCCGTCCGGCGATATGGAAGAGCGGTGCCGTGAGGCGCATCACCCAAGAGATGGACAGGAGCAACAAGATGCGCATGCCCATAGCCAAGCTCAAGCCGATGAATCGCGCGCGGGCCTGCTGAGCGGCGGGTAGCTTGGATACCAGGATCGAAATAAAGACGATGTTGTCAATGCCAAGGACAATCTCGATCGTGGTCAGGGTCGCCAACGCGATCCATGCCTGCGGGTCACTCAACCAGTCCATCACGCCTCCTCAAGCCCAGCGGCGGGCCGATCCCGGCGTTCGGGGTGCCAGCCGCCACGGCATCATACTCGAGGTGGCTAGCGAAAGAGGACGAGTTTGGAGACTTCGGTGCGGGTGCCGTCGGAGACGCGCAGGAAATAGAGACCCGAGTTGAGACCGGTGGGGAGCCAGGTGAACGCCGTCCGGTGGGCGTGCAATTGGCGAAGGCGCCGGCCGGCGGCGTCGTACACCTCGACGGTGTAGCGCCGCGGTTCGTCGACGGTGGTGAAGATCTCGAAGTGCACGGTGTGCCCGAAAGGGACCGGGTTGGGTTGGATGCTGACCATCGTAGGCAGGGGCGGAGAGGGCGGCGGCTCACTGCCGGTGGTCGAGCAAACGGCGCCGAGGGCGCCGATCAGCCCACAGCCCGGTGTCGTGTTGGACAGCGCATAAGGTGACTCGGAGGTCAGGTGGTAGTCCCCAGAAGCTTGGTCGCAGAACTTGGGATCGACCCCAAAGGTTGTGCCGCTTTGGAAGACGCCGTCGCAGTCACCGAAGGCGCGGTTGCCGTGCGGTTCATAAAACGCGTTGCAACGAGCTTCGAGGATCGACCCCGGGGCTAGGTCGCAATCCAGCGCGATCTCCAGTGGCTCGGCAATCAGGTTGTTCTCGAACACCAGCGTGTTGGCGCTCGAGTGGGTTACAAAGTCGATCGTCGTCCAGGTGTTGTTGGCGAAGGTATTGTGATGAATGTGACCGTTGGCGGCAAAGGTGGCGACCGACAGCGGCAGCACATTGTCGGTGAATTGGTTGTAGGCAATGATCGCGCCCGGTGTCCCGTTCAGCCAGACCAGGCGGTGGTCAAAGACGCCGTTTTCACGGATGACGTTGCGCTGAAAACTGATGACGTCGGCTTGTACCAGGGTTGCTTCGCCGGTCGAGCCGCGCTGGTTGTTGCGCACCATGACGTTGTTATTGATCGTACCGGCGCCAAAGACGGCTGAGACACAAGCGGCGCCATCTTCGTGCTCGTTGTTTTCGAAGACGTTTGTGGCAATCGTGTAGCGGCTGGCCGCCAGGGCCACGGCGCCCGATTCACCGCGCCTGAGGGTGAAGCCTTCGAGGTGGAACCAAGGCACCACCCGTGTGGTGCCGACCGTCAAGATGCGACCCAAAAAGCCGCCGTCCAAGATGGTGTCTTCGGGGCCGCCGGTGCTGACCAGGGCGAGCGCCTGGTCGATGTTCAGGTTAACGGCGTAGAGGCCGGGGCCCACCAGGACGGTGTCGCCGCCGGCGGCGGCGTGGACGGCGGCGGGAAGGGTGGGGTAGTCGCCGGGCACTCGCAACGTGGCGGCGCCTGCCGGCAGGGTCCACAGGCAAGCGATAGACACGACCCGGGCGACCCATTGGGTTGGGCAGGGCGGCGGGTTGTACACGGGTGTGGGCGCGCTCTGGGCGACGGGCCGGCGCGACATCATGGCCTCCAAGTTGCGAATGTCCTGCGCCTCAAAGGTAGCAGTCTGGAGGCGGTGCGTCGAGGTCTGGTGGGCTTCTGTTCGTCTTGCCGGTTGATGTTGTAACTTATTGTGGAATAATGGTTTAATTGTTCGTTTGGGAGCTGGGACCAGGTGCCGCGGAGCGGGCGTGGGCTAGGGTGCTGGGGTGCTCTCTTGGCGGTGGGTGGCGGGGGCGTCAGGCCGTGCCGCTCCGGACGACTGGCCGGCGCGCTGGAGGGCCCGTACGACACGGTCGGGGGTGATCGGCAACCGGTAGAACCGCACCCCAACGGCGTCGTAGATGGCGTTGGCGACCGCCGGCAGGATCGGTAGGAGAGGGCCTTCGCCGGCCTCTTTGCCGCCGTAGGGCCCCTCGGGATCGTCGGTCTCGACGATGATGACTTCCACCTCGGGCATTTGCTTGGCGGTGGGCATCCGGTAGTCCAGCAAGTTGGGGTTTTGGACGTTCGAGCGGTTGTAGTCGAACGACTCCATTAGCACCTGGCCCAACCCCATGTGGATGCACCCCTCGATCTGCATCTCGACGGCCATGGGGTTCAGGGCTTTGCCGCAGTCGTGAGCGGCCCACACTTTGCGAACGCGGGTCTCGCCGGTTTCGGGATCGACCCGAACGCGTGCAGCGTAGGCCTGGAAGGTGTAGGTCGGCGACAGACCGGCGGCGGCTCCTTTGTGCTTGCCTCCCATCGGCGGTGGCCCGACGTAGGCGCCCTTGGCGATGAGCGCGCCGTTTTTGGCCAGCGCTTGGGTCAGTGCCTCCATGTAGCTGACCTGGACCTCGGGGTTGCGCCGGAAGTAGACGCGCTCGTCGCGCAGCTCGAAGCCGTCGGCCGGGTAGCCGGTGAGTTCATGGGCGGCGTGCTTGAGCTTGGCCCGAATGCGCTGGCCGGCGTCCATGGCGGCGTTTCCCGCCATGAAAGTCACGCGGCTCGAGTAGGAACCGAGATCCACCGGCGCAGTGTCTGAGTTCCGGCAGTAGACGCGGATGCGGTCGAGCGGAACGCCCAGTTGTTCGGCGACACACTGCGCCAACATGGTGTCGGAGCCCTGACCGATCTCCGCCGCCATCGAATGGACGGTGACGCCGCCGTCCATGTCGATCTTCAAGTGCACCGTCGAGTGGGGCAGGTCGCTCCAGTGAATGGGCAAGGCTGATCCGGAGATGTAGAAGCCGCAGGCAATACCGATGCCCTCGCCGTAGGGCAGTTGCCGGAATGTTGCGTCCCAGTCGCACGCCTGGCGCACGCGCTCGATGCACTCACGCGTACCATTGGTGGTGATGCGAAACTCGTTGATCGTTTTGGTATTGGCCGGCAGGAGATTCTGGAGCCGGAGGTCGCAGGGATCGACGCCCGCGTCTTCGGCCAACTGGTCGACCAAGACTTCCATGGCATAGCGCGAGTTGACGGCGCCGTGGCCGCGCATGGCGCCACACGGTGCTTTGTTGGTGTAGGCCCGCCGGCCGGTGTAGTGAAAGTTGGGGATTTCGTACGGCCCCATGCACAGCACGCCGTTGTAGTAGGTCGTGACCACGCCAAACGACCCCCAAGCGCCGCCGTCGATCCGGGCGTCCAACTCCAGCCCCACCAACTTGTGGTCGGCGTCGAGCCCCATCTTCATCCAAGTACGGGTTGGGTGTCGGCCGTGGTTGGAGAGGAACACTTCCTCGCGGTCGAAGAGAATCTTTACCGGCCGGCGCGCGGCGCGCGACAGGAGCGCGGCGATCATCTCGTGCGGGAAGGGATCGGACTTGCCCCCGAACGCCCCGCCCACCATCGGACGAATGACGCGGATCCGGTGCATCGGCATGTCCATGACCCGGGCCAGGGCGCGGTGCAGGTAGTGGGGTACCTGGGTGGCCGACCACAAGCTCAGTCGATCCGACGCTTCGAAGTGGGCGATCGTGCAGTGCGGTTCGGTGAAGGCGTGGGTCACTCCGATGAAGTGGAAGGTGCCCTCGCGCGTATGAACAGCGTTCTCAAAAGCCTCGGCGGTGTCACCAAAGTCTTGCTCGACGAATTTCTGAATGTTGGTGCCGTCCACGGTTTGGTCGTGAATCGGCTCGGCCGTAGGTTGCAAGGCGGCGTCAAAGTCGCGGATGGGCGGGAGAGGCTCGTACTCGACGTCGATCGCTTCGAGCGCCTCGAGGGCCGACTCCTCGGACTCGGCGGCGACGCCGGCGACCGCGTCGCCGATGTAGCGGACCTTGTCGATGGCCATCGCGGTTTCGTCGTACGACACCGGCAGCACACCGAAGCGCGCGCCGGCGTCTTGGCCGGTGACAATGGCTCGCACCCCGGCGATGGCGCGCGCCGCCTGGGTGTCGATGCGCTTGATCCGCCCGTAGGGGATCGGCGACCGCAGCACCTTGCCGACCAGCATGTTGGGGAGTTTCAGGTCGTCGGTGTAGATCGCTTCGCCGGTGACCTTGGCGAGGCCGTCGATAAGCGGCGTCGAGCGCCCGATGGTCTGCGTTGAGCGCTCGGCGTCGGTCGTGGTCGGTGCTGGGTGCGCGGCGTCAGCCTCGGTTGGTGCTGGACGCGCGGCGTCAATCTCGGTTGGTGCTGGGTGCGCGGCGTCAGTCTCGGGGCTCCCCGCTGCGCCGCCGTTGTGGGTGCTCAACGCTGCGCCTCCGCCCGCGCTGCTTCTTGAATGGCGCGGATGATCCGCACGTAGCCTGTGCAGCGGCAGAGGTTGCCAGAAATGGCTTCGCGAACTTCGGCCTCGGTGGGGGTCGGGTTGTGGTTCAAGAGGGCACGGGCGGACATGATAAAGCCCGGCGTGCAAAAGCCGCACTGCGAGCCGCCGACCTCGTGAAAGAAGCGCTGGAGCGCGTCGAGGTGGCCGTCAGGTCGGAGGCCCTCGATGGTTTGAATCTCGCGCCCCTGGGCGTGGACCGCCAACGTCAAGCACGCGAGCCGCGGGCGTCCATCGATGAGCACGGTGCAGCAACCACAGGTCCCCATGTCGCAGCCGCGCTTCGAGCCGGTCATGTTGAGTCGCTCGCGCAATACGTCCAAGAGTAGTTCGTTCGGACGCAAGGCAACGACGTGATCCGCTCCGTTAATGTGGAGGCGGGTCGCCTGAAGCTTGGCAAGGGGTGCGGTGGTTGGCATTGGAATTTTGGTTTGGGTCTCGGAGCGGAACGTCAGCTGGGGATGATGCCGCAAGCCGCGAGACTGGGCAAGCCTGGCGGCGGGGCGCTAGGCGGCGGGGTGTTCGGCGGCGGGGCGGGTGAGGTGGCCGCGCTGGCCTGTTAGCGGCGTATATTCAGCGGGGTGCATGGCCAGTGGCAGGCCAAACCCGACGGCGGGGCCCAGGCCAGCGGCGAGGCGCTAGTATTGACAGATGGGACACGTCATCGAGCCCGCCACCAGCGGCCGCGCCAAATGCAGGGGATGTGGAGGGGCGATTGCCAACGGCACCTTGCGCTTGGGCGAGCGGTTGCCCAATCCGTTTGGTGATGGAGAGATGACGCTTTGGTTCCACCCCACCTGCGGCGCCTTCAAGCGCCCGGCGCCATTTCTGGAAGCGCTCGATGCCTTCGGCGGCGTTCTCCCCGATGAGGAGGCGTTGCGCCGCGCCGCGGCGGCTGGTGTCGAACACCGGCGCCTGCCGCGGATCGATGGGGCCGAACGCGCGCCCAGTGGCAGAGCGCGGTGCCGCGCGTGCCGCGAGCTGATTGCAAAGGGCAGCTGGCGCATTCGTCTGGTCTACTTCGAGGAGGGGCGCTTCGAGCCGTCAGGGTCAATTCATACGGCCTGCGCCGCTCCCTATTTCGAAACGGCCGCGGTCGAGGCGCCGCTCCGTCACTTCTCGCCGGCGCTCACCGAGTCACATTGGGCTGAAGTGGTCGAGGCACTCGGCGGTGACTAGCTGTAGCCGGCACGCCATAGCTCAGAGGTAGGTTGGAGGCGCGGTAGTGGCGCGTGGCCGACGCTTTGGAGTTTCGCTCCGGAAATATTCATGGACCTGGGGTCCACCCCGAGCAATGAAAGTTGCTAGCTCGCCGTGTGGGCTCGACCGAAGGACGCGGGAGTTTGCAACGACAGCTACTTTCTGAGCAACTCGTCTGCTCGCGAGGTGGTTTTCTCGGACAGGCTCCAGCGGGGCTGTCCGAAAACGCGGAACCCCGGCGCGCTGGTTCCGCAGGAAGCTGTCCGAGAATTGTTGGGTGACGGTGAAGTCGCGCGAGCGCTGGTTTTTTTGCATCGGTCGAAGAAGGTAGTCGGTGGGACGGCACACTTCCTGCTCGTTACGCTGCGGAACTATTCATGGACATTTTGTCCACCCCGGGCAATGAAAGTCGCAGCTCATCGTGTGGGCTGGACCGAAGGTCGCGTGAGTTTACAACGACTTACAGTTACTTTCTGAGCAACCGGCGCAGAGTCTGCAACTCCGGAAATATTCATGGACCTGGGGTCCACCCCGAGCAATGAAAGTTGCTAGCTCGCCGTGTGGGCTCGACCGAAGGTCGCGTGAGTTTACAACGACTTACAGTTACTTTCTGAGCAACCGCAGCGTGGAGTTTCGCTCGAGGCTTTTCGAAAATGCCTTTTCCGGGGCCGCCCATGGAGCTTCGCCCGGAACTGCTTGCGACGAGCAGTGCGACTGTTGGGTGCGGGCGCGAGGGGACGGGGAATGCGCCCGCTCAGACAGTTGCGCGCGCCAGCGAGCTTCTCCGCTGACACAACGTTGAGTTGCGTGATGGCGCCCGCAAAACTCGCCGGCGCATTCCCCGTCCCCTCGCGCTTTACCTGTGTCGCCTGCGATTTAGTCTGAGGGAGTGGGGCTGGGGCTCTCGGTGAACCAGGAGCAGCAGTGTTGACTGCGGAACTGCCGGAGCCTTGCTTCCCGGACCACCGCGGAGTTCCGCTCCGGAAATATTCATGGACCTGGGGTCCACCCCAAGCAATGAAAGTTGCAGGCTCATCGTGTGGGCTCGACCGAAGGACGCGGGAGTTTGCAACGACAGCTACTTTCTGAGCAACTCGTCTGCTCGCGAGGTGGTTTTCTCGGACAGGCTCCAGCGGGGCTGTCCGAAAACGCGGAACCCCGGCGCGCTGGTTCAGCAGGAAGCTGTCCGAGAATCGTTGGGTGACGGTGAAGTCGCGCGAGCGCTGGTTTTTTTGCATCGGTCGAAGAAGGTAGTCGGTGGGACGGCACACTTCCTGCTCGTTCCGCTGCGGAACTATTCATGGACATTTTGTCCACCCCGGGCAATGAAAGTCGCAGCTCATCGTGTGGGCTCGACCGAAGGCCGCGTGAGTTTACAACGACTTACAGTTACTTTCTGAGCAAATATTCATGGACCTGGGGTCCACCCCGAGCAATGAAAGTTGCTAGCTCGCCGTGTGGGCTCGACCGAAGGACGCGTGAGTTTGCAACGACTTACAGTTACTTTCTGAGCAACCGGCGCAGAGTCTGCAACTCCGGAACCGATGCCGAGTTCCGCTCGTCCCGACTGATCGACCGTGGGGTTGAGCGCGGTGTTTGGTCGACGAATTGGCACGATCTTTTTTGAATTTTCTTCTTGACAACATTCGGGGGTGAAGTTGCTGAGCGTTCTAACATGTCGCTGTAGCGATCGCTTGCACGCCTTACATCGCCGCCATGCGCATCGGCGCGACCATTTGCCGTTTTGCGTCAAGCTGGATCGACGTTGTACCGTTGCTGGCCTCTCCTGAGTGCGGAAAGTCAGAGTGTAAGATGCATGGAGCGACCCCGAAAAAACTTGGGAGCAGCACCATGCACATCATTGCTCGAATCGAAAAGCTCCGGCATCGCGAGCACGACGCCACGGTCGACCTGATCGAAGCGTTGCTTGAATGCAAGCGCAGCGGTGCCCACCTCTCGGCGGGCTACCCATCGATTTTCACGTTCTTGACCCACCATCTTAGGTACTCGAAAGCCGCAGCGTCGCGACGTTGGAAAGCGATGAAGTGTGCCGAGCGACATCCAGAAGTCTTGGGGATGCTGCGAGAACACCGCACCAATCTGAGCGTGTTGGCAACGATCGAAGCAACGCTCGCTAAGGCGAGTGATCCAGGATCGCTGCTTGCGGAGATCGATGGCCAATCCTCGGTGGAGGTGGAGCGGCGGGTGGCGGCACGCAATCCAGTGCGTCCGCGCCGGGAGCAAATTCGCCGGGAGTTCGAGGTGAGGCAAGGAGCCTCGGCGGCCGATGCAAATGCTGATACCGGCGCGTCTGCAGAAGCTGGGGCATCGGCAACGGCTGAGGTGTCTGCAACGGCTGGGGCCGATGCAAATGGCGGTGCCGATTCAAAGGCCGATGCGGATGGAGGGGCCGGAGCCGATGCGAAGGCCGGAGCCGCCGCTGGTGCCGACGCCGATACCACCCAACCCACCAACGGGGCGCCTGGGGGCGCAGATTGCGCCGAGCCTCTTGACGAGCCGAGAGTCGCCCGCGAGCGCATCCGCATCGCTTTTAGCCTCGACCCCGCCGACTACGAAAAACTCCAAGAAGCGATGACCATTCTGAGCCGCAAGATTCCCGCTAAGCTGACGCTCGAAGCGACGATGCAGGAGCTCTTGCACTTCTTTCTGGAGCGCAAGCGCCCCAAGCCCGAGCGCCCGTACAAAGCGTCCCGCGGGCGGCACATCCCCAAAGCGCTCCGAGACATGGTGATGATTCGTGACCGGGGGCGCTGTCAGTTCGCTGGTGCCGGCGGGCGGGTGTGCCAAACGCGGCACAACCTGCAGATTGATCACATTCAGCCCGTGGCTAAAGGTGGACGCACTGAGTTGGAGAACCTCCGGATCTTGTGTGCAAATCATAACCGGCATCGCGTTGGAGTTTCGGAGCGGAATCGGGCCATTCGGAACCGAACCAATCGGAACCAAACTCCTTCGGGTCAAGTTTCGCGGGGGTAGGTGACTCGGGGGTCAGCTGGAAGGAACCAGATCGCGACGTCCGCTGGCTGTGCAACAGAGGCCCGGTGTTGGCTGTGCCGGTGCTAAGCATGCCGGTGTTAAGCATGCCGGTGCTAAGCGTGCCGGTGCTAAGCGTGCCGGTGCTGGTTGTGCCGCGGAATCGGCGCAGGGTGCCGACGCCCGAAATCGGCATCGTGTTCCGGTCCGGAGTCGCCAGTGGGCCAAGCTGCGCCCCGTGCGGGCAAAGTGTGTGCCGGCTAGCCTGCGCGGCGGGCGGCGCGCGCCAACAGTGGCAATAGTAGGATGCAGAGGAGGCCGGTGGCTCCATCGGTCATTAGGGTCGATGGGTATCCGAAGCGCTCGATCCACCAGCCTTGCCAGGCGGCGCTGTAGGTCGTGACGAGGTTGAGGAGCGCCATGTAGGCGGTGAACTGGGTGGCGGCGACGGCTGGGGTGGTGACATCCATGAAGAGCGCTGTCCGTGTGCCGTACATGAGACCCTGGACGACGGCGTAGACCAAAGTCGTCACCCAGAATGCGGTCAACAGGGACTCGGAGGCAGTCGGGCGGTTCGGGTCGTCCATGGCTATCGGCATCACCCAGCCGTGGCGATTCAAGATCATGGCCAGGGCGAACACTGGAATCGACATCAGCGCCACGTAGAGCGCCAGCATCCGGTGGCGCCCGAAGCGGTCGGAGAGGCGACCACCGGTGACGCAGCCCAGGGCGGCCAGGATCGCCGACCACAGGCCCAGCTTGGCGATGGAGTTGTCAGTCAGGCCGATCTCAACGGCCAGGTTCGACTGGAGTGCGAGGCCGAGTGACATGGCGCCGCACGGCAGGAGGGCGAACCCCAACCCTAGGAGTCCGGTTCGGGTTTTGAGGATGGCGCGAGCGGCGTCGCGGGCGAACGCGGCGACTTCGCCGCCGACGCGCTGGAGCCCCGAACCCTCCGCGGTCACCTCCGGCTTGGAGGGCGGTTCGCGCAGGGGCACGACAATCCCCAGCGTGACCGAGGCGATGCACGCCGCTACGAACACGATGGCACCCTGAAAGCTTAGGGCGTCCATCAGGAACAAGACGAGCGACCCGCCGATGGTCTGACCTAGGTAGGCGGCGGCGAACATGACGCCGTTGGCCAAACCGCGTTCCTCTTCGCGCAAGGTGTTCACTGCCAGGGCATCGATCGCTACGTCCTGGGTGGCTCCGAAGACGTTGTGTAGGAGCAAGAGCCACGTAAAAAGCTTGAGCTGGCCTGGGAGGTCGACGCCTATGGTCATCAGGAGTGTGCCGACCATGGCCGTTTGGGCGACGAGGATCCACAGGCGGCGCCGCCCCCAGCGATCGCTGGAGAAAACGTCGACGATCGGCCCCATGATGAACTTGAACGACCAGGGCAGGTAGAACGAGCCGACGAACGCGCCGATTTCCGCCGGGCCGACGCCCTGGCGCCTGAGCTGGGTGGCGACTGCCGTGGCGGCGAAACCGAGGGGGATGCCTTCGGTGAGGTACATGAAGAAAAAGGCTGTGAGCCGGCCGCGCTCGCTTGCCAGGAGGTCCGGACGGCGCATGGATGCTAGTCGTCGCCGGTCGACGTGCGCGAGCCGGCCCGCGAGCTGCTGCCCGAGCCGCTGCGGAAGTCACTGATGACCGTCGCGATGACCGCCACGGCGATCTCGGCCGGTGTTTCAGCGCCTATCTCGAGCCCGATCGGACATTGGACGCGCCGCTCGAACTGGCGTCGGTCGACGCCTCGCGCGGCCAGCCGTGTCGCCAAATCGTTCCGCTTCGCTTGACTGCCGATCAAGCCAATCTTCCCCCGGAAGTGCACGAGTGCTTCGGCGAGCGTGTCTTCGTCCTGATGGTGCGAGTAGCCCAAGACGAACAGATGAGAGTAGGCGTGGGCGTCGCGGCCGGCGAAGAAGGCCTGGGCGTTCCCGACGACGCATTCCGCCGCCCTGGGAAACAGCGCACTGGTCGCGAACTCGGGTCGATCGTCGCATACGGTGTAGCGGTAGCCGACGGCGTCGCAGACGGTCGCCAGGGCTTGACCGACGTGGCCGCCCCCAAAAAGAACGAGATGCGGTCGAGGCGTCATCAGTTCCACGAACAAAGCGACGGAGCCGCCGCAGATGGAGTCGAGGCCGCCCGGCTTGTGGCGGGCCAATTCGAAGCGGTGGAGGCCTCCCTGGGCACTGCCGTCCAGGACGGCGCGACACAAGGCTTTGGCACGCTCCTCGAGCCCGGCGCCGCCCACCGTACCGGCGACTCGGCCGTCGCCAGCGACCAGGAGTCGCGCCCCGAGTTTGCCCGGCACCGAACCGATGGCCTCGACCACCGTCGCCATCGCCACCGTGACGCCGGTGCGTTCCCACTCGAGTGCGGTTTCCAAGACATCACGATTCACGAGAGGTCAGGCGCTCGAGGGCGCGCTCGAGGTCCTCGGGAGTATCCAGGTCGAGCGTTACCCCTGGGTGTTGGCGCTCGACGAAACGGGTGGTCGGGCGCTCAGCGCGGATCAGCTGGCGGAGTGGTGCTTCGGGCGGCAGGGCCAGGATTGCATCCGCGAGCGCCGTGGTGACCAACGCTGGATGGCCGGCGCGCCCGGCGTGACTCGGCAGCACCACCCGCGCCTCGGAATGAGCGCCCGCCTCTTCCACGAGCGCCGCTAGATCCGTAGCCTGGACAAAGGGGTGGTCGACCGGCCAGATGAGGACGCCAGCCATCGCCGCGCGCTCGCGCGCAGCCGCCAGCGCCACTTGCACCGAACTGGTCTGGCCGCGGTCCGGCTCTGGATTGGTGACGTAGCGCGGCTCGGTGGTGACACCGTCATTTGCGAAACGCAGAGTCGAGTGGTGGGCAGCGACGTGCAAGCGACCGTGGCCCAGGACCACCACCGGTTGTCCCACCGGGGCCAGCTGCCGCGCGGCATGGCAGGTGTCCAGGCAGCGGCTCAGCGTGGTGCGGCCGGCGATCTGCAGTAGGGCTTTCGGGCGCCCGCCCATCCGCTGGCCGCGTCCGGCCGCCAAGATGAGCGGGATGTAGGTTCCGGCGCCCGTCACTGCGGCGCATCCAACTCGCGCAGCGCTTCAAACGAGAAGATGGACGTGTGGCCGTCGCTCCAGGTAATCCCCAGGGCGTAGTTCCCGACCTGCTCCAGCTGGGTGGACCGGGTGGACGGTGCCTGAGTGATGCGGAGCGGGTCGGCCTTGTGCTCCTCCGCCTCTTGCCGGCAATTGGCGCACACGCAAGCGTTGCGGAGGCGCGCGAGCGGCAGCTCGGATGCGTGGCCGTCCGCCCATCCCACCTCCAACGTCGTGCCGCGCTGGGTGATGTGGAGGGGGCGTGTGGCTTCCTGAGGGAGCACCATGCGGCCAGCATAGCAGGCCGGAGACGGCAAACGCCCCGCGAAGCGAATCGCGGGGCGTTGCGAAGAGCCTGCGTTGTTAGCAGGGGACTCGTCTATCTACTTGTACAGCGCCTTGACCGCGCCCCAAGTCGTGCCGCTGACCGGCAGCGGGTCTTCGATCATGCACGGGCGCAGCTTGTAGTCGTGCGCCGGCTGGACGAACGAGCCCTCGACAGTTGTGTAGCCGGGGTACTCGAAGCGGTAGTGGTAGGTGTTGCCCTCGACCAGCCCCGGGATGTGGAAGTAGCCCAACAAGCTGGCTGGCTCGGAGCGGCTGACGGTCGTCGCGAAGACGCTCATGTCTTCGTTGAAGACAGTCACCGTCACGCCAGGGAGTCCCAAGCCGGAGGAGTGATCGCAGAACGGATCTTGGTAAACGAAGCCGAAGAAAACGAAGGTGTTGTCCGCCGTCGCTGCTTGCGGTGCGGAGACGATCAACCCCATCACTAGGAGCAGCACTAACTTCCGAAGCATGTTTGGTCTCCCCACGGAGGGACGATGAGGGCGCGGGTCCGTGGTTGCCCGAAACCCTAGTTGATGAAGGGGACCGGCGGTCTGCTGCGAGAGCAACCGCGGGTGTAGGCTAGTATACCACACAGTTCAAAACTGTCGGCTAGAGCCCGTCTCTTGGGGGCTGGGGCTCGCTACGCGCCCTTTGGACTTTTCACCCGAGGTATTGCCAAATTTTGCCTAAGCAACGTGTTTTGAAGATGATGCAGCGCCAAGAGAGGGGGCGATTTGCCGACGCCGGTGGGATTTATGACGCAATGTTGTAGTTGTGAGCGACGTTTTTTTCTTGACAACCTGCCTGGAAGTCGGCGCCGGCGACCCGACGGCAGGCAGAGCGCGGCTGTTTGGGTTCTTCTCGGGCTCTGGGCATCGGTGAGCCTGGCATCTCCGCCCTGGGATGGGGAGTGGCATCGCGAACAGCTGGCCCCAGCTCGGACTTTTGACCTCGAGCACGTGGGGTTGGCGGTTCAAATCGATCCCGCCGCGGGGCGGATCGCCGGCGAGACACGGCTCACCCTGCGCGCTCTGGCGCAACCGCAGCGCGTCGTCCGCCTCGACGCTGCCGAGTTGGCCGTCGCTGGGGTTTGGCTGGCCGGCGAGCGCCTCACTTTTTCCGCGGCGGCTGGCGCCCTGGTCGTTGATCTCCCTCGGGTGGTCGAGCCTGGCGAAGCGCTCGAGCTGACCGTACGCTACGCCGCTCGCCCGCGCCAGGGACTCCTCTTTCGCCGCTCGGATGCCTACCACGAGCGACCCCTGCAGGCCTGGAGCCAGGGGCAATGCCATGGCAACCGCTACTGGTTCCCGGGTTGGGACTACCCGAACGACCGCGCCACCTACGACCTCTGGGTGACGGTTCCGGCTGAGCTGACCGTCGTGGCGGCGGGTGCTATGGAGGGACGCACCCAAAATCCAGATGGAACCGCGACCTACCACTGGTCGCAGCGCCAACCCATCGTCAGCTACTTGGTGTCGGTCGCCGTCGGCGAGTTCGAGCACCTCGAGGAGCGGTTTGGCGAGGTCCCCCTCGACTACTACGTACCGCCGGGGCGCGGCGCCGACGCGGCGCGTTCCTTTGCCAACACCGCCGACATGCTGCGCTTCATGGAGGAGATCACCGGGGTCGCCTACCCATATGCCAAGTACGCCCAGGTGTGCGTCAATGAGTTTGTCGCCTTGGGCATGGAGAATGCCAGCGCCACAACCTTGGGCGAGCGCACCCTGCACGATGAGGCGGCACATCTGACCTACCGATCCGACGGTTTGGTGATTCACGAGGTTGCCCACCAGTGGTTTGGCGACTTGTTGACTTGCCGCACGTGGGGTGACCTGTGGTTGAACGAAGGGTTTGCAACCTATGCCGAACTTCTCTACTTCGATTCCAAGTGGGGAGAAGAAGGGATGGTTGATCGGCTGCTGAGCTTTCGGGAGGATTACTTCGCCGAGTGTGAGGATTACCGGCGTCCGCTAGTGACGCGGCGTTATCCAGAAGGTGACGACCTGTTCGACTCGCACGCCTACGAAAAGGGCGCTTTGGTCCTGCACATGTTGCGCGACACGGTGGGTGACGACGCCTTCTTTCTAGCGCTCAAGCACTACACGGCCACCCACGCCGACCAGGGCGTCGAGACTGCCCAGCTGCGCTTGGCGTTTGAGGATGCCACTGGTCGGGACCTGTCGGCGTTCTTTGAGCAGTGGGTGGAACAAGGCGGCCATCCCCAGCTCAAGGTGCATCACTACTGGAACGCGGTGGCCGGCGAGCTAGAGCTGGAAGTCATCCAAACGCAGGAGATCGACGCGGTGACGCCCGTCTTCCACTTCGAGTTCGATCTGCGGGCGGTGGGGGAGGATTGGCACCATGAGGAGCGGCTGGCCATGACCGAGCGCGTGCAGTTGTTTCGCGTTCCACTCCCTGACCAACCGCGCGTGGTGCAACTTGATCCCGAGGGATCGCTGCTGGCCGAGGTGACCTATACCAAGACGGTCGCCGAATGGCTGGCGCAGCTTCGCGAGGCTACTGAAGTGACTGGACGGGTGACCGCGGCAGCCGGACTTGCCGAGTTCGCGGGCGACCCAGAGGCGACGGCCGGGCTCGGCACGGCGCTCCGCGCCGACACCTCCCGTCACGTGCGAGCAGCGGCCGCCACCGCCCTCGGCAAGATGGCGACTGAGGTAGCGTTGGGTGAGTTATCGGGCGGGCTCGACGACTCGGACGCGCGGGTGCGCCGGGCGGTAGCGTCGGCGCTGGGCGAGTTTGCCGAACCACCGGCGGTGGCGGAGCAAGCTGCAGCGCACCTGGGTCGGTTGATCGATGGGGATCCTAGCCCCTACGTGGTGTCGGACGCGGCCAAGGCGCTGGGGAGTACGAAGATCGAGGGGGCGATCGATCGACTCTTGCCGCTCTTGACGCGCCAGTCCCACAACGACGCGGTGGCATCGGGAGCCCTGGCGGGACTCGCCGCCACCGAAGACGCCGGCGCCCTCCAGCACCTGATGGCGGCGGCCGCGCCGTCCACCTCGTGGTTGGCGCGGGGCGCCGCGATCAGGGCGCTCGGTACCTTCGCCGCCAAGTTGCCCGAGCGACGCCCGGCGATTCGCTCCAAGCTGGTCGAACTGACCGAAGATGACCACTTCCACGCCCGCCGCCGGGCGGCCACCGCGCTCGGGTTGACAGAAGATCCCGACGCCCTACCGATCCTCCGAAAACTGGCCACCGAGGCGTTCGAGCCCGATGTGCGCGCCAACGCCCGCGGTGCGGTGTGGGCGATTTTGGCCGCGCATCCGCTGGCGGCAGCCGACGCCACCTTGAAGCAACGGTTGGGCGAAGTGGAGGAGTTGAGCCGGCAGTTGCGTGAGGAGTTGGATGTGCGCGAGGCGGAACCGGCTCGCTAGCGTCACCGCTCCACTGGTCGTCCGCCGGCAGTTGACACAGCCAAGAGCGAGTCGAGACCGGTGGCCAGCATGATGTCCCAGTTGCCGCTCCGGTGGCTTGAGAACAAGAGGGCGCGGTCGCCGGTGGGGTCCGGGAACCAGTCGGCGTTGTTGTCGTTGGCGCCGTGCGACGTGAGTTGCACAGCGATCGCCCCGGGGGTTTCGACGTCGATCGCCCAGATTTCGGGGTTGCCGGTGCGGGTCGATGTCCAGGCCAAGTAGCGCCCGTCGGGCGAGAAGGCTGGGTTGACGTCGGTGGCCGGATGCGCCGTCACTGGGGTAATGGTCGAGTCGCGCCGGTCGTGGATGAAGACGTCGGGATTGCCGCCGACGCCGCCGCTCCGAAAGGCGATGCGGTTGGCATCGGGCGACCACGCCGGCTCCGAATCGTCCGCCAGGTTCAGAGTGACGCGTTCCACCGTCGAGTCGCGGAGCGAGGCGACAAACAGGTCGAACTGGGGGGTGCCCAGGTCGCCCACCTCGCCCGAAAAGGCAATGAATGTCGAGTCGGGCGACCACGCGGCAAACAGCTCCTGACCGCTTGCCTGCGTGAACAGCCGGGTGGAGTCGCCAGCGGCGCTCGAGATGTAGACGTTGGAGAAGTCGTCGTACACCACCCACGCGCCGTCCGGTGACCAGCTCGGAAAACACTCATTGGCGGACGACAAGTTGGAGATTTGCCGAGTCTGGCTGTCCAGAACGCTGTGGACGTGGATGTGGAGGTCCTGGTTGGCGCGGCCGCGGCAGAATGCCACCTCACTACCGTCGGGTGACCAGGCCGGAGCAAACTCGTCGGCGGCGGTGGCGATGAACGGTGCCACGGCGATGAGTTCGGGGCCTACATCGGGTGGCGTAGGGGCTTGCGACCCTTCGTCACAGGCAGCGACCAAGAGCACCACCAGGCTTAGGGCGAGGGAGGGTCGGATTGTCATAGAGTACTTTCTTGGGGCTCGGGTGCGTTGCGGGCGATTTTGAGCGATGGTGGAACCCGAGTCAAACGGTGGGAGGAGATGCCCATGCAGTTGAGCGCCGATGCCCTGGGCCGTGTCCGAGACCTGCTGAATGGCGGGATCCATCGGACGCCGGTTGTGACCTCGGAGCGCCTGTCGGCACGGGCCGGAGCCTCGGTCTTTTTGAAGGCCGAGTGTTTGCAGCGGACTGGCTCTTTCAAGATCCGGGGCGCTCTGCACTTTTTGTCCCAATCCACTGCTCAGGCGGTGGTCACCGGTTCGTCGGGCAACCACGGTCAGGCGGTGGCCTCTGCCGCCCGCCAGTTGGGGCGCCGGGCCACGGTCGTCGTGCCCGAGGACGCGTCGCCGGTCAAAGTCGCGGCCATTCGAGGATATGGCGCTGACGTCGAAGTGTGCGGGCTGACCTCGGCCGAACGGCTGGAGCGGGCGCGACAGCTGGCCGACTCAGGGGCGCTGTTCGTGCCACCCTACGACGATGAAGCCATCGTTGCCGGACAGGCAACGTTGACCGCCGAGCTTCTCGAGGAAGTGCCGGCGGTCGATTGCATCGTCGTGCCGGTGGGCGGTGGCGGCTTGATCGCTGGCGCGGCGCTGGCGGTGGAGGCGCTCGGGCACGCCGCCCGCATCGTCGGCGTCGAGACCGAGGCAGCCAACGATGCGACCCAGTCGTTCGCAACCGGGAAAAAAGTCCGAATCGCCCTCCCGGACACCATCGCCGACGGTATTCGGAACGTCGAATTGGGTGATCTCAACTGGCAGATCATCCAGCAGCGGGTCGACGCCATGGTGACGGTTTCGGACGCCCAGGTAGTCGAGGCGATGGAGTGGGTTTTAACCCGCACCAAACTCGTCGTCGAACCGACGGGGGCGGTGGCGCTGGCCGCGGCCTTGTCGGGCAAGGTGACCGGGCGGCAACTCGGGGTCGTCTTGAGCGGTGGCAATCTGGACCCGGCCGGTTTGGGCCACCTCTTTCCCGAGTCTTGACCTGACTGGGGGTGCCCTCTAGTCTGGCGCCTGCTCCGCTGGGTCACGCGGAGGCTCAAGGGTCTACGCTCTCCCGGGTTCGGTGGGGCACGCCATCGGAGGGATCATGCCTCGACAAGTCGCGCGGGCACACTGGGGGTCGCGACTCGGATTCATCTTGGCTGCGGCTGGATCGGCCGTCGGCCTCGGCAACATCTGGAAGTTCCCGTTCATCGCCGGGGAGTCGGGTGGTGCGGCCTTTGTGCTCATCTACCTCGTCTGCATCTTGTTGATCGGCGTGCCGGTCCTCTTGATCGAGTTCGCCTTGGGCCGCCGCTCAGAGCGCAATCCGGTGGGTGCCTATGCGTCGGTTGCCGGACCCACCCGTTTTTGGCCCCTCGCTGGCGGCATGGGGGTCCTCTGCGGCTTCATCATCCTCTCCTACTATAGTGTGGTGGCCGGTTGGTGTATGGGATACGTCGTCAAGGCGGTCGCCAACCAGTTCTCCACTTTCGGCACTGCCGACGACGCCGCCCTGGCGTTCGGCACCTTCGCCGGCAACCCGGTGGTGGCGATCTTTTACCACGCCCTCTTTATGGTCCTTTGTATCGTCGTGGTCGCCCAAGGCGTGCGGGGCGGCATCGAGCGCTGGTCGCGCATCCTCATGCCGACATTGGTGTTGATCTTGATCGCCTTGGTTGCGCGCGGCGTCAGCCTGCCGGGCGCTGAAGCGGGATTGCGTTTCCTCTTTGCCCCCGACTTCTCCAAGATTTCGCCAGACGTCGTACTCGTCGCCTTGGGGCACGCCTTCTTCACCCTCAGCATCGGCATGGGGGCGATGATCACGTATGGGAGCTACTTGAACCGGGATGACGACCTGGTCGCCTCCGGCATTGTGGTGGCGTTTTTGGACACCGCCATCGCCCTGATCGCCGGAGTTGCCATCTTCTCGGCGGTGTTTGCCTACGGCTTCGACCCGGCTGCCGGTCCGGGCCTGATCTTCCATGTGCTCCCGGTTGTGTTTGGGCAGATGCCCGGCGGCGTCTTCTTCGCCAGCTTGTTCTTCGTGCTGCTGTCAATTGCCGCTTTGACTTCTGGCATTTCGCTCTTGGAGGTGGTGACGTCCTACATGGTCGATGAGAAGGGCTGGAGCCGCCCGCGGGCGGCGTGGACCTTGGGCCTGGCGATACTGGCGCTGGGGATTCCCTCGGCCCTGTCGGCCGGTCCCATGGCCGACTTTAGGATCGGTCCCTACAACTGGTTCGACTTCTTCGACTACCTGTCGTTCAAGTACCTCTTGCCGCTCGGTGGTTTGCTGTCGATCACATTCGTGCTGGGTCGCTGGGGTGTCGAGTCGCTATTGGCCGAGCTTGGCGAAGGCTCGAAGATGCGCTTACCCTCCCCGGCTCTGAGCGGCTGGTGGTTGGTGCTGTCGGCCATCCTGGTCGTGATGACGTTCGTCGCCGGCGTGATGGGGAAGATCTAGGGGACTTCTAGCGAGTTGGCTCAACGGAGGAGCAGCAACTTTCGGTTCTCGGAGAAGGCGCCGCTGGTTGCTCGCAGGAAGTAGACGCCAGACGGGACGTCTCTTCCGCGCATGGATCGACCGTCCCATTCCATGGTGTAGCTCCCAGCATCTCGCGGTAGTGGCATGCGAGTAATCAACTGTCCCTCGACATTGAACAACGCCAAGAAGCCGCTGCCTCGCGGTTTTGCCACTTCGAACTGTGTCGTGCGCGAGTAGCTCACGTTCGGAGCGCGCAGGACCAACTGCGCTGGGGTCGTTGCCTCGGCGTCGGCAATACCGATAGCGAGGTTGCCATCCTCAATGACCACATCGTCGAACACCACCGCCGCACCATTTTGGGCAAAGATCCCCTTGAAGGTCGGTGCTACTGAAGTCGCCTGCGACGTGGGCAATGCAAGTACCTGAACAGGATTGCCTCCAGCTTCTCCAACCAGGACGGTTACCCTGTTGTCGTCATCTTCAATCGTCCAGAAGTATTCTTTGCTCATGTCTTCGAAGTGGAACTGATGCTCGCTGTAGGAGCTGGAAGCGTAGATCTGCTGAACGCCGTTTTCCTCGCGCCCAAAAACAAAGGTTGTGCTGGTTGGATCTTGGGGGTCAAGCTTGTGGCTACGAACGTACACGCAATCTTTGCTTGTGGGATCCCACCGCAAGAGCGCTCCGATGAACCTGGTTCCCGATGGGTCGCTCTCAAACTTGAGCTTGAAGCTAAAGAGATGGCTGGTGCGAGGCTCCCAGACGTAGCCCAAAGTCCGGTGGCCCGCGGGTGATTCCACCCGTAAGCCGGCTTCGGGTTGCGGACCGTTGATTGCACATGGGTCGAAAGAGGGGGTGAGGTCGGCGATGCTGACGGTGGGGGTTTGTGTTGCCTCTGACACCTCAAAGGCCCAGTTCGTCGGCATCCCCCCGTCCTGGATGGCGTGAACCTCTAGGAAGTGGTTGAAATTGTTTACGAGGGCGATGGACCTCAATGCCTCGTCCATTTGTGGCACACCGGCCCCGAAGTCGTTGTCCTTGCCGGGGTCCCCGAGGTCTCGCGCAGTGATTTCCAGGATGCTTCGAATTTCATCCGGCATTAGCTCATTGTTCTTTTCGAGAAGTAGCAGCGTAAGTCCAGATACGATCGGAGCAGAAAGTGACGTGCCGCCGCCAGTCTCTGTGATTGCATAGTGGTAGCCAGTGGCGTCACACGTTTGCCGCCGGCATGACCAATTGCCTTTCACAACTGCTACGCCATGGGCTGGGACGACGAGATCTGGTTTGGTGAAGTACTGTGTATCAGGGAAACCCCAGGGGACTGGCCCTGATACGTGTCGGTACCGGGTGTCATCGCAGAAGTTTGGCCCTGATCCCTGGTTGTTTTCCCAGATTCCGCCGACGCCGATGGCTTCCGGTACGGCGGCGATATCTCGCCAGGCGGGCCCGTCACCCGCCGGTCCGACCACCGTGATTCCAGCCAAAGCGGCCATCTGTATTGCCGTTCGGAGGTGGTTGTTGTGGGCGTTGTGCGGGCCAACAAGCTGAAAGGAAACCACATCCGCACCAATGAGCATCGCGTAGTCCATTCCGTCGATTTGGTCGAGGACGCGCGCACCCTTGTAGGCTCGCAGCATTGCCCCGGGCGCGGAGCCCGTGATCTTGCTTCCAAGTACGGGATAGGGGGTTCCGTCACCCACGATGCAGGACGCTGTGATCGTACCGTGATCAATTGAGCATCCGCTGCGGCCGCCGCAAGTATGTCCGGAGCGATCGCAGGCATCTTCAGGGTATTCTGGCACCGTGTGTGGATCTCCATCCCCCCCAAGGGCATCCCAGCCCCAATAGTCATCCTTCCGGTCGTTTAGATCGTTGTCGACACCGTCAACCGGATCGCACAAGTTCAGCGAGTAGCGGCTTGCCAATGACGGCTGGCAGTAGTCGGTGCCGTTGTCGTAGTTTAAGGCCAAGTTGCCCCGCCCCGTAATCATGAATTCTTCCCAAACTTCGGGCAGCCCCAAATAGCTGAGGGCGGCGCTTACCGCTGGGCTCGCCGGGTCGGGGCTTGGGGGCACTGGGACGAAGATCGTGGTTGGATTGCCTTGCTCGTCCACCGATTGGCACGGAAGGCTGACGAGACTTGTATCGCACGCACCCGGAACGCAAGCGATTTGTGTGCCTTCGCAAATGGAGTAATCAAACGGCTGACCTGGAGGTGGACATGTCATTGGGGTTGCGAGCTCAGAGTGGTTCAGATACAGGTGTGAAAGCGATGACATCGTTGCAAGCTCATTAATGACCGCGACGGTCGCCGTCGTCGAGAATCCGTTGACCACGAAGGTGGAGTGTGGTGTCGTGGCGTTTCCGAGCGCAACTTGGGCGGAGACGTAGCTCAGCGCTGGCGCTTGGGAGACCATGAGGCTCATCGTCGCGGACAGAATGGCTCGCCGGCAACCTTCGCGGTCTAAACCTTGAGTCAGCGACTCAGCTTCCACCAGGGAAAGTTGTTCATTGCAAACCGCGTAGATCGGCAATAGGTCGTTGACCCCAGCCGTTGACATGGCGTTTGTGAGTGCCGAATCGATTGCGGCGACCTGTTGTGGGCAAACGTCCAGGCCCTGTTGACCGACGGCGATTGACCCTAGTCGATCGGGCGCAACTATGGTTGCAAGTCCGGCCTGGTTGACCACGTGTGTTCCTCCCGGAAAGCTGGATTCGATCTGACGTAGCTCACCACTCGTCGCATTCATTCCGAGCCTTCCTATGACGCATGTGGACCCACTTGGGTCACTGCGTCAAAGGCTGTAACGATGGTGCCGGCCGTCGAACCAGACCCTGTCGGTGTTCTAATGCTTATCTGGTTGGGTTGGCAGTCCCAAAGGCTAAACGCTAGGGACCAATTGTCCCATTCGAAGGCGGTTTGGACTCCCGCTACTTCATCGTGGCCAGCGAGCAATAAATGCGCCCCCACAAAACCGGGATTGACCTGGGTTGTTGCCCCGTTGCTGCATGGATTGAACGGAAGCTGACATGGAAGAATCGCGGGCTTAGCGTGTAGTATAAGCCGTGCCCCGCCATTAGGAGTGCCGTTTGAGGTGCTTGTAAGTACAGACAGACTTAGGGTAGGGTAGTTATTGCTAGAGCGAAGGTTGTGGACTGCTTGTGAGGTTGCTTCACGTTACGGCCTCCTCGCCGGCTATTGTGGTTCTTGGTCCAGCATCAGTGACTTCAACCTCCCCCAGGTCATGGCCCTGAGTGAAGTGAGGCATGCAACTCCACGCGCACCCATGAGCCCGCAGGAGGGGTTTGCCGAAGGGGCACAAGGTGAATCGGACAGGAGGTCCCAGCGACCCTCACCGCAGAAGCGCGGATCTAGCGAGATGTTGCCGGGACCCGCGCACTCGGGCCCAGCGGCGTTGTCCCACATGTCAGTGCAGGTAACGGAGATTGGTCCAGCATCGACGAGTCCGCAGAGAAGAGGCGGACCAGGGCCGTTCGAAGCCAAGATGCAGTTCTCGACTGTTGTAACGGTGGGTTCGATGTGTGTGAGTGCGGACGCAACTTGGCCGCTGTTCGCAGCAATCGTGGAGTTTCTAATGGTGACTTCGCCACCGAACTCGGCGAGTATGGCGCCGTGGAACTCGCCATGGTTGTCGACGATCAGGCAGTTGTCGATGAGTAGGGATCCGCCGGGCTGGCCGTAGTAGTGGATTGCGCCGACTGTTCCCAAGAGGCCGGCAATGCTCTTGTTGCTTTGGAAGACGCAGTTGACGATTTCAACGGTGGTTGAAGCTACTTCGAGGGCACCGGCATCGTTGAGTATGGAACTAGTCTCGTTGTCCTTGAAAAGGCAGTTTTCGAAGCGCGCTAAGTGTGATTCCGCTGTTACAGAAGCCGCACCAGTGATCCCGGTGTTTCGAAGAAACTCCACATCTCGGCACAGGACCTCACTGTAAGCGGCCGCAGAAATGGCTCCCCCGCCTCCGCCTCCGCCGTGAGAGTCGTGGACCCGACTCTTCTCCAGTTCGAGCCTTGAAAGGGTCACAACAAAGCCGGGGGCGGCGTTTCCAAGGGCCCTCAAGTCCAGGTTTGCGACTTTGATGTTCGATCCTTGGCGAATCTCAAAGCAGACGAAGTTGCTCGTAATGAACGTTTCGTCCCTTCCCGCTCCAACGATAGTCAATTCTCTCCCGAATAGCTTGACTCCCTGCGGCTCTTCGAGGGTTCCGGCGGCAACGAGTATCGAGTCGCCATCGGCGGATGCGTCGACGGCTGCCTGAATGTTGGGGAACTGGCTGGGGACGTGAAGGGTGGCGGCCGGCGCGCCGAGCGGCGCAGCCAAGCAAAGTACTACTAATGCGGCAAGGCGACCAGCCATTTGCTTCTCCGGGGCCGCGACAAAGCAGCGAACCCTCGTAGGATGCTTGCGGAGCGATATCGACATCGCTCGCGACGCAAGTGACTTCAGCACGGGTCGCGTGCCGAGGTCAACTGACAATGTGGTTACGGCTGGCGACATGTCAAGTGGGCGGAGCGATACTTAATTCTGACCCCCACCGGGACTGAGGGCGTAGTGTATTGTTCGGGGTAGATGGGAATCTTTCAGTGTGAGGCTCCTTCGGCTAGATTTGTGTTGAGAAGGAGGAAGTCACATGGGAAGGCGATCAGAGCCAAGATAACCAAGCGCACTCTGAAGCCTCTGGGTGGCTTGCTGTCGATCAGCTTCGTGCTCGGTCGCTGGGGTGTCGAGTCACTCCTGGCCGAGCTCGGCCACGGCTCGAAAATGCGCCTGCCCTCCCCAGCCTTGAGCGGCTGGTGGTTGGTGCTGTCGGCGATCCTGGTGGTCCTAATCTTCGTCGCCGGGGTGATGGGGAAGATCTAGGGGACTTCAAGGGGGTGTCAAGTATTCTGTGTAAACGGCTTTCTCATCTAAGCTGAAATCCTTTCTCCGAAAACGATGGCGAAGTGATTCAGGGCGGCGTGTAGTCTGAGCCGGGCCTCGGGATTAGCTTGCTTAGGGCAATCGTTGCTAGAGCGAAGGTTGCGGACTTGTGAGAGTGCTTCACGTTACGGCCTCCTTGCCGGTTAGTGTTGCTCCGGTCCCAACATCAGTGACTTCAGCCTCCCCCAGGTCATGGCCCTGAGTGAAGTGAGGCATGCAACTCCACGCGCACCCATGAGCCCGCAGGAGGGGTTTGCCGAAGGGGCACACGGTGAATCGGACAGGAGGTCCCAGCGACCCTCACCGCAGAAGCGCGGGTCTAGTGAGATGTTGCCGGGACCCGCGCACTCGGGCCCAGCGGCGTTGTCCCACATGTCAGTGCAGGTAACGGAGATTGGTCCAGCATCGACGAGTCCGCAGAGAAGTGGCGGACCGGGGCCGTTCGAAGCCAAGATGCAGTTTTCGATTGTTGTTACGGTGGGTTCGATGTGGGTGAGTGCGGACGCAACTTGGCCCGTATTTGCAGCAATCGTGGAGTTCCGAATGGTCACTTCGCCACCGAACTCGGCGAGGATGGCGCCGTGGAACTGGCCGTGGTTGTCGACGATCAGGCAGTTGTCGATAAGCATGGATCCACTTGGTTGGCCGTAGTAGTGGATTGCGCCTACAGTTCCTCCGAGGCCGGCAATGCTCTTGTTGCCTTGGAAAACGCAGTTGACGAGCTCAACGGTGGTTGATGCAACCTCGAGGGCGCCGGCATCGTTAAGGATGGAACTAGTCTCATTGTCCTTGAAGAGGCAGTTTTCGAAGCGCGCCAGGTGCGAAAGCGCGGTCACCGAGACCGCTCCAGTGATCCCCCTGTTTCGAAGGAACTCCACATCACGACATGCGACCTCGCTGTACGCGGCCGCAGAAATTGCCCCGCCGCCTGCCCCGCCGCCATCTGAGTCATGAATTCTAGACTCTTCCACTACGACTTGTGAGAGGACTACGACAAAAGCGGCGGCGGAGACGCCTGTCGACTTGATGTCGACCCGGCTCACTTTGATGTTCGATTCTTCGCGGATCTCGAAGCAGAAGAAGGCGCTGGTAATGAACGTTTCGTCCCTTCCCGCTCCAACGATAGTCAATTCTCTCCCGAATAGCTTGACTCCTCGCGGCTCTTCGAGGGTTCCGGCGGCAACGAGTATCGAGTCGCCATCGGCGGATGCGTCGACGGCTGCCTGAATGTTGGGGAACTGGCTGGGGACGTGAAGGGTGGCGGCCGGCGCGCCGAGCGGCGCAGCCAAGCAAAGTACTACTAATGCGGCAAGGCGACCAGCCATTTGCTTCTCCGGGGCCGCGACAAAGCAGCGAACCCTCGTAGGATGCTTGCGGAGCGATATCGACATCGCTCGCGACGCAAGTGACTTCAGCACGGGTCGCGTGCCGAGGTCAACTGACAATGTGGTTACGGCTGGCGACATGTCAAGTGGGCGGAGCGATACTTAATTCTGACCCCCACCGGGACTGAGGGCGTAGTGTATTGTTCGGGGTAGATGGGAATCTTTCAGTGTGAGGCTCCTTCGGCTAGATTTGTGTTGAGAAGGAGGAAGTCACATGGGAAGGCGATCAGAGCCAAGATAACCAAGCGCACTCTGAAGCCTCTGGGTGGCTTGCTGTCGATCAGCTTCGTGCTCGGTCGCTGGGGTGTCGAGTCACTCCTGGCCGAGCTCGGCCACGGCTCGAAAATGCGCCTGCCCTCCCCAGCCTTGAGCGGCTGGTGGTTGGTGCTGTCGGCGATCCTGGTGGTCCTAATCTTCGTCGCCGGGGTGATGGGGAAGATCTAGGGGACTTCAAGGGGGTGTCAAGTATTCTGTGTAAACGGCTTTCTCATCTAAGCTGAAATCCTTTCTCCGAAAACGATGGCGAAGTGATTCAGGGCGGCGTGTAGTCTGAGCCGGGCCTCGGGATTAGCTTGCTTAGGGCAATCGTTGCTAGAGCGAAGGTTGCGGACTTGTGAGAGTGCTTCACGTTACGGCCTCCTTGCCGGTTAGTGTTGCTCCGGTCCCAACATCAGTGACTTCAACCTCCCCCAGGTCATGGCCCTGAGTGAAGTGAGGCATGTAACTCCACGCGCACCCATGAGCCCGCAGGAGGGGTTTGCCGAAGGGGCACAAGGTGAATCGGACAGGAGGTCCCAGCGACCCTCACCGCAGAAGCGCGGGTCTAGTGAGATGTTGCCGGGACCCGCGCACTCGGGCCCAGCGGCGTTGTCCCACATGTCAGTGCAGGTAACGGAGATTGGTCCAGCATCGACGAGTCCGCAGAGAAGTGGCGGACCGGGGCCGTTCGAAGCCAAGATGCAGTTTTCGATTGTTGTTACGGTGGGTTCGATGTGGGTGAGTGCGGACGCAACTTGGCCCGTATTTGCAGCAATCGTGGAGTTCCGAATGGTCACTTCGCCACCGAACTCGGCGAGGATGGCGCCGTGGAACTGGCCGTGGTTGTCGACGATCAGGCAGTTGTCGATAAGCATGGATCCACTTGGTTGGCCGTAGTAGTGGATTGCGCCTACAGTTCCTCCGAGGCCGGCAATGCTCTTGTTGCCTTGGAAAACGCAGTTGACGAGCTCAACGGTGGTTGATGCAACCTCGAGGGCGCCGGCATCGTTAAGGATGGAACTAGTCTCATTGTCCTTGAAGAGGCAGTTTTCGAAGCGCGCCAGGTGCGAAAGCGCGGTCACCGAGACCGCTCCAGTGATCCCCCTGTTTCGAAGGAACTCCACATCACGACATGCGACCTCGCTGTACGCGGCCGCAGAAATTGCCCCGCCGCCTGCCCCGCCGCCATCTGAGTCATGAATTCTAGACTCTTCCACTACGACTTGTGAGAGGACTACGACAAAAGCGGCGGCGGAGACGCCTGTCGACTTGATGTCGACCCGGCTCACTTTGATGTTCGATTCTTCGCGGATCTCGAAGCAGAAGAAGGCGCTGGTAATGAACGTTTCGTCCCTTCCCGCTCCAACGATAGTCAATTCTCTCCCGAATAGCTTGACTCCTCGCGGCTCTTCGAGGGTTCCGGCGGCAACGAGTATCGAGTCGCCATCGGCGGATGCGTCGACGGCTGCCTGAATGTTGGGGAACTGGCTGGGGACGTGAAGGGTGGCGGCCGGCGCGCCGAGCGGCGCAGCCAAGCAAAGTACTACTAATGCGGCAAGGCGACCAGCCATTTGCTTCTCCGGGGCCGCGACAAAGCAGCGAACCCTCGTAGGATGCTTGCGGAGCGATATCGACATCGCTCGCGACGCAAGTGACTTCAGCACGGGTCGCGTGCCGAGGTCAACTGACAATGTGGTTACGGCTGGCGACATGTCAAGTGGGCGGAGCGATACTTAATTCTGACCCCCACCGGGACTGAGGGCGTAGTGTATTGTTCGGGGTAGATGGGAATCTTTCAGTGTGAGGCTCCTTCGGCTAGATTTGTGTTGAGAAGGAGGAAGTCACATGGGAAGGCGATCAGAGCCAAGATAACCAAGCGCACTCTGAAGCCTCTGGGTGGCTTGCTGTCGATCAGCTTCGTGCTCGGTCGCTGGGGTGTCGAGTCACTCCTGGCCGAGCTCGGCCACGGCTCGAAAATGCGCCTGCCCTCCCCAGCCTTGAGCGGCTGGTGGTTGGTGCTGTCGGCGATCCTGGTGGTCCTAATCTTCGTCGCCGGGGTGATGGGGAAGATCTAGGGGACTTCAAGGGGGTGTCAAGTATTCTGTGTAAACGGCTTTCTCATCTAAGCTGAAATCCTTTCTCCGAAAACGATGGCGAAGTGATTCAGGGCGGCGTGTAGTCTGAGCCGGGCCTCGGGATTAGCTTGCTTAGGGCAATCGTTGCTAGAGCGAAGGTTGCGGACTTGTGAGAGTGCTTCACGTTACGGCCTCCTTGCCGGTTAGTGTTGCTCCGGTCCCAACATCAGTGACTTCAACCTCCCCCAGGTCATGGCCCTGAGTGAAGTGAGGCATGTAACTCCACGCGCACCCATGAGCCCGCAGGAGGGGTTTGCCGAAGGGGCACAAGGTGAATCGGACAGGAGGTCCCAGCGACCCTCACCGCAGAAGCGCGGGTCTAGTGAGATGTTGCCGGGACCCGCGCACTCGGGCCCAGCGGCGTTGTCCCACATGTCAGTGCAGGTAACGGAGATTGGTCCAGCATCGACGAGTCCGCAGAGAAGTGGCGGACCGGGGCCGTTCGAAGCCAAGATGCAGTTCTCGACTGTTGTAACGGTGGGTTCGATGTGTGTGAGTGCGGACGCAACTTGGCCGCTGTTCGCAGCAATCGTGGAGTTTCTAATGGTGACTTCGCCACCGAACTCGGCGAGTATGGCGCCGTGGAACTCGCCATGGTTGTCGACGATCAGGCAGTTGTCGATGAGTAGGGATCCGCCGGGCTGGCCGTAGTAGTGGATTGCGCCGACTGTTCCCAAGAGGCCGGCAATGCTCTTGTTGCTTTGGAAGACGCAGTTGACGATTTCAACGGTGGTTGAAGCTACTTCGAGGGCACCGGCATCGTTGAGTATGGAACTAGTCTCGTTGTCCTTGAAAAGGCAGTTTTCGAAGCGCGCCAGGTGCGATTCCGACGTCACTGTGACCGCACCACTGATGCCGGTGTTTCGAAGAAACTCCACATCACGGCACACGACCTCACTGTAAGCGGCTGCAGAAATGGCACCGCCACGCGCTGCGCCGCCGTGAGAGTCGTGGACCCGGCTCGTCTCCAGTTCGAGTTTTGAAAGGGTCACAACAAAGCCGGGGGCGGCGCTTCCAAGTGCCCTCAAGTCCAGGTTTGTGACCTTGATGTTCGATCCTTGGCGAATCTCAAAACAGACGAAGTTGCTCGTAATGAACGTTTCGTCCCTCCCCGCTCCAACGATAGTCAATTCTCTCCCGAATAGCTTGACTCCTCGCGGCTCCTCGAGGGTTCCGGCGGCAACGAGTATCGAGTCGCCATCGGCGGATGCGTCGACGGCTGCCTGAATGTTGGGGAACTGGCTGGGGACGTGAAGGGTGGCGGCCGGCGCGCCGAGCGGCGCAACCAAGCAAAGTACTACTAACGCGGCAAGGCGACCAGCCATTTGCTTCTCCGGGGCCGCGACAAAGCAGCGAACCCTCGTAGGATGCTTGCGGAGCGATATAGACATCGCTCGCGACGCAACTGACTGCAGCACGGATCGCGTGCCGACGTCAACTGGGTCGTGGGGTCAAGTTGAAACTCGTTGGTCCGAAAGTCAAGCGTGGCCCGAAGCCAAGCCGAACAGAACTGAAGGTCCGTCGCCTCGCCGCCGACTACGCTACGCGCACTGCCCCCGACTCCAACTGGCGCAGGAAGTCGGTATACGTCGCCTTGAGCCCGGCCTCGAGTCCGATCTCAGGTGCCCAACCGGCCTGGGTCATCCGCGACACGTCGAGGAGTTTCCGCGGCGTGCCGTCAGGCTTGCTGGGGTCGGTGCGAATTGCGCCCTCGAAACCGACGACGCCGGCGATCAGCTCAGCGAGGTCCCGAATGGTCACGTCGGTGCCGCTGCCGACATTCACCCAATCGGGCGGATCGGGCACCTCGAGTAGGTGGATACACGCCGCAGCAAGATCGTCAACGTGTAGGAATTCGCGGCGCGGCGTGCCTGAACCCCAGATGACCACGTCGTCGAGGTTGGCCTCTTTGGCTTCGTGGAAACGCCTGAGGAGGGCTGGAATGACGTGCGAGTTCTCCGGGTGGTAGTTGTCACCGGGGCCATAGAGGTTGGTTGGCATCGCGGAGTGGTAGGTGACGCCGTATTGCTTTCTGTAGTACTGGCACAGCTTCAGCCCGGCGATCTTGGCGAGCGCGTACGCTTCGTTCGTAGGTTCGAGGGCGTTGGTGAGGAGGCTGGTCTCCGGGATGGGCTGCGGGGCCATCTTCGGGTAGATGCATGAGCTGCCCAGGAAGAGGACGCGCGGTACGCCGGCGGCGTACGACTCGTGGATCAAGTTGGCGGCCATGATCAGGTTGTCGTAGAGAAACTCGGCCGGGAAAGTGTTGTTGGCGTGGATGCCACCGACTTTGGCAGCGGCGATGAAGACGATGTTTGGTCGCTCCGCTTGCAAGTAGGCGCGTACTTGAGCTTGCTCGCGGAGATCGACTTCAGCGCGGGTCGAAGTCAGCACTTGGACGTCACGCTTGACTTCGAGTTGCCGCAGGACGGCACTGCCGACCATGCCGCGGTGTCCCGCCACGTAGATGCGGCCACGCAGGGTTGATTGCTGGTTCACTGCCAATGCTCCATTGTTAGGCGTCCGCACGGTCGCAGAGCCTAGCAAGTTTGGGGAGGGCGCGTTAGTGCGTCTAGCGGATGATTGCGACCTTGATTGCTGCCGCTTCAAGCCCGTTTTGCCAGTCGGCGTAGTAGACGCCCTGGGGAACCGGCCGGCCGTCTAGCCCAGTGCCGTCCCACTCGACGATTCGCAGACCGCGCTCAGAAAGCGACGGAGTGCCCCGAAAAACCACCCTGCCGGTGGCATCGACCAGTCGCAGCTGGCCGGGTGGTCCGTTGCGGGCGGCAATGACCAGGCGGCAGCTGCTGCGGGTCGGGTTGGGGCTGGCGTGGAGCGCCGGGGCCGCTGGTGGGATGGCCTCGGGGTTGGGGACAGCGACCGGCACCGCCCCCTCGAAGGCGCCGAGGTCATAGGCCGGCCCGATGGGGCGGAGCGTGCCGTCGTAGTCGTCCGGCACGTCGGCGCGGTGCACGCCGGTATCTTCGGCGGCACTCCCGGCAGCGTGGCGAAAATCGGCACCGGCGAGGTTCGAGAACTGCGGGTCGTCCTCTTGCCCGTGTGTTTCCCAGCCGGTGAACTGTTGCACTTCGGCGATCGTCGCGTAGACGTTCTCGTCGAAGTTCCAGCCGTCCCAGATGTGGGGAACGCCACTGGGCGCAAAGTAGAGGTTGTGGTCGATCAAAAGCTGGTCGTCCATCAAGTAGTACGACTTGATGCCGGCCGGATGGTTGTCGTAGAAGATGTTGTTGGCGATCGTCTGGTCGACGTCTGGGTCGCGTGACAAGTAAACGCCGGCACCGCGCCGCGGGTCGGGCATCAGGAAACCGTTCTCCACGAAGGTGTTGTTGACAATAACGCAGTTGGGGCTGTCGACCGTCCGCAGACCCGAGCCGACGTTCCGGTAGGCGATGTTGTTGCGGAAGAGCACGCCGGCGCCGTCCAGCATCAGATCGGCGATAAAGCCGTTGCCATCCACGTAGGTTGGATCTACCTGGAAAGCGGCGAAGTTTTGCTCGACCACGATACCGCCCCGCGAGGTGTGGACGTTGATCGCCGTCGAGCCCGGAAACTCCATGACCTCGGTGTAGAAGCCGCCGTCGCGGCCGAAGTTTCGGCGAATTGTCGAGTCTTCACACCCTTGCAGCATGGAGATGTGCGACGTGCCGCAAAATTGGATGTCGTTGTCCTCGACGATCACCCTTTGGCAGTCCTCGCGAATCTGCATACCGCTGTTGAAGCATTGTTGGATCGTATTGCCCCGCACTTCCGAGTCGGTCATCGACGGCGACGGTTGCCAGGTGAACACCCCATCGAGGCAGTGGGTAATGAAGTTGTCTTCGACGACAATGTGGCTCGACGTCGCCCGCACTTGCACTCCGAAGGTGTAGAGCTGAATCTGATTGTGGCTAATGGTGATGTGGTGTGAGCCTTTGACGTCGACTGCATTCGTATAGACCGACGTGAAAAAGTCGAACATTGTCATGTAGGTCGCGTACTTCTGCCGCACCTTGAGTTCGCGCGTCGCCCACGGCTCGTTGGGGTCGATGACGACTGTCGGGTCGTCGATCACCGTTGCCGGCATGTCCTGCCAGTTGGGCGGCAGCGTGAAGTCCCTCGCCGTGCAGGTGAAGCCTTCGATTTCGATCCAAGATCGGCCGTGCACCAAGAAGGTGTGGATGACTGGCGTCTGGTCGGGCGCGGCGCCAAATTGGATCGGCGCCGACTCGGTCCCTGATTGTGCAAGCGGGATGAAACCGACTCCCCAGCCCGAGTCCTCGTCTCGGTAGTCGCCGGAATAGCAAAGCACCTCGTCCCCAGCCACCGCCGTCTGCCCGGCATGGGTGATGGTGCGCCACGGTCCTTGCAACCCGCCGATGTAGGTTGCCGACAAGCCGTCGTTGGCGTCGGAGGCGCCAGGCGCCTCGCGCGCCACGTGGTAGGTAGTGGCCAGGGTCGGCGAAGCGAGCCACGGGAGCAGGAAGCAGATGAAGAGTGTCGAAGGGATGACTGGCGCGGTTTGTCGCATGGTTCTATCCGGGCTAGGCGACGCCACTTCGGGCCGTGCAGGCCATGGGTGATAGGTGTTTCGTTTCGGCGTTCAAGGTGACGCGTTTAGCTCGCCTTCCACGAAAAAGCGACTTCCAGGTCCCGCAGCATCGCGAAGGTGTCGGTTCGCGCGACGTTGAAGGCTGCGCAGACGTCGGGAAGTAGTACGCGGTTCCGGGACTCGGGGCGACCTCCCCGTAGGAGGCAGTTACGTCTTCCGCATCCGTGTTTAGAAAGAAGCCTCGAGGCACCTCGTCCCTGACCCACTGGACCAGGTTGTCATCTCTTCGTCCGCCTAGAAGTTCGCCTCGTACTCGATCGACGCTGAAGACTCGGGCCCCTGCGTGGTGATGCTGCAGCGTTTCCCAGAAGCCAGGACAGATGTCGAATGCGTAGTATCTGTTCTTCGCGGTTATCAGCACGTCCGCGTCAATGACGAACACCGCCCGCCCCGTCAAAGCTCGAATCCTAGCCGCTCTGCGTATTCCTGAAACGCGCCGCCGCGCAGGTCGGTCAGATCGTAAGCCCGCTTGAATCCAATGCGGCCTTCTATGGCCGCGCTGATTACGTGTACAGCGAAGAGCTTGCCGACGCGGGCGTTCTGGTTGTTGTAAAAATCACCGCCCGTGGCCCTGGCTCGCTCACGCTCTTTCTTGGCGTAGCTTCGATAGAAGGCGAAGAACTCGTCGCGATCGATCAAGTCTAGATCCAGCGCCCTCCGCCCAACCACGATCGGGCTCACCTTGAAGTGGCGTGCTAGCGCGTCGAATGGCCCATGTGTTCGTTTGATCTCGTTCCATCTGGACCGAAGTTCCTCTTCGGCTACCAAGAACTCAGCTGCGGCTTGGTCGCAGAAGAGCTCGATTTCCGTACCCTCAGCTCTTATGCCAGCAAATCCAGAGACACCACCGCTTCCTAACCAGATATGAGCGAACTCGTGGGCGAGCGTGAACATTTGGGCGGATTTGGCATCAGCGCCGTTGACGAAAATCAACGGGGCGTAGTCGTCACACAATGCAAAACCCCGGAATTCCGCAACGTCGAGTTGGCGGTGAGTGTTGTTCCCGACCACTCCGTTGACCACCGCAATGACGCCAAGGTCTTCGATTGCTTGTCTTAACGATGTCGCCGCTTCTCGCCACGTGCTCACGTTGCTCGCCCAGTGACTGTCGAGCCCGACGACGCGCCGCATCTCACGCCCAACGGACTTGGGGGCGTCTGTGAGTCGAGCACTCCCCACAAACTCCAATGGCGCCGTGTCGGATTCCAACAGAGTCTCGCGTAGCCACGCCTGGCGGCGCTGCATCGCATAGACGGTATCAAGTAGTTCGGGGCTGGGCTGCGCCTGCGGAGTCCCCGATATGGTCCGGAAGTCGGGAATGGGCAGCGACTCAGTGGGTGGTTTGGGGAGAAGAAGGTAGCCTAGGGGTACTCTCACGACCTTGGCGAAGTTCTCAAGCTGTTTCAGGGTAGGGAGAGACTCCCCGTTTTCCCAGGCGCGTAGCTTCGGGAAGCGCTTTGCGAGGGCTTCGACCGAAACCTGACCCCGTTTCCGCGCCCACCGGATGACATTGGGCTGGATGGCTACGCGACTCATTGGAGACCTTAAGGTTCACGGCAGAAGCTGATCCACGTGCAACGGAGCTGCTGAGGATTCCTTGCTCATCGTATCTCTTTCGTGTCCTGGGGTCCAGGCGCGGCGCATCCACTCAGCTGGGCGGCAGGCGTTCAGCGTTAGCGACGAACCGGTTCGGCTCCCTCATAGGTAGACAGATCAAAGGCGCTGTCGGTGAGTGCCGCACGAGTTGGGATCAAAAGCGCAACCTTAGCGGCATTCACCATTGCCGATTGCCTCGCCCGTACAGCAAACACCAGCGTGCCCGATGCGGCGGCGTCAGTCGCCGCGCCGATCCAGAGTGTGTCCCGCTTTGCGTCGGTCACCCACTCGAGGTGGTGCGTGGCGTGGTCGGGCGGCGACCCTGCCAGCGTGTCAAACCGCAGTCGGTCCAGAAACGCCAAGTAAGCGAAGACGTTTTTGGGAAGGCACTCCACCTCGCGGTCCGCGAACACGGCGATCCACGGGTCGAAGGGCACGTCTGTGGGGCTGGTCTTCGGAGGGCGTTCTTGACGAACCAGTCCCTGGAGCGAGTCGGCTCCCGGCGGATGAAACCAAAGCTCGGCTGGTGGTCCCGGCCGCGTCGCTCGTGGGAAGACCGCCCGGTCGATGAAAGGAACTCCAGCGGGCGTGCCCTGTGCGCCGCGTACTTCACGCTCGAGGTGGGTGGATGGGTTGGCGTGCAAGTGACGAAGCGAGTCCTCGCCGGCATGGCGCGCGTAGACCGCCGGGGCTTTGGACACTGGGATTCCCGGCCCCAGCCAAACTTCTTCCGTGTGACCTGGACTCTTGAGCGTGACCCAGAGCTCGGCGTCCGCGCGTGACGCCAGAGAAGATAAACTTGGCGGCTCGGACTGCACCAGGGTCGCACCCGATTCGACGAGTGTTTTCAGAAAACTGGTGAACGCTGGGGTGCGGAGGTAGGCGTCCTGGTAGGCGGGAAATCGCCATGCGGTGCCGCGTCGCACGAAGCGCCAAGGGGGGCGGTCGGAGAGGGCAATCTCGACCTCGTTGAGTGCTTCGATTGGGACTTGGGCAAGGGGCGCGACGCGACTGGCGCGGAGCCGCTGGGCGTCATTCTGGCGCTGCGCGGCGCAATCGAACCCGGTGATCGCAACGCACAGTGCGCCGAGAAGAAGCGCCGCCCACTTCACGGACGCCGCCTCCGCCGGGCGATTCCCCACGCCAGTATGGCAAGCGGTGGCAGCGCGATGGTTCCGGCGCGCCAGCCTTCCTTGGCAGCGGGATGCAGCGCTGGCAGCGCGCGGCGGCGGGGACGCCGCGCCAGGGTGCGACCGAGGGGCTCGTCCAGCGTCGCCGCAGCACACAGGCTCAGGGCAAAGGCGGCGTGGTCGTAGCCCGGGGCGTGGAGCAAGGTGTTCTTGAACATCTCGGAGGAGCCCACTAGGACAAGTTCGCCTTGGCGTTGGGTGTGTCCCCTGGCGAACGTCGGCTGCACATCGGGGCGCCCTTCGGGTGTGCGCGCCACGGCGAACGCCGGGAAGTTGCCGCTGAGCGCCACGACCAGTGGGCTTGGCTGCGAGTGCGGTGGACCGCCGGCCAGGACGCTGTCGGGGAGCCAGCCGCCTGACCAGGCGTAACTCCACGCCCGCGGTGAGGTCTCGACCAACACTTTCGCTTCGAGTCCGTTGGCGGTCAGTCGCTCCTTATCCAATACCAAGCGGTTGCCCCATGCAAAGAGGAGATTCTCGATCCCCTGCATGCGGCGCCCTGCTGCGTAGTGACGGTGCGAGGTTTGTATGAGGAAGGGCAGGGCGACTGTCTGCGGATCGAAATGACGCCGGGCGCGGTTGACCTGGGTGTCCAGCGTGAGGGCGCCGTGTTCGACGTCCATCAGCACTTCGCGCACTTGTGGCGCTCCCAGAGCTTCGAGCAAGGCGTTGGCGTCATGGAACTGGGGTTGTGGCCAGTACACCGTTTGAAAGCCCGCTCCGCGGTATTGGCGCTGTTGGATGTTGAAGTGCTGGAGGGCAACCCAGGCTTTACCACCCCGGTGTAGGTGGTCGGCCAAGACTTTGAGACCGGGCGTGGCGTCGCGGCGGGGTTGCAACCAGATCAGGAGATCGGTTTCCGCCGGGAGTGTTGGGGCTTTGGGGTCGATGTGCACGACCTCGAAGCCCATGTCTGCCAAGTACCGGCGAAAGCTCTGGTAAACGTCGGTCCCCTGCGGCGGGATGAGGCCGTGCGTCTGAAAGTCCTCGTAGGCTTCAGCTGGCGTCAGACGCGGCAGGTCCGACACGACGGCAAGGCGCGGCGGGCGTTGCCCGGCCAAGCGGTTCACCGCGAGGCTCAAGAGAAAGGCACGTTGCTCGGCTACCGCGGGCGTCAACCGTGGAATCATCAGCGAGCGATCGCCATGTAGGAGTTCCACAGCAAGGGTCGCCCGCGTGTGGCTATGTACTTCGCCGCTGCGGCTCTCGACGGGGAAGGCGGTGACGCCGTTGGCCTCGAGGCGGTGGCGTTTGCGGCTCGAGAGCGACTGGGGGTCTTGGCGTTCAACGCGGCAACCTAAGGCCTTGAGGTCGGCCCGAAGCGCCCGTTCGATGGGGGCGAGGGCGGCGGGAATTGGCGTGCTCGACCATAGGATGGCCCGTAAGTCGGGCGCGAGCGCGGCAGCGGCTCGGATGGTTTGGCGTGGAACCGAGTGGTGATGATTCTGGGTCAAGTCCCACCGCCCGGGCAGCAGGCGTTGGGTGATACCCAAGAGCAGGATGACGCCGGCGGCGGTCACCCAACCGCGGGCTAGTCGCCGAGGAGCGTGCCAGCCGGGTGTCCGTCGCTGCGCACGTCGTCGGTGCCAAGCAAAAGCCAGGCAAGTGGCGGGGACCAGGCCAATCGCCCACAGACGCCAGGCGCCGCGCGCTGTGCGACCGGGCGCGGCGATGCGGGTTCTGGCCGGCCGTGCTTCTTGCCGGAGGATGCGGTCGTCGCCGGCGAAGGTGCGTACGAGCGTGCGCAGGAGAACACGGTGCGCGAAGTTTTCCGCTTCGAGAAAGCTGTCGCTGAACATGGCACCGCTGGCCAGCGCCACCACGGAGCCACGCCAGGAGTCGGTGGGAGTCAGCAACACAGCCAAAAGCTGCTTGGCGACCGGCTCTGCCTCTTGCCAATCGCTCGGACCGAACTGGCCTCGAGCAGCGGGCACAACGCGCGCGTTCGGTGTGGTCGTGGCCAGTGCCGACGGTTCGTATCCCAGTTGCGCTGCGGCGCGCCGGTTGGGAAAGAGCGGTGTTGGGGCGGCGAAGGCCAGGGCGCCCCGCGCCTCACCATCCAGTTGCCGCGCGTCGAAGAAGGCGGGCGTGCAGCGGAGAAAAAATGGTGGCGGATCGCCGGCGTCACCTCTGCTGCCGGCGGTCGTGTCGAGCAAGAGGTCCGGAGGCGCCTCCAACCCGAACTGAGCGGCGAACTCGGTCCAGACCGGGTTCGTAGCGACCCGCCAGCCAGCGCTGCCGCGGGTGACACGGAGCGCTGCACCGCCGATCACCAGCGAGCCGCCCGCCTCCAAAAAGCGCCGCGCCGATTCCACCTGCCGGGGGCGTGACTCTTGCGGCTCGAGCCAGAAACAGAGCTCGGCATTGAGCGGAAGGGCATCGAAGTTGGCGGGGAGCACTTCGATGTCGCCGAGCGGTTCGAGCGAGCGCACCAGCGCTGTGTGCCTGTCGCCATCGACGACCGCGATGCGCGGCTTGAGAGTTGCGCCGTGGTTCTTAAGGTGAGCAATGACCCAGCCTTCGAGGTGGGGGAGGTCGGCGGGGCCAATCCGTGCCAGCGTTTCGGCCCGTCCGGCGCCGGCGTGGATCGCCAGTGCCGACCACAGGGTGCGTTCGTCTTCATCGTCTTGGGTAATCGTCGCCACCTTAATTGGTGCGGCACCCTGGCGGGCGGCGTAGGCGGCGCCCGGGGCTCCGCCAAGCTCCGGGTCGAGGATCCGGTAGCCCAAGACCTCCGGCCGGGCGGCGTGGAGCGCATCCAGGAGCCGGCGGACGGCCGGTTCGACCTGACGCCAGGCGCTCGGCATCGAGCTTGGCGCGCTGGCAAAGTAGGTGAATGCGACTGGGGTTGCGAGCGAATCGAGGCAGGCGCGAGTGGTTTCGTCCAAGTGCTCGGGAGCGACACCGGCGAAGTCGACGACGGTGCTGGGCCCAGCTAAGCGAGCGGCGGCGACCACCAGCCAAAGCGCCAGCCCGGCGACGCCGAGTGTGGCCAGCCGCTGGCCGGCGGTTGTTGGCCCTCCCATGGCTACGCGCGTTCCGCCACGCGACGCTCGTTCAACCATAGGAACACGAGCGTCAGGCCGAGCCAGTAGATGACGGCGGCTCCGGTGATCAACCCGTCCGCGGCGGCGTGGTGATGTGGCAAGGCCGCAATGGTTGTGTTGAGGGCGGAACCTAGGGTGCCTGCTGTCAGTCCATCCAAGATTTCGACGACGCGCGGGAGACCGATGGCTAGTACGAAGAACGCACCGAGAGCCGAGCCTACGAAGGCCACTACCTGATCGCGTGTCAAGCTGGAGATCCAAAGACCCATGGCGATCAAGACACTCCCAAGCCCCAGCGTGCCGGCGACACCGCCCACCACCGGTCCCCAATCTCCGAGCCCGAAGCGGTGGAGCATGAAAGCGATAGGGGCAGCGCCGGCGAGGGTCAGAGCAAAGAACGAAAGGCACGCGAGGTACTTACCGGCAACGACCTGCCACGGGCGAAGCGGCAAGGTGAGGAGCAGCTCCAAGGTGCCCGCTGCGCGCTCTTCGGCCCAGGCGCGCATGGTGAGGGCTGGAGCCCAGCCGACCAGGACGTAGGCCAGCGTGTCAAAGTAGGGGCGCATGTCAAGGACGCCGCGCAGGAAGAAGCCGTTCATGAAGACGGCGGCGGCGGTGGCCAGGACCGCGGCGGCCACGGTGTAGGCAATGGCCGAATCGAAGAGCGCCCCCAACTCCCGCTTGAAGATGGTGGCGACCGCGCTCAACGCCGTTGGCGCCGGCGGTTTGGCCGCGGGTCCCTCGGTGCGGGCTGGTTCAATGTTGCTGGCGGTCGCCGATGGCGCGCGATTTGCGTCCAGCAGCTCGCCGCGCGTTTCAACGAGTCGTGCAAACGTTGCTTCAAGGCCGGCGCCTGGCAAACCCACGCTCGCTGCCAACTCAGCCGGCGCGCCCGCCCCGAGGAGCCGACCCTGGTCGATCAACAAGACGCGGTCGCAGACCGCCTCCACGTCCTGGATGATGTGGGTACTGAAGAGCGTCGCCCGGCCGGGTCGGAGTTCGTCGAGGAGGCGCCGAAAGGCCATGACTTGCAGCGGGTCGAAGCCGTGCGTCGGTTCATCCAAGAGGAGGACGGGAGGGTCGTGTACCAGTGCGGCTGCCAACCCGACGCGTTGGCGAAAGCCGGTCGAACAGTCGCCAACGCGCCGTTCAAGCACACTCTCGATGCCGGCGCGCTGAATGGCGACATCCATCGCCGGGCGGCCGGCGTCGCCGCGCAGGCCGCGCGCTCGCGCCACAAACTCAAGAAACTTCCGCACCTGCATGCCCGAGTAAAGTGGCGTGTCACCCGGCAAATAGCCGATCAAGCGCCGCACCTCGAGCGAGTGCGTGGCGGTCGACATGCCGCCGACTCGCACAGCACCTTGGTCGGGCCACAAGTACGCCGCCAGAATTCGCAGCACCGTGCTCTTGCCGGCACCGTTCGGACCGACAAAACCCACGATCTCGCCGGCACCAACAGTGAAGCTGGCGCCGTCGACCGCTACCACTGACCCAAAGTGCTTGTGCACTTCCCGCGCTTCAATCAAGACCCGTTCATCCTCCAGATTTTCCTGGCAAGCCACGACTTCGCCAGTGGCGGTGGTTCAGCCTTTTGAGACCGGCGAATGGTAGCCTAAGCGTTTCGACCGCTCTCCAGCTCATTGTATTCGCGGTGCGCTGGTTCGATATTACAAGGATGTTGGAAGACACGCCCCTCCCGCTTTGTGGGGCGCCGGGCGGGCCAGGTCAGCAGACCGCGAGTGCGGGCAGCGCCCGCCCAGGGTCACGATTGCTCTAGCAGGATAACGCAAATTCCTTTCTGCAATTTCGCCAGAGTCCCTCGCTCTTCATGTTGATGTAGTTCTTCCGGTTTCCCATTCATCACTGACTTCCGCCAAGACCGCAGTGACGAGCCGAAGTAGTGACGCCTCGTTTGGAAAGAGCGTCGCGACCTGAGTTCGCCGCTTAACGTTTTTGTCAAGAGCTCAAGGCAGTTGGTCGTGCGCAAACGTACCCGATGTGTGGGCGGTAGCGCAAAGACCGTCAAGTCCTCTGGAATCGCAGGGGACGCTCCATCCACTCCGCCAGCCGCGGCGCGCGCTCGCGGTAGACCTTCACGGATCGCTTTGGCTGCCTCTCTGCATCGTCTCCGATCCGATGCATTGAAGACGCTGCCGATGGCCTCACGGACCTCGGTGCGCATCGCCGCGTTCGGATTGTAAGACATCGTTTTCTGCTGGAGACGAAACTGGCAGCGTGCCACTTCACGCCAGGCATCCGCGCCGCCAGAGCTTTGCGAATGCCGGGACGATCGTCGCTGAGCGCGACTCGGTGCCTTGCAAACCGCGCTCTTGAAACGACTCCAGAAACGAGCGCCAGTGCACTTCAGTTCGCCTCTATCGCGGAGCCGGTTAGCCGGCAAAGTTGAAGAGACGGGTTACATCTGCTTTTATTGTTTGATGAGTCATTCAGAAACATCAACAAGGAACAAGGTGACATGACCTACCAAGTCGATGGTAGCGCGCTTGAAGGAGTCTTGGAAGTCCTACTTGACAGTGGCTTGGGGGCATGGCGGAGGCGATCAGTGCGATTTTGAATGAGGCCATGTAATTGGAGTGCTCAAAGTACCTGGGCGCGGGCTCCTACGAGCGAACCGAAGGAGGCGCGGCTGCGCCAACGGGTTCAAGCCGAAGCGTTTCGACAGCCGCGTTGGTCGGATGGCTCTGTCGCCCTACACTGGGCTTGCGCGGACACAGTTGTTGCGCTATGGCGTTTGCACGGCTCCCGTCCGCCGGTGGCCCAAAACTGCGGAAAAAGCCAATGTCTTCCTTGTTGAACAAAGCCGCTCGTTTGAGTCGCACTCCTCACCTAGCAAGATCAGCCCGCTAGCTGGGGCAGCTCGAAGCTGCCCGTAGCTCGGCCTTCCTTAGTTCTTGGAACTATTCTTTCGCGGCTGTGGTCGGCTGCTGTCGCGGCTTAGCGGCCTTTTTAGCGGCAACGGTCGCTCTTGGCACCGCCAATGGGACTGCAACGCAGCACGGCTAGGTAAGGTAGGTTAGTGAGGTACTCCAACATCTGCCGTTACGTTCGGCAGCAAGTGGCGGTGGAGCCGGCGAGCTGGGGCGCAATCAAGGCGAGCTATCTGGATGGCTTGTCCGCGGTCGACGAGCGTTAGTTTCTTGGAGGCACTCCCTAATGAAAATGAAGCGGGCGGCGTACGAACGTACTTGGTGGTCGTTGAGGACCTGAAAGTGCCGCAATCGCTAGACCGTTTGCCCGGAAAAGCGCCCTAGGGGCGAGTAGACCAGCCGCCGCTTGAGGTGCCGGGCGATCAGGCGCCAGCGGGCTCGCGGAGGGCGGCGGGAAATCGCCAGGCGGCGCCGCGTCACGCGAAACGCCAAGCGGGGTGATCGGGCAAGGCAACCTCGATTTCGCTGAGCGCTTCGATCGGGACTTGGGTCAAGGGCGCGACGCGACTGGCGCTGGTGCGTTGGGCGTGGTTGCGACGCTGGGTTGTGCAATCGCACCCTGTGACAGCGACGCACAGACTCAGGGCGAAGGCGGCGTGGTCGTAGCCCGGGGCGTGCAGCAAGGTGTTTTTGAACATCTGCCGCGAGATTTGGTCTGACGCATTGAGGCTAGGTATCTGAACTTTCGGTGCTACCTGGACCATTCGAAAACCGGACCCCGCTGAACCCAGTACCCATCCCTGGGCGAGCCCGGGGGTTCCGCGCCGTACTCATTCGGGTAAGCAGGGTGGCGGCTTTCGCCCCCGTTTTTCGAATTGAACATGCAGAGAGGTCGCTTTCCGATTTCTTCCCCCCGTTCTTCGGAGGCTTTCATGTTCAAGTGCGTTTTCTACACGTTGACCGTCTCATGTGTGGGGCTGGCCGCGGCGCTTGCCTTCGGCCTCATCACCATCCCTTTCCACGTCGGCGTCGCGGCCAAGCCCGTGCCGACCGCCATCTCGCCCACGGCGGAGATCCGCGCTGCAGACGCGGACTGGTGGGCTGCGGTCAAACAACAGATCGCCGAGCGCGAGTACGAAGTGACCCCCGCCAAGCACGGACTGCAAGCGCCCAACCGCGCCCAAGACATTCGCACCCAGTTCGCCGGCGACGGAATCTGCGTCACCCCGCGCCGGGACGAAGGACCGCGCTGGCAGTGGGCGTGGCAGACACAGCGCTTCGGGCGCGACGGCAACTGGCGCACCGTCGAAAGCGCAAAGCCCACCGCCGCTGGCGCCCGCGTCTCCTATGAGACTGCCGGCCTCACCGAGTGGTACATCAACAACGCCGACGGCCTCGAACAAGGCTGGACCGTCCACGCCCGTCCCACCGGCGACGGCCCCCTGCGCATCGAAGGTGCCCTCGCCGGCGGCCTCCGCGCAGTGTGCAGCGACGCTGGCGATGCCATTGACTTTTTCGACGATAACGACGTTCACCTGCTCCACTACGCCGGACTCAAAGTTTGGGACACCGCCGGCACCACCTTGCCCGCACACATGGAGGTTGCCGGCAACACCGTCGCACTTGTCGTGGACGACGCGCCTGCCTGCTACCCCATCACCGTCGACCCACTGCTCACGACACCTTCTTGGACCGCGGAGGGCGACCAAGGCTGGGCTTACTTCGGCTTGTCGGTCGCCACTGCGGGCGACGTCAACGGCGACGGGTTCTCAGACGTCATCGTCGGTGCCCCGGGCTACAACGGGCCCTTCTCTGACAGCGGCCGTGCGTACCTCTACCTGGGGACCGCCGCCGGGCTTTCCTCCACCGTTGCCTGGGTCAACTCAGGTGAACAAACCGGCGCCTACTTCGGCGTTTCCACGGCTACCGCTGGGGACGTCAACGGCGACGGGTTCGACGACGTCATCGTCGGCGCACAGTTTCACGACGAAGCATTCTCCCAACAGGGTCGCGCTTATCTCTACCTGGGATCCGCCTCCGGGCTCTCGGAGACACCCGCATGGACCGCCGATGGCGAGGGCGACGACCACCTGTTCGGAAAAACCGTCGCCACCGCAGGCGACGTCAACGGTGACGGATTCGACGACGCTCTCGTAGCGGCCATCGACTTTTCAGACGACCAGGACCGAGAAGGTCGCGCCTATCTCTACCTAGGCTCGGCGCAGGGTTTGGCATCCGCCCCCGCCTGGACCGCCGACGGTAACCAAGGCTTCGCTCGCTTCGGCCTGGCGCTCGGCACCGCCGGCGACGTCAACGGCGACGGGTTCGACGACGTCGTCGTCGGCTCATATCTCTTCAACTCCGGTTGGACCGACAACGGCGCCGCCTTCGTGTTTCACGGATCGCCCTCAGGGCTCGAGCCAAACCATGACTGGATGGCCACCGGCGGCTTCACCCAAGACTACTTCGGCCGTTCGGCCGGAACCGCAGGGGACGTCAACGGCGACGGATACGCCGACGTCATCGTCGGCGCGCCGGGCTACGACGATGCCAACACCAACCAGGGAGCCGGCTACGTGTTCTATGGCTCCGCGGTTGGCTTGGAAGCAACGCCCGCCTGGACGAGCCCCCAGGCGCTCGATGACGGATCCGAGCTGGGCAGCGCCGTGGCTACCGCCGGCGACGTCAATGGCGACGGCTTCGCCGATATCGTGATCGGCGCACCTGGGTGGCACGACGCCGACGGCATGGCGCTTGTGTATCATGGTTCCGCCACCGGCCCCAACCCGTTGGACTGGACGTACGACGGATCCCAAGCCGGCGGTCAGGTCGGGTCCGCCGTGGCGACTGCCGGGGACGTCAACGGCGACGGCTTCTCGGACCTGATTGCCGGCGCCCCCTACTTGGACAGCCCTTCAACCGACGAGGGGAAGGCGTTTCTCTTCTTTGGGAGCGGTGACAACGTCCCGACGACTGCGGCCTGGAGTCTCGTGGGCAACCAGCCCGAAGCGGACCTCGGCTTCTCAGTGGCTGGCGCCGGCGATGTCAACGGCGATGGCTTCTCCGATGTGATCGTCGGCGCACGGCGCTATGACAGCGGGACCCAAGATGATGTCGGCGCGGCCTTCGTCTACCATGGGTCTGCCGACGGGCTCGGACTCACAGCGGCGTGGTCAACATTCGGAGATCAACACGAAGCGCAGTTCGGGGAAGTCGTTGCTGGCGCAGGCGATGTCAACGGCGACGGTTTCTCCGATGTGCTACTGAGTGCATACAACTACGTTAACGGAGAAGGTAACCTGGGCCGGGCATACCTTTATCTCGGGTCCGCTACAGGCCTGGCTGGCTCGGCTGCCTGGATCGCAGACGGCAGCACACCCGGTAGCTGGTTCGGGCTTGATCTCGCCGGCGCCGGCGACGTCAACGGCGACGGTTTTTCGGACGTCGTCGTTGGCGCTCCCTATACCCTTGGTGGCCGCGCATACCTCTATCTCGGATCCGCTGCGGGCCTTGCCGGCTCGGCTGCCTGGATCGCCGAAGTCAGCAGCGATCCAGAGTACGCATTCGGATACGCCGTCGCCGGAGCTGGAGATGTCAATGGCGACGGCTTCTCCGATGTGCTCGTCGGCGCTGCCAATAGTGAAGGCACATTCAGGACTCGCGGGGCGGCGTTTGTCTATCTGGGTTCCGCTTCGGGCTTGGAAACCGTTGCCGCCTGGTCGAAGGAGGGCAGCCAGGAGAACGAGGGCTTTGGACTCAAGCTGGCCTCGGCCGGAGACGTCAATGGGGACGGTTTCTCCGACGTCATCGTTGGATCGCCCACCTACGAAAACGGGACGTTTGTGGGTCGTGCGTTCGTCTTCCATGGCTCGACTTCCGCACTTGAGTTGGTGGCGGCGTGGAGTGCGCAAGGGAACGAGCCTGGCGGAGGGTTCGGCGACAGCGTCGCCTCTGCAGGCGATGTCAACAGCGACGGCTTTTCCGACGTCATCGTTGGTGCCCCCTTCATCGACAAAGCCTACATCTATACGGGCTCGGCCTCCGGCCTGGCAACGAGCGCGGCGTGGTTTCATGTGGGGCCCAGCCTTTATGGCGCCTCCGTTGCTTCCGCCGGCGATGTGAATGGTGACGGGTTCTCAGACGTCATCATTGGTGCACCTGTCGCTGGCATCGGTGGCCAAACTTTCCTCTACTATGGCGGCGGCGATGGGCTTCACCGCGTGCCACAACAGCGACGCACCGACGATTCGGCTCCGATCGCGCTCCTCGGTCGGTCCGACTCCGAGAGCTCGTTCCGATTGAAGGCGCTGGGGCGATCTGCCGAGGGGCGCGCGTACGTGCGCTTGGAGGTGGAGGTCAAACCGGCAGACCTTCCCTTCGACGGAACCGGGCTGGTGTTGGGTCCCGATGTCGACAGCGGCGCCGATGGCATCGCCCTAGACGCACTCGTGTTCGGTCTCACTCCGGACACCCCCTATCGCTGGCGGCTCCGGATCGCCTCCGACTCGCCGTTTTTCCCGCGCTCGCCGTGGCTCTCACCGCAGGGCAACGGTGCAACGGAGATGGATCTACGCACGAGCGAAGGACAAGTCGCCGTCGGCGGAGCGCCGGCGCCAAGCGTGACACTTGCGCTCGCACCAGCAACACGCAATCCGTTCCGCGCCGCTACGCAGCTGGCGTTCGGGTTACCGGATGCGAGGAACATCAAGCTTGCGATTTACGATGTCGCGGGGCGGCAGGTCGCGGTGCTCGCCAAAGGACGCCATGCTGCGGGGCATCACGTCGTGCAATGGGCGGGTCGCAATGAAAGAGGGACGCGCGTCGCCGCCGGCGTCTACTTCGCAACCCTCGAGGACGCGAGCCGAACTGCCACGCGTCGAATCTTGCTCGTTCGATAGCGCCAACACCGAAGTCCGCGGCACAGCTTCACTGAGGCGATGCCGCGGACTCCACGCCCCTAGCGTCGGTCGGTGCGCCGCGGTTGCCAAGAAACTCAACCAAGTGAGCCTGCCTCTCCTCAACCTCGGGGTGCGCTCGCCCAATGCGTCGAGTTGGATCGCTATGCCGCGGCGCAACGCAGCTTCCGCCGCGTCCAGCTCGCCCAGCGCCTCGTGTGCCAACCCCAGCGCCCAGAGCGCTCGGCCGAAAAGGGAGTGCTCCTCTCCGTAAATCCTCGCCGCAAGGTGGCGCCAGCGCGCCGCGCGTTCGTACCCCTGTCGCGTACCGGACGCGCGCCTTGATCACGCTTCATGCGACGCGATACCATCCGATCGTACTCTTACGCGTGGATCTGGGCTTACTTCTTTGCTCTTAAGGACGAGGTGTTCTTCGTGGATCCCCGATATCATCCGCGCTTGAACACTCCCTGAGCCGACGACCGACCAGAACAACCTCCCTGCCGTAGGCGAAGGAGAGTTCATTCCAAAGCCGGAGTGCTGCTGAGTCATCCAGGCTCGGTCTGGATGACCAGGAAACGCGAGGTGCATCGCAGCAACAGAACGCAGGTCTTCTGGGAGTGACCAGCACGTAACCCAAAATGGACGCTAGCATCCCCCGAGAACCACTTGATTGGCTCCAGTTTCAGGAATGTTGATACAGCACAATAGAGCGGCCCTTGAAGGGTGTCGATCTTCGTCTAGGCGACTCGCGCTCTCAAAACCAAGTCATAGAACCAGGGGAGTCTACGGAGGTCCCTATCGAAACCTGGAGGGATTTCGGCTACTGACTGGCCCGAGAACAACACCATGATCAAAGCTGCACGGTTTCATCCTGCTCCCCAGCGCTCCGAGCCACAGAGGGCGTTTTGGCCACGAATGGCAACAATTGCTAAATGTTGCCATATGTCCGATAATGGTGTTGGAGGACGATTCGCCATGGCAAGCATGAACATATCGATACCGGACCCGATGCGGGACTGGGTGAACGAGCAAGTTGAGAGCGGTGACTACGGAAACGTGTCCGAGTACTTTCGTGAGTTAGTGCGCCGGGACCAGCGCGAAAAGTCGCAGCACCGGCTTGAAGCGCTTCTTTTGGAGGGGCTCCAAAGCGGTGAGGCTGTGGAGATGACGAAGGACGATTGGGCAGACCTAAGACGTCGTGCTATAGAGAGGGCTGAGGCTCGACGTCGTGACAAAGAAGCAAGTTGACCGAAGACCAGAGGCCAAGCGTGACGTGAACGAGCTATCAGCTCACCTGGGCGATGAAGGTGGGGTTCATTTGGAGCTTCGGTTCTTGGATGCAGCGGAAGCTGCGTTTAGTCGATTGCTTGAGATGCCAGAGTTGGGAGCGCGCCGTGAGTTTCGCAATTCCCGACTTGAGGGTCTCCGAATGTGGCCAATCCCTGATTTTCCCAAGCATCTCATTTTCTATAAACCCATCGAGACAGGTATCGAGGTCGTAAGAGTGCTCTATGGACGGCGTGACCTCGAGGCTCTGTTTGAAGAGCGGTGATGCGGAATGAACCGAGATGACACGCTGAAGCTCTTACGCGGCGGTCGTGACGGCATTCGTGAGTGGAAGCGCATAGGAAAATTGAACCGCGTTTTTTGGCCGATCACCACCAACCGACCCTCGCGGCGACGAGAAGTGGTTGTTGTCGGGGTACGAGCACCTCTTGGAGTCGCTCGTTCCGCGGGGAAAGAAGCCTTAGCTTAGTCTTGACGCCCATTGGGTTGATCATGCGGCTGGTCGGGCGCGACCCGCTGCACCGCGCTTTGGCAAGAGACCAAGAGACGTATTGGACGCCGCACCGGCCGACGACGGATCCGGCGAGGTACTTCCGGCAGTTCTAGACGTGATTGAGAAGGTGGATATGGCGATGTCGACACAGACCGACCAAAAGTTCGAGCGGAAGCGTCCCGGTCGCGAGGCAACGTGGCAGGCGAGTTCGCCGCCTTCCTCGCCCACAACAAGAAGTGGTGGATGACTCCCATCATCCTGGTGCTCTTGCTGCTGGGTGCGCTGGTGGTGCTCGGTGGGGGCATCGCCGCCCCGTTTATCTACACCTTGTTCTAGACGGTAATCACCGGCACATCGGGCGCTATGATGGTTACGTTCGGCCGCCGGTGGCGGTGGAGCCGGTCGAGCCGGGATGCAATCAAGGCGAGCTATCTGGATGGCTTGTACGCGGTCGACGAGCGATAGTTTCTTGGATGCGTCGCGTTTCAAAACTCCCTAATGAAGCGGGTGGCGTACGAGCGTACTTGGTGGCCGTTCAGGACATGAAAGTGCCGCAGGCGCTCGACCGTTTGCCCCGAAAAGCGTCCCAGCGGCAAGTACACCAGCCGCCGCTTGAAGCGCCGGGCGATCAGGCGCCAGCGGGCCCGCGGCGGGCGGGGTGAGACCAGCGCGACGTGGCGTTCGCTTGAGTGGAAGAGGGCGGCGGCGACCAGCCGATCTTCCAAAGACGGCGCGAAGTCGAAGCGCTTGTCGGTCCAAATGTCCGGAATGGCGCGGGGCGGAAACAAGAAGAAGGCGCCGCCGTATTTGGACAGCCCAACCCCTGGCCCGACCATGCGTTCGATGAACGGCGTGGCGTAGAAGCAGAGGGTGGACTCCTTGGGGTGCTCGGCCATCCAGGTGGATTGCCAGCTGTAGACCGCCGCGTCGGGCGGTGACTCGAAGAGGAAGATGACTATCTCGAGGTCGCCGCGCGTCGGCGGCAGCTCCCGGACGTAGAGGTCGCCAGTGTGCCAGTTCCGCAGGGTCTCGCGGATGTCCAGGCCGTCTTTGATCGAGGTCGTGAACTTTTCGGTACGAGCCAGATCCTGCCCGGCGATGGCGCGGGCCTGTTCGCGCACGTGGGTGTTGAAGCACTCGATCCGATCGTCTTCGGGTGGCCAGGAGCACTGGCCGTAGGGGTTCCAGAGCATTTGCCACAGGCGCGAGCGCTTGCGCTCCGGGCGCGGTTTCAGTGCGAGGGTGCGCCAGGCGCGCGGCGGCCCCGGGAGCCGCGGCACCATGTAGTGCGTGCCGCTGTCGCCCAGCTCGGCGAGCTCCGGTCCACAGCGCGCGCGGGTTTCGTCGGGCGGTTGGGGTTGGTTGGGGTAGTCGCGCGCCGTTTCGACCACAAACGTGGCGAACTCGTCGCCACCCACCTGCTTGGCGGCGGTGGCGATGGTGTAAAGGTCGGGGGCCAGCCGGCGCTCCATGAGGCTCAGATTGCGCATGTAGCGCAACATCGTCTTCAAAAGTTGGGGCGTTACCCATTGTTGCTCGAGGGCGCGGTCGGCGGTCCACCGGCGCCGTGCTTCGATGAGTAGTTCTTTGACGCCGTCGACCGTCAGGTGCTCGTCCGATTGAAAGCGTTGCCGGCGCTCCTCGTAGAGGTGGGTGGCGTAAGGGAGTTCGCCCAAGACGAAATAGAGTGTGCGTGGTGTCACTCCATAGTTGGTGGGTCGCGAACCGGAAGTCGTGGGCTCGGGGTAGGGCGCGCGCCTTTGGTAGGCGTCTCGCACCCACGGCCAGTCGGCCATGGGCAGGATGGCCAGCACCCGGTCGTAGTCGAGTTCGAGGGCGTGCAGTTGGTAGGCCATCCATCGAATGCGCTGGTCGCGTTGGGAATTGACCTGGGGGTTTTCCAGAAATGGCACGATGGCCGCCGCAAAGCGCTCGAGCGGCACGCCCTTTAAGGCGTAGGGGTCGGGGGCGATGGGACTGTCGGGTTCGTAGCGCTCGACCTCCAGGTCGATGAAGGCGGTGGCCAACCGCTCTTCTCGGGCGATCCTGAGCGCAGCGATCACCGCCTGGCATGGGTCGATGGTGACGAAGCTGGAAACGCCCACTTCAACGGCTTGGGATTCGGACTCCTCGTGCACTTCAATGGCGACAGCGCTGCCCTCCGGGCGGGTCACCAGTTGGATGTCGGGCAAGCGGTCGATGCCCTGGGCGAGGGGCGTCTTGAACGAAGGTGGCAAGGGCACCGCCACGCAGTCGAACCGCTCGGCCAGTAGCACCCGCCGCACGGCGCGGGCGAAATCACCGCTGGCGTGAACCACCGGCAGCGCCTGGATCTTTGGCGAGAAGGCGAGAATCTCACCCGGCGGCTTAGTTGGGTTCACCGGGGTCCTGATCCGGGTTGAGTGGGTCTTCGGGGTCGAAAAAGAAGTCGCCCAGACCCAAGGGCGCCAACTGGTCGCCGGCCGCCCCCTGTCGCCGGCGCGCCAGCTCTTCGAGGTTGGTGGCTTCTTCGCCCAACACCCGGGCCAGAGCCTCGCGCCACAGCTCGTCGCGCGCCACTGGGTGGTCCGTGAGTTGGTGGAGGCGCTTCATGGCGAAGCGCAGGATGTGGATCCCGTCCCGCGGCGAAAAATCCAGCGCCAACTCGTGGGCGCGCTGCAGAAAGTCGACGGTCAAGGCGACCAACTCGGCCTCGGCGAATGGCAAGTGGTACTCCAAGATAGCCATTTCGTCGTCGCGGTCGGGGAATTCGATTTCCAGCGTTGGCTGCAGGCGCGACAAGATGTAGTCGGGGATTTCGAAGGTGGATTCGTCCTCGTTCATGGTGACGCAGGCCCGGAAGCTGGCGTGCGCCGAAATCTGGATGCCGGCGATGATGCTCTCGACGGTGCGCCGGTGGTCGAACAAGGGCGCCACCGACGCCCAGCTCTTCTCGTTCATACGGTTGCCTTCGTCCAGGATGCAGACGCCGCCCTCCAGCATGGCGGTGACCAGCGGCGAAGCGTGGTAGATAATCTGGCGTTCGTCGCCCAGGACCGGTGTGATGATCAGATCCTCCGGGCGCGTGTCGCTCGTGCACTGATAGATGTAGAGTGGCAACGCTTGAGCTTGGGAGGCTGCCATCCCCAACGTCGTCTTGCCTATCCCGGGGGGACCGACGATGCGCGGTGTCAAGGGGAAGTCCTTGTCGTCCACCGTCAGCCAGCACGCCTCCAACTGCCGGAGGATTTCGTCCTGGCCAATCCAGGCGCGGTCGGTGGCGGTGGGTTGACTGAGGTGCAGCATGACGCCGTCGACCGTGGCGATGCGCCCCGTCGTCGGCGAAGTGTCGTGGCCCTTAGGGCTCATGGTGCCTCCAGATCATGTTGAGTCGTTACAGAGTATACGCCCAACGCTGAGGAGCACGGATGGAACGCCCACTCACCGGGTTGGTGGTTTTGGATGCCACGCGACTCTTGCCCGGCGCCTACGCGACTGCCCTCCTTGCCCACCTGGGTGCCGAGGTCAGGCGGTTGACCACCCCGGGTGCAGAGGACCCCCTGGCGGTCATCGAGCGCCAGTTGGGCGGGGATGGTCGCCTGACCCGGGCGCTGGCCGCCGGCGTCACCGAGATCGCCACCGATCTGGAGGGTCCCGGCGGGCGGCGCACCCTCGAGACAGAGCTGGACGGCGCCGACGTGTTGTGTGAATCGCTCTCTCCCCGGGCCGCCGAGCGGCTAGGCCTGGCGCGGCGCACCCTGCGCGCCCGCTGGCCAGAGCTCGTCCACCTGAAGCTGACGGCGACCGGCGAGGCCGGTGCGCTGGCGGCGCGCGGTGGCCACGACCTGAGCCTCCTGGCCATGTCGGGGGCTTTGGCCGCCCTGGCCGAGCCCGGCCAGGCACCAGCGGTGCCGGGTATCCAGGTGGCCGGGATCGGGGCTGGTGCCCACCCGGCCGTGCAGGCGATTTTGGCGGCCTTGGTCGGCCGCCAACGCACTGGTCGGGGCGACAGCATCACGGTGTCGATGGTGCACGCCCTGGAGGGTTGGCTGGGGTTGGAACGCACGACGCGCGGCCGCCCAGTGCCACGCGGCGGCTTGCCCTGCTACGCCGTTTACGCGGCGCAAGACGGTGCACCCCTGGCGGTGGGTGCACTCCACCCGGCGCTTTGGGCGAAGTTCTGCGCCTTCTTCGAACGGGACGACTGGCGCGGTCGCCAATTGGATCCAACCTTGGTCCCCGAAGTAGCGGCGCGGTTGGCCGAGCGCTCGCGTGCTGAGTGGATCGCCCTGCGCGCGGAGACCGGCGTACCCGTGGAGGCGGTGTTGGATGTCGCCGAAGGGCGTCAGTTCATCCGTGGCGCCGGCCAGCCGGCGTCCGGCGCTGAGTGGCTGCCGGGCGCCTGGTTCCTATCGGGGGAGGCGGACGGTGCGCGCCACCCGCTCTCTACTTGAAGGCTAGTGCTGTGCCGCCGCTATGCGGCCGAAGTCCATCGATTCAAATGGCCGGCGCTGTGGCAACAATTCAACGTTGATCTCTCGCGTTGTCATCCCGCACGCTACGGGCGATCACCTGTCGTCGGAACCCAGCGTCCGCCGCTGATCCAAAGCGGCGAGCGCCGCGCCGTCGAGCATTTGAGCCGCAGCACCGCCGAGCAGCTCTACATCTGCCGGCGCGAGTTTGCTCTACGCTCTACCGGGCTGCCTTTGGTCATGATGACGTGTTCGTCAACTTCGACTCGGCGCGTCGAGGCGACAGCGCGCGTCCTGGCTCGGGCCGGGAGCGGGTGTCGCGTTGCCGAGTTGCCGCAGGGTGGTGTTGGCGCTGCGCTGGCCCATGCTTGAGAAATGTAAGCTATCTCACAGTAGAAATGAAGAATTGCCTGGATCTTCGCATGTGATGTTGAGAGCATGTTTCCCTGCGGCCTCACTTCAACGGAAGGACGCAAGTTCGTGTCTGCAAGCCGCGCTCACCGAACCGCAAGGTCGATGACTGCACGTGAGGCCTGGTCGAGGAAACACAGGTCACGCCTCGAAAGGAGGGCTCAATGAAGCCGCACCCCATCCACCTAGTGTGTGTGCTTGCCATTGCAATATTGACTCAAACAACGTACGCCACCAACCTCTACCTAGATCCCAATGGGGACGACGATGGTCCTGGAACGGCGGGCAAGCCTTGGAGGACTCTAGCGCACGCCACCGAAGAGCTCGAGGCCGGGGACGTCCTCACCGTCAGAGGCGGTACCTACCCCTACGCAGAACAAGCGATCACCGAGAACGACGGCACCCTGTTGCACCCCATCACCGTGCGGCGGGATCCGCTTAGCCCGAACCGCCCCAAGTTCGAGGGACCAGGGGGCAGCGAGAAGAAGATCTGGCTATCGATTTACAACGAGTACTGGATTGTGGAGGGCTTGGAAGTATCGCAGTTCAGCAGCGGAGTTGTCGTAAGAGAGGGCGGCGATCATTCAATCATTCGCGATTGCTACTTCCACGACTTGTGGGCTCCCGAAGGCTCCGCTGGCGTCTACATCGTCGGTCACCCTAACGATTGGTGTGAGGATGTGCTCGTCACAGCCTGCACCTTCAGCGACCTCGGAGTAGGAGGGGGGAACTTTCGCGGTGAAGGAGTCTACGTGTCCAGCAGGCTCCTGCCGCGCGTTACCGACAACGTGAGGATCGAAGGCAACGTGTTCTCGAATTGCAGGGCAGGCGCAGTCGACATTAAAGATCACGCTCAGAACTCAGTCATTCGAGACAACGAAATCAGCGATTGCCACTACGGTATCGTCGTCAACAGCTCCACCCTCGTTGAGCGCAACCTCATTCAAGGATCGGAAACTGATGCAGCGATAATCCGCTCGAACATCGTCTTTAGAAACAACATTCTCCGCGACAACGGTCAAAATGAGGATTCCCGAGCCTTGTTCATCGGGCCAGGCGGCGACTACAATGAGATTTACCACAACACTTTCTACAACAACGCAGGTGTTTCTGTCCTATTCCAAGAGGCACCGAGCAGCGTCGGCAACGTACTCAAGAACAACATCGCCGTCAGTAGTGGCGCCTACGTGCTCAAAGCGGGGCAAGGTGCACTTGGACAGAACGAACTCAACAACAACCTGTGGATAGGAGACATCGAGTACTACGCCTGCCAAGCGATCGGGCCACAATCAATAGTCTGCAACCCCTTTGGAGACTATTGCACCGCATCTGCATGCGATGCGGGATTTGTCAGTTCATCAGATCTGCATCTAACTGCGACAAGCATCGCGGTGAACGCGGGTGCAACGATCGCATCTGTCACCGACGACTATGATCAAATGGATCGCCCGGATTCTTTCACAGGGAAATATGATTTGGGTGCCTACGAGTACCACCCCCTAAGCTGGCGACGATCTGTGGACGCAAACTTGAGTGCTGCGCCCGCCTTACGCAATGTCGTCACGGTGCAGCCAAACCCATTCCAGGGAACCACTGAAATCATCGTCCTGGTGTCCAACCAAGGGCTCGCCGACGTGTCAATCTTCGACGTGGCCGGGCGCCGAGTGCGGACGGTTGTCAACAGGGAACTCACCGCCGGAAGCCATCACTTCGAATGGGAGGGTATCGACACCAACGGCAATCTCGTCAGCGCGGGCATCTACTTTGTGCGGGTGGCGACGCGCGGGGGAGTATTCTCCCAGCGAGTGATCCGCGTCGAATGAAACGAGCGGGTAGCGCTAGACGAGTCCTGGGGCCGATTGAAGTCGACGCCAGGGAAACTGATGCGCACTTGACCCCAAAAAGACAAGCCGCGGTGGGAGTGATTACCCACCGCGGCTTCGAGTCCTTCGCACTTCTGGTGCTGGAGTACCCGCTACTTCATGAGCACCATGCTGCGGGTGATGTGACGCCCCGCCGCCTCGAGCTTGTAGTAGTAGACGCCCGACGCTTGTGACTTGCCGTGATCGTTCCGACCATCCCAGGTCACGGTGTGGTTTCCACCTTCCAGGCGCGGTGCATCCACCAGCGTCCGCACGTGGCGGCCGTGGACGTCGTACACCGCCAACCGCGCCGGTCCGGCTTCGCGGACCACGAACGCGATCGACGTGGTTGGGTTGAAGGGGTTGGGTCGGTTGGGCATGAGCGCTACACGTGGCCCAAGCGGCGCGTCCTGGGCGCCGCTTAGCCCAGCGGGCTGCGGGTTGTCGTGCACCTGGAAGTCGTCGACTGCCGCTTCGACGATCGAGCCCGAACCGGTGTCGGTGGCGACAAAGCGCACCAACACCGCTTCGGAAATCGTCACGTAGTCGGCAACACGGTGCTCGAACAGCTCCCATCCCGAGGTGGACGCGGAGCGCGTCACGACGTTAACCCAGTTGACGCCATCGTTGGACATGTCCACCACCCACTCGTCGTCCACCACTGAGCCCTGGTTGTTGGAGTACCACGCCCAATAGGTGATGACCGGATCGGCGGTTGCCGACAAGTCGAGCGGCGCGGTGATCAATGTCACCGAGCCGTTGTCGACGTCGGCCTCGCCGACCGAGCCACCCGGCGTGCCCTGGCCGGTGAACCAGCAGTCCACCCCAGGATCCCGAGTGTGATCGTCCTCGGGCTGGGCGCTGGTGCCGTTCGGGTCATCCAATACCCAGTGGCCGGTGGTGGCGGTGGATGTGGTCAACCAGCCGGGGTCGGTTTCCATGTCCAAGGCTATGTGGGCAGGGACGAGTTCAATGTCCACCACTGTTTCGGTGGCGCTGACGGTCGCGGCAATGGACTTCGGCGCGAAGCCAAAGCGCTCGGCGTCCAGCGTGTAAGTGCGAGCTGGGATGCCGTTGAACGCGTAGCTGCCGTCGGCGCCGCTCAGCTGGGGGCTGACCGGGGTGTCGACCAAGGTCAGCTCGCAGTCCTCGATGGCGGTGCCGGTATAGAAGTTGGTGACTGTCCCCGACAGGTCGCCGAGCGCCAGCGGCACGAGCTGCGCGTCGAGCGTCGTCGTGTTGCCGGCGGTGATGTTGGCGTTCAGGGTCACTTCTTCGTAGTAGAAGTCCGAAAAGCGTACCTCGATGTCACCTTCAGCCACGAAGACCGAGTAGGTGCCATCCGCCGCAGTTTGGGTGGTGAAAGCGGTGTCCAACACCTCGACCATGGCGCCGCCGATGGGATCACTGGTTGAAGCATCGGTGACCGTCCCCGACAACGTCCCGAAGTTGCTCATTTGGAGCGCCAGCTGGACAGCAGCCAAGCAGTCCAGGCGTCCGGCGCCGTAGACGTTGTCTTTCCCCGGTGCCCCGAGGTCGTGGGCGGTGGTTTGCAAGATCATGGTGACGTCAGCGGGCGTCAGGAGTGGATTGGCGCTCAGGATGAGTGCCATGGCTCCGGCCACGTGTGGCGTTGCCGCTGACGTGCCGCCGAACGAGGTGTAGCCGAAGCCGACCGCCGTGGTGGTGGTGCCGGGTCCCGGGGCCACAACGTCGGGCTTCAGCAGTCCGGGTAGGCCGCCGGAGTAGGGGTAGTCTTGGTACTCGGGCCGCATCGGGTAGGGATAGCTTGGCCAATTGACCGAGATGTCCTCCCAGGCGAACGGTCCAATCGACGAGTAGTTGGCGATGACGTCGTTTTCGTCCAGCGCGCCGCAGCCGCTGGTGATGCCGCTGACCCCGGCCTGCACTTGGTCGGGATGCCGCCATGGCGTCGGGCACGAGCCCGGCGCGGCGATGTTGAAGGGCACCGGATCGGTTCCCTGATTGTCGCCTTCGTTGCCGATCGAGTTGGCGTGCAGGATGCCCGTCAAGAGTTCGCCATCGGTAATCGAGCGCCACCAATCGTAGTCCGGCTTCGGGCTGAACCGCCATTTCTGCGAGCGGCTCATGGTGATGATGTGCGCACCGTTGTCGATGGCGTACTCGATCCCCTCGATGTTTTGCCCCCAGGTGTTGACTTTGCAGGCCATCACCGAGGCCGAGGGGGCGACGCCGGTGCGGGTGCCGCCGGTGCCGTCGCCAACTGCGATACCGGCGCAGCTGTGGCCGTGCGAGCCACCCGGGGAGGGGTTGTTGTCGTTGGACTCAAAGTCCCAACCCCAGATGTCGTCAATGTAGCCGTTGGCGTCGTCGTCGATGCCATTGCCGTCGATTTCACCGGGATTCACCCACATGCGGGCCGCGAGGTCCGAGTGGTTGCGATCGATCCCCGAGTCTTGGACGGCGACTAGAATGCCGGCGCCCTCGAAGCCCAAGGCCCAGACGTCCGGGGCGTTGATGTTCTCGAGCTGCCAAAGCTCGGCACCGGCTGAAGCCGGGTTGCCTTCGGGGCTGACCTCAACGTCGTTGGCTTCCTCGGCGGGGATGGGCGGATCCCAGAGGACGGTGCGTACCTCGTCGAACGCCAAGAGCCCGTAGATGGCGTCAGGCGTCAGCTCGCCCAAGATGCCGTTGGCGATCCACAGGTGGCGGACATTGGCCACCTCGCCCGCCGCTTGCCCGGCGGCCAGATAGTCGCGCACCTCGGCCTGGCTCTGGTTGGCGCGCAGCTTGAGTTCGTCGGTGGCCACCAGGCGCCGTTGGGCCGGCGTCAGCTGGGCGACGGCCGGAAGGAGCCTCTCGGGCTCGATCTGCTCGGCCATGACGATGATGACTGGGATGCGCTCGCCCGGTGCAGCAAGGGCAATCGCCGCTTCGACATCTGCCGAGATGCCCGATTGGGCGGCGTCGCCGGCGGCGGCCAGACACAGAAGTCCGGCGGCAAGCGCAACAGAACGGGTGATGGACGCGAACAGGGGGACGGAACTCCGAGGTTGAGTCATGAGCGGGCTCCGCGGCGGTGGGTCAGACTGGGTCAGGAAGCAAAAGAGCCTCGGACCACCCGGGGCTCCTCAAACACACCATTATGATAGCACGCTGGACGAATCCATTCAGCCGGCCGGCGAGATGCCCGAAAACTCGTCGAAAGAGGGCGAATGGGCGGTGAAACCCAGGCGGGCAGCAGCAGGTATGCTAGAGGGTCGGGGCCTCTCGCGCGCCCCTGAACCACCCCCTTACGCCAACCGCCAACCCCATTGGATCAGCGTTCACAGCTGCCTGGAGGTTCAACCCATGCTTGCCTGGATCCGGCGAATCGTGCCTGTCGTGACCGGAGCCCTCGTCCTCGGTGGAGTGGCACTGGTCGCCACCGCCCCCCAACCCCTCGAGGCCCAAACCCAAACCCAACCCCAGCTCGAAACCCAAACTCCGCCTACCCAACCCCCGGCGCCGCGCGCGGCGCCCGAAACGGCAGCTGCGGCCGACCCGGAGGCGTTGCCGGCGGTGGCCGAAGTCATCGAGGATCTGGAGCCGATGGCCGGGTACTACCGGCTCTACCGCGACAAGAACAAGCTCTTAGCTTTCATCCGCAAGGATCAGTTGGGCGAGGAGTTCTTGGTGGCAACCTCCATCGCCCGGGGCCGCATGGTGTTTGGTTTTCAGTGGTCCGAGGCCTTGATGCAGTGGCGGCGGGTGGACAAGCAGCTGCTGCTGGTCATGCCCGATGTGCGCCACCACGCCGAGCAAGGCAGCCCGATCGCTGATGCGGTGGCGCGCACCTACACGGAAACGGTTGTCCGCACCCTGCCGATCCTGGCCGAGGATCCCAAGGGCAATGTGGTGATAGATCTAGGGGCGCTCTACACCTCGAGCCCCGAAGCCTTCTTCGGCGACATCGTCAAGCAGGCTGACCCGGCGTTGGCGCGGCTCAACACCGTCAAAGCCTTTCCGCAGAATCTGGAGGTGGCGGTCGACCTCTACACGAAGGACCAAGACACCGGCTTTGCCGACCTGTTGACCGTGCACTACAGCCTGTCTCACGTGCCGGAGACCGGCTACCAACCGCGTCTGGCAGACGATCGACTCGGCTACTTCTTGACCGCCAAGAAAGACTTTTCGCGCTCGACGCGCGACGACACACGCTTCACTCGCTTGATCAATCGCTGGCATATCGAAAAGGCCGATCCAAAGTTAGCGATGTCGCCGCCCAAACAGCCCATTGTGTTCTATCTGGACAAAAACATTCCGGTGCAATACCGCCGCTATGTGCGCGAAGGGGTCCTGGAGTGGAACAAGGCGTTTGAGACCCTGGGGATCGTCGACGCCATCGTTGTCCGCCAGCAAACCGATACCAACGAGTTCGCGGCGTTCGATCCAGAGGATGTGCGCTACAACTTTGTGCGCTGGATCACTTCGGACGTGCCTTTTGCCATGGGCCCGTCGCGCACCCATCCGCGCACCGGCCAGATTCTCGATGCTGATATTGTCTTCGACGATTCGATGATGCGCTGGTTGATGTCCGAGTACGACATTCTTCTGGAAGAGGGCATCCGGAGTGAGTTGGCACCGGAACTGCGCGGGTTCTTAGAAGAAAACCCGGATAGGCATCCGGCTCGCAACTTGAAAGCACAGCGCTTGGCCCGCGAACGTACCCGGCAGCGCTCCCACCGTGGCTTGGCGAGTCCGCCGCCGGCGGTGGACCCCTACGCTCCGGGCGGTCCCTTGGATGCGCTCGGTGCCGAAGGACGCGGGCTGTGTTCGATCGGCCGCGGGCGTTCCCATCAGTTCAACATGGCGGCCCTGGCGCTCGGCGCCGCGACAGCCCCGGGGGTTGTCCCGGGCGAGGCGTGGCCCGAGGAGTTAGTGGGACAGTTTGTCAAAGAGACCATCATGCACGAGGTGGGTCACACGTTGGGGTTGCGCCACAACTTCAAGGGCTCGGCCTGGCAACCACTGGACGCTGCGAACCCGGCGGACTCAACGCAAGCGCCGCCGGTCGTCTTGTCGGCCTCGGTCATGGACTACAACCCACTCAACATCGTCGTCGGGGACGGCGTGCAAGGCAACTACCTGAATACGACGCTGGGCCCCTACGACTATTGGGCGATCGAATACGGCTACACGCCGCTCGCCGGCGATGCCAAGACGATCGCCGACTCCCTCGCGGCGATCGCCAGCCGTGCCGCCGAGCCCGGGCTGGAGTACGCCACCGACGAGGATGTCTGGGGGGCTGATCCGCTGGTGAACCGCTGGGACCTCGGCGCCGATCCTCTGGACTTCGCCCAGCAGCGCTTCGAATTGTACGAGAAGTTGAAGGCCAATCTGGTCGACCGGGCGGTGCCCGAGGGCGAGAGCTACGCCCGACTCCGCCAGGCGCTAGACGCCATCTTGGTCGACTTCACGTACAGCTCAGTGCTGGCGTCGCGCTACGTCGGCGGCAGCTTCGTCCGTCGCGACCACCGGGGGGATCCCAACGAGCGGCCGCCCCTCGAAGTAGTGCCGGTTGAGACCCAGCGCCGTGCCCTGGAGTTGGTCGCCGAGCAGGTGTTCAGCGATCGGGCGTTCCAGTTCGACCCGGAGCTGCTTAACAAGCTGGTGGCCAGTCGCTGGCGGCATTGGGGGTCGCGGGACTTTACCTTGGACTCGAGCTACGAGTTACACGACCGGCTCTTGTCTATGCAGGGGTGGGTGCTCTTCCAACTCATCAACCCGGTGACCCTCAGACACATGCACGACGCCGAGATGCGTCTGGCCGAGACCGATGATACGGTCACCATTCCGGAGCTGTTTTTGACCCTGAGCGGCTCCATCTTCTCGGAGCTGGAGGGGAGTCCGGCGACCGTCGGCGTCTACAACGAGCGCCAGCCCTACATCTCGTCGGTGCGGCGCAACCTGCAGCGTCAATACGTTGAGGAACTGACGGCGATTGCCCTGTCGCGCGGGGTTTATCCACACCCGGCCCGCACGTTGGCGTGGGATGCACTACGCGCCCTCGGCGAGCAAGTCGATTCGGCGCTAGCTTCGGGGACGGGGCTCGACGCCTACTCGGCGTCGCACCTGCGCGAATGCCGTGAACGCATCGAGCGGGCGGTCACCGCCGAGTTCGAGATGTCCGGTTGACGGGGGGGCCTGCTACACTGGTGGAGTTGGCCTAACACTCCACCAGGAGGCCCTCATGGTTTGCATGGATGTGCTCCCCCGGCGACCGCGGCGAGCTGGCCGCTGCTTTGTTCGGCCGTTGCTCGCGTGGGGTTGGGTTGCGGTTGCGTGTGTGGGGTTGGGTGCCGGCGCCGCCGACGCCCAGCTCTCGGCGTCTCTGGACTTCGTCGCCGAAATCACCTTTCCGGCTAGCAATCAGGGCTGTGCAACTACGGCGGTGACCGGTGGCTCGGATGTCTGGGGCTACACGGCGCCGGATGGCACCGACTACGCGATTATGGGGGTGAAGGAGGGCGTGGCCGTCGTCCAGATTCCCTCCATGCAAGTCATTGATGTGGTTCCAGGTCCCCAGCAGTTCGACTGCTGGTGGCACCGGGACATCAAGACCCTCGGGCACTACGCCTACGCCGTCGCCGAGATGGCCGGTCAAAACGAGGGGCTGATGATCATGGACTTGAGCGCCCTGCCCGACAGCGTGCATTTTGTCGGCTCCTACGTGCACGCCAATCAGGTTCAGTCCCACAACCTGACGATCGACACGGTCACGGGTTTTGCCTACATCTGCAATCAATCGGGAACGGGCTTTCGGGTAGTCGACTTGGCCGACCCCGAAAACCCAGTCGAGGTGGGGGAGCACTCGACAGGTTCGATTCACGATGTCTATGCCCACGATGACTTCCTCTATGTGGCCGAGGGGTGGACCAACGACTTTTCGGTCTACGACATGTCGATCAAGACCGCGCCCCAACTCATCGGTGTGTTCACCTATCCGGGGGCGGGTTACACCCACAACATTTGGCCGACCACCGATGGACGGCACGTGGTCACTACCGAAGAGACAACAGACAAGACCATCAAGGTCTGGAACGTCGAGGATTTGACGCAGGTGGCGTTGGTGGGCGAGTACCTGGCCCCGAACCGGTTGGCGCACAATGTGCACGTAATGGGCGACGTCGGCGTGGTGTCGCACTACGCGTACGGCGTGGTGGTTCTGGACCTCACCGATCCAGCCAACCCCACCGAGATTGCCCACTACGACAGCTACCTGCCCGACGACGCGCCGGGCTTTTGGGGTTGCTGGGGCGTGTATCCCTACACCGAGAATGGCTACGTCTACGCCAGCGATTTTCGGGGGCACCTGACGGTGTTGTCGCTAACCACCTCGACGACCGGCATCGCTGCACCCCAAGCTCCTAGCCGCAGCCTGGCACGTTTGGCGCCGGCGGCACCCAATCCATTCAACCCGCGGACCACCTTGACGTTTGAGCTTGCTGAGGACGCCCGCACCAGCTTGGCGATCTACACTGCCGCCGGTCATCGCGTGCGGGTGCTGGTCGATGGCGCGACCACTGCCGCCGGCGTCCACCAGCTCGAGTGGGATGGGCGCGACGATCGAGGGGCGGTGTTGCCGAGCGGTACCTATCTCCAGCGGTTGACTGCCGGTGAGCCGGTGCCCTACGAAGTGACCCGTAAGTTGGTGCTCATTCGATAAGAGGATTCAATGGCTGACCTGATGGACAAACTCGTGTCGCTCGCCAAGCGGCGCGGTTTCATTTACCCGTCCAGCGAAATCTACGGCGGGTTGAACGGTGCCTGGGACTACGGTCCGTTGGGCGTCGAGTTGAAGCGCAACGTCAAAGACGCCTGGTGGCGCGACATGGTGACTTCGCGCCACGACATCGTCGGACTCGACTCGGCGATCCTGATGAATCCGCGGGTGTGGGAGGCCTCCGGTCACGTGGAGGGGTTCAATGACCCCATGGTCGACTGCAAGGTCTGTAAGGGACGCTTCCGAGCCGACCAACTTGAGGACCTGAACTGCATCCAAAAACCCAGCCTCACCGTCCACGATTGTGCCGTGGCTGGCAAGGGCAAGGGTGAGCTGACCGAGACCCGCCAATTCAACATGATGTTCAAGACCGAGGTCGGCGCCCTCGAGGGGGCGACCTCGGTCGCCTACCTGCGCCCGGAAACCGCGCAGGGGATCTTTGCCAACTTTAAGACGGTGGTGGATACGGCCCGGGTCAAGCTGCCCTTCGGGATCGGCCAGGTTGGCAAGGCGTTTAGAAACGAGATCAACCCGCGCAACTTCACGTTTCGATCGCGCGAGTTCGAACAGATGGAGATCGAGTTCTTTTGTCACCCGGACGAGGCCGAGCGTTGGTACACCTATTGGCGCGACCTGCGGTTCCAGTGGTACATCGACCTGGGAATTCAGAGCGACAAGTTGCGGCTGCGCGAACACGAGCGTGGTGAGTTGGCGCACTACGCCAGCGCTTGCGCGGACGTCGAGTACAGCTTCCCGTTCGGAGTCAGCGAGCTCGAAGGCATCGCCAATCGCGGCAGTTACGACTTGGCGCGGCACCAAGAGTTTAGCGGCAAGGACCTGCGCTACTTTGACGAAGAAAGCCGCGAGAAGTACCTGCCGTTTGTGGTCGAACCGTCGGCCGGCGTCGACCGTTCGGTTTTGGCGTTCCTATGCGAGGCCCACACCGAAGACCAGGTGCCCGACGATAAGGGCCGCCTGCAGCCACGCGAACTCTTGCAGTTCCATCCACGCATCGCGCCGATCAAGGTGGCGGTGTTTCCGCTGGTCAAGCGCGACGGGATGCCGGATACCGCCCAGGGGTTGTTCAAAGACCTTGCAGGTGATTTCACCGCCTACTACGACGAGAAAGGTGCGATCGGCCGCCGTTACCGGCGCCAGGACGAGGCGGGTACGCCGTACTGCGTGACCGTGGACGGGCAGACCGCTGAGGATGGCACGGTGACCCTGCGGGAGCGGGACACCACTAAGCAATGGCGATTGCCGATGGCGGGGGTTGGGGATCAGGTCCGGGCGGGGCTTCGGGGAGAGCTGGAGTTGGCGGAGGTCTAGGGGGTTAGGGCAGGCGCCGGCGAACGCCGACGGCGATCGGCCGGTCTTCGACGCGGCGGGTGAGGACGATCGGGCGGTTGTGGCGCCGACCCGTCAGTAAGCCAGAGAGCCAGGATTGCATCAGACGCATGCTCGCGGTGAGTTGGCTGGCGAACCTTCGGGCCGGCGTCGGGTTATGGTCGGCACCGTTCGAAGTTTCGTTTAGCATTCAACCTCCTCCCTGACGCGCCAACCCAACCGATACTCAAATTCCTCGAGTGAAAACTTTGAGTCCTCGGCTTCAAGCTCGGTGGCAGCGAGCTTTAGGCTGGCGGCGTTGGACGTGCTCGGCGTCGTCAAATACACCGAGTACGCGTCTAGAAAAGCGTCCCACTTGACGTTGCGTGCGTCCTGAGCGGCTCCTTGGATGGGTGCTCCTTGTTGCATGTCCCACCTCCTTCGTGCCTGCTGCGGATCAGAAACGATCCGCGTGGTTCCGTCCTCGCACCGGCGAGGGTAGAACCGGATGGCGCCAGCTGGGGACTCACCGAAACCACCTTACCCAATTGTACCCCGCATCTTCTCCAGCTGTTGCACGCGAAAGTAGTGATGCATTCTTTGTACCAACTCAGTAGGGTGAAACCCCCATTACCTTCTGGAGTCGGCTAAGTCCTTAGTTTGCACAGCAAAGAAAGTCTATTAAGAAGCTGAATAGCGTGGCTGGGGCCAATTGGCCCGTAAAAAAATTGGCTTCAATAGTCAAAGGTTTGAACGCAGCGGCAACAGTGTGGCAGCGCTGCGGCATCCAAAAAAGCTTTGAACCTTTTTTGAATCTTTCGGTGATTGGCACCGGGCGGGTCTTCAGTGGGCTTCCGGTTCGTAGGTCCGCGTCAGCGGTGGCTCGATGTAGTTGAAGACCCAAGCGGCCAGCAGTCCGGCAGCTCCCAGGAGTAGCCACCGGCGCGATACTGGAGGTTGTTCCTCAAACTCGAGGGTGGCTTGGGACTCAGCGAAGACGTGGCCCTCTGGGTCGCGGACCACTAGGGTGTAGGGTTGGCGCCCCGGCGGTGCTTCCAACTCGACCGCCGCCTTTTCACGCGCGGCGGCGTCCAACCCCTGCACCTCAAGGGTCAGATGGCGATTTCGCGCGGCTAGTTGCCAGCGTACCTGGTGGGTCGTACCGGCTCGGAGTACCAAGGGTTCGGGGTGATGCTGGAGGTGATGGTGTTCGTCGATCGAGACTTGGACGATGCGCCCCGCCAAGGCGTCGGATGCCGGCGTCGCCAGTGCGGCTAGAGCGGCCAGGGTGACCCAGGTGTTGTAGCGCATGTGGTTCCCTCGCAGGTAGTGGACCGGCGCATTGTGCCGGAGCTCAGGGCGTCCGGCAAGTCACTCCAGAACTCGCCGGGCCCCGGCATAGCGCGCCCGGAAGTAGCTGTTGGTGGCGAGGTCGTCGACCGCGACTGCCTGGCGGCCGCTTGACGCATGGACGAAGCGCTCGCCGCCCACGTAGATGCCGACGTGCGAGGGGCCCTGACCGGACAGCCGAAAGAAGACCAAGTCACCTGGCAAGAGCCGTCGCGTCGGTCTGCCGACGCGCGCTTGGTCGGCGACGGTGCGCGGCAGGCTGAGCCCGTGACTCCGGAAGACGTGCTGAACGAGCCCGGAGCAGTCGAACCCGCGCGGGTTGGCGCCGCCGAACCGGTAGGGGGTGCCGAGCTGGCTCATGGCGCTCTTGGCGATGGCGGCACCGGCATCGCCCGAGCGGGGATTGAAGTGCGGTGGGGCGGCGCTCGGATCGAACGGTACTCCGACCCCACGCGGCCCGCCGCATCCGCCGACGGTCACGACTGCTAGACACACGGCGAGTGCTGCTTGCCTGGTTCGATGTCGCGCTGGTCGGGGGGGGCGTGGTGCGGTGCAGCGCCGCACCGCACAACAGTGCTCGGAATCAGGAAAGAGCGCGGGCGTCTGATGGGCGCCGTTCAATCGGTCAAAACTCCTTGCTCGGCCGCGTGTTGGGCAGTTTTCGCGCGTGAGGAACGGACCTTGCCCCATTACGGACCTGGCCGCCGTTTTGGACCTGGCCCCCGTTACGGACTTTGCCCCCTTTTTGGACGACGTGACTTTAAGCCGAACGTCCGGCGTAGCGATCGGCGAAGTCTATCGACAGCAAGGAGTGCTTACCATGAACAATACTGCGCTTTGACTCCGCGAGTACTCGCGGGGCTCGAGCGGCGCCCGGTGCGGGTGTTTACCAGCGACACCCTGACCGGGGAGCACCGATCGGAACTCGGCGGGGGTACCGGAGGTGCGGACTCTGCGCGGGTTCCGGATCGGAACTCCGCGCCGGTCCGCAAGCAAGACTCCGGCAGTTCCGAAGTCAACACCGCTGCTCCTGGTTCACCGAGAGCCCCGGCCTCACTCCGTCAGACCCAATTGCACGGCGACATACGTAAAGCGCGAGGGGACGGGGAATGCGCCGGCGAGTTTTTGCGTGCGCCGGGGCTTGGTGGCGTTCGACGCCGAATGGCCACTGCAAGCTGCGTGGTATGCTGCGCCCATGCGTGCGCGCTTTCAACAGTGGATCCTGGTCTTGGTCTGCGTTTTGCCCAGTGCCTGCGGCGACGGCGACCGCAATGCCGGCGAGGCGGTGGCTTCGCCGAGTTTGCAGGGTACTATCCTTATCGTTCTAGATACTCTACGGGCGGACCACGTTTCCTCCTACGGTTACTCGAGGCAGACGACGCCAGAGTTGGACCGTTTGGCCGCTGACGGTGTGCGCTTCGAGCAGGTGCTGAGTAACGCGCCGTGGACGCTGCCGTCGGTTGCGGCGCTGCTGAGCGCTTCCTATCCCCAGCGCGTGTTCGACGGCACTCTGTCGACGTCTATAGTCGAACAGCTGCAAGCGGCTGGAATGGCGACGGGAGCGACGACCGAAGGTGGTTACGTGTCGAGGACCTTTGGCTTTGACCGCGGCTTTGACTATTTTGAGGAAGAAGAAGGGACCGTGCGGTTTTATCGGCCTGGCGAAAGTCGCAAGGCCGAGCCGCGGGGGGGGATTGAACACACCTTTGACGCCGCGCACCGCTGGTTAGCGGAGCATGCCGGCGATCGGTTCTTTCTGCTGATCCATACCTACGAACCGCACACCCCCTACACCTCGTCCACCTTTACGCAGGGGTTGGATCCCGGTGTGATTGGCCCGACGCTTGAGACTGAGGTCCTGCGCCGGTTCCGGTCTGGAGAGATTCAGCTGAGTGACGGCGAGGTCGAATATGCCAAGGCGCTCTACGATGGCGATGTTCACCACGCCGATCGGTTCGTGGGCCGTTTGCGCAAAGTGCTCGAGGAGCTGGGCCTCGATACCAAGACGCTGTTGGTTGTGACCAGCGATCATGGTGAGGAGTTCAACGATCACTACCGGGCGCATACTGCGAGCCACGGCCATTCCTTGCGTGATCCGCTATTGCTGGTGCCGCTGGTGGTGTACAACCCGGTGGAGACCTATCCGGTGAAGACGGTGTCCGGGCAGGTGCGATTGTTGGATGTGATGCCGACGATTGCGGAGTTGATGGGGGTGGCTTTGGAGGGGCCCACCGACGGCGCTAGCTTGGTACCGCTCCTGCGTGGCCGCTCGACCGCGAGTCGCCTGGTCCTGGCTGGTCATACGAAGCGTGGCCCGCAGCGAGTCGCTTTGCGGAGCGGCGGGTTTAAGCTCATTGAGGTTGTGGGCGACGCGCCACCCGGACCGGCTTTGTTGCCAGAGCCGGCGCCGCGCCAGCTCTATAATCTCAACGTGGATCCGCGCGAGCAGCACAACTTGGCAGGCGAACGCCCCGAGCTGGCAGAAGAGATGTACCAAATGTTGGTTAAACACTACACGGCGCTTGCAGAAGATGTTTCGATTCAGCCTGAGGTGGACGCGGCCGCGAATCCGGAGCTCTACAAGCGCCTCCGATCGTTGGGCTACATCCAATGACGTGGAGTTGTGGTTGTGGAAATCCAGGCGCGTCGCCGGTGGGCCGACTGTGGCGCTTGTGCTTCTTGTTGATTGCCTCAACCGGCGCCGCGCTGGCGGCACCCGAATTGCCCGTTTGGCGAGATGCACCGGTCCGCCGCCTGCAGCTGGCGCCGGGGGCGCGCCTCGACACCACCTTGGCGCCGGCCAGCACGCTGCAGCTGCAGCTGGGGTGGCAGGTCGAGCACCCGGTGCGCATCCAAGCCTTGAGCGCCGGCGGAGATCCGCTCCTCCAGGTCTTCGATGGGGCGGGGGGGTGGTTGGCCGCCGACGACAACTCGGGCGCCGCTTTGGCGGCCGAAGTGACCTTGGTCCCGGAAAACTCCACGGCGGCGCGTTTGCAAGTCGCCAGCGCGCACGCCGACGGGCCGCTCCAAGTGACGCTGGAATGTCATTTGGGCCCGCCCATCGATGCCGCTGAGCTTGAAGTCCAGGCTTGCTTGCGGGCGGCCCTGGCGGCCGAGGACGCGCGGGTTCAGCTCGACGCCTGGCGCGCCTACGTGGCGGCGCGCCGCTCCGTCGGCCCAGCTGATTCGACCGCCTACGTTGCCGCCTTGGCTCCTCTGGCCGAGCCGGCCAGGCGCCAGGCGCTGGTCTTGTTGGCGCTGGCCCTCGACGCCGTCGATGGAGAACACGACGCCCAGGCACTGCGCTACGCCGAGACGGTTCGCCGCACCGCGGGCCAAGAACTGCATCGTGGCTTCGCCGACTACCTGGCCGGGACCGCGCACCTCTTGCGCGGTGACGCATCGTTGGCACGACGAGCGCTGGAGCGGGCCGTGGTGGCTCTCGACCAGGCCAAGCACCAGGAGCTGGGGGCGCGGGCGCAGGCGCAGCTTGGCCGCTTGCTCCTCGGTGTGCAATCGGGCGAAGCCGCCCGGCACCTGGCGGCTGCAGCGGCGACGTGGGCGGCGCGCGGTGACGTTTCGAACGCGGTCGCGGCAGCTATCGATTGCGGGCGTGCCCACTTGAATGTCGGCGCATTGGATGTGGCGACCGAGGTGTTAGCAGCGGCCTCCGGCTTGGTTGGGGGTCGGGCGCCCTTGGCGATCGATGCCGCCGAGTATTGGGGGGAGGCTTTGCGCCGCAGCCACCGTGACGCCGAGGCGGACACGGTCCTCACCCGTGCCTTGGACCAGGCGCGGTTGGCGGCGGACCTGCCGCGCGCCGCCGGCATGCTCCTTGGACTAGCTCGTCTGGCGCGGGCGCGCGGAGCGTTGGGGGTAGCGCTGGACAACGCCGAATTGGCCCGCCAGCTGGCCGAGCGCGGTGGTTCACCGTCGCGTTACGTCGAAGCCGATGTGGTCCTGGGCGAGGTGGCGACCCCGCTGGGGGAGATTCGCGCGGCCGAGCGCTTTTTGGGCGAAGCTGAGCGGCTGGCGGCGCTCTATGGCTTGGATGTCCTCGAGGTCGAAGCGCAGGGGCGCGCCGCCAAGTTGGCGCGCGCCCGCGGCTTTCCCACAGAAGCCCACGGGCCCTTGATGAATGCCTACCGCGGCTACAAGCAGGTGGGCGACCGCCGCGGCCAGGCCACAGTGCACATCGATCGGGCGGCAATCGCCTGCGACTTGATCCGACTCACCCAGGCGGAAACCGAGTTGCGCCGGGCGGAAGAAGAAGTGCGGGGGATCGACGGGGCGCCCGAGTTGGGACGCCTTAAGGCGATCCGGGCCCGGGTCTTCCGCGAGCAGGGGCGGTTGGCCGAAGCGTTACAACTGGCGACCAGCGCCTTGGATTCCTTGGGCGCTGGTGATCGGGTCGCTCGGTTCGAACTCTGGTTCGAGCGCGCGCGAACGCTGGTCCGTCTAGAGCGAGGCGATGACGCTTTCGGGGCCTACGCCGCGGGCATCGACGCCCTCCTCGCCGCCCGGCCGCGCGGTGAGTACGGCTTCGGCGAGGTCTGGTGGCGCCGCGACCGCGACGCCTTTGGCGAGGCGATTGCCCACGCCGTCAAGCGCGGTGCGTTTGCGACGGCACTCGAGTGGGTTCTGGCGGCGACCCACAACGACTACGGCTTGCGCGAGGTGTCGAGCGCCCGCGGCCTGGCGCGGTCGGGTGCCGATTTTCGGCACCGGCGCCCGGTGCGCCCGACTATGGATGCGGTGCAGCAGGCGGTTGATCGGGCTGGGGTGACGTTGGTGGTGCAGCACTCGACGCCGGCCAGTTGGGTGGGGTGGGTGCTGCGGCCGGGACAGGCTGTCCACGCCGTCGTCCGCCCGGTGCCGCGGGATACCCTGACCTTGTGGAACGCCCGGGTGTTGGATTCGCTGGCTGCGGGACACCGTCCCCACACGACGCGCGTGCTGGCCGCGAACTTGTGGCGACCTGTCGAGGTTTTGGTCGACCCCGAGCGACCGCTGGTCGTGGTGCCCGATTTGGCGACGGGGCACCTGCCGCTTGAGCTGTGGTCGGTGGGAGAGAAGTCGGTGGCTAGTCTGCCGGTTGCCTATCTGACCCACGCCGGGCCGCTTGCCGAGCTGGCCGAGGCATTGGCGGCTGCCCCGCCGGCGGCGCTGGAGCGCTTGACGGTTGCCGCGCCCATTGAACTGACCACCGGCGACGAGCGCCGCCAAGCAATCAGTGACTGGGCTGGGGCGCGCGGGCTGCGCGCCGAGTTTGGCGCCGTCGCCACCGAAGCCCAACTTGCGGCGCTCCACGGTGCCGATGTGCTGTTCGGCGACTTCATGTTCCCTTGCACCGTCAAGCACGGCCGCTCGATGCGTACGTCACTGCTTTTGGCCGATACCGACCCACCGGGTTCCGAAACCGCCGAGATTCCCCAGGGCCAGGCTACACCCTTGGTGCACGCCGATGGGCGCTTGAGTGCCGATGAGATTGCCGCCGGTGGAGAGGCGCCGGCGTGGGTGACTCTGCGCACTATGTGCGTGGAAGGCACCGCCCGCCCATCGGCGACCTTGATCGACGCCTACCACCGGGCCGGGGCGCGGGTGGTCCTGGTGTCGCGGTGGGGGAGGCTAGGAGATCCGGCTGCAACCGATCGGCTGATGTTGGCGGCGTACGACGCTTGGCTGGCCGGGGCGCCGCCGGCTGCGGCGCTGAGTGCGGCGCGGCAGCAATTTTTGGATGAGGGCGGGCGCTCGGAGGATCTGGCCAGTTGGGCGGTGTTTCCGGCGCCGGCCGAATGATCCCGGGCTAGAGCTGGATGCCCAATCCAAAGTCGATCGACCAGACCTGCGTGTCGTTCTCGGGCCATTTGGCGGTGACGTTTCCGGTCGTACCCAAGTCACTGCCCCGCCAGTGCATCTCGCCGTAGGCGACCCCACCCCGCAGTTCCAGAGTGGCGGTCAGCGGCAAGCCAGCGTGGCCTCCTACTTCCCACCAGCGGCCGCCGACCCCGCTAAACTCGGCTCCTGGGATGGCGGTGTTGGTGGTCTTCACCGACAGGGGCACGCCGAACTCCACCTTATAGTCGAGATGCACGGGACCCCAGTGGTCGCCCAGCGCTCCGAAGGTGAACCAGGTCGAGTCGATGGGTTCGGTAGCCGAGTCGAGCGCCGGGTTGGGTGCTCCCTGGCCGTCGCGGAAGCGAGTGCGCAGTTGCTCGGCGCGGGAGATGCGCACGCCCCCGAACACACCCAACGCCTCCACGAACCGGTAACCGCCGTAGGCGTCGAAGCGCAGCCAGCTATATTCCAGCGCATCGGTTTGAAAGCGGGCGCCGGCCCCACGGCGGCCACCCAAGTTGGCGGTCGCTCGCCACACTTCGTCGGCGTCGCCGCCCGACGCCGTCGTGCGCAGTAGAGCGCCGACCATCAAGCCATTTGGCAAGTTGCCCTGGATACCCAGGTCGACCCGCAGGTTCGAGAGCGTCGCATCCGAGTCAATGAAGCAAGTGCCCGGCTCGCCGTTGATGTCGCACACAGCGAGGACCGAGTCGGCGCCGGTCGGGTCCAAGTGTTCCTGGTAGCCGAGTTGTTCCAGGGCTAGCCCGCCGCGGATTTGCCAGTCGGCGGCGGCGGTTCCCCAACAGCCCAGGGCGCCGCCGATCCCGAAGAAACACAACACCCAAAACGGCGGTCGAGGTGTGGGGACCATGTGCGAATCTCCCGGCGGCGTCGAGGTGCCGACTCACTTAGGGACAGTGGAACGACCGGCCGCGTTGGGCGGCGATGCCCACCAGCGCCCGGCAGTTGCTGCAGCCCGGTGCCAATTGCCCCTGGGCTGTCACATCGAAGTCCAATTGCAGGGCGTTCTGGCCCTGCGAAAAGGCATCCAGCTGAATTCTCACATCGACTGGCGCACCGTCGATCTCGAGCCCGGTGTAGTTGCAGGTGACGTTGGCGCTCGCCGAGCCCGAGGAGTTGGCGACTCCCGAGCAGTCACCGTTGGAGACAAACGGTTCGGAGATCACCAGGTCTTCGATGGACTCGATGCTGACACAGATCGAGTCCTCGGGTGAAAACGTGAAGTACGCCTCGATGACCTGCTCCAGAGTGGGGCGGCAGGTGCCCGAGCAGAAGACGGTCTGGTTGCCACTGCGCAGGACCCAGGTGCCAACGAAGCTCGCCAGGTTGTCGGGGATGGGTTCGAGGGAGCTGCCGCCGCCGCCCGGATTGGAGCTGTCGTCGTCGCATGCAACACCGAGGGCCAGACTCAGGAATGCGGCGAGCACGGCTCGCGTCCACCGCCGTTTGCTTGGGTGGGCCATGTGAAGTCTCCGCGGGGGCACTGAGGTCAGCCTAGCATGGCGCCGGTGGCAGATTGTCGAGATCCGCCCTGGACCGCCCGGGCGCCGCTAGCTACACTCTCGCCCCCACGCGGCAATCCGCCGCCCTCTCCACCCGCAACATGAGGAGCGCATGACGACGACTGAGGAGTCGCACTCTTCCCTCGAGCGCTGGAGCGTCACCGATCCGCCACCGCTCGATGCCCACGCCCTCGACGCCCTCGATGCCCTGGTGCTGGGCGCCCAAGATCCGGCACTCTTGGAGCGGGAAGCCAAGAGCCGCATTCCCGACGCGCGGGTGCACCCGCCGTTGCACTACCTCTTGGCCCGCCTGGAGGGGCGCCGCGGCAACCTGGACCGTGCTCGGTCGCTCTGGGCGCGGGTCATCGAGCGGCTCAATCAGGACGAGGCCTTCGAAGCGCTGGTGGCGGTGCTCGAGCGCTCGGCCGACGTCATGATTCCCGAGCAGCTGACGCCCTTGTTGGTGCGGGCGTATCGCGAGACTGAAGGCGCTGCTCTGCCGCGCGCCGCCCTGGAGGTCTGGCACACGCGCTTTCCGCACGACAAGCGACTCCTGTGGCTTTTGGGCCTGGCCGAAGTGGCTGACGGCGCAGAGGAGGGGGTGGGGCACTTGGCCGACGTGCTGCCCTTCTTGGCGCGGGACGGAGACCCGTCCGACCTGGAGGAGGCGGCGCTGCCGGTCTTGGAGGCAGTTACTCCCGAAACCGCCGAGTCGATCGTCCAGATGTTGGGTCCCCTAGTGACCCACGGGCGCTACGAGGAAGTCGTTACCTACGTCGACCTGGCGCTGGACGGCCTGTTGGGCGCTGGCCAAGCTGCACCCCTTTGGAAGATGCTGAGCCACGCCGTCGCCACCCAAAAGGCGGCGAAGAAGCTGCGGCCGGCGGCGGTCGCGGCGCTTCGCGCCATGAACGCCGGGCACCCGGGGCTCAACCAGATGATCGAGAAAGCCGGGCTCGAGGCGCCCAAAACCAAGTTTGCCGAGGCCCTCAAGGAGTACCGCTTACTGTCGCGCTTTCCGGTGGGTGGCTACGTCGAGCACGCCAGCTGGGGGGTAGGCGAGGTGCTCGAGTTCGACGGTGAAACCCTGGTCCTGCGCTTCGCCGACAAACCCGGCCACACGATGACCCGCACCCTGGCCGAGCGGGCGCTGGAGAGCCGCGCCCCGGACGACCTCAGGGTGTTGACTACCTTTGCCCCCGAGCGGATTGCCGCCATGCGGGAGTCGGACGCCGGGGGACTGGTGGTGGCCGCGCTCCGCGCCCTGGGTGGCCAAGGCAAGCCGCGCGACTTGCGGCGGGTGTTGACCGTTGCCACCATTCCTACCCGAGAGTGGGCTGGTTGGTGGCGAAAAACCCGGGCGGCACTCGAAGAGGACGAGCGCCTGGATTTGACCGAGACCTTTCAGGACATCTACAAAATCGCCGACCCAGAGGCTGCCGGCGGGGCGGTGCTGCGGCTCGAGGACAAGGGTGAGCCGACCCGACAAATCAGGGTGATCCGCCGCTTCATCGAGCAGCATCCGGATGCGCGAGCACGGACGATCGCCGCGTTCACCCGCCGACTGGACCGCTGGCTGGATAAGCGCGCGATGTCCGACGCCGAGCAGGTTCTGGTGCGCATCGTTCTGCAAGATTGGCATCCCGAGCGCCGCTCGGAGTTGGTCGAGGCGTTGATCGACGCCTGCGAACGCGGCTTTGATTTGTCGCAGCTCACCGCCGCGGAAGACCAGGAGCTCTTGCTCGAGCTCGGGCTGGGGGCCGAGCGCTGGCAGCCGGTGGCGTTGGCTGCCCTCTCGACCCGCGTCAAGATGATTCGCGACCGAGCCCACCAGGCGATTGGCGAGCGTTTGGACCAGGCTGGTGCGCAGGCGCTCTACGCCGAACTCCTGAGCCAGAGCCCGGCGCGCGGCGATGCAGTCCTCGAAGTGGTGGAAGCGGCGCTCGAGGGGCGCAGCCAGGCGTTGGCGGCGCTTCCCACTTTGGACCTGGTGTTGGGTGCTCTGCACGTGGTCTCCGAGCCCGACCGCGAGGCTCTCCAGAACCGTGCCTTGCGCTTGGTCCAGCCCGGCGGCCCCCTCCTTGCCAAGCTGCTGGCCGAGTCGCCGCGCACGCCCGGCGAAGTCGAGCGGGTGGCCACCGCCTTCTTGTCGTTCAAAGCCTCGGATCAACTCTTGAATCCAATCGTCGAGGCGGTCGAGGAAGCCTGGGGGCCGGCAACCGGCGACCCCTTGCGCCGCCGCCGCCAGCGCGAGGCCGATCGCATCGCCGCCCGCATGGACGAGGATTCGGCGGTGCCTGCCGCCCTCTTCATGTCGCGGGCCAGCTACGAGGCGCTCAAGGCCGAAGCCGCGCGCGTGGATCTGGAGCTCAAGACGACCATTCCACGCGCCATCCAAAAGGCGCGCGAACTCGGGGACTTGCGTGAGAACGCCGAGTACGACGCGGCCAAGCTCAAACAACGGCAATACAACGACCGCTTGGGAAGGCTCGCCGACCAGCTGGGCCAGGCCGTGGTCATCGAGGAGACGCGAGTGACGGGCGACGAGGTGTTCGTGGGGACCGAGGTGACCCTCGAGCCAGTGGACGGCGGTTCGCCGTTTAGCGTTTGGGTGTTGGGCCACAACGACTCGACGCGCGCCGAGAATGCTTTGTCCTGTCATTCCGAGGCTGGCCACGCGCTGTGGATGAAGCGCGTCGGCGACGAATTCGACTTGCCCGGCGAGACCAGCCGCCGCGTCAGGATTGAGTCGATTCGAGTGAAAATGCCAGATGCGGCGGCGCCCGCTGACACTCTAGGAGGATCCAGTGATCACGGAGAGCATGGCTAAGATCGACAGAGTGGCGGTGATCGGCGCCGGCAACATGGGGAGTGGCATCGCCCAGAAGATTGCTACCGAGGGCTACCCGGTGGTGCTGGTCGACATCAGCGCCGAGCAGGTGGCGGCGGGCGTCGAGCGTGTCCAGCAGACCTTGGCTGAGGGGGTGGAGCGCCGCATTTTCAAGCAGAGCGCCGTCGATCAGATTCTCGGAAGGATTCAGGCCACCACCGATTGGCAGCAAGTTGCTGACGTCGACCTGGCGATCGAAGCGGTCTTCGAGGACGCCGGCGTCAAGCAGCAAGTGTTCGAGCAGCTGGATCGCCACTGCAAACCGGAGGCGATTCTGGCGACCAACACTTCGTCGCTCTACGTGCGCGAATTGGCCCGGGCGACCACGCGCGCCGAGCGCTTCATTGGCCTCCACTACTTCTACCATCCGGCCAAAAATCGCCTGGTGGAAGTGATCGCCGGGGAAGGGACGCCGGCGGCGGTCTATGAACTGGCCTGGCGTTTTCAAGAGATGATCGGCAAAACGCCCATCCGCTCGGCGGACGCGCCGGGCTTCGTCGTCAACCGTTACTTTGTGCCGTGGTTGAACGAGGCGGTGCGGTTGCTGGAAGAAGGCGTGGCAGACATCCCCACGATCGAAGCGGCCGCCAAGACCGGCTTTCGGATCGGCATGGGTCCATTCCAGCTCATGAACGTGACGGGCGTTCCCATCGCGCTGCATGCAGCGACCACGCTTGGCCGCGAACTCGGGCCGTTCTATGCACCGTCGGCGCGGCTAGCGAGCCAAGTGGAGTCGGGGGAGCGCTGGGCACTGGAGGGAGAGCCCGATCCCGCCCGTTCCGCGGCCGTGGTCGATCGCCTTTTGGGAACCACTTTCTTGATCGCTGGCCAGCTGATCGACGAAGGCGTGGCAACCATCGAGGACGTCGATATTGGTGCGCGCGTTGGACTGCGCTGGTCGGAGGGTCCCTTTCAGCTGCTCAACCGGGGAGGCATCGAGCGCGGCTTGGCGCTGGCCCAAGCGACGGCCGAGCGTTGGGAGTTGGCCCTGCCCCGCACGCTCGCCGAGCAGGCGGCGACCGGCCAACCCTTTGCGTTCGAGTGGGTGCGACTGGATGTCGAAGCTGGGGTGGCCACCCTCACCCTCAATCGCCCCGACGCCATGAACGCGCTCAACTTCGAGGTGCTCCAGCAGTTGGACGCGCGCTTCGACGAAGCACTGGCGCGATCCGACGTTACCGGGATCGTCTTGCAGGGGGCGGGGAAGGCTTTTGTGGCCGGCGCCGACATCCGTTTCTTCGTCAAGAACATCAAGGCCGCGAGGTTCGATCGGATCCGCCAGCTGACCGAGTTTGGCCAGGCGCTCTATCAGAAGATCGACGACTCCCCGAAAACGGTGGTCGTCAAGCTGGATGGCCTGTCGTTGGGAGGTGGCTCCGAGTTGGCGCTCACTGCCGACTACCTCGTTGCGACGCCACGCGGCAGTCTGGGGTTCCCGGAGACCGGCATCGGCATCTACCCGGGACTCGGGGGCACCCAGCGCACCCAGCGTCGGGTGGGGCAAGCCCTGACGCGTTACTTGGTGGCAACCGGCGATGCCGTGGACGCCCAGCGCGCCGTCCAGATCGGGCTGGTCGATGTGGTGGTCGAGCCGCACGAGGTGGACGCGCGCGCTCGGGCGCTGGCGTTGGAGCGCCCGCCGGTCGTCGAACGCCAGCCGGGTAATACCGCCGGCTTCGAGCGCCAAGCCCGCTTTTTCGGCGAGCACTCGGTCAAGGCCATCCTGGCGGGGGAGGTGACCCCCGCCGATGAAGAGGAAGCCAAGTGGTTGCGGCGCGTACAGCAAAAGGCGCCGAAGGCGCTGGAAGTCGCCGAGGCGTTGATCCTCGAAGGCGGCAAGCTGCCCTTGGCCAAGGGCCTCGAGTTGGAGCTGTCCCAACTTGAGACGATCTTCGAGACCGAAGATGCCCTGACCGGCCTTAGCTCCCTGGGGGGGGAACGGCCGGAGTTCCAGGGTCGATGAGGGTGGGCAACCTGCGTCGCCCATCCGGGGTACACTGCAATAGAAGCTTAGGGTCGGGGCGTAGCGCAGCCTGGTAGCGCATCTGCTTTGGGAGCAGAGGGTCGCCGGTTCAAATCCGGCCGCCCCGACCATCGCTATGGCTCGAGTCGGGGGAGCCCAAGGCCGATATGACAGGAGAGGCCCCGGGCTGGCGCGCCCCTGGGTTTTCAGTTCTGACGCGACCCCGAGAACGAGGTAGATTGCCATGCGCAAGGTTAGTCGCAGTCGTGCTGTGCCCCTCTTGATGTTTCTGTCCTCAAGTTGTTGGCTCGTGCTCTTGGCGGCGGCAGCGGCCGCCGGGGACGTGCGCGGCCGGGTCACCCGTCGTGCCCCGGTCTCTGCTGGGCTGGGTTCGATGAGCGGTCCCCAACTTCTCGAACAAGCCATCGATCGCGGTCCAGCTGCCGGCCACCTCGGTCCGGTCTTGGTCTACGTGGGCGAGGCCCAGGGGCAGTTGCCGCGACAGGGGGACCGCGTCACCCTGCGCGTCGAAGAGGCCGGGTTGGCGCCGGCGGTGTCGGCGGCCGCCGTCGGCACGGCCGTGCGTTTGGCAAACGCGACCGGCCGAGACCAGCGTTTTGCTGCCCGCGGCGCGCGGCGGAGTGTCGACCTCGGTTGGGTGCCAGCGGGACGGACGGTTGAAGTGACTTTCGAGCAGGTGGGACGCGTGGCGCTCTGGGGTGAACAAGGCGGTGAGTTGGGAGAGGTCGTAGTGTTGCCGCATGCCGCCTTTGTTGTCGTCGATCCGGGCGGCCGCTTCGCTTTCGAAGAAGTCCCGGCCGGCCCGGCGACGATCGTCGCCTACTCACCAGACCTGGGCGAAGTGTCGCGTCAGGTACAGGTTCCGGCCGACGGTAAGGTGTCGATCGACCTGGTGTTCTAGGCCTTGGAGGCGGCGGGCGGCGCTGCTACACTGGCGCGCCCATGAATCCGGACTCCAAGTTTGACCAGATGTTTTTGGTTCTCGGCGCCGTCTTCATCGCCGCGCTGGTTAGTTGCAACCTCATCTTCCAGAAGTTCTTCACGTGGACGCCGTTCGGGCTCTACACGTTTGAGGTGTCGGTCGGTATCCTGCCCTATCCGGTTACTTTTTTGGTCACCGACATAATCTCCGAGATCTACGGCAAGCGTCGGGCCAACGCTGTGGTAAAATCCGGGTTTGTCGCCTCGCTGTTTGTCATGCTGTTTGTCATGCTTGCCGACCGCGTGCAACAGACGGCGTGGTCGCCGGTATCAAGCCAGACTTTCCATCAGGTGTTTGGTCTGTTCGGACCGGCGGTGTTCGCCTCGATGAGCGCCTACCTCGTTGCTCAGTTCGTCGACATCCGCTTGTTTCACTTTTGGAAGCGTCTCACGCGCGGCAAACATCTCTGGCTCCGCAACAACGCGTCGACCATGGCCTCGCAACTTCTCGACACCGCCACCGTTCTAGCACTTTTGTGTGTCGCCGGGGTGATTGAGTGGGCGCGCTTTCCCAATCTGCTGGCCAACGGTTACCTGTTCAAAGTAGTGGTGGCGGCCCTCGATACGCCGTTGGCCTACGCTGCCGTCATGGCGTTTCATCGCGCCTTTCCAGCTGAGTTGGCCGCCGCCCGCGCCGTCGATCCGAGTGCCGCGTGAGCTACCCGGTCTTGCTCCAGCGCACCTATCGGTTTTGCTGTGCTCACCGCTACCACAATCCAGATTGGAGCGCCGCGGAGAACCAGCGGGTGTTCGGCAAGTGCAACTACGAGTACGGCCACGGACACAACTACGTGCTGACCGTCGCGTTGGGGCCAGCGGTGCCCCGAGTCGAAACCGGCATGGTGTACGACCTGGGCGCGTTGGACGCGCTGGTTGATCGGTTAATCATTCAGCAGTTTGATCACCATCACGTCAACCATGCGGTGGCACATTTCCGAAACGTCGTGCCGACTACCGAAGCAATGTGTGCCTATATCTACGGTGAGTTGGCAGGGGCGCTGCCGCCGGGGGTCTTGCACTCGGTGGTGCTAGAGGAGGATGAGACCCTGTCGGCCAGCTGCTTCGGGGCTAGCAGCGACCGCTGACGGTGGCGCGGCGATGTGCGATAATTGGGGGCTGGCCGGGCTCAACGACTGCCGGCCGGGATTTTTTGCAGATTGCCGTAAGGGGACAAAGCGAATGACCAGCAAGACAAGTTTTACGGAAGATGAGTGGTTCTTGGTATCGGCGACGCCCTCGCTGATCGGCGCGGCGATGGCTGCGGCCGGCAAGAGTGGTGTGATCGGCTCGGTGAAGGAATTCGTTGCTAGCGCCAAGTCGGTGATGGAAGCCGAAAGACTCTATCCAGACAACCAACTCATTGGGGACATCGTCGACTTGAGCGACCGCGATGCCGCGAAGGAGCAGGCTAAGCAGCACCGCGATAAGTTGATGGCGCGTGTCAAGGAACAAGGGGTCAGCACGCCGGAGGCGCTCTCCAAGCTGATGCTGGATGACTGCCGGCAGGTGTCGCAACTCTTGTCCCAAAAGGCCGACCAGCAAGAAGCGCAACAATATCGGGAGTGGGCGTTGCACGTCGGTGAGAAAGTGGCGCACGCCGCCAAAGAAGGCAGCGTCCTGGGGTTTGGGGGAGAGCGCTTCAGCGAGCCCGAACGCCAGCTCATGGATAAGATTCGCGCTGCTCTCGGGCCCGACCTCGCCTAACGTCTTCAAGCGTTGAGCGCACCGCATGGGCCACGTCTTGACCGGCGTGGCCCGTGATCGTCGGGGCGGGTGGGTGATTGGACCCAGTGGCCCCGGACGGTGTCCCGATTGATTTTCACGGGCGTCTCTCCTATGATTGTATGAGGTTTGGCTGCAGCTTGTCGCGTTCCCGCCACGCGCTCAGGCAGTCCTCAACTATCCACCAGGAGAGTACAGATGCGCCGCTTCGTCCTGAGTTTCACGCTCGCGCTGATCGGCCTCGTTGCCCTTGCCTCGGCTGGCTCAGCACAGCCCAACCAGTGGAACTTCCAGGGTACGCTGACGGACTCGACCGGGACTCCGTTGCAGGGTACCTATCAGTTTCGCTTCCGGCTATTTGACACGCCCGACGACACTGGGAATCTACTGTTCGTCGAGGCGCACGACGTCGAGGTCGTCGAGGGGTGTTATTCCACCCGTATCGGCGATTCAGCACCGCTGAACCCGTCCATCTTGGGAACAGGTCCGATTTGGCTCGAGGTGTCGGTGAACGATGCTGGTAGTTGGGTGCCGCTCGATCCGTTCGTCGAACTGCTGCAGGTGCCCTACGCGATGTTCGCGCAGACCGCGCAGACCTCCCTTGACCCAGGTCCAACGGGTCCTGCCGGGCCCACCGGCGGCACCGGACCAACCGGTGCTACAGGCCCAGCCGGTCCGACTGGCCCGCCAGGTGCGGGTGCAACGGGTCCAACCGGCCCGACCGGACCGGCAGGAGTGGGGACGACGGGGCCGACCGGCCCGACCGGACCTGCAGGAGTGGGGACGACGGGGCCGACCGGCCCGACCGGCGCCACTGGGCCAGCGGGTGCCACTGGTTCGCAGGGTCCCACGGGGCCGGTGGGCGCGGGGGTGACCGGCCCAACGGGACCCACCGGACCTGCAGGCGCCACGGGGGTGCCAGGCCCAACCGGACCGACTGGGGTTGGAACGACCGGGCCGACGGGGCCCCAGGGTGCCACTGGCCCCACGGGACCTGCCGGCGTCGGTGCGACCGGACCTACCGGGCCGACGGGGCCCCAGGGACCGACTGGTCCTTCGGGTGGTCCTCCAGGGCCGACGGGGCCGACTGGCGTTGCTGGCCCGACCGGGCCGCAGGGCCCGACGGGCGCAAGCGGACCGGTGGGGCCGACCGGACCTCAGGGCCCAACGGGTCCGTCGGGTGGTCCGCCGGGACCGACTGGGCCCACTGGGGCCACGGGGCCGGCAGGGGCAACCGGACCGGCTGGTGTGACTGGCCCCACCGGACCGATGGGTGCCACCGGCGCGACTGGCCCAGCCGGCACGCAGGCGGACCACGATTGCCCGACCGGCACCACCGACATGGGTAGCTTCTGCATTGAGAACGACCACAACACGGCGGGTCAGCTTGATTGGTTCCAGGCGGCGGTGGCGTGCGGCAGTGATGCCTTGCGTCTGTGTGAGCCGCAGGAGTGGTACTACGCCTGTACCGTGGGCGGCTTGAGCAATATGGAAAATTCCACCGGCGATTTTGAGTGGACGTCGAACGTCTGGGGTTCCGAGACTCAGGTGAATCACGGAGTGACGGTGGGGGGCGGTGCGGCTGGGACGTGCACGACGCGAGAGCCCGCCCAACTCGGCACCTCGCACGACTTCCGGTGTTGCCAATAGCGACCAGCCAAGGAGAGAACCATGCATGTTTCAGCCTCGCGCCGCGCGATGGCGGCGGCCTGCTTGACCTCGCTGGCACTGGCTACGGTCGCCTTGTCGGACGGGCTTTTTAACGGCTACGACTCGAACGCTCGTACGCTCAACACCGCCGGTGGGCGGCTGGCTGGCGGCGGGTTCGCCACCGACGTGGCGGTGGGTGATGTGGTGACCGCCGACGAAGTGAGTTTGAAGGGTGGCAACTTCGTACTGGGCACCGGTGTGGTGGCCAAGAAGAAGTTGGTGACGCCGCCACCTACGGGCATTGAGCCCCTGAGTGCCCCGGTTGTCGCCACGCGATTGGATGGCAACTTTCCCAACCCATTCAACCCCGCCACCACCGTCCGCTTCAGCCTGGCTGAAGCGCGGCACGCGACGCTCAAGATCTACGACGTCAAAGGGCGTTTGGTCCGCACCTTGGTCGATGAGACACTCGACGCGGGTGTGCACGAGCGCAGCTGGAACGGGCGTACGTCGCAGGGCGGGCTAGCCACCTCGGGTGTCTACTTCGCCCGTTTGCAAGCCGGCGAGCATCAGGAGCGCCACAAAATGGTGATGAGCCGCTAGCTTGACGCGAGCGGGCGCGCCTATCGTTTTGGCGCTGTGGGCGTGGGGAGCCTTGGCTTTGCCGCAGGTCGCCGCTCCAGAACGTTTCGTCGGTGCCGCGGTGTGTGCCCAGTGTCACCCACGGGCGGCGGCAGCCTGGCAAGCCACGCCCCACGCGCACGCGTTCGAGACATTGGAGCGCGACGGGAGCGCCCGAGACCCCAGTTGCCAGAGGTGCCACGTGACCGGCTTTGGTCGGCCCACCGGTTTCCGTGCCGCCGTCGCGTCGCCGTTTCTAGGGGTGCAGTGCGAAGAGTGCCACGGTGCAGGGGGTCGCCACAGCCGCCTGCCGAGCGCGGCGACGATTCTCCGCTCCCCTCCACCCGCAACCTGCGAGGCGTGTCACACGCCCGAGCAAAGTCCCGCCTACTGGCGCGACCCCGACGCCTATTGGCTGGCTGGTTGGCACCAAGTGCTGCCGCCGGCACTGGCGCTGGCTGACACCGCCCAGATAGAGTTGTTTGTCATGGCGCACTGTCCGTTTGGCGTCGAAGCGGTCGAGGCGGTCCGCCACTTGCCCGAGGCATTGATCGAGCGTACGCGTTTGACGGTACGGTTTATCGTCACCGACACCGCCCAACCGACGCCGCGTCAGGCAGCGCCCGAGCCGCCGGCCGGCGAGGCGTGCGAGGGGGACGCCAGCGGTTCCGATCCGGCGTTTGGTTTTCAGAGCCTACACGGCCCGCTTGAGGTCGAAGACGATCTGCGCCATTTGGCGGTCGGCATGGTCTACCCCGAGCACCAGCTGGCCTTCATTGTGGCGCGTGGCCGTGCCCAGGACGAACCCTGGGAGGAGGCCGCCCGGGGCTTGGGCTTGGACCCCGCACGGATCGAAGCTGGACTCGACGACGCCCGCCACCAACTGGCCGCGGACGCGGCCAGGGCGGCGGAACTTGGGGTCAGCGCCTCGCCGACGGTCGTTGTCGATGGCGATCGTTGGGTGGCGGGGTACGACCCGTCAGGTGTTCAGCGACGGTTGTGCGCCCGCCTCCAGGAGCCGCCTCAACTTTGCGCTTTGTTGCCTGAATGCCACGCCGACCGCGATTGCCAGAGGGGCGGTTTTGAGGGCCGTTGCGTCGAGGGTGATGGCCGCCCGCACTGCGAGTTTAAGCCGGCACCGCCGATCACCCTGCACGTTTGGAACGACCCTACCTGCGGCCTTTGCAACCCGGTGGTGCAGGTGCGGTCGTTGATGGAGACCTTTGCGGGGTTAAGGGTTGTCGGTCATGACGTGGGTGCCGGCGATTGGCTTACCGCTCTGGGGGTCGAGGCAGTCCCCGCATTTGCACTCGCAGGCGTCGAGCATTCGGTCCACTTCCCGCGGTTAGGTGGCGTGTTGGGGCGACAGGTGACCGACGGCGCCCAAACCCTCTATCCCCTCAATCGCCAGCGTCTTGGTTTGGGGGCTCTCTACTTCGCCCGCCCGGCCGAGCCGGGGCGCTTGGATCTGTTCGTCGAGCCCACGGGGGGCCTGTCCGCCGGCATGCTCGAGGCGGTCGACGACGCCCTGCCGACTTTGCCGTCCGGTGTACGGCCGCGGCTCCACTTCTTGCTGGACCTGGTGCCGGCGCCCGACCCAGACCAGGTGCGCATCGTTCACCGCCCAGGCGGCGTCCGATGGCTGCGCGAGTCCGAACTGCCGCATTTCGACGAGAGTCGCATCGGCGGTGCTGCTTTGGATGCGGCGCGCCGGGTCGCATGCGTGTCCACATTGTTTCCACAGGCTTCTTGGGACTATGTGTTGACGAGTGCACGTCAGCCTGGTTTGGATTGGCATGACGTTGCGCGTGCGGCAGGAGCAGACCCTCAGGCAATCGGTCTGTGTGCGGGGAGCGGCCAGGCGGATAGCAGTTTGGCGGCCGGCGCCAAACTTGCTGACACACTCCATGTGCAACGCCCAGCAATTCTTGTGAACAATCGCTTGCGCTTCGATGGGTTGGGACGCTGGAACTCCGATGCTTTCCGCCGCGCCGTGTGGAAGGATCGCCGCGCCCAGCGTTAGCTCGCCTATTTTGGAGCTGCAATGCAGCCGGCGGTCTGATAGATTCAATTCTAGTTTGCGCAGGGCTCCGCGACCGTCGATCGAATCTGGTTGGTAATCAGAAGCGCCCACATCGACCACAACCCGGGGTGAGCAGCATGTCCCGCAGCTCGATCGCTCGAGAACTCGACAACCCAATCGATGGGAAGATTTTTGTCTTCTCGGGACGACTCGCCAACTTCTCCAGACAAGAAGCAGCGGCCTTAGTGCGCCTGCGCGGTGGCTTGACGCGCCGCGACGTCACCCGCCGCACCGCATACCTGGTGCTGGGCGAAGGGCGCCGCCCACTGCGCCGCAGTCGCAAGCTGGAGATTGCCTCGCGGCTCGAGGGCGCTGGCCAATCTATCCGGGTGCTCAGCGAAGACCAGTTTCTCGATATGCTCGGGCTAGAGTCCACGCGTCCCCTGCGTCGGTCTTACTACTCGGGCGCGGACGTCGAGCGTCTCTACGGCTTGAACCGTACCAAGCTACGCGCCCTCGAGCGCATGCGACTGACCAGCCCGATCCTTCGCACCCGCGCCGAGCGTTACTACACGTTTGCCGATCTGCACGTTTTCCGGCGGGTCAAAGACGGCTTGGCGCGCGGCGGTTCGCTGGCGTCGATGGCGCGCCGTATCCTGCAGGATCGGGTGGGTCAGTTGAGTTTCGACTTCGAAAAAGTTGGACCCGCCCCGATCGTTGCCTTGCCCCTCACCGCCGCCCTAGAGGAGCGGTTGTCGTGGACCGCCGATGACTGGTACCTCTTGGGATGCGAGCACGACGAGGATGCCGAGCAGGCCGAGCCGGCGCTGGCTGCCTACCGCCAGGCCCTGGCCATCGATCCCTACCACGTGGGGTCCTTGATCAATCTGGGTAACCTGCTCTACGAAGATGACCGCATCCAAGACGCCCGCCGGCTGTACGAGCGGGCCTTGGCCTCCGATCCGGACAATTCCAGCGCCAGTTTCAACCTTGGCAACGTCTACGATGACCTGGGTTGTTACGAAGACGCCATTCGCTACTTCAAACGGGCAGTGCGCTTGCGGCCCGACAACGCCGACGCCCACTTTAACCTTGGGCTAGTCTACGACCGGTTGGGCGACGTGAGCCGCGTGCGTGCCCACATGTCGAGCTACTTGAAGCTGGATGCCGATGGAGATATGGCCGAGGTGGCGCGCGAGTATCTCCACCTGACGCGCGACGAATCCAGCTAGTCGACTGCTGCTGGCGTGGCGGGTGCCAGTCGGGCACCCGTGGCCGCGTCGAAGAAGTGGCCCGCCACCGGATCTAGCTGCACGCTGAGCACCGCGCCGCGCGACCAATCGCGGTCTTGGGTGATGCGCATCACCAGCGGCGCACCACCGACTTCAAGTTGTAAGTGGACCAGCGTCTCAGCACCCAGCGGCTCGACAAGATCGATCTTGGCGCTGAGCCCAGCGCCCTCCGGAGCCAAGAGCACCGCCTCCGGTCGAATGGCAAAAATGGCGGCGTGGCCCTGCAGGGAGGATCCGACTCCGTCGAGTGGAATGGCGCCGCCGGCGTGCACGAAGGCGGCTTCGGTGAAGCGTCCCTCCAGGCGGTTGATGGTGGGGCTACCGATGAAGCTGGCCACAAATAGGTTGGCGGGGGATCGATAAACCTCAAGCGGTGTGGACACCTGTTGGAGTCGTCCGTCGGCCAAAACGGCAACCCGGGTGCCCAGGGTCATCGCCTCGACTTGATCATGGGTGACGTAGACCATGGTTGCACCCAACTCGTGCCGGAGGCGACCCAGCTCATAGCGGGTTTCCTGGCGCAACTTGGCGTCGAGGTTGGAGAGCGGTTCGTCGAACAGAAAGATCTTGGGGCGCCGGACGATGGCCCGCCCCAGCGCCACGCGTTGCCGCTGCCCTCCGGACAGTTGCGCCGGCTTGCGCTTGAGGACCTCGGTGAGGCCGAGGGTGCGCGCCACACGTTCGACTTCTTCGGTAATGACCGACCGGGGCACGCGCCGGAGCTTCAAGCCGAAGCCGATGTTTTGGGCGACGGTCATGTGCGGGTAGAGGGCGTAGTTCTGAAAGACCATGGCGACGTCGCGATCTTTGGGGTGAACACCGTTCATCGACACGCCATCAATCAGCACTTCGCCGGCGGAGGGCGTTTCCAGTCCGGCGACGATGCGGAGAATCGTCGACTTGCCGCAGCCTGACGGCCCGACTAGTGCCATGAACTCTTGGTCTTCGACGGTCAGATCGACTTGGTCGACGGCCAGCGTGGTGCCGAAGGTTTTGGTCAGTTGTTTGAGTTCGAGCCGCGCCATGATCGGGACACACATAACAGAGGTTCCGCGCGGCTGCAAGGGGTGCACCCGAAAGCGGTTGTCAGCCCCTGGTGCCTGTGGTCTCCTGTCCCAGCGCTGCCAGCGACGTGTTTCGCTTTGACGGAGGACAAGAAACGTGTTGGTTCAGGAGTCCCGCCGCACCTTTGTGCAGCCCACGGGTGCAACGCTGGTGTTCGATGCCGTGCGGAGCACCGTGCTGGAAGGCAACCCGCTCGGTGACCCCGAGGTGCGCGAACTGGTGGTCTATCTGCCGCCGGGCTACGATCCTGCCGGGGACCGGCCTTATCCGGTGATCTACTGCCTCACTGGTTTCACCGGCGCTGGTTACCAATTGGTCAACCGCTCCATTTGGGGGGAGGGCTTGCACGAGCGGTTGGATCGTTTGCTCGCCGCCGGCGCCATCCAACCGACTATCGTCGTCATGCCCGACTGCGCGACCCGGCTGGGCGGTAGCCAGTACCTGAATTCCACCGCCACCGGGCGTTACGAAGATTATCTGATCGAAGAGATCGTGCCCTACATCGACGCGTCGTTTCACACAGCACCGGTGGCGTCGGCGCGGGCGGTCATGGGCAAGTCTTCGGGCGGCTACGGGGCTTTGATTCACGCCATGCGCCACCCCCAGCTCTTCGGATTGGCGGCCTGTCATTCGGGTGACTTGTACTTCGACTATTGCTACCGCACCGAGTTCCCCAAACTGGTGAATGCTGTCTGGCGCCACGGTGGTGTCACGGCGTTTGTCGAGCAATTCGAAGCCCAGGTGAAGAAGTCGGGGCAAGACATCGGCGCCCTCAATATCTTGGCGATGGCTGCGTGCTATTCACCGGATCCCAGCGCTGAGCTGGGGATTGCCCTGCCGTTCGATTCGGAAACCGGGATTGTCGTCGAGGGGGTCTGGCAACGTTGGTTGGCGTGGGATCCGCTGGTTGTGGCCGAGCAGTCGATCGCGGCACTACGTGCGCTCCGCCTCCTGTTTTTCGATTGTGGACTCCGCGACGAGTTCCACCTGCACGTCGGCGCCCGCGAGTTGCACCGGCGCTTGACGCGGCTGGATGTGAACCACGAATATGAAGAGTTCGACGACACTCACATGCAGATCAGTTATCGTTTTGACGCGTCGTTGCCGCGCCTAAGCGCCGCCTTTCAGTACTAGCCAGGAGACCGGCAATGGGATCACTCAGAGACGAGCTATTGAAAAAGGGCCTGGTTGATGCAAGAAGGGAGAGACGCGTTCGGCACTCGGAGGAGAATCGGCAGAAAGCGGTGGGCCGCCGCACTGTTGAGGCCGAGCGCCAGCGACGGGATCAGGAGTATCAAAAACAGCGGGCGCAGGCGCGACAGGCCGACCAGGAGCGGGCCGAGCACCAGGCAACCGAGGAACAATCGGTGGAGGCCTGGGTGCGGCGCGGGTTGGTGGCCAACGCGCAGTTCGGCAACCGGCGGTTTCATTTCGTCACCCGGGAGAACCGCGTGTCCTTTATCGATGTGTCGAATGCGGCGCAACGGGCGCTGGCTGACGGCCGGCAGGGCATCGTCGAGGCGCGCGGCCAAGCGGCAGGTGATTTTTGTGTGGTGACCGCCGATTCCTGTCGTGCCATCTTGGCGGTTGAGCCCGAGTGCGTTGTGTTTTTTAACCAGTCGCCCGCTGGCCGCGGAGGCTGAGTGGTCTAGCTGGCCCGCGCCATCTTGACGCGGCCTTGGCCATCGACGCCGGTGACCTGCACGTCCAGGTGCTTGCCTTCTTCTAAGCTGGCGACTCCACTTAACTCGCTGATATGAATGAGCCCCTCGATGCCGCCAGGGACTTTCACGAAACACCCAAAGTCTTTGACGCCGGTGATGACGCCCTGGTAGACGCGACCCACTTCGGGCTCGCCCACCAATTCGCGCACGCGCGCTAGCGCTGCATCGACTGCCTCGCCCGAGGCCCCGAGGATGCGTACAGTGCCGTCCTGGCCGACGTCCAGCTTGGCGCCGGTCTGGCCCTGGATGCCTTGGATGATCGACCCGCCTGGACCGATCAGCTCGCGGATCCGGTGCGGGCGAATCGTCTCGACGGCGATGCGCGGCGCGTTGGGCTTGGGGTTGGTGCGCGGACCGTCGATGATCTTGGCCATCTCGCCCAGAATGACCAGCCGTCCCTGGCGCGCCTGCTCGACGGCGCGCGCCAACACTTCCTGCGGCAGACTGCCGAGCTTGTTGTCCATCTGGACGGCGGTAACGCCCACCTCGGTGCCGGCCACCTTGAAGTCCATGTCGCCCAGGTGGTCTTCATCGCCAAGGATGTCTGAGAGGATGGCGATCTTGTCGCCGTCGGCCACCAGTCCCATGGCGATCCCAGCCACCGGTCGGCTGATCGGCACGCCGGCGTCCATGAGGGCGAGGCAACCGCCGCACACCGACGCCATCGATGAGGATCCATTGGATTCGGAGATTTCAGACTCGATGCGGATGGTATAGGGGAAGCTACTGGCGCTCGGCAGAACGGCGGTCAGGGCGCGTTGCGCTAGTCGGCCGTGGCCAATTTCGCGCCGCCCCGGTCCCCTGAGGGGTCGGGTTTCGCCCACCGAGTAGGGCGGGAAGCTGTAGTGCAAGTAGAAGCGCTCGCGTTCCTTGCCGGCTAGATGTTCCACCTCTTGCTCGTCGGCGCCGGTTCCCAGGGTGCAGGAGACGATCGCCTGGGTTTCGCCACGGGTGAACAAGCTCGAGCCGTGGACGCGCGGCAGCCACCCCACCTTGCCCGAGATCGGGCGCACTTCGTCCAATCGCCGGCCGTCGATCCGGGCGCCGTCCTCGACGATGCGCCGGCGGACGGTGGATTGGGTGAGTGTGTCGAAGCCGTGGGCGAATGCCTCGTGGTCGTGGTCGGTTTCCTGGGCATCGAGACCTGTTCGGCGCGCCGCCGCCAGCGCTTCGCGCCGGGCGCGCTTGTCGTGGAGTTGGGTTGCGGCGTCAATGGCGTCCAGGCAGTGGGTGGCGACCGCGGCCTCGACCTCGGGGTTGGCCGCCGGCGGCGAGTGCTGGCGCTTGGTTGGCGCTGCCTCGCGGGCCAGCGCGTCGATCGCTTCGAGGACTGGCACCAACGCCGTTTCGGCGAAACCAAGCGCCTCCAAGAGTCGCGCCTCAGGGACTTCGTCGCCGGTTCCCTCGACCATGCACAGCCCGCGCTGGCTAGCGGAGACCACCAGGTCGAGCGTGGCGCTGCCTCGTTCCTCCATTGTGGGCATGGCGGTAAGCGTGCCGGCTACGTCGCCGACGCGCACGGCGGCTACCGGTCCGGCAAACGGCAGCTCCGAGACGCCGAGCGCTGCAGCGGCACCGAGGATGGCGAGCACTTCGGGGTCAGTGCCGACCCCATAGCTGAAGACGGTGGCTTGGAGCTGTACCTCGGTGCGAAAGCCCTTCGGGAACAATGGACGGACCGTGCGGTCGACGAGCCGGCAGGCGAGCACTTCGTGATCGCTGATGCGCCCCTCGCGCTTGCGGTAGCCGCCAGGGAACTTGCCGGCCGCCGAAAACTTCTCGCGGTACTCGACGGTGAGCGGAAAGAAAGGATTGTTGGCGCCGTCATCCGCCGCGGCGGTGGCGGTAACCAAGAGCACGGTGTCACCTTCCTCGACCAACACGGCGCCGTGCGCTTGTTTGGCGACGACACCGGTCTCCAGCCTGATGTGGCGCTCACCCAGGGTAAAGCTCTGTTCGTGCACGGGCCCTCCGTAAAAGCCAGGCGGCGGTGCCGGTATCGACACCGCCGCGCGGTCGTGCGTGACCGGTGGGTTAGCGGGAGAGGACCATGCGCCGGGTTTCAGTGTGCCCGGGCAACTCCAACCGGTAGAAGTAGACGCCACTGGCGACTTCCTGGCCATGGGCATCGCGGCCGTCCCAGTCAACGGTGTAGGTGTTGGCAGTTTGACGTCGGTCGACCAACTCGCGGACCAGTCGCCCGCCCACATCGAAGATGTTGAGTGCGACCAGGGCGTTAGCGTTCAGCGTGTAGGTGATGGTGGTAGCCGGTCGGAACGGATTGGGAGTGTTTTGGGCGAGGCGCAGGCCGGGGGCAACGCCGGCTGGGCCGGCCAGGCCGGTCGTGCCGCTGATTCCCATCCAGGCAAGGATGCGACCGATGACCTCATCGCGCGTCGGGTCCTCGTAGAATCCCTCCATGCCGAAGGCGCTGTAGTAGACGTGTGACGTGCCGTCGGTCCATTTGACTGCCGCCCCGAAACTGTTGTCGTAGGCGAAGACCAGATCGGCACCGAAACCGGCGGTGATGGCGTCGTGTTCCGTCTGGGCGTTGGCGCCACTGGGTTGCAATCCGAACGTCAGTCCGTCGCCGATGGCGTCGCCGGGAGTGCCATCGACGAAGTAGGTGTTGGGGCCGGTGTTGAAGTAGTTGGCGTGCAGGTAGTTGACGTAGAAGCCGATCGTCTCGCCGGAGAAGTAGGGGCTGGACGGATCAGCCATTTCGTAGCCGATGTCCTGCCCGGAGATGGCTAGTTTGCCGCCGCCGTCGAGGAGACCGGAGATCGCGTCGCGGTCGCCGACGTCGAGGCTCGGAGTACCGGTGGCGTCGCACAACCAGAAGACCGCCTGGCCGGCGATATTGAGGTCGGCGGTAGTGACTGGGCCCCAAGTCATGTCCCAGTGCCCCCAAATCACCCCGGCGGCGTCAAGCGCTTGACCGACTGCCTCGTTGCGGGCGCCACCCATGTCGTCGTCGACCAACACCACCTGGGCGTTGTTGATCTTCTGGAATTGGACTTGCGACTGGCGGCCGGGGTTACCCTGTGAGGCGGCGGTCAAAGTGACGGTGGCGGTGCCGCTGGCTCCCTGGGAGTCGAGTTCCAAGGAGATGGCCGCGTTGGTGAGGCTCGGGATGGTCAACGTACTCGGGCCCGAAAAGGTGCCGGCCGGGGTGGTGTAGCTGTAGCTCCAGCCGGCCGGGACTCCTGAAACGGTCAGGTCGTAGGTGTCGTCGGCCGCCCCCAAGTTCTGGAGAATGGCGCTGTAGGAGGTGACCTCCGTGGCCGTACCGATCTGTCCGGTGGCCCCCACGGTATCCATGGCCATGTCGTAGAGCACCAAGAGATCGGCCGCCCCAGCGTTGAGCACTTCGCGCGTCGTGTAGTCCTGGACCCAGACCCGCGCGGCCAGCTCGGTGTCGACGTGGTCAGGCCCAACCGGCATCGTGTAGCTGAAGTTTTGGACGCCGGCCGTCGACAGGTCGATGGTTTCTCCGGTGCCGCTGGCATTGTTGTTGGACCAGCGGAAGATGTCGTAGTGGTGGGGTGAGCCGTTGGGCCCCATCAGGAACTTGTAGTTTTCAGCCAGAGCTACAAACAGCCGATAGTTGCTCCCGGCTTGTGGAGTTTCTACGTCGATCGAGACGTTGATCTCGGCCTCCGTGTCACTCGCGACGATGCCGTCCACCGAGATAGCCACCGGGCTGGGAACGGCGAGGCGCTGGTTGATGGCATTGGTCATGTTGCTGGCGCTGAAGGGATCGGGTCCAACGAGGCCATCGACGAGGACATCGGGCACGCCGGTAATGCCGTAGTAGGGGACGCGCGTGTCGACCGGGTCGGGATTGTAGTTGTAGAACGGATCGTTTGCCGATGGCCACCAGGTGTACCACTTCACCGAGGCCACTTGGTCGCCAAAGCTGTCCAGCACCCCGTGAATGATCGGGTCGGTCGTCGCGCAAGGCGGGCAGCCAAAGTTCTTAGCTTCTTCAAAAAGCACGACGCGTTGCGCGGCGGTGGCGGAGCCGAGCGCCGTCAGGACAAAGGTCAGGGCGAAGGCGCTCGATAGCAAGTATCGCGTCGACCGCATGGGATTGCTCCTCTGGGTGGTTGGACTCGGCATCGGCGAGTCGGCAAATAGGGGGCCAATCGGGGCCAAATCGCGGCTTCCGTCAAGAATAGCAGATTCGGCTGGGGCTAGCCCGAGGCGCGCTTGCGGCGCGGCTTTTCGGCTTTCTTGGGGGCCACTTTCTTGGGGTCTTCTTCGCCGAGGCTGGCCTTGAGCGCCTCCATCAGGTCAACCACCTGGGCCTTGGGGGACTCGGCCGGGGCGAAGGCAATCTCTTGTCCCTCGACTTTCTGGTGGACCACCTCCTCGAGGCGCTTCTTGACCTCGTTGTCGTACTTGGTCGGATCGAAGGTCTCGGAGACGGTCTGCTCGATCAACTGCAGGGCGAGCTTCAGCTCGGCGTCGGCCACCTTGATCTCGTCGGCTTCGGGCAGGTCGGAGAACTCCCGCACCTCGTCGGCGTAGCGCAGTTGTTGCATGACCAGCCCGTCGGGGGTCGGTCGGACGACGACGATGTACTGCTTGCCGCGGGCGGCGTAGCGGGCGATGCCGGCCAGGCCCTTCATGCCCAAGGCGGTGTTTAAAAGCGTGTAGGCGCGGCCGCCACCCCGGTCGGCGCCGAGAAAGTAGGCCTTGTCGTAGTAGACCGGATCGATCTGGTCGAGGGGTACAAACTCCTCGATGGCGATGGCCTTGGTGGCTTCCTCTTCGAGTTGCTTCAGTTCTTCAGCGCTCATCACCACGAACTGACCCTTGGTGAACTCGAAGCCCTTGACGATGGCGTCGCGCTGGACGGTTTCTTCGTCTTGCTCGCACCAGTAGCGATACTTCACCGGCATCTTGCACTTATCGTGCAGCATGCGGAAGGAGATCTGGTTGGTGGTCTCTGAGGTGGAGTAAAGCTTGACAGGGATTGACACCAAGCCAAACGATATAGTGGCGGTGGCCAGAGGTCGCGCAGGCATGGCCCATATTATAGGGAAGAACGTGGGCGCAGGGAAAGACAAAGCCTACGAGCGGCTCGAACGCTACCGGCAAAAGCGTGCTGCCGGCGCCACGCCTGAGCCATTTGGCGCAGCCGTTGGGGCCAGACCGCGCCTGTTCGTTGTCCAGAAGCACGCCGCTACCCGGTTGCACTACGACTTTCGCTTGGAGTGGCGGGGCACCCTCTGGTCGTGGGCGGTTCCCAACGGGCCATCGATGGATCCCAGCGCCAATCGCTTGGCAGTGCACGTCGAGGACCACCCAGTCGACTACGCCGATTTTGAAGGGGTCATTCCGGAGGGGAACTACGGTGCTGGCACGGTGATCGTTTGGGACAAGGGGCTCTGGGTGCCGATCGATGATCCCGATCAGATGATGGAGACCGGCAAGCTGCACTTTGAGTTACGCGGCTACAAGCTCCGGGGTGAGTTCATTCTGATTCGGCCGAAGCTTGGGAAAGAGTGGCTCCTTAAGAAGAAATCGGACGGTTACGCCACCGAAGGCGAGTCGCAGTTGGGGGAGGCGTCGATCTTCAGCGGCCTGACTGTGGAGCGCTTGCGCGAAGGCCGTGCCCACGCCGCCCAGTTGGCCGGGCGTGTTGCCCAGGCTGGGGCCCTTCCAGGTGCGGTCGATCCAGCCGCTGTCGAGTTGATGCTGGCCCGTCCAGCGCCGGCACCGTTCAGTGCGGATGAGTGGCTCTTCGAGTTGAAATACGACGGCTATCGGCTGTTGGCGGCGCGCGACGGTGACGGTGCGCCCTTTCTGCGCTCGCGTAATGGCCACGATCTGACGGCGATCTTTCCGGAAGTGGCGCGGGCGGTGGCCGGGCTGCCCTATCGCGATTTGGTTTTGGATGGCGAACTCGTGGTGCTCGACGCCCAGGCGCGGCCCAGCTTTCAAATGTTGCAGCAGCGCAGCCAGCTCCGGCGCCGGCTGGAAATCGAGCGGGCGGCGGTGGAGGCTCCTGCCACCGTCTTTGCGTTTGACCTATTGGCCCTCGAGGGTCTCGACTTACGGACCCTGGCCCTCGGGCGTCGCAAGGAGTTTTTGGTCGAAGTGTTGCCGGGAGCTGGGCCGCTGCGCTACGCCGATCACATCGTCGGCCGCGGCGAAGCGATGTTCGACCAGGTCGTCGCCATGGGTCTGGAGGGTGTTTTGGCCAAGACGATCGATCAACCCTATCGCGGGGGACGGTCGAACCACTGGCTGAAGTTTATGGCGGATCGCACCGGCGACTTTGTGGTCGTCGGGTTTAGCGAGCCACAGGGCTCGCGGGTGGGCTTTGGCGCTCTGCACCTGGGGCTTTACGAGGGTGACGTGCTCCACTACGCCGGGCGGGTTGGCACCGGCTTTTCAGACGAACAACTGGCGACCATGCGGGGCGAGTTGGAGGCGATGCGGCGCGCCGAGCCGGCCGCCACCGGTGCGCCCACTGGTGCCGAACATGTGTGGGTCGACCCCGAGTGGGTTGCAGAAGTGCGCTTCAAGGAAGTCACCTCAGACAAGCTGCTGCGCGCCCCGGTGTTTGTGCGCCGGCGCGACGACAAGGCTCCCGAGGAGTGCCGGCGTCAAGACTCGGATGTCGCCGGCGTCGATCGGGAACCGCTGGTGGTTGATGAGCCCGCGGCCGTCGAACCAGCCCAGCGCTCGGTGCCCTTTACCAACCTGGACAAGGTCTTTTGGCCGGATGAGGGCTACACCAAGGGCGATCTTATCCAATACTACGAATCGGTTTGGCCGTGGCTCGAGCCCTACTTGCGCGACCGGCCAACGGTGTTGACCCGCTATCCGGATGGCATCGATGGTAAGTACTTCTACCAGAAAGATCTCCCCGACTTTGTGGCGAGTTGGGTGCGCCGCGTGCGGATGTGGAGCGAGCATGCCCAGCGGGAGATCGAGTACCTGGTGTGCGACACGATCGAGTCACTGCTCTACGCCGTCAATCTGGGGGCGATCCCGCTGCACATTTGGATGAGCCGAGTCGACACCATCCAGCGTCCCGATTGGTGCCTGTTGGACCTCGACCCCAAAGACGCGCCGTTTGCCGACGTCGTCACTCTAGCTCGATCGATTCGCCGGCTGTGCAAGTCGATCGAACTGGATTCCTACGTCAAGACCACCGGCTCGTCGGGTTTGCACATTCTATTGCCGCTCGGCGGACAGTGCACGTTCGAGCAGTCGCGCCAGCTCGGGCTCTTAGTTGCGCGGGTCATCGAGCGGCAGCATCCGGACATCGCCACCACCCAGCGGGTCCTGAGTGCGCGGCGCGGCCGGGTCTACTTGGACTACCTGCAGAATCGGCACGGCCAGCTCATGGTTGCGCCCTACATCGTGCGACCGCTGCCGGGAGCGCCAGTGTCGGCGCCCCTGACCTGGCGGGAGGTGAACGCCAAGCTCACCCCGCGCCAGTTTACGATCGCCAACTTGGGGCGCCGGCTCAAGCGGCGCACCAACGATCCAAACCTGGCGGTCATGGATGGTCAGCCCGACTTGGTGGCGGCGTTGGAGCGCCTGGTCGAATTCCTCGACTAATGGGACGGTGCACCTTGGCTTCGCTCAGGGCACCATGGGCGCGCCGGCGCCGTTTGGCTGGCGCGAGGTGAACGTGAAGCTCACCCCGCAGCCAGCAACGGTCGCGCGAGGTCGCTACAGCTGGGTCGACCAGCTGATGTCGTCGACATCCATCTCACCGGTCACCCCGTAGACGTTCCCGAAGGCGATGTAGCGCCCCACGGGTGGCGAGCCCGGTAAGAGGTCGAAGGTGCGCGAAGCACCGTTAACGGTGAGCGTTAGCCGGTCGTTGGCCTGGTGCCAGGAAATTTCCACGGCACCCCAACTATCGACGGCAAAGGGCACGTCGTAGGTGTGGTTTGGCCAGTAGCCGCCGTTGATGGGTTCGCCGTCCACCTTGTTAAAGATGACGGCGCGCACTTGACCGACGTTCGGGCGCTCGAAATCCACCCGCGTCCAGTTGTCCAGGCCGATTTCAGGCGGCGTGAACGCCAAAGGCAAGGACGTGATGTTGAACAGATGCCGGCCCTGACCGCCCGGGAACAGCTGGCCTTCGTGGAAGCGGATCCGGAAACTCACAGAGCCGTCCGCGCCATCGTTGTCGATGAACCGCATGGCCTGGGATGCCGGCGCGAACGCACCGTAGCCTTGCCGATCCCAAAACCGAATGCACGGGGTGCCCGTGCAGTTCGATCCCTGCGAGTGGGTGCGAGCCCGCCACGACTTCCAGAAGCCGTTGGGAATGATGTAGCCACCCCGGGCGATGTCACCGTCGGGGATGGGTGGCGGGGGAGGCGGCGGTTCGTGCGAGGGTTGGGCAGGCGGCGATCCTTGGTCGCCACCGCCTCCACCACCGCTACTTCCTCCACTACTACCGTGACTCCCATTACCACCGTGGCCCCCACCGTGGCCACCGCTACCACCACCATGACTTCCGTGACCACCACCGCTGCCGCCACCGCGGGAGCACCCGGCGAGCAGGCGATCGGGGGAGAGGTTGATTGTGTCGGCTTGGTCGTCGTCGGCGGGTGACGTCGGGAAACAGCCAGCTAGGATGCAAGCGCCGGCCAAGAGCAGGCGCCGCGTGGTTGAGTTCAGCATGAGACTCCTCTAGGAGGACAGCACGAAGCTGGCCGCCAGCGCCCGCACGCAGGCGGGCTCGCGGGCCCTAGGGCACCGCAAGACACACACCCAACCCGGTGGGCAGGCGGATGACGCGTCGCTTTCTGGGGTCACGCAGTTTGGTGGGCTAGACCACAGTCCTCGGCAAAGGTGCGGTCAGCTGCGAGCTTGGGTCCTCACGGTGCAGGTTGACGGGATTTGTGGATTTGCTCGCGGGCGAGGCGACGGCGAACCGCCGCACTTCCAAGGATACTGAGGCGGGTGTCTCGCGCCACCCGCTTGCAACCGGGTGGTACCTTGGGCGCCAGCGCCGGTGCGGTTCGACCAGCGGCGCGTGCTCAGCGCAGCTTGACGATGCGACCGCTCTCGTGCTTCGCGCGGTGCGCAGCGTGTAAAAGTACACCCCCGGGCCGACGACGGCGCCCAGCTCGGTTTCGCCTCCCCAGGTGACCTCGTGGCGACCAGCTGGCTGGGTGCCTCCGCGGAGGAGGCGACGCAGATGCCGGCCATTGGCTGAGAAGACGTCGAGCGCGACTGGCCCTGGTTCGGCCAGATCGAAGGCGAGGCGGGTAGAACTCCGAAACGGCGACGGGGATGCGGTGAGGCCGAGAGCGACGGGGTTCGCGGATGGCTCCCCGGCGGCGGTGGTGGCGACGCGCAGCCTGAGTCCGTTAACGGTGCCAGGGGGATCGTCTTCATCGGTCCAAGCGACGAACAACATGTGCTCCGACTCGGTCATCCGGATTGCCGGGGCTGTGTTCCGCTTGGCGCCGAATAGCGCTAGCTCGAACGGGTCACCTATGGGTGCGGATGTTTGGCTGAAGCACCGCGCGGGGATTGAGCCTTGCCCCAGGCCGGGGATGTTTGTCCCCAAGTGATGATGTAGTCGCCATTGCCAACGTGGTCAAGCGAAACCCGATCGAAACCCACAGGGGGTCCCACCACATATTCGGGCCCAAATGGGAATCCAAGGGGATTAAAATTTCGCGCCATGATCCCAGAGTAGGTAAACCAGGCGATCACGAAACCACCCGTCCCGGTTGTGTGAGATCGTTGGGTGCAGTGAAAGATCTCCCATCGTATCGATCCTGACCTCGGTACCAATAGGTGTCCCTGCAGCTGTATAGCGTCGCGCAAAAATGCCGGGGCTAGTTTCCCAGGCGATTACAGAAGTCCCATCGGGAGCAAACGAGATGGCGGGTGCCGTCTGGTCGCCCGTCTGGTTGCTGTTGACCCGAATCTCTCCGGTCGCCGGTGTGCCGTTGTCGTTGAACCCGCGCACGTAGATGCCATTGCCATCGGCGTCGGGCGCGTCCCAAACCACGACAAAGCCGCCGTTTGGGTGATACTCGACGACCGACAGTTGTGCTGCCGTTTGACTGATGTCGTTGACGACGAACTGTGTGTCTAGAGGGATTCCGGTAGCGGCAAATCGGCGCGCGAACACACGCCGGACAATGCCGTCATCGGCAACCCAGGTCACGACGAAATTGCCAATCGGATCTTGAGTGACGCCGCCGAGCTGAAGATAGACTGGGCCAGGTTGGCTGACATCAATCAAGGAGTCGCCGGTGCCCACTCTTGCCTGAATCCCGTGTCCGTGCCATGCGAACACCAAACCGCCAGTCCCGTTGGACGCCATGCGGACGTGGGCACCGGGTGCTGCGACCTCGTAGAGAGGCGACAGGAGGTCGACGCCAGCGACTCCCGGCGTTGCGGCTGACAACGCGGCCAGGGCGACGAGCCCGAGGGTCAGCAACTGCCAACGCCGGCTAGAGGCGCGTTCAGGACGGTGCTGCCAACGTTGAGAGTGAAGTGCGCGCGCCAGGCGCCACCAGTCGTTGCCACTTGCGGAGTGATGCATGGTTGACGGGGACCGCCCCCGCCTAGTTGGGTGACCAGCGCTCTTGGAGCTGGCTCTTGATTCGTCCCCAGGAAGCCGCCTCCACCGGCACCACGACTGGCTCGCACGGCGCGTAGCCACCGGGCCCGACGCACACACGCCCGACGTTGTCTGGGCGAATCGGCGTACAGTCGGGCTGCGCGCACTCAATTGACGCCAGCCCACAAATCGGGAAGAAGGTGGATTCAATGATCTCGAGACACCCCCGGTGCCCTGAGGACATCAGAAGCCACGCAGCTACAACGGTGCTCCCCGCAGGAATGCAATCAAACGTCGCGTCAAGCGAACCCTCCATCGGCCCCGGTCCGTACGGTGACACCTCACCGGAACTCACCCCCGAACACCACGCGCTTGCCACGAAAGTCCAGCTCGGATCCCAATCGAACGCACAGAGAACCGCGTAAAGCTCCGCGTCAATGTTCCTCACAATCATCCTGAAGTAGTAGGATTCTTGCGGTACAACCTGAGTCACTGGGTCAACACCATCGCATACCCCCGGCACACCGCTGCACGGACCGATGTTCGTCGGTCTTGCGTCCAAAACCAACGTCAGATTTTCGTTCGCTCCCAAGGCTGTACGCACAGAGAATGCAAGTACAACCGTCAAAGCGCCAGCCACTAACCGGTGCATCGCAACCTCCTATCTGGCCACAACCATTTTCCTGGATCCGACAAAGCCAGGAGTTCGAAGTTGATAGAAATAGACACCACTGGGCACGCGGTCACCTGACGCTGTCGTGCGATCCCAGGACAGGGTGTGTTCTCCGCGTCGCAAATCGCGCCTGATCACCTGCACCGCCCGCCCCGTGACGTCGAAGATCTTTAGCTCTACCGTGGAATCGGACGGCAGCCATATTGGGATTGAGATCCGGTCGACGAAAGGATTGGGATGACCTGGTCCAAGCGCAGCCGGAATCGCGGGGGCACTTAGCTCTTCAATCCCTACGGGTAAATCACCCGTGGTGATCTGCAACTCAACGTCACGGACTGTAAGCGGCTGGGTACCGACCGAGTTCGGCGGATTCGTGACCGTGACAGTCCAAGTACCTGCCAGCCCGCTCCCCGTGAGTAACGCCAAGTCTGGATCGTTGGGCACATCCTCCCCAAAAGCAAACGGACCCACTTGATTGTATGGAGCCCTTCGCGCGTCGTCGAACCACCAATCGAATGCGGTTATGCTCGAGAGGTGCTGGTCAACGTCGGCAACGTCATTGTAGAAGAGGGCTGCTGCGGTGGCCGGGTTGATCAACTCGATCCGGACCATGCCTAGCTTTGCACCATCGGCGACAACATGGCACGAAACATCCGTAACCTGAGCGTTACTGCCGAGCAAGAAATCAAACGATGTACTGGTACCCGGCAAGATGGTTTGTCCACCACTACCCCCAACGCTGTGCGACATGGTGGTGCGAGTAGCCGCTGTGCCAACATAAAACACGGCCGCGTCCTCAAGGGGATGGCTCGGAGAGACCGTCTTTGGCCAGTGAACGGTGACTCCGAGCCCGTTCGTCGCGTCGATTCGATAACGCACGAGCGTTTCGAGAGGAAACGAGGGAATCACTCCTACGAACGTATCGGCCCCAATAAGCGTCATCGCCGTCGACCCAGTGAACGGGCCGTCCGTGCCGCCGTAGCTCAGTACCACAGACGAAGGATCCACGGGATAGGCGCTGTTCACAATCCTGACGCGAACAACAGCATTTGCCGGAATTGTCTGATCGCCTGGCAGTGCTACCGGCTCGAATGTCGCGCCCCAGGGTTCCTCCTGCTGGTTGAAAAACAAGCCCCGAGAGTCAAGGGCGTCGACCGCCGATTGGATCAGCGCCACGTTCGGCGGTCCCGCCCCGATTTCTTGATTGACCAATGACTCAGCCAGGCCCCTCAAACTCGGCTCGCTACACATATCGGAAAAAGACATGAGTAAGTGCGTCGCGAGCCGGTCCCTAGCCGTGCAAGCTGCGAGGAAGTTGCCATCCCCTACCCCGGTAGGACATGCGCCCAACACCGACTCGTAGGCTTGGAACACGCTCCACATCGCCCCGCTCGCCAAAAGCCCGCCCACATGAGGACTTGGATGCCAAGCATATGGATACATGAGTTGGTTCGCGACCGTCCGACCGTATCCGGAATCAAAGATCCCCGTGGCGTCCTGAGCGCTCCACTCGGCCCAAACACGATCGAAAGGCTGCGGTTCATGCGCCAAGAGGGCTGAGGCAAAAAAGTCCGATAGTCCCTCAGCAAGCTTAGGACCTTCTGCCCCATGGGTCACAAAACCGGGACATGCGTCTTCATGCAAAACGTGAAGATACTCGTGGAGCACGACTTCAGGGTCTTCGGCATCCTCCGAAGGGCCCGATCCGCGGCTAAGCTCAATCGTGTCTGTAGCCCGATTGTATCGGGAGCCCCCCGCGATTGGGTCCAGTTTTTGCTGGCCCGGGTTCAAAGAGAGCCCTAGCGTGTTTTGGACGTAGTCCTGCGCCCTATCGAGGAAATAGAAGCCCATCACGTGCTCGAAACCCTTGGTCGTTTGGCACCGGTCGAAGAGGAACGATCCGACTGGCGGCGTGTTCGGCGGCGGCCGATCTAAAAAAACGCCTTCGACTTGCTGTCACCGCCACAACTATTAAAACCGGGGCCGCCAACATCCACTCGCCCGCGCCGTTCCACAGGTATCGCTTCCAGGCTCGCCTGATCATCAAGAATCGCCGTGCCCCCTGGCGCCCAGGTTTCGACAACCGTGAGAGCGGTCCCACCGTTTCCGGAGCTGCTGAAGCGCAGGCGACCAAGCGGCATCATCTCGCCGCTCGTCACCGCATCGAAGGCCGCAATGTAACTGTCACCCGAGGAGGTTGGTGCTGTCTGCCCCAAGACCTCGTTCGACTGGCACCCACCTGCCCAATAGAGGAAGCTCCAACTAGGATCCCAATCGAAAGCCATTTGTGCAGCAGCTACGGCGTCGAAGTTCTGTATGTAGACATACACTTCAATGTCGGCGGACGCAGCAACCGACGTCGTCGGTCGCACGGATTCGCAGTCAAGCCCAGCGTCTACAGGCGTGGAACATGTGTTCGACGGGGCATGGGGCACCGCATGTAGCACAATACGAGCGTCGCCATTGGCAGCGGAACGGGCGAAACCGGGTAGGCAAAGGAGGGCGACACAGACGGCGACCGGCGGACCTTTCATTGTTCTCTCCCTGAGTGCCCCTGGGCCAAATGAGGCTGCCCACTCACAGTATTACTCCAGCGCGACAGTGACGCAACCCCCGAATTTTCTGCCCTCCGCCCCAGACTCAATCCACCCCATGCAAAAGGGGTTTGCCAGCCCCGCCGAGTCGCTTCCTTGGACTTCTGGCCATCTCGCGAATCGGCCTCGAGCGGGAGAAGCGTTGGTTATGGTGATCGGCGCTTATGAGTGACGGCACGAAAGAGGTATTGGCAGTGGTGGCTGGCTATCGCGAGTCGACCGAGTCGTGGTGGTTGCTGAAGACGAAGGGCCGAGAACCGCCACAGAGCGCACTGGCCAAAGCGTGCAACTACAGTCTCAACCGTGGGATGCGTTGACGCGTTTCCTCGAGGTCGGAGCGCTCGAATTCGACAACAATCGATGCGAGCGCCAGATTAGGAGTCTGGCACTAGGGGGTCGCAAGAACTACTTGTTTGCCGGCTCGAACGCCGGTGCTGAGTGCGCTGCCGTGCTCTATAGCTTGCTGTGCACGTGTGCAGCACAGCAGGTCGATGGCTACTCGTACTTAATGGATGTTATCGCTAAGCTTGCCGGCGGTTGGCCAACAGAGCGCCTTGACGAACTTCTTCCCTCGGCTTGGGTAGCTGCACGTGCGGAAGTCTCCTCTGAGGTCACCTCAAACGACCGAGAATACGCTCTTCAACCAACAGGGTGAGCGGATCTGAAGAACCCAACGCGACGATCGAAGTCGGAGTTCAGCGCCATGGTTTCGCCGAACCCTTACGTTGCACCGACTTGCAGCGTCGTGTCGTCATGCTCCGCAACCGCCAGAAGCTGAGCCACAGAGTCATCGTTCCGCAACATCGATGCGCTCAGTCGCTCTAGCTCAGATGTTCGTTTTCCGTCAAAGTTTCGTGACGATTCAATGAGATTCACAATGAACGCTCTCTGGCCGAACGGGAAGCGTTTCAGCGGCGGGCCCCGCTCACGGCGAGAAACGCGAAGGAATCGCGCCCCCGGATGAGTGCCCGGCCCTCATCGATACGTCCAGTATTGTACGCGGGGACCGTCCGCTGCAAACGCTAGTTGGGCGCCGTGACCTATTGGCCGATGTGGCCGTACACCGCAGGCTCCAGGACCTTCAGCGCGCCGGGGACCTTTTCGAAGTCGGCGGCTTGGCCAGTGTCGATAGATGCCAGAAGAAGCTAGCACGCGACGGACCGCATCGTTCTCTTCGCGTGCTCGACGTTGCTAAGGGCCGCACGCAGATCCGCTCCTTCAAGGTCCTAACGGTAGTACTCCAGGTTTTCTCGGGCGTCATCCAACTCCGCGATCGCGTCCTCAAGAGCCGAGGTCGTCTCTTCGATGGACTCGGAAGCGAACGCCGTCGTTACCCCAAACACAAGAGCGGCCACCACAAGCCAGGTCCGAGCTTCTCTCATTGGTTCCTCCGGGGAAGGGGGCAGTTCCACAGTGCCACGTGTTTGAATCCGTGCGCCCAACGTAAGGGTTGGTTTGGCGAACCCTTACTGACAGTCGCCCTCTGGTTCAGGTGTGGTTGTATGCGCCCGATTGCGGCGGCCAGCGCGCGGGCTACCCTGCCGGCGGCGGCGGTGGTGGTGCTTGGAAGTAAGGCGCCCATTGGGCGAGCTCGGCGGCCCGTTGCCAATTCGACATGCCGGCGCTCCAGAGGTAGGAGGTGGCTTTCACCCGGCCAGTGGCAATCGCCTCAGCCAGCTGGTCGGCGCCAATTGGCCCCATAGTCTGGCCCGCTTCGACCCAGTGCCAATTCGTAGCGACCGGCGCTGGCGGTGGCGCTTCGGGCTGCAGCATGGCGCCTCCCTCGGGCATCGCGCCCATGCGCCCGGCGACCGCCATTCCCATCCCCAGACCAACTCCGGCGCCGGCCAGGCCGCCGGCGGGGCTGGTGGCTGCGGCGGGGATCGATTGACCGATCTGGTACTGCTGGTAGGCAGCCAGGTCTCCGACGATGCCCATGCTCGAGCGTGCGTCGAGAGCGCGTTCTACTTCCTCGGGGACCGAGATGTTGACGATGTAGAGCTGGGGAATGTCTAGGCCGTACTCATCGTCCACGCGCTCGAGGACCGCTTGGCGGAGCTGGTCGGAGATTTCCTGATAGTTCGATGCCAGATCCAGCACCGAAATGCCGGCCGAGGCCACCAAATCGGAAAAGGTCGTCGTGATGATTGACTTCAAGAGGACGCTGATTTCTTCGGCGTCAAACTCGGCATCGGTGCCGACCAATTCGCTCAACAGGGCGCGAGGGTCGGATGCCCTGAGCGTATAGGTGCCGAAGGCGCGCACCCTGACCGGCCCAAACTCGCGGTCGCGGATGATGACCGGGTTGGGCGTGCCCCACTTTAGATCCGTGACCTGGTGGGTAGAACAGAAATACACCTCGGAGCGGAAGGGGCTGTCGAAGCCGTGCTTCCATCCCTGGAGCGTGCCCAGGATCGGCAGGTTCCGGGTCGTGAGGCGATAGTTGCCGGGTGTGAAGACGTCGGCAATGCGGCCGCGGTGCACGAAGATGGCGGTCTGGCCGGGGCGCACGATGAGCTGGGCGCCATGTTTGATTTCGTTCTGGTAGCGCGGGAAACGCCAGACGAGCGTGCGGTTGGAGTCGTCCACCCACTCAATAATGTCAATGAACTCGGCTCGCAGCTTGTCGAGAATGCCCATGTTGGTCTCTCTCCGAATCGGTTAGTTCAGTAGGTCGCTCAGAAACTTGCCAATCGAGACGAGCGTCCCCAGCGGCGAATGCCGCTCCACCGGGACCTGCCAGGTCTCGCGCGTGCGCTGCCGTTCTTCCTTGGCGGTTTGCATGAGCGCTTCGAGCGAGGCGGCGGAAGCGTTGGCGAGTGGGTTGGCGGCTGCAGTGCTTGTTGCCGCCTCAAAGCGCCCGCTCAGGATGAAGGCGGCGATGTCCTCCAACTCGTCGGCGTCGAGCCACGTCCCATGCTCCCGGCAGCGGTCGACGATGATGCCGGAGCGCTTGCCGAAATTTTGCCGGAGCATCTGCGTGCCGCAGCTCGGGCACTGCCGGTAGACGATGCGCGAGTCGAACGCGGCTTTCTTGGACTTGGAAGGTTCGACCTTGAGGGTGGGCGCCTTCTGCCGCGCCGCCTGAGTAGCGCGGTCTACCAGTTCCTCGAATTCTTGGACCCAAAGCCCAAGGCACTTGGGGCACTCTTGGACGGTGATGCCGCCAATCGCCCGGGCGGTCATCGCATGGGCGCAGGCTGGGCAGTTGTCGGTGTCCAGCGCCGCAGGTTGCTGTGGATCGAACTTGACGCCGCAGCACGAACAGAAGCCGGCGGCTTGCGGGTTCCTGGCGTAGCACTCGGGGCAAAGGAGGGTGCGCTTGCCGCGATCGTATATGATCTCGGCCGTGCAGTAGCCGCACTGCGTGGCGTTGGACTCGACCGGGGCTCCGCAGGCGCTGCACCGGGTGACCAGCGCATCCACCGCCGCGTGCCGGGTGAGTGTCACGGTGACTCCGCAGGTGCAACGGAGTTCGGCACCGTGATGCTCGGTGACGTCGAACTGGGTGTGGCAAGCGGAGCAAGCAACGAGCTGCAACCCCGACCTCCTTCGAGTGCGTGTTCTATTTTGCTGAATCGGCGCTAGAGATCGGGGTCGTGAGGCGGGAGCCGGTGCCTCAGCGTTAACCAGGCGGGAGCGGGTGTCTCAGATCAAAGCAGAGGGTCTGGCGCGTGGGCCTACTCGACGGGGGGCGTGGTTGCTTTGCCTGGTGCCAGCTGTCGCCATGCTTTGCGGCCTGTGGTGGGCACGCCAAGTCTGGGTTTGCTACGCCGTCTATCACGCGGTGGTCGCTGGCGCCTGGTGGGTCTGGCGGGATCGCCTGGGCGGTCCGGGCGGCGCCGGCGCTCTTGGGCGCGGCCCCGGTGATGCTGGAAGCGGCTGGCGCGGTCCCGCTGCGGTGGTGCTGTCACTCCTTGGCGTTGCCGTCTTGGCGTGGCTTCGACCCGTGCTCGGGCTGGGTGACCTGGCGGGAGAGCTGGCCGACTACGGCGTGCCGCGGGCGATGCTCCCGGTGTTGACGCTCTACCAGTCGAGCGTCCACGTCGCTTTCGAGGAGTGGTTTTGGCGAAGGCTCCTGGCGCCCAGGCTTGGTGGTGTGAACGACGTTCTCTTTGGCGCCTACCATGTATTCATCTTTCTTTTGTTCGCGCACTGGCCGTGGGTTGCTCTCGCGTGCGCGGCGCTGGCCGTCGCCGGTTGCGTGTGGCGTTGGGTGGCCGGCCGGGACGGCTTGCGGTGGGCCATTGCCGCACACGCCACCGGCAGTTTCGGGTGCATGGTGGTGTTGGGGCTTTGGTGAGTGGCGTGGCGTTGCCGTTCCGGCGTGATTCCTGCATCTTCCGGCACTGGAACCGCGGTTCCGGGACAGGGAGGCGCCCGAGACCCGATCGCTTCCAGCGATGCTCGCAAGGCAACTCCGCCCGGCTCTTCTACGACTCTCGCGAGACGAGCGGGCGCGCAAGCTCTGGGGCGCGGCGTGCAGTCAGTTGCACCAACGCGGAGAAAACTGATCAAGAAGGGAATGGTCTGGAGTCCGAGCCATGGAGACACCGCGTTCAAGGTTCCCCTTGTTGACGGGTTCATGCATCGAATCGTGCCGGGTGATGACTGGCGAGTGTGAGGTATAGATCGAATGGATGAAGCGAGGCTCATTGACAAGCTGCGATTGATCGAAGCGCTCTACTCCGGCGCGACCACCGAGGGCGAGAAGGTCGCTGCAGAACGAGCCCGGGGCCGCATTCTCGAGCGATTGAAGCATTGGGAGAGAGAAGACCCGCCAGTCGAGCACAGGTTCTCGATGGCGGACATGTGGGCCCGCAAGGTCTTCGTCGCAATGCTCCGGCGATACGGGATCCGACCCTACCGTTACAAACGCCAGCGCTACACCACGGTTATGGCCAAAGTGCCGAGACGCTTCGTCGACGAGACCCTATGGCCCGAGTTCAAAGAAATCTCGAGCACCTTGCGTAGCTACCTGTCGGATGTGACCGATCGCGTCGTGCAGCAGGTCATCCATCAAGACAGCTCCGAGGCGGAGGTTGTTGAGCAGTCGAAGCAGCTACCGCTCGGGATGGACTAGGTGGCCCTAGGTTGCGAAGCAACGCGTCGGCTTGAATGAACGAGATACCGGCCCCAAGAGCTCCTGTGCGGTTAGTCCACCGGACTGAACCAAAGCTCCTGGTCAAGCTCGCGGATAAGGGTGGCAGATGGGCCGTCCAAGCCGTGTAGCGTCCGGTACCACTTAAAAAAGGCGCGCATGCTTTGCTCGAAGCTGACCTCCGGCACGTAACCCAGGGTGGTCGATGCCTTGGCGGTGGAGTGCCTCACTTCGCGAAGCTGGTGCTGTAGGAAGCGCGGTTCCAGAGGTGTGGTCGCTGGCCCGGCTGGGGGGGATTGCTGGCCGGAGGATGCCCATGCTGCGGTTCGGGATCGCCAGGCGGGTGGCAGCGTTCCTAGACGCGCGCGCCACTTCAAGTAGCTTTGCGCCAGGCTGGCGTTGCGCTTCACGGCTTGCTTGACACCGGGTTGGGCGACTACTTGTTTCAGCGTTCCCAGCGCGCCTCGCACGCCGCGGGGCCCGCCTTCTAGGACCGCCAGGGCCGCTGCGCGGCTCAGCGTGGGAAGTGGCAGCGAGCGCCCGGCGAGGGGCGCCAGGTGCTCGGCGAGTTGGCGCCATGTCGTCGGCTCGCCGTCCATCACAAACGTACGCTTGCCGTCGGTATGGGGGGAGTTGAGGGTCAGTTCGATGGCCTGCGCGACGTTTTGGACGTCGCAAAGCATCACTGGCAGTGTCCCACCTTCTACCAAAGCAAAACGCTCGGCGCCGATCGCGCTCACCAGTTCGAGCAAGTAACGGCTGTAGATCCCAGAGATGTTGGGGACGCAGAGAATGTGCGCCGAAATACGCCCGGCTTCGACCGCGCTGCCGATGATTTGGTCTTGGCGATCCTTGAAGTAACCGTAGGTCCCTTTGACTGTGCGAGGTGCGGCCGTTTCACTGACGCTGTCCGGGGAGGGCGGTTCGCCATAGACCGCGACGCTTGAGAGATGCACCAGCCGCCGCACTTGATGGCGCTCACAGGCGCTGACCAAGGCTTCAGTTCCCTTGACGATGAGCGGCGGTGGAATCATCGCGCAATTCACCACATAGTCGGCACCGCGCATGACCTCGTCGAGCGAGTCCGGATCACCGACGTCGGCGTGCTCGAGGTGGATGCCGCGACGAGCCAAGCGCCAGGCGTTGCCAGCGGTGCGGATGACCGGCTTGACCGAGTGCTGCCCGTTGGCGAGCAGGCGTTCGACCAGTGTGGCCCCGACAAAGCCTGAGGCACCGAGGACGCAGATGGTCATGCTTCACCTCGCAGCGTTGCGCTCGGGGTTTCATACCAATGTTCGTCAAACGGTTGACGTGCAGCGTAGAGAGCTTCGAGCAGCTGCAGATTCTTGACACCCACCGCCGCTGGCACCCGCGGCGTCGCGCCGGTTCGGCAGGAGCTTACGAAGTCGGAGATTTGCAGCTGGAAATGATTGATTGGTGGCGTTGGCCGGCGCGGCGCGACCAGGTGTTCCACCTGCGGCTGGTTGTGTGGACGAAAACGGATGCTGCCATCACCTGCAGTGTGGAACAGGACGACGCCGTCCTGGCAGTCGACCGCGCAACCCTCGGCTAGGGCAATGGTTTTCGACACCAGGACTTCGCCTTCTAGGCCTGCCGTTCCCGTGGCTGCGTCTGATTCGTAGAACAGCCTGGCGCTGGCTGTCGCCTCGGGCCCGCCCAGCGCGTCGTCCCACAACTCGACGCGGTCGGGATAGCCGAACCAGTCGATCGACAGATCCAAAAAGTGTGTGCCCGAAATGACCAGGGAACCGCCGCCGACGGCGGCTCGGTCGAGCGTGTAGTTCGACACTGGAGACCAGCCGCCGCGCGTGCCGAACCGCCAAACGAACCGGCGGGGAGCACCAAAGTGTCTCTCGGCTAGGAGCTGGCGCATGCGTTCAACGTGGGGCAAGAAGCGCATGACGTAGCCCGTCGCGGCAATACATCCAGTCTGACCCGCCGTCTGCTCGATGGCCATGCCATCGGCCGCCGAGGTGGCCAGCGGCTTTTCGATCAAGACGTGCACGCCACTTTGCATGCAGACCTCGGCGATGGCGCGATGGGTGTGGTTGGGTGTAGCGATGAGCGCCCCGTCCATCGATCCCAATGCGCTCGCCACGTCGCTCGTGAGCTGGACCTGCAACCCATGGCTTTTGGCAAGCGCCGCGGCGCGTTCTTGGTTGGTGTCCACCAAGGCGGTGATCGACACTTCTGGGATTGCCAGAGCAGCGGGTAGGTGGAGCCGCTCTGTGACCAACCCCGTACCGACCAGGCCTAGTCTGAAGGGCTCTGTCATGCTGTTGAGGGGTTCCTTACTCACTCCAAGAGATCTTTCGGGTCTGGGTGAACTGGAGGACGGCCTCTGGCGAGCCGGTGAAACCAAGGCCGGATTGCTTTGCCCCCACCCAGGGGGTGCCAGCGACCCCACCGATCGAGCGGTTGATGCCTACCATGCCGGCGTCGAGCTGTGCGCCGTAGTGCGCTGCACGCTCGGGGTTATTGCTCCAAAGGGTGGCTCCCAGTCCGAAGGGGCCCGAGTTGGCGCGAGCCACTGCCTCTTCTGGCGATGCCACCGTTTGAATGGCGAGGACGGGACCGAACGTTTCGTCGCGCATGAGGAGCATTGTGTCGTCGACGCCGGTCACTACCGTCGGTTCCATGAAGTGGCCGAGGCTTTCCATGGGTTTGCCGCCCAGCTCGACCCGGGCCCCCTGGCGGCGCGCGTCGTCGAGTTGGGCGAGGACGCGGGCGCGGGCCTCGGCCGACACCATCGGGCCCATGTCGACGCCCTCCTCGGTGCCGGGGCCGACCTTGTAGCGCTGCGCGCACTCGAGGGCGTGTTGCGTGAAGCGCTCAGCCACCGCGCCGTCGACATAAACCCGCTCGACCGAGACACAAACCTGGCCAGCGTTGCGAAAAGCCCCGTGCACTGCGAACTCGGCGGCGCGCTCGAGGTCGGCGTCATCCAAGACTACCATCGGATCTTTGCCGCCCAACTCCAGGACCAAGCGCTTCAAGTCCGTGGCGGCGGCGGCCATGATCGACTTGCCGGCGGCCTGGCTACCGACAAAGGCGATCATCTGGACCGGCGCAGCGACGAGGGCGCGCCCTACCGCGTCGCCACCCTGCACCAGCTCGCAGACCCCCGGTGGCAGCGCTGCTTGGTAGAAGCTGTGGAGGAGGGCGCCGGTCAAAGGTGTTTCCTCGGAGGGTTTGGTAACTACGGTGTTGCCGGCCAGCAGGGCGGGGACGAGCATGGACTGCGCCATGGACACCGGAAAGTTCCACGGCGTGATGACCGCCACCACGCCAAGCGGGTCGCGCACGACGCGGGTTGAGAGCCCACCCTGGGTCAGGACTTGGGGGCGGAGCACTTCGATCCATTCATCCAGGTCGGTCAGTGAGCCGGGAATCGATTGAGCTTCGCCCAGTGCGGCGCGTTGGGGCTTGCCCATCTCCTGGGTGATCAGGTGGCCGAGCGCTTCGAGGTGGGACTTGGCTGCTTCGGCGACTCGACCCAGGGCTTCGGCCCGCTCCTCCAGGGAGAGGGCCCGCCAGGCCGGCAACGCGGCCTGGGCTCTGTCGACAGCGAGCCCGACTCCCTCGGTGGAGGTGACCTCGACGCTACCAACCCGCTCGCCGGTGGCTGGGTTTCGGGACTCGAGGGTCGCGGTACTCGGTTCCGCTCTGGAACTCATGCGCTTTCTCCAGCGGCGCCCACCACCTCGGCGGTCGGTGAGGCGCCCGCTCCCAGGTAGCGCTTCAACCAGGCGAACACCTCCCCGTACCAATGCAGCGAGTTCTGCGGTTTCAAAATCCAGTGGTTCTCATCCGGGTAGTGGACGAGCCGCGCCGGCACTCCCTTGGCCTTCAAGATGCCGTACAGCTCTAGCCCCTGAGTGAGGGGGACCCGGTAGTCCAACTCGCCGTGGATCACCAAGGTCGGGGTTTGCAATCCGGCAGTGTGGGCGGCGGGGCTGAAGCGGTGGATAGCCGCTGGGTCGACCCAAGGTTCCCCACCCATCGAGCGAGCGCGGCCCTGGGTGATGTCGGAGGCGTACATGCTGTCCAGGTTGAACACGCCGGCGTGGCATACGGCGCAGGCGTAGCGCTGGGTTTGGGTGGTGATCCAGGCGGTCAGATAGCCCCCGTACGAACCGCCGGCGACCGCCATGCGTTCGGAGTCGATGAAGCCCCGCTCGATCAGCGAATCGGTGACAGCCTCGATGTCGGCGAGAGGCTTGTCCCCCCAAGCCCCCAGGATCGAGGCGGTGAAGTCCTGTCCGAACGACGTCGAGCCGTGGAAGTTGACGCAGGCAACCACGTAGCCCTGGGCGGCGAAGGCCTGGGCGTTCCAGCGAAAGTGAAACTGGTCGCCGAAGATGCCGTGCGGCCCGCCGTGGATCAAGTGCACCAGCGGCCACTGTCGCGCGCGGTCGAACTCGGGCGGGTAGACCACAAACGCTTGGATGGGCGTGCCGCCGGCGCCTTGCACTTCGATTTCTTCGACTTCCCCAAGGGCCAGGGATTGGACAACCGGCTCGCTCAGCCGGGTGAGCCGTTCGGCCTCACCGCCACCTAGTGGCGCGCGCCACACTTCGGGCGGCTCGGTCAGGGCGTGGTGAACGTGCGTTGCGAAGCCGGTGGCGGTGGGGCGGGCACCGGTGATGTTGCCCCCTCGGCGGATCTTCCGCGGCAGATCTTCGCAGTCGGGGGCGACGGTGTAGAGGTCCGTGCGTCCCCGATCTTCGGCCTGAAAGACGATGTGCTTGCCGTCGGGCGACCACTCCCAGCCCGCCGCCGAGCGATCCCACTGTTCGGTCAGGATGCACTCGCAGCCCGACTGACGTTGGCGAAGCACCAAGCGCATGCGGTCGGCGTAGAAGTCCCACTCCTCTTGCATGCCGTAGACCAGATAGCGACCGGTGGGGTCGTAGCGCGGTCGCACGGCGTCGGCCGGGTGCTCGGGCGTCAGGCAGCGGACCGGCCCGCCGGCCACCGGCACCGTGAAGATGGCCCAGCGGAGCCGCTTGTGCGGCGATTCGCTGACATCGGCGGCGAATGCCACCTCCAGGCCGTCGGGGGCGACGTCGAAGTCTTGGGCCGGATCCATCCAGTCGAACCAACGGGTGCTCTCGGGCGTCAGGTCGCGGCACTCGCCCGTCGTCAGGTCGACGTGGAAGAGGTGGGGGACTTTGCCGTCGGTGAGCCAGTGATCCCAGAATCGGCAGATCCGATCTTCGGTGACGTGGGCCTGGACGGGCGCGTCCTTTGCATCTTTGGCGCGCTCAGCGGTGGCGTCGAGGGTCGGTGCGTCTTTGTAGACCCAACCGCCGACAATGAGGGCGTCGCCGGACGGGAGCCAGCGCGCTCCGAAGGCGCCGAGCGGTAACTGGGTGACGGCGCGCGCTTCGCCGCCATCGAGGGGCATGACGTGGAGCTGGTCGTATTCGGGGTCACCGGCCTTCCGGAGGAAGGCGAGTTGGGAGCCGTCGGGGCTCGCAGTCGGCGCGGAGGCTGTGGCACCCTCGGCGGTCAGGGGCCGCGGCGAAGAGCCGTCCATCTCCATTTGGTAGAGCCGGGTGGTGCCTTTGTTGGCGTCCAAGTCGAAGGTGGTAACCGGGACGATCAGAAAACTGCCGTCTGGCGCGGGGACTGGCGCGCCTACCCGCGGTAATTGCCAGAGCGCCTCGGGCGTCAAGCGGTTGGCGTTGTTTGGCATTGTCTTACTCCTCTGGCGCTACGCGTCGTGGCGGCGTTTGTGGTCGACCGAATTTTCGATCAACTTGGCGAGCACGTCCATGTCGATGTCGTCGAGCGACCGGATGTAGAGGCAGGCTTTGCCGGTCTTGTGCTTGCCGAGCCGCTTAAGGAGGGCTCCGTAGCCCGAAAAGCCGTCCATGATATAGAGGGTGAGCGCTTGCTTGCGCGGTGACACGCCGGTCAAAAACCACTCGATCTCGCGGCCGCTAGCGTAGGTGGTGCGGTAGTTGCCGAAGCCGATAATCGACGTTCCCCACATGGCCGGGCGGGCGCCGGTGGCGGCGCGCATCAGCCTGACCACCGCCCGGCAATCGGTCCGCCGCCGGTCGTCTTCGATCGATTTCAGAAACTCGGTGACCGAAGCGCGGGTCTTTTTGGTCTTGAGTTCAGCCATACGGTGCGATTCCTCTGCGTCAAGGCAAGACGAACAGTCACGGGCAGGATCTGGGTCACCGACCCGAACAAGGTTGTGTTTGCGGCGATCGCTTTGACTCTTGGTCTGCCGACAACTCGCGCGCGGGGCGCCAGCAGCGGCGAGGTGCAAGCTCGATTGGACGCTGATCTCGCTGCGCGACAAAGCTTGGTCATCCATATTGCTGGCGCTTGCGTCGAGCATGACCTGACCTAGGCCCCCGCCGTGCGAATCACCAAGAGCCGGATTTCGGTCATCGACTCGATGGCGAAGCGTACGCCTTCGCGCCCGAGCCCCGAGTCTTTGACGCCGCCGTAGGGCATGTGGTCGACCCGCCAGGACGGCACGTCGCCGATGACGACGCCGCCCACCTCGAGGGTGTCCCAGGCGCGCTGGGCTTTGTAGAGATCGCGGGTGAAGACGCCGGCCTGGAGGCCGTAGCGCGAACGGTTCACTTGAGCAAGCGCTTCCTCGAAATCGGTAAAACGGCTCAGCACCGCCACCGGGCCGAACGCCTCTTCGCACACCACCGGTTGGTCCTCCGGGACATCTTCGAGGAGGGTGGGTTCGAGGGTGGCGCCCTGGCGTCCGCCCCCGATCAAGAGTTTGGCGCCGGCTTCTACGGCGGCGGCGGTCCAGCCGTGCAGCCGCTCGGCGGCGGCCGTTGAGATCATCGGGCCGATGAAAGTGTCGGCGCGCTTGGGGTCGCCGGCTTGGAGGGGGCGAGTGGCTTCGCAGAGCAGGTCGCGGCAGCGCTCGTAGATCGACGCGTGGATCAGAATGCGCTGCACACCGATGCAGCTCTGGCCGCTCTGGTAGAAGGCACCGTAGACGATGCGCTCGACGGCGTCGGCGAGGTCGCAGTCGGTGTCGACGATGACCGCGGCGTTGCCGCCCAGTTCCAAAACCACCTTCTTCTTGGCGGCGCGGGCTTTGAGGGGCCAGCCCGCCGCCGGTGATCCGGTGAAGCTCAAGAGCTTCAGGCGCTCGTCGGTGGCCAGGGGAAGGGCGTCGGCGCGCGCGCACGGCAAGATCGAGAAGGCGCCATTGGGGAGGTCGGTGGCGGCCAAGACCTCACCGATCAAGAGCGCTCCCACCGGCGTCAAGCTGGCCGGTTTCAAGACGAAGGGACAACCGGCGGCGATCGCCGGCGCCACTTTGTGGGCCACTAGGTTGAGGGGAAAGTTGAAGGGGCTGATGAACGCGCACGGGCCGATCGGCACCCGCTTCCACATGCCGGTGTAGCCCCGGGCGCGGGCGGTGATGTCGAGCGGCATGACCTCGCCGCCAATCCTGACCGCTTCCGCCGCCGCCGCCGCGACTTTGAATGTATCGAGGAGGCGGTCGACTTCGCCGCGAGCGTCGCGGATGGGTTTCCCCGCTTCGATACAGAGGGTTAGCGCCAGCTCGTCCTCGCGCGCCGCCAAGGCGGCGATCGCCTGGTCGAGGATCGCCTGGCGTTCGTAGGCGGCGAGCCGGCGCATGGGTTCGGCGGCCGCCGCGGCCAAGCTGATGGCGCGCTCGACGGTCGGGGTGTCGGCCGTGGCCACGCGCGTCACCACCTCACCCGAATACTTGTCGGTGACTTCCAGGCTCTGGTTGGGGGCTAAAGCTTCGCCACCCAGATAGTAGGGATAACTGGCTCGGAGCTTCATCTGCCAGCCGGGCGCCAGGCGTGCACGGCGTCCACCAGGGCGGCGACGTGCTCGGGTGGGGTCTGGCGGTGAATGCCGTGGCCCAAGTTGAAGACGTGGCCAACGCCGCCCAGCTTGCCGAGGATGGCCGCCGCCCGGCGTGCCGCGCCTTCGGCATTGACCTCCAAGAGCGTCGGATCCAAGTTGCCCGCGAGTCCGGCGCTACCTACAGCGCCGCGGGCGGTTTGGAGGCTCAGCCGCCAGTCGACGCCGTAGGCGTCGGCTCCCAAGCTGGGGAGGATGGGCAAGAGGCTCGCGGTATCGCGCGTGAAGTAGATGACCGGTGCCCCAGCTTCGCGGACGCGGGCGATGAGCGTTTGGGTGTGCGGCACCAAAAACCTGCGCACGTCGTCGGGGTCGAGGAGGCCGCCCCAGGTGTCGAAGAGCTGCACCGCGTCGCACCCCGCCGCCACCTGCTGGGTGAGGAAGTCGCCGATGATCGCCACCAGCGTTTCGAGGAGCCGGTGCGCGGCGGTGGGGTCGGCGTGCAGCATGTGCTTCAAGTGGCGAAAGTCGCGGGCGCCGCGTCCTTCACACAGGTAAGTCGCCAAGGTGACAGGTGCACCGGCGAAGCCCAAGAGGGCGCGGTCAGCGCCCAGTTGGCGGCGGATGGTGGCAACGGCGTCGTAGACGTAGTCGAGCCCGTCGCCGGTGGTGCGCAGCCCATCGAGGTCGTGCCGGTTGCGCAGGGCCGGCTCGATGACCGGGCCCGGTTCGAAGCGCAAGCTTAATCCCATGGCGTCGGCTGGCACCATGATGTCGCAGAAGAGAATGGCGGCGTCCAGCGAAAACCGCCGCATCGGCTGCATCGTGACTTCAGCTGCCAGCTCGGGAGTCTTGCACAAGGTCAGAAAATCGACACCGGCGCGCACTTCGCGGTACTCGGGCAGGTAGCGCCCGGCCTGGCGCATGAGCCAGATCGGAACCGGCAGGGCGGGCAGACCCTGGTAGGCGGCGACCACGCGCTGGCGTGGGGTGAGCGCCGCCTGCTCGGCGTCGGGGCTGGCGGCGGTGCCGTTCACCCGGCGGCGTGCTCCAGCGCCCGGCGTCCGGCGGCGAGGGTTGCGTCGATGTCGGCGCCGCTGTGGGCGGCCGAGATGAAGGCGGCTTCGAACTGGGAGGGCGCCAGGTAGATCCCGGCTTCCAGCATGGCATGGAAGTAGCGGGCGAACGCTTCGGTATCGCTCGCTGCAGCGCTCCGCCAGTCGGTGACCGGTCCCGGTGTGAAGTAGACGCAGAGGAGCGAGCCGATCTGGTTGACCGAATAAGGGAGACCGAGCGCCTCGATGGTTTGCCGGATGCCGTCCGCCAAGCGCTGGGCGCGCGCGGCGAGCGTGTCGTAGAGGCTGGGTTGGATGGCGTCGAGTTGGGCGAGCCCGGCAGCGACCGCGATAGGATTCCCCGCCAAGGTGCCCGCTTGGTAGACCGGTCCGACCGGGGCCATCTGGTCCATCAGATCGGCGCGGCCGCCGTAGGCGCCTACCGGCAGACCGCCGCCGACGATCTTGCCGAGGGTCGTCAGGTCGGGTGTGACGCCGAACAATTCCTGGGCGCCGCCGGGTGCCAGGCGGAAACCGGTGATCACTTCGTCGAAGATGACGAGGGCGCTGTGACGGTCGGCGAGCGCCCGCAGGCCCTCGAGGAAACCGGCGGCGGGTAAGACCGTCCCCATGTTGGCGGCGACCGGTTCGACGATGATGGCGGCGATCTGTCCGGGGAAGGCGGCGAATGCCGCTTCCACCGAGGCGAGGTCGTTGTAGCCGGCGACGACAGTGTCCGCGGCGGTGTCGGGTGGTACCCCGGGGCTGGACGGCGTTGCTAAGGTGGCCGCCCCCGAGCCGGCTTGAATCAAGAACGCGTCGCCGTGGCCGTGGTAGCAGCCCTCGAACTTGACGAATTTGGGACGGCCGGTGGCAGCGCGGGCCAACCGAATCGCCGACATCGTTGCTTCGGTGCCCGAACACACCAGCCGCACGCGCTCGATGCCGGGCACCCGTTCGACGATCCGCTCCGCCAGGTGGACTTCGGCTTCGGTCGGAGCGCCGAAGCTCGTGCCACCGCGGGCGGTGCGTTCCACCGCTTCGACGATGGCTGGATGGGCGTGCCCCAGGAGCATCGGTCCCCAGGAGCCGACGTAGTCGATGTACTCCAAGCCGTCGGCGTCCACAACCCGGGCGCCTCGGGCGCGTTGAATGAAGGGCGGGGTGCCGCCCACCGCGGCAAAGGCGCGCACCGGCGAGTTGACGCCGCCGGGGATCAGCGCCCGGGCACGCTCCATGAGCGCAGCGCTTCGGGGTCGAGCTTCGGTTTGAGTGGGCATGGTGTGCGTTCTTTCGGTCAGCGCGTCAGGGCGCGCGCGGCGCGGCGCGCGAAGTAGGTGAGGATGAGGTCGGCCCCGGCCCGGCGGATAGCGGTCAGACTCTCCCACATGGCTGCCTCGCCGTCGATCCAGCCGCGCTCGGCGGCGGCTTCCAGCATGGCGTACTCGCCCGACACATTATAAGCAGCAATCGGCACGGCGCAGCGCCGGCGGAGCCGGCGGACGATGTCCAGGTAAGGGAGGGCGGGTTTGACCATCACCATGTCGGCGCCCTCCTCTAGGTCGAGCGCCGCTTCGCGGAGCGCTTCGCGGGCGTTGGCCGGATCCATCTGGTAGGAGCGGCGGTCGCCTTGGGCCGGGGCCGATTCGGCGGCGTCCCGAAACGGCCCGTAGAAGGCAGAGGCGTACTTGACGGCGTACGAACAGATGATCGTGTCCTGATAGCCGCCTTGGTCGAGGGCTTGGCGAATGGCCCGCACGCGCCCGTCCATCATGTCCGACGGCGCGATGACGTCGGCCCCGGCGGTGGCGTAGGCGAGCGCGGCTTCGGCTAGGAGCGGCAGGGTGGCGTCGTTGTCGACCGACACGCCGTGGACCGGATGTTCGGTGAGGATGCCGCAGTGCCCGTGGCTCGTGTACTCGCAGAGGCAAACGTCGGCCCACACCAGCATCTCGGGCGCCGCCTCTTTGACGGCGCGAATGGCGCGCGGCACGACGCCGCCTGGGTCCCGCCCCGACGAACCGGTGGCGTCTTTGGTCTTGGGGATTCCGAAGAGGATGACCGCGGTCACCCCGTCGTCGCGGGCGCCTCGGACCTCCTCGACCAACGATGGAATCGAGTGTTGCGCGCACCCCGGCATCGACGGGATGGGTTGGTTACCCGCCGGTGCTTCGGTGACAAAGAGCGGGTAGACCAGCTGTGCGGCGTTGAGCTGGGTTTCGCGCACTTGGGTGCGCAGGGCGTCGGTTTGTCTGAGGCGCCGGGGACGCTGGGGAGGAGTCACGACCGCGTCACCGTCGTCAAGGACGCCGCCAGGGCGGTGGCGTTGGCGCTCTGGGCGGTGAGCTGGGGCGCCAGCTCTAGCTCGCGCATGGCCGCAGCCGTGGTCGGTCCGATGGCGACCAAAGTCAGCGCACCCAGAAACTCGGCCGGTGTTTCGTGCACGTGGCTGGCCAGGGCGCGGATGCTGGAGGGACTAGTGACGATCAACGCCGCGATTTTTTTCTCCCGGATTGAGGCTTCTAAGCGGGCGACACCCTCGGGGTCGGGCTCGATCTGATAGGCGACGACTTCGTGCACGAGGTGCCCGGCGTCTCTGAGGGCGGTGGTCAGCGTGTCCAGGGCGATGGCGGACTGCGGCACCAGGATCCGCGCGCCGCGCAGCTTGGCTACCAAGCGCGGTGCCAACCCCGAGGCACCGTTGCCGTCGCCGGTCAGGGTTACCTTGACCCCACGCTCCCCGAGCGGCCGCGCTGTGGCGTCGCCGACCGTGGCAACCTCGAGCCCCACGGGCCATGGTGGCGGTCGCTCGTCGAGGGCCGCCTGGGCCGCCCGGGCGCTAGTAAACACCAGGCAATCGTAGGCTTCAAGCTGCTCCAGAGCGGCAGCGAAGGGACGCGGATTGGCGGCCGGCGCCGCGCGGATCACCGGCGCCTCGATGACGTCGACGCCGCGTCCCGAGAACAGCGCGCGCAACTCACGCGCCAAGGGGCCGCCGGTGGTGATGGCGATGGTGGCGCGCGCGTCAGTCATCGGCGTGGGCCCTAGTGGCTCGGAGGGCCGCCAGGACACGCTCGCCGCCCTGGTCGACGATGGATTGTGCCACTTGACGTCCCAACGCTCCGGGCGCCTCGATCGAACCGGAAGCCTCTGCACGGATGACGGTGGTGCCGTCGGCCGAGCAGAGGACACCGCCGATGGTCAACTCGCCCCCGCAGCTGACCGCCAAGGCGCCGGCCGGCAGCGCACAGCCGCCGCCCAACGCGGCAAGGAAGGCGCGCTCGCAGTCGGCGGCAGCGTGTGTTTCCGGGTCGTCGATCGCCCGTACGCACTCGAGCACCGGGTCGTCCGAAGCCCTGGCCTCAATCCCCAAAGCACCCTGACCAACCGCCGGTACGACGACCGCGGGTGGCAGGACTTCGTGTCGATCGGGCAACAGTTCGAGGCGCCGCAAACCGGCGTCTGCCAGGACGATACCGTCCAGATCGGGCCTCTTTGCCAGTGCCGCCAGGCGCGTCGGCACGTTGCCGCGCAGCTCGGTGCAACGGAGGTCGGGGCGGGCGGCGGCGAGTTGGGCGCGGCGCCTGAGCGCTGAGGTGCCGATCACCGCTCCCGGTTGTAGCTCCTCCAGGGAGGTGCCGCGGGAGGTGACCAAGACGTCGTAGGGACTGGCGCGCTCCGGCACCGCGCCCAAGAGCAAACCGTCGGGCAGGGTCGTTTCCATGTCTTTCAAGCTGTGGACGGCAATGTCAGCCTCGCGGCCGAGGAGGGTGCGCTCCAGCTCTTTGGTGAATAGCCCGGTGGCGCCGATGGCGCTCAGCGCCCGATCCTGGATGCGATCGCCCCGCGTCGAGACGTGGTGCAACTCGACCTCCAACCCGGGGTGGGTGGCGCGCAGTTTAGCGGCGACCCACTCGGCCTGCCAGAGGGCCAGGCGACTGGCGCGCGTGGCGATCCGCAGCGGTTTCATGCGTCGTCGTCGCTTGATTGGGGATCGAGATCCTCCGGGTTTAGTTCGAACAGCTCGCGCACCGCTGCCGCCAACTCGGCGGGGCGCACAGCACCCGGCCGCGGTTGCCGCAGCCGGGTGAGCGGGCGGTGGAGGAGTTTGGCCAAGAAGCTCTTGGTGACTTGCTCGAGCGCCTCCAGTGTTTCCGGCGACAGCTTCTGCTGGTGGCGGGCGAGCTCGGCGGCCCTGAGCGACTCGGTGTATGCCCGAAGGACGCGAACGGTGGCGCTCGCCGTCAGTGACGCTTCCCAGCGAGCGTAGCGCTCGACCTCCTCGGCGATGATCGCTTCGACAGCCGGAATCTCCTGGCGCCGCCGCGCCAGGTTGCGCTTGACGATCGTTTCCAAGGCCGACATGTCGTGGAGGAACACCCCCTCAAGAGCGTTGACCTGGGGATCGACGTTCCGCGGCAGCGAGATGTCGATGAACACCAGCGGCCGGCTGGTGCGCTCGCGCACCGGCTCGACCAGCGCGCGGGTGACCAGCGTTTCGCCGGCGGAGGTGGCAGTAACGACGATGTCGGCCTCTTGGAGCTCGCGGGCGACGCCGTCGAGCGGCACCGCTTCGGCGCCGATCGTCTGCGCCACCGCCTCGGCCCGCGCGCTCGTGCGGTTGGCGATGGTGATGTGGCTGATGCCGGCGTCCCGAAAATGGCGGGCGGTGAGGGCGCCGGTTTCGCCGGCGCCGATCACCAACAGGCGGCGTTCCCGGAGGTCGGTGAAGATCTTCAAGGCCAGTGCCAGGGCTGCGTAGCTCACCGACACTGCGCCGGTACCGATTGCCGTTTCGGTGCGGGCGCGCTTGCCGGCGCGGGCTGCGCCGGCGAACAACTGGCTGAGCTGCGGACCGATGGCGTCCTCTTCCTCGGCCAGGCGTTGGGCGCTTTTGACCTGTCCCAGAATTTGTGGTTCCCCGACCATCAACGAGTCGATGCCACCGGCGACCCGGCATAGGTGGGTGGCGGCGTCGTGACCCAAACGTACGTAGGTGCCTGCGGCCGTGCTGAGTCCAGCGGCCTGGAGTTGAGCGCGGGCGGCGGTCACCGCGTCGTCCACCGGCGGCGCCGCGGCCAGGATGAACTCGGTGCGATTGCAGGTTGCCAGGACTGCGGCTTCGTGGATGGCGGGCGCTGCCGAGAGCGCCCGGAGGCTGGTCCGGACGCCGACGTCATCCAGTGCGGCTTTCTCCAAAACCCCCAATGCCACCGATTTGTGGCTGACCCCGACCAGCGCCAAAGTGGAGCGGGGCGCGTTTCCGGGGGTGGCGAGCAATCGTATGTCGTCGGCGTATGCCAATCGACACCTCAGGAAGAGAAGCTGTGGAAGCTACGGAACAAGACGTTCACAGCCGCCACCGAAAAGAGCATCAGGAGAAATCCAAAGAGGGAGAAGTAAACTACCCGCCGTTGGTGCCAACGCAGGACGAAGTGGGCGAGCAAGCAAGCTCCATAGACGACCCAAAGAACCACAGTGACGATAAACTTGGGGTCGGTGAAGAAGGCGTAGTCGAGGCGGATGGACCAGACGATGCCAGCGGCAATGGCGATGGTGAGAAACAGGAGCCCCGATGCCGCCGCCCGCACGGTCATGCCGGCCAACAGTTCGAGGGACGGCAGGCGCTCGTAGATCAGTCCAAAGCGGCTTGCTTTCATGTCGCGGTAGAGCAAGAGGAAAAGCACGCCGTAGACCGCCGATACCGCGAAGCCCGAGTAGCCGATGATTGCCGAGCCGGAGTGCACAGCAAACCATGGGGACTTGAGGATGCCAAGGAGTTCCGGGGCGACCGTCCCAGGGACCATCGACGCCGACGCCAAAGTTTGCAAGCCGAACACGAACCCCACAATAAAAACGCCGGCACCCTGGTTTCGGTAGACCACCTCAACGGTCAAATGCACCAGAGCCACCGCAAAGGCGATGAGGCTCAGGACTTCCTCCGGCCCGTTGATGGGCAGGTGGCTGTAAATGAGGGTTCGGAGTCCGAGAAACACCGCGTGCAAGAACACCGCGGTCAACAAAAGCGGCGTAGCGATCCGGCGGGCGGCGTCGTCGTCGCGCACAAAAAGGCTTAAATAGCAGAGGGCCGCCGCGGCGTATGCCACGGGCAGGAAGATGCGGAGCAACTCGGAAAGGGCCTGCATAGTTCTCTTTGAAAGAAAGCGACGGCCTACCAGCATACCGCAGGCGCGGCGTCTCAACCATGTGGATGGCAGAGAAACCGACTCCCGACTCCCAGAATGGGGCACGCCGCCGCCGGCCGAGGGGCCCCCGGGCGGCAGCCGGGTTGTCGCCGTTCAGTTACGAGGCGGTCGCCAGCCGGCGCCTTTCAAGAAGCAAGCGGCTCGAGACGATGCGTATTGGGATTCACTATGAGCTTAGCAACACCCCAAATCGCCGGGCGTTATCGCGTCGTCCGGGCCATTGGCGCCGGTGCCCAGGGCACCGTTTTCGAGGTGGAAGACAGCGTCCGCGGCGGCGGCCGGCGAGCCTTGAAGTGGACGCCGCTTGCCGAGGCGAGCGCGGGCTCGGTGGATGTCATCGCCCGCGAATTCGAACTGCTCCTCGGGCTCAACCACCCGCATATCTTGCAGGTGTTTGACTGTGGGTCGACGGTGTGGGCGGCGCCCGGGGTGCCGGCAGTGGCCGGTTGGTACTACACCGCCGAGCTAGTCGATGGCGAGGACTGGCTGACCTACGCCGGCCACGCAGACTGGCGGCGCCTGGTCGAGACGGCGCGCCAGGCACTTGCCGCCCTCGAGCTATTGCACGCGCGCGGCATTGTCCACCGCGACCTCAAGCCGGACAACTTGCTGGTGGACAAGAGCGGCAACCTCCGTCTCATGGACTTCGGCCTGGCGTTTGCCGGAGACGGCCACACCGCGGCCGGGACCCCCGACTACATGGCGCCCGAGGTGGCTGGCGGTGACAACGTCGATGCCCGTTCGGATCTCTACGGCTTCGGTGCCGTCCTTTTCCACGTGCTCGCTGGCCGGGCGCCGTTTGTCGGTGAGTCGGTCGGCGAGGTGGTCGCCCAGCACCGCGACGCACCCCGCCCCGACCTCTTGGGTTTGCGGCCGGACCTGCCGCCGGCGCTCGGGGCACTTTTGACCCGGCTCATGGCCGTGCACGCCGTCGACCGGCCCCAGTCGGCGGCGGCGGTCGACGCCGAGTTGCGGGCACTCTTGGGCGGGGAGGCGCCGGCGCGGCTGGTGCCGGCCGAGGCCCTCCTGGCGCGACGCGCTTTTGCCGCTCGCGAGGATGCGCTGGCTCTGCTCTCCAGCGAGCTGGACTGTGTCTTGAGCAGCACCTGCGGGCGGTTGGCGGTGGTCAGTGGGGCACCGGGTGCGGGCAAGTCGGCCCTCATTAAAAAGGTGGTGCAATCCGCCGCGCTCCGTGGCGTGTGTGTTCTGGAGGCAGCGCCGCCCCGCGCTGGCGCGCCCGCCGTTTTGGCCATCGCCCAGCTGGCCGAGCAGGCCTTGTCGGTGTTGCCGCCGCCCGAGCGCGAGTCCCATCGCGCCTTGGTCAGTTGGCTGGGCGGCGATTCGCCCGAGTCCTCAGCGTCGCAGACGGCGGCGCTGGGAGCGGCCGAGCGCGTGCGGCGCGCCCACGAGTTCGTGGCGCTGCTCGAAGCTGCAGCGTGCCACCGGCCGCTGGTTGTGGCGCTCGAATCGCTGGACGCACTCGACGACACGGCCGAGGCGATTCTGGCTTACTGGGTGCGCAATCCAGTGGCAGCCCCCCTCCTTGCGATGCTGGAGGTGGCCGGCGATGCCTTGACCTGGGCGCGCGGCCAGGAAGACGATCGCCCCGAATGGGCGCCCGTCGAGCTGGCGCCGCTCGATGCCACCGAGGTCGATGCGGTGGCGCGCGCGCTGTTCGGCGGGTGTGAGCTGCCGGATGCGTTCGTTGCCTGGTTGGCGGCGCGCACTGCCATGCCTGGCCTCCTCGTGGAGTTGGTGCGGGCGTTGGTGCGGCGCGGCATCGTCGTCTTCGACGGCGTCCGTGTGCGGCTGGCTGGCCCACTGCCCGACGAATCCTACGCCCATGACTTGGGCGGGCTCTTGCTCGACAAGTTCCGGACGGTGGGCGACCGCGAAAAACGCGTGCTGGCGGTTTTGGCCATTGCGGCACAGCCAGCCCGCCCCGAGCTGGTGGCGGCTGTGTTGGAGCGTCTCGGGGCACCCGACGCGCCGGAGACGGTGAAGGAGGCGTGCGAGGCCCTGGTGCGCCGGTCGCTCTTGGTGGCCGCTGATGGTTCGCACGAGGGGGTTGGGTTCGCCTCGCGCATGGAGTACGAGGCGCTCGAGGGCTCGCTGCCTGCAGAGCTAAAGCAACGCTTGCACGCCGGTTTGGCCGAACAGCTGCGGGTCAGCGCTCCAGAGTCCGCCGATCTCACCGAGCGGCTGGCCCATCACTACAGCTTGGCTGGGATGACCGGCCCGGCTTACGAGCATGCCAGGCGGGCCGGCGCCCGTGCCGAGCGGCTGTTTGCCGATGACCGCGCCCGCAAGTGGTACACCTGCGCCGCGGACAATGCCGCCGACGATGCGCAGACTTTGGCGGTCCTGGAGCCGTTGGCGGAAGTGTGCCGGCGGAGCGGTGCATTGGCCGAGGCGCTCGAGAGCTTCGACCGGGCGGTGGCCGCCGCAGACGAGCCTGAGGATCGCGGCCGCCTCCTGGACCGGCGCGGCCTGGTGCTGGTCGACTTGGGTCGTTTGGACGACGGCATGGACAGCTATGACCAAGCCGCGGCGGCCCTGCGCGGGGCGTCGCCGCCCTGGCTCAGGGCCGACGTCGCCGTCCACCAGGCTTGGGTGTGCCTCTATCGGGGTGAACACGCCCGCGCCGCCGAGCGTTGCACGGCCGGGCTCAAGTTGTTGGCGCCGGATGGCAGCCCGCCGCCGTCATTGGCCGCCGGTGGTCGGCGCGAGCTCGTCTCCGCCTACCGCAGCGCCCTGATGTGCGACGCTGCTGCGGCGCTCCACGAGCGCACCTACGAGCGCGCTGAGGAGGGCTACCGCGCGGCGTTCGAGGCGGCCGAAGAACTCGACGACCCACACGCCGCGGCCACCGCGCTCAGCAATCTGGGCGTCGCCCAGAGCCTGGCTGGCCATCCTGAAGAAGCATTCGACAGCTGGACGCGGTCACTCCGGCTTCGCCAGCAGATCGGCCACTTCAAGGGCATCGCCGAGTGTCAGAACAACCTGGGCATCGCCCGGTTTGAGGCGGGCTATCCCCGCGAAGCCTTGGAGTGCTACCTCGAAGCGTTGGCGTTGCACCGGCGTATGGGCAGCCGCCTGGGTCAGGCGATGGCGGCCTTGAACATTGGCGAGTGCAGCGCCGACCTGGGCCTATTGGCAACGGCGTGCCGGTCATCCGCCGCCGCGCTGGTCGGCTTCCTCGAAGCGGGTGAAGAAGACGGTGTGCTGCGGGCCACCGCGCAGTTGGGCACCTTGGTCTATACCTTGGGCGATGCCGCGGCACTGGGTGAGCTGGTGGCGTTGGCGGCCAAGCGCGCGGCCGGCGCCGGTGAGGCCCTGGCGCCCTTGGCGCGTGGCGTTGCCTCGCGGCTGGAAGCCCAGCAGTTGGCCTTGACCGGTGAGGCGGCGGCTGCCCGCCAGCACTGGCAGGCGGCAGAGGACGCACTGCGGGTTGCAGACGAGGCGCGTTGGGTGGTGGACCTGCTCCTGGAGCGTGCCAGGGCGGCGGCCGGCGCCGGTCAGCTGGATGCAGAGGCCCTGGCGGCGGCAGCAGCGGCGGAGGTCACGCAGCGCTCTGAATTGTTGAAAGCGCGCGTGCGGCTCGAGGAATGGCTGGCGCGCTCGGCGAGCGGCGATGCGGGCGGACGTGGTCCGCTGCGCGAAGTGGCGCAAATGGCTGCCGAACGAGACGACCGGGCGCGTGAAGTGGTGGCTCTTGGGCAACTGGCCCACGTGGAGTTGGCCAGCGACCCGGCGGCGGCGTTGAGCGGTTTCAAGCAGGTCCACAAAGCGGTAGAGCGCTTGTTTGCCGCAGATACCGAGGCCCTCGAGCGCGTCGACTTGTTCGGTGCGATTGCCGATCTGCGGCCCGAGCTGCCGGCAGTGTTCGCGCTCCTGGGGACGACCATCGCTGAGCCCATTCGCGCCGCCCTCGGGGTTCTGAGGTTAGACGCCGAGATCCAGAGCGCCCGCGACGGTCTGGCCACGCGACGCGCGCGGCCAGCCACCGGTGGTGGCGATCCCCGAGTGGCCCAGGCCCTGCGAGAGATGGCGCTCTTGGATGCGTCAGTTGAGTTTGAAGACGTCTGGCGGCGGGTGGCGGCGACCGTTGCCCGTTTGTTGCAGGCCGACCGGGTACTGGTCGGCTGTGGCAGTAGGGTACCGCGGATGCGCCGGGTAGCCTCTGCCTCGAAGGGCGCCGCTCTGGATGCCGTCGAAGTCGAGCGGCTCTTGAGCCTTGGGCGCGCTTGGATCGAGGGCGAGTGCGGCCCGCGTCTCGTCGTGGCCGGCGAGCATATCGCGGGCCTGCCGGGCGACCTCTTCCACGGTGAGGTCGGAATGGTCACCTTCATTCCGTTTGCGACCGCCAAGTCGGGTGTCAACCTAGTGGGCTTCATCTACGCTGACGCGACCGAGATGCGGGGCAGCGTGGGTGCCGAAATCGACCGCACCCTCGATGTCGTCGGGCAGGCCGCGGTCAGAGCAGCGGCCGACACCCTGCGCTACCGCACCATGGGTCGCCGGCTCCGGCAGCTCACCGACCTCTACGAGTTGTCCAGTCGGCCGGCGTTGGAGCTGAGCCCCGACGAAGTCCTGAGTTCGTCGATGGCGGCGATGATCGAGCTGACCGGCGCCGAGCGCGGTTTCATCTTCGAATTGGACGATACCGATCAGCCGCAGTGCCGGGTGTCGCGCGATGCTTCCGGCGAGCGGGTGGCGGATCCCACCACCGAAGTGAGTTGGTCGGTGGTGACCGAAACGCTGCGCACCGGCAATCCGATCAAGATGGACGACGCCATGAGCGACCACCAAATGTCCAATCAGGCGTCGATCTACGAGCTGCAACTGCGATCGGTGATGTGTGTGCCGATTCGCTCCCACGAGCGCACCTTGGGGTTGGCCTACGTAGACAACCGCACGAGCGTGGCCAACTTCGACGATGGGGATCTCAGACTGTTCGAGATGTTCGGCGATCAGGTTGCCGCAGCGCTACAGAAGGCCTACCACTACGAGCAGCTCCAGGAAGTGAACCGCTTGAAGTCTGAGCTTTTGGCCAACGTCTCGCACGAGTTGCGCACACCTCTCAACCCCATCCTGGGGTTTACGAAGCTCCTGCTTGCCGAACCGCAGTTTGACGGTGAGTCGCGTGAAATGTTGCAGATGATCGAAACGAGCGGCGCCGAGCTGTTGTCTTTGGTCGACAACCTGCTCACCATGTCGTCGATCGACGCCGGGTCGCTGCAGGCCGCTCACGAGGTGTTCGATTTGGCCGAGCTGGCCGAGGATCTCCGGCGTGAGTGGCTGCCGAAAGCTGTGGAACAGGGCCTGACGTTCGAAGTGCAACTGGCGGTCGAAGGTGGCCGGTGGATTGGCGACGCCGGACTCATCGGGCTGATGCTCGAGCAGTTGCTGTCCAACGCCATCCGCTTCACGGAGGAAGGTGGCGTGGTGCTGCGCATCTCAAGTCGCCAGCTGACGCAGCGGCGGGCGTCGATCAAGAAGACGCAGCTGGTGTTCGAGGTTGAGGACACCGGTATTGGGGTCGACGCCGCCGATTTCGACCGATTGGTGGCCGACTTCTACCAAGCCGACGGTTCGTTGACCCGCACCCGCGGCGGCACCGGCTTGGGTCTCTCCATTGCCAAGCGCATCGCCGGGCTTTTGGGTGGCGAGCTGGGCGTGCGAGGTGAGCCGGGTCAGGGTAGCACCTTCTGGTGCTCGGTATCGGTGATGGCAGAGGGGCGCCAACAGGCCGCCTGAGTCATTTCGCCCGCTCGTTTGTCTTGATTTGCCAGTGGATTCGCATTGTCCGACTGTCGCAGGATGTTGCGATGGTCGCGCTCGGCGCGTGGCTTCGGTGCAGACCGTTGCAGCCGAGCCACTTAGGGCGATCTTACGGAATTGGCAGGCGGATTGCTATTTTGAGGCACCGCAGTGCCCGTCCGGCCGCGTTCATTCGCAAATCAAGAGGTCACCCCAATGAAAACGGAACAGAACACCTATGGTCCATTTGCGTCCCGGTTAATGCACGTCGCTCGCGGCGTTTGCGCGGTGGTCGCCATTGCTTTATTGGCGATTGGATGTGCAGACGATGCAGCTTTTGCTCCCGAATCCGCGGCGATCAGCGTTACGGATTTGTCGGCAGCGGGTATCAACCACGGTACGAACAACCCCGATGTCTACTCGGTCACTGGTACGGTGGACTCGGGCAGTACCATTCTGACAATCAACAGTGATATGGAGTTTGAGGTCCCGGCCAATGCTGTGGTGAACGAAACTTCGATCACCCTGACGGCCTACGTCTACTCGGATGAGAAGGGCAACACGACGTCTGTGGTCTTCGACTGCACGCCGTCCATGACCTTCGCTGTTCCCGCCGAGTTCCACGTGGATGAGGACCTCATCGACGGCCTCGAAGAGTCCAACGGCGACTTTCACCTCTTGTACCTGGACAACGGGACTTGGGTGTTTGAAGACGTGGGTGAGGACGTCGGCAGTGACATCCACTTCGAAGTGGATCACTTCTCCAAGTACGCTGTAGGTGGCGACTAGACCGGCGCTACCGCTGAACGCACGCAGACCGGGATCCCGCCATCGCTGGGGTCCCGTTTCTGTTTGCGCCTTCCGTGGCTTCTGGGTGGAAGCACGCAGTGGTACCGGCACGATCGTTGCATGGTCTTGGGTGTGTCCGTCCACCGGCCGCGGTCGGTTATTGACTGAGGGAGGCCCCACGCCTCAGCAAAAGAGGTCCCCGATGAAGACGCTGTTGAGATTTCGCGACGCGATCCCGGTCGTGGGGAGTGTCGCGCTGTTCTGTCTGTGCCTGCCTTTAGCGCTGGGTTGCAACTTCGATGACACGATCACCGGCGCGGCAGGGAACACTGTAGAGTTTGTTCCACCCGAGCTGCCCACCGTGGATCTCAACTACCTGGGTTTGCAGCTGCCCCGCACGGCGATGGTCGAGCGCCACACCGCTAGCTACCAGGCGTCGGCGAGCCCAGGCACCATGGATCTGGGCGACGGCATTGAAATCTTCGTGCCGGCCGATGCGTTGGTCGAAAAGAGCGAGGTGTTGGTCGAGGCTGACCTCTTCCGCCACCAGGACGTGCCAGTGGCGATCGTCTTCGACTGCACTCCGGCGCAGCAGTTTGCCATGCCTCTGCTCTTTCGGGTGCGGCAGGATATAGCCGAGCACATGATGCGACCCGACGGTAGCTTGGTGCTCAAGTATCTGGATCCTGCCGAGGGTCGTTGGATCGATAGCGCGCCGGGTTGGCAGGATGGCATGTGGGTGAGCTTCGAGGTCCACCACTTCTCGAAGTACGCCCTGGGTGCCGATTAGGCGGGGATACAGTCGCTGCGTGCTACCCTCCTCGGTCGAGGAGGGACAATCCGCATGCGATGCACGCAATTTTTTGGGGCGATCGCCACCGCGGTCGCCGTGCTCGTGGTCACGCCAGCCGCCGAGGCTGAGCGCTTTGGCGCCTTGGACCAACTGATCGGCCGCTGGCAGGGGACGACCCAAAAGGTCGACGGCTCGCCGGTGGGGACGGTGGAGCGCACCTTCGGGTACGCGTTGGACGGTCAGTTCCTGCGCGCCACAACGCTCGTCGTGTTCCCAGCCGATCAGCCCGGTGCCGAGGTCGACCTGCGGCGCGAAGTCATGTGGATCGGTCGCACAGCGGCGGAGGCTTGGGTGGCGCACGGTTTCCACAACGAGGGCTTTTTGACCACCGAGACAGTCAGCGCCAGCGGCGGGCAGGTGGTCTTCGAGTCGACGTCGATCGAAGGGGCGGACGCGGGCATGCGGCTCAGGCGGACGCTCAAGCTCCAGGGCGACGGGCGGCTCCAGGACACCCTGGAGATGGCCATGCCCGGCGTCGGCTTCCAGGTGTACCACGAGGCGACGCTGGAGCAGGTCTCCAATATCCCTTAAGAGCTAGCTTTGCAGCCACCTCAGGTAGACGTGGGTATAGAGCAGCCAGGTGGTGACTGCGCCCATAGAGAAGCCCCAGATGGTCTGCGCGACGGTGTGGGCCCCCGAGCGGACGCGGGCCCAGGCCAACACCGGGATGACCCAGAGGCCGGGGTGAACTGGTTCGTGGAGGAGGGAGAGGGCAGTCATGTAGGCGGTCGTCCCGGCCATGTGACCCGAAGCCTTGTACCTCAGGTTGACGAGCCAAACCAACGCTAGGACCGCCAGCGAGCCGATGACGACAATCATCATCGCACCGGGCACGCGGGCGAAGTAGGCGGCTAGAGAACCGGCCAGATAGACCAGACCCAAGAGCGGTAGTCCCAGCTTGCGCTCGCCACGACGGGTCATGTCCACATCGCCGATCCAGCCGCGCCACACCGACCATTTGAGGAACAACACCGGCAAGACCGACTGGCCCAGGGCGCAGACGCCGAGGGCTTGCCAGCGGTTCGACCCGGCGTAGCGGCCAGCCAGGAGCCAAAACGCCCAGAGGGCGATCAGCGGCGGGCTCAATAGGTTAGACAGCGCCCTGGCCACACGACTCCTGTCTTTGTCCACGGGTTCCAAGACCGACGGCTGCGGGTTGAAGGCATAGCTTGGCTGGATTGCTTCTTTCATGGTACGTCCGGCGCAATTCCCGGGGGAGGGGGTTGGATTCAACAAGTTAGTCGCCGGCTGGTCAAGCCTCCGCTTGCGGCCAGGCGCGCCGGGCTCGGCGTCGTTTCATCATCGGGCCCGGGGTGCCGCTCCCTGAGACAGGCCCCACCCCATTGCCTCACCCAAGGCCACGGCCAGGCGCAGCGGGGCTTATGGCCGCTAGCGCGTCAAACTGAGGCGGCGGCTGGTCGCCAGCGCGCCAGGCTGCGGCGGAGCCAGAGGCTGAAGGCGGCCGAGGAAATGGCGCCAGCCGCCAGCAGGCCCGCCAGCAGTCCATAGAGTTCGGGATGGCCGGTTGTCCGCGCCAGCCACAGTCCGGCCCAGGCCAAGGGGCCGGTCAGGATGACGTAGCGCACGACCGCCATGATCAGGCCGGGTTGGCCGCGGCCGTGCGCCTCAAAGACCGGTCGGGCCATGAGGAAGAGGGCTCCGGCCAGACACGACAAGGGGACCGTGCGGATGGCAAAGGTGGCGTAGCGGGCCGTGGTGGTCGACTCCGACAGCGCCCTAGCCAGCCAAGGGGCGGCCCAAACCAAGAGCGGGCCGACGATCAGGACTGAGTAGAGCGTGGAGGCGGTAGCCGCTTGACGGAACCCGCGCTCAATGCCCGCATGATCCCGCTGGCCCAGGCGCCGGGCGGCGTACGGCAAGAGCGCCACGCTCAAGGCGATGATCGGTTGCAAGGCGAAGAGAACGATGCGGAAGTAGATCGAATAGGCGGCGATCGCTTCGGTGGCGAACTCCATCCGGGCCAAGAGCATGTTGACGAAGGCGGTCTCCAAGGACATCAGGATGAAGGTGATCGACGACGGCACCGCGAGTTCCAGAATCGCGCGGAGCGGCTCGGGGTCGGGTTCGCAGACGACGGCGTCGCGCAGTTGCCGGCGCTGCTCTTCATGTAGGCGGGCGCGATGTAGGGCGTAGATCAGCCCGCCCAGGCGGCCGATGACCGTTGACAGGGCGATTCCAAAGATGCCCCAGTGAAACACGAACAGGAACAACGTGTTGAGGATGACATTGATGACGTTCGAGTAGATTCCCGCCCACATGGTGGAGCGGGTGTCCTGGTGGGCCTTCACCAAGGAGTCCGGCAGGATCGACCAAAACGCAGTGAAGGCCGAGCCGGAGATCAACACCGTGCCGTAGATTTGGAAGGCGCGGGCGACGTCGTCCGCCAGTTCCATGCGTGGCGCCACCCACCAGACGCCGGCTCCCACCAGCGCGAAGACCGGGGCGATAGCGCGCGCCAACCGCCAGCCGAGCGCCACGTACTGTTCGACTTTGCGGGCGTGGCGGGCGCCGATGGTGCGCGATAGGACCGAGGTCAAGCCGGTGGAAGCGCCGACCCACACGGCGATCATCAAAAACTCGAGGGGGATGGTCAGCCCAATGCCAGCGACCGCCGCGTCGCCCAGACGGGCGGCAAAGATGGTGTCGACGAAGGTGACGACGGCTCGCATCCAGAACGACACGACCAAGGGGCTGGCCATACGCAGCAAGGAGGGGGTCGACTGGCGCGGGTGGGGTGCGTCGTCGGCTCGGTGGTGGGTTCCGCCGGACATCGGCGGATTCGAGCACCGGCACCGGTCGGTGTCAACCGGTGGAGCTTGGGTCGATTACTTCGACAGCTTGTGGAGCAGGCGCCCGAGGGCCACGTTCACCGGGTGGCTGCGTCCCAACGACGGCAGTACTGGTTGCCGGCGGGTCCCCAAGCGGCGCAACTCATAGCGCAGTTCCTCGTTGCTTTGGTCAACCGCCAGGCCGCGCCGGAAGGTCTGGTGGGCACGACCGACGTCGCCCGAGATCAGGTAGAGGCGGCCAAGGTTGACGAATAGTTCGGGGCGGAAGAATTCCTTGCGGACGGCGGTTTCACACAGCTCCAGACCTTCGCCCAGCCGGCGCTCGTTGGTGGCGATGCACAGGCCAAAAAAGGACATGAAGCGCGGTTCGTTGGGGGCTAGCTCAAGGGCGCGGCGGAACGACTCAAGCGCGTGCCGCTGGCGGTGACGCTGCAGGTGCATGAGGCCGTTCTGAAACAGGTCCTCAGGGTTTTGAGCCACGAGGGTCGTGTGCGCTAGCATGGAGAGTCTCCCGTGGTGACCTTCCCATTGATACCGACGTTAGTTGACGAGGCGTTGGGAACTGCAACCCATGTGCCAAGTTGCGGCATGTCTCGGCTTAGTCGCAAAGTATTGTTTTCATGTGAGATGGCCGGGGAAGCGCCAGATTTCGGTGGCTGCCTGAGCCGGCACGCATCGAGCAAAGTGCGCGGTGGGCGCGGGCACCTTGCACGCCGGGCGCGCTCGCTGGTCTCATGCAGAGAGGGTGCCCAATGAAGTACATTCTGCGGCAGTGGGCTGGCCGCTTGGTTTTAAACAAGAACTGGGATACGCGTTCGTGCAAGATAGAGCGGTGGACGAGCCAGAGCGGCGTACGGCACGGCGCAGCTGGGCAGTGGTCCGAGTGGCTGTGAGCTTGGGGCTTTTGGCAGTGCTTGTCGCTAAGCTCGACCCGCGCGAGTTTGCCGCGGTGATCGCCCGGGCGCGCTGGCTGCCGCTCTTGGCGCTGTTTGCTGTCGAGGTGTGGCAGCGGGTGTTGGCGGCGTACCGCTGGTACGTATTGGCCCGGTGTACTGATGACCGCGTCACTCTGGGCAAGTCGATCGAAGTCAGCTTTGCCTCCAACTTCCTCGGACAGTTTTTGCCGGGCGTCGTCGGCATCGAGGCGCTGCGGGTTTACGGGTTGTCGCGCACTTCGGACCTGGCTACATCGTTCGTGTCGGTGGTGGCCGATCGCACCCTGGGGCTCGTCTCCTTGGTGGCCATGGTGTTTGTCGGGCTCCTGGTGGCGCCGGTGACCTTGGACCCAGTCATCACCGCTCTGGCCGTGGCGATGGTCGTGGCGTTGGCGCTGGGGACGGTGGCAGTGTTCAACGTCGGGTTCCGCGCGCTCTTGCTGCGCTGCCTGCCCGCCCGGTTGGAAAGGGTCCTGGGCCGCCGGCTCGAGCGCTTCTTCGGTTGCTTGGATGCCTATCGCGATCGTCCCTGGACGGTGGGCTGGGCACTGGCGCTGTCGTTTCTCACCCAGATCGGGCGGGTGGCAGCCTACGCCTTGGGGGCGCTGGCGTTGGGAGTGGAAGCACCCCTTTGGACGTTCGTGGTGAGCGTCCCGGTCGTCACCTTCATGGGCATGTTGCCGATCTCTGCCGGTGGCTTAGGGGTCCGAGACATGAGCTTCGTCTACTTTATGGAACTCGTGGGTGTGCGTGGTGCCGAAGCGTTCGCCGTGTCGATCCTGGTCTTCGTGTTGACGACTGTGTCGACCTTCCCAGGGGCGTTTTTCGCCCTGCGCGCTCGCCGTCACTCACCCGAGGCGGTGGGGTCGAAGTCATGAACGCGGCAGCCGCCGACCTCGAGGCGCTCCAAGCTGGCTTGCACCCCAGCCCTTTTGGCGTGTTGGGTCCCCAAGTAAATCCGCGGGGCGGGATAATCGTGCGCGCGTTTTTGCCGTGGGCGGCTGCGGCTGGGGTTGTGGTGGACGGCTCCGAGCGCGCCGCCCAGACCTCGGGCGACGGCCTTTACGCCGTCGAGCTCGCCGGCGACACGCTGGCGCCAGCGACTTACCAGTGGGCCGTGCGCCACCAGGATGGTCGCGCGTTGCGCTTCGCCGACCCCTACGCGTTTCGCCCCCTCCTGGACGAGCGCGACCTCCTGCGGTTCGAGGCGGGGAGCCACATGGCGGTCTACGAACTGCTGGGGGCGCATTACGAAGAGCGCCAAGGTGTGTGGGGGACCCGCTTCGCCGTCTGGGCGCCGGGGGCCAAGGCGTGCTTAGTGATGGGGAGCTTTAACGGCTGGGACGGCCGGTGCCACCCAATGCGCCGGCGGCCGGCCTACGGGGTTTGGGAACTGTTTGTACCGCAGGCGGCGCCCGACGCGGTCTACAAGTACGAAATCCATGGGCACCAACCGGGTGTGCGGACTCGCAAGGCCGATCCCTACGGGTTCCGGATGGAAGTGCGACCGGCCACCGCCTCGATCGTTTGGCACCAGGAGCCGTACCGGTGGACGGACGCTGAGTGGATGGACCGGCGAAGCAAGCGGCAGGCCGATGATCAGCCTCTGTCGATCTACGAGGTGCACTTGGGCTCTTGGCGCCGGCCGCTGTCGGGTGACTCGGACGGCGAGGCCGACTTTCTCACCTACGAAGCACTGGCAGCCCAACTTATCCCGCACGTACAGGCCCTAGGCCACACCCACATCGAGTTGTTGCCGATCACCGAGCATCCGTTCGACGGCAGTTGGGGCTACCAGACCGTCGGTTACTTTGCGCCGACCGCACGACACGGCTCGCCGGACGGATTTCGCGCCTTTGTCGACGCCGCTCATCAAGCCGGGATCGGCGTCATCTTGGATTGGGTGCCCGCGCACTTCCCGCGCGACGCCCATGGGCTGGGCACCTTCGACGGCACTCACCTCTACGAGCACGCCGACCCTAGGCGCGGCGCCCACCCAGATTGGGGAACCTACATCTACAACTTTGGCCTGCCGCAGGTGTCGGCTTTTTTGTTGTCCAGCGCGCTCTTCTGGCTGCGGGAGTACCACATCGACGGCCTCCGGGTGGATGCGGTTGCCTCGATGCTTTACCTGGATTACTCCCGCAAGGCCGGCGAGTGGCTTCCCAACCGCTACGGCGGCCGGGAGAACCTCGAGGCTCTCGAGTTTCTGCGGCGCCTCAACCGCGAGGTGCACGCCGCCTACGCCGAGGTCCTGACTTTCGCCGAGGAGTCGACGAGTTGGCCTGGCATGACCCGCTCGGTCGACGAAGGCGGCCTGGGGTTCGACTACAAGTGGAACATGGGGTGGATGAACGACACCCTAGAGTACGTCGGCACCGACCCGGTGTTTCGCAAGGGACTCCACGAGCGCTTCACTTTTTCGATCCACTACGCGTTTTCCGAGCGCTTCCTGCTGCCGTTGTCGCACGACGAGGTGGTCCACGGTAAGAGTTCGCTGCTGGGGAAGGCGCCCGGTGAGCGCCACCAGAAGTTCGCAACCATGCGGGCGCTGTTGGCGTTCATGTACGCCCACCCGGGCAAGAAGCTCCTGTTCATGGGCACCGAGATCGGCCTGTGGCGCGAGTGGGACTTCGAGGGTTCCTTGGATTGGGAGCTGCTCGAGCACCCGCCCCATCAGGGCATGGAACGGTTGGTGCGCGCCTTGCTCCGTCTCTACAGGGCCGACCCGTGCCTCCATCAAGTCGACGCGCGGCACGAGGGGTTCGAGTGGGTGGAGCGCACCGATGCCGATCGCAGCGTCATTGCCTTCCTGCGCTGGGACCGGGACCGCCAGCAGCACCTTCTGGCGGTGGGCAACTTCACGCCGGTCAAGTGGCGAAACTACTGTTTGCCTGTGCCGCTCGACGCCGGTCGCTATGTGCCGGTCTTCAACAGCAATGCGGCCGAGTATGGGGGGGATGCGACGGTGTTGCCGGAACTGGACGTCGAGCCATTAGAGGGAGGGCGGCCGCGCGACGCGGGGGTTAGCTGGACCCACTGCCTGAGCGCCGACCTCGAACCCTTATCGTTTGTCTACTGGAAGCCGGCGGCGGACTAGGGTTCGGCAATTAGGGTGAGTTCTTCGCTGAGCCGATCGGCGATCCTTAGGGCGGAGTCCAGATTGGGGTGGCGAAAAATGATGATGCCGTCGGAAATCAAGGTCCGGCGCCAGTCGCGACGCGGGGCGCCGATGGGCAACAGGTCGATGTGACAAAGGAACGGTCCAAGTTCGGCCATCAGTCGTTGCAGGCCGACGACGTGGCGGATGCGTCCCTCGCCCTTGGCGCGCTTGCAGATGTTGCCGGCGTTGTATTTGCGCGTCGGGCGTTGCGTAAAGCGCCCAAAGCACATGGCTTCGGCCCAACCGACGTAGAGGTCGGCGTCGACGCTGAAGTTCATGATGTCGACGCTGTAGGCGCCCGGAGCGCGGGCGGCGATTTCGCCGAACACCGCTTCCCCTGACGAAGTGCGGTACCACTCCATGTGGGTGAAGCCGGTGTCAAAGTCGAGGGCCTCCAACACCCGCTGGCCCATGTCGCGCCCGGGGGTGAGGCTCGGCGCCTCGGGGTGGCGCACCGAGAACGTCTGCGGGCTCATCCACTCGTGGAGGCGCGACTCTAGGGCCCGGGGCCGGTAGAACCCGACGTTTTCGAAACAAACTTCGCCGTCGATACACAGCGTGTCGTAGGTGAAGTCCTCGCCGTCGATGAACTCTTCGACGCAGATCTCTTCGAGGTGGTCAAGTTGGGGGCCTTTGGCCTCGAGTTCCGCCATCGACTCCACCCGGTAAGTATCGGCGGAACCAGCCCCCTGGATGGGTTTGACGACGAGCGGAAAGCCGATGGCCTCGGCGTGCGTACAGCATTCCTTGAGATTTGCGGCGCGCCCGTGACGTGGCGTGCGGATGCCCGCCTGGTCGAGCATGTCTTTCATGCGCTCTTTGTCACGGAAGGGCACGGTTGCCGCTTCTGACATGCCGGGCAACGAAAAGCGGTCGCGGGCGCGCCCGGCCAAGAGCAAGAGCGGCTCCCAAAGACACTCGATCCGCTCGAGCTTGTCGTCGGTCACCAATGTTTCGAGTTGCTCGAGGACTGCGGCCTCGTCCTGGAAGTTGGGCATTTGCACGTAGCGGGTTAGGGCGCGCCGGGCAACGTCCGGGAGCGCGGCCTCGGGCTGGTCCCCGACGCCGATGACCGTGGCGCCGACTTCGGCGAGGCCGCGGGTGAAGTGGGGCATCTCGGCAGGAAAGCCGGGCTGAAGCATGGCTACGCGCATGTGGGTTCCTAGGCGAGTTCGACGCGGATCGAGCTGATGAGGTCGGCCAGTCCTTGTTTGACCACTTCGGTACTGGGATGGCGGAGGATAACGTACCCGTCGCCCTCGTAGGTGCCCGATGGCGGCGCCCCTGCCTGCGGCAAGTGGTGCTCGACGATCAATTCGCCGAGCCGACGGTTGATCTCTTCGAGGCCCCGAATGGCCCGGACGCGCCCCTCACCCTGGCCGCGCAGAAACGCGGCGCCGGCCGCAAACGGGCGCGGTTTGGCGCGGAAGCGGTCAAAAACCATCAGCTCCGCCCACGCATCATAGAGGTTGAAGTCGCCGGCGTAGGAGATCAGCGTCGTGAACTGCGCGCCGGGTGGGCGGGCGCCGACCTCAGAGATGGCCAGCGAGCCGTCGGGACGCCTGAACCATTCCAAGTGGCTGAGCCCAGTGCCCATCCCCAGCGCGCTGAGGGCGCCGGCGGCGGTTTGTATGATGTCGGTGTATTCGGGGGCGTCGACTTCGCGCGGCGAGAGGACCGCCCATTGAATCCAAGGGTGCTCGAGGACCTCGAGGGGTGAGGGATAGTATTGGTTGATCGAGTGCCACACCAAACGACCGTCGATGCACACCGAGTCGAACGAATGCTCGCGCCCCCGAACGAACTCCTCGATCAACAGCGGCGCGTCGGCGGTGGGTGCGGCGGTTCGCAGAAACTGCGCCAGCGACTGGTCGTCAGTGAGGCGCTGAGTGCCGCGGGCGCCGGCGCCGGCTGGGGGTTTGACAATCACCGGCAGGCCGATCTGGCGGGCGATGGCGGCGGCTTCTTTTGCCGAGCGGGCCAGCCCGTGCTTGGCACACGGCAGTCCCGCCGCGCGCAGCACGGTTTTCATGCGCCCCTTGTCACGAAAATTCTGGGCCTCGCCAGCACCCATGCCGGGCAGACCCAGCTGGTCGCGCAGCTGGCCGAGGGGAACTTGCAGTTCTTCGAGCGTGCCAAGCAGGCGCGCGATCGGCCCGACCGCAGCGCTTACCCGGTTGAGCGCCGCGGCGATCGCCTGGGTGTCGGTGCCGTCTTCGATCTGCAGGTGGTGGTGGACACGGCGGCGAAGTGCGGTTGGCAGACGCTCCACCGGATCCTCGCTGATCAACGACAGCCGCACGCCAGGCAAGCTGGCGGCGGCGCCGACAAACCGCAACGTCGTCGGCAAGAAGAACGGGGCGACAAAGGCAACGTGGCGCATGCGCCCATCTTAGCGGGCTGGGCGGCCAGCGTCATCGGGCCTATGCAAAATTCTGGTAGAGCGCAGTGGAAGCGGGCTGGTGGAGCGGCTATGATAGCGGGCGCCGCCCGCAGTCGGGCGGCGCTTTTGGTCAGGGCGCGGCGACTCTTGTTTTAGAGGAAGGTGATGGCGACAACGCGCGGTCATGCGCTCCGCAACTACGTGCTCCGCCGCCTCCTCCTGATGATCCCTACCTTCTTGGGGATTACGCTAGTCGTCTTCATGCTCTGTCAGTTTGTCCCCGGCGGTCCGATCGACCAACTCAAGATGCAGCTCGCCGGGGCGGGCGGCGGTGGCGAAATCAGCGCCGGCGGTAGTTCGGTGGCCGGCTCTTCGCTCGACATTCCCGAAAAGGACCTGAAGGTCCTCAAGCAGTACTACGGCTTCGACAAGCCGCTGCCGCTACGCTACCTCAGCTATCTAGGCAAGTTGTTGAGCTTCGATCTTGGGGATTCCTTTCGCTACACCAAGCCGGTCGCCACTCTCATCGTCGAACGCTTTCCGGTGTCGATCTACTTTGGGCTGATTTCCTTCCTGCTGACCTATCTGGTTTGTATCCCGCTGGGCATCATGAAGGCGCTGCGCCACAAGAGTCACTTCGACAATGCCACCTCCATTGCCATCTTTGCTGGTTATTCGATCCCCGGCTACGCGCTGGGGGCTGTGCTTCTGGCCTTGTTTGCCGTCCAGCGCGACTGGTTTCCGCTGTCGGGCTTCGAGAGTCAGGACTTTGCCTCGTTGAGCTTCATGGGCAAGGTGAAGGATCGAGCCGCCCACACTTTCTTGCCGGTCATCTGCTACGCCATCCACCTGTTCGCGGTGATGACCATTTTGATGAAGAACAGCCTCATGGAGAACATGAGCGCCGACTATGTGAAAACGGCGTTGGCCAAGGGGCTGCGTTGGCCGCGGGCCGTGTTTGGCCACGCGCTTCGCAACTCGTTGATCCCGATTGCCACGAGTTTTGGCAACAACATCGCGCTCATCTTGACTGGATCTTTGTTGATCGAGCGGGTGTTTAACATTCCAGGGATGGGGCTCTTGTTCTTTGAGTCGATTACCTCGCGTGACTATCCGGTGGTCATGGGCTTTGTCGTGGTTTCCTCGGCGCTCCTTCTGATCGGCAATCTGCTCAGCGACTTATGCGTGGCGGGCGTCGATCCGCGGGTGCGCTTCGGCGAATGAAACTGCCGGGCTTCAGGATCGATCCGCTGACTAAGAAGCGTTTTCAACGCTTCCGGGGGATCAAGCGCGGCTACTACTCCTTCCTGGCGTTGTTGGCACTGACGGTAATTTCACTCTTTGCCAACTTCATCGCCAATCGGCGGGCGATCGCTGTGTCCCATGACGGGCATCTCTACTTCCCGACTTTCAGCTTCTACGACATGGCGACCTTCGGGCAGCAGGACGAGTACGGGTTCGACGACGCCGAGGCCAACTATGTGGCGCTCAAGAAACGGTTTGAAGAAGAAGGCAAAGGCGACTGGGTGTGGATGCCGCTGGTGCCCTACGACCCCTACGAACCCGATTTCGACTACGCCGAGCCGCCCCCCAACCCTCCCGACTCGCGGCACTGGTTTGGCACCGACTCGCAGGGACGGGACGTGTTTGCCCGCCTCTTGTATGGTTTTCGGATTTCTATTTTCTTTGCGTTGACACTGGTGGCGGTCGGCCAGGCGTTGGGTACGACGATTGGCTCTCTGCAGGGGTTCATCGGCGGGCGCTTTGACATGCTCAGCCAGCGCTTTATCGAGATTTGGGCATCGATGCCGTTTCTCTACGTGGTGATTGTCATCGCCACGTTTTTTAAGCCCTCCTTCTTGATGCTGTTGGGGATTATGGCGCTCTTTACCTGGATCTCGATCACCTATTTCATGCGCACCGAGATGTATCGGGAGAAGACGCGGGAGTACTGTTTGGCGGCCCGGTCGTTTGGCGCCTCCAAGGCGCGGATGATCTTCAAGCACCTGCTCCCCAATTGTTTGACCCCGCTTGTGACTTTCACGCCGTTCGCCATCGTCGGTGCCATCGCTTCGTTGACGTCGTTGGACTACCTGGGCTACGGCTTGCCCGCCCCCACTCCCAGTTGGGGAGAGATGATCGACCAGGCGATGCAGAGCCAGAATCGCGATAAGCTGTGGCTCTCCATCGCCCCGTTTTCCGCCATCTCAGTGACGCTTTTGCTAGTGACGCTGATCGGCGAATCCATTCGAGAGGCGTTCGACCCCAAACAGTACGCGCGCTATCGATAGTGGTCGCAAGGAAAGGACGTGACGAGATGTTTCAGAAGCTGATGCTCTGGAGTGTGGTGCTGATGTTGGGGGCAACGGCGGCCGCTGCCGAAGACTTATCGCACGTGGAGTGGCAAACCAACTATGACGAGCCGCCGATCGGTGATCCGGCCAATGCCCAAAAGGGCGGCGTTTTCAAGACCTTCACCGATGCTTATCCGTTGACCATGCGGCTGGTGGGCCCCAACTCGAACGACGCTTTCTCGGGTTGGAAGCGGTCTTTTACCCAGGATTTCGTGCTGGTCAACCGCCACCCGGTCACCGACAACTACATCCCGTGGATGGCCACCCACTGGTCGATCCAACCAGATCACCGCACCGTCTACTACAAGCTCGACCCCGACGCGCAGTGGAGCGACGGCAAGCCGGTGACTGCCGCCGACTATGTGTTTTGCTTTGAGATGATGCAGTCGGAGCACATCGTCGACCCGTTCTACAACGAGTACTTCAAGACTCACTTCGAAGACGTGGTGGCCATCAATGACTATACCCTGAAGGTTGTTGGCAAACACGAGAGCTGGCGCCCCTTAACCGACTTCGCGCTCTGGGCGATGCCGGCTCACGCCCATACGTTAGGCCCCGATTGGGTGCAGGAGCACAACAACGTTGTCCCGCCCGTCCAGGGCCCCTATACCATCGGCCGGCGGGAGTCCGGGCAGTTCGTGGAGTTCGACCGCATCAAAGACTGGTGGGGGGCGGACAAACACTATATGCAGGGGATGTACAACGCCGACGTCATCCGGGTGGTGATTATCAGCGACTCGGATCGTGCCTTCGATTTCTTCAAGAAGGGCGAAATCGACTACTACCGGGTGACGACGGCCAAGAAGTGGGCCGAAGAAATGGAATTCGAGGCGATTAAGAAGGGCTGGGCGCATCGCAAGCGCGTCTTCGTCGATTACCCGCAGGGGCTCTACGGCTTTGCGATGAATCTGGAGAAGCCCGTTTTCCAGAACAAGGACTTCCGCAAGGCGCTCCAGTACATGTTCAACTTCGAAAAGATCAACGACAAGCTCATGTACAACGCTTACTTCCGGCAGGTGTCGGCGTTTACCGGGACCGAGTACGCCAACCCCAACTTGCGGCCGTATGGATTTGACCCGCGCAAGGCCCGCGAGCACCTGGAGAAGGCGGGCTTTGCCAAGCGTGGCAAGGACGGCATCTTCGCCGACGCTAACGGCAACCGGGCGGCTTTTACGCTGTCCTATGGTAACAAAGGGCTGGAGCGCCACTTCACGGTCATGAAGCAGGATTTCCAGCGGTTGGGAGTTGACGTGGCCCTGCGTCTGTTGGAACCGGGCACGGCCTTCAAGAACGGGCTGGAGCGCCAGTACGAAATGACTACCATAGCGCGTACTAGCAATTTCTTTCCAAGCCCCAAACAGTACTTCCACTCGGTCTTTACCGAGACTACGAATAACAACAATATTTTCAGCTTTGGATCGCCAGAGACCGACCAGCTCATCGAAATCTATGAATTTGATCTCGACAAAGGCAAGCGGCTGGCGGCCATGCATGAGTTGGATGCCAAGCTCCAGGACGAGGCCTTTTGGATTCCGTTCTGGCACGCGCCGTTCTTGCGCTTCCTCTACTGGGATCACGTCAAGTTTCCGGCTTTTTTCTTTCCGAAGCGCGTCGAGCGGCACTCAGATTGGCAGGTGTTCTGGGTAGACACCGAAGCGGAGGAGCGACTGCGCGCCGCCATGAAGAACGGTGAAGCATTGGGCGAAGACGTTGTCGTCGACGTCGATCCCTACGGGGTCAAAGCGGCGATGAAGGCCGCCGCCGGTGCCCCCGAAGGCGCCGGCAGCTAGACGCCGAGGCGGAGAACCACCGTGGCGCTTCTGGAAGTCACAGATCTCGAGACCGTGTTCCACACCGAAGCCGGAGTCGTCAAGGCCGTGGACGGCGTTTGCTTCAGGGTGGAGCCCGGCGAAACCCTGGGGATCGTCGGGGAGTCGGGCTGTGGTAAGAGCGTCACTGCCATGTCGGTCATGCGCCTGATCCCCGAGCCGCCGGGCGAGATCGCCGGCGGTCAGGTCATCTGGAAAGGGAACGATATTCTCGCGCTCGATCCGGACGAGTTGCCGAAGCTCCGCGGCAACGAGATCGCCATGATCTTTCAGGATCCGATGACCTCGTTGAATCCGGTTTTCACCGTTGGCAAGCAGCTCGGGGAGGTCCTGCAAACTCACTTCTCGGTGGAAGGTGAGGCGGCTCGTCAACGCATGGTGGAGATGCTGGAGTTGGTCGGCATCGCCGACGCGGAGGGCCGCCTGTCCGCTTATCCGCACGAGCTGTCGGGCGGCATGAAACAGCGCGTCATGATTGCCATGGCGCTCATGTGTCGGCCGGACCTGTTGATCGCCGACGAACCTACCACCGCGCTCGACGTCACCGTCCAGGCGCAGATCTTGCATTTGATGCGGGAGCTGCAGCGCAAGTATGGCTCGGCGGTCATCTTGATCACCCACGACATGGGAGTGGTCGCCGAGACGTGCGACCGCGTCGTGGTCATGTATGCCGGCAAGGTCGTGGAGTGTGCAGGCGCCATTGAGTTGTTTACTGCCACCCGCCATCCCTACACGCGCGGGCTCTTGGACAGCATTCCGCGCGCCGGCCTCACCAAAGACCAGGAGCTGCCGACCATCGAGGGGGTGGTGCCGTCCTTGATCGATCCACCGGTGGGCTGCCGCTTTGCCGACCGCTGCGCTCGGCTGGAGGAGCGTTGCCGGATCGAAGATCCCCCCTTGGTCGACGCCGGCGCCGGCCATCAGGTGGCCTGTCACTTCCCGCTGGCGGTGGAGGTCGCCCAGTGACGGACGCTCAACCGGCGGACGCCATCATCCAGGTCCAAGAGCTGAAGAAGTACTTTCCGGTGCGCGGCGGCGTCTTCGGGCGCAAACGCGGCGATGTCAAAGCCGTGGACGGCGTGTCGTTCGACCTCTTGTCCGGCGAGACCTTGGGGCTGGTCGGCGAGTCGGGCTGCGGCAAGTCGACGCTGGGGCGTACCGTTGTCCGGCTCGAGGAGCCGACGGACGGCGAAGTGTTGTTCGAGGCACGAGACTTGGCCCACGCTTCGGCGGACGAACTGTTTACCTTGCGGCGCGACTTGCAAATGATCTTCCAAGATCCCTACAGCTCGCTCAACCCGCGCCTGACGGTGGGCGAAATCGTCCGTGAGCCCCTGGACATCCACGCCCAGGGCCCAGCCGGCGAGCGTCGACAGCGGGTGGGTGAACTGTTGGAATCCGTCGGGCTGAAGCCCGACATGGTCAGCCGCTACCCGCACGAGTTTTCGGGCGGCCAGCGCCAGCGCATTGGGATCGCGCGAAGTCTGGCACTACGGCCAAAAGTGATCATCGCCGACGAGCCGGTGTCGGCGCTCGACGTGTCGGTCCAGGGGCAGGTCATCAACCTCTTGGTGCGTTTGCAGCGCCAACTGGGGTTGACCTACCTGTTCATCTCGCACGACTTGTCGGTCGTCGAGTACATCAGTGATCGGGTGGCCATCATGTATTTGGGGCGGTTGGTCGAGTGCGGCCAAAAGACGAGTATTTTTGACGAGCCCCGGCACCCTTACACTCGGGCCCTCATCGAAGCGGTGCCTGTGGCTGATCCGCGCCAGCGCCGCCAGCACGTGCCCATCGAAGGCGAAACGCCCAGCCCGATCAATCCACCGGCGGGGTGCGCTTTTCACCCGCGCTGTCCGTTCGCCGAACCGGCCTGCCGGGAATCGGTGCCGGTCCTCGAGGCCTTGGACACCGTTGGTGATCCCGGGCACCAGGCGGCTTGTCTGCGCGTCAACGAGATCTGACCCCGGCGGCGTCTGGGTGCTAGGATTGGGCACTGGTCGGCGATCGAATCCCGGAGATGAGGCATGGGCGCACTGAAGATTTGCTACGTCGCTTCCGAGGTGGCGCCGCTCGCCAAAGTCGGGGGGCTGGCCGACGTCTCAGCGGCGCTTCCCAAAGCGCTGGGCGTTGCCGGTCACGACGTGCGCGTCTTCATGCCGCTTTACCGCGACATTAAGGCGGCGCCGGCTGACTTCGAACCGGTGGCTGCAGTCCAAGACGTGCCGGTGCGCCTGGGGGCGCGTTCCTACTCCTTCTCGCTCTACACGACGCCGGTGGGTGGCGACGCGCTGACCGTGCATTGCGTGCACTGTCCCGACCTCTACGATCGCCCGGGGATCTACACCTCAGACGCTGACGAGGCCCAGCGCTTCTTGCTCTTGTCGCGCGCCGCGTTCGAGGCGTGTCAACGCTTGGGTTGGGCTCCGGACGTCATCCACTGCAACGACTGGCAGACGGCGGTCATGCCGCTGTTGTTGCGCACCACCTACAGTTGGGACCAGCTGTTTGCCGGCACCAAGACGGTGCTGGGCATCCACAACCTCGGCTACCAGGGGGTGTTTGCCTCGGCCCAGCTTCCCGAGATGGGATTGGAGGACGGTCTGTCCCTGTTGGACTCGGATGACCTGCGTGCCGGACGGGTCAACCTGCTCAAAGTGGGACTGACCTACGCCGACGCCCTGACCACCGTCAGCCCCACCTACGCCCAAGAGATTCAAACGCCCGCTTTCGGTGCCGGTCTGGATGCACTTCTCCGCCACCGTCGCGCTGACCTTCGGGGCATCCTGAACGGCATTGACACCGACGAGTGGGATCCGGCTACGGATCGATTCCTGCCGCATCGCTACACCCTGGAGTCGATCGGCGACAAGGCCAAGAACAAAGCCCATCTTCTCGAAGAGTTGAACCTCGACGGTGACCCCAGCGCCATGTTGTTCGGCATGGTGACCCGGCTCACCTCCCAAAAAGGCATCGAGCTGGTGCAGGCGGCGGTGCCCGGGTTCTTGGGCCGGCGCAACGCCAGGCTGGTGGTGGTCGGCACTGGCGAGCCCGATTACGAGCGTTTCCTGAACGAGCTACAAGAACATTTTTCTGACCGAGTGTGTTTCTACCAGGGTTACAACAACGAGCTGTCGCACCTGGTTGAGGCGGCGAGCGATGCCTTCATCATGCCCTCACAATACGAACCGTGCGGTTTGAATCAGATGTACAGCTTGGCCTACGGCACGGTGCCGATCGTGCGGCGCACCGGCGGTTTGGCCGACTCGGTCGTCCTCTATGACCCCGACACCGGCGACGGCACCGGCTTCGTCTTTGATCACTACTTGCCCTCGGCGCTGGAATGGGCGCTGGAGAGCGCTTTCGATACCTTCGGTCGCCCCGAGCAGTGGGCGCAGCTGGTGCGTAACGGTATGTCGCAGGACTTCTCCTGGGAGAAGCAGATGCTCGACTACGCTGCCGTATACAACGCTGTGGCCGGCAAGCCGGCGGTGTCAGCGGTGGGCTAGGGAGGCGCCATGCACGTTGTGTTCATCGAACCGAGCTTTCCCGCCAACCAGCGCGAGTTTGTCCGCGCCTTGAAGCACGTCGGTGCGACGGTGACCGGCATCGGTGAGCGACCCAAGGCGTCTTTGGATTCGGATCTCCAGCACTGGCTGGCCCACTACGAGGAAGTGCCCAACGTCTGCGACCAGCCGCGCCTGATCGAAATTGTGCGCTGGTTGGCGGAGAAGCTGCCAGTGGATCGCATCGAGGCTACCGTCGAGGCGCACATCCTGCCGGTCGCTAAGGCCCGCGAGGCGTGCGGGGTGCCGGGAACTTCGGTGCGCACTGCCTTTCTCTGCCGGGACAAGCCAGCGATGAAAGACGTGCTCCGCGACGGGGGCGTCCCCTGCGCGCAGTCTTTGGGGACTGACTCGGCCGACCAGGTCGAGGCGTTCGCCGCCGACGTCGGCTACCCCTTGGTGGTCAAGCCACCCGATGGCGCCGGTGCCTCGGGGACCTACCGAGTGACCTCCGACACCGAACTGCACTCGGCGCTCGAAGCTGCCGGCGTCGGACAAGGGGCGCAGGTGGCAGTAGAAGAGTTCAACGAAGGACACGAGGCGTTTTACGACACCATCTCGGTCGGCGGTCGCCCGCTCCACGACTTCGTGTCGCACTACTACCCGAACGTGCTGGAAGCGATGCGGGCGCGGTGGATTTCACCGCAGTTCATTGCCACCAACCGCATCGACTCCGCTCCTGACTATCAGGAAGTGCGGGCGCTGGGTCTCAAGGTGGCCGAACTCCTCGGCATCGAGACTTCGGCAACCCACATGGAGTGGTTCTTTGGCGACAAGGGGTTGCGTTTTTCAGAAATTGGTTGCCGGCCGCCCGGCGTCCGCGCGTGGGACGTCTACAACGCCGCCAACGACATCGATCTCTACGAGGAGTGGGCGATGGCCGTAGTCCACGGCGTCGCCCAGCGGCAAGCCTCACGGCGCTTTGCTGCCGGGCTCATCGCCCTGCGTCCGACCCAGGACGGCACCATCCGTGGCTATGAAGGCATGGCCGCTGTCGAGTCGCGGTTTGGGCAGTGGATCATCGACCTCCACCTGCCGCCGGCCGGCACCCCCACCCAACCGGTGGAGGCGGGGTACATGGCCAACGCCTGGGTTCGCATGCGGCATCCTGACTACGACGAGCTGCGCCGCATGCTGACCGTCGTCGGTGAGACTGTCAAAGTGATTGCTGACTAGTGGCCGGCATGCGTTTGAAACCGCCGCGCCATGTTGCCCTTTTGGGTGCCCAGCGCGAGGAACTGACCTGCTGCGCGGTGCTCAAGGAGCTGGCTGGCGCCGGCGGCCGCGTGGCGCTGGTGACGGCTGGTTGGCAGGAAGAGGAGGGGGACGACGCGGCGTTGGCCGAGGCCATCGGCTTGCCGGCCACCAACCTCAAGCTCTATGAGCGCGCTGCCCGGGCGTTGGGGCGCGACCCGGAGTTCGCTGACGCTTTGCATCAGCTCCAGCGTCAGCTCAAAGAGGTGCGTCGGTTGTACAACGTGCGGTTGGCGGCAGCGATGGAGGCGGTGGCGGCGCTCTTGGCCGAGCCCGATTCGGAGCTGGTGCACACGCAGCGCGATTTTGCTTTCCAGACCTTGCGCGATATCGATCGCGGGCACCTGGACTACGTAGCGGTGCTGCGCCACGATTTTGCCGAACACTGGCGGTTCTGGGAGCGGCCAGCGTTGGCTAGCGAGCGCGCGGAGATCGAGGCGCAACTCGCTGATACCGAGGTCATTGTCGTCGCTGGCGGACACGTCGCAGTGCTCTTGAATCGCCTGCGGCTCTTTCGCTTCTCCGAGTTGACCGCTGAGCGCCAGGTGGTGGCTTGGTCAGCGGGTGCGATGGTCTTGTCGCCGCGCATCGTCCTGTTCCACGACTCGCCGCCTTGGGGACCGGGGCACCCGGAAGTCTTCGAGGCGGGGCTCGGTGTCATTCCCCGAGTGGTGGCGCTGCCCAGGGGTCGACGACGGCTGCGGCTCGACGATGCCGTGCGCGTCGCGCGCTTCGCCCGCCGCTTTGAGCCGGCCCGTTGCGTGGTGCTGGGTCCCGGCGCCAGGCTGGACTGGGACGGGCGCCGCTGGTGGTCGGAGGCCGGCGTGCCGGTGCTTTCTGACTCCGGCAGAACCGACGAGGTCCAGGAATGGCAGACGCAGCCGGCGGCATGATCGCGACAGGCTCGGAGCTGGCCATCGAGGCCTTCCGCGGGGCAGGCGACTTCTCGACCGAGGCTATCACCGCTTTTGTCGACGCCCATCACTTTCCGTTGGCCGAGGGTCGCAACGTCACTTTTGTCTACCGCGGCGCGGCACACGCCGTCTACTTGCGGCACTGGATCTATGGATTGCCGTCGACCCAGCCCTTCGACCGCCTGGGTGACACCGACCTTTGGTACTTGGTGCAGGAGTTGCCTGAGGGTTCGCGGGTCGAATACAAGCTCGAGATTCAAGAGGGACGCCGCCGCCGCCTGATCGAAGACCCACTCAACGAAGAGAGGGCCTACGATCCGTTCGGCGCCAACTCGGTGGCTCGTGGTGCGGGGTACCAGGTGCCGGAATGGACCGAGCCCGACCCCGAGGCGGCGAGCGGCACGCTGGAGCCCCGCCGGTTTCTCAGCCATGTGCTCGGCGACACCCGTGAACTCACCTTGTACTTGCCGCCCGGCTACCGGGAAACGCGCCGCTACCCGCTGATCATTGTGCACGACGGCCCGGACTACCTGCGCTACGCGCGACTCAAGCAGGTGCTTGACAACCTGATCGATCGCCTGGAGATACCGCGGATGCTGGTGGCCATGCACCAGCCGGTGCAGCGCATGACCGAGTACGCCGACGACCACGTGCACGCCCAGTTTATTGCCGAGGAGTTGTTGCCCTTCCTGGAAAAAAACTACCCGATCGACAGCGGGCCGCGCGGGCGTTGCCTGATGGGGGCGAGCTTTGGAGCGGTTGCCGCTTTGGGCATTGCCTATCGCTACCCCGGGTTGTTCGGCCGGCTACTCTTGCAGTCGGGCTCGTTTGCCTTCAGCGACATCGGTAAACATCAGCGCGGACCGGTCTTCGACCCCGTCGTCACCTTCATGAACGAGTTTCGGGCGAATCCCCAATCGGTCAGCGAGAAGGTGTTCATGAGCTGCGGAGTTTACGAGTCCTTGATCTACGAGAATCGATCGATGGTGCCTCTAATCCAGGCGGCCGGCATGGAATTGCGCTACGTTGAAGCGCGCGATGGACACAACTGGGAAAACTGGCGGGACCGGTTACGTGAGGGGTTGTCTTGGTTGTTCCCGGGTCCTCTGTGGATGGTTTACCGCTAAGAGGTGGAACGCATGGCTGACGTCGTCAAGAAGATCGGTCTGTCGCTCGGCGCCGATATCTGTTGGCCATTTTGTTACCAGGAGATCATCAACGAGTTGAAGCTAAACGTCGCTCATGGCGGTGACCGGGTGCGGTTGAACGTCAAGCGGGTGACCATCGAGCCCTTCGACTTGCGCTCGGACTGTCCCTACGACCTGGTGATCGACCGCTTGACTCACTGGTACTTCCCCACACGCGAGTGGATCAAGAAGTCGATCATCCACAATGACCTCTACGTCTTCAACAATCCGTGGAGCGTGCAGTCGATGGAGAAGCAGACCTCCTATTGCGCGATGATGCGGCTCGGGTTGCCGGTCCCGGATACCTGGTTGGTGCCACCCAAAGAGTACGAGCCCGCCGACGATCTGCAGGTCACCCTCGAACGCTACGCCGATATGTTCGACCTGGGCGAAGTTGGGGAGAAGCTGGGCTATCCGATGTACATGAAGCCCTACGATGGCGGCGCCTGGGTCGGCGTGTCGCGCATCAATGACCGAGCGGCTTTGGAAGATGCCTACGCCGCCAGCGGCAAGCGGGTCATGCACCTGCAGCGGGCTGTTGAACCCTATGATCGCTTCGTACGCTGCGTTGGAATGGGGCCGCAGGTACGGTTAGTCAACTACGACCCCGGCGCCCCCCTCCACGACCGCTACACCACCGACACCGACTTTGTCGAGCCAGCCGACGCGCGGCTCTTGGAGAACATGACGCTGACCATCAACGCGTTCTTTGGGTGGGATTTCAACTCTTGTGAGGCGGTGCGCCACGAGGGAGTGTGGCGGCCCATCGATTTCGCTAACGCCTGCCCCGACTCGCAGGTGACCTCGCTCCACTTCCATTTCCCTTGGTTGATCAACGCCAACATCCGCTGGTCGGTGTTTTGTGTGGTGACCGGCCGGCCGTTCCAGAAGAACCTAGAGTGGGGGGAGTTCTACGCCGCGCACGACCCCGACCTGCCGCTGGACCAACAGCTTGAGGCCTACGCGGCGATCGCCCGCCGTCGCTTCGACGCCGAGCGCTTTGAAGAGTTTTGTGCCAAGCAACTCAACCATCTTGACGAAGTGAGCCATAGCTTTTTCGGAAGCGACATTGCCAAGACTGCAGTGCGCCAGAAGGTGCAAGCGCTTTTTCCCGAGCACGAGGTCGAGGAGTACACCGAGCTCTTTTGGGGGCGCATTCAGGATTGGCGGGAGCTGAACGCCAGCGTCTCGGCAACATCGCGCCCGGAGGAAGCGTGAAAGAAACGAGCCGCTGGTTTTCGGAACGCGTAGGCGAAGAGGTGACCACGGTGCGCTGGGGGGCGGTGGGGACGCCGGTGTTGATTTTTCCCACGGCTGGGGGCGACGCTGAAGAAATCGAGCGCTTCTATGTCATCGATGTCCTCAGCGAACTCATGGCCGACCGGCGGATCAAGATCTACTCGTGCGACAGCGTTGCCGGCCGCGCCATGCTTGGCAAGGAAGGCCATCCGCACGAGCAAATGGCCTTACAGCGGCAGTTTCATGAGTTTGTCTACCACGAGTTGGTGCCCGCCATTCGCCAGGACTGCCAAACCGCGGACATTGAAGTGATCGCCGCGGGTGCGTCGATTGGCGCGTTTAACGCCGTCGCCGTCACCTGCCGGTTTCCCGATGTGTTTCGGGGCGCCTTGTGCCTGAGCGGCACCTACGACTTGCGGCGTTTTCTAGAGGCGTCACCAACACCGGACCTGTTGGCGTCGTCACCCCTGGACTTTTTGCCCCACCTCTCGGCCGAGCACCTGGATCGGTTGCGCCAACGTTTCATTCTGATCGCCGCCGGCCAGGGGCGCGCCGAGGATTTGGGAGAATCTTGGCGGTTGGCTGACGCACTGGGACGCCAGGGGATTCCCAACCGCGTTGATCCCTGGGATGCCAGCTGGCACCATGACTGGGTGACTTGGCGGAAGATGTTTCCCCACTATCTCGACGAACTGACCGTGCCGGCGACGGTGGGTTGAGAGGCGTGGGTGCGCCCCGCTCACTGTGGGTTTGGGCTCTGGCCTGGGTTGTCGGGAGCGGCTTTGGGGGGGTGGCTCTAGGCCAACCGCTGCCGGTCGAGTTGGGCTTGGCAGCGGCCGACTCGGTGGGCCTGGCGGCGGCCCAGCGTTTGAAAGCGCGGGGCGAATACGGCGCGGCTTTGGAGCGGCTGGCCCAGCTTGGTAGCGCCCACGAGCCCGTGGCGCGACTTTGGGTCGAGGCGCTCGCCGACATCGGCGATCTCCCAGGGTTGGTGGGTTTCGACCGCTCCCATCCCGGCGTTCTGGCGCAGGTGGCGGCGGCCTTGATCGACATGGGGCGCTACACCGAGGCACGCGCGATGTTGACTGAGTTGCCTGCTGACCACGTTGGGGGGCGCCTGGTGAGCGCACGACTGGCTCTTGCCGCCGGCGATTGGGCGGCGGCCCGCCGTCAAGTGCGCGGTTTGCCGGCGATCTGCGACTCCTCCCAGTCGGCAGCCCAGTGCCTGGTCTTGGGGCAGGCGGCGTGGCTCCGCGGCGAATACCAAGCCGCCAAGTCTTGTTTGGACCAGGCGGTGGCGCGGGGGCCGGGTTGGGATCGCGCCCATCTGGCGCTGGCTCGGCTGTACGCCGAAAAGTACGAGTCCAAGTTGGCGCGGCGTGAACTCCGGCGCATTTTGGGGCTGAACTCGATTCATCCTGACGCCCTCGTGGCGTTGGCGCGGGTGAACTTCACCGATGGCCACTACCGCGCGGTCACTGGGCCTTGTGAGGCTGCTCTCGACATTCATCCCCAGCATCTGGGCGCCTTGGAACTGGTTGCCAAGATGGCCCTGGCCGATGGTGAGTTGCACGCGGCTCTGGCAACTGTGGAGGAGGCGCTGGTTGTCGCGCCCGAGGCGCGCATCTTTCGAGCGCTGCGGGCCGCCTGTGCGGCGTTGGCGGGTGACTCTTTGGCTGCGGCAACAGAACTGGCCGATCTCGAGCAGCAGGCGCCGGCCGACGCGACGCCGCGCTACGAAGTCGCCGGCGTCTTTGATCGACTAAAGCGCTACCGCGAAGCCGCCAGCTACTACGAGGAGGCTCTCGAGGTTGACGGCGAGTTCGCACCAGCGGCCAATGCTCTGGGCCTCTTGTGGATGCGCGACGGCCGGGAAGCCGAGGCACGGCGCTACCTCGACCTTGGCTTCGCCCTGGATCGCTACAACATTCGCAGTCACAACATGCGGAAGCTCTTCAAGCTCCTGGATGGTTACGAGAGGTACGAAAGCCCCCACTTTGTCATCAAGGCGGATTCCACTGACGTGGCCTTGGCGCCACTGTTCACCCACGAACTCGAACTGATTCGGGCCGGCCAGGTAGCGCGCTTTGGGTACGAGCCCCAGCGCCTGACGACGATCGAGATCTTTCCGCAGCACCAGCTCTTGTCGGCGCGCTTGGTCGGCCTGCCCGGCGTGCAAGGGATTCCGGCGGCCTGCTTCGGGCCGGTGATTGCCACCGACTCGCCGCAGCTCTGGGGCGGCCGCCAGAACTGGCGGGTGATGCTCGAGCATGAGTTTGGCCACACTATCGCCTTGGGTTGGACTGAGAAGCGTGTTCCCCACTGGTTCACCGAGGGGCTGTCTGTGGTGCTGGAGGAGCGCGCGCCGCCGGTGAACTGGCATCGACTCGCCAAGGAGGCTCTCCGCGACTCGACCCCGGGCGCCCAGGTGCCGGCGTTCAACGCCCTAGACCACGGTTTTACCCGATCGCGCAGCATGGTCGAGCGCAACCTGGCGTACTACAAGTCGGCGGTGGCGGTGTCTCACCTGATCGATACCCGCGGTTGGGAAGTAGTCGGGCGTTTCCTGGACGATTTCGCCCAAGGCTATCAAACGCCGGCGGTTCTCCAGCGCCAGCTCGGCGAGTCGGCCGCGGTCTTCGGGGAGCGCGTCGACGCGCTGTTTGCCGAGGAGGTGGCGACCGCACCCATTTGGGAGTCGCCGACGCCCGAGTCCCTGCGTACTGCCATCGCCCGTTCGATGGAAGATCCAGAGGATCCAGACCGGCGGGCGGAGATGGCGGTCGAATGGGTCAAGCGCCAGCAACCGGAGACGGCGCTGTCAGAAGCGGTCCTGGTTTTGGACCAGCACCCCGACCATGCGTTGGCTCGCTTTGCTGCGGGCTGCGCGTCGGCGATGCAGGGTGAGTGGGTGGCGGTGGTCGAGCATCTCGAAGGCTTGGTGGACGATCCGGGGTTGATGACCACCGTCCCGCATGGCTACATCGTGGTGCGCGACCTTGGACGGGCTTACGCCGAGCTGGGGGAAGACGCCGCGGCCGTTGCGTTTTTGACCGAGGCGGTGCGCCTGTATCCGAGCGACCCGGAACCGTACCGGGCGCTGGCGGCGGTGCACACTGAGGCGGCCCGGCCGGCTGCCGCTGCTCGTGTTTTGAGCGACCTTCTCCAGGCGCAGCCCACCGAGTTCGACGCGGCGCGTGATTGGGCCGAGATGGCCGAGACCGCCGGCGATCTTCAAGAAGCCATCGAGGCGCTCCGGCGCGCCTTGTGGATCCACCCTCTCGACCGCGAGGTGCTCGAGGAACTCCGCCGCGTCAGCCGCCAGGCTGGGGACGGCGCGATCCAGCGTACGGCCGTCGAGGTCTTATGGTTGGCGGGCGGCGCCGCGCAGTCGGTGTTGGAGGAGTTGGTCGAGTTGACGGCGGCGGCTGGGCTGGACACCGCGCGGCGTTATGCCGAGCAACTGCTGGCCAGGGACCCGGGCAATCGGCTGGCGCTCGACGTCCTCCGCCGGCCCTGACCGTCAGGCTGGATTCGGCGCCGGTGTGGCTAGCTGGATGCCCAACTCGCGGAGCTGTTGCTCGGTGACCGGCGCCGGGGCTCCCATCATCAAGTCTTGGGCGTTTTGGTTCATCGGGAAGGCGATGACCTCGCGGATGTTGGGCTCGTCGGCCAAAAGCATGATGATGCGGTCGATCCCGGGGGCCAGCCCGCCGTGGGGCGGCGGTCCGAAGCGCAGCGCGTTGATCATGCCACCAAACTCGGCGTCGACCGCCTGCCGGTCGTAGCCGGCGATTTGGAAGGCGCGGTACATGATCTCCGGGCGATGGTTACGGATGGCGCCGCTTGACAGCTCGATGCCGTTGCAAACGATGTCGTATTGGTGGGCCAAGATGTCCAGCGGCGCTTGGGACTCGAGTGCTTGCATGCCGCCCTGCGGCATGCTGAACGGGTTGTGTGAAAAGCCAATGGCGCCGGTCTCAAGGTCGGCTTCGTACATCGGGAAGTCGACGATCCAGCAAAACGCATAGGTCTTGGGGGGGCGCCAGTCGAGGCGATCAGCCAGTTCGACTCGGAGCTTGGCGCCCAGTGCCTGGGCGGCGCGTTCGGTGTCGGCCCATAAAACCATGGCGTCGCCGCGCTCGGCGCCGGTCGCAGCGGCAAGCTCTGCCACCTCGCCGTCGGTTAGGAACTTGGCGATGGAACCCTTGGTGGCCCCGCCGGTAGGGAGCGCCACCCAGGCCGCTCCCTTAGCGCCGGCGTTCTTGGCGAAGACATCCAGTGCGTCGAAGAAGCGGCGCGATTGGGCGGCGCCGGCTGGGATGCAGAGGCTGCGCACGACGCCACCCTGGTCGACGACGCCTCTAAATGCACGAAAGTCGCTGGATCGGAACACCCCCGAAACATCGGCGATGGCCTGGTCGAAACGCAAGTCGGGCTTGTCGGTGCCGTACTTCAGCATGGCCTCGGCATAAGGGATGCGCGGGAACGGTGGCGCGGTGACCTGCCAGTCGCTGAACTCCTGAAAAACGCCGTGGAGGAGCGTCTCGACAACCTGAAAGACGTCTTCTTGGTCGACGAAAGACATCTCCATGTCGAGTTGGTAGAACTCGCCCGGCGAGCGGTCAGCGCGGGCGTCTTCGTCGCGAAAGCACGGGGCGATCTGGAAGTAGCGGTCGAACCCGGCCACCATGAGGAGTTGTTTGAACTGCTGTGGTGCCTGCGGCAATGCGTAGAAGGCGCCGGGGTGGAGCCGACTGGGAACCAAGAAGTCACGGGCGCCTTCTGGCGAGCTGGAGGTGAGGATTGGCGTCTGGTACTCGTTGAATCCCAGACTATGCATCCGGCGGCGGATCGACGTGATGACCTGCGAGCGCAGGATGATGTTCCGGTGGAGCGCCGGCCGGCGCAAGTCTAAGAAACGATATTTCAGGCGCAGGTGTTCGGACTGGGCGCCGTCGTCGATCTGAAAAGGCAAGATATCGGCGGCGCCCAGCACCTCCAGGTGGTCGGCCTGCACCTCGACGGCGCCGGTGGCTAGCGTCGGGTGTTGTTTGCCCGGGGCGCGTTCGGCGACCGTGCCTTCGATTCTGATCACTGACTCTGGGCGGAGGTTGCTGGCCGCCTCGTGGATGGCGGCCTCGGGGGTGGCCACCACCTGGGTGATGCCATAGTGGTCGCGCAGGTCCAGAAAGATCAAGCCACCCAAGTCGCGTTTCTTGTGGACCCACCCTGACAGCGTGCAGCGCGCCCCAGCGTCGCCGGCGCGCAAGTCGTTGCAGGTGTGGGTGCGATAAGTTGTCAAGCGGGGACGCCCCTAGTCGTCGTCGGGGTCGGGGAGGGGCGCGTCGATGGAGTTGAGCACAAAGTCGTCGGCGCTCTCGTCGGCCATCTCATAGGCGTTGTGGGCGCCGCAGTGCGGGCAATCGAGTTCCAGGTAGTGCAGGCCGTCGACGACGGCGATCTGCAGGCGCTCCGATGCTTTGACCTTGAGAAGTTCTAAGCCGCAGTCCCAGCACTTGGCAAGCAGCGCATCGGTCACGCGCTTCCACGGCAACAACTCGCGTCGCTCTTTCGACCGAACCATCTGTCGAGGACCTCACATCTGACGAAGGGTTGAGTAGTTCATGGCGTGTGTTGGCCCCTAGGATAGCGAGTTTGGGGGGCGGAATCCACTCGCTCGCGGCCGGTGGTCACTTCGTCCAGCCACGCCTCCATCTGCCGGGCAGAGCTGTCCCAGCTGAACCGGGCCGCCCACTCGAGCGCGCCGGCGGCCAACCGCCGGCGGCGCTGATCGTCCGCCAGAACGCTGGTGAGGGCGGCGACCCAGCCGGAGCGGTCGGCGAAAGGGACCAACAGGCCGGTTTGATTGTCGACCACAGCGTCTCTGAGACCCGGCACGTCGGCGGCCACCACCGGGGTCCCGCAGGCGTTGGCCTCGATGGTCGTCACGCCCCAGCCCTCCTTGGGTGAGGGGTTGGCCATGACCATAGCCGAATGAAGGCCACGGATCTTGGTGGCTTCGTCGACGCGGCCGAAGAATTGGACGGTGTCGCCCAAACCCAGCCGCTTGCCCAGTGTTTCCAAGCGCCGCCGGTCATCGCCGCCGCCCATGATCCACAGGTGGGCGGCGGGGACCGCCCGGCGCACCTCGGGCAGGGCGCGAATCAGGGTGTCGATCCCCTTGTAGCGCTTGACCCGACCCAGGTAGACGATCCGCCCGGGCACCGGCAGCGTTGAGGCATCGGGAGTGTAGATGTGGTGGTCGACGGCGTTGTGGATGATGCGCACGGCTCGGCGCGCGAAGCCCGCCGCCACCAGTTCGTCCGCAGTCGACTGCGAGACTACGCACATGGGGACGCGCCGGTAGCGACGCTTGACCCACCACTCGCCTAGGCGCACGTAGCTCGCGGCCACGGGATTGGTCTCGCGCCAGATCGAATCGCCAAAGAAGTGATGGAGAATGGCTACCGCCGGAATCGGAGCTCCTGGTGCCAAGTGGAACGGCAGCTTATTGAGATTCTCGATGACGACGTCGAAGCGCTGGTGCCGCATGAGGCGCCGACAATAGGTGTGGGCGCGCCAGTTGAAGTCGAACTTCGTGCCCATCCGCTGCACGTGGATGTCGTCGACGACTTCGGCGGCGGGCGCCCCGCCAAAGGCGTGGCACACCAAGGTGACCTGGTGCCCACTGCGGGCCAGGCGCCCGAAGATCTCGTGCAGATGCACCTCGGCGCCGCCGGCTTCCGGGTTCGACAGGTCGCGCCAATTCACCATCAGGATGTTCAAGCGCTGCGCTCCGCGGCTCGGAGTGCCGCTACAAAGTCGAGGGCCAGGGCGCTGGCGTCGAGGAGGGTGTTGTCACCGGGCGTCTGGAACTCCGGGTGCCATTGCACGCCTAGAGCGTAGGGGGCGTCGTCTAGGCGGAGCGCTTCGATGATGCCGTCATCGGGGCAGCGCGCTTCGACCACGCACCCCGGCGCCACGCGATCCACCGCTTGGTGGTGGACGCTGTTGACGACGCCGCGCTCGGTGCCGAAGAGCCGTGCCAAATGTGAACCGGCTACCATTTCAACCGGGTGGGTGAGTTGGTCGTAGCGTTCGGCATCGCGGTGTGGGAGGGAACCGGGGCGCTCTTCGCCGATGTCCTGGAGAAGCGTGCCGCCCAAAGCAACGTTGAGGATTTGGGCGCCGCGACAAATGCCCAAGATGGGTTTCTCTTGGTCGAGGCAGGCGCGGATCAACGCCAACTCGTGGCGGTCCCGGATCGGGTCGCCGCCCCAGGTCGGTCGGCGCGCGGTGGCGCCGTAGCTTGACGGGGCGACGTCATCGCCGCCGTGCAACATGAGACCGTCGACGGCCGCCACCTGCTGGACAGGGTCCAGCGCCGCGGAGGGTGGCGGCAACACGATGGGCCACAACCCGTGCCGTGCCAACCAGTGGAGCATGGACTGCTCGGCGTAGACCAGGGTCTTGCCCTTGAATAGGTGGCGCTTGGTGCTGGGATGCAAGTAGCACGGGGAAACACCGACGCGCAGGAGGTCCGGTTGACCTTGTCTTGTGGAGTTTGCCACTCGATTGGAATTTACTACTAGAAGTGGTGCGTGGGATGGCAAATGTCTTCGTCGCACCGGTTGTAGGGACCGGCTATCTCGGCGCCGCCGTGATACTCCTCGTGACAGGCCAGGCATACCAGCAGGCTGGCGCGTTTGACGCTTTCGGGGTTGACGTGACAAGCCTGACAATTGACCGGATCGAGCGGCGTCCTTTCGGAAAAGAAGTGCACGTAGTGCATCCGGTAGGCCAGCATGTTGTCGGGTTCGAAGAACAGCGGGGCGTGGCAGGTGGCGCAGCTCTCGGTGGAGCCGTTGGCGTGGAGAAGGTTGCCGAGGTGGAAGTCATCCGTGTGGCAATCTGCGCAGCGCCCCACCCAGTCACCGCCTGACGGTTGGCGCCCGCGGGCCTCGGGCACGGGATGGTGGAGGCGTGCCTCGCGAGCCAGACGGTCGCGCAGGTACGCGCCAACCTGGCGACCTGCCTCGGTGGACGAGCGGTACGCCAACCACGGCGCCGGGACCCGCGGTGTTTCGACCCGGAAGTTGTAGAGCGACGTGGCGAGCGCCGACTCACCTAGATAGACACGGCGTGCCTTGATCGTCGCCACGTAGTTGCCCGGTTTCGCCTCGATGGGGATGGGGAACTCCAAGACGTCAGAAACCGGTGTCATCCAGATCGCCGGATCGCCCAAGCCGCCGAACAAAATGTTGGCTGGCGGCACCAACCGCCAGAGGCACAAGTAGCCGTCCCGCTTGGGAAGCGCCACTTGTTGCACCTCGTTTTGAAACTCCTCGGCCGCCACTTCGGTGTAGGACTGGCGCACGTCCTCCAAGGGGCCGGCCACTGAAGCCAAGAGTACGCCCTCTTTGTTCTTGTCTTTGTAGAAGAGGACAGCGGGGTAGAAGTCGAAGTAGCGCAAGCCGCTCTCCAACCCCTCCAGAAACTCTTGGTACGTAGGTAGCGCTCCGCGCCCGTGCAGTGGGAGGCCGGCATCATCGCGGAAGGTGAGCCGGAGTCTAAGCGTGTCGCCCGGCGCCAGGGTGGGCTGGGGCGGCGTCAGGTCTTCGACGCCAATTTGCAGACCGTATGCGAAGTTGGGGGTCGCGACGACCTCGACCGGAAACTCCAAGGTGACCCCGGCCGGTTCCCAGCTCAATCTGAGTGTCTTCAGTGCCGGCGTGGCTTCGAACACCATCGAGTCGCGGCTCACTGCCGCCCCGTTTCGCAGGCTCAACCAAGCTTCGGCGTGGTAGCCATCCGCACTGATGTCGCGAAACACTGCCGCTCGGCGAATGGGAAAGTCGTCGGTCGGGAGCGCCTTGGAGTCGCGCTCGCTCAGGAGTTGGATGGGCATTCCCAGCGGCAGGCCGTGCTGGTCCAGCGGCGTCAGCTCGAATCGGTGGCGCTTGATCATCCACTGGGCGTGCCGGTAGATCTCCCGCAGGAAGGGTTGGCCGGCGAGGTCACTGAGCGAATCGGCAGCGGTTTGTTCCAGCCCCCGCCAGTCCAGCTGGTCAAACAGCGGTGCGGTGCGCAGGGCCGCCAGCCCGTCGTCCTCGGGGCGCACGTCGACAGCGGCGATGTCGATCTGGTCGATGCGGAAACGCTGCCCCAGAGCCAAGTGCAGGGGCTGGGGCGCGCCGTCGAGGACCGCTAAGTCAATCCCCACGGCCAGCGGTTGGGCGCTGGCGGGCTGGGCAATCGCCAGCACCAGGAGTGCGAGGTGCAGATGGCACATCACATGAAATCGACCCATGGGACGATTGTAGCATCCGCCTAGGTCGCTGATGATGCCGATGGCGGTTCCAGAGGAGGCTGTCCGAAAATGCCTTCTTCATGGCCGGCACTGGAGTTCCGGGGAGCGGAACCGGTGGGCGGTTCCGCACCACCGGTGCAACCCGGCGGCTGCGGTTAGCTCAGCTTTTCAAGAGCGGCGTTTGATCGACCACCGCCAGTGTCCGGCTGATCGGTGACAGGCGACTCTGGCGCGCCGGTGGCGCCCAGAGTGCCTGCTAATCGATCGGCGGTGTGGTGCGCTGCACTCTACTTCAGCAGAATCAGCTTCTGCGTCTGGCGGCTATCGAGGGCTTCCAAGCGCAGGAAGTAGACACCGGTGGTGGCGGGGTGTCCGCCCGCGTGCCGGCCGTCCCACACCAGGCTGTGGCGGCCGCCGGCCACCAGTCCATCGACGAGCTGGCGGACTAGGCGCCCGGCCGCGTCATACACTCCCAGCTTCACTTGGTGCTGCTCGCTGGCACTGCCGGGGATGTCGAAGGCCAGCTGGGTCCGGGGATTGAACGGATTGGGTACCGCTGGATAGAGCGCCGCGCGCAATGCCCCGGGCGCCGGGGCCGGCGGCTGAACGCCGATGATCACCGGTACGGAAGCGTTGTGGGTGTTGCGCGAGTCGTGTCCGAAGGTCGGCCACTGCATGGTGGTTGGGTTGTAGTCGTACGGCATGTCATAGAAGTAGACGTTGCCGTCGTACGAGCCGGCGACGATCTCGACCAGGTTGTCGGCGTCGCAGTCACAGATGGTCGGGGTGCTGCGCACTTCGCCGTTCACCTGAATCGGGAATCCGGGCACCGGTGAGCCATTGTGGTTGAAGGCGTGTATCCGCCCGCTCTCGTCACCGAAGAGGATCTCCGGCAGTAAGTCGCCGTCGATGTCACCGACCGAGGCGCTCGACTGAGTGGTTTGGGCACTGGGCTCTGAATAGTCGGCCGGGAAGCCGTTGATTAGGCTGCCCGAGCGTTCCCAGGCGTACAACTCGCCCTGGGTTGAGGGGATGACGATGTCGAGGAAGCCGTCACCATTCAAATCGGCCAAAGTGGGCGTCGGAATGCGCGCCTGCTGGGAGAGACAGTCGAGCGATTGGGGCCAACCACTGCGCACCGTGCCGTTCTTGTGAAGGACATGCACGGCGCCGCCGCCCACCTCGCTGGAAACCACCACGTCCAGGTCACCGTCCAGGTCGATGTCGCCCAAGGCCGCGGCGGAGCTAATCTGGGAGGGGTTGCCCGCCGAGCCGGTGAAGAACGGCCAGCCGGGCACCAGGGTGCCGTCGTGGTTGACCACGTAGACGCCGCCCGAGTCGTCGGGAGAGAAGTTCACGGTGATGACGATTTCTGGATTGGGGTCAGCGTCGAGGTTGCCGATGGCGGCGGTGCCGTAGCTAAACGAGATGCCAAACAGCCGGAATAGGACGCCCTGGGTTGAGGGGTTTTGGTCACCGTCAAACACCTCGGTGCCGTCGTGGTGGAAGGCAAGGAGGCGGCCGCCGCGCGACGCCCAGACGATGATTTCCAAATCGCCATCCAGGTCCAGGTCGGCGAGAACGGCCGATCCCCAATTCAAATCGTCCAGGACACTCTTAGGCCATCCGGGCTTCATCGCCCCGGTGTCTGTCCAGACATACAAGCTGTCGCTCAGCCAGTGGGTCGCGACGATCTCGAAATCACCGTCGCCCTCCAGGTCGGCGACAGCTGGCGTCGCAGGGAAGGCATTTTCGAAGCTGGACCCCCACAGGGACAGCGGGCCGCTGGTGCGATCGTCGTCGTCTCCGTCAACCAGTTCGGTGCCGTCGACCTTCCAGGCGTACATCATGTCGGCGCCGCTGAATACTTCAGCGATGTGGTCGCCATCGATGTCGACGGTGGTTGGCGAGGAGGATGATTGCGTCGCCACCGGCTGCGGCCACCCCAGATGCGACGGCGGATTGGTGTTGCCGATTACCAACGCAGATGAGGTTGATTCGTTGTGCGACGTATCGCGGGTGATGACCCGGTAGTAGTAGCGGGTCAGCGGTGGCAGCCCTGAATCTTCGAAGGTGGCGCTGCCCAACACCGTGTGGTCGTTGATGCGCGTGAATGGGCCAAAAATGTGCGTGGAGCGCTCGATGTCGTACCCGGCGATGTCTGCCTCGTCCGGACGGTGCCAGGTGAGGGTAATGCTTTCCGGTGAACCGAAGCTCTTAAGCGAGTCAGGCGCCGCCGGACGGATGACGTCCAAAAGCTCGACGATGGCGGGGAACGGCGCCGAGAAATAGGTGAGTTCGAGGAGGATCTCCTCGACATTGACACCGGCGCCGACGTCGAACGACAGACGGTCGCCTTGGCTGGTTTCGCCCGGGGCTATCGATCCAAACGATGCAGTGCCGTCGGTGACTGTCACCCCCGGGTGGGGATTCATGTCGCTCGAGCGCAAGACACGGAGCGTTGCCGCCACTGAACTCAGCTCATCCTGACCGCTGTTGCGTAGGGTGACGTCATACCAAATGTCTTCACCGGCCTCGACGACGGCGTTGCCGTTGCCCCGCGGTGGCGAGTCGTCCACGTCGTGTTCGTAGTGCTCCAGGTAGGGTCGATGGATCGGCAGCACCATGACGTCTTCAAAGCTGCCTTGTGAGCTGGTAATGGCCAGCGTGCCGGTGGGTAGATAGGCCTCGGGGGCACTGGTGGCGATTTGCATGACGTACTTGCTCGAACCGGTCGACTGGCCGCCGGCGCCGAGGGTGCCGTAGTTGACCGTCGCCGACTGTATGCTCAAAACGCCGGCCGGGTCGTCGAAGGACAAGGTGCCCGCGACGTTGGTCAAGGTGGCGCCCCCAGCGTTCTTCAAGGTGATCGCCAGTTCGATGGTTTCGCCGGCGTCGGCAGTGTTGTCATTATCGCCGCTCGAGGCCCCATTCTGGTCGTCGTCAATGGAAACCAGTGAGATATGAGGGAAGCCGTTGCCCGAGGTGCCGACGGGTATTGACGCCTCGTAGACCCGGTAGTAGGTCTTGTGCACGGTCAGGGTGAGATTGCCAGTGGTCTCCAGGTGCAGGGGCACGATGGCTGTTCCCGACGCCGTCGTCGTGTCGCGTCCGACCACCACGCCGTTTTGGGTGAAGGTCACCGAGGCACCCGACACGCCAGCGCCGCCCGCCTGGACGGTGACCACGGCGTTCGGAGCGCCGATGTCGAAGCTGGAGGAATGCGAGACATTGATCGGCACGATGGCGTTCGAGTAGAAGTCGACTTCCGGATCGCCCAAAAGGGTCGTTGCCATCAAGTTCCAGCGAGTCGAGCTATCGAAGGTGGAGCCCACCGCCAGCACATGTCGCGCGGTGTCGGTGGCTAAACCAACTGTCGTCACCGAGTCGTCGAACACCGTCTCGAACCACCGATTCTGATAGGAAGTGGAGGGCGGTACGTAGGCTAGACGGGAAGTACCGATGTAGACGATCGAACCGCCGGCCGGATTCTTGACCCAGCGTTCACCAATCGAGTTGAAGTCGATCGACGCCGAACTGCAGTTGATAGCAAAGACCATCGAATTGCGCGGTGAGTTGGTCAGGCCGTCGACGTCGGCGTTGCTGATCGTGCCGTCGCCCACCGACATGGTGTTGCGAAATCCATGGCCGACGTGCATGACCAGGCCGTGACCGTTCTGCAAACTGTCGATGGCGGTGGCGGCGTCGAGTTCGATTGACCCCGGGTAACTCGCGGACTCTTCGTAGAGACGGGTGATGCGGAACCACGGATGCACGTGGGCGAGGGCGAGTTCCGCCTTGTCGGCACCGTGGGTGCTCTCGAACAAGCGCTCGGCCATAACGAGTACGGAGGCAGGGTAGGTGCCGTTGGTCGGCGCATCGATTTCGTAGAGCAGCACCTTGTCGACAAATGCTTGAGCTTCGGCGACCGTCGACACTGGCGCCCGGCCCACGACGACCTCATAGAACAGATCGCATTCGTCACCGTCGTCGAGTCCCATTTTGCCCTCGCCGAACTTCTCGTCACCGTCGGCGTTCCAGTTGCCTTCCAGACAGGTGTAGTACATGTCGGCCGGAATATCCTCTGTCTGTGGCACATTGATGCGGATGTAGCGTGGCGGCACAACATCAGTGTCGCCCCCCAACAGCACGAACAAGGTGCCCCAGTTCTGGTAGGCGTCTTGAATGAAAAAGCGCACCCGCTCGGCGCGGTCCGCGCCGTTTGGATACTTGTCATCGATCCACTCGACGGTTTGAACGACGCCGGTCACGCCTTTGCGCGTCTTCCAGGCCGCCAGCTCTTCGAATACGGGTGCCAAGGCCTCGTTGGTGATGATGACGTACTCGACCGGGCTGCCATCGGTCGACGGGCTGTGCGTGGGCTGGTAGGGACCCGGGCCAGCGACGCCCGAGCCTCCCGCCACCGCCGCGATGGGCTGGGCGTCTGGCACCCACTGTTTGAGTGCGGCTTCAAAGCGGTCTTCGATCTCACGTACCACCCGATGGCGGGGCAGCGGGGTGTCGGTGGCGTCCTCGAGTTCGTAGCTCAGCTCAAGGCGGTTGGCGACGGTCAAGGCGCCGGTCGCCGGATCCCAGCGGACCGGGAAGACGCGGATACAGGCGACGCGGTGGCCGCGCATGGTGCCCTGGGCACCGACTTCGGCCCAGCTTTCGGGGGCTCGTACGGCGCCCACCGGTGCGGGGGCTGCCTGGTCCGGGCGCTCCACCTGATGCGCGGCAAGGTGGTGACTCCCCAGGTTTTGGGTGGCTACTGGGGTGGCGTTGACGCGTGCCAGTTGCTTGTCGACCGGCAGTTCCAGCCAGATCGTGTGGACTGGCAGCGCGGCATCACCGGTCGCCCCCAGCGTGGGTTGGCCGTCGTAGTGCACTTTGACGAACTCGCCCGCGACTTCGATGCTGACGCGGCTGGGTTCGAACGTCAAAGGCTCGAGGGTGTGGATGGCGGCTTGAGCTGGGGCGTGGGTCGCGACGAGGCCGGTGAGAACGAGCACCCTGCCAACAATGGCCTGGCGATTCATGTGGTTTCCTCCGTGCGCCGAGAGTCGATGGAGCGCAACTTGGATAACTGGTTGTAAGGGCGACTTGGGGATCGGGCGAACGGTCTCAAGCTGGCAGGCCTGGGCGCAGCTGGCGCTCCAGGGAGTCGTTCCTCCGTCAATCGAGGACTGGGTGGGAAGTCTCTGGGGAGGGGCCCGAGGAGACGGTCTCTACATGCACTTCTAGCAAGGGTCCCCGCAAGTATAACACCCTCGGCAGCCAGGCGAAAGGGGCCCGGGAACCTAGCGTACCAGGGTCAGCTTGGCAGCGGGCGGGGCGCTCTTCCCCTCCAGCTGGAGGAAGTAGACGCCGGCTGGCGCCGGCCGGCCGTTGGCCAACTTCCCATCCCATTCGAGGAGGTGGGTTCCGGGCCCGAGGTTGGCCAGACGGCGGATAAGCCGGCCAGCGGGGTCATAGACCGCCAGTCGGGTTCGCCCTGGGGCGCCGGTGTCGACCGCAATGTGAGCGCGGCGGCGGGTCGGGTTGGGCCAAACCGCCCGGATTCGGGCGAGGCGCGGCACCGGCTGGGGTGCGGCGAGCCCGACGGGCAAAATGTGCGCGTCGTAGGCCCCGGTGTTGTGGGTGTCGTGCCGGAAAAAGGGCCAAGGGGTCATGGCTGGATTGAAATCAAAGGGCATCTCCCACACTAAGACGCTGCCGTCAAAGCTGGCGGCGGCAATCTCCACCAGGTTGTCAGCGTCAATGTCCCAAATCATCGGACTGCCCTTGATTTCGCCGGCAGTTTGAATCGGGAAACCGGGCACGGTCACCCCGTCTGCATCAATGGCGTGCAGCGTGCCGCTCTCATCGCCGAAAAGGATGTCCACTTTGCCGTCGCCGTTGACGTCACCCACTACCGGCGATGACTGGGTGCGTTGCCCGCCGGCGGGGTCGGCAAACGCCACCGGAAAACCACCGACGTTGCCACCCAGGTGGGTCCAGGCGCGCAGCCAACCATCGGTGCCGGGCAAGATGATCTCGGGCACACCGTCGCCGGTGAGATCGGCCAAGGCCGGCGACGGGATGCGTGCCGTCGTTGTCCAGGCGGCCGCGGCTATCGGCCAGCCCGGCATCACCTGGCCGTCGCCATCGACCAAGTAGACGCGTCCGCCCTGCCGCTCGCAGTTGATCACGACTTCGTGGCGACCGTCGCCGTCGAAATCGGCAGCGACCGGCGACGCTGATACTTCGGACGGGATTGACTGGGTGCCGGTGACAAAGGGCCAGCCGGGTACTTGGCTGCCGTCGTGGTTGAAGGCGTAGACCTCGCCCAAGCCGCCCAAGTTCACCGGCACGACGATCTCTGGGTAGAGGTCCGCGTCCAACGCACAGATGAGCGGTGAGCCGTAGGAAAAGCTGATGCCGAAGACGCGGGCCAACACACCGTGGGTGGCGGGGTTCTGGTCGCCATCGGCGAACTCGGTGCCGTCGTGGTGCCAGGCGAAGAGGCGGCCGCCCCGGCCCGCCCAGGCGACGATCTCCAGGTCGCCGTCCAGGTCCAGATCGACCAGGGCCGGGGACGCCCAGTTGAACTGGTCGTAGACCGGTTGCGGCCAACCCGGTGCCAACTGGCCAGCCGGGTCCCAGACGAACAAACTGTCGACGCGCCAACCGACGTTGACCAACTTGAGTGCGGTGCCACCGGCCAGGGCGCCGATCGCGGCGGTGGCGCCGAAGCCGCGGTCTGAGTCAAAGCCGCGCAGAGAAAACACTCCATTGGTGCGCTCGTCGTCGTCGCCGTCGACCAACTCGCTGCCGTCGGCGTGCCAGGCGTAGATCGCGTCGGAGGCGATGGCAAGTTCGAACTCAGGTGCGCCGTCCAGGTTGGCGGCGATCGGCGAGGCGTCAGCGGCGAGTCCCAACGCTGCCGGCCACCCCGCCTTCTGGGCTGGGTTGGTTGACGCCTCGATCGCCGCCGACGGTGCCGAGGCATTTTGGGAGGCGTCCCGGCTCACCACCTGGTAGTAGCGGCGGGTGAGTGGTTCGAGGCCGGCGTCTTCGTAGGTGGCGCTGCCGGACACCGTAAACGGATTGATGCGCGTGTAGGGGCCCTGGGCGGTGGTGGCCCGCCAAACGTCGTACCCTTGGATGTCGGGGTCGGGAGCTGGGTCAAACTTCAGGGTGATTGCAAAGGGGGCGCCAAAAGCCTTGAGGCCGGCCGCGTCGATGGTGGCCGGCGGCACGGCGTCGAGGGTGGCGCTGGCGAGCGTGCCGAACTGGTCGGCGAGGGTGAGTTCCAACAGGATGTCGGTGGCGCTCACGCCGCTGCCCAGGTCGAAGTCAAAACGATCGCCCACCTGGGTCGTGCCTGGCTGCAAGGTGCCGAAGCTGGAATTCGCGTCCAACACGGTCACCCCCGAGTGCGGCGTGAGCGTCTGGCTATCCAGGACGCGCAGCGCGGCGGTCACCCCCTCGGCGGTCTCGAGTCCGGAGTTTCGGAGTTCAGGCTTGAAGTAGATGCGTTCGCCCGTATCGATCTGCCCATTGCCGTTCCCCCGCGGGGGCGCGTCGTCCACCTGATGGCCGGTGTGGTGCACGTAGGATCGGCGAATGGGGAGTGCCAACTGGGCGAGGTAATCGTTGCCACCGCTCGATAGAGTCAAGGTCAAGATGGGCTGGTAGGCGTCCGGGACGTTCGAGTGGATGTCGATCACGAACGGCGTGCTGGTGGCCATGCCGCCCGGAGCCAGGGCGCCGTAGGTCGCACTGGCGGTCTCCAGCGTCAGGACTCCGGCGGGATCGTCGGCGCTCAGGACGCCGGTGACATTGGCGGCGCTCGAGCCGCCGGCGTTGACCACGGTCAGCGCTAGTTCGATGGTCTCCCCCTGGTCGGCGCGCCCGTCATCGTCGCCGCTTGATGCACCGCCTGAGTCGTCGTCGATCGCGTGACTGGCCAGAGCGAGATACGGCGACGACTGTTCGACGACTGCCAGGGTCGTCTGGTACGCCCGATAGTGGGGGCGAGTGACCGTCAAGGTGGCGCTGCCGGCGGCGGCCGGCCGGAACTCGAGCGTCGCGTCGCCGGCGCCGTCGGTGGTGGCGCGCGTGTAGGCGCTCGAGTCAGCGGCCAAAAGCGTCACCCGGGCGCCGGCCAACGGCTGGCCCGCCGACTCGACGTGGACGGTGACCGGTGCCTGGGTCAGGCCCAAGGGGCTCGGGTGGGTGACGGTCATCGGTGCTACGGGAGCCACGTGCATCTCGGTTTCCGGGTCACCGATCAGAGTTGTCGCCATCAGGTTCCAGCGCAACGAACCGTCGGGTTCGGCGCCCGCGGCCAGGGCGGCGCGGGAGCTGTCGGTGAGGATGCCGAGGCTGACCACCGAGTCGACCAGGGCGGCCTCGTACCAGGCGTTTTGATAGAGCCCGGAGACTGCCGCAAACGCCAGGCGGGAGGTGCCGATGTAGGCGATGGCACCGCCGTCGGGATTGCGCACGAAGCGCTCACCGATGGTGTTGAAGTCGATCGACGCCGAACTGCAATTGATGGCGAACACCACCGAGTTGCGCGGGCCGTTTTGAAAGGCGTCGGCGTCCGAGTTGTTGATGGTCCCCTGAGCGACCGACATCGTGTTGCGAAATCCGTGGCCGACGTGGTGGACGATGCCGTAGCCCGCTTCGATGGCGCTCAGCGCCGCGGTGCGATCCAGCTCCAACGAGCCGGGGAAGCTGCTTGATTCTTCGTAGAGTCTGAGCGTCGTGTACCAGGCGGGGATCAACGGCATGAGGTCTTCGGAGATCTCGGCGCCGTGCACTTCGTCGAAGAGGCGCTCGGCCATCAGCACGATGTTGGTGGGATAGGGACCGGTGGCCGGCGGGTTTCGTTCGTAGTCGATCTGCTTGTCGATAAATATCTGCGCGGCTTCGAGGTTGGAGACTGGCGCCCGGCCGATCGACACCTCGAAGAACAAGTCACATTGGTCGCCGGGTTCGGCGTTGTAGGTGCCTTCGCCGAAGGCGGCGTCGCCGTCGGCGTTCCAGTTGCCTTCTAGACATCCGAAGTACATGTCAGCTGGGATCGACTCGCCGCCAAAGAACGTGGTCTCGGCGTAGCGCGTCGGCACCAGGTCGGTGTCGCCACCCAAAAGGACGAAGAGCGTTCCCCAGTTTTGACAGGCATCGCGCACGAAAAAGCGCAGGCGCTCGGCGAGATCGGCGCCGTTCGGGTAGGTGGTGTTGATCCACTCGATGGTGCGCACAGTCGCCGGCACGCCCTTTTCGGTCTTCCAGCGGGCCAGGCGCTCAAACTCGGTGGCCAAGGCGTCGGTGGTGACCACCACGTATTCCACCGGACTGCCGTCGGCGGTCGGTCGAAAGGTGGGTTGGAAGGGACCCGGTTCGGCGTAGCCGCCGCTCGGGGCAGGCGGTCGACCCAGGCCCCAATTGGCCTCCAGGGCGCGGGCCACCTTGTCATCCGCGGCGGTCTGGCGGAAGCGCGGCAGCGGTTGGCGGCTCGGATCCGGCTCGATGGTGACTTTGAGTTGCAAGCGCGTCGCCAATCGCCAGCCGCTGGGATCCCGGCGCACTGGCCAGATCTGGATGGCCCACAAGTGGCGGCCGCGGAGGAAACCGCCAGCGCCGGGGCGTGCCCACGGTTGTGCAGGCGGTGCCTCGTCGAATTGCGCGCCGGCTGGGAAAGGCACGCGCTGGGGACGATCGACGGCCAGCGGTGTCGATTCGATGGAGCTGATCTCGACTGCCGCCAGTCGTTCGCCGGCGTCAAGTTCGAGCCACACCGTTTTGACCGGCGTCGCCCATGCACCGGGCCGACCCTCGACACCGAGACCAGCGTAGCGGATTTGACCGGCGCTAGCGCTGACCTGCGCCGGCTCGAAGGTCAGATCAAGGGTTTGGACGCGAGCTCCTGCCGGAACGGAGAGGCAGGTCGCCCAGATGAGACAGGCGGTGGCGATGCGTTTCATGAAATCGATGAGAAGCCCTAGGGTTGACGGGCGGCAGGGCGCGGGTTGGGTGGTTGGGGGGACGGGGTGTGGGCGGGCCAATCCCCAGACTAGCCACCGCGCCAGAATTATAGCAGCTTGGCGAGTGGTCGGTGCCCTACGGGCGGCTGTGGGTACCGTCGCAAAAGGGTGGGGTCTGGGTGCGCCCGCAGCCGCACCAGGCCACCGATTTGGGCGCATCAATCGCCACCCGGACTGGGCCCTGACCGGCGGGGTGCGAGCGGTCGCAATAGGGTGGGGTGGCGGTCAAACCACAGCGACACCAAGCGTAGTCGCCGGCTTCCACTTGCTCGACGTGGGGTCCCGGATGCTTGGGGCTGATGACGCTCTCCCTGGACTAGCGCTCGAGGCGCAGGCGGACCTGGCCACCCTGGCCTGGCTCGACCACGTATGTTGTCATACCGGGAAGGATACGCTCCAGTGTTTCCAAGTAAAGCCTCTGGCGGGTGAGGCCGGGGGCGCGGCGGTGCTCGGCGGCAAGCGCCACGAAACGCTGGCCGTCGCTCTCAGCCACGACCACGCGGCGGTGGTGCGCCGCTCGGGCTTCTGACTCGATCTGCTCGACTTCGCCCTGCGTCTGGGCGGCGGTGGCTAACGCGTACGCCTCCGCTTCGCTGACATGTCGAGAGCGGGCGGTGCGGGCGTCTTGAACCGCTTCGAAGGCGTCGCGTACGCCACCGGCGTCCGGCGGCACCATCAGGCGGATAGCGACATCTTGCACGGAAACGCCGGCGCCGAGGGCGGTCAGCCAGCTCTGGATCGAGTCGCGGGCGGCGCGCCGCAGGCGCTCGCGGCCGCTGGTGATGATTTCGTCGATGGCTGCGCCGGCCAGGAAGTGACACGCGGCCCGCTCACCGGCGCGGCGGATGAGGGTACGCGGCTCGGCGTGGCGGGTGACGAAATCGGTCAAACTGTCGATGGTGTATTGGATGTCGAGGCGCGCGCTCACCAGGTTGGTGTCGCCACTCAACCACAAGTCAGACACCGGCGGTCGGGCTCCTGGTCGCAGGCGGTAGCCCACCGGCATCACCCAGTTGGTGGCGGTTTTGGCCACCACGACGCGGCCGATCGGTGGGGGTGGATGCCAGTGGACGCCTGCCCGGACATCTTCCGGGCCGGGCCGCCCCCAGATCCAGGTCACTGCGGACTCGTCGGTGCCGACGCTGAAGAACCCGAGAGCGGCGTAGGCGACGGCCACGGCCACCAGGAGGGCGGTGACTCGGAGCGCCATCATTCGACCTTCTCGTCGGTTGCCGGCCAGCGCTCCGGCGCGGCCGGGGGGGGTGGCGTTGCCCGAGCCGTGGTGTCGGCGGTGACGCCCGCATCGACCCAGGCGTGCTCGGTCAACAGCTTGAGAAAAGGGGAATCCGCCGGCAACACCAACGTCGTCGACTCGTCGAGCACGCGTTCGTAAGACTCCAACGTGCGCAGAAAGCGGTAGAACTCGGGGTCGTTGGTGTAAGCCTCGGCGTAGATCCTCGCCGCTTCGGCTTCGCCGGCACCGCGAATGCGGGTGGCTTCGGCTTCGGCATCGGCCAGGAGCTCGGCGCGCTGCCGGTCGGCGGCGGCGCGGATTTTCTGGGCCTCCGCTTCGCCTTCCGAACGATAGGCGCTGGCGATGCGGGCGCGCTCGGCGCGCATGCGGGCAAACACACTTTCCTGATTCTGCCGGGGGAAGTTAAAGCGCGTCACTCCGAAGCGCTTGAGTTCGATGCCGAAGTCCCGGTGGGCGACGGCCTGGCAGGCAAGCTGTACGCGCTCTTCGAGGTGGGCGAGGCCGGGGCGGCGGCCGTCGACCCCGACCAATTGGGTGAACTCCAATTCACCCAGCGCCGCGCCCAACTCGGAGCCAATCAGCGCTGCGAGTCGGGCTTCGGCGAAGGCCCGGTGTGAGAGCGCTGTCCAGTACTGCATGGGATCGGCGACTTGCCAGGCCGCCACCCAAGCCACTTCGACGTTCTTCTTGTCGGCGGTGAGAAACTCGACCGGCTGGGCCTCGGTTGCCAGGAGGCGCTTGTCGATGCGCTTGACCTGGGCAAACGGGGCTGGCCATTTGAAGCGCAAGCCGGGGGTGTCGTAGGTGGCGAGTGGCCGGCCGAGCTGGGTGACGATGGCGTACTCGTCGGCGTCGACGATCACCAGGCAAGTGGCGGCGGCGCCGGCGGCGATTGCGAGGAAGAAGATCCACAGGAGTTTGATGGGCGACATGGATTGCTCGGGTTAGGGATCGATGGGGTCGGGCAGCTCGGGTGGCATGGCCAACCACAGCTCGATTTCGCCGGGGTGAGTGCGCTTCCCTTGGATGACTTTGTCGGGCCTAGCGAGGGCGTTGTCCATGGTCTCCAAATAGAGGCGGGTCTGGGTGGCCGCCGGCGCTGCCTGATGGACTAGGGCCAACTTCGTGAAGGCGGTGGCGCGCGCCGCCGCGGCGGCTACGGTGCCGGCGGTTTCGGCCTGGGCCCGGGCGGTCAGGGTCGAGGCTTCACCGGCCGCCCGCCGGGTGGTGGCGATTGCCTTGGCGCGCGCTTCCAGAATTGCCCGCTCTCGATCTTCCAGCGCACTGGCCACGTCCCGGAATGCTTGGTGCACCGCGCGTGGTGCGTGGACGTGGGCGAGGTGTGCGTCGACCAACTCGCAGCCGATCGGGGCGTTGGCCAACTGGCGGCTGAGGCGGGCTTCGAACTCCTCCTCAGCCGCGCGGCGGCCCTCGGTCAAGAAACTGTCGATGGGTTTTGCGGCGGCGATTTGGGTCAACACTTGGTGGGCGAGGGCTTCGACCAGTTGATCGGGGTCTTCGGTGTGAAGCGCGAAGCGCGCCACGTCTGACACCCGATAGCTGACCACGGCGCGCAGGTCCAAGACGTTTTCGTCGCCGGTCAACGTGTAGGCGCCGCCCCGGTCAACGACGCGTTGGTCGCCCTGCTCGCGGGTACCGGTGAAGATTTGGCGGAGTGCTTGGCAGTCGATGGTTCGGCCGCTGCCCCAGGGGGGTGGCCAGTGGGCGTAGAGTCCCGGGCCGAGGTCGCTCCGGTGGATGGTGCCCAGTCGGGTGATGATGCCCTGGTGACCGGGCATGACGACGAGGGTGATACGGGGAACCATCAGTCCGACGGCGAGCGCGGCAGCCGGCACGAGGATCGCCGGACGTCGCCAGTGGGCGTCGCGCGCGCGCCGGGCGCTGGCGGCCAGCGCCGCCCCTTGCTTCATTAGATCGGCGACGCCGCTCCGAAAGCGGGTGCGTTTGTAGCTGAAGGCGAGCAGCACGACCAGCGCCAGCGCCGCCGCCGACTTGACCACCATCCAGGCGATGCCGTCGTGACCCGGCCCGATCGGAGCGAGCCGCAAGAAGTCACCGCCAAGTGCATCCAAGGCGAGCCCGGCGGCGAGCGCCACCAAGACGATCGAGCCGAGGTAGGCGCGCACCGCGTCGCCGCCTAAGATCTTGGCCACCACCGACACCGATGTCAGGTTGGTGGCCGGGCCGACCAAGAGGAACACCAGAGCGGCGCCGGGCGACAGGCCTTTGGCCAAGAGCGCCGCAGCTACCGGCGTCGAGGCGCTGGCGCACACGTAGAGCGGCGTGCCGGCCACGAGCATGGCGAGGATGGGGATCCAGCCGCTTTCCCAACCCAAGACGCGCGAAAAGAAGTCGTCTGGGAGGCAAGCGGTGAACAGGCCGGTGAGCGCGAAGCCGACGACCAACCAAAAGGCGATGTCATCGAGCATGGTGCTGAAGCCGTAGGTAGCCGCGCGGCGGCAGCGTTCGGCGAGCGGCGCCGGCGCGGTTGTGGGCTTGGGTGCCGGGGTCGACTGCGGTTCAGCCGCCGGCGGTCCACAGCAGTCCTCCTCAGTGGCGGCGCCAGCGCCATCGCCGGAACCAAGCCGCATTGAGCCCGCCACCAGCGCGGTGACGATGGCGACGACCGGGCGAATCACCGCCATGACCGGCCCCAGGAGCCCATAGGTCAGGGCGATCGAATCGACGCCCGTCTCGGGGGTGGAGATCAAGAATGACAACGTGGCCGAGCGACTGGCCCCTTGGCGCCGGAGCGCCGCGGCGGCCGGCAACACCCCGCAGGAGCACAGTGGAAGCGGCGCGCCAAACAGCGCTGCCCGCGCTACTGAGCCGCGGCTGTCGCTCCCCAGGTGGCGGACTAGCGCCTGGCGCGGCAGGAACTCGTGGAGGAGCCCGGCAAACGCAAAGCCGATCAGCACGTAGAAAGCGCCCTCGTAGTAAACCAGGGCGGTCTCGTGGAGCGCTGTCAGGAGGAGATCCAGCATCGGATGACCGGGTAAGATGGAGCGGCTCGCTCGACCGATCGTCGGTGAAGCCAGCGGTGGTTAATTCTATGTCGGTTGGGGGGCGACGCCCAGTCGCCTGTTGCATCGATTTGAGAGGTCCGGATGCGGTTTGGGAGGCGGGGCTGGTTGCGTCTGATCGCCGCTTTGGTCGCCGTAGTGCTCAGCGCCCTCGCCCGCCAGGGTGGGATTTCGCCCGATCTGGGCGGCGAGGAGGCGATTCGCGCCGCGTACGAGGCCCGGCGTTCCGGCGTCTGGGTCGAGGCGACCGGTCAGGTCGCCTCGACCCTCGCCGACGACCGGCATGGCTCGCCCCACCAACGCTTCGTCGTGCGCCTGGCCTCGGGCCACACCGTATTGGTGAGTCACAACCTGGACTTGGCCAGGCGCGTGCCGCTCAAAAGCGGCGACTGGGTGGACTTTGCCGGTCAGTATGAATGGAACGTCCAAGGCGGCGTCGTCCACTGGACCCACCATGACCCCAAGGGCCAGCGTGCCGGCGGCTACGTGCGGCACGCGGGGGTCAGCTACCGTTGAGGCTAGTTGGGGAGCAAGACGACCCGCTGGCACACTCCATTCGGCAGTGCGAAGAAGTAGACGCCGGCCGCCGCGCGGCGCTGAGCGTCGGTGCGTCCGTCCCAAACCACCCGTTGTGCCGACCCGGTCACCGGCAGAGTCCGCACGCGCCGGCCGTGGATGTCGAAGATCCTGACGTCGAGCGCTGTTGGACTGTCGAGGATCATCTGGGTTTGCCAGCGAAAGGGGTTGGGTTCGGCCCGCCCCAAGGTGGGTGGGCCGACCGCCGGCGTCCCGGCCACCTCAATCCCTACGGCGTTCAGGCCGGTGTACTCGAGGATGTGGACGCCTGAGGAGCGGTCGCTTACCACGACCCGTCCGCTCGGGTGGGCGTCGACGCCCCAACACCCTTCAAACAACTGTGCCGCTGGCTCTGGGTAGGTGTCGAACGCACCGACTTCCACCGGGTTTTCGGGGTCTGAGACGTCGAGGACACGGAGCCCCGCCTGGTAGTAGCTGACATAGGCGAGGCTGCCGACCACCTGCACGTTGTGGATGGTGACGTGCGCGTTGCCTAGCGCAACGTTTGGTCGCCACTCCGTCACCCACTCGAGACTTGAGGCGCCGTCCCATCGCCACACTTTGAGGCCGCCGGCGGCGATTTGGCCGGGGGCATGGCTGATGATTTCGTTGGTTGTGAAAACGTAGCGGCCGTCGGCCGACGGCCAGGCGTTGTGCGTGTGGTAGTGGGGCCGGGCGCCTTGGTTCTGGTCGGCGGCCGCCAAATGCACCGGTTGGGTCGGATCGGAAACGTCCCAGATGTGCAACCCCTCCCAACCGGCTGACTCGTAGAGGATGCCGTCTTCGACGTAGACGTCGTGGCAGCTGTGGGCGGCGAGATGGCTGATTTGCTCGGGGGCGGTGGGGTCGGCGACGTCGTAGATGAAGGTGCGCCAGCCCAGGTCAAAGCTGTGGCCGGTGACGTACAGGGTTGTGCCATCGGCGTACAGGTTGTGCACTTGGGTCAACTCGGGCGCCAGAATGCCGCCGGCGGGCTGGACGTCGTAGGGGTCGGTGACGTCGAGGATGGCCAGCGCCAACCCATTGGCGGACTCGTTCGAGAGATAGGCGTGGTGGCCGGCGGTCTTCACGTCGTTGACCACCAGGGCGCCGGGGCCTGGGTTGAAGTGGTCGGCCACTACCGGCTGGTAGGGATCGGTGGCATCAATGACTGTGCAACCGAAGGGGCCGCGCCCCACATAGATGTACTGCCCGTCGACCCAGACGTCGGTGGTCGAATAGGCCGGCGCCAACGGCACGTGGCCAAGCTCTTGGATGTTGAAGCTGGGATACTCGGCGGCGGCCAGGGTGGTCAGGCTGAGGGCGATGGCGGTCAGTAGGCCCACACACCAGGGCGCCCGGGGGTCGCTGAGTGCATTGTACTGCCACCGCCGGCTCATCGACGTTCTTGCCATCCTGCCTCCAAGCGCAAGTGACGCGGGCGACGGGGCCCCAACGATAACACGGCGCGGGCGAATTGCCCCAGCGGGCCTGGGTTTCTGGGGTGGGTTGGCCCGCTCTCCGGGGCTGGGGGAGGCCGCCCAAGACCATAAGTGCCAGCCGCGCTTGGCGCTCCTCGGCCCCGCCCGCTTGGCACATTGGTTGCGAGCGTCCATGGTGGGGCTCCCCAACCATGCGACGACACCAACTAGCCCGAATGATCCTGATGTTCTTAGCCGTGTGGGCGTCTGGCTGCTAGCGCCGCGAGCGCGGTGAAATCGCAAACACCTTCTTGCCGTCGGCAAACACCGTCACCTCGCCCGAGGTAGACGACACGACGATCGCCAGGGCCGAGGTCTCGCGGGTGATAAACGCCGCCGCCTGGTGGCGGGTGCCGCGCCCGCGGACGGTGACCGACTCGCCCTCGGGGACCAATAGAAAGCGCCCGGCCGAGGCAATGACCCCGTCCCGCCGGATGAGAAACGCCCCGTCCATCTGCGCGAAAATCTTGACGCTCTCGCGCACGTCGGCGTCGGCGATGTTGCGGCTGCGCTCCGAATAGCCGTGGTAGGGGTTGAAGGTGAGCTGGCGCGAGCGCTTCTGTGCCTGACCGGTGGCGCCATACACCAGAATGGTGCCGATGGCCCGTCCCTCAAAACCGAACATGCCGATTTCGATGGCGACGTCGAGGAGCTTGCCGAGGACGTCCGAGCGCCCGCCGTGCTTCTGAATGGCGCGATCCAAGACAGCGGCTTCCTCGAACTCGAGGTCGAGGTCGATGGTGTTGACGGCGTTCAGGGTTTGGCGACCGGGGGCGGCGGTCACCACCACGACGCGGCGGGCGGCGGCCATGAGTCCGTCGGCGCGCGACTGAAAGATGGCGTGGCGAGCCTGGGCGTTGCGCGAACGAAAGGTGCCGGGGGTGCGCACCACCTTGCAGCCAGCCTCGCGGAAGTGGCGTTCGAGGTCTTCGCCGGCAACGCTGACCACCACGTCCAGAGAGGGTGGAATCTCAGCCAGCACTTCGTGGGCGATGCGCTTGGGGGCCAGGATCAGGAGAGCGTCGGCCTCGGTGCGCTCGGCCAGGAGGATGGCCGAATCCAGGGTACCGTTGCCGGTCTCGGGGGCGCGTCGCTCCGGGGCCAGAGTGTCGTGTTCTCGCCCAACCTCAGCCACCTCAGGTTCGTGTTCTGGGTGGGGCACTGCTCCGCCTGATGATCTCATGCGCCCAGTTGGCTTTCTTTTTGACGGTCCGAGGCTCGTTCAACCTAGCTCGGAACCAACAGCGCGCTCGGGGTGTGCAGGTGGGACGGTCAAACTCCGGGCGCGACCGCGCTTCTGCCAAGCGTTCGCATCGTACCACAAACGCCGGCTTGTGACTCTTATGGTATCGTCAGTTCGACGCCGAAGTTGATGCGCGTGCGTCAATGCTGGCGCGATGGCTGCATCTTGGGACGACTTGATAAGGTGGTGTCGTGGGATCGGTGTTGCGAGTTCGGCGGATCGGAGGCGCGCTGGTGTGGTGCGTGGCGGTGTGGGGTGGGTTTGCCCGCCCGGCGCACGCTGAGGCACCTGCCACCGAGTGCGCCGAGCCGGTAGGGGCGTTGCCCGACGCCGAAGGCGAGCGCTACGCGCTGGCTGAAAAGCTGCTCGGCGACGGCGATGCCGAGTCGGCCTCCGACTACGTGGAACTGATGCTTTTGAAGAGCGGCGAGTCGGTCGCGGTTTGGGAACTGGCCGCCCGGGTGTTCGCGGCGCTGGACGACGAGGAACGCCACACCGAAGCCCGCCAGCGGCTCGAAGAACTCTGCCCCGGCCAGAGCTTCAAGGCTCCGTCCACCCAGGCAACGGGGCCGCTGGCCGACGCCCGGAACGCCTACCACGCCTTCCTGGCGGCCAAGAGCGCCAAAGCTCGCGACAAGTCCCTGAAGGCGGCGCTCAAAGCCTACACGTCGCTCGCCAAGTCGGCCGACCACGCCGTGGAGGCGCACCGCGCCCTGGGCGTGCTCAGGGTCTACGCCGGCGATCCCAAGGGGGCCCGCCGCGCCTACCGGTGGCTTCGGGACCACGATGCCCTAGATGCATCCGACGTCGACGACTACGCCCGGGTGCTCCGCACTTTGTCCGACCAGTCGCCGGGCGGCGCGTTGGTCCAGGAAGTGGGTGGCTTGATGGATGCCTGGCTCGACAAGCTGCCGGGCGCCGAGCGGGCGACCGCCGCCCGCCACGCCGGCTTCGTCCTCTTGCGCGGCCAACGCCATGCGGGGGCGGCCGAGTACTTCGAGGCCGCCTTGGCGGCCGATGGCCAGGATGTCGAGAGCCACTTCGGTCTGGCGATGAGTTTGGACGGGCGCGCCGCCCAGACCGGGGACCGGTCGAAGGCGACAGCGCTCAGGGAGAAGGCCTTGGCCCACGCCAAGCGGGCGGTCTCGCACGCGCGCTTCGGTGATGCGGCACGGGCGTTGGTCAAGCGCTTGGAGTTCGATTCGTGACCTAGGAGGTCGCGCGTGACAACGCGACAGAGCTGGTTCTGGTTGGTGGCAGTGGTCGCCCTGTGCAAGTGTTTCCTGGGGACACCAGCAGTTGAGGCGCGCCAGCGGCTCGTGGTTGTCTCGATCGACGGGCTCTATCCCGAGGCATACCTCGAGTCGGCAGCCCTTGGCCTCGAAGTGCCCAATCTCCTGCGCCTAGCCAAGGGTGGAGTAGCGGCCGAAGCGATGATCGGCGTGTTTCCCTCGACCACCTATCCCACCCATGCCACCTTGATTACTGGTGTCCGGCCCGCCAAGCATGGGGTCACCGCCAACGCCTTCTTCAACCCGGCGCGCGGCAGCAAAGACATGTATTGGTTTACGAGCGGACTGCGGGTGCCCACATTGCCCGAGGTGGCGCACGCTGCCGGGCTGAAGGTGGCATCGGTCCAGTGGCCGTGCCTGGCCGACGCCGACTACGTCGACCTGCGCATTGCCGAGATTTGGTCGGTGGAACCCTCCACCACCACGCGCGAGTTGCACCATCGCTTCGCCACGCCGGGGCTCATTGACCGGGTCGAGGAGCGCTTCGGCGAGTGGACCCACGAGCGTTTCAAGTGGGGGCACCAGGATGGCCGCATCGTCGATGCCGCCTGCGCCATCATCGAGGCGGACAAGCCCGACGCCATCTGGGTCCACATTATCGAGCTCGACCACGTCCTCCACGAGTGGGGAAGAGGGTCACCCGAAGCGCACGCCGCCATCGCTGCCGCCGACCGCCACCTGGGTCGCATCCTCGAGGCATTGGCTGCCGCCGGCCAGGCAGCTTCGACCAACGTGGTGGTGCTCTCCGATCATGGGTTTGCATCGGTGCACTCGGAGCTTCGCCCCAACGTCATCCTCGCCGAACTGGGCTTGGTGACCGTGCCCGGCGATGGCGTGCACGTCGAAGACTGGAAGGCGCTTTTCCATACCAGCGCCGCGGGTGGCGCTCTCTACTTGAACGAAGCCACCGACGCCGCTTCCCGGGACGCCGCTCTCCGGCGCTTCCGCGCGTTGGCGGACGGGCGCTACTCCGGCCTCTTCCGCCTCCTCGAGCGGCGCGAGCTGGACCAACTGGGCGCCTTTCCCGGGGCCGAGTTTGGGATCGTCGCGCAAGTGGGCTACCAGTTGTCCAACAAGCTGACCGGCGACTTTCTGAGCGCCACCCACGACCGCGGCCAGCACGGCTATCTGCCGGACATGCCCGAGATGCACGCGGCGTTTATCGCCAGCGGGCCCGACTTCCGCTCGGGCGTGCGCGTGCCGCGCCTGCGCATGGTGGATGTCGCTCCCACCCTCGCCCATGTGTTGGATGTGGAATTGGGCGATCAGGTGGAGGGCGTCGTGGTGCCGGGGCTCTTGGCGGAGGCGGAGCGGGCGGCGCAGTAGGGGCGCTATATGAGAATTGGCGCGGCGCTGGTCAACCACGGGCTCGGGGCGTATTCATCGAGGGGCGTATCGCACGAAGCCGAACCCTCTTGATGGTGAATAGTCGCGCCCGCATTGTGGAGGCGCCGTACGTCGCCCAAGATTGCGACGCAGTCCTATCAGCTAGGTTTTACCCCGCCTCACCCGCGCGTCGAAACAAAATCGCTGACGCTGCGAACAAGAGAACGAACGCAGCATTCAGGGCGAACACGCCCACCAACCCGGCGTGGTCCCCTCCTCCCGCGACCCCGGGCGACTGCCAGATCAAGAGCGCCAAGATCGGGACGACGGCTTGGGCCGCGGCCGTCGCGAAAAGTGCCCGGGTCATGCCGCCGGGCCTGAGGCGCGCAGCTGCAGCACCCACCGCGCCGATGGCCAAGACCCCAAGGTAGAGCGCGTTGGCGGGATTGCCCTCCGGCCCGATCATGCCGACTGCGAGGTTGATCCAGATGAGGAGGAGCGCGGTGGCGCAGGCCAGGCCGGCGGCGACTCGATATGCGACGTTGCCCGACCGGCGCGCGATCGATTCGAACGCGAATCCCGCGCCGAAGATGAGCGCGCCGGCGGCGGAGAAGTCGAACAGCGTCCAATCCACGGCATCGCTGAACTGCATTGCTAAGAGGGGTACACACAGGATGGTCGCGGTCAAAAGCGCGAGGCGGACAAGGGTCTTTCGGGTTGGCATGACTAGCGCCATCCTTTCACGAAGGACTTGGACGGAGGTCTCGACGAAGACCCCGAGCGCGAAAATGAAGAGATTGGCCTTGGCTGCCTGGCGTTCCCGGCAGAGGTCGTGGAAGGTCTGCTCCATGCTCTCGCCGAACCGACTGCGGAAGGGCTCTGGGTAGAGGCGAAGTAGCCGTGCGTAGAGCCAGCGGTAGCGTTTGGTCGCAGGCTGCTCGGTCATCGGGCCGGCCTGGGGATAAGAGTTTTTCTCCGCGCCACGGCTACGACCTCTCGGTACCGCTGCAGCTCAGCCGCGAGTGCATCGCGACCAAGCCCGGTCAGCGCGTAGTACACCCGCCGCGCGTCATCCAGTTCGGGATCGACCTTGTTGTCGCTCTCTTCAATCAAGCCCGCCTTGATCATGCGCCCAAGCGACCCATACAGTGTCCCAGGCCCCATGTTGACCTTGCCGCGCGATTCCTCCTCCACCTGCTTCATGATTCCGTAGCCGTGCCGCTCGCGCGGGGCGAGAGCGAGGAGAATGTGGAGCACCGCCGGGGTGAGGGGTTTCCTGTCGTGTTCCACCATGCGCCCACTATATGTCCGCAGCGGATATAGTGCAATCAAAAAAGGTGGCGGGGTGATGGGTATGCGTGGTGGTTCCGCAGGGGAGTGTTCGAGCATCGCTTTCCGCGAAACACGCGATGGAGTTCCGCTGGAGGCTGTCCGAGAAGTGCCTTCTCCAGGGCTACCCATGAGCGTTCCGCTCGGGGCGCCATGGGAGTTCGCCCGGGGCCGCTCCATGGAGTTCCGCTCGGGGCCGCGCCATGGAGTTCCGCCCGGGGCCGCGCATGGAGTTCCGCCCGGAAATATTCATGGACCTGGGGTCCACCCCGAGCGATGAAAGTTGCAGGCTCATCGTGTGGGCTCGACCGAAGGACGCGGGAGTTTGCAACGACTTACAGTTACTTTCTGAGCAACTGCCTGCGACGAGCAGGCGGCTGTTGGGTGCGGGCGCAAGGGGACGGGAAATGCGCCCGCTCAGACAGTTGCGCGCGCCAGCGAGCTTCTCAGTTGAGGCGACGCTGGGTTCGGTGATGGCGCACGCAAAACTCGCCGGCGCATTCCCCGTCCCCTCGCGCTTTACCTGTGTCGCTGTGCGATTTAGTCTGAGGGAGTGGGGCTGGGGCTCTCGGTGAACCAGGAGCAGCGCTGTTGACTTCGGAGCTGCCGGAGTTTTGCTTGCGGACCGGCGCGGAGTTCCGCTCTCCGGAACCAGCGCTGGGTTCCGGTGCGGCGCCGAGTTGCTCAGAAAGTAACTGTAAGGTCGTTGTAAACTCATGCGGCCTTCGGTCGAGCCCACACGATGAGCTGCGACTTTCATTGCCCGGGGTGGACAAAATGTCCATGAATAGTTCCGGTGCGGAACTAGTGCCGGGCTCCGCTCTCCGCAACCACCGCCGAGTTCCGCTGCGGAACGAGCAGCCGGGTTCCGCTGGAGGCTGTCCGAGAAGTCGAAATGACGTTCACGGATGGGTCGATTTCGAAAATTTTGCCGGCCTTTTTCGTCCAAATACACCAATCCGTGAAGTGCCGGTACGACTTTTCGGACAGCCTCCTGCGGAACCAAGTCGATCGTTAACCCGTTATCCGCCCATTTGGATCGACCGCCGGCACGAACGAAAACCTGAGAATCTGCACAAATTTTCTTGCCGTCCATTTGATTTTCTTCTTGACAGCTTTTGGACGTCGAGTGGTTGAGCGTTGCGGCATGTCGCTCGAGCGGTCGCCAACATGCCCCGCATCGCCCTCAAACGCGTCGGTTCGCGCGTTAGTTCTTTTTTGCCAAACGGAACCGATGTTGCGCAGCCACCAAGCCCCCCTGAGTACACAAACTCGAGGTGTAAGATGCATGGGTCGACCCCGCAAAAACTCAGGAGCATGCACCATGCACATCATTGCCCGAATCGAAAGGCTCCGGCATCGCGAGCACCACGCCACCGTCGACCTGATCGAAGCGCTGCTTGAATGCAAGCGCACGGATGCCCATCTCTCGGCGGGCTATCCATCGATCTTCGCGTTCTTGTGCAACCATCTAAAATACTCGAAAGCGGCAGCATCGCGGCGCTGGAAAGCGATGAAGTGCGCCGAGCGACATCCGCAAGTTCTAGAGATGCTGCGAAAACACCGCACCAATCTGAGTGTGCTGGCAACGATCGAGGCAGCGCTGGCTAAGGCGCGTGATCCAGAAGCGTTACTCGCTGAGATCGATGGCCAATCTTCCGCGGAAGTGGAGCGTCGGCTGGCAGCGCGCAGTCCAGTGCACCCGCGCCGGGAACAGATCCGCCGGGAGTTCGAGGTGGGACACACCGGGGCGGACGCCGCCGAAGACAGTGGAAAGGGCGACCTATTTCGTGACAACCGCGGGGTCAATGGAGCCAGCTCCGGGCACACGAACGGAGCAGGGTCTAGGTCCGAGAACCCTGCCGGTTCACCGACTGGGCGCAATGCAATCCCCGATGTGGAGGCGCGTCCCGGTACCGATGCTAACGCCGGCGTCCATGCAAAGGCCGGTACCGGTGCAAACGCCGGCGCTGATGCAAACGCCGGTGCGGACGCCAACGCCGACGCTGATGCCAACGCCGGTGCGGATGCCGGTTCCGAAGCGCCCCGCGCCAGTGCGGAGAGCTCGGATTGCGCCGAGCCGACCGTCACGCGCGAGCGCATCCGCATCACCTTTAGCCTCGATCCGGCCGACTACAAGAAGCTGGAAGAAGCGATGACCATTCTGAGCCGCAAGATTCCAGCCAACCTGACGCTCGAAGCGACGATGCAAGAGCTTTTGCACTTCTTCCTGGAGCGCAAGCGCCCGAAGCCCAAGCGCCCCTACAAGGCACCCCGCGGCCGACACATCCCCAAAGCCCTCCGAGACACGGTGATGATCCGCGACCAGGGGCGCTGTCAATTTGTGGGCGCCGGCGGGAGGAAGTGCAACTCGCGGCACAACCTGCAGATCGACCACATTCAACCGGTGGCCAAAGGTGGTCGGACGGAACTGGAGAACCTCCGAGTTTTGTGCGCAGCCCATAACCGCCATCGTGTCAGAGTTTCGGAGCGGAACCGAGTGGCGCAGAATCTACACGTGCGAAACGTCGCTGCACGGAACCAAACGACGCCGGCCGGCGGGTAGTGTGGTGGAGTTGCTCAGAAAGTACCTGTAAGTCGTTGTAAACTCACGCGACCTTCGGTCGAGCCCACACGATGAGCTGCGACTTTCATTGCCCGGGGTGGACAAAATGTCCATGAATAGTTCCGCAGCGGAACGAGCAGGAAGTGTGCCGTCCCACCGACTACCTTCTTCGACCGATGCAAAAAAACCAGCGCTCGCGCGACTTCACCGTCACCCAACAATTCTCGGACAGCTTCCTGCGGAACCAGCGCGCCGGGGTTCCGCGTTTTCGGACAGCCCCGCTGGAGCCTGTCCGAGAAAACCACCTCGCGAGCAGACGAGTTGCTCAGAAAGTAGCTGTCGTTGCAAACTCCCGCGTCCTTCGGTCGAGCCCACACGATGAGCCTGCAACTTTCATTGCTTGGGTTGGACCCCAGGTCCATGAATATTTCCGGAGCGGAACACCGCGACAGTTGCTCAGAAAGTAGCTGTAAGTCGTTGTAAATTCATGCGACCTTCGGTCGAGCCCACACGGTGAGCTAGCAACTTTCATTGCTTGGGTTGGACCCCAGGTCCATGAATATTTCCGGAGCGGAACTCCGCGGCAGTTCCGGAGGTCCAGACTCTGCGCCGGTTTCGGACGTCGGAACTCCATGGGTGGTTCCTGGGGAGCTGTTCTCGGATGGTACCGGGCCGCCGCTTCAGCCGAGGACTTGAAGCTCGGCGAAGCGGTCGGCGACCAGGCGCTCCAGGAGCGTCATGACCTCGGCACGGGCGTCGCGGCTGCCGCCGGTTTTTTGCAAGTAGGCGTCGACGAAGTTGGGAATTGCGCGGGCTTCCGACAGGAGCTGGAAGGCGGTTTCCACGTTTAGGCTGGGGTAGGTGCGGCCGGTGGGGTGGAGCGTTGAGTGTAGAAGGGGGTGCTGCTCGATCCACGCGCCGCTTTGCATGACGCCGCTTTTGATCTCAACATCTTCGGCCGCGCGGATCAGGATGCGCTGGAGCGGTGTGGTGCGCACCAGGTCGCGGAGGGCGCCGTGGCGCGGCGTGGGGCGCGCCGCTGGTGGGGTGCCGAGCGTTCTGGCCGAGCGCCGTTGCCAGTAGGGGTGGTTTTCGAAGCGTGTTTCTTCCAGGAAGGCGCGGGTGGTTTCCCAGCGGTAGCGTTCGTAGGCCCCTTCTTCCTGTTGGGCGAGGAACTGCGCCACGATGGCTTCGGAGTTGGGACGTTCGAGGAGCGTGTGGGCGGCGGCCGCGGCGTGGATGGCCGAGCGGAGCGCCTTGCGGACGCCTTGCGACGTCAACGGGTCGATGAGGGTGGCGGCGTCGCCGGCCAGGAGGACGCCGGGTGCGAGGTAGGCCCGCGAGCGGTACCAGGTGGTGTCGCAGCCGCGGATGCGGGTGAGCCGGCGCTGGTCGTGGACGAAGCGCTGCGCCAGGGGGGCGCTGGCCACTTTGGCTTCGTAGAACCGCACCGGTCCGAGGCGGCGGAGGTCGGGGAGCGAAGTTTCGAGGTCGACGTTGACCGTAACGTTCCGCCAGCCCGGGCGTGACGGCACTGACCAGATCCAGCCGTCGGCGAAGCTCTCGACCATGGTGTCGGCGGCGCGGTCGTCGACCTCGGCCGTGGCGTCGGTCCAGTAGGCCCACAAAGACAGGCTGGGGGGAGCGGAGTCGGGCTGGCGGAGGGCGAGACGGCGGGCGAGGATGCCGCTCCGCCCCGAGGCGTCGATGACCCACGGGGCGCTGAGGTGACCGGTAGCACCGGTGCGGGTGACGTAGGAGACGCCGCCGCCTGCTACCGTGCCGGTCACGCGCACGTCGTCCCACAAGTGCGCGCCTTGTGCTTGGGCGTGCTCCCAGAGTAGACGGTCGAAGTCCTGGCGCCAGACTTGGTAGCCTGAGGCGGGTTGACCGCGCTCGTCGGCAAAGCGATGGGTGCGCGACTCGCCGTTCCAGTGGGCGGTGTGGCCGCTCATGCGTACAAAGCCCGCCCGATCGATTGTCTCGCGCAGCTCCAGAAACTCGAAGCTGCGTTGGATGCCAGGGGTGAGCGATTCGCCGATGTGGGGGCGTGGAAAACGCCGGGATTCCAGGAGCGCGACGTCGTAGCCGAGCTTGGCGAGGAGAGCCGCGGTCGTCGTGCCGGCCGGTCCGCCGCCGGCGATTGCCACATCGGCCCGCTCAGGAAGGGTCAGCGCACCATGACCATCTTGCGCGACACCGTCTGGCCGCCAGCCTCGAGCTTGTAGAGGTAAATGCCTGAGCCTTGCATGATGCCGTCTTGGTCGCGTCCGTCCCAGGTAAACTGGTGTTCCCCGGCTGGGAGGGCCGCGGCGCTCAGCACCGTTCGCACCAGTCGTCCCGACTCGTCGTAGATCTGCAGATTAGCTGGGCCGTCGGCGGCCAGCTTGAAGGTGATCTGGGTCGACGGGTTGAACGGGTTGGGGTGGTTTTGGTTCAGGAAGAGCCGCTCGTGGATCGGTGCGGCGGCGTTCTCGACGGCGACCGTGTTGCTGCAGACATCCTCTTCGCCCATGTCGGGTGGGGCGACGTACTGCGGCGCGGTGTGGTAGACCTTGGCGTAGGCGCGGCGCTCGACGCCATCGAGTTCGTAGTAGGCCTCGACGGCGTTGAACCCCATGCCTTCGCCCACCGATGCGGGGGAGGTGATCGGGGTCACCGAGTAGAGCCCGGTGGCGTCGACAATACCGAGGGACGCTGTGTAGTTCGCATCGGTTGACAGCCCCCAGGGGGAGGTGAGCGTCCAGGCGCCGGTGCCCGACTCGAGGTCGTCAAAGAAGAGGGTGTTGCCGTCGGCCAAGAGGCGCACGTCGTCTACGTACCAGCCGTCGTCGGTGGCCGAGGAGTTGGACTGGAAGCGGAAGCGGATCTGGACGTTGGACTCACCCGCGAACTGTGACAGGTTGACCGTCCCGCGCTTCAACTGGTGGTCGTCGCCGTAGTAGTAGCGGTAGTGGTTGGCGGTGGGCGTCATCTCGGGGTCGACGATTGTCCAGCCGCTGCCGGTATTGACCTCGACGTAGCCTCTGTCGCCGCTGAATCGCCAGTCGAAGGCGTGGTGGTGGAAGTAGAGGAGTTCGATATCGGTGGCGCCAGACAAGTCGAACGACTGATTGATCGTCGCTGAGATGTTCCGGTTGCTCGAGTAGTTGCCACTCGGGCTGTCGGTCAACGAGCGGCTGCCCGAAGCGGCGTTGGGTGCCGTTGAGACGACGTTGTACGACGAGGTCCCCGGCAAGTTCTCAATGACCCCGATGCAGACGTCGTCGCCGGTGCCGTACTCGGCGTAGCCGTTGGGCCCGTTGGTATAGGCGTAGGCGGTAAAGTCGAAGCTGTGGCGCTCGGTCCAGCCGCCGGTGCCGGTCGCTTGGTCCTGGATGGCCACAAATGCGAAGCCGGTTTGCCACTGGCCGTTGCGCAGGGGCTCCATTTCATCCATCGTCGCGACGCAGCGGCCGAACAGGATGTAATCGGGAATGAACTGGGCGTGAGTCACGCCGGGCACGATGGTCAGGAGCACGAATGCAGCCAAGATCGAAGGTTGGAGCCGCAGGCGCATGGGTGGGTTCCTTGTGAGAAGAGGAGCTGGGCTGAGGCGCCAAGACCCTAGGACCTGGGTGGATGGCTGCCCAATTAGGCTATCTGCCCCTCATTATACTGGATGCCGTGGATTGGTGCTAGGGCCGGGACTGGCGGCGTGAAGGTCGGATTGTTTCAATTTGAGATGTCGCACCCCAACCAGGCGCCCCACATCGGCATGTGCCTGATGGTGCCCGACCTCAAACGCCAGGGGCATGCGGTGGATGCTTACCTGGTGGCGCGGACGCACGTGGAGGTGTGGATCGAACACGTTGCCGCGGCTGGCTACGGACTGGTGGCTCTCGATTCAATCTTCCCCGCCGGGGCTGTCAATCGACTCAAGGCGCGCGTGCCAGAGGTGCCGGTAGTGGTGGGCGGCGTCAACGCCCCAGGGTTGTTTCTGGCGTCGGCGGCCGACTTCTGCGTCGCCGGTGCCGGGCGTCGGGCCCTGACCCTCTTGGTCGATGCTCTGGCGGCGGGGACGACGTTGGATCAAGTCCCCAATCTCTTTTGGCGGCGGCGCGATCGGGTGGAGCGCTCGGCTGTCGACCTCGGCTGGACTCTGGCGGGCGAACTCGAGCCCTATGCGCCGGAGGTGGAGTGGGGTTACCTGGGCGGCGAGCGTCCAGCCGGCGCCAACACCCACCAGCTGAGCGTCGTCGCCGAGCTTGGCTGCGTCTACCAGGAGGACGCCGCAAAAAATCCAATCTTCCTAGATCTGGCTGGGGCCCCCCGGACGGGTTGGGCTGGCGTCGAGATGAGCGAGCGGGCTGAGCGGGCGCTTTCGGCCTACATCAGCAACAACCGCGGTTGCAGTTTCTGCGTGTTTCGCTTCCAGGACTTCACCCACACGCCGACCGCCGAGACCGTCGAGCAGGTCATCCGGCAGATGGACGCCTTGGCCGCGCGCTACGGCGCCCGCCAGTTTTCAGTGCAGTCCGAAAACCCGCTGCGTTTCTTAGGAGCGCTCCTCGACCGCCTGGAGTCCCGCCCGTACCCGGTCGAGGCGCTGTCGATTCGCACCTTGCCGCTCATCCTCCTGCAGCGGGGCGACGCCCTCGGCCGCGCCCTCACCCAGGCGCGTCGCATGGGGATTACCATCGTTCTCCAGCAGTTGGGGTTCGAGAGCTTCGACGACGAGCACCTGGCGCGCTTCAACAAAGGCATCACCGCCGCCCAAAATCGGCAGGTGGCCCGGCAGCTGGCGACTTGGGCGGCTGAGTTTCCGGAGACGCTTGATGCCCTGTCGGGGCACGGCCTCATCCTCTTTGATCCGTGGACGTCGGTCGGCTCGCTGGCGCGCAACGCCGCCGCCATTGCTGCCGACGCGCCGTTTTTGGAGCCGGCGCTCAGCGTGCACTCGCGCTTGGTGTTCTACGACCCGTTCAACCCCATCTTCCGCTTGGCTGATCAGGCGGGCTTGGTGGTCAAGAGCGAGCAGGGATTTGGGTGGGACTTTCGGTTTGCCGATGCGGCGACGGCGGATTTCGTCGGCATGGTGCACGGCTTGAACGCCCACCTCGCCAAACGACTGGGCGGCTCGGTGCCGCGCTTGTCGAGCCGCGGCACACTGCCCCAAGAACCCTGGATCTTCCGCCAGGCGCTAGCGCTCTACCAGGAGGCGGGCGGCGAGCCGGCGGTGCTGCGGCGCGCCTTTTTCGACATCGCCCAGGAGATCGACGCGCGCCTCGAGGCGAGCCGCTAGCGCGCCCAGCCTTGGCGCCGAAAGCCCGCGAAGAATTGATCGATGCCAGCCAACGGTGGCCGCGGCGAGTAGAGCGCACTCCGGTGCTGCTGCGCCTCGAACAAGAGACGGGCCAGCGCCTGTGCAGATGTTGCCCCCGGTTCATCGACGCAGCTCAGGTTGTAGAGCGACAGGGGGTCGCGCGGCGCATGATCCACCGCCTGCTGAAACGCTTTTCGAGCGTCGCCGTCGTTTCCCGCCAGCCAGTGCGCCGTTCCCAGGCCGTTCAGAGCTTCCAGGTCGGTGCCGGCCGCCGCCAGGGCGCGCTCGAAATAGTCGCGCGCCGGTCCGGTCTTTGCAGCTTCGAGCTGGACGAGACCCAGGAGACAGTCCACCCGCACTGGGCTCACGCCGGCCTGGCGGGCGGCTTCGAGGTCGCGCCTGGCGCCCGCGGCCAGGCCCGCCCGAATCGAGGCGCGGGCCCGGTCCATGAGCGCCAGGCGCGGGTCGGCCACTAACTCTTCGAGGCCGACGTGGTCGCGCAACCAGGCGACGCTGGCTTGGATCGACGCGAAGATCTGCCGGGCGCGCGTCTCGGTCAAGGTGTTGCCGGGGTGGCGCCGGATGATCGATAGGGGCACCTGGACGGCGTGCGCCGTGGCCACCCGCGCGAGCTTCAGCCACATGGCGTAGTCGGCGGCGCGTTCCAGACTCTGGTCGTAGGGGCCACCATTTGGAGGGGCACCAGGTTGGGTGGCGGCCTGGGCGTAGGCGTCCTGGTGGACGAGGGTGGTGGGTCCGAGGAAGATCGAGCCGCGCAGCAACAACCGCAGTTCGGCCCCGCGCTTGAACTCCGGCAGGAAGATGACGTCGCGGGGATGGCGGCGCTGGTCGGCAATGACGTGGGCGGTGGCCGAGAATCCGGCGCCGGCCCGCTGGGTTTGATCGAACTGGATGCCGAGCTTCGCTGGCAAGAAGAGGTCGTCGTCGTCGAGCCAGGCGATCCACGGGGTGGTCGAGGCGGCGAGCCCGGCGTTCATAGCCGCCGCCATGTTCCGGTGGGGGAGTTCTAGGTGGCGGATGCGCCCGGCGAAGGGTTTGAGGGCGGTGGCGGTGGCGGCGTCCGAACCGTCGTCGGCGACGAGGATCTCGGCCGCCGGTGGGTCGAGCGCCAGGGCGCTGGCGACGGCCTCGACCAACATCGCCGGGCGGTTGTAGGTCGGAACGACGACGGTGACCGGCAGGGGTGAGCGGCACGGGGCGCCCACCGCGGGCGGTTGCCGCCGGAGGAGGACGATTGCCTGCTGGGGGTCGGGCGAGGGAACTTCGGTGGGGGGAGCGGTGTCGGCGCCGACTAGCGCGACGATCCTCGTGGTGTCGGCCCAAGGCCCGGTGGCTTCGACGGTGGCGGCGGCTGCTTCGGTGGACGGGGCGACTACCAGGAGCGTGCCGACGGCCGGCCGGTCGGTGAGCTGGGCGGCTTCAGGGCAGCTGGCGTAGAACTCGGCGAAGCCGAGGGCGGCGGCCAACTCCGCCAGTGCGGCCGTCTCGTGGGGTGGGCGGCCCAGGTGGATGATGCCCCGGGTGTGGCCGATGAGTCCCCTGAGGAGCCTGGCGCCCATGGGGCCAAGGACGGCGACCTGGCCGCCGGCCGCCTGACCCAGCCAGACCCCCAGGCGGTCGGCGTGGGGAGAGTCGATGAGAAAAGTCGAGGTTTCCACGTGCAGCTCCCAAGCCGTCGCTCAGCGATCCAGCGGTCAATCGGGTGGCGCTCGAGCGCATGGGCGAAGTCGTGTACTAGCTGGCCGTTAGGCCGATTGTTTGCTATTCTGTTAGGAACTCTAGCTGCCATCCGAGCCGACCAGGAGCCTACTCCACCGATGACCATCGCGCCCCCGTCGTACCAGCTCTACTTGCGTGAGAGCTTACCGGTGGACGTGCTCGGCCAGCGTTACTTGTTGGTGGTGCCGACCACAGCCCTAGTGGGCCTTGACGCTATCGGCGCGGCGTTGGTCGACCACCTGAGTCGCTCGCCAGCAGCGGACACCGAATCCCTGTGTGCCCAGCTTGGCCGGGAGCACACCCCGGAGGCGGTCAGGGAAACCATCGGCGAACTCCTCCAACTGGGTGTCCTGGCGCCGATGCCCAATCCGTTGAACCAGGTGCCGAGCCCCGGGCCCTTGATGAATGGCGAGGGCTTGGGATCGGTCGGCCGCTTCCAGCCGATGTCTGATCAAGCTTTCGACGCGAGTCGCTTGCCGATCACCAAGATGACTCTCCACGTCGCCTTGGACTGCAACCTGCGCTGCACCTATTGCTACGCCGACACCGGCCCCTACGGCGGGCCGCGCGGCATGATGTGCGAGGGGACGGCGCGCGACACGGTCGACCTCTTAATGCGCGAATCGGGCGACGCGCCAGCCGTGGGGCTCACGTTCTTCGGGGGCGAGCCTTTCATGAACTACGCGGTCATGCGGGCGGCGGTCTTCTACGGCGAGGAAGTTGCCCGCCGCTACGGCAAGACTTTGAGCTTTGCGGTCACCACCAACGGCACGCTCCTCGATGAGGAGAAGATCGACTTCATCGTCCAGCACGGCATCCAGGTGACGGTGTCGATGGATGGCCCGCCGGCTGAGAACGACAGGTTTCGTATCTTGCAGGACGGCCAAGGCTCCTACGAGACGGTGGTGCGGAAGGTCACTCCACTCTTGCGTCGCCACCCAGTGACCTGTCGGTTGACCCTTACGCGCAAAACGCTGGATGTGCCGCGGCTGGTCGACCACATGCTCGACCTTGGGTTCAGGGAGGCCGGGGTCGGAGTGGTGTCGAGTCCCGACCCGTTGATGCACTTGGGCAAAGACGACTTGCCCCAGCTGTTGGCCGGTTTCCGCACGTGTGCCGAGCGCTACATTGATGCGGCTCTGAACGACAGCTTCTACGGCTTTTCCAACCTGACGACGATTCTCGTGCAGATTCACGAAGGCGCCGCCAAGAGCTTCGGCTGCGGCGCTGGCGTTCAGATGTTCTCGGCCGACCCAACCGGCGACCTCTACTCGTGCCACCGGCTGGTGGGAAACGAGCGCTACAAGCTCGGGTCGCTGCAGGGCGGCGTCGATCGGCAGGCGCAGGCGTCGCATCTGGACGACATCCACATGCGGCACAAGGAAGACTGCCAGTCTTGTTGGGCGCGCCACTTGTGTGGCGGTGGCTGCTTCTACCAACTCGAGCAGCACTACGAGGGCGACCTACGCCGTGCCTACGTACCCTTTTGCGATTGGATCCGCGATTGGTGGACGTTGGGGATCGAGGCCTACACCACCCTGATGACCCACAATCCGGCATTCGTCGAACGCGTTGTCAACCCGCACTTGGCATCCGTGACCCAAAAGGTCACCGAAAGGAACTCAACCCTATGAAGCATGCAACGCCATTCAACCGCAAAGCCAAGGCGCTGGCCCAGAAGAACGACCCCAAGGTCGTCGGGTTAGCGTGCGGCGTTTGCTGCGCCTCATTTGCTCCGGGGTGGGAGGTGAACTCGTCGGGGAGCGTCGACCCCTGCCCTTGGCAGAACGACTTGAACCTCTGCTACGTCACGTGCTTTTGGACGGCGCAGATTCCGGATGACAATTCATTCCCCAGTTGGAGCAACTCCTGCGGGAGCTTCTCGAACGACTGGATGAATCTGTGTGTGGTGCCCGACTAGCCGGTCTGGTCAAGCTGTCCGACTCCAACCTGGGTGGTAACGAATGAACCGTCAACATGCTCGACTCCTCTTGGCCTTGGCGGCGGCAGTCTTCGGCACTCAGTCGAACGCCGCGGCCGAGGTGCTCTACGTCGCCTCCAATCACGTCCTGGTGATCGACAGCGAATCGGGCGAGCGCCTGGCCGAGATCGGCCTCGAACGCTTCGTCCACGACATGGTCTTTGCGGCCGACGGCAGCCGCGCCTACTTGGCGGTGTCGGATGGCGTCGTAGAAGTGGACGCCCAAAATCATGTGGTGCTTGGCCACCTCACCGAGACCCCGGCGTTTAAGCTGGCGCTCTCCGAGGATGGCGGGCGCTTGTTTATCCTCGGGAACGAGGTTGAGCTGCTCGCCGACCAGTCACCCAGGCTGCAGCCGTCCACCGTCCAGGTGTACGACCTGGTCGAGCGCCGCGTGGTGGCGACCCACTCTGCTGGTGAGCGGGCTGAGGATCTCTTGGTAGACGATGGTGAAGTGCGCGTGCTGCGCCCCTTCGAGTACACCATCGAAGCGTTGAACGCCGCGGGCGACGTCAGTCATACTATCGTCTTCGAGGAACCGGACATCCCCGGTGCCAGTGGGTTTTTGCGCGGCATGAGCTGGGGGACCGACCGCAGCCGCTACTTCGTGGGGCAGGCTGGACCGGCCATTTCGGTGCACGCTGTCGACCCGACCACGGGCGTGAGCCAACCGGTGGCGTCGTTGCCCGAGGGTTTCGTGACCGGCGTCGCCGCCACCCAGAGTGGCGAGGTGTTGGTGTCGACCAGGAACGATCTCTACGCCGTGGATGTCGAGACGGGTGCCGAGCGCGGCCACGTGGCGCTGGGTGGCGCCCACTTCGGCATGGCGCTCGGTGAGGCGGGGGTGTCGTACCACACCATGGCGTTGGTGGAGGGCAGTGACTCTGGGGTGGTGACTGTCGTCGACCTGGCGACCCTCGAGGTTGAACGGGTGATTCCCACTCCCGGCATGTCACCGGCGGCCATTGCTGTCGTGCCCCATATGCGCTAGGCCTTTTGCTACACTCCCCCTTAAGTCTGATCCGCCTGGCGCAGTGCCAGAAAAGGGGGCGAAATGATGCAGTCCAAGCTGTTTGCCTGCCTGGCGGTCGCCGCTATGACGGTTGCTGCCGGGCCAAGTGCTGCCGACGTGGTTTTGAACGAGGTCGTTGGCGACCCAGTGGGCCCGAACAGTGGCTTCCAGAAGGTGGAGCTCTACAACAACGGCTCCTCGCCTGAATCGCTGGATGGCCTGTTCCTGTGCGCCTTTCCATCGTATTGGGGCTTGCCGGCGGTCACCCTGGACCCCGGTGCCTACCTGATCGTCCACTGGAACACTGACGGCGTCGACGTGCCGGGCGAGGCCTATACGGGCACCACAGGTGTCCAAGATCTGGGCAACCCGCATTCGCTGGCGATCTACGAAAACACCGGTGCCGGACCCCAACCCGACTGGGCGGATCCGGCGATGATTCGCGACTTCGTCCAGTGGGGGGCTGGCAACCAAATGCGCTCGGACGTGGCCGACAGCGCTGGCATTTGGGACGCCACTCTGGCAGTGACGGTGCCGGCGGAGGGGCTGTCGCTCGGGCTTCTGCCCGATGGCCAGGACACCAACTCAACGGACGACTGGGTGGGATCCCAGCCGACGCCGGGAACCGGCAATGCGGTGTCGGTGACCCGCTTGAATTGGGGCCGTATCAAGGAGTTGTTCGCCGAGTAATCTGGCTGTTGTCCCCAAGCCGACGATCCAAGGCGAACGGACGCCGGGTTGCCCGCTTAGGGTGACCCGGTTCTCTTTCTTGACACCGCTGCGTCGAGGTGATTCGCTTGGCTGACGGCGTCATCTCCAAACTGCCTCCGCAAGTTGGCCCAATGCAGCGGTCTATCCACGGCTACGAAATCATCCGCGCTCTGGCCTCCCAGGGCGGCATGTCCAGCATCTACCTGGGCATCAAGACCAGCCTGGATCAAAAGGTGGCCATCAAGGTCTTGCACGAAGACCTGCTGAAGCGCGACCGCGACAACTTCGTGACGCGTTTCGAGTTGGAAGCGAAGCGCATGGCCAAGCTGCTTTCGCATCCCAACATCGTTTCGGTCCTCGACTATGGCCATGAGGACGATCAGTACTACATCATCATGGAGTACATCGAAGGGATCGACGCGCGCCGGGCGCTCGGCGCGCTGCGCGGTGCGTCCGAAAATCAGGGGCCCCGCTCGTGCGCGCCCGAGATCGTCTTGATCGTGCTTGATGAGGTGGCCAAGGGGTTGGAGGCGGCCCACGAGCTCGCGATCGTCCATCGCGACGTCAAGCCGCACAACATTTTGCTCAGCTTCGCCGGCGACGTGAAGATCGCTGACTTCGGCATTGCCTACGCGCAAATCCGGGACGACGAAGAGAATCCCAACCTGACGGTCGACGGCCACATTGTCGGTACGCCGTCTTACATGTCGCCCGAACACGCCCAGGGATTGCGGGTGGATCATCGCACTGATGTGTTTTCGTTGGGGATTGTCGCCTTCGAGCTCCTCACCGGGACGCGGCCGTTCGTCGGCAGAACGCCGTCAGAGATTCGCGAGCGGGTGATCTTACAACCGCCGCCGCCGGTCACCGACCTGAACCCGCACATCCCCGACGTTCTCGCGCAACTGGTGGATCGCATGCTACAAAAGTCGCGGGAGGCGCGTTATCCGACCATGAAGTCGTTGCGCGCCGACATCGGCCGGACCATCGATGCGGTGGCGCCCGATGGCGCCTTGTTCCGCCACCGCCGGGAGTGGGTCGCCGACTTTGTCGCCGACCCCGAGGGGTTTAACAAGAAGGTGTGTGCGGCGTCGGTCGACGAGCACCTGGGCCGGGCAGCACGCCACCTCGAGCACTCGCGGTTGGACACGGCGATGCGCGAGTACCGCTACGTCTTGTGGCTCGACCCCAACCACTCGGAAGCGCGGCGGCGGTTGGCGGAGCTGGAAACCGAGGGGATGGCGCCGACCATTGCCGATCAAGCGGCGACGCGCACGGGCGGCACCACCCGCACAGAGGCACGCACAAAGGCGAAGGCACCGGGGGTGGCGGCGGCAGCGGTCGAAGCCCCGCGGGCCGGTGGCGCAGAACCCAGGCCGTCGAGGCGCCGGCGGCCGCTGGCAGGGGCGGCGGCCTTGGCCCTGGTGGCGGCAGTGGCGTTTTGGTGGGGACGGCAGCCGAACGGCTCGGAGGATGGGCGCCGGGCGGGTCTGGGGCAACCTGTTCAGTCCACAGCACCCGACACGGTCGGCTCGATTGCCGGCGCCTTGGTGGCCAGCCAGGAGCTGCTTGGGTCGCCGGTGGAAGAGCAGCAAGGGGATGAGTCGACGGGCGTCGATGCGCCGGGCGCTGGGTCGCCGGACGTCGAGTCTGCGGGCAATGAGGCCGAGGGCAACAAGTCGGTGAGCAATGAGGCAGCGGGCAAAGAGTCCGTCGGGTCGCCACGGACGGAGACCAAAGAATCGCAAGTAGAGGCCCGCGAAAGCGCCGCCAAGCCGGCGGCCAGCGCACCATCGCGCCCGCGGCAAGAGGCGCCGGCCAAGCGGTCCCCACCACCAGCGCGTGGCACCCTGGTCGTCCACACCAATGAGCCGTGCGACGTCTTGGTGGATGGTGAGGTGGCGGCCCAGAACGTCACCGAGGCGCGTCTCGACTTGGTCGCCGCCCAGGCGCATCGCTTGAGTCTCAGCCATCCGACCTATGGCGGGCGCGCTTTGGGCACGGTCCAAGTCGAGGCGGGCGTCACCCACAGGTTGCCGCCGATCGCCTTGGGGCCGACCCGCTTGCGCGTGTTCACCGTGCCGCCGGTGGCCGTGGCACTCTCGGTCAACGGCACCCCGCGCGACTGGACGCCGCAGACTCTGGCGTTGGAAGCTGGCACGCATCAACTTGCCGTTGAGCACCAGACTTACCGGGTGGTCCGCGTCGAGGTCGACGGTGAACTCGGCGGCCCCCGGCAGTGGGTCCCGGCCGCGGGCGCGACATTTGAGGTGATGCACCCCGGCGCTGGTGAAGTCGTGGTGCGTTTGGTGCTCGAGCAGATCGGAGGGTAAGCGCACGACGTAGCTCAATTGCCTCCCCTTTTTGGCGCCCTCTTTGTCGCGGATTGGGACGCCCGTCAAGAAAGGGGGACCGTGAGCCGATCGATCGATCGGGCGGGCCGACTCGCGGTCGCGCCACGCGACTGACTGACTTACCGCGAGGTCCTCACCATGAGCCGTAGCGGCACCCGAGCTGTCCTCATCGTGTGCCATGGCCCCGGACGGGGGCGGCTGGGCGGCCACGTCCAGCGCTTGGTTGCCGACGCCCGATCGGCGTCCCCGGGGCTCAGGGTTTCCCTCCACGAAACCGGGAGCGGCGCCGCGCCCGCCTTGGACGGCGCCGACGCCGTGTTCTTTTGGCTGGCCGACCCTCTCCGCGAGAGTTACCCCGATTGCTACGCCGAAGCGAAGGAGATCGAGCGGCAGGCGACGTCGCGCGGTCTGACCGTCCTTAACCCGCCGGACGCCCTCTCGCACTCGGCGAAGAGCGTGCAGGCCGAACGCTGGCGAGCCGCCGGCATTCCGGCGGCACCGGCCCATCCGTTTCGGAATCGCGCCGAGCTGGCAGAGGTGGCTGGCGTCGCGCGCTACCCGCTGATCATCCGCTCAGATACCGACCACGGCGCCCGCCGCCTGCCAATTTGCAACGATCGCGCCCAGGTGTTGGCGCTGGCGGCGAACCGCGTGCCTTTGCCGGGGGTCGCCATCTCGTTTATCGATACGCGCGCCAGTTATCCCGCCGACAGCGTGTTCGGTCGCTACTACCACAAGAAACGGGTCTGTGTGTTTGGGGATGTGGTAGTGCCCAACCACGTGGTGTTTTCGCCCAATCGCATTGTTGGCATGGGCAATTCGACGTTTCGGTCCTACGCTCGATTTGGCGGGCGCCTGGCGTCTTTGGCTTGGTTGAGGCGTTGGGACCGAGCGGCGCTCAGGGCCGACCGTGTCTATTGGCAGCGCGAGCCCGAGGCGCCGGACGTCATGCGCCGTGCCGTCCGCGCGTTGGGTGTCGACTTTGCGGCGATTGACTACTCGAGTTTTGCAGACGGGCGGGTGGTTCTCTGGGAAGCCAACCCCTACTTTGACTTGCCGCCTTGGCGCCTGGGCTACATGCCGCGTCAACGGCAGCTTGAACGCCGCCTGGCTCGGGTGCGCTCCGGGCTCGTGCAGTTTCTCGACGGGCAAACCAGGATGGCGGCGTGAGTGCGCCGGTTGCCCTCCCCGCACCTGACCCCGGCGCAACCTTGTTGGAGAGTGACGCCGTCTACTTCGAGGCGGCGGCGCGCGTGGAACCGGTCCAGGGAGCGACCATCGCGGTGCTGCCGGGTCTCGAGACCTTGGCGTCGGGAGCGGTGGTCCAACGGGTGGATACCGGCCGGGCGAGCCAGGAGCCGGTCGCCTGGTTGGACGCGGTGCGCCGGCGCCTGCGGGGGTTGGGCGTGATGCGGGTGCGGCTGTACTTGCACGATGAACCGGCGCCCTTAGTCCGCGCCTTAGTGGCCCGTGGGTTTCGCCGCAACGTCGAAGTCGGGCTGGTGGGTGCGGCCGGCGGGCGCGCCAGCGGAGGACCGTCCGTAGAGCTGCAGCCGGTGCGGGACGCCGCCGGTTGGGCCGAGAAGGTGGTCCTTCACCAAGCCTGCGCGGAGACCCCGGATGGTCACGCCTCCGATCCCAGTGCCTACGTCGAGATGGAGCGTCGCAGGTTGACGCTGGTCTGATGGATGCCTTCCTGGCGGTGCTAGACGGTCAGGTGGTCGGAGCGGTGGCGATGTTTCCGATCGGCGGCCTCGCCAGGCTCAAGAATTTGGTTGTGCACCCGGCTTACCGGCAGCGCGGCGTCGCTTTGGCGACGGTTGGGTCGATTCTGGCGCGAGCTGAGCAGGGAACTCTCGCCGGGTGCTTTGCGTTGGCCGGTGGTCCGGCACTCAGGGTCTACCAGCGCGCCGGGATGGTGCCGGTGACCCAGCAAGTGGAGTGGGTTTGGGAACCGGCGGCACGCTCGGAGGTCGAATCATGACGGAACGCAAGATGGCATTGCCAAAAGCCCAGCTGGCGGCGTACGAACGGGACGGATACGCCGTTGTCCGCCAGGTGTTTGCTGAGGATGAGGTCAAAGCTTGGAGCAACGAAACCGCGCGGCTTTGGGATTTGCAAGACGTTGGACCCGCCAATCCGCGCCTGCAGTGGCGCGATCACCAGGAGGGTGGGCAAACCGCTGACCGCTTGGATCCGGTGCTCGATATCTCACCGACGTTTGACCGGCTGGCACACGACCCCAGAATCCTCGAGCGCTTGGCTCTACTCTTGGGCGGTCGGCCGGTGCCTCTGAAGGCCAAGTTGATCAGTAAGTGGCCGGGGACGGCGGGTTACTCGATGCACCAGGATTATCCCTACTGGGATTGGCTAAACATTCCAGCGGATCATCTGGTCAACGCTTTCATCGCTATCGACCCGGCTACCGCCGAGAACGGCGCCGTCGAGGTGGTGCCTGGTTATCACCATGAGCGGTTGCCGGCCCCCGCCGAGTCGCCGTTGGACACCGACCCCGCCCACCTCGACTTGAGCTGTTCCACTCTTTTGGAGTTGGCGCCGGGTGACGTGGCGGTCACCCACAGCCTGGTGCCGCACCGAAGCGGCGCCAATCGTTCCGCTCGGAGCCGCCAGCAGCTGATCCTGACCTACACGCTCGCCGCCTACGGCCTCGGCACCGCCGAGTACTACGCTGGGCGGGCGCGCGTTCGAGCGGCGGCAGGCTGAGCGTTGAGCACAAAAGAGCCCGCAACCTCGAGGAGGTCGCGGGCTTCTTCGGACTTGGGAAGATCGCCTACTTGAAGCGATTCTTGATCTGTCCCCAGGTTGTCGACTCGACCGGGGTCGCGCCGAGCAGGATGTGCTCGATGAACCGCGCGCTGACCGAGGCCAACTTGGTGTCGACGATGCCGCCGCCGGGCCGTGCCACTTCGTGGACGCCGGCGCCGTTGGAGGTCAGGACGTTACCGTTCGGTAATTCGTAGCAGCCGCGCGGGCCAGACACTGCGTAGGCACCGACTTCGATGCCGGTGGGATCCAGCTCGACGATTTCGTTGCGCGAGAAGTCGGCCACCAAGACGTTGCCGTTGGCTGCTCCACACATCTGCTCGCCGAACAAGATGCCGCTCGCGAAAACCCCCAACGGCACGCCGGCGTGGTCGTACGAGAGAATTTCGTCGGAGTTGATGCTGGTGACCAACACGTCGTTGGTGCGGAAGAGGACGTCAAACGGGCTGTCCAATCCACCGGCGCCCGCGGCGATGAAATCGCCCAGCGACGCGCCCGTCTCCAGGTCGAAGCTAGGAACGGCGTCGGCGTTGCCGGCGGTCATGTAGAGCGTGCCGCCTTGCGCGGCCATGCCCCGGGTGTTGTCGACGCCGGTGATGGGAGTTGAGATGTAGGTGCCGTCCAAAGCGTATTGGACAGCGCCATCCTCGAGTTGGTCGGAGACCAAGATGCCGCTGCTGTTCAGCGCGCAGTCGATGGGGGTTGACAGGTTTGTGGCATCCGAAGGGACGGCGTCGCCGAGGTGGGCGCCGGTGGTCGGATCAAATTTTTGGACCGAGTCGTTGGAGGATTCGGGAATGAGTAACATGTCCTGGGCGCTGGCCGGTACGGCAACCAGCCCGAGCACCGCGAGAGTTAGGATCGATCGCAATAGCATGGTTGTGGGTCTCCTCATGGGTGAAGTGGTGCGACGGTCGCTAGGCCCACCATGAGGGTGGGGTTGCCGCCGCTGCCTGCTCATTCTAGCACGCATTGGCGGGCTAACGGATCAGCGTCAGGCGGCGTTGAATAGCTGGGCCGCCGCTCGGGTCGGGAGTGGTCGACGACATGAAAGGTTGTGTCGCCGGACGCATCGCGATCTTCACAATTCCCGGCGGATGGAGCGACGCTTGCCAAGCGGGCGTCATGGGTGCGCCGATCTGCGCCCACGCGGGCGACGATGGTTGAGCTTGAGGGCTGACACTCGCTACACTTCGAACATGCCAATCACCAACCACATACTGACCCTAGACACACAGGGCGAGGGTGAGACTCACAATCTTACGCCCGACATTGAAAACTGCCTTACCGACAGCGGTTTGCGCAGCGGAGCTGCGACTGTCTTTGTGCCCGGCTCTACGGCCGGGCTCACCACCATCGAGTTCGAGCCAGGTGCTGTCGCAGATCTGGCTACGGCCTTCGAGCGCATCGCCCCGCGTCAGGCGGACTATGAGCACAACGCACGTTGGGGGGATATGAACGGCTTCTCGCATGTGCGCGCGGCGCTGCTCGGTCCGTCACTCGTGATCCCATTCGTGGACCGCAAGTTGCTCTTGGGGACGTGGCAGCAGATCATCTTGGTTGACTTCGACAATCGCCCCAGGCACCGACAGGTGCATTGTCAGCTGAACGGCGCCTGAGGCGACTCAGCGCACGAACTGAATCTTCGCGGCCATGCTCGTGCCGTCGGAGGCACGCAACCGTACCCAATACACACCTGCGGGGAGACGGATGCCGTGGTCACTTGTGCGATCCCAATCGACGTTGCGTGCCTCCACACTTTCAGCAGTGAGCGTGCGCACGCGACGCCCCAGCACATCGATCACATCGAGTTGCGTTCCCTTGGTAAGCGGTGATGGAAACGCAACGGTCACGCGCTCCACAGCTGGATTCGGTACAGCGCGCAGCCGCGCCAACTGCTGCACTCTCCCAGCATCTGCAACACCCGTGGACTCGCCGATCCGTACTCCAAAAACATTGTTCGACAGACTACCCGCCACATAAAGGTACTCGACTCCGTCCGTCGCAAGTGCACGGGGCCCGTTGAGGGGGTGGTCACCGTCGCCGGTCGCATCGACAATCTGAGTGACTTCACCACCTGGTGTAATGCGAAACACATTGTCTGACACGAGACCAGCCACGTAGACATTGTCCGAGGCATCAACGGTCACTGCGATGGGCTGGGACAATGCGTTGTCGCCATCCCCTGTCGCATCAATGATCTGCACGATCGCGCCAGTGGGTGTCACTCGAAACGCGTTGTCCGATCCAAGCCCAGTCACGTAGATGTTGTCTGCACCATCGACCGCCATCCCGTGCGGAAACAACAGATCATTTACTCCATCGCCGCTCAGCCCGACGATCTTGGTGATTGATCCCGCCCGAGTGATGCGAAAGACATTGGAGGACACGGTGCCGGTGACGTACACGTTGCCAGCGCTGTCGAACACCACAGGATCTGGCTCCAACAGCACGCTCGCACCATCCCCGGTGTTATCGATGATCTGAGTGATCGAGCCAGAAGGAGCGACCCGAAAGGCATTGTTGCTACCCTTGCCGGTCACCGCGAGCTGACCTCCTCCATCCACCGCGACTCCGTGGGCGAGCGCAAGTCCGTGCATTCCGTCCCCGTCCCCATCGATAAGCTTCGTCAGCGTGCCATTCGGTGCAATTTCAAACACGACACTGGGGGATCGAGCCAACGCGTAGACGTTGCCAGCTGGATCCGCGGCCAGCCCCTGCGACGACTCGAATGGATGCATGCCGTCGCCCGCGGCATCAATCAGCTCAACCACCGAACCCGCGGCGCCGATGCGGAACACGTTGTTCGAACTCGTGGCCGCGACGAAAACGTCGGTGGCATGCGTGGCCAACGCGACCGGAAAAAGGAGAGGGTTGGTGCCATCACCGGTCTCGTCGAGGATCTGTGTGACTGGAAGTGGATCAGCCAACGCGGGAACGATCAGTGATGTCACGGCGACTGTCGCCGCGCTCACCAGGTGGCCAAGGTGCAATCGAGTGTTAGAGCCCATCGAGCGATCTCCAGGTGACGGTGGGGCCGGCGTCTTAGCGTGTCCACAATTCTAGCACTTGCTCGCCCACTGAGACTCGACGGGCGCTCCTTCGGCGGCTATTGTGAGGTCATGTTCAAACTTCTCTTGCTATTCATCGTGGTCCCCGCGGTCGAGCTCGCGCTGCTCATCGAGATCGGCTCGCGGATCGGAACACTGACGACACTCGCCGTCATCGTGGTCACCGGGATCGTCGGCGCTTTCTTTGCCCGGCGCGAGGGGCTTGGCGTGATTCAAGACATACAGCGCAAGATGGGTGGCGGCCAGCTCCCCGCCGACTCCATGGGCGACGGGGCGCTGATCTTGGTGGCCGGCGCGCTACTCATGACCCCGGGATTCTTGACCGACGCTTTCGGTTTCCTGTGTCTAATCCCGGCGACGCGCTCGGTGATTCGGCAACTGGTGTGGCGAGAACTGCGCAGAACAGTACAAAGTGGTCGGTTCCGCGTCGACGTACGAACGGGAACCGGCAGCGATCCCTTCAACGCCCAAGCGCGCGTGGATCCAGGTGACGTTCGCCTGGATCCACGCCAGGACGTAACGGATGCCTGAGACTATATCCACCTGCCGCAACTTCCACGCAGATTTCGCCATTTGTTCGCTCTATCGGTCAATGAACTCGCGCACCAACCCGTAGACTTCATCCGCGCGCTGAATGAAGAGCATGTGGTGGGTATTCTCGAGCAACACGGTTTCGCCATTCACAACGCCGCTTGAAAAGCTCTCGACCTCCGCCAATGAGTACGGACGATAGAGCTCGTCGACCCAGGCCCGCAATGCGCCGCGATAACTTTCGGGCGCGTTGTCGCGGATGGTCGCAAAGAAATCGATCATCGAGTAGATCGCCAGCGCCGGAGCGCGCACCAGTTCATAGTTTGGATTGGCGCGGGTCGACTCATCCAACATGGCCGCAATCGCCTCTTGATTAACCTCCCACTCTTGATCGATCAACATCTCTTTCTCCAACGCTGCGGACCAGAACCCGTAGAGTCGGTTCTTCAGATAGTCGCGCAGGTCATCGAGCGAATTGATGTTTGGCGCTGGGGCGGTCGTATCGGCTGGCATCGCCTCCATCACTCCTATCAAGTTGCCGCGGTCGTACGCAGCATCGAGGTAAACGAGCTTGGCGACGCGGTCGGGATGCGTTTCAGCCAAGCGCGTTAGCTCATCCCCCGCCATCGAGTGGCCGATAAAAATGGCGCGATCGATCTGTATGGCGTCGAGGAAAGCCACGACATCGGCGGTCAGCGTCGCCGTGTCCCAACCGGAGCTAGGGGTCTCGGAAGGCGGATGTGCCCGGCGCGTCATGGCGAGCACCCGGTACTTGTCGACGAAGCGTGGCGCGAAATCCGACCAGATCCAAGCCGAATTGCCAAGCCCGGCCAAAAAGACGACCGGCTCGCCTGCACCGCCCCAATCGAGGTAGTGCAATCCAACGCCATTGACCTGCACCCAGAGTTACGATCCGAATGGCAACATTGTTGGCGAGGCGGTCTTCAGTCGAGTCGCGCGGACAGTCTTCGAGCGCTAGTGTGCGGGGCGAACTCGTGAGCCGCGCTGGCCTCGCCGGCGCGGCTCTTGTATTAAAGACGACTAGTTTGGGGACGATCCCAGGTCGGCGCGAATCTTGTAGGTACCACCTAGCGTTGTGTACGGTTTCAGCGGTCCAGAAGGAATCTCAATCCGGTAAAACGGCTTGGTGCTGCTGTTCTCGACGATAACCTCAACGCCGACCGGAGGGGAACAGTCAAGAGCCTTGTTCAGAATCTTCAACTTCTGCTCACCGCCGGTGGAGCACCGAACGATTCTCGGGCTCGCGTCATGTGAGCGCGCCTCGCGCACTCCGATTAGAATCGTGCCTCCAGCTTCCGAGTTTGCAAACGCGATCGCCGATTCGAAGCGTCCATTCGTCGTACCACACCTCGAGCCCGGCATCCTGGAGCGCCTTCGCAAGAGGCGCCACGACGCAAAGCGGGGCGACCGCCACCCCGCCCTGCGCCCATCAACCGCCTTAGAGGGGCGCGCAGTAGAAGATTCTGGCGCCCGCCGGCGAAAGTGCGTAGTCGGGACAGCAGTGCTTAAGCCTCTTGTCACTGACACCTAGCTCGGCCTCGGGTGGATCCCCCGTCGAATAGTGGAACCCAATGATCTCAATCTCGTGCGGCAGATCAAACCCCCTCGCGCCAGCTGGGTCGATGGTCACCTTGAGCTCAGTACCTACGTGAGCGTAGCTCAATGCCACTGTGACAACCCCAAAGTTGTTTGTCGTTCCAGAAACAGTTTCGCACAGCGTGTGACCATCTGGTGTGTAGACCTCAATCGCGACAGTCGCTCCGGCGAGCGGGCCCCCACCACAGTCGTAGACCTCGAGAGTCACCGTTCCGTCACCGAGAACGCAGTTGTCGATTGCTCCCGAAGAGCCAACAACCAAGGCCAGCAGAACACAAGAAGACAGTAGTGTTTTCATTCCAACGCTCCTTCGTTGAAGCCGCTGATCGACAGCATCTAGACCATGGATCGCCCGGCATCGTTTCTTAACAGCAGTGCGCGTGCCAGAGTCTTGGTCGCGCCTCCCCTGCGGGCAAGACTCGCTGCTTGGCGAACTGCTTGGACCACCAAGGCGGCGTCGCCGCCGCCCTCGTGCAACTTGGCTATCTCCAACCAGAGTAGCGCCCGCATCGCACATTGCTCCCTGGGTTGGTTCTCAAGTGCTCGTCGTAGACCCTCCTCGCTGCGCCGGCGGTAGCCGGGTCCCCGAACGCTCTGCACAAGAATCGCTCGCTGGTAGCACCACTGCGACAGTCTCCAGGACGACGCATGCGTCAAGTCGATTTGATCCAGCTCACCAAGTGCTGCTTCATGATCACCGGCGGAAGCCCTCTCGAGCGAACGAGTGATGCCCGCGGTAAAACAATCCACGCCATGGGCCCGCTGCACCATTCGCTCGATCAAAGGATCATTCCATGCCCTAGAGGCAGTCACGAGCTCAGCGGCGCATCGCAGCACACTGGCTCGAACGGCTGCCGGCAACCCGTTGCAACGCCCAAGGCACCGCTCGACTTCCCGGCTCGCACCGGCGAAGTCGCCCGCGGCAACTAGGACCTCGGCGCGCATCCTGTGTGTCTGAACATATTGGTAGGGCGACAGCTGTGTAGCCGGGTGCAGCGTCAATCGCTCGAGAACCTCTAGCGCCTCGGCGGTTTTGCTCCGAAGATGCAGCAGATTGGCGATGAGCGCCATCACACTAGCAGCGGGAACGGACTCCAACCTTGCACGCCCTTCGACCCGTAGGGCGCGCCAAGCGACTTCCAGGGCCTTCTCGTCTTGGCCCAGCAATCTGTACATCCGAGCAATATTGTAGAGGACCACAATCCTGAAATGGCTGGAATCGCTGTCCAAGAGCGACTCCAACAACGAAATGGATCGACTGGCATCCTTCTCGAACCAGTGGTGAGCTAGTCCAATGCCGGCTTCGACGCGGTGACCCTCAAGCTCCGAACCTTGCAACGCCGCCCAGGCCTCGGATAGCAGCCGTCCAGTTGCGCTGGCATGTCGCCTCAGCGCTTCTTGTCCCAACCGCAACTGCCTAATACCCGGCGCCAACCGAGCGCCAGCAACCTCCAGCTCATCGAGACGACTGTGAAGCACGTCGAAGGTCACTGGCCCCCTGGGGCCCCGGGCCGCCACCAGGTACATCAATCTCTCGGTCGCCTCCGCCGCGATCGTCGGTGAAGACGTCGTTGCGACGCCATACATGACCTGGATGCTTGCGTCCTGCGAGCTCAGGTAAGTGGCTGACGCCATCCAGATGCGCGTGCGATCGACCAGAAAGGCGCCGCCGCACAAATCGTTCAACGCGTTGGCCAGCTGGGCGATGGCGTCGATCGACAGCGGACCGGGACGCCGCGGGATTCGCGTTGCTTGAGTCAAGGCCAGAAGCCAAGTCCATTGAAAGTCAGTGACCGCTTGTTTGACGACACCGGTCGCCAGTTCGGCGCCGGCCTCTGGCTCGCCGCGTGCAGTGGCGCGCTCTGCAAACTCGAGAACGTCAAGGGGATCTTCGTACGTCTTGTGCACGTTGCGAATGGCCCACTGATCAATCGCGGGCGCGTCTTTGGGCACGCGCTTGAGAAGGGCTTGCCTGAGTTGCTCGTACGTAAACTCATAGAGGTTTCCACTGCGCCCGCTCGGAACGAGAAGGCCCGCATCCAAGAGTTCGGCCGCTAGCCCCGACGAGCCAAACTCACGCTCGAACCCACTTGCCGCCTCAGCGGGAAATGAACGCCCCAGCCGGGCAAGGCGAGAACCGGCGTGAACCAACTGCTCCACCGGTTCGGGCGTTTCGGGAGACGCCGGCACCGCCGCCTCGAAGATCGGTAGCGGCCAGCGGGTGCCCCGCGTTGAAGACAGCGCGCGCCCCAAGCCGGCGCGCCTGGGCTCGACTGAATCTCCGCTGGGGATCGGTCCTCGAGCCGCGACACAGTTGAAAGCCCGCTCCGCTGCGTCCAAGTCACCATCGGAGCGCTGCCACATCTCGTAGGCTAGGTCGTACTCCGCGGGCCCAAAGGAACCGAGCGCATGACCTACGTAGTCGGTCAGCGGACTCAGCCCAGGCAGCCGCACGTAGTGTTGTGCGACATCCTTCTGCGCAGCGAAGCGCTGGAGGGCTGACTGTGCCGGCTCCGGTGTCCACCAGAAGCGCGGTGAGCCGTCGGGGACTCCGACGACGAACCGCGCCGGGGCGCCGCTTTGTGGATGTGTGTTCAGCTCGTCCAACATTTCAGCGAAAGCTCGTGCCTCGCCCTCCCCGGTCGTTGCAATCAAAGTACGGATGTTCCGGGCGCCATCGACCACCTGGGCGATCCACGCCTCGAGCGCCGCGCGCCGAACGTCCGCACCTGGTACACCGTGAAGCAACGCGTGTGCCAAGTGTTCGGGTTGGAGCGATTCAGCTACACGATCGAGCAACCCTGTGTCATCCCGCCAGGGGCCGGCTGGGAAGGTCGGAGCCGGTGGTTGCCAGTCACTCCGGAGTTCTTCTTGGAGACTGAGTCGCGCCGCCCGCACAGAATCGAACCGCTGCGAGGCACGTCGCGAACACATGCGTTCGATGGTCGGAGAAGCCTCGAGCGACGGATACGTGACGCGCAGCGTCTGGCCGAGGGCGTACTGGTCGGCGCGGGCGTCCGAAAACCAGCCCCGGGTGCGTTCGGGGGCGGCGAAGGCTGGGGTCACATGGAGGTTCTCGTCGTCGTCGGCCCAGTGCGTGCCGCGGGCGCCACCGAAGTCGATCAGCTGAATGTGGCCCGACTCCTCCCAACCCTCGCCCAGCCAGAGGTTTGCCGGCTTCAGGTCGCCGTGGAGGAGGTCGAGTAAGTGGAGGCGCTGAACGGCGTGGCAGATCGCCGGGGCGGCGCGGAGAACGTGGGCGTTGAGTTCAGCTGGGTCGGTGAGGGCGGCTTGGGCTCGGTCGAGGCGCTCGCCCCTCAAGCACTCCATCGCCAGAATGCCGCAGTCGTCCGTGAAGGCTTGGGCGTTGTAAGCGATCGGTCCGAGACCCGGCGACAACTGCATCAGGGTGCGGAGTTCGCGGACCACCTCGGTGAGGGGCGCGCACTTGAGGACAATGTCCCGGCCCAGGGTCGCGTCGAAAGCTCGGGCCACCCAGCGATCCTCACCAGCGGCGAGGACTGCTTGGACGTCGTACTGCGGATCGGCAAAACAATCTGGGGCTGGCGGCATGGGGGCTTGGGTGTCCGGCCTTGGACAAAACGGTGCGGGCAACCGAGCACAATCACCCAAACGCTACCCGCGGATGAGGCCGGGTTCAATACGGATCTTTCCAGTCAACCCCGAGCCGAGCCATCCGCCTGAGGAGCGAATTGCGGTGTATTCCTAGAATGCGCGCGGCTTTGGATTTGTTCCCGCCGGCCCGCTCAAGGGCGCTCAAGATCGCTTGGCGTTCTTGATTCTCGAGGCTCAGGATGTCGCCTCCATGCCTCGGGGCTGGGGTCTGGGAGTTTGCGGCCGGCGTTTGGGCTGCCGGCGCCGCCTCGGTGACCGACTCCTGATGGGTCGACTGCATGGAGAGTGATGAGAGGAGGTGCTTGGCTCGATCGGCGCTCACTTCGGCTGCTTGGGTCATCACCAGCGCCCGGCGCACAAAATTCTCCAGCTCGCGGACGTTTCCTCGCCAGGGCAGGCTGGTGAGGAAATCGATGCAGGTGTCGGTGAAGGCGATGGTGCGCTCCGCTACCGCGTGCTTGGCCACAAAGTGATCCAACAGGAGCGGAATGTCCTCGGGGCGCTCGCGAAGCGGCGGCACCACCAGCTCCAGGACGTTGATCCGGTAGTACAAGTCCTCCCGAAACTCGCCGGCCCGCACCGCGTCGGCCATGTGTCGGCTGGTGGCAACGACGAGCCGAATATCCACTTCGTGCTCGCGATCGGCGCCGACGGGGCGGACGCGACCGTCCTCCAAGACGCGGAGCAACTTGGCCTGCAGCGCCTTCTTCAGGTCAGCGATTTCATCGAGGAAGAGAACACCTTTGTGCGCTTGGCGGAAAAGGCCCGGGGTGTCGCGGTTGGCGCCGCTGAAGGCGCCTTTCACGTGGCCGAAGAAGATGCTCTCAGCCAGTTCCGACGGCACCGCCGCACAGTTGTAGGCGACGAATGGTTGCAAAGCACGCGGGCCCGATTCGTGGATGGCGCGGGCCAAGAGTTCCTTGCCGGTGCCGCTTTCCCCCAACAGCATGACCGGGGCGTCGACTGGCGAGGCCATAGCTGCCCGATCAATGAGGGCGCGCATGGCGTTGTTCACGGTTAAGATGCGACCAAAGTCGTCTGCGGTTTGCGCCCGCCGTTTCAGGCGGACGTTTTCGCGGCGGACGGCGCCGTGGAGTTGGGCGTTTTGGACGGCAACGGCGGCAAGGCCGGCGAAGGCGCCGACAAAGCGCTTGGCATGCTCGGGGAACCGCTGGTCCCGCGGGCTATCAGCGTAGATCACACCCATCGCCTCGCCACGGGCCAGCATCGGCACGCAGAAGACACCGCGCACTTCGCTCAGGCGCACGCTCGGCACGTCGGCAAAGCGCGGGTCGACTTGAGCGTCGGGGGAAAAGACCGATTGCCCTGCCAACCCAGCACTCAGGATGGTGCGGCTGACCCGCTCGACTTCCTCGAGGTCACCGCCGTGGAGGCTCCGGGCAACCGCTGGGACGAGTTGGTCGCCGCCGCCGTTCCCCAGAAAGACGATGCCCCGCTCGGCCCCTAGGGAGTCGAGGGCAATGTCGAGAATCTCGCGGACCAACGACTCCAAATCAAGGTTCGACGCCACCGATGCCGCTACATCAGCCAGGGCAACGAACGCCTGGCCGGCGCTCCACGCCTCGGCCTCAGCGCGGCGGGCGCGGGCTTTGGCGATCTCGTCCTGGTCCTCGGAGCCTGCGAGTAGCTCCTCTGCCTCCTCAAAGTCGTCGAGCGGGTCTGAAAAATCCATGGCTCATGCTCCCTCGCGGACGTCGCGACTGGGTTGCACTAACGATTGTATCGCCCTTTTGAACAAGACTGTTCGGCGTTGAGCCTGGCCACTATCCCAAACCGCCCAAAAGTAGCTCGGCCTGAGGCTCTACCGCCCGACCAACGAATGAAAGAGCAATTGGTGGGCCATTCCAGCGGGCGCAAAAAAAGCGGCGACCCGGCGTATGCGCATAGGAAAACTGAGCCGCGTTTTAGCCGATCACCATTGTATCAACCCACCCTGGCGCCGGCGACAGTGGTTGTTGTCGGGGTTGGAGCAGCTCTTGGAGTCGCTCGTAGCGCGGGGAAAGAAGCCGGAGACCGCGGAGCTAGCAAAGGGGGTCGCGATGCCCTGGAGGAAAACTTGTCCCGTGAGAGAACGCATGATGCTGGTCTCAGAGTATCTGGAAGGGCGCGCACCGATGAGCGTGCTTTGCAAACACTATGGCGTGAGTCGTCGTGTCGCGTACAAGTGAGTGAACCGCTTCAGAGCCGAAGGTGTCGACGGATTGAAGGACCGATCCCGTGTACCGCACCGGTGGCCGCACCGAGTAAACCAGGAGGTCGCCGAACTCCTGGTTCGTGCAAAGAAGGCACAGGGGCGAGTTCAATACACAAGACGACGTTTATTGTCACCCGTTGACCATCAGCGACGCGTATTCGCGCGCGTGCTGACGTGTCACGGTCTTCACAACACTCGAGACCGACATGTTCGACCGTTGTTCTGTTACATGTGATAGTCACGATCTGATCTGACTGTCACGGGTTCTGACGGTCATGCCACTGTCCGACTAGTTCAGCGCGGCGACCTTCTCCTTGCAGAGTCGATGCACCTCTACGGTTCGGGGCGCGCGTTTGCGGGCTAACGGATCAGCGTCAGGCGGCGCTGGTGGACGCCGTCGGGCCCCTGCACCCTCAGGAAATAGGCGCCTGTCGGGCTGGGCTGGTTGGCCCAATTGCGCCCATCCCAGCTCAGCACGTGTCGCCCGGGCGCCAAAGATCCCGGGTCCAGGGTCCTGACCAGTCGCCCATGGACGTCGTAGATCGCCGCCTGGACGGGGAGCGGCCTAGCCAGGTCGAGGGCGATCTCCACGCGGGGATTGAAGGGGTTGGGAAATGGCAGCCCGAGCCGCAGGTGGACGGCGGGGGTGGAAGGCGGCACGGCGATGCCGATGGCCCGCGTCGGGTCGGCGGTGCGACCGGTGCCCCGGACGTTGTGGCGAAAGAACGGCCAGTCCAAGCGGTCGCCTTGCACGGCGCCGTCCAAATCCCAAACGTAGACCAGACGATCCATCGCGGCGGTGGCCATTTCCATCAAACCGTCCTGGTCGATGTCATACAAGGTGACCGCACCGCGCACTTCACCGCCCAATGCGATGGGGAAGCCGGCCAGCTCGGAGCCATCGTGGTTCCAGCCATAGATGCGTCCGTCCTCGGCACCCAGCACCACCTCGTTCCAACCGTCGCCGTCGACGTCAGCGATCGTCGGCGTGCACTGGGTGGCGCCGGCACCTAGAGCGCCCTGGGCGAACAGCGCCGCACTCCAGCCGGGCACTGGTGTGCCTGCACGAGTGAACACTCGCACGCGACCGTCGGCGCCAGCGTAGACCAACTCGGATCCAGGATTGCCGTCCAGCTCGCCGACCGCCACTGAACTGGTGTGGCCGAAGTCGGTGTGGGTGGGGGCAAAGCGCGGCCAGCCGGGAACCAAGGTGCCGTCGCCGGCGATCACATAGAGCGAATCGTCCTCGGCAGCGACGAGGATTTCGTCGTAGCCGTCGCCGTCGAGATCGGTCAAGGCTGGCGAACTCGTCACCTGACCTTCACAAGCAAATGGCCAGCCGGGTAGCACTGTGCCCGTGGCGTCGACCACCCAGACCCAGCCGGCGGCGTGGTTGGCGGCGATGACGATTTCTTTGGCGGCGGTGCCGGCGACGTTGCCGGCGCCGGGTGAGGCGTACAAAAAGCTCGCCGGCGCGTCGAACAACACTCCTGAGGTGCTTGGATTCTGATCGCCGTCGGCCAACTCGGTGCCGTCGTCGTGCCAGCCGTACACCTTGCCGCTCAATCCAGAGATGGCCAGCACCTCCAGGTCGCCGTCCATGTCGACGTCGGCGAGGGCTGGGCTCGCCCAATTGAAGCCCGAGTCCAGGGCCTGCGGCCAGCCGCTTCGCACCTCGCCCGTGTGTTCCCAGAGGTAGACCTGTTCGTCGGTCCAGGCAACGCCGCACAGCTCCAAGTCGCCGTCGCCATCCACATCGCCGACCGCCGGCGTCGCGTGGAAGCCAAACTCGGGGCTTTGCCCGGCGCTCGAGAAGACGCCGGCGGTTTGCGGGTTCTGATCACCGTCGACGAACTCGGTGGCGTCGTCGTGCCAGGCGTAGAGGGCGTCGGAGCCGGTGATTACCTCGAGATCGCCGTCACCGTCGAGGTCTTCAACGACGACGCCGGCGGCGGTGCCTTGGGCGGTTTGCATGGGCCAACCAGGAGCCAGGGGCGGGTTGGTCGAGGCCGCCACAATCGCCGACGCCGGCGAGGCGTTCGACGACGAATCGCGCGCCACCGCGTAGTAGTAGAAGCGCGTCAGGGTGGGCAGGTTGCGGTCCTCGTACAACGAGGAACCGCCGGCAAGGAAGGTGTTGGCCTTGGTGTAGGGGCCCAGGGGTTGGCTAGCGCGGTAGACGTCGTAGCCCTGGATGTCGGGGTCGGCCGGCGCGTCGAACTCGATGCGGATGGAGCTCTGGGCACCGGTGGCGCGGACGTTGGACACCGCCCCCGGGGGCACCAGGTCGGCGGTGTCTATCCGGACCGGTCCGTGGATGTCCGACCAGCTGAGCTCCAAGGCGAGGTCTTCGATGTCGGCGGTCGGTGAGAGGGCGAAGCGGAGCGCCGAACCGGCCGCGGTAACCCCTGGTTCCAGGTCACCAAAGGTTGCGGTGTCTTGCAAGACGGTGGCGTCGGCGCTGGGTTGCCCGCTCGTGCGGCTCAAAATCCTGAGGGCGAGAGCCAGCTCGGTGGCACTCCCGGGGCCGTTGTTGCGGGCGTGGATGGTGTAGTCCACCGTCTCACCCGGCTCGGCCAGACCGTTGGGTGTGCCGCCGGTATCGACCAGGTCGTGCGACCGGTGTTCGATGTCGGTGACGTGGACGCCGACCACGAACACGTCGGTGTTGGTGGCCTGGTCGCTGGCCATCGTGAACTCGATGACCGGCTGGTAGGCCGGCGGCGCGTTGGGGGCCAGCGTCACTTCGTAGTGGCTGGTGCCGGCCGACGCCGCTCCCGGTGCCAGGGTTGGGTAGAGGACCGTGGATTGGCTGACGCTCAGGTAGGGGTCGGGCACCGAAGGGGTGATGGTGCCGGTCACCTGGGTGGCGGTCGTGCCGCCGCCGTTTTGCACCACGACTTGTAGCTTGGCCGATTCGCCTGCTTCGATACGACCGTTCTGATTGCCGCCCGAGGTGTCGTCGATCAGCACGTTCCAGTGTCGTAGAAAGACGCCGCTGGGCGAGGTGGCGGTGACCGTACTCTCGTAGGGAAGGTAGCCGGGGTGGGTCGCTACCAAGCCGACTGCCCCAGGCAGCTCCACGCGAAACGGCAGGCTAACGCTGCCGTTGGCGGCGCTCGTGGTGGTGGCGAAGGCTTCGCCCGCCTTGAGCAGGCTGGCGCGCGCACCCGCGAGTGCGATGCCTGCGCTTCGTACCGTCGCCGTCAGGTTCAGGGTGCCGAGGAGCGCCGAGCCGGCGTGGTCGACGGTCAAGGGCGCCGGCGTTCGGTGCCAGACCGGCAGCTCCGGATCGCCCAGCAACACGGTGGCCATGGTCATCCAGCGCACCAAGTTGTCGCCAGCTGCCACCGGGATCGACGGCAGCTTGGAGGCGGCCAGGGCTTGTCCGGCCCAAACGAGCGAGTCCCGGTACACCGCTTCGAAGAAGAGATTTTGAAAGTCCTGGGCAGCGCCCACCGACGCCAACCGCGACGAACCTATGTAGGCCACCGCACCCCCCGAGGCATTTTTGACAAAGCGCTCACCGATGGCGTTGAAGTCGATGGCGGCCGACGAGCAGTTGATCGAGTAGATGAGCGAGTGGTGCGGAGCGTTTTGCAGGAGGTCGGCATCGGCGTTGGTCAAGGTGCCATCGCCTACCGACATCGTCGTCCGAAAGCCGTGGCCGACGTGTAGCACCGTGCCGAACCCGGCGGTCAGCGAGTCGATGACAGCCGCGGCGTTTTCGGGGAGAGCGCCGGAGTATTGGGTGTAGTGCTCGTAGAGTCGGACGACGCGCAGGTGGGAAGGCAGAAGTTCCAATGTCTCTTCGCACAGGGTCGCACCGTCCAGGGTTGGGCTCAGCTCCTCGCCGAGCATGAGGACCGAGGCGGGGTAGCGAGCGCCGACCGGCGGCGCACGCTCGTACTCCAAGACTTTGTGGACGAAGGTGGTGGCTTCCTCGACGGTCGACACCGGCGCGCGGCCCACGTACAGCTCCGGCCACAGGTCGGCGGTGTCGCCGGGGTCGGTGCCGTCGATCCCTTCTCCGAAGTGTGAGTCGCCGTCGCCGTTCCAGTTGCCGTCCAGGCAGGCGTAGTAGAGGTCGGTGGGAATAGTTTCCGGTGGCTCGGTGATCCGCGAGGTGGCGTAGCGCGCCGGCACGACGTCGGTGTCGCCGCCGATCAGCGCCCAGAGCGTCCCCCAGTGGGCAAAGGCGTCTTGGAGGAAAAAGCGTACTTGCTCGGCTTGGTCGACACCCGTCGGGTAGTGGGTGGCGATCCATTCGGTGGTGCGGACCACGGCTTGCACGCCCTTAGCGGTCTTCCAATCGGCCAATTCTTGGAAGGCGGGTGCGAGGGCGTCCGTGGTGACGATTACGTACTCCACCGGGCTGCCGTCGTGGGAGGGGCGAAAGGTGGGGTGGAAGCTTGGGGCGGCCCCCGTCGGTGGGCGGGCATCGAAGCCCGAGTCGACGAGGGTGCCCCGCCAAGCGGCCTTAGCCTTCCTTTCCCAGGGGACCGCCCGCACCGCTGGGGGACTGGGGCCTGGCCGGATGTCCAAGGTCAGGGTGACGGTGGCGGTGCCCGCCCGCTCCTTGACGACCTGAATGGTGTCGATCCTTTGCCCGCGCCACCAACCGCTGGCTCCCAAGCTGGCGCTGGCTTGCTCGGCCCCGGCCGTGACCCGCACTGCGGCCAGGGCGCGATGGTCGCCGGCCGTGAAGGGCACGGTAGTCTGGTCGATCTCTCGCGGCAGTGTCACCTCGAGCACAGTCTGGTGAGCCGCGGTCTCGACGACCCTCCACGCGGGCTGGGGCGGGCGCGCCTCGGCAGCGTGGACGAGGACCGTCCCAGCCAGGAGGCAAGTGGCGATCAGGGGTGGCCGGCAAGAGTCCATAGGGAATCTAACAAGGGTGGGGTGGCGGTGGGCGCCGGAGACAAGAACGGGCGGCTAGGTGCAGCCGCCCGCCTGGGGCGGGGCGATCGTCCGTGCTGAACGATCCCGCGGCTCGCGATAGGCGAGCTACTTATATTGGGCCTTGATCGAGCCCCAGGTGGTGGTTTCGACCGGGACCACCGGTGCGCAGGCATCCACACCTGCAGATCCCACGCAAACCGTTCCCTGGCCGAGTTCGGGCACGGCGGTGGGCTCGGCGGAGCAGTTGATCGTGTGGTTGGCAAACGGGAAGGACGATGGGACTTGCACGATGCAACCGGTGCCAGCCGTCAAGTGCATGCGCCCGATCACTGTGGTGGCACCACCGGTCAGGCAGTCAAACGCCGTGGTGATCGAACCAGCCGTTTCGCCGCCTGGCGGGCCGGGGGTGACCGCATTCAGTTGGTTGGCCTGGCAGTCCCAGAGGCCGAATCCCCAGGTCCAATCGCCCCATTCGAAGGCGGTTTGCACACCAGCCAGTTCGTCGTAGTTGCGGGTCAAAAGATAGATGGCCAAGCCGTCGCCCTGGTTGACCTGGGTGGTTGGGGGCCCAGGATCGCAAGGATCCGCCGGCGTGGGGGCGCACGGTCCAAACCCGGTCACCACGGCGTGCAACGGCAAGGTCGATTGGGCGAGGGCGGTCGAGGCTGAAAGCACTGCTACACACGCGAGCAGGGCAGCAGAAAGACGCATCAGGATCTCCTCCTCTTGGACGCCAGCCAAGGGATTCGAGTTGGGTGTGGGCCAACTGGGTGTTCCGCCGCCGGGGCAACGCCACAGATGCGGATGCCTATGACCCCTTAAATGTATCGCAATGCCCGCCCTTTTGGAAGGGTTGGTCTCCCGCACGCGGGCAGCTGGCGCTGCGTCGCTCTTCAACGGGTTTTCGGGATCGCGGGCTAAAGTACTATTAAATAGCTACTTAGCTCGATTGACGGGCAGCCGGCACATCGGCCATGGCCACCTCGCCCTGGGGCTCGGGCGCCGGGTCGTGACCCCGCCGGCGCACCAGCCGGGGCATCAACTTGACGACGCCGTCGTCCAAAACTGAAATGAGCACTGGCACCACCACCAGCGTCAAGAACGTGGCAAAAGCCAGGCCAAAGATGACGGCGATGGCCAGGGGGCCCCACCATGCGGCCTGTTCGCCGCCCCAGAAGAGTTCGGGCGACAAGCTGGTGTAAAGCCCCTGGAAGTCGAAGTTTAGACCGATGGCCAGAGGGATCATGCCGCCAATCGTGGTGATGGCGGTGAGGATCACCGGCCGGAAGCGGGTGGCGCCGGCTTTGACCAGCGATTCGATCGGTCCGAGCCCGTCTCGGCGGCGCAAGAGCTCGATGTAGTCGATCAGGACGATGGCGTTGTTGACGACAATGCCCGCCAGGGCAATCACCCCAACCCCCGACATGATAATGCCGAACGGCATCTGGAGGATCAAAAGCCCGAGGAGCACCCCCACCGTTGACATGATCACCGAGGTCAAGATGACAAAGGGCTTGATGACCGAGTTGAACTGCGAAATCAGGATAAAGGCGATAAGCATGAGGGCGAGCACGAAAGCCCGGCTCAGAAACGCCTGCGACTCGGCCTGGTCCTCTTGCTGACCGCCGAAGCGCGCCTCGTAGCCAGCGGGGAGATCGGCGAACAGGGGTTCGAGCAGCTCGGCGACCTCGGCGACGACGGCGTTGTTGTTGTGTCCCGCTCGCACATCGGATGAGACCGTGGCGACTCGGTTCAGGTCCTTGCGGTTGATGCCGCCGAGCCCTTCCTCCACCGACCAGCTCGCCAGCGAGCTGAGCGGTACGGCTTCGCCCATGTCATTGACGACTTGCAGCTCGCCGAGCGCCGACAGTTGGTCGCGGTAGCGCTGGGCGAGGCGTACGCGCATGTCGATTTCGTCGTCGCCCTCCCGGAACGTCGACGCCACCACGCCGTTGATCGCACTGCGCACCGTCCAGCCGATGTCCTGGGTGCTCAAGCCGTAGAGGGCTGCCCGCTCGCGGTTGACGCGCACGCGTAGCTCTGGTCGCCCTGCTTCCAGGTCGCTTTCCAGGCCGTCCAGCTTGAACCAGACGTCCGACTGCTGAAGCGTGTGGACAGCGCGGTTGGCCAACTCGCGCAGGACGTCGAAGTCCTCGCCGATAAATTCCACGTGCACTGGCCGGCCGGTGGGCGGGCCACCCTGGGGAATCTCCACCGATACGTCCGCGCCGGCGGCGCGTGTCGCCAACCCCTGTCGCAATTCCTCCAGCGTGTCGAAGGCGTCGACCGTGCGGTCTTTGTAGTCGATGAAATTGAGCGAGATTGTAGCCAGGTGCGAGCCGCGCGAGCCAAAACCGTCGGAGCTGGAAGCCCCTCCCGAGGTGGCGACCACGGCTTCGATGTCTTGGTGTCCGTCTACAGCATTGATCTCGGCTTCGAACTCCTGGGTGATCTGGTCGACGCGCTCGACCCGCGTTCCGAGCGGCGCCTCGACTTGCACCCAGGCCAGAGCTGGTGGAATGTCTTCAGGGAAAAAGACAGTGCCCTTGGAGAAGAGACCGAACAAGACGAGCGTGGCGATAAACACGCCGCCGGTCGCCAGCAAGGTTAGGAAGCGGTGGTGGAGGGTCCAGGTGAGCTGCCGCCGGTAGGAAGCCAACATGGCCGGCAACAGCCGCTCCTGGAACAGGTGGTTGAGCGGGCCGAGGACGGTGCGCTGCAGCGCCCAGAGCCCGACAGCTGTAGCGACCAAGAGGACGGCGGTCAGCGGGTTCCGGCCGGCGATGCCGGCAAGCACCAACGCCAAAAGCGCGACCACCAGGCCGATCCCAAGCCGCGTCAGGCGGCTGGCTGACTCGACGTCGGGGCGGCGCATGAACATGGCGCAGAGGACCGGGATGATCAAGAGCGCGACGACCAAAGACGCCGACAAAGTGATGATCAAGGTGAGCGGCAGGAACTTCATGAACTCGCCGACGATCCCCGGCCAAAACGCCATGGGCGCAAAGGCGGCCAGTGTGGTGGCGGTGGCGGCGATGACCGGCCCGGCGACCTCGCCGACGGCTTTGCGCGCCGCCTCGAAGTTGGGGGTCCCCGCCTCGATGTAGCGATAGATGTTCTCGACGACGACGACGGCGTTGTCAACCAACATGCCCAGAGCCAGGATTAGGCTGAACAGCACCACGACGTTGAGGCTGAAGCCCACTGCTTGGATGACCACGAAGGAGAGGAGCATCGACAAGGGAATGGAGAGCGCCGCAAAGGTGGCGTTTCTCACCCCCAAGAAGAGGAGCAGGACCAGGAGGACCAGAAGCAAACCGGAGACAATGTTGTTCTCCAGATTGGAGACCATGTCGCGGATGTCATCGGACTGATCCGAGGTGATCTCGATCCGCGTCGTCGGTGGCAGTGCCGGCAGCATCGTGTTCACCACTTCCTTGACGGCGTCAGAGGTGGCGATGATGTTCTCGCCCGTGCGCTTCTTGATGCCTAACGTGACAACCGCCTCGCCGTCGAGCCGCGCGTAGCTGTCGCGTTCCTCGAAGCCGAAGTCGACAACCGCCACGTCCCGCACGTAGATCGGCCGGCCGTCGCGGGTGTCGATGACCACCTCTTCGATGGGCTGTACTTCTTCGAACTCGCCTGGAATGCGTACCAGGTACTTCTTTTCGCCGACGTCGATCGAACCGCCGGGCACCGTGACGTTTTCGAAGGCGATGGCGTCGACCACGTCCTGGAAGTCCAGTCCGTAGTACTTGAGCTTGGCGAGGTCGACGTTGATTTGCACTTCGCGCTCCAACCCACCGGACAGGGTGACCTCGCGCACGGCTGGATTGGTTTCGATCTTGTCTTGGATGTTCTCGGCGACTTCCTTGAGGCGAACCAAGTCGTACTCACCCGAGACGTTGACCTCCATGATCGGGAAATCGGAGAAATCGATCTCAATGATGGTGGGGTCTTCGGCAGCCGCTGGCAACTCGGGCTTGGCCAAGTCGACCTTCTCGCGGACTTTTTGCAGGGCATCGGTGAGGTCGACGTCGGGGTCGAATTCGGCCGAGATCGACGAGTAGCCCTCCACCGACACTGAAGTGATTTCTTTGATGTCGGGAATGGTGTTCAGCTCATCTTCGATGGGCTGGGTGATGAGGTTTTCGATGTCGGCCGGACTGACTCCGGAGTAGATCGTGTTGATCACGTAGATCGGGATTTTGATCTCGGGGTTGGACTCACGCGGGATTGACAGGTAGGACGTGAGCCCCATGAGCGTGATGACGACGATGGCCACCAACACGCTGATGCGGTGCTCGAGCACAAAGCTGGTCGGTCGGAACTGGCGAAAGCGACCGTGACCGCTCTTATCCGGCTGGACGTTGGCGCCATCGGCTGGGTGGTTCATGGTGATGCTCCGGCGGCAGCTTGGTCGTGCTCGGCCAGGACGCGCACCCGGTCGCCGGTGTCGACCGACCCCGTGGTGATGACGCGGTCACCAGCTTGGATGCCCTCGCTGATAACCACGGCGTTTTGACCGGACGAACCCACGACGACGTCCACGGCTTCGGCTGTCCACTCCTCACCGTCGGCCCGAGCCGTGTAGACCTGGTGGCCGTGCTCGACTCGGTGGACGGCGTTTTGGGGCAGCACAATGACGTTGTCAATGGCGTCGGTGATGAGCTGGACGTTGGCAACCATCGCTGGACGCACGCGGTCTAGGTTGCCGCCGAGGGGAATTTCAACGGTCAGCGTGCGGTTGCGCGTGTCGATCGCGTTGGACACGAAACTCACTTGACGATCGAGCACTGTCCCCGGTAGGACGTCGAAGGTGACTTGGGCCTCTGAGCCGCGGGTGATTTGGCCGGCGTAGCGTTCGGGGGCGCCGGCCACCACTTTGAGTTGATCCATGCTAATGACCCGGGCCACCGGCGTGCCGGGTGCTGCCATTTCACCGGGATCGAGGAGCCGATCGTCGAAGACGCCAGCAAAGGGCGCGCGGATCGTTGCCCGGGCCAAGCGGGTCTCGAGGGCGCGGGCGCCGGCGGCGGCGCGCTCAGCTTCGTGCTTGGCGCGCAGGTAGTTGATCTCCGAGCCGATGCGCTCGCCTTCCCAGAGGCGACGCTGGCGCTCGTGGGTTTCTTCAGCCAACCGGCGGGCGGCGACGGCCTCGGCGACTTGCGCTCTTAGGAGTGTGTCGTCGAGCTTGGCGATGGCTTGGCCGCGCTTGACCCGCGCGCCCTTGTCGACCAAAAAGCGTTCGAGGACGCCGGGTTCCTCAGCGGCGACCACGGCATCGTGCTCGGCGGCCACCACGCCGGTCAGCCTGAGTGACGAGTGAAACGTCTGCGGTTCGGCGACAGTGACCTCGACGTTGACGATCTTGCCCCGGGCGGCGCCCAGTGAATCGGCGGCCGCCGGCGCCGTTGAGTCGCCGGGCTGGGCACAGCCAGCCGCCCAGCCCAATGCCAACCCACAGGCGACGACGGCGCCGAGGCGCTCGGGGGGGTGGCTGCCGTGCGGGTGACGCCGCCAGAGTTCAAAGGTCTGCATTAGGAGTCTCCTTGGGCCGGAGCGACGCCCGGGATGATGCCGATTGCCAAGTCGAAGTCGGCTGCGGCGGCCAAGTAGTCGCGCACAGCCAGGGCATAGTTGAATTCGCTGCGCCGGAGCGCCTCCTCCGAATCGGTGACTTGAAGCTGTGAACCGATGCCTTCGCGGAATTCCAGAGAGGCGATCTCGAAGCCCCGCCGGGCCTGGGCAACGGCGCGGGCCTGGGCGCTGGCGCGGGTCGCTGATTCCTCCAGGCGGTCGAGGGCGCCCGCGATCTGGGCGCGGGCCTGTTCTTCGGCTTCGACGAGCTGCGCCTCGACGCGCTCGATCTCGATGCGGCGTTGCGACGCCCGAGCCGGCCGGCCGGGGCCGTCGAAGATCGGCACCTCCAATCGCAGGCCGGCTTGCCAGGCCGAAGTACGGTCGTTTTCGTCCTCGCCAAAGAAGTTCGGCCGGCCGTTTTCTTGGGCGGTGAGCTGGTAGTTGGCGAACGCCGACAGTTTTGGAAAGAAAGCGGCGCGCGCGGCGCCCAGCTGCGCCTCGTTCAGGAGGCGCAAGAGCCGGAGCTGCCGGAGGTCAGAGCGATTCTCGCGTCCCAGCTGCCAGGCACCAGCAGGCGTCGCCACCTCTGGCACCGTCGCGAACGGTGCGGTAGTGTGCGTGTCTTGGGGGTCAATGTCCACCAGTCGGCCCACGACTTCGGTGGGCTGGTGGACGCCGATGCCCATGGTGATGTTGAGTTGTCGCCGGGCAGCGGCTACGGCATCGCCGGCCTGCTCGCGCGATGCCGACACCGCTTCCCATTCGACCTCGAGGCGCAGGACGTCGTAGTTGGAGACCAAGCCGGCGCGATTCATCGCGCGGCTCTCGTCCAGCGACTGCTGAATGCGCCGCAGGCTCTCGTCGATCAGGCGGACGTTTTCCTGGGCGAGGAGCAACTCGTAGTAGGAGCGCCGCGTGCGGGTGGCGGTTTCGAGTTGGCGGCCACGCAGTTCCTCCTCCCGCAGGTTGCGAAAGCGCTTGGCGGCGCCGACGCCGATCAGCGCCTCCGCCCGAAACAGCGGTTGATCAAAAGCCACGGTTGCCAGCCAGTTGTTTTTCTGGGAGAAGTCGATGGCGATGAACTCGTCGGGCGGCGCTGTGTTGTCCAGAATGATGCGCGGAAAGAACACCTCGTTGGCGGTCAGGTTGCGGGTGTAGGATAGATTGCCGTCCACCGTTGGAAACAATCCCGACCAGGCCTCGGACACCTGTTTTTGAGCCAGCTCCAGGTTCAGATCGGCGCCGCGCACCAGGCGACTCTGCTTGAGCGCGGCCTGGACGCACTTCTCGAGCGACCAGGGTGCGGCGTGGGGGGCCGTGGCTACTAGAACCATCGCCGCCATGGCCAACACTACAAACGGGACCCGTCGACTGCACCTCAAAGTGGTTCCTCCCACGTGTCGTGGGTGCTGATCATCCTGGTGACGACCTGCACCGCGTGTTCGATGCGCTCTTCGACCAGCGCCTCGCGATCGGGTTGGTCTGGCCACAGTTCGTGCATCGTGGCCTCGTATTCAAAAAAATGCCGGCAGATTGCGTCGATCGAGACGATGACGTGGCGCGGATCCTCTTGGCGAAAGATCCCGCTTTGCATGCCACTCTCCAAAGCAGCGGTGGTGACCCGCACCAGTTCCTGGAAGCTGGGGGTGTCTGAGAGCCGCCGCCCAGCTTCCAGGACGCTGTACAAACAGAGCCGCACGTAGCGCGGGTGGTCAGCCAGGAAGCGGCAGTAGTGGCGGACCGCGCTTTGGATGGCCGCAGCCGGCGCGTGTTCCTCGAAGTCGGAGAGCAGGGGGGCGGTGAGTTCGGACTCGTAGCGCTCCATGACAGCCTGGTGGAGCGACTCCTTGGTGCCAAAGTAGTAGTGCACGAGGGCCTTGGTGGCGCCGGCTTCGGCGGCAATGGCGGCGGTGGAGGCGCCGGCGTAGCCGAGCCGGGCAAAGACTTCTTCGGCGGCGTCCAGGAGGTCGGCAGCGCGTTCCCTGGGCGGTGCGGCCTTGGTTTTAACTTGTTGTTTATTCACGTGTTAGAGAACTTTCTGAACGCCTCTTGACCGATGGGTCTGACCGAACGGTCAACTATACTGAGGTTGCTCCTGAAAGGTTGCAACTGTTGTGTCAAAATGGGGACAAGAGGGCCGCTGGCGATGCCCTTGCTTGTCCGAACGGAGGTTCGACCATGCGCGTGCTGACGTCCCTTTCGATCGCCGCATTCCTCATCGTCCCGGCCCTTGCCGGCGCCCAGGCGTTCAACATTGACTTTGGTCTGGCTGGCGCTGAGCCCAGTGCCGAGTACGGCGCTGCAGGTCTGGTAGGTTACTGGAACCCGGTCGAGCTATTGGCTGTCGGTGAGCGCCAAATTTTGGCTGGCCTGGACGGACAGCCCACCGCCGTCGACATCCGCCAGGTGGGGGTGAACGGCACGCTGGCGGTGGACGACCCCAGCACCAGCGGCGACCACGCGGCGCTTCTGGAGGACATGGTCACCAGCGACAACGATCCGGTCGATGCTTGCTACTGGATCGACCACTTGGAGCCGGGGACCTACGAAGTCATTCTCTATGGTTGGATGCCTGACAATCCCACCGAGTTGAACCGCGTGCGGGTGGACTTCGCCTCGCCGGGGCCGGTGTGGATCGGCGGTGCCTGGTCGGGTGCTTTGGTCGAGGGCGTCACCCACCAGATTTTTGAAGTGGAGATTGCCGGTACTGAAATCGGTTTCCACGCCGGGGAGTTTGGCGGTCAGATCTCGAGCTGGTTGAACGGTGTGCAGATCCAGCCCTTGACCGGGGCTGGCGTCGATGCGTCGGCGGTGACCCCCGAGCCCGTGGTCCTGGCGGCGTATCCCAACCCCAGTCGACTCACTCAGGTGCAGCGTCTAGACGGCGCGCGCGGCGCGCGCGGCCTGGTGGTGAGCGATGTACTCGGCAGGGTCGTCTGGCGCACAGAGCTGGCCAGCGGCACCCCGGTGGCCTGGGACGGGCGGACGCTGGCCGGTGGGCGGGTTCCAGCCGGGGTCTACTACGCGCGGCTGACGGGCGTCGAGGCTCAGCCGGTGCGGTTGGTGCGGCTGGATTAGTCCGAGCCGCCTAGCGGTGCAGAGTGAACTTGCCGCGTTCTGCGGGGATTCCCTCCCCGCGCGCGAGGTAGTAGTACGTGCCATTGGCCACCGGTTGGCCCCAAGCTGAGACGCCGCTCCAGGTGACTGCTGTGCTGCCCGCACCGAGCCTGAGCCGGTGGATGAAGCGTCCGCCGGCGCTGTAGATGGCAATGTCCGCTCTGCCGCCGCCGGCGGCGCGCACCCAACGCACCGGTCGTGGTGTGGGGTTTTGAGCCGGGCGCAGCCACGTCACTGCCGGTGCGAGCGCCGGTTCTTGGACACCGATTGGATTGGCGAAGTTCAAGACCATGAAGCCGGTGGTGTGCGCCAGGTAGACGTGGTCGCCGGGGGCAAACGGGTAGACCTGCCAGACGTTCAGGGAGTCGAACTCGGCGGCTACCACCGGTTGTGAGGGGATGCGCATGTCCCAGACGCGCATGCCGCCTTCAAAGCAGGCGCAGTAGGCCAAATTCCCCTCGCAGACCACGTCGTGCGGATTGTCCTCAGGCGGCGCGCTGACAAACGCCGGCGGCAAGGTCGACGCGTCCCAGGCTTGAAGCTTGTAGGTAGGATTAAACTCGTCGGTGGTCAGCACGATGTCGGGTTGGTCGGGCAGCGGCCAGGCGTTGTGCGACGACGCACCCGGGTAGCTCCACAAGCTCTCGAGCGCTGGCTGGATGGGGTCGGTCAGATCCAGGATGACAAAGCCGCCCGCTAGATAGGCGAGGATGCCGCGGTCGCCGGCGATGTGGAGGTCGCGGGTTTCGACGGCCGGTTGGCCACTTTGCGGATGCGCCCACGAGCCCACTTCCTGAGGCGCCACCGGATTGCTCAAGTTTACGATCCTGAGGTCGCGATTGGCGGTGCCGCCGACCGCAAAGTAACCGAGGTTGCCGTCGATCGTCAGGTTTTGGGCGCCGGGGATGGCTTGTGTGCGAAACGTGTCGGCCAAAGCTGGGCTCTCGGGTTGGGTCAGGTCGACGATCAGCGTCGGGCCCTGAGCCGGTACGCCGTAGGCGTAGTGGTCGTGCACCTTGACGTCCCAAATGCGCACACCGGGCAGCGCCACCCGACCGGTGATTGCTGGTTGGGTGGGATCGCTCAGGTTGAGGACGACGACGCCGTCCAGCCCGGCGGCGAGGAGCGCATAGGGGTTCTGGGAGACGGGGTCGATGTAGCCCGTGCAGTCGAAGATCACTTCGGAGGAGTCATACGTCCCGACGATCGTGAAGGCCGGATCAATGGCTGCAGCTGGCGAGCCGGTGCCCAGGATCGCGAGCGCGGTCAAAGTGGCAGCTAGGCGCCAGGCTACCGACGGTTTGGCTCGATCGAGGAATGTTGGCAGGTGCATGTTTGGCAGGGCCGCCGGCTTTTGGAAAGGGTGGTTACCAACGGACAAGTCAATTATAGCAGCGGTTGTGGATCATTGTTGCCGCGCGGCTTAACATGGAGGCTGCCGCCAACGATGGTCTAGTGGTATGGGGTTGGCGGTATAGTCGGGGTTCAAAGGCGTGGGTGTCGAAACGTGAGACCCGGTCGCCTGGACACAGCGGTGAGGAGTTGCCCGATGACCACGTTTGAGACACAGCTGGACCGAGCGCGCCAATGGATCGAAGGGCCGCGATTCGACGGCATTGTCCGCCTCTATACTGCCCGGCAGGTGGCTGAGCAGCAGGGCACTATCCAGCCAGACTACACGGTCGCTCGTCAAGCCGCCGTCGAGTTTTATGCGCGGCTGCGCCAGCTGTTCGCCGAGCGCAAGTCCATTACCACCTTTGGCCCCTACTCGCCCGGGCAAGCGGTCACCATGAAGCGCGTCGGCATCGAGGGCATTTACCTCGGTGGTTGGGCAACCTCGGCCAAAGGGTCGGTGAACGAGGACCCCGGTGCAGACCTTGCCAGCTACCCGCTCAGTCAGGTTCCCAACGAAGCGGCGCCGATTGTCAGAGCGCTCTTGACCGCTGACAAGAACCAACACTTCAGCCGGGCGCGAATGACGCCCGAAGAGCGCCAGCGAACGCCAGTCATCGACTTTCGACCGTTCATCGTCGCCGACGCCGACACCGGCCATGGCGGTGATGCGCACGTCCGCAACTTGATCCGTCGCTTTGTCGAGGTCGGGGTGCCGGGTTACCACATCGAAGACCAACGTCCGGGCGTCAAGAAGTGTGGTCACCAGGGTGGCAAGGTGCTGGTGGCTGAAGACGAGCAGATCAAGCGCTTGAACGCCGCGCGCTTCCAGTTGGACATCATGCGGGTGCCGGGGATCATCGTCGCCCGCACCGATGCCGAAGCGGCCACCTTCGTCGAAAGCCGCAGCGACGAGCGCGACCAGCCGTTCATTTTGGGAGCCACCAACGTCGAGTTGCCTAGCTACAAGGTGGGGACCTTGGCGATCATGCGCAAGCTGGGCGAGTTGGGGGTCGAGCCCGCCCGTGGTCATTTGTTGTTCGCCGCGTCTGAAGAGGAGTACGAGGCGGCGTTTGCCTGGCTCGACCGGGCCGGGGTGATGCAGCTGATTCGCGAAGTGGCGACGGAGTTCCAGGCCAACGACGCCCAGCCGTTCGATCCGCTCCTCGACAAGATTGTTGTGCGCTTTCTCGAGGCGTGGCAGGCCGAAGCTGGGCTCAAGACCTACGGGGAGGCGGTGGCGGATGTCATGGCCTTCCGCACAGGCGAAGGCGAGCAGTTCGAGATGCCGGTTGAAGCCTGGCGTGAGTTTGCGTCGCGCGCGTCGTTCTACGCCGCCCGCGAAAAGGCCAAGTCGCTGGGCATCCAGATCATTTGGGACTGCGAGCTGCCCCGAACCCCGGAGGGCTACTACCAGGTGCAAGCGGGGATCGACTACGCCATCGCCAAGTCGCTGGCGGCTGCCCCCTTTGCCGACATCCTGTGGATGGAAACCAAGACTGCTGACCTGGAAGATGCCAAGAAGTTCGCCGAGGCTATCCACGCCGAATACCCGGACAAAATGTTGGCTTACAACCTGTCGCCGTCTTTCAGCTGGGATACGACCGGCATGTCGGACGAGGAGATGCGCCGCTTCCCCGAAGAGCTGGGCAAGCTGGGCTTCGTCTTCAATTTCATTACCTACGGCGGCCACCAGGTCGACGGCTTGGCGTCGGAAGAATTTGCCACCGCACTCCTGCAAGACGGCATGCTGGCGTTGGCCCGGCTGCAACGCAAGTTCCGCTTGATCGAGTCGCCCTACCGGACGCCGCAGACTCTGGTGGGTGGTCCGCGTTTGGACGGAGCGCTGATGGCCTCCTCGGGACGCACGGCCACCACCAAGGCCATGGGCAAGGGCTCGACCCAGTTCCAGCACCTGGTGCAAACCGAAGTGCCGCCCAAGGTGTTGGAGGGCTGGATCGGTACCTGGCGCGACCACTATGAGATTGAAGGGCCGCTCCGCGTGGCGCTGCGCCCGCACACGGCGGGGGCCGATCTTCTGGAGCTACGGGTCTTGAATCAGGAGGAAGACAAAGTCGCCAACGTCATCTTCTCGAGCATCCGCGACCGGCGCGGGCGCAGCATTCTGTCGGTCCGCGACCAAAATACCTTCGATGTCGCCCTGCGCCAGAAGCGATTGATGTCGCTCATCCACTTGTTCTTGATCCACCGCTACAAGGCAGTGTCGGTCCACTATGTTAGTCCGACCGACGACAATCGCCACCAGACCCAGAAGATGAAGAGTCACGGGATCTACTCCGAGGTGACCACCGAGGTCGGCGATATCATCGTTGCCAACGTCAACCCCGGGCGCATTGCCGAACTACTAGGGTCCGACGGCAAGGCGCTGACCGGATTGATCAACAAGACCGCCCCGCAACCCGCCTAGCGAAGCTGACGCGTTGCCACTGCTATTGATTGACACAGCGGCGGCGTCTTGCTAAATTCATATTGCGACTCATTCTCAACAAGATGACGGCCGACGGTATTGGACAGAGGTAGATTGCAGTGACCCTGGCAGATTTGCGTGATGGGGAAGAGGCCATCCTGGAGCGCCTCGAACTTCCCGAAGACGAGGCACAGCGGCTCATGGAGTTGGGTTTTTTGCCCGGTGCGCCGGTGCGCGCGGCGCGCCGCTCGCCGTTTGGTGATCCGCGGGTGTTCCGGGTGGACGGCTCCGAAGTAGCCCTCCGGCGGGATACGGCGCGCTGCATCCTCTTGCGCGTCGAACCTTGAGCGGCGCCGGCGGAACGGCGGTTGCCGCTGTCCCCAAAGCGCCACCCGAGCGCGTGGTGGCCGTGGTCGGGCCGCCCAACTCAGGAAAGTCCACGCTCTTCAACCGGCTCACCGGCCTCAGGCAGAAGGTTGCCAACTACCCGGGGGTGACGGTTGAGAAGCGCGTCGGGCGGCCGCGCCAGGCCAGCCACCGCCACATTCAGCTGGTCGATCTGCCCGGGGTGTATAGCCTGACGCCGCGCTCGGAGGACGAGCGGGTCACCCACGACGTGCTCCTTGGGGCGATGGCTGACATGCGGCGCCCCGACGCGGTCATCTTGATTTTGGACGCCACCAACCTCGGGCGTCACCTGATGCTGGCCGCTCCCATCTTGAGCCTCGGCGTGCCGACCCTGGTGGTCCTCAACATGGCCGACGAGCTGCAGAGTCGCCGGGGGGATTTGAACCTCGCCGAGTTGGCCGAGCAGCTGGGGGCGCCGGTGGCGCTGGTCAGTGCCAAGCACGGCCAGGGGATGGAGGCGGTCGAGGAGTTTTTGGACGGCAACCTGGGCGTGCCGCGCCCGGTGGACTTACCAGCGCCGGGGGATGTGCCGAATTGCCGGCAGTGGTCGGCACGGGTCAACTTCAAGTCGCGCTATCAGCCGCCCCAACCATCGCCGTGGACCCAGCGCCTGGATGCGGTGCTCCTGCATCCCTTCTGGGGACTCCTCATTTTCGCCGCGGTCCTGGTCCTGGTTTTTCAGACGATTTTCACAGCCGCGGTGCCGTTGATGGACGCCGTCGAGGTGGCGATTGGTTGGTCGGGCGAGTGGGTGGCCTCAGTCATGCCCGACAGCTGGCTTCGCAATCTACTGGTCGAAGGCGTGTGGGGAGGTGTTGGCTCGGTCCTGGTTTTTCTGCCGCAAATCCTCATCCTGTCCTTCTTCATCGCGCTTTTGGAAGACTCCGGCTACATGGCGCGCGCCGCCTTGATCGCCGACCGCAGCATGGCCAAGGTGGGGTTGCAGGGGAAGTCGTTCATTCCGCTCCTGTCGGCGTACGCCTGCGCGGTGCCGGCGATCATGGCGACCCGCACCATCGAGAATCAAAGGGACCGGTTTGCGACTATCTTGATCGCGCCGTTCATGACCTGCGCGGCGCGGCTGCCGGTGTATACGATGGTGATTGCCGCGTTCATTCCCGAGCGCCCAGTCTTGGGGCCATTCTTGGGGACGCGGGCGGCAACGCTCCTGGGCCTCTACCTGCTCGGCTTTCTAGTGGCGGTGGCGACGGCTTGGATCTTGAAGTCGTCGGTCTTGCGCTCCAAGGGGGTGCCGTTCACCATGGAGATGCCACCTTACCGGCTGCCGAACTGGCGGTCCCTGGGGCTCCGATTGGTGGATCGGGCGGGCATCTTCCTGAGGCGTGCCGGCACCGTCATTTTGGGGGCGGCGGTGGTGTTGTGGCTTTTGGCCAGCGTCCCCCCGGTGGATGGCGGGGCGCCGCCCATCGAGGAGAGTGTCGCCGGCACTATCGGTCGCGCCATCGAGCCGGTCTTCGAGCCGCTGGGGTTCAACTGGCGCATTGCCATTGGCATTGTCTCGTCGCTGGCCGCCCGCGAAGTCTTGGTCGGCACCCTCGGGACCATCTACGGCATGGAAGCCGAGTCGATGGGCTACCTCGAGGCGCTGCGTTCGGACTTGACTTTTGGCGGAGCGGTGGCCCTCCTGGTCTTCTTCGCCTTTGCCATGCAGTGCATGTCGACGGTGGCGATCGTCCGCCGCGAGACCGGCGGTTGGAAGTGGCCGATTTTGCAGTTTCTCTACATGGGTGTGTTGGCCTACGCCGGTGGCCTCTTGGCCAATCAATTGTTGACCGGCGTCCATCCCTAAACGCTTGGGACGCCGCCGGTTGGGCTCGCCATGAAGAGAATGGCGGCGGCCGGTGGTATTAGAAGTGGGGCCGAGTGCCGGAGCGCCGCCGCGCGCTATACTCGAGAGCGAACGCCAGACCCACCCGCTTGAACTGAGGACACCACCACCATGCGTTGTTTGCTTGTTGCATTGATCTGGGCCGCTTCTTTCCTGGGGACCACCGAGGCCGCGGCTGACGCCACGGCAACGCCGGTCAAGCCGTGGAAATCGGTGCGGACCATGAAGTTCTTCCGCGCCGACACGCCCGACTTCTCGAGCGTTGTTTACCGGCAGGGACCGCTGTTTTTGGCGGCGCCATCGGCCGGTGACATCGCCTACCTGGTCCACGTCAAGGAGAAGCTGGTCTACGCGGTTGACAGCACCGAGCTGGCCCTCGAAGACGGCTTGCCCACCTTGGAGGTGGCTGACTTGTCGCACTTCACGGCGGTCGGTCAATTCGAGAAGGCTGGGCGGGGCAAGTGGTTGGTGTGGGAAGACGACGGCAATGCCATGTCCATTCGCCCCAAGCCGCCGCTGATCGGCGTCGTCACCGCCGCCGAGGTGTTGGAGGAAAAGCCCGCCTATCGAGAGAAAGCGCTGAACCACGTGCCGGCACCGGGCAGTGTCGACTTCTTGGGATTGGCCGGCGTCGAAGTGGTGGTGGGCTTTGGCACTTGGTGCCCGGTTTGCGCCGAGTGGACGCCGCGCTTCTTGCGCGTCCTTGAAGAAGTGGGTGAGGGGAACATGCCGGCGACCTTTGTTTCGGTGGATCCCGACCTCACCGAGCCCGCCGACGCCCTGGCCCAGTACAACATTGAGTCGGTGCCAACGTTTGCAGTGTGGCGGGATGGCGTCGAGCTGGGGCGGGTTGGCCTCGACGCACTCGAGGGCAACCCGGACGAGCCGCTGGAGAGCCGGCTCGTCCAGATCATCAAGGGTGCTGGTCCGCCGAAGGAGGCCGCAGCCGAGGCCACACCAGCCAACGACTCGTCTGACCAGTAGCCGATGCGGCGCCTGCTCGGTCACACCGCGCGGATTGCGCTGGGGCTCATTTTCGGCTACGCGGCCCTCCTCAAAGCCGCCGACATCAGTGCGTTTGCCGCGCAGATCGCCGACTATGGGTTGACCCCCGCCAGTTGGGGGGCGCCCCTGGCGCGCTTTTTTGTCGCCGTGGAGTTCGGACTGACCGCGGCTCTCCTCGCCAACTTCAAGCCGCGCTGGACGGCGGCTGCCACCGGTCTCCTGCTCGTCGTTTTCATGGGGGCCATTGCTCTGGCTTGGTCGCGGGGCTACACCGGATCGTGCGGTTGCTTTGGGAGTCACGGCCCGGTGCGCGGCCCGAAGGGTGCCCTCATCGAGGATTCGGTTTTCCTAGTGCTGGCCGCCGTCGCCTTTTGGGGATTGGCGCAGGTGTCGGGCAATCGCCTTTGGCAGCGTGGCCTGGCCACGGTGGGGGTGGTTCTGGGACTCCTCTTACCCTCGGTGGCGCCGGCCTTGCCGGTCGACGGTTGGGTGACCGCTGCGCGCCGCGGGGGGCAGTTCGACCACGTGGTGGTCGAGGGGTTCGACGGCGACATCCACAGCGGCCGGCACCTGGTGGCGCTCCTGGACCCGGCGGGGGAGGCGTCGATTGCCGCGATCGAGGCGTTGAACGCGCTGGACACCCATGGCGACGTACCGCCGGTGGTAGGTGTCGTGCAAGGGACGAGCGACGATGTGGCCACCCTCATCTTCGAGCACGACGCTGCGTTCGAGCTGGGTTATGCACCGCGCCAGGCGCTCAAGCGTTTCTACCGGCGGTTGCCGGTCTTTCTCGAACTGGCGGACGGCACGATTACCGGCACCTGGTTTGATCGCCCGCCCCCGGCCGGGGCCTGGTAGGACCCGTCTCAGTTAAGTGCAGGGTGCTGCGACGAGCCGGCCTGGGTCGAAGTGGGTGGCTGCCGGCGCGCCGTCCGTGAGTTCGGCAGCGGCCAGCTCGCCCACGGCGTACGAAGCGGTCACTCCATGGCCGCCCAACCCGGCTACCCAGTAGAGTCGCGGCTCGCGTCGGTCGAAGCCAATCACGAAGCGACGGTCGGGGGCGAAGGTGCGCTGGCCGGTCCACCGGTGTTTCAGGCTCAAGCCGTGGGTCAAGTCCACGAGTGCCGCTTGGAGGCGACTGACCTTGTCGGCCAGGGTACCGGCGACCGCCAAGCGTTCGGCGTACTCGCCCGGCGGCGTCGGCTGTTCGTCGCACGCGCACAACAAGAGACCCTGCGACTCGGGGCGGAAGTAGAGTCCTTCCTGGACGTCCCAGACGAACGGCCAGTCGGGGTCGACACCTGTATGGGGGGGCGTGACGTAAAGGTGGCGGAGGAGCGGGCGGAGCGGTAAGTCGCCCAACGCGCCAGCCCAGGCCCCGGCGGCGTTCACCAGCGTCTGGGCCTTGAGGGCGCCCCGGTTGGTCTCGACGACCAGGTGGTCGGTGCGCGGCTGGAAGCCCGTCACCGTGGTTTCATACTGGACGCGTTGTCCCGCCAGATAGGTTTCGAGGAGGGCGGCGACTTCAACAACGCCGTCTTCGGGGATATACCGCCCGCGGCCGCGGGCGGCGGGGACCAGCGCCTGCACGTCGTCGGTGCCGCGGGCGCCGATCAAAAACCCACCCGTTTGCCGGTAGGGTGCCAGCTTGCCTTCCGCAAGTTGCGCGGCACCGCGGCGTACCGCTGGGCCGACGGCGGGATCGTCGACCACCGAGCGCACCATGGCGGCGTTCCGGCCCGAGGCGTGCCAGCCGGCGCCGGCTTCGCGCTCGACGATGAGGACGCGCCCGGCGCCGCGCTGGGCGAGCGCGTACGCGGTGGCGGCGCCGGCCAGTCCGGCGCCGGCGATGACAAACTCGGCGTCTAGATGGGTCGTGACGTGGGTCATGAGCTGGTGGCGGCGGAGCAAACTCCCGGTCCCAGCATAGCAGAGGCGCCGGCTCGGCTTGACCCAGCCAAGGCTGTATGGTTGGCTGTCGCCGCGACACCAGCACCTAGTCCATGGACTTTTGGAGTGACCCACCATGCACACCATTCAACCGGCGCGACTTGTCGACGGCGCCGAGTCGGCCCCCGCTCGAGCCTCTCAAAACGGCGACACACCCGTGGCTGCCGGCGTTATCCGCGGCGGCGCGCTTATATTTTGGGACCCCAAGCGCCCCGGTCAGAAGTTGGACGCCATCGACACTGACCAGATCACCCCGGCGGCCTACTGTGTGTCGGAGTCGATCGAAACGTTGGACGAAAAGTGGAAGGTGGGTGCCTTCCACTACTTGATGCCCGACTTTCGCGCCCGCGTGCACGCCGGCGAGACTTTCGTGATTGCTGGGGATCGCTTTGCAATCGGTTCGTCGCGCGAGATGAGTCCGGCCGGTTTGAAAGGCGTTGCCGAAGAGGCGGGATTGGAAATGGTCATCGTCTGCGGCGAGGGGATGGGTGACATCTTCCGCCGCAACGCCTTAAACCTCGGCCTCCACGTCGTCCAATGCCCCGAGTGCGTGGCCGACGCCCAGGACGGCGACACCTTGTCGTTTGATCCGGTGACGCGCCAGCTCACCAACGTCACCCAGGAGAAAACCTACAAGCCGGTGCCGCTCACCGACAAGGAGGAGGAGATCCGGCGCTCGGGCGGCATCTTCCAGGTCGGCCGGCGCGACTTCCGTCGCTCGGTGGAGCACCAGCCCAAGGTCGACTGGCCCGACCCGGAGACGGGGCGCCGCATGACCACCACCGAGCAGATTGTCTGGGCCCACCGGGTCGACAAGGACGCGAAAGTGGCGCCCGGTGCCACCCTCCGACTCTACGCCGACCTGTTGCCGGCCTCCGACGGCACCGCTCCCTTTGCCATTCACACCTTCAACCAGATCTCGGGCGGACGGACGATATACCCGCGGCAACTGGCGATCGCCAACGACCACTTTGTCTACACCGGGGTCGAAGCGGATGAACGCCAGACGAGCATCTCGCGCGATTTCGCCCGGCAGTTCGGCATTGAGAAGCCCTACTACGCAACGCCCGGCGACGGCATTTTCCACTTCTACTTCCCTGAGCAGGGCCTGGTGGTGCCCGGGCAGTTCATCCCCGGGGCCGATTCACACTCGCGGGCCTACGGTGCCTACGGGGCGCTCGGCATCGGCGTTGGTTCGACCACCTTGGGCTTTGGCTGGGCGACCGGCTACGTGTACTTCACGTTAGCCCAAGCCCGGCGCGTGGCGTTTCGTGGCGCACTCCAGCCGTGGGTGAGCGGCAAGGACATTGTGTTGGCGCTCCTGCGCCAGTGGGGTGTGGCTCAATCCGAAGGCATGTCGGTGGAGTTTGTCGACGTCGATCGCCAGTTGCCGATCGCTTACCGGAACACCATCTGCAACATGATGGCCGAGGGCGAGGCCCAAAACGGACTCTTCGCCGCCGACGAGCGCACCTACGATTGGTACCGGGAGAAGGGCATGTTGGAGCTGCCCTATCCGCGCCTGGCGCCCGGCGCCGACGCGCACTACGAGCGCGACGAAGAGTTCGATTTGGCCCACTTGGAACCCATGATTGCCAAGCCCTTCAGCCCTGGCAACGCCTTTCCGGCCGGCCAGGTGGCCAAGGAGCGACTGACCTTCGACAAGGCGTACATCGGCTCGTGCACCAACGGCAGCTACGATGATTTGTTGCAGGCAGCCCTGGTCCTGGACGCTGCCGGCAACCGGCGCGCCGCCACTGACTTTGTCATCTTTCCGGGGTCGGGGGGAGTCAAGGCGCGCATCGAAACGGTTGACCCGCGACTAGGCGATCGTTCCATCGCCGATGTCTTGCGGGCGGCCGGCGGTCAAATTCGCGAGTCGTGGTGCGGCCCGTGCTTCGGACAGGGTCCCGACGCCTTGACCCGCGGTCAGCGCGCCATTACAACCTTCAACCGCAATTGGCAAAACCGCATGGGCCTGGGCGGCGAGGGCTACCTGGCCAGCCCGTCGGTGGTGGCTGCTTCCGCCTTACTGGGCTACATGGCGCCGCCTTCGGAGCTGGGGCTCAAGTGGGAACCCGAACGCTTCAGTGTCTAGCGCGGTGAAGCGCGCGCTTCTAGTCGGCTTGGCCATCGCCTTGGCGGCGTATTTGGGGATCGCCTTCGTGATGGCGTATCAGGTGACCCAGGCCGAGCGCGTGGCGCTGGAGACCTCGCCCGCCGACTTTGGTTTGCACCACCAGGACGTGCGCTTCCCGTCGCGTGACCCGGACATTGAGCTGGCGGGCTGGTACGTGGGCGCCACCCTGGGGGCACCGCAAGTCATCTTGGTGCACGGCCTGAGCGTCAGCCGCGAAGCGGACAGTGCTTTGGCTATTGCCCGCGACCTCCACGCCGCTGACTTTGGCGTCTTGCTCTTTGACCTCCGCGCCCACGGCGAGTCGGGCGGTATCCGCATGTCGGGTGGCGATTTCGAGCAGGAGGACCTCCTGGGTGCGGTCGACTGGCTGGTGGCTGAGAGCGGCGCCCCGTCAGTGGGGGTGTTGGGGCGTTCGCTGGGGGCCGCGGTGGCGATCTTGGCGGCGGCGCGCGAACCGCGGATCCAGGCGGTGGTGGCCGACTCGCCGTTTGCCGACGTTTCCGACTTGATCGCCCAGGAGACCGCCTCGACCCTGGGCGTCCCCGAGTGGTGTATCCCCGTCTTCATTCCGGCCATGAAGAGTCAGGCGGCGCTCTTCTTTGGCATCCAGGTGGGCGACATCGTCCCCGAGGCGGCGATCGGCGCGATCGACTTTCCGGTCTTCTTGATCCACGGCGCCCTCGACACCCGCATCGCGCCGTCTCACACCGAGCGGCTGTGCGCCGCCGCCCAGCGGCAGGGAACGACTGCGTGGCTGGTGCCGGGCACCGACCACGTCGAAGCCTACGAGCGCGCCCCGGGGCGCTATGCCCGCGAGGTGGTTTCCTACTTCAACGACCGCTTGGTGGCCGAAGCCCTGGCGCCGACCGGCACCTAGGCCGCTACAGCTCAGCTCCGTCGCCGCCTACCCAGATGCGCACGCGCGAGTCGGCGTCGTCGACCGTCACCAACTCGCCCGGTCCCAACTTGTCGAGGGCGCGCACGGCGGCAGTGAGGTCCAAGGTGTCTTCGTCCAAGCCGGCGACCAGTGCTTCGACGACCGCCATCGGGACTCGGATCCGCGCCTCCGTTTCGGGTTCGCCCCAGCTGTCGATTGCCTCGACGTCCACCTGCAGCATGCCGTCGGTCTTGGCCACCCGGACGTCGGCGTCCTCGGTTTCGACCCGAACGTACTCGCCGTCGGCCGCTTCATCGAGGGCCTCGAGCAGTTGACGGAGGTCTTCGGGCGACAGATCGCTGTCGCCCAGCTCGATCCGGTGGCGCGACAGCCCCTCGTGTTCGACCAGAGGCAGCATGGCCTGGACGAGGCCCAGCGGCAGCTGCAGACGCACCTCCTCGCCGCCGGCTTCATCGACGTGGACGTGGAGCCACTGGCTCGAGGCTACGGCTGGGCCGATGAGGAGGGCGGCGAGCAAAAGGGCAATTGGTTTCAGCATCTGGGTCTCCCAAGCGTCGGTGAGTGGGGCCTCCACCTCCTACGCGGCCGGCGAGGGCAAGGTTCCTTTTTGGGGGAGCTACCGCGGGTCACACCCCGTTGGCCGGTCAGGCGGAACCCTGGCGTCGCGGCTAGCTCCACGGGTCACATGATCATGGGATGCCCAAAGGGCGACTGGTTCTCTACGCTGCGGTTGTGGCGGTACGCCCCCCGCCAGCCAATCCGAGGAGGAGATCCATGTTGACCACACGCGCGCTAGTCACAGTGTTGACGCTCGCAACCGCCGCATCGGTCGCGGCACTTGCGTCCACGCCCGACGAAACCCAGACCGCGACGCAGCCGGTACCGGTCGGCGAGTCGAGGACTCGGTCGCAGGTGGAGCCCCCGCGTTACGGCCCGATCCACGCCACCGATCCGGTGACGATCGCCGAGATCAAGGCGCTCTACGACGCCAGGCGCCAAGCCATGGACGAGCACCGAGCGGACCTCGCGGCTCTTCGCGAGCGAGTTCGCGCCACCGAAGACCGCGCTGAGCGCCAAGCGCTGCAGCTTGAGGCCAAGCAAATCAGGCACGAGCGGCACCGCACGCACTGCGTCTACGGACTTCAGATCGCCAAGCTGAACGAGGACCAACGCCTCATCGAGGAGTTTACTTTCGCCCTCGATTTCCTGGACCATCCCGAGCGCTACCGCCCTGCCCCGGTCAATGTTGAGCGAAGCCGCTAACCCGCAATCGAAGAGGAGCCTATCAAATGAGAACCTTAGGTGTTTTGACCGTGGCGGCGGCACTCTTCTGCGCGACGGGGAATGCGCAAGCAGAACTCGTGCCTGATCTGATTCCTTACGCGACGGAGTATCTGGAGTTTCCACTGGTCCCCGGTTTCTGTGGGACCGTACCGTGTACGCTCATGGCGGGCCCCCTCCCACCAGAACGAATTGCAGACATGCACTTTAGTTTCGGCATTCTGAACCAGGGCACAGGCTATGCGCCGGAATCAATAACCACAGCGCTACTCGGGCGTTATCTGTCCAACCCAACGATATCGCCCGCTATTCCAGGGCTCTGGCCCGGTGGTACCTGGAGCGAGTTCCATTGGAGTCCTCCATATCAAGATCCTTGGTGGCTTCGTTTGACTGGCAGACGGCGTTTGGGTTGCCGTGTGGACGGGGCATACGAGGTGGTGGAGTTAAACGAAAGCAACAACAATTGGGAGCGCCAGTTCGTTTTTGACGGCCTTGATTATCCCATAGATGCGATTCTGGAATTTGACTTCACTTCATCTACCGGTGCTTGGCCTAACTGCGCCGGGATGAGACTCGATCATGACCCAGCGAGTTGGTGGTACGGGTTCGCAGTCTCTGGTCCGTGTAGCGAAGTCAAACTGCATCAATATGAGGAACCTAGCAACGAGCCGGACCGGGGTTGGCGGTACTGGAATATAGCGACCGAATGCGTATCTTCAAGAGTCGACTTTGTCCTAGTGGACGCCAATCACGCCGCAGCTGCAAGCTACTTTGCAAGCGCACAGATTGATGACTGGTCATTTAATTCGACGTACTTGTCGCCAGAGAGGTCGTCCGAGATTGAAGTCGACGGTGACCCGCTTGTTGTGGGCAATGGGCCCGGACACCTGATCGCATTGGTCGAAGTGTGGGGGGAAGCTGGGCAGGAAGTGGGTATCGGCGTGGGGGATATTGGCGATTTGTCTGATGTGGCGCTTCATGTGTTTGACGGTGATAGCATTTACCACACGAGCGCTCCAGGGGCCGCCATGGCGTTTGCTGACAACTCCGGTGCGGGAGGAGACGAGGTCGTTTCCGTAACGTTCCCAAATGACAATTACTATTGCATTGTAGTGAGTGCAGTGGACTGGGAGGAAGGCACGGGGCACCGGCTTCCACAATGCACCGTCAGTGTGAAGACGAAGCCAGACCTGCAACCTCTTACACCGGGAATTTGGTACGGACCCATTGTGCCGCGGCACGAAGAGGATTCAACTCCCTACTCCGCACCTCTGCCCGCCTTGTTGTGGGGCGGCCTTGACACTCATTTCAACTGGGGTGGTCTAAATGTTAACGCCGTTGAATCTGGACCATTCGTTACTGATCTGTTTGTGGATGACGAGCCGCGCTGGTACGTGAACATGAGTTCCAAGGGATTCAGAGAGAGTGCTTTGGCGATGAATACGCCATCCGACCCGCCGTTCTCCACGGTGTGGGGCGGTCGCCATCACCTGCGCTCTTTCATCGACTCACAGAACGATGTTGACGAAGAACTAGAGGACAACAACAACTACGTCGAGTCGTTCGTTTGGACGCCACTCATTCTGGCGTCTGGGCAGCCCCTCTTCCGCCAGGCTCCGCCTATCTGCTGCCCCTTCGGCTGGGGACCCTGGTTTTCTTCGGATGGGTACCGGTCTATCCGAGAGGCTGACGCCGTGTGGTGGAGTGCCTTTGCGGTGTTGCCGGAGGAAGCCACTGCCGAGTTTGATGCCTACGCCTACCTGCCGTCGACGGGGAGCCAGAGCGGGTTTGCGGAGCCTGTGGCTGGCGACCAGGCGTTCGGGGGTGGTACGACCTTCAACATCGTCAACTACAACCGGGTCCAAGAGAACGAAGTGGACTTCGCAGCGGTGAACTTCACGGGCCACACCGGTGATTTCGCAGTCGAGCTGGCTGATGCCTTGGGGACTGAACTGGTGAACTCGCTGCCACACGTGGTGCCTGCGGGCACGATCGCGGCGGGCTCCATCGTCAAGGTCCATGAGTTGGAGATCACCCAACAGGTTGTCGGGTTGCCGATCTCGATCGCGCTCGGCAACGTGTCGGGGAACGCCGACCTTGGGTTTGCGGTCTTCGACAACGACGAGACCTTCGGTTCCCCATCCACAGCGCTGGTCGACGCCGACCTGGGTGGCGACGGAGCCGATGAGTCTGCAACGGTGGTGTTCGACACGGCCGACTACTACGGGTTGGTGGTCTACAAGGTGGGCTCCAGCGACCTGGGGAAGAACGCTACCTACGGGCTCGAGTTGTCGTTGTCGACGACTGGTGTGGATACTCCAGGGCTGGCGCCACCGCCTGCGGCGTTTGCACTGCGGGTGGCCGGTGAGAATCCCTTCCACCAGGTGGCGCGGCTTGACTACGACGTGCCGGTTGGGGGGGGCGAGGTGCGGGTCGTGGTCTTCGACGTGGCCGGTCGCCAGGTGCGCACCCTGGTCGAGGGTTCTGTTGAGCCGGGCCGTCACCCACTGCACTGGGACGGCGCCGACCAGGCGGGGCGAGCCGTCAGCCCGGGTGTCTACTTCGTGCAGTTCGAAACCCCGGAGGGTCGCTTTTCTGAGAAGTTGATTCTCACGAGGTAGGTCTAACCGAACCGGGTTGCCGCGGGGCGGGATGGGTCCCGCGGCAACCTGCTCACCTGCCCAGAACGCGGCGGAGCCGGCTCATCAATCGAGCGCTATCGGACCCGACGCGTATGGTCGCGACCACGCGGGTGCCGCTCGAGTCCGAGTCAATCGACAAGCGGATGCTGGCCGCTTCGGCACGGGCGCGCATGCCCTCCAGGCCAGCTCTCGAGCCGAAGTAGGCGTCGTCCTGGGCGGCGGCCATGCTGACACCATCATCGGCGACGGAGAAGTCCCAAACGCCGGGAGTGCGTTCGCGGGCGCGCAGGGTCACCCGATGCGCCCGGGCGTGTTTGGCGGCGTTGACCATGGCCTCGACCAGAATCAGCTGTAGGTTGCGGTGGACGTCGAGCCGCGTGGTTGTGTCGGGCCAGTGGTCCGGGAAGTCCGTAGAGAACTCGGTGGGGGACGCGGCGAATAGCGCGCGACCGCGCGACCCCAAGTAGCGGGCCAGGGCCCCCAGCTCCGGTTCGATACGGAGCGCCCAAACCAGGTCGCTGACGTTGTGACTCAGTTGCCGGGCTTCGGAAGAAATGTGCGCGTAGGCGCTTTGTGAACCGAAGGGGTCGGTAGTTGTGGTGCCAGCTGACTCTGGTGCCACAGGGTCAGCCTGCGTGTTCTCTTGTGTTTCGCGGGCAGCTCCAGCGTCGGCGGCGAGGCCGATCGCCGCCAGCCCGGCGCCGATCTCGTCATGCAGGTCCATGGCGATTTCAGTGCGCTGGCGTGCCAGTCGCAACCGCTGTCCAAGCTGCACGCGGTGCAGGCCATAGATGCCCCCGATCCCGATGAGCGCGCACAACGCGTAGCCCCAATACGAGCGGTACCAAGGTCTGGGCACGCTAATCGATACGGATGCTGGTCGGGGCGACCACTTCACACCGTCTAGACTGGCGCGAAAGGCAAACTCGTAGCGCCCAAACGGTAGGTTGACGAATCGAGCCGACAACTCGGTGGTTTCCCTCCAGGGTTCGCCGTTCAGCTTGGTTTGATAGCGGAGATGGCTGCGTGCACGAAACGTCAGCGCCGCGAAATGCACCTCGATCGCGTTGTCGTCGTGGGAGATCTCGATCGCATCGAAGCTCGGCAGCGGCTCACCGTTTGCCCGTCTCCCGATCACGGCGACACGGGGCGGGCGCAGTGGGTCATCTCGAACGACTCTGGGAATGTGCGTGACGCCGTTCTCGGACACCCACAAGCTCCCATCTTGGTTCTCCACGACGTTGAAGCCATGTGCAGTCTCCAAGCCTTGCCACTCGCCCAGCGATTCGAGGAGTCGGTACTCCTTGGATTCCCCCGGAGCATCGACGACGCGGTAGTAGTAGCCGGTGCCGCATATCCACTGACCACCCCGCGGCGATGGCATGAACGTACCGATCCGAATCGACAAGACGTCCTCGGTGATGGGGTGGATGCGCCAGCGATCGCCGTCGAGCACCCAGACACCGCGGTACTCGCCGGCCGCCCAAATGCGGCCGCCCGCCGTTTCGGTGAAGCGTCGCACGGTGTGCTCGCCCAGCAGGGAGTCGCAGGTCCACGCGGCGGCCAGGCCGCGAGCCAGCGAATCCGCTGAACAGGAGCAGATCTCGTTGTACACCGATAGCCAGAGGCGACCCGCGGCGTCTTCCAAGATCGAGCGCGTGTACACTTGGTTCCACTCACCCCAGTGCGGGGGAGGGGGACCCGGCCTGGTCGGTGCGCCCCCGTCCCGTGGGGACAGAAACAGGCCGCGTACGGTGGGTAACCAGAGCCGCCCATCGGTGCGGAGCCAGCCATCGAAGCCACCGAGCGCAGACGGAAACGGGTGGACACGGGTGTCACCGTTGGGCTCCCGAACCCAGAAGCCACCGGAGAAGCACGACCACCATCGGCCCCAACCGTCGACCCAAATCATGTTCGGGGCCGGGGATTCCTTTCGCACGTAGCCGGAATCGGTGGGGGCGATGACGAAGCGGTTGAACCAGGTCGTCACGTGCAGGCTGTCGCCGAGCCCAGTCAGCCGGACGACCGGGCTTATGTCTGGAAAAGTCGCGACCGTCGGTCGTGGGATGTGGATGATGCCCTTAGTGTGGGGCATCCAAACGTTGCCTTCGTGGTCGGTGAGTGGCGTCCAGTCGTACGAGCGGCGCTCTCCAGCGCGCAGGGTTATGAACTCGCCGTGGGCGTCGTCACCGACCACTTGCCAGCCTTCGTAGGGGAGGTCTTGGTCGATGGACTCGACTTCGGGCGCCGTCCAGCGCCAGGCGCGCCGCCCGGCACCCAAGAAGTAACCGCGGGTGGCGTCGAGGAAAAAGCCGTCGCGAACTCCACGGAGTTTGGAAACCGGACGGGGTTGGCCGTCCCCGGTTGTGAGCCATAGAGTCGAATCGGTGGCGACGAAGGCGGTATCGCCGCGGACCGGCAGGGCAATGTTGAGTTTGGCGCCGCCAAACGCTGCGTTGGGGATGGATCGCCACTCACCGCTGGAGCGCACCCAGATGCGGTCTGGCTCGGTGATCCATAGCTCGCCCGACATGGCGTGGCGCGCGGTTGGCCAAAGTCGAGCAACGAATGGGGAGCCGTCGGGTTTGTGTAGCTCGACCACTCCATCTCCCGCGACCTCCCAAATGGGAAACAGGGGGTTCGAGGCGACCACGTCGCCATTCACCGACGTGGTGACGGCCCTGCAGTTTCGGATGACGTCGCTCGCCCATTGGACGCAGCGGTGGCCGTCGAAGCGATAGAGCCCGCCGGTCGTGCTGATCCAGATGAAACCCTGGGCGCCTTGGGCAACGCCGGTGGCGGAGGGGACCGTCAGGCCACTCGATTCGTTCAACCAACGGAGCGCAATCTGAGCGGATTTTGGGCCGGTTTCTGGAGCGGCATCTGGAACTCGCGGACACCCGCCGAGCGCCGCGCACATGGCCACCGTCGATAGCGCGGCGCGGCCTGCGCTGGTCATACGAGTCCGTCGCGGATCGCGCGGACGACTGCCTCGGAGACGCTGTGCACCTGTAGCTTCTGATAAATGCGCTTAACGTAGGTTCGAACCGTTTCGATGCTGATTTCGAGGGTGGCTGCCACATGTTTGTAAGCTTGTCCGTCTACGAGGCAAGCCAACACCTGGCGTTCTCGTCCGGTCAGGCCGACATCGGCGGCCGGAACGCGCCGCTTGGCCGGATTCTCGACCACGCGCACCAGGTCGATCAGCGTCCGGGCAACTTCCGGTGTCAGGGCGGCGCCCCCAGCCAGGACCAACTCGACCTGTTCCTGCAGCTCCTCCAGGGAGGAGCGTTTGACCAGGTAGCCGCTTGCCCCGGCGCAGATGGCCTCCATGATCGTGGTCGGCTCTTCCAGGAAGGTCAGCATGATGATCGGCAGATCGGGGAAGCGCTTCTTCAGCCGGCGGGTGGTCTCGATGCCATCCAGCTCGGGCATGGCGACGTCCATGAGCACGACGTCCCAGGGGAGTGTATCCAAGGTCTGGACGTGGTCGGCGATGCGTTTGCCGTTGGCGAAGGCATTGGCGACATCGTACTCTGGGATGTCAGAAAACAGGCCGACCAGGGTTTTTCGGTAGCGGGTGTTGTCTTCGACGATTGCAAGTCTTGGCATGGAGTTCCGCGGGTCAGCCGGATTTGGGTGCCCTGTAGCCACTGTCGCTACAGGTTCACTCAACGATCGTATCAGCCGGGGAGTTTCTGGCCATCCCATGAATATGTGACCGGAGCCGACGGGTGCCGGCACCAAATCCGCTCAAGCGCTAGAATTGGGCTGTGGAGCTGGGGATCCCAGCCACCCATCCTTTGCGGTCGCACCCTGGGGGCAAGAGCCCCGTTTCGCCAAGGAGAAGCCATGCACACCCTGCCCCGCGCGCCCTTCCGCCTGCCCGGCCCCCGTTCGTTCGCCAACTGCGCGCTCGCCGCCTGCATCGGCCTGGCCGCTCTGGCGCCGCCGGCGGGCGCCGTTGGAGTCAGCTACGTCCAGTCCGCGGCCGGGGACTGGACGGCGGTCGACGCCAGCGGGCGGTCGTTTTCGGTGGTGCCGGATGTCGTTACTGCGCGCTTTCGTCCAGAGGTGAGCGACGCGGAGCAGGGCGGACTCTTGGCCGAGCTAGAACTCGAGGTGCTCCGCGCCAATCGCCTCGGTTTCGTCGACCTCAAGCTACGCCCCGGGACCGACCCGATCGCCACGGCCAACGCCCTGGCGGCGAGCGGCTTGGTCGCGAGCGCCGAACCCAACACCATCGGCGCCTACGTGGCCGTTCCCAATGACCCCCAGTTTGGCAATCAGTGGCACTGGAACGAACCTGGTGATGCTGATGTCGACGCGCCCGAGGCCTGGGACCTGGAGGTGGGGGCGCCGACGGCGATCGTGGCGGTCTTGGACTCGGGCACCGAGTTCACCCACGAGGATCTGGGACTCGGGACAGATGGCTACCAAAACGTCTGGCTAAATCCCGGTGAGGATGTGTGGTCGAACCCGAACGACCCCACAACGGGCAACGGCGTCGATGACGATGGCAACGGTTTTGTCGACGATTGGAAGGGCTGGGACTTCCCGAACGACAATAACAATCCGAGTAGTTTTTTTGACCACGGCACGAGCGTGGCGGGAGTCGTGACTGCCAAGACGAACAATGGTACCGATGCCGCAGGCATCGCGGGTGGCTGGGGCGCGCCCGGCGTGCGCGTGATGATTGGCGAGGTCGGTGAGTTTTTCCCAGAAGGCAGTATCCTGGACGATGCGATTCTCTATGCTACGGACGAAGGTGCTGACATCATTACCATGAGCCTGACGGTGGCACAGACCGCGGCTATCGACGCGGCGTTGGAGGCTGCCTGGCAGGCGGGTGTGTTTATCGACTGTGCGGCCGGCAACGGCAGCGGCCCGCCGGTCGGCTATCCGGCCAACGACCCGCATGTGGTGGCGGTTGGGGCCACCGACCTGAGTGGGGCTAAGGCGAGCTTCTCGAGTTGGGGTGACGAGCAGGGGCTGGGCGCACCAGGGGCCGAGATCCTGACGTTGACGATTGGCAACGGCACGACGACCACGGCAGGCACGTCGTTCTCGGCGCCCTTGGTTGCGGGTGTCGCCGGGTTGGTCAAGTCGGTCAACCCCAGCTTGACCAACACCGAGGTCCGACAGATCCTGCGCGACACCGCGGAGAAGGTCGGCCCCTACAACTACAACTGGGATCCAAGCCGCCCCGGACACTCGCGGGAGTTGGGGTATGGCCGGGTGAACGCCCACCAAGCCGTGGTGGCAGCGATGATGACCACGGCTGTCACCCTGGCCGCCCCGACCTCCCCAACGCCCGGGCTCAGTCAGAACACCCCCAACCCCTTCAATCCCTCGACGACGATTCGCTTTCAGACCCCCGTGGCAGGCGCTGTGAGCCTCAAGGTCTACGCGCCGAGCGGTCGTTGGGTGACCACCCTGGTCGAGGGCGCGCTCGGTGCAGGCGAGCATGCGGTGAGCTGGAGCGGCGTCGACCACCAGGGGCGCCCGGTGCCGAGCGGTGTCTATCTATACGAGTTGGACGCCGGCGGTCAACGATTGGCGCGCAAGCTGCACTTGTCGAAGTAGTAGGAAACCCCCGGGGGATGGCGGACGGCGCCACCCCCGGCCATTCCCCCTCAGCCCTGTCGCAAGCTCGCTCTGAGTCGCCACGTCCACAGCCGCGCACCGTCCTGCCGTAGCCCATGCTTACTCGCACGTTGTCGTAGTCGGCGTCGATGGTCAGCGCCGATGGTGTCCGAAACAGCGCGGATCCGCGGGCTCAGGCTGACCGATCGTGTCTGAAATAGCGCGGATCCGCGGGCTCAGGCTGACGAGTGCTTCTTGGCGTAGGCCGAGCGCACGATCCGTTCAAGCAAGTCCAAAAGTGCTAGGTCGTCATAGGGGCGGCGTTCATTCCGCTACTGGCGATCGTACTCATTATCATGAACGGCCGAGCGCGGTGGGTGGGAGCGCACGCAAACCGCGGAGCTCCGCTCGGGGCCGCCCATGAAGCTTCGCCCGGAACTGCTTGCGACGAGCAGGGCGCCTGTTGGGTGCGGGCGCAAGGGAACGGGGAATGCGCGCGCTCAGACAGTTGCGCGCGCCAGCGAGCTTCTCCGCTGACGCAACGTTTGGGTGCGTGATGGCGCCCGCAAAACTCGCCGGCGCATTCCCCGTCCCCTCGCGCTTTACCTGTGTCGCCGTGCGATTGCGTCTGACGGAGTGAGGCTGGGGCTCTCGGTGAACCAGGAGCAGCAGGGTTGACTTCGGACCTGCCGGAGCCTTGCTTCCGGAACTGCCGCAGAGTTCCGCTCCGGAACTATTCATGGACATTTTGTCCACCCCGGGCAATGAAAGTCGCAGCTCATCGTGTGGGCTCGACCGAAGGCCGCGTGAGTTTACAACGACTTACAGTTACTTTCTGAGCAACTCACGGTGGAGTTCCCCTGTCCGAAGCTGACGCTGGAGTTCCGCTCTCCAGAACTCTGGATCGAGTTCCGCTACTGCACGACGATGATGCGGGAACGCAGCTCGACTCCAGCACCCTCAACCGTCGCAAAGTAGAGACCTGACGCAACGCGGCGACCCTGGTGGTCGCGAAGGTCCCACTCGATCTCACCCGTGGTGCCGAAGCGGGCGTGTTGGGTGAGGTTGCGCACCACGTGGCCGGCCACATCGACTATCTTGAGCTGAGCCGCCGCCGGGACAGCCGCCCGAATGACCGCCCGGAAGCGCGCCGGGTTCGGCGCGACTTCGATCCGTGGGGCGACAGCCACCGGGCCCAGGGTTTCATCGATTGCCATGGTCGGACAGTGGTCGCCGAGCGTCGCCTCGACGATGGCCACGTCGGTTTCATCGACCAACCCCGAGCCGTCCAAGTCGGCGCAGAAGTCGGCGTTTCCGAGGTTGGTGGTGACGTAATGGAGGTCACCTGAATCGACAATGCAATTGCCGTCGACGTCAGGAGACGCCACACCCTCGTAGACAATGAGAGGGTCGACTACACACGCCACCCGCACCGTGCCCGCCTGCGAACAGCCGCCGCCGTACACACCGACCGTTGCTTGGCCGGAACCAGTGGTAATCGCCTGAATTGGCACGTGCTGCGTGGGATCGAGAAGCGGTAACAGCGCTGGATCGAAGTTCACGTCGATGGGCGCGCCCACAGCCGGCTCACCGCCACACGTCTCCCAAAGGGTGAAGACATTCGCGGGAATGGCCTCAGGCGCGATCAGAAACTTGCCGGGCGATTCGACGAAGTCGAATTCGAAGCAGCCGAGCTGCGTCGCTCGACGCGCCTTCAAGGTCGGAACGCCATCCAGCTCCACCCACGCCACCATCAGTTCAGCGAGCGGGCTGCCCCCGCGAGCGAAGACTGCCCCCGGACCAAACGACGCGGTCGACAGCGTTATGGTGTTCAACGGCGAGCCACCCAGCCCTCCCGGCACTTGGGCAAACTCGAGGGCTGGTTCGTCACGCCAGGTGACGTAGCTGAAGTCTGTGCAACTGCCGAAAGGCGTACAACCGGTCTGGGCGCGCTGCATCCCGGACAACCGAGACTGCGTGGACGTCGTGCCATCGACCACCGAAATCGGACTCGCGGCGCCGGGGGGGGCGCCGGTGTCGGTGCCGTACACCTCGATCGAACCGGACTGGTCGTTTTCAAACGCCACTGCGAACAGCGGAAAGACGACATCGCCGCACACGGGCTGGGGGTGCAATGAGGCGTTGAACGAGTTACCCGAGAGCTGTACCAGCTGCGTTTCACTCAACCAGCTGCCGAGAAAACGCTGGCGCATGAACAGGGTGGAGGGACCGAAGCGCGTGTCAGTCCAAACAACCGCCAGGGTTTCGGTCTGTTCGTGCACCGCGACCGTAGGTTGAATACCGCCGGAGGCGTGGGTCGAAATTGGGACGATCGCCTGCCAACTGCCGTTTTCGAACGCCCGCCCGAAGACGCTGGAAACGCCGCCCACCTCGTCAACCCAGGCGACGACGCCGAGCGACCCCGCACCGCCCATCGACGCCTCATCCGTTTCGCGGGCGTCGCAGCTCAGGCATTCATCCACGGTCCACGACGTGCCCTCCCATTGGCGAGTCCACAACTCTTGATGCCCGCTCCGATCGTCCAGCCAGGCAATGTGCAACACCTGGTCGATTTCGGCCAGCAACGGGCTGGTCGAAGTATTGGCACCGGACGTAACGATATCCACCGGCAACCATCCGGTATCGGTGCGAATGCGCCGGTAGATGTCGCCATCGCTCTCGTAAACGACGTGCCAGTCCCCTTGGTACGAGATGACGGCGACGGCACTACCGTCGAGCACCGGATCGGCAGGCGAGGCCACCGTTTCTGCGACCAACCAGGTGAGGTCGTCAAGACCACCGGCGTTGGCGGCTGGGTTGGTGGCGACGAGAAAGAGGAGCCCCGCGTACAGACTCAGTCGCGACATCGCGATCCTCCCTTGCGGTCCTTGGTGTAGTCCGGGTTCGACCAGCACGCTTCGACCACCACACGCTTCGACCACCAGCACTTCAATTCTAACATTTCTTCAGCCGGCGAGTGGTCTCGATGCCATCCGACTCAGGTATGGCGACGTCCATGAGCACGACGTCCCAGGGAGGGACATCTAAGGTCCGGACGTGGTCAGCGATACGCTTGCCGCTGGCGAAGGCATTGGCAACATTGAATTCAGGGACGTCAGAGAACAGACCGACCAGAGTTTGCCGGTAGCGGGTGTTGTCTTCGACGATTGCAAGTCTTGGCATGGAGTACGTGGGTCAGCCGGAATTTTGGGTGCCTGCAGCAACGTGCCGCTGCGCGTTCGCTCAATGATCGTATCAGCCGGGGAGTTTCTGGCCATCCCATGAATATGTGACTAGGCCGACCGGCACCGGCACCAAATCCGGTCAAGCGCTAGAATTGGGGTGAGGGGCTGGGGATCCCCGCTACTCGTCCTTGCGGTCGCACCCTGTGCACTTGTCGAAGTAGTAAGAAATCCCCGGGGGATGGCGGACATCGCCATCCCCGGCCATTCTCCCTCAACGCACCGTGTAGGAGAGCCGCCGGTTCACCGAGGCGAGGGGCTTGCCGTCCACCTCGACGTAGGCGCCGGGCGGCAGGTAGTTGAGCGGTTCGCCCTGCATGCCTGGCAGGATCACCCCCCGGCCACGGGAGAAGGTGATGCGATCGGCATCGAGTTGCCCGTAGAAGAAATCGGCTTTCACCGGTGCTTTGTCGGCCTCCGAGATATCGACCGGGACCCAATGTGCACCGTCGTGGAACCACGCCCAGCAGTGGTAGCCGCCGAGCCGCTCGGTTTCACCACCGCTCTGGGTGGGGTAGCCCATCTCGAAAACGGCCGGGACGTTCTGCGTGCGCGATAGGGACATGAACAGCGAGTGGAAATCGGTGCAATTTCCCTTCCCAATGTTGCAAGCCCGCTCTGAGTCGCCACGTCCCCAGCCGGGCACGGTCTTGTCGTAGTCCATGCTCGCTAGCACGTAGTCGTAGCGGCGTCGATGGTCAGGACCGAGCGTGTCTGAAATGGCGCGGATCCGCGGGCTCAGGCTGACGAGCGCTTCTTGGCGCAGGTAGAGCGCCCGTTCCGCATCCGATAGTCGTGCGGGGCGGGGCCCGGTGATCGCGCGGCGGTCGACCGCCGCGGTGAGACTAATCGAGAACGACCGGGGTGGTTCAGCGACGGTGACTCTGACCATTCGGTTTCCGAAGTCCTTATCTTCCACATACGTGTGCGGATACTCCGTGTGGACTTCGATGCGGTCGACGTCTTGTTCTGGCAGGACTTGGGGCAGTGGGATCCACACCACTGCCTGGGAGGCGTGCTCTGGCACGTCGTCGGCGGTCACCGTCCAGCGCAGATCAAAGTGGCGCGACCCGACTTGGCGCGCTTCGCTGCGCGCCTTCGGTGGCTTGTTGTTGTCGGCGCGTTCGGAGCAAGCAATGGCAGCGAGCGGCAGCAGCGCTGCGACTAGGGAGCGACGGACAAGTTTCGTGGGCAGCTTTAGCATGGGCCTCCATCGTCAAACATAGACTGTGGACTTGTGGTGACGCAAGCTGCTCTTGTACGGCGTTCGTTCGAGTCGCAGAGTTTCAATCCACGCCCCCGCGCGGGGGGCGACTCCGGCTCTCTAAACTACAATGGCCCTCCACGTTAGCAGGGCAATTGCGCGAACCGCGGCCGGCTGTCGCAACTGGCAATGGGTTTGTAACTGGTCACTGGTAACTCATTGATTCATTGGGTGATAGCGGCACGCGAGGGCGCCAGCGCAGTCGTGAGAGCTGATGGTTCGCGGCTTTGATCAGCGACAACTAGAGTTCCCTGCCGGGGAGAATAGTTGTCATTGGTCACGGTGCCAAACTTCTCGACTGGAAGCAGGTGGCATCCGCAATCGCGTCCGGCCCGAAGCGTCCTGGCGAACTCTGTGCCATGGCTATGGTGTGGGATTTGACCCCGTGGCTTATGTGATTAGAGGTTCATCGAGGTCAACGACGCCCTTAGTACCGTGGTGCTCGATGCGCAGTTTCCAAGAGCGTCCCAAGAATAAATCCAGTTGCGCGATAGAGTCCGTATGGGACGTTGAACTTCCGCCCCATCGTCCGTTCCTTTTCAGCGTCCCTCTTGTTGGTGACGGAGCTGCGGGTTATCGAATGCTCAAGCGTGACGATTGGGGCCACGCTCCTGGCGAAGGAGATCTGGACTGGCCCCCGTACCTGACCACAGTTGACGTCCGTGCTCATAACAGCTCCGAACGTCCGAATGTCGTAGAAGTTGGCGCACATGAAGTCGGTAAGTGCCTTAGGGGGAAAGAGACAGATGACACAAAGGGGAAAGAGACAGATGCATGATGGCCAACATAGCTGTGCGAGCGACTCAAGAGAAGCTGCATTTGAAGGCAGCCGACGCTGGATAGCAGGGCGTCGAGTATATCGATTCGGAGCCGCCGGTTGATGATCTCGGCCACCTGGCTGAGCTTACGCAGACGGCGGGGGCTAGGTATGCTGGCGACACCGCTACTTTCAGGCTATTCTGCCGACGGGTGTGCAGGCCCACCAGCTTCTCTGGCGACTACCCAAGGGGTTTGAAGCGCCAGCGAGCACGACGTTCTGAGTGAGGTGACAGGAGCTGAGTTGGTGACGACGAGCGCAGAGCGCCCGATCCTGAGCACTGGAATTCCCCACTGGATGCTCGGAGTGTGCATCGTGGTGGCCGTGGTGTCGGCAACGACCGTGTACGGGCCTGCAATCGCCGCATTCACAACACTGTGCGTGTTGTCACTCGTGTTGCTCCTTGCGGCTCCGGAGAATCAACGCCCCGCATTGACCGCCGCGTTCTGCTTCGCCCTGGCGCTGCGTTTGGTCGCGGCCGTTTGGCTGACCGAGGTTCACACCACCGACCCCAACCCGAGCGGTCTGCTCTTCCGGGACTCCTTTGGGTACCATCGAGTCGGCACCCAGATCGCGCAGATGATCCACGACGGTACGACGTTCCGCGTCGAGTATCATACGACGGGCCTGTCGATCCCATTTCACCGACTAGTTGGTACGCTGTACGCTTGGCTAGGTGTGCATGCAGGGATTGCCAAGTCGTTCAGCGCCGTGCTCGGCGCCATCCTGGTACTTCTTACCTACGCCTTTGCACGCCCCATCGTCGGTGGACGTGTGGCGATGGGTGGCGCCTGGATGTACGCTTTGTGGCCCACAGCCATCTTCTGGTCTGCGCAGATTCTCAAGGACACGCTGGTCGGATTCCTGCTCATTTTGGCTTCGCTTTGCTGGGTGCGGTTCGTGAAGGCGCGCAACTATTGCTGGGTATTACTTGCGGCCGTGGTCATCGCACCGCTGATCCAAATTCGCAACTACTCATTTGCGTTCATGTTGCTGGGCCTGTTCGTCGGCGTGCTGTGGGAGGCGCTCTCCCGTCGGCGGCTTGTTCTGGCGGCGGTGATTGCTAGCGTCCCACTCTTAACCTGGTCGATCCCGTTCAAGATGGGGCTGGTCGACGAACCGTCGGTCATTCTCTACAAGCTGAGCCTCGGCGCTTCTCTCTCGCCCGGCTCGATGATGACCACGCTGGCTCAAGCCCAGCTTGACCAAGGCTTGCTGCTGTCCCTGGCGATGGTCAAGTTCCTTGTATCGCCGCTGCCGTGGAACGCTAGTGGCATGGACCTGTACACGGTCCCCGGAATCGTGCTGCAGTATGCGATACTGCCTTTCGCTGTGCGCGGCGGCTTTCTATTGCTGCGCGATCGTGTGCTGTGGGTGATCCCTTTCGTGATACTCACGTTCTTCACTGACCTCATTCACGCCGTGGTTTTTTTTGGAGCGGTTTCGCGCCACATGCACATGTTCTATCCGTACATGTTCGTGTGCGCAATGTGGGGCATTATCGGCTGGCGCCATTGGGCGTTCTACTACGTTGGCTTTTTTCTGGCAGGGTTGGTCGGGTTGATGCTGATGTTGGCGGCGACCCGCTAGGACTCACGCCTGCTGCGCGCTGGTGATTTGCCGCGCGTAGAGCTCGATCAGACGTCTATTCACCTCCCGCTGATCGAATCGTGCTTCAGCAACTGCGCGTGCCCGCCGGCGCTGCTGCCCTCGTAGGTCGGTGTCTTCGAGCAACCTTCGCGCGATGTCAGCCACAGCGCCAGGGTCGGCGGCGTCCACGAGATGGCCGCTCGAGCCGTCGTCGACCAGGCCGCGCGAGGCCGGCATGTCGGTCAAGATGAGCGGCAGGCCGGTGGCTGCCGCCTCCATCGCCGCGGTGCTGCGACCCTCGCCCTGCGAGAGCAGCAGGAATAGATCGGATGCATGGAGGATCGGTCGGACGTCGGTCACCCAGCCCGGGCGATGGACGCGCTCAATAGGGCACCCGCTTAGGTCGAGCGGTCGGGTGTGGCGATCGCCGGCGAGGGCGCCGCCAGCGATGATGAAGTGCACATCGTCACCACGTCTCGCCAGCCTTCGATAAACCGCGATCGCCCGATCGACGCGCTTCTCGTGTCCGAAACGCGTGAGGGTCGAGACGACCAGCGCCTTTGCCGGTATACCGAGGTCCTGCCTGACGGCGCGTCGTTCCTCGGCCGACGGAGGTCGAAAGTGCGCGAGGTCGACGCCGTTGCCCAGCCAGCAGTAGCGCCGGCGAGCGTCGAGCCGTGCACGAGCGTACGAGAGTTCGGATCGACTCACGAAGGCCGTTGTGTGGGAGAGCCGCAGCACGCTCGTTTCCCACCAGCGAGCGAGCAGGCGCTCCAGCGGTCGGACGGTCTTGAGGTGGTAGAACCCATGCACGGTATGGAACCGATGTGGGACGCGAGCGTTATGCGCAGCCCTTAGGGCGGGGAGGGCGGCTTTGACCGAGTGAGTGTGCACGACCGTCGGCTGCAGCTCGCGAAATAGGCCGGTGAGTCGTCGTGCTATCAGCGGATCCCGAAGCGGCGACAACTTGCGGGGAAGGTGCACGTGCAGCCAGCCGTAGGGAGTTTCTCGAAACGGCACCGGGGACTGATCGGGGCTTGTGACCACGACGACGTCCCAACCTGCTTCCACCAACGCGCACAGCTGTGAATGAAGAAGGGTGCGCACCGTGACGGCCAGCGAGGTGACATGGACCGCTCGTCCGCAAGTGGCGGACATCAGTAGGCGCCTCGTCCGTTGAGCACGGCGCGAATCGTGCGCAGCAGTATCGACACATCGGTGGGCAGGCTCACGCCATCGATGTAACGGAGATCCAGGTGGAGCACTTCGGCGAACGTCAGCTCGTTTCGCCCACTCACTTGGGCGAGCCCGGTGAGTCCGGGCCGCATGACGAGACGATCGGTGAATTGGTCCGGATAGTGGCTCACGTTCTGGGGAAGCTCGGGCCGCGGGCCGACGAGCGCCATGTCACCGCGCACGACGTTCAGGAGCTGAGGCAGCTCGTCAACACTGGTTCGCCGCAAACGTTGTCCGAGCGGCGTCACCCGTGGGTCGTTCGTCATCGCTACGGACAGGCCGCCTGGACGGCTGCGCATGGTGCGGAGCTTGTAGAGATGAAACGGTCGACCGTTTCGACCGAGCCGAACTTGCCGAATCAGCGGTTGTTGCCGGTCCCCTGCGAGGATGGCCGCCGCCGCCACGCCGATCAGCGGGGCGGTTACTAGCAGCGCTAGCCCGCCGATGATCACGTCGAGTAGTCGCTTACCCCGCTCGCGATAGAAGCTCATGGCGGACGATCTTGTGTATTGTTTCCCGGAACCCGACGGCGGGACGTACACCGGTGGCCGCGCGCAACCGGCGGGAGTCGCAGATCAAGTTCCCCGTCGCCGGCCCCTGCCGCGCGACGCATCGCACGCCCGAGCCCATTGCCTCGGCAATCGCGTCGAAGATCTCGCGCACGGAGAGCGTGTCGTCTCCGCCCAGGTTGTACGTTCCCGCCGCGTCGGTTTGCAGAATCCGGCCGACGCAGCGAAGCAGGTGGTCGATGTGGGTCAACGTGAGCACCGGCCGACCCGACCGATCGCAGAAGCCCGCCTCACCCGACTCGATCATGCGGACGAAGCGGGGAAGCAAGCGATCCGAGGGCATTCCCGGTCCGTAGACGTGAAACAGGCGGAGAATGAGCGCCGAGGCCGCGGGCAGACCGCTGGCTACCTGGCGCTCAGCCCAGCGTTTGGTGCGGGAGTAGACGTCGATCGGAGCGGGCGCAGTCTGCTCATCCACCGGGGTGTCGTGATAGCCGTAGATATCACCGGAAGACAGGTAGATCATCCGCGCCCCGTGGTGCCGGGCGAGCGCGACCACCTTTGCGGTGCCTCGGACGTTGGTGGCGATGGCAGTTCGGGGGTCGGTCTGACAGGCAGCGTGCGACGTCATCGCCGCGGCGTGGATGACGACGTCGAGTGGCTCGACGACGCCGGCATTGATCGGAGACGGCGAGGCCAGATCCTCGAGGATCGCCGACGCCCCGCGCTGTGCTTCCAACCGGCGCCCGAGAGCAACCACCTCGTGGTGTGGCTGCAGGGCCGAGACGAGGTGCCCCCCGATGAAGCCGGTGGCGCCGGTCACCAGGATCCTCACGTCGCCTCCGGCACCCAGGTGCGATCCCAGTCCTGCGGCATCGCGTCTTCGATCGCATCCAGCGGCAGCGACCGAAACCACTCGATGTACCGGGAGATGCCCTCCTCGATGTCGACTTCTGCCTCGAAACCGATGCGGTCCCGGGCGCGAGACACGTCGGCAAAGTGCCGCAACACATCTCCCGGACGAGGCTTGAGATAGACGGGCTCGAGGTCGGTGCGTCCCACTTGCTTGAGTACGATGGAGGCAATGTCGTTGACCGAGACCTCGCGACCGCGGGCAACGTTAATCACGTCGCCAACCATCTGGTCGGCCAGCGCCGCTCCCAGCACGCCGCGTACGGTGTCAGTGATGTAGGTGAAGTCGCGCGTCTGTGCACCGTCCCCATAGATAAGCGGCGGTTCACCGGCCAGGGCGCGGACGACGAACTTAGGGATGACGTTGCCATAGGGACCATCGTACGGAAGGCGAGGGCCGTAGGAGTTGAAGGGGCGCACGACGACCGCGCTTAGGCCGTAGGTGCGAACGAAAGTGCGGACGTAGAGTTCGCCCGCGACCTTCGCGGCGCCGTAGGGTGTGGTCGGATCGAGCGGATGTTCCTCGTCCATGGGTGTGTAGTGCGCCGAGCCGTACACCTCGCTGGAGGCAACGTGAAGCAGTCGCGGGACTTTCGCGTCTAGGCACGCACGACAGGCCATCAGTGCCCCGGTTGCGTTCACCTCGTGAACGACGGTTGGGTCGTAGATGGAGAGCGGCACGCACTGAGCCGCCAGGTGAAAGACGAGCTCGATGCCGCTGAACTCGGCGCGGAGAAGCTCGTAGTTACGCACATCACCGAGTACGAAACGGAATCGAGGATCGGCCTCGTGCTGGGTCAGGTTGTCTCGGGAGCCGGCCGACAAGTCGTCGATCACCGTCACCTCGTGCCCGGCGGCGATCAACGCATCCACCAGGTGACTCCCCATGTACCCCGCACCTCCGGTAACAACGGTTCTCACGGTGATTCGATCCTTTCGTCGACCAATGTCGATGGGTAGCTCTGTTCGACCAGCGCTTTGGCACTTGTCGGTTCCTGAGTATGACGCGCGAGATGATCACCGATGAGCAACGCGTCGATGGGTGACGAACGAAACGTCTCGATCGCATCTTCGGGCGTGCAGACGATTGGACGTCCCCGCGTGTTGAGGCTCGTGTTCAGTAGCACCGGAATCCCCGTTCGCTCGCAGAACGCCTCCAACACGTCGTGCAAGGTGGGTTGCAGGCCGCGCGCCACGGTCTGCACCCGGGCGGAGCCGTCGATGTGCGAAACGCCACTGAGCCTGTCTCGCCAGGCGGGGCGCACCTGAAACGTCACGGTCATGTACGGCCATGATCCTGATCCGTCGAAGACGTCGGCGAAATGAGACTCAAGGATGCAGGGGGCAAGGGGGCGGAACCACTCGCGTCCCTTGACGTGCAGGTTGATGAAGTCGCGGAGGTCAGGGCTATCGGGTCGAGCGAGAATCGACCGGCGTCCCAACGCTCGAGGTCCATACTCCATGCGCCCCTGAAACAGGGCGACCACCCGGCCGTCAGCCAGCAGCTCGGCCACCGCGCGCGCCGGATCATCGGGTTGAGTGGTTGGCTGGTTGGCGGCATCCAGGGCGCCGGCGATGGCATCGCTGGAGTAGCACGGGCCGATGCAGTAGCTCGGATCGATTCGGGCAGGATGGCGGCCGTCACCTGCGTTGACGATCAGCGCAGCTCCGAGTGATGAGCCCGCGTCGGAGGCTACGGGCGAGACGAACAGCTGATCGGCGTGGCCGTTGGCAAGGAGCTTTCCGTTCATTGCGCAGTTCAGCGCCACGCCGCCCGCCAGAGCTATGTGACGCGGCGCTGGACCGGCGTGGGCGTTGATGAGCTCGACGATCGCTTGCTCCAGCCGCTCTTGCGTCGCCCGGGCGATATCCTGGTGGCGGCGCGAAATTGGCTGCGCCGGCAACCGTGCGGGTCCGAGCAGCGAAGCAAGCGCCGGGCTGAACGCGGGTTCTTGACGGCTAGGCGATGAACGCCCGGGCAAGAATTGTGGTGATACGAACGCCGGTTCCAGCTCGTAGCGACCGGCTCCGATGCGGAGCACATCGCTCAGATCGACGCCCGGGGAGCCATGCGCGGCGAGCGCCATGATCTTGTACTCGTCATGGTCCATCCCGAAACCAAGGTACTGGGTCATCATGGCGTAGAACAGGCCAAGCGAATTGGGTTTCTCGAAGCGACGGATGACCCGAATCTCCGAGCCGTCGCCCTCTGCAATGAGCGTACTCACCGAGTCGCCGGACAGATCCGCTGAGATGATCAATGAGCGCGAGAAGGGGGAAAGGAGATGAGCGGTGGCCGCGTGCGCCAGGTGGTGTTCGACGAACTCGAGGCGCGGCGGGAATCCGAAGTGCAGATCGAGGTAGCGAGCCAGGCGGGATTCCATGCCGGCGTAGGTGACGGCCGGATAGGCGACGACGTCGACGTCGGACATCCGGAGTCCACAGGCGTCCAGGCAATACTCGATGGCGCGCGTCGGCATGCACCCAACGGCATGCTTGAAACGCAGAAACCGTTCTTCCTCCGCGGCAGCGCGGACTTCTCCATCGATTATCAGCGCGGCCGCTGGATCATGACCGGCGCGATCGAAGTTGCCGTTGATACCGAGGACGATCATGCCTTGGCCTTTTTGCGCTGGGGCGTGGTCGCACTGCGGAATACCAGTCCGAGGCTATGAGGAGAGCGATAGGTGAGGGTCCAGTCGTCCTGAGCAAGAGCATCGCGAAGATCGTACTCGCGATGAAACCAGCGATGCGGTGCCTTGAGCCAGTCGAATACGATATGCGCGCGGTCTCCCCGCGCGATCGGCCGCGGACGGGCGCCCTGGAGGCGGCGAATGGCTGGCAGCGCCGGCGCGATCACGTTTGCGACCCCATGCATCAGTGGGTTCGACAGACGTGAGGTGACCCAGCGCAGCGCATCGTCGAGGCGGATGAAGCGGGCTCGATCGCGGTCGTAGACCCAGATTGCCAGCTTGCCCTCAGGTTTCCGCGTTACCCGTGCCAGACTTTGCACCGCGCTTCGCCAGTCGATTAAGTGATGGATGACGCCGATTGAGTAGACAACGTCGAAGGTGCCGGGGCGAAACGGCGGTGCGGTGACGTCGCACTGGATGAACTGGTACTCCCTCTCGCGTTCGGATCGGGCGGCGTCATCGGGAACTGCCAGGTCGCCACCCACCGCGTGCGCGCCGCGCCGGCCGAGTTGCTTGATGATCGATCCCGGTCCAGAGCCTGCATCGAATACCAGCTGGCCCCGAAGGTCGTTCACGTCGATGCCGGTTTTGATGGCGAAGGTGTGCTCTTCGTCCTGCGCAGTACGGCCGAAGACCCGCCGGATGGGAATTCGGCGCCAGAGGTAGGAGTAGCAGTCTGCAGTACGGCGCATAGTCGCATCCGACAAGCGCGTGGCGAAGCGGGGGACGAACTCGCTGATCGGGTAGGTCCTGCCGCAAGGACAGCGGAGGTCACCCGCCTCGATCAGCGTGCAGCTACACGTTCGACACGGAGCGCGCCGGTGCTGGAGGCAAGGGGTTTCGGCGAAGGGCGAAGGTGGTAGGGAAGGGTCTTCGTACTCGTGATGCGATGTCAGCGACAACGGAGCATGTTGACAACGGGGACAGCAGAGTATGTGTAGGATCCATGGTCTCATTGAGGGTCCGGATCGGGTGACGCTGGGAGATCGTCCAGAGTATAGGCCGGGCCGGCGCGGCGTGTCGAGATCCCAGCGGATGACGCGGGCAGCTGGTTACGATGTGCTCACCGAGCGAATTGCTCGTAAACTTTGATCAGCTGCGTGCAGGTGTGTTCGATGGCGTGACTGCCTCGGCGGTTCTTAGCGTCGCAAACTCCGGCGTCGCCGCACAGCACCTTCTCCATCGCCGCCGCCAGTTCCTCGGGTCGATGGCCGGTCACGCAGCAGCCGCTGGCTTCTTTGAGTTGCTCGCGCAAGTCGCCCACATCGACGGACACGACGCTCAGATTGGCGGCTAGGGCTTCTTTGGTGATGACCGGCGACCCCTCGCTGCTTGAGGTGATGAGCAGCAGATCTGCCGCGTGAAGGTAGGTCGGAACGCCCTCGCGCGGCACGTTCGACATCTTCACCAGTTCAACGTCGTCGAGTCGGTTTTTGAGGAGTTCGATGGCCCGGCGGGCGAGAGTGAAGCGCTTGCCCGGCCGGTGCGGGTCGACGAACAGAATCAAGCGTCGATCGAGCGGCAGCGCCAGGCGTCGCCGCGCCGCGCGGCGGTCTTGTGGGGTGAAGCGCGCGAAGTCCACCCCGCAGGGGATGACCTGCGCCCGCTGGCGATCGACCGACCTCCAAAGTGCGCGACGGACGTTGTCGCTGACCGCAACGATCGCTGTCGCCCGCGACGCAGCGATCTGGCTCAGGAGCACATTGACCGCCAGCTGCAGCGACACGAGTGGCCGGCGCGCATCGAGCCGGCGTAGGCCAAGTGCGTCCGAACCATGCAGGGTTAACACCACCGGTCTGGTCGCCGTTGCCCAGGCGGCGAGCAAACCGGTGCCGCCGCCGCCCTGCACGTGCACGACATCAGGTGGTTCATCCAGCACCGATCGACGCAGGATTTGAAAGAAGCGATACCAGCCGCGCGGTCCGTGCTGTTCTACCGCGCGCACCGTGACCGCGCAGCCACGCGACCTGAGCCCCTCGACTTGATCGCTGAGAAAGCTCGCTAGCGCATTCGACCCGTCGCGCCGTACCAGGTTGGTGGCGAAGAGGATCCTCATCGGATGGGCTCGAAGCCGCGCCGGTTCGTCTGACTTGCGTCGAAGCGCAATGGAGTCACGTTTCGTTCCTCCACGCCGTTGTCTCACCCTCCATATCATTGGTGAATCCCAGCTCGCCGATCGACAGGAGCATGACCTCGTTCCACCGTCGATTCCCGTCGCTGAGCGCGAGGTCGAGCGGACAGCAAGCGGTCGCTGAGCTAACCCCGTGTCCACGTCAGCGCGTCAGCACTAGCTTCTGTGTGTCCGAATGGTCCGGCCAGCGGACTTTGAGGAAGTAGACGCCTTCGGGGAGTGCGCCCGGATGCCAGGTTTGGCTTCTTGACGCTCTGTCGAGTTGCAGTCGTCGTAGCCAGCGGCCGCTGACCGTGTAGAGATCCGCCCGAGCCGCGGGTGTCCCCGTGTCGATCCTGATCGATTGACCCATGGGTGCTGGGTTTGGCCAGAGGTGCGCGCCGCGGCTGGGAGAGGGCGCTAGCTCGCTGACGGCGGCGACTTCACAACCCTGGCCGATGGCTCCGATCAGCCCGCAGTTGTTCTGGCCGGGCAGGCAGGGCGAGCCCTCTCGAAGGCTTAAGTCGGGGTGCTCCTCGTTGGGTGGCCACTCATTGATGCAGAACAGCGGGTCGGCCGAGATGTTGCCGTTTGAGCCCGTGGGGTCGGCTAGATCGCCGCCGTAGTTTCCCTCGTCGTTTGCCCACGCGTCGTTGCAGACGAAAACTGCGTTTGGAGGGGTTTGGTAGCTATAGAAGCCGTAGCCTTGGTTGTCGGCGATGAGGTTGTGCCGGGCGATGATCGAGGCATTGTACGCGGCGATGCCCCCCTCGTGATTCTGGACGAAGCTGCAGTTGGCTATGTCGGCTGTTCCATGCACTATGATGGAGTATTCAGCATATGTCCTAAAAACGGAGCAGCTTTCTGCTGTGAGCGCTGTGAGCGAGTAGATTGCCCCTCCCTCCCACGCACCGTTATCAACGAACTCGCATCGAGATACGGTGAGCGAGTCGCTTGCGTATACTCCTGCACCGTAGAAGCCAAAGTTTTTGGTGAAGTAGCTGTCCTCGATGACAGAGGGGCTGGCGGTGTGCACCGCTCCTCCGGGGCCGCCCTCGAAACCAGACGACGCGTTGTCGATGAAGACCGAGCGCTGAAGTGACAAGAACCCGCCTTCGGCGCAGTAGATCCCACCGCCAGCGCCGTCACCGCTGAGGTCCGTGTAGTACGCCTCGTTGCTGACGAACTCACAATCTTCGATGAGGGTGATGGCGCCAATGTGCGACCGAATTGCCCCGCCCCTTGGCGAGCCGTCGACGGCCCTGTTGTTGATGAAGTGGCAGTCGCGCAAAATCACGCCGCCCCCGGCTGCGAGATTGAGGCCGGCGCCACCGTTGTTGCTCCACCCATTCGTGAAGGTGAAGCCAGATATGATTGTTGTCGCGTTGACCCCTGCCCCGAGGGCGAGAATGCGGTGGGCGCCGCCACCGCTGAGGGTGGTGGACGGAGCGCCTTGCTCGCTGAACAAGGCGAGGTTTTTGCCCGAGAGGCTCAAGCTCTCGGCATAGGTTCCAGCGCGTACCATGACCGAATCGCCAGTGGTGGCTGCGTCGAGAGCGGTTTGGATTGTCTGGAATTGGTCTGGAACGATGAGGAGGGCGGCGTCTAGTCGGGCAGGCGCGACCAAGCTCACTAGGAGTGCTACTGCGGCAGCGGTGGTGCGGGCGAGATTCTTCATGGCGACCTCCTTCGAGTGCGCGGCAAGTTCAACGTAGCACACTCGACTCGGTTCCGGTGGAGGCTGTCCGAAAATGCCTTCTCCAGGACCGCCCATGGAGTTCCGCCGGACTGCTGGCGACGAGCGGGGCGACCGTTGGGTGGGGGCGCGAGGGAACGGGGAATGCGCTCGCTCAGACAGCCGCGCGCGCCAGCGAGTTCCTCCGCTGACGCAACGTTGGGTTGCGTGATGGCGTACGCAAACCTCGCCGGCGCATTCCCCGTTCCCCCGCGCTTTACCTGTGTCGCTGTGCGATTTGGTCTGACGGATTAGGGCTGGGGCTCTCGGTGAACCAGGAGTTCTCGGTGAACCAGCAGCAGCCGTGTTGACTTCGGAACTGCCGGAGCCTTGCTTCCCTGACCGCCGCGGAGTTCCGCTCCGCAACCACGGCCGAGTTCCGCTCCGGAACCCGGCGCGGAGTTGCGCTTCGGCGACGAGTTCCGCTGCGGAACCAAGTCGATCGTTTCGCCGTTACCCGCCCATCCGGATCGACCGCCGGCCGGACGAAACCTGAGAATCTGCACAAATTTTCTTGTCGTCCATTTGATTTTCTTCTTGACAGCTTTTGGACGTCGAGTGGTTGAGCGTTGCGGCATGTCGCTCGAGCGGTCGCCAGCATGCCCTGCATCGCCCTCAACCGCATCGGTTCGCGCGCTAGTTCCTTTTTTGCCAAACGGAACCGATGTTGTGCAGCAACCAAGCTCCCCTGAGTGCACAAACTCGAGGTGTAAGATGCATGGGTCGACCCCGCGAAAACTCAGGGGGCATGCACCATGCGCATCATTTGTCCGAATCGAAAGGCTCCGGCATCGCGAACATCACGCCACCGTCGATTTGATCGAAGCGCTGCTTGAATGCAGACGCACGTATGCCCATCTCTCGGCAGGCTACCCATCGATCTTCGCGTTTATAACCAACCACCTCAAGTATTCGAAAGCGGCTGCGTCGCGACGGCGGAAAGCAATGAAGTGTGCCGAGCGACATCCGCAAGTTCTAGAGATGCTGCGAAAACACCGTACCAATCTGAGTGTGCTGGCGACGATCGAGGCAGCTCTGGCTAAGGCAAGTGATCCAGAAACGTTACTAGCTGAGATCGATGGCCAGTCTTCCGGGGTGGAGTTGCTCAGAAAGTAACTGTAAGTCGTTGTAAACTCACGCGACCTTCGGTCGAGCCCACACGGCGAGCAGCAACTTTCATTGCTCGGGGTGGACCCCAGGCCCATGAATATTTTCGGAGCGGAACTGTCGGTTAACTGACCTCCCAGCGGCGAGCCGCGCCTCGTGCTAGGACGAGGCAGGCTGCCGTGATCGCCAAGAGCACCACGACCTGTGGCCAAAGGCTGAGGAGGCCGCGCTCGTACCAGAACACCTTCTGGTAGCCGTCGATCGCCCAGGCGTTGAAAGTCAGAAGCCCGAGCTTGTCCATCAAAGGTGATTGACGGAGTAGGAAGCGAGGGATCATCGAGCCGCCCAATGCCGACATCAACAGGATGACAATCGTCGAGATGCTACCCAGTTGAGCGCGGGAGCGGCAGAAAGTGCCGAGCACCAAGCCGAAGGCGGCAGCGGCCAGGGCGGTGACGCCGGTCATGATGACGAAACCGGCGAAGTGTGTGGGAGTGAACAGGTCGAGGCCGAAGAGCGCCCAACCCCACAGAAACATGAGGGTGACCTGCGCAAAGCCAGTGAAGGCGGCAAAGAGCCAGTAGCTCTGCAAGAGGGTGCCCATGCCCAGGCCGGTGTTGAGGAGCCGCTCGAGGGTGCCGGTCTCTTCCTCCTCGAGGAGCGATTGGGCGGCCTGCGCCATCGAAAAAAGGAGGAACATGACGCCGATTCCGGCCGCTTGAAAAGCGACCAGGCGTTGGCGCCGCTGGCGTTGGTCGGTGCCCTGGCGTACGTCTTCGACTTCAACGCGGACAAGCCCGGCGCTCAGACCAGTGCCGACTGCGGGTGCGTCGGTTTCTAGGTCGCCCTTGAGTCGGTCGGCGAAGGTCCGCTGCGAGTCGGTGAGGGTACCGGCGTATTGGGAAAATGCCTCGATCCCACTCGCAATAAAAAAGTTGGGCAAAGCGGTCATCGCGAGTTTCTGCAGCAAGCCGCTGGCCATCGGCTGGGCGATGGGGTTGGCGATGGTGTCGGTGTAGAGGGTCACCGATCCCGAGTCGGCGGGTGCGAAAGTGAGGTTGGCGTCGAAGGAAGCGCCGAGGACGATGCCGACGTCGACTTGGCCCTGTTCCACGGCTTCTCGGACAAGCGTGCGATTGTCCAGGAGTGGTGGTGGGCGATCATCCGGTCCGGCAAAGCTCGGCTCGCTGGCGATGGCCGCAGCGAACTTGCGGCTGGCCGCGGTTTGGGCTTCGTCGGCGACCACTACGGTGATCTTGGCGACGCCGTCGCTCCCACCCATGCGGCCGAAAATCAGTGCAAAGACCGAGAAGAAGGCGATGGGTAAGGCGAAGGCCATGGCCAGGGCAGCGCGGTCTCGCCAGAGCTTGAGCGCCGCGATCCTCATCAACGTGCGCCTCATGTTCACAACTCCGGAGCGCTTCTCATTCGCGCAACTCCCGGCCGGTGAGCTGTAAGAACACTGCTTCGAGGCTTCGTTCTGGGCCGGTAATCTGTGCGAGGAGTTGGGCAAGGGTGCCGTCGGCAATGACGACGCCGTGGTCGAGGATGACGATGCGCTCGCACACCTCCTCGGCTTCGGCCAGTTGGTGAGTGGTCAGAACGAGGGTGGTGCCGGCTTCCCGGAGTTCGGTCAACATCTGCCAGATGTGCTGGCGACTCTGCGGGTCGACCCCGGCGGTGGGCTCATCCAACAAGAGGAGGTCGGGGGCGTGGAGGACGGCGCACGCCAGGTTGAGCCGGCGCTTCATGCCGCCCGAAAACGTGCCGCTCTGGTCGGCGGCACGCTCGGCGAGGCCCGTCCACTCGAGCGCCCAGTCGACTCGATCTTTGAGCCGGGAGCGGCTCACCCCGGAGAGCGCTCCGAAGCTCTCGAGGTTCTCGCGCGCCGACAGGGTGGGGTAGGTGGCAATGTCTTGGGGTACAACCCCCAGACGCCTGCTGGCCGTGCGGGTGCCCGGTCCGTCGTCCCCGAACACGACCACCCGCCCAGCGTCCAGGACCACGCGCCCGGCGACGGCGCGTACCAACGTCGTCTTTCCGGCGCCGTTGGGCCCGAGGAGCCCCAGCCAGTCGCCTGGCGCGACGCCAAAGCTGGCGCCGGCCAGGGCTAGAGTGCTGCCGAAGCGCTTGGTGGCGCCCTCGACCGCTAGAACCGGCGCTGTCACTACCGGTTGAGGTTGAACTTCACCTCGTTGGACGGCTCCGGCTTCTTCTTCAGGACCTCGCGCTCGTAGTGCTCGCGGGCCATCTTGGCGATCTCGGCGTCGCGCTTGGCCTTAGCCTCGCGCTCGCGGCGCCGCTCCAAGATGCGCTCCTGGCTGGCCGTTTGCGGGATGTGCTGATCCAGCGTACGAGCGCGATTGACATCTTCTTCATTGACCATCAGGCCGTGCGCGGTGTCAGGTAGCGGCACGTCTTTGCCGCCGGCGAACACCTCGTGCTTGCCGTTTTGGGTGAACCACTCGGCCACCGTGGCGTTCTGGTGCATGTGCTCGATGATGTTCCGCCAGCCCACCCCGGTGTTGTAGGCGCAGAAGGAAATTTCGCCCTCTTGGGTGCCGTAGGGGATGATGCACATCTCGGTGCGCCGGAAGTCGTAGTTGAACAGATCCTGGAACCACATGCCCGCGACGAACAGGAAGTTCCACGGATCCTCACGGCGCTTCCAGGTGTCCTCGGGGGCCAGCGATCCGTAGTCCCGGCCGGTCAGGTTGAAGGTCTTGTCGAACTTCTTCAGAAGCGCCGACAACGTGAAGCTGGGGGGTGCCTTGAAGGAGTTGTAGTTCTTGAAGAGCGCCAGCGCCATGAGCGCGTTCGACAAGTGCTTGCCACGACCCGAGTCGGTGATCCGCTGGGTGTCGCGGATGAGCCCCGGGACGTTGATGAACTCGGGCACCGGCGCAAACTCCTTGGTGTCCTTGTTGACCATGATCGCTGTCCCGACCCCGCAATTGGGGTGGCAGCCACAGGTGGCTTGACCCCACTCAGCGCTCGGGCCGTGCACGTGATCCGCGAAGTCGGAAAACGGTGCCATGAGCGAGATCGGGAACCAGTCGCGGGTGGGTTCTGTGACGCCCAGCTGCCCTCTCACGTCGGACGCCATGTGGGACAGGGTGTAGCGTTGGTGCATGCGGCGCTCGTCGGTGATCTCCTCGTCGCGCCCGGTGAAAGACACCGGCTGGAAAGCGATAAAGGCGATCTTCTTGGGGTTGTCGAGAGCGAACCGAATGATTGGCCCCACCTGGTCGTTGTTTAGGTTGTTCACCAGCGTGGTGACCGGGACTACCTGGACGCCGGCGTTGTAGAGGTTGTCGATCGCTTTCAGCTTGACGTCGAAGAGGTTGCCAACGTGGCGGTGGCTGTTCGCCTCGTTGCCGATGCCGTCGAATTGCAAGTAGACGAACCGCATGCCGGCCTTGGCTGCTTCCTCGGCGAACTCCTTGCTCTTGGCGAACTCGATGCCGTTGGTGGCGCACTGGACGCTGTTGTAACCGATGTCACGGCAGTACTTGATGGCGCGAATGAAGTGCGGCGACAAGGTCGGTTCGCCGCCCGAGAACTGCACCGACATTTGCCGGTGCGGCTTGAGAGTCAGGGCGTTGTCGAGGATCTCCTTGACGTCTTCCCAGCTCAGTTCGTGGACGAACCCCACCTGGTTGGCATCCATGAAGCACGGATCGCACATCATGTTGCAACGGTTGGTTAGGTCGACGGTAAGAACGGCGCCGCGGCCCCACTTGATGGTGCTCGACCCGTGGTTGTGGAGTAGTTCGTCGGCGTGCGCGCGGATGTCTCGGCCCGGGTAGTTGGACTCGATCCACTCCAAGAAGCTGGCGTCCTTGGCCATCATGTCCTCGATGCGGCCGTGGACCGGACACTCCTTGATCATCCACACCTCACCGTCCCGTTCGACGATTTGGGCTTTGATCTCGCCGGGCTTGTCGTTGATGAGGACGGTGTAGTCTTCCTCGCCGTTCAGAATGCGCTGGCGTGTCTCGATGACGCACTTGGGGCAGAGGGAATCGGTCTCGCGGGGCCAGCCCAACCGTGGTTTGGATTTCTCATACGATTTGAGCATTGGCTTGTCCGACCACTTGGGCGTGATCGCTCGCCCCGGCCGCCGCTCGTTGACCAGCTGGATGCCCTCGTAGAGTAAGCCCGCCATCTTGCAGAGCAGAAAGTCGCTCACCTTTAGAGCTTTGGTCCCCCAGCTTATCCGGGAGTTGCCCTCCGGGTTGAGCTGGCGGTCAGGCACCGAGAAGGCGCTGGTGTCAAAGCCGTCGCGGGCGCTGCCCTCGGTGCTGGGGCTGGTGTGCCCGTTGGACTTGCCGTTGCCGCCGTTGGCGCTAGCGCCATTCCCACCCGCACCCGTGCCGTGACCGTTGCCGTTGGCCGGATGCTCAGGACCGGAGTCGGGACGGTCGGACGCTTCTGGGGTGGTGTCCGGGTGCCCCCAATCGACAGTGCTCATGACAAAACCTCCTGGGGCGGCTGTGGCTGTCGCGCGCTGCGAAACATACCAAAACCGCTATGTGGTGCACCCCATCATCATGAGGATGTCGGGGTGCGCAAATTCTGGTTGGGGCCTTGGCCTTTGGGCCGGCCCGCTTGACTCCGTTCCTGCGCTTGCCGCCGATAGTCGCGGTGGAGCGCCTCGGTCTTTTCCTGGCGTTGGGCAAACCCTTGCCAGAGTAAGCTCGGTAGGTTGTTCAGAAAGCCGCGGGGATTGTATAGGACTTCGACCTCGCCGCGGCAGGAATACCAACAGTCCCGGCAGCGGTTGGTGGCGTGGGCTCGGCGCAGCCGCTCGAGAATGACCGCCATCGGCTCGTCGCGTAAACTGCCGCACGGTTCGGCGACGTTGAACTCGACGCATTTCGACGCCACCATTTGGTTGTCGATGTTGAACATCGCCTTGCCGGCAATGCAGCCGTCGATGCCGCCGTTGGCCGCCTCGTCGAACTGCTCGAGGTAGCTGGTGTTGGCGTGGAAGGTGTGGGGGTAGCGCTTCTTCAGGTCGAGGAGCACCTCGGTGGCCCCGGCTAGGTGCCGGTGGCTTGGGTCGCCGGTTTTCATGGTCGAGTAGGGTTGTACCTGCCAGTAGATGCCCAGCTCAGCCGCCAGCGCACAGAGCTTCGGCATGTCCGCGATGTTGTCTTCGTTCAACACCGAGATGATTTGCACCCGCTGATAGGAGGGGTCGGTCCGGGCGTCCAGTAGCTCCTCGACGGCCTGGATGGCGCGCTCGAAAGCGAACTTGACCCCCCGGTGGCGGGCGTGGCGCTCCGGATCGGCGTAGTCGATCGACACCGAAGCGCCCCAGAGACCGGCGTCCCAGAGCTTTTGGGCGCGTTTGGGGGTCATCCCAGCGCCGGCGGTAGTCACGAATGGAAAGTGATCCCGGGCGAGGATGGCGACGATGTCGGCGAGGTCGCTTCGCAGGAGTGGTTCACCCCCGGCCAGCGACACCATAAGCGAGCCGAGCTCGGCCAGCTTAGCTGACCCGACTCGGAAGTCTTCGAGCGAGTTTTCCTCATGCGGCTTAAAGTCGTTCTTCCAGTAGTTGCAAAAATCACAGGCGTAGTTGCAGTTGTAGGTCACCTGCCACGTGACCCAAACCGGTTTTTGGGTGACGAACGCCCGCACGATGCGGGCCTTCTTACTGAGCTGGCTACGGCCCGCTGGGGGCGTCTCGGGAACCAGCGGGCTGGCCGGTTGGGCCGGGCGCCTCAGGTCGTGGATGGGTGGTGCGGTCGTCGACATTTCTTAGACTGGGTCGATTCTAGTGGCGTCTCTTTAGGGTATTGAGCGCGTCGTTGCTGGGCGGCCGACAACTCCTCAGGTCGCATCTTCGCCGCAACGTCCCCCGGTGCAAGGTTTTAAGAGTCAACCGCCGATTTAGGGGGTCCAACGGTCGGAGCGGCCAGTGAATGGCTCATCCGAGACCGACACCCTGTCCGTTTCTGCGGTCGCGGAATGTCCAATTTTTGGGCGGTTGGTGCCGGCGGGCCGGAAGCAAGTGGAATTCCGCGGCGGTTCTATGTAAGGTCACCGGCGCTTTCAGAAGCCCTCAGGTGGCCGCCGCCGAATCTTTTTCACGGTGATGTGACTTCGGCGTCGCCCGAGTGGTCAGGGGGGTCATCAGCACAGAGCACCGCACCGATGAATGGCGACCCGAAAGCGAACGGAGAGTCCGATCATCGAACCCTGTACATCCAGACTCGAACCCAGCCAAGTTTGTGTCTGGCAGAGCGATTAGGGAGGCTGAGCTTCATGAAGAGCGCGATACTGCCGGCCACCGTGCTGGTGTCGGTGCTGATGCTGCTGTCGACGCCGGTGGCCGCTGAAGTGGGCGGCAAATGGGTGGCCCACAAGTTGGAATTTGGCGGTTTTGGTGGAGAAGTCCACTACGACCACGCCCGGAGCCTCGAAGGCCGCATCTTTGGCGGTCGGGTGGGCCTGGGGCTAGGCCAGTACATCGGTGTAGAGGGCCAGTTTGCCCGCTCCAGCGCCGAAAACGGCCCCCGCAAAGCCGATATCGATTTCCACCACGTCAACGGCTTTTTGAATCTGGCCCGGGGCCGCTTCGTGCCGTTTGTCAACGCTGGGCTGGCCTTCTTGGGTGGCAGCTCGGACGATGTCGATATCGAGTCCAAGACCACCTTCAACGCCGGCGGTGGCATCAAGCTGTGGATCGGCAACAACGTCGCCCTGCGCGGCGACCTGAGCCACTACTGGTCTGACGACTTCGCCGGCAACTACGTGACAGCGGGCGACGGCACCGACCTGAAGGACTTCCACGGCAACTTTGGCCTCTCCATCGGCATCGGTGGTGGGCGCAAGGGCCCGGATGACACCGACGGTGACGGCATCGCTGACCCGCTGGACACCTGCCCCGACACGCCGTTCGGCGTGGCGGTGGATGCCAATGGTTGCCCGGTCGACTCGGATGGCGACGGTGTGGCGGACTACCAGGACCAGTGTGGTGATACGCCGCGCTCGGCCTTTGTCGATGCCAACGGTTGCCCCTCTGACTCCGACTCGGATGGTGTGTTGGACGGCATCGATCGCTGCGGCGACACGCCGGCCGGCGCCAAAGTGAATGCCTTCGGTTGCCCCGAGGATTCGGACGGCGACGGCATCTACGACGGGCTGGACCAGTGCGTCGGCACGCCGTCGGGCATCGAGGTGGACGAGAAGGGATGTCCGAAAGAAATCATGCGCATCGAAGAGAAGCTCGTGTTGCACGACGTGCGGTTCGCGTCGGGTAGCGCCGACCTTCTGCCGGCGTCCTACCCTCGCCTCGACGAGGTGGTGGAGTCGTTGAAAGCGCATCCGGACATCAATATCGACGTGCACGGCTACACCGACTCGCGCGGGTCTGACGAGCTGAACCTGAAGCTCTCCCAGGATCGCGCCGAGTCTGTGCGCAACTACTTGATCGGTGGTGGCGTCGCCCCCGAGCGCCTCAGGGCGCGTGGATTTGGCGAGGCCGAACCGATCGCCACGAACGACACGGCCGAGGGCCGTGCCATGAATCGACGGGTCGAGCTTCAACGCAGCAATTGAGGACCTTGCTGCGGACAGAGTAAGACTCGTCGTTTTTGGGATGCGGGAGTCGTCGGGACGGTGAAGAACTGCGAAGGGGACAACAGCCACTCGGCGGCTCCCGCTCCTGCAACTACTTGAAGACAACGGCCGGGCAAGCGCCCGGCCGTCGTCCGTTGAGGTGCGCTCCTGACCGGGGTTTGGGCGGAGCGCAGCTTGACACTAGGACCGCATAATGACTACGGTTAACAGCTTTGGAAACGATGCGATGGTGATCCTGGCGCCCGCAGGAGAGCCCACCGGCGGTCCCCTGAATGCAGAGTCGGGCAGTGCGGCTGGCAAGTCCGGCCGAGAATTAGGCTATGGTCACAGAGTCCCCCACGGACGACGAACTCGTCGCCCAGGCCCGCCAAGCCGTATCTGGCGATTTCCGCGCCTTCGAAGCCTTGATCGAGCGGCACCAGAGCCGGGTAATGGCCAATTGCCGCTACCTGACCGGCTCGGTGCACGACGCCGAGGATTTGACCCAGGAAGTGTTCGTCAAAGCCTATTTTGCTTTGGCGTCGTTCGAGGGTCGCGCCCAGTTCAAAACCTGGGTGCAACGCATCAAGGTCAACCATTGCCTGAACTTCATCAAGAAGAAGAAGGGCAAGACGTTTGTAGATGTCGACGAAGTGCCCGAGCACGTCTCGGAGGAGCTGTCGGTGCACTCCAAGGCCGAAGCGCGCGCCGAGGCTCTAGACCAACGCCAAGCCATTCGCGAGGTGTTGGAGTCGATGCCCGATACTCTGCGCATTCCGCTTATCATGCGCGACCTGGACGGTATGTCTTATCAGGAGATTGCCGACTCGCTGAATCTGGGACTGTCGGCCACCAAAATGCGTATCAAGCGGGCTCGCGAGGACTTTCGGGCGCGCTACGGTCCACGCGCCCCGGTTTCGATGTCTTAGCCTGCGCCGCGTTATTTTCTTCATTTTCTGCATTTTCTGCCGTTGCTATGGAGTGCCCGTTTGTATCCCCTATCGCTCGCCCTAAGGAGTCACACCTATGAATCCACACCCCACGCACCTAGACGACGAGAGCGGCGACCTCGGACCGCCAGTTCTGGAGCTTGTGCAGCTTACGGAGGAACCCGTGTCACCGGGTTTGGTGGCGCGCGTTCGCAATAGTATCGGCCGGCGCTTGTTTGCCGCCGACGCGCTGGATTTTTCGATGCCCGTCGTGGTGAAGGTCTTTTTCGAGTACTTGACGGCGGTGTTTGCCGCCTTTGGTGGTGACAGCGGCAAGACGCGCCGGAACTGACCCCAACCGCACCGGGGTTGAGGCGTCCGGGGGGGAGCGGTGGAGTTTCAGATCAAGGAAGTTCTGGTCGACGTCGTCGGCAACCTGACGAGCGTCGCTGCCGAGCAGGTGCCGCGCATCGTCACCGCTTTGGTGGTGGTGATTGTCGGCGCCATCCTCGCCAAGCTGGTCGAGAAGATCCTCTCGGCGTCGCTCCGGCGTTTGCACTTCGACGCGCTGCTGGAGCGCCTGGGTGTCAAGCGGGCCCTCGAGCGCTTGGGGCTGCGCCAAAGCCCCAGCCGAGCCATCAGCCGGCTCATCTACCTCCTGCTCGTCATCCTTTTCGTCCAGGCGGCGACGGTGGCGGTGGGCCTCGATACCATTGCCGATGCCATTGGGGCGTTTTTCACCTACCTGCCCAACGTCGTGTCGGCGGCGGTGGTGGCGCTGTTGGGTTCGATTATCGCGCAATTCGCCGGCGATACGGTCAGCCAGGCCGCCCAGGAGTCGGGCGTTGACTTTGCGCCGGGGTTGGGGCGCATGGTGGCAGCGGTCATCATGTTTGTCGTCGCCCTCATGGCCATCAACCAACTCAAGATCGACACGGCGATCATTCACACCGTGGTGACCGTTGTCCTGTCGGCGATGGCGTTAATGATGGCGTTGTCGTTCGGACTGGGCTCCAGGCACATTACGCGCTCGATCGTAGCTGGTTACTACGTGCGCAAACTCGTTGAAGTCGGCAAGCCCATTCAGGTGGCCGGGGAGTCCGGCGTCTTGCGGGCAGTGACTCCGACTTCGGTGTTGGTCGAGGGCGAAGACGGTACGACTGTTTCCATCTCCAACTCCAAGGTGTTCGACGAGGTGGTCAAGCAGGGTTAGCGCTTAGTCGTAGAGCGCGGTTCCCAGCCGGTCCTCGCAGAGTCGCACCCACATGGCCACCCCGTGCGGCAGTAATCGGTCGTTGAAGTCGAAGTGGGTGGCGTGGCACATGGCGTTCGATCGTCCAGCTTCGGCGGTGCCCAGGAAGAAGTAACAACCGGGTCGCTCGCGCGTGAAGAACGCAAAGTCTTCGGCCCCCAACATCGGCAACTCGTCCGACGAAATGTTGGCCTCCCCGAACACCCGGGCGCCGACGCGCCGGACGTGTTCGGTTTCGGCCGGGTGGTTGTGGAGAACCGGGTAGAGCCGGTCGAAGTGGAAGTCGACCGTGGCGCCCAAGCCGCCGGCTACCGAAGTTGCGATGTCACGAATGCGCGCTTCGATCAGCTCGTAATCCCCATCGTCCAAAACGCGGATCGAGCCCTCCAGAGTCACCGAGTCGGGAATGACGTTGTGGACTTCACCACCATGGAAGTTGGTGATGGAGACCACCGCGCTGTGCTTGTAGTGGATGTTGCGGGCGACAATGGATTGCAGGGCGGTGACTACGTGGGCACCGGCCAGAACCGGGTCGACGGCGCTGTGGGGTTGGGAGGCGTGCCCGCCTTTGCCATGAATGGTGATGGTGACGGTGCAAACGTGGGCCATGGTCGGCCCGTCAACGACGCGGAGGCTTCCCAAGGGCGCGGTGGGCCAGTTGTGCAGGCCATAGATTTCGTCGACGCCTTCCAGGGCGCCCTCGTCGACCATCACTGGCGCGCCGCCCGGACCTTCTTCGGCAGGCTGGAAGATCAAGCGCACGCGACCGGGCAAGGAGTCAGCGTGCGGCGCCAGAAGCTTGGCGGCGCCGACCAGCATGGCGGTGTGACCGTCGTGCCCGCACATGTGGGCCAATCCCGGGCGGCTGGAGCGGTAGGGGAGGCCGGGGTTTTCCTCGGTCATCCTGAGGCAATCGATGTCGGCCCGGAGCGCGACGGTGGGGCCCTGGCCGCTGCCCAGATCGGCGACCAGCCCGGTCTTGGCGCAGGCGACGGGCTTGATCCCCAGGCCAAAGAGGATCTCTTGAAGGCGCGCCTGGGTTTCCGTTTCCTCGAAACCGGGCTCGGGGAAACGGTGGATGGCGTGGCGGAGTTCGACGAGTTCTGGCTCGATGGCCTGAATCGCTTGGGTGAGTGAGGTCATAGCGTCTTTTGTGCTGTGGATTTGGTTTTGAGCGGCGGCACAGTACCACACCTGTGACTTTTGGGCGGCGGCGCGGTCTCTAGAAGCAGGGAGGGGATGTGCCGATCGTCCGGGACGGACCCGCTGGACGTTCGCATCTGCAGCCTTGCATTCCAGCACCCCCTCCCCCTCTTTCCCCACCCGGCCGCCTTTCCTCCCCGCTGACCCGTCGATCTGGGAAGCAGCCAGCCAAGCGCCCTGGCCCTTTCCTGATCGAGTCGCAGGCTCCGGGTGTCTAGGTTGGTTAGTGGACACCACCTAGTGCCTCGAGCACAATGCCAGGAGGTCACCAGCTCGGGGGAGCGAGATGCGCACCGTACGATTTCTGCTCATTGGATTGACACTTTCGGCTCTGGCTGTCGAGGCACGGGACCAAGACCCGTTCGAGGTCGGGATCCTGGCCGATCAGCCGCCGGCTGCGGTTTCCACCTTGTTTGAGCGGATGCGGAGCGAAGTGATCGCCGTTGTCGGACCGGCGGCCAAGATCCGCATGGACGAGGAAGACATCGTCTCGAACGGCTACGACCCCGCACTCGCCGAAGCGCACTACCTCACCATGCTTGAGGGTGGCACCGATCTCATCATCGCATTCGGGGCAGTGAACGCATCTGTGGTCGCCGGGCGGGACAGCTACCCGAAACCAACCATCCTGTTCGGTGGCGTGAACCGCGATCTCTTGGACCTGCCGGCGCCGGGTGCCACATCGGGCGTCCCTAACTTTACTTACCTCGTGTCGCCAGGATCTTACCGCGACGATCTTCGCACTCTGAAGTCGTTGTGCGGGTTCAAGCGCGTTGGAGTAGTGACCCCTCCAGGTCCGATCGACGCCCTGAAGCTGCGCGAACAGCTGCCTCCATTGATGCGGGAACTAGATGTGGACTACGAGATCGTGCCGTACACCTCGCCTTCCTCGGTTGTGCCGGCACTCGACGGGGTGGACGCGGTCTATCTTCTTGAGAGTTTCCTGATTCCTGAAGCGGAGATCCGCAGCTTGGCCGAGGTCTTGGTCAATCGGGGCATACCCTCGTTCTCGGGAGAGCGGCGACTCGACGTCGAACTCGGGCTGATGGCGACCAACCGCCCCCGCGACAGCCTCGACACTTTCTTTCGGCGTCTCGCGCTGCTAGTGGAAGCGGTGATCGACGGCGAAGATCTGTCCGCTCAGCCCGTCGCCTTCGATCGCCATGACGCACTGACGATGAACTTCCAAACTGCCCGCGCGGTTGGCGTGCCAATCCGCTACAGCATGATCACCAGCACCGAATTCGTCGGCGAGTTGGTGAATCCCTTGGCCGAGCGGACCTATTCCCTCCGGGAACTCGTTGCCGAGGCACTCGCTGCCAACCCCGCCCTGGAGTCCCGCCGGCGCAACGTGAGGATCGCCGAGCAAGAGCGGCGCGGTGCGTGGAGCGCCTACCTCCCCAACCTTGAAGCCAGCCTCACGCAGTCGGTGGTCGATCGAGAGCTGGCGGCTGCCGGTGCCGGTAACCCCCAGTACTCGACGGATGGCCGCGTCTCGGTGAAACAGACGTTGCTGTCGCCGGACGCCATCTCCGGCATCTCGATTCAGAACAGCCTCCTCGCGGCCGAGCGCGAGCTGGTACGCGGCGCCGAATGGGACCTCGTCGTCGAAGCGGCGAACATTTACCTCAACACACTCATTTTGAAGGCTTCCCTCGAGATCCGCGGGGAAAACTTGGATGTGAGCAAGCGCAATCTCGAGATTGCTCGCCAGAGTTTCGAGGCAGGGCAGACAGGTCGCGGTGATGTCCTGCGCCTTGAGAGCGAGTCGGCTCAGGACATGCAGGAGGTTGTCGCGGCGATCGCAGCGCTCCAACAGGCGTATCACACGATTAACGCGACGGTGAACGCCCCGGTGGATCGCGAGATCGATGTGGTTGACATTGCATTGGAGGATGGAGCGTTCTCGGATCGGAACTTCGAGTCGCTCCGCACAACGCTCGATGATCCATCGTTGCGCGAGCCCTTCGAAGACTGGGCGACGCTCGAAGCGATGGCCAACTCGCCCGAACTCATCGCCCTCGACCGCAACATCGATGCCGCCGGGCGCGACGCGGGTCGCAACGGGCTGCAGCGCTTTATCCCGACGATCGCCGCTGGGCTTGACGTAACGCGCAACCTGGATGTCAGCGGTGTGGGGGCGCCTCCCGCCGGCACCGGGCTCTCCGAGTACTTCACGCTGGGGATCGTCGCCTCCGTGCCGCTTTTCGACTCCAATCGGCGGCGCATCGAGCGGCAAACCTCACTGCTAAGAGGGGAGCAGCTCCGCCTTGAGCGAGTCAGCGCGGCGCAATCAATCGAAACGTCTGTCCGCAATCTTGTGCAGGATTTGACCCGTGAGAGCGCCAACATCGAGCTCTCCGACATCTCGGAACGGACCGCTGCCGAGGCCCTCGAACTGACGCAAGCCGCCTATGCCAGTGGCGCCGTGACTCTCGTCGAACTCATCGACGCGCAGCGAAACCTGCTGAGCGCGCGGCTCGGGCGGGCCTCGGCGACCTACACGTTCTTGGCGACCGCAGTCGGACTCCAACGCCTCATCGGCGACCTCGCAGTGTTAGGCTCGCCGGAGCAACGTGAGGCGCACATTCAACGATTTCTCGACTATTTGGAAACGCGGCCGGATCGATAGGGAGCGATGAGCGGATTCCGACGTCTTCGGTGGTTGGGGGTGGGATTGGTGGCGGTCGTCGTCGCTTGTAGCGGCGGCGAAGTCAATGAGGAGCGCCCGCTTCGACCGGTTGCCTATGAGGCTGTCGGTGCGGCGGCGGGAGCGGCGGACCGGACGTTCAACGCCACTGCGGTTTCAGGTCGAGCGGTGAACCTCAGTTTTCGCAACGGCGGCGTCGTCACCGGCCTGAACATGGTGCTGGGCCAGGCTGTTGCTGCGGGCGAGCTGCTTGCCGAACTCGATAACGTCGCCGCGCGGCTCGCCTACGAGCAAGCCGTGCTTGGGTTGAACAGCGCCGCCTCGCAGATGAACACCGCCAAACTGGCGTTGACCCGAGTCCGCAGTTTGTACGAGGCGGGCTCCGCCTCGCTCAGTGATTACGAGAACGCGCGCAACGCTTTCAGGACAGCCGAGGCGAGCCATGAGTCTGCCGTTCGGAGTGTCAAGATCCAAAGAGAGCTGGTGAGGTACGGCTCCATCATCGCGCCGGTGGCCGGCATGATCGCCGCGGTGCATGTCGAGATCGACGAGAACGTACAAGCTGGGCAACTCGTCGGAATACTGAATGCGGGCGAGGGGCTCGAAGTCGCGCTCGGCCTTCCCGAGGCGGTGATCACGCGCGCGGCGCCCGGACTCGAAGCCACGATCACTTTCGCCGCGGTGCCCGGAACGGCGTTCGAAGGCAGGGTGACCGAAGTATCCCCGTCGGTCGATCCGGAGACCGCCACCTACCCGGTTCGCATCGCGCTCGAGGGACCGTCCCCCGAGGTCCGACCCGGTATGGCGGCCAGCGTGCGGCTTCGGTTCCCGGTCGATGCCTCGCTGGCCGGCAACCTGGTAGTACCGGCCTCGTCGGTGGGCGAAGACGAGCGGGGGCCGTTCGTGTTCGTTGTCGAACCCGATGGTACGACCGAAGGTGTCGTCCGCAAGCAGCGCGTCGCCGTCGGCCGGCTTACCGCCGAGGGTTTCGAGATCCACGAGGGCGTCTCGGTGGGACAGAACGTGGCGACGGCCGGTCTGCAGACTCTCCTCGACGGGCAGCGCGTCCGACTGCGTTAGGAGAGTCGGTGAATCTCGCACGTCTATCGATCCAGCGCAGTCGCCTTTCGTGGACGCTACTCGCCGTGATCATTGTCGCGGGACTTCTGGCCTACGGATCGCTCGCACGCGACAGCATGCCCCCCTACACCGTGCGCGTCGCCACGGTGGTCACGCGATTCCCCGGCGCCAGTCCTGAGCGGGTCGAGCTTCTCGTCACCGACAAGGTCGAGAAGATCGTGCAGGAGTTGCCAGAACTCGACGATGTGACCAGCACTTCGCGGACCGGACTCTCGATCGTCTCGGTGTCACTTCGCGACGAGGTGCAGCCGGCCGATCTGCAGGCGATCTGGGATCGCCTGCGGCGCAAGCTCGAACAGATGGCAGACCTGCCGGCTGATGTTGAGCCGACGCTGAACGACGAGGGGATCGGCGAAGTTTTTGGCATGGTGGTCGGGTTGACAAGCGACGGTTTCACCTATGCCGAGATGAAGTCGTACGCCGACGAGCTTCGCGACAGTCTGATCAAACTACAAAGCGCTGCCAAGGTCGAGTTGGGCGGCGTTCAGGAAGAACGCATCTTCGTTGAGTTCGACAACGCCCGCCTGCGCGAATACAACCTCACGGCCAATATCCTGCAAGCCATCCTGGCGTCGACGAACATCTTGGGGTCAGGCGGGGCGGTGAATCTCGATGCAGAGCGGGTCATTCTCGAGCCGACCGGCAACTTCGATGACATCGACGGACTGCGGTCTCTGCTCATTCCGGTCGGTTTAGGGCAGCTCATCCAGCTGGGTGACATCGCCACGGTGCGGCGGGGATACATCGATCCGCCCACCCAGCTGGTGCGGGTGAACGGACGCGAGGCGATCACGCTTCACGTGAGTCTCAAGAGCGGCGCGAATATCATTGTCCTCGGCGAGGAGATTGATTCGCTGTTGGCTGATTGGCGAGCCCGGCTTCCGATCGGACTCGATGTCAGGCGCGTTGCCTCATTGGACTTTTACATACAGGAAAAAATCGAATCGTTCCTTGGAAACTTGATCCAGGCGATCGCTGTGGTACTCGGCGTCATGCTGATTTTCATGGGGCTGAGGACCGGGTTCGTCATCGCCAGCCTAATCCCGATCGTCACCGTAATGACCCTGATGCTCATGGGGCTCCTCGACGTTGGCCTCAACCAGGTGACGTTGGCAGCGCTGATCATGGCGCTGGGAATGATGGTCGACAACGCCATCGTCGTCGCCGAGGCGATCGTTGTGAAGGTCGAAGAGGGTGTGGACGCGAAGACCGCGGCGATCTCCGCGTGTGGAGAACTCTTCGCGCCGCTCTTGATTTCCACATTGACGACGTCGGCAGCGTTCTTGGCGTTCTACCTCTCGCCGACGACGATGGGCGATATCGTCGGGCCGATTTTCGTGGTGATCTCGCTGGCGCTGCTTTCATCGTGGCTGGTGGCGCTCACGATCACGACTTTGTTTTGCTATCTGTTCCTCGGTGGGCACCGAGCGGCCAAGGCGCCCGGCCTCGTGGACCGCGTCATCGCCTGGCTGCGTCGCCGTTATCGGGATGCCATTCTCGCAGCTCTGGCGCGGCGGGGTTGGGTGGTGAGTGGCATCGCAGTTGCCTTCGTTCTGGCAGTGTTTCTCTTCAGGTACGTTCCATTTGTTTTCTTCCCCGACAGTGATCGGAACATGGTCACAGTCAACATTAATCTGCCGCTCGGTACGCGGATCGAGCGGACGGACGAGGTGGTGGCCCGGTTCGAGTCCTTCCTCGCTGACTCACTGCTGGTCACCGATCGGGATCAACCGGGTATCCTCGGTTGGTCGGCCTTCGTGGGCGAAGGGCCGGAGTCATACGACTTGGGGTATGCCCCCGACGAGGCCAATTCGAGTTACGCGCACTTGTTGATTACGACGTCAAGCTTCGAGTTTAACGGCGAGGTCACCGAGCGGCTGTACGCGTTCGGTTTCGACAACTTTCCCGACGCCGATATCAAGGTGGGACCGCTGGGTGCCGGAGGGGGTGGTGTCCCCATCGAGATCAAGGTGTCGGGGGACGAGCCGGATGAGTTGGCGAGAATCTCGGAGCAGATTCGGCAGGCGCTTGTCGACGTGCCAGGAACCCTCAACGTCAAGGACGATTGGGGGCCCAAGTCGAAGAAGTTCCTGGTCGCCGTGGATCAGCCGGTCGCGCAGGCGGCCGGCGTCACCAGCCAGGATATTGCCGTGTCGCTGCGGACGATTTTGGAAGGCATCGAGACCGGCGAGTTTCGGGAAGAAGACAAATCGATCCCCATCTTGATGCGCGACCAAACGAGCCAGCAGCAGACGTTGACCTCGCTCGAGACGATGGATGTATTCGCGCAGTCAACCGGGAGGAGCGTTCCGCTACTCCAGGTGGCGCGCATCATCCCCGACTGGCAGTACTCGCGCATTCGACGCCTGAACTTGCGTCGGACCGTTGTCATCTCGAGCGAGCTGGCGCCCGGCGCCAATGCCAGAGCAGTGACCTCGGCAATCGCGCCAGTGCTCAACGAGATGGTCGCTGGTTGGCCGGATGGGTATTCGTACGTGCTTGGCGGCGACGCGCAAAACACCGCGGACAACATGGGCGCGGTGTACCGCTACCTACCGCTCTCCGCGTTCATCATTCTGCTTCTGCTGATTCTCCAGTTTAATTCGCTACGAAAGACCAGCATGGTCGTGGCGACTATTCCACTGGCCATCATTGGCGTCGCCATTGGTTTGATCATCTTTCGAGAGGAGTTCGGCTTTATGCCCTTCCTCGGTGTCATTTCGCTGGCGGGAATTGTGATTAACAACGCCATCGTGCTCCTCGATCGTATGGAGATCGAGCAGCGAGAGCTGGGCCGTTCGCCGCAGGACGCGATCATCTCTGCCTGCCTGCAACGGTTTCGGCCGATCCTGTTGGCGACTTTCACAACGGTGCTGGGCCTCTTGCCGCTTTACCTGAGCGGCGGGGAGATGTGGGAGGGAATGGCTATCGCAATCATGGTTGGTCTCCTTTTCGGTACCGTGATCACGCTGGTGTTCATTCCGTCGGTGTACAGCCTGCTGTTCCGCGTCGGCTATGACGACTACGAGTTCGACGAGGCGCGCATCGCATGACAGCGGCGTCGGCGTCGGCGGAAGGTGCCGACCCTCGTTCGCTCAGGCTGCACTGGTCGGGCAAAATGCGCGATAGAAGCTTGTTTCGCCGCTGACCCCTGCCGCCAGTGCTTCTCGATCATCCCCCAGAATCGAGCTGGCGGGTCCCGAGTCTGGCACGGGTGTTGCCATAGTTCCGGAGTGTCCCCAATTTGGCACGTGCATGTCTTCGAAAAATGGAGCCGTATGTCTCAGCGTGGACTCACGATCATCGAACTAATGGCCGTCGTGGTCATTTTGAGTGTGTTGATTTCGATTCTGATGCCCAACATGATCGCTCGCCAGGCTCGGAACGCCAAAGAAGCTGCAGTGCGGGCCAACGCCCACACGGTGCAGCTGGCGGCGGAGGACTTTGCGGCGTTGAACCGTGGTCACTACGCCGCCAGCGCCGGGCAGTTCCGTCACTCACTGCCCGACTCGAACGGGCTTTTGAACCCGTTCTCAGGTGCCAAGGAACTGCCGGCGGACGGCGCGGCCGACGATCGGGGCGAAATCGGCTACGCAAGTGGTGCGTCCGAGCGCTACTCGATTACCGGGTACGGCCACGACTCAATCGTCATCGACATCTCGAACGGTCATTAGCGAGAGTCCGGCCGGTTGCCGCGCTTGATCCGCACTCGAGCGCCCGCCAGGTTGGAGAACGCCTAGGCGTTTCCAGCGGGTTGCTTGAATCAGGCTGAAACCCTATCGTTGCCCCGCCCTTCTCGGTGCCGGCGATCGATGACAGCCTTTCCAGCCATAGACTCAGGACGCGCATGGGTGCTCCCCATTTTGGTGTGGGCGTGCCTCGGTGGCAGAGCGCTGGCCAGTGACCACGGCTTGGACCGCCAGCGTCACGCCGCCCGGACAGCGCTCGATTCCCTCAGGGTGTGGGAAACAGCCCGGCGCGCCAGCGCTGATTTTGCGTCGATGCCGTCTGGCGATCGGGTCACCGGCGCTGACCCGTGGGCCATCGTCTCGGTGGATGCCGACCGGGATGTGATCCTCCTTCGAGGGGCGGCGCGGCTTTGGCTGACCGACCCGTCCGGGCGACGATTAGGTTCAGCCCCGGCGCCGCCGGTAGGGAGCGGTTTGGCCATCCACGGGTCGTGGATGGTGGCCGTCGGCGAGGCGCTGGGCGAGGTGTGGTGCTATCGGATCGCCCACCGGCGGGTTACTTTGGCACGCCGCCAACCGGTGGTGGGGCACACCGGTTTTCGCGACGTCGTCTTTTCTGGCGATCGCCGGTTGTTCTTGATCGATGGCACGGCCGGTAGGTTGATCAGCGCGGTCTTCGATACGACCGACGCCACCGTGCGCGTTGAGAAAGACCAACCCGTCGGACGGGAACCTCACCAACTCGCATTGGCCGGCGACTGCCTACTTGTCAATCTGCTCTCCGAACACGCCGTTGACATATACCCGCTGGGGAACTCCGGTGAGGTGCCGGCCGCGCCGGCGGTGTCGGTCACCCACGACGGACCTATCTGGAGCATGGCGGCTCGACCGGCCACCGGCGGGTTGGAATTGGTGCTGGCCGGCGTTGAGGACCGGCCGTTGGATCGATCGTCCGGCTTCTTTGGGTCGATCGACTCCTATCTCTACGTGTACGACATCGCGTTCGCCGCCAATCGGGGTCGGGCTACCCGGCGCTCGGCGCACAATCTCTCTCAGCACCATCTGGTTACCCCTAAAGTCTTGCGTTACGACCCGCGCACGGCTGAGCCAAGCCTATTCGTGGCCGCCTACGGTGGTGCGCGCGGCGCCGTGATCAGCGGCTTGGCGGGACCAGCGCTTGGCGTTCGGTCCTTCGAGTTGCCGGCTGGCAGCCGCTCAGCGGTCCCCGCCGGCCCGGCCGGCTGGCGGTTGGCCAATCCGCTCGCCGACGCCTGGGTGGCCATCGATTCGGCCGGCGCCGATTGGCGTTTGATCGCTCTCAGCGATCCGATGTTTTCGAAAGACGGCGTCGTCGAGCGCACGACGACGAGACGTTTGGGTGAGATTCTGCTCTACACCGAGCTCATGGCCCCCCTAAACGCCACTGGTGGCCGCCGCAGCCGCTTCAGTTGCGAGACCTGCCACTTTGAAGGCTACGGCGACGGGCGCCTGCATTTCACCGGTAGGCCCGGAGTCTACGCTTCGACCAAACCGCTGCGTGGCCTTTTCAACAACAACCCCTATTTCTCGCGGGCGCTCGATCCCGACCTGACGACCATGGTGCACGCCGAGTTTCGCGTGGCCGGTGCCTCGAACGGCAGGAGCCCGTGGTTCGCGCTGGCGGCCGATGACCATCGATGGTTGGCCAAGGTCTTGGGTGGCCAGGAGCGCGTTTGGTCGCCCGTCGCCTTGCGTGGCGCGGTGATGGAATTCCTGATGGCGAGCACTCACATGCCCAATCCGCACGCCCACGGGCGGACCGAGTACAACGCCCTTGAGGCCGAAGGCGCTCTTCTCTTTCGCCGGGCTTGCGCTGGTTGTCATGCGCCGCGCTGGGTGACGAACGATGTAACGACGACGGTGGCTTTCGACGACTGGGAAGCCGCTATCTTCAAAAACGGCGCCTTGGTGTTCGCCTCGGAGGAATACGCCCGCACCGGGGCGGTGCCAACCGTCCACCCGGCAGGGGCGCGCGTGCCGTCGCTCCGCCGGATTTACCGAAAGACACCGTTACTGGTGGGCGGCGGCGCTAGCAATTTGGCCGCGCTTGTGGCCCGCAGCCGGTGGCGAGACGATGGCGGGTTCAGCCACGTGCCCGTCGCCGGTGACGGATGGCGGGTGTGGACCGCCGGCGAGGCCAAGGCGCTCGTCGCCTTTCTCGAACTGCTCTAGCGCCGTGTTCCAGTACCAGCGCACCCAACGTTACCTGGCGCAGATCGCCGACGGGCTCGAAGCGCTCGGCGCCGAGGAGCTGGCTGTCCTTGGGGCCACAGATGTGCATCCGGTGTTTCGTGCGCTGTGGTTTTCGGGCGATACGGAAACTCTCTACCGGGTCAACTACGCGGCGCGGCTGGTGTCCCGGGTTTTGGCGCCGCTTGTTACGTTCGACTGCCACGACACGCGCTACCTGTACAAGACCGTCGGTCAGTTGCCTTGGTCGGACCTCTTTGGGGTCGACCAGACCTTCGCGGTCGACGCCAACGTTGCCAACAGCCACATTCGTCACTCGCACTACGCCGCCCAGGTGGTGAAAGACGCGGTCGTCGACCGCTTTCGGGCGGCTGTCGGCAGTCGCCCCAACGTCGATCGTCGCCAGCCTGATGTTTGGCTCAGCTTGTTCATCCACCACAATCGCGCCACCCTAAGTTGGGACACTTCGGGGGGCTCGTTGCACCGGCGGGGCTATCGCGTCGAAGGCGGCGAGGCGCCGATACAGGAGACGGTCGCCGCAGCGATCCTCAAACTCGCCGAGTGGGACGGCGACACTCCGCTTTGCGATCCGATGTGTGGATCGGGAACGTTACTGGCGGAGGCTCTCATGGTGGCCACCCGGACCCCCGCCGGCTACCTCCGGCGCCGTTTTGGTTTCGAGGGATTGCCCGACCACGACCGGGTGCTTTGGCAACGGGTTCGGGGGCGATTGGATGGGGCTATCGTCGCGCCGGCCGCGGGGATCGCCGGTAGCGACATCGATCGCGGTGCGGTTGCCCGGGCGCGCCAGGCGCTGGGGCGCCTACCGCATGGCCGGACCGTGCGATTGTCGGTGAAAGCGTTCGCCGAGCTGGATGGAGTGGAGCGGGCGACCATTGTCTGCAATCCTCCGTACGGCAAGCGACTAGCGCCCGACGGTGGAGCCGCGGCGTTGCTCGGTGAGTTCGGGGATTTTTTGAAGCAGCGTTGCGCCGGGTCGACGGCCTACGTTTATCTCGGTGAACGAGCACTCCTCAGGCACGTCGGGCTGCAGCCGAGCTGGAAGCGGCCGCTGGCCAGCGGCGGTTTGGACGGCCGCTTAGCCAAGTACACCCTCTATGCCGGCCGCCGGGATCCAGCCGACTAGACCTCGGCGTCGCCGCCCTCTTGGTGCATGGCGTCGTAATCGGCGCGGCTGATCTGCCAGTGCCGACCGCAGCGCGGACAGGTGACCTCCAGCGAGTCTTCCCCCTCGAACAGCTCTTCGGAGTTCTCATAGATCGAACTCACAACTTCCAGAATCTTTCGCGGGTTGCAGCCGCATTGGAAACGGTAGACCAGGGTGTCGAGTTCTTTGAGAGCGAGGCCGCACAGCTCCAGAGCGCGGCTGCGGCTAAGGTCCTCAAGCCAGTCCTCGTCAACCTCTGGTAGTCCAAAGACCATGAGCGCCTTGTGGGTCTCCAGCTCAAAAAAGCGGGCGATGGTTTGTTCGGAGCGCGAATAGTAGTCCTCGAACATGAGAAAGACGTCGAGTCCTTCGACGTCGATGGTGCTTTGCGATACGGACTCGCCGGCGCGGCTGGTTTGGACGAAGAGCCGGCTGGAGTCGCCGGTCTTGACGTTGTTGGAAAACGTGCGGCCGGTGACGATCCGCTCACCCGAGTCACCGGTGATGAAAATGTTGGTGGGGGGGCGGCGAATGTTGATGGTAAAGCCGACCAACTCGCCGCCCGGCCGGCAAGAGAGGTGCAAAGTGGTGGCGGCCAGTCCCTGGCTCATGAAGGTCTCGTCCAGCCCGTCGATGGGGTTTTCCCAGCGGCGGGCGTGATCGCGGTAAGCGTCGACCATGCCGGTGACGTCCGCGGTGCAGAGCAAGATGTCCCGCTGGTGATCGATGCGTCTAACGACGATGGCTTCACCGACGCGCTCGGGCGGCGGGGTTTTGGGGCGCGTCACCGTGGCTCCTAGAGGGCAGGGGCGGGGCAGGTCTCCGGTTTGGGAGTGCCCGCGTAGGAGACGCTCGGGTCGTCGGTGGGCTCGGCCACCCCGGCGCCGACCTCAAGTGCCGGCTCGTGGCGGGGGTAGTGCACCTCGACCGGTTCTTGGCGGCCACCGGTCATCAGGATCAGACAGTCTTCATCCCCGGCGCCTACAAAGACATGCTCGACGCCCGGCGGGCAGTGCACGAAGTCCCACTGCTTGAGGCGCCGCTTTTTGCCGTCGATCAACAGATCACAGGCACCGCGCAGGATCATGAAGTTCTCTTGTTGGTTTTCGCGGTGGTAGTGGCAAGCCGGTTGTCCCGGGGCCAGGAGGTGTAGGTTGATGCCGAACTGTGGGAAACGCTCCGGTCCCTCGAAACTACACCAGGCGCCGAACTTGGCGGAGCGGTGCCACTGGGCCTCGGCGGCGTTCAAGATGAACCAGCCCGGCGAAGTGATGGCGGCGCCGTGGGTTTCTGCGGTGATCTGTGCTTCGGGCATGGATCCCCCCGGTGATGCGGGTTCCCCGACGGAACCCGCCCGTGGCGCCGATGGTGGCTGAGTTGCACCCGGAAAGTCAAATACTGCCGCCGCTTGCGGGCCCCAAGCGCTTTCTTTGGAGAGCTGCGCGATCGGCTCAGAGCTGCTAAAATTGGGGTGTCTTGCTCCCCCTCCTCTTGGCGGCAATGACCGCACCCTGGTCCCTGTGTTTCGATGGTTGGTTCAACGAAAGGGCTTCTCTCATGCCGAGGCTTCTCCGAGGCGTTTCCATCCTCCTGGCCGCAGTCATTGGGAGTGCACCGGCTAGTGCCGAGCCGGTGGTTCCCGCTCCCGCAGGCGACGGCGTCGTCGCGCAGGCGGCGTCGCCTTGCGTCGGGGGAATGGCAGCAGGCTTTCCCTGTGACTCGGTCGATCTCCTGTTCGACATCGAAGTGGGCCAACTGGGCGCGCAGACCGGCAACGACTGCTGGGGTTGGACCGACCCTGAGTCGGGCACCGAGTATGCGCTCTTCGGCATCCGGAACGGCACAGCCTTCTTCGAGCTGACTGATCCGGCCAATCCGACGCTCTTGGGGATTTTGCCGACGGCGACGGAACCGAGTTTGTGGCGTGACATCAAGACCTACGCCAACCACGCTTTCGTCGTCTCCGAGGCGCCGCAGCACGGTATGCAGGTCTTCGATTTGACCCGTCTTCGCAATGTCGCCAACCCGCCCGAGATTTTCACGATGGACGCCCACTACTCTCCGGCGGGCGACCAGCACAACATCGCCATCAACGAGGAAACCGGCTACGCCTATCTGGTTGGTGGACCTGACTGCGCGGCCGGGTTGCATATGGTCGACATCTCTGACCCGGTCAATCCGGCGTTCGCCGGTTGCTTCGACGACGACGGTTACACTCACGATGCGCAAGTCGTCGTTTACCACGGCCCCGATCCAGACTACCAGGACCGTGAGATGGCCTTCGCTTTCAACGAAGACACGGTGACCATTGTCGACGTCACTAACAAGACCAACCCCGTCATGGTGTCGCGGGTCACTTACCCAAACGTCGGCTACAGCCACCAGGGCTGGCTCACCGAAGACCACACGCTGCTCTTCCAAGACGACGAGTTGGATGAGTTGTTCTTCGGCACCAACTGTGTGACCAACATCTGGGACGTCAGCGACCTAGACAACCCGGTGTTTATCAACGACTGGGAGCATGCCGAAGCATACACCGATCACAACCAGTACACGCGCGGGCACCTCTTGTATCAAGCGAACTACGCCGGCGGTTTGCGCATGCTGACCACAGCGGATGCGATTCACGGCAGCCTGACGGAGGTGGCTTATTTCGACACCTGGCCGCCGCACAACGACACCGGTTACGACTGGGGCGCGTGGAGCGTCTACCCGTACTTCAAGAGCGGCGTGGTGTTGATCGACGGGTTTGAACGATGCAGCATCGTGCGCCCGACCATTGACCAGTCGCCGCTGTGTGAGGCGGGTGGGCCCTACACCGCTGCGGCCGGCAGTCCAGCTGTGTTCGACGGGACGGGGTCCTCCGACCCGGACGGCGGATTGACCTACAGCTGGGACTTTGGCGACGGCGGCCAGGGCTCCGGGGCCAACCCCAGCCACACGTATGCCAACCCCGGCACTTACGTCGTCACTCTCTGCGTGATGGATACGGCGGGGCACACGGTGTGCTGCCGGACGACGGTGGAGGTGACCGGGTCCACGGCTGTCCAGGTGTCGGGCACGGCGCCGGTTCAGACCGCGTTGCTGGGCAACCAGCCCAATCCGTTCAATCCGGCGACGACCATTTCCTTCCAGGTGGCAGAGGCTGGTCCGGTGCAGCTCAAGGTGTTTGATGCGCAGGGGCGGCAGGTGCGGGTCTTGGTCAACGACGTTGTGGCAGCCGGCGTTCACACCGCCGAGTGGGATGGGCGGAGTACCGCCGGCGCCGTCCTCGACTCGGGCGTCTACGCCTATCGGATGCAAACCGGCGGGCGGACCTACAGCGGCAAGATGGTGTTGATTAAGTAGCTATGGCACAGCCCGCAGCTGTGAAACCCGCGCCTTTTATGTGGCGCGGGCTTTTCATTGTGGTGGCGTTGAGGCTGGTGGCGTGTGCTAGCATCGACGCAGAGTTGAGTGCCCCCGAAGGACATTCCACGTGCGTGTGTGTGTAATCCGAAGCCGGTCGGCATTGAAGCTCTGCCACGTCCTCGCGTTGGTGGCGCTGTTGACCGGTTGCGACGACGACAAAACCACGACGCCACCCACCGGCAGCGGTCCAGGGGCGGTGCGGGTCGTGGTCAACAACGGCGCTGGGGTACCGGTCGCCAACGCCACGGTGTTGACCGATCCCCGCACCTCCTCGACCCAGACCAACACCGAGGGCGTTGGGGTCATTGGTGGCTTGGATCCCGGGACCTACACGGTTGTGGCCACTCAAGAGGGGATGGGGACCGGGATGGCAGCTGTGGTCATCTTGGCGTCCCAGACCTCTAACGCCAACCTGAGCTTGGACCCCGCCGTTGTCATTCATCCCCAAGTGGTGATTACGTCTCCCGCGCCGTTCAGCGAGTTTCCAGCCGGTGAAGAGGTGTTTATCTCGGCGACGGTGTCCGACGCCGATAACGCCCCGGAGGACTGGCTCCTGGTCTGGGCGAGCGATCAGGACGGTGAGTTGAGCAGGAGCCGCGGCGAAGACACCGAGGTAACGCTGGCAGCCCGCAACCTGTCGGAGGGAACCCATCGGATTCGGCTTTTGGTGGTCGACGCCGACGGGTTCGAGGGCGACGATGTGCGGTCGATCAAGGTCGTGGCGCCGTAGCTGCAGCTGGCGTCCCTGGGGATTCTCAAGGCGTGTTCCGCTTCGCGGTGGAGGAAGGCCAAAACGATGGCAATGCATTCCCGTATTACTGCCGAGCAGGCGCAGCTGATTCGCGACTCCAAGCTGTTCCTGGTGGCCAGCGTGCATCCCGAGTTGACCGACGGTCCGTCCGGCGAAGGCCCGGTCAACGTCTCGCCCAAGGGCGTTACGCCGCTCCACGTGTTGAACGACCGCCAGGTCGCCTACTTGGATTTTCACGGCAGCGGCAACGAGACCGCCCGGCACGCGGCAGCCGCGGGGCCGTGCACGGTGATGGTCATGTCGTTCGATGAGAACGCCGCCATCGTCCGCCTCTATGGCAAGGCCGAGGCGGTGCCGGTTGCGGAGTCGCCGCACGGCGCCGAGCTCTTGGCCGCGGCCGGCGAGTCCAAGGGCAGCGCCCGGCAGGTCATTCAGATTGACGTCGAGCGCACCCAGACCAGCTGCGGGTACGGCGTGCCCCGCTACGACTTCGCCGGCGAGCGCTCGCGCGACCACCGCGGGATTCGCTACAAGGAGCCGAAGGTACCGGCGGAGTAGGCATGCCCGTGGATGCCGTGCGCCGCGACATCGAAGTCCTTCACGCTTTCTTCGAGGATTGGTTCGCCGGCCGACCCGGTGATTTCGAAGGAGTGTTTCTGGCCCGCCTAGCGCCCGGTTTCCGCATGGTGCGCCCAGACGGAAGGATGGCGGGACGCTCGGAGCTGGTGGAACGCTTGCGGAACGCCTTTGGCGCGCATCCCGACATAAAGATCGCCATCCAGGACGTTGCCGTGCTCGAACGGCTGGGCGACGCGCTCCTGGTCAGCTACGAGGAGTGGCAGGATGTCGGGCGGGGCGCTCCACGTGGGAGGATCTCAACCGCGGTGCTGCGCCCGGGGACGCCGTTTGAGTGGCTCTTTGTGCATGAGACCTGGCTGCCCGACGAGGAGTGAGGGTGGCTGCGCCGCCGATGACCCACGTGGTCATTGCCGGCTAACGGGCATGCACAAAAACAACCGCATTGCCCGCAGCGTAGCGCTTGAACGGTTGGCAACGATGGGGCGAAACGGCGGCGGCCGTTGTTTGCCTGTCATGACTTGCCAGGCCAAAAAAGACAACGGCTCCGCGCAATCGGGAGGTCGAGACCTCGTACCGCATGCCGGAGCCTGTCGTAAGTAGGTTGGTAGCGGGGACAGGATTCGAACCTGTGACCTTTGGGTTATGAGCCCAACGAGCTACCAGACTGCTCCACCCCGCAACCGGACCGGCACTCTAGTAGACCCAAGTTGCGCTGTCAAGACGGGCTGACTTCGCCTCTTGCGGCTTCGGGGGAGGGCGGATAGGGTCGCGGTGTCGCCTAGCCCGCTGACCGAAATAGCCCCACTCCAGCCAGGGTCCCAACGTGAGCCCCCCCCCGTCTTCACCTCTGCCACCACCACCGCCGGGCAGCCCGCTCGCACCTCGGCCGATTGCCGAGCCGGCCCAGGGGTCGTTGGAGCGGCCGTTGATTTTGGGGGCCAAAGGCGGGGGCTCAGCGATCGTCGAGGCCCTCTTCGTCTTGGCCGGTTTGCCCTACGACGTCGAGTACCTGGAGTGGGAGACTCTCACCCGCCCGGGCGGCCGGCTCCTATCCGTGAATCCCCTGGGCCAGATTCCTACAGTGCTCTTGGGGGAGGGTGGGGTGTTGACCGAAACTGCCGCCATAGCCCTCTGGGTGGGGGACCAGTGCCCGGCCAGCGGTTTGGTGCCTGAGGCGCAAAGCCCGCTCCGGCGGGACTTTTTGCGCTGGCTCCTGTGGCTTGCCTCGGCCGTCTATCCGACCTTCAACTACGGGGATAGCCCCGAGCGCTACGTGCCGTCCGGGGTGGCCGCCAAGGCCCTGCGCGCCGCCACGGATCGCCGCCGCGAGGCGCTCTGGCGGCAACTGGAGCGCGTCATCATCCCGGAACCCTGGCTCCTGGGGCGGCAACTCACGGCTTTGGACGTCTACGTGGCGGTGATGTCGGAGTGGCGGCCTGGGCGGGCCTGGTTCACCGCTGAGTGCCGCCGGCTGGCGGCGGTGGCGCGGCAGGTAAGGGGGCTCGAGATTCTTCGCCCCGTCGGGCGAGCGAACGACTTCGATTGGCCGGGAGGAGCTGCCTAGGGCTCTGGAGCCGGATCCCGCCCGAGCCTCCCGGGAAGGGAGTTGCTACAATTGGGTGGGAATCGCCCGGCCTCTCGGGCCGGCGGCGCCCCCGTCCCTGCGCCAGTCGCACTTTCAAGGAGCAAACCTATGCGCGCGCCCCATCTTCGATTGTCCCAGTTTGTCGCCGCGTGTCTTGTGGCGGTTCTTCCCAGCGTCGCGGCCGCCGGTCCCACCCTCGGGTTCTTTGAAGACTTCGTCGGTGGGTCGACGGGTGGTTTTGGGGGGAACGCGATTCTCTCCAACCCGGGAACCGGCGGGGTCGGCGGCGCTCAGGACGGTTTCCTCATGATCGAGGACAACCCGATCAACAACCACTTGGGGGCCAAGAACGAAGGCGCCGACTATGCGGGCGACTATTTGGCGGCCGGCATCACCCGGGTGCTGTTCTGGCTGAACGATGTGGGTGCTGACCAGGAGCTGGAGATTCACCTGTGCATTGGTGATGCCTCCAACCTTTGGCAGTCTCAGGGTTTCGCACCGCCGGAAAACGCGTGGGCGCTTTTTGAAGTGGAACTTTCTGACTCGACTTCGTTTACTCAGGTCCGGTCCACTCCTCCGGGCTTGAGCTTCGCGGGCGCTCTTCAGAACGCCGACCGCTTGCTGTGGCGTCATGACCTGGCGCCTTATGGGCCGATGCCAGACCCGGTGGACGGCGAAGTGGGGCTCGACTCGATCATCTTCACCGCCCCAGTCGGGGGCGTCGACTCTCCGTTCGCGGTGCCTTCTAGTGGCGCCCGGTTGCTGCCTGCGGCACCGAACCCGACGCGGGCCCAAACGGTGGTGACGGCGCTCCTGAGCGAGCGCCGCGCAGTGTCGGTGCGTGTTTACTCGCCGCTGGGCCGTTTGGTGCGCACGTTGCACCGGGGGACGTTGCCGGCCGGCACCCACAGCTTTGGCTGGGACGGCCGCGACCATGGTGGCGCCCAGGTGGGCATCGGCGTCTACTACATCCGGCTGGTTGCGGGTGGCGCGGCACAGTCGAGCCGTGTCGTCATCGTGCGGTAACCGGTTTAGGTCCAGACTTCGGCGAGTAGATCGACGACCTGTTCGAAAACCTCTACGGGCGTGATCGCCGCTACCGGACGCCCCTCGCGCGCGAAGATGGAGCGGTGCGGGATACCGTATGGCTGCCACTCCATGGGGCGAAATTCTTGGGTGGCGAAGAGCCCGGCCACCGGCGTCTGGGTAGCCGAGGCGAAGTGCACGATCGATGTGTCAGGCGTGACCACGGCGGTGGCCCACTTCACCAGCGCCGCGATCTCCATGACGTTGCGAGTCGGTGGGAAGCGGTGGACGGCGCCCCCCAGAGCGCCGGCGATGCGCTCGGTGCGGCCACGATCAGCCGGGTCGCCGAAGACTACGACGTCGTCCGGGCGGTCGCCGAGCGTGGTCAGGAGCCGCAATAAGTCGATGTAGCTGGCCTCTGGCCAGCGCGTCACCGGGCGGCGGGCCGAGAGGTTGATGGCCAGGTAGGGCGCCAAGCTGCCCGCGCTGTTCTTCCGGATGCCCAATCGAGCGAGCACCGCTAGAACCTTGGCCTGGTCGGCAGGGTCGATGCCGATCCGCGGCTTGAGGTGTGAGGCGTCTGGCAACTCGCCGAACATTTGGAGAAAGGGGAGGAGCAACTCCACCATCGACCGCCGGTTGTCGCGTTCGATCGGCGCCAGGACGTCGTAGTATGCTGCTTGTTGCGTGTGAGTCGCGGCCACCTTGACACCGTTGGGACACACCCAGCGGGCGAGCAGGGCGCCGGTCAGGGACGGATTGAGGTTGAGGTTGACCACTGCATCGTAGCCCGCGCACCGGGCCGCCTTGATCTCGTGCCAGCTGTCGATGGGGCGACCGGGTCTGAGGACGTGGACGCGGTCGATGTCCGGGTGGGCGCAGGCGATGGGCGCGTTGGCCGGACTGGCGACCACGGCCGTAGTCATGTGGGGGTTCATCGCTTTCAACCCGGTAAACACCGGTGTTGAAACGAGCATGTCACCGATCCGATCGTAGCGCAGGAAGACGACGCTCTGAGCCTCTGCGAGTTCTGCCGCCCTGGCGGTGGAGCCGCTTGCCAACAAGCGCCGGCAGACACGGTCCCAGAGCGTCTTGTGGAGAAGCTCGAGCTGCTTCAGGGGCTTGGCTGGCATGATGGTGGAACATTAACCGAGGGGTGTGGCGTGAGCCAGGAGAGAGTCGCCGGAGGCTGTGCCTGCGGCAGCGTGCGGTTTGAGGTGGCGTTACCCAGCCGGTTTTGTGCGCATTGCCATTGTCAAAACTGCCGGCGGGCCCACGGGGCGGCGTTTGTCACCTACGCCGGTTTTCAGAGTTCACAGTTTGCCTATCTAGAAGGGCTAGAACTGGTGAGCCGCTACACCACCGACACGGGTGCTTGCCGGTCATTTTGCCAGCGGTGCGGCACCACTTTCGCGTACGAGGGGCCGCGCTGGGAGGGCGAGGTGCACCTGGCGCTGGCGTGTTTGGATGGCGCCATTGATCGCCAGCCGGGTGGTCATGTCTACGTCGATCACAAGGCGGCTTGGTGGCCGATCTCGGACGACTTGCCCCAGTACGGCGGTACCACCGGCGTCGAGCCGCGAGGTTGAAACCGACCCTCGCGGTGCAGCGCGAACTGCAAGCACGGAAAGGCCAGCCTTAGCAAGTCGCATACTGCGCAACTACGCTCCCACCCGAAGCCCATTGGAATTCCCGGCGGATTGCCGTCGATTTGCGAGCGGATGTGACTTTCAGCGGGGCCCACGTCGAGCGGCCGGCCATCCGCAAGATTCGCTCACTCCGTCCAAGATTGAGCTGACTGCTGGGATGCCGGTTCGAAGGTCAGGACGTCTCTTCAAGCCGCGTTTGAAGTATCGAAAGCCGTGGAATTTGTACTCATCCTGAATAATATCCACGAGTTCTTGCAAGCCACGGTAATCGTTTTCCGAAGGGGCGAAGGCAACAAGGTTTGCGCTGTCGGCCTCCTCCAGCGCACGCTGCAAGTCGTGGCCAATGTCGACGAGGTCATCGAGGCTGCGCCCTTTGGCGAGCAAGAAGGCTTTGAGCAACAACTCGATGCTGTGGCCCAGGAGGTAGCATGTTGGTGCCGACAGTTTGTGCGTGTAATCCTTTGGGCGAATGAGTTCGGCCGCCTCGAGGTACTCGCGCGCATAACGCCACAATCCAGCTGGCGTCGTGCTTTCGATGGCCCCGTTCGGTGCTGCAGTCGGGCGATGTTTGTACATCCCTTGTCCCCGCTCGAGTTACCCGGTTATGGCCGGCGGGCGGTGCCCGGTCCGCAAGGGGTACTCAGGGTAGAACCGGACACCGACCCGACCGACAACATGCGCCGTGCCCGTGTACCAATCCGGAGCACGCGTCAATTCTTGCGGGCAGCGCAAAGCGCGCATTCAAGTCCCGCATCGTCGTTAGGAGGTGCGACCTTGAGCATGAATGGGAGTATGAGTGCGTGCTAGGTCGGAGCGCTTGTTCCGGCGTCCTCTCGCCCGGCAGAGACTGCACAATCTCTTGACCTCGCTCCACTCGAAAGGGTAGAGCCGCTTAAGCACAACCATGACGTCGATCGGCGGTGCGTGGCGACCTGTCTCCCAGCGGTACACCGTCGAACGGATGCGCGACCCTCCTCGGCAACCTCGCCCGGGGTCAGGCTCGCCGGGATCCGGCACTTCCGGAGTCAAGCACAAGCTGACCGACGAGCGTCGTTGCGGTGCCTCCTGAGCATCTGTCGAGCCGGTTTCGCAGCATCTCTCGGGGTTTATCATCCAACACCACCGTAGTTCCCGGCGCGGTCGCTAGCTCTCCGCGTTCAGCAAGTACCGCCCCCACATCGACTGCATCCAGGAGCGGCCACGCGGCCGCCGAAGAACGGTTCGACGTCGCCGGTCGGTTGAGGGTGAAGCCCTCATAGTGGATCGAGGTGCCGCGGTTTTGGACCGCTATCCGATTGACCAGCATCTCAGCCTCCCGTCGCCGAGATGTCTCCAAAACAGGGGCGAACTAAGGCGCACACCAGGAGACTCTTGACGACTCAGCCTGGGCGGGTTGCTAGTCGCATTGGGTGGGCAAGTGGCTCTCCACCATTGGGTTATGGTGCTGGGCGAGCGGCTCTACTGGCGGAGGGGGTGGGATTCGAACCCACGGTACGCAGAACGCACAACGGTTTTCGAGACCGCAGGATTTGTTGCGCAACCTCATGCCCCAATGTCACTTAAGTTGTCACCTGCTACCGTACTTGCTACCGTTTGTTCCCTAAAGAGCCGCTCAGCTTCCCGCCGCACAACATCGTCAGTGAGCCGAGCGTACCTCTGAGTCGTCTTCACATCTGAGTGCCCGAGAATCATCTGAAGCGCTACCAGATTCCCACCGGCCTCAAGCCATCGGCACGCGAACGTGTGGCGCATGAGGTGGGGGTGGAAGCGCTCAATCCCTGACAGCTCCCTTACCCTGCAGGCAAAGTGCCAGTTCGAGTTGTAGCTGAAGGCCATTAGGCGCCCTACCCTGCTCCTAATCTCCCTAAGAAGCTCGGGCGGAAGCGGAACGCGTCTCACCTTCTTGTTTTTCGTTTGGCTCACCACCAGCATCCTGCCCTCGACATCCGAGGCCTGAGCCCTGACGAGCTCGCCCCACCTAAGCCCGGTACCTAACGCAAGACGACATGCAAACCCAAACGGTTCTTCAAGCATCGAAAGCGTCTGGATTTCATCGTCATTTAGCCTCGGTGGGGGCCTCTCATCGATGCGCGGCAACAAGTAGCGCGGGACGGGAGCAGTTGCCACAAGTCCTGACTCTGCACACCATCTGAAGAAACAGCGTGCATCGCTCAGGATATGCGCGACCGTTTGCTGGCTATTGCACTTCCTCTCAAGCCATAGCCTATAGGCACGAAGGTCGTCTTGGGTCACACGCTTCAAAGGCTTGGACCCCAGAAACGGGATTAGATACCTTAGCGCGCGCGTGTTTGCGAGTTTGACTCCCTTTTCGTTTCGGTGGACCGGCACCCGCACCTCCAGCCATTGCTTCACGGCTTGCTCAACAGATTCCTGGCTCAAGTTAACGGCGGCAACGTTCCCATCTCTGCGGATGACTCGCAAACGACGACAGGCCTCTTGGTAGTCGTCGCCAAGCCGTAGCCACTTGTCCCGGCCTCCGCCGCGCAGGCGAACGTAGTAAGTGGCCCCTCGTTTGAAGAGCCCCTTGGGTGGTCGAGGCATTCACTATGCTCCTTTCCGCGCCTCAAGCCATCCAAGTATGTCTGTGTACTGAAAACGAATCCTGCCACCGACTCGGACATGAGGCAAGCGCCCAGAAGCAGCCCACGCATAGATTGTCGAGGGTTTGAGCTGGAGCCAGTTTGCGACCTCATTCACCGTGAGAAGTGGCCGTTCCGCCTTGCGCATCGGCGCCCTGTAATTTGCCATGCTACTGCTCCTCGCCTACAAGCCTTGCCGTTGTTTGAGCTGCGCTCACTGAAGCCGCTTGCGGTTGGTGTCACGTGCTTAAGGATTGGTCCAGTAAGCATTACACAAGTTTCAGCGATTGGTGCTGTTCGACGCGCAAGAGATTTGGGTTCGCGCTGCGTTGTTTACAGCGTTAACAGAATGTGGCGTGTTTACACTTTGCGTTTGCAGTCGCCGAGCCAGCGAACTCTTGCGTCGACCACTTTTTTACATTCGACTCTAGTTTGTTTGATGGTTCGGTCCCACTGACCAAGGCTCCTTGGCTTCCAGGTTCCTTGGTCTCGTTCGTGCCCGACGTATCCAAATGCGAGCCCAACCCAACCCAGCACCCCCCCTTAGAGGCCATCAGCCGCTCGTGGTTGACGAAACTCGGAGAGGTGCGGCAATTGTGTTGGGTCGCAGTAAGAACGGCGCTAAGAACCGATCCGGGTCGAACCAGCCAAGGCACCTTGAACCCATGGTTCCTTTATGCCCTCAAGCCTTCGGTCCTTGACACCAAGGCTCGTGAAGGTCCATTCAAACGTCGTTTCTAACTTTGTGTATTGACCAATTGCGCTTCATGTTGCGCTTATAGAAGGGAAGGAACCAAGGCATCAAGGGTGATCCAATGGCGGCGACGATAGTAGTGGCCAATCAAAAAGGAGGGGTGGGGAAGAGTACAACTGTTTTGAACAGTGGCGCATGTCTGGCCGAGCTTGGAGCAAAAGTCCTTCTCTGCGACATGGATCCACACGCTGGCCTTACTTTCAGCGCTGGTTACCACGACCCCGAACAAGACTTCCCCAAGCGAAACGCGCTCCAGGTGCTACTTCCTGGAAGCGGTGTAGGCATTCGCGATGCAGCGGTGGAAACGAAACTCGAAAGGATGCATCTCATTCCATCCGCTATTGGCCTCGCCAACATCGACGAACGAATCGCTGATCGAGCGGATTGGGCGTTTCTGCTGAGGAAAGCTATAGCTTCAGCAGCAAACGACTACGACTACGTCGTTGTTGATTCTCCACCGGGCATAGGCAAGCTAAGCGCGATGTGCATTTGCGCAGCTGACCTGATTCTCGTACCCGTGCAGCCAGAGTTCTTGGCGGGAAGAGGGCTTAAGATTCTGCATCTAACACTTCTTAGCACTTTGCTTGAGCAAGTTGATCGCGTAGGTGTGCCGGTTCGATATCTCATTACTCTCTTTGATGCTCGGACAAAGCATCACGCTGAAATGGCGGACGAAGTTCGACGCGTCTACGGTGAAGAGGTTCTTCAATCAGTGGTCATGCGGAGCACGCTCTTTCCTGAGTCGACAAGTGCGGGTCTTCCGCTTCAACTGTTCGACAAGGCTCATCGAGGCAGTAGTGCCTACCGTGATGCGGTGCAAGAGATGTTGGTGGCCTTAGGTGAGGAGCGTCCAAGGGCTGCAAATGAATAGTGGGGGATAGTCATGAAGCGTAAGAGGCAAGCAGTAAGTTTAGACTTCCTGGAGAGTGCAAAGCCTGAGCGCGAGGCTGGTCAATCGTCGCGCCCTACCATTAACCGCGGGGAGAATGACGGTGAGGCGGAAGTTGATGACCGGAGTCTTCTGCAGCTCAAGAGGGCGCACGCCCGGGCCGTCTCAACTCCGAGCCACGATGAGCACCGCCAATCTCAAGCGCGGCGCCTTAAGAAGTGCAATTGGGAGATTAGTCCCGAGTTGCACCTAGAGGTACGGCGCTACGCTCTCGACAAGGGAACTACACTCCGAGCGATTCTTCCTCAGGCCCTCCGGAGCTTCATGGAGGCAAATCCTGTCGGAGGAGGCGATGCCTAGCCCCTGCTTGTTCACGTTGAACCCAACGCCACCTAGAACTACGTTGATTCAATTGGAGTCGAGCCAAGGAAACTCAGTCTACTGCCAGTGCATTGCGTGCGATTTGGCGCGCGTGAACTTCAAGGGGCTAGCGTGAACTTGGAGGGGCTAATCGTGAACTTCAAGGGGCCAAACGTGAGCTTGAAGGGGCCAAACGTGAACTTCAAGGGGCTAATCGTGAACTTGGAGGGGCTGTTGGCGCCAAAACTCATTGAAACGACTCGAGATTTTCGGGCCCAATCTCTAATTACTAATCTATTTAATCACACAATAGGGGGTGTGTGGCTCTAGGCAAGAAGAACAGGGCAGCGGCAACCGCCGATTCGGCTTCTGGCGCCGCGCAGCTCCAGCAGGTGGCTATTGAGTCGAACATTGACCGACTCCCTCTCTTTGGTGCTGGACGAGGAGGGGGGTGCTGCGTTGCGGTCCCATTGGCGGAGATGAGAGGTGTCGTTGCACACTGGTTGTCAGAAAAGGATAGGATGTTGGTGGATTCGGGGTGAGTGAGGCGGTGTCTTTTGGAGAAGTGAAGCCCACAGCTTTGATGGAGCTGTGGGCTTCTTCGCGTTGAGTTCGTTATCTGAGCATAGACACGCCTCGCGAAGCCCCCACGAAGGGGGACAGGGTAAGTGTGCCATGAAATGGGCGGTGGTGGCCAGGGAGTTCGGAAAAAAGAGTGGGCAGTGCAGCCGTTCATCAGCTCTCCGTATGTTGCGGATGCGAAGGGTAGGATGCGACCGGCGGTCGCGGTGGCCGAATGCCTGAAGGCGAGTTCGGACGAGCCGTGCGATGTCGTGGGGCACGGCTACCGCAAGCGGAAGGCGGGTCCGGAGTTCCCGATTGCGACACGACACTGCCGCGAGCACTCGTGCTACTTCACCGTTTATCCCTTCGGCCACGTGCCCTACGGACGCATGGCGATGGCGCCGATCGAGGTGAGCGGGTTCGCGTCGGTGGAGGCGGAGCGCGAGGACCGAGGCGGGGTGGGGTGGCAGGGCACTGTGTGTGTTGCGGCTATCGAGGCGGCGCGGAATCGGCGCTGGTCGCGCGAAGGAACCGACGTCGAAGCGGCACAACCGGGGCGCTACGGAACGCAAAGACGCTGGTTAAGGCGGTGCGCTCGGTTCCTCGGGCTGGCTGGGGAGATCAAGCAGCGCACCGTCGAGCGCCTTCGCGACTTCCTGGGAATCGATGGGCTCGAGCACCAACGGCTTCGTCGCGAGTGGCCGATGACATCCCGACTCTCTGAACGCGCCCAGGCCGTCGTGGCGGTTCTGAGCGCGCAGCCGCTTGCCGATGATCTGTGGTCGCGGTGGCTTGCCGCTGGCGCCCTGGGTGGAGCGTGGGGGCCAGCTCGGATCGCTGATCCCACCCTCGGGCGCCTCGTCTCGCCCTCGACACTCCTCAAAACAACGGGGCTCGTTCCCCCCTGAGCCATCCCTCGACAATCGTCGCTGCGCAGTGATCTTAGTTCCCGCAAGGTGCTCGAGGGAGGACACACCCCGTGCAAGACGATGCCTCGAGACATCACATCTCTCCGCAAGCGCTGTTGCGCTACCAGGTCATCTCCGAAGTGGAAGCGCGCGTGCTGTCGGGCATGAATGACGCGCAGGCAATTCGCGATGTGCTCCGCTTGCCGCACGTCGATTCTCGCGGGCGCTCGGTGCGACTCACCGAGCGCACCGTCTATCGCTGGCTAGGTGCCTACCGACAGACGGGGATCGAGGGTCTCGAAGATCGAGCCCGCAAAAAGATCCGGGACTCCACCGTGCTGTCCCCGAAACTGGTGCGCTTTCTCGAGCAGGAGAAGAAAACTGACCCAAGAGCCTCAGTCCCAGAACTCATCCGCCGCGCGCGTGAGCAGGGTCACATCGGCGAAAGGGAGCCGGTCGACCGCACCTCTGTGTGGCGAACCTGCAAGCGCCTGGGGTTACCTCTCACCCGGCCCTCACGCCGGCGGGATCAGGACATGCGTCGGTTCGCCTATTCCCAGCGCATGCTGATGGTTCTCGCCGACGGAAAACACTTCCGTGCCGGCTCTCAGCACCTCAAGCGTGTTGCCATCTGTTTCATTGACGATGCCACGCGTTTCATCCTCGGAGGACTCGTCGGCACCAGCGAGTCCACCGAAGTCTTTCTCCGCGCGCTCCACCAGGTGATCCTCGAGGTCGGGTTGATGCGCGCTCTGTTTCTCGACAACGGCGGCGGCTTCATTTCGGGCGACACCCGTAGCGTGGCTGGACGTTTGAGGTTCTCTTTCATCTACGGCACCGAGGCGTATCCCGAAGGGCACGGTAAGGTCGAACGGTTCAACCGCACCCTATGGGAACAACTCCTACGCACCTGGGACCGAAACCCTGAAATCGATCCCGAGCCCTCTGCCCTTACGTTGCGCCTCCTTCACTGGGCGCGCCACCACTACAACCACGCACCCCACGAAGGGCTCAAGGGCAAGACTCCCGCCGAGCGCTGGGCCGAGGATGAACGCGACCTCAACTATCCCGAGCGCGCCTGGCTCGACGCCTGCTTCACACTTTCCTTCGAACGGCGCGTCTCAAACGACAACGTCATCTCGTTCGAGGGTGTGCTCTACGAACTACCTCGTGGACACGCCGGCTCGAAGATCACCATCACCCGCGATCTGCTTGACTCGAGCGCTCTGTCGATCCTCGACCACGGACGCCAGGTCCGCATTCACCCCGTCGACCTCGAGTCCAACGCCTACGCCCGGCGCGCACGCCCTCGCTCTGTCTCTCCCCCCGAACCCACCGCTGCGCCGGACACCGCAGCTCACCTCGCCTTCAAGGCCGACTTTGATCCCATCGTCGACCCCGACGGCGGCTACCCAAAAGGATCTGACGATGACTCAGACGATCACTGATCTACGCAGCCACTTTGGCTTCACACAAACTCCCTTCACCAGGGAGATTCCCGTCCGCGACCGCTGGACGTCCTCGATCTTCGACGAGCCGCTCACTGCGCTCCGCTCGACTCTCGAAGCTCGCATGAGTGCTGTCCTCGTCGCTCCCTCCGGTACCGGTAAGACAATGCTTCTGCGCACCCTGTGTGATCGCCTCCCAGAAGCTCGCTACCGCGTTCACGAGGTCAAGGTCACCTCGCTCTCGCGCCGCGACATGTGCCGAGAGATTGCCGTGGTCATCGGCATCGAGCCCGCCGGGACTTACCCCACGCTCATGCGCAAGCTCCAGGTGCACTTTCGCTCTCGCGCCGAGGAAGATGGCGTCCGCCCGGTATTGATCATTGACGAAGCGCAAGACATGAGACCCGAGGTACTCGCCACTCTTCGAGTCATGACAAATTTCGACATGGACTCGAGGCTGCTCCTCAGCCTTATCCTCGCCGGCGACACCGGGCTCAAGCGTCTCCTCGAACGACAAGACCTCGCCCCCATCAGCCGCCGCATGGCACACTGCGCCACGCTCAGGCTTCTCAGCCGCGCAGAGACTCGTTCCTACATCGAGCACCGCGCTACCATCGTCGGCTCAGACTCGGCGCCCTTCGACGATCAGGCGATCGACGCCATCTACGAGATCACACGCGGTAACCTCCGTGCTATCGATCACGTTTGTCTCAAGGCGCTCGAGACCGCCGCCGCTGCCGAGGTGCCCACCGTTGACCCCGCGACCGTTGCTACCGCTCGCCGACACTTGTTGATGTAGCACCTCGGAGGGCTGCGATGACTACCTCAACCGATCGTGTCGCACGCGTGCTCGACTACCTCGAGCACAAGCTCCCGGACTACCCCTTCGATCCCGCTCTCGACATGCCCTTCGTCGAGGAGCTCGTTGACGACTTCGATCACATTGACATCCTAGACCAGCTCAAAGCATTCCGCTGGTTCCATCACAACGCGCCGTGCTCACGAGTCACAAACCCCCGCCTCTCACTCCGGCGCTGGCTCGCCCGCGCCTCGAACCGATGAACACCCCATCCACCACAAACAAAAAAAGGGCTCGAGGCCCTCCGACATCACCACCCTCACAGCACACCGATGAGATCCGCTCATCTATCAGCTCACCCTTGCCATCCTCCGTGCAACGAGATCAGCTCTTGGGACTGCAACGCAACAGAGGGAGTGCCGACAAGCGATTTCATCTTGAGACCATCGGCCGTGATCCCGAGACGGGCAACCAGGTTGCCCAGGAGATGAGCTTGCATGCCGCAGAGGGATATTCGCTTCCAGGTGGCGCAGAACGCGAGCTCTTCCTTAAGGTCATCCTTCGAATTGCGAAGACCCGTGGGTTTGACCAAGGCGGCCGAATCAAGTTCTACCTGCGTGAAGCCTGTGACCTTATGGGCGTGAAGCGTTCAGGCACCAAGTACAGACAAATCGAGCGATCGCTTGAGACGCTTGCCATGATGGGCATGAAGCTCAAGTTCGCTGTTGTTGATGGAAGCACGAAGCAAAGAAGGCTTCTCAAAGTGGTGGACCATCTCTGCAGCGTTGAAATCTATAGCGAAAAGGATCAGACAGCGTCGGCTAGAACCGGCAACGAGTATGACTTGGAGCGCGGACAGGTGGCACTCAAGTTTGCGGACTGGTTTGTGAAGAACTACTTGGGGCGCTACACGAAGCCATTCGACCTGGGCGTTTACGATGCTCTCCCCAGGCGCGCTGGTATCGCAAAAGAGCTGTTGTGCTATCTGCATCGGACTGCATATCACAGACCAACAAAGAAGTTTCGCGGGGAGGTTCGAATCCCGATGGCTGATATTGCGAAACGGTTGCGACTGAGCGCTGCTTCCAGAAAAAAGATTGCCGAAGAACTACGGCGAGCGCACAAGCACTTGCTTCAACACTGGGATGAGCTGTCGCATGCGGACGTGTTTCTTCATCCGCGCGGCGTGTATGAGTGCATATACAGATTTGACAGCCAACTCCCGCTGCCACTGGCCACGAAGACGAGACCGCGAAAGAAGCAAGTGGCCAGGCGGCAGGAGCTAGTTGACTCGTTGGTCAAGCGTGGCATGGCGGAAGCGCAAGCCACTGTCGACGTCGGGCAATGCGATGCGGAAACAATCCGAGCGACAATAGCTTACTTTGACACTAGGGTGGCAAATGGGCTTCGATTCAAGGAGGGGCCGGGTGCATGGTTACACGCGGCGATAGTTGGCGGATACGCATCGGCTGCCAGGGAGCAGGTGTTCCCTAGAGAACGTAGCAGGCCAAAAGGCGTAGAGGAGGCACTTGAAAGCGTTAACAAGCAGATTGCTGCAAACAGATCGAAGTCGCCAAGGGAGAGGGCTGATTCTCGGTTTGAGTTTTGGCTCGAGCTCCGGACGCGCGTTGACAAACGAGTGCCTTCGCAGGATGAACGCGATCGCGTCTATCACGGGTTCTTGGCAGAAGAGGAGACGCGCTCCGGGTGCTAGTCGTCGACACACCAAGCGCTTGTCTTGCGATGCGTGTTCATATTGTCGTTGGGTTTCACCGTTTCGGTACGCGAGCCGAAAGAGCGAATTGCGAAGCGTGGAAAGCGCCGAGGTTGAATTGGTGGGGGTGCATCGTTATGTGGCCCCACGTGGCCGCAACGTGCAGACCTGGATGAACACCCCCAGGTGAAAACGTAGCATGGAGCTATGTCTGCTAGCGAAGATTCAAATTGTTCGATGACGATTGTCGCCACGAAAGTTCTTGACGGCCTCACATCGTTGTGATTCTCTAGAAGCGTTCAGTTCGAATTCGCCACGGCGGGCCGACCACCCAGAATCAACGAACTGAGCACCTCGCCCATGCACCATGGGAGACCGTTGGTCACCAACCTTCCTGCGCGCCCTGAGGCACAAGCCCCTCCAACCTGCTGAACCTCGAGCTGCTAAGACTGCGGGCGCTCTAAGTATCCGACAAGATGTCTGCACACTGACCACTTGGCTTTTGGTGCCGATTGGCCACGGGCAGAGTTTGACTTGACCCCAACGCAGCTTTTCGGGGAGGTCCTTGCTATGAATCGCCGAGCCACATTTGTGCTAGTAGTGAGCGCCCTATTTGCTCTCTTCTTTATGCGAGGCGCAAGTAATGCCGTTGATAAGGAGCAAATAGAAAGCGAACCGGGGTTTCGGTTTACGTTTAATTTTTCCAGTGAGCAATTTCGTGTGAGAGATCTTGGCGATGGTTCCCACGCTATCTCGCTTCGGGACGTCGCGGGAGTCGAGTATTTAGAAGACGAATCGGAATGGGGCAGGCCAAATCTCCCTAGGGTCGCGAGTCGTGCGGTGCTGCGCGAATTCGATGACGTTCGTCGAATTAGAGTTCTATTTGCTGATCCAGATACTCTCCCTGGCAACTACTACATTCGACCCATTCAGCCCCCAGCAGGATCGGGCTTTGATCCTGTGGGGCCAGATCCAGACGTCTATGGGTCCTTTGTGCCCTATCCATTGGACCTCGCGGAACCCGTTTCGGCTGGTAGTGCTCGTGGAGTGCGACTTCTCAACTTCCGGATCAATCCTGTTCAATACATAGGGATACGTCAGCAACTCATTGTCTATCGCACCGTCCAAGTGCAGCTAGAAGTCTCGCCGCTCGACGGACTCGCGGCCAGCAACATCCGCAAGAGGCAGCGACCCGGGCACAGGTGGTCAAAGCAGCAAAGAGAAGTAGATTGGGTCAAGCGCACAATCATCAATCCTGAGGACTTCAACGACTTTTATCTGACAGCTTCGTCTAGCAATGCGTGGGAAGATACCGATCTCAACGCGTTCAATCCCACGGACATGCCCTCCACCGATCGTTCTCCGGTCGAGCTCGTGGTGATAACGAACAACACAACGACCCTGGGGACTTCAGCAACGGGCATGGAAGACGCCTTTGATCGCATTGCGGAATGGAAGACGCGCGCGGGCGTGCCCACGGTAGTCAAGACCGTTGACTGGATACGGGACAACTACAACGGCGTAGACACGCAGGAGCGGATTCGAAACTTCATTATCGATGCCTATGAAAAATGGAGCACTGACTACATTCTCATCGGTGGGGACTCGGACGTCGTCCCAGCGCGTCGAATCATCTACGCGGGCGATCCCAATCCACCTGCTGACATCTACTATGCAGGTCTAGATGGCGATATGAACTTCGATGGTGACCGATGGTTCGGAGAATCGAACTTTGAGGTCGGGCAAAACGATCCATTTCATGATGTTTGGATCGGACGAGTCCCAGCGGACGATCCGGCACAAGCTGAAGCTTTCGTCGACAAACTGTTTCAATACACGTTTGTTCCTGGCCAGGCAGATTCACTCCCGTCCGACGCCTTCTACAGCAAAGCGCTCCTGGCAACGGGATTTGTCGAGGAAGTTGCCTGGCCCGAGGATCGAAACGGCTTCTACACCTCAGAGACCATAGCTAGAGAGAAGCTACTTGAGGATATGGAGATCAGCCGCATCTACCAAAAAGTCGATACTATGTGTGTTGACACGACAAGCCCATGCAATCTAGGCGATACGACTGACAACGTCTTTCGCCAGCCGTGGTTCGATGGAATCACTGATTGGACCTCCACCGCCCAAATCGTTGACGCGCTGAACGAGGGGCAAGCATACGTTTGGCACAGAGAGCACTCAAACACATACACGCTGGGGGGGCCAACTGTTGTTGACTCGATACAATGTGGGGATTGCGTGACGCCGGTTGCTGCGGAGTTCCTGACTCAAGGAGCAGCACTCGAGCTTGATAATCAGGGGCGCAGTTTCGTGATTGTCACGTCTGGTAGCGAATCCAATGCATTTGATTTCGGCTCAATTGCCGAGAGTGTCTTGATGCACCCCGCAGGAGGTGCTATCGCATACTTTGGCAAATCAAGATCGAAGCACGGTAGATCACACTACGTTGCTGTCGACTTCTTTGACGAGCTCTTTCAAAACGAAGTCAACGTGTTCGGCCAAGCATCGGCGTTTGCACAAGACAACCGGACGGATTTTCGTGCGGTTGCGACGTGGAACGCAATGGGAGATCCAACGATGCCGCTCTGGGTCGGAGCGCCGGACTCGGTTAACGTCACGATAAGCCCTTCCAGCTTCGACAAAGGTGGAGTGTGGTCTTTCGGCGTTACGGTAGAGAAGGTCGCAGACAGCAAGGGCGTTGAAGGTGCCTTAGTTTGCATCAAGAGCAACGATGTTTACGCTTCAGACTACACAACTAGTGATGGCACTCAGCTATTCACTCTGAACTTGACAAGCCTCGATACGCTCGATGTCGTGGTGAGTTTGGGCAACACATATCCGGTTGAAACGACTATCCCTTACGTGAACTCCTTTGCGCCAAATGAAGCGTTGATCCAATACCAACGACACGATGCTTTTGATTGGCTAGAATCGAACGCGAATTTGGTTGCTGAGGCAGGAGAAGAGATTGGGATCACCGTTGAAGTGAAGAATACCGGAAATCTGAACGCGACAGTTGATGGAGAAGCAGCTGCGTATGGGCCAGTCTTCTTTAACTTGGACCTTGACCCGGCCACCGTGTACATCGGCGAGGATGATGCGCATCCGGCTGCGGACGCTGACTCAGGTTTCGCCTTTCCTTCAAATTGGTTCGGTATCCGCCCCGAAGGTGTTCCAGACGAACTCACGTCAGGTTCTGCTCACGGCGTTTTTGTGTGGAGGGATTTTGACGATCCTGCGCAGCCGCTCTGGCACATGGTAGTGAGGGGGAGAAGTACGGGGTCAAAGGACGTTGAAGTGACGGGAGTGATTACGACCAGTGGTGGCTTCGACAATGTAGACCTCGTTGACGAGGAGGCCGGGGACTCAGTAACAGAAAACGGTTCCACGCTTGAAGTGGTTCTAGTAGCTACAGTGGGTGACACGGACACTCTGACCTTTGAGGCGCTGGCGACGGATTGGATCACCTGGGACGATCAGAATCTGGACCTGGGCTCTGTTGCGACCGGTGCTACTGCTAGTGATGACATCTACTTCCACGTGGACCACACCGTGGAAGATGGCTATCAACTGAACCTGACGACCTTTTTTACCAAGAGTTCGGGTACCGTTGACATTGGACTCAGCGAATTCACTATACCGATCGCTGCACCCGCACTCGATTGGGAAGAGTTCACCTGGGGAGGAGCTTTCGCGCCAGGGTCCTACGAAATAGTGCCTTATGTGAGGAACACTGGTACCGGACGCGCCGACAATGTCAAGGCGTTTCTTCGGAAGACGGTCGGGACGGCAACTGTAACCGACTCGATCATCGTATTTGGACCTATCGAAGCCGGTGCGCGTGGCTACAAAGGGGCAAGCGACAAGTTTGTGTTTTCGTCGACTTCGCCCTCCACCACAGAGTTCCAAGTGACGATGAGGAACTATTATGCCAACGGCGATTCGCTCGACTGGATTGAAACCGACATCGACTTGGAGCCCACCCCCCGGCCGCCCAGTTTGGAGCTCGAGGCTGGAGCGGAGAGTATCCGCGTACTTTGGGGGCACCCCTTCGCGATTCTAGATGTTCGTGGTGCATACGTTTATCGCGGGACCGAGGCTGATACAACTACGCTCGCTCGACTGACGGACAGGGTGGTTGAACACACGCGCATCTATGAGGATCGCACGGCGTCTGTTGACACGACGTACTTCTATGCTGTGAAGCTGGTCGACGATTCGGGGAATCTGAGTTACTACTCTGATGTTCGTTCCGAGAAGCCTCGAAACACCCAGCATGCCGGGTGGCCAAGGCGAACAGATGGAGGACATTTTGGATCCCCGACGATTGCAGATGTGGACGGGGATGAAGATCTGGAAGTGTTGCTTGGTGGGAGTGACGGTCTCTATGTCTGGCAACCAAACGGAGACGAGTTTCCTGTAGGTGATTCCGATGCACTTCCCTTCATTGCCCTGACAGATTCAATCCCGTTTTCGAGGGGATTGGTCGGAGCTCCGGCGGTCGGAGACATCGACGACGACGGCAAAACTGAGATCGTGTTCACGCGTTGGGAAGACAGCTTGTTTGTATACAACAGCGACGATCGGACGCTCAAGTGGAAGAAGTACATTCCGTCAGGGCACACGGGCTCGCAAGTTGGGCCCGGCTGGTCCTCCCCCGTGATTGGAGATATCAAGGACAACGGGGAAGATAAGCTCGAGGTCGTGGTCGGCTCGCTGGATGGTGCCCTCTACGCTTGGGATTCAAGTGGGAATGAGGTCATCAGCGACGCAAGCACGGCTGACGGGTACTTCGCGGGAACTTACGCGGGATTCCTATACTCAACGCCCGCGTTGGCAGACCTAGATGGTGATTCGGAACTTGAAGTTGTCGTCGGAGCGCCGTTCCTTTTCCGCTCCGACAACAAGGGCCGGATCATGGCATTTGACGCGGTAGACTCCAACGGTGACGGTGAGGCGGACTCTCTGTGGGTTTGGCCCGGCGCCGAGAACCGAGCCTACTCGACGCCAGCGCTTGGTGTGTTTGATGATACATTGAGAGTTGTTTGTTCAAGCAGAGACGAGATTGTTGTACTCAATGCGCTTCGCGGAAACCAGCGAACAGATCTGTCTAAAGTGGTCTCTCCGGCGAGAATCCCAATCGACGGACCGGTTGCGCCGCCAGCACTAGGCGACCTCACGGGCGATGGCGAGCTAGAAGTCGTTGTGGGGAAATTGTTTAATGAACTTGGCAACCAAAACCCAGCGCGGAGAAAGATCGAGGTGCTTGTGTGGGATGCATTTGAAGGGATGCTACACACGCTTAGTGATTCTCTCCCAGCTAGCCCCATGGAAGAGAATCACGTAGCATGTGGCGCAGTGCTCGGTGACCTGGATGGAGATGGTGACGGCGAGATCGCTTTCGGTTCTGACGCCTTCGGCCTTTTCATGTGGGAGTGGAATGATTCGGTCTTCGTTGCGGAGAAAGGGTGGCCAATCGCACTTCATGGTGAAATCCAAGGACACCTCGCGGTCGGTGACGTGGACACCAGCGATACTCACTTACAGCTCGTGGTGGCGGACCGCTCCGGTCGCGTCCACATGTACGACATCGACACCGGCGCGGGGACTCCATCGATTGAATGGTCACAGCTTGGGAACGGTCCGATGCATCAAGGAAGGCATTCGTCGGCAGACAGTTTCACTGGTCCTTCAGCTCCGGTTTCCGTGAGCCTCTCTCATGGGGTGCCCAATCCGTTCAATCCTAATGTGAGATTCACGTTTTCTGTGCCTACTAGACAGCATGCGAAAGTGGCCATTTATGACGTTCTTGGACGACACGTTCGCACTCTTGTAAACTCAGCCGTCGATCGAGGGACACACTCCCTCGTATGGGACGGTACTAGTGACCACGGGGCACGCCAATCTTCTGGAATCTACTTCGTTAGACTGAAGTCTAGAGGTGAGATTCAGAGCCGGAAGATCATGCTACTCAGATAGAACATCATGGATATGAATGCGGTCCGCAACTGCTTGTACGACTCGCTCTTGCGCGCCGCGTTCCCGCCTCAGTGTGCGATTTGCTATACTGACGGAGATGTGTACTCACCCAATCTAGGTAGTTAGAAATGAGGTTTCTCCCCTTAAGTGTGTTGGCTTTGGTTGGCTCCTCTTTGTGGACTGGCCCAGCTTCGGCGAACACAATCCACGTGCCAGCCGATGAAGTCGGCATACTGCCCGCGATCGAGGCGGCTGCCGCTTTTGGGGATACGATTCTGGTGGCACCAGGAATCTATACGGGACCGAACAACTCGGGGATGAGGTTCTACGGGAAGCAACTAGTACTCATGTCCGAGGGTGGCGCAGAGGTTACGATTATCGACGCCTCAGCGCTCGGCGATCCCAATACAGCATTCTCCATCCAAGACGGCGAGACTCGCGACACGGTAATCGATGGTTTTACCATTGCGAACGGATGGAGCGAGTCCGACGGCGGCGGCATGCTCGTGCTTTCATCTCCCACGATCCGGAATTGCATCTTCAGGGACAACCTTGTATTCAATGTGTTCGAGTTTGAAGAGGTTCGAGGCGGCGCCGTAGCCACAAGTGGCGCGGCAAGATTCGAGAACTGCGCCTTTTATAACAATCGCGCTATTCATCCGGGCCCCGATCTTGGATTCGCGTCCGGTGGCGCAGTGTATGCACTAGGGGGCGATGCCGAGTTCGACCATTGTATTTTCGCGAACAACGAGTCTTCCAGCTTTCTTGTGGAAGGCAATGGCGGCGCAGTCTATGGCCATGCGGCGAACCTGAGTTTCACGAACTGTTCGTTCTTTGGAAACAAGGCATCTCACGATGGCAGTGGTTTGTGGTTGGCTGGCGGAACGACAACTCTAACGCGCTCAATCGTTGCCTTTGGCGAAGGCTCATCTATTCACTGCATTCTGGATCCCGTTGTCGACATCACATGTACCGACATGTTCGGCAACGTTGGAGGCGATTGGCTTGATCCGTGTGTGGCGGTACAGGCCGGTGTCAATGGTAACCTCAGTGAAGATCCGCTCTTTTGCGACAGCACAGTGGAGGACTTCCACCTATCCAACAACTCGCCGTGCGCGCCTTCGAACTCACCACCTGGATGTGAGCTCATCGGTGCGCTTGGCGTTAACTGTGGAACGACGGCGGTGATCGGTCCGAGCGAGACTGTGGTACGCCCCCTCGCCAGGGTGACTCCCAATCCTGTGCGCGCGACTGCACACTTTCGTTTTCCTGTTGGTGCGCGGGGTGCAGTGCGAATATTTAGCGTAGTTGGCCGGTTTCTTGCCGCGATGGCTATAGATTCAGAGAATGTGGAGTGGACTGTTCCAGCGACACTGCCAGCAGGCGTCTACTTTGCGCGTTTCAATACAAATGAAGCAAGCAAAACGATCAAGTTTGTAATAGAACGATAGTCACGCAGCCCCGACGAGCGACTATATCGACTTATGAGAAGGCGGGGCATAACCCCGCCTTCCATGAGTCGTTTGAGACTAGCCACGACAGATCGTCTCAACGACCACTACTCACATCTAGGTGCGACTCCAACACAGCGTCAGAGTTGACGAAATGGGGTGGCGAGGCGGTTGCCCCGCCACCCGTGGGAGCACCAGAGACTAGGCTTGACGGATCATCTCGAGTACCCCACACAATCTTCCCGGCTACGGAAAACACCTGCAGAGCTTGACGCAGTTGCCATTCACGCTCGATATCTTGTAGGTCCCCGAGAGGCCGTTACCCCAGATGTGACGGGTGTCAAATCCGGACGTGGAGCAAGTGAGCGTCACAGTACAGCTGTACTTGTCATTGAGTGTGCCGAAGCAGTTCTGGGTACGACCAATTGCTTCGTTTTCGATAGTCACATACTTGTCGACGTCGGCCGATGACACATTGTCCATGTAGGCATTGACCAAGTCGCAAGCGTTGCTGCTTGTGGGCGCGATGAGCAACGCGACGGCTAGCGTCGCCGCAAGGGCTAGCGGAATGCTGAGGGTTTGCATTTGTTGTACCTCCGCCTTTGGAGATGGGGTTCTCCGGTGGACTGCAGCTGGAGGCTTGATGTGGGCGTGCTGGAGGGTCTAAGATGTAAAGCCACCCGGTGCGACTCTGGCGTTTGACTCAGTCCACCGGTCAGGGGGATCGCGAGCTGCAACTCGTCGGTCCCCTTTTCACTACTGAAGTCGAAGTTAACACATCAGCAGCGAAACGCACAGCGAATTTCTGCGCTCATCACAACAAAAACTGATTTCGTGTGTTAGCGACGACTGATTCGTGGTCGGTTTCGGACTTGCATCGACCCACACCTATACAAAACCTGTCGATGGCAATGAAGCAGACGTAGGCTGGGGCACGTTATGGTCTGAAAGTTGTTATGCGCCACTCGGCGTGGTCTCCTGAAGTGCCTGTTCCTGTAGTCGAGTCACACTTGCAACGATCTTCATTGTGAGAAGTGCGGCTGCGATTTGGGCAGGATTGTCAAATAGTGACGCGATAGATGGCGCGATAGCCTCCTCAAGGCCGGCCTTCACATAGAAGCGACTTGCGTTCCTGGCGAGTAGCATGGCGATGACGCAGGCTGCCCACCACGTTTTCACATCTTGCGGTGGCTGGATGGTCCTCCAGTTACCTCTTGGAGCCTGTGCCAGTGCTGCCGATCCGGCCCAGACTTCCTTCATCACGATGTAAGGAAGCAGGAAGTTAACAATAGGAATGAGGCAACTCGCAATAGCCCACCGTGGGGAGAAGTTGAGTTCTTCGAGGCTTGCAACACCGAGGTTCCTGTGGGCACGGGCGAACCAGCGGAGAAAGACGACTAGGGCGAAGAGTAGGGCTGCTAACCTGGCAGTGGCCGTGGTCAATGCTGCGGTCTCGACCGTTGTAGCAAATGTTTCATCAACGAATCTGCCGGCTTGCAAGTCGAGTAAAACTGAGAGCTGGAGAAGATCGGCGAAGAAGTCCGCTATGCCGACGACGACAAGGAACCAAAGAGCCCTGCGGAGAGCAGTTGATAGGTCGGTGAGTGTTTCCATTTCGCCAGCTCCAACTGATGACTTTTTAGTCAGGAACGCCGAGCGCTTTTAGCGTGGGTTAACGGAAGAGGTTTGACAAAACTTGTAGCGCAGGTATGGCGGACCTTCCTTCTTTGACGAGCTCGCTCACCTGAGTGCTATCACATGCAGTGCCACCCCTCGATGCACAACAAGCCGAGTGCTATAGAGGCCATTGTAACGCCTCGGGTTGATTCCGTGCTCACGGAAGAGCGGGCCGCAGACGATGCTTCTGCGCTGGTAGCGCTTTGACGGCCGGTAGAGCCGAAACGAAGCAGGCTGCGGTTTGCTACCAAAATGAAAGAATACCTTTTTCCCCTCATGCAGGTAGTAGAGGCTCACGTAGGTAGCATCCTCGAGTTTCCAGTACAGGATGAACTGACACGGCAGATAGAAGCGCCAATTGACCGCCAGAGTCAGGGTCGTAAGTGGATCTGTCAATTGCGGCCTCGAGCGAACGATTGGTTCTGCACTGCAAAGTGAAAACAGAGACTACCAGATGCGTATCCGGGGCATGACTGAATTGGCCGGTGAATCCTCACCCCCGGGCTTCTATGGAGGCCCTTTGCTTGCTGCGATGGCCTTACTTGATTCAGAGCGCGAGTGGCTCCAAAATGTGTGCTCTGTGCGTTCTAATTCAGGATCCGCTCGACCTTCCAACAGCTCTTTCGTCGCCTGCTCGTACCGCAGCCGTTCATTGGGTCCCAACGTTCGCTAACGCTAGCCGAGTGTTCACCGGCTGCAAGGGCAAGCAAGCAGAGCTTGTGGCCTGCGGCCACCCTTGCACCCGGCTCAGCACCCGGCTACCTGCTCTCTTGAGAGACCCAACGATGACGGCTAGACGGGAAGGTAAACGAGCAGACCGGGCTTAGCGTCTGTTGTGTCGGTAGTATTTGGTTTAGAGAGAGAACCCTTCGGACTCTGGCGTCCGGGAAGCCGCATGGAGCCGTGCAGCAACTATGTAGCATCGCTTCGAACACAACGCCTTCCGAGACCTTTGAAAAGGCAGTTGAGCTGTTCGAGCGCACGTCGACGCCCAATGGGTTCACCGAACACAGTTGCCTTGCGCCTCCATCGCTTCCCTTCAATCTCGACGGCACAGAGAGAGGAGGCGTCGCCGAAGTGCTTCTTCCCGCGGTCTTCCGTGGCCTCTACTAGAGCGTCGGCGGCCTGCACTGCTTCTGCCAAGCTCCTTCGTACAACATCTTCTTGAACTGTTGCCAGGCCCTCCACGTACTCGCGGACCATCGGCGCGAGAGGGATAGAGTCGCCCAAGTCGCCCAGTTCTTGGACCAGTCGCTTGAGCTTCTCGTCTTGCCTGAGTAGAGCAGGGAAGAGTTGAGGAAATGCGCCAAACACGCGTGCCCTGGACGGGGAGTCCTGGTCGAGCGCATCAGGATAGACGAAGCCATGGACCGAAAGGCTCTTGTGCTGCATCGAATTGCGGAGCTTCTCCATGCAACGGTAGGCGAGTGAGGTGTCAAAGATCCGGCTTCTTGCCCGCTTTGTCTCCTCAAGAGCAGAAGACTCCTTCCCCAGAGCTCTCGCTAGGTCCTGCGGTGTGTGGTCGATTAGTAGTTTGGCGGCGCTCAGTACGTTGTTCAAATGACGCGCGGAGTTTGTCATGTCGTTCTTGCCCTTGGGCCAAGTGACATGCGGACGCACAGCCCTCTCGATAGATAGGCCCAATAGGTGTTTTTCGAAGTCCAAGTAGTTTTCAATCAGAATGTGCAGCTTTTCTTCGAGGTCAAGAGCCACGTTGCAGGTGGTCATAGCGGTCTCGATGTCGCCGAACTCATCCTGTTGAATCTCGATTTGGCCTTTGAAACCAAGCGCCTCTCTAGTGAGGGCATAGCGCACCATAGTCCCGCTCCGCCAGTAAGGTTGAGTGCGTTTCGCTAATTCTGGGAGCCAGCGGGTCGCTGGTCCGTCGCGCATCTCAGCGCGCGGATGTTACCAAGAACTAGGCCTCGGCAAATAGGGAGTGAGGCGTGGATGCCCCTCGCTGGTGCTGACCTTTGGAAGGCACAGTCCCACGCATTCACTGCCCAGGCGGCTATGCCTTTAAACCGCTGCCGAACTTTAGGCCGACGCACTCTCAGTTGCACGTTCCGCCAGGCGGTTCGATTCCTCCTTGGCGACTACCCAGCCATGCGCCTGCATGAGCAGGGACGCAAGTACCGGTGCATCATCGCGGCTATAGTTGTTGGTCTTCTTCCAGTCACCACCATCCTCGCGATACGAACGTTGCGGCACCATGGAATACCACGTGCCGTTTTGCCCACTGTTCTCAAAGATGGCCACAGAGACACGTCCGCTTGTTAGACGTTTCACTGGAGCGCTGCCGGTTCCGTTGGTCGTCATTGTTTTGTTCCTCTTTATAGGTTTGACCTTTGCGCAGGGCATGTCCCCGCCTCACTAAGATTGGTTATGGGGTGTTCTGCTTAGAAGAGTGCACAAGAAAGGTGACAGTTACCGGAGCTATTCCACCTCTGACTCGCTATCGTCATTATGGCCATGCATGTCTTTGACTAGATCACGGTAGACTTCAAGCGCTTGCCAATCTTTTTCGTGCCGTTCTCTGGCCTGCTGGGAATACAGTCTTTCGCGCTCGATGCTATCTGTACTGATGCGTTGTTGTGCTTCGGTTGCCAAGTACTCTAATCGTCGCTTAAGACCGACGATTGAGTGGTGTTTTTCGCCGCGCGCGCTTAGCTCGTCATTCATCACTTGGAGAAACTCTGGAGCGTAGGCTGACATCATGTTCAAGACTGTACCGAGCGCGTCCTGCTCTTCAACGCCTTTCGCCACAAGAGCATTCATGAGCACTGTTTGAGCGGCTTGCTCAGCCTCTTCGAGCTGTTCGAAGCTGAGCGGAGTACCCTCAACCCATTCTGGTCCATCAGTCTTCAACATCCCTTCTTGTATATCATCTTCTGAGGGCCGAGCAAAATCTACGGAAGTTTCTTGTCTGACCGGCATGGCTTCATTGGGTGCGCCGACCCGTGGTGATGTGCGCAGGCTCTTCTCGACCTGAGATTCTAGCCAGTCGCTAATGTGTGACCGAAGCTTGTTGTCAGTCTTCTTTGGCATCGCTATCTCCGAATTCGGCTCTCACTTTGTTGCGTATCCTGTAGTACTTACCTATGAGTGGCCCGTTGTTCTGGAATACATCACTTACAAGGCGTTCTCCGGATGCCATTCGTTCAAGAGCTTCGCGCATCTCTTTGCCGCCGAGTTGCTCAACCATCTCAAGGACTTCGCCCGCGCGCAACTTCTTGAGGTAAGAACGCTCAGTGTTGTGCGTACCTTCAAGCTCAAGTTCCGTTGGGTCAACACACACCTCTTTCCGTCGTAGTCGAAGGTAGTAGGTGGCGTGCCAACGAAGCCCCTTCCAGAACCAGCTGTATGTCTGACGTTCGGTGTACGTGTCGGGTTTGAATCTTTCGTGCCCTGTTGAGTAGTACCAAACCAAATACGCTTGCCAAACATCCGCAACGTCGTCGTCATGGACGCCAAGACGGCACAGAAACGCCCGAGTTTTCCTAGGTGTCTCGGAACTCTTGAAGAACACGTCTTCAAATGTTCGTTTCCGCGCAGACATAGCGTCCGGTCCTCGCTAATCAATCGTGGGTCCGCAAAACATCTGGCCCAACTGTCTATATGGAGTAGTCGCCGACGGGGTGGCGCCAAACTGGAGGTCTCTTGCGTCGCTCATCTCCAATATAGCCGGACGAACGCAAAGTTTTCCGCGCGGTGACGAGATTTTTTGCGCTCGAATCGGATTGGCATCACTGTTCCGTAGAGTGTTTGCATGCAATCACTTAGGAGGTCAGCCCATGCTGAAGAAATATTTCATCGAGGAAATTGAAAAGCGGCGCGTTGTGCAGGCGGAACTGGATGATGGTCAGTCGCCAGCAATGCCAGCGCCAGACGACACCGGCTGCCTAGCCCCGGCTGACAGTTCTTATGGTAGCCCGGCGGGCGTCGAAGAAGAGCTGCCAAGCTTGCCTGCGCCGGGCAGCATTGAGCCGCTCCAACCGGAGCAGTTTCCCGCCGCCAACTCGTCAGGGTCCATTTGGGGCTGGGTCACTGCCGCGCTTGGCGAACCACGAAAACTCATTCGCGGCGCGCGCTATCGCTGTATCACCGAGCGCATCACTATCGTGCGCAGACAAGAGGAGTGGCGGTAATGGCCGAGCAAAATGTTAACGACGCCGCGAGTCTAGCAATTGGCGGCGGCGAACTCGATAAGGCTGGGTACTGGGAGCGCGTGTTGGATGCGTCCGTCGACGGTGCCGAATGGGCTTATGAACAGGTGGAGTTCGCCGCCGACCAGGCCTATGGCGCCGCCAAGGAGTTGCTCGGAGTCGGTGATTCGGATGCCACCTTCTTTTATGCCAATGCCGACGCACCGCCGGTGCTGGGGTTTGGTCAAGATGGGAATCCACTGCCGTCACAACTTTCCTACTCGAACTGGACACCGGTGCCGGGCGCCGAAAGCGCGGAGCAAGCGGTCGCCATCCTCAAGGAGAGCGGCGAGCTTCAGGGGTGGGGTGCTATCGCTGGGCCCGATGGTATCTCTCAGCTCGCAGCTGGCCAGAGCCTGGAGCTTCCGTTTGACCCGTCGGCTGTGTTGGTAACCGTGCCGCCGGAGGCTTTGTTGGCGATGGGGGGGACCGTGGTGATCGGGCTCGTGGTCGGCTATGCCACGGTGCGCGTCATTGACTGGGTAACCGACTCTCAGCCGCTGGGTGCATCGCAGCAGCGCGACAACTACTTCTGGCCAGTTCCAGAGCGTTAACAGTGTGAACGCGCCTAAACGCCACATATCGACCACTAACAGCCAACACCAAGGCACAACCACTCTGTTTACGGGTGGTAGTGCATACGGTGTTGGTTGTTTACCCAGGGCATGGAGGGCGAATGCATAAGAGCCTCTTTAGTTCAGACTCAGAAGAATGGTACACGCCACGCCATTTGATTGAGCTGGTTGAACAGGTGCAAGGACGCATTGGCCTGGATGCAGCCTCTAACTCTCCGCCGACTGTGCCGGCGTTGCGGCACTATACGAAGGAAGACGACGCCCTGTCGCTTCCTTGGAAAGCAGACACCGTCTTTTTGAATCCGCCCTACGGTAAGCAAATCCACTCGTTCGTCGACAAGCTCGTCAATGAGTACAAGGCTGGCAACGTGGGTTCAGCCATCGCGCTTTTGCCTGCCAGGACGGACACGCAGTGGTTTTCACTCCTTAACGAGTTTCCGAAGTGCTTTGTGCGTGGACGGATTCAATTTGTTGGGGGCGAATCAGATAGCACCCGCAACGCGCCATTCCCGAGCGTCTTCGTTTATCTGGGTCCGGATCAGCAGAGGTTCGAGGAAGTGTTTTCCAGTCTCGGTCCCATCTCCATCGACTCGCGCGAGTGCCACCGTGAATACTGGCGCGCGCAGTTGGACGACGTCGAGGACCTGGGCAGAGATCGCTCAATAGAGCCTGAGCGCTAACAGCCGTCTGCAAACCACCACAACACTAGATGCACTAACTGTTAACGGGAGGTGTAAACACCGATGGCAACTACTAAGACTGCAGCGGCTCGGATGTCAGAGGAGAAGCTCACTCGGGCCAAGGCCAGGGCAGCAGCGCTTGGGCAATCGATGTCCGACTACATCAATAGCCTAATCGATCGCGATTTACTCGGAGGGGAAGGAGGGGGTGCCGGTGTAGATGCCGCAGAGCTACGGGTGCTGCTTGATAAGTTCGGCAAGCTTGTGCACGGCACTCGCTCGACGGTGAACAACATGGCGACGCTTAGGCTTCAGATGCTCGCCGGAGAGATTGACCCCGATACGTTTGACTGGCGCACTTGGGCCAAAAAGCACCTTGGCTAGCCCGATGGCCAAGACGAGCGTCTCAAAAATCAGGCAAACGACACCGTGGTCCTACTACAGCGAGAAGGGGGGTGTGACCGGCATCTTCTTGGGCGCGCTGGCTGCGTTTCTGGGGCTCGCAGGTAAACCTGCAGTGCGCGGTGTTTACGAGGGGCTTCTTGATGGCTTTGGTCCCGATGGCGTCACAAAGCTGGTTCGAAACGCAGGACTGCCTTCACGATTTCCCGGCTGGGACGTTTGCATCTCCATGCCCAAGTCGTTCGATATTTTTCAGTTACTACACCCCGAGAGCCAGGCCGATTTCGCCGCTGCTTTCGAGCTCGCTCTCGAATCGGTAATCAGGTACTTGGAAGATACCTGCGCGTGGGCAAGGCGAGGTGCCGGCGGCGCCTGTTAGCGGTTTTGCAGAAGCGCGTAAATCTGGCGCTGTCATCCTAGTTTTTTGATTGTCCAGCGGTTCTCGAACGTCGCTTTTTCGCAGCTCGTTCCTTTGCCTCCTTCAGGCGGTAGCTCTCACCTTCGATGGGAATGATTTCAGAGCGGTGGACAAGCCGGTCGACGAGGGTGACGACGCAGGCGGCGTTGGGGAAAATCTCTCCCCAGTCGGTGAACTGCTTGTTCGTGGTGATCACGATGGATCGCTGCTCATAGCGCCGGGTGACCACTTCGAAGAGCAGATCGGCGTAGCGGTTGTCGTATGAGAGATAGCCTACTTCGTCAACGACCAGCAGCTGTGGCTTCGAGTAGCGGCGTAGCCGGCGCACGAGCGCGTCGGTTGAGTGCTGAGCGGCGAGGTCGCCGAGCATGTCGCTGGCGGTGGTGAAACGCGCCGTATACCCACGCAGCAGCGCCTGGTAGGTCAGGTTCTTGGCGATCATCGTCTTTCCGACGCCGTTGGCACCAAGCAGCACGACGTTGGCTCCCTCTTCGATGAAGCTCAGGTTGAACAGCTCATCGATCGAGGAGCGATTGATCTTCTTAGGCCACTTCCAGTCGAAGTCGGGCATCGCTTTGAAAGCACCGATCCGCGCGTTACGGATGCGGCGCTCGAGGCTGCGCCGCTTCCGTTCGCTCTCCTCGATATCGAGGAGTTTTCGGAGCCAGGCATCGTCATCGGTGATCTGATCCCAGTGAGCCAGCAAGCCGTATAGACCCAGCTTGCGCGCTCTCTCTCGTGTGGCGTCTTGGTGATCAGGCATCAGTCCTGTTCCTCCGGTTCAATCTGGTCGTAGGTATCGAGCGAGTGAGGCTTGACGACAATGTCGCGGATTCGCGGGTCGGCTGTGAACTGAGGGGCGACTGGAGGCGCTTGTCCCCGAGCCTCTCGGCGGCGGTCAATGATCCGTCTGACGGCTCGAAGGTGTGGGGCTCCTTGCTCGAGCGCTTCCTCGATCGCCTCATCGAGAGCGCGGGCGCCATGACGCTCGAGCAACCTCAGGAGACTCGAGGTGGTTGCGCCCAGATTGCCTCCCTGTTGCGCGATGTGCTCGAAGAGTTTGCGGCTCCGTGGCACGGCGTGATGCAGCCGATCGATGCTGCGGTGCTCTCGAGCGTTGCTCTTGTGAGCCACAAGAGCTCGAAGGTGAGCTGGATCTTCGATTTGTTGACCACGGTCCCAAGACCGACGGTGAGTGGCGATGACCTCATTGCCCTCGAGGACTCGTACGGTATCGAGGGTGGCAGTCACCACCAGGGTGCGCCGGGTGTGTTCATGCGGGACCGAGTAGTCGTTGAGGTCGAAGCGCACGTAGGGAGTCTTGCCAGCGCGCACCTCGAGTCGCTCTTCGGTCGGGAAGGGGTTGTCTGGGAGGGGCAGTAGCTTCGGCGCTTCTTCGACAAAGACCTCGCGTACGGTTCGCGCTCGGTCTTCGGGACACCTGCGCTCGGCGGCAACACCCAGGCACCAGTCGCTCGCCTGGGCGTTGAGATCGTCGAGGTCCTTCCAGATTCGAGCGGCAAAGAAGCTGTCGCGTACATAGCGGATTGCTCTTTCGACGCGCCCTTTCTCGTTGCCCCGTGCCACAGCCACCGGGCGGGGGGCAAACCGGTAGTGTGCGGCGAGCTCGAGCAGGGTGGGGTGAAAGCGGATGGCGTCGTGGCGTCGCTCAAGGACCGCACTTTTCAAATTGTCGTAGAGAATGACCCTGGGCACCGACTGAAACGCTTCGAAAGCCGCCACATGACCGCGCAGAAAGTTCGCCATGGCGCTGCCGAGATAGAACCGCAGGAAGAGGTGGCGCGAGTAGCTCAGCACCATGACGAATCCCATGAGTGAGCGTTCCGCCCTTCCCACCGTCCACTTGCCGAAGTGTCCCCAGTCAACCTGCGCTTGTTCCCCAGGCAGAGTTCGCAGTCTCAGGTACGCCTCTGCCGACGGGCGTGGGCGGTAGAGGGCGACGACATGCCTGAAGTAGTCGGGGCCGCCGGGGTAGCCGCGCTCTTTGGCCATCTCGTAGAGCCGACTGGCGCGCAACCGCGGGTACTTCTCCAGGGTCTGAACAATCAGCGGGATGAAGGGATCGACGATCGAGGGGCGCGAGATCTGCTTGCCGGCTGTGATCCCGGCTTGAGCAAGCACGCGACGAACGGTCGAGTGGTGGACTGCGAGCTGGGCTGAGATCGTGCCGATCTTCCACTTCTCTGCATGATAGAGCCTGAGGATCTCTGCTTCGAGTTCGCGCGAGATCACAAGTCGACCTCGAGCACCCAGGGTTCGTTGTGCAAGTACTCGAGAAGCGGATGCTCGTCGGGCCACTCATTACCAGCGTGACCCAAGCCGAGCGAAGGGTGCACAGGGCTCTCCGCATCGATGACAACGCACAACCGTTGACCCGTCCACAGAGCTAGACCCTCGAGGATGAACAGAAGCGCTCGCGGGTGAGCTGGCGTCGGGGGAAACCAACCGTGCAAGACCTTGCGACCATGCTGGGTCACCAGTAGATCGACGCGGTAGGGAGTAATCACCACCCGCGCCTCGTCCCAGTACTTGTTCATGATGTCCTCCTTCGGAGCCGGGGGCGGTGGTGGATTCCACACCATCGACTCGCGTCGGAGGAAAACTGGCAGATGCGCCCGGAACAGAGAATCGGTGATGCGTCACTTTCTGGGATTGACGCTGACGGTAGGCGCGTTGCCGGGAGGCGTGGTTGAGAGCACCAGGACGGGTTTGCTGGTAGCGACGACCGGCACGGCGCACCGATGCCCGGCGGGCGAGCAACGAGCAGCCATCGAGGCAGTACAGCTGGCCACGATCACACCGCGCGCAGAGCTGCACCTGCTTGTGGCACCGCTGGCAGTTGTAAAGACGATAGCCCCGCTCCACCCATCCCCACCGCCCGAAGACACTGGACAGTGGGGTCGATCAGGGGCATCCTTCTACACCTCAGTGGTGTCGTTGATATCCCCAACGACCACCAAAGAAGGCCCGGGGAGGACCAAGTCCCTGGGCCTTCAACCTTCGTGGCGGTGACCCACTTCTACCACAACCTTCGCTCATTCGCACCAGCGGCCGCCCCACACACGGCAATCCTCAGCAGGTGCTCATCCGGGTCGCCATTCTCCCCCTCAGCGCCAAATTTGCGCGCATACTCCAAGCCACTGACAGCGCCATTACTGAGAAGGCACAGGGCCTGCTCTTTGTGGTGTGGCTCCACTTGCAAAGCAGGTCTGGGCAGCCAAACACCCACATCCATCTAAACCTCTTGAATTTTTCGCTGCGCAAAGATTCGACCATCGGTTCGTTGCCGGGCATTCGGTCAACTGCAGCGCAACGCGGCAATGGTCACGGTTCCGGCCATCGGAATCCAATCTATGAGCACGCCAAGGAAGTGGGGGAGGTGCTCAGCAATTCCGTCCGCCAAGAACTTCATCGCCGCGGTTATGCTACTCGCGACCGCGAGGACGGAATTGGCTTTGAGGTTGAAGGCGTCAGTCAGGAGCTGATTGACCATTTCAGCACCCGTCGGCGCGAAGTGTTGGATGCGGCTGCAAAGCTGGAGCAAGAGCACCGCCACCACGACATCAACTCGGCCAAGCTCTCTAAGTGGGCCGCTAGGAGTTCAAGAGCGAAGAAGCCAAACGTCCCCGTCCCAATCGAGCAACTTCGTGAGCGCTGGAGGCAAGAGATACGTGACATTGAAACATCACGCGCGCGCGAGCAGGAGGTTCCATGGTACGAATCTTAGCCAGCATCCTGTGGCCGACGTTGTTTGCCTTTGCTCTAAACGGTGTCTGCGAAGCTTTTCTTGCCACTGTTTCGGGAACCGATGTGAGCCACGGTGCCGTTGTTTTTTGGGCTGGAGTGGCTGCGCTCATTTTTTGGCTCTATGTGCAGGACCGGGCTTGGTCACACGCAACCACCTGGCGCAAGTTCTTCGCCTTCCCGCTCCAGTTCACTCTGGCTCTGGCCCTCTCGGTCTTGTCCACGGTCGTCGTTGTCTGTCTTTGCGGTTTCTTATTCATTCAACTGCCGAGCATGGTTCACGCCTTCCTTCTCTATGTTGTTGGGTGTTTCGTGTTGGGTGCGTCGCTCGCTACTGTTGAGGACTTTGCGTTTCGTTTTCATCTTCTCACGGTGCGGGGCCTCAACCTTTCTATCCTCGTTAGCGCCGTGCTTATGGCGCTTAGGAAGGATGCACGCGACAAAGTGAGCCGGTTCCCCGGGTTCATCTCTTCTGCCGCCGGGCGCCTTGGGCGCTGGAAGGCAGACCAGGACCGCGGTGTCTCGGCCCTTAAGGACACTGCACCCATCTTGAGCGCTGACGAAGCCCGGCAAAAAGCACAGGAGCTCTACGGTTCATGAAACATTCAATTCACTTGGCAGGCTGCGACTTCCCCGCAGCTTTTGGTACACAAGGCGTCGTACTTCGGGGCGCGCCCGGTGCTGGCAAAACACAACTTAAGAATCAGATGCTGGCCCGCATCTATCAAGGCATGGGTGAACCGGATTCGCCTTTTAAGCGAGCGATTCTCTGGGACGAGAAAAATGAAGCACTTCGATTTCTCGCCCGGCTTGGAATACCTTCTGAACACATCATTATCTTTGACCCCTCACGCATCGATACCGCTGTTCCAAACTTCGCTGACATGTTTGCGGGGGAGGCTGGCAGCTATGATTTTGGCCGCACTCTTTTCCCGCCCGAAGGTGTCGAGCCCTATTTCCGCGACATGTCAGCCGGAGGCTCGGCGTCGGTCCTCGATGTCTTCCAACATCACGCACAGGACGGCAAGTGGTACTTCGAAGATGCGCTCATTCCCTTAATGGATGAGGACCTGCTGGCGCTGGTGCTTCGGCGCGACAAGAAACGAAACGCGACCCTGATAAAGAACTTGCTCGAAACAGGGCGCGACACTAAACCTAGGAGTGGGGTTTTAACGACCATTGACTCGCTCGCGCGCAAGTACCGCGTCACGGTCTCTCAATTTCAACATGCACGCCTCCGAGGTAACCCGCTCGTTTCCCTTGATACTGATTGGATGGCACGTCCCGGTACGATTGTGGTGATTCGGAATCCACCCAGCTACTCAAAGAGTTGGCCAGCGATTGCGGGACTCTTGTTTGCCGCGGCGATTCGCGCTTTTAAGGACCGCACCACGCACACGGACGCCAATCCGAATCTTACGCTCTTCGATATGGATGAGTTTCCCCAAATTCACGTGCCGAAGGACATCGCGCAGAACTTCTTCGCGACGGCGCGCGGTCTGGGTGCCTCTCCGATTGTCGGGCTGCAAAATGACTCACTGCTTTACGACCACTATGGCAGAGATGCAGCGCTTGCGATGCTCGGTAATCTCTCCCTTGAAGCCACCGGCTACGTCAATGACCAGGCAACGGCCATGAGTGCATCAGAGCGCTTCGGTCACCGTGAAGTGCGCCGCAAGAACAAGCAGCGGGACGCGGACGGCGAGGATAGGGGCGATATCGAACATGTTGAAAAGGAGCCGCGTCTTTCACCCGGTGAGTTTTTGGAGGAGAACAAGCCTGGCAATTTGCGCTTCTATTGCAAAGCGCCAGGAATGCGTTGGCGTTACGACCTCGCTATCAGTGACGTGGCAAAGGCATTCCCGGCACCGACGCCTGAGGAGCTTGAACGCGAACGGGAGATGCGGGCGCCGCAACAAGACCTCCTTCCGTGGACCAACGAGGACCTAGTTAGGTTGGGCCTCAAGAAGGCCGCTGACGAGAACCAGTTCGACACGGACTTTTTTGTTGACCCTGACGCGGAGTGGACAGCATGAGATTAGCTATCGTTCTGGTGGCGCTGCTCATCTTTAACCCGGCACCGGCCAGTGCGGATTTCATGGATGAGCTCCGTCGAAACGGTCGCGATTGGTTGGAGAAGTGGGAGCAGAATGGCAGGAGGGTGCTTGGGTTTGTGTTTGGTGCAGACGATTCGAACGCGGCTCATCACCAGGTACTTGAGGTCAAAGAGAGTGTTGCTGTTCAGGAGGAACCCGCCCTAGTCTATGTGCCGAGCAACGCCCAGTACTTTGTCGGACTAGCAGACGCTAAAGCTCGAACGGTGGAACCGTACCGCCCGTACCGACAGCAAGAACCTACTACTTCTCAAGTAGCTGGGGCCGCCGCTTCGTCGACCGACGACGGTCGCCGCTTACTAGCAGCTATCAATGCATTCTCCTGTGGAGGGCCAAGATGAAACGCTCATTGCTACTTCTGCCTCTGTTTGCAGCTTGCGTCCTCGTGTTGGTCTTATACCACGCTGCGCCGCTTTCCATGGCTGCTGCGGATACTGAGACCATTGAAGATGCCAGAAGCTTTCAAGTTCACCCACCAATTACGCCTCCGCTTGGACTTAGTTGGGGAATGCTCTACGAACACGTGGCGGCGACGCTCACGACGGAAGGATACAAGCCGACCGAAATCGGTCCGTGCAAACTGCCCGAGTGGCGCGGTGAGCGTGGTTGGCAACATGCTATTGGCGCGTGGCCTGAGTTCCCCTGTGCAACAGATGACCTTTCCTATTACCCTGCGCGGGTGAACGCACGCTATATCTTCGACCCGAGCCAAAAACTGCGGGGCATCCAGCTGAAGTGCGACATCCCGCTTGGTGCGCGTGATGGGAGTCTCGACCTTGCGAAGTGCATTTACCGTGGAATTCAAAGCAAGCACGGCGGTGCAATACTCGCCAATGAGTCGATGGCGGACAAGGGCCTAAAGTGGTCAGACAGGTACAAGACGAAAATTGACTTCGTCGTCAAGTATCTTCCAGCAAAGGATGTGGCAAGATTCGAAATCAACTACTCTACTCAGTCACTGAGGCGGGCTAGGGGAAGGACGGATGATTTCTAAGGGCAAGACCAGTAAATGAGCTGAAAGGGTCGGTATGAAACGGGACATGGATTTTGTGCGCTGCCTTCTCCTTGCAATCGAGAATAGACCGACGTTTAACACCGACATCATCAAATACTCAAGCGTACATCCGCTTCGGGTCGAGGGCGCTTCACGAGAGTTTTCAAGAGAGGAGGTCGAGTATCATCTAGCGATAATGCAATCATTCATGGGTTCCATCAACCGCAGGGGACAGGCTACAGCAGGGTGGTCCCGACAAGACTCACCTGGAAGGGCAACGACTTCGTGGACCCTGCTAGAAGTGATGATGTTTGGCGCTTACACTGAAGCTGACAGTGCCGTGCCCTATTCGAGCGGCACGATGGCTTTGCTAAGGGATTGGGAGCGGCCCGCAGCCGCGGACTACCTGCACCGGGACGGTAATGCTAAGAATCTGTTAGCATCAACACAGGAGTGGACGTGAGTAGCGCGATCAATAAAGGATGGAGGTAACTCGATGGCTCGGCCATGTGCCTACGGCTCTGCAATACGTCACAACCTAAGCGTTGCAGCGTTCGCCACTTTCATTCTGGTGGGTGCCGCAGGTGCATCTAAGGCCTATTGCCAGGACAGCCCCGCTTTGTTTGTTTTGCGCGGTGACTTCTACCAATACGGGTTCTTCGGTCGAGGAGCAACCGTGCAGTCGTTTGGTCCAGTCGAGGACTCCTTCTCCACGACCTTCGAGTTCCCAGACGGAGGGGCTACTGACCGTAGCATTTTCTCAACGATCGGCCTTACGGGGATGGACGGCACGCTCTCCGTTTCGCTCATGAACGAAGCGCTCCTCACGGCGCGAGAGGACGCTGGAAATGATCATGGTGGTGGCTTCGATGCAATCGCGGATATCTACGTGCTGGGGGCGCCAGGCACTGCGTATTTCATACAGCGTTCCCTTAGCGGTTCTGCTACTGCGGTGCGGGGAGGCGGCCCAGGTACCACGCACGCGCATCTCAGTGGGACCACCGCTGTCATCAACAACGGTAGCGGCGCGCAAACGCTTCCTGTCACTATCACGTCGCGAAGAGAATTTGCCGGCATGACATCGTCTGCTCCTCATCCGACACAGCCGGGATACCATCTCGCTGGTTCTGTTGCCGTTCCTGCATGGGGATTCACGTTTCAGAGTATCGCCATATGTTTCCCAATACCGTGCCCAGACCCTCTCAATTTTCGCTCGACGAGCATTCTCGCAGGGAGCGTCACCGCCGGACCATGCTGTCCAAAGACACCAGAGCTAGACGACTGGAACTACCCAACTACCCCGATTACGACGCAGACTGCCAACAACTGCTACGACTACGCGACCAACCGGCAAACAGGTGGTTATACACAACCTGGTGGGTTGCCTGTTCCGGCTGACTACACCTGTATGGATGTGGCCAACGGAGCAACAGTCGACGGCTTCGATCCGATGGCCGTTGGTGATCCCAACGGCTGTGGCATGGGTGAGTGCGTTGTCGCGCTCGTCGTCGCGCCCGCTGCTCAGAATGGCGGACTCACAGACTTCCATTGGTATCGGCGAAACTGTGACGGAACCTGGTCACATAAGCCGGGAAAGTCCCGGGCGAAAACCACGGATAGCAGCGGCAACGTGATCACCGATCCGCGAACGGCGGACCGAAGTTGGAAGCTACCCAGAGGGACAGCCCTGCCTGGCTACTCAATCTTCTGTGGATTCTATTGCGTCCCGTGCGACTTTGAGCTTGGTCCGACACCGCAACCCAGCCCTATGCACCACCGTCAATCTAGCCTACCCAACGTAGTAGCTTCGATGAACTTCGGCGCCGGTAGGCCGGACCGCAAATGGTCGATCGAGAACCCGCAAGAGATCAGCGCTATCCAAGAGATGGTGTTTAGTGGCTCTCCGACGGACCCGATCGTTGATCGCGATGAACTAGGCTACTCAGGGGTGACCCTCACGTCGAGCACGGTTCCAGGGTTTCCAGATTTCGTCCGAGTTCTAGACGGTGTCGTTGAGATCATCGACGGCGACAACGCGGAGTACCGCTCTGACGCGGCCGGCCTCGAGGATCATCTGCTCGACTTAGCACCAGCCGTTGGAGTTGGAGCCAGCCCGGCCTTTGATTCTCACAATCAGGCACCGGGTTCGGGTGTGCCCGTGCTAACCCAGGAGCTCCCTTCTCTGGGACCCTCCGAGCTGGTCGTGTCTTTGAGCTTTCTGGCCGGGGCCGTGAGCCCTGAATGGTCGATCGAGGACCCGCAAGAGATTAGCGCCATCCAGCAAATGGTGTTCAGCGGGTCTCCGACAGATCCGATCGTGGATCGCGATGAGCTGGGCTACTCGGGGATGGCACTCACCCCGACAACGGTTCCAGGGTTTCCAGATTTCGTCCGAGTTCTAGACGGTGTCGTTGAGATCATCGACGGCGGCAACGCGGAGTACCGATCTGACGCGGCCGGCCTCGAGGATCATCTGCTCGACTTAGCCGTTGCGGAGGGCTTCGGCGACTACGTAGACGGTTCCACGTCAATCTCTAACGACCCCAGCGCTGCTCCCGGTGTGCCATTGCTTGCCGTTGCACCGAACCCCTTCCAAACGACGACTGTCGTGACATTCTCTGTCTCGGCGGGCGACCGCGCGACTGTCCGCGCATATGATGCCAACGGTCGTCTCGTAGCCACGCTCTTCGAAGGGGCCGCGTCAGGCATAAGCCAATCTGTGGAGTGGGGCGCCGCGGAGGTTCCCGCCGGAACGTACTTCGTGAAGGTCGAGACCGACAGTCACGTCGCAACCGAGAAGGTGTTGCTCTTGAAATAGGCGCTCGCTAAGTTTCAGTCAGCGTGTACCCGGCAGTACTACCCTGGGCGCTTCCGAATCCAGCCAAGTTGGGAGGCCGGGCATTTACTTGGTGCATTCGCCCGGAAGCTCGAGGAGTTGGGCTAGTTCGCTCACTCCCTGTTTCTCGGTGCAAATGTGCCTATCGGGTGCCCCAGAGCTCGAACCTGTTGCTTCTTTTGGGGTGCAGTCATCAGTCCATGTGCTGGCTTTAAGCGCCCTGTGCGTGCTATCTAACCAGGCGTGAAGAATAAGCTCACCCTCAGCATCGACAGAAAGCGATTGCTGGGCTCGGCTCAAGACAGGTACCGATAGGAACTTAATGACGAAGAGGTATCCCGACGACAACTACGTGAACATGTGGTTTGAGCCCGGAGCCGAGGTGCCCGTCGACGGTTTGTACGGTGCGGGCGTGAAGGATGGCGGTTGCGACGGGATCCACTACCGACTGAAGAGGGGCGAGCGGTTCCCTGCACCGAAACGCCAGGGCCACCAATTTTGGCTCGTTATCTCAGAGGAGATGGAAGCAGCCGTGAACGCTAGGGGCTAAGCGAGCGATCGCCGAATCCTGATAGCCTGAGTTCGCTTTCCGTGGAGTTTTGCGAACCGCGCCGACACGTGATACTCAAGAGGGCATGGTATCAGCCACGCTTATCCGCGAGCGGGACCGCGCCATTGAAGACCTCGAGTGCCGTCTCTCTCTCGATGACCAACGCCTACCGACGCTCTGTCAGCGCGCACTAGGCATCGGAGTTTCGCAGCTTCGGGCGGTGACCAGAGGCGCAAAGGACGGCCTCAGCGCCAACGCTGCAAGTGGGCTTGCGCGGTTGTTCCTCCGATTCGGAATGAACGGCGACCTGGCCCTTCACTTCCTGAATCCGCGTCACCGAAGGTTCGACCATCACCTAAACCGCGTGAAGGACGCTATTGGCTCCTACGACCCAGACAGGGACCAGGACCTTCCGGACCCCGACATCGTTACCATCCATCTCGCACTAGGTGACGAATCACGGGAACTCGCCCTCCGCGGCTCTCAGCCCAGTACTCACCAAGTCACGCTCGGAGACCACATCGTCACGGCCTCCATCGGTCCGGCCGCCTCGTAAGAGTTCGCTTTCCACATAGAAAGGCGCAATGGGCCAATCACTCCCCACAATAAGAAGGTCAGTCTTCAGACTCTGAAAGCCTGATGAAATGGGCTTCCCAAGCCCAAACGACGCTGGTAGAGTGCCCCGGACGGAAGGCGCAATGATTGCGCGTTCCTGAGCCAAGTGCGCAGTGATGAGGGTTTGACCATGGCCTACCAGTATGTCCGAGAACCACTTTCGGCCGAAGATGCCGACCGGCTCACCAACGCCTGTGAGACGGTGGACGAGAAACTCGTCATCTGGACGTTGCTCGATACTGGCCTCAGGGTGGGTGAACTCTGCAGCCTGACTTCGAACAGCATCCAGTGGCAACAGCGTCAGATTCGCATCAAAGGCAAGGGCGGTCCACATGGAAAGAAGAGCAAGCAGCGCATTGTGCCGATGAGCAAGAGGGTCCGCACGCTTCTTGAGGGTTACTTCACCCTGAATGATCGGTGGTTCATTCAGAAGCGCCAAGCGCAGAACATCGTAAAGCGGGTTGCTAATCGTGCAAAGGTCTCGGCTGACGTAACACCGCACGTGCTTCGCCACACGTTTGCCACCACCTGGATTCAAAAGGGCGGTAGCCTTGCTGCACTTAAGAAGATCCTTGGCCACGACAGGCTTTCCACTACTGAGATTTACCTAAACCTCACCGACATGCACATTCAGGAAGAGTTTGAAGCTAGGTGGTAGGAAGTAGCTAGTCTCAAAGGGGGCGTGATGCTCGACACGTTCCTCGAGCGTGTTTCAGCCTCAGGATCTCTCGAGTCTTGCGCATGCAGTCTTCTCGCTGCCATCGCTTCTCCCAGTGAATAAGGAGACGGATGACTTGTGTGAATGACTGTTCAGCGTCGTGCGCCCCGCCCCCTGGCCCTTGATCTCGGCAAGAGGATCGCGAATCGGCCAAAAAATGACCACTCCCAAGGTGATAACCTTGCTCCGAAATCGGTGATCACCATCGGCCGAAACAGGTGGTCACCTTACTCAAAAAAACGCAATAGACGACCACAGCGCTGAACACCTAAGTTGGATGTTGGTGTTACAATCGGCCACCGCAGAGCTTCAAAGGCAAAGGGAGTGATGTTTGTCCGGGTGGACAAGAGTGTGAGCTGCCCACAAAAGGGAGGTCGCGTTGTCGGGATACGAGGTTGACGTTGCAATCGTAGGTGGAGGACCAGCGGGCCTCTATGCCGGGTGGAGACTCGCCGCATCGGAGAAGTTCAAAACAAAGTCCATCGCGATTTTTGAGCGATTGGGAGAGATTGGTGGGCGCGTAAAGACACTAGAGCTATCGCCCGAGCCTTTTAGTGTTGATTTGGGCGCGATGAGGTTCGCAGATTCTCAAGTCTTGGTTTCGTCCTTCGTGAGAGACAACTTCTCAGACTCTGAGGTTTACCCGTTTTCTTTTCCTACAACCAGCTACTTCCTTCGTGGAAGGCATTTGTTCCCCTCGCGTTCTCTTAAGCACTTGCGGGAACACATCCCGAGAGCTACGCCACGCAAGCAGCGCGCGTATTTGTATGAAGAGGGTGACGTCCCGGTCAATGAGGATTCAGAGCTGTTGCTTGAGTCCAAGTTGGAGGAGGCGGTGTGTGACATGCATGTCACGAAGGAGTTGGTGAGGGAGCATTTGCAGAGACTGAGTGATGGTGGGGACTTGACGTTCAAAAGTATCCCCATTGACTATTGGAGGGAGATCCGAAGTAGAGGGACTTTCGAGAATCAACGGTTGATCGATATCAATCTATGGGATCTTGTTCTTCGACGTTGTGACCCGCAGTTGTTTGAGTACATCCGCGACGGTGTCGGGTATCAGTCGCTGATAGGTCCGTGGAATGCGGCTGAACATCTCCCGGCACTCTTGGGTGAGTTGGGTGGAGGAACTCAAAGCTCGATTATTGGTGGGATGGGTCGGTTGCCGGTGAAGCTCAGGGAGATGTTCACTGGTGCAGGGGCTGACACAAAGATACACACACGTTGGATTCTAAAGAGGATCAAATCGCTCTACGATGGAAAGCTCCAGCTCGATTTTCTTACCCCGGGGGAGTCGGTGTCCGTCGTCGCTACGAATGTGGTACTAGCCCTTCCGGTGGGGGCTGCGCGACGAGTTGCTTTCGAAATCAAGGACAAACATCTTACCGAACCTTTGCGTCAGCGTGTTGGAGGATTGAACTCTTTTCTCGAGGATGCGATCGTCAGCATTCCAGCGTTGAAAGTAGTGGCCTTCTTTGAAAAACCCTGGTGGTGGACGGGACTACACCATAGCCGTCGGCAGAAGCTGTTAGACTATGATCCCAAGCTCGTGCAGGTTGCGCCTGATGGTGAGTTCGGCGGCATGAAGATCGTCACGGATACACCGGTTCGCCAGCTCTATTTTCACGGCAGAGGTGGTTACAACTTCAGGCGATCTGGAGGTGGGGGAAGGGTTGGTGCCCTAGTGGTTGCTTACTGCGACGCTAGTGAAGTTGACTACTGGCGTTCTCTGAGCAACACGGATGGAGGTTTTTTCGGGGAGGATACGGATTGGTTCGACGAGGTGCTCGATAGTGCCTCCCGGGCCGAATACACTCAGCGGGCTGTTGGCCTACCCTTCAAGCGTGCATTCATGAAGTTCTTGAATTCTGTCTTCAAGGGGTTCGTCCAGGAGCGGTCCTTTACTGAACCACTCGGAATCGTGCTGGAGAATTGGAGCGAGCCGCCGACGTACGGCGGTTGGCATGGTTGGCGCTCAGGCAGCGAGCCGTGGGAACTTAGGGAGAGGTTCAGTCGGCCGTTCAAAGACTTACCCCTATTCATGTGTGGTGAAGCGATCTCGTGTGAGCAGGGGTGGATCGAGGGGGCATGGCGGTCTGTTGAGCGAATGCTGCAACGGCCGCCGTTCGAACTCCCCAAGCCAAGAGGAATAGACGCGAATCTCAAAGCATGGAGAAACAACAGAGGCCGTTCAAGCAGTAGGAATTTTGAAGCCTACGTGAACTGGTAAACGCGGAACCGCGCGGGGCTCTTGCGCTCAGTCGGAGTTTGGACGTTCTCTTGCGAACCTGTTAAGCAGCTTCATTCTCGCGCGAAAATTCTCCACGCCCGACAGGAACTCGGGGTTGGGTATCTCTTCGGCGTCTTGGGAAGTGGCGACATCGGCCTCATCTGCTGTCGCGTCAACGTTGGCGTCTTCGATTTGTTCTGACTCAATGTCAACCTCGTCCACCACATCTGGTGGCGGCGCTGTGGTTGTTGACATGCGTCTCTCCTTGTCTTGTGGTTCAGACGCTCTCTTCTTATTATCGGGCGAAGGTTGCGGCATTGTGTCAAAAAACTCCGTTTAGATGGGAATTTCGTTCCCGGTTTGCGTGGGTACACCTCCTTGTCTTGGCACCACCCGTGCCATCACTTAAGTGGTTATACAGTAGGTGGTTAGCTTACAAGGCACCCGGCCCAATGTCAAATTGCTGGGCATATTGCGATACGTGTAGTCCAATTTTGCATGTGGCGTTTCGAAGCGCCCAAGATTGGTACTCTCTCTAGCGTGTCACTGTTCAGCATCTCGTTCCTTATCGCCGCGTGCGGGCCAGCTTGCCTACCATCTCTCTCAGAGAGCGATTGGCACCGGTGGGGCGTCCGCGTCAGCGTCTCTTGTGGTGACTTACGGCGTCGCGCTTGTTGGCACGAGCATTCTGATGCTTGTTGAGAGCGAAGGGAAGGTGCGGGCCGCGTTTGGAGGCACGAGCTGGGCGAGCGTTGGGTTAGGGGTGTCGATTGTGATGCTTGAGTTCGGCTTCCTGCTAGCCTATCGCTCCGGTTGGCGAATAGGCATGGCGGCGCTAAGCGTGAATGTACTTGTCGCTCTCGTGCTCTTTCCTCTTGGAGCATTCGTTTTCGGTGAGGGGATCACGCGTGCCAACGTTGTAGGCTTTGTTCTTGCAGCGATCGGTCTCGTGCTCCTTGTCGGGCGATAGTTGTCGACTAGTACGCGAGCGGGGAAGTCCAAGTTCCAGAGAATTACGCGCTGGTCAGCAGCCGAGCTCGATTCAGCACAGCGATCGCGGCAGCGTTTCGGCAAATTGCTCGACCACGCCCACACTTGGGATGTGTGAGCGGCGCTATCGCGTAGTGCGATGCTCCTCTCTGTCCAGGCCTTACCATACCCAAGGGGAGACCAATTTGTCTGAGCTAAGCATCTGCTATCATCTGCCGGCATGCTACCTCGACATGGCGCGCGCAATGCTCGCACCTGTCAAAGGCGACCGGGGCATCGACACCAAAGACCCTGTTGTAGTCGAACGCTGCAACAATGTCGTGCTAGCGGCGGTGCTAACTTCGATCATGAACTCGTACCAGGCGCTCGAGGCATTCTGCAATAGCCAGCTCCACGAGATTTGGATAGAGCGTGACAGCGAGACCCCAAGCGCCAAACGACTGGAAAAAGCGTTTCCAAGAGCAACGACATACGAAGACCTGAAGCAGGAAAAGCTCGGTGACAAAATAAAAGGACTTGCGCGCGCCCTAGATATTTTGCCCCCGCCTTCGACGATCGATAGGACGTGGAACGAGTTCAAACAGGTGGTTGAAACCTCGCGTAGGTTCGCAGCGCACCCCAATCCCGAGACCTTCTCAGATGAGGTCAAGACGATAATGCAAGAAACTCAAGCGGGGACCTACGTTCGCGTTGCAGAAACTATCTTGCGCCACTTCTTTGTGCAGACAGATAGACCGGTACCAAGGTGGATCGATGGTCCCACCTATTTCAAGGGACTCGGATTCCAACTACTGTTAGAAGAGTAGGGTGCAAGGCTAGGCAGATTTGCTGATACTATCTCATCCCAATTCCGTCGTCAGTTGGGGGCTTCAAAGCTCGAAAATGGAAGCACGAAGCTGTGATTCGTCTCCCAATCGTTCTTAATGGAGTCCGCTTCCGCGACGGAAAGTACGCTCGACTCGATGAGATCAACCATGATGTCTCTTGTACAGGTGGTGTTAAGGGCGGGATAGCTCCGGAGGGCAGCGTTTCTAGCAGTGCGGTCATCGATTGCCAGCCAGTACCCTCGGTGGGCCGCTACTGCGATGCATGAGCACTCGCCGCGGCCAAGGGCTCCCTCGCTCTCGAAGTGCTCGAAAATCACCAGTTCTTCAATTGAGTCAGCCCTTGTTTCTTCAACGTATCCACTAGAAACGGCGGTAGTGAGGATGGTCTGCTGGTCCGGGAACAAGTCCGTGACCTCGCTAGACACTGTGTCCGTTACACAAAAAACAAATGGGTGAGCTCCAACCAGGTCCATTCTATCGATTCGAAGAAAGTTGATTAGAACGCTAGCATCAATTACGGCGTCATCGTTGGGGGAGGTAGCCATCCTGGAGCAGCTCCTTTTATTCGGTCCTAGACGCTTCGGCGAGCTGAAGCAATTGTCTTCGAGAGTTTGGTGCAAGCGGTAGCTTTCGAATCAGATCGCGAAAACGACCTTGGGAGATGACCTCGCGTCTGTAAGCTTCAAAAGCTAGGTGAACGATTTGCGTGACAAGCTCTCGGTCGTTTCGCGGGTCTTTCTTTGGGCCGTCCTGGTCGAATCGGAGGCCAAGCGCAGCGATATAGTCTCGCCCATGCTCCTCGTGCTCAAGCATTCTCTTGTGTTCGGGGCGATTCAAGTATCTAAGGCTTCGAAGGTGGTGCGCAGTGGCTTGATAGCTGGTGCCGAAGTGGTACGCAATTAGAGCGATGTCGAGATAGGTGATGTCTTGTTCGGACGCGCGATTTCGCTGCTCTGCGCTAACAGAACGGCCGGTAGCAACGTCATAAACGGTTGCTTGCTCTCGGCTCGGAGCACCCTTTTCAAGAACAGATAGGACAGATGCCACACCTGATCGGGGCATCAGGAACTCTGCTGCAAAGGCATTTGCACGCTTTTCGATCAAATCGCCCGAATTGTGTTTCCCGCTGACGCTGACCACGCTATCTCGATCGAGAAGCGCATGTGCATACTCGTGAGCGTACGAGAATCGTTTTCTTGCCCGACCGTGTCCGTAGTTAACCAGTATCGCGAGCCCCAGAGTTTTGTGATGAAGGAACAAACCAGAAAGCTCGTCCCGTAGTTGTGCGCCAGACGCCCAAATTCCCTGCTCAGACACCAGGTCCCCCATGTCCGCGATGGGAGTGCTTCCAAGTTCCAGACGCTTCCTTTCATTGAGTGCTATCACGAAGCCCTGTTGAATCGCCTCCGCTGGGCTTTGAGGAAAGGGTAGCGAATAGGTCGGGGGGGTGTTGCGTGGCTTTCGCCCAAGAAGCGTTTGTAAAGAAACGGCTTCTTGGCACAGGCCTAGATGGTTCTCCACAACGTTTCGAAGCTCAGGATCACCTTGAAGCTCGGGCACGACGCGGTAGAGCGCAACGAGGAGATCTTCCTTCTCTAGCGCGCTGTCAGAAAAAAAGAACGAAACCGGTCTTCGGTATAGGTCTGCAAGTTCTGACAGCTCGTGAGTGCTAACAGAGCGTTCGCCAGCTTCCATCTTTACGATCGCAGTTCGAGGGAGGCCAAGCGCATCACCCACTCTCTCGTGGGTAAGGTCGCGGTTGTTCCTGGCGTCTCGAAGCCTTCTTCCTAAGGTCTCTTGATCGATGGTGCTCATGTTTCGGTCCTCCTCTGGGGCACACAAAGCCGGACCAAACAGCCCGAGGTCCCTAAGTTCCTCCAATCTGAGGCTTCATCCCAGGGCCTTCGCAGCCTAGGTATCTCATTGCCCCAGGGCTATTTATAACATAATCGAACAAATAAGGCAAAACATGACTTGAAAGTTCCTTTCTTTGTGATACCGTCTCTTCGATCCAGGGTGCAGCTCATCAAAGAAATCATCATAAGATGCTGCTAAGAATAGAGTTATACGAAAGGAGTGGTGGCTTCCCTATGGGCTCATTTTAGGTCTTTCAGGACAGCCGGGGCGAGTGCGGTGGCGCCTTCGGGCAACAGGAAACCACGAGATTCTCGCAGTCTCAAGCGAGAGCTACCTGCAGCAACGCGACTGCGAGCATGCCATCGACCTTCTGAAACAGCAGGCGCCACTCGCGCCGGTCCACTAACAGCGGGAGGGCACGCCGATGCCGGAATCTAGGAAACACGAGAAGACTGCCGAGGCTATCGCCAAGAAGAAGGGCGTTCCCTACAACCAGGGGCAGGGGCCAGACATCGTAACTCCTAACCAAGCCATCGAAGTCGAGACGGAAAACACCGTCCAAGACGGCGTTCGCCAGCTTCGAGGCTTCAGGAAGTCAGTCTACATCGCTGGAGCCGACGACGCTGCTACCCAAGCTGCACTTGACGCCACCGAAGGCACCACAGTTGGAGTGATGGACCACGGGGGACGAGTTGTTCGTCGTTCCAGTCGGGGCCGGAAGAAGTGAACAGCCGATAACGACCCTCAACGGAGAAGGAGCAAGAGACATGTTCAGTATTGACTTTGAACTTAACGGACGGCGGGTGCCCCCCAATGCTCTTGGCAGGGAACTCGACAAAGCCCTTAGAAAAGGGCTCGATGACTTGCTTGAGGCCAAGGCACGGAAGATCCGTCAGCGTCGCTGTCCAAGGCACTTGCACGCCCCGACAGTTCGCATCGACTGTGGTCAGGTCGTTATCGAAAACATCTGCTGCGAGAACTTCAAGCACACTGTCGCTCGTGAGCTCGGCAGGTAGTTCATCACCAAAATCGTCCAGGAACACTTTTGTTGCTGGTGGCAAGGCAGGACCGTCGATCTTGAGGAACAGTGCTTCTGATCCATGGGCCTAGCAAGCTAACCAGTCCCTACGGACTAGGTCATGCGGCTTCTAGCAATCGTACTGGGACGCCGAGCCGCCGTTACACTTCAAGCGTGACTCGGATGTCTACCAGCGCGTCCTTCATTGCAGCTAAGCTAGTTGGGGCTCTTTGCGCTGCCCAGCGCCAATAAGCGTGTATTTGTCACAGGCTGACGTTCTGTTCTACCATCCAGTCGTCGAACCGGCTCCCTCGTATCGGCGCAATCCCTGGATGAAGGGCAACGATATATGAAGTCGCTCGCAGGTTTGTCACGACTGCTCGATGCCGTGCTTTGGCTGCTAGTCATCGTCGACGTAGCGGACTTTACTGCTGACCTTGCCCGCTTTTCTCTACTAATGGACTTACAGGCTGGGTCAACGGTCGACGTTGCACATGCCGCGACTCTTGAATTTCGGCAAGTGACCACTGCTACTGCGCGAGTCGGTCTCTTCTTCCTGGGCGTAGTGGTCTTTCTCGTTTGGTTTGCCCGAGCTCACCGCAATCTCGGTGCTGCAGGTCTCGAAGAACTCAAGTTCTCGCCGCGCTGGGTAGTCGCGAGTGTCCTCATTCCGATTGTCAACTTCCTGCTCCCCTACATAGTAAGGAAGGAAGTCTGGGCCGGTTCAGCGGCTCTGGCGCAGGTTCCGCGGAGCAACTGGAAGACCATGCTCCCATCACAGGAAGTCAAGACGTGGTGGATAGTCTGCGTCATCGCGATGCTACTCGCTAGGGGCGCAAATCGATTGTTCTTGAATGCTGGATTTGAACCAACGATTGGTGCAACGGTCGCATCACTACTCGAAAGCGCCATGAGTTTCGCGACAATCACCGACCTCGTCACAAGTCTCGCCGCGGCGACAGCTGCTGTAGCTGCCGCCATCGGTGCCGTGGTCGCTGTTCGTGGCCTGAATACCTGGCGCAGTGAACTCAGAACCAAGCGTGATGTAGAGGTTGCAGGGGATGCGCTCTCCCTTGCGTACGAGATCGAGCACATTATTCGAGCAATTCGAAGCCCGGTCTCCTTTTCCTCTGAAAGCGACATTCCAAGAAACGAAGGAGAGAGCGACCGCGAATACAAGGCCCGGGCCATGGCGTCTGTTCCCCTAGAGAGATACAACCGACACTTCGAGATCTTCTCACGGTATCGAATATTGCGCTACCGCTTTGCGGCTCGATTCGGGAAGGATGCGACCAAGCCCTTAGATGATTTATCGGGTGTTGTTCTTGACATATTCGCGGCCGCTCGCCGCCTCGCTCGAGCGTGGGCAGATACGCGCCCACCCACAGACCGGAGAACGATGAGACAAGAGTCGGATGAAGCTATCATTTGGGAGGACTATGCCGACGACGACCCAATAAGGCCGAGGGTAGACAGGGCTCTTTCGGAAATCGAAGAAAAGTGTCGTCCAATCGTCTCACTCTGATGTGCTTGTTCCGTGATTTTTTTGGTCTTGGACCAGTCTCGAGCCAGCAAGTTCTCTTCTTGCACTGTTTATTGGACGGAAAGATCACGAACACAGCACCCCTGCCCTACACTGCGCGCGTACATCCTCAAACGGTTTCCCCGAACGCCGACGTATCCATCACAGCGATTCGGAAATCTCTCGGCCACCGGAACGTCACAACAACAACACAGGCTTGCATCAGGCGCGCTCGGGGAGCCAGCGAGAGCGCTTCGCATACGTTGTGGATCTATTAGGTTCCTGCTGCTCTTGAACAGATTTGCTCGTACGAGCACACAACGAGGTGGAAAATGACCATTCACAAACCTTGCCAGATATGTCACGAAGGCCTGATCTTCGATCAGATTTCTCACAGCGACGGAGAATGGCAGTACAGCTGCACAAACTGTGGCAATTACTCCTTAACGCGTACCCTGGGACACGAGCTGGTTCGCCGGCCAGCTTGGCTAGATGCGAGGGCGAGTCGAGTACTAAGCCATGCTATTCGCTCCAATCAGCGCGACAACGAACACGTCCAGCTAACTTCATACTCAGTGAAGGAGATACTGAAGCGCGACTACTTACCGAATCCGGCCGTCCAAGCAGAACTATTCCTACTCTTTGTGGGTGACCACCAAGCCTCACTCGGGCAGTTTGTTACCGTTCAACCCGAGAGACATCTCGCCCTCATCGGCGCGTCACTAGAATCGGACGTTGTCTTCATTGAGCAGTCACTTGAAGCCGAAAACTTGATCATCCGCGACCAAGAAGTCAGCGGTGCACTTGAGATCCAACTGTCGATGTCCGGATGGCGACGATACCAAGAGCTAAAACGCGGCAGGGCTGAAGGCGAAACCGCATTTATGGCAATGAAGTTCAATGACGACGAACTCAACATCGTCTATTCCAGAGTATTCCAGCCCGCTGTACAACAGGCTGGATTCAACCTTGAGCGGCTAGATGAAAGCCCACGAGCCGGACTTATCGATATACACATGCGTGATAAGATCACCAGGTCGAGACTTCTGATCGCAGACCTCACCCACGGAAACGCTGGGGCCTACTGGGAAGCCGGGTTTGCTGAGGGTCTGAACAAGCCCGTTGTGTATACCTGCAAGCAGTCTGAATTTAGGAACGCGCACTTCGACGTTAACCACAGCTACCATGTGCTCTGGGATCCGAACAACCTCGGAGCTGCGGGCGAAGAGCTTGCAGCCGTAGTTCGTCTTTCAACCGCGTAGCCCCCATGCGTAACGCTCCACGTTACCCGACCACACCCAAGGCCTTCGAAATAGGGATGCGGACTCACGCGACCCCGCCTGCGTTATGAGCTTTTTCGGGGCTCTTCGTGTTGCACCCCTATGCTACGCCGCCTTCTGCATCTCGTCTGGGGCTTCAAACACCTTCACGGAACGCCGCTTGAACCGAATGCAGTCCTCGGGAAGCACTGACAGCCCTGCAGTCTTTCGCTTCCTGTTCACGGCACGGAGGATATTCAGAAGTTGCCGTCTGACCGGTGCGTAGGAGAGGTACGGATGATTCCAGAAGATCGCGCACATCTTCTTGTGCGATCGCCTTAGCTTGGATCCACGGTTTTGTGGAATTGACCGATGGGAGCTGTTGGCCGATTCGCCATGTGCCCCATCCGTTAACCCAGCGTGCGGCCTCATTGGAGCTAGAGAGGTCGCATGTTTGACCCACGTTCAGTCAATGAGCTGGGGGAAGTTGAAGTCGTTGATGCTTGATAAGTGACACGATAGAAGGGGGGCGCCCCGTGCGAACATCCCATACTTGTTCTTGTGCTTGTACCCTTGTCCTTCTCCTGGTTGCGTGTTTGGTTGGTGCCGCACCGAATGATCGCGCTCGGCTAGCCTCAATGCGTCAAAAACTCACGCGGCAAGCGGCTTCGAGAACTGGGAAAATGCAGCCTCGACGGTCGGTTTTTTGGCCAGCCGGAGCACCGTGGTTCCTCCTGGCCGGATAAGCTGACCGGCTCGGTTAAAGACTTCGAAGCGCAGCGTTCGAATCGACTTCAGCAAACAGATCGCAGTGCGCTTCTGGGTCCGCGCCTTGCGTGCGGCCCCCGAGTCGATCTGAAAGTTCGTCAATAGGTTGTGCGCCAGAATCACAATTTGCTGCCAGGCACTGTTGGCCTGGTAGTGATTCGTCGGGATCGTGTCCAGCGCCCAGCCGCTCTTGAGTTGCCCAAGAGTCTTTTTCAACTCTCCTTGGCCGCACATGAACCGCCAAAGTCGACGGCCATCCAGCGTCATGTTTGTGGCGATTGCCGAGTACTCGTAGTATCCGTGGACAGGATCAAAAAGATCGAGCTCGTGGTTTCGCGGAGCCTTGTGCCGCACCTTCTTGCGATAGAGGTTCATGGTCGACCTCCGTTGTCTAGGAACCGAGACTTTAGGACGCCCCACGTGGCAGGAAGCACTGCGTCGACACATCCCTCATCGAATGCGCCAACGAGGCTGCAGCCAGGCGGTGACGAGTTTGCCGTACATGGAGACCCTGCTCGGAGACGAAAGTCGCCAGCGGCTGGGTCACAAAAGAGGGGATCAGCGCTAAAGTTGCTGCCGAGATCCGTACCACACCCTACTATTTCATCGTTCGTGTTGCCAAACACATCGGAGCACACAACGGTTAAGGCAGGAACACCCTCACAGCCAAAGGCCGCGCCGCCATTTTGTGCGACAACGGTGCGCTCTACGCGCATGACATTGGTCCCGCTACCTCCAACATCGATGACACCCGCCTCTACGTTAGTGATTGTGTTTCCCCAGAAGGTGCACGACACAAGGGACACGTCGGCACCGATACTCATAACTGTGCCGATCGCCGCTTCGTTCGAATAGAAAACGCAACGAAGCGCGCTAACATTGGTGTTTTTTGGGAATCCCGGGCTGGTTTCCGCTACAAGGGCACTCCCACCAAGCGCTTGATTGCGTCGAAACACGCAGTCGGTTAACTCAAGTGAGGCTCCGCCCAGAATCGCTGCTCCTCCCCCGAGAAAACCCGAGGCCACGTTGTCCTCCACAACGCACGATTCCATTCTTACGGTAGTCCCACTATCTCCCTCAATCGCAAGGCCGGTCCGTGCACCTCGAATTCGATCGCTAACGAAAGTTGCTGTTGCGTCAACCGAGATTCCAAGAACAACAATGGACTTTCCGCCGCCGATGTAAACGTTACTCAAGCTGCTGTAGTCTCGAGCCTGAACGATTAGCGCTTCAGAACCAAACGACGTTTGTGTGCACTCGATGAAAAAACCTGAGATAGTCACACCATCTGCCAACACCGATACGGGGTTTGAGAAGTGCCGGATAGTCGCACCTCCCACCTCTTCGGCACGAAGAGCCACGTTCTCCGTGCTGATCGTTAGCGATTCGTCGTAGGTGCCGCTGGCGACCAAAACTTCACAACCAGGGGTCGCAACATCGAGAGCTTCCTGAATCGTTAGAAAATCTGCAGGGACGTGTATCTCAGCACCCCACGCGCTCCATATTGGAGAGACTAGAAGTAGAGCGGCGTATAGGCTGCGCACGTCAAAGCCTCCGGGTCGAGTGTTTCCATGGGGCTCTATGCTCACTTGCAAGACATGTGCCTTTGGGGCAGCAAAGACGGCTGCAGGCGAAACCAAAACCACTCATTAGCAAGGCGCTTCTAGCCTCCCACGTAACCCCGGACGACTGGCCAGGTCGCGGCAGGCAAACTAGGCCGTAGCTTGACGAAATGGAGACAGCTGTCCGTGGGTAAACAACGGGTAACCGTTGGCCAGGCTGGCGCCAAGCTATGATGTGCTAAAGATTTGGACGAAGCCATGGGCACGGCCATCACCGTTGGGTGAAAACATGAGGCGGCGCGTGGAGCAACACAAACGGCACTACGATCATCGCGACCCTGCTCTTTAGCAATTACCTGCGACACGGTGCGGCGCCACACCGGAGCCGCTATCTGAACGGTAGCGCTGGCAAGAGGCGCGCACAACCCTCAAACTGCTACCATCAAGCGGCAAAATCGCTAAACGACTACGGCACTTGTAGTTAAAAAGCTCTTGGGGAATATCTAAGCCCAGATCCACGGGTAAGACCAATCGATCAGGTGAATCAGATACGGATAAGCAAGAATGTGGTGCTGACAGACGCGCGTGGGGTGCCGAGATACACGTCCCTCTGGATTTTCCAACGATTCAGGAAGCCGTCGATGCTGCGGTTGACGACGACGTAATCGTCGTCGCACCAGAAACTTACATGGAGTCAGTCCGGGTGAGCGGTAAACGAATCTCCATCATCTGAGCGGGCTGTGACAGAACTTTCGTGGATTCGGGAGGCTTTGCGGGCTTTACGTTACTTAGTGGAGCGGATGTCGAACTTGGTGGGATAGACATCACGAGCCCCCGGTTGGCAGGCCCTGCGCTTCGTGTGGGAGGTGCCGGGACCCTAGATGTGACTGCTTGCCGCTTGCGTGACTCAGATGGCGGTGGCCAAGCCGGCGGTGGTCTGCAAGCAGGGTTGGGACCTACAGTTCGGTGCGTTGACTCTGAGTTCATCGGCAACACGGGGATCAGCGGCGCTGTCTTTGTTGCCGGTGGAGAAGTTGCTCACTTTGTCCGATGCGTGTTTCGCGATAACGTTACAAATCGGAGCGTAAATGATGCCGGCGTGGCGAGTATCGTCGCGAAGGACGTCGTGTTCGAGGACTGCGATTTCATCGACAATACGAGCGTCGCCGGATTCGGCGGCGTTGTGGGCGCTATCAACTTTTCTGGCGAGACAGGGGGGCACCTGCGCGTCGAAAGGTGTCTGTTTGTCGGTAACGAAGCTACCAAAATTGGAGCGATCCTCGTTGGGTTCGGTGGGAGCGCGCACATTCGCAACAGCACATTCGTTGGTAACACCGGCACCGAGATCGGTGCGATCTGTGTGTCTAGCACGAGTGCACCCACGCCGACGCTCCTAGAACACAGCATCCTTACCTCGAACGGGCCAGGCGCGGTGCTCGATTGCGATGGCAACGCACCAACGGTTGTTTGCTGCGATGTCTGGAACAACGCGAGCGGACAGGCGTGCTTGCCAGGTGATAGAAACATCTCGCTTGACCCACTCTTTTGTGGAATTGATCTATGGAGCCTGCAAGATGGCTCTCCCTGCGCTCCACACAACAGCCCAAGCTGTGGGCTTATCGGGGCTCGAGGTGTCGACTGCACGAGCCCAGTAGAACAAACGGCGCAGCGATGATCTTCACTTCGAACAAGAGCTTTGCTGACTGGGGCGACATCTTCAACGACCATGTGCTCGCTGCCGCGATCCTAAGGTCGGTTGCTTCACCACGCTACCACGATCAACATCAAGGGTGAGAGCTACAGGCGGCGCGAAGAGCGCGAGGCAGGCATCCTCGGCGGCGCCGCGGCCGAGGCCGAGAAGGAGGAGGCAACCGCTAGCTGAACGTCGTCCCCGGCTCCGAGGGGACACTGAGGCGGACGATCAGGGGACATCGTAACCCGGTGATTCGGGGATAGCGAAGACCGACGTTGACAAGGCAGGGTACGAGCGGGTTATCCTGCAGTGACTCGGCTACTTACGCCGAGCTACGGTGTCCGGCTTGCCGTGGAATCGGTGTCCGCCTTCGCGTGGAATCACTGTCCGGCTTGCCGTGGAATACGCAGTCGAGCCGTGGGAGTCTGACATTTCGAACAACAGTGGTGACACACCTGGACAATGTGGCGGAGACCTAGTCGCCAGAACAGCTTGACGGGCACCTTCTTGGGGTGGAGCATTTCCATGAGTGGAACGTTGCGGCAACGCCTTCGGGGTGTGGAACGCTAGCGAGGGCGTCGCAGATTCCAAGGGGCCGTTGGTTTTTGCACCAATCCCCAAGATCGTTGCCCACCGATCGTGCAGCTCTTGGAGGAGTCGACAGTGGAGCGGAGTTCTTGTTTGGGGCGAGTGGTAGTCAGGGCCGTCGCTTGTCTTCTTGTTGGTGTGTTTGCGTGCGACAACTCGTCAACGACACCACCGCCCACGGACTCGATCTTCCCAATTCCCGAACCTGAGCACCTCCTAGTAGATAACTTCCCCGCTTGGTCTCCTGACGGCGGGCAGGTGGCATACCATCGCCAGGTACCGAGTGCATCTGGACCCGCAGGAATGTACATCATCAATGTCGATGGTACAGACGAGCGATTGCTGCTTGAAGGCAATCTGTCATTTCCGCGGGAGATTCGATTCGCCCCCGACGGCGAGCGCCTTAGCGTGAATGTGGGGTGGGACATCTTTGTGTTCACGCTCGTCGACGGCACGCTGCAGCAGATCACTTTTACAGGCGGGCGTGCGAGATCAGCCGACTGGTCCCCAGACGGGGAATCGCTGGTGTTCTCAGAAGGCGGCTTTCTGAAAGTTGTGGATGTTGGGAGTGGGGCGGTTGTAGCGCTCGTAGATAGCGTGGGTCCGTTGGTAGGAAGCACGCCCCGATGGTCACCGCAGGAAGATCTGATTGCCTTCTCGTCTGGGGATCGCTCCGACAGTCAGGATATTTTCACGGCGCGTTCAGGTGGGTCATCGTTACACCGAGCAACAGACGTCCCCTATGGAACATTCGCGAGTGATCCCCGTTGGTTTCGTGCGGGAACGCACATTCTTTATTCACGACTTGAGAACGGGAACTTGACAACCCGTGTGATGGCACGCGACGGATCGGATGATTCGCCGTGGCCACTTCTGATTGGGTTCCATGATGCGATTTCCTTTGACGGAGACTGGGTGGTAACCTCTGGAGCCCAAGATGATAGCGTCGCTGTGTTATTCGTACGTCGAAACCGAGACACAGACGACTTCCATCAACTGACATCCTATCACCCAGTCAGGAAATGAGCTTCGTAGAGGGGAGGCCGACCATGATGGGGCGTGTGTGTCTTTCTGGTAGCGTTGTTCTGATTGTGTTGGTTGCGTGGGGAGCCACCGCGGATGGAAGTCCGTTGAGCCCCGTAATAAGCGTCAACCCATCTCAGTTGGGCTTTGGCTGCGTCCCTGTTGGGAGCTGCCTGGCCGCTTCGGTTGATGTCTCAAACGGGACAGCAGACCCGGCATCCATTCTCGAAATCACCGATGTCAGCGTGACGGGTACGAGCTTTGCTCTTGTCGCAGCACCTTCATTGCCGCTGCAGATAGCCGGTGATGGCAGCATAGAAGTACTTGCAATCGAGTTTTGTCCCAAGACAAAGGGGCCGGCGATCGGATCGTTACTCCTCACCTCGTCCAATGCTATCAACGCGCCGCTCAGCGTGAACTTGGCAGGTGATACCTGTGGCGATCCGTTTGAGGAAGGGCAGTTTGTTGTACAGTTTGCTCCCGAGGTTATTGGTGTAAACGACCGAAGGAGCGGACCACTCAGCAGCATTTCACTTTCCGACCGTAGGCTAGGGCGCCTGATGGAACAACTCGGGATCGTCTATCTTGAGCGGCTGGCGCCAGATTTTGAGCCGGATGACGTTAACAGCACCAATCGCTACGGGATTACCGCTTGAGCTCGAGCGAATCGTTCTGCGGCGTCGTGTCCCCTGGCGAGGGCGATCTTGGTACGCCGGGCTGAGCGGATGATGCGTGCCGCCACGCAGAACCAGTGAAGTCGGAGCTTCTTGAACTGATGGCTGTGAGATGAAGCTGGAAGCACGAGAAGTTTGAACCACTGGCCGAGATTGTAGGCGAGTTGAGCGATGACCAGCCACGCGTAGTTCGCCATGAAACTCTGGCTGGGAAGCAGACGCGCACTGACGTTGTTCTTAAACTCCTCGATATAGTTCTCTGCACCGCCTCGCGCAAGATGGTACTTGAGCAGGCTCGATGCCGCTCCCCTGCGATTGGTGATCACGGGTGTGTAGAAGTACCCGCCAAGCACGAGCTGATTCCCCTCGTGGAGCGGTTGCCGTTTGACCAACATGCGAAACGCGCGAGGCCAACTGGAAGGTTTGTAGGAAAGCTCGACGTACTCCGTCCCTTCTTCCCATGGATACGGTTTCCAGCTCTCCTCGGGAAGGGCGTCGATGCCGGCCCGCAACGCCTCTGTCAGTCGCGCCGAGATCGAGAACTCCAATCTGCGGTCGACGAGGAACTCGACGATCTCCCGAGCGTAGAAGCCGGCATCCATTCGAACGTGGATGCGACGGCCTTCCGGCAAGCGCGCCAGACATTCCTTGAGGAAGCTGACGGCTTTGTGAGCCGAATGGCGATTCCCCGAACGCAGTCTTGCACCGATCAGCAGTCGCGTTTCGGACCAGAAGCAAAGCAGTGGATTGAATCCCTTCATGTGGTTGTAGGCGTACCGAACTCCTTCCTTGAGGTAACCGTAGACTTGAAAGATCGAGCTATCGAGATCGAGCGTGATCGGCTCGTCCCCGCCCCGCATGTCATCGGCGACGTAGAGGGCTCCAGCGATCACTTTCTCGAGTTGCTTGATGTGGCCGATCGTGAACTTGCGCAGCATCTCTCCCGCGGTGGTCGGGGCCGGGACCTCGAGATCGTAGAGATGCTCGCGCGTCGCCTTCTCGTCTCGCAGGACCTGCAGGTCGGTCAGGTGTTGTCCACCGACGACAAAGTTGTGGACCAGGCTCATGACGAAGTCCGCAACGGGTATCCCGCGGCGGCGCTTCTTGACTGTCAGCGTGTCGAGCCCACGGATGATTCCCAGCTTGTGAGCGAGGTCGGTGATGAGCTTAAGGCCGGCGAACGATGTGACCGAGTCGGGGGCTGCAAAGTACTTGACTCTTCGAAGCTGATGCGGGAGTTTCACCTTACAAGTGCTCCTGGCTTTGGCGAGAAGGTTTTGTTATCACCTCCTTTTTACCAGGACTGGAGCACTTTTTCGTGCCTAGATATTGACCGGCACCGCGTGAGTCATGCCGTTACCCGTGGATCTGGGCTTAGGCTTAGTTCCAACATCAGCTCTTTGTGCCGTCGGTACTCATCCATGGTGAGCCTAACTGATGCGTGGTACTCACCGTCTACCCCCTTGTTGCAACTAATCCAGTAGCCATCAAACTCGATGGCTGTGCCGGGATGCCGAAGGTCCCGAAGCCGCTGTAGATCCGCACTAGGCATGTTGAACTGCCCTTGTTCATGAAAGAGCATCACCCAATAGCGCTCGAATCGCAGGTAGTGTGCTGTCGCTTGGCCCTTCCTCTTTCGGTCTGCTCGCTGCCACCGGCTAAGCCCACAGCCGTAGGTCTCAATCATCTTTCGGTCATGCTCGAGCGGGTCCTTTCCCGGCTTCACCCATCCAGAGAAGAAGTGCCGGTACCCGTTTGGTATCCGGTTACAGGCCAACAGTTGAACAAAGCCCTCCTTCGATGTTGCTAGGTACTGATACCCCATAAGCTGCTCCAACAACGTGTGGGGATGTTAGGCACATCCCCAAAGCCGTTTCTCCATTCAAAATCCTTGCTAGTGGAACCGCAATCGCCGACCTCTATCCTTGCTCGAAACCTCCTTAGGTATCCTCGTTGGAGCGCCCCCCAACCCGCCTTCGCTTCGCTACGGGTGGTGTTCGTTTTACCCCCCGTGCAATACATACGCTGTGGGTGCGCCGTTCATCTCTAAACCGCTCGGCGGAGCTCAAGTGTCCGCCGTCATTCCACTGACCTTGCCCGCATCACCTCGCGATGACGCCCACAAGGCCCGCGACTTCAACTGAGCAAAGGCAGCACATGTGCCAGTTCTCAGAACCAAAGGACGGTGCGGTATGGATGCCGCGCCGTCCTTCGGTTCATCATCACGTGTTTGAGCCACCACCCCTTGCTGAAGCAAAGTTGGTGGTACTCGGTCAAGCCTTTCGTCGCTGCTCACACCTCCATTGAGGTGAACTTGGCTTACCAGGCCAAGCATCGCAGACGGGTCACGACTACCTCAGGGTTCACCCCTGCCGTGCAAATGCACTCCGTCGAGTACATCCCCGCGCCTCGCGGCTCTTCTACTTGGCTCCCGCTCCCGATCTTTGGCTTTTGTAACTGAGTGACAAGCTCAGCTGACGAAGGAACCACCTCCTGACCAACCAAAGACCATCCCCGGTTATTTCGGCCTCGCAAGATTGCTCTCACGTGCCTATCCCTCACCAGGTGTACTACACCCTATGAAGGCCACGGTTACTGATAGTGCATTCAGGTCGCTCGCACGCATTCAGGCTTCTGTCTTTTCAACTCCACCTTAGGGCAAGTCATGGGCTCGCGCTCATGCTTGTTCCCCCGGGAACGAAGTTCCCAGGCTTTCATCGGGCAAACACCACAAACTCCCGATTACACCCCCTTGCGCGGTCAACGCAGTTCGGTCTCGCCTCTCTACACCATCAATCGAAGCTCAACAGCTTCGATTCCAGCAAGCCCTTACGGGCCTCTGTCATCATGGTTGAGCTTTTCACTGCCGCGTACTTTTCAAACGCAGCACCGGACTGTCATCCGGAACGATGTGTCGCCACACCGTTGCTCCCCACGCTGGCGTTGGTGAACGGCCCTTTGCCCGAAGGCCAGGAACTACGAACCCCAACACTATTCACCGTGTTTTCCCGGTCGCCCTGTGTCTTTGTTTCAACAGAACGACTGGAAACGTCCTTTAGGGAATGCATGTGCCCATCGAAAGTGATGGGATCGAACTACGAGATTGTTCCTGGACGTGAAACATCCAGGGTTTACTTCGTAGAGCCTCCCTCGCACCGGACAAGCCCCTCTCGAGGAGTTTCATCCGGCGCTACCGAGAAGAAGATGCAGTTGGTTAGACTGCACCTGGATTGCTGGCTGGTAAGACCAGTGCCCAGGCTCTTCTTGCTCAACGTGATGATGTCACTGAAACCATCTAGCGGGTCTATGACAACAACGGCACCGGGCCGCGTACTAGCCAGTTCGATTCACTTCCCCCATTGGGGGCAACAAAAGCAGTTCTCCTTTCCCCCTTTGGGTGGCTGAATTGATGGGTCTAGAATCCGCAGCGCTCTGCCGCACCTTCATAGATATCAGGATTTCAAATCTAAGTCACTGTTTGGCTGGGAGTCGAACGGGGTGTTAGCAGGTAACTGCGTGATTCTTATCGATGAGTGGCATGGCCCTGCTCTTAGCCCAGATCCACGGATAACGGCATGACTCACGCGGTGCCGGTCAATATCTAGGCACGAAAAAGTGCTCCAGTCCTGGTAAAAAGGAGGTGACAACAAAACCTTCTCGCCAAAGCCAGGAGCACTTGTAAGGTGAAACTCCCGCATCAGCTTCGAAGAGTCAAGTACTTTGCAGCCCCCGACTCGGTCACATCGTTCGCCGGCCTTAAGCTCATCACCGACCTCGCTCACAAGCTGGGAATCATCCGGGGGCTCGACACCCTGACGGTCAAGAAGCGCCGCCGCGGGATACCCGTTGCGGACTTCGTCATGAGCCTGGTCCACAACTTTGTCGTCGGTGGACAACACCTGACCGACCTGCAGGTCCTGCGAGACGAGAAGGCGACGCGCGAGCATCTCTACGAGCTCGAGGTCCCGGCCCCGACCACCGCGGGAGAGATGCTGCGCAAGTTCACGATCGGCCACATCAAGCAACTCGAGAAAGTGATCGCCGGAGCCCTCTACGTCGCCGATGACATGCGGGGCGGGGACGAGCCGATCACCCTCGATCTCGATAGCTCGATCTTTCAAGTCTACGGTTACCTCAAGGAGGGAGTTCGGTACGCCTACAACAACATGAAGGGATTCAACCCGCTGCTTTGCTTCTGGTCCGAAACGCGACTGCTGATCGGTGCAAGACTGCGTTCGGGGAACCGCCATTCGGCCCACAAAGCCGTCAGCTTCCTCAAGGAATGTCTGGCGCGCTTGCCGGAAGGCCGTCGCATTCACGTTCGAATGGATGCCGGCTTCTACGCTCGGGAGATCGTCGAGTTCCTCGTCGACCGGGGATTGGAGTTCTCGATCTCGGCGCGACTGACAGAGGCTTTGCGGGCCGATATCGAGGCCCTTCCCGAGGAGAGCTGGAAACCCTATCCATGGGAAGAAGGGACGGAGTACGCCGAGCTTTCCTACAAACCTTCCAGTTGGCCTCGCGCGTTTCGCATGTTGGTCAAACGGCAACCGCTCCATGAGGGGAATCAGCTCGTGCTTGGCGGGTACTTCTACACACCTGTGATCACCAATCGCAGGGGAGCGGCATCGAGCCTGCTCAAGTACCATCTTGCGCGAGGCGGTGCAGAGAATTACATCGAGGAGTTCAAGAACAACGTCAGTGCGCGTCTGCTTCCCAGCCAGAGTTTCATGGCGAACTACGCGTGGCTGGTCATCGCTCAACTCGCCTACAACCTCGGCCAGTGGTTCAAACTTCTCGTGCTTCCAGCTTCATCTCACAGCCATCAGTTCAAGAAGCTCCGACTTCACTGGTTCTGCGTGGCGGCACGTATCATCCGTTCAGCCCGGAGCACCAAGATCGCCCTCGCCAGGGGACACGACGCCGCAGAACGATTCGCTCGAGCTCAAGCGACAATCCTCTTGCTGTAGCAATTCGCCAGTTCCCCGAAAGACAAACAACAACTCACCCTCCTTGCACGACCGAGGGAGAAGTGCGCCGTGAACGCACGGTCCTGTGGCTCCGGCGCACGCTCCCGCGCGTCCGTACCCCTGTCACGTACCGGACGCGCGCCTTGATCACGCTTCATGCGACGCGATACCATCCGATCGTACTCTTACCCGTGGATCTGGGCTTAGTCTTCCCCTAGCAGCTCATCGCGGCTCGCACCGTGCTCCTCAACCAAGTGGTCGATAATGCGAGTGAACTTACGCCCGTTCTGCTCGGTTTCACAGTCCCACTCCTGCTTGAAAGTGTCGAAGCGCGCTGTTAGTTGCAGGATATCGCCCTTCACTTCACTGAAGCGCTCGTTCATTTCCTTCCGTAACGGCGTGATTTCTGTGCTGATTTCCTCGCGCATCAGCAGCCGCATCGCTTCTAGGTCTTTGTCGGTAAGCGTCATTGGTCTTTTGTACCACGCTCACCCTGAAAAGCAATGGTCACTGTGCTTTTGAGTAAGAACCCAGCAACTGATACTCTGGGCCATGGAACGCATCGTCTTCTTTGACTTAGAAACGGGTGGTTTGAACCCGAAAAGGGCACCCATCACGCAGATAGGTGCCATGGCGCTTGACCTTCAAACGCTTGAGCCGATTGAGCTCTTTGAGTGCAAGGTTCAGTTCGGCGTGCTTGAAGGGACGACTGACCGCGCGCTTAACATCCAGAAATACGATCCGGACGTTTGGGCGCGCGAAGCGGTGCGCTCTGATGTGGCAGCGAAGGCCTTCTCTGCGTTTCTGCGCGACCATGCCACTGTCGAGCGCACATCGAAGGCCGGCAAGCCTTACAAGCTAGCGCTTACCGCCGCTTACAACGCCAACTTTGACGCCGAGTTCCTGCAGGCCTGGTACAAGCGCCACAAGATGTTTTGCTCCACAAACTACGGCGCTCTATGCGTGCTTCAAAGGGTGCGTTGGTGGTTTTCAGAGCACCCGACTGTCACGCCCCCCAAAGACATGAAGCTTGGCACTGTGTGCGACTACTTCGGCATTCAGCTTGGCGATGGCGCCCATGATGCCTTAAACGATACCAGGGCGACCATCGAGCTCTACAAGTTACTGCGCAAGGACGTTCGTCTCAGGATTGCTGCTTGACGGTGGCTTTGAGCCACACGCCGTTCCAGCTAGCTGGTTCGCATCCGGAAATTCGATTTGGCGCATAAGGATGCGAAGAACAGTGAATCGGAGTCGGCATTTGTTCATACTGCCAGGTGTTAGAAACCAAAGCCTGGATAGGCTTAACGGCAGAAACGAACAAAGGAGCCGACCCCGATGAGGACAATGATCAGGCAACAGCAGGTGTTCATGCAAGCGTTCATTGACCACGAGCATGCTCGCGAGCTCGCCGAGATGAGCGACGCCCTGGACCGTTGTTCGGCGGCGCTGAGCCGGGTGACGAAGGACATTGCCCGAGGACGCAGTGTGAATCGAGGGCGACCTGGGATGACGGCTGAGCAGGTGGTGCGAGCGCTTGTCGTGAAACAGATGAACGACTTCAGCTATGACGAGCTGGCCTTCCACTTGTCCGATTCCACCTGTTATCGCGTATTTTGTCGGATCGGCGATTTCGAGAAGGCGCCGAGCAAGTCGACGCTTCAGGAGAACATCAAGCGAGTGTCGGCAGGGGCGCTGGAGGCGATTCATCGAGCCCTGCTTGGTGTTGCACAAGAAGAAGAGATCGAAAGTGGTCAGACTGTGCGCGGTGACTGCACGACGGTGGAAACGAACATCCACCCGCCGACGGACTCCTGGCTGCTTTGGGATACGGTTCGAGTCCTGGTTCGACTGCTGAAGCGCAGTCGCAAGTTTGGAGTCGACTTCAGCAATCACCAACGGCTTGCAAAGCGTCGGTTTCGGCAGATCGGCAACATGAGAGATCGAGAGGAGCGCGCCCGGCTGTATAGGGAGCTACTGGAGGGAACGGAAAAGACGCTTGGGGACGCGCAGAACGCGATTGAAGAACTGCAGTCTTGGGACGATGGAGAAGCGCAGATCTTGGTCGCTCGATTGAAGCATCACGTCACTTTGGGTCGCCGGGTGATCGAGCAAACACGTCGGAGAGTACTGCAGGGCGAAACCGTTCCGTCAACGGAGAAGGTGGTGTCGATCTTCGAAGACCACACCGACATCCTGGCGAAGGGGAAGCCTAGGCCCGAGTACGGTCACAAGATCTGCTTGACGACTGGCCCGGCATCGATGGTGCTGGACTGTGTGGTGTTGCGCGGCAACCCGGCAGACAAGACGCTGGCGACACAGATGATCGAGCGTCACCGCGACATCTTTGGCGCCGTCCCTGAACAAGTGGCGTTCGATGGAGGGTTCGCATCGAAAGCGAACGTCAACGAGATCAAGAGGATGGGAGTGGATGATGTTGCTTTCAGCAAACGATGTGGACTTTCGATCAGCGAGATGGTGACAGACAGCTGGGTCTACAGGCGATTGCGGAACTTCCGCGCTGGCATCGAAGGATGCATCTCATTCTTCAAACGCTGCTTTGGCTTGAGGCGCTGTTCGTGGAAAGGTTGGCGATCGTTCGAAGCCTACGTGTGGGCTTCGATTCTGTCGGCAAACTTGCTGACATTGGCGCGGCATCGTCTGACCGCATGAGCGTAAGTTCGCGGTAACACATCTTAAGTTGAGTTGGTCAGCGATTGGTCCTGCCCTGACAGCGCCGCAAGTGACCCGGCACGGGCACTTCGCCCTGGCTCAAGACACGGAGAGACGACCGGTAGAGCCCGTTCCGCGCCATTCGGGTGCTGAAACGGACTTTTCCGGATGCAAACTAGCTGGTTAATTTCTGGCCAATCGGATTCTCGTTGATCAACCCAAGAGCGCATCGAATGTTGTATGCGTAGACGATTCCACTGTTCTCTTTTACGAACAGGGATGTCTCTGCCGTTCCCCCGGTCTCGTTTCGTACGAGCACCCGTTTCTCATCTCCCCGATAGCTGCAAACAACTCCAGCGATGTGATTTCCCTTGGAGCCTGGCGGCGTGAAAAGAACGGGTCCACCTGAGAAGCCGGGATTGCCATGCCCGTCCAGAATCAGGAGGTTCTGCTCGAACAAAATTGCGGAGAGAGTCGCTTTCTTGACTAGCGGAATCGGGAAGTCGTCGTTGAATCCTGGCGCTTCTGCCTTCATTCCATAGGGAAACCCCAGAAAGAAAGTGTCCTGACCGAGCGTGATTCCCAGACAACTGGCAGGCAGTGGCGTTTCGGAGCCGATTGAATGGCTACCCGCTAGAACGCTGACATCGATGTTGCCGGCTCCGTGACCGACCAACCTTACCGGTAAGGACTTCCAACGACCGCTGTGGTAGAGGTCCACCGTGTCTGTCTCTTCAATCGCGCTCACGACGTGCTTGGCGGTGACAATGTACTGCCGGTCCTCATGGTTGAGTACGAAGCAGGTGGCCGTCCCCTCGCCATACCGAATCAGAAATACGCTGCCAACTATGTTCGTATCAATCAACTGTGTACCCCGCCGTCGGAAAACAACTAGTCCCCACCGCCAAACTGACCCCAGACCGGACCCGTTCACGTCGGAGCATGTTCCGTCGGCCACCGGTCCGCTTTGGCTTCGCGGGATTCCGTGGAGAGCGGAGGAGTCTCGCTACCGTTTTGCTACCGTTTCAAACAGCAAACGCCTGAACTCCACCGAACGAAACCGGACTCCCTGGAAAGAGCAACGGGGCGGCTAGTTCTTAGCCGCCCCGTTAAGCACATACACAGAAATCACTTGGATGGTCGTTGGCGCTCAATGGTTTAGGCGATAACTTCTGCTGGCGGAGGGGGTGGGATTCGAACCCACGGTACGCAGAACGCACAACGGTTTTCGAGACCTTCTTCCTACGCCTGTAACTCGTTGTCTTCCCGACTAGTTGACTCAGGGTTGCTACCGTGTTTGCTACCGTTTGGGCTGCTAAATAGCCTTTGCGCTTCTCTAGCAACCACCTCATCCGTGATTCTTGCGTACCGTTGGGTGACCTTGATGTCTTGATGTCTGAGTGCCCCAGGATTAACTGAGGCGCCATCAGACTGCCGCCACGCTCCACCCACTGACAAGCGTAGGTGTGTCGCATCAGATGAGGATGGAACCTGCTGATCTTCGATAGCTCCCTGATCTTCTCTGAGAAGTACGAGTTGGAGTTGTAGCAGAAGGGGAGGAGCTTTCCGACGTACAGGGCCTTACGAAAACGCCTCGTCGAGGTCTAGTCAACACTAGAACATCAGTATGTCCTCGAGCCGCTGAGCGCGATCATACGTGGCTCCCTTGGATCTCTTAAGTCGGGTAAGGGCTTTCTTTATGTCGGTCGCAAAGAGATCGGATTCAGCAAAATAGTCAAACACGCTGCGTAGGGGCACGGTGCTACCTCTGAACTGGTTCTTTATTGATTGAGCCAACGCTTCGATGTCTACATGTCGAGGTTGTGGGGCACCCGCTGACGGTTCCGGAAGCAGCTCCGTTGGGCCAAACAAAGATGCCTGTTTCTGGCCTTCCTCTCTGAATCGACTGACGATTTGAGCAATCTGGAATTGCTCCCGCAACACCAATTCTTCGAGCCTTGCTTCGTGCAGGAGTTGGTTCATCACGAGTGCTCCGGTGGAGTCCCGCGTTGTCAGGTACAGATAGAACATCGTACGTGCTTTGTCGGGGAACTTGAGGGGGATGCGCTTGACCACGACCCGGGGGTCCGCTTCCCGGAGTCTGTTCCAATACAAGGCCGCCATCTCTTCTTCTGCAGCCTCGCCGCCACCTCTTTGCTGTTGCAGCCTGAATGCTGCAGCCCACTCATTCTCTGAGTCGCCAAACATCCTGGAGTGATTGGAGATTATTCGTTGCGCCGTTACGTCATCGCGGTAGCTATCGGAATAGTACCCAGATTTCTTGTGGACATCTTGGTAGGGGAAATTAATGATGACATCAGTCTTCTCCTGAGCGACGATCGGTCTGACTACTTCTCTAAACGGGATTCCCTTGGGCCCATAGGGATCTAGGAAGTATAGGGAGAAGCGCGGTGGGTCCGTAAAGAGCAGGATGTCGTCAACGTACTTCCGAAAATCTCCTTTGAGCAGGGCAATTTGCCCTGGGGCTAGCGCATCTAGCGTGTCTGTGAGGCGATTCTCTAACCCGGCGAGCGTAAAGCTCTTGGCGAGTTCGTCAAATGTGGACGGCGTTTTTTCTACAGCGATCAGGTTGGTGCTGACTCTCGCTCCCGGAAGCGCTGTGAGAGCATTCTCTCGCAATTTGTCCAGTGCCTGGGCAGCTAGGACCGGCGATCCCCAGACCTGATGGGGTGACTCGCCGCGAAGGGCGTCGGTCTGTTCGCCATCGTATCGACCCGCGTAGCCAAAACCATCTACCATTGTTAGGCGCAGGTCGAATTCTCGTCCCGACGACACCGATCTTGCTGCGGCACCTCTGACTCCGTTGGTAATGATCCCGCCCCACGCAAGTATGTACTTGGCCAGAATCTCATGCTTGATCTTCGTCTGAGTACTTCTTGTCTTCAGTTTCATACGGCCAACATGGCACGAATCAGTTGAACCTTGAGTTACCTGCTCTCGCACAACTCGACTGCAGGCAGTTGGTCCCATGTCCGGCCGTCTAGCAGTCGGCCGGTCCTCTTTTTGTTGAATCCTCCCCATTGCTTGAAGAAGAACGGAACGTCGGCTCTTTGGCATTGTAGCCGGATCGACTCAACCCATTCACGGTCCATGGGGCGAGCTCGGTATCCACTCTCGCCGCCGACGATGACCCAGTTAACTGAGTGCTCGCCGAGCACATCGCTTAGGTCAAGCGGGCCAAGGAGCGGTTCGCAGGAGAGGAAACGAACAGCTGATGGTACAGACGCAATCACATGGGCGCGGTCGACGTGATCCTGGTTTTCGACGCTGGTTCCAAGCCAGATGTGATCACCAACGAGCCCCCATCTCTCAACGCGTTGTTCCATGTACTTTGCCATTCGCTCGGGGCGTTTCGTCAAGACCTGAAACTGATGCCAAGTCGCCCTTCGCATTGTGCGAAAGACGCGATCGATGAATCTCAGCGGAATCCCCTCGTGGAAGAGATCGCTCATGCTGTTCACGAAGATCTTCTTTTTGCTTTTCCACCGAAGGGGGAGCGACGTTAGGTCTTCATGCAAAGTAAGATCAAACCCCTGTTGGTAGCGTGGGTTTCCCATTGCTTCAAGGCGGGTCGCGAGTCTTTCGGCGTAGCAGTTCTTGCATCCAGGGCTGACCTTCGTGCAGCCAGTTACTGGATTCCAAGTAGCATCTGTCCATTCGATTGAGGACACCGTGCTCACGATCGACACCTCCTCAGCGGGGGGCACTGATTTAGCATATATGCTACTCAAAAGAGTAGCCTTTTGGCAAGCCTTTCACATTATACGAGATTGTTTGAACTCAGTAAACAGCCTCGATCATCTAAGTGCTTCTACAGAATGCAATTACGCGCGGAAGTTGGTCGGGCCTTCTGTTGAGTTCACCCTGTTTCAGTGCTCCTAGCCCAATCGGCGCTGCAGCCCTATCAGGATCGAGCAGCTCGTTGCTGGTGCCTACGGGACCCCCTGCCTCTACCTTTCAACTCAACAGGCCGATATGAACATCTAGGTTGCCTCAAAGAGCCTCTACTACTCCTGAACGTAGTACTGAGATGTTCGAATCTGGAAACGGGAAGTCATTTGTGAACTACCGAGCGGAGTGGCTCACCACCGTGATCGAGCCCACGTGGCGTCTCACTCTCGAATTCGAGGAAAATGGCGAGCCCTTTGCGCGCAGCTACATTGACTGCGTTCCCGATGAGGGGATGGTTGCTCACTTCGATCTTCGCGCCAGAGAAGGAAGGCCATGGCTTCGCAATGGGCTCGTGATGGATGCAGCGAGGAGCGCCGCGTGTCGCCTTCAGCACCAGCTCCTTGCTGAGAGTGGAGTTGCTCAGGACACACTCACCCTTGGCGACCGGGAGAAGACGATTACAGTTACCTTCACTACGAAGCGCCTCGTCCCCTACTCTGGCACTGACACGACCCTCTACCTCAAGGACGTACCAGGGATCATCGGTGAGCTCATCAGCAACGACTCGGAGACGCTCACACCTGAGCAACGCGCTGCGGCAGGCGAGTTTGCTCGCAAGGAGCTGGAGAGAAGAGAAGGGGAAGACGAAGTCCAGCAGATTTCCCTGAGTTCGGATGATCCGATCCACTTCTACATCGACGAGTCGGGTGATCCAGGGTTCAAAGAGCAGTCGAGCGAGTACTACACGGTTGCTATTTGCGCTGTAAGGTGGTCCGAAGTCGGTGACCTTCAAGACCAGCTACACTCCGTTCTTAGAGAACAGATGCCCCCAGGACACAAGGAGATCAAGTTCTCTAGTGTAGACAGATTTGAGCGAAGGCGTCGTGACGCAGTCTACAACGCCTGTATAGACATCCTCGACCAGAGGCGAATCACCATCTTTGCTCTCACGGTGCACAAAGAAGGCTATATCAACGAGAAGATCCGATCGCAGATGGCTGTTTTCTTCTACGGAGGCGACATTCCGGACTTCGACGGCCCACGATCCAAAGACAACGTCAAAGACTACCCAAAGGAGCTGCTCGGCGACTGGATTCCTGGCGTTGTGTCGGGGACGCTAGTCAGCTACCTGCTCGGTCAACGGAGCACGGGTATGGTCTGCTACGATCAGATGAACGCATCGAAAAACAAGATGCTCGCAGATGGTTTTGCTGAGGGTGCACGAATCGGCGGCAAAATGGCGACGCACATGCAACACGTTCAATGCGATCTTGAGCTACCCATGAACCTCGTCGACTCCGAAGACTACCCGCTGATCTGGTTGTCGGAGTTGGCAGCGCGCGAACTGAACAGGCTGTTCGCAGGGAAAGACAATTGTATCGTTCGGTTTCAAGATAGCTTCGCTGGCATCGCACCGGACCGCGGCGGCCACTACGTCGCTCTTGTAGATCAGCACGGCAGATACACCTTCTTCGACCTCCAGACACGATCCCAGTCGCTGATCCTTCCTGACTAGCGACCACCCGGTCGCAGGTGCAAACAGGGGGCCTCTTCGCCGAGACGGTCGCGCTACTTGCTGAGCCGAGTTCGCGAATCCTGCAACGACGTCGCTGCGACATCAAACTGGTAAGGACTCGGCGACACCGGAAGGGACGGGAATCGGAAGATGTGCCCCTGTCTCTTGGGGCCGTAAGGCGATTCGACAGATCCTATGGAAGTTCTCCGAGCCCTCCTTCAGCGTGATCAGATGCGCTATAGGCCTGTGACCACCGCAGCCCGAGTGGATCTAGTAGTGGGACTCAGGTGAGAGGGAATCTCATCGCTTCTGTCCCCGCAGGCATCGAGGTCCTCCTGGCCCTTGGTCACGAGGCGGGGGCAGCTTGCTACCGTTTTGCTACCGTTTCGAACTCGTTATAGACCGGAGCCGCCCGTAAGGGACTGGAATCAGTGTAGATCGTGAACGGTCTTGTGGAGTGATGGAACACCTTGCAGCGAGGTCACTTCGGCGGATAAGACGTTGCAGTGATTGACTTGAACTGGCGGAGGGGGTGGGATTCGAACCCACGGTACGCAAAGCGCACAACGGTTTTCGAGACCGCCCCGTTCGACCACTCCGGCACCCCTCCAGCGCCCGCTTTCTATACCCGATTGCGCCTCGAGGCGCAAGGCCTGGGGGGGGGGTGGCCGCGCAGCCGGGCGCGCGGCCCGTACATCAGTGGACCACGGTAATTTTGATCGCTGCTTCGGTGTCGCCTCGTGGTCGGGCCAGAAAAACACCGGTGCCCAGCGCCCGGGGGGGCGTCCACAGTGTTGATGTGCCGACCCGAATCGAGTCGACCCGCCGCCCGCCGGCGGTATAGATGTCGACCCAGGCCGACTCGCCGGCGACATTAAACTCCGCCGCTCCTAGAGTCGGGTTGGGGTGCACACGGAGCCGCTTCGGGAAGCGCTGGGCGCTTGGGCCACCAGCCAGCCCCGTCACCCCACAGCCGATACCCAGGGCGCCAAGCAACCCGCATTCGGGCGCGGTCTGGGGCGGCGCGCAAGGAGATTGGCCATCCAAGGTGAAGTCGCGTGCTGCGGCGTCGCAAAACTCCGGATCGGCTGAGATATTGCCGGCGACGCCCAACTCGCCGGCGAAGCAGCCGGTCCAATCACCGCCGGGGTTGCCGTAGATGTCGGTGCAGGTGATCTCTTCGACGCACCCGGTGATCGCTTCTCCACCAGTGTTGGCGGCGATGATGCAATTGGCCACCCGAACTTCAGCAAGGGGGTTGGGGTTGGCAATCGCCACACCACCCGCCCCGGGAGAGCAACTGTTGCCATAAAACGTCGAGCCGATCACTTCCAGCGTTGGTGCGCCTATGCCGATGCCGATTGCGGCGCCGCATAGATTGTCGCCGTTGTTTCCGACGAATATCGAGTTGAAGATTGTCACTCTCGAGGCTGATGTGCACCATATGGCGCCGCCCCCCTCTGCCAAATTGTCGGCGAACCAAGAGTCGCGAATGTGTAGGGCGGAGTCGTCGCAGTAGATTGCCCCGCCGATCGCCCCGCTGCTGGACGTGTTACCGGCGAACTCGCAGCTTTGGATTTGGAGGTTGGAGTTGGCTTCGCAGCGCATGGCGCCGCCGTTCCAGCCGGGGGTAGTAATGTTGTTGCCGGTGAAGGAGCAATCGACAAAGGTCGGCGACGCACCGACGCAGCGGACCGCCGAAAAGGCGTTGGATTCGAAGATGCATTGGGTGATGGTGGGCGCAGATCCATGCGTAAAAAAGGCTCCGCCTGAGCCGTCGGGGCCGACAAAGCCGTTTTTAATCGTGAAGCCTTCGACGCGGGCTGCGCTTGTTTCGCCGTCGTCGAAGTGGAAGCCACGGGCACCCGAGTCGAGTACAGTCGCCAGGGCGCCGTCTTCACTGCGCAGGTAGATGCTTCGGCCGTGGAAGTCGAGGTCAAAGTTGCCGGGCCCGTTGTAGTTGCCGGCGGCGACAAGCACGACGTCGCCGGATTGGGCGGCGTCGAGGCCGGCCTGGATCGTGGATTGGTCAGCTGGGACCCTGATGACGGCGCTCATTGTGGCAGTGGGAGCTGTCAGACAGAGAATCCACAGGAGTGCTAGGAAAAAGTGGCGCATGGGGTGGCTCCTTAGATTGGCCTAGCCACCTTGCTCGGGCGGCCACGGCGTCGAGGATAGGTTGCGCGCACGTCCCTTGCTTCTTGACTCCCTCCCCGGGCGGCTTGAAGCCGGGGGGCGCGGCTCAGACCTTCATCCTACCACTTTTGCCTGACCTCTCGCCGCAACAGGCGTGCGCCGGTGGTCCGGTTTCGCTCCCGCCGTCCAAAAGAAAGCGCGGCGCAAGTGGAAGCAACTTGCGCCGCGCTGGGGCCTTGGGTGCTGCCGCCGTCCTACCTAATGACGATCAGCTTGCTCACCTCGTGACGCTGGTCGGTGACCATGCGCGTGAAGTAGATCCCCCGGTGGACAAGCGCGCCCTGGTCATTGCGCCCGTCCCAGCTCCTCCCGTGGATGCCCGGCGCCAGCCGCGCATCGAGGAGCGTGCGGACCAGGCGACCCTGGACGTCGTAGATCTCCAGGCGTACCTGGGACTCAGTGGCCACCTCGAAGGTCAGCTGCGTCTCCGCCCGGAACGGGTTGGGGAGTGCGCCCAACAAGCGCGTTTGCGCCGGCGCGGTGCCACTGAGCCTTGCTGCCAGCGGCCGGTTGCCGCAGTCGTTGCCGACCGAAGCGTTGTCAGCGACATCGTTGTCGGCGGCGCTGTACTGGATGTTGGCCCCGTTGATGTCGGTCACCGTAATGGTCCAACAGTACTGAGAGGTGTTGCGCTCTCGGTCGGAGCGGAAGAAGGCCCGGCCGTCGCTGCCAGTCACCACTTGCTCCCCGGTTGGCCCGGTGGTGCCGGTCCAGTCGGCGGCGACTGTGGCCCCCGAGACCGGCTGGTGGTTGGCGTCGTGAACGGTGACGTAGGCTTGACCGCGTGTCCACGGCCCCTGCTGCGAGATGCTCGCGTCAATGAGCCCGATGTGGACGAGCTGGGCGGCTGGGCAGGTACCGGTGGTGGCTCCGGCGATCGAAGACGACGCCGAGCCGCCGCAGTTGACGGCGGTGACGCGGTAGTCGTAGCTGGTTTCGCAATCCACCGAGTTGTCGGTGTAGGTGGTCGAGCCGGCCGCGACGGTGGCAATGACGCTCAGCGAGCCACCGGCTGGGCCCCGCTCGACTTGGAACTCATCCTCGTTATTGCTCTGGTCCGACCAGGCGAGGTCAACTTGATCGTTGCCTTGGGCGGTCGCTGTGAGGCCAGACGGCGCTTGGGGCGCTGGGTCGGTGCACTGCTGATCCAAAAGACTGGAGAGTCGGTCCTGGGTCCAGCAATGCATACGACGGGTCTGCTGGGCGGTGTAGGTGTCGAGACAGCTGTCCGGGCCATAACCCATGTAGTTCTCGGGCTGGGTGGCACCCCACGCGGTTCCCTGGCAGTCGCTGCCTCCCGGCGGTGAGCAGTTGTAGTTGGTGGGGGTCGGCGGCGTGTCGGAGGCGAAGTCACCGCGCCAGTCGGCGTCGAAGCCGTTGGCGAATTCGTAACAATCCGAGCAGGCATCCACTTCAGAGACGCCGTGGTGGGTGTGCCAGAGGCCGAGGCAGTGGCCCATCTCATGGGTGGCGGTGTGACCGCCCGAACCCACAGCAAGGGTGTTTAGCCACAATCCACCGTAGGTCGATAATGCTTCCGCCTCCCAAGGGAAGGTCGCTAGGCCCAAAAGTACTTGCCCAAATTGATTGGGGTCCTGACAAGAGATGTAAATGTTAAGGTGAGTGTCGGGGTTCTCGTTGTACTTTTGCTTGGTCTTTTGAATGTCTGAATACCAGTTGCTGTTGAACTGGCTGTAGGTGGCAATGCAGTCGAGCTTGTTGTCCCCATGGAAGCGCGTTGCGACGTTGTTGAACTGGACGCCGGTGCCGGCGAAGTCGGAGTTCATTTGGGCGATTGTTGCATCGACCGTGGCTTGCGAAACGCCACCTGAGCCGTTGGCGCGCCGTATCACATGGGTGATGGTGCGGACGGTGATGGGATTCGTTGCAGTTGCGTCGCGGACGGCTGGATCGTCGCAGTTGCCCTCCGGGCAGGTGTGGTTAAAGCCTTCGCCCCGCTCGGCCAGCACATTGGCCCAATGCTCCATCGTGCCGCACCAGGTGGGCAGCTGTTTGCCAGTTAGGTAGTCGGCGTTGCCGAGTGGCTCCTGGACTTCGGCGCTGGCCAGGGCGATGTCGGGCAAAAGGGCGCAGGCGATGAGCAACGCACCCACGAGTCGGCGGTTCATCTGTGGCTCCTTGGAGTTGGAGTAGCGCGACCGGGGACCGGTGGATACTAGCAGCGCCTGCGGAGCGAAGTAAACTGGTTTGGTCGCGGGAATTTGCGGGCGGAGGGGGCCCACCTCAGACGGCACGCCCCGCGGACGAGGCGTGCCGTGAGAGGGGGCAAAGCAAGGTCAGCTTGCGGCTTAGCGTCCGAAGAGGCGCTTCCACCACGGTGACTTTTTCTGCGCGGCTTGGACACTGGCCTGGTGGCGCGCGTCCACTTCTTGATAGACCGCGAGCGCTACGTCCTCGCCAGCCTTGCCGCTGTCGATTGCCTGGCGCGTAAAGACACCGAGTCGCTCCTGGTCAATGGCCTTGCCGGCGCCGTAGGCCATCGCCCGCGTAATCCGCTCGATGTCGGCTCCCGGCATCCCGCGCTTGATGGCGCGGTCGACGGTTTCCTCCGCAGTTTGCATCGGGACGCCATGACGAGCGGCGTTCTCCACCGAAATTTCGGCGCTCCTTCGATCGGATTCCGAGGCGCGGGCATGCTTAGCGGCGGACTCGGCCACCCGTTTCTTGGACTCTTCGAGTTGCCGATCCCAATCCTCTTTCTTGCGCTTGCTCCAGCGCTCGGCTTCCGGGGGGTAGGAACGGGCCTCGAGATCGCGGTCTTCTAGTTGCCCGGGTGGGACGCCAGCGCCGTTCCAACCGGTCTTGTTGCCGCGAGACCACCCGGGCGGTATACCGTTTTTCCACTGGCGATACTCGTCGGCGCCGACCTCCTTGGGGCGATAGTCGTGCTTGTGTCGGTGCTCCGCACCCTTGGATTGCTCGACGCGCTTGTCGGTCTTCTTGTGCTGCTTGGATTTTCCCTGCGCTGTTGCTTGGCTGGCGGCAGCGCAAAACCAGGCGCTTAGAACCAAGACGACAGCGATTCGCGAGCCTTTCATGATCGGCTTCTCCTCGTTCAGATGACTGGACGATGGGGCGCACGCGGCCTTACGCATACTATCGACGAAGCTGTACTGACCTGGGCCGGTTTCTCTGCAGCTGTCGCGAGTTGGGACGGATCGCTACCTCACTTCACCAGCGTGATCTGCCGGCTGCGGGTCAAAGTGCCGGCCTCGAGCCGTACCACATAGACGCCGCTGGCCAGGCCCTGGGCGTCCCAGCGTTCGTAGTAAACACCTGCTTCGCGTCTTCCATCGACCAGCCGCTCCACCAGACGCCCAGTGGTGTCGTACACATCCAGGCGGATGTCGGTCGGCTCGGGCAGCGTGAATCGCAGCGTCGTGACGGGGTTGAACGGGTTGGGAGCCGCCGGCGCCAGCGCCAAGGCCCGGGGCAGTTGGCTGGCCGGTTGGACCGCCGCGGTATTGCCCACCACAAATGTACCTTCGGCCGCGACGCTGCCGGCGTAGGCGGCGTCGACGGCGCGAAGCGTCCAGGTGTAGGCACCATCGGCGAGGTGCGTCAGTGTCCAGGCGGTGCCACCGGCGGCCCCTGGTTCGGGCAGGCGGTGGGCGCCGCCTACCGGCAAGCCGCTCTGGAGTACCTGCAAATCGTAGGTGAGCGCCGCCACTGGCGTGTGGTCGTCGCCGGCGGCTTGCCACTGGAGATGAACGGTATGACCGTTGACCGTGGCGCCCAGCCCGGTGGGCGTCGACGGGGCAAAGTTCTGTCCCATTGCGTCATTTCGGTAGGCGTGCATCTGGGCCTCGACGAGCCCGTTGCCACCGGGGACCCAGTATTGGCCGGCGACGAAGTAGTCGAGGTCTTGATCGCCGTCCAGGTCGAGCCAGCTAAACGTGCCGCCGCGCGGGCCGCTGGACCGTGGGGCTGGCAACTCGCTAGTTGTGGGGACGAAGACGCCCGCCACGTTATCGTAGATGATTGAGCGCCCCTCGATTTGCGAACCGGAGTTGTAGCTGCCGGCGACCAGGATGTCGACGTCGCCATCGGTGTCGTAGTCGGCCCAGGTGGCGGCGTTCAAGTCGAACCAGCCTTCGCATGGCACGCACTCGATGATCTCGATGGGGACAAAGGTTTCCGCGTCATTCCGGTAGAGGCGGAGCGCGGCGGCGGTGTAGGTGCCGTCCACCTCGCGCAGGTTGCCGGCCACCAGGATGTCCAGGTCGCCGTCGGCGTCGTAGTCGCCCCACTGCGCTTCACCGTGTTCGATAGACAATGAGCCCAGGATGTCTTCGCCTACGAAGACGCCGCCGCCATCGTTCCGGTAGCGGCGGATGAAGCCGGTCTCGGTGAGAGGCGCCAGGTGGACCAACAGGAGGTCCAGATCCTGATCGCCGTCGAAGTCCGCCCAGCTCGATTGGGCGTGGATCGTCGCTGCGAATACCGAGTCGGTCTCTGTGAAGGTCCAGCCGCCGGTGCCGTTTTGGCCATCGTTGCGCAGGAGCGCAGTGCGGAACGAGAAAGTGCTGTCAGCGTAGACCGAGGGGAGCAGCAAGTCTGGATCGCCGTCGTTGTCGTAGTCGGCCCAGGTGATCGAGCGCAGATCGAAATCGGCTTGGTCGTTGTCCTCGTAGTACCCCGGCAGCACCGAATCGGTGGCCGTCAAGACGCCACCGTCGTTCTTGTAGAGCACGGTGGCGCCGTTGGAGCCGACGGCCAGGTCTTGATCGCCGTCCCCATCGATGTCGGCCCAGGCCAGATCCGAGGCGCCGGCGGTCGTATCGCCCAGCTCGACCTCTTCGTAGGCGAACTCCCACTCCTCTGGCCCGGCTTCGCCGTCGTTGCGCAGGAGCACCAGCCGGTAGTCGACGCTGACGTTGTAGACCACGTAAAAGCCGAGGACAGCGATGTCTAGATCGCCGTCGTTGTCGTAGTCCGCGGGGGCGGTGGTGGTGACCCAAAAGTCCTCATCCTGCGGCGTCACAAACAAGGGATCCAGCGGCGTGACTTCGGTGAAATCACCAAAAGTGCCGCCTGGGTTCGGTTGCACAGTGATGAAGCGCACTCCCGAATCGGTGGCTCCATCGTCGTCGGTGACCGTCAGGCGCACGATGTAGGTGTCGGCCTCCTCGTAGGTGTGCACCGGATGTTGCTCGGTGGAGAAGGTGCTGTCGCCGAACTCCCAAGCCCAACTGGTGATGGTGCCGTCGACGTCGGTGGAGGTGTCGGTGAGAACGACGGTCAGTCCCTCGGCTTCGAAATCAAACGACGCGATGGGCGGCTGGTTGTCGGGTGGCGGCGGCGGGCCGGCGAAGTGTTGGATGTCGCCCAGGAAACCGGCTGCCCAGGCGTCGCCAGCGGCGTTGGCGGTGATGCTGGTGAATGACCCAAAGCCTGCTGAGCCGATCTCTAGAACCGCCCACGTGGCGCCACCCGAGGCGGTGTAGTAGGCCACGTCGTCTGAGGTGGTGAGCCAAAACTCGTTGGCGCTGAGCAGGTGGATGTCGACGAAGTTGTGGTTGGGATCGGGGACCACGAGTGGTTGCCAACTATCGCCGCCGTCATCAGTGCGGGCGGCGAATCCCCAGGAGCCGACCGCGTAGCCGGTAGAGTGGTCGAAGAAGTCCATATCCTTGATGTTGAGGGGAGAACCGGGCAGGTTGTGCTCGGTCCAACTGGCGCCCGAATCGGTGGTCTTTTGAAAGACGCCGCTGGCGTTTGCTGCCCAGCCGTGGGCTCCTTCGAAGTCGATGGCGGTGTAGAGCCCGCCGAAGCCGGGCGCAGCCGTCCACGAGTCGCCGCCGTCCTCGGTGTGGAATACTGCACCGCCGATGGCTCCGGTGCCCGCCACCCAGCCGTCGGTGGGGGTCGCAAAGTCGAGCGCCCCGGCGTCGAGGTTCGGCGGGGTCGAGCCGCCCGCCGTCCACGTAGCGCCGCCATCGGTGGAGCGATGGACGCCCCCCACCTGGTCAACGATGACCATCGACTGGGGGCCGGCGACGTCAGCCGCGACTAGATCGAGGGTCGTGAACGGTGGTTGTAACGTCCAGCTTGGACCGCCCGAGCTAGCGAGCACGGTGCCGCCTTCGCCGACAGCGACCAACTCGCCGCCGGGCAACATGGCGATGTCGTGAAGGGACGCGCCGTAGCCGCTCGAGACCTGTTCCCAGCTGGCGCCGCCGTCGTTGGTCTTGACGACGTAGCCGGCTCCAAAGGCGAAGTAGCCGGTCTGCGCATCCGGGAAGACTGGGGTGGTGCTTCCCAGGAAGCCGGGGCGCGGCCCCGGCGAAGCAAAGGTTTGTGTCCAGGTTTGTCCGCCGTCGGTGCTCCGGAACAGGTTGCCAGAGAGATCGGCGCCAACGACGGTTGCCGGCGCCGTCACCACCAGGCTGTGGACGCCCTCCGGCATGATTTCGCCGAGGTCCGTCCAGGTCAGTCCGCCATCGGACGTGCGAAACATCCGGTCGTCGAAGTCGGGGAAGCTGCCGCCGCGACCATAGGCCAAGGCCTCGGTGTCGGAGATCCTGACCAGTTGGGTGCGGCCATCAGCGCCCTCGCCCGCCGTCCAGCCGATGCCGCCATCAGTGGAGCGCACGAAGGTGCTGTCGGCAATGGCCACCGCCACGGCGCTGGTCAGGTAGAGGACGGCGCGCGCGGCGCCGCCATAGACCTGGTTGAACTGGACGCCCCCGTCGGTGGTGCGATAGACGCCCACCTCGGCAACGCCGAGGCCGGCGGTGGGCGAAGCGAAGTCGAAGGCAAACAGCCCTTCCGGCGAGGTGATCCAGTTGAGGCCCCCGTCGTAGCTCACCCAACCGTCGCCGTTGGTCGACGCGTAGCCGAATCCCGGGTGGTAGAACCGCATGAAGTAGGTGGATCCCAGGAAGGGCAGCTCCTCCCAGGTGGTGCCGCCGTCGGTGGTCCGATAGTTGGCGTTGCCGTAGGCCCAGCCCAGCTGGCTGTCCAGGAAAGTGATGCCGTTGAGGGGGTCGTGCAGGTTGAACGGCACGTCCCGCTGCGCCCAAGTGGCGCCGCCGTCTGTCGATTCCCAAAGGGCGCCGCCCTCGTCGAAGGAGTTGTCGTCGGTGGCGACAAACACCCGCTGGGTCGTGGGAGCGGCGGTACCGCGGGCGTCGAGGTAGGTGGGGACGGGGCTCTGGGCGCTCCACTGGGCAGCGGCCGGACCGGCGACGAGGGCGACGGTCCAGGCTGCGACGAGTGCTCTGCGGGTGGGTGGGATCCAGGCCGCTCGGGATCTGCGGTGGCGCCAATCGTTGGCGGGACTCTGGGGTCGCGGTTGAACTGTGGTCGGCAGCATCTCGTCAGTCCTCAAATGGCTTGGGGTGCGGGCAGGCGCTCGCGCGCCGGTGTCCTAGGTCGACCGGGGGTGTCCATGCCTCGCCCAGTGGTCGTTGGCGGCGGGCGAATTGATACTGCCGGTTTCGGGGCCTGGCGGCGCTGGATCAGCTTGACGCAGGTCGCCGCCTTCAGGCCAAGCCGCGCAAGGGCGCTTGGCGTCTCGCCGAAACGAAAAGTGGCCCACCGTGCGCCAGGCCCGGCGCCGCATCGCCGGCGCACCACCCACTCCAGAGTCAGAGACACGCATATGTCGCACAAGTTGCCTCGGCCGTGGTCATCGCTGGAAGGCGCCTCACCAGCAGCGCGGGAGCACGTGGCCGAGGCGCGCAAGTGCTTGGCGCGCGGCAATCCTCGCGACGCACTCGAGGCGTCGGGCGCTGCCTGGCTCGAAGAGCGCTACTTACGCGAAGCCTACGAAGTGGCGGCCGAAGCGGCAGCGCGTCTCGGCGAATCCGTCTTGTGTCGGGCGCTCCAGGCGCTCATCTCGGAACCCGGTCGGGCTGGGTTCTGGTTGGAGGCAGGATGGGCGCTGGTGGATTTGGGCGACTCCCACCTGGCCATTACTCTTCTGGAAGAAGCCTACGACCTCGATTCGGACAGCATGGAGGTGCGCGAGTCCTTGGTCATTGCCTACTCGGACGAAGGCCGTCACGCCGAGGTGGTGGGTCTGGCTGAGGGGGTTGATCTCGGGCAGCGGCCGGCGCTGGCTTTTCCTTTGGCCTGGTCGGCCCTGATGATGCGCCGCGATGCGCTCTTGGATCGCTCGATTTGGACCTTGGCGCAGTTGGCGCGCCGCGCCAAGGAAGTGCGTGGCGTCTATGCCAAAGCCCAGGCGGCGATCGATCGTTATCGCGCCTTCCCCCCCAAAGATGACATCCGTGACTGGCACTTTGTGCAGTACGGCGGCGTCACTCTAGATATGGCGCCGCATGTGGAGCAGACGGGTGGCCGTTACAATTTGATTTGCCCGGACATGGGGCACGTGGCGCGGGTGGTGGCTGGGTTGGTCTACCTGCTCGAAGCTTTGGACGTTGAGCGCGGACCCTGGGGATACGTTTCGAAAGATGGTGAAGTGTTGGCGCGCGCTTTGGCGCGGATGACTGGATTGCCGGCGGTGCGGGGCGTGCCCAGCCGCGGCTGGTTGGTGGTGGGCGATCCGCGAGAGGCGGCGACGGGGCGCGAACGGGTCGCGCAAAGCCCGAGACTCAGAAGCTTTGCCTTCACTTTTCCGTGGACCATTTGGGGACCACGGGTGGCGGACGTCACCGGGCTCTGGGCAGAGGTGGCTGTCCTCCCCTGGAACGGTGGTTGGCACCAGCGCGGTGACCAGGTGGAGCCACGTGAACCCGATCCAAGGCCGGCGCGGGACATCGCCGAGTCGGTGGTGGAGCACGCGCAAGCAATTGAGCGGAGTGAATGGGCCGAACTTTTGGAGTTCGCGCTCGAGCGCCAAAAAGCGCTGGTCTTGCGGAACGACACAGTGCCGCGCGGTCTTCCGTACGTACCCGATGCGCCCTTACCCAGCGTGTCGTTGGGGACCGCCCTGGCCTAGTAGGCTCCCAGAAGCGCCTTGCTCAGACCACTTTTGATCGTGGGATAATTCCTTGGTGCGACGAGAATTCGGACAAGTTTGGCGCTACGCGGCGCTCTGTGGGGCGGTTGCGGCTGGTTGCCTTTGGAGCGCCGTAGCCTTGGCGGTGGACGTGCGCTTTGACTTGAGCGCGCCGCGCCTCCTTCTCGACATGAGCGACGCCGGTGCGGTCGACGACGATGCGCTGGAGGCGTGGGTGAATCTGCCGGCCAACGTCTTGCTGGTCGAGCAAATGCCGCGCGAGTTTGTCGTCCGTAACGCCCGCGAGGTGGTGGACGGCACCGCTTCAGGGTACGGCCAGCCCCTAGGACGGCCGGGTACCTTACGGATGGAACCGCGGCAGACTTGGGCGGCGCAGTTGGCGTGGCTGGAGGGGCAGACGCCGGCCTTGGAAGCGCGCGTCGAGGCGTTTCTCGAGCGCTTCGACGCCGGTCTGGGCGACAGCTTGGTCGTCGATGTCGCCTTTCATTTGGGTGGCGGTTGGGACGCCCGCTCCGGCGATCGGATCTACGTCAACTTGACGCGGCTCATGGATGTGGAGCACCCGGTCTTGGCCGGCGTCGAGGCGCTGGTGGCCGGCGAGGCCTTGCAGTGGTTACTGGCGGCGGCGCATCCCGACTTCGTCCACTTCCAGGATGCCGATCGGGCCCTATTGACATTCATGACCGCGGCGGTGACGACCGGCGTCTCGCGCTTTGCCGAGCGCCAACTTCTTCAGTCGGCGTACCCGACTGGCAGTTTCGCCGCCGGCAAAGTTGAGAGCTACGCGCTAGCCGACCGCGGCCTGGGAGAATCGTTGGCGTTTGCCGACCGCTACGTGGCGCTCTCCACGGCCGGCCGCTTTGAAGATGCCGAAGCGGCGCTGGTGGATGGCGTTCGCGCCGGCCACGTCGAGGCGATTGGCGAGTTCATCTGCCGAAACGTCGTGGCCGCGGCGGGTGACTCGGCGGTGGTCGACGTCATGCGCCAGGGTGCCGCGCAGCTGTTCAGACGCTACTCGGCGCTGGCGGCCGAGGCGTCGTATCTGCCGCCGCTGCCGGCGGTCCTGGCGGAGCGTGCCCCGAAGATCGCGGCAGCCCTGGAGCCGGCCTGGCGGCAGGCGGTCGCCGGTCGCCAGGCAGTCTTTGCCGCCTTCGCCGCCAACGACTATGCCGCTGCCGAGGCGCCGCTCAGGTCGGTGATCGAGGCCTGGCCGGGGGATCCAGTCGACGCCTACAACTTCGCGTGCATCCATGCGGTTGGCGGGCGCACTCATGAGGCCTTAGAGGCGCTCAGCCAGGCGGTGGAGTTGGGTTTTGCCGACGCCGCCCACATGCTGGCCGATCCGGACCTGGAGTCGCTCCGCGATCTTCCTGAGTTTCTGGCGCTGGTCGAGTCCTTGGACGCCGACTCCGCAGCTCGCTAAGGACCTCGCCGCTGTAGCTCCGCTGGGGCCCGCCGCGGCTGTCTAGAGGGCCTCGCCGCGGGCGGTTACGGGCTGGCTGTATCGGCACCGGGGTTGGGCAGCCGGTAGATCAACTCGCCGTCTTTGGCGTAGCCCATGGCCCGCACCCGCGCTTCGAGGGCGTCGTCATTCTGCAGGCTCTCGACCGCGGTCTTGAGCTGGTCGCGCTGCCCTTCCAATTGGGTGATCGAGGCGGTCACCGTTCGGGCGTCTTGCCGGAGCCGGTAGAGGGTCAAGAGCCCGCGGTCTGAGAACACGAAGTGGTAGGTCACCCAGACCAACGCCAAGACGACCAACCAGCGAACGATCGAGGGGTTGGCTCGCAGCTCTTGGCGGGGGCGCTCGAGGTACGCTTCGCCGCGCTTGGCGCCTTCTTGGAGTGAATCGCCCAGCCGGTGGCCCAGAGGCGCTAGTGATTTCCTGAGGGCCGCGCCGGCGCGCCGCCGGCCGCTCGCCAGGGCGCCGGCGCGCCTGGTGCGTGCTCGCCGGACGGGCCGGCGGGACGGGCGGCTGGCGGTGGAGCGGCGCGGTCGCCGGTAGTGCTTGAGCGCCATCAGCTGGTCCCTGACAACGACACGTTGAAAAACGCGGCGGCGCCCAAATAGCGGGCGGCTTCGTTCAGTTCGTCTTCGATCCGCAGGAGCTGGTTGTACTTGGCGACCCGCTCCGATCGGCAGAGGGAGCCGGTCTTGATTTGCCCGGTGTTCATTGCCACCGCTAGGTCGGCGATGGTTACGTCCTCGGTTTCGCCCGAGCGGTGCGAGATCACCGAGGCGTAGCCCGCCTGACTGGCCATGCCGATGGCTTCGAGCGTTTCGGTCAGCGTGCCGATTTGGTTGACCTTGATGAGAATGGCGTTGGCGACGCCTTCTTCGATGCCGCGTGCCAGGCGCTCGACGCTGGTCACGAACAGGTCGTCGCCGACCAGTTGCACGCGGTCACCTAGGGCGTCGGTCAATTCGACCCAGCCCTTCCACTCGTCCTCAGCCAACCCGTCTTCGATCGAGACGATCGGGTAGCGGTCGGCCAACTCCTTGTAGTAGGCGACTAGGTCGGTGGTCTCGAGGTTGGAGCGATCTTCGCCGGCCAAGGTGTAGGTGCCGTCGTCGAAGAACTCGGTGGCGGCAACGTCAAGGGCCAGCGCCACGTCGTCGCCGGGGATGTAGCCGGCTTTGTCGATGGCCTCGAGGAGCAAGTCGAGCGCTTCACGGTTGGAAGCGAGGTTGGGAGCGAAGCCGCCCTCGTCGCCGACGGCGGTGGCTAGGTCGCGCTTGGCCAGCACCATCTTCAGATGTTGAAAAACTTCGGCGCCCATTTGCAGGGCGCGTGCAAAGCTCGAGGCGCCGACCGGCATGATCATGAACTCTTGAATGTCGAGGTTGTTGTCGGCGTGGGCGCCGCCGTTTAAGACGTTCATCATCGGCACTGGCAGGGTGCGCGCGCCGACGCCACCCAGATATTGGAAGAGGGGCAGGCCCGAGGCCTCGGCCGCTGCCCGGGCGACGGCCAAGGAGACGCCCAGGATGGCGTTGGCACCCAACTTGGATTTGTCCGAGGTGCCGTCCAGGTCGAGTAGAATTTGATCGATGAGCGCTTGTTGCAGGGCGTCTTCGCCGATCAACTCGGGGGCGATGAGTTCGTTGACGTTGTGCACCGCTTGCGAGACGCCTTTGCCCAGATACTCGCTGGAGCGTCCGTCACGCAGTTCCAGTGCTTCGTGGCGGCCGGTTGAGGCGCCCGACGGCACGCAAGCACGGCCGGTGACGCCCGAAATCAGGTCGACCTCGGCCTCCAAGGTCGGGGTGCCGCGCGAGTCGAGAATTTGACGGGCGTACACCGATTCGATGGTTGTCATGAGACCTCTGGCTTGGTTGCCAAGCGCAACGCGGGTGGGAGGTTACCGGCGGGGGGACGCTACAGGGCGCAGTGCCGCGGTGTCAAGCTGGCGGCGTGCGGGGAGAGCCGAAAGGGGCCCCGACCTCATGTCGGAGCCCCTCGGGTCTCGGCTGGCTGGAAGTTCCCTACTTCATGAGCTGCTTGCGGCGCTCGGAGCGCGTGGGGATGTTGTACTTCTTGAGCTTTCGGTAGAGCGTTGCCCGGCCAATGCGCAGTTCGCGTGCAGCACGCACCAGGTTGCCGTTGTTGTACTCGATGGCGTTACGGATCGCCTCAGCCTCGATCTCCTGCATGGTGCGTGGCACGTGCGTGCGCGGCTGCACCGGCTGCGGAGCGGGGGGCGTTGCCGCCGGCGCGCCGCTGGGGGCCGAGGTCAGCTGGGTCGGTAGATCGGTCACATCCAGGATGGCGTGCGACGGATCGGCCAACAGGCAGGCGCGCTCGAGGATGGTGTGTAGCTCTTCGAGGTTGCCGGGCCAAGCGTGGCGACCGAGGACAGCAATCGCCTCGGGCGTCAGCCGGCGCTTGGCGATGCCTTCGTGCGCCGACACTTGGTTCAAGACTGCATCGGCAAAGGCGCCAATCGGCTCGGGTTGGTTGCGAAGCGGCGGAATCGCCACCTCCAGCCGGCCAAACCACTGGCCCAGAACCGGCAACAGCTGACCGGCCTGGACGAGGTCCTGAACGCTACGCGGTGACCAAGCGATCACCCGCGGCGCCGGCGGTACCATGCGGAGCCCTTCTAGGTGTTGCATGTCACTGCGCTTCAGGTACTGAGCGAGGATCTCCTGGTGCTCGCGGGTCAAACGCTCGGGCCGACTCAAGAAGACAACGCCGCGCCCGTCAGAGATAACCGGGGCAATACCTTCCTCGCACTCCTGACGCACAAAGGCGCCGCCGTCCTGGGTGCGATCGAACATCGCTTGTGCCAACCAGACGCCACCGGCGCCGGGCTCAGCGGTGATCCAGACTGGTGTCGAGCTGCGTGCAAAAGTGTCGACGACCGAGGTGGCCGCCACGTCGCGAGGCGTCGGATCGGCTTGGGTGGACAATAGAACGTGCAGAGGCTGCAGCAAGTGGGTTGTGTGTGCGAGCTGCGAGCGCGTCTCGGTCTCGGTGCTACCCGGAATCAGCATCTGTGTGTCTCCCCCCTCGACTCACCAAGGGTTGACTGAACTCTCTGAGTGATGGCGCCACGGCAGAGCTGGACACAGGCTTCAGCCTGGCGCCGGGAGAGAAGGGGGAGGAGAGGTCCTAGATGGAGGGTCCCGGGCTGGTGACTGAACACGAAGCAGTGCCCTGGCGCTTGGTCTGTGCGATCTGCCCCTACGATCGACCCGGATCGATGCGTCCCTTAGCGGAACGTTTTCATCTGGGGCGATTTTTTCCGGCATCTCATTTCGACTCATGGACGCGCGGCTGGCGCCGATCGATGGGGGGTCGCGTGCAATGGATGACGCGTCGATCACCCGGAGGGACCATGACCATCCTCTTCTTAAGCGATGTGGCTGTGCACCCCGAGCGGATTGAGCCCCTAGTGGACGCCGACCACACGGTGGTGGTCGGGCGGGACGGTGTCGAAGGCCAGTCGCTGGCCCGCAGCGTGCAGCCCGACCTGGTCGTCGTCGACCGCACGCTGCCGGTCTTGGACCAGTGGGACTACGTGCGCATCCTCAAGAATGACCCCGAGCTGGGCGGCGTGCCGGTGGTGGCGATGGTGGTGAATGGCGGGCCGCGGGACCGCGCGCGGGCGCTGGCCAGTGGCTGTCGCGACTATATTGAGCGGCCGATCGACGCCGATGAGCTGGAGGGGCGCTTCGAGCAGCTGGCTGCCTGAGGGGTGATGCCTGCTGTTTCGCCGTCGCTGGGCGGTTTGCGGCTGGTGGGCGCCCCCAGGTATCCTGAAGGGTCGGTTCCGGCCGGCGGTGCCACCTTCAGGCGGGGAGCCTTTGCGAGACTCGGACGACGCTACTCTAGTGCGCGGTTGCCTGAAGGGCGAAGAGCGCGCTTTCACCGAACTCCTGGCGCGCTACCGCGGTCGGGTGTATGGGCTGGCGTTGCGCATGCTGCAGAACGAGGCGGACGCCCAGGATGTCGCCCAAGAAGCGTTCGTCAAAGCGTTTCACTCGCTGGCTAGTTTCGATACGAAAAAGCCCTTTGGCGCCTGGATCTCGAAGATCACCGCCAACTTGTGCATTGACCACTACCGCAAGCGCCGGCTGGCGGTGGTGTCGTTGGACGTGCCAATCGAGGGTGAATCGGGGAGTCGGGTCCGCGAGTTTGAAGACCGCCGGCCGGGACCGGTCGAGCACCTGGAGTTCCAAGACGAGCGCCAGCGGCTGGACGCGCTCCTCGACTCGCTGCCCGACAAGTATCGAACCGTCGTGCTCCTCCGTCATCGCGAGGACCTTTCCTACGACGAGATTGCCGAGATCCTGGGCATCCCCCTGGGGACGGTCAAAGCGCGCTTGCACCGTGCCCACAATCTGTTGAAGCGCAAGCTCGTGCAGGCGGGAGAGGGGCCTTTGAGTCGGGCTGGCAGCGAAAATACGTAACAGCTTTCCTATTGGCTCAAGGCTGTACGCCACGGGCGCAACTTACGGTGGCTGGCGGACGTAGAAGGACTGAGTCTGGCCCCATCTTTTTGTGTAGAAGGCGTCGGAGCCGCCGGCCGTCAAGTGAGGAGTCCAAAGTGGACTGCGAGAGTATTCAGCAAAATATCTACCTGTTTGTCGACGGGGCGTTGCCGCCGGCCGAGGCGCGGGCGAGCGCCCGCCACGTCGAGAGCTGTGCGAGCTGTGCGGCCGCCGCCGCCGCCAGCGAGGCGCTCAACGACGCGCTCGGGGCGCTGCCCGAGCGGCATTGGACCGCCCGTGAAGCCCAGGCGTTTGACCAGGCGGTGCTGACGCGGGTGCGTGCGGCGACCGCCTGCGAGGCCGGCGTACTCGTGCCGCCCGGCGCCCGGCGCCAAGCGGCTAAGAGTGTCACGCGGGCGGCTCGGCGTCACCGCTCGGTCAGACGCTTCGAGCCGCTTTTCGCGCCGATTCCCTCGCTCATCTTGCTGGCGTTTGCACTGTCGTTGAGCGCGGTGGGCGCCGCGTTGTTGTTCGGGGAAACGATTGTGCGCGTCCTCGGCTCGGGGTTGACCGGGGCGGCAGGTTCCGCCACAACCCAAGTTGCCTGGCTGTCCGAGTTGGCTGTCGAGCGCATGCTCGACGCCATGGCGCTCTTGAACGCCACGCAAACGCTGGCGGCTGGGGCCGGCAGTCTTTTGTTGCAAGTGCGCGGGTTCTTGCTTGCCCATCCACTGGCGGCTGGCGGTGTCGCCCTGGCTATTGCAGTGGTGGTGTCGGTGAGTGTTTGGCGTGTGCTTGCCCGCCAGCGCCAGCTTCGGACGCAGTCTTGACGCAGTCTTAGGGGTTACCTCATGAGCCAAGAGCCTAAAAACCGCCGCTGGGTTGTCGGTGTCTTAGCCGCCCTCGTCGTCGTTGGGATTGCCGGTTGGGATTCAGGTTGGGCGGGGGATCGCCAGCGTTCGCGCATCATCATCAATGTTGATCCTGAGGACGGCCCGTGGGTGCAGATGGAGGACGCTGAGGACGACGAGTCGTGGACTGACGAGGACGAGATCCGCGATCGGGTGCGCGAAGAGCACGAGCGCGTGCTTGAGGAACGTGATCGGGTACTCGAGGAGGTGCGCGAGCGCACGCGCGATGCCCGCGCCCGGGCGCGCGCCGAAGCACCGGTGCCACCAGTGCCACCCACTCCGGGTTCCCGGGCTCGAGGCCGGCGCGGCGGTGTCATCGACATCAACGTGTCGGGCGACGACATTGTGCGGGTTGGGCGCGACGTCTTTATCGGTGCCGAGGAAACGGTCAACGACGTGGTCGTCATCCGCGGCGATCTCGATGTGGAAGGCGTCGTGCAAGGCGACGCGGTGGTGGTCGGTGGTGAGATGCGCTTGAAGGACGGTGCTGCGGTCGAGGGCGACGCTGTGGTCATCGGCGGTGAATTGAACGCGCCGATTGGTGCGTTGGTCGACGGGCAGCGCGTCGAGCTGCCGCTGAGTCTGGCGTTCACGCGGACCGATGTGCGAGTGAAGCGATCGACGCGCGGCCGCATGGGCGACGTTGCCCAAGCTGGTGCCAAGCTCCTGGTGTGTTTGTTGTTGGGGTGGGTGGTGCACCGCTTTTTTGCGGCGCAACTCGCCGTCACCAATGACGCCGCGCAGGGTGATACCTGGAAAGCCTTTTTTGTCGGACTGGTGGTTGTGCTCCTCTGGATTCCGGTGTGTGTCTTGGCGTGCATTACGATTGTCGGCTTAATCATTGGCGTGCCGCTTCTGATGTTGCTGCCGGTGGCGCTGTTTGTCGGCTTCCTGGTGGGATGCCGTTGGTTGGGTGGGCGTCTGACCACTCATATGGAGTTTAGAAAGAAGCCCGGGTTGGCGGCGCTGTGGGTGGGGATCGTTGCCTTCGCGGCGCTGGCCGCGGTGGCCGAGGCACTCGGCCGCACCTTCGCCCCGTTTTCGGCGCTGGGTACGGTGATGGAAATTGCCATCGCCCTGGGCGTGGCGGTGACCACCTTGATAGGCATCGGTGCGCTGTTTGTCACGCGTGGTGGTCGCCAGCCGGCGGCTGCTCCGCCGGGTATCCTGCCCGACGCGGCGCCGGCGGGTTGATAGGGGGACCTAGGGCGTTCTCCGCGACCTAGCGCCGGCGGGCCAGGTCAATGCCCAACAAGACGTCCCTGGCCCGGAAGTCGACGGTGCGCAACCGGTCGTCGCGACGGCTGAGCCCGGTCACCGTCGCCAGCAATCCGATCAGCCGCTTGGGCAACCCAAAAAGCCCAAAGTCTCCTTGATCCGAGTCGTGTCCCCTCACCCACTCTTCGAGTTCTAGGACGTCCTCTGGGGTAAGTGGTTCGACCGACGCTTGCACCACCAGGTAGTAGCGATGGTTGGGGTGGAGGTTGGTGCTCTCAATGAGGCGGACGTCGTCGTAACGTGACAAGTGGTCGAGGAGGTCGGCGAGGGATTCGATGGTGACCTCCGAACGCCCTTCGCCGCGCACGGCCAGCGTTTCGTAGACGTCGTCCCAGACGTCGTACTGGACGCGCTTGACGACGTGGGCGATGGACACCCGGCGGTCGAACCAGACGCCGCGCTCGCGCCAGAGGGCGACGTCGACGAGCACGGTGGCGGGCACCCCTTGGTGTAGGAGGGTGCGCGCTTCGGCGTCGAAGAGATGCTCGATCCGCACATCCACAACGCAGTGGATGCCGGCGGTATCGACCCGGACGTGCCCCAGTTCGAGCTGGGCGTCGTCGGTGCGGGCGGCGGTGGGGGCGGCGCTGAGGGCGAGAAAGAGCGCGGCGCCGAGGGTGAAGCGGAGTGCGACCGTGAGCGCAAAAACGAGCGAGGGGCCGAGCACCAGTCGCAGTGCGCCGGGCGGGTCACCCAGCATCGCGGGCCAGGCCGTGCTTGCGAATCTTTCGGTGCAAGCTGGCGCGATCGATGCCGAGGTTGCGGGCGGCTGCCGACACGTTCCACTTCTCTTGATCGAGGGCGGCGCGAATGGCTTGGTGTTCGGCGGCATCGAGTGCCGCTTTCAATGTCTGCCCGGCGAGGCTGGATGCGGCCGAGCCGCCGGCCGTGCGCGCGTCGGGCAAGAATGCTTCGATGTCTTCGCGGGTCAGCGTGGTGTCGGCATGCATGATGACGATGCGCTCGGTCAGGTTCTTGAGTTCGCGCACGTTGCCCGGCCAGTCGTAGGCCTCCAGCGCTTCGTAGGCGCCCTCCTCTACGTCCAACACCGCGCGGCCGTTCTCGGTGCAGTAAAAGTGGAGAAAATGGCTGACCAAGGGGCGGACGTCGGCGGCCCGTTGGCGGAGCGGTTCGATGCGCACTGGCACGACCCGCAGGCGGTAGTAGAGGTCTTCGCGAAACTCGCCGGCGGCGATGGCGGCTTCCAGGTCTTTGTTGGTGGCGGCGATCAGGCGGACGTCGAACTGGATGGGCTTGGCGCCGCCGACCCGCTCGGCTTGGCCGGTTTCGAGGGCGCGGAGCAGTTTGGCCTGGGCGTCCAGCGACATGTCGCCGACTTCGTCGAGGAAGAGAGTCCCGCCGTCGGCCAGTTCAAACTTGCCGGCGCGATTCTGCGTGGCGCCGGTGAACGCCCCTTTCTCGTGGCCGAAGAGTTCCGACTCGACCAGGTCGCGGGGGATCGCCGCGCAGTTCACCTGGATGAACGGGCCACCGGCGCGCTCCGATTGCAGGTGGATGGCGCGCGCCACCAGTTCTTTGCCGGTGCCGTTTTCGCCGAGGATCAGCACCTTGGCGTTGGACGGGGCGACGCGGGCGATGGTTTCCTCGAGGGCCTGGGCGGCGTCGCTGGCGCCCACCAGTGAGTGGGCGTCCTGGCGCTCGGCCTTGAGCTGGGCGTTTTCGGCGCGCAGCCGGTGCCACTCGAGCGCCCGGCGGATGGTGACCAAGAGCTTCTCGGGGGTCAGCGGTTTTTCGAGGAAGTCGTAGGCGCCCAGTCGGGTGGCTTCGACGGCGCGCTCGATCGATGCCTGGCCACTCATCATCACCACCGGGACTTCGGTGTGGACTTGGCGGAGGGCAGCGAGGGCAGTGAGCCCGTCGGTCTCGGGCATTACCAGGTCCATGAGGATGAGGTCGGGCAAGCCGCCCTCGAGCGCACCCAACAAGTCAGCGCCGTCTTCGACCTCGCGGGTGGTAAACCCCTCGTCTTTCAGATAAGTGCGCACGGCGCGGCGAACGCCGGTTTCGTCATCGACGATAAGGATGTCGCCCAGGGGGTGGGCGTCGCCATTGGGAAGCGTGCCGCCTGGGGGAAGCGCGTCGCCTGGGGGAGGCGTGCCGCCCGGGGGAAGCGCGTCGCCTGGGGGAGGCGCGTCGCCTGGGGGAAGCGCGTCGCCTGGGGGAGGCGTGCCGCCTGGGGGAGGCGCGTCGCCTGGGGGAGGCGTGCCGCCAGGGTGACGCGTATCGCCAGCGGGGTTGGGAGCCATGGGCGGAGCTTACGCGATCCGCCCCGGCGGCGGCCAGAGCCGCCGCTTGGCGGCAATGGCTTAGCGGACCAAGACCACCTTGGCGGTGCGGACGCCGGCCGCTGTTGCCAGGCGTGTGAAGTAGATCCCCGACGACACTCGGGCTTGGGCTTGGTTGGTGCCGTCCCACCGCATCGAGTGGATGCCCGCCTCGAGGGCGCCGTCTACCAACCGCCTGACCACGCGTCCCTGGGCGTCGTAGATCCTCAGGGATACCAAGCCGTCGGCCGGCAAGGTGAACGGGATGTGCGTGACGCCGGCCAGCCGCGGGTGGAAGGGACTCGGATGCACCGGACCCAACCTGAGGACCAAGGGCGGGGCGGCTTGCGGGTCACCGACGGCGGTGGCGCTGTTCGAGGCGCCCGGTGTCGCTGGGTGGAAGAGGACCCACACCGGCGCGGCGTCGGGGTCGCGACCCAGCGAGGTGTCGGGCATTTGGGTGTTGAAGGTGAGGGAATCGATAAAGGCGTGGCCGGTGATGGCCGGGCCGTAGAGGCCGATCTCTTCGCCAGCGGCCGACAACCGGAAGTTGGCGTGGTAGGGCCCCTGGACCGGATCGTTGTCGGCCCAGACGATCAGAAAATCACCGGCTTCGATCGTGGTGTCTGGAAAAGTGTATTTGCCGCGGATCGAAAAGTTGTCGCTCAGGGTAAGTCCACCCAGCGCTACCGGGCTGGCGGTGGGGTTGTGGATCTCCACCCAGTCGTCGAACTCGCCCCATTCGTCGGCAATGGTCGTCAGGTTTTGGGCCATGATTTCGTTGATGACCAGGTTGGGCGGTTCGTAGCCCACCTGGTAAGTGAAGGTTAAGTCGGGGGCGTCCACCGGCTCGGTGCCGACTGCCGAGTTGGAGTCGACGGCGCGGACGTAGTAGTTGACGATGCCAGCCGCCGGTTGGCCGGGGATAGTGCCACCCCAGACGCCGTCGCCGGCGGCCCCGTCGCCGCTTAGCCCGTCGTCGGCCATGCCAGCCACCATCCAGCCGGCGCCGGTGTTGTAGAAGATGTCGGCCTGGGTGATGGCGCCGTCCAGGTCGTAGGGGGCGCTGGTTACTACCACCGGCACGTTGAGTCCGACGTTGGCCGGCTGGTGTTGAGTGGCTTCGACGACCGGCGGCAAGTTCCCGGTGTCGGTGTTGGTGGCGATGGGGGTGGGGGTGCCCATCAACATCCAATCCCAGTGCCCGTCAGGATAACGGCCGAAACTCACGTCTTTGATTTGCGGTCCCCAGCTCTTGGTGTCGATGGGTTGGTTGCCGGTGGCCAAGGGGCCGAAGAGACCGACGAACTCGCCGGTGGCGGTCAATCGGAAGTTGGCGTGCAGGGGGCCTTGCCAGGTTTGATCGTCGGCCCAGATCAAGAGGTAGCCGCCGGGAGCCAGCGTCGTATCGGGTAGCGCGAACTTGGTTGGGTTAGTGATGTCGTCGGTGACGAAGTGGCCGGCCAGGCTGACCGGCGAGGTCCCCATGTTGACGATCTCGAACCAGTCGTCGAACTCCTGGAACTCGTCCGGGTAAATGCCGTCGTTGTTGGCCATGATCTCATTGAGGAAGAGATCTTGTGGCTGTAGAAACAACGGCACCGTCGAATTCATGTGGTTGGTGCGTAGGGGGATGTAGGACTTGAGGGTCTGGTTACCGACGTCGACGTAGCTATTGTTTTCCCAACCCCACTTGTACCAGTCCAGCCGGGCATCCTCGATGAACTTGGCGTGGAAGGTGTCGATGACCGGATCCATGATCGCCGGTGGCATTTCGGTGTTGATGATCTCGAGGGCGCGCTCCAGGTTGCGGTTGCGGAAGTGCGGTACCTGCTGGAGCCCTAAGATAAGCGGGTTCTGGCTGACGCCATGGATCAAGGAGCCGTTGTGGACAATACCCTCGGTGTAGACCTCCAGGTGGCCCCAGGTGGAGTCTAAGTCCCAGGGCAGGTAGTACCAGAAGTCCTTGTCGAGGTCGTGGTACAGGTAGAAGTTGTGGCAGAAGAAGCTGTCGTTGGAGAGGGCGATCTGGGCGGCGTAGTAGTTGAAAAAGCCCTCGATGTCGAAGATCGGCGCCAGCGTGTGGTAGAGCGAGTCGGGTGGCGTGGCGTTGATCAGCTCGATGAGCGCAATTAGATCGTCGTAGCCCGTGGAGCGGTTGGTCTTCTTACCGTAGGCCTGGGTGTAGGCCAGCGAGTCGGGCATGAGCTGCAGGCAGCCGTCGTCTTGGCTTTTGTACAGACTGCCGCCGGCGGGGTAGCCGTAGCGGTCCAGCCAGCGTTCGTCGACCTGTTCGATCGAGCCAAAGACCCCATAGAACTGGTCGTTGACCTGGAGGTGGACGTGCTCGGCGTCTGAGGCGGGTACGCCGACCCGCTTCAAGACGTCGTATGACACCACGTCGCGCATCATCGTGCGCTCGCCGTGGTAGGCGTTTAGGTTCAGCTCTTCGATGTCGTCCAGGAAGCGCTGTCCGGGCACGAACTCGTTGAACTTGATTTTCCACGATTTCTTCGGGAGGCTGCGGGCAATGCCGCCCCGGAAGCGCACGCCGACCTGCCAGCTCTGGCCGTCGTAGGTGAAGGTGGCGGGTTGGTAGACGTTCGAGTGGGGATCGCTCATCAAAGCGTGTAGCTCGGTCGTGCCGATCGCGATCTTGTAGACCGGCAGGAGTGCTGTGGCGTCGTCTTTGACCGCGGCCGAGACTTCGGCAGTCGGCGGTGCCTCGTTGCCGTAAGCGTCGACGGCGATGAGTTGGTAGTAGTAGGTTGGCCCGATGGCGACGGCGTCGTCGAAGTAACGCGACTGGGGGATGGGTTCGGTGGTCAGGCGCGTGTAGGGACCGCCGCTGGTCTCGGAGCGTTCGAGCCAGTAGCCGGCGATGTCGGGCTCGGTGTTGTCGTCCCAGTCCAAGTTGATGCGGTTGTAGCTCGACAGGGCGGCGAGGCCAGTGGCCGCGGCGGGTGCCGTGGTTTCGGGTGCCCAGTCGAACACTTCGATGGCAGCGATGTGCATGACGCCGGCAACGTCGGTGCCGGTGATGTTGAGCTGGCCATCGGCGACCGATGTCACGAAGGTGTGTGCTAGGGCATAGTGCTCGTCGGCGGCCTCGGCGAAAACATCGAGGTCATCCAAAACAGTCTGCCCCTCGATGGCGATGTCGAAGACCTGGCTGCCTGGCGGCCCGGTGACGATCTCGACGAAGTGGAGGCGGACCAAATAGTCGCCGTTCGACGGAACGTCGAACCGATATTCGGACCAGGCGTTTCGTGTTCGTTCGTAGAGCGCCGGGTCGGGGCTCCCACCCACTGGTTTCCACGTCTCATAGCTCCAGCCCTCGACCCGTCCGGCGCCGTTGGTTACGGAGTAAGTCGGGTCGCCGACGTACATGTTGCCGTAGGTGTCGGTGTAGTTGACGGTTGGGGACTCGCCGCAGATGAAGCGCTTTTCGTAGGCGCTGGCAGCTCCGGTGGCGGTGGCTACGGCAATCAAGCACGCGGCTGTCCAGAGGAGGCTCTGGCGCACGGGTCGACGGTGCATCGGCTGGGATCCCCGGTTGGGTGGGTGAGTGTTGGGTGGCTACTGGGGTCGGGAGTTGGGCGACCCGACCCAGGGATCGTGACTCGCGAAAGGTCTTCCGCTATCATTATACTGCATCGAGTCGAAAGCGTCCTCTCCGTGGCTTCGCCGCCCACCGCTGGTTGACGGATAGGTGCGCTAAACGGTATCATCTAAGGAAGTTAACGCTGCGCCGGCACCTCCAGCGGCTGATCCCCTCAGCCACGAAGTCGAGGGCTAGGCGCGCGGGCCGCGTCCGCAAGAAAGCTTGCCACCTCACAGCACACCGCCGTCCAGGCACTCAAGGCGAACCCCATGACCACCAGACTGTCTGCTTTGTTCGTTTTCATCGTTCCGGTTGGACTCCTATTGGCGGTGTGCTGCGGCGCTGGTCCGGCCGGCGCCTACGAACAGCACTTCAATTGTGGCGGGTCGGGCTATACGGCGTCGACCGGGACAGTGTATGACGCTGACCGGGCGTATGTGGCGGGGGATGCGGGGTACGTGGGGGGCTGGACCCCGGCAGATCCTTCTTGGCAGCCGATCGGGGGGACGCCCGACCCCGTGCTCTACGAGCGGGTCAGAATCTCGGCGACGGGCTACCAGTTTGACGTCCCGTCTGGTTCGTACCTGGTGACACTCGGAATGACCGACAACTACGAGCATTCCACCGATGAAAACCGTTTCGACATCAAGCTCGAGGGTGTCACCGAGTTCCCGGCACTCGATATCTATGAGCGCACCGGCCGCACCTATGCCTTCGATCTCAAGGCGGAGGTGTTCGTCAGTGATGGGACACTCGCGGTCGACTTCTTGCCGCTCTGGGGGGACGCGAAGATCGCAGCCATTGGCGTCGTGTCGCGCGATCCCGACGTCGTGGCCCCCGCGACGCCGACAGGTGTCCAGGCCTTTGACAGCTACGGCTCGGTGATGATCGAGTGGGATTCCGGCACGGAAGACGATTTGGCCGGCTATCAGCTCGAGCGATCCAGTGCGGCCGGCGGTCCGTTTTCCCCAATCATGGGGCCGGGAAACGACATCGATCGCGTGCCGTGGCACATCGACGCGGGCAATGTCGGCGAAACCTGGTACTACCGCGTGGCGGCAGTGGATGTTTACGGCAATGCATCGCCGCCGTCGGTGGTCGTCTCGGGGACGGTTTTGGCGCACTCGGCGTCGGCGTTGCCGCTGGTCGACGTGCAGATTGACCCTTTCAACTTGGAGGTTCTGAACAACAACCCGAGCCTCGATGATCTGCACCCTCTATCTGTTTTGTTCGACGGCTCCGTCCTGGTGCCGGGTGAAGGACGCTACCGGGGCAACGTCGCCCGCAGCCTCCCCAAGAAGAGCTGGAAACTGAAATTGTCGGGGCTCTACGACGATCGCGACAACTTCAATATGAACGCCGAGTACATCGATCGGTCACTCTTGCGCGAGCGGTTGGCCTACGAGCTTTTGGCGCGCTCCGGCGCTTTGACACCGAAGGCGCGCTTTGTGCATTTGAGTGTCAACGATGACTGGCACGGCGTGTATCTGGACGTCGAAAACGTCAACACGCACTTTCTGGATAGATTGGGGCTCGAATCGGGGCAGGCCACCATGTACAAGGCGGGCGACAACCTGGGGACTCTGGCGAATCCCCAAATGTACATGGACCGCTACGAGAAGGAGCTGGGCGATCCGCTCGACTACTCGGACCTGATTACCTTTATCGAGGAGCTGAACACGACGCCGTCCGACCAGATGTTCAATTGGCTGGCGGCACACATTGACTTTCCGTCCTTCTTCTCGTTCTACTCGGCCGAAGTCATCCTGCAGAACAACGATATTGGCTTCAAAAACTTCTACTTGCACCACGATCTGACCACCGACAAGTGGACGGTGATTCCCTGGGACGTCGACTTGACGTTTGGCTACATCTGGCCCTTTGACGAGACCTGGGTGCACAACAGCTCGGCGTTTATCGGGTCGGTCAACAAGCTGTTCTTGAAAGTTCTGACGGTCCCCATGTGGAAGCAGCTTCACTACGACCAGATGCGCGAGATCATGGCCCACACGTTCAACACCACGGTGATGAACGGCATGGTCGACGACTATCACAACGAAATCGCCTACGACGCGGTGCGGGATTGGTTCAAGTGGGGGCGGAACGACAACTCGCATTTCCAGGAAGACGATGAGCAGATCAAGGACTTCGTGGTCAACCGGACCAGCTACTTGAACCTACAGATCACCGGCGGGGAGAATCCGTCGGATCTCATCATCAACGAAATCGCGGCGTCCAACGGCACGGTCATCGCCGACGAGTGGGGCGAGTTCGACGACTACGTTGAACTCTACAATCGGGGAACGCAGCCGGTGTCGACCAACGGACTGTATTTCACCGATGAGCTGACCCTGCCGGGGAGGATGGCGCTGCCGGACACCACCTTGAACCCGGGTGAGTACGTATTGGTGTGGTGCGACGGGGACTCGCTGCAGGGGCCTTGGCACGCGCCTTTCCAACTCGATGTGAAGGGTGAATCGGTGGGGATCTTCGAGGGCCCGCTGGTGACCAGCGCGCCGATCGACGTCAAGGTCTATGGCGGGCAGTACACCGACGCGACCTATGGGCGGTTGCCGAACGGCGGGCCGGTGTGGGAGTTGATGCCGACCCCGACGCCTTTGGGAGTCAATACCGGCGGTGGCAATTTGATCCCGCAGTTCCGCGATCGCTTGGAGTTCCCGCAGGCGCCCGCCGAGGGAGCGCCCGTGCAGATCACCGCGCGGATCTTCGACGACGTGGCGGTCTTGAATCCGGAGCTGTACTACAACCTCGGGCAGGGCTACGTCTCGGTGCCGATGTTGGACGACGGCATGTCGGGGGATGGGGCGCCGGGGGATGGCGTCTACGGGGCAACGATCCCGGGGCAGGCGGCGGGCATTACCGCCGAGTACTACCTGCGGGCCGAGGACAACCTCGGGGCTGTGGCACTGGATCCGCCGACGGCGCCGGCCGGCACCCACATGGTGGGTTGGGGCTACGTGGCGCCGCTGGTCACCATCAACGAGTTCCAGGCGCTCAACAATACGACGATTGCCGATGAGTTCGGTGAGTTCGAGGACTGGATCGAGGTCTACAACCTGAGCGGCGACGACCTGGACCTGGGCGGCATGTACTTGACCGATAACTTCTCGAATCCGACGAAGTTCACGTTCCCGTCGATGGTGGTGCCGTCGGGGGGGTACGTCCTCGTCTGGTGCGATGGTGAACCCGCCGAGGGTCCCTTGCACGCGCCGTTTCGGTTGTCGTCGAGTGGCGAAGAGATTGGACTCTTTGCACCGACCCAGTTCGGATTCGGCTTGGTGGATTCGACGACGTTTGGGGTGCAGATTGCCGACGAGACCACCGGGCGCATCCCCAATGGCTTCGGCGATTTCGTCGTGACGCCGCTGCCGACACCGGGCGCCACCAATACGCCCCAGATTGGCGTCGGGCCGGTGGGGGCGGTGCCGCGCGTCTTGCGGCTGTCGTCGCCTTTCCCCAACCCCTTCCGCCCGTCGACGCGCGTGCAGTTGGACCTGCCCGAGGTGGCGGCGGTTCAGGTGGCGGTGTTTGACGTGCAAGGCCGGCGGGTTCGGACTCTGGCTGAGGGGCAGCTCCAGGCCGGTAGGCACGTCCTGCAATGGGATGGGCGGGTGGACGGCGGTGGGTCGGCGGCGAGTGGGGTGTATTGGATTCGGCTGGATGCGCCGGGAGAGGCGCGCTCGGTGCGGGCCGTTCTTCTGAGATAAGGCTGGGTGATTCTAGGCTGGGTTTTGGGCCCCCACGTCTCTTGGCGTGGGGGCTCGGCTGTCAGGGGTTGCAGCTAATTTATTACAGTACAATGTCTTAGACTTCCACGGCCTCCCTGACGCCTCCCTGACGCCTCCCTGACGCCTCCCCCGCACGGCGCCGGTAGTGAGCGCCGCAGCTGCTTGAATGAAGTAATATTACATTTGCAAGAGCCGATTAGAAGATGGGATACTTGCGCATGGATGCTCCACGGACCCAATCGCTGCCGGCCGGTTGCCTGGCCCGCATTCAGAGCCAGCTTTCCTCTTTGAAGGAGGCGGAGGCCAAGGTGGCGCGGCACGTGTTGGCGGGGCCCGAGGCGTTGCTTCGCCAGACCGTCTCAGAGGTGGCGATGGCCTCGGGCGTCAGCGAAGCCACCGTCGTACGCTTTGCGAGGTCGGTCGGGTACTCGGGCTTTCAGGAACTAAAAATCGCCGTCGCGCGCGGGCAGGTGGAGCCCCTGCGGGCGATTCACGAGGATGTCACGGCGGAGGACGACGCGCACACCGTCGCCCGCAAGGTCTTTGCGTCGGACATCAAGACGCTGGACGACACCTTGGCCGTGCTTGATCCGGATGCCTTTGAGGGCGCCGCCGCCGCCTTGGCGGCAGCCCGGCGGATCTTGGTGGCGGGAGTGGGGACTTCGGCGCCCTTGGTGTTGGCGGCGTATCACCGGTTCATGCGCCTGGGTTTGCCGGTGAGCTGTGAGAGCGATAGCCACTTGCAGGTCATGCAGGCGGCGCTCTTGGAGAAAGGGGACGTCCTGGTCATCGTCTCGCACTCGGGGAGCACCAAAGACCCAATCGAGACGGCGCAGGTTGCCAGGCGGGCCGGGGCCCAGGTGATTGCCGTGACGCAGGGTGCCCGGTCGCCGTTGACCCGCGAGTCGGACTTTGTCCTGCAGACCTCGTCCAGGGAAACGAACTACCGATCGGAGGCGCTGGCGTCGCGGATCGCTCAGGCGTCGCTCATCGATGCGCTCTTTGTGCGGGTTGGGCTGTTGCGGGCTGACGCGGCGCTGGACGCCGTGCGGAAGATAGAAGATGCGATTGTGGCAAAGCAGATTTAGGGGGAGGTGCCTGTGATCCAGCTCAGGACGTTTGTCTTTCTCGATAGCTTGCAGGCGCAGCTGGCTTCATACATTGGTTCGACCTCGCGCGGGTTCCTGCCGGTACCCGGAGTGGCGTCCCTCTGGGTGGAGATCGCCCCGGGGTTGGCCATCAATCGGGTCACCGACGTGGCCCTCAAGGCGACCAAGGTGAAGCCGGCGGTGCAAGTTGTCGAGCGCGCCTACGGTCTTCTGGAAGTGCACGACGAGGATCAGGGCGAGGTGCGTTCGGCCGGCAAGGCGATTCTCGAGTATCTGGAGACCGGCGAAGCGGGACGGCAGAAACCGCGCGTGGTGTCGGATGAGATCATCCGTGGCATCGAGCCCTACCAGGCACAAATCATCAACCGCAATCGCTCGGGCTCGATGATCCTGCCTGGGGAGTCGCTGTTCATTCTAGAGACCGAACCGGCCGGGGCGATTGTGTTCGGGGCGAATGAAGCGGAGAAGGCGGCAGAGGTCAAGCTGGTCGACATTCGTCCCTACGGAGCGTTTGGGCGCCTCTACCTGTCGGGAGCGGAGTCCGAGATTGATTCGGCGGCGGCCGCTGCCATCGATGCGGTGCGGTCGTTGGGTGGCGTGCAGTCGGAGGGTTATCGGGAGCACTAGGGTTTGGCGGCTGGTTTTGGGGCTGGCGGGGTCAGTTTTCGGGAGCACTAGAGCGTCGCTGTGCAAGCCCAAAAGTTGTGTGAACTAACAGTTGGGCGTTGGCGCGCCCGTGAAGGAGCAAGCAATGTCTGATGCATTGGGCATGATCGAGACCCGCGGCTTTGTGGGCATGGTGGAGGCGTCCGACGCCATGGTCAAAGCTGCCCGTGTGGAACTGGTGCACTACGAAAAGATCGGTGGCGGCTACGTGACGTCGATCGTCCGTGGCGATGTAGCGGCAGTCAAGGCCGCGACCGAGGCCGGTGCGCGCGCCGCCGAAAAGGTTGGCGAGTTGGTATCGGTCCACGTTATCCCGCGTCCGCACACCAATATCGACGAGTGCCTGCCGCTCGGGCGTGCTGCCGTCAAAGAAGGGGCCTAGCCGATGCGCTTCGGGCGCGTCATGGGTACGGTCGTCGCCAGCCGCAAAGACGAGCGCCTCGAGGGCTTGAAGCTGCAAGTCGTGCAGGTGGTTGGCTCGGACGGGGTGCTCACCGCCGACTACGTGGTGGCGGCCGATTCAGTCGGAGCCGGCCAGGGCGAGGTTGTCCTGTTTGCGACCGGATCGTCGGCCCGGCAGACGCTGGCGACCGATGCCCGGCCGGTAGACGCGGTCATCATGGCGATTGTCGACGAGTGGGATGTCGAGGGGCAACTCGCGTACAAGAAGGATGTCGGTCTCGCCGCTGATGGCTAACGGTGGGGTTATGACGGAGAGTTGCCGGTGATACGTACGGAGTCGGCGTAGGAGGTAGCGTATGGCACTCAGCGAGGCGCAGGTCTCGGCGGTGGTCGATCGCATCATGCAGCGCTTGGGGGACGGCACCGTGCCTGGAACCTGCGGGGCGATGCCGGCGGGAGGCGCTGGCGGGCCGGGCGGCCAGAACGGCGGTGCGCCAACGTCCAGCCGCACCGGCTCGACGCTACCGGTGGCCGAGGTGGCGGCGCGGCTTCGGGTTGGGGCGCGCGGGCTGCCGGGTGGGGTGCGGGTCGACGCCCACGCCGTGGGCCGGTTGGCCGGGGAGGCGGCACTCCAGGCGGGTGTTGGAACCACCGGTGCCTTCAAGACCGCCGACGAAGCAGTGTCGGCAGCGGGGCAGGCGGCCAGACAAGCCGAGACGTTGCCACTTTCGGCGCGCTACGCCATGGTCGAAGCGATGCGCGAAGCGTCGCGGACCGTCAACGCGCGGATCTCGGAATGGGCGGTGGAGGAGTCGGGGCTCGGGCGGGTCGAGGACAAGCTCAAGAAGAACCCCCTCCTCTACGAGAAGACACCGGGCCCTGAGATCCTCGAACCCAAGGTGGTGACGGGTGACGACGGCCTGACGCTGATTGAGCGGGCACCTTACGGGGTCATCGCGGCGATCACGCCGACCACCAACCCCACCGAGACGATCATTTGCAACGCCATCGCCATGGTGTCGGGGGCGAACGCAGTCGTCGTCAACGCCCATCCGGCGGCGGCCCAAGTCTCCAGGTTCATGGTGGATGTCTTGGGGCGTGCGATCGTCGCCGCCGGCGGGCCGCCCAACCTGGTGAGCTGCGTGGCTGAACCCACCATCGAGTCCGCACAGGCGCTCATGGTGCACCCGGGAGTGCGGCTCTTGGTCGTCACAGGTGGACCGGGCGTGGTCAAGCAGGCGATGCAGTCGGGGAAAAAGGTGATCGCGGCGGGGCCGGGAAATCCGCCGGCGGTGGTCGATGAGACCGCCGACCTGGAGCGCGCCGCCCGGCACATCATGCTGGGGGCTAGCCTCGACAACAACATCGTGTGCATCGCCGAGAAGGAAGTGGTGGCGGTTGACGCGGTGGCCGATCGCCTGCTGCAGGCTTTTCGGGCACTTCCGGTCGTGGTGTTGGACGCGGGGCAGGTCGCGGCACTCGAGAAAGTGGTGATCGCTGAGCGCCCGAGCGACAAGGCTCCGCACGGGGCGTTGCACCGGCGCTTCATCGGTAAGAACGCTGGTGTCATTTTGAACGAGATCGGCATCACTGTGGGGCCGGAGGTGCGGCTGGCGCTGGCCGATGTTGGTCACGACCGGAACCACCCGTTTGTGCAGATGGAGATGATGATGCCGGTCCTGCCCGTTGTCCGCACGCCAGATGTGGGGGAGGCCATTCGCCTTGCCAAACAGGTCGAACACGGTTGCGGGCATACTGCCACCATGCACTCCCGCAACATCGAAGCGTTGAGTGAGATGGCGCGAACGATCGACACGTCGATCCTCGTCAAGAACGGACCGAGTTACGCTGGCTTGGGATTGGATGGCGAGGGCTACACGTCATTTACGATCGCCAGCCCGACGGGGGAGGGACTGACAACCGCTTTGAACTTCACGCGCGAGCGGCGGTGCACGCTCAAAGACTCCTTCCGGATCGTCTGATATGCATTTGGGAACTGTGGTCGGGCGGGTCGTCGCGAGTCAGAAGCCGGAGGGGCTCGAGGGCGTCAAGCTGCTCCTGGTGCGCCCGGAGGACGAGGCCGGAGCGCGGAAGGGACCTGACCTGGTGATGACGGACGCGGCCCAGGCGGGGCCGGGGGATCGGGTGTGGTGGATCGAAGGACGCGAGGCGACTTTGACCCTGGGCGAGACGTTCGTGCCGGTGGATGCGGGGATCGTTGCGGTGTGTGATGCGGTGGACGCGCGCCGGCCGCCTGAGTGGTCGCGGACGTGAAGCTCTGTCGGGTGATCGGGTCGTCGGTGGCGACGGTGAAGGAGCCGGTCTACGAGGGGCTGAGTGTTTTAGTGGTGCATCCTTTGACTCCGGCGCTGGAGCCGACGGGCGCGGCGTTTCTGGCCGTTGACTTCGCACAGGCGGGGGAGGGCGACACGGTCCTGGTTGCCCAGGAGGGCAATGCGGCGCGGCAGTTGGTGGGCGACTCGATGGCGCCTATCCACTCGGTGATCATGGGCGTCGTGGACGAGGTGGAGTTGGAGTCCGGTGATGGCGTGCGCGTGGGTGACGAGGTTGGTGAGCACCGGCGCCCGTCTCGGGGCGGCGGGTCGTGAAGAGTCAGCTTCAACACCGGCGAGACATCGTCGAGGTCCTGCGGCGCATTTATGCGCGGGGATGGATCTCGGCGTCGGATGGCAACGTGTCGGTGCGGCTCAGCGCGGACCGCATCCTGACGACGCCGACGGGAAAGCACAAGGGTTACATTTCAGAGCGCGAACTCATCATTTGCGACTTGCGGGGCCGGCGGGTGTCGGGCCCCTACGAGCCGTCGAGCGAGATTGCCATGCACGTGGCTGCCTATGAGGAGCGGCCGGATGTGCGGGCTGTCGTGCACGCGCATCCCACGTATTGCATTGCGTTCTCGCTGGCGGGGGTGACTCTGGCGCAGTGCCTGCTGCCGGAGATCGTCTTTACGTTTGGGGGGATCCCCACGACCGAATACTGCGCGCCGACGACCGAGGAAGTGCCGCGAGCCATCCGCAAGCTTTTGGGTGAATACGACGCGATGATTTTGGATCGGCACGGCAGCTTGACGGTGGGCGGTGACTTGTTCGACGCGTACGACAAGCTGGAGCGCATGGAGCACGTCGCGGAGATTACCCACGCGGCGCGGCAACTGGGGGAACTCAGGCCGCTGGATCGGGCGCAGGTGGAGCAGTTGGTGGAGATCGGGCGCGGGTTGGGGTTACCGGAGCGCAAGGTGTCGATGCCGTGCGATGCATGCAACGCGTGTGAGCACGGAGGGCGTGGCAAGGTTGGGGCAGTGCCGGGCAGTGAGTCGGCCAATGGCAAGCCCGTCCGTTTTGGGAGTCCCCCGGCCCCGCCGCTGCGCAGTATTGAAGGTGGGCCCAAGTCGGCGGGTCCCGTCGAGGATCGGCCCAGGGTGGTTGGCACGGCTGGCCGGCCTAATTCGTCTGGCACGGCGGAGGGGCCGCCCAATTCGCCTGGCACGGCCGGAGGGCTATCCAATTCGCCTGGCACGGCCGGAGGGCGATCCAATTCCCCTCGATCGCCGGTGACAGAGTTAAGCCCCGAGGTGATGCGCATCATTGCTGAAGAGGTGGCGCGAGAGCTGAGTCGACGGTAGCGCCCAAGGTCGTGAGAGCGGCAGGCGCCGCGTGACCCAGTCCCAGCCGCGAACGACGAGGATTGACTGACATGGTGGAAACGCAAACGCGCATCGATCTCCGTTCTTACATCTACATAGACGTTTTGCAGCCGCAGCTAGCTGGCTTCATGGAGACTGTGGCGTCGGGGTTCTTGCCGCTTGAGGAACAGGCGGCGCTCTATGTGGAGATTGCTCCGGGGTTGATGATCAATCGATTGACCGACATCGCCTTGAAACGGACGGCGGCGATTCCGGGCATGCAGATTGTCGAGCGCAACTACGGGCTCTTGGAGTTGCACCACTTTGACCAGGGACAGGTACGCGCCGCCGGCCAGGCGGTCCTTGAGGAGCTTGGACTGACGGTTGCGGATCGGCTGCGGCCGCACATCAACTCCTCCGAGGTGTTGACCGGCATCGACAACCACCAGTCGGCCATCATCAACCGCATGCGGCACGGTGACATGCTGCGTAAGAACGACACGCTGTGGATTCTGGAGACGCACCCCGCCGCCTACGCGGCGATCGCGGCCAATGAAGCAGAGAAAGCTGCACCGATACGCCTCTTGGAGGTGATGACGTTTGGTGCATTTGGGCGGCTCTTTGTGGGTGGCAAGGAGGCGGAAGTGGCTGAGGCCGAGGGCGCCGTGCGGCAGGTGTTGGCTGGAATTGAGGGGCGCGAGAATCCGGCGAGTCGGGGTTTGGCCCAGGCCTGAGCTCCGGCGGAGCTTTGGGGGGGCAGCCTGAGCTCCGGCTGAGCTTTGGGAGGTCCGACCTGAGCTCCGGCTGAGCTCTGGGGGGGAAGTCCGACCTGAGCTCCGGCTGGCCGGCCGGCTCCGCCATGTTTCGGTTGAGCGGTCGGCTTACCTCCTGAGCACCGTCGTGCGCTTGACGGGCGGTCCCTCGCTGGTCCACGATTGGGCACCGCCTGTTTCTGGCCCAAAAACAGGGAGGCGTCATGCACCGTCTCATCCTCATGCTGTTTGTCGCCGCGAGTTTTTTTACAGCCAATTCGAGCAGTGCACAGAACGTTTGGCAGGGAAGTGCTGAGCTTGGCGAGCGCGACCTGTTCCTCACACCGGGTGGCAACCACGGCTACTGGGCAGTCGTGCGTTTTCAGATCGACGACTTTCCGCCGGCTGAACCCGGGCTTCATGGCACGCCGTTTTTCGGCATCATGTTGCGATTCGATCAAGCGACTGAGGATTGCGTGTACCTCCGTTCTTGGCGCAACAACGCCCCTGGTCAACCCACAGAGATTGTGTTTGGCAAAGAGGAAGCCGGCCAAGCTGTGAAGTTCGCCGAGGTGCCGTTGGGGTTTGACTGGGAGCCGGGGGTCCAATACGAGTGGAACGTGTTCGTCGGTCCAGGGCGATTGACCCTTTCGGTGGCGGCGGTCCCCGAGACATCTGGAATTGAGGTCCTGGGTCACATTGCCTATCAGTCGGCGATCCCGATCGAGGAGTTTGGGCTGTTCGTACAGGACGGAACGGTTGTGACGTTCAACTCGTTGGAGATCAGCCCGGCCATGCCTGTGGAACGCGCGAGTTGGGGGCGCATCAAGTCGTTGTATTGAAGTAGCGCGGACGAAGTTTTGTGCGCAGCGGTCTGCTGCTAGGCCATTGTTGGAGCTGCGGCGGTGGCAGCAGCAGTTTCGCTGGCCAATTGATTCGCGTGCCTTGTTCTGGCCCGTCGCCAACGCCGCCAGCGTGCCATCCACTCGCGCGCCGTCTCGTCCGTAGTTTGCAAGCCATTCCGGAAGCAGAGATCGGCGCGATTGCTCCTCGGGTGGACTCCCAAGCGAATGATGATTGCCCACGGTGCCCAGCCACCGACCTCAATGGTGCCATCGTGCACCATCTGGTGATGGGCAACGCAGAGGGTCAGTAGGTTCCAAGCGTTGTCCGGACCGCCGTTTGATCGCCACCATACGTGGTGGGCATGCAGATTGGCCCGCGACGTACAGGTTGGGATACCGCAGCGAAAGTCGTCGCGGGCAATGATCCTGTGCCGCCGCATTGACTTTCGGGTGTCCGGGTTGTCGTGGGCCAGCATGAAGTGGGTCAAGATAATCTCCAGGTAGGCCCAATCCGGTTGATCGCCGGCGTAACGTTCGTTGAGCGCGCGACAACGCCTCAGCGCCCGCCTGAAAACCTGGGCTTCGGCGGCTGGTGCCCAAAATCTGATGCAAGTGGAGAGCACTTCGGGCTTTTCAACAATCAGGTCCGTATGCCCGGCGATGCGCGGTCCGCTCCGCTGGCTGAGCGGGGGCAGGGGACAGCCGACCGCCGGTTTGTTGCTTGGCTCGCCCTGAGTCGTCGAACGCCCGGTTGCAAACGTGGTCGGGGCGCCAGTTAGGGGTGCGCTGTCCGGCGCCGGCGCCATGGCAAACGTGGGCACGATCCCTGCCCACGTGGCCGCGTCCATCTTGTTCGGGATATAGAGCTGAGCGTACTCGGTGGTTGCGTCGACCTCTCGACAAGAACGATAGCGCGCCCATGCGACCCAAGCACTTTCGGTCGATGGGTGCGCGACGCGCAGCAGGGATCGCACCTTCGAGTAGTGGATGATGCCGGCTAGATACGCGCGGCGAAGCCGCTTGAGCCGCTTGAGGCGGCAGAAGACGCGAATGAGATCCGAGGCACGCCGCTTGCTAATGCCGAGCCGATCGGTGCAGTAGCGAGCCAGCGAGTCGTGACCTAGCGCTTGCCATCCCCAGCAGCGCTCCAGTGTGCGGAGTTGCTTGCCGATATCGAGGCGCAGGCGTCGCCGGCGGTCCTCGAGGCATGCTACTGCGGCGTGCAGTTCCCACGCGTCATTGGCGGATTCAACGCGGGCGCACTCCGCCTCGATTTCGGGATCTTGGGAAGCTTCGAGAAGCGCGGCATCGGGCGGACTTTGAGGGCGCGTGCCGGCGACGACTTGGTTTGGGGGCTTGCCGTCAGCAGCTTCGCCGCGTAGCCCCGAGCGATTTGCATCTCCGAGCGAGCTGAGCTGCCGGTCTTTCGGAAGATTGATCAACTCATAGTCGACCCCTGGTGGCAATTGAGTAAGAAGCGACTCTAGTGTTTCGTCTGATGCTCTGCGGCCTCGCTGCAGGAGTGAGGCAAAGGCATCCGCGCAGCGCTTGCGCCGGTGTTCGAGTTCATATCGCCCGGTTTCGTCGGGAGACTCGTCGCCGGCAAACGACAGGTACTCGGCGGCGATTACTTCGGCGCAGCCGTGACTGGCCAGCTGGTGCCCGGCCACCTTACGAGCCATGTTCGTTGTAAGCGACCAGAGTTCCCCCGTGCGTGCCGGGGCGGAGATCCGAAACCACTCACCTTCGACGGGAGCGTCGGGGTCGAGCACGTTTACACCGGGTTGGAGTCCGTTCTTAAGGTCGTCGACGGAAACGAAGTTGGTGTCACCATTGTTGTCACTTGGGGCATCGGTTGGGTGGCTGCCGCCACCAGCGGCACCTTTCCCCTCTGGCGTTTCTTTCGACCGTTCCGCCTGTAATAGCGTGCGCAAGTCGCTCACCTTCAGCGGCGCGGCGCGGTCGATCCAAGCTACCTGCTCAGTACTCGAACACGTAGCGAGGCAGGGGGCGAGCAGGATGGCCTGCGACGCATTCAGTCGGCCAGTCGCCAGCGCTTGTTTGAGATGGGCGTTTTCCTGCATGGCCCGACCAAGTTGGGCAAGCCAACGCGCGCGCCCCGACTTCATGCCGAGGCGCTCTTGGGCGTAGTCGGTAGCGCGGGCATGGCCCAGTGTCTTGTAGTGCTGCCGGTCCCAAATACGTGCCAACCCGATCGCGATGTGATGATCGAGCACCTTCTCAGCGCCAAGAAGCGCGCGGAGCCGTTGATCACAGGCGGTGGCGCGGGCGGTGCGCGTCGCGTTGCCAGTATCGGTGCCATAGTTGACGCGCGCCTCGCGGACGACGCCGCGGAGGTTGTCCGGAGCGTCATACGTGCCGTGGCCCCGGCCCCGGCCAGTGCGGCGCGCTGTCAGTTTGCCGCGATCCGGCACATTCGTGTGCACGCTTGCACCGGGCGGTGCCGTGGGTCCGGGCACGGTGAGCGGCACGGAACGAAGATGTTGAGCTGGGCGGCTAGAGCGGCGTTCCCACATCTCGGTCATCACAGTTGGCGACAGCAAGCTGCCGGTGTGTCGTGGGGTCTGGGCGTCAGGCGGCGGCCTTGGGGTCGCAACGTTTAGGGGCGACTCTAGAGTGGCGAGGGTGCGCTGTCAATACAAAAGTGTAGTTTTATGGCGACAAAAAATTAGCCGCTTGAAAGGCCAGCGCGGCGATGTGTGTGGCATGCGTTGGCGCTTCGTTTGCGCGGGTGGTGGGCGGTCGCGGCGCGCGGACGCTGCGTCCGTCAGTCGATAATGCCCAAGCGCTTCATCCTGCCGATGAGCGTGGTGCGACTCAGCCCCAAGATGCGCGCTGCTTGGGATTGGTTGCCGTCGGCGCGCTCCATCGCTTCGCGGATGGCCTGGCGTTGGATTTCGAGGAGCGTTGGCGATGAACCGCCTTCGGGTTCCAGCATCTCTTCGCCACCTTTGAGGCGCTTCCATACCCGCGAATGTTCCACGCCCGCATCGCCCTCGAGTTTGTGGGCGACTAGACGCTTCACGTCCTGGGCCAGCTCACGCACGTTGCCCGGCCACGGGTAACGCTTGTACAGCTTGCGAAGCTCCTCAGGAAAACGGACGTTGCGGCCCGTTTCCTCGTTCGCCTCATCCAATAAGTAGTCGATCAAGAGATCGATGTCGTCCCGGCGCGTCCGGAGGGGCGTGAGGTCGACGGCGTGTCCATCCAGTCGATCAAAAAGGTCGGGCCGGAAGCGGCCGCTGCGCACCAATTCATGGATGTTGTGATTGGTGGCGGCGACAATGCGGGCCGACACGTCGCGCGGCTTCGAGTCGCCGATGCGCCAGATCTTCTTCTCTTCCAAGACCCTGAGCAACTTGGCTTGCGCTTCGAGCGACATGTCGCCGATCTCGTCGAGGAACAAGGTGCCGTTTTGGGCGAGTTCGAAGGCACCCTGGCGGTCGGCGATGGCGCCGGTGAACGAACCCCGCGCATGACCGAAGAAAGTGGCCTCTTGAAGCTCAGATGGTATCGCCGCACAGTTGAGGGCGATCAGCTTCCCCTCCCGCTTGGAAAGGCGGTGTACTTCCTGGGCAAAGATCTCCTTGCCAGTGCCCCGTTCGCCGGTGATGAGGACGGGGATGTCGACCTGGCTGACGAGGACAAGCTCCTCGAGTTCTTTGAGAAGGCCTGCATCCGACGTGATGAAGCCGCACGTGTCATTGGCATCCGGTTGGCGGCGTGGCGACCGCCGACCACTGGAGGCGCCTTCGCCCCGGCGGGAGAGCTGCTTCATCGCCTCGGCGCGCAGTTGGCGAGTGCGCTCAAGCCACGTTGTAGCTCCGAGTCGTTCGAAAAGGCGCTCGGCTTCGGTCACGCGGGCCATGACATCCACATCCCCAGCGTCTTCCCGGAGCCCGTGCACGGCCAAGTCGTGCGACGCGATCGCCAGCTCGTACGGCTCTTCCACTGCCCGGAAACCCGCGATGGATTCTTCAAACAGCGACTCGGCTTCTTCCGGCTTGTCCAGCCTGGACTGCGCATTGGCCAGTGCACGCAAGGCCGCGGCCACTTCGATTGCTTCGTAGTTGGTGCGCGACAGATCGAGGCAGCGCTTGGCGTAATCGATCGCCTGGCCGTACTGCCCGAGCGCGATCAAGTTATCGGCGATGTGCCTGAGGCACTCGGAAACGGTGTCGCTCTTCGGGTTGGCCTCCCTTTCGATTGCCAGCGCTTCGCGGAAGAGCTTGATGGCGTGCTTCCTGTTACCGAGGTCGGCTTCGATCTTGCCGGCGTACTCGATACAGATCGTGTGTTCGCGCGAGCGGACGGGCATCTCGATCGCCCGGGCTTGTTCGATCTTGGACTGCGCGGTTTCGAGATCGCCCTGGCGGCGGCTAAGTTCTGCTTGGAGGCAGAGCGCCACGGCATGGTGGGCTTTTTGACCTCTCTCGTGAGCAAGACGTTCGATTGATGTTAGAGTGCTGCTTGCTGTTGCGTGGTCACCTAGAAACAGACAGCAGATTGCCCGGTTAATCGACCGCACACACTGCGCCTCGACCCGCCCTGATTTTGGCTGGGCATTGAGTAATTCCAGTGCGCCTTGATACATGCGCTGTCTTATCAGCGCGTTCGCCAAGCTGCTTTGTACCGCGGCAGCTTCATCTTGTCGTCCCAACGCTTGATAGATTGAGATAGCGTGTTGAAAGCTGGTGGTGGCCTCCGTCAGGTTCAAATCGACGCTAGACACGGCTGCGGCGGCGCGTTTTGCGTTCGCCAGTGCCAGCGCATCCCCACAAGAGATGGCAAGGTCAAGACCATCCCTTGCCAGGCGCCGAGCTGTTGCAGGATGTCCAGCCCTTGAAGCGGCTCGCGCCGCAAGCGCGAGACTGCTCGCCTTGCTTGCGGCAGACAAGTTGTCGTTGTCGTTTAGCTCAACTAGACGGTGAGCTGCAGTCCAGGCCGCGGTTAGGTTCGATGTCGCGAGCAGCGTTTCAGTCAGGGTCGCAGCGAGGCGATACTCGGCGGGCGCTGCCAAGCCTAGCTGCTTTGATTTGCGCAGCAAGCGCTCGCACTGTTCCGCCGCAATTGTTAGCTCGTCGCTAGCGCACAGTAGTTCTATCAAACTTGAGATGCGCGCCGCATATTCTTGCCCATCTTTGCTCGCGAGGGCTTGTCGGATGGCCAATGCATCGTTCACGGTAGTTGCCTCGCTTGTAGCAGGATCCGGAGCGCAAGCTTGAACCATGCGATGCGACCATCGTTCCAAGCGTTGTTTCTGGGGTGTTTTGCTAACGATGCGTCCGTGGGTTCGGCGGGACGGGAGTGCGCCGGGCCACCGACAGCGATGCGTCGGTTGAACAAGCCGGACCCCTCTTCATCTTGTCCTGGAACTCCAAGGCCCACAACTTCGCGCTCAAGCTCCAGCGCACAGGCGTTATGGGACGGGAGCCAGCAAGCTCCAGCAACAATTGAGACTGCCAGCAACAATTTGCGTACTTTAGACATCAGACGACTCCCGTGATCGGGGCACCTCCGGTTTGGCCAAGGGCTCCGCGTGGGTGGCTGCGGGCCTTGCCGCGGGGAAGAGGCGAACAGGCACTCTAGCCGCTTACCACTCTGACTGTCAAGACCGTTTATAGACCGCCGGGGGCCGTGGCGCGCCGTGCTCGCCATTGCCGTGCCCGCCGCTAAGGCCGCAACCTTGGGCCGTTGGGGTCGGACGCTTGAGCCCACCCACAGCGACGGCGCAGTTGGCGAGTGCGCTCATGCCACGTTGTGGAGGGACGTGCATTGTTCCGCAGCGAGCGTCATTTAATCGCTCGCTCGCAGAAACGCGATCAACTCGGAAGCGCGCTCGAGATACTCAACGGCGTCCTTGCTTTGCAGGACTCGATTGACTGTTGGCGATCCGCTCACGGAAGTAACCTCGCGAGTAGCAACGCGCGCAGAGCAGTCTTGAGCGCCTCGAATCGGTTGTCGGTGAAGACCGGCTCTGCTGTGTGGATTTGCTCTGTCGCAGTGTGTTCTCCGCGATGAGATCGGCCTAAGGGTTGGCTGGACCCAATCCCTAGGTGTCGCCCCAATCTACTGCTGTCGTCGTTGTCCTGGTCCGGGATTCCATACGTGATCGTATCTTGCATCAGCTTCAAAGCATGAACACGAGTCGGTCCCGAAACGGTTGCTCCTAGAAGCACCGTTACCATCAACATCTTGCGCGATCTAGACATCAGACACTCCCGTGATCGGGGCACCTCCGGTTTGGCCAAGGGCTCCGCGTGGGTGGCTGCGGGCCTTGCCGCGGGGAAGAGGCGAGCATGCACTCTAGCTGCTCACCGCGCTGCCTGTCAAGAATGTTTATAGGCCGCCGGGGTCGTGGCGCTGTGTTTGCCACAGCGTCCGGTTCGCGGCGCCGGGGCGACCGCCGACCACTGGAGGCGCCTTCGCCCCGGCGGGATAGAGCATGATTCGGCGTCCTCGAGCCGGAACGACATCCCAAGGACAATTGCTTCGGTTCTCTTTGCACTGGCCAACGCCATAGCGTTGCCGTTGGACTGAGCAAGGCCGGAGCAGGTGGCTAAGAGTCTCTTCGCCTAGGCATCCCCATCGCTCTGGCTGCTGACGTCGCGATGAGAGAATAGGCCACTGCCCTTTTGTCTTCAGGAAGTGCAATCTCGCTCCCTAGTTTTTCGAGGAGCGCGGCTGCTCTATCAGCGGCCGTGAAGTGGGCGGTGCTTAGCAGCGCTGCCGTGAGGTCGATCGCGAGGCTATGCTGCCTTTCTGGGCTGATGTTGAGCTGGCAGCACCGTTCCAGGAGGGACGTGCATTGTTCCGCAGCTAGCGTCATTTCATCGCTCGCTTGCAGAAACGCGATCAACTCGGAAGCGCGCTCGAGATACTCAACGGTTTCCTTGCTTTGCAGGACTCGATTGACTGTTGGCGATCCGCTCACGGAAGTAACCTCGCGAGTAGCAACGCGCGCAGAGCAGTCTTGAGCGCCTCGAATCGGTTGTCGGTGAAGACCGGGCGGTCGCGGCGCGCGGACGCTGCGTCCGTCAGTCGATAATGCCCAAGCGCTTCATCCTGCCGATGAGCGTGGTGCGACTCAGCCCCAAGATGCGCGCTGCTTGGGATTGGTTGCCGTCGGCGCGCTCCATCGCTTCGCGGATGGCCTGGCGTTGGATTTCGAGGAGCGTTGGCGATGAACCGCCTTCGGGTTCCAGCATCTCTTCGCCACCTTTGAGGCGCTTCCATACCCGCGAATGTTCCACGCCCGCATCGCCCTCGAGTTTGTGGGCGACTAGACGCTTCACGTCCTGGGCCAGCTCACGCACGTTGCCCGGCCACGGGTAACGCTTGTACAGCTTGCGAAGCTCCTCAGGAAAACGGACGTTGCGGCCCGTTTCCTCGTTCGCCTCATCCAATAAGTAGTCGATCAAGAGATCGATGTCGTCCCGGCGCGTCCGGAGGGGCGTGAGGTCGACGGCGTGTCCATCCAGTCGATCAAAAAGGTCGGGCCGGAAGCGGCCGCTGCGCACCAATTCATGGATGTTGTGATTGGTGGCGGCGACAATGCGGGCCGACACGTCGCGCGGCTTCGAGTCGCCGATGCGCCAGATCTTCTTCTCTTCCAAGACCCTGAGCAACTTGGCAGCGACATGTCGCCGATCTCGTCGAGGAACAAGGTGCCGTTTTGGGCGAGTTCGAAGGCACCCTGGCGGTCGGCGATGGCGCCGGTGAACGAACCCCGCGCATGACCGAAGAAAGTGGCCTCTTGAAGCTCAGATGGTATCGCCGCACAGTTGAGGGCGATCAGCTTCCCCTCCCGCTTGGAAAGGCGGTGTACTTCCTGGGCAAAGATCTCCTTGCCAGTGCCCCGTTCGCCGGTGATGAGGACGGGGATGTCGACCTGGCTGACGAGGACAAGCTCCTCGAGTTCTTTGAGAAGGCCTGCATCCGACGTGATGAAGCCGCACGTGTCATTGGCATCCGGTTGGCGGCGTGGCGACCGCCGACCACTGGAGGCGCCTTCGCCCCGGCGGGAGAGCTGCTTCATCGCCTCGGCGCGCAGTTGGCGAGTGCGCTCAAGCCACGTTGTAGCTCCGAGTCGTTCGAAAAGGCGCTCGGCTTCGGTCACGCGGGCCATGACATCCACATCCCCAGCGTCTTCCCGGAGCCCGTGCACGGCCAAGTCGTGCGACGCGATCGCCAGCTCGTACGGCTCTTCCACTGCCCGGAAACCCGCGATGGATTCTTCAAACAGCGACTCGGCTTCTTCCGGCTTGTCCAGCCTGGACTGCGCATTGGCCAGTGCACGCAAGGCCGCGGCCACTTCGATTGCTTCGTAGTTGGTGCGCGACAGATCGAGGCAGCGCTTGGCGTAATCGATCGCCTGGCCGTACTGCCCGAGCGCGATCAAGTTATCGGCGATGTGCCTGAGGCACTCGGAAACGGTGTCGCTCTTCGGGTTGGCCTCCCTTTCGATTGCCAGCGCTTCGCGGAAGAGCTTGATGGCGTGCTTCCTGTTACCGAGGTCGGCTTCGATCTTGCCGGCGTATTCGATACAGATCGTGTGTTCGCGAGAGCGGACGGGCATCTCGATCGCCCGGGCTTTTTCGATCTTGGATTTCGCCGTTGCTAGGTCGCCCTGGCGGCGGGATAGCTCTGCGAGGAGTCCCAACGTTGCGGCGAGTTGAACACTCTGCCCTCGTTCGCGCGCAAGGCGCTCGGCGTGCGACAAGGCGTCTTGCGCTTCATCCAGGTTGCCAAGGAGTAGGTGGCAGATTGCTCGGTTGATAGCTGCTGAACAGCGGCCGGATATGCGCTGGCGGTCTCCAGTCCCGTCCAATTGTGCGAGCGCCGATCTAAAACGACGCTGCCGAATGTACATGGTCGACAAGTTGTTTCGGAGTATTGCGGCTGCCCCAGAATGGCCGAGTGCCTCGTAGATCGCAATGGCTCTTTCTTGGTAGGCCGTTGCTCTGCTGAGTTTAAGAATCGCTCGGGCTACACTGCCCTCTGCCCGCATCGCGTGAGCTAACGCCAGAGCATCGCCGGAAGAACGAGCTAGCTCATTGCTTGTTGCAGCGAATTGGCGGGCGAGCTCCAAGTCGCCGGAGCTGACAGCTGCCCTTGACGCCAGGGCGAGGCCGAAGGCTCTGTCGCGAAGTGGAAGTGCATCCAGTGAGCTCAATTCAACAAGTCGATGGGCAGCTATGATCGCAGCCGAGTAGTTTGCATTGCTCAAAAGTGCTGTCGCCAGGGAGCTTGTAAGGCGATGCTCCTCCTCCAGGTCTATTCGCAAATGCTTGGACTTTTGAAGGAGTTCCTCGCACTGCTCAGCGGCAAGGCGCGTTTCGTCGGACGCTAGGAGCAGCTCGACCAGTGTTGACATGCGAGCAATGTACTCAGACGCACTTCTGCTTTGGAGAGCGCGGCTAAGCGCCTGCTGATTGCTCACGGGCCCATCCTCACTTGTAGCAACAGTCGGAGCGCAAGTTTCAGTGTCGCGACCGGAGACCGAATGATCTCTGGCTCTCCTGCGTCTCCGTTAGTTGGCCGGTTGTTGCTAGGTGAACTCATCGCGATTCGCCGATTGAAGGACCCCGAGTCCTGGTCTTCTTGGTCGGGGATCCCGAGGCCCAGGACCTCACGGTCAAGCTTCAGGGCATGGCAACGATCAGAGAGTGAGGAACAAATCCCCACCACGAAGCAAGCCACCACCACCAGTTTCCACGCTCTAGACATCACTTGCTCCTGTTGCACATTGACCCAACGATCGCGGCTGTTTGCCTTGTAGGCGGAAGGAGAGTTGCCACCATCGGCAACTTGCAGGCTCTATTCATTCTTGGCTCCCGAACACGGGGCACCTCGGTCGGCGGCGGCAGCGAGTCAGAGAGTACGGTAATGGGGCCGCCTGCCCGGCAAAATGCTAGGTGCTCAAGCTAGCAGCCCGAAGCAGGCCTGTCAAGTATCTTAACAACTACTGGAGACGCCGCAAATCCATACGCGAGGGGTGCCTTAGCCCGCTAGCCACCCCAGCCCTATAGCGACTTCAAGTACTCCACCAAGTCCGCTTGCTGCGCGCCGTCCAGTCCGAGGCCCAGCGTGGCGTCGTAGTGTGCCACCACTTCCGCTAGCGTCGCTGCGCTCCCGTCATGGAAGTACGGCGCGTGGTCCCAAAGCGCCCGGAGAGGAGTTGTCCGGTAGAGCCCCGTCGCGCTCCGCGTGGCGTGCGTAGCGTCCATGCCCGTTTCCGCTGCGGCGTGTAGCCTGAAGCGCACGTGTCATCGGCATCCGGTTGGCGGCGTGGCGACCGCCGACCACTGGAGGCGCCTTCGCCCCGGCGGGAGAGCTGCTTCATCATCTCGGCGCGCAGTTGGCGAGTGCGCTCAAGCCACGTTGTAGCTCCGAGTCGTTCGAAAAGGCGCTCGGCTTCGGTCACGCGAGCCATGACATCCACATTCCCAGCGTCTTCCCGGAGCCCGTGCAAGGCCAAGTCGTGCAACACGATCGCCAGCTCGTACGGCTCTTCCACTGCCTGGAAACCCGCGATGGATTCTTCGAACAGCGACTCGGCTTCTTCCGGCTTGTCCAGCCTGGACTGCGCATTGGCCAGTGCACGTAAGGCGGCGGCCACTTCGATTGTTTCGTAGTTGGTGCGCGACAGATCGAGGCAGCGCTTGGCGTAATCGATCGCCTGTCCGTACCTTTGCGGCAAATCGGCGTCCTGGCTCAATGTCACCTGCCCGAACGCACGCTCTTGAAGCCAAGGCGAACCCCATGGCTCTGTCTTGGAGCGGTAGTGCCTCATCAGAGCTGAGCTGGGCAAGCCTCATTGCTGCAACGGCAGCGGCCGAGTAGTTTGAGTTGCCCATGAGTGCCGTGGTGAGGGCGTGAGTAAGCTCGTGTTCCTCTTTTGAACTGATTTGCAGCTGCTTGGATCGGTCAAGAAGCGCTCTGCATTGCTCAGCCGCGAGACGTGTCTCATCCGAAGCCAATAACAGCTTGACCAGGACCGACACTTCTCAACGTATTCGGGCGCGCTCTTGCTTTCGAGGGCGAGGCTAAGCGCTTGCTTCTTGCTCACGGGGCTAACCTCCCATGTAGCAGCAGTCGCAGTGTAAACTTGAGCACATCGATTGGGGAACGACTCATTTGAGGTTCAGGGGAACGACTCATTTGAGGTTCAGTTGGATTACCATCGCCTATCAGGCGATGCTCGACCGGAGAACTCATGGCGATTCGCCGGCCGAGCGATGCCTGGTCCTCGTCGTTTTGGTCGGGAGTCCCGAGGCCCAGGGCTTCGCGATCAAGCTTCAGGGCATGGCAGCTGTCAGAGAGGACGGAACAAGTCCCCACCACGAAGCAAGCCACCACCACTAATCTCCACACTTTGGACATCACTCGCTCCTGTTGCGGATTGACCCAACGATCGCGGCCGGTTGCCTTGTAGGCGGTTTTTCAACGCTGTGGATCCGGATGCGGACGCTCCAGGGCGTTGCCAGCCACTTTCCTGGATCGTTCGAAAAAGAACTGAAAGTGCGGTGCCGCACGGGTCCGCAAGGTGCGCGGGTTCCGCACGTTGCCGGCAGGGGGTTCACGGGGTTAGCCTCACAAACGCAAGCACCCGGAGAGCCGTTTGGAGCGCGTGTATTCGATTGGTTGCCAGTTCCCACTTGGCCGCGCGGGCGTTCTCTGTAGGCTCTTCTTGGGGTGATTGATGCCGGGGCTGAGTTGACCCGGTGCCGCACTGGTGGCTCAATCTGCCGAACTCGTCGCTCTCCTGCCCCGGGATTCCGAGCGTGAACGCCTCTTGGCTCAGTTCTAGCGCATCACCGCGTGCCGGAACCAGCGTAGTTCCCACCAGAAGAGTTGCTACCATCGACAGCTTCCAGGCTCGGCTCATTCCTGACTCCCGAAGACGGCCCACCTCGGCTCAGCGGCGCGGGCGTGTCGGAGAGTGCGTGATGAGGCGCCGTCTGCCAGGGGAGCTGGCTCGCCGCGTAAGCTAGCAACTCACCTTGGGTCTGTCAAGGGTTTTGATAGCGCCTGGGAGAGCCGCAAGTTCATACGCCGCGCCAGCCCGCTTCGCCACCCCAGCCCTACAGCGACTTCAAGTACTCCACCAAGTCCGCTTGCTGCGCGCCGTCCAGCCCCAAGCCCAGCGTTGCGTCGTAGTGCGCCACCACCTCCGCCAGCGTTCCGGCGCTCCCGTCATGGAAGTACGGCGCGTGGTCCCAAAGCGCCCGGAGAGGAGTTGTCCGGTAGAGCCCCGTCGCGCTCCGCGTGGCGTGCGTAGCGTCCATGCCCGTTTCCGCCGCGGCGTGTAGCCTGAAGTTGGCGTCGCTCAGCGCCGGGCCGAGGTGGCAACTGGCGCAGCGTCCGGCACCTTCGAAGACGCGTTTGCCGCGCTCGGCGGCGTCGGCGTCGAAGCTGCCGCGCGGCGGTGTTGGCGCTTCGAGGCTCAGTTGGTACGCGAGGAGGTCGGGCAGTTTCGGGGTGACCAGGTCGGGTGTTTGGGTCACCTCGATGCCGAGACGCGGGTCGGCGAAGGTGCCTTGCCCGCCCATTTGAGTGACGGCGACGTAGGAGTTCCAGTAAGAAACTGGTCCGTCGCCGGTGTAGGTCTCGAGCCCAACGTCGCCTAGCCCGTAGATCGGTGGAATCCAGACCGGGGCGTTGGTGCCGTCCTGGTTCCAGCGCGCGTCGTAGCGTCCCGCGCCCCACGAGGTTAGTACCGCCTGCACCGCGGGATCTTGGAGGGCGGGGGATAGGGCGAGGATCGCGCCTGGGTTCAGGTCGCGGTTGGCGGGCCCGTCGATGCGGCGGCCAATTCCTGGTGCGACGGAGTTGTCGACCGTTGAGTGGCAGAGCGCGCAGGTGATGCCGACTCGGGTGAGGTTGCCTTGGGCGTCGACTTCGCCCTTGACGCCGAGGACTGCGTCCAGGGAGATGAGGGCGACAGTTGTGGCGGGGTCGGTTAAGTCGGCTGTGTCGAGGATGCCGGGTGGGAGGGCGTCGGCGTCGACCTTGAAGCCGACCGACAGCGCCGTCGTTGGGTCGACGGCGCTCTGAATGACCTCGTGCATGCCGAGGACGTCGGTCCACTGCTGTTCGTTGCCGAAAGTGTCGTGACGAAAGACGTCCTGGCCCCGTGGGGGCGCCGTGTCGCTGGAGGCGACGACTGGGTTGTCTTCATCACAGCCGATGCCGCTGGCGACGGCAGCGATCCCAATGGTGACGAGCCAGCTGGCTAGCACGCGCTTCACCCTCATCGAATCCCTCCTGCGGTTGATGGTGCAGTGAGGGGACGAGTCTGGGTTGTTTTGATCAATAAGTCAAGCGGTTCTTGAGTTTTATCTGTAGCCGCGCTCAGCTGGCCGCAGGCGGCTAGCCGGGTGCCTCGAGCACCTGGTGGATGAGTGGCCGGTAGCGGTCGACGAATCTCCCCAGCGCGGCGCGGGTAGCGGCGAAGTGGGTCTCGTTCATGGGCAATGACGGGAAGAAGTCGCCGCGCTTACAGATCAAGATGCCCTCGAGCAGCATCTCCATGTGCAAAAGGGGGCGCAGCGCCAGGCAGCCGGCGGTGATGTCGGCTTTCCGGGTGACTGGCTGGCGTGCGAAGTGAATGGCAAAGATGGAGCCCTGGCCGTTGGCGTGCATCGACACGTCTTTGGCGGCGAACATCTCATTCAGTGAGGTGCGGAACGCCTCCGCCATCTCAAAGAACTCGGCGGCCCGCGCGGCGGTGTAGACCGTGCCCATCGCAGCGACCCCGGCGGCCATCGAGCAGACGTTGTTGTTGAATGTACCAGCGTGGTTCCAGGCGCCAGCCTGCTTCGGGTTGTAGACCGCCATGGTCCGGGCCTTGCCGCCGAAGGCGCCGGTGGGGAGGCCGCCGGCGATAAACTTACCCAGCGTGGTCAGGTCGGGCTCGATGCCGAGGATGCCCTGGGCTCCGGCTCTGCCCAGGCGAGCTGTTTTCACCTCGTCGAAGATCAGGAGTGCCCCGAGTTCCCGGGTGACCCGTCGCAGCATCTGCATGAACTCGGCGCTGCCGGAGATGTTGCCGCCGGCTCCCAGGATCGGCTCGACGATGACCGCGGCGAACTGGTCACCGCCTTGGCGCAGCAATGCTTCGGTCTTGTCGACATTGTTGTACTCGGCAACGAGGTAGTCGAAGGGTACATTGAAGCGGGAGTTACCGTCGGGGAATTTGATGACGCCGCCGTGGTAGGCGCCGTCGAACACCATGATCTTCTCGCGCCCGGTCTGGATGCGGGCGGTGGTCAGGGCCAGGAGGTTCGCTTCGGTGCCGGAGTTGCAGAAGCGCACGTGTTCGATGGAGGGAAAGCGCTGGCAGATAAGGCGGGCTAGCTGGCGCTCGTAAGGGGTGGGCGCACCCATGACGACACCGACCTCGAGGCCCTCGCGGATCGCCGCTTTGATCGCTTCGTCGGAGTGTCCGAAGAGCCCAGCTGAATACTCGCCGACGAAGTCCAGGTAGCGGTGGCCATCGAGATCGATGACCTCGCCGCCGACGCCGCGCACAATGGTCAGCGGAAACGGCTCGTAGTGGAGAACGCTGCGGGTGTTGCCGCCGGGCATGTGTTGCTCGGCGGCCTGGTCCGCCTCGCGGCTGCCAGGGTTGGCCGCGGCGTAGCGAGCGCGAGCCTCGTCGGTCGCTTGCCGCAAGCCTTGCAGATGCGTCGTTGCAGAGTCGGTGCGCTGCTGATCGGGTGTCAGCATGGTGGCAGAATCGGTGCGCCGGTTTGGCGCTCAACTTCGTCGAAAGCGACGCCTGGCGCCAGTTCAGCCGCCCGAAAGCCGTCGGGGGTGACGTCCACCACCGCCAGGTTGGTGAAGATTCGCGAGACCACGCCGGGGCCGGTCAACGGATAGGTGCAGCGCTCGACCAGCTTTGGGTCGCCTTGCTTGGTGGTGTGCAAAGTGATCACAAAGATCTTCTTGACGCCGACGACGAGGTCCATGGCGCCACCGACGGCGGGGACGGCATCGGGAGCGCCAGTGGACCAATTGGCGAGATCCCCATTGGCCGCCACTTGCATAGTGCCGAGCACACACACGTCGATGTGGCCGCCCCGGATCATCGAGAAGCTGTCGGCGTGATGGAAGTAGGAAGCGCCGGAAACGGCGGTCACGTACTTCTTGCCGGCATTCATCAGGTCGAGGTCCAGTTCCTCGGGCGTCGGGGGCGGCCCCATTCCCAATAGGCCGTTTTCAGTGTGGTAGATGAACTCCCGGCCTTCCGGAACGAACTTGGCGACCAGCTCGGGGATGCCAATGCCGAGGTTGACATAGGAGCCATCGGGAATGTCTTGCGCGGCGCGGGCGGCCATCTCTTCGCGGCTCCAACCGCTCTTGGTTGGAACGTTCACGGGTAGTGCTCTCCCTGGGCGATCAGCGTGTCTTCGTGGACGGGGTTTGGCACTGCGACGACGCGGTCGACAAAGATGCCTGGGGTGACGACGTGCTCCGGATCGATCTCACCGGTGGCGACGAGATTCTTGGTTTGCACGATGGTTGTGGTGGCCGCCATGCACATCAGTGGACTGAAGTTTCGGGCAGTCTTGTTGTAGGTGAGGTTGCCGAGGTGGTCGGCTACCTCGGCCTTGATCAGCGCGAAGTCGGCCTTCAGCCAATGTTCCATGACGTAGGGACGGTCCTCGAAGCGCCGGGTCTCCTTGCCTTCGGCCAACACCGTGCCCACCGTCGTCGGGGTGTAGAAGGCCGGAATGCCGGCGCCGGCGGCGCGGATGCGTTCGGCGAGGGTTCCCTGCGGCACCAACTCCAGCTCCACGCGCCCCTCCCGGTAGAACTTGGGAAACACCCGGGACTGGCTCGATCTGGGAAAGGAGCTGATCATCTTACGCACCTGGCCGTTGCCGATCAGAGCGGCTAGCCCAACCTCGCCGTTGCCGGTGTTGTTATTGATGACGGTCAATTGCTTGGCGCCGTGGTCGATGAGTGCGTGCAGCAACTCGATGGGGCTGCCGGACGCACCGAAGCCCCCCAGCATCACCGTTGCCCCGTCGGGGATGTCGCCCACCGCGGCGGCGACCGATGGGCACTGCTTGTCAATCAAGTGACGTTTCTCCTGGTTGCAAGGGCCTCAAACTTGCCGTGAGGCCTGCATCATGTTACATTCGCCAGAGGCCTAAGTGCAACGTACAACATCGTTTTCGGACACGGCGGTGCCCATCCGTACCCATCAGTGAGGCAGCCCACTGCCCAGAGCGTGGCGAAGCTGGTCGCCACCGCCGCCGATAAGAAGAGTGCTATGACGACGACACCCAACTATCTCCCGGCCGCCAGGGAGCAGGCTTTCCTGGACTCCATCGAGAACCCCAAGTACGACCGCCAGATCATCGGTGGACTGAGTCCCTTCTTTCAGGACAAAGCACCGGACGACATCAAAAACTTCTACACAGCCGGCGAGCTTGAAGCTCTCAAAGCACTGCGTGGCACCGAGCGCGATGTCGAGGCGCGCATGCCGGTGAAGATCACCCGCCACTTCTTCGAGATGGCCAAAAACAGCCGGCCCCTGCAGCAAATCGTCAAAGCTAGCCCCGACGAGACTGTCAATTTGGCTGGATCTGAAGATCCCGGGCACCAGATGGACTTTGCGCCGGTCGAGGGGATGCTCCACAAGTACGAGATGGGGTTGCTGTACGTGGTCTCGACTTGTTCGGCACACTGCCGCTTCTGCTACCGGGAAGAACTCATCTCACGCAAGGACATCGAGCGGCAGGACGGAACCGTAGCCAAGAAGGGTTTGGCCCAAATTCCCGAAGTTACCGGCTATGTCCGCGCGCACAATCAAGCGGTCGCCGAAAACGGTGGACTGCACCCGAAGACGGGTCGCGAAAAGCTGCGCGAGGTCTTGCTCTCTGGTGGTGACCCAATGGTGTTGACCAACCGCAAGATCGGTGAATGGTTGGCTGGTCTCGCCGAGGCCGGAGTCGAGTCCATCCGCCTGGGCACGAAGGAAATGGCGTTCCACCCGCGCCGGTTTGACGGCGCTTTTCTAACGATGCTCGACAATTTTCATCGGGCCTATCCTGATGTGGGGTTCCGGTTGATGGTCCACTTCAATCACCCGGACGAGTTCTTGATACGAGCCCCAGACGGCACCTACTTGGAAAATTCGAACGGGTCGCTCAAGTTTCACCCGGACACCTTAAGCGCGCTCGAGGGGGTGACGGCGCGAGGGTGGATCCAAGTCGAGAACCAGGCGCCGATCATTCGGGGCGTCAATGCCAACCCGGACGCCCTCCGATTGATGCAGCGCGCCCTCTACCGCGTTGGGGTGAGTAACCACTACTTCTTCTGCGGGCGTGACATTGTCGCCTACAAAGCGTTCAACGTACCTATCGAAACCGCCTGGCAGACTTTGAACGAGTCGCAGAAGGGGTTGTCGGGCGTCGAGACCCACGCGCGCCTGTCGATCACCCACTACAAGGGCAAGACTGAAGTCTCGGCGGTGACCAACGAGCCAATTCCTGGCGTCCCCGGTACGGAGCAGGGGTTTGTGGTGTTCAAAATCCTCCGCAACGCCCTGGACGCTCCGGATCGCGGCCGGGTGTGCATCGTTGGTCGTAACCCTGAAGCGCTGTGGTTTGACGACTACGAAGATCGGGTCGTTTTTGACGAAGCGGGCCTCTACGCCTACCAGCGGGTGGAGAACGAGACGGTCAGGGCGCTTGGCTGAGCACGCCGGAGAGATTGGTCAGCTGGCGGGAGGGACGCGCGAGCAGGTGCTTGAGCTGCTTCGCCGGGCCTCGCTGACCGTCGAGGAGTTGGCGTTCGAGTTGGACCTGACGCCGAACGCCGTGCGGGCGCAACTCACCGCACTCGAGCGCGACGACTTAGTATGCCGCGTCGGCAAGCGCCCCGGGGTTCGAAAACCCTCCATTCTCTACGGGTTGACCGAGGAAGCGGAGCGCTCGTTCTCGCGGGCGTACGGGCCGGTGCTGGCCGAATTGATCCACGTCTTGACCGAGCGTTTGGACGCGCGCGCGTTGCGGGAGGTGATGCAGCGCGTCGGGGAGCGGTTGGCGGCGAATGAGATGCGCGGGGTGGCGAGCGGCCGGCGTTCGTCGCCGGGGACCGACGCCGAGTTCGAGGCGCGGCTGGAGCGGGCGATCCAGTTCATTCAGGCGCTCGGTGGGAGCGTCGAATCGCAGGACAATGGGGGCGTGGTCGAAATCTGCTCACACGGTTGCTTGCTAGCCGACACGACCCGGGACCACGACGTGGCGTGCACGGCGCTAGAGCGGCTCTTGCAAATGGTCATCGGCACGCGTGTCCAGGAGCATTGCGACCGCGCCGAAAAGCCCCGCTGTCGCTTTACGGTGCCGCGCCCGTAAGATCCCCGACGGCGTGCCGCCGCTCACCACGGTGCCGCAGAAGTCGGCGAGGGCTACTCTGAGAAGGGCACGGTACTGCGCTTCGGAGTCGTCAGACAGGTTGTCGCCGGCGCCGGCCACGATCAAGACTGGGCCGGCCAGCTTGGGCGTGTCGGCGGCGCCTCCATGCATGTTGATGTCGTTCTCTAATCCCATCGGCAGCTTTGGGCGATCGTACCACGGCTTGTTTGGCGGAGGCGCGGTCTCAAGAGCACCCAGCGGCCCCCCAAAAAAACTCCGCGAAATCCACGCGCTGCCGCGTCCTTGTGCGAGAACGCAGGCGCCCACCTCCAGATGGTGCGAGCCTACCCCGCTGGGTGGCGAGCCCTTGCACCAAGTTAGTGCCTGCGCTACGTTGTGAGCGGACAGTGCATGCTGTCCAAGGTCGTGCAGTTGGGTCGTAGCAGAAAGGTCGACACATGAAGGTCGTGATCTGCTGTTCTCTACTCGTTGCTGCTGTTTCCTTCCTACTACCGAGCTCCGCTGCGTCTCAGTGCAGCATCTCGGGTACCTCGACGGCCGCGCTGGTGATTGGCGGTCCGTTCGATGGGTTGTACAAGTACACCCTGGAGCTGACGTGGGATACCGGAGGAGCGGGGCTCAGTCACCTCACCATCGATCTCAACCTCGATACATGTAGCGAAGCTTGCTTGCCAGGCATGTTCCAGATGGATAGTCCAGCTGGAACCTCTGACGGCGACGGAGGCTGTGTTGCAGAGTACGTGGGGTTGTTCGAATGTGATGGGGACCCCACGATTCCATTGAGCGGTCCGGTGATCAAGTTTGAGGACATCCAGGGGGATGGTTGCGACGCAGCTGCATCTGGTAGCGGAACGTTTTGCTTCTATTCGCCTCTGCTGCCTGATGCGACGCCGGAAGCGGGAAACCTGTGGATAAAGTTCTCGGGTGACACCTGCAGCGGCGATTTGGTTGGCGACATGCCAGCCTGTACGCCGCCGGTGCCAGTGACTCGGGCGACGTGGGGCGCGATCAAAGCGCTGTACTAGGCTCGAGGGGTCAATGTAGTTCAGCGCGGGCGCCACTCCGAGGGGTGGCGCCCGCGCCTGTATGCCACGGCGAATCTTCAACGATCACCCATGCCCCAAGGGTGGCCATAGCCGCTATAATATCAACATGTATAAGACCCCGCCTATCCGCTGCTGGCGTCAGCCGGCCGTTCGTTTCGCTGCGTTCGCGTGTGCCACTCTCGGCTTCCCCAAGCGCCCGTTCCACCCCCGGGTGGTGGTGGGCATGGTCGCGGCGGTTCTGGCCGCCGCCTGCCTGAGCGCCGCCGGCGCACCGGGCGCCAGCGCCAACTCTGCCGGCGCCGGTTGCTGCCACCCAGAGGCGCACGCCGCGGCCGCCTCGGCGGTCGAGCATCCCCGCGACCACGAGCCCAGCGATCGCGACCCAGCGCGCCACCACCTTCCCAACCCCGAGACCTTTGCCATCGCCGACCACGTCGTCTTGAGCGAGATCTACTACGACTCGCCGGGGACCGACACCGATTGCTTCGTCGAGCTGTACAACCCCACCGACGCGGCCGTCGCCTTGGCGGGCTGGTCTTTGGTGGGACTCAACGGCAACGGCAACTCGGAGTACGGCATCATTCCGCTCTCCGGCTCGATTGCCTCGCACGGCTTTTTCCTAGTCGGGCAAGACGGCAGTGTGTTGGGGGTGGTGCCCGACATCGTCGACGGCAACGCCAACTACCAAAACGGCTCGGATGGGCTGAAGTTGAAGGGCCCCGGTGGCGTGTTGGTCGACTACATCGGCTACGGGAACGACCCTGACATCAACCTGGAGGGCCAGGCGTACATCGACGTCAACCCGGGACAATCGATCGAGCGGAAGTCGGGCCCGGTCCACAATGAGGCGGAGGGAAACGGCTGGGACACCGATTCCAACATCGACGACTGCCGGACGCGCGGCACGCCAGAGCCGCAGTCGACCGCGTCGCCGCCCGAGGATCCGCCGCCGCCCTCCGACACCAACCCGCCGACCTTCGCGGGTGTCGAGTCAGTCACGGATGCGGGACTGGGAGGTAGCCTGCTCCTGGCCTGGTCGCCGGCCACCGACCCCGAGGGGTCGACGCCGATTCTCTACCGGGTCTACCGGGCAACCACGTCTGGCGGTCAGAACTTTGGCGCCCCGGCCGACTCCACCCACCGCGCCGATGGCTTCGCCGACAACTTCTTGCAGAACGGCACGACCTACTACTATGTGGTGCGTGCGGTGGATGCCTTCGGGAACGAAGAGGGGAACACCGTTGAGATGTCGGGTACCCCCTCCGGATCGCCGCCCAATCTGACCGCTTTCTACGGCACCCTCCACGCCCACACCGCCCTATCGGACGGCCAAGGCACGCCGTCCGACGCCTTCTCGTACGCGCGCGGCGTGGCGCTGATCGACGTCCTGGCGCTCAGCGAACATTCGCACCAGCTGACCGCCGCCGAGTACGCTTCGCTCCACACCCAAGCGGACGCTTTCAACGTCGACGGCGATTTTGTGGCGATCGCCGCTCAGGAGGCGGGCGTCCTCTCCGAGTACGGCCACCTGAACGTCTATGACGCACCCATCGTCGTGCCCGCTGCGAGCGGTGACCTAGCTGGTACCTACGATTTCATCGAGGCTGGGGGTTACGCCGCGTCGTTTTGCCATCCGGCTGATTGGAACGGCTCCAACTTCAATAGCTTCGCCTACGACGGCGGCGCCGACCAGACGCTGGGCGGGCTGGCGGTGATCTCCGGCAGCGGACCGCCTTACGAAGGCGCTTACCACCAAGCTCTTGACATCGGTTGGAAAGTGGGTGCCGTGGGCGACCAGGACGTGCACGACACCCAGTGGGGCGACTGGTCGAACCCCTCGGGCGACATCTTGTTGACCGGCTTCCCCATCGACGCCCTAACGCGCGACGGGGTGCTCGACGCCGTCCGCGGCCGCAACACCTACGCCTTCGAGACCAACCCGATGGACGACCGCATTGCCCTCGAGTTCATGGTTGAAGGGCAGCCTATGGGTTCCGAGCTGACCGTGGGGATGACCGTGCACTTTTCGGTGCAGGCAGTGGGGGAGTCGCCCATCGAGCGCATCGACTTGATTCGGGACGGTGGGATCGCTGCGGCTTGGGCCGACGGTACGCTTGCCGCGGTCTGGAACCCCACCGACGCGCCAGCGGTGGGCGACCACTACTACTACGTGCGTCTGGAACAGGCCGATGGCGATCGGCTCTGGTCGTCGCCGGTCTGGGTGACGGTGACTGGACAAACCGCCGTGGCCGCCGGAGCACCCAGTGTGTCGGGGCTCCGGATTGCGACGGCGCCCAACCCCATGCGCAGCTGGGCCTGGGTGGAGCTTGCTTCCGGCAGTCGCGATCCGTTGACGCTCCGGGTCGCGGATGTCAGCGGTCGCCACGTGCGCCAGCTCTACGCCGGCCCGGGCGGTGAGGTGGGTGTGCGTTGGGATGGGACCAACGATCGCGGCCGGGCCATGGCGGCGGGGGTCTACTTCGTCATCGCCGAACAGGCCGGCGAGCGGCAAGTGCGGAAGCTGCTAGTCGCCCGCTAGTCGGCGCCCCGGTCGTCGCTCAGTCCTCGGTCGTCGCGTCGATCTTGGTGTCCTAGCGCCGCCACTAACCGCTGCGCCTCTTCCAGCCAAGCGATCTTTTCGATCAGCGTCAGTCGCGCCAGGCGCCGGCGTTGCTGGCGGGAGTGCGCCTCCCAGCCCGCCGGCCACCCCGCATCTTCGCGCCCATCCGCATCCCTATCGTCGTAGCGGTTGCGATTGGTGCTCACGTCGATTCCTCCGTGAGCTCGCGCAGGCGGCGGATATCCTCCAGGTCCTGGGGGCGGCCGGCTTGGCGTTTCAGATCGACGAGGTCGTCCAAGCTGACGAAGTTGGCCTCGACCCCTGGCGCCACCGCCCTCAGCATGGCCCGTTCGTAAGCTGCGTCGAAGTCGAAGGGTGCTCGGACGAACAGGTCGACCTCGGTCGCGGCGTGATCCGCGCTATAGACTGAGAAAACCGTCAAACCACGCTCCCTGATCCAGGCTTCGCGTTGGGTAACGTTTGCAAAGTTGCGGAACGGTACCGGCGCGCGCGGACGGTAGTGGAGGGATTCGAGCGCGTCGATGGCGCGCTCGAGGTTCTCCTTGGCCATGTCGAGGACAATGTCCAAGTCAGCAGTGAAACGCACGACGCCGTGGGCGACGACTGCCAAGCCACCGACAATCAGGTAGCGAACCCGGTGTTCCCGAAGGGCTGTGACGATGGCTTCGACGCTGCGGCTCTCCATTGCCCGACCCTAAGGCGTCGGCGCGGTGACGGCGGCGCTTGCCCGCCGGGCGTGGCCGCTGCGCTCGAACGTTGCATCGAAGAGTCGGTTGTCGCAGACGCGGCGCATGTAGACGCCCGAGACCTCGGGGAAGGCGCCGAACACTTGCTCGGCCAGCGCTTGTGACTCTTCATCGACGAGCGTGCGGATGGAGGCGGGGAGCGGTGGCGCCCCAGCTTGAGCAGCGGGTTTCGCAATCGACGCGACGTACTCGACGTAGATCAAGGACCCGTGGCGGGCGATCCCCAGGATGCGGTCCAAGGCGTCGTCGCGCAGGTCGTTGGTCATCGACATGACCCGCTCGGCCAAACGGAGTTGCAGGCGGCGGTCGACGACGCCCTGCACGTTCCGATTAACCGGCGGGCGGCTCAAGTCTAGCGCCTGGGAGATGTCGGCGAGGGCGTCGTCCCAGCCGGTGACGGCGCGCGCTTGATAGAAGACCTGAAAGAGGTGGTTGGCGCCGAGGAGGTAGGCGGGTTCGACGCTCCCGTGGTAGTCCAGTTCTTCCATGGCACCGTCCCAGGGGTCCTGGAAGAAGTAGAGGCGGATGAAGGGGTGGTAGGTGAAGCCCTTCGGGTGGTGGATCTGGACGGCGGAGTGTTCGAGCTTGACGGCGAAGGCGTCTTCTGTGCCTTGCCAGCGGAAGGGCAGAGCGCCCTCGCGGCGTTCGGCCACCTCCCAGCCGTCCGGCAAGAGCTGCGAGAGCTGATGGACCAAGATGTCGGGGCCCACCTCGCCGCCACCCGAGGTGTAGGGCTGGGGGCCGGCCCAGGCGATTGCGGACGTCAGGAGGATCGCAGCGGTCAGCGCGCCAAGGACCAGAGTGCTCGCGGCGACGCTCGTCGATGCCGAGCGCCGGCCGCCGCTACCTTGCGTTCCCGCCATCTCGGGCAAGGTCACCGTGGCCCGCGCGCCCCCGACCTGGCCATCTCCACCGGTCCGATTCTCGAGCGTCACCTCGCCGCCGTGGTCGGCGATGATCTTGGCGACCACTGCTAAGCCGATCCCCGAGCCTTGGGACTTGGTGGTGACGTACGGCTCCCAAATCAAGCCGCCACGGCCGGCGGGCAGGCCAACTCCGGTGTCGTCGACCTGGACAACGACCCGCCGGCCGGCGGCGGTGGCGCGCACGGATAACCGTCCGCCGCTCGGCATGGCGTCGAGGGCGTTCTGCAACAGGTTGTTGAAGACTTGCCGGAGCTGGGCGGCGTCGCCCTCGATCGCCTGCAGCTTTGGATCGATGGTCAGCTCCAGCGTGACGCCGTCGGCCGTGTAAAGTTCGGCCACTTCTTCCAACAAAGCGCCCAGGTCGACGCGCGCCATGGTTGGCTCGGGCAGCTTGGCGAGGGTGGAGAAGGCTTGGGAGATGGCTTTCAAGCTTTCGACTTCCCCGTGAATCGAGTCCAGGCCAGCTTGGATGGCGGCGGGGTCAGCGCTCGGGTCTTGAGATTGTCGCTTCAACCGGTGTATGGCGAATTGAATGGGGGTCAGCGGGTTGGCGATTTCGTGGGCGACGCGACGGGCGACATCGCGCCAAGCGGCGACGCGCTCAGCGCGCTGCAAGCGCGCGCGCGACTCGGTCAGCTCACCGGCCATGGCGTTGAACGATTCTACCAGGTAGCGCATCTCGGCGTCTTTGGGTGGGGTGAGTCGCTCCACGGTTTCGCCGCGTCCCAAGCGGCGCATCGCCCCGACCAAGCGTTCGATGGGGCGGGTGACGCCGCGCGCCAAGCTCCGCCCGAGGATGACCGCGCACCCCAACAGGGCAATGGTGAGCGCCCCGGCTGAGAGCAGCACCCAGCCTTTCGACAGCTCGGTGTAGGGCTCAAGTCTCGCGAACAAGCGTGCACCTTGTTTGGCTGCATCGATGTGGGTGAGGAGTTCGATGGGGACCTTGTAGCCACCCACCGCCACCCGGCTCGCCGCCGAGTCGAGGGGGGCGACAGCCAGAAGCCACCCCGAACCTGCCGCCTCCAGCGTCGCCAGGCGACTGTGCCCGGGCTCGAGCGCCTCCTTGAGGAGCGCCGGCGTGACGATCGTCCCCGTATCGGAAGCTTCGGCGAGTTCCAGGATGAACTTGTCACCGTGGCGCACGTAGAGCCGCCAGAGGTCGAGTTCGGGATGGGGTGCGGTGGGGTTTTGAATGGCGGTTTGGACCGAGTCCGACAGGCGGTCCTCCAAGACGCGCATCGTCAGCCGGGCGGCCGAGACGGCGTGGGTGACGCTGTCCTGGACGCCGGGGTTGGACCAAAGCTCGATCGCCCCGGTCAATTGCCGGCTCAAGAGCCACGACAAGGTCAGGCACGGGATGATGGCGAGTGCAGCAAAGAGGAGCGACAGCTTGTTGCGGAGCGCGGCCATCAGCGGGTGGCAGGCACTCGGTGACTGGGCGGGGCCACTGCCGCTGGTCGTTCTGCCAGCTGGCCGCAGGCCGCCAGGATGTCCTGGCCCAAGGTACGGCGCACCGTCACCGCGCCGGTGCGCGGTTCCAAGACGCGCGCGAAGCGTTCCACCACCTGCGGGGGCGGCGCTTGAAACCCCGACGCGCCTTGCACGCGCGGGCCGACGCCGTCGCCCGGGTTGTACGGAATCAGATTGACCTTGCATGGCACGCGACTCACCCAGCGGGCAAGGGCGCGGGCGTCGGCTTCGGAGTCGTTGACGCCAGCTAGAAGCACATACTCAAACGTAACGCGGTGGTTGGTAATGCGGGCGTGGGCTTCGGCTGCGTCGATCAACTCGCCGAGCGGGTAGCGTTGGGCGATGGGGACGAGGGCGGCGCGCGTTGCATCGGTTGCTGCGTGTAGCGACACTGCGAGGCGCAGCTTGGGGCGCTCGCGGGCTAGACGCCGCATCTCGGGGACCAACCCGACGGTCGACACGGTGATGCGGCGCGGCCCGATCGCCCGCCCGCCCTCGGCGCTGAAGATGTCGGTGGCGTGGACCAAGGCCTCGTAGTTGGCCAGGGGTTCGCCCATGCCCATGAAGACGATGTTGTAGCGCGCCGGCAATGGCGTGGCTTGTGCCAGCGCCTGGAGCTGGCCGACAATCTCGGCGGCGTCCAAGTTGCGGACGAACCCCATCGATGCCGTCCGGCAAAACGCGCAGCCAAAGCCGCAGCCGACCTGCGAAGATAGGCAAAGGGTGACCCGTTTGGGGGTTTCGAGCCGGACGCACTCGAGGGGCTGGTCGTCGCGCGTCTTGAGGAGGAGTTTTTGGCAGGCGTCTGTTTGAGAGTCCTGGACTTCGGCGACGCGCAGGGGCGAAACCACGCAGCGTGCGGCCAGTGCGGCGCGGAGATCCGCCGGCAGGTTGGTCATCTCCGCGAAGCTCGAGGCGTTGTGGGCGTGCAGCCAGCGAAAGAGTTGTCGGGCACGGAATGGCCGGTCGCCACCGGGCAAGGTGGCGATGGCTTGGGCGAGTTCGAGAGCCGTCATTCCCAAGAGGCTGGAAAGGGCGCTGTCGGTGGTTGATGGCTTCATGAGTCACGGTGGGATGACCGTCGCGGCCGGTGCCGAATTCGGGCGTCAGACGCCGGCTCAAGCGTAGCATGGTCCCCGAGCGCCCCGCGGCTCCCGAAGACGTTGTGGTCCCCGGGCGCACCGTGGTCACCGTGGACTTGGGTTCCAACTCGGTCAAGTGCTTGGTGGCCACGTTGGTCGATGGCGCCCTGGTCGAGCAACACCGCCAGGGTTGGATCACCCGGATCGGCGGCGGCGCCGCCCGGACCGGCAAGCCCGATTCGGCAGCGGTCGACGCAACCTGCGCGGCGTTGGATGCGTGCCGGGCCATTGCCGCCCGCCACGACGCCCGCCTCCTGGGGGTGGCCACCGGGGGTGTGCGACTCCTGGCTCACCCCGGGGAGACCCTCGCCGCGTTCCGTCGCCTGGTCCCTGACTTGCGGCTGGTGAGCGGCGAGGAAGAGGCGCATCTGTCGATGCTGGGGATCCGGGCGGGGGCTGGCTGGACTCAGGCGCCGGTAGCGGCCGACTGCGGTGGAGCGTCGACCGAGGTCATGTGGCTGGAGCGGGGCGAAGTCCGCGTTGTCAGCTTACCGATCGGCGCCGTGGTGGTCACCGAGCGCCACCTGCTGGGTGATCCGCCCCAGGTGGCTGAGCTGACTCGGGCCCAGGCCGCGATTGGCGAAGCTTTGGCCCCCCTCCGGGAGGTGGGGTTGGGGGCCACCCCTTGGGTCGTGGGGGGGACGGCCTCAGCGTTAGGGATGTTGGTGGGTGGTCACGCCGCCACCCAGAGCGCCCACGGCCAGCGGCTTGAACTGGGGCAGCTCCAGCGCTGGGGGTCAGAGCTGGCCGGCCTGACCGCCCAGGAGCGCCAAAGGAGGCACCGGATCAGCCCTGGGCGCGCCGATATCGTCGTAGGGGGAGCGTTGCTACTCGAGGGGCTCCTGATGGCGCTTTCGGCGCCGGCTTGTCGGGTGTCGGCCTGGGGGGTGCGCCACGGGTTGGCAGCCGCCCACTGGGCGTCCCCTGGGGCTCGCTGGGACCTGGGGTGGCTGGCGACCTTGGTGGTTGACCAAAATCCGTTGGCCCGCATACACTATTAATGAGGGATTTCGCTCTGCGGCCAGTGAAGACACCCTCGGTCCCAACTCCCCTGGGCAGCACCATCGTGGTACAGCCCGCGAGCGAAGCGACAGACCCGCCGGGTCTGCACCCCGACTATTCAGCGGAGTGATTGGTTCCATGAAGCAACGAATACGGATCCTACTCCTAGCCCTCCTCGTGACGTCGGCGATCTGCGGGATCAATGCGGCGCCGCCAGTGTTTGCGGACGGCGATCCCGACGAGATTGTCGAGCGCCCGCAAGGCGAGCGTCCAGACACGGATCCTCAGGGTCCCGACATGTCACCTGACGGTGGAAGTCTGTCCGACGAAGAGGGATTAGGTGAGCCGGACGAAATCATCGAATTCTTGGGCACCAGTGCCGAGTCCCGAGCCACCGGCGTGATGCGCGTCATCGTCCAGATCGCGCGCTACGTCGTGAACGCACCCTTCTAGCCCGGCGGCTAGGGGGTGCGCTGTGGGAGCGCCAATCGGGTGCTCCTAATACTAGGAAGGTCCCAGGGGCGAGACTCAAGATGAGTGATCTCCGCAAGACGCCGGCCAGCATTGCGACACCCAGTCGCAGTGAGTTTCTGAAGAAGCTGGCGTTGGCCAACGTGCAGTTCGACGCCGACAACCGCAAGGAAGCGGTTGACCTTTACATGGAGTTGGAGGCCGCGGCTCCCGAAGCGGCCGAGGCTGCCGAGCACATCTTCATCTGCCGGCGCCTAGGTGAGTGCTACGCCATGCGCTCGGAGCATGAGGCGGCTCTGCACTACTTGCAGAAGGCCGAGGTTCAACTGGCCAGCCATCCCATGCCTGTTGAGCAAGGGTGGGTCCTGTCGGCGCGCGGCGGTATTGCGATCGACGAAGCTCGCTTTGCGGACGCCGAGCGGTATCTAGTGGCGGCGCACGACTTGTTGAAAGACGAATCCGACCACGCTGCTTTTGGGAAGGTCGAGCGTCGCCTGGGCAAGCTCTACCTGCGCATGGGCCGGTTGGACGAAGCCCGGAGCCGTTTCGAGAGCGCTCTGGCCACCTTCCGCCGTAGCGAGGATATGCGTGGCGTTGCCGGCTCGCTCAACAACTTGGGCGTCATCCACCGCCTGGCGTGCGAGTGGGGTGAGGCCGTGCGCGTCATGGAGCACGGGTTGCGCTTGAATGAAACGCTGGCGGACGAAGGGCACATTGGCGCCCTGTGCGTCAACTTGGGCGTCGTGCACGTCAAGCTCGGCCAGTGGCAGCGGGCCGAGGAGCGCTTCGAGCGGGCGGCTGCCAGCATGGGGCGCACCGGCAACCGGCGCGGCGTAGCCAACGCGCGCTTGGGTCAAGCCGGGCTTGCCCTGCGCCAATGGCGCTACGACGACGCCCAGGCGTTCCTGGATGAGGCGCTGGCCATTGCCAAGAGCCACTCGCTGGTGCGGACGGAGTGCCTTTGCCACGAGTTGCTCGGCGAACTCGAACTGGAGCGCGGCAATCTCGAGGCAGCTGGACAGGTGTTGTTGCGCGGCATGGCGATCGCTCGCAGCGACAAAGGTTCGAAGGAGCTCGTGGCCGAGGTGGCGCGCCGCTTGGCGCTCGTCCACTTGGCTTCTGGTGACGCGGGTCAGGCACGGCGGTTAGCCGAGGAGGCGTTGGAGCTGAACCGCCAAGTGGCCGACGTCTACGAAGAGACCTTGTGTCTGGGGGCGCTGGCGCTTATTGCTGGCGTCCAAGGCGACGCTCAGGGGATGGAGCGCTTCCAGGAGTCCTCTGTTAACCGCCTCTTAAGCTTCGGCGACCGTTACGATCAGGCGCAACTCCTGATCGGGGTTGGGGACGCCTGGGCGAATGGCCGCAACGCACTCGGCGAGGATTGGGTCGCTAAGGCGCGGCACGCCTATCACCGGGCCGAGACCTTGTTCATTGCCTTGGAGCTGGCGGGTCCTGCTGCCGATGCAGCGCTCAAGCAAGCTGAGTTGGAAGCCCTCCAGGGGCGGTTGGACCAGGCATTGAACCGCTTGGACGCGCTTCTGGGCCATCTGCCGGAGTCGGAGGTGGCACTGCGCGAGCGCTTGGCGGAACAGCGCCAGGCGGTTGAAGACGCCATGGCGTTGGGGTTTGGCTCGGCATCCACCGAACGCCAAGCCTTTGAGAAAGTGCACAAGCTCTACGGCGACCCACAGGCGCTCACCGACGTCCTGGCTGAGCTGTTGGCGCTCGTGAAGGAGCGGGCTTCTGCCGAACGGGCGTTCTTTGCGTGGGGTGCACCCGATGGCCCCAGGCGGTTGATCGTTGCCGATGGGTTCACCAGTGGTGCGGCGCGGCAGGTCATGGGGGCGGTGGATGGGGCGGTGGCGCCTTTGGTCGAAGCCGAGCGCTCACTGGTGGCATCCAACCCCGCCCACGACGCCCGGCTCGCTCAGCTGCCCAAGTTTGTGCTGGAGTCGGCGTCGGCGGTAGCTATCGTACCCTTCCGAATCGCTGCCGAGGTCGAGGGCTACGTCTACACCGACCGTGGCGAGGAGGGCGGTGCTTTCCAGTCGGCGGATCTGGCGGCTTTGGCCATGCTGACCAACGTCGTGGCTATTGCTGCCATCGAATCGGAGCGGTTGCGCGTCGCCCGCACCAAGCAGGCGCGACCCGAATTGGCGGCTGGGCTGCAGGACATCCTGACCGGCAACGACTCGATGATTCACGTGTTGAAGCTGGTCGAGCGCGTCGCCGACACACCGGCGCGGGTGTTGATCGAGGGCGAGACGGGCACTGGCAAGGGGCTCTTGGCCAGGGCGATTCACCGGACGAGCCCGCGGGCCGACGAGCCATTCGTGCAGGTCAACTGCGCGGCTCTCCCCGAGCCGCTCCTGGAAAGCGAACTCTTCGGGCACGTGCAAGGCGCGTTTACCGGGGCGGTCAAGGCCAAGCGTGGACTGTTCGAGACAGCCGGCGAAGGCACCATCTTTTTGGACGAGGTCGACAAGACCTCCATCACTTTGCAGGGCAAGTTGCTGCACGTCCTGGACCGGCAGGAAGTGCGGCCGGTGGGAGACACGGCGTGGCGGCAGGTCAGCTGCCGGGTGGTGGCGGCCACCAACGTTAGCCTGTTCGAGAAGATCGAAAAGGGCGAGTTCCTCGAGGACTTGTACTACCGGTTGAACGAGTTTTCGCTGACCGTGCCGCCGCTCCGCGAGCGTCCCGACGACATCATGCTCTTGGCCCGCCATTTCATGGCGCTGGCGTCCGAGCGCATGGGCAAGTTCCCCAGCGGCATCGACCCCGAGTTGGAGGAACGGCTGGTGGAGCGCCCGTGGCCGGGTAACGTCCGCGAGTTGGAAAAGACCATCGAGCGGCTTGTGGTGCTCTCGGAAGATGGGCGACCTTTGACCGTCGACCTCTTGCCAACGCCGCCGAAGCGCTCAGCCCGCCGGGTTCAAGACGAACTCGGGGTGCCGACTTTGAAGGCAGCAGTGCAGCAACTTGAAGCCCGGATGATCGGCGATACGCTGCGCGGCCACGGCTACAACAAGCTCCGCACCTCCAAGACGCTCAAGATCAGCTATCCGACGCTCCTCAAGAAGATTCGCGAGTACGATTTGGATCGCAAGCCGGCGGAGCAAAGGAACGGTCGAACCAACCGCTGTTAACCAGTCTCACAAGTCGTTATCAACAAGCGCAATAGCTGTTAAGCTGTTGCGCTTACTTGCTTTAGGTGGATTTCGCGGAGATCGGATGTGCGAAGATTTAATAGTGCTGTCCAGGGTAGGGCAGCCTTGTGCAGGCCAACACGTAGGGTTGACAGGTCTAACTCATTGCAACCTAAAAATTTAGTCAGCGGGACGGACCGAGCGCTAAACTCTGGCACGAAAGTCGCTAAAGCTATTGGGTGGAGTGGGGACCTCCTAAGGCTAACCCGGGTAGTTGGATCTCAAGCTTCGGCGGTGCGCAAGCACCTCAGGGGTGGGAGTCCAGTTACCCGGTTAGCCTATTTTTTTGGGGCGGACCCACTCGAGCCCGCCGTGTCGCAGTGCCGCCACACCCGTAGAGCCGTTGAGGCGCTCTGCCGCCTCACCGGTCCCCCATGCCGCCCGCGCTAGACCAGCTTAACCCATTGCAAAATATACAGATGCACTTGGACAGCGGGCTTTTGAGCGGAATTGGTCCCATCGTTGCGTTAGTCAGAATGCGTCGGCGTCGCGCCGGGGGTCCCGACCCCAGGGCGACCCAGCTTCAGGAGACGAACGATGAACGCGCAAACCATGGGCAAGCTCCCACTTATCGCTGTCGTGTTCACCGCCTTTGCCGGGTGCACGATCATCGACGATTCGAACGACCACCACAGCTTTCAGCCGGGGGACACCATTGTTCCAGCCCCGCCGCAGGGGCTGGTGAGCATCACCGGTGACGAACAGATTTGGCTGGAGTGGTTACCCAACACTGAACCCGATCTCTTGGAGTACCGGGTGTATTGGAGTCCCCAGGCCGACGGCGTCTACGAGTTGGTGGGCTCGACGCGCACGCCGAGCTATGTGGACCGAGACGTGGACAACGGGGAGACCTACTACTACGCGGTGACCGCTGTCGATGACTATGAGAACGAGAGCGAGCTGTCGCGCGAAGTGGTCCACGATACACCGCGTCCGGCGGGCAGCAACCTGGTCCTGTGGAACGCTGTCGGCACCGAATGGCAACTCTCCGGCTTCGACTTCTCCGACCAGATGCGCCGGCCGTTCGACAGCATCGCCACTGACGTCTACTTCGAGTTCGACGGCGTCCGTTTCGCGGCGGTGGTTGCTGACTCCGACACCGACTTGCAGGATGCCGGTTACACCGAACTGGACGCGCTCGACTGGGCGCCGCCAGAGGGCTGGACGGTGGAAGACCGCGTCACTTTGATTGAGGGTCACAGCTACTATGTGTGGACGCGCGACGACCACTTCGCCAAGTTTCAGGTGTTGTCGGTGTCGCCGGATCGAGTCGTGCTGGACTGGGCGTACCAGCTCGACAAGGCCAACCCCGAATTAATCGCCCGGGGAGGTCGATAAGATGTCGAGCCGTTTCGCACCTTTGACGGGCGCCGCGCTGCTTGCCGCGGTCTTGATGATGCCGGCAACCGCAGCGGCTGACTCCTACCATCAGAACCTGGTCCGCCGCGGCCAGCACAACCGCCGGCAACTCGAGGCGCGGGTTTGGACCTCGCGGGGCGACGACGCCGTCTATCGCAACGGTCAGCGCGTGCACATCAAGTTCGAGACCTCTGATGACGCCTACGTGGTGGTCTACAACATCGATGCCCGTGGCGGCGTCCACGTGCTCTACCCCATTGAACCGGGGGATGATGGTCACGTGCGCGGCCGGCGGGCCTACCATTTGCCGCCGCCCGGCGCCGACATCGATTTCGTGGTGGACGGCCCCGAGGGGGTCGAGTACCTGGCGATTGTCGCGTCGCGCTATCCGATCCGCGATCCATACACCGGTGCGCTGGCACACTACGACGATCCCGATTGGCGCGGCTACCTGAACGACCCGGAGTGGGAGACCGATTTGAGCGCCGGCTGGGATGAGCGGCGGCCCAAGTGGCTCGAAGACGCGGACGACTACGCAGAGGATTGGGATATGGATCGGTCGATCGCCTGGGCTGACGAGGCTGATGATGAGCGCTGGGTGCCGCACGGCTGGCGTATCGCTGGCGATCCCTTTGTCGCCATGCGGCGCATCAACCATTGGTTGGTGCCCGAGTATCGAGAGCGGCACGTCGCCCAGGACTACGCCACGCTCTACGTCGAGCGGCGGCACCGCTACCCGCGCTACGCGTGCAACGACTGCCACGGCTTCGACCACCACCACGATCCCTACTACGATTCCTGCTCGGTGTTCTCGATACGTATCAACACGGGTTGGCGGTACTACCCGTGGCGGGTGCGCTATGCACCGCGTTACCGGCCGCTGTTCGTGTACGAACGGCACCGGCGCGTGCCGCGGCGCTATGCCCGCGTAAAGCGCTACTGGCCATCGCACGAACGCAGCCGACTGCACAGTCACTTCCGCCGGCACGTGGCGCCGCCGCGGCTCCCGGCCCACAAAACCCCGCACCGCGTGGAGCCCAAGAAGTCCAAGCGCGGCTACGACTGGAAGGGCGACAGTCGCCGGCGCTACCGGCGGCGGCTGGACGCGACCGACCGGAAGCGTAGTTGGACCGACCGCAAGCGGAAGGACGACGCCGGCCGCCGCCGGCCGGCGCGCACCGAAGAGCGCCAGCGCCGGAGTGATCCGACGCGCGCAGCTCCACCGCCAGCGGTGAAGCGGCGCTCCAACGGCAAGGAGCATCCCGGCACCAAGGGCTCGGGCCGCGAGGGCGGAAAGAAGCAGAAGGGCAAAGGGCCGGTCAAGAAGAAGCGACGATCGGGCTAGAGCGGGTTATGGAGAGTGATTTGGCGGGGGCGGTCCCTCAGGGAACCGCCCCCGTGGCGTTCGGGTACTCCCTCTGACCCCCGGCCTTTCTTGACCGCGTGGGGCGAAAGGCCTACCCTGCGGGCCGCATTCAGCTAGCGGTGGTCGGCCCCTCGAAGTCATCCAAGACGGCGGTTTTTTGTGAGTGCGGATCGCGTTGCCACGGCCCGGCGCCGTGTCCAACCCCAGGTGGTGTGGCTGGCGTCGGTGGCTTTCGGCTTGGGGGTGTGGTTGGCCCAGGCCCCCAGCCCGACGGTCCGAGTGCCCCAATCCGCTGCGCCGGCATCTCAGCCCGCCTTGGCGCCGGTGGAAGGGGCCAGGTCATTTCTCTGTGCTGTGCCCCCGGCGCCCGGCAAGCGCGGCTTCCAGGCGGCGATGCGTTACGCACCCGACCCCCACCGTCACTGGCGGCTGACCGGCTCCCTGGCGCGCGGCGACCAGCCTGACACTGTGCGAGCGATCGGCGTCCTCGTCGACTTCGAGGACGAACCGATGGATTCCACCCGCGCTTACTTTGAACGCGTGCTGTTCCACCAGAACCAATTTTGGTCGCAGGTGTCGGGTGGCAAGCTGACCATTCGGGCGACCTTGACCGACTCGGTTTACCGTATGCCCGAGACCCAAGCTTTTTACGGTGAAGATGAGCTGTTCGGCGAACGGCAGACGCTGTTCGTGCGGGACGCCATCGGCGTCGCCGACGCCGACGTCAACTACGTCGAGTACGACGCGGTCTTTTGCATCCACGCCGGCGACGGCCAGGAGGCCGACGTGGCGGGCGATAGTCCGGAGCAGCTCTGGTCGGTGTTCGTACCGCTCGAGGCCATGGAGTTTTTCTTGCCGGACTCCACCGCGGCCCAGGGCGTTGCCACCGACGACGTCGACAACCAGGGCAATCCGCACTTCGTAGAGATGGCGCTGGTGTTACCGGAGAACGAGTCGCAGGACTTGAACCCGCAGACCGGTCAGCCCTACAGCTTCGGGATGCTCGGGGTCTACGCCCACGAGTTCGGCCACGTGCTCGGGTTGCCCGACCTCTACGACACCACACCGGAGGAGTTTCCCGACTCGCAGGGGATCGGCAGCTTCGGGGTGATGGGCGGTGGGACTTGGAACTTCAATGGCTTCGTGCCGGCAGCGCCGTGCATGTGGAGCAAGTACGAGCTGGGGTTTGTCGATCCCCTGATCGTCACGAGCGAGCAGGTGGTGACCCTGTCGGCGGCGACGTTGGGGCCGCCGGGGCCGGTGGCTGCCCTCGTCCCCTTGGGCGGCGACGAGTACTTCCTGATTGAGAATCGCTTCCAGGACGCCGACGCCGACTCGACCTTTGACTTCTACGATGCTGACGGTGACAGCCTGTTCACGCTCTACGACCTGGAGATTCCGGCCGACCAAGCCGACAGCTACACGAATGCAGAATTCGACTACTTCCTGCCCGGCGAAGGGCAGGGTTCGGGCCTCTTGATCTGGCACGTCGACCCCTCGGTGCTGCGCGAGTATGGGCGCTTCAACGCCGTCCAGCACGACCCCGAGCACAAGGGCGTCGATCTCGAGGAGGCCGACGCGATCGAGGACTTGGATGTGCTGCCCGGCGCCATCGAGAACTTCGGGAGCGCTGGGGACGCCTTCCGGGCCGGGCACGCGGCGACCTTTGGCCCGGCGACCATCCCCAACACGCGGACCAGCTATGGTGCGCCCAGTTTTGTCACCATCGATCAGATTTCCGAGCCTGGACCCACGATGTCATTCCGGGTGCGTTTCGAAGAGGACGGCGCCTTGCCGCGCCGCAAGCCTGGGTTCAGCCCGGTACCGCTGGTCGGCCCGGTCAAAGCTAACCACCTGGTGGCGGCAGAGGTGGCCGGCCCGGGTTCGATGGTGATCGCCGCAGTCGACTCGCTCGGCAACGTCTACGCGGTGGACGCGGCCGGGCGCTCGCCCTACAGCGGTGGCGATGCCGCCATCCCGCTGGCGTCGATCGGGCTGGATGCGCGCACCGTTCCCGCCCTGGTTGATTTGGATGGCGACGGCGGGCGCGATCTGGTGGTGTGCGGCCCCGACGGGCGCCTGTGGGCCTGGGACGGCGACAGCGGCGAGGAGCTTCTGGACGGCGATGGTGCGCCTCAGACCCGTGGTGTGCTCGCCCAACTGCCGGGACGCTACGCCGATACGGTGCCGGTGTCGGTGCCCCGCGCGGGCGGCGGGGGCGACATGGTGTTCGTCGGCTCGCGCGTCGACTCGGTGCGCGGTGAGAGTTGGCTGACTTGGCTGACGCTCGATGGCATTCAGGCGATCGTGCAATCGGTGGCGTTGCCCGGTGATCTGGCGGCCCCGCCTTTGGTGCTGACCGAACCCACGAGACCCGAGTTGGGGGCGGTGTGGGTAGTCGTTGCTACCATCGATGCCGGTGGTCGCTCGCGCTTCTTTGAGGTGTGGCCCTTGTTCGAAAACGGCCGGATCATCGAGCTGGAGCGGGACCGCGCGGCGCTTCAAAACGGCGTGCGCTCGCTGGTGGCCGGGGACATGGAGGGTGACGGCGTCCTGGACATCGTCGCCACCGACGACCACGGACGCATCGAACGCTACGCCTACGCGCGGAGCGGAGCCGAGTCGGGTGCCGACATCTTGGCCAACGCGCCGCGCCTGGTCGGTCAGCGGGGTTGGCCGTTTGAGTTGGGACTCGGTGTTGCCCACGACGTGTCGGTGGCCGATGTTGACGCCGATGGCCTCTTGGAAGTGCTCCTGGCCGCGCTCGATGGGCGGATCTACGCGCTCAACTTCAACGGCACGCCCCAGCAAGGTTTCCCCTGCAAGACCGACTGGGTGATCCGGCCGCTGCCGGGCTTGGTGCCGGCGCCGATGGCGTTCCGGCTGACCGGCGCCTCGGGCCGCCAGGATTTGGTGGTGGCGGCCGGCGACGGCCGACTTCTGGTGGTGGACGCCACCGGCGAGGAGCACGCGTCGATGGCACTGCCCGGGCCGGCTGGGGAGGGGGCGCAGCCCATCGTCGCCGATCTGGAGGGCGACGGGACCTTGGACGTCGTCGTGCCCTCTGACCTGGGGGGGCAGAGCTTTTTGATGGCCTACGAGCTAGCCACCGCGACTCCCGGCGCGGCGTGGCCGGCCTACCGCGGTGGCGCGGCGCGGCGCGGTATCCAGGCGCCGCCGGGCCAGCCGGCTCCGGGCTCGATTGCCGAGGGACTGGTCGAGGCGTTCTACGTCTATCCCAACCCGGTGGACGGGCCAACGGCGCACATCCATTTTGCGTTGGCGGAAGACGCCAGCGTGTCGATCACCATTACAGATGCACGCGGTCGGGTGGTGGCTGAGCCCGCCGCACCGGCTCCGGCGCCGGGGGCCACAGAGCATGTGGTAGCATGGTCGGTCGCCGATCAACCGAGCGGGTTGTACGTTCTGACCCTCGAAGTACAGAGCGCTGGCCGGCTGTTCCAGGGCCGCCGCACGGTGGCGGTGCGGCGGTGACCTACTCAAGGAAGATGAGGCTATGAAAGAGATGGCATGGCGCAGGGTCGGAGTAGCGCTCACCTGCGTGTTGAGTATGGCTCTTGCATTCGTCGGCTTTTCGGCTGGTGAGGTGGCCGCCAAACGGCCGGGGCTCGTCACCCTCGAACTGCCGATCGGTGCCCGCGCCGCTGGGATGGGGGCGGCTTTCGCCTCGATTGCCGACGATGCGTCGGCAATGTACTGGAATCCCGCCGGCATCTCGCGCTTGAGTGTGGCGGACAAGCACTTCGACATCATGTTCCAGCACAACGAGTGGATCGCTGACTTTCGCCAGGAGTACATCGGTGGCGCCACCCGGGTCGGCCGGCACGGGTTCGGCGGCAGTTTTTCGGGGTTTTACGCCTCGGACATCGATGGACGCGACGAGTTCGGCCAGCCAACCCCTGATTTTGGCGCCTACGACGCGGTGCTGACCGCCTCCTACGCGTTTGCCATGAACGAGCGGAGTTCGGTGGGTGCCTCGGGCAAGTACATCGTCTCGAACATCGACGACCTCACCCACTTCGCCTTTGCCGTGGACATAGGCGGCCAGTACGAGGTCCGGCCCGACCTGTGGGTGGGTGGGGCGGTGACCAACTTGGGGAAGGGGCTGACCTTTATTTCCCAGCAGGATGACCTGCCGACGGCGTTGCAAGTCGGGGCCTCCTATCTGGTGCCGCGGCGGCTGGGCAACGGCTCCCTGCTCCTGGGCTTGGATTTCCGCAAGGCGCGCGGCGACGACGAAACCCACGTGCAGTTGGGCGGCGAGTACGACTACGCCGGCATCGCCCAGGCGCGCGTCGGTTACCGCTCCGGTTTCGACAACGACGACCTGACCTTCGGCGTGGGCACGCGGGTGTCGGGTTGGCAGCTGGACTACGCCGCCGTGCCGTTTGACGCCGACCTGGGTACCACCCACCGCTTCTCGCTCGGATTCCGCCTCTAGGTTCCGACGTGCTGCGGGGCGACCGGCGCGCGGTGGGTCTCGGCTCCGCGCTCTGGGTGGTTGCGCTTGGCCGGATGGTCGCGCTTGGTTGGATGGTCGCGCTTGGTCGGATGGTCGCGCTTGGTTGGGTGGTTGCGCTTGGTTGGGTGTCGGTCGTTCCTCCCGCGGGTGTCGCTTGGGCCGGGCCCGGCGAGTTCTTGGTGCGTTTCCAAGCCGGGCAGCCGGGCGATCACCGTGCGGCGGCGGCGCCTGCCCAGGGGCTCGAGGCCTTGGCCGGGAGCGGTGTGGACTTGACCGGCGCCACCGTGGCGCCGCTCATTCCAGCGCCGGGGAGCGGTCTCAACGCTCTTGCCGGCGGTCCCCGGCGCTCTGGGGCGCCCGCCGCCCCTGCCGACCGACTGGCCCGCACCTTTCTGATCAGCTTGGGGTCAGCCACGCCCCTACACGGCGTGCAGGGGGCGCTCGCCGCCCATCCAGCGGTCGAGTGGGTCGCCCCCAATCGGACGTTGCAAGTTGCGCCGCCGCCGGCGGTGGCGATAGCCACCGAGGATCCCCGCCGGGACGAGCAGTGGTACCTGGACGCCGTCGGTGCGGAGGCGGCGTGGGCGGTGACCACGGGAGCTCCCGAGGTGGTCATTGCGGTGATCGACACCGGCATTTCCCCACACGACGACCTGCTGAACCTCTGGCAGAACGACGATCCCCCGGGCAACGCCACCACCGCCGATGACACCGTCGATCAAGACGGCGACGGCTCGGTCGAAGAGTGGGAACGGTGGGACGACGATGACAACGGTTACGTCGATGACACGATCGGCTACGACTTCGTCGACGCCCCGCGCATCGGCGGTCCGGATGACCCTGTGGAGCGCGACAACGACCCCACCGACGGCTCGGGGCACGGCACGGTGGTGGCCGGAGTGATTGCCGCGGCCATGGGCAACGGCGTTGGTGTGAGCGGCTTAGCGCCCGGTTGCGCCCTCATGGTGTTACGCGCGGGCTTCCAAAACGGCCTGGGTTTTTTGGGCGGCGTCTTGGAGGAGGACGACGCCGCGGCCGCCATCGTCTACGCCGCCGACAATGGTGCGCGGGTCATCAACCTGAGCTGGGGGGATACGCTGCAATCGGTGGTGGTGACCGACGCGGTCGAGTACGCCAGGCTGCTCGGCTGCGTGGTGGTGGCTTCAGCCGGCAACAGCCGCGGCGACGGCGTGCACTTCCCCTCGGCGTTGCCCGGCGTCTTGGCGGTAGGGGCGTTCGATCGCCAGGAGCGCCGCGCCGGCTTCTCCAACTTTGGTCCAACTCTCGATCTCTTGGCGCCGGGGACCGACATCCTCTCCACCTACGTCGATCCGTCTGGCCAGGGGGCCAGTGACTACGTGACGGTGGCCGGCACGTCCTTTGCAGCACCGCTGGCAGCGGCGGCGGCCGGTCTGGTGCTGTCGAGGGCTCCAGAGCTGGACCCGCCAGCGGTGGTTGCCGCCTTGACCGGTGCTGCCCGCGACCTGGGGCCGCCGGGCTTCGACGCAGACTCGGGTCACGGGGCGCTGGAGGCGGCCGGGGCGCTGGGTGTCGAACGCCATGCCTCGGTGCGGATCGAGGCGCCCGCCTCGGGCGCGGTGGGGGATGAGGCGCTCGCGATTCGGGTGACCGCCGAGGGGTTGGCGCTTCGCTGGTTGGAAGTCGCATGGGGACGCGGCCGCCAGCCGGCTGAGTTCACGCGGTTGGTGCGCATCACCGCGCGCCAGGTGGTCCGCGAACAAGTGGCGGTCTGGGACACGGCGGCCCTGCCGGCCGGGGACTACACCCTGCGACTGACCGCCGAGGATGGGCGTGACGGCGGACTGGAGGAGCGCGCGCTGGTGAGTTTGGATCACACCCGACCGGTCCTCGAGCGCTTCGTCGCCGAAGACCTCTGGGTGGGCGATCGCCTCCGGCAGTTCGTGTGGATCGACTCGGACGACTTGGCGCGGGCGCGGGTGACGGTGCGCGAACGCCCCAGCGGCACCACGGCCGGGGTCTTGGATGGCGCCTACCTGACGCGCTCGCATGGGTTGCGCGTGCCCGCCGACGTCAGCGCCACCCAATTGCTCCTCGAGGCGGCCGTGCAAAACGGCGCCGGCGTGTGGAGCGCCACCGCGAACCTCGAGACCGTCAAGCCGGCAGAACGCGTCTCCCAAACCGCGCTGTCCGAGCCGCGCAGCCTGGGGTTGGCAGGCGACCTCGGGACCCCGATCGTCGACGTCGACGGGGACGGCGGCGGCGAGTGGGCGATGATGCTGGCTGGATCCGGCACTCCGTACGGGCCCTGCCAGGTGGTGGGGCTAGACGCAGGTGGCGCGGCCGCTGTCCGCGCGACTTTGCCCCGCGGTACGCTGCCGCGCGCGTTGACCGACACCGATGGCGACGGGCGCTACGAAGTGGTCGGCATTGGCCAGCCGGTGGCTGGTGGCTTGTCGACCTATCTGTTCGAGGCGCCCACCGGGGGTGCCCAGCCCACCGCGCTGGCGTGGGCTGATTCAAGCCTGGCTGGTTTTGCGATCGGCGTCGTCGAGCTGAACGCGGGACCAGCCATTCTTGCCCTGCGCGGCGATTCGCTGGCGGTTTACCGTTCGCTGGGCGACGCCACCCGTTGGGAGCGCCGCGCTGTTCCCAGTTTTGCAACGCCGCCCGCCAGTTTGGCGCCGAGCGCCGCTGGCGGCGATGTCGACGGCGATGGGCTGGTCGAGGTGGCAATTGGCGACCAACGGGGTCGCCTGCTGGTGTTCAAGGACACCGGGACAGGTCTCGAACCCGTCACCTGGACCGAACTCGAGGGTGGTGAGGCGCCCTTGGTGGCGGCCGGCGATATCGATGGGGATGGGGTGGACGACCTGGTCAGCCTTGCCGCCATCGACCAAGACGCCGATACCGAGGCGTTGCTTGAGCGCCGCCGCCACCGGCTCACCGTTTGGCGGGCCCCCGAACCGGGCGTGCCGTTGGAGCCGCGCGTCGCCACCCTAATCCACGGCATTGAGGTGGGTGGCAATGCACTCGCCACGGCGCAGTTGGATGAGGACTTGGCTGCCGAAGTGTTGGTGACCGCGGCGCCCGACTTCTACGCCTTCGAGTGGACAGCGCCCGGGGCGATGACTCCGACGGCCCACACTGCAACTGTTCGCCACCGGCGGTTCGCTGTGGGCGACGCTGACGGCGACGGGCGTACCGACGTTGTTGGCCGAGACGGAGCCGGAAACCTCCTCATCTGGGCAGCGGCTGAGCCCGCCGGCGGGTTGCCGGCGCCGGCCGGATTCGAAGCGCGAGTGCTGCGCCGCCGGCGCGTTGAACTGCGCTGGCAGCCAGTGGCGGGCGCCACACTGTACCGCGTCTTTCGCGACACGTTGGCCGCACCCGATTGCCAGGTGGCGGCGCCGTGGCTGGAAACTCCGGCGACTTCGGTGATTGATTCCGCCGCCGTGGCGCTGGCTATCTTCTACCGCGTGCAGGCGCTGGCGGCGGATGGCTCGATCGGTGCGTGTGCGCCAGCCGTGCGCGCCGAGCCCGGTGGAGCGCCCCATGTCACCGGGCACCGGCTGGTCCATCACCGGGCTCTGCGCCTGGATTTCTCGACGGTGATGGGAGCCAGCGCCGATCGACTCGAACACTACGCACTCACCGATCCGGCCGGTGATCGCCTGGCGCTCAGTACCGTCCTGGCGGTGGCCAGCGGCCGCTCGCGCTTGGTGACACTGGCGGCACCGTGGGCGGCGGTCGGCTCCTACACGTTGCGCCTGGGTGCGCTCCGGTCGGCAGCCGGTGTCTTGATCGAGGACCCAGGCGCTTTGGAGTTGGTCGTCACCCCCGACCTGGCAGAAGCGCCTGCCCTCACCCTCGAGGATGCCCAACTCGACGGCGAGTGGATTGTCCTCGAGTTGTCCGAGCCACCGGCGTTCCCCGCCGCCGAGGATCCTGCCCACTACTGGCTCGAGCCCGGCGCGCTCGGCTTTCTCTCGGTGACCGTCGACTCCAGCCGCGTGCGCGCGCAGCTCGCCGCGCCCTTGGCGGCGGGGCGCTACCGCGTCGGGGTCGGCACCGAGCTGCGCGGGGCGGTGACCGGAGCGGTGGTGGTCCCGGGTGCCGGCGACGCCGTGGAGCTGCAGGTCGGCGGGGGCGTCATCGCCTACCCGAATCCCTGGCGGGCGGGGCAGCCGCCGGTGCGGGTTACCGGCGCCGATCCCGGCGCTGTCCTCGAGGTGTTCGACGCCGCCGGCCGCACCGTCGCGCGGATTTTCGTGCCGCCCGCGGGTGCTTTGGAAGTGGACCCAGGCAGTTGGGCGAGTGGGGTGTATGTTTACCGCGTGCAATCCGGTGGGAAGCTGGCCCGCGGCACCCTGGCCGTTATTCGCTAGCGCGGTCTACCATTTCGGGGCGGCAGTCGAACACTTGGACGCCGGCAGTCCAAAAGACTGGGTCGCCGTCGGGCCCGACCGCAAAGCGCAGGATCTCGCCGTCCGGATCCCCGTGAAAACTCCGGCTGTAGACAAGCCAGTAGGGCTGACGGTAGCGGGCCAACTCATCTTTGGCGGTCGCGATCGAGCCGCCTGCCTCGGCGGCGTCCTTGAGGCCCAACACCTGTCCCTCCGGAAATATTCATGGACCTGGGGTCCACCCCGAGCAATGAAAGTTGCAGGCTCATCGTGTGGGCTCGACCGAAGGGCGCGGGAGTTTGCAACGACAGCTACTTTCTGAGCAACTCGTCTGCTCGCGCGGTGGTTTTCTCGGACAGGCTCCAGCGGGGCTGTCCGAAAACGCGGAACCCCGGCGCGCTGGTTCCGCAGGAAGCTGTCCGAGAATTGTTGGGTGACGGTGAAGTCGCGCGAGCGCTGGTTTTTTTGCATCGGTCGAAGAAGGTAGTCGGTGGGACGGCACACTTCCTGCTCGTTCCGCTGCGGAACTATTCATGGACATTTTGTCCACCCCGGGCAATGAAAGTCGCAGCTCATCGTGTGGGCTCGACCGAAGGCCGCATGAGTTTACAACGACTTACAGTTACTTTCTGAGCAAAGTAGTGGAGAAGGGGGGGAGCCATGTAGCCCGAGCTAACGGCGACCGGGCGGACCGGGTGGCGGCGTAAGAAGTCGGCGGTGCCGGGCATGTCCTCGTTCCGGTAGCGATCCGAAATCGTTCGAAAGCTCAAAGCGCTGATCGCCACGCACGCCAGGAGAAGGCCGCCCACGACCTGCCGGCGTCTCAGACTCGCCGCCAGCCCGGCGCCTAGAAACAGGGTCACCGGTATCCACATCCACGCGACAAAGCGCGTGTTGTAGGTGGTGTGGAGGAGGTCGCCGGCCAGCCGCATCAACGCAAACGGCAGGGTTAGGAGTGCCAGCCAGAGGAGCAGCTGCCGGCGCTCGCGCAGGATGCGGCCGCCAGTCCAGGCAAAGGGTACGACGATGAGCGCGACACCCAGCGCCCACGGGGCGGCAGTGCGGCAGGCGGTCGTCAACTCGAGCGTTTGCAACTCGGTCCGCGAGGGACGAGGGTATAGCCCGACAGCGTTGAGAACCAAGTGTAGGCCAGCGACGCTAGGTGCAACTGGCGCGGTGGATGCAGCTCCACTTGGTAGGTCAGGTCGCCGCGCAGGGCGGGGAGAAGCGGCAGACACAGCACCGCCACCGCCAGGCCGGCGCCAACCAGCTCGCACGCCAACCGCTTGGACGGACGCCAGACCCACAGGGATAGGGCGATGGCAGCGAAGGTGATCGCGAAGTAGTAGTGCAGGTAAGCACCGGCAGCCACGGCGCCGACCAGCGCCAGTCGCCGTCCCCAGGTGCTTTGGCGGGCAAGTTGCATGCCGACCGCCAGCGCCACGGTCGCGCACAAGATGTAGAAAATGTAGGGGCGACCCAGGAGTGAATAAAAGATGTGAAACGGCGACACCGCCGCCAGCCCCGTCGCCCAGAGCGCGGTCTGTTCGCCCAGCTCGCGCCGGGTCAAGCCGGCGAAGGCCAAGATGGACAAGAGCCCACCGACCAGCGAGAGGTGGCGGACGGAGTACTCGGAAGCGTCCAGGGTCAGCCAGCCCTTCAGAAGCCAGTGGTACAGCGGTGGAAAGGCGTTGTCATACGCCAAGATGGCGTCGATCGACATGGCCGCCGTGTGCCGCTCGCAAACTTCGTCCATGTTGAGGGCCTGGGTTGGCAGGAGGGCGGCGCGAATCCCCAGGGCGACCCACAGGATGACGCCCCAGCGAAGCGCGGCGCGCCAGCGCGGTGGGGCAGCTCTTGGATCTTGGATGGCCACGCCCCCGGATCGGCGCTCTAAGGGACCTCCTTGCCGGCAGCTGTCTCGATCTGAGCGTGGCTGGCCCGGGCGGTGCATCGCCGGTGGTCTCCGGGCGCGCTTTTGCTACCAGATCCCTTCAGCTGCGCGGGGGGCCGGTCGAGTACAAAGGCGAGGGGAAGAAGATGCTCATCTTGACACGCAAGCCCGGGGAGACGGTGGTTGTCGACGACGACGTCCGCATCACTGTGCTCGCCGTGCGCGGCAACCAAATCAAGTTGGGTATCGAAGCGCCGCAGGAAGTCCGCGTCAACCGGTTGGAGGTCCTCGAGCGCGACCCAGATTGGTCGCCCAACCCTGCGGAGTCTCGCCCAGCCCCGCACGAGATTCCCCACCGACGCCACGTGCAAGGAGACCAAGGATGGAAACCCGAGTCGGAAGGTCCCGCCAAAAATCCGCGCCAGCCCGAACCCCGGCAAGCGTCGGCCCGCCCCGAGTCTCCCAAGCAGCCGGCCAAGCGACGCCGGCGCCGGCGACGCCGGGCGGCGTAGGCAGCGGCAGCGGTAGCAGCGCAGGCGGCAGCAGCGCAGGCGGCGGCGGTAGCAGCAGCACCACGCCCACCGGCGTCGCCACGCCCACCGGCGTCGCCACGCCCACCAGGGTCGCCACGCCCACCAGGGTCGCCACGCCCACGGCCACCACTCAACTTACCGCCTTTGTGCGCGTGCGGGATCGATATCAGCCGCTTCCCCGGTGCTTGCGCAGCCTACGCGGCCTGGTCGATCGGACGTGCGTTGCGGCGCCGCGGCAGCTCACCACCGTGCGGGGCATTGCCACCTTGGAGGGGGCCGACTGCGTCGACGCTGAGCGGCCGCACGATGTCCTCAGCCAGCTCACCGAGCCGCACGGTTGGTGTTTGGTGGTGCGGGTCGACGAGCGGGTCCACGACAACGGCCGGTTGCGGCGGGCGCTGGAGGCTGTGCCCGCCGGCGTCCGGCGAGCGTCAGTGGCGGTGACCACCGACCTGGCTACGGATGATGTCCTGCAGGTGGCTGCAGAGACCGAGGTGCGCTTGGTGCGGCTGCCGGTCGATTCGCCGTGGCTCGGCGCGGCGCTCGACGGTGAGCGACCACCAGCACCGCCGGTCCCCATGACCATCGTCCGGCCGCCGTCCACCAGTCTGGAGGCGTGGGCGCTGGAGCGGCTGCGGCCGCTGCGCGGTCGCACAGCCCGCCGGCACGAGGAGCGCGCCGCCTGGTACCTGGGGTTGGTTCTCGAACAACGGCGCGACTACACCAACGCCCGGCGCTGCTTCAAGGCGGCCAGTGCGGCAACCACCGGGCTCGAGCGTTTTGAGCGCGCCCACGCGCTAGCACGGTTGGCGCGGATCGAGCTGACTTCGGGCACGATGAAAGCGGCGCAGGCGGCGATCGCCCAAGCAGTGCGGCTTTGTCCCACCGATGTCTTCTGTCGCTTCGTGCAGGGCCGGGTGTCGTTGGCCGGCGGTGCCTACGGCTTGGCGTTGGCGACGGCGCAGCGCCTGACACGCTCGAAGGTGGCTTGCCGGGTATTGCGCGAGCACGCCGTAGCGTGTCTGCGCGCCGAAGCGCTGTTGGCCAGCGGCCGTCAAGCGGAGGCGGTGCGCTGCCTCCTCGAAGCCGCCGAACAAGCGCCTGATGCCGCAGATGTGCGGGAGTGCATGGATCGCGCCCTGGCGTAGTGCGACGGAAGTTCCTTCCGCAGTTTGCATTGGTTCCGCTGCGGAACCGGGCGCTGAGTTCCGACTGCGGAACCGGCGACGAGTTCAGCTGGAAGCTGTCCGAGAATGCCTTCTCCAAGGCCGCCCCTGGAGTTCCGCTGTGGAACCGCGTTCATGCCGGGAGTGAGTTCGAGAAACTTGCGCTGTGATCTCGCAATCAGGTGTGACCCGCAGAAGCAAGTTCTGGGATTGAATTGGCGCGATTCCCTTTTGTTCCGCTGCGGAACCAAGTCGATTGTTTCGCCGTTACCCGTCAATCCGGATCGACCGCCGGCACGGACGAAACCTGAGAATCTGCACAAATTTTCTTGCCGTCCATTTGATTTTCTTCTTGACAGCTTTTGGACGTCGAGTGGTTGAGCGTTGCGGCATGTCGCTCGAGCGGTCGCCAACATGTCGCACATCCCCCTCAAATGCATCGGTTCGCGCGGTAGTTCTTTTTTGCCAAACGGAACCGATGTTGCGCAGCCACCAAGCTCCCCTGAGCGCACAAACTCGAGGTGTAAGATGCATGGGTCGACCCCGCGAAAACTCAGGAGCATTCACCATGCACATCATTGCCCGAATCGAAAGGCTCCGGCATCGCGAGCACCACGCCACCGTCAACCTGATCGAAGCGCTGCTTGAATGCAAGCGCACGGATGCCCATCTCTCGGCGGGCTACCCATCGATCTTCGCGTTTCTAACCAACCATCTCAAGTATTCGAAAGCGGCTGCGTCGCGGCGCTGGAAAGCGATGAAGTGCGCTGAGCGACATCCGCAAGTTCTAGAGATGCTGCGAAAACACCGCACCAATCTGAGTGTGCTGGCAACGATCGAGGCAGCGCTGGCGAAGGCGCGTGATCCAGAAGCGTTACTCGCTGAGATCGATGGCCAATCTTCCGCGGAAGTGGAGCGTCGGCTGGCAGCGCGCAGTCCAGTGCGCCCTCGCCGGGAACAGATCCGCCGGGAGTTCGAGATGGGGCACACCGGGGCGGACGCCGCCGAAAACAGTGGAAAGGGCGACCTATTTGGTGACAACGGCGGGGTCAATGGGGCCAGCCCCAGGCACACGAACGGAGCAGGAGCTGAGTCCGAGAACCCTGCCGGTTCACCGCGCAATGCAATCCCCGATGTAGATGCGCGTCCCGGCGCCGATGCAAACGCCGGCGTCCATGCAAAGGCCGGTACCGGTGCAAACGCCGGCGCTGATGCAGAGGCCGACGCTGACGCAAACGCCGGCGCTCACGCCAACGCCAGTGCAGATGCCGGTTCCGAAGCGTCTTGCGCCAGTGCGGACGGTACAGATTGCGCCGAGCCGACCGTCACGCGCGAGCGTATCCGCATCACCTTTAGCCTCGATCCCGCCGACTACAAGCAGCTGGAAGAAGCGATGACCATTCTGAGCCGCAAGATTCCAGCCAAGCTGACGCTCGAAGCGACGATGCAAGAGCTTTTGCACTTCTTCCTGGAGCGCAAGCGCCCGAAGCCCAAGCGCCCCTACAAAGCACCCCGCGGCCGACACATCCCCAAAGCCCTCCGAGACGCGGTGATGATCCGTGACCAGGGGCGCTGTCAATTTGTGGGCGCCGGCGGAAGGAAGTGCAACTCACGACACAACCTGCAGATCGACCATATTCAACCGGTGGCCAAAGGTGGTTGGACGGAACTGGAGAACCTCCGAATTTTGTGCGCAAACCATAACCGCCATCGTGTCAGAGTTTCGGAGCGGAACCGAGTGGCGCAGAATCTACACGTGCGAAACGTCGCTGCACGAAACCAAACGACGCCGTCCGGTGGGTAGCGCGGCGGAGTTGCTCAGAAAGTAACTGTAAGTCGTTGTAAATTCACGCGGCCTTCGGTCGAGCCCACACGATGAGCTGCGACTTTCATTGCCCGGGGTGGACCCCAGGTCCATGAATATTTCCGGAGCGGAACCAAGGTGGAAGAGCGGAGAGCCTAAGAAGCTGGTCAGGCTTGCAGCAAGCGCGGCGGAGTTGCTCAGAAAGTAGCTGTAAGTCGTTGTAAATTCATGCGACCTTCGGTCGAGCCCACACGGTGAGCTAGCAACTTTCATTGCTTGGGGTGGACCCCAGGTCCATGAATATTTCCGGAGCGGAACCAACTTGCTCTGAACCGACGTGCGCGGCACCATGGGGTGCGGCACAGGCAAGTGCCAAACGAGGAAGCGGCGAACCAGCGGCCCACGGCACGCCAGCGGCCCACGGCACCCCCGGCGCGCCGAAGATGGAACACGGCGGAGGCCAGCGGGGGTTTTTTGGCCGAGGGACTAGCGCTGCACAGTGGCCAGGTGGTGCGGGAGCTAGATGTCGCCGGTTTTGCCTTCCCAGACGTCTAGGTGGTTGAGCACTTCTTGGATGGCGCTCAGGGGCTCCATGCCGGCGATGCGGCGGCGCAGGAGGTGGGCGCGCTTGAGTTCTTCGGGGGTGTAGAGCTTCTCTTCTTTGCGCGTTGCTGAGGTGCCGATGTCGACGGCGGGGTAGATGCGCCGGTCAGCAATCTCTCGGTTGAGTACCAGCTCCATGTTGCCGGTGCCCTTGAACTCTTGGAAGATGACTTCGTCCATGCGCGAGCCGGTGTCGATGAGGGCGGTGGCGATGATCGTTAAGCTGCCGCCGTCCTGGATGTTGCGCGCTGCACCGAAGATGCGCTTGGGGCGCTCGAGGGCGCGGGCGTCGACACCGCCGGTGAGGGTGCGGCCGGAGTTGCCGACCTCGCGGTTGTAAGCCCGTCCCAGGCGGGTGAGCGAATCCAAGAACAAGACGACGTCGTGGCCGTACTCCACTTCGCGTCGCGCTTGTTCGAGGACCAACTCGGCGATGCGGACGTGGGCGTCCGAGTTCATGTCGCTTGAGGAGGCGACCACTTCGCCGCGGATGGAGCGCTTCATCTCGGTGACTTCTTCGGGGCGTTCGTCGACCAAGAGCATCTTGACCAGCGCTTCGGGGTGGTTGTCGGCGATGCCGTGGGCCATGTGCTGCAACAGGATGGTCTTGCCGGTGCGGGGCGGCGCGACGATGAGGGCGCGCTGGCCTTTGCCAACTGGGCTGATCAGATCGACGACCCGAGTGGTCAGTGGTTCCTTGCCGGTGGCAAAGCGTAGCCGCTCCAGGGGGTCGATGGGCGTCAGGTCTTGGAGATTGCGAATCGAGCGGTAATCCTCGGCCGGTCGGCCATTGATGGTCTCGACCTCGATCAATTCGTCGCGCCCGCCGCGTCCGGCGCCGATCGGGCCGTGGATGGTCAGGCCTTGCTTGAGGCGGTGGTTGCGAATGAGAGCGGCTGAGACAAACACGTCTGTGGGTTCAGGGCGGTACATGCGCTCGAGTTGGCGCAGGTAACCGGTGCCGCGGTCGGCAAGTTCAAGCACGCCGGTGGCGACGCCGGTGGCGGTGCGCGGAGCTGCTTGCTTGGCGCTCTCGTGGCTGCGGCCCCGGCGTCCCTCGGGGGCGCGCCGGCGGGTGTCGCGTCGCCGCCCGCGCTCGGTTGAATCGTGGCGTTGGGGGGGGCCGCTTCGCGCGCGGCTCTCGCTGCCCCGCGACCGCGCGTCGCCGCCCCGTGGCCGCGTCTCGCCGCCGCGCGCCCGCGTGTCACCGCCGCGCGCCCGCGTGTCACCGCCGCGCGACCGCGCGTCGCCGCCCCGCGACCGCGTCTCACCGCCGCGCGATTGCCGGGTGTCGCTGCTGCGCGGCTGGCGGGTGTCGCCGCCCCGCGCCCGCCGGGTGTCGCTGCGGCGCGTCGGTCGAGCGTCGTCGCGGTTGGTTTGCCGCGGGCGCTCGCGCGAGCCGGATCGTGGTCGCCGGGCGCCGGCGTCGTCCCGCGGTGCGGCGTCCGGTCGCCGGCCGTTGCGCTTGGCGTGGCGGGGCTTACGTTCGGCGCGGGGCTTTGGGCGCCGGGCGCGGCCGTTTTCGGCGTCGCCCTTGGCGCGTCCCCGGGGGGAGCCTTGGCGGGGCTCAGGTCGAGTGCGCTCGCCGCGCGTCGGGGGATCGTCTGGGGGTTCGTCTGCGGCGCGCCGGCGGGAGGGTGTGGTCTCCTCGTCCTGGCGAGGTTCGGAGTCGACCGGCTCAACCGGGCGGCGCCCGGAAGAGCGGGGGCGGCGCCCGTAGGTCCGCGATGATTTACTCATGCAATACGTCCTTGGCTTGACGAGTCGACGCGCCGGAGCGGTGACCGGACGTTGACTCGACCCCGTGTGGATCTCTCCGTGCGGCGGCTCGCACGCGCGAACGGCACACCATCCGCGCGACGAGCACGGTGGGTGGCAGGTTCGCTTGTCATTGGATCGTTGCTAGGGTGTTAACGCACTCCAGCGGGCATCGTGCGCGCCGCCGCAGGGCGGATTCGCGCGCCCGAACCGACATCGTCTTGACGTCAGCTTGGCTTGGCGACCGCAATGGAAAGGATGCTTGGCTAGCCTATTGGTCCTTGGCGCTGTCTGTTTCCTTTGCGTACCCGCAAAGGGCGCCGACGGTTCTGGGCGGTACAGAGCGAAGCTCGTACTGACTCTTCGGTGCGTGGCAGCCGACCGCGCATGCATCCCGCTCGGATCGGGCGAAGCGCTCTTCTTCAGCGCTGCGGGGGACGAAGCCTCCCCGCGCCGATCTTGTTTGGACCCGAGCGGCCCATAGCGCAATCTAACCGCGCTCCGCGAGAACTGTCAACCCCTGCTCTGGGCGGGGGGTCTTCGATGGTCCAATGCAAGAATCCAGCCAAACGTTCGTAGCGAGCGTCTCACTGTGGGGCGCCGGCGGCCGGCTAGACTCGATTGAGCGGCCCGTGAAGGTGGGGTGCCCGGGGGCCCTGCCGATAGGTGAGGTGGAGCGTCCTAAAGGGCGGCGCTCGGGCGCGCCGCCACGGCGCCCGTGGCCTCGGCGGCGCCGGTGGGTGGGTGGCCGCGCCCGAAAAGACCTGAGCAATGGCACGAATCGACGCAATCTTCGAAGCAATCAAAGGCGGTGGCGCCTCCGACCTACACGTGTCGGCGGGCTCCCGTCCCATGCTGCGCGTCAACGGTGAGATTCAGCCCATTGAGCACGAGGAGTTGAGCGCCCAGGTTGCCCGCGGGTTGTTGCTCGAAATCTTGACCGATGAGCAACGCGAGCTGTTCGAGGACCAGCTGTACATCGACTTCTCCTACGAAGTGCCAGCGGTGGCGCGACTGCGCTGCAGCCTGTACATGCAGGCCAAGGGCATCGCCGGTGCCTTCCGCGTGTTGCCGAGCACTATCTTGACCGCTGAACAGCTGGGGTTGCCGCGCCAGGTGTTGAACTTCTGCAAGCTTTCCAAAGGGCTGGTGTTGGTCACCGGGCCGCCTGGCAGCGGCAAGTCGACGACCCTGGCAGCGTTGGTCGACCACATCAACCAGACCCAACACCGCCACATCCTGACGATCGAGGATCCGATCGAGTACTTGTTCAAGAACAAGAACTGCCTCATCCACCAGCGGGAAGTGGGCTCACACGCCCGCAGCTTTACCGAATCGCTGCGCGCCGCGCTCCGGGCCGACGCCAACATTATTATGGTCGGTGAAATGCGGGACACCGAGACCATGGCCCTGGCGATCACCGCGGCCGAAACCGGCCAGTTGGTGTTCGGGACGTTGCATACCTTGAGTGCCGCCCAAACGGTGGAGCGCATCATCGACGGATTTGCCGGTGAGCGCCAGCAGCAGGTCCGCACCATGCTCTCCGAGTCGCTGCGCGGGGTGATCGCCCAGCGTCTGCTCAGGCGCGCCGATGGGCGCGGCCGCGTGGTCGCCGCCGAAGTTCTAGTCGGTACCACTGCAGTCCGGGCGTTGGTGCGCGAGCGCAAGACCTACCAATTGACCTCGGTGATGCAGACCTCGAGGAACTTGGGTATGCAGCTGATCGACGACCACCTGGTCGACCTCGTCAAGGCCGGTGTAGTGAGCGTCGAAGAAGCGTTTCGGGCGGTCTCCAACCCTCAAGCGGTACGCAAGCGCCTGGGGCTCGACGAGGCGCCAGCCGCCAAACCTCCACCCCCCGGGGACGACGCCGATGCGGCGGCCTAGTCCTCGCGTTCCAGCCGGGGGAGAGCGCCGATGACGCCCGCGCCCAGCCATTCTGGACAGCGGCCGGCCCTCGCCGGCGACATCGCCAAGATCAGCCTCTTCGACATCCTGCAGATGCTGGTGTTGAGTGGTCGAACCGGTGTCTTCACGGTGGCGCGACAGGGTGCCAGGGGCGACTTCTACTTCGAGCGCGGCGACATCGTCGGCGTGGTCGACGACCGTGGCAACGAGGGCATGCTGGCGGCGGTCGGTTTGCTCCTCATCGACGAGGGGCAGTTTCAGTTTTTCGACGTCGAGGTGCAGGTAGCGCGGTCGGTCGCCGAGAAGGGCGACGCTTTTCTTCTCGAGGCGGCCCGCCAAGTCGATGAGTTCCGGGAGAGTCGTCCCGATGCGGAGGAGGGGTTCCACAAGGGCGACCTCTCCGAGGAAGCGGCTCTGGTCCTCCGTCGCCGGGCGATGGAGAACCTGCGCGATCTGTTCTCGTCGGTGACCGCCCAGTCGTCCGAGCCGCAGCGCCGCGGTTTGGACTTGGAGGTACTCGAGGCAGAGCCAGGGACCTTGGGAGTCGACGCTGTTTACCTGCGGCCTGGTCAGGCGCCGGTCGCCCGTCGCGCCCGCCGCATGGTGCAGCTCTGGCCGGAACCGTTGACCACCGACGCCCTCCTGGAGTGGCTGTACGAGGTGGCGCCCTCCAACGTCGAGGGGCTCATCCGCTCGCAAAAGGACGGCACGCGCTTCACGCTGCGCGCTGCCGATGGCTGCTGGTTGGACGTCTCGGTGTTCTACGAGTGCTCGCAGCCCGCCTGCGTGGTGCGCGTGGTCTCCGAACTCGTGCAGGAGCCCGAGGCGATTGGGTTGAACCAGGGCCTTATCGAACCGCTGTTGCGCCGGGGGGCCGGACTCTTGGTGCTGGCTGGCCCGGCGGGGACGTGGCGCTCGCGCGCCTTTTCAGCTCTCGTTGCCATGGCTGTCAAGCAGCGTGGTGGCCTGGTGGTGGCGTTGGAAAAACAGCGGGTGGTGCGCATGGATGACCCGGCACGCGACTATGGCAGCGTTGCCCTCTTCCAGCGCAATGCCTCGACACCGACCGAGGTGCACCGGGCCTTGGCCTTTGCCCGCGAGCAGGAGGCCGACATTGTGGCCGCGAGTCCGTTGCCGGCCGAGGCGTTGCAGGAACTTGCCGTGGCATCCTGGCCGTTGCTTCTCGTCGGTGCGGTTACCGCTCAGGGCGCCATCGAGGGGATGGAAGTGACCCGCCGGCTGGTCGAACGGGCTGTCCCGGAAGGGGCTGACCAGTGGTTGGCCGACCACCTGATGGGCGTCATTGCCACCGGCAACTTGCGCGTCGAAGGCGGCGCCCGACCTGCCTCCGAAGTCCTTGCCGTCGGGCCGGCGACCCACGAGCTGATCGCCAACGGCCGCATCGGCGAGCTGAAGTTGGCGTTTCTGTCGGGCCGGCTGAAGGGCTCGATGAGCCTGGCGCAACTCGCCCACCGCTACGACGGCGAGGCCGCCTAAGCCCAGCCGGCTCTACAAACCCCGCGCGCCCGCTTGACATGGGGTTCGGTGCCTCTCCATCCTCGGGACGCCTGTCACCTGGGAGGATGCTGCCGGTGGATGCCCCAATGTCGCTTGTTGACCGCCGCTGGCGTCGCCGCCGGCTGGCCTGGTTGATCGGCGGCCTGGCGCTCCTGGTGGTGTCGGTCAACCTCGGGCAGTGGTTGGCGACCCGGCGCATCAAGGCCCGCCTCGACGACGACCTCGGCCAGCACCTCGCCGCCCTGGCCCAAGTGGGCGCCGGTTCGGTCGATGGGGAAATGCTCAAGCGCTGGGAGTTGTTTGGCGTGGATTCCAACGAGCGCGATCGGCTCGCGGCGCGACTCACCAACCTGCAGCGCACCCAGACGGTTTCCAACGCCACGCTCCTCGATCTGGACGGCGGCACCTGGATCGACTTGGCGGCGGTGGTGGATGTCGGTGAGTTCAACCCGGTGGTTGAGTTGGACCGCGCCGAGTTCACCTTGGCCAGCTCGGGGGTTGAAGCTGTGTCAGCGTTGCGGGAGACCGAAGGCAGTTTCATCAAGGCGGCCTACGCTCCGGTCGTGGCCGACGACGGCACGCCGGTAGCGGTGCTCGGGGTGGAGGGAGCTAGCGATCTCTTTCGGGTGCTGGCCGACGTGCGTCGCACCGGTGCGGCAGCCGGTTTGGCGACCGCCCTCAGCGTCTTGGTGTTGGGGACGCTCCTGGTGCGGGTCGCCGGGTCGTTGGGCCGCGCCGAACGCGAGCTGGTGCGCACCGAGGCGTTGACGACCATGGGGCGGATGACGGCGGTGATTGCCCACGAGGTGCGCAACCCGCTGGGCATTATCCGGGCCTCGGCCGAGCGGTTGGCGCGGCGGACAGGGGGTGATGACGCCGCACTTGCCGGCTCGATCGTCGAGGAGGTCGACCGCCTCAATCGCGTCGTCACCGGGTACTTGAGCTTCGCGCAGGGGCGATCGGTTGCCTTCGACAAAGTGGCGGTGGTGCCTTTGGTCGAGCGAACGCTCGCCCTGGCGGCGGACGAACTCGCCGGCATCGAAGTCGAGCGCCACTTTGCGGATCCCGGTGCGACCGTGCGCGGCGACCCTGCCCAGCTTCGCCAGGTGATCCTCAATTTGGTGCTGAACGCCGGTCAAGCCATGAGCGCCGGCGGTCGCCTGCAAGTGAGCGTGGCCGCAACCGGCGGCGACGTGCAACTCGCGGTGGCCGACACCGGCGAGGGCATTCCGGCCCGCCGGCTGGGCGAAGTGTGGAGGCCCTTCTACACTTCCAAGACCGACGGCAGCGGCTTGGGGTTGGCGGTCTCCAAGCGCATCGTCGAGGAGCACGGCGGTACCATCGCCTTGGACTCGAAGCTCGGGCGTGGCACGACGGTGGCGGTGACCCTGCCAGCCGCCAAGGAGGAATCGGTTGCTCAAGATTCTGGTGGTGGATGACGAGCGCAAGTGGCGCGAGCTGATCGGGGGCGAACTCAGCGATCGGGGCCACACGGTGGTGATGGCCGCGGACGGCCAGGAGGCCCTAGACCTCCTGGAGGACGGTGAGGCGGTCGACCTCATTCTCACCGACCTCAAGATGGAGCCGGTGGGTGGGCTCGAGCTGATGCGCAAGGTGCGTGAGCGAGCGGTGGGCTGCGACATGGTGATGTTGACCGCCTATGCCGACACCTCGACCGCCGTCGAGGCCATGAAGCTCGGGGCCTACGACTTCCTGACCAAACCGTTTGAGCTGGACGAACTGGGTTTCCTGGTCGGCCGCGTCGAAGAGAAGCGCGGGCTCGCTCGCGAAAATCAGGCGCTTACGGCTTTCGTAGAGGGCGGCGATTCCACCGGTGGCATGGTCGGGGATTCAGCCGCCATGGGGCGCGTCCTCGAGTTGATCGCCAAGGTGGCGGCTACCGAGGCCACCGTGTTAATTCGCGGCGAATCGGGGACCGGCAAGGAGCTGGTGGCACGGATGATTCACGCGCGTTCGGCGCGCACCGCCGGCTCTTTCAAAGCGGTGAACTGCGCGGCGCTTCCTGAGACGCTTTTGGAGTCGGAGCTGTTCGGCCACGAAAAGGGGGCGTTTACCGGTGCCGAAAAGCGGCGGATTGGGCTCTTCGAAGCAGCCCAAGGCGGGACGCTCTTTCTTGACGAGATCGGCGAGGTGTCGCCGTCAGTGCAGTCGAAGCTGTTGCGTGCCCTGGAGGAACGCGAGATCACCCGCATCGGTTCGACGATGTCGATCTCAGTCGATACTCGGGTGTTGGCTGCCACCCACGTCGATCTGGAGGCGGGGATCCAGGAGGGGGTCTTTCGGGAGGATTTGTTCTATCGGTTGAACGTCTTTCCGATCGTCCTGCCGCCCTTGCGCGAGCGGCGGACCGACGTGCCGGCTTTGGCCGCGCACTTTCTGGATGAGCTGGCGCTGGGGGAGAAGGTGGTGCTCGACAGCCGCGTGGCCGAATTGTTGAGTGCTTATCGCTGGCCGGGGAACGTCCGTGAACTGCGCAATGTCATCGAGCGCGCCACCATCCTGGCCGGCGGCGCCGTCATCGGTCCGGAACACATCATCTTGCCCGACGACCAGGTGGCCCGAACCGCCGGTGGGTTGGAGCTACCGGCCGAGGGCGTCAACTTGGAGGACGTCGAGGCGGCGCTCATGCGCCAGGCCCTCGAGCGGGCGGGCGGCAACAAGAGCCAGGCGGCGCGCCTCCTGGGGATTACCCGGCGCGCCCTCTACTGCCGCATGGAGAAGCACGGCATCCAGGCGTAGGCGTGAACGTAGGCGGTCAGTTGCTGGGCGTCCGGGTGCACCCAGCGGCTTTCCATGACCCACTCCAAGTCCTAAAGCGCTTTCTCGCAGCCAATTAGCTGACTGGGTGGATCCGGCATCAATCTTGCCACTCTTAAGCGGCGTGTTGGAGGCCGCTCCTGAGTCCTTGCCGGGTGGTGCATCTTTCGGGGCCACCGAGGTTGTCATGCGGTTTACGCAAGCGCGACATCTGAACCTCGCCGTGTGGCTCGCCCTTAGTGGCGTGGTCGCCTGGGGTTGCATTCTGGCTCGGCCGGCAATGGCTCAGGACCAGCGGCAGCGTCTGGAAGCGGAGATTCGCCGCACCGATGAGGCGCTGGCCGCCGCCGAAACCGCCGTGTCGAGCTCGGAAAGCGAGCGGGCGCGGCATCTGTTGGCCAACGCGGTTGGCCTGCAGGAGCGGGCGTGGCACATGTTCGGTCGATGCGGTGCCGACAACGTCACCGCCTGTCGCAACTCGGCTGAAGCGACCATTCGGGCGCGCCGGGAGGCGCTGCACGCCGTGCAGGTGGCGCGCCAGCAATCCGGCGATGAGCAGCGCGCCCAACAATCGATCGACCGCGCTCAACATCTGCTGGCGGAAGCCCACGATTTGGTGAAGTCGAGCGGTGGCGACGAGCGCGCCCTGCAGGCTCTCACCCACGCCGAACGCCAGTTGCAAAGCGCTCGCGAGCAGTATCAAGAGCGCAACTACGCGATTGCTCTGCGCCTGGCCGACAACGCGGTGAATTTGATGCGCACGGCGTTGCGCTACGATGCCGATGAGTCCTTGGCGCCCGAACGCGTCGAGCTAGAGCTGGAGCGCACCGGCGATTTCTTGGAGCGCGCCCTGGCGGTCGTCCAAGAAAACGATTCGGACCGGGCGCGATTGTTGATCAACAAAGCCTTCGACATCTTGGCACAGGCGCGTGGTGAGTTTGAACACGACCGGCTGCTTAGAGCGCTGCGGTTGACGCGTGAGGCGCGCAGCTTTGCAGAGCGTGCGCTCCACCAGGTGGTCGATGGTCCAGTGGATCCCAACGTCGCGCGGAAGTCGGTGGCGCAGACTGCGGCCCTGATCGAGCGGGTCGAGGCAGCGCTTGAGGACGCCCAGGACGAACGGGCAGAACAGTTGTTGAAGCGAGCCATTCAGCGCCAAGAGCGCGCCCAGGAACTGGTGGATGGCGAGCGGTGGAAGGAAGCGTTGGTGCAGACGCGCGTCGCTAGAAACTTCGCCAACGAGGCGATGGAGCTGCTGCGCGCCGAGCAGTTGAAGCATTAACACGGTGAGACAGCGGCGATAGCCGCGGGCGAGTTGGCCCTGGTCCTTTGGGTCCAGGTTCAAGGTGACATGCTCGTGTCACCTCCCGCGGAATCGGGCACGACGGGAGCCCGGTTCGGCAAACTGGTGCAGGCGCACCTCGGCAGCGCCTTCACCTCGGTCTAGATCGCCCCGCTCTAGTCAGGCGGGTTACGAGGGGCGGGGCGATCGGACCACCTTCTTGAAGCGCCCCCCGGCGCGCCCCCGCTAGAACTCAAGGTAAGATGGCGGCGTTCTATCCATTGAGGAGCGCCGTCATCCGACTGTCTAGCCCCCAACAACAAGTCTGCCGGCCGAAGCCCTGGGCGTTGTGGCTGGGCGTCGTCCTGGGAGTACTGCCACGGCTGGGCGGGGCAGCGGCACCCGAGGTCGACGGGCAGTTCTCGGTGGGGTTCGACTCGTTCAGCGAGAAGTTCTCGATCGACGAGGCCGACACCTTGGATTCCACCAGCGAGGTGCGCTCGCAGTTGGTGGTGGGGGTGGGTGGCGAGTTGGGCGAGGGGCACCGCTACGCGGTCAAGAACACCTTCTCGCTCTCCGAACACGTGCGGCGCAACGTCTTGCGTTTGGGCGGCGACTGGCGGGTGCGTCACCGAGACGTCCTGAGCGTCGAGAACGAGCTGGCCGTCAAGAACTTCGATGGGTCTGACGACTTTGCCCTGTCCTCGGACCACGTCTACGAGCAGCTACGAGTCGCCTACGAAGCGCCGCTGAACGACGCCGTGGCGCTCACTTTCCGCCAGGTATTCGAGACCATCGACTTCGAGGAGCGCTCGACCTATGAGTACGACTACCGGCGCCGGTACAGCCGTGGCGGCTTGAAGCTGCGGCGCAGCTTCGAGACGCTCCTCGACGTGCAGTACGGCTATCGGACGCGGGTGGTCCCCGACTCGACCTCCATCAACTACGGCGAGCACCTGTTGACCGGCAACCTGTTGCAGCTGATTGGGCTCGCTGCCACCCTTGATGTGACCGGTGAAATGGCGCGCCGGCGCTACGCAGATTCCATGACGCGGCCGGGGCACTTCCTTTTTGATGTGCGCGGCGGCGTCGGCTGGCAGTTGAGCGAGCGCTTTGGCGCCCGTTTGCGGCAAGAGCTGAGCGCCGAAAACTATGACATCCCCAGTGCGGTTTACTTCAATCGCCTCCAGCACTTGACCGGCTTCGAGGTGGGCTTCGATCCCAACCTGGAGTTTCGCTTGGCGTTTGAGCCGCGCTTCAACGTCCTGCACGCTGACCGTGCGGCCGGGGAGGAGTACGTCGAGTACTCGTTGGTGTCATCGGGGCAGTGGCTCAAGCTCGATCGGCTGTGGATGACCGCGTCGGTCGAGTTGGGGGCCAGAGACTATGGCTTTGACGATGTCGACGCCATCTACTCGGACTATCGCTTCGTCCGCACGCATGTGATGTCGACGTTGGAGTTCGGCAACCGCTACGCCTGGAGCGTTTTCTTGGTGCACGAGCCCGAACGGCACCGGCAGGAGAACGACAACACGACGACGACGCTCTTCTCCACCGATGTGTCGCTCAGCTTCTAGCCGGCGACTGCACCGCTTCGGGCTCTAGCCGCTTTTGCTCGATCGACTTCCCACCCCCCAACCATTGGCGGAGGGTGACAGCGCCGCCGGTCACCTCCAGATAGGTGAAGTGGCTGATCCAGTCGCCCAAGACGGCCATTGCCCCGCCCTCGGGGTGGTGCTCGAGCAGCGGCACGTGCAGGTGGCCGATGGCCACCAGGTCGTGGCCGTCGGCCAGCCGCGGGGCGGCGATCTCGGTGAGTTTGGTGCGAGCGCGGGCCAGGCCGCCGGCGTCGCTGTGGTGGCGCGACGCGCGCGAGACGCGGGTGGCCAGCGGAATGCCCAGGTCGGGATGCAACCAGCGATAGGCAACGATCGCGACGCGGTTGCGGAGCAGCCGCTTCATGAGTTTGTAGCCCCAGTCGCCGCCCCCCAACCCGTCGCCGTGGGCCAACCAGGCGCGGCGCCCGCCGACGGGCATGGACAGCGTGCCGTCGGTGGTGTGGATACCCAACTCGTCGCGAAACCAATCGGCCCCCCAAAAGTCGTGGTTGCCAAGGACCATGGTGATGGGTAACCCGGCGTCGCGTTGGGCGGCGAGGGCGGCGAGGAGCCGATAGGCGTGGCGGGGGATGGCGCTCTGATAGGTGAACCAGAATTCGAAGAGGTCGCCGAGGATGATGAGTTCGTCGGCCGCCGGGTCGAGGTGGTTCAGGAAGTCGACTAACCGCGCCTCCCGGCGCTTCTCGGCGGGTGCTCCGCTGCCCCCCAGGTGGCAATCGGAGATGAGCAGGGCGCGGCGCTGGCCGGCCCCAGAGCGGGCGTCTGACGTGAGGGTGTGAACCATTGTGCGAGGGCGGCTTGGGTGAAAGCACTATAACCCAGGCGGCGCCGGGCGGCAGCTTGCCTCATGTGGGGTGCTGGCTCAAGAGTGGCTCGCATTGGGTCGATCGAGTTGGCATGAAACGGCGCAAATCGGGGTGATTGACACCCTCTGAGACGGTTGTTAGTGTTCGGCCGCTTTTTGAGGCTAGCCATGGCTCAGGACGCCACGTCCTCTGTCAACCCACCCGTCCACCGGGCGACAATATGCATGGGTGCCCTCCCCCAGCTGGCACCTTCGGAACATCCCTTTCTGGAGAGCACGTGACTCGACCCAACCGCCAAGCAGCGACCTTGTTGTGGGTGCCCGCCTCAGGGCGCCGGGTGCGGGGCTTACGCTTGAGAAGGTGGCCCGCCGCCACCTGGCTGGCCCTGGTCCTGGTGACCGTGGCCATTGCCGGGGCGCTTGGCGCCCGCCAGGCCGGGCTCCTGGGCTTTGGCGAGGTGAAGTCACTGACCGAGGAAAACGAACTCCTGCGCAAACGCCTGGCGCGGTTGGCGGCCGACGCCGAGGAGTTGCGGTCGTGGCTGGTCGAGTCCGAGTCGCTCGAAGAGCGCATGCGCTTGACGGCGGGACTCGAACCCATCGATGAGCATGTGCGGCTCATGGGTGTCGGTGGTCCCGATTTCACCGCCGAAGATCCGCTCTACACGCTCGATTCAGGGCTGGCCGAGGAGGTGGCTGCCAGTGAACGGGAGTTGGATGCGTTGCTCCGCCAAGCCGACCTGCAGCGCTACAGCTACTTGGAGATCCTCGAGAATCTGGAGCAGACCCGCGAGCAGTTGGCGCGGGTGCCGTCGATCAGCCCAGTTGCCGAGGGTCGCATCACCTCGGCCTATGGGCGGCGCAGCGACCCCTTTACCGAGCGCCGCGCTTTCCACCATGGGGTCGACATCGCTGCCCGGCGGGGTGCGCCGATCGTTGCCACCGCCGACGGCAAGGTGGTCATCGCTGGCAAGAACGCGGACTATGGCTTGACCGTCAAGATCGACCACGGAAACGGCGTCGAATCGCTCTACGCCCACATCTTGGATTTGAAGGTCAAAAAGGGTGACCGGGTCAAGCGCGGTCAAGAGATTGCTCGGGTGGGCTCGACCGGACGCGCCACCGCGCCGCACGTCCACTACGAAGTGCGCGTCGACCGGCGCGCCCGCAACCCCAAGCATTACATGCTCGACCTGGACGTGGTCCTGAACTAAATTCAGGCTCGGTCCCGGGGCTCAGTGCCCCACTCTCTCGCTTTCCACCGTTGAGCGAACCATGTCCCAAGCCACGAAGTACCTGGTGAGCGCTTGCCTGGCCGGCCGTGCGTGTCGCTACGATGGCTGTGCCTCGACCGATGAGCGCGCGCAGATGTTGGTAACCGCCGGTCACGCCGTGCCATTTTGCCCCGAGGAAGCGGCGGGACTGGGCACCCCCCGAGAGCCGGCCGAGATCGCCGGCGGCGAAGGCGCGGACGTCTTGGACGGCAAGGCGAAGGTGTTGTCGGCCAGCGGTCGCGACATGACCGCCGCCTTTCTCCTGGGCGCCCGGGAGGCCTTGGAGGCTGCCCGCTACGCCGGCATCGAGCGCGCCATCCTCAAAGACAAGAGCCCCTCATGCGGCTCTGGGCAGTTGAAGCGCGCCGGCGCCACGGTGGGGGGTGACGGGGTGACCACCGCCCTCTTGAAACGCCACGGCATCGAGGTGGAACCAGCGTGAGAGGGGGGCCGTGGGCTGCCTTAGTGGTGGTGCTGGTTGGCGGCGGGGCCACTGCCGAGCGCGCCTTGGCGATCAACGTCGTGCATGGCATCCGCACCTGGTCGTCGCCCGAGCGCACGCGCATCGTCATCGACTCGAGCCAGGCCCCTAAGTTCGAAGAAAAGACCCTTACCAAACCGGACCGGATCGTCATTAACATCGAAGGCGCGCGGTTTTTGTCGACCGCGAAGCCGGTCACCGTGGATGACGGTTGCGTCGACCGCATCCGTACCAACACCCTCAAGAGCGGCATTGCCCAGGTGGTGGTGGACTTGCCGGTGCGCCGGACGTACAAAGTGTTTCCGCTGAAACCGGGCGACAACGGCTACTACCGGATTGTCATTGACGTCAATCGCCCGGAGTCGGCTACCGAGCGCGCCGCCCGCCGCGCCCGTGCCCAGCGCTTGAAAGCGGAGCGGACGACGATCGTCATGATCGACCCTGGGCACGGCGGCGAAGACCCCGGCGCCCTCGGTGCGGGCGGGCTCCAGGAGAAGTGGGTGTGCCTGCAGATCGGGCTCAAGCTGCGGGCTGAAATCGATGCAACGCCGGGGTTCAAGGCGTTCATGACCCGCGACCAAGATTACTTTGTGTCGCTCCGCCGCCGCACCGCCCTAGCCCGCGAGCAAGAAGCCGACTACTTCATCTCCATTCACGCCAACGCCCACAAGAAGCCCAATGTGCGCGGCACCGAGGTGTACTTCCTGTCGTTGGGCGGCGCGTCGGACGACCGGGCGCGGGACGTGGCGCTGCGCGAAAACACCGCCCACTTGATCCACGACGTCCCTCGCGGATCAAGGAGCGAAGTGGAGAACATCCTCCAGGACCTCATTCAAACCGCGGTCATCGAACATTCGTCCTTGTTGGCGACGTCGGTGATCTCGGCACTCGAAGGCGAGTCTGGCCTGACCATTCGAGGGGTCAAACAAGCGGGGTTCGATGTCCTGAAGACGGCTGGGGTGCCATCCATCCTGGTCGAAGCGGCGTTTGTCACCCACCGCGCCGAGGCCAGGCTTCTGAAGAGCGCCAAGTTCCATCACTCGTTTGCCAAGCGGTTGGCCCGCGGTGTCGTGCGCCACGTGCGCGCCGGCGCCCAGCTCGGTGCCGCCGGTGACTGAGGTGCCGCGCCTTACGTTCTACACCCGTCAGGGTTGCCACCTGTGCGACGTCGCCTACGCCGAAGTCGAGGCGCTGGCGGCCGACTGGCGCTTCGACCTCGAGCGGCTCGATGTCGACACCGACCCCGAGCTGGTGGCGCGCTGGGGCGACACGGTGCCGGTCATCTTGGTGGAGGGGCGCCTAGCGGCGAAGGTGCGGGTGGACCCCCGCCAGCTGGAGCGCCGGCTCGAGGCAGCGGGGGCGACGCGACTCGGCTAAGGCTTACGAGGGCTAGCTTACTAGTCGCATAGCAAGTCGCCGAGCTAGGCGCTACGCAGGGGAAGCGAGCCGCCCCTGATTCCCGGCGACGTGTTGCGCTAACTCGGCGTAGGTCGCCTCCAGGCGACTCATTGCGCGATCGCGTTCGAAGTGCGCCTCGACCCGGGCTCGCCCCCGCGCCGCCAACTGCCGCCGGCGCGTGGCATCGGCGAGGAGCGCGTCCAAGGCCGCGGCCAATGCCGCTGGGTCGCGCGGTGGGACCCACGCCGCCGCGTCGCCCGCCACCTCGGGTGCACCGCCGGATTGGGTGGCGACGAGCGGCGCCGCGGCGGCCATCGCCTCCAAAAGGACGAGCCCGAAGGTCTCGGCGTGGGAGGGGACGCAGACCAGCGTTGCCTGCCTGAGGAGGGCTGGAACATCCAGCCTGTGGCCTAACCAATGCACGCGACTGGCGACGCCCGCTGCCCTTGCCAGCTCTCTGAGTCGGGCCTCTTCGCCGGGTTCGCCGGCGGTCTCAGTGCCGGCCAACGCCAGATGCGGCCGGGGCGTCGCCTTGAGCTGGGCCAAAGCTCGGATGGCGTCGTCCTGGCCCTTCTTCGGGTCGAGACGCCCGGGAACCAGAATGATCGCCGTCTGGGCGTCCAGGCCGAGTTCTTCGCGGAAAGGACGCCCCACTTCGAGCGCGCGCTGGTCGAAAGCGGCGAGGTCGATACCATGCGGGATGACCACCAGCTGCTCGGGCCGGAGCGGTAGGAGGGTGGCGAGGGCTGACTCCGACGCACGGCTCAAGGCGATGACCCGATCGACGCCGCGGTAGAGCCAGCGGTGGCCGGGCCCACGTTTGCGCGTGCGCCGAAAGAGCATGTGGCTGGTCCAGACCAGGCGAGGGGCGTTGCCGAGTCCCCATGCTGCCTGGCGGATGAGCCAGAGGTCGGTGGAGCGATGGGCATGAACGACGTCGAGGGTGTCGCGCTGAAACCAAGCGCGCAGTTGGCGGACCGCACCTGGCGCCCAATAGTCGCGGGCGCGGAGCGGGACGGTAGGTAGGCGTTGTTGGTGTAGCTTGGCTTCCAGCGGGCTTTTGGCCTCGCACGCCACGGAGACCTGATGCCGGCGCTCGGCCAGCGCGCGGGTCAGCTCCGCCACCGCCATCTCCATGCCACCCCATGAACGGGTGAGGCAGACGTGCCCGAGTCGGAGTGGTTCAGGCATCCCGAAGGCCGAGCGCGCGGGCGGTGCGCGGGCACTCCACCTCGCCGGCGGCGCGTTGCAGGGCCAAGTGGCTCTTGAGGAGCGCCAGGTCTTGGGCGTCGTCGACGTCGTACCAGATGGGTAGGGTGGCAACTTTCAGGCTGAGCGCCTCGGCCCGGGCCAGCGTTGCCGCCAGGAGTTCGGGTTGACTCCACGGCATGTCGGCGAAGAGTGCGGGATGCGCCGCGCGCTCCCCAATCAGGTAGTAGCCGCCGTCGATCGCCGGGCCAATGACCAGGTCGTGATCGGCCAGCGCCTCGAAGGCGCCGGTGACCAGGTATGCGGGTAGGTTGGGGTGGTCGGCGCCGACCAACAGTCTTGGCCCCGGGGAGAGGTGGAGGGCGGCGGCGGCCAGGCGCGCGCCCAAGTCCCCCGCCACCTGCGGCACGACCGGCCAGTCGGGCCAGCCGGCGGCGCTCGGCGCGTGGGCGGGGTCGTCCAAAAATAGGCTGCCCTGGGCACCAGCGCTCTCCAAGGTCTCCATCAGATCGCCGACGAAGGCTGCGTAGAGATCGGCGGCGGCTTGGGGACCGAGAGGTGGCGTTAGGCGCGTTTTCACCCGCCCCGCCTCAGGCCACTTTGCAAGCAGACCAAGCTTCTTAGGGTGCATTTCGGCAGCTTAGCAAGCGGCGGGCGAGCCCCGCTCTGTGCTCCGAGCCAAGCTGCCAACCCCCGTTTTGGCAATAGGTTGCGGCGTACATCTAGTTTTCCTGGTATACTTGTGGCTCGTGCGCCCCACCGGCGGCTCAGGCCGCGAATCCCGATCGGAGCTTTGGCGATATGGGAACGATTCTGCGGTTGAACCGCATTTGGGTGCCCCTCCTCCTCTGCGCGGCCTCGGCCGCAGCTCCTGGCGCTCCGCGCGCCCAGTCCGTCGACACCGATCTGGAGTTGATCGTTCGTCTCAGCTCGGCATTGCGCGGCCCAGCTGGACCTCGAGCCATGGCGGCCGAGTTGCCTGGCCTTCAGGCGTGGCGGCCGGCCTATCTCGGCGCCAATGCCGGCGTCGCGCGCGGTGCGGTGACGAGCGAGGCGCTGGCTCAGACCTTTGTCGCAACGTTTACGAGCCGCCGCGAGCGGGACGACGCCTGGGCGCAGCTGGCCAACCACCCCGACGTGGCCTACGCCGAACCCGTGGTCCCGATTCACCTCGAGGAGGTGGCCGGCCTCGAATCAGCGAGCGCCGGGAGGCGCGGGTCTGGAACCGAACCGGGTGACGCGCTCTACCCCGAGCAGTGGGCGCTCGAGAGAATCGGCATGCCGCGGGTCTGGGCCAGCGGAACGGGGACACCCGGCATCACCGTCGGGGTTGTCGACACTGGCGTGGCGCTCGATCATCCTGACCTCTCACCCAACCTGGCAATCAACGCCGCCGAAGCGGGTGGCTTGGCGGGGGTGGATGACGACGGGAATGGCTTCGCCGACGACATCTACGGTTGGGACTTCATGGCCGGGGCTCCCAACCCCGACGACGGCCACGGCCACGGGACCCACGTCGCTGGAATCATCGGTGCCGCCTCCGACGGCGCCTTTGGAATCGTCGGTGTCACTTGGGACGTAGGCATCATCCCGGTCAAGATGTTTACGGACCGGGGCAAGAGCACCAACTTGGCGGGCGCCCAAGGCATTGTCTACGCCGTCGAGCGCGGCGCTGACATCGTCAATCTAAGCTGGGGGACACCGTCCTACTCGCAAGCCATTTTGGACGCGGTGCGCTTTGCCGAGGAGCGTGGCGTCATCTTGGTGAGTTCGGCCGGCAACGCCGCCCAAGCGGTGACCGAGTACTATCCGGCGGCTCTCGATCCGGTGATCACCGTCGGTGCATCGACGCCCCAGGATCGCCCAGCAAATTTCTCCAATCGCGGGGTGCGGATCGACCTGGTCGCCCCGGGCACCAATGTGTTGAGCGCGTGGCGCGACACCCATCACACTTTGAGCGGCACCTCGCAGGCGGCGCCGCACGTGGCCGGCGTTTGCGCCCACTACTTGAGTCGCTACCCCAACGCCACGCCCCGTCAGGTGCGGGCTGCCTTGAAGTCGACGGCGGTTGACGTCGGGGCACGCAACTGGGATCCGGTCACCGGGGTCGGTCGGCTGAATGCGCCGGCGGCGCTGGCCATGGTTGACCCGCCGATTGCCCAGCTGAGGACGCCGCGGTCCCTCGATGCCGTGGGTGGCGGCGCCATCGTTTGCAGTGGCGACGTGGAGGGCAGCGCCACGACTGGGTATCTGGCGATTGGGCAGGGGGTGAACCCCAGTCGTTGGGGCATCCTCCGGGAGGTCGGTCCAGGGACCGATCAGGTGTTTGCAACAGTCGATGCCCGAACGCTGGCCGAGGGCGAGTACACGGTGCTCTTGGCGGTGGAAGATGTCGCAGGCCGCCAGAGCGAGGACCGCCGGTTGATTTGGATCGATCGGGCCCCCCCCGAACTCGTGCGCTACGAGCCACTCGATGTTCTAGACGGCGGTCGTTTTCGCCAGCGCGTGCGGCTGGTGACCTCCGAGCGCGTGCGCGTCGAACTCAAGATTCGCGAGGCTCAGAGCCAAGTGCCGTTCGAGACGCTGGCCATTCCCGACTTCCAGACGCGTCACACCTTCGACTTGGTGGACCGGTTGCCGGGCCACCACGACGTGCAGGTCCATTTGACGGACCTGGCCGGGCAGACGACTTTAGCGCCGGAAGCTGGTGTCTTCGAGCGCCAGTTGTTGCCGCTCATTGACATTCCAACCGATCGCTTTCACGAGACTGCGGTCATCGTTGGCTTCGAGTTCGGCGTCGTCGCTGATCTGGATGGCGACGGTTGGCCCGAGATCTTGGGCGAGCAGCGGGCGGCTGGCGAGCCCGAAGGCGACCTCGTCCTCTACGGCTTCCAGGGTGGCGGCCCGACCCAGTTGCGTCGCCCCGGTCCGCAGATTCGCGGTCTGCCGGTCGCCGCCGGTGATCTAAACGGCGATGGCCGACCCGAGGTTGCTGTCCTGGGCGGCATGTCACCCGAGACCGGGATGAGCACGTTGACAGTGTACGCCGATTTGCTCCAAACCGAGCCGCGCATCGTCTTCGAACGCGCCGACGCCAGCCGCCGGTACAAGGCGCGGATAGCCGACGTGAACGGCGATGGCTTGTCGGAGCTCTTGTACGCGTTGGGCGGCACGAGCGTCCTCCAAGCCCTGACGTTTGCCACGGGCAACGCGACGCCGGTGCCCTTGGAGTTCGATGGTCCCGCACCGCGCGTCGCCGAATTCGCGCTGGGCGACTTCGACGCCGATGGCCTCACCGAGCTGGCGATGGGGACTGGCCGCGGCAACGTCGTCGTGCTCGAGGAGCGCGGTGGTGGCTTCGTCGAAACGTTCAACGCACCGCTCCACGGCGGGCTGTCGAACGCCTTCGTTGCCACGGGTCTGCCGGATGCCGACGGTGACGGCAAACCCGAGTTTGCCATCCACGCGGTGGGGGTTATTTTGGACCGCGAAGAGCGGCCCGGCGTCGCCATCTTCGAGGCCACCGGGAATGATACCTACGAAGAGGTGACGTGGTTGGAACTACCCGCTAAAAACACGCCTTTCGACAATGACCTGGCGTCGATCGATGTGGATGGAGACAGCACCCCAGAGATGGTGATCGCCGTGGGTGACGACGTGTACGTGGTCGATGCGGTCGCCGACAATCGCTTCGTGCCCATTTGGTACGGGGGGCGCGAGGGGGCTGGTCGTGTCGCGTCTGCCGACTTGAAGCGCAGCGGCGAGCTGGATGTGGTCCTGGTTGAACTCTCGGAAGCCGGTCCCAGGACGCGGGTGTTCGAACCGTTTTATGAGCCCAGGGTTCTGCCACTCAGGTGGACGGTGGTGTCGACCGGGCAGAGCAACCGCATCGAGTGGGCGTCGCCACCGGCGGGCGTCCTGGTCTCGAACCTTGCGGTCTATCGGGTGGACCAAAACGAGCCGGGCGCACTCGAGTCCGAACTCACCGACCGGCGCATCCACGTCGAACGGGGCGAACTCGGTGGGGCGGGATTCATGGTTGACTCGGGCGGCACTCCGTCCGTGGCCTACCGGTTGGCCTACACCGCCGAAACTGACGCCAATATCCGGCGCGAGCTGACCGGGGCCCTTTCACCGCGGCGAGTCTCGGCGGTGCCCATCAGCTTGGCAAGTCCGTTGCCGAATCCGTTTGTCGTGGAGACCTCGATCCCCTTCGAAATGCACCGCCGGGCGCTCGTCGACGCGCGGGTGTATGACGCGAGCGGCCGGCTCATCCGGGTGCTTGCCAAGCGCTCCTTCGAAGTGGGGCTCCACACGTTGACCTGGGACGGCGTTGCGCTGGGTGGTACTGCTGTGGCCAGCGGCGTCTACTTCGTGCGGGTCGAGGCGGACGGGCACCGGCAGGTGCGGAAGGTGCTGCGGCTGCGTTGACGCTGGGGCCGCGATGGGTGGGGGGCTTGCTCCGTGGCGTACTGAGCTTGCTGGCCGAGGATTACTTCGCCGGGTTCGGTAGCCTGGCGTGCCGTAAGCAAAAGCGCCGTCCCGCCTTGCCCCAGCGATAAGGCCTGCTCTTAGCGTGTAGTCACATTTGACATGTATGTCGTCATTAGTCATGATATTTGATGATGAATCCGTTGTCTTTCAGTGCGGGGGACGCGCCGGTCCTCGACCGCATCATCGATCTCCCGACTTTTCTCAAGCAGAAGTCGCACTTTCTGTTCGGTCCTCGGCAGACCGGCAAGACCTTCCTCATCCGCCGGTCCTTGCCCAACGCCCGCGTTTACGACCTCCTTCAGGCATCCACGTACCTGACCCTGAGCCGCGACCCCGGGCGCATCGAAGCGGAGTTGACCGATGCAGATGAGTGGGTCGTCGTCGACGAGGTTCAGCGGTTACCCGGGCTCTTGAACGAGGTGCACCGACTCATTGAAGAGCGCGGCATACGCTTTCTACTGACTGGATCGAGCGCTCGCAAGCTCAGGAGGGGCGGCGTCAACCTGCTCGGCGGACGCGCTCGAACAAAGCGGCTGCATCCTTTGACGCGCTTTGAACTGGGGCCACATTTCGTTCTGCAGACAGCGATCGCCCGGGGGACGTTGCCAGCAATCTACTTCTCCGATGACGCGGCGGCGGATCTCGAGGCCTATGCGGGGTCGTATCTTCAGGAGGAGATTGTTGCCGAAGGCGCGACCCGGAATGTGCCTGCCTTCAGTCGCCTCCTGCAGGTCGTTGCTGTGTGCAACGCGACGATCGTGAACTACACGAAGCTCGCCAATGATGCGCAAATGGCACGGACGACTGTCCACGAGTACTTTGACATTTTGAAGGACACGTTGATCTTGCATGAGCTGCCGGCGTGGCGTGAAACAAGGAAACGCAAGGCGATTTCCTCGTCGAAGTTCTACTTCTTTGACGTGGGCGTTGTGGGCAATCTGCAGGGGCGCAGCTGTCTGCCGGGTTCGCCCGAGTTTGGCTCCGCATTGGAGACCTATCTCATGCACGAGTTGGTTTGCTACCGCGACTACCAGTCGGCCGATTCGCTGACTTTTTGGCGGTCGACGTCTGGTTTCGAAGTAGACTTCGTGTTGGGCGATCACACCGCCATCGAAGTCAAGGCCAGCCAGAACGTGTCTAGGCGAGATTTGAAAGGACTGCGGGCCTTCGCCGAGGATTGCACGGTCAAGCACCTGGTTTGTGTGTCACTGGAGCAGCGTGCGCGGCGCCTGGACGACGTCCACGTCATTCCGGTGGAGCAGTTCCTCGACGACCTCTGGGCGGGCAAATTCGCCTGAGGTGGACTTCCGCTCTCGGGAAACTCTTTCAAAGCGTATTCAATACGGACGCTCCAGGTAATCTCGGCGACCACACGGGTGACGACGCCATCAACATGCCAGACTTGGTTCTGCTCCAGCACCATTGGGCTACGAATGGCGGTCAGCGTGATCGGCGAGCTGGAATGGCGGCGCGTCGGTGCAGGTCTAACCGACACGGAGCGTGACGCAGGCGTGACCGACTTGATCGACCTTGTCGTTGCCATCGACGGAGTATTGCAGGAGCAAGCCACCGCGGACAGTGACTACTTCCTCGGGGCGCTCCAGCGCCCCGAGCACCAGTGCGTGCACTCGCTGCCGCAGGGTCCGGACCGAGCGGTGGGGGAGGCGTGATCGCCGCTACCAAAGCGAGCCACGGATTCAGGGATGCGTGTTAGCGGTAACCCGGTCTCGGTTGGCCTGGTCTCTGGAGGGGCTTGTGCCCTTTGGAACTCCGACTTCACGATTGCCGACTGTAGATTCGAGCGCAACAGTGCGCGGCACTGTGGTGGGAGCGATGATTTTTCAGGCGTCCGGCGGTGCGCAGCTAAGCCCTTTTGATCAAAAACACTTGATTCCGATGTAGAACTTGTCAGTCGTGTCCACATCCCCGTCTGGGTCGAGCCCGAAGAGTTGGACGTTTGCGCCGTTGAGCACAGCGTGCGTGCAGCTGTTTCCGGCCCCAGCGCCGTTGGTGCAGTTACTGTCGCTTGTTCTGCCCCACTTGGTTGGAGGGGCTGTGCAGCCGTCGCAAGCGTCGCGCCATCCGAAGTACAAGTAGCAGTTCTCGTTGACGTAGTCTCTTATGGTTGCTGGAAGGTTTTCAACGCTGAGGTTGAGCGCGTCAAGTTGCAATCCGTGCTTTGCGAGGACCGTTGAGTTGTTGGTGACGACGGCTTCCAGATTTGCCAGCTGTGTGCTGTTGTTGGTGAGCGTGGTTTCCAGCACCGCCAGCTGGGTTTCGAGCGCCGACATTCTCGCCTCGTGTTCGTTGGCTTCGATGACCAACAGGTCGAAATTTTCGTTCACATGTTCAGCGTCAGCGACTTCTCCGTTCGCGAAGATGTGAGGGATCGTGATGTTCCCACCGTTGGCGGCAAGCGGAGCGACTACGATCGCGAGTGATAGCATCGAGAAGCCGATCAAGCGGTGCCGCAGGCCCCCGGCCGCATGTTGTTGCGCTGCGGCGCCGTTCTCGACAATGACCTGGCGTCGATCGATGTGGATCGAGATAGCACCCCGGAGATGGTGATCGCTGTGGGCGACGACGTCTACGTGGTCGATGCGGTTTCGGACAATCGCTTTGTGCCCATTTGGTACGGGGGGCGCGACGGTGCCGGCCGCGTCGCGTCGGCCGACTTAAAGCGGAGCGGCCAGTTGGATGTGGTCCTGGTGGAACTCTCAGAAGCGGGTCCGAGAACCCGGGTGTTCGAACCGTTTGATGAGCCGCGGGTCTTGCCTCTCCGATGGACGGTGGTGTCGACGGGGCAAAGCAACCGCATCGAGTGGGCGGCGCCACCGGCGGGTGTCGAGGTCTCGAACCTCGCAGTCTATCGCGTGGACCGAAACACCCCGGGAATACTCGAGTCCGAACTCACCGACCGGCGCATCCATGTCGAACGAGGCGCGCTTGGTGGGGCAGGGTTCATGGTCGACTCGGGAAGCACTCCGTCTCTGGCGTACCGGTTGGCCTATACCGCTGAAACCGACGCCAATATCCGGCGCGAGCTGACGGCGGCCATTTCACCGCGACGAGTCTTGGCGGTGCCCATCAGCTTGGCCAGCCCGCTGCCGAATCCGTTTGTGGCAGAGACCTCCATCCCCTTCGAAATGCACCGCCAAGCGCTCGTCGACGCGCGGGTATATGACGCGAGCGGCCGGCTCGTCCAGGTGCTCGCCAAGCGCTCCTTTGGAGTGGGGCTCCACACGCTGACTTGGGACGGCGCCGTGCTGGGTGGTGCCGCCTCAGCCAGCGGCGTCTACTTCGTGCGGGTCGAGGCAGATGGGCACCGGCAGGTGCGGAAGGTGCTGCGGGTGCGCTGACGTTGGCGCCGTTGATTTGTGGTTGTGTTTCGTGCTAGGCTGAAGGTTCAGGCCGAGGGTCGTTCGCCGGGTTTCTTCGGAAGCTTGGCGTGCCGCAAGCAAAGCGCCGTTCCGCTTTTGCTGAGCCGTGGAGTGGGTTATGAAGTGGCTTCAGTGCCGTAACTTACGTTCGTTTCCTTCCTTCCTTCCATTGTAAGCGCGCTTACATTCGCCACCATTCTTGTGGCAGCACCTGGCGTGTGCCAGGAGCCATGCACCGTGGGGTGCGTTAACTGTCCGGATCAAACGTACACGGTCTACCAACCACGCATCACGGAGAGCCCGTGTAATGAGCATCCGAGTTTGCATCCGTGGGCGGTCCTCAAATGGCAGGTACACCTGAGGAACTCCAACAATCAGCCGATCGTCGGTCTTTGGAATGCCATAGGTAAGAATTGCCACCCTGACTGTGGGTCGTTCCCGACGAACTTCCTCGCTGACGCGCCCTCCGACGCCAACGGCATTCTAACCTGGACTAGCAAAGACGCGACGAACTGCGTTGCGCCCATTGGGTGCGAGGTTAGGATTCCGGATTTGTCTGGATGCAGCGGTGGTCTTAACTGGTACATCAACATAGAGGGTTATGATCCCACGTTTAACGAGCACGGAGGTTTAAGAAATCCAGACCACGATGGGAGTGGCGAGATCGGGTTGAACGATATTTTTCTCTTTCAAAGCGTGTTCAATACGGGCGCGCCAGGTCACCTGGGCGACTACACGGGCGACGACGCGATCAACATGCCAGATTTGGTTTTGCTTCAGCACCATTGGGCCACGAATTGTGGCCAGGGCTTGGCCAGGGATGATTGGGACGAGGTTGAGGTAGGCGACGATCCGTTGGGAGACAACTCAGGCCTCCGACTGTACTTGCATGTCTTCGATGCCTTGCCTTCCGAAGCATCGATCCCCGTCGTCGAGCCTGAGCGAGCTATTTCCAGCGTAGCCTCTGGTTCTCGCGAAACGAACAAGACGGTTGTCTTGTTTGCAAGTGGATATGAATCCATGCGGGGAGTACATGTGAGTCTCAACTGGCCTGAGGAGTGGACCCTGGGTCAACTCGACGGTGAACTTGTGTCTGGGCAAATTCTAGGATACCCCGACCATCGCCTGTCGGAAGGGCGGTACGCTGCGGCGTTTGAGTGTTTGAGTAGTGGCGATATCGTCGCGCTAGAGCGTTTTGAGGTCCAGGCACCGGTGCCTGGGGCGATTACTCTGGAGCTAGGGAGCGGCGAGATTGTCGATTGCCGCGGCGACCTAGAGTCCTATGGTTCCCGGGACCCATTTCTTGAGTACCTGGGGACGGAGGAGAGAGGGAACGCTGCAACAATCAGTTTGCTCAGCCCAATGGGGGGCATCGCGCGGGGGGGGGTGCTTCGCTACCGAGTTGAAACTGAGCGATCCGCCCGCGTCAAGGTTCGGGTCTACGATGTTCGTGGAAGATTGATCCGTGCTTTGGAGTCGGGAAGGCTGATTCTCCCGGGATCGCACGTTTTTTCCTGGGACGGTCGCAGTGGCGACGGCGCGACCGTGACTTCCGGCGTCTATCTTGTTGAGTTCTTGCTCAACGATCAACGGCAGGTTGAGCGTGCGCTTGTCGTGCGGTAGGCCTAAGAGTGTGCTTAGAGAGGGAATGGCGGTGGCGGTCGCGATCGCGACCGCGACCGCCGGCGTCATCGCGTCACCTCGTGAGTTCGTCTGCGCAGCTTTTGCTATGACGATCAACGTTCCCGCGGATGCACCCGACATTCTGTCAGCGGTTACGCAGTCGTCTTCTGGCGACGAGATCGTGCTAGCACCCGGGGTGTACACCGGCGATGGCAACAAAAACGTCGAACTGTCGGTAGCCGACTTGACGTTTCGTTCGGAGGGCGGTCGGGATCAAACGGTCATCGACTGCGAGGGTACCGGCAGGGTGTTTCTCATTTGGAGTTCGACGGTTCGCATTGCTGGCCTAACCTTGAGAAACGGCGACGGAAACGGCCTCGAAACGGTAGGAGGTGGTGCTATCGTCATTGGCGGTAGCACCGTTGAGATTCAAGACTGCGCGTTCAACGGGAACGCGGCAGCGGGCACGGGCCCGGGTGGAGGTGGTGGCGCCATTGTTGCCTACCAGAGCGATGTGCGAATTCAGAACTGCGTTTTTCTGGAAAACAGCGCGCTCGTTGGTCTTGCTGCGGGGGGTGCATGCGCTCTGTGGAACACGGATTTCGAAGTTGTTCAGGCAACGTTCAAGAACAATGCTGCAGCCTATTGCGGCGGTGGTCTAGTGGCCAGCGGCACGGACCCGGACAACTCAGTTGTGCTCGATTGTGAGTTTCTCGGGAATCGTGCTCGCGGTGGGGGAGGCTGTGAGGGTGTCAATATCACCGTGCGTTCATGTGAGTTCCGTGACAACCATGCAGAGACAAGTGGAGGAGGTGCAACACTGGTCCACTCCATAGCTGAGCAATGCACCTTTACTGGCAACCGCTCCGACGACCTAGGAGGAGGCGTCGCGATCTCAGGAACACCGTTGGTCGACAGCATCGTTGCCAACAACTCTGGGGTGCGAGGTGGTGGAATCTCTTTTGGGGGTTCCGCGTTTGGCGACCGCTTGGTAGAAAGATGCTTGGTGGTCGACAACACTGCGACCTATGGGGGTGGGATTTTCTGCAGAAGTCGGCGCCCATCGACAATCCGCTCGACCACCGTAGTCCGGAATAGCGCACCGACCGGCAGTGGGATCGTCTTTTCGAGTCCCTTCGAGGCGATCACCCACAGTCTAGATCGAACGATCGTAGCGTTCGGAGTCGGTGGTGCGGCGGTGGAGTGCTTCGGGTCCACGTCGGCGGTGGCCGAATGCACGAACCTCTTCGGCAACGAGGGTGGCGACTGGGTTGCTTGTGTTGCCGGGCAGGAGCGCGGAAACAGCAATTTGGCGGCCGATCCGCTGTTTTGCGATGCTGCACAGGGGGACTGGTCGCTTTGTGCCAACTCGCCGTGCGCGCCAGTCAATACCGATGGTTGTGGTGTCGTGGGGGCTTTCGACGTGGAGTGCGAGTGTACGAATCCGGTCGCCAAGTCAACGTGGGGATCGATCAAGGCGCGCTTCAGTGTTGACTTCGGAACTGCCGGAGTCTTGCTTCACTGACCGCCGCGGAGTTTCGCAGCGGAACCCGGCGCTGAGTTCCGCTCCGGAACTATTTATGGACATTTTGTCAACCCCGAGCGCATGAAGGTGGCAGGGTTACCGTTTGGGTTCGACCGAAGGTCGCATGAATTCATAACGACCTACCGCCGCTTGCTGACGAACCGCGGCGGTGTCACCGATCAGCGGACCAGCGCCATGCGGCCGGTGAGGGTTCGGCCGCCAGCCTCTAGCCGGTAGAAGTAGACGCCGGAGCCAGCGGGAACGCCGCGTGTTTCGCGGCCGTTCCAGCGGACGGAGTGAACGCCGGCGTCGCGGACATCGTCGAGAAGAACGCGCACCACGCGCCCGGCCACGTCGTGCACCACGAGGCGGGCTGAGCCCCGGGCCGGTAGATCGAAGCGGATGGTGGTTCCCGGGTTGAACGGATTAGGGCGGGCGGGGTAGAGGGCGACAGCGCGCGGCGGCAGGGCGCGGGCGCGGCGCAGGGGGCCAAAGAATTGCGACGCTTGATCTTCACCGACCGCTTCAATCCAATAATCGTAGTTTTCAGAGAGTAGCAAGTTCGCGTCGGTGTATTCGTACTCGAACTGGCTAGTCAGGGGGTCCTCAGTTAACCGCGTTCGTTCACGCGTTCCGGCCACGCTCCGCCACACGTGGAACCCGAGGAGGTGGGGTGAGCTTTGGGCAATCCAGCTCAGACGGATGGACCGCAAGTGGATCGACTGGACGATCGTCGTCAGGTCGACGTGCTCGAGCTGGACCTCGCTGATTGGTGCCTCCTCGATGGCGATGCGACGCTGACCGCTTCCGTCGTGCGCTTGCCTGGTCCCCGACGGCCATTGCACCTCAACGCGGTCGGCGTAGGTGCCGAAGTGCAGCGCCGGCGAGTGGTTGCTTTGCACCATCTGGGCGTGCTGCCGGGTCGTGTCCCGGGTGATTGTGACCAGGGCGCCAATGCCCTTTGAGTTCGACGCCCGGCCTTGCAAATCGATCTCCAGCCAGGAGTTTCCGCGGTCCTCGGCTTCGAGAAGGAGGTTGGAGCGTGTGGCGCGTAAACCGAATACGTCGACGCCGCCGTTTTGGTTGACGTCGGCCAGCGCCAACGAGTGAATGCCTGCAAACTCCTGAGGGAGCGTGATGCTGAAGAAAGAGCCGTCGCCGGCATTGCCCCGAAGCAGTACGGCGGCCGCGTTTCTGCCCAAGAAGAGGTCCAGGCGACGGTCGTTGTTGAAGTCGGCCCAAGCTGCCGCCTGGACTCCGGCCGGGACCACCTCGGTGTCGACGGCACTGAACACTTCGCCGTCGTTTCTGAGCAGCTGACTTTGCCCTTCGGGGGCGAATTGAAAGACGTCCCAATCGCCGTCGGCGTCGTAGTCGGCCCAGGCGGAGGCGCCACCGAGCGCGCCGAGCGCCAGCGCGTTGGGGGTTGCCTCGACCAAGCCGACACCGTCCTCGTAGTGGTATAGTGCGTTTCGCACCGTGCCGGTCAAGTAAAGGTCGACCCAGCCGTCGCCCGAGACATCCAAGGCCGAAACGTGTGTGGTTTGGTGGCTTTCCAGGGCGGCGTGATCGCCCTGCAACAAGGCGCCGCTCTCGTCTTGGACCAAGAGGCGGTTCGGGTGATGGGGAGAAGCGAGGAGGAGGTCCAAATCCCCGTCGTTCTCCAGGTCAAACCAGGCGGCCGCTTCGACGTCGCCGGCGGTGCCAATAGAGGCCATTTCCACGGCGGTCAGTTGGCCGCCGCCGTCGTTCGCCAGCAGCTGGTTCGGATTGCCTTGGTTGCCGAGGAACACGTCCCAGTCGCCGTCGCCGTCGTAGTCCGCCCAGCTTTGCGTGAGCGTCGGTGAGGCTGTGGAGAGTGCGGGCGCTTCGTGGTCAAACCAGCCAGCCGTCAGGGAGGTTGTGGCGTTGGCGTAGGTCTTGTTGGCGTCCAGCGAAGTACGGACTAGATCATCTGTACCGTCACCAGTGAAGTCGACGAAGGCGGCGACTCCCCACGCCACCGGCGCGCCAACATCCGGCCAATGGATGACAAACCGATCCTCAGGGTCGATGACGTACTCCGGGCCGGAGTTTGATTCTCCACGGTGGCGGACCCAGACGCCGTACAAAACCGGCAGCTGGCCAGAGAAGTAGATGTCGTCCTGCATGAATTCGCTGTCAGGCGTTTCGCTGTAAGGGACATCAAGGATGAGCAAGTACTCGCGCCCGCCGTCTTCCTCGGTTGTCGGTTGAAACAACGCGTCCTGGGATGCGGGCTGGGTGGGGCTAAGCGTGCCGGCGTCGTCGGCGTAGGCACGCTCGGTATACATCACTTGGAGCTGCATTGGCTCGCCGACTCCCAGTTTCCATGCCGTGCACATCACATCGTCGTAACCGACGAAGTTGTAGGCCCGTCCGGTGGCGGGGGCTCCGCCTGTCGGGAGTTCCTTGCGCAAATAGCGGTAACCGCGTTGACGTCCCTCGAAACGCAGCTCCACCGTAGCGAATCGTTCCGGGGCGACGATTGCCTCGGGGCAAGACGCCAGTGCCGTTTCTGAGGGCACAATTGCCGAGCCGGAGAAGTCGCACCCAAGACCGACGCCGCCGTGGAAGAAGGGGCCACCCCAATCCACCCATGACCAAGCGCGCTCGTGCAAGACGTTGACATTTTCGTACTCGGCGCCACCTGAGCCGCCGGCGAGGAGGTTGATGAAAGTGACGGGCGCCGGTGGCGGGACGGTTGAGATGCTTACCTCTGCCGTGCAGCTGCTGCTGAGACCGTCATTGTCGGTGATGGTCAGCGTGGCGTCGAATTGACCAGGACTCGTGTATACGTGGACGATTTCGGGGCCGGACCCGGACGCGCCGTCGCCGAACTCCCAGTCAAAGCCGACGATTGTCCCATCTGGATCGTAGGAGCGGCTGCCATCAAATTGGATCGATTCGCCGGCAAAGCCCTCTAGATAAGGCGCAATCAGGCACACCGGTGCCGCCGGAAGATGGCTTTGGTCAAACCTCTCTTGGATGACGTGCGTGTTGAACCGCATGAGGTCGACGTTGGACAGCGGATCCCCGGTTCCCGGCGAACCACCGACGACGAAGGCGATGGCAATACGCTGGACGTCGCCCGGTGCCATGGTGAGCGGACCCGTAGCCGCGAGCATGCGTCGATCACCGGGCGGGCCGTCGAGGCATCCGGTGCCGGTCACTGGATTGCCGTTGAGTGGCAGCGACGTGGGAGCGCCATCGCAGAGTTGAGGCTCCCCGGCCGGTGTGAGCCCTTGCAGCATTCGGTAAGTTTCCTGGGCGTTCTGCGGGCCGCCGCTGGGGCCGAAGGCGCTGAACGACGCAATGCCCAGCTCGCCCCCGGGAGTGTCGGGGCCCCGCAAGAGCTTGCAACCGACGGCGGGCACCGCCGTACCGAACTCGGCGTCGTCGCCGCCGTTGTAGGCGAACGCCAGGTTGAGATCGGTGTCGATGCCGACCAGGTCGTCCGCCCGATCGCCCAGGGCTGCATCGATCCACAACCCAATCCACAGGTCTTCCAAGACGTTCGGTCCGCGGTTGTCGATTTCAAACTCGACAAAGGCGGTGGACATCATCGCACCCGTGGTGAACGAGCCCCAGACGTATTGCCGAACCTCCACCCCAAGTGGAGCGGTGGCGCCAGCCGGGTGGGTGTGCCCGGCGGCGACGGCGTCGTTGAAGACACACCACAGGGCTTGGTCGCCACGGATGAGCGGCTGGCCATTGGCCGTCACCGGTGGTCCTTTGGATTCGAGGTCCCGAGCCAGCGCCTTCCACAGCACATAGTCGGCGCCGGTCGAGTCGCTTCCAGTATCGACTTTGAGGACCCGCCAGTCGGGGTTGCTTTCGGTGGGGTCGACAGGTTGTCCGGCCGCGTCGAGGGGTCCGGCAGCGAACTCCCAGGTGTCGTCGGTCATCGCGATCCTCACCTCGCCGCCGACCGTGGCTCCGAGCCAGAGACCGGCGCCGCCGACCACGTGCTTGCCGGCACCGATCGGCCATTCCAACCCTGGGCCGCCCTTTTCAACGTCGGAGGCAAGCGATCCCACGTTGGTGACAAGCATGTCAACGGCATTGACGTCGAGATGTGCAGAGAGGTGGGGGATCTCTGTGGTGGCGGAATGTGCGGGCCCGGCGCTGACTGTTGCGCCGAGGGCAATCAGTATGAGTGCGAGGGCTGGCTTCAACCGCCACCCCGCCACCATGGCTTGGTTCGAATGATAGCGGTGATCGATCGACCCCATGTGCGACCTCCCTGATGTCTACCGGAGCTTGAGTACCTTCGAGTGCTGGATGTGGTCGCCGCCCGTTTCTAGGCGCCAATAGTAGATGCCGCTGGCAGCACGCTTGCCGCTGGCGCTTTGGCCATCCCAATGCACGGTGTGAAGCCCGGGGGCTACGACCTGGTCGACAAGCGTTGCGACGCGTTGGCCCTGCACGTCGGAGATTGCCAGGCGAACATATTGCTCTCTAGCGATGGAAAACTCGATTTGGCTAGGACCACGCGACGGGTTGGGGGCAAGCAACGTTGGAATCTTGGGGGACATGAGCGCTCCTTCGACACTAGAGCGATAGGTGTCCATTGTAGCATCCAGGGCCATCGAGGCTGGCGCTGGACGACTTGCTCCGTGCTACGCTGCCGGCCGTCGAGCCTATAGGGAGCGCTTTGTGACCGACCAGCCCACGCCCACGCCTGAGCCCCAGCCGTTGCCGCTTGGCGCACGGCTCTTCCTGATCCCCTTTCTTATTGTAGTGGCCTGCGGGCTCGTTCTCCTGATCGGGCGGCTCTTGTCGGCGGGACCGAAGACACCTGGCGACTACCTGGAGGAGATTCGCTCGTCCGGGGGAAATCGGCGCTGGCAGGCGGCGTATGAGCTGGCGACCACCCTCGATCGCCAGCAAATGGAGGTTTCGCCGCAGGTTGCCGGCCAGATGGTGGCGCTCTTCCAGGAACCGGCCCGGGATCCGCGGGTGAAGCGCTACATGGCGCTCTGTTTGGGCAAGATTGGTGACCCGCAAGCGGTGCCGGCCCTGATCGAAGCCACCGCCGATCCCGACCCAGATACCCGGCTTTATGCGGTTTGGGCCTTGGGGGCGATCCAAGATCCGCGGGCCGGGCCCGCCCTGGCGGCGTTGGTGGACGCGGAGGACGACGGGTTGCGCACCATGGTGGCCTATAGCCTGGGAACCGTCGAGGGCGACGCCGCGGTCGAGGGTTTGGCCAAGCTCCTGCACGATCCCCGCACCGACGTGCGTTGGAACGCGGCGGCGGCCTTGGCCCGCCACGGCGACCCGGGCGGCGTCGAGCTGCTCGGCGACATGCTGGACCGGCCGACCGTCGAGGCGGCCGGGCTCGAGGGGCCACAGCAGGATGAGGTGATGCTGAACGCGCTGCGCGCCCTGGAGAGGCTCGACGACTCGCGCTACGACGCCAAGATTGCCGAGCTGAAGACTGCCGATCCGAGCCCGACGGTCCGCAAGGCGGCGCGCGCCGCTTTGGAGGGGCGCCGGGTTAGCACTCAATAAAGAAGCGCGGGGCTAGTTTGCATGGGTCTAGGAGGGCCTGACAGTTGACAAAAGGCGCCTGCCGGGTATACTGCGCGCGGTCCCAGTTTCGCGCACAAGTCGCCTGGCGATAAGGTGTTGCGCGGTTTGGGCCTGTGCGATGCGAAGCTCGGCAGGGGCGCGGCCAAGCGGCAGCCTCAGAACCGCGGGGAACTCAGGAATGACCGACCAGACGCCGCCGGCAGACGACACGCCGGAGGGGAAACGCCCGGCGCCGCCCGAGACTCCAGCCGCCAAGCCGCCAGCCGCCGCCGAGCCGCCAGCCGCCGCCGAGCCAGCCGCCACCAAGCCGCCAGCCGCCGCCAAGCCAGCCGCCGAGCCAGCCGCCGAGCCGTCCGCAGCTGCCAAGCCACAGGCAACGACCAAGCCACCCGCAGCTGCCAAGTCGACCCCAGCGACCAAGCCACCCGCAGCCGCTAAGGCCACCCCAGCCGCAAAGCCCGCGCCAGCCAAGCCCGCCGCCAAGAAGGCCGCCAAAGCCGACGACGACGTGCCGCGCCGGGGCTTCTTGCTTGGCACCGCCTGGCTCGCCTTCACCGCCGCCATGGGTGCCTGTGGTGTGGCGATGACCCGCTTTTTCTTCCCCAACGTCCTGGTCGAGCCGCCGTCCGAGTTTCGGATCGGCGCCCCTGGTGACTTCCAGGTGGGGCAGGTGGACGAGCGCTTCAAAGACCGCTTTGGGATTTGGGTGGTGCGCGATGCCGGCGGACTCTACGTCCTGTCGACCACCTGCACGCACCTGGGTTGTACCCCCAACTGGCTGAAGAACGAGGAGAAGTTCAAGTGCCCGTGCCACGGCAGTGGCTTCTACCGCTCGGGCATCAACTTCGAAGGTCCGGCGCCGCGGCCGCTCGAGCGCTTTGGCGTCACGTTGGGCCCGGACGGCCAGGTCGTGGTCAACAAGAACCGCATCTTGCAGCAGGAAAAAGGCCAGTGGGAGGAGCCGCAGGCCTATCTGGTCTCCACGTAGGTCTGAGGTTCGGGTGAGTTCGTCCACCGGGGAGCGTCGATGAGCAGCAAGCTGGACTGGCTGTACAAGTCACAGGTCTGGAAGTCCTTCTTCCGGCACGGCATGCCGGACACCCAGCGCAACCGCATGCTGTCGATGACCTCCAACGTCATCCTGCACATGCACCCCACGAAGATGCGCGCCTCGGGGGTCAAGGTGTCCTACACCTGGTGCATGGGCGGCTTGTCCTTCTTCCTGTTCCTGGTCGAAACGGTGACCGGGCTCCTTTTGATGTTCTACTACCGGCCGACGGTCGAGTACGCCTACGCCGATATCATGGACCTCTCCGAGCACGTGCCCCTCGGCATCATGCGCGAGTTGCACCGGTGGGGCGCCCACGCCATGGTGATCACCGTCTGGCTCCATATGCTTCGCGTCTTCCTGACCGGCTCGTACAAGCCACCGCGCGAGTTTAACTGGAACATTGGGGTGATCCTCTTGGTCCTGACGCTCCTGTTGAGCTTCACCGGCTACCTCTTGCCGTGGGACCAGCTGGCAATCTGGGCGATCACCGTCGGCACCAATATGGCGCGGGCGACACCCTTCTTAGGGCACGAAGGGCCGGGGGCGGCGCTTCTCAAGGTGGGTGACGTGTCGCTGGTCCACGCCGGGTCGGACATTCGGTTTGCGCTTTTGGGCGGCCGATTTGTCGGGGCCGGGGCACTACTGCGCTTCTACGTCCTCCACTGCGTGGCTTTCCCCGTGGTAGCGGGTTTTCTGATGGCCATCCACTTCTGGCGCGTGCGCAAAGACGGTGGCATCTCGGGCCCCCTCTGATCGGCCCGCTTCGCCTTTCGTTCGTTGAGTTGGGTTAGGTCGCGGGGGACACGATGGAAGCCTTAAAAGATTGGATCGACGCGGTCTCGTCGCCGGCGGTCCTCACCACCACCGTCATAGTGCTCTTTTTCTTGGCCATCTGGGCCCGGAAACTGACCACCTCGGTGATCTCCTATCTGATCCTGCTGGTCCCGGTCATTGCCTTTTTTGTCTCGATGACCGACCCCGACTTTAAGGTGATCGTCTCCAAGCCTGACAACGTGCCGATCGTCATTATGTTGGCGATCACGCTGTTTCTGACCTGGTTCGCCATGCGCATGGCCGTGCGGAACGACGGCTACATCGAGCGCGGCGAGGATTTTCCCGAGAAGGCCGAAGGCAAGAAGAAGGTGCTTGTCTGGCCGAACCTGGTCTACATCGAGCTGATCTGCGCGGTGATTTGCACGGTGGTGATGATCATTTGGTCCTTGGGGCTCGAGGCGCCGCTTGAGGAGCCTGCCCACCCGCAGCTGTCGCCCAATCCGTCCAAAGCGCCTTGGTATTTCCTGGGTCTCCAGGAGATGCTGGTTTACTTCGACCCATGGATCGCCGGCGTCCTGTTGCCGGGGCTCATCATCGTCGGGCTCATGGCAGTCCCGTACCTCGATCCTAATCCCAAGGGCAACGGCTACTACACCTTCAAGGAACGGCCTTTTGCGATCACCATGTTTCTGTTCGGCTACATGGTGCTGTGGGTGTTTTTGATCTACATCGGGACCTTCTTGCGAGGACCCAATTGGAACTTCTTCGGCCCCTTCGAGTATTGGGACATCCACAAGCTCGAGCCCCTAGTCAACGTCAACTTGTCCGAACTCTTCTGGGTCAAGGCGCTGAACTCGGCCTTGCCGGGTAACTGGCTGGTGCGGGAGTTCCCGGGCTTGATCCTCGTGCTCCTCTATTTCTTGATCCTGCCGACCCTCCTGGCCAAGACGGTGTTTCGGAAGATGTACGTGCAGATGGGCTTCATCCGCTACAACGTCATGTGCTTCCTGTTCCTGACGATGCTGTCGATGCCCATCAAGATGTACCTGCGCTGGCTCATTAACCTAAAGTACATCGTGGCCATTCCCGAGTACTTCTTCAACATCTAGGCGCGACAAGGAGCGAACCAACGTGGCAACCCCGCCTCCCAAAAAGCAAGCGCCGCCCGCCCAGTACGAGGAGGTCTACAACGTCCACCGGCTCAACTGGTGGTTTGTGATTTCGGCGTTGGCGCTCTTGGTGACCGCCATATGGATGGTGGCCGACGACTACACGCGCGAATGGAAGCAGGTGCAGCGCGGCTTCAACAAGGCCGAGGTCACCGAGCTTGAGGCGCGCTTGGGTGAAACCGAAGCGGCGGTGGATGCCGCCGCCCTCGAGGACGTTCAAGCGCGGATGGCAGCTGCCGAGCAAGGCTTGGCCGACCGGCGCGCCGAGGTGCGAGCGGCTGAACAGGAGCTGGACACGTTGGAAGGCGCTTGGTACCGCGCCGACCAGGAATACCGCTTCGCCAAGGCCATCTTCGACGTCAAACGCTACGACTTCGAGGAGGCGCGCGCTCATGGTGCGTCGCGCGCCGAGAAACTGGGGGGAGAAGTCGGCGAGCTGCGCGCCAAGCTCGTTGATCTTCAGGACGCGGCCAAAGAAGCGACGCGGGCGCGCGATGGCGCGCAGTCCAAGCTGGATCTTCTGACCGCTGACCGCGACCAAGCGCTGGCCGAGCGCGACGCCTTGTTCGATGACGCGCGGAAGATCGAGCAGCGCATCGACGAGCTGGGCGCCAACTTCAAGAATCAGTTTCGCAACGCTCCCTTGGTCGACTTCATGAACCCGTCGATCAAGGTCAAGCAGGTGGTCATCGACGACCTGAAGCTGGACGTCAACTTCACCGAGATCCCGCGCACCGACCGGTGCATGAGTTGCCACGTGACCGTCGACACGCCAGGCTACGAGCACCACGAGCAGCCCTTCCGGACCCATCCCAACTTGGATTTGTACTTGGCGTCGACCTCTGCACATCCGATGGCCGAGTTCGGCTGCACGGTGTGCCACGCCGGGCGGGGATGGGGCACGACGTTCAAGACCGCCGCTCACACTCCCAACAATCACGCACAAGAGGAGGAGTGGAAGGAGGAGTACGGCTGGGAAGAAATGCATCACTGGCCGCACCCCATGCGCCTGGCGGCGGAGACCGAGTCGGCGTGTTTCAAGTGCCACACCGAGGAGTTCCATGTCGGGGGTGCAGAGCGGCTGAACCAGGCACGCTACATGTACTTCCAGGCGGGTTGCTACGGCTGCCACGCCACCAAAGGCTACGAGGGGTTGCGGCGCTCGGGTCCCAGCCTGGAGCGCATCGCGACCAAGACCACGCCCGACTGGGCCTATCTGTGGATCATGGACCCGCCCGCTTTTCGTCCTTCCCGCATGCCCAAGTTTTTCGGCTTGTCCAACACCTCGACCCCCGAGGACGAGGCCCGCGCTCGGGTCGAGGTCGGGGCGATCGTCGAATACCTTTTCAAACACTCCGAGCGCGGCCGGCGCTACTCCAACTCGGGCTCAGGAGGGAGCGCTCGCCGCGGCGAGGAGCTGGTCAACACCATTGGTTGCAAAGGGTGCCACGCGGTCGGCAACGAGGGGGTCAGTTGGGGGAACCCGCGCTTCCACGGGCCCAACTTGATGGGGACTGGTTCCAAGGTGTCGGCCGCCTGGCTCTACGCCTGGGTGCTCGATCCCAAGCAGTACTGGGAGCACACCCGGATGCCGGATTTGCGGCTCACCGACCAGGAAGCCAAGGACATCGTCGCCTATCTGATGTCGCTGAAGCGGGAGGGCACCGCAGGTTTTCGCCGCCCGTCGATCGATCAGGAAGTCCTAAAGACCATCGCTCTGGAAACCCTGGGACAGCGAGCCACCCGGGCGGAGGCGGAGGCGGCTTGGAGCGCCAAGAGCCCCGAAGAACAGGTGGAGTTTGTCGGCCAGATCACCATCTCCCGCTACGGTTGCTTCGGCTGCCACGATATCCGGGGCTTTGAGGACGCCCAGCCGATCGGCACCGAGCTGTCCCAGCACGCCGACAAGCCGCTGTTCCAGCTCGACTTTGGCTTTGCTGACGTCCACCACACACGGCGCGATTTCTTTGTCAACAAGCTGAAGGATCCGCGCATCTTCGACGAGGGGCGCACCAAAGCGCCCCAGGACAAGCTGAAGATGCCGGCCTTTGGTTTCACAGATGAGCAAGCCGAGCTGATGGCGCTCAACCTCCTCTCTTTTACCAAGGAGCGGGTGGCGGGCTCCAAACGCCCAGAGCGGACGCCGGCCCAGCTTTCCCGGGAGGCTGGCTGGTGGCCGATCCACGAGAACAACTGCATCGGCTGCCACAGCCTGGACGGCTACGGCGGTGAGATTGCCTCGACCTTGGACGACGAGGCCTTTGCCCCGCCAATGCTCCGCCACCAGGGGGCTAAGGTGAATCCGGACTGGTTCTTCCAGTTCCTGAAGGAGCCGTCGACGATTCGACCCTGGCTGCACGTGCGCATGCCTACCTTCCACTTCTCAGACCCGGCTGCCAACGAGATCATCAGCTTCTTTGCCGGGCTGGACGGGGAGACTCCCAGCTTCAGGGGGCCGGCGGCGGTGACCGCGGCGCCGCGGGAACTGGCCGAGGGGCGCCAGCTCTTCGATGAGCTGCGCTGCCAGAAGTGTCACGTGCTGGGCGACCAGACCCCGGGTGGCGACCCGGCCGATTGGGCCCCGGATCTCTCCTTGGCGCGGCGGCGGCTGCAGCCTGCCTGGATCGATGCTTGGCTGAAAGACCCCCAGGAGGAACTGCCCGGCACGCGCATGCCGAGCTTTTTCTTCGATTTCGACGAGGATGCGGGCGAGTACACGCCGCTCTATCCGGACTCAGAGGAGCAAGTCTTCAAGATTCGCGAGCACCTCCTGAACCTGGGGTGGCTGGCCGGGAAGGGCGGTGGCCAATAGGTCAGTCAGTGTGAAGTGGCGTACAAAAAGCGAGCGCCGGGCATCGTCCGGCGCTTTTTTTTGAGGGGGCAAGAGGTTCCCAAACTGGCTCGCGGGGGGCCTGCATGACACTCTAAGTCATTGATTAATCGAATTTTAACAAATTGGCGGAGGGCCTCGCCGGGGTCCCGCCAAGCCATCTCGCATCGGACTCGGCGATTTTGGGGGTTGCCAAATCTGGAGCCGTTGTGCACTACTTTCCACCGTCACGTTGGGCGCTCCCTCCAATGGGAGCGGCAGCGTGGCAATCGCTTGTCGTGATCGAACAGGTGTTCCCCCCCGCCTGGGAAGGCAGGAGGGGCGCACGGGCGACTGGAGGAATCGCCCTTGAACAGCGTGCCCTAGTTGCGAACGCCAGTCCGGGTTCCACTCCTGTAGCCTGCTCGATCCACACCCAAAGACGTGTGATGGCCCCCAGTCATACACGGAAGGCTCATGAAAGTTTCAGCGCGCATGCGCGCGCCAAATCGCCGGAGAGTCGGAGGCTCGCTTGCTCAGGCGATTCAAGCCCGCCCATCCCCCGCATCGGGTCCCTACGCCTTGGGCGGGATGGCTCCAATAGGAGGGAGAAGCATGAAGAGGTCTAGCGTCTTCTTCCCAGTGCTCGTTCTTCTGCTGGCCACCGCAGTGCCTGGCTTTGCAGGGACCACCGGGAAGATCGCTGGCAAGGTGATGGATACCCAATCTGGGGAGCCGTTGGTGCCAGCCAGCATTATCCTCGAGGGGACCGTACTCGGTGGCGTTTCAAACGACCAGGGTGAGTACTTCATTATCAACGTGCCTCCGGGCTCGTACTCCGTCACCGCCAAGATGATTGGATACCAGGACGTCCGTAAGCAGAACGTCCAGGTGTTCCCTGATTTCACGACCGAGGTGTCGTTCGACATGCAGGCGATTGCCTTCGAGTTGGGCGAAGCCATCGAGGTGGTGCAGGAGCGGCCGCTTATCCAGCCGGACCGGACGGCGACGGCGACGTTTATCACCGCCGAGGACATCGGCGCCTTGCCGGTGCGCGGCTATCAGGCTGCGGCTGCAGTGCAGTCGGGGGTGGTCGACTTCGATCAAGACCTGGGACTTTTGGACAACACGACCGAAGAGAGTCGCAACGGCTCGACCCTGATTGTGCGGGGCGGCCGGCCCAACCAGGTAGGCTACTTCGTCGATGGGTTTCTGCAGCAGGATCCCTTGACCGGGATTTCGTCGACCTCGATCAACTCGAATGCCATTTCGGAAGTGGTGTTCTTGAAGGGCGGTTTCGAGTCTGAGTACGGGCGCTTCCAATCGGGCATCGTCAACGTCATCACCAAGGAGGGTGAGGACGAGATCTTTGGCTCGCTCGAGGCGATTACCGACAACTTGGAGTTGGGGACCAACCCCTCCGACTACAACATTTACGCCGGCACGCTGGGCGGCCCGATGTTTGGAGAGCACACCTTCTTCGCTTCAGGCGAGCGGCGCTGGTCCCGGGATCGGGATCCGTCGGCGATGACCGCAGAGGTGGCCGATCTTTTGCAGGAGAGTTTGGGCGCCGGTGAAATCACCAGTTTCGAGCAGGACGCAATCGATTCCTACGCGGATAAGCGCTTGCCGTCCAACTCGCTGAATGGCTGGAACTGGCAGGGCAAGCTCAACTTCAAGCTGGGCGACGCCAACAAGCTCCTCCTCGGGACCCAGGGGTCGATCGACAAGTGGCAGCAGTACCGCCATTCGTACCTGTTCAACCGGGAGCACGCACCGCGTTACGAGGATCGGAACTTCTCGGGGTTTGCGCGCTACACGCAGAACGTCTCGACATCGACTTTTTACAACGCCGGGTTCAACCTCTACCACACCGAGCGCAAGCGCGGCGACGGCGTCCATTTCGACCAGTTGACCGCTTACGCGCGTCCGAACGGCAACCCCCGCTTCGAGGACTACGGGGTCTTGTTCTTCAATGAGGACGACCCGACCACGCCGATCGAGCGCTCGTCGTTCGGCGTCATCCTGGACGGCGAGGAAGGCCACGTCTTTGATGACTACCTGAGGCGCATTTCGTCTTACATGGGTGGCTACTTTGACATGACCCGGCAGCTCGACCGCTACAACCAGGTCAAGTTCGGAGGCGACTTCCGCCGCCACGCGCTGCGCCGGTACCAGCACTTCTTCCCGCGTAACCTCTACGACGAGAATCGCCAGTTTGACAACGTGCTGGACGTCGACCACTACGGCTTCGACTTGGACGGTGTCGACCCCAACGACGCCCAACCGCTGGACGGCGAGAAGCACCCCATCGAGTTCTCGGCATTCTTCCAAGACAAGGTGGAGTACGAGGGTTTGGTGCTGAAGGCGGGGCTGCGCTACGACTACTTCGACGCCGACACGCAGGGTCTCCTGAGCCAGGAGAACCCGTTGGATGCCGACCCCACCGCCTCTGGGGCGGTGGCCGGTCGATTGGACGACAGCGATTTGAGCGCCAACAAGAAGTATCACCGGGTCAGCCCGCGGCTTGGTGTGGCGTTCCCGGTGTCGTCGAGCACCAACCTGCACTTCAACTACGGCAAATTCTTCCAACCGCCGACCCTCGAGAACCTGTACGTGAGCTACAAGTTCCTGGAGCACAAGGTCTTGACCGGCGGCTATTTCGTCGACTTCGGGAATCCCAACTTGGAGCCCGAGGAGACCACCGCCTACGAAGTGGGGATGTCCCAGGCTGTGGGTGACGGTGCCAAGGTGGATGTGACCGCCTACTACAAGACGGTCAAGGACCTGATCCAGGTCCGCAACATCACCACCTCGGGCGGTACCAGTAAGGCTTACGCCAGCTACTTGAACACCGACTTCGGCACGGTCAAAGGCGTTGACTTCGACTACACCTTGCGCCGCCGCAACCGCGTACAGGCTAGCCTCAACTACAGCCTGTCGTTTGCCGACGGCACCGGTGCCTTGCCGGGGACCCAGCGGGACATTGCCTGGACGGCTGGTGATCCGCCCAAGCAGACCTTCCCGTTGGACTTCGACCAGCGGCACAAGGCGACGTTCAATCTCGACTACCGCTTTGGCGATGACGACGGCCCGCAGTGGGGCGAGACCCGGCCTTTCGAGGACTTCGGTGTCAACGTGCTGTTCAACGTGGCCAGCGGCACGCCGTTTACTCCGGCCAACATCCATAACGAAGTGACCCTCGGCAATCTGGCCGCGCAGCCCAACGGCTCGGTCAATTCGCGCTACGGTCCTTGGACCTACCGTATCGACCTGAAGGCGGACAAGGGCTTCGGGCTGGGCGGCCTGGACTGGAACGCCTACGTCTGGGTGTTGAACCTCCTCGATCGGGACAACGCCACCCAGGTTTACACCTCGTCGGGTAGCGCCGAGACGACGCTCTTCCTGACCACGCCGGACGGGCAGGCCTTTGCCGCCGACCCGCAACTGGCCAACTCCGACGCAGACGGTGCCAGCTTCTACAACATCAAGGAACTGAACCCGCTTAACTTCTCGCTGCCTCGCCAGGTCCGCTTTGGCCTGAAGGCGAACTTCTAGTCGGCAGAATGGAGGCAAACATGAAACGCATGCAGTGGTTGCTGCCGGGTTGTGTGGCGCTCCTGGTCGCGGCGCAGGCTGGCGCCGCGCCGCCGGCCGGAAGGGACCAGGGACTCCCGGGCTTTGCGACCGCGGTCCAGGACCTGAACGGCCGCTTTGACCTGAACAGCATTGACTCCTTTGTGACCAACGTCGGGTCTTACGCTTTTGACCAGGGGTTGGGTGACGCTGGTATGGAGTGGCCCAAAGGCACCGGTAGGCACGTGATTTTCGCGGCCGGGCTGTGGGTGGGTGCCACGGTGAACGGCGAGGTGCGGGTGACGGTTGGCGAGTTCTCGCAGGAGTTCGCCGCCGGGCCGCTCAAGAACGATGGCTCGGGCGACCCGGTTGACCCGGGAGAAACCGATCCGCGCTACCGGGTCCTGAAGCTGAACGGCGCGGATGGTCCGGAGAGCGAGGACTACCAGCTCTGGCAAGAGCTGGCGGCCGAGCTGGGTGAAGACGGCCCGCCGTTGGATTCCGAGGGCAATCCGGAGCTGACCGGTGACCAGACTCTCTGGTGCGTCTACAACGACGGCGTGCCGGGCAAGCACAGCAACGATGCTGGTAACTCGGCGCCCTTGGGTATCGAAGTCCGGCAGAAGGTGTTTGGGTTTTTGCGCGAAGGACCCCTATTCAACACGATGTTCATCGAGTTCGAAATTGAGAACAAGGGTTCCAACGTGCTCGAGAACACCTACCTGTCCATGTGGTTCGACCCGGACCTGGGTGGCTTTAGCGACGACCTGGTCGGCTGCGACGTCGATCTAAGTCTTGGCTATTGCTACAACGCGACCAACAACGACGCCCAGTACGGTGCTGCGGTGCCGGCGGTGGGTTGCGACTTCTTCCTGGGGCCGGTGGTGCCAAGCGGCGACAGCACGCTGACGTTGGGGATGACGTCGTTTAACCGCTACGTGTCAGGCACTGACCCGGGCACCGCTCAGGAGAGCTACAACTTCATGCAGGGTCTCCAGGCGGACGGCTCGGCCCAGACGTGTGAGGGCGAGGTCACGACGTTCGTCCTGAGCGGTGACCCGGTCACCGGTGAAGGCTGCTTGGACTCGAACGCTGCCGACCGGCGCTTCATGATGTCGACTGGGCCCTTCACCATGAACCCGGGAGAGGAGCAGCGCATCGTCGGTGCGGTCATCGTCGGTGGTGAGCAGGGGGTCGGCGATCGGTTGTCCAACATCGATCTCCTCAGGCACTACGATCTGAGCGCTCAGGACGCCTTCGACCGCGACTTCATCGTGCCGGCACCGCCGCCGCTCCCGAACTTGACCGCTGTCGAGTTGGACGGCGAGGTGATCCTCACCTGGGGGAGCGAGTCGAAGGACGACTACGAAGAAGCCGGCTACGAGTTCCAGGGCTACAACATCTACCAGGGCGCGTCTGCATCTGGTCCGTTCACGCGCTTGGCAACCTTCGACGAGAACGACGGGATCGCCAAGATCAAGGACTCGGTGTTCAATCCGAACGCCGGTGCTCTTGAAGAGATCATCGTGCAACAGGGTGCAGACACCGGCATCGACTACGAGTTCACGGTTACCGAGGATCGGATCCGGGGCCTGCCGCTTCGCAACGGCACGCCTTACTACTTCGCAGTGACCGCCTACTCCTACGGTGAGGAGGCGATCCCTGGACAGAAGGCGCTCGAAAACGCAATTCAGGCCATCGAGGTCATTCCGCAAAAGATGGTGTCGGGAGTTGACCTCGCGGAAGCCGCCGTTGGCGACATGGAGTACCGGCAAGTCGACAGCGGTTTGCCGCCGGCCACCAACGTGCCGGTAGCTCGCATCGTCAATCCGCGGGCGATCACCGGCCACGACTACAAGATCGAGTTCGTACCGTTGGATGAGCCGATTGGGGCTCAAACGCACGGCTGGCGGGTCATTGATTTGACCAGCCCAGATACTTCGGCGGTCTACACGAACATCACTGAGGAGCCCCTGGCGCCGTTCCACGGCATGGCATTCACTATGCAGGGTGTCGACGCGCCGAAGGTGCAGGACGCCTTTTACCGGAACCTGGTGGAGGACAACCCCCGGGCGATGTCGTGGGTTGACTGGGGCGGCTCTTTCTTCAACGGCGCCGCCGACGACGGCTGCCACTGGGCGGGGTCGACCATCGTGCCCGATGAGGCGGGCCTGGCCGGTTGCCCGGACGCCACCGTGGCGCCCGAGCGCTTTGGCACCGTTGAGCTGCGCTTCACGGACGCGGCGGACGGGCAAAAGGGCTACCGCTACCTGCGGAAGCAGCTGGGCCCGGACAACGGCGGTGGTCCGTCTGTGGGGCGTGGCTACGACTACGTAGGGTTAAGTGGCACCATCTTCGAGGCTTGGAAGGTGGTGGGCGACACCGAGACCCAGCTGACGGTCATGTACACCGAGCGGGCCTACGCCGCCGACGACGGCACGCTCTCCCCGGAGCAGCCCGAATCTCAAGACGGCGTGTGGAATCCGACGACCGAGGGCGACGGCGGCCGGGAATATTTGATGATTCTCGACGTTCCGTATTCCGAGACTGAGGATCCAACGCTGGCGTTGGACGACATCTTCTTCGGTGGTGAACTACCGGTGCTCTACGGCGCCTGGTTCCGCCATCGGGGCGAGAACGTCTTGGACGCGGGCGATCAGTTCGTCTTCCAGTGGGGTAACCCGGCAACCGAGAACGACGAGTACTTTTTCTCGACCACTCCGGCGACCGGCATCGTCGACGGTGTCGTCCAGGGTTCGTCTTCACTCGCGGCTAGCCGCGGCGACTTGAAGTCAATCCGCGTGGTGCCGAACCCTTACCTGACCCGCTCGACGTACGAGCCGGATCAGTTCAACCGCGTCATGAAGTTCACCAACCTGCCCGCTACTTGTAGCGTCCGCGTCTTTTCGCTGGCCGGTGACCTTGTACGCACGTTGGAGAAGGACGACGCCACCACCTCGCTGCTCGAGTGGGACATGGAAAATGACTTCGGCCTGCCGGTGGGGAGCGGCATCTACGTCTTCCACGTGGATGCACCCGGCATCGGCACGACGTTCGGGAAGCTCGCGGTGATCATGGAAGAAGAACGCCTCGAGGACTTCTAGGAGGAGATAAGACTCATGCGGAACTCAATCATTAGTCTCGCTCTTCTCGTCCTCTTGGCGGCTTCAACCGCCATCGCCGGGAACAACGAGCGAGCTGGCACGACGGGAGCGACTGAACTTAGGATTCCCGTAGGGGGACGGGCCAACGGTATCGGCGGGGCGGTGGTAGCCGACGCCTCGGGTGCCGAGGGGCTGTTCTGGAACCCGGCGGGAATTGCCAACGCCGACGGGGGAGATGCCTCCTACGCGTTTACCAACTACTTCGCCGATATGGACCTCAATTGGTTGGGGTTCACGACCGGGATGGGGGCTGGGACCCTGGGGTTCGGTCTCAAGCTCTTGAACGTCGGTGATCTAATTGTCACCACCGAGGCGGCGCCCGAAGGCACCGGCGAGATCATTAGCCCCACCTTTAGCGTGTTGGGGATTAGCTACGGGCGGGCACTCACCGACCGAGTGATGATCGGCACGACCTTCAACGTCGTTTCCGAGAGCATTCTCCAAGAGCGGGCGACCGGGCTGGGTTTCGACTTCGGCTTCCAGTACCTGCTGCCGGGCGAGGGCTTGCAGTTCGGATTGGCGATCAAGAACATCGGCCCGAAGATGAAGTTCGCGGGCGGTGACCTGGAGCAGACGTTCGTACCCCCGGGTGGGGATCCGAATGCCCGCCGCCGTACGTTCAGCGCCTCGTCGTCGGCATTCGAGCTGCCGTCCTACGTGCAGATGGGTGCTTCCTACCGCGTGGTGGAGAACGCCCAGAACACGCTGATGTTGAATGGCGACTTCCAGTCCAACTCGTTCTCGAGCGACGAGTTCAGGGGCGGGGTCGAGTGGGCGTGGAGCAACGACTCCTCCAAGCAGACGACCATTGCCTTCCGGGGTGGGTACAACCACGCCGATGGCACCGGCATCTTCGGCCAAGCGGCCACCGCCGGGCTCGGGCTCAACTTCAAGTTGGGCGATTCGCGCATGCGCATCGACTACGCCCGGAACTTCAACATCGACTCCGATGTCGACTTCTTTGACGACATCGACACGATTGGCTTGTCCTACACGTTCTAGGACTTGACCCAATTGTCGAACGTCTGAGCCGCTGCGCCGACAGGCGCGGCGGCTTTGGCGCGTTTGGGCGTCAAGGAGGCGAGGAGGCAAGCGCATGAGACTGCCGCGGCTAAAGAACATCTGGACCGGCCTTGGTCTCGCGGTGGCGGCGTTGGTGCTCACGGGGGCAGTGGTTAGCGCTCAAGATGCTGGACCGGCCCCCAAGTCATTGGCGGAGATCGTCCAACGCTACCGGGCGTTTGTGGCGCCCTTGTCCCAGCTGCCCCGCCAAGAACAGGCACCCGCGGCGAAGGAGTTTTTTAGGACCATTCCGTGGGAGACGATCGAATCCTTGTGCTTCGAAGGGCACCCTGGGGTCGGGGCCGACTCGAGCGGCACCTTGGGTTGGGTGGTGCACTACCGCCTGGAAGTGGAACCGCCAACCGGCGCCGACCTCCGGCGGTTGATTACCGGCGCCACTCTTATTGACGACTGCCGGGGTCCCGCGGTGCGCTATCTGGTGGGGCGCCGGGACAGTCTGACGGCGCCCGCTCGCGAAGAGTGGGCCGCGGTTCTGTGGGAGGCTTCCCAGGCGGCGGCCTCTCCCCTACTGAGTCAGCGGCTGGCGGTGGGGGCGGCTTCCCTGGGCCAATCGGCGCTGCTCGTCGAGCGGGCCATGCAACTGACCCAATCGGCTGACACGACGTTGGTGCGGCGTGGGGTGTTGCTGTTGGCCAGTTCGAGCTACAGCCAGGCGGGTGATTCGCTGGCGTCTGTCGTGGAGCGCTTTTGGGCGAGGCAGGCGCCGCAGTTAGACTTTGCACTGGGGCATTGTCGGCCGCGCTGTGCGGAGCCAGCGTTGCCGACCTTGCGGGCCATCCGAGAGGCGCCAAACTTAGGGCGACGCCGCCTGCAAGCGGTGTGCGCCATTGCTTCGGTCCCCCGCTTGGCAGCTGCTCGTTACGTCTTGGATGCCTACGGCGATGCCGGCGCGGTCCAGGACTCGACTTTCGCCACCCAGGGCAGCGCGCGGGCGCATTTCTACGAGTTGTGGCTGGCCACGCGCATCGCCGAGCCCCACCTGTTGACTTGGTTAGATGGAGGCACGGACGCCGAGCGCAACGTGGCTTTGGAACTTTTGGACCGGGCCCTCCGCTTCGGACCATTGGACGATGACCAAGCCGTGGTCCAGGGGCTGGCGGGGTTGGGTGACCACCCCCTTTTCGGGCCGCGGGCGATTCGGCTGGGCGTCCGAGCAGCGGCGCCGCCCAACCCTGGAAGTCCGAGGCCTTAGAGATGGAGTGGAGCCAACGCCGTGGCCGTCGCCCTGACGTCTTGGTATAGTGTAGGTGGGGAGGAGCACTCTCCGCGATGGTCCCACTCACATTCAATAGGAGGCACCCATGAGGTTGGCTTTGGTTTGCTGCGCGATCGCGCTATTGGCTGGCAACTCGGCGATGGCGGCGCAGGATTGTTCCCGCACGGGCTCGGGCGATTTTCGCGAGCCGACCGGCGTTGCCACCCAGGCAGCTGGTCCCGCCGATGTGCTGATCGCCATGGCCTCAAACGGCAACTTTACGGATCTTTCGCCCGACTACGAGGCCGCGTTCCTGGCGGCCGGTGCTGCGTCGGTGACGTCCATTATTGATGGGCCGGACAGCCCGTTCAGCTTCCCGAGCCCGTTTACCTCCGCCGAGTACGGCACCGTCGTTGTCTTGACGGCTGAAAACTGGTGGGGTGAGGTCAGTACGGCGGCTCCCGAAGCCAACGTTTCTTTGACCGACGAAGCAGCTTTGTCGGCGTACATGGACACCGGTGGCGCCATGTTCTTCTCGGGCCAGGACTACCTGTTTGCTCGTGGTGGGTCGAGCGGCTTCCCACAGGTCTATTTGGGGATCGCTTCCCACATCGACGACCCCAACTTTGGCGATACCAGCATGACGTACATTGGCACGCCGGGCGGTCCGCTGGACGGCTTGACGGGATCGTTGTCGAACGCCAACCCGCCGGCACCTCCCAATCCTTGTTGGATTACGGACAATCAGTTTTTCACCGATGAAATCACCCCGTTTGGTACGGGCCTGTTGTTCTGGAGCTCCAACCCGTCCGGTACGTTCGGTGAGGGTGGTTGCGCCTGGGATACGGGTGTCTATCGCTCGGTGTTCTCGACGGTCGAATTGGCCTGCGCGGACGACACGGCTCAGTTCCACGCCGCAGTCAGTGCGATCTACGACTTCTTGCGGGCCTCGGCCACGCCGGTGGCGGAGACCAGCTGGGGGGCGCTGAAGAGCCAGTATAAGTAACGGTCGCTTCCAAGTGAATGGCGCGAAGGGCCACCGATTGGGTGGCCTTTCGTTTTGCCCAAAACTCCGCGTCCCGGCCCCGAACGCCGTTGGCACGTCCGTGGCCCCGTGCTAGACTAGCCGCCGCTTTCTGGGCGGCCGCCCAAGTAACTGTCAATGAAGACTTTCGGGCATTTCATGGAAGCCGTGGGGATCGTCGTGGTGCCGGGCGCGCTGGTCGTCGGGCACCTCATGCAGTCCATGTACTCGGAGTTGGTGGTGCTCGGCGTCGGGGCGGCCATCTTCTGGGCAGGGCACCTGATCGCCGGGCGCGCCAGCTAGCGCGCCCCAGCGTCGAGGGTACGGATGCATCTTCAGTTTGCCACGGTCTTGGTCTTCTTGGCGGTAGCGGTCGGCTTTGTCGTCTTTAGCTTGGTGGCGTCGCGGCTGATTCAGCCGCGCCACCAAACGCCAGGGAAACTCGTCAACTACGAGTGCGGTGAGGTCCCCGAGGGGTCGCCATGGGTCCGCTTCAACATCCGCTTCTATATGGTGGCGCTGGCGTTCATCATCTTTGACGTGGAGACAGTCTTCTTGTTCCCCTGGGCGGTTGTCTACCGCAAGCTCGGCCTCTTTGCCTTCGTGGAGATGATGATTTTTGTGGCGATCCTCTTGGTTGGCCTGGCTTACTTGTGGGCCAAGGGTGACCTCGAGTGGGTCAAGCCCCAGCCCCGTTTCGGGCGCGAGGCGGAGGACAAAGCAGCATGAGCGACCCCCAGGGCGTGCGCCTGGTTCCTGCCGATGGGCCCAGGAGCCTCCTCGATGACCGCTTTGAAGAAAGCGTCATCGTCACCTCCGCCGACTGGATCATGAACTGGTCGCGGTTGTCGTCCTTGTGGCCGATGCTCTTCGGACTGGCGTGCTGTGCGATCGAGATGATGGCCACCGGCGCGTCGCGCTACGACCTGGATCGCTTTGGGGCGGGTGCTTTTCGCGGCAGCCCCAGACAGTCTGACTTGATGATCGTGGCTGGCACCGTCACCCACAAGATGGCCGAGCGCATCATGCGGCTCTACGAACAAATGCCCGAGCCCAAGTACGTGATGGCCATGGGCAGCTGTGCATCGGGGGGCGGACCTTATTTCAAGTACGGCTACCACGTCGTCAAGGGTGTCGACCATGTCGTACCGGTCGATGTCTACGTGCCGGGCTGCCCGCCGCGCCCCGAGCAGTTGTTGGATGGCCTCATCCGCCTACAGCAGAAGATCCGCCGGACGACGATTGCCAAGCAGGCGGCCAGTTGATGGACGCACCGGACATCGCCGGCCGACTGGCTGAGCGCTTCGGCGAGCAACTTGTCGACAGCGACATGGAGGCGGTGGATCCCACCTGTGTGGTCGCGGCCGCCGCCGTCGCCGAGGTAGGCCTTTTTCTGCGCGACGAGCCCGACCTGGCGTTCGACAGCTTGATGTGTTTGTCGGGAGTCGACTACGGCGTCAAGCTGGGCGTGGTTTACAACTTGCACTCGTTGACCCACCGCCACCGGTTTTGCCTGAAGGTGCTGGTGGAGCGCGAAGGGGAGCCACGAGTGGCGTCGGTGGCGGCGGTGTGGCCGACCGCCGATTGGCACGAGCGTGAGGCTTATGACATGGTGGGGATCGTTTTTGACGGTCATCCCGACCCGCGGCGCATCTTGCTGCCCGACGACTGGGAGGGGTTCCCCCTCCGCAAAGACTACAAGTTCCCGCGGCAGTGGCACGACATCCCGGTATAGAGCGTGAGGCGAGGCGGCGATGGGTAGGCTCAAAACCGAGGAGATGGTGGTCAACATGGGGCCGCAGCATCCGTCCACCCACGGCGTGCTGCGGCTCAAAGTGACTACCGACGGCGAGATCGTCAGCCACGTCGAACCGCACATCGGCTATTTGCACCGCTGCGCCGAGAAGATCGGCGAGAACGTCGACTACCAGCAGTTCACACCGTACACCGATCGCATGGACTACCTGGCTGGGATGAACTGCAACCACGCCTACGCCCACGCCGTCGAGCAGCTCATGGACGTTGAGATTCCAGAGCGCGCTGAATACATCCGCATTATCGTTCTGGAACTCAACCGCATCGCCAGCCATCTGGTGGCGGTGGGTACCTATGGCTTGGACATCGGGGCGTTCACGCCGTTTTTCTACGCTTTCCGTGAACGCGAGCGGGTCCTCGATCTTTTTGAAGAAGTGTGCGGCGCGCGCCTCACCTACAACTACGTGAGAATCGGCGGGGTGATGGCCGACTTGCCGCCGGCGTGGCTGGAGCACGTCATCGCCTTCTTAAACTACTTTGAGCCGCGCATTGACGACTACAACGAACTCTTGTCGTTCAATAAGATCTTTTTGGAGCGCACTGCAAACGTCGGAGTCATGCCTCCCGAGGTAGCGATTGGTTGGGGCGTCACCGGCCCCAATCTGCGGGGTTCAGGGGTCGACTGGGACCTCAGGCGCGACGAGCCGTATTCGATCTACGATCGCTTCGACTTCCAAGTGCCGCTGGGGCGCGGCGAAAAAGGCCAGGTGGGGGACTGCTGGGACCGCTACTTCGTGCGCGTCGAGGAGATGCGCGAGTCGTGCAAGATCGTTCGCCAGGCAATCGAGGCGCTGCCCGAGGGGCCGATCCTGTCGGGTGACTTGGGCAAGACCATCAAGCCCAAGGCGGGGGAGCTGTATACCCGGGTGGAGTGCCCGCGCGGTGAGATGGGTTTTCTGGTGGTGTCGAACGGCAAGAACGTCCCGGTGCGCATGAAGGCGCGGGCGCCGGGCTTTTCCAACCTGAGCGTGTTGCCGCTCATCTCGGAAGGCACGATGCTATCGGACCTGGTCGCCATCATTGGTTCGATCGACATCATGCTCGGCGAGATCGATCGGTAGGCCGCGCATGATTGGCCAATGGGCAGAGGCGATCACCGACGGCGCACCCGGCACCATGACCTACCTGGGTCTGATGCTGGCGGCTTGCGTCGCCATCTTGGGCTTCGTCATGGTCTCGGGGATCTTTCTGGTGTGGGCCGAGCGCAAGCTGGCCGGCCGCATTCAGTCGCGCCTGGGACCGATGCGGGTCGGCGGCTTTCACGGCTGGGCGCAAACCCTTGCCGACGGCTTCAAGATGTTTCTGAAGGAAGACATCGTGCCATCGGCAGCCGATGGTCTGCTCTTTCAGGCTGCGCCTTTTTTGGTGTTCGCCGGGGCGCTGATGGCTTGGGCGGTCATTGCCTGGGGACCGGGGATCGTCGCTGCTGATCTCGACATCGGCGTCCTCTACATCTTGGCGATCACTTCGTTGGGGGTGGTCGGTATCTTGATGGCCGGCTGGGGCTCCAACAACAAGTGGGCACTCTTTGGGGCGATGCGCGGCGTCGCGCAAATCGTCAGCTACGAGTTGCCCGCGGCCCTGTCGTTGGTGGCCGTGGCCATGTGGGTGGGGAGCCTGAAGCTGAGTGCGATGGACGCCAGTCAGGCTGGTTGGTTTTGGAAGTGGCACGTCTTTAGTGGATTTCCTTTCTTCGCGATTGCCACGGTGGTCTTCTACATTGCGTCTCTGGCCGAGACCAATCGGGTGCCCTTTGACATTCCCGAAGCAGAGTCAGAACTGGTGGCCGGCTATCACGTGGAGTACTCGGGAATCCGCTTCGCCATGTTCTTTATCGCCGAGTACGCCAACATGGTGCTGGTGAGCGCCGTGGCGGCGCTGGCGTTCTTGGGCGGTACCCATACTGGCATCCCGGCCTTGGACCGCTTTGTACCCGGGCCGGTGGTCTTGGTCGCCAAGTCGTTCGCGCTGGTCTTCCTGATGATCTGGTTGCGCTGGACATTGCCGCGCTTGCGTGTCGACCAGCTCATGCATCTGTGCTGGAAGTACATGATCCCCATTGCCTTTTTCAACATGATTGGCATCGGCATTACCATGCTGGCGACGGGGCGGGCATAATGGGCAGAACGGCACGCCGACAAGGAGCGGGGCGGTGAGCGTCGGCCAATACTTCCGGAACATCTACGACGGCGTGGCGACGACCCTGGCAGGGATGCGTGTCACCCTCAAGTACATGCGCGCGCCGGTCGTCACGCTGCAGTATCCCGACGAGAAGGCGGAGATGTTCGACCGCTTTCGTGGGCTCCTGCACAACCGCATCGAGGATTGCATCGGCTGTGGCCAGTGCGTGCGGGCTTGTCCGGTCGACTGCATCACGATGGTGACCAACAAGGCGGGCAAGGGGGTTGACCTCGGCGTGACCCGGGACGGGACGCCCAAGAAGCTGCACGTCTACCAGTTCGACATCGACACCCTGAAGTGCATGTGGTGCAACTTGTGCACTGAGGTGTGTCCTACCGAGTGCCTGACCATGTCATCGGAGTACGAGGTGGCCTCGGAGGATCGGGATAGCTGGACCCTGCGGTTTGCGATCGATACGCCGCCGGATGACTTTGATATGGACGGTACCCGCCACAAGCAAAACCGCCGCACCAATCCGGTGGAGTTCGCCGGTGAGTTGGAGGCGGCGCATGCGGTGTTGCCGGAGGGGGCGGCGCGGCCCCTGTCGGGTGCGGCCGAGCACGACTTTAACGCGGTGATCGCTGCCGCCGAGGCTAAGAAGGCGGCGGCGGAGAAAGCCGCCAAGGCGGCGGCCGCCAAGGCAGCCAAGGAGGCCAAAGCAGCGGCGGCAGCCAAGGAGGCCAAGCCAGCGGCCGACGCCAAAGCCGCTGAGGCTAAGAAGCCGGCGCCGGCCAAGGAAGCTAAACCGACCGCCGCGGACGAAGCCGCCGGTCCGGAGCCCCCAGCAGTCGACCCAGCGAGCGATGCGGAGTAGGCAATGGGCGAGTTCTTCTACAACATGATTTTCGTCGCCATCGTTGCTTTGACCATGTCGTCGGCGATCGTCGTGGTGACCGCGCGGAACATTGTCCGCTCGGCCTTTTCGCTCTTGTTCACTCTGGCTGGCGTTGCCGGGCTCTTTGCCTACTTGGGGGCCGACTTCTTGGCGGCCACCCAACTCGTGGTGTACGTCGGTGGCATCTTGGTGCTCATTCTCTTTGGAGTGATGCTGACCCACAAGATCACTTCGGTGGAGTTGGTGCAGGGGAACTCGCGGCAAGGTTGGTCAGCCGTCATCTTTGTGGGGTTGATCTACGTGCTATGGAGTGTATTTTCCAGCACCGATTGGCCGATTCGCGGGGCGGACAAACCCTTCGAGTCCACCGTCGAACCGATGGGACTGGCGTTCATGACCGACCACCTGTTGCCCTTCGAGGTGGCGTCGGTCTTGCTGCTGGCGGCGCTGGTGGGGGCGGTGTTGATTACGCGGCGGGAGGTGCGTGAGTGAGCCTCCTGAGCCCCGATAGCCTCTTGGCCTACCTGTTGGTCTCGGCCTTTCTCTTTGCTGCCGGGACCTTCGGCATCCTCAGTCGCCGAAACGCGGTGTCGGTGCTGATGGGCATCGAACTGGTGTTGAATGCCGCCAACGTCAATTTGGTGGCCTTCTCGCGCTTCTCGTCCACCAACCTGGAGGGGCAGCTGTTCGCCGTGTTCGTGATCATCTTGGCCGCGGCTGAAGCGGCGGTAGCGCTCGCCATTATCCTGGCGATCTACCACAACTTCGGCACCATCGACGTCCCCAAAATCGCCCGGCTCAAGCACTAGATATGGACGGCCTCTTCCAAAACGAGATCTTTCTGCTGCTCTTGGCGCCGCTCGCCGCCTTCCTCGTGCAGATTGTTGCGGGCACCAAGTTGCCTCGCAACGGCGACTGGGTGTCGACGGGGGCGATCGCCCTGTCCTTGGCGTTGGCCGTCCGTATTTTTGCGCACGTCATTTTCGGCCAGGCCGATCCCAATTTTAGATCCATTGTCTGGAGCACCGACTACATTCGGTTGGGGTCTTTCCATATCGAGATGGGGATCCTGCTCGACAATCTGACTGCTTGCATGTTGTTGGTGGTGACCCTTGTAAGCACCATGGTGCACCTGTTCTCGATCGGCTACATGCACGGCGATCCGCGTTACTCGCGCTACTTCGCCTATCTGTCGCTCTTTAGCTTCTCGATGTTGGGTCTCATCCTTGCCCACAACTTGATCGCCCTCTACATCTTTTGGGAATTGGTGGGGCTCACGTCGTACTTGCTGATCGGCTTCTGGTTTGAAAAGCCAAGCGCCGCCAATGCAGCCAAGAAGGCGTTTTTGACCACCCGCGTCGGCGACGTCGGCATGTTCATCGGTATCCTGATCATCTCCTTTGCCATCGGCGACTTCACCTTTGGCGGCATCTTCGAAGGTATTGCCCAGGGCAAGCTGGCGGGGACGCTGTTGACCGTCGCCGGCATTGGTCTGTTCTTCGGCGCCGTGGGCAAATCGGCGCAAATGCCGCTGCACGTCTGGCTCCCCGACGCCATGGAGGGTCCGACGCCGGTTTCGGCGCTGATCCACGCCGCTACCATGGTGGCGGCCGGCGTCTACCTGGTCGGCCGGCTCTACCCGGTCTTCACCTTCGAAGCATTTACCTTCATTGCGGTCATTGGCACGCTGACAGCGCTGGTGGCTGCCACCATCGCTATTGTCGCGACTGACATTAAGAAGGTGCTGGCCTACTCGACCATCAGCCAGCTGGGATACATGGTGGCGGCGTTGGGTTGTGGGGCCTTTGCGGCTGGCTTGTACCACCTCTGGACCCACGCCTTTTTTAAGGCGCTCCTCTTTCTTGGATCTGGGAGCGTCATTCACGCCGTCCACACCCAGGAAATGCCGGAGATGGGCGGGCTGCGCCGCAAGCTGCCGGTCACCTACGGGACGATGTTGCTGGCCACCCTGGCCATCGCCGGGGTGCCGGGACTGTCGGGCTTCTTTTCCAAGGACGCCATCCTGGCTGGTGCGCTGGCGTACGGCCAGACCTATGGCGGCTGGCGCATGGTGCCGTTCGTCGTGCTGCTAGTCGGCGCCGGCATCACCGCTTTCTATATGTTCCGGCTCATCTTCATGACTTTTGCAGGCAAACCGCGCGACGAGGAGCGGCACCATCACGCCCACGAGGGCGGCTTATCGATGACCGGGCCACTCTTGGTGTTGGGGGCGATGACCGTCTTCTCGGTCGGCATCCCGTTCGTGCAGAGCGACTGGTTTTTGAGCCTGATGAAGATGCCGACGCTCGCCGACGCCGTCTCCTACTTGCCGGGGGAGACGGGTCACAGTGTCGTGGCGGGTGAAGGTCACGGCCGTGCAGAAGCCGCCGGCGGGCATGGAACCAGTGACCACGGCGCGCACGGCGTTTTTGCCATCACCCACGAAGCGGAGCACGCCGCCCACAAGCCGGCGATGATTCTGTCGATCCTCACCGCTGGGCTGGGCATCCTCTTGTCTTATCTGACCTACGGCGCCGGGCGAATCTCGCCGGTTGCCTGGGGCGCCCGTTTGCGCCCGCTCTACCACCTGTTCCGCAACAAGTACTACTTTGACGAGCTGTACCAGTGGGCGATCGTCAAGCCGGTCGTGGCGCTTGCCAAAGTGCTGCACGTCTTTGACGACTACGTGGTGGATGCCATCGTCAACGGTTCGGGCAAGTTGGGGGCAGCGGTGTCGCGGCTGGCTGGCGCCATCGACGTCCGCGGCGTCGACGGTTTGGTCAACGGCCTGGCGTGGCTGGTCGGCCGGGCCGGGGCTGGTGTCCAACGGCTGCAGACCGGGCGGGTTCAGACTTATATCTACGGGTTCATGGGAGCTTTGCTGGTGTTGGTCGTTGCACGGATGATGACCGGCTAGAGGCACGCTGCTGGGCGCAGGATCGCCCAGCTGGAGGACGCAAACGGCATGGAAGCCCACTTGCTTACACTCATCACCTTCATCCCGACTTTGGGGATGGCGGTCATTCTGTGCATGCCCAAAGCCCAGGAGACGCTCATCAAGTGGACGGCAGCGCTCTTTACGTTGGTGCCGCTCTTGTTGTCCATCAAGCTCCTGCGTGGCTACGATCGCGGAGCGCTGGGTTTCCAATTTACCGAGAAGCACGCCTGGATACCGTCCTTCAATATTGAGTACTTCATGGGCGTCGACGGCATGAGCGTGGCGATGATCGTCTTGACGGCGCTGCTGTCGTTTCTGTGCATCTTCGCTTCCTGGAACATCAACCGGGCGGTGAAGGGCTACTTCGCGCTCTTCTTGTTGCTTGAGACCGGCATGCTCGGCGTCTTTTGCTCCCTGGATTTCATCCTCTTCTACCTGTTCTGGGAAATCATGCTCTTGCCGATGTACTTCTTGATTGGCATTTGGGGTGGCCCCGAGCGCGAATACGCGGCGATCAAGTTCTTCTTGTACACGCTGGCCGGCAGCGTGCTCATGTTGCTGGCGATCCTTGCCCTCTACTTCCAGGCTGACCCACACACCTTCAACATGGTGACGCTCATGGAGGCCGGAGGAGCGGGGTACACCTACCTGTTCCGCACCTTGGTGTGGTGGGGGTTGTTTATCGGCTTCGCGATCAAGATCCCCAGCTTTCCATTTCACACATGGCTGCCGGATGCGCACGTGCAGGCCCCGACGGCGATCAGCGTTATCCTGGCCGGCGTCCTTCTGAAGCTTGGCACGTACGGGATTCTACGCATCAACTACTCGATCTTGCCGGAGGCGACGCGGGCGATGGCGCCGGTGATCGCCATTTTGGCGGTCGTGAACATCATCTACGGCGCATTTTGCGCCATGGCGCAGACCGACCTTAAGAAGCTCGTGGCCTACTCGTCCATCAGTCACATGGGGTTCGTCATGCTGGGGATGGCGGCGTTGAACGAAGCCGGGCTGAACGGCGCCGTCTTGCAGATGTTCAACCATGGCACTATCACCGGCATGTTGTTCCTGTTGGTGGGGGTCATCTATGACCGGGCGCACCACCGGGTCATCGACGATTTCGGGGGGCTGGGCGCGCAAATGCCGCTTTACACCGGGGTGACCGCCCTGGCCTTCTTCGCGTCGCTGGGGTTGCCAGGGTTGTCGGGGTTCTGGGGCGAGGCGTTGGTGCTCCTCGGCTCCTTCAATACCTACCGCGCCTTTACCGTCGCGGCCTGCTTGGGCATTGTCCTCGGTGCTGCCTATCTCTTGTGGACCTTGCAGCGGGTGTTCTTCGGGCCGCTTAACGAGCGCTACGCGGGACTGCCCGAGATCAACGGCCGCGAGCTGTTTACGCTCGCACCGTTGGCGCTCCTGGTCATCTTGATTGGCATCTATCCGAAGTGGATGCTGGATGTCTTCCGCACGTCACTGGGCGGCATATTGGACTTTGTCCGCTAGGGAACGGACTACCCGCGTATGGAACTCCACTCACTGAGCAACATCGAGAGCCTCGGCGCCTTTTGGCCCGAGCTGTTCTTGACTGGGGCTATTGTTCTGGCCGTGCTAGTCGATTTGGCCAGCCGCGCTGGCGGGCGTGGGTGGGTGGCGGTGATTAGCTTCGCGGCGCTGGCGGCGGCGACGACTGCCACCGTCCGGCTGTACGGGCACGAGCCGTCGCTTTTGTTCAGCGGCATGGTGGCGCTCGATCCGTTAGCCAACTACGCCAAGCTGCTGGTCTACGTGTGCACCGGTTTGGTGCTGTGGATTTCCTATCTGTCGCCCGATACCAGTGAACTGCGCATGGGTGAGTATGCGGCGTTGTTGCTGACCGCGGCCCTCGGCATGTCGTTGATGGCGTCGGCCACCAATCTGCTGATGGCATTTGTGGCGGTCGAGATGGTCAGTATCCCATCGTACGTCTTGGCCGGGTACCTAAAACACAATCCGCGCTCGAGCGAGGCTGCTCTCAAGTACGTGCTCTACGGCGCTGCCTCGTCCGGCGTCATGCTGTATGGACTTACCCTCCTCTTTGGGTTGACCGGCAGCACCGACTTGTTTGCGTTGGCCAATCAACTGGGGCCTGAGACGCCGCACCGACTGGTGCTCTTGGTGGCCGTTGGTTTTGTGTTGGCCGGGCTCGGATTCAAGATCTCGAGCGTGCCCTTTCATTTTTGGACGCCCGACGTCTACGAGGGTGCCCCGATCCCGGTGGCGGCGTTCCTGTCGGTGGCGTCGAAGGCAGCCGGCTTGATCCTGATGTTGCGCTTTTTCCTGACCGGGTTGGCAACGCCGGGCAGTGACGGCGGTTGGCTGGCGGTCGGACAAATCGACTGGCCTAGCCTGATCGGTTGGATCGCCGCGGCCACGATGACGGTCGGCAACCTGGCGGCTCTGGGGCAGCGAAACATCAAGCGCCTATTGGCCTACTCGACGGTGGCCCACGCCGGCTACATGCTCATGGGTTTCGTGGCGTTGTCGCACCTAGGTGTGCGGGCGATGCTCATCTATCTGGCGGTCTACTTGCTCATGAACCTGGGTGCCTTTTTTGTCGTGGCCTTGGTGGCGCGCGGTGCGCGCGGTGAGGACATTCAAACCTACCGCGGGCTCGGAGCGCGCTCGGTGGTGTTGAGTGTGACCATGGCGATTTTCATGTTTTCGCTGACCGGGCTGCCACCGACCGCTGGCTTCGTCGGCAAGCTCTACTTGTTCTCGGCCCTGATTCAAAAACACGTGTACTGGTTGGCGATCGTTGGCATCGTCAACTCGGTGATTTCGCTGTTCTACTACGCGCGGGTGGTGAAGGCGATGTTCTTGGAGGAGGGCGAGTTGCCGCCCGTCCGCGTTGGATTCGGCGCCGCGGCGCTCCTTTGGGCCTTGGCTGTCCCGACTGTCGTCCTGGGTATCTACTGGCCGCCGCTGGTGCGCTGGGTGGAGCAGTCGGCGGTCTTGATCGGCCGCTGATCGCGGCGATTCCCCCAAACCCCTCGGCGGGTCACCTTTCCCTGGCGCCTGGTATGATTGGGGTGGAACTTTCCGCCCCCCCAGACGATCCTAATGGTTAGCTGGGCGCCCCACCCCCTCAATGGCTCCCACCCCCCGTCAGACGTTGCTCCCCAAGGTCGAAGGGATACGCATGAGCCGAACGATGCAACACTGGATGAGCGGGTTTGCCCTTGCCACTGTTCTTCTGGGCTGGTCGGCCCAGGCGGCTGGGCAGGGCCGCTACCTCAATATCATGTCCGGCGCCGTCGAGCGCGTGACCTATGTCGGGGATATGGAAACCTGGCAGGAGTTTCCACCTTTTGCGTTCGGCGACGGTTGGGGGAGCGGGCCCAACCTGCAGATCTGGCTGGAGCTGATCCGCACCGACTGCAACACGCCGACCAGCGCCGGTCCATGCGGCGACGGCACCTTCGTGACCGGCTACACCAGCCAGCTGGACACCGGCAACTGTCCCTGCGACGGCATTTTGGCCGAGGAAATCGTCGTCCAGATTCGTTATGACGAGGCCGTCGTTCAGGCGCTGGGCTTTTTGGAGACCGATCTGGTCATGCGGGTCTATGATGGAGACACGGACAGCTGGCGGGCGATGCCAGGCGGCTCTCAGGTGGATCCTGACCGCAACATCGTGGTGGGTCGCCAAGCGTGGAATGCCGCAATGATCTACGCGGTGATCGCCGAGCCGGGCGCCGGTGATGGGGGCAGTTGGGGGCGCATCAAGTCCAGATGGCGCTGATTGAGACGGCGCAAGCCTGAACCACGACCGGCCGATACGCAAGAATGCCGAGGCAACGCCCGGCGAACGAGGAGCATGACAACCTGCGGGTTGGGCGACCCCCAAGCAGAGCCTTGACCCCAGTGAGCGAAAGGAAAGTCGGATGCACCGGCCCGTCCTACATCTGAGTGTCCTCCTCTGGGGGTTGGTCCTCGTGGCTTTCGCGGCCGAGCCGGTCGGCGCCCAGTACTTCGGTAAGAACAAGGTCCAGTACGACGAATACGACTGGTCCATTCTTGAAACCGATAACTTCCACGTCTACTACTATCAGGAAGAAGAGGAAGCGGCCCACGATGCGGCGCGGATGGCCGAGCGCTCCTACGCCAAACTCGCCAAGTTGTTGAACCACGACGTCGTCGAACGCATCCCGCTCATCCTTTACGCTTCCCACACCGATTTTCAGCAAACCAACGCGCTGGCCGGGCTGATCAACGAGGGCACCGGCGGCGTCACCGAGTTCTTGAAACGTCGTGTTGTCCTGCCGTTTACCGGATCCTACGCCGAGTTTGATCACGTCCTCACGCACGAACTGGTCCACGCCTTCCAAATCGACATCCTGTTTGGCCCTGAGAAGCGCGCCCTGACCGGACGCTTGGGTTCGACGCCGCCCCTGTGGGTGATGGAAGGCATGGCCGAGTACCTGTCGGTCGGCGACGTCGACGAGCACACCAAGATGTGGCTTCGGGACGCCTCGCTCGAGGGCTACTTGATCTCGATTGGTGACCTCTCCCACGCAGCCGATATTCGGGTCTACCGTTTCGGCCAATCCATCATGGCTTTCATCGCCGAGCGCTACGGTCTGCAAACCATCGGTGAGTTGCTCAAGACCTTTGCGCAGCGTGGTTCGCTTGATCGGGCGGTGCGCACGGTGTTGGGGATCAGTGTCGCCGACTTGTCGCGCGAGTGGACCGAGTCGGTGCGAAAAGAGCACTTGCCGCAAATCGCCGAGTTCAAGAAGCCAGAAGAGTACGGTTACCGCCTGACCGATCAGGACAACGACTTGTCGCGCCTTAACCTGGCGCCGGCGGTGTCGCCCGATGGAGACCTGATGGTCTATCTGTCGGATAAAAGCCTCTACAACGACATCTATCTGGCCTCGGCGATCGACGGCAAGATCATGGGCAAGTTGGTCGAGGGCGAGCGCACCGCCGACTTTGAGTCGTTGCGCTTCTTGAGCGCGGCGCTGTCTTGGTCGCCGGATCAGCAGTCCATCGCCTTGGCCGCAAAAAAGGGCGGAGAAGACGCCATCTACATCATCGATGCCGAGGATGGCGACCTGACCGCCCAGCTGACCTTCGGATTCGACGGCATTCAGAGCCCGAGCTTTTCACCGGATGGCCAGCAGATCGTCTTCGTTGGCTTGGAGCGCGGTCGGTCAGATCTGTTTGTGACCGATCTGGACGGCACCGAGTTGACGCGGTTGACCAACGATCGGTTTGCAGACCGCGATCCGCACTGGTCACCCGACGGCCGCTACGTCGTCTTTACTACCGATCGGGGTGCAGTCACTAACTTTCGAACCTTGGACTTCGGCGAGTTCCGTACGGCCATTTTCGACCTGGAGGCCGAGCAAATTCGGGTCTTGCCCAATCAGTGGGGCAAGAACATCAGTCCGCAGTGGTCACCCGACGGCACCAAGATCGCTTTCATCTCCGATCGCTCGGGGATTTCCAACATCTACGTGACCGATGTGCAGACCAACGAGACCTTCCGGCTGACCAACGTGTTGACCGGCATCACCGGGTTGGTCGAATCGAGTCCGGCGCTGTCCTGGTCGCACAACGGTGATCGGATGGTGTTCTCGGTGTTTACTCGGGGCGGCTGGGACATCTACGCGATCAAGGATCCACTGAAGTTGATGGCCGACAGCCCGCTGGTGGAGGCGGTGGTCCCGGGTGCTGAAGGTGACGCGGGCGGCACGGCAATCGGTGGCTTGTTGGCGCGCGGCGCCCAGGCGGTGGCGGGGGTAGCTGGTGGGGGCAGTGACCCGTCGCTGGCGTCCGATGCGATGCCGGACGACGCCAGTACCAGTGCACAGGCTCCGGAGCCAACCAGGTTGGCAGAGACGGAGTCAGAGACTTCCCATGTCACTGCCGGACCGCAAACGGCGTCCTTGATCGAACTCGATGACGAGGCGGAGTTCGACGAGGCGGACTTGGATGAGGCGCTGGACGCCGAAGAGCCCCTGGACGTCTCCTTCCGGCCCGAGGCCCCTGACGGCGCTGGCTTCACCGTGCGTGACTACACGATCGATTTTTCGCCGGATACGGTGATCGGTGCCGGAGCCTTCGCGCCGGGGTTGGGCGCCGCTGGCCAGTTGGCCATGGGGTTGTCGGATGTGCTGGGCAACCATCACATCCAACTGGTTGCCAACGTCTTTGGGGATATCGCCGACTCGGACGTCTTCCTCACCTACATGAACTTGGAGCGGCGCAACAATTGGGGAGCCTCGATCTTTCAGTTCCGGAACGACTACTTGAGCTTCCAGGACAATGCGATTGTGCGGATCGACCGGGAGATCTATCGCGGTGCCGAGGTGTTCGTGCGGCGCCCGTTCTCCAAGTTTCGCCGATTGGAGCTGGGGCTCCAAGGGGTCAGCGTCGACCGGGGGAACTTCGATAGCTCCATCCCGGATGCCCGTTCGAGTCTGGGCATCGACTTCGACGGTCGGGTGTTCTTCGTGCGGCCTGAGGTTGCTCACGTCACCGACAATGTCTTGTTCGGCTCCACCGGCCCAATCTCGGGGGCGCGGACGAGGTTGAGCGCTGCCCGCTCCTTTGGCGACCTGCAATTCACTACACTCTTGGCTGACTTGCGCAAGTACATCAACGTGCGGCAGCGCTACGTGTTTGCGTTTCGCGCCATGGGGCTGAGTTCCTTCGGCAAGACACCTCAGAGTTTCCGAATCGGCGGCCCCTACACCGTGCGCGGCTACAGCTTCGAGCAGTTCCGCGGCTTCAACGTGGCGGTGACCAACACCGAGTTCCGGTTCCCGATGGTCGAGTATCTGGCGTTGGGCTGGCCGTTGCCGCTGGCCTTCCGCAACATCCGCGGGGCGCTGTTCTTTGACGCCGGCGCCGCCTTCGATCGCCACGATTCATTCCGAGCGTTTGACAGCTCCAAGGGCGGCTTGGTGGCGCTGGATGACATCCACGCCTCGTACGGGTTGTCCGCCCGCACCAATTTGGGTTTCCTCATCTTGAGGTGGGACCTGGCCCAGCGCACCGACCTGACCTCCAACATCGGTAAGTCCATCTCGACTCTGGCGATTGGGGCTGAGTTCTAGGGCCAAATCGTTGAAACCCTGGAGGGTCCGGCGGTGTCCTAAGTACGACAGCGGCCGATTTTGGCCCCCTGCGCTTCTCGTGCGCCGTAGCATTGGGGCGGTGACGCCCTCGTCCAAGGATTGGACCGGTGCTGGACACGGAATGGGCGGGGGGCTTTGTCTTGCCCGCTACGGGCGGCGGGCGTGCAGCCGGGCCAGTCCGTAGACCACCCCCCCGGACACGAGCGCCAGCGCCAGGCCGACCGGCACGCAGCCGACGAAGGCCGGCGCGATCATCGGTTGTACCCAATCCCACAGCTCGGGGGCGCTCAGCCGGCCGGGGTAGGCGGGGACCTGGCGGCCGATGATTGCCGCACCGACCTTGACGTCCAACCACAAGAAGAACGGCATGGTCCAGGGGTTGGCTAGGTTCGAACCGATGACGGCCACGACTTTGTTGAGTCGCAGGAGCTGCGCCAGACCGATGGCGGACACCGTGTGCAGCCCGACGGTGGGGGTGGGGCCGATAAAGGCTCCCGCCGCAAAAGCCAGGGCCAATCGATCGGGCGACGACTCCTCGGTCAACAGACGGGTGACCCCGCGCCGGAGGCGGGCGGCGATCGTTTGGATCACAGCTCGATGTGGGCGGGTTTGGGCAAGGCGTGATACGCTCCGACGCCGCGGTTCCCCCAGCTTAGGGTGCTCATGACCCAGCAAGTCTACATCAGCCGTAAGGTGCATTTTTCGTCGGCCCACCGACTCTACAATCGCGCCCTGTCGGATGCGGAAAACGCCGCCATTTTCGGCCACTGCGCCAACCCCAAGGGGCATGGTCACAACTACATTTTAGAAGTGTGGTTGCGGGGTGGGGTCGACCCGGGCACCGGCTACGTATTTGACCTGTCCAAGCTCAAGTCACTGATGCAGGCGGAGGTCGTCGAGCACGTGGATCACAAGCACCTGAACGAAGATGTGGCTTTCTTGAGCGGTATCAATCCGACCGCCGAGAATCTGGCGGTGTGCTTTTGGCAACGGCTCGAGGACCATTTGCCGGCGGGGTTGCTACATGCCGTACGGGTCTACGAGTCCGACAACAACTTCGCCGAGTATCGGGGCGACTAGCCGCTGGCATACGCGGGCAGATACGCATGAACAAGACGGCTACCAAACACGCCGAGGACACGCAGCTTCTCGTCAAGCGCATCCTTGAGAATCTGGGAGAGGAACCGGACCGCGAGGGTCTGCGCAAGACGCCGGCGCGGGTTGCCGCGTCGCTCGCCTTTTTGACCCGCGGCTACGACCAGGATCCGTACGAGGTGCTCGGCGACGCGGTGTTTACCGAGTGCTACGACGAAATGGTGCTGGTCAAAGACATCGACGTCTTTAGCCTCTGTGAGCATCACATGCTGCCGTTCTGGGGACGCTGCCACGTTGCCTATATCCCGACCAAGCGGATCTGTGGGCTGTCGAAGATCGCCAGGCTGGTCGACATCTACGCGCGACGGTTGCAGGTGCAGGAGCGCATGACGCGCGAAGTGGGGCGGTGTTTGGAAGAGGTGTTGAAGCCCGAAGGCGTGGGCGTGGTCATTGAGGCCAATCACATGTGTATGATGATGCGCGGCATCGAAAAGCAAAACTCGGCGGCAGTGACCAGCTGCATGCTCGGCAGCTTTCGGACCGACCCCAAGGTGCGCATGGAGTTTCTGGAACTCATCCGCGGCTCGCGCCGCTAGCCGGGCGTGAACGACACTCGGACAGGCGGCCCCAGTTTGGCCGGACGGCGCGTCGTGGTGACCGGTGCTACGAGTGGCATCGGCGGTGCGGTTCGCCGAGCCCTATTGGCGCGCGGGGCGCGGGTGGCGGCGTTGGGGCGGCGGGCCGCAGCGTTGAGCGCGACCCCAGGACCCGGCGAACTGATCGGTGTCACCTGCGACCTCACCAAGCCACCGTCGATCGACGCAGCTACCAAGGCCGTCAGCGCCGCTTTCGACGCCGTGGACGCTTGTGTCTTGGCGGCAGGCAGTGCTTATTTCGCCCCCCTCATCGAAACCGACGACGCGGCGCTCGAGGGGCTTTGGGTCACCAACTTCCGCGGCCACTTTCAGCTCTTGCGCGGTCTTCTCGGGGCCGTTGCTGAAGGCGGCTCGATCGTTTGCATCGGGTCGGTGGCCGCCCAGAAGGGCTTTGCCGGCTGTACGGCCTACGCCGCGACCAAAGCGGCAATGGCCGGTATGGTGCGGGCGCTCCGCGAGGAGTTACGTCCGCGCCGGATTCGAGTGGCAATGGTGACGCCGGGGGCCACCGACACGCCGATCTGGGATGGCGCAGGTGACTTCGACCGTAGCGTCATGCTTGAAGCCGACGACGTCGCCCACGTGGTGGCGGCCATCTTGGAGGAGGGGCGGCGCTCTCACGTCGAAGAGGTGGTCGTCCGTCCCGTCGGTGGTGACCTCTAGGGGCGTAGCGGCTCTGGCCGTGGCCTCCGGGTGTTGCTGGTGGCTTTTGGCCGCTGTTGGTCCGCTCACCGAGCGAGTGCCTACCTTCCTGGCGGTCTACGCTGTGACCTTCGTCCTCTATGGCGTCGCCTGCTGGCGGAGTGGCTTTGGCGCGCGGCTTCAAAATGGCAGCCTGGCCTGGATGCTGGGGGCGGCTCTCTGCTTTCGGGCAATTGCGTGGTGGGCACCGGTCAGCCTGTCGGACGACATCTACCGCTACGTCTGGGACGGCGTCGTCATGGACTCCGGGGTGAATCCCTACCGTTATGCGCCCGCCGATCCGGCGCTCGCCCCCTTGCGGGCCGATTGGCACGCGGCGATCAACCACCCCAGCGTGCCGACGATCTATCCGCCGGGGGTCCAACTGGTCTTTTGGGCGGTGGCGCGCAGGTCGCCGACGGTGGGGGCGATGAAGTTGGCGGCGACCTTGGCGGATTGCTTGGTGGTGGGGTTGGTCGCCGGTTGGCTGCGGGCTCGGCGCCTGCCGCTGGGCCGGGTCCTCGTCTATGCCTGGTCGCCCCTGGCGATCTTGGAGTTTGCGGGGTCGGGGCATGCCGACGTCTTTGCCATCGCCTGCTTGGTAGCCGCCTCCTGGGCTCTGGATCGAGGGCGCCGGTGGAGCGCGCTGGTGGCGTTGGCAGCAAGTGTGCTCGGCAAGCTGGTGCCCGCCGTGGTGTTCCCTCTCTTTTTGGTGCGGGCAGGTTGGCGACCCTGCCTCATGGCCACAGCATCGGTGATCCTCGCCTACGCACTCTTTGCCACCGGTGGCGTCGATCCGTGGTTGGGGGCGCGGACCTTCGCGGCGCATTGGCAGGGCAACGCCGTGGCGTTTCCACTCCTCGAGGCGCTGGCCGGTTCGCGGCAAGCGGCCATGGCGCTGGTGGCGGCGGTGGTCCTCGCCGTTTTGGCTTGGCTGGTGCGGCAGCGGGTCGACTTGCCGGTGGCGGCCGCTACCGTGTTGGGTATGTCGATCCTCTTGAGTCCGGTCTTGCACCCCTGGTACGCCACTTGGTGGTTGCCGTTTCTGTGCTTCTCGCCCCAACTGTTCTTGTGGGGGCTGACTGGTACCGTGGTCTTGGCTTATTCCGCCTGGATGGAGCTGGCGCGCACCGGTGTTTACGCGGTGGATTGGCCGACGCGGGTGGCCGAGTTGGCGGTGCCGCTTTGCCTGTGGGGAGCGGTGCTGGTGATCCAGCGCAAGCGGCCGCCGTGGACGAGCGACAACCCACCGATGTAGGCGAAGCCAGCGACGTAGAGCAGGAGAAAAGGCAGAATGCCCCAGCTCTGGTGGACAGCGGCGTACAGCGCTGCCGCCGCCACGTAGAGTGCCATTCCCAACTCGGCGGCACCGCTTGGCGACTGCGCGGTGCGGTAGCGTTTCCGCTGCCAGCTGTCGGTGCGTTTGACCAGGTCGTATTTGGGAGTCCGGAGAAATGGACTCGGACGTCGCCTGAGGGCTTCCCAGACCGCGCGCGTGTTGTTGATCGATATCCCCATGCCGCCGGCAATGATCAACGGAATGTCTAGCCAACGCCGCCGGCACCTGGGCGGGTGTTGGGCCCCGTGGTGGGCCACGGCGTAGAGGAACGGGTGACCGAAGCTGGCAATCACCAGGACCGCCAGCGCCTGGAACAAGGGCGCCACCTCCGGCCGCTGTTGGGTGATCCACAGGGCCGGCAAGCTGGAGAGCGCTAGTCCCCAGAGGAGTGGGTACACCAGGTGGTTGGTAAGGTGGACTGTCGCCTGGAGCTTGACCTTGACCGGCAGCGCTGCGCGCCAGGTCGTCGGCAAGAGCTTCAAGGCGGTTTGCATCGAACCTTTGGCCCAGCGAAATTGCTGGGCCTTGAACCCATTGACGTCGGCTGGCAGCTCGGCTGGACACACGACCTCGGGTAGGTAGACAAATTGCCAGCCGGCCAGCTGGGCGCGGTAACTCAGGTCCAAGTCTTCGGTCAAGGTGTCTGTCTGCCAGTTGCCGGCATCGACGATGCATTGCCGGCGCCAAATGCCTGCGGTCCCGTTGAAGTTGATGAAACACCCGAGTCGGTTGCGGGCGGTTTGCTCGACGATGAAGTGGCCGTCGAGCGCCAGCGCCTGAACGCGCGTTAGGGCCGAGTAGTCGTCGTTCAAATGTCCCCAGCGACATTGGACCATGCCCACGGCGGGCTTTTGGAAATGGGGCACGGTGGCGCGCAGGAAGTGCCGGGGCGGCAAGAAGTCGGCGTCGAACAGGCACACCAACTCGCCCTGGGCCTGATGCAAGCCGTAAGAGAGGGCGCCGCCCTTGAAGCCCCGCCGGTCGGGGCGTCGGACGTGGTGGATGCGGATTCCCTGGGCCAAGTATTCGTTGCAGAGCTGATCAACGCGTTCAGCCGTGTCGTCGGTAGAGTCGTCCAACACCTGGACTTCGAGGCGGTGGCGCGGGTAGTCCAGCGCACACGCGGCGCGCAGCAGTCGTTCGACGACGTAGTATTCGTTGAAGATGGGCAGCTGCACGGTGACCTTGGGCCACGTGGCCGGGGGGGAGGGCTGGTTCGCGCGGGCGCGGACCCGGAGGTAAGTGCCCGAGATCCAATAGGCGTGCATGCCGTAGAAAAAAAGGCAGCCACAGGCGGCAGCATAGAGTGCCAGGTAGGCGTACACTGCCCAAGTTGTAGCGCTTCCGAGCAAGAAACCGGCCTTATCGGCAGCGGAATGTCAGGTGAGCATTCCCGAGAGGGGGGCGCGGGCAGGGCGCCAGGATCGTATCAAGGGCGCCCACGCCGCGCAACAGAGCGCGTTTGAAGCCGATCGGGGAGTCTCCTTGCGGTCCCAGGGGGTGACGGCCTACATCCTGGCCGGTGGTCGCAGCCGGCGGATGGGGGCCAATAAGGCGCTGGTGCCAGTCGGCGGCCGGCCGCTGGCCTCGTGGGTGATCGGGGCAGCTCGGCAACTGACCCCGCGCGTTGTCCTCCTGGGTGGCCCGCCCATGGTCGCCCAGAGTTTGCACGTGCCCTACCTAGCCGATCGGCCGGGGTGGGCGGGAGCCGGCCCGGTGGCCGCGCTCTACACCGCTCTCAGCCAGGGCAGCTCCCGTGTTCTCTTGTTGGCCTGCGACTTGCCAGGAATCCGCCCCGTTCACCTCCGACGACTCCTGGCGTTTGCCGGGGCGGCACCGGCTGCCGCACCCGAGGGGGACGGCCGGTTGCATCCGGTCTGTGGCGTCTACGACCGGCGTCTCATCGGGCGTGTGCGCTGGGCGTTGGCGCGCCGACCGCGGCGACCGATGCAAGCGGTGTTTGCCGCCCCCGGCGCCCGCCGCTTGCCAGCGCGGCTCTTGGGCCCCGACTGGCGCTTGGCGCTGACTAACGTCAATACGCCCGCCGACCTCGAGACGTTTGGGTCCGCCCGGGGTTGAGATCACCCGATCGCCTCGCTACGGTAGGCTAGATTGCACCCTGAGACTGGCTGAGCCTATGACCCGTCTGACGCCCGAGGCGCGCGAAGCGATCAATCGCTTTCGAAGCTTCTTGACCCAGAAGGCGCTGCGCATGACTCGCGAACGCGAGTCGGTGGTGGCCGAGATGTTTGTGGTTGATGACCACTGCGATGCCGAAACGCTGTTTGCGCGCCTGCGCAAACGTCGCCGTAACGTGTCGCGCGCCACCGTGTATCGGACCCTTGACCTATTGGTGGAGAGCGGCCTGGTCGAACGCGTCCGCTTCGCAACTGACACCTTTCACTATGAACCCGTCCGCACCGGCCACCACGACCACATGGTGTGCACGCGCTGCGGCGCCGTCATTGAGTTTGTTTCGGAGGAAATCGAGCGGCTGCAGCGGCAGGCTTGCCGAGCCCACGGCTTTCAGCCGGAGAGCCACCGCCACGTGATTCTCGGGATCTGCCGGGACTGCCGCCCCTCCACCGCCGGTGTTCGGGCGTAACTCACAGTTGACAAACAACCTAGGTCGTGGGTACGTTTCCGCGAGCGGGGGTCCGCAGGGGGGCCCCGGGCAGGTCCGGAGGTGTGGAGCAATGACCAAGGCCGACATCGTCGACGATATCGCTGAGCGCACGGGCTTTACGAAGAAAGACGTCGCTGACACGGTCGATGAGTTCTTGGACACGGTGTCCCGGGCGTTGACCGCCGGGAATCATATTGAAATCCGTGGCTTCGGCACCTTCAAGGTCAAGGAACGCAAGGCACGCATCGCGCGCAATCCGCGCACCGGTGACCCCGTGCACGTTCCCGCCCGGCGGGTGCCGGTCTTCAAGGTTTCCAAGGAGCTCAAAGAACTCGTCGCTCAGGCTTGAGCGGCCCTCGTCCAGAGACCTCCTTTGACGCGCCAATCCCCAAGCGGCCAGGGCGCGGCGGGCGGCGACGTCATAGCTGGCACCCTCTACGTGGTGGCGACGCCCGTTGGTCACTTGGCGGATCTGTCGGCCCGGGCGCAGGCGGTGCTGGCGGGCGTCGATTGGATTCTAGCCGAGGACACCAGGCGCACCGGCCGCATGCTGGCGACTTTCGACATCGATGCCAAACTCGTCAGCTTCCACGCACACAATGAACGCGAGCGCTTGCCCCGTTTGCTCGAACGCCTGGCCGCCGGCGACGCGGTGGCTGTGGTCTCCGACGCTGGCACGCCCGGTGTCGCCGACCCGGGCTTTACGGTCGTCAGGGCGGCGGTTGAGGCAGGCTTGGCGGTCGAGGTGGTGCCGGGCCCGGCGGCCTTCTTATTAGCGCTCGTGGTTTCGGGTTTGCCGCTGTCGCGCTTTGCTTTTGAGGGCTTCCCGCCACGCCGCGCCGGGCGGCTCCGACAGCATCTGGCTGGCGTGCGAGAATTGCCCCACACACTCGTGTTCTACGAAGCAGCACCGCGCTTGTTGAAATTCTTGGAAGCGGTGCATGAGGTCTTGGGGGCCCGGCGGATCGCTGTTTGCCGGGAACTCACCAAGCGGCACCAGGACGTTTGGCGCGGCTCGGTAGACGCCTACTTGGCGGCCTCGCCCCAGCCCTTAAGGGGCGAGTTCACCGTGGTGGTCGCCGGTGCCGAGGACCAGGGGCGCCGCCAGCGCCAGGCGCGTGAGTGATGCAGAGCTCTTGGAAGGAGGAGAGCCGCAGTCGGTTGGATCCGCTGGTGCGGTGGTTGGTGGCGGCGGGTGTCACAGCCGATTGGCTCTCCGTTGCCGGTCTGGGTTGGGCGATTGTTGCGGCGGGTTGGGCGGCGTTTGGAGGGTTGCGTCCGGCTGCCATTTGCCTCATCCTCTCGTCGCTTTGTGACGTTTTGGACGGCCAGGTAGCGCGCCTGCGCGGGCAAGCAGGTCCCCGGGGCGCCTTTTTGGACTCGTGCCTGGATCGGCTTGCTGATGGCGCTGTCTTCTGCGGAATAGCCTGGTGGTTTGGCGGTCGCGCTCCCCAGTGGTCGGCGGTCTCCGGCGCCGCGTTGGTCGGCGCCTACGCGGTGAGCTACGCGCGTGCCCGAGCCGAAGGCTTGGGTATCGACTGCCGCGTCGGCATCATGGAGCGTCCCGAGCGGCTGGTGGTGTTGATCGTTGCCCTGCTGGCTGGGGAATGGGCCCTGGGTTGGGGACTCGTGGCAGTCGCCGTGCTCTCCTGGGTGACGTTTTGGCAGCGCCTGCGCCACGTGCTGCGCGCTATTGCGCGGGCCGGTGACCGTGGGGTCTGACTGTTGAGGTCGAACGAACCGGCGTGCCCCGCGTCTGGGTTTGAAGGAGGCTTGGTTTGAAGTCGAAGGTTCGTGTAGCCATTATCGGCGTTGGCAACTGCGCATCGTCCTTTGTGCAAGGCTGCCATTTCTATCGAAATGCCAAGGACGATGACTTTGTGCCCGGCCTGATGCACGTCAACTTGGGCGGCTACCACGTCCGAGACATCGAGTTTTCCGCGGCGATCGACATCGACGCGCGCAAGGTCGGCACCGACCTAGCGGAGGCGATCTACGCACCGCCGAATAACACGTATCGGTTTGCCGACGTGCCGATGACCGGGATCCCGGTGGTGCGGGGGATGACCCACGATGGGCTCGGCAAGTACCTGTCCGAAGTCATCGAACCGGCGCCCGGCTCGACAGCCGACATCGTCCACATCCTCAAAGAGACGAAGACCGACGTCGTGGTCAGCTATCTGCCGGTCGGCAGTGAAGAAGCCACCAAGTGGTATGTGGAGCAGGTTTTGCAGGCCAAGTGCGCCTTTGTGAACGCCATTCCGGTGTTTATTGCCCGCGAGCCCTATTGGCAAAAGCGTTTCCGGAGCGCCGGTGTGCCGGTCATCGGTGACGACATCAAGTCGCAGGTGGGGGCGACCATCGCGCATCGCGTGTTGACCCGGCTGTTCCAGGACCGCGGCGTGCGTATGGAGCGCACCAGTCAGTTGAACGTCGGTGGCAACACCGACTTCCTGAACATGTTGGAGCGCAGCCGCCTCGAGTCCAAGAAGATCTCCAAGACCAACGCTGTTACCTCGCAGCTAGACTACGATATCGGCAAGGGCAATGTGCACATCGGCCCGTCCGACTATGTCGAATGGTTGAGCGATCGCAAGTGGGCCTACATCCGCATGGAAGGCCGGACGTTTGGCGATGTGCCACTGAATTTGGAAATGAAGCTGGAGGTTTGGGACTCGCCCAATTCAGCCGGCGTAATCATCGACTGCGTCCGGTGCGCCAAGCTGGCGCTGGACAACGGTCTGAGTGGCGCGTTGATCGAACCGTCGGCGTACTTCAAAAAATCACCGCCCGAGCAGTTTACCGACGACGTTGCCCGCAACAACCTTGAGGCGTGGATCGCCAAGCAGGCCGCCCCCACTAAGCCGCGCGCCAAGCGGGCGACCAAGCGCAAGTCACCGGCGCGGTCGGCCAACGGCGCGCGGCCGGCCAGGTCGACGCGCAAGACCACTGCGCGCAGCCGCAAAACAGCCCGCGCTTAGCGACTCGGCGCCGCATGCACGGTGGGGGCGAGTGGCCGGCGCCAGGAACCTGGGGAGCGAGGGGGCGGTTTGTCTCTTTCGAGGGTATCGAAGGCTCGGGCAAAACCACCCAGCTCGAGCTTCTGGCCCAAGACCTGCAAGAGCATGGCTACACCGTCATGCGTACGCGCGAACCAGGCGGCACGCGGTTGGGTGCAGAGCTGCGCGCTCTGCTCTTAGACGATCGGTATCAACCTGAGCCGCTTGCCGAGTTGTTCATGCTGCTTGCAGATCGCGCGCAGCACGTGCGCGAATTGGTGCGCCCGGCTCTGGCAAAAGGGGAGTGGGTGTTGTCCGACCGCTACACCGACGCCACCCGCGCCTATCAGTTGGGCGGGCGCCGGCTCGAGTCGGCCTGGACCGACGGGGCGCTGGCGGCCGCGACGGGCGGGCTGATGCCGGACCTCACTCTGGTCTTGGATGTGCCGGTGGAGGTGGGGTTGGCTCGGGTTGCCGGGCGCGGCGTCGCCAACCGCCTCGACCAGGAGGCTGAGGCGTTTCACACGGCTGTGCGCCGCACCTATCAGAAGCTTGTGCAGGATGACCCCGGCCGCATTAGACTGGTGGACGCCAGTGGCGATCCGGCGGCGGTCTACACGAAGACGCAGGGAGTGGTGCAGCGGTGGATGCGGGGGCAGAATCCACGCAACGACCGGTAGGCTGGCGGCGTCTAAAGAATTGGCGCGGGCGGGCGAGTGACGCCCACCGCGACCTGCCGTGGTTCTTACGTTTGGTTTTGGAGGAAGGTCATGGGTCAGCGCCGGCTCTTTTTGTTGCTTTTGGCGGTGGTGCTGTTTGGACTGGCGAATCGGGGCGCCAGCGGCCGCAACAAGGTCAGCCCCAATGACCCTGACGTCAAACTGTTGGCCGAGGCGATCGCCCGCGTCCAGGCGCAGTACGTCGATGAACTGAGCACCGAAGAGATCACCTCCAACGCCATCCGTGGCATGTTGTCGGCCCTCGATCCCTACTCGGTGTTCCTCGACGAAGAGGACTTCACCAACCTCAGGATTGGTACGACTGGCAACTACGAGGGGTTGGGCATCCAGATTTCGATCCGTGATGGATTTTTGACGGTGATTGCGCCGTTCGAAGGCACGCCGGCTTTTCGCGCCGGGATCTTGGCCGGCGATCGCATCATCCAGATCGACGAAGAGTCGACCGAGTCGATGACCTTAAACGATGCGGTGGATCGCATGCGCGGTCGCCGAGGCACCAGCGTGGCGCTGAAAGTGGCGCGCGGCCGCGATCATCGCGTTCTCGACATTGACGTGACGCGCGACGTCATCGAGCTGAAGAGCGTGCCCTACGTCTTTCTCGACGATCGCAACATTGGTTACGTGCGCGTGTCGTCCTTTGCAGAAAACACCGGCCGGGACGTGCGCCGGGCCATCGGCGGGTTGATCGAGGATGGAGCCGTCGGGCTGATCGTGGATTTGCGCGGCAATCCGGGCGGCTTGCTGGATCAGGCCGTGGAGGTGGCCGAGTGCTTCGTGCCATCGGGGAAGATGATTGTCGAAACTCGGGGGCGGCATCGCCGCGAGGATAGACAGTACGACTCGCGGTCGCGGCGCACTTACGACCTGCCGCTGGTGGTGATGATCGACCAGGGGAGTGCCAGTGCCTCCGAAATCGTCTCTGGGGCGGTCCAGGATTGGGACTTGGGATTGGTTTTGGGCAACACCTCGTTTGGCAAAGCCTCTGTGCAAAGCGTCATCGGTTTGTCGGACGGCTCAGCACTGAAGCTCACCACCGCCAAGTACTACACGCCCTCCGGGCGGCTCATCCAGCGGGAGGAGCGACGCGACGAGCCCAAGGTGACTTCGGCGATCGATAACGAGGGGCACGAGTACGAGATCGACGACGCCGAGCGCTTTCACACAGCCGGCGGGCGGCCGATTCGGGCGGGTGGTGGGATTTCCCCGGATATTGACGTGGAACGTCCGGAGTACTCCGACCTGGTCTACGACCTGGAGCGGCTCGGGTTGTTTCGCACCTATGCGGTCGACATGACCGAGCGCCTCAACAGTTGGCAAGCGAGTGAGCCGTTGCCCGACGGCGAGCTGGAACGCTTTAAGGCACACGTCATCGCCGGTGGCGAGCTTGAGTTTACAGACGAGGCGTTTGGCGAGGCGGCTGACTACGCCGCCCTGGCGCTGCGCCGGGAGGCGGCCCGGCGCCAAGCAGGTGATTTGGCGGCCTGGCGCATCCAACTCGAGGCGGATGAGCAGTACTTGGAAGCCGCGACTCTGTTCGACGAGGCGCGCTCCCTGCACGAACTCTTGGAGTTGGCCGACGGGCGCGCTGAAGCGGAGTCTTCATCGCCTTGACCCGGCGCCGATGAATCCAGACATGTTGCGCGACCTCCTCCGGGAGCTGCGCGCTGGTGACACCACCGTCGACGCGGTCCTCGAACGCCTGAGCCTCTTGCCCTTTGAATCGATCGATGGGGCGACCATTGACCATCACCGGGCGCTCCGCCTGGGATTTCCAGAGGTCATCTTTTGCGCCGGCAAGACCCCGGCGCAGGTCGTGGAGATTGCTGAGCGCCTGGTGGCGTCGGGGCAGAATGTCCTGGGGACTCGGGTGACCGCCGAGCAAGCCGCGGCTTTGGATCAGCACTTCGGCGCCGCTGAACTCGATCGGTTGGCGCGCACCGTGGTCATCCGGACGGCGCCGCCCAAAGCGTTGCCCGGGACTGTGGCGGTGGTATGCGCCGGCACCTCGGACTTGCCGGTGGCCCGCGAGGCGCTGGTCACCGCCGGGGCGTTGGGTATAGCCGCCGAGCTCATCGAGGACGTCGGCGTTGCTGGCTTGCACCGCACCCTGGCCGCTGCCGGCCGCCTGTCTGAGGCTACCGTCGCCGTCGTCGTCGCCGGCATGGAGGGGGCGCTGCCTAGCGTCGTCGGCGGCCTGACCGCCGCGCCGGTCATAGCTGTGCCGACCAGCGTGGGCTACGGCGTCGCTCTGGGGGGGATCGCCGCATTGTGTGGCATGCTGACTAGCTGTGCCGCCGGCGTCACCGTGGTCAACATCGACAATGGGTTCGGCGCCGCCTACGCTGCCGCCCGCATCTTGCAGCGCTTGGCTCGGGCGCCGGCTGAGTGAACCGAGGCATCGGCGTGGCGCGAATCGCCTACATCGATCCAGTTGGAGGTGCTGCCGGCGATATGCTCCTGGCAGCGTTGATCGACGCCGGCGTGCCGTACGAGCGCCTTCGAAAGCGCATTCGCGGGCTGCCAGTGGCCGGTATCGATCTCGAACTGGAGTCGGTGCAGGTGGGGGCTTTTGCCGCCAAACGCGTGCAGGTGGTGGCCGACGGCCACCAACCCCAGCGGCGCTTGGCCGATGTGCTCGAACTCGTGGCGCAAAGTGGTCTTTCCGAGCGCGGGCGCCAGCGCGCTGCCGGCGTTTTTCAGCGGTTGGCGGAGGCAGAGGCTCGCGTCCACGGCGTTGGTCTGGAGGAGGTCCACTTCCACGAGGTGGGCGCGGCGGATTCGATTGCCGACGTGGTCGGGGTGGTCGAGGCGCTCGAACTCGCCGGGATCGAGTCGCTCTACTTTGGTGAGCTGGCACCGGGCTTTGGCCAGCTGGACGGCGCCCACGGGCGCATGCCGCTGCCGGCGCCAGCGACCCTCGAACTTCTGAACGGGGTGCCGATCCGCTTGGGCGGCGAAGCGGGGGAGTGGGTGACGCCGACTGCCGCGGCGTTGATGGGGACGCTCGGCGCGCCGGCCGCCGAATGTGCGCTCGAACTCGCGGCGGTCGGCATCGGTGCCGGTCAGCGCCCGCGCCAGACAGTGCCCAACATCGTCCGCGTGCTGGTGGGGACACAACCGAGGCCCGCCGCCGTCGGGTTCGAAACCGTCGCCGTCTTGGAGGCGGCGATCGACGATGCAACGCCCGAACAACTCGCCCACGCCCAGGCGGTGCTCATGGCCGCAGGGGCGCGCGATGTTCTGCAGCAACCGGTGACCATGAAGAAGGGGCGACTCGGCACGGTGTTGCAGGTTGTAGCGGCGCCGGCGGCGGCCCCGCAGTTGGCTGCGCGGCTTTTGGCCGAAACTTCGAGTCTTGGAGTCCGCTATCGGCTCGAGCAGCGTTGGGTGTTGCCGCGGCGCCAATTGACCGTGCAGACCGACTACGGGCCGGTGCGGGTCAAAGAGGCCGAGCGCCCGCGGGTCGGAGACCGTGGCACGCACCCCGAGGCGCGGCCCGAGGCCGACGATGTGACGCGCGCCGCGCAGGCGGCGGGGGTGGCGTTCGCGACCGTCGAGCGCGCCGCGGTGGCGGCGTACGAGCGGTTGAGTGGCGCCGCGCCGTCCGAAACCGATGCTGGTCGCTGAGGCGGTTGATTTCGAACGACAAGGCCGGACGATTCTGTCTGGCGTCGATTGGCCGGCCCGCCCCGCCGGCCGCGTCCACTTGCTCGGCCACTCGGGGTCGGGGAAGTCGACCTGGTTGAAGCTCCTGGCTGGCCTCCTGGTGCCGACGCGGGGCTCGATTCGGCTGGACGGAGTCCCGCCCGCCCGCGACCGGCGGCACACCGCCGAACGCGTCGGCGTCGTCTTCCAGGATCCAAGCGGTCAACTGGTGGCGGAGCGCGTCGCCGACGAGGTGGCCTTTCCCCTCGAGCAGTTGGGCTGGCAGCGCTCGGCTCTGATCGATCGAGTCGAGAGCCTCTTACACGCCCTGGGGTTGGAGGCTTTGGCCGAGCGGCCGGTCGCCCGCCTGTCTGGGGGCGAGATGCAGCGGGTGGCGGTCGCCGCTGCTCTGGCCGCCAACCCCGCCGTCGTCCTCCTGGACGAGCCAACCAGCTTCCTCGACCCGGCGGCGCGCCGGGCGGTGGAGGTGCTGGTGGCGGATCAGGCGCGAGGGCGGTGGTTGGTGGAGACCTCGCCATTTCTGGAGGGGAGTCCGGCTGGTGCCTTGGCCGTTCTACAAGCGGGTCACTGGGTGAACGAGATCCCGGCGGTGCCTGATCTGGCTAGCGAAGCCGGGGCAACGCCGGCCGACTGGCCGCGACCGGCGCCGGCAACCACGGTGACAGCGGCGGGGCTCGTGGTCGGCTACGACGGTGCGCCGCTCCTGGGTCCTGGGTTGGACTTTTGCCTGGCGCCGGGCCAGATCGTCGGGGTCGAGGGCCCCTCGGGGTCGGGGAAGACCGCCTTGTTGATGACCCTGGCTGGGCTTATCGCCGCCCGTGGCGGCCGTTTCGACCCACCGCTGGCGGTGTGGCGGGCAGAAACCACCTATGTGCCCCAGTTCGCCGAGCGCTTCTTCTACCGGGCGTCAGCCGCGGCGGAGCTGGCCGCCGCCGGCGGCGCGCTTGAGCTCGAGGTGGCCGCGGCCATGGGCCTCGATGAGCCGGCCCTGGCGCGGTCGCCCTATCGGCTCTCCGGCGGCGAGCAGCGCCGACTGGCGCTGGCCTGCGCGGTCCTCCGGCGGCGGCCCATCTTGCTGCTCGATGAGCCGGCAGCCGGGTTGGATGGGCCGGGCTGGACGCGCTTGGCGCTTCTTCTCCGCTTGCACGCCGAGGCCGGTGGCTCGGCGGTCGTCGCCAGCCATCGCCCTCTGCCCGCGGCCACCCACACCATGCGCCTCGGCACGCGCAGCTGAGCCTCGTTCAAACTCGCGCGGCGAAATCTCACGCCAGATCGCCCGGCGAGCCAGGTGCAGCGCGAGGGGAGGGGGATTGCGCCGGCGAGTTTTGCGCGCGCCATCACGCAACCAAGGTTGGAAAAATCGAGGAACTGGCTGGCGCGCGCAACTGTCTGAGCAGGCGCAATCCCCCTCCCCTCGCGCCCCCGCTGCGTCGCGCAACGGACGAAGGCTTAATGCTTGCTGCGCTCGATGCCCTCGTAGGTCACGCGCTTGGCCACGTCCTCGAAGAGGGTGATCTGCGCGCTGGCGCGCAGCGAGTCGAGCATGGCTTGGGTGCCGGCTTGGGTGCGCTGGCTGGATAGAATGGCTGCTGCGCGTTCGCGGCCCTCTTGGAAGGTTTGAGGGCGTTCCGCTTTGAAATCGATGACCTCGATGATCTCCCAGCCCATCTTGGATTGAAAGGGCCCAACACGATCGCCGATCTCGTGGGCAAAGGCGTGTTCGGCCATCCCTTGCATGCGCCGCCCGGCGTGGAAGTAGTCGGTCACTCCCCCCCGAAAGTTGGAGTTCTCGTCGATCGAATGGCGCTCGACCAGGGTAGCGAAGTCGGCGCCGCCATCCAGGCGTTGGCGCAAATCGTTGGCCAGCGCTTCGTCTGCAACAACCAGGCGGCGCACGCGTGCTTCGGAAGGGTAAGTAAACTGCTCCGGGTGCTCGGCCATGTAGGCTTTGATCTCGTCGTCTTCGATTTCCTGGACGGCGACCGCGCCTATGGCCAGGGCCATCTGGGCAAGCCGGTCGTCGATCAACCGCTTGGCCTCAGCCTCGACCTCCGGAAGCCCTTCTTTTTGCACCATGGCCACCTCTATGTCAAAAATGCGGTCGAAGGCGATCCCCAGAACCGCTTGTTGAATCTCGACATCGTTGTCGCGCCACAGGCAGGTTGGGCAGGTCTTCATACCGCGGGCGCGTTTCAAGAACTCGGCGGTAGTGACCCGTCCCTCGTTGAATTCGGCGATCACCCACTGCTGCTGGTCTGGCGCCCAGCCGTCAAAGATGGCGTAGTCAGGGAGGGAATCTGGCGTCACGGCGTTGGTTGCTTCAAGCGCCTCGATGCGGTCGCGTAGCTCGTTGGCGAACGTCTCGTAGTCCGGGCCCAACCGGTACGCGTGGGTCTTCAAGAGGCCTTTTTGAAAGTCGGTCTTGGCGGCGCCGGCCAGGCGTTTGAAAACCCGGTCCTCCAGCGCCGGGCGCAATGCGTCGAACGGCGGCGGCTCCCGGTTTAGGTCCATGCGGACTAACTGGAAGAGCTTGTAGTGTTCGCCGGCGGCCGGGATGACTTCGGTGATCTCGCCCGGCTCTAGCTCGAAGACGGCATCCTCGTACTTCACAAACAGTTGGCCGGCGGTCATCTCGCCAAGCGAGCCGCCATTGGTGGCGCTGGTGCGGTCGTCCGAGTGGCGCGCCGCCAGGTCGCCGAAGTCTTCCCCCGCCAAAACACTGGAGCGCAGCTCCGCCGCTAAATCGGCGTCGCGCACCGACAGGTGCCTGACCTCGAACGTGTAGCTGTAGCGCTCGTACAGCTCACGCACGGCCTCCTCGGTGACCGTCAGTTTGCCGTCGTAGATGCGTTCGCGGATGGCGTCGGCGGCCACCTTGCGCCTGATGCCTTGCGCGTAGCGGCCGGCATTCTGGGTGCGAGCCAGGCGCCGCCGGTCGGCCTCCTGGAGCAGGAGGGCGCGGTTGATGAAGCGTTGGATGAGGTCGCCGGTGAGCTCGGCCGCACCCAGGTTGGTGTCGACCTCCTCGGCTCGCTCGTAGGCCTCGTGCAGGCCGGCGACGGTTAGGGTGTCCAGGCCGACGATGGCGACCGGCCGATCAGGGGCGGGGGCCCCGGCACCCTGGCACTGGGTAAGGCTCGCCGCTGAGGCGAGAATCCACGCGCCGGAGATGGCTCTTCGAAATCTACTCATAGGATTAGCTGTTAGCCCGGGGCATCTATACATGTGATGAGGGTGTGCGCTTGGTGTGGCAGTCTATCAGTGAGCCCCCGAGAGGGTCAACGCGCGCTGGCGGGCGCCGGCGGGTAGCCGGTCACCACCGTAACTCGCAGTCTTCGTGTCGATTGACATAGACTTTATGGCTGTGCTATATTACCCGCGTGAGTAGGTCTTCTGGCACGCAACGCGAGTCGCCCCGCGGTGGCTTCTGTTGAGGAGTGACTCCAAATTGGGTTGCCTTCCCCTTCCCAAGGTGGATGCCAGGCTACTCCGTCCCCACTTGCAGCGCGTTCTTTAAGGGTGACCAACAGTCAGGAGATAGCACCAAGCTAGAGCACCTAAGAATAGTGAAGGATGAGCCGCTGAGCCTGAGTCGTCCCCCGTCGGGACTTGGTCGACCCGGGCAATCTCGAAGACAGTTCACAACTTACAAGAGCGTAGTGCGCTTGCCGCTGGAAGGCGGCATGCGGCGGTAGGGCTCCGCCGCCTGTGGGACGCGGAGTCACAGCAGGTTCAGAGTGTGTTCGGAGGTTCCGTCTTGTGGGTTCGTTCCTCGCCCAAGGCGGCTATGACAGTTCGGCTCCCTAGCCGGGAGCGCGTGCGTGACAACGGAGGTTCGGAAATGAGGAAATTGCTTGTCCTGGCGGGGGTCTTGGCCCTCGCGGTGTCGTCATCCTCCCACGCCAAAACACCGTTCGTGGAGACCGGTGGCGAGGATTGGGACGCTTATCTCAACGAGATTGGTGCCCCGACGGTGGGTGGTTTGGTGGATACCGTATGGTTTGGCGGTGACGGCGTCGGTAACGTCGTGCGCGGCAGCAACTGGAACTGGGAGACCGACGACGGGTCCACCCCGTTGTTTTTCCCGGATGGCGACCCGGTCGGCAACCAGTACCTAGACGGCTGGACGCTCAGCGACCAATCGTCGCGCAGGGGCCCGGCGGTGCTGGGTACCGGGCACTGGAAGCCGGATGGTACCTACGACTTTTCGCTGGACGGCCTGTCCTACGCGCACGCCGCCGGTGCTCACCCCAACGACGGGGTGAACGATGGTCCGGACCCATTGGGCCAGTCTCAGCGAAGTGTCTGGATTGGCACGAACATGTATTTGAACCCGCGTGACTGCGGTTGGGGTCAGACGGCGGGTTACGGTGACGGTTGGGCCCAGGGTATCCGCAAAACCTATAACGGTTTGCCTGCGGGCCAGACGCTGAGCATCGAGTTCAATCACCGCTACGCGGTCGAGTCGGGCTTCGATTCATGCTTCGTCGAATACTCGTTCGACAACGTCTTCTGGGAGCAGATTGGCAGCACCGAAAACCCGTTTGGGATTTACAACGGCGGGACCAAATCCGCTCCGCTGCCGGCGATCGGCGGCCAGGCCGAGACTGTGACGATCCTTTCGCCTGGTCAGAATCCGGGTGGGACGATTCACCTGCGCTTCCGGCTGGTGAGTGACGGCCTTCTTTCGGACGAGTCCGAAGGTGGTGAGTACTTCTACGGCTGGCAGATCGATGACGTCACCGTCAAGTCGAACGGCGTACCGCAGGATTTCGCCGATTTTGAATCCGACATGGGTGGCTGGTCGCCGGATGTTTTTGAGGGCTTTGACTTCCAGACGACTTTGTCGAACACCTTGAGCGCTGGGCGAATCGAAGCTTTGAGCAACATCAACTGCCCCTACACGGTGCCGTGTCCGGAGGCCTGCTCGCTCGAGGGCAACGTCCTCTTGTTTGCGGACCGGGACGACTGTGACCTGAACGACGAGTTCATGGACTCGTTTGCCATCTCGCCGGAAATTGAGATCGGCGGGCCAGCGAATCCGGACATCGACAACGTCGCTGGTCGTCTGGCGGCCTTCGACATCTACTGGCATGGTGGCCCGGATGGCTCTTTCCAGACCGGTCGGATGCTTTGCGTGGTGTTCAACCCGTTCAACCAGTCGAACTGCCCCTACACCCCGCCCGCTGGCGATCCGGGTGCGGGCAACACCTACAACTGGTCACGGAAGAATGACCCGGCCTGTTCGGCGGTGTTCACGTCGAGCCCCACCTGTATCGAGCAATCTCTCAATGACGTCTCCGACTTCGTGCCGGCGTCGGCTGACAAGGTTCTGCTATATGCGGGTGCCTACTCGTACTGCCGTTCGGACGCCAACTGCGACCCGAACGACGAGGGCTCGCCGTTCTTCGATCACATCCGTTTTGGCGTCTACGACCCGGCGGGTGCGTCAGTCGCCAACGGCACCAACCAGCGCTACTCGGACTCTTTCCCGCTGGCGGCTTACGGTTCGGTCTTGGGTGCCGATCCCAACACTGTCCGCATGGACGGTGCGCAGTCGCACACGCAGGTGATCGGGCTCGAAAACCCGCTTCGCTGGGTGCGGGCTGACTCCGCGGCGGCTGCCATTGGGCGTCCGAACACCGAAGTCTTCCTGCGCTTCCGGGTCACCCCGGGACCGTGCCAGACTTTCGGCAATGCCTTTTGGAGCGCTTTCCCGCAGAACCAGTGGCACGCAGCGCAGATGGACACCGCCCGCCAGCAGGGCAACGGCAGTCCGAGTCAAAGTGGCGAGTTCATGACCTGCTTCCACCCCGACTCGCCGCACGACGGCACCAGCTGGGGCGGCGACATGACCGTGGTCGAGACCTGTGATGACATCATCGGGGACAACATCCTGGTGTCGGGTGCCAAAGTCGAGTACTTCTTCGAGGCGCGTGACGCTACCAGCGGCGCTGTCGTTGGCACGTCGCCGGCCGGACGTAACTTCTCGCCGATTGGCATAACCGACAACTACCAGCCGTTCTGGCGGGTGGCTCGGACACTGCCGGAGTTGAACGGTGGAGCGCAGTGCGACCCCAACAACGCCGGGCACCGGGCGAACAACGTGCTTGTCGTCCACGAAACCGAATCGAACGTGTCGCGCACGCGCCTAATGGCCACGCTCGACGCTTTTGAAATCGACTACGACTTCTACCAGTCGAACGGTACGAACTTCGGAAGCGCCTACAACGGCATTGGACGCCGCGAGGACCGGGCTGCGCAGCCGCCGCGCCCGCCGGTGAACGGTGCGACGCAGGCGCAGGTCGAGCCCTACGATTGCATCTGGTATGCCACCGATGCGCTGAACTCGGACGTCATCTTGACGGACACCCAGACGTTCAGCTTCTTCGGCGGTCAGCCCGGGCGCGATCAGCAGCAGCTCGAGTTCTGGCTGTCGGGTTGTACGAGCGGCAACAACCGCTTCCTCTTGATCGACGGTTATGGTTGGGCTTCGAACACCGAAACCACCACCAATGGACCGACGTTCTTGAATGCTCGCGGTGTAGACGCCGTTGCTGATGACTACGAAGCCACCCACAACGATCGGCGGCGCTGTGCGCGCATCAAGCGGGTCGCTGGTGGTGTGTCGGGTATCTCCGACTTTGACGGCGAAGTGTTCGGTACGGGGTGTCCTGATGACATTTCCGGCGACATCCTCGCTGCCGTGGTCGATGGTGAAGTCGTGGCCAACTACTGGCAAGGCTCGTCGACGCCTGAGTGCGGGGACGACCAGGATCTGGGTGCGGCCAACGCTGTCATCATTCGCGAGACGAGTGGCAGCGGGGGGTGTGCGCGGTCGGCGTCGATATCGGGCTCGTTCGTGCGCATGCACGATCTGGACTGCACCGACAACTGCCTCTTCCAGTCATGGGAGTTGGGTAGCGACATGGCGCAGATGCTCTCCGAGCTGTTCGCGTGGGCAGGCAAGCCGATTGGTAACCCGATCGGTATCTCGGAGCCGGCAGCGGTTCCGCAGGTGGCCACCGCGCTGATCGACGCCCGGCCGAACCCGGCCAACCCGTCTGCCAAGATCGCCTTCACGTTGGCGGATCAGGGCCAGGTGACGCTGCGCATCTTTGATGTCAGCGGCCGGTTGGTGCGCACCCTGGTGGATGAGGTTCTGGAGGCTTCGAACGAGACGTTCGAGCGCACCTGGGACGGCATGGACGACGCCGGACGCCACGTCGGCTCGGGCGTGTTCTTCTACCAGCTCGACGCACCGGGCTACTCTTCGGCCAAGAAGCTGGTGATTCTGAAGTAAACACCAGCAGGCGAGAGGTTCAAGGGAGCGGGCCGGAGGGACACCTCCGGCCCGTTTCTCGTTGGGGGCCCTGGTTGTGGGCTGAAATTACTCGCCGTCGCTCCGTATCTGCAGGCAAGACTGGGGTTGTCGTGGGCCACCAAAGAGGTCGCCCCGAGGCTCGACGGACGGACTTAATGCCTTGCGGTTTAGTCGCTTAAGCCATGTGGTGGGCTGTTGACAGGGGTTTGGCCCTTTGCTAGCGTCCGCTCCCTCGACCCGCCGGCCGGGCGTGCCGGATTCTCCTCCCCAGGTCAAAGAGCCAAACCGGCGCCGTCCATCCGCTTGTGATGGCGGTGCGTTTAGGTCGCTTCCAGAGCGCAACCGCCGGCGGTCGCCCCGGTAGGTGCAACGAGAAGCGACGGAGTGGAACGCGTGGCCAGACAAGCTGCCCGAGCCGTGTTGCAACGTCCCTTCCTAGCGCACGCGCTCGCCTTCTTAGCGCTCTTGGGCACTATCGAGCACGGCTGTACGCCCGAACCCGAGCAAATCCGCTTGGTGCCCAACGAGCCGCCGGAGACGGTGATTAGCGGGGCGCCTGCGGATAGCGCCAACGAGTTTCACCGCTACCACATGTTCTGGTACGGGCTCGATTCAGACGGCACTATCGATCGCTATTTCGTGGCGGTGACCGATTCGAACGTGGCGCCCAGGTTCAGCGATTTTGCACCGACGACCTCGACCGACTCCATCTTCTCGTTTACCGCCAACAACGCCGTGGTCCTGTCCCACAAACTGTGGGTCTACGCCGTCGACAACGAGGGTGCTCGCGACCCGTCACCGGCCAACGTCTTCTTCAACGCCGTCGACCTCCACCGGCCAGAACCCAGGATCGAGCGCGTGGAGGCCGTGGTCGATGGCGTGGGAGAGATGCAACTCGCCCAGAACGACACCTTGCCGTCCTCGGGAACCCAAGTGACCATCCACTGGGCTGGGCAAGACCTCGACCCAGGTGGTGAGATTACCGGCTGGCGCATCAAGCTCAGTAGCGACGCGGGGTTTGTCGAGGTGCCGGTCGACTCGACCCAGATTTCCTTCATTGACCTGCCCAGTGGCGACTACGAGTTTCTGGTGGTGGCGATCGACAATGCCGGGGCTGAGTCGCGCGACCCGGCTATCTTCCGCTGGTTCGTGAACCGCGAGCCCGACACCTTCATCGTGCGCGCCTTTGTTTGGAACGTGGTGGATGGTTTCTTTGAGTTGCCCGACCTGACCTCGAACCCGTTTATTCGGGACCGTAGCCGCGTGACCCTTTGTGTGACCGGCAACGACGCCGACGGAGAGATCACTGGGTTCTCGGTGCGACGGATCCGCCGGGACATTGAGCGCGGCTCCGAGAACCGCCGGCCGTTCAACGACCCGCCGTTCTTGGTTGCGACGCCGAGCTTGTGTGTCAGCACCCCCGTGGCAACGGATACCACGTCAGTCAGCGCGCTCTATGTTTCAAACGATTACCGAATCGAAGTGCGCTCCCACGATGCGGAGGGCAAGAAAGACGGCATCCCGGCGGCACTGGCGTTTCGGGTCAATTTCCCGCCAGAACACGATCCGGCGGCGGTCTTTCCCGCAGACGGGGCGGTGTTGACCCAGCCGGCCAACCCCGACTCGCAACTGGTGGTGCGGTTTGCCGCCACCGATCTGGAGAGCTCGATTTTCGACCTGCGGTTCTTGGCCATTCTGGATACCGATTTCGGCTCGATACAGACCGGCGTCGCGGCACCCGAGCAACCGTTTCCGTTTCCTGAGCCGGGTTTGCACACCCTGGAGTACCGCGTCAGTGACAAGGGCGACGCCAACCCCGACGCGCGTTCCAGATCGGACACCCTGCGGGTGTCGTTTACCGTCGTCGCCCGCTGAACTATTCATGATGGACCAACGCGATGTCTGAAACACCGAGCATGTCAGGTCGCGCAACGTTGCTGCTGCTGGCGACAGCCGCGGTGGTGACGGCGCTGGTGGGCTGCGAACGCACGCCCATGGATGTTCTGTTGCCCAACCAGCCGCCCACCGTCAACCTGTCTGCATCGCCGATTCGCGACTCGACCAACGTCTTTATCGCCACATTCAACTGGAACGCGACTGATCCGGACGGCGAGGTTGTGCGCTTCTTGTACGCCGTGGACGACACCTCCAGCGCCGACGCCTGGTTTACCACTGAAGATTTCGAGCTTACTCTGTTTTTTACGGCCCCCGACTCCGCACGGCCCGACACGCTGCGGGAAGGGACGACTGTGTTCGAGCGCTACCTCTTCAACGGCGCCCACACCTTCTATGTCAAGGCCGTCGATGACGACGGCGCCGAATCGGTGGTCGCCAACATCTCGTTCACCGCTGAAACGATCGCCCCGGAAACCAGCATTACGAGCCCAGACCCCGAAGGGATTCGACGGCTAGGGAACACCTTTACGGTGCGCTGGGAGGGGCAAGATCTGGACGGCACCGAACCGCCGGTGGCCTATTCTTACAAGCTAGTTCAGGTCGACAATATTTTGATTTATCAACCTGCGGAGATTGAGGCGCTCCTGCTCGAGGAAGATCCGAACTATCCCTGGTCGCCCTTTGAGCCGGTGCAATCGGCACAGTTTCCCGGCTTGGAGGAAGGGGAATACATCTTTGGCGTACGCGCTTTGGACCAGGCGGGTGCGGTCGAACCGCGGTTGCGGGATAGTCGCCTGGTTGCCAAGAACCACAACGTGCTCTTGATCCGCGTGGTTCCAGACGCTGGAATTCCAAGCCTGGACGTATCGAGCACTGTTAAGACTACCCGCTTTCCGAGCGGCAACATTCGGGAAAAGACGTTCCAGGTGCCAGCCAACACCCAGGTGCTCTTTGCCTGGGAGGCTGATGCGTCGAACTATGGTGGGCGCATCGCTGGTTACTCGTTTGGATTGGATCTACTGGACCTGGCCGAGGACAATCCGGATTGGTCCCCGGAGAGTGCCAACCTCACCCAGACTCGCCTGGAGTTCAATCTGCCGGTGGGTGCCCAGCCCGAGGAGCACATTCTCTACGTGCGGGCGCGGGATGACGTGGGAACCACGATCATTGCTGACGTCAATCTGGTGGTCGTGCCCCTGCAGTTCGACCGGGACGTCCTTTTGGTCGACGATTGGGCGGAGGCGGAGCGTGGCCGGGCTTACGCCGAAGCGACCTTCGGCGCCATCGACGAGCCCTACTGCACGAGCAGCGCCACCACGACTAGCGACGGGCGCCAAGGGGTGATTCCCGACACTCTGGTGACCCAAGGTGACGTGCCCCATGACATCTGCCACGATGGGCACTTGCGCAGCATGGTGTTGCGCGCGCTGGCCAACGTTGGTCGCCCCGAGTGGACGGTGGATGTCTACGAGCCTTTGAAAGAAACCGGGCAGGTGCTCACCGGTGACGTGATCGTCGATGATGATCCCCTCGGCGAACGCGGCTATTGGATCCTCAGGGGCCCGGTGACCTTGGAGCAGCTGGCGCGCTACAAGGTGGTGGTGTGGAACACGGGGTCGGCGGGGAGCAGCATGTTGGCCTCGATGAATACCGATGGCGCCGACAACTTCTTGGCGGTCTATCTGCAAGCCGGTGGCCGTGTGTTCTTGAGCGGAACGGGGACTTTTGCGCGGACGACGTTGGCACCGGGTGTTGGTATCGAAAACTACGGTTACGATCCGCGCGACTTCACTTATCGGTTCTTGGGCATGGAGTCTTTCTTCGAAGGTGTTACTTGTACCGATGGTTGTTTCCGAAACTCCGGCGCCTCGGCCCAAAACCAGGCCCAGGAAGGGTTTGAAGCGGCGTCGGTGGTGGACTCGGTGCTCTATGACGCGCTCGGGGGTCAAAACGGCGAATTGAACGATGCGCGCCTGAGGCGATGGCGGGCGGAGGGATACCCCGACGAGCTGCGCGCCTATCGTGAGCCCTACTTCAATAACGCCAGCAAGGGAGTTCCCAGTTGTGACGCCATGGTGCGACCGACTGGTTTGGCGATCAACACACGCCTGAGCCTCCGGGGAGCGCGGCTTGACACCATCTATTTCTACAACACCAACAAGCGCCTCGAGCGCCCTGGCCGCTCCTTTGGGGCCTTAGACGGCGGCGCCACGGCGTTTCGCTTTGTTGGGCCGGGCCAAGGCCCCCTGGTGATGTTCGGTTTTCCGATGTTCTACATTCTCGACGAGGAGATCGAGGCGACCTACACAGCGTCGATTCGCTGGCTGTTGGATCCGCACTAGCCGGAGGAAGGGTGGCACGGTGGTAGAGCGGCGTTTACGAGGCATGGGTTGGCGGCTGCGGGTCGGGGCCCTTTGCCTGCTCGGCGTTGGGTGCGCGGCCGCCGGTGCGCTGGCTCAGGGGCCCATCGACTTGACCGTCGAGCGCTCGAGCCGGCGAGTAGAGTTGAATTGGGGGGCGGCGCCCGAAGTCGATGACCCACTCTTCGGGGGCTACCGGGTTTGGCGGGCGACCGCGCCGGAGCCGCCCTACCTGCTGTTGCGCGAGTTCGCGCGACGTTATCCGGTGGGCTGGACTTTCTGCGGGGGGAACTTCCCGAACTGCGGACCGGTCAATGGCGCCACCCGCCGAGCGTTCGTTGACCCGGACTCACTGGCCGACTACATCAAGATCTTGCCGTCGATGGGCGAAGACTCGGTCATCGTGCGCCGGTATCTGACGGCAGCGCCGCACAACGGATTTTCCTACTACTACGCTGTGACATGGCTGAACGAGTGCCTCACCGATCGGAACGACACGCTGAAGGTCAACCAGCCCCAACCGGAGATTTTCTCCTACATGCGTGGTGGTGAGGAGCGCTTCGCGTTCTTGTCTGACGCCGGTGATACGCTGCAGGTGCAGGCGGTGGAATGCGAGCGGTTGGATCCCGTCACCAACGCCGCGAGCGGCGAGATGGTGACTGTCTACCGCGGTATCCCTGACGTTTCCGAGCGTGCTCTTATCCACTACGCCATCACCGAGAGTCGGATCGACGAACCGGTGTTTCCATCGGCAAGAGTCGGGTCGACGCTACAAAACGTTCGCGTCATTCCCAATCCGTACGACGTTGCGACTGATTGGGATACGCCTGGGTCCCACCGGATGCAGTTCGTCAACCTAACCGAGCGCGCCACCATTCGGATTTTTACGGTGGCCGGCGACCTGGTGCGGCGGCTGGAACATCCGGCCACCGGCAGTCCGCCCGGGCAGGGAGCGCTCAACTGGGATCTCACCAACGGCGATGGGCGATTGGTGGAGGCGGGCATCTACATCTGGCATGTGGAGTCGCCCGACCACACAGTCGACCGCGAAGGGCGGCTGGTCATTATCCGTTAACCCGCGTGCCCCGCCGAGGCGTGCAAGCGCTATACTGCCGCCTCTCATGCTGATCAGTCTCTCCCCAAAAGCCTGGTTGCCGCTGGTCAAGCTGCGCTTGCCGGCCGCCGGCCCGTTGGGGTGATGGCGTGAGATCAGCGGTGGTGGCAAGCGCCACGCGCTCGGGCCGGGTCGAATCCGTCCACCGGGGGGCGGTGGCAGTCGTCGGACCCGGCGGTCGCTTGGTGGCGGGCGCCGGCGCCTACGACCAGGTTTTCTACTACCGTTCCGCCTGTAAACCTATGCAACTCGTCCCAGTGGTTGAGGCGGGGGTGGTCGAGACCTTCGGGCTGGACGACCGTCACCTGGCAGTGATGATGTCCTCGCATACGGGAGCGCCGCGGCACGTCGCGGCCGTGCGCGACATTCTCGGTGCGATCGGGCTGACCACCGATGCACTTGGGTGCGGCTTCCACGAACCCCAAAACGCCGAATCCAGGCGGCTGTTGGCGACGACGCCTGAGCGCCGTTCGGCGCTATACAACAACTGCTCGGGAAAGCACGCGGCGATGCTGGCGTTGAGCGTCGCATTGGAGGTGACCGCCGAAAGCTATTTGGATCCTCGCCACCCGGCCCAAGCGCGCATCATCGACTGCGTGGCCGACTACGCCGGTATCCCCCTCAACGATGCCCATCTTGGCACCGACGGTTGCAGTGCACCCACCTTGTACGCGCCGCTGTGGGCTATGGCAGCTGCCTTTGCCCGCTACGCCGCGCACATGACCGAGTCGGGGAGTGCCCCGCAGCGGATCGGCCAGGCCGCCGCTCGGTGCCCAGAGATGCTGGGGGAAGAAGAGGACTTTCAGGTGATTTTGGAGCGCGTGCTCGGCGAGCGCTTGATCGGTAAGTACGGGGCGGAGGCGCTCTTTTGCCTGGCGGTGCCGGCGCAGGGACTGGGCATCGCCGTGCGCATTGAAGACGGCGGTCGCCGGGCGGTGGCACCGGTGGTTTGTGATTTGCTTGCCCAACTCGACGTGGTGGCCGATGACGAGTGGGGCACATTGTTAGAGTTTCGCGAGCCTGTGCTCCACAACTGGCGTGGCGTCGAGGTCGGGCGGTTGCGCTCGGAGCTGGTCTTGTCATCCATGGACGCCGCGTTGGGTTAGCCCGAGTGGCGTGGGAGATCGATGCATTGAGCCGGTACGTCTACAGTTTTGGAAGCGGCGGGGCTGATGGCAGCCGCGATCAGGTGCAACTCCTAGGCGGCAAGGGTGCCAACCTGGCCGAGATGGCCAACCTGAAGATTCCGGTACCACCGGGCTTCACGATTTCGACGGAGGTTTGCTCCTACTACTACCGGCACCACGAGAACTACCCGGAGAGCTTGCGCTCGGAGGTGGACGCCGCCCTCACCCAGGTCGAGTCGGAACTGGGCCGTCGTTTTGGTGATCAGCAAAATCCGCTCTTGGTTTCCGTCCGCTCGGGTGCGCCGGTCTCCATGCCGGGGATGATGGACACCGTTTTGAACCTGGGGCTGAACGACGAAACCGTCGGCGGGCTGATCCAGCAGACGAAAAATCCTCGCTTTGCCTACGACAGTTTCCGGAGGTTCGTCGCCATGTACGGGGATGTGGTGTTGGGGGTGGGCCCGGCGTCGGCTGCCGAAGGCGACCCGTTTGAAGCCATCCTCGGGCAGGTGCGCCAGGAGGCGGGTGTCCAGGCTGATCACGAGCTGCCGGCTGAGGCGCTCAAAGCGATGGTTGAACGCTACAAAGCGTTGATCCAGGCGCGCAGTGGCCAGCCGTTCCCGGACGATCCGCATGAGCAACTTTGGGGGGCGATCGGCGCGGTGTTTGGCTCGTGGCACAACACCCGCGCCATCCAGTACCGGCGCATGAACCGCATCCCAGCTTCGCTAGGGACGGCGGTCAACGTTCAGGCTATGGTGTTCGGCAACTCGGGCGAACAGTCGGGCACGGGCGTCGCCTTCACGCGCGACCCGGCCAGTGGCGACAAGGTGTTCTACGGCGAGTACTTGATCAACGCACAAGGTGAAGACGTGGTCGCCGGTGTGCGTACGCCTGAACCCATCGATCGGCTGGCCCAAGCGTTGCCGCAGGCATACGAGGAATTGGTGGCCATCTATCAGCGGCTGGAACGTCATTACCGGGACATGCTCGATCTCGAGTTCACGGTGGAGGATGGACGGCTGTGGATGTTGCAGGCGCGGGTCGGCAAGCGTACCGGGCTTGCCGCCCTGAAGATGGCAGTCGACATGGTCGAGGAGGGATTGATCGATCGGCCGACGGCCCTTTTGCGGCTCGACCCTGAGCAGCTCAACCAACTTCTGCAACCGGTTTTTGATGCCACAGAGCGCCGGGCCGCCCAGGCCGATGGGCGGCTGTTGGCCAAGGGCATCGCCGCCGGCCCGGGGGCGGCGTCCGGCCAGGTGGTGTTTAGCGCCGAGGCGGCGGTCGCACGCGCCGGCGCCGGCGAGGTGGTCCTCTTGGTCCGCCCGCTGACCAGCCCTGAGGACATCGCCGGGATGGAGGCGGCGGCTGGCATCCTCACTGCCCAGGGGGGCAAGACCTCGCACGCGGCGCTCGTTGCCCGGCAGATGGGCAAAGTCTGTGTCGTGGGCTGTGGTGCCTTGCAGATCGATTTGACCAAGCGTGCGATGCGGGTGGGAGACCAGACGATCGCCGAGGGGGATTGGTTGTCGGTCGACGGCACCAGCGGTGAGGTGATCCTGGGACGTTTGTCGACCCGCCCGTCCAAGGCGACAGATGCGGTGCTGCACGCCGGGCGGCGCGACGTCGCCGAGGTCCGCCTCTATGACACCATCATGGCGTGGTCCGACGAAGCTCGAACGTTGGATGTGCGTACCAACGCCGATCAGCCCGACCAGGCCGCCGACGCCGTGGCGTTTGGCGCCGCCGGCATTGGCTTGTGTCGCACCGAGCACATGTTCTTTGGCGAGGATCGCATTCAGGCAATGCGCCGGATGATCTTGGCCGAGACCACCGCCGAGCGGCAAGCGGCGCTCGATCAACTCTTGCCGATGCAGCGCGCCGACTTCGCGGGCATCTTTCGCGCCATGGCCGGCCGGCCGGTTACCATCCGGCTCTTGGACCCGCCGCTCCATGAATTCCTGCCGCACGAGGACGAGGCGATCGCCGGGTTGGCCAGCGTCATGCAAATGTCCGCCGCGGAAGTGCGCAGGCGCGCTCTCGGCCTCAACGAGCAAAATCCGATGCTGGGCCACCGGGGATGCCGGCTGGGCTTGACCTACCCCGAGGTGTACGGGATGCAGGTGCGCGCCCTAGTCGAGGCCGCTTGTGATCTGGTCGGCGAGGGGCTCTTGGTCACGCCGGAAATCATGATGCCGTTGGTCGGCAACGCCAATGAGATGGCGCGCCTGGCCGAGCGCGTGCACGACGTCGCCAATGCCGTGCAAGCTGAGCGCGGCGCCTCGATCGCCTACCAGGTGGGCACGATGATCGAAGTGCCGCGGGCATGCTTGGTGGCCGACGCGATCGCCCAGAGTGCTGACTTCTTTTCGTTCGGCACCAACGATCTGACGCAGATGACCTGCGCTTTTTCGCGGGACGATGTCGGTTCGTTCTTGCCCCACTATCTAGAGGTGGGGGTCTACGCTGACGACCCGTTCACATCGATCGACGAGGCGGGCGTGGGTGCTTTGATGGCCATCGCCGTGGAGAAAGGTCGCCGGGAAAAGCCAGCGCTCAAGTTGGGGATCTGCGGGGAGCACGGCGGTGACCCGACGTCGATCGACCTGTGCCAGCGCCTGGGTCTGGACTATGTTAGTTGCTCGCCGCTCCGGGTGCCGATCGCCCGCCTGGCGGCGGCGCAAGCGGCGCTGCGCCACGCGCCGGTGGCGAGCGCGGTTTAAGTGGAGCTAGCCGGTGGCTTGATCGACGTGGTGATCCCGGCCTTGAACGAGGAGGGGTCGGTGGGACAAGTCGTTGAGGGCTTGACCGACGCACGAATCCGCCGGGTCATTGTCGTCGACAATGGTTCGACCGACGCCACCGCCGAACACGCTGCCGCCGCCGGGGCGCTGGTAGTCCCTGAGCCCACCCGGGGGTACGGCGCAGCCTGCCTGCGCGGTCTGGCGGTTTGCGACGCGGATCCACCTGCGGTCGTCGCTTTCGTGGACGCCGACCTGGCCGACGATCCAGCCGACTTTCCGTCGGTGGTGGACCCGGTGTGCGAGGGCAAGAGCGACTTGGTGATTGGCTCGCGCGTTTTGGGCGCCGCCGACCCCGGCGCCTTGACGCCCCAGGCGCGCTTCGGCAATCGGCTGGCGACGTTTCTGATTCACCGTCTGTGCGGAGTGACCTACACCGACCTGGGGCCGTTCCGCGCGGTGGCTTACCCCGCCCTCAGGAGGCTCGACATGGCCGACCTGACCTATGGCTGGACGGTAGAGATGCAAGTGAAAGCGGCAAAGTTGGGGCTGAGGGTGTGCGAGGTGCCAGTCCATTACCGGCGGCGGGTCGGGCATTCCAAGATCTCGGGCACAGTCAGAGGCGTGGTCGGTGCGGGGACCAAGATCCTGTGGACGATCGCCCGCCACGGCCTGTCAGCCAGCCATGTTTGATCGCGCCCGGCTCGAAGCGTTGCGCCAGGCGCACTACACGCCCAGGGCCTGGGTCGACTACGTATTCGGCCACATCCAGCAGGCGCGCCAGGTGGCCGATGCGCACCCCGAGACCGTCCGCTCGGTAGTCGCCGCGGGCTTCGGGTTGTTCCTCCTGGTCTTCCTGGTGGCGGGGGCGTTCGCCGCCTGGGACACCCCGGTCTTCGCCGGTCGGGTCTTCGTGTGGATGTGCGTGGCGTTGGTCGTGCACGGTGCGTGGATCATGGCGCACCTCGGCCTTTTGACGCGCGCGGCCCCACCGAGTCGACGGCTGGGCGTGCCCAACATCGTGACCTGGGCGCGGCTGGTCACGGTCCCCGGCATGTGCCTGTGTTTGGCCTCTGACCGCCTGCTGGTTGGAGCAGCATTTTTCTTGGTGGGCGCGGCCTCCGACCTGGTCGACGGCTTCTTGGCCCGGCGACTGGCAGCCGAGACCCGCCTCGGGACGATCAGCGACTTGTTGGTCGATATCGTCTGGAACACCGGCGCCATGTGGAGTGTCGTGCAACTAGGACTGGTGCCCGGTTGGGTGTTGGTGCTCTTGGTTGGACGCTATGCCATCCTCTTGGCCGGCTCGGCGCTCCTCTACCTTGTGACCTTGGAAGTGCGCATCCACCCAACCCTTTTTGGAAAGGCCAGCGGCATGACCATCGGCTTCGGCATGTTACTGGCGCTAGCCAACGCGGCGCTCCTGCCCCCTGAGTTGGCGGCGCGCTTCGGCGAGTTGATTCACACTGCCCTGGGTATCGTTGTCGCCGTCAGCTTGGTGTACGTCATCGTCCTGGGAGTGTTCAACACGCGACGCGCGACTGCTAGCCGCGCGCCGGCGGTGGTGGTTGACTTTGAGGACGCGGCGCGGCGCCGCCGCATCGATCGGCGGATTTCCCGGTGAAGGCACCTGGCAAGTCAAGCCCTCGGGACGTCGTCTTGTCGGGCAGTCTCGACGCCTTCCACTGCTACGACGTGTGCGAATGGCTGAAGTTGGCGGGGCATTCCGGGTTGGTACGGGTGGCTTCGATCGGCGGTGTTGTTGGCGAGATGGTGGTCGAGGGTGGGGTCCTAGTCAGCGCCCGTATCCATCCCAACCCGCGCCGCTTGGGTCGCATCCTGCTCGACCAGGCGGCCGTGTCGGCGGCCGACCTCGGCGAGGCGCTCGAGCGCCAAGTGGCCGGAGACCGGCGTCGCTTGGGCGCCCACCTCCAAGAAGTTGCGGGCCTGACCGACGCCGCACTCCAGCGGGCGCTAGTGACCCAGGTGGATCGTGCCTTCCGGGCGCTCTTGTTGTTGCCGACTGGCCGTTTTGTCGTCACCCGCAGCGTCCCTACCGGCTACCGCTTCCTGCGCACTCAGCAAGACCCCGCCCTCGGCGTGCTCGAAGCCCTGGCCGACTTCGACGAACTCAAAGCCCGGCTGTAGCATCTGCTGCACCATCTGCTGCAGCACCGGCCCCCGAAAGTCGTACGCTAGCTTCGCCCCTCGTAGTCGACGGGATCGCTGAACACGGGGGTGGTTCCGCTGGAGGCTGTCCGAGAATGCCTTCTCCAGGGCCGCCCATGGAGTTCCGCTCGGGGCCGCCCATGGGGCTTCGCCCGGAAATATTCATGGACCTGGGGTCCACCCCAAGCAATGAAAGTTGCTAGCTCATCGTGTGGGCTCGACCGAAGGTCGCGTGAGTTTACAACGACTTACAGGTACTTTCTGAGCAACTTCTGGCGACGAGCAGGGCGACTGTTGGGTGCGGGCGCGGGGGCGAGGGCGAGGGAACGGGGAATGCGCCCGCTCAGAACAGTTGCGCGCGCCAGCGAGCTGCTCCGCAGACGCAACGTTGGGTTCGGTGATGGCGCCCGCAATACTCGCCGGCACATTCCCCGTCCCCTCGCGCTTTACCTGTGTCGCTGTGCGATTTGGTCTGAGGGGTGAGGCTGGGCTCTCGGTGAACCAGGAGCGGCAGTTTGACTTCGGAACTGCCGGAGTCTTGCTTCCGGACCGTCGCCGAGTTCCGCTGCGGAACCGGCGCTGGGGTCCGTTGCGGCGCCGAGTTCCGCTGCGGAACCACCGCCGGGTTCCGCTCCAGAACCACCAGCCGGGTTCCGCTGCGGAACCAGCGCCGAGTTCCGCTCCAAAACCACTCCCGAGTTCCGCTCCGGAAATATTCATGGACCTGGGGTCCACCCCGAGCAATGAAAGTTGATGTAGCGTAAGGTGCCGGTTGCGACGAGGTCGTATAGGTTTGGTGCCTAGGTGCCCGATCCGGAAATGGACCTGAGCGCTGCCTTGAACCCCGAATTGTCACCCTCGCAGTGTGCGAGGAGTACGCCGAGCAAAATGAACGGCTTGCAGCGCCTGTCAACCGGCAAGGGGGTAATCATGGAAGTCATGTTTGCACGCTGCTGTGGGATAGACGTCCACAAAAAGACGGTGACAGTCTGCTTGAGATTGCAAGAGAGTGCAGGGGAGAGTCAGAAAACGGTACGCACGTTTTCGACAACGACCAAGGCACTGCTGCAGCTTCATGCTTGGTTGACCGAGAACCGGTGCACACATGTCGCGATGGAGTCGACGGGCGTGTATTGGAAACCGGTCTTCAACATTCTCGAATCCAGCTTCGAGGTGCTTCTCGCGAATGCTCATCACGTCAAAGCCGTGCCAGGTCGAAAGACCGATGTGAAGGACTGCGAGTGGCTTGCTGATCTTCTTGCGCACGGATTGATTCGTGGCAGCTTCATCCCACCCGAGCCAATTCGAGAACTCCGCGAAGTCACACGCTACCGCAAGTCGCTGATCCGAGACCGTGCCACCGAGATCAACCGCATCCAAAAGGTGCTTGAAACAGCGAACATCAAACTCGCGAGCGTCGCAAGCGACGTGATGGGTAAGTGAGAAGTTGATCGAGGAGTGCGACCAGAGAATCGAGGAGATGACTCGCCCTTTTGAGAAGGAGGTCGCGCTACTCCAGACCGTGCCGGGGATTGGGCTGCGATCCGCTCAGGTGCTAGTGGCGGAGATCGGTATCGACATGTCCAGGTTCCCGAGCGCAGCGCACCTGGCGTCATGGGCTCGCGTCTGCCCAGGGAACAACGAGAGTGCAGGCAAGCGGCGATCAGGACGAACCGGCAGGGGAAACTCATGGTTGCGCACGACCTTGGTCGAGTCAGCTTGGGCTGCGTCGCACTCACGAAACACCTATCTTGCTGCCGCTCACCGACGCATTGCTCGACGAAGGGGCCAGAAGCGCGCGACGATTGCGATCGCTCATCGACTTCTCATCGCCGCCTACCACATCCTCGATCGCCACCTGCCCTACATCGATCTCGGTCCCGACCATTTCGACCAGATCAACACCAAACGGCAAGCACGCTACCATCTGCGCCGACTCAAAGATCTAGGAGTCACCGTCTCGGTTGAGCAGGAGGTCGCATGAATTTGCAACGACTTACAGTTACTTTCTGAGCAACCGGCGCAGAGTCTGCATCTCCGAAACCGCCGCTGAGTTCCGCTCCGGAACTCCACCACACTACCCGCCGGCAGGCGTCGTTTGGTTCCGTGCAGCGACGTTTCGCACGTGTAGATTCTTCGCCACTCGGTTCCGCTCCGAAACTCTGACACGATGGCGGTTATGGGCTGCGCACAAGATTCGGACGTTCTCAAGCTCCGTCCGACCACCTTTGGCCACCGGTTGAATGTGGTCGATCTGCAGGTTGTGCCGCGAGTTGCACTTCCTTCCGCCGGCGCCCACAAATTGACAGCGCCCCTGATCACGGATCATCACCGCGTCTCGGAGGGCATTGGGGATGTGTCGGCCGCGGGGTGCTTTGTAGGGGCGCTTGGGCTTCGGGCGCTTGCGCTCCAGGAAGAAGTGCAAAAGCTCTTGCATCGTCGCTTCGAGCGTCAGCTTAGCTGGAATCTTGCGGCTCAGAATGGTCATCGCTTCTTCCAGCTGCTTGTAGTCGGCCGGATCGAGGCTAAAGGTGATGCGGATACGCTCGCGCGTGACGGTCGGCTCGCCGCAATCCGTACCCTCCGCACTGGCGCGGGGAGCTTCGGAACCGGCATCCGCACTGGCGTTGGCGTGAGCGCCGGCGTTTGCGTCAGCGTCGGCCTTTGCACCAGCGCCGGCGTTTGCACCGGTACCGGCCTTTGCATGGACGCCGGCGCTAGCATCGGTACCGGGACGCGCATTTGCATCGGGGATTGCATTGCGCCCAGTCGGTGAACCGGCAGGGTTCTCGGACCTAGACCCTGCTCCGTTCGTGTGCCCGGAGCTGGCCCCATTGACCCCGCGGTTGTCACCGAATAGGTCGCCCTTTCCACTGTCTTCGGCGGCGTCCGCCCCGGTGTGCCCCACCTCGAACTCCCGGCGGATCTGTTCCCGGCGAGGGCGCACTGGACTGCGCGCTGCCAGCCGACGCTCCACTTCCGCGGAAGATTGGCCATCGATCTCAGCGAGTAACGCTTCTGGATCACGCGCCTTAGCCAGCGCTGCCTCGATCGTTGCCAGCACACTCAGATTGGTGCGGTGTTTTCGCAGCATCTCTAGAACTTGCGGATGTCGCTCAGCGCACTTCATCGCTTTCCAGCGCCGCGACGCAGCCGCTTTCGAATACTTGAGATGGTTGGTTAGAAACGCGAAGATCGATGGGTAGCCCGCCGAGAGATGGGCATCCGTGCGCTTGCATTCAAGCAGCGCTTCGATCAGGTTGACGGTGGCGTGGTGCTCGCGATGCCGGAGCCTTTCGATTCGGGCAATGATGTGCATGGTGAATGCTCCTGAGTTTTCGCGGGGTCGACCCATGCATCTTACACCTCGAGTTTGTGCGCTCAGGGGAGCTTGGTGGCTGCGCAACATCGGTTCCGTTTGGCAAAAAAGAACTACCGCGCGAACCGATGCATTTGAGGGGGATGTGCGACATGTTGGCGACCGCTCGAGCGACATGCCGCAACGCTCAACCACTCGACGTCCAAAAGCTGTCAAGAAGAAAATCAAATGGACGGCAAGAAAATTTGTGCAGATTCTCAGGTTTCGTCCGTGCCGGCGGTCGATCCGGATGGGTGGGTAACGGCGAAACGATCGACTTTGTTCCGCAGCGGAACTCCATGGACGGCCCTGGAAAGGCACTTCTCGGACAGCCTCCAGCGGAACCCGGCGGTGGTTCCGGAGAGCGGAACTCGGCGCTAGTTCCGCAGGCGGAACTCCGCGGGCCGTTCCGGAGAGCGGAACTCGGCGCTAGTTGCTCAGAAAGTAACTGTAAGTCGTTGTAAACTCACGCGGCCTTCGGTCGAGCCCACACGATGAGCTGCGACTTTCATTGCCCGGGGTGGACAAAATGTCCATGAATAGTTCCGCAGCGGAACGAGCAGGAAGTGTGCCGTCCCACCGACTACCTTCTTCGACCGATGCAAAAAACCAGCGCTCGCGCGACTTCACCGTCACCCAACAATTCTCGGACAGCTTCCTGCGGAACCAGCGCGCCGGGGTTCCGCGTTTTCGGACAGCCCCGCTGGAGCCTGTCCGAGAAAACCACCTCGCGAGCAGACGAGTTGCTCAGAAAGTAGCTGTCGTTGCAAACTCCCGCGTCCTTCGGTCGAGCCCGCACGATGAGCCTGCAACTTTCATTGCTCGGGGTGGACCCCAGGTCCATGAATATTTCCGGTGCGGAACTCCGCGTCAGTTCCGGCGGTCCGGACTCTGTGCCGGTTCCGGAGCGCCGGCTTCGATCCCGCGACGCCCCCATCGCTCGGCTGCCCACCCCGCGCCGCTCCCACCGCTCGGCGGCCCACCCCGGCAACGCCCACCCCTGGACGGTGGTCGACTGTCCCTGATTGTGACGGGTCGCTCCCCCAAATCAACTGGATCGGTGCTCGGTCGTTGCCGATATCAGGGGCGAACCGGGGGCTTCGGTGGGCACCTCCTGCCCGCTCTGAATCGCGATGAAACAATCCACCATTTCACTCTGTGCCGCGCCGGCACTCGCTGCTCCGGGACTTGCCGTTTTGGCGCTGGGTGTGCCGTTGGCGATTCTGGCGCTGGCTCCGGTGGCGGGCGCGGTCCCCGGCACCGGTACGGCCACCATGACCCCGGCGACGGCAGTCGAGGCCGGCGCCATCGGCACGTGGGATGTGGTGTACACCGCTACCCAGAATTTCGGAGCGGCAGGTGGAGGTGTGCGGCTGACGATCCCTGCCGGTTGGAGTGCGCCAGTCTTGGCGCCCGGTGTAGGGCCGGGCCGGGTGGAAGTCGTGGCCTCTCCGTCGACTGCACTCGACTCGGTGCGGGTGGATGGTCAGGTGATCACCGTATTCCTGGGGGCATTGCCCGGGCGGTTTCGCGAAAACGACACCGTGACGCTGCGCTACGGCGCGCCGCCCGGTACGGCCGTGGCGCAGACGACGGCCGAAGCCGGTGTCACTTTCCTGGTCGAGAGCGCGCCGCGCATCACCGACGGTTTCCAGGCCTTGGCGGCGGGCTCGCCGGCCGTTGACGTGGTGCCCGATGAGCCCGCGGTCTTCGAGATTGATCCCTCTCACCTGACGCTTACCGCCGGGGTTTGGGCGCCGATCACCATTCGCATCGCCGACCGCTTCGGCAATCCCACCGCGGCGGCTGCCGATCAGTTGGTGGCTTTGTCTTCGGACGACGCCGGGCTGGCGTTTCGAGACGGCGCCACCGCAGTCACTCAGGTGGTGATCGCCGCCGGCGCCGACCATCGCGACTTGGAAGCGTCGGCAACAGATGTAAAGAGTGCCACACCCTTTCGGGCGGTCGACGCCGACGGTGCCGTGCCGGACTTGGATCCTGGCCTGGCCACCTATGCAGTGGAGCCGGGGGCGCCGGCAACCCTGGTCTTGGACGGTACGCCCCTGGCGGTGATTGCCGGCGCCGACGCTTCAGTGGTGGTGACAGTCGTCGACGCCTACGCCAACATCGTCACCGACTACGCCGGCACCATTGCTTTTGCAGCCACTGACCCGCAGGCCACCGTACCTGCCGACTACACGTTCCAGCCGGTCGAGGGGGGCGCCCACACCTTCGCCGGCGAAGTGACGCTCAGAACCGCCGGCGACCATACGTTGAGCGCCAATGAAGTGGGTGGCAACAGTGCGGCGGGCACCAGCGATTCGATCGCCGTGGCGCCGGCACCGGCGGCAGCCCTCGAACTGACGGCGCCGGTGTCGATGGTCGCCGGCGAGGCGTTTGATGTGGGTGTTCGGGCCCTCGACGCGTTCGGCAACGTCGCCACCGGTTTTGATGGAACAGTCCACTTCGCTACCACCGATCCCCATGCCGCCGCCCAGGTGCCGGCCGACTACACCTTCGTCGTGGCGGATCAGGGCGAGCACGTCTTTGCGGCGGGGGCACGCTTAGTAACGGCGGGCAGCTCCACGCTCGAAGTGACCGAAACGACAGCGCCGGCCCTGAGTGACCAGGTGACCGTGGCCGTTTCCCATGGCGCGCCGACGGCCGGTGCACTGACGCCGAGCGGCGCGGTGGGGGTGAACGCCGGCGGTACCGCCGTCTTTACCCTCGCCGTCGAAGACGCCTACGCCAACCCAGTGGCGGCGGAGCCGGTGACCTTTGCTTTGGCCGAGCCACTGGACGGTACGCTGGGTGACGCACCCGGCGAGCCGTTCACGACCGGTACAGCCGCTGTCCAGCAGGGCGTCACCGGAGCCGATGGCGGCCTCGCCGTCCTTTACACCGCCCCCTCCGGCGCCGGCCTGACCGACACGCTGGTTGCGTGGACCTCAGCGCTCGGGCAGGGCAGCGTTCTGCCAGCGGTGATCGACGTGGTCGCGGCGGGGGGCACTCGCCTGGTGTGGTCGCCGCAGGTGGCGGTGGTGGACACCGCCGGTGCCAGCCGCCCGCTCGAAGTGGAAGTCCACGACAGCTTTGGCAACCTCGATCCGTCTGCCGCCACCACTCTCACCCTCGAGTCCGATTCGCCCTCAACCCTATTTTCGACGGGCGGCGGCAACTGGTTGGCCGGGCCGGTGTCGGTGGCGTTGACCGGTGGCATGTTGGGCGTCGCGGTCCGCGACACGCTGGTCGGCTCCCCGACTTTGAGTGCCATCGACCTGGGCGGCACGTACACCCGCGCCGACTATAGTGGATGGACGATCACGCCGGCGGCGCCGCGCGCCCTGGCGGCGTGGCAAGTGAGCCCCGATACGCTCACCGCTGACGGTGTGTCGCGCACGCACGTGGTGGGCGGCCCGTTGACGGATGCTTTTGGCAACGTTTGGTCGGGGGCGCTCGTAGACGTGGCGGCGCCGGCCGGCACTATCGACGCGGTTGATCGGCACTCGGCGCCGGGCGTGCAGTTGGAAACCGACGGCTTCGGCAACTTGGCATTCGACGTCCTCGCGGGTCTCATGGCGGGGACCCACGAAATTGCCGGGCAGAGCACCAGTGGTACGGCGGTCGCTTCTGCGCCTTGGGTGTTGGCGGCGCCTTTGGGGTTTGGGGCGCCGGCCGCGCCGGTGCCGGCCACCGTCAGCCTCGGCCAGTCGGTGGCGTTCGCCGTCGACGTGCAGGTCACCGGTGACCACCAGGTCGAATTCGAGACGACGACCGCCTTGACCTTCGGCGACGGGTCGGCGGCGGTGACTGCTCTCTTGGCGGCACCCACGGCGGCGGCGCCGGGAGTGCCGACCACCCTGCAGTTCGCGGCGATCGACATAGGAACGACCCTGCCACCAGCCCTTTACACCCCGGTCCTCCGCTTGCGCGGGACCGATCAGTTTGACTCGACCATCGACCACACCGTTGCGTTACCGCCCGGCTCGGTGTCGGTGGTCGGCCTCCGGGTGTCGAGCATCGTGGCGCCTGAAACGGTGAGCCGCGGCCAGCGGGGAGCTGTGGTGGTAGTGACCATCGACAACCTGGGCGCGACCGAAGTCGACCTCGACACGGTCGATGTGGAGTTTTCCGCCCCGGCCTACACGATCGTGTCGATCCAGCCGCCCTTGTCGACGCCCCTCCTCGGGTTACAGAGCGTCTCTTACCAGCTGGCGGTGGATGTGGACCCGCTGGCAACCCTCGGTGTCGTGCAACTCGTGCCACGCGCCGCCGGGTCGGTGGGTGGGGTGCCGGTGGCGGTCGAGGCAGAGGCACTGCCGACCACCTGGCAGGTCGTCGAGGCCGCGGCGCTCCAGGGTGTCGCGGGTGGGTTGACGCCAGACGGCGCCTCGCGCGGCCAGACCGTGCCAGTGGCGGTTTGGGTGGAGAACACTGGCGGTGCCGGGCTCATTCTGGAGGCGCCCAGCACGGTGTTGGATTTTGGCGGCGTCTTTGAGACGGCGTTGGTGAGCGAGGCGTACGTCGGCCCCGGCGCCACCCTGCTCTTGGAGATGCAACCGGTGACGGTGCCGGCTGGCCAGGCGCCCGGACGTCTGCCAGTCGCACTGCGCGCCGTCGGCACTGAACAGGGCGCGCCCTACTTGGTAGCCGTTCCCTTGCCCGACTCCTTGCACGTCACTGAGCCAGCGGCGCTGGCGGTAGTCCAGGGGAGCTTGGCACCCCAGACGGTGTCGGTGGGACAGCGCCACCCTTGGGTGCTCGAGGTGGCCAACGCCGGCGGCGCCGCCGTGCAAGTGGAGGCCGCGAGCGTCTTGGACTTCGGGAGTGGCGCTCTCCAAGCCCAGGTGTCGGCGCCGGTCGTGATCGCTCCCCAGGCTCAGGTTGCGGTCGGCTTCGATTCGCTTTCGGTGTCGAACGCCTTGGGCGCTGGTCAGCACCTCGTAGTCTTCAAGGCTGAACTCACCGAACACGGTGTCACCTCGCTGGTGGAGGTGCCCGTCGCCGACCCTCTTAATGTGACGACGCCCGCGGCGTTGAGTTGGCCCGCCGCCGCGCTCCAACCTCAGCGGGTCACCCAAGGTCAAGCCGGCGTCGACTTGGTTTTGACCCTCGAGAACAGCGGTGGTGCACCGCTGTCGGTGGGCCTGGCGGGGACGGCGCTCCACGTCGGCCAGGGTGTCGGGGCAATGGTTGTTCCCTACGCTGGCGCGCCCGTGCAAGTCGAACCCGCGGGGCAAGTCCAGCTGGCGTGGCCGTCGGCTGATGTGCCGGCTGATTTGGCCAATCAACTGCACGCCCCCGAGCTGGTGGTTGTGACCGCCGAGCACGGCGTCGAGAGCGTGCGGCGCATCGCGCCGCCGGCCCCCGAGTGGCGGGTCCAATCGCCGGCCGCCCCGGCGTACGTGGCCGGCTCGCTCGTCCCCGACGTGGTCACCCCGGGCGAGGCCTGGGCCTTTTCGGTGACGGTGGAAAACCGCGGTGAGGCGTCCCTGACCGTCGATGGGTCGACCACCCTGGTGCTGGGTAGCGTCGTCGCGCCGATCGACCTGCTCGCTTCGGAGCCGGTGGCGCCGGGTGGCAGTCAGGCCACCTGGACCTTCCAGCCAGTAATGCTTGAGGGTGCCGGTGCTTCGAGCACTGTCGCCGCCACAATGAGCTACGCGGGCACCGATGGCAACGGCGCGCCGGTCCAGGGGCAGTTGCTCGTCGAACCCGACGACATTACGGTGCTGGCCGGTGGCGCCCTGCAGGTGGTCTCGACCCAGACGGCAACCGTTAACCCGGCCCACGTCAACCAAGGGCAGGAGCTTGGTGTCGAGGTGATCGTCACCAACACCGGTGAAGAAGAGGCCATTGGCGTCGAGGTGGAGTTAAGCGGCGCAGCCCTAGCCCAGACCAAGCGCTTCACCGGCCTGCATGTGGCGGGTGGCGACACGCTCAGGCTTGTTGACACCGTCGACGCTGGGACCACCGTCGGCGCCCACGTGCTCCAGGCGCAGGTGGTCGGCGGGCTCGGTGCGGTTTCGGGCGAGGCGGTGGGCACGGTGGCGGCTCTGGACGACACAGCATTGGTGGTGGTGGAGGTACCGGTCGCCTTGGTGCCGGCTCTCCAACTCACCGGCCCTACCGGTGCCGTCGATGGCGTGGTTTCCGCCGGCCAAGTGTTCCACGTCGAGGCTGTCGTGGAAAACACCGGCGGTGCCGGCGCCGTTGGCGCCGGCCTCTTGCGACTCAACCTGCCGGCCGGTTTCGGTGCCCTCGGGCCGACCGAGTCGGCGTTCGTGGTGGGGCAACCGCTCACCGTAGCGTTGACCGCCCCCTTTGACGCCGGCGGACCGCACCCGGTCGCCGTGCAGATCGTCGAACCTGCGGACGACGCCAACACCGGTGATCCAGCCGCAGTGGATGTCGTTTCTCAGAGTCGCTCGGTCGAGGTCGTGGGTGCGGCGCGTCTGGCGGTGTCAGCTCAGTTCACGGCGCCGGCTAGCGTTCGGGCCGAGGGCATTGCCATGCCAGGTCAGGCGCTGGTGGTCGCCGCGTCGTTGGACAACTTGGGCTTTGCTGCCCTCTTGGGTGCTACTGAAGTGGTGTTGGTGACCGACGGTCGGGTGGTACCGGCGCCGGGTGAGAGTGGTAGCCGGTTGATGACAGCTGGACAAACCATGGATTTTCAAGTCTTAGCACCAGCCGAACCGTTCGCTCCCGGTTCGGTCGCCGTCCGGATCGCCGCGCCGGCCACCGACGAAAACACTGGGGAGCCGGCGGCGGTTGGCACCGGCGAGGCGACCTTGGCCGTCAGTAGCGGCGCATTGCCGGTCGCCGCAAGTTCTGCCACCGTCGCCCCGACCTCAGTGCAGGTGGCGCCGGGAATGCAGGATGTGTTGGGCTTTGGCTTCGACCTAAGGCAAACGGTGAGCGGGCAAACTCCCACGCAGATTCTCCTCGAAGCGCTCGAGCTGGAGGTGGCCGATGCCGCCGGTCAGCCGCTGGTACCGGCGACTGTCCTGGAGGCGGTGACCCTGGCGCGCGCCGACGGCACGGTGCTGGCCAGCTGGCCGGGCGCCTCACGCGCCGCGCCCCGGGGCGCCGCCACCACCACGGCCGCTCTCAACTCCGTCCTTTTGACTTTGGTTTCGCCGGAGCCCTTGGCGAGCAGTGCCGCCGCGTCCTACACCGTGCGGTTCGATGTGGCGAGAGAGCCCGGCGCCGACCAGATCCAGCTGCGCACGGTGGAGTCGAGTCCCTTCTTCCTGCGCGAAGCGGCGGGCGGTGCCGACGTGCCACTGACCTTGGCTGAGCCGTTCACCTCGGTGCTCTACACCGTGCATCGCGGACCTCACAACTATCCCAACCCGTTTGCGCCACCCACCGAAACCACGCGCTTGGCGTATGTGCTGGATGTCGACGCCGCCTGCGAGGTGACGGTCTACACCTTGTTCGGCGATCGCGTCTGGCGCCGGCAGTTTGCCGCCGGCGCCCCCGGCGGACAGGCAGGGCTCAACGAGGTGGTTTGGGACGGTCGGAACGGCCAAGGGGAGTCGGTGTTGACCGGCGTCTACCTGTGCCGCGTCGAGGGGGCGGGGCTCGACGCGCGCTTCAAGATTGCGGTCCGGCGGTGAGGGGGAGTCGATGCACCAGGTGATCGCCTTAAAACGTGGGCTTTGCGCTGTGGGGCTCGTGGCGGTGTGCGCCTCGCCCGGTGTCGCTCAAGACTCCGGTGGCGTCCAGGACCCGCTGGCCGCGGGGGTGGGTGCTCGCGAGCGAGCGCTCGGCACCGGGCAGGTGACCGCTTCGGGGGTGACGGCCCTGGGTTGGAACCCGGCTCTTTTGACCCGTGCCGACCGCTGGTTGGTCCACGCCCACGTCGCGCCGTTGCCCGAGGGGGGCGATTTCGAACACGTCGGAGTCGCCCGGCCGCTCGGTCGCGGTGCCTTGGGTGCAGCGCTGAGCCGCCTGGGTTCGGGCGGCATCCGCGCCTACGACAGCGCCGGTGTTCCACGTGGTGAGTTCGACTTTGCCGACTCCGAGCTGAGCTTGGGCTACGCCGCGCCGGTGGGCGGCGGCTTGACCGCTGGCGCGGCTTGGCGCTACCGCTGGCAGGCGTTGGGGGATTCCAAGAGCGGCGGGTCGGGGGTCGATCTGGGGGTGGCCTATGCCCGCTCGGCCCGAGCGGCGTTCACCTTTGCCGGACAACTGCGCGGGGCGCTCAGCCCGCGGCTCGACCACGGCGGCGGCGCCGATCCGTTGCCGCGCAGCTTCGACCTCGCGGTGGCCTACGCCCGTGCGTTGGGCGGCCGGCGCTTGGAGCTGAGTGCTGCGTCCTCGAGCGGCAGGACGACGACGATTGCCGTCGGCGCCGAGTATGCGCTGGGTCGCGCACTCAGCGCCCGGCTCGCCTACGCGGACGGCAAACCCCGGGCCGGCTTGGGCTTGGCCATTCCCGGCTTTGGTTTTGACTACGTGCTTGAGAGTCACGATTACGCCTTAGTGCATGGCGTCTCGGTCACCGCCGGTTTCGGTCGCGGCGTCGACCGACGGGTCGCCGAGGCCGAAGGTCGAGGCCGCCGCCTGGCTGCGGCAGCGGCAACCGAAGCTCGCCAAGCGGAGCTCGATGCGCTGAAAGCCAACGCCTTGGAGGCGAGCCAGGCGGGTGACTCGCGCCAGGCGGCCAGGCTTTGGAACGCGTACCTGCACTATCGCCCTGACGACCCGGAGGGCACTGCGGCGCTCGCCCAGCTCGATGCCCGGGCCAGCCAGGCCCAGGCGGACTCGGTCGCTGCGGCGCGACAGTCCACGGTTCAGGCCACCCGCCTCCAGGCCGTGCGCCAGGCGTTGGAGCGGCGCGACTTGGAAGCGGCTGGGGTGTTGATCGAGCAGCTTGCCGCGACACCTGGGGTCCCAAGTTCCGAACTCGACCAGCTCCGAGCTGCCTGGCAGGAGGCGACTGCCGCTCGGCTGGCTGAGCTGCGTGCCCAAGCCCAAGCCCTCGAGCGCCGCCGCCAGTGGGTTGAAGCGGCGGCCGGTTGGAGCGCGGTCCTGGTGCGCGCGCCCAACGACGCTCTTGCCCAAGCGGGGCTGGAGCGCGTTCGCGCCGAGCTTGCCAAGTTGCGCGAGCGTTCGGCCCAGCAGGCGGTCGAGCTGAGCCGCATGACACTTCTCACGCGGGCGCTCGACGCCTACGGAGCCGAAGAGTTTGTGCTGGCCGAGGCGTTGGTTGATTCACTCTTGGCCGTCCAGCCTAGCTCCGAGCACGGGCGTGAGCTGAAGCGCCGGCTGGCGCGGCGTACGGCACCACCCGATGCGGTGGTCCGCGAAGAAGAGCGGCGGCTCTACATCGATGGTATGCGGCACTTCAACGCCGGGCGCTACACCGAAGCCATTCAAGCCTGGGAGAAGATCCTGGAGTTCGACCCCGACAACGACTCGGTCCGTCGCAACATCGACGAAGCGCGGGCGCGCAGTGCCATTGAACGGCGCACGGACTGACGCCGCCCACCCCTTTGAGGTCATGAGAAACACCGGTGCTGGGAATCAGACAACAGTTTAAGCGTTCGCTAGCGGTCGAAGCGCGCCACGCCGACTTGGCGCAAGTGCGCACCTTCGTCGAGCATGCAACGCGCAAGGCTGGTCTCAGTGCGAAAGACGCGCGCGAGATGCGGCTGGCTGTCGACGAGGCTTGCGCCAACATTATGGAGCATGCCTACGGGGGAGGTAGTGGTCCCCTCGAGGTCATGGCCGAGCGCCAGCGCGACCGGTTGGTGGTGACCTTGGTGGATCAGGGCAAGCCCATCGACGAACCAGAGCGCGTGCGGAACGTCGGTGCGCCCGATCTATCGCGCTACGTTCAGGTGGGTAAAAAGGGTGGGCTGGGCCTCTACTTGATCCACAAGTTGACCGACGAGGTCGACTACGAGCGCCGCGGCGACGAGAATTTCCTGGCGCTGGTCAAGCGGGCGCCGGTCGGGGCGGTGGTGCTGTCGGTGCCATCGCTGCGGTTGCGCAGTCTGCGCCTGCGCTTCATCGTCCAGTCAGGCCTCGTCCTGGTTCTGTTGACCTGCGCTGCCTATCTGTTCATGCACAACCGCCAGCACTTCGCAGTGAAGCGCACCGTCCTGGCGGGGGCGGTGGCTTTGGCGTCCGAGCTGGGCGCCCAGGCCGCTGACCTCTTGTTGAAGCCGGCCCACTTTGGCCCGAAGCAGACGCGGCTGATCGCCGCTGCCAGCCGCGCCACGCAGCGGCCGGGCATCGACGACGTGGTCATCATCGATCACGAGGGAACAATCTGGGCGGCGCGCGACGAGGAGTTGGTCTTTCAGTCCTTTGAAGCACCGATCGGGGTCTTGCGGGTGCCGCCGGGCGGCGAACGCGTGCCCGACCTGGTCGCCGACCGCGCCATGGAAGTCGACGGTGCCTACTGGGTGGAGGTACCGGCCTCGTTACCGGCGGCGGGTAGAGGCCTCGAGGGGGCGGTGGCGGTCAGCTTGGGGACGGTCTACGTCGCGGTGAGCGCTCCCCACGTCGAAGAGCTGATCGCCTCTGAGCGCTTGACGTTGCTCTATGTCTTTTGCGCTGTCCTAGGCGTCGGGCTCCTAGCGGTCACCCTCCTGGTGTCGGTTGTCGTCAAGCCGATCCAACGGCTCACCGACGGCGTCAGGGCGATCGGCAGCGGTAAGCAAGTGCGGCTCGAAGAGCGCGGTTTGTCCGAAATCGATGGCATCGCTCGCGCCTTTAACGAAGTGACCGGCAAGTTCTTGGATGCGCGGCAGAGCCTGGTCGAGAAAGAACGTCTCGAACAAGAAATGCAGGTGGCGCAGAATATCCAACAGTCGCTCTTGCCGCGCGAGATTCCCGAAATGGTTGGCTATCAGGTTGGCACCTTCTACCGCGCAGCGAAAGAGGTCGGTGGCGACTACTACGACATCGTCAAAGTGGGGGAAGATGCCTGGGGGGTGGCGGTCGCCGATGTGTCAGGCAAGGGTGTGCCTGGTTCATTGGTCATGATGATGATTCGGACGGCACTGCGGTTAGAGGCCCGCGACGAAAACTCGGCCTCAGGAGTGCTAGATCGCGTCAACCGTTTCGTGACTGCCGACATGCGCCGGGGGATGTTCGTCACCATGTTCTACATCCTGCTCGACGCGCAAGAGCGGGACATCGCCTTCGCCTCAGCTGGGCATAATCCGATGATCCTCTACCGGGGCGAAACGAAACAGACCTTCTTCTTGAACCCGAAGGGCTATCCGGTCGGCATCGACTTGCCCGACCCGGAGGTGTTCGGCCGGGTGATTCGCGCGGAGCGCGTATCACTCAACAAAGACGACCTCTTGGTGGTCTACACCGACGGCATTACCGAAGCGATGAATGCCCAGATGGAGCAGTACGGTATGGATCGCTTCTTGGAGGCGATCAAGCGCTACGCCGACCAGACGCCCAAAGAGTTCTGCGAACGGCTCGAAGTTGAACTGGCCGAGTGGACGGGCGAGGCACCGCAGTCCGACGACATGACGTTGGTGGCCATCAAGGAGCGCATGGAGTCGGGGGCCGCCAAAGTCGAGGCGCGCACGCGGCTTCTGGACCTGGTGCAGCGCGAGCGGTTGTCGGTGGCCGAGGCTTGTCGCCAAGAGGGTGTTTCCACCTCCACCTACTATCGGCTGAAGAAGCGCCAGCAAGCCGAGGGTGACGCCGGGTTGCGCGACCGCCGGCGCCGGGCTGAACTCGGTCGCCTTTCACACGAGGAGGAAATGGTGCTCGTCGGCCTCATCCGCCAGGAACCCACTTGGGGGGCCGGTCGGCTGGCCGGGCCGCTGAGCGAGAAGCTCGGGCGCGACGTGAAGAAACACCGGGTGTCGGCATCGCTCCGGCGGCTGGGGTTGAATCGGAAGGACTCACGACTGGCCTTGGCGTCGGCCCAGGGCGAGTTTGGCACCGGCGCCGGTTACTCCATCTCCAAGTTGATCGGCCCGCAGGCGGGAGCCGTGCCGTTGGCGCGGATGGCTCAAATCAAGGCTGAGGATCCGGAGCCGGTGGCCGATAACGACGGAGAGACGACCGGTGCCACCACAGCGCTGGCACCCCTCTGGGTGTTTCCGGCCCGCCTTGAACGCGTCGTGCCGTTGACGGTGGTTCAAGGTGGGGCGGTCGATGAGTCCACGGACGACACCGGCACGCCGCAGTCAGATGACTGGGGCCCGGAGGAGGCCACCGGCACCTAGAAGTTGGGGGCTCGGATCCAAGGAGACGCAATGCGCGGGATTGACGTGACAGTCGAAGAGGTGGGTGCTGGTGAACAGATCGCCCTGGTGCGGGTGACCGGTTACGTCGATACGACCACCTCGCACGAGTTGGAAAAGAAGCTGAACGCCATCCTCGAACGTCGCCAGTTCAACGTCATTGTCGACCTTTCTGGGGTCGACTATGTGTCCAGCGCCGGCTGGGGCATCTTCATCGGCGAGATCCGCGAAATCCGCGAGCAGCAGGGCGACCTGAAGTTGGCGGGCATGTCGCCGGACGTTTACGAGGTGTTCGAGCTGCTCGAGTTTCAGAACATTCTGGAGGCCTATCCGGACGCCCAAACGGCCGTGGCGCGCTTCGAGGCCGAGTTGGACGGCCGGGCACGGGCCGCCAGCTAGGCGGCGTGAACCGCCCGCAGGAGAGCGGCGGTGGCAGTGGCGTCGGCCAGGGCCCGGTGGTGGCGCGTGTCGGGGAGATCGATATCCAGCTTCTTCAGGGCACGGGGTAGGGTGATGCCCGAGGTGGGCAGATGGCGGGCCGCCAGCCAGGCCACCGCCAGGGAGCGCACATCCAGCGCCGCCCCAACGAAGTGGCTACGGAAGTCGATGCCGAAGGTCTGGCACTCCTTGCGCAGGAGCGGCACGTCGTAGTAGGCGCCAAAGGCCACCAGCATCGCCTTGTTGCGCGGGCCGTACCATTCGATGAAACGCTGGGCGACTTGATCGAAAGGATCGGCCGCCTCCACCATCGCCTGGGTGATACCGGTCAGCTCGGCGATGTGGGGGGCGACCCGTCGTTCGAGGGGCCGGACCAGCTCAGAGAACTCACCGAGCGTGGCTAACGAGCGCCGATCCAGTTTGACCGCGGCGATTTCGATGATACTCGAGGCGGCGATTTGGTTCGTGTCTTGGGCGTCGGCGGTGGCCTCCAAGTCAAACACCACCAGGTCAGTGCTGTAGCGCGGTGACTTCTTCACTTTCTTAGGTGATGTCCGTAAACCACTGTTAATTTGTGGGTTAGAGTGTGGTTTTGAAGTGAGACTGGGGCTTGAAAGGCGGCTGGCCTCGTGGTAGGACCGGTGCTACTATACCGATTAAGTGTTAGTCTCGTGCGGTCGTGGGGGCCGGCCCTGCCCATCCGGCCCCCATGTGTTCGCTTAGGTGCATTTGCCATTCGAACTCCATCTCGCAGTCGTCGTGCCCAGACCGGGGTGTCCCCACTGATCGCGGCTGGCGCTCGAATGCCACTGACTGCCGGAGGCCAACTGATGCGGAATCAGTCCTTGCTTTTCTTCCTTCCTTTGATTGTGGCATGCGCTGTCATGCCGGGCACCAGCGCGGCGCAGGGGTCTGGGTCCAATCCCGGTGACGTAGCGCATGCTGCCCAGGCGATGACGCCGGTCATCGGCGTGAGCGACACCGCGCTCGATTTTGGATGCGTGACGATTGGGGAGTGCGCTCAGGCAAGCTTGACCCTGTCGAACGACGTCGCTGATCCCGAGAGCATGCTCGAGATCACCGAGATCAACCTGACCGGTGATGCCGAGTTCACGTTCTTGGGACCCAACCCACCCTTTACCATCCCTGGCGACGGTTCGTCGGTGGTGGTTGACTTCGAATACTGCCCGACGGCGTCCGGAGCCAACTCGGGCTCCGTAGAGGTCGTCGCGGCGGAAGCCACCAATTCGCCGCTGACGGTGACCCTCGCCGGCGAAGGCAATGCACTGCCAGTCTGTGACGCCGGCGGGCCCTACACCGGGACGGCGGGCATGGCGGTCATGTTCGACGGCTCGGCCTCGTCAGACGACGGCGCGACCCTCGACTTCGCCTGGGAGTTTGGCGATGGTGGCACCGGCGCCGGTGCAACGCCCAGCTACACCTACGCGGCGGCGGGCACCTACACGGTCACGCTAACTTTGACCGATAGCTGTGGGGCTACCAGCGAGTGCGCGACCACGGCAACGATCGACCCGGGCACCGGCGAGCCGCCGACCTGCGACGTCCAGGGCGACACCGCCGGTAACGTCGGCGATACTCTCAACTTCGATGGCTCGGGCTCGTCCGACCCCGACGGCACCATCGAATCCTACGACTGGGACTTTGGCGACGGCACCGGTGACTCGGGGGCCATGGTCAGCCACGCCTACGGCGCCGGCGGCCTGTACGTGGTCACCCTCACGGTGACCGACAACGATGATCTGTCCTCTAACTGCAGCCTGACGGTCGACATCAACGCGGCGCCCGAGTGCGATGCCGGCGGCCCTTACGCCGGCACCATCAACGAGGACATCCTCTTTGACGGGACAGGCTCGTCCGACCCGGACGGCACCATCCAGTCCTACGACTGGGACTTTGGTGACGGTGGCACCGGGACCGGCGCGACGCCCACCCACGCCTACACCGCTCAGGGCACCTACTTCGTTACCTTGTGCGTGACCGACGACGATGGTGTTGAGGCGTGCTGCCAGACCGAGGTCATGGTGACCAACCCAACGCCGGTCGAGCTGCGCTCGTTCGAGGCGCTCGACCACCAGGGTGAAGTGCTCTTGGTTTGGGAGACCACCCGCGAGTGGGATCACCGGGCATTTGTCATGGAGCGCGCCGAGCAGGGCGGCGAGCCGATCGAAATCGGTCGGGTTGAGGCCCGCGGCGCGTCGCGCTACGAACTCGTCGACTCCACAGTCGAGGCCGGAGCGACCTACACCTACCAGCTGATCGCCGAGGCTGACGACGGTAACCAGGTGGTACAGGGTGTGGCTCAGGTCACCGTGTCGCGGGTCGTGCCGACTCGGGTCAACGTGACCAGCATCCATCCCAACCCCTTCAATCCGCAGACCACCGTGTCGTTTGATCTACCCGAGTCGGGTGCGGCGACGCTGGTGGTCTACAATGCGGCGGGCCAGCCGGTCCGGACGCTCGTGCAAACCAGCCTGGAAGCTGGTGCACACCAGGTGCGCTGGGACGGCTTGACGGACGCGGGCACCAGCATGCCATCGGGTGTCTACTTTGTGCGCCTCGAGGCATCCGGTATCCACATCACCCGTAAGATGGTGATGACTCGCTAGATCCGCCAGTTAGAGCGGAGTGGTGGACGAGCCCCGGAGTGCTTAGCGCTCCGGGGCTCTCACTTGGGGGTTGAAACCTGGCGGCGGTTTGGGGCGTTTTTTGAGTAGCCTAGCCCCTACCTAATAGGAGGATGTCGATCATGCGAGACGCCCGTTTTCTCCGAGTCGCCCCATACTGTTTTGTGGCCCTGGCTTTGGCCCTGGCGCTTCATCCAGCCGCGGCCCAGCCAGAGGAGGCTGCCGGCCAGCGCCCGCGGTTAGGCGTGGCACTCCAGGAACTGGACGAGGCGCTTCAAGAGGCGCTGGAGCTGACCGAGCCGGGTGTCTTGGTCAACCGGGTGGCCCCCGGGAGCGCCGCGGATGCCGGCGGTGTGCGGGTCGGTGATGTCATCACCCACTTCAGGCGTGAGCCGGTCGGTTCGATCGACGCCTTGAAAGCAGCAGTGGGGCACTGGAGCGGTGATCGGACGCCCCTCGAAGTGGTGAGGCGCGGGCGCTCCCGCACCCTGGAAGTCGAGCTTGCCGGCGAGTCCGGCCGACGTGGGGCGGAGGCCCGGCGCCGCCACCGGCACCGTGCTCCCCGGGTGCGCGAGAAAATCCACACCGTGCACCCACCGAGCTTCTTAGGCGTTCGACTTGAAACGCTGGGTGAAGAGCTGGCTGCCTACTTCGACGTGGCGCCAGGGAGCGGCGTCTTGGTGGTCGGGGTCGTCGAGGATTCCCCGGCGGATGCGGCGGGTCTTCGGGCGGGCGACGTCGTCAAGGCCATCGGCGGCCGGGCAGTGGAATCGCCGCAGGCCCTCCGCCGGGCGGTCCGGGCCCTGGAACCCGGTGAGGTGGTGTCGGTAGACCTCGTGCGCCACGGGCGCGCACGACAGATCGACGTCGAGATTGGCCAACACGAGGGCTCGACCTTCCTGGACAAGCCTTTTCCAAAGATTGACTTGGAGGGGTTACCCGAACTGATGGATGAGCTGGGGGCGGGGCTCGAGCGGCGGGGGATCATCATCGATACTGAGCGCTTAGGGGACTGGGTGGAGGAGCACGCGCCGCCCAGGGAGGCACTCGACGCGCGCCTCGAGGAGCTGGAGGACGGGCTCCGCCGGTTGCGCGATGAGCTTGAGGCGCTCCACCAGCGCCTGGATCGGCGCGAGCACTAAGGGCGCCGATGCCCGCCCTCCACTTCGCGACTGCGGGCTGGGCCCTGCTGGTCTTGGCGGTGGCCTGGGCCGCGGCCCTCGGTGTGGCGCTTTGGGCTTACGCCGCCCCCGAGCCGCCCCTGCCGCGCGGCGCGCGCCCGCTCCTGGCGGCGCTCAGGACCTTGGCGCTGGGGGGACTTGCCACCTTGCTCGTCGAGCCGCACCTGGTGGTGGCGCGTCCGAATCAAAGGCGCCCTAGCCTGCCCGTCCTCGTCGACGGGTCGACCAGCATGGCGTGGCCAGTGGCCGCGGGTGACACGCTGACCCGGGCGGCGGCGGCCGAAGACCTGTTTGAGTCGATCCGGCCCGTCCTCGACGCGCGTTTCGAAGTGGTCAGGCGCGAGGTGACCGGCGGCGCCAGCGCGTCGGCAACCCGCTTGGGCCAGAGCCTCGTGGAAGCCCTGGCCGGTGGAGAGCGTCCGCCGTTCGCCGTGGTGGTGTCGGACGGCGCCGCTAACCTGGGCATCGATCCGGTGGAAGCCGCTCGGGACTTGGGGGTGCCGCTCCTGACCTACGCGGTGTCCTCCGACTCGGTGGTCGTCGACGCGGCGATCGTCGATGGTGTCCTGAATCGCCGGGTCTTCCGCGGCCGTGAGACGCCGGTGGTGGTGACGGTGCGGAGCACCTTGGACGAGCCAGCCACCACCCGTCTGGTCCTGCGCCATCAGGGCGTCGTGGTCGGCGGCCGGGCGGTTGCGTTGCCCGAGGGCCCCTTCGAAACCGCAGTGCGCCTCACCCACACACCCGAAGCCCTGGGACTTGAGGTGTTGCAGGTGGAGTTGGAGCCGGTCGAGGGTGAGGTGATGCTGGGTAACAATGCGCGGCTTTTGGTCGCCGAAGTGGTGGAGGAGCGCCAGCAAGTGCTCTTCTTGGCCGGTGAGTTGTCGTGGGATGCTGGCTTCTTGAACCGCGCCATTGCCGGCAACCGCACCATGGAAGCCACCTTCTTCCAACGCCAGGCTCCCGGCGGTTCGTTCGAGCCGGTGGGGGACGGTCGCTTGGCGGGGTTGCCCGAGACCGCCGCCGAACTCTTGCCGTTCGTGGCGGTGGTCATGGTCGGTGCCCTCGGCGAATTGCCGCCGGCGGTCGAGCGGGCGATCTTGACCTACGCGCAGGAGGGCGGCGGCGTTGTCTGGATCCCGGGCCACTCGACCAATCAACTGGAGCGCGCTTTGGGGACACCCCTCGGCCAGGTCTTACCCGTCGAACTGGCGCCCGGCGGTGTGGGAGGCTGGGCGGCCTGCCGGTTGACGGCGCCGGGCCAGCGCCACCCGATCACCCGCGCCAGCGCCACCAGCGAGCGCTGGGGTGCCTTGCCACCTATCCACGTACCGGCGCCCCTGCGAGCGCAACTAGCAGCTGAGGTGTTGGTCGAAGGACAACTGACCGGTGGCCGACATCCCGTGGCGCTGGTCGCTGCCGGTCCGCTCGGGCGGGGCCGGGCGGTGTGCGTGGCGGGTGTCGAACTCTGGCGCTGGGACTTGCTGTTGCGCTCAACCGCTGCCGAGGGGGTGCTGCCGCGCATGGTCGCCGAAGCCGTGCAATGGGTGTCGGCCGGCCGGCAAGCCACGCCGCTCGAGGTGTTTCCAGTCGAACCAGCGTTTCTAACGGGTGAGGATGTTTGGATCGGCGCTAGGTTGGTGGGCGCCGGATTGGAGCCGATCAGTAATGCCGAGGTGGTTGCCACCCTGACGCGACCCACCGGGCAATCCGCCGCGCCCATCGAAGTGAAGCTCTTGCCCGCCGGCGCCCCCGGGGAGTACCGCGGCAGCGTGCCGGCCACCGAGCCCGGTGCCTTCGTCCTGCGCGGCCGAGCCGTGCACGGTGACGCTAGTTGGGAGTCGCCCACCGGTGCGGTGCTCATCGATTCGACCGCAGTGGAAATGCTCGACCCCGCCGCCCGCCCGGCGTTGATGCGCCGCCTGGCCCAGCGCACCGGCGGCGCTTGGCTCGGGGACGCGCCGGGCGTGGTGCTCGAGGCGTGGTTGGGGGACGCCCAGCTCGACCGCCGCACTGCCCAGATCCCGCTCTGGAACCACCCGTGGGTGTTCGCCGCCTTGGTGGGCGCCTTGGCGCTCGAATGGTTGCTGCGCCGGCGGTGGGGACTGGCGTAGCGACGCCGTAGGTGTCACACCCGACAACGGCCGGAGCGGTGGACGCAACCCGTTGGTCACCGTCGCGACGTGAGGCGCCAGCGGGCGGTTGTTCGCGCCCTGGCACGCCTCTGGCAACCGCCTCCCGGCATGCTCCGATCGCCCCTTGAGATGTTGCCCGGGCAACCGGTCGTCGATCGCGTTGCCTGGGCGGTGTGGTGCGCCATCGCCCTCGCGCTCGTCCGCCCGGCCGCCGGCGCCGTCCGGTTGAACGAAGTGTTCTACGACCCGGCCGGCGCCGACTCGGGGTTCGAGTTCGTCGAGCTGGCGGTGACCGGTGCCGGCGTCGCCCAGAGCCGACTGCGCTTGGAGCGCGGTAACGGCGCCCGACCCCAAGATTGGACCGAGGTGTGGCGCGGCGCCGCCGGTGACACCATGCCGGCCGGGACGTTGTTCGTCATCGGTGAAGCGCTGGTGACACCTAGGCCGGCAGTGGTGACCACCCTGGCGCTCCAGAACGGGCCCGATGCCTGCCGGTTGTGGATGGACGGGGTAGTCGTCGACCTGGTGGGTTGGGGCGACCACACCTACGCCGAGTACTACGAAACCCAAGCGGCCGCCGACGTCCCCAGCGGCATCAGCTTGGGCCGGCGGCCGGGCGCGCCGGATGTGGACGACAACGCCCAGGACTTCCTGCCGCTCGCCGAGCCCAGTCCCGCCCAGCCCAACCGCGTGCCTTTGGGGGTCACCTTGACACCGCTGCGGCACTACCCGTTGGGACTCGGTCACCGCGTGACGTTTGAGTTGCGCTGGAACGCTGAACCACACGTCTTGCCGCTGGAGGTGCGGTTGAACGCCGTCCTGAGTGGCGATGCGGCGCCGCCCTGGAGCGGTGCCTACGCCTTGACCGAAGCGGAGACCGACGTCGTCGTCACCCTTGAGGTGCCAGCGCTCGGCCCGTTCGACTGGCAGGCTGGTTGGCAAACTGCCGCCGGTCGCGACAGCCTGCAGCTCAGGGGGCGGGCCGGCATGGGGGCCGTGCGCATCACCGAATTCATGGCCGAACCGCCCAGCGGTGAACCCGAGTGGGTCGAGTTGACGCACGCCGGGGCCGGCGCCATCGATCTCACAGGCTTCGTCTTGAGCGATCTGGCCGGTACCGAGGCAACCATAGGCATCGGGGCGAGCTGGGTGAGGTTGCGCTTGGAGCCTGGTGAAAGTCTGGTGGTGACCGAGCGAGCCTTTGCACCGGTGGCTGGTCCCCTCGTGGTGGTGGAGCGGTGGCCGAGTCTCAACAACGGTGGGGATCGCATCACCTTGGTCGACGGCGATGGGCGCACGTCGGACTCCGTAGCTTACGAAGGTGATTGGTCGCGGGCTGGCCATGCACTGACCCGCCTGGGCTTGGACTTGCCGAGCAGCGAGCGCCAAAGTTGGGTGCCCGCTGCCCCCGCTACCCCGGGGCGGGGACCCGAGCAGGTAGTCGGCGCGCCGTTTCTGTCGTTTGCCGAGCCGGTGGGCCCTGAGGGGCCGCTGCTCATGCAGTTGGCCGAGCCCCTCTCCGGCGGTGTCTTGCGGGTGTTCGACCTGGCTGGCCGCTGTGTGTTCGAGCGGCGCGCCGGGGCGCTGGCCGGGCGCACGCAACTGACGTGGGATCGCCGCCAGGCGCATGGGGGTCTGCGGCCGCCCGCCCTCTACTTGATGGAACTCACCGGCCGGCGATGGAGAGATAGTCGACCAGTCTGGGTGCGCACGGTGTTCGGGGGCCGGGCTCGGTGAGGTGGTGGTGGGTTGGGTTGGCGGGGTTGGTGTGGGCGCACCCGGCCATGGGTGCCTTCGAGTGGACGCCGCGTGATGCCGGCGCCTGGATCACCGGTCGCACGAGTGGTCGCTGGCCGGTGGCGGGCGGCGAGGAGTCCAGCGCCCAGCTGGCGGTGGCGCAGAGCCGACCTTGGGGTTGGCCGGGTGTCGGGGCGCGGAGCGCCCGGGTGAGTTTCGGCGGTCGGCTGCGTGGAGCGGGCGCTGTTGCGCAACTGCAAGCCGCTGGCTACCGCGAGGTGCGCTGGACCACGGCGATTTGCTGGTCGCGCTTGCCTTGGGTGTGGACGGTGGCTGCCAGTGCCCTGGAACTTACCGCTGGCGGTGGACGGCAGACCGGGCACGAGCTGGCGTTGGGAGCCACGTATCTATGGAACACCCGGGCCTACGTCGACGTGGTGGCGCTGGGTGCTTGGCGGAGTCCTGGTGCGGTCGAACTCGGGGTCCCCACCGAGTTTCAGGGGGCGCTGGGTTGGCGGAGCAAGCGCTGGCTCCTGGAAGGCGAGTGGCACGAGTCGCCGGCTGGAGGCGCCGGGCGGTTGGGTGCACGCTTGGCGTTGGCCGACCGGGTGTGGTTCATGGGCGCGGTCGCAGCGCTGGAGCCGCGACTCCGGGCCGGTCTTCAACTGCAGCAGGGGTTGTTGAGTCTGACCGTGAGTTGGCTCGTCCACGCCGAGTTGCCGACCACCCGTGCCGTCGGCATCAGGGTGGGACGGTGAACCTCGGTGGTCTCGGGACCAGCTTCTTGTGGGTGGCGGCGTCGGTCGCCGTGGCCGGCGCTTTCGAAGTGCGCTGGGACGCGACCTTGGAGGGGGCGCTCGATCGCCGGTTGGCACGCCGGGTTGCCGCCGAAGCGCGCCACGGAAGTTGGCGGGCGCTTGTCGAGGGAGCCGGTGGCGCGCCGCGCTGGACGGTGACCGGCCCCGGTGTGGGGCCGCTCCAACAACTGACCGTTGGGCGGTTGACGCCCCGGTGGGGGCGGGCGCTCCCCGGTTTGCGCGCGGCGGGGGGCAGTCGGCCGCGCCCGGCCGTCGATGGCAATCTGCAAAGCGCCAGAGCGGGAGTCGGGGCGCGCGCCACCTACGGCGGGGTTGATTGGGTGGGCTTTTGGTCGACCGAGACGGGCGCCGACCCGGTCGTGGGTGGAGCCCTGAGTTGGCGGCCGTCGGGTGGGCCGCTTGGCGTCCACGCCTTCGCGTTGCACGGCGGCGCCTCGACCCAGCGGTTCGGGGGTGGCACGCTCTGGTGGTCCGAGCCGGCGCTCCACTATCGCTTCGACTACGCGCGCACCGCGCAGGGCGGCGAGCATCTGGCGTTTGCCGCTGATGTGGTCGAACCGCACTTGCGCTGGCGAGCTGAGTGGCTGGCGCGCACGGCGGCTGCGCCCTCCTTGGCCGAGCCTGGTGCCGGCCGCCGCCGGTTGTCGTTGAGTGCGTGGCCGGCGTGGCGCTGGCGCACCCAGCTAGGCGTGGTGGGGGATCGGCGTGCCGAGACTGTGGCAGCCACTGTGCGTTGGTGGCCGCTGGCGCCCAACGCGCCGCTTGGCCGCACCACCGTCGAGGGACGATGGGGCGCTGAACCCGGCGTTGCTCTCAAGTGGGTCAGTCGGCGGCTGCGCGTCGGCTGGGCCCGGGCTGCCGGGGGTGGGCGGGCGGCGGGCGTTCGCTTGGGGTTTCGGTATGGTCCAGGTAGCCTCGAGGTGGAAGCTCGGGCCTACGCCGGCTCGCGTGGCCGGCGGGCGTCCGAACTCTTGGGCACGGCGCTGGGCTTGGGTCGTGCGCGTTTCAACGCAGCTGGCACGGCCGGAGCCCAGTTCGGTGCGCGGTTCAGCTGGCGGCTAGGGCCGCTTCGGTCTAGACTCGTCTATGTCGAGCGCGTACGCGATGGAGTGCAAGACGGCCGGCGGTTGGCGTTCGAGCTGGAGGGATTCGTAGCCCGCTAGAAGGCAAGGAGGGTGGTGATGCAACTCGCCGAACGCACCAAGAACTTGGGGACCGAGACCGCCTTTGAAGTGTTGGCCAAAGCCAAGCAACTTGAGGCCCAGGGGCGCGACATCATCCACCTGGAAATCGGCGAGCCCGATTTCGACACACCCGGGAATGTCGTTGACGCCGGCGTCGAGGCACTCCGCGGCGGTTACACCCACTACGGGCCGGCCGCCGGGTTGCCGGAGCTGCGCCAGGCGGTCGCGGCTCGTTTCGCTACCAAGTTGGGGATCGATGCTAATCCCGACCACGTGGTGGTGACTCCCGGCGGCAAGCCGATCATGTTTTTCGCCATGCTGGCGCTGGTCAATCCCGGGGACGAAGTGATCTACCCCGATCCGGGCTTTCCGATTTACGAGTCCATGGTGGGTTTCTTGGGTGGCGTCAAGCGGCCGATCCGACTCCGGGAAGAGCGCGATTTTGTCTTCGATGTGAACGAACTTGCCGACCTTGTCAACGACAAGACCCGTTTGATTGTGTTGAATTCTCCGCAGAATCCGACCGGCGGCATGCTGAGTCAGGAAGATCTGACGGCTATCTACGACATTGTCAAGAACAAGGACGTCGTCGTCTTGTCGGATGAGATCTATTCCGAGATTATCTACGAGGGCGAACACCGCTCGATCTCCACGTTTCCCGACATGCTGGATCGCACGATCATCTTGGATGGCTTTTCCAAAACGTACGCGATGACCGGCTGGCGGCTGGGCTACGGCTTGTTTCCCAAGTGGTTGGCGCCGATGGTCGCCAAATTGCAAGTCAACGCCACGTCGTGCACAGCGGCTTTCACCCAGCGGGCTGGCGTGGAAGCTCTCACCGGCGACCAACAGGCGGTCGAAGCGATGGTCGCCGAGTTCCGCCGGCGGCGCGATGCGGTGGTGGACGGATTGAACGGCTTGCCGGCGGTCAGTTGTCGCAAGCCGCGCGGCGCCTTCTACGTCTTTCCCAACATCACCCAACTCGGCATGCAGTCACAGGAGATGGCCGACTTATTGCTCAACGAAGCGGGCGTCGCCACTTTGCCCGGCACTTCGTTTGGTCCGGCGGGAGAGGGTTATCTCCGGTTGTCCTATGCCAACTCGTTGGACAACATCCACGCCGCGCTCGAGCGCATGCGGGAGCAGTTGGCGGCGCTCGGCGTCTAAATCGATCGATTCAGGCGCCACCGACCCCGGGCGTCATGCGACAACTCTAGTTGTCGCCACGAAGTCCACAAGACCCCAGGGGTTTGACCAACATGCACATGACGAATGCGCGCGCCTTGGTGTGGGTTGCCGGGGCGCTCCTCTGCTTGTCTCCCGCCGCCGGCGCTGCCGATCTGATGATCTCGGAGATCCTCGCCGACCCGGCCATCGACTGGAATGGTGATGGCGATACCCAGGCCACCACCGACGAGTGGGTGGAGGTGTACAACGCCGGCGCTATGCCAGTGAACCTCGACGGTTACCTGTTGGGCGATGCCGACCAAAACCTGGCCTATGGGTTTACCGGCAGCTTGGCCGCCGGCGACCACTTCGTGGTCTTCGGCGACATGTCGAAGGTGTGGCAATCGGCCAACGGCGTCGCGGCGTTCGGTTTGCGCTTGGCCAACGGCGGTGACACGGTCGCTCTTTGGCAGATTGCCGGCGCCGACACGGTCTTAGTCGAAAGCTACACCTACGCCGATCACGAAGCTGAAGACGACCGCTCGACTGGCCGCCGGCCGGACGGTGCTTCCACGTGGGAGCTGTTCGACGGCTTGAACGCCTACACCGGCGACGATCCGCCCTTGGGTAACGGGTGCGCACCGACGCCGGGCATTACCAACAACTGCATCACACCGGTAGAAGACTCGACGTGGGGGCGCATCAAGCACGAGCTGCGCTAGGGCGTCCGGCGCTGGGCGGTTCGAGCCCCCGTCCAGCGCTACCCGCTGGCGCGTCCTACCCTCCGGGGCGCGCTGGCGGGTGCCTTGATGGAGGTTGTGGTGCGGAAGGGGGGACTTGAACCCCCACGGGCTTGCACCCACTAGACCCTGAACCTAGCGCGTCTACCAATTCCGCCACTTCCGCACGCCAGTGAGGCGGCGGCAGTATACGGTTGCCCCTGGCGGTCTGTAAAGCATGCGCTCTTGCCCGCTTCCGGCGGGCGGTGCTAGCGTAGCCAGGCGCCGGTCGGTCTCCGCCAGAAGGAAGCGCTGGCCCGGCCCGCCCGTCGGCCATGAAGATCATTACCCACAACCGCAAGGCTTCCTACGAATACCAGTTCCTCGAGAAGTTCGAGGCCGGCCTGGTTCTCTGGGGCACCGAGGTGAAGTCCATGCGCCAGCGCGCCGCCAGCCTGGCCGACGCCTACGTCGGACCCTATCGCCAGGAGCTGTACCTGATCGGCTGCCACATCGCCCCCTACACCGAAGGCAACCGCGAGAACCATGAACCCCGCCGCCGGCGCAAGCTCTTGATGCACAAGCGGGAGATTTTGCGCTTGATTGGCAAGGTCAACGAGCGCGGGCTGACGTTGGTGCCGACCAAGCTGTACTTCAAGGAGGGGCGCGTCAAGCTGGAGTTTGCCCTGGCGCGCGGCAAGCGCACCGTCGACAAGCGGCACACCGTGGCCAAGCGCGATGCCGATCGTGAGATCGAGCGCGCTCTCTCCAGGAGGCGGCGCCGGTGAGTCGAGCAGGGTTCGTTTGGGCAGCCGCCGTTTGGATGGTGGCCGGCGCCGGTTGGGGGTGGGCCGACGACGAGTCGCCCGGGGTCGAGGCCCCAGACGGCCGGGTGTTGGCGCGGGTGCCGGGTTTACCCGGTGACAGCGCGGTGCGCTACCACGAGTCGGGCGGCGCCACCTACCTGCGCGCCACCGATATCGCCGGCTTCTTGAAGGCGACGACCTACTGGCGCCCCGAGACCCGAAAGTTCTTGCTCAGGCGCGGTGCGACGCGGCTGCGCGTCGGGATCGACAATCCGGTGTGCGTCGCCGGTGACGACACCTACGCCATTCCACCGCCGTTCTACCGGGACGGCGACGTTTGGCTACCCATTGAGTTCCTCGAGGTGTGTGCGCTTGCTGGCCTTTCCGCGCCGGTCAGTTGGGACCGCCAGGGGCGGGTTTTGGAGTGGGGCAGCGGCAAGGAGACAGTCACCGCTCTGGGCTTCGACGAACTAGAGGGCGCCACCCGCCTGACCGTCGATTTGAGTCGGGCGGTGCGCCCGCAGGTGGTCTCGGCCCGCCGCCAGGCGTTTTTGGTGCGGCTGCCCGGCGCGACGGTGCGACCGTCTTTGGCCGGCGACGTGCAGGCGATGGGGCGCTTCGCCAGCGTGAGTCTCGAGGAGACACCGAGCGGTGTGGATCTCCACATGCAAGTACCCGAGGCCGCGCGTGGTTACAGCCTGCGCTTTCTGTCCGATCCGCAGCGGTTGGAACTGGTGGTTGCTGACGAGTGGGGACGGCAGGGCGACGAGGCCTACCAGCCGTTCGCCGGCGATGTTGCCCGGAACCCCTCGGTGGCCCGCCGCCGGCGCTCGCAGGGGCCGCCTTTGGTCGTCCTCGACCCCGGGCACGGCGGTGAAGACTCGGGAGCCCGCTCGGCCAGTGGCAAAGCCGAGAAACACCTGACTTTGGAGTTGGCCAGGCGCTTGAAGCGGGCGCTCGAAGCCCAGGGAGTTCGGGTCGAATTGGCCCGCCAGCGCGATGAGCGGGTCGATGTGGTGCGCCGCGTCGAGATGGCCAATGGGCTGAACGCCGACTTGTTCTTGACCCTGCACCTCGACTTGAACGGGCCTTTGTCGCGCCGCGGTTTCTTGGCGGCCATTCGAGGCGGCCGCGGTGTGGTCGAGTACGAAGACTTGACTCCGCAAGCTGAGTTGGCGGCTGCCGGTCCCAGCCGTGCTCTGGGTTTGGCGCGCTGGGAATCGGCGGGCCGCGGTTTCGAGCACGGCTCGTTGCGCGCCGCTTCGCGGATCGCCAGGCGCTTGCGCGAGGCGTTTCCCGACGCTTGGGGGCGCATCGTCAGTCGGCCGGTTTGGAACTTGGAGGGAGCGCGCATGCCCGCCGTCTTCTTGGAGCTTGGCGCCCTTGGGGGCACCGGCAGTGACGCCGGGGCGCGCTTGGCATCGGGTGAGGTGATGAACCGCACCGCTAACGCCATCGGCCAGGCGTTGGGGGATCTTCTCGGCGCCTCGAGCCGCGCGAAAGGCGACTAGTTGTTCTGGAAACGCTACGGTTGGCGCCTGGCACTGGTGCTCGGCAGCTTTCTCTTGTCGCTGGCGTGTTTGGCGTGGGTGTTGAAGCTGGGCCAGGGCGAAGAGGTGGCGGCGGACGACGTGCTGTCGGCGGTGGAGCCCGCGATCGAGGGGTTCGGTCCGGCGGCGCGGGCTTTCGCACTGCACTTTGTTGACGCCTACGGGCGCTCGGCCATCGAACAACGGGCGGTGGCTGCCTATCGCAGCCGCGCTGAGCAAATGCGGGCAGTCGTGGAGGAGTTCTTGAGTGGCCCCGCCGACGGTGATGGCCTGACTTTTTCGCGCGGCACAACGCTCAGAAACTTGTTTGCCGACCAAACTGGGTTGGTGTTTGTGGACTTGACTAAAGAAGCTGCACGCGGTCAGCCGGGCAATGCCTCGACGGAGTACGCTTGCTTGGCGGGGCTCGTGCAGACGTTGTTGGCAAACTTCGACGAGTCGATCGGTGTGCAAGTCTTGATCGACGGTGAGCCAGCGACGACGTTGGCGGGTCACTACTCGATCCAGCGGCCGCTGATGCGCGAGACGTGGCTGGCGCAATGACCAAGGGTGGTGAGGTCGGGTAATGGACACTCGCGGCGCCATCGGCGTCTTCGATTCGGGGATCGGCGGACTTACCGTCGTCCGAGCGCTCATCGAGCGCCTGCCCGCCGCCGACATCGTCTACTTTGGTGACACGGCGCGGGTGCCGTACGGGACCAAGTCAGCATCGACCGTCACGCGCTTTTCGATCGAAGCCGGGCGCTTCCTGGTGAACCAAGGTGTCAGGGCGGTCGTGGTGGCTTGCAACTCGTCGTCGGCGGTTGCCATGGGGCGGTTGCGCGAGGCGCTTGAAGTGCCGGTTTTTGGCGTCGTGGAGCCGGGAGCGCGAGCGGCGGTGAAAGCGACTCGCTCTGGGCGGGTGGGTGTGTTGGGCACCCGAGCGACGGTGGCCAGCGGCGCCTACCAAGCTGCCATCGCCGCCCTGGATTCGGCGGCGGTGGTCCACTCGGTTGCCTGTCCCTTGTTGGTGCCGCTGGTCGAGGAAGGTTGGCTGGACGATCCGGTGACGGTGGACGTCCTAGGGCGCTATTGTGCCCCCCTCCTAGCCCGAGCCTGTGACACAGTGGTGCTGGGTTGCACCCACTATCCGCTGTTGGCGCCGGTTCTGGGCGAAGTCCTGGGACCAGCGGTCACCTTGGTGGACGCAGCCGATGAGGTGGCACGCGAGGTGGCAGCCAAGGCTGGAAATGCTCCAAACCGGGCGGCCGGCCGCGCGCCGCTGCGGCGCTACTTTGTAAGCGATTTGCCGCGCGAGTTTGAGCGCATTGGTTCTAGCTTTTTGGGGACGGCGATGGGTGACGTGAGCTGGGTGAATCAAACCGACATGCCGTGGTTCGAGCGACGGGCCGCCGCTTCGGCCGTGGAGTCGGCGGCGCCCTGTGGAGGGTCGGATGGCCGCGCGTGAGGCGCACAACGCCAGCGATCCAACCCGCGAGGCGTTGGCGCGGGGCGATCGCCCTTCGGGGCGGACGCCGGCTGCTCTCCGCCCGTTTAGCTTCGACGTGGGGTATCAGCGCCACGCCGAGGGTTCGTGTCTGGTGCGGGCGGGCGCCACTTCGGTGGTTTGCGCTGCCACCATTGAGGAGCGGGTGCCCCACTTCAAGCGCGGCAGTGGCTCCGGTTGGGTGACCGCCGAGTACGCCATGTTGCCGCGCGCCACCAACCAGCGCACCCAGCGGGATGGCCGGCGTGGCTTTCTGAGCGGACGCTCGCAAGAGATCCAACGGTTGATCGGCCGCAGCCTGCGTTCGGTGACCAACCTCGAAGCGCTGGGGGAGCGCACCGTGATGATCGACTGCGACGTCCTTGAGGCTGACGGCGGCACGCGGACGGCGTCGATCACCGGCGCCTTTGTGGCGCTGGCCCACGCCGTCGGCCGCCTCAAAGAACGCACCGACATGGCCGAACCGGTGCTGATCGACCACGTGGCGGCGGTCTCGGTCGGGATCTGTGAGGGGCAGGCTCTCCTCGACCTCGACTACCTGGAGGACTCGCGGGCGGCGGTGGATATGAACGTCGTCATGACTGGCGGCGGCCACTTCGTGGAAGTGCAGGGCACCGGTGAATCGCGCGCCTTTTCGGCTGCCGAATTGGAGTCGATGCTGGCGTTGGCGCGGCAGGGCATTGGTGAGCTGGTGGAGGCGCAGCGCCGCGCCATCGGTGCCCATTCGCCCCGGTGAGCGCACCCTTTCCCGACCAGAAACTGGTGGTGGCGACCCACAATCGGGATAAGTGGGTCGAACTTACGGCGCTGTGCGCCGAGCTGCCCCTGGAGGTCGTCCGCCTCGGTGAGTTGTCGGAGGCGCCACCGGTTGCTGAAACCGGCAACACTTTCGAGGCCAACGCCCTCTTGAAAGCCGCCCACGCTCAGCGGCTAACCGGTTGGGCGGCTTGCGCCGACGACTCGGGGCTGTGCGTGGATGCTCTGGACGGCGCCCCGGGGGTACGCTCGGCGCGCTTTGCCGGGCCGGAGGCGACCGACGCCGACAACAACGCCGCACTCGTCGGCCGGCTCCACCAGGTGCCGGCAGCCCAGCGCACCGCCCACTACGTGTGCGTTCTGGCGCTGGTGACTCCGACCACCACCAGGGTGACGCGCGGCCGGGTGGATGGCTCGATCCTCCTCGAACCGCGCGGGGCCGGCGGGTTCGGCTATGACCCCTATTTCTACTGCCCCGAGCTGGGCGCGACCTTTGCTGAGGCGCCGCTCGATGCCAAGGGGCGGGTGAGCCACCGGGGCCGTGCTCTTCGGCAGCTGGTGGAGGTTATCGCCGCGCTCTTGGCCGGCGCACCAGGGGCGGATCCCATGCGGGAAAAGGGTGGGGTGGACGACGGGACTTGAACCCGCGACAACCGGAACCACAATCCGGGGCTCTACCAACTGAGCTACGTCCACCACCTCGGGGTGCGCGACCGGCCGCGCCCGTGGCGCGTACGCGGCCGCCTTCGGGCTACTGGCGTCGGCCTCGTTCGTGCTATATGTGAGGCGCGGGGCCGGGTTGCCTGGAGCGCCTGGAGGGGATCGAACCCCCGACCTACGGATTAGAAGTCCGCCGCTCTATCCAACTGAGCTACAGGCGCAGGTGGTCGGGGCGAGAGGATTTGAACCTCTGGCTGCCTGCTCCCTCAGCAGGTGCGCTGCCGGGCTACGCCACGCCCCGATAAGCTGTTACAAGGCGCCGGCATCCTAGCGTAGGCCTATCTAGGTGTCAATTCGGCGCCTGGCCGTCCCAGTGGTCTTGTTTGAGTCATCGGGCGACCCGCGTCTAGAACACATCGACCCTTTGAAGGAGATATCGATGGCAAGCGTCAACAAAGTGATCCTGGTTGGCAACCTGGGGAGCGACCCGGAGATCCGCCACACCTCCGGCGGCCAGGCGGTGGCCAATTTCAACTTGGCGACCAACGAGCAATGGACCTCCAAAAAAACCAACGAGCGCGGCGAACGCACCGAGTGGCATCGCATCGTCGCCTGGGGCCGACTGGCGGAGATCTGCAGCGAGTACCTCCACAAGGGGCGACAGGTGTACATCGAGGGTCGCTTGCAGACCCGCCAGTGGGAGGATCGAGAGGGCAACAAGCGCTACACCACCGAGGTGGTTGCCCAGGTCATGCAGATGTTGGGGAGCCGCGGCTCGGGCGGTGCTGAGGGTGGGGCGACCTACAGCGAGGAAGCCTATACCGACCAGACCGCGGCGCCGGCGGCCACGGCGATGGGCTCCGAGGACGACGTCCCGTTCTAGGACGCCCGGGCTCAGCGAGCCACTTTGTTGACCGCCTTAGGCCCCGGTGTTAGCCTGCCCGGCGCGCGCCGCCCGGCAAGGGCGGCCGTCGTCTCTGCGCCGCTAGCTCAACTAGGCAGAGCAACTGACTCTTAATCAGTGGGTTCGGGGTTCGATTCCCTGGCGGCGCACCACTTTTTGAAGAGCCGCTGGAATCGTCGAGCACTCTCCTCGCGTCTTAACGAAAGGATCTCCGCGCCCGACAGCGGACCGTGAGGTCCGTATCCATCGCAGTGAGCTCCGGGGGCGAATTTGGATTCGACGGGGTTACGGAAGCGGTGACTGCGTGTCGAGGTCCCGTGATCCTCGTAAAACAGGCGGGAAACGGATAATTGCCACGCCTCAGTTGGCAATGGCTGCCTAGTCTACTAGCGTAGCCCGTCCCGCTCCTCTTTGTTCGTCGGGGGGAGATCGGGGCGTCACACAAGACGGACTAGCGGCGGGTCATGTCCGGGGGCTCGACGCGAAACTTCACTGGGCTGGCTGCGCGCGCATCCTGCTGGTTGGAGGCGCGCAAGGCGAGATCTCAATAGGCCAGCTACACACGTAGACGTTGCCGTGAAAGTTTCTTCGGACGCGGGTTCGATTCCCGCCGCCTCCACCAATCCAAGCCACCGTGCAGCCTGACCCGTCTCCCCAAGCTGACCTTCCCGGACGGATTGCAGCGGTCACGAACCAAGTCGCCGAAGTCGCCGCCACCGCCGGGCGCGACCCGGCCAGCGTGCGCGCGGTGGCGGTCACCAAGGGATTTGGCCCGGACGTCTGCCGCGCCGCTTTAGCGGCGGGTTGCCGCCGCCTGGGGGAAAACCGCGTGGCCGAGGCCGAAGGCAAAGCGCGGGAGCTGCAATCGACCAGCGGGTGGGAGTGGCACTTTATCGGCCACGTGCAAACCAACAAGGCGGGGCGTGTTTCGGCCTTTGCGGATTGGCTGCACTCGGTCGATTCGCTGCGTCTGGTCACCGCCCTGGAGCGCCGGCGGTCGCCTGGCATTCCCCTCCAAGTGCTGGTGCAGGTGAAACTCACCGGCGAAGCCGCCAAGACCGGTTGCCTAGCGGCCGAGGTGCCGGAGTTGGTTGAGCGCCTTTTGGCCAGCGAGCGGCTCAGGGTGCGGGGCTTGATGACCATGGCCCCCTTGGGTGGCGACCTCGCCGCTGCCCGCCGCGCCTTCCGGGAGCTGCGGCAGCTCCGAGACGCTTTGGCCGAGCGCTACCCCGACGCCACCCTCGGCGAGTTGTCGATGGGGATGAGCGGCGACTGGCGCGTGGCCATCGAAGAGGGCGCCACGTTGCTGCGCTTGGGCACGGCGTTTTTCGGACCTCGCCCGCCAGGCCGGTGACTGGCAGCGGAGAGCTTGACGTCTCGGGCCATTCATAGAAGAGTGGCGCCTGGCGCCGGGCCGGCTGGCGCCCGCGGCAGGCCAGAGCTAGGATGCGACGATGGGTTTGACACCGCTCGATGTGCGCAAACAAGAGTTTAGAAAAGTCGTTCGCGGAGTTGACGCCGACGAAGTGCGGGTTTTCTTGGGGGCGGTGGCCGAGGAGTTGGAGAACCAATTGCGTCAAAACGTCGAGTTCCAGGGGCGCATCCAGTTATTGACCCAACAGCTCGAGGAATACCGGGCGCTGGAGCAGGCGCTGCGCGACTCGGTGGTGACCATGCAGAGCTTGCGGGAAGATGCGCGCCACAACGCCGAGAAGGAAGCGGATTTGGTGCGCCAGGCGGCTGCCCAGGAGGCTGAGGCGCTGGTCCGAGACGCCGAGGGTCGCGTTATTGCGCTGAGGCGCGAATTGGAGAACCTGAGGGCCGAGCGCCAGAACTATTTGATCCGGCTGCGCGGGTTGATCGATACACACATGAAGATGATCGACGTCTCCGAGTTGCGCGCCGAGGTCGACGCGGATGCGGGGGTGGCCGCCGCCCTGACGCCGGAGGGCGCCGGGGAGGCGCCGTCGTCGACCGGCTGAGCTGTGTCGTCCACGTCCGAGTGCGCCCGCAACGCGGGCGCGGCGCGGTGGTGGGTCGCCACCCGGACGGTACGCTGGAGGTTTGGCTGAAGGCGGCCCCCGAGGGCGGCCGCGCCAATCGCGAACTCATCGCCCTTTTGGCTCGAGCGCTTAAGGTGAACCGGCGCGCTCTGGAGGTGATTCAGGGACGCACCGGCCGCCGCAAGCTGGTGCGAATTCCGGCTGCGGCGGCCGGTCGGCTGGCAGCGCTGTTGGAGGAGGTGCCAGCTCTCTGAACCGTAGCGCGGGTTCTATTGAGCGGATCAGATCGGTGGAGCGGAGTCTCGGCCGAAGCGGAGAAAGTGAGTGTCACCGATGCATTCAAGGGCAAGTCAAACCGCCACTCAAGCCGCCGGCGCCCCCGCCCTCAAAGAGAGCGACATGGTGCGCGAAGCAGTCGACTCCATTCGGCGCCAATGTCAGCTCGAGGTGGACTTTGGGTTGATCTTAGGCACCGGGCTCGGCGGCTTGGCTGAGTCGATGGAGGTGGAGGCGCGCCTCGGGTTCGAAGAGATTCCGCACGTGCCGCACTCTACCGTCGAGGGTCACGCCGGCGAGTTTCTCCTAGGCCGGCTGGCCGGCCGCACCTTGGTGGCGATGAACGGTCGCCTGCACTTCTACGAGGGCTATACCATGAAGCAGGTGGCCTTCCCGGTGCGGGTCATGCGCGGATTGGGGGCAACCACGCTGGTGGTGTCCAACGCGGTCGGTGGCATGAACCCCGACTATGTGGCTGGCGACATCATGGTGGTCGACGACCACATCAACCTGATGGGGGCCAATCCGCTCATCGGTCCCAATGAGGACTGTCTGGGTCCACAGTACCCGGACATGTGTGCCCCGTATGATCCGGAGTTGATCGCCTTGGTCGAACGTTGCGCTGGCGAACTGGGCGTCAAACTCCAGAAGGGGGTCTTTGTCGGGGTTTCGGGACCGAATCTGGAAACGCGGGCCGAGTATCGTTTCTTGCGAACCATCGGTGCCGATGTCGTGGGCATGTCCCTCATCCCCGAAAACTTGGCCGCGGTGCACGGCGGCATGCGTTGCCTGGCGCTATCGGTGGTGACTGATGAGTGCATCCCCGAGACCCTCAAGCCAGCCAACATTGAGGAGATCTTGAAAATCGCCGCTGAGGCGGAACCCAAGTTGACCCAACTGGTGACCCGCACCATCGAAGCGGCCTAACCGCCCGCGCTTCATGCGCGCTGACGATTCTAGATTCATGGCACACACCGACAACCGCCCACGCACAGGCTTCGCCCCGGTCGACGCAGCCGTTCAGTTCCCGGTGCTCGAAAAGGAGGTCCTGGCCTTTTGGGCGAAACACCGGACCTTCTACCGGAGCCTGGAGGGGCGCCAAGGCGCGCCGCGCTTTCGCTTTTATGACGGGCCGCCGTTTGCCACCGGCTTGCCCCACTTTGGTCACTTCCTACCGAGTGTCATCAAGGACATTGTCGGCCGCTATTGGACGATGCGGGGTTACCACGTCGAGCGGCGTTTCGGCTGGGATTGCCACGGCTTGCCGGTGGAAAACGAGATGGAGCGCGAGCTGGGTATCTCGGGCAAAGCGGCCATTGAAGAGTATGGCGTCGCCCAGTTCAACGAAGCGTGCCGGTCGATTGTCTTGCGCTATACGGAGGAGTGGCGGGCGATCATCACCCGGCTCGGCCGCTGGGTTGATTTCGAGAACGAGTATCGCACGATGGATGCGGATTACACCGAGAGTATCTGGTGGGTGTGGAAAGAGCTCTGGGACCGCCGGCTCCTTGATGAAGGGCACTCCGTGCAGCCCTATTGCCCGCGTTGCGCCACCCCCTTGTCCAACTTCGAGGTCAACCAGGGGTATCAAGACGTCCAAGACCCATCGGTAACCATTCGGTTGCCGCTGGTTGGGGAGGGCTCAGGCTCTACTTATCTGATGGTGTGGACGACGACGCCCTGGACCTTGCCCTCAAACATGGGGTTGGCAGTGGGCGAGGCCATCGACTACGCCCTGGTCGAGGTCGGCAACGAGCGCTACTGGGTCGCCCAGGCGCGGCTCGAACACTATTTCGGTGCCGACGACGGTGCCGAGATCCTGGCGGTGGAACCGGGCACCAAGTTGGTCGGACGGCGCTACCAACCGCCGTTCGACACCTTTCGCCAGCACGCCGATCGCGCCTTCCAGGTAGTCGCTGCCGAGTTTGTCACGACCGATGAGGGCACCGGCATCGTGCATGTTGCTCCAGCGTTCGGTGAAGACGACTACGCGGTGGGCCAGCGGCACGGTTGGCCCTTGGTGATGCCCATTGACCAAGAATGCCGGTTCACCAGCGAAGTGCCCGAACACCAGGGTGAGTTTGTGAAAGACGCCGATGCCGCTTTGGTGCGGCGCCTGCGGGAGGCGGGTCGCTTGGTCGAACACGCCACCTTGCAGCACTCCTATCCGCATTGCTACCGGTGTGACTCGCCGCTCATCTATCGGGCGATCGACGCCTGGTTCCTCAACGTCGAACCCATCAAGGCGCGATTGCTCGAGAACAACGCGCAGATCAACTGGGTGCCTGCTCACATGCGCGACGGCCGATTTGGCAAATGGCTGGCCAACGCCCGCGACTGGAACTTGTCCCGCAACCGCTATTGGGGCGCGCCGATCCCGGTGTGGAAGGCCGAGGACGGCTCGGCGACTGTTGCCATCGGCTCGCGCGCCGAGTTGGAAGAGCGCTCCGGCGTGGCGGTGACCGACCTCCACAAGCATTTCGTCGACGCAGTCAGCTGGACCGACGACGAGGGTCGGGTGTTCAAGCGCGTGCCGCAGGTGTTGGACTGCTGGTTCGAGTCCGGCGCCATGCCCTACGCCCAGGTGCACCATCCGTTTGCCGGAGATGGTGCATTGGATCGGCACTTCCCGGCGGACTTTATCGCCGAGGGTATCGATCAAACCCGCGGCTGGTTCTACACGCTCTTGGTCCTGTCGACGGCGCTCTTCGACGAGCCGGCGTACAAGAACGTCATCGTCAACGGCATGGTGTTGGCCGAAGATGGGCGCAAGATGTCCAAGCGCCTCAAGAACTACCCGGATCCCGTAGAGGTGCTTGAGAAGTTTGGTGCGGATGCGCTGCGTGCCTACTTGATTAGCTCGCCGGGCGTCCGGGCCGGGGATGTGCGCCTGTCTGAGGATGCGATTCGTGACGTCATGCGGCAGGTCTTGCTACCACTGTGGAACGCCCAGTCGTTCTTTTTGACCTACGCCGCGGTCGACGGTTGGACGCCCCAGGGGCCGCCGGTGGAGGTGACGGCGCGCCTCGACCGCTGGATCCTCTCGGATCTGCAGACGGTCATTGACACGGTCAACCAAGAGATGGAGCGCTACCGCTTGGATCGGGTGGTGCCGGTTCTCGATGCGTTCATCGACGACCTGACCAACTGGTACATCCGATTGTCGCGGGCGCGCTTTTGGAAGGCAGAGGACGACGCCGATAAACGCGCCGCCTACCAAACGCTCTACGAGGTGCTAGTGACCTTTTCCAAGGTATTGGCGCCGGTCTTGCCTTTTGTGTGTGAGTCGATGTATCAGAACCTGACAGCCAAGGCGGGGTTCGAAGAAGCTGAGTCGGTGCACCTTGCCGACTTTCCGGTGGCCGATCAATCGCGCCGCGATCTAGAACTGGAACGCGAGGTGCAGATGGCGCGCATCATCGTCACCTTGGGGCGCTCGCTGCGCGCCCGGCAGAAAATTCGCACTCGCCAACCGCTTCCTGAGGTGACGGTCGTCGCGCGGTCGTCGCACGATCGTCAGTTGATCGCCGACATGGAAGCACTCATCTTGGACGAGTTGAACGTCAAGCGGCTGGTGCTGACCGATCGCGAGGAAGACTTGGTGCACGTGACTGCCAAGGCCAACTTCCGCGAGTTGGGCAAGCGCTACGGCAAGGCCATGCGGCGGGCGGCGGAGGTGATTGCCGGCTTTGATCTGTCGACCATTCGGCGGTTGGAGAGCGGCACCGCCATTGAAGTGTGCGGCGAACAGGTGACCCAAGCCGATATCATCGTTGAACGGCGGGAACGCGACGGGCACTTGACCGATACCGCCGACGGGTTGACCGTGTCGTTGTCGACAGTATTGACCCCCGAACTGGTGGCTGAGGGCTACGCCCGGGAAGTCAAGAACCGCGTACAGCAGATGCGCAAGGAAGCCGATCTGAACGTCGTGGAACGCATCGACGTGACCATCGGCGCCGCCCCCGACTTGGTCGAGCAGCTCTCGCCGTTTGCCGACTACATTCAGGGTGAGTGCTTGGCCGCAAGGCTGTCGTTTGCTGGACCCGGTGGCGCCAGCCCCGAAGTGGAGCGCCAGTGGGAGGTGGCCGGCCAGCCGGTGTGGATCGGAATCAAACGCTTGCCCGGAGGGCGTGCATGAAAGGACGGGCGCTCGTCGTCTTGCTGGTTGTCGCCGCTCTGGTGGTGGTCTTGGATTTGTGGACGAAGGCGGTGGCGGTCGACCGCCTGGTCCTCGGGCAGCCGGTGTCGATCGTCGGCGACAACGTGCGGCTCACCCTGGTCTACAACACCGGCACGGTCTGGGGCTTGTTTCCCGGGAACCGCATCCCATTTATTGTGTTCTCGGTGGTCGCCATCGGCGTCATCCTGTGGATGTTCTGGCGCACGCCCGTTGCCGGGGGATGGCACACCGTGGCCATGGCACTCTTGCTCGGCGGTGCCCTCGGCAACCTGCACGATCGCGTGCGCGCCGGCGAGGTCACCGACTTTATCCAGGTGGGGGTGGGTGGCCATTATTGGCCGGTCTTCAACGTCGCTGACTCGGCGATTACCGTTGGGGTTACTCTCTTGTTGGCGTCCCTAATGTTCGGCGGGTCTTCGGCGGTGGAGCCACCCGCCAGCGCGCTCGAAGAAGGCGCCGAGACCCGGGTCTGAGGTGGCTCGTTGGTTGAGGTCGAGCAAGAGCGCGTCCTAGTCGTCCCCGACGATCGGCACGGTGCCCGGTTGGACGTCGCCCTTAGCGGCTGGGCCTCAGTCTCGCGCGCCCAGGCCCGCCGGCTGATCGACGCCGGCGAGGTATCGGTGGACGGTCGCCGCCGGCGACCCTCCTGGCGGTTGTCGGAGGGTGAGCGCGTTGTTTGGCGGGTGCCCGAGGCGCCGCCCAGCCCCAAAGTCCGGCCCGAAGCGTTGCCGCTCACCATCGTCTATGAAGACGCGTCGGTGGTGGTGGTTGACAAGGCGGCCGGCATGGTCGTCCACCCCGGTGCCGGGCAGCGCTCCGGCACTTTGGTGGCCGCCCTTTTGGCCCGCTACGGCGGCTTGCCGGGCGCCCCCGAACGCCCCGGCCTGATCCACCGGTTGGACAAGCTGACGACTGGCCTCATGGTTGCGGCAAGGACGGAGAGGTCGTTGACCCACCTGCAGGGCGCCATGGCGGCGCGCACCATCGCCCGCCAATACGTGGCCCTGGCTTGGGGTGTGCCGGTCGAACCCGAGGGCGTGGTGGCGACCCGGGTGGCGCGGAGCCGCCGAGATCGCCGCCGCATGGCCGCTTCCGACGAGCGCGGCCGCCCCGCCGACACCCGCTACCAATTAGTCGAAGCCTTTCGCCGGGCGAGTCTCCTCCAGTTGACCTTGGGCACCGGCCGCACGCACCAGATTCGCGTGCACCTGCAACATCTGGGGCATCCGGTGGTGGGCGACGCGACCTACGGCGGTCGCCAGGCGAGCCTCATGGCCTTGCCGGCGCATGAGCGCGGGCGGGGTAAAACGCTCCTTGCCAAGATCGATCGGCAAGCGTTGCATGCTCAAAGATTGAGTTTCCCCCACCCCGAGGACGGCACGCTGATGAGCTTCGAGTCGCCGTTGCCGGGCGATTTCCAGGCTTGCCTCGATTACTTGCGGCGCGACTGGGCGCATGCTGCGGGAGGCCGCCGCTGACCCCCTCCAGGCGGGTGATCGGACTCGACTACGGCGAGCGCCGGGTCGGCGTGGCGGTGAGCGATGCCTTAGGGATCGCTGCGCACCCGCGGGCGGTGTGGCAACCCAAGAGTGTTGGGCACCTCGTGGAACTGGTGCTGGAGTTGATCCGTGAGTTGGCGGTGGATGACGGCGAGGGTGCTGGCGTCGAGGCGATCATCGTCGGCGATCCGCGCCACATGAGCGGTGAGCCGAGCCCGATGTCGGAGGCGGTGGCTGGGTTCCGCCAGCGCTTGGCGGCGCGCGTCGACATCCCCGTCGTCCTTTGGGATGAGCGGTTGTCGAGCCAAGCAGCGGCCAAGGCGCTGGGTGGCGGCGGCCGCCGCCGCCGCCAACGGATCGATGCGGTAGCCGCGTCCTTGATCCTGTCCAGCTACCTGGAACACGGGCGGTTGGCCGCACTCGACCCCGAAGCGGCACCCGACCCGGAAGCCGAAGCATGAAGCGCGGGTGGGCGGTGCTAGCAGTGGGGCTGGGTGCGGGTGGTGGGTTGGCCCTGGTGGCGTGGGTGTTGCTGCCGGCGACCGCACCCGCACCCTCGACCATTACCGTCGCACCGGGAAGCACCGTCGGAGCCATCGCCGACAGCCTGGCAGAGCGCGGTCACTTGCGGTCGGCGCGCGCCTTCACCTGGCTGGCACGGTTGCGTGGTACCGATCGCCAGCTCAAAGCTGGCACCTACGAGATTGCCCGACGGCGATCGGTATTGGCGCTGGTGCGCCTCCTCGAAGACGGCGTCGTCGAGCTCAGGCCGGTCACTATCCCCGAGGGCCTGTGGGTGACCGAGGTGGCGGGCCTCCTCCAGGCCCAGGCCGAGGTCGACTCGGCGGCCTTCGTCACCCTGGCGCGGGATTCCACCCTGGCTGCCCGACTGGGCGTGCCCAGCGTCAACCTCGAAGGTTATCTTTTCCCGGACACCTACGATGTGCCGGTGGGGGAGACCGCCAGCGGGCTGGTCGAGCGTTTGGTGCGCGTGAGTCTCGACCACCTCGAGTCGCTCTACGCCAAAGCGCCGGCGCCGCCCCTGACCCCGGCCGAGGTGATGGTGCTGGCATCGATCGTCGAGGCGGAGGCGCGCGTCGACGAGGAGCGGCCACGGATCGCCGCGGTCTACCTCAAGCGGCTGGAGCTGGGCTGGAAGCTGGAGGCGGACCCCACCGTCGTTTACGCCTTGGGGGAGCGCCGGCGGCGCTTGTATTATCGAGATCTGGAGGTGGAGTCTCCCTGGAACACCTACCGGCATGCTGGCTTGCCGCCCACGCCTATTGGCAATCCGGGTGCAGCCTCGATCGCAGCGGTGCTCAGGCCGGACCCCACCAACGAAGCGCTGTTTTTCGTCGCCGAACCGAGTGGTCGCCACCGTTTCTCGCGGACTTTGGCTGAGCACCAGCGTGCCATTCGGGAGATCCGCGGTGGGCGCTAGCCGGTCGACGCCGCCTGGAGGTTTGGGCCGATGATCGCCAATGGTGGGGTGGGGTTGGAGAGCCGACTCGCCGGTTGCCTCGAGCCCTACGACAGTGCCGTCGTGGCCTTCTCGGGTGGGGTCGACTCGGCGCTGGTCGCGGCGGTTGCCCACCGGGTTTGGGGGGAGCGTGCCCTGGCGGTCACCGGCTGCTCACCGAGTCTGGCGGCCGCCGACCGGCAGGCGGCGCGCCAGGTGGCGAACGCCATCGGCATCCGCCATGAGGAGATCGCCACCCACGAGATCGACGCGCCCGGCTACCGTGCCAACGCCGGGGACCGATGCTTCCACTGCAAATCCGAATTGTACGCGCGGCTTGCCGCACTGGCCGAGCGCCGGGGCTACGCCGTCGTCCTGGACGGCACCCACACCGGCGACCTGGTGGGGCATCGGCCAGGGCTCAGAGCGGCCAGCGAGGCGGGAGTCCGGGCGCCTTTGGTTGAGGCCGGCTTTGGCAAGGCCGAGGTGCGTGCCTTGGCCCGCGCGCTGGGTCTCGCCGTTTGGGATCTGCCGGCCAATGCCTGCCTGGCCTCTCGATTGCCCGTCGGAACGCCGGTCACGACTGAGCGCCTGGAGCGGGTGGCGCGCGCCGAGGCGGCGGTCAAGGAGCTGGGCTACTCCCAAGTGCGGGTGCGGGACCACGGCGGCTGGGCGCGGTTGGAGTTGGGGCAGGCCGAACTAGAGCGGGGATTGGCTGAGGCAGAACGGCTGATCGGGGCAGTGGTGCGTGCTGGCTTCGACCGGGCCCAGGTGGACCCGGCGGGCTACCGGCCCGGCGGCGCTGACTTTTGACAGGCGCGCCGGGGGGTGGTAGAGGTGCAAGACGCGTGGCCGCCAGCACCGTGGCGGGTGGATTGGCCCACTAGGAGTGACGAGGAGTGGCTAAGCAAATCAAGAAGCGCGGTGCCCAGCGTCGTCGTGAGAAGGCGGTTGGACGCGATAACCAATTGCCGGTCAACGCCTTACCAATGGGGCGTGGCAACCTCTTGCGGCTTGGGGTGGCGCTCATCGTGATTGCATTGGGTTATCTGACCCTATCGCGTGGCTCCATTACGCTGGCCCCCATCTTGCTCGTTTTGGGATACTGCGCACTCGTGCCGTGGGCGATTCTCCATCGAGGATCGCCGGTGGAGGAGCGTGAGCGGGCGAATAGCTCAGCTGGTTAGAGCACTTGCCTTACAAGCAAGGGGTCACAGGTTCGAGTCCTGTTTCGCCCACCAGCTGGATCGCTGGGGGCCGGGTCGCACAGAAGCATTGAAGAGTGCGGCTGTGGCTGCTAAATTTAACCCAGAAGGCTAGTTCAGCGGAGGTCGTCCACTTTCGCAGTTGGGCCGAACGGCCCCAGTCCAGGTACATTCAGGGCGCTTGAGGGCGCGTAATTGCTGTTCTTTACGGGAGTTTCACGTTGACACGCTCGGTGCCCTCTGCTAGGTTTGTGCCGACGTCAGAGTTTCCGCTCGACTGGGGATGAGGGGTGTCCGACGGTGCACAGCGGCGGAGCTGATTCACCTTCAGCTTCACTCGTACGAAGCTCAAATCATGAGATTTGCAACAGAGGCTTTTTAGGGAGGTAACAACATGTCCCGTTCTCTGGTGAGCGCCTTGGGTGCCTTGGCCATCCTCAGTACGGCGGCTATCGCTTTGGCTGGCCAGCCCGACCCCGGCCAGAGCTCAGGCGAAAACCGTATCGGGGTCAGTCCGAAGAACTTGACTGCTCCAGCGAGTTTTGTCTACACATACACGTTCACACTGCGCGATAACACCGGCGCTCCGGTTGTGAACTTCCCCGCCAGCCAGGTCGAGCTAGACTTTGACGACTGCTTCGAGCCGAGCACTCGTCCTGCTGACGAAATTCAGGCTGACGGTCCCTCCGACTTGAATGGCGACGTCGTCTGGAGCACCAACCTCAACTTTGGTGGATCAGATCCGTGTGCAGTCGACGTCTTGGTGCAGAACCTGGTGTTTGCAACCATCCCGGGCGATAGCCCCGGTGGTGTGCGTAGCCCGGACGTGAATGGTGACGGCCAGGTGTCGTTGGCTGACCTGTCGCTGTTCCAGGGTGCGTTTGTGAGTGGCGGCCCGCCTTACGTGGGCGACCTGCTCTTGGACGACGACACGCCGGCACTCGGTGACCTGTCGTTGTACCAGAATCACTTCACGGCGCCCTAAGCGAATTTCGCGGTTTAGGAGTCAAGGTGTGGGGGCTTACCTGATAAGGTAGGCCCCCATTGCTTTTTGGGCCCCGGGGCACCACTCACCGCACCGGGAGCCGCCTGTCCCACCTGAACAGTGTCTAGGATACCCATGGCTAGTTTGACTCGTGCACTGACCAGAGCCGGCGCGCTCGCTGTCCTCGCCATCGTCATGTGGGGGAGCGTTACAGTGGCGGAACCGCCTGGTCCTTCCGCAACCGCCGCGCCGGGAGCGGCCGATGCGCCGGCGGTTGCCGACTCAGCCACCACCCCGCAGTTCTGGAACCTGTGCGGCACTTTGGTGCCACAGCGTCTGAAGGGACAAGCCCTGCGCGCCGCCATCGCCGACTCACTCGATGTCAACCCGAGGGTGGCACTGGCGCTCCACGCCGAGCGCTTGGGGGACCGGGTGTCGCCCGAGGCCTTGGTCGAGCGGCTGAAGAGCTGCGATGACTTGATCACTAGCGTGCCACCGGGCGAGTGGGAGATTTTCGTGGTGGCTTTTGGCTACGACCAGATCGCCGGCGTGATGTTTGCCTTCGATGCCCCGGAGGACTGGGATGTGCGCGGTTTTCGGCTGAATACCGTGTTGTCCAACCCGCTGGTCATGGGCGGCCAGCGAGCCACCGACCCGCGCCCCAAGCTTGCGGTGTTTGATTGCCAGAGTCACCCCGACCGGCGGTGCCTGCTCTTGCCCAAGGCGACGGCCGTGGATCGTCCGGTCACCGTCCTCGGTTCGGTCGACGTCATCGCCGGTTCTCCGGGCGCCCTGGCGTTAGTTCCACACCAGAGTGAGGCCTACGGGGTGCCCGAGGTCTCCGACTGCTTTGCCAACTCTCGAGATCTCGAGGCCACCGCCCTGGGCCGGGTGGACGTGGGGACCGGGCCCGGTGTCCGGCCGTGCACGTCCGGTGACGACCTGGCGGTCTGGCGGTGGGGCGCCGATCCCGGCGACCCAGCAAGCCCAGATGTGGCCGAGCCCACTGGCGGGGAGCCGGCCAGCGCCGGTGCCCAAGCGGAATCGCGGCCGCCGGTGGATGACGCGGTGTTGCGGGTGGCCGACCGCGTTGTCGGACGCCAGGAATTTGTCGCACGCTTTGCCTCGCAGCCCCAGGACTCGACGACCACCGATGCCGACCACCGCGCCACCTACGTGCGGTCGACGATCGACCGCCTGTTGTTGGCAACCGAAGCCGACTCGTCCGGGGTGACCGACGGCCCCGAAGTGAACGCCTTGATGCGCCAGTTCGACCAGAATCAGGTGGTCGAGCGCGTCCGCAAGGAGTTTGTCCTCGACGTGCCCGAGCCAACCGATCTAGACGTCCAGGCGTTCTACGACGAGCACGCGGTTGCCTACGCCTTTTCGCAGATCATCGTGGCGACCCGCGCCGAGGCCGAGGCCGTGCTGGCGCGGCTCCAGGCTGGCGAACCCTTCGAGGTGGTGGCTGAAGAGGTGTCTTTGCACGGACCGTCGGCCCGCCGCGGCGGCGCAATGTCCCCCATGGTGGTCAGCGCCACGACCTCGCAGTTCATGGATCCCATCCGGCGCTTGGCGCCGGGGGAGACCTCCGAACCGGTCGAGTCTGGCTACGGGTTTCACATCTTTCGGCTGCAGGCGATCGAGGAGCGCGAACAAAACCCGCTCACAGAGGAAAGCGATTGGATGCGGCAGCGACTGCGCATGCACCGTCAACGCGAACGCCAGAGTCGGTTCTACGCCCAACTGCGCGAGACCTACGCCTGCCAAAAACACTTGGTGACCGCTCAACAGCTGGCGAGCGTTTACGTCGACGCGCTCGCCCGGGCGCAGAGTGCCAACCCGCAACTCGACGGGGACGCCCAGACCAGCTTGGCTGTGCGCTCGATCGCCTTGCCCGACAGCCTGGCGCAGGCGGTGCTCGTGCAATGGGATGCCAGGCGGCCCGGCCAGTACACCGTGGCCGAGCACTTTCGCTACATGACGCAGCTGCCGATGCTGCTGCCGGATCGCAAGAATCCGCATCAGATTTTGCAAGATGGCCTGTCCAACTTTAATCGGGCGGCCATGGAGGCCTTTGGCCGTGAGCGGGGCTTCGCGGACACCCCCGAGTTTCGCCGGACGACCGCAGTCAAGCGCGAGGAAATCGCCGTCAGCCAGCTCTACTCGACCGAAGTGATCGCCAAGGCTACTTTTGGCGAGGAGGAGGAGCGGCACTACTACCTGGAGAACGCCGAACGTTTCACCGCGCGCCCCGGTGTCCAGGTGGCGCGCGTCGCCCTGTCCTCGGCGGACGAGGCCGAGGCGCTGGAGGCGGCGCTGTCGGGCAATGGGATCGATCCCGACACCTTGTTGGCGGAACAGAGCGCCAAGGGTGTCGTCGTTGCTGACCAGCGGGAGGGCGTTTGGATCTATGAAGAAACCGATCCGTTGACGTTCGAGCGTGCCTATCCCGAGCCTGAAGGTGCGGTCGGTCGGGTGTTTGACGCCGATCAACGCTGGTCGGTGTTCGTGGTGCTGGGGAAAGAGGCTGGTGGGCTGAAGCCCTTCGACGCGGTGCGTGAACAAGTCCAACAGGAGCTCAGGACCATTCGCTCTGAGGAGGTGTTGCGCGACTACTTGGATGGCCTCAGAGGACGCTACGAAGTTTGGCAGGCTCCGGGGCTGGATGGTTGGTTGGAGGGCGGCACGCTCGAGGCACCCACCGGCCAACGCGGTGCCTTAGACCCCCTGGACCCCCGGGGTTTGGGCGGGGTGGTGCGCTGGGCCTCGGCGGCCGACAGCGACGACCCGGTCGTCGCCGTAGTGGGACCGGTGGCTCTGCGCTGGTCCGATCTCCTGGAGCAGCACGCGAGGTCACCTGCGCCCCAAGCACCGACCGACTCCACCTGGATCGACCTGCGCGAGTCAATGATTGCCAAAGAACTCCTGGCGCTCGGCGCCCGGGCCGATGGTGATTTCAGCGAGCCCAGTGTCGTCCGCGAGCGCGATCGCTTTGCCCGCCAAACGTGGGCCAAGCGCTACTGGGCGCAGGCGGCGGCTGACACCGCCGTTTCGGCGGCGGCTTTGGCCGAGTACACCGAGTCGGTGCGCCGCCAGGTGCGGCTTCGTCACATTGTCCATTGGTCTCCGGCGGCGATCGACAGCGCCGTGACCCGCCTGGAAGCTGGTGAGCCTTTTGGAGAGGTGGCGGCCGCGGTCACTGCCGACGAGCGTGGTCGCCAGGCCGGCGGGCTTTTGCCCCAGTGGCTGGCATTGGCCGACTTGCCGCCAGCGATGCGCGGTCGGGTGGCAGCGCTGGGCGACACCGGCCAGGTGAGCGCTCCGATCGAAACTGCCTTTGGCGTTCACTTGGTGCAGCTGGTGGAAGCGCGCGAGTCGCCCGAGATCGGCGATCCGGCGCAACTCCGGCAACGCTGCAGTCGAGATCGGCTGCGCGAGGCGCGGGCGGCCCTGGAGCGCCAGCTGGCCGACGCCCGCGCGCTGGTGGTCGAGCGGGAAGTCTTGGTGGAACTGGCTCAAGCCGGCCGCCAGCGTCTGGCCGCGACTGCTCAGGACTCCAATTTTGCTGGCAAACCGGCCGGCGAACGTTGGGAGCTGGCTGAGCCTGCAGAAGTCGTGGCCCGCTGGCAGGGGGGTGAACTCGCCGCCCGCGATTGGCGGGAGCGGGTCTTGTCGTTGGGCATTCGTACCTACGAACGGTTGGAGGCGCGCGCGGCCCTCTACGACGCCCGGGCGCTGGCGCTCGAGCGCTTGGCCGCCGCAGCGGCTGAGGAGCAAGCGGAAGACGGCGAACGCGAGGAGGTGGCGGCCTTGGTCGCCCGCAAGTTGGAAGAGCTGGCGGTGACGCGCTACTACGAGCGGCGCGTCAACCGGCGGGCAGCAGTGGATGAGGCCGAAGCTCGCGCCTTCTATGCCGCCCATCCGGAGTTCTTTCAGAAGCCAGAGGGTGCCCGCTACGCGTCCGTGACGCTCAACGATCCAAGTGTCGCCGACGCCACTGCGGAGCGCTGGGCGACGTTGGGCGCCGCCGGCTTTGAGACCTTGGTGACCGAGCTCGCTGACCAGGGATATCTCGAGCAGGATCGACCGGTGCGCTTTGAGCCCGCCAGCTTGCTGCCCGAGGTGGTCCTGACCGCTGCCCGCCAGGACTCGGCTGGACACGTCGGTTTTTGGACCGAGGCGGCCGGCGAGGCTGTGGTCTTCCGGCTGGAGAGCTACCAAGCCGCGGGCACCCGTCCCTTTGCGGAGGTGGCAGCCAGAGCCCTGGAGCATGCCCGCGCCGCGGCGGCCGAAGCCACCCTCCAGGCCCTTCTGGAGACCTTGGGAGCCGAACACGAGGTCGAGCGACCCGAGCCTTTTCCGCCGATTGGGGCAAATACCCCTAGCCCGGTTGGAAAAGACGCAGGAACACGGCTTTAGCCAAATAGCCCGGGCATTATCTGTTGAAGGCCGTGGATACTTCGTATAGACTTGAGGCGTGCTCGATGTTCTGGGTTTAGCCGGGGCCCTGTGTTTCCGGCGGCCAATTCAGTGCAACGAGTGCAGATGGGCCAAGTGAGGCGACTTGCTCAGAGTGGGCCGGTACGCATCTGGCGGGTCTCTCAACACGGAGAATCACTCCAGCACCTTGGCTTCTGACTCCGAAAACATCTCGAGAACACTCCAACGTTCCGTGCACGGTGACAGGAGGAATTGCCTCATGCGTTACGCGCCTGTAGCTTTAGCCTTTGCGGCGCTTCTCATCTCCACTGGCGCCAGCGCCAATGTAGAGACCACCTTCCCTCTCCACGGGTTGGACGGTCTTACGACCGACTGCCTCGATACGGCTGGTGATGTGTGTGCCGATGGCACGCTCAACACTAACGTCGGCGCAGGGACGGCGACTGTTTGGATGCTGACCCGCAACTACACTGACCTGGCGGGTGTGCAGACCGCGTTCGACTTTGGTGGCAACGCGCTCCAGTTTGGCCTCTGGGACTGCCAGGGCGACCAGCTGTCGGCAGTGATGCCGATGAATCCCGGTGGCCCGACCGCTGGGTCCATCGCGACCGCTTTCAACCCGATTGTCGGCGGCGCGACCGCTGTCATCGGCAAGATGATCTTCTCGACCAGTGGCGGCGCGATCACGCAGGTGGAGTCCACCTTCCCGAACGGTTGCCACGTCGTGGACAGCGGCGGCGTCCCGACTCAGGTCGAGGATCGTAATCGCGGTTCGGTCGGCGTCGGTTCCGATGGTGACGACGCTTGCGAGTATGATGATGGTAACGACCCGACTCCGGTCGAGGCGACCAGCTGGGGCTCGATCAAGGCCCAGTGGAACTAGGCTCCGCTTAGTCCACCAGAGTAGTTGCGAAGCGGGCGCCTGCCAAAGCAGGCGCCCGTTTTGCGTGATGGAGCGGGGCAAGCGCTTCCCCCCGACCTCACCCCGATCGAGGGCACCAGCTGGGGCCCGGTCACCGCCTAGTGGCACTGGGCTCAGGGTTTCCGGAGCCGCCGTAAACAACGGCGCCAAAGGCCAGAACTTCCCTTCTTTTAGGCAAATACCGCGATTTTCAGGGTTGACCGCGGGCGCGGCGGGCGTGTAGCCTAGCCGCCCGCAGCGAATCTGATTGAGTGAGAAGCGCCGGGCTCCGAGGGGCCAGCGGGCGTTTCCTCGTTCCGGTTCTACCGGAAAGCTGCTAGCTTTACCCCGTGCCAGCCGGCATCGGCCGGGGGGCACGCTCTGAAGGGCGGTAGCGTCCAGCCGCCCCAGGAGGACGTGGGAGGCGTCAACCCCGCGTCCAGCCTTTTGGAGGGAATTCGGCAATGCGCGTCTTGTTTGCGACCTTTCTCGTCATCGCGACTTTCGGAGTGGTGAGCGAAGCCAGTGGAGAGCAGTGCGTCGGTCCGACCAACCCGTGCACCAGCCTCGTGCTGCACGCTGGCGCCGCGGTGGATCCTTCGTGTGCGTCCGTGGCCAGTGCCTGCGACGGCACCGGGCCGACCATCGACATCACCGGCACCGCCGCCCCGACTATCTTCCTCCTGCTCAGAAACTATGAGCGCATTAGCGGTGTGCAGTGCGCCTTCGAGTGGGATCCGACCTGGACCCTTACTTTTGGTCTCTGGGAGTGCCAGTCCAACGCCTTGTCCGCCTTCACGCCTTCGGCTAGTGGGGACTCGCTCGGCACTATCACAGTGGCCTTCGACGAAATCAGTGGCGGTACCACCGCTGGCGTTGGCATGCTGAGCTTCGGCTCGGCGGGTGCTGGTTGCATCTCCTTGGTCGAGTCGGTCTTCCCGTTTGGGAACCACGTGTTTGACGTGAACTCGGACCCCCAAAACATCCAGATCGATGCCCAGAACTGGGGCAAAGTCTGCGTCGGGGCTGGTGGCTTGGACACCTGCGAGGCGATGGTGGCCGTCGAAGCCAGAACCTGGGGTGAGATCAAAGCGCACTACCGAAGGTAGCGCCGCGCCCGGCGCATCTGTCGAATGAGCCAAGTTGCCAAGACTTCCGCCTGGGTCTTGGCAACTTGGCTTTTTGTGTGTTTGGGCGCCGCTCATCCCGCCGTAGGCGCCGCCGGACGGCCGGCCGCCGGACGCCCAGCCGCCGGACGCCCAGCCGCCGGCGACCCAGCTCCCGAGTACTTGGTGGTCACCACCGAGGCCCTGGCCCCGGAGTTCGCACCCCTGATCGCCTGGAAGACGGCAAAGGGCGTGCCCGCGACGGTGCGCACGGTGGAGTGGATTGACGGGGAGTATCTGGGGGCCGATACCCAAGAACGCGTCCGGCGCTTCCTACAGGAGGCGGTGGCAGTCTGGGGGGCGCGTTGGCTGTTGATCGGTGGGGATACCGATCACGTGCCGGCCCGCTACGTGCGCTCGGTCTTGAGCCCGGCTGGGGTTCAGGAGTTTCCAGCCGATCTCTACTACGGTTGCCTAGACGGCAATTGGAACGCCAACGGCAACGCCCATTTTGGCGAGGCGAATCCGCCCGGTTTTCCGGCTGGCGGTGATCAGACCGATTTCGAACCGGAGTTGTACGTCGGCCGCGCGCCGGTGTCGACGGTGGCGGAGGCGAGGCGCTTTGTCGAGCGGGTGCTGGGTTACGAGCGCCAGCCGCCACGCGACAATCGCTTTGGCGGCGCTTTCTTGCTCCTGGGCGAGCGCCTTTCCCATTCGCTCGACGGCGCTCAACTGTGCGAGCAGGTGGCCGATCTGGCGCCGCCGTGGGCACCGGTGACCCGCCTCTACGAAAGCCACGCACAGTTTCCCGGTGCGCTGCCGCTCAACGCCGTCGCGGCGCGGGATTCGATCAATGCCGGTCCAGCATTTCTCGTGCACGTCGGCCACGGATTTCGCAACACGATGTCGACCGGCACCGGGTCGCTCGACAATCGAGACGTCGATGCGCTCGGCAATGGGGCGCGGCTGCCGTGCATCTTTGCGATCAATTGTTCGTCGTCGGCCTTTGACTTCGAATCGATTGCCGAGCGCTTCTTGTTGCACCCCACCGGCGGCGCCATCGCTTTCATTGGCATGTCGCGGAACGCCTACCCAGGTCCGACCCAGGACTATCAGAACGCTTTCTTTCGGCGGGTGCTGGAAGATTCGGTGCTAGCCCCCGGCGAAGCTTTGGTCGGTGCCCGTTTGGAGTATGTGGACCGGGCCAATCCAGGCGAAACTGCCCACCGTTGGACGCAGCTGGGGTTGAACCTGCTCGGCGATCCAGAGACGCCGCTTTGGACGCGGCCGCCGACTGTTCTAAGCCTCGAGCACGCCGCCGAGGTGCCACTCGGAGCCCCAGCGTTCCAGGTGCGGGTCACCGGCAACGGTGCACCGCTGGCGGGAGCGCGGGTCTGCCTGCTAGGTGACGATGCCTACGCCGTCGCCACGACCGGCGCCGACGGTTGGGCGACCCTGGCGTTGGCTGCCCAGGCCCCCGGCACCGTCCTGGTGACCGCCACCGCTGGGAATGCGATCCCCGTCGAGGGGAGTGCCCAGACGGTGGCGCCGCCCGGGCCGTTTTTGGCGGTAGCGGCGGTTACCATCGCCGATCCGCCACCCGGCGGCAATGGCGATGGCCGGGCCGCGGCCGGCGAGACCGTGACGCTGCGGGCGCGGGTCGAAAACCGGGGCGGCGGCGTTGCCCAGGCTGGCTGGGTCGAACTGACGGGTCACGACCCGGTGGTGACGGTGGTGGGGGAGCCGGTCTTCTTGCCAGATCTAGCCCCCGGTGCCAGCGTTGAAGCAGGGGTTGTGGTGGAGGTGGGCGGCGACGCCCAGCCGCGGCGACCGGTCGCCGTCGAGTGGACGCTGGCGAGTTCGGCCGGCACGGTCGCTCAGGTGGCCAAGCTTGCGGTGCACGCGCCGGTTCTGGTGTTCGATCGTCATTGGCTGGACGATCCGCCACCCGGCGGCAACTGGAACGGCAGTCCAGAACCAGGGGAGCGGGTAGTCTATGGGTTGGCTCTGCGCAACTTGGGCGATGCACCGGCCACGGACGTCTGGGTCGACGCCCGCATCGTGTCGAGGGTGAGCGGCGTCCCATCGCCTGATGTCCACTTGCCGGTGGCGACGGTGGCGATCGGCGCGGTGCTCGCCGGGGAGCGCCGGTCGGCACCAGCCTTCGAATTTGCACTGAGTCCTGAGGCGGTGCCGCGGGACTTGGTGCTGGAGTTAACCGTCCGCCAGGGCTTTTTGGAGCCGTCGGTGTCGCATCACGACTGGGTGCCACCACCGCCGCCGGTCGGGTTGACCACCCGCGGTAGCGCTGAGCGCATCCGGCTCAGCTGGGAGCCGGTGTTGGCCGGCGACCTGTGGGGCTACGACGTCTACCGCAGCCCCGGCCTTGCCGGTCCCTTCGAGCGCTTGAATGCCGCTCCACTGACCACCGCCTCGAGCTTTGAGGACTCCCGGCCACCGCAGAGTCGCTGGTACTACTGTGTGGCGGCGCGGGACTCGTCGGGAAACTCCAGCCGCAAGTCGCTGCCGGTGGTTGGCACCACCAGCCCGCGTGTCAAATCGGGATGGCCCTTACCTTTGGCCAGTGAGTCGGCGGCGGCGCCGCTCGCCGCCCAGTTGGATGGCGCCCCAGGCCTCGAAGTCGTGGCCGTTGCCGATGCCATTTACGTCTGGCATGCCGATGGCAGCGAACTCCGGGATGGCGACGGTGATGCGACTACCAGCGGCGTCTTTACGACCGACGGCCAGAGCGACGATCGGGGCTTCCTATCGACGCCGGCGATCGGCGACCTGGACTTGGATGGCAACCTGGACATCGTCGCCTTGGGTTGGGACACCGGACAGGCCTACGCGTGGAACGCCGCCGGTGAGCGGTTGTCGGGTTGGCCACAGGACGTGGGTGGGCGCTTTAGTTGGGGAAGTCCGGTGGTTGTCGACTTGGACTTGGACGGTGCACCCGAGGTGGTGGCGGTCGGTGGTCACCGGGGCGATGTCTACGCCTGGCGAGCGACGGGCGTCGAGTTGACTGACGGCGATGAGAACCCCGACACCCACGGCATTCTCTACCGGACCGGCGCCGCTTTCCTGTACAGCTCGCCAGCGGTGGGTGATGTCACCGGCGATCGGCTGCCTGAGGTGGTGGTGGCGACCAACGGCGCGGACGGGCAGCTAGCGGTGCTCGACGCCGCCGGCAACCAACCTGCCGGTTTTCCGCGGGCGCTGGGTGGCCAGATCACCGCCTCGCCGGCGTTGGCCGACCTGGACGGTGACGGTCGCTTCGACATCATCGTCGCCGCCGAGACCGACTCGGTCTACGCGGTATCGGGGGAGGGAGCGGCGGACCTGCCCGGCTGGCCACAACCGGCCACGGTCTTCACCGCCTTCGGCCGCACCAGCTCGCCAGTGGTTGGTGACCTGGACGCTGACGGCGCCCTCGAGGTGATCTTCGCCGCGTCCGACGGTGTTTTTCGCGCCTGGGATGCTGGCGGCCAAGCGGTGGACGGCTTGAGCGGCAGGCGTTTCAGCGACACCATGGGAGACGCGACCCAGGCGGTGCCGGCCGTTGCCGACCTGGATGGGGACGGCGCTTTGGACGTCGTCGTCGGCGACGAAAACGGGCGCTTGACCGCCGTCGACGCCACCGGTGGCTTGCTCGATGGCTTCCCGATCATGACCGATGCCGAGGTGCGCGGTGGAGTCATGGTTTGGGATGTGGATGAGGACGGGGCGCTGGAACTGGGTGTTTCCGGATTCAATCGGCGCGTGACTCTCTGGGACCTGGAGGCGCCGCTCGATATCGGGTTGGTTGCCTGGCCATTCCTACGCCACGACCTCCGAAACAGCGGCTCTTGGGCCGCGCCGTTCTTGGGAGTGGGGGTCGGTCCGGTTGCGGAGGCGCCGGTGCCCTTGGTGGTCGGTGCGCCGGTCCCCAACCCGAGCCGCGGACCCACCACCTTGAACATCCATCTAGGCGCGACCGCCAGGCCCGTTCGCCTGGGCATCTACGACGTCAGCGGCCGACTCGTCGAACGGTTGGTGGACGGCGCGCGGTTGAAGGGCGCCTTCACGGCGCAGTGGGACGGATTGGACTGGCGCGGCCAGCGGGTGGCCAGCGGCGTCTACTTTTGGCGCCTCGAAGCCGGCGAACGGCGCGCCGTTCGCCGGCTCACGGTCTTGCGCTAGCGTCGCTGGTGCGTGGCGGGCTGGCGCCGGGAGTTGCACCGGCTGTTTTGGGTGCGCTGGCTGTCTTGTGCCGTGCGTGCGGCCGGGCGACGCGTTAATGTGGCCGGTTGCAACGGTCGCGAAAGGAGTTTCGGAATGCGCATCTTGTTGGCGGTGCTGCTCGCCGCGGGGGGCGCGGGTTGGCTGACCCCGGCGAGTGGTTAAGTGGACCGTAATGGGCCTTCGAATCTTCACACGAGCTTGGTTTTACACGTCGCCGCGGGCGTCGATCCCACCTGTGCGTCGGTGGCGAACGCTTGCGATAGCGCCGGGCCGACCGTCGACGTGACGGGTATTGCCGGTCCCAGCATCTATCTGCTGCTCACGAGCTACGAACGGTTGAGCGGTGTCCAGTGCGCCTTCGAATGGGATCCGAGCTGGAGCTTCGCGTTCGGCCTCTGGAACTGCCAAGAGTCAGCGCTCACCGCCGTCACCCCCGAAGCCAGCGGCGACTCGCTCGGAACGATCACTGTCGCTTTCAACGAGATCAGCGGCGGCGCGACGGCTGGCGTCGGCATGCTGAGCTTCGCCAGCACCGGCACCGGCTGCATCAGTTTGGTCCGATCGGTCTAGCCATTCGGCAATCACATCTTCGACATCCATTCGGACCCCCAGAACATTCCCATCGCCGAAGTGCGCTGGGGCAGGGCCTGCGTCGGGAGTGGGGGGCTTAACACGTGCTTCGAGACGCTGCCAGCGGTAGAGGCCGAAACCTGGGGCGGCATCAAGGCGCACTTCTTGAAGTAGCGCTGCCGCCCGCCCGCAGTGAGGACTGCCGCTAAGCTCCGGAGCGGAACTGCCCGCTGAGTTGCTCAGAAAGTAACTGTAAGTCGTTGTAAACTCGCGCGACTTCGGTCGAGCCCACACGGCGAGCTAGCAACTTTCATTGCTCGGGGTGGACCCCAGGTCCATGAATATTTCCGGAGGAGGCTCTTCGAAAATGCCTTCTCCGGGGCCGTCCATGGAGTTCCCCCTGGAACTGCTTGCGACGAGCAGGGCGACTGTTGGGTGCGGGCGCGAGGGAACGGGGTATGCGCCCGCTCGAACAGTTGCGCGCGCCAGCTAGCCTCTCCGCTGGCGCAACGTTGGGTTCAGCGATGGCGCACGCAAAACTCGCCGGCGCATTCCCCTTCCCCTCGCGCTTTATCTATGTCGCCGTGCGATTTGGTTTCTGGCGGAGTGAGGCTGGGGCTCTCGGTGAACCAGGAGCAGCAGCGTTGACTTCGGAACTGCCGGAGCCTTGCTTCCCTGACCGCGGCGTAGTTCCGCTGCGGAACCGGCGCATGCGTCAGATTCGGGCAGCGGGTGGACCCCAGGTCCATGAATATTTGCTCAGAAAGTAGCTGTCGTTGCAAACTCCCGCGTCCTTCGGTCGAGCCCACACGGCGAGCTAGCAACTTTCATTGCTCGGGGTGGACCCCAGGTCCATGAATATTTCCGGAGCGGAACACCGCGGCAGTTGCTCAGAAAGTACCTGTGAGTCGTTGTAAACTCACGCGGCCTTCGGTCCAGCCCACACGATGAGCTGCGACTTTCATTGCCCGGGGTGGACAAAATGTCCATGAATAGTTCCGCAGCGGAACGAGCAGGAAGTGTGCCGTCCCACCGACTACCTTCTTCGACCGATGCAAAAAAAACCAGCGCTCGCGCGACTTCACCGTCACCCAACAATTCTCGGACAGCTTCCTGCGGAACCAGCGCGCCGGGGTTCCGCGTTTTCGGACAGCCCCGCTGGAGCCTGTCCGAGAAAACCACCTCGCGAGCAGACGAGTTGCTCAGAAAGTAGCTGTCGTTGCAAACTCCCGCGTCCTTCGGTCGAGCCCACACGATGAGCCTGCAACTTTCATTGCTCGGGGTGGACCCCAGGTCCATGAATATTTCCGGAGCGGAACCAGCAGGAACTGTGCCGCTTCGCCGGTGCTAGCGGGGTCGCCTGAACCTGACGCGGTCTTTGCCGCCGGCTTTGGCGGCGGCGAGCGCTGCGTTGGCAGCTTGCCAGAGCGCTGTGGGTGTGTCGCCATCGATTGGGTAGATGGCTCCGCCGATCGACACGGTCACCGTGGCGCGGTGGTCGACGCGGTCGAGTCCACTCATGGAGAGCTGGAGGTCGGCGACGGCGCCGCGCAGTCGCTCACAGATGCGCAGGGCGTCGGGGACGGCGATCGGTGGCGCCAATAGCACCGCGAATTCCTCGCCACCCCAACGGGCCACTACATCGAAGTTCCGGAGCTCACTCTTCAGCGACTCGGCGACGTGCCGGAGCACGGTGTCGCCCCCTTGGTAACCGAAACGCGTGTTGAAGGCTTTGAAGTCGTCGATGTCGGCGATAGCGAGGGCCATCTGTCGCCCCTCGCGACTCGCCCGCGCTAGGAGTTGGTCGAACTCGATGTCAAAGAACTTCTTGTTGAAGATCTTGGTGCGCGAGTCGATGAACACGAGCTCTTGGAGTTGAGCAGCGGTCGCCACGAGTTCACCGCCAGTCTCGGCAAGCAGGGTCAACAGTTCGAGCCGCCGGCTATCGAAGAAGCGGGGTTGACGCGAGCGGCACTCGACGTAGAGGCGGGTCGCGTTCGATTCGGCGGTCGCGCCCAACTCGGCGGTCGCGCCCAGCTCGGCGGTCGCGCCCAGCTCGGCGGTCGCGCCCAGCTCGGCGGTCGCGCCCAACTCGGTGGTCGCGGCCAGCGCCGCCGAGTGCCACGGCGGCACCTCTGTCGCGTGAAGTACCCGAAGGTCTGCGCGTCCGGCCGGAACTGGCGGCCGATCGCCCTCGGCGGGGTCGCGGAAGAGCGATTCGAACCCAGGCTCCTTGCAGTCAGCGGTCCAGGCGTTGACTTGGTCGCAGCCGAGGACGTTTGTCGCGACCGACTCTAGGAGGCGGCAGAGCTCCGTGGGGTCGGCGACACGTTGGCGGTCGGGTGTCAAGAGCGCAGTTGTGGCGAGGTCGAGTAGCTGGCGGGCGGCGTTTGCCGGTGGCGGTTCGACCCGCGGGGCTCTAGTCGGGGACGTCGCCCGCAGATCGATCGCGGCGCCGGTTAGCAGGTTGTGGTAGCGCACTTTTGTTGGACTGAGGACGCGGCGCTTGACGACTCCCTGGCCCTCGAGTGCCTCTAGGGCGGCAGCGGTGAGTTCGGGGAGTTGTGAATCGTCGCTGCCGTCTAACGCGGCCGCGACCGCCCGCCGCAATGGAAGAGGGAGCCGCTCGACGGGCAGCAGGTTCTCAAGGAGTTGGCGGTGCGTAGCCGAGGGTGTCGAAGCCATGCTGGGGAGGCGCGTTGGTGTGTCGCTGGACGCTGCGCCCAGCGAATATCAATGCACCTATTGTAGCATTCTCCACGCGTGGTTGCGGTCGGTGCGACGCATGCGGACCCCAGTGGGTGGCAAGACCCAGGTTGGGGGACACCACCCTAGTCGCGGGCGCGGATGATCTTGCCGGTGAAATCGCGTGTCTCCGACCCGGACTTGGCGACCACCCGGTAAATGTAGACGCCGTTGGCGACCTGATCGCCGTCGACGTCGCGGCCATCCCACGGTACCTGGGAGTAGCCGGCGTTTCGGGTGCCCGAAAACTCGCGCACCAAGCGCCCGCTCACCGTCAAGATACGGATCTTGACTTCCTCGGCTGGACGGGTCAGCTGGTAGTTGACCGTCGTGCGCGCTTGGAACGGGTTCGGGAAAGCTGCCACCCGCTCCAATTCGAAGCGCCCGCTGGCGTTTTGGGAGAGCGGCAAGACGAACTGCAAGCCTGGTGTGCCGCCTTTGGAGATGTTGACGGCGATGCCCTCGATGCCGGCCATGCTGGTAAAGGTGCCCGTCACCTCCCAGTCTTTACCGAGGGCGTCGAGCGGGGTGACCGTCACCTGTCCAAGTGGACGGAGCGATTGGACTCCGACCAGTTTGATGCCAGGCTCGATGTCGGCTTCGGTGATTGGCACCGGGCTGTGGATGGTGGCGGTGATCAGTGAACCATCGGCGACGAAGTCGTTGTCCCGGAGTGGCACATCGTCCGCTTTCAGCCGCACGTCGGTGCGCACTGCCAGGGTGCGCTCGAGGGTGCGGGCGTTGGCGTCCCGGGCGCGGACAACCAGGTCGTAGTTGTCCGGTCGCAGAATCGTCTCGAAGCTGACCAGGAGCCGGGCAGTGCGGCGGGCGGCGGTGCCCAGCGAATCGATGCGAACGAGGCCGGCCGGTAGCAACTGTTCGTTGCCATCCAGGTCGCGCTCGAACACTTCGACTGACTCGATGTGAATTTCGTCGACGATCTCGACTTCAACGGCGACGGTGTCCGAGGCGGGCGTAAAGATCTCCAAGAGGTCGCCGTCGGCGCGGGTGGAGTCGGCGGCGGTGACCGTGAAGCGCGGTGGCAGCGCGTCGATCCTGAGGGCCGGGTCGCCAAACAAGACGTACGAGAAGATCGGGCCCTTGCTTTGTGACGAGGTCTGTTGGTGATACAGCGCCTTGGCCAAGCGGGTGACCTCGCCGAGAATCCAGCGCGGGTGGGTATCGCCGTCGGGAGTGCCGCTGGCGACCGGCGGTTGCTCGAAGAAGGCTTGCCACAATGGTGTGTTCAGGTCGTTTCTGAACGCTCCAGCGGTGGCCGACGGTAGCCACTCGAACCCGGTCGATGCAAAGACGGCGATCGTGCCGCTGTTTTCTTTGGCCATGAGTAGCTCACCGTGGGAGCGTTCGCGGCCCCCGACGACGTCGGCGACGCGCTCCAGCGGATGCCCCAGGTGATTGGGGTGGCAGGCAAACAGCGCCCAGATGCTGGGCCGCCCGATGTTGTCCCAGCGCTCGTGATCGCGATCACGTTCGGGGTAGAAGATCCACTCGTGGGTGAGGAGGAAGCGGTTGGCGTGGCCCTGGTAATTCATCAGGAGGTTGCCTTCCGAGATCAATTGGAAGAGCAGCGGGGTGCCGGTGGTGTCCAGGTGGGCTTCGGCTGAGCCTGGATTGCGGTCCTCGTCTGGAATTTGGCCGGTGTAGTCCTCGAGCCAAAACGAGCGGGCATCGACTAAGTCGCCCAGTTCACGGTGGACCATGGCGTTCGCCGAGTCCGAGACCGACTTGAAGACTTGTTCCTGGGGCCGCTCGCTGTACGGTGCCGAGAAGTTAATCGTGGAACTCCAGCGGTCGTCGGAGAAGGTCAGGGTCTTGGCTCGCCAGCTGTCGTCGGCGCTGAAGTTCTCGTAGGCAATGATCTTGTCGATGATGACGTCCAACTCGTTGCCGGTTTGCGCCGGCAGACGTCCGACCTGCATGTCCAAGAGGAGGTCGAAGTCCTCCTCGCCGTCGCTCAGACCGGAGACGTACCAGGCGTCGGTGGCGATGATCTCCAGGCCTTGGTCGCCCCGCACCGGTCCAAAGAACATCTGGGAGGGCACTAGCGACAGACCGGTCTCGATGTTGTCTTTGTAGTCCTGGCTGTGGTCGCCGACCAACAGCAAGTAGAGGGGTGGGCGCTGCCAGGAACGGAAGGCGTGGCGCAGGTAGTTGCGGATCGCAAAGGCACGTTCCACGCCGCCGTCGAACTCGTCGTAGACGTCAGAGATGCGGGCGAGTTCCACCCGGTGCCCCTGGCCCTCGCGGTAGGCCTTGAGCCGCTCGACGCGGTCTGCGAGGTCGTCGTGGACGATCATGATGTAGTCGGGTTCGACCGCCGGCGTCGCCAGGTTGGAGGGTTGGTCCGCGGCTATGCGGCGCGGCGCGCCCCAGGCGTTGCCGGCGACCGCCACGTACTGTGCCGGCGTCGTGCCGACTTGGTCTTCGAATCGCACCTGGAAGCGGCTGCCGTCCGGCTCGATACGCACGTCGGTCAACTCCTCGAGGCCGGCGCCGGTCAGGCTGTAGACTCCAATCGCGTCATTGGTGAAGTTGGTGACCACAAACTGGAGGTCGCCGGTGGCGGCGCCGCTGTCGAAGGCCAGAAGATTGTTGTGGGCCTCGTAGCGCCGGCCGTACTCGACCTCAAACCAGTCGAAGCTGGCGCCGGCCCTGGGGTGAATGCCGGTACCCAAGTCTCGCTCGCCGAAGTAGACAAACTCGTTGGTGCCCTCAGTCAGGGCGGTGCCGGGCAACAGATCGCTCTCGAAGTTACCGATTGCCAGCTGCCCCGAGAACGACCAGCGGTCTGCCACCACCAGCGAGTCGCCGGCACCGTTCTTGAGCCAATACGACATGAGGTAGGCGTTGGCCGGGTTGAGCGCCGCATGGCGCGCCCGAACGGTGACGGGTTGGCTGGGATCGACGCCCCAGACGTCGAACGGGATGTAGAAACGGTAGCACCAGCAGCGGTTGTTGATCTTCTCGGGCCGGCAATAGGGGTCGGCGTCGATGCACGTCAAGGAGCCGCCACTGCCCTGGCCGTCGACGAAAGGAAACGGGCGGACCATGAACCAGGGGTTGATCGCTTCGAGGTCGGTGTACTGCCGGGTGCCGGGCCGCGTGGCGAAGTGCTCGACGTAGTCGTGGTTGTAGAGGTCGCGTTCGACGTGGACGACTTGGTTGAAACTCGCCGGGGTCGCCGGCGCCGCGTGGTCCCACCAACCACTCCGCCGCGGAGCTTGGGTACCGGCGCCGGTTTCCCAGGTGATCCAATAGACGTTGTCGTCGGTGTAGCGGTTCAGGTACGGTGCGTCGCCAAAGCGGTCCCGGTGATTTTGCCCCCAGAACACCAGCACGTCGCCGCTGTCGAAGACGCCGTTTTGGTTGACGTCCTGCAGGTCGCTCTGCACCGGCGTGGCGGGGAACGGATCGGCGACCGTCGAATCCACGAAACTCCGCTCGTAGACGCCGACCTCACCGGTGGCGATGCCGGTCGGGAAGCCGGTCAACTCGCTGAAAGGTACACCGACGAGCCCGGTCTCTCGAACCCACACCTTCCAGGCGTCGTTTTGGAAACCGGCCTGGTTACCCGTGGGGCGACCGAGGGCTGGGCCGACGCGCCACTGGCGGGAAGACTCGTAGTTGACCAGCACGCCGCGGTAGACCGCTTCGAAGCCGCGCTCGAACCCGGGCGCGGCAGCGCGCCCTGCACCTCGAGCGGCGGCTACCGGTACAAAGGTAACGTCGACTTTAATTTGACGCGCCAGCTCCAACGCGCGCGCCCCGGCGTCGTAGACCGCCGGGTAGACGGTGATGTCGATGACCCGTTGTTGGCGGAGCATGCGGACTGGGCTGACGAGGTAGCGCTCGAGCGGGTGGCGGCCGCCCTCGGCGTAGTAGGTCTCATCGACGGCAAACTCCACCGCCGGCCAGCTCTGGCCGTCTCGATCGGTTTCGAGGATGTTTTTGGGAGCTGGGGCCACCACCAGCCCGTGGCGCTCGACGTCCAAGAACTGCACGTCCACCTCGGGGCGCCGGTTGGGTGGTACGGCCACCGTGAAAGTCCGCAGGGGCAACGACGGCAGCCCTGGCTCGGACGTCACTCCGAAGCCTTCGACAGCCACCTCGATCCAGGTGCGGCCAGCGCCGGTGGTGGGCGCGGTGCGCAACTCGCCGACATCGACGGTGAATGAAACCGCGTCTTCGCCCCGAGCCTCGACGCTCGTAGAGATAGCTGAGTGCGCTGCGGTCGCGGCGAGGCTGGTGCAGGTTGCCGTCATCCAGATGGCGAGCCGCAGCCCGCGCTTCAGATACAGGGCCTTGTTCCTCATGGCGAATCCGTGGGTTGGGGCATGTAGGGAGCGATGGCCGATTCGGAGTCTTCCAGAACCGGCGGTATCATAACGTTCCGCCCTGCTCGGGTCGACACGCCTTGACAGAGGTTGGGGCGGTTTTTAGCCTCGACCCGAGGGCCCCAACTTCATCCCAGTGACAGCGGTTGGCAACCGTTGCCTGTTCGGCGCGGCGTCGCACCTGGGCGCGTCGCAGACGTGGAAGAGCTTGTTCATGTGCTACACGCGGCCTAGGGACCGGTTCCGGCTTGCCGCCTGGGCGGCCGGGGTGGGCCTCCTGCTGAGCCTGGCAGGTTGTGGCTGGCTGAGGATCGACGACTCCGAAGCCGAGGCGCACGTCGCCCGGGCGCGAGCCGCGCTGGCGTCCGGGAACTACTCCAAGGTGGTGGGCGAGCTGAGACCACTGGTCCGACGGCGTCCGCAAGCGGTGGAGGCGCGCCGGCTGTTGGTCGAAGCGCAGCTGGCGCTTGACACCATCGAGTCGCGGCGGGCGGCCGAAGCCTTGCTCCGCGAGTTGGTGGTCTTGGAACCGGACCACCCCGAGCATCGCTACCAGTTGGCCAAGCTTCTCCTGCGCCGTGGCTTCCAAAAATACGCGTTCGACGAACTGGCGGCGCTCATCCGCTTGGCGCCAGATCACAGCGGTGCCTATGTCGCCCTGGCCGACTACTACCGGCACGAATGGCAGCGCTACGATCGCCAGGAGGATTTGCGGGCGATGACCGGGGCGCTTCGCCGTGGTGTCGAGCTGGCCCCCGACCGACCCGTCGTCGAGCGTGATTGGATCATGTGCCTGCTCTTGTTGAATGAGGATGAGGCGGCGGCAGAGCGCGCCGCTCAAGCCGTGTCACGCTGGCCTGAGGATGGTTGGTTCTACTGCTTGCTGGGCACAGCGCTGGCCGAGTTGGGTGCCACCACCGAGGCGCATGACGCCTTCGAGTCGGCTCTGGCGCGGCTGGCTGCTCCAGAGCGCCAGGCCTTTGCGCGCCTGGACCTCTTGGTCGATCCCTATGAGCGCCGCACCCTCGCCGACCTGGACCGCGACGGTTGGCTTGACTACGAGCGGCGCTACTGGAAAGCAGAGGACCCAACGCCCACGACCCCGGTGAACGAGCGGCGCGTCGAGCACTACCGCCGCGTCACCCTGGCTCACGTGCGTTACCGCCACCCGCGGCAGGCGGTGCCGGGCTACGACACCGCTCGCGGCGAGATGCTGATTCGCTACGGCGAGCCCCTGGCCAAACACTACGTGCATGGGGTGGTAGACGGCGGTGACTTGGTGCCGCCGTCCTGGGTGCACACCTACCGACTGGCCGAAGATGCCCTGCAGGTGACGTTCGTCGACTACACGTTGAGTGGGCGGTTTTATTTGCACATTCAGTCGTTGGCGGCGGCCGTGGACCTGGCGAGCTACACCGAGCCGGCGGCCTTTCGACACGACGCCGCCCAGGGTTGGCTCCAAAACGCCATGCGCCTGGCGTTGTTTCCCGGTCGCCAAGACCGGCGCCAGGAACTCTACCTGGGGGTGCCGGTGACGGCCGCCTGGGCGACGGTGGACACTGCTTGGGTCGAGGCGGTGGCACTCGACGCCGATTGGCAGGAGGCTTGGCGGCAGGAGTGGGCGGTGCCCGCTTCAGGGTTCGCCCGGGTGCCGGGCCGCGGGTGGGTTTACCAACTCGACCTGGACCTGGGCCCGGGTGAGTACCAGGTGGCAACCTTGGTGCGCGACGCGAAGTTACCGGCGCGCCCGGACACTGCCCTCTACCGCCCGCAGCCAACGCGCGTCGCCACCGGCGTCCAGGCACTCGCGGTCCCGGCTAGCCCTGACACGGGCTTGGTGGTTTCGGACCTGGAGTTGGCCTACGACCTCCGCGAGCCGGCACGGCCGCCGTTTGCCAAAGGCGGAATCTCAGTGATTCCCAACCCGCGAGCGGTCTATCGGACCGACGAGCTCGTGTACTTCTACTTCGAAGTGGACGGCCTAGAAGTCGTTGACCAAACGGCGCGCTATCGGTTGAGCTACCGGGTGCGCGGAGCCGGGCGCGGCGGCGATTCGTTTTGGGCGCGGTTGGCCGAGGCGCTCCGCGTCAAGACTTACATCGAAGCCGAGGTGGAAGAGGTGTCGGACAGCCGGCGGCTCGAACGCACCCTCGCCATCGACATCGCCGCCTTGGATGCCGGCGCCTATACGTTGCAACTCAGGGTGACCGACGTCGCCAGCGGCCAAGGCGGGACCGCGGAAGCGGGCTTTCAGGTGGTCCGATGAGACCGCGACTGCGCGGTGTTGGCCAGCCGCCCGTCCGTGGTTTTCTGGCGCTGTCGGCGGTCTTGCACGCCTTGGTTTTGTACTTGCTCCCGGCGGCGGTGATCGAGCGGGCCGTGCGTCGGGGAAACCCGGAGCGCCACGCCGCGACCGGTGAGGTGGTAGCCCTGGGGCACGCGCTCCGCGTGGTCGAGTTGCCAGCCGTGGCGCCACGCCAACCGCCGCCGGTGGCCGAAGTGTTGCCCGAGGTTACATTGGCTCCCCGACCCACCGCGGCTGAGCCTCAGCCAGCCACCACCGGCCCGCCCAGCGCGCCGGCCGCGCCGGCGCCGGGGCCGAGTGGAGACCCGGTTGAGTCCGACGCGCCGGACGAGAAGGGTATCGTCGTGCCGCCCCGCTTGATCAAGGTGGTGGTGCCCGAGGCGCCGGACGTCCGTGGTGGCCGGCGGGTGACCGAGGTACCGCTCCTGGTCCTGGTCACCAGCAGCGGGGAGATCGCCGCCGTCAAGGTGGCGCGTCCGACTGGTTGCCGGCCCTGCGAGGCCGAGGCGGTCCGCGCCGCCCGGCGCCTCAGGTTCGCGCCCGCCACGCGGGACGGACAACCCATCGACGCTTGGTATCCCTTCGCGTTTCGATTCGGCCGCTAGGGCGCGGGTGGCGCGTGCTTGACAGCGCCGGGGGGGAAACCTATGCTGCGTGATCTTGCTCGAAACCCTTGCTGCCGCGTCATTTGGCTCGCTCAGCCGTCATCTTCCCGTCGTTCGCAGGTGGGCGCCCTAGCGATGAACTTGCTCGATCTGTTGTCAGAAGAAACGGTGCTGCTCGACATCGAAGCGACCGACAAGGTCGGGGTGATCGAGGGGCTGGTCGGCGTCTTGGACGAGGCCGGTGCCGTGCACGACCGGCAACAGGTGATCATGGACGTCCTCGAGCGGGAGCGCCTGATGTCGACTGGCGTCGGATCGGGGGTGGCCATTCCCCACGCCCAGTCAGCCGGGGTCGAAGCGCTGGCCATGGCCTTCGGGAGGACTGCCGAAGAAATCGATTTTCAGAGCACCGATCACCGGCCGGTCGGACTCATCTTTCTGATCGTCGCCCCTGAGGGCATGGGTGGCTTTGTGCGCATCCTGGCCCGCATCTCGCGCCTGCTCTACCCCGGCGAATTGCAAGCCGCACTGCGGGCCGCCGAAACGCCCGCCGAAGTGATCGCCACCATTGCCAAAGAAGAAGAGCGCCTGCGCGCCTAGTTCCCGGGCGCTCCGCCATGCACACGCCGCGCACCATGCGCCTGTCTGAACTCCTCGACCCTGACCAGCCGGCGCTGGTGGTGCCACTCCAATCCGCCGAGCGCGATCCGGTCATCGAGGAGCTCTGTGCGTTGGCCGCTCAGACGCACGCTATCTCGGAGACCCAGGAGCTCTGCGCCCGAGTCCTGGCTCGCGAGCGCTTGATGGGCACCGGCATTGGCCACGGCGTGGCCATCCCGCACGCCAAGACGGCGGCGGTGCCCCACGTGGTCGCAGCTTGCGGTGTGTCGCCTAAAGGGGTCGATTTTGGCGCGCCCGACGGGGCGCTCGTCCACTTGGTCGTCTTGGTGGTGTCCCCCGAGCGCGCCCGCACCGAACACGTGCGGGCGATGGCGTCGGTCTCCAGATTGGTGCACGAGGACGAGCCGCGCCGGGCGCTCACGGCGGCACGCGACCCCGAATCCTTGTGGGCGGCGATTCTCGGCGCCGAAGGCACCGACTAGTCCAGTGGGAGCTTGGCTCCTAGTCTTGGCGTACGTGGGGCTGATCTTTGCGGGTTCGTCCGTGCCGCATGCACCTCCCTTGTTGCCCGTCGAGAGCGGTGATAAGTTGCTGCACGCGCTGGAATACGCGGGGTTGGGGGGGCTTTTGTGGCGGGCCTGGCGGGTGACGGGACGGGCGCCGGCGCTTCTTGCGTTTGCCACCGGTGCTGCCGTTGCTGTCGCCGACGAGTCTTACCAGCGGTTGGTACCGGGGCGCTTCGCCAGCCTGAGCGACGTGGTCGCCGATTGTCTCGGGCTCGCCGGTGCGATCACCCTCGCCGTCCTTTGGCAGCGGCGTTCGAGGAACCACAAACCATGACCCAGCCCCGGCGCGTCGAGCCGCGCATCCTCAAGGGTTTTCGAGACATCAAGCCCGACCTCATGCGGCGGCGCGAGGCGATGCTCGACACCTTTCGTGCCACCTGCCGGCGCTATGGCTTCGTCCCCATTGACACGCCCATATTGGAATACGCCGAGGTGCTTCTGGCCAAAGCTGGCGGTGAAACCGAGAAGCAGGTCTATCGCTTCTTGGACCAGGGCGGTCGGGACGTGGCCATGCGGTTTGATCTAACCGTGCCGTTGGCCCGCTTTGTCGCCGTCCATGGCCAAGCGTTGGGCATGCCACTCAAGCGCTACCACGCCGGCCCGGTGTGGCGGGGTGAAAAGCCGGCGCCCGGCCGCTTTCGTGAGTTTTGGCAAGGCGACTTCGACACCATCGGCACCACGTCGCCGATGGCCGACTTGGAAACCTTGCTGGTGATCGTGCGGCTCCTACGGACGCTGGAGATCGGTGCCTTCGAAATCGCCCTATCTGACCGCGGACTTTTGGCGGGGCTTTGCGAGCGCCTGGGCAAGGAGTCGGCGTTTGGGCCGATCCTCCGCGCCCTCGACAAGTTGCCGAAAGTCGGGGTGGGGCGCGTGGAGGATGAACTCCGGAGCCTCGGATTGGCCGCCGGCGAGCTGCGCGGTCTGCTCGACTTTGCCACGCGCAAGGGTCCCAACGACGCCATTCTCGAGGCGGCGCGGGCGGCGTTGGGTGAAAACGGCACCGGGCTCGAGGCCTGCGAGCGGCTCGCCACCCTTCTGGCCGGGCTCGAGCGGGTCGGCGTCACCGAGGTGCGGCTCGATCTGTCGATCGCCCGCGGCCTGGATTACTACACCGGCCCGGTGTTTGAAACGTTTCTGGTCGACCGCCGCGACTTCGGCAGCATTTGTTCGGGAGGGCGCTACGACGACTTGGTGGGCCACTACACAAAGGAGAAGCTGCCTGGCATTGGCGCGTCCGTGGGCCTCGATCGCTTGCTGGAGGCGCTGCCGGCCGGCGAGGCGCCGGTCCGCGGCGCGGTGGTTTTGGTGGTGCAAATGCCCGGCGCTAGGCCTTTCGGCGCCCTCGAGGTGGCTGAGACCCTGAGGCAGGCAGCGGTGCCGGCGGAGTTGTACCCCGAGCCGCGCAAGCTCCAGAAGCAACTCCAGTACGCCAACCGCCGCGGTAGTAGCCTGGCGGTGATGGTCGGGCCCGACGAAGAAGCGCGCGGCGAGTGGCTGATCAAAGACCTCAGGAGTGGCCAGCAGCACGCGGTCGAATCCAGCCAGGGGTTGACCACAGTGCAAACGCTGTTGGGTACCACTGTTTCAAATTGAACCGTTTTCTCCGGTAGTCAGGTGTTATTGCCGATACATTCGGCGTCGGCCACTACCCTGGGGTTTGTTGACACTGTTTTGGAGCGCGTGCTAGCGTGACGCGCCGTTTCACAGGTATGGCGCCAACGCCCTCGCGAGCCCCGCGCGGGGCAGTGGCAGGGTCCAGCTAGAAAGGGGCGAGTCGATTGAACCGTCTAGTGATTGCTTGGCTGGCAGGCGTTGTCCTCGCTGCCGGCCTCACCGGGTGCGGCGGCAATGACCCCTGCCCGGTTCCAGAAGCGATGGTCGATACGGCGCGGGGGGCGCGCGATCAGGCCCAGCGTGCTGCCGACGAACTGACCACCCGTCAAGAGAGCATCGAGAACGAGATTCAACGCAACAAGGATCGACTGCGCGAACTCGAAGAACGCAAGCAGCGGTTGGAGAGCGAACTCGCCGAGTTTGCTGGATAGGCCATGCGAAACGATCGAAGAGAGTTCAGAAGGAGTGGGGCGATCATGCGGCGGAATCGAACGTGGCTGAAGCTGGCGGTCGGAGTGCTCTTGGGGGGTGCGGTGGTCGGCTGTGGCGGCGTCGACCGGACAGCCAACCCGGACGCCGGCGACTACTACACGACCGAAGAGTTTGACAAGCTCTCCAAGGAGCAGCGGGCTGCGTACTGCGATGAGTTGGCGCGCCTCAGGAGCGAGTACGAGGCGGCCGAGGGTTCGGCCAAACAAGCGGCCGAGTCGGCCGAGTCAGCCATTTCGGGACTCGAGGGCCAGCTCAATGAATCGGCCGGCGCCCTGGCGGCGCTCGAGGCCGAAGTCCAAGAGCTGGAGCGCGAGGTTCAGGAGTGGAAGAGCCAACCGCGCCAGTACACGGTCAAGCGCGGCGATAGCCTATGGAAGATTTCAGGCCAAAAGCGCATCTACGGCGACCCAGCGCGCTGGCCGCGGATCTACCGGGCCAACCGCGACCAGATCACCGACGCCGATCTCATCTATCCGGGTTGGGTCTTGAAGATTCCTCGGGGCATTCCCAAGCAGCACACCGTCGAGGCCGGCGAGTATCTGAGCCTCATCGCGTCGTACTGGGAGATCTACGGGTCAGCCTCCAAGTGGCCGCAGATTTACGAGGCCAACAAGGACCAGATCTCCGATGCCAACCTGATTCATCCGCGGCAGGTGTTGAAAATCCCGCGCTAGGGCGGGAGCCGGCGGGCAGACACGGCGAGCCTCATTGACGGCCGGATTCAGCGAACGCATCGAGCTGGCTGGCGCCGACCCTTTGGTGGTTTTCGGGAGCGGTGACCAGAACCTGCGGGCGATGCAAGAGGTCTTGCCCGTTCGAGCGGTGCTGCGCGAGGGGGCTATCGTCGTGATGGGCGAGGAGGCCGGCGCGGTCGGCGCGGCGCGCCAGCTCTTAACCCATATGGTCGACAAGGCCCGCGCCGGTGGTGCGGTCGACGTTCAGGACGTGCGCCTCTGGGCCCAGGCTGGCCAATCGGCCACCAGCGGTGCCGTCAGCACCGAGATCGATTTGGCGACCCATCGGGTCACGCCGCGCTCCGCCGGACAAGCGCGCTACGTCGACGCCATGCAGCGCCACGACGTGGTGTTTGGCATCGGACCGGCCGGCACCGGTAAGACTTTTCTGGCGGTCGCCATGGCGGTCGCCGCCCTACATGCTCACGACGTCGAACGCATTCTCTTGGTGCGGCCGGCCGTCGAGGCCGGGGAAAGCCTGGGGTTCTTGCCAGGCGACTACCGTGAGAAGGTCGATCCTTACCTGCGACCGCTCTACGATGCCCTGGGGGCGCTCATGACCCAGGAGCGCATGCGCAAGCTGGTCGAGCTGGGAGTCATCGAAGTGGCGCCCTTGGCCTACATGCGCGGTCGCACCCTGCACCGCGCCTTCGTCATCTTGGATGAGGCTCAAAATACGACACTGGGTCAGATGAAGATGTTCTTGACTCGGCTCGGACCCGAATCCAAGGCGGTGATTACCGGGGATGTGACTCAGATTGATCTGCCCCACCCCGAAGATTCGGGCCTGGTGCGGATTCAACCGATTCTTATGGACATCGAGCGGGTTTCGTTTGTGCGTCTCGACCGCGAGGACGTCGTGCGCCACCGACTCGTGCGGGACATCATTGAAGCTTTTGAGTCCCACACCGGTGGTGACGAAGGGGCATAGGCGGCGCGTGCCGCTCGGCACATGATTATGGTGACCAAGCACAAGGAACGCTCGCCGCGCCGTACCCGGCGCGATGCATGGCGCCCACCAGAGCCTTTGGCTCGCTTCATTGGCGTGGTGCTCTTCCTGGCCGTACCCGTCTTGGGGCTGCTCCTGTTCCCGCTCGTCGAGCGCGAAGAAGTCGACGTGCCGATTGTCGGCGCCATTTCGACCAGGGAGATCATTGCCCCCTACGACTTCCCGGTCCACAAGGACCCGGCCATCCTGCAATCAGAGCGCGAAGAGGCGGCGGGGGCGGTGCCGCCGGTTCTGGTCATGGACGTTGCCTACGAAGAGGAAGTCGACCGCAAGCTGACCCGCCTGGCGCGTGAGCTGGCGCGACCGGTTCCCGACCAGTTGCCCGTCGAGGAGTTTCGCGATTCGGTGGCCCGGCAGATGGGCATCCAACTGTCGGCCGCGTCGGTGGAGACCCTGCGCTCCGACTCTCTGCACGCGGTGATCGACAGCGTGCACGTGGCGGTGGTGACGCTCTTGCGCCGCGGGGTGATGGCCACCGAAGTCGCCCAGGTGGTGAGCGGCAAAGATGTGGTCGAGCTGCGCCGCCAGTCGGGCGACGTCTACCGGCCCGCCAACTCCTTGACCACGGTTGAGTCGGCGCTCGATCACCTGCGCGCTGAGGGCCGCCGCGTCTTTCGGACCGAACTGGCCGCGCGCCAGGCTTTCTTGGAGTTGGCTGAACCGCTGCTCGCCCCGAACACCGCCTACAACCTGGAAGAGACGGCGGCGCGGCAAGAGGCAGCGCGGGACGAAGTGCCAGTCATTACCCATACGGTTCACAAGGGCGAGCGGATCTTGGATTCGCACCAGCGGGTGACCGCCGAGCACGTCCGCGCCATGCAGTCGCTCAAAGCCTTTGAGCGCGAGAAGCTGATGTCGGGATCTGGCGGGGCATTTTGGTCGAACGTCGGTCGCTTCGCCGCCATGTGTCTGGTGCTTTTGACCTTCTTGATCTACCTGCGCTCGCAGCACCCGCACACCTACCACGACACCCGGGCGCTGGCGCTCTTGACCACCTTGGGCGCGTTGGCGGTGGTGGTGCTCTACCTGGTGGTCGTGCGTTTTGAGCGCACCGAGATCCTCGCGCCCTTGGCGGCGCTGCCACTGTTGGTGGCGCTCCTGGTCAACCGCGGCGTCGCTCTGTTCAGCGCCCTGATGGTGCCCTCGCTGGTGATGATTCTGCTCCTGCCCGACGGGCTGTCCCCGCAGTTTTTGATCGCCACCTCGGTCGCCGGCGTGGCGGCGGTGTTAGCCACCGAAAACGTCAAGCGCCGCCACGAACTCTACCTGCCGGTGATCTTGATTGCGCTGTCCTACGTCCTGGTGGCGGTGGCGATGGGCATGACCCTGACGGCGCCGGCTGCCGACGTGTTGAGGATGGCGGTGCAGGGGTTGATGAGTGCGGTGATGGCCGGGGCGATTACCATCGTCTTGTTGCCGGTCTTGGAGAAGCTTTTCCACATCACCACCAACTTCACGCTCCTCGAACTGCTCGACCGTAACCATCCGCTCTTGCAACGGATGGCGATCGAAGCGCCGGGCACGTTCCACCACTCGATGCTGGTGGCTGAGTTGGCTCGGGAAGCGGTGGCGGTGGTCGGCGGTAACTCGCTCCTTGCCCAGGTCGGGGCCTACTACCACGACATTGGCAAGATGGAAAAGCCCGAGTACTTCATAGAGAATCAAACTGGCAAGAACGTCCACGACAAGCTGGCGCCGACCATGAGTTGTCTGGTGCTGGGCTCGCACGTGCGCGAGGGGATGTTGATGGCCCAGGACGCCGGCTTGCCGCGCGAGATCATCGCCTTCATCCCCGAGCACCACGGCACCACGTTGATGTCCTACTTCTACCACAAGGCGTCCGAGGCCGATGACTCGGTCGACGAGTCGGACTTCCGCTACCCGGGGCCCCGGCCGCACCGCAAAGAGACCGCCATCGTCATGCTGGCTGATTCGGTTGAGGCAACCGCCCGCTCGATCCCCGACCCGACGCCCGGTAACCTGCGGACAGTGGTCACCCGCCTGGTCGAGGGGCGCATGCGCGACGGACAGCTGGATGAGTCTGATCTGACGCTTGCCGACCTGGCCAAAGTGCGCGAGGCTTTTGGTGTGGTTCTCAATCGCTTTTTCCATTCCCGGATCCAGTATCCGGGCCAGGAGCACGACCAACGGTCGCAGCGGGCGGTGGATCCGAACAAGACCGGTGAACTCAAAGTGGCGCCGCAGGGCGAGGTGCCGCCGCGGGTGGAGAAGCGTGCCCGAGTCGGCCGTCCGGCCGCCGATGGCACTGAAGCGTTGCGGATCGACCGGACCCCTGGGGGGCGCAGTGCGCATTCACCTGGTCGATCGCCAGACCCAGATGCGCGTGTCGAAGACCGCGCTTAGAGCGCTGGCCCGACACGCCTTCGTCGTTCGGCCGCTTCCCTACGACGACGTCAACCTGGTCTTGGTGGACGATGCGGAGGTTCGCCGACTGAATCGCACCTATCGCGGCATCGATCGCGCGACCGACGTGTTGTCCTTCGACCTCAGGGACGACAACCCGCCACCGGTGCCCCGCACCGGCGAGGTCGTGGTATCCACCGAGACTTTGCTGCGCGCCGCGGCCCGCCACCGGGTGACGCCTGCTGAAGAGCTGGCGCGGTTGGTGATCCACGGCATCTTGCACCTCCAGGGCTTTGACCACCAGCGCCCGGCCGAGCGCCGCGCCATGCGCCGCCAGGAACACGACCTTTTGACTCGAACCCGGACCGAGCAGCTTCGACGGCTGGTCGCCAAGAGCGGTTAGCGATGGATCCGGCAGACCCGCATCTAGGTGGCTGGACGGAGGCAGGGCTTCCCTGGGTGGTAGTCGGTGCCGTCGCACTCGCTCTTGCCGCACTCACCCGCGCGGCGCAGTCAGCGCGGGAGGCGACCACAGCCCTGACCGGTGCACCGGTGTCCGACGCTGCGGAGGAGCGCTGGTTAGCGCTCGGACCGCTTTGGTGGTTGGCAGTGGGCGTGGCCAGCGGTGCGGCGCTTGCTTGGGCGCGGCCAGCGCATTGGAACGGCGTTGTCGCGGCAGTTGCCGCGGCGTGGTTGGCCATCGCGCTGGGAGCCGACGCCCTGCCGCGCCGGGTCGGCCGGCGCTTCCCCAACGTGTTTAGCGGCCGATTGGTGGCCGCCTTGGCTGCGATCGCCCGGCCGCTGTGGCCCTTGGTGCGCCCCCAGGCCGAACACCACGCAACCGCCGACGTCGAACCCGCGGTGGCTGATGAGGCGCTCCTCCTTGCCAAGCTCCTCGAAGCCTCGGAGGGGGACGGCGAGTCGGGCGACAGTCCGCTGGTGCCCGAGGTCTTGCCCCTATTGCGGCGCGTTCTGCAGCTCAGGGAAACACCGGTCCAGGAACTCATGGAGCCACGCTCGGGTCTGGCCTGGGTGGGGCCCGGCGTCGTCCTCCGTCGAGCTGCGGAGATCATGGTCGCCGAGGACACCAACCGTTTGCTGGTGGGGCGCGGCGCCCTAGACCGGGTCGCCGGGATCTTGCACCTGAAGGACGTCTTCGTCGGCTTGCACAAGTGGGAGGGTGGCGAGCCGCCGGTCGTCGAGGAGGTGATGCGCCCGGCGACGGAGGTGCGTCCCGACCAGACGTTGAGTGCGTTGATTGCCGCCTGGCACGCCGGGGGGGGGTCGGCGTCGGTGGTGCGGGCGCCGGACGGCGCCGTGCTGGGGTTGATCCGCCTGCCGCGCATCAGCCGCTGGCTTTTGGCCGAGGTGACCGACGACACCGGCGACCTGGAGGCGCGCGCATGAGCCTCTTCTTTCTCGTCTCCGTGTTGGGCTGTTTGGGCTTCGCGACGTTGCGCCAAGCGATTACTGGCTTGGACCCTGACACCTTGGCGTTGCCCGACGAATTGCAAGAGGACACCCGGGAACCGTTGACGCGGGTGCGCGCCCGCTTCGTCGAGGCGCCGGACAAGCTGGCCCTGGCCGCCCTCTTGTGTCTCACCGCGGCCTGCGGCGCGCTGTGGCTGGCGGTGGCCTGGCCGAGCGCGGTCTTGGTCTCGACCGGCGCGGTGCTCGGGTTGGTGTTTGGCTTTATCTTGCCGAGTTGGCTGGCGCGTGGCCACGAGGCCCGCATCCTCGCGCGCTCGGCCCGTTTGGTGCTGGCGTTGGCCTGGGTCCTGGCGCCCCTTGCCAAGACCTTGGCTGGCATTGCCCACCTGTTGACGACCTTCTTGGGAGGTCGGGGGCCGGAGGAAGCGCATGGCGCCCCGCGCCGGCAGCCGGCCGAAGCGCCGTCGGGGGCGCTGGAGAAAGTCCTCACCTTCGCCGGCACCGAGGTGGCCGAGTTGATGACGCCGCGGTTGGAAATGGCGACCGTGGCGCCGGATGCTTCGGTGCGGGACCTGGCGCGCCTGGTTGAAGCGACCCGCCACGGTCGATTTCCGGTCTGCGGCGACAATCTGGATGACCTGCGCGGCATCGTGGATATCGCCGATCTCCTGCTCGAGGAAGGCGGCCGCGGCACCGTCGAAGGCAAGTGGCGGCCGGTATCCACTGTCTTGGAAACCACCAACGTCTGGCAACAGGTGGTCGCCATGGAGCGGCGTGGCGAGGCAATGGGGTTGGCGGTGGACGAGTTCGGTTCGGTGACCGGATTGGTCACGCACGCCGACCTCGTCACTGATATTGTCGGCCAGATCGCTGAAGAGGGCGATCCGCAGGCCGACGATTACCAAAAACTCGGTGACGGGGTGTGGAGTTTGAACGCCGCCCTCAGGGTCGAGCGTGTCAATGAGGTCACCGGGCTAGGTTTGCCCGATGGCGACTACGAAACGCTGGCAGGTTTCTTGTTGAGCCGCGTGCGTCGCGTGCCGCGGATTGGACACATGCAGCGATTCGAGAATGCCACGTTCGAGGTGACTGCAGCCAACGCCAGACGCATCGTCAGCGTCAAAGTGAGGGCCGACGGTGGCGGGCGCCGCGCCGTTCCGCCGAAGCCGAGCCGATAGGTCCAGCGCATGAGGAATTCGGTGCTCTCAACCAAGCTTCGCAACTACTTCATCGCCGGCGTGTTGGTGATCGCGCCGACCGCGGTGAGCTTCTACTTTCTCTACCGCGCCTTCATCTGGGTCGACAACCTGCTGGGCGGTTTTATTCAGGGGCTCGAGTTCGGCGGCCACCAGCTTCCCGGCCTGGGCTTCCTGACGGTCGTGTGCATCATCCTGGCAGTGGGATTTCTGACCTCGGGCTACTTGGGGAGCCGCATCCTTGGCATTTGGGAGCAGGTCCTGTCGACCATTCCGCTGCTGAATCGCATCTACCCGGCCCTCAAGCAGATTGGCTCGGCGATGTTGGCCGATCAGAGCCGCGCCTTTCGCGCGCCGGTGTTGATCGAGTACCCCAGGCGGGGTGTCTACAGCTTGGCGTTTTCGACCAAGCGGCCGCCGCCTTTGGTCGAACGACACGTCGACACCGAACTCATTTCGGTGTTCTTGCCCACGACTCCCAATCCGACTTCGGGGTTCTTGCTGATGGTGCCGCGGGCCGAGGCGGTGGAGTTGGACATGACCGTGGAGGAGGCGCTCAAGCTGGTGATCTCCGGGGGCATGGTGTCGCCCGAGAGCGAGGCAGGTGGCGATAACGGCCGCCGCGAGCGCGCGCGCCAGTCCGACCGGCGTGTCTTGCCGGGCACACCGGTGGTGCCGGCCGCGGCGCCGGGTGCGGCGTCGGGTTCGGCTGCGGCGGCGGGTGCGGCTGCGGCGGACGGTGTATCTCCGGCCCAGCCGACCGAAGCCGCCGACGCCAGCCGCAGGAAAGCCCGGCAGCGCTCAGGTGGCAGTCGCCGCCGGCGGGAAGGTGCGGCGCGCCCGCGCCGCTCGCGCTCGTCCGAGCCCAGCGGCGGGCGCCGCCGTGACGTGCGCGACGAGCGGCGCGACTCCAAGCCTGACTCCAAACCCGACTCCCAGTCTGATCCGCCCAAAAGGCGCCGCCGCTGGTAGGTGCCGGTGGGCGTCCAGAAACTCGAAGCGATCGTCCTGCGCAGTCACGTGCTGGGCGATACCAGCCGCATCGTGCACGTTCTCGCCGCTGAGGCCGGCTACTTGAAGCTGGTCGCCAAAGGTGTCCGCCGTCAAGCGAGCCGCTTCGGTAGCGCCCTGGAGCCCTTCAATCGAGTCGCGCTCGTCGTCTACCTGAAGCCCCACCGCGACCTGCAGCTGGTGACGGGGGCCGACCTGATGACCGCTCGCCGCCGGCTGAGCGGCTCGTTGGTGCGCTTCGCCTACGCCAGTGCGGTCGTCGAACTCCTGCAGCAGCTGGTCGTGCTGGGTGAGGGCGCGCACCTGGTGCCACTTTTGGATCGTACGTTGGCGGCGCTCGAAACTGCTGACGGGGCGGTGCTGCGCGCCACTTTCATGGCGTTTGCGTTGCAAGCCCTGGATGCCTCGGGGTTTCGTCCGGAGTTGGAGCTGTGCGTCGGTTGCAAGGGACCGGTGGCTGATCCGGCCGCCTTCAACCCACGCCAGGGCGGTGTCGAGTGCGAGTCGTGTCGGGGTGCGCAGCCACCGCTCTTCCTCACCCGGGCGGCCCGGACGACCATGCAGTCGCTGGTCAGGGACTTGCCCGAGGAGGCTCCACCCCAGGCCACCGGCGACGACATTGCTCGCGCCCTCGACGCCTTTATGCGCGAACACGTGCATCGCTACCGCCGGCTGCGCTCACTGGCTTGGGTGCGCGCCGGCGGCAGCGACTAGCGAGCGGGGTGTGGTTGCGGCGGCGCGGCTAGGGCCGGCTGCTCGCAAAGGCGACTACAGCGCTGGGCCCGCCAGGCTGGCGAGCGGGTCGATGCCGTCGGCCGACCAGGTGAGATCCGGTGTTTGCAGAGACCCCGGGGCGCAGACCCGGAAATTCCCCCAGCCGGTCACTGCGAGGGTGGCGGCGGCGTCCAGCGCCACAGCCAAACTTTGGAGCGGCGGCGTTTGGTTCAAGAGTAGCGCCTCGGCCGCGGCGACTGAGGCCAGCGGTGTGACGGTGACGACGCGTCCAGCCGGGGTGGCCGGGCTGTCGGGCGTGGGATCGACCAGCACCAACGTCCCCTCGGTAAAGTCACCGAAAGCGGTACCGCCTCGAGCTAAAGCGGCGAGGCGGCGGGTATCGGCCGCGACCCGCAGCGCGGCCGTCTGTCCAAACAAGCGCCCGCGCGGCAAGTCGCTGGCAACTGTGGCGAGGGCTGCGGCCAGGGTTTCTGCGAACTCGAGGACGCTGATCGCGCCGTCTTCGATCCACCACACCCGGCCCGGCGACAGGCAGCCGAAGCCGTCGTAGAGCGCCAGGTCGTGGGCCAACCCGGCGCAGAGGCGAAGTAGCCGCTGGCGGCTGGAGTCGACGGATCCCAAGTGGGTTGCCGGCGTGGTCGCCTCTGGATCGACGCCGGGCGCCCCGGCCTTGCTGCGCGTCGCCGGGGCGTCGTCGAACACCGCTGCTTGGATGAGCGCCGCGTCTTGGCTGCGCGTCGCCGGGGCGTCGTCGAACACCGCTGCTTGGATGAGCGCCGCGTCTTGGCTGCGCGTCGCCGGGGCGTCGTCGAACACCGCTGCCTGGATGAGCGCCGCCGAGCAGCGCTCGGGGTGGGTGATGATCCGCGCGCTTGGTGGCGCCAACGCCCGGAGCGCTTCGATTGTCTGGTCGGTGCCGTAGGCAACTACAGTGCGTGCCGCCTTAAGCGCCGCTTCGGTGCGCGCCACCCGATCGCGTGGCCAAGGCTCGACCTGTACACGGCTGGCCAATTCGGGAGCGGCGTGCTCAAGGGCCTCGGCCCAGGCCAGCGCCAGGCGCGGCTGGTCGTTCGGCGGTTTGATGAGTACGTCTGCCCCAGCCAACAGGGCACAGGTGCCAGACACCAGCGCCGGTGGAAAGACGTTGCCGGGTGCGACAACGACAACCGGGCTGGCAGCGGTCTCAGGGATGCCGCCAGCCACCAGCGCCTCCAGTTGGGACCGAGCCAGGGTTTGGAGCGCTAGTGTGAGGGCGCGTTCGGTCACCGGTTGGGAGTATCCCGACTGCCGAGCGATCGCTGGAACCAATGCTGGCGCCATCGCCACGAGTTGCCGGTGGGTGCGCTCCAACCCGGCGAGGACGACGTCCAGTGCGAGTCGGCGCGGTGGGTGCGTCGGTGGGCCAAGTGCGATCGCTGGGCCAAGCGCGATCGGTGGGCCAAGTGCGATCGGCTTGGTCGGGGAGGGTTTGGCCGGCGGACTTGGTTCCGCCGGCGGCTCAAAGTCGAGCGAGCAACCTCGGAGGGGCGCCGCCGGCGCCCGCCCGATGAGTTCAAAGCTGTCACCATGAGCACGACCCAGGTCTTCGGTGAGTAGTGCCACGGTCGACCCGCGATTGGTCAGATCATAGTGGGCGAGCAGTCCAACCTCACCCGGTCCGACGTCCTCGAGCGTGCGCGGTTCGACGATTCGCGTACGCACCCACGGAGGTCCGACGAAGTGGCGTGGCGTGTTCGCGACTCCCGAACTTTGTTGGATTGCGTGGTCGCTTCCGGGCCTGTGCGGGTGATAGAACTGACTGCCCATTTCGCACATGCCGTATTCGCCGACGATGGCGGACGGGTCAACACCGAAGAGGTCGGCCAGCGCCTCATAGAACGCCGCCTGGGTGAGCGTGCGCGAGCGGCCTTTGTAGCCGCCGGTTTCCATGAGGCGGGACCCTGGCGGCAGCTGCCAGCGAACGCCACGCGCCCGAGCAAGATCAATCAAGCCGACGTAGGCGAAGGCGGTCCCCAAGAGGCACAACGGCAGAGTCGATTCCGCGGCGACCCAGCGCTCGACGCGGTCCAGGTCGACGCGATCGTCAGACAAGAGCGGCACCGCGTTGCCATCCACCGCGAAGGTTTGAGCGGCGCGCTCCACCATGTAAGCCAAAGACGACTCGGGCGTTTCCTGGGTCGTTGGGATGAGCGCCCCCATTCTGTACCGTGCGCCGTCGACCACGAGAAAGCGCCCAAAGCTAGCGGTGAGCGACGCGTCGTAGAGTGCCAACGTGTCCAGTTCGAGGACGGAGCGCGCCGCTTGGGTCGTGCCGCTCGAACGAAACGTCCGCGTCACTAGGCTCTCTGGGAAGGTGGCGAGGCGTAGTTTCTTGAACGCTGTGACTGGGACCAAGGGCACCTGTCGCCAGTCGGCGAGCTCCTCGGGGTCGACGCCAACCTGGCGCGCCAGGGCACCCAAGGCCGGGACACGCCGTGCTTGGTAGCGGTACACGTCCAAGAAAAGCGCTTCGAACCGACGGGGATCTGCGTGCCAGACCTCCGCGCTGTCGGCGATGAATCGGAGGATGTTGCGGTCGAGCGCTTCAGTCTCGGCGTCGTAGTGCATAGTGGCGAAATTCGATGGCGGTTGATGGCGGCGCTCGACAGCAGTTCTCTGGCTCTGAGTCGTTCGAGCGGCAAGACTCGGTGGCGTGTGATCGGAGCGCCAGACAAGGCTAGCCGCGACGCTCGTTTACCCCCGAACGCTCAGAACTTCAGAAGCTTAGCAGGACCGCCGATCGACGACCCCGCGGAGCTAGCTGTGCAGGCCGATTCCAACCGCCTGACCACTGGTGGTTCCGTCGAGGCTATCAAAAACGCGGGGCCCTTACTCAACCCAGTCCCGCACCGGAACACCGCCGCGCTACCCACCGGCCGGCGTCGCTTGGTTCTGTGCAGCGACGTTTCGCACGTGTAGATTCGGCGCCACTCGGTTCCGCTCCGAAACTCTGACACGATGGCGGTTATGGTTTGCGCACAAGATTCGGAGGTTCTCCAGCTCCGTCCGACCACCTTTGGCCACGGGTTGAATGTGGTCGATCTGCAGGTTGTGCCGCGAGTTGCACTTCCTCCCGCCGGCGCCCACAAATTGACAGCGCCCCTGGTCACGGATCATCACCGCGTCTCGGAGGGCTTTGGGGATGTGTCGGCCGCGGGGTGCTTTGTAGGGGCGCTTGGGCTTCGGGCGCTTGCGCTCCAGGAAGAAGTGCAAAAGCTCTTGCATCGTCGCTTCGAGCGTCAGCTTGGCTGGAATCTTGCGGCTCAGAATGGTCATCGCTTCTTCCAGCTGCTTGTAGTCGGCGGGATCGAGGCTAAAGGTGATGCGAATGCGCTCGCGCGTGACGGTCGATTCGGCGCAATCCGAGCTCTCCGCACTGGCGCGGGGCGCTTCGGAACCGGCATCCGCACCGGCGTTGGCGTCCGCACCGGCGTTGGCATCAGCGCCGGCGTTTGCACCGGCACCGGCGTTTGCATGGACACCGGCGTTCGCATCGGTACCGGCGTCCGTACCGGCGTCCGCACCGGCGCAGGGACGCGCATCTACATCGGGGATTGCATTGCGCGGTGAATTGGTAGGGTTCTCGGACTCAGCTCCTGCTCCGTTCGTGTGCCGGGGGCTGGCCCCATTGACCCCGCCGTTGTCACCGAATAGGTCGCCCTTTCCACTGTTTTCGGCGGCGTCCGCCCCGGTGTGCCCCATCTCGAACTCCCGGCGGATCTGTTCCCGGCGAGGGCGCACTGGACTGCGGGCCGCCAGCCGACGCTCCACTTCCGCGGAAGATTGGCCATCGATCTCAGCGAGTAGCGCTTCTGGATCACTCGCCTTAGCCAGCGCTGCCTCGATCGTTGCCAGCACACTCAGATTGGTACGGTGTTTTCGCAGCATCTCTAGAACTTGCGGATGTCGCTCGGCGCACTTCATCGCTTTCCAGCGCCGCGACGCAGCCGCTTTCGAATACTTTAGATGGTTGCACAAGAACGCGAAGATCGATGGATAGCCCGCCGAGAGATGGGCATCCGTGCGCTTGCATTCAAGCAGCGCTTCGATCAGGTCGACGGTGGCGTGGTGCTCGCGATGCCGGAGCCTTTCGATTCGGGCAATGATGTGCATGGTGCATGCTCCTAAGTTTTCGCGGGGTCGACCCATGCATCTTACACCTCGAGTTTGTGCACTCAGGGGGGCTTGGTGGCTGCGCAACATCGGTTCCGTTTGGCAAAAAAGAACTAACGCGCGAACCGATGCGTTTGAGGGCGATGTGGGGCATGTTGGCGACCGCTCGAGCGACATGCCGCAGCGCTCAACCACTCGACGTCCATGAGCTGTCAAGAAGAAAATCAACTGGACGGCCAGAAAATTTGTGCAGATTCTCAGGTTCGTTCGTACCGGCGGTCGATCCGGATGGGCGGGTAACGGCGAACCGATCGACTTGGTTCCGCAGCGGAACCACGCGCGGTTGATAGTGCCGACCCGATTATTGGACAGCCTCCAGCGGAACCCGGCGGTGGTACCGGAGAGCGGAACCGGGGCTAGTTCCGCAGGCGGAACTCCGCGGGCCGTTCCGGAGAGCGGAACTCGGCGCTAGTTGCTCAGAAAGTAACTGTAAGTCGTTGTAAACTCACGCGACCTTCGGTCGAGCCCACACGGCGAGCTAGCAGCTTTCATTGCTCGGGGTGGACCCCAGGTCCATGAATATTTGCTCAGAAAGTAACTGTAAGTCGTTGTAAACTCGCGCGACCTTCGGTCGAGCCCACACGGCGAGCTAGCAACTTTCATTGCTCGGGGTGGACCCCAGGTCCATGAATATTTCCGGTGCGGAACTCCATGGACGGCCCTGGAAAAGGCACTTCTCGGACAGCCTCGAGCGGAACTACGCCCCCTCCGGCTTCGCGCTCTAACCTCCGCACCCAGCGCTGCAGAGCTCGATCTTCGTTCTCCACCCTTCTGACCTCGGGGTCCCGGCTTCGCATGCTCGTCACCACCGCTACCGAAAGGTGGAGCTTATGATCGTCGATTCCAATCCATGTGATACGTTTTGCCATGACCGATCTCCTTTAGGTTCGTATGAGGTAAGCAGTCTCGCTGCCTAGCCCTCGATATTACGAACATAGAGGCCGGTCACTCCATATTGTCTCGGCGGTGGTTGCCGTGGCTTGGCTGCTGCTCCGCCAGTGGCATCGCGTCGCAATGCCATCAGTGCTTGACGGGGACGTGCTGCGTTTAGGCAAGCACGCGAGCGTTGCGCCTATTCGTCCGCCACGGTTGCTACAGACTTGTCAATAGCATCCACCAGCCGGTCCACCGCCGCCTGCAGTTCGGCTCGGGTGATGGTCAGAGGTGGGGTCAGTTCGATGACATTGCCTTCGGCGCCGCCGGTGAGGACAAGGATGCCTCGTTCCAACGCCAAGTCCATGACCCGGCGGGCGCGGTGGCCGTCGGGGGCGCCGGTCGGTGTCACCAGCTCGATCCCTAGCATGAGGCCGCGCCCCCGCACCGTGGCGCCACCCGCAGCGACTCCGGCTTCTCCCCTCGTTCGCGCCACACCGGCTTCGCCGCCCACACCGGCTTCGCCGCCCACTCCGGCTTCGCCGCCCGCTCCCACGACTCCGGCGCCCCCGGCACTGCCCCCAGCTCCGGTGACTCCCGCGCCGCCGCCACTGCCCCCCGCGAGTGCGACCTCCAACGCATCCCTAAGCCACGCTCCCAAAACCCGACTCCGCTCTACGAGCCCCTCGTCGCGCAAGATCTGAATCACCGCGACGGCGGCGGCAGCAGACACCGGGTGCCCGGAAAAAGTCGAAGTGTGAAGGGCGCCGGCCGCCGATCCCCAGTCCCCGAAGCGCTCGCGACGGCCGAGCGTCGCGGCGATTGGAAAGCCGCCCCCCAGGGCCTTCCCCGTTACCAAGAGGTCGGGTACCACCTCGGAAGCCCACCAGTCGCCGCTTCGCCCCAGCCCGCACCAGATCTCGTCGGTGATCAACAGAGTGCCCGCGGCCCGGCAGCGCGCCTGAGCGCCGGCTAGCCAGCCAGCGGGGAGGGGACGGATGCCACCGCGCCCCTGCACCGGTTCGACCAGGAGCGCCGCCTGCGGTACCCGCGCCAGCGCCTCCTCTAAGGCACCCAACTCGTCGGGCTCCCGTGGAAATGGCAGTCGCGTGACGTGGCTGGCGAGCTGAGCGGCGAAAGGGGCGCGAAACCCCTCCAGGGCACCGGCCGCGAGCGTGCCGTACGAGAGCCCGTGGTAGGCGCCGTCGAGTACCACGACGCCCGCCCGCCCGGTAGTAAGGCACGCGGACTTTAGGGCGGCTTCGACGGCGTCGGCACCGGTGACCGCCAAGTAAACCGCGTTCAAAGCCGGCGCCACCTCGGACGCCGGCGCCACCTCCGACGGCGGCGCCGCCTCGGACGCCGGCGCCACCTCGGACGCCGATGCCACCTCGGACGCCGGTGCCACCTCGGACGCCGATGCTACCTCCGACGCCGGCGCCGCCCCCGAAGCCGGCGCCGCCCCCAAAGCCGGCGCCGCCCCCAAAGCCGGCGCCGCCCCCGAAGCCGGCGCCGCCCCCAAAGCCGGCGCCACCTCCAGAAGTTGGTGGACCAAATCCAACTTGACGCGCGCTGGGTAGAGATCGGCCATGGCGTGGGTGAGGCGGCCGATCTGCTCGGTGACGGCGGCCACCACCCGCGGGTGGTTGTGTCCGACCGCCGCGGCGCCGAATCCGGCGGTCAGATCGAGGTAGGCATTCCCCTCGATGTCGTAGACCTTGATTCCTTGGGCCCGTTCCCAAACGATCGGGCGCAACCTACTCCGGTCGGTGAATCCCGGCGGTTCGTGCGCGGCCAGGTAAGTTCTTGCTTGGTGGTTGGACTCCCAGCGCACGCCCAGCCCCTCAAACGCCCGTGGCGGACGGGCTCCAGATGTACTTGTGGAGTTGCAATCCCAGATGCACGGTCAAGCGGTCGGTAAGGATCCAGTTGGAGAGGAGCGCCGCGTCGAGGACACCGTGGACCGGTGAAAAGGTGACGATGTGTTGCCGGGCCAAGTCGTAGCGGCTGACCGTCGCCCGCGCCCAGTCGTAGTCGGCGCGGTCGGCTAGTACAAACTTGATCTGATCTTTGGGTTTCAAGACTTCGAGGTTGGCCCAGACGTTCTTCGCGACTTCTCCAGAGCCCGGGCACTTCAAGTCCATGATGATCTCGACTCGCGGGTCGACCCGATCGATCGGCCGGTGACCACCGGTTTCCAAGAGTACTGTCGCTTGCTGGTCAGCGAGGGCGGCCATCAAAGTCAGCGCAGCCGGTTGCAAAAGCGGCTCGCCGCCGGTGACCAGCACCAGGTCGGCCCCCAGCGTTTCCACTCGCTCTAAAACGGCGTCGATCGACAAGACCTCGCCGCCGGCGAAAGCCTCCGGCGTATCGCACCAGCTGCAGCGAAGGTCGCAGCCGCTCAGGCGCACGAAAGTGCACGGCAGGCCGGCTCGCCGGCCTTCTCCCTGGATGGAGCGGTACATTTCGTGGATGCGAAGTGGGGCGGTCATCATTGGAGAATCAGTGTAGCAAGCGGTGCCCTTGACCGGGTGTCGTCGCCTTTGACACTCTCCCCGCATGTTGGTGACCCTGACCCATGGCTTCCGCTTCGAAGCGGCGCACGCGCTCCCTAAGTTGCCCGAGGATCACAAGTGTCGGCGCCTGCACGGCCACGGCTACAAGATTGAATTTTCGGTGCGCGGTGCGGTCGACCCCGTGTTGGGGTGGTTCGTCGACTTTGCCGAACTAGCTCAGGCGGCCCGCGCGGTGCAAGACACCCTGGACCACCGCGTCTTGAACGACGTGCCCGGCTTGGAGAATCCGACCGCCGAGCTGTTGGCGGTGTGGGTGTGGGAACAGCTCAAACCGGAACTTCATGGTTTGACCGAGGTGGTGGTGCACGAAACCTGCACCAGCCGCTGCGCCTACCACGGCGACTAAGCTGATACCCGCCAGGCGACCAGGCGGCCAGGCTGGGCCAAAGCCAAAAGCACGCCCTACGGGCCGGCGGTCGCCTCGCACTCTGGCCGGCCACTGCGCTCGCGCGAGAACAGGCTCAAGGCGCCGTCGTCCCCGACACCCCGCACCCGGTAGGTGTAGCGGGTACCCAGCACCAGGCCGTCGGCGTCGATGATTGGGAAGTCGGGGTTGCCGTTGTCGGGCGGGACGGGCACGGTGACCATCAAGTCGTCGAGGTCCACCGAACCGTCGGTGGAGCGGTAGATCTGGATGGCGGCGGTACCCTCCACCGAGTAGCGGCGGATGATCAGGCTCAGCTTGGGGGTTTGGGTAGCCAGCGTGCAGGGTTCTACGTCGGCCAGGTTGATCCGGTTGAAGTCGGGGGTGCGCGGCAAACGACCGTTGGCGGGATCATTGGGGTTCATAAACGTCGGCTCGGCGAAGTTGCCCTGGCAGCCGATGGCGATGGCGGTGGCCGCGCTCACTCCTAAGGCGCACTGCTTCGGTGTCACAGAACCCTCTCCTGGAGCCAGCCCCAAGTGCGTGGGCTAGAACTTGATGACGAGGCCGGCGCGGCCTTGGACCGGCGGCAAGACGGCGACCTGGGGGGCGTCGGCGGCGTCGCCGAAGCGTTGGGCCGCGTCGTTGGTGAATACCCAGGCGTCGAACAGGTTGTACGCCCAGAGTCCGGCGGTCAAGCCCAATGTCGCTAGACGCGCGGTGTGGGCGCGGTCCGAATCGGTTTGGGATTGGTCGAGGGCGGTGCGCGCCTGGATGGCGGCGCCCACGTCGGTTTGCCTCAAGTAGTCGAAGCGGGCTTCGGCGGCGCGCAGTTCGGCGGCGGCCCGATCGTAGGATTGGGAGGCTAAGAGCGCGGCCAAGCCGGTCGCCATCGACGCCGTCAACAGGTGGCGCCCAGCGACGAGCCGGCCGGCATGGCGCTGGCCCCAACCGGGGAGCAGGGCGGAGCGGAAGATGACGGCGCCGCGTCCAGCCCGCGGCAGTTGAATGGCCATGGTCCCGCCGCCGTCGAACTGGGTGTCGAGGTGCGCTGCCAGTCCAGTCCGACTGACGATCGACACCGCCCAGAGGCCGGCCGCGGCGACGGTGAACTGGCGAGTGGCTTTCTCCCAGGCTGCCCGCCTGAGGTCGCTCCGGTAGGCGTCGATTTCGGCGAGAAACCCTTGGCCGCTATTGGCGGTGGCGTCTTGACGGTAGGTGTCGGCGCGGCGGCCCGACCAGATTGCTCCGGCCACCGCTGCCAGCTCGGCGCCGAACAGCGACGCACCTACTTGGCGCTCGCCGCCTTGCCACTCCAGGGCGCCTGGCGGCATGAGGGTGCTCGACAACAACGACGGTGGCGCGGCAATCGGATAGGCGGTGTCTTCCCCGAGCCCGGGAACGAACTCGACCCGGGTGGTGGCGTAGGCGAACCCCGGCTTGAAGGCGTTGATCCGGTAGGTGCCCTTCAAGTTGCCAGGCAAACGGAGCGGCGTCGTCCCCCCCAGCTGGCTGGGCCCGGCCAGGGCGACCTCGGCGGCTGGCGGCGAGGAGTGTAGGGCGATCGACGGCCCGGTGTTGTAGCGCAGGTGCCACGTGGTCGGGCGGCGGGCGTCTTCCTCAGCGCGACCGGCGGAGCCCAGACTGAGGGCGAAAGCGATGAACACTACCGAGCGAGCCAGCATGGTATGAGCCACTCCGGGACACAAGTCGTTGGGAGAGCTGCACCCAAGTGAGGTGCAGCCGAGCGCCGGGCGCTCAGCTTTGTCATCGGCTGGCGACGGGGATTCCGTGATCCCCGAGTGGGACTAGAGCCCGGCGTCGGCTAAAAGCACGCCGCCGGTGGGCTCGGTCAGGCCCCAACGGTGGGGCTGGGCCAGGGGAGCTGCCGGTGACCCGGGTGGCATGGCGCCGATCAAAAGCTCTTGGACCCCCCAGGCGTAGGCGTCCTGGCGATCGGGCAACCAGATGTCGATGCGCTTGGAGTAGCGGCGGTTCATGGTGTCTTCGACCTGGAAGACACCGAGGCCGATGATTTCGACCTGATCGCCAAAGTCGAACGGAGCGCCCGGCGTGTAGCGCTTCAAAAGGTCGCGCGACATCGCGATAATGCCGGGCCGCACGCGGGCCATGGACGCGGTGATGAAGGGCGTTGAGTCGGTCTGATCGCGGGTGCTGGTGTAGGCTGTAGCGGTGACGTGAATGACCAGATCGTGGCGCCGTGGGCCGTCATCGGGGTAGCCGTGTTGGACCAGTTCGAACGGCACGATGTTCTTGGCCGGGGGCAGGAGCCAAACGCCGTCGTGCGGCAAGCCGACCTCCCAGACCAACGGACAACGCGGCCCGATGTGGATCTGGGTGTGTTCGGTGGGCGGCAGGCTCACGGGCGCCAGCGGCACGGTGGCAGCGGACGCCGCCGCCAAGGCGCCGACCAGGGCCAGGGCATAGGCAGGATGGATACTTCGAACGGACTTAGGCTGTTTCATACTGGGGCACCTTGGTAAGACGTGGTGCAAGGCACTTCGCAACGGTGACGACAAGCGATGCATCACATCTTGTAAACAGCTCACGAACTGTACCAAAACTGAGCTTGTGAACACAAGTCGCTCTAGATAAACAAGTTGCTCGGCTTGAGCGAGATTTGGGCAGCGCCTGAAGGGGGGAGGTTTGGGCCTTCTGACCACGAAAGACGGTCGACGGATGGGGAAATCTCCCAAGGCACTTTGCGCCCTTATGGGTGCTGCAGCCTGGGGGTTGGGCAGCGCCGCCGGTGCAGGCGAGGCGAGCTACCGTTGGCCACTGGAACTGACTCCGGAGCTGACGTCGACTTTTTGCGAGTTTCGCGAGGGTCACTTCCACGCCGGAATCGACCTCTCCACCTTCGGGGAGACCGGCGCCAAGGTGTTCGCCGTCGCCGACGGCACCGTCGTCCGGGTGCGGGCGGGCGCGCGCGGCTACGGGCGCGCTATCTACCTCGAACTAGAAGATGGGCGCCTGGCAGTGTACGCCCACTTGTCGACGTACTACCGAGCGCTGGCCGAGTACGTGCGCGACGAGCAGGAGAAAGCCCAAAGCTACCGGGTGGACCTCTACCCGGAGCCCGGCCGCTTTCGCGTGCGCCAGGGCGACGTGATCGCCCTCTCGGGTGACTCCGGCGCCGGTGCCGCCCACCTGCACTTCGAACTGCGCGAGGGGGATGTGGCCGTGAACCCTTTGACCCACGGCTTGACCACTGCTGACCGGCACGCGCCGACCTTGCGCGCCTTGGTGTGGACGCCGATGGATCCCGACGCGCGGGTCGGCGGGCGTTTGGCCAAAGAACGCCGCCCGTTGCAACTGGAGACGGATGAGGGCGGCGTCCGCCTCTACCGAACGCCGGATCCTGTGGCGGTCTGGGGGCAGCTTCGGGTCGGGGTGGACGGCTACGACCGCGCCGGCAAGCGCGCCAGTCGCATGGGAATCTATCGACTAGAGCTTTGGGTGGACGGCGCCTTGCAGGTGACTACCCAGTTCGATCGCTTCTCCTACCACCACAACCACGAAGTCTTGGCGCTCTATGACTTGGAGGAGGCAGTTAACCGGCGGCGCCACGTGGTCAATCTCTTCGCGCAGCCTGGCATCGCCGGCGACTTCCACGCCGGCGCGGCCGCCGACGCCGGTATCTTGGACGCCGGCGGCGCTCTGGAGCCGGGACCCCACGTGGTGGTGGTCCGCGCCTTCGACGCCCACGGCAACCGTTCGGAGGCGGTCGCCCAGGTGACAGTGTTTGAGCCGCCGCGCGCCGCACGGATCGACTTGGTGCCGGCCGGCGAACGGCGTGCCGCCCTCGAATTTGACGGCGTAGAGGGTCGCGGCCGCCTGCGTGTTTGGCTGGAGCGCGCCTTGGGCACCGGCGCGTTTGAAGCACTCGGCATGATGCCGCTCAGCTCCGGGCGGGTCTACGTCGAGTTGCCGCCGGTCGCGGCCGACGGTGCGCCGGTGGCAGCCACCTGGCGGGCCCGCGTCGTGGACGAAGCGGGTGCCCGCTCGGCGCCCTTGGTCGCCGGCTGGCATCCCGATGGCGACGCCAGCGCCAAAGGTGGCGCCAGTGCTGTGGAGGCCGACCCGGCCGCCGCGCCGCGCCTGGACGCGCGACTCGTGGCTAGAGCGCGGCTTTGCGTCGTCGAGATCGAGGCCGAGGCGCCGTGGGCCGCCACCCCGCGGTTGACTTTGAGCGGCACGCCGCTCGGTGGCGTCGAGACCGTCGGGCCGGCGACTGTGCGCGCCTTCGTGCACGGCAGCCAGGCTGGCCCACTGCAGGTGTCGGGCCGACTGGTGGACGGCCGGCCGGTCGACGGGCAGCTGGTCTTGGATTGGCAAGCGGTGCGCCGAGCTGCGGCCAGTCGTTTTGTCAGCGCTGATGGAGGCGCGGCGGTGGAGTTTCCCAAAGCGGCTTTCTTTGAAGATGCCTACGTGGCGGCAGTAGCCACCGCCCAGGCGCCGCCGGCGTCCTTGCCGGCTGGGCTCGCCCTGATCTCGCCGGTCTATCAGTTGGAGCCCAAAGACCTCCCCCTCGACGGGCGCGCGCGGGTGGCGCTCAGATTGCCCGCCGGGGAGAAGGCCGATGGCGTGCTCCTGTACCGGGACACTGGGCGTGGCCACGCTTTCGAGGGCGGGGATTGGCAGGAGCAGTGGGTGAGTGGCCGGGTGCGGCGGCTGGGACGGTTCTTCTTGGCGCGCGACACCGCGCCGCCCGAGTTACAGGTGTTGGTCCCGGCGCCCGGCGCGCACCTCGACGCCCGGCCGGCGTTGGTGGCGCGGGTCGACGACCAGGGTTCCGGGTTGGTGGAGGCGGCGGTCGTGGTCGCCCTGGACGGCCGTGACCTACCGACCGAGTGGGACCCCGACGCCAAGCGCATGCGGGTCACGCCGCGCCAGCCCTTGGCCCCAGGCCGCCACCGCGCCAGCTTTCGCGCCACCGACCGTGCCGGGTTGACCACCACCCAGACCGTCGAGTTTCAGGTGCCGTAACGCGCCTCTCGGCCGCCGGCGCGCCGGCTTGTCAGTGCCAGACGGCTGTGCGACGCTCGAGCCCACCGCGAAGGAGATCCATGGGCCAACCTGAATTCGTGCACCTGCACAACCACTCCGACTACAGCTTGCTGGATGGGGCGACCCGCCTGTCGGCCATGGCACGGCGGGCCGAGGAGCTGGGAATGACCGCCATGGCGCTGACCGACCACGGCAATTTGTTCGGCGCCATCGACTTCTACGAGACCTTCCAGAAGTCGGGGGTCAAACCCATCGTTGGCATCGAGGCCTACATCACCAGCGGGCACCGTTCTGACCGCTCGCGGGGTACCGATCCGTCGGCGCGCTATTTCCACCTGATCCTCTTGGCTCAAGACCGGGTCGGCTACCAGAACCTGATGCGTCTGTCCTCCAAGGCTTACCTGGAGGGCTTCTACTACAAGCCGCGCATTGACCACGACCTGTTGGCGCAGCACTCCGAGGGGCTCATCGGCTTGAGTTCGTGCCTGAAGGGCGAGGTGCCCTGGCACTTGTATCGCGATCGCCACGAGGAGGCGACCGAGGCGGCGCTCCGCTACCGGGACATTTTTGGTGAAGGCAACTTCTTCTTGGAGCTGCAAGACCACGGTATTGAAGCCCAGCAGGTGGTGGATCGCCGGCTGATCGAGCTGTCCAAGAAGACCGCTTTGCCCTTGGTGGCGACCAACGATTGCCACTACTTGGATTGCAACGACTCGGAGGCGCACGACCTGCTCCTCTGCATCCAGACCGGCAAGTCGGTGGATCACCCCAAGCGCATGCGCTACGGATCGAACCAGCTGTACATCAAGTCGGCGACGGAGATGGCGGCGGTCTTCGGCCACGTCGACGGCGCGCTGGCCAACACCTTGGCGATTGCCGAACGTTGCAACCTGGAACTGGAGTTCGGCAAGCTCAAGCTGCCTCACTTTCCGCTTCCCGCCGGCTACGACTCGGCCGACGCCTACCTGTCTGACTTGGCCAACCAGGGGTTTCGCCGCCGCTACGACACGATCACTCCCGAGTTGGAAGAGCGGCTGGCCTACGAGTTGGGCGTCATATTCAAGATGGGCTACGCCGGTTACTTCCTGATCGTCTCCGACTTCGTGGACCGCGCCCGCGAGATGGGGGTGGCGGTCGGACCCGGTCGCGGCTCGGCGGCAGGCTCCTTGGTGTCGTACAGCCTGGGCATCACCAACATCGATCCGATGCGGTTTGGGTTGCTCTTCGAGCGTTTCTTGAATCCCGAACGCGTCTCGATGCCGGATATTGACATCGACTTTTGCTTCGAGCGCCGCGGCGAGATCATTGACTACGTCGTTCAAAAGTACGGGGAAGATTGCGTCACGCAAATCATCACGTTTGGAACGATGGCGGCGCGCGGCGTCTTGCGCGACGTTGGACGCACATTGAATCTGCCGTACGCCGAAATCGACCGCATTGCCAAGCTGGTGCCCAACGAGTTGGGGATCAATCTAGGCGATGCGCTGGAGCGCGTGCCCGAACTCAAAGCGCTGGAAAAGCAAGGTCCGCCCTACGATCGGTTGATCCACGCGTCCCTGACGCTGGAGGGGCTCAGCCGCCACGCCTCGACCCACGCCGCCGGCGTCCTCATTACTCCTGAACCGCTGATGGACACGGTGCCGCTATTCAAGTCGACCAAGGGGGAAGTCACCACCCAGTTCGACATGCGGTCGGTCGAGAAGATCGGCCTGTTGAAGATGGACTTCCTCGGGCTCCGCACGCTCACCGTCGTCCAGAAGGCGTTTGAGAACATCAAACGCTTGCAGGGTGTTGCACTGACCGTCGAGGAGATTCCGCTCGACGATCCGGAGACCTTCCGCATCCTGGAGCGGGCCGAGACCATCGGCGTCTTCCAGGTCGAGTCGGGCGGCATGCGCGATCTCTTGCGGCGCATGCGTCCCGAAGCCTTCGAGGATTTGATCGCGGTGAACGCCTTGTTCCGGCCGGGGCCCCTGGGTTCGGGCATGCACGACGACTACATTGCGCGCAAGCATGGCAAGAAGCGCATCGAGTACGAGGTGCCGGAGCTGGAGCCGATTCTGCGCGAGACCTACGGCACCATTCTCTACCAAGAGCAGGTCATGCAGATCGCCTCGGAGCTGGGTGGCTTCAGCCTGGCGCAAGCCGATATCTTGCGCAAAGCCATGGGCAAGAAGAACCCGGAGGAAATGGCACGGCAACGCCAGATTTTCGTGGCCGGCGCGGTCGAGCGGCAGATTCCGGCGGCCAAGGCCGAGCGCATCTTCGGGTTGATGGAGCACTTCGCGGGTTACGGCTTCAACAAGTCGCACTCAGCGGCCTACGCGTTGATTTCGTTCGTCACCGCTTATCTGAAGGCGCACTATCCCATCGAGTTCATGGCCGCGTCGCTGACCAGCGAAATGGATTCCACCGACCGCATCGTCATTCTCATCGATGAGTGCCGGCGTCTCGGCATCAACGTACTCGAGCCTGATGTCAACCACTCGCACTCCGACTTCACCGTGGAAGGGGAGGCGATTCGGTTTGGCCTGGGAGCCATCAAGAACGTCGGGCGGGGCGTGATTGCCGACCTGGTCGAGGCGCGGCAATCGGGCGGGCCCTTCAAGTCGCTGTTTGATTTGGCCGAACGAGTGGATGGCGGCCGGTTGAACCGCCGCGTGTTGGAGAGTTTGGTGCAGTCGGGTGCTGCCGATTGCTTCGGCGGGCATCGGGCGCAGCTCTTTGAGGTGGTGGCCGATGCCCTCGCCCATGGCCAGCGCCGGCAGCGCGATCGCGCCCGTGGCCAAGCTTCGTTGTTCGGCGAAGAGGTGGATCTCGAGCTGGTCGGCGACGCCCTACCGGCGGTTGAGGCGTGGGACGAGCGCACCCGTTTGGCGCGCGAAAAGGAGCTTTTGGGGTTCTACTTATCGGGGCACCCGTTGTCCGAAATGCGCGACGAGGTGGAAGCAATGTCCAACGCCAACACCCAAACCTTGGCTGAGTTGGGAGACGGCAAGGAGATTCGCATCGTCGGTCTGGTGTCGGCTATGCGCCGTACCCACGATCGCCGGGGGCGCGCCATGGCTTTCGTCACTCTCGAAGACTTCTTTGGGACCGTGGAGGTCCTGGTGTTCGCTGACGCTTTCGAGGTGGCGGGGGATGATCTGGATGTCGACCAGGTGGTGGCGGTCGAAGGTCGGCTCTCGACTCGAGAGAACGATTCGGCGAAGATTGTGGCGGAGGCGGTGATGGGCATGGCCCGCGCCCGCCAGGAGTGGGGCGGGGCGCTGGAGATCGAACTCGACAAGACCGAAGTGGCCGAGTTGCTGAAGCCGATCGAGTCGGTGTTGGCGGGTTATCCGGGGGCCGGCCAGGTGGTGTTTCGAATTCTTGATGCGGACGGCAACGCCGTGTCCATTGCCGCCGAGAAGCTGAAGGTGGGCATTTCCGGCGAGTTGATTCGCGGCGTCGGCCAGGTGGTCGGCACCGAGCGCGTGCGCTTGACGCCGCGCCGGCGGTCGTCGTCGTCAGTCCAGTAGGAGTCTCTCGAGTGGCGAACACAAACGGTGCCTGGTTGGATTTTGAGCGACCGCTGGCCGAGATCGAACAGCGCATCGAGGAACTGCGTTCGATCGCCGCGCGCGGCGACATGGAGTTCCAAGACGAACTGGACCGGTTGAGCAAGCGCGCCGAAAAAGTGCGCGGCGAGATCTTCAGCAAGTTGACCCGCTGGCAACGCGTACAACTGGCCCGCCACCCGCTCCGTCCCTACACCTTGGACTACCTGGCGCACATGACCACCGACTTTACCGAACTGCACGGGGATCGCGGTTACGCCGACGACGCCGCCGTGGTCGGCGGGATGGCGCGCTTGGCCGGCCGGGCGATCATGGTGATCGGCCACCAGAAGGGGCGCGATACTAAGGAGAACTTGCGCCGCTCGTTTGGCATGCCGCACCCAGAGGGCTACCGCAAGGGTCTCAGGTTGATGGAGATGGCCGGGCGGTTTGGGTTGCCGATCGTGACCTTTGTCGACACGCCAGGGGCGTTTCCCGGCATCGGCGCCGAAGAGCGCGGTCAGTTCGAGGCGATCGCCCGTAACTTGCGAGAGATGGCGGTGATCCCCGTCCCCATCGTCTGCGTCGTGATCGGCGAGGGGGGCTCGGGTGGCGCCCTGGCGTTTGGCGTTGCCGACCGTCTCTTGATGCTCGAGAACTCGATCTACTCGGTGATTTCGCCCGAAGGTTGTGCGGCGATCTTGTGGCGCGACCGGGCCAAGGCCCCCGACGCCGCCGAAGCGCTCAGGCCCACCTCGCAGGATCTGACCGAGTTGGGCATCGCCGATGAAGTCATCGAAGAGCCGCCGGGCGGTGCCCACCGTGCCTATGAGGAAACTGCCAAGCGGTTGTCCGAGGCCCTGGTGCGTCATCTGGATGCCTTGAGTGAGCTGCCTACAGACGCACTGTTAGCCCAGCGGGCGGAGAAATTCGCCCAGATCGGCGTATATAAGGAGTCCGAGTGAGCGCTACCGGTCGACGCCCAAAACGAGGGAGATGTTTGTTGCTACGCCAGAGCAAGTGTTCCTGGGTTGCCTGCGTCGGTGTCTCTTTGGTGGCGAGTGTCCTGGCTTCCGGGGCCCTCGAGGCCCCTGAGGCAGCCGAACCGCTCCGTTGGCGAGCGACTCCGGCCGGTGGGGTGCTCGATGTTCGGGTGGGAGAGCCCGAAGTCGCCGCCGGTGTGGTCGGCCCCATCGTCCACCTGCGGGGCTTTGACGGGCGCACAGCGGACCCCGGCGCCCCCGATCTGCCGCAGACCACCGTCTTGCTCGCGGTGCCGCCAGGAGCCACGGTGACCCCAAGCTCCACCCTCCAATGGCGCCCGGCGCCGTGGCCCTTGCGGCCCCAGCCGGTGCCGGTCGCGACTAGGGAGGCGACCCCGGCGCCGGTGGCCTACGCCGAGGACCCGGCGGTGTACGAAGCTCCGGGCCGCTACCCGGCGGCAGCGATCGAGGTGTCGCCGGTCATGCAGCTCCGCGACCTCGACGTCGTCCGGGTCACCATCCGACCGGTCCAGTACGACGGCGGCGCCTTGCGCGTCCTCGAGGAGGCAGAAGTTGCCCTGACTTTCCGCGGCGGTCATGAGGCGCCACCGGGTGCCGTGCCGCTTAGCCCAGCCGAGCGTGACTTCTACGCTCGGCAGGTTGTGAACCCCGATCAGCTCGACAGTTGGGTGCGTCCGCCGGCGGTCGGGCGCGGCGCCGCGCGCGGCGGCGGTGGTGGCTTCGCCCAGAGCGCTGACTGGGTGAAGGTTCACGTGGTCGAGCGTGGCATGACGGCGGTCACCGGCGCCGAGTTGGCGGCGGCTGGCGTGGCGATTGCTGCCATCGACCCGAGTACCTTGCGGGTCTTTTGGGGGGGAGGGCTAGAGCCTGACCCCGACACCAGTGCTCGCGCCGCGGCGGCCCCGGAGTTCATGCGCGAGTGCGCGATCGACGTGGCCGACGGCGGCAGCGCCGGGGCGTTCGACGCCACCGACCAGGTGGTCTTTTTGGCCCAAGGCTCCACTGGCTTCCTAGATGACTTGACTGGCGAGGGATACGACCTGGAGCACGTCGAGCATCGGTCCACCGACGAAGGCGTCTACTGGCTGACCTGGGGCGGCAGTTTTGGGGAAGTACCCCGGCGCATCGAGCGCCGCGACGCGGTCGAGGTGAGCGGTGCACCGACCGTCTCTGCGGCGCGTACCCGACTGCACTTCGAGCGCAACCAGCGCCACGACCCCAACCTCATCGAAGACGGTGTGCGCTGGGAGCGCTGGTGGTACTCGGAGACCGTCGCCCAAGACGACAGCCCCGAGATTCCCATTCGCGCGACCAAGCTGGTGCCCGGATCAACGGGACGGGTGCGGGTGCGGTTGTGGGGCGCTACGGCTGACGGCAATTGGTCGCCGACCAATCCCGGCGGGCTGCACGATCACCTGATGTTCGTGTCGTGGAACAGCGTGCGCCTTCAGGCGTCGGCGGGTCAGGACACCTTTGCATTCGACGGTCCACCCACCTCGTCCTTCCCCGGCCAGCCATCGGGCCGCTTCGACTTCGATCGCGACGACCTGTCGTTCGAGGTCGACAACACGCTCTACTTCGAGCCGCTGGCCATCCACGATCCACAGACCCCCAACCGGTATGACGAGAGCTACCTGGCCTTTTTTCAGGCCACCTACCTCCGAGCGTTGGACATGTCGGGGGAGTCAACGATTGAAGTGGCATCGCCTCCAGGCTTGACGGGGAGGGTGAACTACGAGGTGACGGCGGCGCCGGTGCCGGCGCGGGTTTTTGATGTGACCGACCCCTACGCCGCCAAGGAAGTAGTGCCGTCGCGCTCGGGCGCGACTTTGCGCTTCGATGGTGACCTGGACCCTGGGCCGCAGAAAATCTGGGTTGGCGCGGGCTTCCGGAGCCCAACGCGGATCGAAGTCGATCGCAGCTTTCCCAACCTGCGCTCCACCGAACACGGGGCGGGCTACGTGGTGATTGCCTACGATGAGTTCGTCGAAGTTGGCGAGCGGTTGGCGGCGGCGCACGCCACTTTGCCGGGCGGGAATCAGCCGGCGTCGCCGATGGTGGTGCGGGTGTCCGATGTCTACGACGAGTTTTCCGGCGGCTTGAAGAGCCACATCGCCATTCGCAACTTCATCGACTACGCCCTGCATCGCTGGTCGGCCGGCGGTCGGCCGCTCTACATCTGTATCTTGGGTGATGCCTCCTACGACCCGCGCGACTATTCGGGCGGTCAAGGTCGGGTGACAGACTTTGTGCCGACGTTCCAGGGGCACAACTTTTTGGCCGGCGGCGGCAGCGACTTCTTGACCGACGACCGCTTCGTTCTGTCGTTTGGGATCGATCCCGATGCGGGTGAGATCGACACGCTTCTAGATGCGGCGATCGGCCGGCTGCCGGCCGGGACGCTTGCCGAAGCCGAAGTGATGGTCGACGAAAAGACCATTCCCTACATCCAGGAGCCGCCTGGCGGTGCCTGGCGGCAGCGCTTCCTCTTAACCGCTGACGACAACCGCACGACCAGCGGTTCGGACGAAGGCGTGATCCACGCCGGCAACTCCGAGGCCGTGCAAGCGGTGCTGCCGCCGGAGCTGGAATTCGTCAAGGTCTACCTGCACGACTTCCCGCGTGGCGGCGATGGTTCGAAACCGGAGGCGCGCCAGACGTTCATCGAACGGATGAGCGATGGCGCGGCGTTGGTCAACTATATTGGCCACGGCAACCCGGATGTGCTGGCCCACGAGACCATGTTTCGAGTCGAGCACTCGGCGCAGCTGACCAACGGTGCGCGGTTGCCGATGTTCTTCACGTTTTCGTGCACGGTGAATCGCTTCGACGTGCCAGGAGCCGTCGGGATTGGTGAAGCGCTGGTTGAGAAGTCCGGCGGCGGCGCGGTGAGTTCGGTTGGGGCAACAGACCTGTCGTTCATTCACACCAACCAGCAGTTGAACCTGGCGGTTTTCGGCGCGCTCTACGACGGAGTGGATTTCACCCGTCCGGTGGCGCTGGGGCAAGCCCTGGTGCAGGCCAAGAACGGACTGGTTGGAGCGCGGGCGATTGAAAACGCCCGCAAGTACGTCTTGTTGGGCGATCCAGCACTGGTGATGGCGACCCCCCGGCGCCGGCTGGTCGTCACCGTCAACGGCGCCGGCGCCAGCGGTGAGGTCGATTCGCTGGCGGCGGGACACGCGCATCGGCTGCGGGCGGTGACCGCCGGTGGCGCGCCGGTGGGCTCCAGCGTGGAGTTCCGCCTGCTCGATTCGGCGTCGGTGCGCTTTAGGAGCCAGCAAGGTCCATTCGGCGGCTTTCCGGGCTACCAGATTTTGGGTGCGCCCTTGTACCGCGGCGGGCACCCGCCCAACGGAAGCGCCGCCGAGGTGCAGGTGGTGGTCCCCATCGATGCCGCCCAGAGTGAGACCGAAACCAGGGCCTTGGGCCAGCTCCGCGCCTTCGCCGACGATGGTGGGGGCTTGGCGCTGGGGGCGCTACCGGTCTACTTGGATGTGGTGGGTGGCTCTACCCGGGAACCGCCGCCGGCTGGCGGACCCGAGATCAGCGCCAGTTTCGACGGCGACCCAGGGGCCTTGGCACCAGGGTCGACGCTGGAGATTCGCGTCTCGGACCCCTCTGGGGTCAATATCTCGGGCAATACGCCGTTCAACTCGCTGTTCGTGCGCTTCGATGAGGAGCGCACCGAAATCCTGAACGAGGTCTTTGCCTATGAGCCTGGCAGCGTTACCACCGGCGGCGCCCGGTTGGCCCTGGCGGGCTTGGGATCGGGCCCGCACACAGCGCGTATCTTCGCATCAGACAACTACTTGAATCGGAGTGAAGCGGAGGTGTCGTTCACCATCATTGAGGGCGGCCCGCTGGAGATTCGCCGCCCCGCCCTCTATCCGAACCCCTTCAGTCCGGCGGCTGGCCGCGGCACGATGATCGGCTTTGAGCTGCCAGAGCCGGCGACGGTCACCGTGCGCATCTACACTTTGAGCGGCCGACTGGTGCGGGAGCGGTTTGGCGAGCTGGAGCGACCACTCGGGCCGGGCACCCATCAGATCTTTTGGAACGGCATCGATCAGGACGGAGATTTGGTTGCCAATGGCGTGTACATAGTGAAAATCTCGGCCAAGAGCGAGAGCCAAGGAGAGGAGAAATCGACCATCCTGAGGTCGGTGGTGAGCCGCTAGCCGGTTTGCTGGCCGGGGCCGAGACCGAGCCCCGTCTGGCGGGTTCAGGCCGGCCCGTTGACCCATAAAGTTCCCGTCTGTTAAGCTGCGCCGCATAGTTATCTGCTTTTCACAAAGTGAGTTACCGGAGGAGCGATGCTGTTTCGCGCTTCGTGTTTGGTCTTCTGCTTGGTGATCCTGGCGAGCGGTGCTCACGCCCAGTCGTCAGCTGGCGCCGCCTCGCTGCAAATCCCGCCTTCGGCCCGGGCCAACGGCATGGGCGGGTCGCATGTCGCCGTCGTCAACGACGCCGCCGCCAACTGGTGGAATCCGGCGGCCCTGGCGTTCATGAGTGGGCGTAACGCGACGCTCATGCACTCACAGCTGGTGCCCAGCCTGGCCGACGACGTTTACTACGAGTACTTCGGCTACACCCAGGACATCGAGGGACTCGGCGGCATCGGAGTCAGCGTCGTCTATCTGACTTACGGCAAGAACGTCGCCACCGATTTCTCGGGTGCCGTCGTCGGTGATTTCACTAGCTTTGAAGTGGCACCGTCGTTTGCATTCGGCACCAAACTTAACGAGAACCTGGGCGTCGGCGTCAACTTGAAGTTCGTATGGGTCGACCTGGCTCCAGCGGCAGTCACCCGCGACGGCGAGGCCGGACGCGGCACCACGGTGGCGGTGGATGGTGCGGTGCTCTGGAGGCTGCCCGAGTATCGGCTGAACGCCGGCATTAACTTCCAGAACATCGGCCCCAACCTGGCGTTTATCGATGAGGATCAGTCCGATCCGCTGCCGCGCAACCTGAAGATTGGCGTGGGCTATTGGGCGCTGGCTACCGCCGAGCACTCGCTGATTCTCACTGCTGATTTGAACAAGCCCTTTGTCGCGCGCAACGACGGCCCGATCTTGAACGTCGGCAGCGAGTACAACCTGGGTGCGTATCTGGCGGCGCGGTTTGGCTGGGTCTACGAGGGCTGGTTCCAAGCGGTCGAGCCGATCGACGGTCCAGCCTTTGGGTTTGGTCTGAAGTACAAGAACTTCGGGTTCGACTACGCCAGCTGGCCGCAAGCGCCAGACTTGGATCGTGTCAATCGCTTCTCGTTCAACGTCTCGTTTAACTAGGAGCGGCATGCCACTCACGCGCGGGCTGATTGGGTTGGCGGTCTTGGGGATCTTGGTCTCCTGCCAGCCGGCTGCCGCAGGCGGCCTGCCCGGGCAAAGCGCAACGTTTGCAGTGGCGACGCCGCTTCTCGATCGCTTGTACCCGCGCGGCGCTGAGTCCTTCGAGCAGCGGGCGATTGACGACCTCGAGCCTGAGCCCGAGCCGGGCGACGGCGAACCGCGCGTTCCCGATCTCGAGACCGACCGAGCGGCGTCTAGCCCGTCGCCGATCAAGGCCATGCTCATGTCGGCGGCGCTACCGGGACTGGGTGAGTTGTACGCCGGTTCCAACCGTGGCTACCTGTTCATGGGCGTCGAGGGCGTGTCGTGGATTACCTGGTCGATCTTTCGGTCCAGCTCGAGTACCAAGGAAGATGAAATGTTCCGCTTCGCCGACCGGAACTTCGCGATCAACGCCTTCGAATCCAACTGTGTGCCGCAGCAAGGCCAGTCCTGCGCCCAGGCGGTCACCGCGATTCGCGACTTCTTCGCCAACGACCGCGCCGAGTACTACGAGATCATCTCGAAGAATCCGATCTACAAGGCCGGTTGGGGGCGCGTGCAGTTCGAAAACGGCAATGACAACCGACCCGAAGTGGGGACCGAGGCCTACCGGGAGTGGATTGCCGACCTTTCTGCCGCACAAGATACCGACTTCATCGCTTACAACCAGTTGCGTGACGAGCGGAACGACTTGTCGCGCACGGCCCGCAGCATGACAGTCATCACCTTGTTGAATCACCTGGCGTCAGCGTGGCACGCCTACATCGTCGCCGGCGGTCTGAATCGGCCGGTAGCGACGCCGGTGGGTGAGATCGATATGCACCTCGACGTGCACCCGTCGTTGTCGCACCCGGGGGTGACCTTCACCATGAAGCGGCAGTTCTAGCGATGCGGCGCACCTGGACACCGGCAATGGCGCTGGGGCTAGTCGCGAGTTTGGTGGCTGGCAGTGCTTGGTCTGACGGTGCGTTGGCTGGTGAGCCGACCGCTGGCCCGTCCCGCGGGCGCACCATCCTCATGTCGGCGGCGGTGCCCGGTTGGGGGCAGTTGGCGCACGGACGCAAGGGTGCGGCCACCGGCTTCATGCTTGGCGAAATCGCCAGCTGGGCGAGCTTGGTGACCTTCCGCATCCAGGGAGACTTGCGGCGCGATCGCTACATCGAGTACGCGCAGCGCTTTGCTGGTATCCAAGACGCCACCGGCCAGTCCAACGACTACTACCGCGCCCTCGGGCGCTACGACCGCTCCGACCCCGGCCCCGGCAGCTACAATGAACTCGAGGTGCGGTTGCCGGCCAAGCGTGAGCTGTACCCTGATGATCAGGCCCGCCAGGACGAGTACATCCGCGAGAATTCGATTACCGGCGGGTTGGCTTGGAACTGGGAGTCGGAGGAACGGCGCCGCCAGTACGCGCGCATTCGCTCGTCCAGTGAGTCGTCTTTTCACCGCGCCGAGTTCGCCATCGGTGGATTGGTGGCGGGGCGGCTATTGAGTTTGATGCACGCCCTGTGGTTCACCGGCCGGCAGCCAGCTGAGACCTCTCTGCACCTGAGGACTGTACCCTTCGCGGAAGCCGACCTGGCGCGGGGTGAGAGTCGTCTCGGTGTGCGCGCCCGCTTCTAGAGCGCTCGTCGCCTTGGTGGTCGGCGCGCTCTGGGGCGCCGGCGTTCTAGCCGAGCCGGCGCCCAAGGTTGTCCGACTGGTCCCCGAGCGCAGCATCGGCCAAAGCGGCAGCGGTCCGGTGGAGTTTCGCCATCCCACCGCCCTCTTGGCGACGCCGGCACCTGGGGTGTTGGTGGTGGACACCGGCAACGCCCGGGTCCAACACCTGTCGATGGTGGGCGAACTCCTCTGGGAAGCCGGCGGCTTGGGCACTGAGGAGGGCTCGCTCCGCCGCCCAACCTCGGCGGCGTTGGCGACCGGGCTGACCTACTTGGTGTTGGACTCGCTTGACGGCCGCGTGCTCGAGTTCCACGCGCGCGGCGAGTTCCTGGGAGTGGGACTGGTCTTGGAGGCCGTCTCCGAGCGGCAGGTGTTGGGCGACATCGAACCGCGGGCGCTGGCGGTCGATCGCTCGGGTAACGCCTGGATCGCCGACCGGGATGGCGATCGCCTGTTGGTGTTCACCCCCGATTGGCAGTTCTTGTACGAAGTGGGTGGTTTCGGCTCCGGCCCCCTTGACTTTGCCGACCCCGAGGCGGTGGCGGTCACCCGCGACCGGGTCTACGTCGCCGATTCGCAGAACGGCCGCATCCAAGTGCTCGATCCTTTGGGGAACGCCGTCGACCGCTGGGCGCTGCCCGACACCGGCGTCGCGGCAGGCGTGGCGGTTGACCCCCATGGCAACGTCTTTGTAGCCGATGCCCATCTAGATCGCATCGTCGTCTTTGACCCCACCGGTCAGGTTTTGGCTACCGTCGGTGGGAGCGGCACCGGGTTGGGTGCCTTCCAGAGGCCCACCGGGGTGTGCGTCGCCGACGGGCGCTTGGTGGTTGCTGAAGCTGACAATGACCGGCTCCAGGTATTCCATATCGACTACGAATAAACGCCGGTGGTTTGGGTGGTGGCTCTGGCTGGCGCCGGCGTTGGTGTCCACGGCTGGCGCGGTGGTCCCGGCCATGGCCGAGCCGGGATGGGAAGTGGGCACGACCCTCGACACGCTGCGCGTGGAGACCGCCGACGTTTGCCTGTCCCACCGGTTCGTCGACGCCTCGCGCCTGGCGGTGGTGGTTGGGCCGGAGGCGTTGCTGGCCGGGCGGGACTTTGACCTCGATCCAGTGACCGGCTGCCTGCACCTTAGGTACTTCAGGCGCTTCGAAGGTAAACCACTGGTGGCGCGCTACGCCTATTTCCCGTTCGCCCTGGAGTCGATCTACGCGCGTCGCCAGTTGGTGAACGGCGGCGCACTGGCGGCGCCAGCCGACTCGGTGGTGACCTTGCCCCGCCAAGCCGCCTCCAGCTCTGCCCCCGGCGCCCAGCTCCACATCCGCGGCTACAAGACTTTTGCGGTCAAGCTGGGCTCGGGGCGCGAGCCGTCCCTCAACCAGGCGCTCGACCTGGACGTGTCGGGCGAAGTCGCCAAGGGTGTCCAACTGCGGGCGCTCCTCTCTGATCGCGACTTGCCCCTAGCCGCTGAGGGCAACACTGAAACACTAGACGAGATCGACCAAGTGATGTTGGAAGTGCGCACCCGCCGCTTGGCAGCGACGTTGGGGGACTACGACATTCGCACTTACACCGGTGAGTTCTTGAGCTACGCCAAGCGGTTGGAAGGCGTCAAGGCGGAGGGCAAGACCGATGAACGCGGCTTTGTGCTGGCGGCGGCGGTCTCTAAGGGTGAGTTCACCTCGCTGGAGTTGTCGGGAGTAGATGGCAAGCAGGGGCCCTACCTGCTCACCGGGCCCGACGGTTCGGGCGCCATTTCAGTGATCGCCGGTTCCGAAACCGTCTGGTTGGATGGCCAGCGCCTGGCCCGCGGTGAGAATCGCGACTACACGATCGACTATAGCCGCGCCGAGTTGACGTTGACGCCCAGCCGCCTGGTGACCGCTGACTCGCGGATCACCGTCGACTTTGAGCTGGCGACGCAATCCTACGAGCGCAACTTCTACGTGGGTGGCGGCCGCAGCCGGTTTCTGGACGGCGCGCTCGAACTCACCGCCTCGATGGTCTCGGAGGCCGACGATTTCGGCAACCCGCTCAGCCAACTGTCCGAGGCCGAAAAGCGCCAGCTGGCTACGGCTGGCGACTCGGCGCGCGCCACGTCAGAGGCGGCCGGGGTGTTTGTCGGCGCTGGCCAGGGCGACTACTGGGCGGTGCCCTTGGGGGCTGATCGGGTGCGCTACCAGTACGCGGGATCGGGGCGCGGCGACTACGAGGTGCGTTTTGCCGAAGTCGGCGAGGGAGCCGGCGACTACGCTGACTCCACCACCGCCGGTGGCACGATCGTCTTCCGCTACGTTGGCACCGCCGCCGGTCGCTTTCAGCCGGTGAGGACCTTGTCGGCCCCCGCTGCCCACCGGCTGGGGGATGTCGCCGCCGACTGGCGAGTGGGCGAGCGACTCAGCCTGCACGGCGAGGTGGCTCTATCCGGGCTGGATCTGAACACCGCCTCGGGACTCGACGACTTCGACAACGGCGGCCGGGCGTCACACCTCAGCGCCGCGCTGACGCCGTGGGGTGTGGCCGACGGCGCCGGGTTGACCGTGCACGCCGTCCACCGCCAGGTGGGGGCGCGGTTCGAATCGTTGGGGCGGATCCGCGGCGCCGACTACGGCTACGGGTGGAACGCCCCGGCGGCTGCCTTCTCAGGCGGCGAGTTGCGCCGCGAAGCCGGCGCCTCTTGGCGCACCGGGCACGGGCTGGACATCGGCGCCCAACTCCAATCCACCGATACACCCGGGTTCACCGGCGATCGCCGGGCGTGGACCGTGACTCTCGCCCGGCGCCTCGGTGCCAGGTTCCGGCTGGAACGCGTCGACGGACGGACGCGCGGCGCCGCCCCCGCCCGCCGGCGCCGGGCGTTGGAGGTCGCCGAGGTGTCCACCGCGTTGGGTCCGGCAGAGCCCAAGGTGCGTTTCGAGCGCGAGGAACGGCGTACCGACCCGTTGGCCGGCGGGCCGCGCTCGGGCACCGTCTTCGAGCGGCTCGAGGCGGCCTCACCGATCGCTCTGGGTCGCGGGGTGACCCTAGAGTTGGGAGTGGCGGCGCGGATCGACCGCGATTTGGGCCCCGGGCGGCCCTGGACCGATAGCCGCCGCGCCTTCGAGAACCAGGTCCGCCTGGCACTGCCGCGCCTTGGCGCCACCTCGGTCACCGCCACGGTGACGCGGCGGACGACCGAGACCGTCGCCACCGGCGCCGTCCAAACCTCAGCGCTCGCCCAACTCGATCTCGCGGGCAGTTACTGGGCCGGGATGCTCGACACCGAAGCTGGACTCGATATCACCCAAACCGATGTTGCCCAGCGCGGCCTCGAACTGGTGTTCGTCGGCACCGGTCAAGGGGTCTACGACGCGTTCGGCAACTTCGTCGGCGAGTCGGGGAGTTATGACTTACGCCGGCTCGACGCCGTAGGCGCCGACTTGCGGACCCGGGCGCGGCTGACAGCGCGGGCGGAGCTGCGCCCGCGCCGGCGGTTAGGACGCGCCCCGGCCGGCAACTGGCGGCGCTTCTGGGCGCAGCTCGGTCTCGAGACCGCCTTGCTCCTGGACGAGCACTCGTCTTTGAATCTGGCCAACCCGCGCCTCTTGTTCGATCCAGCCAGCTATCAGCGGACCGAGACCTTCGAAGGCTTGTGGCGGTTTCGCCAGGACCTGGATGTTGCCGAAGGGAACCCCTGGTGCGCCGCGCGGCTGCGCTACGAGCGCGAGGATGAGGCCGACAACCGGACGTTGGGGTTAGAAGATGACCAGGGGAGCGAGCGGGTCGGGTTGCGCCTGCGTTCGTCGCCGAGCGGGCCCTGGTCGATCGAAGCCAGCGGCCGCTTCGGCAATCGGTTTACCGCCGAGCGCGCGGTCTCGGGGGCGGTGGCGGCGCGGTTGGATCTCAGGCAGAGCGAGTGGGAGCTGCGCGCCGTGTATCGGCCGCGTCCGGCACTCCGCCTGGGGACAACTTGGCTCCGCCGGCACGACCGGGCGCGGCGGCTGGCGGCGGTGTCGTCCACCGTCGAATGGTCGCCGAGCGTGACGGTGACCCGCGGCCGCTTTCGCACCGACTTGCGCTGGCGGGTGGCCAACGAGGTGCGGGATGGTGCTTTTCCGCCGAGCTACGCCGCCGGGCTGGCGCCGGGGCGGCGCACCGAGTACGACTTGGACGTCGACTACCGCGCCACCGACCGGGTGACGTTGACTGCCAGCCTGGACGGTCGCGGACACCCCACTCGACCGTTCGATCACGCGGCGCGCTTCGAAGTGCGGGCGGCGTTCTGATGGGGCGCCTTCTCGACAGCTGCAGGCGGGCCGTTTTCTGGGTGCTGGTAGGGATGGGGTGCTTTGCCGGGCCGGTGGCCGCGGCGGTCGAGTTCGACGGCAACCGGGCGCTCTCCAACCTGGTCCTCGAGGCAGGGCTTTCGGAGCGAGGCGTCGACGGCACGACCGCGGCCGCTAGGCTCGCCGAAACTGTGCTGCAGGTCTATGCGACCCGGGGTTACCTGGCGGCTCGCGTCGATTCGGTCGTCGTCGAGGACGAGCGGACGACCGTCCACCTGCACGAGGGCGAGCGCACGGTGCTTAAGGCGGTGGCTATCGATGGTGCCACCGTTTTTCCCACCGCCCAGCTGGTTGATTGGCTGGGCCTCGAAACCGGGCAGCCGTTCAGTTTGGCGGCGTTCGAAGCCGGGGTGGGACGCGTCCTCGACGCCTATGAGAACGCCGGCCGGCCGTTTGCGGCGATTCATCCGCGGCCCGAGGTGGCGGCCGCCGACTTGGAGCTGAAGCTGGAGTTGAACGAGGGACCGGCTATTCAGGTGGGGCAGCTCCTAGTGCGTGGCAACCGCGTCACCCGTCCGGCAGTCGTCGAACGATTGGCGGGCCTCCGCCGCGGCGTGCCGTTCAGGCAAGTCGACGCCGAGCGTGCCCGCCAGCGCCTCTTGCGCTCGGGACTGTTCGCGACCGTGGCACCGATCGGACTCGGTCAGGGAGTCGACCGCACCGCCGGGGTGATGGTCATCGAAGTGACTGAGGCGCGGCACAACCGAGCGGTCGGCGTCGTCGGTTACACCGGCCGCGGCGAAGGGTTGACCGGTATTTTCGATTTGGAGCTTGGCAACCTGGCGGGTACCGCCCGGCGGGCGGCGGTGCGCTGGGAGGGGCGCGGTCGCGGCGTCTCGAGCTTTGATTTGGCCTATCGCGAACCTTGGGTGGCAGGGGCGCCGGTGGCTTTGGAGCTTAGGTTGGGACGGGTCATCCAGGACACCCTCTACACGATCAACTCGGTGGAGGGGGTGGCGGACTACGCGGTGACTCCCGAGTGGCAGGTCGGCGTCGGGTTCGAGCGCCAGTCCACCCAGCAGACGCTGGGGTCGATTCAGGCGACGCGACGCGATGCGCTGAAGTTGACCAGCACCTTGGACAACCGCAACTCGAAGGTCGACCCGCGGCGTGGTTGGTGGGTGGCCGTGGAAGGTCGCCTGGCCACCAAGCGCTTGACCGCGCGCCAGGGCGGCGCGGCGCCGCATGTTGGGTTGCAAACTGTCGAGGCGACCGTCGAGCGGGCCCAACCTTGGTCGCCGGCCCACGTTACCTTCGGGCGCGCGCGCGGCGCGCACCTCGCCTCGGGCGAGCCGGTGGTGCCTTTCTACGAGCTTTACGCCCTGGGTGGTGCCACCTCGTTGCGCGGCTACCGCGAGGAGCAGTTTCGCGGTACCTCGATCGGTCTCCTCACCCTTGAACAGCGCATCGTCTTGCGCCCCGACGGCACGCGTATTTTTGGATTTACCGACTTGGGTTGGGTGTCGACCGCCCGCTCCGAGGTGGCGACGCCGGAGGCGCCGGTCTCCTTCATGCGGTTGGGCTACGGCGCTGGGCTCCGCCTCGCCACGCGGCTCGGCCTAGTGGGCGTCGACTATGGGGTGGGTGAGGGCGATGGGCTCCTGAACGGCAAGATCCACTTCGTCTTGGACACGGCGTTCTAGGGCCAGGCTCTCGCGTCCCGCTGCCTGTGGCTTGCAGCTTGCGTCCAGCCGGACTAGTGCCCGAGGGTCGCAGGCAGCCCCCGCTGCGGGTCCAAGTGGCATGGTTGGGGCCTCATCTGAGGAGGAACGCATGTACTAAGCTGAGTTCAGCTTTGTCTTGCTCGTTGGGTTCGTCTGGATCGGCAGCGCTGGGGCTGAGAACGTTCACGTGATTGCCAGGGGCACGGTCAACGTCAACAGCATCAAGACACCGCCGCTCAACGCTGTGGGCGCTTGGGTTTTATGACTTCACGGGCCTCACCCGTTTCGGCCACGACGGGTGGCGAGTCGCCGCACCCGCCTGCCGTCGGCAGAAGACAGCGGCCGTCGGTGGCGACATCCAGCCCAAATCGATGGTTCATGTCTAGGTCTTCACCGATGGCGAATTCGGCGCCAGCCGGAGAACCACTGAATGAAATGCAACGGCCCCGTACCTCCGACCCTGACCTGCAGACGATGGCGAAACTCCCGTCGACCAGGGGTGCGACGCCAGCATAGATAGGGCGGGCCGAGCCGGATCAAGTAGGTGCGCGAGGGACATCGAAGTCGTAGGCGCCCACGGAGTTAGTACGGGTGGAGATCAGAATGCCAGTGCCATCCTTCACTCTCTCCGCGCACCAGCACTACAATGCCAGTTGGGGTTCCACGACCCCACCGATCTGCACGTGAGGGCAGAAGGAACGGGGCGGCGCCGAAGCATCGCCCCGTTCTGTTGTGGATCTCGACGTCGCGAAACGCCCAGATACTAGGGACAGCTGATTTGGTTGCTGTCGCCGTACTCGCCCACATCGCACGTCTCGCAAATCACCCGATAGGTGAGTTTGACGGTGCCAGGGGAAATGATCGGACCGGAGTCCGTGTAAGTGCCGGTGGTGATACCGGTGGCGATGGTTACGAAGTTGCCGCCGCCAATCTTGCGCTGCACTGTGTAGGGAGCGCTCGAGCCGTCGCAGAAGTTGTCCGCGACCCAAGAAACGACCGGGCCCGAGCCGGTGCCACAGTTGGCGTCGACGCTGAAAACCCGACAGCGGTATGCAAGGGCGTCGTCCGCGGCGAACAATCCGCTCATCAGTGCTGCGGCGCAGAGCGCCAAAACGAGCTTCGACATGTTTACTTCCTCCGTGAAGATTCAAACTGACGTCGCAAGATGACGACGTTTCTAGGCGGACTCCGCGGAGCCTGTGCTCTGCGTCTCTAGTCCCAAATGGCAAGGTCGATGCCAAGTGCGCACCATTGGGGGAAGATCTTGCAGGGCAACGCGTTGTGGCGAAGTAGAAGGGTGGGGTCGGTGGTGCGGCCGACGTACGAACGGGCGAATGCGTGCGCTTGGGGGGAGAGGTGTTCGTGGGCGACGGCCGCCCGGGATGCTAGAGTTGGCGCGGCACCTTTCGTGGCGCGAGGAACCTTGGCTCGTGAGTTCCGGAGCGGAACCACGAGAGAATTCGGCAGACTCGAACGTGACCCACACCGAGCACTACCGCGACTTCTACGAGGCGTGGGCCAAGCTGCGTACCGATGAACTCGAGGCCGACTACAACAATCAGGCCTGCGCTTGGAAATGGTCGCTCTTGGAGGGGCTGATTCGCAGACGCCTCACCCCACAGAGCATCCTCGAGTTCGGCTGCGGTTCCGGCGAGATGCTGGGCTACGCGCGCAACGCCTTTCCGGGAGCCGAGCTGCACGGCGTCGATATCTCCGAGCGCATGCTAGAGATGGCGTTGGAGCGCCTGGGCAACGTGCGCACCACCCGCGGCGGCGAGGAAGCGCTCGAGGCCTACCAGCCGCGGGTTGATCTGGTCTTGGCCGTCGACATCCTTGAACATCTGGTTGAACCGGAGCGGGCGGTTCGGGCGCTGGCCACCGCCGGGCGCTACGTGGCGCTCAAGATCCCGCTGGAGCGGCGCCGCATCCGGCTGGGCATCCGCCGGCAACGGGTTGGCACCGAGCACATCGCCGGTCATCTGCACTTCTGGACGGCGGGCGATGCGCGCCGGCTGCTGACCCGCTCGGGGTTGCGCATTTTGGAAGAATTCACCGCCGATCCACCGGAGTCGATTCGCTATCACGCAACCGTACTCCGTCAAGAACCGCACTTTGCGGGCACGCCCCTCGGGCTCCTCCGCAAGGCCCACCACCGACTGGAGGTGGCGCTGGAGCGTTCGTCCTGCGCGCAGAACCCCACCCTGCATGCTTGGCTGTTCGGCACCAACCACTTCGTGCTGGCCGAGGCCGCCTAGCGACGTAACTGGCGCCAGGCGCGCTAGGGTGAGCCCTGCCGGGTCTGGGTGGACTTGCGGGGTGGGGGGCCCTCGCCTAGAATCGCCGCCCTCTAACCCCAGTCCCACAAAACTCCAGGCGCATTCCAGCGCCAGCCACCGGCGAGACCTAACCGTGTCCATCGAAACAGACGTTCAGACGATTACCGTCGGGCACAGTCCAGACCCCGACGATGCCTTCATGTTCTACGCGCTGGCTACCGAGCGCCTCGACACCGGCCGCTACCGCTTCGAGCACGTTATGGAGGACATCGAGACCTTGAATCGGCGGGCGCTGGCGTCCGAATTGGACGTCACCGCCGTGTCGTTTCACGCCTACCCGCAGATCGCTGCCGACTACGCCCTGATGCCCTGCGGCGCCAGCATGGGGGACGGCTACGGACCGCTCTTAGTCGCCCGCACCGACCACGCGCCCTCGGTCTGCCCCGGCGAGGTTGTGGCGATTCCCGGGACCATGACCAGCGCCCATTTGGCGCTGAAACTCTTCGCCGGCAAGGACGTGCAGACGACCGTCGTCCCCTTCGATGAGATTCATGCCGCCGTCGTCTCTGGCCGCGCCGACCTCGGACTCTTGATTCACGAGGGCCAGCTCACCTACGCCGAGCTGGGGGTCCAGCCGGTCCTCGATCTGGGGCGCTGGTGGAAGGATGAGACGGGGCTGCCGCTGCCGCTCGGAGCCAACGCCGTTCGGCGCGGTCTGGGTGCCGGGGCGGTCCAGGAGATCACCCGCTTGGTGCGCGCCTCGATTCGCTACGCGCTCGACCATCGCGAGGCGGCCGTGGAGTACGCCCGGGAGTTTGGGCGCGGCCTGGATCCAGCCAGAACCGACCGATTTGTAGGCATGTACGTCAACGAGTTGACGTTGGATCTCGGTGCCGACGGCCGCCGCGCGGCGGCTCTCTTCCTCGAGCGGGGTGCCCGGATCGGCATGGTTCCAGACCACGCGCTTGAGTTCGTGGCGCTCGCGGACGATGCGTAGGCTAGAGTTGCGCCTCACACCAAACGGCCGCCACGAGGTGACTAGTGCCAGGTAACGAATACTATTTGACTCTCAGCGAACGATCAGCCGGGTACGAAGGCCCCCACGCTGAGCTGGTGACGCGCACGCCCGACTTTTACTTGCTCTTGCACCGACTTCTGGCCGACCGGCGGCTGACCGGCAAGTACAAGGCCTACCTGGCGCAGGTCCTGAGCTTCATGACCGCGCCGATCGATGTGCTGCACGACGATTTCATCGGCAAAGCCACCTACATGGACGACCTATGCGCGGCCGGTGCGGTGCTCAGGGTCATCAGCCGCTGCCAGGGGCCGCAGCTCATTAACGAGCACTGGCACAAGGACTACGACCTGCACCAGACCGTCGACCAGATCGTCCGGGACGCCGATCTGCTGATCGGCCAAGGCCGCCTGCGGCTCATCCTCGAGTCGGTGGGGCTTTACTTCGATGCTCGCGAGAAATACTCCCTCGACGAGTCCGAGTGGTCCTGACCCTTCCTAGTACGTCGCGTCTTTGATGTCGAAGACGAACTGGTAGTCTTGGGGCTGACTGTTCAGCTCGATGGCCAGGTCGAAGTAGAAGGTCTCGCCGCGGGCGGCGTCGGGTGAAGTGACCTCATCTGGGACAATCGGCGAAGCTTTGCCACCGAGTTGTTGGATGGTGCTGGCCTGCGTGGGGTCGAGCAGCGTCAGTGTTGTCGAGTAGAGACTGGTGCCGGGAATGTCTGTGGGGGGAACGCCTCGCACGGCGTTTTCTAGCGCGACCGTGGCTGGCACCACCCGGTAGCGCCGGCCAAAGATGTCGGTGAACTCCGAGCGATCCCAGATCACCCGCACTTGATTGCCGTTTCGCCCTTGCACCTTGAAGATCAGGTCATCTCGACGCGGGCGCACGAGAATGAAGGTGTTCTCGTCGGTCACCGCGAAGTCGTCGTTGGCCGGCGACCTCATGTTAAAGCGGTAGCGGATGGGGGCGCCGCGCTGCTCGTCAGTGGCGGTCGGCTCGGCCTCTTCGGTGGTCTGGGCGGGGTCTTGGCTGGCGGGTGTGGAGGAGGACGCACAACCGCCCAGCCAAACAGAGCCGCATGTGATGAGCGCCCACCCCAACCGTCGTGCCGTAACCATCTCGAGCCTCCTCGCCTAAGGCTCTGGATCATCGCCGCCGAATGGCGAGGGGTCAACCCCCAGCGGTGTGCTCCAGGGCGTCGTCCAACCAGTCGGCCAAACGGCGCTCGTCGAGGGGTAAGGTCAAGAACGTGTTGGCGCCCTGCATCAACGCCAAATCGCGATCGCCCGACCGCAGGCGGCCGCACAGCGCAGCGATCGGCATCCGCGGGGCCAGGGAGTGCAACGCACCGATGCACTCCAGACCACTCGACTCGCCCAGCTGCAAGTTGACCAGCGCCAGGCCGGGGCGCTCGGCGCGGCAGCGAGCGCTGGCCCGACCGGTGCTGTAGGCGCTCTCCACGGTCAGCCCGCGGGCTTCGAGGATCGCCTTTAATACGGCGTGGATGGCGGGCTCGGCCTCGACCAAGAGGACAGCGGTCATGGTGCTGTGCCACCGGCGCGCCGAATGGCGACGATCGTGCAGTCGTCGTCTACCGCGCATTCGGCTCGTTGCCATTCGAGGATGTGCTGGACCAGTGCCTCGGGGGCGCCCGACGGGGCGCTCGACACACAGCGCTCCAACCCCCGGGTGCCACCAGCGCCGCCGGCTTCCAGGACGCCATCAGTGACCAGCACCAAGGTTTCTCCCTCCTCGAGCACGAAGTGCCACTCGGTGAACTCAGCGCCGGGTAGGGCGCCCGCCGGCGGCCCGGGGGCGTGGACGCGACGCACGGCCGAACGTGGCTCGACCACCAGGGCCGGTGGATGGGCGGCGGCTGCCATGGTCGCTTCACACCCGTCGAGCAGGATGACTTGGGCTGTGGCAAACAGGCCACTTTCACCCGCCAGGTCGGCGATCACCTCGTTCAACTCGGCGAGGATGGCGCCGGGTGCCAGTCCCGCCCGACAGCCGGCCCTGAGTGTTGTCCGCACCGTTGAGACCAACAGCGCGGCGCCTAGTCCGTGGCCCGAGACGTCGGCGATCAACACGTAGGTGCCGGTCGCGGTGGGAATGACGTCGTAGTAGTCGCCGCCGACGTCTGACGCTGCCTGCAGGCAAGCGGCGGCTTCGAAGCCGGGGACTTCGCCCATCGCACCGGGCAAGAGGCCAGCGTGAATCTCTCGCGCCAAAGTCAGCTCCTGCTTGAGTTCGGCGTGTTCTATGGCGCTCTTGGCGAGCCGGAAATGTTCGAGTTGCTCGGCGATCCGCCCAGCGACTGCCTCCAAGAGCCGCAGGTCGGAGGCGGTGAAGTGACCGCCCTCTTTGCCGGCTAGATTCAAGGTGCCGAGTGCCGGCTCGCCGCGCCCCGAGCAGAGCGGCAGCGAGATGAGCGAATCGGAGGCGGCATCGAACTCCAACCGGTGGGTGGCCAAGCTCGGCGGGCGGCGGGCGGCGTCGTTTTGCACCATCGGCGTGCCGTGCCGGTAGACCCAGGCAGCGATCGACTCGGGATCGGCCGGGGCGATCGGTCGGAGAAACTCCTCGGGGACCCCTTCGGCGGCCACCGGCACCAGCTCGGTGCCGCGGTTGAGGTAGAGGCTGCCGCGCGCCGCACCCACCGCACCGATGGCCAAGGTCAGGAGTCCGCGGCAGAGGGCCGTCTCGTCGGCGGCTTGGGTCGCCAAGGAGCCCACTTCGAACATGAACGCCAGTTCGCGCCAGAGCTTGGCGACGTAGTCGGTCAACTCAGCGTGCTCGATTTCGGCGGCAATCCCGGCGGCGGTCAGGTGGCTGAGAGCGGCAGCACCCTTGCCGTGACTGGCGATCCACGCCACGTCTTCCCCGAAGACGACGACCGGCACGGCGTCCACAGCCGGGACGCGCAACAACCGGGCGCCGGCGGCGGCGCCCAGTTCGGTGGCCCAGCGTTCGAAAGCACCCGAGGTCAACCAGGCGCGCAAGGCTCGATGGTTGGGCGAGGTGGCTTCGGTTTGAGGTGGTTGCACGTGCGGAATCATGCGGTGTCGAGTTTTGACAAGTCGGCCGACTATGATGAAAGATCGGCGCCCCGCCGGACGGCCTTGCCCTTCAATCGAGGCTGAGCCGGGGGCCTGAAGGAGGCAGTGTGATTGACACCCTGGCATGCCACGCCGTCATCATGGCCGGCGGGCGCGGTACGCGTTTTTGGCCGCTTTCGACCCGCCGGCGTCCGAAACAGCTGCTGGAGGTTGCCTCGGAACGAAGCATGATCCAGGAGACGACTGGGCGCCTTGAGCCGCTGGTCCCGGCTGAGCGCACCTGGGTGGTGTGCGGCGAAGCCGAGTCCGAAGCCTTGAGGGCCCAGTTGCCGGAGGTGCCAGTCGATCAGATTTTGGTGGAACCGTGCGGGCGCAACACCGCGGCATGTATTGCCTTAGCTGCCCACCATCTAGAGGCCAAATTCCCCGGTGCGCTGATGGCGGTCTTGCCGGCCGACCACGTCATCGCCGACCCCGAGGGCTTGCGGCGGGCCCTCGCTGCCGCCTTCGAGGCGGCAGCCGCCGAGCCCGTGCTGATCACTATCGGCATTGAGCCGGAGGGGCCGGAGAGCGGCTACGGCTACATCGAGCGGGGTGCTGAAGCCGGCCGGGTTGGGGGCTTCGAGCAGTTCCAGGTGGCCGCCTTCCGGGAGAAGCCCGACCCAATGACTGCCAGCCAGATGGTGGCTTCGGGCAACTACTATTGGAATGCTGGGATGTTCGTGTGGCGGGCGCGGGTGATTCTGGAAGAGGTGGAGGCACACCTGCCGGACCTAGCCAGGGCGCTGGCGCCGGTGCGCGCCGCCATCGGCACTGCATCCCTGACGGCGGCGACTGCCGCCGCCTATGCGGCCATCGACGGCATCTCCATCGACTATGGCGTTATGGAACGCTCGGCCCGGGTCTGGGTGCAGCCGGCCGACTTCGGTTGGAACGACGTCGGCAGCTTTCGGGCGCTGTGGGAACTCAAGGCCGCGGGCGCCGGGCAAAACGCCACCCGGGGGCAGTCGACGTTGATCGACTGCAAGAAGACCTTGGCGGTGGGGCAAGGCCTCAGGGTGACGGCGGTGGGGGTGGACAACCTGGTGATCGTCGCCACCGCGGATGCGGTCCTCGTTTGCCCGTTGGATCGGACGCAAGAGGTCAAGCGCATCGTCGAGGCTTTGGAGGAAGAAGGTCGGGAGGATCTCTTGTAGCGCCGCCGCCGCGGGCGGCCTAGCTTCCCACTCAGCTGGCCAGCGCTTCCTGTTCGGTCGGGTAGATGTCGAGGACCCGGTGCATCTGGGCCAGCTCGAAAATACTCATGACCTCGGGGCGAAGCCCGACCACCCGGAGCGTACTGTCGGTGCGCGTGGCGACCTTCAACGCCGAGAGCAAAACTCCCAGTCCCGACGAGTCGACGAAGTACACGCGGCCGAAGTCGATCACCAGGTTCTGGGTACCCTCTTCGAACAGGCGCTTGAGTTCGCTCTTGAGCGATGGCGCGGTGGTGATGTCCAACCGGTCCTCGTCGATCCTGACTACCGTCCCGCGCTCGTGGGGATTGACGGTGAAGCTCATGTGTCCTCCATGGTGAGTCATCGCTCTGCGGTTCGATATCGGTGGCGCTTGGTGCGTTCTAAAGGAGAGGGGCTACAAACGGCCGGCTAGCCGCCGGATGGCTCAGTCTGGGACGCCGCCGATCCTGATACACTCGCGCGGGCGTCGGGTCTCATTCGTAGCAGGGGAGGTGTGCTTGGTCTTCGGCTATTCAGCTCGGGCACTCCTTGGACCTGAGAGCCCGCTGGCCTCGATGTTGCCGGGCTTCGAGGTCCGCGACAGCCAGCTGGCGATGGCCGAGGCGGTGGCGCGCACCTGCAAGCGGGGCGGCGTTTTGGCTGTCGAAGCACCCACCGGCATCGGCAAGTCGCTGGCCTACCTGGTCCCGGCGGCGCTCCAGAGCCTCGAGACCGGCCTGCCGGTCATCGTCGCCACCCACACCCGGAATCTCCAGGACCAACTCGTCGAGAAAGATGTGCCGCTGGTGCGCGCCGCCTTCCAACGGGCGGGGTTGCCGCCGGTGGAAGTGGCAGTGGTCAAGGGCCGCCAGAACTACGCGTGCCGGCGGCGGATTGACGCTTGGCTCGGTACAAGCGGCGCCACCGACACGCGCGCTCGGGTCTTGACCGACTGGTTGGCTGAGACGGAGACGGGCGAGTGGAGTGACGCCGCCCAGACCCATCACCCGCTCCACGCACTGCGCCCCAGCCTCTGTGCCGAGCAAGGCAGCTGTGTGCCCAGTTTGTGTTGGCGCGGCGATCTGTGCTTCTTGCGGCGCATGCGCGACCAGGCGCGTCGCGCGCACGTGGTCGTCGCCAACCACGCACTCTTGTTCACGCACCTCCTCTACGAAGGTGGCGCCTTGCCGGATGCCGACACCTTGATTCTGGATGAGGCGCACCACGTCGAAGCGGCGCTCCTGGACGCGTCGGGGCGGGCATTGGGCACCGATACCGTCGAGATGCTCATCTGTCGTGCCCTGGGTGGCGGGCGCCGCGACCGCGGTGACCTGGGCCGGCTGGAGCGCCGGCTGAGCGGCTTGACTTCGGACGTCGACCGGTTGAACGCCTTGACCCGGATCCGCGCCGTCGAGGGGTCGTTGCGCGAGGCGGCGTCCGCCGTCCAAAGTTGTCTGGCTGGGGTCGGCGCCTGGCTGGAGGGCGCCGGCAGCCGGCAGATGCGCTACAGCCTGGTCGGTGGCGACGCGGTGGCGTCCGCCGACGAGCTCATCGACGCGCGTTTTGACACGGCGCTGGCCGCCAGCCGCGCGGCAGTCGATCGGTTGGGTGAGTTGGTGCGCTCGATCGACGCCGCCAATACGCGGGCGTACGGCGCCATCGACGACGGCGTCCGCGAGGCAGCGGGGATGTTTGGCGCCTGGCAGGCGCTCCACCGCGACCTGGACGGCTTCACCCGGCCGGGCGACCGAGAGGTGACCTGGGCCGAGCGGCAAGGCGGCGACGCCCGGTTGTGCGCGCTGCCCTTGGCCGTCGACACCCGCATGCTGGAGTGTTGCGTCGAGCGCTTTCACGCCACCGTCATGACTTCGGCTACGTTGACGGTGGCTGGTTCGTTCGATCACTTTGCCGAGCGGCTTGGATTGGGATCGGGTGGCCAGGCAGTGTTTGGCGACTTGAGCTTAGAGACCCCTTTCGACTACGCGCAAGCTTGTCGGTTCGTCCTAGCCACCGGCTTCGCGCCGCCTTCCTCGGAGCGCTACATTACCCAACTCTGCGACACGTTGGTGGGTCTCATAGAAGCGGTGCCGGTGCGCATGCTGGTGCTTTTTACTTCGTACACCATGCTGCGCCGCGCCGCTCAGGATGTTGCCGAGTCGTGCTGCCGCTCGCGTCGCCCGCTCTTGGTGCAGGGTCGCGATGGGCCGCGCCGCGAGCTGGCGGCCGCGCACCGGCGGCGCGCCGGTTCGGTGCTCTTCGCCACCCAGAGCTTCTGGGAGGGAGTGGACTTCCGCGGCGCCGAACTGGAGATGGTGGTGCTGGCGCGCTTGCCCTTTCCGGTGCCAAGCGAGCCTTTGATCGCCGCGCGCAGCGATCGCCTGCTCACCGATGGGCGCAGTGCGTTCAACGAACTGCATCTGCCGGAGGCGGTCTTGCGCTTTCGACAGGGGTTCGGGCGGCTGATTCGCAGCCGCGCAGACTCGGGCGTCGTCGTCTGCTTGGACGCGCGGCTGGCGACGGCGTCCTACCGCCAGGTCTTTCTACAGTCGGTGCCGGTCGAACCGGTCGCCGCCTCGGCGCCGGCCGACGTAGTCAGAGCCGTCCAGGCGTTTTTCCGCGAGCGCCAAAGCCGTAGCGAGCAGAGCCAGACCAGCGATAGAATGAGTGGGCCGGCTCCTGCCGGTATCCCTGGGGTTTGAGGAGTAGGAGCGATGCCCACCACACAGACGGCGCGCCGGAGTTTGGCTCTGGATGGGCGTCGACTTAGCCTCGCCGACTTCTTGCGGGTCGCCCGCCATGGTCAAGCGGTCCGCTTGGAGCGGCAGGCGGCCCAGCGCATGCGGCAGTCGGCGGCGCTGGTGACCCAGGCGGTCCAGGGCGAGCGGGCGGTCTACGGCGTCAACACCGGCTTCGGGGCGCTGGCGCGCATTTCGATCCCGCCTGGCGATCTGGCCGAACTGCAGGTCAACCTGGTGCGCAGCCACGCCGCTGGCGTCGGACCGCCCCTCGCCGAGGAAGAGGCGCGTGGCCTGGTGCTCTTGCGAGCCAACGCGCTGGCGGTGGGTTGTTCGGGTGTCCGCCCAGCTTTGGCCGAGCGCCTCTTGGCACTTTTGAACGCGGGCATCACCCCGATCATCCCCGCGCAGGGCTCGGTCGGGGCGTCGGGCGATCTGGCGCCGTTGGCGCACCTCGCTCAAGTTCTCATTGGTGAGGGGGAGGTGTGGGTGGGCGGCAGGCGCCGCGCCGCTAAGTCGGCGCTTAAGGCGGCGGGGTTGGAACCCTGGGTGCTGCGCCCGAAAGAGGGCTTGGCGCTCATCAACGGCACGCAGCTCATGACCGCGGTGGGACTTCTGGCCTTGGCCGACGCGCGTGCGGTACTGGCGGCGGCTGAGGTGGCGGCGGCCATGTCGATCGAAGCGCTGCACGGCAGCCACGCGCCATTCGACCGGCGGCTGGCGGCGGCACGGCCGCACCCCGGCCAGGCGCGGGTAGCCAAACGCCTCCGCAACCTCCTGAGGCGCTCGGCGATCCACCGCTCGCACCGCACCTGTAACCGCGTGCAGGATCCTTACTCGCTGCGTTGTTTGCCGCAGGTCTTGGGGGCGAGCCACGACGCCTTCGACCATGTCGAGAAAACTCTGACCGTCGAGATGAACGCAGCCACTGACAACCCGCTGTGTTTTCCCGGGCCCGAGAACGGCCGGCAGGCAGGGGCGATTGTTTCGGGCGGCAATTTCCACGGCAACCCGGTGGCCTTGGTGCTCGACTACCTGGGGATGGCGGCGGCCGAGGTCGGCTCCATTGCCGAGCGCCGGATCTACATCTTGTTGGATACCTCGCGCTCGGGGTTGTCGCCGTTTCTGACCCCAATGCCGGGGATACACTCAGGGTTGATGGTTGTGCAATACACCGCCGCCGCTTTGGTTTCCGAGAACAAGGTGCTGTGCCATCCGGCTTCGGTGGATTCAATTCCGACGTGCGCGGGCACCGAGGACCACGTGTCGATGGGACCGATCGCGGCGCGCAAAGCGCGCGCGATCGTCAAGAACGTCGCGCGCGTCGTCGCCTGTGAGCTGATCACCGCTGCCCAGGCGCTTGACGCCGCGCGGCCTTTGACCTCGGGGACTGGCGTCGAGGCGGCCCATGCCCGCGTGCGGCAACTCGTCGAGCCGTTGGGTGCTGATCGCTCCTTCGCCAGCGCTATCGAGCAGGTGGCGGCCGACATCTTGGATGGCAACTATCATCAGATCGAGGTGACGCCAGTGTCGCCAGGGGAACACTCATGAACGTCGAAGCCACATCTGTGAAAAGCGTGCGAGCACCGCGCGGCACCGACCTCTCCTGCAAGGGTTGGCTACAGGAAGCTGCCTTGCGGATGCTCATGAACAACCTCGATCCGGAAGTGGCCGAGGATCCCGACGCTCTCGTGGTCTACGGCGGTTCGGGGCGGGCGGCGCGCAGTTGGCCGGCGTTCGAAGCCATTGTTGCCGAACTCAGGCGCTTGGAGTCGGATGAGACCCTTTTGGTGCAATCGGGAAAACCGGTGGGGGTGTTCCGTACCCACCGCCGCGCCCCACGCGTGTTGATCGCTAACTCCAACTTGGTGCCGGCGTGGGCGAGCTGGCCTGAGTTTCGGCGTCTGGAGCGCGCCGGGCTCACTATGTACGGGCAGATGACGGCGGGGAGTTGGATCTACATCGGCACCCAGGGCATCTTGCAGGGCACCTACGAGACCTTTGCCGAGTGCGCCCGCCAACACTTCGGCGGCAGCTTGCGGGGGCGCTTGGTGGTCACCGGTGGCCTGGGCGGCATGGGTGGCGCCCAGCCCTTGGCCGTCACTATGAACGACGGCGTTTGCTTGGCGATCGAGGTGGATCGGGCACGCATCGAACGGCGCCTGGCGACCCAGTACGTCGATCGCTTGACCGAGTCGATCGACGAGGCGGTGGCTTGGGCGAGCGCGGCGCGCGAGGCCCGTGAGCCCTTGTCGATCGGCTTGGTGGGGAATTGCGCCGAGGTGTTGCCGCAGCTCCTGCGGCGCGGCACCGAGGTCGACTGCGTCACCGACCAGACCTCGGCCCACGATGCGTTGGACGGCTACGTGCCGGCGGGCATGCGGTTCGAAGCGGCGCTAGCGCTTCGCGCCGACAACCCCAAGCTCTACACTCAAAAGTCGATCGAGTCGATCGCCGACCACGTGCGCGCCATGCTGGCCTTTCAAGAGCGTGGTGCGGTGGTGTTTGACTACGGCAACAACATCCGGGCGCAAGCCAAGGCCGCCGGGGTGGCCAACGCTTTCAACTTCCCCGGCTTTGTTCCCGCGTACATCCGGTCCCTGTTCTGTACGGGCAAGGGGCCGTTTCGCTGGGCGGCCTTATCGGGCGATCGCCAGGACATCGCCGAAACCGACGCGGCCCTCCTCGAGGCCTTCCCGGACGATCCGGTCCTGCACCGCTGGTTGCCGCTGGCCGCCAAGCGCGTGCAGTTCCAGGGACTGCCGGCGCGGATTTGCTGGCTGGGCTACGGCGAAAGGCGGAAGGCCGGCTTGGTGTTCAACGACCTGGTGCGCAGCGGACGGGTGAAAGCACCTTTGGTGATTGGTCGCGACCACTTGGACGCGGGGTCGGTGGCCTCACCCAACCGCGAGACCGAGGCGATGCAGGATGGCTCGGATGCCATCGCCGACTGGCCGCTCTTGAACGCTCTGGTGAACGCGGTGTCGGGGGCGGCGTGGGTGTCGATCCACCACGGCGGTGGCGTCGGCATCGGCTATTCGCAACACGCCGGCATGGTGTGCGTCGCCGACGGCACCGACGAGGCCGCCGAGCGGCTGGGGACGGTGTTGACCACCGATCCGGGGATGGGGGTGATCCGCCACGCCGATGCCGGTTACGACGAAGCTAAGGAGTTCGCGCAGGCGCACGACATCCGCATTCCGATGCGGGACGCGCAGGGTTAACCCAGCGGTGGCAGCGCGCATTCAGGCCGACTGGGTGGTCGGGAACCTTGCCGAGGTGGCCACCCTATTGGGGAGTGGCGAGCGGTTGGCCCACGCCGCCTTGCCGGGGCCGCCGGCCGCCCATCCGGGGCCAGCTCGAGGTGGTGCCCTCGCCGAGTTGGGGATTGTCGAGGGCGGTGCCGTCGCGGTTTCGGGCGAGCGGATCGCCTGGGTGGGTTCCGAAGCGGAACTCGAAGCGCAGGTGGCAGAACCCTACCGGCGATTCGACGGTCGGGGCGGTGTCCTCCTACCGGGGTTTGTCGACCCGCATACCCATCTGCTCTTCGCCGGCAGCCGTGCCAACGAGTTTGACTTGCGCATCCAGGGCGCCGACTACTTGGCGATTGCGGCGGCGGGCGGCGGCATCTTGGCGAGCGTCCACGCCACGCGGGCGGCGGCCGACCAAGCACTCTTTGACAGCGCCACGATCCGGTTGGATCGCATGCTCCAAGAAGGCACCACCACCGTCGAAGTCAAGACTGGCTACGGGTTGACGGTGGCGGACGAATTGCGTTTCTTGGAAGTGCTTCGGCGATTGCGTGACCACCACCGCGCCGATGTGGTGCCCACTTTCATGGGAGCCCACGCTATTCCTCCCGAGTTCAAAGGCCGCGCCGGGGCGTACACGGACCTGGTGGTCGACACCATGCTGCCGGCGGTGGCCAAGCAGGGGGTTGCTCGCTTTTGCGATGTTTTTTGCGAACCGGGCTTCTTCGACGTCGAGCAGTCGCGCCGGATCTTGGAGCGCGCCAAGCGCTTGGGGTTGGGGCTCAAAGTGCACGCCGACGAGTTTGAGGACTCTGGCGGTGCGGTGTTGGCCGCCGAGTTGGGTGCCGCGTCGGCCGACCACTTAATGGCGATGGGGCCGGCTGGCGCCAAGCGCTTAGCCGCTTCGGACACGATCCCCACGCTGTTGCCGGGCACTTCGTTTTTTTTGGGCATGGAGCGCTTTGCCGACGGCCGGCGGTTGGCTGATCAGGGGTTGCCCTTGGCGGTGGCCACCGATATGAATCCCGGTAGCTCGATGGTGGCGTCGATGGCCCTGGTGACCAGCCTGGCCTGCCTCGGCAACCGCCTGCGTCCGGCCGAGGCGTTGGTCGCCGCTACCCGGAACGCCGCGGCCGCCGTCGGGCTGTCCGATCGCGGCACGCTGGCGCCCGGCGCCCTGGCCGACTTGCAACTCCGCGACTTGCCGAGCGCCATCGACTTGCCCTACCAAGTCGGTACCCAGAACCTCCGCGCTGTGTGGAAACGAGGCAGGCAAGTGGTGGGGCGTCTGGCCTCATAGGCGCCACAGCCGTTCTCGTCGTGCTCTTGCCGAACACCCGTGTCTCAGCCTGTGCCAGCGGCCGTCCGCGCGGCCAGCGCTCGAGTTGCCAAGCCAATCGCCGAAACCAAAGAGAGGCCGCCAGTCCCGCGTCCGTGCGGTGGGGCTCGGCGCACCATGGATGAATTCTTCGCGAAAGACGACGGACAACATGTCTGCCAGACAACCGGTGGTGTTGCGTGGATAGTGCGACAGCGGTGAAACAGCGCGCGCAGGCGCTCATCAAGGCGGGGCGCTTGGACCAAGCGATGGCCGAATACGCTCGCCTCATTGCCACTGGCGAGGTGGAGCCGGGGCTCTTTATCTTGATAGCCGACTTGCACCTGAAGATGGGGCAAGACGCCGACGCGTTCGAGCGTTACGGTCAGGCGGTGGATGGCTACGAGGAGTTGGGGCTGGTACGAAACGCCATTGCCGTCCTCAAAAAGGTGCTGAGGGTGCAGCCCGAAGCGCCCGGCGTGCACCAGCGTTTGGCCGACTTGTACGCCCGAAACGGCATGCTTGCTGAGTCGATCCACAACTACCTGGAGCATGCCGAGCTGTGCTTGAACCGCAGCGACGAGGAAGCAGCGGCCGACGCTCTCGAGCAGGTCGTGCAGTTGGGGGCGCCCAACGCCCGGCTGGCGATTCGTGCAACGGAGCTGTGGTTGAAGTTGGGCGACGAGTCTCGCGCCGTGCGCGAGTTGGTCAAGCACGCCCACGCCTTCCAGACCGAGGGTCGCCAGGCCGATGCCGACCGCGCCCTGGCCCGCGCGCGCGAACTTGATCCGTCTGCAGAACTGGATGCTGCAGGCGCCGTCGGCCCGGCGATTGGCCTGGGTGGCGACGGCGACGAGGCTGAGGAAGAGAGCGGCGTCCGGCGCGAGAAGTGGGATAGCTGGCGGCAGGAGCTGGACCAGAGCGTCGAAATGGAGATGCCGGCCGGGGCGACTGCTGAGCCGCACGCACTTGCGGAGTCGAGCACACCGGCTGAGCCGAATGTACCGGCTGAGCTTGTCGAGCTGGAGGAGCCCGCCGAGCTTGAGGAGCCCGCCGAGCTTGAGGAGCCCGCCGAGCTTGAGATGGCCCAAGACCTGGAGACCTTCTCCGAAGTGGAGACCGCCGCCCCCAACGAGGTCGGCCTCGAGGGGAATGCACCGGCACCCATGGAGATCGAACGCGATCGCCCGGAAGCAGCCGACCTCGAAACGCTCGGCGATCCGGCCGAAGCGATGCCGGGGCTGGAGCGCACCGGTGGCCTGTTTGACGACAACCTCGAAACAGAAACACCCGGCGATACCGACCTGGCATCGGCCTTCGAGGACACGCAAGAGCCAGTGGTGGCGCAAGAGGCGGTCGGCGCCGAGCCGGTTGCCGGAGCTGCGACGGATGAGGATGCCACCGTCCCTGGCGCCAGTCAGGTGCCGGGCGACGATCCATACTTCGACCTCGATGCGGAGTTGTCGGGCGACCCGGGTACGGAGTCGGCTTACCGGCCCGATAGCGAGAAGTCGGTGTCCGACCTGTTCGCCGAGTCGATGGCCGGCGACCTCGAAATCAGCGAGCCTGTCGATGCAGATGAAACCTCGTCGTCGAGCGGCACCATTCCGCTGCGCGATCGCGTCAAGGAATTGTTGGAGCGTGACGACCGCTCGGGCGCCATCGAACTCCTGGAACAGGAGGCGCAGGCCTACGTCGTGGCCGAACTCTACGCCGACGCCGCCAGGCTCTACGAGCAGGTGTGGGAACTGGAACATCGTACCCCTGAAGTGGCTCGCCAACTCTCGGATCTCCACGACAAGCTAGACGATCCAAAGCAGGCGGCGGCTTGGTTGGCTGAGGCCGCCGAGTTCGAACTGCAGGAGGGGCGTTGGCGCGAGGCCGCGGCTATGTACGGCCAAGTGCGCGAGTGGGATCCCGACCACGAGCAGGCTCTCCGTCGCCTGGAGCGTCTCGGCCACCTGAGCGAGTCAGGCGAAATCGAAGTCGAATCGCTCGACGACCCGATTCCAGAGCCCAAACCCGCAGCAGAGTCAACTCCTGCGGAGGCTCCAGAGGCGGCGGCGCACGCCACCGGCGCGGAGCCGGCGCTTCCCGAAGCGACGTCGGACTCAAGCGAAGTGACAGCCAGCTCGTTGCAAGTGACTGAAGAGCAGGTGGGCCGGATCATCGATCGATTCCGCGAAGACGTCGGTTCGCAGATTGACGACGACGACTTCGCTGGCCACTACGACTTGGCGTTGGCTTACATCGAAATGGGACTCGATGACGACGCCATCCTCGAGTTGGAGCTTGCCAAAGAAGGTGCCCAGCACCGCGAGCGCGCGCTCGAGTTGTTGAGCGCTTGCTACTCCCGACTGGGCGAGCCGGGTCGAGCCGCGGAGTGCTTGCGCCAAGTCTTGGAGATGATCGACGCGACCGATCCCCGCCATCCCGACCTGCGCGTGCGGCTGGGGACCATGCTCCTCGAGGGCGGCGATCGCGACGAGGCGCGCGCGGTCCTGCGCGCCGTGGTCGAGGAGCACCCAGAGTACGACGTGGCGCTCGACCAGCTGCGCGCCATCGGCGAGGGCTAGGACCCCCCAACGTCCCGGCCGCCCGACACGCCCTCCTAAGCCAAGAAAGGGCCTTGCCGGCTATCGGCTTCCGCGCTAGCATCGAATGAGCGTTCCCGTTCGTTCGCCGCTCTGAGACGCGGGAGTCAAGAAATGAAGCCGCTTCTGGTCGCCTTTTTCGTCCTTCTCTGCCTGCCGCCCATGGCTCACGCAGCACCCAACGACGATGCGCGCATCGTGCTGCACGCCGAGCCCTACTCCTCCTCGAACACCTGCTCTACGCCTCAGGACGCCGGCCTCGATTGCGACGGTGTCCGCCCAACGACCTCGGTTGCGTCGTTCGCGGACACTGAGGTGTACGTCTATATCCAGAACTTTGACGGTGTCGCCGCCGTTCAGATGGCGTTCGAGTGGGACTCCAGCTGGACGTTCCTTTATTGGACAGGGGCGTGTCAATCAAACGAAGTGCTAGGGCAGAGCGCACCGTCCTCATCGGGTGACAGCTACATCGCAGCATTCGACGCTGTTACTTCGGGAGATATGATTCCTCTAGGGAAGCTCCGTTTTGGCACTACAGGAAGTAGCGGAACAAGCCTCACGGTGGGTGAGACCTGGGCTCCCGGGGGCACGGGAATCCTCGACGACCAGGCGAACTTCGCGACGATTCCCGCGCTCCGGCGGGGAAGTGTCGAGGTCGGTGGCCCCGGCGTGGATAGCTGCGGCGGGGATAGTAAATCTAGGGCCTTTTTCTAGGCGAAGAGGAAACTTCGCGACAAGAGGTACTCCAATGGTTCCAAGCGCAATGTCCGTGCGTGGAGGAATGGGCCGCCGCTGGACTGTGCCGGTGGGCCTGTTCTTCTCTTTATGGCCGGCGACGCAAGAGCAGGAGCCAACGCCGGCGGACGTGTAAGGTTGAGCTTCGAACGCCACCGCAATGTTTCCCACCTGGGCGGTGCCCCAGACGACGTCCTCGTCCTCTACTGCAAGGTTGATAACGCCCCCGAGCTAGCTGGATTGGGAGTCGAACTCCACTGGAACCCGAAAGGGACTCCTTCGCGTCAAACGTCCCTTCTATTGCCCCGGAAGCAGCGATCGTCGCTGCTCAGAATGAACTTGGCCTTGGTGAGGGCATTGTCGACGCGCCCCAGCTGGTGATCTATCCAGATGCTTCAAGCGCCAGGCTCACCTGGCAGGTCGTAACCGATAGGTGGACCGTGTTTGTCGACGCGCACTCCGGTGGTGTCGTTGCGGTTTCCCCGGCGCTCGCGGCAGATGCATCGGCGCTCGTCTGGTTCCCCAACCCTCGGGTTGCGCTCGGCGATACGACTTTTCCCAACGACATGGGCGCAATCAATATTGCACGCCCGGAATCCACGTGCACGTTTCCGCCGGGTGTCTACAATTCAGTGACCCTGACTGGTGTGAAGGAGGTCGAGCCAGGAATATGGGGCCTCGAAAGCGACCTGGTTGTTCTTGACTACACGTTTGGCTCCGTCCCGGCGTTTCAGGATACAACTCCAGCAAATCCCGACTTCAGCTTTGAGCGATGCATTCGGTTGGACGATGTCACGACGGAGCCCGACCCGCTGGAACGCTTCTCCCAAGCGATGACCTACTTTGTTGTACAAAACGCGACGGAGTACTTCTTTGAAGAGCTGCTGCCAGATCCTAAGGCACATAGCACCCCCACGCCGATCATCGTCCTGTACGATGCAGGGGCACCGGCCTACAGCCCTGTAAACCGCTGGTTGAAGACCGGCGCCTATGGGGCAGAGGATGCTGAAGTAGTCTTACATGAGTACGGTCACCTCTTTCATCAAGACCAAACGAACGGTCCTATAACTAACTCCACGCCGGAGTCCAGAAAGCTTGCCGAAGGCGGCATCGCGAACTTTGTTGCTACGAACTTAGCGGGACACCAATCGCGGGGCGTTCCTCCGCTTGAGTACCTGGCGGCTGAGTGGTTCGTTCCGGCGTTGGAGGCGCGCGGCAAGTACTTGTTCCTCAATCAAGAGTACCCCTGGGATTGGCATGTCGGCGACTATGTCGCGGGCAACATCTTCGGAAACGCACTGTGGAGTGTGTTCGACAGCATCGAGGCGAGGTATGGTCGTTGTCCCGATATCGACCCGACGACGTTCGTTGCGAGCTGCGCTGCGCGAGACACTTTCTACCTGCGTTTGGCACATGCTCTAACCGTTACAAGCGGCAATCAGTCGTTCCACACGGTCGCGAAGGCGATGTTGCACGCGGATAGCCTGGCCGGCGGCAACCACCTCAACGTGATGGTGGATGCTTTCGATAGGCACGGCTGGTTCATGACGGAGCACGACTTCACCTACGGAGTTAGTTTCAACCCCATAGTCGTGCCTGGAGATACCGCATTCATGGCTCCGAGGTATTTGGCCTTGGAACTCGGTAGCGCGGAGGGCGTGAAACCGGACAGCGTCTTCGTTCACTACGGTACAGGTGGGATCTTTGGGAAGACGACGCAAATGGTCTTCGATTCAAGCGTTGGCCCCAACGGTGCGTTTACTGCAATTCTTGATCCTGAACCCTTTGCGGAACGCTACCTGGAGTACTATGTAAGTGCGGTAAATCAGGTCAACGGGGTCTCCGCCCCGGGGGTTACGAGTCACTGGCCCAAGTCGGCCCCTGAGCTTGATCATGCGAAGTTTTGGGTGGGGACGGACATGGTGCGCGCGACTTACGCGAGCAACACACCGCTGCCCCACACGGTGGGGACTGGCGATACGGATACGCTTGTCGTGAACGTCCCGCTTCCACCTTCGACCCTCGTGGAGGACGTGAACGTACATGTCAGAGTGGGCGAAAACGGCGGCCGCGTGCCCTTGGCGACCTGGCAGCTTGTGTCGCCAAACAACACGAAGCAGTGGCTTGTGCGCAACTTGGTTTTCCACCACGTCAGCTGGCCGGAAGTGTTTGACGCCTGGTTCGACGACGGGCGCGACGCTCCGTACCAGCATTTCCGGACGTACTCGTTTAACGGAGCGGCGACGGAGTCGGTTCCGCTCACGGTTTTCAACACCACTGAAGCTGGTGGGGACTGGCACTTGGTCGTTGTCAATAGCTCGCCAGGCGACATCACAATCGAGGCGTTCGAGGTACAGATCGCCACGACACTGGCAACGGCAGGGATCGGGGGCTCAGCATCACCTTCGCTGCAAACTCGGGTAGGCGAACCCTATCCGAATCCGTTCAATCCGATAACCACAATCCCCCTGTACTTGGCAGCTGACGCGGACGTTGAGTTCAAAATCTACGACGTGGCGGGTCGTTTGAAGCGCGTGTTGGTGAATGAACGGATGCGCCGGGGAACGTACTCCGTGATATGGGACGGGCGTAGTGACCGGGGCTTGCCCGCGGCTTCAGGTATCTACTTCTACACCGTAGTCGTGGATGAGCGGCGGTTCCGAGGAAAGGCAATACTCTTGAAGTAGGAGGGTGTTCCGATGAAGGCGTGGATAGCGTTAGTCCTTAGTATCGGTGTTGGTGTGAGCGTCATGGCTGAGGTGGGTTGGGGCAACGAGAGCACGACGATTGTCATGCACGCTCACGAGTTGGGTTCTTCTCTTTCCTGTGATTCTTGGGTTGGTGAGTTTGACTGCAGCGCGCAAAGTGAACCACGCGTCAACGTGGGCGCCTTTGAGTTTTGGATCGTCTTCGCATTTCTAAGAAACTACGAAGAGGTATCGTCGTTCACCTACGAGTTCAAGGTGGATAATGGTGATCCGCAAAACCCTTGGGGGGATTGGGATGTTGTCGGCTCGAACGCTGACTGCCTTCCCAATCAGCTTGGAATCACCGCGCCGAGTGGCAGCGACGGGCACCTGATCACGAGCTTTGAGTGCATTACAGGAGGCGAACTTGCACCGCTAGTTAAAATCTGGCTCACATCGGGGAGCTCAGGGTGCTTGATTGTCGAGGACAGCCAACTGGTCATAAGTGGCATCTATGAGTGTGACGGCGGTACCGCGTTCAACATCCCAGAGTCGAATCGCGCCCGGATCTGCGTTGGGGATGGCGGCTATTCAGCCTGCAATCCGGCGGCGGTGCCCGTTCGGGCTCAAACTTGGGGCGCGATCAAGGAGCACTATCGGAGGTAGCTAAGCAAGCTAGGCGTACAGCGCCGCAGCTGGGATAGCGCCCTCGGCCGCGTGCCGCTGGCACGGGCCTTGCCCGGTTCCCCGGTTCTCGCTACGGTCCCCCTGGAAATCAACTCCAGCTAGGCAACCGGGACCCCATGTCAGCCAATCCAGCGTCTCCATCGGCGACAGCCGACCTTCACCTACATACCATCGCTTCTGACGGTGTCTTGACCGCCACGGAGGTGGTGGACGCCGCCGGGGCGGCCGGCCTGGCGGCGTGTGCGATCACCGACCACGACACATTGGCGGCCCTGCCCGAAGCGCGCCGCGCTGCTGCTCAGGCTGGCCTCGAATTGGTGCCCGGTATCGAAATCTCCACGGCGCTGGACGGCGCCAGCATTCATTTACTGGGCTACTTCGTCGACGAGGCGTCGAGCGAACTTGAGGCGATGCTGGCGCGCCAGCGCACGGCCCGGCGGGAACGCGGGCGCGCCATGGTCGAGCGCCTGATCGAGTTGGACGTCCAGGTCGACATGGAGACGGTCGAAGCCCTGGCGGGGGAGGCGCCGATCGGCCGACCCCACATCGCCGACGCGTTGGTGCGCGGGGGAAAGGTAGCGACGTTCCAGGAGGCTTTCGACCGCTACATCGGTATCCATGCGCCGGCGTACGTCGAGCGGATGACGCTCCACCCGCGCGAGGCGATCGGCGTCGTCAAGCGTGCCGGCGGTGTCACCTCGCTGGCGCATCCGGGGACGCTCCGGCGGGACGACTTGATCCCCGAGATGGCGGATGCCGGTCTTGGGGCCGTCGAGGTGTGGCATCCCCGGCACAATGAGTCCACCCGCCAGCGCTACCTGGAGGTGGTCGAGCGATACCAGCTGATTGCCACCGGCGGCTCCGACTTCCACGGCGGCGACCGCGGCGACTCATCAGTAGGCAGCCAAGCGGTGCCGGCGACGGCGGTAGAAGCGTTGCGTCAAGCTGCTGGTCGTTGATGCAGCCAGCCAGCCGCCGAATTGCCTTTGTCGCTGCCTTCGCGGCGCTGGCGGTGGCGCTCGGCTTTCTCCTCGCGGCGGTGCCCAACATCGAACTCATGACGCTCACCGTGTTCTTGGGGGGTGCGATGTGCGGCGTGCGCGATGGCGCGTGGGTAGGACTGGCGGCAACGGCGGTTTATTCGCTTTTGAACCCTTGGGGCGTGGCTTTTCCCTTGGTTTTCGTCGGCCAACTCACCGGCATGGCTTCTGTCGGGGCGGCAGGTGGTCTGTGGGCGCCGCGTCATCCCAAGCGACCGGGGCACTTGTCCGTCGTCTTGGGGGCTTTGGGGTTGGGGCTGACGGCGATCTACGACCTTTTGACCAACTTGGGCTTGGGGCTGCACGTGGGGCGCATCGTGCCGACGGTCGTTGGTGGTGTGCCGTTCATGGCACTCCACGTCGCGTCGAACGCCGCGGTGTTTGCGACGCTGGGGACGGTGGCGACGCTCCGTCTCTCGGAACTCGGCTACCTAAGACGCCCGGTATGACGCTGGCACGTCGGCGGTTCTCGAGCGCAGTCGTTGCGCTTCTTTGCAGCGGCTGGACGGACGGCCGGGCGACGGTACCGGCGCCAGCCGTCGCCGACACCACCGGATTCCGCGAAGCTGTTGCTGACACTACCGGGTTGCGCGAATCAGACTTTGACACCACCGGTGTCGGGCTTCGCGAGGTTGCTGCTGACACTACCGCACTGCGCGGCTCCGTCCCCGACACCTCGGCGGCTCGCGTGGACACGACGGCTGCTCGCTTGGACTTGCCCCTCGGCACGGTGCGTCTGGCTCCTCGCCAAGAACTCCTCCAGCCGGGTGCACACTATCGAGTGGAGCGCGCCGACGTCGAGCGCGCCGGTGCTCGCTCACCGATCGAGGTGCTGGGTCGGACGCCCGGTGCTTACGTCGAAACCTCGGGGACGACCGCCGGCGGCGGGGCGCTCGCCCGCGGCGGTTCGTGGGCTGGCTGGGCAATCGGCGTCGACGGCTTCCCAGTGACCACTCCGCGCCTCGATGGTTTCGATTTGGCGAGCGCCGCCCTCGGGCACTTGGGCCCGCCTCTCGACTGGTCGCACTACGCCTCGATCGGCAGCTTCTACCGTGGGGGTCGCGACTCGTTGCACGTCGATCCGGGGCGGATCGAGTGGGCGACGCGCGAGGCCCAGCGCGATGGCGGTGCGCAGAGCCGGGTCGTTGTTCACCATGCCGGCGAGGCGATGACTGCCGGCGGGGTCACCCTCACCGATCGCCGCCAGGTTCTCGACTACTGGCTGGGGGTGATGAATGGACATATTGGCGCCAACGGTCCGCTCGCCGAGTTGTCGACGCGGCTTGCGTCCTTTGACGCCGCCTACCGCCGATCCGGGTGGATGTTCGACGCCGCCGTCCGCAACGGCGAGCGCCGCTACACCTGGAAAGACGGTCGCGCTACCCAGGCCTTCGACCAGGGCGCCCGCCTCGTCGCCAGCCGCCGGTGGGGCGACGTGGCGTTTCAGAGTCGCGTCCTCGCCTTGGACGACCGCTTGTCCGCCAACGCATCGCCCGACTACCGGCGTCGCCGCTTTGCCGCCGGCCTCGACGTCGAGAGCATCGGGGCTTACGGTTGGTTTGCTTCGGTCGACGGCGAGGCGGATCGCATGAGCATTCGGAGTGCGGACCGCCGCCTGGAACCGGCGGTCAGTCGCGGCGTCTTCGAGGTGGGGAGCGCTGGCCAGATGGGGGAGTGGTCGTGGCTAGCCGCAGGTGGCGGTTGGGCGAGCCAAGTCTACGCGCCGGAGTTGGGGGGGCGCGTCCAACTCGCTTGGCAGCCCGATCCACGCTGGTCGGTCGAGGGCCGCGCGCGGCGCCAGTGGTGGGTGCCGAGCGCCGACCAGGAGGTCTTGGGCGTCAGCCGGCCGCGTCCGGAACGCCACGATTTGGCTGCAGCGACTCTCGACGTCGACTGGGGTTGGCGGGTCAGTACCACCGTGACCGCCCACCGAGGCGCCGGCCGCGCCACCTTGGAGGAGACTCTCCGTACGGCGCCGTGGCCCCGCTACGCGTTTGGGTTCGACACCACCGAATGGTTGGAAACGGAGTGGTCGGTTCTGTCACCCGAGGTCACACCTTGGCGATGGCAACTCGGATTGACCCACACGCGATTCTTCCTGGCCGCCGGCTCCGGACCCCTGCCTGCGTTTCATCCGGATGAAGTGGCACGCGGTGTACTTTCTGCCAAGCTCGACTTGTTTGGCGGCAACATGCGGCTCCGCCCGCGGTTGGATGTGACCTACGTCGGGCGGCGAGACGACGGCAGCGGCGTGGTGCTGGGCGACTACTTGCGCACCGACGGTGCCTTGGTGGCCATCATGTCCGAGCAGATGGATCTGGAGATCGCCATGCGCAACATGGGCCACCGTGCCTACCCGGTCGCTGTCCGCGACCAGCGGACCGGGGCTTGGTTCCCGGCAGCGGGGCGCACGGTGATGGTAGGGGTGCGCTGGCGCCTCCTTGACTAGGGACGGCGACCCGATCCGTCAGAGTGACGTGGGAAGCTCTTACCCTTGCCGGTTGTCAGTGCCTGCCCTATGCTGTGAATCGCCGTGATGGTCGCGGCTGCACCGCCCCGCTGGTAAGAGGTCGTTAGTCGTGTGCGCGGTCGCCATTTTTTTGGTACGCCTCCTCTGGGAGAAGGTCGCCCTTCCTCAGTCGCCGCCCGCCGCTTGCCGCTTGCCGTGGGGGTTGTCTCTGCTTTAGTACGAGGCACCCTTGTTTCCCCAGTTGACAGGAGAAATCCGATGGGCGTTCCATCATCCAAGTTGGTTTGCGTTCTTGCCTTGGTAACTGCTGGTCTAGGCTCCACTTCGGAGGGGCTGGCAGCGCCCGCCGCTTCACCGACGCCCGTCACCGTGGATATCGCGGTTTGGGGATCGCACGCTTACAATGGTCGATTACAGTGTGGCTGTACGCTGTCGGGGCGTCTGGAATAGACGCGGCACAAGTCGAGTTTGATGTCCCGTCAGGCTGGACCTTCGAGCGCGGAAACCACACGGTCTTGAGTGGTCAAATCTACGGCGCCGCGGCAGGCTACGATGCTGAGAGGGGGCGGTACGCGACGGCCTTCTCGTGCATTGGAGACGATGGCCCGATTGTGGTCGGTCGTTTCGACGCGGTCGCACGGCGAGATGGGACCTTGGGCCTGCGGTTCGGTGCACCGATTGTCGTTGTCGACTGCGGCGGTCACGAGCGAGAGCTGGCGCCGCGATCAGTCGGTGGCGCAACCGGAGCGTTGTTTGCCGCGGAGGGATCAGTTGACCTCGAGGTTCGCCAGATAGGTTCATCGACGGGTCCCGCGTTTACGCTCGCCGTAACCGCCGGGCAGAGCACGGTGGTCGAAGCAGCTGTGTACGATGCGGCTGGGCGGCTCATCCGTCGCTTTGCCGACCTGGTTGTTGTGGGTGAGATACACGTGGCCTGGGACGGCCGGAGAGCCAACGGGTTGCCAGCGCCGAGTTGTACCTACTTCTTCGAAGTTCACGCTGGCGGCAGGCGGTTGGTCGAGCGTTTGCTTCTCGTCCGATAGGGCGGATGGGGGAGGGGCTATTGCGCGAAGCGCGCTTTGATCCTCCCCCAGCTCATGCTGCTCACGGGGACAGCGGGACAGCCCTCGCGGAGGGCACCGATCAGGCCGCACTCGATGCCTTTGGGGTGATTGCCCGGGAGGCAGGGCGAGTCTGCAGCTAGGGTCAAATCGTCAGTCGCTGCATCGCAGAACTTCGGATCTGCTTCGAAATTGCCAAAGAGTTTCTGCTCTTCGCAGTCTTTGAAGGCACCGAGGTCATTGTCAAACAGGAGGTTGCAGGTCACTTCGTGGTCGACACCGCAGTCGATACCGTAGCCGCCGATTGAGTGGAACACAATGTTCCGCGTAGTGATCGGAGAAACGGTCGGGCTTATTGAGGAAATCGTCGATCCGACAGAAGAATGTGTGGATGCATTCTCGACGAAGGTGTTTCCTTCGATGACACCTGGAGCGTCGGTGACAAAGACGCCTGCACCGAACAGAGCGCGATTCCGTACGATGATGTTGTTGCGGACAAGAGACTCGCCAAGCAAGATCGCCACCCCACCGCCTTCTTGGTTCGTAAAGTTGTCGTGGATGAAGTTTTGGTGGATCTCAACGGTCGAGTTCCAGGACGCGATTCCACCGCCGATGTCCCTCAAGACTCGGTTTCCCCGAATCGTGTTGCCGCCTATCATTGCGTTCGAGCCCTCGTCGCAGAGAATGCCGCCGCCCAGGCCGAAGAAGTTGGTCGCCGTGTTGTTGGAGATGACGTTGTCTTCGATGATCGCCGGGGAGTTCTGGACCAACCCGATCCCGCCGCCGCCGTTGGCGTAGCCATCGGCGATGTTTGAGTCGATGACGTTTCGCCGAATCACGGGCGAGGAGACTATTCCATAGATTCCCCCGCCGGTTCTGGAGCGGTTTCCAACAATGATGTTGTCCTCGATGGTGGGAGCGGCGACAACACAGCGGATGCCGCCGCCCCCCGAGACATGCCAGCCGTTCTGGATTGTGAAGCCGCGGATGACCGAGGTCTCGGTCTCAGAGTCGTCGAAGATGACAACGGCGTCGGCGCCGGAGCCATCGATGATCGTCACTTCCGGTCCGGAGGCGCTCTCGAGGACAATGGCTTTGCCCCCGAAGTCGATGTTCTCGGTGTAGGTGCCGGGTAGAACGCGAACGGTGTCGCCGTCAGTGGCTGCGTCCATGGCGGCTTGGATTGTCGGGTAGTCGGTGGGGACTTCGATGGAGGCGGAGTAGGCGGGGATGACTCCCGCCACTGAGACAGCTCCCACAGCGACCGCCAATAGGCGTGTGGTCCACATGGTCGTTCCAATGTGTTAGCGTCGGCGGGGATTCTCTGCTGGACACCCAGGCCGACGCTCGGTTTCTAACCAGCAGAGGGTGGTTACGCTTAGAGTTTACCTCATGTCGCCGGCGGTCGCGAGTGCGAGCTGGCGCCGCGAGCATTTGGTGGCGCAACTGGGGCGTTGTTTGCCGCCGAGGGATCAGATGGCCCCAAGGTTCGCCAGATAGGCTCTTTGACGGGTACAGCGTTCACGCTCGTCATTACCGTTGGGCGGAGCGCGGTGGTCGAGGCGGCGGTCTACGATGCGGCCGGGCGGCTCATCCGTCGCTTTGCCGACCTGAATGTTGTCGGTGAGGTGCACGTGACCTGGGATGGCCGGAGAGCCAACGGGTTGCCAGCGCCGAGTGGCACCTACTTCTTCGACGTTCACGCTGGTGACAGGCGGTTCGTCGAACGTTTGCTTCTCGTCCGATAGGGTAGAAGGAGGAGGGGCTATTGCGCGAAGCGCGCTTTGATCCTCCCCCAGCTCACGCTGCTTACTGGGACAGCGGGACAGCCCTCGTTTAAGGCACCGATTAGGCCGCACTCGATGCCTTCGGGGTGATTGCCTGGGAGACAGGGTGAGTCTGCGGCTAGGGTGAAATCGTCAGTCGCTGCATCGCAGAACTTCGGGTCGGCTTCGAAGTTGCCAAAGAGTTCCTGCTCTTCGCAGTCCTTGAAGGCACCGAGGTCGTTGGCGAGCAAGAGGTTGCAGGTCACTTGGTGGGCTAGGCCACAGTCGATGCCGTATCCGCCAATGGAGCGAACCACGATGTTGCGGGCAGTTAGGGGCGATACGTAGCTGGTCGATCTAATTGTCGATCCGACAGAAGAGTGTGTGGATGCATTCTCGACGAAGGTGTTTCCTTCGATGACGCCTGGGGCCTCAACGACGTGTACGCCTGCACCGAACAGAGCGCGATTCCTAAAAATGGTGTTATCGCGCACCGAGGATTTGCCAAATAGGACATAAACACCACCGCCTTCTGCGTATGCTGAGTTGTTATGGATAAGGTTGCCGACGATCTCGACAGTAGCATTCCAAGACCCGATTCCGGCGCCGCCATCGTGCAGGACGCGGTTCCCATGGATCGTATTGCCTCTGACGGTGGCGTCGGACCCGGCGTGACAGAGGATGCCGCCGCCAAAGGCATAGAAGTTGGTCACCGTGTTGTTGGAGATGACGTTGTCCTCGACAAGGGCCGGGGAGTTCTGGGTCAAGCCAATACCTCCACCGCCATTGTTGTAGCCGTCGGCGGTGTTGCTATCGATGACGTTTCGGCGAATAGTGGGTGCGGAGACCAGTCCATAGATGCCACCGCTGGTTCTGGACCTGTTTCGGACAATGACGTTGTCTTCGATCGTGGGAGAGGCGACAACGCAGCGAATGCCGCCGCCCCCCGAGACATGCCAGCCGTTCTGGATTGTGAAGCCGCGGATGACCGAGGTCTCGGTCTCCGAGTCGTCGAAGGTGACAACGGCGTCGGCGCCGGAGCCATCGATGATCGTCACTTCCGGGCCGGAGGCGCTCTCCAGGATAATGCCTTTGCCCCCGAAGTCGATGTTCTCGGTGTAGGTGCCGGGTAGAACGCGAACGGTGTCGCCGTCAGTGGCAGCGTCCATGGCGGCTTGGATTGTGGGGTAGTCGGTGGGGACTTCAATGGAGGCGGCGTAGGCGGGGATGACTCCCGCCACTGAGACAGCTCCCACAGCGACCGCCGTTAGGCGTGTGGTCCACATGGTCGTCCCGATGTGTTGGCGCCGGTTGCCCCGCTGGACAGCCAAGGCTGGCGCTCAGTTGCCCGACGTTTCGAGTTTAGCACAACGTGTCAACGCAGCCTCGGTTGATGGTGCCAGCGTCGATAGGTCCCAGCCTTTTGTCAATTTCTGCGTGCGGATGGGGAGCGACTACCGCGCGAAGCGCGCTTTGATCCTCCCCCAGCTCACGCTGCTTACTGGGACGGCGGGGCATCGCTCACGTAGCGCACCGATCAGGCCGCACTCGATGCCTTCGGGATGATTGCCTGGGAGACAGGGTGAGTCTGCGGCTAGGGTGAAATCGTCAGTCGCTGCATCGCAGAACTTCGGGTCGGCTTCGAAGTTGCCAAAGAGTTCCTGCTCTTCGCAGTCCTTGAAGGCACCGAGCTCGTTGGCGAGCATGAGGTTGCAGGTCACTTGGTGGGCTAGGCCACAGTCGATGCCGTATCCGCCAATGGAGCGAACCACGATGTTGCGGGCAGTTAGGGGCGATACGTAGCTGGTCGATCTAATTGTCGATCCGACAGAAGAGTGTGTGGATGCATTCTCGACGAACGTGTTGCCTTCGATGACACCTGGAGCGTCGGTGACAAAGACGCCTGCACCGAACAGAGCGCGATTCCGTACGATGATGTTGTTGCGGACAAGAGACTCGCCAAGCAAGATCGCCACCCCACCGCCTTCTTGGTTCGTAAAGTTGTCGTGGATGAAGTTTTGGTGGATCTCAACGGTCGAGTTCCAGGACGCGATTCCACCGCCGATGTCCCTCAAGACTCGGTTTCCCCGAATCGTGTTGCCGCCTATCATCGCGTTCGAGCCCTCGTTGCAGAGAATGCCGCCGCCCAGGCCGAAGAAGTTGGTCGCCGTGTTGTTGGAGATGACGTTGTCTTCGATGATCGCCGGGGAGTTCTGGACCAACCCGATCCCGCCGCCGCCGTTGGCGTAGCCATCGGCGATGTTTGAGTCGATGACGTTTCGCCGAATCGCGGGCGAGGAGACTATTCCATAGATTCCCCCGCCGGTCCTGGAGCGGTTTCCAACAATGATGTTGTCCTCGATGGTGGGAGCGGCGACAACACAGCGGATGCCGCCGCCCCCCGAGACATGCCAGCCGTTCTGGATTGTGAAGCCGCGGATGACCGAGGTCTCGGTCTCCGAGTCGTCGAAGGTGACAACGGCGTCGGCGCCGGAGCCATCGATGATCGTCACTTCGGGGCCGGAGGCACTCTCGAGGACAATGGCTTTGCCCCCGAAGTCGATGTTCTCGGTGTAGGTGCCGGGTAGAACGCGAACGGTGTCGCCGTCAGTGGCTGCGTCCATGGCGGCTTGGATTGTGGGGTAGTCGGTGGGGACTTCGATGGAGGCGGCGTAGGCGGGGATGACTCCCGCCACTGAGACAGCTCCCACAGCGACCGCCAATAGGCGTGTGGTCCACATGGTCGTTCCAATGTGTTGGCGCCGGTTGCCCCGCTGGACAGCCAAGGCTGGCGCTCAGTTGCCCGACGTTTTGAGTTTAGCACAACGTGTCAACGCAGCCTCGGTTGAAGGTGCCAGACCTTTTACCACTGCTTGGTGAGGCGCTGGCGCTTCCTCAGCCAGAAATCACGCCCCGATTTTCAAGTACGCCGTGGCATTTTTGTGCCTTGCCCGTTGTCAATGCCTGCCCTATGCTGTGAGTCGCCGCGATGGTCGCGGCTGCATCGCCCGCTAGGTACGAGGTCGTTTGCCGTGGCACGGTCGCCTTCTTGCAGAACGCCTTCTCAGGGAGAAGGTCGCCCTTCCTCAGTCGCCGCCCACCGCTTGCCCGTGGGGGTTGTCTCTGTCCTCGGTACGAGGCACCTCTTCCGCAGTTAACAGGAGAGGTCCGATGGTCGTTTTACTATCCAAGTTGTCTTTCGTTCTTGCCGTGGTGATTGCTGGTTTAGCTTCAACGTCGGAGGGGTTGGCGGCGTCCGCCGCTTCACCGACGCCCGTCACCGTGGATATCGCGGTTTGGGGATCGCACGCTTACAATGGTCGATTTTGGCTAACCGGCGTCACTCGGGAGGAGATCGGCAGCAGTGCGTGCGGCCCGATTCCGCTCTTTCGGGAGGCGACGCCGGGCGGCTTCGACTTTGTTGAGTGGAATACACTGGGGGGCGACGATTGCGACGGTGGCCCGCCGAGCCCACCTTATCCTGGCACTGGAAGCTGTCAAGGCGAGGATTGCGGCGAAACATGTCCCCGGATGCTTATCACCCCGGCGAACAAGGCACTGCTTCTGACAGAGTCACGGCCACATGCTCGGCTCTGGGAGCTGGATTCATCCGAGACGCTCGCGTCGGTTGCCATCAACCACAACGGCAACGAAGTTTGGTTGCATTGGGGGTTGGGTCTCTTTGTCGATGAAGGCGCCGACAAGGTTGTCTACGTCTTGTCAGGGGATCCAGTTCATCTCTTTCCGTCGATCCCCGGGTTAGACACGAACAACAACGCAATCTACGTGGCCGATTCCTCGACCGGGTATCTCCCCGGTCCGTCGATGACCTCGACCCTCACCGGCTCAAGGCGGATGGTGTGCTTCGGTGTCGCCAAGTACGACGGCAAGTACTGGATATCGGGTGGGAAGAACACTCCGGGCGTGGATTGGCGCGATCCAGGTGCTCAGCGAATTCTGTCGAGCGATGATGGTGGCGTGAGCTGGAATGACGAGACCTTGCCAGGAGAGATCGATGGCGCGTTACTTGCCCTCATCGCCTTTGACGGCAAGCTCTTTGCCGGCACGTTCGGTGGCGCCAGCGACGCGAGCCGAAAGGCTGAGATCTGGGAGTACGACGGGGCGAGTTGGACGCTGTCCTGGTCTTCGGTCCCGAACGGTGCCTTCGACCGGATCGATGCGTTCTACGAGTTCGACAACTTGTTGTATGCGTCTGGTGGGAATGGCAGCGACGACGCCCGGGTCATGGTGTACGACCCCGCCACGGACAACTGGAGCGTTGTTTGGCAAAGCTCGGCTTATACCAATGCTCGAGGCTTCATGGCCCGGGATGGTGCGCTCTACTTTTGGGCGATTAAGCCGGGTACGTCGACTCCCGAGGAGTCGCACCTCTTTCGTATCCTCGATGGCGATGTGAGTCACAGCACGGTGGTCTTGGAGAGCGGGGCGACTGGGAACCGGGGCGGGCTTGTCGGATGCTCAGCGAACACGTCGGCGACGAAGCACGCCGACCCGTGTGTGGCGCGCGATTTCGTGACGAAGGTGACGGTGTTGGACTCCCAGGATCAGCCGGTCGCCGGGGTGTGGCCGTACATTGACTTCTCGGACTGTTTGACGGCGGATCCGCTTTTTGACACTTTCCCTGACCTGCGGCCGGCCACTGTGTATACCGACGCACCGACGGACGCGAACGGCGAAGCGGTGTTTGTCGGCGGACAGATTCTCGGGGGAGCCACGTTTTGCGAGTACGCGTTCCAGGTGGCGGGGCAAGTCCTTGGGGACTCGACGCGACACCACCTCCGGCCGGTTGATGTGAATGGTAGTGGGGACGTGACAAATGGCGACCTTGCCTTACTCCAACAAGCATTCACTGGGACAAGGCCAGTCTACTACGGCGACTACAACTTGGATTGGACCGTATCCCTTGCAGATCTGTCCACGTTCAACCCCCACTTGCAGCACGACGTGTCTGGCGGGTGCGCGACACAGGTTGTGTCAAGCGAGTTGACCCAGGCGAGCCTGGACGGCTCCCCGCCGATCTTCTATTTCCACATCACTGATCGCTACCCTGATCATCAACTGCCTCCCGCAGTGCTTCCTTCGGATGCTCAAGCCGGCGCTACCGTGTCGGGGGCCACCCAGCGCGAGGTTACAGTATGGTTGTACGCAGTCGGGGCGTCTGGAATAGACGCGGCGCAAGTCGAGTTTGATGTTCCGGCGGGCTGGGTGCTCGAGCGCGGGAATCACGCGGTCTTAGACCGTCAAATCTACGGCGCGGCGGAAGGCTACGATGCTGAGAGGGGGCGGTACGCGACGGCCTTCTCGTGCATTAGAGACGATGGCCCGATTGTGATCGGTCGTTTCGACGCGGTCGCCCGGCGAAATGGGACCTTGAGCCTGCGGCTCGGGGCACCGATTGTCGTTGTTGACTGCGGTGGTCGCGAGCGCGAGCTGGCGCCGCGATCAATCGGTGGCGCAACCGGAGCGTTGTTTGCCGCGGAGGGATCAGCTGACCTCGAGGTTCGCCAGATCGGCTCATCGACCGGTACCGCGTTCACACTCGCCATTACTGCCGGGCAGAGCGCGGTGGTCGAGTCAGCTGTCTACGATGCTGCCGGGCGGCTCATCCGTCGGTTTGCCGACCTGCAAGCTGCTGGTGAGAAACACGTGGCTTGGGATGGCCGGAGAGCCAATGGGTTGCCAGCGCCGAGTGGCACCTACTTCTTCGAAGTTCACGCCGGCGGCAGGCGATTCGTCGAACGTTTGCTTCTCGTCCGATAGGGTAGAAGGAGGGGCTATTGCGCAAAGCGGGCTTTGATTCTCCCCCAGCTGATTTGTTTCACCGGCACGGCGGGGCATCCCTCGGTTAGCGCACCGATCAGGCCGCACTCGATGCCTTCGGGATGATTGCCCGGGAGGCCGGGTGAGTCTGCGGCTAGGGTGAAGTCGTCGCTGGCCGCGTCGCAGAACCTCGGATCTGCCTCGAAGTTGCCAAAGAGACCTTGCCCTTCGCAGTCTCTAAAGGGACCGAGATCGTTGTCGAATAGGAGGTTGCAGGTCACCTGGTGGTTGACTCCGCAGTCAATACCGTAGCCGCCGACCGAGCGGACGACGATGTTGCGAGCAGTGACTGGAGAAGTCGTCGGGCTGATCGAGGCGATCGTCGATCCAAGAGGAAGATAGGTGGATTCATTCTCCACAAACGTGTTTCCTTCGATGATTCCCGGGGAATCCGTAACCTTCAGGCCTGCGCCTAGTCGCGCTTGATTCCGAACGATGATGTTCTCGCGCACTGACGATTCACCACCCAAGATAGAAACGCCACCGCCGCCGCCGACTCCTGAGTTGTTGTGGATGAAATTGCCGACAATCTCGACAGCAGAGTTCCAGGAGCCTATCCCAGCGCCACCATCGTGCAAGACGCGGTTGCCGCGGATCGTATTGCCCCTAGCGGTGGCATTGGAGCCCTCCTTGCAGAGGAGGCCGCCGCCAAAGGCATAGAAGTTGGTCACCGTGTTGTTGGAGATGACGTTGTCCTCGACAAGGGCCGGGGAGTTCTGGGTCAAGCCAATACCTCCACCGCCATTGTTGTAGCCGTCGGCGGTGTTGCTATCGATGACGTTTCGGCGGATAGTGGGCGATGAGACCAGTCCATAGATGCCACCGCCGGTTCTGGACCTGTTTCGGACAATGACGTTGTCTTCGATCGTGGGAGAGGCGACAACGCAGCGAATGCCGCCGCCCCCCGAGACATGCCAGCCGTTCTGGATTGTGAAGCCGCGGATGACCGAGGTCTCGGTCTCAGAGTCGTCGAAGGTGACAACGGCGTCTGCACCGGAGCCATCGATGATCGTCACTTCCGGTCCGGAGGCACTCTCGAGGATGATGGCTTTGCCCCCGAAGTCGATGTTCTCGGTGTAGGTGCCGGGTAGAACGCGAACGGTGTCGCCGTCAGTGGCTGCGTCCATGGCTGCTTGTATTGTGGGGTAGTCGGTGGGGACTTCGATGGTGGCGGCGTTGGAGGAGGCTGGGATGGTTCCCAGCGCCATTGGGATGGCTCCCACAGCGACCGCCGTTAGGCGTGTGGTCCACATGGTCGTTCCGATGTGTTGGCGCCGGTTGCCCCGCTGGACAGCCAAGGCTGGCGCTCAGTAGTCCGACGGTTCGAGTTTAGCACAACGTGTCAACGCAGCCTTGGTTGAAGGTCCCAGCGTCGATAGGTCCCAGCCTTTTGTCAATTTCTGCGTGCGGATGGGGAGCGACTACCGCGCAAAGCGCGCTTTGATCCTCCCCCAGCTCATGCTGCTCACTGGGACAGCGGGGCATCCCTCGCGTAGCGCACCGATCAGGCCGCACTCGATGCCTTCGGGGTGATTGCCTGGGAGACAGGGTGAGTCTGCGGCTAGGGTGAAATCGTCAGTCGCTGCATCGCAGAACTTCGGGTCGGCTTCGAAGTTGCCAAAGAGTTCCTGCTCTTCGCAGTCTTTGAAGGCACCGAGGTCGTTGTCAAACAGGAGGTTGCAGGTCACTTGGTGGGCTAGGCCACAGTCGATGCCGTATCCGCCAATGGAGCGAACCACGATGTTGCGGGCAGTTAGGGGCGATACGTAGCTGGTCGATCTAATTGTCGATCCGACAGAAGAGTGGGTGGATGCATTCTCGACGAACGTGTTTCCTTCGATAACACCTGGGGCCTCAACGACATGTACGCCTGCTCCAAGGCGCGCTCGATTTCTGAAGATGACGTTCTGGCGTACGAGTGACCCGCCGGCCAGCACCATCACTCCGCCGCCGTTACCGAACGCCGAGTTGTCATGGATGAGGTTGCCGATGATCTCGGCGGCAGCGTACCAGGACCCGATTCCGGCGCCGCCGTCGTGCAGGACGCGGTTCCCATGGATCGTATTGCCTCTGACGGTGGCGTCGGATCCGGCGTGACAGAGAATGCCGCCGCCAACGGCAAAGAAGTTGGTTACCGTGTTGTTGGAGATGACGTTGTCTTCGATGATCGCCGGGGAGTTCTGGACCAACCCGATCCCGCCGCCGCCGTTGGCGTAGCCATCGGCGATGTTTGAGTCGATGACGTTTCGCCGAATCACGGGCGAGGAGACTATTCCATAGATTCCCCCGCCGGTTCTGGAGCGGTTTCCAACAATGATGTTGTCCTCGATGGTGGGAGCGGCGACAACACAGCGGATGCCGCCGCCCCCCGAGACATGCCAGCCGTTCTGGATTGTGAAGCCGCGGATGACCGAGGTCTCGGTCTCAGAGTCGTCGAAGGTGACAACGGCGTCGGCGCCGGAGCCATCGATGATCGTCACTTCCGGGCCGGAGGTGCTCTCCAGGGTGATGCCTTTGCCCCCGAAGTCGATGTTCTCGGTGTAGGTGCCGGGTAGAACGCGAACGGTGTCGCCGTCGGTGGCAGCGTCCATGGCTGCTTGTATTGTGGGGTAGTCGGTGGGGACTTCGATGGTGGCGGCGTTGGAGGAGGCTGGGATGGTTCCCAGCGCCATTGGGATGGCTCCCACAGCGACCGCCGTTAGGCGTGTGGTCCACATGGTCGTCCCGATGTGTTAGCGCCGGAGGGGTTCCCCTTTTGGACAGCCAGGCCGGCGCTCAGTTGCTAACCAGCAGAGGGCGGTTACGCTTAGAGTTTACCACAACATGCTCAACGCTTGCGTCGGTGCGCCCCCCGCACTCTGGCGGCGCTGCTCGTTTGCGGTCGACGAGGCCGAGTGGTTGACAACAGAGTGGACGATTGTGTGACCCGAAGTGCCATCTTTTGGCGTTGGCAACCTGGGTTAGCCCATGCGCGATCCACCTCGGTCGCCGACTCCGGCCCCTTCCAGCGTTTCACCCGGGACAAGTGGCACGCGGCGTGCTTTCTGCCAAGCTCGACGTGTTCGGTGGCAACACGCGCCCCACCCGAGATGGACGCGATCGACGTCGGGTTGCGGGGCGATGAGGTGGCGTGTCGCTGGGTCGTTCGTGATGCGCGCGGCAGGAGATGGCCGCAGGAAGCAGGCCACCGAACCCGAGACCCGTTGAGCCCCAGGCCCCTCGAGTGACTTGCGTTTCAGTCCTTTTTTTAGGGACCGCCTGGAGGCGTGGCGCGACTTCGTATGGGACGCTCTCGTTCCGGCCGAAGGCGAGGAGTGGTTGATTGCCGGCATGGCTGTAGTCGTCGCCTTGGGTGCGATTTATCGGGCGACGGAGCCCTACCGCCTGCCGCCGCCGCTCGAACCCCTGAATCCTCCGGCGGTCGAAACGGTGGGGCGAGTCGACCCGAACAGCGCCGACCACGAAATGTTGACGCGCTTGCCGGGCATTGGGCCGGCGCTGGCGACGCGGCTAATCGCTGCCCGGCGAAACGGTGGACCGTTTCGCTCAGCCAAAGATTTGGCCCGGGTCCGCGGCATTGGCCCCAAGACCGTGGAACGCTTGGCGCCGCATCTCTACTTTGCGGAGCCTGAAGCGGCACCTTGATCGCAATCTCTTTTGCCAACCGACTCGCGTTTGAGTTGCGCTTTTCAAGAGAGCCGTTTCTGAGTTTCGCAGCGGAACCGAGTCGCGTTGGCTGAAAGTGGTTCCGCAGCGGAACCAAGTTGGGTTTGCTGAAAAGTGGTTCCGCAGCGGAACCAAGTTGGGTTTACTGAAAAGTGGCTCCGGAGCGGAACTGCGCCCGCACCCAAAAGTCGCACTGCTTGTCGCAAGCAGTGGATGGGTGCTCCGGGAAGGAGGCCGGGCCGCCCCGGATCGCGCCCGTTCGCGGTCGAAGGAGGGCGCGGTCTTAAGTAGCGGTCTTACGCAAGGGTTGGAGCGGCTCTCGTGAGCGGCTGGGCGAGCGGTTGGGACGGGGGCGAGGTCGAAGTAGCGGTTGGAGCGACTCGCCTGAGCGGTGGGCCGCTTTCGCATTGGCCTTGGAGGTCCGAGAGGCGGGCGCCAGTCGGGTAGAGCTGATGTGGACCTCACATCGCCAGCTGACTCGCGCATTTTGCGACGGGCGCCGGCGCCGGCGCCACTGTCCCACACCGGACCAGGGTCGCCAACTTGTGTGCCACCAACATCTTCGGGCATCCATCCTGAGTCGCTCGCCAAAAAGTCGAGGCATGGAACTTGCCCCTAAGGCGCGCGGGGAAGATTGCCATCTGCCCCCGTGTGACCGGACGCGGCCCCGGGGCGAGCCGCTCGATCGAGCCTGGTGTCTGGGAGACCCACGCGCATGTCCCTCACAGATCTCACTGTTCAGCTAGTCGACGCCGGGCTGATCGAGGAGGCGGATCTCCGTCGCCTAGACAAACAACAGCGCATGCACGGTGGCAGCGCCTCCTCCAACTTGGTCAAGCTGGGGATTTTGAGCGAGGAGGATCTGACCGGCTTTCTGAGCAAGGCGTTCTCGGTGCCACCATTTGGGGCGGGGGATGACGACGTCGACCAGCAGGCCATCAAACTTGTGCCCCAGGAAGTGGCGACCAAGTTCCAGGTGGTGCCCATCCGGCGCGAGGGTCGCCAGCTCACCGTGGCGATGGTCGACCCCTCCAACATCTTCGCCATCGATGACATCAAGTTTCTGAGCGGCTGCGAAGTGGTGCCGGTGGTGGCCGCCGAGAGCGCCATCAAGCGGCTCATCGACAAGCACTACGACCAGGCCGACTCGATGACCCGCGTCATGGAGTCGCTCGAGGACATGGACGACCTCGAGGTCCTCGAAGAGTCCGACGAGCAACTCGACATCTCCGAGCTGGGTGACGCTTCGGCGCCGGTCGTCAAGATCGTCAACTCGCTGTTGGCCGACGCGGTGAAGAAGGGTGCCTCCGACATCCACATCGAAGCCTACGAGCGTGCCATGCGCGTGCGCTTCCGGATCGACGGCGTCCTCTACCCGGTGATGAACCCGCCCACCCGCATGAAGCTGGCGCTCATCTCACGCATCAAGATCATGGCGGACTTGGACATCGCCGAGCGCCGCGTGCCCCAGGACGGGCGCATCAAGATCAAGATTGCCGGCAAGATGGTGGACTTGCGCGTGTCGACCCTGCCGACCATTTTTGGCGAAAAGGTGGTGCTGCGCATTCTGGACAAGTCGAACCTGAGGATCGACTTGGCCGAGTTTGGGATGGAGGAGTCCTCCTACAAGTCGCTGGTCAAAGCGATCGAAAATCCCTACGGCATGGTGCTGGTGACCGGGCCGACCGGCAGTGGCAAGACCACCACTTTGTACTCGGCGCTCTCGCGCGTCAACACGCCCGAGGTCAACATCATGACCGCCGAGGACCCCGTCGAGTACAACCTTGAGGGCATCAACCAGGTGCAGATCAACGAGGCGGTGGGTTTGACCTTCGCCGGGGCGCTCCGAGCGTTTTTGCGCCAAGACCCCAACATTGTCTTGGTCGGTGAGATTCGCGACATCGAGACCGGCTCGATCGCCGTCAAGGCGGCGCTGACCGGTCACCTAGTGCTCTCCACCCTCCACACCAACGACGCGCCGGCGACTATCGGGCGCATGGTGGACATGGGGATCGAGCCCTTCCTAGTGGCGTCGTCGGTGAATCTCATTGTGGCGCAGCGGTTGGTGCGGCGGCTTTGCAGTACTTGTAAGGCAGGGCAGCCGATGGATGACAAACTGGCCCAGCAGCTTGGCGTCCCGGAGCACGCCGGCGAGACCGTTTACACCCCCAAGGGTTGCGACGACTGCGCCGACACCGGGTTCAAGGGACGGCAGGGGCTTTACGAAGTAATGACCGTCACCCCGACCTTGAGGCGTCTCATTTTGGAGCGTCGCTCGAACGCCGAGGTCAAAAAACAGGCGCTGGACGAGGGCATGATGACCCTGCGCATGGATGGTATCTCCAAGTTGTTGAAGGGCGTTACCTCAGTAGACGAAGTGTTGAAAGAGACAGCAGATGACTCGGTGGAAAGTCACGGCGGCTAGCGGCCGGCCTGCAAGCGGCGAAGGGATTCATCGATGGCGGAAATGAACCTACGGGACATGCTCGAGCAGATGGTCAAGCTGGGAGCCTCCGACCTCCACTTGACCGCCGGCGTGCCACCCAAAGTGCGTGTCGACGGTGAGCTGGAGGCGCTTGCTGCTGCCCAGCCCCTGACCGGCAAAGACACCCAGGGGTTGGCCTACTCGGTACTCAACGAGGACCAAAGGCACCGTTTCGAGGCCCACCGGGAGTTGGACCTGTCGTTTGGGATCAAGGGTATCAGCCGCTTTCGAGCCAACGTCTTCATGCAGCGCGGCGTCGTGTCGATGGCCATCCGCCAGATTCCCTACAACATCACGCCGCTCAGGGAGCTGGGGTTGCCCAAGGTGTGCGGTGAGTTCATCACCAAGCAGAAGGGCCTGGTTCTGGTTACCGGCCCGACCGGAAGCGGCAAGTCGACGTCATTGGCCTCGATCATCGATGCCATCAACCAAGAGCGCGCAGGCCACATCATTACCATTGAAGATCCCATCGAGTTCATTCATTCGCACAAGAAGTGCGTGGTGAACCAGCGTGAAGTGGGAGCCGACACCGATGGCTTCAAGCACGCCCTCAAGTACATCTTGCGCCAGGATCCCGACGTCATCCTGGTCGGCGAGTTGCGCGACTTGGAGACGGTGCACGCCGCCCTCAACATCGCCGAGACTGGCCACTTGGTGTTTGCCACCTTGCACACCAACTCGACCTACGAGTCGATCCACCGGATCGTCGACACCTTCCCGTCCGACCAGCACCAGCAAGTCATGGCGCAACTGGCATTCGTGCTGCAGGGGATCGTCACGCAGCAGCTCATTCCGCGCTCGCGCGGCAAGGGCCGAGTGATGTGCGCAGAGGTCTTGGTCTGCACGCAGGCCGTGCGGGCTCTGGTTCGTGAGGGCAAGATCCACCAGGTCTACAGCCACATGCAGGCCGGCCACCAGCACGGCATGCAGACCATGAACCAGGCGCTCTGCGCCGCGGTCATGAAGAAAGACCTGACTCGAGGCGATGCCCTCGATCGCTCGCACGATCCACGCGAGCTGGAAGACATGTTCGAGAAACGCGGGGTTCAGGACCGCCCGCAGCGTCCGGCCCACGGCCGAGCCGCCTAGTCCGTTAGCAGGAGACATCCATCATGGCAACCACGTTCGTTTGGAAGGGCAGAACCACTGCCGGTGAAGTCCAGGGCGGCGAGCTGGCACTCGATTCACGGGAGGCGGTTTTGGCGCAGCTGCGCCGGCAGCGCATCATCGTCACCTCGGTCCGCGAGAAGCCCAGAGACATCAAGATCAACTTGCCGTGGGCGCAAGGCGTCAAGACCAAGGACCTGGCGGTCTTTACGCGCCAGTTCGCCACAATGATCAACGCTGGTTTGCCGCTGGTGCAGAGCTTGGAGATTCTCGGCCGGCAGACCGAGCGCGACAATTTCAAAGAGATCATCGAAACGGTGACTGGTGACGTCGAGTCGGGGTCGACCCTACACGAGGCGATGGCCAAGCATCCCAAGGCGTTTGACAAGCTTTACACCAACATGGTGGGGGCCGGCGAAGCCGGCGGTATCCTCGACGAGATCCTCCAGCGGTTGGCCTCCTACATCGAGAAAGCCGACAGCCTGAAGCGCAAGGTCAAAGGCGCCATGACCTACCCGGCGGTGGTCATGACCGTGGCCATCGGCGTCACCGTCTTCATGTTGGCGGTCATCATCCCGACCTTTGCCAAGATGTTCTCCGACTTCGGGCACGCCCTGCCGTTGCCCACTCGGATCGTCCTAATGCTGAGCGACGGGCTCCGGGCTTACTGGTGGCTGCTCCTGATCCTGGGTGTTGGCGGGGCTTTTGGCTTGAAGCACTACTACAAGACAGACCAGGGCAAGCACGTGATCGATCGAGCGGTGCTGCGGGTCCCGGTCCTGGGTGAGGTGCTCCGCAAGGCCGCGGTCGCGCGTTTCACCCGTACCCTCGGGACGCTGGTGTCCTCAGGTGTGCCGATCTTGAACGGTTTGGAGATTACCGCCAATACGGCGGGCAACATCATCATCTCGGACGCGGTCATGGCCACCCGCACCTCCATCGGTCAGGGCGAGACCATCGCCAAGCCCTTGTCCGAAGCTGAGGTGTTTCCTCCCATGGTGGTACAGATGATTGCTGTCGGTGAGGAAACCGGCGCGCTCGATCAGATGCTCACCCGCATTGCCGATTTCTATGATGATGAAGTCGACACCGCGGTGTCATCGCTGACCTCGATCATCGAGCCGGTGATGATCGTGGTCATGGGCCTTTTGGTCGGCGGCATGGTCGTTGCGATGTACATGCCGATGCTGAACCTGGTCAACGTCGTCACCAACCACTAGCGGGAACTGGCTGGAGAACGTTAGGCTGGCTGGCGGCGGCTCTTCGAGTCGCCGCCGGCTGTTTCTATCGAGGTCGAATAGCGCGATGCTCGCAGAGGAGCGGAGCCTCAGGTTGGGGCGGCCGGCGGTGTGGATCGCCGGCCGTTGCGTTGTCCTGACCCTGATCGTGGCGCTGGCTGTGGTCTTCGATCAGCCCACCGAGTTGGGCGGTGGTGGGGCGCGGCCGCTTCGCCACCTGGCGGCGTTGGGCCTGATCTACCTGACCTCGGGGCTGTATCTTTTGGCCGACGCCCGCGGTGCCCGCCGGCTGGCGCTGAGTCTCCTCCTCCTTGATGTGCCCATCGTCAGTGCGGTGGTCCACTGGACCGGCGGCATCGACAGCCACTTTGTCTTGGTGTACGTGCCGGTGACGGCGGTGGCGGGCGTCCTGCACCAGCGGCTGGGTGGCGTCGCTGCTGCAGTCCTGTCGATCGTCGCCTATCTGGTCGTGTTGGTCGGACAGGGGCTGGGGTGGTTGAGCCCGCACGGCTACGGTGGTGTGTCGGGCCGGGTGTACTCGGGGGACGCCGCCGACTTAGTGCGCTTGACCCTCGCTATTCTCGCCTTGGCCCTGACCGGCGTCGTCGCCGGTCACCTGGGCCGGGCCTTTGCCGAGCGCTCGCGGGCCTTACAGACCACTTCGCGCCAGTTGGTCCAGGCGCGCCTCGACACCGCCTACGTTGTTGACCACCTGGGGTCAGGGCTCCTGTCGTTGGACGAGCGCGGCTGCATCTTGCACTTCAACCGTGCAGCCGGGGCGATCTTTGCCGTCGAGCCGGCCGCGACCATTGGTCGCCGGCCGGCCGACGTGCTGCCGGCCGGTGCGCGGCCCTTTGCGGCTTGGCTGGAGTGGGCGCGTTTTGGGCCCGATCTCCCCAGACGCAGCGAAGTGGAAGTGGAGATGGCCGACGGGCGCGTTGTGCCCCTGGGGATGACCGGCACCTTGACCGGTGGTGAGCCGCCGGCCAGCTCGAGCGCCGAGCCCCAAGGCCGCGGCCTCGTCGTGCTCTTCCAGGACCTGACCCACGTTCGGGAGCGTCAGGCGCAGTTGGCGCGCCAGGAGCGCTTGGCGGTCATCGGTGGCTTGGCAGGCGGCATCGCCCACGAGATTCGCAATTGCGTCAAGCCAATCTCGGGTTCCTTGGACATGCTCCTCAAGGAGTTGGATCTGGACGAGGCAAACCGCCGGCTCATGGACTTGGCGGTCAAAGAATGCAATCGCTTGGGTAGCTTTGTGCAGGACATGCTGGACTATGGGCGGGTGACGCCGCTCGAGACCAAACCGATCCGTATCGACCGGTTGGTCGACGAAGTGGCCGATCTGGTTCAAGTGTCCAAGGAGCACGGCGCCCATCGCGTCGAGGTGGCGATCGCGCTCGAGGCGCGGGCCAAGACGGCGGATGCCGATCGCGCCCTCTTGAAGCAGGTGCTCTTGAACCTTGCTCTGAACGCCTTGGAATCGATGGGCGAGCAGCCTGGCGTCTTACGCTTCGAGCTGGCTCTGGGTGATCCTCTGCGCCCCGGTGATCAACACGCCCTGCACTTGCGTGTCACGGACACCGGTTCGGGCGTCGATTCCGAGGTGCGGGAGCGCATCTTCGAGCCGTTCTTTACGACCAAAAACGGCGGCACCGGTTTCGGCTTGGCCATTGCCGCGTCGATCGTGGAGCGACACGGCGGCCAAATGCACTTGGAGTCACCAACGGCGGGGGCGAGTTTCTGCATTGTCCTGGGACAGCACGCAACGGTCGAAGTGGACGGCGCTGCTTAGCCGCGACGGCGACTCGCTCCGGCACAGAACGGCGGGCAAATCGGCCCACGCCGATCGACAGAAGTCAGTCGGTTCCCTCCACCGCTTTAGGTGGCCTTCCCTCCTCCGAAAACGCTAGGGACGATGGATTTCTCTGAGCGCTGGCGTGCCCTACGCTTCACCCTGCCCTCCGGCACCCGCCCCTGCTCGTTCGAGACAACACGCCTTGAGGTCTGAATGAAAAGCGAACGCATCCTGGTGGTCGACGACGAGCAGAGCATGACCGAGTTCCTGTCGATCCTGCTGTCGAAGGAGGGCTATCGCGTCCTGACCGCCAACACCGGCTCGGAAGCGCTCCAGAAGGCGCGCGAGTTGCCGCTGGACTTGGTCATCACCGACATCAAGATGCCCGGCATGGACGGCATCATGGTCCTCGAGGGCGTCAAGCGCATCGACGACACCGTGCCGGTGATCATCATGACCGCCTTTGCTTCGCGGCAATCGGCGATCGACGCGGTCAACAAGGGTGCCTTCCACTACATCGAGAAGAACGCCAACAACGACGAGATCAAGGCAGCGGTGCGGAGCGCTTTGAAGGTGCGGCGTGTGCAGTCGGAAAACACCTTTTTGAAGCGCCAGCTTAAGAAGAACCACGACTCGAAGACCATCATTGGTAAGAGCGAGGAGATGGCGCAGGTCTTCAGCCTGGTGGACCGGGTCGCCGCCACCGACTCGACCATTCTGATTTGCGGGGAGTCGGGCACTGGTAAAGAGCTGATCGCCCGGGAGATTCACTACCGGAGCCACCGTTCCGGTGGCCAGTTTGTATCGATCAACTGCGGCGCCTTGCCGCAAGACCTCCTCGAGTCCAACCTCTTCGGCCACATCAAGGGTTCGTTCACCGGCGCCATCCGGGACCAGGAAGGGCTCATGAAGGTGGCTGAGGGTGGCAGTTTCTTCCTGGACGAAGTGGGCGAGATGTCGCAGGCCACGCAGGTGAAGCTTTTGCGCGCCCTCCAGGAGCGCGAGATCATTCCAGTGGGTGGCACCAAGCCTCTGAAGATCGACGTGCGCTTGATCGCTGCCACTAACGCCGACCTGGAACAGGAAATTGCCGCCGGCAACTTCCGCACCGACTTGTTCTACCGCCTGAATGTCATTCAGGTGCGGCTACCGGCCCTGCGCGAGCGGCGCGACGATATTCCGCTCTTGGTCGATCACTTCCTGCAAAAGTACGCAGGTGGTGGCGAGATCAAGACCTGCGCTCCCGAAGCCATGGAGCTGTTGGTCAAGTACGACTGGCCGGGCAACGTCCGCGAATTGGAAAACGTCATCGAGCGCGGCGTCATCTTGGACGAGCAGGGTTGCATTTCGCCCGCCGAGCTGCCGCCCAAGATTCGCACCGGCGTCACCCGCAGGGGTGTTTTGATGATCGATTCGCCGACCATGACGCTTGAGGAACTGGAGCGCGAGTACATCTTAAAGGTCTTGAACCATACAGGTGGTCACAAGCGCCGCGCGTCGGAGACTTTGGGGATCAACGCCTCGACCCTCTACCGCAAGCTCCAGGAGTACCAGAAGCTCGGGTATATCGAGGGGGGCGAGGTTGGGCAACGTCCCGGCGACGACGACGATGGCAGCCAGATGGAAGCCGCCTAGGCCGTGCAACGTGCGATCGCATTGCGAGACGCAACGCCGGCCGCCTGGGGCTGCGACATCGGTTCGCCGCCAGTTGCGTGTTCAGCCCCAACGTTTGCAGTAACTGGTTGCATTGTATTGGTTTGTGCTTGGACATGGGCTGTGGCACAGGGGTTGCAGTGATCACAGGTAATTGCGGCGCTCCGTTGGGGGGCGACCCGCGACAACGCGAAGCCGGTTCCCAATTGAGGAGGATTTCAATGCTTGGCAACAAGAAGGGCTTTACACTGATCGAGCTCATGATCGTCGTGGTGATTATTGGTATCTTGGCGGCGATCGCCATCCCGAACTTCATCGCTATGCAGTCGCGTGCGAAGGAAGCTTCGGTCAAGTCTAACTGCCACACCACGCAGCTGGCAGCTGAGGACTACGCGGTGCGTTTCAACGGCGCCTACCCCGCCGACGTTGCGGACTTCCGCAGTGCCCTGCCTGACACTCTTGGTTTCACCAACCCGTTCACCGGCGCCCAGGAGCTTCCGAAGGACGCGACCGCTGCTGCCCAGGGTGAAGTGGGCTACGTGAACAACGGCACGATCGGCTACACGATCACCGGTTACGGCCGCGATTCGGTTGTCATGACGGTCACCAACGGCACCTAGTTGCCAAGCGAGCGACTCCTAAGCTGAGTCGCGACGAAGCAGTACAAGTACAGCGAGCGGTGCCCCGCGGGTGCCGCTCGCTGTCGTCTGGTCAGGGAGGCACTTGGACGTGGATTGTGACACGGCACCACCGGTCGTCATCGAAACCGTCGGTTTGACAAAGGACGTCCGCGACGACTGGACGCTCAAGCGGCGCCCGGTTCTGCGCGGCGTCGATCTCGAGGTGCGGGCCGGCGAGGTGTTTGGTTTCTTGGGAGTCAACGGCGCCGGCAAGACCACGACTCTCCAGTGCCTGGTCGGATTGACCGCGCCGTCGGGCGGCGCCGTTCGGGTTGCCGGCGGTTCACCCACGGACGCGGCGGTGCGGCGGCGCCTGGGGTTCTTGCCCGAGCGACCCTATTTCTACGACCACTTGACCGGCGCGGAGTTTCTGGGACTGGTCGGGGATCTGTGTGGGATGAGCCCCGAGCACCGCCGCCAGCGGATCAAGGTTCTTGCCGAGCAGCTGCACTTAAGACATCGGCTGGGCACGCCGCTTCGCAAACTCTCCAAGGGTGAACTCCAGCGCTTCGGTATCGCGCAAGCGGTGCTGCACGAGCCGGACGTCGTCATCCTCGACGAGCCGATGTCGGGGCTCGATCCGCTCGGACGGCGAGACGTGCGCGACCTGATCGAAGGGCTTCGTGCCGGCGGGCGCACGGTGCTCTTCTCCTCGCACGTTGTCCCTGACGTCGAAGCGCTGTGCGACCGGGTGGCCGTGTTACAGGACGGCGTGGTCTTGCGGACCGGGCGCATCGAAGAGATCACCTCGGTGTCGCTCAAACAGGTGGATTTGACCTTGCGGAACGTGCCAGGGGCGCTTCTCGAGCGTTTGCTGGGGCCCGCGGACACCATCCAAGAGCTGGGCACGGTGACCCGCGTCAGAATCCACGACCCCGATCGCGTCGATCGCGTGGTGGTGCGCTCCCTGCAGGCGGGCGGCCACATCCTGGCGCTCGAGCGCCGGCGGGAGCGGTTGGAGGAGTATCTGGTGCGTGCCACCGAAGCGGAGGCGGCTTAGATGTCACCGATCGGAGCGATTGCCACCAACACCTTTCGCGAGACCATCCGCGCCAAGACGCTCTACCTGCTTTTGGCCGCAGGGGCGTTGACCGTGGGAACCGCTACGTTGCTGTCGCCGGTCGCCTTAGGTGAGACCGTCCGTGTCACCAAAGACATTGGCCTGGCAACCGCCGACGTGCTCGGCATGCTGATTGTCGGAATTCTGGGCACGACTTTGGTCTACAAGGAAATCGACCGGCGCACGATTGTCGTGATCCTGGCCAAACCGATTCGGCGCCATGAGTTCCTGCTGGGCAAATTTTTCGGTTTGGCACTAGCGATCGCGGTCGTCGTGGCGGCGCAGGGTGTGTTCGTTCAAGGGGCTTTGTGGCTGGCCGGGTCGCCCTTCGACCCTCGCATCTGGCTGGGGGTGGCGATGACGTGGATGGCGCTGGCGACCATTACTGCCGTTGCCATCTTTTTCTCGGCAATCGCTGGGCCCCTGGTGGCGGGTTTCTTGACCTTGTGCACGTTTGTGGCCGGGCGCCTGGTGGGAGACCTGGCCGACCTGGCGACCCAGCATGGGTTGTCGGGGCTCGAGTACGTGGCGTACGTCCTTCCCAACCTTGCCAGCATGAACGTGCGCGCCGAGATTGTGCACGGCGTGCCCTTCGACTGGCCATCGGTGGCGCTGGCGGTTGTTCACGGCGTGAGCTATTCGGCTGCGGTCCTGGTGATTGCGTCGATGGCTTTCCGCACCAGGCAGTTTCGTTAAGTGGAACGGAAGGTCATACACGGGCTGGTCCGTCGCGCGGGCTGGTGCCCCAAACTCGGAGTTGGGCTCTTGCTCCTGGCGTGCATGGCCGGCGCCCTGTGGTCGACGGCGGCGCTCCGCCAGCGTCGCGAGGTGCGTGGTCAGGAACTCATGTACTTCCCCTCTGGGCGCATGGTCGAGCTCATGGCGCTGGGCGACCGCCACCTGGCCGCCGACCTCGTATGGCTCCGCGCCATCCAATACTACGGTCGCCACCGGATGACCGATCAGAAGTACACGCACATTGGCCACATCTTTGATATCGCCACCCAACTGGATCCGCGCTTTGTCAACGCCTACCTGTTCGGTGGCATCGTGCAGGCGGCCGACGGCGCCGATTTTGAGGGTGCCTTGAGGCTGATGAAGCGGGGCATCGCCCACAACCCCGATGACTACCTGCTGCCGTTTGAGACCGGGTTTCTCTACCACGTGGAGCGGCGCGACTACGAGGCGGCGGCCTACTACTACCGGCGAGCGCTGGCGGCGCCCAACTGCCCGGAGATCGTCAAGCGCTTTGCTGCTTTTGCAATGACTCGTGCCGACCGCCCTGACGTGGCGGTTCGGCTCTGGGAAGACCTGGCGGCGGAGAGCAGTAACGCCGCGATCCAACGGCTGGCCGCGGCACGGGCCGCTGAGCTTCGCGCCCAGCTGGAAGGAGGTTGGGCCGATTGAACTGGATCTTGAACCTGTGGGTAGTGGTGGTCGGCTTGGCCGCCGGCAGCTTCCTGAACGTGGTGATCCATCGGGTGCCGCGCGGCGAGTCACTTATGGGCTACTCCCGGTGCCCGCATTGCAGCCACCGCGTGGGCTGGCGTCACCTGGTGCCGGTGCTGTCGTACTTGGCGTTGGGCGGCCGCTGTGTCCAATGCCGAGGGGCGATCGCCTGGCGTTACCCACTCATCGAGGCGCTCACCGCCGGCGCCGCCGTGGCGGTTGTCTGGCGCTTTGGTTGGACTCCCTGGGCGGCGGTGTGTTTCGTGTTCGTGGCGGCGTTGATTGCCGTCACCTGGATCGATTGGGACCACCAGATTATCCCGGATGTCATCACCTTGCCCGGCGTTGTCTTAGGGATCTTGGCTCAGGGCTTGCTGCGCGGTGAGTGGCTGTGGCCATTGGTGGGTGCGGCCGGCGGCGCGCTGGGGCTCTGGCTCGTTGCCTTTCTCTACTTGAACGTCGCCAAGCGCGAGGGGTTGGGCTTCGGGGACGTCAAGCTGGCGGCGATGCTCGGCGCCTTTCTGGGTGGGCCAGGCGTGTTCTTGACCGTGTTCGCGGCTTCCATGATTGGCTCGGCGATTGGCGCCGTGCTAATCGGGCTCGGCCGCGGCAGCCGCACGACGATGTTGCCGTTCGGCACATTCCTGGCACCAGTCGCGGTGCTAGTGCTTTTCTGCGGGCCGGCAGTGATCCGCTGGTATTGGGCGCAGTTCGGCGTGGCTTAGTTGGAGACACGGGTGGCGTTTGCATTTTGCGCGGCTGGCCACCGCCAAGCGCGCATTCCGCAGCGCCATGCCGGGCCGCCGGCGCCGGCATCCGCGCAACACCGTTCCAGGGCATCATTTGAAGATTCGGGTTGACTCGCCCCGAGTGGCACGCGGGTTGCAACTCTGACACGCAGCCCGGTCCGGGCTGAATGCGGACCCATGCACGGAATCGGAGGGAGACATGTTTCGTAAGCGACAGGGTGGAAACCTTGTGGGGATCGACATCGGGTCCAGCTCAGTGAAGGTCGTCGAGCTTGAGCGCAGCGACAGCGGCGACTTGCGGCTGGTCCGGTTCGTAAGCGAGCCGCTTCTCCCCGAGGCCATCGTCGATTCGGAGATCATCGACCGCCAGGCGGTAGTGGACGCAATCCAGAACGTCTTTGATGAGCACGACATCAAGACCCGCGACGTGGTCACGGCGGTATCTGGGCGCGCGGTAATCGTCAAGAAAATCTGGATGGATCGACTGGACGAGGCGGATGCGCGCGAAGCCATTCTCTGGGAAGCGGAACAGCATATTCCCTACGATATCCAGGATGTCACCCTCGATTTTCAAATCCTACGAACGGCACCGGACGAAAAGCAAATGGAAGTGCTGCTCGTGGCCGCTAAGAAGGACCTGGTCAACGAGCAGATTGACATTTTGCGGGAAGCTGGGCTCAACCCCTGCATCGTCGACGTCGACGCCTTCGCTGTGCAGAACGCCGTGGAGTCCAACTATGTCTTTGACCCGGGCGAAGTCGTGGCGATCATCGACGTTGGGTCCGAAGAAACCAATCTGAACATCGTGCAGGATTCGGTGCCGCTCTATACCAAGGACCTGCCGAGCGGCACGACGGTGATTATTGACGCGATCAAGCGTGACCAGCACTACAGCCAAGAGGAGGCTGAAGAAGCGCTGCGAATGCCCGGGCCGGAGGTCAATCTCCAGGCCATGGTGCAAGAGGTTTTTGAAGACCTGGCGCAGTCGATCGAGCGGGCCAGTGCGTTTCTAAGTGCGTCGGAGGAGAGCGATTCCATCTCCCGGCTGCTGGTGTCGGGAGGCGGTGCCAACGTCCGCGGCCTCGCCGAGTTTCTCGCTGACCGATTGCAGATACCCGTGGATGTCATCAACCCACTGCAGACCGTGGACATCGATGCAGAGCAGGTGGACACGGAATTGTGGAGCGCCCAGGCCCCGCAGTACGCGGTGTCGGTGGGCTTGGCGCTGAGGAGAGCTGCCTAATGCACGCTGCCGAGTCTGTCATCCAAATCAATCTGCTCCCACTGGAGGAGCAGCACACCAAGCGCCGCGCCGCTGGGGCGCCGTCAAAAAGCACGATCATCGCCTTGGCGGCGGTGGCGATCGTGCTGACCACGATTGCCATTCTTAGTTTCGTGCAGGGATTGCAGGTACGCGCCCTGCGAGCTGACATCGATACGCTGCAGGCCGAAGCCAACCAGCTGCGGCCGTTGATCCAACGCATCGATCAGCTGACAGCCGAACGCGAGGCGGTACGCAGCCGCATGGCGGTCATCGAACAGCTCGACCGGGACCGTTTCATTCGCGTGCGAATGGCGGACGAGCTCTCCCGCCGTATTCCAGACCAAGTGTGGTTGACCTCGTTTACGGAGGACAGCGGGCACTTGACGATTACCGGCGTCACCTTCTCCAACCTGTCGGTCGCGGAGCTGATTGCCAGTCTTGAAAAGTCGGTCATGTACGAGAACGTTGACCTGCAAGTGTCGCGGCGCGGCACGATTGACCAAAATGAAGTAGTCAACTTCACGATCACCGCGCAGCGCCAAGTCGGTGCTGCCGAACAGCCGGGAACGCCAGGATAAGTCATGGACATTCGCGACCCTGAGTTTCAAAAGATCAGTCTTGTCACGACGTTTCTGATCGGCGTCTTGTACGTGTTTTTCTTCACCACGTACTTGCCGTTCACGTATCCGTCGCGCACGCGCGCGCTCAAAGAGAACCGCGCCAAGTACGAACGACTGCAGGCCGACGTTTCTAAGGCGCGGGCCGCGGTCAATCGCCTGCCGGCCTTGGAGCGTGAGGTGACCGAGGTGCGGCGACGCTTTGCCGAGGTATCCGAGTTGTTACCGGATGGCAAAGAGGTGGCGCCGCTTTTGACGCGGGTCACGGTGGCCGGACAGGAATCCGGCGTCGACTTTGTGCTGTTCGAACCGCAAGCGCCCCAGGACCGCGAATTTTACATGGCTTACCCGACGCAAGTGCAGGTCGACGGTGGCTATCACGAGGTGGGTCGGTTCATGGCCGAGGTGGGTAACCTGTCCCGCATCATACAGATCAAGAACTTGCGAATGACTGCCAATCCGTCCGTTGAGGACGGCAACGCAGAACGCGTAGTCACGGCCAGCTTCATTGCCGAGGCCTATGCATCCAAGGATAACGCGCCGGCGACAGCGCAGGCTCAATAGGACAACCGCAACCCCAAGGAGATGACAGTGCAACGCGTCGAACACATCCTGGAATGGCTGCAGGTCGTCGTAGCGGGCTTGGCGATTGGAGTCGTCGCTGGCCTGGCTGCCCACGTGGTCATTACCGATCCTAGCGTCTTGAGCGCGGCGACTCCCGCCTATGCCCAAGATGATTTCACACCGGTGGAACTCAAGGCGGCTGAAGGCACGGCAAGGGTGCCGGCAACCGCCGATGATCCGATCGCCGGCGATGAGTCGATCGACAAGGTGAAGAAGTACGAGCGAGATAGCTACTACTACGCGTCCCTAGGGCGCCGCGATCCATTTAGCGCGCTGGTCGGCGGTGATTTTGACGCCGACGGTGACGTCGGATTGCCGGATGTTGCCGACCTCGAACTGGTCGGGATCGCGTGGGACGCCGCTGACAAGTTTGCAATGGCGGAAGACAGCCGGGGCTTCGGCTACGTCCTCCGGGTCGGAGACAGGATTCGCGGTGGCAAGGTGACCAGTATCCGTCGGGATTCGGTGACCTTTGGCCAGTACAACGCCGGTGAGTTGTCGACGATCACTCTTGAGTTGCCGATCCAGGAGGACTCGTGATGAGGGGGCTTCAAGTGAATAACATGCGTTCGAGCCGCTGGGTGTCAGCCAGCACTGTTCTCGTCGCTTTGGCGACGCTGTCGATGCCGAACCTGGCCATGGCCGGGCATCTGGAGGAGATGTCGATCGACACGTTTGGCAATGCCACGCGCGTGCAGATCGACGTGGCTGGTGATGTCGACTATCACGACTTCACCCTGCGCAATCCAGATCGTTTGGTGATCGATTTCAAGGGGGCATCCTCGTCGTTGCCTAGCGTCTTGCCGCAGCAAGCCCTGTCCGGCATCGTGCGTGGTGCCGAGGTCATGCGTTGGGAGCCCCAGGACGCCGACCCGGTCACTCGGGTGGTTCTGGAACTGGACGGGCGCGCCTCCTACTCGATTGCCCGCCATCATGACTCGGTGACCGTCGCCCTAGAAAGCGGCGCGCCGACCGCCAGTGACCTGGGGTACGACGAAGACCACCTGGCGACTGTGGTGCCCGTGGAGCAGACCTACGAGCAGGCGCAGAGCGCCTACCGCGACTACGCTTCTGCGAACCACGGGTCGACGGCCTACGCGGCGCCGAACGCCAGCGTTATCGCCGAGGAGCGCGGCCCGTCGAGCGACTCCACACAGCGGAGCTTCAGCCCGCGCGTCTATGGCGGCGCCCGCCTCGAGGACTCGCCGAACGCTAACCGCTTCGCCAACGCCCGGCGGGTTTCGCTGGACGTGCAAAAGGCCAGTCTGATGACGGTGGTGCGGACGTTGGGCGAGCTTTCTGGGCGCAATATTGTTACCAATACGGAGGTGACCGGCGACGTCACCTTGCGCCTGAGCGAAGTGCCGTGGCCACAGGCCCTCGACATCGTGCTCTTGACCCAGGGCTTGGGCTACACCGACGAAGAGGGCGTCATCCGCATCGCTTCGTTGGAGGCGCTCCGCAAGGAAGAAGTCGACCGTGAGGAAGCTGCCCGCAAGCGCGACGAGCTCATGCCGCTGCGTACTGAAGTGGTGCCGGTCAACTTCGCCAAAGCCGGTGAGCTACAGCCTTCGATCCAGAAGATGCTCACCCAGCGGGGCCATGCTCAAGTGGACGAGCGCACCAATTCGCTGATCGTCACCGACATCGCCGAAAAGGTGTCGGTGGCCGGGGCGTTGATTACGCGGCTCGACACGCGCACCCCGCAGGTGGAGATCGACGCGCGGCTGGTGGATGTGGATGTTTCTGATGCCACCGACTTTGGCGTCGACTGGACCTACAACTTGACGGCTGCTGGTGCGGGCGAGGATCTTAATTTCCCGCAGACGTTCACCTCGCGCAACCCGATCGCCAACCCGGCGGGCGAACTGCGGACCGGTGTGCTGCGGAGCAATTGGTCGTTAGACGCTGCCATCCAAGCGTTGGTGAGCGACCGCAAGGCCAACATCATCTCAAATCCGCGCATCACGACGGTTTCCAACCGCGAGGCGTCGATCCTCGTCGGCCAGGAGATCCCGTTGATCGTGCAGGACGAAGCTTTCAACACCGTTGTGCAGCTCAAGCAGATCGGCATCAAGCTGACTGTGCGACCGCACATTACCGCCGATAATCAGATCGAGTTGGATGTGCATCCGGAAGTGTCTGACCTGGCCTCCCAGGCGACCGTGCAGGGCGGCATCATTATCAACACCTCTGAGGCGGATACGCGGGTTTTGGTCGGCAACGGCGAAACCGCTGTTATCGGCGGCCTCATCCGCGAAAACGAAACGGAAACTGAGCGAGGCGTGCCGCTCTTGAAGGACATTCCGGCTTTAGGCTGGATCTTCAAGTCGCAGAGCCTTGTCAAGCAAAAGCGCGAGCTGTTGATTTTCATCACGCCTCGCATCGTCCGCAACACCGCCGCCCAGTAAGCGGGCGGCGGTGTTGGGGCTGGTGTTGCCATCCCTGGGAGGCTAGTCATCACTGCGCAGCAGCGGCGCTCGCATGGTTACACGATGGTGGAATTGGCAACAGTGCTGGTCGTCATGGGCATCGTGCTAGCCATTGGCATCCCGGCGTTTTCCAAGTACGCGCGGTCGTCCAATGTCCGCAACACTTACCGGCAGGTCGCGCTGGACTTGCGGCTGGCGCGGCAGCGGGCGTTGGCCGAAAGGCACAACGTGGTCGCGGTGTTTGCTTCCGGACCGCCAGCGACCTTCAACGTCTTCTCGGACGACGACAACGATGGTACGCGGGATGCCGGCGAGCGTTGGTTGGTGCAGCGGACGCTGGATCCAACCGTCGCGCTGGACGCCAGCGCTTTGGCTCCAGCCGACACGGTGACCTTCGCGCCGTCGGGTAGCTTGCTGGCCGGATCGTCGGGTGGCGTGGTGAACGTCTCGCATACCGGTGATTTGCACGACAGAACCCTGCGCATTTGGCCGAGCGGAGCGGTGGAAATTGTCGACTGACTACTCTGGGGATAGGCGGTTGCCGCGACTGTGTCACGCCAGGCGACTGGCTGCACGGCGCGGTTTTACGATGGTGGAAATGCTCGTCGCCATCGTGCTGCTGCAGCTGGGGATCCTGGCGTTGGCGGCAGTCATGCCGTTGACCCAGGCGCAAGTCGTTCGCTCCGGCCATGAAACAGCGGCCAACCAGCTCTTGCGGAGTCGCATGGAAACACTGGTGCGCGCTTCGTATTCGGACTCAACGTTGGCGGCAGGTACCTACAACGATTCTGGCAACCCCATTGACGGGGTTTTTGCCCGCAGTTGGACGATCGCGGACGACACGCCGGTGAGCGGTTGCAAGACGGTGACTGTGACTGTGGCGTGGAACAACTCAAACGGCCCGCGGACGATCCAAGCGTCCACGGTTGTGTCGAAGTACTAGGGCTTTTGCGAGGAGCTGGCGAGCTGTGCTGCGGTTGAGAGACGCTCAAGGTTTCACCGTCATCGAGCTGATGGTGACCACCGTCATTTTGGCGGTGGTGATGTTGACCGTTTTGACCGTGCACATGGCGAGCGAGCGCCAGCAGGAGTCGAGCTTCCGCAATGTCCAGGCGGGTGAACACCTGCGGGTGGGATTGGACTGGGTCGCCCGCGACATTCGTATGGCCGGCTCCGGTTTTGGGAACATTCCGATCTATGCAGGGTTCGGAGGGAGCCCGGTGCCGCTGCGTTACGCTGTCTACCCGCAGCCGTCGGCGAGTGCTACCGCTGACTCCTTTGAAGTGATGGGCGGCCAACGCCGAATAGTCGGTTTCTTGGCGGCTCAGATGTCTAGTCAAAGTACGCCGATTCAGGTGGATACGACCTTGGGGTTTCAGGTCGGCGATATGGTCGTTGTGTCCAACGGTACTCGGGGCCACTTGTTCCAGGTCACTGGCATTGCCGGCAACACCTTGGAGCATCTGCCCGGTCCGTCGGCCTGGAACCAGGGCGGTGCGGCCGGTTGGCCAGCAACCGGGTATGACACAGGCAGCCGTGTGTCCCAGGTGGATTGGGTGCGTTACTACATCGATCAGAGCGACCCTAAGGTGCCGACTTTAATGCGCTGGAACGCCGCTGACGCAGCGCCAGCGTTCGTTGCCAAGAGCGTCGACCGGTTTGCAGTGACCTACCGGGAGGGCGGCGCGGTCGTCGCCAGTCCGAGCAATCCGCTCAACGTTCGAGAGGTCTTGATCGACGCACGGACTGTAGCTGGTGGCGATGCGCAAGACGCTACGTTGCCGCGACGGACGTTGTCGACGGCAGCGGTACCGCGCTTGTTTGAGTGAATGCCGCGCCGGAGTGCTGCTGAAAGGATGCCGAGCTGATGCTGTGCAAACTTGGATCTGAACGCGGCGTTGCCCTGGTCACCGCCCTGGCCGTCATGGGCATGATGGCGGCTGTGGCCCTGGCTTTCTTCGCGATGTCGGGAAGCGAAAGCCAGATGATTGTTCAGCAACGCATCGAGCACGTGGCGCTGTGGAAGGCCGAGTCTGGGGTTGAACTGTCGAAGCGGGCCATGGCGGAGTTCGCCAAGGCCAAGCTCGACTCTCTCGAATCGATCTGGTCGGGGACCGGACCTATCGTGCAATCGCCGGACACCTTCTTCCCGTCCGCGGGCTTCAGTGAGGTTGCTGCCGATTCGTCGATGCGCTGGCAGACCGAATTTGAGTACGTGGATTCGGCGGTCAGCGCCACGTCGCAGACGTTCAATTTTCGCTACGTTACCGAGTCCTGGGGATTGGACGCCGAGTTTGGGCAGAAGCGGGTGGTGACCGATGGCCTTTTACGGGTAAGTGCCACGCGTGGCTCGTTTGCCGACTACCTCATTTTCACCGATATTCATACGTCGCCGTCTGGAGGAGTGATCTGGTTCCACTCCTCGGGCTATTTCGATGGGCGCGTCCATACTAATGACCGGTTTCGCTTTGCCTACAACCCGACGTTCATGGACCAAGTGACCAGCGCCGCGGGCGATGCCATCTACTACAACAACGGAGCGGCGGTGACCCTGGACGACGATCACAATGGCACCGTCGACGTGCCGACGTTTGCGGGCGGTTTCGAGCGCTCGGCCGACAGCGTGGCGCTGCCGACCAATGCGTTTGGCCAGCAGCGGGCGGCGCTAGGTGGCGACCCGGACGACACTTCCGGCGTCACCAATCTTGAAGCGCGTCAACACCTGAATCTGCCGCTCACCTCCGACCCCGTCCCACCCGGCGTCTATGTGCCTAACGATGGCACCGATCTGACGGGTGGCATCTACATCGAGGGAAACGCCAGCGACTACCGGATGTCGGTCGATGCCAGCGGTAATCAGGTGTATCAGATTACCGACGGGGCTTCGACGACGACGACGATCGTTGTCAACGAAACCGCCGGGACCACGAGTGTTGATCAGGGGAGTGGCCCGACGGTCTACAACGGTGTGCCGCGCGGGCTTTCCTACACGACCGGTGAAATCGAGCGAATGGGCGGTCCCGGCCGCACGAGTGGCATCCCAGGTCCGGCGGTGGCTGACCAGACCGAACTCACGGTGGTCGCCAATGGCAATATTGGCATCGACGACGACATTGTGCACAACGACTTCGACGACGGCGGCTCGGTGCTGGGGATCTATTCGGCTGCCGGTTCGGTCCACGTGCGAACCGATGCGCCCAACGATCTGGCAATGGACGCCTTCGTCATGGCCACCGGACCCTCCGGTGCGTTCGAAGTCGATGACCACACCACGGGCGGCGACCGTGGCGACCTGCGGCTGCGCGGCGGCGTCATCCAGCGCTACTACGGCGCTTTCGGTCGGTTTGATGGCAGCACCCACCTGCATGGTTACGGCCGTGACTGGAGCTATGACAGTCGCGGCCTGGTGCCGCCGTACTTTCCGACGACTTCCAGGTTCGTGGTCGGCGAACCGTCACCGTTGGTGATGGCCTGGACGGAGGACTAGGCCATGCGACAGCGGCATCGAGGTGGCAGACGCCCCCAACCCAAGTCCAGCGGATTGCGCGATCTCTTGATGCCGGCGGTGGTTTGGGCGTGCATTTTGACCATCGTCGGTGCCATTGGGCTGGACGTTGCGCGGCGTGCCCGCCCGGAGGTGAGTGCCGCCCCGCAAGTACCTCGGGAAACCTCGCCCGAGCCAGTAGTCACGCGGCCCAAGCCGGAACCGACCCGACCAAAGCCCCAGCGCCGCCAGCGCCGCGACCGCCGCCAGTATCCCGCCCCACCGACGAGCATTACCATATAGAGAGAGGGGGCTGGCTGCCCAAGGCGGGGCCGCCGATCCGCAGGGCGCACCCCGCCGCCCGCTCTGCTTGCGAGCGCACGCCCGGCGTGGCTACACTGTGGCCCTGCGCGAAGGCGCCACCCGGTGTCTTTCGCTTGTCGAGCGGCGCTTTCTTGGAGATGGCATGCGGGTTCTAGTAGTCGGCAGGGGGGCGCGGGAGCACGCGCTGGCCTGGCGGTTGAGCGTCGATGCAGGAGTCGAGCAGGTGTTCGTGGCGCCCGGCAACCCCGGCGTTGAAACCATCGGCACCCGACTGGCTTTCCAGGAAAGCGACACCAAGCAGCTCGTCGAGTTTGCCCGGCGCGAGGCCATCGATTTGACTGTCGCCGGAGCCGAGGCGCCGCTGGTGGATGGCATCGCCGATCGCTTCCAAGACGCCGGACTGACCGCCCTCGGTCCCTGTGCAGCGGCCGCTCGCCTCGAAGGCTCCAAAGTTCTTGCCAAGGAGTTGATGGACGAAGCCGGTATCCCGACCGCCGCCTGGCGCGCGTTCGACGACCCGGTGCTGGCGGCCGCCTGGCTGGAGCGGCACCCAGGGGCCTGGGTGGTCAAAGCCGACGGCTTGGCCGCCGGCAAGGGTGTGTTTGTGACCGACGACACCGCTGGCGGTCGCGCCGCTGTGGAAGCGCTGATGGTGGAGCAGCGCTTGGGAGAGGCCGGGACGCGCGTTGTCATCGAAGAGCGGCTGGCGGGGACCGAAGCCAGCTACTTTTGTCTGACCGATGGCAGCCGCTGGGTGACGCTGCCGACGTCTCAGGACCACAAGCGTCTCTTGGACGGCGATCAAGGGGCGATGACCGGCGGCATGGGGGCGGTGTCGCCGTCCCCGGAGTTGATGCCGTCGGTCGTTCAAGCAGTCGAGTCTTCGATCGTGGCGCCGACCCTCGCGGCGCTGGCGGCGCGCGGGACACCTTACCGAGGTTTTCTCTACGTCGGGCTGATGTTGACGGCCGCCGGACCCCGGGTGCTCGAATACAATTGCCGGCTGGGGGACCCTGAAGCACAGGTGATCTTGCCCTTGATAGGTGGCCATCTCGCCGACGCTTTGATGGGCGCGGCGCACGGCTCGTTGACGGCCGAGGAGTTGGCGTGCGACCCGGGAGCGGCGGCGTGCGTGGTGGCGGCAGCACCGGGCTACCCCGAACACCCGGCGATGGGGTTGGCTATCGAAGGTGCCAGCTTGCACAGTTTTGAAGAGGGGGCCGATGGGTCCTGGTTGTTCCACGCCGGCACCGGCCGCGACGCGCAGGGGCAGTTAGTGACCGCCGGTGGCAGAGTGCTGAGCGCTGCGGCGCGCGCCCCGACCGTGGCTCAGGCCCTCGACCTGGCTTACGCTCGCCTGAAGACGGTGCACTTCGACGGCATGCAGTTTAGGCGCGACATTGGCCAACGGGCTTTAGCGGCCCTCGAGGAGGTAGAACGGGTTTGACCACGAAGCCCTTGGTAGGAGTCCTCTTTGGCTCCGAGTCGGATCGCAAGGTCATGGAGGAAACCGGCGCTGCCCTCGACCGCTTTGAGATTCCCTACGAGGTGACTGTAGTCTCAGCGCACCGGAACCCCGAGCGCACGGCGAAATACGCGCGCGAGGCGCGCGAGCGCGGCATTCGGGTGATTGTCGCCGGCGCTGGCCTGGCTGCCCACCTGGCCGGCGTGATCGCCGCGCATACGACGCTGCCGGTGATTGCCGTGCCGATGCCGGGCTCTAGTTTGGGTGGGATGGACTCCCTCTTGTCGATGGTGCAAATGCCGGGGGGCGTGCCGGTAGCCACCGTCGCCATCGGCAAGCCCGGTGCCAAAAACGCCGGCATCTTGGCGGCGCAGATCTTGGCCCTGGCCGACGACGCGTTGGCGGCGCGGTTGGCCGCTTTCAAAGACGAGCTGGCGTCTAACTAAGCCTGTGCTCAGGGTGGTTTTGGATCCCGGCGCCCTGGAGGCACCCGCAAGCGCGGTGACGGCGCTGGTGCGGGGCGGCGTCGTCGCCCTGCCCACCGACACGCTCTACGGGTTGTCGTGCCGGGCCGATCGGCCGAGCGCCCAGGCGCGCATCGCCCGCATGAAAGAGCGCCGTCGGGATGAACCTTTTCTCGTCCTGGTGCACGACTTTGACCAACTCGAGACTTTGACCGAGCGCGTGCCGCCGGTGAGTTTGCTGCGCGCGGTTTGGCCGGGGCCCGTCACCCTGGTCTTGCCTGCCGGGCCGCGCCTCAGCCCGATGTTGGTTGGGCCGCGCGACACCGTGGCCGTCAGGTTGCCGGCCCGCCGGTGGTTGCGCGATCTGGTGGCGCAGGTGAACGCCCCGCTGGTGTCGACCTCGATCAACCGGGCAGGCGAGCGCCCGTTGCGCGATCCAGCTGCCATTGCCCGAGAATTTGGCCCCTATATTGATCTCCTGGTCGACGGGGGGATGGCCCCCACCACGCGTGCTTCGGCGCTCGTGGATCTGACTAGGTCGCCGCCGGAGCTCCTGCGTTCGGGCGACGCGCGGGTGGATGTTGGCGCTTTGACGCGCCATCTTGAGAGCCGCGCCGCGAGCGTGGAGGCTCGCCCTATTGACAGGCCCCAGGCCCCCCCATACGATGCGCCGATGGCGCCGCCCCGCGAACCGTTCCGTTTGCTGTTTGTTTGCTCCGGCAATACCTGTCGATCACCGATGGCCGCGGCGGCGCTGCGCGTCATGTTGGCTGACGCCGGGGTTGGCAACATCGACGTCCGGTCTGCCGGCATTGCCGCAGCCGACGGCGCACCAGCCACACGGGCGGCACTGGCCGCATTGGCGCACCAGGACATTACCCTGACCGATCACCGCTCGCGGCTCGTGACCGCCGAGCTTTTGGGGTCGGCTGATTTGGTGTTAACCATGGAGGAATCGCACGCGGTCGGGGCGCGTCGCCTCCACCCTGAGGCGGCGCCGCGGGTAGTGCCGCTCCACCGCTTCCAACTCGCTGACGCCGACGTTGACCCGAGCGGTGCGATTCTCGATCCGTACGGGCAATCGGACGAAGCGTACGCCGAGTGTTTGGCCCGCATCCAGCGGCACCTGGAGCGCGTCGTCGACTACTTGCAATCACTGGCGGCTCCCGGCTCACCAGCCTAGTCGGACGTGCCGAGTTTGGCTCCCTAAAGAGGAAGTGTGCATGCTTGATTCAAATCCGGCACTCGAAGCTCAGGATGCGGAGGTGGCCGAGGCTATTAGCGGCGAACTGGAGCGGCAACGCCACACCCTGGAGATGATCGCCTCGGAGAACTTCACGAGCCCCGCCGTCTTGGAAGCGCAGGGTTCGGTGCTGACCAACAAGTACGCCGAAGGCTATCCGCGGAAGCGCTACTACGGTGGCTGCGAGCACGTCGATCGGGTGGAGGGCATGGCGATCGAGCGGGCCAAGAAGTTGTTTGATGCCGAGCACGCCAACGTCCAGCCGCACTCGGGCTCGTCCGCTAATCTGACCGCCTACTTCGCGCTCCTCGACTACGGCGACCGCGTCCTGGGGATGAACCTGAGCCACGGCGGGCACTTGACGCACGGTCACAATGTCAACTTCTCCGGCCGCTTCTTCAAGTTCGCGCATTACGGTGTCGAGCGCGAGTCGGGACGCATCGACTACGCCGCGCTCGAGGCGCAAGCCAAGGAGGTGCGCCCGAAGATGATCGTCGCCGGCGCCAGCGCCTATCCGCGCCTGTTGGACTTCGAGCGTTTCCGGGAGATCGCCGATCAAGTGGGTGCGTTGTTGCTGGTCGACATGGCGCACATCGCCGGGTTGGTGGCAGGTGGCGCGCACCCCAGTCCAGTGCCCTACGCCGACGTCGTCACCTCGACGGCCCACAAGACCCTGCGTGGTCCGCGCTCGGGGTTCATCCTTTGTCGCGAGTCCCACAAGTCAGCGATCGACAAGACGAACTTCCCGGGAATGCAGGGCGGACCCCTGATGCATGCCATCGCTGCCAAGGCGGTGTGCTTCGGCGAAGCGCTGACCCCCGCGTTCCAAGCCTACGCGTGTCAGACCGTTGCCAACGCCCAGGCGCTGGCCGCCGAGCTGGTCGAGGAAGGACTGGACCTGGTCTCTGCCGGCACAGACAACCACTTGGTGCTGGTCGACCTGACGAGGTTGGGCGTGACCGGCAAAGATATGGAGGCCGCGCTCGAGCGCGCCGGCATCACGGTCAACAAGAACGCCGTGCCGTTCGACGCGCGTAAACCGTTTGTCACCTCGGGAGTGCGCATCGGCACCGCGGCTTTGACCAGTCGCGGCATGCGTGAGGCGGAAATGCGGCGAATCGGTGGCTGGATTGCTGGCGTCGCCCAACACCTGAACAACCCCAAAGTCATCGAGCGGGTGGGTGAGGAGGTCCGCGAGTTGACCGACGCCTTTCCGCTCTACACGACGCAGTCGTGACCGCCAGCGCGTCGCGCCCCGAGCCGGGCGCTGGGGCTGGCGCGATTCGGCCGTTTCGGGGCCTGCGCTACGCCACTGAGCGCGGCCTCGATCTTGGGCGCCTGACGGCGCCGCCTTACGACGTCATTGACGACGAGCGCGCCCGCGAGTTGGCGGAGCTCCATCCAGCCAACGTCGTCCACCTGGATTGGACCGGGTCCTTGCCGGATGTCTCCGGCTACGGCACCAACCCCTATCAGCGTTCGCGGGATTTGTTAGACCGCTGGCTCAGCGTCGGTGATGTGTGCCGGGACCCAGAACCCGGGTTCTACGTGCACGACCTCACCTTTACCGACGTTGCGGGTGCCGAGCGGCGACGGCGCGGAGTGTTGGCGATCGCCCGCCTGGCGGAGCTCGGCGACGGGGTCTATCCGCACGAAGAGACCCACGCTGGGCCGATCGCCGATCGACTGGATCTCCTCCGCCACACGCGGGTGAACTTGAGCCCGGTGTTCGCGATCGTCGCCGGAGCGTTGCCCGAGTTGCCAGACCCTCCCGGCGACGCGCTCGGCCGCTGGCGAGACGCGGTCGGCACGCGCCACCAGTTACGGCGGGTGGTCGACCCGGCCTGGGTGGAGGCGTGGGGTGCGGCCGCTCAAGCGGCGCCTTTGGTGATTGCCGACGGACATCACCGCTACCGCTCGGCTTTGGCCTATACCACTGAACAGCGCCAGGCCGGCCGGGCGTCTGGCACCGACGACCACATCCTCGTCTACTTGACTGGTGTCGGTGACTCCGGGTTGGTGGTGGAACCTATCCATCGCCTGTTCGCAAGCCTCAATGATCAGGACGCAGACCTCCTCCGGCAGGTGGTCGAGGCGCGCTTCGAGCGCCGGCCGGTGGCGTCCGTTGAGGCCGCGCAAGCGGCCCTGGGGTCGGCTGAGTGGGACTGTGCGCTGGCTCTGACCTCGGGAACTGAGCTGTTGCGTCTCAAGGAACGCCCCGAGTCGCCACCTTTGGCGACCGATCTGGTGCGTGTCCACCTGATCGAAGAGGCGCTGGGCTGGCGCATCGACCAGGCGCTAGGAGAAGATCGCCTGGCGTACGAATCCGACTGGCGGCAGGTCGAACGCGGGTTGGCGGAGGGACGCTACGGTTGGGCGGCGCTGGTGCCCGCGGTGCCGCCGGCGACCGTCGTGCGCTACGCCCTGGAGGGCCGCTGTATGCCACCCAAGACCACCTACTTCACCCCCAAGGTGCCGACCGGCCTGGTCTTTCACGTCTTTGACTAGGCGGGTTCTTCGGGCACCGCGGGTTGGGGCGCGGCTGGGTCGGCGGCGGAGCCACGCCAGCGCCGGTAAAGCAAGGCTAAGATGCCGGCTGCCGGGACAGCAATGATGACGCCGGTCGGTCCGAACACGTGCGAAAAGACGACGATCGACAAGATCATGACCACTGGATTGAGCCCGAGTTCGTCGCCGACGACGCGTGGTGAGATGACGTTGCCCTCGAGCGCCTGCACCACCAGATAGAAGACCAGGACCTTGATCAGTTGCACGGTCGGGTCAGCCATGGTCAAGGCAACCAGTAACACCGGAACCAGTGCGATCCAAAAACCGACAATAGGAACGATGTTGAGGAGGCCGGTCAAGATGCCCAAGAGGAGCGCGTAGGGTACATCCAGCGCGTAGAGGCCGGCGCTCGTCAACGTCGCGACGATGGTCGAGACGATGAGCTGGCCGCGCAGGTAGCGGCCCAGCATGTGGTCGATATCGGCCAACAGTTCCTGAGCGGCACCGCCGGCCGGTACGTGCGCGCCCAGGGTCGCTTTGAAGCGGTCGATGTCCCTGAGCGCGTAGAAGGTCGCTAGCGGCGTGACGACCGCGGCGGTCGCCAGTCGCAGGCCGGCGCCCAGGCCGCGGCCGACACCGATGGCGCCGGTGGTCAGTTGGCGGACGAGCCCCTCCAGCGGATCGATGAGGGTTGGCAAGTTGTCGCGTGCCACTTCACGCAGGTTGCCCGTCCACCCCAGACGCTCCGGCAGGTGCTCGAGGCGGCGCATGGCTTGATCGACCAGCTCGGGCAGCGCGCGCAAGAACTCGGCGCCCTCGGTGATCAGGCGCGGCACCAGAATGACCGCCATCCACGCGATGGCGGTGAACACCGGGGCGATCATCAGAAAGATGGCCAGCGAGCGGTTCAGCCCCTTGGCTTCCAGTCGGTCAACCGCGGGGTCGAGGAAGTAAGCCACGGCCAGGGCGATGGCAAAGGGCGCCAACGCGCTCCCGAGGTCGGTGACCAACCAGACAACCCCGACGGCGATGGCCAACGTGATGAGCCGGCGTGCCCAGGCCAGCTGGCGCTCCGGCCACAACAGGAAGAGCGTCAAGAGGGCGACGGCGATGGGGTTGGCCAACTCGCGCGCGGCGACCAGGAGCGCCACTAGACAAACGCCCCCCATCCACCAAGCCAAGCGGGGGCTGGGTGCGTCGGTCGGGTTAGCCACGTCGGGCCGCCAAGAGCTGGGTCATGTCGTCTTGTTGCTTGGCGCCTTCGGCAAACTCGAGAACGGTTGCCTCCAAGCTGACGGCGAAGGTTGCCAATGGATCAGCCCGGTGGGCGGCGATCCACTGCACCAAACGCTCTTCGGAGAACTGTTCGCCGGCGGGGTTGGCGATTTCGTGGAAGCCGTCGGTGTAGACCGCCAAGAGGTCCCCCGCCTCCAGCAAGGCCCGGCCGCTGTCGAGGGGCGGGCTCCGAAAGGCGCCGACCATGACGCCGGTGGAATCCAGCCGGTCGATGGTCCCCGAGGCGCGGGCGATCACCGGCGGGTCGTGGCCGGCATTCACGTAGTCCAAGACGCCGGAGGCAGGGTCGAGCCGGGCGAGGAACATGGTGGCAAATTTGTCGGTGGCGGTGTGCTCGACCAAGAACGCGTTGACCCGCTCGGCGACGGCCTGGACGTCGGCGTGGATGCCGGAGTGGGCGTTCACGCCGGCCTTCAAGGTTGCCATCAAGATGGCGGCGTCGATGCCTTTGCCGCAGACGTCAGCCAGGACCAAGATCAGGCCGTGCTCGGTGGGGATGATGTCGACGTAGTCGCCGCCCACTTCTAGACACGGGCGGTTGGCAACGTGGAATGCGTAGCCGTCCACTTCGGGAAGCTCAACTTGCAAGAGTCGCGCCTGGGTCAGTGCAGCGGCTTTCATCTGTTCGACCAAGACTTGCCGGCGCATGGTCTCCTGCATGAGTTGCTGGCGTTCCAAGTGGCCGGCGGCGATGTTGCCGAGCGCCGCGAAGATGCGGAGCTGGTCGAATGTGAATTGCTTGAGTGATGACAGGGTGTCGAGGTAGAGCGCCCCGAGCACCTGGTTTTGGGCAATCATCGGCACGCACATGACCGAACAGATACCGTGGGCAAAAACACTCTCGGTGGCCTTCAGTCGTTGGTCCTCTTGGGCATTGACCGACAAGAGCGCGTCCTGCGATTCGTAGACCCGCTGGACGATCGTCTGGCTGACGTCCATGGTGACTTCTTGGCCGCCGCGTTGCCGGGCGATGCGCGGCGTCAGCGTCTCGTCATCGACCAGGATCAAACAGGCACGGTCGGCCTCGGCCATGATCTCCAGGCTGTGCAAGACAATGGCCTCGAGCACATCTTCAAACGGACGCTGCTCGATGACTGCTTGAGTGACGGCTTCAAAAAACGTCAAGAGCTTGGCGGTATCGGAGACGGCTGTGGACCGCGCCGAGTCCTCGAGGACGCTGAGGTCGTCGGATGCGTCGCCGCGACGCAACACCTGGGTGGCATCCGGACTTGGTTGGAAGGCGGCGTTCGACATTCGAATCGATGCCGGTTTGTCATCCACCAACTCCAGCTCGACATCCCCCAACAGGATGCGGTCGCCCGGGTAGACCGGGGTGGGGGCGGCGATCCGCCGTTCATTGACTACCGTGCCGTTGCGGCTGCCGGCATCGACGATAGTAAGGCTGCCGTCGTGCCGCACCAGTCGCGCGTGTAATCGGGAGACCGAAGGGTCGACGATGGTGATGTCGGAACCTTGGGCGCGGCCAATCGACAGCGTGTCGGCCTCGACGCGCTGGCGTCGCACGTCTCCCAGGGGCGAGCGAATCAGGAGTGTGGTCATGGGGATCGGAAGATGGGGCGGCTCACCGCGCCGGCCAGCTGAGTTCCAAGCGCGCATACAACGTTCGCGGGAGCATACCTTGGGTGCGTCGCTCGGTAAAAGAATCATTCCAATGCCATGCGGCGGGGTTGAGGCGACCGGCTAGGTTGAGAAGTTCTACGCGCGCGCGCCACGCCGCCCAGGGCCAGCGACCGCCGGTCTTAACACCTAGGTCGGCGCGCACGGTGTGGGGGAGACGTGCCGACCCCGGCGCCCCGCTGACCGCCAGCACCTCACCGCCCGCCGCCACCCGGGCGACGACCGGTGTCACCGGCAACCCACTTTGCGCGGTGAGCGTCGCTTCCAGTTGCCAGCTGCGCGTGGCCGCCAAGATCAGCGCCGCCGAGCCCCGGTGGCGCAGGTCGGCGGGCGGGTGGCCGCGGTCGCCGTAGGCGCCGCCTGCCAGCTGGGTGTGGGCGTAGGCGTAGCGGCCGCGGGCGATCAACGGCGCCCACCCCAGGCGCCGCTCGGCAACGAGCGCCGCCCCCCACGCCCGAGCGCTCCCGGCCACAGCTCGAAATGTCCGGCGTTCGGCCGGCACCCAGGTCGGGTCGAGATCCAGCCAGTGGAGAGTGACCTGGAGTCCCTCTGAGAACGCCAGTCCACCGGTGAAGCCGCTAGCCACTTCGCGGGCGGCGGCGTCGAGTTGGATGGCGAGGCCGCGGCTGAGGCTGGCGGCGGCGCCAGGGAGTGCCGTCCGCCGGAACAAGGTGGCGTGCCCGCTCCACCGCTGCCGGGCGGTCCGCCAGCCCAGCTCGACCGTGGGGGAAACGCCTCGCGCACGGTCGGTGGCGCTGAGCGCCAACCCAGCGGTGACGGTCTGGTCGGCGACGGTGTGCTCGAGGCGGACGTAGGCCGTGACCTCGTGCCAGCGCTGGTGGAACACCAATGAGTCGGGGGACGCGAATCGATGCAGCGGTACGTCGTCGCGCGCCCAGCGCAGGTCGTCGTCGGCGAAGGTCGTCGTCGCACCGAGGCGCGCTGGCCAGCGGCCCAGTGCCCACTCGGCGTTCCATCGCCAGCGGGCGCTCCGTGCGGTGAACCAGAGGACGCGGCGCCCAGCTGAGTCCAAGAGGGTGGCGGCGTCGCGATCGGTCGTGCCAGTCACCCCGAGTTGTCTGGGTTGCCAGCCGCTCCGGCGGGGACGGACTTGCCAGCCCAGACCGTCGTGGCGATGGTTCGTCTGGAGCGCCAGCCCCTGAAAGGCGCCTGCCCAACGACCCGCCGTCCCGTGCAGTGATTCGCGGCGGCTTGTACCGCCGACCTGGAGCTGAGCGGCGCGCGGTTCGAGATCGAGCCAAACGCCGGCGTCAGTCATGTGCGGCGTTGGGAAGCGCGCGGTGTCCCAAGCGTCGGCCGTCGAGCGCCCGAGTCGCAGGTGGAGGCGGTCGCCGCCTGGTCCCAGCGGCTGGCGTGCGGTGGCGCGCATCCACAACGGACTGACCTCTAGGGTGATGCGGTCACGCCGGGCGGGAGCCGGTTCAGCGTACTGGACGGTGCCGAGCAGCCCGGGAGTGCGCACGTCAAAGACCTGGGTGACCTGCCCGCTTTGCCCGTGGTATTGGCTGACCGCGCCGCCCCGCAAGGCGCGCAGCGCGTAGGGGTTCGAGACCACGCCGCGGGCATCCGTGTAGCCGAGGAGATCCGGCGACAACCCGAACGGGTGGAGGACGGCGGCCAGGTCAGTGGCCGGCCAGGCGTGGGGCAATGACTGCCCGAACGGATCGTCGAGCCAGTCGCTGGCGACGGCTGTGGGGCCGCTAGCCAGCGCCAGCCAACCGGCGACCCAGAGGGAGTGGGCTTTAGTCAACGTCCAACCGCTCGAGGAAGGGCGCGCGGTACAAACCGTGGTCGTGCACAAAGACCAGGGCGCTGGCGTTGGGGGCAAGCGCCGGGGCGCGGCCGAAGGCGGACAAGCGCCGGGGCAGTTGGGTCAACGGTCCTCCCAAAAAGATGCCGTCATCAAAGACCGTCGAGAAAGCGACGTGGCCCACCGTCGAGCGGTCGAAGGCGGCGATTTCGAGGGCGTTGAGTGACTGCGCCTCCAACTGGCCGGTCGCCGGATCGAGCGCTAGGAGTTGACGAGCGCCCAACGTCTCTGGGGAAGCACTCAGCCAAAAGCGGCCGCCCGATGGCACCAGATCGACGGTACCGGTGATTGGTAGTTCGAGGGTGCGGAGGATCTGGCCAGCCAGTGACACTTCAAGAAAGTTCGAGCTGCTGCTGGTGGCGGTAACCAAGGCCAAGCGCTCGGGAGTTGGCCAGGTGACTGCGGCGATTGTGCCGCTGGGCTCGGCCAAGACTGTGTCTGGGGTGGCCCCGGGTTCCAAGAAGACGACCAGCTCGTCAGCCGCCGTGACCGCGGCTAGCTGCCGGCGCTCCGGCGCCCAGGCGGGCCTGACGCCTTTGAGTGCAGTCGCCGGCGACCAAGCGGTGGCGGCGCCGCCGGCCTCGGTCACCGTGGCCAGGGTGCGGCGTTCTGGTAGGCGCCGGGAAAAGAGGAGCGCGTCCTGCTCGATCGCCGCCAGCGTGCCGGCGGTGCCTGCCACGGTCGTTGAGTCGGCGACCGTCCACGACGCCCGGTCAATTCTATAGAGGATGTCCACCCCACCCGAGCGTCCCAACACCGCGGCGCCGCCGGCGGTCGCCACGGGCGCACGCGGGGCGGTGACGGCGAGCGGGCGCGCCGCTCCGCCTGCCAGCGGCCGCCACTCCACGGTGCCGCCGCTGGCGCCGGTACCGGCCAGTACAAGAGCCTCTCCGGCGGCCCAGGCGATGCCGCTGAGGGTGGTGAACCGTGGTGTCGCCAAGGTATCGGTGGCGGCCAGGGTGGAGTCCATGAGGATGACCGACCAAGCGTTCCCCTGGCGGTGGGCGCGGGCGGCGCGCCGCCCTTCGGGGGCAAGGGCCGCCGGCCAGCTTGGATCGGCGACGGCGATTTGCGCCAAGACCAGCCCGGTGGCATCGGCAAACGCTAGGTTCGCCCCACCCGGTTCAGTCACGATTCCCAACAAGCGCTCGCCGGCGGCGTCGGCTGCCAGCCACACCCAGGCGTTGCCGGGGGGGGGCTGCCCGGGAACCGGGGAGCGGACGCCGGTGTCTAGGTCGAACCGCCAGAGTTGGCCAGTTTCGAACGGCACCGAGTGGGTGAAGATGGCGTTGCCCGCCAGCGGCGCAGCGAGATCGCCCGCCTCGTTGAAGTTGGGGGCGAGGACGGTGGCCTGACCCCCCGGTGCGAGGCGCAAGAGGTCGTAGCCCACGGACACCTGGTGATCGATGAAGGCAAGTTCGAAGCCGCTGGGCGACCAGGTGGGGAGCGTTGGGTCGCCGGGCGTGGTGATCGCCAGGCGGGTGGCGGTGGTGGTCGCAGCTGGAACGGTGACGGTTTCGGGCGCCTGACAAGCCCCGAGTCCCAGCGCCCAGCCGCAGAGGGCGGTGGCGAGGCGCCGGGGGGTGGCGGTTCGGGCGCACATGCAGGGAATCGTAGCATGCGGCGTGCGCGGCACTAGGCGCCGGCAGGCTATGGTAACGTCTTCTCCCTTCCGTGAAAGTGATCCACAGGTGAATCCATGAAGACCTTTGTGCGCGTTGCCGGCGTGGCCGCGGCGGTGGTGATCGGGCTGGCGCTTGTATTGGTGTTGGCGTTGAAGTTTGCGGTCCCTGAAGAGCGGCTCCGCGCCGAGGTCCTCGGGCGCGTCGCAGCGGCTACCGGCTACGACATCGAGGTGGAATCGGTGGGCCTTGGTTTGACGCCGCGCGGCGTGGCCTTGAAGGCAACCGGCGTCCAACTCGACAACCCGGCGATCGATGGCGAGGCGTCGCGGTTCTTGCTAGTCGATGGTTTGGAGGTGGGGGTCGGGCTACTTCCCCTGTTGCGAAGGGAAGTGGATGTGCGCCGTTTGCGGCTGGTGGCGCCGGTCATCCAGCTAGTGAAGGAGGCGAGCGGCCAACTCAACGTGCAGGTCGCCGCCGACCGGTCGGCGGCCGATTCAAGTGCGGTGACGGTTGAAGCCGCGGAGTCGCCCATCGGCGTGGCGCTGGCGGTGCCGCGCGCCGAGATTGTCGGCGGCCGCTTCTCTTATCGGGATGCTGAAGAGGGCGTTGCCCTCGACGTCAACGCGTTGGACGCAACTCTGAAAGCCAGCGTGCGCGGCAACGAGCTGGCCCTCGGTGGCACCATCCAACTCGCCGAGAGCACGCTGCGGCGCGGTGCCGACAGCGAGCCGATCGGTCCTCTGGACGTCACCTTGACCCTGGATGGCAAGCTCGACCAAGCTACCGACCGGCTCGAACTGCACGATACCTCGGTGGCCCTGGCTGAGCTGGCAGTGGACGTCGAGGGCCAAGTCGAGGGCGTCTCCGGGCAGCCGACCCTCGATCTCAGCCTGGCCACGGGGCGCTTCGAGCCCGGTCGTTTGTTGCCGTTGGTTCGTTCGCTCGCTGGCGACTCCATCCCAAATGACTTAGCGATCGGTGGCGCGGCCGACTGGCAGGGCAAGGTGTCGGGGCCGGCCAACGGGCCGGCGCTGGCAGGCACCTTGTCGCTCGACGGGGTGTCGGTGAGCTTGCCAGCAGTCTCGGCGGCAGGGCCGTTGGTGGAAGCCGTGAGCGGCGCTTTGCAATTGACCGCGGACGGCGCCCGGGTTCCCAGGCTGACCGGCAAGGTGGCCGGCGGGCCCTTTCAACTCAGTGGTGAGCTGGAGAACCTGACAGCGCCGACTGTGGATTTGCACGTCGAGTTCGAAGGAGAGCTGGCTGAACTCGCCCGCCGGGCCGGCACCGAAGGCGTCCAGATCGACAGCGGCCAATTGGCGGTGGACTTGACCGTGAACGCCGCTGCCGGGACACCCCTCGAGTCATTGGATGCGCGCGGCAGCGTGCGCGTCGATGGCCTGGCGGCCGCAGTCCCCGGCGTTCAGCCACCGTTGAGCGACGTCCATTGCCAGGCCACCCTGGCCGGACGGCGGATCACCGCTGAGGATTTCAAAGCGCGTCTGGGCGAGTCGGACCTGTCGGGTACGTGGAGCGTTGCCGACGTGGCGTCCCCCAAAGTCAACTTTGCGCTCCACTCGGGCTTCTTGAACCTGAACGAACTGTTGCCCGAGCCTGGGGCTCAGCGCGGCGCGACCCCAGACCGCGGTGCTCAGCCGGCGCAGGAGGGCGAGGCGGCGGCGAAGCCGGCGGTGCCGGCTGCGGGCACCGTGCGGGTGGCCAAACTGCGCATCCGTGACCTGGACGCGACCGACGTCGGGCTCAAAGTGAACCTCGACGAGAGCGGGCTCAGGGTGCGGGACGTGACTGGCAACGCCCTAGGTGGCCGCTTGGCCGGTGGCTTTGCGGCGCGGCCGGCGGGTGGCGACCGCCTCACCTACGACTCCAATCTCAAGGTGACCGGCGTCGAGGCGGATCAGCTGCTGGCTGCCCTGACGCCGGTTCGCGACCTGGTCTATGGCAAGATGGACTTGAACCTCGACCTGTCGGGGACCAGGGTGCCGAACCGGAGTCCGCTGGATCATCTGACGGCCGAGGGTCACAGCCTGGTGACCGGCGGCTACCTGGCGGCTCAAGGTGTGCTGGCAACTGTTTTGACCCGCCTGGGTGTCCAGGACCAGCGACTCGACTTTGAAGAGCTGGCCTCCAAAGTGGCGGTAAAAGATGGCCGCCTGCTGCTGGACAACGGCAAGCTTCTTTCGGGCAAGCACGGCGAGTTCCACCTAGGTGGCTCGATTGGCTTCGACAAGACTCTGGCAGTCGAGGTCAGGAGCTTATTGCCCAAGCGTTCGTTGCCGAAGGAAGTCACCACGAATGCCCAACTAACGCGGCTTTTGGCCAATGAGGACGGCCGTGTGCCGATCCAGTTTTCGGTGACCGGGACGTTCGGCTCCCCAACCATTCGTATCGACACTGCCGCTCTGGAAAAGCAGCTGCGCGATCAGGTGGTCGAGGAAGCTAAGACCAAGGCCACCGGCGAGGTGGAGAAGGCGGCCAAGGATCTCTTGAAAGGGCTCTTTAAGAAGAAGTAGTCCGGCCCATGGACGAGTTGCCGTTCTAGAACTGCAGCTCGGTGGAGCCAGTGACCTCGGCATCCATCGCGGTTAGCCGCCAGGTGCCGCTCAAGTCTTCTGGCGATTCAGAGGCGTCCAGCGAAACCGCAACTCCTAGGACCAGGACACCGTCGTCAAACAACTGCAGTAAGTCGGGACGATCGGCTGAGTGGACGGTGGCCGACAGCTCCTCGACACCGCCGGCGGTGAGCGTCACGGGTCCCTCATAGATCGGCTCGGTGTCGTAGACGTGGGGCGCTTCCTCGCCGCCACTCGCCAGGTAAAGTTGGATGGTGGCGTCGCCCGCACCGGTCGTGTTATTGAGCCGCGCCCCCAGGTTGAGTTCGATGGCCGCCATGGACACCATGCCGCCCAGCCCGTCGACCAATTGCACGGTCTGCGGTTCGATGGTCAGGGGCTCGGGGGTGGCCGCCCCAGCCGGCACCGTGTACGACTGCGGTCGGAGTTCCGACTCGTCCACAAAGCTGAGTATGTCGACGCCAACGATGACGTCGTTGGTCGCACAGCCCAAGAGGGTGGCGCCAAGAATGAGTGCCAGGAGCCGGTGGCTTGGATAGGGGAATGTCCGGCCGATTGTGCCTTGCATCGATTCTTCCTCGAATGTGGGTCGTCTGCACTAGAAGAGCGAGATGCTGCCGCCAAGCATCAGTGCTCGGTCTTCCGAAAGGCTCGAGTTAACCGTGTAGACGGCCATGTCGACTCCGACCTTGCCCAGGCGCACGCCGCCGCCGCCGCTAAACTGCTGGTTGCCGTGCGAGTCGACGGAGGTGCCGCCGCGTAGGGCGTAGGGACCGAGGGTGCGTTCAGCGCCGACGTGCCAGCTGGGGCCACCGGGTCCGTAGCGCAGGTCGGAGGCCAGGGTTATGTCTGAGAAGCGACGGGCCACAGACAGGTTCGCCGTCACCGGCAGCGAACTCTTGTAGTTCTCGGCGGTGGCCAGCGTTTCCGTAGTGGTTTCGCCGGTCGAATCGTCGAACGTCAGCCGCTGGAGTTCGGTCTGCCACTGAATGAAGCCAGCCAGGTTCTGGAGACCCAGTCCGACGTCGAGGTCGCCGCCGCGCTTCAAAAGCACACCGGCGTCGACTGCGAAGCCTTGACCCAGACCATCCCGCCCAGGCAGCGAGGTGCGAATGTCCGAGACCATGTTGACTTCCATGGGGTCCACCGGACTCAAGATGGGTGTGCCTGGAACCATGTCGATGTCGGCCGTGGTTTGGGCGTAGCCGATGCCCAGCAAGTATTTAAAAGTGGCACCGGTGTAGACGCGCCAGCCGCGGGTGGGGTCGGCGGCCGCCTCTAGTGCGTCGCCCCAGACCTGGCGGGCGGAGGTCAAACCGATGGCGACGGCGGCGGCCATTTCACCGTCCCCGTCGACGGTGTAGTCGCCGCTCGAGCGCATCGGCTGGGCGTTTCTGAGCGCCTCGCGCAAGTCGGTGGACATCGATAGTCGCGCCTCGCCGACCAACATCGGCGCCATCGATACCTGGAACTGACCGACGCCGGTCGAAACCAGGGAGGCGGAGTAGAGGTCGCCCCAGCGGCCGCCGCCAGCGTCCGGAATCAAGGCGACGGCGTCGCCCAGGTCGATCACCACTTGGTCTTCGGCCAGGTGGACGGCGATCGGCTCTTCGGTACGAGCCTTGACCTTGTTAAGGCGCAAGTCGAAGGGCGGGTTGAGCGCTAGGTTGAGGATTTCGGCCGACGAAAAGTCGGGGTCGGTGGTGTCGAACACCGGCGGCGCCAGGGCCAATTGAACGAGACCCAGCGGCATCGGAATGATGCGTGGGCCCGACTGGTGGGGGAGCGCCCGGTAGGCGACGTTGGCGTTCGGGTTGCCCTCGGGTCGAGCCATGGTGACCCCGCCCATGGCGCTTTGACGCGCATCGCGCACAAAGGCGCCGGCGCCCGAAGCAAACTGGGTCAAGCTGAGGCAGACGAGGGTGAGCCCCCAGAGAGCAATGCGAGCCTTCACGAAGCCTCCCGAGTCAAGGTGCAGCCCGCGCCCGCGGGCTGGATCGTCGCCACCCGTTCGGGCGGCAGGCTTCAACTGCGCAAGCGATGTGCCAGCGTCTGGGGCGCAACTGCCTCATGCAAGTGCTTTGGTGCAAGTGTATTTGGGCGGGTGCTTGAAGTGACACAGTGAGTTGACCGGGCAAAACGCAATCGGCGCGGCAACATGCACCCGAGGCGGCTTGACTGGGCGCCGCCCCGCTCCATATACTGGGCCGGCAGTTCACCGCGGTTCGTCATGAGGAGGGATTGCTTGTCCACCTTGGCTTTGGCCAGCTGCTTCAGCGAAGATCTGTTTATTCCAGACCTAGAAGCGCAAGACAAAGAAAGTGTCATGCGCGAGTTGGTCGACCGTTTGGTGCAGAGCGGCCGCATCCGCTCCCACGACGTCATTCTCAACACGGTGCGCGAGCGTGAGCGCACCTGGACCACCGCGATCGGCAGCGGTGTGGCGGTGCCGCACGCGCGCTCCCTGGTAGTGCGTGATATGGCCGTGGTGTTCGGGCGCTCCAAGTCGGGCATCGAGTTTGGTGCCGACGACGGTCCGGTGCACCTGTTCTTCTTGATCGTTGCCCCGTATCAGGACAAAGGTAACCGGTATCTGCCGGTGCTGGGTGGCATCGTCCAACTTGTGGCCGACGATGGGGTCCGCGAGCAACTGATGCAGGTCGGAAACTTTGATGAGTTTGGTGCGCTTCTCGGAGGGGCGGCCTGATGCAGCAACAATTGCTGATCCTCGTTGCCCTCCAAGATGTGGATGAAATGATTCGTGAGGCGCGAGACCCCGCCCGGGCCAGTGAGATGGAGGGGTTGGGATTCAAAGTCCAAAACCTGCCCGCCCTTGAGGACTCGCGCGTCAAGTTGGTCGAGCGCTTGACACCGGCGGCGTTGTCGCTCTACGAACGCATCTCCAAGCGCTTCGGCCGGGCGGTGGTGCCGGTACAGGGGGGCGTTTGCTTGGGCTGTTTCATGGCCCTACCGACGCAGCACATCGGCATTGAAGAGCGTGAGGATCCGACTGGCGAGCGGGTCCCCACCTGCGAGAACTGCGGCCGCATCCTCTACTGGCTCTAGGAGCCGCTGGCGCTCCTAGGCGGCGCGCTTCTCCACCAGGAGCGCTGTCACCTCATTCACCAGGCACTTAGGCTCGAATGGTTTCGGCAGAAACCGATCGGCACCTGCAGCGAGGGCTTTTTGCACCTGGTCGGCACCGGAACGCGCTGACAGAAGGATGATCGGCAGCTTGGCGGTGGCGGGATCTTGTCGCAAGAGCCGGCAAAGTGTGTAGCCGTCGCGACCCGGCAGCATGACGTCGACCAGTGCGATGTTGGGTGGTTCGTCGATCGAGGCCAGTGCTTCGTTGCTGTCGGCGGCAACGGTGACTCGAAACCCCGCTAGCTTGAAGGTCTCGGAGAGGATGAGCCGCACGCTGGCGTTGTCGTCGACGATGAGGATGTGGGACTCAGGCATCGTGGCCACCTCTCAGCTAAGCGGCTCGGGCCGCGGCGACTTTGGCCGAGCCGCCGACCGGGATCGAAGCGGGTAGCGTGAATCGGAAGGTAGAGCCGACACCCAGCTCGCTTTGCACAGACAGCACACCGCCGTGCCCCTCGACGATATGCTTGGCGATCGCCAGTCCTAGTCCGGTGCCGCGTCCGTGGTGCTCGGCCGACTCCACCTGCTCGAACTTCTCAAAGATGGCCTCCAAACGGTCGTTCGGAATGCCTGGGCCGCTATCCTCGACCTCGACGACGACACCGTCGTCCAACCGGTGGGCGCGCAGGGTGACCGTGCCGCCGGCGCCAGTGAACTTGACGGCGTTGCCCAGGAGGTTCAGGACCACCTGCCGCACGCGCAGCGCATCGCACTGGATCGGTGCCTCGAGACCCTCGGTGTCCAGGGTCAGGGCGATCTCTTGGTCGGCGGCCAGTTGCTGCATCGAGGCTCTGCTGGACTCCAAGAGCTCCAGTAGATCGGTGGGGCGTCGCTCCACCCGCATCGCCCCCGAGTCCCACTTGGCCATGTCCAAGAGGTCACCGATCAGGGACATTAGATGGTCGGCTTCCTTTTCGGTAATCGCCAGGAGCCGGGCTTGCGTGTCGTTCAGACTGCCGGCCCGTTGTTCATTCAGGAGTTTGACGGCGCCGACGATGGCAGACAGGGGCGTGCGTAGCTCGTGCGACACGTGGGCGACGAACTCCGTGCGTTTTTCGCCCAACCGCACGAGTTCGGTGATGTCGCGCACCACGGCAATTGCCGAGGCGATATCGGTCGAGTCGCTGCCGGGCGACAAAGGCGCCGCATGGAGTTCCAAAAAGCGGCCGGCGTGGCTGAGCGTGCTCCGGTGGGTAACCTGCGTCGCGCACACCTCCTGCAGTTTCTTTACTAGTTCCAACGGGTCTTCGTATTGGGGCACATCGCCGTCTGGGTGTTGGCGCCCGAGGAGCCGGCGGCCGGCGTGGTTCATCGGGGCGATGCCGGCGCCGTTGAGCAGGATGACCGCTTCCTCCATGTTGGCCAGCATGTGCTCGAGCTTGAGTTTTTCTTTGTTGAGGCCGCGCGCCATGCGTTCGATGCGCTCGGCGCGTTCCTCCATGCGCCGGTAGAGCCGTGCATTTTCGAAGGCGACTGCAGCTTGGCTGGCCAGACCGCTCAAGAGCGCCAGCTGCCGCTGGCTGATCGGCCGGTCACGGTCCACACCTTCGAGGATGCCGACTACCTCATCGCCGATGGTCAACGGTGTGGCAATGAGTACAGCGCCGGCCCTGCCGTGGGCGTTCCCACCGGGATGGGACTCGACGACCGGGGAGCGAGCGGCGAGGGCGCGCACCGCCACCTCTTCGCCGTCCGGGTCCTCCGGGCCGGCGACCAGGATCAAGGGCCTGTCCTCCGACGTGCTGGTGCCGGCCATCGACGGCGTCAAGTACAGGCTGGCCTCCTGAACTTTGAGCAAGCGCTTGCAGCTGTCACGCAGGAGTTCGGCGATCTCACCGGTTTTGAGCGACGCCGACACCGCCTCTGACATCTTGAGGAGGGAGTGCAGACCGATCGCCGACTCCTGTGCCGTTTCGATGAGGCGGGCGTTGACCAACGCCGACGCCGTGCGCTCGGTCAAAGTCCTGAGTTCCTGGGCGCGTTCGGGCTGGATGGCGCGGGTGGCGGTGTCGACGACCAGGAGGCCCTGCGGTCGGCCGAAGTAGGTGGCAGGCACGATGGTGGCGGTGGCCGGATTCAACTGCAGGCGTTGGCACCAACCAGTCACCGGTCCCAAGTCGGCCGGACCGAGCACTTGGCCGCGTCGCCAGTTTTCGGCTACGTGGGCTGGCAACTCGGCTTCGTGTAACTCGGGAGGCAACTCGGCGTCGCCGATGCGCTCGAGCGTGCGTCGCTTGGCGTGGTAGGTGTAGAACCCCAAACGCTGGAAGGCGCCACCCTCGCGCAGGACGTCGACCAGCGCCCCGGCGATGTCGGCTTGTGAGCGGTGCACCAGGAGCCGCTGGTCCAAGGCGAGCAGCATCTCTGCCTTTTGCACTTGCCGCTGGTCGGCGTTTCGAGCCATCGAGGCGGCGGTGAGCGCGAAGACCACGAGGAGGGGCACGCGCAACAAGAGGGCGGCTTCCGCCAACGCATGGAAGTTGGGGAGTTCGAGGCCGGCTTGCGCTAGGTGCACGACACTGGCGAAGGCGGCAAACATGAACGCGATGGTCAATTCGCGCGACAAGGCGGCTGCAAAGATGCAGAGGAAGAGCGTGCCGACAAAGGCGGTGCTTTCGGCGCTCGCCAAGTAGACGCCGACCGACACCAGGATCAGGTCGAACAAGAACGTGTAGAAGTAGAGGCGGTGGCGCCTGAGGGTCTTGTGCTGGACGAAAGCCAGCACCAGGTTGGATGCCGCCATCAACCCGACCACGCACCAGATCTTGAGATCGTGCCCGACGCCGGGGGAATGTTGCACCAGGAGCCACAGGGCGAGGATCGCTACCCAGCGCAGTCCAATGAACGCTGTTCGTCGTTCCACTGTCGGCCCCCGGGCTCGAGTCCTGGCTATTTGCACCTTCGTGCGTGGCAGCCCGCTCTTCAAGCGAATGTCTCGGAGCGGTGCAGACGGCGCCAAGCCGCCGAGGAACGGCAGGCTAGGACCGCCGGAACCGGCGCCCCCGCTGGGGTGGACGCCAGCGGGGACAGTGTGGAGCAGCTATCATGCCACCGGTGAAACACTGGGAACGGTCCATGAAGCGGCTGGTGCTTGGTGCCCTGGCGCGTGCTTGCCCGGGTGACGCCGGCGATCGCCTGCCGCCAGCCGAGGCGCTTCGCCGGATCTTGGTCGTCCGCCAAGATCGCCGGCTCGGCAACTTGGTGCTTTTGACCCCACTCCTGCAGACGCTGAGAGAACTGGCCCCGGATGCCGAGCTTGATGTGGTGGTGCCACATGGGCTGGGGGCGATCTTGGCGCACGAGCGCTCGATCGATCGCCTCGTTGCGTTCGATCATCGCGGTCTTATCCGCGCACCTTGGCGCCTGGGCGCCCTGCGCCGGAGCCTGCGCCGGCCGCCGCCGACGGTCGCCATCGACGCGTCGCCGCCGCATGCGTTTTCAGCCTTGGGTGGTTCGGTCTGCGCCGTGAGCGGGGCTCGGTGGCGCTTGGGGTACGCGCGGGGCGAGGCGGCGCGGGTCTTGAACGTGTTGGTGGATCCGCCCAACGTCGGTGCGCAGCACGAATCCACCAACGTGTGGGGCTTGGCCGCTGCGTTGGGCGCCGCCAGTGTACAGCCACCGCCGGCGATCCACACCACCGCCCTCGAGCAGGCTGCTGCTCGCCGGGCCTGGGCGGGGCTTGGTCTCGATGGCCAGCCGGTGGTGGCCATCCACCCCGGGGGCCGGCGAGCCAAGCGCTGGCCGGCAGATCACTTTGCACAGATTGCCGGGGAGTTGACTGCCGCCGGCCTTACGGTCCTGGTGTTCGGCGGCGCCGCTGAGCGCCAGCACCTGAGTGCGTTCCGGCCGCCGGCTGACCGCTGGGTGTACGCGCCGCCCACCGACGTGCGCGGCTTCGCCGCCCTCCTGGAGCGCGCCGCAGTCTTCTTAGGGGCAGACTCGGGACCGATGCACCTGGCCGCCGCTCTCCAGGTGCCGTGCGTGGCGATGTTTCGGGTGGACGACGCCCTGCGCTACGGACCGTACGGTAGCGGGCACCGGGTGCTCCGCGAGTGGTGTGGAGAGACCGAGCCCTCCCAAGTGGCGCGGGTCGTGGCGACGGTGGCTCAGGGCTCGCTGACGGCGTAGACGCGAATTCCCCACAAGTGTGGCTGGTCGGGCGGGGCGGCGTTCCATTCGCCAAAGGCGTGTGAATCGTCCGACTTGTAGCGCAGTTCGTAGTCGCCGGGCTCCAACTCCAGCTCGACGACTGCCCGGCGATTCTTGTGGTTGCCGCCGGCATCTTCGGTGTCGTTGTACTGCATGCGCCACACCGTGCCGCGCTCGGGTGACGACAGCCGCCGGACCCAGCCGTAGTCGAACATCTCGCCTTCGAGCCCCTCGCCCAGTGCCTCGATCACCAGGCGGGTTTTGGAATCGAGCGTGAAGCGCGCCGCCCGTTGTTCGTCGTCGCCGACCTGGAGGATTTCGGCCAAGGCGCCACCGGTGATCTCATCGGCCTGGAGGAGCCGCACGGGCGCCCGCCCGTCGCCGACTTGGCCCAGGCGAATGCCCCAACCCTCGGGGTCTTCGGGGGGGGCGGCGTTCCAGTCGCCAAAGGCGTGTGAGCCATCGGTGACGTAGGAGACGGCGTAGCGGCCGGCCGGTAGCGAGATGACTGTGTCGCACTGGCGGTTCTTGTCGGCGCCGCCGGCGTGCTGCGAGCGGGCCGTGTTCATGTGCCAGACCGGTGCGCGGCTGGCGACCGCCTCGATCCAGCCGAAGTCCACGAACTGGTCGGTTGAGTCGTCGTATTCGCCCAACGCCCGGACGTGCAACCGGGTGGGTTCTTCGACCTCGAAGTAGCGGGTCTCGAAGCTGTCGTCGCCTTGCCGGAGGATGGAGACCAGGGCGGTTTCCTCAAAGGGGTCATCGACTGGGGCCCGCCACACCTCAGTCACATCGCCGCGCGGGTCGAACACTGCGACTCCCCAGAACTGGGGGTCGTAGGGCGGATTGACGTTCCACGCGGGGAAGTGGTGGGTGTCGTCGGTCGCGTAGCCGAGCTGGTAGATACCAGGGTCGAGTTCGACGAAGTGCCGGAAGAAGCGGTTCTTGCTGGCGCCGCCCGCCGCTTTTGTGTTCCTGCGTCCCAGCTGCCAGATCTTGCGGCGCGTCTTAGCTTCGGCGATCCAGGCGCGGTCGACGAAGCCGCCGCGGCTGGCTTCCCCGATGGCGTAGACCAACAGTTGGCGGGGTGCGGTGAGCTCGAAGTAGGTGGTCTGGAAGCTGTCGGCGTCTTCGCCCCGCAGGCGGGTCAGGGCCTCAAAGGCGGGCCGGGCGCTCGGGCCGGTGTCGATGGTGTCACCGCCATCGTCGGCGACAATCTTCAGTTGCCAATGCCGCGTCGCGCCCCGTCTCTCAAACAGTTTGCGCAATTCCTTGAAGCGGCCGTGCAAGTAGGTATGGTCGCCGCCGAACGTGGCGAAGTAGACCTCGTAGTGACCGGGCGCTAGATCGAGGGTGTCACTGTCGACGTCGACGAGGAGCGAGTGACCGACCGTCCGCGTTTTCGCTACTTGCATTTCGGGGTCGATGGTCCAGCGAACCTTGCGTGACTGAGAATCCAGAATCCATGGATAGGCCTCTGGCTGGTGGCTGTCGCGTTCGAACGAGGCGACCGCGTCGATCGCCAGCCGCGCCGGCTCTTCCAGGAACAGGTATTCAACGTAGAGTTTTGCCGGCTCGAGCTGGTCCCAATCCACCAGGGGGCGAGCGGCGGCCGGGGCGGCTCCCAGGCAGGCGCACGCACCCAAGACTGCCAGCGCCACGGCGCCGGCCGCTTGATTGTCGTGTCGGTGCGAGAGCATCGCTCTCCTCCCATCCAGCCCCTGAGCGTGGCTGGCCTCAGCCGCGGGGACTAGCACTATGACGCTGCCACCGGAGTGAGAGTTTCGCGGCCCCGCCCCGACCTGGGGCGGACTGTCCACTTTGACACACCTAGGACTAGTCTGAGCTAAACCGGTCGATCGATACGGCCAGTGCCGCCTGGCGCAGGGCAGAATCGCTCACCGCCGGGAGTGCCTCCAGGCCGTTCAGTTGGAGGCTCTTTTGGAGGAAGCCGAGAAGCGCCCGAGCGGTCACCGCGTCGGGGCTTGTGGACGCCGGTGCCGCCTCCGCCACCCAGTCGGCGATTTCCCAGCGTGGCCAGGGTCCCAGCCGCACTGCCTCCAGCCGCTGGCGTTCGCCGAGTCGCCCAGCTCCCCAAACCCCTTCGTAGAACTCGGCGTCGAGGAGTTGTCGGGCGAGGCGGATTTCAGCCAGTCGCATGCGCAAGCTGGCGCTCTCGAGGACGAAGCGCCGCAGTCGCTCGTCGGGATTGGCATCGGCGGCGAGCGCTTGGTAGAGGGGAGCAGCGGCCTGCTGCCGCAGCAGTGCCACCAGCTGGCGGCGCCCCTCTTCTCGAAACTTGTCGTGGCCAAGGTCCGCTGGGGGCGCGCCACCAAGACGCGCCAGTCCTTCGTAGAGTTCGATGCCGCTTTGCCGGTAGGGGTCGAGGTTGTGGTAGACGACGACGGTGCCGCGCTCGCCGAGCGCTGCCGGTTCCGGGGTCCAGGCGTCCGCGGCGCCCCCGGGGGCGAGGGTGCGGCAGCGGTTGTCGTCGTACACCACGCGCCGCACTCCCACGGACGCCTCGGCGTAGTCCAGCGTGTGGACGCCGTCGACCTGGACGACCACCGCCCACACCGCGTCCCATAGTGCTGCCGGTGGCGGCGCCGCTCGGCGGCCCACATAGATGTGGCGCTGGAGGAGTCCCTCGACCGTCCAGCCGCGCGCGTCGATGAGGTCGCGCATGAAGACCGGCAACGCTTGGGGCGGCGCGACGCCCCAGCGCGCCTGGGCGTGGACCTGGGTCGCCGCCGAGTCGAGGGCGGCGACGGCGCCCTCGAGGCGAGCGAGCAGGGTCGCCAGCTCACTGGCACCGTCGAGTTCCGGTGCGCGGCGCACGGCTTCGGCTGCCGCCCAGCGCGCCTCGGCGTACCACCGCGCATCGGTCAAGCTGCGGGCCAGCCGATAGTAGGCGAAACCGTCGCCGGCGGCGTTGGCGAAGCGCTCGGCAGCCGCCGCCAGTACCCGCGAGCGGTGATCCAGAAGGGTGTCGCCGGCGCCGGGCGGCTCGGCCACCAGGCTGCGCTTGGCCCACAGTAGCCGCGCCTCGGCGAGTTTTCCCTCGCGGACAAGGGCGGCGCGCTCGGCCAGGTAGTCGCGGATCGTCAGCCGGCAGAGGCTGGCGCGATCGGCGTAGGGGTTGATCCGCTGGGAGGCGTGGGCGATCGGGGCCGAGGTGAAGATCGCCAGGCTGAGGGCCACGAGGGTAGCGTTGGTGTTCATGGGTGTGCGCATCCCCCGATCGTAGTCGGTGGTTCCCACCTCCGCAACGCGCCGCCGAACCATCGGGCTACAATGGCCGCATGCGAGTCGCGACCCTGATCGATGTGCGCTGGTGGAACGCGTGTGCGTATTACGCCGTCGAGTTGAGCCGCGCCCTGCATGCAGCCGGGGTCGAAGTCACGCTCGGCGGCACGCCCGGTTCACCGGCCTTGGAGCGGGCAGCGGCTTTGGGGCTCGATGTGTGGCCCTTGGCGCAGGCGGCCGACGTGCCTTGGTGGCAGGGCCTCGCCAGTCTCCGGAGCTTTGCCCAGCGTTTGGCGGCCTTTGACGTGGTCAACGTCCACCGCGCTGAGACCCACTTCTGGGTGGCGCTCGCACGGGCGGGGCGCCGCCCGCCACCGGTTGTCGTCCGCACCCGTGGGGATGTCCGGTTGCCCCGCGCCCACCGCTTGGCCCAGCGGCTCCACGAGCGCTGGACCGACGGCCACATCGTTCCCGGTCAGCGAATGGCTGCGGCGCTCGGCGAGGCGTTTCGGCTCCACCCCGATCGGCTACGGGTCATCCCCGCTGGCGTCGACACCCAGCGCTTCCGGCCAGACGGTGTGTCGGCGGAGGCGATCCGCGGCTGGCGGCGCGGCCATCGGATTCCCGCCGAGGCGGCGCTCATTGTCGTCGTCGCCCGGCTGTCGCCGGTCAAAGGCCACGCGCTCCTGCTGCAGGCGCTGGCGCGCGCCGAACTGGCCGGCAACGTTTTTGTGGCGTGCGTCGGTCAGGTCGAGGAGGTGTCGGCCGCCGCCCTCCACGAGGAGGCGGTACGCTCGGGCCTGGCCGAACGGTTGGTCTGGGTGGGTCGAGTGACCGACGTGCGCACCGCGGTCCTTGCTGCTGACCTGGTGGTGATACCGTCGCTCGACTCGGAGGCCATTTGCCGCGTCTTGCTCGAAGTCATGGCCCTGGGGCGGGCGGTGGTCGGGTCGGATGCCGGGGTGATCGCCGAGTGGTATCCCGGGGAGCGCACGCGCATCTTCAGGGCAGGGGACGTGGAGGACGCGGCGCGGGCGTTGCGCGCGGCGTTGACCCCGTGGCCGGCGGCGCGCCAGGTGTTGGTGGACGAGGGGGCGCGGCTTCGTCAGGCGACCTGCGCCGGCTACTCGGCCGAGCGCTGGGCGTGTGCGACCCTGGCGTTCTACGAGGAACTCTTGCAGACCGGCGGTGCACGTTGAGTGGCTCAAGCGCGCCTCGAAGCGGCCCGCGACTGTCGGTGGTGATCGTCACCCTCAATGAAGAGGCGCGCTTGCCGGCGTGCCTTGACTCGGTAGATTGGGCCGCCGAGCGGCTGGTGGTTGACACTGGCAGCAGCGATCGAACGCGGGAGCTGGCGGTGGCGGCCGGCGCCCGGGTGGTGGAACGACCCTGGGAGGGCTTCGGCCCGACCAAGTCAGCGGCGCTCGGCCTGGCGCGGGGAGACTGGGTGTTGCTCCTCGATGCCGACGAGCGGCTGACGCCCGACTTGCGGGCGGCTATCGAGGCGGCGCTGGCGCTCGACGATCCCGAGGTGGCGGCCTACGCGGTGTGCCGGCGCTCGCTCTTTCTGGGCCGTTGGATGCGGCACGGTGGTTGGTACCCGGACTGGGTCGTGCGGCTGGTGCGGCGCGATCGGTTCACGATGACCGCCGATCGTGTGCACGAACGACTCCTTGCCGATGGGCCGGTCGAACGACTGGCGGGAGACTTGTTGCACGAAACCGACCCCGACCTTCAAACCTACCTTAAGAAGATGGTGCACTACGCCGCACTGGGCGGCCAGGCGCTGGCCGAGCGTCAAGTCGAGTTCCGCCCGAGCATGCTGTGCGTGCGCCCGGCGGCGACGTTTTTCAAACGCCTCGTTTGGCGCTCGGGCTGGCGGGACGGCCTGCACGGTTGGGTGTTGGCGGGCCTGTCGTCGGTCCATGTCTTTTTGAAGTACGCCCATCTTTGGGAACGCCAGCGCGGCGAGGGCGATGGTTGAGCTGCCTGCCACGCCTCGCGTCTTGGTCGTGCGCACCGACCGGCTGGGCGATGTGCTCTTGACCTTGCCGGTCCTCGGGGCGTTGCGTCACCGGCTGCCGGCCGCGCGGCTGGCACTTTTGACCTCGCCGGCGGTCGAGCCCCTGCTCCAGAACCACCCTTGGATCGATCGCCTTCTGGTCGACGACGCCGACCAGGAGCACCGGGGGCTCGGGGGAGTGAAGCGCTTGGCTCGGAGCCTACGCCGCCAGGCGTACGACGTGGCGCTGGTCGTGCGACCGACCTGGCGCAGTGCAGCTACCGTAGCCTGGGCCGGCGTGCCGCTCCGCGTGGGCACCGGCTACCGCGCCTTCAGTGCGCTGTTTAACCGGCGGGTGCCGTTGCACCGCCGCCTCTCCGGGTTGCACGAGGCGGAGCTGAATGTGCGGCTGGCCGAAGCCTGGGCGGGGGCGCTGGCAAGGCTCTCCCCTTGCGTTTGGGTCGACCCGGCCTGGCGCCTGGCGGCCAGGTCGTTGGCCGGCGGCGTTTCTGGAGGGACGACCGTAGTTTTGCACCCGGGGAGCGGCGGTTCAGCCCGCGAGTGGCCGCTCGAGCGCTTTGCGGCGGTCGGGCGCCGCTTGGTCGATGGCGGACTCGAGGTGGTCGTCACCGGCACCGCCGAGGAGGCCGAGCGCGCCCAGTCGTTGGCCAGAGCGAGCGGTGGGCGGTCGGTGGCCGGGGAAACGTCACTCACAGTGCTGGCGGGTCTGCTGGCCGAGGCGTCCTCGGTGGTGGCCGCTTCGACCGGTCCCCTGCACCTGGCGGCGGCGGTGGGGACCCCGGTCGTCGGTCTCTATCCGCCGATCCGCGACGCTAGAGCTTGGCGTTGGCGCCCGCTGGGGGCGCCGGCCGAGGTGATCGAAGTCGACGCTCCGGCGTGCCGCCGCTGTGTGGGAGAGCGCTGCCCAGTTTGGGACTGCATGGAGACCATCCAACCCGATCAGGTAATTCAGGCGATTGGGCGACTCCGCCGTCCGGGTTGACCGCTTCAAGGACGCTTGTTAGCGTCGGCCGGAATTTTTTTGCAACGCCCGGGCGTGCCCGCCGGTCGAATAGTGGGCGGTTTGCCGATTTAAGCTAACCAACGAACCTGTCGTTGAACACCTCATCCACTTCCAAAGACGTTGCATGGGAGGAAGGCGTGACGCCCGACGAGCGCGAGGACGCCGCGGACGCGCCCGAAGACCTGGCCGGGTCCACGGATGGCGGCCAGGAGTCGGCCGAGGGCAGCGAGGAAGTCCCTGAGCCCGCCGCTAGCGCTGAGGGGGCGGCCGCCGCTTGCACCGAAGAAGCGTTGGCGGGGGCGACCGAGCGAGTGGCCGAGGTTGAGGCGCGCTTAGCTGAAGTCGAGGCGCAGCTCGAGGTCGAACGCCAAAACCACCTGCGGGCGCTGGCCGACCTCGAAAACTTCCGGCGGCGCTCGGCCAAAGAGGGCGCCGAACGGGTCCAGCGTGCCAAAGCCGAGGTCTTGACCAGTCTCTTGGCAGTCGTCGACAACGTCGAACGGGCGATCGAAGCGATCGACCGGGATGCTGCCAGCGAGGGCGAAGTCGCCACGATCGTCGAAGGCGTGCGACTGATCCATGCGGCGCTCCTGGATGGTTTGGGCAAACACGGCGTCAAGCCAATGGAGGCGATGGGGACCGACTTCGATCCCGCCGTGCACGACGCGGTCATGCAGGAGGCGTCGAATTCGGTGGATGCCGATTGCGTGTCGCGGGTTTTGGAAACCGGTTATTGGATAGGGGAGTCGGTGCTGCGCCCGGCCAAAGTAGCCGTCTCCACCGGAAGAGCTGAAACGTGAGCCAAAAGGACTACTACGAAATCCTCGGCGTCGGGCGGGATGCCTCCACCGACGACATCAAGGGCGCTTACCGCAAGCTGGCGCTCAAGTACCACCCGGATCGGAACCCGGATGACGCCGACGCGGAGGAGCGCTTCAAAGAAGCCACCGAGGCCTACGAAGTCTTGAGCGACACCGACAAGCGCCAGCGCTACGACCAGTTTGGGCACGCTGGAGTCGAAGGCGGCGGCTTTGGTGGTGAAGGGTTTACCGACATCTCCGATGCGCTGCGCACTTTCATGCGCGACTTTGGGTTTGGTGGAGGGTTCGACTTCTTTGGCGAAGGTGGCGGTGGTCGTGGTGACGGGCGGAGCGGCTCAGACCTGCAGATTCGTCTCGAGTTGACGCTCGAAGAGATTGCCACCGGGGTCAAGAAAGAGATCACCCTCAAGAAGCAGGTTGCCTGCGACACCTGTTCCGGGAGTGGAGCGGCAGCGGGCTCGAAGCGCTCGAGCTGCGCGACTTGCGGTGGGCGTGGGGCGGTACGACAGGTGTCGCGTTCGCTTTTTGGTCAGTTCGTGCGCGAGGCACTTTGTCCCGAGTGTCGGGGGAGCGGTGAAACGATCGGCCAGCCGTGTGACCAGTGTCGGGGCGAGGGGACGGTGCGCGGGGAGAAGCGCATTGCCGTCCAGGTGCCGGCCGGGGTGGCGAGTGGCAACTACATCCAGTTGCGCGGACAGGGGGACCAAGGCCGGCGCGGTGGGCCGGCCGGCAACTTGATCGCCGTCATTGAGGAGAAGCCGCACCCGGTCTTCGAACGCCACGGCCAGGATGTCCTGCTCGAGCTGCCGGTCACCTACACCCAGGCGGTGCTCGGCGATCAGGTGGAAGTGCCAGTGCTGGACGGCAAGGTGCGGCTCAAGGTCCCGGCGGGCGTGCAGTCGGGCAAAGTCTTGCGGATTCGCGGCAAAGGCTTGCCGGGAATCCGGAGCGGGCGCCAAGGCGACCAACTCGTGCGGTTGCACGTGTGGACACCGGATCGCCCCGGCAAGGAGGAGAAGAAGCTCCTCGAGGCCCTGCGCGCCGTGGAGACCGCGCCGCCGATGCCGGGCGACGACGGCGATCGGAGCTGGTTCGAGCGCGTGCGCGACGCATGGGGCGCTTAGGCTCAGAACCGCCGGCAGTGGGCTCGCGGCGCTACTACTGGTGCAAGGTCGTGGACGACCATCGGGTTCTATTTGATGCCTCGGAGGCGCATCACCTGGAGCGGGTCATGCGCCACGGCGCCGGGGCGGAAGTTTGGGCCGTCGATGGCTCGGGTCGTCGTTTCTCAGTGGGGCTCGAGCGTGGCGCCGAGGGGCTGGGCGGCCGCATCCTCGAAACGCACGCGGAGCAAGATGCAGGGGGCGTCCGCCTCTGGCTCGGCTGCGCGGTCATTCGCCCGCAACGATTCGACTGGTTGATCGAGAAGGCGACTGAACTGGGCGTCGACGAAATCCAACCCCTCGAGACCGAACGCTCGCTGGCGCTGGGCGGCTCGGGTCGAACGGCTCGGGGCCGGCGCATTGCGCGCGCCGCGAGCCTCCAGTCGCTTCGCACCAGAGTTCCCCAACTGCATGAACCTGAAAGGGTTGAGGCGCTTGACTGGAGCCGTTTCGAAGATCTGTGGATGGCCCATCCGGCCGGTGGACCGACCCCTAACGTGACCGGTCAAACGCTGGCCGCAGTCGTCGGTCCGGAGGGCGGCTGGAGCGGTCGCGAGCTCGAGTTGTTCGAGCGGGCAGGCGCCACCCAGATCAGCCTTGGACCACAGCGCCTGCGCACTGAGACTGCCGCCCTCGCCCTCCTCGCGCGCGTGCCTCGGGTACGTTGACGGCTCTCGGGGCCAATCCCTATACTCACAAGATCTTAGGTCGAGGCGTATCTGGAGGAGGTGCTGCCCACATGTTGGGAGTGAGGGTCAAAGAAAACGAATCGTTCGAGAGCGCTCTCAGACGCTTCAAGAAGAAGTGCGAGAAGGCGGGAGTGCTCTCTGATGTCCGCAAACGCCAGCACTTTGAAAAACCATCCGAAAAGCGCAAGCGCAAGATCAACGCGTCCAAGCGCAAGATGATGAAGCGGATGCAGCAGGAGGCAGTCTGAGCCGCGCGTGGCGCTAAGGGCGGACCTCCTCTTTTGAATGGCGTCGACATCGTCATCCTGATCTTTCTCCTAGCCTTTCTGATTTATGGAGTCAGGCGCGGGCTGATCGGCATGGTGCTGCTCCTGGCCGCTACCCTGTTGGCAGTGGTGGTGGCGGGCGCGGCTGCCTATGCGGTTGCCGCCGAGGAAGGGGCTAGCCTCGCCGGCCGGCTGGCGGCGCCGGTGGCGTTCTTCGCGACCTTGGCGGTGGCTTCCTGGGCGGCACGCTTGGTTGCCCGAGCGTTGACCGGCATCATCCATCGACTGCCGTTTGCCTCGGTGGATCGGTTGGCGGGAGCCGGACTGGCGCTGGTGATTGGCGCGGTCGTCTTGAGCTTGGCAGTCCTGTTCTTGGTCAGCGTGCCGGTCCAAAATCCGATTTCCACCGCGGTGGCTCGGGCGCGCTCGACACCTATCTTGCTGGAGGCCGGTTATCAATCGTCGGCGCTGGCCAGCCATTGGACGACCTACGCGGCGCCTTTGGCCGAGCGTTTTGCCAGCGCCCGCGATGAGCGTCACGGGGAGCCAGCGATGGAACCCGACACTGCCATCGACTAGCGCGCCCGCCAGCGCCTCCCGTCCCACCCCTGTCTGTCGGCCAGTGTTCCCGTGATCGATCCCGAGACCCTCCTCCGCCTCGAGTTTGCCAAAGTCCTGCCGCTCCTTGCTGCACACTGCGACTCGGCGCTGGGACAGGCCGCCGCATTGTCGGTAACGCCGTACTCACGCGCTGGGGCAGCGCGGGCGGCGCTCGACCGGGCCAGCGCCTGGGCGCGGCTAGAGGCGTCGAACCTCGAGTTGCCGGGCCTTGGTGTTCCGGATGTCGGAGCGGCGCTCGAGCACGTCGAAACCGGCGGTGTCCTGGAGGGGGAAGAGCTCAGGGCGGTGGCGCAGGTCGCCCGTGCCTCTGCAGCGTGGGGTGGGGTCTTGGCCGAGGCCGCCGACTCCTGCCCGGAGCTGGTCGAGTGGTCGGCGCCGCTTAGAGACTTTGGCGCACTGCCCGGTGGGATCGAGCGCGTCATCGACGAGCGCGGCGCCGTTCGGGACGACGCCAGCCCTGACCTCGTGCGCTTGCGTCGCACGATCCAAAAGCGCGAGGCCGAGCTGCTCGGGCGGTTGGAGCGCAGCGCTTCGGCGGTCGGCGGTGGAAGCTTTGTCACCCGCCGGTGCGACCGGTTGACGGTGTCGGTCCCAGTCGAACGCCAATCGACCGTGCCCGGTGTTGTCCACGATCGCTCGGGGACCGGGGCGACGGTGTTCGTCGAGCCTTTGGCCGTCGTCGAACTCCAAAACCAATTGGTCGAAGCGCAGGCCGGCGAGCGCGCCGAGGTGGAACGGCTCCTGCGGCATTGGAGCCGCGCGGTCGAAGCGGAGGCGCCGGCGCTCGGCGCGGCCCAGCGGCGCTTGGCTGAACTGGACCTTCTGCGGGCCACGGTGCGGTTGCGCGACCGTTGGGATGGGGTGTTCGCGCCCCTCGAAGACCAAGGTGTCATTACGCTGGTGACCGCGCGCCACCCGCTCCTGGCCGGGGCGCTGGGCGCCGAGCGCGTCGTTCCCCTGAACCTGGAGTTGGGCGCGGATCATCGCGTACTGGTGGTCACCGGTCCGAACATGGGAGGGAAGACTGTCGCCCTGAAAACCCTCGGGCTTTTGACCCTCTTGGCGATGGCGGGCTTACCGGTGCCGGCGGCAGCGGGCACCGTCCTGGTCTACGCTGAGCGCATCATCGTTGATATCGGCGATGAGCAATCCATCGAACACAACCTGTCGACTTTCGCCGCCCACTTGGAGCGGCTGAAAGAAGCCGCAGTCGCGGCCGGCCCGGGTGTGCTCATCCTCCTCGACGAGTTGGGCGGTGGCACCGATCCCGACGAGGGTGCCTCGCTTGGCCAAGCGCTCCTGGAGCACTTGACCGGCTCGGGAGCGTGGGTGATGGCCACCACCCACCACGGCCAACTCAAGACCTTGGCTGTGCGCCACCCGGCGGTTTTGAATGCGTCGATGAGCTTCGACCCCGAAACCTTGGCGCCGCGCTACGCGTTGGTGGTCGGGGTGCCGGGCCGGAGCTTGGCACTGGCGGTGGCCGAGCGCCTCGGCCTGGCACCGCGTATCTTGGCGCGCGCCCGGGCGTTGGTGTCGCCGGAGGAGGGCAAGCTCCAGGAGTTGGTCCTCGACTTGGAACGGCAGCGCCACCAGGCGCGCCAGGAGCGCCAGCAAGCCGCCGCCGAGCGTCAGGCGGTCGAAGCCCGGCGCCAGCGCTACGATGCACGGCTGGCGGAAGTGAAGACGCTCAAGCGCGAAGTGCAAGCGGCGGCCCGCCGCCGCGCCGACGAAGTGGTGGCCGAGGCTGAGGCGGCGCTCAAGGAAGCGCGCAAGCTGGCGCGCGCATTGAAGGAGGTGCCGCGCGCCGGTTCGGGGTCCGATGCGGGCTCAGGCTCGGCTTCAGGTTCGGGGTCGGGATCAGGTTCCGGTTCGGGGTCGGATGCGGCGCCGCCCGACGCCCGCTCGGTCGAGGCGCTCGCCGCCAGCGTCCGCGCCACCGCGGCGCGCGCCGCCCGGCTGACGCCGCGCGTCCAAACCACCCACGAGCGCGTCGACCCCGCCACCCTCTGCGCCGGAGCGCGCGTCTTGGCTCCGGCCTTGGGTGGTCCCGTCGAAGTCTTGGCGCCGCCCGAGCGCGGCCGGGTGCAGGTGGCGCGTGGAACCTTGCGCATCGAATTGGCCGTAGAAGAGCTGAGTCCCCTCGATCCGGCCAGCGCAGCATCGCCGCCGCCGGCGGCGGCGAGTGGTTTCGCCGTCGAGGCCGAACCGGTCGGCGGCACGACGCTCGACATCCGCGGCGCGCTCGGCGACGAAGGGAGCGCCCAGGTGGAAGCGTTCTTGGACCGGGCGCTCTTGCAAGACCTGAAGACCCTAGTCATCATCCATGGACGGGGAACGGGGGCGCTCCAGAAGCGCGTGCACGCGCTCTTGCGCGTCCACCCGAGCGTTTCGACGTTTCGTCCCGGCGAGTTGGGTGAAGGGGGCGATGGGGTTACCGTCGTCGAGCTGGACGGCTAGGTGGGAGGAGCATGATCCCGGACGAGGTCATCGACGAGGTACGCGCCGCCACCGACATCGCCGAGGTTATCGGCGAGCACCTGCCGCTGCGTCCTGCTGGTAAGCGCCTAAAGGCCAGTTGCCCGTTTCATACCGAAAAGACGCCGTCGTTCATGGTCAACCCAGAGACTCAAATGTTCCATTGCTTTGGGTGCGGAACCGGCGGCAACGTTTTTACATTCTTGATGCGCCAGAACGGCTTGACCTTTCCCGAGGCGGTGGAGTACCTGGCTGGCCGGGTCGGAATCCGCTTGCCCGAGCGCGGCGCCAGGCGCGATCCGTCGGTGGTTGGGGTCTTGGATGCCCTCGAGGCGGCCGCGCGGCTGTTTGAAAAGAACCTCTGGGAGCGCCAGGCTGGGGAAGAGGCTCGGCGCTACCTGAAAGATCGGGGCCTCACCGAGGAGACGGCACGGGCGGCGCGGTTGGGGTTGGCGATGCCTGGTTTCGACAACCTAAGGAATCGCTTGGCGAGTGATTTTGATCTAAACACATTGGTGAAGGCGGGTTTGTTGGTCGACCGGGACGGTGGCCGGCCTTACGATCGGTTTCGCAATCGTCTGATGTTTCCCATTGTCCAACCGGGCGGGCGGCCGGTGGCGTTTGGGGCGCGCAGCCTGGACGCCCAAGAACCCAAGTACCTGAACAGCCCGGAAAGCTCCGTCTATAAGAAGCGCCAAATCCTCTACGGTCTTGCCAGTGCCCGCCGCGCCCTGATGGAATCGGGCGTTGCGTACATCGTCGAGGGCTACATGGATGTCCTGAGCTTGGTGCAGGCCGGACTCGCGGGCACCGTGGCAGTGTCTGGAACGGCTCTCTCGGAGGAGCAAGCGACGCTTTTGGCCCGGCACGCCAAGCAGGTGGTCTTGTTCTTTGACGGCGACGAAGCTGGCCGGCGGGCGGCGCGGCGTTCGTTGCCGGCGCTGGTGGGTGCCGGGTTGGGGGTGCGGGTGGTGCTGATGCCCGAGGGCGAGGACCCGGATACCGTGGCCCAGGAGGGGGGTGCCGGGGCAATCTTAGGGCTTGCCGAGCGGGGCAAGGATGTGGTAGAATTTATCGTTTCCCTTTGCGAACAGCCAAAGCAGGGTATCCAGGAGGATTCCGACCCGGCATCCGCCCCCGAGGCGGCTCCCCAAGGCCTCCAAAACCCACGCGAAATCGCCCTGCGAGAACTGATCGAACTGGCTCAAGCAGTCCCCGACCCTGTCGGCCGGCGGCTTTTGGTTGAAGAAACAGCGCGCCGACTCCGGTTTGACGAGGCGGTGTTGGCGCGTGAGGTCGAGGCAGGACGGCGCCGGCAGGCGTCGCGATCCAGCCGCCGCGCGGCCGAGCCGCTGATTCCAGCCAGACCGGGAATGGGACGCCACCAGCGCTGGGATGCGTTGCTGAGTTTGGCACTCCATGATTCGCAGGTGTTAGATCGAGTGCACGACGAGTTGTCTGTTGAGGAGGTGCCGGAGGGTTCTTATCGGCGCCTCGTCACCGAGCTTTTTCGCCGGGTCGATGAGGGGGACCAGCCGAGTGCTGCCGATCTGACGGCGCGGCTGGACGACCCAGAAGATCGAGCTTTGTTGTCAGACCTTGCCCTTCGCCATGTGCCCGACGAGTGCGGGCCGGCAGCGGAAGATCTCATACGCGCCCTTCAAATGGATGTCCGGCGCCGCGAAGTCGAGTCGCTCAAACTCGAGATTCAGCGGTGCGAACGGAGTGGAAGTGGCACTGAGGTCGACGCGTTGCTGGAGCGAATGCAGGTGCTCCTCAAATCGATGCGCTCGTGACCAGCGAGCCTCGATTCTCTGGGAATTTTGACCGGTCGGGCGAGCCCGAACGCGGCCAGATAGTTAGGTAGCTAAGCTTCAGCGCCAGCTGAAAAGGAGTTGTCACCGCATGAGCAAGCGGTCCAAGGGCAAGCACACGTTGGAAGACCTGCGCAACCTGGCGGGTAAGCAGGGCTTTGTCACCATCGACCAGGTGGAGCAGCGGCTGGATATGGACGTCGACGTCGAATTGATGGACGAGGCGTACATCATGTTTAGCAAGATGAAGGTCGAGGTGTTCGACACCGAGCAGGAGGCCCTTGACAAACTGCGGCGCACCCAGAGCGCTCAGGGCGACAAAGCACAGGGCAAGGCGGCGAGCCAGGTGGTGCGCTACGACGACCCGGTCCGGATGTATCTCCGGGAGATGGGGCGCGTGCCGCTTTTGGACCGCCAGGGCGAAGTGGAAATCGCCAAACGCATCGAGGCGGGCAATCGCACCATCCGTGCCGCGTTGTTGCAGTCGGCCTTGGTGGGGCAGGAACTCGTCGAGATTGGTCGCAAGCTTGAGCGCGAAGAGGTCAAGTTGGAAGACGTCGCCCAGGTGGAGTTCGGCGGTTGGTCGAATGGCACCTCGGCGCGCAAGGACCGGCAGCGCGTCTTGAAGGCCATCGACCAGTCCATTGAGTCTGAAGGCGAGCTGACCGAACTGCGCGCCCAGCTGGGCCGCAAGATCTCGCAGAAGAAGCGCGCCGAACTCGAGGGCAAGCTGGCGCGCATCCAGGAGCAAATCGACGGTGAGTTGGCGATTATTCCAATGAATCCGAAGCTCGTGGAGCGCTTGGTAGTGCTCCAGAAGTCACTCTGGGCACGCTTTGTCACCGCCGAGCGCGAGATTTCGATGATCGAGCGGCGCAACGGCTACTCGGCACAGGACATCGCCGGTTTTGCCAAGCGCGTGTCGTCGACGCCAGCTGAAGCGCGCAAGGTCAAGCGCTCCACCGGGCTCAGCAAAGACCAATTGAACGAGGCGCTGAAGGACATCCGGGCGGCCAAGCGCAAGATTCGTCGCATCGAGTCCGAGGCGGCCACCACCCGCGATATCACCCGGAGCCTCATCCAAGAGATTCGCCGCGGCGAGCGCACCATCGATCAGGCTAAGAAGGAGATGATCGAGGCCAACGTGCGGCTGGTGGTGTCGATTGCCAAGCGCTATACGAACCGCGGGCTCGAGTTCCTCGACCTGATCCAGGAAGGCAACTCGGGGCTCATGCGCGCCGTCGACAAGTTCGACTACACCAAGGGCTACAAGTTCTCGACCTACGCCACCTGGTGGATTCGCCAGGCGATCACCCGGGCGATCGCCGACCAGGCGCGCACCATCCGCGTGCCGGTGCACATGATCGAAGCCATCAACAAGGTGGTGCGCACCTCCCGGCGCCTAGTGCAGGAGCTGGGTCGTGAGCCCTTCCCGGAGGAGATTGCCGACCGGCTGGACATGCCGGTGGACAAGATCAAGAGTGTTCTAAAGGCGGCGCAGGAGCCCATCTCGCTTGACCGCCCCATCGGCGAAGACGACGACTCCAACCTGGGCGACTTCGTCGAGGACACCAGCGTCATCTCACCGGCCCAGTCGGCCGCCTTCGCTATGCTCAAGGACGAGGTGGCCGAGGTCTTGAAGACTCTGACGCCGCGCGAGGCCAAGGTCATTAAACTCCGCTTCGGGCTCACCGAGGACGGCTGCCCGCGCACGCTCGAAGAGGTGGGGGCGTCGTTCAACGTCACCCGCGAGCGCATCCGCCAGATCGAGGCCAAGGCGCTTCGCAAACTCCGCCACCCAACCCGGCGCCGCCGCCTCCGCGGCTTCGTGGAGTTTGCATAAGCAGCTACTAGCTTCGTAGTGGAGCCCGCAACTTGCGTGCGGGTTCCGGATGGACAAAATGTCCGTGAATAGTTCCGCTGCGGAACTCGGTACAGGTCCGCTGCGGAACTCGGCGCCGGTTGCTCAGAAAGTAACTGCAAGTCGTTATAAACTCACGCGACCTTCGGTCGAGCCCACACGGCGAGCTAGTTACTTTCTGAGCAACTGCTTGCGACAAGCAGGGCGCCTGTTGGGTGCGGGCGCGAGGGGAGGGGAATGCGCCCGCTCAGACAGTTGCGTGCGCCAGCGAGCTTCTCCGCCGACGCGACGTTGGGTTCGGTGATGGCGCACGCAAAACTCGCCGGCGCATTCCCCGTCCCCTCGCGCTTACCTGTGTCGCTGTGCGATTGGGCCTGACGGAGTGAGGCTGGGGCTCTCGGTGAACCAGGAGCAGCGCTGTTGACTTCGGAACTGCCGGAGTCTTGCTTGCGGACCGGCGCGGAGTTCCGCTCTCCGGAACCAGCGCTGAGTTCCGCCTCGGCACCGAGTTCCGCTGGAGGCTGTCCGAGAAGTGCCTTCTCGAGGGCCGTCCATGGAGTTCCGCTGCGGAACCGCGTTCATGCCGGGAGAGAGTTCGAGAAACTTGCGCTGTGATCTCACAAACAGGTGTGACTCGGAGCAAGTTGTGGGATTGAACTGGCGCGATCCCCTGGTTCCGCTCCGGAAATATTCATGGACCTGGGGTCCACCCCGAGCAATGAAAGTTGCAGGCTCATCGTGTGGGCTCGACCGAAGGACGCGGGAGTTTGCAACGACAGCTACTTTCTGAGCAACTACGTCAACCACACCCCCCATGCATGCTAGGTGCCCAAAACGGCGCGCAGCTCCAGGTGCCCCGTGGGGGCGAGGCCGACAACGATTGCCTCTTGGCCGTGGACTGTGAGCGCCCGCGGCCTCGTTTGCAATGCGGGACGTCGACTCGGCCCGATGTCAAAACGTCTGTGCCATAGGGAGCGGCTAGACCAACTGTCATGCCCGCGGCGCGATTTGGCGGTTAGCCGGCAGTCGCGGCCGCTCCAAGGCGCTCTTTCTTGCGCACGATTCTTGCAACCTTCTGAAACGCGGGGCTGTGGCCCTGCGGGTCGCCCTGGGGGTTGCCATGTCTACGAGCCCTTCAACACAATGCGGTGATGCTGCTGGTCACCTCGACTACCAGCGCTTGCTCAACTCGATGGACGATCCGCTCGTCGCCGTCGACCTGCGTTGCCGGGTGCGGGCGTTCAACCGCGCCGCCGAGGAGATCACCGGTTTTCGGGCTCCCGACGTCCTCGATCGCCCATGCACCGACATCTTCGCGCGCCCGCGCTGTGGTCCGATCTGTAAGGCGCAGAGCGCCTTGCAGGGGGGCGAGAAGCACTACGATGTCCACATAAAACGCCGGCTGGGGCCACCAGTGGCGGCGACAGTCACCACGGCGCCTTTGTTCGATGAGACGGGGGCTGTGGTTGGTGCCCTTGAGACGATTCGCCTGTGCGAAAAAAATCAGGTCGACCAGCGCTTGCAGCGCGAACACGTCCACCGGCGCGCCATCCTCGACAGCCTCGCTGACGGGGTGATTACCGTCGATCGGGATTGGCGGATCTCGTCGTTCAACGCCGCCGCCGCCGGCGTGCTGGGCTATCGGGCGGAGGATGTGCTCGGCAAGTTTTGCAGCCGGGTGTTGCGAACCGAGCGCTGCACGAATGGTTGCCCGCTGGCTCGCTCACTGGAGGATGGCGCTCAGGTCAACGACCGACACGTGTCGCTTAGTCGCGCCGACGGGGATATCGTCGAGGTTTCGTTGAATACGGCCGTGCTGCGTTCCGAGGACGGCGAGGCGCTCGGGGGGGTGCTGTCGTTTCGGCCAATCCCCGCCGCTCCTCGCCCGGATCAAGCGGCTGCCCGCGGCACCCGATTCATGGGACTGATTGGCAACTCGCCGGCGATGCGGCGGATGTTCCGGCTGATTCAAGAAGTGGCCGACAGCGATGCGACGGTGCTAGTGACCGGCGAGTCCGGCACCGGCAAGGAACTGGTGGCGGCAGCGCTGCAACAGCTGAGCCCGCGCCGCCGCGGTCCCTACGTCAAGGTGAGTTGCGCAGTCTTCTCTGAAGCGCTGCTCGAGAGCGAGCTGTTCGGCCACGTTAGGGGTGCATTCACCGACGCTGTGAGCGAGCGGCGCGGGCGCTTCGAACTCGCCGACCGGGGCACCCTATTTCTCGATGAGATTGGCGACATCAGCCCGCGCATCCAAGTCAAGCTGTTGCGCGTCCTCCAGGAACGCGAGTTCGAGCGGGTCGGTGCCGAAACCAGCACCCGGGTGGATGTGCGGTTGATCGCCGCCACCCACCGAGACCTACCGGCGATGATGGCTCGGGGCAGTTTCCGGGAAGATCTGTTCTACCGGCTGAACGTCATCCCAGTGCACGTGCCGCCCCTGCGCCAGCGGCGGGCGGACATCCCTCTGTTGGTCCAGCACTTCCTGCGGGTCTACGCTGCCAAGTTGGGCAAAGACGTGACGGGCGTGGACCAGCGGACGCTGGATCTGCTGCTTGCCTACCCGTGGCCTGGCAACGTGCGCCAGCTCGAGAACGCCGTCGAGCAAGCCACGGTTCGCGCGCGAGCTTGTACCGTTACCGAGGACTTGCTTCCCGACGAAGTGCGATTTGGCAGCGACGCGACGGCGGCGCTGGGCGTCACGAGCGAGGTCCAACGGATCACCGCCGCTCTCGACCGACATCGCTGGCACCACGAGCAAGCGGCCCGCGAACTTGGCATCTCCCGAACGACTCTGTGGCGGCGCATGCGCCGGCTTGGCCTCCAGTTTCCTCGCGGCTGATTCATTCGCCAGTTGTTTCACCGACGTTTCATCTGCAACAAAGCGTTGCAGGGGGGCGAAGTCGACTGCCGTTGGCCTGGCGCCGCGGCGGACCGCGCGTGACGCCAGATTCGCGGCGTTCCTCGCGCCAAAACTGAAACCGATCGTTGCGCCATCTCCACAACGTGCTCCTTTCGAAGACCATGCTGGCTGCGCTAATTGGTTGAGTTGCAAAGCAGTACGCGATCGGCACGGTCTATGCACTAAACCTTGGCGAAGGCCGGGAGTTTGGAGGGGTTGCATGTCCGTCATGTTGGCCAACCGTTATGTGCAAGCGCATCGCTTTGGTGACGCCTTACCGCACTTCGAGGCGCAGCTGCGCAAGAACCCAGCGGACCGTGCCACGGCCCTCAAGCTCGTGCTGTGCTACGCGCAGGCGGGCCGCGTTCAGGAGGCAATCGACCTCATGACCACATTGTTGGAAGAAGCACCCGAACGGGTGTTCGCAGGTAATCATGACGAAGAGGGTATTCCCGCTCGCCACGTGACCGCCATCTTGGAGCGGCGCCGCAAGCTGCAGTCGCCTGATCTCCATCACGCGACGCTGGCTCTCATTTGCCTCTACACCGACTGGCGCCGGGCGCTCGCCGAACTCGACGCCGCCCGTCGCTCCAATCCCCAGGTCACCGGTCTCGAGCGCCTCGATGAACTCGTAAGGTCGCACCTGGAGGAACCGACATGACCAGCGACCGGTGGTGGCGTGTGCTGATCGGTGCTGCCGTCGTCCTGTTTCTCGTCGCCCTCTGCTCATGCAGCGACGAAGATAAGCCCACCGAACCGACTCCAACTCCCAGCGGCTCGAGCTGTGTCAACTGTCATACAGACGCAGAGCGCTTGGAGCAGCTCGCCGTTGAATCGCCGCCGCCGAGCGGCGATCCAGGCGAAGGGTGAGGCGGTTCGGTGCCTCCGGTGGAGGCATGGAAGAAGGTGCTCCTCGCGGGCGGTGGCGCCGACGCGTTCTTTGCTTCGTCCCACGGCGAGATGGAGTGCACGGACTGTCACGACGGTGACGCGCAGGCGCAGAGCATGGGTGAGGCTCACGCCGGGTTGCTGGCGCGGCCCAGTGCCGGCGATGCGCAGGCTTGCGCCCAATGCCACGCCGAAGCGACCTACTACGGAAACAGCATGCACGCAGAGCTATGGGGTGAGAAGACCTTGCTGGCCAAGCGCCACGGAGTGGCGAGCTTTAGCGAGCTGCCCGAGGCCGTGCGTCACGGCTTCGGCAACGAGTGCGCCACCTGCCATGCCTCCTGCGGTGACTGTCACGTGTCACGGCCGGCGCCGGTAGGGGGCGGCTTGATCGACGGACACCTCTTCCGCATGCCCGACATGACGCTTAATTGCACGGCTTGCCACGGCAGCCGCGTCGGCATGGAATACCGCGGCGAAAATGCCGGGGTTGGTGCCGATGTGCACTTCGTGCCCGGCGCCATGCGCTGCGAGGCGTGCCACACCGGCGCTCAGATGCATGGAGACGGCACGGTCTATGCTCACCGGCTCGACGATCCGCGCAGCCCCGCCTGCGTCGACTGCCACGCTGGCGTCTCGACGGCCAATGCCTACCACAGCGTGCACTGGGACGGCTTCCAGTGCCAGGTGTGCCACAGCCAAGAGTACAAGTCGTGCGGTACCTGCCACGCCGGATCAGGACTGAGCGAACCGTCGACCATCGGGTTCAAGATCGGTCGCAATCCGGAGCCTCGGAAGCGGCCCTTCGATTTCGTGGTTCTCCGCCACGCGCCGGTCGCCCCTGACACCTATCGAGAGTGGGGTACGGCCCAGCTGCCAAACTACTCGGGCGAACCGACTTGGAAGTACGCAGCGCCGCACAACATAAGACGTTGGACGCCGCGCACGATGGTGCCTGAAGGCGGCACCTGTTCGACTGCCTGCCACGGAACCCCGGACGGGGTCGAGGGCTTCTTCCTGCGGCAGGCTGACCTAGACGCTATGACACCGGTTGAGGCGGATGCCAACCGCGACCTGGTCGTCCCGGATGGTTCGCCGACCCAGTGGCAGTGAAGGAGAGACCCATGCAAGCGAAGCATTCGAAGTGGACGCAGCCGGCGATGGCGCTAGCGATCGCTCTGCTGCCAGCCTGCGGCGACGATGACAACATCGCCGGTCCAACGGCAGCAACCGAGTTCGAGTTAGTGGCGGGCCTCGGCGACGCTTACTACACCAACTACACGACGCCGAGCGGTTTGGGGGTGAACATCACTGCCTCGGCTGTCTACGATATCTTGACTGACGGCGATCCTTTCAACGACTTTGTCGTCCTCGATTGGCGAAGCGCCGAGCACTTTGCTTTGGGACACATCGAGGGAGCGCAGAACGTGTCGGTCACGCAATTTGAGGCGGTCGTGGACGGATTGGCCAGCGGTCGCACGGTGTTGAACGTCTGCTACACCGGACAGATCGCTAGCCACGCCACCGCCTACATGAACATGCTGGGCGTTGAAGCACAGAACCTCAAATTCGGCATGTGTGGCTGGACTTCCGACACCGCGGTCAACCTTGCCAAGTGGGACAACGCGATTAGCGACGATTATGCCAGTTGGCTGACGGAGGTGGAATCAACCCCCAGCGCTACGTTTGACTACCCGGCTTTGTCGACCGGTGAGCCCACTGCTGAAAGGATTCTGATGGCCAGGGCGCAGGCCTATCTGACTGCGGGCTGGAAGCAGATCAGCGTCGCCGCTCTCTACGAAGACATCGAGACCAATCAGAATGGCGCCGACTATTTCGTCGTCAACTACTTCGACCCGGCCCAATACAACGCGGGCCACATCCCGGGCGCCGTGCGCTTCCAGCCCAAGCAGGACCTTCGCACCGACGCCCGCTTATCCTCCTTGCCTACCGACAAGAAGATCGTGGTCTACTGCTTCACTGGTCAAACGTCTAGCCAAGTGGTCGCTTATCTGAACGCGCTGGGTTACGACGCCTACTCCCTGGTGTTCGGTGTCAATGCCATGTGCCACAGCAACGGTCAGATCTGTACGATTGCCTATCACGCGGCAACCACCGACTACCCAGTCTCCACAGAGTAGGTGGACAAGCGATGGGTCTGAGTTGCACCCCCGCCGGTCGCCCGCGGGGGTGCGGCCGCTGCCCGGTCCCGGCTTCGAGCACGCCACCTGGACCTGAAAGCACCAGGACCGCCTGAGGCAACTCTACCTGACGACGTGGAGCTTCTCGACGGCGACGCCGTCGGGTGTCGTCGCTCGCACCAAAAAGACGCCATTCGGGAGCGACCGGCCGCTCGCCGTCTTCAGGTCATAGGGGACAGTGGCTTGGCCAGCGGTGATCCGCCCTTCAAAGGGTGCGGCCAGCCGGCGGCCGGTGACGTCGTAGACCTCGATCGACACGTGGCCCGCCTCTGACAAGTCGAAGGCAAAGCTGGTGCCGGCCGGATGGGGGACGACGCGGAAGCCGCCTGACTGCGCGCGGGGTGCTGCGGCCACCTCAAGGCCAGCGACGTGCCCGGGGTCGTAATCCCAGATACCACGGCCGTAGGTGCCGAAGCGCACGATGCCCAGCTCGGGTACGCCCTCCACCGCCCAGTAGACGGTGAGCGGGGCTTCGGTGCCCAGAATCGACTCCCAGCTCCCGGCGGCGGCGTTGTAGGCGTAGGGGCCGGCTTCGGCGGCGGCGTAGAGGTTTTGGTCGGCGGCGTTGTCGAGGGCGAGCTGGTAGACCAGCGTGCTGGGTAGGCCGGTGCTCATCGGTGTCCAGCTCACGCTACCGTCTTGGGTGGCGTAGACCGCCGGACCTGAATAGCCCGAGCCACCGACCCAGGCGTGGGTCGGGTCAGTCGGCGATACGACGATGTCGGTGCCGTAGAAGTAGTGGGCGCCGGGCCCCGAGTCGGGCGATGCGGTCCAAGTGGCGCCGTCGTCGTGCGAGTACCAGAGGACGCCGGTGTTGGTGATCGCGTACCAGTAGTTGCGGTTGACCGCTGAGATGGCGAGTGCTGTCAAGTAGCTCGAACCGGTGCCGAAGAGCTGTGGCAGCGCCGAGCGGGACCAGCTACTTGGGCCGCTCCGCTCGTACTTGTGGATGTAGTCGGCGCAGAGGTAGACGACCTCGGGGTTGTCGGGGTCGGAGGTGATGTTGGGCATCCAGCTGCGGTCCTCCCCCGACGGGAAGTCGACCTGCACCAGGTCTTGGGGCGCCGCCTCGTTTTTTTGAACCAGCATGAACCCGGGGTAGACCGAGTAAAGAAGGTTGTGGTCGCGCACGGTCGAGGTCATGTGACCGTAGTCGCCCGAGATCAGCTGGTCGAACTCGAGGTACGGCGCGGTCGCCGGGAGCGACTGTTGATAGCCCTGGTCTTGGGCGCCGGCGGCGACCAGGTAGGGGTCGGTCTGGCTGGTGAAGACCGAGTAGTACTGGCTGATCCCCAGCCCATGGAGGGAGATGTTGATGACCGATGCGACTCCGTCCACCGAGATGTAGGTGCCGCCATCGGTGTTGAGGAACCAAAACTCGTCCGGCCCGATTAGCCGGCACTCCATGCCCGGGTTGTCGGCGTGGAGCTTGTTGATCGGGTCGTTGTAGTAGTCCCACCAATTGTTGACCTTGGCGAAGCTGGCGCCGCCTGAGGTCGAGCGCCAAGCTTCGACGCCGGCAAAGAGCACCAGGTCGGGGTTGGTAATCGACGCGCAGAGGGTGTGCCACCAGTCTGAAATGCCGTACCGGAACTCCCACGTGGCGCCGGCGTCGGTCGAGCGCCAAAGTTGCCAGCCTGAGGCGTCCACCGCGGCGTAGAGCGTCGGGGCGCCGGCCTCCGAGCCGGTCAATGCGACGTTGGACACCGTCGCCGGCACCGAGCCCACGAGGGTGAAGGTGGCGCCCTGGTCGATGGAGCGCTTCAGGTCGGCGCCGGCTAAGAGGTAGAGCGGGCCGGACGTGGTGCGGTCCATCCAGAAGTCGGCGCGCAGGTTGTAGGGCTCGGTGTGGACGGTAGTGTAGGTTTGGCCGCCGTCGGTGGAGCGCAACATAAAGTTGAAGAACTCGACCAAGGCGCCGTCCCAGCGCGAGCCGCGCACCAAGAGGTAGACCGTGTGCGGCGTGTCGGGGTCAACCCAGATGCGGGTGCACTCGCTCACCGAACGGTCCGGTAGCCCGGCGGGTACGAACCAGCTGGCGCCGTCGTTGGTCGAAGCGTGGATGGTGCCGTTGTTGGTGGCGGTGGTGATGACTTCGGGAGTGCCGGTGGCAACCGCCAGATGGTGCGAGCCGAAGCCCAATCCATCCGAGATGGGCGTCCAGTTGGCGCCAGTCAAGTCGCCCTTCCAGACGCCGCCTTTGTCGGAGCCGACGTAGAGCGCGCCGGTCGTCGTACTGAAAGCGGTGGCGTGGGTGCGGCCGGCCTGGTTGGCGCTACCCAACTCGGTCCACGCTTGGCTGGCGCGTCCCGCGTCTAACAGCGCCTGGCGCTCCAAGATGTGGGCGCGGCGCGTGGTGGTCTCGATCGCGCGCCAATCGGTTCCGGGCGCCGCCCAGTGCAGGCTCTCGATCCAGGCTTGGCGCTCCCTCCTGATGCGGCGCTTGGTTTCCTTCTGTTCGACGATTTCGGTGGGGGCGGGGAGGGTCGGCGAGGTCTTGGGTTGCGCCGCCAAGAAAACGACTAGGCTCGCGGCCAGTCCAGTGGCGCACAGAGCGATGAGTTGGGTGCGACGGGACACGGTGTCCTCCTGGGCGAATTGCCTTCGGGTTAGCCGTTAGGCGGGTTGGGTGTTCGGTGCTTCAAGCTCTTGAATCAAGGCTCGCGGCAAGTCGAGGGCGGTGGCCAATTCTTCGAGGTACGCCCGCTCCTTGGGATTGGCGGGATCGATGACGGTCAACGACGCCGCGTAGATTTCGGCGCCGACCGCTCGCGAGCCCTCGGCCAAGGCGGCGACGGCCTGGACATCGCTTGGCCGGGCCAGCTCGGCGTCCAACTCGGCGCGGATGGCGGGATCCAGCTCGAGCTTTTTCATCTGGGCAGCTATGTCGGCGCGCTCTTCGACGTCGATGTGACCGTCGGCCTTGGCGGCCGAGATGATGGCACGCAAGAGGGCGAGGCTGCGCGCCTCTGCCTCTCGACCCTCGAGTTGATCGACTGGTGCGGCGTCGAGAGTGGCGTTCGGTTCTCCGGCCAACCAGTTCTTGTAAGCGCGGTAGGCGAGGCCGCCGACGGCGGCGACGGTTCCCAAACGGACGGCTGTACGACCCAGACGCCGGCCGAACCGGGTGCCCACGAGGAGCGCCAGCATGCCGCCCAAGACCGCCCCCTTTTTGACGCCGCGCAACATGATGTCGCGCTCGGCGCCCTCATCTGGGATCTCCAGGCGGCGTTCGGCGCGTTCGGCGGTTTCGGTGGCCAGTTCTCGGCCGGACTCCAACACTTGGGCGAGGAGGGTGCGTGCATCCATGGGCGTCACTCCTTACTCTGGGTAAACCATGAGGTCTCATTCTAGCATGGGACATCGACTGTGTTGACATGGGCTTATGGCTTGAGGCTTGACGCCGCGCGAGCGCTCTTCTAAGCTCCGGCTCGGCTTTATTGAGATTGAGTCGCAATTACATACGGCCGCATCGACCCTTACCCTGGAGGAGTTCCGATGACCCATCGCCGGTTTGGCGGGCGACACCCGTCGGGGGCGCTTTGGATGCTCTGTGCAGCTCTCGCCCTGGGTGGAGCGCCGCCCGCCGAGGGTGGACGCCCCACCTCACCGATCTACCAAAAACCCTTCCTGGGGGGACCGGGTGCGCAGGTGGGTGGCTACTTAGACCTCGAGTTCAAGGCGGATGGGTCTGGGAGTACCTTTGATCAACATCGGTTCGTGCCGTTTCTCTTTGCCGAAGTGAGCGATCGCGTGCACGTCGCTTCGGAGATCGAGTTTGAGCACGGTGGCTTCGTGGCGGGAGACGGGGAGATCAAGCTCGAGTTCGCCACGGTGGACTTTCGTATCCACGAGGCGCTGAACCTCAGAGGTGGCGTTGTCCTCTCACCCCTTGGCCGACTGAACGTGCTCCACGACGCCCCGTCGCTAGATTTGACCGAGCGGCCGCTCGTCACGCGCGAGATCATTCCGTCGACCTTGAGTGAGTCGGGGTTAGGGTTTTTCGGGACCGCCTACCCCAGCGAGTTGTGGGTCATCGACTACGAGGTGTACTTGGTGAACGGCTTTGGCGCCGGCGCCGTCGGCACCGACGGGGTGCTGGCAGTGCGCGGGGCGCGCGGCAGCAAGAAGAGCGACAACAACAACTCTCGGGCAGTGGTGGGGCGGCTGGGCGTCAGCCCCCGCCTGGGTACCGAACTGGGTGTCTCGGTCCACACCGGCGACTACGACGACGATGGTGACTTGCCACTGACCATCGCCGCGGTGGACGGGCGCTACGCCGTCGGGCCGCTGGAGATATTGGGCGAGTACGCCATGGCGCGCGGCGACTACATCCCCCAGGCCGGCGGTACCGACACCGCCGAAGCCCAGGGCTTCTACGTGGAAGGTCGCGCCCACCTGTGGCCTGGGGCGTTGGCGGCGTTGCCGCAGAGTGTGTTCACCGCTGCCGCGCGTTACGACTGGGTGGATCGGGATCAGCTCACGGATGGCAATGAGGTCGAGCGCCTCACCTTGGGCATCAACTTCCGCCCGACCGAGGAGACGGCGTTCAAGAACGACCTCGTCCTAGATCGCGCTCGCGTCGCTGGTGCTGAGGATCCCAGCGACTGGGAGCTGGGCTATCGGTTCAGCATCGCCAGCTACTTTTAGTCGATGCTGAGCCCCCGGTACCACGCGATCGCCGCCGGTGTTTGGGCCTGGGCGCTGGGCGGGCCGCCGGGCGCTGTGGCCGGCGGTGATGCGTTGCCAGAAGCCCCACCCACGGACGCCGAGATCGGCGAGGTGCACGTCTACCTGACCCCGGAGAAAGCGTTGGGTGAGATCTTCGCTGGCGTCGCCCGGGTCGACACGGTGATCGGGCGGTTCGACGCCGTCGAACTCGAAACGCTGCGTCGCACCTTGGGCGTGGCGGCGGTGGACTCGCTGGTGGTGTTCCGGCCTCACGACCGGGCCGGAGTGCCGCTGGGCTACGCGGTCGTCGGCGAGGAAATCGGCAAGTACCGGCCCATTACCTTTATGGTGGGCACCGACCTCGAGCGGCGGATCTTGGGGGTCGAGATTCTCGTCTACCGGGAAAGCCGCGGCGCCGAGGTCAGGCGCGAGCGCTTCTTGCGCCAGTACCGGGGCAAGGACAGTGCTTCGCCGCTCCGCACCCACCAAGACATCCTCAACATCGCCGGCGCTACCCTCTCCGTCCATGCCTTGAACCACGGAGTCAAGCGCGTGCTCCTTGGTTTGGAGGCACTCGCCCACCGCGGGGTACTTTGAATGCAGTACTACAGCTACAAGCGGTTCCGGCTGGACCGCGCGCCGGTCAACACTCGGGTGTTGATTACCTGCTTCTACACGGTGATGGCGCTGGCAGTCACCGTCGGCATCTTGAACTACAAGGTGCGCACCCAACTGACGCCCGACGGCACAGCCGCCTGGTACCGGGGCAATGAACACGCTACCGGCGAAGTGTCCGAACTCTTGTTTCCCAAGTCGGTGCGTGAGTTGCTTGACGTCACCCACCCGCATCTTTTTGAAGAAGGACTCATCGTCTTCGTCTTCTGTCACTTGTTTGGGTTGACCCGGGTGCGTGAACGGTCCAAGCGCTGGGTGTACGTGCTGTCCTTCGCTGCCGTCATCGTCGATACGGCGATGCCGTGGTTGACGCGCTTCGTATCGCCGGCCTTTGCGCCGGTCCACATCGGCACCACCGCCTGGCTGGGGTCGATGATGCTCATCTTGATGCTCAGGCCGCTGTACGAAATGTGGTTTGGCTTTGACCGGGAAGAGCACTATGACTGGGTGCAGCCCTAGCCCGCTCGGCCGGCGCCGCTTCCTCGGCCTCTTGGGCGGCGGGGCCGTCGTGAGTGCTGTGGCTGGACCTCTCTGGTGGGCGCCGGCAAGGGCGGGTGGACGCGCTTGGATTGCTCGCGCCTGGCGGTTGATGGGGACGGTCATCGAGGTGCAGGTCGGTGGCTTGCCCGAATCTGCCCTGGTCGAGGCGGTGCGGGCGGTCAGGACACGGCTCCGAGCGTTGGAGAATCAGCTGACCCTCTACGATGCGTCGAGTCCGCTGGTGGGCTTGAACCAGGCACCGCCGGGGCGATGGGTTCCGGTGCCTGGCGAGCTGACGGCCGCGGTGGGAGCGGCGGTGGATGCCTGTCGCCGGAGCGCCGGCGCTTTCGATCCGACCGTGGCCCCGGCGATCAGGGCTTGGGGGTTGGATCGCTTGGAGCCCATCGCGATCGACAAGGACGCGCTCAGAGCTTGGCGCCGGCGCGCCGGCGTCGACGCCGTAGAGGTGGAATCGGGGCGGCTTCGCCGGTGGGACCGCCGGGTCGAGGTGGACCTGGGTGGCATCGGTAAGGGGATCGCGGTTGATCAGGCGCTGGCTACCCTCAAAGCGGCGGGGGCCAGCGGTGCTCTGGTCAACCTCGGCGGTTCGATCGGCGTTTTTGGAGCGCCCCCGGGCGGCGGGCGCGGCTGGCCGATTGGCATCACCCACCCGCGCCGCCGGGGGGAGGTGGGTGCCACCCTCGAGTTAGTGGGCGGTCACCTCGCCACCTCGGGAGACGCGGAGCGAGCCATGACCACCCCCCAGGGCCGCATCCACCATCTCCTCGATCCGGCCACCGGCGAGCCCCTGACCGGCATTGCGTCGGTCACTGTCCGGGCGGCGACCGGCGTTCAGGCGGACGTGATGTCGACGGCGGCGTTCGTGGCCCGGGGGCGAGGGGCGCCGTTGCCTGGGGGAGCCGACGTCGTCTTTGAGTGCCGGGGCTGACCTTGCTTGACGCTCTGGCCGGCGCGGTCTAAGCTTCGGCCACTGCCGGTCCAGTGGGCCTATAGCTCAGCGGTTAGAGCGACCGGCTCATAACCGGTTGGTCCCTGGTTCGAATCCAGGTGGGCCCACCGGGCATGGCTCCCGCACAACCAACCGCCTATGGGCAGGTAGCTCAGTTGGCAGAGCACCGGCATCACAAGCCGGGGGTCACAGGTTCAAGCCCTGTCCTGCCCACCACCTATCAAGATCGATCCCACCTATCCCGTGCCCGCCTCGCCTGACCTGCACCGGAGCCTCGTCGAGCTGAGTCGCGTTGATCGCGACCTTCATGAAGTGGGCCGGCGCAGCGATGCGTTGCCGGCCCGCTTGGCGCGCTTGGCGGAGCGCCGGGCGGCTGTCTGCGACGCAACGCGACGTTTGGAGGCGGCGGCTCAAGAATCGGCCAGAGACCGGCGGCGCCAGGAGGCCGAGTTGGAACGGGTTGGCGAGGAGATCGCACGGTTCGAACGGCAGGTGGGTGCCGTCGCGTCGAACGAGGAGTACCAGGCGATGCAGCAGCAGTTGGCCCGGGCTCGCGAACGACGGGCGGAACTCGAGGAGGCGGTTTTGGGGGCGATGGCCGCCGAGGAGAACCTGGCGGCCGAGTGCGCCACCGAAGCCCGCGGCGCCGCCCAAGCCCTCGACGACCTGGAGCACGATCGCCAAGCTCTGGCCGCGGAGGAAACCACCCTCGGGGAGCGCGAGGCGGCGCTCCTCGACCGGCGGCGCCGGGCGATCGAGGCGTTGCCAGCCGACTGCGCCCGGCGCTACGAAACGCTCTTGCCGACCAAGTCGCCGCCCGTCGTGCCGGTGCAAAAATCGGCCTGCGGAGGTTGCTTCACCGCGGTTCCAGCCCAGCGCATCCAAGAGGTGCAGTTGGCCGAGGCCCTGGTCCACTGCGACGGCTGCGGGCGGCTCTTGGTGTGGGATGAGGATGCCGCGGAAAGCGCCCACTGATGCCACGCGCGCCCCGGATTCGGTCCACCCAAAAGCCTCCCGCCTCGGCCTGGGTGATGCACGCCGACGGCGCCAGCCGCGGCAACCCCGGCCAGGCCGGGGCCGGCGCTGTCCTCTACGACGCCCAAGGCGCATGGGTCGACTCGGCTACCTGCTACTTGGGCCGCGCCACCAACAACGAGGCTGAGTACCAGGGGGTTATCCTCGGATTGGCATTGGCGGTGGCGCACGCGCCCGAGCACCTGATCATTCGCCTCGATTCGCAACTGGTCGTCCGCCAGCTCCGCGGTGAGTACAAGGTTCGAAACGACCGTTTGGCCAAGTTGTACGCCGAGGCTCAGGAGCTGCTTCGAAAGCTCCAGGGCTGTACAATTGAGCATGTGCGGCGCGAGCTCAACGGCGACGCCGACACGCTGGCCAACCGCGCGATTGACGAGCGTTAGCCGCGCGACGGCCGGTGTCCTATTGGAGTCTCTGAAGTGGTCGCGGGCCTTCGGGTCCGAGGAAAGTCCGGGCTCCACCGGGCGGGATGCTGGGTAACGCCCAGCGGGAGTGATCCTAGGGAAAGTGCCACAGAGAATAGACCGCCTACGTCTTGCTTTGGCAAGGCCGGCAAGGGTGAAACGGTGAGGTAAGAGCTCACCAGTACCGGCGGTGACGCCGGTAGCTCGGTAAACCCCATCTGGAGCAAGGCCAAATAGGAGAGGAGAGGCGGCCCGCCTCGATGACTCTCGGGTAGGCTGCTGGAGGCGGCCGGCAACGGTCGTCCTAGATACATGACCACTGCGGACTGAGTCCGACAGAACCCGGCTTATCAGAGACTCCAACTGGGCGCCGGCCCGAGCGCCGGCGCTTGCACTGAGTTGTGAGACACATGGCGCGACGCAATCGAAATCCGGACATCCTCTTCGCCGGGCTCTTGACCCAGGCGAAAACCGCCCGACCGCGCTTCGAGGTGGATCCGGTGCGCCGTGCCTATGAGTTTTCCAAGTCGGCGCACGGCTATCAGCTGCGCCGCTCGGGCGATCCCTACATTACTCACTGCGTTGAAGTGGGGCTTATCCTCTTCGAGCTCCTGGAGGGAAGGGCTGACGAAGCAATGATTGCGGCAGCACTCCTCCACGACGTCGTTGAGGACACCCGCACTACCGTTGACGAGGTAGAGGCGCGCTTTGGGGCCGACGTGGCGCTTTTGGTCGACGGGCTCACCAAGATTTCCACCCTGGAGCGGGCGGACCGCTTGCACGAGCAGGCCCACACGTTGCGGAAGATGCTCCTGTCGATGGCCCGCGACCTGCGCGTGGTCATCATCAAGCTGGCCGATCGATTGCACAACATGCGCACCTTGACCTACCTGCCCCGGGAGCGCGGCACGGCGATTGCCGCTGAGACGCTTGACATCTACGCGCCGTTGGCCCACCGCTTGGGGATCGCGGCGGTGAAGTGGGAGCTGGAGGATTTGTCCTTCAAGTACTTGGAGGAGGAGACCTACCGCGAGCTGTCGCAAAAGATGCTGCTGCGGCGCGCTGAGCGCGAGGAGTACCTTGAGGAGGTGCGGGCGGCAATTGAGCGCCAGCTGACCGGCGCCGCCTTGGACGTCACCGTACTGGCGCGGCCCAAGCACTTCTATTCGATAGCCAAGAAGATGCGCGATCAGGGGCTCCAGTTTGAGGAGATCTACGACCTCCTCGGCGTGCGCGTGTTGGTGGGGACCAAGGGCGACTGCTACCAAGCGCTGGGTCTGGTGCACGAGCTCTACCCGCCGATGATTCACCGCATCAAGGACTACATCGCCAACGCCAAGGCCAACGGTTATCAGTCGATCCACACGACGGTGTTGGGTCCACACCGCCGTCTGGTGGAAGTGCAGATCCGCACCCACGAGATGCACACGGTGGCCGAGCTGGGGGTGGCAGCCCACTACGCCTACAAAGAGGGCGAGGGTCTGACCCCGGAGGCGGCGTCGCGCTGGGCCGATCTCATGCGGCAAACCCAGCGGCTCACCGAGGACGTCTCCGCAGGTACGCCGCAAGAGTTCATGGAGGACCTGAAGCTGGGATTGCACCAGGACGAGGTCTTCGTTTTTACCCCGAAAGGTGACGCCATCCGACTCCCCAAGGGTGCAACGCCGCTCGACTTCGCCTATCACATCCACAGCCAGGTGGGTGCCCGCACGGTGGGGGCCAAAGTGGATGGGCGGATCGTGCCGCTCAAAACTGAGTTGGCCAACGGCGACCGCGTGGAGATCATTACGTCGCCGTCGGCGCGCCCCAACCCCGACTGGTTGCAGATTGTCAAAAGTTCACGGGCCCGCTCAAAGATCCGGCGCTTCCTGAAGAGTGCCCGCCACACCCAGTCGGCGCAGTTGGGACGCGAGATTCTGGAACGCGAGCTGAAACGGGCCCGGAAGCGTCTGCCCGGGGACGACGAGTTGGCGGATGCGGCAGAGGGGTTGGGCTTTGACGACCCGACCAATCTCTTGGCAGCGCTCGCCAACGGTCAAGTCAGCGTGCAACGGCTGCGCAACCGGCTGTACCCGGAGGACCCGCCGGTCGCCAAGGTGCGGCGCTTTAGCCTCGAGGGTCTCAAGGATATCGCTCGGCCAGCGCGCGGCGTGTCGATCCAGGGACTCGACAACCTGATGATCCGCTTTGCCAAGTGCTGCATGCCGGTGCCTGGTGATCAAATCACCGGGGTCATCACCCGCGGGCGCGGGGTGACCGTCCACCGGGTGGATTGTCCGAACACCTTCGAGGGACACGTCGAGCGCGAGCGGCTCCTGCCCGTCGAATGGGACACCCAGAAGGATCAGGCGTTTGTCGTCAAGCTGCAGGTGTTTGGGTTGGAACGCCGCGGGTTGTTGGCCGACGTCGCCAAAGCCGTCGCCCAAACCGACACCAACATTCGCAACGTCGACATGGGCGCCCAGGCCGAGAAGGCTTTTGGCGTGTTCTTCGTGGAGGTGACGAACTTGTCACACTTGAAACGGGTCATCAAGGCGATGCGCAGCGTCAAAGGAGTGACTGACGTCATGCGCTTCCAGGAATACGGCACCGACGGGGAGGCGCCGACTGACTTGGCCGAAGGCGCCTCGGGGGGCGGTTGAGCGCCGGGAGGATCGGGTGCGAGCTGTGGTCACGCGGGTGAGTTCGGCGTCGGTCGATGTGAAGTGCGAGCGGGTCGGCGCTATTGGTCAAGGGCTTTTGATTCTTCTAGGCGTGGCACCCACCGACGGTGCCGGTGAGGTCGATTGGCTAGCCGCCAAGGTGTCGGAGCTCAGGATCTTCGGCGACGACCAGGGGCGGATGAACCGCTCGCTCCTGGAAGTAGGGGGCGAAGCGCTGGTTGTCTCCCAGTTCACCCTCTACGGGGACCCGCGGCGGGGACGGCGGCCGAGCTACACTGGCGCCGCCCCGCCCGAGCTGGCCGAGCCGCTTTACGAGGCGTTTGCCCGGGCGCTTCGAGCGCGGGGCGTTGGGGTGGCGACCGGCCGCTTTGGCGCCATGATGGAGGTGGCATCGGTGAACCAAGGACCCCTAACCCTGATCGTTGACACCCCGTGATGGCGACGGCTCCCGCACTGCGCCTGATCCCCGAGTTGCCGGCTCCCCTCTACCTGGCGTCGCGTTCCCCGCGTCGCCGCGACCTGTTGGCGCGCTTGGGAGTGCCTTACACCGTCCGCCCCGCCGACATCGACGAGATGTTGGATCCCGAACTCGATGCGCAGGCCAACGCCCGAGAGTTGGCCATGCAAAAGGCGCGGGCGGTGGCTGCCGATTTGGAGGTGGGTTGGGTGTTGGGGGCGGACACGATCGTGGTGATCGGCGGCGAGGTCTTGGGCAAGCCCGAAGATGCCGCCGATGCCGAACGCATGTTCTCGAGCCTGACTGGCCGTACCCACACGGTGGTAACCGGTTTGGCCTTGGTCGATGCCTTGAGTGGAGAGGCCATCGCCGATTCGGTGGCAACCAAAGTCACGCTGCGCTCGGCGTCGCCGGCCGAGGCCGCCGCCTACGTCGCCACTGGCGAGCCACTCGACAAGGCCGGCGCGTACGGGGCCCAGGCGTTGGGGGCGGTGTTCATCGAGCGGGTGGAAGGTTGCTATTACAATGTCGTGGGACTGCCGGTCGCCCGGCTTTACCGCATGCTGGTGACGTTCTTGGCCGAGACGAGGGTCGGATGATTCCAACGATCGAATGGCGCGACGGGCGGGTGCGGATCTTGGACCAAACCCTCCTGCCTAGCGAGGAAACCTACATCGACACCGACGATTGGCGGGTGGTTGGTGAGGCGATCGAGCGGCTGTCGGTGCGCGGTGCTCCGGCCATCGGCGTCGCTGCCGCCATGGGTGTGGCGTTGGCGGCGCGCGCGGCAGAGGGTGCGGCCGATGTAGCCGGCGATGTCCGGCAGGCCATCGACGGCCTGAGCCGCACCCGGCCGACGGCGGTGAATCTCTTTTGGGCGCTCGAGCGCATGCGCACGCTGGTCGATCGACACGCCACCGCCCCCGGCCCGGAGCTGGCGGGCCACCTCGAGGCCGAGGCAGAGGCGATCTACCGGGATGACCTGGAGCTGTCCCGACGGATGGGCCGGGCTGGCGCCGAGCTGCTCGGTGACGGGGCGACCGTCTTGACCATCTGCAATACCGGCGGACTTGCCACTGCCGGGTTGGGGACAGCACTGGCGGTGGTCTACGCCGCCCACCAGGCCGGGCAGTCTCCCAAGGTGCTGGCGGCCGAGACCCGCCCGCTCCTCCAGGGGGCGCGGTTGACCACCTGGGAGTTACTCCGGGCCCAAATCGACGTCACCCTCCTGGTGGATGCAGCGGTGGCCCACGCCCTCCGCACCCGCCAGGTGGACTGGGTCCTGAGCGGTGCGGACCGCATTGCTCAAAATGGCGACACCGCCAACAAGATTGGCACCTATGCCCTGGCCCTGGCGGCCCGCGCCCACAACGTGCCGTTTGCGGTAGTGGCGCCCTACACCACCTTGGACCCGGCGTGTCCGTCGGGGAGCGCCATCCCGATCGAGGAGCGGGGAGCCGATGAGGTGCGTGCCCTGGGCGGGCATCCCACCGCCCCGCCGGGCGTTGCAGTGTGGAACCCGGCCTTCGACGTGACTCCAGCCGAGCTGATCAGCGCCATCGTCACCGACCGGGGGGTCCATCGGCCGCCCTACGCCGAGAGCCTCGCCTCAGACCTTGCCCGGGCTGGCGCCTAGGTCGGGGAACTCAGCCCCACGAAAGCATTTCGGGCGACCGGGGCGTTGACAGTGGGGATTGGCTGGGGTAAATTGCCAAGCTCGCGCGTTTGGTGCGAGCGACGCTGTGCCCGGTTCCGCCGCTGGCGTCAGCCCGCCCGTCGAGTTGGGCAGTTCCTGCGCTTGAAGGCCCATCCAAGCACCTTAGTTCTCGCCTCTGTGTGCTGGGTGAGCTCCGCATCGCTGTTCGGGGCTCGGAGAGTTTTGCCAAGGTGACCAGGTCCGTGGTGTTGGCGCGGGCCGAATTGAAGAAGTGAGTGGGCGATGAAGACATCTACCATAAAGGTCGAAGAGATCCAGCGCGACTGGCTCCTGGTGGACGCCGCCGATCAAGTGCTTGGACGCCTGGCCAGCCGGATCGCCACCATCCTGCGCGGCAAGCACAAACCGGCATTTTCGCCACACCTCGACCTCGGCGACCACGTTGTGGTGATTAACGCCAAGTCGGTGCGGTTGACCGGACGCAAGCCCGATCAGAAGCAGTACTTTCGCCACTCCGGCTACCCGGGTGGTGGTCGCCGCACGCCCGTGGCGACCCTCAAGGCCGAGCGCCCCGAGGAAATAGTGCGGTTGGCGGTGCGGGGCATGCTGCCGAAGAACCGGCTGGGTCGCGCCATGTTGAAGAAGCTCAAGGTCTACGCCAACGCCGAGCACCCGCACGCCGCGCAGAGTCCGCGGCCTGTTGACCTGAACACGAATCCAACCGCCACTAAGAATGAAACCGACCACAAGAACCAAACCGCCGACTCGGCCTAGGCAAACGAGGAGCAAGTAATCAGATCATGTCAGACCAGCGCATACAGACGATTGGCCGCCGCAAGTCGTCCACCGCTCAGGTGGTGATGACGCCGGGCACCGGCCAGATCATTGTCAACGGCCGTGAGCTGAAGGAATATTTCAAGCGCGAAGTGTTGGTGATCGCTGCAACCCGCCCGCTCACCGAAACCGAGACGCGCACTCGCTACGACGTCAAAGCATCGCTCAGAGGCGGAGGACTGACCGGGCAAGCTGGGGCACTGCAACTCGGTTTGGCCAGGGCGCTGAACGAGGTGCTGCCCGAGCTGCGCGCGCCGCTGCGCGAAGGTGGATTCTTGACCCGCGACGGCCGTGAGAAAGAACGCAAGAAGTACGGTCAGCCCGGCGCTCGCAAGCGCTTCCAGTTCTCGAAACGTTAGGGGCGACGACCGGCTGCCGAGGGGCAGCACAAAGAGAGGTGCGCAGCACCTCAATCACCCACGCCGCGATTGTTGTTCGGTTGGCCCGATGGGTCTTAACGCGGCGGCAGATAAACCGAGCTGGAGGTTCGATGGCAGTAGAGATACGTGATCTGCTCGAAGCGGGCGTGCACTTCGGGCACCAGACTCGGCGCTGGAATCCGAAGATGCGACGCTACATCTTCATGCGCCGAAACGGCATCCATATTATTGACTTGAACAAGACAAAGCGTTCGTTGGACGAGGCACGTCAGCTCATCCACAACGTTGTGCGCTCCGGCAAGTCCGTGTTGGTGGTCGGCACCAAGCGCCAGGCTCAGGATCCGATTGCCCGCGAGTCCGATCGCTCTGGGATGTTCTATGTCACCGAGCGTTGGTTGGGTGGCATGTTGACTAACTTCAAGACCGTACGCTCGTCCATTGGTCGGTTGATCGACATCGAGCGTATGGCCGACGACGGCACGCTCGACAAATTGACCAAGAAGGAAGCGACCGGCATTGAGAAGGAGCGCCAGCGCTTGCAGAAGGTGTTCTCAGGCATCAAAGAAATGCAAGCGTTGCCTGGGTTGATGGTAGTCGTCGATACACGCAAGGAAGCCATTGCTGTGCGTGAAGCCAACCGGCTGAAGATTCCGATCGTTGGAATAGTCGACACCAACTGTGATCCCGATCTCGTCGATTTGCCCGTGCCGGGGAACGACGACGCGATTCGCGCCATCGAACTGTATGCTTCGTTCGCGGCCGACGCCGTACTGGAGGCCAAGAGTTTGGCGAGCGAGGGACGTGAGACGGCAGCCGCCCCAGCGGCGCCAGCGCAAACACCGGCGGCACCGGAAGCGAGCCCGCCGCCCGCGGTCGCCCCAGAACCTGCCGCCGGCGCCGAGACGCCGGCACCGACGCCGCCCGAGCCGGAGGCCCAGGTCCAACCTGCTGGCTCGTCGACCTCCGAATCTTAGGGTGACTGGCCCGTCGGGCACCTTGTTTTCTCGATGTGCAACTCTTACCCAGACCACCGCACCGGTGAGTGCGGGCGGCGCTCTCAGGATCTGTAGATGACCATTACTGCCAACCAAGTCAAAGAGCTGCGCCAGCGCACCGGCGCTGGCATGATGGATTGCAAGCGGGCGCTGGCCGATACCGCCGGCGACATGGATGAGGCCATTACCCTGCTCCGCAAGCAGGGTATCGCTGCGGCGTCCAAACGGGCCGGCCGCGCTGCCAACGAAGGTCAGGTGGTGTCGTACATCCATCCCGGCGGGCGCATCGGCGTGCTCATCGAAGTGGGGTGCGAAACGGACTTCGTGGCTCGCACCGAGGATTTTCAGAATCTCTGCCGCGAACTGGCCATGCAGGTGGCGGCTACTGAGGCCCTGGCTGTCGATCGCGATGACATTCCTGCCGAACGACTTGCCCAAGAGCGCGACATCTTCAAGAGCCAAGCCCTTGAGAGTGGCAAGCCCGAGAACGTCGTCGACAAGATCGTTGACGGTAAGATCGACAAGTTCTACAAAGAAGTTGTGCTGCTCGAGCAAGACGCGATTCGCGACACCGAGAAGACGGTGCACGACGTGGTGACCGAGGCCGTCGCCAAGCTCGGCGAGAACATTGTCGTGCGTCGTTTTGTCAGGTTCCGACTTGGCGAAGATTGATGAGTGAGGTCCGCTACAAGCGCATCCTCCTCAAACTGTCGGGCGAAGTCCTGGCGGGTGATCGCGGCTTCGGTATCGAGCCGGAGCGGATCAACGAGATCGCTGACGAAGTGGCGCGCGTGCACAAGCTGGGCGTCGAAATCGGCCTGGTCATCGGCGGTGGCAACATCTTTCGGGGGCTCGAAGCCTCGTCGCGCGGCATGGATCGAGTCAATGCCGACTCGATCGGCATGTTGGCGACGGTCATCAACGCGCTGGCGCTGCAGGATCAGTTGGAGCGACGCGGGGTCTATACCCGCGTCCTGTCGGCCATCCACATGACCGAGTTGTGCGAGCAGTTCATCCGGCGGCGGGCCATACGGCACCTGGAAAAGGGCCGCCTGGTCATCATGGCCGCGGGCACCGGCAACCCGTACTTCACCACCGATACCGCCGCGGTGCTGCGCGCCGCCGAGATTGAAGCTGAAGTGATCCTCAAGGCCACCAAGGTCGAAGGAGTGTTCACTGCTGACCCGATGCAGGATGCCTCGGCCAAACTCTACGACAACGTCAGCTTCTTCGAAGTGTTGAAGCGCGGGCTAAAGGTGATCGATGCCGCAGCCATCTCGCTGTGCATGGACAACCAGATCCCAGTCGTGGTGTTTAACCTGAATCAGCCCGGCAATATCGAGCGCGTCGTCCGGGGGGAGAAGGTGGGCACCCTGGTCACCGCCGAAGGTTAGGCTAGGAGACGAACCTCATGGACAAGGCAATCCTGGCACGTACCGAAGACAAGATGAAAAAGGCGGTGGAACACACCGGTCGTGAGCTGGCGTCGATCCGCACTGGACGCGCCAATGCTTCGCTCCTGGATGGAGTGCAGGTCGACTACTACGGGGCGCCGACGCCAGTCAATCAGCTGGCGGCGATCAGCGCCCCGGAACCCAAGCTCTTGGTAGTACAGCCGTTCGACAAGACAGTAGCTGAGGACATCGTCAAAGCGATCCAGCGCGCTGACCTGGGCCTTAACCCCGGCCACGACGGCAACATCATCCGCATTCCGATCCCCGCCCTCAATGAAGAGCGGCGTCAAGAGCTGGCCAAGCAGGCCTCCCGGCAGACCGAGGAGGGCAAGGTGGCGCTTCGCAACGTGCGTCGCGAAGCCAACGATGAACTCAAGAAGCTTGAAAAGGCCGGGGATATTCCGGAAGATGCTTCTCGGCGCACGCAGGCCGAGGTCCAGAAACTCACCGACGCCCAGGTGAAGGCGCTGGACGACCTTCTGGAAAAGAAGCGGCGGGAGATACTCGAGGTGTAGCGGACGCTCGGTGGCCGTTGCCCGCGCGCGGCAACGGTGTTCTGGAGCGCGCTTCGATGCATGACGATGGGCTCACCCAAGCACAGCGCCGAACCCGAGGTGATGCCCCAGCTGACCAAGCTGACCAAAATCCCACGCCACATCGCCATCATCATGGATGGCAACGGGCGCTGGGCGCGCCAGCGTGGCATGCCGCGCATCTTCGGCCATCGCCAGAGCCGCAAGGCGGTGCGCGAAACGGTCGAACAGTGTTCCCAACTCGGCGTTGGCTACCTGACCCTCTTTACGTTTTCGAGCGAGAACTGGCAGCGGCCAGCCCTGGAAGTCCGGGCGCTCATGGAGTTTTTGGAAGCGACGCTCCTCGACGAGCGGGACGAGCTCAACCGCAACAACGTTAGGCTGCAGGTCATCGGGCACGCCGAAGACCTGCCCGAGCGAGTCGAACGCGTCTTGGCCGAAACCGCCGATGCGCTGTCATCTAACACCGGTTTGACCTTGGTTCTGGCGCTTTCCTACAGCGGCCGCCGGGAGCTGACCGACGCTTGCCGCAAGCTCGCCGAAGAAGCCAGTCGCGGCGCCATCGATCCTGCGCACATCGATGACGCCCAGCTCCGGCGCCACCTCTACACCGGCGGCATCCCTGATCCCGATTTGTTGATCCGCACCGGCGGCGAAATGCGCATCTCCAATTTCTTGTTGTGGCAACTGGCTTACGCTGAGATCTACTTCACGCCGGTCATGTGGCCGGATTTCAGGAGCCGGCACCTGGTCGAGGCGGTGGTGGATTACGGGCAGCGAGAGCGTCGCTTTGGCCGAGTGGACGCGTAGCGCCGAAGCGCCAGAGCGTGGCGACTCCCTGGGCCTGCGCGTGCTGTCGGCGGCCATCTTCCTGCCGTTTTTGATCTACTTGAGTTGGTACGGTGGCCTGCCGTTTCTGGGGCTTGTTGCCTTGATGGTAGGGCTGGGACTCCTTGAGTTCTATGAAATGTTGCGAGCCAAGGGAGAACGCCCCTACGTCGCGACCGGGATTGCCTGTGGCCTCCTCATGGTCTGGGCTGCCCACTTGGTGCACGGCATTCACGCCAACTTCTTGTTGACCGCTGTCTTGCTGGGTTTGATGGCGGTGGAACTCTTTCGTAAGGACAACCGCGGCGCCCTCCACAACATCTCGGGGACGGTGTTTGGTGTCCTGTACGTCGCTTGGCTTGGGAGTCATCTGGTCTTGCTGCGCGATTTGCCCGAGATTCTGGAGTGGACGACGGTGCACTCCGGGTTGCCGGGGGCGTCGGTCATCTTCTATCTGTTCGCCTGCGCCTGGGGCTCTGACACCGGCGCCTACTTCATCGGGCGTGCCCTGGGCAAGCGGCCGCTCTTGGCGCGGGTCAGCCCCAACAAGTCGGTGGAGGGGGCGGTCGGCGGCCTAGTGGCTGGGGCTGGCATGGGGTGGCTGGCATCGGCGAGCTTTGCCTCCTTTCTGCCGCCGCCGGTGGGGGCACTGCTGGGGTTGTGCATCTCCTTTACCGGCCAGGTGGGTGATATGGTCGAGTCGCTTCTCAAACGCGACACGGAGCGGAAGGACTCGGCAGTCAGCATGATCATCCCGGGCCACGGCGGCGTCCTCGATCGTTTCGACTCGTCCCTGTTTGCGGCGCCGCTGCTCTACTACGCGCTCAAGGCGATCTACCTGTGAGCGCCGCGACGAAATTGGGCCCACTGGCCGGCAACAGGCGCCGCGTGGTGATCTTGGGAGCCACTGGCTCGGTCGGTCAGAGCGCAGCCAAGGTCGCCCGCCACTACCCCGATCGGCTGGAGGTGGTGGGCCTCGCCGCCCAGCGGGACGCGGCCGGTCTCACGGCGCTAGGGCGGGAGTTGGGCGTCGAGCGCTTGGTCCTAGCCGATCCCGAGGCGGCCGCCGCTTCGGGACTGGCGGGCGGGCGCCAGGCGCTTTTGGACCTGGCGGGCGATCCTGGCGCCGACTGCGTCTTGAACGCCATCGTGGGTGCCTCGGGTTTGGAGCCGTCGCTCCAGGTTGTCGAAGCCGGCACCGTCTTGGCGCTGGCCAACAAGGAGAGCATGGTGATCGGCGGCGAGCTGTTGACCCGCCGGGCGGCAGCTACCGGCGCCACCATTGTCCCGGTGGACTCAGAGCACTCGGCAGCCATGCAGCTGCTCGAACCCATCTGCGACCGCACGCAGGTGAAGCGGTTAGTGCTCACCGCGTCCGGTGGGCCGTTTCGCGGTGCCACCGCCCCTGAGCTCCGCCAGGTCGAAATCGACGAGGTTCTCGACCATCCCACCTGGTCGATGGGGCCGCGGATCACCGTCGACTCGGCGACGCTTCTCAACAAGGGTTTCGAGGTGATCGAGGCTCACTGGCTCTTTGGACTGCCCCTCGAGCAGATCGACGTCGTAGTCCACCCGCAATCGGTCGTCCACGCGATGGTCGAATTGGTGGACGGCACCTTGTTGGCCAACCTAAGCCCGCCCGACATGCGCCTGCCGGTGCAACTCGCTCTGGGTTGGCCCGAGCGCTGGCCCAAGGCCCCGGATTGGCCCCGGCTCGATTGGACGGCGCCCACCGAACTCTCCTTCGAACCGCCGGACCACGAGCGCTTCCCCTGCCTGGGGCTGGCGATCGAGGCGGCGCGGCGGGGCGGCACGACGCCGGCGGTGCTCAACGCCGCGGACGAGGAGGCGGTGGGCGCTCTTCTCCGTGGACGCTTGCGATTTCATGAGTTACCAGTGTTACTTCAAGAAGTGATGGAGGCGCACCGCGAGACCCCCGCGGCCACCGTGGCGGTGTTGCGCGTCGCTGACGCCTGGGCCCGAGCACAGGTGGCAGAGCGCTTGGGAGTCGCCGTCCCCGGCGGCCATGTTGCGTCGTTGTGAGGCAGGACCGCCCTAGAACCACCCCGTGGCGGGGCCGAGGGCGATTGGACCTTCAAGGTGGGCGGCGCGGTCTAAAGGTCGGGCCCAGAACGGCTGAATGGCGATGGGAGGGGTCGGCCGCCCCCGGCCCCGCACTCTGCGCTAGGAGAAAGCGACACATTTCATGTTGACCTTTTTGATTGGCCTCCTCTTCCTCTGCCTCCTGGTGGTGTTCCACGAGCTGGGCCACTTCGTGGCGGCCAAGGCCTTTGGCATTCGCGTGGAACGTTTCTCGGTGGGCTTCGGCAAGGCTCTGGCTGAGTGGCGGCACGGCGACACCGTCTATTCGATCGCCGCCCTGCCGTTGGGCGGTTTCGTCAAGATGGCGGGCGAGAGCCCGGACGACGACGAGGCGACCGGCGCCCCGGACGAGTTCATGGCCAAGCCCTGGTGGCAGCGTTTCGTGGTGGTCACCGGCGGGCCGGCGGCCAACCTGATCTTTGCTCTGGTGGCCAACACCCTGATTGGCATCGTCGGCATCGACTACCAAATGCAACCGACCATCATCGATCGGGTGGGCGAAGTGGCCGAAGCGCATGGGTTTCGCCCCGGCGATCAAATTGTCGCGCTGAATGGGGAGCCCGTGGACCAGTGGCACAAGCTGATTGTCGAGAAGGACGAGGGGGCGGTTTTGGTCGGTGTCCAGCGGGGCGGCGGACGGCTGGCGTTGGAGGTGCCGGGCGCTGAGTTCGCTGGGGTTGTGGCCGACCTGGCGCCTTGGAGCGACACAGTGGTCGGCGAGGTCAACGTCGGCTTGCCCGCGTACCAGGCCGGACTCTTGGCGGGTGACCGGATCCAGGCGATCGACGGCGTGCCGGTCAGCTCCTGGCTGGACATGCGCGATGCCATCTCCACTCGCCCTGGTGAGGAGCTGACCCTCACGGTCGACCGCCAGGGTGAGGTTTTCGACGTGGCGCTGACCACGTCGGCTCAGGAGGTGGAACCGGGGCGGACCGAGGGCTTTGTGGGAATCTCGGCCGACGGCGAATATGCCCGCGAGCGGCTGCCCCTGGGGGTATCGCTGCGCAGCGGCTGGGATCGGACTTGGGACATGACCAAGCAGGTCTACGCCGGGTTCGGCATGATGGTGACGCGCTTCGGGAATTTTCGGGAAAACGTCGCTGGGCCGATCACCATCGCCCAGTTAGCGGGGTCCTCGAAGCGACCATCCCAGATCCTCTACATCTTGTCGTACATCTCCATTGCGCTCATGGCGCTCAACCTGCTACCCATTCCCATCTTGGACGGGGGCCACGCCGTCTTTTGTCTGATCGAAGGCATTCGCGGCCAGGCGTTGAGCTTGCGCACACAGCTGACGCTCCAAAAGGTGGGCTTGGTCATCCTCGGTAGCCTGGTGATTTTGGCGGTGTTCAACGACGTGCGCCGCGTGGTCCAGCGCGCGCAAGCGGTGCACCGTCTCGAGTCGCAAGAGACGACAGCAACGCCCCGTTAGCCGTCGCCCGGAGGCGGGTAGCGCCCGACGATGATTGTCCGACTGTGTTGGCTGTGGGCCGGGATTGTGGCCCTGGCGGTCTTAAACCCGCAGCCGAGCGCCGCCCAGGAGTTGCCCGCAGTCGAGTCCATTCGCATCCTCGGGGCTCACGTCGCCTCGCATGGGCAGCTCAAGAGCCTGATGCGCACCCGGGCGCCGTCGGCACTGACGCCCTTTCGCCGCGTGCCCTACCGGCGCGACATCTTGCTGCGTGACCTGGAGCGCCTCGAGTCCTACTACGCCGACCTGGGTTACCTGGACGCTACCGCCAACTTAACCTCGGTGGTCACCAACCAGAACCGGGTGCGCATCGTCCTGACGGTGACCGAGGGCGAGCCGACCGTCGTCCACGCTGTAGAGCTGCGCGGCCTGCGGGTGATTAGGCGCCACCAGGCGCTGGACGCCGTCGAGACTGCCGTCGGCGCCCGCTTGTCGCCCACCCGCGTCGAGCGCGATCGCCAGCGTCTTTTGGAGTTGTACGCTGATCGTGGCCGGCCATTTACCACGGTGCAGGACACCGTGGTGGTCGACGGCCATCGAGCCCTAGTCACCTTCGAGGTCGTCGAGGCGCCCGTCACCCGCGTCGGCGAGGTGACCATCGAAGGGACCCGTGCCACCAAGCAGTTCGTGATTCGCCGCGAGTTGGAATTCGACACCGGCGATTTGTTTGAGCGCCATCGACTGCTGAAGAGTCGCGAGCAGCTGTTGCGGACCGGGTTCTTTCGGGATGTGCGGTTCGTGCCGGCGCCCGCCGACTCGGTGGCGGCGCCGCGCTTCGTCAACCTCCAGATCGTCGTCTCCGAGCGCAAGATGGGCTGGATGGAAGGTGGCGTCGGCTACAACTCTTCCAAGCAGTTGCGCTTGAGCGGCGAGGTCGGACACCGCAACATCCTGGGAAACGCTCACCGGTTGGTGCTACGCTCGCGCACCGACTTCGACTTGGACGCGTTGATTGACCGCAACCGCCCCGCCCTCGACGAGGGGCGGGTGGAGTTGGCCTTTCGTGAGCCGCGCCTCTGGTCGACCCGCACGGTCGGAGCGCTGCGTGTCTTTGCCGAGTTGACCCGCGAAGGGGAGCGCACCACCCAGGGGATCCTCGAGGAGTCGGTGGTCGGGGTTGCCCTGACCGCAGACCGTGGCGTGGCGACGCCCTTGCGCGTGCGCAGCGCCCTCGAAAACCGCTGGATCACCCAGGAGTCGCTAGACCAGGATTTGAATCCGCGCCGGGACGTGTTCGTGACCCGCTCCCTGTCGTTTCTGGTCCAACACGACTTGCGCGACAATCCCTTCGACCCGACGCTTGGGGCGCTCAGGACGATGCTGGCCGAAATCGCCGGCGGTGCTCTGGGTGGCACCGCTGATTTTTTGAAGCTCTCAATCGCGACTTCCTGGTACCGCTCCCTAGTGCCCGGCTGGGTGTTGGCGGCGCGGATCAGAAGCGGTTGGATCCGCCCGTTCGGGGAGGGTGGCGGCGTCCTGCCGCTCGACCGCGTGCCGCGCGAGGAGCGCTTCCGAGCCGGCGGCGCCACGACCGTGCGCGGCTACCCGGAAGATTCGTTGGGCCCCCAGGTCATCGAACCTGGTCAGGAGGAGGCTTTGACCGACCGGGGGTTGATGACGCTGTTGACCAACTTGGAAGTGCGCTTCCCCATCGGCTGGCGTTTGGGCGGCGCGGTCTTTTTGGACGGCGGCAACGTCTGGGAGGAGGCGGGTGATCTGGACCTGGGGGACTTTTGGCCGGAGAGCCCGCTCGCTTCGATCGAAGACTACCGTTATTCGTTGGGCGGCGGTGTGCGACTCAGGACGCCGGTCGGTCCGCTGCGGGTCGACTACGGCTACGGGCTGGTGCGCGGCGAGCCCGAGCGGTTGATCGCTGCGACCGGGGGAGGCGAGTGGCACTTCAGCTTGGGGCAGGCGTTTTGAGGTGGCTGACCGTCTTGGCGGCGCGGGAGTCGGCGCGTGACTAGCTTCTCCCTGCGACGCGGCGTCGTCTTGGCTTTGGCGTTGTCCCTGGTGCTCTCAGCGCTCTGGTTGGTGGCCTGGATTCAGGGCGGTCGAACGCCGGGGGCGCCCCAGAGCGGCCTTGCCGGGCGGCTGGGTGCGATCGCCAGTGACCAACTCTTCGAGGGCGAAGACACCCGCTTGGTCGTCGAGCGACTCTCGGGCAGCGTCCTGCGGGGGCTCCGGCTCCATGGTGTGGCCATCGAGGTGCGCGACGGGGCGCGTTGGGTGCCGTGGTTCGAAGCGCGTGAAGTCAGGGTCCGTTACTCGCCACTCGAAGCGCTGGGCCGCGGCCACCGTCTACGCCAGGTGGAAGTGGTCGGTGCCCGCTGGCAGCTGCCGCGTCCCTACGACCCGAAGCCGCGCTTCAAGAGTGCCCAGGCTGCGCCGGGCCCGGTCAGCGGCCAGGTGGACTGGCAGCTCGATCGCCTGCGGTTGGAAGGGGTCGTGGGTGGTCGCGATGAGGCGCCGTTTGCGGCGGTGGACGTGGCGGCGCGGCTCACCGTCGGGCGTGGGTTCGTGGGTGCCGACCTCGTGTCGGCGACGGTCGAGATTGGCGACTATCCGCCCATGGAGGCCACCGGACCGGTGGAGGTGCGCGGCGGCTCGGTTTACCTGGAGGACGTGACGGTACGCGGCGGTTCGAGCCAGATGGTGGTGCGTGGTCTCCTGGACGCCGAAAGCGGCGTCAATCTTCGTCTGGAGACCGACCCACTCAAGCTCGAAGATCTAGTCGACGCCACCGGTTGGCAGTTGGTTGGGCGGCACGGCTGGCTGGTGGGCGAAGTATGGCTGCGTGGCGCCTGGTCGGATCTGGATCTGGCTTGGGAGTTCGATGCCAAGCTCGGACGCGATCATCTGCGCGGCATGCGCGGGCGCGGACGGTTGCGGGGGGCGACTTTGGCCATCGAGGAGGCGGCCCTCGAAGTTGCCGGGGTGCCCTTGGCTGGCGAGGGCCAGATTGCCCTGAGCCGGGGAGGTGATTCGTGGGGCCGCCTGCATTTCTCGCACGCCCGCCTGTCGAGCTTTCCGGTCCTCCGCGCGCAGAGTTGGCTGCCCCCGGGATCGTTGACCGGCTCGCTGTGGGTGGGTTCGTCGGGGGTCGGTGGCCGACCCTTCACCTTGGAGGTGACCAGCGGTGACGTCGCCGGCGTCAGGATCCATCCGGGTCACTTTGCGGGGCGGCTGGATGGGGTGCGCGTGCACCTGGATAAGATCGACGTGGTCACCGACGGCGCCCGGGCCGTGGGTCAAGGGATGATCGACCCTGAACGCGGTTTGACGCTCGAGCACACGGTGTCGCTCAATGACTTGGCTCTGTTCGCCGCTATGCTTGACCTGCCGCCCTTGGCGGGTCAGGGCGAGCTGCGGCTGGTTCTTGAAGGGCCGCTCCGCGCCCCAGGCTTCGCGGCGACCGGTGCGTTCCGAACGCTCGGCGGTGGACCAGTGCAGCTGGAGGACGTAGCGTTGAGTTTGGGGCCCGGCCTCTTGGGTGACCAGCGGCGCGCCGACTTCGAAACCCGGGCGGCGCGCGGCGTCATCGGCGGCTACACCGTCACCGACGTCGCTCTCGATGGCAACTGGCGGAACGGGCGGGTGCGGTTCGGACGAGTGGCGGCGCGCTCCGGTGAGAACACCGCCGAGTTGCGCGCTAGTTTGACCTTCGGGGCGGGCGGTTACGCCTTGCGGTTGGACCAGGTGCAAGCCATGTGGGGAGGTCGTGCCTGGCACGCTGCTAGTCCCTTTAGCATCAACAAGAGCGTCGATCACTGGCAGCTCGAGCCGTTCGAATTGGTCTCCGAAGCGGCGCGGCTGAGCGCCTCGGGGGAGATGGCGCGCCACGATGGTCGTTTGCGCTTGGCGGCGGCGGTACGCGACGTCGACCTCCGCCGCTTCGCCGGGCGCTGGCGCGGATCCAAAATTACCGGCCGGCTCCGGGCGGAACTGACGGTGGAGGGGCGCCCGGGGGAGTTAGGAGCTGAGTTTGATGTCCAGGGGGGCGACCTGGGGACTTCGTACTTCGCGGTGGATTCTCTGGCGGTGCGCGGTTCGGTGGCCGGCAAGCGCCTGACGTTGGACGAGTTGATTGTCGAGCAAAACGGTCGAATCGAGGTGAACGGCACGGTTGACCTGCCGTCGCCTTTGGGCGGCGACTTACTCCACGAGGTCAGGACTCGAGCGTTCTGGGAGTTGTGCGACATGTCCCTGACCGCGGCGACGCCGGGGGCGGCGGTGAGTGCCTGGCACGGTCTCTCTGACACGGTCGACAAAGTGGACGGAGTTGTCGCGCTCTTGGCGAGGCTCAACGGTTCGCCGCTTTGGCCGAGCGGCTCGGCGTCGATCGGCTCGCGGCGGATCGACGTGGCCGGCGTGCGCTACGAGGAGGTCGACACCCAGGTCGCACTGAACTCGGGGTGGCTGAGTTTGAGGGCGTTCGGAGCGCGCGTCAAAGGGGGGCATGTCGTCGCCGACGGCCAACTGCCGGTACGCTTTAGCCTGATGCGTTCGACCGTCTTGGACAAGGAGGCACCGCTGGGGCTGACCTTCGACCTGGCTCCGGGTGACTTGGCCTTGTCGTCTTTCGTGACCAGCAAGGTCATTGATACCTCGGGACCGGTCCGCGGCCGGGTCCAAATCGGGGGCACTTTGAGCTCGCCGCTGTATCTCGGCAACGTGGAAATGGACGGAGCGCGCCTGCGGGTTACCGGCCGCGAGGAGGTGTTCGAAGACGTCACCGGCAAAGTGCGGTTGGCCGCCGACCGCATCGACTTTCGGGAGATACGCGCCCGCTCGGGAGAGAAGGGCCGACTGTTGGGTTCGGGCGTGTTGTACCTGACCGACGGGCGCACCGACGGCTTCGATCTGGCCCTACGCTTTTGGGAAGCGCCCTTCCGCCAAACCGGCGAATACTTTGCCCGGGCGTCGGGCTCACTGACATTTTCCCAGCCGCGTGGTTTTCCGAAGCCGTTGCCGGCGGTCGACGCCGACCTCGTCCTTCACCGCTTGGACTACCTCAGGGAGGTGGTGGGTGGCGGTGGCGATGGCGGGCCCCAGACTCTGCCGAGCTGGGTGGGACGCGTCCACGCTGACGTTCCTCGCAACGCCTGGATTCGCAACCAGGACCTGGAAGTGGAGTGGAAGGGGGATTTGGTCTACGAACGTTCAGTATCCACCTCGACCCTGTTTGGCGACATGGACGTCCTGAGGGGCACCTACGGGTTGTTCGGTCAAACTTTTCGGATCAAGCGTGGCACCGTGTCGTTCTTTGATCCGGCGCGGATCGATCCGTACTTGGATATCGAAGCCGAGACCCGCACTCCGGAGGCGCGCATCCGCGCCACCATCACCGGGCGGGCCTCCGACCGCCAGGTGGTCCTGGAGGCCGACGGCGAGGATATCGACCAGGCGGCGCTTTGGAAGATGTTGGTGCCGACCGAAACCGCCGACGTTTCCAGTCTGGTGGCGATGACGCCTTTGATTCGCGACATCGAACGGCGGATCTCCAACGAGATTCCCGGGGTGTCGGTGTCGATCGAAATGAACGACCCCGACGGCGGGCCGAGCGGCGGGTTGGGAGCGCGCGTTGGCACCTACGTGAGCCCGGAGATGTTCGTGTCGGCCTACCAGGGGCTGGCGTCCACCGCCGACCAGGACGTCGCTGTGGAGTACCAACTGTCCGACCTCTGGTTCTTGAGTGGTGAGGTAGTGCGCAGAGGTGTCACCGATGGTGGCGCCGATGACGTCCAGGAGGAGTACAACATCGATTTGAATCTGCGCTTCGAGTTTTAGGACGCCCTCCTCTACAATCGCCCCATGCATCCACTCCTCAAAGCACTGAACCCCCGCCAGCAGGAGGTGGTGGTTCATCCTGCTGGTCCGCTCCTGGTCCTGGCTGGGGCCGGGAGCGGCAAGACACGCGTCTTGACCCACCGGGTGGCGTACCTGGTCGAAGAAAGTCGCGTAGCTCCCTATCGCATTCTCGCCTTCACCTTTACCAACAAGGCGGCGCGCGAGATGAAGGAACGGATTGCCGCTCTGGTCGGTGAGCAGTCCGGGCTCTGGGTCGGTACCTTCCACTCGATTTGCGTGCGCATCCTGCGCCGCCAGGCTGAACACCTTGGTCGCACCGGGCAGTTCACGATCTACGACGCCGACGACCAGCGCGCTGTCTTCAAGCGTTGCATCAAAGACGCAGGCTATTCAGACAAGGAGCTGCGCCCGCAGGTTGTGCAGTCGGTGGTGTCGAACGCCAAGAACCGCCTGGTGGGGCCGGCCACCCTCGAAGCCGAGGCGGTCAATGACGCCCGCCCCGAGTTCATGCAGCGGGTGGCCCAGGTGTATCGATCCTACGAACGGCGGCTCCAAGAGGCTAATGCCTTTGACTTCGATGACCTGATTGTCCGCACGCTCGAGGTCTTGCGGTCGCACCCCGAGGTGAAAGACCACTACGCCGGGCGCTTCTTGCACGTCACGGTCGACGAGTACCAGGACACCAACCACGCCCAATACGCCCTGATCACCGAGCTGGCCGCGGCTCACAAGAACCTGATGGTGGTCGGCGACGACGACCAGTCGATCTATAGTTGGCGGGGTGCGGACATCCAGAACATTCTGAGCTTCGAGGCGACCTATCCCGACGCCACGGTCGTGCGCTTAGAGCAGAACTACCGCTCCACCAAGCGCATCCTGCGCGCTGCCAACCACGTCGTGCGCCACAATCAAGGACGTAAGCCCAAGGAACTGTGGACAGACAACGACGAAGGCGAACCGCTGGTCTTTTGCCTGCTGGCTGATGAGGAGGCTGAGGCCGAAGCGCTGGTCACCCACTTCCGTGAAGCCATCGAAACCGGCGAAATGGGTTACGGCGACTGCGTCGTCCTCTACCGCACCCACGCTACCTCGCGCGCCATCGAAGGGGCGCTCCGCCGCCACGGCATCCGCTACGAGATCATCGGCGGCGTGTCGTTCTTCGAGCGCCGGGAGGTCAAAGACATCTTGGCCTATTTGCGGCTGGCGCAGTCACCGGTGGACGATGTGAGCTTCTTGCGGGTGGTCAACGTCCCAAAGCGTGGCATTGGTCAAACAACCGTGGAGCGGCTCAGGCGGTTGGCGTTGAAGCTCGAGGTGTCGCTCTTCGAAGCGGTGGGGCGACTGGACGCGGCGGAGGACATCGCCCCGGCAGCGTGCCGCCGGCTCGGGGCCTTTCGCGGGATAATCGAAGGCTTTCGCGCGCATTTGGATTGGGAGGTGACCTCGCAAATGGGCGCCATCCTCGAAGAAACGGGCTACCTCGCCTACTTGGAGGCGGACGATCCGTTGACCGCCGACGGCCGGCGCGAAAACCTCGAGGAGCTGGCGGCTGCTGCTGCCCACTTCGCCGAGTCTTCGGGGGATTCAAGCCTCGCCGGCTTCCTGGCTGACGTGGCGCTGGTTGCCGACGTGGATCAGCTCGAGGACGGTACCGAGGCGGTGACCTTGATGACCGCCCACAACGCCAAGGGTCTCGAGTTCGATTGGGTGGCGGTGGCTGGCCTGGAGCAGGGGTTGTTCCCGCACGTCTCGTCGTTCGAAGACGCCGAGGAGATGGAGGAGGAACGCCGCCTGTTCTACGTGGCGTTGACCCGGGCGCGGAAGCGGGTGCTCTTGACCGCTGCCCGGCGGCGTTGGCGCTACGGATCGACCACGGAGTCGCCGGTCTCCGACTTTATTGCGGAGCTGCCCGCCGAAGACCTGGTGGTTGTTGACCTCGGTGGCCACGAGCGGGGGGGGCGGCAAAGCTACGGCGAACGAGCAGCGCGCCAGGCGCCTGGGAAGCGCCCGTCCATCCGGCGACTACCGGTGGGTGCGCCCGAGAGCGCCCCGGAGCCTTGGGCGGCGGACACCGACGGTGACCACGTGCAGGTCGATCCCGAGGAAGGCTGGCGGAATCGGGTGGGCGAGCCGGTGATGCACGCTCAGTTCGGGCGCGGCACAGTGATCGGGCAAGAAGGCTTCGGGCCTGATGCCCGGTTGGTGGTGCGGTTCGATGGGGCGGTGACCAAGAAGGTGGTGGCGCGCTACGTCAGCGAGCTGGAGTAGGCAGGCAGGAGTTGGCAATGGAGTTGGAGCCCAAAGAGCTGGCGCGCCTCGCCCAACTGGCGGCGCTCTCGGTGAGCGACGAGGAGGGCGCCAGGTTGGCGGTCGAATTGGCGCGCATCCTGACGGCGGTCGCGGTGTTGGAGGCGGAGCTGGGCGCCGCCGAGTCGCCCGCCGCCGAATCGGCGCCGCCGGGGACAGCGCTGCGTGCCGACGTCGCCCAATCGAGCACCCTCGGGGTAGAGGTGGTGGCTAAGGCCCCGGACGATGAGGGCGGTCACTTCCGCGTGCCGCCGGTTTGGGCGTGACAGGCGCGGCGACGCTCGCCGCCGCGGTGCGCTCGGGCGAGACCGCCGCTGCCGGCCTGGTGTATGAGAGCCTGGCACGGCTCCGGGGGTTGGACGATCAGCTGGGGGCATTTTTGTGGGTGGCCGGCGCGGTTGCCCAGCGCCAGGCTGAGGCGCTGGACGCCGCGGCCGAGCGTCGCGGCGGCTTGTGTGGTGTACCGGTGGCGGTGAAAGACAACATCGCCGTCGCCGGTCAGCCGACTACCTGCGGCTCCCGCATGCTGAAAGACTGGCGCGCTCCGTACGACGCCGAGGCGGTGACGCGCCTGCGCCGGGCCGGCGCCATCATTGTCGGCAAGACCAACCTGGACGAATTTGCCATGGGTTCTTCGGGGGAGCACTCGGCGTTCGGCCCGACCCTGAACCCCTGGGACTTGGAACGGGTCCCCGGTGGCTCGAGTTCGGGCTCAGCCGCGGCGGTGGCCGCCGGCATCGTGCCCATCGCCCTGGGGTCGGACACTGGCGGCAGCGTCCGGCAACCGGCGTCCTATTGCGGTTTGGTGGCCATTAAACCGACCTACGGGCGAGTGTCGCGCCGGGGATTGGTGGCCTTTGCGTCGTCCCTCGACCAGATCGGCGTGATGGCGCGCTCGGTGGCCGACGCGCGGCTGGCGCTTCGGGCGATCGCTGGGCACGACCCCGGCGACGCCACGTCCTCCAAAGCAGCGGGGGACTGGGAGGCGCCGGCCACTCCCAAACGGGTTGGCGTGCCGTGGGCGCTGGTCGAAAGGGGTGTTGACTCAGAGGTTGTCGACGCCCTCCAAGCCACCGCCCGGGCGCTCGAAGAGTCTGGGATCACGATCCAGCCGGTGGAGTTGCCCAGTTCCGAGGTGGCAGTTGCCACCTACACGGTCTTGGCCGCGGCGGAGGCGGCGTCTAACCTGGCGCGCTACGACGGCGTGCGCTTCGGCCAGCGCCAGGGGGGGGACACCTCCGGGGCGATGACTGAGGCGACGCGAAGTGCCGGCTTTGGCGCCGAAGTCAAACGTCGCATCCTGATCGGGACCTACGTGCTGCGGGCCGGTTACTACGACGCCTACTATCGCCAGGCGTTGGCGGCGCGCGCTCGTTTCCGCGCGGCGTTCCAACAGGCGCTCGGCGCGGTCGATGCCATTCTGATGCCGACCGCCCCAACTGTCGCCTTTCGATTGGGCGAGAAGACGGGCGACCCGTTGTCCATGTACTCGTCAGACGTCTTCACGGTCTCGGCAAATCTGGCGGGGGTGCCGGCCATGGCGGTGCCGGCGGGTTTCTCGAGCCACCGGATGCCGATTGGCGTGCAGCTCCTGGGGCGCCCGTTCGAGGAAGACTTGTTGTGCACACTCGCCCGTCGCATTGAAGAGGCGTTCCCCGACCTCCAGTCACGCCGCCCCGCCGCCTTCGGGGAGTCGTCGTGAGCGCTGCCGACTTCGAGCCGGTCATCGGTCTCGAGATCCACGTGCAGTTGGCGACCGATGCCAAGATTTTCTGCGCCTGCCCGGTGCGTTTCGGTGCCCCGCCAAACGCTCATACCTGCCCGGTTTGTCTCGGGCTACCCGGGGCGCTGCCGACCTTGAACGCCGGGGCCGTGCGGTTGGCCGTGCGATTGGCGCTGGGGTTGGGGGCGGTCGTCCACCCGGTGTCGGTCTTCGCGCGCAAGAGCTACTTCTACCCTGACCTGCCGAAGGGGTATCAGATCTCCCAGTTCAAGGAGCCTTTGGCGACGGGCGGCGGGTTGTCGATCGCCACCGGTTTCGGGGAGCGGCGGGTAACGCTGGAGCGGCTCCACATGGAGGAGGATGCCGGCAAGTTGGTGCACGCCACCGAGCCGCCGGCCGCCCTGGTCGACTTGAACCGGGCGGGTACCCCCCTCTGCGAGGTGGTGACCCGACCCGACCTGCGGGCGCCCCACGAGGCCTACACGTTCCTCTTGGCGCTCCGGCGGCTGGTGCGCTGGCTCGAGGTGTCGGACGGCAACATGGAGGAGGGGAGTCTACGCTGCGACGCGAATGTCTCCTTAAGACCCGCCGGTACCGAGCCCCTCGGCGTCAAGACCGAGCTCAAGAATCTGAACTCAGCCCGGAACGTCGAGCGCGCCTTGGACTTCGAGATCGCCCGGCAGGCTGCCGTCATGGCCGCTGGGGGCGTGGTCACCCAGGAGACCCGGCTCTGGAACGAAGATCGAAACGAAACCCGCGTCATGCGGTCTAAAGAAGATGCCTTGGACTACCGCTATTTTCCTGACCCCGACCTCTTGCCCCTGTGTCTCGATCCGGCTTGGATCGATGCCGAGCGCCAAGCGTTGCCGGAGCTACCCGATGCCCGCCAGGCGCGGTACCAGACGCTGGGGGTGACCGACTACGATGCAGCCCAGTTGACCGCCGACCGGCCGCTCGGCGACACCTTCGAAGCGGTGGTCGAGGCCGGCGTGCCGGCCAAGCGCGCCGCCAACTTCATGCTGAGCGAGGTGAAGGCACAGTTGAATGAACGTGGGGTGACGCTCGAGGGGCTGGCGGTCGGCGCCGGCGGTTTGGCCGAACTCCTCCTCATGGTGGAGCGTGGTGCCTTGCCCGGGCAGTTGGCCAAAGAAGCCTACGGGGCAATGCTCGACACGGGCCAGAGTGCTGCCGACTGGGTGGCGGCGCAAGGCATCGTCCAGTTGGATGAGCAGGCCATTGCCCAACACATCGAAGCCATCTTGGACGCCAGCCCCGCCCAGCTGGCAGAGTACCGGGCGGGGAAGTCAGCAGTCGCCCAGTACTTTATGGGACAACTGATGAAGCGCACGCGGGGACAAATCAACGCCAAGCTCGCGGCTGAGCGCATCCGCCAAGCGTTGGCGCAACGCATCGAGGCCGACCCGTGAGTGTGGCCGGGGAGACGCCCAGAGCGGGCGAGGACGAGTGCGGGGACGGTGCGGCGTCGGTCAAGGAGCTGCGAGCGCTGGTCGCCATTTTGCACGAGTTGGCCCACAGCACCGACCCGCGCACACGGCTGCGCCACGCGGTCCAGGTGGCGGCCGAGGCCCTGGGCGCTGAGACCGGGTCGTTCTACCTGGCTGACCGCTCCGGCCGCCGGCTAACCGCTCGCGTCCACGATGGCGAACAACTGAGTGCCGCCGACCAGGTGGTCTTGAGCGCGGGCGAGGGGGTGGCCGGCTGGGTGGTCGAGCACGGCGAGCCTTTGGTGCTGGATCCGGCCAGCGGCGACCCGCGCCTGGTGACCCGGCCCGGGTTCCAGGTCGACAATCTCTTGTGTGTACCCCTCAGGGACGACACCGGCGTCACCGGGGCCGTCGAGCTGGTCAATCGTCCCGGCGGTTTTACTCCCGGCCACGTCGCCACCCTCCAGACCATCGCCGACGAAGTGGGCGTTCTCCTGCGGCGGGCGCGGCTGGTCTACGAACTGCAGCAACAGGAACTTCTTCACCGCTTGCTGCAAGAAGTCAATCGCACGCTCCTTTCCTCGCTCAATCTCCAAGACGTGTTGTGGCGGATCGTTGATGCCGTGCGGCACGTCATTCCCTTCGACGCGGTGGGCATTTTCTTGTGCGAGGACGACCGCATCGAAGAGATCGTCGAGCGCGGTTACGCGGCTGAGTCGGTGCATTTGTTGCACCAGAAGGTGGGGCAGGGAGTGGTCGGTTCGGCGGTGTCCTCCGGGAAGCCGATCTACGTCCCCGACGTCACCCGCGATAACCGCTACATCGTGGCGCGTGAGCGTTCGCGCTCCGAATTGGTGGTTCCCATGGTGTCTCGCGACCGGGTGATCGGTGCCTTCAACGTCGAGAACGACCGAGTCGATGCCTACACCTCCGAGGACTTGGAGCGGCTCACCGCCTTCGCCGACCAGGCAACCGTGGCGGTGGAAAGCGCCCGACTCCACGAGCGCTCGCTGTTGGCGCGGCGGTTGGAGGAGGAGCTGTCGATCGCCCGACAGATCCAGCTGTCGTTCTTGCCCGACAGGGGGCCTGAACTTGAAGGCGTCGACGTCGCCGGTACCAACGTGCCGTCCCTCGAAGTGGGCGGCGACTACTACGATTTCATCGACGTCGTCGACGGCCAGCTGGGCATCGCCATTGGCGACGTGTCCGGGAAGGGCGTGGCGGCCGGCCTCCTGATGGCCAGCTTTCGGGCGGCGCTCCTCGCTGAGATTCGCAACAACTACGCCATCCGGGTGATTCTCCGGAAGGTGAACCGCCTCCTCTATGAGTCGACCCGTCCCGACCGTTTCGTCACCGCCCTCTACGGTGTGCTCGATTTGGCCAGCGGGCGCTTCACCTACTCGAGCGCCGGTCACAACCCTGCCCTCTGGGTGGATGCGGCGGGCAAGGTCGTCGAGCTGTGGGAAGGTGGCACGGTGCTGGGGGCTTTTCCCTTCAGCGAATACTCGGAGGAGGTCATCCGCTTGGGCCCGGGTGATGTGTTGGTGCTCTACACCGATGGCGTCACCGAGGCCACCAACCACACCGGTGAGGAGTTCGGGACCGCGCGCCTCGCCGAGGAGGTGCGCGCCTCGCGCCATCTGGATGCACGCTCGATCGTCGACCAGGTGCGGCGAGCTGTTGCCGTCTTTACCGGCCGACGGGACGCCGACGACGACTTGACGATCGTCGTCGCCAGGGTTCGAGACGAGGGGTTTGGCGCTGGTGGTTGATGCTGACCGCCGCCACGTGGCGCTGCTCGGCCTCATGGGGGTGGGGAAGACGGTGATCGGCCGGGCCCTGGCGCACCGGCTGGGCCGGCAGCTGATCGACCTGGACCGGGCGATCGAAGCCACCGCCGGCGTCTCGGTGCCGCGCATTTTTGCCGACGAGGGTGAGGCGATCTTCCGGCGCTACGAACGCCAGGCACTCGCCGAGCTGGCGTCGGCGCCGCCGGCGGTCGTGGCGTTGGGGGGTGGTGCGTTCGTCGGTGACACCAACGTCGCCCTGGTCCGGGCGGTGGCTGTCACCTGCTGGTTGCAGGCGCCGCCGGCTACGATCCTTCGGCGCTTGGGGCCCAACCCCGGGCGTTGGCGTCCGCTCTTAGCCGTCGATTCACCCCTCGAACGACTCGAAGCGCTCCTTCAAGAGCGGACACCGTGGTACGCGCAGGCGGACGTGCATGTGGAGGTGGGCTCGCTGAGCGCCGATGAGGCAGCCACCTGTATTCGCCAGCAGTTGGATTGGATCCCGCCTTCGCCGACTCCCCGATCGCCCGGCGAGCCGCCGCCCTCGGGCGCATGACCAGCGCGCCACCGCCCCCATGCGCATAACCAGCGAGCCGCTCCCGTGCGCATGACCAGCGCGCCACCACTCCCGTGCGCATAACCGGCGGTGCCTGGCGCGGCCGCCGGCTTGTCGCACCGCGCGGCAACTCGGTGCGTCCCACCGCCGACCGCGTGCGCGAGTCCGTGTTCCAGATCCTGGCGCCCCGACTCGCCGGTGCCGCGGTCCTCGACGTCTGCGCCGGCACTGGGGCGTTGGGCCTGGAAGCGTTGAGTCGCGGCGCCGACTCGGCGGTGTTCATCGAACGCCACCCCGTCGCCCTCAAGGCGCTCCGCCAGAACATCGAGGCGCTGGTCGAGGCCGAGCACTCGCGCGCCCAAGTCCACAGCGGCGATGCCCGCCAGGAGCTGGCGTCGCTCCGGCGCGCCGCCAGCCGCTACGCCCTCGTCTTCATGGACCCGCCATACGCCGTCGACTGGCGGGATGCGGCCGTCACCCAGGCAATCCAGCTCCTCGAGCCGCAAGGGCTTCTGGTCCTCGAGTGCCCAGCGACAGACACGGTCACTGTGCCAACCGCCCGGTGCGTCGACCGCCGCCTCTACGGCCAGACGTCGGTGGTGTTTCTGGAGGCGGCAGCCGAAGACGCTGATCCCGCCGCGCGCGGTTCGGGTGTGGCGCCCTAGCTGCGAGCAGTTTGACTCTGAGTGGTCTGCTCGCTTGTCGCCGGCACCGCGGCGCGGGTTGGTTTCGTGTCGCTCGGTTCCGCTGCGGAACCAGTGTGGCGTCTCCGCAACCAGGGTCGAAGTTCCGCTCCGGAAGGTCGAAGTTGCTCAGAAAGTAACTGTAAGTCGTTGTAAACTCACGCGGCCTTCGGTCGAGCCCACACGATGAGCTGCAACTTTCATTGCCCGGGGTGGACAAAATGTCCATGAATAGTTCCGCAGCGGAACGAGCAGGAAGTGTGCCGTCCCACCGACTACCTTCTTCGACCGATGCAAAAAAACCAGCGCTCGCGCGACTTCACCGTCACCCAACAATTCTCGGACAGCTTCCTGCGGAACCAGCGCGCCGGGGTTCCGCGTTTTCGGACAGCCCCGCTGGAGCCTGTCCGAGAAAACCACCTCGCGAGCAGACGAGTTGCTCAGAAAGTAGCTGTCGTTGCAAACTCCCGCGTCCTTCGGTCGAGCCCACACGATGAGCCTGCAACTTTCATTGCTCGGGGTGGACCCCAGGTCCATGAATATTTCCGGAGGAGGCTCGAAAATGCCTTCTCCGGGGCCGCCCATGGAGTTCCGCCGGAACTGCCTGCGACGAGCAGGGCGACTGTTGGGGGCGGGCGCGAGGGAACGGGGAATGCGCCCGCTCAGACAGTTGCGCGCGCCAGCGAGCTTCTCCGCTGAGGCGACGTTGGGTTCGGTGATGGCGCGCGCAAAACTCGCTCGCAAGGGACCAGACCACCCGGAGTCAAGGCGCGCGCAACTAGAACACGACTCTTCTGCAGGCGGCGGGTCTACCATGGGAACCGGCGTGCCCACTGGGCGCCTGCTTCGACTCCGGTAGGAATGGCCGCTCGGCGGCGGCGCTTGCACTTGAGCCTTCGAAGCCTGCCGGGTACCCTGGACTTGTGTCCGAGGTGGCTGATTCGATTCGAAGGAGGGGTGGGTGAGAGCGGCGCTATTTCCAGGGACGTTCGACCCGGTGACCGTGGGCCATCAGGACATCGTGGCGCGGGCGGCGGAGATGTTTGATGAGGTGGTGGTGGCGGTGGCTGCCCACCATACCAAGCGCGAGCTTTTCTCCGTCGAGGAGAGGGTTGAGTTGATGCGTCAGGCGGTCGGCGAGGTGGCTGGAGTGCGTGTCGCGTCGTTTAGTGGTTTGCTCATCGATTTCGCCCACGAACAGGGAATCCACACGGTGGTGCGGGGCGTGCGTGTTCTCTCCGACTTCGAGTACGAGTTTCAAATGGCCCTCATGAACCGCAAGCTGGCCCCGGATGTCGAGACCATCTTCCTGATGCCCAGTGCAGAAAACGTTTGTCTGAACTCCACCGTCGTCAAGGAAATTGCCCGGCACGGTGGGCCCATCGATAGCCTGGTGGCGCCGGTGGTGGCAAAGGCGCTGCGGGCTCGCTACGCCGCGGCGGCATCCTAACCATGGCGAGCGGAAAATTGTCCAAGTTGGTGCAAGAGCTGCAGCCGTCCCCGACCCTAGCGGTGGATGCTCGCGCCGCCGCACTCCGGCGGCAGGGGCGCTCGATTCTGGGGTTAGGGAGCGGCGAACCCGATTTTGGGACGCCGGCGCCCATCCGCGAAGCGGCGATCGCCGCCATCGAAGCTGGTGTCAGCCACTACACCGCGGTGGCTGGGACGGAGGAACTGCGTGGCGCTATCATTCGGAAGCTGGCGCGCGACCAAGGGCTCGAGTTTAGCCCGCAGGCGATCGTAGTCTCCAACGGTGCCAAACACTCGCTTTACAACGTCTTTCTGACACTGCTTGAGCCGGGAGACGAGGTGGTGATTCCGGCGCCCTACTGGGTGAGCTATCCGGCGATGGTGCGATTGGCGGGGGCACTCCCGCTCCTCGCACCGACGACGCGTGAGGCCGGTTACAAGCTTGGACCTGCCCAACTTCGCTCAATGCTTGCCGACCACCCGCGCGCCAAGATGCTGGTGATGAATTCGCCGTGCAACCCGAGCGGCGCAGTCTACAGTCGCGCCGAGTGGGAAGCGCTCCTAGAGGTCGTCAGCGCTCACTCGTTGTGGCTGGTTTCGGACGAGATCTACGAAAAGATTCTCTATGAGCAGGCACAACATTTCTCGCCCGCGCAGTTGGCACCCGAGCTGAGCGACCGCACCATTATTGTCAACGGTGTCTCCAAAGTGTTCGCGATGACCGGCTGGCGGATTGGCTACATCGCTGCTCCCGAGGCGGTGGCCGGCGCCGTGGTCCGACTCCAAGGGCAGACCACCGGCAACGCCTCGGCGCTCTCCCAGGCGGCAGCCGCCGCGGCACTCGGCCAACCTCCAGAATTGATTCAGCCAATGCTGGCGGCGTACACCGAGCGCCGCCGGTTGATGGTCGACGGCTTGAACCAGGTGGAGGGCATCCGCGCAACTGCTCCCGATGGCACCTTCTACGCCTTTGCCGAGGTCGGGGAGTGGATGGCGGCGCGCGGCTTGGCGTCAGCCAATGCGCTGGCCACCCACATGCTGGATGGGGCCGGGGTGGCCGCGGTCCCGGGCGACGGCTTTGGAATGCCCGCCACCATGCGCTTCTCGTTTGCGGCGGCCCCCGAGGTGATCGGCGAGGCGCTGGAGCGACTGGCCGAGCTGGCGCTCAGCGGGCGCGCTGTGGAGGTACCGGGCTCTGCCTAAGCCCGCCTGGGCCGGCACTTAGCGGCTCTTGCAGCATCCCTTCATTGTTGCTAAATTCAATTTTCGCAACAAGATGTTCGAATTATCTCGGGCGCCGTCGTCGTCGCCCCCAAACGCCCGGGTCCCCAGCATCCCCGTTTCAACCGACACCTTGAGCCCGGCCCCTTAAGGAGCAGTCACATTGAGTACCACCATCACTTTGATCCCTGGAGACGGCACCGGCCCCGAGATTGCTGAGGCTACCCGCCGCGTGGTCGAGGCTCTAGGGCTGGACATTCACTGGGACGAGCAGTCGGCCGGCGCCGACGTCGCCCAGGATGAAGGCACACCCCTTCCCGAGCGGGTCCTGGAGTCTATCCGCCGCCACAAGGTTGCCATCAAGGGACCGATCACGACCCCGGTGGGACACGGATTCAGGAGCGTCAACGTGGCGCTTCGCAAGGAGCTGGACCTCTATGCCTGCCTGCGTCCCTGCAAGAGCTATGAAGGTGTGCGGTCGCGCTTCTCAGACATCGACTTGGTGGTAGTTCGCGAGAACACCGAGGATCTCTACGCGGGCGTCGAGTTTAAGCGCGGCTCGGATGAGGTCGAGGCGCTCATCCGTCTCATTGGCGATTTGGGTGGCAAGATCCGCCCGACGTCGGGCGTCTCCATCAAGCCGATTTCTGAGGAGGGGACGCGGCGCATCGTCAGCTTTGCGTTCGACTATGCGCGCCAGCGAAAACGCCAGTCGGTGACTGCGGTTCACAAGGCCAACATCATGAAGTACACCGACGGCTTGTTCTTGGAAGTGGCTCGCGAGGTGGCGCAGGGCTACCCGGAGATCGAGTTCCAGGACCGCATCGTCGACAACATGTGCATGCAGCTGGTGCAGAAGCCCGAGCTCTACGACGTCATTGTTCTGCCCAATCTCTACGGCGACATCATTTCCGACCTTTGCGCCGGCTTGGTGGGCGGTCTCGGTGTGGCGCCGGGCGGCAACATTGGCGACACGGTCGCACTCTTCGAGCCGACCCACGGCAGCGCCCCCAAGTACAAGGGCATGAACAAGGTGAACCCGATGGCGATGATGCTTTCGGCGGTGTTGATGCTGGACCACCTGCGCCAGCACGAAGCAGCGCGCCGTCTAGAGGGCGCCATTGCCTCGGTCATCGCCAAGGGCGATCAGGTCACCTACGACATGAAGGCGGACCGTAACGACCCGAGCGCCGTGGGCACCTCGCAAGTCGCCGACGCGGTGATTGGCGCTTTGGAGGAGGGCGTCCCGGTCGCCTAGGTCCCGGGGCCAGAAACCCCATGCTGGTTGACCAGGTCGAGTTAGTTGTCGAAGGCGGTGCGGGCGGAAACGGCTGCATCGCCTTTCGCCGTGAACGCTACGTGCCGCGCGGTGGCCCCGACGGTGGTGACGGTGGCAACGGCGGTGACTGCATCCTCCAAGTCGACCTACACGCCCGCACCCTCCTCGACGTGCGCCACCTGAGCCACGTCAAGGCCGAGCGCGGCAGCCACGGGCGCGGCAAGAGTATGACCGGCCGGCGTGGTGCCGACCGGGTGCTCTCCGTCCCGGCCGGCACCCAGGTGTACGACCTCGACGCCAACCGACTCGTGGGCGACTTGACCACCGTTGCCGAGACGCTGGTGGTGGCCCGCGGCGGGCGCGGCGGGCGCGGCAACGGACGGATGGCCACCCCGACCCGTCGCACACCGCGCATTGCTGAAGATGGCAAGCCCGGTGAAAAACGACGCCTGCGCTTGGAACTCAAGCTTTTGGCCGACGTGGGCTTGGTTGGCTTGCCCAACGCCGGCAAGTCGACGCTGATATCGCGCCTCTCGGACGCGCGCCCGCGCACGGGTTCCTATCCCTTTACGACTTTGGCGCCCAACTTGGGCCTGGTGCGGGCCGGGGAGTACCGCTCGTATGTGATGGCCGACCTTCCAGGTCTTGTGGAAGGTGCCCACCAAGGCAAGGGACTGGGGCTCCGCTTCCTGAAACACATCGAGCGCACCCGTGTCTTGCTCTTCTTGGTCGATTCTATGGCCGACGACCCGCGCCGCGACTACGAGGTCTTGGTCGACGAGTTGGGCCGGCACGACGCCGAGCTACTGGTGCGCCCGCGCTTGGTAGTGCTCAACAAGGTGGATGTGTCTGGCGAGGACGGGTTGCCCGCCGAGGCTGCGGCGCTCGCTTCGGAAGTGGGCGCGCTGACCGTCTCGGCGGTAACCGGCGCCGGCTTGCCGGAGCTTCGGCGCGCACTGGAGCGAGTGGTGTTTGCCGAAGAGGAGCCGAGGCAACGCTGGGCGCCGTAGGCGCTAGGTCGGTTGCTCAGAAAGTAACTGTAAGTCGTTGTAAATTCACGCGACCTTCGGTCGAGCCCACACGGCGAGCTAGCAACTTTCATTGCTCGGGGTGGACCCCAGGTCCATGAATATTTCCGGATCGGAACTCGGCTGCAGTTCCGGCGGTCCAGACTCTGCGCCGGGTTCCGCAGCGGAACCAAGTCGATCGTTTCGCCGTTACCCCCCCATCCGGATCGACCGCCGACGCAAAAACCTGAGAATCTGCACAAATTTTCTTGCCGTCCAATTGATTTTCTTCTTGACAGCTTTTGGACGTCGAGTGGTTGAGCGTTGCGGCATGTCGCTCGAGCGGTCGCCAACATGCCCCACATCGCCCTCAAACGCATCAGTTCGCGCGCTAGTTCTTTTTTCCCAAACGGAACCGATGTTGCGCAGCCACCAAGCCCCCCTGAGTGCACAAACTCCAGGTGTAAGATGCATGGGTCGACCCCGCGAAAACTCAGGAGCATGCACCATGCACATCATTGCCCGAATCGAAAGGCTCCGGCATCGCGAGCACCACGCCACCGTCGACTTGATCGAAGCGCTGCTTGAATGCAAGCGCACGGATGCCCATCTCTCGGCGGGCTATCCATCGATCTTCGCGTTCTTGTGCAACCATCTAAAATACTCGAAAGCGGCAGCGTCGCGGCGCTGGAAAGCGATGAAGTGCGCCGAGCGACATCCGCAAGTTCTAGAGATGCTGCGAAAACACCGCACCAATCTGAGTGTGCTGGCAACGATCGAGGCAGCGCTGGCGAAGGCGAGTGATCCAGAAGCGTTACTCGCTGAGATCGATGGCCAATCTTCCGCGGAAGTGGAGCGTCGGCTGGCAGCGCGCAGTCCAGTGCACCCGCGCCGGGAACAGATCCGCCGGGAGTTCGAGGTGAGGCACACCGGGGCGGACGCCGGCGAAGACAGTGGAAAGGGCGACCTATTCGGTGACAACGGCGGGGTCAATGGGGCCAGCCCCCGGCACACGAACGGAGCAGGAGCTGAGTCCGAGAACCCTGCCGGTTCACCGCGCAATGCAATCCCCGATGTAGATGCGCGTCCCGGTACCGATGCTAACGTCCATGCAAAGGCCGGTACCGGTGCAAAGGCCGGCGCTGATGCAAAGGCCGACGCTGACGCAAACGCCCGTGCGAATGCCGGTTCCGAAGCGCCCCGCGCCAGTGCGGAGGGTACGGTTCGCGGCGAGTCGACCGTCACGCGCGAGCGCATTCGCATCACCTTTAGCCTCGATCCCGCCGACTACAAGCAGCTGGAAGAAGCGATGACCATTCTGAGCCGCAAGATTCCAGCCAAGCTGACGCTCGAAGCGACGATGCAAGAGCTTTTGCACTTCTTCCTGGAGCGCAAGCGCCCGAAGCCCAAGCGCCCCTACAAAGCACCCCGCGGCCGACACATCCCCAAAGCCCTCCGAGACGCGGTGATGATCCGTGACCAGGGGCGCTGTCAATTTGTGGGCGCCGGCGGGAGGAAGTGCAACTCGCGGCACAACCTGCAGATCGACCACATTCAACCGGTGGCCAAAGGTGGTCGGACGGAGCTGGAGAACCTCCGAATTTTGTGCGCAGCCCATAACCGCCATCGTGTCAGAGTTTCGGAGCGGAACCGAGTGGCTAAGAATCAACATGCGCGGTACGCCGCTGCACGGAACCAAACGACGCCGGCCGGCGGGTAGTGTGGTGGAGTTCTCCAGCGGAACTCGGCGGGCGGTTCCAGAGGTCCAGACTCTACGCCGGTTCCGCAGCGGAACTCGGCGCCAAAGCGGAACCCAGCGCTGGTTGCTCAGAAAGTAACTGTAAGTCGTTGTAAACTCATGCGGCCTTCGGTCGAGCCCACACGATGAGCTGCGACTTTCATTGCCCGGGGTGGACAAAATGTCCATGAATAGTTCCGCAGCGGAACGAGCAGGAAGTGTGCCGTCCCACCGACTACCTTCTTCGACCGATGCAAAAAAACCAGCGCTCGCGCGACTTCACCGTCACCCAACAATTCTCGGACAGCTTCCTGCGGAACCAGCGCGCCGGGGTTCCGCGTTTTCGGACAGCCCCGCTGGAGCCTGTCCGAGAAAACCACCTCGCGAGCAGACGAGTTGCTCAGAAAGTAGCTGTCGTTGCAAACTCCCGCGTCCTTCGGTCGAGCCCACACGATGAGCCTGCAACTTTCATTGCTCGGGGTGGACCCCAGGTCCATGAATATTTCCGGAGCGGAACTCCGCGGCGGTCCGGGAAGACTCCGGCAGCTCCGAAGTCAACCCGGCTGCTCCTGGTTCACCGAGAGCCCCAGCCTCACGCCGTCAGACCCAATCGCACGGCGACAAACGTAAAGCGCGAGGGGACGGGGAATGCGCCGGCGAGTTTTGCGTGCGCCATCACGCACCCAACGTTGCGGCACCGGAGAAGCTCGCTGGCGCGCGCAACTGTCTGAGCGGGCGCATTCCCCGTTCCCTGGCGCCCGCGCCTGCACCTGCACCTGCACCTGCACCTGCACCTGCACCTGCACCTGCACCTGCACCTGCACCTGCACCTGCACCTGCACCTGCACCCAACAGTCGCCCTGCTCGTCGCAAGCAGTTCCAGGCAAAGCTCCATGGGCGGCCCTGGAGAAGGCATTTTCGAAAAGCCTCCAGCGGAACTCCTTGGTTGGTTGCGTCAGCAGAACTCGAGGCTCTGCGTGTCGCCACGCGTGGCGCACAACTTGCACACCTCCTGCGCGTGTCGACGTGGGATCCACTCCAAGAGCTTGCTTGTGCGATCGCGCTCTGCGAGGCGCCGGGGTTCACCGTGCCGAACCTCAGGCGCGCGGTGCGACGCTGGGGGGCGCCCGCGGCGGCGGCCGCAGCGTTACCCGCCAGTCACGTAGCGCGTCGCGCCTTGACCGGTCAAGAGGGCGAGCGCATCCGCCGGCGGGCGGCCACCTTCGAGCAGCTTGGCGGCCACCTCTGGTTGCCGAGTCAGCGTCCGTTCCCCGCCGTCCTCGACGCCGCTGATTGGATGCCGCCCTTCCTCTTCTGCGTGGGCGATCTCGACCGTTTGCCCGTGCACAAGGTCACCATCGTCGGTACGCGCCGAGCGACGCCGAGCGCCACGGCGTGGACTGAGGATGTGGCGCGCCAGGTGGCTCGAGAGGGGGTGGGGGTAATCTCCGGCATGGCGCTGGGTATCGACGGCGCTGCGCACCTGGGTGCCCTCAATGGCAACGGCGTGACCATTGCAGTCCTCGGTTCTGGTGCCGACGTCGCGTACCCACGGGACCACGCAGCGCTGTACAGGCGGATCATCGAGACCGGTTTGGTGCTGAGTGAGTTCCCGCCCGGCACGACGCCACGCCGGCACCACTTTCCACGGCGGAACCGCATTTTGGCCGCGCTGGCCGACGCGGTCCTGGTGGCGCAGGCGCCACGGCGGAGTGGTGCCCTTATCACCGCTGACTACGCGCTCGAGCTGGGGGTCGAGGTCTTGGCGACACCCGGAGATCCGCTCCTCCCCGAATGCGCCGGGTCGAACCAGCTTCTTCTAGAGGGGGCGCGGCCGGCGCTCGACGCTGCGGGCCTCCTCGGCGCAGTGACCGGCGAGGAGCGTGTACCGCCGGCGGATCCGCAGCCGGATCCTTGGCCGCAGGCGCTCGACAACGTTTCGGCGCGGGTGCTCCGCGCTCTGGATTTCGTGCCGCAGCCGCTGGAATCGCTGGCAGAGCGCACCGGGCACGGTACCGCGCGCCTCTTGGCAGCGTTGTCGCAACTGGGCGCCCACGGTTTAGCGGAGGCGGTGCCGGGGGGACGGTGGCGGATGACCCCGCTAGGTGCTAGAAGCCGGGTGCGGCCGGCGGCGCGGCGGAGCGCGCGCACGATGCGGCGTCCGAGCTAGAGGTAACACACCTCCAGGCGGTTCCCGAACGGATCCTCGAAGAAGACGGCGTAGTAGGTCGCTGTGTACTCGGTGCAAGCCCGCGGGCCGCTCATGTTGCGTGCCCCCGCTGCTCTTAGAATCTCGGCGATGGCGTCGACCCGTTCGCGACTCTCGGCCCAGAATGCGATGCGGTTGGCGTTGGGCTCGTGCTCTTTGTCTTCGGTGAAACCGAACCACGCCTGCGCGGGCGGCTCGCCCTCGGCGTCGAAGCCTGAGAAGGTTTTTCCTTCGTTGCCGTCGGGAAAACCGATCGCCGGCAGGATCTTGGAGTAGAAGGCCCACGCCTCTTGAAGGTCGTTGACGCGCAGATCGATGTGCTGGAAGGGGTTTTTTGCCACTGGTATTTTTCTCCGGGCATCCGCTGCGACGCACCCGTAAGGGTCGCCGGATCACATAAACTCCCGATCATGGTACTCGAAACTCCCCACCAGGTGGCTGTTCAACGCTCGGCGTTCGCACCCGACCAGGCTCCCGAACGGGACGTTTTTTGGGCTCTTGGTCCATGCGCCGGCTGAAGCACGCCGCGGAGTATGCGCTCTTGCGCTCCGTGCTGTCGATCAGCGCCCGGTTGCCGCGGCCGGTGGCGGCTTGGTGCGGGCGGCGGCTGGGCGAGTGCGTCTACCATGGGCTGCGGATTCGCCGGCGCGTCGCACTGACCAACTTGGAACGAACGCTCGGCCAATTCTCGGGGCCGGCGGCGTGCGAGCGCATTGCCCTGGATGCCTACCGCCACCTCGGTACCACTCTTCTAGAGTATGGCTGGCAGTCGCGTCTCGACCGGGCCGCGCTGAGCCGTGTCGTGGAACCGGTCAACCTGGCTGCCCTCGAACGCGCCATCCGCCTCGGGAAGGGTGTCATTTTGGTGACGGCCCACTTTGGCAACTGGGAGCTGCTCGGGGCCTACGTGGCGTCCTTGGGCTACGCGACCCATTACCTGGCCAAGCCCCAATCCAATCGCTTGGTCGACCAGTACCTGACGCGCACGCGCGGCAAGCAAAACGTCGGCATCGTCTACCCCGGCGTGCAGATGCGCCAGGTGCTCCGCAACCTGCGCGATGGCGGGGTGTTGGGGGTCTTGGCTGATCAGGATGCTGGCGCCGACGGCTTGCGACTCGACGTCTTGGGCCAGCCCGCCTCGGTGTTCACCGGTCCCGCCGAGCTGGCGCGGCGCACGGGCGCCCCGATTCTGACTGTCTTCCTGCCTAGGGTCGGCAGCGGGCGCTACCAGGCGGTTTTTGGCGAAGTTTTGGAGGGGCGCCCGGAGATCGAGGCTGCGGCCGACGTCGAGCGGCTAACCCGCGCCCAGGTGGCGGCGATCGAGCGTTTCATCTGGCGCTACCCCGAGCAGTACTACTGGGTGCATCGCCGGTGGAAGTTGGGGCGCGCTTAGGGGCCTTTGGGCTCGCCGGGTTCAGGGGCGGCTTGGAAGCCGATGGGGCGCGCCGATCCCTCTTGTCCCTGCATCTGGATGGTGCCAAAGCGCTCCTCGAACTTCTGGATGGTGTTTTCCATCGCACCGAGGAGCGCCCGGGCGTGTTGCGGGGTCATAATGACTCGGGCGTGCACGCGCGCCTTCGGGGAGCCGGGTAACAGCCGGGCAAAGTCCAGAATGAACTCCGAGGCGGTATGTGAGATGAAGGCCAGGTTGGAGTAGGTGCCTTCGGACTCCTTCTCGCCCAGTTCGACGGTGATCGATTGTCCCTTGCCTTGTACGTTTCCCAGCACGGATCGGCTCCCTGGCTGTGGTTGAAAGGTCTGGCCGTCCTCCGGGGACGGGCATTCGATTGGCGCTTGGGCGGTCGCTGTGCTAGCGTAACACCTTTTAATCATTAACGATGCCGGCTTTCGTGAAGAGCCGGTCAGCCGCCCCGACTGGAGCAGAGTGCCGAGACCGAACGAAACTCCCGACCAAGGCAAGCCTGGGCGGGGGTGGCGAGCGCCTGAGTGGAACGCACCGGAGTGGCTGGCCGGGGTGCCGTCCGAAGCGCTGGTGGCTGGTTGGGATGACCTGGTGCTGCCCCTCTTGAGTCGGCCTGGGCGTTACCAGGCGCTCTTGGACGGCCTCGGCCCAGAGCCGGCCAACCCGACGTTTGACGCAGTCGTGGTCGGACCCGATCTCCTGGAAGCGCTGGTGATGCACCCGCTCGTGTCCGGCCTCTACTTTGGTCTGTCGGGCGCCGGCGGGCGGATCGACCTGGCGTTTCTACCCGAACGAGATTATGAGGGCTGCTTGGCTACGGCGGCGTTGGACCTCAGGTCCCTGCGCTACCGCCGCCGGCTGGCGGCCTGGCCCCTTTGGTTGGTGCCGGTCACCAGCGAACTGCAGGCGACCGGGGTCGTCGGTGCCCTGCGCTTGGCTGGCGTTCCGGTGTATGCCGCCGAGCGGCGCCCGGCTGACCCGATCGTCGTCGGGCTCGGGCCCGGTTTGATCAACCCCGAGCCCACCGCCCCGTTTTTTGACGCCGTCTGGGTGGGGGATACCGAACCAGCCATCGAACCGCTGGCTGGAGCTGCCCGGCTCCGAAGGGACGGTGATCGCCCCGCCGGCCTCGAGGCGCTCGGCCGCGAATCCGCCGCTTACTTGCCCGGCCGTGTGGCGATGGTGACTGCGCCCAACGGCATGGAGGTGGCCGCCGCTGGCACACCACCGGTGGTGGCGGCGCGCGCTCCGACTCCGAGCCCCATGTCCCAACGTTTGCGGCCGCTCATTGAGGTGCGGGACGCGAGCCTCGAGATCGAAGTGATGCGTGGGTGCCCGCGCTCCTGTCGCTTTTGCGCACCGGCCCGCACCGCCGGCCCGGTCCGCGAACAGAGTCCGGCAGCGGTTGCTGAGGTGGCTTCAGACGCCCTCGCCATGCACGGCTGGGAGGAGCTGACCTTGGGTGGGGTGATGCCCGGCGCCTGGTCCGCCCTGCGCCCGGGCGTCGCCGAGCTGGGGCGCCGCCTCGTCGGCCAGGGCGTGGCGGTTGGCTTGAGTTATGCCGAGCCGGCCAGCCTCGAGCCCCGCGTGTTGACCGAGCTGTCGCGCGTCCGGCGGACGGCGCTGCACCTGGCGCCGGAAGCCGGGAGCGAACGGCTGCGCCAGGTGTTGGGCAAGCCCCTGGACGCCGGCGCCCTCGAGCGGGCGGTGAGGCAAGCCGCCGACCTGGGATGGCCGGCGGTGCGCCTGCATTTCATGGTCGGTTTGCCGACCGAAGAATCCGAGGATCTCGCGGCCATTGTCGACTGCGTGGCGCGTCTTCGACAGGTGACCCGGCAGGGACGGACGCTGGGGATTCACCTGATGATCCATCCGTTTGTGCCGCGTTCCCACACGCCCTTTCAATGGGAGGCGTACCTAGCGCCTGAAGAGATCGCTGCGCGGGTCAAAACGCTCCGTTCGGCCAGCCGCCGGCACGTCCATCGCTTTAAGTGGGGGCGCCCCGAAATGGCGGAGACCCAAGCGATTTTGGCGCGCGGGGACCGGCGGTTGGCACCGGTGATTGAGCGCGCCTGGGCGCTGGGGGCGCGGTTGGAGGACTGGTCCGAGCACCATCGGCCCGAGCTGTGGCGCCAGGCGTTGTCAGAGGCGGGGTTGACCGTCCGGGAGTACACCCAGGCGCGGACGCCCGGGGATCGACTGCCCTGGGCGCACCTCGACTATGGCCTGGATGAAGCGGCCCTCGCCGAGGAGCGGCGTCGCGGCTTGGCCGGTGAGGCGCCCGGCGCGGTGTCCCCTCACCGTCCCATCGACCCACCGGTGGTGGGGCCGAGTGACGGGCTCCATCTTCCGTCCACCTCCGAGGCGAGCCGGCCGCCGGTGGATGGCGTTGGCCAGCGTGCCCACTTTGGCCGCCGGCGCCGCCGGGCGGCGCGAGCGACGAGTGGGCAAGGGGACGGGCGCGAGCGGCTGCGCCTGCGCTTCGAGAAGGGGGAGCGGCTGCGCTTTCTCTCTCACCTGGATGTGGTGCGGGTTTTCGATCGGGCGTTGCGTCAGGTGGGGCTCCCCGTGGCATACTCGGCAGGGTACAGCCGGCATCCGAAGCTCTCGTTCGGCCCACCGCTGCCCGTGGGAATGACCAGCGTCGATGAGTACCTCGACCTGGAGTTGGTGACCGCCGCCGACCATGTTCAGGCGCGGTTGAACTCCGCGTTGCCCGCGGGTGTCAGGGTGTTGGCTGTTGTGCCCCTGAGAACACAAGTCGATTCGCTCATGAGTTTCGTGGATCACGCTGACTACCGGTGTCAATGTTCCGAAGCAATCCGGTGGGTGGTAGGTGATCTGCATCGTTTCCGGGCCTTGGTGGACAAGGCCATCGAGTCATTTGTCTCCGCCGAGCGGGTCGTCGCCACCAGACGGCGGGCCGCCGAGGAGCGCCGCGTGGATTTGCGGGCGGGCGTTCGGCGCCTCAGGTTGTGCGCCGCTGGCGACGACACCCCGCCGGAGGTCGACATGAGTTTGACGATCGCGGGTCCGAACGCTGTGCGTCCCTTGGACGTCGCGGCGGCGCTTCTCCGAGATTCCGAGCTTGACGCAAGACTCTTGCGCGTGGAACGCCTGCGCCTTTACCGGCAGGCCGGGACCGAGCAGGTCGGGCCAATTGAAGAGCCCGAGCGCGCGGTTCTGTCTGCGGCCGGAGGTCCGGTTGCCACGCCCCAGTCTGCGGACAGGAGCGTCCATGTCCAAAGAAATCGTTATCAACGCCGATCCGCACGAAACAAGGATCGCCATTCTCGAAGATGGTGACCTTGTAGAACTTCTGTTCGAGCGGCCCGACCAGCGCCGCATCGCCGGCGACATTTTCAAAGGCAAGGTCAACGCCGTCCTGCCGGGGATGCAGGCCGCCTTCGTCGAGCTGGGTCTAGAACGCACTGGCTTCCTGCATGCCTCCGACCTGGCTGTTGCTCGCCCCAAGCTGGTGGAGGGGGTTGGCCTTGAAGATGATGATGAGGAGGAGTCCAACCGCGGCGGCGGGCGGAACGGCCGCTCCCGCGGCGCGCCCCGCCGGCGGCGCCCGCGCCGGGCCAGCGAGTGGGCGCAGCCGCGCATCGAGGAAAATCTGAAGGTCGGCCAGGAGATCTTGGTACAGGTCACCAAGGAGCCGATCGGTACCAAGGGGCCGCGCATCACCCAACAGATTTCGTTGCCTGGACGCTATTTGGTGTTCATGCCCAACCTGGACCACCTGGGTATCTCCCGGAGGATTGTCGACCGCGACGAGCGTAGCCGCTTGCGGAGTGTGCTGACCGAAGTGCGGCCGCCCGACGGCGGGCTCATTGTGCGTACTGTGGGTGAAGGGCGCGACGTCCGGCATTTCCGCTCCGACATCACCTACCTCGAGAAGCTCTGGGGGCGCGTGCGGAGCAAGATGCAGCGCAGCCGGGCGCCGGCAGTGCTGCACCGCGAGATGGAGTTGACCACCGGGTTGATTCGCGATCTGTTCACCGACGAGGTGGATCGGGTCATCATCGACTCGAAAACCGAACACAAGGCCACCATCGACTATTTGCGCCTCTACGCACCCGAGTTGAAGAGCCGCGTCGAGCACTATGCCGAGGACGAGCCGATTTTCGATCGCTTTGGCATCGAGGCCGAAATCGAAAAGACCTTCGATCGCAAGATCTGGTTGAAGCGCGGCGGTTACATCATCATCGACCACACCGAGGCGATGGTGACGATCGACGTCAACACCGGCCGCTTCACCGGCAAAGATAACCAGGAGGACACCATCCTTCGCACCAACCTGTCAGCGGCCCGGGAGGTCGCACGCCAGGTGCGGCTCCGCGACATTGGCGGCATCATCGTCACCGACTTCATCGATATGGAGGTCGAGGCCAACAAGCGCGCCCTCCTCGAAGAGCTGCGCGGCCATTTGCGGCGTGACCGCGCTCGCACCAAGGTCTTCGAGGTGTCGGAGCTGGGCCTCATTGAGATGACGCGCCAGCGCGTTCGCCCCAGTCTTTTGCACTTTTTCTCGGAGGATTGCCCGGCCTGCGAGGGCCGCGGCAAGGTCCTTTCCCTCGAATCGGTCGCGGTGTCGACCGAGCGCCTCTTGAAGCGCGCCGCCCGCGAGTTGTCGGATACCCACTTCGAGCTCTACGTGGCCCCCGAGGTGGCGGCGTTCCTAAAGGAGCAGCGCGCCGAACGCATCCATCGGGTGGAACGCGGCTACGACATCAAGGTGAAGATCATTGCCGATGACCACCTGCGGCGCGAGGAGCGCCGCTTGAAGGTGGCATCGACGCGGGAGGATGTCACCGACAAGGTGACGGTCTAGGGGCGAGCGGGCTCCTGGGCTGGGGATGCCGTGTCGCACACTTTACCGACGAGCCCATGGCGGTCGACCGCGGGTGGCAGTCCGGCCGGGAAACGCGCCACTGTAGCCAACGCCACCCAGGTGTCCGGCACCATCTCGTTGCCCACCTGGTCGGCGTCTTGTTCGTACTCCATGCGAGCGGCGTTGGCTTGCGTGTGGTGGGCGCTCAGCCCGCCAATGATCCAAAGCGGCAGCGAAAAGACCAAACCTAGTCCGTGCGTCAGGGTTGAAACGGCGCCGGCAATGGTCCAGTAGGTGATCTGCCGGGTGCCCGCATCGAAAAATGTGGCGCGCGCTTGGCTTACGTCGTCGCGCGCGATGGATACCAAGCAGCGATGAGTGAGGACGTGGATCGAATCTCCTGCGCAGGCGATCAGCTCCCCTTCGATTTTGGTGGTGGGTGTGGTAACCGAATCGGTGGTTGATGGAGGTGCGGGGCAGTGGGTTGCAACGGAGGTCACCCACAACTCGACCCAGGCTCCGTGGGGGTCGAGGGCGGCGGCTTCGGCATCGGGTAGGTAGCCCGGAGGCGGTTTAGCGCTCGCTGCGCCTGATAGCACGGCTATGCTCAGGGTGATGACCAGACGCGCAGCGCTAGCGGATTGCATACCGACTGCTCCAGAAAATCGCTTCCATGTCGGTTTCGATTGCCTTGTACGCGGGCGCGAGTTGCTTGAGCGCCAGGCTTGGCTTCAAGAACAGCGTCGCCCACCCGACAGGGTTCTCTTCGGCCCGCCATTCTTCGCGCAGCCACTCTAGGTAGTAGCCGCGGCTCTCGAGAAACAACTCGTAGTCGAGGTCTGGGGCAGGCAACTGGTAGACGAGTGTGTATTCGTCACCAGGGAGTGTCACCAGGGTCTCTTCGCTACTCAGGAGTTTGGTCCGAGCCTGACTATCTTCGTGCCCATGGCGTCGAACCACTGCGGGTTCAAGGCGTTGGGGCTCGACCGAGTCGCCGAGTTCGGCGAGGGCCACGTAGTCCAGTCGCCAGTGCCCGCGGGTAAGCCGCAGCTGCGCTCGAAGTGGAGATGTTTGACCGTTGGGCAACGGTACGCAGCGCAGGTCGACGGCAAGCGGGCCGGTCTCTTGGCTGACGCCCACCGTCTGCCAGTTGTCGCCCGAGTCGGCCACCCTGATCTCGATGCCGCCGAGCACGTCACCGATCCCCGCCGCTTTTGCCGCGGTTTCTCCGGCGCCGCGCTCGAGCTGTGCCAGGAGAGAGCCGGCTTGATCGCCCATGAAAGCCAGTGCTTGGTAGAAGAGGTACGTCGAGAGGAGCGTTTGGCGCGCACCGATAACCAATCCCAGCTCGCCACTCTGATTGTTGTCGAAGGTCAACTCGATGCATTCGCGCGTGGCCAAGTCGGTGGAATCGGCGAGGCTGAAGCGCTCGTCACCATCGAGATCCTTGAGCTGCTCCAAGCAGCTGCCCTCCGAGTCGCTAGCTTGCGCGGGCGACGTCAAGGTCCTGAGGCGCCGGAAGCCACCGCCCTCGAGCGCAACGCAACGCTCCCCATCCGTCCCGTTGGGGATTGCTAAGAGGTTGGCAGAGCGAATGACGTGGGTCTCGAGCGCTTCGTTGGTGACATGGAGTTCCAGTTGGCCGTCCACCACGGTGCAATCGAACAGTGCGTCGACGTCGGTGGATTCGAGGGAAGGAGCGATCGAGGAGGAGAAGCCTTCGCCGACCAGGCGTCTGCCGGCGGAGGTGTCGATGTAGAAGGTCGGACAGGAGCCGAAACAGCTCTTGGGGTTGGCCACGCAGTAGACCGATCCGGCGGCTGAGACACCCGTGATGACGGCCATGGCCACCAGGGCGCCAGAGCGCCGCGGTGCGTTGGTTTCGACCAGGACGATGTCGCCAAACGGTACTGTGGCGTCACCGGTGGATAGCGTTTGACGATTGTGGTCGAGGAGGACGCCATGACCGCTTACGTGTCCTCGCGTTGAGTCGGCGTGCCAATCCGAGAGGATGAAGAGATGACCGTTCTCCAAATGCAGCTTTAGGTAGGCCGGTCGGTGGTCGGTGGTTGGCAGTTCGGCTGGTTGCAGCGTGGTGCGCTGGACAGTCTTGAGACCGCAAGCAGATGGAGCGACCAGTGCCACGACGCTAAGGGCGGCGGCTGCTCTCAAGAGAACGCGTCTGTAGGGGAGAACGCTAGGTTCCATGGCGGTGAGCGGGCCGGTTAGATGCAACTACGGTGCCGGTAGGCTCATTGAGCGAGGCTAGTCTACCACGCGTTGTGGCGTGGGGACGGGGTGCATTGCACTTTGCTGACTAGAATGCGAGTGTCGAGTTACACTGCAAACGTACTTCTGGCCACCCTGGAGCCCCTGATGTCGAACCGTCACTTCTTACGAACGCTGGGCGTCCGCCTAACCATGCAGTTCGCTGGTGGGGTTCTGTGCCTCGCTGCAGTCGCCGGTGCCGCCCCCGTATCGATCTACGTCGACGGCGTCTTGGGCGATGACGCCAGCGCCACCTGCGCTGAGGGCGACGTTTACCGGACGATTCAGGCGGCGGCGAGCTGCGCGCTCGACGCCAAGAAAGACGGCACCAGTACCACGATCATCATTCGAGCTGGAACCTACCGCGAGGCGGTATCGCTGTGGCTGGACCCGGTCGTCTACGCCGACAACATGACGCCGATCGTCTTCAGTGTCGAGGCGGGCCACGAAAACCAGGTGACCGTCAAAGGCTCGGACCGCGTCGAGGGCTGGGTGGACGAGGGGGACGGGCTCTACTCCCTGGTGTTCCCCAGCTACCCCTTGTCGCTTTCCCCGCAACTGCCCGCCGGTCAGCCGCAGATGCCCGACATCACCCGCCGCCGGGAGATGGTGTTTGCCGACGGCCAGTACCTGGCGCAGGTCGAGTTCGGCACGCCCCAGGCAAATGGCGACGGCACCTTTGCCGTAGCCCCTGACGGCACGATAACCATCGCGCCGCACGACGGCGTCCTCGACGAACCTGGCGTCGAGGTGGCTGTTCGGGACCACGCGTTCAAGCTGCAGCACGTCCACAACGTCTCCGTCGTTGGCGGGATCACTTTTGCCCACGCCGCGACTCCCTGGGAGAACGGCAAGGCGGCGGTGGTTTTTTCCGACTGCAAACAGGCGACGTGCGCTGACAATCGCGTCGTGTGGAACAACGGCGATGGCCTTTGGCTCGGCAACGAAAGCACCGGCTCGCGCATTTCGCGCACCGAGATGAACCGCTGTGGCAAGAGTGGCATCGGCACGTTTCGAGCGTATGACCTCGTGGTTGCCGAGTGCGAGACCAGCCGCAACAATTGGCGGGGGGCATTGGGCGGCTACTACGGATGGTGGCTGGGTAACAAGTTCACCTACTCTCGCGGCCTCACCGTTCGCGATCACCTGTCGGCGGAAAACGAGTCGCGCGGTCTGTGGATCGACCTCGACAATGAAGATGTATGGATCGAGAACGCCGTGGTCGAACGCAACCTGAAGGACGGCATTTTTCTTGAAGCGAGCCAGGGGCCGATTACTATCCGCAACAGCCGGTTCGCTGAGAACGGCGAGCACGGCGTCAAAGGTGCCAACGCCGAGCGCGTGACGCTGTGCGGGGTTACATCGGTGGACAACGCGTTGGAGCAGATTCGACTGACCGCCGACGGTGGCGATGGCCCGCGCGACGTCCAAAACCACCAGACCGGCCAAACCATGACGCTCTGGTTGAAGGAGTGGACGATTCACCACTGCGTCTTTGGCCGAGACGACGGTGGGCAACCACCGCTTCTGCGGAGCACGCTTCTAGACGGCGGCACCGACGATTGGTCGCTATTCTTAGCCGACTTCGACGCCGACCTGAACTGCTGGTACCACGGACTGCGGGCCGACGTGTTCGAGGTGGATGAGCTGGGCGCTACGCTAGACCTCGCTGGTTGGCAACTCGAGACCGGGCAAGAGGCGGGCTCCACTTATCACAGCACAGGCGCAACCTGCGCGGCGAGCTGTGAAGTGGTGTCCGTCGGCGAGTCGACGCCGGTGCCCGCATTGGCCGCGCCGAGGCTCGCAGCGCGCGCCAACCCCTACGCCTCCACCCTTAGGCTGTCCGTCGACCTGCCGGTGGGGTCGATGGCCACCCTCGAGGTGTACACGGTGGACGGCCGCTTCCTCCTCAGCCGCGAACTCGGTTGGTTGGCGCACGGACACCACGAAGTAGCGCTTGACGACCCAGCCGCCCGTTCCGCGCGCGGAGTGCGGCTTGTACGTTTGCGTACCGAACAGGGGGCGACGGCGACGCTTAAGGTGGTGCGTCTGCCCTAGTCGGTCAGCCGAGCGCGCCGAGTTCCGCTCCGCAACCGGGCCACGCGCACCATGGCCATGGAAGCCTACTCCGGCGTTGCTCGATGCTGGTTCCGCTGGAGGCTGTCCAAAAAGTCGAAATGACGTTCATGGATGGGTCGATTTCAAAAATTTCGCCGGCCCTTTTTGTCCAAATACACCAATCCGTGAAGTGCCGGTACGACTTTTTGGACAGCCTCCTGCGGAACTCCACCGCACTACGCGCCAGACAGCATCGCTTGGTTCCGTGCAGCGGCGTGTTGATTCTGCACTCGGTTCCGCTCCGAAACTCTGACACGATGACGGTTATGGGCCGCGCACAAAACTCTGAGGTTCTCCAGCTTTGTGCGACCACCTTTGGAAACCGGTTGAATGTGGTCGATCTGCAGGTTGTGCTGCGAGTGGCACTTCCGCCCACCGCGACCCACGAACTGACAGCGCCCCTGGTCACGGATCATCACCTTGTCTCGGAGAGCCTTGGGGATGTGTCGGCCGCGAGGCGCTTTGTGCGGGCGCTCGGGCTTCGGGCGCTTGCGCTCCAGGAAAAATTGCAACAGCTCTTGCATCGTCGTTTCCAGCGTCAGCTTGGCTGGAATCTTGCGGTTCAAAATGACCATCGCTTCTTCCAGCTTCTTGTAGTCGGCGGGATCGAGGCTAAAGGTAATGCGAATGCGCTCGCGCGTGACAGGTGGCTTGGTGGAACTATCCTCGGCGCTGGCACGGGTGGTGTCGGGGCCGGCGTCTGCACTGGCGTTTGTATCAGCGCCGGATTTTGTATCAGCGTCGGCGCTTGTATATGCACGGGCGGTTGCATCAACGCCGGCGCTGGCATCACCGGGACTCACATCTGTCTCGGTGACGGCATCGTGCCTAGCTGGCGAACCGGCAGGCTTCCCGGGCTCAGCGCCCGCTCGGTTCTCGCCTCCACGGCTGGCTCCACTTGCCCCGCCGTTGTCACCAAACAGGTCGCCATTTCCATCGGCTTTGGCGGTGCCAGCCCCCTTGTCCTCTACCTCATACTCCCGGCGAATCTGTTCCTGGCGCGGGCGCACTGGATTGCGCGCCGCCAAACGACGCTCCACGTCCGCGGAAGATTGGCCATCGATCTCAGCCAGGAACGCGTCAGGATCACTCGCCTTGGCCAGCGTCGCCTCGCTCGTCGCCAGCACACTCAGATTGATGCGGTGTTCCCGCAACATCTCTAGAACTTGCGGATGGCGCTCGGCGCACTTCGTTGCTTTCCAGCGTCGCGACGCAGCCGCTTTCGAGTACTTCAGATGGTTGGCTAGAAACATGAAGATCGATGGATAGCCCGCCGAGAGATGGGCACCCGTGCGCTTACATTCAAGGAGCGCTTCGATCAAGTCGACAGTGGCATGGTGTTCGCGATGCCGGAGCTTTTCAATTCGAGCAATGATGTGCATGGTGCATGTTCCTAAGGTTTCGCGGGGTCGACCCATGCAGTTTACACCCTGACTTTTTGCGCTCAGGAGAGTCCGATAGCGGGGCAACATCGGTTCCGTTTGGCAAAATGAGCAAGAACGCGAGCCGTTGCGCCTAGCGATGACGTACGGTGCGCAGGCGGCCGCTTGAGCGATGGGCTGCAATGCTCGGCGACGTGCCTCCCAAAAGCTGTCAAGAAGAAAATCAAGTGTTCGGCAAAGAGTTTCGTGCAGAATCTCTGGCCTCGTTCGTGCCGCCCGTCGATTCGGGCGAGCAACGGTTAGACCATCGCCAGTTGCTCAGAAAGTAGCTGTAAGTCGTTACAAATTCATGCGACCTTCGGTCGAGCCCACACGGTGAGCTAGCAACTTTCATTGCTCGGGGTGGACCCCAGGTCCATGAATATTTCCGGAGCAAAGCTCCATCGCCAGTTCCGGCGCGGAACTCCGTCGCCAGGTTCCGCAGCGAAACCAAGGAGCACGTGGCCAGTTCTCGCAGCAACAAAGATGACTGCGTCCTTTGCGAGACCTGGAACCCCTGGTTAGGATAGGCGCGGGCCGATCCACCCTCATGCTCCGCAGGAGAACGCGATGACCGAAACCCGCCAATTCGAGGTCACAGCACGCAACAAAGTCACCCGCGTTCCAGACCGGGCTCACTACGACGAGGCCACCGTCTACGCGATCTTGGACCAGGCTTGGATCTGCCACATCGGGTTGGCCGATGAGAGCCAGCCGATCGTCATCCCCATGTTCTTTGCGCGGGTGGGCGATGAGATTCTGATCCATAGCGCGAATCAGGGCCGTATGGCGCGGCACCTCGAATCCGGCGCCCCGGTTTGCGTCACTGTGACCCTGGTCGACGGACTGGTCCTAGCCCGCTCGGCCTTTCATCACACGATGAACTACCGCTCGGCCGTCGTGTTTGGAACGGGTCGCCGTCTCGTAGCTCGGGATGAGATCTCCGAGGCGGTGTTTGCAATCGTCGAGAAAGTGGTCCCGGGGCGCGCCGGCGACTGCCGTTTGCCCAGCCCGAAGGAACTCGGTGCCACATCGCTCTTCGCCATTCGGATCGAGAGCGCCTCTGCCAAAATTCGCACCGGCGGTCCGGTGGACGAGGAGGAAGACATGGCGCTTCCCCACTGGGCCGGCGTCATTCCACTGCGTGAGGTGGCGATGCCGCCCGAAGCCGACGCAGCCCTCCATCGGAACAAGGCGCTCCCGAGCTATCTCGCGGAGGCCGCCCTTCTCCGGCAAGGGGACCGTGAGGAGTGACCGCGAACTGCTAGCCGGGTTGGCCGGCCGCATTTGCCGGCAGCGTGTGAGAGATCGATTGGGACTTGGCCCTTCGAGCGCCCCCCTTGACTCATGTATGGGCTGCGCGGTAGCCTTCCCGACTTTGCCGCCAGGCTCCGTGGAGCGCCTATTCTCCAGCCGAGTCTGACGTTGCCATGCCCGACCAGGGCTGGCGCAGGCAGCTCCCGCGCGGCCCGAGGTCGCCCGGGGCCCGGTTCAGGAGTCACTTATATGTATGCGGTCGTGCGGGTTGGCGGACAGCAGCTGCGGGTAGAGCCCAACGAGACAGTGCTGGTGCCACGGTTGAACGCCGAGGTGGGGGACACCCTGACCTTGGGTGAGGTCTTAGCAGTCTCGGATGGCAATGCCTTGACCGTTGGGACGCCGGTGGTCGAGGGCGCCAAGGTCGAAGCAGAGGTGCTCGGTCACCCGCGCGGCGCCAAGATCAAAGTCTTCAAGTTCAAGCGCCGGAAGGACTATCGCCGCCATCAGGGTCATCGGCAAGCACTCACCCAGGTCAAGATTCAAGCGTGGTGACCGGCTAGGAGGGTAGGAGCGATGGCTCACAAGAAAGGCGTCGGCAGTTCACGCAACGGGCGTGACTCCAATCCGCAGTTTCTGGGCGTTAAGGCCTACGGCAATGAGTACGTGTCGGCGGGTACGATTATCGTGCGGCAGCGTGGCACTCGCATCCACCCAGGTTTGAACGTCAAGAAGGGCTCTGACGACACCCTGTTTGCGACGCGCGAGGGCTTTGTCGTCTTTGAGCGCGCCGGGCGGGATCGGAAGCGCGTCTCGGTGTTGGCCGAACCCAAAAAGCCCGCTACGATCTAGCTTCCATGTCGTACCCCGCCCAGCCCGGGGTCTTGGTGGTCATTCCAGCCCGCTACGAATCTCGCCGGTTCCCCGGCAAGGTGCTGGCGCCGTTGGCGGGTCGACCGCTGATCGTCCATGTGATCGAGCGGGCGCGCCAGGCTCGGTGCGCTGCCGACGTCCTGGTGGCGACCGATGATGAGCGCATCCGGACGGCAGCAGAGGAAGCTGGCGCGCCGGTGGTCATGACCGCCAGCCACCATCCGAGCGGCACCGATCGCATCGCCGAGGTGGCAGCGATACGCCCGGAGCCGATAATTGTCAACGTCCAGGGGGACGAGCCGCTCTTGCCTGGTGCGGCGATCGACCGGCTCGTCGAGGCGCTGGCGCAAGAACCGGGTTGGGACATGGCAACGTTGGCCCATCCCTTCGGCGTCGGATCGGCGGCGCCCAGCGATCCTAACGCCGTCAAGGTGGTGTGCTCCCAGAGTGGGCGCGCCCTCTATTTCTCGCGCAACCTGGTACCGGCTGGCCAGGGCGCCGAACCCCTCCGGCACATGGGTGTCTACGCCTACCGCCGCCCCACCCTTCTGAAGCTGGCGGGACTGGCCCCCACGCCCCTCGAAGAGTCCGAGCGCCTCGAGCAACTCCGCGCGCTTGAGCACGACATCCCTATGGGCGTGGTGACGGTCGGCTTCGACGGACCGGGGGTCGACACGCCCGCCGATCTCGAGCGTGTCCAAGCGCACCTGACCCAGAGCTGCGTCTAAGTCACCTGCGGGCTCGCGCGCTATTGACATGATCTGGCGCTCGCCTATAGTGGAGCAGGCGGAGTGGGTCGGACGCCACCCGGACTCTTCGCACCTCCCGCCGCTATGCCGCGCCCGATTGTTGCACCCAAGAGTCGTGAGAGCTTCCGCGCGCGCTGTCGAGCCAAACTGTCATCCGACTGGACTGAGGGGAAGCTATGGCTAAGTACATTGTCGTCACCGGCGGCGTGGTGTCCTCCCTGGGTAAGGGAATTGCGGCGTCGTCGTTGGGCCTCCTGCTCGGTAAGCGCGGCCTCAAGGTGACGCTCCAAAAGCTCGACCCTTACCTGAATGTCGACCCGGGGACGATGAGCCCCTTCCAGCACGGTGAAGTCTTCGTGACCGACGACGGCGCCGAGACCGACCTCGACCTCGGCCACTACGAACGTTTCACCGATGCCAATCTAGCCCGCAAGAACAACGTTACAGCCGGACAGATCTACGAGGCGGTCATTGCCAACGAACGTAGCGGCGCCTACTTGGGCCGCACCGTGCAGGTGATCCCGCACGTCACCGACGAGATCAAACGCCGGCTGACCGAAGTGGGAGAGCAGCCGGGGGTGGACGTGGCCATCGTCGAAATCGGCGGCACGGTGGGCGACATCGAGGGATTGCCCTTCCTGGAGGCCATTCGCCAGCTCAAGCTCGAGCGCGGCTTCGAGGATGTGTTGAACGTGCACGTCACCTTGGTACCGTACGTCAAGGCCGCGGCTGAGATTAAGACGAAGCCCACCCAGCATTCGGTGAAGGCGCTCCGCGAGATCGGCATCCAGCCCGACGTCTTGTTGTGCAGGAGCGAGGTGCCCTTGAAGCGCGACGTGCGCGATAAAATTGCCCTCTTTTGCAACGTCGACCCGCGTGGCGTCATCGAGGCGCTGGACGTGAAGTCGGTCTACCAGGTACCGCTCATGCTCCACAGCGGTGGTTTGGACGAGTTGGTGATCGAGCGCCTGAAGATCGACGCTGGCGATTCGGATTTGACCGGTTGGCGGAACATGGTTGATCGGATCGTCAATTCCCAGGAGGAGGGGACGATTGCCGTGTGCGGCAAGTACACCCACATCCTCGACGCCTACAAGTCGATCTCCGAAGCCATTGTCCACGCTGGGGTTGCCAACAACCGGCGGCTCAAGGTGCGGTGGGTGGACACCGAGGCGATCGAGACCGAAGGCGCCGAGCGCTACCTGGGTGATGTGGATGGCGTGCTGGTGCCGGGCGCCTTTGGCGAGCGCGGTTCTAGCGGCAAGGTCGAGGCGGCGCGCTATGCACGCGAGCGCCGCCTGCCGTATCTCGGGATCTGTTTCGGTTTGCACGCCGCGGTCGTCGAGTTTGCCAGAAACGTTTGCGGAATCGCTGCGGCCCACTCCGCTGAAATCGACCCGAACACTGCCGAGGCGGTCATTCACTTGATGCCGGGCCAGGAGGGCCAGACCGAAACCGGCGGCACCATGCGGCTTGGATCTTATGCCTGTCACTTGACGCCGGGGAGCCGCGCCGCGTTGGCCTACGGCGAATCGATGGTGCGCGAGCGGCACCGCCACCGCTACGAGTTCAACAACGACTATATCGAGCTGTTCGAGCAGCACGGCATGCGGGTGGCAGGCCTGAGTGATTCGGGTTTGGTAGAAATTCTCGAATTGGCCGACCACCCGTGGTTTGTGACCGTGCAGTTCCACCCCGAGTTGCGTTCGCGGCCGGGGCGGGCCCACCCCTTGTTCCGGGAATTCGTCCGCGCGGCGCTCGAGCACTCCACCTCGCGCGACCGCAACGGTGCCGACCATCAGGTCCTTGACCCGACACCGGTGTAGGTGAGACGGGTGTCCACTGCCCCCGATGCGGTCGCGATCGGCAGCGTCACGTTTGGCGCTGGGACCTTGGGGGTGATCGCCGGCCCCTGCGTAGCGGAGGACGCCGGGCTCGTCGGCGAGGTATCGAGCGAACTGGCGCGGATTGGCCGGGCGCTCGAGTTGCCGATCGTCTTCAAGGCGTCCTACGTCAAGGCCAATCGGACGAGTGCCGCATCCTACCGCGGCCCCGGAGCCGAGCGCGGGTTGGCTATGCTCGAGGCTGTCCGACAAGCCACCGACCTGCCGTTGTTGACTGATGTGCACGAGTCAGACGAGGTCGAGGCGGCGGCCGAGGTGGTCGACATCCTGCAAATTCCCGCTTTTCTTTGCCGGCAGACACCGCTCTTGGAGGCGGCCGGCGCTACTCAGAAACCCGTTAACGTCAAGAAGGGCCAGTTCATGGCGCCCGAGGCCATGGCCGGTGCCGTCCAGAAGTTGCAAGGCGCCGGGGCTGGCGGCGTCCTCTTAACCGAGCGGGGCGCGACGTTTGGCTACACCGACCTGGTGGTCGACATGCGTGCATTCGCGGTGCTGGGGCGCTTTGGGCTGCCGGTCTATGATGTGACCCACAGCCTCCAAGAACCAGGTGGTCCGGTCACCGCGGGCCGGCGCGAGTTTGCCGCGCCGTTGGCGCGGGCGGCGGTCATGGCCGGCGCCGAGGTTGTGTTTTTAGAGGCGCATCCGGAACCCGAGCGCGCCAAGTCGGACGCCGCCACCCAGTTGCCCTTGGCGACGGTGGAGCCGTTGCTCCGCGACTTGCGCGAATGCTACGCCCTGCGTCTAGCCCTCTGCACGGGCGTTGAGGCGCCCGGGTGAGCCCCAAGCCGATCAGTGTGCTGTTCTTGGATGTGGACGGAGTCCTGGCTGAGGGTGGGCTTTGGTTCGGGACCGATGGCGTCGAGCTCAAACGCTTCGCCGCCCGCGACGGGATGGGAGCTTTCCTGGCCCGCCGCGCCGAGTTGACGCTCAAGATCGTCACCTTCCGCAGCTCCGAAGCGGTCGAGCGCCGCGCCGGGGAGTTGGGCATGGAGGCCCGCCAAGGCGCCAAGGACAAGCTCGCTGCCGTGCGCGAGATGTGCGCGTCGGCCGGCGTCGGGCTGGATGCGGTGGCGTTCATGGGCGATGATTTGGTCGACTTGCCAGCCATGCGCGAGGTGGGTCTGGCCGTCGCCCCGGCCGATGCGGCTTCCCAGGCCCGGCGGCTGGCGCACGTGGTCACCGCCGCGCGCGGCGGCCACGGTGCGGTGCGCGAAGCCATCGAGGTCATCCTCTTTTTGAACCGCCGGCGTCTGGGGGGACCCGCGTGAGCGAGTCGGCCGACAATCCGCTGGGCTTGCCCGACCCGATGCAGGAGGTGCCCGCCAGAGCGGTTGCCCGGGCCGTGGCGCGGGTCGAAGCGGCGGCGGTCGCGGCGCTGGTCGAGCGCTTCGATACGTCGTTCGATCGGGCCGTCGAACTGTTGGCAGGAGTGACCGGTCATATCCTGGTGTCGGGCGCCGGGAAGTCGGGTCAGATTGCAGCCAAAGTGGCAGCCACGCTCACCTCGACCGGCTCGCCCGCAACTTTCGTTCATCCAGTCGACGCGCTGCACGGTGACCTGGGGTTAGTGCGTGCCGGAGACGCGGCGCTGGTGTTCTCGCGCTCCGGCGGCACCGGTGAGGTGCGGCGCCTGCTGCCGCCGCTGCGGGCCAAAGGTGTCCCAGCGGTGGCGGTGACCGCCTACCGCGACTCGGAGTTGGGGCGCGCCGCCGATTGCGTGGTGGAAACCGGCGCGCCGCCTGAAGCAAGTCCGTTTGGTTTGGTCCCGACTTCTTCCACCACTGCGGCGCTGGTGGTGGGTGACGCCTTGGCCGTGGCGCTGATGGTGCGGCGCGGCTTTCGCCGCCAAGATTTCGCCGAGTTGCATCCCGGCGGTGCCTTGGGCGGTGGTCTCAATCGGCAAGTGGCCGAGGTGATGCATCGGGGGGACGCCTGCCCCAAGGTGCAGGCGTCGGCACCGCTGAGGCAGGCGCTCGACGAAATCATGCGCAAACGCTTGGGCATGACCACCGTAGTCGACAAGAATGACCGCTTGGTTGGCGTTCTCACCGACGGCGATTTGAAGCGCATTTTCTTGGCCATGGAGAATCCACTGGACGCCCAGGTCGGGGAGGTGATGAGCGCTGAGCCGCGCACCATCGCGCCGGTCGCCCTGGTTTCAGACGCCCTCGAAGCCATGGAGCAGAACCAACCGGGGCCGATCACCGCCTTGGTGGTCGTCGACGGCTCGGGGTGTCCGGCCGGCGTCATCCACCTCCACGACTGCCTGAAGCCCGCCGGCTAAGAATTGGCATACAGGTTGCTTGTTCATTCCAGCTAGCTTTCGCTAGTCTTCGCCATGGCCCTGCCCCTGAAAAAACGCCTGAAGCGCTGGCTGGTTCTCGCCTTCGCCGGTGGATTGATCCGAGCGCTGCCCCGGCTGCCGCGCCGGGCGGCGCGGGGGTTGTTTGGCCGCCTCGGTTGGCTGGCGTTTCGCTGTCTGAGGCGCGACCGGCGCCAGGTGCTGGCCAATTTGCAGTTGGCCTATCCAGCTGTGCCGGCTGGCGAACGCCAGCGGCTGGCGGCACGGGTGTTCGTCGAAGTGGCTCAAAACGCCGCCGAGGTGGTGCGAATGTGCGGGCGCGACCCGCGCGAACTGCTCGAATGGGTCGACATTGAGGGTGGTGAGCACCTCGAGGCGGCGCGGCGGGCTGGGCGAGGTGCGGTGTGCGTGACCGGACACCTGGGTGCTTGGGAGTTGTTGGCCGGGACCTTCGCGCAGCGGGGGAGTGAGGTGATGGTGTTGGCGCGACCGCTCAAGGACGCGCGCTTCGAGCGCTTGCTAGCGGGACTGAGACGCCGATTGGGCGTCACTGTGGTGCACGAGTCGGATGGCATGCGTCAGGTCATCCGTGGCTTACGGAGGGGAGCATTGCTCGGTGTCTTGATTGATCAAAACCGCGTGGCTAAGGGCACCTGGCTGCCGTTCTTCGGCCGCCCCGCCTACACGGCGGTGGGCGTCGCCGAGCTGGCGCGGTTGGGCCGATGCGCGTTGGTGCCCATGGCCATCCAACGCTTCGGCGACCGCCACCGCATTCGCGTGCACCCGCCCTGCGAGCCCGATTGGTCGGCGCCCGGCGCTCAAGTGGAGGCGGTTGGGGCCTGCACCGGGGCGCTGGAGTCGTCCATTCGGGAAACTCCGGCGCAGTGGGCATGGATGTACGATCGCTGGGGCGTACCCAAAGGGTACGCGGCCGTTGCACACCCGGCGCCGGCTTCTGGCAGCCAAGAATCGGTGAACGCTCATGGCTAAGCGCTCGGTCTGGACGCGTGAGCCCGGGTGGTTCCTGGCCCTAGGGTGTCTTCTGGTCATCGGCTGTGCCAGTGAGCCGCCGGCCGACCTCCAGGATGCCGAGGTGGAGGAGCTACCCGACCAAGAGATTTCTAACTTCGTCCTCCGCCAGACCCAGAACGGCGCGTTGGAATGGGTGTTCCAGGCGGCTGTGGCCCACGTCTTCGATGACACCGGTTTGATCCAAACCGACGAACTGACCGCCGACTTCTACAACGAGGCTGGCGAGGTGGGGTCGGTGCTGACCGCCGATCACGGCACCATTGACCAGCGTTCCAACGACATGGAGGCGCGCGGTCACGTCAGACTGAAGACCGGCGACGGTCGGCTTCTCGAGACTGAAACCTTGTTCTACGACTCGAAGCGGCGGAAGATTCACACGGACGACTTCGTCAAAGTCATCGACGGGCGCAACGTTCTGACCGGCTACGGACTAGAATCCGATCCCAACTTGCAGGATGGCCAGTTCCAGATCCAACGGAACGTCAAAGCCACGATCCAAGACCTTCCGGCCGCCGCTCAGGGTCGCGAGTAGCATGGCGCTCGTTGCCCATGAGTTAGTCAAGTACTACGGCAAGTGGAAGGTGGTGCAGGGTGTCAGCCTGGAGGTGGGGGCTGGTGAGGTCGTTGGACTCTTGGGCCCCAACGGTGCCGGCAAGACCACGACCTTCTACATGATCGTTGGGCTTTACCGCCCGGACGGCGGCACCATCGAGCTGGGGGGCCACGATATCACCACCCACCCCATGTACCGCCGCGCCCGCATGGGCCTGGGTTACTTGCCCCAAGAAGCCTCGATCTTTCGTAAACTCACAGTCCGACAAAACCTGATCGCTATTCTTGAGACCTTGCCCATCTCGAAGGCGGAGCGCGAGGAGCGCTATATTGAGGTTACCGCCGAGCTTTCCATCGGCCATCTGCGCGACCGGCTGGCCTACAACCTCTCGGGTGGAGAACGCCGCCGGGTGGAGATTGCCCGTGCCCTCACCACCCACCCGCAGTTCATGTTGCTGGATGAACCGTTCGTCGGTATCGATCCGATCGCCGTTGCCGATCTACAGGAGGTCATTAACGGCCTCAGGCAGAAGGGGATAGGGGTGTTGATCACCGACCACAACGTCCGCGAGACCCTGTCGATTACCGACCGCGCCTATCTCATGTTTGAGGGCAAGATCGCCATTTCAGGCACCGCCGAGGATCTGGCTCAAGACCCAGTGGCACGGCAAATCTACCTGGGCGAGAAATTCCAACTCTAAGGACGCCGGAGCCCCTGGACCATCCACCATGGAAATGAAACTCACCCAACAACTCCGGCAGCAGCTGCGCATCACGCCCCGACTGCGCCAGGCGCTGAAGCTCCTGCAGGTTCCCACTCTGGAACTGCAGCAGATTCTCCAGCAGGAGTTGCAGCAAAACCCGCTCCTCGAAGAAGCTCTAGAGTTCGACGAAACCGAAGAGCAGACTCGCGAGGAAGTTCAAGAGAACGCAGAAACGCCCGACACGCCCGATGCCGACGCCAAGAGCGAGGAGGAGCGCAGCCTCGAGGAATGGGAAGAATACTGGGAGCGCGGCGCCGGCATGGAGAACACCTTCGCGCGCGGCGAGGTGCAGAGTGCTGACGACTTCTATGAGCGGGTGCCGACGACTTCGGTGACCCTGGCCGATCACCTGACCCAGCAGCTGCATCTCTCGACGACCGACCAGGAGCTGATCGAGATTGGTGACTACCTGATCGGTTGCATCGACGAACGCGGCTATTTGACGGTGACCGACGAGCAGGCCCAGGAGCTTACCGGCGTCGAGATCAGCCGCATCCAGGCAGCGGTGCAACTCTTGCAGAGCTTTGACCCGCCTGGCGTCGCTGCCCGTGACTTGCGCGAGTGCCTCCTCAATCAACTCTGTGATCGGGAGGAGGACGACACCCTACCTTTTGAAATCGTCCGCGACCAGTTTGACAACCTCAAGGAGAGGCGCTACCAGGAAATTGCCAAGGCGCTGAAGATCACCGTGCGGGAGGTGCAAGAGGCCGCCGACATCATCGCCACGTTGAACCCGCGTCCGGGCAACGAAATCGCTTCTGACGAAATCAAGTACGTGATTCCCGACTTGGTGGTGGATCGAGTCGATGACGACTATGTCGTCTACTTGAACGATAAGAACGTGCCACGCCTGAGGATATCGAGCGCCTACCGGGATGTGCTGTCGGGGCGGCGCAAGGGTGACGAGACCCAGCAGTACATCCTCGAGAAGCTCAACTCGGCCAAGTGGCTGATCAACACAATCGAGCAGCGGCGGCGCACGATGGTCAAAGTCATGCAGTCGATCGTCGACAAGCAGCGCGACTTTTTCGACCGTGGCATCGCCCATCTCAAGCCCTTGACGCTCCAGCAAGTGGCCTCGGAAATCGAGATGCACGAGTCGACCGTCAGCCGGGTGACTACCAACAAGTATGTGCAGACACCGCGCGGTGTGTTCGAGTTGAAGTTTTTCTTCTCGAGTGGCCTGGAGACCTCCAGCGGCGAGGATATGTCAGCCAAGAGCGCCAAGGACATTATTCAGAATCTGATCAACAATGAAGACAAGCTTGAACCGCTGTCGGACCAGCGGATTGCCGACGTGCTGCACGGCCGCGGGCTTCGCATCGCCCGCCGCACAGTGGCGAAGTACCGGGAACAGCTAAGTATCTTGCCGGCACGTTTCCGCAAACGGCACGACGGTTAAGGTCCGGGCGCCAAGATGGCGCCGGGGGGGAGAATCTAGAAGTTGAGCACCTTGCACGGAGGCATAGGGATGAACGTTGTGTTTGCTGCTCGCCACTACGAACTCGCCGATGAAGTGCGGGAGCACATCACCGGCAGACTTACCAAGCTTGCCCACATCCTCGACGATGTCTCCAACCCGCGGGTGGTGCTGACCTCGGAGCACGCGCATCGCAACGTCGCCGAAGTCAGTTGCTCGGTGCGTGGCCACAACTTCGTGGCTACCGCCGAAGCCGAGGATATGACGGTGGCCGCCGACCGCGCCGCGGCGCGCATCGAAACCCAGCTACGCCGCTTCAAAGACCGCCGGGTGGGGCGTCGCCGCCAGGCGAAATCGACGGCGGAGGCGGCGGTGGCCTTGCCGGTCGTCACGCGCGACGACCAGGTGTCGGCCGGGACAACGATGACCGTCGAGCAGGCTGTCGAAGAACTCGATGCTTCCGAGCTGGAGTACGTGGCGTTTACCAACGCCGAGACTGAGCAGGTCACCGTTCTGTACCGCCGGGGAGACGGCACCGTCGGCATGATCGAGCCGTCCTAGGTCCGCGGTCGATGGAGCGCCTGTCGGTCGAACAGTTCTACCGGGACAAGAAGGAAGATCTGGAACTCGAACGACTCACCGACTCGTTCGACGCGCAAGCCGACATCACGGTGGCCGATATCAACCGGCCGGGCCTCCTATTGTCGGGCTTCCAGGAGAATTTCCTAGGCGATCGCATCCAGATCCTCGGGCAAACTGAGGTGTGGTACCTCTCGACCCTGTCAGATGTAGAGCGCCGGGCGGCGATCGAACGGCTGTTCGCCCAGCCCATCCCTTGCATCATCGTCAGCAAGAGCTTGGACATCCCGCCCGAGTGCCTGGAGTTGGGCAACACGCGGGGCGTGCCCATCCTGCGCACGCCTAAGTCGACGACGCCCTTCATTCACCAACTGACCTCGTACCTGGACGTCATCTTCGCGCCGCAGACGACGATCCACGCGTCGCTGGTGGATGTATACGGGGTGGGGCTCTTGTTTACCGGCCGCAGTGCGATTGGCAAGAGCGAGTGTGCCTTGGATCTGGTTGAGCGCGGCCACCGTCTGGTAGCGGATGACGTGGTCACGGTCACCCGGCGCCACGATGATATCTTGATCGGCTCGGGCAATGACATCCTGCGCCATCACATGGAGATTCGTGGGCTGGGCATTATCGACGTGCAAGCCGTGTTCGGGATCCGTGCCATCCGGTTGCAGAAGCGCATCGAGGTGCAAGTCAACCTGCAGGACTGGGATCCCGAGGAGAACTACGAACGGGTCGGGCTGGAGGATCGGATGACATCGTTCTTGGGTGTGCAGATTCCCCTGGTGACCATCCCCATCTTCCCCGGCAAGAACATCACGGTGCTCTCGGAGGTGGTGGCGCTCAATTACCTGGTCAAGGCGTACGGCCACCACCCGGCCAAGGCCTTCAACGAACGGCTGATGGCCCACATGCGCTCCAACCCGATGATTCATCCGCCATTTCTAGACGACCGGGAGTAGGCGTGGGCGCACCTGCCCGGCCGCTCCAGTTCTGCCTGGTGGTCCACATCCACCAACCGGTCGGAAACTTCGACGACGTCATTGAAAAGGCTTACCAGAGCGCCTACGAACCGTTCTTGGCGTTGGCCGAGCGCTTTCGGTCCGTGCCGTTTGCCTTGCACGTCAGCGGACCGTTGGTGGATTGGTTGGCGATCCACCGGCCGGCGTGGCTCGAGCGGGTCGGGCGCCTGGTCGAGCGCGGCCAGGTGGAGGTGTTGACCGCCGGTTACTATGAGCCAATCCTGCCGGTCCTGGACGACGAGGCCAAACGCGCGCAGCTCACCCTGATGAACGAGGCGATCGAGGAGCGCTTCGGCGCCACCCCCCGGGGCGCCTGGTTGACCGAGCGTGTGTGGGAACCCGGGCTCGTGCGTCCCCTGGTGGAAGCCGGGGTCGAGTACACGATCGTGGACGACACCCACTTCAAGCGCACGGGCTTCGAGCCGGCCGAGTTGTCCGGCTACTTTTGGACTGAAGATCAGGGACGTCGACTGGCGGTCTTTCCGATTGATCAAGTGCTTCGCTACCTAGTGCCCTTTGACGAGCCAGAGCGGTCGGTGGACTACCTGCGGGCGCTCCACGCCAGAGCTCCCGGGAGGATCGTAGTCTTGGCCGACGACGGTGAGAAGTTTGGCGTGTGGCCCGGCACCCACGCGCGCTGCTACACCGAGGGTTGGCTGGAGCGTTGGTTTCGAGCGCTGGCTGCGGCCGGGGATTGGTTGGTGTTGACCACGCCGGCAGCTTGCCTGAGGACCACGCCGCCCGCCGGGCGTGCCTACCTGGCCTCGGCATCCTACGCCGAGATGCACGAGTGGAGCCTGCCCACGGCGCGCCAAGTGCGCATGCGCGGACTCAGGGAGGTGGCGAACACTTGGCTGGCCGGCGAGAGTGCGCGGGCGGGTCAGGGGACCGTGCCGGAGGCGTTGAAAGAACACGCCCAGGACCACCTGCTGGGTGGCGGCCACTGGCGGCACTTCTTGGTGAAATACCCAGAGGCCAATCACATGCACCAACGGGTGGCGGCGCTGCTCAGACGGGCGCGACGCCAGGCGGCGGTCCCCAGCGAGGTGTGGTCCGACCTTTGGGCGGCGCAGTGCAATTGCGCCTACTGGCACGGCGTGTTCGGTGGGCTCTATCTCCCGCACCTCCGGGACGCCGTCTACCAGCGGATCGTCGGGGTCGAGGCGCGCCTCGACGCGCTGGATTTCGGGGAAGAGCCCCGGGTCGAGACCGACGACGTCGACCTAGATGGTCGCGACGAGTGGAGCCTGAGGACGGTCGCTGCGAGCGTCTGGCTGACATCGGTGGGGGGGACGGTTCTAGAGTTCAACGATCGGCGGACGCGCGCAGCGTTGGGAAACACCATGGCGCGCCGGCCCGAGCCTTACCACGCGGAGCTGGCGGCGGCGCCCGGGGATCGCCCCAGGGATGCCGCTGATCGGGTGGACACCATCCACGCCGGGGTGAGCGCCAAAGAATCTGGCCTTGAGGAGTATCTCCACTTCGACGATGGGCGCCGGCTCTTGTTCCAGGATGGTTGGTATCCCCCGGGGACGACGCTGGACGCACTGGCCGAGGGTCGCGCGCGTTGCGGGCTGGGCCTGGCCGAGGCGGTCTACGACGCCTCGCTCGCCGTCCAAGGGCAGACTGTTGGTGCCCGGCTCCGCAGTGAGGTGATGACTCCCAGAGGACCTTTGGTCGTGACCAAGCGCTACCGGCTCGTGGACTCCACGTTAGAGTGTGACCTGGCTCTGGACGGCGGGCGGCTGGAGCGCACGATCGAGGGACTTTGGGTGGTGACCTCCAACCTGGCGATGTTGGCAGGCGACCAGCCCGATCGCACCTTTGCTCACCCTGGCGCTCAGGGCCAGCCGGTGCTCCGGAGCCGCGGCGAGGTGGCGCGTTGCGACTGGGTCGAATTGGTCGACCGCTGGCGGCAGCTTAAGGTGCGACTCACCAGCGCCCCAGCGGCTGCACTTTGGTACTACCCAGTCGAGACGGTGTCCTTGTCCGAGGCAGGGGCGGAGCGCATCTACCAGGCGTCGGCAGTGGCTTGGAGTCGCCGAGTCGCCCTCGTCCCCGGTGCTTGCGAGAGTTGGCAGGTTGTCTTGTCGACTCTCAAGTGTTAGGTTCAAGTCACTGCAAATAGGCTATTTAAACAGCTTGGCCGGCTGCTTTTCAGATGATTGTGCCCCTTCCCCAGGGGGGCGCTGGCTATAATGGCGGCCGCTTTCCGGCGGCGGCCAGCCGTGTACGAACCCACCCAAAGATCGGAGCGGCGTCGCACGGGCTCGCCCAGCCCCCTGCCGATCGTTGAGCTAGGGCCCCGAGGATGGAAGCTGAGAGCAAGCGACAGGTGACGATCATCAACCGACTGGGGCTGCACGCCCGGCCGGCAGCGATGTTGGTGAAGGTGGCGGCAGGCTTCCGGGCCCACGTCTTTCTGTCCCGGGATGGGCACGAGGTGAACGGCAAGAGCATCATGGGCGTCATGATGCTGGCTGCTGAGCAGGGCACAGAGTTGGTGGTGAGGGCGGACGGCGAGGATGCTAACCAAGCGACCCAAGCGGTGGCCGAACTCATTGCCTCGGGGTTTGGCGAGGACTAGCCCGGCGGGCGGTCCGATCGCCTGGAGCTAGCTGTGGGTGTGAAATCGATGAGCGAGGCTGGTAAACACACGTCGGGTGAGACGCGTCCGACCGCCGAGGCGGTGGCGTCCGGCCGTTTCCAGGTGCCAGCCGACCGACCGCGGCTGAGTCAGCGCGGGCTGCCGGCGGCGCCCGGGATCGCCATTGGACGGGTGCGTTTGCATACCTACGCGCGAATCGCCGTGCGCGAACACCCGATCGCCCCTGAGTTGGTTCACCAGGAACTCGACAACTTTCGCCGGGCGATCGACAAGTCACGGGAAGAAGTGGCATTTCTGCGGGACAGCCTGGCTGCGGAGTTGGGCGAAGAGTCGGCCCGCATTTTCGATGCGCAGCTGTTGTTCTTCGAGGACGTTATGGTTTTGGACGGCACCACGCGTGATATCGAGGCCGAGTCCAAAAACGCTGCGTCCATTTTTCGGCGGAACGTCAACCGTATGATTGGGCGCTTGCAGGATGCCGACTCGCCTTACTTGAGGGAGCGAGCCGCCGACTTTCAAGATGCCAAACGACGCGTGCTGCGCCACCTTCTGGAGGTGTCTCAGCACAGCCAAGCCGACTACGAGGCCGACACCATCCTTCTGGCGCGCGACCTGGCGCCCTCCGAGGCGGCGGCGCTGGATCCCAACCGGGTGGCGGGGTTGGTGACCGAAAGCGGTGCCTTGACCTCGCACGCGGCAATCATGGCGCGCACCAAGGGGATCCCGGCGGTGGTGGGGGTGCCGCGCATCCTGCGCTACGCCCAAAACGGTGATGTCGCCGCCCTGGATGGTCAGTCAGGGGTTGTCGAGTTGAATCCACTCCCGTCCGCCCTCAAGCACTTCGAGGTGCGGCTCGAGGCGTTCCGCGCCCACCTGGACCACCAGGCCCACCTACGCGATTTGCCGGCCATGACCCAGGACGGCCACGCCATCGAACTGGTCGCCAACATCGAGTCGCCCGACGACGCCGAGCGCGTCCTCGAGTGTGGCGCTGCCGGCGTCGGGCTCTACCGGACCGAGTTTTTCTACATCGATCGGGCCCGTATGCCCACCGAAGACGAGCAGTTCATCGCCTACAACCAGGTGGCAGAGCGGTTAGCCCCGCACCCAGTGACCATTCGAACGATGGATGTCGGGGGCGACAAGGTGGCGTCTTACTTGGGGACGGCGCGCGAGAACAATCCGTTCTTGGGCTGGCGGGGCATCCGCTACTCCCTGGAGCGTCGCGACGTGCTGCGCACCCAGCTGCGGGCGATCTACCGGGCCAGCGCCCGCGGCAACGTGCGGGTGTTGCTGCCGATGATCTCGAGCGTCGACGAAGTGCGCGAGGCGCGCGGTATTGTCGGCGAGGTCGTCAACGAGTTGGAACAAGCACGGGTGCCAGTGGGCAAGGACGTGCCGCTTGGCATCATGATCGAGACGCCAGCGGCCGTGGCCATGGCCGATCTCTTGGCTCGTGAGGCCGACTTCTTTTCGGTGGGGTCCAACGATCTCATCCAGTACGTCCTGGCTGTCGACCGCACCAACCCGAAGACCGCCCACTTGTACGAACCGTTGCATCCGGCGATGCTCCGGACATTGCGCGCGGTGGTTGGGGCCGCCCAGGCCTGCAAGATCCCGGTCGGCGTCTGCGGGGAGATGGCCGCCGACCCGTTGGCGCTCGTGGTGTTGGTGGGGTTGGGCTTCCACGAGCTATCTGCCACTCCCTATTCGGTGCCGGACATGAAGGAAGTGGTGCGCGCCATCACCTTGGAAGAAGCGCGGGAGGCTGTAGCTTTAGTTGAGCAACTCGAAACAGCCAAGGAAGTGCGCGCTCGTTTGTCCGAACTCTTGGCCGGGCGCATCCAACACTTTTAGATGAAGACCGCCATTGGTGAGAGACGTCCCGCGGGACGAGGTTGAGGTGAGGTTATGGCGTCGTCGCTAGATTCAAAAGTGGCCGTTCACAAGGTCGACCGCTCGGGGATGATCGACCTGGTTCGAGCGTTTCCCAGCCAGTGTCAGGAAGCAGTGCAGATCGGCCAAAAAGCCGCTATTGGCACCGCCTACGGGCCGTTCAAGTCGGTCGTTTTGGCCGGCATGGGTGGCTCGGCGGTGGCCGGTGACCTGCTCAGGTGCTATCTGCATCGCACCTTGGAGGTGCCGGTCCTGACCGTCCGGAACTACGTCTTTCCACGAGCCGTCGGTCAGGGCAGCCTGGTGTTTTGCTCGAGCTATTCCGGCAACACCGAGGAGACTCTGGAACTGTATGAAGAAGCGCGGCGGCGGCGGGCGCGCGTCTTGTGTATCACCACCGGCGGCAAGCTCTCAGAGAAGTGCGGCCGCGACGGCGTACCTTGGATTAAAGTGCCGGATGGCTTACCGCCGCGCGCCGCCCTGGCCTACATGTTCTTGCCCATTCTGGTGACCCTATGGCGATTGGGCGTGACGCCGCCGCGCTGGAGCGAGCTGGACGACGCGGTCGATCACATCAAAGAGGCCAACGCCCGCTGCGCGGTGGACGTGCCGATGACCGACAACGTTGCCAAGCAGCTGGCGCGGCAGCTCAAAGACCGCCTGGTGGTGGTGCATGGTTCGGCCGATCTGACCGAAGCGGCGGCAGTGCGCTGGCGGGGCCAGCTCAACGAGAATTCCAAGGTGTTGGCCTTCTCGGGGCTCTACCCCGAGCTTAACCACAACGAAATTGTGGCCTGGCCTTCACACAAATCGATCGCCCAAACGAGCCACGTCGTCACCCTGCGCGATACTGAAGACCACGCGCGCATTGACCGGCGCATCGAAGTCACCACCGACTTGGTGCGGAAGGGGGGAGCGCGGGTTAGCCAGGTGTGGTCGGGGAACGGTACGCCGCTGGCGCGGATGTTAACTCTCATCCACCTGGGTGACTTCGTGAGCGTCTACCTTGCTGTCTTGCGCCGCGTCGACCCGACGCCGGTGGCCCCCATCGATACCATCAAGGCTCACCTGGCGGCAGCCGACGAGGACACTCTCCGTGGTTAAGACAACTCCAACGGCAGTGATCCCGGCGGCCGGCGTTGGCACCCGTCTCAGACCTCACACCCACACCGTCCCTAAGGCGCTGGTGCCGGTGGCGGGCAAGCCGATGCTCGCCCACATTATCGACGAGCTGGCCGCGCTTGGCATCGGCGAGTTGGTGCTGGTGGTCGGACACATGGGCGAGCCCATTCGCCGCTTCGTGGACGCCAGCTACCCCGAACTCGCCGTCGAGTACGTCGAGCAAGAGGAGCGCCAGGGCCTCGGCCATGCCGTCTATTTGACCCGAGAGGTGATCGATCCTCAGCGGCCCCTGCTGATCGTCTTGGGTGACACGATTTTCAGGGCCAATTTCCAGCAGGTGGTGACTTCTCCGAAGAGTCTGATCGGTGTCCGCGAGGTCGAGGACCCCCGCCGGTTCGGGATTGTCGAGTTGGGTGCTGAGGGCGAGGTCGCTCGGTTGGTGGAGAAGCCCGAGAAGCCGACATCCAATCTGGCAATTGTCGGCATCTACCACATCGTCGAAACCTCGGTGCTCATGGGAGCCTTGGGCGAGTTAATCGCCGCCGGCCAGCGCACGCGCGGCGAGTTTCAGTTGACCGACGGTTTGCAGGCGATGGTGGCCAGTGGCGTGCCGATGGGGGTCTTTGCCGTCGACGAGTGGTTTGACTGCGGGCAGCCCGAAACCCTCTTGGCGACCAACCGCCGGCTCCTCGAGTTGGCGGCGGCGGAGCCGCCGGCGCCGCGACCGGGGGTCTTGTTTGTGCCACCAGTGGCGGTGGCGCCCACGGCTCAAGTCCAGAACGCCATCGTCGGGCCGCACGTCACTGTCGGTGCGCGTGCAGTGGTGCAAAGCGCCATCGTGCGCAACACGATCATTAACGAAAGTGCTATTGTCGAGCACGCTCTCTTGGACGCGTCTGTGGTTGGGGATCATGCGGTGGTGAAGGGATCGTTCAGACGCCTGAACGTCGGTGACTCGTCTGAAGTAGAGGTCATCTAGCGCACCGCGCATCCAAACGTTGTTGACACGACAACCCCGGGAGCCCTTGGCGTCCCAATGGAGGCATGAATGACTTCGGTCAGTAAAACAGGGACTGCGGCAGAGCCCGCGCACCACGTCCCCACCCAGCTGGGTACCTATCTATTTACCTCGGAGTCGGTGACCGAGGGGCACCCCGACAAGATCGCCGACCAAATATCCGACGCCGTCCTGGATGCGATTTTGGAAGAGGATCCCCATGGCCGCGTGGCTTGCGAGACCATGGTGACTACCGGCCTGGTCATGGTAGCAGGGGAGATCACCACCAAGACCTATGTGCACATTCCGGCCATTGTCCGCCGCGTGGTTCGTGAAGTGGGTTACAACGACGCATCGTTTGGCTTTGACTACGAAACGGCGGCGGTGGTTACCTCCTTGGACGAGCAGTCGGCCGATATCGCCCTGGGTGTCGATCGGCTGGGCGCCGGCGATCAAGGGCTGATGTTTGGCTACGCCACCAACGAAACGCGCGAGCTAATGCCGTTGCCAATCCTCTTGTCCCACAAGTTGGCGCGCAAGCTGGCTGATGTCCGCAAAGCTTCCATCTTGCCGTATCTGCGGCCGGACGGTAAGTCCCAGGTGACTGTCGAGTACGACGCCAACGGCAAGCCGTTGCGGGTTGAGGCGGTGGTGCTTTCCTCGCAACACCATCAAGATGTTGCCGTCGACAAGATTCAGAACGACTTGATCGAGAAGGTGGTGAACGAGGTGGTGCCAACCGAGCTGCGCGGTGATGGCGACTTGAAGATTTACGTCAACCCCACCGGGCGCTTCGTGAAGGGCGGGCCGATGGCAGACTGCGGGCTGACCGGGCGCAAGATCATCGTCGACACTTATGGTGGCGCGGCGCGGCATGGCGGCGGTGCCTTTTCGGGCAAGGATCCGTCCAAGGTTGACCGCTCGGCCTCGTACGCTGCGCGCTGGGTGGCCAAAAACATCGTCGCCGCCGGCCTGGCCGACCGCTGTGAAGTGCAGCTGGCCTACGTCATTGGCGTTGAAGAGCCAGTGTCAGTCATGGTGAACACCTTTGGCACCGGTCACCAACCCGACGCCGAGATCGCCCGCTTGGTGCAGAAGTTTTTTGACCTGACTCCCAAGGGCATTATCAAGGAACTCGACCTGTTGCGTCCGATTTACCGGCGCACTGCGGCCTACGGCCATTTTGGGCGCGAGGACGAAGGGTTTACCTGGGAAATCTGTAACCGCATCGACGACTTGAAGCGTGGCGTCTGAGGACGCCGTACTACGGCTGCAAAGGAGAGACCTGTTTTGACCACAACAGCTAGCGCCGCCGGTGTCGCCCAGAAGGTGGCTGACCCCGGCTTGGCCGACCAAGGACGTCTGAAGATCGAATGGGCCGAAAGTCGCATGCCAGTCATGATGACCCTCCGCCAACGGTACGAGGCCGAAAAGCCGTTCACCGGCGCCAAGATCGCCGGCTGCCTACACGTCACCAAGGAGACGGCCGTGTTGGTGCGCACGCTCCGCGCTGCCGGGGCCGAGGTGAGCTGGTCGGGGTGCAATCCGCTGTCGACCCAAGACGACGTCGCGGCTGCCTTGGCCGCTGAAGACACCTCGATCTTTGCCTGGCACGGGATGAACAACGACGAGTTCTACTGGTGCATCGACCGCACCTTGGACTTCAAGCCCACCTTGACGCTGGACGACGGCGCCGACCTGATCTTCACGGTGCACAATAAGTACAAGGAGTTGGCCGACGTCATCCAAGGGGGCACCGAAGAAACCACCACCGGTGTGCACCGCCTACGCGCCATGGCTGCCGATGGCAAGCTCCGTTACCCGGTGATCGCCGTCAACGACGCCGAGACCAAGTGGGACTTCGACAACGTCTACGGCACCGGTCAGTCGTCGTTGGACGGAATCCTGCGAGCCACTTCGATTCTGGTGGCCGGTAAGAACTTCGTGGTCGCTGGCTATGGTCACTGCGGGCGTGGCGTTGCCATGCGGGCTTCCGGCTTAGGTGCCAACGTCATTGTGACCGAGGTGAAGCCGACGGCGGCGCTCCGGGCGCGGCTCGAGGGCCATCAGGTCATGACCATGGATGAGGCGGCCAGCCGGGGTGATATCTTCATCACCACAACGGGCATGCGCGACGTTATCCGCCAGCGCCACTTCGAGGCCATGCGGGACGGTGCGGTGGTCTGCAATACCGGGCACTATGATTGCGAGATCAACATTGACGAGCTGGAGTCTATTGCGCGCTCGAAGCGCACGGTGCGGACCGACAACGAGGAGTACTTGCTGCCGAACAAGAACCGCATCTTCTTGCTGGCCCAGGGCCGATTGGTGAACTTGGCGGCCGCCGAGGGCCACCCCTCGGAAGTCATGGACATGAGTTTTGCCAACCAGTTCCTGGCCCTCTTGAAACTGCACCGGGAAGGTAAATCGATGGCCAATCAGGTCTTTGAGCTACCGCCGGAGCAGGATCAGGAGATTGGCCGCATCAAACTCGAAACCATGGGAATCCGGATCGACGCGTTGACACCTGAGCAGGAAGCTTACTTGTCCGACTACGCGGCCGGCACTTAGCCGGTCGCCGTCTGCCGGTGCGTCTTAGACGACCGGCGCGGCCACGTTGCTCGATTAGCGCGGTGCCCCCGGTCCGGCGAGGAAAACCTAGGTGCGCTTTGGCGCACCGGTGGAGGTGGTTCCTTGTCGGCTCGCTCTAGCAAGACTTCTCGCAAAACCTCGCGCAAACGTTCGCCCCGGGCGACTCGCTCCCGGGCGGTGGCGCGTCAGACCAGCGGCTTGGGCATTGCTTGCCTATTGGTGGCTTGCCTCTTGGCGTTGGCTCTCTGCACATGGCCCTCGGGCGGCACCGGTAGGGGACTGATCGACCAGTGGCCAGTCAACGCCTGCGGCCCGGTGGGGGCGCTGGTGGCTGGTGGATTGGCGCGTGCCCTCGGGGTGGTGCCGGCCCTGGTGCCGGTCGCCCTCCTCGCGGCTTGGGGATGGAATCGCCTGCGTCGCCGGCGGGCGGCGCCGTTTGTGGCGCGCAGTCTGGTGATCGGTGCGCTCACCCTTTTTGGTGCGGCGGTCTTGGGTTTGGTGCGCGATCAGGATCCGGTGTGGGTCGGTTGGGTCGGTAGCCAAATTGCTGTGCGGGCGACGCAACTGCTGGGCGAGTTGGGGTCGCACGTGGTGCTCTGGACCGGCTTGGCGATTGCTGCCCTGGCCGTCCTGGATGTCGGGGTGGGTGATCTCTTCGACGGCATCGCGGGGTTCCTCTTCGAAGTGCGAGAGCGCTGGCGCACCTTTGTGGCTGGCGTGCGGCACACGCGTGAGCGGGTCACGGATCGCCACGAGCTCCAGCGCCAAAAACTCGAGGTGGGGGAGCGCCAGCCGGGTCGCTTGGCGCAAGCGGCGGCTGATTGGTGGGCGCGCCGCCGGGCGCCGGCGGCGCCCTTGGTGGGCGAACCCTCCGGCGCCACCGACCCTGACGGTCCCAAAGCTGCGCCGGTCGCCGACGCCCGGGCCCTCGAGCAACTGGCCCAGGCGCTCGATCCCGGCACGCTGAAGAAACTCCGCCGCCAGGAGCGTGAAAGGTTGGCGTCGTTGATGCGCGCTGACGGCACGCCGCCGCGCGTGACTCGGCACCCGGAGCCGGCGCCGCCGGTGGAGGCTGGAACGGGAGCCCTCGAGGCGGCGCAGTCCGACGCCGCGGGCGGCGCCGATTCGGAGGCGCCGCAAGCAGCCGGCGCCGCGGCCGCAACCGGCGACGAACCAGCCCATCCAGTGGAGCCGGCCGACTCCCCCGAGCCGTCCGCGCCGGGTGGCAAGCCGGCGATTCGCACCCAGGTCTCCGAGTTGGAAGCGGCGCCAGCGCCCGATGCGCCCAGCCGACCCCGCAGCTCCTACAAGCTCAAGTCATCGCACCCGCGCGGCACCCGCTACGTGGTGCCGGACACGGCACTCCTCAAGCGCTCGGGCACCAGCGAACCGGCACTGTCGGAGGCGGCGCTGGTCAAGAACTCCAAACTCCTCGAGCGCACGCTGTCGCACTTCGACATCACCGGCAAGGTGACCGAGGTGGTGCCTGGCCCGGTCATCACCCGCTACGCATTTGAGCCGGCGCCGGGGGTCAGGGTCAACCAAATCTTGTCGCGGTCCGATGACCTGGCACTGGCCTTGCGTGCCCACCGGTTGCGGATCTTGGCGCCCATCCCCGGGCAGGCCGCCGTCGGCATCGAGGTGCCCAACCCACAACCCGAAGTGGTGCGCTTGGGTGACTTGATCGACTGTCCGCTCCTCACCAAGAGTGGGGCGCGCTTGACGGTGGCACTGGGCAAGGACGTGGCTGGTGCACCGGTGGCCGCCGACCTCGAGCGCATGCCGCACATCCTGATTGCTGGCGCTACCGGCGCCGGCAAGTCGGTGAGTGTCAACTCGCTGATCATCAGCTTACTGATGCGCCTGACGCCCCGCCAACTTCGCCTGGTGATGGTCGACCCCAAGCTCATCGAGCTGACCGGCTACAACGATATCCCGCACCTGATGCTGCCGGTAGTCACCGAGGCCAAGAAGGCAGCGCGGGCGTTGCGGTACATGGTCCACGAGATGCAGCGGCGCTACGATCGCTTGTCGAAGCTCGGCGTACGCAACATCGAGGATTTCAACGCACAAGTGCGCGGCGGCCGCGGCGGCCGCGAGCGGCTCGACGCCGGGGGCAAGACGGTCGAAGAAATGCCCTACGTGGTGGTCATCGTCGACGAGCTGGCCGACTTGATGCTCACCCTCGGTAATGAGATCGAAGATCCCATCGCCCGCCTGGCGCAGATGGCACGGGCGGTGGGCATTCACCTGGTGCTGGCCACGCAGCGGCCGTCGGTCGATGTCATCACTGGCATGATCAAAGCCAACTTTCCGTCACGCATTGCTTTCCAGGTAGCCTCGAAGGTGGACTCGCGCACCATCCTCGATCAAAACGGCGCCGAGGTGCTGCTAGGTCGCGGCGATATGCTGTACCTGCCGGCTGGGCGCCCCGACGCGATTCGCGTGCACGGAGCGTTTGTGTCCGACCCGGAGATTCAGGCTGTCGTTCGCCATTGGCGCGACTTCGCCCCGCCCACCGAGGAAATTGATCTGGAGTCGGTGACCGCCCAAAGTGGTGGTCCCAGCGGCGCAGCTGAAGAAGACGACCTCTTTGAGGACGCGCGCCGGATCGTCGTACAAACCGGTGTCGGCTCCACGTCGATGTTGCAGCGGCGCCTGAAGGTGGGGTACGCCCGCGCGGGACGCTTGATGGATCTCCTCGAGCAAGCGGGGGTGGTCGGACCGCCGGAGGGATCCAAGGCTCGCGAGGTCTTGGTGCGGCCTACCGAGATGGCCGAGTAGCTGCGCTGGGTGTGATACGGTGCGCCTCGGCGCCCGCCGGAGCTGGCGGTGCCGACTCGACTCCGACCCCTCGAGAGATCCATGACCACCGACTTGGCGCCGGCTCGACTGGCCCCAGACTCAGCTGGAGGGCCGCGGCTTGCCGTCGCCCTGGTCAGTTTGGGCTGTCCCAAGAACACGGTCGACTCCGAAACCATGCTTGGTCTTCTGGCCGAGCGGGGTGTCAGCCTCACCGGTGACCTGGACGCCGCCGAATGCGCCATCGTCAATACCTGCAGCTTCATCGAGGCCGCCCGCCAGGAATCGATCGACACCATCCTCCAGGTAGCCGAACACAAGCGCACGGGTCGCCTGCGGCACCTGGTGGTCGCCGGTTGTCTGGCGCAGCGCTACGGCGACGAGTTGTTCGAGGCGTTGCCCGAGGTGGACGCCGTCGTCGGCACCGGGGCGTTGGGTGAGGTGGTGTCGGTGGTGGCCGAGTTGGTGGCGGGTGAAAGGCGCCGCTTGGCGGTGGGCGCACCGGGCGCGCCGGTCCGGGATTTTGCGGCCCGGGTCGTCTCCACCCCGCCGCACTATGCCTACCTGAAGATCGCTGAGGGTTGCGATCACCAGTGTGCGTTTTGCATCATTCCCCAGCTGCGCGGACAACACCGGAGCCGGCCGCTCGGCGATCTCGTGGGTGAGGCCGAGCGGCTGGTGGCTGGCGGCGTCCGCGAGTTGCACCTGGTGTCTCAGGACACCACTGCCTACGGCTCGGATCTGCCCGGTGGGCGGCGCCAACTGATCGAACTGTTGACCGCACTGGATGCAGTCGACTCACTCGCTTGGATTCGGCTGCTCTACACTCATCCGGCCCTTTGGAACCCAGCCCTGATGGAATGTGTCGCACAGTTGGAGCACGTCGTCCCCTACGCCGATGTGCCGATCCAACACGTGAGCGATGCGATGATGCACCACATGCGGCGGGGGATTTCAGGCGCCCGCGTGCGTCGCGTCCTTCAAGAACTCCGCGAGCGGATCCCCGGAGTTGCCTTGCGGACGACGGTCATCGTCGGTCACCCGGGCGAGACCGACGCGGATTTCGACGCGTTGAGCCTCTTTCTCGAGGAGTTTCGCTTCGAACGTCTGGGGATTTTCCGCTACTCGAGGGAGGAGGGCACGCCGGCCGGGACCGCACCCGGGCTCGATCCCGAGGTGATCGAAGCGCGCTACGAGCGGTTGACCACGTTGGCCGAGACTTTGGCGCGCCAAAACCAAAAGCGGCGGCTGGGAACGACCATCGCAGCTATGGTCGATGGTCCGGCCGACGAACACGGGGTGGTGCCGGCGCGCAGCTACTGGGACGCCCCGAGTGTGGACGGTGCGGTGTGGCTGCGCGGCATCGAGGCGCCGCCGGGCACCGTCGTGGAGGTGGAGGTCGATGGCGCCAGCGCCCATGACGTGACCGCCCGCCCCCAGTCTGTTGACCCCCTCCGCATCGACGCGCTAGGTTCCGGCGGCGGCGCACGAAGAAATGGGTCGCTGAGCTGATCGAGGTAGGGAGGCGCATGCGCATAAGGCGTCGGTCATGGTCCACCGGGGTGGGGCTTTGGCTGGTGGTTCTGGTTCTGGTCGCGGAGGCGCGAGCCGACCAGCCGCGAGCCTGGTCGAGCAACTTGGATTTCTTGCGCGGGGCGGCGAGCCAGTCGGTCGCCGAGCTGGCCAAGGACTTGCCAACCGCACCCAGCCCACTGCGGGTGACCATCCGTCCGCCGCACGAGGCGGGTACCCTGGTTGAGGAACTCCTCAAGCGCGAGCTGCGCCAGCGTGGCCACGCCGTGTTGGCCGACTCGGTCGCGGCGCCGCATCTGAATCTTTCGGTCAATGTCGAGGAGCTGGGGCTGCGCTACACGCGGACGCAACGCATTTTCCTGTTTGGTGAAAAGCGGGTCGAGCGCTTGGCCGTCGCTAGTTTAGCCGGGGAGCTGTCCGATCCGGCCGACGGAGTGGTCAGCTGGTCCCAGCGGGCGGCGCATCGCCGGTTGGATGAAGTTCCGCTCGACAAGTTACCCATCTTGGAGGGCGCCGATTACCCGCTGACGCCGCCGTCGTTGCCCGCCTCGAAGGCCGGCCGCATCGTCGAGCCCCTGGTGGTCTCGGCGATCGTCGTCGGACTCGTCGTCTTGTTCGCGTCCAATCGCAACTAGATCCGTGCCGGCTGCCCGAGGACCAAGAGCGATCCGCGGTGCGTGGCGCACCGCCGTGGCCTGGGCGGTTTGTGGGGGATTGACCTGTGCGCCGCCGCCGGAGCCGGGCGCTTCGGGGGCCGAGGGGCAGTTTCGAAAGGCCATGCGCGAGTACGAAAGAGGGTCGTACTACGACGCGCAGCTGGCGTTCACCGAGTTCATTCGGGAGCATCCCGGTAGCGTCTTGGTCGACCAAGCCATCTACCACCGCGGGCTTTCTTACTTCGAGCAAAAGGACTGGGTGTTGGCCGGTGGCGACTTCGAGCGGTTGATCACCGATTTCCCAGAAAGTGCCTCGGCTTGTGACGCCGAGTTCCACCTGGCCGAGGTGTATTGGAAGCAATCGCGGAAGGCGGCGCTCGACCAAAAGGAAACGCGCTTGGCCATGCAGCAATACGAACGCTTCCGCGGGCGTTGCCCCGAGCACTCCAAGGTCGCCGGCGTCGAGGCGCAGATCGCTGCCGGGCGCGACCGGCTCGCCGCCAAGCGTCTGGCCAACGCCAGGGTTTACATTACGTCGCTTAAGCACCCGCGCTCCGGGCTCGTGTACCTGGACTTGCTCCTGGACGAATACCCCGACTCTGAGCCGGCGTTGAGGGGCCGCAACCTCCGGGCGCGCACCCTCCTCGAGTTGGGCGAACTCGAGCGCGCCTGCACCGACTACGCTTGGCTCCAAGAACACGGGGCGCTCGACCCGGATACCCAAAAAGCCTTTTACGGGATCGAGTGCTCGGTGCCGGTGTCGGCGGAAACGATCGAGACGGGGGAGTAGGTGGCGGGCGCCGTGGTGGTCTTCGGCGGCACGTTCGACCCCGTTCACACCGGCCATTTGATCATCGCCGAGCACGCCGCCGACGCCCTGGCGTGCCAGGCGGTCACCTGGATGCCGGCCGGAGTGCCGCCCCACAAGCGCGGCGTGCAGGTTTCCGCCGCCGCCGACCGGCTGGCGATGTTGCATCGGGCGGTGGACGGCAACGAGCGCTTTCAGGTGTCCGACTTTGAACTGAACCGCCCGGCGGCGTCCTACACCATTGACACCGTCCGTCATCTGCGGGCGGCGGGAGCGCCCGAAGTCATCTTGTTGATCGGGGCCGACAGCCTCCGCGACCTGCCCAGCTGGATGGAGCCCGAAGCGTTGGTCACCGAAGCCCGACTCCTTGTAGTGCCGCGCCCCGGGATCCGGCCCGACGACACGCCGTTTGCCGAGCGGGTCGAGTGGTTGGCGGCACCGCTCATGCAGATTTCGGCTTCCGTCATCCGCGCCCGCGTGCGCCGCGGGGCCTCCATTCGCTACCTGGTCCCAGATCCCGTCGCCGACTACATTGCCAGCCATGACCTCTACCGCCGGCCCTAAGACCGTCGGCCTGACCGGGACGATTGGCAGTGGCAAGTCGGTGGTGGCAGCCATGCTGGCTGCCCGCGGGTTTGCCACGTTGGATGCCGACCAGCTCGCCCGGCGGGTGACCGAGCCCGGTAGCCCCGGCTTGGCCAAGGTGATCGAGGTCTTCGGCGCGGCGATCCTCGACGCCGGCGGGCGCTTGGACCGCCGCGCCTTGGCCGACCGGGCGTTTAGGACGCCCGAAGCCCGCCACGCCCTCGAGGCCATCCTGCACCCGCTGATCCGCGCGGCGCTGGCTGGGGCGGTCCGCGCACTCAGCGAGGCGGGGGCGCCGCTGGTCGTCGTGGAGGCGTCGATGATTCTGGAATCGGGCGAGGCCGGCGCCTACGACATGATGGTCCTGGTCACCGCGCCGGTGGCGGTGAAAGTGGAGCGCGCCGTGGCGCGCGGGATGCGGGGCGAGGACGTCGAGAATCGCCTCCGCCATCAGTGGCCCGACGCTGTAAAGGCCAAGTCATGCCATTGGATTATTCCCAACTCGGGTACACTTCGGGCGTTGGAAGAGGAGGTGGAGGTGTTGGCGCGGGCGCTCACGGAGTGGGTGTCGTCGCCGGGGCCCCCACCTGTCAACGTCGAGCGCGCATGCGAGCCCCGAGCCCCACTCGACGTCTTACCGCCACCTGCTGACAAGGAGTCCGACAGCGATGGAGCCTAGTGAAATCGAGGCAGCGCTTGACCAGGTGCAGGTGAAGCTCGAGGAACTCCGAGGTTATCTTTGACGTGGACCGGTGCCGGGAAGTGATCGCCCGCTGCGAGAAGGCGATGGCGGGCGCTGATTTCTGGAACGACCAGGCGGCCGCCCAGTCGGTGATCCAAGAACTGAAACGCGCCCGGCTGGCGGTCGAGCCGTTCGTCGTCCAGGAGCGCGCCCTAGAAGACGCCCGCGTGCTGTTTGAGTTGGCAGTCGACGAAGCGGACGCAGAATCGCTGGCCGAGGTAGAGACCGCTACTCAGGCGTTGGCGCGTGATGTCGAAGCGCTGGAACTTCGGAGCCTGCTGTCGGGGCCGGACGACCACCTGGGGGCGATTGTCGAACTCCACGCTGGGGCCGGCGGTACCGAGTCGCAAGACTGGGCGGCAATGTTGCAGCGCATGCTCCAACGCTTCGCCGAGCAGCGTGGCTTCACCACCAAACTCCTGGATTTGACGCCGGGTGAAGAAGCCGGGTTGAAGAGCGTTGCCTTTGAGGTCGAGGGCGACTTCGCCTTCGGCTACCTGAAGGGCGAGTCGGGTGTTCATCGCCTGGTGCGCATCTCACCCTTCGATGCCCAAAGTCGCCGGCACACGTCGTTTGCTTCGGTGTTCGTCAGCCCAAAAATCGATGAGACGATTGAAGTAGAGATCCGTGACGAAGACGTGCGGGTGGATACCTATCGCGCTTCGGGCGCCGGCGGCCAGCACGTCAATAAGACCAGTTCGGCGGTGCGGCTCACCCACGCCCCGACCGGCATCGTCGTCCAGTGCCAGAACGAACGATCGCAGCACCGCAACCGCGAGAAGGCCTACGAGATGTTGCGCTCACGCCTCCACATGCTGGAGGTGCAGAAGGAGCAAGAGCGCCTGCAGCAAATCGAGGCGACCAAGATGGACAACGCTTTTGGCAGTCAAATCCGCTCGTACGTGTTTCACCCCTACAGCCTGGTGAAGGACCACCGCACTGAGGTCTCGACGGGCAACACGACGGCGGTGATGGATGGCGACTTGGACCAGTTTGTCGACGCTTATCTGAGGCGACACGCCTCGCGGGCCACGAGGAGAGCATGAAGCAGTTGGAACGTGTTGAGGCAGGCTTCCGCACCCTAGATGTGGATCCCGAGGTTCGCACGGCCGCCCTCGAAAACCTGCGAGTCTGGTTGCGCGAGCCGGCGTTTGCCGACTACTTGCCGCAACTCGACTGGCTGATTGCCGCGGAGCGGATGAGCCTCCTCTTAGATAGCTTCTACCAGGTGATGCCATTCGGGACTGGCGGACGCCGCGGAGCGGTTGGGCCCGGACCCAATCGCTTCAACACCTTCACGTTGGCCAGCTCGGTGGTGGGGCACGTGGCCTTCTTGAAGGATCGCTTCGGCGACGATGGCTTGAAGGTGGTGATTACCTACGACACGCGCTGCTTCAACGACATGAAGGGGCTCTATGGCGCCGACGTGCCCGATCCGCTCCGCGGCATCACCTCCGAAGCCTTCGCCGAATTGGCAGCGCGGGTTTACACCAGCGCCGGGGTGCAAGTCTACTTGGCGCCGCCCAAGACGCCGATGGCCACCCCGGAGCTGTCCTTTGCCATCCGCACCTTGTCGGCCCACGGTGGGCTTAACGTCTCCGCCTCCCACAACCCGCCGGACGACAACGGCGGCAAGTTCTACGACCACCTGGGTGGCCAAGCGGTGCCGCCTCTTGACCAACAGATGGTGGATCGGGTGCAGGGCGTCACCGAAGTCCACGACGAGGGCAACCCGGCCCTCCAGGCGACGATTCCGGCGGATGTGGATCGCGCCTACCTCGAGTTGAACCAGAGCCTGTCGACGGGGCGCGAACGCGGCGCCCGGGTGGTGTACACCCCTCTCCACGGGGTCGGCGAGCGGACGGTCGCCCGCGTCCTCAGGGCGTCGGGATTCGAGGTAACGATGGTGCCGGGGCAGTCCGACCCCGACGGCAGCTTCCCCGATGTGCCGTTCGGCGTGGCCAACCCCGAGGAGCCGTCGACCATGGACCGCGGTGTGCAGCTGGCCGCCCAGAGTGGCGCCGAGCTGGTCTTGGCCACCGACCCCGACGCCGATCGCATCGGCTGCCGAGCGCGCGACCGCGCCGGGCATTACGTGTTCTTGAGCGGCAACGAGATCGGCGCCCTGGTGATCGAGGGCGTCATGCGCGGCCGGCGCGAGCAGGGCACCTTGCCCGCCCGACCGCTGGTGATGCGCACCGAAGTGACCAGCAGCCTGATCACCCGGGTGGCCCGAGACTACGGTGCCCAGGTGATCGACCACCTCCTGGTGGGGTTCAAGTACGTCGCCGCCGTCTTGGACAGCCTGGAGAGCCGGGGGTGCTACGGGGAGGTGGAGGCACGCCCGGAAGACTTTGTCGGGGCGATCGAGGAGTCGCACGGGGCGCTTTTGACCCCGGCCATTCGCGACAAGGACGCCGCCGGACCGGCGTTGGTTTTGGCCGAGCTTGCGGCTGGGGCCCAGGCCCAGGGCGGCACTCTGGTCGATACGCTCGAGGCGCTCTACTGCCGGGTGGGCTACGTCGCCAACCGTTTGACCTCGATGGTCATGAAGGGCGCCAAAGGGCAAGCCGCCATCGCCGCCATCCAAGCGGCGCTCAGGGCGTCGCCGCCGTCCGAAGTCGGGGGGCGCCGGGTCGTCGCCTTCCGGGACCATTGGGACGAGTCGCCTGATTCGACGTTTGGACCGATTGTCTCCGAGACTGACCGGGCGGCGCGGAACGTTTTGGTTTTTCACCTCGAGGGTGACGCTCGCCTCATCATTCGCCCCTCGGGAACCGAGCCGAAGAACAAAACGTACGTCGAGGTCGGCGGCTCACCGGTAGCGGCGGGCGAGGATTTGGGCGTTCAGAAGGCCGACCTGGACGCCCAGGCGGCGGCGTTGGAGGCGGCCTTCGTCCGCGACTGCTTGGGGCTGATTGGTGTGGCGTTGCCAGATTGGGGCTACCGGATCTCCGGCCTGGTGCCCCTGGACGCCAAGCAGGACTTCACGGGTCCGTTTCTCGCCGAGTTCGACGCCGAGGCCGCCAAGGTGGTGGGGGGCGAGGCGTCCCTCGAAGCGCTGCAGGGTTGGATTGATCGGCGTCTGGCCGCTTGCGGGCGGGACCCCAGGTGGTTGATGGCGGATGCCTTCCAGGCCTATTTGGAGGCGGTGGGTGCCGCCGACGATACCCAGCGCGCCCTCCGGGCGGTTCAGGCTCAAGCGTTTGAGCTGTCTGGCAGCGTCGTCGAGCCCGCCTCGCGCTAAAAACCGCTCCGCCTTCCGTCTGTATGGGTGAGAGCGTTGGGTGGGCCGGGACCTTAGCGCTTGACCGGAGAGCGGCTAACCGCCATAGTTTCGGCCCGTTGGTCGGCTTGCGGGGCCTCGTGCCGGCCGCTGGCGGACGCCAGAGGCGGGGTCAAACGCCCAGCCGCCGCTTCTCCCCTAGTGAAGATCAGGATGGTGTCACGCTCGCCTGCCGGGGGTGCGCGCGCCTAGAGCGGTGTGGCGATCGGTGCCGGGAGACAGCCGAATTGATGCGACGAAACCTTCCACACGACAGCCTGGCGATCTCGAAGGCAGCGCGCGCTGGCGCTCTGGGGATCGTGGCGATGTGCTTGGCCGTTTGGGGTTGCTCCTTGAGCGAGCCCGAAGCCGACCTCTCCCAAGGCGAGGTGGTGGTGGAAATCGCCTCGGTGACCGCCGGGCTCACCCTCGCCGATGGGACCTTGAGCACCCGGCGCAACGAGGTGGATGGCATTGCCACCGACGTGGAGTGGGGGGCTCTGCCTTACACCATCGTTTCGATGCGCGGCGACTTGGGCAGCGGCGGTGGCAATTTCCCGGTGGCGATGAAAGTGGCGCGGGACGCATCGCGCATCTACATGCTCTTGCAGTGGCACGATGCCACCTTTGATGCGCGCGGACCTCGCTTGGTGGCGCACCCCGACTCCGCCGTGGGTGGCAACTGCGACCCACAGCTCGAGAGCTGCATCTGGGAGTACGTGCCCACCGACGAGGACCGCCTGGCGGTGATGTTCGACATGGACGGTGCCGCCGGACGTGTCGGCTTCGACCCGCCCAGCGAGGTGGCGTTTGGCGCACCGTTTAAGCGCCACTACGCCGGCCAGCCGCTGGCCGGGGCCACCGACATCTGGCACTGGCGAGCGGCGCGCTCGAACCCCCTGCGCTTCGAAATCGCGCCGCGGGTGCGGGTTGGATTCGCGCAGGATGAATACGCTGACCGCTCCGGCCGGCGCCCCGATCCCGGCCGGCCGCTCTATTTCTCGAATATAGTCAACACTACCTGCGGCGGGCCGGTGCCGGCGTTTCAGGCGTTGGTCCTGGACCCCGACGGCCAACCCTCCTCTGGCGTCAACGGCGGCGTGTCGCCCTGCGACTACATCGTCAGTCGCTCTACCGGCCGCACCCAAACCGGGAGCCCGTTCTCAGTGGTGGTGGCGCCCTTTGACGAGTGCGAGACGCTCAACTCTTGCCGGGTCTTCAACCAGGAAGCCGTTGAGTTTTGGGTGGATGGCGATGACGTCGCCGCCTACGTCTTGGATCCGCCGCTGGAGGAAGGGCAACGCGGCAGCATCCACGACGTCGAAGCGCGTGGCGTTTGGAGTGCAGGCACCTGGACTTTGGAGTTGAGCCGGTTCCTACAGACGGGCAACGCCGATGACGTGCAATTCGACGCGGCCGGGGCCACACCGTACAGCCTGCGGTTGGCGGTCTTCGACAACTCAGGCGCGGTGTTTGCCGGTTCCCCCCTCGTCAAGCTCCGCTTCTAGAGGTAATGATGGCAGGACCCGGGATGAATAGGCAGATGTGGGCGGTTTGGACGCACGCCGTCCTCCTGGCCGTGGTGGTCCTTGCGGGCAGCGGCTGCTCCAAGCGACTGACCGCGTCGGTGGGCGATGTCGACTTGGAAGGCGGGCGCCCGTTGGCGCTCAAGTTTGGCGATGGCAGTGAGATCCACGGTGCCCTGGTTCCCGGCGGCACCGTCCGCTACGCGCGCAACGACAGCTTGTTTGCCGCTGAAGTCGATGAGGTGACCGACGACTCGATCGTTCTGTCGCGGCACTGGTTGTTGACCGGCTACGAGGATTGGTCGGCGCTGTTCGATGCCCAGGAGCACTCCGGCGCCGTCGCCGGACGCGCCGATTTGGGGGCGCGCACCTTGGAACTCGACGGCATCGACACCTTGGAGTTGGTTTTGGCCGACAAGCGACGGATGGTGACCGAGGTGGTTTTCTGGACGGCCGCGGCACTCACACTCGGATTCGCGGGGGCTGGACGATGAGCCGGGGTGGGCTACTGTGGCTGGTGGCGTTGGCGCTGGGTGTGGTGCCGGCGCAGGCACAGGACACGGTCGAACTGGCGGTGGCGGGGGCGCGCGCCCGGGCCATGGGTGGCGCTGGCACGGCTCTGCGCAACGAGATCGCCTCGGTGTCATTGAACCCTGCCGGATTGGCCGCCTTGGAGGGCGGCGCCGCTCAGGCCGATATTCGCATCACTTCGGGTGGCGGCACGACGCCCAACCCCGACGCCCTCCTGGTGTTTGGCGGTGCCGTACCGGCGCTGTCGTTCACCGATGAGTTTTCTACCGAAACCACCTACAACCTGATCGGCGGCGCGCTGCGCGTGCCCGGCCAGGCGCTGGAGCCGGCCGGTCTGGTGGCGGCGGTGAGCTTCCGGCGGCTGATTGACCTGCTCTACACGCAGGGGCAGGTGCTCAGCTTCGATCCGGGCGGCAACGTCGAGATCCCGTTGGAACACAAAGATACGAGTGAGGGCGGTGTCGACGCTTTCACGGTGTCGGTGGCCGCGGCGCCGCACGAGCGCGTGCACGTCGGTGTGAACGCCAACATCTTGACCGGCACCCTCGATCAGCTCGACGAGGATCGCGTCGCGTTCGGCGGACAGCTCAGTTTTCTGGATTCACGCTCTCGCCACTCGAAGCTTGCCGGCTTCTCGATCGAGGCCGGAGTGTTGGTCGAAGCCCACGAGATGGTCACCGTCGGCGCTACCCTGCGGCCGGGCTACACCATCGAATCCACTGATGGCACGGAGAAGGTGACGTTGTTCACGCCGCCAGGGTTGCCTGGATTCCCGCCGGTGGACGACACCTTCGAGTTCGAGGTGCCTGACTCGGAGCTGGAGGTACCGCTCTTCTATTCGGTGGGGGTGGCGGTGACGCCGTTTGAAGACCTCGTCTTGGTCGGCGACTACCACTTCCGTCCGTGGGACGAGTCGGTCACCCGCCAGCGCGACGCCAGCGGCCAGTTCGTGGAGGTGGAAGCACCCAGCTACGCAACGACCACGGCGGCGTTCGGCGGCGAGTACACCTGGCGTCCCGGTGGTAACGCGGTGCCGCTTCGCGCCGGCTATCGTTTCCATCCAACGATTCGCGCCAACGTCGACTCATTGTCTGCCGCGGTCAATCCTGCTGGTTTCCGCACGTTCCGCGGCGACCGGGTCGAAGGGCATGCGGTGACCTTTGGGTCGGGACTGCACTTCGAGACCGTGCACTTCGACGTGTCTTTGGAACGTACGTCGATCACCCATACCGAGTTTGCTCTGGACCAGGTGCCGGTGCCGGGTCAGCCGATCCTGACCGTTGAGCTGGATGAGACCTTCACGACCATTTATCTGTCGTCAACGCTATGGTTCTGACAATGCGCATGATCAGCGCGCTCTGGGGGGCGGTGGTGAATCGAGCGACAACAAGGGTGCCGCTGATTCTCTGGAGCGGATGCTTCTTGTGGTTCGGAGTCTCGGCACCGGTGCCGGGTGCTGCGCAGCTCCTGGAGGCATGGCGGCAGGGGAGCGGGGTGGCAGCGGACGCGCGCACGCCGCCGGCCAGGTTGTTGGCAATGGGTGGCATGCAGGTGGCGGTGGCCGACGAGAATCACGAGGTCAACCTGTTGGATTTCGCCGGCAACATCACCGGCCACTTAACCGACAAGCCCAGTCACCACATCGACGCGTTTTCGGGGCCGCGGACCTGGCGGGATCGCACCACCTTGGGCCTGGGCGATCAGGCGATCACCCACTTCCCGACTCTGTTTCAGGTCAATCTAAAACCCAGCGACCATGTTGCATTGGGTGGCACGGCGGCCTTTTTCGACGCCACCGCGGAGCGCTTGGTAACCCCTGGGCTCAGGCAGACGTTCGTCTTGCCAGTGGAAGAGAACGCCGACGGTTCGGTGACCTACGAGGTGATCGACGCCGGCCTGCAGGGCCCGGCACTCTCAGGGCATGGGGCTCGCCGTTTTGGTGACAAACTGGCCGCCGGCATCGAGCTGAGCTGGGCGAGGCAGCGCGAAGAAAAGGGGACGCCGGCTCGCTACCAGGTGGACCATATCGCCAACACCACGCAGCTGGCTGGCAGCTTCACGTATCGGGTGGTCGAGGGAGGTGGTGGCACCGTCGAGAGCTTGGTGGCTGGGGCCAACGGCGCCTTTGGGCGGACGCGCTTCGATGGGCGGGCAATCTCGGATGTGCACATCGATCAGTTGGACTGGGAGCGCCCGCTGGTGGCGGGGTCCGTCCATGTGCTGGGTGATTTTGCCGGCGACACGCGATTGGGCGTCGACTTCCGCTACCAGTCCTTTGAGGGCCGCGAGACCGCGCACCGCAACTGGTCGGAGTTGTTCTTCTTGAATCCGACCGGCCGCACCTTGATCATCGACGAATTGACGTTTGAGGAGGGGTTTCGCTCCAAGGAGTTGGAGCTGCGCTTCCAGCGGGCGGCGCGCCAGACGCCCATCTTCATCGGCGCCGGGTTCCGCGTCGGCCAGAACGAGTATTGGCAGTTGCCGCAAGAAAACACCAATAGCTACGTTCAGGCCAAAATTCTCCGACAGACGGCGTGGCGGGCGGCCGGCGGCGCCTCCTATCGGTTGCCTCGCGGGCGTGGCCTGGTGGCTGGCGAGCTGGCCTATGGGTTCGACGACCTCGATCGGCGCATCTCCAAGCCCACCCGGACCGAGCCCAAAGCGGTGCTCGAAATCGGCGCAGGCGGCGAGTACTTCCCATTTTTACGTGGAGGAGTGCGGGGTGGATTCCGTCTCCTAAAGGAGGATGGGAACCGCGATCTGGACGATCCGGTGCTGGATACGACCACCCGCCGGGCCTCGGCCGGGCTCACCTTCCGCACGGAAGACGCGCAATGGCAATTGGATGCGACGTTTGTCAGGGATTGGGTGGAGAACGACGCGGTGACCCTGGAGGTCGAGGATGCGGTTCGGAACGCCTTGACCATGCAGCTGCGCTGGACCCCGTGACTAGGCGGGCGGAGGTTGATCCGAGCGCCGGAGAAGCGGCTCGCAGGCGGGTGCAGCCTTGGAAGAGCTTGACTCGACAGATGTTTCAGTTGGAGACTAGAGAAGCCTGGGCACCCCCAGCCTGGCGCCGGCCCCCAACCTGCCCCTTACAGAGCTTCGAAAGGAGCTATCGCAATGAATAGCAACCCCGGAAACGCGCGGTGGATGGCGCTGGGCCTGGGCGCGCTCCTCTTGGCGAGCCTGGCGGCCCCCGGGTTCGCCCAACAGGGGACGATCGCTGGCAAGGTGACGGATGCCCAGTCGGGCAGTCCCTTGCCGTACTGCAACGTGGTGGTGTTGGGGACGACGCTGGGAAACATCAGTTTGGACGACGGCTCGTTCACGATTAACGGCGTGCCGCCCGGCAGCTACGAGGTCCAGGCCAGCTTCATTGGCTACAGCCAGGCGGTCAAGTCGGTGGTGGTGTCGGCGGGGTCGACCGCCCAGGTTGAGTTGTCGCTCAAGCCCGAGGCTTTTACTGAAGAGACCATCATCGTTACGGGCGAAGCGGACCTGATCAACAAAGACCGTGCCGACACCCGACACACGGTCAAGTCCGAAGATTTGCGCCAAATGCCGATCGATGACGTGGAAGAGGCCATCGCCTTGAAGGCGGGCGTTGTCAACCAGGGTGGTGAGCTGCACTTCCGCGGCGGTCGCGGCGGCGAGGTGGCGGTCTACGTCGACGGCGTGCCGGTGCGTGACCCGCTGGGACAGGCGGGCGTCTCTGTATCCACGGCGGCGCTGCAAAGCTCCGAGGTCATCACTGGCGGATTCGAGGCCGAGTTTGGCAATGCCCAGTCGGGCGTCATCAACCTGGAAACCAAAGAGGGCTCGGACCAGTTCGCCGGGGAGTTTCGCTACTACACCGACGACTACGGCGCTCCGGATCGTACCTTTGACAATTTCGACCGCGTCAGTTTGGGCGTTGGCGGTCCGCTCAACTTGCCGGGCTATGGCGGCGTCAAGGGCCTGACGTATTTTGTTTCCTACGAGGGCACCTTCCAAGACACGTACTTGAACACGCGAGAAAACCGCGGCGGCAGCACGCTCCTCGATATGGTGTCGCTTGGCCAGCGCCAAAACAACGACGTCAAGGTGCAGTCGAAGCTGGCGTACAAGATCAGCCCGCAAATCAAGATGACTTTCGAGTATCTGAACAACCGCCGCCAGTGGGACTCCTACAACCACCGCTGGAGCCGGGACGGATTCGTTGAGATCGATGACACCTTCGACTCGGAAGGCGAAGCGGTGCGCGAGTACGGCCGTTTTCGCACCTTCCGTCCGGAGGGTGTTGAGGGCGTCGACTACATCGCCTACAACGCACCAGCTCACACGCCGGACCGGGAAGAGTTGTTCGAACAGTATAAGTTTGTCTGGCGGCAGAACATTTCAGAGGACACATTTTACAACCTGCGATTGAGCCGCGCCTCGTTCGATACTGACCGGCGGGTGCTGGGCCGCGAACCCTGGGAGTACGTGCAGGAGACCCCCGGCTTCTGGGTCGATTCGATCAACAACGACTCCGAGACGTTTTTCGTCTCCAATGGCGACTACCCCCGCTTCTACCAACGCGACAATCGAATCTACACGGTGAAGACCGACTGGAGCAAGAAGCACGACAAGCACTTCATCAAGTGGGGCGCCCAGGGGATCTACAACGACCTGCAGGTGCTATCGTTGCGTTTCCCGAACGAGACCAATGTCCAAGATACGTTCGGCCGGGACAAGACGGCGTTTCACTACTACAACCCCGAGGGTTCGCTCTACGTGCAGGATCGGTGGGAGCACGAAGGGATGATCATCAACGCCGGGTTGCGCTACGACGTGTTTTCGGTCGGCGACCAGATCCCCGCCGGCGAAGTGGATGAGCGGATCAAGGCACAGATGTCACCGCGCTTGGGGATCGCCTTCCCGATCTCTGACCGTGATGTCATGAGCTTCACCTACGGACGCTACTTCCAGATTCCGGACCGGATCTACATCTTTGAAGATCGCGGGGTGCTGGCGCGTGTGCGCGGTAACCCCAACCTCGATGCGGAAACGACGATTTCCTACCAGGCAGGTGTTCAGCACTTGTTCACGCCGACGGTTGTCGGGCAGTTCTCGGTCTACTTCAAGGACATCTTTGGACTGTTGACCACCGAGCGGCAGGTGGCACCCGGCTCTGCTGACCTGGTGTGGACCTATGTGAATCGGGACTACGCGTCGTCGCGTGGTTTCGAGGCGTCGGTTTCCAAGCGCTTCAGCCACAACTTCTCGGCAGATTTGGCCTACACGTTGGGCTACGCCACGGGCGTCGCTTCGGACGAGGAAGAAACGCTCCGGCAAGATCTCCTCTTCCTGCCGATCTCGGACCAGCCGCTGGATTGGGACCAGCGCCACACGGTGAACGCTACGTTGTTCATTTCTGAGCCTGGCAACTGGTCGTCCAGCTTTGTCTGGCGCTATGGCTCGGGCGTGCCCTTCACGCCGTCGGCGCGGCTGCAGAAGACCATCGACCCCGAAGATCGGAATACCGGGCGGTTGCCGTCGCAGGCGACCTTGGACGTGCAGGCCGACAAGTTCTTCCGGCTCTGGGGACAGCGTGCCACCTTCTTCCTGCAGGCGCGCAACGTGCTCGACTCGCAGAACATCGGCAGACTCGAGCCGGACAACTGGCCGGGCGGGTTGTCGTCCAACGAAGACTTGATCGACTACGCAGCTTACTACACCGAGACCGGCCTGGCTGGTGGCGCCTTCCTGGGCGAGGACGCCGACGGCGATGGGCTAGCCGACTGGGTGCCGCTCAACGACCCCCGCGTGTTCAACCAGGGCCGGGTCGTGCGGGTTGGCTTGGGACTGACGTTCTAGCTAGCCGCCAAACCGGGCGAGCAACGAGGAGGGGATAGGTTGATGCGGGCAAGCGAGCGGTCGAGAATTGCACTCGTCCTGGCGGTGGGGCTAGCGCTGGCCGCTGTTGCGGAGGATGCCGCGGCGTACTCTGACAAGGTGCGGGCCCCTGGGTTCGACGGCCGCTACTACCCGGGCGTCGGCGAGAAGGGGTCGCCACAAGCCATCTTCGAGCGCAGTTGCACCTACATTCACTCGTCCGGCAACTTGCTCCTGCATATGTCGAACGCCGGATTCTTGGGCGATTTCTTCGGCAACTTCTGCAATCGCCCGTCGGCCGAATGGCCTCCAGGCTCCAACAACGAATACCTGTTCATGGGGGGGCTCTGGGTCGGCGCGGTCGATGCCGATGGTAATCCGCACGTCTCCACGGGCGCCTACGAAGTCGAATTTCTGCCCGATTTCAACGATCCCATCGACCGAGTTTACACGAGCTTCGAGGGGGCCCGGGAGGGGGCACGCTTCAGCTTGACCGGTGACGCCACCTCGGCCGACGATGACGGTGACGCCACCGGTCCGACCGACACCGCGCACATCAACGAGGACTTCCTGAACGGGCGCGACGATGATGGCGACGGCTTGATCGACGAGGACTACGAAGCGGTCTCGCAGCAGATGTTTGCCAGCGAGTACACCGACTACAACGAAGTGGCGACCAACCAAAACGCCGAGCACGTGCCACTGTTCCTGCGGGTCCAGCAGCGCAGCTTTTCGTGGTCGTCAGGTGGTGCTGAGAACATGATCGGCGTCGACTACAAGATTTGGAACGACGGCAACCGACCGCTGCGCGACATCTATCTGGGGTTCTTCGTCGACTCCGACGTGGGTCCGGCCGACGATGACACCTATCCCAACATGTTCCAGGACGACCTGGTGGGTTTCGCCGAGATCGACACGGTGATCGTCGACGAGCGCCCAGCCACCCCGGCCGGATGCCGGCGGACCCAGGTCAAGCTGCAGCTGGCTTACATGCGCGACGTGGCCGACACCGATCACAACTTCCAGGAGACCGGTGATGTGCCCGGTTGGTTTGGTGGATTGTTCCTCGGGCACTCGACCGATCCGCAGGGGCTGGTGGCACCCGCCGAGGTGGGTATCCGCACGTTCGTGTGGTTCACGCAGGGCGGCGCGATTCGCGACCCGGAAAACGACTTTGAGCGCTACGAACTATTGTCACGGTCGGCCCGTACCGACGACGGTAAGTTCATCCAGGAAAACCCCACTGATGCCCGCGACTATCGCTATGTGATGGCGGTGGGGCCGTTCGCCGAGTTGCTGCCCGACACGTCTTTGACCTTCCAGGTGGCGTTTGTGATTGGTGAGGGGTTCGAAGGCGCCAACGGCTTGAAGCGCAACGCCATCAACGCCCAGCGCATCTTCAACGGTGATTTGTTCAACCTGGACGGGGACAACACCACGGGCCAACTGGGGCGCGAAAAGTGTGTGTTCTGTGCGGAGTCAGGCTCGGCGGCTGGGGTCATCGATGACGACTGCGATCCCAACAGCCCCGAGGCCCCGTGCGTGCGCGGTGACTGTACTTGGATCGACGGCGACTGCGCCAACCCGGCGCACGCTTGCACCGGGGTGGATGGACGCGAGGGCGCGGTGCGCTGGATCGGCGTGTCGCCGCCACCGGCCCCCAACCTGAGCATTTCCACCACTGGCCGGACCGTAGGGGTGACCAACGAGGACCTCAGATGTTTGGAGAACTCCCTGCCGACCGCACCGCCTGGAGAAGTGGTGTTGACCTGGGACAACCTGGTCGACAAAAGCACTAACCCCATCACCGGTGCCAAAAACTTCAAGGGGTATCGGGTCTGGAAGGCAGCGGGTTGGGACCGCGAGTCGGAGAGTGTGCCGACCGAGTTATTCCAACTCCTCGGCGATTTTTCGGTGCAGGGCGATTCGAGCTGCGTGGAACTGGTGGCCTACACGCGCGAGTCGACGTCGCCCTTCAACGCGACGCTCGAGACCTTCGACTATTGTCGACCCTCCTATGAAGCGTTCGAGCGCCTGCTGGCCGGGTTGGATCGATTGGAAGATAGCCCGTGCCCGATCGAGCTGTTGGACGGGCGACCGACCAACGAAGCACTGTTCGAGGATTACGAGACGGTCGACAATCGCGACATTGGTTCGTGCCCGCTAGGCTACCTAGTGGACCGGAGCGTCGGGAGTTTGCCGATCGACGAAACCACCTGCGTGGAGCAGTCGTTGCCGGTGGCGCGCCTGAACCCGGCGCTGCCAGATATCCAGATCGGTGGTCAGACGTTCCCGCCCTACCAGATAGTCGACTCGACATTTACCGTTTGCGACACGGTCTACTGCAAGGGCTATTACAGCTACCAGGATCAAGACGTCCTGGATGGTTATCCGTACTTCTACGTGGTGACCGCGTACTCGGAAACGATCGAGGATGGTCCGCTGGGGGCGCAGGTGGTGGAATTGCACACGCGGCCGTCTTCCAACGAAGAAGCGGTGGTGTTCCCGTCGACGGCGCCGTCGATGAGCATCGATCGGGTGACGGTGGTGCCGAATCCGTACCTGGCGGGATCAAGCTGGGATCTCCGGCCCAATCCCACCGATCCCACCGGCACTAAGATCGCCTTCAATAACTTGCCGGACGCCTCCGTCGTCCGCATCTTCACGCTGTCCGGTGACCTGGTGGAGACGCTGACGCCTGACACTCAGGACGGCGGTAGCAACTATTGGGACATGATTTCGCGCAACGGCCAGAACGTGGTCAGTGGTATCTACCTGTACTCGGTGGAGTCACCCATGGGGAGCACTGTGGGTAAAGTGGTGGTGGTGCGATGAACGTTACCGAGAGGCCAGGGGACAAGGCGCGCAGGCGCAGGAGGAGTGGCACCGTGAGGACCGTCTGCTTGGTGTGGGTGTTGGTTGGTTGCTTGTCGACGGCTGCGGGTGCCACCGAGATCTTTGAGAAGGTGGGAACCGTCGGTGCCCAGTTCTTGAAGATTGGTATTGGCACGCGGGCAGCGGCTATGGGTGATGCATTTACGTCGATCGCTGACGACGCGAGTTCGGTGTACTGGAATCCGGCTGGCTTGGCGCGGCTGAGCGGCAACACGCTGGCTGTGCACCATGCCGCCTATCCAGCCAAGCTCGACATCAACGCCGCCAGCTACGTGTTTGGCGTCGGCTTCATGCCCGGCATGTTTGCGGTCAACTTGCGGGGGCTGTCCATGGAGCCCGAGCTGCGGACCGATCCCACCCACCCCGATGGCGACGGCCGCTTCTTTGACGCCGGCGACGTGTTGTTCGGCGTCACCTACGCGCGCTCTTTGACCGACAAGTTCTCGACTGGGATCAACGTCAATTACATCCAAGAGACGTTGGCCGACTACGAGGCCGGCGCTGCGTCGTTCGACCTGGGAGTGCTTTACGACACGGGTTACCGGTCACTGCGGTTGGGTATGGCGATTACCAACATGGGTGCCGAGCTGGCGTTTCGTGCGGACGCCGAGTCGGTGAAGTTGCCGATTCTGTTCAGGCTGGGTAGCTCGGTGAACCTCTTGGAGCGCGGTCCCCACGTCGTTCTGTCGGCCATCGAGTTCTCGCACCCACCGGATAATGCTGAGCGCGGCAACTGGGGTGCCGAGTACGCTTTCCGCGACTTTTTGTTCGCCCGCGGCGGCTACAAGTTCAACTACGACTCCGAAGGGCTGACCGCTGGGTTTGGTGTTAAGTTCCCGGCCAGCGCCTCGGCGATGGGCAAGGTGGACTACGCCTACAATGATTTTCAAACGCTGGGTACGGTTCACCGGTTCTCACTAGAACTGGAGTTCTAGCCTGAACGAGCTCCTTTTCGCCCGCTACCGCTCTAGCCACGCAGCGCGGATGTCCCGCGCTGCGTTGTGCGTTGCGGCGGCTACGGCGTTGGGGGTGGCGGCGGCTGGTGCTGCGGTCCTCGGCGATGGTGATCTGCACTTTCGCCTGGACGCCGCTCACTTTCGCGGGACAAATGGCAAGGTCGAGCTGGAGCTGTACGTCGAAATCGACAACCACGAACTCGAATTTCACAAGCGTGGGGACGCGTTCGAAGGCCGTGCCCGGTTGCATTTTGAGTTTCTTGCCGGGGGCAAGCAGGTCGGTGAGTGGGAGGACGACGCGCGCTTCGAAGCCGCCACCGAGTTCACCGCTCTGGCTGAGGGGTTGACTCAAATCGTGCAGCTCCGGTTGCCGGTGGCTGCCGGCACCGATTCGGTGCGGGCCATGGTTCAAGACCTGAATGCCACCAAAAAGGGCTTGTTTCATCTGTTTGCCAAGAGCCGCAAGAAGGGCCAGGCGGCGATGACGTTGTCGCCGCGTCAATTTCCCCCAGGGCAAATGTCGGTTTCCGACTTGCAGTTTGCTCGCGCCATCCGCCGCTCCGATGAGGCGTCGCCCTTTTTTAAGTCTGGTCTCGAGGTAGAACCGCAGTCGGGGAGGGTCTACGGTCGTTTCCTGGATCGGGTTTCGGCGTACTACGAGGTCTACGATCTGCGGCCGCCGGCGGCGACCGGACGGCGCCGCTACTCCATCGAGTATCTCGTGGTCGACCCGGCTGGCGCCGACGTGCGGCGTTGGTCGAAGGTCCTGTCCAGTTCAGGGGCGGCGTGGGCGGACACCGTGGCCTTTGACGTCGCGGCAATGCCGGCCGGTAGCTACCAGCTGCGGGTCCAGGTGGCGGACCAGGGTTCGGATGCCCGCGCGGTGATCGAGCGCGCCTTCGAGGTGTTCTGGGAGAGCGCCGATTGGGTGAGCTGGATTGGCGAACAAGACGACCTGACGCTCTTCTATCTGGACGGCGACCAGCTCGCCACTTACGAGTCACTAGGGGCCGGCGCCCGCCAGCGCTACCTGGAAGACTTCTGGGCGCGGACCGAAGGGCGGGATGGCAACCCAGTGCGCGACGAGTTCTTGCGCCGGGTCGAGTATGCCGACCGGCGGTTTACCAGCAACGTCTTGAAGGGGCGCTTTAGCGACATGGGACGCGTCTACATCCGTTTCGGAGAGCCCGACGAGATTCGCCGGGAGGTCATTACTATCTCCGGCAGCGATCTGAACACGGCGCTGGATGAACTAGACCGGGAATCGGGTGGCAGCGGGTTGAGCGGCACGCGGAACATCGATCCGCGCGACGATCGTTCCTTTGAAGTCTGGTTGTACAACTACCGGGGCCACGAGTTGTTCGATCAGTCTGGCGACTTGGCGTCCGGTGGCTTTGGCATGAAGTTCATCTTCGTCGACGATCTGGGGATGGACGTCAACTTCCGGCTGATTCGTTCGACCGAACGCGTCGACTTCTAGCGGCATCTTGACAGTGTTCTAGCTGGGCGCGTATCCTCGCCGCGCGCCGCAGCGCGCGGTGCAAGGTTGCATGACAAAACGTCTTATGTCGCACTCGCGCCGGAGGAGTAGCCCCGCATGCCCCTGAAGATTGCCATCAATGGGTTTGGACGGATCGGTCGGTTGGTGTTTCGGGCAGCCTACTTGCGCCCGGGAGTGGATGTTGTTGCGGTCAACGACTTGACCGACGCGCCGACTCTGGCACACCTCCTGCGGCGCGACTCGGTGCACGGGCCGTTCCCCAAGAATATCACCTGCCGTGGCTCCAAGATCCGCATCTCCACGAAGGAGAGCTTCGAGGTGCTCTCCGAGCGCGATCCCGCCAAGCTGCCCTGGAAGAAGATGGGCGTGTCAGTCGTGGTGGAATCGACGGGGTTGTTCCAAAGCAAGGAGGCGGCGTCCGCCCACCTGGACGCGGGGGCCCGCAAGGTGCTCATCACCGCGCCCGCCAAGAACGCCGATGCGACCATCGTCTTGGGGGTCAACCACCAGTCGTACAAGAAGCGCGACCACCACGTGTTGTCGATTGCGTCGTGTACGACCAACTGCCTGGCGCCCTTGGTCAAGGTGTTGGACGACGCCTACGGGGTGCAGCGCGGGCTGATGACCACCATCCACGCCTACACCAACGACCAGCGCATTCTCGATTTGCCGCACAAGGACTTGCGGCGGGCTCGAAGCGCTGCCATCAACATCATCCCGACGTCGACCGGAGCGGCGCGGGCCATCGCCGAAGTCATTCCGTCGATGAAGGGCAAGCTGGATGGCATGGCGGTGCGGGTACCGGTGCCGGATGGCTCGCTGACCGACTTCACGGCATGGGTGAAGAAAAAGACCGACCGCGACAAGGTCAATGCGGCGTTCAAAGCGGCGGCGGCGCGGGGGCCTTTGAAGGGTGTTTTGCAGTATTCCGAGGAGCCCTTGGTCTCCACCGACATCGTCGGCAACACGCATTCGTCAATTTTCGATTCGCAGATGACGACGGTGATGGATGGCAATATGGTCAAGGTGCTGTCCTGGTACGATAACGAGTGGGGCTACGCTAATCGGGTTGCCGACTTCTTGAAGCACGTGTAGGCGGCAGATGGCGCGACGAAGTCTCAAAGCGCTCGAAGTGGCTGGCAAGCGCGCGTTGGTCCGGGTCGACTTCAACGTCCCCCTGAAGGCGGGACACGTCGAGGACGACTCGCGCGTTCGGGCGGCGCTGCCGACCCTGCGCTGGCTCATCGAGCGCGGTGCGCGGTTGGTCGTCATGTCGCACCTGGGGCGCCCCAAAGGCAAGGTCCGCCCTGAGCTGTCGCTGGCACCGGTGGGCCGGCGGCTGTCCGAACTCCTAGGGTGCCCGGTGGCGCTGGCGCCCGATGCGATCGGCGCCGAGGTCGAGGCGATGACTTCAAACCTCCAAGCGGGCGGCGTGCTTCTCCTCGAAAACTTGCGCTTCCACCCAGGCGAGACTCAAAACGACCCGGAGTTTGCTGGGGCGCTGGCGCGGCTCGGTGAGGTGTACGTGAACGACGCGTTTGGTGCTGCGCACCGTGCCCATGCCTCCACTGAAGGGGTGGCGCGGCTGCTGACGGAGCGCGCCAGCGGCCTCCTCCTGGAGCGCGAGCTGACCGTTTTGGGGGAGATGCTCGCCGCGCCGCGCCGGCCGTTCGTCGCCATCTTGGGGGGAGCCAAGATCTCGGGGAAAATCGATGTCATCGAGACCCTGCTGCCGCGCTTGGACCGCCTGCTGGTCGGCGGCGGCATGATGTACACCTTCTTGAAGGCAAAGGGGCTGGAGATCGGCAAGTCGCTCTTGGAGGAAGACCGCGTGGCCATGGCCCGTGGCCTCATCGAGCGCGCCGGCGACAAGCTCCTCTTGCCGATCGACACGCGCGTGGCGCCGTCGGTGGATGCCCAGGACCGCGATCCGGAAATCGTCGCGGTGGACGGCATGCCCGCTGACCAACTGGGTGTCGATATCGGACCTGCCACGGTCCGCGCTTTTGGGGAGGCCCTCCGAGGCGCGGGCACGGTCTTTTGGAATGGACCGCTGGGCATCTTCGAGGTGCCGGTCTTTGCGAAAGGGACGGTCGCCATCGCCGCAGAAGTGGCCCGCGCCACCGACGACGGCGCCACTTCCATCGTTGGCGGTGGCGACTCGGTGGCGGCCATCCACGCCGCCGGTTGTGCCGAGCGGGTCACTCACCTGTCCACCGGCGGCGGTGCGACGTTGGAGTTTCTGGAGGGGAAGGCACTCCCCGGCGTCGCCGCCCTCGAAGGAGTGGCGGTCTAGGAAGGGAATGAGGCGCATGCGACGGAAGTTGATCGCCGGCAATTGGAAGATGCAGAAGACGCCGACCGAGGCGGCTGCCCTGGCCACCGCCGTTGCCGGGGCAGCTCGGGACGGCGCCCCGCAGGCCGACCTGGCAGTGTTTCCGCCGTATGTGTCGATTCCTGCCGCCGCCACGGCACTGGCCGGAAGCCGCGTCAGCCTGGGGGCCCAGAACCTCTACTGGGAACCGGAAGGTGCTTTCACGGGGGAGGTGTCCGGCCCGATGCTCCGGGATGTTGGCTGCGACATGGTGATCATCGGCCACTCGGAGCGCCGCCAGTTTTTTGGTGACTCGGACGACTGGGTCGCTCAAAAGCTCCGCGCCGCCCAGGCCCACGACCTCCTACCGGTGGTGTGTGTCGGCGAATCGTTGGCCGATCGGGAGGGCGGTCGCACCTGGGAGGTGGTGTCCCGACAGATCACTGCCGCCTACGCCGACCTTGACCGGGGCGCCGCCACCCAGACGGTGGTGGCTTACGAGCCGGTCTGGGCGATTGGCACCGGCAAGGTGGCCACCCCTGAGCAAGCCGTCGAGGTCCACGAGCAGATCCGTTCGTGGATGGGCCACCGCTTCGGAGAGGGAGTGTCCCAGGCGCTCCGGATCCTCTACGGCGGCAGCGTCAAGCCCGCCAACGCCGCCGAACTCCTGGCCCACGAGGCCATCGACGGCGCCCTGGTCGGCGGCGCCAGTCTGGATGCGGCGGGCTTTTTGGCCATCGCCGAGGCGGCGCCGCTGGCGGTCTAGGTCACCGGCTGGCCGGCGCCCGGGTTTGGCCCCCGCGCCAGCTGGCAGGGGGTGCCAGGGTGGCCTTCTAGCGCCGCAAGGCCGCCCCAGGCGGTCCTTTTGGCGTCGCAAAGCCGCCCCATGCGGTCCTTTTGGCGCCGCCCGAATTCTGCTAGAGTGCCGCCGCGCGTTTGACTGGGAGAACCACTGTGTATGCATTCCTCTTGATAGTGCACGTGATCGTGGCGCTCGTCATGATCATCGCCGTCCTCCTGCAGTCCGGTAAGGGGGGCGGGTTGGCTGGTGCCTTTGGCGGCCAGGGGGCTGGCGGCCAAGCCATCTTCGGCGGCCGTGGCGCCGGCACCTTCCTGACCAAGGCCACCACCGTCCTCGGCGTGTCGTTCATGACCCTGGCGCTCCTCCTGGCGATGATCCAGGCGCGCTCCAGCGGCTCCAGCGCCCTCGAGCGCGACGCCCAGTCGGCCAGCGAGCTGCCGGTCGCTTTGCCTGAAGTCGGCTCGGGTCCCATTGGGTTGCCGGGCGGCCCAGGTGCGGTGACGACCGAGGGTGGCACCGCCACAGAGGGCACGGCGCCGGACGGAACCGCGCCGGAGGGCGCCACCGAGGGCGCGGCACCGGCCACCGAGGCGGCTCCCGCGACCGAGGATGAGGGCGGCGGCTCGTAGCTCGCCCCTTCCGGCGTGAGGCGCGGCGCCGCGACAAACGATTGCGTGCCGGGATGGTGGAATTGGTAGACACGCACGCTTGAGGGGCGTGTGGGGCGACCCGTGCGGGTTCAAATCCCGCTCCCGGCACCACTTGAGCCAGCTCGGCCCGAGCCGGCGGCGGAACGTTGTTACCGAACCTCGCTGCAATCCGCTAATTTTGGTTTCGCTGAGCGGAACTCCGCGGGAGTTGCCCAGAAAGTAACTGTAAGTCGTTGTAAACTCATGCGGCCTTCGGTCGAGCCCACACGATGAGCTGCGACTTTCATTGCCCGGGGTGGACAAAATGTCCATGAATAGTTCCGCAGCGGAACGAGCAGGAAGTGTGCCGTCCCACCGACTACCTTCTTCGACCGATGCAAAAAAACCAGCGCTCGCGCGACTTCACCGTCACCCAACAATTCTCGGACAGCTTCCTGCGGAACCAGCGCGCCGGGGTTCCGCGTTTTCGGACAGCCCCGCTGGAGCCTGTCCGAGAAAACCACCTCGCGAGCAGACGAGTTGCTCACAAAGTAGCTGTCGTTGCAAACTCCCGCGTCCTTCGGTCGAGCCCACACGATGAGCCTGCAACTTTCATTGCTCGGCGTGGACCCCAGGTCCATGAATATTTCCGGAGCGGAACTTGGCAGTTCCGGAGGTCCGGACGCTGCGCCGGTTCCGGAGAGCGAAACTCCGCGGCAGCTCCGCAAGCAATACACCGGCAGTTCCCTCGCGCCCGCACCCCAACAGTCGCCCTGCTCGTCGCAAGCCGCCGGGGGACTCCATGGACGGCCCTGGAGAAGGCGTTTTCAAAAAACCTCCTGCGGAACTCTACCTCGACTCCCTCTTCGGGCCATCCGAAAACCCCGAGCCGCCCGGCGAGGACCAGCGAGTTGGGCCCCATGCTATGATGCGAGGCATGAGTGGATTGCCACGTGCGCTGATTGTCGCCGGAGTTGTCCTGGGCATTGTTGGGCTGGTGCTCCACTTCGTTCCCAGCGCTGGGCAGTTAGGGCGGTTGCCGGGTGACCTGCGGATCGAGCGGGGAGGGGTACGGGTCTATGTGCCGATCACCACCTGCATCCTCCTGAGCGTCTGTTTTTCTGCCGCCATGTGGTTCTTGTCGCGGTTCTTTGGGTGAGAGCTGGACTGCCCCGGGGCTTCCAGTCGGGTGATGCATTGACGCAACGGATTTACTTTGCCCTTCTGCGGGGCATCAACGTCGGCGGCAACCACCCGTTGCCGATGCACCTACTAAGAAGGTCGTTTGGAGAGCTTGGCTGCACCGGCGTCCGCACCTACATCCAAAGCGGCAACGTCGTTTTTCGCAGCGGCACGGCGCCCCAGACGCTGGCGGCGCAGATCGGGGCGAGCGTTGAGCGGGAAGCAGGGTTTGCGCCGGATGTCCTGATCAGGCCAGGGGCCTGGTTGGCACAGGCGCTGCGTGCCAATCCGTTCGCTGAGGCTGAGGCGGAGCCTGCCCGACTCCATCTGTACTTCTTGGTCGAGCCGCCGGCTGATGCTGATGTGGACAAGCTCGCTCAGCTGGCGCGACCAAGCGAGCGCTTTGTTTTGACCCGCGAGCTGCTCTACTTAGATGCTCCGGAGGGCATCGGCCGCTCGCGGCTGGCGACCAAGATCGAATCCGCGGTGGGGGTGACCGTCACAGCACGCAATTGGCGGACGGCGTCGCGGTTGCTGGAGATGGTGAAAGAAATGTGAGAGGGCAGGCCTGACCGGTGGCCTGCCCTCTAGGGTGATTGGTTTACAGCTCTTGCCAGTTGGCCACGACGAACGGAAACAGGTCGGAGAGTCGCGCCAATGCCGCGCTCGAATAGAGAATGTCGGCGTTGCCGCCCACGTCTTGGCGCAACTCGCTCCCAGCGCTCAATAGCGCACCGTAGATGTGGATGCCGCTGCCACCTCCGGAAAAGCTGATGTCGCCGAGTACGAGCACGAGTCCGTACCAGAGGAACTGCCCCGAGCAGTCTAGATCGCCTTCGACAACGAGTATCCCGCCACCGCTATTCTGGCCGGATACGCCCAAGTCGCCAGTGCAATGGGCCACCGTATAGTTGTTGCGATCGCCCCAGGTCTGGTTCGAGTAGTTGCCGCTCGCCAGCGTGTGCTCAGCCAGTTCGATCCAATTGGTTGCCATGGCGTCGAGGTCCATGTCGACCCCAGCTGGTGAAATCGAGGGTTCACCGCCTAGCCCCTCGACGTTATTCGTCTGCTGGCTGCCCAGGGCCCCGGCTATCGCTGTTGGATCCTCGGTAGTCAGGATCCCGGGCACCTCGGGGTTCGTAAAAACGGGCAAGCCGCTGTCTGGGTCCCAGTCGCGGCCGCTGACCAAGAAACTCGTGCCGTTAAACTGAAAATTGTCGGCTTCGGTGTAGAGGGCGGTGCGAACGCCGTTGTACGGCGGGCGCACGGCGTCGATGGCGACTGTCCGACGCGCGGTGGTCTGTTGACCCCGCGCGGTGATGGACAGCACCGGTGATCCCACTACGAGGTTTTCTCGGGGTGCCGTCAGCGGATTGTTGTCGTGATCCCCGAACAGAATCATTTGACCTGCACCGTTAACTTTGTGTTGGACGCGAACCCACGGGTAGTCAAGCGATTGTTGCCCGGTTTGGTTCGTTGCTACCTCCGGATACCGTTCATTGGGCTCGTCAATGTTGCCGTCGCCGTCGTTGTCCAGACCATCCGTTTGAGTGGCTGCGTGCTCGGGGTCGGCTGAGGAGGCCCCGACTTGATTGACAAGATACCGCCCCCATCCAGCTTGGTTGCGATCTGGAGAGAGGGGGTCGGATTCGTCGCGGGTCCGCGCCAGGACCTCGGCGTAGCCAGCTTCGGCGTGCGACAGTGCCTGGGCGTGCCGCTCCTGGTTGCCGGTGATCTGCGTCTCGGTTTTGGATGTGACGACGAATATGCTTCCGAACAGGGTCATGATCAACAAGACCAGCAAGCTCATCAGCATGGCACTGCCTTGCTCACTAGCTGCTGGAAGGCGCACAGTTAGAGCGTTGTTTTTCATAGCTGCCTCATGTAGTCTTCAAATCGCGGCCGGCGACCTAGATTTGGTCAAGCGTCCATACATACGGGTTCAGATAGATGACGACCTCGCCGCTGGTGGAAGTGACGGATGTTCCCGCGACGATGTCGTTCAAAGGATCATCTCCGGGGGTCCGAGATGATGTCTCGATCTTGCGGATTTGGATGGCGGTGACCAGGCCACCAGCGTTGGCGTCGGACCAAGAGGCGTTGGTGGGGATGATGGCGCTCGGGGTATCGGCGTCGGCGTCGCAGAACCAGGCCTGGATCGAGCGATCTGTCGTGCCGGCGGCAATGTCCGGGTCGTCGTTGTCAGGATCGAGGGGGCCGACGGCGAGACAGGTGACCTCTCCGTCCGCAGTCGCTCGGTCACTCAATGCAAAACTGCCGGCCCCATCGTTGAGCCACAGCCCAACCGTGCCGCGGTTGTTGCTGGTGCGCGTGCCGGTGACCAGATCGACGTGGCCGTCGTCATTGAGATCTTCAGCGACGAGAGCGTTCACCATGCCGTCCGCCTGCCAGCGAGCGTCGCGGTGGAAGCCGCGACCGGTGTTTAACCAAACCTCGACGTAGCCATTGTTGCGATTCGTGGAGGTCTTGGTGCCGGCGGCGAAATCCATGTGCCCATCGCCGTCGAAGTCGGCGACCGCGATAGCATTGACTTCGCCTTGAGCGGTAATGCTCTGCGCACGCTCGAAGATGCCAATGCCGCGGTTGACCCAGTGTTCTACGTCGCCGGCATTGTTGCCGGTCCGCGTGCCGAGTAGGACGTCGAGATCGCCATCGTCGTCTAGGTCACCAAGCTCGATGGCGCGACCTTGCCCGGTGTTATCGCCGTAGAACACGTGGGCTGCCGAGGTGGGGTAGCCTTGCCCAATCCGCCCCGGGAAGTAACCGCTCGGGTTGTTCAGCCAGACTTCGAACCCCCCCGACGTTTCGCTGACCGACGTGGCCGCAACCAGATCTGCTCGCCCGTCATTGGTGAGCTCGCCAACGGCCATGGCGTTGATGTCGCGTGGGCTCTGGCCGGTGTAGTTGGGCGTGGTGTCGTACAGAGTACCGGACGCATAGCGGTCCGGGTAGCCCGCGAACCAGACCGCCAGGTTGTTCGTTGCACTCGTCTGAGTACCGACGACGATGTCCCAATCGGCTTGGCCGTCCTCGGTGACCTGGGATCCTTCATGTGAATCACGCTCGGCCAGTTCGGTAAGTACCAAGCTGAGCACGCGCTCGGTCGGAATATGGATCGGCGGTTCTTGGGGGGGCAGCTCCGGTTCGCCGCCGGGCTCACCGCCGGGCTCGCCGCCGGGCTCACCGCCGGGCTCTCCACCGGGCTCACCGCCCGGATCGCCGCCACCGCTCTGCCCGCCGCCGCCAGGGTAGGGATTGCCAGTGGACGCAAAGGCGCCGTGGGCGACCAGGCCAATGTTTCGCGGCCGAATGGTGCCGCTGATGCGCGACAGCGGATAGTCTGCTGAGCCGGACTGTTGATGGCTGCCCTCAGTGACGATATCCACACGCATGGTGCGCACGGTCAGTGGGACACCGCCGCCGGCTGGTTTGCCCAATGCGGAGTCTGGAACCGTGGAGCCCCATTGACTGCCGTCGGGATCGACGCCCCCAGCTGCGAGCGAGTTACCACCTGCGTCAAAGTAGCTAAACAAAGGCACGTCCCAGCTGCCCTGCTGGGTTGAGCTCCGTTGGGTGACGCCGTACGCGACCACCTGGCCGGCGCCGTTGGCGGGCGTCGCCGTGGGGTTCGCCGCCGACGAAATCACCCGCCGCAACACGTAGTCGTCCGGATTGGGAGTGTCGGAGACCATCGGGTCGGCGGCGTTGCTGTCGAGGAAATAGCTGATGCGCTCACCGGCTTCGATCAGGCCATCGGCATCCTGATCCACGACAAAGGTGATTCGATAGTCACTCGCCGTCTCGATGGGTACGGTCGTGTCTTTGTCGATGCCGTACCCCGCCTCGCGTAGGTCGCCGAGCATGAGCTCCAGTGCCGCTCTGCCGTTTTGCTGGGCCTCGGCGCGGGAAGTCCCGCTGCGCTGGCTTTGATTCGTTTGAATCATGACCGCGTAGATCGCGGCGCCGATGATCGCGAAGATAAACAGGCCGACCATTGCTTCAACGGCCGTGAAGCCAGCGCATCGTCGTAGGGTCGTGGTTGTGGAGCGCATGCTGTTCTCCGATGTTGCCGTGTGAAGTTTTGGTCTAGTGAAGCGCGGCATCCGTCGCCCAGTTCGTTGCAAAACGGCACTGAGCCGTACTGATGACTACGTGCCTTCAGTAATATAGGTGATTAGATTGGCGCTACGGATGCCGTTTGGCGCCGTCCAGCTTGCTTGCATGATGACCCGCTTCGTACCCACAACGGGCAGGTTGTCGGTAATGGTCCACGATAGCGTGTAGCTGCCGTCGCTTTCCGTGTAGGTCCCAGCAGTGAGCCCGGCGGCGTCGTAGGGCATGGTCCGCAAGGCGTCAACCCGAGACTGTGCTGCTTCGACCGCGTTGGTGCGCATTTGGGCCTGAGTCAGGCCGCGGTTCGCCGCCGGTACAATTTGCGCCACCGCTAGCAGGCCAATCCCCAAGACACCCATCGCAACCATGGTTTCTACGAGGCTGTAGCCCTGGGTACTTCGGTGTCTATGAGTCTTGCATAAGGTTCGATGAATCCAGCGAAACATGGCCTTCTCCTTGCTAGCGGACTTTTGTTTGGCCGGTTGGGGCCAGGAGTTCGATGCGGCTCGCCGAGCCGTTCGGTTCGCTCAGCACCACTGCCCCGGACTCGCTCGCGCTGCCGTTCGGAAGGAACAGGACGCTGCTGGCAGAGAATCCCCCTGGGGATGCATTTGCCAGTTCAACGTGCTCTGCCAGACGAAACGGGCCCTCAAAGGGTTCGTTTGTGTCGACGACGCCGTCACCATCAAGATCGCGGACGATGCGATAGGTGTCAGTCGTGGCGTTCCACGACACAATGTGCTGAATACTCTCGGTGACGGCCTTTTGTCTGGCCAAACGGAGGTGGCCAGCGAGCTGTGAGGCAGAGCTTTTGACGCTGTTGGAGTGCATAAACTTAGCAAACGACGGCATGGTCATCGCTAAGGCGATGCCGAGGGTCAGCATTACGAAGCCCGCTTCGATGAGCGAGAAGCCCGCCATTGCTTCGCTGCTTAGCTGAGATCTGTCGCGTGGTGGGTGCATTGGCTCCGCTCTTAGAGAGAAGTGTGGCAGTTTGCAACGCTGATTTCGCAGTTGTGCATCGTTGTGATCGATTCAAAGCACTAGGTTCAACAATTTGTGCCGTCTTTGGGCATGTCACCAGGATGCAACGCAAGTTGCGTGCCGCTTCGGTGCGCCCAGGATGGAGCGTGGAACCGGGGCTCGGGTCTCGAGCATGTTGGCGCTTCGTCGAGCCCGCCGGCTGCGGTCCAGGGGATCTGAGAGCCGGAGCCGCAAGGCGACGGTGTCGTGATGTCGGGTTCGGAGTTGCCGAATGTTGCAAGATTGGCGAGTCGCAGTTGGGGAAAATAACCCAACAACTTTGTGTAACGCGGAGGCCCGAAGCATTTCGGAGGATGATACAATGGTAGTCCTCCAAGGACCGCATCCGCCTAGGTCAGTGCCGCCTTGTAGTCGCACGGGACGCTAATTGCGCCTGAACTGTCCTATGGCAATGCACTATGAAAGGTGAGTCCTCAGATGAAATATGGGCTAGTAGTTATGCTCGTTCTATTGACTGTCGTACCGTCGCTCGCGGTCGCCGGTGATTGCAGTATCTTTGGAACATCGAGCGCGGAACTCATGACGAGTGGACCATTCGAGGGGTTCTACAAGTACACATTAGAGGTGACGTGGGATACCGGGACCGTGCAGGGTGGAGGGAAGAGTCATATCACTCTGGATCTCGGACTCGAGGCCTGCGACCTAGTGTGCACGCCGGGCACGTTTGGCTTCGATGACCCGGCTGGCACATCGACGGGCAAGGGTGGTTGCACGGCCACCTACGAGGGGTCCTTCAATTGTGATGGAGACCCAACCACTCCGGCGGATGGCCCGGTCATCAAGTTCGACGACATCGACGATGGCTGCGACGCACCGTTTGAAGGGATGGGGACATTCTGCTTCTACTCGCTCTTGGAGCCGGGGTTGGACGAAACTCGAACGATCTGGATCAAGTTCGGGGCGGGCGAGTGCTCGGGCGAGATGACCGGCATGTTTCCGCAGTGTACGCCGCCGTTGCCCGTGGAACAAATGACCTGGGGATACATCAAGGCCCTCTACTAAGCCAAAGCTAAAGCTAAGTAGAGCGCCATCAGGCGATCAACTGAACCTGGCTCGGGCGTGCGACTTCGGTGGCACGCCCGAGTCCTTTTTTCTCGGTTGCATACATCGCTTTTTGATGTATATTGAGGCTCATGACCAAGCGGCAGGCGGAGTACGGCGAACTCATCAAGGGGACGACGCCCATCTTGATTTTGGCGGTTTTGGCAACGGAGCCGCTGCACGGCTACGCGATCGCTCGCGCCATCGAGGAACGCACCGGCCGTGTGCTCTGCATCGCCGAGGGCTCGCTCTACCCGGCGCTCCACCGGGCTGAGCGCCAGCGGCTGGTCAAGAGCCACTGGGAGATCGGCGATCGAGGGCGGCGGCGCAAAGTGTATGCACTGACCAGGGGTGGGCGGGCGGCGCTGGAACGCGGCGAGCGCTCCTGGTGGCGATTTGCCGCTGCAGTGGGTGCCGTACTCATGGGAGGCGACTATGCGCGATCCAGTTGAGGCGTATCTGCACAAGGTGGCCGCTCAGCTTGGTGCCATGCCGGCGGACGAGCGGGCCGAGCTGCTTGTAGAAATCCGCAGCCATATTGAGGCGATGGTCGCAGCCGAGAAGGCTGCCGGGGCGGTGGCCGATGAGGCCGTGCGCGCTTCGTTGGCTCGTTTCGGCGAGGCGGACCGGGTTGGCCGCGAACTCAGTCGGAGCCGGTGTGGGATGAGCCGGGGGCGCGCCGCCGCGGTTGGAGCGCTGATCTTCGGGGCGGTCTTCTTGGTGAACGCCGCCGGGGGCTTGTACGGCTACCATGCGCAGCACCTGGGCTTCATGCCCGAATTGTGGCGGGCGCTCAGCTTGAGCTTCTTTGCGTGGTTGACCTTGGTGGGCCCACTCTGCGGCGGCTTGGCGGCAGGTTGGCTCCTGCGCGACCGGGCGATTCAGGCGACCCTGGTTGGCTTTCTGGTGTGGACCGCGCCCTTTGTTTTGTGGCTTTATCATGGTTCAACCGACGAGGGCGAGTGGTGGGTTGTCCTTTGTGTGCTCTTGTTGCTCGGGTTGCCCGCCGCACTCGTGGCGGCGGATTGGGGAAAGAGTCGTGCTCTACGCCAAACTTGCTGAGCTGCCACTCAAGATCGACGGTTACGCACTCGAACCTTTGGAGCAGGCCACGGCCTCGGGATGGGTGCGTCATACGACCGTCGTCCGATTGCGCGGCGGCTCGGCCGAGGGGTTGGGGGAGGATGTGACCTACGGCCCCGAAGAGCAGTTTGCCTTTCGGCGCCACGGCGCCGCATTGCCCTTGACCGGCACCTATACGATCGAGTCGTTTTCGCACCACCTGGACGGCCTGAAGCTCTTTGAGGCCGATCCGCCCGCCGGCAACGCCGACCGGCTGTTTCGACGCTGGGCGTTCGAAAGCGCCGCCCTCGACCTGGCGCTGCGCCAGGCTGACCGGTCACTGGCCATTGCCTTGGGGCGGGAGCACCGACCCGTCCGCTTCGCGGTGTCGACCGGGCTGGGCGAACCACCAAGCATCGCTGCCGTCGACCGCGTGCGGCGGTTGCATCCCGAAATGCGCTTCAAGGTCGATCTAGCGGCAAGCTGGACCGAGGCGTTCGTGCGGGAGCTGGCGGCGCTCGACGTCGTCGACGTCGTCGATCTGAAGGCGCACTACCACGGCGCCTTCACCGGCCCGCCGCCCAACGCCGACCAGTACCGTTGGATCGCAGAGGCGATGCCCGAGGTCTGGCTCGAGGACGCTTGGCTGGAGGGGGAGTGCGGGGCGGTGCTGGCGGGTCACTGCCAACGGTTGAGTTGGGATGCGGTGTTGCATTCGTTCGCCGATGTCGAGCTGCTGGCGACCACGCCGACGGCTGTCAACATCAAGCCCTCGCGTTTCGGGCGCGTCTCGGAGCTGATGCGGGTGTACGACTGGTGCGAGGCGCGCGGCGTCCAAATGTATGGCGGCGGCCAGTTTGAACTGGGCCCCGGCCGGCGCCAGATCCAGGTTTTGGCCAGCCTCTTCCATCCAGCGACGCCGAACGACGTGGCGCCGACCGGCTACAACGACGAGAACCTGCCGGCCGACCTACCGGCGAGCCCCTTGGCGGCGCCGCGGCCAGCGGCCGGCTTCGCCCCCTGCGAGGCAGCCCTGCAGAGTTGAACGCTAGCCCGGTTAGTTGGTCGGGGCGACATCCGCGCGGCGCACACCGAAGCGCAACACCTTGCGGAAGAACCCCCACATGCGTCGCAGGAACCAAATCGAGGCGATGATGAAGAGCGCCACGAGCACCGCGGCGACGATCGGGTGTTTGATCACCAACAAGAACATGGCGATGACCGAGACGTCCTCGGCGACGCTGGCCACCATGTTGCTGATGGGTTCCGGGGAGGTGTTCAGCGCCGCCCGCGCCGTTGCTTTGGTGAGGTGCGCGTCCATCGCCACCGCCCCGGTGAGGAGCGCCGCGCCGAACTGCAGGGCTGGATCGGCCTCACCCATAGCCATGAATCCCATGATTGCCCCGCCCAGCGGACGAATAAAGGTGTGGAACGAGTCCCACATAGAATCGACGTAGGGGATTTTGTCGGCAATGAACTCGACGGCGAACAGCGCCCCGGCGAGGATCATGATGCCCGGGTGGGTGACGGGATCGAGGCTTGAGGGCAGCGATAGAAAGCCGATCTTGTCGGCGATGCCCAGCGCTAGGACGGTCAGGTAGAGGTTGATGCCTGACGCCCAGGAGCCGCCGAGGAGCATGCCCAGTGTGCTCAGGGTTTCCACAGCGCTCTCCTCGTCGCTCTCTGCAAGAGGGCGTGGCCCTCGCTCAACGAGGGTGTTAGTGTTGGCGACCCATTTGACTCAGGGCCGCGAGCTTCTCAGGCATCTTTGTTGGGATCAACCCCAGCCCAGTGACTCTTCATCAGAGGTGTTGGTGTGATTCTCTGCTGGTTTGATACCGAGTTCACCAGTGGCGACGGCGCGATCGAAACTGCCGCCTTGTTACAGGCGGCGCTGATCGTTACCGACCACAAGCTGCGCCCCATCTTGCCACCTCACGTCGATATCCCTCTTGAGTATCGGCGCCAAGCAGGCTTGAGTGCCTGCCTCCACTACGACGGCGAGGCTCACCCATGGGTGCAAGAGAACCTGGGCGCCTTGCTGCAGGAGGCCAAGGCAAGCCAGCTCACCAACGGCGTGTTGGACGAGTACATGTGCGCCTACCTGAGAGCGTGCGCCGAGGATGCCGTAAAGAAGCCGGTGGAAGAGCGGCCGGTTTTGGCTGGCAACAGCGTCCATATCGATTGGTTTTTGCTGAAGAAGTACTTGCCCAAGTTCGGCGAGTATCTGGGCTACCGCGTCCTGGATGTCACCGCCGTCAAGCTCGAGTGGCACAATTACCACCACGGAGTGCCGTTCGAGAAGAAGACCAACGACGCGATGGTCGAGAGCTACTTCCCCGTGCCCGAACTGTATGAAAGCGGTGCCGCGCACGACGCCTACTTCGACATTCAGGCATCCATTGCCGAGTTGGCCTACTACCGAGGTCAGCTGCAGCGCCGGCCAGAGCCCACCGCCGAGCGCGTCCGATCCTAGTGCGTGCGGGTGCTTGAACGCCTTCCGGAGTCATCGTGAACGCCGGCTCTGGGGCTATGTGATCCTGGTCTTGGTGGGGATCGCCGCGACCCTCGGAGTGACTCCCGAGATGGCTGCCAAGCTCTCGAGCGACCAGGTGTGGAGTGCGCTCTACACGGTGGCATTCGGTTTGATCGCGGCCACCGTTCTGGCCCTGGGCGGGACCGCGCGGCTGCCTTGGCCAGAGCTGGGCCTCTGGCTGGGAACTGTGGCCCTGGCGCTCTTGGTCCTGGTCCGCATTAACTCGGCGGCGGAGCGCACCCACCTTATTGAGTACGGCATCTTGGCGGCTTTTGTGCACGAGGCGCTATTGGAACGCTGGGGCCCTGCGCGGCGCTGGCGCGTGGCGCTGGTGGCGCTCGTCGCTACGATTGTCGCCGGGTTGGTCGACGAGGTGGTCCAGGCAGCCCTACCCAATCGCTACTTTGATTGGCGCGATCTGGGCTTTAACGCCGCGGCTGCCTCCGGGGTGATCGGCACCAAAGTTGGGCTGGCGCGGTTGATGCGCCGCCATTGACTTGGGGCGGGGCGTGTCGACCGGCGGCTCCGCACCAGAACCGGCATGGAGCTTATGCGCTCCGAAAATATTCATGGACCTGGGGTCCACCCCAAGCAATGAAAGTTGCTAGCTCGCCGTGTGGGCTCGACCGAAGGTCGCGTGAATTTACAACGACTTACAGTTACTTTCTGAGCAACCGGCAGTTCCGCACCGGAACTATTCACGGACATCTTGTCAGCCCCGAGCGCAGCTCGGTTCCGCGCCGCAACTCGGCTACGTGGCGGTTTTCTACGTGGCGGTCCTACCGTGGATAGTCGGCGACCCCGAGGCCCAGGGTGATGTCGCGGCGCACCAGCCAGGTGCCGGTGTCGTCCTGGACTGGATGGGTGAGGCCCGACCCACCGCGGCCGTTGGCGTAGTCCCGTCGCCGACTGTTGGTCATGCGCGGATCGTCGTCGAAGACGATATCTTCAACATAGTAGGTACCTTTTCCCTGTTCGATGACGTGCATGTGAATGTGCTCGGGCAGGTCGCCCTCAGGGTAGGCGCCGGGGCGGATCGTTTCAAAGGCGTAGGTGCCGGCCGTGTCGGTGCGCACCCAACCGCGTAGCCGGCCGTGGCGCGTAGGGCCAGCCGGGTAGATGCCGGTAGCATCGGTTTGGTATGCGTAGACGATGACGCCGGCGGCGGGAAGCCCGACTCTGGTGCGCACGGTGCCGGTGATGCGCATCGGTTCCCCGGGTTCACTCGCCGGTGCCAGCCGAGAATGACTGGTCAGGCGCTCGGGCATGCCGGCGAATACAAGTTCGCAGCCTTCGCATGCTCCGCCGAGGATGGGTTCTTGGGTGGTGCCGGCGTCGCTTGCGCACGCCAGAACAAGGAGGATTGACAGTGTTCGGGGCCGCATGGAGTCTCCACGGGGGCGTTGCTCGCGAGTTTAGCGTTGGTGGGCGGCGGCGGCGCGTAAAACTAACGTCACAACCGCGGCGAACGCCAGAAGCCCGACCAAGTAGATGGCGGCGGCGGCAACGAACGTTGCGCGAAAGCCCCACTGCATGGCAACGATGACGGCGAGGACCGAGCCCAATACCGAGGTGGCGCCGTTCCATCCCCAGAGAAACGCTACGCGACCCTGGCCGTCGGCGGCGCGCATCCCCAGCGGGAAGAGCGTGCCAAGAATGAGCCCGGCGGGGGCGATGGTGGCGACGGCGATGGAGATTCTCACCACCAAGGGCAAGGCAGCCCAAGCCGCCAGGCGCAGGTCAAGCCCCCAGGCGATCCACCAAGTCACGCCTATTAGGATGATCGCACTGGCGACCAGATGGCGCCGCCACCTTGCCAGGGAGATACGCGCGCTCAGCCAGCTGCCGATCCCGCTCGACAGTAGGAGTGCAAAGAGTACGACGCTCGTCGCATGCACCGGGTGACCTAACAGGAGGACCAGCTTCTGGATGAGTGGGATCTCAAAGAACATGAAGCCCACCCCGAGTGTTCCGAAGTAGAGGAGCCAGGCGGCCATGGGCACGGCTTGGAACGGCGCGTCTGGCGTCCGGCGAGTGCGGCGCCGCCGCAGCAGAAGGGCTGGCGCCAGGAGGAAGACGCCGGCCAGGGCGGTGACCACCGCGAGCAGAGTCATGAGTGCCGTTACTGCTGCCTGGTTGAACTCCTGCCCGGCGGCGTAGGCCGGCGTGGCGAAGGCGTCCTTAAAGCGCGCCATGTTGAAGAAAAAGGGGCGATCGTCCCGGCTGGGTGAGACGTCGAACATGTAGTCCTGGGCGAAGGCGTCGACGTCTTTCGAAGTGATCAGCCGGTGATAAACTTCGCCCACGGGAGAGTGCGGCACGGCCAGACCTGGGGCGTGCAGCACTGCAAAACCCCGGGCGGCAGCTGCGGAGTCGAAGCGCCGCACTTCTTGGTCGGTGAATGGAGTCTTTCGCAAGATGCAGGTGACGGTGGGGTTGGCGGCCACCACCAATAGGTGCTGCTCGAACGGCTCGAGGCCCAACTCGCCGGCGGCCGCCTTGTAGAGCGCCAGCAGTCTGAGGCCCTGCTGCGGCGGGTCGGAGATGAAGCGCGAGATCGACAGCACACCGGTATCGGTCAGCCGGGTCAAATAGTCGCGAATCGCCTCTACCGTGTAGAGCGTGTTCTCGGTGAGCGCAAAGGCGCCCGATGCCGTCGCCGCCCAGGTGTCGATCATGGCGATCTGGATGACGTCGTATTGGCGCGGGTCGCGACGGACAAAGCTGCGTCCCTCGTCGATGACCACCTCGACCTGCGGGTGATCGTCGTAGATGCCGCCAGTGAACGACGCGAAGTCGCCGGCGAGCGGTTCCACCACCAGCGGGTTGATCTCCACCGCCACCACCCGGCGGGCGCCAAACGCCAGGGCGGTCAACACGTCCCGCCCGCCGCCGGCCCCGATAACCAATGCCGTGGGTTGTTGAGCCAACAAATAGGGTGCGGCGGTGACATCCAGCTGCAGGTGGGCGAGCGCCTCCACATCGCCGGTGAAGCGGGTGACGGGTGTCGCCGCCAAGTTGTCGATCAAGAGGATCATCTGCTCGACCGGCGGCAGGCGATCGGCCGGGGTTGTGCCCCAGGTGATACCTGGGCTGGCAGCCCGTTGCTTGTAGAGCGCCACTTTCGAGTAAGAATTCCAGCCGCTGAAGGCCAGCTCGAAGGGGCCGGTGGGGTCACCGCGTTCAGCGCGCTCCAGTTCGGTGGCGATGCCCTGCGCCTTGATCGACCCGGCCGACAACCACGGGCTGCGCGCCTGGGCGAGCATGAGGAGGAGCGCGGTGGCGGCCACGACTACCGCCGCTAACCGCCAAGCGCGGCTGGCCAAACCCAGAAGGCAGAGCGCGCCGATGGCGGCGGTGACCATGAAGACCAGCTGCACGGCGCCGACCGCGTCCAACAGCGGCACGACCAAGAGACACCCCAAGGCCGACCCCACCAGGTTCCAGGCGTACAGTTGTCCCGCCTGGGTGGCGTAGCGGTCGAACGCCAGCGCCAGAGCGGCGCCGACTGCGACGTAGGGCAAGGCGGCGGCTAGAAACATGGCGAGGAGTGGTGCGAACGCCGCGGCCGTACAATCGGCGAAGGGCACGCGGGCTTCAACGTAATAGAGGAAGCCGCCCAGGTTGGTAGCGGCGAAGACCAACGCCAGGCGGGCGATGGCGCTCTGCGTGTGGGCCGGACGCCGCTGGGTCAGGTGGACGACCAAGCCACCCGCCGCCAACCCAAACAGCGCCAGGCTGATCGCCATGAATGCAAAGTGGTAGTAGAGGACGGCGGAGAAGATGCGCGTCAGGCTGATCTCGACCAGCAACAACGCGGCGCTCAGGAGCCCAATGAAAAGGGCGACGCGACGGTCGAGGGGGGGGCTTGCCATGCGCCTAGTCTAGCCGATCTTGGCGGCGAACCTACGTGACGCACTTTGCTATGCTGCCGGACGCCGACGATGATGAGCCAGCCCACGGTGCACACCCCGAACCCGACCACGCGTGGCCGACTAGATTGGCGCCTCTTGGCCGGCGTCGTCGTGTTGGGCGCGGTTGTTGCGACGATCCTGGTGCGCGTCGCCCCCGGCTGGCGGGAGGCGGTGGAGCCGGGCGGGGTCTTGGTGCGCGATCCGGATGCTGCCTACCACCTCCGGCGTGCCGAGCGCATGCTGGAGCCGGCGCCCAACCTGGCGGTCCACGACCCCTTCTTGAATTTCCCCGCCGGTGGCTGGGTAATTTGGCCGCCCCTCTACGACCTGGGTTTGGCGCTGGCCCACCGGGCTCTGCCACCCGGTGTGCCGGGCTTCGTATCTTTACCAGTGGCGCTGACGCCGGTGGCGTGGTGGCTGGCCACGTGTGCCGTGGTTTGGTGGTGGGCGCGCCGGCTCGCCGGCCCGGGGCTCGGCGCCTGGGTGGCGCTGGTGACCGCTCTCCTATTGCCGGCGTCGATTCCCTACACCCGCTTGGCGTTGATCGACCACCACGCCGCCGAGTTGTGGGCGTGGACTGCTTGCCCGTGGGTGGTCGCACAAGCGCTCCGTCCGGCGGCTGGTCGCTTTTGGCTTTGGGCTGGGGCGCTGGCAGTGGGTGTCGCCTTGCTCTTGCAACTGACCCTGGTGGCCATCGTGCCGCTCCTTATCCTGGGGCTTTTGGTCTGTCGCACCAGCCGGGGTTGGTTCGAACTGGCGGCCATCTTCGGCGGAGCGGTTCTCGTGGTCGGCCCCTTTGCCTGGCGCTACCACCTGGCCGGGGCGCCGGTCGCCTACCACCAGTTCGGATGGGTGCAGTGGGGCTTGCTGGGCGCGGCGGCGCTGGGTGCGCTCGCTGCCGGCGCCGCCTTAAGCTGGTGGCACGAACGCCGGCCGCAGAGGTGGATGATCGCTACGTGTGCGGGTTTGGCGGCACTCGCGCTCGGCGTCTGGTTGTGGCCGCATCTCGTCGGCGCCAGCCAGTTCGTCGGCGCCCGGGCGTCGGCTTGGGCGCAGTCGATCGCCGAGAGTCGCTCGGTCTTGACCATGGAGCCCGCCCCCGCCGCCCGGGAGTTGCACCGCGGCCTGTCGGTCCTGGTGCTCGCGGTGCCCGTCTTTGTGGTCTGGACGGCGCTACGGCGACGCTCGATCGAGTGGTCGATGGCGGCGGCACTGTGCGTAGTCGGCGGCATCTTGGCGTTGGCCCAGGTGCGCTACCAGGCACACCTCGTCCCCGGTGTCGCCTTGGCCAGTGGGATCTTGGCGACCCGGCTGGGCGCGGCCGGCGGCGCCCGTTGCTTGGGCGTTGCGGTGGTCGTGCTGCTCAGTCTGGCGGCACCGCACGCTCACCGGTTGGGACCCGAGCGCACCGAGCTGGCCTTTGCTGCGGCCAGGCCAGTTCTCGATAGCCTGCGGGTGTGGGCGCCGGCCAACGCCGGGCGCCAGGGGGTGTTGGCTCCCTGGGCGTACGGCCACTTCATCCAGCACCACGGCCGTTGGCCGGCGGTGGTCGACAATTTCGGCGAGCACGCCGGGGATTTGAGTCGGCCGCGGCGCTTCTTTCTCGCCGAAGATGAGGACTTGGCACTTGCTCTCCTCGACGACTGGCGAGTGCGCTACGTCCTGGTCGGTGATTGGGTCGAGACTTTTGCCAGCTTGTTGCCGTCGCCCACCGAGCGGAGCCGGGTGGTCGCCGCAGCGCGGCTCGACCCAAGCGGTAAAGGCACAGTCACTTTGACCGATGCCGGTGCCCGCACCATGCTCGGGCGCTTGGCGCTCTTCGCCGGCGGCGTCGGACAGCGCCTCGCTGATGGTCGCTTTACGCCGCCGTGCACCGCCCTGCGGTTGGTTGCCGAGGGGCGCGATGCGGGCGGCGAAATCGAGGTACAACTCTTCGAGCGGGTTCAAGGCGCGCGGGTCCGGGTGGACAAGCGCCGACCCGGCGAGAGCGGCGCAATCTTTGCAACGATTGATTGTCCGACCGGGCGGCGCATCCCCTGGGTCGCTGAGGGCCGCGCCGATGGAGCGGGGCGGTTCGAACTGCGCTTTCCCTACCCGGTCGGCGACGGCCCCTACGCGGCCCAGGGCGAAGTGCGCTTTAGAGACGGTGCCTACGCTTTGCCCGCTGCCGACGCCGAGCTTGCCCGCGACGGACGCGTCTTGCGGGTGACCCCGCCGGCGGCCGTTGGGTCGGTCACCCCCGGAGGAGGTGGATGAGAAAAGCTGATCCGACGCCCCGGCCGCTCCTGCCGCCGCCGGCTGGTACGCGCCGCTACCGGCTCTACGAGATTATCTTTGAGGCGGACACACCGGCCGGCCGAGCTTTCGATGTGGCCCTCATCTTGGCCATCGCCGTCAGTGTGGTGGTGGTTTTGGCGGACAGCGTCGCCTCGCTCAACGCGCGTTTCGGGCGCGTGTTTTGGGTGGCCGAGTGGGTCTTGACGGCACTGTTCACCGTTGAGTACGTCCTGCGTCTCTACTGCGTCAAGCGTCCCCTGCAGTACGCCGCCAGCTTCTTTGGGTTGATCGATGTCTTGGCCATCGTGCCGACTTTCTTGAGTCTTCTGGTGCCGAGCGGGCGCTACCTCTTGGTCATTCGGGTGGTGCGCGTCTTGCGCATCTTCCGCGTCCTGAAGCTTGCCCTCTACATGGGCGAAGCGAATACGTTGATGCGCGCCCTCAGACAAAGCCAGCACAAGATCATCGTCTTCTTCATGGCGGTCCTGACGTTGGTGATCCTCTTTGGCGCCCTCATGTACATGATCGAAGGGGAGGCCAACGGCTTCACCAGCATCCCGCAGAGCATCTACTGGGCGATTGTGACGTTGACCACCGTGGGCTACGGGGACATCTCGCCCAAGACCGACCTCGGGCGGGCGCTGGCGTCACTGGTAATGGTGATGGGATACAGTATTTTGGCGGTGCCCACCGGCATCGTCACCGTCGAGTTGCAGCACTTGCGTGCCGCCCAAGGCCGGCAGTGCGGGCGCTGCAAGGCGCGCCAGCACGACCGGGACGCCAACTACTGCAGGGTGTGCGGCGAAGCGTTACCGGGCGAAGCGTTACCGTAGGTTCTAGAGCGGCACGCGGGCCAGGGCGGCGTCCTCCACGACCACGGGGATGCGCCCGCGCAATGCATCGAGAAACTCGGCGAAACGCTCCTCGACGCGCCTGGCTTCCACCGCCCGCCGTACCTTGGGGATGACCGATTCAAAGGGGATCTGCCTGGTTTCGGAAGTGCCGATGACGCGACCGACCCAGTAGAGACCGTTCTCGTGGCTGGTTACCACGTCGCCTACCAACTTCTGGCCGTGATCCGCTTCGAAGTTAGTGCGGGTGATGCGGCGCTCGATGCCGCTTCGCACCGCCCCCGCCTGGGTGGCCAGGGCCTCCAGCACCGAGTCGGGAAGTTGGCCTTGCAAGGCGGTCTCGAGTTGGGTGGCGGCTGATTGATCATTGAACGCCCAGCTCTCGACCTTCACCGTGGCAGGTGTCGTGAAGTCCTCGGTGTGGGTTTCGTAGTGGGCGCGGAGCTCCTGGTCGGTGACCTCCTCTTTGGAAGCGACGGTTTCGTAGAGGCGGGTGACCGCTAGCTCTTCGAGTTTCAAGGTGCGCCAAGCGCGGTGGTCGTCGGTTTGATCGAGGCTGTCCGCCCGCGCCAAATCGATGAGCGCTTGGCGGCGGAGACTGCGTTTGAGATCGGACTCCAGGACCTCGGGCGCCTGGGCCCAGCGCATGGTGACCAGGCTGCGCTTGGCGCCGAAGCCTTCCACAAAGTCGGCGATGGTGTAGGCGCGCTCTTGGGTTTGGAAGAGGGTGAGGGTCGAATCGGCGGGTTCGAGGGCGGCCACCGGCTGGTCCAGATGCTCGGGGTCGTCGGGGTTGAAGCCGTTGATGCGGCTGGCCAAGATCGCGATGTTCTCGGACATGGCGCGAAACCCCAGCTCATCGGCCAGACGCTGGTCGAGGGCGGCTTCGAGCGCCTGGCGACGTTCGTCCAGGAGTTGGGTGCTGACCGCTTGGCGCTGGGCCGGATCGGGACCGTGGACCGCCTCGACTTGCGCCAACGCGAAGCCGCCGCGCACGGCCAAAGGTCCGGCCAACTGGCCAGGAGCCGCAGCAAACAGGGCGGCGTCGAGGCTTGGGTCGAGTTCGCCGGGCGCCACGCCGCGGCGCAGCTCGCCGGCCGATGCCTCCACCTCCGCGGCCAGCGCCGCGAAGTCTTGGCCGGCCGCCACCAGGCGTGCCAGTCGCTCGGCGGCAGCTTCGTCGTCCACCACCAGGATGCGCACGTCGCGGCGCTCGCTGGCTTGGCGCCAGGCCTGGTCGATTGCTTCATCGGTCACCTGCAGCTGGTGGTCGATCGCCCGCTCGAGCGTTCTAGCTTCGAGGCGCTTGGCTTCTTCTTCCTCCAGCGCCTCGAGGATTTCGGGGGCCTCCATGATGCCCTGCCTTTTGGCTTCCTCCCGCAGGAGTAGGCGGTGGATGAGGGGCTCGAGCGCCCGCCGGCGGCTGGCTCCCGGATCATCGCCGGCCGTAGGAGGGGCCGCGCTGAGCCGGCGGCTGACCTCCGAGGCCCAAATCTCGTGGGAGCCGACCGCGGCGACCACCCAGTCGTCGGCGCCGGTGGAGTCCGCTCTGGTCGGTGTGGGGTTGGACGCCAGAACCCGGGGGATCAACAAGAGGATGGCCACGAGGCCTCCCAGGCGCCTGAACAAACGATGCATGGTGGGATCTTTCTTCGACGACGTGGGTTGGATTGAGCGAGCGCCGCGATCGTAGCATGGCACGCGGGCGCCGGCAGTTTGCTCGCTTCTCCGGCGACGGTATACTCCCGAGCGCCGCCCGCGGCGCGCGGGCACTTCTATCGATTCTACCGAGGCCACAGTCCATGGACGCAGGCATTCAGCAAATCAACCGGCGCATCGAAACCGAGAGCGCCTTCGTGACCGATCTGACCAGCGAAGTTGGTAAGGTGATCGTCGGCCAGCAGGCGATGATTGAACGGCTCTTGATCGGCCTCTTGACCGGCGGACATGTGTTACTCGAGGGGGTGCCCGGCCTGGCCAAAACTCTGGCGGTGAAGACGCTGGCGCAGTCGATCCAAGCCGGTTTTGCGCGCGTGCAGTTCACGCCCGACTTGTTGCCCGCTGATTTGACCGGCACCATGATCTACAATCCGCAACAGGCGACGTTTGCGCCGAAGCTCGGGCCGATTTTTGCCAACCTAATCCTCGCCGACGAGATCAACCGGGCGCCGGCCAAGGTGCAATCGGCGCTCCTCGAGGCGATGCAGGAGCGGCAAGTGACGATCGGCGACCAGAGCCATCCGTTGCCCGATCCCTTCCTGGTGTTGGCCACCGAGAACCCCATTGAGCAGGAGGGCACTTATCCCTTGCCCGAGGCGCAGGTCGACCGCTTCATGTTGAAGCTGGTGGTGGACTACCCGTCCCGAGAGGAGGAACGGTTGATCCTTGACCGGATGACCGCGCGTCGCGAGCCTTCGGTGCGACCGGTGGTGGGCCCGGCCGAGCTGGCCAGCGCCCGCGAGGCGGTGTCCATGGTTTACGTCGACGACAAGATCAAACGCTACGTCATCGATCTGGTAGTGGCGACGCGCGATCCGGAGGGCGCTGGGCTGGACATCCAGGAACTCATTCAGTTCGGCGCTTCGCCGCGGGCAACCATCTTTCTGGTGGCGGCGGCCAAGGCGCATGCGTTCCTGCGCGGCCGCGGCTTCGTGACTCCCGAGGATGTCAAGGCCGTCGCCCTCGACGTGCTTCGCCACCGGATTATTGTGACCTACGAAGCCGAGGCCGAAGAGGTGACGCCCGAGGCGATTGCCACGCGCATTCTCGATCACGTGGATGTCCCTTAGACTCCAGCTTGCCAAGCCCCCAGCCGCTCATGATTCCGCGCGACATCCTCCGGCAGGTCAAACGACTCGAGATCACCACGCGCCACCTGGTGGAAGACGTGTTCTCCGGCCAGTACCACTCGGTGTTCAAGGGGCGCGGCATGGAGTTCGTGGAGGTGCGCGAGTATCAGCCCGGCGACGACTACCGGACCATCGATTGGAACGTCACGGCGCGCAGCGACCGTCCTTTCGTCAAGCGTTTCGTCGAAGAGCGCGAGCTGACCGTGATGTTAGTCGTCGACTTGAGCCGCTCGGGCCAGTTCGGTAGCGGGCGTCGCACCAAGAATGAGGTGGCAGCCGAGCTGTGCGCGCTGTTGGCGTTCTCGGCTATCCGCAACAAAGACAAAGTGGGGCTTTTGGCCTTCACCGATCACGTCGAGCTGTTCGTGCCACCAGCCAAGAGTCGCCAGCATGTCCTGCGCCTCATTCGCGACATTCTGGCCTTCGAGCCGGCCGGCCGGGGCACCCGGGTGGGATTGGCGCTCGACGAAATGAGCCGCGTGCTGAAGCGTCAGGCGGTGGTCTTTTTGATTTCCGACTTTATCGACGAGGGTTACGAACGGGCGCTTAAGATTGCCGCGCGGCGCCACGACCTGGTGGTCGTGCGCCTCAGGGATCCCAGGGAGAGCCAGCTCCCCGCCGTCGGGCTGGTTGCCGTGGAAGACTTGGAGGCGGGTGGCGTCGTGGTCTTGGACGCCTCGGATCGGCGCGTGCGCCAGCGCTACGCCGACGAAGCGGCAGCTCGCGCCCAGGCGCTCACCGATCTGTGTCGGGCCAGTGCTACAGATGTCATCGATGTCAGCCCAGGTGAGACGGCTGGCGACACCGTCGCGCCCTTGGCCGAGTTTTTTCGAGCGCGTGCCCGGCGCGTTCGGCACGGGCGCTAGGCATGGGGACTTACCGACAGTTGTGGGCGGTGGGCTGGGTCGCGGCGTCTTGGGTGGCATTGGGCTCGACGGCGGCCGTAGCCCTGGCGGCGGAGTTTCGGGTCGAAGCTAGCCGCGGGCAGCTTTGGATCGGCGACCCTTTTGTCGTCGACTTGCGGGTCACGGCGCCGGCCGGCGCGCCCGTCCAAGTGCCGCGCCCCGCCGAACGGCTGGGTCCCTTTGAGGTCCTCGAGTGGTTGCCGGTGACCGTCGACACGCTGGCCGATGGGCACTGGCTCCACAGCCACCGCGCGCGGGTGGCGGCGTTTGGCGTCGGCCCGCTGAGTTTGCCGCCGCTGGCGGCGACGGTCGGGGTCGGGGAGCGGGCGATCGAGCTCACGAGTGATAGCTTGACCGTGCACGTCGGCAGCGTCCTCGAAGCAGCCGGCGCCGACACGGCGGCCGATATCCGCGCCTTGAAACCGCCACTGTCGCTCCCCGTGCCGCGCCCGTGGGCCATGTGGCTCGGGCTCGCCGCGCTTGCTCTACTGGCTGGCCTGGCCGTGGCCTGGTGGAAGTGGCGTCGGTCCGAGTCAGTGCCGGCCGTCGCCCAGGTGGTGGACAGCCGCTCGCCGGAGCGCTGGGCGTTGGACGAACTCTTGGCGCTGGAAGCCCAAGCGTTGCCCGCCCAAGCGGAAATCAAGCGTCACTATACGCTGCTCGCCGACGTCTTGCGCGGCTACCTGGAGCGGCGGTTCCAGGTGCCGGCCAGCGAGCGCACCACCGGTGAGTTATTGGCGACGCTTGCCGCCCGCACACCGGCGGTGATCGATGGCGACAGCGCCCGGCGGCTGGCGGCGATCCTGGGTGAGGCGGACCTGGTCAAGTTCGCCAAACGACAACCGGCCGCCGCCGCGGCTATGGGTGTGGTCGGGGATGCCCGCGAGTTTGTCGCCGACACCTCCCCGCCACCGGGCGCCGCGGTCCCGCACAACGGGGGAACGCCGTGAGCTTGGCGCACCCTTGGATGCTCTTGTTTCTCGTGTGGGTGCCCTGGCTCATCTGGCGCGAGCGGCGCCGCCCGACCAGCCTGGCGCTGGGGTTGCCGGACACCGGCGCTCTCGCCGGCGCTCCGCGCGGCTGGCGGGTCAAGCTGGCGCATTGGTTGCGCCTGGCAGAATTGGCGGCCTTGGCTTTGACCGTCGTCATCCTGGCGCAGCCCCGCAACGAGATCCGTTCGGAACGCCGGTTGACCGACGGCATCGACCTGGTTTTGGCCCTCGACATTTCCCGGTCGATGGAGATGAACGACTTTCAGCCCAATCGGCTGGCGGTCGCCAAGCGCGTCGCACAGGAATTCATCGCTGGTCGCCAGGGTGACCGCATTGGTCTGGTGGTGTTTGCCGGGCAGGCCTTCACCCAGTGTCCGCTGACCCTGGACTACGGCGTGCTGCACGACCTTATCGAGCAGGTGGACTTTGGCATGGTCGGCGAGGGCACGGCCATCGGCATGGCCATCGCCACCGCCGCCAACCGCCTGGAGGATTCCGAGGCCGACAGCAAGGTGTTGATCCTGGCAACCGACGGTGTCAACAACGCCGGGCGCGTCGATCCGGAGACCGCTGCCGACCTGGCAGAGGCGTTGGGCATCAAGGTCTACACCATCGGCGTGGGCTCCAACCGGCCGGTGTTGCGCGGGTTTGCGGTTTCCGGGGCGCAGTTGGACGAGGCGGCGCTCCAAGAAATTGCCAAGCGCACCGGCGGCGCCTATTTTCGCGCACTGGATCCCGACGCCCTGCGCAAGATCTACGAGCGGATCGACGAATTGGAGACCACGCGCATCGAAACCGCCGAGTTTGTGCGCTACGACGAGGTCGGTCCGCTCTTGTTGCTGCCGGCCTTGGCCGTACTCCTAGCCGTGGTCGTCTGCGAAAACTCGATCGCCCTGAAGGTGCCCTGAGATGCGGTTTGCCAACCCAGCAGTGCTCTACGCTTTGTGGTTCTTACCGTTGCTCCTGGGTTTGGTCCTCTGGGCTGAGCGCGAGAAGCGCCGCCGGGCCGCGCAGCTGTTGGCCCCGTCGATGTGGAGTCGGCTCTTGCCGGGTTGGCTGCCGGTGCGCCAGCGTTGGCGGGAAGTGCTGCGGATTGGTGCGGCGGCTTGCTTGATCGTGGCGCTGGCACGACCCCAGTTCGGGCAGCGCCTGCAGGTCGTCACCCGCGAGGGGCTCGACATCATGGTGGCCATCGACACTTCGAACTCGATGCTGGCACTCGATGCCGGCCCCGGCGTCAGTCGGTTGGACGCGGCGCGCCGGTTGGTGTCGGGGCTTTGCGAGACATTGGAGGGCGATCGCTTAGGTCTCGTCGTGTTTGCCGGCTCGGCCTACGTCCAGTGCCCGTTGACCTTGGACTATAAGGCAGCCCGCATGCTCTTGGGGGCGGTGGGTCCAGGCACCGTCCCCCAACCAGGGACGGCCCTCGGCGAGGCCATCGACCGCTCGGTGGCGGCGTTTTCGGACGAAGGACCGTGGCGTGCCCTGGTCTTGGTGACCGATGGCGAAGACCATGAGGGTGATCCGGTGGCGGCCGCCGAACGCGCCGCCAAAGCCGGCGTCCCGATCTTTACGATCGGCTTGGGGGCTGACCGTGGTGAGCTGGTGCCGGTCCACAACGACCAGGGCGACCCGGTCGGCTACCACCGGGACGCCGCCGGCGAGCTGGTGGTGTCGAAATTGGACGAGGCCACCTTGCGGGCGGTGGCTGAAACCAGCGGTGGTGCTTACATGCGAGCGCGCGGCGGCGGCGAGATCGACGCTTTGCGCAGCCAACTCGAGCGGCTCGAGAAGCGCGAGCTGGAGGGTGGCTATCACTCCCACTACGAAGATCGCTTTCATTTATTTGCGCTGGCGGCTTTTTGTTTGTTGGCCCTGTCTCGCGCGTTGGCAGCACCGCCAGCGCTCCGGCCGGTGGCTGCCGGACTCAAGGTGGCGTTGGGGCTGGTGCTCATGGCCGCCGCTACTTCTGTCGGGCACGCCGAGTCGATGGAAGGCGAACTTGCCCGGGGCAATCGGGCGCTGGCCGAGGGCGACGCCGGGCAAGCGGTGATTCACTACCTGGAAGCGGTCGGCCTGGAACCGCAGCGCCCCGAAGCGCACTACAACTTGGGGAGCGCCCTCTACACCGATGGCGCTTTTGACGAGGCCGAAGCGGCGTTCGGCCTGGCGGCCATTCGCGCCGACTCGAGCTGGGCGCCGGATGCCCTCTACAATTTGGGCAACGCCTACTTCAGACAGGAGAAGTACAAGGAGGCGGCGTCGGTGTACAAAACCGCTCTCAAGCGCCTGCCGGGTGATCCCGACTTGCAGTGGAACTTAGAAGTGGCACTCAGGCGTTTGGCGGAGAGTGAATCGCAGTCGCCCGAGGCGGATCCCCAAGACGACCCCGACCAAAACCAGGACAATCAGCAGTCACAAGGTGGTGGAGGCGATTCGGCGGAAAACTCCGACCCGCAATCGGAAGACAAAAACCAGCCTGGCGACGAGAGCGATGCGTCTGGCGCCCCGGACCAACCGCCCGACGAGGGCGCGCCCGAGGACCAAGACTCGGCGCCCGGCGGTGGCGACACCGGCGGTCAGCCGCAGAGCCCCGAAGCTCAGCCCGGGGATGACTCGGCGGCCGGGATGAGCGCTGAGGAGGCGCGCCGTTGGCTCAGAGCGTTGACCGGTGACGAAGAGAGCCTCTTGAAGAAGCGCTTCAAAGCGCCGGGTGAGCCCAGCGCCTCCGGCAAGGACTGGTAGCGGTGCGAGCGCGCTGGATCGCGGCGGTCGCCTGGATCGGGCTGTGCTTCGGGGCCCCAGTGGGGTTGGCAACGCCCTGGTCGATCGAGGCTTCTCTGGATCGCCAGTCGGTGGCGCTGGGTGAACGGGTCACCCTGACGGTGACTGTCGGCGGCAACGCCCAGGCACCGCGCCCGACTCTCCCCGAACTGCCCGGCTGCCACATCCTCGAGGCTGGCAGCCAGCACCTGGTGTCGATGGTCAACGGCCAAACGTCGACCTCGACGGTCTATACCTACGTGCTGGTGCCGGAGCGCCAGGGACGGCTTCAGGTGCCACCCATCACCTTGGTAATGGGCGATGAGCAGCTAGAAACGCGACCGTTGGCTCTGGAGGTGGGGCCGCGCGGCAGTCGCGCGCCGCCGCCCGCCGCCCCGAACACACCGGGGGCGAAACAGGTCCCCGAGGATGCCGTGTTCCTGGAAGGGGTGGTAGAACCCAAGCGGGCTTACGTCGGCCAACAGGTGACTTTGATCGTGCGGTTCTTTCAAGGTGCCAGTTTGGCGAACGACCCGAGTTACGAACGCCCGCCGACGCCCGGCTTCTGGGTGGAGGAGCTGGGCAAGCCGCGCACCTACAACAAGCACTACCGCGATCGCCGCTACCACGTGACTGAGTTGCGCTCGGCGCTCTTCCCGACCGAAGCCGGGACCAAGACCATCGGTTCAGCGCGGGTCACCTGCGAACTACTGAAGGGGCGGCAGCGTCTGGATCCGTTCAGCTTGTTTGGTCGCCGTCGCGGCGAAGAACGTCGTGTTGAGTCGCAACCGATCGAATTGGAGGTGTTGGAACTCCCCACGGCTGGCCGTCCAGCCAGCTGGGATGGGGCGGTGGGTCAGTTTCAACTGACCGCCGACGTTGACAAGCGCCAGGCGGAAGTTGGCGAGGCGATCACGCTCACCGTGGCCGTCGAGGGTCAGGGGAACCTGCGCTCGGTTGGGGAGCCGGTCATCCCTGCAGTCCCCGGTCTCAGGGTGTACGACGGTGGTCGCGAGCTGGTCGACCGCACCCAGGACGACCGGATTGGCGGCCGCCTGACCCAGCGGTCAGTCTGGATCGCTTCAAAGCCCGGCGACTATCTGTTCCCGGGCGTTGAATACGCCAGTTTTGACCCGGCGGCTGCGGTCTATCGAACCTTGCAGACCGAGCCGATCGAGTTACACATCACGCCTGCCACCGACGGCGGTGGCGCCGAGCCGACGGGCCCCTTGCCGGAACTTGTGGTGCCGGAGCCGGACCTGAGTTTCATCCGGCTCGGTGATTTGGGGCTGGCGCGGCGCCGGCCACCGCTCCACCGTCGCCCCAGCTTCTGGCTCCTCCAATGTGTGCCATTGGCGGCGGCAGCTTTGGGCCTCGGGTGGGTGCGGCGGCGCGAACGGTTGAGCGGTGATGAACGCTACGTCATGGCGCGGCAGGCGGCGTCCACGGCGCGGGCGCGGTTGGCCAGCGGGCGCCAGGCGCTAGCCAGCGGCCATCCGGAGGGGGCGGTCTCCGCCGCGGCGCAGGCGGTGCGCGGTTACGTCGCTGATCGCACCGGCTTGCCGGTCGCTAGCCTCGACGGCGCGCGCGTGCGCCAACTGCTCGACGAACACGGCGCCGCGGAGCGGACAGTCGCCGAAGTCCTCGCCTTTTTCGAGCGGGTGGACTGCGTACGCTACGCACCTTCGAGCCAGTCGGCGGCCGCCGCCAGTCCGCTGGTGGACGAGGCCGAGGCGTGCTTGGAAGCGCTGGCCGAGGCGGGGGTGTGATGCGCCGGCGTTGGTTAGTGTGGTGCTGGGCGTCCTTGTGGGTGGCTGGCGCGGTGTCGGCGGCGGACCAGGCCGAGCCCGACCTCGAGGCATTGGTTCTGGCCGGCAACGATAGCTACCAGGCGGGCGACTTTCACGAGGCGCGCGCTTCCTACTTCAACGTGGTGCAACAAGGCTTCGAGTCCCCGGCGCTCTATTTGAACTTGGGGAACGCCTACCTGCAACTCGGGGAGCTGGGTGAGGCGATCGTCGCCTACCGGCGCGGCTTGTTGTTGGCGCCGCGCGATGGCGAGCTCTTGGCCAACCTGGCCTATGCCACGGCGCAAACGGTCGATGCAGCGCCGGACCCTGGCGCGTCGCCGCTCTTGTCGTGGTTAGCGGCGCTGGTGGCTGGGGTGCGTCCCGACGAGGCCTGGAGTGCGGCTGCAGTTCTCTTTTGGCTCGTGGTGTTCGGTTGGTTGGCCAGCCGGGTGTGGCCGGGTCTCAGGCCGCTGCGACGTTGGGTGTGGGGTGGCGGCGTGCCGCTGGTGGTGATCGTCACCGGCTTGGCTGCTTGGCGTACCCAGGTCGTCTATGGCACGCCCGAGGGCATCGTCGTCACCGAGGAGATCGATGTGCGCTCCGGGCCGGCGACCCGCTATAAGTCGCGCTTTGTGTTGCACGAGGGCACCGCCGTCGACATCCGCCGCCAAGCCGGCGAGTGGCTCGAGGTGGCGCTGACCGACGAACTGGACGGCTGGCTGCCCGCCCAGGCCGTCGAAACGGTGGTTGGGGGAGAGCCCTAGAGGGTCGGTGCAACGATTGTCGGCCCCGCGCGGTATCCTTAAGGTTATCCGAACTCGGAAAAGGCCTGTCCACCGGTTTTCTCACGGGGTTCCTGCATGTCACTGTCGCTGGTCCTCGCTACCGTCACCCTGGCGCTAGGGGGAATCTCCATCCTGTTGGCGCTGGTCGTGGTGCGCGAGAATCCGCGCCACCGCCTCAACTGGGTGCTGGCGACACTGCTCTTGTGTGCTGGGTCAGGGGCGGTCTTCGGCGCCTCCGACTTGGCGGTGTCGAGTGCGGAGCCCAAACTCCTGCGCGTCCGGACTGGTTTGCTCACCACGACCGAGACCCTTTGGGAGTTCATCTTTCCGGCCTTCCTGTTGTTCACCTTGTTGTTCCCCCGCCCGCACCGCGCCTACACCCGGGTTCCGGGGTTGGGGTGGCTGATTTTCTGGCCCTACATCACCCATCTCTTGTTAGTGACGGCGGGGCCGCCGCCGGCGGAGGGAGGGTGGTTCGACGTCGTGGCTGGCGCCGTGCCGGCGCTGGCCGGAGTAGTCGGCGGTCTCAATCTGGGTGCGCGGCTGGCGTTTCGGTTTGATGCTCTCTTGTTCCCGCTGGTGAATCTGACCTACGTCGTCTTGGGATTTGTCAGCATGCGCGCCGCCCGGCGCCGCGCGCAACATCCGGGCGTGCGCCAGCAGCTCAGGGTGATCTTGTTCGGCACCGGCGCTTGTTTCTGTCTCTACGCCGTGGCGGAACCCTTGCCCACGTTCTTGGGCATGGCGTTGGAGCCGGTGACTCGCACCGGCATGATTTGCGCGGGGTTGAGTTTGGCCAGTTTGTCGGTGGCCTACTCGATCGTGCGCTACCGCTTCTTGGATATGAAGGTGATCGCCCGGCGGACGATCCTCTACGGCGCGGCAAGCGGTGTGGTCTTGGCGCTCTACCTATTGTTGGTTCACAGCCAGCACGAAGCGGTCGCCGAGTTCCTGGGAGTGCCCCGCCGGGCGATGGAGATCGCCTTCTTGGTGGTGGCGCTGATGATATTCCAGCCGGTGGCTGGCCGCCTTGAAGAACTGCTGGAAGGCTTGTTGCTGAGAGACAAGAGCGACTACCGGGTGGCTGTGCGCGGGTTGGCGGCCGAGGTGTCGACGGTGCTCGACTTGCCCGAGTTGGGGAATCGCGTCTCCGAGATGTTGGCGGCCAGCGTTATGGTGGACTCCGGCGCCTTTTTGGCACGCCGCGCATTGAACGGCCCGCTGGAGGTGTTGTCGAGTTTTGGGTTGGATGGCGCCCTAGATTCCAAGCTGGCGGCGGAGCTTACCGGCGGCGATTTGCCAGCCGCCGAGTTGCCGTACCTCGAGGAGTGGTCGGCGGCAGCCGGCGTCGAAGCCCCGCGCGCCGCCGGGCGGTTGTTCGTCGTGCCGCTTCGCCACGCCGGTGAGTTGTTGGGGGTGCTCTTGGTGGGGCCCAAGCTGACCGGCCGGCGTTTCAACACCGAGGATCGGGCGCTGCTCGCCACGTTGGGGGATCAGTTGGGTGTGGCGCTTCGCAACACCCATCTGCACGACGAGGCGCTGCGCCGCCGTCTCTTGGAAGAGGAGCTGCGTTTTGCCCGGCGCGTGCAGGAAACCTTTTTGCCGGCGCGCTTCCCGGAGCTGCCGGCCCTGGACGTGGCAGCGCAGAACTTGCCCAGCAAAGAAGTGGGCGGCGACTATGTCGACGCGATGCAAGTCGATCCTGAGACTTTGGTGGTGGCGATCGGCGATGTGTCGGGAAAAGGTGTGCCGGCGGCGCTGTTGATGTCGATGACCCGGGCGGCGCTTCGCACCCGCGTGCTCAACGAACACTCGCCCGGCCGCATCTTGCGCGACTTGAACGCGCTCATCCACGACTCTACGAGCCCAGCCGAGTTCGTGACGTTCTTCCTCGGCTGTGTCAGGTCGGACTGCATGCAACTGACCTACTCCAACGGTGGCCACGACCGGCCGCTCCTGCGGCGCCGGGATGGCAGCTTGGAGTGGTTGGCAGACGGCGGCCTGCTGCTCGGCGCTGTCAAAGAGACTCAGTTCGACGAGGGCCAGGTGCAGCTCTACCCCGGCGACCTGTTGGTGCTCTATACCGATGGCCTGACCGAGGCTGAGCGCCACGGGGAGATGTATGGTGGTAAGCGGCTGGAGGCACTTGTGCGCCAGACAGGTACGGAGCGCACTGCCGACCAGGTGGTGCGCGATCTAGTCCGCGCCAATCAGGAGTGGACGGGCGGCGAAGATCAGGCTGACGATATGACGCTTTTGGTGTTGCGGGTGCGCGCCAACGGTCAATCGAGCCAGCCTCAGACGCCCCCAATCGACGTCCATCGAGTCGAGTAAGGTTTTGTCAAACGATCGGTTACACCAGGCAGCTGGTTGCCCAGGCGGGGTCCCTTCGCTATCATCGAGCCGAGCTGTGGCGCTGGCCACAAGCGCGCCAGGATCGCCAGACCAGGGGGGACGATGAAGCTCAGACGAGAAGATCGTGACGACGTAGTGGTGTTTTATGTGTCTGGCAAGCTGATGGGTGGCGACGACGCCGACAAGTTCCACAATCAGGTGCGTGCTGTCTTGGACGACGGCTTCAAAAACGTGCTCGTCGATCTGGGCGATGTTTCTTGGGTGAACTCGACTGGTTTGGGAATTCTGATTGCCGCGCATACGACGATGACCAATGCAGACGGCAAAATGAGGCTGTGTCGGGTGTCCAAACGCGTGGACTCGATTCTAATGGTGACCCGCCTTAACATGATTTTCGAGAGCTACAGCGACGAGGCTCAAGCCCTGGCCAGCTTTTGAACGGTTGAGGTCCCCCGGAGGCAGCGCAGGTGAACCGGAACGCAAGTGGGATCAATCTATCCATCCCCGGCCAGCTCGAGTATCTGGAGCTGGTGGACAACGTCGTGGCCGGTGTCAATGAGTTGATGGACTTTGACCAAGAGGCGGCCAACGCGGTATCGATCTCGGTCATCGAGGCCAGCACCAACGCCATCCAGCACGGGTGCGGCAATGGCGACGGCCGCGTCGATATGACTTTTGCAGTCAACGGCTCGGAACTGATTGTCGAGGTGCACGACCCCGGCACCGGCTTTGATCCGGGCGCGCTACCGCCGGCCGATCCTACCAACCCCCAAAACCTGCTCAACCTGCGAGGCCGCGGCATCTTTATCATGCGTGAGATGATGGACGCGGTGGATTTCGAGTTCGGGGAGGGAACGACCGTGCGGATGAGGAAGCGGCGCTCCTAGTTCACGATGGACCTCGTTCACTATGCCCTGGCGCTGGCGATTGTCATCGGGCTGGTGTTTGCCTACTTCACCCAGCGCGAGCGCGCTCAGACTCGCGACGCTCGCCGCCGCAAGTTCCGGCCGAACTGGTCCAGCCAGCGCCCAGCCGCCGAGCGCCGGCGGCGCCGGCGCCTGCGCTTCAAACGCTAGCGCTTGACGGGCGCTGGAAACCGCGGCGGCGGTGGATTGTGCGCGATTTCGTGGCTCAACTGCACGACGTGGCGGTGGTTGCCGCGACGGTCGGCGACCACCCCGTAGGTGGCTTCCTCGGCGTCCTCGGTCACCGACAGCCCCAATCGGAAGCTCTGCTCATTGTCCAGCGAGGCGGCGACGTGGAGGTGCTTGGCGAGCTGCGATTCGAAGCCGTAGCGGATCCCAAAGTTGTCGGCACCGTCGTCTCGGAACAAGGCATCGCACGCCAGGGCCAACGATGAGCCGGCGACCCAAGCGACGCCGATCGTCGTCGAGCGGCAGAGCTTACCGTCGAGGTAGGCGGGGGTGTTCAGGTGCTCGAAACGTCCGGCCAGGCGGAGGCCTTGCGCCAGCTGGTAGCGGAGCGAAGTGCCAAGCGTGAAGCCCTTGGCACCGCCGGCGACGTCGTTGGCGAGCCAGGCAATGTCGAGGGAAGCGCGGCCGGCGCCCCCCTGGCGGACCACCGAGGCGGCGTAGCGATCTTCGTTGAAGCCCTGTGCCCGGGCGTCGAGGTGGCGGTAGCTGAGCACCAGGGGTCCCGGCGACCAGACCATATGCAAGCCGCCCAGGCGGCGCTCCACCCACTCAGCGCCGATTAGGGTGCCGGTCTGGCGACGGCCGCCGGTTGCTGCCGGCAGGATGAAGGCGGCGGCCGGCCCACCGGCGGTCGCTGCAAACACCCGGTGGCCGCCCGGCCAACCGCGATCGGGCAGGCTCTCGGCACGGGCGGTGCCTAGCCATGCCACCAGGACGACCAGCAACCTGCCGCCCAGCCGGGCATGGAACCGGCGCCGGAGGCGCGCGTTATGATGGTTGCGATGGATCACTTGGGCGAACTCCTGAATGGTTGCCGCGGGCACGTGTGGGCCGCGCTCCTGGTCCTTTGCACTCCATGTATCGGCGCGTCTCCGAGCTTCTCGAACCCTGGAGAAGCGCTGGGGAGCCAGCTGGGCGCGCGGTTGGCTCGGGCAGCGGCTGGCGACACGGTGCGCTGCGCGCCGGGCCGCTACATTGGTGCCTTCCAGGTGCCCAGCGGTGTGCAGCTCTTGTCGACGGCTGGCCCCGATTCGACCTTCCTAGATGGCGATGGCCGGTTTGGACCGGTCGTTTCCTTCCGGGAGGTCGATGGCACCACCTTGCTCTCCGGGTTCACCATCCAGGGCGGCAGGCTCGCCGGCGACCAGGCCGCAGGCGCTGGCATACGCTGCGAGGCGCACGCCTCGCCGCGGATTCATCACAACGTCATTCGCGCGAATCGTGCGGACGGCGGTCAGGGTGGCGGGGTGGCCTGCCTGGAGGGCTCGAACCCGGTGATTTCCGCCAACATGATCAGCGACAACGTCGCGGCCTTGGGGGGTGGGGTGTTCGCCGGCCGCGGCTCCGGCTGGGCCTCGGCACCGATCCTCAGTCAGAACGTGATTCGCGACAACGAAGCGCTGGAAGCCGGCGGCGGCGTCTATCTCACCGGCGACAGCGAGGCCTGGCTGGATGGCAACGTGGTGAGCGCCAACGTCTCGAGAGCGCTCGGCGGCGGCGGGCTGGCCGTGGTCCGCGCCAACCCGCTGGTCGAGCACAACGTCTTTTGGGCAAACGGCGATTCGGCAGGGGTGGCGGCAGCGGTCTGGGTAGACGATTACGGTGGGCCGACCCTCCGGCAGAACATCTTTGCTCGAAACGAGGGCGGCCCGGCATTGGCCTGCGCCGGCGACTTTCTAGAGCGGCAAGCGGTGAGCTGCAACGCCTTTTGGGCCAACCCCGGCGGTAGCTTCGGTGCCGGTTGCCGCGTCATTCCCGGCAATCTGACGGTGGATCCGGGCTTCTGCGAGCCATCGGGCGGTCACTTTGGGCTGCGCCCGTCCTCACCGCTGATCGACGCGCCACAGTGCGGGAGGATCGGTGCCTTTGGCGTCGGCTGCGGCGAAGCGCCGCCCGACACCGCGGGCGCTCAGCCGAACAAGCCGCGGTAGTCCTGCTCCTCCCAACTGCCGGCCACCCAGCGGTACAGGTTGACTCGATGGGTGGACTCCGTATCGGAGTAGACAAATTCCTCGGTGGCCTCGGTGTTGGCGCGTTTGGAGTAGCGCGCCCGCCGCTCGAGAACGACCGGCCGCGAGATCCGCTCGAGCTTCAGCCGTCCCATCGGACTTTGAAACTCGAGGACGTGCCGCTCGCCGGGGCCGCGCTCCAGCGGCTGGCGCGTTTCATGGTCCACTTGAAACTGGGTCTGAATGCGGTCGACCAGGTCGTACCAGCGCTCGTCTTGCACCTCGTCCGGCTCCTTGGTTCCAGGGGCGGGTCGCCTCGCGTTGACGCTCCCTACTATTGTTGATAACCTGACACAGGTTGTGATGCGTCAGCTTGCCAGAAACTGGGGCAGTTGGCGCAGTCATTTCGCTGCAATATCTGATGTGGGGCCCGGAGTAATGGGTCAAATTTCCCACACGTAGGCATCCTAGGGACGGCGGAGGTAAGGGATTTGGTGCGCCCACAGTCCGGCGCTCGCCACGAACCCCGTCGAAGGCAACAGCGAGGTCGAACGACGCCCCAAGCGGGCTCGTCCCCACCCGACCCGCACGACATGAGCGAACGCCTGCTGGCGGCGGGCCTGGCGCTGGTTTTGGTGCTGGTGCCGCTGACAGCCAACGCGTTCGGATACAAGGCGCGTCTCGCCTTCCACGTGGTTGCACTGGGCCTAGGCGCAGTGGCCACCGGAAGCCGGCGGGCGAGGGCGTGGCCCTGGTGGCTTTGGCCGTTAGTCGGGATGTTGGGTTGGGGGTGGCTCAGGGTGCCCGCAGCACCCGACCGAGCCGCCGCGCTGGCGCAGATGCTCGACCGCACCGCCCTCTGGGCGCTGTTGGTGGCGACCGCCGCGATTTCCGACGGCGGGCGCCGCCGGGCTTTGGGCGCTGGCTTGATCGGCATGGGACTTGTGGCTGTCTGGGGTCTCTTGCAGACCGTTGGGATCCACCCGTTCCTGCCGCGCAGTATCTGGGAGCCCAGCGCGCCGACGCGGCCGCTCGGTACCCACAACTTGATGGGCGGCTTTTTGGTCGCTTGGTTGCCCATGGCGGTGGTTTGGGCGACGACGGCCCGAGGCGCCGCTGGATGGGTTGGGTGGGGCGCGACGGTGGTGGGCTGGGCTTGCCTGCTGCAAACCGTCTCACGCGGCGCCTGGTTGGCGGCGGCGGTGGCCGGCGCGTGGTGGCTGCCTTGGATGGTGCGTGGTTGGCGCCAGCGGCAGCGGGCCCAGCTGAGGCGGCGGGTGGTGGTGCTGGGGGTTCTGGTGGCGCTGATTGGCGCGGCAAGTGCGGCTGTCGTCGTGGAGCGGCTACAGACGCCGGAGCCGGGGTTGGCGAGCGGCACGGAGTCGAGTGATGTGGCGTCGGCGGCCAGCGGCCTGCGCCGGCGTTGGATTGCGGGGGGGGCAGTGGAGGCCTGGCGGGCGGCGCCTTGGTGGGGCCACGGGCCAGGTGCATTTGGGACGGTGTTTTACGCGTTCAAGCCGGACCCGATGCGACAGCTCGAAGCAGTGACCGGGCAGACGGCGTACCACGCCCATGCCGACCTCCTCGAGCTGGGGGTGGAATACGGTTGGGTGGGAGTTGTGTTGGTTTTGATTAGCCTGGCGGGCGCCATGCGCGCCGCCGGGCGTTGGGTGGTGCGGCGGGGAGACGGAGGCGCCTTGGAGCTTTGGGCAACCGTGAGTGCTGTGGTGGTTGGCGGCACCGCCCTTGGGCTCCATGCGCTCATTGACTTTGACATGCATGAGGTACCGACAGCGATGGTGGCAGGTGTGTTCCTCGGAGTCCTAGCGAGCCAGAGCGGCAAGGCGGTGGCCCCCGCGCGCGGCTGGCGTTGGGGCGCGGGGTTGGGCTGGACCGCGGCCTGCGGCGCCGCCCTGGCGGCGGGCGGCCAGGAAGCGCTGTACCATCGCGCCTTTGCCCAGACCCGGGCCGGCGAACTGGCGGCGGCTGACCGGAGCTTGAGCGGCGCCGAAGCGTGGGGGCCGGACCGCGACCGCTACGCCGAGGCTCGGGCCCAAGTGGCTGGACACCTGGCGAAAGCCGCCACCTCGACAGACGCCCGCCAAGCGGCGCTCCGCCAGGCGGCGGAGCACTACGAGCGTTTGGCCGAACTCAAACCCGGCGAAGCCCGGGCCGCCCACCAGGCGGCGTTGGCTTGGGAGCGGGTGGCCTCGGCTGGTGGTGGGGGATTGAACGAGGCGGTTGGCTGGGCCGGGAGAGCGCGGCAGCGCAATCCCTACGCGGTCTCGAGCCACTTGCTCGAAGCACGACTGCGCCGCCAGGCGGGCGACGTGGCTGGCGCCCGGGCGGCGCTCGAGGCGGGCCGCACCCACGATTTGGATGGACGCTTCGGCGCCCAGTTGGCTGCCGAAGCGGAGAAGTTGGTGACCGACCGGTGACGGCCGATCGCCAGATCCAGCGCTTTACCGAGGGGTTGGGCGCAAGCACAAACTGACGAGCGCTCCTAGCGGAGCGGTTGTCTTGGATGGGAAAGAACGTGTCTGCGACATCATTGAATGAAATGCCCCGCGGGAGTGGCGTACCGTCTGCGCACGATTGTGCGGGACGCGCGCCGAGATGGAGGTATCACATGGACTCGGTTCGTTCTCCGCGCTTTTGGCTGGTCCTGACCGCTTGCTTGGTTGGCGCTCTGCCAGCGTTCGCCCAATCGCCCATGGAAGCTGGGCCGCCGGCCGCCGGTGGGTGCACGCCGGTGGTCGCCGTTTCGCCTGACCCTTTGGATTTCGGCACGGTGGAGATAGGTACGACCGAGACCCTGTCGTTCACCATCTCGAACGAAACGGTGTCCGGCGCTGGTTGCGTCCTTAACGTTTCGGCGGTGGACTTCCAAAACGGACCACCGACCTTCACGTTCGTGGAGGGCACCATCCCGGTGCCGTTCGTCCTGGATGAAGTCGACGAGCGGGTCATCGAAGTCGAATTTGCGCCGCCGTCCGCCGACGCGTTTACCGGTTCGATCACCATCGAAAGCGATGACCCGGATGTTCCGACCTACACCCTGCAGGTGACCGGGAGCGGCGGTCCCGCAGGTGGCGACGACCCGCCGATCTGCGATGCGGGCCCGGCGCAGTCGGGGATGATCAACGACACCTTGACCTTTGACGGCTCGGGCTCTTCCGACGACGGCACCATCGTGTCCTATGATTGGGAGTTTGGCGACGGGGCGGTTGGCAGCGGCGTCACCGCTACGCACGAGTACACCGCCGCCGGCACCTACACCGTTACCTTGACGGTGACCGATGACGCGACGCCGGCACAGAGTTCGTTTTGTGCGACGACCGCGACGGTGACCGACGGCGGCGGGGAAGACCCGCCGATCTGCGATGCGGGTGGCCCCTACTCGGGAGAGGCAGGCGTCGACATCGCCTTTGATGGTTCCGGGTCTTCGGATCCAGACGGCACCATCGACACGTACGACTGGGAGTTTGGGGACGGCGGCACCGGCAGCACCGTCAACCCCACCCACGCTTACGGAGCGGCCGGGACCTACACCGTCACCCTGACGGTGACCGACAACGATCTTTTGTCTTCTTCGTGCGCCACCACCGCCACGGTCACCGGTGGGGAAGGCACGCCGCCGACTTGCGCGGCGGGTGGGCCCTACACCGGCGAAGAGGGCGTCGACATCACCTTCGACGGGTCGGGCTCTTCGGATCCCGACGGCACCATCCAAACCTACGCCTGGGACTTTGGTGACAGTTCCACGGGTAACGGTGTGAGCACCACCCACGCCTATGCGACGGCCGGCACCTACACGGTGACCTTGACGGTGACCGACAACGACGGCCTCTCCTCTGCTTGTCCGACGACGGCGACGGTGACCGGCAACCAGCCGCCGACCTGTGACGCCGGCGGTCCCTACGCGGGAACGGTCAACGACGTCATTACCTTCGACGGTTCGGGTTCGTCCGACCCCGACGGCACGATTGCGACTTACGGCTGGGAGTTCGGGGACGGGGGCAGCGGCACGACCGTCGCGCCGACCCACCAGTACGCCACCGCCGGCGCTTACACCGTCACCCTGTCGGTCACTGACGATGGTGGTGCGATCTCGACCTGCACGTCGACGGCGACGATTTCGGGTGGGGCGGTGCCGCCGGTCTGTGACATCCAGGCGCCGGCCTCGGGCGCCATTGGCGCCGAGGTCACCTTCGATGGCTCAGGGTCCAACGACCCGGACGGCGGCGTGGTGACTTTGGCCTGGGATTTCGGGGACGGCTCGACCGGCACCGGCACGACGGTCGCCCACGCCTACACGGCGGCGGGCGCCTATACCGTCACCTTGACCGTTACCGATGACGAGGGTGAGTCGACTAGCTGCGAGCACGTGGTGACGATCGCTGCGAATCAGGATCCGATCTGTGATGCCGGCGGCCCCTACGACGCCATCATTGACGAAACGGTGACGCTGGACGGTTCGGGTTCCTCGGACCCCGACGGCACCATCGTTACCTACGACTGGGATCTGGGCGGCGGCTCGACTGGTTCGACCCCGGCCGTCGACCACATCTACGACCAACTCGGCACCTTCACGGCCACCTTGACGGTGACCGACGACGGTGGTGCGTCCAGCACCTGCACGGCCCTCGTCCACGTCGGCCTGCCGCCGGGGACGATCGGTGTGGCGATTCCGCCGCGCGTCTTCGGACTGCCCGGCGATGACGTCGTCGTGCCCGTCCACCTGTTGGACGACGTAACGGGTGAGAACATCTTGTCGGTCGAACTCAAGATGACCTACAAGCGCGACCTGATGAGCTTCCAGGGGGTGAGCCTTACCGGCATGATCGGTGACGGCGGTATCTGGGAGTCCCACATCGAGCACCAAGGTGGCCTCGAGATCCTCCGGGTGTCGATTGCCTGGACCGAGCCGATCGCTGGCTGCGGGATTTTGGGGAACATCCTGTTCACCGGCCGCGAAAACGGCGTGTCGGAAGGCGCTATCGATCTGGAGGTGCTCTTCAACGAGGGGGTGCCGCCAGGTTACGCTCAGGGTGGTCGCTACATCATCGGCGTCTTGGGCGATGTCAACGGCTCGGGCAACGTCTCGGCCATCGACGCGGCGCTCGTCCTCCAGGAGACCGTCGGGCTCATCGAGTTGCCCGACTCGCGCTATCCGTTCTTCACGCGCGACATCGCTGACGTGTCGGGCAACGACATGATCTCGGCCTTCGATGCCTCGTTGATCATGCGCTACGTGCTCGGCGCCATTGACATTTTCCCAGTCCAAGATGTGCTGGGGTGCAATGGCAACCGAACGGCGTTCAGGGGTAGCTCCGTGGTAGCCCAAGCGACGCCGAAGCAGGCGACTCTTACCGAGTTGTCGGCCTCGACGCTGGTGGATGTGACCTTGGCGGTCGACGACATGGCCGGGGTCTATGGCAGCGAGTTCGAGGTGGCTTACGATCCAGCGGTGCTCCGCCCGATCGAGGTGACGCCGTTGATGGCTGATGGGGCGCTGGTGGCGTCCAAGATTGCCGACGGCACCGTCCGGGTGTCGGCGGCCACGGCTGAGCCCGTCCAAGGCGCCCAGGATGTGGCCGTGATGCGCTTCGAACGGTTGGCTACCGAGCCCACCGAGGTGGTTCTGGCCAAAGCCGAACTGAACGAGGGCTCGCTGGAGGTCCAGGCGACCGGCGTTCGGGTGCCGCGCGGTGCGGCGCTTGCCGGGGGTGACATTGGCGTCGCGGTGCCGCCGCGCGTATTTGGCGCCCAAAACGCTGACACGGCCATCCCCATCGCCGTCTTGGATGATGTGACCGGCGCCGAGATCTACTCGGCCAACATCATGCTGACCTACAAGAAGAACGTGCTTCGCGCCTTCGATGTCGACCTGGCCGGGACTATCGGTGAGGATGGCATCGCCGAGTTCAACGTCGAGACGTTTGGGAGTCTCGAGCGCGCACACATCTCCATTGCCTGGGTGAACCCCTTGGAGGGCTGCGATGTCTTCGCCCGCCTCCTCGTGCAAGTCCAAGGCGGTGCACACGCCGAGTCGGAGCTGGAGCTGGAGGTGACCTTCAACGAAGGTGTACCGGCGGCAACCGCCGAAAACGGCATGTTTGTGGTCGGCATCTTGGGTGATGTGAACGGCTCTGGGCAGGTGACCGCCGCCGACGCGGCGCTGGTCCTCCAGCACACCGTGGGCATCATCGAGCTGCCCGATCCCAACTACCCAGACTTCACGCTGGTGGTGGCCGATGTGTCGGGGAACGGCGAGATTCACGCCTACGACGCCTCGCTGATCATGCAGTTTGTGTTGGGGGCGATCGGCAACTTCCCGGCTGAGGAACTCTTGACCTGCGCGCCGGCGCCGTCGCCGCTGGCGGCGCGGACGCTCGAACTCACCGAGGTGGCACGTGGCTCGGGCTACGTGGACCTCGTGCTCGGCGTCGACGAGGGCCAGGGCATCTGGAGTGGTGAGGCACTGCTGGCGATTCCGGCGACGATTGTCGAGGTAGAATCGCTGGCCGGTGCCGACGCGCTGGTCGAGACCCGCTTGGCGGACGGACTCCTGCACGCGGCGATGGCCACCGCCGATCCGGCGGGTGTGACCGAATGGCTCCGGGTGCGGGTAGCAACCGGTGCCGAGGCGGTCGATGCGGCCATCGATGGCGCACTCCTCAATGAGGGGCTGGTGCCGGTGGTGACCAAGGGGACGGGGATTCACGCGTCTCCGGCCGGACGTTTTGCACTCATGCAAAACGTGCCGAATCCGTTCAACCCGGCGACCGACATCCGCTTTGCAGTGCCGGCAGCCGGCACCGTGCGCTTGTCGATCTTCGACGCTGCGGGCCGCTTGGTGCGCACGCTCCTCGACGGCACGGTGGCTCGCGGCGAGCACTCGGTGCGCTGGGATGCATTGGACGTCAGGGGTGCCCGGGTGTCGGCCGGGGTGTACTTCTACACGCTCGAAGCCCCAGCGTTTAGCCAGACGCGCAAGATGATCCTCCTGAAGTAGGAGGCGAGACCCAAACATGGTGCCTGCGGGCACCGGCGCTGCGGCCGCCCGGCTCCTCCGGGCGGCCGTCGTCGTTGGTGGACGGGGCGGCGCTTGTTACACTCGAGCGTGTGAGGGCACTCAGTTGACAACGGCGAATCACCCGGATCGGTCGGCAGCGGCCGGCGTCACGCCGACCGTCGAACGCGTGTCGACGACGCGCGGCCCCTCCACCACCCAGGTGCAGGTGGAGTTGTCGGCCGGCGAAGTGTTCGTGGTCGGTGAGGCGGCCTCGCCTGGTCCGTTGGCCGACGGCGCCGTGGCCCGCGCCACGCTCGAGGCGGCTCAGCGACTGTGCGCGCCCGAACCGCCGGTCGAGCTGTCCGGCGTCAAGCGCGTCGTCACCGGCGAGGTGGAGTGTGTGTTGGTGGTCGTCCGAGAGGCGGGTTCTGCACCCGCAGTCGGCGCCTCGAGAGTCGCCGAAGACGGTGCCTGGCCGGTGGTCGAAGCCACCCTCGTGGCGCTGGGGCCGATCCTGAGCCGCGCCGCACGCCGGGAGCCCGCTCGGCATCGCCTGGATTCCGCAGCTTCGTAGCTTTGCACTTGACGGCCTCGGGGACCCGCCGCCAAGATAGGCGGGCGCTGGGCTCTGCCCAGCGTGGGGCAGTTGGGTCGGTTGTGCCCTCAACCCGCCGGCCGCCCCTGCGGAGCGTCGCTTGGCGGCGTTTGGGATGTCATCGGCCACCCGTAGCGGCCCACGGGTGGTGCCTGAATCAAGGTGAGTGCCATGCTGTTGTTGGCGATGCGTGCCGTCTTGGGCGCGCTCATCTTCTTGAGCGGTCGGGCCGGTTGGTAAGCGCTGGGTGACCCCCGTGGTCACCGCGTGACAATGGATCCCCCGCCAACCATGTAGTGCCCCGGGGCGGGACAACACGCGTTGTCGATGTCCCGGGTTTCCCAGGCTGCACGGGCGTCGGAACGTGGCGGGGTGTCGATGCCCGAGTTCCTAGACCTGCCCAACGCGCCGGCTGCCATCCGCTTGCCGGCCCACTCTTTGCCCCCGACCACCAGCTGGAACTGTGTGGTCCTGGGGGCCGGCCTGGCGTTGTTCGCCCTGGCCTTGAGTCGCCTGGCGCCTGCCGCACCTTTGGGGTTGGCGGTGGGGACGGCGGTGGTGGCGTTGGCCGCCTGGCGCGCTGTTCCCCTCTTGCACGGCGGCACCGTGTCGATAGCCCCGTTGGTTGGTGTGGTGGCATTCACCGTCCTTGGACCGGCGCCGGCGGTCGTCGTTTTGGGCCTAGGGACCTTCGGCGGCGGCGTGGCCGCCGGTTGGGGGCCCGGCCGCTTGGCGTTTCAAACGGCTCTGGCCGTCCTCGCTCAAGGGGCTGTGGCGGCCGCGTGGGCGGCGACCACCCTGGCCACCCGGCTGGCGCCAGCGGCGGCCGCTGAAGTGGCGCCGGCTGCGGCCGCTGGGGTGGCGGCCCTGGGCTACTGGCTGGCCTGGAGCGGGATCGATAGCGTGCGCCTGGGACTCCAGCGTGGACTGGCTGCCGGCCGTGCCTGGCAGTCGAGCTACCAGCCATTGAGTGGGATGATGGTCGCTCTAGCTCTGGCGTGCGTGCCCCTGGCTTGGGCCGCTCAGACCAGCAGCGCTTGGGCGCTGGCGTCGGTGCCGCCGATTGCCTGGTTGGCCCACCAGGCTTTGGCCTGGCGCGCCCGCGCTCGGCGGGTTGACGAGCAGTTGGGGCACGCCCTGATCGAGGTCATAGGTCAGGTGGACCCGGTGACCCGCGACCATTGCGTCCGGGTCGGATTCTATGCTGAACGGCTGGGACGCGCGCTCGGACACACGGAGCGCGACGTGGAGCGCCTGCGCCTGGGCGGTTGGCTCCACGACCTCGGCAAGATCGGCCAGGATCCCCGCGTCTTAAACAAACCGGCGCCCTTGGACGCCACTGAGCGTCGCACCCTGGCTACGCATCCGGTGGCGGGGGCCGGTATCGTCGGCTGCGTCTGGCATTTGGAGGGCGTTGCGTCCATCGTGCGTCACCACCACGAGCGCCTGGACGGGCGCGGCTATCCGGATCACCTGATTGGCCCCTCGATCCCGACTTTGGCGCGGGTGGTGCTCGTTGCCGACGCCCTGGATGCAATGACCTCGGATCGGCCCTATCGCCCGGGTGTGCCGCCAGTGATGGCGATTCGCGAAATCGAGCGCCACGCCGGCAGTCAGTTTGATCCACGGGTGGTGCATGCACTCCGCCGCCTCCACGACGACGGGGAGTTGCCGCTCTTGCGCGGTCAAGGTGACTACACGGCGCTGCGCGTCGCCTCTTAGAGTTTCGACCCCACAGTCTGACCTCGGACCGATCCCGCACGCCGAGCGGCTGTCTTCTGGGCGCCGCTCGCTAGGCCATGCATCAAGGGAGGTCCACGTTGTCCTCAGCCACGACGCGTCCGGCGGCGACGGTGCCCAGTTTGCCCAAGCTCGTTGGTTCCAGCGCGGCGATCACCAAGGTGATGCGCCAGATCAGTCAGCTGGCTCGTTCCAGCGCCCCTGTACTCGTGCAAGGCGACACCGGTACCGGCAAGGAGTTGGTAGCGCGACTCATCCACTCCGGAAACCGGCGCAGCCGGCAGCCCTTCGTGTCACACAATTGCGGCGCGACGCCAGACACTCTCATTGAGTCAGAGCTGTTCGGTCACACCCGCGGTGCCTTTACGGGGGCGGTGCGTGACAAGCCCGGGCTCTTCGAGCAGGCGGCCGGCGGCACTTTGTTCTTGGACGAGATCGGCGACATCAGCCCGCTCATGCAAGTCAAGCTCTTGCGCGTGTTGCAAGAACACGAGTACCGTCGGCTTGGTGAGACGCGCACCCGGCGTGCGGATGTGCGATTGATAGCCGCTACGAACAAGGCGCTGGAGTCGGAGGTGGCGGCCCGCCGCTTTCGCCTCGACCTGTACTACCGGTTGCACGTTTTGACCATCCAGTTGCCCCCGCTGGCTGAACGGCCCGGCGACGTGCCGGAGCTCATCGGTCACTTCGCGGCGGTCTACGCGCGGGCCGAAGAGTGCCCACCGTTTCGGCTGAGCCCCGGTGCGCTGGCGGCGCTGGTGCGCTACCCGTGGCCGGGGAACGTGCGCGAGTTGGAGAACGAGGTGCGGCGGTTGGTGGCGCTTCATGGGGGCCAGGAGGTGCGGGTGGCCGACTTGTCGCCGCGGGTGCGGGCGGTGCTCCTGGCACAGGCGGAGGACTCCGCCGTAAATCTGCCGCGCACAGGACTGCGCGCCGCCGTCGTCAAGCTGGAGCGCCGCTTGATTGCTGATGCGCTGGTCAAGGCCGGCGGCAACAAGTCGCGCACCGCCCGCGAGTTAGGGTTGTCCCGCCAGGGGTTGGCCAAGAAGATGAGGCGCTACGGCATGCGCTGGACGGCTGGGACGGCAGCACCCTACCGGCCCGAGTTGGAGGCGGAACCCGGCAGCTGATCCGCCCCGCGGGCGAGGATGCCCTTGCGCTTGCTGGTGCCATTCCATAGGCTCCTGCGCTCAGACCGGCTTCAGAGGGGCACAGCGCGTGAGCAACAAGAAAACCCTGCGAGTGGGCATGATCGGCGTCGGCAATGTCGCCCAAGTGGCCCACATCCCGGCCTGGAAGCGATCGCCGCACGTCGACCTGGTGGCGGTGTGCGATCCCAACCAAGCGCGCGCCCGCGCCGTTGCCCGCAAGTTTGGCGTGCCGCGGGTGGAGACCGACTTTGAAGACCTGCTGCGCGCCGGTGAGCTGGACTGCGTCGACATCTGCGCGCCCAACCACTTGCACGCTCCCATCGCCATCGCGGCGCTGACGGCGGGCTTGGACGTTTTATGCGAGCGCCCCTTGGCCCGCGATGCGCATGAGGCGCGGGCGATGGTGGAGGCGGCCCAGAACGCCGAGCGCATCTTGATGTGCGCGTTGAACGGGCGGTACCGGCGCGACGTCGAGATTCTCAGGCAATTCGTGGCCAAGGGTGAGTTGGGCGAGGTGTTCTTCGCCAAGGCCGGCTGGCTTCGCAAGGGCACCCAGTACGGGGGTTGGAAGGGGGAGAAGGCGGCGGCCGGTGGCGGCGTCTTGCTCGACTTGGGTGTCCAGGCGTTGGATCTGGCGCTGTGGACGATGGGGGCTGGAGCGATCCACTCGGTGTCGGCCAGTGTCCACCGCCGCCGGCAAAAGGACGTGGAGGACGCCGCCTTTGGCCTGCTGCGGTTGGCCAGCGGCGGTGTCCTCAGTCTGGAAGTGAGCTGGTCCTTCTCGGTGGAGCGCGACATCGCTTATCTGGAGCTGTTCGGTGAGCGGGGCGCCGCGCGGCTGACGCCTCTCAAGATCCACAAGGAAATGCACGGCAACCTGGTGAACGTCACCCCCGAATTGGCCTCACCGCGCAACGTCTACAAACAGTCCTACGCTGCCGAGATTGACCACTTCGTCGACTGCGTGCGGCGCCGCGCTAGGCCGGTGTCGCCCGGCGAAGACGGCCTGGAGCTGATGCGCGTGGTGGATGCACTCTACGCCTCAGCAGCTGAAGGGCGCGAAGTGGTGCTCTAGGTGAACGCCGACCCGCCGCTCGCGGCCGTGGTGTGGCGCGTATTGGGATTTGCAGCGCTCGGCGCCCTGGCCTTTCCGCCGGTGTCTTGGACCTGGCTCATCTGGCTGGCCCCGGTCTTCTGGATTTCAGCGGTGCGCTTGACGTTCGCGGCCGGTGGCGGCCGGCGACACCGCTGGGCGCTCTTTGTCGGCACCAGCGCCTATTTCTTTTGCTTGTTGCACTGGCTCTTGTTCTTGCCTCCAGAGGAGGTGACGGTCCCCGGCGTCATGGTGCCGGCCACCGGTCTGGCCGCTCTGTATCTGGGGCTCTATCACACCGCGGCGGCGTGGGTGGCGATCCGCGCGCTTTCTTTGGGCGTGCCCCTGTGGCTGGGGGGTGCGGCCGCGTGGGTGGCAGCCGAATACCTGCGCACCTCCAGCCAACTCGGGTGCCCGTGGGGTTTGTTGGGCTACGGCTTAACCGAGTGGCCGAGGGCCCTGCAGAGTGCTGAGTGGTTCGGGGTGTTTGGGTTGAGTTTCCTGGTGGCGGCGGTCGCCGGCTTGTTCGAGGCGGCCTGGCATCGCCGCACTTGGCGCCCGGCTGTGGTCGGTGTTCTGGTCGTGGTGGCGATGGTCCTGCATGGCCAGTGGGTGATCGGCCGCGGCCCGACCCCAGAGCACATCGAGGTGGCGCTTATCCAAGGCAACATTGGTCGCGCCATCAAGTTCAAGCCGCGCTACCGGCTGCCCAATCTCGAGCGGATGGTGGCCTTGTCCGAGGCGGCCGTCGGCGCCCCGATCACCGTGCCGACGCTGTCGACCGAGGGGCCAGACTCGGTCCTCACCACGCCACCCGAGGTGGTGGGGCAGGGCAAGCCCAGCCTGGTGATTTGGCCGGAGACCGCCGCCCCCTGCCGCTTGCAGTTCGACCACCTCTGCCGGGCAACGATCGAGGCGTTTGCCGACGCCCAGGGCGTTGCAGTCCTCACCGGGTTCCCAGCCATTGAGGCGGTCGACCGGCCGGGCTCCAGGCGTTGGAACTCGGCCGGTTTGATCGTGCCGGGCGAAGGACTGGTGGCGCGCTATGACAAAACCCAACTCGTGCCGTTTGGCGAGGCGATCCCCTACCAGGAGACCATTACCTGGTTCCAGCGCGTCGACTTTGGCGAGGCGGACTTCACGCGGGGGCGGGGTTTCCACGCCTTGCCGTTCGCCGAGGCGCCGTTTGGCGTGATGATTTGCTACGAGTCGATTTTTCCAGCCGCTGGCCGCCAGGCTGCCCTGGCGGGAGCTCGCTGGTTCGTCAACGTGACCAACGACGAGTGGTTTGGCCGTTCGGCCGGTCCCTACCAGCACGCGGCGATGGCCAGGCTGCGCGCGGTCGAGTGCCGCCGCGGCCTAGCGCGCGCTGCCAACACCGGAGTCAGCTTTGTGGTCGACCGCTTCGGTCGCGTTAGCGCACCGACGCCCTTGTTTAGCCAACGGGTCGTGCATGCGCAGGTCCAGTTGGGTGATCGCGTCACCCCGTACATGCGCTGGGGCGATTGGCTGCCGCGCGCCTGTGTGCTGGGTTGCCTGGGCGTCGCCGGCTGGGTGGGAGTGGCACGCCTCCGGCGCCGGAGGAGCGGCGGGTGAGCGATCTCAGGGCGCGGCTCGAGCGGCTGTGGGGGCGCCAGCCGGGGCTCGAGGATGCCGGTGTGCGGATCGTCGGCGTCCTCGCTCTGGCCTTGTGTCTGGGCGTGTCGGCGTGGCCGGTGGCATTGGCAGTGACCCTGGTGGTTTTGGCCGGTGCCTGGCGCCGCGGCGAGCGGCAGGCACTGGTGACGGTGGTCGCCGGCGTCCTTTGCTTGACCTGGGTCCTCAATGCGCTGACCACCCCCGGCGTTCCCCTGTGGGGTTGGGGGCCGCTGGTGGTGACCGACGCCGGCGTGGCGCGCGGGGCCGAGCGCGGCGTCCGCCTGGTGGGGCTCGTCGCCCTGGCTCGCTGGGCGCAGGGCGCCATCGAACCGTGGGGAGTTTTGAAGCTCTTTTCACCGAACGCCTGGGGTGGACGCTGGCAACGGCTGGCCCTGGGGTTGGCGCTGGTGCTGCGCTGGGTGCCGTTGTTTCTGGAAGAGGCACGGCGGATCGTCACCATCGCCCGGCTGCGCCAGTCAGAGCGCGTCCCCGCGGCTTGGTTGGGGCTCTTTGTGCCGATGGTGCTGGGTGCGGTCAGGCGCGCCGAGGAGATGGCGATGGTTTTGGACGCCCGTGGTTTCGGCTCAGGCGCGCCCAGCCAACGTTGGGTCGCCAACCGGCGCGCTCAATGGATGGCAGTGGCGGTGGGCACGGCGGTAGTCGCCGGGGCCTGGCTGAGTCGATGAGCCAGCGCTGGCGTTTCGATCTCGAATACGACGGCACCGACTTCTGGGGATGGCAGGTGCAGCCCGAGCGGCGCACAGTACAGGGCGTCGTGGAAGCAGCGTTGGCGCAGCTGGCTGGCGCGCCGGTGGGGGTGGTTGGGGCGGGGCGCACCGATCGCGGCGTGCACGCCACCCAGCAGGTCGCGCACGCTGACTTGACTGTCGAGTTACCGGCCTGCAAGTTGCGCCGGGCGCTGGCGTCCTTGCTGCCGGCGGATGTGCGCGTGCGCGCTGCCAGGCGGGTGCCTGACACGTTTCACGCGCGCTATTCGGCGACCCGGCGCCACTATGTCTATCTAGTGGTGGCCAAGCCGGACGTCTTTCGGACGCGGTATGCTTGGCACCGAGGCCAGGTTGCCGACGTTGAGCGCATGCGCCAGGCGGCCGTGGCGCTGGTCGGCGAGCACGATTTTCGTCCGTTCGCAGTGGGCGAGTCACCCGGCAACGGCCGCTGCGAATTAGTGCGCTTGCGGGTCGTGGCCGGCGGGTGTGGCACACGGTTGTCGGTGAGCGCCAATCGGTTTTTGACGCGCATGGTGCGCATGATCGCCGGTGCTCTGTGGGAGGTGGGGGTGGGGCGCGCGCCGGTGGCGGCGGTGGCGGCCCAACTTGCCGGCGACGTCCGGCGACGGCCGCCGGCGGCGCCGGCACGCGGGCTATACTTGGCCGGCGTGAGCTACGGTGATTTTGAGTCGGTCACGAAGGAGTCGAGATGAAGTTCTTCTTGGACACAGCAAGCGTCGAGGAAATCCGGGAGGCGGCTGCCCTGGGGGTCTTGGATGGTGTCACTACCAACCCGTCCTTGGTCGCCAAGGAAGATGGCGCGTTCACACAGATCCTCGAGCAGATTTGTCACGTCGTCGATGGGCCCGTTTCGGCGGAAGTCGTTGCTACCGACTGCGAGGGAATGCTGCATGAAGGACGCGACCTGGCCCAGATCCATTCCAACATCGTCGTCAAGATACCGATGTTGCCGGAGGGCTTGAAGGCGATCCATCGCCTGCGGCAGGAGGGTATTCGTACTAACTGTACGCTGATCTTCTCGAGCACCCAGGCGCTCCTGGCAGCCAAGGCAGGCGCCTCGATGGTGAGTCCCTTTGTCGGCCGGTTGGATGACATCAGTCACCAGGGGATGGATCTGGTCCGGGAGATCGTCGAGATTTACTCGAACTACGATTTCGACACTGAAGTCCTCACCGCCTCGATTCGCAACCCCCAACACGTCATTGAGGCGGGGCTGGTGGGCTCCGATATCGCCACCATGCCGTGGTCGGTATTGAAGTCCCTCTGGAAGCATCCGCTGACCGACGTCGGGCTCGAGCGTTTCCTGGCCGACTGGGAGAAGGTCAAAGCGCGGCAGGGCGCCGGTCAGAATGCCTGACCTGAAGCTTCGCCTGGCATGGGGGGTGGCTGGAGCCTGGCTGGCTTTGGCGGCGGCCCACGCGGACATTGGCGCTGGCCGCACGAACGCCATCGTTCGCGCCGCGGAGCGCGTCGGGCCGGCGGTGGTGTCGGTTTCGATCGTGCGAACGCAAGTCGCAACTCATTTGCAAGGCCCCTACTACGACGCCTGGTTTGAGCGGTTTCTGAAAGAACGGTTACCGACCGAGGAGGTGCCCGGGTTGGGCTCGGGCTTCCTCGTTGACGGTGGTACCACCGTCCTGACCAACGAACACGTCGTCCGCGGTGCCGCCAAGATCCAGGTGACTTTGGCCGATGGCCGGCAACTCGACGCCGCGCTGGTGGGCGCTGACCCCGCCTACGACGTCGCCGTCTTGAAAGTGGAGGGCGAGAGGTTGCCGGCGGTGGAACTCGGCGAACCGCGCAGCCTGGCGGTCGGGGAGTGGGCCATCGCCATCGGCAATCCGTTTGGCTACCTCTTGTCGGATGCCCGACCGACCGTGACGGTCGGGGTGATCTCGGCGTTGGGGAGGGACGTCAAATCGGATGCGCGCGGCGTGTACAAGGATATGATCCAGACCGACGCGGCCATTAACCCGGGCAACTCGGGCGGCCCGTTGGTCGACGCCGACGGTCGGGTGGTGGGCGTCAACACCTTTATCTTCAGTCGCTCGGGGGGGTCGATCGGTATGGGTTTCGCCATCCCCATTGATACGGTGATGCGGGTCGCAAGCGAATTGCAAACCTACGGGCGCGTGCGTGACATCTGGATCGGGCTGTCGGTCGGAGCGTTGACCCCAGCGGTGGCCAAGCCTTTTGGGTTGGAGGGTCGTGAGGGGCTGGTGGTCACCGAGTTGGACGATGGCTCGCCGGCGGCGTTGGCTGGCCTGGAAGTCGGCGATTTGATCCTCAAAGTCAACGACCAGCCGGTCACCACGCCACGCCAGGCCCAGCGCGTCATCTTTGGCGCCCGCCCGGGCGACCGGTTGCTCATGAGCTACGAGCGGCAAGGCGTGGTGCGCGAGGCCGCTATCGAAGTGGTGTTGGCCCCGGTGCCGGAGGGCTCCCGATGATCGAGCGCTACACGCGCCCGGAGATGGGCCGCTTCTTTACCGAGGAAGCCAAGTTCGAAAGTTGGTTGGTGGTGGAGTTGGCCCACCTCGAGGTGTTGGAAGCGCGCGCTACGGTGCCGGCCGGGACCGCCGCCAAGGTGCGCAGCGCCGCCCGCATCGACGTCAGCGCCATCGAGGCGATCGAAGCCACCGTCCAGCACGATGTCATCGCCTTTTTGAAAAGTATCACCGACGGACTGGGCGCTCCTGGACGCTATGTGCATCTCGGGTTGACCTCGTCCGACCTGGTCGACACCGCCCAGGCCCTCAGGCTCCGGGACGCTGGCCGGGTGTTGGTGCGGGGTGTTGATGGATTACTCGAGGTGCTCCAGAAGCGCGCGCTTGAGGAGCGCGGCGCGTTGATGATCGGTCGCACCCACGGCGTGCACGCCGAGCCCACCACCTTCGGGCTCAAGGTGCTGGGTTGGTTCGAAGAGCTGCGGCGCGGCCGTGGGCGCCTCAAGGAGGCGCTCCAGGCACTGGCGGTGGGCAAGATGTCGGGCGCGGTCGGTACGTTTGCCCACCTGCCACCGGCGGTGGAAGAGGCGGTCATGGAGCGGCTAGGCCTCGGCGTGGACCCGGTTTCGACCCAGATCGTCCAGCGCGACCGCCACGCCGCCTGGATGACGGCGATCGCGGTCACCGGTGGCACCTTGGAGCGCATCGCCACCGAAGTGCGCAACCTCCAGCACACCGAGCTCTTGGAGGTCGAAGAGCCGTTCGCCAAAGGCCAGCGAGGTTCCTCCTCGATGCCGCACAAGCGCAACCCGATTCGCTGCGAGCGCATCACGGGATTGGCCCGCCTCCTGCGGGCGAACGCCATGGCGGCGCTCGAGAACATGGCGCTCTGGCACGAACGCGACATCAGCCACTCCTCCGTGGAGCGGGTGATTTTCGCCGATAGCATGATCCTGGCCGACTACATGCTCGCGTTGTTGACCGAGGTGGTGGATGGGCTCATCGTCCACCGGGAGCGCATGCGCCAGAACCTGGAGCTGAGCCGCGGGCTCATCTATTCGCAGCGCGTGTTGCTGGGGCTGTGCGACGCCGGGCTGAGCCGGGACCAAGCGTACCAATTGGTGCAACGCCACGCGATGGCGGCTTGGCGTCAGGGGCGCGACTTCCGGGACGACCTGGCGGCTGACCCCGAAGTGAATCGCCATCTGTCGCCCGAGGCGTTGGTCGAGCTCTGCGATCCGACCTACTACGTCCGCCACGAGCAGGCGATCTTCGAGCGCGTGTTGAGGGCCGACCAGGCGTGCGGGGTCGAGGTCGGATGACGACGGCCGGGCGCTTCCAGTGGGCAGCTCTGGACGATCCGGGCCTGGCCGCCGAGCTGGCCGGCCTGGGATTGGGCCTCCAACCCGCCGAGTACCGCCAGCTGGTGGAGGCTATCGACCGCGAGCCGACCGCCGTGGAAGTGCGCATCTTCGATACGCTCTGGAGCGAGCACTGCTCGTACAAGTCGAGCCGCCGTTTGTTGGGACGCTTCCCCACCGAAGGGCCGGGTGTCATTCTGGGACCAGGGGAAGATGCTGGAGTTGTGGAACTCGGCAGCCACGCCGGGCAGCGTTACTTCCTGGTCCTGGCCCACGAGAGCCACAACCACCCCTCCCAGGTGATGCCGATCGAGGGCGCGGCGACGGGCGTCGGCGGGATCGTGCGCGATGTGTTTTGCATGGGCGCCGAAGTCATCGGCGTGCTCGACGCCTTGCGTTTCGGCGATCCCTCGGGCCCCCAGGCAGCGCGGGTCTTGAACATCGCCGACGGCGTCGTCGCCGGGGTGCGCAGCTACGCGAACGCCTTGGGGGTGCCCAACCTCGGCGGTGACGTCTATTTTCACCCGAGCTTCGACGACAACTGCTTGGTCAACGTCGTGGCCGTGGGGGTGTGCCGTGCGCAAGATCTGGTGCGCAGCCGCGTGCCGCCCGCGGCATCGCAAGCCACTGATCCCTACCAGGTGCTTTTGGTCGGCAAACCAACCGACGCCACCGGTTTTGGCGGCGCCGCCTTTGCTTCGACCGTGCTGGCGGGTGACGATGCCGCCCAAAAGGAGGCGGTCCAGGTCCCAGATCCGTTCTTGAAGCGCGTGCTGTTTGAGGCGCTGGGCTGTGTGCTGGAGCGCGCGCGCGCCGATCAGGTGCCGATCGGCTTCAAGGATCTGGGGGCTGGCGGCATCGCCTGTGCGACGGTCGAACTGGCGGCCGCCGGTGGCCAGGGTATGGAGATCGACCTAGCGACCGTGGCGACCGACGGGGCTGGCCACGCCCCCGAGGTCATCGCCTGCGCCGAAACCCAGGAGCGCTTTGCCCTGGTGGTGCCGGCTGATTTTGCGCCGGTGGTCTTGGAGATTGTCAATACCGACTATGAGATGAGCGCGCTCTACCCCGGCGCCGGCGCCACCGTGGTCGGCCGGGTGGTCTCCCAGGACCGCTATCTTCTCCGCTGTGCAGGCGAGGTGGTCTGCGACCTGCCGGCGTCTTTAGTGACCCAAGGCATCCAAGTCGAGCGGCCGGCGCGGCGGCGGTCGGCCCCTAAGGCGTCGCGGTGGCCACCGGTGGATTGCCAAGCCGCCCTGGAGCAGCTCTTGGGTAGCCCCAACTTGGGTTGGCGCGGTCCCATCTACCATAGCTACGACACTGAAGTGCGCGGTCGGGCGGTTGTGCGCCCCGGTGAGGGCGATGCTGCGGTCCTGGCGCCAGTTGCCGGCGCGCCGTTTGGCGTCGCCATGGCGGTCGACGGCGAACCCGCCTACGGCGCCATCGACCCATACCTGGCCGGTGCTCACGCTGCCTACGAGTCGATGCGCAACGTCGTCGCGGCTGGCGCCGAACCCATTGCGCTGACCGACTGTCTAAACTTCGGCAACCCCGAAGACCCCGACGTCTTCGGCGACTTCGAAGCGGCGATCTCGGGCATTGCCGACTGTGCTCGAGGCATCGGTGCCTACCAAGATGCTCGACACCCGGTGCCGGTGGTCTCGGGCAACGTCAGCCTCTACAACGAGTCGGCGCGGGGCGGAGCGGTGGCGCCCTCGCCCATCGTTGCCTGCGCCGGACGGCTGGCTGAGCTGGCGGACGCCACCACCATGCGGGTTTCGGAGCCGGGCTGGCGCTTGCTCTTGGTGGGACAGCGGCGCTGCGAGTTGGGTGGCTCAGAGCTGGCACAGTCCCTTGGGGTTCGGGGTGGGGCGTTGCCGCCTATCGACTTCGAGACCGCTCGCGCCGAGCTTTACGCGGTGCTCGATGCCATCCGCGCTGGTTGGGTGGCGGCATGCCACGACATCGGCGGGGGCGGGCTGCTGGTCACCATCGCCGAGATGTTGCTGGGCGAGAGCAATCGGCCGGCGTTGGGGGCGGTGCTCGAGTGGTCGAGATTGGTAGAGGTCTCCCCCGGCGTGCCCGCGACGGCGTTGGCCTATGGGCAAGCCCCGGGGTTCGTGCTGGCCGTAGAACTCGCCAAACTGGATGAATGCGAAGCCCTGTTCGACGACGCCGGAGTTGGGTCGGTGGCGCTCGGGGAGGTGGTGACCGCCCCTGAGCTGGTGGCCGGCGAGTGGCGCTGGCCGGTTGCAGCGCTGGCCGAGGCCCGTGGAGCGGCGCTGAGTGCACTCGGCACCTGAGGAGAAACAGTTGGTTGGGAGTGGCGAGAACCGGCCGCGCGTCGCGGTGGTCCAGTTACCCGGGGTCAATTGTGAACCGGAGAGCGTCCGGGCGCTGACCGATGCCGGACTCGAGGCAGATGTCGTGCGCTGGACGGCCGCCGATGTGGCGGGCTACGACGCGTTTCTCCTGCCCGGTGGGTTTTCATTTCAAGATCGGGTGCGCGGCGGGGCGATTGCCGCTTTCGAACCCATTCTGGACGGCGTGGCGGCGGCGGCGGCGGCCGGCAAACCGGTCCTCGGGATTTGCAACGGCGCCCAGGTGCTGGTCGAGGCCGGCCTGGTTCCTGCCCTCGAGCCGGGCGAGATCGATTGTGCGTTGGCACCGAACACCATGCCAGGCGGCAGTCGCTACTATTGTGGCTGGACCCATTTGGCGGTGGAGCGCCGCGACACGATCGCCACCTGCGCGGTGCCAGCCGGGGCAGTGGTGCCCATGCCAGTGGCGCACGCCGAGGGGCGCTTCGTGCCGTCGCCGCGACTCCAGGCCGCAGGCGCCCACGTGGCCTGGCGCTATTGCACCGAGGCGGGTACGCCGGGCGCATTTCCTTGGAATCCCAACGGCTCTTGGCGGGATGCAGCGGCCTTGGCCAATGCCCAGGGTCACGTGGTGGCGATGATGCCTCATCCCGAGCGCGCCGCCCGGCTGCACCACGTGGCACCCGAGGTCGCCGGCGAGTGGGGGGACAGGCGGCGGCAGGCCGCAGATACCAGCGCTTTGGCCGGCGCTGGACCCGGACGTCTGGTCTTTCGATCGATGAAGGAGTGGTTAGTCGGTTGAACAGCCCAATGGTGGATCTATGGGTGCGACTGCGCGTGGCTGATCCAGCCGCGTACAGCGCCTTGACGGCCTTGAACCGCTTCGGTGGTCTGGAGGTGCCCCTTACCCGGTTGTCGCGCGCTTGGCTTTGGCGCTTCACGCTTGAGGTTCCCAACCGCGCCGCTGCCGAAGCGGCGGTGGAGTCGTGGGCCTGCCGCTCCGAGGCGCTGGTGAACCCCAACCAGCACGCATTTGGCGTCGGCGACACGCCGTGGCCGGCAGCGGATCCGGGGCCGGTATTCTGGGTGGCGACCCGCGATCGGCCCGACCACCGGGGTCGGGAGGTGCGCGCTTTGGTGCGTGATCGCCTGGGAGAGCAGCGGCTGACGGATGCACAAGCCATCACCGTTTGGGAGCTGGCTTTGCCGCCCTCGACCGCCGGGGAGCTGGGCCGGCGCGTGGCCAACGGCGCCGCCCAGGCGCGCGGGCACCGGCGTGGACTGTTGGCCAATCCGTACGCCCAGGATTGGGCTGTGCTCGAGGCGTCGTCGGCCTCAGCAATCGGCGCCGCGTTGGCGTTGCCGGCCGCCGCCCAGGAGGGGTGATGGGGCGCCCGACGCTGCAAGGTGCCGAGGCCCGCGCGGGCGACTGGGCCGGGGCGTTGACCGGCTACGAGGCGATGATTGCGCGGCGCTATCTGTCTTTCCGCCAGCAACATCACTTTATCGCGTTGATCTCGCTGATCGCCACCGCAGGCATCGTGGTCGGCGTCTTCGCTTTGGTCGTGGTGTTGAGCGCCGTCAACGGCTTCGAGGACGAGGTGCGCGCCAAGATCGTCGGCACCAACGCGCACATTGTCGTCCTGTCGGGAGACCCGGCAGGGCTGACTGATCCAGACCAGATCGCCGCCCAGGTGAGTGCATTGCCCGAGGTGCGCGCCAGCGCCCCGATGGTGTTCACCAAGGCGATGCTCGCCCACGCTGCCTATTCGGACGGTGTGGTGGTCAAGGGCATCGACCTGGAGCGCGAGCGGCAAGTGACGCGCGTGCCGTCGTTCATGACGGCGATCGACCCCGAGGTTACTGTTCGCCTGCAGCACGAGGCGCCGACGATCGACGATGTGACGCTCGGCACGCTGCCTGGCATCGTCTTGGGGAGCGACGTGGCCTGGCGCTTGCACGCCGCCGCGGGCGATACTGTCCAGATGACCTCGCCCCTCAGAACTGTCAAAACACCGCTCGGTGTCGTGCCGCTCGTTCAAAAGTTCGAAGTCGTGGGTACTTTCAGGAGCGGCATGTACGAATACGATTCGAGCTTTTGTTACGTGTCCCTGGAGGCCGCCCAGCGATTCTTGCAGATGGATGAGCGGGTGACCGGCGTGCAGCTCAAGCTGGCCGATATGTATCACGCCCCCGAGGTGGACGCCGCGATCGAGGCGATGCTCGGCGGGCTCTACTGGGCGAATAACTGGATCACCGTCAACGCCACGCTGTTTGACTGGATGCGCTACGAGAAGCGGTTGATGTGGGTCATTCTCGGGCTGATCGTCTTGGTGGCGGCATTCAACGTCACCGCCATGTTGTTCATGATCGTCATGAACAAGAAGCGTGACGTCGCAGTGCTCCGCTCGATGGGGGCGTCGGTTGCTTCGGTGTTCAAGATTTTCGTCTTGGAGGGGCTGTTTGTGTCTCTGATCGGGACGGCGATCGGAGCGGTGCTCGGTGTCCTCGCGTGCTGGGCCAACGAGCGTTACAAATTGGTCCAGATTCCCAGCGATGTGTACTTTATCGATCACCTGCCGACGCGGGTCGACGCGGTGGATGTGGCTTGGGTGGTGGCGCTGGCCATCGCTCTGGCGTTGGTGGCGACGCTTTACCCGGCGTACGTCGCCGCCAAGCGGCCGCCGGCCGAGTCGATGCGTTACGAGTAGTTCGAACCGGTGCAACTGAAATTGGGTAGGACGCCATGAGCGTGGTCGATAAACAAAGCGCATCGCATGTCGGGGTGGATGCCGGAGGAGTGCGACCCATTCTGGAGGCTCATCAGGTCGCCAAGTGGTTCGAGACGCCCAGGGGACGCCTGAAGGTGATCGATGACGTGTCGTTGGCGGTCGCCCCAGGCGAGGCGGTGGCGATTGTCGGCGCCTCGGGCACCGGCAAGAGCACGCTTCTCCATATTCTGGGTGGGCTAGATGAGCCAAGCGCCGGCTCGGTGTCGATCGACGGCGCCCAACTTGGGGAACTGGGCCAAGGCGAGGCTCGGTTTCGGAACCAGACGGTGGGGTTCGTGTTTCAGTTTCACCACTTGCTGCCAGAATTCACCGCGGTTGAAAACGTCATGATGCCTGCGCTAATCTCCGGTCTGACCCCCGCTGGTGCCCGCGACCGCGCCCTCGAACTCTTGGAGCTGGTCGGCTTAGCCGAGCGCGCCGCGCACCAACCTGGCGAGCTGTCGGGCGGCGAGCAGCAACGGGTGGCGGTGGCGCGGGCGCTTTGCAACCGGCCGCGCGTCCTGTTGGCCGACGAGCCCACCGGCAGTCTCGACCCCCGAACGTCACTGGAGCTGCAAGACTTGCTGACCCGGGTGCGTCGCGATTTGCGACAAACACTGGTGATGGTGACCCATGACCGGGGCCTGGCGGATCGTGCCGACCGGGTCTTGGAACTCACCGAAGGCCGGCTCTTTGCAGCCGCTGGTCCGGACTCTGCCGGAGGATCGCTGTGACCAAGAAATGCCAAGCTTGCGGCAGCGATGGCGCGCGCAACCACTTCAAGAAGTGGGAACAGAACCGCGAAACCGAGTTGATCCTCTGCGACGCCTGCGCCGAAGAGCGGGGCCTGGTTGCCACCAGTTCGGGCGGTGAGAGCGACATCGAAAAGAGCTTGAACATGATGTTGGAAGATATGGAAGGTGTAAACGAGAGCGCCCGCGGCACCGTGCAGTGCGACGGCTGTGGTTTGCTCTACTCGATGTTTCGCGAAACGGGGCGATTGGGTTGCCCTGATTGCTACGCACAGTTCGAGCAGCAGCTCCGGCCGCTCTTGCGGCGTGTACACGGCGCTGTCCTCCACACGGGCAGGTCGCCGGCGGTGGACGATGCCCACGCTCGCCGGCGGCGGGAGCTGCGCGTCCTGCAAGATGAAATGGACCGTGCCGTCAGCCACGAGCAGTTCGAGAAGGCCGCTCAACTCCGTGATCGGATTCGCGCGCTCAAGGGTGACATGCCCGAGACCCGCAGCGAAAAGGCTTAGGAGGTAGACGGGCGCGTGCTTGACGACATGCTTGCAACCCCCAGTCATTGGTTGAGCGGCAGCGGTGCCGATTCCGACCTGGTGCTCTCCTCCCGAGTGCGCTTGGCTCGCAACCTGGTGGACTTGCCATTCTCGACGCGCGCGGTCGAGGGTGAGCTGAAGACTGCAGCTTCGCGCATCGTGTCCGCTTGCGAGAGCTGTGCGTCGCTCTCGGGCGGTGCCTACCTAACCTTGGCAGACCTCGAACCGAGCGACCGCCTGTTCTTGGCCGAGCGTCACCTGATCAGCCGCGACATGATGAGTGCTGAACGCCCCAGCGGCGTCTACATCGCCCAGGGCGAGCGCACCTCGATTATGGTCAATGAAGAGGACCACCTGCGCCTCTGTGCGGTGGTGTCGGGGTTGGATGTCGAGCGGGCCTGGCACGCCGTCCGGGAGTCCGAAGAAGAGCTGGACGGTGCCTTGGACTTTGCGTTCTCGGAGTCGCTCGGCTACTTGACGGCGTGTCCGACCAACGTCGGCACCGGCATGCGCGCCTCGGTCTTCATGCACCTGCCGTCCTTGGTGCTCACCAAGAAGATTCGCCAGGTCCTGCGTGGCGTCAGTCAAGTGGGGCTGGCTGTCCGCGGGTTTTACGGCGAGGGCTCGGAGATCCTCGGCAACTTCTTCCAGATTTCCAACCAGCACACCTTGGGACACTCGGAAGCTGAAATTCTGGCTAACCTCAAGAAGGTGACGCAGCAGGTGATCGAGGCCGAGCATCGAGCCCGCGGCGTATTGCTCCGGGACGCTGGCAAGCAGATTGAGGACAAGGTGTTCCGCGCTTACGGTGCCCTGCGCCACGCTCGCATCTTGCCGGCCCAGGAACTGATCAACTTGGTCTCAGCCGTGCGCTTCGGCTTGGCGATTGGCGCCAACCTGGGCGTGCGGCTGGCGACCCTGAACGAACTCCTGATCCTCACCCAGCCGGCGCACCTGGAACGCCGGAGCGGTGTTACCATGGATGAGGAAGAACGCAGCATCTACCGCGCGCAGGTCGTGCGCGAGCGTCTGGAGCGCTAGGGCGCCCGAGCGACGGGCCCGACATCTTTGCCCAGGAGGAGCCAGCATGCATGACAAGTTTACCGAGCGTGTCCGCAAGGTCATGTACTTGGCACGCGAGGAAGCGGCGCGGCTGCAGCACGACTACATCGGTACCGAGCATCTCTTGCTTGGCATCTTGCGCGAGGGAGAGGGCATTGCCGCCACGGTGCTCAACGCCCTGAACCTCGACCTGGACCAGATTCGGCAGGCCGTGGAGAACATGGTGTCCTCCTCGGGCGGCACCCTGACCATCGGCGAAATCCCGTTTACGCCGCGGGCCAAGCGGGTCCTGGAATTGTCGGTGGATGAAGCCCGGCAGTTGGGTCACAACTACGTCGGTACCGAGCATTTGCTCCTGGGGCTGATCCGCGAGGGCGAGGGCATCGCTGCCCGGGTGCTTCTCGAGTTGGGCGTCGATCGTAAGAAGGTGCGGGAAGAGACTCTGAAGCTTCTGGGCGGCACGCCCTCGGCTGGCAGCGCCCGCGACGACCGTGAGGAACGTGCCGAGACACCGGCCCTCAACCAGTTCGGCCGGGACCTGACCGAGATGGCGCGCGAGGCGAAGCTCGATCCGGTCATTGGCCGGGACGACGAGATCGAGCGGGTTATCCAAGTGCTGTGCCGGCGCAAGAAGAACAACCCGGTCTTGATCGGCGAGCCTGGAGTCGGCAAAACGGCGATTGCCGAAGGGCTGGCTCTGCGCATCTACGAGAACCGCGTGCCGGAGCTCTTGAAGTCCAAGCGAATCGTGACCCTAGACTTGGCATCTGTCGTGGCGGGAACCAAATACCGCGGACAGTTCGAAGAGCGCCTGAAGGCGGTTATGAACGAGATTCGCGAGTCCAAAGACACCATCATCTTCTTGGATGAGCTGCACACGATCGTCGGTGCGGGCGGTGCCGAGGGGGCCATCGACGCCTCCAACATGCTGAAGCCGGCGATGGCGCGCGGCGAGCTGCAGTGCATCGGCGCCACCACTCTCGACGAGTACCGCAAGTACATCGAAAAGGACGGGGCGCTGGAGCGGCGCTTCCAGCCGATCATGGTGGATCCGCCGTCGACCGAGGAAACGGTCGAGATTATCTTCGGACTGCGCGATAAGTACGAGGCGCATCACGGTGTCACCATTACAGATGCGGCGGTGCGTGCGGCGGTGCATTTTGCCGACCGCTACATCTCGGACCGCTTCCAGCCAGACAAGACCATCGACGTCATTGATGAGGCGGGTGCCCGGGCGCGGCTGGCGGTGTCATCGATCCCCGCCGACATCATGGAGCTGGAGCGCACGATCGAGCAGCTGTCGCAGGAGAAAGAAGCCTACATCCAGGCCCAAGAGTTCGAGCGCGCCGCCAAGTGCCGGGATCGCGAAAAGGAAAAGCGCTCGAACCTGAAGGAACTCCGCAAGAACTGGAGCGAGCGGCGCAAGGATAAAGAGGCGACCGTCGGTACCGAGGACATTGCTGAGGTCATTTCCAAAATGACCGGCATCCCGGTGCAGCGTTTCGAAGAGAAGGAGCAAGACAAGCTCTTGCGCATGGAGGAAGAATTGCGCAAGCGCATTGTCGGCCAGGAGGAGGCGGTGACGGCCATCGCCAAGGCGGTTCGCCGCAACCGGGCTGGGCTCCGCGACCCGCGCCGACCCATTGGTTCGTTCGTCTTCCTGGGGCCGACCGGCGTCGGCAAGACGGAGCTGGCGCGGGCGTTGGCTGAGTTCTTGTTCGACGACGAGGACGCGCTCATTCGCGTCGACATGTCCGAGTACATGGAGAAGTTTGCGGTGTCGCGCCTGATGGGGGCGCCGCCGGGCTACGTCGGCTACGAGGAGGGTGGTCAGCTCACCGAAAAGGTGCGGCGCAAGCCCTATTCGGTCGTGCTTCTGGATGAAATCGAAAAGGCGCATCCGGACGTCTTTAACATTCTCTTGCAGGTGTTGGATGATGGCCAGCTGACCGACAGCTTCAAGCGCAAGGTGAATTTCAAGAACACCGTGTTGATCATGACCTCCAACCTGGGGGCGCGGGAGATTCGTGGCGGCAAGCAGCTCGGTTTTGGCACGACCAAGGAAAAGGACGATGCCGAATACAAGAACATGCGGGCGCGCGTCATGGATGAGGTGAAGCGCACCTTCAATCCCGAGTTTCTGAACCGCATCGACGACATCGTGGTGTTCCACGAGCTGTCGAAGGACCACATGGTCGAGATCGTCCAGATTCTCTTGGCCGAGGTGGTCAAGCGGCTCAAGGATCACGACATCGAGCTAGTCATGACCCCGGAGGCCACCGAGTTGGTCATCGAGAAGGGATTCGATCCGGCCTACGGTGCCCGCCCGCTCAAGCGCGCCATCCAGAAGTACATCGAGGACCCGCTGGCCGAGCAGGTGCTACGCGGGCGCTTCGGGCGCGGTTCGGTGTGCAAGGCGCTGCGTTCGGGCGAGGAGCTGGAGTTCATCGAAGCGAACCCGGAACGCCAGTCCAGTGTTCCAGAGGCAGAGCGCATCAAGAATTAGCGGGGGTGTTGCCCCTGCCGGCGCGGAACAAGGACTCGTTCCCCCCCCCCTGTACGGTCACGGATGACTCAGAACCCAATCCAGTCTTGCGCCTGGCGGCTCAGCCTCTTCTGGCTCGTTGTTCTTTGCCTTTGGGTGGTCCCTGCCCACGCCCAACGGGTCGGCACCATTCGGGAAATCGACGTGCGCGGCAACCGAGCTGCCGACCGGCAGCTGATCTTGAATTCCATTCAGTTAGCCCCCGGCGACGTGGCGACCCGCGCCTCCTTGGCTCGAGCCACCCGCAAGCTCTTTGCACTGGGGCTGTTCGACGACATTGACATCTACGGCGAAGAGGTCGCCCCGGGCGAGGTGCGTCTGGAGATTCGCCTGGCCGAGAAGCGGCGTCTCGCCAAGTTGGTGTTCCAGGGCAATAAGAAAATCGATGACCAGGGGCTGCGCGAAAAACTGACCATCGGCGAGGGACAGATCTTCGACGATCGATCGCTCTCCGAACAGGTGCGTGCCGTCGAGCAGGCCTACAAGGAAAAAGGCTACGCCCAGGTCCAAGTGGCGGCGTCTGTCGTCAACCGGGAGACTCTGGGCCCGGGGCGGGTCGAGGTGGCCTTCGACATCGACGAGGGACGCAAGGTCAAGATTGAGGCGGTGCGCTTCCGGGGTGCCGCCGGCATCGATGAAGAACTCCTGCGCCAGGACATGAAGACCAAGAAGAAGGGATTCTTGTTCGGCGGCGACTATAAGGAGGAAGAACTCGAGGCCGACCTCCTGACCGTGGAACAGAACATGAACAACGTCGGCTACAAGGATGCCGAGGTTAAGGGCTACACGCTCAACTACGCCGACGACAAACCCGCCCTGACGGTCGAGATCGAAGTGGCGCCGGGGCCGCTCTACGTGATGGGGCCGACCAGTTTCAACGGCAACGCAGTGTTGACCGACGACGAACTCACCAGTGCTCTTACCTTTGCGGCGGGTGAGCCCTACTCTGCCGCTAAGATCCAGGAGACGGTCGGCAACGCTTACGGCCTCTACGCCGAACAGGGCTACATCTACGTGGCGATCGATCCGGTCCAGGAGACCCACGACAAGGTCGTGCAGATCGACTTTCAGGTGGCTGAAGGAGAACCGTCGACCGTGCGGCAGGTGGTCGTGCGCGGCAACACCCGGACCAAGGAGAAGGTGGTGCGCCGGCACCTGTATGTGCGGCCGGGCGAACGGTTCTCGCGGGCGGCGCTGATTCGCAGCCAACGCGATGTCTTCCAGCTCGGCTACTTTCAAGACGTCCAGGTGGACTTCGAGCGGGCTTCGCTGGCCACCTCCGACATCGACGTCATTTTCGAGGTCGAGGAAAAGCAGATTGGCACGATGCAGGCGGGCGCGGCGTTCTCGTCTGATGGTGGTTTGAGTGGATTTTTGGAAGTGGGGCATCCCAACTTGTTCGGTAATGGCCAGCAGGTCAACGTCAAGTTGGAAAATGGGTCGCGGCGCAACATCCAGGAAGTGTCGTTCACCGAACCTTGGTTTATGGATCGGCCGGTGTCGGTCGGCGTCGACGTGTTCAACACCGTTCGCACCCAGGACCTGTTCGATGACACCCGGCGAGGCGGGGCGCTCAGGTTGGGCCGGCGGTTGCCCTGGCCCGACTACATGAGCGGTTTTCTCACCTATCGGTGGGAGCGGGTCACGATTGACAACGTCGACCCGGGTATCGCCCTGAACACGGCCGGTTTTCCGCGGACGACCTCGTCGGTGGCGCTGGCTCTGACCCGCAACTCTACCGACAACCCCTTCTATCCCACCACCGGTTCGCGGGTGACGTGGCGCTCGGAGTTTGCTGGGGCGTTGTTCGGCGGCAACGTCGACTTTCATAAGCACCTTTTGGACGCGCGTACGTACGTCCCCACCGCCTGGCGTCCGGTCTTGATGTTGCGCGCGCGGACCGGCGTCCTGGATGGATACGGGGGCGCCGAAGGCGTCCCGGACTACGAGACCTTTCGTTTAGGGGGGACGACCTCGAACTACCTGCGCGGCTATGGCGACTACGACGTGGTGCCGCGGGGCAACGATCGATTTCCCGGCGGGCGCTTCATGCAGACGTTCACCGCCGAGTTGCAGTTTCTGGTGGCGGAACCCCTGCATGGGCTCGTGTTCTTTGATGCTGGCGACACCTGGAATTCGACCGATGAGTTGAGGCTCACCGATCTGCGCAAGGGCGCCGGAATCGGCATGCGCATCGAAATCCCGCTCCTGGGCCAACTGGGGTTTGACTACGGCTACGGCTTTGATCGCGCCGGCGGTGGCCGCTGGGAACCCCATTTTCTCCTGGGCAACTTTTTCTAGCCCCAACCCCTTCAAAAAACAGCTTCACGCGCTGGGATCGGTGGGCTAAGGTTCCGCAGTTCTTTTGCCCGCCGCAGGCACCGTTGGTGCCGCTCCTGGAGTTCGGCGCGATGCCGGAAGTTATTGTGTAGCAATACGTTGCTCGAGACATCCGGCTACCCAAAGGAGCGCGGAGATCGCCTCATGATGCATTGGTTCGGGCGCCTGGGCCCCCTCACCGTTTGGTTGCTTCTGATTCTGGGAGCTGGGCTCGCCAGCGCCCAAGAGTCGGGGATTGGTTACATCACCAGTTGGAAGATTGTCGGACCCGAGTCCAACTTTCAGCCTTCCAAAGACGCTCAGGACGCTCTCAATCGCGACATCGACAAGTGGAATCGCGAACTCAAAGAAATGCAGGAGGAGTTCCAACAGAAGGGTGAGGAACTCGCAAAGCAGCGCTTGGTAATGACCGAGTCGCAGCTGCGCGAGAAAGAGCAACAGCTCTTTCAATTGCGCGCCGACATTGAGCGTCGTACAAAAGAAATCTGGGATGCCGGCGGCTACATTGAAAAGCGCAACGCCGAACTCATGCAGCCGATCTACGACCGCCTCCTGGAGGCCATCGAGGTGGTTGCCCAGGAGGAAGGCTTGTTCTTCGTCTTCGAGGCGGGCGACGGCAACTTGGTGTGGGCAGAAAAGCGCTTCGATATCACCGACAAGGTGTTGGAGAAGCTAGCCGAAATCATGGCGGTGGACGTGCCGGGTAGCCAGTAGGGCAACGTGGCGGACCTATACCGTGGATGACGAGTCAATTTCCAAGACCAGCCGGAATGGCGATCAGCTGCAGGTGAGGCCGGTGCGCCTTGGAGACCTGGCGGAGCGCCTCGGTGGTGCCCTGTCGGGCGATCCGGAGCTCGAGATCTCGCGGGTCTCTGGGATCCGCGAGGCGGTGCCTGGTGACCTGACTCTGGTGTCGGAGTCTCGCTACTTGCCGTTTGTGGCCTCGACCCGCGCCTCGGCGGTGCTGAGTGCTAAGCCTTTGGCTGACGCGCGCCCGGCGGTGATCGTGGTCGACGACCCCTACCAGGCGTTCTTGGATGTGGCTGGCTGGTTCCGACCCGAAACGCCGCCACCGGCGCCCGGGGTCGACCCCACCGCGGTGGTCGGCGCTGGCGTGCGCCTGGGCGAGGCGGTGTCGATTGGCCCGTGTGCGGTTCTGGGAGCCGGCGCCCGCGTCGGCGACGGTGCGGTGGTGGCGGCGGGCGTCGTCGTTGGTCAGGGGGCCTGGGTCGGGCCGCGCTCGGTCCTGCACGCCAACGTCACCATCGGCGATCTCGTGCGGCTGGGCGAAGCAGTCGTCGTCCATTCGGGGACGGTCATTGGCGCCGACGGTTTTGGATTCCGCTGGGACGGCGAGGAGCACCGTAAGGTGCCCCAACTCGGTGGCGTGGTGGTCGAAGACAAGGTCGAGATTGGCGCCAATTGCGCCATCGACCGCGGGACGGTGGGCGACACGCGCATCGGTCGCGGCGCGCGGTTGGACAACTTGGTCCATGTAGGCCACAACGTCCAGGTGGGCGCTAACACCTTGATCATTGCCCAAGTGGGGATCGGCGGGTCGACACGGGTCGGGCGCGACGTCACCCTGGCGGGCCAGGTAGGGATCGTCGGACACGTCGAGATCGGCGATGGCGCCCAAATCGGCGCCCAAGCCGGGGTGATCGATTCGGTTGAGCCCGGCGCCAAACTTTGGGGCTACCCGGCTATGCCACTCGGCCAGTCGAAACGGGTGTACGCCTCGATCAAGCGCACGCCGGAGCTGATCAAGCGCCTGAAGGAAGTCGAGGAGAAGGTCGAGGCGCTGGAGAAGTCCTTGGAGTTGGCACGGACGAGCGGCGCCTCGTCGCCCTAGTCTCGATGGCGAAGCAACGGACCATCGGCGCCGAAGTCGCCTACCAAGGAGCTGGGATTCACACCGGACGCGAGGCATCGGTGCGCTTCGTACCAGCGCCAATCAACACCGGCGTCGTGTTTGTACGGACCGATCTAGCCGATAGCCCGCGAATTCCAGTGGCCGCCGGCCTCGCCTACTACGACCCGGCACAGGGTCGGCGCACCATCCTTAAGAACGGCAAGGCCGAGGTGCACACGGTCGAGCACGTTTTGGCGGCGGTCAACGGGCTGGGTATCGACAACCTGGTGATCGAGTTAGATGGAGCTGAGCCCGGTGAGCCGACCGACGGGAGCGTCGCGCCTATCGTCCAGCTCTTGAATGAGGTTGGACTCGTCGAGCAAAGCGCGCCGCGCCGCTACCTGAAGCTGCCCGAACCGGTGAGCTTCGAGGAAAATGATGTTCAACTCCTGGCGGTGCCGCACGACGGCTTGCGGATTACCTTCACCATCGACTACCCGAATGCGGTGATCGGCACGCAAAGCGCCAGCTTCGAGGTGGACGAACGCGTGTTCGAGCGGGAGATTGCGCCGGCCCGGACGTTCGTGATGAAAGAGGATGTTGACAGGCTCAGAGCGGCCGGCATGATCAAAGGGGGAACCTTGCTGAACGCGGTCGTCGTCGACGCCTCGGGCATTGTCAACGAAGAGCCCCTGCGGTTCGATGACGAGTTCGTGCGCCACAAGGTGTTGGATCTCTTGGGTGACCTCTACCTACTGGGCGCGCCGCTCAAGGCGCACGTGATAGCGTTCAAATCCGGCCACCAAACTCATGTCAAGTTTGTGAAGAAACTATTGGAGAAGGCGGGCAACTCGGCTGCCATTGCTCGCCCTTCCCTTACCGCGGAAGGCGAACAAGTGTGGGATATCCGCGCGATCGAACGCATCATGCCCCATCGTTACCCGATGCTGCTGGTGGATCGCATCCTGGAACTCAGTGATGAACGAGTTGTGGCGATCAAGAACGTGACCGCCAACGAGAACTTCTTCGTAGGTCACTTCCCGGGACATCCAATCATGCCCGCGGTGTTGATCGTGGAGGCCATGGCGCAGGCTGGTGGCTTCTTGCTACTGAACCGCGTCGATGAGCCAGACAACAAGCTGGTGTACTTCATTGGCATTGACAACGCGCGCTTTCGCCGGCCGGTGTTGCCGGGAGATCAGCTACGCTTCGAGCTGAAGCTTCTCAAGCTCACGCGGGGTATCTGTAAGATGCACGGTCAGGCCCTCGTGGATGGCAACTTGGTGGCCGAGGCCGACTTGTTGGCCAGCGTGGTGGAACGATGAGCGACTCCAACAAACCGATCGACAGGCCGGCGGCCGAGCGCCGCGATGTCCCTGGCTCCGGGAGTTCGCAGAGCGACGGTGCGCCCCGTAGCGCCGCGTCGCGATTGGTGCCCGGCGTCAGCGACCAGTTGGCAACAGTCATCCACGCCACTGCCGTCGTAGAGCCGGGTGCCCAACTGGGCGTCGGGGTCGAGGTAGGACCTTACGCGGTCATCGGCAGTCATGTGGTTATTGGCGACCGCACGACAGTGGGCCCCCACGCGGTGATCGATGGCTGGACAGCGATCGGTGACGATTGCCAGATACACGCCTCGGTAGTATTGGGCACTGAACCCCAAGACTTGAAGTTTGCCGGCGGCCAGAGCTTCGTGGAGATTGGCAACAACAACATCATTCGCGAGTTCGTGACCATCAACCGCGCCACCGGTGAGGACGAGCTGACCGTGGTGGGCGATCACAACCTCATCATGGCCTACGTGCACATCGCCCACAACTGCGTGATCGGCAGCCACGTCATCCTGGCCAATGCCGTCAATCTGGCCGGCCACGTCGAGATCGATGACTTTGCCATTGTCGGCGGGGTGACCTGTGTGCACCAGTTCGTGCGCATCGGCAGCCACGCCTTCGTGGGCGGCGGTTCGCGCGTGCCGCAGGATGTGCCGCCCTACATTCGTTGTGCGGGCAACCCCATGCGGGTCGGCGGCCTGAATTCAGTCGGTCTCAAACGACGCGATTTCTCACCGGCGGTGTTGAGCGGCTTGAAGCGCGCCTACCGCTTGGTGTATCGCGCCGATCTGAACGTCTCGCAAGCGCTCGCGCGCATCCGGGCCGATGGCCAGCTTCCCGCCGAGGTGGGGGCGTTCGTCGAGTTTATCGCCGGCTCGGAGCGCGGCATCGTCAAATAGCATGGTGACCCTGGGCGTCGTTGGGGTCGGCCACCTGGGGCGCGAGCATGCCCGGCTCTGCGCGGCGCTGGACGGCGTCCGATTGGGGGCGGTCTACGACATCGAGCGCCAGCGCGGTGAGTCGGTCGCCGCTCGCCACGGCGCTCGTTGTACCGACGACCTGGCTGAGTTGATCGCTGCCGTCGACGCTGTGGTGGTGGCCGTGCCGACCTCTGTCCACTGCGAGGTCGCTGGAGCCATCATCGCTGCGGGCAAACCGGTGCTGGTCGAAAAGCCGTTGGCCGCCACCGCTGCCGCCGGCGAGGCCCTGGTGCGAGCGGCGGCGTCCGGCGGCGTCCCGCTCATGGTCGGCCATGTCGAGCGCTACAACGGGGCTTTCCGCGCCGTGCGTGCGGCGATTCACTCGCCGCGCTTTATTGAAGCCCACCGCTTGTCGGTGTTTCCTGGGCGTGGCACCGATGTGGATGTCATCTTCGATTTGATGATTCACGACTTGGACCTGGTGCTGGCGGTGGCGCGGGCACCAGTGACCGATGTGCGGGCGGTTGGTGTGGCGGTCGCCACCGGTCGCACCGACATTGCCAACGCCCGCCTGGAGTTTGCCGACGGCATGGTTGCCAACTTGACGGCGAGCCGGGCGTCGCGCGAGCCGGTCCGCAAGATGCGCATCTTTCAAGACGACTCCTATATCTCCTGTGACTTTCGCGCGCGGCGCGCCGAGGTCTTGGCCAAAGGTGACGGCGCTGTGGCGTTGCCCGGCGTTCCCGGTTACAGCTACACCGAGCACCGCGCCCCCCAGGCTGAGCCCCTGGAGGCTGAACTGGCGGCGTTCGCCGGTGCCCTCCTCCGAGGGGAAGCGGTCGAGCCCGACGGCGGCGCCGGGGTCCGCGCCCTGCAGTTGGCGGAGCGGGTGGCGGCATCGATGGCCGCGCAGGCCGCCAGGATGGGCGTCGATGTCACCGGGCCGGCGGCGTTGGGCACCTCTTCGGGGCCGGCGCCGGCTGGCGGTTCGTAAGTGGCGGGCGACGCGGCGCCGCTTGTCGTCTGGTCGGCCGGCGAGGCGTCGGGCGATCAACACGCCGCCCAAGTGGTGAGCGCCCTCAGCCGCCTCAGACCCGATGTGCGCTCGGTCGGGCTCGGCGGTCCGCGCATGGCGGCGGCCGGTGTCGAGTTGGTCGCTTCCCTTCACGAGGTGGCGGCCATGGGGGTGACCGAGGTGGCCGCGCGGTTGCCGCGGGTGGTCATGGTCTTCCGCCGCCTGGAGCGTCTCCTCCGCAGTGGTCGCGCCACGCTGTTTGTGCCGGTGGACTATCCCGGCATGAACTTGCGCCTGGCCAAGCGGGCGGCGGGAGCCGGGGTGCCGGTGGTCTACTACTCGGGTCCGCAGGTTTGGGCGTGGGGTGGGCGGCGGCTCGGCGTTATGCACCGGGTGTTGCGGCGCATGCTCGTGCTCTTTCCATTCGAGGTGCCGATCTACGAAGAGGCGGGGATCCCGGTCACCTGGGTCGGGCATCCGATTGTCGAAGAGACCAGGGGGGTTGCCGCGCGCAGCGCTTGCCGCCAGGCGCTGGGGATCGGCGCCGACCAGCGCGTGTTGGTCCTCCAGCCTGGCAGCCGCGCGGCCGAGCGCCGACGCTTGCTGGCGCCGATGCTGGGGGCGGCGCGTCGCTTGCAGAAGCACGATTCGAGTCTCTGCGTCCTGGTGCGTGCTGCCCGCGGTGCCGATCGTGCAGCCATCCGTCGCGCCGCCGAGGGGGCCGGGGTCGAGGCGGCGGTGAGTGCCGAGGCCGACCCGCGCCCCGTCAGGGCCGCCGACCTAGCGGTGGTGGCCTCGGGAACCGCCACCTTGGAGACCGGACTCTTGGGGACGCCCATGGTCATTGTCTACCGGGTCTCGGCACTCACCTGGGCGATTGCCAGCCGCCTGGTGCAGATTGAGTCGGTCGGGCTAGTCAACCTAGTGCTGGGTGATCGCGCCGCGCCGGAACTCTTGCAGGGCGAGCTGACAGTCGAGCGCCTGGCCGGCGAGTGTCGCACGCTCCTCGACGACCCGGTGGCGCGCGACCGCCAACGCCAGCAGTTGGCGCGGTTGCCGGCCCGCATGGGGGAGGGGGGCGACCCGGCTGAGCGAGCGGCTGCAGCCATTGCCCGCGAACTGGACGCGCTCGGGCCCGGACCGGTGGTGGCAACCACGTGAGCCGGGTGGCGACGGTGTGCGGGGCGCTTTACGCGGGCGGCTGGCGCTTGGCGGCGCGGCTCGGCGAACGCCATCGGCGCTGGGTGGATTCACCGGCGTGCCGCCGCCAGCGCTGGGGCGTGATCGAGTGGCCCCCGGCGGTCGAAGAGGCCCCAGGTCGCATTTGGCTGCACGGCGCTTCGGTCGGTGAGGTGGCGTCGTTGGCGCCGGTTGTCGAAGCGCTTCGCCAACGTTGCCCGGACCGCGCGCTGGTGGTCAGCGGCTCAACGCCGGCCGGGGTGGCTGCCGCCGGTCGCCTGGCGGTCGACCACGCGTTTGCGCAGCCCTTTGATTTTGTGCCGCCGCTCGAGGTGGCCCTACAGTCGCTGTCGCCCGAGCTCCTCTTGATCGTCGAGACCGAGGTGTGGCCGGGACTGATCGGCCAGGCGACGGCGTTGGGCGTGCCAGTGGCTTTTCTAAACGCCCGACTGACAGCGTCCAGCACTCGCGCCTACCGGTTTGTCCGGAGGTGGTTGCAGCCGCTCTTTGGCGGTGTCGGCGCCGTGGCTGCGCAGGATGACGCCAGCGCCGGGCGCTTCATCGACCTGGGCGTCTCTTCTGATCGGGTCCGCGTCGTCGGCTCCACGAAGTTCGATGCACTCCCCGAGTGGCACGATGCCCCCCGTCCAACCCTCGCCCCGCGCCGCCAGTGGGTGGTGGCCGGTAGCATTCGGCGGCTCGAGGAGGATCTTGTCCTCGATGCCTGGCGCCGCCTCGAGCACCCGCCGGCCCCCGGCTTTGACCGCGGCCTGGTCATTGCTCCCCGTCATTTAGAGCGTGCTCGGCCGCTCTTGGCCAAAGTCGAACGACGTGGTTGGCGGGTGCGGTGCCGATCTGCCTGGACCCAAGCGTCGTGTGCAGCGGCAATGCAGGCGGCGGCCCACAATGGCGTGCAGGTCTTGATCTTGGATACGCATGGGGAGCTGACCGAGGCGTACGCCGGCGGCGTGGCGGCGGTGGTTGGTGGGGGGTTTGCCGAAGCCAAGGGCCACAACGTCGCCGAACCGGCGGCGCTGGGTCGGCCGGTCGTGTTTGGCTATAGGCACCGACCGATCGCTGGCGAACTGGAGGCGCTGGTCGAAGCCGGCGCCGGGCGCGGCTGCCGCGATGCGGCAGCGGTGGCCGACACTATGGGCGCTTGGTTGGCGGACGGGCAGCTGGAGACGCGTGGTCGCCGAGCGCGGCAGGTGGTCACCGCCTTGCGGGGGGCCACCGAGCGGAGTTTGGACTTTGTCACTACCTGTCTCGCTCGAGACCGACGGTCGCCCGTCGACCCTAGACCGCTGGAAATGCGGCGGTGAATGCTTCGACCAAGGCGGCGTTCGTGGTTTACCGCGCCTGGATGTGGGCGCGCAACCAGGCCTACGACCGGGGTTGGCTCGAGGTGGTCGACTGTGGCCGCCCGGTGATCTCAGTGGGCAACGTGCACGCCGGTGGTACTGGCAAGACGCCGCTGGTCGTCTGGGTGGCGCGAGTGTTGACTGGGTTCGGAGCTCGAGTCGTCCTCTTGTCGCGCGGCTACGGCCGACTCAGCCGCCAACCGGTTTGGTTGCCGGCCGGGGCGCCCTTGCCCGAGTGGCAAGCGATCGGCGACGAGCCCTGGTTGATCCGCCGCCAGCTGCCTGGGGTCGGTGTGTCGATCGACGGCGACCGGGTACGCGGCGCACGGGCGGCCTTGGCGCACGAGCCGGCGGCGGTGTTCGTGATGGATGACGGCTTTCAGCACCGCCGCCTAGAGCGCACGTTGGATGTAGTGGTTTGGCCGGGCGGGCGACGGGGTAAGGTCCCCCTCAGGGAGTCGCCGCGCGCCGTCGAGCGGGCCGATGTCCTCGTTGTTGCCAACGGGGAGAGGCCGCCGGCGAAGACCGCACCACCGGTTGTTGCCAGCGTACGCACCGCCGTCGGCGGTGCGTGGCCAGCCGGTCGTCCCGAAGACCGACTGTCGCCGGCCACCATCTCACGCTCTCTCTCCGGCCCAGGATTGGTGATCACCGGCGTCGCCCGCCCCGAGCGCGTGCTGGCGAGTGCGCAGTCGGTGGGACTCGAGGCCGCCGACCACGCCGCCTTTCCTGACCACCGGTGCTTCTCGCCCGCTGACCTCAGGCCGTGGGTGGAGCGCGCGGGCCGCCAGGGATGGGGTTGGGTGGTGACGACCGAGAAGGACGAGCCGCGCCTCGCCGCTGGCTGGCCGCGCGGCGCGCCACCCCTCTGGGTGTTGGGGGTCGAAGCTCATGTCGTGAAGGGCCGACAGGCTTTGGTGACGCGCTTGGCACATACTGTGGGAGTCGAAGCGGCCGAATGCTCGACGGGGGATGGCGGTGAGCATGCAAGCTGACGTCTTAGTGGTGGGCTCGGGGATTGCCGGGTTGACCATCGCTCTCAAGTGCGCCACCCAGGGCAACGTCCTGGTGGTGACTAAGAAGGAGGACAAGGACTCCAACACCAACAACGCGCAGGGTGGCATGGCGGCGGTGGTGAGCGCCGATGACCACTTCGAATTGCACGTCGAGGACACCGTCCAGGCTGGCGCCGGACTGTGCCACCAGGAGGTCGTCGAGCTGGTGGTTGCCGAGGGTCCGCGGCGCGTGCGTGAGCTCGTGCGTCGCGGCGTTAAGTTCTCCCGGGCCGAAGATGGTGCTTTCTCACTCGGGCAGGAGGGCGGCCACTCCAAGCGACGTATCTTGCACGCGCGAGACACAACTGGTCGCGAGATCGAGCGAGCGCTGTTGGCGGCGGTGGCGCGCGAACCGCGCATCAAGCTCTTGGAGCACCACCTGGCTGTCGACCTCATCATGGGGTCGCGCTTGGGCAAGCCGGAGCGGGTGTGGGGGGCCTATGTGCTGGATGTCCACTCCGGTTCGATCGAGCCGTTCGTGGCGCGGGCCACCGTCTTGGCCTCGGGCGGCTCGGGGCGAGTGTACCTCTACACCACCAACCCCGATGTGGCCACCGGCGACGGCGTGGCAATCGCCCACCGGGCGGGGGCGGTGGTCGGCAATCTGGAGTTTGTTCAGTTTCACCCGACTTGCCTCTACCACCCGGAGGCACGTTCGTTCCTGATCACGGAAGCCGTGCGCGGCGAGGGCGCCCATCTCACCACGCTCGACGGTGACCGTTTCATGCCCCGGCACGACCGGCGGGCTGAGTTGGCACCGCGCGACATCGTGGCGCGGGCGATCGACCACGAGATGAAGCGGCTGGGACATCCGCACGTTTGGTTGGATATCTCCCACGCCGAGCGTGCCGACATCCGGCGGCGCTTTCCGATGATCCACGCGCGGCTGTTGGAGCTGGGAATCGACATGACCCGTCAACCGGTGCCGGTGGTGCCGGCCGCCCACTACCAATGCGGGGGGGTGGTGACCGACCAGGGTGGACTGACCTCCTTGCCGGGGTTGTTTGCGGTCGGCGAGGTGGCAATGACCGGGCTGCACGGCGCCAACCGCTTGGCGTCCAATTCGTTGCTGGAGGCGATGGTGTTTGCCCACCGCGCCGCCCTGCGCGTGCGCCGGTTGATCCGTCGCCGCCATCGGCGACCGCGCGCGGCACCGTGGCGGCCCGGTCCCCTTGGCAAGCCGCGCGAAGCGGTGACCTTGGACCACAACTGGGATGCTGTGCGGCGACTAATGGCCGACTATGTGGGCATCGTGCGCACCGACGAGCGCTTGCAAGCCGCGGTCCGGCGCATCCACCTCTTGCGTCAGGAAATCGAGCGGGACTTTGGCCGCTTTCACCTGGACGCCGACCTGGTGGAGTTGCGTAACGTCGGGCTAACTGCTGAGCTCATTATCCGCTCGGCTGCATGGCGCCAAGAGTCGCGAGGATTGCACTACAATCTGGATCATCCAGAGACCGACAACCGCCGCTGGCGTCGCGATACGCTGCTGCGGGGCGAGCAATTCTTGGAGGCACCGCCGGTCGGGCGACCGGGTAAGGCGCGGGCGTTCGCCAGCTTGCCAGCGGCAAAGCCGTGAGGACCCATGGCTGAAGACGAAGTAGTAGAAAGCGAACTCGAGGACAAACTCGATTTGATCCTGGCGCGCGATAACCGCTACCGGGCGGAAGCCTACGCCTTCGTCCTGGCGGCGCTGAGTTTCACCATCCAGCGCAAAGGCGTGGACGGCCACGTGACGGCCGCTGAGTTGATGGCGGGGATCCGCGACTTCGCGGTCCAGCAGTTCGGGCCGTTGGCGCGTTCGGTGTTTGAGTACTGGGGCATTGCGCGCTCGGCGGCATTTGGGGATCTGGTGTTCAATATGATCGACGTCGGAGTGCTTGGCCGCCAGGAGAGCGATACCCGCGCCGACTTCAACGATGCTGCGTTCGACTTGAACGAACTGGATGAGCCCAACGACTCGGAAGGCTGACACGCTCAGTGGCTGGAACACGGCGGGCATTGGTCATGCGCTATGGCGCCTTGGGGGATTTGGTGCTGACCTTTCCGACTCTGGAGGCGCTGGCTCGGGGGCCGGGTTGGCAGGTTTGGATGGTGACCGCAGCGCCGTACCGTGACCTGGTGTCGTTGCACCCGGCGGTGGACCACGTGGTTGCGGCGCCCAGGGCGGGGTTGGCCGACCAGTGGCGCCTGGCTAGCACGCTGCGCGCCGTCGGCTTCGATTGGACCTTGGACTTGCAGGGGACACCGCGCACGCGTTGGTTGAGTGCTCGGTTGGGTGCACCGCAACAGAGTCGCGTCGACGGCGCTCGGTGGCGCCGCCGGCGACTCGTTGCCGCCGCCCACTGGCGTCGCCAGCGCCGGGTGCCGGCAAACCCCTTGCCGGCCGTCGAACCGGTGTGGCGCCGGGCCGCCCGGTTGGTGGAGCCTGAGCCGCGGCCACCGCGGGTGCCAGCGTTGCGGGTACCGGCGCCGCCGTCGCCGGCGGCCGCCGAGCTCGAGCGCCTGCCCAGCCCGCGGATAGGGCTGGCGCCTGGCGCCAAGCATCGGACCAAACGTTGGCCGTTCGCAGGCTGGTTGGAACTTGCCGCCGAACTGAGCACGCGTGGCTATGGCGTCGTGTGGTTGGCACCCGCCGGCGATCCCCGGCCACCGGTCGACTGGCCACGACCTGCCGGCGTCTCGGTACTTGGCGGCCAGTTGGTGGAACTGGCGGCGATCCTGGGCACCCTCGATGTGGTTTGCGCCAACGACTCGGGCCTCGGGCACCTGGCGGCGGCGGTGGGGACGCCAGTGGTCAGCGTCTTTGGTGCCACCGTCCCGGAGCTGGGATTCGAGGCGCTCGGCCATCAGACCATCGTGGAAGAAGAGGGGTTGGGATGCCGCCCCTGCAGCGTGCATGGCGGCGCCCGCTGTTTTCGGGGTGACTTGGCCTGTCTGACAAGCGTCCGGCCGAGGGCGCTCCTGGCCGCGGTCGAAGCCCAGTTGCAAGCGGGCGGCGCGCCCAAGGAGCGGGAGGTCGCCCCGTGACCGGTGCAGTCCGCGCCCCAAGGGCCGCGGCGCCAGCACCGCGCCTGCCTGCCACAGCAAGCTGGCTGGAGCGCGGGTTACCGGCGCTTCTCGCCCTGGTTGCCGCCCTAGTCTACGGGTGGACCGCCTACCGGACGGTGTCTTTTTGGGATGCCGGCGAGTTCATCACCACCAGCTACCGATTGGGCGTTCCCCACCAACCGTCGACGCCGCTCTACGTGTTGATCGGGCGCCTCGCCAGCCTGGTGCCGATCGGCTCGGTGGCGTTTCGGGTCAACCTCTTGTCGGCGGTGGCGGCTGCCGGCGCCGTTTGCTTCTGGGCGGCGGGGGCGCGCATCGTCGCCGCCCGTGTATTCGCCGGCGACCGCTGGCGGGTCGGGCTGGCCACCGTTCTGGTGGCGTCGTACGCCGCCTTCGGGCGCACGGTGTGGGGGAATGCGATCGAGGCTGAAGTGTACGCCTTGGCCAATCTGGTCATGGCGCTCACCCAGTGGTTGGTGCTCAGGGCATGGGCGGAGCGCGCGCGCGATGATCGACTGTGGGCAGTCGGCTTCTACGCGCTCAGTCTGGCGATCGGCATCCACCTGGGTGCCTACTTGGTACTGCCCGGCCTCGTCGTCTTGGTCTTGATCAGTGAGCGGCTTCGGTGGCGGGCGGTGGCGGTGGCCGGCCTTTGGGTGGTGGCGTTGGTGGCGGCCGCCGGGGCCACGGCGCCGTGGTCGCTCAGCCGTTGGGTGGTGGCAATCATTGCTCTGGGGTCAGGACTTTTCCTGGCACGCGGCCGGCCAGAGGTGCGGTCATGGGCGCTCTGGATGGGCGGGCTGTTCGTTCTGGGCGTGTCGGTCCACGTGTTCTTGTGGATTCGCGCCGGGTTGGACCCGGTGATCAACGAGGCCGATCCGTCGAGTTGGACCGCCCTCATGGATACTTTGAACCGCCGCCAGTATCCGGCAGCCAATCCCCTTGAGCGGCGCGCCGACTTCAGTGTGCAGTTTGGCAAAATGTTCGTCGCCTATGTCGTCGAGCAGTGGCGCTGGTGGCGGGGGATTGGCGTGACCGGCGCTTTGCCGGTCGTAGCCGCCGCGTTTGGTGGCTGGTGGCATTGGCGCCGCCACCGGCCAACCGCCTGGATGGTGGCGGTGCACCTCGTGGTGATGGGCCCGGCGCTGGTCATCTACTTGAACTTCACTGACAACGAGGTGCGCGCCCGCGACTATTTCTTCGCCGGTTTCTTTCAGGTTGCGGCGATGTGGATCGGCTTCGGTCTGGCCCAGGGGTTGGGGAGCCTGCGCCGGCCGCTGGCGGTGGTCTTGGCGGTCTTGGCGCTCGGGGCGCCGGTGGTGGCCAACTTTGCTGAGGCCAATCGACGTGGCGACACGATCGCCCGTGACTATGCTTACAACATGCTGGTGCCCCTGCCGACTGACGCCATCCTCTTTACCTACGGTGACAACGACACGTTTCCCGTCTGGTACTTGCAGCATGTGGAAGGCCTGCGCACCGACGTCAGGGTGGTGAACATGAGCTTGCTGAATACCCCCTGGTACCTCCGACAGCTGCGCGACGGGAACCCCGACCATGGCGTTCAGCCGCTGCCGTTGAAGCTATCCGACGCCGAGATTGGCGCCCTCCGGCCCTATCGCACCGACACCGGGCAGGTAGTTTTGGTGCGAGACATCGCCATCGAGCGCATCCTCGAGGACAACGCTTGGCGGGATCCGGTGTATTTTGCGGTCACCGTGCCGGAGAAGCTGGGCTTGGAACCCCGGATGACCATGGAGTGCTTGGCGTATCGGGTTGAGCCAGAGCCCACCGATGAGCGACTCAACGCCGAGGCCTGCCGCCAATGTCTGTTTGAGACGTTTGCGCCGCTCAGGGGCATTCTGACCGACGACGGTCAGCCCGATCTGACGTTTCAACGGACTCCAACCGAGGCACGGTTGATTCAAAACTACGCGGCCGTGCACTTTTACTACGCGGTAGAGCGGCGCCAGGCCGGCCACGCCGACCAGGCGTTGCCGGCGGCGGAGCGAGCGCTGGCAATAGCCCCGACCTTCGAGCCGGCTCGCCACCTGGTGGGTGCTCTCTACGAGGATTTGGGTCGGCTGGCGGACGCCGAAAACCACTACAAGCGCCTGTTGGCGGCGGTACCCGGGGACGTGGTGGTGCTGGCGGCGTTGGGAGGTCTCTTGGCCCGCCACGAGCGGTTGGCCGAAGCGGTGCCGTACTTGGAACGCGCCGCCGCGCTGACCGGCAAGAACTCCCCAGAGCCCCATGCGCAGCTCTTCGAGGTCTACCGGCTGCTCGGCCGGCGGCAGGAAGCCTTGGCGGCGATCGATCGCTGGTTGAGCTTCAACCCCAACGATCGCCAGGCGCGGGCGGCGCGCGATGAACTAGTCGGATCGGGCGACGACGCCCCGCCGTAGTGGCGGGCGTACTCCAGGACGAGGAGATTCGATGGCGGACAAGGCGCTAGTGACCGGGGTGGCGGGATTCGTGGGCTCGCATTTGGCAGAGGCGCTCCTGGACCGTGGAACACCGGTGGTTGGCGTTGATTGTTTCACCGACTACTACGATCCGGCTGTCAAAGAGCGGAACCTCGAGCGCTGTCGCCAGCACCCGGGCTTCGAACTGAGTACCGACGACATTTTGGTGGCGCCGCTCGATCGGCTGTTGGACGGCGTGCGGTGGGTGTACCACCAGGCGGCGCAGGCCGGCGTGCGGGCGAGCTGGGGCACTGAGTTTGCGCACTACACGCGTTCGAACGTTGATGCCACCCAGCGGCTCTTGGAGTGCGTCAAGCGTCACCCGGTCGAGAGGCTGGTGTATGCCTCCTCATCCTCCGTGTACGGCCAAACCGCCGACTTGCCGATGCGGGAAGACGGCGCCACCCGCCCGCACTCGCCCTATGGGGTGACCAAGCTGGCGGCGGAGCATTTGGCGCGCCTCTACCACGCCAACTTTGGCGTCCCCACCGTGTCGCTGCGCTACTTCACGGTATACGGGCCGCGCCAGCGCCCGGACATGGCCTTTCATCGCTTCATCCGCGCGGCGCTCGCGGGCCAGCCGCTCCGTGTCTATGGCGACGGGGAGCAGACCCGCGACTTCACCTATGTGGATGACTGCGTCGCTGCAAATCTGGCTGCTGCCGAACGCGGACGGCCCGGCGCTGTCTACAATATTGGCGGCGGTTCACGCGTGACCCTCAAGCATTGCTTGAGCATCATCGGCGACTTGGTTGGGGCCGTCGACCTCTGCTTCGAGTCGGTGCAAGATGGTGATGTGCGGCACACGTTTGCGTCGACCGAGTTGGCGCGCTCTGAATTGGATTGGGCCCCGGCTGTGGAACTCGGCGCCGGGCTTGCCCAAGAGGTGGCGTGGTTAGAGTCGGTGTTGCGCGATGACGTCGCTAGCCGCTCGGGTTGACCGGCTGGGGGCGTGCCGGCGCTCGGATGCGCTATAGTCGAGCGCGCCCCGACCCAAACCATGACGACCTCCTATCCCTCACAGCCGCCGACCGCAACCGAGTTTCCGGTGCTTGATGTGTCGGTAGTGGTCCCGGTGTACAACGAACGCGAGTCGGTCGCTGAACTGGTCGAGCGACTGGTGCGGGCGCTCGCGGATGTCGGGTCGTTCGAGATCCTCTTCGTCGACGACGGCTCTGACGACGGCACGTTTGCGGCGATCGCCGAGGCGCGGCGCTTAGAGCCGCGCGTCCGCGCGCTCAGGCTACGCCGCAACTACGGCAAGTCTGCAGCCTTGGGTGCCGGTTTTCGCCACCTGCGCGGGGCGCGGGTGGTGACGATCGACGGCGACTTGCAGGATGAACCCCAGGCGATTCCCGCCCTGCTTGCCAAGCTCGACGAGGGGTTCGACCTGGTGTCGGGGTGGAAGCGGGACCGGCAGGACCGCCGTACCAAGCGTTGGTCGTCCCGCCTGTTCAATCGGGTCACGAGCGTGGTCAGCGGGCTCAGATTGCACGACTTCAACTGCGGACTCAAAGCCTACCGCCGCCAGGTGACCGACGCCCTCGAGGTGTACGGTGAGTTGCATCGCTTCCTGCCGGCGCTGGCTCACTGGGCGGGCTTCCGAGTCACCGAAGCCCCGGTCGAGCACCACGCGCGGCCCCACGGCACCAGCAAGTTTGGTCGCTCGCGCTACCTAAACGGCTTTTTGGATCTGTTGGCGGTGAAGTTCTTGAGCGCCTCCTCGCGAAGCCCCATGCATTTTTTTGGTCGGCTCGGCGTCGCGTCCACGGCCATTGGCGTGTTGATTTGCCTGGCGTTTGTGCTCCAGTGGTTGGGGGGCGCACCCATGCGCGTGCGGCCCCTCATGTTGTTTGGTGTGGGGATGGTGATTCTTGGCGTGCAGTTCGTCAGCATTGGCTTTCTCGCCGAACTGATCGCCCACGAGCGCGCTCACCAGTCCGCGCCGATCGCCGAGCGGCTGGAATGAGCGAGCTTGAGGACTCCGGCCTTGCCCCCGCTGCCGGCCCGCCCCCTGTCTTGGTAGGGGTGGTGCATTGGAACGACCTGCCGGCGACCCGCGCCTGCCTCGAGAGCCTGGCGGCATCCACCTGCGCCTGCCAAATCATGGTAGTCGACAACGCGTCTAGCGATGGGTCTGGCGACGCCCTGCGGCGGTTGTTTCCCGCTGTCGAAGTGTGGACGGCGCCTGACAATCTGCTGTTCGCTGGCGGTGCCAATCGCGTGCTTCAGGAAGTGATGACCCGGAACTACTCCTATGGGATCATCATGAACAACGACACGCGCGTGGAGTCGACCATGGTCACCGAGTTGGTAGCCGCGGCCGAGGCCGAGCCCGAGGCCGGATTGCTGGGGCCCAAGATCTTCTACGAGTCGGAGCCCGAGTTGATTTGGTCGGCCGGCGGCCGCATCCACTGGTGGAGTGGTCAGTCGGCGCACCTGGGCCTCCGCCGCCGGGATGGCCCGGAGTTCGACATCGCCCGCGACGTTGACTACCTAACCGGTTGTTGTCTCTTGGTACGCCGCTCGGTGGTCCAAGACATCGGCTTGTTCGACACCACCTACACCATGTACTCCGAAGACGCCGACTACTGCTTGCGTGCCCGGCGGGCCGGCTACCGGGTGCGCCTGGCGCCGCGCGCCCGCATGTGGCACGCGGTGTCGCGGGCATCGGGCGGTGGCACGACGCCCTACAAGATGTACCACCGGGTGCGCTCCAATTGGTTGCTGGTCCGGCGTCACGCTCGGCCGGTGCACTGGCTGACCATTCCGTTCCTGGCTCCTTTGGCGTTTGCCAAGTTTGCAGTCGGTCAACTGGCCCGCGGAGACTGGGCGGTGGTCGGCGCCGGCTTCCGGGCGTTGTGGGACACGGCGCGCCGGGCGCCGCGCCGCCGACTATGAAGGTGGTCCATCTGGCCGCCGAGATTGCCGGCCAACCCGCCCTCTTGTGCCGGGGACTCCGCGCCCTGGGCGTTGATGCCCGTTCGATTGCCTTCGGGCCGGGACCGATGGGGCACCGCGCCGACCATCAGTTTGAAGCCACCGGTGTCGTTGGCTGGCTGGACCGCTTGGCGGCTTGGCGGCGCTTTGGCTGGCGGGCCGACATCCTCCATATCCACTTTGGCAGAACCTTCTTGCCGTTCATGGCCGATCTCCACGGCGCCGGCGCGCGTGGTACGCGCTTGGTTTTTCACTTTCACGGTTGCGACGTTAGACCCCGCCGTCAGACCTTGGCCCGCCACCCGCTGGCGGCCTGCTCCGAGTGTGAGCCATTTTGTAAGCCGTGGAAGCAGGTGCGACTGCGACGCTGGGCAAGTTGCCGGGGGTCGCTGACCTTGGTGTCGACCCCCGATCTTCTGGAAGTGGTGCCCGGTGCCGAGCACCTGCCGGTGGCGGTGGATGATGGCGCTTGGGAAGCGCGGCGACAACTGGTGCAAGCGTCGGCGGAATTCGAAGTACTGCATGCTCCCAGCGACCCGCTCATCAAAGGGACGCGGCACGTGGAGGCGGCTGTCCGCCAGGCGGCGCGGCTCAGACCGTCCATCCGCCTGCGCCTGGTGCAGGGGTTCGACGCCGACGCGGCGGCGGCGCGCTTCGCCGGTGCCGACTGTGCCGTCGACCAGCTCCACATGGGTTGGCACGGCTTGTTCGCAGTCGAAGCCATGTTGTTGGGGCTGCCGGTCTTGGTCTACATCCGGCCCGAACTGCGGGAGCGCGCCCGCGACCTGCCGGCCGTCGCCGTCACCGCCGGAACGCTCGCTGGCACGTTGGTTGACCTCCATGATCGCCCAGCGCGCTGCAAGGAACTCGCCTACCGCGGTCCCGACTACGCACGTCGTGTGCATGGGCTGGGGGCGGTGGCCGAGCGGCTCAAGCGGCTCTATGAAGAGCGCGTCCTGGGGGTCGCATGACCCCGGCGGCGCCGGTCTCTGTCGCCAAGCGCGTCAAGGGCCTGACCAGGGACTCGTTGGTCTACGGTGCTGGGATGGCGGCCCAGAAGGTGGCGGGCCTTATCTTGCTGCCGGTTCTGACCCGTATTTTCGACCCGGGTACCTACGGTGCGATCGACCTGATCGGGCTTGGTGTGGTGATGGCCACTTACCTGGTCGTCCTCGGCAACGACACAGCCCTGTTGCGGTTCTATCACGACACCGAGGCGGTGGACGAGCGACTCCACATTGCCAGCCTATGCATCGGTTTTCGGACCATGGTGGCGCTGGCGATTATGATTTGCCTGGTGCCTTTGGCACCGGCCCTGACTGGCCTCATGCAGCTGGACGCGCGCTTCGTCGGTTGTGTGACGTTGGCCGCCATCGACTTGCCGTTCGCCACGTTGGTCAAGTTCTTCATCGATTTTCTGCAAGTTCGGCTCAGACCCGGCGCTTTCGGGGTGTTCTCGGTCGGCAACTTGGTCTTGTTCGTGGCCTTGACCTTGTGGCTGGCGCCGGGTGCGGCGACTGTCGCTGTGCCGCTCACCGGTTGGTCTCTGGACGTGACCGGCATGGGCTTTGGTGTCGTCGGTGTGTTCATGGCCAGGCTGATCGCCGACATGGTCTTTGCGTTGGCTGGGATAGTGGTCATGGCGCGCGACCTGGTCTGGCCGCGGCGCTTGCAGCCCTTGGGTGCCATGTTGCGCTTCGGCTTGCCGCTGGTGCCGGTGGGGGTGGCCACCTGGGTGCTAAGCTACGCCGATCGCTACATCTTGAACAGCGCCGTGTCGATCGAGCAGGCGGGAATTTACGCGGTGGGTGCCAAGCCGGCGTCCTTTATGTTGCTGTTTGTGGCCGCCTTCCAGTTCGCCTGGGGTCCCTTCGCCATATCGATTTGGAGGGACTCCAACGCCCGCCAGGTGTATGCCAAAGTGTTTTCGCTCTACGTGTTTGTGGCCGGGGTGGTGGGACTTGTGGTCACCGGGCTGTCCCGGGAGTTCTTGAACATTGTTGCCACCGGTCACTTTGTGCACGGCTACAGGGTTTCCGGTTTTTTGGTGTTTGCCGCGGCGGCCTACGGCGCCTTCGCCATTCCAGCGACTGGTTTGCAGATCGTCCGGCGCACGGCGTTGATGGGGGCGGTTGCCGCGGTAGGCGCGGTCTTGAACATTCTGTTGAATCTGGCCTGGGTCGGTCGGTTTGAAGCACTGGGAGTAGCTGGTGCCACTCTGGTTAGCCAAGTCCTGACCACCACGCTGTTGTTCGCCGCTGCTCACCGCTACTACCCGGTGCCCTACCACTGGCGGGGAGCCGCGTTTGGTTTTGTCACGGCGCTGGGGTTGAGTGCAGTGGGGTTGGCAGTGGGGCGTCAGGGGACGGCGGCCGCGCTTATAGCGACTGGTGTCACCACTGGCCTCTACGTGTTGGTTTCGTTTGCGACCCGGGTCATCGCGCCCGCCGACTTTCGGATGCTGCGTCATTACGTGCAGCGGCGGTGGGCCCAGGGCTGATCATGTGTGGCATCCTCGGCAAATGGCGGTTTGATGGAGGCGCGGTGCAGCCTGGCGCGTTGCGGCGGCTGGCAGCCCGCATGCGCCATCGCGGGCCCGATGACGAGGGCTACGTGGGCATCGATCCGGGCCAGGCCTCCTGGACCACCGCTGGCGGACCGACCACGCCCCCCAGCTCGCGAGGTGTCGACGGGCTGCCCTACTCGGCACCGGCGGTCGAGATTGACAGCTGGTCAGCTCCCCTGGTGCTCGGTCAGCTACGCTTGTCGATCATCGACCTCTCGGCCCGTGGGCATCAACCGATGTGCAACGAAGACGGCACGGTGTGGGTGGTGTTCGGCGGCGAGATCTACAACTACCTCGAGCTTCGGTCCAGCTTGAAAGGACGCGGGCACCGCTTTCGTTCCGACACGGACACCGAGGTGTTGGTGCACGGCTACGAGGAATGGGGAGATGACCTCTACGGGCGGTTGAACGGCATGTGGGCGTTTGCCCTGTGGGATGGCCGGCGTCGCCGGCTGGTGGTGTCGCGAGATCGATTGGGGATTAAGCCCTTCTACTATCGGCACACGCCGACGTCCTTTGCGTTTACCTCTGAGATTAATCCACTCCTCGATGACCTGCGCGCTGCCGGTGAGGCGCCGGCTCCCCACGCCCCGGCGATTGCAGGTTTCGTCGCCGAGGCCCGCACCGACCACACCGATGAGACGTTCTTCTCCGGCATTCGGTCCCTGCCCGCGGCGCACTACGCCACCGTCGATGCTGAGGGCGTGCGGCTGCGCCGCTACTGGGGTATCGAGCCGCAGGCGGCCGTGGGCGATTTGCACGAGGCCGCCGGCTTGGTGCGTGAATCGCTATCGGAAGCTGTGCGTTTGCGGTTGCGGGCGGATGTGCCGGTCGGCACTTGCTTGTCGGGTGGGTTGGACTCTTCCGGCGTGCTGTGCCTGGGAACGGCACACCTGGGCCGGCCGCTCCGGGCTTACTCGGTGGCCTACGAGGGACTGGGTCCTTTCTACGACGAACGGCCGCACATGCAGGCGGTGGTGGCGGCGACCGGCGCCGCGCACCGGCTCAAATGCCCAGGCCCCGCTGATTTCTGGGAGTGGCTCAAGGCGGCTGTGCGCGTGCAGCAAGAGCCCGCCGCCGGGCCCGGTGTTCTGTCGCAGTACGCGGTGATGGAGGCCGCCCACGAAGACGGTGCCAAAGTTCTCCTGGATGGTCAGGGGGGCGACGAATTGTTTGCCGGCTATGTTGCCTTTCACCTGCCGCTGGCGCTGCGCGACCGACTGGTGGGCGGCGACTGGCGGGAGGCGTGGGCTCTTTGGCGGCGTCTTCCGGCGTTTGGCCGCCGTCCCCTTGAAGTGCTGGGGCGGGCGTTTGAGTCGGAGTTGCCGACCGGTGCGGTGCGTTTTTGGCGTCGGTGCCGGGGGACGGGCGATTGGGCGGCGCCACTGAGAGCCGATTTTCGCAGCCAACATTGTCATCCACCGCCACCGCTCGAACAGCGCGGGGACGAAGCGCTCAACTCGCGGCTCTATTGGGACTTGGTGCGCGACATTTTGCCTTCACTATTGCGCTACGAGGATCGCAATTCGATGGCCTTTTCGATCGAAGCGCGTGTGCCCTACCTGGATGTCCACCTGGTGGAGAACGCTTTCACGTTGTCGGGAACAGTCAAGCAGACTCGAGATCAGTCCAAGGCGGTGCTGCGCCAGGCGCTGGCGGGCGTGGTGCCGACGGCGGTGTTGGAGCGCCAGGACAAGCTCGGGTACGAAACACCGGCTGCCTTGTGGCTCAAGCAACACCACGCCGGCACGCTTCGAACCCATCTGCTGGAGGGGGTGGCGGTTGGCTGGGACATCCTTGAGCCAGGGGCGGTGGCCATACGCCTCGACCACTTTTTGAACCAACCAGCTGATGCTGGACACGACGTCTGGCGGTTGATCAACCTGGAGTTGTGGCTACGCGAGTACTTCGACGGGGCAACGGCGTGCAGCTGGTGATCCTCTCCGAAGTCAAGTGGAGCTACATGCGTACTCGCAAGCGCTTCATTGCCGAACGCTTGCCGGAGACGTGGTCCATTCTCTTTTTGGAGCCGATCAACCTGAGCGCCCCGGCGCGCTTTTGGCCACGCCGGCACGGGCGGGTGACGGTGATGACGGTGCCGGTGGCGCGGGCGCGCACGACGGTGCCGTGGATCAACCGACTCTTGAACCTGGGCTGGGTGCGTTGGTGGATCGATTGGCTGTTGACTGCGTGGCTGTGGGTCGCCCTGGCGTGGGTGGGACGGCGACGGCCGCGCGCGTTTTATCTGTCCAACGTCCTGGCGATGCGTGCTGCTCGCCGGCAACGCCGCGACTTCTTGTTCTATGACTGTAACGACGACCCGCTGGGATTTCGTGGCACGCCGGCCTGGGTCGCCGACTACCTGGACGACACCTTGCGGGAGGCTGACCAGGTGGTGGCGTGTTCGACGGCGCTGGCGGACCGCCTGGCCGCCCGCGGCCGCCACGACGTCGAAGTCATCGGCAATGGCGTGGACTTCGAACACTTCGCGACAGGAGCGGCGGACGCGCCGTTGCACCCGGTGCTGGCTGAGACCGAGCCGCCGTTGATTGGCTACGCCGGTGCGATTTCCACGTGGTTCGATTTTGCGCTGGTCGGGCAGGTGGCCGAGCGCCACCGCGAGGCAACGGTTGTGCTCATGGGGCCGGTGTATCCCGAGGTTTTACTCGAAGCGGAGGCGTTGGCCAGGCGTTGCCCCAATGTGCGGTTTACGGGGAGCATCCGTTATGAGACGCTGCCACGCCACGTGCGCGCCCTCGACGTGTGCCTGATACCGTTTCGGCTGAGCGACGTGACCGATGTCCTCAATCCCAACAAATTGTATGAGTATCTGGCCGCCGGCCGCTCGGTGGTGACCCTAAACTACTCGCGCGACGTCGTAGCCTTTGCCGGGTCGGTTTGGGTGACACAGGATGCCGAAGCGTTCGCCGAGGCGGTCGGCGCGGCGCTGGCCCGCCCCCAGCAGCCGGCGGCGCTTCAGGCAGTGGCGCGTCGGTACAGTTGGGAGGCGCGGGCGCAGGCGATCCAGCGCCTGGTGAGCCGCGGTGTGGGGTTGGCAGTGGACGGATAGGGGGACTGGGTGGCGACGAAGCGCCAGAAGCGCCCGCAGGAGCCGCGCTGCCAAACGCGGCCCTTGGACAAACCGACGGTACCTGCCGCCTGGCAGCGCTGGTGGATCCCCGGCCTGATGATCCTGGCGTTGTCGCTCTTCTTCGGCCAGCTGCTCTTTGGGCGACAAGTCTTCTCGTCGCCCGACGCGCAGGCGCCGCAAGGCTTTGCGGTCTACGCCGAAGCCGCCCGGCAAGCGGGCGGCGACACGCCGCTGTGGAACCCATTCGTCTTCTGCGGCATGCCCTCGTTCGGCAGTCTGGCCTACAACCCCGGCATCTATCCGCCGGACTGGTTGCTGGCACCGCTGGGCCGGGCGGCGCCGCCCATGCTGTGGCTGGTCATCTACTACATGATCGGTGCCCTGGGTCTTTATGCCCTCCTGGTCGAGCGCGGTGTAACGCGGGGGGCGGCGGCGGTGGCTGGACTGATGTTCGCGCTCACCCCGAACCTGATTGCCGTCGGCGCCCACGGGCACGGCAGCCAACTGGTGTGCTCAGGTTGGATGCCCGTGGTTTTGTGGCTGACTCACCGCTACCTGGACCGCGGCGGTTTGGAGAACCTGGCCGTCCTGGGTGCGGCTTTGGGGTGCCAATTGTTGCGTGGCCACGTGCAGATTGCCTACTACACCTGGCTCGCTACAGCGATCTACGTCGCCGTGTTCGTCTGGGGGCGCCGTCGCCAGCCGTCGACCCGTAGCCCAATCATCCGCCGGGCGGCGCTCGGGGTGCCCGCTGCCCTTGCGCTGGCGCTGGGGTTGGCGGCGGTGTTGGTATTGCCCGTGTTGAACTACGCCCCCCAATCGATCCGCGGCGGCGGTGCCACTGGTGGCGCCGATTTCGACTACGCGACCGGCTGGTCCTTGGGCATTGGGGAGCTGGTGACCATGGTTGTGCCCTCGGCTTACGGGTTTGGTGGCCCGACCTACTTCGGTGGTATGCCGTTTACCGACTACCCCAACGCCTACATGGGGGTGGTGCCTTTGACCTTGGCGGTGTTGGGCCTCATGAGCCGGCGCCGGCTCGGCGTTTTTGTGCTCCTGGCACTGGTCAGTTTGGTTGTGGCCCTGGGCAAGCACACCCCGGTCTACCAGTGGCTCTATGACGTCTTGCCGTTCTTCAAAAAGTTCCGCGTGCCGGTGATGATCGTCGTGGTTGCCCACCTGGGGCTAGCAGCGCTGGCTGGCTTTGGCATCGATGTCGTGCGCTCGGCCACGCGTGGGCGACGTTGGCGCCAGCTGGTGTGGGTGGCACTCGCCGCCTTGGTGGGGGCTTTTGTTCTCGGTGGTCCTTTGAAGAGCGCCCAGGCCCGTCGCTTCCTGGAGAGCCCGCGGGTGGCAGCGGTGGTCCACTCAGGACGAGCGCCGGTCGGTGACTTGGAGACGTTGGCCGAAAATGGGGCGCTTGCCACCCACCGCGATCTGATGAAAAACCTGGCGCTGGTGGCGGCGGTCGGTGGGGTCGGGTGGTGGGTGGCTAGCCGGCGCCGCTTGGCCTGGGTGGCTCCAGCCGCTTGCCTGGCGCTGTTTGCGCTCGACGTTGTGCCGATCGATTGGCGGTTGATGCAGCCGATGATTCATCCGGAGCACGTCTTGAAACAGGTGGTGGAGCCCGACGCGCTCGCCGAGTTCCTAAGACAGCCGGACGAGCCACCGTTCCGCGTGTTTCCCCTCGAGGAGTTCGCGCAGAATCGTTTCGCCACCTTCGGCATTCGTTCGGTGGGCGGTTACCACGCTGCCAAACCGCGCGCCTACCAGGAGTTCATGACGGCGATTGGACTCGATTCGCGCCAGGTGTTCGCCTCCGAAGCGGGGCTCAGGTGGCTCGACTTTTTGGGAGTGCGCTACCTCTTGACCGCCGCCCAGGTGCCCGAGTCCGAGCGGTTTGGGCTGGCATTGGGAGGTGCCACGCGGGCCTATGAGAACCACCAAGCTCTGCCCCTGGTATTCTGCGTGGACGAGGTAGTGGTCGAGCCGGCGGGCGCCGCCACCCTCCAGCGCCTGGCAACGCCTAGTTTCAACCCCCACCGGCAGGCGGTGGTGTCCGACGACGTCGGGAAGCTGGAAGCGGTGGGTCAGGCGCGGGTTGTGAGCGCCGCGTTGAACTCCTTCACCTTTGAGCTGGAGAGTGCGGGACGCACGCTGGCAGTGGTCTCGGAGAGCTACAACCCCGACTGGCGCGTCCGGGTGGATGGAGAACTGGCAGCGCTGGTGCGGGTCAACCACGCCTTTCGGGGGGTGGTGGTTGAGGCCGGCCGCCACCAGGTGGAGATGGAGTTCGCCGACCGCTCGGTCAAGACCGGGCGCCGGGTTTCGTGGGCGACCGCTCTGGTGTGCTTGGCTTTGGTCTTGGCCGGCACCGTCTACCAACGGCGGCAGTGCGGCGCCGAGTAGGAAGAGCTGATGCGCGGCTTGGTCATCATCCCAACCTACAACGAGCGCGACAACATCGAGCGGTTGGTGCCTGACATTCTGGCCCTCGATCTGCCGCTGGAAATCCTGGTGGTGGATGACAACTCGCCCGACGGCACCGGTGACGCCGCTGCGGCGCTGGCGTCGCGCATTGCTCGCGTCCACACCTTGCACCGCCCCCAGAAGGCCGGGCTCGGTTCGGCGTACATCGCCGGCTTCAAGTTCGCTTTGCGCGGCGACTACGACCTGGTGTTCGAGATGGACGCCGACTTTTCACACGACCCAGCCAGCCTCGCAGCGTTGGTGGCCGCCGCCGCCGAGGCCGACGTGGTGCTCGGCTCTCGCTATTTGCACGGAGTAACGGTGGTCAACTGGCCGATACAACGCTTGATCCTCAGTTATGCCGCCAACGTTTACACGCGCTGGGTGACCGGGCTGCCGGTGCGCGACGCGACCGGCGGTTTCAAGTGTTTCCGGCGCCGAGTCCTCGAGGCCATCGACCTAGACGGCGTGCGATCCGACGGCTATGCGTTTCAGATTGAGATGAGCTACAAGGCGTACCACCAGGGGTTCCGAATCCGTGAAATCCCCATTGTCTTCACCGACCGCCGGGTCGGCATCTCCAAGATGTCCAAGCGCATCATCTGGGAGGCGGCTTGGATGGTCTGGCGCCTGCGCTGGCAGGCGGTGACCGGCCAGCTGGGGGAGCGCCCGCTGGTTGCCCAGCCGCCGGCGGCGTGGAGTGATGACTGAGACACCTGGCGGCAGCGTGCCCATGGTGGTGCCGCCCGGCCGACCGACGCCGCCGCGCGTGGCACACGCCGAAGTGACCATCGTATTGGTCACCTACGAGACGCCCGACCATTTGACGCGGTGTCTAGCGTCGTTGGAGCGGTGCGGCGCGCTGGGAGCCAGCCGGATAATCGTCGTCGACAACTCGCCGGGCGACTCCTGCGCTGAGATTGCCCGCTCCCATCCGGCCGTCGAACTGGTGGAAAACGAGCACAATCTCGGCTACGCCAAGGCCGTGAACCAGGGCATTCGCCGGTCGACGACGCCGTTCGTCTTGGTCTTGAACCCCGATATCGAACTGGAGCCTGAGGCCATTCCCGAGCTGCGGGCGGCGATGGACGCCCACCCCGAAGCCGGCATCTGTGCGGCCAAACTGTTGTACCCGGATGGCAGCCTGCAGCTGTCCTGTCGGACGTTCTACACGTTGCCGGTCGTGCTCCTGCGTCGCACCTTCCTGGCTCGTTGGTTTGCCGACCATCGCGTCGTGCGGCAGCACCTGATGAGCGACTGGCCACACGACACCGTGCAGAACGTCGACTGGGTGCTGGGGGCGTGCATGATGGTGCGGCGGGCGGCGATCGACGAAGTGGGGCTCATGGACGAGCGGTTCTTTCTCTACTTCGAGGACGTCGACTGGTGCGCCCGCATGCACAAGCGCGGCTGGCAAGTGCTGTACGTACCGAGCGCGGTGATGATTCACGATCACCAGCGGGACAGCGCCAGGGGCGGCCCCTTGTCCCGCTCGGCGCGGCTCCACCTGGCAAGTGTCGTCAAGTTCTATGAGAAGTGGAGCTTGCTCCTCTACCTACTCAAACGCCAGCGGCCGGCGCTTCGTACCTGGACTCTGGTGGCTGCCGACTTGGTGGCGTTGAACGTCGCCTTCTTGGTGGCGTTTGGCATCAGGCAGGTCGCCGCCCCCTGGTTTGAAAAGCCGTTGTTTCCGCTCGCTGACTATTGGCAGTACCTGGTGGTCTACAACGTCGCGGGGCTGGCGGCGCTCAACGCCTTTGGTCTCTATCGGGCCGATCGCCCGCGCGACTGGCTGGAGGTCACCCTACGGGTCGTCCCGGCGGTGATTGCTGGTGCATTGGCGGTCCTGGTTTCTACATTCCTGCTCTACATCCGCGCTTACTCGCGGTTGATCGTCGTGACCAACGTGCCGTTGGCGATCGCTCTGGTTGCTGGCTTGCGCAGCCTGGTGGGTCGCGCCCAGGCACGCCTGACCGCTGAAGGGGTTGCCACCCGCCGCCTCTTGGTGGTGGGGGAGGCGACGCTTGCCGCCCGCCTGAGCGCACGTCTGGAGTCGGCGGCCGGGTCCTATGAGGTGGTGGCGGTCTATGACCAGGCAGCTCTGCCGTGGACCGGTGGCGCGGCGATCATCGACGGCTTCCGGTCCCTGTGCCGTACCGAGCGCGTCAGCGAGTTGGTGGTAGTGAGCCCCGACCGCCGGCTGGTGCCGGTGGCGGAGCTGGCGCAGGCCTTGGAAAGTGATGGCGTGCATGTACGGATGGTCGGCGAGTTCTCGTGGGCGCCGCCCGAAGCCGCCGCCATCGAACCGTTGGCTGGGTGGGCGACGGTGTCGCCCTTCGGCGGGCGCCGCGGCCCGCGCTTTGCGACCTCCAAGCGTTGGTTGGATGTCGTGGTGGGACTGGTCGTGTGGGGCGCCCTGGCGCCGCTCAGCTTTGGACTTCGACTCTGGGGGGCAGTGACAGGCGGCTCGCTCGAGCGCCAACCGCTTGAAGGGACGACGGCCGCGGCGGCGCCCGTTGAACGCGTCCGCTATCGACCGCGCGGGTTGCCCCAATGGGTGGCGCACCTCTTTTGGGCGCGGGATCGAGGCTGGGCGATTCTCAAGGGGCGGGAATCGCTGGTCGGGGTGGGTGTCTATCCCAAAGCCCCCGATCCTCTCTGCGCCCAGTGCTCGGTGGCACGGCCGGGCTGGTTGACGCCGATGCCTGACGGCCCGGTGGACAAGCGCGTGGAGGCCGATCGGGCCTACGTGCTAGGCTGGTCGACCGCGCGTGATTTGCGAATCGCTGCGCGCGCGATCAAGCGAGCCCGGCGCCGTCGTGGGCCGGGCCTCCCAGAGTTACCCTGACGAGTGTGCACGGTCTGTGAATCACGCGTGGTTGGCAGTGAATCGTTGGATGGGTTGGCTGGCGGTCCTAGCGTGGGGTGCCGCTGGCTGGATGCCAGCGGCGGCGGCGCCTGGCGACTGGACGACGTGGATCGACGGCACGGTCTATCACCAGAGCATCGGCGCTGACCCTGGCGCGGATCGGCTGAAGCTCGACCCGCTGGCGGCGGATGATCAGACGCTGTGGGCCGGGTCGTCCGGTGGCCTGACCGGCATCGGACCCACCGGAGAAACCGTCGCCCGGCTTTTCCGCAATGACGGGTTGCCCGAGCAGGACGTCGCGGCGGTGGCCGTCGACGCCCAGCAGAACGTCTGGATTGGCACGCGGTCGCGCGGGGTTACCGTGCGCTTCGCCGGCGGCGAGTTCCTGTCGCGCGCCCTGGATCGCTTTGATCTGGGGTCGGACTCGGTGCGGGTCTTGGTCGCAGCCGAAGATGCGGTCTGGGTGGGCACCGCAGCGGGGGTCGCCAAGTTGGCCATTCCTGACCCCGAAGACCCACCGGATCAAGCCGTGGTCGAGGTCGTCAACGTCGCCTCTCTCCTGGATCCATCGCCCTACGTCAACGCCATCGCCGCCCGCGGCGACACTGCCTGGCTGGGCACGCGGCGCGGCATCGTGCGCCACCAGCCCACCGGCAACAGCCTCTTAAATGACGGGTTGAGTGGTGAAGCGATCGAGGTCTGGGCGATGCGTTTTTGGCAAGGGGCACTGTGGGCGGGCACCTCTGCCGGGTTCTATCGCCTGCAAGGCGACAGTTGGGTCGAGATGAACACCGGCGTTGACCCCAGCCGCCAGCCGAGTGCGCTGGTCGAATTCGAGGGCGAGCTCTACGCCGCCACGCGCGGCGGCGACTCGGTCTACCGCTGGCAGTCGACTGGCGAGACCTGGGTGGCCGCAGCGAGCGGTTTCCAAGGTCGATTGGTGTCTGGCCTTGAGGTGTTCGACGGCCGACTTTTTGCCGCCACTGACCGGGGTGTGTTTGAGCGGGCCACAAGCGGCACATGGAGTCAGTTGGCATCGGTGGATCCGCCCGTGGCGCATGCCAGCTTCGGTAACGACTTCGACTATGTCGACGTCGTACCGACCACCGGCGGCGTCCTGGCCTTGACGCGCTCGTTCTTGAGCACCTGGGATGGAGAAGGTTGGCGGGCGCTCCGGCGCGGCAGCGGCGGCTTGACCGGCAGCGCTTTGAGTCGGCTGGTGGTCTCCGGCGACCGCCTTTGGATCGGACACTGCTGTTGCTCCGCGGTGATGGACTGCCCGGTGGATGGTTTCGACGACCCGTTCGGCGGCGGCACCGGGACGTTTGCTATCCACAACGTGCTGACAACCGCCACTGCTCCTAACGGCGATGTGTGGTTTGGCAGCGTCATTGCCACTGGCGTCGACGGGCAGGGATTGTTCCGACTGACACCGGCTACCGGCGAAGTCGTGCGCTTCACGCCCAACGGTGAAGCCGGATCGGTGACGGTGAGTGGTCTCAACTCCTCGTCGATTGCGGCCTTGGCGTTCGACAGCCGCGGCCGACTTTGGATCGGCCACCAGTTCAACACGCTGAATGTCTGGGAGGTGCCGGGCAATCCCTCGAGTTTAGTGCGCTCAATCAGCACTCTGGCAGGGTTGCCGTCGGCGCAGATCAATGCCATCGCTGCCATCGAGTCGTCCGCCTGGGTGGCGACCGCCGGGGGTTTGGCCTTGGTCAATGCCGATGGTCTGGTGGCTCGCGCGTTGTTCACCGAGGAAGGGTTGCCGGCGCGGGTGGTCACCGACGTGGCGGTCGACGGCTGCAACCGGGTGTGGGCTGCCACTCCCGAGGGTGTTGCGGTCTTCGATCCGCAGGGAAGCTTGGTGGCGCGGTTCGATGCCGAGTCAGTGCCTGGCCCGGCAGCGGCCCGCGTGAACTCCGTCGCCGTCGACCCGAACGGTGCGGCGGTCTGGATGGGCACGGCGATTGGTGTGTCGCGCTTCGAATACCCGCCCGACTGCGGCGGATTGGGCGGACCGTCCGCCGGGGGAGATGGTGGCACCGTGGCCCGCTGCCAGGCTTACTGTCCCTACCCCAACCCAGTGCGTGCCGGCGACCGCCAGGTGTTCTTGCAGGGTGCCGCTCAGCCTGCTCGGGTGACCGTATTGGATGCCGCCGGTCGCCCGGTGTGGCGGTCGAGCGGTTTGGTCCAGCCCGGCGAAGCGGCCTGGACCCTGCGCGACGCCAGCGGCACGCCGGTGCCCTCGGGTACCTACCTTCTCACCGTCGAAACCGGGGCGACGGTGCGTGTGGTGCGGCCCGTGGTTGTGCAACGCTGACCTCCAGGGCATGACTCCAGCACCTCGACGGGTCTTGATTGTCGGCGCCGGCGAAGCCGGCCGGCAGGCGGCGCGCGCCATGCGCGCCCACTCCGAAGCAGGGCTCGAACCCGTTGGCTTCGTGGATGACGACGCCGCCAAGCTCGGAACCGACGCGGCCGGCGTGCGCGTGCACGGGGCGGTGGAGGCGATCGGCCACTGGGTGCGCGAACTCCGGGTGGATGAGATTCTCATCGCCGTGCCGTCGGCCACCGGGGATCAGGTGCGGCGGTTGGTGCGCGCCTCAGAGGCCCTGGGCCTACCTTTCAAAATTGTGCCCGGTGTGCGCGAAATCATCTTGGGCGATGTGCGGATCGAGCACATCCGGGACGTCGAGCCCGACGACCTCTTGGGCCGTGAATCGGTCGATGACGAAGCCGGCGCCGGGGTCGACTACCTGGCTGGCCGGCGGGTGCTGGTGACCGGTGCGGGTGGCACGATTGGCGCGGAGATATGCCGGCAGCTGCGCGGTTCTGGGGCGCAGGCGATCGTCGTCTTGGGTCGCGGTGAAAACTCCATCTTCGAAGTGCAGCAGGAGCTGACCCAGTACGCTGGCACTGGTACCGGCGGCGACGTCGAGGTGGTGCCGGTGATCGCCGACGTGCGAGACGGCTTGCGCCTGCAGGAAGCGCTGGGTCGCCTGCGGCCTGACTATGTGTTTCACGCTGCGGCCCACAAGCACGTGCGCTACATGGAGGCGTTTCCGGGCGAAGCTGTGCTCAGAAACGTCGTCGGTACGGCCAACGTCCTGCGTGCCGCCGCAGCCGCCGGCGTCCGGCGGGTGGTTTTTGTGTCGACCGACAAGGCGGCGGCCCCCGAGAACGTCATGGGTGCCTCCAAGCGACTTGGCGAGGAGTTAGTGCGCAGTGGCGTCTATGGCGCCAATGCCGTGGCGGTGCGCTTTGGCAACGTGCTGGGCAGTCGCGGTTCGGTGGTGCCCTTGTTTAAACGACAGATCGCCCGGGGCGGCCCGGTGACCGTCTCTCACCCCGACGTCACCCGCTACTTCATGACCGTGCGTGAGGCGGCCTTCTTGGTGCTACGCGCCGGCGCCATGGGTGAGGGCGGCGAGGTCTACTTGCTGGACATGGGCCGGCCCATTTCAATTCTCGAACTGGCGCGCCAACTGATTGTCTTATCCGGTTTTCGCCCGGAAACCGACGTGGCAATCGAGTACACGGGCTTGTTGCCCGGCGAGCGCTTGCACGAGCGCTTGGTCGGGCCGGGTGAGGAGGTGTGCGCCACCAGCCACCCGAAGATCAACCGGTTGGTCGCCGGGGCGTTTGCAGAGCGTGACTGGCGGCGCCTCGTCGAAGCTCTGGAGACCGAGGCGGTGGCTGGGAACGCTGCTGGTGTGCGACGGCTCTTGGCCGATTGCGTGCCGAGTTTTGCATCGCACGTCTCCGAGCCGCCGGCCGTGTAATGCAGGCAACCCACGACCTCTCCGAAGCTGAGTGGTGGGAGTTTGTCCGGGCGCTGCCGGCCCACGAGGTGTCGATCTTTCAAACGCCGATCTGGGCGGGGCTCATGACCGAGGCCTTTGCCGATGCGCGGGCCGGCGCCAGCTTGTTCCGCCTGGCAGACGGGGCGCGAGTGCTGTGGCCCTGGGTGCGCCGCCGCCGGTTGGGTCTTTGGGACTCGGTCGAGTCGATGCCGTTCGGCACCTACGGCGGTTTCGTGTGCGAGCGCGAGCCGGCGCGGGCCGAGCTGTGGGCGCTTCTTGCCGCGGTCAAGCGGCAGGCGCGCGGCGCCTGGCGCTTGCTGGTGACGCCGAATCCATTGGGGCGCTGGCCGGTCCCTCACGATGTCTTCCCGCAGCAAAACTCGGTGCACTTTCTCAATCTGGCCGAGGGTTACGACCGCATTTGGAAGTCGCGGTTCTCGCGCGGCTTGCGCTACTCGGTCCGCAAGGCGCTGCGGCGCGGCGTGGTCGCTGAGCGCGCCACCTCGGCCGCGGACTTTCGCCAGTTTGCTCGACTCTATGCTCAAACCGCTGAGCGTTGGGACAAGCGACCGCCCTTTGACGAGCGCTTCTTCGAAGGGTTGGCCGGGCTTGACGGCGAGCGCGTCCAGCTCTGGGTGGCGCGGGTCGAAGGCGAGATGGCCTCAGGCGTGGTGATGTTCGTCTACGGCGAGCACTTGACGCCTTACGTCGGCGGCTTCGACCGGCGGTTCACCGGTTACGATCCCAACAACCTCATGTACGCCGAAGCCATGAAGTGGGCGGCCCGCGAGGGGCTGGGCACCTTCAACTTCCTGTCCTCGGCAGGCGTGCGTGGCGTGGAACACTTCAAGTCATCTTTTGGGACCGAACGCGTTTACTTCAACTACTACGTCGACTCACACCCTCTCCTCAGGTTCAAGCGGCTCATCGGGAAGCGCCGATGAGAATCGCCATGCTCTCCGACGCGTCGGTGGTGCACACCTGGCGTTGGGCGGAGGCGTTGATGGAACGCGGTCACACGCTCGAACTCTGGAGTCTCGAGCCCGGGGCGGGATTTGACTATCCGTTTCACCGCCTCGATCCACCGTGGGGCCCGCGCTTCTGGCGCTATCCGGCAGCGACACCGCGGCTGCGCCGTCAGCTGCAGGCGTTTCAACCGGACGTCGTCAACGCCCACTTTGTCCCCAACTACGGTTTGTTGGGGGTCTTGGCGGGGTATCGGCCGTTGGTCGTGTCGGTCTGGGGATCAGACGTGCTGATCTCCCCGAAGGCCACCCCGTTGCACCGCTGGCGGGCGCGCTATGTTCTGGAGCGCGCAGACTGGATCACTACCGATGCGGCGATGCTGACCCGAGCGGTGGTGGCGTTGGGGGGACGCGGGGAGTGCATCACCACTGTGCCGATGGGCGTGGATGTGGAACGCTACCGAACGGCGCGCACCCCGGCGCCCGCCGGACCGCTGGTCATTTCGACGCGCAAGCTCGAGCCGCTCTACAACGTCGGATTATTGGTCGAGGCGATGCCCAAGATTATGGAGTCGTTGGGTAACGCGCGCTTTCTGGTCGCTGGTGATGGGCCGGAGCGGGCGCGCCTAGAGGAGCGCACACGCCGCCTGGGGGCTCCGGTCGAGTTCCTCGGCATGATCCCCAACGCGCAGATGGCTCGAGTCCTCGGTGCATCGCACATCTACGTGTCGACGTCGACCTCCGACTCTACCTCGGTGTCGCTCTTGGAAGCGATGGCGGCGGGCCTGGTGCCGGTGGTTACCGACATCGAGGCCAACCGCGAATGGGTGACCGACGGTGAGAACGGGTTCTTGGTGCCGATCGATCGTCCAGACGTCCTGGCGCGCGCCGTCGTCCGTGCCTGGCAAGACGAGGCCTGGCGCCAGTCGGTGGTTCTTGCCAATGGGACGATGGTCCGCCAGCGCGCCAATTGGGCCGACAACATGGACGAGGTGGAGACGGTGCTGCGCGTGCTCGCCGGGCGTGGGGAGCGCTCCCGGGGAGGCGCCGGTGGCTGAGGGCGGAGAGCTCATCTACGTGGCTTACTTCTTCCCGCCGGCTGGGGGCGGTGGCGTCCAACGGACGGTCAAGTTCGTTAAGTACTTGGCGCCGCTCGGCTGGCAGTCGCAGGTGGTGACAGTGACCCCCGGCGCGTTTTGGGTGGAGGATCCAACGCTGGCCGCCGATTTGCCCGCCACCACTCAGGTGACTCGCACCCGGGCGATGACCGGGCCGCGGCTGCTCGGCTGGCTTGGGGACGGGCGAGGGGCTGCCGGGGCGCCGCGCAACTCGCGGATATGGTCGGCGCTCCGCGGCACCGCAGCTTGGTTCACGGTCCCCGACGCCTACTGGGGGTGGGTGCCGTTTGCCTACCGAGCGGCGCGCCGGCTGCGCAGGCCGGGGATCAAGCAGGTCTTGGTGACCACTTCGTCGCCAGACAGCGCCCACCTGGTCGGGCTTCTGTGGCGGCGCCACCAGCGGCCACCATGGGTGGCTGACTTTCGCGACCCCTGGGTGCGGCGGTTGACCTTCAAAGCGCCAACTCGGTGGCACCTCAAGTGGCACACGATTCTCGAGGGACGGGTGCTTGATGCCGCCGACCGGGTCCTCGTCACCAATGAGGAGACCAAAGACGATTTCCTGGCGCGCCACCCCCGAGTCCCAGGTGACAAGTTCCGGGTGATCCCCAATGGTTTCGACCCGGACGACCTCCCGGTCATTGGGCAGCCCCGAGCGGCACCGGCGGCCGCCGGACGCGTTCTCCTACACGCCGGGCTCTTGTCGGGACGTCGCAACTTGGCGCCCATTCTGGCCGCGCTGTGTGGCTTGGCGGTGCTCAAACCCGAGTTGGCGAAGCGGCTCCGATTGGTGCAACTTGGCCCCCGCGAAGCGGTGAACGACGCCCTGGTTGAAAAACACAACCTGGGGGGCGCCGTTCAGTTTCGCGACCCGGTCGATCACCACGCTGTCTTGCAAGCGATGGCGGCGGCTGATTGGTTGTTGCTCATCGAGTCGGCGTCAGCGCGGGGGGCGCTCATCACCCCCGGCAAACTCTTCGAATATCTGGCAGTGGGCCGCCCAATCTTGGCCTTGGTTCCCGAGGGCCCGGCCGCCCGCATCGTCCGCGAATGCGATGCGGGGGTAGTCATCGATCCCGACAACACGGCGGCGATTTCCGAGACTCTGGCCGCCTGGTTGTCCGGTGGCGCCCCGGCGCGCGGTGCTCGACCCGAGGCAACGGCCCGTTTTCACCGCCAAACGCTGGCCAGCCAGTTTGCCGGCGTGTTGGAGGGGGTCGCTTAGGTCCGGCCGGTGGCTTCGATCACTGCGGCGTGGATGGTGCCGCAGGTGGCAACCACACCTCGGTTCCGCTCCAGCCGCGCACCGGCTCCCCAGTCGAGCGGTTGGCCCGTGCAGTCGGTGACCGACCCGCCGGCTTCTTCAACTAGGAGCGCCCCGGCCGCGTGGTCCCAAATGCGTTCCCGGTAGTCGGGGGTCTTGGGGTTGGGAAGTCTCAAGTAGATCGAAGCGTCGCCGCGGGCGACCGCCGCATACTTCGCTTGGCTGTCCATGTGCAGCGGGGGCTCGGAGATGCCCAAGCGTTTTGCAACCCGGGCTTGCGCACCGGCATTCTTATGGGCGGTCTCAACGCTTTCCACCAGGCGGGCGGTGCCCAGCGTTTGACTGGGTTTGACGCCGATCGAAGCCATCTCGGCCTGCTCCGACAGATCGACCATCATTGCCCCCTTGCCGCGGCGGGCTAGAAACAAGGTGCCGCACGGACTGTGGGCGCGGTCCAAGTCCAAGGGGAGGGAGGGACAAGCAAGGCCTCCCAAGGTCACCTCTTGATCCTCGAGGAGGGCGAGGGCGACGGCGTATTGACCGCCGCGCAAGAAGCCCTTGGTGCCGTCCAAGGGGTCCATTGTCCAGAAACGCGGTGCCGCCTGGCCGGCGCCGCGGTCGATCCAGTCGAGGACCTCGGGAGCCGACACCGTGGTTTCCAAGACCCGTCCGACGCACTCGGCGACTTGGTCCAGCACCCCGGCGTGGGCCCGATCGCGTAGCATCTCCGAGTTCTCTTCAGCGACGATCGGATCGTCGGGAAAGGCATCGCCAATGTGCTTGCATAGAATCGCCTGCGAGGCGAAGTCAGCGACGGTGACCGGGCTCTTGTCGCCCTTTTCCAGCGCGGCGCCCGTGACCCATTCGCCTTGGACGAGGCGGCAGGCGTTGGCGGCGTCGATCAGGGCGTTCCAAATGTGGCGGCTGGCCAGGGCCATGTGGGGTTGCCTCCTAGTTCAGGGGCGCCTCGGGGCGGGAGGCTTTTCCGACTCTATGCTACCCATCGTCCTGAGGGGACGTCATCTCAATGCGGCGCTGGTGCATGGCTAGGAGGCGGCGGGGGGCGCGCGCCGTGCAGCCGGCGACCCCAGGCGCGCCACCGGTTCCGCCCCTGGCCAGCTGGGCAGCCGTGGCGGGGGCCGTCTTGGCGGGCCGGCTCCTGGCCAACGGCTGGTTTGCCGGCGCCCACGGGCGCTACGCGTCGATCAATCCTGAGACGTGGTTCTACGCCGGCTACGAGGACGCCCGGGTCCGAGGCCTGGACACGGCTCTACTGTCTCGTTGGGATCCGACGGCCTGGGTGTCGCAGCTGACCGCCGGGCTGAGCCTCGAGAGTCGCTACATTGCCTTTGTTGTTTTGGGTTGCGTGACCATGGCGGTTACCTCCGGTGCCGTCGCCGCCATCGCCTGGCGTTTGGCGACGAGCGCCGGGGTGGCTACCGATCGCTGGTCGGCCGGGTGCGGGGCCTGGGCGGCGGGGCTGTGCTATTGGGTGTTGCCTTGGCCCTACGGCGCCAGCTTGAGCGGCTTTACGCACGACACGCTGGGCATGCTGCTGGCGGTGGCGGCGCTTCTGGCGGGCGTGGTGGTGGACACCGGCGGCGGCCGCCGCCCGGGCGTTTGGCTGGCCCTGGCCGGTGCCCTTGGGTTGGGGCTGGCGGTGGGGCCGACCATCCTCGGGGTGGGCGCGGTTCTCGCCCTGCTGGCGCTGGGCTGGGCGGCGCGGCAAGCCGGAGCGCCTGGGTCGTGGGTGGCATGGGTAGCGGTGGTTGCCACGGCGGCCGCCGCCGCGGCGGCGTTGACGCCCCAAACCGGCTGGGCCGGCTGGTTGTGGGAGCGGGTGGTCGACGGTGCGGCGCGCGGCCGTGGTCTGGACATCGCTCTGCAACGCACGACCGGGGCGGCTGATTTGCAACCGGGCCATTGGCGCCCACTCGTGTCGGCGTATCCGGTGTTGGCCTGGGGCGCGGGTGTCGCCGGGGCTTTGGCCTGTGCCTGGCGCCGGCGCTGGGTGGTGTGGTGCTTCTTATGTATCGCCATCGTGGCGTTTGCGGTGGCGGCGCGCGGGGCCCGACTCATCGACCCGGCCCTGGCGGTCGGCGCTGGGGTGTCGGCGGCGTGGTTGGCCCGCCGCTGCCCGTGGCGGTGGGCGATCGTCTTGGTGGTGGGGTTGGCGACGGTCGCCGGCGCCATCCGCGCCCACCGCGGCGCGACGCGGATCATCGCCGTACATGACGCCCACGTCGAGTTGTTGCGGGGACTCAGCGGGGACGACCAGGCGCCCGGCGCTATCCTACCCGCCTCCTGGGACGCCGGCTACATGGTGGCGGCGGTGAGCGGCCGCCCAGCGGCTGCGCACCCGGGACGGATCAACATGGACGATGCGGGCGAGCACGACGCCCGCATCTTCTGGAGCCCCGAAGAGGCTGCAGCTCTGGAGGCGGCGCGCCGCAACATTCGTTACCTCTACGTTTCGAATCGGGACTTTGCCGTCTTGAGCGAGGATCCCGTGGCGGATCGCTTTCGTTCCAAGCGGCGTCTGGGCTTCCATGTGCCGTTGGTCACCGCGGCCGGAGCGCGGGGGCCCTTGCCGTTGTCGATTGCCCGGCAGCTCTTGATCTACCGCCTCCTCCACGAGCCCACCCGGCTGAAGCATTGGCGACTAGCGGATACCGCCGAGATTCTAGACACCGGCGAAGTAGTGCGGATCTTCGAGCGCACCGGCGATCCCGATCCAGAGCGCAGCTACTTCTATGCACTCCTGCACAACAAGACCTCTGGAGCCCAATCGTCCTCCGTTCAGCTGCGGCTGGTGAAGCCCGACGCCCAGGTTCTTCACCAGGGAGCGCGGCTGACCACTCGGTTGGCGGCACACCAGTCTGGGTTGGCGACCATGGGTTTTCCCGGCCGATCGGCCGGGCGGCTCGAGGCCCAGCTCGAAAATCCGGCCATCGAGGTGCGCCTCCTGGCGCGGGTCGAGGACCAACGATACAAGGTTGAGTTTGTGCGGCCGCAAGCCGGGTGGCGGCCACACGATCGATGAGGATTTGCCCGAGTTGCGCTCGGCGTGCGAAAATGTCCGGCCGGAGGGTGATTGCGCTCGTGCTCCCGCCCCGCAGCCGAGGACAGCCATTTTGACCGATCCAACTGCGTCGCCAGGCAGCCCCGAGGCCGTCCAACCCGCGGCCAAGCCGACTGCCGAGGCGCCCGTCGCCGACGCGCCCGCTTTTGAAGCGAGCGCCACGCCAGCCGCCGAGGTGCCCGTTGCCGAGGCGCCGGCCGCCGACGCCAGCGCCGCGAAACCGAGCGGCGCACGAGCACCTCGCCCGCGGCGTACGCCACCAGCACGCCCCAAGCGCGCCCCCGACTTTGAGGCGTTGCTCCTCGCTGAGTTGATGAGCGGCGGCGCGTTGCGCCGCGGCGACCGGCTGCGGGCGCGGGTGTCGGAGGTCACCGAGCAAGGCTACGCGTTGGACATCGGTCGGGACCGCCCAGGGTTTCTAGCGGCGAGCGAACCGCTGGCCGGCGTCGACGACGACTCGAAGCCCCTGCAGGTCGGTGACGAAGTTGCCGTCACCGTCGCCGACCCGGGTGAGCCGGTTCGTGTCGTGCGCGCCGCGCGCTACGCCCGCGAAAAGGCGGTGTTGCGCCAGGCCGAGGCCGACGGCTCGTCGGTGCAGGGCAAAGTGGTGGCGACCAACAAGGGTGGCTTCGACGTCATGGTCGGGAGCTTTCGGGCCTTCTGCCCGATTTCCCAGATCGATCGCCTCTACACGACCAAGCCCGAGTCCTACGTGGGGGACGAGTACGGATTCAAAGTCGTCGAGTTCAAAGATGGGGGACGGCGCTTCGTGGTGTCGCGCCGCGCCATCCTCGAAGAGGAGCGCGCTGGCATCGCCGCTCAGACCCGCGAGACTTTGGCCGTCGGTCAAGAGCACGTTGGTGTTGTCGTGCGCGTGCAACCTTTTGGAGCTTTCGTCGACATCGGTGGTGTGGAGGGATTGGTGCACGTGTCCGAACTCCGTCATGAGCGGACGAGCGACGCGCGCAAGGCGGCGGCGGTAGGCCAATCCATTCCGGTGAAGATTCTCTCGCTCGAGAATCTCGGGAACCCGGGCGAGCGCGTGTCGTTGTCCGCCAAGGCTTTGGCGGAGGACCCTTGGGAGGGGGCGGTGGCGCGTTTCCGAGAAGGGATGTCGCTCGAGGGTAAAGTCAAACGCCTGACCGACTACGGGGCCTTCGTTGAAATCGCGCCGGGCGTCGATGGGCTGGTGCACATCAGCGAGATGAGCCGGCATCGGGTCGACCACCCCCGTGATCTGGTCAAACCTGGGCAAGAGGTCGAGGTCACCGTCAAGGCGGTTGACCACGAACGTCGCCGGGTCGGCTTATCTATGAAGGACTCGAGTCTGGCGCAGGCTGCGGCGCCGACGGTCGAGGTGGGCACCAAGGTCAAGGGAACGGTCGCCAACGTGCAGCCGTATGGAGTGTTCTTGCGGATTACCGAGCCCGTTAAGGGGCTCGACGGGTTGATCCCACGTCCGGAAACGGGCGCCGACCCCGGGGCAGACCTCGTGCGGGAGTTTCCCAAAGGCAAACTGCTCGAGGCGACCGTCTTGCAAGTCGATGGGCGTGGTCGCATCCGGCTCAGCCTCCTGGATAAGCCGGGTTCCGGCAGCACGCGAGAGCCGCCGCGCCGGCGGCCGGCGGAGCGCGATGCTCCCGCCAGTCTCGGCATCATGGCCGAGGCGTTCAAGCGCGCGCAGCGCTAGTCTGGCTGCCGCCGCCAGGCGCGCAGGGCCAAGGCCACAGTCATCAAGGCTGCTGTCTCGGCCGCTTGACCGCGTGGGTGCGGGGCGCGTGCGAGAACTCTGAGGCGCTTGCCGTTCCAGCCGGGCATGGTTGCCAACTCGGTCAAGAGTTCTTGGCGGAGTGGATTCCAAGCGGTTCTGAGCCAGGCGTCGTAGTCGATCAAGGCATCGGCGTGTGGCCGGCGCCGCCAACGCCTCGCGAGCCGCCGCGTGGCGCGCCAGGCCAAGGCAACCGGCCAGCCGGTCTTGGGCGGCAGCCCGGTGCGCGGCCACGGAATCGCTCCCAACTCAGGGTGACACTCGACCAGCGCCCGGCGCAAGAGACGCGAGTGGCGCCGCTCGTGCTCCGACATACAGAGCGCAAAGCTGACCACGGTGCGATCGGCGTAAGGCGCGGCGGTGGGCAGGTAGTGGTGGTCAAGTGCCAGGCCGGGGCCGGTCAGTCGACCGATGCGCTCCTGCATCAAAAAGCGGTGGGCTGACTCGATCGAGTTCGGCGCCTCGCCGAGCCGGCCCAGGGCCGCTTCGAAGTGGGCGCGCGGTGCCGAACGCAACGTCCGGGCTAGCTCGGGGTCAAGCCAACCCGAGGCGCCGGCGCTCTGACAGAGCGCCCGAAACAAAGTGTCCGGCAAGTGTCGGCTGACGGCGTAGCGCGGGTGGAGGAAAGTATCTCCCCACAGGGCATCGCCGGCAAAGCCGTTCCACTCCAAGCTGTGGGCGTCGGCGAGGGTTGCCAGCAATTCGGTGCCGTGGAAGTGGGTGATGGGGACCATGCCATCGGTGAGTTGCACGGCCTCCTCTAGGGTGATTGCAAGCGCTGTCGCGGTGGTTGGCTGCAGGTTGTGCTCGAACTTCAGGGTTTGGGCGACGCGCTGGGCCGCACGGCAATCTGCTGAATGCAGACTGCCGAAGGTGTAGGCGCGCGGTGTGCGGCCAGCGCGGCACAAAAGCGCCGCGATCAGGCGCGAGTCGAGCCCGCCGGATAAGAGAATGCTTTCGGCGGGTGAGGTTGGGACCGCCGCCAGGGCGGCATCGACGGCCGCCAGTTGCTCGATGGCACGGGTGGACAGCCGCGCGCCGGTGGCTGGCCACGCCGGCCACTCGAGGTGCGCTGTTTGGAGGCGGCCGCCTCGAATCACCCAGCGGGCGCCGGCTGGGAGCGCCCGCACGTCGGTGTAGAGCGTGCGCTCGTCGATGCATTGGCCAAACGTCAAAAGATCAAGCACACCTTGCCAGGCCATGGTGCTATGCGGCTCCAGCTGGGCGAGGGCCAGGGCGCTCGAGGCGAACGCCCAGCCGTGGGCGAGTCGCCGCAGGTAGAGGGCGTGCGAACCAAGCCGGTCGCGCATCAAAAGAAAGGCGTGTTCGCCGGCGGCGATGACGCCGGCATGACCCAGGGCAAGCGGCGCGTCGGTGGTCGCGTGGGTGGGGTGATCGGCCCAGGCGCGTAGCGCCGCCCAGGCGGCGGGAGCTTGCGGGCACCCGACCCCGAGCATTGCGGCCAGGCCCGCCGGCGCCCGGCAAGCGCCGCCCGCTGCCACCGGGCCCGCCGGCTGGCGGACGATCACCGCGGCCTCGGTATCGGTGACGGTCGTGGTGGTCAGCCAGGGCGCGTTGGGCAGCAGCGCCCGGAGGCGCTCGATGGTGGCGGCGCGCTCGGCTCCGGCGGGCGCGATCATCCCAGCGAGGCTACTCACCGGCCTCGACCTGGTGGAGTGGAGGTGGGGCAAGGCCCGGTGCCCGGTTGTCTGACGCGCTTGTTTGGGGATCCTGTGGCGTCCCTTGCAGCCTCGCGCAGCAAGACTTTAACTTATGTTGCAGTAATGATTTATGCATGTGTTGAGGCGATCCGCAGAAGGTCGATTTCGGAGCTTGACAGCGCTCCAGCCAGACCATAAGGTGGGGCGAAGTGGGTAATGGTGGTGAATCGTGGCTAATCTTGGGTGGAAGAGGAGACTCAAGGCAGGTGGGCGCTTGTCGGAGGTGAGATCAGCACTGTGTCGACCATGTATCACGGGACAGATCTCCACGCGATCGATGCCAAAGGACGGGTCAACATACCCGCCAAGCACCGGCGTGTGGCGACCGCGAAAGGGTGCACAGAGTTCTGGTTTTCGCCGGGGTTGGGGCCGTTCTGCGCGTTGTGGGACTCCCAGGCGTTTGGGGCATTTGCTGAACGCATTGCCGCGCTGCCGCGCGGCGACGTCAAGGCGCAGAGCCTCCAGCGGCGGTTGTTTTCCAACGCTTCGGTCGTTGAACCCGACGGGCAGGGCCGTGTCGTCATTCCAGAGCATCTCAGAGCACTCGTTGGGTTGGAGTCGCAGGTGTTGATCCTCGGAGTGTACGACCACTTGCAACTCTGGAACCCGGAAACCCACGCCAGCCACGAGGCGGCCAATCAGGTGTCGCTAGAAGACACGGCGCAAGATTTGCCCTTCTAGCAGCACGTGACTGTCCACGAACCAGTGCTCGTGCGCGAGGTCGTCGAGCGGTTGGTGACCCGCCCCACGGGCGTGTACGTCGACGCGACGGTAGGGGGTGGCGGTCACGCGCAGGCGATTCTAAATGTGTTGCGACCGACTGGCCGGGTCATTGGTCTCGACCGGGACCCGGCGGCGCTGGCGCAGCTGGCGTCACGGTTGGCGAAACTGGACAAGCGCATGCTGTTGGTGCACGCGCCTGCCAGCCAACTCGGCACCGTTCTTCGAACGCAGGGGGTCGAATCGGTGGATGGCGTGCTGCTGGATTTGGGGCTGTCGAGCGATCAACTGGCCAGTCGCCGGGGCTTCGCTTTCGACGGCCCGGGCGAACTCGACTTGCGCTTTGACCCGACTGCCGACCTACCCACCGCCCGAGAGCTGATCGCCGTCCTGGGACCCGAGCGGCTGGCCCAAGCACTGGTGGAGTTCGGCGACTTCGGTCGCCGTCAGGCCGCCCGGTTTGCCGCGCTGTTGTCGGCGGCAGCGCGTCGCGGAGCGCTGGGATCCGTCACTGAGCTAAGGGCGCAGTTGGAGCCGGTGGTGCCGTTTCGGTGGCGCGCTCGAACGTTTGCCCGCGTCTTCCAGGCCCTTCGCATCCTGGTGAACGATGAGTTGAACGAGTTGTCGGCAGCGCTTGAGGCTGCGCGCCAGGCGCTGGTCGGGGGTGGCGTGTTGTGTGTCATCAGTTACCACAGCCTGGAGGATCGGTTGGTCAAACGCTTCCTGGCACCGCCGCACTTGCCGCGGCCCGACGCGCCGCCGCCGCCCGGTTGGCCAGGCGGCGCTTTCGAAGTAGTGACGCGGCGGCCCATCCGGCCGTCGGCATCAGAGGTTGACGCCAACCCGCGAGCGCGCTCCGCCAAACTCCGGGTCGGCCGCCGGAGGGGATAGATGGCAGATCGGTATCGACGACCCGAGCGCCGCGTGCGCCTCACTCGCACATACTCCAGTGCCTGGGTATTGTGCGCGTTGGGCCTAGGCATTGTGCTCACGTTTATGCGCTCCTACCTCAACCTGGCGATTGGCGATGCAGCGGCGGCTTTGGCCACCCTGCGGGCCACTGAACGCCGGGTGACGTCTGAGGTGGAGGACTTGCGGGTGGTCCAAGACGGATGGGTGGGTGTGCATGCCCTCGACCGCCGAGCGTTGGAGTTGGGGCTGGCCCCGGCGCCACCCGGGGCGGTCACCCTCTTGGCGGCCACCGATCCACAAGTGTTAGGAGCACGTCCGCTCCAGCACGCTGGCGCTCTGGGTCGTCTTCTTCAACATCTATACCGATTGACTGCCGCCCCCGTGGCAGAGGCTGACGAGGGTATGCCTCCACCGCACCAAATCGTCCAGGCGTCGCCGGCGGGTGCTGAGGTAGCTGCCGCCCAGCCCTACTCGGACCGTTGCCAGCTGTGCGCCAAGCCGACGGCGGATCCAAAGGAGGTGCAGGTTGGGCACTAAGCGCCAGGGCAAGGCCACCAGGGCCGTCAGCCTGTGGCGGTTGGTGACGGTAGGTGGTTTGCTCGGCGCTGCCTTCTTGGTGCTTTTGGTGCGGTTGTTTTGGGTACAGGTGCATCAACACGAGCTGCTGATGGAGGATGCCGCCGGCCAACACTTCAGCCGCGAGGTGGTTGAACCCCACCGCGGCTCGATTCTCGACCGCTACGGTCGCACCTTGGTTCACACGTTGCGCCATCGATCGTTGGTGGCGGAGTTGTCTTTGGTGCGCCAACCCACGCGCACCGCGGCAAGTTTGGCGCGCGTTCTAAACCAGGGTCCTGAAGACTTGGCGGCCATGCTTGGCGCTGGCGGCGGTAAGGTCATCGTGGCCGCTGGGATTTCGGAGGAGGAAGCGCGCGCCATCGATCGGCTGGAGCTGCCGGGTGTCCGGGTGCACGGACCGGGCACCCGCGTCCAGCTGGTCAGTGGCTTTGACTTGCTGGGCGCGGTGGACTGGCGTGGGCGCGGCGTCGAGGGCCTGGAGCGCCGCTTGGACCGCGAACTGTCCGGGCGCTCGGGCTGGCGGACGCAGTTGCGCGACGCAGCTGGCACGCCCATCGAGCCGTTTCCAATCGATGCCCAGCATCCCGCCGAAGATGGTTTGGCTCTGGTCTTGACCATCGATGCTCGATTGCAGTGGATGGTGGAAAACGTCTTGGCCGACAGCGTCCGGGAGTTTGAGGCGCGTCGCGGTTCGGTGGTGATGGTCGACGTGCATACCGGTGAGGTGTTGGCGCTGGCCGGCTCCGGGGATCAAGTGTCACCGGGCCGGAGGATCGCGCGCTTGGCAGCGGTGGAGGATCTGTTCGAGCCGGGTTCCACCTTCAAAATCGTGCCGTTTGCCGCCGCCCTCGAGACCGGTGAGATGACCGACGACTCGGTCTACTTTGCCCACCAGGGGAGTGCCGACCTCGGGGGGTTCACCATCCGCGACGTCAAGAAGATGGGCTGGCTGTGCGCCGCTGACGTCTTTGCGCACTCGTCTAACGTCGCCACCGCCAAGATCGGCCAGGAGTTGGGGGCCGATTTGCTCCACCAATATGTCCGCGCCTTTGGCTTCGGTCAGCGCACCGGCATCCAGTTGCCGGGTGAGCAGGCTGGGCTGGTGCGCGGCGTCCATGACTGGAGCGGTCGCTCGACGGCCACCGTCGCCATCGGCCAGGAGGTGTCAGTCACGGCCATGCAGCTGGCGATGGCCTACGCCTGCGTCGCTTCGGGCGGCGAGCTACTGGAGCCCACTTTGGTGAAGGAACTCCGGCGGGGCGATGGCGCGGTGGTGCATCGCCACCAGCGACAGGTGGTGCGGCGGGTCATGTCGGCCGCCAACGCTCAGACTTTGCGGGGCTACGCCGAGCGCTGCGTGGCTTTTGGGTCGGGCAGGCGCGCCGACCCTGGGGTGTTGAGCGTGGCTGGCAAGACCGGTACCGCCCAGAAAGCTGCCGTGGATGGCACAGGCTATGCAGAAGGTGTCTACGTGTCGTGCTTTGCGGGCTTCTTTCCGGCCCAGGACCCGCAGGTGGCCATAGTGGCGATCATCGATGAGCCGGGCGGAGCGAGGTACTATGGTGGGGAAGTTGCAGCGCCGGTGTTTGCCGAGATCGCCCGCCAGACCGCTTCGATTGCCGCTGGCTCCACCGCCGAAGAACCGCTTGCCATCCTCCACGCCGTGGAGCCGACGCAGGTGCAGGTGCCGGACGTGCGCCGCCACGCCCTGGCCGATGCCACCGAGCGGGTGCTGGCGTGTGGCCTCAAACCCACAGTTGTGGTCGAGGGTGCACGCGTGGTTGCTCAAGACCCGTCGCCCGGGACTTGGGTGGCGCTCGGCGAGCCGGTCGTCCTGGATTGTCAGTCGGGTGGCCCCTCTGAAGTGCCAGATGTGACCGGCTTGACGCTCCGCGAGGCACACCGCCAGACGCGGTTCGCCGGCTTGGAACTGCGCGCCGTCGGCGAGGGCGGTTTGGTGGTTGCCCAAGATCCGCCGCCGGGAAGCCCGGCCCCGCCGGGACGGAGCTTTCGCGTTGTCCTCGCCCAGGGAGGACGCCAGTGACCGTGGCCGCCGAACCAGCGCGCCGCAAGCCGGGGAGCCCGACTGCCGTGAACGCCATCTCGAGCCCAAAGGATCTGGCGGTCTTGACCGAGGGGGTGGGTGTTTGGCGCGCCCTACCGCGGCCTGGAACCCAGGTATGCGGACTGGCGATCGATTCCCGCCGAGTGCAAGCCGGCGACGTGTTCGTCTGCTTGGCTGGCCGCCAGGTGGATGGTCATCGATTTGCGGCAGCGGCCGTTGCCCAGGGCGCGGTGGCGGTGGTCACCCAGCAAGGCTCCGCGGTGCCCGGGGTTACCGATGTCGCTTGCCTAGAAGTGGATGACACTGCCCTGGCGTTGGCACGACTATCGACCCGACTGTTCGACCATCCGTCCCACGCCCTTAAAGTAATCGGCGTCACCGGCACCAATGGCAAGACGACCGTCACTTACATGGTGCAAGCCGCCCTCGAAGCCGCCGGCCTGGCCACAGCGGTCCTCGGCACCACCGGTGTTGGCCGCGGCGCCGGGCGCACGCCGCTGCCTTACACGACGCCGACCGCACCCTTGTTTCAGCGGACTCTGGCGAGCTTGCGCGACGACGGACATCGAGCCGTGGCTTGCGAGGTGTCCTCGCATGGATTGGCGACCCACCGGACCTGGGGGACGCGCTTTGGGGCCGTGGCTTTCACCAACCTGAGCCGCGACCATCTAGACTTCCACGGCACTGAAGAGGCTTACCTGGAGGCCAAGCTGCGTTTGTTCGACCGCGCTGCACGTGGCGACCGGAGCGCGGTGCCGGCTGTGGTCAACGTCGCAGATCCCCGAGGACAGGCTTTCGTGGAGCGCGCCCGCAGCTCGGGGGACTCGGTAGTGACGGTCAGTCGCACGGGCGGAGCCGATCTCTCAGTCACCGACCTCGAGCTGTCGGCGACCGGCACCCGTGGCACGCTGGTGACGGCGGCCGAGCGCTGGCCGTTTGAGTTGGCGGTCACGGGTCTGTTCAACGTCGAAAACGCCCTCGTCGCGCTCGGGCTGGCTCGTCTGGTCGGTTGCCCGCTGCCGGCGGCGCTGGCGGGGATCAAGGGGCTGAACAATGTCCCCGGTCGACTCGAGCGGGTCGGCGCCGCTGGTGGTGTCACCGTCTACGTCGATTTCGCCCACACCCCCGATGCTTTGCGGAATGTGTTGACCGCCCTCCGGCCGCTGACGCCTGGTCGACTGATTGCCGTGTTTGGCTGCGGCGGGGACCGGGACCGCGGCAAGCGACCGGCAATGGCCGCAGCGGGTGTTGAGCTTGCCGACCAGGTGATTTTGACCTCGGACAATCCGCGCACGGAGCCCGCGGCGGCCATCCTCGACGACATGCTGGCAGGGGTGCCTGAGGCCGCGGCCGTCGAGGCCCTTCCGGACCGCCGGGCGGCGATTCGGCGAGCCGTGGCGGTGGCGGCGGCCGGCGACACAGTGGTGATTGCCGGCAAGGGACACGAGACCAGCCAATTGATCGGTGACCAGCGGCGGCCATTCGACGACCGCGTGGAAGGCGCTCAGGCGCTGGCCGAGCGTTTCGGAGTGGGCCCGTGAGTGTCCTCTGTCCGGGCTGCGAGGAGTCGGTGACCCTAATGACGCGTGCTCAGCTGGACACGTGGTTGCGGCATCGCCGGTGCGGTGGTGCACCACCCGGCAGTCGGGACCGGGATGGCTTGTCCGGAGTCACCATCGACAGCCGTAAGGTGACTCCTGGGTGTGTGTTTGTGGCTTTGCCCGGCGATCGCACGCACGGGGTGCGCTTTGCGGGTCGTGCCCTCGAAGCGGGGGCGGCCGTGGCCTTGGTGCCGGCTGATGTCGCCGGCCAGCTGCCCGACCAAGTTTCGCCTGACCAAGTGGTGGTTGTCGACGACGCCGTCCGAGCACTTTGGGATCTGGCCCGCGGCTATCGGGCCACCTGGACGGCACGGGTTGTAGGAATCACCGGTTCCAGCGGCAAGACAACGACTAAGGATATGACCGCGGAGCTTCTGGGACGCGTGTACCACGTGGCCAAGACCGCCGGCAACTACAACAACCACCTGGGAGTGCCGCTCACCTTGTTGAACGCGCCGATCACCGCCGACGTGGTGGTCGTTGAGATGGGCATGTCGGCACCTGGGGAGATCGGTGCGCTGGCAGCCTTGGCCCAACCAGAGATCGGTGTGGTGACCAACGTCGGGGTCGCGCACGTCGGTGCCCTGGGGTCGCGCGCCGCGGTCATGCGCGCCAAGCTGGAAATCGTTCCCGAACTCAGGGGCCAACCGACCTTGGTGGTCGGCGGCGACGACGCGCGCCTGGTCGAGGCAGCGCGCCGCTTTTCGGTGCGCTTGGTGACCACCGGCCGCGGTACCGAGTGTGAGCTCCGGGCCACCGACGAGAGCTTTGCGAAAGCCGGCGCCGCCTTTCGCGCGCACGGCATGGGTTTTGAAGGCGAGTGGGTGCACGTGGGGCTGGGAGCGCCGGTGGCGGTCGACAACGCTCTCCTGGCTCTGGCGACCGGTCGCCTACTGCAGCTCGAACCTACCGTCTGTGCGACGGCATTGGCGGCGTTTGCGGGGGGGGGCGGGCGCTTGCACAGTCGCGCCGTCGGCCAGTGGCGGGTGATCGATGACACCTACAACGCCAACCCAGAGTCAATGCGGGCGGCCTTGGCGACCTTGGCGCTGGCCGGTTCCGGGCGCCGACTGGCGGTGCTCGGCGACATGCTCGAACTTGGTGCTGCCGGGCCGGCGGCCCATGCCGCCCTCGGCGGCGAGGCGGCGCGTGTGGCTGAGCGGCTCTATGTGGTTGGCGAGTTCGCCGCAACCGTCGGCCGGGCGGCGGTGGCCGCCGGCATGCAAGCCAGCGCGGTCTATGTCGCCCGCGACAAGGCTCAATTGACCGCGCGACTCTTAGGAGATCTCGAGCACGGCGACGTCATCCTGGTCAAGGGATCACGTGGATTGGGTCTTGAAACCGTAGTCAAGGCGCTGGCTGAAGCGGCGGGTGGCGAGGTGGAGGCGTAATGCTCTATCACTTGCTCTACCCGCTGCACGAGCTCGACGGCCTCGGATTTCTGAATGTCTTTCGCTACATTACCTTTCGGGCGGCCTACGCGGCGGTGACTTCACTGGTCTTGTCGTTCCTGTTGGGCCCGCCGGTGATTCGCTGGTTGGCCACCAAACAGATGGTCCAGACCGTGCGCGACGACGGCCCGGCTACCCACTTGGACAAGAAGGGCACGCCGACCATGGGTGGTTTGCTCATTGTCGGCGCCGTCTTGGTACCGACCCTGCTTTGGGCCGACCTCTCTAATCGCTACGTGCAGCTGGCGTTGGTGTCGACAGTTTGGCTGGCGCTCCTGGGGTTTCTGGACGACTACCTGTTGGTGGTCAAGCGGCTGCGGCAGGGGCTTTTGGGGCGCTACAAGCTGGGAGCGCAACTGGCGCTGGGCATCTTGGTGGGAGCCGTGCTGGTCGTTTGGCCGCCCAATCCGGTGTTGCGCACGCATACGGCCGTCCCCTTTGTGAAAGATGTATTTCTGAACCTCGGTCCGTTCTACGTGCCGTTCGTAGCACTGGTGATGACCGGCTCGTCGAATGCTGTCAACCTGACCGATGGATTGGACGGTCTGGCGAGTGGGCTGGCAGCGTTCGCTGCCGCGGCGTTTGGTGGTGTGGCCTACCTGAGCGGCCACGCAGCATTTGCTGATTACTTGAATGTGCCGTACTTGCCGGGGGCTGGTGAGCTGACCATCTTTTGCGCGGCGTTGGTCGGCGCCGCCGTCGGCTTCCTGTGGTGGAATTGCCCACCGGCGGCGGTTTTCATGGGGGACACCGGTTCCCTCTGCCTGGGCGGCTGTTTGGCGGTCACCGCTGTCCTGATCAAGCGCGAGTTGCTGCTCTTTCTGGTGGGCGGTGTCTTTGTGATCGAGACGGTGTCGGTGATGCTGCAAGTCCTGTCGTTCAAGACGCGCGGGGTGCGCGTCTTCAAGATGGCGCCTTTGCATCACCACTTTGAGTTGTGTGGTTGGTCAGAGCCCAAGGTTGTCGTTCGCTTTTGGATCGTCGGAGCGTTGCTGGCTCTCTTGAGCCTGACAACGTTGAAGCTGCAATGAGCAGTAGTCTTCGGGAAATTGGGCGCCGGGCGCCGGCCCCCTGGGGCCAAAGCCCAAGCAAGAGAGGCATGGAGCGTACACCGGTAGAGTCGGCAGCGGCTCTCAGAGGTCGAAACGTCGTGGTACTTGGCGCGGCGCGCTCGGGCGTGGCGGCGGCGCGCCTGCTCCTACGCCTGGGGGCGCGGGTCACCCTCGCCGATCGCTCACCGGCGGTGCTGGCGGCCGCCGGGCTCGACCCATCGCCCGGTTGGCGGTCGTCGTCCGATAGCGATCCGTCGCTCGTCGACGCAGCCGATCTGGTGGTGGTCTCACCCGGCGTGCCGCTCAACCACCCCGCTCTGGTCCGGGCCCACCTAGAAGGGGTCAGGGTCACCGGCGAGTTGGAGCTGGGCGCCCGGCTGGCTAAGGCACCGCTCTGCTGCGTGACCGGGACCAATGGTAAGACGACCACCGTCGAGTGGATCGGTGCACTGTTGACGGCCGCGGGTTTCGAGGCGCCGGTGGTGGGTAACGTCGGCCGTCCCCTCAGCGACTGGGTCCTAGAGACGCCGGCGAGCGCCGTCTTGGTGGTCGAAGTATCCAGCTTTCAGCTCGAAACCGCGGCGATCCGCCCGGCCACGGCGGTCCTATTAAATGTGGAACCAGACCATCTTGACCGCCATCTGAGCCTAGAACACTACACGGCTGTCAAGATGAGGTTGTTCGCCCGGCAGGGGCCCGACGAGACCCGCGTCTTGCCGGCGGGTTGGGATCTGGGACAGGTGCCCGGTCAGGCGCGTACCTTGACCTTCGGAGTGACGCCCGAGCTTGTGGAAGAAGGCGCCACCGTCGTCAACGGCACCTTGGTACGTCGTTTCGGCGGCGTCGAAGAAGCGCTCTTGCCGGCCCAAGAGCTGGCGCTGGCGGGTCGACACAACCTTGAGAACGCCTTGGCCGCCGTCGCCGCGGTAGCCGAGTTGGGCTTGCCGGCCGCGGTGGTCGCCGACGTACTCCGCGCCTTCCGCGGTTTGCCCCACCGGTTAGAGGTCGTCGGTGAATTGGCGGGCGTCACCTACGTGAACGATTCGAAGGCAACCAACGTCGACGCTTTGCTGTCGGCATTGAGCGCCTATCCCGCTGGGCGGGTGCACGTGCTGGTGGGCGGGCGCGACAAGGACGGTGACTTTGCCCCGGTGGTGGCGGCGGCCCAACAACGAGCCGCGACTGTCTACTTGTTCGGCGAGGCGCGCGCGCAGTTGGAGCGCTGGTTCGGTGGCTACGCCCATCACCGATCGGCGTCGCTCGAAGAGGCGTTCGGGGCCGCTGCCGAGGCAGCCCGCCCGGGTCAGGTGGTGCTCCTGTCGCCGGGGTGCGCCAGCTTCGACGCGTTTGCCAGCTTCGAGGAGAGGGGCGAGTGCTTTCGCGCCTTGGTCGAGGCGCTGGGGAGGCACCGATGACCACTCGTCGCTTCGAATTCGACGGAGTGGTCCTCGGGGCTAGCCTCATCCTCTTGGCTTTTGGCTTGACCATGGTGATGTGCGCCAGCGCTTCGCTGGATGCATCGTCGGTGACCAGTATTCATTTTAACCGCCAGCTGGCGCGAGCTGGACTGGGGCTCGTGGCGCTCTTGTTTGCCTACCTGACGCCGCCGCGCTGGACTTACCGGGTGGCGGTGTTGGCGGTGGTCTTGGCCGTCAGCTTGGTTGTGCTGACCTTGACACCCTTGGGGCGCGGCCCCGATGGGCAGGTGTCGGCCCGTTGGCTCAAGTTTTTTGGGGTGGTGTTTCAGCCGTCGGAGGCTCTCAAGCTTGCCCTGGTCGTCTACCTGGCTGGCTTGGCGGCGACGCGCGGGGCGGCGCTCAGGACCCTGCGCGGCATCGTGGCGCCGGTGTTGGTCGTGGTCGGGGCGGCAGGACTCATCGCTTTGCAACCCAACATGGGGACGGCAGTCACCATCGCGCTCATCGGCTTCGGCGTGCTCTTGGTGGCGGGCGCTCGGTTGTGGCACTTGGTGATCATCCTCGGGCCGCTGGTGGGACTGGCGCTCTTGCGGATTTGGTCGGTGGGTTACGAGCGGCGGCGACTGGTCACCTGGTTGACCGGGCACGACCTGGCGCCGGATGAAGGCGGTTATCAAGTCATGCAATCGCTCATCGCCTTGGGCTCGGGCGGTTGGTGGGGAGTCGGGTTTGGCGAGAGCCTGCAGAAGTACAACTTCCTGCCCGCCGCGCACACCGATTTCATCTTTGCCATCATCGGCGAAGAGGGGGGCTTTTGGGTGTCGGCGTTGGTGCTGGCGATCTACGCCCTGATCGTCAGCCGCGCCATGTGCATCGCTTGGCGCTCGCAACAGACCTTTCACAGTTTGTGTGCGGCAGGCATTGGCGTCATGATCGGCGTGCAAGTGGTTTTGAACGTCGCTGTCGTTACCGGGCTGGCGCCGACCACCGGCCTACCACTGCCTTTCTTGAGCTATGGAGGCTCGTCGTTGATTGTGCACCTGACAGCGATCGGCGTGCTCCTCAGGCTGTCGGCCGAGGCTAGCGCCAGCCTGCCGCGGACCCCTGGGCGGGCATGATGTTGGCCATGCGTGTTCTGATTGCTGGAGGTGGCACTGGTGGCCATCTGTTCCCGGGCATCGCTATTGCCGAACGGCTTCGATCCACCTGGCAGGACATCGATGTCCTGTTCGTGGGGACACGACGGGGTTTGGAGAGCCGCTTGCTACCCAAGCTAGGCTTTGCGCTGAAGACGATTGCTGCGCGCGGCATCCCGCGGCGCAGTTGGCGGGTGGTGCCGGCGCTTTTGGCCAACGCGTGGAGTGTCTGCCAGTCGGTGCTCCTGTGCCGGCGATTCAACCCGGCGATCGTCATCGGCACCGGTGCCTACGTGTCGGCGCCGGTTTTGGTCGCCGCCAAGCTGCAACGGCGGCCGTGTTTGGTGCTTGAGCAAAACTCGGTGCCCGGCCGGACCAATCGCTTCTTGGCCAGGCTTGCCGACGAGGTCCACCTGGCCGACCCGGCGTCCAAGCGCTTCTTTGCCCGCCAGGACAACCTGCGAGTGAGCGGCAATCCAGTACGCACCGATCTCACCGCCGGTGATCGCCAACGGGCGGCAGCGGCGTACGGACTCGATCCCGCCGCAGTTACCGTCTTGGTGGTCGGCGGTAGCCAGGGGGCCGGGCGCTTGAACGCGGCGGTGGTCGAGGCGCTCGAACAGGGTGAGCTGCCAGAAGGCGTCCAGTGGTTGGTGCAAACCGGCAGGGGCGATCAATCGGCGGTGGCAGCGGCGATCCAAGCGGCCGGTTGCCGGGGCGCCGCTGTGCCGTTCATCGACGAGATGGCTGACGCCTACGCCCTCGCCGACTTGGTGGTCTGTCGGGCTGGGGCGACCACGATCGCCGAGCTGATCGCTTGCCGCCTGCCAGCCGTCTTGGTGCCCTATCCGCATGCCACCGACAACCACCAACTCTGGAACGCTAAGCGCCTGGTCGACCGCGGCGCTGCGCAGATGGTGGCAGATGGCGACCTCACCGGTCGAACTCTGGGGGCGCTGGTGCGCCCGCTCTTGGTGGACCCCCAGGCGCGCCAGGTGCTGGTGGGCGCCTTGTCGGCGGTCGGCGGCGACGATGCCACCGAGCGGGTGGTCGAGGCGATTCAGCGCCTGGTCCGGGAGACGCCCTAGTGTACGGCCAAGCGCACATTCACCTGGTGGGCATCGGCGGCGTCGGTATGGCGTCGATCGCCGAAGTTCTCTTGACCCAGGGCTACACGGTGTCAGGGTCGGACTTGAAGGATTCGCCGGTGTTGCGGCGACTCCGATCCCTCGGTGGTCAAGTCTACGTCGGCCACGACGCTACCCACGTGCACGGTGCCGACGTTGTCGCGGTGTCGTCGGCAGTCGTGCCCGACAACCCCGAGTGGATCGAGGCAGGGCGCACCGGCATTCCGGTGGTGCCCAGGGCTGAGTTGTTGGCAGAGCTGATGCGTACCAAGTACGGCGTGGCGGTGGCTGGCGCGCACGGTAAGACGACCACCACCTCGATGGTCGCCAGCGTTTTGGCCGAAGGTGGCTTAGATCCGACGGTGATCGTGGGTGGCCGGATCTTGGACGCTGGTTCGGGCGCCATTAGCGGCCTGGGCGACTACATGGTGGCCGAGGCCGACGAGTCGGACGGCTCGTTCCTGCGCTTGATGCCGGCGGTGGCGGTGGTCACCAACATTGACCGCGAGCACATTCAGCACTTTGGAACGATGGCCGCCTTGGAAGCGGCGTTCTTGGAATTCGTCGACCGCGTGCCGTTCTACGGAGCGGCGATCCTGTGCGTGGATGACCCGGCGGTGGCGCGCTTGGCCGGACGGGCGGCGCGGCGGGTGCGGACCTACGGTTTGTCAGCGGGCGCCGAAGTGCAGGCCGCCGAGGTCACCGCCAGCGGCACGACGGTCCGCTACACGACGCTGGTGGGCGGCCGCCGAGTTGGCGATATCGTCCTCGGCATGCCCGGCCGTCACAACATCCAGAACAGCCTAGCGGCGGTCGCTGTTGGTCTAGAGTTTGGCCTGCCGTTCGCGGTCGTTCGCGATGGTTTGGCCCAGTTTGGCGGCGTCAGCCGCCGCTTTGAGGTTCGTGGGGAGCACGGCGGTACGATTCTCGTGGATGATTATGGGCACCACCCGACCGAGGTCGCCGCCGTGCTCGCCACGGCCCGCGCCACCTGGCCAGACCATCGCTTGGTCTGCGTCTTCCAACCTCATCGTTACACACGCACGGCAGATTTGCTCGACGAGTTTGCCGGGGCCTTCGGCGCCGCCGATCGGGTGATTGTTTGCCCGATCTACCCGGCGGGCGAGGCGCCGATTGACGGGGTGACCGCCGCGCACCTGGCGCGCGTGATAGCGGCTGGATCGGGGGTGGAGGTTTCTGTAGCGCGGGATCTCGAAGCGGCGGCGGCGGCGATCGATCGCCAGGCGGGGCCTGGCGAGGTGTGGATGACTTTGGGGGCCGGAGATGTGGGGCGGTTGGCCGAGGGGTGGATCGAAGCACGCTCGCCGGCGGCTCTGGGTGGGTGCTGAGCCATGCTGACGGCCAGCTGCCCGCCGGACGGGAGAGTTCGAGGAGATCGAATGGATCTCTTGGGTGAGTTGCAGAAACTGGGCGGCCTCAGGGTGGAAGGCAGTGCACCCTTGGCGCCCTTTACGACTTTCCGGATCGGCGGACCGGCGGATGTCTTGGTCGTGCCCGAAAGTGTCGCCGCCTTGTCGGCGGCGGCGGCTTGGGTGAGGCGCCGTGGTCTGCCGCTCCTGGTGTTGGGGGCCGGCTCGAACCTGGTCATCGCCGACAGCGGGTTTCGTGGCGTGGCAATCAAGATCCCCAGTGGTCTGAGCGCGGTGCGACATGCGGGTGACCTCTTGATTGCCGACGCCGGCCGCACGCTGCCTGAACTGATGCGCCGCGCCCGCTCCATCGGACTGAGCGGTTTGGAGTTTGCCGGCGGCATCCCTGGTTCCCTGGGCGGCTCGATCGCGGTCAACGCCGGCGCTTGGGGACGTGAGATGGCTGAGGTCGTCGCCTGGGTGCGCGGTATTGATGACCGGGGCGAGCCGGTCGAGTGGGCTCGGGACGCCATCGATTGGAGCTATCGGCGCGCGCGGTTTCCGCGGGCGCTGGTGGTGACCGAGGCGGCGTTGGCTTTGAACGAGGCAGACCCCGCCGAGATTCGGCGCATCGAGGACAACTGGCACGACGCTCGGAAACGCAGTCAACCGCTGGGCGAACCGTCGGCGGGCTGCGTTTTCAAGAACACTGACTGTGGCACGGCCGGCCGGCTGATCGACGCGGCGGGGCTCAAGGGGACGCAAGTGGGTGGCGCCCAGGTGTCACCGGTGCACGCCAATTTCATCGTTAACCGGGGAGAGGCAACGGCCGGCGATGTGGCGGCACTGATCGCCTTGGTGCGCAGGCGGGTCGCCGAGTGCCACGGCGTCCGTTTGGAGTTGGAAATCAAGCTCGTGGGCGTCGAGTGCCCGGAGCTATCCACCGGTGATGCCCCGGGGGGAGGTTAGGAGCATGGAAGCGCGACACTACCGCACCTTGCCGCAGCGCTACCACGGCCGCGCCGGCGCCGACCGCCCGTGCCAGCCCAAGCGCCGCCGCTTCAACATCCTCGTGCCGGCGCTGGTGGTGGCGGCCGTGGCCGGGGCTGGCTCGGTGCTGGCCCTGTCGGTGGAGACTGCCGACTGGTTGGCCGCCTCGCAGTGGCTGCGCGTGCGCGGCCTCGAGGTGAACGGTACGACCCGCCTCACCGTCGCTCAGGTGCGTTCCCTGGTCGGCTCATTCGACAACGAGCCGCTGCTCGACGTAGCGCCGGAGCGCTTGGCAGCGCGGTTGGCCACCCATCCTCGCATCCGCCAGGCGTACGTCCGCCGCGGTTGGGACCGCCGCCTGCATATCGACATCGATGAGCGCCGGCCGTGCGCGTTGATCCTGGCGTCGATCTTGGTCGAGGTGGATGACGAGGGCGTGGTGCTGCCGCCCTCGGGCGGACCGCTGCCGGATTTGCCGGTTCTCACTGGCTGCGTGGATCGTCCGCTGCGCCCAGGTGAGCGCCTGTCGGGCGCCACCCTGGAGCGCACCTTGGCGTTTTTGGCCGAGCTGGAACGCTCCAATCCGGCGCTGGCAACCCGGCTCGCCGAAGTCAATCTGGCCGCCAAACCGGTTTTGGAGTTGCGGCTGACCGGCGGCGATTGGTTGGTGCGCACCCACCTGTCGGCCCTAACGCCGTCCAAACTTTCGGGTCTCCGCTCAGTCATTGCCCACCTGGAGAGCCAGGGGGTTGAGAGCGCCGTCATCGACTTGCGCTACGAAGGCCAGTTGGTGGTCCAGCGGGGCGCCGAACCACTCCTGGCCGACGGCGGAGGACTTTGAGGTGGCCGGGAATCGCGTCATTGCCGGATTGGATGTGGGCACGACCAAAGTCACTGCCCTCGTGGCTGAGGTCCAGGACTCGCATTCCATTGAAGTCTTAGGTGTCGAAACCGTCCCTTGCGACGGCCTGAAGCGGGGGGTCGTCGTCGACTTGGAGCGGACCTCGAGCGCCATTCAGCGGGCGGCGGAAGGCGCCGAACGCATGGCCGGCGTCAAGACCCGCGCCATGGTTGTCGGCATCGCCGGCGATCACATTCGCTCGATCAACTCGCGCGGGGTCATCGCGGTGGCGCGCCGGGACCACGAGATTGGGGCCCAGGACGTCGAGCGGGTGGTCGAAGCGGCGCGTGCCGTGGCGATTCCCGCCGATCGCGAAATCATCCACGTGCTACCGCAGGAGTTCATCGTTGACCAGCAGGGCTCGATTCGGGAGCCCATTGGCATGTGCGGGGTGCGGCTCGAGGCCGAGGTGCACATCATTACCGGATCGCAGGCGGCAGCCCGCAATCTGACCCGCGCTGTCGAGCGGGCTGGCCTCAAGGTGGCCGAATTGATTCTCGAGCCTCTGGCCTCGGCGCGGGCGGTGTTGACCCCGGATGAGGAGGATCTGGGCGTGGTGCTCTTGGATATGGGTGGGGGAACCACCGACATGGCGGTGTTCCACCAGGGCGCCATCCGCCACACCGCAGTCATTGGCTTGGGTGGTGCCAACGTCACATCGGACTTGGCGATCGGGCTCCGCACCCCGATTGAGCGGGCCGAGCGCTTGAAGCTCGAATCGGGTTGCGCTTTGGCCTCGTTGGTGGCGCCCGACGCGGTCGTCGAGGTGTCAGACGTGGGTGGGCGCGGCGATCGCACGATCGCCCGGCAGACCCTGGCGGCGATGATTGAGCCGCGCGTCGAGGAAATTCTTACCTTGGCGGCGCGGGAGTACCAGCGCGCTCCGGGAGTGACGGCTTCTGGGTCGGGCGTGGTGTTAACCGGCGGTGCTGCTTCGATCGAAGGTCTCGTCGAACTGGCTGAGGAGATTTTTGAAATGCCCGCGCGAGTCGGTGCACCGCTCGAAGTCGGCGGGCACGTCGAGGACATTGCGGCGCCGCAGTTCGCAACCGCAGTTGGACTGGTGATGGTTGCTGCAATGAACGATACTGAGACACGTCCGAGCAATTCTTTTGTTGACATCGTTACGTCGAAGTTCAAGAATCTCGTCGCCGAGTTCTTTTGATGGTGAGCTGAGGGGGAACTATGGGCTCGATGCTCTTCGAGTTTGAAAGTGAGCATGATCGCTTCGCCACGCTGAAGGTGGTGGGAGTGGGTGGGGCTGGCGGCAACGCTGTCGGTCGCATGATCACCTCGAGTCTCACCGGAGTGGATTTCATCGTCGCCAACACCGACGCACAAGTGCTGGCAAGTTCACTCGCCGTGCACAAGGTACAACTGGGCAGCACGCTCACCAAAGGACTGGGTGCGGGCGGTGACCCGGAGGTTGGCAGGCGCGCGGCGCAGGAAGATACCGAAGCCATCGCTCAAGTCCTCGAGGGTGCGGACATGGTGTTTGTGACTGCCGGTATGGGCGGCGGCACCGGCACCGGCGCTGCCGCAGTCATTGCCGAAATCGCCCGGGACATGGCGGCTTTGACGGTCGCGGTGGTCACCAAGCCCTTCAGCTTTGAGGGCAGGCGCCGCCAGCAGCAGGCGGAACAGGGCTTGGACGAGCTCCGGGACAAGGTCGACACGCTGATTACCATCCCCAACGACCGGCTGTTGAGCATCGTGCCCAGGGATACGCCCCTGGAGAACGCCTTTCAGGTGGCAGATGAGGTGCTTCTAGAGGCCACCCGCGGCATTTCTGATCTGATTACCGTGCCGGGGCTCATCAATTTGGATTTTGCCGACGTGCGCACGGTCATGCGCAATCGCGGCAATGCCCTGATGGGGACCGGGCGCGGCTCCGGTGAGAACCGGGCGTTGGAGGCGGCGCAGGCCGCCATCAATAGCCCGCTCCTGGAGGACATGTCGATCTCCGGGGCGGAGGCTATCCTGGTCAACATCACCGGTGGCAAGGACCTCAGTCTGCATGAGATCAACGAGGCGACCAGCGAGGTGTTAAACGCCGCCGGTGAGGATGCCAACGTCATTTTTGGGGCGGTGATCGATCCCGAAATCGAAGGCGAGCTGACGGTGACTGTGATCGCCACCGGATTTGCGGCGGCCAATCGCCGGGCAGGCACCTTGGTGCCGCAGCGGCAAGTCGTCGAACGTCAGGCGCCCGAGCCGCGCGAGGAACGTATTGAGTTCGAGCGGTTGGTGCCGCAAGCCGCCAACCAACCGGCGCGTGACGTCGTGGGCTACGGTCCCAGTGTGCAGGAAGAGTTTGCTTCCGATAGCTTGGATGTGCCGACATTCTTGAGGAAACACGCCGAGTAGAGCGATCGTTCAACACAGTTTGGGCTCGGTTCCTTCGCAGGGAGGGAGAAGGCGCGGGTTGGACACGGGGCACGTCCCACCCAGCATCGACTCCGCCCATGGAGCCGAGCCCTTTTTTTGTTCCGCGAGGTGAGTTGGGTGTCAGTCCCAGAGACGTTGCGGCAATCAGCAGGTGAGCGCTTGCGCGTGCTCGACGCCAGCGTCAAGACGCTGCGCGGCGTTGGCCCCAAGCGGGTTGCCCAGCTCGCCCGTCTGGGTATCACTACGCTCGACGACCTCCTACATCACCTGCCCCGTGCCTACCACTTTCGGCCAGCCATCGTGCCGATCACCGCACTCACCCAGGGCAGCGAGGCCGCGGTGTGCGCGCGCATCGAGTCATTGCGGTTGCAGAATCGACGTCGGGGGCGCGACCTGGTGGCAACGATTCGCGATGCGAGTGGCACCATCGAGGTCGTGTGGTTCGGTCAGGCGTACCTGCAACGCCGCCTGGTCGCAGGTGAGCGTCTGGTCTTCTGGGGGAAAGTGGACGCGTTCGGCGGGCTGCGATTCGTCTCGCCGCACACGGAGTCACCACCCGCCGACCTCGCCACCTGGCATCTAGCGCCGCCAGCACCGATCTATCCGCTTACCGAGGGACTGACCAGTGCCCAACTCGCCAAGTGGGTGACAGCGGCGCTGGAGTGCTGCGAGGACGCGCTGGCCGAGCCCCTGCCTGAAGCTGCGCTGGGTGACATGCCCGGCTACCGGGAGGCCTTGGAGACCGTGCATCGGCCCGGCGACCGCTCTGCCCTCGAGGCAGCCTGGCAGCGGCTCGCGTTCAACGACCGGTTTTTCACAGCCCTCGCCCTCGGGCGCTGGCGTCACACCGTCAAGCCAAGAGAGCCGCGCCCGGCCGAACTGGGCGCTTCCGTGGCGCGGGCGGTGGAGCGCCTACCGTTTGCGTTAACCACCGATCAAACGCGGGCGCTGGATGAGGTGGCGGCTGATTTAGCCGGCCCGGCGGTGATGCACCGGCTCTTGGAGGGGGAGGTGGGGAGCGGCAAGACGGTGGTGGCGCTGGTTGCCGCCCACGCCCTGGCCGATTTGGGCGAACTCACGGCGCTGATGGTGCCCACCGCGCTGTTGGCTCACCAACATGCCCGGTCGGCCAAAGCCTGGTTTCCCGATCTGCGCGTGGGTGTGGTTGCCGGCGGCCTGGGGGGTGTCGCCGGCAGCGACGGGGGAGTGGGTGCCGGGGGCCGCCGACGACTCATGGCCGAAGTGGCTGCTGGTCAGCTCGACCTGGTGGTGGGCACCCAGGCTTTGCTGGGACCGACGTTCACTGCCGAGCGGTTGGGATTGGTGGTGATCGACGAGCAGCACCGCTTTGGCGTGCGTCAACGTGCCACACTCCATGCCAAAGGCGCCCACCCGGACATGTTGGTGATGTCAGCGACGCCGATTCCGCGCAGCTTGGGGTTGGCTGAGTGGGGGGAGTTGGAGGTGTCGGTGATGCGGGCTCGACCGCAGGCGTGTCCGTTGCCCAAGACCTACTTGGCCGAGCCCCAACACCGCCAGCGCGTCGAAAACTACATCGAGCGCACCGTTGCCGGCGGTCATCAAGTGCTGGTGGTGGCGCCGCGCATCGACAGTGACACCGACTCCGAGGTGATGGCCGTTCAAGATTGCCAGGCACGTCTCGTCGAGCACCCGGCGCTTGGCCGTCGACGGATCGAGACCTTGGATGGCCGGCGATCGGCCGCAGAGCGCGAGGCAGTGTTGGCGCGGTTGCGCCGCCGGGAGGTGGATGTGCTGGTGGCGACGACGGTCATCGAGGTTGGGCTGCACTTGCCCGGCGTCGCACTTATTGTCATCGAAAGTCCGGAGCGCTACGGGCTGAGCCAGCTCCATCAGCTCCGCGGTCGCGCCGGGCGTGGCGAGATCCAGGGGATCTGCATTTTGCAGCTGGGGGGTGCCGAGGGGGCCGCCCGCCAGCGTCTGTCCGCCTTCGCGGGCACTGGCGACGGCTTTGAAGTGGCCGAATTGGATCTAGAGGAGCGTGGCGCCGGGGACGTCTTGGGACTCAGGCAGCACGGTAGCTTTGGCCTCGAGTTCGACACCGAGGTGGTGACCTTGCGCGAGGCGACCACCGTCGCTCGACACATTTTGAAACAGGCCGGGGCGCCGGGGACTGGAACGCCCTTGGGTGCGGCGCTGGAGGGCTGGCTCAACCGGCGCCACGGGCGCGATTCTTGCTTGGAAGAACTCGAGCCGGTGACCGGCTGACGCGCCGGGCGCCACCCACGTCTTCCAAGAGAGGTGTGCTTTGCTGCTGGTTTGTCCCCACTGTGAAGCGCGGTATCGGGTCGCCAATGAACGGGTACCCGTGCAGGGTGCACGCGCACGCTGTGCACGCTGCGACCGGTTGTTTACCGTCGGCTTGGAACGGCCGACTTCGTTTCGCCCGGCAGCGCAGTCGCAGGTCAAACCTAAAGCGGCTCCCCAAGCCCGGGATTGGGACACTGGCACTCAACCCGACCCGTTCGCCGATGCGGCGCCGCCGCCGCCGGAGCCGCCGGCGGCGCCACCGGTGACGCTGAGCGCTGATGAGCCGCTCAGCCAATCGCTCCGTCTGGACGATCTGTCAGAACCCAGCGCCCCGTCGGGGATCATGCTGGTGGCCGATGAAGCCGAGCAGCTGGCTCGGGAGATGATCCAGGCAGTGGCTGCCGCCTACCCCGAGCGGGTTCAGCGCGCGCGCAACGACGGTCGCTGGGACGTCCACTTTGGCGATTTGATTCGCCAGGTGTGGACGGACTTCCGAGATGCGGCTGCCGACGGCGACGCCAGCGCCCGCGACCATTTCAGGCGAGCCTTGAACCAGGTGCTCGCCGAGGGACGCGAAGTCTTTTAGCCGCAGTGCCGTTCAGACCGGTCGCCGGTTGGGGATCGACTGGACCTCGACAGTCGACCACGCGCCGGTAAAGTGCTTCGAGTTGGTGGGCGATCTCACCCCAGTCGTAGTCGCGCGCCTGGCGGCGGGCGTTGTCGCCCAGTCGCGCCCGGTCGGCCGGATGGTCAGCGAGGTGGACCAGGGCTTGAGCCAGTGCTTGGGCATCGCCCGGCGGTACCAAGATGCCGGTGACGTTGTGTTCGACGAGATCACGGTAGCCGGCGATGTCGGTTGCCACCACGGCGCGGCCGGCCGCCATCGCTTCCAGGAGGACGATCCCGAAGCTCTCGTTGCGCGAGGCTGGCGCGCACACCGCATCCGCACCGGCGTAGGCCGCGGCCAACCGCCCGGGTGGCACCGCTCCCAAAAACTCGACGCCAGCCGGCTTGGCGCGACCCTCGAGCCCTCGACGGCACGGCCCGTCGCCGATGACCTTCAAGGTTGTGCCGGGTCGTTGGCAGCGGACGCCTTGAAACGACTCCAACAACAAATCGACGCCTTTGCGCGGATCTAGCCGGCCGACAAAGACGACGCGCAGGGGTTCGCCCACCGGCGGCCTTAGGGCTCGGAAGCGCTCGGTGTCCACGCCGTTGGGGATGAGTTGGACGGGGCCGTCGAAGTAACGCTGGACGAACTGGCGCGCGGCATGGGAGACGGCCACGGCGCCGTCCAGCGCTGCGAAGTCGGGTTGCAAGCGCCGGCGGAACAGGGCGTACCCCCAGTTGTAGCGCGCACTGGCGTGGAAGGTGCCGATCACTGGCAGGCCGACTCGGCGAGCGGTACGCACCGCTGCCAAGGGCAGCATTGGGGTCAGCGGTGAGTGGACATGGACCAGGTCGAAGCGGTGGCGACGGTAGAGCGCCGTCAGGGCGTCGCCGAGGTGCGCGCCTAGCGCTACTTGGACGGTGGCGCCGTTCAAACGGACGGCGACTTGGTGGCCCAGCCGCTCGACGCCGGGCTGACGCGGGCGATTGGCGCCGGCGGTGATGATGGTGACTTGATGACCGCGCTTGACCAGCGCCCGCGAACTACCGGCGACGTTCTCGGTGACGCCGCCGTAGTTGGGGTAATAGGCGTGCGAGACGATGCCGATTCTCACGCCGGGTTGCCGTCGATGCGTGCCCAGAGCGGTCGAAAGATGCACCACCCCTCTGGTTGTTGGGCAATTGCTTCTTCCAAAGTGCGCGTCAGCCGGCGCATGGTGACGGCGGCCGGCGTATCGCTGGCAATCGCCGGTCGAATGACCACTCGATAGCTGCCGCGCGCCTCGCGGATCATCCAGGCTGGGTGGAGGGCGGCGCCGGTGCGCGCTGCCAGGCGGGCAGCTCCCCAGGGGAGCAGGGTCGGTTGATCGAAGAACTCAGTCGAACGACCCGTGGTGTAGATATCGCCATCCACCAGGAGGGCCACCACCCCGCCCTGGGCCAGGGCCCGGTAGAGCCGTCGCATGCCGTCCTGTGGTTGCACCACGGCCATCCCCGCCCGGCACTTGGAGCGCTTGACGGCGCTTGCTAACGAGCCGAGTTGCTTGCCGGTGACGACGGTAAGATCGAAGCCGGTGGCTTGCAGGTGCCGGGCGGCAAGCTCCCAGTTGCCCAGATGGCAGGTAGCCAGAATGATGCCGCGGCCGGCTGCCTGGGCGGCGGTGAGGTGGTCGAGCCCGTCGATCTCGACGGCGACCTGGGCGCCGCCGGCCAGCCATTCGTAGAGCGTTTCAGCATGGGCCAAAAACGGCGCGACGAGCGGCCGGTCCCGGCGGACGGCGCCCTGTCCGCGCGCCCAGTGGCGGACGACGGCCTGGTTGGCGCTGACCGCCCGGCGCTTGGCGGGGGCGGTCAGGTAGTGCACGCGCCCGGCACCGCGAGCCAGGCGGTAGCCGACGCTCGGGGGGACGGCCCTGGCCAGCGATGTGAGGCCGCGCAGTGCGGCTCGGGCAAGTCGATCGGATCGGGTCACAGGCAGCCTCGAAGTCGTCATCAGAGCTGCCAGCGTAGGGAGGCGGCAGAGGCCGTGTCAAGGCGCCTGGGGTTGGGCTAGATCGGTGGCGGTTCCAGGGGGTGATCGGGCTCGGTGGGCTGGGGTTGGGCCGCGTCTCGGGCGAGCCGGGCGTTGACCACCAATAGGCAGTCGCGGTGCAGCGAGCAGGTTTCCCAGTTGTCGCCGAGCGGACACTCCGCGTAGACTCGGTTGTCGCGCCGGCAATAGCCACCGGTCGGGCTTACCTGTTGAGCCGCCTTTCGCAACGGTGACATCGGCGCCTCCCCAGCGCAAGTTTCTAGCCTCACCGCCGTCTCAGTTTGATTCACACTTGGTGGCGAGAATGGCCAGTCTGAAAATGGTCCAATGCGCCGTGCGTCGTCGGGGATCGGAATCGACTACGGCACGGTACATCCCTCTGGATGTTTTCGGCCTTTGGGTGCCAGTCATGCAGGACCGGCACGATTTTGAGTTGCTCCAGACTGAAACGGCGCTTTGGGTCGATATCGAGAATCAGGCGGCGCAGCCCGGCCACGGACGCCCCTGGCTGCGGGTCGACGAGGTTTGTCTGCATGTCTGGTCTGAAAAACACAAGATGTTCCGCCGGGTCTGCCGATACTTCGAGGTAACCGAACGCGATCGCTTGACCACCATCCTTTTGCGGCACTACGAAGGGCTGGGAAGCCGGGCGGGCGGGCGGCCTCAGATCATCGAACGCGCCGGGGTGTGGGTGGGACGGCAGCGCTAACCACCGGTCGCTCGTCGGACGATGATTCGATCAGGTTCCTCGCCGCCACGACCGGCGGCGCGGTCACTGTCCTTGGAATCCCACGAGAGCGGGGGAAGAACTCGATGGTCGTCGTCAGCTATTCCGGCAAGGAAATCAACGCCAAGATCGTCTACTACGGGCCCGGTTTGTGCGGCAAGACTACCAACTTGGAGAAAATCTACGAGACCGTCCCGGTGGCCCACAAAGGCAAGATGATCTCGATGAAGACGAAGGCAGACCGGACGCTCTTCTTTGACTTTCTCCCGATCGACCTGGGCGACATCAGCGGTTTTCGGACGCGCTTCATGCTCTACACGGTGCCCGGTCAGGTGTACTACAACGCCACGCGCAAGCTGGTGTTGAAAGGGGTCGACGCTGTGGTGTTCGTGGCCGACTCCGAGCGCGGCAAGATGCGCGAAAATCAGGAGAGCTTGCAGAACCTCAGGGACAACCTGACCGGCTACGGCATCGACGTCGACACCTTGCCGATCGTCTTTCAGTACAACAAGCGCGACTTGCCGGACGTCTACACCGTCGAGGAGATGGACCAGGGTTTGTCGGTTGGCCAGCGCCCGCGCTTAGAGGCGGTGGCTGCCCAGGGTGTCGGAGTGTTGGAAACCCTACGAGAGGTATCCGGGCTGTTGCTGCGCAAGCTGCGCGAGGAGCTGGGTGACAACCGAGCGCAGAGCCGCGAAATGCCGGCGGCGCTGGCTGGTCCTGAAGTGTCCTCGACCGGCGCTGTTTCGGGGATGTCGGTGACCCCGAGCCCCGCCCTCGGCCGGCCCGAAGCGATGCCCGAGTCGCTGACTAGCTCGCCGACGACCCCGGCTAGCTCGCCTGCGGCGCCGGCTAGCCAGCCGACAGCACCGGTCGGCCGCGCCAGCTATCCATTGGACGGCGATGCAGCCGAGGATGGCGATCCTGCCTCCGGCCCGGCCCCTGCTTTCGGGGACACGCCCTTCGAGGTGGCCCCGAACGTGCGTCAAGCGCCCGAGCCCCCAACCCCGCCGGCGGTGACGCCGCCGGCGATCCAACCGGCACCGCCCATGACGGCGACGCCGCCCGCTGCGGGGCCGGCCGATCCCTATACCCGCGACGTGAGTCCAAAAGCGACCCCGCACGACCCGGCGGAACCTCTGCAAATGGTGCATTCTCAGGAAGTGGTGCGGACCGAACGCGTGGTCGTGCCGCTTGCCATCGACGCGTCGCAACTGGTCAATGGCCAAACGGTCGAGATTGTTCTGCAGGTGAGGGCTGAGTCACAGCGGCGGGCTGGTTAAAGCGGCCGGATAGAGAGTTCTCGAAGCGCACGCGCTATCCAGCGCGTGCGCTTTTTGCTTGTGAACGGTATCCCTGGACCCTTTTGTGTTGACCGGTTTGTGCGGTGCTTGTTAGCTTGCGAGCTACGTGGTTCGTGTGGTTGAAGCCCGTCTCAGATGGTTGGTTTGTGAACAAACGTCTCGACTCCCGCACTGAAGCCCAAGCCCCATCTCGCGCACCCAGTGTGCGCAAGCGGCCGGCCGACCCTGCCCAGGCGCCCAACAACTTTCGGTTGGGGCTGCAGGCGTTTCGACGCGGCATTCTGCCAGACGCCGAACGCTACTTCGCCTTGACCCTGAAGCAGGACCCTCAGCACGTCGGCGCCCACGTCAATTTGGCCCTGGTCTACGATCGACGTGGCGACCGCGAGAAGGCGCTGTCGACCCTCAAAGCGGCGGTGCAGATCGACCGCACCCGGCCCGAATCGAGCTTGAACCTGGGCGCGCTCCTGGCCGAAGGCGGGCGCTACGCCGATGCCATCGACTACTTGGCTCGGGCTGCTGAGTTGGCGCCCGATTCGTTCGAGACCCACTACAACCTAGGCTTGGTGCACTATCGCCTGGGACGCTTCGAGGAGGCCATGCAGCACCTGAACCGCGCCGCTGGAGTCGACCAGGAGCGCTTTGAGGGGCACTTCTACCGTGGCCTGATTCATTCCAAGCGCGGTAAGACCGTTGAGGCGCTCGAGTTACTCGAACGCTGCCAGCGCTTGGTGCCGCGTCACGGTCCCACCCTCTACCACCTCGGCGTGGCCTATTGCCGAGCCGATCGCTTTGATGACGGCATCCGGGCTCTGGAAACCGCAGCCCAACTCTTGCCGACCAATCCCCGCGTGTTCTATTACCTGGGCATTGCCTACGACCGTTCTGGCCGGGCCCAGGACGCGCAGGGTGCCTTTCGGCGGGCCGGCGAATTGCGCTCGCAGTCGCGCCGGCGCCACGACCGACTCGACTAGGCCTTGGCTACGACGCGGGTGGAGGCTGCCATCCGTGCTGCGCTGGCCAAAGGTCGGCGGGCGTTTGTGCCTTTTCTGACGGCGGGCTATCCCTCGGCAAAGCGCACCTTGGCGTTGGGTGAACGCCTCGCCCAGGCGGGCGCCGATGTCATCGAGCTAGGCATTCCTTTTTCGGACCCACTCGCCGATGGGCCGGTCATCCAGCGCGCCTCTCAAGAGGCTATCGCCAGCGGCATGACGCCGCGCCACGCCTTGAAGCTCGCTGGAGAACTCAACCAGGCGACTCGTGTGCCGATAGTCATCATGTCTTACTTGAATCCACTCTTGAGTTTAGGTGAAACACTGCATAGTGACCTTGAGGCCGCCGGAGTGGCTGGGCTGTTGATGACCGACCTGGCTCACGACGATCCCTGGAAGTTCTGGGAGCGGTTGGCGCCGCCGCCGCTCGCCCGTATCCCCTTGGTGGCTCCGACCACCTCTCGCTCTCGCCTTCAACATATTGCCGCAAATGCAACCGGCTTCGTCTATTGCGTGACAAAGATGGGCGTCACAGGTGGGTCGCTTGAAGTATCGGATGAACGGTGGGCCGAGCGTCTGAAGCTCATCCGCCGCCATGCAGAGGTGCCGGTTTTGGCAGGATTCGGCGTGCGGGGTGCCGCCGAAGCCGGCGCCGCTTCGCGCTGGGCCGATGGTGTGGTGGTGGGCTCGGCCTTGGTCGAGCTGGCGACGGGGCCGATCTCAAGAGTAGGTGGCTTGGCCGACGCCATCGTTCAGGCCCTAGAGGTCTCCGATGCGGCGTAGCGCCGCCAGCGGCCCGGAGGTCGTCCGTTGATCGACTATTTGTTGCTTGGCTTGACCCAGGGGTTGACCGAACTCTTGCCGGTCTCCAGCTCCGGCCACCTGGTGCTGCTCGGTCGCCTGCTGGGCGTCGAGAGCCCCGGCGTGTTCGTCGAGGTGGTCCTACACCTGGGAACGCTCCTGGCGGTGGTCTGGGCGTTCCGAGGTGAACTCTGGGACATCGCCGCCGGGCTTGGCCGCCCGGGTTCGGCCGGCCGGCGATTGTTGAGAGATCTGGTGATTGCCACCCTGCCGATCGTCTTGGGGGGGCTATTGCTACGTGATTTGGTCCACGAGGCTTTTGCCTCTCCGAGGGTTGCGGCGATCGGTTTGCTCTTCACTGGAACCGTACTCCTCGGAACCCAAGCGGCGGGCGAGGCGACCAGACCCTGGCGGCCGCTGTGCGCGCTCGCCATGGGGCTGGCCCAAGTTGTAGCCTTACTTCCCGGCGTGTCGCGTTCCGGGATGACGATTGCCGCCGGCATCGGGTACGGTGTCAACCGGGCGACGGCGGCGCGCTTCTCGTTTCTCATGTCGGTTCCGGCGATCCTGGGCGCCACCGTCGTCGAACTTCTCGATCTCGATCGCGCCCTGTTGGCGAGTCAAGCCTGGGGGCCCTTGGCGGTCGGGTTCGTGGCGGCGTTTCTAGCCGGGCTGGTGGCGATTCGCTTGTTGTTCCGCCTTTTGGATCGCCGGCGGTTCGTGTGGTTCGCGATCTATTGTTTGCTCGCTGGAACCGTGGCGCTGTTCGTCCTGCACTAGCCGCTGCCTCGCCGTTGACTGCGTTTGGGTTCTGGGTGTAGCTTGGGTTTGTAATAGTCCGTGCGGCGCTTTGCCGCTTTATCCCCGTTAGCCCTGTTGGAGATCCTCCGTTGACTGGTCGCGCCGGCGTTCAGAGTACCGCTCGACCCAGCGAACCTTTGATCGGCGACCGGCGGCAGCCGGCCAACGCTTTGGCTCTCGCCGAGCTTCTAGCGGCGCGCGTGTCCGAGGCAGCGATTGGCGTCGACCGCGCGGCGCGCGTCGTTTTGATGAACGGCTTGGCGGAGGAATTGTTGGGGCGGCGGGAGGACTGCGCTGGTCGCCACGTGGGCGAGCTATTGGGGTTCGCCCATGGTGAGCGGACCGCCCTCGAGGAGGCCATCGGTGGGGGCCGGGTGCGGGTGCACGGCGGCGAAGGCGAACTGCGCGTTACGGTAGTGCCATGCCGGCGCAAAGCCGATGGCGGTGGCGGTTTGGTGCTGGTGGAAGATCGCGACCGGGCCCGCGAAGTTCAGGATGACACCGAGCGCCTGGCGGCGCTCGGCAGGTTGTCAGCGGGTGTCGCGCACGAGATTCGCAATCCGCTTTCCGGCATCGATATGAATGCTCAGGTCTTGGCCCGGCGGGTGCCCGCCGACGACCCGACGCGGCGCCCAGTCGATTTGATCCGGGCCGAGGTGGGGCGGTTGAACGGCATCATCGAAGAGATGTTGCAGTTCGCCAGGCCGCCGGCGCCGAGCATGCGGCTGCACGCCATTACGGCGCCGATCGAGCGCGCTCTGCTTTTGACCGGCGATGCATGTGAGCAGGCGGGCATCGAGGTGGTGCTGGCCATCGACCCCAAGACGCCCGAGGTCTTTGGCGATCCAGATCAGCTGGCTCAGGTGTTCGTCAACCTCATGTGGAACGCCCGACACGCCATGCCGGAGGGTGGACGGCTCGAGGTCAGCGCCGCCGCTGGTGACCGGGCCGAGGTGGTGGTGACTTTTGTTGACACCGGCCGCGGCATTCCAGCAGAAGACTTACCGAGGCTGTTTGAACCCTTCTTTACCCGGCGCAGCGGCGGCACCGGCCTGGGCTTGGCAGTGTGCCAGGCGTTGGTCCGCCAGCACCGCGGTTCCATCGATGTAGCGTCGGTGGCGGGCCGCGGCACCACCGTACGCGTGATGGTGCCGGTGGAGAAGCGCCGTGGCTAGCACCGTCGACCGCTTGGCCACCGCCACCGGCTCGCCGACTGTCCCGCGCACGCAGACCCTGTTGGTGGTGGACGACGAGGCGGCGCTCCGCGCCCCGATGGCCGAGGAGTTGCGCGGCGAGGGGTACCGGGTGGTGGAGGCTGCCACCGCCGACGAGGCCCGCCGGCTGTTCCAGTCAGAACCGATCGATCTGGCGCTCCTCGACCTGCGCATTGGTCAAGATAACGGCCTTGAGTTGTTGCGCGAGCTGAACGCCGAGCGCCCCGACCTGGCGACAATCATGATGACCGCCTTTGGCCAGGTCGAGCACGCAGTCGAAGCTATTCGGTTGGGTGCTTATGATTTTCTCATTAAGCCCTTCGAGTTCGCCAAACTCACCGTGGCGCTGACTAACGCACTCAGGGACCAATCCTTGGCAGCCGAGGTGCACTACCTCAGGCGTCGCAACCAAGGGCGCGACCGCGTGGTGGGCGAGCCGGCGCCCGATTCGCCGATGGCCAAGGTCTACCGGGAAGTCGAGCGGGTGGCGGCGACCAAAGCGTCGGTGCTCCTGTTGGGGGAGACGGGAGTTGGCAAGGACGTCATCGCCCGCCGCCTGCATTGTTTGAGTGCGGCCAGAGAACAGCCGTTTGTCGACGTGAACTGCAGTGCGCTGCCTGCCGAGCTCCTCGAGAGTGAGTTGTTTGGGCACGAGCGGGGCGCTTACACCGGCGCCCACGCTGCCAAGCAGGGGCTGTTCGAGATCGCCCACGGCGGCACCGTGTTCCTCGACGAGATCGGTGACATGCCGGTGGCGTTGCAAGCCAAGCTGTTGCGCGTGCTGGAATCGCGTTCGTTTCGCCGGCTGGGCGGCACCCGCGAGGTCCGAGTCGACGTGCGCATCGTCGCCGCTACCAATCAGAATCTCAAAGAGCGGATTGCCGCCGGCCAGTTTCGCTCCGACTTGTACTTCCGGCTGGCGGTTATGGAGATCCGCATTCCACCGCTCCGGGATCGGCCCGGCGATCTGGACGGGCTGGTGCACGCGCTCTTGGCGCAGATCGAACCCGAGCTGGGGCGCAAGGTCGACACCATCCAGCCACGCGCGTTGGAGCTGATGCGTGCTTACCGGTGGCCGGGCAACGTCCGTGAGCTCAAGAACGTCTTGGAGCGCGCCGTGATCTTGGCCGACGACGGCCAACTTGGGGTGGCGCAATTGCCCGACGAGATTCGCGCCGCCGCTACGCCAGGTGCTGCGCGCCGCCGGCCCCGCCTCGAAGCCGCCGAGCGCGCTGTCATCCTCTCGACCCTTGCCGACTGCGAGGGGAACAAGACCCAGGCAGCGAAAGAATTGGGGATTTCGCGCCAGACGCTGCGCAACAAAATGAATCAATTCGACATTGATTGATTGCAGCCCGTGCATCGTGCACGGCCTGGTTGCAAACTGGCCGGTCGAGCCGACCACCGGCCAGATTGTGGTCATGCGCCGGTCGCCCTCTCTGTCTCCCCAACCTTCCCAGCCCTGGATCCGGCGCTCACCCGGTGGGCTGCCAGCCCTCCGCGAGGCCTCATAACTTGCGATAGAAGCGCAAGTTGGGTGGGGCGTGCGGCGACCGGCCGGAGCGGCCCAGGCAACTGATCGGACGAACTTTAGCGCTAGGCATGCTCCTTGCCTTCTTTCCTAACGCTGACGCCAAAAGGCGCAGCGCGCAGGAGCCCGCCCACCTAGGAACAGGAGTTTCCGAGCGGGCCTTTCATTTCAAGGAAAGAGGGCCACCATGGAGAGCCAAGCCGTGGCTTGCCGACCGCCTGCCAAGCGCCAGGCCGAGCCGGCAACCGAGGAGGCGCGCCGCCAACGCGAGCGAGTTGCCGAGCAGGTGATTCAGAAGTACTCGCCGTTGGTCAAATACGTAGTCGACAAGATTTCGGCCACCCTCCCCAAAACCGTTGACCTCGATGACCTGCAGAGTTCGGCGGTGATCGGCTTGTACGACGCCTGGGAGAAGTTTGACGAGAGTCGCGGCACCAAGTTTGAAACCTACGCTGTGTGGCGCATTCGCGGGGCGGTGCTGGATGAGCTGCGGGCCTTGGATTGGGCGTCAAGGACGACGCGTCGCAAAGCCCGGCGCATGGAGGAAGTTAGCCGCGTCCTCGAGCAGAAGTTGGGACGGCAGCCTTCTGACTCCGAGATCGCCGCGGCGCTGGGCATCGATGACGAAGAGGCCTTTCGGCTGTTCGACGAAGTCAACTCGACCAAGGGGACCCTGTCGCTAGAGCGGCCGCAGTCGGGGGAGGAAGGCTCCGAAGGCACCGGTCTGGGCGAAGCACTCGAGGCCGAGCAGGACGTCGATGTCCTCGAGTCTCTGGAGCTAGACCAAGCCCGCAAGATTCTTTTGTCGACAATCAACGTGCTGCCGGAGCAGGAGCGCTTGGTCGTGGCGCTCTACTACTACGAGGAACTGACGCTCAAGGAGATCGGCGAGATCCTCGGCATCTCGGAATCGCGGGTGTCGCAGGTCCATACCAAGGCCATTCGCCGCTTGCGGCGCCGGGTGCCCGATCTGGGGATCTGACCCGAGCCCTCCTCGCCTGGAGTTCGGCGCTTCGGCCAACACCAAAGGCTGGCGCCCATTCACCCAGCGTCCTCAGTGGACGCCCAATACCAAGGAAGGACAGACGATGGCGCGCAGAAATGGACGCGGTTCGAAGAGCTTGGCCGAAACGATCAGCCAGTTTGAGCGAGCACAGGTGCGGCTCCTCGACGCGGTAGAAAACGCCAACATCCTGAGTAGCCGAGAGGCGGGCCGGCTGGCCCAGCGGTTTGAGAAGTCGTCGGCCCAAAAGCGTTCCTCCGACGTGTTGGCGGCAGCGATTCACATGAACAAGCTTATCTGTTCGTCCTTGCGCGAGCATGCCGGCGAGGCGCCCAAGAGCGCCGGCGGCGAGCTGGATGTGCTCGGCGAGATGACCATGGTGTTGCGCAACGCCATCGAGCCTCGCGACAACCTCGAGCAGGTCCTGAAGCTGGCCGGCGAGTTGTTCACCTACAATCAAGCCACTGTCTTCTTGTATGACCGCGCTCGCGAGGTGCTGCGTCCGGCCGCCTCGGTCGGCGGAGTGGTCGACCTGATCTCCGGGGTTGAGTTCGACAAGGGGAGCGGTTTCTCGGCGTGGGTGGCTGGTCGCAAGGACCCGATTCTCTTGGCGGACCTGCAACGTCCAGCGGCGGCGGGAGAGTTGCCGCTCCGTTGCTTCATGTCGGCCCCTATTCTGGTGGACGGCGAGCTGATGGGTGTGGTCAGTTTCGGGGCCGGCGAACCGCGGGCCTACGATGAGGACCACGTGCGGTTGTTGACCATTGTCGCGGGTATTTTGGCGGCCACCTTGACTCGCGTGGAAGCCGAGCGCCTGTTGGGCGAGTTGGCGGCGCACGATCCCTTGAGTGGGGTCATGACCCACCGATTGCTCGATGAGCGCATTGCCGAAGAGATCGATCGCAGCCGTCGCTTCGGCGACGCTTTGACCCTGGCCCTCTTTGAGATCTCAGGCTTCCAGGTGCTAGTCGACCAGTTCGGCATCAAGTACGGCAATCAGGTGGTGTCGGACTTTGGCAATATTCTGCGTCACAACGCCCGCCAGTGCGACCAATTGGGCCGCGTGGGTGCCGACCAGATAGCTGTCTTGTTTGTGCATACGAGCGCCGGCGACGCGCGGGTCGCCGCCCAACGCCTGGCCGACGCGGTCGGTGCCCATAGCTTTCCGCGCCGCAAGCGCCTGTCGGCGCGCTTTTCCTTGACGGCATTTCCGGAGGGCGGTGAGGATTTGCCGACGCTGTTGGCGACGGCCCGACGTCGGCTGGCTGCCGATCAGAGCCTCCGCGAAGTGCGGCAGCAGCGTCGCTTCGACCCGGTTCTCTGTGGGTTCGAATGAGCGATCGCGCCACAGTGCTGGTCGTCGACGACGAGCCTGACATTGTCAGCGTGCTGGCGGAGTGGTTGCCGGCCGGCGAGTTCGACATCCTGACCGCCGCCGACGCCGCTGATGCCCGCCGGCAGCTGGCGGCGGTGGATGCGCTCATCCTTGACCTGCACTTGCCGGGAGAAGATGGCTTGTCGGTTCTCCGGGCGGCGCGTGCCGAAGATCCTGATCTAGCGATCCTCATCATGACGGGGATGGCCACTACCGACTCGGCGGTCGAGGCGCTGCGCTACGAAGCAGATGACTACCTGTACAAGCCCTTCGACCTCGACGTGCTGCTGCACTCCTTGCGGCGGAGTTTGAGCGCGCGGCGCCTCAAGATTGAAAATCGGGCGCTGCTCAGTGAGCTGGCAGGCGCCAACGCCCGGCTGGATCGCGAGGTCGAGCGGAAGACGCGCTCACTCAAGGCGCTCCTAACCACGACGCGCGAGATTGCTGCCACCGTCGACCTCGAGGATGTCTTGGGTGGAGTTGCCGAGCGCGCCCTCGAGTGGGCAGGGGCGGCACGAGCGGTCGTCTACCTGTGGGACCCACCGACTGCGGCGCTAGTCCCGCGGGTCGAGCGCCGCGCCGCGGCGTCGGGGGTGGCGCCGCCCACCGAAGCGGTAGCAACGCGCGCGGTGGCGGCGGCGCCTGGGGCAGTGATGGACGGCGGCGTCCTGGCCATCCCGCTGACCTGGGAGGGACGTACCTTGGGGGTTCTGACCTTGGCGATGGCCGGCGATCTCGGCGGCGTCCCGGAAGAGGCGCGCGAACTCTTGGAGAGTTTCGCAACCCACGCCGCGGTGGCCATCCAGAATGCGCAGCTCTACGAGCAGTCACGCGCCCTGGAGCGCATGCAGGCGGCGTTCGTGGCGGCGGCCTCGCACGAACTGCGGACGCCGCTGGCGCAGATGGAGGCGCCCCTCGAGCTGTTGGCGGACGGCTACGCCGAGGTGCTCGACGAGGAGGGACTGGGCCTCCTGAAAATCTGCCGCTCGTCGGTGGCGCGCTTGGACGACCTGGTCGATCTCATTCTCTTTGCCACTGAAGATGCTGTCGACGGCGCCCTGTTTGCGCCGGTCGCCGTCGGTCCGCTGGTGGATGAGGCGGTCCAGCGCGCCATCGACACCGCTCTGGCGACTGACGTAGAAGTCGACGTCCAAGTCGATGACCCGGCGGCGGTCGTCGAGGCCCACCGCGACGCGCTCGTGCGGGTCATCGTTTGCCTCCTGTCGAATGCCATCAAGTTCTCGGGCGCCGAAGCGCGAGTCCGACTGAGCGCGGCAGTCGATGGCGACCATTGGCGGTTGTCGGTGACCGACCGGGGCCCGGGGATTGCGCCAGGGGATCGGCTGCGCATGTTTGAGCCGTTTTGGCAGGCGGATGGCTCCACTACTAAAGAGGCAGGCGGTATCGGTCTGGGGCTCTACGTCACCAGGCTCTTGGTCGACGCACACCAGGGCTCGGTAAGCGTCGCGACGTCTGAGGCCGGTGGCACGCGCTTTAGGGTGACGTTGCCGCGCCGGCAGCACACCGCGACGGGGGTGCGAGCCGCCTGAGACCTAGTGGCGTAGGGCGATCGACACGCGCCCCAAGATCCCGGTCTCGGTCTTGCCGCGTACGTGCCCGGCGTTTTGGACCCGCGCGACGCCCAACTCCAGGATGCCCTGCAAGGGGTAGCTGTCGTAGAGGCGGGCGGTGGCCAGAGCTTTCCACTGGCGCTCGACGACCCCAGCGAAGCGGCTGGGGCTGGCGCCTTGCATGGCGGGATCGGCCGGATCCCAGAAATCACCGATCCGGCCCTCGCCGCGGTGTTGCAACTCGACCCGGCCGCCCAGCGCCCACTGGCGGGAGAGTTCCAGCTCCGCTGCCCCCATCAGGTGGCGGCTGTCGGGGCCGAGTGGATAGCCGAGTGGAGCGGAGTCGTGGACAAAGTCCCGCCCGTAGAACACCGAGTACACAAACCGCCAGATTCGGGTCCACTCGCCACTGAGCCACAGCCGGCGGCCGGCCCAATCGGTGAGCCAGCGGCCGCCGAATTGGTAGCCGATGCGTGTTGGGATTTGTGAGGCGCTGGTTCCCAGGTCGTCGATCAACACCTCGGCGTAGCCTTCGAGGCCCGGCCGCGGTCGAAAGCTGGCGTCGAACGACCACATGATGTTGTTGCGCACCGCGCCCTCGGTGGCGCGCGTGGTGGCGTCGTGCTCTTCCAGCCGTTGGACAAACGGGTAGGGGATGATACCCAGCAAGTAGAGTGGTTCGAACCCCCGCGAGTCGTAGCGCGCGGCTTCGGCGGCTCCGACTCTGAGTCCCCGGGTTACTTGCCAGTCGGCGCGGTGGTAGGCGACGTAGCGCTCCTCGGGCAACGACAGGACGCCGTTGATCACCACGGCGTGGAAGCGGCCGTTCAGAAAGCTGCCGGCGTAGCGCAGGTGGGTAAACGGTTCGGCGTCGGGCGACAGCAGGAGTTTGCCGGTTTGGCCGGGCCCCAGCCCCAAGCGGTCGCGCCCAAACACGAAAGTGGCGTAGCGCGTCGCCAACGCCGCGTAGGTACGGTCTTCGAAGATGACGATGTTGGTGTCGTTGATGATCGGGTCGGCGTAGCGGCGGGCGCCGTCGATGTCGGCGACGTAGAGCTCTTGAAAGAATCGTAAGCCGGGAAACAGGTCGACGCCAAAGCGCAACCCAAAGCGCGTCGAATCGGTATAGACAAAACCGCGCCCCGGCGACGCTTCTGACTGGAGCCTCACGAAGGACTCCACCTCGAGGCGAGCGTCGGTGGAGACTGCCTGAATGAGCGGCTGTGGGGCTAGTGCGCCGGGCCGGTCGAGATCGGCGAGGGCGCCAGACACTTCTTGGCGGGCTCGCCACGCCGCCGGCGAGGCGGGGGCAGCCTTCTGGAGCGCTTGGGCGAGTCGATGGTGTTCAAGCGGCCAGACGTGCAAACCGCTCAGCTCCAACGCTCCCTCGGCGCCGAGCCGCAGTAGATCCTGGTAGAGCGGATCCTCGGCATTCAGAAAACGCGGCGGTTGGCGCGGCGGGTCGCCGGCGCTGGCGGTCCACGCGGTCCACCCCAAGCTCCACGCGGCGCACGCCAAGGCCACAGCTTCTCGTCGCCGCGGGCAGGGACAACCCAGTTGGAAGTTCATTGCACTTGCTCGCTTGGGGCACCGCGGACTCTGACAACCAACTATCGACGCTCAGCCTACGTCCTTAAGCGAAGCAAGACAAGCGGTTGGCTGGGTGGCGCGGTGCTATACTGGCGCCGTGAGATCTCGAGAGGAGAATGTGGACAATGCGCTGGATTCTGTGGTGGTCGGTCGCCGTGTGGAGCTTGGGAGTGGTCGAAGTGGCTGAGGCCCGACAGCTGTCGGTGACTGTCTACAACCAGAACCTGGGAGTGGTCCGCGACACGCGCACGGTGGAGTTGGTGAAAGGCGAGTCGATGCTCAAGGTGGTGGACGTCGCTGCCCAGATCGATCCAACCTCGGTGCACCTGCGCGGGCCCTTGGAGGTCCTCGAGCAGAACTTTTCCTATGACCTGGCGAGCGCCGACGCCATCCTCCAGCGCTACCTGGGTGAGGGGTTGGATGTACAGGCCGACGAAGGCCGCACCTACCGCGGCACGCTGTTGGCGTTTGACCGGGAGCGGATTGTCTTAGGTGGCGCGGGGGAGGCCGGCGGCGTCACCATCGTTGAGCGCGACGGTGTTCACGACCTACGTTTTCCAGCTTTGCCGGAGGGTCTCAAGACGAAGCCGACTTTGATCTGGCAGGTCGATGCCGAGCGCGCCGGCGCCACCGAAGTCGAACTCCTTTACATGACCACCGGCCTCGAGTGGCACGCCGAGTACGTGGCGGTTTTGGCGGAGGACGAACAGTCGTTCGACCTGTCGGGTTGGGTGTCGGTGGAGAATCGTTCGGGCGCCAGTTACCCAAACGCCAAGCTGAAGCTGGTGGCCGGCGATGTGCACCGGGCGCCGCCGCCGCATCGACCCCAGGCTGGCCGCGCCGAAATGGCCTACGCCGCCGACGGCGACGCCTTCAAGGAGCGCGGGCTGTTTGAGTACCATATTTATGACCTCGGGCGCCCGACGACGTTGGCCGACCGCGAGGTCAAGCAGATCGCGCTGCTGGAAGCTCTGGGAGCGCCACTGCGCAAGCGCTACGAGTTTGATTCCCGCCGCAGCGGCAAGGTCGAGGTCTTGGTGGAAACCGAAAACTCCAGCGCGGCGGGCTTGGGGATGCCGCTACCGGCCGGGGTGGTGCGGGCGATGAAGTCGGATGCCGACGGTCAGCTGGAGTTTGTTGGCGAGGACCGGATCGATCACACGCCAGCCAATGAGAAGCTGAAGATCCGGCTCGGGGCAGCTTTTGACGTCGTCGGCGAGCGCCTGGTCAAGGACGCCCGGCGCCTGTCCGACCGCGTTCAGGAGCAGACCATCGAGATCAAGCTGCGCAACCGCAAACCCGAGGCGGTGGAGATCATCGTCAAAGAGCCGCTGCACGGCAGCTGGGAAATCCTCGACGCCTCACACGCCTACGAGAAGCAGGAAGCCTACTTGGTCGAGTTCACCGTTGGCGTCGCGGCCCAGGAAGAGTCGATCCTGACCTACCGTTTCCGCACGCGCTAGGGAGCAAGTGTGGCCAGCGCCCAGTCTCCAGCCGCTCAAGGCCTCTTTCAGCTGTGCGCTGAATTCGAGCCCACTGGCGACCAGCCGCAGGCAATCGCCGAGCTGAGCGCCGGCCTCGAACGGGGTGACCCGGCCCAGGTGCTTCTGGGGGTGACCGGATCGGGAAAGACCTTCACCGTCGCCAACGTGATTGCCCAATGCCGCCGCCCAACCTTGGTCCTGTCGCACAACAAGACGCTGGCCGCCCAGCTCTACTCAGAGTTCAAGGCGTTTTTTCCCGACAACGCCGTGTGCTACTTCGTCAGCTACTACGACTACTACCAACCCGAGGCTTACGTGGCCTCCACCGATACCTACATCGCCAAGGACGCCTCGATCAACGACGACATCGATCGCTTGCGGTTGCAAGCCTCGGCTGCCTTGCTGGAGCGTGACGATGTCATCATCGTTGCTTCGGTGTCGTGCATCTATGGACTGGGTGATCCGGGCTCCTTCAAGGGCTTGCGGGTCGACCTCGGTGCTGGCGAGACCATGGAACGGGATGACATCCTTCACAAGTTGGTGGACATCCACTACACGCGGAACGATATCGATTTCCGGCGGGGCACCTTCCGCGTGCGGGGCGATGTGGTCGACATCCGGCCGGCCTACGAGGAGCACGCCATTCGCCTGGAGCTGTTCGGTGACGAGGTGGAGCGGATTTCGGTCATCGATCCGGTCAGCGGCCGCGAGGTCCGACAGCTCGATCGCTTGGCGATCTACCCCGCCAAGCACTTTGTCACCACCCGTGAGGGCGTCACCGCCGCGGTGGGCGGTATCGAGGCCGAGCTGACCGAGCGGCTGGGTGAGCTGGAGGCTGCCGGCAAGCTGTTGGAAGCGCAGCGGCTGCGTACCCGCACCGCCTACGACATCGAGATGTTGCGCGAGGTGGGCTATTGCCCGGGGGTTGAGAACTACTCGCGGCACTTGTCGGGACGGGCGCCCGGGTCGCGGCCCCACTGCCTGATCGACTACTTTCCCGACAACTTTCTCTTGGTCGTCGACGAGTCGCACGTCACTGTGCCGCAGGTGGGCGGCATGTATGAAGGCGATCGATCGCGCAAGGCCAATCTGGTCGAGCACGGCTTTCGCTTGCCCTCGGCGCTGGACAACCGCCCCCTCAGGTATGAGGAGTTTGATGCCCTGGTCAGCCAGCGCATTTACGTGTCGGCCACCCCTGGTGACTTCGAACTCGGCGAGTCCCAGGGCGTGGTGGTCGAGCAGCTCATCCGTCCGACTGGACTGACCGACCCCCAGATCGAAGTCAAGCCGGTGGCTGGGCAGGTGGATGATCTGATCGGGGAGGTGCAGGCGGCGGTCAAACGCGGAGAACGCGTGTTGGTCACCACCCTGACCAAGCGCATGGCGGAGGACTTAACCGGCTATCTTTCGCAGCTGGATGTCAAGGTGCGCTACATCCACTCGGACATCGATGCCATCGAACGCGTGGACATCTTACGGGGGTTGCGCCTGGCGACCTTTGACGTGTTGGTGGGGATCAACTTGTTGCGCGAGGGGCTGGACCTGCCAGAGGTGGCGCTGGTTGTCGTCCTTGACGCCGACAAGGAGGGCTTCTTGCGGTCGACGACCTCGCTTATCCAGACCGCCGGGCGCGCCGCCCGCCACGTCGACGGTCGCGTCATTTTTTACGCCGACACCGTTACCGAGTCGATGCGGCGGGCCATCGACGAAACCAATCGCCGGCGGGCCAAGCAAATGGCCTACAACCAAGAGCACAAGATCACGCCGCGCTCGATTGTCAAGTCGGTCGGCGAAGTGCTGACTGCCACACGCGTTGCCGATGTACCGGCGAGCTTTGAGGAGGACGCCGACCCGGCGCTAGCTGAACAACTGGCAGGCTTGAGTGACGAGGAGGTGATTCTCGCTTTGGAGGAAGAAATGCTGCGCTGCGCTCGTGAGTTGGAATTCGAACAGGCGGCGAGCCTGCGCGACCGCATCGACGAACTCCGCTGGGGACGTCGACCAGCGGCGGCGGCGCCTGGCCGCCGTCGCGCCCGCCGGCGCCGTTGACGGGGGCCGCCATGAGGATCGAGGCGATTGCCCAGCCGCTCGTGCAGCTGGCGCTCACCGAGGACCTCGGGGGTGGCGACGTCACTGCTGAGGCGCTCTTGTCGGATACCGCGCGGGGGACGGCGCGCATTGTGGCGAAGCGCCCCGGCGTCATCGCCGGGATCGAGGTGGCGGCACTGGCCTTTAGCCGGCTCGATGATCAAGTAGAGTGGCGTCCGCGCGTCCAGGACGGTGTCGCCGTCGACCCGGGCGATATCGTCGCCGTCGTTGAAGGTCGGGCGCGGGCGGTGGTCTCGGCCGAACGGGTGGCGCTGAATTTCCTGGGGCGATTGTCGGGCATTGCCACCCAGACCCGACGTTTCGTCCAGGCGGTGGGGGAGAGCGGCGTACAAATCCGGGACACGCGCAAGACGACGCCGGGACTGCGCGTGCTCGAAAAGTACGCGGTGCTGGCCGGCGGCGGTCACAATCACCGTTACGGCTTGTTCGACATGGCGATGATCAAAGAGAATCACCTGCAAGCGGCAGGATCGATCGGTGCGTGCGTGAAACGCCTGCGCCAGCGAGCGCCGGGAATTCCAGTGGAAGTGGAGGCGCGCACGGCCGTCGAAGCCGAAGAAGCGGTGGCCGCTGGGGTCGATTGGGTGTTGCTCGACAACATGTCGGTGGAGACCGTGCGGAAGACCATGGAAGTGCTCGGATTGCCAGCGCCGTCTGCTGGTGGGGCGTTGCCGACCCCGGCGGTCGAGGCGTCCGGCGGCATTACCTTGGTCAACGCCGCCGACTATGCCGCCACTGGCGTGCACGCCTTAGCCATCGGTGCACTCACCCACTCGGCACCGAGCCTGGATTTGTCGCTTTTGGTGGAGGGCGCTAGTGATCGGGCCTGACCCACATGGCCGGCAAACGGTTGAAACACTCGACGCTGAAGAGATTGGCCGGCACCTGGGGACCGGTGCAGCCTACTGCCGCGTGCAGTGCGTCGACCGTTGCGACTCGACCCAACTGCTGGCCAAACGGGCGGCGCGCGCTGGCGCGTCGCCTGGCTGGGTGGTCTGCGCCGACGAGCAACTTGCTGGGCAGGGCCGGCAGGGGCGCGGTTGGTACTCACCGCCCGGTTTGGGCATTTGGTTGTCGATGGTTGCTGATGCCGGCGACGCTAGCCCCGGCGAAGTGACTTTGTCGAGTGCGGTGGCGCTTTGCCAGGTGTTTATCGACGCCGGCGTGGCTGCTCGCATCAAGTGGCCGAACGATGTCGAACACGACCACCGAAAGCTGGCAGGGCTCTTGGTCGAGCGGCTGGCGCAGGGGACCTTGGTAGTTGGGGTGGGTGTCAACGTCTACCACCGGGCCGGGGACTTCCCAAAAGATTTGGCGGAGCGGGCGACCTCGTTAGTGGCGGCGGCGGGCCGCGTTGAGTCGCGCAACGTGCTGGCAGCCGCTCTCATCACCGCCCTGGCGGATACCTACCGGCAGTTGGTCGAGACCGGTAGCGCCCCGCTGCTGGCGCGTTGGCGCCAGTGGAGTTCGACCTTGGGGCGCCGTGTCGAAGTCCAAGACGGGCCGCGACGCCGCTACGGGATTGCTCGCGACATCAGCGCCAGCGGGGCGCTCGAGTTGGAAGTGGCGGCGGGTCACACCGTCGCGGTCCACTCCGGCTCACTTAGGGTGGTGTCGTGAAGTGTCCGGCTTGCGGTCACCGTGAGGATCGGGTGGTGGACTCGCGCCCAACCCAAGAGGGGCACGCCATCCGCCGCCGGCGCGAGTGTTTGGCGTGCGGGCGGCGCTACACGACCTATGAATCGATCTCGGCGGAGTCGGTCGAGGTGATCAAGAGTGACGGCCGCCGCGAACCTTTCGATCGCCACAAACTCTTGCGGGGTATTCGTGCCGCAACGGGCAAGCGGCCGATTCCCAGCCAGGCGATCGAGGAGTTGGTGGATCGCGTCGGCGCCCATGTGGCGGGCCTGGGTCAATCCGAGGTGCCCTCGCAAATCATCGGCGAACAAGTGATGCGTGAGCTACGCGACCTGGACGACGTGGCCTACGTGCGCTTCGCCTCGGTGTACCGGCGCTTCCAGGATCCTTCGGAGTTCATGGAGGCGATCCGCTCGCTCATCGACCCGCGGGCAGTGGAGCGCTCCGAACCGGCCGGCGAGACCCCGGCGGACCGCCAGTGACCCTCGAACACGACCCCAAGGAAATGACCTTCCTCGAGCACCTCGAGGAGTTGCGCCGGGTGATCATCGACGGGGTGCTGGCGCTCGTGGCGGCGCTGGCGGTCAGCTGGTTCTTGGCAATGCCCGCCCAGAACTTTTTGGTGCGACACGCCATCCCCGAAGATGTGTCGGTGGTGGTCATCACCGTTTTGGAGGCGTTTTCCGCCCGCCTCAAGGTGGCGCTGGCCCTATCGTTGATCTTGGTGTTGCCGTTTATTGCTTGGCGGATCTGGAAGTTCGTCGTCCCCGGTCTGAAGCACGGCGAGCGCCGTGCCGTGTTGCCGGTGAGTGCCGCCTCCTCGGTGTTGTTTTACCTGGGCACCGCGTTCGGCTTCATGTTTTTGACGCCGCTGGTGGTGCGCATGATGCTGGCCTTTGCGCCGGCGGCGATCGAACCAACCATCTCGGTCAATTCGCTGTTGGACTTTGTGCTGAAGCTCTGCCTGGCCTCGGGGTTGGTGTTTCAAATGCCGCTGGTCTTCTGCGTGCTGACCTACATGGGGGTGGTCAGTCCCGAATGGTTGTTGGCCCGCTGGCGCTATGCGGTCTTGGTGATCTTCATCGCGGCGGCGCTGGCGACCCCTGGGGATGGACCCACGCAGCTGGTGGTCGGGATCCCGATTACCGGACTCTATTTCGTGTCGATCGGCCTGGCCAAGCTGGTGGAAAAACGGCGACCCGACTCGACCGAAGACCTGGACGGCGACCCGCCGACCACCGAAACGTCTCAAAGTGCGGCGTCCGAGCCGACCCCGAAGGCAGCGCCGCCGGACGGGGCAGTGCCGCACGAGAAGCCGTCGCCGGACGCCGACAATCAGTCGGAGGAACCATGAGCAGCGCATCTCCCCGTCGCCTGTTGGCGGTCGACATCGGCAACTCATCGAGCCAGATCGGTCTGTTTGTCGACGGTGCCCTCAAGCGCGATTGGCGGATTTCCAGCTCGTTGTCGCGCACGGCCGATGAGTTGCATCACTTGATAGCCAGCTTCATTCGCGAAGCCAGTCTTGGCGATCCCGGGGGCGCCCATGCGGTGCTCTGTAGTGTGGTGCCGACTTTGACGCGGAGCTTCCAGACGGCGCTGGCCGGTTTGACCGGTGGCTCAACGCTGGTGGTGGACGGTCGTTTGGACCTGGGTGTCGCCAATCTCTACGCCGACCCGACCGAGGTGGGTCCCGACCGCTTGGTGAATGCGGTTGCGGCACTTGCGTACTACCAGGTCCCGGCGGTGGTGGTCGACCTGGGGACTGCCACCACCTTCGACGTGGTGAGCGCCGCGGGCGAGTATGTAGGCGGCGCCATCGCGCCCGGCTTGCGCACCGCGGCTGACGTCTTGTTTCAGCGCGCCTCCAGGTTGCCTCGTGTCGAGCTCGAGGTGCCACCCAGCGCCATCGGCCGGACGACCACCGAGTCCATTCAAGCGGGTCTGGTGCGCGGCGCAGCGATCCTCATCGATGGCCTGGTGGATGAGATCCATCAAGAGCTGGGAGCCAAGCCGACGGTCATCGCCACCGGCGGCGACGCGGCGCTGCTTGAGGGGCTGACCCGGCGGGTCGACGTCATCGATCTCACCCTGACGCTCAGGGGGCTCGAGGCGATCTACCGCCGGCAGCGGCCGGGCGACTAAGGCCGTGGCCAAGCGCGTGGCATTTGATGACGAGGCGCGCCGCGCCCTGATGCGCGGCGTCGACCGCGTGGCGCGGGCGGTGCGAGCGACCTTGGGGCCAGCGGGCGGTTCGGTGCTGGTGAGCCGCGCCGAGGGACTTCCGACGACCGCCATCGACGGCGCCTTAGCCCTTGATATCGAGCTGGACGACCCGCTCGAGAATGTCGGCGCCCGCTTTGTCCAAGAGGTGTCCGCCCGCACCCGGGCAGAGGCGGGGGATGGGACGACCACCGCCGTGGTTTTGGCGCAGGCGATCGTCGCCCGGGGCCTGGCGCAGGTGGCTGCCGGCGCCAACCCGGTGGCCGTCAAGCGCGGCCTGGACCGGGCGGCGGCGGCTGTGTTTCTGGGCTTGAGCGGGCGCTCCGCAGCGCTCGACGGCAGCCGCGAACTCACCCAGCTGGCGGCGTTGGCGTTGCCGAACGACACCGCCAGTTGCCGGGTGCTGGTCGATGCGCTGGCGCATGCCGGCACAGACGGGTTTGTTTGGGTCGAAGAGGGGCCGGGGACTGAGACCACTCTCGAGTTGTGGGAAGGCTTGCGGTTCGAAGGTGGCTATTTGTCTCCCTATTTCGTGACCGATCCGGCGCGCTTGGAAGTCGCTTTTGAAGGACCGCTGGTGGTGGTGGTCGACAATGAGCTGACGACCACCGAAAGTGTGTTGCCCTACTTGGCGCGAGGCCACGATGAGGGCCGGCCGCTCCTGGTGATTGCCCACGATGTACGGGAGGAGGCGCTGTCGACGCTGGTGGTGAATACTTTGCGCGGCGCCGTGCGCTCGGTGGCGGTGAGCGTCGCGGCGCGGGGCGATCGCCGGCGGGCGCTTCTGGAAGACATCGCCGTGGTGTGTGGCACTGAACCTAGCCCGCCTGGTGTGGTTGGCGGCCCGGCCGGGTTGGCCCAGCGGGTCCGCGTGGACCACGAACGCACGTCCCTGGTCGGCGCTGGTGCCCATGCGGAGCGTCTGCAGGTGCACCGCGCCCAGATCGAGGCGAGCTCGAGGGCGGCCGACACCGCCAGTCAGCGCCAACACCTGGCCAAGCGCCAGTCGCGCCTGGCGGGGGGAGTGGCGGTGATTCGCGCCGGGGGCAGGACGCCGGCCGCGGCGCGGCGCACCAAACTCAACATCGAAGATGCGCTGGCGAGCTTGCGTGCTGCTCTCCGTGAGGGCATCGTGCCCGGCGGTGGACTCACCCTCCTCAGACTCACCGAGGTGGTCGGTGGCCTCGGGCTGGCCGGTGATGAGGCGTTGGGCGCCCAGGTCCTGGGCGAGGCGCTGTCCGAGCCCCTTCGGCGCATCGCGATCAACGCAGGGGCTTCAGGCGACTTGGTGGTCTCCCGGGTGCGGCAAGCTCCACCACCGATTGGCTTCAACGCCCAGCGTCGCGCCTACGAAAACCTCGCCGGCGCCGGTATCCTCGACCCGACCTTGGTGGTGCGCACGGCGTTGGCAACGGCCGTGTCCATCGCCGGGCTGATGTTGACGACCGACGCCGTGGTTGCGGACGAGCCCGAAACCGATCAGGATGGACAGTCCTAAGGTTTCGAACCCCCCGCGTAAGTGGTCTTCCCCGAGGAAAGTCGGCATGTGGAGTGGCAAGAGGCTGGTCTCGTGGGCGGCGACGGTCGCCGTCCTCTGGGCCGGTTGCGAGGCGTTGGCGCAACCCTCTCCGCCACCATCGGTGGCACTGGAGGCGGCGACATGGATGCGGGCGGGTGAGCCCGAGCGGGCGCTGGCCTACCTCGACTCTTTGATTGGCGCCGGCGGCGATCACTTCGAAGCCCATGTGGTCCGCGGCCACGCGCATTTGCAACTCGGCGAGCGGGACGCCGCCAAAGCTGACTTCGAACACGCCCAAGCGCTCGAGCCCGAGCGACCCGAAGCCCACCACGGGCTCGGCCTCGTCGCCTTCGAGCGCGTCAAGGAAGCAGAGCGCGCTCTCTTGACCCTCGGCAAGTTGTTCGGCAGAAACCCCGAAAAGACTGCGAAGCGGCACTTCGAGAAGGCGTTGGAGCTCGAACCCGAGTTTGATGATGCGGCGATCGCCTTGGCTGAGTTGCATTTGAACCGCGGGAGGCATCGGGACCTGGAGGCGGCGCTCACCCTTCTACAGGGCCGCATGAGCGGCTATCGGCTGAACGATGTCCTCTACGCGCTGTCGCGCGCGCTTTTGAAACTCGGGCGGTTAGGCGAGGCCGAGAACGTGTTGGCGCAGCTTTTGGCGCGCGCCCCGACCCACAACGGCGGCCTCCTCAGGCTCTGTGAACTGTATGGGGAACTCGAGAGCCCCGAGCAGTTGTCCATTGCCTTTCGGCGATTGACCGAGTCGCTCGCCGATCCCGAGGTCACTCAGGAACTTAGGGTGACCATGCGGCCGGTCGCCAGCCGCGAGTTCTTAGAGCGTTTCGACAGCGCCGCCGCCCCCGGGACGGTGTTGCGCCGCTACTGGAATCAGCATGATCCGACCCCGACGACGTTGGTAAACGAACGGCTCTACGAACACCAGCGGCGGGTGCTGGAGGCGCGGCGCGCCTACGGGGTCCCCGGGCCGGTGGGATTCGACGACCGCGGCCGCATCTATGTGCGCCTGGGAGCGCCGACCGAGGCTTTTGTATCAGGCGGTAGCGGCACCAACAGGGCGAACGAGTCCTGGGTGTACCGGGGCCTGTCCGACAGTCCAATCACCTACGATTTTGTTGACAAGGGTGGTGGCGCCTACGAGTTGACTGCTGATCTTGGCGATGCGCTGATGGCTTTCTCGCTAGCACCCAGCGACCGGCTGACGGCGCTCCAGGAGCTGTTTCAAGAACGCCAGCACTTGCACTCCAACTACGCGCGCACCGCCAACGATCTGGTGCTCATGCGAGACAACGTCGCCGGCTCGGTGTCGCGGGAGACCTTCGACACGCGCGCCGCCATTTTGGAGTACACGCGCGCCGCCGAAAACCTGCAAGCCAAAGCACCGCCCGCGGCCTACCGGCCGCCCGCCGGACTGGATCAACTCGCCGGGGCGATGGTGCTGGCGCGGCTGCGCGGGCACCCCGGCAGCGGCCGCGTGGAGCTGGCCTACGGAGTGCCGACCGGTGAGTTAGAAACAGCCAGCGGTCAGTCGGAACAGGTGGTGCTGGAGGAGTCTTTCGCGCTCTACGACGCCGCTTACGAGGAAGTGGCCCGGGCCCGCCGGCAGCGCGCGGTGGATCTGAGCGGCAGTGGCGCTGACCATTCCTACGTCGGCCTGGTTGCCATCCCACCCAAGGAAGCCCTTGAGTTCTTGCCGGCAGGGGAGTACCGGCTGGCCTTTGCGGTGCGGGACGTGCACGCCAATCGCTCCAAGGAGTTCGCGGTGCGCTTCCACTTGCCCGAGTACGCCGCCGATACGCTGTCCATGTCCGACCTGCAATGGTCGGTGGCGGGCGGTGACGCGAACGCCTTCAGGCCGCATCCTTACCGGACCGTCGCGGCCACCGAGCCCCTGTTTGTGCGCTACGAGATCTACGGCCTGGGGCTGGCCGCCGACCAGCTGACCGACTTCGGCGTCACCTATGCGGTAGCCGGCGCCGACGGCGCCCTGAAGCGGCTCTTGGGCCGGCTCAACCCCCTGGGTCGAGCGCCGGCTGGTGGGATTGAGTTGGGCGCGGCGCGGCGCGGCACCACTCCCGAAGAGGTGGATGTGGTCGAGTTGGACTTGGCGGGCCTCGATCCCGGCACCTACACCCTGACCGTCACCGTCGACGACCAGGTCGCCGGCTCTTCTGCGGAGGCAGCGTGCACTCTGGAGATCGCCGGCCAGCCCTAGAGGCTTCCTTGACCGCCTCCGGTGCCCGTGGTACATAATCGCCGCTTACCTCGCGACCCTAGCTCAGTTGGTAGAGCAACGGACTGAAAATCCGTGAGTCCCCGGTTCGATTCCGGGGGGTCGCACCACCGCTTTCGTCGTACGACGCCCAGGTGGCGGGTTCCGGGCGAGGCGTCACTGAACGCGACGCCCGCGGGGCTGGTGTAGCTCAGCTGGTAGAGCAACGCACTCGTAATGCGTAGGTCATCGGTTCAAATCCGATCACCAGCTCCATCGCCCGGGGCCCTGGACGCGGAGTCACTTTGGAACACCCTGATTCGCTCATCGTCTCCGTCTCCGGCGCCCGCGGTGTCGTCGGTGAGGGCTTGACCGCTCCGGTCGCCGCCGGCCTGGCGGCGGCCCTGGGCACCCACTTGGGAGCGGGAGAGGTGGTGTTGGGCCGCGACTCGCGGGTCTCCGGCCCGGTCATTCAACGGGCGGTGGCCGCCGGACTCCAGGCCGTGGGCTGTCATGTGGTCACCGTCGGCATTGCCGCGACGCCCACGATCCAGAACATGGTGCGGGAGCTGGACGCCGTCGGCGGCGTCGCGGTCACCGCCAGTCACAACCCCGCCGAGTGGAACGCGCTCAAGCTTATCGGGCCCGGCGGCGCCTTTTTGGCGGGGTCGGCGGTTGATGAGGTCAAACGTACCTTCTACGAAGACCGATGCGCTTTCCGGCGGTTTGACGGCCTGGGTCAGCTGCGCAACGACGACTCTGCCACCGAGCGTCACTTGCAGAGGATTCTGCAGTTGGACTTTCTCGACCGCGAGGCGATTGCGGCGCGCCGCCTCAAGGTGGTGGTGGACTGCACCAATGGGGCGGGCGGCGTGATCCTTCCGAAGCTGTGCCGGCGGCTCGGCGCGGATGTCGCCGAGCTCCACTGCGAACCGACCGGTCTGTTTCCTCGCGGCCCGGAGCCAGTGGCCGAACACCTCTTCGAACTCGCAGCCAAGGTCAAAGACTTAGGCGCCGACCTGGGCCTGGCCACCGACCCCGACGTCGACCGCCTGAGCTTGGTGTCGGCCAGTGGCCGCGCCCTCGGCGAAGAGATGACCTTGCCGATTGCCGCGCAGTTTGTCTTGAAGCGCAACCCGGGTGCAGACCTGGTCACCAACGTCTCGACCTCGATGGCCATCGATGCGGTGGCGGCGCTGTTTGGCGGCCGCGTGCACCGCACGCCGGTCGGCGAAGCCAACGTCGTCGAACGCATGCGTGAAGTCGATGCGGTGTTGGGCGGCGAAGGCAACGGTGGGGTGATTCTGCCGGCGGTGGGGTTGGCCCGCGACGCCTGCACGGGCGCCGCTTTGGTCCTCCAGCACCTGACCGATTGGGGAGGGACGCTGGACAGCTTGGTCGAAACGTTTCCGCGCTTCACCATCCTGAAGGAGAAGTTGCCGGCCGGCCAGGTCGACCTTGAAACCATCGCCCAGTCGCTGGTCCAGGCCGAAGGCGGTGGCGAGTTGGACTTCACCGACGGTGCCAAGGTCATTTGGCCAGATCGTTGGGTGCATTTAAGGAACTCCAATACCGAGCCGATCATCCGGGTCATAGCCGAAGCTCGCGATCGCGCGCAAGCCAGCGCCCTAATCGAGCGGGCCGTGGCCTTGTCGCAGGTTGAGACATCCTAGGCAAGTAGTTTATTGGCATGGAGTTGGCGTTTGAACCTGAGTTGGTTCAGAGGCCTGGGCCGAGCCTTTCCGGCCCGTCCCGTATGCTAGGCTCGCGGTCCCGCCGCCTGGCTTCTTGGGGGCGCCCCTAGCTGCGCCATTTTGGATCCATCGGATCACGGAGGTCGACCCGTGTGTGGCATCGTTGGCTACGTCGGTCAGCAGGACTGCGTCGAAATATTGGTGGAGGGGTTGAAGCGCCTGGAGTACCGGGGTTATGACTCGGCGGGGATTTGCGTGGTGGCGGATGACCAACTGGTGACCGTCAAGCAAGCTGGCAAGATCCAGAAGCTGGTGGAGGACCTAGAAGTCCATCCGCTTGCCGGACGGATTGGTATCGGGCACACGCGTTGGGCGACCCACGGGCCACCCACTACCGTCAACGCCCACCCGCACAGCGACAACGGTGACGAGATTGCCGTAGTCCACAACGGCATCATTGAGAACTACGAGGTTCTCAAGCAAATGTTGAAGGCCGAAGGGCACACGTTCCGCTCGGATAGTGACACCGAGGTGTTGGCGCACTTGATCGCCAAGTTCATGAACGGCGATCTGGAAGAGGCGGTGGCCAAGGCACTCCAGCAAGTTGAGGGGGCCTACGGTATTGCAGTCTTGTCATCCCGCGATCCCGAGAAGATCGTCTGCGCGCGGAACGGCAGCCCGCTCTTGCTGGGCATTGGCAACGGCGAGAACTTCGTGGCATCCGATGCCGCCGCCATCTTGCGCCACACGCGCCAGGTTGTCTATCTGGACGACCAGGAGATGGCTGTCCTAACTCCCGAAACGTTCAAGACTTCAACCATCGCCCGCCAGCGCGTCGACAAGGTGATCCAGGAGATCTCGTGGGATTTGGAGATGGTCGAAAAGCAAGGTTACGACCACTTCATGCTCAAGGAGATCCACGAGCAACCGCAGGCGATACGTAACGCCATGCGTGGGCGGCTCTTGCCCCTCGAGGGCACCGCTCACCTGGGTGGCTTGAACATGTCCCCGGAGGAGCTGCGCGCCGTCGAGCGCATCGTCATCACCGCCTGCGGGACGTCTTGGCACGCCGGGTTGATCGGCGAGTACATGCTCGAAGAACACGCTCGCATTCCGGTGGAGGTGGAATACGCCTCTGAGTTCCGCTACCGCAACCCGATCGTCAAACCGGGGACGGTGGCGTTGGTGGTCTCACAGTCAGGCGAGACAATCGACACGCTGTCGGCCATGCGGGAAGCGAAGCGCAAAGGGGCGCGCGCTCTGGGCATTTGCAATGTCGTCGGATCGACCATAGCTCGCGAGTCCGACGGTGGTGTCTACATCCACGCCGGCCCCGAGATTGGCGTCGCCTCGACCAAAGCGTTCACCTGCCAGGTAACGGTGCTGTCTATTCTCACGCTCTACTTGGGGCGCTACCACACCATGTCGCACGAAGAGGGGCGTCGCATTGTCGCGGAGCTTCTTGCCATCCCCGAGAAAATTGAGCAGGTGTTGGAGTCTGAGAGCTACATTAGAAAGATCGCCGAGGAGTACGCCCACCACGACAACTTCCTCTACCTGGGACGGGGCGTCAACTTCCCGGTTGCCCTCGAGGGGGCGCTCAAGCTCAAAGAAATTTCCTACATCCACGCCGAGGGCTACCCCGCCGCCGAAATGAAGCACGGGCCAATCGCCTTGATTGACGACAACATGCCGGTCGTTTTTATCTGTCTGCGCGATTCAGCGCGCGACAAAGTCATTTCCAACATGGAGGAAGTTAAGGCCCGCAAGGGGCGCATCCTGGCCATTGCATCGCGCGGCGACGAGGAAGTAAAAAAGCGCGCCGACCACGTGATCTTCGTGCCGGAGACCGCCGAAATCCTTTCACCCCTGTTGTCGGTCATCCCCCTGCAGCTTCTGGCCTACTACATTGCTGGGCATCGGGGTTGCGACGTTGACCAACCGCGCAACCTCGCGAAGTCGGTGACGGTCGAGTAAGTTGGCCTTGGAGCGTGTTCACACTGACCAAGCCCCGGCGGCGGTTGGGCCCTACAGCCAGGCGGTGGCTCACGACGGCTGGTTGGCCACGGCCGGGCAGGTGGGCATCGACCCCGCCACCGGGACCTTAGTGGCGGGCGGTGTCGGTGCCGAAGCGCGGCAGACAATGAGGAACTTGGGCGCCATCCTGGCGGCGGCGGGGCTCGGCTTTGCCGACGTGTTCCGGGCCACCCTCTATCTCGCCGACATGGCGGACTTTGCCGAGGTCAACGCGGTGTACGCCGAGGCGATGGGCGACCATCGGCCGGCCCGCTCGACGGTCGGCGGCGTCGCTCTGCCGCTTGGCGCCCGCGTCGAGATCGACCTCTTGGCGCGCCAACCCTAGGGCTGTGCTAGGCTCCGCCGGCTGTGGGAGCGGATGAGTTCTGGTGGACTTCGAGGACTTCAAATCCTTCCGTCGGGCGCTAATCCCGTCCGAGGTGGGTTCGATTCCCACACGTTCCCGCCACCTTTCAACGGGTGCGCCCGCTCGCGTCGGACCGGCTTCGGCCGGCTCTTTCTTGTGGCGCGCTCTAGTGGCGGTCTGCTTGGTGAGCGTGGTTCCCAGGGCAGCGGCCAGCGCGCCGGCGGCGGTTGACTCGGCGGCGGTTGAGTACCCGGCCCCGCACACCGTCTTGTATCGCTCGATGGCGTTTCCGGGATGGGGTCAATTGGTCAACGGTCAGCCTTGGAAGGCGGCGCTTTTCATGGCCTTGGAGGGGGGCTTGGCAGCCTCGGGCTTTGTAGAGCTGCGCCGTAGCGACCGCGCCTTCGACGCGTCGACGCGTGCTCTAGCGCGCGGCGATGAGGTGGCAGCGGCCCTCTACGCCAGCCGCCACCGCGAACGCATCTTGCGCGCGCGCGAGCGCTTTTGGTGGGCTGGATTTAGCATGTTGGTTGGAATGATCGACGCCTACATCGATGCGCATCTTCGGGACTTCGTGTCCGTGGGGGCGACGCCGGACGGTGCCCTCAAGGTCGGCATTGGCATCGCCGCGCCGGCAGCTCGGCGCCCAGGGGATTCGCCATGAGCGATCGCCGGGTGCGGAACTTCTGCATCATCGCCCACATCGACCACGGCAAGTCGACGTTGGCCGACCGGCTATTGGAAGTGGCGAACGCTCTGCCCTCCCGGCGGATGCAGGCGCAGGTGCTCGACGACATGGATCTCGAGCGGGAGCGCGGCATTACCATCAAGTCGCACCCCATCAGCTTCTCGTACAAGTCGAGCGACGGCAACGACTACGCACTGAACTTGATCGACACTCCCGGACACGTCGACTTCAGCTACGAGGTGTCGCGCAGCCTGTCGGCGTGCGAGGGTGCCATCCTGGTGGTGGATGCTTCGCAGGGCATCGAAGCCCAGACCCTGTCCAACCTATACCAGGCGCTAGAGGCCGATCTGACCATCGTGCCGGTGATCAACAAGATCGACCTACCGGCGGCTCGCCCTGAGGAAGTCGCCGAGGAGGTTGGAAGTCTTTTGGGGGACGACCCCGCCGGGGTGCTCCGCGTCAGCGCCAAACAGGGCACTGGGGTCAAGGCACTCCTCGAAGCGGTGATCGAGCGCGTGCCGCCACCTGACGAGTGCCGCGACGCACCGCTCCAAGCCCTAATCTTCGACTCGGAGTTCAATCCCTACCGCGGGGTGGTGGCGACCGTTCGGGTGGTGCACGGTGCGCTTTCCACCGGCGACCGCATTCGCTTCATGGCCGCTCCTGAGAAGGCGAGCTACGAAGTGGATGAAGTGGGCACCTTCCTCCTGGACTTGGTGCCGCGCGCAGAGCTGGTGGCGGGCGATGTCGGATACATTATTGCCGGTGTCAAGGACCTGGCGGACGTCCAGGTCGGCGATACCGTAACGACGATTGAGGCGGGCGCCACTAAGCCGTTGCCTGGCTACCGGCCACTCAAACCCATGGTTTTCTCGGGGCTCTACCCGATGGACACCGAAGACTACGAGGACTTGAAGCGCGCGCTGGTCAAGTTGGCGTTGAACGACGCCTCGTTGTTCTATGAGCCGGAAACTTCCGCGGCCTTGGGGTTTGGCTATCGCTGCGGCTTTCTGGGGCTTTTGCACCTGGAAATCGTCCGTGAGCGCTTGGAGCGCGAATATGGACTGCGCTTGATCTCGACGACGCCGAGCGTCGAGTACAAGGTCACCCTCCAAGACGGCGCACTCCTCGAGGTGGACAACCCCGCCAACATGCCCAAGGCTATCGATATCGAGGCAATCGAAGAGCCGTTCGTGGCTGCAACTTTGGTGACGCCAACCGAGTATATGGGAGCATTGATGCAGCTCTGCCAGGATCGGCGCGGCGTCTACAAGAGCGTCGAGTACCCGCTGCCCGGCCGGGCAGTTATTCAATACGACCTGCCCTTGGCTGAGGTGGTGTTGGATTTCTACGATCGCATCAAATCCATGTCGCGGGGCTACGCGTCCTTCGATTACGAGCCTTGTGGTTACCAGGCGTCGCCGATGGTGAAGGTGGATATTCTCTTGAACGGTGACCCGGTCGACGCGTTATCGGCGATCGTCCATAAGGACAAGGCATACACACTGGGGCGCGACATTTGCGTGCGGCTCAAGGAGCTGATCCCCAAGCAGCTCTTCCAGGTGGCCATCCAGGCGACGGTGGGTGCCAGAGTGATCGCCCGCGAGACCATCTCGGCTCGCCGCAAGGACGTCACCGCCAAGTGCTATGGTGGTGACATCTCGCGCAAGCGCAAGCTCTTGGAGAAGCAGAAGGCTGGCAAGAAACGTATGAAGCAGATTGGCAGCGTAGAAGTACCCCAAGAGGCATTCCTGGCCGTACTTAAGGTGGACCGATGAGCACCCGACACTCCTCGATGCGCGCAGCATCCAAAGTGAAAAACCCGGACAAACCCGTCTGGCGCGAATACGCCGATGCTTTGTTGGTGGCGGTGGTGCTGACGTTCATTATCCGCAGCTTCATCATCCAGGCGTTTCGCATCCCCTCGGGGTCCATGGAGGACACGCTCCTGGTCGGCGACTTCTTGTTCGTCAACAAGTTCCTCTACGGCGCCCAGGTGCCGTTCACTAAGGTGCGGTTGCCAGCTATTCGCGCGCCGCAACCGGGCGACATCATTGTCTTCAAATTCCCGCGCGATCCCAAGAAGGACTACATCAAACGTTGCGTGGCGGTGGAGGGGCAAACCGTCGAAGTCCGTGACAAACAGCTCTTGGTGGATGGCCAGGTGGTGGACGAGTCGTTTATCAAACATGTCGATCCGCGCACCTTGGCGGGGGACATTGAACCGCGCGACAACTTGGGGCCGGTGCGCGTGCCCGAGGGCAAGCTGTTCATGATGGGTGACAACCGTGATTCGTCGTTCGACTCGCGGTTCTGGGGCTTTTTGGACCGCGACTTGGTCAAAGGCAAAGCCATCTTCATCTACTGGTCGTGGGATCCCGCCAAGAAGATTCTGGGCTTCATCAACACGCCGCGCTTGGCGCGTATTGGTGACCTGGTGCGCTAGGGCAAGCGGCGATGGCGCTGGCGATCTATCTGCATACGCCATTTTGCGTGACCCAGTGCCCCTACTGTGATTTCTACTCTGGGGTGTTCGACGAGGCGCTGATCGCACCGTTCATCGGGGCGGTTCGCCGCGAGATTGAGATGCGCGCTCCGGCGCTCACCGCGCTGGGGCCGGTCACCTCGGTGTTTGTGGGCGGCGGTACCCCGAGTTTCCTCGGAGCGCCGGCGCTCCTCGAACTCTGCGGGTCGGTCGAGCGTCAGTTGGCTTGCACCGCCGATTGCGAGTGGACGGTGGAGTGCAACCCAGAGAGTTTGACTCCGCAGTTGGCGGCCGAACTCGGCGCCTTCGGCGTCAACCGCCTCAGCATTGGCGTCCAATCACTGACCGACCAGGTGCTCAGGACCTTGGAACGCCCCCACGACGCCAAGGTTGCCTGGCGGGCCCTGGAATGCGCCGTAGGTTGGTTCGAGCGCGTCAACGCCGATTTCATCATTGCCGTGCCGGGCATGACGCCTGATGCATTGCGTTCAGACCTGGAGCAGGTCTTGGCTTTGGGGGTGGGGCATCTCTCGGCCTACGGGTTGACCGTCGAGGTGGGCACCGTCTTGGCCGAACGGCAGGCAAGCGGGCAGTTTGCGCCGCTCGATGATAACGCTTGTCTCGCCCAGGATCAGCTCGTGGCGGAGACGGCGGCGGCATTTGGTCTCGAGCGTTACGAAGTGTCGAACTACGCACGACCAGACCAGGCCTGCCGGCACAACCTGGATATTTGGCAAGGGGGGTTTTATGCCGGCTTCGGTCCGGGCGCCCATTCTTACCTGCCCGTCGCCGGCGGCGGCTCGGAACGTTCGGCCAACCGGCGGGATCTCCGGCGCTACGTCGGCGCCTTGGCCCGTGGCGAGGCGCCACCGGGAAACCGTGAGTGGCTGAACGAAAGGCAGCGCCTCGAGGAGCGGCTGTTGCAGGGGATGCGCCTGACCGCCGGCGTCGACCTCAAGCAACTCGAGTCTGAGTTCGGCGCCCAACCCATCGCGCCGCCCGTCCTTGCCGCGTTGGAGGGTGGTGGCTTTCTCGAGGTCACGCCGAGCCACGTGCGGACCACTGCCCGCGGCCGCTGGGTTCTTGATTCGGTGGTGGGTGCCTTGGTGGGGGGGCTCTAGGGGTGACCAAGGCCGAGCGCCGGAAGGCGGAAGTCAAGCTCCAATTTACGTTAGCCCTTGCCGACGCGACGGCGGTGGTGGTGTCCGTGGCAGCCGCCTATGCCTTGCGCTTCCACTCGGCGCTGACCCACTGGGTACCCGCTGTGCACGGCGTTCCACCTTGGCCGCTTTACGGCTCGGCGGCCGGCGTGATGGCCCTGGTCTGGGTGGCTTTGAACGCTCTCCTTGGGCTCTACCGGCCGCGGGCGCCACTCGACGTCGTCCACCAGTTTGAGGCTGGGCTGCGCTCGGTGGCGGCGGGAATCCCGGCCGTTTTGGCCCTGGGGTTTTTCTATCGAGATGCCAGTTTCTCCCGGTTGGTTCTGGTTTTGGCTGCGGCACTGTTGGTCTTGGCCATCCCCGCCTGCCGGTTGTGGCTAGGTCGGGCAGTGGCTCGCCGACTGCCCGAAGCCGGCGTCGGGGTCCTGGGGGGTGGCGCCGCCGGCAAGGTGGTAGCCCGTGCCCTGGCCCGCGAGGGGTTGCCGGGCGTGCACTACGCTGGCTCTTTCAAGGAGACCAACGCCGCGCTGGCTGCCCACGCGGCCGGCCAGCTCGATCGGGTGATCGTTGCCCCGGCCCTGGGGGAACAGGGCATTGCCGAGGCGTGGATCCGCGCGCTCTGGGGCGCCGGCGTGGAAGTCGAGTGGGTGCCGGCGGTGGCCGGCTTAGCGCCAGGCCGGCTCCGGCTCGACACGTGGATGGCGGTCCCGGTACTCACCATCGACGAGTTCCCCCTACTGGGTTGGAACGCGGTCGCCAAACGTACACTGGACCTCACCCTGGCAGGTTGTGGGTTGGTGGCCCTGGCGCCGGTGTTGGGGGCGCTGGCGTTGGCGGTGAAGTGCTCGAGCCCCGGCCCGATTCTCTACCGCCAGGAGCGGTTGGGACGCGACGGGTGTCGTTTCCAAATGCTCAAGTTTCGCAGCATGCGCGAGGACGCCGAAGTCGCCACCGGGCCGACGCGTACCCTCCGCGGCGATCCGCGCATCACCGAGGTCGGCCGCTTCTTGCGCCGCACCAGCCTGGATGAACTGCCGCAGCTATGGAATGTGCTCTGCGGTCAAATGAGCCTTGTCGGTCCTCGACCTGAAAGGCCGGCCTTGGTGCCGGAGTTGGTCGATGAGATTCCCGACTACTTGCGGCGGCTCCGGGTCAAGTCGGGGATGACCGGCTTTGCCCAGGTACAAGGGCTTCGAGGCACCGACAGCTCGATGGAGGAGCGCATTCTGGCGGATCTCTACTACATCGAGAACTGGACGGTGTGGATGGACCTACGCATCCTGGTGCGCACCGTGGTCGGCGTCGTCCGCGGCGAACCCAACGCCTTCTAGGGTGCAGAAAGAAGCCGTCGCCTGGCTCGGCGACGGCTTTGGTCAGGCCCGGTGGGGGGCCATCGGCTTTCCAAACGACGCTAGCTTACATGTCGATCCCGGCCCCAAAGGAGAAGTAGATGTTGGTGATGTCCCGGGAGGAAGCATGCAACTCGCCGTTCAAGGTGACGCCTTTGTCCTCGAGGGGCACGGCCAGCCCGAAGCGGAAGTTGACGTCGGTATCGGTGCTTGAGGCACCCCCGACGTTGACGGTCCCGAAGGGGCCTTGGAACGTGCGGGAATCAGTCGACAGCCGGCCAATGGCGATCATCAGCGAGCCGTAGGGCACGAAGCGCTGGCCGGTGGAAGAGGCGATCGATTTGGAGACGATCGCCCCGAAGTCGAAGTCCCAGATCTTGCCGAAGTCGAGGTCGATGAGCCCGAAGGCGCCGTCAAAGGCGATGTCGACCGGGAAGTCGTCCGAAGCCGGCAAGAACAGGTGGCGATAGTCGGCGGCAAACGCGAAGTTGGAGTCGTCAAAGTCGGGAATCCCGACCTGCACGCCAATGTCTGCCGGACCGCCCAGCGGGAACCGAGCCTGGCCCATGATGCCAACGACGTCACCGACCAGGAAATGGGCCGACGAGAACCACGAGCCTGAAGGCGTCGGGGCTGGATCGCCCCATACACCCCAGACTTGCGCGTGCGCCGATTGGGTGGCACCCGTCAAGATGAGTGCGAAGGCCAACACACCAAAGGCGACGCGCCGGAGAAGAGCGGGCCGAGTCATGGACGGTCCTCCTTGCGGTAAGATGGCTTCCAGCCCGCGAGGGTCGAGAAGCAGCGAGTAAGCCATGATGATGCAATTCAAATGCACCGCGCGCAGGGTAGCACCCCGGTTCAGCACGCGCAACGGAGCGCGGGTGTTGGTGCTCGGTCTGTGGGTGTCTGGGTTCTTGGGAGCCGAGCTGGTGGCGGCTGGGGCTTGGATGCGCGGGCCACAGCACGCGTACACCAAGGTGAGCGTCAGTGGCCTGGTGGGCACCGATGAGATCGACCAACGGGGCGATCGCCAGGCCATGGCCTTTGGCGGGCGTTTCCAAGAGGCGACACTCGGCGTCTACTCCGAGGTGGGGCTGGCGAGCTGGCTCGACCTGGTGATTGCCGGTGCTGCCAAGCGCGTCGAGTTCGCAAACGACCTGGGTACCGACGAGTCGACCTTGGGGCTCAGCGATCTCCACCTGGGAGCCCGGGTTGGCGCTTGGGTGTTCGGACCCGTGCGCGTCGCCAGCCAGTGGTCCCTGAAGCTGCCCGCCGGCTACGCGCGCGCCGACATGCCACCTCTGGGGAGTGGTCGGCTTGACCTCGACGGGCGCTTGGTGGTGTCAGCTTCGCTCTATCCGCAACCCGGCTATGTCACCGCCGAACTGGGCCGGCGCTTTCGGGACGAGATGGCCGATGAGGTGCCATACCTGGCCGAGGTCGGCTGGCAGGCCGGGCAAACATGGCTCAGGCTCACCGCCCAAGGGGTCGAGAGCTTGGCCGAAGTGCCGCCGGGGGCAGACGGCGAGCTAGCCCTGAGTGTGAGAGAAGAGGACTTCCTCAAGTTGGGATTGGGGGCGGCGATTGCTCTGGATGGGGACACCGCCCTCGAGTTTGGCTATTGGCAGCTGGTGCTTGGCAAGAACACCATCCTTAGCCGCGAGTTGCAGCTCGGGGTGTCGGTGACGCGTTAGGTCAGTTTGGGAGGTCGATGCCGCCGAGAGTGATGTCAGTCGTGGGTGTGCGCCCGCAGTTCGTCAAGCATGCGCCGGTATCCCGGGCTCTTGCCGGGAGGGCGGATGAGGTGGTGGTGCACACCGGCCAGCACTACGATCCGCGGCTCTCCAAGCTTTTCTTTGAGGAGTTGGGTCTGCCGACGCCCGCCCACTACTTGAAAGTGGGCTCGGGCAGCCACGCTGAACAAACGGGTTGGACTGCCGAGCGGCTCGAAGCCCTGGTTGAGGCTGTGCGGCCCGACTATGTGCTGGTGTTTGGTGACACCAATACCACCCTGGGCGCGGCCCTGGCGGTCGCCAAGCTTGACGTGGCGCTGGGTCACGTCGAGGCGGGGGTGCGGGCGGGTCTGCGCGCCAACCCCGAGGAGCAAAATCGCCTCTTGGTCGACCACGTGTCCGACCAACTGTTCGCACCCACGAGAGTGGCGGTTGAGCACTTGGAGCGCGAAGCGGTCTGGGGAGAGGTGCACCTGACCGGCGATGTCATGGTCGATGCCCTCCAGTACTTCTTGGAACGGGCGCCCGCCCAGCATCCGGCCGCGCGGTTGGGCTTGGAGCCGGGCACCTACGTGCTGGCCACGATCCACCGCGCCGAGAACACCGGCGACCCCGCGGCGCTCGCCGAGGTCGTTCGGGCGCTCTTGGGACTGGAGGCGCCGGTCATCCTACCGTGCCACCCGCGCACCCAAAAAGCACTGGTCGAAGCCGGGCTCTGGGAAGCGCTGGCGCGGGCGCCGGCCGTCCACCTGGAACCGCCGGCCGGCTACCTGGAGATGCTGGTCTTCGAGCGGGATGCGCTGCGCATCCTGACCGATTCAGGCGGCGTTCAAAAGGAGGCCTACCTCCTCGGGACGCCGTGCGTAACGGTGTTCCCGTCGACCTCCTGGCCAGAGACATTAGCGGGGGGTTGGAATCGACTGACCAAGCCGGTGGCTCAGGACATCGTCGCCGGCCTCGAGGCGCCGGCTCCCACCGCGAACCGAGGGGCGCCCTATGGCGACGGCCAGGCGGCGGTGAAGATCGCCCAGCTCATCCACGAGTATTCGTAGGGGCGCCGCTCAGTCGCCCGACGAGCGTTGGCGGAGCTTCTGGTACTCGGCCTCGGTGAGGCTGTCGATACCCTCCCGGGAGATCTTGTCCAGGATGGCGTCAATTTCAGCGTCGGACTGGGGAGGTTCGGGGCGCTCCAGGCGCACCACTTTGAGGTGGCCGCCCTTGAGCCTTGCCCTGAGCCGGCGCCAGTGCTTGAGCGGCCGCCATTCTGCCTTCAAGTAGATGAATCCCAGCGCCAGGCCGGCCAGGTGTGTGATGTGGCTGACTCCGTCCTGGCCGCCGCGCAGGGCTAGGAGTTCCAGGAGGCCGAAGATGGCCACGAAGATCTTGGCGGGGACCGGGAACAGAAACCAAATCAGAATCGGCTGGTTGGGAAAGGTCATGCCGAAAGCAACCAGCACCGCGAAAATGGCCCCCGAGGCGCCGATGATGGGTGTTGCCGAACCCATCGACAGGAGCCAGGTGATGATGCCGGCGCCGATGCCGGTGGTGAGGTAGAACTGCAAGAATTCTTCGGTGCCCCAGCGCCGCTCTAGCGTGACGCCGAACATCCACAGGGCAAACATGTTCATGAACAGGTGCCAAAAGCCCCCGTGCAAGAACATGTAGGTGACCACCTGCCAGATGTGACCGCGGCCGAGGACCGCCGCCGGAGTTAGTCCAAACGGCGTGACCCAGTCGAACTCTCCAAGGGCCATCGCCAGGAAGACGCCGACGTTGATCCATAGGAGCCACTTGACCGCCGGGGTCAGCGGGCCGGGTCCGAAGGAGAAGCGGGAAGTGTGGTTGAAGCGAGATCGCATGGTCAGACGGGACTCGGTTCAGTGTATCATCGGCCTGCGCCGAGTACCCCCTTTTCGAGCGGTGGCTAGGCTGGTTTTGGCCGGTGGATAGGCGGAACTTTTTGTGCGCGTTTGGTTTAAGACACTAGAGGGACTTGTGAGGTTCCGCCAACGCCGGCTCGGCCAGGGTGCTTTGACCCCGGAGCTTCGCAACAGGTGATCGCATGCATGTAGAACAACGGCAGCCGGCTGGCTGGCTAGGCCTGGGGCTATGCCTGGGTGTATTGCTCGTTGCCGGCGCGGCTGACGCTGACTCCGAGACTATGGGTGGGCTTGATCTGTGGGTGACGAAGCCCGGCGCCAACGGCCGCTACGGCGTGCCGCAGAACCTCGGGTCCGAGATCAACAGCCCGCACCGGGAGACCACCCCACACCTGTCGGCCGACGGCCAGCGGTTGTACTTCGCTTCCAATCGGCCCGGTGGCGTGGGTGGCGTCGATCTCTACGTCGCCGAGCTTGAGGACGGCGGCTGGGGCGTTCCCCAGAACCTGGGGAAGCCGGTCAACTCAATCACCCACGAGTTCGCACCGTGTGTGTTAGCGGCGCCGCACACCTTGATCTACTCGCGGCTAGACCCCGATCAGGCGGCCTATGACTTGCTCGTCAGCGCTCTGGTGGACGGCACATGGCTGGAGCCCGTGGCCTACGGCGAGCCTCTCCACACCCCCGGCGATGAGCGCATGCTGACCGTCGGGCAGGCAGGTGACTTCATGGTCTACGTGGCCGCGCGGCAGGACACCCGCGGTCCGTTCGACTTGTACGCGACGACCGCCGACGACCACGGTCGCTTTCAAGAGCCCTACAACTTGGGTCCGACCATCAACAGCGAAGATTCTGACTACTCACCGGCCCTGGCCCCCGACGGGCGCACGCTCTACTTTGCGTCGACGCGTGGGGGCGAGCGACAGTTCGACCTGTATCGTGCCGATTGGGTCGATGGCAAGGGCTGGTCGGAGCCGGTCAGATTGCCGCCGCCGGTCAACTCCCGGGCCAACGAGTACTGCCCGGCGGTGGGACCGGATGGCTCGCTCTACTTTGCGTCAGATCGACGCCAGTCGCAGCAGACCGAGCCGAGCTTCGAAGAATAAGCTACTGTGGGTGCCCCAGGAGGATCGTCACCATTCAGCCATCGCAACGGACCTTCGAGCCAGAAGGATCTCAACAGGTTGGGATTCGGGTGCGAAACGGCGCTAGTTGTTACCTTTGTGACGATCCGGTCCGCGACGGTGACCGGATTGTCCTCTATCACGATGAAGCATTCTGGCAACAGGGCTTTTTCTACCACGCCGCGTGCTGGGACGAGGCGTCGCTGCCAGCCAAACAGCGGCCTGACTCGGCGACCCTTGGGGTAGCCGCGGTGCTGTTGGATTGCGACTGTGCGACCTGCGAAGAGCCCGTCCGCGTCGGTGACGAGGTGATTTGCATCCGCCAGGCAGGGGCGATGCCGCGCGTCCATCACAGTCAGTGCCTGCCCGCCGAGGGGGCGTAGCTCCACCCATTTGGGGTTGGGGCGGCTTGTGGCTGCCCATACTTGTCGGCGCTGCGCTGCGCGCTGTCGTTTTCTGGGGACTTCGCGACGCACCCCTTTTCCGCGTCCCCCAACTCGACGCGGCCGCCTACCACGCCTGGGCTGAAAGCTTGGCTGGTGGCCGGGGTTCTCCCGCCGGTGCCTACTTCCTAGGACCCCTCTACCCCCACTGCATGGCGCTGCTTTATCGCGCCGGGTCCGATGGACCACTTTGGGTCGCAGCCGCCCAACACGCGCTCGGCGTCGCCTTGATCGGTTGGGCGGGCTGGTTGTCCTGGCGCTGGGGGGGACGATGGGCAGGGGTGGCCGCCGCCTGGTGCCTGGCGCTGCACGGACCGTTCATCTTGTACGAGAACTTGCTCGTGGCCGAAGTCCTGGGGGCCGTGCTCCTGGCAGTGGCGATCGGCGCGATCGGTGCCAACCCGGCGCCCTTGTCGGCAAAACGTGCGGCAGTGGCCGGTTGTGCTTTTGGTCTGAACGCACTGGTGCGCCCCTCGGGGCTGGCGGTCGCGTTGGTCGTCGGGGCAGTGACCTGGGCGGGCCGCCGCTTGACCGCCCGAACGGCGGTCGTCCTGGGCGTCGCCTGCTTGATTCCCCTCATCCCGGTGACCTGGCGCAACTATCGCGTCTCCGGCGATTGGCTGTTGGTGACCGCCAGCGGTGGATTCAACGCCTACGTGGGCAACCACGCTGAGGCCGACGGTACCTTCGTCCTCCCCGCCGGTGTCGCCGCCGTACCCGGGGAGGCGGGCGATCCGACCGGGCGCACGCTGGCCGAGCGGGAGCTCGGTCGCTCGCTGTCGGCCGGCGAGGTTTCCGACTACTGGCTGCGAGAGGCGGTGGAAGCCTGGCGTGCCGACCCGGTGCGCGGGCTCCGGTTGTTCGGCCGCAAGATGGCGCTGGTTTGGAATCGCTTTGAGGTGCCCCAGATTGTCGATTGGCAAGCTGTGCGCCACGCGGCACCGCTGCTCGGTAGGTGGTGGTTAAGCGGTGCCTGGGTGCTGCCGCTGGCGGCGCTCGGGCTCATCGCCGGACGCTGGCGACCGCCGGGGCGGGTCACGGCCGTGGCGAGCGCGGTCAGCTTCACGGTGGTCACCGCCCTGGTTTTTGTCACTGGGCGCTACCGCGTGCAAATCGTTCCGCTCTTGGCAGTGGCGGCCGGGCTCGGCCTGGTCCGCTGTCTGGCGCCGTGGACAAGTGCGGGGCAGCGCGCGCCGCGCTCGCGGGCGGCGACCGCCGGCTTGGTTGCTCTGGTGGTGGTGGCGACATCGCCGGCGGTGCTTGGGCTCGAGAGTGGCAAGCGCTGGATTCCGCCGATGAACCAGGCGCTGCGCCTGGCCGCTCTTGGTCAGGATTCGCTCCAGGTCCTCGGCGCCTTTGACGCGGCGCTGGCTGCTGGTGGGGAGGGGGACGCCCTCGTGTGGGTGAACCGGGGCAACTACCGCCTCAAGCTCCGCCAGCCCGTGGCCGCCCGCCGGGACTTTCAGCGCGCCGTCGAGCTGGATCCACAGAGCCCGCAGGCGTGGGTGGGGTTGGCCGGCGCCGCCCGGCGGCTGGCGGCCTGGCAGGACGCCGAAGAGGCGTCCGGGCGGGCGGTGGCCCTGGCCCCGCGCCTGCCGACCGCTTGGTTTGAGCGGGGCCTCGTTGCTCATGCGCGGGGCGACGCGGCGGCTGCTAGAGTGGCGTTGCGCGCGGCGATCGAACACGGTGGCGGCGCCGACGCTTGGGCGGCGTTGGGTACGATTGTCGCTGCCGAAGAGCGTTGGGATGAGGCCCGCCGCGCCTTCGGCGCCGCTGTTCGGTTGGAGCCCGAGGTGGCACCCCACCAGTACAACCTGGGTCTGGCAACGGCGCGCCTGGGTGAACCGGGAGCGCTCGAAGCGTTTGCCCAAGCCGTGGCACTGGACTCGTCCTACGTGGTGGCGCGCTTGAGTCTGGCGGCGGCTGCACTTCAGGAAGGTGATCGGCGCCTGGCGGACGAGCAACTCCGTTGGCTGACCCGCCGGATTCCGGGCGATCCGCGGGTTGGGGCGCTCCGCGCGCTCATGGAAGGTGGCCCGCGTTGACACTGACGCTACCCAATGCTAGCTTGCGCGTCCCCGTGCCGCCACGCAGAACTCCCCTTTCTGAAACGAGGACCCACATGAGTGACACGCTGGTGTCGGCTGCCGGCGTTAAGTCGGATCGCTGGATACGCCGCATGGCCCAGGAACACGGCATGATCGAGCCGTTTTGCGACACGCAGGTGCGCGACGGGGTGATCTCCTACGGGCTCTCTTCTTACGGCTACGACATTCGCATCGCTGATGAGTTTCGTATTTTTACGAACGTCTACTCGTCGACAGTAGACCCGAAGAACTTCGATACGCAGTCGTTGGTCGACTTCAAGGGTGAGGTGTGCATCATCCCGCCCAACTCGTTTGCACTTGGGCGGACGGTGGAGTACTTCCGGATCCCGCGCAACGTCATCACCATTTGCGTCGGCAAGTCGACGTATGCGCGCTGTGGCATTATTACCAACGTGACGCCGTTTGAACCCGAGTGGGAAGGCTTTGTGACCTTGGAAATTTCCAACACGACGCCGCTGCCAGCCAAGATATACGCCAACGAGGGGATCGCCCAAGTGCTGTTCTTTGCCAGTGACGAACCGTGTGAACGGTCGTACGCGGACAAGCGCGGCAAGTACCAGGGACAGACCGAGGTCACCCTGCCGCGGTTGTGATGTTGCGAGCTATCGGCTGGAGCGTGGTTTTGTTTGCCGCCGGCTGGGCGCCGGCGGCGGCTGAGCTGCCAGCGGCACGACCGGCGGTTCTGGAGGCAGCTCGCGACCGGGCGGAGCTGCGCATGGTCCTCGAGCGCTACGCCGCCTACATGACCGCGCGCCGCCAGGATAGTCCAGAGGCGGCTGACCTCTGGAGCCCGGCGATCGTCGCGCGCTACCCGGCCTACGATTGGAATCTGGCGTTTCAAACCTGGCGGGTGCCAGTTGCCGACGTGGCCGATTCGGTGTTGGCGGTGTTCGAGCGCGCGGACTACGTCGAGCTCTCGGTGCGCCTCAAGTATCGCGGTCAGGTGTTGGGCGACGTATCACGGTACTTCGTCCCTGATTCGACCGGTAGCTGGGTGATGGTCAACCGGATCGATCTGGAGACCCGCGGTTGGCGCACGCTCGAGTCGGGTCGCTTTGTCTACCATTGGCAGGGGGCCGGCGAACCGTTCTACCCCGCGTTGATACGCCGGAACGAAGCGCGCTATCTGGCGGCGGCGGCGGCATTGAACGTGCCGCCGGCCGAGCGGATCGATTTTTACCTGTGCAAGGACGCAGATGAAGTCGGCCGCTTGTTCGACAAGCCCCCGACTTGGACCCGGGTCTACGAGCGCAACAACGTCGTGGTTTCTGCATCGCCGATTGCCGTCTTCCCACTTGGGAGGGCGCTCTACTATGCCGGCTACCCGGACGTCGAGCGCGGCAACCCATTCAGTAGCGCGGCCGGCGGCATCGCCTTTGGATTGTTGGGGGGCTTCCGCGCCCATCCGGATTGGTTGGTGATGAGGGCCCGTGAACTCCGAAGCCGTGGTGAGCTGCCGGGTGCACAAGACGCTTACCGCAATTTGGGTGTTGACGAGCAATCACCGGCGACGATTCAGATGGCGACCTTCATGCGCTACGTCCTCGAAACCTATGGTGCAGAGCGCTTCTTCGATTTCGGTTACCGCGGTCGCTACTGGCTAGGCTTGCCGACGGCGGCGCGGGCAGCGCTTGAGGTCGAGTTGCCCGAGCTGGAGACGGCCTACCAGGACGCACTGGCGAAGATGGACGTGGCGTGGATTACCAGCGGACCACCGCCCGCAGGCGCGACGCCGGTGATCGATGCGCGGGATCCCGGCGATGATGCAGCCGGTGGCCCTGATTTGGAGCGGTTTCGAGTTGCAACCGACTCGACGTCGGTGTTCCTCGAGGTGACCGTGGCGCCGACCCCGGCGGATTCCGTGGTAGGAGAGTGGGGGAGCGCGAGCGCTTTTGCCCGCGTTTTGGTGCGCGGCGGTGACCGCGACGGGTTGAGCGCCGCGGCCGGCGCCAACGGCGAATGGGTGTGGTTGTCGGCACCGTACCAGTGGACGATAGATCTTTCCCCTGAGGGCGTCTTGGTCACCAACGAGTTTGGTGAGTGGGTGGGCGGTCGCCGCGGACGCCTCGACGGCGAGCCACCCCTCTGGGACAGCGGGCGGGCTGGCGTTAAGATTCCGCGCCGCCTATTTGGACCTGACGCCGGCGACGTCGAGTCGTGGGCTTGCCAGGTGCTCGTAGGTTCGCACCAACCCAGTGACAACCCCTTCGATGGCGTTGGCCAGCTGGCGGCAGTCGAAGGGTCTTTCGATGACGCGCTAGCCACGGCCGATGCGGCCGGTATTCTCCGTATCGCCGAACGATGACCACCGCACTCGAGCGCACGCTGCGCCGCGAAGTGCGCGGCGAGGTGTGGTTCGATCCGGCTCGGCGCGCCATGTACGGGCGCGATGCGTCGATTTGCGAGGTGTTGCCGCTGGGCGTGGTCTGCCCCTTGGATGCCGACGACGCGCAGGTTGCTCTGCAAGTGGCAGGAGACTTGGGGGCGGCGGTGTTGCCGCGGGGTGGGGGTACCAGCCTCGCCGGGCAGACCGTCGCCAGCGCTCTGGTCTTTGACTTTACGCGCCACATGCACCGGGTCCTGGGAGTAGACACCGAGCACGGACTGGCACGCGTCCAGCCAGGATTGGTTCTCGAGGCACTCAACCGTGCGGTGACGCCTGCCGGGCTCATGTTTGGTCCGGACGTGGCGACTGCCAGTCGCGCCTCGTTGGGCGGCATGATTGGCAACAATTCCTGCGGCGCTCACTCGTTGGTGTACGGGCGGACCGCCGACCACCTGGAAGCGGCGCGCGTCCTTTTGGCCGACGGCACCTGTATGGATTTGGGCGGGGGCAGCAGCGCGGACCCGGACCTGGCGCGAGCGCTGGCGATGGTGGGCGAGCGTTTTGCGCCAGCCGTGCGGACCGACCTGCCCACCCATCCGCGTCGCGTCATGGGCTACGACCTCACGGCACTGGCTGGCCCCGATCCGCTCCGCTTGATCGCCGGTTCTGAAGGCACTTTGGCCGTCGTGCTTGAAGCCCGCCTGCGATTGGTCGAGCGCCCAGCCCACACGCAGCTGGTGGTGGCAAGCTGCGCGGATGTGTTCGAGGGGGCGGCGCTGGCACCGATGCTCCTCGATACTCCCGCCGTGGCTTTGGAGCTGTTGGATGCGGCGCTCGTCGCCCTGGCGCGGAGCGCCCCCGGCTACGAGGCTGCCGCCGCCCTCTTGCCACCGGCCGGGGCCTGGGTGGTGGCGGAGTATGCCGGAGGCGCTTTGGGCGAGGTGGCCGGCGGCGTGGCGGCGGCGCGCCGGCGGTTGGCTGCCGCCGGTATCAGTCACCAGCTCTTGGTGGCGCCGGCGGCGCAAGCTGCATTCTGGCGACTCAGACGCGCCGGGTTGGCGCTCGTCATGCGCCGGGGCGGCCGCCGGCGACCGCTGGGTTTTGTCGAGGACGCCGCGGTGGCGCCTGTGCGGCTGGCCGAGTACCTAAGACGCGTCGACGCCATTGTTCGCGCCCACGGCACCGATGCCCACTACTACGGGCACGCCGGCGCCGGCTGCGTGCATGTGCGGCCGCTCATCGATCTGGGTGACGTTGCTGATCGGCACGCCCTAGTGGCAATCGCCGAGGCGGTCGCGGTCGCGGTCAAAGACTTCGGCGGTGTCCTCTCCGGTGAGCACGGCGACGGGTTGCTGCGCAGTCCGTTCATGGAACCAATGTTGGGAAGCGAAGCGGCCGCCGCCATGATCGCAGTCAAGCAAGTGTTTGATCCCAACCAGCGCTTGAATCCGGGCAAGATTGTCGGTGCCGGGCCACTCATCGACAGCCTTAGGTGGCCGCTCGACACCGCGCGCACCGAGCCGGTCCTGACGCCCCTCATCGAAGCGTGCAACGGCAACGGGCTGTGCCGCGCTCTGGAAGGCGGTTCCATGTGTCCGACCTATCGAGTCACGCGCGACGAGGCGGACTCGCCGCGCGGCCGGGCCCGGGCGCTGAGCGCGTTGGTTGGCACCGATCGCCAGGGCCCGGCGGCGGTGGAGGCGGTGGGGCGGGCCCTCGACGGCTGCTTGGGTTGCCGGGCGTGCAAGCGTGAGTGCCCCACCGCTGTGGATGTAGCGCGGCTAAAAAGCGAGTTTTTGGCGCGTCGCCGGTCCTCGTGGAGTCAGCTTGTCTTCGGCGAAGCCCACCGCGGGATCGCCTGGTCCGCTCGGTGGCCGAGCGCCTGGCGCCGGCAGCTGGGGCGCCCGTGGGCCCGCCGCGTACTCGGGCGGTTGGCCGGCGCCGACGGGCGGCGTCTGGTGCCCGCCCTCCGGGAGGTGCCCTGGCGACGCACGTGGGCGGATGCCCGCCAACCGACGGTCGTCCTTTGGGATGATACGTGGACGGCGGCGTTCGAACCCGGACTCGGCGAAGCGGCGCTGGCGGTCTTGAGTGCGGGCGGCGAGCGTCCCAAGCTCCCCGATCAGCCGGTGTGCTGTGGGCGCGCTCTCCTGTCTGCCGGGCGGATTAGCCGCGCCCGCCAGGTCATGCGGCGGTTGGTGGAGGTGGTCTACCCCGACGTTGAGCGTGGCTTGCCCTTGGTGGGGATCGAGCCCAGCTGTGTCTACACTCTGCGGGACGAACTGCCGGCTTTTCTGCCCGGCGACGGGCGGGCGTTCGCGGTGGCCGCCGCCACCCGCATGTGGGACGAGGTGGTGCGCGCCGAGGCGCTGGACGCGCCGGCGCCACCGGCGCCTGTCCGTCTGGTTGTCCACGCCCATTGTCACCGGCGAGCCGGCGGTGACGGCGAGGCGATGGCCGCTTGGCTGGGACAACTGCCTGGCGTCCAACTCGTGCCGTCGCCGCCCGAGTGTTGTGGCATGGCCGGCGCCTTTGGCTACCTCCACCACCGCTTGTCGATGGCGGTTGGGGAGCTGGGGTTGTTCCCCGCTGTCAGGCGGGCCGGTCCGGGTGCGGTGGTGGTAGCCGAAGGCTTCTCGTGCCGCCAACAGTTGCGAGATGGGTTGGCAATTGTCCCCGAGGCGCCGCTGACTTTCGCGGCGCGACACTTGGGGTTGGTCGATCCGGGGAGACGGGTGTCGTGAGCGGGTGGGCCATGAACCTGACCCTGGTGGTCCTGGCGTTGGGTTGCGCCGGGGGCGACCCTCTGGCGCCGCCCCGCTTGTTGGCGGCGGCGAGCTTGGGTGGTGTCCTCGACGGCATTTGCGGCGACAGGGTAGCGATCACCTACGCAAGCAGCGCGACTCTGGCCCGCCAGCTGCGTTGGGGCGCACCGGGCGCCGTGTGGATTGCCGCTGACGCCGAGTGGCTGGACCGGGTTCACGGCCAGCGCCCGATCTTGGCGCGCGCGCTCTTTTGCCAAAACCGCCTGGTCGTGGTGGCGCGTTCGCCTACTCCGGCGCTTGAGTTTCACGCGTTGGCGCAGACCACCGGGCGAGTGGCGGTGGCCGATCCCGAGGCGGTGCCAGCCGGGCGTTACGCCCGCCAAGCCCTCGAAAACGCCGGGATCTGGGAGAGTTTAGAGCCACGGCTAGTGCCGGCCGCGGATGTGCGGGCGGCGCTCCGCGCCGTGGAAACCGGCGCCGTCGCCTACGGCATCGTCTATCAAACCGACGTCCAGTTTGCCCGGGGTGTCCGGGTGGTGGCGCCGGTGCCTCAGGCACTCGCCCCAGAGATCCGTTACGAGATGGCGTTGATGGACGATGGTCCAGAGGCGCGAGCGTTGTTTGATTGCTTGAGAGGCGACGGGGTCCGCCAGCAGTTGGCGGCGCTGGGTTTCGGTCGGGATGACTAACGCAGAGTGGCAAGTCCTGGCGTTGTCCCTGCGGGTCGCCACGGCGTGTGTGCTGGTGAGTGTGCTCCCCGCGGCTCTGTGCGCTTGGTTCTTGGTCCGCCGGCGCTCGCGCTTCAACGCCTGGTTGAGTTTGCTGACCGACCTGCCCTTGATCTTGCCACCGGTGGTCACTGGCACCTTGTTGCTCGTGGCTTTTGGGCCGCGCGGCCCCTTGGGTTCGGCGCTGGCGCGGGTCGGCGTGGCGATTCCCTTCACCTGGTGGGGGGCAGTGGTCGCTTCGGCAGTGGTGGGTTTTCCACTCATGGTGCGGGCGATGCGGCTGGGGTTTGGGGCGGTGGATCCCCAACTCGAGCAGATGGCCCGCACCCTGGGGGCGTCCAGGTGGCGCACGCTCCAGGCGGTGACCGTGCCGTTGGCGTGGCGCGGCATGTTGACCGGGTGCATCTTGTCGTTTGCCCGCAGCTTGGGTGAGTTTGGGGCGACCATCACCCTGGCTGCCAACATTCCCGGTGAGACGCGCACCCTGCCGTTGGCCATCTACACGGCGCTGGCGACGCCCGGTGGCGAGGGCACGGCGTGGCGACTCGTGGCCATCTCGGTGGCTCTGGCGGTCGGCACCTTGCTGGTGTCGGAGTGGTTGTTGGGCCGCGGCGCACAGACCCCGGTCGGCGAGCGCCGATGAGCGCTAGACCACACCTGTTGAGCCTGGACGTGCGCCACCGCCGGCCGGGTTTCGCTCTGGAGGCGGTCTTCGAGGCAGCTGGCCCGGTCGTCGCCGTGATGGGGCGATCCGGGGCTGGCAAGACGACGTTGGTGGAACTCCTTGCTGGCCTCGCCACCGGCCAGACCACCGGCCGCATCGACCTCTGGGGGCGCCGGGTGCTGGATGGCAACCACTGCGAGCCGCCCGAACGCCGGCGGCTGGGTTGCGTCTTTCAGGAGCCGCGCCTGTTCCCCCACATGGACGTGCGGCAGAACTTGACCTTTGCCAAAGGTTCGGAGGATGCGGCTTGGCAAGACGTGGTGGAACGCTTGGAATTGGGCGGGCTTATGTCCCGGCCGGCCACCAGCTTATCGGGAGGGGAGGCGCGGCGGGTGGCGTTGGGGCGGGCGCTCTTGGCGGCTCCTGAGGTGCTGCTCTTGGATGAGCCCCTGGCTGGCGTCGACCAGGCGCGCCGCGGCCGGCTGCTCGATACATTGAGAGGTTGCAAGGCGCGGGGTTTGGGCATGGTCTTGGTCACCCATTCGGTTGCAGAAGCGGTGGCACTGGCCGACCAGGTGGTGCTACTCAACGGCGGGCGGGTGGTGGAGGCGGGTCCGCCCACCGCCATCTTTGCCAGCCCCCGGGCGCTGCCGGTTGCCGAAGGCGCAATGGAGTTCGATAACTGGCTGCGCGTGGACGTCGTCGAGGTGGACGGCGATCTAGGGATAGCCCGTGTCGACTGCGGGGGTGCTTTGTTGAAAGTGCCGGGGCGCGGTCTGGCGGTTGGTCAGCCCGCTGAACTATGGTTTCGCGCCGACGAGGTCATCCTCAGTCGTGGAGCGCCTGAGGGGCTCAGCGTGCGCAACGTCATTCCTGCCCGTGTCGTCCAGTGTGCCGAGTTGCCGGGGCGGGTGCTGGTAGAACTGGTGGCCGCCAGCGTGCCTTTGCGGGCCGAGATCACCAGAGAAGCGCGCACCGAGTTGCAGTTGGCGCCGGGGGTCCTAGTCCACTGCCTGATCAAGACGCGGGCGATCCGCGCTTTTTCCCGAGCCTAGGAGGACTCTGGCGTGCCCGGGCGTTGGAACACCGAGAATAGGTCGATGGGCACCGGGAAAAGCGTCGTCGAGTTGTTTTCGGCGGCTATTTCGGCGAGGGTTTGCAGGTAGCGGAGTTGGAGGGCGGCCGGGTGAGCACCGATGATCCGTGCTGCTTCGGCCAGGGCTTCGGCGGCTTGAAACTCGCCCCGCGCACTGATGATGCGTGCCCGTCGTTCGCGTTCTGCTTCGGCTTGCTTGGCCATCGCCCGCTGCATGGTTGCCGGCAGGTCGACGTCTTTGATTTGCACCGTTGATACCTTGATGCCCCACGGGTCGGTGGCCAAGTCCAGAAGCTCTTGCAGCTTGGCGTTTAGCTTCTCGCGTTCAGCCAACAGCTCGTCCAGCTCCACTTCGCCCACCACCGTGCGCAGCGTCGTTTGAGCCAACAGGAGGGTGGTCAAGGCGTAGTCTTCGACTTCGAGCACGGCGCGGGCGGCATCCATCACCCGAAAGTTGATGACCCCGTTGACGGCAACGGTGACGTTGTCGCGGGTGATGACCTCCTGGGGTGGCACGTCGCGGGTTACCAACCTGAGGTCGATCTTGACGATCCGGTCGATGCCGGGAATGAGCAGGACGACGCCCGGGCCTTTGACACCGATGGCTCGGCCCAAGCGAAACACCACGGCGCGCTCGTACTCCTTGAGGACGCGAATGGCGCTCGCTGCCAGTAGCAGGATGAGGCCGAATACCAAGAGAGACTGGGGCATCTTTACCCTCCGTGCCGTTCGACGTCGAGTTCTAGCCCGCGGCTGCTGGTGACCCGCACGCGTTCACCGACCCAAATCGGTTCGCGCGCGCGGGCGCGCCAAAGCTCACCGCGGATCCAGACCTGGCCGGTGCGGGTCGGACCGAGGTCGGTGGTGGCAACGCCGTCCTCGCCGTGGAGGGCGGCGGTGCCGGCGGCAGCGGGTCGCCTGAGTGTTGCCCCGACGATTCCCAAGCCGGCGGCCACTATCAAGCCGGCGACCAGGGCAAGAGCCCGCCGCCCACTGGCGCGGTCGTCTTGGGGGGGTGGAGTGGTGCCCCCCTCGGCGGCGGGCCAGGCGTAGAACGCCGCGCCGCGCGTGGCCAGGACGCGGGCGGCGCCGTCGACCTCGATCCGGGCGCCGTCCAGCACTTCGATGAGATCGCCGTCCTCGGTCACCACGAAGTCGACGACGCCCATGGCCAGTGCCGCCCGGGCGCTGGCCCGCCCCAAGGAACTCGCCCGGTGCATGGCCGAGAGCGGCGTCGAGGCCAGGATGAGCAGTGCCGGAGTGGGTGCCGCGCGGGCCACGCCGCCGACGTAGCTCACCACCGGCAGGCGGGCGCTCCGCAAGTGGCCGATCAGCGCGTCGAGAGCGCCCGGGTCGATGGAGTCGGCGTTGACGGCCAGCACCAAGCAGGCAGCGCCGGTCGAGGTGGCGACGTCCAGCGCCAAGGCGACGTGGTCGACAGTACCGGAGCGCACGGCGCCCGAGAGTTCGAGCCAGTGGACAGCGCCTGGAGGTGGTGCGGCAGTGGCTCCAGCCGGGCGCGGTCCCAGGACCGCGGCGCAGACCATGGCGGCGACATGTGGGGCACGGCGCATGGGCATGGAGAGAATCAAGGAAGGAGGGATCAGGACCCGAGACAGCCGACTATGGCGCGGGCTCTGGCTTCGTGTCAAGCTCGAGGCCGGCAGTCGCGAGAAGGAGTCGGGCAGTGCAAATTGCAGTCGTCGGTGCCACAGGTTTGGTGGGACGCGCCATGTTGGAGGTGCTCGCTGAGCGGGGCCAAAGCCCGCGGCTTTTCGCCTCGCGCCGCCGCCTGGCAACGGTGGCTGGCGTCGAGCGCCCGGTCGAGGTGTGCTCTGCCGGTGCCTTTCGCGGCGCCGACGTCGTTCTTTTCGCCGCCGGGGCGCGGGTTGCGCGCCAGTGGGCACCCAAGTGTGTTGCAGAGGGTGCTTGGGTGATCGACAACTCCAGCGCCTTTCGGGGTGACCCAGAGGTGCCGCTCATCGTGCCCGAGGTGAATGCTCGGGTGCTCGAGCGCTGCCCCCGTGCCCCGCAGATAATTGCAAATCCTAATTGTTCGACAATACAACTAGTTGTGGCGCTGGCGCCCCTGGCGCGGGTGGCCGGGTTGAGAAGGGTGGTGGTTGCCACCTACCAGTCGGCCTCCGGGGCTGGTCAGGCCGGGGTGGATCAACTGCACGACGAGCGGCGCCAGCCGGAAAACGCTGGCCCGGCGGGCGAGGTGTTTGCCAAGCGTTTGGCCGGGGACGTGCTCCCGCACTGCGGTCGCTTTGAGGCTGGCGGCACGACGACCGAGGAGCAGAAGATCGTCGCCGAAAGCCGGCGACTCCTCGGCGCGCCCGACCTGAGAATCTCGGCGACCTGCGCCCGAGTGCCGGTGGAGCGCGGTCACTCCGAGGCGGTGTGGGTGGAGACCGAGCGCCCGCTGGAGGTGGCCGAGGCTCAGGCGATCTGGCGGTCGGCCCCAGGGGTGCGGGTGCTCGATGAGCCGGCGGCGGCGGCCTATCCGCACGCGCGGCTGGCCCGCGGCAACGATTGGGTGTGGGTGGGAAGAGTGCGGCGCGACCCGTCGGCGGAACATGGTCTGGCGTTTTGGGTGGTAGCGGACAACATTCGCAAGGGGGCAGCCACCAATGCCGTGCAGATTCTTGAGGTCTTGGCGACCAAGCTTGGTGCTAGCGATTCACTCCACGGCGCCGCTGGCCGACAATGACAGAAGAAGCTGGAGGGCCTGGGTGAGCTCCGGCCAGCTGACTCAGTTTGAGAGCGTCTCGAGGCGAGGATGTTTGAAAACCTAAAAGGGGATCTGCGGGCGGCGCGCCTCCACAACGGCAGCTCCGAAGGCTGGATCCATCAGAATGTCACCATCTGGTTCCACTACGGAACGCAGGCCGTGGTGGTTTACAGGATGGGGCGTTGGCTCCAGACGTTTCGGGTGCCGGTCGTCAAGCAGTTGCTGAAGCTCGTGCAGGTGGCTTGGCGCACGGTGTGCGAGGCGGTCTACGGGATCAACGTGCCGGAGAACACCGTTATCGGTCCAGGTTTTTGCATTCACACTTGGTCCGGGGTCTTCTTACCGCACAATCAAACGATCGGTCGCAACTGTACCGTGCAGCACGGCAATCTGATCGAAGACGGCGTGACGATCGGCGATGATGTGTACGTGGGGGTCGGCGCCAAGCTGATCGGGCACATTCGGATTGGCAACAATGTGCGGATTGGCGCCAACGCCGTGGTGATCGCCGACGTGCCGGACAACAGCACGGCGGTGGGGGTGCCGGCTCGCATCTTGCCGCGCCGGGACCTCGAGGTCGTCGAGGAGCGCAACTCTGCCTAGGGCCCATTGACCAACGGGCGGCGCGGCACTGGGCTGCCCCGCCCGCTGGGCGATTCGATGGTCAGTCGCCCCTTCTAGTAGGAGGAGGCGGCCTTCTTTTTCTGTGTCAGGTAGTCTTCGATCTTGGTGATCGACTCCCGCGACTTCTCAGCGTAGCGGAACTTGGTGTCGTTTAGCGACTGCCGGAAGGCCTCGAGGGCACCGTCCCAGTTTTCTTGCGATTGGTAGACGCCACCCAGCTTGTAGTACGCCAGCCCGTAGACCTCTGGAGCCCTGAGCTCAATGGCTTTCTGGTAGGCAGCGACGGCTGCGTCGTGTTGCTTAAGCTTGCGCTCCGCGTCGCCGAGGGCCAGGTGGGCGGCGGGATAGTCCTGGCGGATTTTGACCGCCTGCTCGTACTGCGCCTTGGCGTCCGCGTAGTTCTTTTGCTTGTAGTAGAGCTTGCCGAGCTTGTAGTGGCCGGCGAAGGCGTTGACGTGCTTGGGATCGAGTTCGAGCGCCTTTTCGTAGGCGGCTGTCGCAGCGTCGTAGGACTTGGTCTTGAGGCTCTTGTTGTACTCGATCGAGCCGAGTTGGAAGTATGCCGACGCGTCCTCGGGGGCCAACTCGGTGGCTTTGGTGGCGGCGGCTGCAGCTTCGTCATACGCCTTTTGCTTTTCGTGGGCGCGGGCTAATTGGAGCCATGCCTTGCCGTGTTCGGGGTCGGCGTCGGTCACTTGGCCGAGGAGCTGAGCGGCCTGGGCATAGTCCTCGGCTTGGTAGTAGGCCAAACCGGCGGCGTAGCCGTAGTCGGCTTTGGTGGGCTCCAACGCGTACGCCTTGGCGTAGTGCGTGGCGGCGGCGTCGTGATTCTTGAGCTTGTCTTCGCAGAAGCCCAGGTCAAAGTGGGCGCGGGGAAATTCTGGTGCCAGCTCGAGGACTTCACCGAGCGCTGTCTTGGCGGCGGCAAAGTCTTCGCCGGAAATTGCCTCGGTGACTGCGGCGTATTTGGCGGAGGCCGCCTCCGGGAGGGTTTGGGCGGCATCGCTGGCCGCCGCCGCCGCCTCGGTGGCTGCATCGCTAGCCTCGGTGGCGGTGGTCTGAGCCTCGGTGGCAGCGCTTTCGGCGGTGGCGGCGGCGTCATCCGCATGGACGCCGGCCGGCATCAAGGCGAGTCCCAACGCGGCGGCCCAGATTAGTCGCGCGATCGTATGATTGTTCACTATCCATCCTCCGGAGTGCGTCGCTGGAGCCGCCCTGGCCAGGGCGGCGAGCGCCGCTCGAAATGCGGGGCAACCTACACGGCGGCCGGCTGCCAGTCAACCAAGAGCCCCTATCCAGGGGCCCTACGACTCTGACTCCGGCCGATGCCAAAAAGTCACAAGTCAAAGCAATAAAAAGGCTTAGGGCGCGGAGGGTGCCGCGGGAGAAGCCCTCAATACAATCATACCCACCATCCGGCCGGTCGGTTCGCCGGCGCGGGCCGAAAAGAAGGTGTGGGTGTGGCACCGGGTGCAGCGTCCGTCGACCGTGATTGCTCGAGGGTGGATGCCGGCGTCGGTCAATTGGGTGATCGCCGCGTTCCATAGGTCGACCCGGCGCCCGCCGGCGACGTGGTTCTCGAAGTGCTCCAGGACCTCGTCACCGACCTCGAAGCAGCATGGGCCGATGGACGGGCCGACCACCGCGTCGATGGCGCGCGGTTCGGCTCCGATATCGACCAGAGCGCTGACGGCGCGTGTGGCGATCTTCGCGGCCAAGCCGCGCCAGCCGGCGTGGATGGCGGCGATCGCTGGCGCCTGCCGTGCCGCCAAAAAGACCGGCAGGCAATCGGCCACGGTGACCAGGAGCGGCAGGTGGCGCGTGGCTGTGGCCAGTCCATCGGCCTCGCCGACTTGGCCGGGCGCCGCGACGGTCACCACGCGCGCGCCGTGGACTTGCCGCATGCGCGCCGCGCGGTTTGGGGCGTAGCCGGCGGCGGCGGCGAAACGCCGGCCATTCTCGGCAACGGCGTCGGGACGGTCGACCGTCGAGCGCCCCAGATTGAGGCTGGCGAAAGGTGGGACCGAAACGCCGCCCCAACGGGTGCTCATCACGCAGCGGATTTCTGGCCGCTGGTCGAAAAACTCGATGAGAGGCAAGTCGGGAATCACGGGTGCTCTGTGGAGGGGTCGCTTCTGGGCGTATGATTGAGTGGTTGATAACACCACGGACTGTGCAGATCGACGCAATGGAACTCAAGAGTCAAAACAGCTGGCAGCTGCCGGCGGCGGTGGGGGCGGTGGCCAGGACCCTCGCCCGCAATGGGCATCGGGTCTACGTGGTCGGTGGGGCGTTGCGCGATCTCCTGTTGGGCGGCCAGCCGAGCGATTGGGATCTGGCGACCTCGGCCTTGCCCGATCAAGTGCTGGCGCTGGTTCCGGACGCTCATCCCACCGGCGTTGCCTACGGCACCGTCACCGTTCAGCGTGCCGGGTTCTTCAGCCAGGTCACCACGCTGCGCCGGGACGGTGCCTACCTGGACGGTCGCCACCCCGAAGGCGTGGTGTTTACCGACCGGATCGAGCTGGACTTGGCGCGTCGCGACTTCACGGTGAATGCCATGGCGTGGGATCTGGCCGACGGGGCTCTGATCGATCCGCACGGCGGCGCGGTTGATCTCGAGCGGCAGATTTTGCGGGCGGTGGGCGAGCCGGAGGCGCGCTTTTCGGAGGACGGTTTGCGCATCGTCCGGGCCGCGCGGTTTGTTGCCCAGCTGTCGTTTGAGCTGGAGTTGGAGACCGAGCGGGCGCTGGGTGCCGAGGCGTGGCGGTTGGCTCAGGTCGCCCCCGAACGGATCGGTGCAGAGGTCCGGCACATTTGCCAGCGCGCTGAGCGTCCTTCCCGCGCCTTCGTCTGGATGCAGCGCGCCGGGGCGTTGGGACACGTCTTTCCGTGCTTGGTGGGGGCGGCGGGGGTGGGACAGAACGCCTACCACCGATTTGATGTGTTGACCCACGTTCTGGCGGCTATCGACCTGGTACCGAAAGCGCGCTGGTGCGTTCGATTGGCGGCTCTCTTGCACGATGCTTCGAAGCCGGCCCACCGGGCGCGGGACGCCCGTGGTGTGCACTTCATCGACCACGAGCGCACTAGCGCCGACACTGCTGCCGCCGACCTCAGGCGCCTGGCACTCGGGCGCCACGTCGTCGAGCGCGTTCAGCACTTGATTCTTCACCACCGAATCCAGTATGAACCGGAGTGGACGGACCGCGCTGTGCGCCGCTGGGTGCGCCGCGTCGGCACCGGGGCGGTGGCTGATCTCCTGTGTTTGGCGCGGGCGGATCGTTTGGCCACCGGCATGGCCGGGGCGGCGTCGGCGGTCGAGGCGCTGGCCGAGCGGCTCGAGGCCCTGACTCCCCCTGCGGCGTTGCCGGAGGCCTTGGCGATCAGCGGTCACCAGGTCATGGTGCTTTTGAAGCTCGAGCCGGGGCCGCAGGTGGGCGATGCCCTGGAGGCTGCGTGGGAATTGGTGGTTAATGACCCAACCCTCAATACGAAGGATGCTTTGTCCAGGCACCTCATCGAATGGATGAAGCATCAGGAGGGCGGTGATCGATGCATCCCATGAAGAGAGACCGGGCTCGCCGCCCTGGCCCCTGGCTAGACTAGACTTGAAGGAACTCGCGGTGCCCCATGTGGAATAAGCGCCTGGCTATTGCGTCGTTCTTGGTGCTCTTGGTCGGCATCTGGGTCTGGTGGCTCAGCCCCGAACCGCCAGGCGCTGCCCTTCGCCCGCCAGCCGATCCCCGGCCGGCAGTCGTCCCACTCCCCAACCTGAAGGTCCACGAGGCAGCCCTCGGGCGTGGCGGCTCGCTCTACGAGACGCTCCTGGGGGCAGGATTGACGCCCCAGGCCACTGAGCCCATTACCCGGGCCCTGGGGGATGTTTTGGAGCTGCGGAAGCTTCGGCCATCGGACCACGTGCGGGTGGAGTTCGATACCGCCGGCGCGGCGCGCCGGGTCGAAGTGGTGCGCGGTCCCGCCGAGCGCTACGAGGCCCGGCTGGGCGACGGGGCCCCTGCCGCTAGGAAGATCGACGTGCCGGTGGAAGCGCGGTGGCGCCGGCTGGCTGGGTCGGTGGAGACGTCCTTGTACGACGCCATCCTCGCCGCCGGCGGTGATGCCGACGTCGTCGTCAGGTTGGCCGATCTATTCGCCTGGGACATCGACTTCTTTACGGACCCGCGGCCCGGCGATCACTTCGACGTCTTGTTCGAGGAGTCCTACCTGGACGGTCGCAAGATCGGTGGCGGACCGATCATCTGGGCGCGCTACGAGGGGGCACGCGCCGGCGGCGAGGCCATGCGCTTTGAAACGGCGGCCGGGCCCGGCTACTTTGGGCGCCAGGGCAAGTCGGTCCGCAAGTCGCTCCTCAAGTCACCTCTCAACTACCGGCGTATCTCTTCCACGTTTTCGCTGCGGCGCCGCCACCCGATCACCAAGCGCTATCGCCCCCACCTGGGCGTCGATTTTGCCGCGCCGACGGGCACGCCGGTGGTGGCGGTGGGGGAGGGCGCCGTGGAGTTTGCCGCCTACAAAGGGGCCAACGGCAAGTTGGTGATCCTGAATCACCCGAACGGCTACAAGACCTACTATCTGCACCTGTCGCGCTTCGGCAAGGGCATCCGGCGTGGTGCCAAGGTGCACCAGGGGCAGGTGATTGGCTATGTCGGGTCGACCGGCATGTCCACCGGGCCGCACTTGGACTTTCGGGTGAAGAAGGGCCGGCGTTTCGTCAACCCGCTGAAACTCACCCTGCCGCCGGGGCCGCCCATCCCGGCTCTGGAGCGCGCGGCGTTCGACGCGCAGTGGGCCTGGCTCGAAGCGGCGGTGCCCGCTTGTCCGCTCGGCGGGGCGATGAGCATTGCCCAGGTGGAGCGGCTCGGGAGTCACCTCTTGCAGGTGGCGGAGGCGAGTGGCAAGGCTGGACCACTCACTGCGGCTCAGTAGTCCTCGATTGCCCTGCCCAACGTTTGGGCAAGGAAAAAGGCGGTGCTCACCGGGGTGAGCACTGCCTGATTCGCTTGCCGCCTGAGCGTGGTGCTTTAGCTGGCGAAGTGGTTCTGGAACCGACCAAGGTCGCCCAGGTCGATCGAGCCGTTACAGTCCATGTCGCCGACATGCGGATCGACTTGGTTCGTGAACGACTGCTGGAAGGCACTTAGGTCGGCCAGCCCGACCACACCGTCGCCGTTCACGTCGGGGCTCCGGACGTCGGCCAGGGTGGTGAAGGATTGGCTGCCGACGCGAATGTCAACCGCATCCGGCGTGCCCAGGCAGGCACCGCCACCCTGGTTCAATTTGGCAACGCCCCAGGTGACCTGACCGTCGACGTCGGAAGGACCATCTGGGTTCAAGACGACCGGGTTCGGGCAGAGCCCGAGGATCTCAAGCTCGACCATGCTGGCAGCGTAACCCACAACCGGGCTGCCGCCCGAGTCGTTCAAAATGCCCGAGTAGGTGTACTGGTGGGCGGGGTCTGCCACTGAGTTTTTTGGGCTGCGTCCGAGGCACGCATCCCAGGTTGATGTTAAGGGATCCGGTTGGCTGGCGAGTGCTGTCCCGGCCGTGAGAGCCAGAAGCGCCACGAACATCGCAAAGGATACCGCACGACGCATGAATCTTGACCTCCAAGGCGAGGGCCACCGGACCCCGCTCAATGTGCAGAAGCGAATCAATGATGTACGAGGGACTCACTGGTGGAAGAGAAGCCCCAAATTCGACTTAAGCTTAGCAAAGTCTGGGGTTTGATGCATCCCTAGATTTCCGAACGGTTCCTCGAGCCGCCGGGCGCTGAGTGGGTGAAACGCCCCGTCCGCCCCGAGCGCTGCCCTCGACCGCGCCGAAGGCGGCGTGCTACACTGCCCGGTCTCATCTTCTTGCGGTCGCAAGTCCTTGTTGGAGAATGAGTTTATGGCAACCGGGGTGACCGAGCGGAGTCTGGTCTTTCAGGCGCCGGTCGAAGTGGAGCTGGCGCAGGTAGACGCCGAGATCGGCCGGCTGTTCGACGCCTCGGAGGGACTGATTGCCGAGGTCGGCCAACACGTCCTGGCGGCGGCCGGCAAGCGCTTGCGCCCGACTCTCTTGCTCTTGGCGGCGCGCCGGGACGGCTCGGTGCCCGAAAACGCGCTCTTGGCCGGGGCGGTCGTCGAGCTGATCCACATGGCTACTTTGATCCACGACGACTCGGTGGATCAGAGCTTGTTGCGCCGGGGGATGCCGACCATCAACTCGATGTTCTCCGACCAGGTCTCGGTCATCATGGGTGACTACGTCTACTCCAAAGCGTTTGCCATGATGATGCAACGCGGCTTGTTCGATGAAATGACCATCTTGTCGGTCACCGCCCACGTCATGAGCCGCGGCGAAATGCATCAGATCGAGCGCAAGTTTCGGCTCGACGCCACCGTCGACGACTACTTCGAGGTGATCGATGAAAAGACCGCGTCGCTGTTCGCGGCCGCCTGCCGGATCGGTGCTGGGCTTAGGGGGTCGACCGCGCTAGACGCCTGGCACGAATTTGGCCGCGAATACGGGCGGGCTTTCCAGATCACTGACGATCTGTTTGACTTCATCGGTGATCAAGAAGTGATGGGCAAGGCGGCCGGCTCCGACATCCGGGGTGGCCGGGTCACCTTGCCGTTGATCGCGGCCTTGGCCCACGCCGCGCCCCACGAGCGGCGCCGGGCAGAGGCCATAGTCGCCGGCGGCGTGCGCGACGCCGACTGGGCCGAACTGGTCGGCTGGATCGGGCGTCACGGCGGTGTCGACGCCTGCTTCGAGCGGGCGCGCCAGCATGCCGCCCGCGCCCAGGGGGTTTTGGCGACCCTGGACGCCGATCCTGACGCGCGCGAGGCGCTGGCTGCCTGCGTCGAGCAGGTGGTGAGCCGCCGTCGCTGAGCCGATGGCTGAGCCCTCCGGCGAAATCAAGGTCCCAGAGGATGCGACCCGACTGGCCGCCTACCAGGCGGCGCGGGCGGCCGAGGCCAAGGGTGGCGGCGACGTCGTTATTCTCGACCTGCGCGGACTCTCGGATGTGTGCGACTACTTCGTCATTGCTCACGGCGATACCGATGTGCACGTCAAGGCCATCGCCGAAGCCATCGAGGCGGGAATGGCGGCGCACGGCCGGCGTGTTTGGCACACTGAAGGTGGCGAGCCGCGCAGTTGGGTGCTCTTGGACTACGTGGACGTTGTCGCCCATGTCTTTCTGGACGAGGCGCGTGCCTACTACCGGCTGGAAGAGCTGTGGGCAGACGCGCCCCGCCTCGGGGTCGCCGAGGTCGGCGACTGAGTGTCCCACCGTGGATAAACCCGGCATGACTCCAGTGGCGACGCCGCAGAGCGCGGTGGACCGCGCCGTGCGCTTGCAGCTGGCCAGGGCGGCACGCCAGGCTTTCGACCTCGACGCACTGCCTGAGGTGGAGCTGGCGACCCCGCGGGAGCGCGGTCACGGTGATTTAGCTTCGCCGGTTGCCATGCAACTGGCCCGCCAGCTGGGGCAGCCGCCGCGCGCCATCGCCGAGGCTCTGGTGCGTGCGTTGGAGTTCGACGGCACGGTCGTCGACCGTGTCGAAGTAGCTGGCCCGGGTTTTTTGAACTTCCACCTGGCGAGCGCCTGGCTGCAGGGGCAAGTGGGAAGCATTTTGGCTTCGGCGGAGCATTTTGGTGAGTCGGGGGCGGCGGCCGGCCAGAAGGTCCAGGTCGAGTTCGTCAGCGCCAATCCAACTGGTCCGCTCAACGTCGTCAGCGCGCGGGCAGCGGCGGTAGGCGACACCTTGGTGCGGTTGTTGCGTGCCTCAGGGGCGCAAGTCCAAGCTGAATTCTTGGTCAACGACGCTGGTTCTCAGGTTGATCAGCTGGCGGCTTCTTTGGAGGCTCGGTGGCGGATTTCCAAAGGCGAGGTGGCCGAGCTCCCCGATGACGGTTACCACGGTGATTACGTCGAGGAGCTGGCGCGGGGGATTGCCGCTGATCACGATCCGGGCGCACTCGATCCGGCGCCGCGCCTGGCGTTGTTTCGCGAACAGGCGCTCGAGCGCATCCTGGCCGGCCAAGAGGCTGACCTGGGCGCCTTTGGCGTGCAGTTTGACCGCTGGTTTCGGGAATCAGAGCTGCACGCCCGCGGTCAGCTGGACGAGACTTTGGCGGCGCTCCGGGACGCTGGGCATATCGCTGAGCGTGACGGTGCGCAGTGGTTCGTCACCACCGCCTTTGGCGATGACGCCGACCGGGTGGTGGTACGCTCCGACGGTCGGCCCACCTATCTGTTGGCCGACATCGCCTACCATCGGGACAAGCACGCCAGAGGCTACGAGCGGGTGGTGGATGTCTGGGGGCCGGATCACCACGGTCACATCGCCCGCATGCAGGCCGCGGCGCAAGCGCTGGGCTACGGCGCCGACTGGCTCGAGATTCTCATCGTTCAGCAGGTGAACCTGCTGCGCGGTGGCCAAGCTGTCAAGATGTCCAAGCGGCGCGGTGATCTGGTGACGCTCTCGGAGCTGGAGGCCGAAGTGGGCAGGGACCCGGCGCGCTTTTTCTTTTTGATGCGCAAGGTGGGCGCCCATCTCGACTTTGACCTGGAACTCGCCAAGCGGCAGTCAGAAGAGAATCCGTGCTTCTATGTGCAGTATGCCCACGCACGGCTCACGTCGATCTTGGAGCGGGCGGCCGAGCGCGACCCAGCCGTCGCCAAGGTTCAACAGGCGCGCTTGGCGCTCCTCACCGCACCGGCCGAACTCGACTTAATCCGTGAGTTGATGGCTTTGCCGACCGTGGTTGCCGAGTCGGCAGCGGTGCGCGAACCGCAGCGGATGACGACGTACTTGCGAGGGGTGGCTCAGGCCTTCCATCACTTCTACCAGCATCAGCGGGTGGTCGGCGTCGATCCTGAGCTGTCGGCGGCGCGGTTGTCCCTGGTACGGGCCAGTCGTTGGGTGATTCGAAACGGGCTGGCGCTCTTGGGGCTGGATGCGCCGGCGCACATGTAGGGGGAGCGACGCGTGAGCATCGTCGTAGTCGGGTCTTTGGCCCTCGATACAGTCAAAACTCCCAAGGGCGAGGTCACCGAAGCGTTGGGGGGCTCGGCGGCGTACTTCGCCCTGGCGGCGCGGTTTTTTGTGCCAGTGGAATTGGTGGCGGTCGTCGGCCGCGACTTTCCGGCTGAGCACCTGGAGCGCCTGCGTCGCCACGACGTCGGGCTCGAGCACGTCGAAGTGGCGTCCGGCGATACCTTTCGTTGGGGCGGGGAGTACGGCGACGATCCCAACGTGCGCGAGACGCTGTTCACCCATTTGAACGTCTTCCAGACCTGGCGCCCGAGCTTGCCGGCGGTCCTGGGCGCGTCGCCCTATTTGTTTCTTGCGAACCTGGATCCTGCTCTGCAGGCGCGCATGCTCGAGCAGGCAGCGGGCGGTGGGTTGGTGGCCGCCGACACCATGAACTTCTGGATCGAGGGCTACCGCCAGGCACTGGTCGACACCTTGCGGTCGGTAGACATTTGCTTCATGAATGACTCTGAAGCCAAGCTCCTGGCCGGGTGCGCCAACCTTTATGCTGCCGGGCGGGCGATCATGGCCATGGGGCCGGCTACCGTGGTCATCAAAAAGGGTGAGCACGGTGTCGTGGTGATGACCCAAGACTCCATTTTTCAACTGCCGGCGTTTCCGGTGACTGAGGTGGTTGATCCCACCGGGGCCGGCGATTCATTTGCGGGCGGCATGTTGGGCTACGTGGCTGAGCAGGGTCGCCATGACGCGGCGACGCTCAGGCGAGCGGCGGCGGTGGCCACCGCTCTGGCGTCGTTCACCGTCGAGCGCTTTTCAGTGGATGGCCTCTGTGCCCTGCAGCGCCCGGCCCTGGATCGCCGCGTGGCCGAGCTCCACCAGATGTGCCGGTTCGACATGGATCCTCAGCCGGCGGTTTCGAGAGGCGCCTCAACCTGAGGCAGTCGCCAACGGCTGCTTGGCTAGCTCTCGCCGTGCAGCCCCAGTCGGACGATTAATGGTGCGCGATGTTCGAATCCCACTTCAAGCTGCGTGAGAACCCATTTTCGCTGACGCCGAACCCGCGCTTCGTCTCCACGAACCCGGACTACGACGAAGCGATTGCCCACCTGCTCTACTGGGTGCAGAACAACGAGGGTTTCGTCCTGGTGACCGGCGAGGTGGGTACCGGCAAGACGACGGCGATCTACGACCTTCTTGAAAAACTGCCGCGTGAGGCGGAGGTGGCGTTGGTCACCCACTCCACGTTGGACGCCCGCGACCTTCTGCACGAAATCTGCCGGCGGTTTCTGATCGAAGCGCCCGAAGACGCGTCGAAGCCACGTCTGTTGGGGCTCCTCGAGGATTACTTGCTCCAGGTGCGCAACCGCGGGGCGCAGGCGCTCCTTTTGATCGACGAGGCGCAGAACCTGACGCCCGAGCTTTTGGAAGAGGTGCGCCTTTTGTCCAACATGGAGCGCGCCGACGGCAAGCTCCTGCAGATTGCTTTGGTGGGCCAGCCTGAGTTGGAGGACAAACTAGCCACCCCCGAACTCCGCCAGTTGCGCCAGCGGATCGGCATTCATCGCAAACTGACGCCTTTGTCCAGCGAGGATTGTCAGCGTTACATCCACCATCGGTTGCAAGTGGCTGGGGGGAACGGACCGCGTATCTTTCCGCCCGAGTCGTGCGAAGCGGTGTACTGGCGGACGGGTGGGATCCCACGTGAAATCAACGTCCAGGCGGCCAAAGCCCTCCTTAGAGCGGCGATGGCCGAGGCGCCTCAAGTGTTGCCCGAACACGTTGGCGACCCGGATGACCGCCTGGAGTCGGTGGGGGCGGCGCTTGCCCAAGAACGTTTGGCGGCCCTCGGAGTCGCGGCGCCCGAGCCTGGCACGTCTCGGGAAGCGTTGGCCGAACCTGAACCCGAGGAGGCGACGGCAGAAGCTGAGACCAAGCCGCCGGCAGGGGCACCCAAGCGCCGGAGTCGCCGGCGGCGACGCCGCCGGCCGCCCGCGCCAGCCCAAGTTGCCGCGTCTGAGTCAGAAACCCCGGTGGCTGAGCCCGAACCGACGGACGAGGCAGCGCCTCCCAAGCGCAAGGCCAAGCGCTCGCGAAGCGGCGCGGCGCGAAAGAAGGGCCGAGGTGATGCCACGCCGGTTGCCAAAGAGCCCGTAGTCGCCGCTCCCGAGCCGGAAGTCTCGCCCACGGGGCCAGCGCTCGCCGATGCGCGCGCGTCGGCCGCGCCGCCGGCACCACCCAGCCCGGAGCCGCCGACCTTGGTCGCTGATGCATCGCCGGCCATGGTCCCCGGTATCCGCGATGAATTCTCAGTCGTTCGTCGGTCGACGGCGGGGGCGGCTGGGTTCTCCGTCTTCGGGGCCGAGGGGGTGGAGCCGGGCCACCCCAGCTCTGTGCTCGGCGGCCGCTTCTGGGCAGCGCTGGCGCTGGGCGTCTTGATCGCTGGTAGTGCTGCGTTAGGCGGGCGTTGCAACCCGCCCGAGCGTCAAGAGCTTGAACGCGAGGCAGAGCTTCCCCTACCAGCCAGCGTTTCTGACCCCGGGGTGGAGCACCGAGCTGTAGGCGGTGCTGACCCGATGTCTTCGCCCCCGGCGGTGCAAGACGCTTCGCCTTTGACGTCTGAAACTCCTGTCGGCGCGTCGGCTCAAGCCAACCAGCCGCTTGAGGTCGATGCACCTGCCACCGAGACCGAGGAACCTACTCCGGCTCCTGACCGCGCGCCGGCGCCGGAGTCGAGAGTCCCCGCCGTGGGCGCCGATCCGGCGTCCTTTGTGGTCTACACCGGAACCTATCCGGCGCGCGCTGCGGAATCCCGCCGCCGCGCCCTTAGCGCTGAGCTGCGCGCGCAGGTCTTTTTGTCGCCGGGTGGGGGCGCGGCCGAGCAGCAGGTGTTGGTCGGGCCGTTTGACAGCCGGCGCGAGGTGGCGGCGATTGCGAAGCGGGTGAAGCAGTCGATCCACGTCAGCACGTACGAAGTGTTGGAGTTCGACCGCGCAACCCTGATCTCCACGGATTAGCCGCGATCCGTCAGCCACGCTCCCGACCGCCCATCGTTTTGAGCGATCGGGCTAGTCGGTCCGCCGAATGTGGTTGGCAAGTACCTGCCTAACTGTTGCCGGGTCCCGGGGCGGGCCGTTTTCCAGGAGGCGGGCTACCACTGAGGTGACCCGCGCCGCCGCGAAGCTGGAGCCCTTGAAGTTGGCTTCTGGATGCATGCCCGGGCGTGGCCGCGCGTAGCCCGAGGCGCGTACCACCAAGGGCGTCGTGCTGACGAGTTCGAGTTCGTCGTCTCCCAGGGCGCGATTTTCTTCTACGGCGATGACCGTTGGCAGGTCGGCCGGAAGGCTGGCGATTCCGTGCGGCTTTGCCGCCACCAAGACCGCGCCGGCCGCCTCGGCTTGCCGGCAGGTGTGGACGAGAGATTCAACGTGGTTGCCCGGCGGCGTTCCCAGGCTCAGGTTGACGACCGTGGCGCCGGCGTCGAGGGCATAGGCCAAAGCGTCGGTCAGCTCTGCGGCCCGGGTGCTCAGGGTCTTGCCGAAGAGTCGGATCGCCACCAGCTCTGCGTCCGGGGCAAACGTCGACACGAGCGCCGCCACGGCTGTACCGTGGCCGTTTAGGTCGGCAAACTCACCGGCTTGGATGTGGGTGCCGCCCTCGGCGTCGGTGGCCACCGTCGCACCGGAGGCGACGCGGCCGACGTGCGGGTGGGCAGTGTTGACGCCCGAGTCGATCAGCGCCACGCGCACCCCGCGGCCGGTGCCCGGAAGCTGTGGCCGTCCACTCAGCTTGGCGGTCAGGTCGCCGACTCCTGGAGTCGGCGGTGAACCGCTCTCCCGCTCGACCAAGCGGCTGTAGAGCCCACCGGCGCCGGCGAGCTCCAGATGCGTGCCGCGCTCGGCGATGCGCCCGTCGGCCAGCACCAGAATCCGGTCGGTTTGCCGCGCCCGGGCGATCCGGTGGGTAATCAACAAGGTCGTGGTCCCCTGCATCAACCGGTCGAGCGACTGTTCGATGGCCGCCTCGGCGAGCCAATCCAACGAACTGGTCGCTTCGTCCAGGACCAACAGGCGGGGGCGTCGCAGGAAGGCCCGGGCCAACGCTACGCGTTGGCGCTGGCCATTCGAAAGCTGGGCGCCGCGCTCGCCGACCCTGGTGTCGAGGCCATTGGCCAACGCCGCCACCACCTCGCCCAGGTGGGCGGCGTTGGCGGCCATCTCGATGTCGGCGCGGCTGGCGTCGGCGCGGCCGTAGGCGATGTTGGCGGCCAGGGTGTCGTTGAATAAAAACGGCTCGCTTTCGACCACCATCATTTGAGCGATGAGTTCGGCGTGGTTTAACTCGGCGAGGTCGTGACCATCGATCCGAATGGTGCCTTGCCAGGGCGCATAGAAGCGCCACAGGAGGTCGACCAAGGTCGACTTGCCGGCGCCACTGGCGCCGACTAGGGCGACGCGTTCGCCGGGCTCGATGGTGAAGGAGATGTCCTCGAGCACCGGTTGCTCGGCGTCGTAGCCGAACGAGACGTTTTGAAACTCGATCTGCCCAACCACGACGCCCGGCGAGCGGGCAAGCTCCGTGTCCGGCGCTTCAGGGCGCAGATCCAAGTATTCGAAGACCCGGTCGAGCGAGGCGCGAGCACGCTGCAGCCGCAGGTAGAGGCCCATGAGCCCGCGCAACGGGCCGAACAACCGCCCCTGCAGGAGGGCAAAGGTGGCGAACTCGCCGGCGGTCATGTCGCCGAGGATCACCATCCGCCCGCCGACGTAGAGGCCCAGCGCGCCGCCCAACATCAACACCAGCCCGGGCACCGCGCCGCCCACCGCCGAGGTCAAATGAAAGCGCAGGAGGCTGTGGATAAGGCGGCGGCCGGCGGCCTTGTAGCGGCGGAATTGCACGGCCTCTGCCCCCAGCGAGCGGACAAAGCGCATGGCACCGAGGGAGTCGACGGTCAGGCTGGCCAACTCGGCGTTGGCCTCGCGGGCTTGCTTGGCCACCGCGTGGACGGTGTTCCGGAAGCGCCCAAGCGCCATTGCCGCCAGGGGAGCGATGGCGCTGGTGATCAAGAAGAGCTGCCAGTTCAATACCAGGAGGACGACGACGGTCGCGCACAAGGTAAAGATTGAATTCACGAAGTTGACCAGCGCCGTCGTTGCCACCGACTGGATTTCGGTGATATCGCCGTTCAGCCGCGACATGATGTCACCGGTCTTGGTGCGCGCTAGAAACCGCATGGGCAGCTGTTGCACGTGGCGAAACAGATCGTTCCGCATGTCGAAGGTGACGCGGGCGGCGATCCACGCCTGCAGGTAGGACAGCCCGATCCCGACGAGCATGTTGAGCGCCACCAGCACAATGAGGAGCAAAACGACGGTGCCCAAAGTCGTCAGGCTGTGGGTGGTGGCGCCGACGATGGCGTCGACAGCCCGGCCGAAGACGATGGGGTACAGAATGCCGACGGCGGTGGTTGCCAACATTAGTACAAGAAGCCCCACCAGGTAGCGGCGGTAGGGGTGGACGAAGCGCAGGACGCGGCGGGCCCGCGGTGAGCGCCGCACCGCCTTCAGGTCGAGCCATAGCCGTCGCAGGTCCTCAGGGGTGGGCAGCGCGTATGGGGTGTCGATGGCGGCTCCCCCCTCTGGGTGGTTCTCGAGGGCGGCGTGGGCATCGCGCACGGCGCGCAACCGGCGAAGGCGAGAGACGAACGTCTTGCCGGCTGGTGTCGAGGCGACCGGCAATCTTGGTTTAAAGGGCCGTGGCATGGGGTGATGTTAGTGGGCGGCTGGGCCGGAGGGAAGTAGCACCACCGGCCCGACCGCAGCGACGATGCGCCTTCGACTCAAACGCTCGCCGCGCTCCAGGTCCCAGCATTGCAGCCAGCTCATCGGTCTCCCCTGGGCTTCGAGATCGGGCGCGATGAAAACGCCGAGTGCTCCACGGTAGTCGGCGTAGCGGTAGCTGCCTTCGCGCGCCGCCAGCGCCAGGTCCTGACTGATCAAGGTGCCGTCCGGCGCCAGGCAGTGGAGCGCTCGGCGCCCGTGCAGCCAGTAGCGCCCGCCCACAAAGCCGCCACCCAGGATGGGGGCGGCGAGGGCGATGTTTTGGACGGGCGTCTGGCTGTCGTCGGCGGCAACCCGATGCAACCGGACGGTCTCGTGGTCGTCTTCCGGGATTAGCCACTCGCCGTCCGGGCCGGGGATGAGGGTGCGCATCAGCACGCGCTCGGGTGTGGGGCCGCCGATGCGCAGGGTGTCAAACCGGCCGCTGGCGAGATCAAGCCGGTGAATGGCTCGACCAATGAGGTCAGATACCCACAAGCGGGTGCTATCGGCAACCAGGGTTAGGTCAAACGAGTGCCGGTCGAGCACGAAGCTTTGGCCGACGCTGCCAGTTTCTAGGTCGAGTTCGACGACCCGGTGCGGGTCTTGGGCGGCGTGCGGATCGTCGCCGGGATGGACGAGCGCGTAGGCGCGCTCGCCGTTCGGATGAAAGGCGACGGCGTCGACGATGCCGAGCGGTTGGTGCCAGGCCACTACCAGTGAGTCGATGCGGATGAGCGCCATGCCGGTGGCTAGCGCCAGGCCTACGTGGACACCATCCGGCGCCAGCTCCATGCCGTTGGCCGGCGACGGCAGGAAGCGGCGGGCGCGCTCCTGTCCGCTCGGCAGTTCCAAATGCACGAGCCAGCGTGAGGCGATGAGCACATCCGGTAGCTCGCGACTCGTCGAGCAACCGCCGGCGGCGAGTGCGACGAACAACCAGAGCCCGAGGGCGGTGCGCCGGGCCGCGTAGCAGTGCACGCGCCCCTCCCTACGCCAGGCGCGGCTCGATCATCTCAGTGATGAAGGCTGGATGGCGGGTTTGGATGAGGGCATAGGCTTCCAGGCAGGTGGTCAACCAACCCCGAAGCCAGTCGCACAGTGGGTCATAGGTGCGTGTCACGTCGCCCCATTGGGCGTTCAGCTGGTGGAAGCAACTCCCAGCACACAGAGTGCGCGCCCAACAGCTCTGGCACAGAGGCTTGTGTTTAACGTGGACCTGATCGAGGCGCTCGGCGCGGCGGACCTCGTCGAATCCCGACTCAGCGTCGCCGACTTGAAACGCCGGGTCGCCGACGGTCCGGTGGCACATGTAGAGCTGACCGCCGGGGTCGCCGGCCACCGTTTGGATGCCGGCCCCGCAACCAAAGCTGCGGGCGTTGCCGCCGTGAATCAACCGCAGCATGTTGGTTAGGTTGCCAAACCCGTAGTACTGCCCCTCGGCGAGGGCGGCAACGTAACGCCCGGCGCACTCGCGAAAGCCATCCAAAAGCCCGGGCAACTGCTCGGGGGGAATGGCCATCAAGGGGTCGGGGCTGCCAACCGAGCCGATCGTTACCTCGCGAAATCCCAGGCCCAGGCAGTGGTCGACGAGCGCCGGGACATCGGTGACGCGGCGCGTCAACGTCACTCGACAGGTGACCGGTGCCAGTGGCAGGAGCGGTTTTAGACGTTGGACGAGCGCCTCGTAGGTGCCTTGACCGTCGGCAAAAATGCGGAACGCGTCGTGGGCGTTGGGCGGGCCGTCCATCGACACGGTAATCGACACCTCGTCGTCGACCAAGGCCGCGAATTTCTCTTGATCCAAGAGCGTGCCGTTGGTGGTGATGGCGAAGCGCATGCGTTTGCCGCACTCAGCGGCCCGCGCTCGCCCGTAGCGCATGGCGTCGACCAGAGTCGGGTAGTTCAGCAGCGGTTCGCCGCCAAAGAAGATGAGGGTGACCTGCGGTGCATCCAGTGAGCGCTCGAGCAGCAGGTCGACGTAGCGCCGGGCCATAGTGCAAGTCATTTGGCCACGCTCGCCACCGTAGGGTCCGGTGTCGGCGTAACAATAGGTACAGCGCAGGTTGCAGTCGTGGGCGATATGGGCGGTGAGTGAGGTCAACGGCGTCTGGCGCGCGTCAAAGTCCTCATGGGCGCGCGAGAAGCGCGTGCCGGTGGCCGGTGAGATGCTCGGCGTGCGGGATTCGCCGTTCACCGAAGTGAGAATTTCGAGGTGGAGGAGGTCTTGGATGCCTTGAGTCACTGCTGCTTCCGAAAAGCGCGGCGCCAAGCGTTCGACCAGGTTCTCAAGGGTGGCGGTGGCGCCCGGTGCCAGCGCGTCGACGATGGCGCTGGTCAACCCGTCGAGCGCCACAAACGCCGTCGTCGGTACCGAAAACAGGTAGCGTCCGTCGGGCGTTCTAAGCGGCAAGCACTCGTGGAGCGCGATTGGAGTGTCGGTGGAGATAGGCACCCAATCAGTGTAAACGAACGGCGCGCCCGGCGCAGTCGAGGTCGATGGCGACGAGGACCTCACCGTCCGCGCGGGCGACAGTCGTGCAACAGGGTAGGGCCGCGTCCCTGCTCAAGAGGCGGGCGGCGACATTCTCCGGCGCTCGGGCGCGGCCCGCCGCGTCTGGTTGACGCTCGCTGTTGGCGTCGGGGCTCGGGATTTCGCGGCTCGATACCCAGGCGTAGCGCGCTTCGTAGCGCAGGCAGAGCTGGTAAAACGCGTCTGGCCGCCGGGCGCCCAATGCCCGCGCCCACTCCAAAAGGCGTCGCTGGTTGTCCCTAGAGCGGTGCTCGCCGTCGGTCACCGTCGGTCGCCCGGCATGGGTTTGGACGACGTAGGCGTGGTCAGAGCCGCACGCCACCACGTCGCCGGCGGTGGATTCCCGGGCCAGGACTTCGAGGATGCTGCGCTGGGAGGGGGGAAGAACGGTGCGCCGTCCGACGGTCGTGCGCCCGGCGGCGGCCAGGGTTCCGACGAGGGTGGCGGTGAGGATGCAGGCGATTTGAGCGCGGTGCGGCGCTTGTCGGAGGCTGTGCGTCCAGGCGAGGCCGGTCACCGCCAAGAGCGCCAACCTCCAGGTCGTGCTGAGTGGGTTCAGAAGCTGCAGCCCGCCCCACGCCAAGCTCCCCAGCCAAAAGGTCGGCGGCCACGCCGGCCGCCGCGGGCCGGCTGTGCCCGCCGCGCTCCACAGGAGGGCGGGATAGAGCGCCAGAAAGGGGGCGGCGACGAGCCTCGGGCCGGTAAAGAGGCTGGCGGCGACGAGGAGGATGGTGGCGGCGTGCCAGAGACGGAGAACCAGTCGGCGACCCTCGAGGGTGTGGGATGCCGGAGCAGCGGGCCCCGGTCTGGAGCGATCGACTGCCCACCACCAGAGCGGGGCGGCGACGAGGAGCGAGAAACCGGCCTCCGGCGAACCTGCCTCAACTGCCCCTCGCCAACCTGCAAGCCCGTCGATGAGCGTGGTAGTCGCGGCGCCGGGGGTGCCCCAAGCGAGCGGCAGGAGGACGGCCGCGGCGACGACGACCAGGCGTAGAAGCTTCGCCCAGCCAGCCTTTTGCAGGCGGAACTGAGTAAAAGCCTCGAAGAGGGCGGTGGCCAACGTGATCCACACCAGGATGCCCAAATGGGTGGTCAGAAACGGCCCCGACGGACCCCGCGCTAGGTAGGGCAGCCAAGCCGAGCCGACCACGACCGCTCCGAGGAGGGTGCCGATCCCCACCAAGAGTCGCCTGGGTAAGCGCCCGCGCGCAAAGCCGGTCAAGAGAACGGCGCTCAAGAAGGCGGCCCAAAGGAGCGGCCACTCCCAAACCCAGAGCGCCGCGACCCAGAGGAGGGCGGCGCCGGCCAACCAGGCGGTCCACCAGCGCCGCTGGATGAGGGCGGCGGTCATGGCACCCCAGTGGGCGATCCAGAGGAGGGTCCCCAAGGCATCGCCGCCCAACCCACCAGCGCTTGTCCGAGCCAGATGGGCCGGTACCAAGACGGTGCAGGCGGCGGCGACGAGCGTTGCGGCGCGGGGCATGCCCAATTGGCGGGCGCTCCAAAAAATCGGCGCGGCGCACAAGGCGCCGGCGATCGCCGTGAACCAGCTGGCGCGCGCCTGGGCGTCGCTCGCGGCACCGCCGGTCCACCGGTGAAAACCGGCCGCCACGCGGTACAGGCCGACCGGCAGCTGGGTGGTTATGGGTTTACCGCTAGGCGTCAAGGCCAGCAGATCGTGCTCGGGGAGGCGGCCGGTCGCCAGCTGCGTCTCCAGCAGGCGGGCGTGGAATGCATTGTCGCCCGACCACTCGACGACGCCCGTCCGCCAGGCTGGAAGCATGCGCACGCAAACACCGGCGGTGACGATCAGGGCCAGCCCAGCGGCGGTGGCGAACCTTCCACGGCGAGTGGTCTGGCCTAGGGGCACGCGTTCTTGCAGGGGCCCATGCGGAAGGAGGTGGCGGCGGTGTTTTCTAGTCGGTTCCCCATGGTGTCGACCGCCTCGAGGAGGGTGAATTCGTAGCGATTGTCCGCAGTGAATTGGAAGGGAATGACCAGGGTACGTCCCTCATTGCTGAGCGTCGTGCCTTGGACGTCGAGTTGGAAGCCGACGCCCCCGAGAGTGGCCAAGAAGTATCTCGGGGTTTCGTCGTCCAAAATCGCCGTGGTGTCGATCGCCGCGTTGAAGGTGATCCGCACCGTGTCGAGGCAGGTAGCCGCCGCCGATTCGCAGCCGCGTCCCTCCGAACCGGGGGTCGGTTCGATCAAAACCGCGCGAAACGAGCGTTCGGTGTTCGGCCCGCCACCGCCGTTACAGCCCGACAGGGCGGCCGCTAAGAGCAAAGACCAGATGGGAGTGGTGAGTGACTGGCGCATGGTGACGTTCCGCGGTGACAGGGATTTGATGCGGGCTAGAGGGCCTGAGACTGGCATTGGGCAATGACCTGTTGGGTGTAGGCGGTCACCAGTTGGGTGGCGATCGAGTCGGCCGCCGGTGCGGGCCACTGGTGTTCGTCCAGGCTCTGGACCCACCGTACGCCGCGCACCGAGCTGGTCAAACACACCTCCTCGCACTCCAACAATTGCGCGACTGTGAGCGGCGCCCGACGCCAGGCAATCCCCAGGGTGTCGGCCAGGGCGAGCACTGTCTCACAGGTGACCCCGGCTAAAATGCCGGCGTCCGGTGGCGGTGTCATCAGACAGCCGCGCCGGACACCGATGATGTTGGCGGTGGTCGCCTCCAAGACGCGGTCGCGGTCGACGAGCAGCGCTTCATGCGCTAGACCCGCCTGGCGCGCGGCTAGAACATAGGGCAGTTGGCTCAGGCTTTTCAAGCGGCTCCACTGGGCCGGGCGCCTGAGCGGCGTCTGGACCCGGCGGAGCCGGGCGCCGGGCTCGGGGCCGCTGGTCGGAGCCAACGGCGTCACCGAGGCCAAGGTCGTCGGGCGGTCGCCGACGCCGCGGGTCACGGTGAGCCGGAGCTGGCCGCTACCCGTACGACCGAGCCCTCGGCCCGCCAGTTCCAAGATGCTGGCCATCGGGAACGCCGCCCGTGCATCCAGCTCGATTCCGACGAGCGCAAGTCCGTCTTGCATGCGCGCCAGATGGGCGTCGAGTTGGTGGGGATAGCGGCGGTGGACGAGCAGTGTTTCGTAGACGCCATCGCCGAAGCGGAGGCCCCGATCGTTCGGATCGATGCGCGCCCGGCCGGCCCTGGCGAATACACCGTTGACCAGCCAGGCGGTTGGTGTGTTGCTCAACCTGGAGTCCCCACGCCGGCGTCGCCGAGGGCGCGCCACAGCTGCCGGGCCTTGTCGGTGGTCTCGGCGTACTCCGCCCGCCAATCCGAATCAGCGACAATGCCGCCGCCGCTGCGGTACTCGAGGGCGTCGCCGGCGACCAACGCCGTGCGGATGGCGACGTTCAGGTCGAAGTCTCCCGAGGCATCCCAATAGCCAATGGCACCGGTGTAGGCCAAGCGGGGGCCGTCCTCGAGGGTGTGGATCAGCCGCATGGCTTCGATCTTGGGGGCGCCGGTGACCGAACCGGACGGGAAAGTTGCTTTCAGAATGTCGGCGAACGAGAGGTCAGGCGCGATGGTGCAGCGGACGCGCGAGACCAGGTGGTGCACCGCGGTGTAGCTCTCGACCGCCAGAAACGGATGGACATGCACCGAGCCGGGCCTGGCCAAGCGGCCGAGGTCGTTGCGTTCCAGATCGACGATCATCAGGTGCTCGGCGTGATCCTTGGGGCTTTGCGCCAGCGCCCGAGCCAGCGCTGCGTCGGTCTCGGGATCGGCCGCCCGCGGGCGCGTGCCCTTGATGGGGCAGGTGTCGAGGCGATTGCCGCGCCGCGCCAGGAAGCGTTCAGGCGAAAAGGAGCAGACCTCGGTGTCGCCGGTTTTCAGGTAGGCAGCGTGCGGCACGCGCCCGAGTTGGCGGTGGCGTCGAAAGAGGTCGAACCCCGTCGACGACGTGCGGGCGCGCAGCACCCGCGAGTAGTTGACTTGGTAGACGCGCCCGTCGACCAGCGCCTGGTCGATTGCTTGGAGCGCCTCCCGAAAGCGGGAGAGTTCGTCGGGGTCGGCGGCGGCATCCGCCAGGCGCGCCAAGGGCGGGGTGGGTGCGGGTGGGATGGTGCGGTGGGTGTCCTCAGCAACGGCCAGCACCTCGTCGATGCCGCGGATGGCGCCCGATGGCGGGCGCCCGCGCGGCATGCGGCCGCGGAGTTCCACGACCCCCGCCGCTTCGTCGATGGCCAAGACCGTGTCATAGAATCTCAGGACCAGGTCTGGGAAGGTCGCCAGCGGTGCGGCGGCTGCCCGGGGTTCAGGCAGCGCTTCGACCCAGCCGCCCAACTCGTAGCCCAACATACAGATGGCCCCCGACACCCAACCACCGCCGGTGTTCGGGGGGGCGTCCCGGGCGCGGCACTCGCTGGCGATGAGTTGGAACGGGTTGCCGGTCACCACCTCGGCTCGGCCGCTGGGATAGTCGGTGATGCGCGCAACGCCGGCTTCGAAGAGGACCTCCCGGTGCGGTGCCCAGCTCATGTAACTCCAGCGGCCGCGCGGCGTGCCCGGGGCGCCGTCCAACCAGACGAAGCCGGGCCGGTGGACAAGTTTAGCTGCCCACGCCGCTGGCGCTACCGTGCGTTGGAATCGGTGGCGCCGGAGGATGGGCGCGCCGGCGGGCTCCATGTCGTTGGGATCGAGCACTCGTGCGATGCTAGCTGAAACTGGCACCCCGCCCCATCCGTAAAAGGTGGGAGTTTTCCGGCGAAAGGACGGTGCATGACAGACCGAACAGCGCGGCCCATGGGCTGGTGGCGGATCGGCATTTGGCTCGTGGGCCTGGGGTTGACCAGCTGTCAGGTGCAGGTCGACAGTGGGGAGGATGCGGCAGCGGTCTCCGAAGCCGCGGCCGATACGACCGCCTCCGACTCGACCCGGAGCCGCGGTTCCGGCGGCTTGTTTGGCTTCTTGCGCCGCGGTGGTGACGAGGAAGATACCGAAGAAGAATTGCCGGTGCCCGTCGAGTTGGCGCCGGTGGTGCGCGCCCCAATGTCCGAGTACTTTTCGACCACCGCCGTCGTCGAGGCCGAAAAAGAGGCGACCTTGTTGGCCAAAGTGCGTGGCCAGGTGGTCGACGTGCGCGCCGAAGAGGGCGATCGGGTGGAACGCGGTCAGCTCTTGGCGCGCCTCGACGATGCCGAATCTGCCGCCCAACTGGGCCACGCCCGCGTCCGCGCCGTGAACATGCAACGCGAGCGCGAGCGCGCCGAATCGATGTTTGACAAGGGGCTGATTCCTGAGCGCGACTTGGCGGAGGCGCGCTACAACCACGAGCTGTCGGCCGCCGACCTGAACGTTGCCAAGCTGCAGGTCACGCACGCGCGGGTGCGGGCGCCATTTGCTGGGGTGGTGACCGCCCGGCACATCGACCCGGGTGAAAACGCCGAGGGTGGTACGCCGCTCTTTGATCTGGCCGATTTGGAGCCACTCTTGGTGCACGTCTTCATGCCCGAGCGCCAGGTGACGCGCATGGAAGTTGGGCAAGCGGCCCGGGTGTTACCCGCGGCGCTCGATGATGTCGCACTCGACGGGCGAGTGATCCGCGTGTCGCCCCGGGTGGACCCGCGCACCGGCACGGTGCGGGCGACCATCGAGTTGGGAGAAACGCACCCCGAGGTGCGCCCCGGCTCCTTCGTTCGCGTCAAAATCCAAACCAACCGGCGCGAAGGGGCGCTGGTCATTCCCAAGCGCGCGCTGGTGCAGGAAGGTGGCGACACCCACGTCTTTTGCGCCGAGGCGGACACCGTTCGCCGGGTGCCCGTCGTTCTTGGCTACCAGGATGACACCCAGGTGGAAGTGCTCGAGGGGTTGGGCGAGGGCGATCAGGTGGTCAGGGTCGGGCAGGGAGCGCTCCGCCAAGGCAGTCGCTTCGTAGCCATCGAACCCGCCGCTCCCGAAGCGGCTGACGCCCCATAGCTCGAATGGGCTTGGTTCGCTACGCCATCGACCACCCTGTCACCGTCTTAATGGCGAGTCTGGCCGCCACCGTGTTTGGGTTGGTGGCGCTGGGTCGCCTGCCGCTCAATCTACTACCCGACATCACCTACCCGACCCTGACCTTGGAGACGGCGCTCCCCGACGCGTCGCCCGAGGAGGTGGAACGCCTCCTGACCCAACCGCTGGAGGAAGCGGTGGGGGTCGTGGCCGGGCTCCGGCGGGTGCGCTCGCGCTCGGCGCCCGGGCGTTCGCAGATCACCCTCGAGTTCGCTTGGTCCACCGACATGGACTACGCCAGCCTCGATGTACGCGAGAAGATCGACATGATGGAGTTGCCGGATGACGCTGGCGCCCCGGTGCTCCTGCGCTTCGACCCCGGGCTCGACCCGATCCTCCGACTTGGAGTATTCCTGGAAGAGGGCGCCGCCCAAAATCTGACGGCGCTCCGCGACGTGGCCGAACGTCACCTGAAAAAGGAGTTGGAGTCGCTCGAGGGCGTCGCGGCGGTGCGCGTCCACGGTGGACTCGAGGAAGAAATCCAGGTGGATGTGGAGGGCCGCCGGTTGGCGGCTATGGGGTTGACCATCGCCCAAGTGGGAGGAGCCCTCCAGCGCCAGAACGTCAATGCGTCGGGTGGCCGGCTGCGCGACCGGGACTCCGAGTATTTGGTGCGTTCTCTCAATGAGTTCGAGAGCCTGGAGGATATTGAACAGACGGTGGTGAGCGTTGCTGACGGGCGACTGGTGCGCGTTGCTGACGTTGCCACGGTGACCCGCGGTCACCGAGAGCGGCAGGTGATGACTTTGGTGGGACCGGTGGAAGCCGTTGAGGTGGCGGTTTTTAAGGAGGGCGATGCCAACACGGTGACCGTTGCCCGGCGCGTCAAGCGGCACCTAGAGCGGATTGCCGCCGACCAACTGCCGCCCGGGGTCGCCACGCAGGTGTGGTTCAACCAATCCAACTACATCGCCGCTTCGGTCCGCGAGGTGCAGTCCAACGCCTTGTTGGGGGGGCTCTTGGCGGTTTTGGTGCTCTGGCTCTTTCTCAGGCATTGGCGATCCACGGCGACCATCGCCCTGTCCATTCCGCTGTCGATTGTTGCCACCTTCGTGTTGATGCGCCGTTTCGGCGTGACGCTCAACATCATGTCGCTGGGTGGCTTGGCGTTGGGTGTGGGCATGTTGGTGGACAACTCGATCGTCGTCTTGGAGGCCATCGGCCGGCGTCGCGAGGCGGGCGCCACGCCCGCCGAAGCTGCCTACCAAGGGGCGTCGGCGGTTGGCCAGGCGGTGATCGCCTCGACGTTCACCACCATCGCCGTCTTCTTGCCGATCGTCTTTGTCGAGGGCATCGCCGGTCAGCTGTTTCGCGACCTGTCGTTGACGGTGACTGCGTCGCTCCTGGTTTCCTTGGTGGTCGCCCTGACGGTGATCCCGGCCGTGGCCGGCTACCAGCGCCGGGCCGGCCTGGGTGAGGCGCGCGAGCGCCGCTTGGCGGCGGGGGAAAGTGTGGAAGACCCCGACGCCGGTGGGAGTCGAACACCGGCGGCGGGCAATGCCCGCGGTGGTCGCTGGGCTCTGGGGTACGAGCGCGGGTTGCGCGGTCTCCTCCGCCGCCCGGGCCGGGTGGTTCTGGCCCTGGCGGTGGTGCTCATCGGCACCGGTTGGATCGGTGCCCGCCTGGGGTTCGAACTCATCCCCGAGTTGTCGCAGGGGGAGTTTCACTTCGATGTGGAGTTTCAGGACGGCACGCCGCTCGAAACGACCGCGGCGCGCGTCGCCCGGGCGACGCGCGAGGTGGCGGCCGATCCACGCTTGCGTGTCATGTTCGCGCGCCTCGGAGAGGCGGAACGCGTCGGCGGCGCCGACGAACAAAATCCGGCGAGGGCCCAGTTGGGCTTTGCGATCGCCGACCCGGGTAACCGCTCGATGGAAAGGCAGCTCATCGAGGACATCCGCGGCGTCCTCGCGCAGGTGCCGGGGGCTCGAATCGCTTTTTCGCGACCGACCTACTTCAGCTTCAAAAAGCCGATTGAAGTCTACGTGTTTGGCTACGACTTGGAGGAACTCGCCGGTGTCGCCCGCCAGGTGGCGGCGCGGCTCCAAGGGATCGATGGGTTGAAAGACGTCGAGTTGTCGTTGGAGCTGGGAAGCCCTGAGGTGCAGGTGCGTTTTGACCGCCAACGCTTGGCGAGCTTGGGTGTCGGGCTCGCCGAGGCCGCAGAGGCCCTGCGGCGCCAGGTGCATGGCGAAGTGGTGACGCGCTTCAAGGAGCGCGACCGGCGGCTGGATGTGCGCGTGCGCGAGCGCGCCGACGGCGGCATGGAACTCGAGGCGGTGCCGGAATTGGTGGTTTCGGAGGTGGAAGGCGTGCCGGTCGTGTTGGCGTCGGTGGCCGACGTCGGCATGGCGCGCGGGCCGGCCGAGATCGAGCGTTTAGATCAGCAGCGTGCCGCCTTGGTCACCGCCAACCTGAGCGGTCGCGACCTGGGGAGCGTCTCGCGCGACATTCGCCGGGTCCTCAAGGAGGTGCCGATGCCGGCCCACGTGTCGGCGGGACTGGGCGGCCAAAACGAAGAGCTCGAAACGTCTTTTAGGAGCTTGGCCTTGGCTGTCGCCCTGGCCGTGCTTCTGGTCTACATGGTGTTGGCCAGCCAGTTCGAATCGCTCCTGCACCCGCTGGTCATCATGTGCACGGTCCCACTGGGGGCGGTGGGCGCCGTTTGGGCCCTGGGGCTCACCCGGACGCCAGTCAGCGTCGTGGTCCTGGTCGGCGGTATCATGTTGGCGGGGATTGTCGTGAATAACGCCATCGTCTTGATCGACACGGTCAACCGCCGGCGCCGAGACGGCGCCACCAAACTCGACGCGGTGGTCGAAGGAGCCCGGACGCGCCTGCGGCCGATCCTGATGACCACCGCCACCACTATATTGGGGTTAGCGCCGATGGCGTTCGGACTGGGGGAGGGCGCCGAGATTCGCGCGCCCATGGCGACGGCGGTGATCGGCGGCTTGCTGGTGTCGACCGCGTTGACGTTGGTGGTGATTCCCGTCCTTTATGCCGTGATCGACCGGCGGCCATGACGGTAGCCCGATGCAGTTGACCCGTTTGGCGCTGCGCCGCCCGGTGACCGCGGTGATGGCGACTGCGTCCTTGGTGGTGCTCGGTGCCATCTGCCTGGCGCGGCTGCCCCTCGAATTCTTGCCGCACGTTGAGTTCCCCGCTATCTGGATCTATATCCCCTATGGCGATGCCGTGCCGGCCCAGGTCGAGCGCGACATTGCCCGCCCCATTGAGGAGGCGATGGCCACCCTCGGGGACGTTGAAGAAATCGAGTCGTACTCCGGGACCGATGAGTGTTGGGTGGAAGTCAGTTTTGCTTGGGGCCGACAGATCGACATTCTACGGATGGAGGTCAAGGAGAAGCTCGATCAGGTGCGCGACGAGTTGCCCACCGATATCCGCGACATCTTTGTCCTGACCTTCTCGTCGGCCGACATCCCGATCCTCCAGGGGCGTATTTCGGCGCGGGGGCGGGATCTTTCGGCCAGCTACGACGCCATCGAACGCCGCGTACTGAATCCGTTGAAGCGCATTCCGGGCGTGGCGCGCGTGCAGTTGGACGGCGTAGCGCCCGAGGAGGTGTCGATCTATCTGCACCTGAACCGCATCAAGGAGCATCAGGTTGACGTCCAGCGCTTGTTCAACCAGCTGGCGGCTGCCGGCGTCAATCTAACGATTGGCCGGGTCACCGACTCGGGCTACCGCTACTCGGTGCGGGCCGTGGGGGAGCTGGCCTCGGTCGAGGACCTTCGCCGCCTCAAGCTGGAGGGGCACGACTTGACGCTCGAGGACGTGGCGACAGTGATTCGCGACGTGCCGGGGTTTACCTACGGCCGCTTTCTGAACGGCGAACCGGCCGTCGCCTTCTGGATCAACAAGGAGTCGGGGGCCAACGTCGTCGAGGTGTCGCGCGCGGTGCGGGCCGAGTTGGAGCGGGTGGGGGACGACCCCGCCCTGGCCGGTATTGATGTGGTGTTGTTCTTTGACCAGGGTGAACAAATCACTGGTTCACTCAAGGGGCTCCTGCAGTCGGGTCTGGTTGGCTCGGTCCTGGCGATTTTGGTCCTTTATTTTTTCCTGCGGCGCATCGGCACGACGCTGGTGGTGTCGGCGGCCATCCCGTTGTCAGTCATCGCCACTTGCGTGTTCATCTACATGCGCGGGGGCACGTTGAACGTGCTGAGCATGATGGGGCTGATGTTGGCGGTGGGTATGTTGGTGGACAATGCGATCGTCGTGCTCGAGGCGATCCACCGCCGGCAGGCGACCGGCACGCCGCCGCGAGCAGCAGCTTTGGAAGGCACTGCCGAGGTGGGGCGCGCTGTGGTGGCCTCGACACTCACCTCGATTTGTGTGTTCGCGCCGGTGGTCCTCAGTTCGGCCAACGAGATCCTGGCCTGGCTCTCTGAGGTCGGCGTGGTGATCTCGGCGACCCTGGTCTTTTCGCTCTTGGTGTCGCTGACGTTGATCCCTTTGATGGCGGCGCGGTTGGCCGGCGGCCGGCCGGCCCGGGAGTCGCGCTTGGTCGAGCGCCTGGGGCAGGGCTACACCCGGTTGCTCCGGTGGACGGCGCTCCGTCACCCCTGGTTGACGGCCTTTGCCTTTTTGCCGGCGGTGGTTCTCGCGACCGTCGGCGCCGCCGTCGTTGGTGGTTTCAAGCTCGAACCCGATTCGGAGCGCGGCGAGAAGATCGAGCAGTTCGCCATCGACTACGATTTCACCGACAACCTGAACTACCGGGCGACCCGCGACATCGTCGCCCGGGTGGACGCCCAGCTGCTGGCCCAGAAAGACGCGCTCGGTGTGGAGTCGGTCTACTCCTACTACGGTGACAATGCCGCGACCACCCGTTTGTTCTTTGAGAATACGCCGGTCTCGGTCGCCCACGTCACGCGCGTCCGCGCGCTGTTGCGCGACCAACTCGGGCAGGTTCCCGGCGCCGTCTTGCGCTTCGGAGACGAGGGCGAGGCAGGCATGGGCGCTGAGCGGATTGCCATCAGCCTGTTTGGAGAAGACACCTCCGAATTGGGCCGGCTGGCCCGGGAAGTGAAGCGGCGCTTCGAACTCATCGATGGCATGTATGACGTCCGCACCAACATCGAGGGTGGTAAAGACGAGGTGGCAGTCACCCTGCGACGGGATCGCTCAGCCACGGTCGGGCTGACCCCGGTGGCGCTGGGTCAGATCCTCAACTTGACTTTCCGCGGCACGCCCCTGCCATCCATCAAGACCGGCCAGCGAGAACTGGAGATGGGTGTGGTCTTGGAGCCTGCCGACCGGCGCAATCTGCAGAACCTGGAGAGCTTGGTGGTGGACCTGACCGGTGGGCGCGAGGTGACACTCGGCCAGGTGGCGGACTTTGCGATGACCAGTGGACCGCAGGCCATCCGCCGCGTGCAGCAGAAGACGGCGGTGCGGGTGTTCGGGGACTACGAGGGCGACGACGCCGATGAAGCCCGCTCAGAGGTGCGTCGCATCATGGATGGCTTGGCGATGCCGATCGGCTACTCGTGGAACTTCGGGCGAGAATTCCAGCGGGCGCAGGATCAACAAAACGATCTCCTGGTGAATCTGGCGCTGGCTGCGGCGTGCATCTTCTTCGTCTTGGCCTCCTTGTTTGAGTCGCTCCTGCATCCCCTGGTGATCATGAGCACCATTGTTTTCGCGTTGCTTGGCGTCGTCTGGACCATGGTGCTGACCTCGACACCGATGAACATCATGGCGATCATCGGTGTGGTCATCTTAATTGGCATCGTCGTCAACAATGGCATCGTGCTGGTCGACCACATCAATCACTTTCGGCGCCAGGGGATGAGTCGCGGCGACGCTATTCTGGCCGGGGGCCGCGAGCGCTTTCGGCCGGTGGTGATGACAGCGTTGACCACAGTGCTTGGGCTTATTCCGCTGGCGGTCGGGCAGGCGTCCTTGGGTAGCGAGCAATACTTCCCGATGGCGCGGGCGCTGATGGGCGGGTTGGTAGCGGGCACGGCCTTGACCCTAATCGTCTTGCCGACTTTCTACGTGGTGTCCGAGAAGTGTGTGTTCTATGCGCAGCGCGCTGCCCTCTGGGTGGTGCGGCGACCGGGCTGGCTGGTTGGGCGGTTTACCCGGCGCCGCACGCGCCTGAGTTCGTGAGTCGGAGCTGCAGCACACTCGGTGGCTGCGTGTTTGGCGACTGGCGACTGGCGACTGGCGACTGCGCGACTGCGCGGCTGGCGACTGCGCGACTGGCGACTGCGCGACTGGCGACTGCGCGACTGCGCGGCTGGCGACTGCGCGACTGGCGACTGCGCGACTGGCGACTGCGCGACTGGCGACTGGCGACTGGCGGCTGCGCGGCTGGGCGCGAGGGGACGGGGAATGCGCCTGCTCAGACAGTTGCGCGCGCCAGCGAGCTTCTCCTGTGCCGCAACGTTGGGGTGCGTGATGGCGCGCGCAAAACTCGCTGTCGCATTCCCCGTCCCCTCACGCTTTACGTATGTCGCCGTGCGATTTGGTCTGACGGAGTGAGGCTGGGGCTCTCGGTGAACCAGGAACAGCAGGGTTGACTTCGGAACGGCCGGAGTCTTGCTTCCGGACCGTCGCCGAGTTCCGCTGCGGAACCGGCGCTGGGGTCCGTTGCGGCGCCGAGTTCCGCTGCGGAACCAGCGCCGAGTTCCGCTCCAAAACCACCAGCCGGGTTCCGCTGCGGAACCAGCGCCGAGTTCCGCTCCAAAACCACTCCCGAGTTCCGCTCCGAAAATATTCATGGACCTGGGGTCCACCCCGAGCAATGAAAGTTGCAGGCTCATTGTGTGGGCTCGACCGAAGGACGCGGGAGTTTGCAACGACAGCTACTTTCTGAGCAACTCGTCTGCTCGCGAGGTGGTTTTCTCGGACAGGCTCCAGCGGGGCTGTCGGAAAACGCGGAACCCCGGCGCGCTGGTTCCGCAGGAAGCTGTCCGAGAATTGTTGGGTGACGGTGAAGTCGCGCGAGCGCTGGTTTTTTTGCATCGGTCGAAGAAGGTAGTCGGTGGGACGGCACACTTCCTGCTCGTTCCGCTGCGGAACTATTCATGGACATTTTGTCCACCCCGGGCAATGAAAGTCGCAGCTCATCGTGTGGGCTCGACCGAAGGCCGCATGAGTTTACAACGACTTACAGTTACTTTCTGAGCAACTGGCCCCGGTTCCGCTCTCCGGAACCACCGCCGGGTTCCGCTCCAGAACCACCAGCCGGGTTCCGCAGCGGAACCAAGTCGATCATTTCGCCGTTATCCGCCCATCCGGATCGACCGCCGGTACGGACGAAAACCTGAGAATCTGCACGGATTTTCTTGCCGTCCAATTGATTTTCTTCTTGACAGCTTTTGGACGTCGAGCGGTTGAGCGTTGCAGCATGTCGCTCGAGCGGTCGCCAACATGCCCCACATCGCCCTCAAACGCATCGGTTCGCGCGTTAGTTCTTTTTTGCCAAACGGAACCGATGTTGCGCAGCCACCAAGCTCCCCTGAGTGCACAAACTCCAGGTGTAAGATGCATGGGTCGACCCCGCGAAAACTTAGGAGCATGCACCATGCACATCATTGCCCGAATCGAAAGGCTCCGGCATCGCGAGCACCACGCCACCGTCGACTTGGTCGAAGCGCTGCTTGAATGCAAGCGCACGGATGCCCATCTCTCGGCGGGCTACCCATCGATCTTCGCGTTTCTAACCAACCATCTCAAGTATTCGAAAGCGGCAGCATCGCGGCGCTGGAAAGCGATGAAGTGCGCCGAGCGACATCCGCAAGTTCTAGAGATGCTGCGAAAACACCGCACCAATCTGAGTGTGCTGGCAACGATCGAGGCAGCGCTGGCGAAGGCGAGTGATCCAGAAGCGTTACTCGCTGAGATCGATGGCCAATCTTCCGCGGAAGTGGAGCGTCGGCTGGCAGCGCGCAGTCCAGTGCGCCCTCGCCGGGAACAGATCCGCCGGGAGTTCGAGGTGGGGCACACCGGGGCGGACGCCGGCGAAGACAGTGGAAAGGGCGACCTATTCGGTGACAACGGCGGGGTCAATGGGGCCAGTCCCCGGCACACGAACGGAGCAGGAGCTGAGTCCGAGAACCCTGCCGGTTCACCGCGCAGTGCAATCCCCGATGTAGATGCGCGTCCCGGTACCGATGCTAACGCCGGCGTCCATGCAAACGCCGGTGCCGGTGCAAACGCCGACGCTGATGCCAACGCCGGTGCGAATGCCGGTTCCGAAGCGCCCCGCGCCAGTGCGGAGGGTACGGTTCGCGGCGAGTCGACCGTCACGCGCGAGCGCATTCGCATCACCTTTAGCCTCGATCCCGCCGACTACAAGCAGCTGGAAGAAGCGATGACCATTCTGAGCCGCAAGATTCCAGCCAAGCTGACGCTCGAAGCGACGATGCAAGAGCTTTTGCACTTCTTCCTGGAGCGCAAGCGCCCGAAGCCCAAGCGCCCCTACAAAGCACCCCGCGGCCGACACATCCCCAAAGCCCTCCGAGACGCGGTGATGATCCGTGACCAGGGGCGCTGTCAATTTGTGGGCGCCGGCGGGAGGAAGTGCAACTCGCGGCACAACCTGCAGATCGACCACACTCAACCCGTGGCCAAAGGTGGTCGGACGGAGCTGGAGAACCTCCGAATTTTGTGCGCAGCCCATAACCGCCATCGTGTCAGAGTTTCGGAGCGCAACCGAGTGGCGCAGAATCTACACGTGGGAAACGTCGCTGCACGGAACCAAACGACGCCGGCCGGCGGGTAGTGTGGTGGAGTTCTCCAGCGGAACTCGGCGGGCGGTTCCAGAGGTCCAGACTCTACGCCGGTTCCGCAGCGGAACTCGGCGCCGGAGCGGAACTCCGCGGCGGTCCGGGAAGACTCCGGCAGTTCCGAAGTCAACCCGGCTGCTCCTGGTTCACTGAGAGCCCCAGCCTCACGCCGTCAGACCCAATCGCACGGCGACAAACGTAAAGCGCGAGGGGGCGGGGAATGCGGACGGGGAGTTTTGCGTGCGCCATCACGCACCCAACGTTGCGGCACCGGAGAAGCTCGCTGGCGCGCGCAACTGTCTGAGCGGGCGCATTCCCCGTCCCCTCGCGCCCGCACCTGCTAGCGCACCGGCTCCAGTTCCAGCCGGCCGTCCAGGTGAATGCGGGAGGTGCCGCGCACGTTCTCGCCGGAGAAGCGGATTTCTTGCGGGGCGAGTCCACGGCCGATGAACGGTAGGAGCCCGAAGGCGACGAGCAGGAGGAGCCCCGCCGCCCAGGCGGCGTCGCCGCGACCCGCGGTGCGGCGGGTCAGGGCGCGCAGCGTCACGGCCAATGCCAGCGCCACATCGATCAACAGGATGGGCATGGTCAGGTTGGCTAGGCGGGCGTAGCCGAAGAACAAGACGATCGCTACCCACTTGACCAGGACCGGCAGGTGCAGAAGCACGGTGGCGGCGGCGCCGGTGCGTCGCCAGAGGCAGACGGCGCCGGCGGCGGCTAGGGCGAGGTGGAGCCACAGTCCACCCGTTCGATGGGGGGTCATGAGGTCGACCGGTTGGCGCGTGCCCGCCAAGGACGCCCCCCAGTTTTGAACACCGTAGCCGTGTGCGTAAGCGCCGGCTGCGCCGACCACCTTTTTGCGGACCAAGCGTCCCCAGGCGCGCGGCGCCTGGCGAATCGCCTGCCAGCCGCGCGCGTAACCGTGTGTCACCGCTTCAAAGTGGGCTGGATGGGTGAGGAGGATCTGCCCCTGGCCGGTGGGGTCGGTCATGACGCTGCGGTCGAACGTGCCGTCGGCGCCCGGGTGGTTGGCCAACCAGAAGTTCAGTCCGCCGTAGATCGACACCAAAGCGGTGGTGGGCAATTGTCCTGGGAGCGTGGCTTGGTGGGTGGTGTTGAAGTGGGCGAGTGTCCGGGCGTTGGCGACTAGGTTTGGACCCAACACCAGTCCGGCGCCGAGCGCAAAGTAGGCGAGCGGCTGCCAAGGACGGGGAGTGGGCCAGGCACGCCACACGAGCCAAAGTGCCGCCGCCGCGATCAGCAGCAAGTCCTCGGCCCGAGCTAACGCCGCCAGGGCGAGGAGGAGGCCGGCCGCCCCAGCTCGCCACGGTTTAGACCAACCGCTGAGCGCCCATAGTCCGCCCAACGCCAGGGCCAGGTTGGGATGCCCGGCGTTCAGGGTGGTGGAGGTGGCGGCCAGGCCGAAGTGGGTGGCGGCGAGTGCCCCGGCGATGGCAGCCACGCCCGGATCGGTCAGGCGCCAGGCCAACCACCATACCAAGCCGACGACCAGGGCGCCGATCAGGGCGAAGCCGCGGCGCAAGTTCGGAAAGAATTGTGGGGCTTTTGGATTGGACCAGGCGTAGAAGGGCTTGGCCACCCAGGCGGTCAGCGGCGGATGAAACGGCAAACCCGGGGCGTCGGCCGCCGCCATCGCATGAAACGCTGGTGCATCACCCCGATAGAAGGCGATCTCCGGCGTCCGGGCGGGCGGATACATCGGGATTAGCGCCCAGCGCACCAAGATGGCGACCAGGACGCAGGCAATCCCGGCGCCCAGTCCGCGGACCAGGCTCGAAGTGGATCTCTCTAGGGCGCGCGGCGCGCTCGGCGTGCTGGTCAATCGGCGGGTCAGTTATTCTTGATGGGTCGATGGTGGGTGGCGGTCGACGCTACCCAGCTTGGCTCGGTGAGGTTGCATTGTGCGGTTTGGCGCAACTAGGTCAAGGGGAGAACGGTGGAGGAGAAACGGGTGCGCTTGCCCAGCGCGGAGTCGGGGTTGAATCTGGAGGGGCGGCTGCACCTGCCGGATGCCGGCGTCCCGGTGCCCGGGTTGGTGGTCTGCCATCCGTACCCGCCCGGCGGCGGCTCGCTCTTGGTCAAAGTCGTGCGCGCCATCTGCCGGGAGGCGCCGGCCCGCGGCTGGGCGGCTCTCAGGTTCAACTTTCGCGGGGTGGGGAGGAGCGACGGCACTTTCGACGATGGACGCGGGGAACTAGATGACGTCGCCGGCGCCTGGGAGTGGTTGGGTCAACGCCCCGAGGTGGATCCGAGCCGCCGCGTGTTGGTGGGCTACTCCTTCGGTGCTGCTATGGCGCTCGGCTTTGCCCAACGCTTGGCGGCGCCACCGCCCCTGGTCTTGGTGGCACCGCCCCTTGGTTGGTCCCTGGACTTTACGCGGCAGGGCGATCCACCGTGGTTGATGGTGGCCGGCGACCAGGATGAGTACTGCCCGGCCGAACAGCTCCGCACCTTGGGGGCGTCTTTGGGGGAAGGGGTCACCACCGAAATCCTCGGGGGCGTCGACCACTTCTTTATCGGCTCCGAGCCGTGCTTGACGGCGCGCGTGATGGAGTTTGTGGCCGGTGCCCTGGAAGCAACTGCCGGCGGTCAGAAACGATAGGTGAGCGAAAAGCGGTGGTTGTTTTTGAGGTCCTGGTCGCCGGCGAAAGCGTAGTCGGCACCGAGTCCGCCGACCCCGGTGCCAGCTCCGAGGGTCAGCTGCCACGGTGAGTCGAGCCGATCGAGCCGCTGGCGGACGCCGCCGCGCAATGCCAGCGCTCCGGATGGATGGCGCCACTCGGCGCCGCCGCGCAGTCCTTGCACGCCTTGGTCGGTGGCTAGGGCGAGTTCGGCGCCGACCGTCCACTCGGGGTAGCCCTGGTAGCCGACTCCGAGGCGCGCATCCACCGGCAAGGTGTCCGAAGTGTCATCGGACCAGGCGACGCTCGACAGGAGGTTCTTGACCGCGGCACCGGCCTCGAGGTCGTACGGCAACCGCCAGGTGGCGCCCAGGTCGACGGCGATGCCGCTGGCACTGGTGTTTTCCAGGTCGGAGCCGGCCAAAAGAATGCGCAAAGTGGCACCGGTGGCAACGCCGTCCCAGGGGGCGGCGGCGACCGACAGGCCGGGGCTCACCTCGGTGTAGACCTCAGGCTCCAAGTCAACGCGCGTCACCGCGAGTTGCGCGCCCCACACCAGTCGGCCGCGGCCGCGGGGGGTTTCCACCACCAGGCCGTCTTCGACGACGTGGCGGCTGGGGCGCCGAGCCCAGGCGAGGCCGACCGCGGTGTGTTGGGCGAGGCGCAGGCCATAGAGGTTGGCCGTGTCGATCGCCAGGGCTAGGCGGTCCACTTCGTACAGTCGAGCTGGATTCCAGAAGGAGGCCAGGGCGCCGTCGGCCACCACCGTCCCGGCGGAACCCATGCTGATGGTGCGGGCGCCCACATCGATGGCCGCGAAGGCGCCAGCCTCCGCCCCCAAGGTGCCCGCCCCACTGGGTCCGGCGAGCCCGACGAGCCCTACCCAAGTCAGGATTCCGAGCGTTCTCATGGGGATCCACCCTTGGCTAGCACGAAGGCCCGGTGTTCGACGTGGGTGCGTTCGGCGTCGTGGTTTTCGGTCTCGATCTTGGCAATGTAAGGGCCGGCATTGACGGACTGCCCGGCACCATTGCGCCCGTCCCAGGTGAGCTGGACCAGGCTGTCGCCCCGCCGCGACAGGCGGCGCACCTCTTGTCCGGCCAGATTGTAGAGGCTAATCCGTACCGTCGTGTCCGTCCCCGGTGAACCCACCAAGAAGGCGTCGCCCGGCGTGAAGCGCTTGGGAAAGTCGACGAACGCCACCTGGGTCAAGACCACCGTCCCGGCCTCGGTGGCGATCGAGCGGTTGCCAGCGTGGTCGACGGCGACGACGCGGATGGTGTTGTCGCGCGCCGCCAGCCGCACCGGCACCGCGAAGGCGCCGTGCTCGTCGGGGGTGCCCTCCGCTACTTCGTCGCCGTTGACCAGGACGATGACCCGCGCGACCTCGCCGGGGTTGTCGACCGTGCCTTCGACGCGATAGATCGCCGTCGGCACCGCATCCGGCAAGGCGTCCACCTGCGGTGGGGTGGGTGGTGTGGCATCGACGGCGATCCGGACGGAGTCGGTGGCGGTGCCGCCCAACGACGAGGTGGCGGTGACGATGACTTGCTTGTCGGCGCCGGTGTTGCCGTTGCCCAGCGTGTAGCGCACCTGGTAGCCGAAGGTCGCCGGTGGCTCGACCGGCGCCGTGGTCACCTCTTCCTCGCCAGCGGTGTAGGTGGCGTCGGCGTCGGAGAAGTCGGCGCTCACCGAAGCCGACACGCCAGGGCTGGTCTTGCCGGTCACCAAAATCTGTACGGTGGAGTTGGCTGCGAACGGCTCGTCCTCCCGGTTTTCCACGGCGACGGTGAGGAGCGTGGGGCCGGTGGCGCGTTCGAAGGCGCCGATGTCGGCGCGCGTGCCGCCGTCGGTGGGCACCGGCGCGCTGGGATCGGCGCTGTCGATGCACGGCGAATTCAACGCCAGGGCGTAGGGGCTGGGGCCATCGCCGACGTAACGTGGATTGGCAACGATACTGCCTTCCCCAAGGGGGCACATCACAGTATTTTGCGGGCTGTTGTTCCAGCGATTGTTGAATCGTAGGAGGGCGCCGCCGCAGTCGATGCCGCCGCCGGTGTTCTGGGTGACGATGGAGTTGGCGATGACCGGCGTGCCGCTCGCCACATAGATGCCACCGCCGGTGGCCGCGGCGTTCTGGTCGATGGAGAGAAACTCGAGGTGGCTGGAGCCGTCGACCACCAGGCCGCCGCCCGTCTGGGCCGCCTGGTTTCTGGCGACCAGCACGCGGAGGAGGCGGGTGCCATCGCCGGTGACCGCCAGGCCGCCCGCCGCTTGGGCTTGGTTCGCCACCACCCAAGAGCGCTCGAGCACCAGCGGGCCTAGGGCCTCGACGCCGCCCCCCGAGCCGGCCAGGGCGTCGGCGCCGTCGCGTACGGCGTTCCCCTCGACGATGATGGAGTCCGCCACCACTCGGCCGGCGGCGTAGAGTCCGCCGCCTGCCGCGCTTGCTCGGTTGCCGGCGATCGAGCAGTCGCGCAGTCGGGCGCCGGCGCCGGCCAGCACGGCGATTCCGCCGCCGAGTTCGGCGGTCGATTCCTCAAATCGGCAGCGCTCTAGGTGGGCGCGCGAGGCGCCGTCGATGCACAGGGCGCCGCCGAAGCGCCTCCCCGCCACATCGTGGCCGCTGCCCTCGGCCAAAGTCAGCCCGTAGACTTCGACCGAGTCGACAGCGGCGCCGGTATCGATGACCAAGGTGGCGGCGGTGTCGGTGGCAGCCACGGTGATCCGTACGCTGTCGGCAATCGCCGCCTCGAGGCGCAGCGGCCGGTCGACGCGCAGGGCTTCGACGTAGACGCCGGGCTCGACGCGCACCGTATCGCCGGCGGCGCTCGCGTCAATCGCCGCCTGGATGGAGCCGTCGGCCTCGACGGTGCGGAGCGTCGCCCAAGCCGGCGCCCAGGCTATCGCCAGGCCGATCGCCACCCAACTCCAGACAGCCGGTGGAACCTTAGAACGCATGCGCTACGAGCTTGGTCATTGCTTTCACGACTCAACTCCCCGGCGGGAGTACGTTGGACTCAGCCGCCGAACCTTAAGGTTTGCCCGCGGGCCGAGTCAACGGCCAGCCAGGACGCCAAAAAGCCACCCCGGAGGGGTGGCTTCGTGGGTGCCGCTGGTTGATCTAGGCGGCGACTTGCAGTCGCAGGCGGCGGCGCCGGGCGCGGTTGGCCTTGCGACGCTTCTTGACGCTGGGTTTTTCATAGAACTCAGACCTTCGCATATCCGCAATCAGCCCCTCACGAATGCACTCGCGTTTGAAGCGCTTTAGGGCTTTCTCAAAGGACTGCGAGTCCTTGACCACTACTCGCATCGGTCTCACCTCACTTGCAATGCGGCGTTGCCGAGAGCGGGCAGCGCCAGCGCCGATCCCGGCGCTCTCCATAGTAGTACAACTCACCAGCAGGATTCGTTCCCGCTTCTTGTTGCAACAGTTGACAAGGGCTTTGCAACCGCCCCACAAAGCGATGACACGTGGCGGCTGTGGCCGGCGCTATGCTGGCGTCCATGAGCGCTCGCCTCGCACACCCTTGGAGCCGCTTCGCCCTGGGCCTGGTCTTGGCGGCCAGCTCGGTCCCGGTCGGATCGAGCCGGGCCATGGCCCCCGCCCGGGCACCGTGCCCGGTGATGCCCGAATGCGCGTCTTGCCGGTTGTACTGCCGGTTCGTTGAGGCCTTGGCCGAGGCACGTTTGGATGTCGGGACCTTGCCGGCAGGCATTGTCATTCACCTCTCCGCCGATGACCCGGAGGTGGTGGAAGGCCTGCGCCGCTATGCCTACGCGCGTCGCGACTTGCGCGCGATGTCGGATGCGCTGTTGGCGTGGTGCAGTGGCTGTCGTGCCCGCCGACAAGCGATGGCGGCTGCCACCTATACGTTGGCCGAGTCGGTGCACGGCGTTTTTACGCTGGTGACTTCCACCGATGCGGGCGTCGTCGAAGCGTTGCACGACATCGCCGCCGAATTGGTGTTGGAGGGCGACTTGCGCGGCACCTAGCCCGCTCGGCGGGTGGCAACCTCGACTTCCGAGTCCGGCCGGTCAAAAGGGGGGCGATCGGTAGTCTCCGGGCTGGATGAGGGGTTGCCACCCGCCTGGCGGGCACCAGGCAAGACGCGTGCGATACTGGGCCGGTGACCAGCTTTGGACAGCGTTTGGGTCGACGGTGGGGACGCCACCGGTGGGGCTTGGCGATTGGACTCGCGGTGCCGCCGGTTGCTGCGGTGGCGCTCTCGGTGTTGGCCTGGACCACCTTCCGCGACTTCGAGCGCCTCGAGCGGGCTGGCTGGCGGGAGACTGCGGCCGCGGCGGCCAAGCGGCGGGCGGTGTGGGTGGAACGCCGTCTCTGGCTGCGTGAACAGGCGGTGGTTGCAGCGCTGCGGGCGCGGCCTGAAGAGACGGGCAGGCCACGGCTGGATCGCGCCCGCATCCTGGTTGACGCCGAGCGGCTCTATGACCGGGCGACCCTGGTGGGCTCCCAGCAGGTCATCGGTGCGCCCGTGCCGGATCCGGTGATCGAGCGGGCGCGCCGCATGCTCGGGGCCGACCTCGATCTGGCACTCAGGCACCAAACGCTGCCGGGGAACCCTCCGGAACGCTACAGCCTGCTGGCTGTCGGTCCGCCCGCAGAGCCGTCGATTTGCATCTTGCGCTGGCATCTGGAAGGTGCGGCGGGCTGGATCGGGGCAGCGCTCCGGGAGGTCGAAGCCGCCGGCGACGAATCCGGGTTGGCGGCGCGCGGCGCCCAGCTCACCGCGGCACTGGTGGGTGGGGAGGCCGTCAGGCCGCGGGCTGAAACCTCACCCGCGCCGACCGCTGCGGCTCGCCAACCGCTCGGCGACGGCCTGGGCTTTTGGAGCGTCGAAGCCCGACTCCACGACCCCTCGGTTGAACAGGGGCTCCGGCGGGTGCGTTGGACCCACGCGCTCCTCGTTGCTTTCCTTTTGGGTCTGACTGTGGCCAGCGGTTGGCTGGTGGCGCGCGCGGTGCGCCGCGAGCTGCGGACGGCGCGGCTCAGGACGCACTTTGTGGCCAACGCCAGCCACGAACTCAAGACCCCCTTGTCGCTCATCCGCCTGTATGCTGAGACGCTGGAGTTGGGGCGCGCCGCCGACCCCCAGCGCGCCGGCCATTGTTTGGCGGTGATCAATCGCGAAGCTACGCGTCTGGCCCAGCTCATCGATACGGTTCTGGACAGCTCCCGAATGCAGGCGGGCGGCTTTCAGTACCAACCGACCTCGATCGATTTAAAAGAGGAACTCAGCCGAATCCTCACCGACTATGCACCCCACTGGCAGCGCGCCGGCATCGAGGTGGAAACCACCTTCCCTGACCAACCCGTGCGCGTGCGGTTCGACCGGGGTGCGTGGCAGCGCTCGGTGGTGAACTTGCTCGACAATGGCATCAAGTACGCGGGGCTTGAGAAGCGCCTGGAGGTTGTTCTTGGGCGCGAGCGCGCCCAGGCTTGCTTGACAGTCCGTGACTTTGGGGTCGGCGTGCCCGCCGCCGAGCGGCAGCGGGTTTTTGAGTGGTTCTACCGGGTCGAGCGGGGCGATGCGCAGGAGCAATCCGGGCTGGGCTTGGGGCTGGCCATGGTGCGTCACGCCGTCGAAGCCCACGCCGGATCCGTGGTACTGGAGGCCGCGTCGCCGGCTGGGAGCCGCGTCGTCGTCCGTTTGCCACTGATCGATCCGGCCAGCGGTCGTTGAGGCGCGGGCGATGGCGCGCATCCTCATTGTCGAAGACGAACCGGAGTTGTCGGAGGGGTTGCGATTCAACCTGACCGGCGAAGGCTACACCGTCGAAGTGGCGGCGGACGGTCGGACGGGGTTGGAGCGGGCCCGCAGCGCTGCGTTCGATCTGGTGTTGCTGGACATCATGTTGCCGCAGCTGGGTGGACTCGACGTCTTGGCCGAACTTCGCGGTGCCGGGGTCAAGGTGCCGGTCATCCTCTTGACTGCCCGTAACCAAGAGATTGACAAAGTGCGCGGGCTACGTCTGGGGGCCGACGACTACGTCACCAAGCCGTTTTCTGTAGAAGAGCTGGGCGCTCGCATCGAAGCAGTGTTGCGCCGGACGCGGCCCACCCAGTCAGCGCGGCTTAGCTTTGGGGACGTGCGGGTGGATCCCGAGTCGCGCACCGTCAGCCGCCGCGGCCAACCAGTGCCTTTGTCCTTCAAGGAATACGAACTGCTCATCATGTTTCTGGAGCATCCAAGGGTGACGTTGACGCGGCGCCAGCTTCTGGACCGCGTCTGGGGTTACTCGGTCGACAGTATGCCGACCACCCGCACGGTCGATACCCACGTTGCCAACTTGCGCCGCAAGCTCGAGGGAACGGGCGGCGATAGCTTGATCCGTACGGTGCACAAGGTGGGTTACTGCTTCGAGCCGCCCGCAGACGCGTTGCTGAGTGATTGAGGCAGCCTACTCGCTTTCGACGACGACCGGTGGCGCCGGTGGCGGGGGCGGCGCAGGTGGTTCAGACTCGGCCACCGTCCAGCGGGCCGGCCGGCGAAAACCCCAGACGCGGATATCATCGATGGTCCAACCATCTCGCTGGTTGAGGGCGTTGGCGGTCAACCGGAAACGCAGTCGCAGTCCGTCGGCGCCGGCGAACGCCGATAGATCGATCGAGCGGGGCGCGAAGTGTTCGCGCCGGCCGCCCGCCTGAACAGCGACGGTCTGCCAGATGACGTCGTCGACCGACGCCTCAACCGTACATAGGTCGGTCCAGGGTTCGGTAAAGTAGCGTTCGCTGTAGGTGAGCCGGGCAGCGTGGTAACGGCTCAGGTCCAGTGGTTCCGCCAGCACCAAGCTGTGGTTGGCGCCGGGCGGGTAGGTGCCGCCGGGGCTGTCGGTGAACGCCGGTCCGGCGGCGGCCTCGACCACGCCCCAGCTGGAGGTCCGCCAGCGCTCCAGGCCACTGCCGCCGTCGTCGGCGAACACCACTTCGGGGATGCCGGCGTAGATGGTCGCTACCGAGTGACTGGCGTAACCGCTTGCCCCCATCCAGACGAGGTCCAATTTGAGGGGGTGTCCGACCGAGCAGTCGGGCGCTAGCCGCAGCCGGACGGGGACACTCGCGGTCGGCTCGGAACGGGCTGCCAAGCGACCGACGACCAGCTGGGAGTCCAGTGGGTGGAGATCGCCGAGGGCGCTACTCAGTTCGGCGACCAGGTCGACGGCGGCGCGGTAGCCCTTGTTGCGCAGTTTGAGGCCGACGGTGATCGCCTCGCCCGGCTCGGCAAAGCCGTTCGGGTGCTCCTCCTCGAGAAGCTCGAGCCCGGTGACTTCCACGTGCGCACCAGCCACCCGGGCAACGTGCAGGAGGCCGGGCATGTTCAGAGCGACGAGCGAGTCGACGCGCGCCGCCGCCGGCCAGAAACCGTCGGTGGCGCTGCCGATTTCCGGTTCCACCATGAGCACGCCGCCGGCATAGTAGGCCCAGTCTTGGGTGCGGCCGTTGGACAGGTAGAGCAGCTCCCAGGGTTGGCCGTAGGGATAGCCGGTCAGCGCCTGGAGATCTTCTCCGAGTTCGCGGAAGTCGTGCCAGTGAGGCGGCCGGGATTCAGCGAAGCCGAACGGCATGAGGTGCACGTTCGAAAAGGTGTGGATGGTCATGCCGGTGACGAAGCGCCGTTCCAAGATGAAGTCGCGCATTGCTCGCGTCTCCGGCTCGGAAAACGGATATGGTCCCCGGTAGGTTTGGGTGCGTGGCAGGGGGCTGGAGCCGGTGTCGTCGAAGCCCCACTGATAGCCGTAGTTGCGATTCAGGTCGACGCCGAACGAGCCGTCGTCGTTGGGGCGGCGGTTCTTGCGCCACAGTCCACCCAGTCCGCCATAGACGTAGCCATCCGGATTGACCACCGGTACGAACCACATTTCGCGCTCGTTGACCAAGTAACGCACTTCTGGATCGGTGTCATACCTTTCCACCAACCACTGCATGGTGGCGAGCGCGGTCTCCATGCCTACCGGCTCGCGGGCGTGGTGCAAGGCGTCGTACAGGACTTCGGGTTCGTCTTCATCCAACTCAGGATGGTCGGAGATTTTCATCGCCCAAATCGGCCGCCCCTCCCACGACCAGCCGATGGCTTGTTTGGCGCCGGCAATGTCGGGGCGGGCGTCGTGCAAGGCGTCCATCACCGCCACCACCTCCGGGAAGGTGTGGTAGCGCTCGGCACCGGCCCCGAGTTCTGTCCGGTAGTGCGCTTCGAGGTCCTCGATCAAGACCTCCAGGTGATAGCCGAGCCGCCGCAGTTCGAGCAGTTCGGCGGCCGATGCAGCCACCTGCACGGCGGTTCTGGATTCCCGCGACACCAGATCCACGCCGAGTCGGTGGAGCTGGTAGAGATCGCGGGCCCGAGGCGTTTGCACGCGGACTAAGTGGATGGGGCGCGCACCGCTAGCCTCACCCCAGGCGGTGCCGGTGATCAGGCCGCAGGTTAGCGCGAGCCACGTCCTCAACAGGAATTGCTTCATGCGATTAGGCTGATGTGTGGAAACCACCGGGCGGTGGTGAAACACCCACCCAATGATCGCATGGCGGCGGCGGCCGCGACAACGGGGGCTTTGGCGCTAGACCGCGGGTGGTTGGGGCAATTGGCGCGGCCGGCGGCGGGTCAACTGGCTTCAGCGAACTCTTTGATGTTGACCATTTCGATGGTGTCGTACGGGCAGCCGGTGTCGTCGATGGCGCGCCGTACGCACTGGCGGCAGCCAATGCAGATTTCCCAGTTGACGCGGGCGACTTGGTTGAAGCCGTCGGGCTCAGTCACCATAACGATGCAGTCTTCTACTGGGCAGGCGTTGATGCAGTACTGGCACGCCGCGCCGAAGCAGCCGTTCTCGTCGACCAAAGCCTTGAAGCGTACTTTTGCAGCTTTCTTGAGAGCGTCTTCGTGACTGCAGTAATCCATAGACCTGCCTCGTTGCGATGAGGAGTGCGCGCGTCGGCTCAGTCTAGCCCATCGGACCAACGGTGGACAAGAGCTGGCGATCTAGAGTCGACGTGCTATCCTCCCCGCCCTCAAGGCGGTCGAGACGCCCGCCGTTTGCGTGTAGCAGCTTGGTATCGCCGGTCGAGGTCAAAGTCTGGATGAAACAACTCGTAGAGTGCGTTCCCAACTTCTCGGAGGGGCGCGACAGGAAAAGGATCGACGCCATCGCCGCGGCGATTGACGCAGTGGAGGGGGTCAGTCTCCTCGACGTCGACCCCGGTGCCGATACCAACCGCACGGTAGTGACCTTCGTTGGTGAGCCGGCCAGCGTTCAGGAGGCGGCGTTCCGCGGCATTCAACGGGCGGCCGAGCTTATCGACATGCGCGCCCACCAGGGTGCCCACGCGCGGCAGGGGGCCACCGACGTGTGTCCGTTCGTGCCGGTGGCCGGGGTGACGATGGAGGAGTGCGCCGAGCTGGCGCGCGCTCTCGGCGCGCGGGTGGCCGGCGAGTTGGGGATCCCGGTCTACTTGTATGAACACGCCGCGTCGAGCGCTGCGCGCCGCAATCTAGCCGACGTGCGCGCCGGCGAGTACGAGGGGCTAGCCGCCAAGCTCGACGACCCCGCTTGGCGGCCGGACTTTGGTGAACCGCGCTTCAACGCCAAAAGCGGCGCCACGGCGGTTGGTGCCCGCGAGTTTTTGGTTGCCTACAACGTCAATCTGAATACACCCAGCCGCAAGAAGGCCCACGACATCGCCCTGGACGTGCGCGAGCGGGGTCGCTTGAAGCGCGATGGCGACGGGCGGATCGTCCGCAGCGCCGACGGCTCGGCCCAGCGGGTGCCCGGTGCCCTCAAGGAGGCCAAGGCTGTGGGCTGGTACATCGACGAGTACAAGCAGGCGCAGGTGTCGATGAACCTGACCAACTTCCACGTGACGCCCATCCACGCGGCCTTCGAGGCGGTGCGCAGCGGCGCCCAGAAGCGGGGCATGCGGGTGACCGGTTCAGAGATCGTCGGCCTGGTTCCCCTCGAGGCGATCTTGACGGCGGGGCGCTACTACTTGGAACGACAGGGTTTGTCGACCGGTATCCCGGAAGACGACATCATCCGTGTGGCGGTGCAGTCGATGGGCTTGGACGACGTGGCGCCGTTTGATCCGGCCCAGAAGATCATTGAGAGGCGCGTGCAGCCACCGTTGCCCCTGGTGACCTCGACCGTGCGCGCGTTTGCCGACGAGTTGTCAACCGACTCACCGGCCCCCGGTGGCGGGTCGGTGGCGGCGCTCTGCGGGGCGCTGGGTGCCTCCCTGGCGGCGATGGTGGCCAACCTGACGGTAGGACGCAAGGGGCACGAAGCGCACTGGGCGCCTTTGGGAGTTGCCGCTTGCCAGGCGCAGGCGTTGAAGGACGAACTCCTGGCGGCCATCGATCTGGACACCGAGGCGTTCAACGGCGTCATGGGGGCGATGCGCCAGCCAGCCAAGACAGAGTCTGCCAAGGCAGCTAAGGCGGCGGCTGTCCAAGCGGCCACCCGCGAAGCGATCCGCGTGCCGCTTGAAGTGGTGCGCGCGGCTGGGGAGGTGGTGGCGTTGGCTGACCAAGTGGCCCGGCAGGGTAATCCCAACTCGCTATCTGACGCGGGGGTGGCGGCCTTGGCGGCGCGCGCGGCGGCGCGGGGTGCGCACTACAACGTCCTCATCAACCTGAAGGACGTCACCGATCCGGCCTGGGCGCAAGACACCGCCCAGCGCTCAGAGTCGCTGGTCGAGGCGTGTGAGCGCCAAGCGCAAGCCGTTCTCGACACCGTCGAAGGTGCGGTGGCCGTGGGCTCATGAAAGACTTCTCGCGCTGGCCGTTAGGCGACGGCGGCCAACCGGAGACCCGGGTCGCGCGCACCGATGGCGCTGACGACCTCTGGTGGGCAGGCGACGCCCTAGTCTGCATTCTGCCGGAAGGCAAGGCGCGGGGTGCTGTGGCCGCCCGGGTGGCGGCGCTGGTCGACCATGACCTCGACGACCTCAAGCCACCCCATCCAGACTCGACCAACCCGGAGGACTCCCGCCGGATCTACGTGTATCCGTGGGCTGGCCGCCGCCGCCGCTTGGTGGTGGTGGCACAACCGGCGGCGGCGCCGCCTGCAGCTCTCCGCGTCGCCGTCCACCGTGCTATCGCCGACGTCTTGCCCTACGCCCAGAGCGCCGGCGTGGTCCTCGATGCACCATGGGCCGAGGATTCGGCGGCGTGGAGCGCGGTGGTGGAAGGGGCGCTCTACGGCGCTTTCAAGTGGAACAAATACAAGACATCGGAGCCTCCCGGGGGCTTGGAGCAACTGACCTTGGCCGCTCCGGCCAGCGTCGATCGAGCGATCCAGGCGGCCGAGGCGGTGGCTAAGGCGGCCTGCTTGGCGCGTGGTCTGACTCTCGAGCCTGCTGATCGGCTCTACCCCGAGAGCTTGGCAGCGCGCGCTGTCGAGCTGGCCGCACCCCTGGAAACGGTGCGCTGCGAGGCGTGGTCGGCCGAGCGCATCGCCGCCGAGCGCTTGCAGGGACTCCTCACCGTCGGCCGTGGCTCGAGCCGGCCGGTGAGCCAGATCGAGTGGGTCTACGAGCCCCCCGGTGGCGCTAAAGAGACGGTGGCCTTGGTGGGCAAAGGCGTCACCTATGACAGCGGCGGGCTGCAGGACAAGGGCATCGTCATGAACCACATGAACCGGGACATGGCGGGCGCGGCTGCAGTGGTAGGCATGATGCAAGCGGTTGATGCTCTGCGGCCGGCAATGCGCGTCGTCGGTCTGGCCGGCGCCTGCGAGAACATGAGCGCCGGCGACGCGTACAAGACCGACGACATCTTGGTGCACCGCGACGGCAAAACGTCGACCATCGGCCACACCGATGCCGAGGGACGCTTGGTGCTCTACGATCAACTGGTGTATGCGCGTGAAGCCCACGCGCCGGCGCTTCTGATCGACATGGCGACGTTGACCGGCGCCGTGCGCCTGGCGTTGGGAACCGACACCTTTGCGGTGATGTCCAATGAAGGGGGAGTGTCGGCGCGGCGTGACCTCCTCGACGCCGCCCGGCGCGCCGGTGAAAAGGCGTGGCCCTTGCCGCTCAGCCACGACTTGCCCAACTCACAGTACGTCGTCTCTGACTACGAAAAGAACTTTTGCGAGGTCATGGAAGGCAAGTTTGCGGACCTGGACAACGATGGAGACAGCGCCTACGGGGCGGGCTCGTCACGCGGCGCCGCCTACCTGGCGTCGGCGGTGGGCGAGCACGTCCCCTGGTTGCACTTGGATGTTGCGTACACTGCGGCGGATGGGCCGATGGGATCACCGCTCCCGACCCTTTGCCAGCTTCTTATGGCGCGCGCTTAGCGCTGTCGCCCTCGGTCTGGTTTGGACCCAGGGCGTCGCCCCGGGCGGCGAGTGGGATGGGTGGCGTGGCGCGCGGGTGAAGCGCGTCGAGTTCCACGGCAACCACCACCTCACCGATGATCAGCTCGAGCAGGCGGTCTACACCGAGGCTTCGGGACGTTTCGGGTTCGGGAAGACCGAACGACTGGACGTCACCGAGTTCGAGGCGGACCGCTTGCGGGTGCGGGTTGCATACAAGCGTCACGGTTTTCCGCACGCCCAGGTGCGCGCCTCGATCCGCGGCGACGCGCAAGACGCCACCGTGGCGTTCGACATCGTCGAAGGCCGGGCCGTCTTCGTCGACTCGGTCCGCGTGCACGGGTGGCCACTGGGAGTGCGTTTCCCCGAGGCGTTTCGTCCGCCCCTGCCGCTGACTGTGGGCCAGCGCATGGACGAAGCGGCCATGCAGCAGGCGGCGCACGTCTTGAGGGATACGCTGGCGGCCGCCGGCTACTGGCGCGGGGCGTTGGAGAGCCGCTGGACCCGCCGCGATTCGGTGGTTGTCGTCCATTACACCTGCGAGCCGGGGCCCTTGTTCGTGACCGGCGCCGTCGACGCCGTGGGGCGCGGCAGCGTCCCCGAGTGGCTGGTGGAGGAGGCGATTCACCTCGAGCCGGGGCAGCCTTTCGACGAACGGCTGGCCAAAGCCGATCGGCGGCGTCTGGCGCAATTGCAGCTTTTCCGGTCGGTGGCCTATGCACCGGAGGCTGCGGGCGATACGGTGTCGGTGGTGTTTCAGTTGGAGCGCGGTGCTCACCGCTTGGGGACCGTCGGCGTCGGCTACGGCACCGAAGAGCAGCTGCGCGGTCGCTTGGGCTGGACCGACCGCAATTTCTTGGGTGGTGCTCGCCGTCTAGAGTTGGCGGCGCGCGGTTCCAAGCTGGGCCTGAACGCCCACGCGCGGCTCGTGCAACCGCGGTTGCCGGTGCCTCCGTATCGGGTCGAGGCAATCGGGCGTGTGGCGCGAGAGTTCGAAGACACCCACGACTTGAGTCGTCAATCGCTCGAGTTGTGGGTGAAGCGTCCGATCGGCGCTTGGACCGAAGTTGGAGTCGGGGTGGTGGCTGCCGCGGCCAGCGCCAACATTAAAGTAGAAGAAGCGGTGATCGATGACCAGGATCAGGCGACGGTGACCGACGTGCGAGCGCGGCTGGTGCGCGACACTTCGGTCGACCCGCTGTCGCCGCGCCCCGGCTCGCGGCTGGCAGTCACCCTGCGCTACGCCGACCAGGGATTGTTGTCCGACTTCAATTTTGCCACCGCCGAGTTGGACGCGCGCCGCTACGTGGCCCTCGGCAAGCGCCGCCTGTTGGCTTTGCGCGGTGCCTGGGGAGTGGCGTTGCCGCGCGGCGCGTCGCCCAGCTTGCCGGTCTGGGAGCGCTTGCACGGCGGCGGTTCGACCCACCTGCGCGCCTTCGGCCGGCGCACTCTGGGACCGACGGTGGTCGTCGGGGATGAGGTGACCGGTTTGGGGGGCGAGGCGCGTGGCCTGGTGGTCGCCGGACTCAGGGTGCCGGTGGTTGGCCCGGTGGGCGCTGCCTTCTTTGTCGAGGGCGGGAACGTCTGGGAGAAGGTGGCGCAGGTGGTTGCCGACGACCTCGAGTGGGGGGTCGGCGGTGGCATTCGTTTCAAAACCCCCGTCGGACCGTTTCGTTTGGACGCCGGCACCAAGTTGTCACCCGTCCCCGGTTTGAAGTCGACCATTGTTCATATCTCGATCGGCGAGAGCTTCTGATGCGCCGCTCTGTGCGGATTGCTGGGCTTGGGCTGCTTGTTACCTTGGGTGTTGTGGTGCTCCTGGTGCTGGCCGTCGTGGGGTTCGTCCACACCTCGAGCGGCCGCGAGTGGGTGCGAGGGCAAGTGGTTGAGCGGGTCAATGATGCCGGTGCATTTGAGCTGCAGATTGCGACGCTCGAGGGGTCGCTCCTGCGCGATGTGCGGGTCGGTGGCGTCCAGGTACGGGCGGTAGGTCGACCGGCGCCGTGCCTGGTGCTCGACGAAGCGCGCCTCGCTTATCGCTGGTGGGAGCTTTTGCGCGGTCGAATCGAGGTCGAAGCGCTGGAGTTGCACAACCCGCGTGTGGATGTGACGCAGCTCCCCGAGGCCCCCGCGCCAGCCGCGCGCTCCGATGAGCCGCAAGCGCCGCCGCCTTTCTACCTGGTGGTCGAGCGTCTGGCGCTGACCGGCGGTGAGGTGTCGGTAGCACCCGGGGTCCGGGTTGACTCGGTGGGGGTGGCACTCTCAGCCGAGGGACCGTTGGGTCCCGAAACCGAACTCGTCGTGCGTCTGGCGGAAGCCCGAATGCGCTGGCCCGACCAGGACTTGGCGACGCAGCTCGGGGGGGAGGTGCGCGCCGCCAAAGCCACTCCCGGTGGGGCGTTGACCGGCGCCCTCGATTGGCGCGGCCGGCTCGCCTACCGGGTCGAATACGAGGACGGCGCCGTCCTCGCGACCGTCGACGGCAGCTTGGAGGAGGGGGCCCTGGGCAGCTTCGACCCTGGCCTCGCCGGCCATCCGCCGGTGGAGGTGGCGGTCGCCCTAAACGGCGACCCGCTGCGCCGCCAGCCGCTCTATCTGACTGCGACCGTTCGCCCAACCGGCGCCGCGGGCGGCTTGGACGCGTCGGCCGAGCTGGTCAGTGATCGGGCACAGGTGGAGCTGCGGGTCGATCAGTGGAACCCGGCCGAGTGGTACGGCGGGGCTCCCGAGGCGCGCCTCGATCTTCAACTTGCGGGCCATGTAAGCGACTTGCTTGCACCGTTGGACGAAGCTCGGTGCACGATCCGCTTGGGTGCTGGACAGTTCGCCGGTGCCGCCTTTGCGGGCGGTACGGTCCTAGCGGGCGCGAACGATGGCACGGTGCGTCTAGACAGTTTGGCGCTGGCCATCCCCGGGGGCGTCGTGCGGGCCCAGGCGCGCTACATCGATCCAGAGAACTTGAGCGCCCGCGTGCGGGTCCAGATGACCGACGTCTCGCCCTGGTCGGCGTTAGCCGGCGGCCAGCTGCGCGGTCGCCTCACCGTCGACAGCGACTTGGTGCTCCGGGGTGGCGTGCTGGCTGGCGAGCTTAGCGCCCGCGCCCCGGCCCTGGCGTACGGCGAAGTGCGTACTGGAGCGCTGGCGGTGACTGCCACCGTCGCCGGGCGGCACACTGCACCAGAGGTGGCGTTCACCGGCGATGTCGCCACCGTCGAGCAGGGTGACTGGCAGGTGGGTGAGCTTCGCCTGGAAGGCGGGGCGGCGGCGCGCGGCGGAGCTTGGGAGGCGGCGTTGACCGCGGCCGGGCAACTCACCGGCGCCGCGCTCGAGCCCCTGGTCGGTGTCCCGTTTGCTCTGGCGGTGGACGGCAAAGGCGAGGCCGAACGCCAGAACCTCGTAGTGCGCGAGTTCGTTTTCGGGAAGGAAGAGGACGTCCTGGTCCAGTTGGCCGAGCCGCTCGGTGTTGAGGTGGCACCGGCGGGAGTGGCCGTCCACGGGCTCGACCTGCGGTTGGGAGGTGGTTCGGTCCAGGGGGATCTTGCCAGCGATGGCGGAGCGTGGCGGGGAGAGGTGGTGGTTCAAGGCGTTGACTTGCAGCCCATTGGGGCGCTGGTGCCCGAGGCGGGTCTCAGATCGGGTCGTATCGACGGCCGCGCGCGCCTGGACGGTACCGTGGCGGCTGAGCTGGCCTTTACCGAACTGGGCGTGGCCGGGGCGCCGGTTCTGACCGGCACCTTGGGGCTCCTCGGCGAGGCCGAGTCCAGCCGCGTTGAGCTGCGCGTCCAGGGCGCGGCGGCCGACTCGGTGCATCTCTGGGGCACTGTGCCGTTGCGTTTGGCCGGCGGCGCGCCAGCGCTCGTCGATGGCGCCATCGACTTGAGTGCCACGGCCTCGCTGGATTCGCTAAGTCGGTTCTGGACCGCCGAGCGGGTGCCGGGGGGGTTGCCTTTCTCGGTCGGGGGGGCGCTGGGCGGCACCCCGGCGTCACCGACTGCCGACCTCCAGTTTTTGGCTTCGGTCCCCGTCGCTCGGGATGGAGAGGCGCGGTCGTCGGCCGGCGGCAGCGTGCGGTTGGGGGCTGGCGAGGCCCAAGCTGAGGTGTGGTTGGCCGCCGCCGATTCGGCCCGGGCGGTGGTCTGTGAGGCCCGCCTACCTTTCGACTGGGACCTGAGGGAAGTTCCGCAAGTGGCTCCAGAAAATCCAATTGAAGCGACGCTTCAGATCGACAAGCTGGACCTCAAGCAGTTTGCGTGGGCGGTGCCGGGTGGGGCTGAGCTGGCCGGCGTCCTCGACGGCCAGGCCCAGCTGACCGGGACTGTGGGTGCCCCCGACTTCGAGGGCACCCTGCGGCTGGCCGGCGGTACTGTCGAGATCCCCGACTACGGGGCTAGCCTTACTGGGGTGGAAGTCGAGGCCGAGTTCAACCGGGCGGTAGTGAGGTTGGCGCGCGCGGTGGCTGAGACGGGAAAGGGCCGCCTGGCGGTCACCGGCCAAGTGCCCACGCCCTTGACGCCCGATGAACCCATCGACCTGAAGATCCAAGCCGACCGCTTTCAAGTGACACCGCCGGGCGTTGAGTCGCTGGTGGCCTCGATGGATGTGGAGGTCGGCGGCACCTTGGCTCGTCCTGCCATCGGCGGTCAGATCGCCGTGGAGGAGGCACTCATTACCGTCCCCGAAGGGGGTGGTCGCCAGTACATCCAACTCACCCCCGCCGAGATCGCCGAGGTGGACTCGACGGCGGCCCGGCAGGTGACCGCCGCCCGCGCCGAGCCCGAGCTGGATGTCGCCGTCGAAGTGCGCATCCCGCGCAACTTCTGGGTGCGGAACAAGGACATCCAAATCGAAATCGCCGGTGACTTGCGAGCCACTACCCAGAACGATGAACTGGGCGTGTTCGGCGAGCTGCAGAGTTTGCGCGGCGAGGTGGAGTTCCAGGGAAAACTCTTCGAAGTGGAGCGCGGTGTGGTGACGTTCATCGGCGACGCCGATCCGGAAATGGATGTGCTGGCACGTCACACGACTGGTGAATGGACGGTGTTTGTGCGGGTCGGTGGCTCCGCCCAGCACCCCGAATTGACCTTCTACTCCGAGCCGCCCCTGCCCGAGGCCGAAGTGCTGTCGGTGCTCTTGTTTGGCAGCCCATCGCCCGGCACCGATGGACAGGCGGTCGAGCTGAGCGAGCGGGCAGCGGGCTTGGCTGCCGGGATGGCCAGCGCTCAATTGGAGCAGGCGCTCGCTTCACAGCTCGGGCTTGCCATTGTCAAGATCGACGCGACCGGCGAAGACAAAGACATCACCGTCGGCGGTTACGTCGACTCGAAGACTTTGGTCAAGGTAACCCAGAGTTTCGAGGACTTTCGGGACGCCGAGGTGGCGGTGGAGTACGCCCTGACCCCCAAGGTCTCGGTGGAGGTCAGCGCCAACGAGCGTGGCGAGTCGGGTGTGGATGTCCTCTGGCGCGTCGAGCGCTAGGGGGCGCATTGACCCGATGCCAGCCCGCGGCTAGAATTTTTCCTTCGACCGGCTGGGAGAGCCCCGGTCGCGTGGGTCCAACATGAAGGAGGTCGGGAGTGCGCGCGTTTTTTGGCTCCATCCTTGCAGCGGCGGTGGTCCTCGTTGCCGGCGGTTGCGGCGATGACAATCCGAGTGGGCCGGGTGGCAACGGCAACGGGAATGGCGACGGCAACGGGGCGGCTCTCGGGGTGACTGCCGATTGGCAGGGACAGTGGGAAACCACCGTCGCCATCGCTGAGTGTGGCTCGAGCGACACGACCGAGTTCACCACCACCGACGACCTATGTGTCGGTGATTTGATCACCGGCGGGCAAAGCACTCCTGGTTTGAACTGCACGGGGGATTTCAACCCCAACTCGTACGACTACGATTGCTCCGGTTCAGTGACCCAAGAAGGCTGTACGGCCAACTACGTGGTGTCGATGCAGGGCCAGCGCTCGGGCGGCACTTTCGCAGCGTCGGGCACGATCTCGGTGAGCTTCTCGGGTGGCGGCTCCTGTGCGGAGCAGCAGGATGTCTGCACCGAACTCCAAATCAGCGGCACGCGGACCGGCGACGGCAACTGCCCCTGATCGGCTGGGTGGCTCGGAGCGCTGGGGAGTTGGTGCCGGGGGTGGGATTCGAACCCACACGGGCCAGAGGCCCTACGGATTTTGAGTCCGCATTGTCTACCAATTCCAGCACCCCGGCACTCGGCGCCAGTTGTACACCATTGCCGCACGCTCCGACAACCCCCCGCGCATTGCGCCTTGACCCCCCAGACGGCGGCCAGCTAAGGTAACGCGCCGCGCGGCCGACCCTTCTTAAGGGGCTGTAGCTCAGTTGGGAGAGCGCCTGTCTGGCAGACAGGAGGTTCACGGGTTCGATCCCCGTCAGCTCCACCAGTGTGACGGCGCCCATCTCTGCCGGGGTGAGCGCCGTTCCTTTTGGGCTGTTGGTGGCCGCGACGGGGCACGGCGAGCCGGGCGCCGGTGGTGGTAAGGTGTCGCCGATGTCCAGCCCACCCGTGAAGCCCGCCGGCCTCCTGGTCGTAGTTGCCGACCCCGTGGTCGACGCCTGCCTCGAGGCCTTGTATGAGACGCCGGGGATGACCGTCGAGTACCTGCCCGAGGCGTCCGAGCCAGCCCTCCGCCAAGCGTTGGTCGGCGCCGACGCCCTGATCGTGCGGAGCGGGACGGAGGTGAGTGCCGAGCTGATGGCCGCCGCTCCCAACCTCCGAGTGGTGGCCCGAGCCGGCACCGGCGTCGACAACATCGATCTGGCCGCCGCCACCGAGCGCGGCATTTTGGTGATGAACGCTCCAAGTGGCAACACGATCGCCGCCGCCGAACACAGCCTGTCGCTCCTGCTGGCCATGGCTCGCAACATCCCGGCGGCGTCTGCGTCGGTGCGGGCTGGGGAGTGGCGGCGTGGTGCGTTTATGGGCTTCGAACTCCTCGGCAAGGTCCTCGGAGTCTTGGGGCTCGGACGCATTGGCCGCGAGGTCGCCCGTCGGGCCGTGGCGTTTGGCATGGAGGTTGTGGCCTACGACCCGTACGTCGAAGCCGGTGGCTTGGCGGGGGTCGAGGTGGTCGCCTTGGAGCGCCTCTACGAGCGCGCTCAAATCATCAGCGTGCACCTGCCGCTTCTCGACTCGACCCGACACATGCTGGACGACGCAGCGTTCGCGCGCATGCGCGATGGAGTCCGGCTGGTGAATGCGGCGCGCGGCGGTATCGTCGACGAGGCAGCGCTAGAGCGCGCGCTCGAGTCCGGCAAAGTGGCGGGTTGCGCACTCGACGTTTTCGAGAACGAGCCGCCCGGCGACCACCCGCTTTTGGCCCGCGACGATGTGTTGGCGACCCCGCACCTGGGTGCTGCGACCCGCGAAGCCCAGGAGCAGGTGGCACTGACCATCGCCCAGCAGGTGATTGACTTTCTGGGCGGCGGCCCGGTGGCCGGTGCCGTCAATCTGCCGAGCGTCTCGCGGGACGCGCGCGCGGCACTGACGCCCTTCTTGCACCTGGGCGAACGCCTGGGAGCTTTGCTCGCCCAGATGGCCGAAGGGCCGGCGCGCGCGCTCAGGGTGGGCTTTTTGGGTGAGGTGGCTCTCCTCGACCACGAGCTGATCGCTTTGGCCATGTACAAGGGGCTCCTCAGCCCGCACTTGGGGGACCGGGTCAACTTCATCAACTGCCGCGCCATCCTCAAAGAGCGCGGTGTTTCGGTGGTGCACGAGACCTCGGACGACGCCGGCGAAGCACGTAGCGTGTTGGCGATGACCTTGGAAACGACTGGCGAAACCCACACGGTGGCGGCGTCCCTGCGCCTCGACGGCAGCTTCCGCTTGGTGGAAGTCGATGGCTATGCGCTCGACGCGACGCCGGCTGGCGATCTGATCATCCTGAAGAATCGCGACGAGCCCGGAGTCGTCGGCCGCATCGGCACGGTCTTGGGAAACGACGGAGTTAACATTGCCCAGCTTACGTGGGGGCGGGTGGCAGCGCGGCCGGGCACCGCGCTGACCGTCATTGCTACTGACGAAGCGCTGTCACCCGCCGGGCTGGCGACGCTCCAAGACGACCCGACGGTGATCTGGGCGCGGCAGGTCTCGTTGGCGGGGACGCCGATACCTTGAGCGCATCAGCCTGGGCCTTGGCAGCGCCGGCATTCTTGTTGGCGATCACCTTGCACGAGGCTGCCCACGCCTGGGTGGCGGCGCGGCTCGGTGACCCGACGGCTCGCGAGCTGGGACGGGTGACCTTGAACCCGCTGGCCCACCTGGATCTGGTGGGGACCCTGGTTTTTTTCGTGGCCGGGTTTGGTTGGGCGAAGCCGGTGCCGGTCGATCCTCGAAACCTTGAAAATCCCCGGCGCGACGGTGTTTGGATTGCCGCCGCCGGTCCGCTCGCCAACCTGGTGCTGGCGCTGGCGAGTGCGGCGGCGCTCCGGGCGGTCGCGGCGGCGGGTGGGGCCAGCTCCCTGGGGCGTTTCTTGGCCATAAGCTTGAACGTCAACCTGGTTCTTATGGTCTTCAATCTGCTTCCTCTCCACCCACTGGATGGCTCCAAAGTGGTGGGCGGATTGCTGCCGGAGCGTCACCAGGCGCTGTTCGACCAGTGGTGCCGCGTCGGCCCACCGTTGCTGCTGGGTATGATCGTGCTTGGCAACGTCACTGGCACCAGCCTCTTGGGGCGCATCTTGTGGCCGCCGGTAGTCTTTCTGCGCGGCCTCTTGACCGGCGGCATGGTGTGAGTCGGGTCGTTGTCCGCCTGTCGCCGAGCCGGTAAAATGAGTGGCGATGCGTGAACCGGACGACACCCAGGTAGCACCGAGCCCCCAGGAATCGAGCGCTCCGGTGGATGGCGTGCCGCCAGCCGCGCCTCTGGTTCCGGAGGCGCCGGCTATCGCCGAGGCGCTCAAGGTCAAGCTGTCCAACTTCGAGGGGCCGCTGGATCTCCTGCTGCACCTGATCAAGCGCGACAAGCTGGATATCTCTGACATTCCCATAGCCCACATCACAAGTCACTACCTGGCTACTGTCGAGAGCATGCGGTTCTTGAACTTGGACGTTGCCGGCGAGTTCTTAGTGATGGCAGCGACCCTGATGCGCATCAAGGCCAAGATGTTGTTGCCGCCGTCACCGGTCGAGGAAGAAGAAGACGCCGGCGACCCGCGCGAAGAGCTGGCGCGCCGCCTCCAGGAATACCGGAAGTTCAAACAGGTGGCCGAGCGTTTACGCGCCGAAGAAGAGCGCCGTGCCCGCCAGCATCGCAAGGGCTACTTCGATCGGGTCGACTCGAGCGAGCCATTGCCCTTGAAACCGGTGTCGCTCTTTCAGTTGGTTGACGTCGTGCGCCAGGCGCTGGCGCGGCGTGGCGCCGAGGAGACCATTCATCACGTCGAATTGCCGCCGGTCACCATCGAAGAGCGTATGGAGCACATTCGCGAACTCTTGGCCGGGGGCTGGGGACAGGTGCGCTTCGAGGAAGTCATTCTGGATTGCCGGGTGGCACTGGAGATCGTTGCAACGGTGATGGCGCTTTTGGAACTCATGCGTCTGGGCGAAGTCGTGGTTCGCCAGTACGAGGAGTTCGGGGACATTTGGATGTTTGATCCGGCGCGGCTGGGGATCGGAGTCGAAGTCGAGAGATGACCGACGCTGTAGACCAAGACCAACTCAAACGCATCTGCGAAGCTATCCTGTTTGCCCACGACGGTCCGGTGACCGTCGATCTCCTGCTGGATGTGGTGCCCGATGTCACCCGCACCGACATCCGCGCGGCCATAGATGCGCTGGCAGACGAGTACGATCAGACCAGTCGGAGCTTTGAGGTGGTGCGGGTAGCGGGTGGCTACCAGATCTGTACGCGACAAGCCTGGTCCGATTGGGTGGCGCGCTTTCAACGCGGCAAGCGCCGCGTGCGCCTGTCGAGGGCGGCGGTTGAGACGCTGGGCATCATTGCCTACAAGCAGCCGGTCACCCGCGGCGACATCGAGCAGGTGCGGGGCGTCGACGCCGGCGGGGTGATCCACACGCTCCTCGAACGCGAGCTGATCCACGTCAAGGGCCGGGCGCCGGGGGTGGGTCGACCGCTGCTCTACGCCACCACCCAGACGTTTCTCGAGTACTTCGGATTGGACTCGCTGGCGGCTTTGCCGCGCCTCGAGGAGTTCGAAGAGCTCGCCGCCGAGCACGCCGAGGTCGACGAGGAGGTGGTCACCGCACCCACCGCTGAGCTTCCCCTCACCGAGGCGGACGGGGGGGTTGCGGAGCCAACCGGCGCCGACACCCATGGCTGAGGCCGACCCTTTTAGCCCGGCCACTCTACCGCTCAGGCTGAACCGCTTTTTGGCCGCTTGTGGGTTGGGTTCGCGGCGTCAAGTCGAGCGGTGGATTGCTGCGGGTCGCGTGCGAGTGAACGGAACGCTGGCGGAGGCGCCGGGGCTGCGCGTCCAGCCGGATCAAGACCGCGTTGAGTTTGACGGTCGCCCAGTGCACCTCACCCAAGCGCCCACTTACCTACTCCTCCACAAGCCCACCGGTGTGGTGTCGACAGCGCACGATCCCCACGGGCGCCCGACCGTCGTTGATTTGGTCCGTGGGGTGGCGGCGGCGGCACGCCTCTATCCGGTCGGTCGTCTGGACCAAGACTCCGAGGGGCTTGTGCTGTTGACCGACGACGGCACGTTGACCCAGCGCCTCTTGCATCCGCGCCACCACGTGCCGAAGGAGTACCGGGTGACCACCGATCCCCCTCCGAGTGCAGCGGCTTTGGCCGCCTTGGAGCGGGGCATTGATCTTGGGGATGGGCGTCCGACGCGACCGGCGCGCATCGTCGAGCGCCTGCCGGAGGCGAGCTTCGTGTTGGAACTGCGGGAGGGGCGCAAACGGCAGATCCGTCGCATGTGTCAGGCGGTCGGGCTGCGGGTGACGCGGTTGGTGCGCGTTAAGCTCGGTCCGTTGGCTTTGGGGGCGCTGCCGCCGGGTGAGGCTCGGTGCCTGGACGCGGCTGAAGTGCGGGCGCTTTGGGAGATGGCTGGCCTCGAGCGGCCCCGATCGGCCTAACCGGCCGCGGCGGAGCGCCTTGCAACCGCCCCGGGCGCCGCGTACGATACCGTGTCTTTTTTGCCGGCGCGGCCGGCATCCCCCGTTCCTTCCGTGGCCAGAGACGAGCGGACCCGTGGGGAGGTGAGGAGCGCGAGTAGATCCTTGGCGATTGATGTGACACGGTTGGCGCGGCAGGATATCTGCGCCCTGAAGCCTTACGTGCCGGGTAAGCCCATTCAGGAGTTGGAGCGCCAGCTCGGCATTGCCGGGGCGATCAAGCTGGCCTCCAACGAAAACCCGTTGGGCCCGTCGCCGGCGGTGGTCGAGGCCATTGCCCAGGCGGCGCGCGAGTCCAACCGCTATCCCGAAGGATCGGCCTACTACTTGAAGGCCCGACTCTCCGAGCATCTTGAGCTACCGGCTGAGCAGCTGGCGGTGGGCAGTGGGTCTAACGAGCTGATTGAACTCTTGTGTCACATCTTCGTGGCACCCGGTGATGAGGTAGTTGTTGCTGACGTCACCTTTCCCATGTACGCGATCGCCGTGCGCGTTACCGGCGGCCAGGTGGTGAGTGTGCCGCTCAGCGATTTTCGATTTGATTTGGCGGCGATGGCCGAGCGGATCACCGAGCGCACGCGTATTGTTTTCATTGCCAATCCCAACAACCCCACCGGCACCATCGTTACCGCTCAAGAAGTCGAGCGATTCATGGAGCGCGTGCCGCCCGAGGTGCTCGTCGTTTTCGATGAGGCCTATTTCGAGTACGTGGAAACTTCGGACTACCCGGTGTCGCGGCGTTACCTGGACGCTGGCCGCCACGTAGCTATCCTACGGACGTTCTCCAAAGCGTACTCCCTGGCTGCCCTCAGGGTGGGCTACGCCCTGACCTTGCCCGACACCGCGGCGCTGCTCGATCGAGTGCGCATGCCGTTCAACGTCACCACGCTGGGACAGGTGGCGGCGGCCGCGGCGCTTGGCGACCGCGCCCACTTGGCGCGCTCAGTGCGCGTCAATCAAGCCGGTCTGGCCTACTTGACAGCAGCCTTCGAGGGCATGGGGTGCACGGTGCCGGCGTCGCACGCCAACTTCATCCTGGTGCGTTTTCCGAGCGACGCCCGACCGTTGATCCAGCACCTCGAGCAGCGCGGTGTGATCGTCCGCGGCATGGTGCCGTTCGGGTTGCCGCCGACCGATGTGCGGATCTCGGCCGGCACCGAGGCGGAGAATCAAAGGCTGGTCGCCGTCGTTCGGGAACACGGCTGACCGATGGACGTGCTGACGGTCGAGCCCACCCGCGCGCTCCGCGGCACCTTTCGCGTCCCGGGCGACAAGTCCATCACCCACCGGGCGTATCTGTTGGGCGCCGCGGCCAACGGCGTCACTGAGGTCATAAACCCCAACCCCGGCCGCGACTGCCGCGCGAGTTTGGCGGCGGCGGCAGCACTGGGCGCCCGAGTTCAGGGGGCGGGCGATCGCGTCTTGATCGAGGGGGTCGGGGGTGCCTTGGCGGAGCCTGCCGATGTGATCCAATGCGGCAACTCCGGCACTACCATGCGGCTGGTGGCGGGCTTGGTTGCCGGTGGGCCCGGGCTAACTGTGTTGACTGGCGACGGGTCGCTGCGGGAGCGACCGATGCAGCGCGTCGTCACCCCCCTGGCTGAAATGGGCGCCGAGTTTCTGGCGCGCGCCGGCGGCAGGGCGCCCCTGGTGGTGCGCGGCCGGCCGCTGCGTGCCATCCAGTACACCTTGCCGGTGCCGAGCGCGCAGCTCAAGTCGGCTGTCCTTTTAGCTGGGATCAGGGCCCAAGGCACGACCGTGGTCGTCGAGCCGGTGCCGTCACGCGATCACACCGAGCGCATGCTTGGGGCGTTTGGGGTACCGGTTGGCGCCAAGCGGCTCCAGGATTGCGACGTCGTCTTTGACCAGCTGGCTGCTCTCGCCGACGAGCACCAGCCGCCGGCGGCTGGGGAGCCCAGGGAACTAAGCATCGAGGGTGGGGTCCAACTCACCGGGACAGCGGTCAATGTCCCGGGTGATCCGTCCGCCGCGGCATTCTTTGCAGTGGCGGCGTTGATTGTGCCTGACTCGGAGGTGCGGATCGAAAACGTGTGCATGAACCCGGGCCGTCGCGGTCTCTTTGATGTGCTGATCGAGATGGGCGCCGACCTGGAGCTAGCCGGCACCGTGGAAGTCGGCGGCGAGCCGCGGGCGACAGTGGTGGCGCGCACCAGTGCCCTGCATGGGGTCCGGGTCGGCGGCCGGCAGATCCCGGCCCTCATCGATGAGTTGCCCATCCTGGCGGTCGCCGCCGCTTTTGCCGAGGGGGAGACCGAGGTGGCCGACGCCGCCGAACTGCGCGTCAAAGAATCGGATCGTATCGCTCTCATCTGCGAGAACTTGCAGGCAACTGGCGTCGACGTGACCGAACATCCGGCAGGGTTCGTGATCAAGGGCGGCAGCTCACCACGCGGCGCCACCACTGATGGTCGCGGTGACCACCGGATTGCCATGGCCATGGCGGTCCTTGGGCTGGCGGCGCAGGGGCCAGTCACCATTCGGGGTGCTAGGGAGATCGGCACGTCCTTTCCCGACTTTGCCAGCCAGCTGCCTGGGGTGGACGTTGGCGGTGACTGAGCCGAGCATCGCCATCGCCATCGATGGGCCAGCGGCGTCGGGCAAGAGCACGACGGCGCGGGGCGTTGCCGAACGGCTAAGCTTCTTGTACGTCGACTCGGGTGCCATGTACCGCGCCCTGGCTGTCAAGGTGATGCGCGAAGGCTTGCATCTGGACGACGACCGCGGCTTGGAGCGACTCTTGGAACGCACCACGATCGACCTCGAGCTGGTCGAGGGCGAAACCCGGGTCTTAGTGGATGGCGAGGATGTGACCGACTCCATTCGCAACGAGCAGGTGGGCACAGTGGCCTCGGCGATCGCGCAAAACCGCGCTGTGCGCATCTACCTGGTCGATCGCCAGCGCCACTTCGCCGGTCAGGCCGGGGTGGTGATGGAGGGGCGGGATATCGGTACCGTCGTCCTGCCCGACGCCGAGGTGAAGGTGTACTTGGTGGCGGGTGACCAGGTGCGCAGCGAGCGCCGCTGCCAGGAACTCAAGTCCCACGGCGTCGATCTGCCGGTGGACGAGGTCCGCCAGCGGCTGGCCGAGCGCGACCGCCGGGATCGGGAGCGCCAGGAGAGCCCGCTCCGCCGGGCACCCGACGCCGTGGTCATTGATACCTCCGAGTTGACCGTGGGCGAGCAGGTGGAGGTGGTCTTGGAGCTGGCCCGTCGCCGGCTGCAAGAATTGCCCGCCTCCGGTGGGACGGCCCCGCAGGGGGCCGGATGACGGCGATGGGTGCGCTGGAGTCCTCCGACGCCCCGGGCGTGGGCCCGCCGGTGGTGGTGATGCCACCGGGATACCGGCGGTCGCGGGCGCTTGCGCGCTTGCTCGGCCGTGTGCTATTCAGCTGGCGCGTCAGTGGCACATCCCACGTACCGGCGGCCGGTGGCTTCGTGGTAGCCTGTAACCACGCGTCTTATGTGGACCCGCCCTTGGTGGGGGCGGCAGCGCCGCGCTGCCTCAGGTACATGGCCAAGCGTGAGCTTTTTGATGTTCCGTTCCTGAGCTGGGTGATTAGGAGCTTGGGGGCGTTGCCGGTCAAGCGGGGCGGCGTCGACCGTCAAGCCCTGCAGGCGGCGGCCGATTTTCTTGCCGCTGGTGGCGGCGTGCTGATTTTTCCGGCGGGATCGCGTCGCGCCCGGTCGGCTCGTCCGGGGGCGTCGCTCTTGGCGGCGACCTGTCAGGTGCCAGTCGTTCCGGCACGCATAGAGCGTTCCGACCAGCTGCTGGCCGCGTTCTTGTGGCGGCGCTCGGTCACCATTCAGTTTGGAGAACCTATTCCGCCGCCCCCACCCGGGGACGGCTCAGACCAGCGTGAGGTGCTACGCGAGCACACCGCGCAAACCATGGCAGCGATCGAGCGGCTCGGTGCTGGTGCCTTCCGTTCCAGGTGAACAGGCGCGCTGGTGACCGCCGCACTCGATATCCAGGAGGCATAGCAGTTCATGTTGGCAGAACCTGAAACCCCTACCCCCGAGACGTCCTCCTCGGGCACCGGCGAGGCACCCGCGCCTGCGCCGGAAAAGAAGTGGACTGGAATCAGCGTGGTGATGACCGACGAAGATGACGGTTACAGCGCTGAAGACGAAGCCCAGCTCACTGCCATGTATGAAGAATCCTTCCGCGACGTGCGCGAGGGCGAGATTGTGCGCGGCAAGATCCTCCGTGTCTCGGACGCCGAGGTGTTGGTGGATGTGGGCTTCAAGTCCGAGGGTGTCATCGCTATCGATGAGTTCCCCGACCGTGAGGCACTCGAAGCTGGCGAAGAGCTGGACGTGTTCCTGGAAAAGATGGAGAACCAGGATGGACTCGTGGTGCTCTCCAAGCAGCGCGCCGACTTTGTCAAGGTGTGGGACAAGGTCAAGGAGGCTGCCGACGCCGGCAGCGTCGTTGAGGGCCGGCTCCTGCGCAAGATCAAGGGCGGTGTGGTCGCCGATCTGTACGGCGTCGAGGCCTTCTTGCCCGGTAGCCAGATTTCGATTCGCCAGGTCCACAACCTCGATGAGCTGTTCAACCAGACCCTGCACTTTAAGATCATCAAGCTCAACAAACGGCGCCGCAACATTGTCATTTCTCGGCGCGCTGTCCTCGAGGAAGAGCGTGACAAGCTGAAAGCCACCTTGCTCACCGAGTTGGAGAAGGGGCAAGTACGCGAAGGGGTGGTTAAGAACATCACCGACTTCGGCGCTTTTGTCGATTTAGGTGGCATCGACGGTCTCCTACACATTACCGACATGTCCTACGGCCGGGTCACCCACCCGTCGCAGGTCGTCAAGATCGGTGACACGATTTCGGTCAAGGTGCTGAACTTCGACCGCGAGCGCGAGCGCATTTCACTGGGGCTGAAGCAGCTGCAGCCGTACCCCTGGGCTGACGTCGACCAGAAGTACCCGGTGGGCACCAGGGTGGAAGGGCGCGTCGTGTCGATCACCGACTACGGCGCGTTTGTCGAGCTTGAGGAGGGTGTCGAGGGTTTGGTGCACGTCTCTGAGATGTCGTGGACTCGGCACGTCCGCCATCCTTCGAAGGTGGTGTCGATCGGCGACCAAGTGGGAGCCGTAGTCCTCAAGGTAGATCAAGAGAACGAGAAGATCTCCTTGGGGATGAAGCAGGTGGAGCCCGATCCCTGGGAGGCGCTGGACGTCAAGTTCCCGGCTGGCACCGTCTTGGCGGGGCGCGTCCGCAACCTCACCAACTTTGGAGCATTCGTGGAGATCGAAGACGGCATTGATGGTTTGGTGCACGTCTCCGATATGTCATGGACCAAGCGGGTTATGCATCCGTCCGAAATCGTCAAGAAAGGCGACGACGTGCAGGTCGTCGTCTTGAAGATCGACAAAGACGAGCGCCGCGTGTCGTTGGGAATGAAGCAAGCGGCTCCCAACCCCTGGGACGAGATGCCGTCGCACTTTCCGCCCGACCATCGGGTCACCGGCAAGATCAAGCGGCTCCTCGATAAGGGCGTGGTCGTCGATCTAGGTGATGAGATCGAGGGGTTCGTGCCGGTCTCTCAGCTGGTGATCGAGGACATGGAGAAGCCCGAAGAGGTCTTCAAGGAAGGCGACGAGTTGCCGTTGGCGGTCATGCGAGTCGACGCCGATCAACAACGGATTGTTCTAAGCGTCAGGCGCTACATGGACCTGGATGGTCAGGCGGCCTTGGACGAATTCAACTCTAGATTCGGCTCGCGCCAAGCGACCATCGGCGATGCTGTGCGAGTAGAAGCCGAGGCGCAGAGTGAGGCCGCCGCCGAGGGAAACGAGGGTTCGGCGGAGGCTGCTAAGGACACGGCGGGCGAGGACGCCGCCGAAGACTAAGCAGTGCGCGTTGCCATCACCACCATCGGCTGCCGGCTGAACCAGAGCGAATCAGACGGCCTGGCTGCTGCCTTTGCCCTGCGTGAGCACCAGGTAGTAGCGTTTCGCGAGCGCGCTGACCTCTACGTCGTGAACACCTGTGCGGTGACGCTGGCGGCGGAGGCCGACGCCCGGCGAGCTATTCGGCGCGCGCGCCAGCGCGGCGGCCCCAATGCCCGCATCGTCGTCACCGGCTGCTACGCGCAGCGCGCTCCCGAGGTGTGTGCCGCCGTGCCCGGCGTCGATGTGGTGGTTGGCAACGATCGGAAGGCGGATCTTCCCATCCTGGTAGGGGAGGACGCCGAGTTGTCCGCCCACGCCGTCGGCGATGTCGGGTCGGTGACCGAGTTCGCGCGCTTGCCGTTGCCGCTCTTGGGCGAGCGCACTCGGGCCTACCTGCGGGTGCAGGATGGTTGCGAAGACGTTTGCAGCTTCTGCGTCGTGCCCCAAACGCGGGGGCGCTTTCGGAGCTTGCCGCCCGCCGAGGCGTCCAGTCGTCTTGCCGAACTGGTCGCCGCCGGTACTCGCGAAGTGGTCCTGACCGGCGCCAACTTGAGTTCCTATGGCGAGGAGGCTCACGCTGGTCCGCGTCTTAGCGATCTCCTCGCCGAACTCTTGCGCACCCCCGGGGACTACCGACTGCGGCTGTCGTCGCTCGAACCCTCCGACCTCACCCCAGCCCTCCTCGACCTGGTGCGGGCTGAAGAGCGCTTGTGCCCCCACCTCCACCTGCCGGTGCAAAGCCTGAGCGACTCGGTCTTGGCCCGCATGCGCCGCTCCTACAGCGCCGTCGAGGCCTCCGAAGCGCTCGAACGCGCAGCCGAGCGGGTGCCCGGGATTGCTTTGGGGACCGACCTAATGGTTGGCTTCCCCGGCGAGACCGACGGCGAGTTTGACGCCAGCCTGGAACGATTGCGGCGCCTGCCCTTGGCCTATGGACACGTCTTTGCCTACTCCGAACGTCCCGGAACCGAGGCCGCGGCGGCACCGGACGACGTTCCCGGGCCGACCAAGAAGGCGCGCTCCTTGGCCGTCCGTCGACTCCTGAGCGACAAGCACAACGAATTTGTTTGCAGTCAATTGGGGGAAACACATCGCGTGCTTTTGGAGACCAAATCGGCGCGTGGTCAGTATTGGCGGGGCTACACCGATAACTACTTGAGAGTTCGGGTGCCCGCCGCAGGCGGCGCCCAAAACACGTTCGCGGTGATCACCCTGACCACTGGCTGCGTCGAGGCACTCAGACCTGCGGCGTAGCCCAACGAGGCAGCCGTGGGTCCATTTCTCCTCATCCTCATTGCCGCCCTAATCGTCGCCTTCGCCGTCTTGAATGCTGGCTTGTTGGTGCCGGAGGTCACTCTCTGGCGATTGGGGGAGCGCCAATGGGTCCTTCGTGAATTGCCCTTGGTGGTGGTGGCCGGCGCGCCGCTCTTAGCCGGTTGGATGCTGGGGCGATTGGCCGGGCTCTGGGGTGCTCTGGCTGGCCGGCGCCAGGCCCGGCAGTTGCGCCGGCGGCTCGAGGCACTCGAGAGCGAACTCCAAGACCTGAGGCGGGTGCCCATCGACGAGGCTTTGCCCCGCCTCGTGGACCAGGATGACTAGTTTCGACGCTTGGCCGGACCTGGTTGTCCTGGGTTGGTGCCTGGTGGCACTGGCGGTGGCCGGTGTCCTGTGGTTTCTCTGGCGCCGCGGCCGGCGCCAGCCGCCGGCGACCCCGAGCTACGCCGTGTTGTTGCGCGATTGGCTGGGCCATGATGACCGCATGGCCGAGCGCCACTTGCGCGCCTTGTTGGCGCGCCACCCCAACGAGTTTGACGCGACGTTGTGGTTGGGGCACATCCTGCGCCGCCGCGGGCGGGCCCGGCAGGCGTTTGCCCTGCACCGCCAACTGCTCGGTCGCCAGGCTCTGACGCAGTCGCAGCGTGCCCAGGTATTGGCGGCGTGTTTGGCCGATGGCCTGGCGGGGGGGGTCGGTGCCCCCGAACTGGAACCTTGGGCCAACGCCCTGTTGGCGCTGGAGCCCAACCACCCGTTTGGCCACCGGGCGCGGGCTGAAGCTTGGCGGCAAGCGGGCGACATGGACCGGGCGGCCGCGGCGTTCCGTCGCTCGGTGGCTGCCGAGCCGGGGCTCTTGGCGTTCACCGATCGAGAGCGCCGGCGCCACCTGCGCAAGGCCGAGGCCCTCTACCTGAGCCGCGAGGGCGATCGGGCCTGGCGAGCGGAGGATCTGGACGGAGCCCGGCGGCTCTATCGCCGGGCGGTGCGCGTCTTCGAGGGACACGCTGCTCCCTACCTGGGGTTGGCGCGCGTCGCTCATCGCCAGGGGCGCAGCCGCGAAGCGCTCCGGCACGCCGAACGCGCCCATCGCGCCGGGGCAGAGACATTGGCCCTCGATGTTTTGGAAGAGATGCACACCGAGGCGGCTGACCAGCGGATCGAACAGTGGGTGGGCGACGCCCCCCAAGGTGGGGAGTTTCTCCACTGGGTCCGGGTGCAGGCGCGGCGCGGCGAGGTGGAGATGGCGTTCGACGCGGTGGCCGCGGCGCTTGCCGGTGGCGAAACGTCTGTGGCCTATCTTCTCCAGGCTGCCGAGTTGGCCGACGCACTCGGCCGGCGTCAGGATGCCGTTCGCTACTGGCGACAGGCGGCGCGGCGAGCCGGTCCGCGCTGGCGTTGCAGCGAATGCCAGGCCACCCTTGGAGCGCTGAGCTGGCAATGCCCGCGTTGCGCGGCTTGGGACACCGTGCGCCGGCACGAGGCGGCCCCGGCGGTAGGGGTGCCGGTCCTGCCCGAGGTGTGCTAGCCGGCGCCAGCCGCGGTTCCGAGGTCGACCGGGAAAGTCTGCTAGAGTCGGCCGCATGGCGACGCGTCGCTCGCAACCCTCCATTCGACCGGTGTTTCGGTGCATCGCCGCGGTGACAGTCGCGGTCGGTCTCCTGGTCTGTGCCTTGCCGGTCGAGGCTTCGGCCAGCGTCGCCGACGCCCGCCTGAAGCTCGAGGCTGGCGATCGGGCCGGGGCACTCGAGGCGCTGCGACAACTCACCGGTGGTCGTGCAGCCGAGAGCGCCGAAGCGCTGTCCCTCCTCATGCGCACTACTCTGGATGGGGCCGAGGCATTGCGCGCCGCCGAGCGGTTGGTCGACCGGTTTTCCGGGCGTCCCGAGGCGGCCATTGCTCTCGAGTTCATCGGCCACCATCAGGCGGCGGTAGGCGCCTACCGCTCGGCAGCCAAGACCTTTGCTCAGCTCGCCGAGCAACAAAGCGGGGCCGATCGGTTGGCTGCCCGGTTGTTCGAGGCGCGGGCACTTTTGGGCGGCGGGCGAGCGCGAGCAGCCCTCGAGGTGTTTCAGGGGGCCGAGGCGACCGCAACCACTCAGACCGAGCGAGCCGAGGGGGTGTTGGGCATGGCCGACTGCGCCCTGGAGTTGGGCCAGCTCAGCGTGGCGCGCCAGCACTACGATGCCTACTTGGTCGCTTTCCCAGAGTCACCCTGGCGCCCCGTAGCGCTCAGCCAACTGGCGCGGGTCTTGGAGTTGGAGGGGGATGCCGAGGGGGCGCGAGCGATCTACGCGCAACTGACCACCGAGGCGCCCGGGGCGCGCGAAGCCGCTGGCGCCCGCGGCGCACTGCGCCAGCGCCAGCGTTCGGGGGTGAGCGACGCACCCCCCGAACCCAGCGGGCCGGAGCGATTGCAGGGAGCGTTTACGCTGCAAGTGGGTGCTTTTGGCACCGAAGACAACGCCCGCGCCCTGGTGCGCGAACTGTCAGACCAAGGCGTCGCCGACGCCCGCATCGAGCGCGAGACACGCCGCGACGGTAAGGAGTTCTTCCGCGTGCGCATTGGCGCTTTTGCCAGCGCCGCCGACGCGGCGCGCGCTGGCCGCGCGCTCCGGCGCGCCCACCATCTGACCTACCAGGTCGTCACCCGCTAGCCCAGGTGAGCGGCACCCACTCGTCGACTGGCACGACGCCGCCCCGGCTGACACCGATGATGCGGCAGTACCGGGAGGCCAAGCGGCAGCACCCCGAGGCCATCCTCTTTTTCCGCATGGGCGACTTCTACGAGATGTTCGACGAGGATGCCGTCGTCGCCGCGCGCTTGCTCGGGATCACTCTGACCAGCCGTGACAAGAAGAGCGGCCAGCCGATGGCCGGCGTGCCCTGGCACGCAGCGGACGGCTACATTGCCAAGTTGGTGCAGTTGGGTCACCGGGTAGCCATTTGTGAACAAGTGGAGGATCCCAAGCAGGCCAAAGGCCTGGTCGATCGTCAGGTCACCGAACTTATTACGCCGGGCACGGCCACCCAGCCCGGCGTCGTCGTCGATGGTGAAAACACCTTCCTCCTGTCGCTCGAGCCCGGCGGCCGTCATTGGGGCGTGGCGCTGGGCGACGCCTCGACCGGTGAGTTATGGGCAGCTGAATTCACCGAGGCCGAGCTGGGGGAGGAGTTGGGACATTTGGCGGTCCCCGAGGTCCTCTTGCCCGAAGGCGTCGATTTGCCCGGGCGGCTGTGCCGCGTGCTCGAGTCGGAGTCGGGCCCGCCCGTGTCGATCGCCCGCCGTAGCACCGCCCGCTTGGGTGTGCGCCGGGCGGTGGACGCCTTGTGCGCGCATCTGGGCGCTCAAAGTCTCGACGCCTTTGACGGACAGGACCTGTCGGAGGGTGCGGTGGCTGCTTGGGCGCTCATCGACTACTTGAGCCAGCTGCGGGGCGGGGCGCCGCGTCACATGACCGTGCTGAAGCGCCTCAGACAACGCGCGGCGCTGATCCTCGACGCGGCCACTCTTCTCCACTTGGATGTCTTGCCCGAGCGCGGCGGCGAGCCGCGCGGCACTGTGTTCGGCGTTTTGAACCAAACCCAGACGCCGATGGGGCAGCGCCTCTTGCGCCAATGGCTGGCTCGTCCGAGCCGGAGCCCCGATGTGATCGAAGCCCGCCTCGACGCGGTTGAGGCGCTCGCCACCGACGATCAGGCGCGGGGCGCGCTGGCTCGGGAACTGGCAGCACTCGGTGACCTGGAACGGGGCGCTGGTCGCCTGGACAGCCCCAAGTGTGGACCGCGCGAACTGGTGGCGGTGGCCGGGGCCCTCTGCTGCGCGCCGGCCATTCGCACCGCGGTGGGCGCGTTCGACAGCCAGCTCTTCCGAAGTTTGGCAGCGGCCCTGGACCCGGTGCCCGAAGCGACCGAGCGCATCCAGGCCGAACTCGTCGACGCGCCGCCACTGCAGTTGGCGCAGGGCGGCGTTTTTCGGGATGGCGTCAACGACGCACTCGATGCACTGCGAGAGGCAGCGCGCTCAGGCAAGGGGTGGATCGCCGAGTTTGAGGCGCGCGAGCGCCAACGCACCGGCATTCCCAAACTCAAGGTGGGCTACAACCGGGTTTTTGGCTACTACATCGAGATCTCCAAGGCGAGCCAGGCGCGGGCACCGGCCGACTATCAACGCAAACAGACCCTGGTGGCGGCCGAGCGGTTCATCACGCCGGAACTGAAAGAAGTCGAGTCCAAGGTGCTGGGAGCCGAAGAGCGCATCGTGCGGCTGGAGCGCCAGCTGTTCGAGTCGTTGCGGAGCGAGGTGGCGTTGCACCTGAGCCGTATGTTGAAGACCGCCCGCGCCCTCGGTACGTTGGATGTGTTGGTGTCCTTGGCCACGGTTGCCCGCGAGCGCGCCTATGTCCGGCCGCAATTGGCCGAGGGCGGGACCCTGGCGATCGACGGCGGCCGCCACCTGGTGGTCGAAGCACTACTCGATGAAGCCGGTGGTTCCACGCAGTTTGTCCCCAACGACACCCACCTTGGTGGAGACGAAGCTGCCATCGCTATCGTGACCGGCCCCAACATGGCGGGAAAATCCACCTATCTGCGCCAGGTGGGACTCATTACCCTGTTGGCTCACATGGGGTCCTTCGTGCCGGCGGCGCGCGCCCGGGTGCCGCTGTGCGACCGGATATTCACGCGGGTGGGCGCTGCCGATCGCATCAGCCGCGGGCAGTCGACCTTCTTGGTGGAGATGAACGAAACGGCGGTCATCTTGCACCACGCCACCGATGAAAGCTTAGTCTTGCTCGATGAGGTGGGGCGCGGCACCTCGACCTACGATGGGGTGTCTATCGCCTGGTCGGTCGTCGAGTACTTGCACGACCGGCGGCCGCGCCCGCCGCGGACGCTCTTTGCCACGCACTATCACGAACTGACTGAGCTGGCCGGACGGTTGTCGGGCGTCGCCAACTACTCGGTCGCTGTCGAGGAGTCGGGGGGGCAGATTACCTTCCTGCACCACATCGTCCCCGGGCCTGCTAACCGTTCGTACGGCATCCATGTTGCTGAACTGGCCGGTTTGCCCGAGTGGGTGGTGCGCCGGGCGACGGCGATCTTGGAGGAACTTGAGAGCGGCCGAGGATCACCGCAGGCGCGCCAACTGTCGCTGTTCGATGCGGCGCCGCCGGCGGTGGTGGGTGAGTCACCGCCGCCCTACGTGGCGGCCGGTGAACGCGAGGCCGAACGGGTGGCGCTAGCGGTGGCGCGCGAGCTGGCCGACTGTGACCTCAATCAGATGCGACCGGTTGAGGCGCTGGTGTGTGTGGAGCGCTGGAAACGCCTCCTCGAGCGGGTTCTGAAGCCTGACAGCTAGTCCCGGCTGCTCCCCGAGCGGCCGGTGGCGTAGCTCTCTTCGAACGCGTCGTCTTCGTCCCGGTTGGCTGGGTGGATGGATCGGCGCTCGCTGTAGGTGCGCTCGCTGCGGCGCTCCCCGCGGTCGTCGTAGCCGCTGTCGCTGCGCCGCTCGGCAAAACTCCGCCGGTTGTCCCGGCCGCGCGAGCGTTCGTGGCGTGTATGGCGGTCGTAGCCCAGCAAGAACTCTTCGTTCATGGGTACGTGGCTGTCGCTGATCCTGAGCAGCTCGCCCGAAGTGTTGGACTTGAAGCTCATGAGTTCGAGCTTGACGCCGCGGGCGTGCAGGTGGTGGACCAGCTCGACGTAGACGCCGTCCCCGGATACCAGGCAGACGACGTCGATCTTGTCGGCGATGGACAGGGCGTCGAGAGCCAGCATCATGTCGATGTCGCCCTTGCGGGTGCCGTCGTCAAAGATCTTGATGGGTTTGGTTTTGACTTCGAAACCGATGGAACGTAAGGCGGTGACGAACGGGCTTATGTCGACGTCTGGGGCTTCGACCACGTAGGCGATGGCTCGCACCAGGTTGCGCGTCGCGAAGCGTCTGAGCAACGAGTGAAAGTCGACCTTGTCGCCCAAACTCTTCGCGGGGTAGTAGATATTTTGAACGTCGACGAGGAGAGCAGTACGTTGAGCGGTGAACGGGCGGGACAAGCGTCGCTCCTTTCGTCAAAGATGCTGGCACGTCGGCACGCAGGGAATATCGGAATTGACACAGCGGGCGGGTGCCATTACCGTTTCGGCGCATTCTCGCGGAAAGGGCCGGCAAGTGTCAAGGGGCGAATGCCGTGCCAAACGCCCGCCATCGCCAAGCGTTGCGCTTTCAACATGCCGATCTACTCCAACTCGAAACTCCGCACGTTCGAATCGTGCCCCCTACAGTTCAAGTTCCGCTACGTCGACGATATCCGCACCGACATTGAATCGGTGGAGGCCTTTGCCGGCAAGCGCGTGCACGAAACGCTCGACTGGCTATACCGCCAGGTGCGTGACTGTGCAGTGCCCACTATGGAGGCGTTGGCGGCAGAATACCAGCGGCTCTGGGAAACCCAGTGGCACCGCTTGGTGCACATCCAGCGCAAGAAGAGCCTACCCGAAGACTATGCGCGCCGCGGACGTCGTTGCTTGGAAACCTACTACCGGGGCAACTGGCCGTTTGACGCGGATCACACCCTGGGGCTGGAAGTCGAGGTGGTCTACGCACTGGACGACGACGTGCTCTTGCGCGGGTTTGTCGACCGGGTCTCCCGGGGGCGACAGGGCGAGCTGGTGATCCACGATTACAAGACTTCGTCGTACCTGCCCCGCCGTTCAGAGGTGATGAGCGACTTGCAGCTGGCCATCTATCAGTTGGGGGCGGCGGAGCGCTGGCCGAACGCGCGCGCAGTCCACCTGGTATGGCATTTCTTGGCCTTTGGCCGTCGCATCACCGTGCAGCTCAACCGCGCCATCGAGGGCAAACGGCGGGTGCTTGCCCAGCGCGTGCAGGCGGCGGAGGCGGCCATCGCCCGTGGTGAGTTTCCACCGCGCGAATCCAAGCTCTGCGATTGGTGTGCCTACCGGCCGATCTGCCCGGCGCAAGGCGGTTCGGCGGACGCCGTCGAGTCGCTGGTCCTCGAGCCCCAGCTCACCGCCGCCCAGCGCGCCGCGCGCGCCGCCGTTGCCGCCGGCCAGCAGACGCTGTTGTAGGGCCGCGACTGGTTTGACAGCTCGCGTGGGCTCGGCTAGCGTCGCGGCGGCCCCCACTTGGCAAGCACCTGCAGTTTTCATCCACCGGGAGGCACCGACGCTTCCGCTTCGCGACGTCAACGCCCCGGCGCGCCGGCCCGCGGTCACCATCGCGCTGATCCTCTTGAACACCGGCCTGTTTGTGTGGACCGCCAGTCGGTTGGGGGAGGAGCGTCAAGCAACGCAGTTTTTGAGCGTCTACGGGCTGGTCCCTGCTACTTTCTTGGCGGGCTTTCCGGCCCACTTAGAGGCCCTGGTCACTTCCATGTTCCTGCATGGAGGTGTCATGCACCTGGCCGGCAACATGTGGTTCCTCTGGGTGTTCGCCGACAACGTCGAGGATCGCCTGGGGCGCTGGCGCTTTCTTCTGTTCTTCTTGGGCACCGGCGTGGTGGCGGGGCTCGTGCACGTGGCGATCCACCCTGACTCGCAAGTCCCGACAATTGGTGCCTCTGGAGCGGTCTCGGGAGCGCTCGGCGCCTACATCCGCCTTTACCCGAAAGCGCGCGTCATCACCCTCGTGCCTTTGGGGTTTTTCTTCAAGCGCATGGCGCTGCCGGCGTTTCTCTTCTTGGGCCTTTGGTTCGGATTGCAGTTGGTGAGCGGGGTCATGGCCACGGCCGGCGACCAGCCCGGCGGCGTCGCCTGGTGGGCGCACGCCGGTGGGTTTGTGGCCGGCGCCCTCGGCGTCTCGCTTTTTACCAAGACCGGGAATCGCCGGTGGCTGCGCCGTGTTTCAGACTGAAGCGAGTCCCCAATTCGTTCGCCCTGGGGACGCCGATGACTGAGGTGAGGGAATGCGATGATTCCAATCGATCAGTGCCGGCGGCTGGCCGCCGGCGTCTTGCTGGCGACCATGGTCGCGGCACCAGGCGCGGCAGTCGAACTCGACCGCGCCACCTTTATTGGCGTCGACGAAATCCACCCCGGCATGCGGGGGCGGGGCCTGACGACCTTTGCCGGAGTCGAGGTTTCGGAGTTTCAGGTCGAGGTGCTCGGCATCTTGCGGGGGTGGATCCCCGGTGGCGACATGATTGTCATCGAGGCATCCGGCGGTCCGTTGGCCGAGACTGGCATTTACCGGGGCATGTCGGGGAGCCCGGTGTATCTGGACGGGCGGCTGGCCGGGGCGGTGTCCTACAACCTTGGCGGCTTTGGGGAGCGTCCCATCGGTGGCGTCACGCCGATCGCCGAGATGCTGCCGATCCTGGCGGAGAAGGGCGGAGCACGGCGGCCGCCCAAAGACGCCGAAGCCGGCTCCCAGGTGTGGCCGGCAGCGCCCGCCGAGACCAGCTGGGACGACGCCGCCGCATTATCTGTGCCTTCTGCAATAGTTGCTAGTGGCAAAGAGTGGGCCGGCGGCTTGGGGACGGTATCGCCGATTGGCACGCCCGTCGCCCTGGCCGGTTGTCATCCGCGCGCCCGGCAGGCCATGGCGCAGGCGCTGGGCGCATGGGGCATGTACGCCACCGTGGGGGGTGGTGCGGCCGCCCACGGCGACTCGGGCGCAGCGCTCCAACCCGGCGCACCGGTGGCCGTGCAGATCGTCCGGGGCGACATGCAAGCCACCGCCCTGGGTACCATTACCCACGTCGATGGCCAGCGCCTCTTGGCTTTTGGCCACCCAATGTTTCACGCCGGGCCAGTCGAGCTGCCGATGGCGCGTGCCCGCGTTTTTACGGTGTATCCCTCGCAAGCCATTTCGTTTGTGATTGGCGCTGCCGCGCAGCCGGCGGGCGCCATCGTCGCTGACCGGCAAACCGGCATCATGGGGGCGACTGGCCGCACCGCGCCGATGGTGCCGGTCGACATCGCGATCGTCCGCGCCGACGGTAGCCGCCGCCAATTCGAGTACGAGCTTATCCCCAACAAGTTCTTTGTGAGTCAGTTCTTGGGGTTTCTGGCGTTCAATTCATTGCTGGCCGATCAGGAGTCGTTCGGTGAGACGACCCTGGGAATGCAGATGGCGGTCGAGTTCAATGGCGGGCGGGTGTTGGAGTTCGAGGAGGTGATCGCCACCACCACGGCGCCGCAGGTGGTGGCGCAGCGGGTCTCCGAGCCGCTGGCCGGGCTGCTGCTGGCCGGGATCGAGGCGGTGACGGTCGAGAGCGTCCAGCTCGAGTTGCAGCTGCGACCGGCGGTGGAGATGGCGACCATTGAGGAAGTTGTCGTCCCCAAGACGCTGGTCAAACCCGGCGAGGTGGTGAGCGCTATTGTGTTCTTGGAGCCCTACGAAAAGCCGCGCCGGGCATTGTCGGTCTCAATCCCCATCCCGGCTGATGCGCCAGCCGGGCCGCTCTTGTTGCGGGTGTGCAGCACGCCGGCGGCGACGGCTTGGGAGGCGCAGCGGGCGCCGGCGCGCTACCCGCCGGTGACCCTCGAACAGTACATCCAGCTCTATCGCGAGGCCAGCGGCCAACACCGGTTGCGCCTGAGCCTGCACGCCGACGCCCGCGGGGTGGTCGTCGGCGGCCGCGAAATGATGGGCATGCCGCCCTCGATGTTCCGCATCATGGATACGGGCAAGCGCACCGGTGGTCGCAGCGGCAGTTGGGGGCGAGCAATTCATCAGGACTCGATCGACACTGAGTGGCAGCTGCGCGGTTGCCGCGAGTTGCGTCTAGACGTCGAAGCGCCGGCGGTGCGCGTGGCGCCGCGCCCCGGAGCCGAAAGTCACCCACGTTGACCCGAGCGAATAGGAAGAGGCACGATCGATGAAGGTGGATCCGCAGAACGCGCTGGGTGTTTTGGGGCTGGGTTTGGCAATCGGGCTGGTGCTGGTCGTCAGCCAGGCTGGGGCGGTGCGGACGTCGACCTGGAAACAGGGTGGGACGATTGACTTCGGCGACGCCGAATCGGTCAATGTGGCACTCACTGCCGATGGCAGCGCGCGTTTGGCCCCGAAGCGGGAGACCGTCGCCGACCCGGGGCAGGCTTACATCTGGTGCTTGTTGGAAGGGCCCGATGGTGCGGTCTACGCCGGCACCGGCGACGACGGCCGGATTCTCAAGATCACTCCAGCCGGCGATACCGAGGTTTACTACGACTCGGTCGAGCTACAGATCTTGTCGCTGGCGATCGGTCCAGATGGCGCCCTTTATGCCGGTGGGGCGCCAGACGGTGTCATTCTCCGCATCGATGCCCAGGGTGCCACCACCTACTTCGACACCCCCGAGGGCTACGTCTGGGCGCTGGAGTTCGGTGAGGATGGCGCGCTCTACGCCGCCACCGGCGACCGCGGCATCCTCTACCGCGTGAGCGCTGCCGGGGTGGGGGAGGTCTACTACGATTCGGACGAAGTGCACCTGTTGACTCTCGACCAACACCCCGATGGATGGTTGGTGGGTTCGTCCCCTGATGGCGTGCTCATGCAGGTGGTTACGGCTGATTCCGCCCGCGTGCTCTTCGACGCGCCAGAAGAAGAAATCAAGGCCATTGCCGCCGGACCAGACGGCACCGTCTTCTTTGGTGCGGTGGGTGCCCCGGCGCCACCTGCCCCCGATGGGCTGGTGACCTATGCGAGCGGCGCCGGCAGCGATGGGCGTGGGGCGTCGGTCTACCGGCTGTCTAATGACGGCGCCGTCGAACGCTTCTGGCGCGCCACCGAAAATTTGGTGCTGGCTCTGGCGCCGACCGGCGACGGTGGCCTGTGGGTGGGCACCGGTGACCAGGGTGGGCTCGTCCGGCTCGACGCGCGTGGCACCGCCGTCCGGCTGTTTGAGACCGCCGAGTCGCAGGTGCTGTCGGTCGTCCCCAGCGCCAGGCTCGGGGTGTTGGTGGGCACCGGCAATCTGGCCCGCGTCTATCGTGTCGGGCCCGAAGTGGAAGGTGAAGGGTTCTTGCACTCGGAGATTTTCGACGCCCGAAACGTCGCGGCCTGGGGGCGGATGAGCTGGCAGGCGGAGATTCCGGCTGGTACCGCCCTGCGGGTCCAGACCCGCACCGGCAACACCGCGCAACCCGACGCCACCTGGAGCGCCTGGTCGGCCGAACTGCGGGACATGGAGGGTGCGCCCATCCCGAGTCCGCCCGCCCGGTTTATCCAATGGCGGGCTCGCTTGCTGGGGGCTGGCTCGCAAAGTCCGGTGCTCGAGTCGGTGTCGCTGGCATACCTCGAGTACAACCTGCCACCTCGCCTGCACGCCGTGGATGTGGTGGCTGCCGAAGGAGATCTGGTGCCGTCAGCCTACGAGACGGCGCCCGATCGCGTGCAGCAGACCTTGCCGACGGGCGTGCAGGTGGAGTTTGCCTTTCCCAACCAACCGCCCCAGACCCTGCGCCTGGGACAGGTGGCTTGGCTGCGCTCGACGCGGGTGGCATCCTGGGTAGCGGAAGACCCCAACGATGACCAGTTGGCCTTCGATGTGTTCATCCGGGGCGAACAAGAGAACACCTGGACACACTTGGCCGAAGCTTTGGATCAGCAGATCTACGCATTCCCGACCGCCGAACTGGCGGACGGGCGCTATCAACTGAAAGTTAAAGTCTCAGACCGTCCGTCCAATCCACTGGGTTGGGACCGGGCCGACTCGTTGACCAGTCGTCCCTTCGTCGTTGATAACACGCCGCCGGCCATTGACGCCTTGCGGGCGCAACGTTTGGCCGATGGGGCTGCCGAAGTCTCGGCCGTGGTGATCGATCGCCACTCGTTGGTCGACAGCTTCGAGTACTCGACCGACGCTGAGAACTGGCGTCAGGTTTTTCCGGAAGACGCCATTTTCGATACGCGCGAGGAGTCGTTTCGCTTTCAAGTGGAGACCGAGGACGGCCGGGGCGAGCTGACGATCATGGTGCGGGCTACAGACACGGCCGGCAACGCTGCCGCCCGCCGGGTGGCGGTGCCGTGACTCCGCCAGCGATTGCCAGCCAGATTCTGGCCTCGCTGAGTTCGGCGGTGTGGTTGGTGGATCGGACGGGTGAGCCCTTGTTTGCCAACGGACGCTGCGCCGAGTTTGCCGACGACCCGACGAGCTGGGCTGGTTTGGAGGCGATGCTTTGCGGCGTGCGCCTGGGCGACTACTTGCAGCTGGTCGTTGAACGCGGCGTCGTCGTCGAGGAGCCCGCCGTTTTGTTGGCTGGTCGACGGGCTGGCAACCAGCTGGTGGAGTTGCGGATGGAGCCAGGGCCAGAACCGGGTTGGGTGCTGGTGTTGGTGCGCGAAGTGACGAGTCGTACACGGGCGGAGCGGCAAGGAGCGCTGGCGGAAACCGCCCGCGCTCTGGGCCATCAGGTTTCTAATCCACTGGCCATTTTGCGTGGCGAACTCGGGCTCCTAAAACGTTCGGGGGCACCGGTCACCGACGAGCGCTACGCACGGATGGAGCGAGCCATCGCGCGCATCGACGAAGTGTTGGTGCGGCTGCGCCGCGCTACGGAGGTTCTGCCGACGAACTATCTGCCGTCGCAGGGCGTTCGGATGTTCGATCTAGGGGGTGAATCGCATGGATAGGGTCCTCTTCATGCCACTGAGTGTCGACCAACTCGAGTGGGTCGGCGAACTGTCCCGCCGCCCCGACGTGGAGGTTGTTGCGGCGGTCATTGATGACTACGACGAGCTGCTGTTGAAGATGGCTCACGCCTTGGAGCTGCCGGTTACCAGCGACCAGAGTGCGGCGGCCGCCGATGACCTCGATTTCATCATCGTTGAACCTGGAACCAGCCAGCAGGTGGAGTTCCTTGAGCGGATCGGGGCGACGGCGCCACGGCTGACGCTGGCCGAAGCCGTCCGACGCTGGGGCTTGAACCGTCCCACTGCCGCTCCGCTGCCGGACGGTGTCGAGGTGGCTCCGGGGACGCCCGCTTTGGAATCGATGTTGCGCGACGCCGCCGACCACGCGGCCGGACCCGAAGCATTGCTGATGGATAGCCCCGAAGTGTTCCTAGAACGCTGGGCTGAGTTGACCCAGTCGGCGGCCTGCGCCCTGTGGATCGACGATGCCGCCAGTGCGGGGGGACCGATGTTCGCCGCCGCCGGCGCCGATGCCGATCAACTGAGCGGTGCCGATTGGTTGATGCGCCAAGCTGCAGCAGGGGCGGCGCAGAGCTTCGTGGCAGATCCGAGCGAGGCGCAGGCGGCGCGGTCTATGGCGGCCTTTCCCCTCGAGCACTTGGGCGGTGCCGTGGGGTTCTACGGGACGCGATTGCCGGAGCGCGATGCCCGTGATCGGTTACAGGTGCTGCGCCAGGCCAGCCGCCAGCTGGGGCGCCGATTGGCCGTCGAGGTGCGCCTGCGGCGGGTGGGCCGGGACCGCGATCGGGCCCAGCGCTTTTGTGAACTGTCGGTGGAGATTGCCGCAGCCACCGAGCGCCATGAAGTTCTCGAGCGTCTGATCGACGCCGTCCACGACCAAATGCCGGCCGAGCTGGTGATCGTGCGGCTCCACGATGCGCCCGAACCGCAAGTCTCGAAGCGCCTGCCGGAGGGCGCGACCCTCGACTTGGAGGCCCTCCTGGTGGCCGAAGCCGAGTTGGCGCGGGCGGCACGCACCGCCTTGCGGACCCGCGACGGCGAGGTCGAGCGCGCCGGTGACAAAGTGCGGCGAGCGCTCACCGTGGTGCTCCGCCACGGCACCGATCTGCTTGGCACGGTGAGTGGCATCGCGACGGTGCCAGCCACCGCCACGCCCGAGGTGGAGTCACGCGAGCGCTTGGAGCGGATGGCGCTCCACGCTGCCGGGAGTTTGGCCCTGGCGAGTCGCGCCGACGACGTCGTCCAGGGCGACTCCAACCTGCCCCTTGGGCGGGCTCAGCTCGAGGCCCTATTGCGCTCCGAAGTGCGGCGCAGCGACCGTTTCGGCGTGCCGTTCTTGCTGAGCGTCATCGAGTTGGTGCCGACCTCAGAGACCGCCCGCCGGGCGTTGGAGGACGGGCTGATGACCGTTGTCACCGCCCAGCTCACCTCGCGGCTCCGCGAGGTCGACAGTCTGGCGCGGCTCAGCGACACGACCTTGGCGGTGCTGAACCCGCATACCGATCGGACGGGTGGTCGAGCGGTCGAGCGTGCCCAGGCAGTGCTGGACGGCTTGGCCGGCCAATCCCCCGGCGTCTCGGAGGTTCAACTGCGCGGCAACCAGATCCTCTATCCGGGCGACGCGCCGACTCTGGAAGATCTCTTGGGGCGGTTGTCGGGGGGCGCCGGGGCACTCAGGTAACCGCCGGGGGGCGCCTCCAGGTCGAGCCGGTAGAGGAGCCTGTAGTTGGCGCCGGCGAGCAGGTCGATGCTGAGCCTCTGGAGCGCGCGGAGCCCCCAGAGGATCGGGGCGCGGAATGGGGCGAGCTGCCGGATACCCAGCCAACAATAGCCGCCGGCCTCCTCGCGAAAACTCAGCAGCCGGAAGCCGCGCTTGTAGAGCGCCTGGTTGACGTTCAGGAACGTGAGAATCTGGACGTGTTCGACCCGCTTCGCAAACTGCAGGAAGGCGTACTTGTATACGTACGACACAAAGCGGTAGAGGCGATCCTCAAAGGCGTGTGAGTTGGGGACGGCTACGGCCAAAAGGCCTTGGGGTCTCAGGACGCGCCTCACCTCGTCGTAGGTGTCGGTCAACGCATCGACGTGTTCGAACAACCAGTGGGCGAGGACGACGTCGAAAGTGGCGTCGGCAAACGGCAGGCGGTGGGCGCTGGCCTTGGCCAGGCGCCCGGGGGGCTGGGCCGTTCTGAGGTCTACCGCCACCGTTTCCAGCGCCGGGTAGGCGGTGTAGTCGAAGGTGCCGGAGCCGGCGCCGGCGTCGAGCACCCGGCATCCCGCCGGCAGCGCCGTCAGTAGCGTGTCGATTCGGAGTTCCGGGGGGGCGTCCTTGTCGAGCGCCGCTGAGCTGTCGGTCGATAGCAAACCCACGCGGTGAGGCTAGCACGGTGCCTTGACGCTTGGGCCGGCATTCAGTTACATGGGTGGCTAAGCCAGCTGATTCATTCAAGCCAGGTCCGAAGAGCGCATGAGCCCAACCCAAGACACGACCGGACGGATTCGCCTCCTGCCCCCCGAGGTGGTCGACAAGATCGCTGCTGGCGAAGTGGTGGAACGTCCGGCTTCGGTGGTCAAAGAACTCGTCGAGAACGCCCTGGACGCCGAAGCCCTCAAGGTATCGGTGGCGGTCCAGGGGGCGCCCGATCACTACCTGCGCGTCCTGGACGACGGTTTGGGGATGACCGAGGACGAGGCCCACTTGGCACTCAAGCGGCACGCGACTTCGAAGCTGACCGTCGCTGAGGACCTGGAGTCGATCCGCACTTTGGGTTTTCGCGGGGAGGCCTTGCCTACCATCGCCCGGGTCTCGAGGCTGACGCTGTCGACCTGCGCGCAGGGAGCGGTGGGCGGCGTGCAGATCGAAATCGCTGGCGGCGCCATCTTGCAAAGTGGTCCGGTGGGCCGCCCGCCCGGCACCACGGTGACGGTCGCCGAGCTGTTCTTCAACACGCCGGCCCGCAAGAAGTTTCTGCAGGCGCCGCGCTCGGAGATGCGGGCAATCACGCGCGTGGTGCAAAGCTACGCTCTGGCGCGCCCGCCGGTGCACTTTATCTTGAGCCACAACGGGCGCGAACTTCTCAACCTGCCCGCCGTCGAGGACATGCAAACCCGGGCCAGTCAGGTGTTCGACGCCCAGGTGGCTGGCCGCCTGGTGCCAGCCAGATACATCGCTGAGCACGTGGAGGTGGCTGGGGTGGTCGGGCGCCCTGATCTCTACCGATCAACGCGCATGAACCAGACGTTCTTGGTGAACGGCCGGTGGGTGCAGAATCCACTCCTGTCGAGTGCGGTGCGGACCGCCTACAAGAACCGCATTCCGGCGGGGCGCTTTCCGGTTTGCGTGTTGGAACTCTTGATGGATCCGCGGTTGAGCGACGTGAACGTCCACCCCACCAAACGCGAAATCCGCTTCTCGCGCGAGCGCCAGGTCTTCGCTGCAATTGTCCGCGCGGTAGAGGGTGCGCTCCGAGACGTGACCCCCGAACTCGACGACCGCGCTTGGCAGGGGCCGAGCGCACCGCCAGCGGCGGCGCCAGCCGCCGAGTTGTTGCCGCCGCCGCGCTTTCACACCGGCGGCGAAGCGCCGCCGCCGGGGCCGGCGCTGCCGTCGGTTACCGCGGCGTCGCCGCCGTCGCCGGTCGCCGCCCTGGACGGGGAGCGGCTGGACGAGTTGGTGCCCATGTGGCAGCTCCACAACACCTACCTCTTTTGTGCGGTGAAAAGCGGACTCATGGTCATCGATCAGCACGTGGCGCACGAGCGCGTGCTCTACGAGCGTGCCCTCCAGCACCTGGGTGCTCGCCAGGCCGGCAGCCAGGCGCTTTTGTTTCCTGAAACCATCGAGTTGCCAGCCGACGAGGTTGACCTGCTCGAGGAAGCCCAAGCGGGGCTCGAGAAGCTCGGCTTCGACCTGCGTATCTCCGGGCCGCGGTCGGTGACGGTGCACGGCGTGCCGGCCAAGCTGGAGCGGTGGGAACGTGGTCGTTTTCTGGTCGACCTCTTGGAAACGCTGGCCCGCGAGCGCCGGGCGGGTGCCAGCTATACCGAAGCGGTGGCGGCCAGCTACGCCTGTCACGCGGCGGTCCGCAAGGGGGATGCGTTAACCCTCGAAGAAATGAACCGACTCGTCGACGACCTCTTTGCTTGCGAAGTGCCCGAGGTGTGCCCGCACGGGCGTCCAGTCATCTTGCGTCTGGCGCTCGAAGAGTTCGACCGCCGCTTTGGGCGCAGCTAACTGGCCGCGGCTCATCCGCGTCTTGTGCGGACCGACGGCGGTGGGGAAGACCGAGGTGGGGATGGTCGCCGCCGAGGCCCTGGGTGCCGAGGTGATCTCCTGCGACGCCCGGCAGATCTATCGGGGCTTGGAAATCGGCAGTGCCCAACCCAGCCCCGCCCAGCGCGCCCGCGTCGTCCACCACTGTGTCGCCACCGCGGAGCCGCTCACCCACTTTACCGCCGCCGACTACGGGCGCCAGGCGCGCGGCGTGCTGGCTGAGCTGGCCACCCGCGGCGTGCCACCGATGGTCGTGGGCGGCTCGGGTCTCTACCTACGGGCGTTGGTGGACGGCTTGGCCGACGTTCCGGGGCGCGACCCAGAACTGCGCCGGGTCCTCGAGGCGCGGGCGCGCCGGGATGGTGCCCGAGTCCTCCATACTGAGCTCGCCGGGGTCGACCCGGAGGCCGCGGCCCGCCTGCACCCGCACGACACGGTGCGGGTCGTGCGCGCCCTGGAGGTGGCACAGTTGACCGGCCGCGCCCTTTCGGAGCATCATCGCCGGCGCCCGGCGGAATCGTTGGCCGCGCGCACCCGCATCGTCGTTTTGGATCGTCCCAGGGAGGCGTTGGCGGCTCGTATCGCCGAGCGGGCGCGGCGCATGTTTGAAAACGGCTTGCTGGACGAAGCGCAGGCGCTATTGGAGAAGGGTTTGAACACGAGCCACGCGGTCTACCGCACGGTCGGCTACGCCCAGGCGTTCCAAGTGTTGCAGGGCGAGATGACCCGGGAGTCGGCGATTGATGCCACCGAACGTGCCACCCGCCGCTACGCTAAGCGGCAGCGCACCTGGTTTCGCGGGCTCGCCGGCGCCGTCTGGGTGGCAGCTTCAAACGAGCAGACGCCGGTCGAAATCGCCGAGCGGGTGATGGCTGGTTGGCGCCAGCCGCCCGCGCCATGAACGTCCCCGATTGGAGCCAGGCCAAGTCCTGGCCTTTCGTCGAGGCGCGCCGGGTGATCGAGCGCTTCGAGGGGGCGCCACCACCGACCCACCCCGTGGTGTTCGAGACTGGGTACGGCCCGTCGGGGTTGCCCCACATCGGCACCTTCGGTGAAGTCGTGCGCACGACCATGGTGCGTCACGCTTTCGAGGCGATGACCGGTTGGCCCGCGCGGTTGGTGGCCTTCTCAGACGATATGGATGGGTTGCGCAAGGTCCCCGACAATATCCCCAATTCGAGAGAAGTCGAACGCCACTTGGGCAAGCCGTTGACGGCGATTCCCGATCCGTTCGGCACCCACCCGAGTTTTGGCGCCCACATGAACGCGCGTTTGGTTCGGTTTCTTGACCGCTTTGAGTTTGACTACGAATTGGTCAGCGCCACCGAGGCCTACCAGAGTGGCCGCATGAACGCGACGCTCATCCAGGTGCTCAGTCACTACGAGCAGGTGCGCGACATCGTGTTGCCGACCTTGGGCGCCGAACGCCAGGCCACCTACAGTCCGTTTTTACCGGTTTGTCCCCGCACCGGGCTTGTGCTGCAGGTACCGATCATCGAACACGATTCGGCCCTAGGCACGGTGTCCTACGCCGACCCGCAGAGCGGCGAGCTGGTGCAAGTGCCGGTGACCGATGGCCATTGCAAGCTGCAGTGGAAGGTCGATTGGGCGATGCGCTGGTTGGCACTCGATGTCAGCTATGAGATGTACGGCAAGGACCTGATTGATTCGGCCGTCCTTTCCGGGAAGATTGTGCGTCTGCTCGGCGGCCGGCCCCCCGCCGGGTTTTTCTATGAATTGTTTCTAGACGAGCGCGGCGAAAAGATCTCGAAGTCGAAGGGCAACGGCTTGGCGGTCGACGAGTGGCTGCGCTACGCGCCCGCCGAAAGCCTCAGTCTCTTCATGTTCTTGTCGCCAAGAAAGGCCAAGCGGCTCTACTTTGACGTCATTCCACGCTGCGTCGACGACTACCGGGCGGCGCTCGAGTCCTATGAAAGCCAAGAGCCGAAGCGGCGGTTGGACAACCCCGTCTGGCATATCCACGCCGGTCAGCCGCCGGCGGCGGAGCCCACGGTGTCGTTCGCGTTGCTCCTCAACCTGGCGAGCGCTTGCCACGCGACCGACGCCGAGACCCTGTGGGGCTACGTGCAGCGCTACGCCCCTGGGGTGACACCGGCGTCGGCGCCGTTGACCAGACGGCTGATCGACGCGGCGCTGGCCTACTACGAGGACTTGGTTAAGCCGACCTTGACCTATCGGGCGCCGAGCGCTCTAGAGGCGGACGCCCTCCAGGCGCTTGCGGATGGGCTCGCCGCACTTCCCGACACGGCGACCGCCGAGGCGTTTCAGAATTTGGCATACGAGGTCGGGAAGAAACACGAGTTTCAAAGCTTGCGTGATTGGTTTCGGGCAGTCTATGAGGTGTTGCTGGGGCGCTCGGCGGGGCCGCGGCTCGGACCGTTCGTGGCGCTCTACGGGCGCCAGTCGATGATAGAGTTGATCGAGCGGGGCTTGAGCGGTGCTCTGGCGCTGCCCTCAGACACGCCCGGGGCTTGACACGCGGGGGCCGTCGCGTGTACCTTGCGCGGCAGGGAAGCGAAATACAACTGTAGAAAAAGCAACAAGATAACAGGCTTCTCTCGGATAAATTCGAGCGGGCATAACTCAGTTGGTAGAGTGTCAGCTTCCCAAGCTGAAAGTCGCGGGTTCGAATCCCGTTGCCCGCTCCAGCCCTTGGCGCCGGCCCGCACCCAATCGCTCAATGTCCAGCATGCTTCCGATCAAGGCGGTCGAGCCCGGCAGCGCCGCGGCGCGGGCTGGGTTGCGTGCCGGCGAGCGCCTTCGGTCGATGGGCGGGGCGCCGGTGCGGGACATCATTGACCTCAGGTTCGAGGGCGCCGAACCGGAAATCGTCGCTGAGGTCGTCAGCGCAGACGGGGCGCTGCGCACGGTGGTCATCGAGCGTCGTCCCGGCGAAGCTCTGGGCATCGAAACGGTCGAGATGCGGCCGCGCACCTGTGCCAACAAGTGCGTCTTTTGCTTTATCGACCAAATGCCTCCAGGTCGTCGCCGGGGCCTCTACGTACGCGACGAAGACTTTCGCTTTTCGTTTCTGCACGGCAACTACGTGACCCTGACCAACGCGCGGCCGCGCGACATCGAACGCATCATCGATCAGGGGCTTTCGCCTCTCTATGTCTCGGTGCACGCCACCGACCCCGCCGTGCGGGCCCGGCTGTTGGGTATTCCAGTGGAGCGCGGCGCCGAGGTGCTGCCGGTTCTCCGCCAGCTAGCCGAGGGTGGCATTCGCATCCATGCCCAGGTGGTTCTTTGTCCGGGGTGGAACGACGGCCCAGTGTTGGCCGAGACCATCACCGCGCTCGGCGCGCTCTATCCGGCGGTGCGGTCGGTGGCAGTGGTGCCCTTGGGATTGACAGCCCACCGCCGGGGTCTCGAGGCGTTGGCACCGGTGACACCAGAAATCGCTGTCGCGGTCATGCGACAGGTACAGGAGCTCGACGCGCCGTTCGTCCGCCAGAATCAGACGCCCTTCGTCTACTTGGCGGATGAGTGGTACTTCTTGACCGGTGCGCCGATCCCCGACACCGAGTATTACGCCGACTTTCCGTTGCTCGAAGACGGGGTCGGGATGACTCGCAGTTTCATCGACCAGGCGAGCACGCTCGATGACAGTTGGCCTTTGGCGGACGAGTTCCGCGGCCGCCGGGTGACAGTGGTGACCTCGGTGATGCCGGCCCAGGTCGTCCAGAGCACACTGGTCGACGGGGCGCTGGCCCGCTGCGGCGCCCGGGCGGCGCTGGTCGCCGTCCACAATCGCTTCCTCGGCCCCGGTATCACCGTCTCCGGACTTTTGGCTGGTTCCGACATCTTGACGGCGCTTGGCGGCCAAACCCGCGGCGACTGCGTCATGTTGCCGCCCAACTGTGTCAATGGCCGCGGCTTGTTCTTGGACGACATGGAGTTGGCCGAATTGAAACGCCAGCTGGGGGTGCCGGTTTTCTTGGGCCTGGGTGACACAACGCGCCGCACCAACCCCGTGTGGGAAAAGGACTAGCCTCGACAGAGGCGGGAGCGGAGCATGGCAAGGCCGGTGGTGGCGATTGTGGGGCGCACCAACGTCGGCAAGTCGACGTTGTTCAACCGCGTCGTCGGCCGTCGCCAGGCTGTGGTGGACGATGTGCCGGGCGTCACCCGTGACCGCAACACCGCCGTCGCCGAATGGGCAGGGCGCGAGTTTTTCCTGGTCGACACCGGTGGTCTTTTGCCCGAAGCGCGCCAGGGCATGGATCAGCGCGTGCGCGAACAGGTGGAAGCGGCGGTGGACACCGCTGAGCTGGTTCTCGTGGTAGTCGACGTCACCGCTGGGCGCCTGGCAGTCGATGAGGAAATCGCCGCTCTCGTGCGGCGCCGCGCCCGCCCGGCGCTCCTGGTCGCCAACAAGGCGGATTCGCCCAGCCGCGCGACGGGTGCACACGAGTTCGTCGGGCTGGGATTAGGGGAGCCAGTGGCGGTGTCTGCCCTGCACGGTGACGGCGTCGGCGATCTCCTCGACGCTTGCCTGGCCAAGTTTCCACCAGCTGGCGATGAGCCGATCGTGGATCCGACAGTCTTGAAGATCGCGGTGGTCGGGCGCCCCAACGTCGGCAAATCCTCCATAGTCAATCGCCTACTCGGTGAGGAGCGCATGATCGTCTCGGACGTGCCTGGCACTACCCGTGACTCGGTCGACACCGAGTTTATCTGGCATGGCCGCCGCTTTGTGCTGATCGATACCGCCGGGCTCCGGCGCCGCACCCACATCGATACACGCACCGAGTTCTACTGCGCGGTGCGGGCCATTCGCGCTGTCGAGCGCGCTGACGTCGCTATCCAGGTACTCGATACTTCGGTCCCTTTCAGTCGACAAGATTATCGGATCTCCGGCATCATCTTCGACACGGCGCGCCCGGCGGTCTTGGCGTTCAACAAGTGGGACTTGGTGGACAAAGAGACTTTGACAGCCAAGCGCCAGGAGGACGCCTACCGGGCGCACGTGCGCGGACTGTGGTACGCGCCGGCGGTGTTTGTGTCGGCGCTTTCCGGCCAGCGGCTCAGCCGCTTGCCACAGATCGCATTAGATCTCCATGAGGCGGCGCGCCAGCGCTACGCCCGCCAAGCACTCGAGGAAGTGTTGGAGGATGCGGTGACCTACCAATCGCCGCCGGCGTTGAAGCGCGGCCGCCTGCGTTTCAGGCGGGTCGAACAGGTGAGTATCGATCCGATCCGCTTGGTGATTGAGACTTCCAACGCCAAGGCCGTGCCAGAGACTTATCGCCGCTATCTCCTGCGCCGGTTCCGGGAGGGCCTGGGCATCCGCCGGGCGCCCCTGCGCTTGGAGTTTCGCGAACCGCGCGGCCGGCGCGCGGCCGGCGGTAAGCGGTGACCGGCGTGGCCTGGGTCGCGGCGCTCACGGCTGCCTTTTTTCTCGGCGCCATTCCAACCGCCCTTTGGGTGTCGCGCCGCCAGGGTGTGGATTTGCGCCAAGCGGGGAGCGGCAACCTGGGGGCCACCAACGTCTATCGCGTGTTGGGGCGGCGCCTGGGATTGGCTGTGCTGGCGGTGGATATGGCCAAAGGGGCAGCGGCGGTCGGCGCGGCCCGCGGGCTCGATCTCGGACCGCTGGGCTGGCTGGCGGCGGCGGTGGCGGCAGTGGCCGGGCACATCTGGTCACCGTGGATGCAGTTCCGCGGCGGCAAGGGGGTGGCTACCGGCGGCGGCGCCGTCCTCGCCTTGGCCCCAGCGGTGGGGGTGATGGCGCTCGGCGTCTTCGCGCTGGTCGTGGTGCTGAGCCGGCGAGTGTCGGTGGCGTCGATGGTGGCGGCGCTGGCTCTGCCGTGCCTGGTTTGGTGGCGTCAACCGCCGGTCCCGGGCTTGGTGTGGGTGACGGTGGGGATTGCCGCGGTGGTGATCGCGCGCCACCGGGCCAACTTGGCGCGGCTGGTGCGCGGTGAAGAAGGGCACTTCGACTGGCGCGGGGGAGGAGGTCAGCCATGACCCGGGCGGCGGTGTTGGGGGCGGGCAGTTGGGGGACGACCTTAGCACTCGTCCTGGTGCGGCAGGGTATCGACGTGACGCTGTGGGGGCGGGATGCCGCTCAGCTCCGGGTGATGCAGCAAACCGGGGAGAACCAACGGTATTTGCCCGGCGTACCGGTTCCGGAACCACTCGGGTTGGTCTCCGAGCTCGCCGAGGCGCTGCCGGGTCGCGAAGTCGTGATCTTTTGCGTGCCGTCCACCGCCCTGCGCGCCATGGCCCGCCAGGCGGCGCCGTGGATGTCGGCGGGAGCGGTGGTGGTCAGCGCCGTCAAAGGTATCGAAGCCGGCACCTTTAGGCGCATGACGCAAATCCTGGAGGAGGAGTTGCCGCCGGGCCCCAGCGAGCGTGTTGTGACCCTGTCGGGTCCGACCCTGGCGCGCGAGGTGGCTCGGCGCCGTCCGACCGCGGTGGTGGTGGCGGGACAGGACCTAGACGTGGCGATTGGTGTGCGTGACTTGTTTCACGACGATGCCTTTCGGGTCTATTCGCACGATGACGTCGTGGGTGTGGAGGTGGGCGTCGCGGTCAAAAACGTCATTGCCATTGCCGCTGGCATCTCGGACGGCATCGGGCTGGGCGACAACGCGCGCGGGGCGCTCTTGACCCGCGGGCTCGCTGAGATGTGTCGGTTGGCTCAGCACCTCCAAGCGCGCCCGGCGACCCTCTATGGTTTGGCTGGCGTGGGTGATTTGATCGCCACGTGTTCGAGCCGGCTGTCGCGCAATCGCCATGTCGGGGTCGAGTTGGGGCGGGGCCGGGCCCTCGATGCCATCCTGGACGAAATGGTCATGGTGGCGGAGGGCGTGCCGACCGCCCGGGCGATTTGGGGCCTGGCACGGGCCCACCAGTTGGATTTACCGATCACCGAGCAGGTGCACGCCGTCCTGTTCGAGAGTCGGGATCCGCGCGCCATCGTGCGCGAGTTGATGAGTCGTGAACCCAAGTCGGAAGTGGGGTGACACCGTGGCTGAAGGAACGACGCGCGAGGGAAGCAAGCTCTACTACTCGATTAGCGAGGTGGCGGAGTTGGTGAAAGTGAAACCACATGTGCTGCGGTACTGGGAAACGCAATTCAAGATGCTCAAACCACGTAAGAATCGCGCCGGCAACCGCACCTATCGAGCCAAAGACTTGCAGATGGCGCTACGCATCAAGCGGCTGCTCTACGACGAGGGGTTCACCATTGCTGGAGCGCGCCGAAAGCTCTTGGAGGAGCGTCGCGGCGGCGCCCGGCAAGCGCAACTCGAGCTGTCTGGATTGTCGCAAGAGGAGTTTGTCGACGTCCTAAAACAGGATCTAGAGGCGCTCTTGCGCATGGTGAAGCCGCCGGCTGGCGGGGGCAGCAGGCGCCACCAAGGGCCCGCGGCTGGGTTGCTCGGCGAAGTGGGCACGTTGGCGGACGAGTAGTTGAGCGCTTCGAAGCCCGGTGATAGACTCCGTCGGGACCGATTTAGGTCCAAACAAACTCTTGGGTCGGGGCGTAGCGCAGCCTGGTAGCGCACTAGCATGGGGGGCTAGTGGTCGCTGGTTCAAATCCAGTCGCCCCGACCACACCGTGGTGCGGAAGCTTGCGGCGGCAAACGCCGCAAGCTTCTCGTTTTTCGGGCGGCGAGCGGTCTTGGCGGGGTGACGGTTTGATGCGCTGGGTGCCCATAGCCCTGTACAAGCTGGGAGCCTTCATTGCGCGCACTTTCCCCCGAGCGGCTGTGTACTGGTTGGCGGCTGGGCTGAGCCAGTGCCAGTACGCAGCGCGCGGCGACCTGCGGCGGGCGGTGCGTCACAACTTGGCGCGCGTCTCGTGTCCGGGCCCGGGCCCAGTGGTGGCGCCGCAAGGGACCGAGGCCAAGGTGCGGGCGGTGTTCCGGCACTTTGGTTGGAACATCGTCGACATCCTGAGCCCGCCGCCGGTGACCCAGAATGCGCTGGCGGGGGCGGCCCTGGAGGGTTGGCACAACCTCGAAGCGGCCGCCGCCAGGGGCAAGGGCGTCATCATGTTGTCTGCCCACTTCGGCAACTGGGAGTGGGGGGCGATGCTGGTTGCTCAGCGCGGCTTGCCGGTGAACGCCGTCGCCTTGGATCATCGCCACCCGGCAGTCACTCAGCTGTTTGCTGAGCGACGGCGGCTAGCTGGAGTGAAGACCCTGCCGGTCGAAGGATCGTTGTTTGCTATCTTGCGGGCGCTCAGGCGGGGTGAAGTCGTCGCGATCATGGCCGATCGCGATGTGGCGCATCAGGGCATTGCCGCCGAGTTCTTCGGACGTCACACGCTGATGCCACGCGCCCACGCTTCGATCGCCTTGAAAACCGGTGCCCAGATTGTGCCGGCGTTCATGGAGCGGCGGGGCGAACGGCGCTTCGTCGCCCGATTTCAGCCGCCAGTGGCGGCGGGCGATTTGCGCCACGATGAGGCCGGCGTCGTCACCTTAATGCGCCGCTCGATCGAGCGCCTCGAAGCGGTGATTGGCCCAGCGCCCGAGCACTGGTTGGTGTTCGAGCCGCTCTGGTTAGCAACGGACCCGGCCGGCGAGCCAGCCGGGGTGGCGGCCGTGCGCGAAGCCTACGACGACGCGCACCTGAAGGAGCGGAGCTGATGGGCGAGGCCCTCGGGCAGGTGATGGCGGTGATCCCCAGCTACAACCCGGGGCCTACGACGGTGGTCGGCGTTGCCCAGGGCGCGGCGGCAGCCCTGGGTGGCGCGGATCGAGTCATCGTCGTCGACGATGGTTCAACCGACGGCTCCGGTTCAGCGCTCGAGACCGCCGGTTACCGCGTGGTGTACCACGCCGAAAATCAGGGCAAAGGCATGGCGCTGCGTACCGGCTTCGCTCTGGGGCTCGACGCCGGTGCCGACTGGGTGGTGACGCTCGATGCCGACGCCCAGCACGACCCTGCCGAGATTCTCAAGTTTTTGGAGGCGGCTGCCGCTGGGGGCGCCGATCTGTGGATCGGGACGCGCATGCACGACACTCGAGCGATGCCCTGGCTCCGGCGGTTCGCCAACTGGTCAACCTCCCTGGTCATCTCGGCGGTCGCCGGACAGCGGGTTTACGATTCGCAATCCGGCTACCGATTGATCTCGAGCGCGGTCTTGCGTCGGGTGCCACTCGAGATGCGGCGCTACGACGCCGAGTCTGAGATCCTGGTGGTTGCCTCGCGGGCTGGCTTCAAGATTGGCCAGGTGCCAATCAAGACGATCTACGGTGATGAAGTGAGTTCCATTAACCCCTTGGTCGATACGCTGCGGTTCTTTCGCATGCTTTGCCGGCTAGCCTGGCGGCGTGGCGCACGCACCAGGGACCAGAGGTCGGCGTGACTGTGTCGATTCCGAAACCCAACCTCTCTGAGCCGTTGATCCTGGTCACCAACGACGACGGCGTCGAGGCGCCGGGGATTGTCGCCTTGCACCGGGCCGTGGCGGATTTGGGGCAGGTGGTGCGCGTGGCACCGGTGCACGAGCAGTCGGCCAAGAGCCACGCGCTGTCGATCCGTCAGCCCCTGCGCATCGATCGGCGCGCACCTGACGTCGTTGGGGTCGAGGGTACGCCGGCCGATTGCGTGCTGATCGCCGTGAGAAGGCTCTTGGGCCGGCATCCCGATGTCGTTGTCTCCGGGGTGAACGACGGCCCCAATCTGGGCGACGACGTCAACTACTCGGGGACCGTCGCTGCGGCTATGGAGGGGAGCCTGCTGGGCGTGCCGGGCGTCGCGGTGTCGCTCGGCCGTCAGGCGGGTCGAAGTTTTGAGACGGCGGCGAGTGTGGCGCGGGCGGTGGTGGAGCGGGTGCTCTGTCACCAGGCGGCGCGCCCGCCCGAATTGGATTTGCCTGCCCACGCCGGCGCTGCACCGGTCGGGCGGCGTAGTCGGGATCGCGTTGTCCTTAACATCAACGTGCCTGGCATCGCCAAGCCGGGTCGCCCGAGGTTGACGCGGCTCGGTAAGCGGGTCTACAAAGACGCCATTGTCGAAAAGCAAGACCCCTACGGCGCCGACTACTATTGGGTAGCTGGCGAACCGGCTTGGATTCCTGAGGACGAAGCCGGGGTGCCCACCGATTTCGAGGTGGTTTCTGCCGGTGACGTGTCGATCACGCCGCTCAAGCTCGATGCCACCGACTACGCGGCACTCGACACCTTGGCGGCTTGGAACCTGGGGGCGTTGCCGGAGGTCGGTGCGCGTGAGTGAGACTGCCGTGCGCGCGGCCCCGCCCAGCTGGGTGAGACGCCTCTATAACTGGGTGCTGCATTGGGCGGAGACACCCTACGGGACGCCGGCGCTGGCGATCTTGGCGTTTGCCGAGTCGTCGTTCTTCCCGCTACCGCCAGACATCCTGTTGATTGCCCTGTCGGTGGCCAAGCCCAAGCGCGCGCTGTTCTACGCGTTGGTTTGCACGGCTGCTTCAGTGGCCGGGGGCTTTTTAGGCTACGCCATCGGCGCTTACGGCTACGAGTGGGTGGGAGAGCGCATCGTCGAGCTGTACCACGGTGAGCCGGTCATGGAGCAGGTGCGCCATTGGTACGAAACCTACGGCTTTTTGGGCATTTTGGTCGCTGCTGTGACTCCCATTCCCTACAAGGTGTTCACCATCGCCTCGGGCGTGTTCGAATTCAACGTCGCCACGTTTGCCGTTGCTTCGGTCGTCGGTCGCGGATTGCGTTTCTTCGCGGTGGCGGCTTTGATCTATCGGTTCGGAGCGCCGATCCAGTCGTTCATCGATCGCTACTTCAACCTCCTGGCGTGGGCGTTCATGATCCTCTTGATCGGCGGCTTTCTTGCCATCAAACTCTTGGGGCACTAGCCGGCCGGCGGCCACGGCGCCCGGGCTCGAAGGAGACCTACCCATGACTCAAACGTTGCCCGACCCCGAACTGGCGCAACTGTTCGCCAAACACATTCGCGCGGTCCCAGACTTTCCCAAGCCGGGGATCCTGTTCCGCGACATCACCACCCTGCTCCAGGATGGGGAGGTGTTTCGCCGCTCGGTGGAGGCGTTTGCCGACAGTGCCAGCCAGAGCGGCGCTCAGGTGATCGCCGGCATCGAGTCGCGTGGGTTTATCTTCGGGGCCGCAGCGGCAGCGCGCCTCGGGCTCTCCTTTGTGCCCATTCGCAAGCCCGGCAAGCTGCCAGGCAGCTGCCGGCGACAGAGCTACGCGTTGGAATACGGCACCGACACCCTGGAGATCCACGAGGACGCCGTCCGCCCCGCCGAGCGCGTGCTCCTGGTCGATGACCTGTTGGCCACCGGCGGGACTGCCTCGGCCTCCATCCAGCTCCTGAGAGGCATAGGGGCCGAGGTGACCGGCGCCACCTTTCTGGTCGAGCTGTCCTTCCTGGGCGGGCGCAAGCAGCTCGGGGAGACGCCGGTGACCGCCTTCGTTGACTACGCCGGCGAGTCCTAGCCGGGTCGGGCGGCCGAGTCGCCGGTTTTGGGCTTGCGGCGGCGATTCGAAATGGTACGATTGAGCCGAGCGCGGGGTCGCCAGCGCTCCGATCGGACAGGGTCCGGTCGACCGTTGGTGGAGGTTCGGGGCGTAGCGCAGTCTGGTAGCGCACCTCGTTCGGGACGAGGGGGTCGGAGGTTCAAATCCTCTCGCCCCGACCAGTTCTCCGACGTCGCCCGCACCGCCCACTGCCATCAAGCTTCGGAGTCCCCCTCCACACAGATGCCCCGCTTGGGCAGTGCCCAAGCCTTGTAATCGACTCTAACTCCCCCTCCCACACAACGATCGACTGCTAACGCTGTAGCCAGGGCCTTGCTCCCAGTTGGGGAGTGGCGCTGACTCAAGGTGGACAGCGAATGCTGGGGCGACCACCGGCGATGGTGTGCCGATCAGCTCCCCATTCCTGACAGGGGGTGTCGAAATCCGACGCCCGACATGGACGCCGTGGCAGCCCCCAATTGGCTGTGGCGGACAGGCTTTCCTGACAGGAGCAGCCCATGCTCGAACCCGTTCGGACGACGCCCGAGGTCCCCCACCGCGCCCGCTCGCGTGCCTCGACCGCCGAACTTACCGAAGGCCGCTCTGACGCAGCTCTAGGTGGCTCCGACCAGAGCATCTTCGATCAAGCCCTGGCGTATGCACGTGCCGAGGGCGCTCTACCAGCCCGATGGATCCACGCGCTCCTCGAGTCAGAGGAGTTCTCAGCCGATCGCTTCGACGATTGGGTGGTCGCCCTGCACGCAGCGGGCGTGGCTATCGAGTGGCCCGTAGGCCGGGTTCAGGGCAAAGTCGCCTGGCCCCTGGCTACAGGCAACCACGACCCACAGGCGGTCTACTTCCGTGAGTTGGGCCGGCAACCGCTCCTCAATGCCCGGGAAGAAGTGGCGCTGGCGGTGGCCATGAAGCGCGGCTGCACTGCCGCCCGGGCCCGGCTCATCACCTGCAACCTGCGCTTGGTTGTGAAGATGGCTAGCGCCTACCTGGGACGCGGACTCGACCTCATGGACTTGGTCGAAGAAGGCAACCTGGGGTTGATCGCGGCGGTCGAGCGCTTCGATCCGCGCCGCGGCTTTCGGTTTTCCACGTATGCGTCCTGGTGGATCCGGCAGGCGGTGGCGCGGGCAATCGCCAATCAGGCGCGCACTGTGCGCATCCCGTTGCACGTCGTGCAGCGGATGAACCGCACGTTTGAGGCGGAGCGCAAGCTCTCGCACGTGCTCGGCCGACAGCCCCGAGCCGACGAGGTGGCCGATGCCATGGGCGAGGCGACCAGCAAGGTGGAGCAGGCGCGCCGCCTGCAACACACCGCGTGCTCGTTCGACCTGCCCGAGACCGGGCAGACGATGGATGCCCGGGTCGATACGCGCGAGCGGCCAGGCCCCGAGACGCCGGCTGACGTGGTTGAAGAGGCCAGCGAGCGCCAGCGCCTGAACCGCGTGCTGTCGCGGCTGGGGACCAAGGAGGAGGCTGTGCTGCGCATCCGCTACGGCTTCCTGGATGGGCGGGGCCATACCCTGGCAGAGACTGGTAGCTTCCTCGGGGTGAGCCGGGAACGCACTCGCCAGATCGAAAAGCGAGCGCTCGACAAGTTGCGGCGCCTCATCGGGACCGACGAGCTGGGCTCAGTGGTGCCAGTCACCTGACAAAGTGGCCGGACGATTTGCTATAGTGACAAATCGTCCGGCATCAGGGGCTCGATGCGCGGGCCAAAAACTCTGCTCTAACACGCGCAAGTGCAATCTCTAGCAAGTGTTAGAGACAATTTCGGGCGGCCGCTCGGGTTGGCACGAACCTCGCGTTCCCAATGAGAGACGCCGGGCCCAAGGTGGTGGCCGGCGCGGACCTCAATGGGAATGGGAGGCCTGTCGTGACCGTCTCCAACACACGCATCCTGGTTGTCGACGACGAGGCGCACGTCCGCCAGTCGATTGACAAGGCGTTGACCAAGGAAGGGTACGCCGTCCAGCAAGCGGCAAACGGTGCTGAGGCTTTGGAGTTCCTGCGTGCCGAGCCCGTGCATCTGGCTATTTGTGACCTGCGGATGCCGCACATGGATGGGCTGGAGTTTCTGCAGGCGGCCCGCGCCATGCGTCCAGAGACCGAAGTCCTCATGATCACCGGCTACGGCACCGTCGAAAATGCCGTGCGCGCCATCAAGCTGGGTGCCTACGACTTCATCGAAAAGCCGTTCAAGCGCGTCCATCTGATCAAGACTGTCGAAAAAGCGCTGGAAAAGCAGAGCCTCCTCTACGAGAACCGTCGCCTCAAAGAGGAGCTGGATGGATCCCAGCAAAGCCCTCGCAATCTGGTGGGCGTCAGCCGGCCGATGCGCGAAGTCATCGAATTGGTCAACCAGGTGGCGGACTCGAGCGCCACAGTGCTGATCACCGGCGAGAGCGGCTCAGGCAAGGAAGTCATTGCCAACGCCGTGCACTATCGAAGTGCCCGGAGTCGCGGCGCACTCGTCAAGGTGAGCTGCGCCGCCCTGCCGGAAACGCTCTTGGAAGCCGAACTGTTTGGCTACGAGAAAGGTGCTTTTACCGGAGCGATGGGCCGCAAAAGCGGCCGCTTCGAATTGGCCGATCGGGGCACCTTGTTCATGGACGAGGTTGGCGAGATTCCGCCGGCCATGCAGGTCAAGCTGTTGCGCGTCTTGCAAGAGGGTGAGTTCGAACGCCTGGGCGGTACCAAGACCCTTAGAGTGGACGTCAGGTTGGTTGCCGCGACCAATCGGAATTTGGCTGAGTTGGTGAAGGAGGGGCGGTTCCGGGAGGATCTTTACTACCGGCTAAACGTCATCAACGTGCAGATTCCGCCGCTGCGGGAGCGCGTCGATGACGTCCCGCTTTTGGTCGAGCACTTCGTGCAGCGCTTTGCGCGCCGCAACGACCGGTCGATCGCCGGCGTCTCGCGCGAGGCGATGGAGCGGTTGATGTGTTACGACTGGCCCGGCAACGTTCGCGAGTTGGAAAACGCCATCGAGCGCGCCATCGTTTTGACGCGTGGCAAGCTGATTGACGCGGATGCGTTGCCGCCTCAGGTGCGTCGCATTTCGGACGTGGCGACGTCGCAGATCACCATTCCAATCGGCACCAAGATGCGCGACGTCGAGCAACAGATGATCACCGAAACGCTGAAGCACACCAATGGCAATCGGGAACTCGCCGCCAAGCTCCTGGGGATTGCGTCGCGCACGATCTATCGGAAGCTGGGGCGCCGCAACAAGGCTGAAAATGGTGCAGCGTCAAAGTCCCGAGAGCTGGCTACGACGGCGGCTCGATAACCAACGCCACGGGTAGCCGCACGCGGAACGTGGCGCCGCCGCCCGGTGTGCCGGTGGCGCGCACCTCGCCGTGGTGCTCTTGGACGACCTGCTGGACAAACGGCAATCCGAGGCCGGTGCCGGTGTCTTTGGTGGTGTAGAACGGGTCGAACAGCTGGGCAACGTCGGTGCCGTCTTCAAGCCCGACGCCGGTATCGATCACTGCCACTTCAATGGCGCCATCGGCCGCTCGCCCAATGCTGACGGTGATCGCCCCGCCGGTTGGCATCGCCTCCTGAGAGTTTCGGAGCAGGTTGAGGAGCGCCTGTCGGAACTGGTCCCGATCTAAGGTGATACTCGGCACCGGGTGTGGGGCAAGCACCTGAACGGCGATCCCGTGGCTTTCGAACTCTGGAGCCAGAAAATGGACGACGTCTTGGAGGATCTCGACCAAATCGACCGATTCAAAGTCTGGCCGGGGGAGCCGGGCAAAGCTCAGGTACTCGTCCATGATGCGCTCCAGCCGTTCTACCTCGCCGATGACCGAACTCAAGAGCTCACGGGACTCCTGGGTCTCGGCGTCCGGGAAGCGGTCGAGTTCGTCGCCTAGAAGTTCGGTGTTGAGTGAAATCGACGAGAGCGGGTTGCGGATCTCGTGGGCGACTTTGGCTGACATGCTGCCGACTGCAGCCAGCCGTTCCCAGCGGCTGAGCTGTCGGGTGCGTTCGGTGATCGTGCGCTCCAGTCGCTGGTTTTGCTCCTCTACCTGCGCCATGGTTTTACCGATGTAGGACTCCGAGATGAGCTGCGCATCCAGCACCAAGATCTTGAGAAAGGCGAGAAGCTGGGTGCGCTCGCTGTCGGTGGCGTTGGGAATCAGACGCCCGACCAACTCGCGCAGGTAGAGCCAATAGCCGCCCAGGAACCAGCGGAGCGGCAAGCCGATGCGGTGGTGGGCGAGCCCGACCTCGAGCCGCGTGCGCAGGTAGTCGTCACCGTACGCACCGGCAGAGAGCGAGCGGAGGTAATGTCGCTGCGTTTTCTTGAGGCGCTCGAGGTCGTGTCCTTCCAGAAAGGTGCGCACCTCCGGAAACTCACCGAGGTGTTCGTAGAAGCGGTCCACCACTTCGGTGATTGCGTCCTCGTAGAGGAGCGCGGTCTGCTCGAGGGCGGCGATGTCGGCTTCGCCAAACTCGGCAAAAGCCTTGAGTTCATCCCAGACGTCGCGGTCGAAGTCGCAGGGATCGATCCAAGCGCGGCGTCGCTTGGGGGTGGGGGTGGTCATGGTTTACCTTTCGGGGCGATAAGGCTGATCTCGGGAACTTTGACATTATAGATAGAGAAGCGTTCTCGGGCGGGGCCGGACGACAGGCAAGAGGAGTGGACCCATGCGCATTTTGGTGACCGGCGCCACCGGGCTGCTGGGCCGGACCCTGGTGGACAGCTGTGGCGGTCAGGAGGTCTGGAGGTTGACGCGTCGCCCGGTGGGCGGGCGCGACGTGGGTTGGGATCCGGCCAGCGGCCGCCTCGATCCAACCCGCCTCGAAGGGTTTGACCACATCGTCCACCTGGCCGGCGAGTCGATCGGCGACGGCCGGTGGACTCGGGCCAAAAAGGCACGCATCTACGACTCGCGGGTGCGCGGCACCGAGCTCCTCGCCGCCGCCATCAGCGGCCTGGAGGCGCCGCCGAGGAGCTTGGTCGCCGCCTCGGCCGTGGGCTACTACGGGAGCCAGGGCGACACGCCGCTCACCGAAGCGGCACCGGCCGGGGACGACTTTCTGGCGCGGCTCTGTCAGGCCTGGGAGGCGGCGGCTAGGCCGGCGGCAGCCGGCGGCGTGCGGGTGGTGCACCTCCGGCTCGGCGTGGTACTGGCGCGCCAAGGTGGCGCCCTTGCCAAGATGCTCCGGCCGTTTCGCATGGGCTTGGGTGGGCGGATGGGTGACGGGCGCCAGTTTATGGCGTGGATTGGGCTCGAAGACGCCGCGCGGATCATCCACTACGCCATGGACACGGATGCGTTGTCGGGCCCGGTCAACGCCGTGGCCCCGGAGGCGGTCACCAATCTGGTGTTCACTCGGGAGCTGGCCAAAGCGCTGGGGCGGCCAGCCGTCTTGCCGCTGCCGGCAGCTTTGGCGCGGCTGGCGCTCGGCGAAATGGCCGACCACCTGCTCTTGTCAAGCACCCGCGCCTGTCCCGAACGGCTCTTGGAGGGGGGATTTCGGTTCGAACATCCGACGTTGAAGTCGTGGCTGGCGGCGGCGTTCGGGGCCGGCCTTGGTCCACAGGGCGACTCCGCGCCCTGAGGCCACGCTGCTCTCCACAGCTACCTAATACGCCAGAGGCCCACGCCAGCAGTGCTGTCGTGGGCCTCGAGTCGAACGCGTGTCGGTCGGTGGCTTAGAACTTCAGTCCGAGCGACTTGATGATCTGCATCGGCACGAAGCTCCGTGCGTATGGCAGGTTGTTGCGCTTGGCGTAGCACTTGATGGCGTTCATGGTGCACGGGCCCATGTAACCGTCCACCTCGCACGAGTAGCAGCCGGTCTTCTTGAGGGCGCGCTGGAGGGCGGTGATGTTCTCCCGGGTCATGTTGACCTGGCAGAGAGCCGGCGCCCATTCGATGCGCTCGTCGGCGACCTTTTCGGTTTTGGTGATGGTCTGGTACTCGGCGGGAATCTCGATGCGACGCTCCTGGGCCTCGGAGGCCACGCGCTGCACGCGGATGGTCTTGTACTCCGCCGGAATCTCGACTTCGCGACTGCCGGCCGGCCGGTCGACGACCTTGCGGGTGACCGTTTTGTAGACGGCGGGCTCCTCGACCAGGCACATGACTTCGCCGGTGTCGTCCATGCGGGTCTCGATGACTGTACCGCCGTAGCGGCGGAGCATCTCCTGGGCGCTGGAGCCGCCCGAGGCGCCCATGCCAGCCCGGGCCGGATCGCTGCCAGTGGCAGCCTTCCAGAGGGTGCGAGCCGGCCGCACCAGAATTTTCTCGGTTTCGGTCTTGTAGGTGGCCGGCACCTCTACCAACTTCTTGCTGGCCGGCTTGACCATGACCTTTTCGGTGGCCCATTCGTACTTGGCCGGGATGATCTCGACCCGGTGCGAGGCCGGGCGCTTGACTACCCGCTCGGTCGTGGTCTTGAGCTCGGCTGGGACGATGACCTTGGCGTAGCACTCGCCGGGGCGAGCGTCGGGCGGCAGGAGGTTGGAGCCTACTGCGGCGCTCGAAGTATGGCTCGAGGTGGTCGTGGCGTTGGCAGCCTCGGCGGCGGTGCGCTCGGCGGCACTGACCTTGCGCTCCATTTCGGAAATCTGCGTCCGGAGCGTCTGGACCTCCTGGTCCTTCTGTTCGAGCTGGCGCTCCATGGCTGCGGTTGCCCTCAAGTGTTCCTTGTTGGAACCGCCGCAACCGGTTGCCAGGAGTAGTACTAGCGGCGCAATCGCCGCGAACTTCGTCAACAAACCCTTACCCATCATGTCCTCCCTCAAGCGTTCTCCGCTTGGGTTTTCCGAGCCTGAATCGCCGCGCCGTTGGGGCCGAGCCGCTGAACCGTTGCGTGAGCGTCCTCGTCAGGCGACTCGAGCGTTCTCGATTGGCTCCTTCTTTGGTGTCGACGGACCCGCCCTCACTTACAACGAAAGGGACGTTCATGTCTACACCGCTCGCCTCAACCGCGAACCCGGGCCGGCGCGTGGCGCACAAGCCCTCAGCGAGATCTTCGGTTGTGAGCCGGCGACCTTGAGTCGTCGGGTGGCTCCCACCGGGATCTCGACCGCCTCTACAGTTGAGGTGGCCGCGAACCCTACCACGGACCATGTTGCGATGTGAAAAGTCACTTGTGGCCGTGTCACATCGAAACAACACATGAGCGGTGGGCCACCGGCTGGCGAGTGCTAGGATAGCTGGATGACACGCTCGTCCTCCCGGAAAGACACGGCCCCCCGTCGCGCTGACACGCTGCGCGGGCGGGTCAAGGCCCACGACCCATTCGAGCTCATCCGCTGGCTGGCGATGAGCCAGCCCGACCCTCGCAAGGCGCTCGCTGAACTCGTGCAAAACAGCCTCGATGCTAGTGCGCGGTCGGTCGTGGTCACCCGCCTCAGGGAGCGCGGCTTGCCCTGTCTGAAGATTCGGGATGACGGGGAAGGAGTGTTGGCCGACCTGCCCCGCCCCGAGGCCTTGCGCTACATCGCCACCCACATTGGCCACAGCCGCAAGCGCTCCTTGTCCCCACAGGAGCGGCTCACCCTGATGACCCAGGGGCAGTATGGGATTGGCCTGTTAGGATTCTGGGCGATGGGCGAAGTGTTGGAGATCCGGAGCTTCGTACCCGGCCAGGCTCCGTACCGCTTGGTGCTGTATCGGGACAAGCCGGATTACCTCGTCGAGCCCGTGCGCGGCCGGTTGACCTTGGACGAAAGGGCGACCGAGGTGCACGTGGCCGGTTTGCACCGGGACGCTCTCTCGGCTCTGGTCGGCAATCGGGCCGCTGATTTCTTGGCTGCGGAGCTGCGCGGCCAGCTCTTGAGCCGGGACGTCGAGTTGATTGTCGAGGACCGGATCGCCCGCCGCAAAGCCCTGAAGCACATCGTAGTAAAGCCGCCTCGCTTCCTGGGCGAACGCCTGGAGGGGATCGGTCCGGTGTCGGTGCCCGGCTACCCAGACGTGCGCTTCGAGGTGTACTTGGCCGGCGACGGGGCCGAGGCCCAGAACGATGCTGCGGGACTCGCGGTCTATGGCGCCGGGACCTTGGTTGCTCCGAGCTTCGGGGAACTGGCGGCGCTGGGACTGGCGCGCAGTCCGTGGACAGACACGCGCTTCAGGGGATTGGTCGATTTTCCGGGGCTCAGGGTGGCGCCAGGCAGCCGCCGCGGCGTGGTGGTCGATGATGCTGCCAGCGCCTTCGCGCGCGCCCTGGAGGTTGTCGAGCCGATTCTGAACTCGGTCCTCGAAGCCCACGAAAAACGCCAGGCAGAGGAACTGGATCAGGGGGTGATTCGCGACCTGCAGCGTGCCTTCAAGGATTTCTATCGAGAGCGACCGCGCTACGCCATGTTGCCCGTCGAGGACCCCGGCGATGCCGGCGCCGGACCCACCGGCGGCGGCGCCGCCGATGCGGACGCCGGCGGTGGCGCGCCCGTTGACCCGGACAGCGAACCCGACAGCGAGCCTGCTGGTGCCGAGGACAGCCCAGCGGCCAGCGATTACTTGTTGCCGCCTGGTCCTTTGGACAGGGTGCGCATTGTCCCTGCGACCATTCGCCTCGATTGCGCCACGACCAAGACGGTGCGCTGCGAGGGCGTCGATGGGTCGGGCAGGTCGGTGGAACGTCCCACCCGGCTGGCGTGGAGAGTGACCGGCGAGGCGGCGGCGATCGCCCTCCCCGAGACCGGGGCGCATTCCGACCGCCTCGATGACCTGGTGGAGCAAGCCGTCGGACGCCTCACCTTGCATGCAGCGCATCACCCCGCCACGGGCACCCTTTTGGTCGAGGCCCAAGAGACCGGGGGAGGCCCAACCGTCGCCGCCGAGGCGCCGATTCACGTGGCGTTGCCTAACCCGGGCGAGTCCGACGAAGGGATCCCTGAGCCCGAACTTGTCGACCTGCCGGGCGAGCCATGGCGCTCGCGGATGTTGGAGGATCGCTGGCAAGTAAACGCTGGCCACCGGGAGTATCGCGCCATCGCCCATCGCGCCCGGCTCAAACTCCGCTATTTGGCGATGCTCTTCGCCAAGGAAGTGGTGCAGCGCAGCCACCAAGATCCGCGGTTGGGCGCGCCCTTGGAGCAGTTGGTGGAGATCGCCGCGTTTGCAGACCGGAACGTCGACGGCAAGCGGGGTGGTCGCCGGCGTCGCCCGAAACCGGCGGCGGCGTCGAGCGACTGAGCTCTTAGAGTGAGAAGTGAAGGCCGGTCGTCACGTCGATCCGCCAGAAGCTGTCGCGGTTGGCATTCTGGATCTCGATGTCGTCGGCAAAGTCGGTCTTGCCGACCACGCCGGTGCCCGATCCAAACGCCGCACCCACCTCAAAGGTGAGAGGCATGCGCGGCCGGAGCGGTTGAATCTTGCCGAGGCCGACGTGCAGGGTAGGGCGAATTCGAGCTTTCAGGTCGAGCGGCGACTCATTGCCCTGGCTGTCAAAGACCAAGATGCTCTCGCCGCCTTCATATTTGGTGATGGTTCCGAACCGCGTGGCCGACGCACCGGCGAAGATATAGATGCCGGATTCCCTGGGGCCGACCACGAGGTCGGCACGCCCGCCGAAGGCGATGGCGTTGGAGGCGGCCGTCCGATCGGTGGGGTTGGTCTGGTCGATCTTCCAGCCGACGGTCGAAAACTGGGCGAAGGGTCCGGCCATGAGGCGCTGGCTCAGGGCGATGGGAAGCGCCGCTCCGAAGGTGATGCCGACGCCGTCTTGAACCCCCAAGCCGGCGTACGGACGGATGCCGATGTCGCCCGCCTTGTCGGGCACCATCATCGGTCCGGCGGGCGGCTCGAGGTCGACTCCGCACTTGGGTGCCGCCTGGTAGAACATGCCGATCTCATCCGAGGTCATGAGGTCGGGGTCGGGCCGCCAGGTGACGTCGGCGTGCAGGACGTGGCAGAAGGCGTCTTCGGCGTCTGCTAGACGGTCGAGCCCGATGTAGCACATGGCCCGCAGCGCGTAGGCGTCGGCGAGCTGGGCGGGACTTAGGCTTGGGGAGCCGATCAGGGCGTCGGTTGCCGTCAGCGCCGCCTCGAGTTCGACATCCAGTACCAGGTCACGCGCCCGTTGCAGGTCCTGGTGGACCGAGGATGGCTCTGCACGTGAAGGTCGGGCGGAAGGCGACGACTTTGGAACTCGAGTGGCTCGAGACGTCGCTCCGGCCGCCCGCGTCTCTGGTCGGAAGCGAGCTCGTGTTCTTCGTGCAGCTGGCCAGAATGGCGACACGAACGAGAGTCTGTCCGGTCGCCGTCAAGTCACCGCATGACTTGGAACCGCGAAGCGAGTATGCGGAGTACTTCGGGGTGGAGCCACGGCGAGGTGCTCGGCCGGTCATCTCGTTCGATCGTGAGGATGCCGAGCTGCCGTTCGTCACGGCGAACGAGGCGATGTGGAAGACCTTCGAGCCAACGCTGCGCGAGCGGCTGTCGGAGCTCGATGAGTCAGCGACCACTGCCGATCGGGTCCGAGCCGCCCTCCTTGAGCTTCTTCCCGCCGGCAATTCGTCCGTCGAGGCCGTTTCTCAGAGACTTGGTACAAGCAAGCGAACTCTCCAGAGAAAGCTCAGCCAGGAGACACAGAGTTTTCAGGAGGTCCTGAACGACACCCGGGAGGATCTGGCGAGGCACTACCTGAAGAACACGCGCCTCACGGGAGCGGAGATCTCGTTTCTCCTTGGTTTCGAGGACCCGAACTCGTTTTTCCGCGCCTTTCACTCGTGGACTGGCGAGACGCCTAAGCACGTGCGGGGAGCTCTTCAACGGAGTTAATGACATCTGAAGAGCACGACGCCCTCGCCCTTCGACGGTTGCGTGTCTCGCCGGGAAGCATCGTCTTGCCTGGGCCCGAACCGCCCGTTGTTACCGCCGCGGCTACCGTTTGTCCCTCTTTCGGAAGACGCCGCCGGCTCCCGCCCTCGACAGTACCCGTCGCTCGTAGAATGACTTGCAGCAGTACACTCCGAGGAGCACGCGGTTATCTAGACCGCGAGCTTTCGAAGTTGGCGGGCGCTCGGCGTGCCTGTATCCTCCGTCAAACCAACGAGTTGCCCCCGTAGCTCAGGTGGATAGAGCAGCGTCGTAGCGATTGGGGCGCGCCCTTGACAATGTGTCCATTACAGAGTATGCTCCAGTTTAGTTCGACTAAACAGGAGTACGCTGCATTGTGGATCTCCAGAGAGCCTTGAAGATCAAGCTTCCTCGGGGCCAGTCTGCGTTCCTGTGGGGGCCACGCAAGACCGGCAAAACGACCTTGCTCCGAGACCAGTTCGGCCGGAGCCTCGTCTACGATCTACTCGACACGGATCTCTTCCTTCGGTTGTCCCGCGAGCCATCTCTCCTGAGAGAGGAGCTTCTCGCTGCTTCGCCGGAGAAGCTCAAGCTGCCGGTGATCATCGACGAGGTCCAGAAAGTGCCTCTGCTCCTCGATGAGGTCCACTGGCTCATCGAGAACCACCGCCTTCGTTTCATCTTGTCCGGCTCCAGCGCGCGGAAGCTGAAGCGTGGCAAGGCTAACCTTCTCGGCGGCCGAGCGTGGAGATTCCAGCTGTTTCCCCTCACCTCCGACGAGTTGGATTCGCTCGATCTGCTTCGCATTCTGAACCGAGGACTGGTTCCGAGCCACTACCTGACGAGTCAGTATCGACGGTCTCAAAAGGGCTACGTCGTCGACTACCTGAAAGAAGAGGTCTTCGACGAAGGGTTGACACGGAACATCCCGGCGTTCTCGCGCTTCTTCGAAGCGATGGGTTACTCCCACGGAGAGCTGACCAACTTCGCTAACATTTCGCGCGACTGCGGGATCGACGCCAAGACCGTCAAGGAGAACTACCAGATCCTCGTCGACACTCTCGTGGGAGCCTGCGTCCCGCCATTCAAGCGGCGGCAGGACAGGAACGTCATCGTCAAAGCCTCCAAGTTCTATCTCTTCGATGTCGGGGTGGCCGGTGCGCTGACCAATCGCCGTCTGCTAGCGGAGCGAGGTGAAGACTTCGGAAAGGCGCTCGAGCACTTCGTCTTCATGGAGCTGCGTGCGCACTCCTCGTACAGAGAGTTGGATTACCCTATCCAGTACTGGCGAACCAAGAGCGGGCTCGAGGTCGATTTCGTTCTCGGAGCGGGTGAGGTCGCGGTCGAGGTGAAGGGCACGTCGCGCGTCGATCCGAGGGATCTGCGAGCGCTCTCTCGGTTCGTCGATGATTACTCTCCGCGCCGCGCGATCCTCGTCTGCAACGAACCACGCGCGCGCGTGCGAGACGGGATCCGGATCATGCCGTGGGGCGAGTTCCTCCGGGACCTGTGGTCGGGGCGGATCATGCGCTGAGGGTCCGCGATCGAGTCGTGCGTCACCGTGAAAGGCCAGATGGCTACCGCAGCGGCTACCGTTTGTCCCTGCTTCGCCAAGACACCGCGTTCTCGCGCGTCGAAGGGTCTGTAGGCGATGCTGTTTGCTGCCCGAGCAGCATCGCCTTCAGGTCCCTGCGCCTGGGCTTTTTGGTTGAGCATGCGCTGGCCGTAGAGGTAGTCGAGGTCCTCGGTGACGATCTCGGCGACGGCGTCTCCGAGGTCGTGCAGATCGAATCGAGGGATGGGGTCGGGATGTTCGGGGAACACTTTGGCCGGGTTTGAGCACCGCAAACGATCGTAGCGCGACACCGTCTCGCGCCGCACTCCGGTCTCCGCTTCGATACGGCGGTAGCTCCAGACGAGTTCGAGAAGCGCTATAACTTGTTGTTTCTTCGGATCATCAGCAGCATCATGCGAAACGCGAGGCCCATGCGAGACGGGAGTGCCGCTTCGACGAGCACCATTTGTCTGCTTCCACTAGAGAGCATGCGGCAGGACCGCACCGCACGACACCGCCCCCAGAAGAAACGACAAGCCCAAGGCGAACAACGCAGGAGAACTCATCAATTGGGTGCATGAACTGTCCCCAGGATCCGATGATCACAACCTGGATCACGGCATACGTCAACAGACCCAGAAATACCATTCGCGGGACCAATGACGACAACGGAAGGGGAAGCGTACGCAAGTGGGCGTACGATTCACCGATCACTCCCAGGCGCTTGAGCAGCGGCAGCACACCCACTGCCGAGAGCGCAGTGAGAACATTGCCGAAGAACGACAACCTGAGTTGGGTCTTCGAGATCTCGGCAAGTTCCGGTCCTGCCAGCACCAGCGCCGCCGCGGTCGTACCCGTAATGGCGGAATTGCTGAACCTGAAGACGAACGCGCCACCCAGAGACGGGCTGGTAAGTCGGCCGGCCACTCGCCAAGAGCGAGGGAAGAGGTCGATCCCCAGATTGACCAACCGATCAGACAGCCGGAGACTGGCGGAGACGACATCGCACGGCTCTTCGCGCCGTCGGGACGCCACCGCGAGGGGCGGAAGAAGCGCCGCCAGGAACGCGACCCGAGCGGCAACATCTTCGGGCGCGACAGCCCCAGGGTCACCAGCCACCAATCTCTGCATTATCGATAACCGCCCAAACTCCGGGAGCCTGAGCTCGGCACCTAACATCGTTAGCACAGCGATCCGATCGGCCAGTGACTCCGCCAGATCGATCGCGTGCGTCGTAGGAACCACGAGAACTCCCTGTTGGCGAAGGTGGGCTACGAGATCCCTAAACCCGACCCGACTGACGGCATCGAGCCCAATCTCCGGCTCGTCCCAAATGACGACCGGCGGGTTCGCGATCAGGCTGAGCGCGAGCCCGAGCTTGCGCTTCATGCCGAGCGAATACTGCTCGACTAGCAAGTCATCGGGAAGACAAGACGACAGCCGCTCTAGCACGCCGTGATACCGACGGCTGGCGTCTGTCCGGTCGACGCCGTAGGCGTCGGAGACAAGCCATAGGGTCTGGAGGCCAGTCATCTCCGGCCATAAAAACGGGGTGTCGAAGCACGTGCCGATCAGACGGCGGACCTCAACCGGATGGCGGCGCGTGTCGTGTCCACCAATCGTGGCCTAATCCAGCCCGTAGAGGAAGTCTCGTGGATGCTGTATGATCCTGCGGCTTCTCAAGTTAGTAGCAACGTGCCCCCGTAGCTCAGGCGGATAGAGCAGCGGTTTCCTAATGTGATCAACGGTTTCAACGGCCTCGCCACCGAAGTCACGTCATTGCACCGAACTGCTGCTGTGGGAAGGGATTGGCTGTCGGAGTTGGAATTCTATGGGGTCCAGTTTCTTGCGGTTGATTTCGGTTTTTTCGGGTTTGATGCTGTAGCAGATCAGTAGCAGACTTCGATACTGCGACTCCGGTGGAGTGGGTGGTGAAGGTTCGGGCTGTCCTAAAGCTGCTGGAGCGCGACGGATGGGTCCTGGTTGTGACCCGAGGTAGCCATCGCCAGTTCAAGCATTCGACCAAGCGCGGCCGCGTCACGGTGAGTGGAGCGCGGGGTGATGACATGCCCAAGGGCACGCTGTCATCGGTGCTGCGCCAGGCCGGTCTCAAGGGAGGCAAGCCATGAGGAGGCTCCAGTACATCGTCCAGATCAACAAGGAGCCGGATAGCGATTGGGGAGCTTCTGTTCCGGACCTTCCGGGGTGTGTTGCGACTGGCAAGACGCTTGATACAACCTTGCGCCGAATCCAGGGGGCCATCGAGCTGCACATCGCAGGCCTCCGCGAGGACGGGCTATCTGTTCCGAGGCCCAAGACACGCACCGTTGTGCCACGCCGCTCCGCTCGTCAGTTTGATTTCTTCGCGACTGTGGAGGTCGCAGCGTAGGCGTGGCCATCGGTCGCCAAGGCCTGGAATCGGCAACGACATAGGTACCTACGAGCCAGAGTGAGCGCTGATCTCGGTCGGCCAGCGCGGGCCGACGAGTGGCTGTGAAGTCGCGTGATGACGCTCATCGGTCGCGATGGCGGTCCCAGTGTATGTTCCATGACTCGCACATCTCCTGCTGACATCACCAAGGCGCTTGCTGAAAGTGAATGGCTCGTGCTCGAACGCTTTGCCGATGATCACGGCTGTGGGTCCGTCGAGTACATGCTCGGCGTCTTGTGCGCAGCGGCCTCGCATCCATCGCTCGATGTCCAGCCGAGCAGTTGGCTTCCGGAGGTTCTCGGCGAACACGAGTTCGAGGATCAAGCGGAGGCCGAGCGTTTGTTCTCGCTGCTCATGCGCGCCTATAACGAGACGATTCGGCGGCTCGAAGAAGGTCAGGTGGCGATTCCGCCTCTCGAGAACTTGCCCGAGCTGCGTCAGTGGTGTGCCGGTTACATGAACACGATGAACCTGGATCCAAGCTGGCAGAAGGATCCAGAGATGTGGGGTTTGTTGGCTCCCGTTGCCTTACTTGGTGTTTGTGACCGGCAGACTGCCGAGACCAGGGAGCACCTCGACGAGTCGATTGCCGAACTCGAGGCGGAAGACGCTTGCACCGCTGTGGTGAGTGCCGCTGAGTACAGCAAAGGGGTGCGCGCCAGAGCGATCCGACAGCTCAAGGCAGCTCGCACTCGACGTTCGGCTGCGCCGCGCCCCGGCAGGAACGATCCATGCCCGTGCGGTAGCGGCCGCAAGTTCAAGCGGTGCTGTTTGCAGTAAGTCGCCACTGGCCCCATGACGAGAGCGCGCCGGCAATCGCGGAGAGTGTTTTGTCGAGGGTGGTTGGGCGCACACGCCACCGTGGGCGCAGCGTGTGGCACGCTACAATGTTGGAATCTGGGCAAGACTCAAACCGAAGTTGTCGGCAAACAAGGTCTTCAGGTAGTCGCGCTCTTGCTCTGGAACTTGCGGTTTCCAGCTGAAGTCGAAGCGGAATTCTCCCACCGAGCCAAGCCACTGTCGTGACAGATCGTACAGCGCCAGCGTGGCGAAGTAGTCCTTGACGAAGCGATCGAGAACCTCGGGACTTACTCCAGGCATGTCGATGGCGTCAACACCAGCATCCAGATCGCTGGCTACGAACGGGGCGCTGGTCACGCTGAGGAGTTCCATCAGCGCCCCGGTGGTGCCGTCGTCCTCGGCGGTCGGGTCGACGGTGAGGAATCGGCCCGGCCAACAGAAGAAGTGCGGTACCTGGTGTTTCCATTCCATCAGCTCGCGATGCCTGGCGAGAGTGAAGTGCACGGGCACATCACGCGGTGCGTCGGCATACGGGCGGTCGGCGTTCCCGAGATCGAACGCCAGGGGCGATCCGTCGATCAGTCGCATCGCGCTCTCGGCAATCTCGATCGGTGTCTTCCAGCCGAGAGCATCGCAGAGGAGTTCTGAAGCTCTTGTGTAAGCGGTGAACGAGCAACTGCGGACGAAGTCGAAAACTTCGCGCTGCTCGGCGGCGGCGGCGCACAGTCGGAGAAACCGCACGCCTGGATGTACGTCGATAACGAGCGCGCCTTGCGAGTCGATCGGATCGGGATAGCCGGCGGATGGATTGAGTGCGATGTCGCAGAGCAACAGGAACAAATTAGTGGCGGCGTCGGTCGGATGTTCCGGAAAGGTGGTGTCGGTGCGTTCCAAGAAGACGTGGAACGCGGTGCCGTACACATCGTCAAGGAGACCGCGTTCGCGGGCCACGGTCCACTCGTCGGCATCGACAGTCAGGTGGCGAAACTGGAGTTCCGAAACGCGAGCCTGTCCCTCTTGCACGTCGCTCATGCCCAGTGGGAGTTCGATGAATTCGCCGCGGGAAAAGCACAGAGCGTCGTCGCGCTCGAACGTTTGGAGCGCTTCGAGCCACGGATCGATGGTGGGGAAGGCGGCGTGTTCGGGGTCGACGGACGCCGCGACGCTCTGCATGACGTTGGTATAAAGGAGGAGGACCGACGCCCCCACCGATCGGAAGTAACGCGGATAGGTGTGGACGAATCTGGCGGAGCGCTTCGGGTTGGCGAGGAGTCCCGAGCCGAGTTCGCACTCCGTCCAACGATGGCAGGCGAGAAAGGCCGGGTGGTCGACTGGTGCGTCATCGGGTAGGGCGACGAGGAGCGGCTTGGCGAAGCCGTCGCCGACGTCGTTCAGGTAGCGTGCGGTGCTGATGCTCTGCGCGGCAACGCTCAATCCTTGGATCAAGCCGCTGGTCGTTGCCGCGTGCTGCCACCAATGGATGATCTCGTGAAGGAAGGTGGGGAAGCGAGCAAGCGTCGGACTGCCAGGTTCCTCCACGGAGGTGAGCGTGCCGGGATCGATGCGACGTAGCTCCGTGGCGACGTCGGCGGCGAGGAAGATGACCGCGTTGAGCGGCTCGAACCGACCCATGCGCGTCGATTGCGGACCGACCCGGCAGTGGAGCGGTTGTCGGAGACCGCGTTAGTAGTCGGGCGTGTCGGTGGCTCGGCTCACGGCTCGAGCGCGGCCTCGATAGACGCTCGGACCGCCTCCTCGGAGCTGGTGTCGATCGGTCGGCGGCCGGACGATGTCTCGATCTCGATGACGACGGTTTGGGGCTGCGCCCGCTTGAGCTGCCAGATGGCGACTGCCAGCTGTCCTGCGCTGAGAACGAGCCCTCCGATCGTGAAGGCGAGGTCGAGCCCGGAGTGTCGCTTGGCGCTGGCGAAGGACGCCGGTTCGGCTTTGAAGCCGCTGTCGGCGCGGGAGAGGGCGGAGAGGGCTTCGTCGGGTTCGACGTTCTGGAAATGCAACTGGGAGCTTGGCATGCGGCCTCCTTTTGCGTACTCGCCGATCGAGTCTTGAGGTGCAGTGTAGCCCGGGGGATGGTCGCGATTGACGTGTGGCGGTGGACTCCGTAGATTCTGGGCCACTGCCCCCGTAGCTCAGGTGGATAGAGCAGCGGTTTCCTAATGTGATCAAGGGTTTCAACGGCCTCGCCACCGAAGTCACGTCATTGCAACGAACTGCTGCCACGCGAAGGAGTTGGCTGCCGGACTTGGGATTCTATCGAGTCCAGTTTCTTGTGGTTGATTTCAGTCTTTTTGAGTTTGATGCTGTAGCAGATCAGTAGCAGGCGGAGTGCGGAGGGCAGCGGTTTTCTGGACCGCGATCCCAGCTGACATGTCACGCGCCTGTCTCATCCAGGTCTTGTTCATCGCCGTCTGCGAACAGCGGATCTATGGTCAGCGGCGGAGGCGCAGCCTCGGGGCATTCGGTCCCGCAATTGTTGCCACCTTCTGGAAGGCCACTGGGACGCCCAGTCCCAAGCGCAGGGTTGCGGGTTATATTGCGCCTCTTCCCTATAGAGAAAGAGGGTCTTGCCAGCGGCCAAGCCCCGCACTGCTGTTAAGGACTACGCAGCTCTTTCGAGGGCCACAAGAGAGGACCACCCGAGGGGTTTGTGCCCGCAAGAGTGAGAAAAGGCCTCGCCGATTCGCCGATGGCCAATCTTGCCGTAGAGGCTGGCCTCTCGGAGCGAAATGTCGGGTCGAATGGATCGCCGATCGCGGTCGCGCTTGCAGCGCGACGCTATGACACGCAGTGAAGTTTACTAGTCGCCGTTCACCGTTCTTGGCGCCGCCACCGGTTCACGATAGCATCGACATCTACGTCCTGGGGACCATTCCTCCACCCATCGTAGAAGTCGATGTCATCACTGTTCGGTGTAGGGTTCGGCTTGTCAAATTGCAGGCGCGTCGGTAGCGGGACGGCTTCGCCTAGCACCAGGGCCTCACCGCGCCCCAATCCCGCCAACATATTGAGCAAGTCTCTTTCGCCCTCTGGCACCAAGCTCTGAACATAGCGTTGATCGTTAGGGTTCGTGGTACGCAGACAAATGAACGTGCCACACTGCGCGAGCACCGTCTCCGACACCTCATGGGGACGTTGGCTCACCACCGCGATACCAACACCATACTTGCGCCCCTCCTTTGCGATTCTCTCCATCGACTTACGCGACCCCTCAAATTGACTTTCGTGTGCCCGAGGAATATATGCATGAGATTCTTCACATATGAGGAGAATTGGAAACTCCCGATATCGTTGGTTCCAGTAGTTGAACTCGAACGCCAGTCGCCCAATCTGTGCTGCAACAGTCGGGCGCACATCAAACGGTACGGACGACAGGTCAATCACCGTGACCGCTGCCTTCTGCGCTCCCAGTCCGACGAAATCCCGCAACATGTTGGTCAGTGATCCGGACGTTGTACGAACTTTCGGCCTTAAGAGAAAGTCGTATCGCACATCATTCATACGACTCTCCAGGCGAAGAATAAATCGGTCGAAGTCCCCAAACATCTCGCCCTGCTTTTTGCCGCGACTTCCAGCTACCATCTCCTGATTTTTTTGCTGCACTGCGTCCATGAGCTTGGCGAGTGAGAAATACACGGGCGTATCGACTGTGACCCGCTCTAGGCCTAGCGATTCCTTCTCGCTCTCGCGAAGTTGCCGAAGCGTCTCGCGAAAGAAAGCAATCTGGTTATGTGCGGCGTCCTCCGTGCGATCCACAAGCAAGTCACACAGCTCGGCATACGTCATCACCCAGTACGGAAGCTCTAACTCTCTTGCGTCTACATGGCGAACGATTGCTTCGGCAAAAGTGAAATGTCGTTCTCCATTACGGCTCCAGGAGTACTCCCCGTGCAAGTCAAGGATTATGATGTGGGCGTTCGGCATGACTGCGACGGACTTTTGTACGAGCGACGCCACCGTCCACGACTTGCCTGCCCCAGTCTGGCCGAGAATCGCGGAGTGCCGTGCGAACAGGCTGGTGGGGTCCAGATACACTTTGAGCGTGCGGCGTGCACTCACAGTGCCAACCGCGAGCCCCTTGGACTGAAAACGGTCAAACATTGTCGCCACATCGGCCGAGCTGATCGCATGAACCTCTGCTCCAGTCGTCGGATATCGTGCCACACCCCGCTCGAATCGGCCGTTTGCGTCAATCGTTCCGACGGGGGTAAGTCTGATGAGCCGCTTCGCGAACGGCAGCCTTGCACGATCGTCTCCGGGCGTCTCGATCGATGGAGCGGCAAGGACCTCTTGTTCGGTCATACGAGTAACGATCGCTATGACGTGAATGTCATTCTGTTTGACTGCCATGTAGGAGCCGAGTTGTCCAACGACCACGTCCTCATCCCCGATCGTCACGACCGGGGCGCCGCCCTGGTCATCCTCGACTACCGTCGCAGTTAGAACTTCAGAGCTCACTTCAATGACATGACCGACGACTGTCTTTGCACCGTCACACACGGGATCACAACTCCTCGCATATGCGCTCGAAACGCCATAGCTCTTCATGGCCGGGACCCAACTCGCCCTTGAGGGAGCAGCGTGCCTTTGTCACCAGCACTACATTGGTCTTCACGCTCCAACGATTCCATGCGGCGTCAGACAACTCCTTCGTAAAGACCAATAGGGTAAAGTCTGTGCGCGCGAGTGAGGCCTCAATGACGGCGTTTACATGTTCGTCTGCGAATCCGTACCCGAGACATGCCAAACGGTTGATGGCGGTCTTGCTGTGTACCAAACAATCGCGGAACGCGGACCAGAGTGCAGCGTAGGGTGGCAGCATCGTGTCTATCGCTTTTCGTCGCTGGGGTGGCACCATGAGACGTCGCGCACCCTGCGGAGGCGTCAGCTCATACGCGCATCGTCGCGGCCCCTGTTGTTCTGTCTCATACCAGCCCACTGAGCCGTGGAGCTTGAGTAGGTGGATTGGCTTAACGGTCTCGACGAACTGACGTCCTTTGTGCGCGCCGCGAATGTGACCGATCCGCTCTTCGAACACGGCAGGGTCGAAGTATGCGTGCTCAGCCCCTAGAAAGCCGTCGACGAGACGCACTCTCGCCGCGTCAGCAGCACGCTCGACGAGCGGGTCATAGTTGAGGCTAAACACCTTGACGGATGGTCTCGCACGCCGGGACAGCCGCCGTACAAGCTCGACGTGCAATGCCACGTCCGGCGTCATGGAACTGAAAAGATCGGCGATAGCTTCGGTGACTAGATGACGATACGGCGTATCTACGGCGCCCCCATCGTCGAGCAGGTCAAGCGCCTGCTCGAGTCCGCTGGCTCCGTCGTTGAGCTTCGCTTGGATGTCAGCCCGCTTTTGACGATCGGTGATTTTGTCTTTGATGAGATCCCACAATTCACTCGCGAGTGGGTACCCTGCCTTGTTTAAATATGATGAGCCAGCGCCAAGAAGGTAGCCAACCCGTTGCGCCTGCAGCTGCTCTACAACTTTCGCTTCAAGTGCGCCCATGAAGTCGCGGGTTGCGGTGGCTGCTTGACACATGTCAGCTCACGACTCCAAATCGATGGGGTCCACACGCCATGGTGAGACGCTCACAGCCCACAATGAGCCTGGTCCGACGGCTGACAACGTTGCGCGCGAGCTTTCGTTTTTCCATCCCGTTTCGCGATGTAACGCCCGAGTGCGACTACGGGCTGCAACGCTGAGGTGCCTCACACATCTTCGGACGCCGTATCACCGAGCGTTCACAGCTGTCCGTCGTACTGCATGGCTTTTGCGTGCGGGGCGCAATGCGTATCCGACGTGTAGTATCGGAGCGAATCAACGACGTCTGTAGCAAGAAAAGACAAGGGGCGACGCCTTGACTTGGCTCCGACCGTTTGCTGACGGTCAAGAGGTGCCCGATTGGCTATCCGCAAAGCTCGATACGATATACCGTTGGCGTGCTACGCGCGTACCTTGCGTGCGACTCGTTAGTCGAATGCACTTCCACGCTCGTGGCTGCGCAGCTCCAACCTGAGACAAGGAATTCGAGCTACGCGTCAGCTCGATGCTTGCGCGAATGCTGAGAAGGTAGCTGCCGGAGCATGGAAGACTGCGCTCTCGACGGCATGACCTCGCTCCAAAAAACTGGGCCGCGTAAAAGTAGAAAATCTCGGCGAACCAGCTAAGCTCACCCAACAGGGAGGAAACGCCATGAGGAAATCGAAGTTAATCGAGGAGTAGATCGCTCCAGGACTACTTGGGCACAGCTCGATCGTGACGACCCAGCGCTCGGACGGCTTGGAGAGGCGCGCATGCGGGACGACCTTGAGCGGTTGGAGGGGCGACGGTCACCCGAGGAAGGAAAGTTGGAGGAGTGCCGGAGTGTCGAACGGGGCGGTCTCAAAGTCTTTGACCAGGAACCGCCGACGGGCCCGAGGGCCGCAGTGGCTCGTGCAACACTTTGCGTCTCTTCGGTTTACGGTAGTGTTGAGGGACGGAGAACCGCGCTAGAATGACCTACGGCAAACACAGGTAGTTACGAGTTACGCGCCGAACGTTCGGCGTACTTCTGATAACTAGGAATTATCGTGCTCGAATTGGCATCAGCCGGGCGACCAGGCCTTCTGGTGGCAATCCATGGCTTCAAGGGGTCAAAATCGACCTTCAGACATCGGTCAGGACTCACTCTATTGGACCTTCTCGAAAGGGATCCATGGGTCCGGGCACACTTTGACACAGCATACTTCTCCTACGAAACGTCCCTTGTGCGGCGTCTCCCGATGCTTCTTGCTCATGCGCTCGGGTTCGGGCGGCGAGGACCGGTCCGCCAGAATCTCGACCTCGTCGCGCTCGCCGAACACCTGGGCAATGAGCTCGAGCTCCGATGCTCTGCATACTCGGACATCGTCCTTGTTGGCCACAGCATGGGCGGTCTGGTCGCGAAGACTCTTCTCGCCCTTCGCCACCAGCTTCCGCCGCCCGCCACCTTTCACCTGCTAACCCTAGCGACACCGCACGTTGGCATTCCCTCACTTGTCTTGCCGGCCTTTTCCCGCTGGATCGGAAATCCACAACTGAGAGATGTTGCCTCGTTCAACAACACGCTATCGTCGGTCAACGAACGTTGGGCAGAACGACGACACCTCTTCGGTTACCAATACATCTATGGGCACCACGACACGTTGGTGCCTCCGAACCTCGCGATTCCTCAAGAGGAGAGGAACCGAGCCATCGCGGTCGACCAGGATCACTTCAGTATTGCGAGGCCGCCTGATGAAAGCGTCGACACAGTTCTACACCTACGCGACTACCTCTACGCCGCGAGTACCGTGATTCAACTCCAGGATGTGCCGTCGGAGCAACTCGAACGCCTGGCACAGGAACTCTGGCAGCGCGAGGACCGATCAACGGCCGCCACCGCTATCGAGATACTGATAGCAGCCGAGGATTCGCGTGATCTAGCTCAACTCCCAACCCTACGCCGCGCGCCAGATCATCTGTACTTGCTCGTGGCCAGGCACAACATCGCCGAAGGGGCTCTGGCGCGACTGCATGGTCAAGCCAATCGCAATGGTGCATCCCTCATAGTGTGGGATCGCACACGCCTGAAGGAGCTCCTAGATCGCCACCCAGACCTCGCGGCCAAGTACGAGCTAGTTCGCCGACTCTCGCGGAACTTAGTTCTGCCGTCGCCCTCGTTCGCGCCTGACCTCTCTGTCTTGGCGCAAGAAGATTTTGTGAATCGCACAAAGGAGCGAGCGACGATTGCGTCGTTCTGCCAATCCGTCGACAAGACGCTCTTGCTCGTAGTCGGTCAAGGCGGAGTAGGCAAGACTGCGCTCGCTGCACAGACTCTGCTCTCGCTGCACGATGAGTTCGATGCGTCTGGTGGGTTGCGCATCAGTCGGCGTACAAACAGAACCGACATCTTCGAAGGATTGCGGTTGATCTTGAATCGTGCGGGAGTTACTGCATTCGACCGCTTCTCGCGAAACAGCCACTTCTCGGACACTCAGCGAGTTGCCGTTCTGTGTGAGATTCTCTCGAGCAAACGCCTACTGCTGGTAATTGACAATCTAGAAGAAGCCATCGACGAGCAGCGACAGGTGACTTTGCACATACTCGCGACCATCTTGGAGAGCGTAACGAAGACCAGAATGGGCTCCAAAGTACTCGTTACGTCACGAATCGTTCCTGACGCGGCTTTCGCCGACACGGCCTGCACTCAGATCATGCCCGTTGCACCGTTTTCGGCCGCGACCCTCGCTTCTGAGTACCTACCGCGATTGCCGCATCTTCAAGCAATCGAGGGGCTCTCCATCGAGCGCGTCCATGCAATGACCGGTGGGAATCCACTGATGCTTCAGATTCTGAACAGCTACGTCACACAAAGCACTCTCGAGCATGCATACGACCGGTCTGTCGAAAGTCTCTTCGAAGCCCTTGTGGGTGATCTCTATTCGAGAGTTGGGTCAGCGTGCAAACGCTTGCTACTCCTAATTGCCCTAGCCGACGAAGGCGTTACTGGCCTATGGCTTCAAGAGCTTTCAGTTGGCACAGATGTTCTTAACGAAGCACTTGACGGCGGGTTGATCGAGTTCAACATTCGAGACCAGACATACTCGATCCATCCGGTGATTCGCTCTCGATTGTTGAAGGAGTGCACTGACCCGCACGCTATGGAGCTCCATAGAGAAATCGCATCCTGCTATGGCGGGTTGCATCTTGATCTGCACCTAGATCACGAGGTTCGCCATCTTCTCGAGCGAAAGAGGGTACGTCACTTAGTCGCAGCGGGCGAACTGGAAGCCGCCACCGAGGCTCTAGGCCGAATCGGAACGCGCTACTTGTCTTTCAACTCGACCGAAGAGCTCGCGGCCCTGGTGGATACGCTCGACGGGGCCTCTGACTCAGCGCGAGCTCGATTCTGGATTGCCAATCTCCGAGCCCACATCCAGGACTTTTGGCGGAACTTCGAGGTCAGCGCACCCATCTATCGCGAACAGCTGGCGATCGCAAGAACGCAGGGCGACAAGAGACTGATGGGACTCGCGACCAACAACGTCGGAACGACCTATCGCCGGCGTGGAAACCTCGCCGACGCTGTTAGGTGGTATTTGCGCGCCTATCGCTTGGCAGTACGGGAAGACGACCAGAAATTGCAGGGCACCACGCTGAACAATCTAGGTCAGACCTATGGATACCTCGGGCGCATCGATATCGCAACGCGAACGCTGGAAAGAGCCGCTCAGCTTCGCTCGAGTCAACGCGACGAGTTCAGACTTGCTGCAACCCTGTCCCACTTGGGATCTCTTTGCCTGCAGCAAGCGGTGCGAGTCGCCGACACTGCCTCTGTCGAGTCGACCGAGGCCCTGGATAGGGCTTATCTTCTCCTTGCACGAAGCATCGAGCTACAGCGCAAGCAGAGCAATTATTGGATGCTCGATCGCACATATCGAGAGATGTCGAGGTACTGGTGCATCCAGCAACAAGAAGAACGCGCCGAGAAGTACCGTCGTCTAGCGAGATCGGTGCTTGACACGAAGGCCGTTTTCGTTGAACCGCGTTTCTTCTGAATCCCGCCGAAGTACCCCATCGAGCACAAAGAAGTAGTCTCCCGTGTAGGTGACGCGACTGTGTTTCAGGTACCGCTCCGACAACGACCGCAACTCGGACGGAGTGTAGTATTTCTTGAAGACCCTGAACGCCCGCCCAGAGCGAAGGGCCCTCATCTGAACGGAGTTCTCGTGCGACAGGCAGTTCAGTTCCGTTGGGTTGTAGATCGAGTCAACGACGACGACCCGGGGAGTGGGAGAAACGGCATCCGCGACGCTTCGAAAGAAACGAGCCATGTGCTCTTCGGGGACGTGACTTATCCAGAAGGCGAAAAAGCACAAGTCGTGTGAATGTGGCGCCAGGAATGCAAGCTGAAAAGCGTCTCCGACGACGCCGGCTACTCCAGATCTAGCTCGGTTGATACACAGCGCTTCAGGAGATGTATCCACCGGTGTAACGGAGTTACCCTCAGCGAGGTACTGCGTCCACATACCAGTTCCGGCGGCGACTTCCAGGATCTTGTGGCCGCTAATGGAACGAGCGTACTTCCGGAGGACCTTGAGCTCCCGGAACCACGCTGCATTGAGCGTGCGCCCCTTGTCGTAGGCGTTCCGGCGGAAGTACCAGTCATCATACTCCGGGGCACGTTTCCGGTAGTACTCTCGCATTTCGTCGAGAATATCCACCGCTAGCGCTTTCCGATCAGTTTGTTGACGAGGTCCTTGCCGTGGTTGCATGTGCCGACCAGCATTTCGCCGGCGACAATGCGTGATAAGTAGTGCTCTTGAAAAGCGGCCGTTGCAAAGAGAAGGTGATGGGCTAGGATGATCGACTCAAAGCCAGCGAAAACCTCTGAATCGCAGCGCAGCGGTGGACATAGGCTTGCAATCAGATGCAGCCGTAGTCGACCGCCCCACTTCGCCTTGACGGCAGCAAGTGCATCCAAGTCGCCTCCGTGCAATACGAGGTCTTCGATGCCGGCATCGGTGCTTAGGGCGCGGATCCGGTCATGGATGGCCGTCACAGGCACCCCTCGGACCACAGCGTTTGTTCGCGGCCATACACGTGACTTGGACTGCTCCGCAACCAGGAGCACGCGCTCAACGAACTCGGGAGTCCGCAGTAGACTGGCCTTGGAGCTGTAGAGTGCAGACGTCTTTGGTATATGCTCGTCTTCAATGCAGAGAGCGAAAGGCTTCTCTCTGTCAAGAGCTCTCACGTAGCGTGCCTGAGCGCGTTGGCTCGCCAGACCCGCATCTATGTCAACGATGAAGCGGAGGGGGGCTGCGCTCAAGATCCTCTGCTGTGCCTCGAGGTTCTCGGTGTAGGAGAGAATATCGAGATCCGGAAGTGCGTGGTCAGCTACGGATCGTGCGTAGCCACCCACCCATGCAGCGCGATGGCCCGAGGCGTGCAGCATCATTGCTTGTAGCGGGCTGTGGATCCCGAAGACGAAGTTCGAAGGCACGATAATTCCTAGTTATCGCGAGTTCGTCGACTGACTGGAAAGAGCAAGCTCCTAGAGTTCGAGCAAGTGACTGTGATGATGCGTGAGCAGGGCTTCCCGGAGATGCTCCGCTGTGACGTGGGCATACCGTTGTGTCGTGGCGATCGAAGTGTGTCCAAGAAACTCTTGGACGATTCGAATGTCCGCGCCGTTTCGGAGGAGAAGCGTCGCCGCCGTGTGGCGAAGCATGTGCGGTGTGACTCGTTTCGAGATGCCAGCCTTGCGGGCTAGTCGGTCCAGCAGGTAGGAGACGCCACATGGGGACAGCTCCCCTCCACGGGCGTTGTGAAACAGGGCGAGATGGGATAGATGGAGGCGCAATCGGGCTTGAAGGTGAGCCTCCAATGCGTGCGCACTGCTCCGATCAACAAGAAAGGCTAGTCTCTCGCGGTTACCCTTGCCCCTGATGCGTATCCTCATCTCGGTTGATGAGAGATCGTGGAGTTGTATCGATGTGAGCTCTCCAACCCGAATTCCAGTTGCGATCATCAACTCGACAATTGCGCGGTCGCGGATCGCAAGCGACGCTCGATCGATGGCAGTGACCTCACTCGAGAGGTGTTGGGCAGCAATTGAACGTGCAAGGACAAGCAGGCTGCGTGTTTCGTCTATGCTCAACGCCTTTGGAAGCGGTGCCGTAGTTGGGAATCGGAATCGGAGTTCTGTGAAGGGTGTGGCCTCAATCAGTCCATGCCGTGCGCAATCATGCATGAAAACGCGAAGAGCGGCTATCTTGCGCCTCTGGGTGGCAGGGGAGGCGGCGTGCTCCTGGAGGTAGGAGATCCAATCCTCAACCGTGGAAGGATTGACGGACGTCAGAGTTGTGTTCGGGTTGCAGTGAGCGGCGAACTGCCGGAGATCGGTGGCGTAGGCTCTTTTGGTGAGCCGGCTCCGTGTCCCGACCCTGAAGTAGGATTCCAGGAAAGCCTCAACGGCCGTGGCTAGGGTAACGTTGGAAATGGACGCGAGTGTCGACGAGGTTTCGCGAGAGTCGAAGTTTCCCATTTGAAACAGATCGGCAGCTTAGCCAGGGAGGTGATGCGGTAACATCTGGCCTGGAGCCTACCGATGAAGTGCTTCATCAGGGGCTAATTGATTGTGGAAACGCTGGTTAGAGTGTCCGATGCTTGCTCTTGAGCAGCGGTTTTCTAATGTGATCAAGGGTTTCAACGGCCTCGCCACCGAAGTCACGTCATTGCACCGAACTGCTGCTGCGAGAAGGGATTGGCTGCCGGAGTTGGGATTCTATGGGGTCCAGTTCTTTGCGGTTGATGTCGGTCTTTTCGGGTCTGATGCTGTAGCAAATCAGTAGCAGGCGGAGCTGAGAGGGCAGCGGTTTTCTGGACCGCTGTTATTGTCCGGACGGACAGCCACAAGCCGCCAAGCAAGGGAAGAGGATGGACGAGTATCGAAGCATCGTTGCGTCGGGCCTTCGAAAGCTGGGTTTCCATGTAGAGGAGCTTGAGGAGACTGGGACGGACAAGAGTCCAGATTTGATGGTTGCGGATGAAAACGGCCGCTACTTCGTCGAGGTCAAGGCCAAGTTGTCCGATCAGCAGTTCGTTGACTTTCTCAATGACGACTGGGGGGCGGAACTGCGCTACAAGACTGGCGCTGTAAGCAAGAAGCTAAGAGATGGCGTCAAACAGCTTCGCGCCATCTCGGACGGTCACGGCGATTTCAGTCGACTCGTTTGGTATGCCTGTCCTCGGGCGAGAGCGATTGTGGACAGCATCGTCTTCGGAGGGATCCGATCAGCGATCTTCGGACCCCAGTGGTCGGAGTTCTATGATAGCGACGGCAAGCCGCGGGATGTTACTTGCTTCTACTTTCATTCAAATCTGTTTGCTCGGTACGGAGACCTGAATGGCGTCGTGCTGCAATCACACAGGGAAGCTCAGCTCTGTGTCAACACGAATGCCGCGATGTACGCACAGTTCCGGGCGAGCTCCTTATATGAGACGTTCGGCCGAGAGCGTCTCGTCCACGACCCGCTCGAAGAAGAACGAAAGGGCTCTGCGTTCATCGTGGATGCGCTGTACTCCGGTGCGTGTACCGCGGACGTCGTGAAGCACCTGCAGGCCAAGTACGGGTGTGGGAAGTTGACGCTATATCAACCTTACCTGGTCAACATGCCGTTGGACCGATCTCCTTTCGCGCAGGAGTAACGCCGCATTTCATCCCTGCTACCCGAACAGTGCACTGGTTCTTGTTGGCCCGAAGCAACGGAGCGTTGTTGGAGGGCGAGCCTGTGACCCTCGCGCATACTTGCTTCAGAGGTTCACAGTGCTAGCATGACGGTTGATGAGCGAGACTAATCAAAACCCGTCAGGTGGAGCTGCTGCAGCAGGTGGGATGGACTTTCAGCACCGCGTTGCAGCGTGGCTTGCTGTAAGAATGCTTGCGGAGCAAGCCGCGGCACCGCTCTGGGAATTGGCAGTCGATACAACGATCGAAGCCGTGCATTGCGAAACCGATCAACCGATGGATGATGCGGCGGCGCTAACCTCGGCGGGCGGTGGACTCTATTTGCAGGCGAAGCGGTCTCTTGCACTCAACCAATCCCTCAAATCCGCGTTCGGTTCCGCCGTCGATCAAGCAGTTCGCCAATTTATCGCATCCAGTTCTCGGTCAGGTGACGCAAGTCAGCCATTGGATCGTTCCCTCGATTTGACCCGGGATCGTTTGGTTCTTGCTGTTGGTCCAACAAGCTCGGAGCCAGTCCGTGTCCACTTGCCAGCAGTCTTGAGTCGTGCACGACAACTTGGTACTGCGCAACCAATCGGATCGGCTGCGCGAAACCAGCAGCAACGTCGAGTACTAGAGGTCGTGCTTGCTCACGTCCGGGAGACCTGGGAACGGGAGCGTCGGCAAGCGCCGTCAGACAGTGAGATGCGTTCGGTTCTTTCTGTTCTTTGGGTGGAAACCCTGAGCGTTGAGCAGGGGGGCAGCTCCGAGCGGGAAGCCAAGGAGCTACTTCGTACTGCTGTTCTACGTAAACCAAGTGATGCAGATAGTGCCTGGGCGGCACTTGTGGGAGCCTGTGCTCGCCTAGCGGGAGAGCGCACTGGCATGGACCGCGCCGGTTTTCAGCAACTTCTGGTCAACCATGGGATCGACATCTACTGGCCTAGGGGTTACCGGCAGGATATTGATCAGCTGAGCGCAAAGACCGAGATTGCTGTACAGCTGCTCGCAGATTTTGCGCGTCTGCGCATTGGTACCACTGAGATTCGTATCGATCGTCGTTCCACGGACGAGCTGCGCCGTGCCGCCGACAGTGGATCGCTCCTCGTCGTCGGCGAGCCCGGCGCTGGCAAGTCCGGCGCTCTCTACGATCTTGTGGACAAGCTGCGCGAGGACGGCCGGGATGTTGTGTTCCTTTCCGTCGATCGTTTGGACGCCAGTAGCCTCGGCAATCTGAGAACCGAACTCGGACTAGAGCACGATGTAACAGATGTGCTGCGAAACTGGGCCGGCCGACTACCGGGATTTCTGGTGATCGATGCACTTGATGCAGCCCGCGCGGAGGCTTCGGCGCAGACAATCCGAGACCTGATTCGGGTGGTCCTGGGCGAGTCTGGTCGTTGGCATGTGATCGCCTCGGTGCGGAAGTTCGATCTCCGGTACAGCTTGGCACTTCAGGATCTCTTTCGAGGCAACCCAGCAAGCGACTTTCGCGACTCTGAGTTTGCGACTGTTCATCATGTGAGCATTCCGAGGTTATCGGGCGGCGAGCTTTCCCAAATCTCGTCCCAGTCTCCCGAGCTTCATTCTTTGATCAACAGCGCGCCGCCCGAGCTCTCCGAGCTTCTCCGGGTTCCTTTGAATGTTCGGCTGATCTGTGGGTTGCTTGGTGAGGGGGTGTCTGTGGGCTCCCTTGCGCCTATCAGAACACAGTTGGATCTCCTCGATCGATATTGGGCCTACTGGGTTATCCGGGAGGATGGACAGGGTGATGCGCGAGAGTCTGTCCTTCGCGGAGCGTGCGAGGAGATGGCCAGTGCAAGGGTGCTCCGCGTTGATCGATCAAAGGTCGCTACAGTTGAATCGAGTTCCTACTTGACGCAGCTACTGAGCGCCAATCTCCTTGCTGAATGGCAGCCGCTGAACGCGACAACTCCTCAGCGCGACGTTCTCGCGTTCTCGCATCATGTCTTGTTCGACTATGCCGTCGCGCGCTTGCTATTGCGCGGGCACCCGACGGTGCTTGCGGAACGCGTTGAGGCAAATCCAGGGTTGGTACTCGTGATTCGACCAAGTCTCGCACTTCACTTTCGCCACGTGTGGATGCTGGACGACAGCAGGCAGGAGTTTTGGTTGCTATCCCTTCGAGTCGCAGAGTCCTCCCCAACTCCAGAGATCGGGAAGATCATCGGCCCCTCAGTCGCGACCGAGCTTGCTCAGGAAATGGGGGATCTCGAGCCCCTCTGTGAAGCGCTGAATGACTCCAGTGTCCCTGTGCGCACGGCGGCCGAAAGCGTCTTTCGACACGTTGTGGGTGCGTTGCTCACAGGGCGCCCAGCGTCACCAGTTGCGGGAGAAGAAGCAGGACCATGGTGCGAACTGTTGGTGCAAGTGGGCGAGAGTCTCCGCAGAGAGCTGGTTTACCCAGTCCGAACGTTGCTAACTGCAGCTTCTGAGGGGATGGAACACTTAACGCCCGCCCAGTACGCTCTCGTTGGTGTCGCGGGGCGCCGCCTCCTCGAATTTGCCTGGGACGGGGTCAGCCGAGACTCCGCGATCGCGCTACCCGCGCTCGCAGTGGTGTGCCGGACTTTCGCTACAGATCCGGATGCCGCCGAGCGGCTGCTGCGCCGCTCACTTGAGCCCGATCACTTTCGTGCGTATGCACATGAGGAACTCGTTCGACTCGCACGCGAGCTGGAGCACGTGGTACCACATGCCCCCGCGTTTGTCGAGCATGTCTACCGCACTGCATTTGCTCATGTCGAGGATTCGACCGCGCCGACGCCAATGGGGGGTCGAATCCTGCCGTTGGTGTCGAATCGTAGCCAGGACTATGAGGCAGGCCTTCACAGCCTCGCTGAGTTGTTTCCGCGGTTTCTTGCGAGTTCGCCCGTTCATGCAGTACGGGCACTTATTGCTGTTGTCGGCGTCCACGTCTCGAAGGAACTCAATGGGACCTTAGGCGCGACGCGCGCCGATACTTTCGATGTGGGCGGAGCGACGGCAAGGATCGCGGCTGACTACAGCAGAATATGGGACGCGGGAGATAGTTTTCGCCATGACAACCACCTTAAGATGCTCGATGCGTTTGAGAGTCGACTCGAAGCTCTCGCTGGTGGCGTTGAGGTCAGCTCTGAAACTCGCGATCTTGTGAGTCTACTCGTCGCGGAGAATCAGTTCGCGGCCATATGGCGTCGGCTCATTGTAGTCGGGGCACAGCATCCTCGCACGGTGGGCGAACTGATATTGCCTGTCGCATCTGCCTTGCCCGTTCTAACGAATCTCGATACAAGGACGCCTATCGGCGAGTATCTGAAGGCTGTGTTTACAGGATTGGCGGATGCTGATAAGGCGCGGATCGAGCAAGCCGTAATGTCCGTTCCCGACTATCTCAGTGAACGTAGCGATGAGGCAGCCGAAGGAATCAGAAACCGGCTTCTGGGTTGCCTTGATGGGCAGCAACTTGTTACGGCGGAAGCGAAAGAAGTTCTAGATGCGCTGCGTGAGGCGGATGCGGTACCGGCGAATGAACCTCCGTTCGGTTTCAGCGGTCTCAGGCACGTCCCGTACAGTGAAGAAGATCGTCTCGTTGATGAAGGTGTTCCCGTTGATGCGGAGCAGAACCGGAGAATACTGACGCTCTCGGAGCCTGCACGTACGTTCGCTGAACAAGATCTCAACGCGGCGCCTACGCAGAGCGCAGTCGATGCGGTGCTTCCGGCACTCCAGCAGCTTCATGGCGCTCTTGCGCATGCGGAAGAGACTGGGGTGCACGCGAAACAGCAAGAGAACGCTTGGCGTCACCTTGCTGCAGCGTGCAGCTGCATCGCCAAATCGAACGAGCTCTCGTGTGATAGCTCGGCTGGAGATTTTGCTCGGTTAGTCCTCGTTGAGGCGAGCCGCAGTGAATACCCCGTACCGGACTCCGTGCAGGACGCGCAATTTGAGGAACGTCCTGGTTGGGGTCCGGCAGCCAGAATCGAAGCAGCCGAAGGGCTGATCCTGCTCGCACGGAATCCAGACTGTGCGACACCTGAGGTGACGGAGGCGGTCGACCGTTTGAGTGTTGACCCAGTTCCGGCAGTTCGCTATCAGGTTGCTCGGTACCTCAACGTGATCTACAACACCGCCAACGAACTCATGTGGAACATCTTGGAGCGGCTGTGTCGTGAAGAGCAAAGTCGGGGTGTGCTGCAGGGCGTACTTGGTGGGCCCATCGCTCGGCTTGCATTCCCAGAACACCAAGACCGTGTCATATCTCTTGTGCGGCAGATCTTCGATCGCGTCAACGAGGGTACTGGATCCCAAGAGGTGCGAGGGTTGTGCACAAGGCTGTTCACTGTTTTGTACGTTCGGCGCGGCGATAACGCGTGCCGAGACGTCATACGCGGGTTGATCGACGACCCAGTTTTGTGGGCCGACGAGGTGCATCATGTCCTTAGCCACCTTCGCGCGCCCATGACTCACGGATCTGCCTTGACTGCAGACCCCGCCGAGGATGCAGTGCGTCGTCGCTCTGTTGATTTGTTCCTAGACCTAGTTCGTGTGGCGAAGATGCGCCTTAGAGACCTTGAGACTGAACACTCGGATATAGGTATTGACGAATGGCCCGAGCAAGACATCGAGGGTTGTCGCTCGCTTGCCAATCTGCTTGACAATGCCGGGAACCAGCTCTTCCACACATCGGGTGCGTTCAGCCGAAATAGAGCCACATCAACGTCGGATCGCGCTGAGTCGGTTGTGTTAGCGACGCGCTTCTATCAAGACGTGGGTTCGATTCTGGATGAACTTGCAGACCTGGGCCTTCCGAGTCTAACGCATCACCTACTTGAGACCCTCGAGTTCGTGCTTCCCGTTGACCCGCCGGGTGTTTTCCTGCGGATTGGAAGGCTCGTTCGCGCCGGACAGAGCGGGGGTTATGAATATGAGTCAATGGCGGCGGACCTCATTGTGCGACTCGTTGAGCGCTACCTTGCTGAGTACCCGGAGCTCCTGCGTGATAATGAACAGTGTCGTCAGACCCTCCTTGAGGTACTAGATACATTCGTTAGCGCTGGATGGCCAAATGCGAGGCGACTCACGTATCGAATGGACGAGATTTTCCGGTGAGCTGAGCCGGTGGCAATGTAGATGTTCTTGCGGAAGTTGCGTAGCGGGAACGCAAAACTGTAATCTGCGAAACGACGTCGGGCGGGTTACCCCAAGCTGAACTGCTCCTGAACTTCACCAGCCTGTGTTGGTCAGGACATGACAGTTTTCAACCCTGGTTTGCGGATCTCGTTGGACAGTTGGATCGGGGTTGGATCGTGTCACCGCGCTGTTCCGCGTTGCGTGTAGCAATCAAGCCAAACCGCCACCACACGGCGGCGAACTAAGCTCTGGTACTATCCTGAGGTCGGGCCGTTCCAGAGCGTACTGGCAAACTCCCAGTGGGCGAGCACACAAGACGCACGTAGGCAACTCCAAGAGAGGAACGAGATGAATAGCGAAGATTCGTAGCCTCCTTCAGAAGCAGTTTGAACGTTTGAACCGCATTTCGAAAGTAGGGCTGGCATGTCCGACGCCGAAATCGAGTCAGAGTTAGTGCCGTTCCTAGCAGATTGGTCGCAGAGGGTCTCGCCGTCGGAAGCCCTGCTACCAAGGTTCGCGAATACGTCAAAACGCGGCTTCCGATCTGGATGAAATTGACGGAACACGCTGGAATTGAGATTGACAAATGGTTAATGGGCGAAGCGACTACCGCAAGGTGACACGGTTGTCCCGCGTCCTCAGTGTCTAGATCCGCGGCACCAACCTGTTGTTGTTACCCGCGACTTCCAGGTGCAGGGCGTCGTGGTCCAGGTGATACCGGGCTCGCAGGAGTTATGAATATGGTATCCGAATCAACTCTAGCCGTCTTTTTGCAGAAGTCCTTGCTCCCGCTGCTTGGCAAAGCGACTGCTCAGAAGCTTAAAGACTGGTGGGATGATACACCGGTGGACGAGGCTATCGACGCGACGGCACGGGAGATCGCGGACTATCCAGGTCTCGACGCTACTCTTCGCTCCTGGGTGTCGAATCCGAGCATTGCTGAGACTTTAGGAGCGTTCAGTGGGGCCAACATGCCAAGTGCGGATGTGAGTGACGCCCTTGTTGCCGCGTTCGGAGATGCAGGCTTTGAGGCTGTTGCTGGTAGACCCTCGGCCGAGAGGGTGCTGCTGTGTTTCTTTAATCAGTACGTGGACGCCTTGTTGAGAGCCGAGAATACAACATTCACGACCGGTCTCATTCTCATTCGACTTCAACGACAGCACACCGAGTTGAAATCACTGATCGTTGAGCAGGGCGAGACAATTATCCGCAGAATCGAGGCCCACCTCCCTGCTCTACAGCGCGAAAGGGACCCTGTTCTGGAGCCATCGGCAGGTGGTGCACGAAACAGCGGGCGTTTGGATGATACCGGCGACGCCTGGCGCGCCGAATTACTGGCCATCCTTGAACGGGAGGCCACCTATCAGCTTACTAATATCAACCCATCGTGGGCCACGCGGTACGAACAGGAAGCGCATCGTCGATTGCTCGAGTCTCCGCTCAGTCGACGACTCGGCTTCTGGAGCCCGGCGCCATTCCTGCGCGAGATTGCAGATATCGGAGCATCTGTTCGCCTGGGCCTCGCCGCCGACAGTGACGTCGACCAACTGCGACGGCTCTTGAGGCGCCCCTTCACGGTCGCCGTGGCTCCCGCGATGGTCGGGTCGCTAGCGATCCTTTGGTCCGCATCCCGCCGCTGGGAATTGCCCTTCGAGTTTGAGACGCGACAACCTCACTCCGCAGGTGTTGTCGAAGCCATGGAGTCGGGTGAGTTTCGTCCTGACTTCTGTGCGATCGCGGACGGGCCAGCGACTGACATCCTGCGCAATACCCGGCGGCTGGAGTACGAACTATTGATGCTGCTGCCGTCCTGTCGGCAGCGCTTCGTCGTTCCGGTGGCCTCGTCGCTCGAGTCGTTTGATGACATCACTGGCATCCAGGCACTCGGTATTTACGACAGCGAGAGTTCCATTGGGACGATCGCCATAGAGAGATTGGGCGAGATATTTGGAGCCAGGCTCAGGTGCGGGTCTATCAAGCACCTCGAGCCCAGCGAACTCCTTGCCGAGCTCAGCTCGGGTTCTCGGGTCGACGGCGTATTGTCATGGTCACCCCATTGGTTGCTCGCTGAGAGTCGTGGCATAGCACGCGTTTTGTCGGGGCAACCAGCCGATCTTCTCGACTACGCGAGCTTCCTTCTTGTTCGTCGCGATGCAATCGCTGGCTGGAGCGGGAACGACGTGAGAGTTCTACGAGCCGTGCTCAATGACGCTTGGCTGCGCATGACTCAGAGCGAAGCGCTGTGCCGTGTATTGAGCGACCTGGTTGACGAGCGAGAGTACTCTGAGCTCATGCGTCGAGCGATGGGGGCTGCTGGTGCTGAAGGCGCACCGTCGGGCGCTTGATCCACAGCGTGCAGTGCATTCTGAGCGTCATCCCCCTTGTCGGCTCGTGAGCTTCATGGCATCGTGTCTATGTCCTGCGCGGCATCGAGATCGGGAAGCTTGAAAAACTCAGTCGTATCCTGACTCCACGTTCAAACGGCGTTCACTGTGGCCGGTCACTCAACGCAGAATGCAGGCCACTGAATCAACGTCGGATGTTTCTCGAAAAAGGTTCGTATTCCGTCCAGGCGCCCGAGCTGAGTGCGAAAGTCGCTTGCGTCAGCGAGTAGTGCAAGCGGTTTTTGCGCTTGGATTCGCAGAATCCGATCTCTGAGAAAGAGGTTCGAACCGAGCGCAAGGAGAATCGCGCGCTTCTCTTCACGCGATCCACCTGCGAAGCGATTTGGCGCTAAGGTTGCGAAAGAAATCGCCTTCGCAAAAGGTTCGAACCAGATCGGAGCACCGCTACCGTTCTGGGCTTCCTGGTGCTTGAATCGTAAGACCTCCGAGTTGAGCTCGCGCTTCTTGAGTGCGTACTCGTCGTCGGAGATGAGGCCGCGCAAGCGGAGGTCGAGCAGCGACGCGACTTTGCGTTCGGCATCGATCCGACTCTTGGCCAGAGACTGATTGACCCCTTGACGCTCTCGTGCTTCACGTTCGCGAACCCCACGGGCATACGCCAGCGCCCAGTCTCGGAACTCATCATCGATCTGGATCTTGGCGAGTGCGTCGCAAATCTGCTCCTCAAGGCGTTCGACACGAATGGTCTTCTGGCTGCACGGGACACGACGCTTCGTGCAGTGGTAGTAGATGTACCGAGACCCGTAGCGATTGACCTTCTCCTCTGCGGTTACCAGGGCGCGGCACTCGCCGCACCGAATGAGGCCCGTGAACGCAAAGAGATAGCGCTTCGTGTGCTTTCTATTTGGTCGGCCAAGGAGTTCTTGGACGCGGTCGAACTCATCCTTCGAGATCATCGGTTTGTGTGCCCCGGCGTAGGTGTCACCCCCGAGTTCAACAAGCCCGTAGTAGAAGGGGTTGGACAAGAGCCGGTAGAGCCCCGACCGTGAGAGAGGCTTGTTGCCCTGCCTGCGGAACGTGCGCGTGCGGAAGCCCCACTCGGCGTTCGCCGTGTACAAGACGCTGACAGGCGATTGGCCAGCGAGGATGTGATCCCACATCCGGCGAACGAGCTCAAACCGCTCGGGATCCGGTACTACGGTCTTCGTCGCGAGGTCGTTCACGTACCCGATGGGGGCGACGCCAGGGCGCCATCCCATCTTCAATTTTGCCCTCAGGCCCCGCTTCACGTTGTCCGACAGATCGTCAACGTATTTCTTGGCGATGCCAAATTCAAGCTGCATGAAGAACTTGTCGTTCGCGGTATTCGTGTAGGTACGACCGGGCGTGACAATCTCCCTGAGCTTGCCTTCATCCACTGACCAGATGAGGGAGCCACCATCGACCGCGTTGCGTGCCAGGCGATCGAGCTTCCAGCACACGATACCGTCTGCGCGGCCCCGCGAGATGTCTTGAAGCACCTCAGCGAAAACGGGGCGGCCGGGCGCCTTTGCGGTGCGAGATTCCTGCTGTACGGAAACAACATTGAGCTGCTTTTCTTGGGCGTAGTCCTGCAGTTCGCGTACCTGCGAATCGATCGAGAGAACCTGGCGGTCCTCCGACTCTGTTGACTTGCGCGCGTAGAGGATGTATCGGGGCATGTTCCGTGTTCGCCCAAATGCTCGTACGGCCATGCTACGCGTCGTTCGTTGGGTCAGTCAAATGGGACGGGGTTCGAACTTCTTCCGTGTCTTCTCGCTTGGCCGGTGGCCGCGTTAAGATCGCAAACAACCGGACCAGCCGATTGCCCATCGCCCACGCTTCGTCATTGGGTAGATCCTCCCCGTATTTCTTGCGATAAATGGCTTTGAGTTCGTCGATGGCTTTCTGGGTGAGTGGCATCACGGCCAGTATCGCAACCTTCTGTCAAGCCTTGTACGGAGGGTGACGCGTTTCGAACGTCACTCTGGGGTACTTGACATTGGGTTATCCACAAACGCGTCGCAAGGAAGACCCGTCACCCCCCTTGTTCGATTTTTGTTCGGTATCTATAGTGAATGGCATGGAGGCACAGATCACACTACGGCGACGTTCCAAGCCTGCCCGTTTTCCCAACGCCATTCGCGAGTACCGACTACGCGCCGGTTTGACGCAGCGCCGACTCGGCGAGCTGATTGGCACGGGGCGGAGCGTTGTTTCGCTGTGGGAACGCGGGCAAACGCTGCCCAAGCTCTCCAGCGCCCTCCGTCTGGCGCGAGCCCTCGACACTCTTGTGGAAGCTCTGTACATTGGCCTCTATTTGCCAAAGCGAACAAAGAACCAACGCGGAGTATGACCCCAGGACTGAATCAATCCCTCCACACCCTCTTTGCTCCGCTTTTCGATGCAGAACAAGCGATCGATGCTGAAGCTATCCGTCTCTACGTGTATTTGGTTGCAACGACGAACAACCGTGGACTCGTGGTGCGGTCACGAGCACGTCTTGCTGACCGACTGAGCGTCGCTGAGACTGCGATCGACCGATCACTGAGTTGCTTGGTGCAATCCCGTCTTGTCCGTATCCTCTCACCCTCGCCATACCTTGCCATTTCCCTTCGATTCTGGCCTGGCAAGCCAGCAAAGGCCGATGTTTCTACAAAGGCTGCAGCTGCAGGCAGCAGCTCTGCAGAGCAAGCAGCAAGTGTAGACAAACAAGCAGCAAGCAAGCAGGGGGATAAGGGTCTGGGAGAAGGGGGATCGCTGGCAGCTGAGTTGCGCACGGTTCTTGGTGAGGAAGATGCCGCAGCGCTGGAGTCGACCTTGGCCGATGTCCCGGACACTGTCGTGCGACAGGCGTTGGCCCGCGTGAAAGCCACACCGGCGCACCAGATCAAGAAGTCCCGTACTGCCCTCTTTCGATTCTTACTTAAGACCCTAAGCACAAACGCTTCATGATGACCGTCCCACCGCATCGCATCACGCTCACCCTTGGACGCACGTTCTTCGAGCATCCCGAGGCCGTCCACCTCAAGCGCATGCGCATGGCGATCTGGCTGTACTTGGCGCTGCTCTCGCGTCTACCGAAGCTCGCTGATGTGATCGAGATAGACCCTGCCGCGCTCGCGACGTCAATGGGCGTGCCTGAGGGCACCATCCGAAGCTGGCTGGGACATCTCAGAAAAGGGCGTTACGTGACAGTCCAGCGCCGGAACGGCTCCTTGCGCGTCACCGTCAAGCGTCCCGTGCCAAGGCTGTTCAGCGTCGCCAAGTTGGCCAGAGCCCTTGGCGAAAGTGGAAACGAGTCATTGCTCGAGAAAGCGCTGAAAGATCATGCTGATCCGCTCATTCAGCGGGCACTTGCAGGTGCGCTCGCGGTAAGAGCCCGCGACATCCGCCGCTCGCGCACCGCCTTATTCATCTATTTGCTCAAACAGTATGAAGACGAAGACTAGACCCATTCTCGCCATTGACCCTGGACTCCGTGATCTTGGGTTCGCCGTTCTGTTCGGGTCGCGTTTGGTCACAAGTGGTGTGCGGCCGCTTCGGCTTCTTCCCAGAGCGAGAAGGATGCGCGAGGCGAGACGCGTAGTCCGGGGCTGGATCCGGGCGCATCGTCCCGGTGCAATCGTGCTCGAGCAGACCAGGCGGCATCCGGTGCAATCTTTGAACGCGCTCAATGAACTCACCAAGGACGTCCGCAGGTTCGGGGAGACAGAAGGAATCGCCGTTGCGGCGTACGCGCCACAGACGGTCCGAAAGGCACTGGTTGGGAATGGCTGGGCCACAAAGGTCGAAGTCGCGCAGACGATCGCCGTCCGCTTCCCAGCTCTTCGCGTCTATCTAACGCAAGATCGGAAGTGGAAAGAGCGCTACTTCCTGAACCTGTTCGACGCGGTGGCGCTCGCGCTGCATCATCAGAATCAGATCCGCTAACCGCCCTCCCGCAGTCGCAGTTGCGACTGAACCAGGTGTTTCTCCATGCAGAGCATCGCTGCGCCTTCGGTCACTGCGTGCAGGACGCACCGGAGATGCAGTTCCTCGGGAGGGCATTGAAATTGACTACCTATGCCGACAATCCTTGCCATCGATCCGGGAACAAAAGAGATGGGCATCTCTGTCTTGACAGGCGGTGCGCTGATTGCTTCCGGCGTGCATACGCTCCGAAACGGAGGGCGTCCGCATGACGTCATTGGCCAGGCGCGCGCGATCGTGTTCCGGTACGTTCGTGATCATGGGCCGGACATTGTTGCGATCGAGAAGCCGTTGCGGAAGACCACGAAGCGGGCTGCTCTTGTGTTCGTCATTGTGCAGGAGTTACATGCTCGATCGCGAGAGCTTGGAATGCAAGTCATCCTGCGGTCGCCACGGGATGTTAGGGCGGACGTCGTCGGTGATCCGCATGCGACGAAGTTCGACGTGGCGAGAGTTCTCGGACGACGTTTTCCGCAGCTCGTTCGACAAGTCCCGCCCGCTCGGCCACATCGCGTGCTGGGCTTCCGTTCCCGTGACCGCTACTGGCTGCACATGTTTGATGCGTTGGCAGTCGGGATTGCGGTGGAGCAACAACATGGGCGCGACCGGTCGCGCGCTAGGTGCGAGCGTGCGAGTTGCGGCCAGTAGCTCTCGGAGCTAGAATCTGGTAAATACCCTCGCAAGGAGGCATTCCGTGGGCTTGTCATTGCGCCGAATCACTTTGCTTGCTGTTTACCTGTGTGCGTCTACAACCTCCGCCCACGCCGCCATCGAAGACGACAACTGGTGGCACGGATTTGCCCCGCCACCCGATGGCCAGGGCATGAATTCAACGGTAAGTCAGCTGATCGCATACGACGGCGCGTTAGTGGCAATCGGGGGTTTCACAGAATCGGGTGGCAGCTCGGCCAACCGCATCGCACAGTGGGACGGTGACTTTTGGAAGCCGCTCGGTTCTGGCTTTGTCCCTGCTGGAGGAGTCTATGCTCCAGCGATCTTCAACGACCAGCTCGTCGTGCCTGGAGGTTTCACCCAGGCGGGGGGAGTGCCAGCGAACCACGTTGCGCGATGGGACGGTGAGGCTTGGCACCCACTTGGCGAAGGCCTGAATGCTGTTGCCTTCGTCGCGCACGTGTACAACTCGGCCTTGGTGGTGGGTGGCCATTTCACGCGGGCCGGAGGGGTGCCGGTCAACCACATTGCACAGTGGGACGGCGTTACATGGGCTCCACTTGGCGGTGGCATAACACCCTCCGCGATCTCAACGATCGACGCGATGGCTGCGTACGAGGGTAAACTCATTGTTAGCGGACAGTTCTCGAACGCCGGTGGCGTTCCGGTGAATAACATCGCCGCGTGGAATGGGGTCTCTTGGAGTGCGCTTGGCGATGGCGTGAATGAGCGCGCGCACCGGCTAGCGGTTTACGACGACCAGCTTGTTGTTGGAGGGTTCTTTACAGCTGCCGGTGGAACGCCAGCCAATGGAGTGGCTGTATGGGACGGCGTATCGTGGGACGTGATGGACGAAGGGCTCGATCCGCTACAGGGACCGGACGTCATCATTGATGCGCTCGGGCTCTACAACGGCAACTTGATAGCCGGAGGTCGGTTCCAATTGGCCAACACCTCGTCGAAAGCTGTCGCACGGTGGAATGGAGAGAACTGGGAACCACTGGGTTCTGGCCTTCGTAACGACCCACCGCCCTTCGATCCGTCCGCACAAGCCCTGTTCGCGTATGAAGGAAGCCTGTATGTTGGCGGTCATTTCGACGAGGCCGGCAACAAGCCCTCGTCCCACATCGCTCGGTGGGACGATGAGCCTTTTTCGATCGCATCTGCAACAACGCCAGAAGATTTCTATGAAAACGGCGTCGATACTGCCCTCTTCACCGTCGTAACGCGGAGCAATCTCGAGGGCAGTCCCAGCCTGTTAGCGGTTTTGCAGAAGCGCGTAAATCTGGCGCTGTCATCCTAGGTTTTTGATTGTCCAGCGGTTCTCGAACGTCGCTTTTTCGCAGCTCGTTCCTTTGCCTCCTTCAGACGGTAGCTCTCACCTTCGATGGGAATGATTTCAGACCGATGGATCAGTCGGTCGACGAGGGTGACAACGCATGCGGCGCTGGGGAAGATCTCTCCCCAGTCGGTGAACTGTTTGTTGGTGGTGATCACGATCGATCGCTGTTCGTAGCGGCGGGTGACCACCTCGAACAACAGGTCGGCGTAGCGGTTGTCGTATGAGAGATAGCCTACTTCGTCGACGACCAGCAGCTGTGGCTTCGAGTAGCGACGCAGCCGGCGCACCAGTGCGTCGGTTGAGTGCTGAGCGGCGAGGTCGCCGAGCATGTCGCTGGCGGTGGTGAAACGCGCCGTATACCCACGCAGCAGCGCCTGGTAGGTCAGGTTCTTGGCGATCATCGTCTTTCCGACGCCGTTGGCACCGAGCAGCACGACGTTGGCTCCCTCTTCGATGAAGCTCAGGTTGAACAGCTCATCGATCGAGGAGCGATTAATCTTCTTAGGCCACTTCCAGTCGAAGTCGGGCATCGCTTTGAAGGCACCGATCCGCGCGTTACGGATGCGGCGCTCGAGGCTGCGCCGCTTGCGCTCGCTCTCCTCGATATCGAGGAGCTTTCGGAGCCAGACATCGTCATCGGTGATCTGATCCCAGTGAGCCAGCAAGCCGTATAGACCCAGCTTGCGCGCTCTCTCCCGTGTGGCGTCTTGGTTGGCAGGCATCAGTCCTGTTCCTCCGGTTCAATCTGGTCGTAGGTATCGAGCGAGTGAGGCTTGACGACAATGTCGCGGATTCGCGGGTCGGCTGTGAACTGAGGGGCGACTGGAGGCGCTTGTCCCCGAGCCTCTCGGCGGCGGTCAATGATCCGTCTGACGGCTCGAAGGTGTGGGGCTCCTTGCTCGAGCGCTTCCTCGATCGCCTCATCGAGAGCGCGGGCGCCATGACGCTCGAGCAACCTCAGGAGACTCGAGGTGGTTGCGCCCAGATTGCCTCCCTGTTGCGCGATGTGCTCGAAGAGTTTGCGGCTCCGTGGCACGGCGTGATGCAGCCGATCGATGCCGCGGTGCTCTCGAGCGTTGCTCTTGTGAGCCACAAGAGCTCGAAGGTGAGCTGGATCTTCGATTTGTTGACCACGGTCCCAAGACCGACGGTGAGTGGCGATGACCTCATTGCCCTCGAGGACTCGTACGGTATCGAGGGTGGCAGTCACCACCAGGGTGCGCCGGGTGTGTTCATGCGGGACCGAGTAGTCGTTGAGGTCGAAGCGCACGTAGGGAGTCTTGCCAGCGCGCACCTCGAGTCGCTCTTCGGTCGGGAAGGGGTTGTCTGGGAGGGGCAGTAGCTTCGGCGCTTCTTCGACAAAGACCTCGCGTACGGTTCGCGCTCGGTCTTCGGGACACCTGCGCTCGGCGGCAACACCCAGGCACCAGTTGCTCGCCTGGGCGTTGAGATCGTCGAGGTCCTTCCAGATTCGAGCGGCAAAGAAGCTGTCGCGTACATAGCGGATTGCTCTTTCGACGCGCCCTTTCTCGTTGCCCCGTGCCACAGCCACCGGGCGGGGGGCAAACCGGTAGTGTGCGGCGAGCTCGAGCAGGGTGGGGTGAAAGCGGATGGCGTCGTGGCGTCGCTCAAGGACCGCGCTTTTCAAATTGTCGTAGAGAATGACCCTGGGCACCGACTGAAACGCTTCGAAAGCCGCCACATGACCGCGCAGAAAGTTCGCCATGGCGCTGCCGAGATAGAACCGCAGGAAGAGGTGGCGCGAGTAGCTCAGCACCATGACGAATCCCATGAGTGAGCGTTCCGCCCTTCCCACCGTCCACTTGCCGAAGTGTCCCCAGTCAACCTGCGCTTGTTCCCCAGGCAGAGTTCGCAGTCTCAGGTACGCCTCTGCCGACGGGCGTGGGCGGTAGAGGGCGACGACATGCCTGAAGTAGTCGGGGCCGCCGGGGTAGCCGCGCTCTTTGGCCATCTCGTAGAGCCGACTGGCGCGCAACCGCGGGTACTTCTCCAGGGTCTGAACAATCAGCGGGATGAAGGGATCGACGATCGAGGGGCGCGAGATCTGCTTCCCGGCTGTGATCCCGGCTTGAGCAAGCACGCGACGAACGGTCGAGTGGTGGACTGCGAGCTGGGCTGAGATCGTGCCGATCTTCCACTTCTCTGCATGATAGAGCCTGAGGATCTCTGCTTCGAGTTCGCGCGAGATCACAAGTCGACCTCGAGCACCCAGGGTTCGTTGTGCAAGTACTCGAGAAACGGATGCTCGTCGGGCCACTCATTACCAGCGTGACCCAAGCCGAGCGAAGGGTGCACAGGGCTCTCCGCATCGATGACAACGCACAACCGTTGACCCGTCCACAGAGCTAGACCCTCGAGGATGAACAGAAGCGCTCGCGGGTGAGCTGGCGTCGGGGGAAACCAACCGTGCAAGACCTTGCGACCATGCTGGGTCACCAGTAGATCGACGCGGTAGGGAGTAATCACCACCCGCGCCTCGTCCCAGTACTTGTTCATGATGTCCTCCTTCGGAGCCGGGGGCGGTGGTGGATTCCACACCATCGACTCGCGTCGGAGGAAAACTGGCAGATGCGCCCGGAACAGAGAATCGGTGATGCGTCACTTTCTGGGATTGACGCTGACGGTAGGCGCGTTGCCGGGAGGCGTGGTTGAGAGCACCAGGACGGGTTTGCTGGTAGCGACGACCGGCACGGCGCACCGATGCCCGGCGGGCGAGCAACGAGCAGCCATCGAGGCAGTACAGCTGGCCACGATCACATCGCGCGCAGAGCTGCACCTGCTTGTGGCACCGCTGGCAGTTGTAAAGACGATAGCCCCGCTCCACCCATCCCCACCGCCCGAAGACACTGGACAGTGGGGTCGATCAGGGGCATCCTTCTACACCTCAGTGGTGTCGTTGATATCCCCAACGACCACCAAAGAAGGCCCGGGGAGGACCAAGTCCCTGGGCCTTCAACCTTCGTGGCGGTGACCCACTTCTACCACAACCTTCGCTCATTCGCACCAGCGGCCGCCCCACACACGGCAATCCTCAGCAGGTGCTCATCCGGGTCGCCATTCTCCCCCTCAGCGCCAAATTTGCGCGCATACTCCAAGCCACTGACACAGCCTAACCCTCGCGGCTACTCTCGTCTCAAACACTGGCGAGCTTGTCGCTCTTGGTGTGGACTCATTCCCATTGTCCATCGGCGGAGAACATGAGACGGACTTCAGCTGGACCGTTCCGGAGTATCCACACTCGCAGTTTTGGGATCTCCATGCCGCTCTGTACGACGACGGGGTACTCATTGCAAGCGAGTTCTTCAACCTCGATGTGGTTAGTACGCCCCTTGACCGGGATTCTGTACAGCAGATACAACAGGCTATGGAGGAATGTGAAAGAGGTGCCGCTTGCCGCAGCTCACTCAAGTCACTCATTCCCTTTTTTGGAACGCTCACAGCCGCCGAGTCAGCGGAGGATATACAATGCCTGGCCCACCTGCTCGGGGAGCAAGGGAATCAGCTTGGCGAGACAGTGATGTACTTCTCGGAGTCTCTGCATTTCGCTACAGCTACGATCAACGGTATCAATGAAATACTTTGGCTTTCCGGTATCGGATCTCCTGTCGCAGGCGCTTTTGAGATTGGCCTCCTTGTTAGTGATCTTGCGAATTCCGCGTTCCTGTGCACCGCCAGACTGTTTGGATGGGATGCACCCGCACCTCTGCGCGCCGGTGGTGGTAGTTTCGGGACTTTCATTTCTGAACTCGCAGATACAACGCTCGTAACCCTGGAACGCGCTGGCATTCCATACTCAAACGAAATCTTGGTCGAAGGACGAAACACTGTCCACGCACGCCTGGACACGGCATTCTCGTCTCTCGATTCCGTCGGTGTGAATGTCGCGTATGTCACCCGCCTCCCGAGCCACGCCTCAACCTACACACACATTGGGCCAGAACCTCTGCCGCTTGGCCGCCCCGAAGCAGAGAACCCCCACGACGTCATTGATATCGAAATCCGCCCCGAGCCTTCAGCAGACCAACTCGCGGTTGTGCTCCTTCATCGGATTCATGACGGATCCGTGCTTGATCTCCGTTATGAGCCAATCACCGTCTTCAGCACGACCATTGTCAGTGCCTCGCTAGCCGACACCCTAACGGTGATTCCTCTAGAAGTGGACTTCGACGGCGACGGCGACATTGACGAGTTTCACTACCCGGGAGGCGTGGTTGTGAGCGTAGGTGCCCCACCCACAGCGCCCACGCCCATTGCCACGCGGCTCTACCCCAATCAACCAAACCCCTTCAACCCCAACACAACCATACGATTTACCCTTGGCCAGAAAGGTCTTGCCCTCGTACGCATCTATGACGTGAACGGACGCCTCGTAGCACCGCTCTTCAGCGCAGTTGCGGAGCCCGGTGAGCACGAAATTGTTTGGGATGGTCAGACAGTCCGAGGTGGTCCTGCATCTTCTGGTGTCTACTATTGCCGCCTCAACACTCGCGACGTAGTCGATGTCAGCAAACTCGTTCTTATACGATAAGAGCCGTGGACCATTTGACGAATCTGCCCACTATGCTTTAGTAACTGTATGGATATCGCATCGGACCTGACAAATCTCACTCTCATCGTCATCGGGATCGCCCATGCCCTGTTCGCGATCATGATGTATCTCGACATCCGGCAGAGAACAACTCTGTCGGTCGATGAACGTACTCTATGGAGGAGGGTGGTTTTGTTTATGCCACTCGGTGGCCTTACGTACTATACGCTCATCGCACGGAGAAAAGGCCCGCCAAAGCACAACTAACCACAAAAACATCAAGAAGGTGCACAGGGGCCGGAAATGCCGTTGTTACCGTGAGGTCTTCGGGAGTTGGACCTTTTCTAACTAGACTAGGAGACGGGCACCAGGCTACCAACTGGTGGTCCCGTGGTGGCGTAGCGCTTCGCAATCGGAACAAGGCTAACCGCCGTCGACTCAACTCCCGCCAGGCTGGCAATAAGCGATGTGACTGACCGCGTCTCTCTGCCGTCGACCCTGCCCGACACTTTGCGCGGACTCTATTGCCATGCTACTTGCTTCAGACGGGTTCGCAGGTGGATTGCCGGGGTATGAACAGGTACGCGCCCGAGTCAGCACCTCGCCCATCCTACGACCAAGCCTGCCTCCTCCCTAAGCTGAGCCTGGGACCTTTGTTGTCCCTTCTGTTCCAGGCTCTTTGACACAGGGAGGTTGCACGATGAAAGGCAACGACCTCATCCGGACCATCCAGGTCCGGAACCGAAACGGTCAGGTCGTCGGCACGAAGGACGTGGTGACATATCCTGGCCTCTTATCCAAGGCTCACGACGAGGGGCTTGTCAGTGTGCGGACGAAGCTTCTCCAGGTTCCCACCGACGACAACGGTCGGACTGCGATCGCCAAGGTCGCTATCGAGACGGCCAAGGGCCATTTCGAGGCTGTCGGCGATGCGTCGCCCGACAACGTCAACAGCTTCATCGCACCGCACCTGATCCGTATGGCGGAAACCCGTGCCAAGGCTCGCGCCCTTCGAGACGCCGTGAACATCGGCGTCATCTCCTTCGAGGAGTTGGACGGTGGTCAGTCAACGCACGAGGAGTCCGACGGTGGATTGGGTGCTCAAACCGTGTCGAACAACGGATCCTACGGAAGCTCTGCTGCATCGTCACGGGCGATACCGCGAGGCGATGGAGCGACAGCGTTCATGACGGAGGCTCAGCGCCGGTATCTGCTCGACATCCTGAAGAGCCGCGGTATCCAACAGGAAGATGCCGAGGGATTTGTTCGCAAGCGGGTGGGCGTCGAATCGCTCGACGAAGTGGCGAAAGCCGACGCCACACGACTCATCGATGAGCTATTGACCGAAGCTCGGGACGCAGACGCGCAGAGAACGACCGGAGGTGCGAAATGACCGACGCCTTGATGCTCCATCGCGGTGGCTGGCACGCCTCAAGGGCTGACTTGGAATCGGTTGCTCTCCCGGAGGAAACGGAATCGTATGTCCCGGTGCCCTACGTGCGCTTTATCGAGGAGGTGGAGCTGCACGTTCCTCGGTTTGGCCTCGCGATCTCGGACGCGCAGTTCGCGCTCGCTCGCGATGGGAGTCAGATGTTCGGGGTTCTCACGTGTACGAACGGTCATCAAGATCGCAACTACACGCTCGCAATCGGTCTCCGAAACTCGTACGACCGGTCCATCTCGGTCGGACTGGTCGCTGGCACACGCGTGTTCTGTTGCGACAATCTCGCGTTCTCGGGCGAGGCTGGTATACACCGGAAGCGCACGGCGAACGTGTTTCGCGATCTTCCGGATCTGATCTACCGCATGCTCTCGCAGTTGGGAAGCATGCGCGAACGTCAAGCCGTCGAGATTGGTGAAATGCAAGCACGTGAGCTTGCTCCTGCCGACACACATCATCTCATGGTGGAAGCGGTGCGCGCACGGGTACTTCCGGCATCGAAGCTCCCAAAGGTGATCGAAGCGTGGGATGCTCCGACCTTCCCTGAGTTCGAGCCGCGGACCGCGTGGTCGTTGTACAACGCGTTCAGTGGTGCTATTCGGTCGCGCAGCCCACGGTCGCAGATGGAGGACACGCTGCGACTCACGAACGTCTTCCGGCGTGAGCTTCAACTCTGATCTTTCAACTGGCCATCTCTACGGAGGTGGCCACTTTCTTATCCGGCGCCCTCGGCGTACGTTGCGCACGCCGACGCCGACCGTTTGCCAGGCGTGTTGGGCAAACCGGGTTCGGAATCAATGGAGACCGTGTGGCAAATATAGGGTCAATACATGACGAAGGCGGCGTGCCTAGGCTCGAGAGCAAGCCGCCCTCCTTAACCCAGCGATCTACTCAAGACGACAGAACCTCCGTCGACCTCAAGTGCTAGCGCACGACGATGCGGTCCACGTTAATGTAGGCACGGTCGTGCCAATAAGCGCGCGTTTCCAAGCGATGCCCGGTCGGCGCCTGGAATGGTAGCTTGAAGCGCCGCCACCGGTTCGCCTTGGGAAAGTGACTGCGGCGAACGTTCTTCTGTGCCAGGATCTGGCCTGTGTCGGCGTCGTAAACATCAATGGTGCACACAACGAGGTTGTCGGCCGAATTGTTGTCGATTTTCATTCGGAATCTGGCGATTCGCGAACCCGGGGCAATTGCGCGGGTGTACGGGCCATACACGAGGAACCCGCTTGCATCGGCGCCGGTGTTGGCGGACCACCCCGGTCCGTCCGCTCGTCCGATCTGATGGAACAAGCTTTCTGCTTCAAACGTCCACTTGGTCTCCGTTGGCGGTGGTGGATTGTCGGCGGGAGGCGGATCGTTGGACTGGGGAGGTGGAGAGTTCGGTTGCCCCGTATTCGTGCCGTTCCACACAAGCGTCGCACGCCGCGTCCGATTTGGTCCGTAGCGATAGTACACGTGGGTTCGCCCATCAGGTGTTCGGATGAACTCGGGCCCATCGAAGCCGAACTGACCGGAGGTTTGCGGAACGACAGGAGTGGGGATTTTGGTCCACGGGCCATAGGGGTGGTGTGACCACGCGATTCTCGAACTCCAGTTCGCGTCCTTGAAACCGGTGCCAGGATCATCGGTTGACACCTCGTAGACCATTGCCCACCGGTTCCCAACGCGTACGATGTCGCGTTTCCCGACGGTGCCCGAGTCGACACCCGGCGCGTGTGACGTTCGTACGACGGGGTTTGACGGGTTGCGCTTGAGCCGGTCCAAGCGGCGCCCGGTTGCAAAGCCAATCTGGACATCCGGTCGTCCACCAGTTCCTGAACCATAGCCGTGATAATAGAGCAACCACTTGCCGTCGAACCTCCGCAAGAGCGGGGTGCCAACGTTGATGGATTCCCAACCTCGCGCCTTCGTTAGGATCGGCCGAGCGTCTATCTGCCATGTCAGCCCGTCTCGCGACCGAGCGATTCCGATGCTTCCAGGGTTGCCGTGTCCACTCGCCTCGAACGCCATGAACCATCGCCCGTTGTGCCTCACTACACTCGGAAACGACGCCATGGTTGATGTCCACGGGTAGTCACCGGGCCGCAGCACGTGTTTTTGCAGGGTTGAAAACGAGTTGCCGCCATCGTAGCTCACTGCCAGGCTCACGCCCGGTAGGTCCACGTAGTACGCGTACACCGTGTTGTTCCGCAGCTTCACGAACGAGAGAAAGGCCATTCCGGGCGGCCCGATGAGTGCGTCGTTGTTTTCGAAGCTCGCAGACCCCGCGATGAAGTCTTCGAGCGTCGGATTCCCTTGGGCAGAACCGCCGAGAATGTTCACGTCAGCGACGACCTGATGGTCGATCGCATCCGGCTTGGTTGACGATTCACAGCCGAACAAGCCAAGCAAGGCGACGCAAGCTACTGCTACATAAAGAGATCTCATGGCCACTCCCTTCTGTCGCGCTCGGGGGCGTGCGACCGTGTCGCAGTCTGCTGATAGACTAGACGAAGCGAGCGGACCGCTCTTCGAGGAAAAACCGCTATTTGGGGAACTGTGAGGTCATCGATTGGGCAGTGTATCCACCGCCGATCGCCAAGGCATCGTCAAGCTTGTCGCCGGGCTATCGCAATATCGATACGATAACCACAGCCTGTGCAGCGATCTCCTCCGCGGGTTGGTGAATCGGCTTGGCGTCAAAGGCCCTTCGTCGGTCGTCCAGGCTACCGATTTCTTTTCCAATGGTGGCGAGGTCATCGGCAAGGGTCGCGGCAGGGGCCCCGTCCACATTAACCACTTTCTCATCCAGAGGTGGATTGTAAAGCTCTGGCGCAAGTTCATGGGTGAGGCAGATTCTCCAGTTGAAAAGGCGCTCTATCGCGAGTTCGTGAACAATGGTGAGCCGAGCGTTGGCATCGGAATGGCCGATGACATGCTCCGCGAGTACTGGGAGCGGGGACCGCGGAACAAGACGTTCGATAGGCTCGTCAGGCTCGGGCGAGTCGGTTCCATGGCCTACCTGTGGATGCGTTTCTCGCATCGCGATCTGTGGGTGATTTGTTTGCGGAGATACAACAAGGAACCGAGCTTCACAGAGCGTGACGGTGACTTCCTGAGGGCTGTCGGAGACGCGATGCTTGCGGCGAGAGATACCTGGTATGCTCCTGGTGCGAAGCTGCTCACGAAACAGGAGGGGCGAGCGGTGCAGGACTTTGCTAACCGCCACCGCCGCATGGAAGGGCAAGATCAGGTGCCCCTGTCCAAGGCGCCTAGCACGCTCGAAAAGCAACTTCGTAGTGCGAGAAGCCGATTCGACGTGAACAGTACTGTTCAGCTGCTGCAAGCACTTGATCGACACGATGCGGCATCGGCGGGTCTTTGAAAGGACTAGGTGGTCCTTGACTTGATGACTCGCACGACATAGGATGCCACTGCACCCTTTAGCAGAAGTGCGCACTGCTCGTTGTACGTCTGTCACCGCCGCGTTCAACGCCTCTTCCGTCTCCACAGCTAGCCTCCCGATCCTCCGTTCACGCATTGTTGACCATCACAAGACGGCCCCGAATCCCATAGATTCGTCCACTTCGAAGCCGACTGCACCTTTCTGCTAGGACGTGCAGTCGCGCTGCCGAACCTTTCGACCTCACCCTCGTGCCCGAACTCGCCCCTCATCAGTACATCCCTCGATATCTGACCCAGCCTGAGCTGCGGGCGTTCTTTGATGCGATCACCGATCCACGGGACCGCGCGTTGTTCGCGGTGATCTACCACTACGGTCTTCGTGTGAGCGAAGTCGCACTCCTCACTCGAAAAGACGTGGACCTCGAGCGCGGCCGAATCGTGATCAAGCGAGTCAAGGGTGGTTTCTGGATCGAGCGGCCGCTGTTTGCATCGAGCGCAGCATTGTTACGTCACCAACTCGTTTCCACGCATGACTCAGGGCGCGACGCGCTGTTTCCCGGGCGCATGGGCGCACTCCAGAAGCGACAGATCCAGGCTCGCTTTGTTCGGTATCGGGACCGTGCCGGGTTGGATACCCGTTACGGGTGTCATTCATTGCGCCATCATGCCGACACTGGAGTTATGCCGAGTGGCGGGGCGCGTGGGATGGTCGGCAAGCAGATCCGTGTCATCGGTACCGGCATAATCAGAGTCCGTCAAGGAAGGCGAGAAGCTGATCGCCGGGACGGTAGCGCCCAGGTTTAGCGTGCGAAGGGGCGGTGTTGGCCAGGGCGCGCTCTTTGATGCGCAGGTCGGCGTGCAGGTAGATCTGCGTAGTCGCAACGGACTCATGTCCCAGCCACAGCGCGATGACGGAGCGGTCGACGCCGTGTTGGAGGAGCTCCATCGCTGCGGTGTGGCGAAGCACATGGGGAGTGACAGTCTTGCCCTTCAGTTCCGGGCAGGCTCGCGCGGCTGCGGCAGCGTGCTTAGCCACCAGACACTCGACCGCATCCCGGCTCAGAGGTCCGCCACGAATGCTGGGGAAGAGCGGATCGTCCGCGCAATCAGAGAGGGCACGACACTCGCGCAACCAGGCTTCGAGCATGGTCACGGCATCTTTGCGCAGCGGCGTGCAACGCTGTTTCCTACCTTTTCCTTCACAGCGCACATGGGGCCCGGTGGTTAGAACGACGTCTTGACGGCGCAAGCCGATCAGCTCGGAGACTCTAAGCCCCGTTTGGATCGCCACCAGCAGGAGCGTCCGATCTCGGCGTCCCGTCCAGGTCGAAGTGTCTGGGACGGCGAGCAACGCATCGATCTCGGTTCGATTGAGGAACTCGACGAGCCGCCGCTCGTATCGTTTGTTCGGCATCGCCAGTACGCGTTGACAGAACAAGGTGCAGCTGGGTTCACTCAGGGCCACGTACCGAAAGAAGGAGCGGATAGCGGCCAGTCGAGCGTTGCGAGTGCGCGGGCTGTTGCCCCGGTTGTCTTCGAGGTGATCGAGGAACTTCCCGATGAAAGGGGCGTCGAGATCTTCGATCTCCAGCTCCGTTGGAGCTTTCCTCAACTGTTCAGCGGCGAAGCGCAGCAAGAGGCGGAAGGTGTCGCGGTATCCCGCGATTGTATGTGGGCTGGCCTGCCGCTGGCGATGCAGGCGCTCGGTGAAGAAGGTCTGCAGGAGTGCCGGAAAACTGGCGGAGGTCACGATCGCCCCTCCCGATGCGTGAGCATGAGACGCTCGGTGGCCAGCTGCAGAAGCTCGGGGACGGCCTCGATGTACCAGTAGGTATCGTTGACATGTGCATGCCCCAGATATGTCGACAGTTTCGGGATCTCGCGTTCTACATTGAGACCCGCTCGGTACCAGCCGATTAACGTGCGCACCGCGAACCGATGGCGCAGATCGTGAAGCCGCGGTCCCCGGCCGTGCCCGCGCGCGGGCGTTCGAAGACCGATTCGCTGTGACACCTTTGCGAAATTGTAGCCAGCGCTCCACTTCGTGATTCGGGTACCGTGCTCAGCAACGAAGAAGGCGGGTGTCGTCGCTCGGGGAATGATGCGGTCTCTCTGTTCAGCATAGGCTCGGAGTTCCTCGCGAGTCGAGGGGTGCAGTGGAACGAGCCGCGACTTGTCGAACTTGCTCTGCCGGATGGTCAACATTCCCTCTTCGAGATCGACATCGCCCCCATCGAGCCCAACGCCTTCACTCATTCGCATCCCGGTCACGGCGACAAGTCCGAAGAACGTCGAATAGGTCAGTCCCCTCAACCCCTTGCGCGAAGGAAGCTGTGCCGCAGTCCGAACGAGGTGTTCGACCTCTTCGTCTCTGTAGATGTAGGGTGGTTTGCGATGATAGCGCTGAGGCAGCAGGTTTTCGGGCGGCACCTCGGTGCGTGAGTCCGATGCGCACCGCCAGATTGCAAAGCGTCGGACCATCGCAAGCCACTCCGCCTTGATGGCCGGCTGCGCTTTGCTCGGCTCCTCGAGCCAGCGACGCATCAGCTCGACGGTGATATAGGTAGCTCCCTCGCTTTCGGCAAAGGCAACGAAGTTACGCAGGATCGCCGCTGGTTGGCGCAGCTTGAAGCCGAGGCTGCGGCGCAGCGACAGATAGTGATCGAGTGCCTCCCGGAGTTCGCTCATTGTCCACCTCCGCACCCTGGCCACGGTTGCGCCAGCGCACGCAGTGCGGCGATATCCACCTTGGCGTATATTTCAGTCGTCTGGGGGCTTCGGTGTCTGAGCACCTCGGCGATCTCAACCATCGTCGCACCACGCTGCAGCATCCCGGTCGCCAGGCTGTGACGCAGCAAGTGGGCTCCCTTACAAGGAGGGTTCAATCCGGCGCGTTGCAACGCCCGCCGGACGATCGTGCTGACGCTTTGGGGCTTGCCGAAGCCTTGGTGCGGCGCTCGGACGCGAATGAAAACTCGCCGGCTTTGGCTGTGGGGCCGGTCGCGGCGTAGGTACATCGCTAGCGCTTCACCAACATCTTGCAACAGTGGGAGGCGATCTCGAGCGCCAGCCTTTCCACGCACGGTAAGCTCACCCGCTCTCCAGTCGATGTCGTCGAGCTCGAGCGCCACGACTTCCCCGGCTCTCAGTCCAAGCCGGGCAAGTAGCAAGAGGATTGCGTAGTCACGACGCCCGACGCCTGTGCTCTGCTCGCAGCTCTCCAGTAGATGCTCCACATCCGACGCCGAGATGTACTTCGGGACGGCTGCCAAGCGCCAGTTGGCAACAGTCGGCACGCAAGCGGCGAGGTCTGTGACAATCTGCCCGCGTTGCAGGAGGAAGCGCAGAAAGGAACGCAGCGCAGAGGTCATCAGCTGCGCGCGCTTTGTGGACATGCGAGAGGCTTGGCGAAGAACGAAGTTCGAGACATCCGAGGGGACGAGCGATTCAAGACGCAGATGCTCGTCGCCAAAGCGCTCGGCAACAAACCGGTGAATGAAGGTCGCGTATTCCGATACGGTCACCGGCGCTAGCCCGCGCTCTTGTTTCAGATAGGTTTCGTAGTCTCGCTCGAGCTGGGCAATGGGAGAATCGTCGCGAATAACAGTCGCCGGACGAACAACCTCCTGTTCCCGCAGGTGAACCAAGAGGCGTCGAAGGGTCGCAGCGTCACCGCTGCGGTGCCGACCCCTCCTGCGCCGCTCGACAACAAACCTAGCGACGGCCTTCTCATCAAGTTCGGAAACAGATGTATCTTGCCGCACCAACCATCGGTCTAGATCCTGCAAAAGCCACAAGTGTTCGCGCGCCGTCGCGTGCGCGTAGCCGAGTTCGAGGGCGGACGCTACAAAGGAATCCACGTATGCCCCAAGCGGACCGCAGCGGTGTCGTTGTGTGGCCTCGGGGTCAGCAAAGAACTTCTCGAGCATGTCTCCTCCTTTTCCTGGCGAGCTCTTGCCAGGAACGGAGAAGACAGCTCAATTATGCCGATAGCGCAAGCGGCTCTCGGCGGGCAGGACGCTAACGCGAGATTCGCAACCAGGTACTCGGCATAACTCCAGTGTCGGCATGATGCCTGTTATGCCGATCCCGGCATAAGCGCCATTCGATTGCAACCCATCTGCTCGATGCGGGGGTGTCGTTGGAGTTTGTCCAGGACCATCTCGGCCACAAGAGTATTCGGTCGACATCGATCTACGGCCGGGTCAGTGCGCAGCGGCGCGCCGCACTGTTTCGGAAGATTGAGGCAACGCCGTGGATTGTTGATCCGTGCGCAACTGGGACAAGCGTTGCGCACGACGGAGGTGTGTGATGAGGCGAACGAGTGGCGTCCGCGGGATCATCGCGGTGTTGAGCGTGATGTTTCTCAACGGTTGCGGCGGAGACGAGAGCGGAATGACACAGCCGGAGAATGGGGGTGATAGTGCGGGTTGGGTAGCGACTGATCCCCTGGGCCTCCAAGGTGTCGCCAACCTGGCTGCGGTTGCGGAGTATCGCGGTGACCTGTACGTGGGCGGCGAGTTTACGCGCGCTGGTGAATCGGCGGTCAGCATGCTTGCACGGTTCGACGGAAGCACGTGGCATCCGGTGCTGGGTCCATGGCGACCGGCCGCTGCCGTCGCTCAGTTCCGAGGTGTCAAAGCACTACAGGTGTTTGATGATGCCCTCTTTGTCGCCGGCGCGTTCACTGGAGACGGAGACGCAGCAGTGCTTCGGTGGGACGGGACCACGGCCACGGCGCCGTCCATGGGGCCGAGTGGTGTGGCGCTTGCCTTCGCTGAACATGCGGGTGCGCTGTACGTTGGAGGGTACTTGCGTCACCACGGTGGCAACACGACGCCGACGTGTGAGGATTTCTCGGATCGTGATGTTCTTCGCTGGGGCGGGACGGGTTGGACCCACCTGTACCGCGGCTTTCGCGGTGTGGACGGCAGCACATCTGGCTTGGCGCACGTGTCGTGCATGACCTCATACACCGGAGCGTTGGTACTCGCGGGGAACTTCACCTGGATCTACGACTGCATGGGAAGCCCACAACAGATCCAATCGCATGGCGCGGGACCGGTCGCGCAGTGGGATGGCGTGGACTGGGAATGGCTTGCCCGCGTGCCGGCCGTTCATGATCTCGTGGCGTACGGTGGGAACTTGGTCCTCGCCGGAGCGTTCACGGAGATTGCGGGAGCGGCGGCCCAGAACATCGCCCGCTATGACGGCAGCGCGTGGCACCCTCTCGGTGACGGGGTGAATGACGTGGCCTATGACCTCCAGGTGTACAATGGCCATCTGATCGTTGCGGGTGCATTCACGGTTGCTGGAGGGCAAGCGGCTCCGCGCATCGCACGCTGGAACGGAACGGCGTGGAGTTCGCTTGGTGATGGCATGACCGGTGAAGCGGTCACCGCGCTTGGAATCTATGAAGGCGATCTCATTGCTGCGGGCATTTTCACCGAGGCCGGTGATGTCCAAGTCCACAACATCGCTCGCTGGAGCGACTGACCAACTGGCAAACACTCGTCGTGACCGTCCTTTGTTGGACGTGCTCGGCGGTGGGCTACTTGCCGTCGTGCTCTGTTTGACATGGTTCGCGCCCGGGCTTGGGGCAGAAGGATTGTACACGGAGGTGCCGTGGTGTGCCATCGTCGGTGAACCGCACCCCCGCATGCGCAGCCCTCACAACGGCACGTCCACCGAAGGACTGACGTTCACGTACATGGACTGGCCGTCGCAGGCGGACGAGGACAGCATTACCACATACGTTGACCTGACGTATCCGATCGTTGAGGCGCTCATGGGAGTGCCCGCCGCTCCCAGCGAAGTGGCCATCCGCTACGATCCGGACCTCTGGGTCGTTGGTGCGTACTTTCCGGGGTCCAACACGATCCGCATCAAGTGGCTGCCCTCGCAGTTTCCAGGGCTCTTGTGCGGCGTCATTGCCCACGAGATCGTGCATACCATGCACGGGCCGTTTATCATGCCCAACGTCTTCGAAGAAGGCACGGCGCGGTCGATCGAGATGCTCGCCATGAGCATGCTAGAAAACCCGTTCTACGTGAGCTTCTTCCCCAACAGCCGCAACGACGCATACAACGTCACCGAACGATTGTCCAACCAATCATCGTTGGGATGCTCGGGCGGGTACTTCGGCATCTCGGGCCTCAACCGCGTCCGGTACGCATTGGCCGGCGACAGGTTTCATGACCTTCACGCATCGTCGGAAGGAGATTTTCATCGCCAGTTTCAAGCTCGCCTCATCGAAGAGGCAACTGCTGATCCAGCGTATACCCATGACCTTGATGGGTTGGTGGGGTTCCTTCGCGAGCTTCGACCGACTGTTGACGGGATTCCGTTCGACGACTACTGGTCGTTCTGGCAACCGCTGGACTTTGCGCCACCCGCTGGCGAGCAAGTCTACGTGCGACCGCCGCTTACCAGTGGACGTCCTCCCAACCTTCTCCTCTTTGATCGAGACCAGACAGGCAGTGAGTGGCCACTGACGGACGTTGTTGTCGACTGGCACGTTGCCGATCGAAGGGGCGCAACGCTGATGGCCGGAACGACCACAACCAATTCCAGAGGGTGGGCGATGCCGCTCGACTACGATCCATACAGCGGTCGTGCAACGGCAACGGTTACCGCGCACGCTCCTAGTGGTGACCTTCATTACACCATGCAGTATTGGCACGGGGCGTACGAGGGGCTCGGTATATTCGGACTGGTTGAGTCTGGTGCGTCTGGTGAGATCGTCGTGGTCCCACTCGATGGTGCTGCGCCATTCACGACCCAAGCGGTGGATGGAGAATTCACAATTCCACAACTGGAAGTCGCAGGTGCCTATCAGCTCCACTGGAACGAGTCGGTCACCGTGGTGCGCAAAGACATCTATCCGTACTTTGTCGACCTGACGCTGGAAACGCCAACGGCAGTGGAGCTCACGTCGTTTGAGGCAACGGTCGAGGGACCTGACGTCCACTTGTCGTGGACTACCGGTTGGGAGGCTGGGGCAATGGTGTTCGTGGTGTTTCGGTCATCGACCGAGTTTCTGACTGACGCTATCCCGGTTTCAGGGCGCATTCCCACGGGCGATCGAAAGTATGCGTTCGTAGATTATGACGTACGTCCTCACCGGTACACGTATTGGCTTGAAGAAACGACGCGGTTAGGCACGACGGCATTGTACGGCCCTCGAGCGGTTGTGGTGGTGCCGGCCACCAGCGATAGACGGCTAGCGGTGTCGCCGAATCCCTTCGACGACGAGACGACGATCACCTTCACGGTGCCAACTTCAGGACGTGTACGCTTAAGCGTGTATGATGTGGCTGGTCGACGTGTCCGCACGCTAGTGGATCGCTTGTATTCGGAGGGCGTGTACACGTCTGCGTGGGACGGGCGTCGGGGCAATGGATCGCGCGTCCCACGCGGCGTCTATTTCTATCGTTTGCACGAGCCGCCCGTAACTACAACGATCCGGGCGGTCGTACGGTAGGTTTTGGGGATTCGGACTTGCCGGGCTGCTCGTTGCCCCGTGCGAGCCGACGCATCCGTCTCGTGGCCTGTGGCTCTTCCAATCGGGGCGTTTGCCCCAATGAACCACTAAGGACTGACGTAGTCAAAGGTTAGGGGGCGGGAAAGTACGCTGCGTAATAGCGTGCCGCTCCAGCCTACGAACTCGCACTTCTTGGCAGGCGGAGCGAGTTGACAGGCGGGGGTCGCGTGTTCGATGCTTCGTTGAGGTCCCACCTACCAAGCATTCTCTGATGTACCGAGTCTGCTAGCCCCGGTCCAATGTGCTGATCTGCTTCGGCAGAGGCAAGCTCCCAAGTGTGGAAAAAGCCCTTCGACACGACCTGACCGCGGCTTTCTCTTCAAGATCCTCGGGCACTTCACGCGCAGAGCAATCTGTGCCTTCCTTCATGGCTGTGCCTTCTTGATCGGGTGCTTCATGCGCTCCGATATGGAAAGAAGGCGCGGTCGCCTGAGCGCCACGCCTTTACCAGTGCCGGGACAACTCCCTAACAGAGATTGATCCGGCTTGGAGCCGCCGTCGTGGCACTTGGGGGCACCACGCTACCGTGCTGTACACATTTGCACGGTAGATCGGGGTGGTGATTGTGTCAAGGTGGCTCCCTGAAAGGATGGTAAGAATGGTTTGACCGAATCACTTAGCCAGCCTCGGACCGATGGTTCTTATGTCCGAATGCCTTTCGAGGCATTTTCAGAGAACCAAGTCATGACGTACAACTTGTACCGCGGCGTGCGAATCCGAATTCCGATCGAGGGTACGATCGATCGCGAATGGCTTCGGCAGCGGTACGAGGACTTGTACTACGAGCATGGCTCTGAAGCCAAGGCGAAAGAAGCGTTGTTCTCGGAACTGTTGCGACGGGGAACGCCTCGATCACCGAGAACGATCCACGATCTCCTTTACAAAGACGGAGGACTCGGCGAAGAACGGAAACGGCGTATGCGCGCCTGGCGGAGAGCGCGACTGCAAAGTCGGCGCTCAACCTAACCGATCGTCGAGCCTCAAACAGATGTGCCCCGTCGCCGCCCGGACAACCGGGCGGCTTTTTTTGCGCAATCGCAATGTGGCGATGGCTTCCATCTTTCGCGTCTGGATCAAAGTTCGTTTTGCGGATAGATCTAGATGTGGTTGGTGCGAATTCGAATCGTTGCTCAAAAAACCCGACGCCTAGGTGGCGACAGCTGGTAGCGCTTCTTGTCGGATGTACTAGCCCGCTACTTCTCGATGCCATCGTAGCCGAAGGAGGCACTGGTGACCCAAGTTGCTAGGACTCTCATCCGTCTGTTCATCCTGCTTTGCCTCGGGCCGCAGCTGGCCCTGTTGCTCGCCGTCATCGTCGAAGACGTTGCCACGCAATCGCCCCCGGTTCCTTCGCAAGAGAATCAGGACGGCGCCAGCTCACACCTCGGTCTGGGGTTGGTCCTTGGGGTTGCATTGGTTGTCGTGGTGGTTGGCGGTGTTGGCCAAGTCGTCGCGTGGCACCGCGATCGGCGACCTGATGGACGGTACCGGGAAGCATTGGAACGCCGGTGCCGGACGCTTCCGCGCGAGCTTGATCTGGACGTCGCTGCGTTTCCCGAACTGGTCGTGCCCGATGACGAGGATCCGTCGCTGTGATGTGGAATCCAATCCAGAGCAAAAGGCGGAGGCAACGCGTTGTCCAGGCCCGCAACTGGCACCGGCACCACCATTTGCGGGAGGCCCGGCTGCGCAACAGCGACTTGCTCCGTTTTCTCCGTCAGTACGCCACCACGCCGGATGCGGGGAGGATCGTGCTTGGCCGGGCAACCACGCCGGGTGGGACGCACGTGTGGGTGGGTGCCGATGCAGAGGAACTCTTAGGACAGCACGAATTGGTCGTCGGTGCGACGGGTGCGGGCAAGTCAATCGCAGTCTTGACCCGCCTTGATCAGTTCCGGCGCGTTGGCGTACCGGTGAACCTGATCGTTTTCGACATGAAGGGAGAGCTGGCAGCACTGGTCGGTGCCCTGATCGCAAGTCGCCCGCACCTATGGAACCTGTCGCGTCTGACCGTGATTCGACCGTTTGGCACTGGCAATGAGTGATTCCGACTTTCTGCCAGAGCTGAACGTGACACGCCCCCGGCCCGGTGTCTCGGCAACAACACAGGCACATTGGATCACCTCAGCCATCACTGCGGCATTGACCGCCGGTGACTCTGGCCTGCGCATGGATCGGATCGGCCGCCGCGCAGTGGAACTCGCGATTCTGCTCGACCGCCCACTGACGGATGTCCCGATGTGGCTGGCGCAGCCCGAGCGCTTCGTAACAGCGGCGTACGCCTCCCGGAACACGGATTTGATCAGCTACGCCACGCGCGTGTTTCCCAATGAACCAAAAGCCTCGGTGAACGCGCTAGCCGCCCGGCTGGATCTTTTCACGATGCACGAAAGCTCGAAGTTGATCCTGAACGCGGATCGGTGCTTCTCGTTCGCTCCCGTGCTCGATGCCCCGGGAGATGCGACCTGCATCGTGGATCTCGGTCAGCCCCCGCACGGGCTTCACGAACTCCAACTGTTCTACGGAGCGTTCTTGCTTCATGACCTTGCCGCTTCGGCGCTCACGCGGCGGACGACGCCTGAGAGTGTGCCAACGCTCGTTGTCTTGGACGAATGGCAGGAACTCCTCCGATGAATCGTGCCAAGGATCTTGCAAGGCTGCTATCGCTCGCGCGGCACAAGAAGGTTGCATTCTGTCTGGCGAATCAAAGCCTCGCTCAGATTGCCGCCGTGGACGCGAACGCGTTGCGGGTCATTCGAACGAACCTGGGCACCGAGACGTGGTTCCGGGTTCCGTACGAAGACGCCAGGCTGCTGGGCCACGCGCTACCACCGTCTGACGCACAGGATTCCCGAGGCGCACGAGAGAGCACGATTGAACAACTGACCCGCCTCCCGCGACGACACGCGCTGCTGTGGATCCGCAGCAATCAGCGAGCACATCTCATCAGAACGCCGCGCTTTGACCTGACGGCGATGCTGGAACGAGCAGCACAAGCTCCGCAAGAGGTTCACGACCTCATCGCGCAGGGCAACTGTTCAGAGCGGCGTTCCGTTCTGCGGCGACGGCTTGCCGAGGCGTCAGGCGCTCCCGAACGATCGTGGCTGCTCGAAACTGACGATGCTCGTGAAAACGCATCCCTATCGGATGACAACGAATTCCCACCGATCGGATGATGCGATGAGCGAAGAAGTGCACATTTGCACGTGGTTTTTCGCGGTTGTGTTGCTCGTGTCTCTCCTCCTCGTTGTTGCCTGGTACGACGAGGAGAGCCTTGGCGACGATGAGGACTAGCGGCATGTGGTTCCTGAAAACGGTGGCGGTCGGTATTGGTGTCCTGTGCAGAGTTGGGCGATGCATTGCCCTGCATCGGGCATGGGGCAGTCCGATCCAGCGGTGTCCGCGCGGGCACGTCGTGATCGTGAGTGGCGTCTACTCCTGCCGCGTCTGCGGATCCCGGTACGAAGGGCTCGCCTGGGAGCGGTGCCCCATTTGCCACGCGCCGGGCGGGTATGTCGCGTGTGCCTCGTGTGGCTTGTCCGTGCGGAATCCGAAGGGGTGATGGTATGCGCGCGCTGACCAAACGAGATGAGCACCTGCTCCGAAGTCTTGCACGCTTTCGTGCGATCCGTGGCCAGGACCTGCACCGGTACCTCTTTCGCGGACGGCGACGTGACACGATGTCGCACCGTGCAGCGTCGCTTGCGAAACGAGGGTATCTATGGACGTTCCCGAGGCAGTCGCCTGCGGACGAACACGTCTACGCGCTCGGATCAACTGGGCGCGCGTGGTGTCGAGCGCACGGGGTGCAGCCAGGACGCCGCCCGCAGCTTGCGAGTCTCGCACATGATCTGTCAGTGGTGTCGACGTGGGTGCATCTCGCAATCGCCTGCCAAGAGCGCACTGATCGCCGTTTGATCTCGGCCGTGCCCGATTGGGAGGCGCGGTCAGCAAGAACCGTCCCCCTCATTCCCGACCTCGTGGCAAAGGTCCGGTGTTGCAACGCGGTCCGAACACTGGCAGTCGAGATCGATCGTGGCACCGAGCCGTTGCGCACCATTGCCCGCAAGGTTCGCCGGTACCGGGAGCTTGTTGCACATCCAGCAGGCTCAGGTGAGCTGCACCCCGTGCTCGTCTTTGTTCTTGCCGACGTGGGTCAGCGACGCGCTCGGTCGATTCGTGGGCTTTTGGAGGCCTGGCCCGGCCGATCGTTCGTCCTGGTTGATGGTGCGTTGGTCGAGCAACTCCTCGCGACTCTTGGACCTCCCCAAGCGACCACCCCAAACGGGTTGGGGTGTCCAGAGGTCCTAACTGTTTGTGACAAAGCACGTTGTCCATGAACGATGACGGGACCATAACGATTGGGAGAAGAAGCGGTGACGACGCTTCACCGCACTGCACCGAACGGCACCACATGAGAACCGGGCTGCTCACGCAGCCGACGCTTCGACTGGGCCCGAACACCCTATCAAGGAGAGACCGAACGATGAAATCCACTGCAGAGCAGACAAACGCCGCGCCAAAATCAGACGGCATGCGACAGATTAAGAACCTTGCCTGCAAGCGCTTGGCGCAATTGATTACCGCCGCCGCTCCCATCGCCGCTGAACTCGCGGCGTTGGGTGTCGACGAGCACGACTATTCGCAGCTCAGGAATCGTGTGCGAACGCCGGTGAGCACTCGCGCATTGGCGGACATCCTTACCCAGATGTCGACACATCCTGCTACGCAAGCCACTTCTCGGGAGGGGGCGTCGCAATGAGACGTGCATTCTGGCGCGTTCGCGTCATTCGTGGGCAGGCATGGCGTTGTCGGTACATCGGTCCCTGTCCGCCAGAAGGTCCTCGCGCGATCCACGATTCCTGGTTTCACCCGATCCATCCGCTGGGCCGGAGAAAAAAGAGGAACAGCATCACCAAGAAACCTCGAGCGGAACGGCGCGTTGTTGTTCGGGAAGCGCCACGCACCGCGAAGCAAAGGTGGCTCGCCTTTTTCTTCGGCGCGCAGCCCAAGAGCGTTGTGGAGACCGACTCTTCTCGGTCCGCAGGGCGGCCAGATCACGCGTGCTCGATCGAGGTGACCGAGTACACCCACACCCTTGTGCGCCGTGTTCGATTTGAGGAACGTCGGCGGCGGCGCTAGCCGCGCAGAGAAGAAGCGTGGCGTACCTCGGGGTGCGCATCGATCTGTACTGAACAAAGGAGGGATTACCGATGGAACGCAAACCAGGGGAACATTGGCGGATTGTGACACGCAACGGCAGAAACTGGATGGCCAGATGGACGGAGCCATCTAGTGGTATTCGAACGAAACCGCCCGAGCATGACTCGTGGTACGAACCGGTCTACCCAATCGGACCACCACGTCGACGTCGGAGGCGGCGCTGTTGTGGCTGCCATCGGCGCTGACTTTCAAGCAACACAAACAGGAGACGTTGGTTATGTGTGAGCACCAGTGGACAGTGACGCGGCGGACGCAGAACACGGGTGTGTTAGGCAGTATTGACGACTGCCACACCCGCCAGATTGTCGAGGACTTCCTTCGTAAGGGCGAGGCGCGGGCACTGCAGCATCTGACCGGAGACCAGAGCCTGATCATCGAGATCACATGCACGCACTGTGGTGACGTGCGCGTGCGCAGCTCGGGTAGCCTGACCCGATGAAGCGGATGCTGGAAGATCAAGCGCCGGATCGAGAAAAGATCACTAGACAACGGGCACGAATGCACAGGACGCGACGCGTGCCAAGAGCAGACGGTGATCGTGACGAGCTATTGACCGTGGCGGACGTGGCAGCCTGGCTTCGGCTTGCTCCGTCGACGATCTATTCCTGGGCGGCGCGCGGACGATTCCCTTGTCTCAGGCTTGGCGGCAGGATACGCTTTGCGCGCAGTGACGTGCTTCGGTGGGTTGAGGCGAGGAAGGAGTGATGACTTGCCACGACCACCGAAAGGCATGTTTCGCCGAGGTTCATCGTGGTACGTGCGGTTTCAGCAAGCCGGACGTGACCGATGGATGAGTCTCGGCGATGACTTTGGCGAAGCCTGCCGTCGTTTGAAACGGCTTCGGCAGGATGCGTTTGAATGTCGGCATGAACAAGCGAACGAAACGGTGACGGACGCAGTCGAACGATGGCTTGATCTTCGGATCGCGACCGGGCGCAACCCGAAAGGGCAAGCGCTCGCTCGCGTCCGGGTGGAGACATACCTGACGCCCTTTTTGGGCGCCAAACGTCTCGCATGGGTGAAGCCGGATGATCTGCGTCGGTATCGGCTCTGGCTTGAACGAAAGAAGCTCGCACCGCAGAGTGTGGCGCACATCCTCGGAGACGCTCGGTCGTTCTTCCGTTGGTGTGTGAGGCGGAGCTGCTTGACCGAGCACCGATCCCCCCAAGGCTGCTGCCGCGCATCCAAGAGCAGCCGCCCGAACGGCTCACCGAGACCGAGATCCGGAAGCTCATTGCGCTTCCGGAGCCCTACGGGTTCGCGTTGCGCTTGGCACCTGGCACTGGGATGCGGTGGGGTGAGTTGGTCCGCGCCAACGCTTCCGATGTCGAGGGTGGGATGCTCGTCGTGAGCCAGACAAAGAGTCGGCGTGTGCGGCGCATTCCGCTTGCGGTGGAACTGCACGCGGAAGTGCGGTGCCATATCGGCACGCTTGTCCCGTTTGGCGAGAACAGCAGCGGTTCGTTTGCGCGTACCGTGCGGCGCCACAGCGGCGTTGTTCGCTTCTACGTCCATCTCACGCGGCACACGTTCGCGTGTCGGTGGCTGGAGAGTGGCGGAGGACTTGCGGCGTTGCAGCAGATCCTCGGCCACGCGTCGATTACGACGACCCAGCGCTACGCCCGTTTGACCGACGGTGCGGTCCGTCGCGAGGCGGCGGGTGTTTACGCGGAACAATTCAGTAGCAGAAACTGTAGCAGGCGAGGGTGGCACCGAACCTGCTTCCTCTGCTATCCTCCGTGCCCGCAATGGGTAACGACCTGTGCCCCCGTAGCTCAGGTGGATAGAGCAGCGGTTTCCTAAACCGCGTGTCGGGTGTTCGAGTCGCCCCGGGGGCGCCAACCGGCTTGTGGTGTCTCGGTGCTCAGCGCCGCGCGGCCGGACCTAACGTGAAGCGTGGACGTAGTGCGCCTTGACGCGCCCCCAGCTTGCAGCCGCCACCGGCACCGCGCCAGGCGAGCAAGCGTTGTGACCGCCAGCCCCGACGCACACCCGGCCGCGATTCTCCGGGGGGATGACGGTTGAGACTCCAGATGGGGTCTTGACGTGGGTACCACCTGGCACGCTCGAGTCGACCATTTCGAAGCAACCTGAACCGGCGCTCGAGAAGTGATGGCGCCCGATCGGAGCGATGCTGCCGCCGGTGATCGCATCGAAGCTCAACCATAAAGTGCCCTCTTCTCCAGGTCCCCACGGAGGGCTGGCGCCGTGGTAGTGGGAGATGTTCGATTGACAATCCCAGAGTCCGAATTGCCAATTCCAGCTCGGGTCGATCTGAAAGGCGACTTGGAGGAACGACACCGAGTCGTGGTGGCGAAGTGCAACCGCCACCGCCGGCGTCGTCATGCCGGCGACGTCAAGCGTGGGTTGGGTTGAAACACAGTCGTAAGCCGCAGACTGGGCGCACGAGCCGAAAGCGCCGTCGAACGCGTGCGCGATGATTGTCGTGTTCTCATTGATTGCAAGCGCCGGTAGAGACAGGCAAATGCTCAGGATAAGAGTGCAGATAAGACGAGCCATGCGAACCTCCCGTCGTCTTCCGGAGACGAGACTCTTCCACTAGAAGCCTGCCGGATTCTCTGGTTTCCGGCAACTACGTCTCCTTGTTTCTGGCGACTTCGGACCTCCAACCTCGGTCTGGCCCGATGAGCGCAGGGGGTTGGGCCGGTCAGGGTGCTGCGAAACCGAACGCTTTTGACGCAAACCACGGCCGAGCCTGTTTGCTCCACGGCTCTGCTGGCAGTTGTTGTCGAATTTGTTGCCACAGTCGCGGGGCCGGCGTTACCATGAGTCTGTAGGTGGACCGTAGCCTGTGGGCCGGCTACGCCGATCAATCGCTGGGAAGGAGGTCGCCTGATGGGACGCCCAGTCCGAACTGCCTTGGCCGCAGGTGCTCTATGGCTCGCTGCGCTGCCAACCGCTCGGGCTGAGTGGTCGGCTGATCCCGCCCTTAACTTGCCCATCGCTACGCAGCCAGCCGCTGACATCTTGCCGAAAGTCGCTGTCCTTGGGCCCGGTACCTTTGTTGGTTGGTTCACGGCCGCGGGCGGTGCCTTTGAGCTGCGCCTCCAGTACCTGGATGCGCGGGGCGTCCCACAATTTCCAGCCGGCGGGCTTTTGGTTTCTGACCATCCGCAGGCCTCATTCTTGGTCGATTGGGATTTGTTGGCCATCGACAATGCCGCGGTCTTGGTGTTTGCAGACATTCGATACGGGCCCGACTTTGACGTCCATGCGTATCGCATCGACACCACGGGCAACTTCCTGTGGGGGGATGACGGGGTCACCCTGTCAGCCAACGACGACCTGGATGCGGCGCCGCGCGTCGCCGTCAAGGGTGGAGGTTTTGCGGTGGTGTGGTCACGCCATCCCGATCAGGGCGATGGCGCGTTGATGATGCAATACCTCGACGTGGATGGAGCGTCCCAACTGGAGCCGGGCGGTCGTCAGGTGGCTGGGTCGCCGGGCGAGTCCCCCGGGTTCGCATCGATTTCGACCTTTGCGCATGTTCCTGATCCAGCGCGTGGTGGCGCCGCCATTCCCTCCGTATTTGTTTCCTGGGTGCGCGACGTCTCCACCTTCCAAAGTCCCCGCCACGTGCATCTGAACTTGTTCGATGAGATTGGCGACCCACGCTGGGACGAGCCCCTGGTGGTGTATGACCTGGCGTCGGTGCCCGTTGCGCATACACCTGAACTCGTGGGTCGCGCGTCGCCGGCAGCAACCCTGGTTTGGCACGCGTCTGAAGCGAATGTGTTTCAAACGCGCGTGCAGGTGGTCGGAGAGGATGGGACAAGCCGCTACCCCCACAACGGCTTGCAGGTGTCAACGTCGGTTGCCCGGCACCACCTTGATCCGGTCGCGGCGCCGATGGGCGTCGACCGTTTCGATATCTTCGTCTGCTGGCGTGAACTGAACCTGGGGCAGAGCCAATGGGGGCTCTACGCTCAGCGCTTAGGGCTAAACGGCAGGCTTTGGGCGGATGAGGGCGTCGAACTTCTGCCGGTCGACAGTGCCTACGTCGGATTGCCGCGCATGGCACCCACGGTGAATGCTCGGCCCGAAGTTTATTGGACCGATACGCCGACCACGGGTGTTGAGCGGGTGCTGGCCATGCAGCTGGAAGGGCAGACGGGACAGCCCTCAGCGGCTTGGCCGCCGCCGCCACTCGTGGTGTCGAGCGCCGCCAGCGGCAAATCTGAGCTGGTTGTCGACGCCAATAGCCAGTCAGCTCGACTGGCTTGGCAGGATGACCGCCATGGCGCCGACGACATTTTCGCGCAGAACGTCTACCTGGCTGACGGCACAATGGGGCCCGAGCCGCCCACCACATCGATCACCGCCCTGCCCGCGCCGGAAGGCTCCCGGGTGCTGCGCAGCTATCCCAATCCCTTTGCGACCTACACGACCTTCGGCGTCCTGGCGGAGGCCGTGCGCCCCGGGGATGCTCTTGACATCTACAACGCCGCTGGTCGCAAGGTGCGGAGGCTATTCGTGCCGGCAAGCGGGGTGTTGGTTTGGGATGGGCGCGATCAAGGCTCGGCGGTGCTCCCAGCGGGCACATACTTCTATCGGCTCTTTGATCGGAGTGGCCGCGAGCTGACTGGTAAGACCACTCTACAGCGGGGGTGGTGAGTGCTGCTGGTGGGTCTTGACGCTTGTCGCACAACAACTTAAGATAGTGGAGTGGTGGCGACGCCTCGAGATTCCTTCCTGCTGGGCTCGCCCGCCGCTGCCCTGAGTACCACCCGACAGCACACCCTGCACCTCGGAGGTCACGCAAATGCGCCGTAGGCAGCTTGCGGCTTCTTTCCCTGCCTTCTTCCTTTTTAGCCTGGCGGCAGTTTCGGCCCACGGGCAGATCGCCAGCTCCCTAGTCGTTGATGGGCTGAGCTACCCGACGGTCATGGCGACGCCGCGTGGTGAGTCGAATCGACTCTTCGTTGTGGAGCAGCGCGGAGCGATCCGCATTGTCGAAAATGGCGTCCTTTTGCCGACGCCGTTCTTGGACATCGACCACCTAGTGCACGATGACTACGTCCCGATTCAAGAAGTTGGCATGGTCGGGCTTGTTTTTCATCCCAACTATGAACAGAACGGCCACTTCTATGTCGTTTACTACAGCAACATCGCGGAGTCGGTGATCGAGCGTTACACCGTGTCGGCGGACCCAAACATCGCTGACCCTGCGAGTGCTAAGGCGATCTTGGTCATCGACCAGCCCCACCCTTGGCACAACGTCTATGCATTGGCGTTCGGCCCCAACGACGGGTACCTCTACATCGGTTCGGGAGACGGCGGCTGGAACCAAGAGGCCAATGCTCAAGCCGACGACTCATTGCACGGCAAGCTGCTCAGGATCGACGTCGATAACGGCGACCCCTATGCGATCCCGCCCACCAATCCCTTCGTAGGGGCGGCGCCGCTCGATGAGATTTGGGCCAAGGGACTGCGAAACCCCTACCGGGCCAACTTCGACCGCGCTACCGGTGATCTCTATATTCCTGATGTCGGCTTGGCGACTTGGGAGGAAGTGAACTTCCAGCCGGCGGCGTCGCTGGGAGGTGAGAACTACGGCTGGGCGGTCATGGAGGGTCCCGACTGCCACGACCCACCGGTGGGCTGTGAAGACAGCACGCTGGTCCAGCCAGTGCATGTCTATGAGCACGGGGGCGACCCGTTCCGTTGTTCCATCGCCGGCGGCGTGGTCTACCGCGGTTCGGCCATTCCATCGCTCGTTGGCCACTACATGTACGCCGACTATTGCAGCGGCTTTGTATGGACCCTGAAGATGGTCGGCGGTGCGGCTACCGAGCACGCCGACAGGACTGTGGCGTTGGCGCCCGGCGGCGGGCGCGATCTGGCGTGGCTGGTGGGTGTTTTCGAGGATGGGGCGGGGGAGTTGTACCTCTTGGACCGCGAAGACGGCGAGCTCTTTAAAGTCGTGCCGGCGACCACCGCCGTGGTCACCCAAGCCCCACTCAGTGGGTTTTGGATGAGTGCCGCGCATCCCAACCCCTTTGCCACATCAGCTGAAGTGCGCCTGCGTCTCGCCGGTGAGGATCCTTACCACGTCGGGGTTTACTCGGCGAGCGGCCGCTCGGTGCGTCACCTGGCGTCAGGATCTGGGAGCGGCGAGCTGCGGGTGGTTTGGGACGGCCGCGACGCCAGCGGTGCAGCCGTGCCGTCCGGGATCTATTGGATTCGCGCTCAGCAGGGGACGGAGGCCGGCGGCGCGCGGGTGCTTCTAATGCACTAGGACCTTGCGTCCCTAGAGTCGCAGTTTTGCTGAGTGAGTGAAGTTGAAGAGGGGTGCTGCCAGCCGACAGCACCCCTCTTTCTGACTCCGCGCTGCGCCCAGCGCCAAGGGGCGGCTAGTCCCGCCCGATTGCGTACTTGGAGAAGTGGTTGACCTTGAAGATCACCCGATTGGTCATTCGGGAGACCCGGCCCCTATCGGCGACTAACCACTCGTTCGCTTCTTCGTCGTAGAACCAGAGGTAGTAGTGGCCGTTGGCGTTTTGCAAGGGCTCGGCGTACTCCAAACCGACCGCCAGGGTTAGTGCCCGGTCGAATTCGTAGTGTGGGGAGAACTCGAACATGAGGAGCTGGGATTCACCGTCCTCGATGGTGACCCAGACGTCAGCACCAAGCGTGACTTTCTCGCGCACCGCGCCGCGCGGTACGTAGAAACTCATGCGCCGGTCTTGGATCTCCAGGACGCCGCGTGTGTTCGGGGAAAAGTCGCCCTCTGCGTGGAAGTGCAGGACACCGTCTTCTTCACTGAGGTCGTCCTTGGCGAACTTCTCAAGCAGTTTGTCAAACATGCCTGAGTTGGACAAGTTGGAGTTGAGCCTCCAACCACCCTGGGCGGTGGCCTCGACCGTGGCGTTTGCTTGGGGACCGATCGGGTCAACCGAGTCCGAGCAGCCGGTGCCGAGCCCAGCCAGCAGAGCAATCAAGCCGACTACGAGTACATCCCGGCAGCGATTGGCCGGGGCAGTTTGTGGTTTGAGGGTGAACATGAGGAACGCTCCTTGATTGGAGAACGAATGAACGCGGGTATTGCTAACTACATCAAGCTCTATGCCACCCAAACGTGGCTGCAGTGCACGAGCGGACAGAGACTTGCGCCGGCTTGTGGGTGCCCTGACCCACCCCCCCTTGGCTGGGCAGTGGATGGATGCAATCGCCTCGAAGACACATTGCCCGCCACCGGGCGAGTTGCCCCCCAACTGTGCTTGACACGCCGAGCTGCCGGTGCTGCAATCCGTTGCATGACTTATAGGCGCCGGATTGTTCTTTTGTGCACGTTGGCCCTTGCCGCGGCCAGCCATGCCGGCGCCCTGTGGGACTTGGGGCACACGCACGCCCACGATACCGCTGGGGATTGTGGCGCTCCCGAACTGTGTGTGACCTGCGCACTGCTGGGGGTGCCGGCGCCCCCAATCGACGTAGAATGCTCACCCGCTGGCGACCGCGTCCTCGCGCGCCTGTTGTCGTCACCGGCGTGGCGCCGGGCTGCCGCTGATCATCCACTCGTCGCTGCGCCGCGCGCCCCACCCCGGCTTTCCTCCTAGCTGTGCCGGCGGCGATCGCCGCCGCCGGTGGTGCCGGCTGACAGCCGCCACCACGCACATCTCTGCAGGGAGGGAAACCATGCGTCATGCCCTCGGGTGCGCAGCGCTCTGCGTTGCGATGTCCAACCAGGTTGCCGCGCAGCCCGCCAATCCAGCCATTTCGGCCATCGGTGACACGCGGTTGCGATGGGTGGAATCGGCGGATCAGCCGGTCCTGGAGTTCGAGGAGTTGGAGATTGGTCTTGTCGGCCCGCTGAACCCTTACGCCTCGGCCGAGGTGTTCGTCGCGGCCCACGCCGATGGTGGTTTCGAGGTAGAGGAGGCGGCGCTTTCCTTGGAGCGCTACCTACCCGCCGGTTTAGGCCTCAAGGTAGGGCGCTTCCTGCTCGACTTTGGCCAGCTAGCCCCGTTGCATCCCCACGCCTACCCGTTCGTGAACCGTCCGTTGATGCACGCCGAGTTCTTCGGCGACGACGGGCCAGTCGACACCGGCGTCAGGCTCGACTGGCTCGCTCCCCTGGAACCGGTCACCTGTCGGATCACGGCCGGCGTGCTCCGAGGTGCCGTCTTCCAAGGTGGCCACGCCCACGGTGAAGGCGAGGAGCAAGAGGAGGTGGGGCCCGAGTTGGGATTGAGTGCCCGTCTGGAGCTCTACGCCGAGCCTTCGTCCGAATGGTCCTGGCTAGCCGGTGCCTCGGTCCTACGCGGCACCCATGACCCGCACGAAGAAGCGCGTGCCACCTGGGTGGACGTCGACCTCAAGTCCCACTTCGACTTCGCAGCCACGCGAAGCCTGGTGGTCAATGCCGAGGCTGCCTGGGGCAGGCTCGATCCTGCTGAGGACATCGCCGCCCAGGAGCCCCGTGGGTGGTTCGCCAGCGCCGACCTGCGGGTAGGCCGGCGCTGGAATGTCGGCGGTTTTGCCGAGTCTGCCACCGAGCGGTTGGACAGCGACATCCAGACCCAGCGATTAGGTGGGTTTCTGGGGCTGGCACTCATGGAGGAGAGCACCGTCTTCCGCCTACTGGGTGCCGTGGTGGATCCGGAGGTCGGGGAGCTGGAAGCTGTGGTTGAGCTGCAAGCGCTCTTCGGGCTCGGTCCCCACCGTCCTCACCGCTTCTAGAAGCACCGGCGCTCGAGGAGATTGAGTGATGTGGAGGCGACAAAAGCAGCAATGCGCTAGAGCCGTCATCTTTTTCGGGGTGGTGCTTGGCGCGTGGTCGCCCGGGGCGGCTCGGGAGCTCCGAGTGGTGGCGGCGACCAACGACCTGGGGGCGATTGCTGAGGCAGTCGGATCGGCGCACCTGACGATCGACGTCGTGGCGCGTCCCGACCGTGATCCGCACGCGCTCGCCGTGCGCCCGTCCACCCTCAGAAAGACGCGCCGGGCCGATTGCTATCTTGCCGTTGGGATGTCGCTCGACGCTTGGTCAGCGGACATCGTGCGCGGTTCGCGCAATCGCCACGTCCGGTTGATCGACTGCTCCGAGCCCATCGATCCCTTAGAGGTGCCCGAGGCGCCCGTCACGCCAGCGATGGGGGATGTGCACCCCGAAGGTAATCCCCACTACTGGCTCGACCCGGTGAATGGCCAGCGCCTCGCCCACTTTCTGGCGGCCGAGTTTGGCGCTTTGGACCCCGAGCACGCGCCCGACTTCCAGGCCAACGCCCAGAGCTTTGCCGACACCTTGGAGTCCCGCTTGGCTGAGTGGCGCCGGGCGCTGGCGGGCCGGGCCATTGTCGAGTACCACCGGAGTTGGATCTATCTGGCGGAGCGGTTCGACGTCCAGATCGTCGGGCAGGTCGAGCCGTTGCCCGGAATTCCGCCCACCGCCCGCCAATTGGCCGGATTGGCCGAGGTGATTGCCACCGAGCGGGCAGCGATCGTCGTGCGCGAACCCTACCACCCCAAAGCGCCCGTCGAGTTTCTAGAGCGCGAAACTGGCATCCAGGCGGCGGTCCTGCGCTCCTCTTGCGCTGAGCCCACCGCTGCAGCCTACATCGCCCATTTCGACGAGATTGCTCTGGTGTTGGGCGGGCACCGTTCCCGATGAACTGGCTGGTTGAGCCGTGGACCTATGGTTTCATGCGGTGGGCGTGGCTGGCGTGCGTGGCACTGGCTGGGGTCCACGTCTACCTTGGTTTCCACATCGTCCGCCGCGGCGTCCTGTTTGTCGACTTGGCGATGGCCCAGGCGGCGGCGCTGGGCGCCGCGGTCGCCATTGTTGCCGGGCTGGAGCACGACACGCCCGGGGAATACGTCTTCTCGGCGGTGTTTGCGCTGGCTGCGGCGGGCTTCTTCGCAACGGTCAAGAGCCGCCGCATCCATCAAGAGGCGATCGTCGCGACGTTCTACGCCTTAGCGGTCGCGGCGACTTTTGTGGTGCTGGAGCACTCGCCGCACGGCATGGAGGAGGTCAAGCATCTGTTCGTGGGGCAGGTGCTGACCGTCGCGCCTACTAAAGTGATGGCGACCGCGCTGCTCTATGCGTTGCTCGGCGTCGGCCACATCGCCCTCTACCGTCGCACGCTGGCAGTGACCGATGGCACGGGTCGCGATCGGTTAGCCGAGTTCTATTTCTTTGGCAGCTTTGCCCTAGTGGTGACTAGTTCGGTGGCGCTGGTCGGCGTGCTCTTGGTGTTTGCCCTCTTGGTGTTGCCGGCGGTGGCAGCCCTTTGGGTGTCGGAGGGCCGGCTGACCTCCCTCGGGTGGGGGTGGGGGGTGGCACTGACCGCCAGCTTGGTCGGGCTCCACACCGCCTTTTTGGCCGACATGCCGGCGGCGCCGATGATCGTCCTGACGCTCGGTGTCCTACTTGCCGTCTGCGCGGTGGTTGGCCGGCTCCGGGGACGGGCGCCGCTTCCTCCGCCTATGCGATAATAGATGCGTCTTAAGCTTCCGAAGCACACTCCAGGAGGAACCACCCGTGTTGACACCAAGGATCGATCGCCTAGGGCTGAGCCTCTTCTTGGCGCTCTGGTGGGGAGCGGCGCTCCAGGCGCCAATCGCCGCAGCAAGTGACTGGGAAGATGTCGACGACTTGACCGCATACAACCGCGCCACTAGTCAGTTCGTCGAGCGACACAGTCCCCCACAAAGTCAGGCGCAGGTGGCCGCTGATCGCGGCGCGGCGGCGCTGGATGAGGGAATCGTCGGCTGCTCGACCTCCGACGCGGCCAACGCCTTCGAGCTGGGATCGCACGCGACAACGACGTCGATCGACCTCTTGCCAGAGGGCAACTACCCCTACGACGCCACCATGAACTTCGCCGGTACTCAAGTGTGGATCCCCGGCGCGTCAGGGGACGGGGTGATCGTCATCGACCGGGCGAGCAACGCGGTTGCCGAGCGCATCACAGTGGGCGACTACCCGATTTCGGCGGTCTTCACCCAAGATGGGAGCCGCGCCCTGATCTCGAATCGTTCCACCCGCGACGTGTCGGTGGTGTCGACCGCGACCTACATCGTCATCGATACCCTGGACTTCGGTCTGACCTCGGGCTTTGGACCCGGTAACATGGCGCTTGACCCAACCACCGGCCACATCTGGGCGGTGCGCTGGTACGACAGCGATCTCTACGAGATCGCCGCCGACGGCTCGGCAGTCTTGAATACCTACCCCATTGGCGACTCGCTCTGGCAGCTGGTGGTGGCGCCGGACGGGCAGGCGGTCTACGTCACCGATCGCGGCACGGATGCACTGTTGGTCGTCGACCCGGCGAGCGGCTTGGTGGTCGATTCGGTGTCGGTGGGCGACGACCCTTGGGGGTTGGACATCACCGCCGATGGCGCCTTGGCAGTCGTCACTTGTGAGGATGACCAGACGGTGCACATCGTCGATACACCAACCATGGCGGTGACGCCCGTGGCGCTCAGTGCCGGCGCTGATGCGCGGGACGTGGACATCCTGGACGACACTGGCGTCGCCTATGTGACGGGCGGAACCATCACGGGATCGAGCCCGATCTACGCCATCGACCTGGAGTCCGCGACGATCGTCGATCAATTCGCCGCTTTGGATACCAACACCAACGTCATTGCGGTCCAGTCACAGATGGGCGGGGGGACGACGGCGGTCGCCCTCAGTCCGGGCCCCGCAGCGCCGCCGCCGTCGATGATGGCGGCGCCCAATCCGTTCAACCCGCACACGGAGGTTCGCTTCGGACTCGCCGAAGCTGGCAGGGTTCTAGTGGCAGTCTACGACGCCGGCGGGGCGTGGGTGGCGAATCTGGTGGATGGCTATCGGGCTGCCGGCGAGCACCGGGTGCCGTGGGACGGGCGCGGGGCTTCGGGAGTTGCGAGGCCGGGTGGGGTCTACTTCGTCCACTTGCAGGCTGCCACTGCGAGCCAGACCCTGAAGGTGGTTCTGGCCAAATAGCCGCTCGCTGTCCGCTCCGGAGCCTCCATACGAATGGGGCTGGTAGGGTTGCTACCAGCCCCATTGCAATGTGGTGGGGTACGCCTCCGGCGGTCACGGGGAACGCACTGTTTTCTAGCTTAAGTCCCTGTCCTTGACTGTTTTGCGGCCGTCACTGCGAGCTCCTTCGATTGCCGCATCGCACATGGCGCGCACACGATCTGAGAGTACCGCCATGACGGCGTCCGAGGTGTTCATGCCTGATTGGGCGCGGATGTACTTCTTCACCTTCGAGGCAACAACGAGCACTTCTTTCGACTGGTCCATGAACGTTCTTTCGACTAAGGCCTGGGGTGTTAGGAGGGCTCCCGCAAGGTGAACCGTCCCGACTCTTGCGCACGAGGACCCCGAGGGCGGACGCGCCAGCACACCGCCGCCCAGACGCCTAGTTTATCGGATGGACCCGGTGGTGCAAGTGCTTCCTAAGCCGTGGCTTCGGCTGTTGACTAGCGAGCCAGTAGCCATTTGCCGTTCCACGCCCCATCTGGGGTGGTGACCTGGAAAAGGTAGAGGCCGCTGGCCAAGCGGCTCGCGGGTTGCCAGCGGAACTCATCGACGGTGCCGGCGGCCACCGCCCAGACCTGAGTGTCGACCGAACGCCCCAGGGCGTCGTAGACCTTGAGGCGGATGGCGCCGTCCCGGGTGGTTCGGTAGCGGAAGGAGCGCTGGACGAAGTCGGCGAGGACCAGGCCGCCTGGCGGGTCAGCAAGCGTCGTGGCGGTCACCGCGGTGGTGATCGGCACCAGCGCCACGTCGAGCTCTAGACTGCTGCCGGCGACAATCTCGACCCCGGTCGCCACATGGTCGTGGTACCCCGGCGCTCCAAAGGTCACGGTGTAGCTCGCCGCCGGCAGGAAGGCGTGGTAACGGCCAGTGACGGGGTTGCTCGAGGCCACCTCACCCTCTTCGTAGTTCAACCCGGCGACGACGAAAGTAGCGCTGACCGGGAGCCCGGTGGCCTGGTCGGTGACGTGTCCCCAAAGCGGCGTGGGGTGCTCCAGCATCCACAGAATCCCCGGCCACACCTGCGCCGCTTCGGCGGTGGCAGAGGAGTAGTCGGGCTGGAACTGGTCGTGCGTCTCGACCAGAAAGGCGTGGGCGCCGTAGGTGGCCAGCTGCCACTCGAAGTGTTCGCCGGTGGCGGTCGGCGGGCGGTGCGACCCCAGGTAGCCCGAAGCGCCGGCCAGAGCGATCGCTTCGGTCTCCAGGTAGGAGTCGAGCGGGTGGTTCAGGCAGCCGTAACCGTGCAGCACCTCGCGCCCGGAGGAGTGATAGTCGATCACCTTGGCGAAGCGCTCGTGCTGGGACAAAGCGATCATGGTCACCGTCTCCATCTCGGAGGAAGGGGCTGGCCCACGGTAGGTCAACGACGAGGGGTTGGTGCTGCCGGCGCAGGCCGAATCCCAGCCCAAGGGATAGTTGCGATTCAAGTCGACGCCAATGGCGGTTTGGAACACCCGCCGGTTCTTGCGCCAAAGATTCTCGGCGGTGAAGACGTGGACGTAGCCATCCGGATTCCAGACCGGGGCGATCCAGATTTCGTGGGCGTCCACCACTTGGGTGATGGCCGGGTCAACCCCGTAGCCCGAAGTCAGCTGGTCGATGGCATGGAGGGCGATGACCGGCGTCACTAGCTCCCGGCAATGGTGGGCGCTGACGATCAGGGCAGTGGGCTCGTCCTCGTCGGTGGCGACCTGGTCGGAGATCTTGACAGCGTAGAGGTGGCGACCCTCATAGGTAGTGGGTAGGCCAAACTCGGCGGTCAGGTCTACCAGCTGGCAAATGGCTGGATAGGTGGTGGCGGCCGCGGTCATGGCGTTGAGGACGCCGTCCAGGTCCAAATAGCCGGGCGGAACGCCACCGGCAGCCTGGCGCTCGGCTTGGATGGCGGCAAACGGTCGGCCCACCTCGAGGATACGTGGTGCGTAGCCCTGTTCCTCGAGTTGGGTGAGCTGGTCGGGGGTGACTACCAGTTCGAGCCGGTCGAGAGCCGCTTGCCCCTCGAGGACGTCCCAACCCAAACCCTCGAGGTGGCGGGCGAGCTCAGGTGCGCCGGGCAGGTTGAGCTCCACACGGTTGAGGGGGGCAGCCAGTGCTTGCACTCCCAGACCGGCGACCAGCCCACTCAAGAGTCCCAAAAACCAACACCAGCGCCGGCGCATGCCAAGCTCGTCCATGGTTGTCCCCCGATGTATGGAGCCGGCGCGTCGGCCGACGGTGGATGCTCGCTAGTCCTGATAGTGGGTCTTAACGTGCCCCCACGTGCTGACTACGACTGGAGAAGCTTGGCATACATCGGGGTTGGAGTCGATACGGCTGCCGATGGTGGTGACTTCGGCGCACATGTCGGGGATCTCGCACCCCGGGTCAAAGTCGGTGGTGCGGGTGGCAGTTGCCATATAGGAGTCGTCGGTCCGCGTGCCGCTGGCGACAACCGTGTAAGTCACGTTGCACCCCGGGCTGATTTCGCTGCTGCCCGTGCACGTATAGGAGAAGCTCGTGGCGTCCGCTTCGCCTTCGCAGGTGAAGTCGGGGTCGGAGTCGTGAAAGATGTCCTGCACGCACAAAGTGTCGGTGGGCGTCGAGGTGGTCTGGATCGCTCCACTCGTGCAGTCGCGGGTGGTGACCTGCAGGTCCCAAACTCCCACCCACTCTGCGGGCACGGTCAGCCCGCCCGCCTGGGCGCTGGCGATCCAGGTAGTGAGCAAAGCAACTGCGACGGCGGAGCTGGTCACTAAGGAATAGGCCTTCATGGAGAACCCCCTGGGGTGAGCAGGGCCGCCCGCGCACGAGCGCCCGCTAGTCCATCAGGATGACCTTGCGCGTCTGTTGGGTACCAGCCGCGTCAAGTCGATAGAAGTAGACCCCGGCTCGCGCCGCGCTACCGTTTTCGCGGCGGCCGTCCCACTGGAGTGCGTGGCGTCCCGCGGTGAGGTCGCCGTCCAAGAGGAGTCGCACGAGCCGGCCCTGGGCATCAAAGATGCGGACCGTGGCTGGCCCTGATTGAGGTGCGTCGAGGAACACCGTCGTCTGTTCTTGGCCGGCGGGGAAGAACGGATTGGGTCGCGCGGCGCCCAGTGCCCAGGGGCGCGGTGCTGCCCGACCGGCGGTGATCGTGCCCAACGACAGCCGGACGACCGCGCCGGTCAAGTCGTGCGCGCGCAGCTCGTAGCGGTACGTTGTACCGAGGGCGACGTCGGAGTCGACGAAGCGGTAGCCGTCAGGGCCGTCGTTGGCGGTGCGGATGAGCGCATCGCCGTGCCGGGGCTCCATTTGATTCTGGGGGAGTGTGGCCCGCCAGACGCCAAAGCCCGTGTGGGTGCTGGTCGGACCTGTGCGCCAGCGGACTACCACTTGGCCGTCTTGGTTGGCGAGGTCAGTCCACGCCAACTCAACCGGGTTGGTCGCGGGCGTCGACAGCGGGCTGGCTGGATCGGTGCCTTCGTCGATTTCCGTCGCGTCACCGAATCCGTCTTCGTCGCGGTCGCGCGCCATGCGCTGCCCGGAACCGGGAGGGACACCCATGAAAGTGAGCGCGTAGTCGCCGGTGTCCAAGAGTTGGCTGATGAGCCGGCGTGGTTCACCGTCTCGGTCGCTCAACAGGGCGTTTTGGCCGTCGAAGAGATAGCCCCGGCGTTCGCCGTCGACCATGCCCGTGGCAATGAGATCGACGTTGCCCACCCGGTGTTGGGTTTGAATGAACGCCAGCCAGTCGGTGATGGCAGGGTCTTCCGCGTTGGCTGGGGTGACGGTGCGGCCGCGGCCCATGGCCGGCGCCATGCCGGTGTCAAAGGCCAACTCGAATGCCGCGACCTCGGCCCGCTGGATGTCGTCCCGGAACCCGGTGAAGCGCGCCAGCTCGTTGAACTCAAACAGCGTGGTAATCGCGCCGTTGTGGTTAAAGCCGAAACCGCGCTTGGAGACGCCCGTCCTCGAGAAACCGACCTTTTCGTAGAGGTTGCGGAGGGATGGCGTGTCGAAGTCCTGGGTCTCGTGCAGCCGGAATCCGGCGAAGATGTCCTGCTTGGTGCCGAGCGGAATGTCGTGGCACTGGACGCAGGCTTGCTGGTCCTGCACAGAGATGTGCCGGAACCCTTGCTCGCCCCGGGCCTGCAGGGGAGTCTGACCGCGGTCGAGGGGTTGGTTGGGGTTGGGTCCCATCTCGACGGTCAGGATGAAGTCCTTGAACCTCTGCATGTCAGCGTCGGGCAGCGGATCGGCCAAACCCTGCAGACTGACGAAGGCGCCGTTGAAGTCCTCAAAATCGGGCTTGTCGCCGCGCCAGTGGAAGGGCTGGGTGTTAGCCAGGCCGCGGAGCGACTGGGTCACCAGCGGGCCCTTCATCGGGTGGAAGCCGCTGAGTTCGGGGTCGGGGTTGTTCCGGGGCGGCGGTGTGAACTCGCCCTCGGGGTCGCCCAGATCCCAGGCGACAGCATCCCAGTGCGCGCCGGCGTGGCACGAGGCGCAGGAAATGTCGCCGTGCCCGGAGGAGATGCGACCGTTGTAGAGGAAGTGGCGTCCCTGTTTGATGGCTTGCGGGCTGGGGTCGTAGAGCCCGACCCGCTGGGCGACCGTGCCCGAGCCCAGGTCGACGGTGGCTATCTTGTTGGTGAACCGGAGGGCGACGTAGAGGCGATCGTTGCGGCTGTCGAACACCACACCGGTGGGGCCGTCGCCTACTTCGAGGCGCTCGAGCACCTGGCCCTGGGCGTTCAAGACCGCCACCATCCGCGAGCCGAGGGCGCTCAGGTAGAGGCGCGATCCCTGATCGTTGAATGCTATTGCCCCAGGCGTCGAGATGCTTTGGGCGATCTCGGAAGGCGGGCCGGGCGTCACCGAAGTGTCGATATGTGGGTTCAGGTCGACGATTTGCGTGGCGCCGGTGCCCGGCTGGACGATCGCCAGACGCGTTTCGATAAAGCGGCCGCGCAAGGCGCTCTCGAAGCGAACCTCGTTGATGGCTTCGGTGGCCGACACGTAAACCGCGCCTGAAGTGGGGTGGACACCGAGGTTGAAGTTGAGGGTACCCAGCCCGTCGACGTACTCGGGCGCCGGGGTTGCCTGATTGGCGTCGAGGATCGCCAAGTCGTGGTCCACCACCGTGTAGGGGTGGGTGCTGTTGTAGTTGCGGCCCAGCTCATCGACCCACCGACCGTTGACGCGCTTCAAGATCAGTCCGACCTCTGGCCGCCCCGACGGGTTCGGCGCCGGTAGTCCCCCCTTGTCGATCACCTGCTGGCGGGTGGCAATGGTTGTGTTGTTGTTGCCTTCAAACACTGCTGCATACACTTTGCGCCCATCGGGGCTGACTGCTAAGGCCTGCGGATCGTTGGCCTCGAGCTCCACCTCGACCGGTGGCGCCGAGAGGTTCGAGGGGTTGTAGATCTTGATTCTGTCTTCTTGGGAAACGCAGACGAAAGCGCGGCGCTGGCTGCCGGCAAAGACCACATCGGTGGGTTCGTCACCGACAATCAATGTGTGGATCACTGTCCCCGACTCGAGGTCGACGATGCTGACCGAGTCGGAGAGATGGTTGGCTACCCAGGCAGTGCGGTTGTCGAAGACCGCGACGCTGATGGGCTCGATCCCGACGCGCACTTCGTCCCGTAATTCCAGGCCTGAGCTGGTGACCCGAAAGATTGCTAGTCGGTGGTCGGGGGTGTTCACGGCACAGAGCGTCCGGCCATCAGGGGTGAGCGCAATCGGATGGATGTGCTGACTCTCGAAGTTGACGAAGCTCGCCGAGGCTGATGCGGGGATGAGTGCCGTCCAGATCGCCGCCACTGCGGCAATCCACAGGTGCGCTCGCGACATTGTGGGTACTCCTCAGGCTGTGGGTTCGGCCCGCTGGCCGGCTGGGCCGGCGCGGGGGGGGGGGCTGACCTCGCGTCCCGGTCACCTCGCGGCGGTGCCATCGGGTCGCTGTGAGCCAAGGTCAGCTCGCGGCCTCCCAGTCTACCACACCCACCCATCACCGGACGAGATGCAGGGCCGGCTGCATGTGGTGTTTCTTGCGGCTCTGCGGCTAACTTAGAGTGCTGGGGGAAATGGCACGCCTATTTTGTTTCAAAATCGATGTATCCGCGCGCAACATCGGCGGCCACCAGGGTCACTTGCAGTCGATCGCCGACGTCTAGGCCACCGTCGCCGGCAATCAGCTTGCCCTCCACCGGCGGCTCGAGCACCCGCACCCATGTGCCCTTGTACGAGCTGCCGGTGACCACCGCCTCGAACGACTCGCCGATCGAGTCCTCGACCAGCGCCGCGGAGATCGACTTGCGGACGCGACGCTCGACCTTTTCGGCAGCCGCCTCGCGCTCGGTCGAGTGGCGGGCCAGCTCCTCGAGTGCGCCCAAGGAGTAGGGGCGGTGATCGCCGGCCAGCGCCGCTTTGACCAGGCGGTGGGTAATGAGGTCCGGGTAGCGGCGGTTGGGGGCGGTCGAGTGGGTGTAGGCGCGGATCGCCAGCCCGAAGTGGCCGGCCTCGGTGCTATTGGGCTCTTGGACGACGTACTCGCCGCGGCCGATCAGCTTGACGATGGTCAGCGACAGGTCGGGGAAGCGGAGCGGGTCGGCTTGCCGGCGCTCGGCGAGAAAGCCCGCTAGGGGTTGCGCGGCCGGTGCTTCGGGCAGCGTCGCGCCGTAGCGGGCGGCGACGTCGGCGATCTTGTCCCAGCGGTCGGGCGAGCGCAGGATGCGCCTAAAGCTGGGGAACCCTTGGTTAGCCAAGTAGCGGGAGACGGCGGTGTTGGCGGCGATCATTAGATCTTCGATCAACTCCTCGGCGCGGTTTTTGGGGTTGTAGATCAAATCTTGCACGCGCCCGCCGACCATCAACGCGCGCGGCTCGATAGTCTCCAGCTCGAGGGCGCCGTGTTCGTATCGCCTTTGGCGGAGCTGTTGGGCGATTCGGTCTTGCAGTACCAACTGGCTCGATAGCTCCGGTCGGTCATCCACTTTGGGGAGGGCGGCTGACTTGCTGAGCCAGGCCGCAACGCTCGGGTAGGCCAGTTTGGCGTGGTTGTGCACCCAGGCCGGGGCCACCCGCGCGTCTTGAATCGTGCCGTCCTCACCGATTTCCAGCGACGTGCACAGGGCGAGGCGGTCGCACCCTTCGTTGAGCGAGGTGAGGTCGGTGGACAAGCGGTCGGGCAGCATTGGAAAGGTGCGCACGCCGGTGTAGACCGAAGTGGTGTTGTGTTGCGCCCGGCGATCGAGGGGTGACCCCAGTTCGACCAGGGCATCGACGTCGGCGACAGCAACCCGGACGCGCGTGCGCCCGCCATCTAGGATCTCGGCGACGGTCAGCTGGTCGATGTCCATGGAGTCGTCGTTGTCGATCGAACACCACGGGAGCTCGCGCAGGTCTTCAGCGTCGCCGGCGGTCGCCGGCCGTTCCGGCAAGCGATCGAGCTGGCGCTGGGCATCGTCGGACCACTCCGGCTCCAGGCCATAGTCCAGCATCGCCTGGTGGGCGATTTGCTCCAACAACTCGGCGTCCCCAAACAGTGGCGGTCGGTTCACGGTTTCTACCTTAGGCGTGTGTGTAGCGGGGTCGCCGGGCCGAGGCTGGCGACCGTGTTAGACTGCTGGCCTAGCATGTTACCTGCGCGGTCAAGGGCTTGCCCGGCCGCCTGTCCTCTCAGCATGGATCGAGCGATGTTGAACCGTTCCCAACGCATTCTAGTCGTGGCACTTGCCGCCTCCCTGTTGACCGCCGGTGCTGCTGGCGCCAGGGGCCTAGTGCTCGACTACGAGACAAAGAACGACGCCGGGGAGGCGACCGGCGTCATGAGAGTTTACTTGGACGGCCCGAAGATGCGCGTCGAGCACGCTGCCGACGGCGGCGTCATGATCTACGACCACGCGGCCCAGCAGATGTTTATTCTGGAGGATGAGGAAAAGCGTTACACGGCAATGGACGAGGCGGCGATGGCGGCGATCGGTGGCCAAGTGGATGCCGCCCGCGCCGAGTTTGAAGAACAGCTCAAGTCGATGCCGCCCGAGCAGCGCGAGATGGTCCAAAAGATGATGGGTGACCGCCTGGCGATGCTGAATGCTGAGGTGCCCGAGATCTCCCTCAAGAAGTCCGACCAGGTCGAGTCGGTGCAAGGCAAGGACTGCGTCCGCTACGACGTCATGGTCGGTGATGTCAAACAGGCTGAGCACTGGGTGGCACAGTTCAAGGACGTGGATGTGGAGCGCCAAGACCTGGCGCCCATGCGTGGCATGGCTGAGTTTTTCGGCGCCATGTTCTCCAAGTTGCCGCAGGGGCTCATGAGCCAGGCGCGCGGGACGTTCGAGGGGCTGGCCGAGATCGACGGTTTCCCGGTCAAGATGGTCTCTTTCAACCAGGGTGCACTGCGCGAAACCATGTCATTCGTCGAGGCGACGCGGACCGAGGTGGCGCCTGAGTTGTTCACCGTCCCCGAGGGCTACACCGAGCAGAAGCTCGGCCGCTAGCCGTCAGGGTTTTCGTCATATAGGTACCCGATTCGACGTAGCCGCGCGCCGCGTAGTAGGCGCGGGTACCCACCGCGGCGATCACAGCCATGCGTGCGTAACCTGCCTGGGCGGCCGCTGCCTCGGCGCGCGCCAAAAGCGCCGACCCGACCCCCCGGTGCTGGGCGCTACTGCCAGCCGGTCGACCAATCCCCAGCGCCTGACCGTAGACGTGTAGCTCGCGAATGAGCGCGGCTTCGGCCAGCTCGGGGAGCTGGGCTGCTAGTGCCGGGTCCGGCCAGCCTGCGGGCAAAGAGAGGCGGGCAAAGCCCAGGAGGCTCGCCGCTTGGTCCCGCGCGGCCAGAAAAACCTCCTGGGCGAAAGCGGTGGGGTAGGGGGTGGCCTCGATCTGCCAGTCGCCGCTGCCCGGGCGGCGGCGCACTTCCTGGCAGCGAATGCAAGCGCAGCGCCGACCCGTTCGGGCGAGATGCGCTTGGGCTAGCTGGCGGAGGTTGGAGGCTTTAGTGCCGCAGACCACGTAGGTGGACGGAATATCCCGGTGGATGCGGTTGATCCGGCAATAGGGCGGCACCAGCGTTTTGCACTGCGCTACCAGTGCGACGAGTGTTTCTTCGGAGTAGGGTCGGTAGGCTCCGCGCTGCCAGTCCTCGTAAAGCTCCGCCTCGCGGACGAGTGCGCACGGGTAGATCTTGAGCTCGTCCGGCTTGAGAGCGGGGTCATCGAACAGGCGCTGGAAATCCTGCCGGTCGCTCCCGGGGGTGGCCCCCAGAAGGTTAGGCATCCAGTGGAGGACGATCTTGAAGCCGGCCCGCCGCAGGAGCCCAACTGCACGCCGGGTGTCATCCACCGTGTGGCCGCGGCGGTTTTGGGCGAGGATCTGGTCATTCAACGACTGGGCCCCGAGCTGCACCTTGGTCACTCCCAGTGACCTCAGGTGGAGGACTTCTTGGGGACTGACCCAGTCGGGCCGGGTCTCAATGACCAAGCCGACGTTCCGCCGGGCTGCATGGGCGGCAATGTTCTGCGCCGCAGCTAAGGACGTGCTGGGTCGACCGTGGATGGCGTCAAGTGCCCGTTGCACGAACCATTCCTGATACTCCGCCGCGTAACTCGACCAGGTACCGCCGAGGATCAGGAGTTCGACCTTGTCAGTGGGGTGGCCGTTGGTCTCGAGCGCTTCCAGGCGAGCCGCTACCTGCCGGTAGGGATCGAAGGCGTTTTGTTCGGCGCGCTGAGCGCCGGGCTCGTCAGCCAGGTAGCTCTTGGGCATTTTGACATCGGTGGGACAAAAGATGCAACGACCGGGGCAGGGGTGGGGCTCGGTGAGCACGGTGACCGTCGCCACGCCTGAGAGGGTGCGGATCGGTTTCATCCTGAGCCGCGCCAAGAGTTCGGGGTCGGGCACCATGCGTCCGGCGGCGCACAGGTGGCGGTAAATGCGGATCAGCAAGTTCTTGGAGAACATGCCGCGGCCGTCGCGCGGGTGACGCCTGAGAATCTTGTGGTAACGCTCGGCGTCGAACGGTACGGCTCGCTTTATCGCCGCGAAGATGGCCAGGGCGTCGCCGGCGTAGCGATCCAGGTCACCGGCGCGCTTGGCGCGGCGCCAGGCGGTTACAGAAGCGGAACCTCGAGCCATTCTGATCTTCGCCTCGGTGGGTGGACGGACTATGATTGGCGGACTATGGACTCCGCCATCGCCGTGCGACTCAATCGCATGAACCGGGAATTCTACACGCGTTTTGCCCGCGAGTTTGCGGAGAGCCGGACTTACATCCAGCCCGGCATTCGCCGCGCTTGCCAGCACTTTGGGGGTGGAGGCGACGTCCTCGATGTCGGTTGCGGCGACGGTCGGGTGGGGGCCTACTTGGCGCGGTCGGAGTTTCGCCTCCGACGTTACACCGGCATCGATTTTTCCGAACCCCTCTTGGAGCGCGCCCGGCGGCGTCACTGGCCCGGCGTTGGCGTTCGGTGGATGGCGGAGGATCTCACCGAGGAGAGCTGGGTGGCGGCGCTGGGAACCTCGCGCTACGACGCCATCTTGTGTTTGTCGGTGCTCTTTCACCTGTCGGGCGCCCGCCAGCGGCGGGCACTGGTCCAAGAGTTGGGGCGGAGACTCGAGCCTGGTGGGCGCCTGGTCTTGTCGTCGTGGTTGCCGCGGCGGGACCCGCGACTTCACCGGCGGTCAGAACCGGTGCGGGGCGGCACCGGCGCCGATTGGATCATCGACTGGCGCCGGGGCGGCGTCGGCTATCGCTACGTCCGGGAGCTGACGTTGGATGACTTGGTTGGGTTAGGCCGCGCCGCCGACCTCAAGCTGATCGCCGCCTGGAGTGCGGATGGCCGAGCCAATTCTATGGGGTGCTACGCGGTCTTTAGCGGGGGCGTTGCTCGGTGAGGGCGGGCGCTGGCATCGTCTCAGGGGGGCGCGCCCTGCTGCTGGTTGCTTGCATCGGCGCTGGTAGCTGCGCGCCTGTCGAGGAGGCTAATCATCCGCGGCCGCGCGGCAAGCCGGAGTTCTCGCCCTTGTTCGTGGACGTGACCGCCGAATCGGGCGTCGACTTCGTCCACGAGGCCGGGGCGCGCGGCGCCTACCGGCTGCCCGAGCTGATGGGCCCCGGCGTCGCACTTCTGGACTACGACCGGGATCAGGACCTGGATCTCTTCTTCGTCCAGGGGGGCGAGATGGAACCCGAGTCCACAGCTGATCATCGGTGCGCCCTTTACAGGAACGATGGTGGTTGGCGCTTCACTGATGTGTCGGCGGCAGCGAGAGCCGACCTGCGGGTTGGGGGCAGGCGCGGCTATGGGATGGGCTGTGCTGCCGCCGACTACGATGGCGACGGGTGGGTGGACCTCTTCGTCACCTGCGTCGGTCCAGATGTGCTGCTCCGCAATCGAGGTGACGGCACCTTTGAAGATGTCACCCAAAGCGCCGGGCTTGGCGACCCAGGGTTCGGGACGAGCGCTGTCTTTTTCGACTACGACCGTGATGGAGCGCGGGCGCTACGATCGAGCTGAGGAGGAAATGCGCCAGTTCCTGCGTCTTGCTGCCAAGGACCGTTCTTCACCCAACTTTGCCTCCAATCTCTTTGTGCTTGGTGAGGCGCTTCTTCACCAGGGGAGAGCGGCGGAGGCGCGCGCGGCCTTTGCCGAAGCCCTGGAGATTTGGCCCAGCCTCGCTCAGGCGGCGCGCCGGCTCCAGGAACTCGGCGCGGGGGATGCCAAGGGCTCGAGCCCGTAGCCTGGGTGCCCTACCCGGCAGGGGGATGCTGGGGCCTGGGCGCCGCCGATTGGGCTATGCTAAGCTGTTTCGGTGCGTTCCCTTCGGTTCGCTCGCGTGGCCATGCTTGAAGATGCCCTCTTTGGGCACCCAGCGGCCATTCAACTCAAGAACACACCTAAGGAGTTCTCCATCATGAAGCGACTGGCAATTGCTTTTTCGCTCCTGGCTCTGGCGATGGCCGGTGGTGCCGTTGCTGAAGAGAAGATCGACAATGATACTAGCGGGACTCAAGCAGCTGCCGTGGACTGCCCGCTTGTCGACTTCAAGCATCTCGGTCCGATTGACGAAGGCGCGGTGATTGACAACATCGTGGCGCTCTGCTCGGCTGGTGGCCTGGCCTTTGGTCCGGTTTCATTTGTCGATGGCCCCGGGACTATTCTCGACACCGTGGCTGAGGTGAGCATGTACCACACCTGGGCCGGCGACGTCGGTCTGGAGTTGCTCTACGACGAAACGTGCGACGGCACGCCTGACGCGTCGGTCCTTTTGAAGGACGAGGGAGACTCGTCCGGCTCGGACGACCTGGGCGATCCCCCATCGGGCGCAGCTTTCACCTACACGTTCGGTGATGCGGCTGTGGAGACCATCGAGGCCTACGCTTTAGCCAACGCGTCTCCGGTGGTTGCTGGTTGCTATTTGCCGGCGGTCGGTTCGATGAGCTCGTTTACCGGCATGAGCAAGGAAGGCTGCTGGGTGCTCACCGCCTGTGACGATGCCGGCGGCGACTCCGGGTTCCTGACCACATGGGACGTGCACGTATTCAACGATCCAGCCATCCCGGTCGAGCAGACCACTTGGGGTTCGATCAAGTCATCGTTCCAAGACTAGCTCGAACACCACTCGCTGCGAACTAGAGGCGCCCGGGCTTCGGCTCGGGCGCTTCGTGTTTTTAGGGTGTCACCGGGGATCTGGCCCGAGTCTCACAACGGCCGAGGGCCGCCGCCTAGAGCCTCTAGCGTCGTTGCCTGGGTGGCGTCCTTGTCGGGACGGAAGCGCTTGACGCGCGCGAAGCGCAGGGCAATCCCCGAGTCGTAGCGGCGGGAGCGCTGCACTTGGTCGTACGCCACCTCCACCACCCACTCGGGACGGACGCGCACGAGGTGACCCTCCGTCACGGTCGCGAGCTTCGGCAACGTGTGAGTGAGTTCGGCGAGCATGGCGTCGGTGAGTCCCTTGAAAGTCTTGCCCACCTCCCAGAAGCGCGTGGCGTCTCGGGCGTCCCGCGCCCCCAGGTGCAGATTGGAGAGAAATCCGCGCCGCCGCCCGTGGCCCCACTCGGCGGCCAAGATGACCAAGTCCGCGGTCACTGCCGGCTTGAGCTTTCGCCAAGAAGCCCCGCGCCGGCCGACGGTATAGGTTGACGACCAGTCTTTGACCAGCACCCCTTCGTGCCCCGCTTCGACAGCGCGCTCAAAAGCTTTGGCGACGGCTCCAGGTGTTCGCGCCTCCATCATCGGTACGAGGTGCGTGGCGTCGATCCGCTCCTCGAGGAGCGCGCGGCGGGCGTGATAGGGCTCGTCGACGGCGCTCTTACCGTCCAGGCGCAGGATGTCAAACACCATCCAACGAAGGGTGACTCCGTCTGGGCGCTTTGGTCGTGACAAGAGGCTTATGAGGTCTTGGAAGGCGATCGGTCCCCCGTCCCTTTCGGCGAACACCTCGGCGTCCAAGATCACCTCTCCGGCGGGCAGGGTGCGGGCCCACTCAGCGATCTCTGGCAGCGCCATGAGCTTTTGGGTGCGCGAGAAGACCGTGACCTCTTGGCCGGCGCCGTGTACTTGGGCGCGCACCCCGTCCAGCTTCCACTCGCATCCAGCCCGCTCGAAGCCGGCGATTGCTTGTTCGGGGGTGTCGGCGTGGGCGGCAAGCATCGGGTCCACCGGGACGCCGATGCGCGGACCAAAGGCGGCCAGCTCCGAGTCGTCGCCGTCGATTAGTGCGGTAACGACCGGCACGAAGCCACGCGTGAACATGGCAGCGCGACGGACGGTGGTGCGCTTGGCGCCGAAGGCATCCGCGAGCGCCTCGAGAACCAGCGCGCGCAGGGCGCCCTGCCGCAGCTCGCCGACAAGAAGTTTGCTGAGAAACTGACGCTCGGCGTCACTCAGGGGCTCAAACAGCGACTTGAGGAGCTGCCGTCGGCGCCGGGTGGCCCCCGGCCCCGTCGCTTGGCGAATCGCCGCCAGGCTGGTTTGGATCGCCGACACCGTGACCGGTGCTGCGCCTCGCAGGCCGGCGGCCGGGTCTAGCGCCGCCGCAAAGAGTGGCAGCTCGGCGGGCGCGGCGGTGGCGGCTTGAATCGCCCGCCAGCCGATCCGGAGAGCGCCGCCGGGGATTTCGCCGGCCAAGTAGGCCGCCGCTACCGGCAGCGCGGCGGTGTCGATTTGCCGCAAGTAGTCGGCGAAGAGGGCGCGCTTGGCGTTCTGACTGGCGGTCCGAGCCACCGCCTCCGAAACTTGGACGAGCGATGTGAACTCGGCCGGTGGCTTCGTGGGGCTAGACGACAGCCAGCGCCGCCACGTAGTTGGGCTCTTGGGCGATTTCCGGCACTTGCTCGGTGTAGATCACCTTGTTTGCGGTGTCCAAGATGACAATGGCGCGCGAACATAGCCCCTTGAGCGGACCGTCGACAATCCTGACGCCGTAGTCGTCCGGAAAGTTCGACCGCCAGGAGGATAGCGTCTCGGCGTTCTCGACCCCCTCGCTGCCGCAGAAACGCTGGGCGGCAAACGGCAAGTCCTCCGAAATGTTGAGGACCGAGACGCCGGCCTTCTCGGCGGCCCGCTGGTGAAACGCCTTGACCGAAAGCGCGCAGACCGGCGTGTCGATCGATGGGTAGATGTTGAGGATCTTCTTCGAGCCGGCATAGTCGGCGAGACTGGCGCTCGACAAATCCTGGCGCAAGAGTTGGAAGTCGGGCACGGCGGCGCCCACTGCCGGCAGCTCGCCGATCGTGTGGATGGGGTTTTCCTTAAGCGTGATCGTGGCCATCGTTTGTTCGTCCGTGGTTGAAGGTGGAGGTCGTCTGCCGGGGGGCCGGCGGCCGGGCAGCATAGCATTGCCGCGCCGGCGCGCAAGGGGGGTTACGCCGGGCGTGAGCGGGTGAAGACCCACTGGCTGGCGTCGCTTAAGGTGCGGTTGAAACGGTAACCAGCGCCCCGAAAGTCGCGGAGCCCGTCCACCTCATCCAGCCGTTTTTGGATCGCGAAGCGCGCCATCAGTCCGCGCGCTCGCTTCGCATGGAAGGCGATGGTCTTGTAACTGGAATCGCGCTTTTCCTTGAAGAGCGGCGTGACGATCGGTACGCCTAGGGCCTTGGGGTCGACCGACCTGAAGTACTCGTGTGATGCCAAGTTGACCAGCGGCCCGCCTGACTCCTTGAGCTTCTTATTGAGGGCTTTGGTCACAGTCGCCCTCCAGAAGGCGTAGAGGTCGGCGCCGCGCCGAGTGGTCAGTCGGGCGCCCATCTCCAGTCGGTGCGGCTGGATGACGTCAAGGGGACGCAGCACGCCGTAGAGCCCCGACAAGATGCACAGATGGCCTTGGGCGAAGGCGTGGTCCTCGGCGTCGAGAGTGGTCGCATCCAAACCCCGGTAGACGTCGCCCTTGAAGGCCATGATCGCTTGCCTGCCGGTGGTCAAGGTGTGGGTGCTCTGCCACTCCCTGTACCGCGCCACATTTTGCTCGGCCAGCCGCTGGCTGAGCTTCATGAGTTCGCGTATCTCACTTGTCGAGAAGTTGCGGAGCGTTTCGATCAGCACCTCTGAGTCTTTGAGGAAGCGCGGCTTGGAGTAGCTTGAGATCGTCATCGGCGAGTCAAAATCCAGCGTTTTGGCTGGGGAAAGGGTGATGAGCATGACGAGCGGGTCCTCTGAGTCTATCTGTAGCGGGCCTTGAGTTGCCCCCAAGTCGAGGCGCGTACCGGTGTGAAAGCGTCGAGGTCGATGGTCGCGCTTTGTAGAATCTCGGTGGTGGCATCGTCTTGCAGGAGGCAGACGATGTCCAGGTTGGCGAGGTTCCACTCGGGGCGGATGGTGAAGGTCCGCGCCACTTCCACCGGCACGCCGGCGATGGTGTTGTCGAGGAGCGCGCCGTTCTGGGTCGGGATGAAGCTCCGGAAGATGTTGTCCTGCGGAAAGACGCCGTTTGGTGCTTGCTCGGGGATGGCACTTTCGGTCAGCACCAGGCGCAGCCTGGTTCGCGGTGGCAAGGCGACTTCGGGGCGGACAGTGGCGGTGACGTGGCCTAGTCCGCCGGCCGCATCGTAGGAGCCCACCAGGGTGATGGTGGCCGGTGCTGGCGTCGCGCGCCGGGCGCTGAGCGCAACGTCGTAGGCAGCCAATGAGTTTTCGCCTGGGTCGGAGGTGCCGTCAATGCGCACCGACGGCACCCGGATGATGCCGTAGTAGCTCTCCCGAGCCCGCTGTTCCCCCACCGCCTGGGTGAAGAACGGATCGCCGAAGTAAGGGTACTCGGTGTGGTATTCGATGGCTACCACCCCATGGGTGCGCGCCCACTCCTTCAGGGGGGGATCCACCCTCCCACAGATGCTTCACATGTAGTTGGTCCAATGTTCGAGGACGATGGCGCGTTCGGCGGCGCCAACGGAAGCCACGGAGACGAGCAATCCGAGGATCAGAAGGGCGTATCGCAGGGGCTGGCGTTTCATTTTTGTGACATCTGAAGAATACGAATGTGACGCGGTGTGGGGGACAGGCGGTTACACTAATAATGGTACCACGGCGCCCACCAAGTCGAGGAGTGCTTGATGAAACGCGGTTCTTTCGTACTCGCCATCCTCTTAGCCACGCCTGCCCAGTCCGCCACCCTCCGCGTGCCAGAGGATGTGGCGACGATCACCCAGGCGCTGTCTCAGGCCGCCGACGGCGATGTCATCGAAGTCGCACCGGGCACCTACTCGCCGGCCACCGGCGAAGGGTTCCCGCTGAGGATCACCGCTGATGTAGCGCTCAGTGGGGCTGGCATGGGCGCCACGGTGGTCGACGCTGCGGGCGCCGGCTCGGTCGTCGAGTTGGATACGCCGGTGGGTGGTCGGGTCTCCGGCATGACCTTGACCGGCGGGGCGGCGCTGCGCGGCGGCGGCATCCACGTGATGCGCGGCGCACCGGTGATCCAAGACAATCTGATCCGGGCGAACGGCGCCATGAACGCTGGCTCTGGCATCCATGCGACCGGTCAGTCGGTGCCGTACATTCACCACAACGTCGTCTGGTCGAACTACGACCTCGACCTCGAAGACCCGGGTGACCCGCATGGCATCCAGATCCTCGAGTCCGACGCCATAGTCGAGCACAACGTCGTCGGCCGTCACGATTCCAACGGGTTGATTGTCCACGCCAACTCGAACCCGCGGATCGCCAACAACATCTTCATCTGGAACGGCATCGAGGGGTTGAGGGGGCGGGGGATCTGCCACTTCGGTGGCCCAGCGACAGAGATCGTTCACAACCTCTTCTTTGAAAACGTCATTGCGGCGCTGTTGGTGGACGGCGCCGGGGATATCAGTGGCGATGAGGCCAACGCCTTGGCGGAGAACGACGCCATCTTTGGCAACTTGGACCAGGATCCGGAACTCATCGATCCAGACGGGGGTGACTGGCACCTGGCTCCGGCGAGTCCGGCGATCGACGCTGGCGATCCGGCCTCGCCCCCGGATCCCGACGGAACACTCGCCGACATCGGGGCGTTCTACTTTCACCAGACGACGGCCGCCGGCGAGGCCGGCGTCGTCGCCGTCGCGCCTCGCTTGTTGGCCGCCCCCAACCCAACGCCAGCGCGCACGGCGTTCGAAGTGGCCAGCTTGCCGGCCGGGCGCATCACCGCTGTCCTCTACGATGCCAGCGGCCGCCGGCTCACCACCTTGGCGCAAAGGGATCACCCAGGTGGTCGGTTGCGCCTCGAGTGGGGTGGTCGGGTGGACGGTGTGCGGCAAGCGGCCGGCGTCTATTGGGTCAAGTTGAGTCAGGCCGAGCGGCGCTGGGTGGCCTCGGTGATCCTCCTTCCATAGCACTCAAGGGGCCGCCGTTGACAGCCTTATCGGTTGTGCTAACCTCTCCAAACTCGTATGGTCGGGGCGATTAGCTCAGCTTGGTTAGAGTGCCTGCTTGACATGCAGGAGGTCAGTGGTTCAAGTCCACTATCGCCCACCAACTAGCCGATGATGGATGAGCTGGGTTCCAGAGCGGGGTCCGGCTCATTGCGTTTTGCGGGCGCCGGTCGCGGTGCCCATAGACACCTGGTAAGGAGATTGCCCTTGGTCGAACACAATCAGCGATTACAGCTTCGGGGAGCCCGGCAGTGAGTCCAGGTTGGGGGCGACGGTTTGCGATGCCCGAGCAACCGCGAACCCGCGCCAACGAACGGATCCGAGTTCCCGAGGTGCGCGTGATTGGTGACGACGGCGAACAAATCGGCGTCATGCCAACTCGAGAAGCGTTGGAGTTTGCGCGCGAGCGCGGCCTGGACCTGGTCGAGGTGTCGCCCAACGCGCGGCCGCCGGTCTGCCGCATCATGGACTTTGGGAAGTACAAGTACGAGCAGTCCAAGAAGACCCGGGCTGCCAAGAAGAAGCAGCACTCGGTGCAGACCAAAGAGGTCAAGCTGCGCCCCAAGATCGACGACCACGATTTCAATTTCAAGGTCGAGAACGCCCGAAAGTTTCTGCAGCAGCACCACAAGGTGAAGCTGACCATCATGTTCCGCGGCCGGGAGATGGCCCACACCGAGCGCGGCGAAGAGCTGTTGAACCGGGTGGTCGAGGAGTTGGGCGACGAGATCCAGGTGGAGCAGCGCCCCAAGCAAGAGGGGCGCAACATGTCCATGCTGGTCGGGCCACGCTCGGCGCGCGGCAGCGCCAAGCCGAAGCGGGAGGACGCCCCGTCAGCGCAAAAGGAAGCGCCTCCGGCGCCTGCGGCGGCTGCCAAGGCTTCGCCGCCGGAGGCGAAGACGCCTCCCGCCGAGGTCCAGACGCCGCCGGCGGCTGCCAAGCCCGAAGCGGCTGGAGAGGGCCGGGAGGCCGAGCCCGCCAAAAGTTCAAAATCGTCCTAGCGCCCGACCGGGGGGCAGCGTATACTCCCCGATCTTTGTCGCAACATTGCACTGGGACCAAGAACCGGACCAAGATCCGGGCCAGGAACCGAGGCCAAACCCATGCCGAAGATAAAGACTAACCGCTCGGCAGCGAAGCGTTTCAAGCGCACTGCCTCAGGACGCATCAAGCGCCACCGCCCGTACGCCAGCCACCTCTTGACTTCAAAAAGCGCCAAACGCAAGCGCGGCCTGAGGCAAGACATGCTGGTGGCAGCCGTCGACGAGAAGCGCGTCAAGCGCCTGCTTGGTCAATAGCCTCTCCGGGGCGGAGAGCGAAGGGAGTTCACATGCCACGCGCCAAAACCGTGGTGCCGGGACGCGCCCGGCGAAAGAAGGTCATGCGCCAAGCGCGCGGCTATCGTGGTGGACGGAGCCGCCTCTATCAAACCGCCGTCGAGACGGTCATGCGGGCCGGGCAGTTCGCCTATCGCGATCGCCGGAACCGCAAGCGCGAGTTTCGCCGGTTGTGGATCACGCGGATCAACGCCGCCAGCCGCCTGCACGGGCTGTCGTATTCGCGCCTGATGGAAGGCCTCCGCAAGGCGTCCATCGAGTTGGACCGCAAGACGCTCGCCGACATGGCGGTGCACGATGCCGATGGCTTTGGCCAAGTAGTGCGCGCTGCCCAAGCGGCGCTCGACTAGCCGGCGTCGCCAATCCAACGTGCACGAGCCGCTCCGTCTGGGGCGGCTCTTCTTGATTCCCCGAGGAATTGGCTTGTTCGGGGCGGATGCCGTTTGATACCCTCCGGCCAGGTGGATTCATGGGCGGGGAAGGCTCGATGGCGCCGATAGATACATCCGACTCTCAAACCGTATTCGAACGCGAGTTAGAACGCCTGACCGAGGCGGTGGGTGGCTTGATCCGAGCCAATGCCAAGCTTCAGGAGGAAAACGCCGCCCTCGAAGCGCGCTTGACGAAAGCGGCCAAACGCGCCCCCAAAAAGCTCGAGGCCCGCGTGCGCGCGTTGGAAGAAGAGCGCCGGCAGTGGGAGCGGCAGCGGACGCAGGTTGCCGACAAGATCGAGAACATGCTTGGCAAGTTTCAATGGTTGGAGCGCGAGCGAGCCGCTCAAGCCCGAGGCCGATCATGAGCGCCTCCACACCGCCGGCCACGACCACCGTCGTCCACATCCGTGGCGTCGACTATCGGCTTCGCGCGGTCGATGACCCCGAGTTTGCCAAACGTGTCGCCCAAGTGGTCAACGAGCGCATGGACGAAATCGCCCGGCAGGCGCAGGTGGCTTCCCAGATGCAGCTGGCCATCTTGACTCTGATGAACGTTACCGGCGAATTGTTGAGTTCGGGAGGTGGCACCGGCGGCGTCCGGGAAGACTGGGCGGCCGGGCAGCTGGCCGAGCTGGCCGAGCGTGCCGAAGCCGCGCTGGGCGATTGAAGCGGTTTCCCTGCCGTATGCGTGATGGCTTGGTGTTTTTGAGCCAACACTACAACTCGGGGAGTCTGATACCGGTGAGGAGTGGGATTCGCCCCCTTGGGGCGAAGGCGCGAGCCACCGGCTAGGGCGCCCACCTGGCGTGCCAGGTTCAAAACGAGGGTCACACGGTACGGCGGGGAGTTTCTCTTGCGACCCTCCCAAGCGGCCCGCACTTTGCTCCATCACTCAGCGACACCACTGACGGCGCGGCGGCTTCGTCGGGCCGCAGAAGGAGATGCGCCTTGGCGGCAACCATTCTGGACGGCAAGCGCACCGCTGCGTTGTGGCGGCACGAGTTGGCGGTGCGGGTCGACGGTCTCAGGGCGCAGGGCGTTACTCCCGGGCTCTGCATCGTCCGGGTCGGGGATGACCCGGCCTCGAAAGTCTACGTGACCACAAAGGAGCGCGCCTGTCGAGCGGTGGGCCTCGAGGCTCGCACCGAGCACTTACCGGCAGGCGTGGCCGAGGAGCGGGTGATCACCACCCTAGAAGAGCTGGCAGCGGATCCAGAGGTCCACGGGGTTATTGTCCAGCTGCCCTTGCCCGACGGCATCGATCAAGGCCGCGTCCAGGAGGCTCTGCCCGTTGCCAAAGATGTCGACGGGCTGCATCCGCTCAGTCAGGGACTCGTGGTCATGGGGCGCCCTGGATTCGTGCCCGCAACGCCTCGCGGCATTGTCGAGTTGCTCCGGCGCTACGACATCGATCTCTGCGGCATGCGCACAGTGGTCATCGGCCGCTCCCAAATCGTCGGCCGGCCCCTGGCCAATCTCCTGAGCAGCCGGGGGCTCGATGCGACGGTGACCGTTTGCCACTCCCGGACCCGAAACCTGGCTCGCATTACCAGGGAGGCCGACCTGGTAGTAGCGGCCATGGGTCGCCCTCGTTGGCTGGGTGCCGATTTCATCCGGCCTGGTGCTGTCGTTGTCGATGTGGGTATCAATCGGGTGGACGACAACGGCGCCAAGCGCGGTTATCGCCTGGTGGGTGACGTCGACTTTGAAGCAGTGGAAGGTGTTGCCGGGGCGTTGACGCCAGTGCCCGGCGGTGTCGGGCCGATGACCGTGGCGGCGTTGGTCCACAACACGGTTGTCGCCGCCGAACACCGGGCGCCGGCGCAGGCTGCGGCGGGCGCATAACGATGGAGGTTGCCCGAGACATCGGCGCACCGCGCGCTGGGGCCATGCAGGTCAGCGAGCTAGCCGGCGTCATCCGCCAAGCGTTGCGTTCGAGCTTGCCGCGCGCGGTGCGGGTCGAGGGCGAGTTGGCCAACGTCACCAGGCACGCCTCCGGACACCTCTATCTGACCCTGCGCGACGATCAGGCGGCCATTCGCGGCGTCATGTTTCGCTCGGTCGCCCGCTTCCTGCGCTTTACACCGGAGAACGGTCAGCGCGTGGAAGTGCGTGGCGAAGTTACCCTATACGCGGCGCGCGGCGACGTGCAGTTGGTCCTCGAGTCGATGCAGGTGGCCGGGCTGGGGGCGCGGATGGCGGCCTTCGAAGCCTTGAAGGAACGCCTTAGACAGGCGGGTTGGTTGGCCCCCGAGCGCAAGCGCGCGCTGCCGCTTTTGCCCCGACAGATCGGGCTGGTGACCTCGTTGCAGGGAGCGGCCCTCCATGACGTCCTCGGAATTTTGGAAGAACGTGCACCGAACGTGCGGGTTCTCGTGTCGGCGACCCCCGTGCAGGGGGAGGGGGCCGCCCGCCACATTGCCCGGGCGATCGAAAGGCTGGGGCGAGCCCAAACCTCAGACGTGGTGATCGTGGCGCGCGGCGGCGGCGCCCTCGAGGATCTTTGGGAATGGAATGCGGAGGCAGTGGCCCGAGCCATCGTCGAGTGCCCGGTGCCGGTGGTGGCGGGTATCGGCCATGAGTCCGACGTCACGCTGGCCGACCTGGTCGCCGATGTGCGGGCGGCGACGCCTTCCCACGCCGCCGAGCTGGTCGTGCCACGCCGCGCCGACCTCGAGGCGCAGGTGGCGAGTGCGGCGCTAGGTCTCACCCGGCGGCTGCAGCAGGTTTTGGACCGCCGCCGGGAGCGCTTGGTTGCGGCCGAGGAGCGCGGGCAGTGGCGCTACCCGCACCGCTGGGCGCGCGACTACGTCCTGCAGTTGGATGCGCGCTTGGAGGGGCTTTGCCGCGGCCTCCGGGTGCTCGCCGACCGCTGCGCGGTCAAGGTGACCGAGGCGACTGAACGCCTGCTCCGTACTGGCCCGGCGCCGTTGGCTGGCAATCGGCGCCGCCTGGCGCGGACCTCGGAGGAGCTGGAGCGCCGCCTCGCGGCCCAGCTATCACACCGGGGCCAGCGGCTGAGCCTCTTTCGAGCCAAACTTGAAGCGCTGGGTCCTAGCCAAGTGTTGGACAGAGGTTATGCCCTGGTCCGCCGACCGCCAGACGGCACCGTGGTGAGCCGTGCCGCGACCGCCCACCCCGGCGAGCGGCTGGCGATCCACTGGGCGGATGGCGCTGCCCTAGTCAGTTTGGAAGAAGTGCAGGTTGACCCCAAGTGGACACAGCACGGGGAGCAGGGTGATGAGTGAGGAGTCGTCGAGACAATCAGAGTCGCTGCCGTTGCCCTTGGAGGTGGCCTCGGGGCCAGACAGCGGGCCGGGGTTCGAAGACGCCATGGCGGAGTTGGAGGCCATCGTTGCCAAGCTGGAGGATGGCAGTTTGACGCTGGACGATGCCATCCAGAGCTTCGAGCGCGGCACCGTGCTGGTGAATCGGTGCAATCAGCTCTTAAAGGTAGCCGAACAGCGGATCGCGCAGCTCACCGAACGCGCCGGAGAACTGCGTGAAGAACCCCTCGATCCAGGAGAAGGTGAGTGAACCAAGAATCCGACCTCCACGAGTGGATCCAAGCAGAGGCAGAGCGGGTCGAGACCTACCTGGAGGCCCTGTTGCCGCCGGAATCAACGTCACCTGAGCGGCTGCACGCCGCGATGCGCTACGCCGTGTTGGGCGGCGGCAAGCGCCTGCGACCGGTGTTGACCGCTCTGGCGTTCCATGCCGCCGGTGGGCGAGGAGATGGTTGCCGGGCCGCCCAAGCGGCGATCGAATTGGTGCACGCCTTTTCGCTCGTGCACGATGACTTGCCGTGCCTCGACGACGATGCGATCAGGCGGGGCCGGCCCACCGTGCACAAGGTGTTCGGGGAAGCGCACGCCTTGTTGGCGGGCGATGCGCTCTTGGCGCTCGGCTTTGAGGTGTTGGGCGCGGCCGACCACGCCGGTCTCATGCTCGCCGAGCTTGGGCGCGGGGCGCGTGGCATGATTGCCGGCCAGGCCATGGAAGAGGAAGCTGCCGGGGCCGCGAGCGACATTCGCCTGGAAGACGTGCACGCCCTGAAGACCGGGCGACTGTTCGAGGCAAGTATGGCGCTGGGCGGTCTCGCGGTCCAGGCGACGCCTGGCGTACTCGACCATCTGCGCGGCTTCGGTCGACAGTTTGGCCTGGCGTTCCAGGTGGCCGACGACCTGCTCGACCACGGCGAGTCTGGCTCGACGACCTATGCCCGCAACCCGTCACTGGCTGCCCGCACGTTGGACGATGCCGCCAATGCAGCTGCGGGTCACGCCGGCGCGGTGGGCGGTAGTGCACCCTGGTCCGGCTATCTCGTGGGGCTCTCTGAGTGGGTGCGCCAGCGGGGGGTCCAGGCGCTCAAAAAGCTCTCGCCTCCGTCGAGCCTGTCCTGTTAGGCTCGCTCGATTTCGACCCCAAACGCGCGCGCGGGGGGCGGAAGCCCCGCCGCATCGCGGAGGCAAAAGCTCTTGCACAGGCTCCTCGACCGCATCGATTCTCCCGCCCAGCTCAAAGAGCTGGACGACGCCCAACTCCCAGAGCTCGCCCAAGAGATCCGCGACGCCATGGTGGACGTCGTTTGTCGGAACGGTGGCCACCTCGGCGCCGGGTTGGGGGCAGTGGAGCTGGCGATCGCCATCCATGCGGTCTACGACTCGCCGGCTGACAAGGTCATCTGGGACGTTGGCCACCAAAGCTATCCGCACAAGCTGTTAACGGGGCGCCGTGACCGCTTTGACACGGTGCGCATGCTAAACGGCGTCTCGGGCTTTCCGGTCCGCTCCGAGAGTCCCCACGACCACTACGGGACTGCTCACGCCTCGACGGCAATCGCCGCGGCCCTAGGCATGGCGGTGTCGCGCGACCTCTCAGGGCGCCAAAACCGCGTCGTGGCGGTGGTTGGCGATGGGGCGCTGACCGGCGGGCTGGCCTACGAGGGATTGAACAAGGCCGGAGAACTCAAGACCGACCTGACGGTGATCTTGAACGATAATGAAATGTCGATCTCGCCGAACGTCGGTGCCCTGTCTCGCTATCTGACGCGACTGGGGTCGACGCCTGTCTACCGGCGGCTCGAGAAAGATGTGTGGGAGCTGATTGGCAAGTTTCCTAAGGGCGGCGCTGCCCAGGCATTGGCTCACAATATGAAAGAGAGCCTTAAGAATTTGGTGTTGCCCAACATCTTGTTCGAAGAACTTGGTTTCCGCTACTACGGTCCGATCGATGGGCACGACGTGCAGGGGCTAGTGCGGACGTTGCGCGATCTGAAGGATCTCCCTGGTCCAATCTTAGTGCACACCATCACCCAAAAAGGCAAAGGCGTGTCCTACGCCGAGTCGCACGCCGAGAAATGCCACGGCGTTTCCAAGATTGACCCGAAGACCGGCGAGGCGGTTGGCGCCAAGTCACCCATCCCGACGTTCACCCAAGCGTTCGGACAGACGGCCGTGGCGCTTGCCGAGTTGGACCCGCGGGTGGTGGCCATCACCGCCGCCATGCCATCGGGAACCGGGTTGTCCGAGTTTGCCAAAGTGTTTCCCGAGCGCTTCTTTGACGTAGGGATTGCCGAGCAATGTGCCCTCGAGTTTGCCGGCGGCCTGGCTGCCGATGGCAAACGCCCGATCGCGGCGATCTACTCGACCTTCATGCAGCGTGCCTACGATCAGATCATTCATGACCTAGCTCTCCAGAAGCTGCCGGTCATCTTGGCGATCGACCGCGCCGGTTTGGTGGGACAAGATGGACCCACCCACCACGGCGTATTCGACGTCGCCTACTTGCGCACCATTCCTAACATGTCCATCCTGGCGCCGGCCGATGAGCGTGAGCTCGAACGCATGTTCTATACGGCGCTCGGTCACGAAGACGGTCCGGTGGCGATCCGCTATCCGCGCGACGTTGGGCGGGGTGTGCCACCCGACGCCGATTGGACACCGCTACCTTGGGGCAGGGCGGAAATCGTCAGAGAGGGCAAGGACGTGGCGCTTTGTGCGGTCGGCACGATGGTGCGGGTCGCCGAAGAGGCGGCGAAAGACCTGGCGGCGCGCGGCATCGAAGCCACGGTGGTCAACGCGCGTTTCGTGAAGCCCCTCGACGACACGTTATTCACCGAGTTGGGCCGCCGCCTGCCGCTGGTAGTGACTATCGAAGAGGGCCAGCGGGCCGGCGGGTTTGGCAGCGCCGTCTCCGAGTGCCTGGCCGACGCCGAGATCGACGTGCCCCTCAGGCGCCTCGGCATTGGCGATCACTTCATCGAACATGGCGCTCGCAGTGAGTTGTTGGAGATCGCCGGGTTGACGGCGCAGCAGGTGGTGGAACGCGTCGCGCGCTGGACGCGCGCCGTCAGTCATGTCTGAGTCGCGGTCGATCGGACTCCTCGCCAACCTTGACAAGCCTGAGGCACCGGCCACCGTCGAAAAGCTGGGTGCCTGGCTCCGTTCGCTCGGCCACCAGGTCGTCGGTCCAGCCAATCTCAAGCGTTTCTTGCACTCCACCTACAAGCCAGTGGAGACCGCGGAGCTCGGCGACCATTGCGAACTCTTGGTGGTGTTGGGCGGCGATGGCACGCTGCTGGGAGCGGCGCGGGCGGTGGCCGGCTCCGACTTGCCGATTCTTGGCGTCAACCTGGGCGCCCTCGGCTTCTTGACCGAGGTGCCCGACCGCGAGTTGTTCGGCACGCTCGAAACCGTGTTAGACGGACGCTTTGCGCTTGAGCCGCGGACGATGCTCGAGGCCGGATTCAAGGACGACCAGGGGTCGATCGAACTGGTCGGGCTGGGGTTGAACGACGCGGTCATCCACACCGGCATTGGCTCCAAGTTGATTCAGTTAGACCTGGCGGTCGATCACCAGTGGCTCGGCAGTTTCAGAGCCGACGGACTGATCGTTTCCACACCCACCGGTTCGACGGCCTACTCGCTGGCAGCGGGTGGGCCACTCGTGCGCCCAACCATCTCGGCACTCCTGGCGACGCCGATCTGCCCGCACGCCCTGTCCGTGCGCCCACTCCTGTTCGACGATCGCGAGGCCATCGGGATCGCGGTCGGGCCGGCGGGCGTACGTGCCTATCTGGCGCTGGACGGGCAGGTGCAGCGCGAGTTCGAGGGCCCGCGCCAGGTCGTCGTGCGGCGGGCGCCGGTCACTACCTCGTTGGTGATTCCCGAGGGGCGCTCGTTTTACAACCTGGTCGGCACCAAGCTCCGCTGGGGTGGGCTGAGTCAGGCGGCTCCACCGGCCCCGGCTCGACTCAAGTAGGCGCCATGCACCAAGACGCCTATTGGCCCAGTCAGGGTGAGTTTGAGCGCTTGTTCCAGTCGGGACGGGCAGTGCCGGTGATGACCGAGCTCGTCTTGGATCACGAGACGCCGGTGGCTGCCTACCAGCGACTGCGCCGCCGGGGGCCCAGCTACCTTCTTGAGAGTTTGGATGGAGGCGAGACCTGGGGGCGCTATTCGCTGTTGGCGGCGGGGGATTCGGCCACCGAGGTCAAGGTCGAGGGACGGCGCACCACTGTGGTCGACGCCGAGCAAACCCAAACCTACGAGGAAGAGCCGTTGGCTGTCGTGCGGCGTGAACTCGAGCGCCGCCGCATGGTGGTGTCGCCCGGGGTGCCGCGCTTCGCCGGTGGCGCGGTGGGTTACTTGGGGTATGACTTGGCGCGGTGCTTCGAGCCCCTTCCTGACCGTGGCCGGCCAGCCATGCCGATCGCCGCCGCCCGCCTCGTCATTGCTGACACGGTCGTCGTCTTTGACAACCTCCGCCACACGGTCAAGGTCATCCACCGGGTGGATCCTTGGGAAGCGCCGGCGTCGGCTTATGCTCGCGCCTGCGAAGCGATCGAGGCGACCGTGGCGCGGTTGACCGAACCACACGCGGTCACGCCAGCGCTGGCGCCCACGATGTCGGGCGCGGCATTTACCAGCGCCATGGGTGAAGCGGAGTTCAAGCGCGCCGTCGCGACGGTGCGCCAGGCGATCGAAGCGGGCGAGGCGATCCAAGTGGTTTTGTCGCATCGACTGGCACGACCCTATCAGGGCGATCCGTTTGACGCCTACCGTGCCCTGCGGCTGATCAATCCTTCCCCTTACATGTTTTACCTCGACTTTGGCGATCTGGAGGTGGCGGGTGCGTCGCCGGAGGTGTTGGTGCGGGTCGAGGGCGAGCGCTTGACGGTGCGTCCGATTGCCGGGACCCGGCCGCGCGGCGCCGACCCCCACGAGGACCAGGCGCTGGCCGAAGAACTGCTAGCAGACGCTAAAGAGCGCGCCGAGCATTTGATGCTTGTCGACCTGGGACGCAATGACGTGGGCCGGGTGGCACACCCGGGCTCGGTGGCAGTGGACGAATTCATGGTGGTCGAGCGTTATTCGCACGTCATGCATCTGGTGTCCGAGGTGTCGGGACGGTTGGCACGCGGGCGCGATTGTTTCGACGCGCTCCGCGCGGCGTTTCCGGCCGGGACCGTCTCCGGCGCTCCTAAGGTGCGGGCGATGCAGCTGATTGAGGAACTCGAGGTGACCAGACGCGGGGTTTATGCGGGGGCTGTCGGCTATTTTGATCCACAGGGCAACATGGACACTTGCATTGCCATTCGGACGTTGGTCTTTCATGCTGGTCAGGTGTACGCGCAGGCCGGCGCAGGCATCGTTGCTGACTCCGAACCGGAGCGCGAGTGGCGCGAGACGTTGCACAAAGCCGAGGCATTGCTCGGAGCGGTGACGACAGCTGAGGCTGGGCTGGTGGTCCCGGCGCCGACCGCCGTCGCCCCCGAGGTGGAGGGTTGGCGCCGGCCGTCGGGCCGGTCTGGCGACCAGTGACCATGCGCATTCTAGTGATCGACAACTACGATTCGTTTACCTACAACCTCGTCCAATACTTGGGCGAGCTGGGGGTAGAGCCTGAGGTCGTGCGGAACGACGCGATCGACGTCGGCGATCGAGCTTTCGATTGCGATGGGCTCTTGATTTCGCCGGGCCCGGGTCGCCCCGAAAACGCTGGGGTGTCGCTGGCGGCGCTGGCCCAGTACGGTGGCGAGCGGCCGGTGCTGGGGGTGTGCCTCGGCCACCAATGCTTGGCGCAGCAATTCGGGGCACGCATCGTCCGCGCCCAACGCATTATGCACGGCAAGGTGTCGCGTGTCCTGCACGACGGCAAGGGGGTGTTCCAGGACCTGCCCAATCCGTTTGAGGCGACCCGCTATCACTCACTGGTTGTCGATGCTGATTCGGTGCCGGCTGTGTTGGAGGTCTGCGCGCGCACCACTGATGGCGACATCATGGGCATTCGCCACCGGCGCTTGCCGCTCTACGGTGTGCAGTTTCACCCCGAGTCGATCCTCACCCAACACGGCCACCGCTTGCTGCAAAACTTCTTGTCGGCGTGCCGCGAGGCAGAGCGTTGAGTGATCGGCCTGGCAACCACTGGCGGCCGGCGCAGCTGGAGGCGATGTGCCAGGGTGCTGCCTTGAGTGTCGACGAGGCCGAGGCGCTGATTGGCACCATCATGGATGGGGGGCTGGACGACGTCCACATCGCCGCGCTTCTGATCGCGCTCAAGGCCAAGGGCGTCGTCGTGGGCGAAGTGGTGGGAGCAGCGCGGGCCATGCGGGCGCGGGCGCTTCGGGTCACCGGCATTCCAGCGGGCGCTATCGATACCTGCGGGACCGGCGGCGATGGTTCGGGGACGTTCAACATCTCGACTTGCGCGGCGCTCCTGGTTGCCGCCGCCGGGGTACCAGTTGCCAAGCATGGCAACCGCTCGGTGTCGAGTCGCTCCGGCTCCGCCGACGTGCTCGAGGCGTTGGGCGTGCCCATCGACCTGGGGCCAGCTGGTGTCGCCTTCAGCCTCCGGGAATTTGGCTTTGGTTTTATGTTTGCTCCGCGGTACCACGCCGCCATGCGCCACGTGGCACCGGTGCGACGTGCCCTGGGGGTGCGCACGTTGTTCAACATTCTGGGGCCGTTGACCAACCCAGCAGCGGTCCACCGGCAGGTGACCGGGGCGTTCAGCGTGGAGGTGGCTGCGTTGCACGCCCAGGTCCTCCTGGATTTGGGCGCCGAGCGCGCCTTGGCGGTGCACGGTGCCGGTGGCTTGGATGAGTTGGGCCTGGTCGGGCCCAACCGCGTGTTTGAGCTGCGCGACGGCCGGGTGGAGACCTGGGACTTCGCCCCCGAAGACGCGGGTCTCGAGCGGCGGCGCGAGCTGCCCTTGGGCGGCGACGCCAAGGACAATGCTGGCTGGATCGAGCGGGTCTTGGCCGGCGAAGGCGGCGTCCATTTCGATGCGGCGCTACTAAACGCTGGCGCGGCGTTGTACGTCGCCGGGGTGAGCGAGTCGATCGCCGCCGGCGTCGGCGCCGCTCGGGAGGTGGTGGATGCGGGCGCGGCCACTGCCCTCCTCAACGCGCTTCGCGCCGGCGCTGCCCGCGCCCGCGCTGCTGACCGGGAGGGAAGCACATGACTATCCTCGAGCGCATTGCCGAGCGGCAGCGCACCGACGTCATCCGGCGTCGCAAGCGTCGCCCGCTTAAAACGCTCGAGTCCGAGTTCGACGCGAACCTGGCGCCGCGCGCTCTGTTTGCCCGCCGCCTGCGCCGCGACGTCGGCGCGGGTGTCCGGGCCATCTGTGAAATCAAGCGAGCATCGCCCACCGCCGGCGTCTTGCGCGAGTCATTGGAGCCCGGCCAGATCGCCTTGGACTACGAGGCGGCGGGGGCGGCCGCGATTTCGGTCGTCACCGAAGAGCACTTCTTCCTAGGAGCGCGCACCAGTCTAACCGCGGTGCGTCGCACCAGCGGTTGCCCGGTCCTCATGAAGGACTTTTTGATCGACCGCTACCAACTCTACGAGGCCAGAGCGTTGGGCGCCGATGCGGTGCTGTTGATCGCCGCGCTCTTGCCGGCGCCTGAGCTCAAGAGCTTTCTCGAACTGGCCCAGTCGCTTTGCCTGGAGTGCTTGGTCGAGGTGCACAACGAGCGCGAACTCGAAGCCGCATTGGCGGCGGAAGCCAGGATCCTCGGCGTCAACAACCGGGACCTCACAAACTTTCAGGTCAATTTGGCGACCACCGAGCGCTTGGGGCGGCTGGTGCCCGGAGACCGGCTCTTGGTCTCGGAGAGCGGCATCAAGACCCACGATGATGTGTTGCGCTTGCAGGCCGGACCGGTGGACGCCATTTTGGTGGGGGAGGCGTTGATGCGCGCCGCCGACCCCGGCCGCGCTTTGGTGCAACTCTTGAGTGGCCGGAGCTGAGTATGGTCAACCCACCGCGCATCAAGGTCTGCGGCATTCGCCGCTTGGAGGACGCCAAACTCGCCGTCGAACTGGGGGTCGACTACCTGGGGCTCATCTTTGCACCTAGTCGGCGGCAGGTGTCTGAGGCCCGCGCTCGCGCGTTGGCTAGGGCGACGGCGGGGGCAATCGAGCGCGTCGGTGTGTTTGTGAACGCCTCCCGGGACGCAGTGCTGAGGGCGGTGGATGCCGCCGAACTCAGTGCCGTGCAACTCCACGGCGACGAATCCCCGGAATTCTGTGCGGCGCTGGGGGTCCGCGCCATCAAGGTCGTGCGCGTTGGGATGGATGCGCCGGAAAGCATGTGGCAGCGCTACACCACCTGGGGTTTCTTGGCCGACACCGCCGGCCAGCGCGGTGCGGGAGGCACTGGGCGCCCCTTCGACTGGCAGCCGGCCCGCGGTTGGGCGCGCCAGGTGCGGCTCTTTTTGGCCGGTGGGCTCAGTCCGGACAATGTCGGCCGGGCGGTGGCGACGGTCGAGCCGTTTGCGGTCGACGTGTCGAGCGGCATCGAGCGCCAGCCGGCGATCAAGGATCACCAGCTGATGCGGGACTTCGTGCGCGCCGCCCGTACCCGGGAGCTCGGATGACTGGCGGGTTGTTCGGCGAGTTCGGGGGGTCCTTTGTGCCCGAGACGCTGGTATCGCCGCTCGAAGCGCTAGCCGACGCCTACGCCGGGGCTCTACGCGACCCCGAGTTTCAAGCAGAGCTTCGGGGCCTTTTGGCCGACTACGTGGGCCGGCCGACGCCGATTACCAAGGCCAAGGCGCTAGGCGCGCGCTGGGGCGGCGCCGACATTTTCCTGAAGCGCGAAGATCTCTGCCACACCGGTGCCCACAAGATCAACAACACCCTGGGTCAGGCGCTCTTGACCCGGCGCATGGGCAAGCCGCGGGTGATCGCCGAAACCGGGGCGGGCCAGCACGGAGTGGCCACAGCCACTGCGGCGGCGCTCTTGGGGTTGGAGTGCTGCATCTACATGGGGGCGGTCGACGTCGAGCGGCAGGCGTTGAACGCCTACCGCATGCGGCTCCTGGGCGCCGACCTGGAAACCGTCACTACCGGCACCCAAACGCTCAAAGACGCGATCAACGAGGCGCTCAGAGATTGGGCTCGCACCGTCGACTCGACCCACTACATTTTGGGGTCGGTGCTCGGGCCACATCCGTTTCCAACCATGGTGCGCGACTTCCAGGCGGTGATTGGGCGAGAGGCCCGCCAACAACTCCTGGAACTCACCGGTCTGTTGCCGACGCACTTGGTCGCCTGTGTCGGCGGCGGCTCCAACGCCATCGGTCTGTTCCACGCATTTCGAGATGACCCGGTCGCACTGATCGGCGTCGAGGCGGGCGGGCGGGGAGCGGGGGCCGGCGAGCACGCTGCCCGCTTCCTGGGCGGGTCGGTCGGTGTCTTGCACGGCACCCGCACCTACGTGCTGCAGAATGGTGAGGGCCAGATCCAACCCACCCATTCGATCTCGGCGGGGCTGGACTACCCCGCCGTCGGTCCCGAGCACGCCCTCCTTTACACCAGCGGCCGGGCCGAGTACGTGGCGGTTGCGGATGACGAAGCGCTGGCGGCGTTCGAGGAATTGGCGGCGGTGGAGGGTATTATCCCAGCCTTGGAAAGCGCCCACGCCCTTGCCCATGCCCGCAAGCTGGCGCGCTCGGTGGGCGCCGGCGGTCGCATCCTGATCAACCTCTCGGGGCGCGGCGATAAGGACACGGTACTGGCCCGCGGGGCCGGCGACTAGGCCGCGCTAATCGTTTGGAGCGATGGGTTTACGGGCCACATCGGCTATGGCATAGTGGCTCACAAGTTGCGCCCGTAGCTCAGCTGGATAGAGCGACGGCCTCCGGAGCCGTAGGCCGCAGGTTCGAATCCTGCCGGGCGTACCACCTTCCTTACGGAGTGGCTGCGCATGTCTCGTTGGCGTCGCCCGTCGCCCGCTGAGTGGGCCACCCTCCTGCAGCTGGTCCTAGCGGCGGCCTTGGCGGTGGCGCTCGGCGTGGCGCTCTGGCGCTTCTTGGCGATCGCCGAACGGCTGCCCGGCGGCGCCGCGCGCTATGTCTACGTGCCGATCGCTCTGGGGGCCGCCGCGGTTTTGGCGGTGGCCCGGGTGGTGGGAGCAGCCCGAAAGCTCCGAGCCCGTCCAGCGCCGGGTGCCCCAATGGCGCTCGGTGACCGCGATTTGGGCCGATCTTCTTCTGCGGATTCCAACCAGCTCACAAGAAGCTAGAGGTGGGCGCCGATTGAGTCGGTGGGGCGCCAGCCGTTGGGTTCAACTTCTGTCACCGGTGCCCGGAGTCAACCATGGTCGATTCGTTCGAGCTACATCGTTGGATCCATTGGTTCCAGATCCTCGCCGAGCTGCCTCAACTGGGTGAAGACGAGCTGGATTGGACGGGGCGGATGACCCAGGCGGCATGCGAGGCCGCCGGGGCTCACCGACTGGTCCTGGTGGTGCCAGAGGCTGCGGGTTGGCGCCGGCTGGTGGCCACTCCGCTAGATGTCCAGGCCAACGCCGGTTTGCCCGGCGAGCCCTATGGTTGGGTCGGCGAGGTCCTGGCTGGGCGGCGGGTGGCGGGCGTCCACTCGGACCCAGCGGTGGATGATCCAGACTGGGACGGGGTGCGGCTTGAAGCCGGTGAGCGGGCTTGGGGGCATGGTGTCAAGCTGGACGGCGAGGCACGTGGAGTCCTCCTGGCGGTCGGTGGCGGCAGCTTGGCTTCCTGTCCGCTGGGGGCTTTGGCGGCAGTCATTGGTCAGGCACTCACCAACCGCCGGCGCGTCGCTCACCTGGACCGGCAGGTGATCACCGATGAGCTGACCGGCGCCTACAACTACCGTTTCCTGCGGGTGGCGCTGCGGCGGGAGCTGCGGCGGGCCCTGAGGTTTCAGCAGCCTTTGTCGGTCCTCATGCTGGACGTCGACCATCTCAAGGACTACAACGATCGGTACGGCCACCTGCGAGGCTCGGAGGTGCTCAAGCGGCTGGCGGAAACGGTCCGCTCCGGCATTCGTGACATCGACCTCTTGGCCAAGTATGGTGGCGATGAGTTCTTGCTCATCTTGCCCCACACGGACAAAGTGGGGGCCCACGTCGTTGCGGAACGGTTGCGGGCCAAGGTGGCGGAGCAGGTGTTTCGGCCGCTGAGCCCGGGCGAGATGACCTGCTCGATCGGCGTCGCGGCCTATCCGGTGGACGCGGATCAGTCCGAGCAGCTGATTGCCGCGGCGGATCGAGCTCTGTTCGCCGCTAAGCGGGCCGGGCGCAACCGGGTGGAAGCCGCCTAAGGCGCCGCTCAAGCGCTGGAAGTGGCGCTCCGATACGAAGATCGGGAGAACACCGGGGAATCGCGGCGGTTCAACGGGAGATCACCGGTGCGCCCAAAACGCCAGGGGCGACGCAGGTTTGAGGCTAAGTTTTTTCACAACAATGGGTTTGCGGGATCATTTAAGCTCATTCGGGCAGGGAACCCGGCCGCTTCCCGCGTAGGGAGAGACGTGACAATGTCAAGAGCAAGGGTGGGGCTGGTCAGCTGGGCGATTGCCTGCGTGTGCGCCGGTGTGGCGCACGGGCAGAGCACCTACCGTCTCGAGCCATCAGATCAGGTGCAGATTGAAGTCTGGGAGAAGCCCGATCTGACCCGTACGGTCACCGTGCTTGGGGGTGGGACAGTCACCCTGCCACTGATCGGCGAGATTCACGTGGCGGGTTCGACTCCACCTGAACTGGAGGAAGAACTAGCCCGTAAATTCTCACTTTACGACCGGCAAATAACTCAGGTGTCGGTGACCGTCACCGCCTACAATTCGAAGGCGGTCTACGTTTTGGGTGAGGTCAACACGCCGGGCAAATACGCGTTCTGGCCGATCCCGGACATCTGGTCGTTGATTCGTGAGGCAGGTGGGTTCACCGAAGCGGCCTTGACCAGCCGCGTCGAGATCATCCGCAACGGCGAGTCGGGAGATCGGGAGATTATCCCAGTCGATCTGAGCCAGGTGTACGGCTATTCGATTCCCACCGACCTGCCCGCCTTGTACCCAGATGATACGGTCAACGTGCCCAAGAAGGGGCCGGGGACCTGGCCGGACGTGATCTACGTGATGGGTGCGGTTGCCAAGCCCGGGGTCGTCCAAAAGGATGGCGCCATTGATCTGGTGGGGGGGGTGTTGCTCTCCGGCGGCCCGGCCAAGGGAGCCGACCTGCGCAAGGTGACGATAGTCAGGCGCGGCCCCGGCGCCACCCGGACGATCCAGGTCAACTTGGAGAACTACCTAGAGCGCGGCGATGAGGTGTCCAACCCGCTCCTGATGCCCGGCGACACCGTCACCGTGGGATCGAGGCGGGGCAGTATTCTTTCGCTGAACAACGTCCGGGGATTCGCGACCATCATTTCGGCCGCGGCGGCGACTATTCTGCTGATCGATCGGCTGCAAAAGAATTGACCGGATTGGGGCTACCCGTTACCTCCCGGCCCAATGATCCGTACAGCTTAGGGGTCCTTCAATGACGATGACAGATGACCGGGTAGAGCTCGCTGAGTACGCGCGCATTCTGTGGAAGCGCAAGTGGATGATCCTCTTGCCGACCCTTGTGGTGTTGGGAACGGCGCTCGTCGCCTTGCAGTTTCTGAAGCCCATGTACGTGTCGAGCACCGTCTTGGAAATCAAAGAGCGCGACATTGTCGAGGATGCGGTCAAGGAGTTTGCAGGCGAACGCCAGCAGCAGCGGCGCGAGAAGGGTTACGAGAACCAGCGCCTCAAGATCATTCGCCAGGACATCATGAGCGAGTCGTTCCTGGAGGGAGTGGGCAAGCGCCTGGGGCTGCACGAAGACCCCGGCATTTTGGCGGCAGCCCGCCAGCGCCAGGAGCGTGCCCCCCACAAGTCGCTGGACGAGCTGACCGTCAGTGTCTATACGGGGCGACTGCGTGATCAGATTGAGGTGGGCAGGGGAGGTATTGAGCAATTCCGCTTCCAGGCCGAGAGCGAAGACCCCCGTCAAGCCTACGAGGTTGCTAAGGCTTTGGGCGACGCCTACGAGGCTTTTGCCATCAGCCAGTCGTCGGCCCAAACCGAGCGCGTCGAAGAGGAAATCTCCCGCCTGTTGGCCGAGGAGCGCAAGCGCCTGCAGGTTGCCGAGGCTGCCTACCAGGAGTTTTACAACAAGCTCATTGTCCGCGGTGTCTTGGGGACCAACCCGATCACCAACTCAACTTTGCCCGAAGCCCGGCGGCTGTTGAGCGAAGCCGATTTCGAAGCCACTTCCATTCGCACGCGGATCCAGCGCAGCCTCGAACGGTTGCCCTCGGACATGCGCAACGCCGCCTCGCTCGAGCGCCGGGTGTCGAGTTCGCGGCTGAACACGTTGGCCAGCCGCCTGGCGCAAGCCGAGCGCGAGCACGTGCCGATCCTGATCGGCGGTGGCGCCGGCGCTAACGTCAGCACCCTGCGCCAAGACATCTTCAGCGAAATGAGCAGCCTGGTCGCCCAGGCCTTTCCGAACCAAGACGGGCGCACCCTGGGCACGATTGGCGATGTTGTGTTTGACGGCATCGTGCTGAAGTCGGTGCAAGCACGCAAGGATCAGGTCAATCGTTACATTGGCGGTTTTACTTCCCGCGAGAAGCAAAGTTCAGGAGATCAGCTGACGCTGGATAGGCTCGAGGAAGAAAAGAACCAAGCGCGCCAAAACGTGCGTCAGTTCGAGAGCGAGCTGAACGACATCAACCTCAAGAAGGAGACCGGCGAGGCGACCATCGCCGCCAAGGTGTCGGTCGTCGTTGACCCCGAGATCCCGTCAAAACCGGACAGTCCCAATCGTTTGCGCATTTTGCTCCTGGCGTTGACCGCCGGCCCGCTGCTGGGCCTCGGCGTGGTGATTCTGACCGAGTATTTGGACACGTCCTTGAAGACGGTCGAGCAGGTCGAAGAGGTCTTGGAGCTGCCGGTTCTAGGGACCATCCCCAAACTGGTGGCCGCCAACACTCAGTCAAGCAGCCGGCGGCGCCGCCACGTCGGGGCTGCCAGCCTAATTCTATTCGCGTCATTGTGTAGCGTTGCCGCCCACGATTTCCCTGACGGCGGCAGTGCGACGCACCAATCCACTGAGGCCCACCATGGCTAAGCAGGACGGCTCGATCTTCGACCGCTTTGATGACGAGTCGCCAGCCGGCACCGAGTTTCGCCGGTTGCACGTGCGGCTGCTCCGTGAGGCGGAGTCTCAGGCGTTGCACACGCTGCAGTTCACCAGCTCCCGCCGGGGCGAGGGGAAGTCGACCACTTCGAGCCACTTGGCGTTGACCATGGCCCGGCATATGGAGGGCCGGGTGATTTATGTCGACTGCGATCTGCGCAAGCCCCGTGTTCACGAGATTTACGGGCTACCGCAAGCCAAGGGCATGACCGACTTGATGCGGGGTGTGTTGCCGATGAAGGCGGTGATGAAGGACACCCCACAGAAGAACCTGAAGATCATTACCTCGGGTCGGGTGATCTCGGGGCCCTCCAAACTGTTTGATCCCAAGGTGATTGAAACGACCTTCGATGCCATCAAGGCCGAAGCCGACCTGGTGGTGGTCGACAGCCCGCCTTTGCTGCCCGTGTCTGATCCGCTGCTGCTGGCACCCCACATGGATGGCGTGGTGTTGGTGGTGATGGCCGGGCGCACGCCCCGCCAGGTGGTGCGACGCTCGCGGGAGCTGCTGCAAGATGTGGATGCACGCATTTTGGGTGCTGTGGTCAACAATGCTGTCGAAGCCTTGCCTTACTACTACGACTACAAGTACTACGGCTACGAAGAGGAAGTCCCGCGCGTCAAGCGGCGTTCGGCAGGCGAGCGAGGCAACGTTCGTTTGGTCGAGCCAGCCAATCAAGACTAGCTCTGGCACTGGAGGTTCTGCTTGCAAAGCTTTGTGGTGACCGGCGGGGCCGGCTTCATTGGTTCGCACATTGTCGAGCGGTTGTTGGCCGACGGCGAGCATGTCCGTATCGTTGACAACTTTGAGAACGGCAAGCGCGAAAACGTCGAAGCGGCAGCGTTGGGAGCGGCGTCGCGCTCGGGTCGCAACATCGATGAGGTGACCCAATGCCTCGAGGTGATGGAAGCTGACATTCGCGATTTCGGGGCTATGCAGCGCGCCATGCAGGGCGTCAAGTGTGTGTTTCACCAGGCGGCCTTGGCATCGGTGCAGCGCTCGATTGATGCCCCTGATCTGGTCAACGACGTCAACGTCAATGGCACGCTCAACCTGCTGAACGCAGCGCGCCAGAACGGCGTCGAGCGCTTGGTGTTTGCCGGCTCGTCGTCGATCTACGGCGATTCTGAGGCGCTCCCCAAGCGCGAGGACCAGCGGCCGGTACCGATCTCGCCGTACGGTGTCACCAAATTGGTGGGCGAGGAGTACCTGCGAGTGTTTCACCAGGTCTACGGTCTGACAACCGTCACACTGCGCTACTTCAACGTGTTCGGGGCGCGGCAGGCCGCCGATTCAGAGTACTCCGCCGTCATTCCGATCTTTTTGAGTCGCTTGTTTCGGGGTGAAGCGCCGGTGATCTACGGCGACGGTCAGCAGTCGCGCGACTTCACCTACATTGACAATGTGGTCGACGCCAACTTGCTGGCTGCTAACGCTCCGGCCCAACGGGTGGGCGGTTTGGCGATGAATGCCGCCTGCGGCGGTCGCTACACGGTCTTGGAGATTTGCCGCCGACTGATCGAGTACTCCGGCCAAAACGTGCAGCCGATCCACGCGCCGCCGCGCCCTGGCGACATCCTCCATTCCCACTCCGATATCTCCCTGGCGACCGAGCGGCTGGGTTACCAACCGAGTGTCGACTTTGCCACTGGTTTAGAGCGCACCTTCGAGTGGTATGCCAAGGGCGAGGATGGAGCCAACCGCATTAAAGAGAGCGCCTGAGCCGCGCGGCGAGCGAATGAGCACTGCCCAGACCCCAGCTCCCCAGGAAGCCCCGAAACTCTCCGTCGTTTTGCCCGTCCACAACGAGGAAGAGAGCCTGGAGCCCTTGCACACGCAGCTCACTGAGGCGCTGGCTGGTTACGGTCAGTCGTACGAAGTGATCTATGTAGATGACGGCTCCACCGACCAGAGCTACGCGGTTCTCGAGCGGCTCCAGGCCGGCGACCCGCACGTGCGGGTGATCCGTTTGCGCCGTAACTTTGGGCAAACGGCCGCGATGTCGGCGGGATTCCGCTCGGCCTCTGGTGCCTTCGTGGTGCCCATGGACGCCGACCTGCAAAATGACCCGGCCGACATCCCGCGCCTTTGTGCCAAGCTCGACGAAGGCTACGACGTGGTTTCCGGTTGGCGCGTCGACCGGCAGGACACCTTCATGAGCCGCCGGTTGCCGTCGGTGATTGCCAACTGGTTGATTGGCCGGGTGACCGGCGTGCGCCTCCACGACTACGGTTGCTCGTTGAAGGCCTACCGGACCGAGATCGTCAAGAACGTCCACCTGTACGGGGAGATGCATCGATTCATTCCAGCCCTGGCCAGTTGGGTGGGGGCGCGCATCGTCGAGATTCCCGTCGAGCACCACGCCCGGCGCTTTGGCAAGACCAAGTACGGAATCTCGCGGACGTTTCGGGTGATCCTCGACTTGATCACCGTCAAGTTCTTGCTGAGCTTCTCGACGCAACCGCTGCACATCTTTGGCTTCTGGGGCGGCATCTCCCTGGTGTCGGGAGCGGCAATCTGCACTTACCTGGCCGTCCTACGGCTCTTTTTCGGGCAAGGGCTGGCTGGCCGGCCGCTCCTGCTCCTGGGGGTCCTCCTGGTCTTCACAGGCATCCAGTTTATCTCGATGGGACTGCTGGCGGAGATGCTGGCGCGCACCTACCACGAGGCGCAGGACAAGCCGATCTACGTGGTCCGTAATCGGCTGGGGTTTGGCGGCGACGATTCCGAAGTTCTCAGGCTGCCCGGCCGAAGCGCCTAGTGCCGTGGACACGACCAGCCCCCTAGCGGCGGCGCCAGTCTCTCCGCCGCCGGCCAGAGCCCACCGCCAATCTCTGTGGACGTGGCTCTGCTTGGCGGTGCTAGTCGCCAGCGGGCTGGGGCTGCGCGTCGCCCACATTGGCCGGCTGGGGTTGGTGGCCGACGAGGGGCATCAGGCGCTGGCGGTGCGCGGCATCCTGGACCATGGCTACCCGCGGGTCGATTCCGGCAACGTCTACTGGCGCGGTGCGCCTTTTCTCTACACCGAAGCGGCTGTTGCTCTTAGCCTCGGGGTCAACGAGACCGCCCTCAGATTGCCGGCGGCGCTGTTTGGAGCGGCGGTGGTCGTCGCCACGTTCTTCCTGGGGCGGCGCCTGTTTGGCACCGAAGTGGGGTTGGTGGCGGCGGTGATGGTGGCGTTTTCCGCCTGGGGCCTGGAGATGGCGCGCTACGCGCGCATGTACACGCTTTTGCAACTGGCGTTTGTGACCGCTGCCTTCTGCTTTGTCAAAGGCTACGTGGACCGGCAACGCCCGTGGGTGTGGGGAAGTTGGGTTGCAATGGCCCTCGCCATCGTCACCCATCAGCTGGGTGTCATGACTCTCACCTTCTTTCTCCTGCCGCTCTTTTGGGGAGAGCGCACTGAACCGACTTGGCGCCGGGCGGTGATGCTCTGCACCCCGGCTCTGTGTCTGGCGGCGTTGTGGCTGGGTGTGCATCGCGAAATTGGGCGGTGGATGGTGTACCGCACGCCGGCGCCGTCGACCGACGCCGCGCCGAGCGGCATCCTGGGGCTGGTTGAGGGCTACTTGCGGATTCCGCAGCTGACCATGCCTTTGGATGGTTTGGCGAGCGCCCCGGTAGCCGTGCTGGGGGCGGCGGCGGTGACGGTTGCCTTTGCTCTATGGGTGGCCGGCGGGTTGGGCCGCTCGGGTGCCAGGCTGCGGACACTTTACTGTTGCCTGATTCTGGCTGCCGCATTCTTCAACCTGTTTGCCCTGGCGATTGGCCTGGGTGTGGTGGGAGTGCTCTTGTTTGGCGCCGGCTGGACCGAGCAGCGCCGGTCGCCCTGGCGGGCGGCCTGGCTCGGCGTTTTGGCGCTGGCGTTCTATTGGGCAGTGTTCATGGGGCGCCATCCCGGCCTTTTGGATCCCGGTTGGGGGGAGCCGCAGTCCATTAACGACGCGTTTTTCGACTACCCACCGCTGGTCAGCCGCGCCCTGGAGTGGTTCTGGATTGGTTGGCCGCGGATGACCGTCGTCGTCGTCGCCGCAATCGTCGCCTTGCTGGCGGCTTTCGCCTTTGACCGGCGCTGGCGCGAAGCCCTGATCGCACCGGCGCTGGTGTGTGTACCGCTCGTGGTAGCGCTGTTTGGTCGCGAGCTGTTTAACGAAGTGCGCTACCACTTCCACCTTTACCCGTTCGGACTGATCGTCGGCGCCGCGGCGCTTTGGGCGATTGCCGGGTGGCTGGCGCGCGCTGCTGACATCGGTGCAGCGGCGCTGGGCCGCGGGTTACGCCACCGCCGGGCGTTGCAGGGCGTCGTGGCAGTGGCGTTGGTCTTTGTGCTGTCGGCCGATGCATCGCCGGCGCGTCTCAAGGCGGTGGTCGGGCGCGACTACGAGAGCGCCAAAGACCCGATTCGGGCGACATTGAACTGGGCGCCCTACTCTGATTTTCATCAGGACCATGTAGCCCCGGCTGCCTATGTGGTCGATCGCCTCGCCCCCGGCGATCTGGTCATGGTCTTTGGCCCAACCTATTGGGCTTCGATTTATAGGCACTACATCGGGCAGCTGGACTACGTGGTCGCTGACACCGAGCCGACCCCGGCCGTGGTGGTCCGGCGCCACCACGTCAGCGGCGCGCCGATCGTGGGGACGGTGGCTGCCCTCGACCGGGCGCTGGCCCAAGCGGGTTCCCGGCGGATCTGGCTGTTGGGGGATTTGAACCTTCTGCGGGCCGAGGTGTCGCACTTTGACGCGGCGCTCAAAGCTCGGCTGGCGGCGCTGGCTTTGCCCTACGATTTCATCGGGCGAGACGCCAACACTCTGGTGCGGTGCCTCAATGGCGACGCCGGGCGGGCCACCGCCCTGAGTGCCCACTCGGTGGCGGGGAGCGCCCCGCCGGTCAGCGCTGCCGGAGTGGTCCGCTGAGCGTCGGTAGTTCGGCCAAACGCGGCATCGCCTGGGCGCTTTCCTCCAACATCGTGGTCCAGGCCTTTCAGTTCGCGGTCGGCATCGTTTTGGCCCGCCTCCTCGAACCCGCCGACTTCGGCGTGTTCGCGATTACTTCGATCTTCACCGGGCTTGCCCAGACCATCGGCAACGTCGGGTTGGGAGCGGCGCTCGTCCAGCGCCGGACAATCACCGAAGCGCACGCCCGCACAGCATGGGTGGCCAACGTCACCATGTCGCTCCTGATCATGCTGGCGTTGAAGGGGCTGTCTGGGTGGGTGGGCGCCTTTTTCAAGCACGAACTGGCGGGTCCCGTGCTGTCGTTGATCTCGGTCAACTTCGCGATCAACGGGGTCAGTTCGGTGTCGGTCTCGAAGCTGTCCAGGGCGCTCAAGTTTCGAGAGTTGGCGATCATTGAAGCGCTCTCCATGGTGGTGCACGCGGTGGTCGCCGTGGTCATGGCGGTCAAAGGCTTTGGGGTCTGGGCGATCGCCTGGGGAGGCATCAGCCAAAACCTCTCGCGCTCGGTGGCACTCCTGTTCGTCGCCGGTTGGTTGCCGCGCCCGGAGTTCGATTGGCAGCGCTACCGCGAGTTGCTCAACTTTGGCGCTACCTTGACCGTCAAACGCATCATGAACTACTGTGCCGCGAACGTGGACTACTTCGTCATTGGTAAACGCCTCGGCCCGGCACAGCTGGGCTTCTACACGCGTGCCTACAGTCTGATGTCGTTGCCGCTCACCCAGTTGAGCCGGGTGATCATGTCGGTCTTGTTCCCGACGTTTTCGCGCATCCAGGACGACAACGACCGGCTCCGGCGCGGTTACATGCGTGTTCTGAGCGCTACCTCCGTGGTGAGCTTTCCCTTCTTGGTCGGTATGGGCCTAACCGCGCCATTGTTGATTGGTCTGGTATACGGCGACAAGTGGCTGCCCACCGTGTTGCCCCTGCAAATCATGTGCGTGGCCGGCATGATGAAGTCGGTGACGACGTTTGTTGGCGCCGTCGTCGACGCCAAGGGCAGGGTGATGGAGGAGATTAGGCGGCAGGCGGTGTACTTGGCCCTCTTGATCGGCGGTGCCATGCTCGGCAGCCGCTTCGGCACCGCCGGAGTGGCTTGGGCAGTCGTGGTCGCGTCAGCGGCGATGCTGTGGATGATGCAAACGTTGATGAATCGCATGACTGGCATGCAGTGGCGCCAGTACGCCAGGGCCTTGGCGCCAGCCGTAGTCGGTTCTTTGGTGCTCACCGCCACGGTCATCCCCTGCCAGTGGTGGCTCCGGCGCCAATGGGGCGACAACTTGGGTGTCTTGACCTTGGTGGCTGCAATGGGTGCGGTGGTCTACGTGGCAACGCTCTGGAAAGCACCGTTCCCGGAGGTACGGGCGCTGGTTCTGGAGTTGACTGGGGCTTTGGGGCGCCGTCGACTAGCAGAGTCCGAGTCCCCGGACGACAAGGTCGCGGCCGACCCGGAAGAACGACGCGTATGCCGGGGTTAGCCGGCTACGTTCTAGACGACCCAGCCACGCAGGCGCAGTGGAAGGCTCATCTGACCGGGCGTTTGCCGCACCCGGCGGACTCCATCGACACCTACGACGCCGGGGCGGTGTGGATGGCCCATGCGGACTTGCCGGTCGCAGCGGACCAAGGCGGCGTGCGGGTTGATGGTGACCTGGTGTTGGTGGCCTACGGCTACGTGGCGGGTACCGACGACACCGCAACCTTCCTGTTGGGCGCCTACCAGCGGGACGGCGCCGCGGCGTTGGCCCAACAAAACGGTGTCTACGCTGTTGCCGTCTGGAATGTCGCCCGGCGGCGGCTCGTCCTGGCCCAGGACCCCGGCGGCTTCGCGGGCATCTACTACCGCTCGCTGCGGGCGGGGAGTGTGTTTGGGACGCGCCCGCGGTTATGCAACGGTCACGACCCAGTCGGCTTGGATGGCCAGGCGCTGGGGGATGTCCTGGTGGTTGGCTATCCGCTGGGGGAGCGGACGTTGTTCGAGGGTGTGCGGGCGCTTGGCCCGCTCACAACCGCTAGCTGGGATGCGGCGCGCCGTTGGCGACTGGAGCGGGTCCCCGACACATTGGACACGTCCGTTCCTGCCGAGCCGGAGGCGGCGATTGAGGCGCTGGATGTCGCTCTGGCCGACGCCACCACCGCCGCGCTGGCGGACTTCGAAGGGCGCACCGCTTTGCCCTTAAGCGGCGGCTTGGATTCCCGAGCACTCTTGGGTTACGCCCGCCGGCACGGGCCGCTCTCCACTTTTTCCTACGGCCACGGTCACTCCTGGGATCAGCGCTTCGGCAAGCGCCTGGCCCGGGTGGCCGGGACGCGCCACCGAAGCGTGGCGCTAGGGCCTGACTATATGGCCAGGCTCGGGCCGCGGTTGGTGTATACCACCGAGGGGCAGGCCAGTGTTCACGCCGCGCACGTCGGCTGCTTAAGCGTTGAACTGGCGCGCCGGCCAACCGTAGCGTTGAGTGGGTTTCTGGGCGACCATCTGACCGGCGCCCACCTCAACTGGGTGCAAGCGGAAGCGAATTCGGTGGCCGAGGAAGCTCGTGCCCTGTTCGATCGTCACTACCGCTTCGGCTTCGATGAAGCGGGTTTGGAGGCGATTCTCCAACCCCAATGGGCAACTGCGGCGCGCCAAGTGACGTTCGACACCTTTCTGTCGTGCTACCAGGATGCGCCGACCCCAGTGGAACGCGCCGACCGCGTCGACCGGGTGCTCCGGCAGCGCCGCTTTGTCGCCTATCAGTTGGCAGTGCTGGGGCAGGTGGCGGTGACGCGCGTGCCGTTTGCCGATCGGCGGGTGTGCGCGGCGCTGCGCTCGTGGCCGCCAGAGTGGCGACGCGGGCAAAGGCTCTACCTTGAACTGTTGAGGCAACGGCACCCCGATTTGGCTGAGGTACCTTGGTCCGCGACCGGCGTGCCGCTCGCCGGCAGCGGCGTCGGCTGGGCACAGCTCCGGGAGGGGGTGAAGCGCCGCCTGCCGGGTTGGACCGGCGGCTGGATACGCCCCCACGACTACCGGCAGTACGCGCACTACGACGCTTGGCTGCGCGGTGCCAGTGCCCCATTGCTGGAGGGCCTTTTGGCCGACCACGAACGGCTAGCGCCCGTGTTTCAAATGGACGTCCTGCGCCGGCTGGTGGAGGAGCATCGCTCGGGTCGTCGCCAGCTCTACCGGCCGTTGTGCGCGGTGGCCACCGTGCAACTTTGGCTGCGGTTTTTCCAAGACGCTCGGGTAGGGGTGGCACAGGACTGGGGCAATGGCTAAGGATGGCGGGTTCGAGGACGCCCGGGCGCTGCTGAGCGGCTGGACGTTGGTGTGCGTCGGCTACCATCCCTGGAGCCCGATGTGGAAGCGCAACCAGAGCATGGTTAGCGAGTTCGCGCGCCAGGGCTTGGTCAAGCAAGTGGTTTTTGTGAACCCAGCGGTGAGTCCGTGGGTGAGTCCGCGCCGGCTGCGCCAAGAGTGGGGCACGGTGGCACGGTACAGCTATCTGCACATGTGGCCGCGCCGCCCAGAGGCGCGGGTGAGGGTGGTGACGCCGGTCGACTGGCTGCCCTTCAGCTCCAACGCGACGGTTGCCCGGCTGAATGAGGCGGTGGCAGGTCGGACGGTCTTGGCGGGCACCAGCCCTCCTGTGGCCCTGTTGATCAACACGCCGCGCCCCGAAGATGAGGCGCTGGTCGCCCGCTTGGCCGAGCGGGCCAAACGCGTCTTCTTCGATTGGTCTGACGATTTCTCGCGGTTCTCCTTGCGGGCTGAGCGGATGGCTGCCCTCGAGCGGGTGACCGAGCGCTGGATTCGGCGGGCTGACGTCGTCCTCACCGTCAACCCCGAACTTGAGCGCCGAGCGCGCGCTTGGAACGCGGCCGCACATACGGTGCCGAACGCCACGGGCATGAGGCCGCGCCAAGCCGGGCCGCTGCCGGCGGCGGTGGCCGCGTGGCGCCGGCAAGTGACGGGCCCGGTTCTGGGCTATGCGGGTTACATCAGCCCACAACGCATCGATGTCGAACTGATCGCCACGTTGGCGCGCGCCGAGCCGGGGTGGCACATTGTCTTTCTGGGGATTGTGCAACGCCAGTTCGATCGCCGCGATCTCAACCTTGCCAACGTCCACTTTCTGCCGGCGGTGCCCCACGCCGCGTTGCAGGAGTGGCTGGCGGCGTTTGACGTCTGCTTGTTGCCGCATTTAATCAACGAGCACACGGCCGGGAACAATCCGCTCAAGCTCTACGACTACCTGGCTGCCGGACCGCCGGTGGTGTCCACCCGGATCGCCGGTCTTGAGGGTTTCGAAGACGTCGTGGCGGTGGTCGACACGCACGAGGCGTTCGTCGACGCCTGCCGGAAGGCGGTCAAGCTGGGCGCCGAGCCGGGCCGCCCCGCGCGGCTGGCCCGAGCCGGCGAGCACCACTGGTCGGCGCGGGCCCGTCAGGCCGCCCAAGTCCTCGCCACGGCCTCGAGCGGCAGGAGCTGAATCTCCCGGGGGGGGGCGATTCCGCCCGCGAGGGTCCGTACCTTGTAGAGAGGGCGCGTTGGCCGCCCCTAAAGCGACTTAACTTCCCCCGCTGAGGTGCCCCCATGGATCGGGACAGAAGGCGCCGGCGCGCCGCTCTCTACTTCCAGCTGAACGCTCGCTATCTGCGCTATCTGACTGTGGCATTGTGCTTTTCAGGTATGGTGCATTGGCTCGGGTTGATCTTCGCACCCGCCCCTCAGGCCAAGCCGGTGGTCCTGGCGCCGTTGCCGCCCACCGAAGTGGTGTCGGTGAACAGTTGGGAGCCACTCCCACCGCCCAAGCCGGTTCCACGTCCGCCGCTGCCACCCGAGGCCAGCCCGCCGGATGGCGACGAGCCGGTGGAGCTGACGCCCAATGAGGCGCCAGAGCCCGAGTGGTCGCCGCCGCCGCCGTCCCGGCCTTCCCCCTCCCAGCCGCCGGCGCCGATTTTGGGCTTCGAAAAGCCGCCGGTGGTGATTCGGGCGGTCGAGCCCGATTATCCGAGCCTCGCCCGGGATGCTGGAGCCGAAGGGCGGGTGGACGTCCTGGTGACCATCAATGCCCAGGGGAGAGTGGTGGCGGCTGAGCTTTTGGCGACGACGGCCCCAGCTTCGTTGGTCGATGCTGCCCTGGCCGCAGCCCGCCAGTTCTTGTTTCGGCCGGCCATCCAGCACCAGCGCCCGGTGGCCTCGCGGGTTGCCATTCCGTTCGTCTTTACCTTGCACTAAGCTGTTTCAAGACAGCTGCCGATTCTGTCGGGACGGGGCGGGCGTGCCATGGTGACTCAGCCTGAGTCAGCCGTCCGGTGCGATTCGGTCTGCCCCAAACGGGTGGATAGGTGCAAGTGCAAGGTCTCTTCTGGTGGTCAGCGGCGTTGATCCTTTATCCCTACCTGGGGTATCCGCTGCTCTTGCGTGCCCTGCGCGCTGGTTTGGGGGTGAGGCCCGTAGCCAAAGCGCGGGAGACGCCCTCGATGACCCTGGTGATCACCGCCTATAACGAAGTGCAAAACATCCGCCAGAAGTTGGACAACGCTCTGGCACTGGACTATCCAGCCGATCGACTCCAAATCGTTGTGGCCAGCGACTGTTCGGACGACGGAACCGATGCCATTGTCCGCGAGTACGCAGGGCGGGGCATCGAGCTGGTCACGCAGCCGGAGCGCCGCGGCAAGGTTGCCGCCCAAAACGCCGCGATCCAGCGCGCCACCGGCGACATTTTGGTGTTTTCGGACGCGCGGATCCAACTCAGCGGTGGTTCGCTCAAGGCGATCGCCGCCAATTTTGCGGATCCCGAAGTCGGCTGCGTTTCCAGTACCGACCGCGTCGTCGCTGACCGTGCCGAGGAGGAAGGCGAAGCGGGTGAGGGGGCTTACGTACGCTACGAAATGTGGCTCCGGCAACTAGAGGCCGAGACCGGGACGTTGATCGGGGCGTCGGGCTCGTTCTACGCGGTCCGGGCGTCCTTGGCCGGCGTCTGGGACCCCAAGCTGACCCGGGACTTCTTGACCCCGCTCAAAGTTGTGGAAGCTGGCTACCGGGCGGTGCCCGAGCCCGACGCGGTCGGTACCTACCATGCCCTGCACGCGCCGGATGACGAGTTCCGGCGCAAAGTCCGGACGGTGATGCGGGGCATGGCGGTTCTTTGGCACATGCGCCAGCTGCTGAATCCGTTGCGGCGCCCGGGCGTCGCCCTCAGGCTTTGGAGCCACAAGGTGTTGCGGTGGACCGTACCGTTTTTCCTGCTGCTCTTGTTCATCGCCAGCGCTGCTTTGGCACCCACGCATCGTTTCTACGCCCTGGTCCTGGCTGCCCAAGTGGCGTTCTACGCGCTGGCGCTGGCGGGGTATATCAACCGGCGGTTGGAGGCGCGGGCGCTGTTTCGCTTGCCGTTGTTTTTCGCCGGAGTCAACCTGTCTATCTTGCTGGCCTGGGTGCGCTTCGCGCGGGGCGCCCGACAGGTCACCTGGGAACCCACCCGGCGCTAGCCGCCAGGCCAAAAGAAGGGCGATCGAACAGCATGTGCGGCATCGTTGGCATTCACTCATTGGGCGCCCCACGCCCAGTGGACCGGCGCCTCCTCGAGGAGATGAACCGCGTCATCACCCACCGCGGGCCCGACTCGGACGGGTTCTACGAGGATCCCGGGCGGGTTGGGTTGGCGATGCGCCGGTTGTCGATCATCGACCTGGCTGGTGGCGACCAGCCGATCACCAACGAAGACGGGTCGGTGTGGATCGTCTTCAACGGCGAAATCTACAACTTCCAGAGCTTGCGCCGCGAGTTGGAGTCGCACGGCCACACGTTCAAGACGCACTCGGACACTGAGACGATTGTCCACGCCTACGAGGAGTGGGGTGACGCCGGCGTTGAGCGATTGCGCGGCATGTTTGCTTTTGCCCTCTGGGATGCCAAACGCCAGCGGCTGCTCTTGGCGCGCGACCGGGTCGGGATCAAGCAGCTCTTCTACACTGTCCAAGATGGCCAGTTGTTTTGGGGGTCGGAACTCAAGGCGGTGCTGCGTTGCCCGCATTTGGAGCGGCGGGTCTCGGCTCCGGCGGTCAACCACTACTTGACCTACCTCTACGTACCGGCGCCGCTGACCATTTTCGAAGACATCTACGAACTCGAGGCCGGTCACACGCTCGTTGCCGAGGGCGGCGAGATCACCACCCGCAAGTATTGGGACCTCGACTACGCCGTGGACGAGAGCCTGACGATCGAAGCGGCCGCCCGCGGGCTGCGCTACCAACTCGACGACGCGGTCAAAGTGCGGATGATTGCCGATGTACCACTGGGCGGTTTCCTGTCGGGAGGCATCGACTCGGGGTCGATCGTGGCACTCATGGCCAAACATGCCTCCAAGCCGGTCGAAACCTTCTCGATCGGCTACGATGCCGGCGGCGAGCACTTTGACGAGCGGCCGGTGGCACGCCGCGTCGCCGAGCGCTACGGCACCCGCCACCACGAGTTTGTCGTGGAGCCTGACGTGGCGGGACTGGTTCCCGATCTGGTTCGGGCTTTTGATCAGCCCTTTGCCGACTCTTCGGCCATTCCTAACTGGTACCTGGCGTCGATGACCCGCCAGCACGTGACGGTGGCGCTGTCGGGTTTGGGTGGCGACGAGGTGGCGGCGGGCTACGAACGTTACCGGGGGGCGCTTTTGGCAGAACGCTTCGCCTGGTTCCCGTCGGCTTGGCGGCGTCACATGCTTGAGCCGCTCATCGAGCGCTTGCCCGACTCGTCCTCCGGCGGCCACTGGATGGGTCGCGCCAAGCGCTTCGTACGCACCCTGAGCATGCCTTTGGACGAGCGCTATCTGGCTTTGATCTCTGCCTTTGGCCCCACTGAGCGCCATGCTCTATTGAGTCCGGCGATGCGTGAGGAAATCGATCGCCAGGCGCCGCGGGCCACCTACCAGCGTTACGCAGAGCGCGCCGCCGGTGCGGCGCCACTCAACCAGGTGTTGTATGCGGACCTGAAGCTCTACTTGCCGGGTGACCTCTTGACCCTGACTGATCGGATGTCGATGGCTCACTCGCTTGAAGTCCGGGTGCCGTTTTTGGACCACCACCTCCTGGAGTACGCCGCGACCATTCCACCGGCCTACAAACTGCGCGGCATGGAGCGCAAGTACGTGCTCAAACGCGCCGTCGAGGACCTTTTGCCGCGCGAGTTTTTGGACCGCAAGAAGATGGGCTTCTCGGTGCCGCTGACCGTCTGGTTCCGCGGCGTGCTGCGTGACTACGTCGAAGAAGTTTTGTCCGAGCGGAGCTTGCGCCTGGCTGGCGTCTTTGATCCACCGGCGGTGCGCGCGGTCGTCGATGCTCACCTGGCCCGCCGTGCCAACTACGACAACCACATCTGGGCGCTGTTGTGCTTCGGGCTCTGGCATCGAGACTACATCGAGACAGCTGACGGCCTGGGAGAGCGGCCGTGCCGCGCCGCAGGGGGCATCGGGTGACCTACGACATTCTGGTCCTCTCACACCTGGTGCCGTATCCGACGACCTCAGGCGTGTTGCTGCGCTGCTACAACTTGCTGCGCGAAGTGGCCAAGCGTCACCGCGTGCACCTCTACTGTGTCAACCAAACGGTCCTGCTCGGTGAAGACGAGTTGGCGGCCTCGGTCGAGCACTTGCGGAGCTTCTGCCACGACGTGCAAGTCTTCCCGTTGCCGAGCGCTGGTTCCAAACTCAAGTTCGGGACGCTGCTCTTGCGCAACCTCATGTCACCGCTGCCCTACTCGTTTGACCGTTTCTACTCACCACCCCTGGAACACGCGGTGATCGCCCTGTTGGCCAAAACGCCCATCCACCTGGTGCAGTACGAGACGATAGCGATGGCCCCGTACGGTCAGCTAGCGCCAGATTTGCCCCAGATTCTCGTGCACCAAAATGTCGAGTCGCGCTTGTTGGCGAGGCGCGCCGCCGCGCTCCGCGACCCATTGAAGCGCTGGTACGTCGGCTACCAGGCCAAGAAGTTGGCGGCTGCTGAACTGGGCGCCCTGAAGCGGCTTGATGCGCACGTTGCCGTCTCCGACGACGACCGCTTGACTTTCCTGGGCATGCGGGCGGGAGCGCCGGTCCACACAGTGGTCAATGGGGTCGATGTCGACTACTTTCGCCCCGGCCCGACGCCGGCCGGCACCCGTTCCGAGTTGGTGTTCGTCGGGGGCATGAGCTGGTACCCCAATGCCGACGGCATCGCCTGGTTCCTCCAGGAGATCTGGCCACGGATCATTGCTGAAGTACCCAACTGCCGGCTGACCTTGGTTGGTTCGCACCCGTCTGCAGCCGCCCGCCGGGCGGCGGCGGGCGATCCTGAGCGGGTGCAAGTCACCGGCTTGGTGCCGGATGTGCGGCCGCTGGTCGATCCGGCGGCGCTCTTTGTCTGCCCGTTTCGAGTCGGTGGCGGCACGCGGCTCAAGGTGCTCGACGCCTGGTCCATGCAGAAGGCCATCTTGTCGACGTCGATTGGTTGCGAGGGGCTGGAAGCGCGCCACGACCACGACCTGTGGATCGCCGATACGCCGGACGAGTTCGCCGCCAGCGCCGTCAAGCTTCTCGCCGACCCCGAGACTCGCCAGCGCTTGGGAGTGCGGGGGCGCGCCCGGGTCGAGCAGGAATTTGCCTGGCCGCAAGTCGCCCAGGGTATGTTGGGGCTCTATGATGCGTTGGTGTCCGGCTACCGTGGACAGAGCCACGCCGGCGGCGCCACTGCCGAAGTGGAAGCTTAGTGCGCTTCGGAAGCGGCTCGAGCCCTTTGAGCCTTCAGGACCAGCCAGGTCAACAGGCCACCGGCCGCGCCCATGAACAGGTCGGTGCCGATGTCGAGCAGCATCTCCGGGGTCGGCCGGTGGATGTAGCGCAGTTGCGATTTGAGAAAGACATCGGCGACCTCTTTGAGGATGATCAACACCGCCAACAACCAAGCGGCCCGCCGCGCTCCCAGTCGGCGCTCGGCCAACCAGAAGATGAGGGCGGCTAGTAACAAGTGAAGAATGACGTCGAACTCCACGCCGAAGACGCGCGTCGAGGTGAGCTGAAAAAGCGCCAAGCGGCAGGCGCGAGCGAAATTGAGCAAGGTGTCCATGCGAGTCGCGATCGTTCGAGTGGGCGATGGGTCGTGGCCCTGGGCGTCGCTTCATTGGTCGGCTCTTGGCTGGCCAGCCCTAACCCGAGCGTGTTCATCATACCCGTCGCGCTCGGCGTGGTTCTGGGGAGTTGGCCAAAGGTGGGCGCCGCGCACTGGGCGGCTTTAGTCCCCTGGGCAGCCTGGCTGGGGAACCCGATGGTGCGTGCCTGGGCCGGTGGCGAGGCGGCGCCGTATCCGTCCGAGATGTTGCTCTTGGCCGGCGGCCTCACGTGGTGGGCACGCGCCGGTTGGGGGGCGGGGCGCGCCCGGCGGTGGCCAACGGCGATTCTCGGCGCCGCCCTGGTCTGGGTGGCCGGCGCCGCCTTGGTGCGCACCGGGGCCGACCCTGCTTTCTGGAGTTTTTGCCGCTGGGCATCGTTGCTGCTCACCTTCTATGGCATTGGACGCGCCCTAGACCGCCGGGGGGCGGTGTGGTTTGCCCGTTCGGTTGGCGCCTGTCTCCTGTGCCTCTTGGGCGTCGCCGCATGGGAGGCTGCCGGCTCGACCCGCGAGGTGCCGGTCGTCGGCCGCTGGGTGGGCGGCTCCGAATTGTTGGCGATTCACGTGACGCTCCTCTGGCCCCTGTGCTTGGGGGCGCTGGGCGCCGGCGGTGGCCGCCGTGACCTCCTGGCCGCCGGTGGTCTAGTCGCCGGGCTCTCGCTTTTGGCGCTGAGTTTCTCGCGCTCCGGCTGGATCGGGGGGACTTTGGCGTGGGCGGTGACCTTGATCGCTCTTGGCCACGCGCGGCGGCGCCGGGGTTGGTGGGTAGCGGGGATGGCGGTGATCGTGGCGGCGGCAACGCTGGGCGTCTGGGTGGCGGCCGGTGCCGAGCTGCCCGGACTGCCGGCGGCATACAGCCGGCGATTGGCGTCGCTTAGCAGCAGCAATCTGTTGGGTGATCGAGCCGTCGAGTGGCAGCGGGGGCTGAGCGCTCTGCGGGCGGCGCCTTGGACCGGCCAGCTCGACGCCCCCAATTGCTACAACCTGTTCTTGCAACTCGGTGCCCGCGGCGGCTGGTTTCTGCTCGTTGCTATGATCGTCTGGATGGGCGCCCAGGTGACGGTGGCGCTCGCCCAGCTCCGCCAGCGACCGTACGTGGCGGGCGGTTTGGGAGCGGTGGTGGGGCTCTGGATCACCGGCTTGGGGGAGTCTTCCCTCGGGGCGCGGGTGGTGCCCGAAGCTGCGCTGGTCTTCGGCTACTTGGCTGGGGAGTGGCCCAACATTGCCGAGCGGGGCGCCGATAACCCGAGCGTACGCCGGGGTGCAGCTTGAGCGATCGGGCGTTGCGGGTCTGTTTGGTGCCGGCCTCGATGCCGACCAACCCCTACCCGGCGCTCCTGGCGGGCGCCGTCGAAGCGGCGGGGGCGCTCGTTGAGGCCCCAGGCCGCCCCGGCTGGCGGTGGCTGTGGCGACAACGCGGACGGGTCCGCGTTTTGCATTTGCACTGGCTGCACGTGTTCTATCGCGATGAATCAAGTCCCTGGAAAAGTAGCCTGCGCGCCGCTTCGTTCAGCGCCTTTCTCGTGGCTGCTCGCCTGTTGGGCTACCGCCTGGTTTGGACGTTGCACAACGCCGCGCCGCACGACTCACCGACGCCACGCGCCGACTCGTTGGCGCGCTTTTTTGCCATGAACCTGAGCGAAGTTGTCATCCACTGCGAAGCGGCGCGGCCGCTGTTGGCCGGCAAGAAGCGCTTGGGCGGCGTGCACCCGATCCCTCACGGCAGCTACGTCGGCGTCTATCCAGACGTCATCCACCGCACCGAGGCACGCCGGCGCTTGGGGCTCGATCCCGAGCAGCCGGTGTTCTTGGCGTTTGGGTTGATTCGGGGCTACAAAGGCATTCGCACCATCGTCGAGGCGTTTCGCCGGTTCACTGCCGAACATTCGCGGGCGCGACTTTTGGTGGTGGGGCGGCCGCGCACCGCCGACGACGAAGCGCAAGTCGAGGAGCTCAGGGCGACGGCGACCGGCCTCGACATTCTCTGGCACTTGCAGTTCGTGCCGGACGATGAGGTGCAGGTCTGGTTTCGGGCAGCCGACTACCTGGTGATGGGTTTCGAGCGCGTGTTGGTGTCGGGTTCCGCGATTTTGGCTTTGAGTTTTGGGTTGCCGGTGATCGCTCCCCGGCGCGGATGCTTGCCCGAACTCGTTCGAGGCGACGCTGGCTTGCTCTACGACGGCGGCCCGGTCGAGCTGGCTGGGGCAATGGCGGCGGCGGTCCAGAACGATCGAGCCACCCTCGCCGCCGGCGCCAGCGCCCGCGCTGACCAACTCGATTGGGCGGCGATCGGCCGGGCGCACGTAGCGGTCTATCGTGGAGGTGGTCGCTCGTGAGTGAGGCCGAACCGGTGGTGATTGACCAGCAGCAAACCGACATTGGGGCGCCCCGCGTGTCGGTGGTGATTCCGGCCTACAACGCTGAGTCCACCTTGGCCGGGACCCTGACGTCTGTGTTCGAACAGACCTACACCGACTACGAAGTCATCGTCGTCGATGACGGTTCCACCGATGCGACACCACAGCTGTTGGCTGGTTACGGCGATCGGTTGCGGGTTGTGCACAAAGAGAACGAAGGCAAACCAGCCGCTGCCCGCAACCGCGGTCTGGAGGCGGCCCGCGGGACGTACGTGGCGTTTCTTGACGCCGACGACCTCTGGTGCCCGGCCAAGCTGGCCAAGCAAGTGGCGTTGATGGATGCCAACCCTAGGATTGGTCTCAGCTTCACCGCGGCGCGGATCATCAACGGGAAAGGACAGGTGGTGCAGGTCAACCCGTGTCCGCCCGATGGCCGCGGGGCAATCTACGGCTTGCTCAGCATTAGGAACATCATGGTGGGTTCATCGGTCATGGTGCGGCGGCAGGCGGTGGAGGCGGTCGGCGGCTACGACGAGTCGCTGACTTCCATCGAGAATTGGGACTTGTGGATCCGCATCGCCCGCGAGTGGCTGGTGGACTACGTGGATGAGCCGTTGACCGAGTATCGCAAGCACGACGGGAACCGGAGCGTCAACGTCGAACTCAGACGCCGGAACATTTTTCGCATTCTCGAGCGCCACCACGATGCGTCCGATCCGGCGCCGGCGGCGCGCCAGCGGCGCCGAGATGCCTACTTCAACGCCTACTTCTTAGTGTTAGGGATTGGCTACTTCGGCCGAGAGGAGATGGACAAGGCTCGCGCCGCTTTTTGGCAGGCGTTCAAGTTGAAGCCCAGCCTTGAGGTGGCGCGTCACCTGCTCTTGACCGCCGGCGGCCAGCGCGGCTTCCGGCTATTGCGGGCGCTGAAACGCGCCGTCTTGGGGTGCCGCCAGTGAACGCCATTGGCCAACTCCTCGGCTTGACCGCTGAGTTGCCGGTGCTCATTTTGGGCGACGGCGATGGCGAGCTGGAGCAGAGCCTCGCGGAGGCGACGCACGGCCGCGTGACCCTGAGCGTCCGCGGCACCGATGCCACCAGTGAGGCAGCCCAAGTGGCGGTCTTGAGCCGGGGTGTGGTCAAGAACGCCGATGACCTCGGTGTTTGGCTCGGGCACGCCCATCGCGCCCTGGCGCCGCGCGGGGTGGTGATGGCTGAGGTGCCGGGTCGTCACGCGCGCTTCGCGCAGCTGATGCTGACCTACGAGGGGCTCCTGGAACGCGGCGAAGCTCGCGCCGCTGGTTTGAGCTACGGCGCAGTGGAAACCGTGGCTCGTCAGGCTGGATTCGCGCGCGTCAGTCGCTACCTGAGCCTGCCGCACATGGCCGACCCGCGGGTGTTGTTGCCGCTGGACTCGAAGCCGGCGCTGGCTGCCCACTACGCCGAGCCGTTCTACGTCGAGAGCCGCAAGCGTTCTGCCCTGCGCCGGGCGTTGGCAACGGCGGCCCGCCTGGGAGTCTTGCGGCAGTGTGTGCACAAGTTCACCATCGTCGCCACCAAGGGGGCCGAATGATCCACGCCATCGAGGAGCGGCTCATCGAAGGGTGGGAGATGGTGATCGGCGACCGCCTGCCCCGTCCGCGTCGCATCCACTTCATGAAGTTTGGATCGATCGCCGACTTTCCGCGGGACTACGTCTATCTGTACGCCTTCTTGGACGGCGCCAAGGAACCCGCCCTGGTTCTCAAGATCACGGCTAACCGCACGGCGCAAGCGCGGTTGATTCGCCAGGTCGACCTGATCCACCGCGTCCGCGCGCGCCTGCCGGAAGATCTCCTGCCGACTGTGCCCGAGGCTATTGCCGGGTTGCCCATGGGGGAGTATTGGATCGGTGTCGAAGAGTGCGCGGGGGGCGAGCGCTTTCTGCCGGTCATCGATCTGGAGGCGCCGGCCCAGGAAGCAAGTGTCCGAGCCTACATGCACCGGGCGATGGACTGGGCGATTCGGCTGGCGGCAATCGCCCGTCGCCCGGTGGAACTCACCGAGCCCCTGTTCCACCAACAGGTCACCCAACCGCTGCGCCGCTTGCGGAGCTTGCACACGCTCGAGCCGGACGAGAATCGCTACCTGGAGCAATGGACCGATCGGCTCGCCGGGCGCCGCGGCACGCAGGTGGTCGCCGTTGCCTCGCACGGGGATTTGTGGCCGGGGAACATCTACGTCAGGGACGGTGGGCTCAGGGTGATTGATTGGGGTGGCTATGACGACTGCAACGTCACGCACCACGACTTGTACTGCTTTTTGGATAGTTTCGATGTCGTTGCCGGAGCCCACAGCCCCGCCCGCGATCGAGGCGATGAACTGCCCCTCTTGGTGCGCGGCGCCAGCGCCGGCTGGTTTGGATCCTTGGCGGCGGCGGCGATCGCCGCGTACACCGAACAGCTCGAGCTGGATACCGACTGGGTCGAGCTCATGCTACCCCTTTACTATGTCACCATGGCGACCCGCCGCGAACCGGTGAACGAGGCGTCGGTTGCGGTCAACTACAAGTTCCGCCGGGCTTTGGGGCAGTACGTACGGTTGGCCCAACAGTCGAGCAGTTTCCACCTGCCGGGGCCGTGGACGGCGGCGGTCGGTGAGGGGCGGGGGCATAGCGACCGGGCCCTGGCTTGATGGGGAATCGTCCCCCCGTGCGCGAGAGTTTTCTGCCCTTCCATCGGCCGGCGGTGGGTGAGGCGGAGGTAGAGGCGGTGGCCGAGGTCCTCCGCTCCGGCTGGCTCACCACCGGCGAGCGCGCCCGTCGCTTTGCCGAGGCGTTCGCTGCCGAACTAGGCGGTGGCATCGGTGCCTTGGCGGTGAGTTCGTGCACGGCGGCCCTGCACCTGGCACTCAAGGTGTTGGGGATTGGACCTGGGGATGAGGTGCTGGTGCCGACCACCACCTTTGCTGCCACCGCCAACGTTGTCGAGCACGTCGGCGCCCGGGTGGTCTTTTGCGACATCCACCCAGAAACGCTGTGCATCGACCCGAACGACGTCGAGCGGCGGGCGACGCCTGCGACGCGGGCGATCATCCCTGTGCACCTGGCCGGCTACCCCTGTGACATGGGCCGGCTATCTGCACTTGCAGAGGCGCGCGGTTGGCGCGTCATTGAAGATGCTGCCCACGCCATCGAAACCGAGCACGGCGGCCGGCGGGCCGGCACAATCGGCGATGCTGGGGCGTTTAGCTTCTACGCCACCAAGGCGTTGACCACTGGCGAAGGGGGCATGCTCACCCTCGCCGACCCGGACCAGCTGGAACGCGCCCGCGCCCTCAGCTTGCACGGCCTGTCGGCCGATGCCTGGGGGCGCTACGGTGCTGGCGGGCGCTTGACCTACGAGGTCCTGGCACCGGGCTACAAGTACAACCTGCCCGATGTCTTGGCGGCCGTGGGGCTTGTGCAACTGGGGCGTCTGGAGGCGCTCTATGCCAAGCGCCGCCAGGCGGTTGAACGCTACGCCCTGGCCCTCGCCGGTCAACCGTTGGAATGGCAAGCGCTCGATCCGCCTGACGGCCGCCACGCCCACCACTTGTTTGTGGTGTGGTTAGCCCGCGGTGACCAAGCCCAGCGCGATCGGTTGGCAGCGGCGCTGGGCGACAGGCAGATCGGCACGTCGTTGCACTTTGTACCGCTCCACCTGCAACCGTACTACCGGGAACGCTACCAGCACGCGCTCGGCGACTTTCCGGTGGCAGAGTCGATTTTCCAGCGCACCCTATCGTTGCCGCTCTATCCGGACATGACGGTCGCGGACATCGACTACGTGGCCAGCCATTTGGCCGACTTGCTCGGTCACTGCGACTAAGCCCTAGAGCGTAATGCCGCCCCTGAGCCGGCTGCCCAGCCAGGTAGCCACCGGTACCGGCAACCGCTGCCAACCGCGTGCCAAACGCTGGCGTCTGGGGCTTTGGTCGGCCAGGGTCGAAGTCGGCGCCGGGGCACCGCCGGTGAAGCTCTGGTGATCCAACCAGGAAAGTGGTGTTTCCACCGCCCCCCATTGGCGCTTGAAGCGATGGGTGCCCGACCCGGGGGAAGAGCGGCCGAAGTCAAACGCCACAAGCCTGCGCTCGAGAGCCAGGCGAAAGGTCTCCCAATAGAGCAGGTTGTTGGGGCACAGCTTGAAGACGCGGCGATCGGACGACGCCCAGGGCACGGTCATCGTCTGACCAAAGGCCAGCCAGATCAGGCCGCCGACGGTGCGCCCGTCCAAGAGCACGCGCGTACAGCCGATTGACCCATCCAGCGCCCGAAACAGCGTCTCGAACCACGCCAGCTTGTGGGGCGGCGACCCCAGGTCACGCATGTTGGTGGCGTAGACCGCGTAGAAGTCAGCGAGTCCTTCGGCGCCCCCATGCTCGACTGTCAAGCCCGACTTTTGCGCCTTGCGCACTTGATTGCGCGGTTTCGAACCGATGCGTTTCCAGAGCTCCTCTTCTGTGCCCTCGAGATCGAGAATGAGGGTAATCTTGGCGGTTGTGGTGCCGAGTGCCGTGCCGGCCGGCAAGCCCAGTTGCCGGACGTCCAGTCGACCGCCTGCCCGTTCGGCGGCGCGTTCTTGGGCGCGCTCGGCCAGGGCCGCGAACGCGGGCGGATCGACCGCCAAGATACCGCCCGTATCAAAGTAGGGCATCGACACCATGCTGGACCCAAACAAGCGGCTGGCGACACGGGTCAGGGGGACAATCCCGACCAGCTCGCCCTGGCGCTCCGCGACCCAGTGCTCGGTCGGGTGGCCGTAAGCGCTTCGAATCGCATCGGCGACGGCGAAGCGATGGCTGCAACTGGCGTGAGGGTGGTTGGCAGCGAATTGGTCCCAAGCTGCCGGCGTCACCCCCGAGTGTTCGAGCAGCTCGACCGATACGGGGCGCGGGATGTCATCTCTGAGTGGAGCTGTCAAGGGTGGTTGCCTCATACTTGGGCGCTAGCGGATCCGATCGGCAGGCCAGAGCCCAGACTTGGGAGGTTTGTGGCAGCCGGCATGCTCAGACAAGATACCGCCTGGAGATGCCGATAACCACCTCGCCCCAGAACGGGGCGGCTAGCCCGAACCCCACCGAACCGAGACACCGATGGTCCAGGAGACCCAGCCAGCCCAGGCGCCGCCCGACGCTGCTCCACAACCAGCAACCAACGGCCAGCGGCCGCCGGTCCAGCGCCGGTTGGTGCCGCCGGTGGGCTTTCCCTTGGCCCCGGACGAGGTCAGCCGCGCCGTGCGGGGTGTTTTTTTTGAGGCCCGCGTGCGGCGCAAGGCTCGGCGGGCATTGTGCGACTTCCTGGGAGTCAGGCGTGCCTGGTGTTTGAACTCAGGGCGGGCGGCGCTGACCTTAGCGCTCAGGACTTTGGCGGGCCGCTATCCGGAGCGTCGCGAGGTGGTGTTGCCGGCGTACACCTGCTATTCGGTGCCAGCCGCGGTGGTGCGCGCCGGGCTGACCGTGCGGCTGGTGGACTTGGTGCCGGGCAGCTTCGATGTCGACCTCGAAGAGCTGGAAGGCGTGCTCTCTGAGCGGACGCTGGCGGTTGTTGCACCTCACCTGTTGGGATTCCCCATGGATCTCGGCGCGCTCCGCGAGCGTACACAGAAGGCCGGAGCCTTTCTCATCGATGATGCGGCCCAGGGGCTTGGGGCACGCCGACAAGCTCGCCCGTCAGGCGGGGGTGGTGACGTCGGTGTCTTGAGCTTTGGGCGCGGGAAGCCGGTCACTACTCTCGGTGGCGGCGCGCTGGTCTGCGACGATCCGGAGTTGGTCCAGTTGTTCGAACCGGTCATGGCGGGCTTGGAGCGCCCAGCGCGGTTGGCTTCGTGTCGGACCGCGGTCGAGGCCGCGCTCTATGGATTTTTACTGCGCCCGGAGGTCTACTGGTTGCCGTCCCGGTTACCCTTCTTGAAGGTCGGTCACACCGAATTCGACCCGGAGTTTCCCATTCGGAGCTTGGCTTCGATCAAGTACGGGCTCTTGGTCCAGGGGTTTAAGCGCCTGGATCTGGTTTCGGAAGCGCGGCGGCGCATAGCCGAGCGATTGATCGCTGGGTTCAAGGGAGTGCAGGAGCTCGAGTTGTTTGAAAAGCCCGCCGAGGGGTACGCCACCTACCTGCGGTTTCCCATGTTGTGTCGCGACCGCGAGGCGCGCGACGCCAGCGCTGACGCTTTGCGTCGAGCCGGGGTGGCCGCCGGCCCCCTGTACCCGGATGCCCTCAACCGTATCGCCCCGCTGCGTGGTGTGTCACCGGACGCCGGTCAGAGCTATCCAGCGGCCGAAGCGCTCGCCGAGCGCCTGTTGGTCTTGCCCACCTACCCGCACGTGTCACCGGCGGTCCGGGCCAGGATTGTGCGGACGCTGGGCGGCGACCCCACCACCCAAGTCGGTCACGAGGCGGCTTGATGGGGCGCTGGGTCAAGTTTCTCCTGGCTGTGGTGGCCTATCGAACGGGGCTTGTGGGCGCCTGGTATCGTCGCCGCCGGCGACCGGTGATTTTGATGTACCACCGGGTGCTGGAACCCGCGGAGCGTTGGGACGTTTCGCAGCGGGCCATCATTGTCACGCGACCGACTTTCGCCAAGCAGCTGGAAGCTTTGAAAAAGCACTTCGAGGTCGTGCCCCTGGAAAAAGCGATCGCTGCCCAGGAGGGGGAGGTGGACTCCGGGCAGCGGCCACCCTGTGCAATCACCTTCGACGATGGTTGGGCAGACAACCATCGGTGCGCGTTGCCGGAGCTGCAAAAGGCCGGAGTGCCGGCCACCGTGTTCATAGCAACCGGCTACATCGACCGAGCGGAGCTTTTCTGGCCCGAGCAGCTGGGCTACGTCTTGTCTGGGCCCACTCGGCGCCGGTTGACGCCCGAGGCCTTGGATGGCGTCAGCGCCGGGTTGGTGGCGCGGGTGATGGCGGTGGCCGAAGCGTCTGATCGGCGGTGGCAGAGCGCGGTGGATACGCTGGTGGAGCGTGCGAAGGAAATGGATGAAAAGGAGCGCCGCCGACTCATTCAAATCCTCACGGAAGTCACCGGGCGCGATCCCGGCGGTCTGGCAACTCGGATGCTGACCTGGCGTCAGGTTCAGGAGTTGACCCAGGCCGGGGTGGAGTTGGGTAGCCACACGGTGAGCCATCCTATCCTCACCAGGGTCGCCAAGTCGCGGGCCGAACACGAGTTGACCGAGAGCCGGCGGCAGCTGGCCGAGCATCTGGGGACGCCGCCGGCCAGTTTCGCCTATCCCAACGGGGATTGGAATCCCGAGTTGACCCAGGTGGTGGCGGCGGCGGGATACGCGCGCGCCGTGGCGACTGAAGCACCCGACCCAGAGCTGAACCGGCGGTTTCATCCGTACGCGGCGCCGCGCAAGAACGTCTCGGAAGACACTTCGGGCGGACCGTGGGGCTACTCGGAGTCGGTGTTTTGCTGCGAGGTGTTCGGTGTGTTCGACCGTCTCCGTCAGCTTGCTAGCCCGGCATGAGGGCGATTGTCATGGATGGCTCGACGCGCGCCGCGCTCGCGGTCACCCGCTCGTTGGGCCGGGCCGGCGTCGAGGTGACGGTGGTCGCCTCGCGACAGCGCTCGTTGGCGGGCGCTTCCCGCTACGCCCAGGCCCGCTGGAAGGTACCGGACCCGGCACGGGACCCAGAGGCCGCCCGGCGGGTCTTGTGCCGACTGGCTCTGGCCGCCCCCGGCGCCGTTTGGCTGCCGGTCACCGATCTGACCCTGGAGTGGTTGCTATCAATCGCCGACGCCCTGCCGGAGCCGCGCTTGCCGTTCGCGCCAGCCCACACTTTGAAGCTGGCGTGGGACAAGGGCCTCCTCCTCGACCGCGCTCGGGCCCTGGGGATCGCTTGCCCGCGCACGCGGGTGGCGGTGGATAGGGACGTGGTGGCCGACTGCGCGCGGCAATGGGGTTGGCCGCTGGTGTTGAAGCCGGCGCGGTCAAAGTGGTGGGACGGCGCGTGCTACCAAAGTGGCGACGTGCGGATCGCCAGCGATCTTACCGGAGCGAGTCGCCTGGTTGACGCGTGGCCGACTCAAGGGCCAGATTTGCTCGTCCAAGAACACCTGCCGGGGCACGGGATGGGTGTGTTCTTGTTGGCCGACCGGGGACGGGTGGTAGCGCACTTTGCCCACCGGCGGCTGCGGGAGAAACCCCCGGCCGGCGGCGTCAGCGTGCTGCGCGAATCGATCCGCCCCGAGCCCCAGGTGCTTGAGTCCGCCGTGCGGCTCGTCGAGGGGCTCGACTGGCATGGCGTGTGTATGGTGGAGTTTCGCGTGGATCCGGCGCGCCGTATCCCGTACCTCATGGAGATCAACCCGCGATTCTGGGGGTCGTTGCAGTTGGCTGTCGATGCCGGTGCTGATTTTCCGCGCTGGCTGCTTGCGGTGGCGCTCGGGCAGCCGATCGCGCCGCCCGAACCCTACCGCATGGGAGTGCGAAGCCGCTGGTTGCTGGGCGACCTGGATCACCTGCTCATTCGGCTGCGCCGGCCGGCCGGGAACCCCGAGGTGGGACCGACCCCGCCCCCTCGTTGGCGGGCGCTGGCCAGCTTCTTGAACCCGTGCGCTGGCCGCCTCGAGGTGTGGCGATTAAGCGATGTGCGGCCGGCGTTTCAAGAACTCGCCGACTGGTCTCGAGCGCTCAGGACGGGAGTCGCGGCGTGAACTCGGCGCGCCGTGGTGTCTTGCGGGGGGCCATTCATGTGCACTCCACCTGGTCCTATGACGGCCAGCACTCCATCGTCGAGTTAGCGGAGTTTTTCAGTGGGCGGGGGATGGATTTCGTCTTTATCACCGAGCACTCAGACACGCTGACGGAGGCTCATGCCGCCCAGCTGGTACGCGACACCGCCCACCACTCCAGCTCCAGATTCCTGATGATTCCAGGCATTGAGTTTTCCTGCCGCCGGCGGTTGCATCTGCTCGGTTTGGGGGTGGTGCAGTGCATCGATTCGGACGACCCGCTGGTGGTCGCCCGGCACATCCGCGACCAAGGGGGTGTGTGCGTGGTCGCCCATCCCTTGGCCTACGGGACGGACTATCCAGCCGGCATGGCGCGCGCCGTGGACGGATTGGAAGTCTGGAACATCACTAAGGACGGCTGGCTCGCGCCCGGACGCGGGCCGCTGGCGCTTTGGCGGCGCTGGCACACCGAGAATCCAGCTCTCAGGGGGTTTGGTGCCCTCGATCTGCACTCTCTGGACAGTCCGGCCGACCTTTGGCTGGAACTGGATCAGGTACCTTTGCAGTCGGCGGCTTTGTTGAGCGCGCTGCGCGTCGGCGAGTTCCGCTCGGTGGGGCGCTACAGTTCGGTGGAGGCGGGAGAGCCGCCCGCCGGCTTGGCGTGGCTCCGGCACACGGTGGCCAGCGGCGCTTACCTGGGCGTACGGGCGCTTCGCAATCGGATGCGCAACCGATGAGCGGCGCGTTGTCCCCCGTGCGCGGGCCAATCCCGAGTGTGCACCGCATTGCCCAGTTGATCGAGACCGGTGGACCGGGCGGCGCCGAGCGGGTGTTGGTCAACCTTACGCGGGCGCTCAACACCTGCCCGGACACCACGGCGTCGGTCGTGCTCCTCAAGGAAGGCTGGCTCGCCCAAGAACTGCGCCGCTACGACGTCGAACCCAACGTTCTCTGGCTGCAGCGCGCCTTGGACCCGCTCTTTCTCCACCGCCTAAAGCGTTCGCTGGCCGCCCAGGCTATCGATTTAATCCATGCGCATGAGTTCACCATGAATGTCTACGGCGCCGTGGCAGGTCGTTGGGCGTCCATCCCGGTGGTGGCGACGGTGCACGGCAAGAACTACTACGCCGAAGCTGGCCGGCGCGTGCAAGCGATGCGCGTGGCTGCCCGGCTCGGGGCGCGGGTGGTGGCGGTGTCGGCTGACATCCAAGCCTTCTTGGAGGACGAACTCGACATCGGACCAGTCGAGGTCATTGCCAACGGCATTGACGTGGGACGCTATCGTGGTGCCGACCCGAGCCGCGGGCGGCGCCTGTTGGGTGTTCCCGACCAGGCGTTCGTGGTTGGGGCCGTGGGCAATCTCTACGCGGTCAAGGGGCACCGAACGCTCCTTGAAGCGGTGGCATTGCTCGACGACCCAACCGTGCACGTGGTGATCGCCGGCCGCGGCGAGGAGGAAGAGCCGCTGCGGCGCCGGGCCGAAACCCTGGGCCTCGTCGACCGACTGCATCTATTGGGTTTTCGCGACGACGTGCCGGATTTCCTCTGCGGCTTTGACGTCTACGCGTTGCCATCGCACTCCGAGGGCCAGTCGTTGGCACTGATCGAAGCGATGGCGGCGCGCTTGCCCATCGTTGCGTCACGGGTGGGCGGCAATCCGGAGATCGTCGTCGATGGTGAGAGCGGTCTGTTGCTCCCGGCAGAGGACGCCCCGGCCTGGGCGCACGCCCTGGGGATCTTGAAGAACTCCCCAGAGCGGCGCGCCGCCCTGGCGCGGGCGGCTGCTGCCCGAGCGCTGGAGTGCTTCAGCCTCCAAGCAATGGTCGGGGCCTACCGGCGCCTGTACGCCGAGTGTGGCCTACGGTTGGCGGATGGCTAGCGTTCCCGAACGTTGGGCCCTAGCCGACCAGCCGCGGGCGGTCGTGCACGTGCGCTCGTCGGGCGGCGTCTTTGGGGCCGATCGCGTCGTGCTCGACCTTTGCCTTGGTTTGCCTGGCGCGGGCTACGAGCCGATCCTCGTGCCGCTCTGTGAAGAGGATGGCTCCGGCCGGCGTTTGGCCCAAGAAGCGACCGGCGCCGGCTTAGCGGTCGAGCCGCTGGAGCTTTCCTACCCCTACGACCTCGGTGCAGCCCGCCGCTTGGCGGCGATCGCCCGGCGCCGCGGTGCTCTCATCCTCCACTCACACGACTATAAGAGCGACTTCTTGTCCTGGCTTGGCGCCGGCCGGTTGAAGCGCGTGACCACCCTGCACGGTCAGGTCGGTACGAGCTGGGCGCTGCGTTGCAAGGAGGCTTTGGGCCTGTGGTTGGTGCGCCGCTTCGACCGGGTCGTCTGCGTCTCCAAAGCGTTGGGGGAGGCCGAGCGCCGGCGCGGCTCTGGCAACAGCGTGGTGGTCCACAACGGCATTGACGTCGAGCCCTTCGCTCGCTCCGAGGATCGAACCGTCTTGGCCGGCGAGTTGGGGATCGATCCGGAGTTGCCAACGGTGGGAGCGATCGGCCGGCTGTCGGCCGAAAAAGGTTTCGACACCTTGTTGGAGGCGTTCGGAAGCCTGTGTGCTGCAGGGCGTCGCCTGCAACTCGTGTTGATCGGCGATGGGCCGGAGCGCGCCGCCTTGGCTGTCAGCGCCCGTCGACTTGGAATCGGTGCCGCCTGTCACCTGGCGGGTCACCGGGATGATGCGCGGCGCTTCTACAATATTTTTGACGTCTTCTGCATGGCGTCCCGCCGCGAGGGCCTGCCCTTGGCTCTGCTCGAGGCGTTGGCTGCCGAGCGTGCCGTGGTGGCGACACCGGTGGGCGGTATCCCCGAAGTACTCGGTGAGGATGGGGCTTTTGCGAGGCTCGTCCCTCCGGATGAGCCGGCGGCCTTGGCGGCGGCGATTGGTGCACTCTTGGACGATCCGGGTGAGCGCGCGCGACTCGGTCAGCGGGGGAGGGGCCGGGTGGTCGAGGCATTTTCTCGGCAGGCGATGGCGGCCGGGTTGGCAGAGGTCTACGATGAGCTTTTGCAGTCGCGAAAGAGAAATCGATGCTGAACGCCTTTACAGTGGACGTCGAGGAGTACTTCCAGGTGCACAATTTTGAGCACCAGGTGGATCGGAGCCGCTGGAGTGAGTTTCCAGCGCGCCTTGAAGCGCCCGTTCACCGGCTCCTGGACCTCTTGGCGCGGCACGAGGCCCGCGGCACCTTTTTCATTCTGGCTTGGGACAAGAGTTTGGCGCCCTTGGTGCGGGCGATCCAGGCGGCCGGGCACGAGGTGGCCTCGCACGGAACCACCCACCGACTGGTCTACGAGCAGACCCCCGCGGAGTTTCGGGACGATGTGCGGGTCTCGAAGGAGCGCTTGGAGGACTGGTGTGGCGCTCGGGTGCGCGGCTACCGGGCACCGTCGTATTCGATCGTCGAGCGCTCGCGGTGGGCGCTGGACATCTTGGCGGAGTTGGGCTTCGTCTATGACTCGTCGATCTATCCGATTCGCCGGCAACGTTACGGGATCCCCTCGGCCCCCAGAGTGCCGTACCGGTTGCCGGGGGGGCTCGTCGAGTTTCCACTTCCCACCTGGCGGGTGGGGGCGTGGAACGTGCCGGCGGCGGCCGGCGCCTACTTGCGGATCTGGCCGACTTGGGTGACGCGCCGCGCCTTGAGCCAGTTGAACGCTGCGGGTCAACCGGCGGCGGTCAACGTCCATCCCTGGGAGTTAGACCCGGAGCAGCCGCGCATGACCGGCGGCGCCTTCGGAGGGATCACGCACTATTTCAACCTGGGGCGGACCGAGGAGCGTCTGGCCCGCCTCCTCCGTGAGTTCGATTTCGACTCGATGGCTGCGGTGCTGGCCGTCCAGGGCTTTTTGGACGGTGACCAGGCGGCATCCGCCCCAGACCGGGCCGGCTAGGTGATCGGTTTGCACACACCGTCATTCTTGGCTAACCTGCCGCGCGCATCTCGCGGTGCCCCACCTGACTCTGGAACCCAACCGCGCACCAGGCCTGCTCCCCTGGGCCGGGACCTGTGGAGCAGTACGATGCCTCAACTCTTGCGCGGCGCCTGGTGGTTCGGGGCGCTCACCCTGTGCCTAGGCTGGATCAGCCCGGCGGCCGAGGCCCAGGACTTTCGGTCCCGCCTGCGCCGATTCGGCTATCCGGAGGAGGCTGAGAGCCGCTACTCGTTGGCCGCCGAGCCCATCGCCACCGCTATCCTCACCGGCGCGGCCGGTCTTCGGGGCCCGACACCCCTGTCGATCCCGGGCGACGTGCGTGGCCGCTTTCGCGTGGATCTGATCCGCCCTGGCTTTGAGCGCCAGCGGGCCACCCTCGAGGTTCCCGAGGCTGGTCGGCTCGGCCTGCGTGGCCCTCGCCGTTCGGTGCCAGGAAGTGCCAAGTTCTTGGGCAGTTTGTGGCCGGGCCTGCCGCACTTCTGGATGGGCGATGGCCTGCGGGGCACCGCGTGGCTCGGCACGGCGAGCCTGGCGGCGCTCGCCGCTGGCGCCGCCGAGTTACGGCGGAGCGCTGCGGCAGAAGACGCCTCGGCGCTACGCGGGCGCCTCCTCTCGAGTGCCTCGTCGGTGGAACGCTTCGCCAACTCCCGCGCATTGGTGAGCGCCGAGGCGCGGGCTCACCAAAACCGCAGAGCGCGGGGCCATTGGCTCGGGGTCACCGCCGGCCTTTGGGCGGCGTCGTGGCTCGACTACCTCTTTCTTGCCCCCGGTTTGGGGGCCGCTGAGCAGACCGATACCGAAGCTCGCTTCGTAATGCGCCCCCTGAGGCGCGGGCAGGCGGCGTGGCGCTCGATCGTGCCGGGACTTGGCCAGCTCTATGCCGGGCGGCCACGTGCGGCTGGCTGGCTCATGGCTGGCTCGGCGGTGGCTGGTTTCGCCCTCCTGTGGGCCGAGCATCGCTTTGATGAGCGCGTGGACCGATTGGCTGGCTTGGAAGTTCTCTACGCCGATCCGACCCTCGACCCGATCCTCGTCGACCAGGCCCGGCCTTGGGTGGAGGAGGCTTTGGTGGAGGCGCGCGACGCTGAACGGCACCGCAACACCGCCATGGCGGTGGCCCTGGGAGTCTGGGCCTATGGAATGGTCGATGCGGCCATCGGCACGCCGGCGGTGGAGGTCTCGGCCCGCCTGGACGCGGCTGGCGGATGGATGCCGGCGGCGGGGCTCTCCCTGAAGTTCTAGCCGCGGTGGGCGCCATCCGTTGCGGCGGCGCCGGCCCCGTGGTAATCTGACACCTGCGGTGCAGACCATAGCTGCTGTAGTACCCGCCCTGCTGTGGTCCAGGAATGCAGACGGAGATTTTGCAACTGTGACCTGAGGGTCCCCTCCGGCCCCCGGGACTGGTAACAAAAGGGCTCGAGTGCGTAGATTTGAGCCCCTCGGGCTAGCGAGGGAGCACGACCCGGCTTGGCAGTGCTTGTGGCACTGAACCTAGGGTCGCCGTGTCCCGCCCTTATTCTGGTTCCCGAGCAAGTTGCCCGACAAGTTGCCCCGTCTGCTCGAGTTCGAGTGGGGGAGTGTGGCTCCGTTGACCAAACGGATGGGTGAGTGACGATCTTGCGGCTGGACCTGTCCTTGTAACAGAGGACATTGTAGAGGGCAACGTGATCTACCTGGAAGAAGCATTAAGGCCACTGGCGCGCGAGCGCTCCTGGCACGAGCACCCGGTGCGGCAAGTATTGGACCGCTTTCTGGCGGCCATCTTGCTGTTTGCTTGCCTGCCGTTGTTCGCGTTGGTTGCCTTTGCCGTCTGGCTCGATTCGCCTGGCCCCGTCGTGTATACCCAGACCCGGGTCGGGCTGAATCGCCGCCGGCGTGGCGATCGCCGCGCCGACACCATCCCGGTCCGGGAGGACCAGCGCCACGGAGAACGGCGGCGCATTCTGTCCGAGGGACGGCTGTTTAGGATCTACAAGTTCCGGACCATGGTCGAAGACGCCGAGAAGGGCGTGGGCCCGGTCTGGGCCAAGAAGGGTGACCCCCGGGTGACCCGGGTGGGGCGCTTTTTGCGGGTTTTCCGGATCGATGAATTCCCGCAGCTCGTGAACGTCCTGCGCGGCGAAATGAGCCTGGTCGGCCCGCGGCCTGAGCGCCCCCACTTCGTAGGACACTTTGCTCAGCGTATCCCGGGCTACACCGAGCGCTTGCAGGTGATGCCCGGGATCACCGGGTTAGCCCAGGTCGAGACCGCCTACGACGTCTGCGAAGAGGACGTGCGCAACAAGCTGAATTACGACTTGCACTACATCAAGAATGGCCGATTGTCGGACGATCTACGCATCCTGTTCCGGACTTTGCAGGTGGTGGTGACCCGGAAGGGTGCCCACTAGTCCGGCTCCAGCCGCCGAATCTTGACCTAGGAGCCATGGTTTCACACGAGCCATGGCTCTTCTGTGTTTGGCCTCCATGGCCATCGCCGGGCGCGGACATCATCGCTTGCCGGTGAGGGGCGCGCGCAGCTGCACGGATTCGCTCCGACGGTAGCAGCATGCGCTCAGGTGGGTCGCGTGTGCATCCAAGCTCCCTGCGCCTTATCATCAAACAATCAATGCGGTTGGTGGCTTTGCCTGATATCAATTCTGATTAACAGCAACTAGTCGACTGCTAGGCTGTGAGTTAGCTGACTATTGCGGAGCTTGTCGCTCATTATGACTTCGGGTCATATATCATATACACGCGATATGAGATTGTTATAGCGTGACTTAAAACAGATGGCTGACAAAGTTCTTTTAGCCTGTTGCGGCGGGCGCTAGCTTTGCGCTCTGCTGCTTTCGCTGCTGGGCGTGCTAGGTCACAGTAGCTGTGGCAGTTGCGGCGGTGAGATCGAAGTAGCGGCGACGCGCCAGGGATGATGAGGGGATGATGACGGGAGGACGAGGTTCGGCGGTTGTCGGTGCGCTGGCGCTGGCTGCCGACAAGCAGTCACCCATTCGGCTCACCGGCCGCACTGCCCATCCCGCCAGGGCGGGCGACGACACCTCCCAGCGGGTTTTTCCGTGGCTCAACAGCGCCTCGAGTTGGATGGGGCCTACAGAAAAGAGAACTGGGCGGCTGAGCGCCGGGCAGGCGGGCGAGGGGACGGCAGCAAGGCGGGAGGCAAGCGACGTCGAGCTGCAACCCAGGAGCGTGGCTAGCGAGAGGGCTGCGCTCCGCCCTCGCCTCGCCGCCCGCGGCGCAGCAGGCCAGAACGACTGCGGGGCGGTGGATCTGCCATGCGGTTGAACGGAACGCACGGTCAGAAGCGCACGGCGCGCTGGGCCGAACCGGCCCCAATGGCGGCGGCGGCCCCGCGTACGGGTTCGGTGGTGTGTGTGTTCGCGCCCAAGGGCGGGCTAGGGACCACATTTTTGGCGACTCACTTGGCCGTGCTCTTCGCTGGGCGGGCGCCGTTTAGGACGGCGCTGGTCGATCTGAACGTCCACTTGGGTGATGCCGCCACTTACCTCAATGCGCATCCGCAAGCCACCTTTGTCGATGCCATTGGCGCCGATGGCTGCCTGGAACCTGGTCGCCTGGAGGCGTCTTGGACCAATCACCCGACGGGGGTGCGACTGTTGGCCGCGCCCGGGGTTTCAGAGGAAGCTGAGCCCATTGCCGCCCGCCACGTTGCCGAGTTGTTGACGCGTACCAGACCCGAGTTTGATTTTGTCGTCGTCGACTTGATGCACCAGTTGGATGGAGCGACCCTCGAGGCGCTGGACCGTGCCGACCACATCCTCTTGGTCGCGGCGCTCGATGTAGGCACCATCTGCAACGTGCGGCGGGCCTTGGAAGCGTTCGCGCGGCTCGGCTACGACGACGGCCGGCTCAAGTTGGTTGTCAATCGCTTTGCAGAGACTGCTGATAGCCAGCGTTTCGAACGCTCGTTTGGCCGCAAGATCGATTGGCGCATTCCGAGTGACTATGCGGCGGCCGTGGGTGCTATCAACGCCGGCGTGCCGGTGGGGCAACTGAGCCCGCACTCGCAGCTCAACGAAAGCCTTGTGGGGTTAGCCGCGCGCCTCTCTGGACGGCACCTCCGGCGCCCGCAAGCGACCAGCCGCCGGCCCCAGGGATTGTGGGACCGCCTGCGACGGGCGTGAGACACCCTTGTTGGGGAGATCGTGGAAGCGGCCAGACGATGATTTGCTGCTGGGGAATCGGACTCGGCGCCCCTCAACGCCAGCGCGCGGCCCAGGGCAGCCGCGCGTCCGCGGAAAACGACCGGCGGGCTGCCAAGCGCTCGAGCGCTCGATCGCGCGACGGGGTTGAGCTTGGACGCGGTCTTCTTCACGAGGCGGGGAAGGCGACGGGGTCGATCCCCGGTGGCGAGCGCTGCCGGTCCTTGTCCAGCCACAGCTGCAAGTCGAGTTGGCAATGACTGGCCGGTGACGATTGGGGTTGAGGTCCGTCTGCGGGCGGGCGTTTGATGTTCCAGGTGCGGTTGTGGCGCAGGCGCCGACGGGGGAGACGGAAGTTCCTGCGCCCGCCGCACCAGGATTTTGGGTCGCGCTCCGTTGACGGTGCCCCGTCACGTCCAACCCTGGTGCGGTGACCCGTGCCAACTGCCGGCAGCGGCCCAATCGCCTCCCAGCGGTCGGGCCGCCGTCTTTTGGCCTTGCAGCTAAGCCCCAGGACCCGGTGACTCACCCTGGGCTATCCCGGCGGCACGCCTTTTGCCCCAACACCCGGTATGACGGGTGTCCCACGCGAACAGATCGAGGCGACGATCCGGCGCATTGAAGAGGTGCGCAGCCTGTCGAATTGCCGCCCGTTGGAGTTGTCCGAGGCGTTGTCTCCGGAGGAGGCGCTGCTCACGGCCGCGGAGACTCTGACGCATGAAGTGGAGCATCATCGTCGCCGCCTGATTGAGACCAATATCCTCTTGTCCGGGCTTTCGGAGCTGCTAGCTGCCATGTTGGAAGCGGCGGACCCTTGGCCAGCGCTTGGCTCGTTGTGCGAGTTCGTGCGGGGGGCATTTCGCTCAGACTGGGTGGGGTTGGGGCTAGTGGCGCCGGGCGGCGACTTGGAGGGGTGTGGCGCGGCGCCAGGGGGCGTGCGTGAGTGGTCGGCGCCGATGGACGAGGGCCTGAGCGCGCTCCTGGGGGCCGACTCGCCGCAGATTGTGCGCGGTCGCCAGGCGACCGCGCTCGTGCGCGGCGAGGCGAAGCTGCAAGTCGTTGTTGTGCTGCCCTTGGGGCGCGGGACGACGGGCGCGCCGCCCGAGTCAATGTTGCAAAATGCCAGCCCAGAGGCACCGTTGACCGGCGGCGTTTTCGTCGGCCGCTCGAGAAATGAAGAGTTCGATGGCGACCACATCACTCTCCTGGAGTCACTGGCGGTGTCGATTGCTTCTGCTTTGGAAAACGGTCGGCTCAACCGGCGTCTCCTCGAGGCGCTTCGTTTTCGGGACAACGTTCTCGAGAGCATGGTGGATGGTCTGGTCGCCGTCGACACGCAAAGGCGCGTGGTGGCTCTGAACGGTGTTGCTGCTGACCTTCTGGGTGTGGGCCAGGAAGCCGCTATCGGCCGACCGTTTCCGGAAGCACGGTTGTTGGATGCCGGCGCCCAGGACGATGCCCTGGGCGCCGCTTTGGCACCCGGTGCCCAGCCGTGTCGGGTGGACGGCTACTTTGAGGCACCGGTGGGTGAGCGACGCCCGGCCCGAATCGCCACCACACCGCTTCGGGATGCCCGGGGCCAGGTGTCTGGAGCCCTTGCGACCTTCTTCGACTTGACGCAGATTCGGGCCATGGAAGCGCGCCTGCGACATCTGGATCGCATTGCGGTGCTCGGCCGCTTCACCTCGTCGATCGCCCACGAAGTGAAAAACCCCTTGGCCGGCATCGCGGCCGGCATGCAGTACCTCGGGCGAGACATGTCAAACGAAGATCCGCGGCGCCAGCACTTGGACTACGTGCTGCGCGAAGTGGGGCGTTTGGACCGCATCGTCGAAGACCTCTCCCGAGCCACACGGCCGCGGGAACCGCAGCCGGCTCCGGTCGATCTGGCGGCTCTGGTTGCTGACGCCGTGCAGGCAGTGGTGAGCCGCGATGAAGCACGGGGAAGGCAGATTGCCACAGAGTTCGACGCCGCAACGCCACGCGCTTGGGTGGACGCCGACCACCTGCAGCAGGTACTGGTAAACCTGATTCTCAATGCCGTACAAGCAGCGCCGGACAGTGCGGTGAGCGTTCGGACTTGGGGCACGCAGGATCAGGCTGAACTTGCGTGGATGGCGGTCGAGGATTCAGGTCCAGGCATCGATGCCGATACCCTCGAGAGAGTTTTCGAACCGTTCTTTACCACCAAGCAGGACGGAACGGGCCTCGGTCTTTACATTTGCCACGAGATGGTCAAACGCAACGGTGGTGACATCGCCGCCCGCAATCGCCCCGGTGGTGGCGCCCAGTTTCTCATCCAGATGCCAACGGCTCCGCGTTGCGAGTCAACTGCGGCATAACCAACCAAGACTAGGGGGTTCACCACATGCAGTCCGTGATCCTTGTGGTTGACGACCAGGAGTCCATCCGCCACTTCGTGTCGCAGGCTTTGGGCGACGCGGGGTTCGAGGTATGGACGGCCGGATCGGGTGGCGACGCTCTTGCCCGCTGCCAAGACGGCCCACCCGATCTGGTGCTCCTGGATCTCAAACTTGGAGACATGGACGGTCTCGAGGTGCTCCTCAAGCTCAAGAAACAGTACAAAGAGCTGCCGATTATCATCATGACCGCTCACGGCGATGTGGAGTCGGCAGTCAAGGCCATGAAGTCGGGGGCGTTTGACTTCGTCACCAAGCCGGTGCACTTGGACCAACTGCAGGTATTGGTCGAACGCGGCCTCGAGTCCCAAAAACTCTGGCGGGAGCTGGAGCATCTGCGTCGCAAAGATCGAGCGCGGTTCTCGTCGGCGTTTGTCACCGGCATTAGCCCGCGTATCGTCGAGGTCTACCAGATTGCCGAGCAGGTCGCCCAGTCCGACACAACCAGTGTGCTGATCGAAGGCGAGTCGGGCACTGGCAAGCAGCTCGTCGCCTCGATCATTCACGATAAGTCCAGCCGTGCTGACAAACCGTTTCTGGAGATCAACTGTGCGGCGATTCCCAAGGATCTCTTGGAATCGGAGCTCTTCGGACACGAAAAGGGGGCGTTTACCGACGCCCGCCAGCAAAAGCAAGGTCTGCTTGAGCTGGCCAACGGCGGCACTTTGTTCTTGGACGAAGTAGGCGAAATGAGTTTGCCGTTGCAGGTCAAGTTGCTCAAGGTCTTGGAGACCATGACTTTTCGCCGGGTTGGTGGCACCAAGGACATCAGCGTCTCGGTTCGCATCATCTCAGCGACCAATCAGGATCTGGAGCGCATGGTGCGCGACGGTGGCTTTCGGGAGGATCTCTACTACCGCCTGAAGGTCGTGCCGATTCGCATGCCAGCACTGCGTGACCGTCGGGAAGACGTCCTGCCGCTCGCCAAGCATTTCTTGGCCCATTTTAACCGCACCTTCCACAAGAACTTCGATGCCCTGGCGCCCGAGGCCGAGCAGATGTTGTTGGCCTATCCTTGGCCCGGTAATATTCGCGAGCTAAAGAACCTGTTCGAGCGCACGGTATTGCTCGAACAGGGCCCGCGGGTGGAGGCTGCCCACCTGGAGCGTGCTTTCCGGCCAGCCAACCAAGAAGAGGACGGCCACAGCATGCAGGTGGTCGAGCGGCTGGAGCAGGCGCTGGTGGCACCGGTCCTGCCTGAGGGCGGCATCCCGTTCGAGGAAATCGTCGAAGGCGTCGAGCGCGCCTTGATCCTCAAAGCCTCTGAATTCACCGGTTGGAACCAAAGTCGTACCGCCGAGGTGCTGAACCTCAAGCGTGACAAGTTGCGCTATCGGATGAAGATCTACGAGATCAAGCGGGCCTGACGGCGCGTCGTGCACACACACTGAGTGTCGCAAGGGCGCCTGGTCGCGGGCGCCCTTCGCCGTTTCTCCGCTGCTGGTGCGGTTGACGGTGTCCGGAGGCGGTGATAGCGTGCCGAGCTTCTGCAGATCGAGTCGGAGGCGAGATTGGGACTGGCTGTTGTCGGGGCGGGCGCCTGGGGGCGCAACCTGATCAGAAACTTCCGCGCCACGGGCGCGCTGACGGCCGTGTGCGACAGCGATGCGACGGCGCTCGCGCGTATTCGCCAAGAGTGGCCCGAGCTCCACACCACTGGATCGCTTAGCGCCTTGCTGGACACCGCCGGGTTGGACGCCGTGGTGATTGCCACCAATTCCTCTACCCACTACGCGTTGGCTAAGCAGGCGCTCGAGGCCGACAAGCACGTCTTCGTCGAAAAACCGCTGGCGCAGTCGGTGGCGCACGCTGAAGCGTTGGTGGAGCTGGCCGCCCGGCAAGATCGGGTGCTGATGGTCGGCCACCTGTTGCGCTACCACCCCGCCGTCGATTTCTTGCGCGAGCTGGTGCAAGCCGGTGAGCTGGGGGAGGTGTGCTACGCCTATTGCCAGCGGGTCAACTTGGGCAAGATCCGTAGCGACGAGAATGCGCTGTGGAGCTTTGGACCGCACGATGTTTCAGTCATCTTGGATCTCTTGGACGCCATGCCTGCGCGGGTCAGCGCTACGGGCCAAGCCTACGTGCAGGATGGGGTCGAGGATGTCGTCTTTGTGCAGTTGACCTTTCCGTCCGGCCAGTTGGCCAGCATTCACCTGAGCTGGCTCGATCCCCACAAGATCCGCCGGCTGACCTTGGTTGGCGATCGAAAGATGGCGGTGTTTGACGACATGGAGTCGACCGAGAAGGTGCGCATCTATGACAAGGGAGTCGATGGCGGCGGCGGTCGTATCGTTGACTACAAGGATGCCTTGACCCTGCGTTTCGGCGACATTCACATCCCGCATCTGCGCATGCGCGAACCGTTGTCTCTTGAGTGCCAGGCCTTCTTGCGGGCGACTCGGGGTGAGGAGTCGCCGCGCACCGACGGCGCCGATGGTCTGCGGGTGGTGCGCGTGCTGGAGGCGGCGGCGGCGTCGCTCGCCGCGGGCGGCCAACCCGTGGAGCTGGATTGCCGTGGCGGCGGTAGGCGCCCAACGAAGGACTTGCCGTGACCATCGCTCCAAGCGCAGTGATTGACCCCAGCGTGCAGCTCGCTCAGGGGGTGGAGTTGAGCGCCCACGTCGTGGTCGAGGCGGATGTGGCGCTGGGGGAGGGGACGATCTTGGGGGCTGGGGCGGTGGTCCTGGCGGGCACCGTGGTGGGGCGCGGCGTCCAGGTCGGCTGTCGGGCGATCCTCGGCAACGCACCGATCAAGGCGGCGCAGAGCGCGGTGACCCGTCAGACTGGCACCGAAGTCCTCAGGGTTGGGGATGGGTGCTTGATTGGCGCAGGTGCGGTACTCTATCGGGGCGCCGAGTTGGCTGAGCGGGTCCTGGTGGCTGATCTGGCGACTGTCCGCGAGCGGGTCACCGTTGGCGAGCGGACCATTGTCGGGCGGGGCGTCGCCATCGAGAACGACTGCGTGATCGGTGCCTACGTCAAGTTGGAGACCGGTGCTTACATCACCGCCTATTCAACCTTGGGCTATCGGGTCTTCGTGGCGCCAGGGGTGGTTACCTCGAATGATCGCTTTGCCGGTCGGACCGAAGCGCGCCTTAAGTTGTTCAAGGGCGTGACCATCGAGCGAGGTGGCCGAGTCGGTGCCGGAGCGGTGTTGTTACCCGGAGTCACGGTGGGCGCCGACGCGTTGGTCGCGGCTGGCGCGGTGGTCACGCGTGACGTTCCCGGAGGCATGATCGCCATGGGGGTGCCGGCCCGTCCAACGAGGCCGGTGCCCGAAGAAGAACGCTTGGATCGCCAGGTATGGGACGACGTCCAACAATCCCAACGATGAACCCGCCGCAAACGTGCGGCCCACGACACGAGTAGGCACAATGACCGAAAGTAACGCGCAGAGCCCTGAGGCTCCGGAAACACCGATCCCCGAGGTCGCGACCGCGGCGCCCGAGAAGACGCCGCCCACCGAGTCAACGCCCACTGCCGGCCGCCGGCGGGCGCCGGACGGGCGCCAGCGTTCCCACCGCCGCCGGCGCCCCAAAAAGACGAGCGACCGGGTTCACCAGCTCGATCTGAAGGAGCAGCACGGTAGTCTGAAACGCGAGCTGGCCAAGGCCATCGCCGAGGTGGTGACCAGTGGCCAGTTCATCCTGGGCCCCAAGGTGGCTGCCTTCGAGAAGGAGATTGCCGACTACGTTCGGGTAACTCACGCCGTGGGCGTAGCGTCGGGCACCGACGCCTTGATTCTGGCGCTCCGCGCCCTGGACATTGGACCGGGCGATGAGGTCATTACCTCGGCCTACAGCTTTACAGCGTCAGTAGGTGCCATTGAGCTGGTCGGAGCGCGCCCGATCCTCGTCGACATCGACCTCGACACGTACAACCTGAACGTCGATGCGGTTGGGGAAGCGGTGACCGACCGGACCAAGGCAGTTCTGCCGGTGCACTTGTTCGGACAGTGCGCCGACATGAAGCCGCTGGTGGATCTGGCGGCCCGGCGCAACCTGTCTATCGTCGAGGACGCGGCTCAGGCATTGGGGGCTGAGCACGACGGCGCCAAGGCGGGTAGCATGGGTACTCTGGGTTGCTTCAGCTTTTATCCGACCAAGAACCTCGGGGGGATGGGGGATGGCGGTATGGTCGTCACTTCTGACGCGCAGACCGCCGAGCGCTTGCGGCTGATGCGCGTCCATGGCGCCAAACCCAAGTACAACGCCCAGTTCGTCGGCACCAATAGCCGCCTCGACGCGCTACAGGCGGCCATCCTCAGCGTCAAGTTCCGGAACCTCGAGAAGTACCACGAGTCCCGCCGACGCCACGCGCACGGCTACAGTGAGGCGCTGCGGCACGCGAAATGTACGCTGCCCGTCGAGCGCCAGGGCAACCGCCACGTCTACAACCAATACGCCGTTCGGCTCGAAGATCGTGAGCGGATCGCGCGCGTCCTTAAGCTAAAGGGTATCGAGACGGCGGTTTACTATCCGGTGCCGCTGCACATGCAACCGGCCTTTGCGCACTTGGGGTACGCGGTGGGGCAGTTCCCCAACGCCGAGCAGGCGTCGCGCGATGTGCTCTGCCTGCCCATTTACCCCGAGCTCAGCAAGCGGAGCCGTTCCTTGGTGGTTGCGCAGCTTATCGAGTTGGTGGGGTCGGAGGCGCTGCCGGAACCGGCGCCTGCACCCATCACCGAGGCGCCGGAGGCGCCGGCCATCGAGGCACCGCCGGCACCTGCTACCGAGGCACTGCCGGCGCCTGCTACCGAAGCATCGGAGGCGCCCGCCACCGAGGCACCGCCGGCACCCTCTATCGAGGCACCACCGGTCGCGGCGCCCGAGTCGGCAGCCGCAGAAGAGCCAGAGCGCCAGGGCGACGGATGATCCGGTGGGTGGTCTTCTTGGCGCTTGTGGCGCCTGGCGGCTGCGCCTACACCATGAGCGAGCGCTCGGTCCCAGGCCACATCGAGACCGTTGCGGTGCCGGTCCTCGAGAACGAAACCGCCGAGCCGGGGTTGCAGCAGGAGCTGACCGACGCCTTGGGGCGCGCTTTCGTCGACGACGGCACGCTGACGGTCGTCCCCCAGGGCCAGGCCCATAGCATTGTCTACGGCGTCATCCGGCGCTACTCCAATGTGGTGTCGGGTTACAGCGAAGACGAGTCAACCGAGGAGTACGAGGTGACTCTGGTCGTCGAGGTCGAGTACCAGGACTTGGTGAAGCGCAAGACACTATGGGACGAGACCATCACCGGTCGCACACGCTACTCAGCGGTCGACACCTCGGGTCGCTTTGCGCAGACCGAATTGGAAGGCCGGGCCGAGGCGGTCACCCAGGTCGTCACCGACGTCTTGGCGCGCGTCCTGCGCGGCGGCGATGCATGGTGAGGTGTCAATGACGGCGCGGCGCCAAAGTGGAAGCAAAAAGGGGCACTCCGGCGCGCTGGGGCTCAAGCAGTTGCAAAAGGGTTTGGACGCGGGGCGTCGGGCGGCGCTTTACCTTTGCGTCGGACCTGAGTATCTCCTAGCCCGCCGAGCATTGGAGCTGATCGAAAGCGCCATCCTCGATGAAGCGGCCCGAGTGTGGGCCAAAGACGACCTTGTCTGCGGAGACGCGTCGTTGGTTGAGATGGCGCAGGCGATCACCCAGGCACCCATGTTGGGTGGGGCGCGGCTGGTGATCTTGCGCAGCTTTGACAAGCTCCGGAAAGCAGAGCGCGACCACTTTTCAGACCTGCTCGCGGCTCAGCCCGACACCACGACCTTGGTTGTGGTCGCCGAGAAGCTGGACGGGCGTACCAAGCTCACGCGGATGCTCAAGGAGCGCGCGGTATCGGTGGCGTGCGAACCGTTGCCAGCGGCAGAACTCCCCACCTGGATCGAACAGGAGTTCATGGTGCGCGCCCCGAAGCTGACGGTCACCCGTCGTGCCGCGGAGCGCCTTGCCGAGCTGGCGGGACCCGAGCTGGGAACGGTCTCTGGCGAGATCGAAAAGCTGATTCTCTATCAGGCCGGGGGCGGTCAGGTGGATTCACCGGAGATCGATCGGGTGGTCGCCGGCGGCGTCGCCAGCGACCTGTCCGAGCTACTCGATGCCTTTGGCGGACGAGATCGGCTGCAGGCGCTCGGGGCTTTGGGGCGCCTTTTGGAAGCTGGCGTCGCCCCCGTGCAGATCGTCGCCTATTTGGGGTATCGTGTTGCCGATCTCTTGCGGGCCACTGAAGCCCCGCGCTCAGGGTGGATTCGGCGGGAGGTCGCTGCCCAGGTCGGTCGCTACTCGATTCCAGAACTGCGGCGCGGCGCCGTCCTCCTGTACGAGGCCGACGGGCGCTTGAAAAGCTCGCGCGGAGCGCCAACCTTGGTCTTGGAGACTTGGCTCAATCGGGTTATGACCGCTTGAATCGCTCCCTGGCTGGGGGGATCTCAAGAGCGACGGCCGGTGCGCCGCCACCATCAAGGAGGAGTTCATGGCAACCATCGAAATCAATGAATCTAACTTCGAAGGCGAAGTGCTCAGCTCGGACACCCCGGTGCTGGTGGACTTTTGGGCCGAATGGTGCGGTCCGTGCAAAGCCATCTCCCCGGTGGTGGACGAGCTTGCCGGCGAGTACACCGGCCGCCTCAAGGTAGGGAAGGTGAACGTCGATGCCTCGGCCGGCATTGCCGCCAAGTATGGGGTCCGTTCCATCCCGACCCTCCTGCTCTTCAAGGGCGGTGAGTTGCAGGACACCATGATCGGTGCGCGCTCCAAGGGTGAGATGGTCAAGATGGTCGACAAGGTGCTCGCTCCAACCGGCGCCTAACCCGTTATCCCGGCGCCCGGGTGACGGGCGCGGCTCCGAAGCCTCGAAGGTGTCCAGTCCTTTGGGGCTTTTCCTTTTGTTCTGCCGTCCTTGCACTGAGCAGACGGGCGCAAGTAGACTGGTTGTTTGATTCGGTTCATTCCCTGACGCGCTGAGACTGCCAATGCCGACACCTTCTGTGCCAACGACCGCCGAAACCGCTGCGTTTCCTTTCGCCGAGTACGAACCGCGCTGGCGCCGTGCCTGGAAAGAGGGTGGGCTCTTTGAACCCGACTTGTCGGCCGCAGGCGACAAGTACTACTGCCTGAACATGTTTCCCTATCCGTCGGGAACCTTGCACGTGGGGCATGGGCGCAATTACATCCTGGGCGATGTAATCGCCCGCTATCAGCTCTTGCTTGGCAAGCGTGTGCTGTGCCCGATGGGCTGGGACGCGTTTGGTCTGCCGGCGGAAAACGCGGCGATTGCCAACGACATTTCACCGGAAGAGTGGACGCGGGCCAACATCGCCGAGATGAAGCGCCAATTCCAAGCTTGGGGTGCCGGTTACGCTTGGACCCGTGAGATTGCTTCTTGCGACCCCGGCTACTACAAATGGACTCAGTGGCTGTTCTTGCAGCTCTACAAGCGGGGTCTGGCCTACCGGGCGGCTGGCAAGGTCAACTGGTGCCCGAGTTGCAATACCGTGTTGGCCAACGAACAGGTGGTGGCCGGAGCGTGCGAACGCTGTGGTGCGGTGGTCGAACTGCGTCAGCTCGACCAATGGTATTTCAAAATCACCGACTATGCTGAGCGGTTGTTAGCCGATCTGGGGACTCTGGACAAGTGGCCTGAGCGCGTGGTCACCATGCAGCAGAACTGGATTGGCAAGTCAGTCGGGCTCGAAATCTTCTTCCCGGTGGAAGGCCGCACGGAACCGCTCTCGTGCTTTACCACCCGGGCGGACACGCTGTTTGGTGCAACGTTTATCGTGCTGGCTGTCGACCACCCGCTCGCCGAAGAGCTGAGCGCCGCGGACACCGAAGACGGCCAAAGGCTGCGGGCGTTTCGCGAGCGCCATTTGGGAGTCGTGCACCGTCCCGATGAAGAGTTGGAAAAAGCCGGTGTTCACACGGGTGTTTATGCAATCAACCCGGCCAACGGCGAGCGGTTGCCGATTTGGACGGCCAACTACGTGCTCATGGGCTACGGCACCGGCGCCATCATGGCGGTGCCGGCCCACGACCAACGTGACTTCGAGTTTGCCCGCCAGTATGGCCTGTCCGTACGCCCGGTCATTGCCGCCGATCCAGCGGCGGTGCCGGCGGCTGACGCCCTCGACCAGGCCCTGGAAGCGGCCGGAGTCATGGTCAATTCCGGGGCGTACGACGGCCTGGCGAGCGAGGTCGGCCGCCAGCAGTTAGCTGATGACTTCGAGCGCCAGGGAAAGGGCAAACGCGCCATCCACTACCGGCTGCGCGATTGGTTGATTTCTCGCCAGCGCTATTGGGGCGCGCCGATTCCGATCATCGAATGCCCGGGTTGTGGTCCGGTGCCGGTGCCCGAAGACCAACTGCCGGTCGAGTTGCCGCTCGGCTTGCACTTCAAACCCACTGGTGAGTCACCGCTCTGTGAAGTCGAGAGTTTCCTCCAGGTAGATTGTCCAGCCTGCGGTGCGCCGGCGCGCAGAGAAACTGACACCATGGATACTTTTGTCGACTCGAGCTGGTACTTCCTGCGGTTCTTGAGTCCGCACGATGCAACGAAGCCGTTCGACACGGAGCTGGCCAATCGTTGGCTGCCGGTGGATCAGTACATCGGTGGCGTCGAGCACGCCATCCTGCACCTGCTCTACGCCCGCTTTGTCACCAAGTTCCTGCACGACCTGGGGCGGATCAACTTCGCCGAGCCGTTTGCGGCGTTGTTTACCCAGGGCATGATCTGCAAAGACGGCGCCAAGATGTCCAAGTCAAAGGGCAACACGGTGAGCCCCGGAGAGTTGATCGCACGCTACGGCGCCGACACCGTTCGCGTCTACACGCTGTTCATTGGTCCACCGGAAAAGGACGCAGAGTGGAACGACCGGGCCGTGGAGGGGGCCTACCGTTTCCTCGGGCGCGTGTGGCGCTTGGTGACCGACCATCTCGAGGTGATGCCGGCGGTGCGGGTCACCGGCTCGGAGTTTGGTGACGCCAACGCCAGTGCGGTGGAAATGCGCCGAGCAACCCACGCAATGATCGAGCGCGTCAGTCGCGACGTCAGCCGCTTCCACTTGAACACTGCAGTGTCGGCATTCATGGAGTTTGTGAACAGTGCAACGCAGTTTGCGGCAAAGACCGACTGTGCGCCGGACAACGGCGCGGGTCGAGCGCTCCGGGAAGCGGTCGAGGCGCTGATCGTCACTTTGGCACCGTTCGCCCCGCATATCGCCGAGGAACTTTGGGCGCGGTTGGGCAACAAGGAATCTGTCTTCAACGAGCGTTGGCCGACCCCCGATCCCACCGTGGCCCCGGCTGACACCTTTGTCTTGGTTGTGCAGGTCAACGGCAAGGTGCGGGAGCGGCTCGACGTCAGCCGCAGCGCTGGCCAAGCGGAGTTGGAAGGCGCGGCGCTCAACGCTCCACGGGTACAGGCCCATCTGGCCGGCAGGACGGTGCTGAAGGTCATCGTCGTGCCCCAGAAACTGGTGAATATTGTCGTCCGCTAGGCCGGGTCAGGCGGCCGGGGGGGACGGCGCCGGGCGACTATCGCTGGCTTTGGTTGGTGTTTTACAATAGGGGGTGCCTGCCCAGCTCGCGGATGTCGCCCTGGGCGCTCACAGGAGGCTCCCCCGATGACGTGCGTGCTGAACTTCCAGTCCTTTGCCGCTGGCTTGGCGGCCGGTGTCCTGGCCGTGGCGGTGCCCACCGCCGCCGAAATCGCCTTCCAACCTCGGGCCCTGCCAGGGTCAACGGCGACCGTAGGCGCTGACTTTGGCAATGGGGTTTGCGCCGTCGACTACGACCAGGACGGCGACATCGACCTGTACATGACCGACGGTGATGGCCGACCGAATCGACTCTACCGCAATGACGGTGCTTGGACCTTCGTTGAGGTTGCCAACGCGCTGGGTGCCGCGCACGGCGGCGAGGCCAAGGGAGCGGCGTTTGCCGACTACGACCGGGACGGCGATCTGGACCTGGTGGTGTCCTGTTGGGCGTGCCCCAACGTCCTCTACGAACAAGTGGGCGGCGCCTTTGTCGACGTTACTCAGGCCGCGGGCATCTTGGACGAGTCACTTTACTCCACCGGAGTGGCCTGGGGAGACGCTGACGGCGACGGCTGGTTGGACTTGTACGTGGCTAACCGCGGTCCCGACCAGTTGGGTGAACCCAATCGTCTCTACATCAATCAAGCCGACGGAACGTTCGTCGAGGAGGGCACCCTCAGGGGCGTCGACAGCTGGCGCATGACCTTTCAACCCCTGTGGACCGACTTCGACGCCGATGGCGATGTGGATCTGCACCTGGCCAGCGATCGCCACACCATCAACCAACTGTTCGAAAACCTTGGCGGCACTTTCGTGGACGTGGCTGGCGCAGTGGGGGCCGACCTCGACATGGATGGCATGGGCATCAACTCGGCCGAGCTGAACGGCGACGGCCTGCCGGACTACTACGTCACCAACACGCAAGCTGGTAATCGTTGCTTGATGAGCCAACCCGGCGGCACCTATATCGAGGACGGTTGGGGGATGGGCGTCGCGGTCGGCGATGTGGGGTGGGGGGCGGTGTTTCCAGATGTTGATCTGGATGGGCGGGTCGACTTGTTCGCGGTCAACATGTTTGCACCGGGCAACGTGTTGTTCCGTTCGACGCCAACCGGTTTCGTCGATGTGACGGCCACTGCTGGGGTTAGCGGCAACGCCTCGAGCTTCGGGGCGACCACCGCCGACCTAGATGGTGACGGCGACTTTGACCTGGTGGTCAGTAACCGCGATGCCGAGTGCGAACTCTACGAGAACATCTCGGACGTTGGCGGCGCAATCACCGTGCGATTGCGCGGCGTTCAGTCCAACCGCTCCGGCATCGGCGCGCGCGTGCGCCTGTTGAGCGGGGGAGTAGAGCAAGTCCAAGAATTGTTCGCTGGATCGAGCTATCTGTCACAGACTCCCGGCGCCCTCATTTTTGGCATCGGCCAGGCGGCGTTTGCCGACAGCTTGACGGTGGAGTGGCCGTCGAGCCGGCGGTCGGTGCTCGGCCCGCTCTTTGCCGGAGCTTCGGTCTTGGTGGTGGAGGACGAAGTCGCTGGGACCGCTTTGACGCCAGCGGTTGGGGCGCCGGCGGCTCGGCTGGCCGTGGCCCCCAACCCAGTCCGGCTTGCCCTCAACATCCACACCGACCTGGAAGGGGCGGTCGAGGTGTCGATGTACTCGGTGCGGGGCCGCTTGATGGGGCGCCAGCCGGCGTTGGTCACGGGCGGCCGCGCCCACCTCGAACTCGGCGCGCTTGCCGGGCCCCTGGCGCGCGGCGTGGCCTTTTTGGAGGTGGTCTCAGCAGCAGGCGAGCGGCGCGTCGCCCGAGTGCAGCTAGGCCGCTAGCGCACGATTGGACCATGCAGTGGCTGGAGCAGGCTTGTCCGTTCGCCGGCTGCGGAGCGGTGTTCCGGGTGCCAGCCTCCTTCCACGGTCGCTCCCTGGTCTGCCCAGCCTGCCGGCGGGCGCTCACCGTCATCGATCCTGGGGCCCGGGAGGGTTGGGCCCTTGAACGCCTGCGAGGTGCCCTCAGCACGCGCCCAGCCCAACGCCCGGTGGTGCCGCGCCAAGGACGGATGGAGCGGGATTTTGTCGCCCTCCTGGAGAACGTTCGCAGCCTATGGAACGTCGGTTCGATCTTCAGGACTGCCGACGGGGCTGGCGTCGATCACCTCTATCTGACCGGCATCACCGGTAGGCCGCCCCGGCCGGAGATCGCCAAGACGGCGCTCGGTGCCGAAGATGTCGTAGACTGGTCCTATGCAGAGGATGCCCTCCTTCAGGCTCGGGCGTTGATGGAGGGGGGAGTTCGCCTCCTCGCCTTGGAGACCGGGCCCGAGAGCCGGCCGATCGCCCAGGCGGTGGTCCGGGGCCCGATTTGCCTCATGGTGGGCCATGAGGTGGCCGGGTTGTCGGGCGAGCTTTTAGAGCTGGCTGATCAGCGCTTGGCCCTGCCGATGCATGGAGTGAAAGAATCCTTGAACGTGGCGGTGGCCTTTGGAGTTGCCGCCTACGAACTCAACCGTCGCCGCGGCGCCCGGGTGGGCATTGCGGCGGCGCCACAGGAAGAGCGATGAACTTCTGTTGGATTGTCGCAGCTGCCATGATCGGCGGGTTACCCGCGGCTGGGTGGGCCGCGGAGGAGGCGCCCGCATCTGCCGATACTGCCGCCGTCGAAGTAGCGTTGACCGCCTCGCGCGGTGTCGAGGCGCTTTTGGGTGTGGTCGGTAAGACTCCCATTGCTCTGCTTCCCAAACCTGGAGAAGCTCTCGAGGGCGTCCCAGACGGCTTCGAGTCGCCGCGCTACGGTCTTCTGCGATTGGGCCGCGACCATTTGATTTCGATGGCGGTCGATGTCGTTGACGGTGAAGAACGGGTGGTCATCGACCTCAACAACAACGATGACTTTGCGGATGACACCGTCTTGACGTGGGAGGGGGAGTACCGCGCCGGCGAAGACGGCACCGCGCTCCTGCCGGCGCTGGAAGTGCAGGTCGACTACACGTGCAAGGAGACGCCGGTGCCGGTGCCCCTCCTGGTGGAGCGCCACCAGCGCGACCAAATTGTCGGCAAATCTCGCTTGACCCTGACCGACGGTGTGCTGGTGGTCGTGGATACCTACCGGCGCGGAGTTTTCGAATTGGACGACCAGCGCTGGGCGCTGGCATTGGTGCCCACGGGTCTGGGTAGCCGCCATCATCTCTTTGCGCACCCGGGCGCCGCTTTGGTGGTCGACGTCGATCAGAACGGCCAATTGGACGGCCACCCGTTCCGCCAGCCGCGCGAGCGCTTCAAGCTTGGTCGACCGTTCGACTTCGCCGGCGAGCGCTGGCAAGTGACCGGTGTCGCGTGCGACGGCTCGACCATGAGTCTGAGTCGGGCGGCGCCGCCGCCGACGGCCAACCCACTGGCTCAGCGGCGCCCGAAGTTCAAGGCCCCCAGGCGCGGCGACCAGGCACCTCACTTCGCCCTCGCGTCCACCCAGGGCGATTCGGTGCGGCTTTCAGACTATCGGGGCAAGGTGGTGCTCCTGGACTTTTGGGCGACCTGGTGTGGTCCGTGTCGCTTCGAGTTGCCCCACATCAAACGCGCCTACGACCTCTACAGCGATGAGGGGTTTGAAATCGTCGGCATTAGCCTCGACACGCGCAAGTCCAGCCTGGAGCGCTTCGTGGCCCAGAACCAGATGGAGTGGGTGCAGATTCTGCAGGGACGCGGCGTCACCCCTCTGAAGGCCGACTATGGCGTGCGCTCCATTCCGGCGACGTTCCTCATCGGGCCGGAGGGCAAGATCTTGGGGTCCAATTACCGCGGGCCGCAACTAGTCGAAGCGGTGCGCGGAGCGGTCGAAGCACTCGGCAGCCGATCCGACTAGACAGGGTGGAATGTCGGGGGATGTGTTCGATACCTCTAACTTGACATAATATAAGTTATGCGACAATGGTGAGAGGGGCTGGTCGCGGGCCGCTTCAGGCGCTCGAGGTGAGCCGCACGCGCTCCATGGCCTCGGTCAATCCATTCAGCGCCTCGGCGGTGCCGCGCGGTGCCTTGGCCCAATCGACGGCGAACTGGTAGAGCCGATCCAGCCGGGTCTCCAGGCGTTCGAGCCGTTTGCGACCCTGGCGGGTTAGCTCGACCACCACGACCCGCCGGTCGTCCGGATGTTTACCGCGCTTGGCGAGGCCGGCTTTGACCAGCGGATCTACCTGGCGGGTGACGGTGGACGGGGCGATGCCGAGTTCCTGGGCCAACATGCGCATGGCGGGCTGGCCCATGTTGCCGACCGCCACCAAAACCACCGCCTGACTTGGCGTCAAGCCCAGATCACGGACGGTGGCGCGTTCGAGCCGCTGGGTGGCGCGGGCCAAGCGCCGGAGCGCCCGGCGCAACCCCGCGGGTGATTTGCGTTCGGCCATGACCGTTTTCCTCCCCGGGGCACCCAATATTTGTACCATACAATATTTGATCTTGTCAGGGGTGTGGCTTGTCGGTAACGGCGAGTCCGTGTGTGTTAGCGTACGCCCACCTGAGCCGGAAAGGCCCCCAATGACCATGGACGTAGCGCAAATCCGCCGGCAGTTTCCGGTGACCGACATCGAGTTCGACCTGCCCTGCACGGGGCAGCGGCGTCGCCTAGTGTACTTGGACCATGGCGCCTCCACCCACCCGCCGCGCGAGGTGCTCGACAAGTACCGCGACTTTATCGAGCACAGCTACGCAAACATCCACCGGGGACTGCACAGCCTGTCGATGATCTCGACCGACTTGTTCGAGCACGTCTCCCAGATCATCGCGCGTTTTGTACGGGCCGATTTGGCCGATCAAGCCGTGGTCTACACCCAGAACACCACTGAGGCCCTCGACCTCTGCGGTCACGTGATGGCTGATGTTCCGGGGATTACGTTGGTCACCGAGATGGAGCACCACTCGAACGATCTCCCCCACCGGCGGCGCGGGGACGTGCGCCACGTCCGGGTGAACGCCAGCGGTTGCTTGGACATGGCGCACTTGGAGGCCGAGCTTAAGGCCCATCAGGTGAAGCTGGTGGCGGTGACCGGGGGGTCCAATGTCACGGGGTTCTTGCCCGACCTGGCGGCGATCGCGCGACTTGCCCACCAACACGGCGCGCGTATTCTGGTCGACGCGGCGCAGATTCTGGCCCACCACCCGGTGACCGTTGGACCGGCCGGGTCGCCGGATCACATTGACTTCTTGGCGGCCGCCGGGCACAAGGCGTACGCGCCGTTTGGGTCGGCATTTCTGCTCGGCCCCAAAGCGCTATTGGCCGAGGCCCCGCCTTACCGGCCTGGCGGCGGTACCATCGTCTACGTCACCACTGAACGCGTTGGCTTCTTACCAACCGCCGAACGTCACCAGGGAGGCACGCCTAACATCCCCGGCGTCATCGCCCTGGCCTGCTCGCTCGAATTTCTCGAACGGGTTGGTATGGAAGCGATCCGCGCGCACGAGTTGGAGCTAGTTGAACGCTGCCTCGAGCGACTGACGGCGATTGAGGGTGTGGATGTCCTAGGAGATCCGGACCCGCGCCGGCGGCTGGGGGTGGTGGCGTTCAACGTCGACGGCGTTCACCACTCGCAGGTGTCCTCGATTCTCAACAGCGAGTGGGCGATCGCTACCCGCAACGGTTGTTTCTGTGCCCACCCCTATCTCTATCGGTTGCTGGACTTGCACGACGTCGAGCACCTCATTCGGAGCTTGGCGGCGGGTATCGCCGTCGAGGATCAACCGGGCGCGGTGCGCGCCAGCTTCGGGATCTATAACACGCTCGGGGAAGTCGACTTGCTCGTCCAAGCTGTGCAATCCATTGCTCAGCGCCAGTGGGTCGGCGAATACGAAGTACAAGGCTTCGAGTACTGCAAGCCTGAGTTCTATTCGTTCCGCTTCGAAGATACGGACGACTGCGCGCCGGGGCGGCCGGCGGTCGTCTAGGCGGCCATCGGCAGTTCTTGGTCGTCCCCGGCGTCTGCCGTCGGTTCGAGGGGCTCCGCTCTCTGGGGCCAGGCGTCGCCGCCCCAATCCCAGACACCGCCACCGATGCCCATCGCGTGGTCCAGTTCGGCCTCGCTGAGTTGCCAGTCCAGAAATGGCGGCGGCGCGCTACTAAGATAGCGCTCGCCATACACGCCCAGGGCCGCGCAGGCGACGCTCAGCATCCCGGCAGCCCACCAGGCTATCCTGGCCACCGCCGGGTTCAAGAGGACGGCGATGCCAAGCAACGCGAAGATGGCAGCGGCCGCGACCAAGGTCCCCGCCACTGCACTAGGGGCGAGTCCGGCGCGCAGCAGCGTATGGTGCAGGTGTTCGGCGTCTGCCTCAAACAGTCCCCGCCGTAGGAAGGCGCGCCAGCCGGCGGTTGAGGTCGACCAGGGAGCGGCGCGTAACGTGCGGCGCAACACGGTGGTGACCAACTCGGTAAGCGGCAGGCCCAGCACCAGGATCGCACCAGAGGGCAGCTCGGCCCTGCCGTCAGGACTCCAGAGGAGGATCATGCCGGCAGCCAAGAGGCTGCCGAGCAAGAGGCTGCCAGAGTCCCCGAGGAATACGCCGCCGAGCCGCAGGTTGACCGGCAAGAAGGCGATGACCGCGCCGGTGACCGCAGCACCGATGACACCCCCGGCGGCGCTACCGAGGGCGATGCCCAGTGCCAGGCAACTGAGCCCAGCGACCAGCGCCACGCCCCCCGCCAGGCCGTTGACGCCATCGATCAGGTTGAAAGCATTGGCCACCCCGGCCAGCCACAGGGTGGTGCAGGCGAAGGCAACGATCCCAGGGAGCTGGACGCTGCCGGCGCCGGGGATCGCCACCGCCTCGATCTGGACCCCGGCCACGTAGAGCGAGGCGGCGAGCAGGCACTCGAGCGCTAGCTTGGTTTTGGCCCGGAGCCCGTGCAGGTCGTCGACCAGCCCGACCAACCAGAAGCCGGCGGCGGTGACGAAGGCCAGCGCAGCGTGCGGGCTGCCGAGTGGATGGGTGCTTTCGCCCCAGCCGCCGGCGGCCAGCGCCAGACTGGCGTAGATGCCGATGAAGACAGCCACGCCGCCCAGCCGCGGTGTTTCGGCCCGGTGCAGGCGGCGGGCTCCAGGTCGATCGATGGCACCGACGGCAAGGGCCAGGTGGCGGACGAATGGCAGGGCCGCTGAGGTGAGTCCAACCGCCGCAATAAAAATGAGACCGAGGGTCATCCGCGTCAAACTCTCACGCCCGTTGGGCGCTCAGGGCAGGGAACAAAACCACCTTCCCTTCCCCATCGTCGCGAGACGCGCCGCCAATGAGTGGAGCGGTAGCCGCGCGGCCCAAACGGGGACAGCGACGCTAGCTGCCGAGGGCTTGGAGTTTGTAGCGGGCCATCGAGGCCAATTGGCCGGTGGGATCGTGGTTGACCACTTCCTCGTAGAGCTGGCGGGCGCCATCGGCGTTTCCGGCGCGTTCGTGGCAGCGGGCCGCCGACATGAGATCCTGGGCCACCAGGCCCTCGTGGTCGGCTTGGCGCGCGAAGGTCTCGTAGCGCGCCGCCGCTTCGGAGAAACGTTCAGCGTCCTCGAGGGCCACCGCTTGCGCGCGCTCGGCAACCGGCCGCAGGGGATCGTCATTGGCTGTGTTTTGTAGGTAGGCGGCGAGTGCCCCGGAGGCCTCGGCAGGTTGGCCCAGGTCGAGGAGCGCGTCGCCCAGGGTCAGGCGGGCCAGGCGGGCGCTTCGCGTGCCACCGAAGCGGTCGATGACGTCCCGCGCCAGGCTGGCGGCTTGGGTCGAATTGCCGGACCATTGGTAGAACTGCGCCTGGCCCAAGAGCTGGGCGGCTTGCCGCTCGCTGGAGGCGCGGGTGTTTTGGAACGCCCAGAGCCCCAAGCCGATGAGCACGATCGCACCGGCGGCGATCGCCGCGTACTTGCCGTTTTGGTCGAGCCAGGCGCGTGCCTGCACGGTGGCAGTGACCAGTGGATCTTCGCGGATCTCCCGTTTGGTCAGCCTTTGACGCGACATTGGGTCCCCCTACTTGGCTGCGCTCAGGAGTTCGGCGACGCGCTCTCGGTCAAACAGGGTGAAGCCCTGCCCCTGGGCGAGTGCCGCGGTCGACTGGGCCGAACCCTGGGCCCAGAGCGCCTTGAGGTAGGCGCCGGCTTCGCCCGACGACCACCAGGTGGCGCCGAATTTGGCGTGTAAGACGCCCCGCAGCTGGGTGGCCAACAGGCGCCCGGCCAGGCGCTCGGCTGACTCCAGTTGGTAGTCGGCCAAGTACAGCTCCGAGTCGATGCGTTTGAGCTCGAGCGCCAGGGTGCTCTGGATGGCGTCGGCGAACTTGGGTTGGCCGAGTTTGAAGTCCTCGTAGAGCTTCAAGCCATAGAGAAACGTGGCGGCGTCGAGCCGCAGCCCGACGAGTTCCGCCGCCCGGCGGGTTTCGGCGAGCTTCGCAGCCGTGGCTTCGTCCAATCCCAGAGCCGCGGTTGCAAAGGCTGGGTCGCCGACCAGGCCCTCGAAGAGAAACGCCGCAGCCCAGGTGTGAGCGCCTTGGGCGATGCGGGCGAACTCCCATTGGTCTTGATCGCGGAGCGCCAAAGCACGTTGGGCCGCACCAAAGTTGCGGAGCCAGGCGTGCAGATTGTGGGCGGCGCCAAACGGCTGCCCGTACACGCGGATCTCCTTGGCGAAGCTCACCGGGAACACTTCGGCCACGACACCGCGCTTCCCCTCGGACCAGCGGGTTTTGAAGGCCTTGTCGGCGGCCGGCAGTTTGAGCCCTTGAGCGAGACGTTTCCAGACGTCTTCGCCCTTGACCTTCTCCAAGGCGTCGTCAAAGCCTGGTGAGCCCGCGAAATGGTGGAGGTCGTAGAAGGCCAGGCGGCTCATCTTGACCCCGGCATCTGCGGCAAGCTTCTCGAGGGCGGCGGTGTACTCGGCGGCGGTGTCGGCGATCCATCCCTCACAGAACGCCTGCAAGGTGGCGTAGTCGATGTCTTGTTGCGCTGCTCGGTAGGCGGGGTAAGAGGTGTACCCCAGTTCCTTGATCTGCGACTCGGTGGCCGAAATCATTTGGTTCAAGAACACATTGTAAATCTGGTTTTTGTCGCACAACAGCAAGTGGGCGAAGCGCCGCGCCTTGCGCTCCGAAGCGTGGCGAGCAATGGTCGCGACCTTGTCAATGGACACCTTGTCGTAACCGGGGATACCCTCTTCAGGGGCTTCGTTGCGCGTTTCATCCAGGGCGTCCATGAGCGGTGCGACGGTGTTCGAAACCAACCGCGTTTCAATGAAGCTTCGCAATAGCTCCAGGGCGCGTTGCTCGGTCTCCGACGCATCTGGTATCTCGTCATTGATGTCGCTGATCTTGCTCGTGCTAAACAAGTATTCGAAGTCGGAGTGAACCCGCTCGTACTTGGCTTTCTTGCCCTCGACTCGCGTCTCGTAGTCCACCTCGAGAAGTTTCGCGGTAAACTCCTCAGCCTTCTCGCGGATGCGATCCATGTTGGACTTGGCGTCAGCCGGAGCCGCCACCCAGTTCAACGGAACGAGTGCGACGATCGGGATTAGCAAGCTAGCTCGGTTCATAAGTGTTGGATCTCCACAAGTCCACTTCGGCGCCGACCACGCGCCTTCGGCGGAGCACAGGCGTCCGCCGGAAGCTCCGAAGCGCGCATCCTAACATAGCGGGACTCTAGGTCAAGTTGCGCCGGCACTTGGGTTTAAGCGCTTTGCTTGGGCTCAGGGCGCATTTGTAAAACACCGCCGGGGCGCCGTCTGTTCCGGTTCTCACTTGACCAGATAGTGGTGGAAGCCGATGGCCGCTTCCAAGGTCGTCGACAGGGCGTCGTTGCCGAGTAGGGCGTTGGCGCGCAAGGAGACGTCGACGGCGGTGGCTCTGAGCACGAATACCTCGAGTCCCGCTCCGAGTGCCAGGATCAAACCGTCCGAGGCGATAGCGACCCCGGCTCGCCGTACGTCGGAGGGATGGTACAGCCCGAGGCCGGCAACCATGTACTGCGAGCGTCCCTGGCCGCGGTTGAAATAGCGCAGGTACTCGACCGTAGCGTTGGACAACGTCAGCTTTTCAGCGTCGAGCTCGGTGCCCTCTTGTGCTTCCCGGTCGGCACCGAAGCTCTGGCTCTCGAAAGAAATACCAAACGCCTGGGGGCCGCCCAGGGCGTAGCGGATGCGGATGGCTAAGCCGCCGCCTCGATCGAAGCGTTCGGCAAACTCGGAGGCGCCCGTGATGATGCCGTACTGCCCCTGTAACCCCAAGGAGAGGGTGCCGGGGCGCTCCTGGGCGCTGGCGGGGTCTAGACTGGTGACCAGGAGCGTTAAGCCCAGCGCTAGGCTTCGAACGCGCATGCTGCCTCCGGAAGACTGACGCTCCATGGCGCCCTTGCGCCCCCGGCTCGAACGCGTCAAGCGCGGGGGTGACATTGGGAATGTACGGATAGGAGCATGCCGCGTTCCACGTGGGTGTAGATCTGCGTGGTGGCAATCGATGCATGCCCGAGCAACTCCTGAACCACCCGCAGGTCGGCCCCGCGCGCTAGCAAGTGGGTGGCGAAGGCGTGGCGCAGGACGTGGGGGCTGACTCCCCCCCGGAGTTCGGCCCGGGCCGCCACGCGGCTGACGATGTCGAACACCCCGGCGCGGCTGAGGGGGCGACCCTTGGCGTTCAAGAAGACGGACTCGGTGGTCCGTCGGGCCAGACGCGGCCGGGTGTGGTCCAGGTAGTCGGTGAGCGCGCCCATGGCGGCCTCGCCGAGGGGCACCCAGCGCTCGCGACCTCCCTTGCCGCGGCAGTGGAGTGCGCCGTCGTCAAGATCGAGCGCCGCCAAGGTCAGGCCGGTGAGCTCCGACACACGCAAGCCTCCCCCGTAGAGGACTTCGAAGATGGCTCGGTCGCGGCCGCCCAGTGGCGCCCGACTCGTCGCAGCGACCTCGATGAGGTGTGCGACCTCCGCCTCGCTGAGCACGCGCGGCAGCGGCCGATGATGGCGCGGCAGGGGCAACTCGGGCACCGTCTCGCCCTGCATCAGTTCCAAATATCTGCAGAACCCACGCACTGCCGACAGGTGGCGAGCCTGGGAAGCAGGTGCCAAGCCCCCGGCGCGCAGCGAGCCGGCATAGGTGGCCACCAGGGTGGCCGAAACGCCAGGGCTGGGGCTTGAGCCTTGTTTGAGCACGAAGGACCTGAAGCGGTTCAAATCGCGCTCATAGGCGTCTATCGTGTTGGCAGATAGGCGCCGCTCGCGGGCCAGATGATCCAGGTAGTTGGCAACCAGCTCGGGTAGACGCTGGCTTAGGCGCATGGTCGTTTCCAGTCCGGGGCAGCTTGAGAGTCTATCACGGGGCGCGTTGACGCGGCATCGAGCCTATGGTATCGTCCGCGGCTCATTAATCGGGATCGGGTGGGGCGTTGTGCCCCGCGCCAAGGCGCCCATGGCGGCGCAAGGAATACGAAACCATGCCGCAGCACAAGTCTGCAGCCAAGCGGGTGCGCACCTCGGCCAAGGAGCGGGCGCGCAATCGTACGATTCGCACTCGGTTGCGCGGGGTTCTGAAGGCCTTCGACGGCGCCGCCGCCGCCGAGCGCCCCGAAGCTTTGCGGGCCGCCATTTCCGAGGTCGATCGGGCCGCCCAGAAGGGTGTCATCCCCAAGGCGCGCGCCAACCGGAAGAAGTCGCGCCTCGCCCGCGCCTTTCTCCGCCAATCGCAGTAATCCTCCAGTGGGCTGGATGGGCGCCCGACGCCGGTGGATTGCCGGCGGGTTCGTGCTGTGCGCCATCTGTTCTTCCCTTCCGGTTCGGGCTGAGGATTCGCCTGGCTTCCTAAGCCGCCACCACCGCGCGGCTTGGGTGGGGGCGCTGGCGGTGACCGCAACCGGTGCAGGGGTGGCGTGGTGGGCGCGTGGTCGCGCCAACGAAGCCTATGCTGACTACCTGGGGGCGGTAGACCCCGAGAGGGTCGTTGGGTTGATCGACGAAACCCGGCGCTGGGATCGCCGTGCCGTCGGTGCCTTGGTGGTCGCCGAAGTAGGCCTCCTGGCGACGTTGTATGTCCTCTTCTTCAGCGAGCCGGCGCCGCATCTCCCCCTCTGGGGTGGGAATCTGACCGTGGCTGGTGACCGGCTGGGCATCGAGGTGCGCTTTTGAGGTCATGGGGACTGGGCTGCCTCATTCTCCTTCTTCTGGGGTGCACCGAGCGCGCCCGCATCAACCCCTTCGACCCCATTCACCAGGGCCAGGAGAACCCCTTCGGGGTCCTTGTCCTAGCCGGCGATCGTCAGGTGCTTCTGAGCTGGTCGGATGGGTTGTTTACGGACCTGGCGGAGTTTCGGATCGATCGCATCCGGCCGGCGTCGGGCGACACCGCCAGCTGGGCGGTCGAGGCCAGCCAGCGCCAGTGGTCAGACAACGCGCTCACCAACCGGGTGGCCCTCATCTACCGTTTCCGCGGCGTTCTGGACAATGGCTCAGAGGTGGGGTTGGTGGACTCCCTGTGGGCAACTCCCGGCCCAGAGGTCTGTTGGGTGGCCGATACCGGCGCTGGTCGCCTCCAACAGTTGGCCCCCGACGGTCGAGCTCGCCGATTGACGGTGAGCGGTTTCAACGAGCCGACGTCCGTGTCGGTGACGCCGGGCGGGGTCGTCTGGGTCGCCGACTTGTTCCGGCGCCGGGTGGTGGCGTACAACCGCAATGGTGAACAAGTCGCCGAGAATCGCGACGCCATCGACCTGCCCAGGGCGGTCAAGGCGGCGCCGGATGGTTCGGTGTGGGTGGCTGACGAGAGCGGCGCGGTGGTGCACATCGGCCAGAGCGGCGAAACGCTGAGCGTCTGGGGCGAGTTCGACCGGCCGGCAGATGTCGGGTTGCACGAAGCCAGCGGCTCGGTATGGGTGTTGGAGCGGGACTTAGGGAGCGTCCTCCTGTTTGAGTCGACCGGCGAACGCCTGGGCGGCATCGAGGGCCTGGGTGAGCTTGGTCAGCTGGACGTCGTGCAAAGCGACGGCTCCGTCTGGGTTTCTGACACCAGCCGCGGGTGCGTGGAGCGCTATGACGCCGAGGGTCGACTTCTGCACTTTGTAGCACTCACCCGCCCTTTTGGCGTGAGCTACGACGCCGCGCGCCAGCTCCTCTGGGTTGGCGACTTTGACTTGGGGACCGTGGAGCGCGTCGACTTGGTGCGAGGCGAGCGCACTTCCTCACCCGGCATCCTCGGACCCTTGGGTATTGCACACAATCCGGTGGACGGCAGCGTCTGGATCGCCGCGCGGCTGTCGGACGCCGTGGTCAAGCTGGACGTGTCGGGCCGGGAGATCGCTCGCCTTGAGGCGTTCCGTCAGCCGTTTGACTTGGCCTTGGATCTCGGCATCAGCGTCCGGCAGTAGTCGCGCTCCAAGAGGACGGCGAGTTGCTCGGCATCCTTCCGGGCGGCGCCGGGATCCCCACCGCCGTGCCAGACTTGGGCGGCGGTGACCAGCGCTTCCCAGGTGAGTCCCGGCGCCAGGGCCAGATCGGTGCGGCGGCAAACGGCATCCTCCAGCGTTTGGGCTGCTTCCGCCTGGCGCGCAAAGGCTAGTTCGGCGGCGAAGAGGCCACCGGTGCCCGGCATCGGTGAAGCCGTGTCGATGCCCGCGGCCACGCCCCAAGCCCGGCAACCCCAACGTCCAAGGAGAAGGGCAGCGGCGGCGGGGTCGATGCCAGCACGCTGGGCCAGGCGTTCCGGCGCCAACGCCTCGGGCTCGCACTGCGCCCCGGGCAAAAGCGCTGGCGGGCGGCTGGGGCGGCTCGGGCGGCCCAGCACCGGCTCCAGGGCGGCGAGCGCTTCTTGAGCGGCGAGCCGGTGGGTGGTGAGCTTTCCCCCGACGATCGACACCGAGCGGGGGGTGTCGACCACAACCCGGTGGCGCCGGTCCCTGGTGTGGACACCGCCGCCACCGGCCAAGACGCGGACGCCAGCGTAGGCGGCGTAAGGTGCGTGTTCGGCGGCGGCCGGCCAGACAGCGGCAAACTCTTCGGCCAGATACGCCAGTTCATCGCGGTTGGGGCGGGTGGTGGCCGGGTCGGCGCGTTGTTCGACCTCGGTCGTTCCCACTAGGATGTAGTGCGGTTGCGGCAGGATGAAGAACGGCCGGCGATCGGCGCGGGCCTCGCAGAAGAGGGCTACCTGGGGTGCCCCGGGAAAAGGCGCCCAGAAGGCGTGGGTGCCGCGCACCCAACGCACCTCGAGGGAGCGGCGCGTGCCGCCCAGCTGGGCCACCTCGTCGACCCAAGGACCGGCGGCGTTCACCACCGTGCGCGCCCGGAGTTCAAACGAGCGGCCCCCGAGGCTGTCTTTCACTGTGAGCCGATAGTCGGCGCCGTCTAAAACCAGCGCTTCGAGGGCGACGTAGTTGAGGGCCAGCGCGCCGGCGCGGGCGGCGTCGACTAGCTCTTCGATGACCAGCCGTTCCGGTCGCCAAACGCGCGCGTCGTAGAAGCTGGCGACCCCCGAGAGCCCCTGGCGATTGAGACCGCCGAGCGCCTCGGGCAGGGCGGTCACGTCCAGAGCGCTGGCCGTTCCCAACCGCGCTTGGCCGGCCAAACGGTCATAGAGCCAGAGCCCGAGCCGCACGCGCCGCGGGCCGCGGCGGTTGTGGGCGTAGAACGGGATGGTCAGCTTGAGGGGTTCGACCAGGTGCGGGGCCGCGTCGATGAGGGCACGGCGTTCGCGAAGCGCCTCGGTGACCAACCGCAGGTGGCCGTGTTCGAGGTAGCGCAGCCCGCCATGGATCAACCGCGATGAGCGGCTGGAAGTGGCCCAGCCAAAGTCGCGCGCCTCGACGAGCAAGGCCTTGAGTCCGCGCGCCGCCGCCTCTAGGAGGCAAGCGGCGCCGTGAATGCCGCCACCAACCACCACCACATCCCAGCGCGGTTCGGCGGCCAGGCGTTCCAGGTCACGGTGGAGACGCATCAGTCTCAGCGAGCCAGCGTGATCTTCTGGGTGACCGTCTCTCCCCCAGCCGACAGGCGCACCCAGTAGACGCCGGCGGGCATGCCAGCGGTGTGCCAGCGCCGGGTGTGGCGGCCGGCGCTCAACCGCTGGCGGCCGAGGGTGGCCAGCCGGCGGCCCAGGCTATTGAAGATCGCCAGCTCCGCCGGCACCGCGCGGGCCAGCGCGAACGCTATCGAGGCTTCACCTCGAACCGGGTGCGGTTTGGGCACTTCCAAGAGTAGGATTGGGCTCGATGGTGGATTGGTCTGGCTCACGGAGATGGCGTAGGGATAAAGCTCCAAGTCGAGGGTGTGGGTGGCAAAATCCTCGAGCCAGGCCCAGGCGGTACGCGTCATGTAGCCCTCGGCAGCGACCTCCAAGAGGTGGTCGCCGGCGCCGGTCCGTAGCGTGTAGCCGCCGCCAGCCCCGGTGGTGACGCGGCGCTGGGCGGTGATGCTCCGCACCACCGCGGCCGCCAGGGGTTCGCCGCTGACGCCGTCGCGTACCACGCCGGTCAGGGTGGTCCGCCGGGCGCCGTTGTGGCGGAGCACGTAGAGACCATGGGTGCGGTCGGAGGCCAGGATGCGATCGGGCGCTTGGCTGGCGTCGACTCCCCAGCACCCTTCGAAAAGGCTCACTGCCGGTTCGGGAAAGGTGTCGTACCAGCCCACCTCTACGGGTTCTAGGGGATCGGCCAGGTCGAGCACCCGGATGCCCTCCTGGTAGTAGCTCACGTATGCCAACTCCCCTACCACCCAGGCGTTGTGGCAGGTGATTGCCGGGTTGTCGAGGCTCGCCTCGGTCTGCCACCGGACGCGCGTCACCGGCGCTTGGGGATTCGAGCGATCGATGATCCGCAGTCCACCCTGCATGAAGCCGCCACCTGCGGCCAGCCGGGTGACCTCTTCTCCCTGAAGGATGTACGGCGTGCCTGGCAAAGTCCTTGAGTTGTGCGAGTAGTAGTGGGTGTCTGGATTGGCGGGGATGAAGTGGGTGAGTTCTGCCGGTTGGGCGGGATCTCGAATGTCGTAGATCCAGAAACCCTCCCAACCGCCCGAAATTTGCAGCTGGTCGCCGTCGGCATGGAGGTCGTGGATACCGACTGGGATGGTTGCCAAGATCGTCGGGGCCGCCGGCATCTGCGTGTTCAGGATGACGTTGCCGCCGGCATCCCCGTAGCCCGCCAGGAAAGCCAGGTTCTCCTGGACGGCGATGTTGTGCACCAGGGATGGAAAACCGGCGCTGGGACCCAGCGCCGCCGCTAGGACCGGCGCCGCCGGCTGGCTGGCGTCCAGAATGAGGAGGCCCTGGTCACCGGCTTCGTTGGCCAAGTAGAGGTGGTTGGCCACCGCTCGCACGTCGACGACGTTGACTGCTTGGTCTGGGTGGGTCCAGGTGGCCAGGAGCGCCGGTTGGGTTGGGTCGGCGAGGTCGACGATCGTCACGCCGGTTTGAGCGCCTGCCACAAAGGCAAGGGCGCCGGCGGCAGCCACGTCGGTGACCGGTGCCAAAGGCAGGTGACCGACACGGGTCATGTTGAACGCTTCCTCGGCGTGACTGCTGGCGCTCAGGCAACCGACCCACAGCCCGACCAGGCCCCATGGCAGCCGCACGCGCCATTCCACCTAAAAGTTGAAGCCCACCGAGAACTCGGTGTCGGTGCCCGGCACTAAAGTCTCGAAATCGGTGCGGCGGGTGTAGTCGATCCGCAAGCGCGGATACGGTCCGCCGCCGATGAAAATGCCCGCACCGAAGCTGCCGATCGGGTCGACCGCCTCACCCGGGTCGCCCGCCCAGGCGGCGTCCACAAACAGGGCGCCATTGACCGGCGGCAACTCCAAAAGGCCTAGTGGCAGGTTCATCACCAGGCGTTCGACGATTGGAAAGCGCAGCTCTTGATTGACGAGCATCAGCCGCTTGCCGACCAGCGAGCGGCGCGGATAGCCGCGCAGCGTGTGCGGTCCGCCAACGTATTGGGATTGACCCTCGTCGCCGAAGGTAAAGCGACCGATGCCGCGCACCGCGTAAGTCAATGTGGGCAACAGCCGGTGGTAGCGCCGGTAGTCGACTTGCACGCTGGTGAAGTCACCAATCCCCTTCCCCACGTCGGTGGTGATGCCGACGGTAGCGTTGTAGCGCGAGCCGTCAAATGGTCCCAGTCGATTCCATAGGGTGGAGTCGTGGACGTAGGACAAAAAATTGGAAACGAAAAAGGTGTCGTCCGTGGTGCCTCGCCGGTAGAAGTGGTCGGAGGTGGCGCGGGCGACGATCGAGGTCTCCAGGCGGTTGAAGCGACTCAGCGGATAGCTGGCCAGAAAGACGCCGCCCATCCGCGCTTCGCGAAGAAACAGATCCAGGTCGGCGTTGTAGGTGCGCGCCAGCCGAAACGCACCAATCCCCCAGTTCAAGCGTCGCGCTAGGTTCAAGTAGGTGAATCCGACGTCGAAGCTCTCGAGGAAGTTGCCACCGCCGTCGCCGCCGTCGTTGGCCAGGAAGAACTGCAACCGCTCATTGCCGAGTAGGTCAGAAAAAACGATCTGTCCACCACCGGCGCTGCCCCCGAAGTCCGGATCGTAGCCGACGCCGCCGGTGACGATATCCAAGCCGAAGCGCCGGCGGTACGGGCCGATGGCGTAAGCGGTGTCGGGAGCGGCGGGCTGCCAGGTCGGCGGTCGCGTGTTGGCAGCGTCGCCGGCGAGCGCGTAGCGCTGGCCGGCTGGGGCGGGCAACTTTGCCGGATCCAACTGCACTCGAAAGATGCCAAACGCCCCCTTGATGAAGGAGGTACACACCAGGGCGTCGCCGGCGGGTACCCACTCCGGATCCAACAGCGCGGTTTGGCAGGCGGCGACGTTTTGGATCTCGCCGGCCAAGTTGGTGACGTAGAGGTCAAAGGCGCCTTGCCGGCGGTTGGATCGAAACGCCACCCAGGCGCCGTCTGGCGACCAAGCAGGCGCGCCGTCCTCGAAGTTGCCGGCGGTCAGCGCGGTGGTTGAGCCCTCTGCGAGGTCATACAGGTAGAGGTTGTAGGCACCGCCCGCGCCCCCCGCGCAGCGGTCCGAGGCGAAGACCAGGTGCCGGCCATTCGGGGCCCAATCGGGGTCGACGTCGTCGAAGTGGTCGTCGGTCAACTGCTTGAGGTCAGCCCCGGAGCGATCGACCACCCACAGGTCTCGATGTCCGTCCAAGCCGACGCCGGCAAAGACGATCTGGCGGCCGTCCGGGCTCCAAGCCGGGGACTGCAAACCGACTAGACCGGGGAGCGTCAAGGTGGCGACCAGCTCTTTTTGATCGACGTGAAAGATGTGAAGGACATCCCGTTGGCCCTGGCGGGCGACAAAGACGATTTCGCGCGCGCGATTGGCATCCATTGAACTCCGAAAGAAGTGGAGCGATTCGAACTGTTCGCTGGTGCCGCCCTTGACCAGCAATTCGGGCTTGCTTGGGGGTTCGATGTCGTCGTCGTGCGCTGCGTAGCGGATGTTGGCGAACCCCTGGAAGCTGGAGAGATAGGTGAGTTCCAGATCCGGGCGACTGCTGTCGGGAGTCGCGACCGCGGGTGGAAGTGGACAGGGCTTCAAGTTAAAGCGGCCATGCTCGATCAAGCGGTCGCCGAAAATCTCGATCGAGTCGCGCGTGCGCACCTGCGGGAAGTAGTGGCGCTTGACGTCTTCCTCCCAGCGCTCGCTGAGTGTCTCCAGGTCGATGCCGAGGATGTCCTCGACCAACTCTTCAAAAGTCAGGTCTTTGTGCCAATCCTCCAGGACCTGCATGACCTTGTCTTCGCCAAACTCCCTGGCCACGTACATGAGGATCGATTGCCCCTGTTTGTACATTTGGAACGTGCCGTTGATGCGCCACATCTCCGGAATTGGCACCAGCGTGTCGTTAATCGCGGCGTCTCGCAGGATCATGTCGGCTCGCGCGTCCCACTGGCCGCCCAGGTACTCGGCTAACCCCTCCACGTACCAGAGGGGTGGGTAGCTGTAGCGCGTCTTCTTGTTGGCTTTGAGGACCTGCGACAACTTGGCCAGCATGCAGGCGTGTACGAGCTCGTGGCGGACGACCCACCGCAGCATGTGGTATGAGCCGTTGTGCGGGACCAGCACGCGACCCTTGATGAGGTCGGTCAGTCCCCCAACCTCTTCGGCGATGAGAAACGGCGATGCATTGGTTTGCTGGAAGGTACCGGGCGTCGAATACAGCAGGAATGGGATGGGACGCTCTAGATCGAGGTTCATGGTCTCGATCAGCTCGACGGTGGTCTCTTCGGCGTCTGTAGCCACCCAACGCGCCAACTCCTCTTCTTCCGGGTAGAAGTGCAGCTCCAGATGCGGGGTACGCATCACCTGCCAGTCGAAGTCGTTGTATTGCACCTTGTTTTGCCCGAAGAAAAACTGCGCGGCCGCACTGGTGGGCACGAGGAGGGCGGCGACAAGGCAGGCTGCGATTCGGTGTGCGCTCATGGTCAGACCGGGGAGGAGGTTGACGGTCGGAGGCCTCTGGCGAGTGTACCCCACAACCCGCCGCAGCTCTCCCTGACCTATCGGATGCGCTCTGGAGTTTAGGAAGGAGTACCTTGCCTCCTCCCCAAAGAGCGTCTCGTCAATGGGTTTCAGTGGATCCTTCAGGAGGCTTCGAGGCCCAGCGCCTGCTCAATGCGGTAGCGGCCGGGGGGGCGGCCGGCTAGGAATCGCGCACAGCTCAGGGCGCCGGCCGCAAACACCCGCCGGTTTTCGCTCTTGTGGGTGAGTTCCAAAGTCTCACCGCAGGTGCCGAGAAAGACGCTATGGGACCCTACCCACTCGCCACCCCGGACGGCGTGGATGCCGATTTCGCCGGCCTGGCGCGGCTGGGGGCCGGAACGCCCGCAAGTCAGCTCTGGGCTAGCGCCGCGGGCGCCGGCCAAGGCCCGGGCTATTGCCAGGGCGGTACCGCTGGGGGCGTCTAACTTGTCACGGTGGTGCCACTCGACGATTTCGAGGTCGGCCGACTCCAGGGCGCGAGCCGCTTGGGCGGCTAGGTGGGTGAGCACACAGACGCCCCGACTCATGTTAGTGGCGTGCAGCACCGGGACCAGGCGCGCGGCGGCGGCTAGCGCCTCTTCCCCAGCGGCGCCGATGTCGGTAGCACCGCTCACCACAGCGACGCCAGCCCGGGCCGCCGCCGCGGCGAGCTTGGCAGTGGCAGCCGGCGCTGTGAAGTCAATGAGCACGTCGGCGCTCCCGAGCAGGGCGCCGGGGTCGGTGGTGACCGGTACCGTCCCAGGCAACCCCAGGGCCTCGGCTGGTTGGGCATGGGCGATGACCACGCCGGCCAGCTCAAGGTCGGCCGCGGCCAGCGCCGCCTCGGCCACCAGGCCGCCGGTGCGCCCACAACCGGCCAGCACGACGCGCAGGGGTGCGTCGGGCATGCGCGTCTAGACCTCGGTGGCGGCCAGGTCGAGCGCCGCCAACGCTTGCTCAATCGTCTGTTCAGACGCCGCAGCGACCGGCACCAGCGGTAGCCGCAGGTGGTTCTCGACGAGCCCCAGGCGCGACAGGGCGAACTTGGTCGGGCCGGGGTTCGACTCACAGAAAAGCGCCTCAGCCAGCGGGAACAACTGGTGGTGCCATGCCCTGGCCCCCGTCAACTCGCCCTGTAGGGCGGCGTCGACCATCGCTGCGACTGGCGCCGGGGCGACGTTGGCGACCACGGAGACGACCCCTGCCGCTCCGACCGCCATCATCGGCAAGGTCAAGGTGTCGTCCCCCGAGAGGATGGTTAGGTCGGTGCGCTGGCGGATCGCCGACACCTGGTCCACCGAGCCCGCTGCTTCTTTGATGGCGACGACGGTGTCGATCTCTGCCAGGGTGGCAATGGTCTCGGGCGTCATGTGGATCCCGGTGCGTCCTGGTACGTTGTAGAGCACCAGCGGCAGGTCGGTCGCCCGCGCCACGGCGCGGTAGTGGGCGATGAGTCCGGCCTGGGTGGGCTTGTTGTAGTAAGGCGTGATGAGCATGGCGCCGTCCACGCCGAGCGCTTGGGCGGCGCGGGTCAACTCGATGGTGGCTTCGGTGGAGTTCGAGCCCGTGCCCGGCACCACAAAGCTCGAGGCCGCCGCTGCGTCGACGACCCACTCGATGAGTTGCAGGCGCTCGGCCAAGCTCAGGGTGGCTGCCTCACCCGTGCAGCCAGCTGGGAAGAGGCCACGCACGCCACCCGCCTGTAGGTGGCGACAGAGTCGGCGGACACTTTCGGCGTCGAGGGCACCATCGGCTTGAAACGGCGTGGCAAGGGCGGCCGAGGTCCCTTCAAACATGGCGTCACTCCTTGTAGATCGGCACCACCAGGTGGACGTCCGCGGTGGTCTCCAGCGGCAATACCTGGACGGAATCGACCGCGCTTGAACGCGGCTCCCGCGCATCATAGCGGCTATTCAGATTGACGTCGAAATAGGCGACCACCTGCCAATGGCCGGGTGCCAGTTCTTTCAGCGTGTAGGTGCCGGTGGAGTCAGTGGTCGCCTCGACTAGGGTCGTGGAGTCGGGGACCGCTCCCACCGCCGTCCACTGGCGGGCGCTGACCCGATAAATGGTCTTGACCCGGGGTTCGATGACCTCGAGGCTGTCGACAGCCGCCGCTTCGAACGGACCAAACAGCGCCTCTTCGCGGGTCTTCTGGGCGGCGGGTGCGGGTGGTATCGCTGCCCGGGTGGCCCGCGCCTCGGCGGTCGCCGGGTCGGTCACCCAGCCGGTCACCCGGCCGGGTGCTTTGGGGTCGCGAAAATCGATGGCAAGCGCGGTCACCTCGGGTGTGCGCGGTGTCAATAAGAGCGTGTCTGGGTAGAAAGCCATGAACTCGGTGTCGCGGTCGAACTCGCCGTCCTTGTTGTGATCGGCGTGGGCGCCGATTCGGTAGCGGTGCCCCACTTTCAGGCCGAGGAAGCTGAAGGTCGAATCGGCGCCGACCTGGGCGATGTAGTCGGGCAAGACGGTGTCCGGTTGACTGGCTGCTTCCAGGTCAAACGCCCAAACCCAGGTGCCCGCGGCTGGCTGGCCGGCCGCCTCCAAGCGACCAGCCAACTGGCCGGTGTCGAGGGCGCTACCGGTGGAGAAAACAATCTGGTGGGGGCGTCGCATCCGCAGGCCGCCACGGGCGTCGCGGCAGTCCACAGCAACGATCACCGTGTAGGTCTTGTTGGGTTGAAACTCTCCCCCCGACAGCTGGTAGCGCCGGCCGCGCCACCGGCGGCGGCCGAAGTCGACTGGCGGCGAAACGAACACGGCGTCGGCCACCGATTTCTTGTCCATCGGTTCGGAAAACTCGACGGCGAGGCCGGCGTCCACTGCCACCTCGGTGGCGGCGGAGTCGGGGGTGGTGGCAGTCACGGTCGGGGGCTCGGTGTCGGGTGGGCCGCCCGGTGGTGGCGCTTGATTGGCACAACTCAAAGCGGCGGCCGCGGCGCCGGCGGCCCACCAGATCGCCCACCAGCGCCTCACGACAGGAGGGTCGCCAGAAGCCCTTTTTGGGCGTGCAGCCGATTCTCCGCCTGCGGAAAGACGCGCGATTGCGCCCCTTCGATCACCTCGTCGGTAATCTCATCGTCCCGGTGAGCGGGCAAGCAGTGCAAGACGATCGCCTCGGCGGGCGCCGCCTTGACGAGCCGGGCGTTGAGCTGAAAGTCGGCGAATGCCGCCCGCCGCCGTGCCGCTTCCTCCTCCTGGCCCATCGACGCCCAGACGTCGGTGTAGAGCACCCGGGCGTCACGGGCGGCGGCTGTCGGATCGTGGCCGATGGTGAGCTGGGCGCCGCGGGCGCGGGCCGCGTCAACAACCGCCTGGTTGGGCTCGTACCCCGGAGGCACCGCCAAGCGCAAGTCCAACCCCAGGAGGGCGGCGGCGTTGATCCACGAGTGGGCGACGTTGTTGCCGTCCCCGAACCAGGCAACTTGGAGCCCGGCAAAGTCGAGCCCTTCTTCTTGAATGGTCAGGAGATCGGCGAGGATTTGGCAGGGATGGACGAGGTCGTCCAGCCCGTTGATCACTGGCACCGTCGCGTGGGTGGCGAGGTCACGCACCAGCTGATGGCTAAACGTGCGCACCAAGATCGCGTCGACGTAACCCGAGAGGACGCGGGCAACGTCGGCCACCGGCTCGCGGTTGCCCATGCCGATTTCCTGCTCCGAGATGTAGAGCGCCGCCCCGCCCAACTGCGTCATGCCCACTTCGAAGCTGACGCGGGTCCTGAGGCTCGGTTTGTGGAAGATCATCGCCAGGCTCTTGCCGGTTAAGAGCATGCTCCCTCCCTGATCCAGAAACTCCTGTTTCAGGTGGGCGGCGCGTTCGAGTACGGCACGTACGTCGGCAGCGCTCCAATCCGCCAACGACACCAGGTCCTTGTGGCCAATGGAAGTGTTCGAGGTCATTTTGAGTGTCCTTTGGCGCGCGGGTGGGCGCGATCGTAGCTGATCCGCAGGTGGGCGTGGCTGACGTGCGTGTAGATCTGGGTGGCGGCGATCGACGCATGTCCCAGGAGTTCCTGGACCGCACGGATCGGCGCACCGTGGTTCAAGAGATGGGTGGCGAAGCTGTGGCGCAGCATGTGGGGTGTTACCTGGTTGCCGCGAGCGGCGGCCGCCAAACAGCGGCCGACGGCGCGCTGGACTGTGCGCGGTGTCAAACGCTGACCTCGGGCGTTCCGGAAGGTGGGGCCTTGGTCGGGGCCGGGGCGGTGGCGGCGGTAGACGTCCAGGGCGCGCCGCGCCCGGCGCCCTACCGGGACCAACCGTTGCCGGTCGCCTTTACCGCGCACCTCGACACACGTCCCCTGGCTTTGGAAGTCTTCCTCGTTGATCCCCACCAACTCGGCGAGCCTGAGCCCGGCTGAGTAGCACAACTCGATCAAGGCGTAGTCGCGCAGCTGACGTGGTGTGGCCGCATTTGCCGCGAGTTGATCTATGGCCTGGGTCAGTGCCGCCTCACCGACGGCACGCGGCAGCGGGCGACCCAGTTTGGGGGCGGGCTGCGCGGCGGCCGGGTTGGTGGCCAATACGCCACGCTGCTCGAGGTAGCGGCAGAAAGCCCGGAGCGTCGCCAGGCGCCGAGCAGCGCTGGCCGGTGCGTAAGGCTGGCCGCGTCGCGGGCCAGCCTCGATCGGGGCGGCGGCGAAAGCGCGGACCCCGTCCCGGTCGAGGTCCTGGAGCTCGGGGCGGCGGCCGAGGCGGCGCTCCAGACCACGAGCCAATGACTCCAAGTCGCGACGGTAGGCTGCGACTGTGTGGGACGAGTAGCGCCGCTGGTCACGGACGTAGGCCAGAAATTCTTCGATTCGTTGGTTCATCGATCCCCTGGATGGTCGCCGGGGATGATAGCGCAGGTTCACATGGACGCGGCAGCGGCGACCGCTGTTGACAGGTCTGGATGGCGTTGGCAAAACGCCGTCAGTTCGGCTTGCGCTCGGGCTCCGAGGGCGAGTTTGCGCTGGCGTTTGGCTGAGCGCCCGCGCAGCTCGATGGGCGGCAAAAGGCCAAAGTTGAAATTCATGGGCTGGAAGGGCCGGCCGGGGGCGGTGGCCAAGAAATGGGTCAGGGCGCCGAGGGCGGTGGCCGGCGGCAGGGCCAGCGGCGCCGCTCCCCTGGCCAAGCGGGCGAGGTTGACGCCCGCCAAAAAGCCGGTGGCCTGAGCCTCGACGTAACCTTCGGCGCCGGTGAGCTGCCCGGCAATCAACAGGGAGGGTGCTCGACGCACTTGCAACGTCGGGTCGAGCACCGTCGGCGCGTCGACGAAGGCATTCTTGTGCATGGATCCCAGGCGCAGGAACTCGGCGCGCTCGAGGCCGGGGATCACCCGCAGCACCCGCTTCTGTTCGCCGTACTTGAGCCGGGTTTGGAATCCCACCAGACCGTACATCGTCCGAGCTAGATTCTCGGCGCGCAGCTGACACACGGCGAACGGCCGGCGTCCGGTGCGGGGGTCGGTCAAGCCCACCGGCTTGAGCGGTCCGAAAGCCATAGTCAGCGGACCGCGGCGGGCGAGTTCTTCGATGGGCAGGCAGGCTTCGAACAGCCGCGTGCGATCGAAGTCTTTGACCGGGGCGAGTTCGGCGGCGATCAGCGCCTCGCGCAAGGCGTAGTACTCGGTTTCCTGGAGCGGGCAATTGAGATAGTCGGCCTCGCCCCGCCCGTAGCGGGATTCGGCGAAGACCACGCTCAGGTTGATCGAGTCGGCGTCGACCACCGGGGCGATGGCATCGAAAAAGTAGAGGGCGTCCGTACCGATCCGCGCCGAGAGGTGGGCGGCGAGTCCCGGCGACGTGAGTGGACCGGAGGCAATGACGCCCGGCACCTCCGGCGGCAATTGGGTCAACTCACGCCGGTCGATGGAGATCCGCGGGTGGGCCTCCAGGGCTGCTTCCACCGCTTCGGAAAAGCGTTGTCGGTCGACGGCCAGCGCACTTCCGGCCGGCACCCGGGTGGTGTCAGCGATGGTCAAGAGCTTGGCCCCCAGGGCGCGCAACTCGCGCTTTAGGAGCCCGGAGCCGGTGGTTTCGGCTTCCGACTTAAAGGAGTTGGAGCACACTAGCTCGGCGAGGCGGCCGGTTTGGTGGGCGTCGGTCGACCGCTCTGGGCGCATCTCGTAGAGGTGTACGCGGCAACCGCGCTCGGCTGCCTGCCAGGCGGCCTCGGAGCCCGCCAGGCCGCCGCCAACCACCACGACATCCGCCACGTCCATGCGCCCCAGCAAAGCCAACCGTCGGCTAGCTGGCGGCCGAAAGCGCGTCGTCGGCCTCGTCTTGGGTGACTACTGCCTTGCAGTTGGCGCACGTCAGATGGGGACCCTTGGCTTTGGTCTCTTTAAAGATCATGTATTTGGCGCCGCATTCGGGACAAGGATGGGCGACCGGCTTTTGCCAAAGGGCGAACTTGCAGTCCGGATAGCGATCGCAGCCGTAGAACACCTTGCCCTTGCGCGTGCGCTTCTCAACGATCTGGCCGTTGCAGCCGTCTTCCAGGCAACCGACCCCAACCTTGATCGAAGCGGTGTTCTTGCACTCGGGGTAGGCAGAACACGCCAGAAAGCGCCCGAACTTGCCGGTCTTGACGATCATTGGCGCTCTGCACTTGTCACACACCTCGCCGGTTTCTTCCTGGATCTCTTCGCCTTCCAGAGGTCGGGTGTTTTTGCATTCCGGGTAACCGGGACAGGCCAGGAAGGGACCGTTGCGGCCGAACTTCTTGATCATCATTTCGCCGCACTGATCGCATTGAATTTCGGACACCGCTTGAACAGACTTCTTGAGTTCGTCGACGCGGCCCTCGGCAGCCCGCAACCGCTCCGAAAACGGTGCGTAGAACTGACCGACAACCTCGGCCCAGTCGTCGTCGCCGGATTCGACGCGGTCGAGTTCGCTCTCCATCTTGGCGGTAAACTCGATCTCAAAAATCTGCGGGAAGTTGGCAATCAGTAGATCGGTGACGGTCATGCCCAGGTCGGTGGCCCTCAGCGAGCCCCTTTCCTTCTGGACGTAGTCGCGCGTCATGATCGTCGACATGATGGTGGCATAGGTGGACGGCCGGCCGATGCCGTTGGTTTCTAGTGCCTTGACCAGCGTCGCCTCGGTGTAGCGGGGCGGGGGTTCGGTAAAGTGCTGCTTCGGGTTGACCCGCCGCACGGCGAGCGCCTCGCCCTCGTCAACCGCCGGTAAGAGCGCATCTTTGACGTCTTTTGCCTTGGTCGTCTTGCCGTAGACCTTGAGGTAGCCGTCGAACTTCTCGATGGTCCCGGTGGCTCTGAGGAGCTTGTCGTCGACCAGAACGTCGATGGTCGTGACATCGTACACCGCCGGGGCCATCTGGCAGGCAACGAACCGATTCCAAATGAGTGTATAGAGCTTCAGCTGGTCGGTGGTGAGGTTGGGCGCCACGTCGCGGGGCGTGCGCGCTACGCCAGTCGGCCGAATCGCCTCGTGGGCGTCTTGGGTAGTAGCCTTTTTCTTGGTAAAGACGTTGGGCTCGGCCGACAGATACTCCTGGCCCAGTTGGTCGCCGATGTGCTGGCGGACGGCGTCCAAGGCGTCGGCATTGATCCTGGTGGAATCGGTACGCATGTACGTAATGAGACCGACCGTGCCCTCGCCCGGTACGTGGATGCCCTCGTAGAGCTGCTGGGCGATCATCATGGTTTTTTTTGCCGAGAACCGCAGCCGTTGAAACGCCTCCTGTTGGAGGGTGGAAGTCATGAAGGGTGGATTGGGCCGCCGGCGGCGCTCCTTACGGGTGACCGAAGCAACCCGGGCGGCGCCCTGCCTGAGGGCGTCGGCCAGGGCGGTGGCCGTCGCCTCGTCCGTGACCGTCGGTGTTTTGCCACCGACCTTGATGAGCTTGGTAGTGAACTCCTCCCCCGCTTGGGTCTTGAGGAGGGCGGTGATCGTCCAATACTCTTCTGGGACGAACGCCAAAATTTCGCGCTCGCGCTCGACGATCATGCGCAACGCCACCGACTGCACGCGGCCCGCCGACAGTCCGTAGCGGATGGTGCGCCACAAGAGTGGGCTGACCTGATACCCGACCAGGCGGTCCAGGACCCGGCGGGCCTGCTGGGCGTTGACCTTGTTCATGTCGATGTCGCGCGGCTCATTCAGGGCGGCGAGCACCGCTTTTTTGGTCACTTCGTAGAACGACAGGCGTTTGCAGTCGACCGAGCCGCCGGCGATCTGCTCGCGGAGATGCCAGGCAATGGCTTCGCCTTCGCGGTCGGGGTCGGGTGCCAGGTAGATGCACTCGGCCCGCCGGGCCTGGTTGCGGAGCTCGGACAGCGCCTTGTTCTTGCCGCGAATGGCCACGTACTGCGGCTTAAAGCCGTTGTCAATGTCGACGCCGAGCTTGGACTTGGGGAGATCCATAACGTGCCCCCCCGAGGCGATCACCTGGTAGTCCGAGCCTAAGAAGCGCGTGATTGCTTTGGCTTTGGTTGGCGACTCGACAATCACCAGAGCCTTGGCCATGGTTTCCCCCGGGGTCTGGGTTTAGTGCGAGCGGGGCAGCTCGTCCTCGCCGCCTGGTGGCACGTAGCCCTGCTGCTCACCGTCGGGCGACAAGAAGAGGACCATGTTAATGATGCGTTTCATTTCCTCGAGCCCCACCGGTTCGGTCTGGGTGCCGACCACCTGGTTGAGGACCATCTCCAGCTGCAAGTCGTCGAGGTCACCGCGGTCGCGCAGGTAGAGCAAGTGCCCATAGGCCTCGCGGCTGACCAGCGAGCGCTCAGCGGTGTCGAGGATGCGATTGTTGATCTTGCGGCGCGTGCCCTTTTCGACATAGCTACCGGCGCAGTACGGCTCGAGCACTTGCAAGATGAATTGGAAGGCGGACTGGACGGCGCCGGGGTCGAACTCCCCAGACTGCAACCAATCCCCCAGATCCTCCAAGGCGTGTTCATCTCCCTTCAAGAAAGCGCGTAGTTGCTGAACGATGAAGAGGATGACGTCGCCTGTGGGATCTTGCATCGTTGCTCCTAATCGGGTTCGCGGACGCCGTTCAGACGCGGCGGCCCCGCCTGAGGATTCAGTACCATAAGATGATCGGCAGCGGGGCGGGAAACGATCGCGCTGCGACACATATCTCTTATGTCATTATTTATCAACATTTTATGCTGTTTGCTTGAGATGGCAGTGTTTGTATTTCTTGCCGCTTCCACACGGGCAGGGGGCGTTGCGCCCCACCTTCGCCTCCTCGCGCTTGAGGGGCCGCTGGCGCGCGGTGGCCGGCTGGCCGCCGGATTGTCGGGGGCCGGCCCCCTGAACGCCGGTCACTCCAGCGGTGCCGGCAGTGAACGCCGAGGCGGCAGCGTGCTGGGTGGTGACCCGCTCGGCCGGGGCGCGATCGGGTTCTTCCACCAAGTTGGTCCGGAACAGGTGCGTGGCGGTGTCGATGCGCAGGCGGCCCAAGAGTCCCTCGAAGAGTCCGAAGGCTTCCTTCTTGTACTCGATGAGCGGGTCCTTGCCAGCGACTGACTGCCAGCCGATGCCCTCCCGCAGCTGGTCCACCTCGTGCAAGTGGTCGCGCCAGCCTTCATCCAGCACCCTGAGGAAGATGTAGCGCTCGACTTGGCGCATGAGTTCGGGTCCGAAGGCTGCTTCTTTGTCGGTATAGGCCTGGTGTCCGGCAGCGCGGGCCTGTTCGCGGAGCTGCTCGGCTGGCTCGCGCCCTTCAAGGTCGAGTTCGGGGATCGGCGCCATCAGGAGCACCTCGAGTTCGCGGCGCAACGTCTCCAGATCCCATTCTTCCACCACGCGGCTGTCGTCGATGTGCGAGTGGATGGCTTGGTCGATCGCCTCATCGACCATCTCGATGACTTCGTCTCGGAGGTCGTCGCCCTCCAAAGCGTGCAGGCGCAGGTCGTAGATTACCTCGCGCTGTTGGTTCATGACGTTGTCGTACTCGAGGAGCCGCTTGCGGATGTCGAAGTTGTGGGCTTCGACGCGGCGTTGGGCGCGCTCGATCGATTTGGTGACCCAAGGGTGCTCGATGACCTCGCCCTCGGGCACCCCAAGTTTCTCCATGAGGCCCGCCATGCGCTCGGGAGCAAACAACCGCATGAGGTCGTCTTCAAGGGACAAGAAGAAGCGCGATGAGCCTGGGTCGCCCTGGCGGCCGGCGCGGCCGCGCAGCTGGCGGTCGATGCGCCGCGATTCGTGCCGTTCGGTGCCGATGATGTGTAAACCACCCGGCAGTTCGTCGGGGTTGAACTCGTCAAAGAAACGCTTGGGCAGTGACTTGGGGTCGAAGTTGGGATCGCGAATCACGCCTTCGCCCAGCTTGATGTCGGTGCCGCGCCCTGCCATGTTGGTGGCAATGGTGATCGCACCGGGCTCGCCGGCTTTGGCGACGATCCCTGCTTCCCCGTGGTGATTTTTGGCGTTCAGGACTTCGTGGCGAAGTCCGCGCCGCTTGAGCATGCGGCTCAAAGTTTCCGAGACGTCCACCGACACCGTCCCGACTAGGACTGGTAGCTTGGCCTTGTGCATGGCCTCGAGTTCATCGAGGATGGCGTTGTATTTCTCGCGTCGCGTGCGAAAGATAACGTCGTCGTGATCAATGCGGCGGATTTCGCGGTTCGTGGGAATAACCACCACGTCCAGCTTGTAGATCTCGAAGAACTCGGAGGCTTCGGTTTCGGCCGTACCGGTCATACCGGCCAGCTTGTCGTAGAGCCGGAAGTAGTTCTGCAGCGTAATGGTGGCGAGAGTCTGCATTTCCTCCCCCACCTGCACCCCTTCTTTGGCCTCGAGGGCCTGGTGGAGGCCGTCTGAAAACCGACGCCCCGGCATGATGCGACCGGTGAACTCGTCGACGATCAACACCTTGCCGTCTTGGATGACGTACTCCACGTCCTTTTCGTAGAGCGCATAGGCCCGTAGCAGCTGGTGGACGGCGTGGATGCGGTCAGAGCGTTCGGCGTAGCTCTTGTACAGTTGGTCGCGGGCGGCGATGCGCTCTTCGGGGGTCTTTTCCTCGTCGGTGCGAATCTGTTCGAGGTCGACCGCGAGATCCGGGAGGACGAAGAACTCCTTGTCGCCCGGCGAGGCTAGCTGCCGGCCCTCATCCGAGAGATCGGTGACGTGGTTCTTTTCATCGATGACGTAGTACAGCTTCTCGTCGAGCTGATGGAGGGCTTTGTCGCGGATCAGGTTGGCTTCGACTGCCTGGGTCATTTTCTTGAGCCCGGGGTCGTCGGCGTAGAGTTTCAGGAGCTTGCGGTTTTTGGGGGCGCCGCGCTGCACAGTCAGGAGCGCCGAGCCGATTTCCCAATTGAGCTCTGCCTCGTCCTTGCTACCGGCGGCGTCAGGATTTTGGCGCAGCTTTTCGACTTCCGCCAGCATGTCGTTGACGCGCCGTGTCTGGGCGCGCACGACGCGCTCCACCGCTGGCTTCAGGTCGGTGAATTGCTCGTTGGACTGTTGTACGGGCCCGGAAATGATGAGCGGTGTCCGGGCTTCGTCGATCAATACCGAGTCCACTTCGTCGACAATGGAGTAGTGGTGGCCGCGCTGAACGCGATCCTCCATCCGCACCGCCATGTTGTCGCGCAAGTAGTCGAAACCGAATTCGTTGTTGGTTCCGTAGGTGACATCGCAGCCGTAGGCGGCACGGCGTTCGGGCGGCGTCATGTCGTGCTGGATGCAACCGACGGTCAGTCCCAAAAATTCCAGGATGCGACCCATCCACTCAGAGTCGCGCTGGGCCAGGTAGTCATTGACCGTCACTAAGTGCACGCCGCGACCGACCAGCGCATTCAAGTAAAGCGGCATCACCGCCACCAGGGTCTTGCCTTCGCCGGTGGCCATTTCGGCAATCTTGCCCTGGTGCAAGGCGACGGCGCCCATGAGTTGGACGTCGAAGGGCACCATTTGCCAGGTCTGGGATTGCCCGCAGATATCCCAGGATCGACCGCAGTGGCGCCGGCAGGCCTCGACCACCACTGCAAAGGCTTCGGCGAGCAAGTCGTCGACGGTCTCACCCTCTGCCAGTCGCTGGCGCAAGTGAGCGGTCTTGCCGCGCAGGGCCTCGTCCGCCAGGTCTTCCAACTCGGCAGCCCGTTGGTGGATTTCGTCGATGAGCGGCTGGAACGCCTTGACATCGCGCTCGTGCTTGGTGCCGCCCATCAGCTTGCCAAGCATTCTCTCAACTAAGTTCGCCACTCGGGCTCCAGGATTGGGAATGGGATCGTGGGGGGCGCGGCTCGGGTCGGCATCCGGGCGCGATCGAGGGCAGAGGAGGCTAGCAGACCCCTCGCGCCTGTGGCAAGCGACCCCACAAGCGGCCCCTACAGCCCGGCTGCGTCGGCCAAGGGCCAGGTAGCGGCGTAGAATTGACCCACCATCGAGCCAAAGAAGGCGGTCCGGCCGACGACCAGCGGGCTCGAAAACAGCTTGCCGTTGGCGTCGAACGACCAGAGCTCCTCGCCGCCGGCGAGGTCGACGACCCGGACTTGGCTGTCGTAGCTGGTCACCCAGGCGACGTCGCCGGCGACCCGAGGCCATGACTTAATCGGTCCACCAGTCGCCAAGGACCAAAGCTCGCTGCCGTCGTCGGCCGCCAGATGGACGAGCCGGCCGCTGTCGTCACCGACCAAGAACCCTTGCTCGGTGGCAGCCACCGAGCCGGCAACCGGCGAGTCGGTCGCCGTGCTCCAGAGATTGGCGCCGTCGGCGGCGCGGAAACAGCGCACCGCGCGCCCGGTCGAACCGACTGCGACCCGATCGTGCCATACGGCCGGTGACGAGTAGATTGCCGATCCCAGCTGAGCCTGCCAGAGGGGCTCGCCGGCGGCGGCGTCGATGGCGTGGAGCGTCCCGTCCATGGTCGCGACAAACACGCGGTTGTCGCCATCCACGACCGGCGAGGCGAACACGGCGCCGCCGGTTTGAACCTTCCAGCGCAAGCTGCCGTCGGCCAATGCTAAACCGTACACCTGCTGGTCGTGCGAGGCGGCGATGACTGTGGCGCCGTCGGCGGCGAGGGTGGCAGAAGCGACCACCTTGGCGCCGGTGGCGAAGTCCCAAATAGTCTCGCCGGTGTCGACGCTCAATGCGACGACGCGCCCAGCGTAGTTGCCAATCACCACCAGGCCGTCGGCGACCAACGGTGACGCGCCGATACCGGCGCCCAGCGGCGTCGACCACTGGGTTTCACCGCTGTTGGCGGCCAGCGCGTAGACGCGGCCGTCGCGGGCTCCGAAGACGACGCGGTCGCCGGCAAGGGCCGGTGAGGAGGTGACTGCCTTGTCGAAGGTTCTCGACCAGCTGGCGCCACCAGCGCCTAAGACCGGCGGCACCGGTGGTGGTGCCTCTTCTTTAACAGTGGGCGTGCGAGCGGTTTCGACCGCCGGGTTGGGTAGAAGCGCTTCTTCGGTGTCGCCGGGGTTGAGCCAGCGGGATAGCAGAATAACGCCGGAGAGGACAAAGACGGCGCCGGCAGCAATGCCTAACCAGGTGAGCCCGCGCAAGATCATGCGATGCGTGCGGTCGGCTTCAGCTTGGAGGGACTCCTCGGGGTAAGCGGCATCGGTGAACGGGGCGCTCGCTGGTGCGGCGCGCTCCGGTTCCGGCCCCTTCTCCTCGGCCGGCGGCTTGGGGCGTTGTTGGCGCTCGGCGTGACGGCCGCGCACCCAGAGATCGGGTTTCTTCTGGGGCGGTGGCGTCGCCTCGCCGGTCGCCAGGTCCTCTCGGAGTTGGTCAATGACCGGGTCGGCCGGTGGCCGAGGCTGGCGCTCGGCGGGGGGGGCCACCTCCTCTTCGGGTACGGCCGCCTCGACCATGGCGGCGGCGGGGATGGGCTCGGTCGCCGGAGCCTCCAACTCCAGCTGGGTTTGGGCGGCGCTGCCAGCGGTGTTGTTGGCCACCGCATCCGTCCTGGGCGGCGCCGGCGTCGGTGCTCCAGCTTTGGGGCTCGGGGACACCGGCCGTCGGGCCGCGCGCTCTGGCCGGGAGACGGTTTGCTCGATCGTCGGCAACTTGGGGTCGAGGCGACCAATGATCAGGCTCTCCTCGCTGCCGTCGGGGGCCAAAGCCGCCATCGCTTGTTTGGGGTCGCCGGTGGCCAGCGCGTGCTCCGCCCGCAAGAAGCCGATGCGACTGGCATGTGCTCGCGGCGTCAGCAGGAAGAGGTCGCCAGCCCCCATCGGCAACCTGCCACTTGCCAACAGGCGATTGGGAGAAGAGGGCCGCGGCACACTGGTCTGGGGGGTGACCGGTGCAAAGCCCGACTCCACCAGCACGTAGAGCGCCCCCTTGGACTGGGCAAGCACCGTCGCCCCGGGCAGCGCCCAAGCGTGGAATTGGCGCCCCGACAGGCAACAGACGGCTGCAACCAAGCCGGGATCGTCGCGGAGCGACTGGAGGACGTGCTCCAGGAGGTCGGGGACAGCCATCACCGGTTCGTAGGACTTGTAGCCCGACCAAATACGACTGTAGGCGCTGATCGCCGCCGGCCAGGCTGGGCTAGCGTCGGTCGGATCTTCCAACAACACACAGACGGCGTCACCCACCGGCCGGTGGTCGGACTCAGCCAAGAGGAGCCGGCGTTCGCAGTCACTCGCTCGGGTTGCGAATTCCACCAGAGAGGATGCCATTTTCATTCTCCATTTGGAGCCTGCGTGGCTCCTTGAACTCGCGCGAATTCAGGCGGTTGTAGACCACTTGGTAGTAGAAGTAGTCGTTCAGCACCTTCTTCACGTAGTTGCGGGTTTCGCTATAGCCAATCAGTTCGACGAACAGCTCGGGGTCTTGGTCGCCGGTGTCACGCCGCCACTCCTCCACCTTGCGGCGCCCGGCGTTGTACGAAGCCAACGCTTGGTCGGGACGGCCGCGAAAATCTCTGAGGACCGAAGCCAAATACCAAGTCCCGAGCTTGACGTTCAAATCGGGGTCGTACAGGTCGACAGCACTTGTGGATGCGAGACGCAGCTGGCGAGCCACGCCGCGGGCGGTGGATGGCATGAGCTGCATGAGCCCGCGCGCCCCCGCTCCTGAAGTGGCTTCCGGAGCGAAGCGACTCTCGCGTCGCATGAGTGCCAGCGCCAACAGCGGATCGATGCTGTGGATTCGCGCTTCGTGCCCGACCTGCGAGGCGTAGGCCGGCGGGTAGAGGTGACGGAGCGCGATGACTTCGACGGGCTCACCCAGGGAGCGATGGCGCGCATCCCAACCGCACGACACGGCGCGGTCATAGATGCCGTGGCTGATGTACAAGTCGGCCAGGTGCATCATCAACCAGGGGTCATCCTCCACCTGTTTCTCCACCCGGCGGAGGTTTTGGCGGCCGGTTTCGGCCAGGCCGAGCTGGAGGGCGCGGACACCGCGCACGTAGGCCTGGCGGGTCTCGGCGTCGAGTTCGGCCAGGTCGATGACCCGGGAAGTGGCGCGTTGGGCGAGACTGTCGGGCGGCTCGAGGGCGATTGGCAAAGGTGGCGGCTCGCCGGCGAGGATCTCGACCCGCGTTGCGGCGCGCCAACCATAGTAAGTGCGCGGCCAGCGCTCGGCGGCGCCGCGGTAGGCAGCCAGCGCTTCGGGGCGTCGTCCGGCCCGCTCGTAGGCCCGCCCGAGCCAGAACAAGCGCCGCTCGGCGGCTTCGGTGGATTCATCCCGGGCGGGGCGTGAGAAGCGCTCGACGGCGGTTGCCGGTTGGTTCAATCGGTACATGCAAAGCCCAGACCGCCAGGCGGCCTCGGCGGCGCGCCGGTCTCGGGGGAACTCGGTAGCTAACCGGTCGAAGATGGTGGCGGCTGCCTCCAGTCTCTTGTGATCCTCGAGCATGCGTCCCCAAAGCCAGAGCACCAAAGCGTTTCGAGGGTGTTGCGGAGATTGAGCTGCCAACTGTGCAAAGGTCTGATCGGCGGCATCGATCTGCCTGGCACTCCAATGGGCCATGGCGATGGAGCGCCCCGCCTCGTGCTTTTGGCGTTCGGTGGCGGCGGCTTGGCGAATGGGTTCCAGGGCAGCGCGAGACTCGGCGTAGCGCCCCAGCTTGCGAAGCGTCTTGCCTAGGAGTAGGCGCGCGGCAATGTGTTGGTCCGCCGCCTCGGGGTCGGCCAGTGCCGCTTCGAGGGCTTGCGCCGCCCGGCGGCGCTCCCCCTGTTTGGCCAGAGCGACTCCAGCCAGGTAGAGCGCCCGGCCCCCCGGGCTCTCATCGCCGCGCAGTTCGCGATAGCGCGACCAGGCGGTCAATGCTTCGGGTTCGCCCGGGTGACGCGCCATGAGTTCAAGGCAGGCCTTGGCGGCGGCCTCCTGCGCGCCGGTCGCCTGGTGGGCCTCGATCTCTAACCAGCGGACGCGGGCGGCACCGGTGGCGCGGCGGTGGGTGCGGAGCCACCGGCCCGTTGCTTGCTTGCAGGCTTTCGGGTCGTCACCGTCGCAGCTGCGCTCCACCAGCAAGAGGCGGGCGGCGGCTGCCGCGTCAGCTGTCTTGGGAATCAGGTCAACCAGGCTGGCTGCGGTCTCGGTGTCGGCGACACTCGAGTCCTCCTCAGCCAATCTGAAGTAGAGTCGCGCCGCTCTCAGCGCCGCTTCCGGTGCCAAGGGGTGCTCGGCGCGGGCGACTCTGGCCAGCGCTTCAGCGGCGGGCCGGCTGTGCTCCTCTGCCTCCAACGCCAGCCCCAGAGCCAGCTCCAGGTCCACCGGCCAGGGGGTCAGCGGGTCGCGGCGGGCCGCCCAACGGCTGGGCCAGGAGTGGGTGGCGCCGTGTCGTAGGGTGAAGGCAGCAAGCTCTAACAGCCGGGGATCGTCTTGCTCGGGGCTGACTTCGGCGAGCAGGCCAGCGATGTCGCCGGCCAAAGCGCGGGCACCGGCCTCGGCGCGCTCGACACCAGGGAAATCCCCATACACTCGAGCTTGGCGGCCGGCCTGCCAGTAGTGTTCCACCGAGTCGGTGGCAGCCGCCAAACCGCTGGGCGGCAGTCGGGGTGCGGGCGTGGCGTGCGCCTCGACTGCCGTCGAAGCAATCACCCACCACCCCCACAGCAACAAGCGTAGCGTCGTGCGCAATGGCATCCAGGTCCGGAGAAGCGAGAGCACCGGTCCGCGAACTGATCATCCCCTTGGGATATTGCTCGTCGCCACGACCCGAAGCGCGGTGGCGAGGGCACCGAGCACTGACGATCGACACCTTAACAAGACCGGTGCGCTGCTGGCAAGATGAGCACTCACCAGCGGCTGCAGTCGAGAGTGCGTGCTAACGCACGACGGTCAGGCGTTGTACCGCCGACCTGCCGGCCGCGACGATTTGGGCGTAGTAGACGCCCGAGCGCGCCTCGACGCCGTTCCATAGTCGTCCGTCCCAAACTAGCTCGGTCTTGCCAGGCGGCAGTGGCCGATCGACGAGCTGGCGCACCAAGCGTCCACTGGTGTTGTAGAGGGACACCCGCGTCGCCACGTCGCCGCCCCCGGGTGCCTGGGGCAAGACGAACTGCAGGCGCATACGCTCGCTGGTTCGCCGCAGGGGATTGGGCATGACCCTGACCCAATGTGGTGCCGGGGCAATGGAGCCGATGGAGACGCGCTCGGGCCCGTGGAGGCGCGGGCTCATACCGGGGCGTCGCAAGTCCTCCAGGAGGTACTCGTAGGTCTCGGCCGGCTGGGTGCTCCGGTCCACAAAAGTTTGCTCGGGACTGAGTGGTGACTCGGTCAGCTGGACAAAATCCGTCTGCGCTCGGGCCCCAAGGGCAAAATCGGCACTCACTCGACGCCGCAGTACGTGGAAACCCTGGCCGTCGTAGGGTACCTGGAACAGCTCGTCCACCTCCCAGGCGACCGTCACCTCGCCCCCCGCGGAAGCCACCGGTCGCAACAAGGTGATCAGATACGGCTCGGCCTCCGAGAGGATCAAGATGTCGTCGACGTACCAGCCTTCCTGGCGGACCGAACCGTCGGAGCCGAACCGAAAGCGCAGCTGCGCCGCCCCCGACAGACCGCGCAGGTCGAACTCGACTCGGTGCCATTCCTGGGTGCCCGAGAAGGCGCCGCGCCCGGAGATCGGACTGTGTTGGTTGCGATTGACCTGGTAGGGATAGCCGCCGGTCGGCTCGATCCCCTGCCAGGCTTGGCCGGCGATTGAGACCTCCACCAACCCGCCATCCCAGGCGCGGGTTGCCGCCTCGGTTTCAGCGTCGATGAATTGCCAGAAAAACAAGCGTGAGACGCCATCCAGGGCGAACACTGGTGTCGTCAGGAGCCCGTCGGTGCGGTCCCGGTAGGTGTCGGCGTCCGGCGGGGCGCATCGCCAGCTGACGCCTCCTGAGTGGGCGCGGCGGCGCGAGAGGTGCCAGTCGTCGTGGTAGCCGTCGCGGCCGGCGGTGTGCGTAAAGCCTGCTGGGTCGGTGGTGGAGCTGACTTCGGCGTTGAGCCCGACGACGTCCCCGGCCGCCAGGGTGAGCGGGCGTTCTTCTTGGTAGCCGCCGGTGGCGGTCGAACGCAGGCGGAGTTCCACCGGATAGGGATCGGTCGGTAGGGTGCCGACTGTCACTTGAAAGGCGCCCGGTACCACTTGGGACTGGTCGGCAGCCAACTCTCCCACCGACTGTGCTCCGCCGGTGATAGTGACCGCGGGGTCGGCGCTCAACAGCTCGACGACGACGCCGGTGGCGTCGACTCCTTCGTTTTGCACCACCAAATCCACCGTCGCCGACTCGCCGCTGTCGAGGCCACCGTCGGCGTTGCCGTTGCCGTCTTGGACCACAAGGTCGGCGGCGAAGATGGACGGTTGGGTCTCGACGATGAGATCGGCGGTGTAGGCGCCGGTCGACAGATTGGCGGTGATGTTGGCAAAGCCGACCTGGGTGTCGGCGCCATCGTAGTCGCGGCTGGAAGGCGAGGTATCGGCGCCAAACTCGCCGAATTGCCCGAACGCGTCGCCGGCCTCGCCTTGGTTGGCGTTGGTCTCAATGTCGCGCCGGCCGTCGGCTTGTTCGAGCTGCAGGAGCATGCGGGCGGGGTTGTTGTTGGTGGGCTGGTCGTCATCGACGTGCCAGACCAATAGCCCCCCCAAGGTAGCGCTGGAAAACGGCAGGCCGCGGTCGAAGCCGATGCGGGCGCGGTTTTCGATCAAAAAGTACTGGCGGGAGGCACGGCCGTGGGTCCACAGCCGGTAGATCGCCGGGGCTTCCTCGACGCGTGGCAACTCGGCGCCTAGCTGGTTGGAGGTCAACTCGATGGCTTCGGCAAAGCCCAGTTGCAACTTGGCCCAGGCGCTGAAGTGCGAGGGCATTTCGCCGGAGCGGGTCCCGAGGACCGTGCCGTTTTGGTCCAGCCACGACCCGAACCCCATGATCGACCAGATGCCAACGCCGGTGTGGGTGCCGGAAGAGCCGGCGCCGGAGGTGTCGTAGAGGTCGGGCAGCCCCAGCTGGTGGCCGAACTCGTGGGCGAAGACGCCGACCCGTCCATCTTGAGGACAGGTGACGTAAGACACGACACGCACACCGTCGACGACAACATCGGTGTCGACCACGGTCCAGAAGTGCGAGTGGAGGTCACCGCGATCGCCGGACAGCTCAAAGCCGCGGCCGGCGTGCACGACGATCAGTCCGTCGATGACCCCATCGGGCTCGCCGCCCGGCCCGGTCAAGTCGAACTGGCTGAAGTCCAGGCTGGGGTCGGCCAAGTCAGCAGCCCGCACGGCGTCTTCGGCCAAGCGCCGGGCATTGCGCGGGTAGCTACCGGTGCCGGCTTGATCGTTGACGTAGTACGCATAGGACTCGGGCATGCGATGCCAGCCACTCACCTGCCCGGTAAGGTCGAAGCGGCCGTAGGAGTTTTCCAAGTAGTACTCCCGCATGCTACCGGTCGGATGGGAGTTTTGAGAAAACAGCAACTCCTCGTAGTGGGGGCGCCCCTGGCTGCCGCCCGCAGCTGCGGTGTGGTCGGCAAAGTCGACCAACAAGACCGGGATGGTGAGCCCACCCCCGGTGGCGGCGCGGTGGGCGGTGGCTCGTGTGCGCGCGCTCGGTGTGTTCCAACCGGCCTCGCGCAGTGAGCGGTGAGTGGCGGCGATCCCGGCCCATTGCCCCTGGGTTTCGAGCCTTTCCACCACGTCTGGTCGCGGCGGGACGGCCAGTGCCGCCGACGCCAGCATCATGCAGGCCGAGGTCCAGGTGAGTGTGCGTGCTACCAGCATGTTCCCAGCTACTCCCATTCGATGGTGGCCGGCGGTTTCGACGACAGGTCGTAGACCACGCGATTGACGCCGCGCACCTCGTTGACGATGCGCCCGGCGATGCGCGACAGGGCTTCAGCGGGGAGCCTGGCCCAATCGGCGGTCATGCCGTCGACGGAAGTGACGGCGCGCAGGGCGATGATCCGCTCGTAAGTGCGCTCGTCCCCCATGACGCCGACGGTTTGGACCGGCAACAGCACGCAGAGGGCTTGCCACACTTCATCATACAACCGGCGGGTCCTGAGTTCTTCGATGAAGATGTGGTCGGCCTGGCGGACGATCGCCAAGGACTCTGGGGTGACCGGCCCCATAATGCGGATGGCCAACCCCGGTCCGGGGAATGGGTGGCGGCCAATGATCGACTCAGGGATGGCAAGTACCCTCCCCAGCTCGCGCACTTCGTCCTTGAACAGCTCGCGCAACGGCTCGATCAGCTCGAGGCCCATGCGCTCGGGAAGACCGCCGACGTTGTGGTGGCTCTTGATCGTCGAGGCCGGGCCCAGGACGCCGGCTGACTCGATGACATCCGGATAGAGGGTGCCTTGCACCAGATAGCGGATTCCGTCGAGTTTGACTGCCTCTTGTTCAAAGACTTCAATAAACGTGTGGCCGATGCGCTGGCGTTTCTCCTCGGGGTCTAAGACATCTGCCAGTCGCTCCAAGAAGAGCGCCTGCCGCTGGGCATGGATGACCTTGAGCCCAAAGCGCTCGGCCAGCGCCTGGGTCACCGTCTCAGCTTCGCCCTGCCGCAACAAGCCGTGGTCGACGAAGACGCAGGTCAACCGCTCCCCCACCGCGCGGTGGGCCAAGACTGCAGCCACCGATGAATCGACGCCCCCGGAGAGCGCGCAGAGAACGCCGCCGGCCGGGGCTTGCCGGCGGATCGACTCGACGGCGGTTTCTTCCAGGCGCTCCATCGTCCACTCGGGCGCCGCTTCGCAAATGGTGTAAACGAATTGATCGAGCAACTTGCCGCCGTCTTGGGTATGCGCGACCTCGGGATGAAACTGCAAGGCGTACCAGGGCTCGGTTCGATGGCGAGCGGCAGCAAACTCACAGTCGTCAGTAGCGGCCAGGGCTTGCCAGTTGGACGGCAGCTCCACCACTGAATCCCCGTGACTCATCCAGGCCTGGAAGCTCTTTAGGCCGCCGAAGATTGGCGCTTCGGGTTTGCGCACCTGGACGCGCGCCAGCCCGAACTCGCGGCTCGAGCCGCGGGCCAGCCGGCCGCCGGTGAGCGTTGCCAAAACGCCCATGCCGTAGCAGAGCCCCAACAGCGGCACCCCTAACTCCAGGAGTGCCGGGTCGGGCAATGGTGCCTCTGGGTCGAGGAGGCTCATCGGGCCGCCCGACAGCACGACGCCGCGCACGCCGCGCGCCGCCAGCGCTTTGGCCGGTGTGTGGTAGGGCAAGATCTCACAGTAGACCTGTCGCTCGCGCACGCGCCGAGCAATGAGTTGGGTGTACTGCGAGCCAAAATCCAAGATGGCAATGGGCAACGTGCCTGGCGTCCGGTGGGCGCCGCTGGCTAGATCGACCACGGGACTGTGCATGTTGGACGCCTCCTTGGGCCGCAATCGCACCTGGTTGGCGGGCGCGGGTTTAGTGCAAGAAGTGGCGCTTGCCGGTCAACAAGAGGGCGATGCCGTGCTCGTCGGCCGCCTGGATCGATTCGGCGTCGCGGCGCGAGCCGCCGGGCTGGATGACCGCGGTGACGCCGAGCGCGCGGGCGCGATCGATCGAATCCCTGAACGGAAAGAAACCGTCGCTCGCCAAGACCGCGCCCTGGGTGTCGTGGCCGGCGCGGTGGGCCTTCAGGCCAGCTAGCTCGACGGCGTCGATGCGGCTCTGCTGGCCGCCACCGATGCCGATGGTTTTCTCGGCGGTGGCCAGGACGACGGCGTTGGAACGCACCAGCTGGCAGGTGATCCAGGCAAGGGCCAGAGCGCGCTTGGTCTCAGGCGAGGCTTGGGCGCGGCTGACCGTCTCGGCACCCGTTACCTCATCGGTGGTGGCGTCGGTGGGCGGCACGGCGGTAGCGACGCGGTCGCGCTCCTGCACGAGGATGCCGCCGGCGGCACTGCGCATCACGGCCGGTGGCGAACAGCGCTCCAAGTCGCACTCGACCACCGTCAACTTTTTCTTGGCGGCCAGAATTTTCAAGGCCGCCGGGCTCACGGCCGGAGCGACCACCACTTCGAAGAAACTTTTGACCAACCGCCGGGCGGTCTCGGCTTCCAGAGTGCCGTCGAGGCCGACAATGCCGCCGAATGCCGAGAGCGGATCGGCGGCGCGGGCCGCCTCAAACGCCTCGGCCTGGCCGCGTGCCACCGCCGCCCCTGAGGGGCTGCCATGTTTGATGATCACCGCGCTTTGGGGTCCGAGCGCTTGAACGCCGTAGGCAGCCGCGTCGACGTCGAGCAGATTGTTGTACGAAAGTTCTTTCCCCTGGAGGACCCGAAAGGCCGCGGGCCCCGCTGAGTAGAACGCCGCCTCCTGGTCGGGGTTCTCGCCGTAGCGCAGTTCGACTTTGGTGTCCCACAGGCGGACCAGCGTGGGCGGTAGGAGCTGGCCGCGCCGCTCGGTGGGCGCTGCCCGGCGCGCCAACGCCTGGACGATGGTCTGGTCGTAGGCCGCAGTCGCCGCAAATGCTGCGGTCGCCCAGGCGCGTCGGGTGGCGGCGCCGATGGCGCCGCCACCCTCCTCCAATGTACGGATCAACTCGGCGTATTGGTCGGGGCTGGTCACCACTGCAACGTGCGGGAAGTTCTTGGCGGCCGCGCGGATCATCGCCGGCCCACCAATGTCGATGTGTTCCAGCAAAACCCCGAGCTCGGCGCCTTGGGCGTCGACGGCCCCGAATGGATAGAGCGAGGTGATGACCAATTCGATCGGTCGGATGCCGTGTTGGCGCACTTCTGCGACCTGCGCCGGCACGTCGCGCTGGTGGAGCAGGGCGGCGTGGATAGCTGGATGTAGGGTTTTGACCCGCCCCCCGAGCATCTCCGGAAAGCCGGTCAGCGTTTCCACCGGCACCACCGGCACGCCGGCGGCGGCAATGACCTCGGCGGTGCCGCCGGTGGAGACGATCTCGATCCCCAAGGCACCCAAAGCCCTGGCCAGCTCCGGCAGGCCTTGCTTGTCGAACACACTCAGCAGGGCGCGCCGGACTTTCACCGGCGCCCCGGCGGTAGGCGGCGGGGCTAGCACCACGCGGCGCTCCCGGGGGTGTCACGGGTCTGACGCCGCACGCTACGTCGCATCCAGTGGTGGGCCCATGAGTGCGGCCAAGGCGGTGGCGTAGCGCTCCTGGGTGCGCTGGACGACCTCGGTGGGCAGCGTGGGGGCTGGGGGCTGCCGGTCCCACTGGAGCTGGTCCAGGTAGTCACGGACAAATTGCTTGTCGAAGGCTTCCTGGGGGCGGCCCGGCGCGTAGTCCCTGGCCGGCCAAAAGCGCGACGAATCGGGCGTCAGTACCTCGTCGATGACCATCAGCTCGCCGTCAACCAGGCCGAATTCAAACTTGGTGTCGGCTAGAAGGAGGCCGCGGGCGGCCGCGTGGCGACTGGCGGCGGCGAAGATAGCAAGGGAGCGCTCGCGCAATTCGGCGGCGCGCCCGGCGCCCAGGGCGCCGGCCATGAACTCGAACGAGACGTTTTCATCGTGACCGTCGTCGACCTTCGTGGCTGGGGTGAAGATCGGCTCCGCGAAGGCGGCCGACTGCTGGAGACCGCTGGGCAAGGCGACGCCACATACCGCCCCGGTCTCTTGGTAGTCCCGCCAGCCGGAGCCCGCTAGATAGCCGCGGACGACGCACTCAAAGTCCAGCCGCTTGGCTTTCTTGACCCACATGGTGCGGCCGGCCAGGGCCTCGGTGTGCTGGCAGAACGGCTCTGGGAAGTCGGCGACTTGGGTGGAGAGAAGGTGGTGCGGGCCAATCTCTGGCAAGTTTCGGAACCAAAACGCGGCGATCTGGGTGAGTGCGATGCCCTTGCCTGGAATCGGCGTTGGCAGAATCGAGTCGTAGGCTGACACGCGGTCGGTCGCGACAATCAAGAGCGTCTTGCCCAGGTCATAAATGTCACGCACTTTGCCACGGTAGCTCGGGGTGATCTCGGGCAGCACCACATCGGCGGCGGCGGCGTTGGGCATCGGCGACAGCGGAGTCATCGTCTACGTCCTTCTGCTTCGGCGGTTTTGTGGCAGCCTAACATGAAACCAACCGAACTCAAACCAAAGCGGAGCGCCACTTGACGGTCGTCCGAGTGGCTTGCATCATGGTTTGCTCATTCTCAATGTCAACCGAGCCAGAGGGGGCCCACGCGCCGATGATTCCAGCGACCCAGCTTAAGACCGGTATGGTGATTCGTCACCAAGGCGGGCTATACCGCATCACCCATCTCAACCACGTGACCCCCGGCAAGGGGCGCGGCATGGTCCACGCCAAGTTGCGGAACGTCAGAACCGGCGACTCCCAGGAGCACCGCTTTCGCTCGGATGAGCGGGCCGAGAACGTCTCGCTCGAACAACAGGCAATGGAATATCTTTATCAGGATTCTGACTCGTTGGTCTTCATGAACACTCAGAGTTTCGAGCAGATTCACGTCACCCCGGAGGTCATCGGCGACAAGGTCGTCTACTTGCAAGAAAACATGCAAGTCTCTGTCGAGTTCTTTGAGCACGAGGTGATCGGCGTAGAGATTCCCATGACCGTGGAACTCGACATCGAGGAGACCGCACCGCCGCTCAAGGGCGCTACCGCCTCAGGTTCATTGAAACCGGCTCAACTGACCAACGGCATCCAGGTCCGGGTGCCCGACTACATGAAGACCGGCGACCGCGTCAAAGTCGACACGCGTGACGGCTCTTTCATCGAGCGGGTTTCCTAAAGCGCCGCTCGCTCCTTCCCCGCCCGGCGGTCGTCCAGCAACGGGTCGGTGATAGCTCGACTTGCACGGCGCCGTCTTGGTCGGTGCGGTAGACGGCGGCACCGATTCCTAGGAGCCGTTCGATCACCGCGGGCGCCGGGTGGCCAAAACGATTGGTGCGGCCGGCGCTGACTAGGGCAAGGGCAGGTTGGGTGGCGGCCAGAAAGGCCGCGGTTGACGAGGTGGCACTGCCGTGGTGGGCCACTTTGAGGATATCCACTGGCGCCAAGCCGCGCTCGAGGAGGCGGGCTTCGCCGGCCGCCTCGAGGTCGCCGGTCATGAGCGCCCGCCAGCCAAACGCCTCGAGTTCGAGGACCACCGAGCGGTTGTTTTGATCCAGGTCGGTACGCGCACTCGGATGGCGCACGGTCAACGTCACTGCCGGTGCGGCGTACAGTGTGTCGCCGGCGGCAACAGCGCGCGCGTCGAGCTCTTGAGCGATTGCGCGTGGCAGTTGGCTGCGGACTCCGACCACTAGCTGATCGACTCGGCAGCGGGCGATGATTGTCGGTGCGCCTCCCCAGTGGTCGCGGTCGGCGTGGGTGATCACCAAGTGATCGAGCCGCGTGATGCCCAATTGTCTGAGGCGCGGCAAGACGGTTTGGGCGCCGTGGTCGTGATGCGGCGAGCGGTCGCCAGCGTCGATCAGACAGGCGTAGAGCGGTCGCTCCGGCGCCAGACGCAGCTTGACCCAGACGGTCGGCTCGGAAAAGGCCGCCACGAGGAGGGCATCGCCTTGGCCGACGTCAAGGCACTCCAACCGAACGCGGGCCGGTGACCGGCTGCTCTGGCCGATCGGCAGGACGAGGACACCGATTTCCAGCATCAGGCAGGCAAGAACCGGCACCCGCCAACGCACGTGGGTGCGCACCGCGGCGGCGGCGGCTGCCAAGGTCAAGACGTAGGCTGCCAGCCAGGTGGCGGGTGGCGGTGCTAGTCCCCAGACCACGCCGCCCCGGCTGTCGAGGTGTCGGCCGACCCGGAGGAAGCCGGCCGCAACGCTGAGGGCTCCGTCGATCGCAACCGTGGTGCCCGTGCACACCGCCAGGCCGAGGGCGACGAGCGCGGAGACAACAACGGCGCCGGCCCAGGGGATGGCGACGGGGGCGGTCAGGAGCCCCAAAGGGCTCCAGGCGTGCAGCTGCGCGGCGACCACCGGCAGGGTCCCGAGCTGCGCGGCCGCCGATGCTCCCCAAGCCGCAACCCACCAGCGGCGCCGGCTGCGGGTTGAGAAGGTGCGGCCGGGGACCAGGACCACGAGGCCGGCCACCGCCGCGAACGAGAGCTGCGCACCGAGGTCGGCGGCGCTCTCGGGGGACAGGGCGCCGGTGGCGAGGAGCGCCACTGCCAACGCCCGCCCCCCCGACAACGGTCGCCCGAGTGCTCTGGCAGCCAAGAGCGCCGTGGCCATGGTGGCTGCTCGCACCACCGAGGGAGTTCCTCCACACACCGCGGCGTAGAGCCAGACGGCGCCGACCAGGGCGCCGTGCCGGTGCGCGGGGCGGCGGAACACCCGGCCCAGCCCGTGGAAGAGGGCCAACACAAAGCCGACGTGCATGCCGGAGACGGCGACCAGATGTGCCCAGCCGACGCGCCGCAGCCGTTGGCGCTCGTCGATCTCCAGACCGGTGGTGTCGCCTAAGAGCATGGCGCGGGCCAGGGCGGCGGCCGGAGCGCGCTCGCGCGCTTCGAGAGCAGCGGCCAGCCGGGCCGCGACCCTGGCCGGCACTTCGCTCAGCCGGCGCGCGTCGAGGCGACCGCGGTGCGGCAGCGTTTCGGGGCCCCCCACCCCGGTGAGGCGCAGGCGGCCGAGTTGTCTATAGCGTCGGAACAGGTGACGGCGGCGATCGAAGGCGCCGGGGTTGGAAACCGCGGGTGTCAACTCGAGGCGCCCTCTGAGCCAAGTGATCGCCCCCATCGGGATCGCCACGCCGGAGACCGCGGCGGTCACCCGGCGGTCTAGGCGTTGGACACGTCCGCTCGGCGTCACCACACCCACCAGTTCGACCCAGCTCCTAGCTCGGTCATCTAGGGCGGGTGGGCGGATCGCCCGGACACTCCACACCTGCGGATTGTCCGTGAGGTCCCGGCGGGCGGCTACCTCGAGCGCCTCAGCGAGGGTCCAGGTGGCCCGCCCCTGCCAGGTGCAGGCAAGCGCCAGCGCGGTGAGCGCCAGGCACCAGGGTCGTCGACGGCGGCTGGCGAGGGCACCGGCGACGGCGGCGGTCAGGATGGCCGCGGCTAGTTCGCTGCCGGCCGCCGCGCCCTGGGCAGCCCACACCCATAGGGTGAGCCGAGCCAAGGTCCAACGAGTCCCGTGCATGGCCGGGACTCAGGCAAGCGTTGCGCCAACTGGAGCTACTCGACGCGCCCCACCAGCACGCTTTCGCGCAAGGTCAGCCCGATGCCCAGGCGAGCGACCCGTTCGCGGGCGCCATGATCATCCAGCGAGCCGCGTACACCCCACTCAAACGACACGTCCAGGCGGCCGGCCTGCTTGGCAAAGGGTAAGCCCGCCCCGCAGGTGATGAACCGATCGACGATGGGTTTACCGCCGGCGTCCACATAGTGCCAGGGTTCCTGGTAGAAGCCGGCACGCAGTGGCACTAGCCCCCAGACCGAGTCGCCACCGCCGAGGTACTCGGCGCCGGCGGCAACGCGCGTCACATCTTGGGTGACAACGTCGTCACGCGGCCCGGCCAGGGCGGTCGCCGACCAGTCCCACCACATCAATTCGGCGGTCATGAGCCAGTGGCGGTTGAGCTGGTAGCTGACTCCGGCTCCAGCTCCGATCGGCAAGTCCAAAGACGACGTCATCCCGCGCACGCGGCCCCCCAAGCTCCGGCGCTCCGGTCTGAGCAGAATGGCGGTGCCCGGCGTCAGGGTGGCGCCCAGGGCCAGGCGCGGGTGTGGTTGGTAGAGGGCGCCAAGCCGCACCAACGGACCACGGGAGTGGTTGACCACCAACGAATCGGCCGCGTCGATAGCTGTCGGATCGTCGAAGTCCACCTCCCAGATATCGATGAAGGAGCCAACCAGCACGCTGACGTCGACGCCGACACGGAGTTCTGGGCGGACGGCGCGTGCGTAGGTCAGAAGGACTGCGTTCCAACCGTTTTTCCCGGACAAACGCCGGGTGAACTCGAGTCCGTCGACCGCCTGGCGGTCGCCCAACTCGTAGCTGACGTCGGACCATTGGGTGATGCCGACCCCGACGACACCAAGCCGTGGCACGCGTAGGGCCGCCCGGAGCAGCGGGAAGTTGGTGGAGCTGGGTCGGGCGGTTGCCTGACTGCCGCTGGGCCCCCGGAGGGTTGCCCGCCGCATCTCTGGCGTCGCCTCGCCGTGCAGCGTGAATCTCGATACCTGGCTCAACAAGGCGGGGTTGATGGGTGCCAGGTTGAATGAGTCGGGCACGGCCAGGGCGGCACCGCCCATGCCGCGACCGCGCACATCTGTGGGGTGCACCCATTCACCGAGGCCGCGGGCTGAAAAAATCGAGTCGGCAAGAGTGGGTGTGGCGAGCAGCAAAACGGCGGCAAGCGCCGTAAGAAGCGGGCCGACCAACCGCTGGGCAGTGAGCAATGCGTAGGCCATTCGGGCTTTCTAGAGACGGCCCAAAGCTGGCCGGGTGTAGGTGATCGCCAACTGTGGCCGGCGAGTCGGTGCCGCCTCGCGCGTGTAGAATCCCAGCCGGACCCGTGGTGGAAAGTCGGCGGCGTGTTTGAGCAAAATGCCGTCGCGCACGTCGACGGAGAACTGCGAGATGTCGATTGCTACGGTCGTGTCGGTGGCCGACCAGGTATGCTCGGTGACCGCTTGCGTAAGAAAGCTCACCTCCGGCAACGACGGTAGCGTTTCACCCGGCGCCTCCATCACTCGGTGGAGGCCGATCGCCAAGGTGTCGGCACCCAGATCGGTCACTGTCTGGGCGGGATCGACCGCCAGGGTCAGCACCATGCGTTGCACCGTCGCATCGTCGGGCAGGCTGGAGAGGTCGAAGCCCAAGAGCGCCCGGTAGTCGTAGCCGCTGCCCACCAGGGCATACGCCTCACTGCCACGCGGTTGACTCTGAATCGCCGGGTCAATCGACGTTAGAGTGACGTGGTGGGTCAGTCCCCACTGGGTGGTTGTGGTGTCAGTTCCCGCGGCGTAGCGTGCTTCGATCAGCGTGCCGGCAATGGTGAAGCGCTTGGTCACCGCCCCCGAGACCCCCGCCAGGACGATCCCCAGGTTGGCGCTGTCCGGGTCGGCGATCCAGGCCGCGGCTGTGGCAACGGGTAGTTCCCAGCGGGCGCTGACCAGCTCTGGGTCGTTGTTGCAAGCATGGACTTCGGCAGTGACCGGTGGCGTGAACGGGCGGTGTTCGTCGAAGGGCCAAGTGGTGGCGTCGTCGGTGAACCAGCGGCCGGCGGTGGCCTCTTCGCACGCCACGACCAGCGGCTGGTCGTCGCCCCAGTCGCCGGTGCCGTCGCACGGTAGCACCAAGGTGGCGGCCAACAGCGCGGCGCCGTCCGGCAGCGAGGGTTGGAAGCGCAACAGGGTTTTTGAGTGGACGACACCTTCGGGCAACACCTGCTGGCCAACCCAGACAGTGGCGGTGCGACGCCGCGAGGTTTGAAAATAGCTATCGAGCGTGCTCGAGTCGAGCTGGACGCCGAAGGGGCCGGTCGTCTCGATGGCGCCCTGGACGAGCGCGAAACCGAGAAGCGTGCCGTCTTCCTCGCTACAGGCAACGGTGAGGCAGCCACAAGCGAGCGCGACGCTCGCCAGCGCCCGCCACCAACTCTGAGTTTGGGCCTTCCCCACGCGCATGCGAGTCCTCGGTGCGGCCGAGCGCTGCCAGGTAACACGACCACCGCGAAGTGGTCAAGGCAGTTTACCGACGACTCTAGCTGGAAGTTCCGTCAACGGGCGGTGGTGCACCCTAGCGAATGGGTGCCGAATAGATCGGTGAGTAGGCGAGTTGCCCGGCAGGGTCATGGGTGGTGAAGTAGTAGCGCACGGCGGTCCCAGCGTGGGCGGAGGAGATTGGCAGGCCGACTACGTAGGACCCCGGCGTGCCGGGCACCGCACCCGTGTCCAGGCGGCGCCAGCGACCCTCGAGTTCGAAGTGCATGGCGACCTTGCGGCGCGCCTTTGCGCCCTGGCCCTGGACGCGTACGGCGATCACCGGCCCGCCCGAGTCGATGGCTTCCGGTAGGGTGTGGTGGAAGCGCAGGGCCGGGACGCGATCCATGCGCACATCGATGAACCGGCGATCCCCCGGGCGCACATCGATGACGCGGCGCACAGTGGCCCGTGCCGTGCGCTTCACCTCGACGGCGTGCCGCCCCCTGGTCAAATAGATTTCCGCTGGGGTGATGCCCTGCTCGATGCCGTCGACCAGCACGCGATCACCCGCCGAGTAGCTCAACCCGGCGGCGGTGGCCACCGCACTGCGAATGGTTACCAGTGACAGGGTTTCAACGCCGCTCATCGGCGCGGTGACTTCGACCGTGCCATCGACTTCGACGAGGATCTCCTCTTGCCAGCTGAAGTTGTCGGGTCCTTTGAAGTGCACGATGTGCGCCCCAGCCAGGACCTCGTCGACTACCACTGGAGCGGTACCGACCGGCGCACCGTCGATCTCCACCTCAACGCCCGGCACCACCTTGTCGGTCCGTGCCGCCACCGAGCCGGACAGCACGACGTGGAACAAATGCACGTCCTTGTTGCCCGGTTCGACCACGAGTTCACCGCTCCAGCCGCCGAGTCCAGCCAGCCGCAGCTCGACTGCATGGGTGCCGGGAGCGAGTTCCAAGGAATCGATCGGCGTCGTCAAGCCGGTGTCGACCCCGTCCAGGATGAGGGCGGCGCCGGTGGGTTGCGTTTGAATGGCGTAGGGTACCGGGTCCATGAGGCCCGGAATGGCCAAGCCCGGGAAGACCCGCTCGGTGCGCTGGAAGTAGCGTGCCAGGGCATCGACGGCGCCGGTGGCGTAGAGGATGCCGAACAGTCCGACCAGGCCCGAGAGCGCGCCGGCAACCAAGAGCGGCCACTTGGTCCGCCGTCGCTTCGGGCGGTAGGGCTTGGCCGACTTGGGCTTGGGCATGAAGTCCGAGTCGAACGGCTCGTCCAAAACCTCGGTGGCAGCGCCAGCCGTCTCCGTGTCGGCAAAGACGGCGGTTTCGCCGTCGACCTGGCTGACCGACCAATCACCACCGGGTGTGGCTGGATCGGCACCGGGCTCTAGATCCAAGGCCCAGGTGTCATCCACCTCCGAGTAGGGGCCGCCGCTCTGCGGCGCGGGCACCTCGGCGGAGGCGTCGATCGGCGGTGGCTGGGGTTCCTCAAAGTCGAAGCCCGGCGCGGCGCCAGCGGCGGGCGGGTCGAGCGGCTCCAGCTCCAAAGAACCCATGGTCGGCGCCGGCTCGGCAGGCGCCACCGGCGGTTCGAGTTCGGGGGCATCGATATCCGCGAACATCTCAGCGGTGTCGGCAGGCGGTTCCGGCTCAGGCTCTTCGACGGGCGGCAAAGGCTCGGGCGATGGCGCCGCGTCCGATTCCTGATAGAGGTTGGGAGACTGGCGTTCGGCGCTCAGGGCGATGTCGTTGACGGTGCTGCGCGCCACGCTCATGAGTTCCGACCAAGCCCCGGACTCGTTCTCGTCGTCTGTAGCTCCTTCGACCCAATCGGCGACCGGCGTCGACAAGGCCGCAAAGCACTGCGGCAGCGCTTGTGGTGGGAAACCCAGCGCGTGTTCGCTGGCGCCCAGCACGTCCTTGCCTAGCTGTGCCTGCCAACTGGTCAGATTAGCGATCAGCGCGTCGATCGCATCCGCCGGCTCGGGTGGGTCAGGTAGAGCCATCACCAGATCGTTGGGGCGCAGCGGCGTGTGGGCGACTTCAACACGTACCTGGCGGTGGCCGCCCAAGATGGCCGGTTCGGTGCCGAGCAGCGGCCCGGCGATGGTTTGCGCCTCGCCGTTGACGATGCGCTGGAGGCCCAGCTGGCCCCCAGCGTGCACGCAAAACAGTCGGTCTCCATCGACCAGCGCGACGAGCGCCGCGACGCCGGTTTCTGCACCGCCGCCGGTGTCCTTCCAACCGCGGTGGAGGTGCCTGAACAGGGCAACGAGTCGGCGCACAGCGTCCGGTAGCTCACGCAGGGCGTCATTTCCATGACCGGCAACGGGCGTGACCGGCGCCGCCAATACCGCGTGCAGGGCACGGCTAAACTCGGAGAGGCGAGCGGCGTTGCCAGCCGCCGAATGGGCGATGACCAGACACCCGAGTTCCTCGGAGGCTTCGGCCAACCAGGCGTCATCCCGACAATCGGCGACGGTCGCCAGGTGGCAGAGCTTGCCTCCTAAGGTGCGTGTCGGTTCGGTCGGTTCGTTGGCTGGCTGCATGGTCAGCGAGTGCTCAGGAGCTGGTCAAGACGCCGCGTAGATCGTCGCGGAACAGCTCGAGCCGGCCGGTGAGGAACATGTCGTCGGCGCAGGCGAAAAACCGCTGCCACGCCTCCCGGGCTTCCTCGCGGTCGCCCAGCTCTCGGTAGAGCTTGCCCAGGTGATAGAAGAGCGGCGCGTAGCGTGGTCCCACTTGGGTGCCGCGCCGCAAAGTGACGAGCGCCGCTTGCGTCTGCCCCAGGTGGAGCTCCAAGAGCGCCATGTTCAGGTAGATATCGGCCGACTCCAGCCCGCCGGCGACCGCCTGTTGGTACGCAGCCAAAGCCTCGTCGTAGCGCGCCGCACGGCGCAACGCCAGCGCCAAACTCGCCCGCGCCAAGAGAAAGCCGGCGTTGATCGACAAGGCGCGCTCAAAGGCGGCGATGCCTTCATCGAGTCGTCCGGCCTCGATGTACAGGAGGCCCAGCTGGTGCTGGACGTCGGCAAAGTTGGGCTCCAGCTGTGCGGCAGTTTCTAGTTCGCGAATGGCCCCGGCTTGATCGCCGGCCAAGGCGCGCTCCCGTCCCTGTTCGATGCGCGCCCCGACGCGCTCGGGATCAAAAGCGATGGCTTGGCAGAACTCGTGCTCGGCCTCTTCCGGACGTTGCCCGAGGCGGGCCAGTCGCCCGAGCCGCACGTGGTAGCCAGCCACGTCCAAGTCTAGGCTGCAGCCGCGCCACAACTCGCGTTTGGCGGCGTGCTCGGCCCCGCAGGCAGCGTAGGTGTCGCTCAGGTAGATGTGGATGTCGCTCAGGTTGTAGTTGATGGTGCGGTGGGTGACGAAGTCTGCAACATGATCCGCATCGATTTGCCCCTGGTCCACCAGGCCATCTTGTTCGAAGAGCTCGACGACCAGCGGGCTGCGCTCGGCCAACACGAGCCAGGTTGCGGTCGCGTGCTCATCGCGCCCGGCCAACACCTGGAGAAGCAGGCGTTCGCGAGCGATCAACGCGTCAAACGGCGTGGCGTGGCCGTAGCCGTTCAACAGATCGAGTCCTTGGAGTGGGCGTCCGCGCCGCCCCTCGGCCATGGCGAGATCCAGCCGGGTGCCGGGATGGTCAGGACCGCCGCCCAACGGCAGGGCATCGCGCCAGACTTGAATCGCCCCATCCGGATCTCCGGCTGCCTCGAGGGCATAGCCCAACGCCGAGCGCGCCGCCAGGTAGTCGGCGTTGTTCTTGAGCGCCCGCCGTTGACAAGCGGCAGCGTTTTCGGGATCACCCACTAGCTCATAGAAGAGCCCGAGGCGCTTTTGCACGTCGGCGTAGTTGGGAAACCGTTTGGCACGGGCCGTCAACGCGTCCAATGCCTCGTTATAGGCATCGACGTAGATGTCAACCGGCCGGCTCGGGTCGGATTGCCTACCCACTCGCCTCCCCCTCTGGAATCTCGAACTCAGTGCGCACATCTTTGACCGCGTCCAAGGCGCGGATGTCGCGCTCGATGGCCGCCGCCAAATCGTCGGCGGCGTCGATGGCGAACTTCAACGGTACGGCTGGATTGAGCCGCAGTTCACCGCTCAGGTAGACCACGCCATTCAAGCTGCCGTACTCGACGGCGTTGGGGTCGATCCAGTGGCGAGCCAGAATGGCTCCCACGTGGGTGGCAATCGCCAGGTCGGACGGGCCCGCCATGCATTCCCTCCATGTCGCTGCGCGCGCGGCAAGGGCGTGTCTCATCTCGAGGCAAGGGGCACCACCCTCGGTAGCTGGGTTATCGATCGACGGTAGGTGAGCCTTGAGCCTAAGGCCGGTGGCGTTTGCCGGTTGACCCGCGATCGGCGCGGCGCAGGACGCCCGCCAACTCGGCGATGGCTTGGCGGGGATCCGGGGCGTCGGCGACAGCGCCCGCCGCACAGACCCCGTGCACGCCGGTGGCGACGACGGCTGGCAGCCTGGCGGCGGTGATGCCGCCCACGGCGTAGACCGGCAACTCGGTGGCGCCAATCAGTGCGACCAGCGCTTCGAGCCCGCACGGCGGCAGGTTGGGCTTGGCGGGGGTTGCGTAGACGTGCCCGAGCACCAGATGGTCGGCGCCGGCTGCAGCGGCCGCCACTCCCCCCCGGGTCGAGTGGACCGAACGGCCCCAGCGGAGATCGGGGGCGAGTCGACGGCAGGCCTCAAGCGGCAGCGCATTTTCTGAGAGCTGCACGGTGCCGATGCCGAACAGGCTGGCTAGGTGTGGCCGGTCGCTCAACCAGAGCCGGTGCTCAGGGAAGCGGCCTTTGAACCGTGCCAGATGGGTGGCGAGCGCTCGGTCGCCGAGCCTCTTGTCTCGCACCCACAAGACGCCGGTGCCCGGCCTGAGAGCGGCCCCCAGATCGAGGAGACGCTCGGCCGTAGCGACCACGACCAACTCGGGCGCTGGAGGCTCCGAGGGGATCCCCACGTTAGGCGTCGGCGGTGGTACCCAGACCAGCCCCGGTGCTGGAGGCGACGCCGAGTTGCCCGGCTGGCATGCGGCCGGCCTCGTACGCCAGGCGCCCGGCGCGCACGGCGTGGTGCATGGCGGTCGCCATCGCCACCGGATCTCTCGCCAACGCGATGCCGGAGTTCATCAGAATGCCGTCGACGCCCAGTTCCATGGCGCGGGCGGCGTCGGAGGCCGTCCCAACCCCGGCGTCGACGATGACTGGCACCGATACGGCGCCGACGATGAGTTCGATGTTAACCGGATTCAAGACGCCGAGCCCCGAGCCAATCGGTGAGGCCAGCGGCATGACGCAGGCAGCGCCGGCGGCCTCCAGCTTGCGGGCGGCAATCGGGTCGTCGTTGGTGTATGGCAGGACCGTGAAGCCTTCGGCCACGAGGATGCGTGTCGCTTCCAACAGCGCCTCGGTATCGGGCAACAGGGTGTCGGGATCGCCCAACACCTCGAGTTTGACGAGGTCGCCCAGGGCTGCTGTGCGGGCCAAACGGGCGATGCGCACGGCGTCCTCGACGGTGTAGGCGCCGGCGGTATTGGGGAGGATCTTGTAACGCTGCCAGTCGAGTTGGTGGAGGACCGTATCGGCGGGATTGTCCAAGTCGACGCGCCCCAAAGCAACGGTGACCATCTCGGCCCCGGACGCCTCGATCGCTCGCCGGCAACTCTCTGGCGACGGATACTTGCCGGTGCCGACGATGAGCCGTGACCCTAGGCTGCAATCGCCGATGGTGAGTTGACCTGCCACTGGGCGGTTCCTTAGGCGCCGGCTCTAGCCACCAGCGATCATCTGAATGATCTCAATCCGATCGCCCTCGGCGAGCTGGGCCTCTGCCCAGCGGTCCCGCGGCACGACGACGCGGTTGTGCTCGATGAGCACTGACTCGGGCGTGAGGCCGAGGGATTCGACCAGCTCCAGGGCGGTCTCGACATCGACGCGGCGCGCGCCGCCGTTTAGGGTGATCGACAGACTCAAGGCGAGCGCTCCAGCCGCTAGAAGCTGTAGGACCCACCAATGCGGTGCGTTGCATCCAAATCGGGGTGGTCACCGACAAAGGCGTAGTCGACGCCAAAACCGCGGTAGCGGAAACCGGCGCCACCGGTGAGGGCGTCGGTCGTGGCGCCGAAGCGCAGAGCCAAGGCGCGCTCGTACCAATACTCGAGGCCCGCGTGAAAGTCGCTGCCCAGGACCCAGTCGCCGTAGGAGATACCGCTGGCGGCTTGACGGTTGTCGAAGGTGGTGTCTAGGTCACCGGCGACGGTCAAAACGCCGCGCAACGGCGCCATCGCTCGGGTGTATTGGACACCTAGCTTGACCGATGGCGCCAAAGTTTCGCGCCTGCCGCTGTCCCAACTCAACTGCGTGGTGGTTGCATCAGACACGACCACGCTGGCGGACAACTCGCTGGTCGGCATGTACATGAGCCCCAAATCGGCACCGATGCCAAACGAGGAGTTGCCAGGCAGTGATTGGCGCACCAGCTTGACGGTGCCGCCCAGCGCCAGGGCGTCACCGAGCGTCCGAGCGTAGGAGAACAGGAAGGCCATTTCGGATTCGGACGCCGATTCGAATGGGATGGCGTCCAAGAACAAACGCTCGCCCTCGCCGGCGTCCCAGCGGCCGTTTTGATTGCGGTCGACAAAGTCCCAGGCGCCGTTTTGGTTCTCATCGTCGTAATGGGTGCCGGCTACTAGATCGCCTTCCCGAATGAGGTTGACCTGGATGTCGTCGACCGCCGAGCGGATGAAGCCGACGCCGACCGCCTGGCTGAGCCCGGGCGTGGCGCTTTGCATCGGCGTTGCAAACGCGATGAAGTCGTGGTTGGCGACGTCGCCGAACTGCTCAGCGTGCTCGGCCCACACCTGGTGGTGGCGTTGAAAGATGAGGCCGGCAGGATTCCAATAGACGGCGGTGGGGTCATCCGCCAAGGCGGTGAAGGCGCCGCCCATGCCAAGGGCGCGGGCGCCGACTGGAATTTTCAAGAACTCGGCTGCAAACTTGTCGGTGGCGTGGCTGTCTAGCGCGGCGGACGGGGCTACGAGCGCCAGCAGGGCCAGGGCCACGCCGGCCATGCGGTGAGTGGTTTTCATTGCATTCCTCGCCGAAGTATCGACCCAGCCGCGGCTTCCATGCGCCGGGCGGCTGGTGGCAAAACCCGGGTGGGTCCGGGGCGGTTCCCGGTCTAGGAGCTTACCTGGGCGCTCTCGATCAGCGAGCGGGTCATCCGCCACTCGATGTAGTCCTCCAGCCGGCGTCGATCCTCCGCCTTCAGATTCATAAAGGCAATACCAATCGAATAGCGGGCTGGATCGGTTTCCGAGGGTTCGGCGCGGACGACGATCGCTTCAGCGCAAATCGGCGTTCCCTCAGAGTCGCCGAATCTGGGCAGCTGCAGCTGAATCTCCAGCTTCGAGAGCGGTGCGATCGGGCGCTCCAACTCCAAGTAGGCACCGCCGGCGGACAGGTTGCGGGCCCGACCCGCCACCCGGCGGCCGTCGATGCCAGTCAGCGAAAACTCGATCTCTGTGGAAACGCGCCGGCTTTGGCGGCGTTCTTTGCCCTCTGCCATTAGTGTGTCTCCCCTCGACTGATCGAGTTAGTGGTTTCGCACCCACTCGAGTGTAAGCTCCCGCTGGGGCAGCGACAAGTCGCTGACTTTCACGACAACCGATTGCCCCAGCTCGAGTTCGGCGCCGCCTCGCCCGAAGCGGTGCCTGGCCTGGCGACGGCGCGGTACAAAGCCGTCGACCGGTACGCAATCCAACCACACCCAGGTCCCGCTGGCGCTCTTCGAAGTGACAACACCGGTCAGCTCCTCCCCCAGCCGTGGCACTAGGGCGCGGAGCGCCTTCAACTTGTGGACGGCGCGTTCGGTCCGTAGCGCCGTCAGTTCAGCGGCCGAAGTTTCGGGCCCCAACGCGTCCGCCAGCTCCCGAAACTGGCGTCGCACGCGGCTGAGAGCCTTCGCAGGTGCGTCTCGGTGGCTGGGGCCCGCTCCCCCCAGAGCCTCGGCGGCCGCCAACAGCACCCGATGGGTATGGAGGTCCGGGTACCGGCGGATGGGCGAGGTAAAGTGGCAGTAGCCTTCAAACCCCAGCCCGTAGTGACCGGCGTCCTCGCTTCTGTACTCTGCTTTTTCCAGTGCTCGGAGCAGCATGAGCGTCACCCAGGGGCGGAGCCGCTGGCTGGCGGCATCCACCAGCGCCATGAGGGCGCGGGGATTCTTGAGGTTCTGTTTAGGGGCGTCGATTCCTAGATCGGCCAGCGACTGCTCAAACTCGAGCAGGCGCTCCCAGCGCGGAGCTTCGTGCACCCGGTAGAGGATGGGCAAGTCGGCCTGGCGTGCCCAACCACCCACCAGGCGGTTGGCCAACAGCATGAACTCCTCCACCAGGGCGTGGGCTGAGTCGCTCTGGCGCTCCACGAAGCGGATGGGCTGGCCTTTGGCGTCTAGCTCGACCTCATATTCAGGGGCCTCGAGTTGGAGCCCTCCCGCTGCCAGCCGCTGGCGCCTGAGGCTCTGCGCCAGCGTTCCGAGGCCGCGGAGGGCAGCGGCTTCGGGATGTTTCGCCCGCCCTTCGAGGACCGCCAGTGCCTGGCCGTAGGTCAACCGGGCCCGACTCTGGATCATGGTGCGTTCCAACCGCCAACTGGCGACCGACCCGGCTGGTGTCAACGCGACGATGACGCTGACCGCCGGACGGGGTGTGCCGGGCTTCAGGCTGCAAGCGGCGGCCGCCAGGGCCTCCGGCAACATGTGCAGGGTGAGTCCCGGCAAGTAGACCGAGGTGCCACGCGCGCGGGCGTCCTGGTCGATGGCCCCGTCCGGCCGCACGTACCAGGACACGTCGGCAATGTGGATGCCGATTTCGGCACCGCCGCCGGCACGCGCTCGAAAGCTCAGAGCGTCGTCGAAGTCCTGCGCCGAATCAGGGTCGATGGTCATCGCCGGCCAGTCGGTCAGGTCGAGCCGATCTGTGCGGCTGGGGGTGACCTCGACGGCGGCCTCGGCCGCACTGCGCAGTTGCCGGTGGCGCTTGACGGGCCAACCGAACTCGCGGGCGACGTCGGCGGCATCGTGCCGCGCATCCTCCATGGCGTGCAGGGCGGCCTGGAACGTGTAGCCGACCTCGCCGCCGGCGCGCGCCGGTGCCAGGCAGGCGACGCCGCGCTTGGCGGTGTTTGCGGCTGGAGCCCCGGTGAGAGGCCCCGGGGGAAAGCGGCGATCGTATGGGGCGAACTCGGCCCCGTCGGCCTGAATGGCTCCCGTCAGCCGCCTGCTGGGCCGGTCGAGAATGCGGATGATGCGGCCTGTGGGTCGCCCGCGGCTCGGCGCCAAGCGGATCTCGACTTGGTCCCCGTGGAGAGCACCGCCCATGCCATGCCGCTCGATGCGGACACCCTCGGGTTGGGCGTCGAGGTCGACGTAGCCTCGCCCCCGCCGGCTGACCGACAGGGTGCCGGTGCGGGCGGCGCGTCCCGAAGAACGCTTGGGCTTGGGCGCGCCAGGTGGCGCCGTCAGGCGGCGCCGGCGACGGCTAGCCAAGGCACGAAAAAGCGGGCGACATCGACAGGATGCCGCCCGGCTCCAACGCCGTCTCGAGTCTGGGCACTACTTCTTCTTGTGACGATTGGCGCGCTGGCGCTTCTTGCGCTTGTGCGTCGCAATCTTCTTGCGCTTGCGCTTCTTTCCACTTCCCATACAAAATCCCTCGGTTAAACGCACCGCCACCCCCGGGATTGCCGGGCCGGGTAACGATTCAAGTTGAGTTTAGGCTAATCCAAACGGATTGGGTGAACTCTCGCCGGCAGACTCGGGCGGCGGGCCGCCTTCTTCCCGCACCTGCGCCTTGAGCTGGTTGGAGGGCTTGAACACCGGCACGAGCTTGGCTGGGACCGCAACCTCGGCTCCGGTGCGCGGATTGCGCGCCCGGCGCGACCGCCGCGACCGTACTTTGAACGTCCCAAACCCGCGAATCTCAATGTGGTGGCCTTCTGAGAGGGCCCGCGAGATGGCGTCGAGGATCTCGTCGACAATGCGGGCATTCTCACTCTTAGAGAGCCGGCTCCGTTTTGAGATTTCTTCGACCAGATCGGCCTTCGTCATCGAGACTCCTCCACACCTGTAGCCCGGCCCGGACGCGCCAGTGGCACCCAATCAGATGTGCAGATGGCAACGTACCACCGGTGAAACTTCGCTGTCAACAAGGACTTGGCGGCTAGCGCCAGCGGTATTCAAGGGCTGGGGTGCGGCTCACCGGCGCCAAGAGTTGTAGCTTTGGCAACCGCCCCTCGACCAGCCGCTCGTAGAGGCTTTGGCGGCGCGGCTGGCGGACGACGCGCGCATCGCCGATTCCTGCCAGTTGCCCGGCCATCTTGACCGCGTCTTCAAAAGTACCGAGTCGGTCCGCCAGCCCCAGGGTCACCGCCTGGCGCCCCGAGAAGATACGGCCGTCGGCCAAGCGTTCAAGGGTGGCGGCGTCGAGCGCCGGTCGTCCCGCCAGAATCGCGTCAACGAACTGCGCGAGCACATCGTCTAGGACGGCCCCAAACCAGCGCCGTTCGGTGTCGGTGAGCGGCCGGTGTGGACTGCCGGCGTCCTTCATCGCCCCGGTCTTGACGACCTCGAGGTCGACACCCAGTTTGGCCATCAGCTCGGAGGCCTGGGGAAAGCTCATGATCACCCCGATGGAGCCGGTCAGGGTGCCGGCCAAAGTGAGGATCGAGTCGGCGGCGCAGGCGACGTAATACCCCCCCGAAGCAGCGACCGTTTCTAGGGCGGCGACCACGGGTAGATCGCGCTCTTGTCGGAAAGCGTCCAGGCGCTCGACGATTCGCTGGGTGGCGGCAACGCCGCCGCCGGGGCTGTCGATGTGCAGGACCAGAGCGCGTACCGAGCGATCACCCTCGAGGTGATCGAGCTGTTCGATGACACGGTCCTCGGTGCCGATCACTCCGAACACCTCGACCACCCCCACCGCCGGGCCGCCGGCCAGCCCCGCCACGCCCCAGTGGCCGAGCATGCCGGCCAGGATTGCCGCCGCCCCCAGGCCGAGTGCTGCCAACAGGGCGACCAGCGCGCACCCTGCCACCCACCGAGATCTTTGCTGAGCCATACGCACCTCGCAGAACTAGATCACTGCGCCCACTATACAAGACCCCACAAGACCCCCACGGCCGCCCACCGACGACCAGAACAGACACAAAAAAAGGCGCCCATGGACCGAAGTCACTGGGCGCCTGGGCGGATTCCCCGCACAGTGGCGGCCCTTCCAACCACTGACTGAGCATGTGAGCGCCCAGCGCGGAGGGAGGGGTTGTCGCCAATCGCAGGGTCCGATAGTGGTTGGGCAAGAGATCCGTGGAGGACTCCCGCCCTTGCTTAGAAAGCTTGTGCAACCGGCATGCCACAGCTTGAGCAGCGCCCGAGCGGCCTCGCAACTGGCGCGTCGGCAAGGGGTTGACCAGCTGCGGGCGGTGCCGACAAACGATCGGGCGAGCGGATGAAGGGGCGTTCAGCGGGCCAATCGGCCCAGCTGGCGGGCGCAATGCCACGCTGCCAGCTTAGGCGTGGGTCGCCTGGGCTGGCTGGCCCGTGACCTCGAGGCAGCTGACCTCGTGCTCCGAGGCTTTGAGTTCCAGTTGGGGTTCGACCTCGGCGCAGGCCGGCGTCGCAATGGGGCAGCGCGGGTGAAACGTGCAGCCGGGCGGTGGGTTGGCCGGGCTCGGCACGTCGCCGGTCAAGACGGTGCGCTCGGCAACGTGGGTGGGATCGGCGACGGGCACCGCCGACAACAGTGCCTGCGTGTAGGGGTGCATGGGGTTCAAGTACAGGTCTTTGGCGGTAGCGATCTCGACGATCTTGCCGAGGTACATGACCGCGACGCGGTCGGAGACGTGTTCGACGACGCTCAGGTCGTGGGCGATGAACAAGTACGAGAGCCCCAGCTCATTTTGCAAATCCTCAAGAAGATTGACGATCTGGGCTTGGATCGATACATCCAAGGCGGACACCGGCTCGTCGGCAATGATCAGCTTGGGGCCAACAGCCAGTGCCCGAGCGACACCGACGCGCTGGCGCTGGCCGCCGGAAAACTCGTGCGGGTAGCGGCGGGCGTGGTCGGGTGACAACCCCACCATGGTCAGCAATTCGGCAATCCGCTCGCGGGCGGCTTGGCCCTTGGCAATTTGGTGGATCTTGAGCGCCTCGCCCAGCATGCCCCCGACGGTGATGCGCGGATTCAGGCTCGAGTAGGGATCCTGGAAGATGATTTGCATATCACCGCGCAGCTCGCGCATGGCCCGGCGGTCGAGAGCGAGCACGTCTTTACCCTCGAACTCCACCTCACCGGCGGTGGGCTCGATGAGGCGCAAAATCAACCGGCCGGTCGTCGTCTTCCCACAACCGGACTCCCCGACCAATCCCAGGGTTTCGCCGCGTTTCAGCGTAAAGCTGACGCCGTTGACGGCTTTGACGTGGCCGACGACGCGCGACAAAATGCCGCGCTTGATCGGGAAGTGTTTTTTCAAGTTCCGAACCTTGAGCAAGGTGTTGCCGGCAGCGCTCATGATCCGATCCTCGCCGCGACGCGCTGGAAGGCCACCTCACCGTCCCGCCAGCACGCGACCTGGTGGGCGTCGCCAGCTGCCGGCGTGGACAGGCCGGGCTCGTCGGCCCGACAGGTGTCGTCGGCGATCGGACAGCGCGGGTGGAACTTGCAACCCGACGGAAACTGCGTGGGGTTAGGGACGTTACCGGGAATGACTTGCAGCCGCTCCACTTCGCGGCCGAGCGTCGGAATCGACGCCAGCAAACCTTGGGTGTAGGGGTGGCGCGGCTCCCCAAAAATCTGCCGCGTGTCGCCGTACTCGACGATCTTGCCGGCATACATGACCGCCACCCGGTCGGCAACCTCCGCCACCACGCCGAGGTCGTGGGTGATGATCAAGACAGCCATGCCGAACTCGCGGCGCAGCCGCGCGATCAATTCGAGAATCTGCGCTTGAATGGTGACGTCCAGCGCCGTGGTGGGCTCATCGGCAATGAGCAAGGAGGGGTTGCACGACAGCGCCATGGCAATCATCACCCGCTGGCGCATGCCGCCCGACAGTTGGTGAGGATACTCGTCGACCCGCTGTTCGGGCGACGGAATGCCGACGACCCGCAGCATTTCGACGGCGCGCTCGCGGGCGGCGGTTTTGGACAAACCCTGGTGCAGCTGAATTGCTTCGATGATCTGAAAGCCGCACGTGAAGACCGGGTTCAAAGAGGTCATCGGCTCTTGGAAGATCATCGAGATCTCGTTGCCGCGGATGCGCCGCATCTCCGATTCGTCGAGATCGAGGAGGTTGGCGCCGTTGAAGCGAATAGCGCCGCCGGCAATCTCGCCCGGTGGGGTCGGAATCAGCCGCAGGATCGACAGTGAGGTGACGCTCTTGCCGCACCCCGATTCACCGACCAACCCCAGTGTTTCCCCCTCGTCGAGGTGAAAGGTGACGCCGTCGACAGCGCGTACGACGCCTTCGTCGGTATGAAAGTAGGTCTTGAGTGCGTCGACTTCCAGCAAGCGCTTGGCCAAGCGTGTGCTCCCGCGCGGCCCCGTCTAGGGGCGGTCTTGTGGAGTTAAGTCCCGTAGTTTTTATGAGATGGAGAGCCGGGACAGCCTAATGGTCGGCGCTTCGGTGTGTCAAGCCGCCGCCGCAGCACGGCACACCCTGTAGCGCCCCAGCCACACTCCGACTTCCACCAGCCTGGCGCTTCAGTCGATCCCCAGGGCGCTAGCGACTTGTCGCGACAGCGATTAGCTTGTTGCGCCGGCTGCCGCCGGCGAGCGGCACGACCCTTGCGAGATAGCATGACCGGGAGGGCAACCCCTCAGGTGCTTTCGACCCTCATCTGAGCGAGCCAGAGCGGCTGATTGTGCTCGGGGCCTTGCGCAATCTTGGGTTCCCCCCCCACCTTTTTGTACTGGCGCTTCCGGGCGCAGGTCTGCACTGGAAAGGACAGGATCATGCGAAACGTCCTCGCCTTCACGGCTGTGTGGGTGACCCTGGTTGCCGTGCCAGCAATCGACGCGACCGCTCACCCTCGAGGCGGCCCGGCGGTACCAGCGGCGCTCAGCAGTTCGCTGGCGCGTTCGGCGGCGCTCGAGGTCTGTGAGGTCACCAAGCGTTCGCGGCGCCACCCGCGCCACCGGCGGCGCCGCGCCTCGATGGCGCAGGAGCACTATGCGCAGCTCAAGGTCGGCCGCTTCAACCCGGATGGTCCGGCAGATGACGGTCTGTATCTAGGCTTTGCCACCGGCACTGAGTTCGACCAGCGTCTCACCGTCGGCTTCCACGTGGACTATGCGCGCCGCACCTTCGTCGAAGAGGTGCGCGTTGCCGAGGAAGTGGATCCAACGGGCAACGTCGTGCGTCGCAGTTACCGCTCTCTAGACACCTCCTCCAACCTAGTGCCGCTGAGCGTGCAAGTCGGCGTGCGTTTGCCCGGCTCGCAGACGGTCACCCCGTTTGTGGGGGCAGGATTGGCCTACAACATCTTGGTGAACGAGATTGTCGACTTCGAGCGCCGCATCGACGATGTGAATGCCTATGGCGGCTTCGGCTGGCAGTTGACCGGTGGCCTGGTGGCACCGATCTCGCCCAACGCTCGCCTGATGGGTGAATTCACCTGGAGCGACGGCGATGTGTCGCGCGACATTGACCACTACGTGGCGGGCCTACCTGTGCGCGAGACGATTGACGTATCCGGTGTCGGAGTACGCCTGGGTTTCGAGTTCAACTTGAGGTAGTGCTCTTGGTTGACACAGTCCGAACCGCCTCTTAGGCTGCGCGGCGACCTTCCACCCCCTGTCGCCACCCGTTCGAGGAGTTCGAACACATGAGCGCAAGCCACCGCTTTCCCACCGCCCCGGCCGGGCGACTGCCCGCACCACGCAGCTGGGCGCTGGCAACATGCCTCGTAGTCCTGGGCGGCGCGCCGCCCGCCTCGTTGGCTGACGGCGCGCGGGTGACACCGGTTGGCGCTGTCCGGGTGCGGGCCGAGTTTCTCGAAAACACCGACTTCGACCGCCAGACCGCCGACCGGCGCCGCTATTTTGCCCAGCGCACGCGCGTGGGGGCGGCGGCGACCATCAACCCAAGAGTGGAAGCCCGGCTGGTCGCGCAGGATTCGCGCTACTGGGGCTCGGAGCGGCCGGGCAGCGGCACCGGTGACTTGCAGCTGGAACTCCTGGAGGGGTTCATCGACCTGCGGTGGATCTGGGATCTACCGCTCGAAGTGCGGCTGGGCCGCCAACCGCTGGCCTACGGCCGCCAGCGCTTGCTTGGGGACGACGAATGGTCGGCAAGCGGTCGGCGGTTCGACGCGTACCGGATCCGCTTTGGCCTCGGCGGCTTCTTCTTCGATGGCTTCAGCGCCAAGTTGGCCGACCTGAACGTGCCGGCGGCGAGCGGCCTCTCGGACCGCGATCGCAACCTCTCGGGCATTTACTTCGCCAAAGAAGGCGATCGCCTCGAGCAACTCGACCTCTATTGGCTGCGCGATATTGACAAGCGGCCGCTCGATTCAATCAAGACGCATACGTTGGGCATCCTGGGACGCTACGCGCTGACCAACGCGGTCTCGGCCGAGGTCGAGTTTGCCCACCAACTGGGCGAGCAAACTGGCACGACTGAGCTGAACGCCCACATGCTGGCGGCGGCCCTTGCTTGGCGGCTGGACCGGCGCACACGCCTGCGGTGTGGCTTTGATTGGGCGAGCGGCGACGACGCCCCGGCCGATGAGACCGACGGCACCTTTCGCCCGCTGTTTCCCAGTCCGCACCCGCACCTCGGGGCGCTGGATCTGGTGGGCCGACGGAACGTGCAGGATCTTTGGGGGAGCGCCAGTCACAAGTTTCCAAAGGGCGTCGAGGCACGGTTGGCTGCCCACTGGCTCCGCCGCGACGCACTTATGGATGGGCTCTACAACCGAGACGGTTTCCTCTATCCGATTGATCTCGGGAGTGCGGCGCGGGGCATTGCCGTTGAAATCGACGCGGCAGCGGCGTTCGAGTGGATCGAAGGGACCGAGCTGACCCTGGGCTACAGCCACGCGCGGCCCGGCGAAGCACTGACCGGCCAGGACCTCAGCGACGACGCACAGTTCCTTTATTGTGAGCTCGGCATCAGCTTCTAGGGGCCAGAATCGCCAGGCGCCCGAACTGGGGACTGCCGCGGGTGGCGGCAACTCCCGCCCACCGGTGGTTTAGCACCACCGGTAGGCTCAGCGCCTCGGTACCGTCGACCGCGACCCGCAACGTCCCACCGGTGTACGTACAGCTCAGCACGTGCTGGCGGGACTCTTCGGAACCGATCGCCCGGTACCACCAGGGCTTCTGCGCCAACTGTTCGAGCTGTTCATCGTGCCAGCGGGCAATCTCCAAAACTTCGCGGGCCGCGTCACCGGCGAGGTGGACGAGGAGGGCTTCGGTGCCTTCCCGGTCCGCACCAATGACCACGCCGCCGCCGTAGAGTGCCAAGCCGCTGAGGGTCGCCTCGACCGTCCAGAAGCCGCCGGGTGCCTCGGCGCCCAGGGCAATGGCCGGCTCGGTGGAGCGCTCCTGGGTGCCGACCAAGCGCTCCGCCACCCGGCGCCAAGTGCCGCTAATCGTTTGCCAGCGGGCGGTGGAATCGGCGAAGTCCACGGTGGTCAGCGCTCGGCGCCGTTCGAGGAACACCGGCGTCGACGGCCGGCTTTCCTGGTCGTCGAGGTCGACAGCGACCACCGCATAGTAGGTTGCCTGGCCTGGGCCCAGGCTGGTGTCGATCAAGGTCGTGTCTTGCCAGACGCGGCCAAGGTCCACCAACGTGTCGGTGCCGAAGCGTTCTGTCGGGCTCTTGAAAACGCGGTACGAATCGATACCCCGGCCGATGGTGGGCCGCCAGTGAATCCGAACGGCGCCCGATTCGGTCGTGGCGCCGACGTCGGTCGGAGGGGTGGGCGGCGGGCCGCCGCGGAGCAGCTCACCAAAGCGGTTAGCGAGGTCCAAGCGCCGGGCTAGCGAGCGGGGTGTGTCGCCGGCGACGGCTACGAAGCCCCGGAGGGCGTAGCGTTCCAAGGGCTCGGTATCGATCCGGCCGTCGGACGACTCTCCCAAGTAGATCGTCTCAAAGGTCGAGTTGTCCCACTGCCTGGCCTCCTCGATGGCGAGGGGCCGACCGCCCGCGAGGTTGGTGGCATCGAACTCCAGCGTGGTGGAGTCGCGAGGCGCCGTCGACAGGTTCGCGGCAACCGCGAGCCAGGCGCTGTCCGCCACCGTGAAAGCGCGAGCGGCCATGGCCGGGTTTTCCGAGCGGAGCGCATTGGGTCCAAGTTGCCGAATGGGTTGAGACCGTGGCAGCAACCGGTACAAGTTCCATAGCGGTCCGGCCCAACGCGCCCCACGGTAGGCGCTGCGTCGCTGACCCAGACCCAGCGGCACCACTGGAGTGCCACCGGTCGCCGCCAGGGAGGCCAAGAGGCCGGGGCCCTCGAGCTCGGGGTCGGTGATGAGCCCGCAGCCGACCGCAGCGCCCTCGGCGGCGAAGTAGGCGGCGCGCGTCGGCGAGCGCAGCTCACTTCGGGCTCCCGGCTGCCGGCCAAACACCCAACCGTCGACGGCGGTGGTGATAGCAAGGTCGACGCCGCCGACGCCAGCCTCGGCCGCCAGTCGCGCACCGGGCGGCAGCGCCCGGCGCAAGTCTCGGAGCCACGTGTAGGTGTCGGCGTGCGGAAACGCCTGACCGCCGGGGTGCGACCTCGCGCGCCAGAGCGGTGAGGCATCCTCGACCACCACACCGTCGAACCCAAGAGCGGTCACCGCCCGGGCCACGGCGTTTGGTTCGCCGGCGACTGGCACCGTCGCCAGGAGGTCAATCCCAAACCTGGCGGCCTCGCCCGCCAGCCGCGCCAGAGTCTCGGGAGCCGCGGCTTTCGGCGGCACCGCTCCCGGCTGGCGCCAGCCGGAGTTCAAGATGAGGGCATCGACCCCGACGTCGGCCATGGCCGCCAGGGCCAACTGGGTCGGCACGGGCATGCCCGAGCGCACGTTCCCTTGCCACCAAACGGGGCGCGCCCCGTACCAGGCACTCGCTCTCGGTTGGGTATCCAGGAACAGCACCAATTCGTTTTGGTAAGTCGTAGGCCCCTGGCACTCGACGCTCGGCGTCCCGGGCGCCTTCAACCGGTAGACCCAATAGCCATCGCGGGCGCTCGAGAGGACGGCGGGGGTGGTGCCGACCAACGGGCGCTGGTCGCCGATGGCTAGCTGCACCCACGCCCCGAAGCCGTCGTTGTGGCCGAGCGCCGCGCCGACGTAAGCAGCGGGGCCCAGTGCCTGGGCGTGACCAAAGTCTTTGAAGTGTTCAGTATGCCGGGCGTCCCGCGCCCAGTACCAGCGCTTGCGTGCAAACGTGTCGAGGGCGAGGGGCAGCCCAACGGTGGCCCGCTCCACTAAGGCGGTGGTCCCGGTTGCGAGTGTCAGCTCCATCGCCACCCGGATGATGCCGGCGGGCTCAATCGTGAAGGTCTGGCGCAGTGCCCAGGGTCCCGGCGCGCCGTCCAGCCCGGTGAGTTGGCAGGTCGACTCGAGAACGGCGCTGTCCTCCCGGCGTTCGAGCCATTGGAAGGAGGCCTGGCCGCGCGGCCGCCAGTCTCCGGCCTGATCGACGACCCGCCAGCCGGGGAAGCCGGCCCGCACCGCGGTGGGACGGAAGAGCTGGTGGTTGGTGCCATCGTCGACGACGATCGATACGATGTCGCCACCGGCGGCGGCTGACCAGCGAATAGCGAAGTGAGCAGCCTCGACCGCCGGCGTTTCGGCGTCGTCGGTGATGACCCATCGGGCCGACTCCACGTCCGCGGCCAGGAGTCCGCCGGACGGTAAAGCCGTCCCCAAGACGAGGCATCCCACTGCAAGCTTTTGGATCACTTTAAGCAACGGGCGCAACCGACACCGTGACTTCTCGCAAGAGCTGCGGGATGCGCCTGAGGACTGCCTCCGGCAAAGTGCCGGGTTCGAGCCGCGGACCGAAATTCTCGGTGAGTTCGGCGACCATTGCTGCCAAGGCGGTCTGGAAGCTGACCGGCCGCCCGAGCGCCGCCTCGACATCCGTCGTACGCTCTTGGAGTTCTGCCCGCAGGCGCGGGCGAGCGGCCTCGGGACAGCGCAGATAGTCGACCAAATCGGTGTGGCGGCTCGACAGTGGCAACGACCCGTGCTGCAAAAAGGCGCGGACGAGGCGGCGTTGAGCGCTGCCGCAGATCTTGCGGCCGCCATGCACCAACTCGTGGCCGTAGGCCACGCCGAAGCAGGCATCGCCCAACGCGGCACCGAGTTGGGCAGCGCTCGGCCGGCCGGGGGCGAACCCCGTGGTGATCCCCAGGCGCCGGAGTCCCGCCTGGATGAGTGCTGACACCGCCCCGTAGGTGGTGTGGAGCGATTCGCCCCACTCGGGCGCGCCGATGGTGCCAACCACCGAGTAGGTCAGCTCGTCAGCGTGGTAGACCGCCTTGCCGCCGGTCGCCCGGCGCACCACCGGGACGCCGGCCTCGGCCAAACGCTCGAGTTCGAGCGCTTGGTTCGGCTCCTGCAGTCGGCCAAGACTGACGGCCGCGGGATCCCAGCGGTAGAAGCGCACGGTAGTGCCACACAGCTCGCCAGCTTGTTGGGCCTCGAGGAGCGCGCGGTCGGCAGCCATGTGCCAGGCGGGGTGGGTCTGGGGGCCGGTCACCAGGGTGACCGGGGTGTTCGCTGACGACTGGCTCAATCGGGTCTCAAAAGCAGGTTGAAGACAGGCTCCGAAGTGGCCATCCTACCATAAGGTCCAGAACTGGCGAAACTGTCACCAGCCGCCATTTGGGCACGCTAGGCTCCGCCCACCTCGGATCGGGTCGGGGGAGGGTCACTTTTCACCAGCTCTTTCTGCCCTGGCGGTGCTACCATTCGCTCTGCCCAAAAGCCGAAGGCTTTGCGCTCGTGAGTAGGCTGCGACTCAATCTCATCGTTGTCGTAACGACGGCTGTCATGGCGTGCACCGACGACTCTGGGGTCGTCACGCCCCCACCCGACGTCACCCCACCCCCGTTGCCGCCCCGGATCGGCATCGTTGACGAGTTCCCGGCGTGGTCGCCGGACGGTCAAACCGTTGCGTATCGACGGACGGTCGTAAGCGACGCGGGCCCACCGGGTGTGTACGTCATTAACCGCGATGGCACCGGGAACCGGCTGGTGCTCGCAGAAGACCCCGGCGTTCCCTTCCCGTTCGGGAGCTTCGAGGAGCTCCGTTTCTCACCAGGCGGCAGGCAGCTGGCGTTGACGGTCAATCTCGAGGTCTTCCTGTTGGACCTTGAGACCAAGGACCTTCGCCAGCTCACGCGCACCGACCACAATGCGCGCTCGCCCGATTGGTCTCCGGACGGTGAGTGGGTTGTGTACTCGCGGCCGTTCCGTCGCTCTGCGGAGCTTGACTCGGCGGGCATCTACGTCGTGGAGGTCGCGACCGGTGACGAGCGGGCCTTGTTCCACGACGGGCAGCCGGTCGTGGGTGGCCGTCCGCGCTGGTCACCGCAGGGCGAGCCCATTGCGTTTTGGTCCGGCGAAGCAACAGAGAGCCTGGACATCTTCACGGTGCGGTCTGACGGCACCGGCTTTCGGCGCCTGACGTCGACAGCCCCGGATGGCTTTGCTCAGTTCCCGCGGTGGCTCTACGGAGGCACGTACATTCTCTACTATTGGCAGCTCTCCAACGACGCCGCGCAGCGCGAAACGCGCGTTGTGACCGCCAACGGGCGGGACGACGGCAAATGGCCGCTGTACCTCTATCAAAGCGACGCCATTTCGCCGGATTCGGAGTCTGTTGTCCTGCACGGCATCCAGGACGATTCGCTCGCTGTTTTGTTTGTTCGCGGGATTGACGATGTCGACGGCGCAACCCTGAGGCAGCTCACCTGCTACGCACCCCCGCCTTTGCCACCCGACACACTCGCCGCACCACGTTCCCCACCGTAAGGAGAGGACCCCAAAACCATGTGTCCCAATAATCTCTTCCGCGCAGCGTTTGTCGCTGTGCTCCTCAACGCGTGCTGGGCAACCGCATCCCTCGCTGAGTCAGGGCTGACGCCGGTCATCAGCGTGACCCCGTCGCCCCTCGATTTCGGCTGCGTCGCCGTCGGCGACACCGCGGACGTGACCGCCGACCTGTTCAATAGCACCGTAGACCCCGCGTCGCTTCTGGAAGTGACGGGAATCACGGTCACCGGAAGCGGCTTCTCGCTCGTGAGCGGACCGTCGCTGCCGGTCACGATTCCTGGCGACGGAACCGTCCGAGAAGGATGGTATCAAGCACGAGGAAGGAGACGGTCCCGGGAGGTGACGGCGGTGGCCTCCTCAGCGCTCGCCGCGACCCAGATGGCGGCTGGTGACAGCTTCGCCAGTTCTGGGCCCATAAAGGTACATCGAGGCGTTCGGGCAGAGCTGTCTTGACTGCGCGGCGCCTGCCCGTGCTATTCTCTCGCAGCTTCACCTCCCCCGGTCCATTCAAATCCAGCTCGAAATTTCGAGCCTAAAGAGTTGGAGCGACGTGCCCTACCCGTCCGACAACGGGGATCCGATTCCCCGCTCCGCACGTCAACCGGCCCCATGGGCCTACACCGTGCACCCGCTCTCCGAAGACCGCGCTCGTGGCATTGCCGCCGCCGTAGTGGCGGTCATGGCAGCCGTGGCGGCGGGCGTCGGTACGCAATCGGCGTGGTTTACGGGGTTGGCGCTCTTATTCCTGGGCCGCGCCCTGGCGCCGTTTTTCTTGCCCACCAACTACGAACTTACCCCCAACGGAATTGCCTGGCGCCAGTGGGGCGCCTGGCGGTCGCGCCCTTGGAGTGAGTTTCGGAGCTACACAATTCTTGGCGACTCGGCGCTTTTGACCGCCGGCTCCCGTCCGTTCCCGCGGCTCGCACATCGCACGCTGACCCTACCCTTGGGTACCCCGCGCCAGCGAGTGCTAGCTTGGCTTGACTATCAAATGGGTACCAGCGCGGAAAAGGTGCCCAGCCATGAGTGGCCGGTCCCGTCCGGTCAACCTACGGGGTAATCATCGTGCAGCTCAACCCGTCCTTGGTTTCGACGCGCCCGGAGACATCGCCCGCGACCGAGCGGCTGGCCGCGGCCGATCACCAACTTCTGCACAAGGTGGCCGAGCTGTGCGTGCGGCGCGGGCTCGGCGTTCCCGCCGTCCTCATGTTGGAGATGTGCAAGCCACTCAACTACGTCGGCAGCCAAGCCCTGGCGTTCGCCGGGCCCTTCGTGCAGGCCTTCGTCTCGGCCGAAAAGTACTATCGGTTGGCCGAGCTTCTGGAGGATCGGAAAAACGTCGAGGTCTTGCTCCGCGAAATCGAACTGGCGCTCGAGACGCAAGCGGCCCGCCGGCGTGGCGCCTCGCCGAGGTCGCAGTGATCAGGACGGTGGATACCTCAACTGTCCCGGGGTATTGGCGTCACGGCCGAGGCCAGTGGCTCGTCGTTGTGTGCGTGGCGATGATCGGGCTTGGGGGCCACACAGCTGGTGCCCAAGCTCCTCCCGCCCAGGTGTCGATCGCGGATTCCCCCGACGACCCGGGCCACGCCTTGACGGTGAGCTTTTTGCCCTCGCCAACGCCGGGGGTGATCGGCTACGCCATCGAGCGGCGCCCCGCCGGGGGCGACTGGGAGCGCGTGCAGGAGGTGGTGCTACCGCCGGAGGCGGCGGGCCGGCACGTCTATGTCGACGCCACCGAGGCCATCCCCAACGGTGTCGACTACACCTATCGAGTGGCGACGGTGACCGAGCGGGGCCAGGGTCCGTGGGGCCAACCCTCCAACGCCGCGGCGGCGCGCGGACAGTGGTTTCACCGGGGGCGCGCACCGATGTTCCTGTGCATCCTCGCCCTGTCGCTGGCCATCGCCTACTTTATCGTGAAGGCGCGCTCGGGCCGCGACGTCTACCTGCGCCCAATTCCAGGACTCAAGGCGTTTGAAGAAGGTGTCGGCCGGGCCACCGAGATGGGCAAGCCGGTCCTCTTTGTGCCGGGCATCATGGACCTCGACCAAGTAGAAACTGTGGCCGGCGTCATTATCCTCGGGCACGTCGCCAAGATGACCGCGCGTTACGAAGCGCCACTCAAGGTGCCGGTGTCGCGCTCGCTGGTCATGGAAGCCAGCCGCGAGGTCTGTCGCGAGTCCTACTTGTCCGAGGGGCGACCCGACCTCTTCCACGACGACATGGTGCATTACCTGACCGACGACCAGTTTGCCTACGCCGCCGGCGTGGACGGCATCATGCTGCGCGAAAAGCCGGCCACTTGCTTCTATCAAGGCAAGTTCTACGCCGAGTCACTGATCTTGGCCGAGACCGGCAACTCGATCGGTGCCATCCAGGTGGCGGGAACCGGTTCACCGGCACAAATTCCATTCTTCGTCACGGCTTGCGACTACACGCTCATTGGCGAGGAGTTCTTCGCGGCAAGCGCCTACCTGTCCGAGGACGCGCCGCTGGTGGGCAGCCTAAAAGGGCAAGACGTCGGCAAGCTTCTGGTTATGCTGGCCGTGCTCTTGGGAGTGGCACTCGAGACGTTGGCCCATCTGACTGGCAACCCGGCCTTGTCGATCCGCGACTGGTTCGTGGTGCAGTAGGGAGCGCTGATGTTTTTGCAAAGAACAGTGCCGCTGATCATCGTCTTCGTCGTCGGTTTCTTGACGTTGCTCTCCTGGTTCATTCCGCACGAGCCTTTCAATCACTTCGAAATCCACTCCACCCAGTGGTACGACATTATCGCCAGCTTCGCGGTTATCCTCGGGGCGCTCAACCTTTTGAAACTGCAGGGGCAGCGAGTGGTGCGCCGCGGGCGCAACTGGCAGTACTCGCTGGTGGCCATCCTCGGCTTTTTCTTCACGCTGGCCGCCGGCTTCCTGTGGCGGGGCGGACACCACGTGGTGATGGAGGCGACCGGACCCAACACCACAGAGGTGGCTGGGTTGATCGCCGAGTCGATGGAAGTGCCAGCCGGCGCCGCCGCCACAGCGGTCCAGGAAGTGACCGTCGGCGGCGAGCGCCAGGTCAGCGCCCACGCCTACACGCGGGGCGCTGCGGAGCGCCAAGCCGCGCGCTTCCGGGCAGCGGGCGCCACCGTACGCGTCGAACAGGTGCCTCTGGGTGGCCACCTCCAGCAAGCCGGCACGCCGTTTAGCTGGATGTTCAACAACATCTTCACGCCCTTGACCGCCACTATGTTTGCGCTGTTGGCGTTCTACGTCGCCTCGGCCTCGTATCGGGCCTTTCGGATCCGCAACTTGGAGGCCACTGTGCTCCTCCTGGCAGGCATCATCTTGATGCTGGGTCGCGTACCCATTGGCAACAATCTCCTGTTGCCGGCCGAGTGGTTGCCCTCCTGGCTCAAGTTCTTGAACTTTCCGATCCTGCAGGAGTGGATTTACAACTTCCCGAACATCGCTGGCGCCCGGGCGGTGATGGTCGGCATTGCCCTGGGCATGGTGGGAACGTCCTTGCGCGTCATCCTTGGCATCGAGAAGTCCTTCATGGGAGAAAAGTGATGAGCCTTCTCGAGCGACTCGGCGCTCTCGACCGCCGGTGGATTTTCTTGATCATCGGCTTGGCTGTTTTCCTGCCGTTGGTCTTCCCGCTCAACTTGCCGGTGCGGCCTACACCCACCACCGCCGACGCCTTCAAAGCGGTGGATGCGATCCCGTCTGGCTCAAGAGTGCTGGTCTCCTTTGAGTACGGCCCCTCCACCAAGCCCGAGATCCATCCGATGGCGATCGCCGTGCTCCGGCATATGTGCCAAAAGAAGTTGCGCCTAGTGTGCACGGCGCTTTGGCCCGACGGGTTGTTCATGGGCCGCGAAGCACTCGCCCAGGTGGTCGAAGGTGAGTATCAATATGCCTACGGCGTCGACTTCTGCAATCTCGGCTTCCGGCCCGGCAACGAGGCGGTGATCAAAGGGCTGACCCAGAGCTTCTCGGCCAACTATACGGTCGACGCGCGCGGCAACCAGGTTGTCGATTTGCCAGTGATGGAGGGCATTGAAACCCTCAAGGACTTCGCCTTCATTTTCAGCTTTTCTGCCGGTTATCCTGGCACCGTGGAGTGGGTGCAGTATGCGGCCGATCCGCTCGACGTGCCGATGTCCACCGGCACCACGTCGATCCAGGTGAACGAGGTGTTGCCCTACGTCAAGGCGGGCCAATGCCAGGGGATTCTGGCGGGCATGCCCGGAGCGGCTGAGTACGAAGCGCTGATCGAGCACCCTGGCCAAGCGTCACAGTTTATGGACGCACAGAGCTTCGCTCACCTGATCATTGTGCTGTTCATTGTCATCGGCAACATCACCTACGCCATTCAGGGGCAGCGGCAGAAGCGCGAAGCGAGGGGGCTCTAGCATGAGTGCCGAGATACTGGGCGGGTGGATCGCTGCCTTCTTGACCCTGGCCATTCTGAGTTTCCTCTACGAGGACAACCCGTTCTACAAGTTTGCCGAACACCTGTTTGTCGGCGTCTCAGCCGCCTATTGGGCGTGCACCTTCTTTTGGACACAAATCCACCCCAACCTGTTCGGGCGATTGTGGCCGGCCGTCGACAATACGGCAGAGCTCGGTGGCTTCCAGAAGCTCTGGTATGGGGTCTACGGCATTTTCGCCAAACTGGACTTTTTGGATCTCATGTTTCCTGCCGGCGGCATTGACGCCAACCAGACTCAGAACCTCTGGTATATCATGGCGCTAGCACTAGGCATTTTCATGCTCTTGCGGCTGGTGCCGGGGGTCGGCTGGCTGTCGCGCTGGTCATTGGCCTACGTGGTTGGACTGGCCGCCGGACTCAGGATGTACTCGTTTTTGAACTCGAACGTCCTGCGTCAGATCGAGGGTTCGATCGTCCCCTTGTTCCCAGGCGGCGACGGCGTCGTCGCCACCTTGGTTGCGACCCTTTCAAACTGGATCATCGTGTTCGGGTTCTTGGCGGGGCTCGTCTATTTCTTTTTCTCGAAGGAACACTCTGGAGTGTTCGGCGCCATCGCCCGACTAGGGATCTTCTTCTTGATGATCTCGTTCGGTGCCTCGTTTGGCTTCGCGGTCATGGGGCGGATTTCGCTGTTGATCGGCCGGTTCAACGACCTCATCAAGTACTCAGGGTCGAACTACGGCTTTGCAACGCTGATACTACTGGTGGCAATCATCGCAACATTGGCGCTTTGGTCGATGAGTCGCAAACGCCAGCCGACCGACTAGCCCTCGATCATTTCGACGTTGGCGCGCGGTAGGGTCGAGCGCTCGCCACCGCCAAAGTCCACCTCCAGGACCCGCACTCTGGCCTCGGACTCCAGGGCCTGGAGTTCGGCCGGCAGCGCTGCAACCTTGCCGATCCGTCCGAAATTGGGTTGACGGATGACGCGGATGAGCGTGCCGATTCCTAGTCCGGAGCGCTGCGAGTCGCCCACTTGTGCTTCGACCTCCAGGGGATCCTCCAGGCGCGGGACGATGACCTCGGGCCGCATCACCCCGGCCCGGATCTGGGTAGCGCCGTTGAGCGAAGCGGTGCGTCCGCTGTTCTTCTGGAGCAACTCAAAGGTCCGCGGTGCCATCGGCATGCGCCCGAATCCCTCGGTCACCACCAACGTCAAGCCGATGTCTTCTTGGCCGGTGATGGCGACGCCCAGGTCGTAGCCGAGAAAGTCGCGCAAGTCTTGGTCCGAGAAGCCGCCGATGACAATGCCGCGGGCGCCAAGGTCCCGGGCCCTTTCCAAGGTTCGGCGGCTGACGTGCGAGCCGCCGACGACGATGGCGCCCGCAGCTGGAATTTTCTCCAGGTGGGCCTCGGTTAGCTCCTGGTCGGGTGCGTCCACGGCGACGTGGAGCGTGCCGTGGGCTTCGCCACCGATCCCGAAGATGCCTTGAGCGAACGACCCGGAGGTTTCGACGACGACGCCCTCGGTGGGCAGCACCTCGACCACACGACCGTCGACATAGGCCGCTACTTCGAGAGGAATGGGCGGTTCCCGGAGGATGAGCTTGCCGGTGACCGTCGAGACGCTCTCGACCGTACCGGCCACTGGGGCCAATGCTTTGGACGAGAACAACCCAAAGAGCCCTTTGGTGACTGCGAGAACTTCTTCAGCTTCGACGTCGTCGCCCTGACGCTTGACCAGTACGCGGTCGATGTCAGCGGGCTCGACGCCCAGTTGTCCAGCCAGATTGACGGTCTGCACGTTGCCCGGGAGCTCGGTGCGAGCGACCGGGTCGGCGGCGCCGACCGTGGCGCCGTTGTCGACCAGGACCTCGCCTGCAATGGGCAGGCGGCGGAGCCGCTTGAGGCTGGTGTGCGCGGTGACCGTGAGCCCCGGAGTGTAGGCGTGCGCCATGTGATCTAACCCCCGACCTGAGAGTGGAGAACGGTTCGCTTTAAGTGGCGGCGAGCACCGGATAGGCGCCCATCGCCTCGTTCCAACGGGTCAGGGCGCGGATACGCTCGCCGTCGGCGCTTGGTACTTCGAACGGCCGGCGGCCGCGGCAATCAAAAATGAGACCGGCTTCACCGCCGGTCAGCTTAGCCTCGAGCGCCTTGCCTTTGCCATCGCCCAGATCCAGCCCTCGCCCCGGCGTCAAGGTGGCGCGCAAGGTTTGACCGACGGGGCAGGGCACCAGGACGAGGTCGCCGAAGTCGACTCGCCAAGTGGTCTGGCCGCCGAGCGCCTCGTCCAACTCAACGGTGAGCGCGGTGTCCCCGGCCTTTGCCTTGCCCCACGGTGCGATTGCCGTGCCCAACCGAATCAAGCAGTCCTTCTGAAACACTTCGGTCGCCGCCGGCGCATGCACGGACGCCAAGACCCCTAGCTGCGGCATCATGAAGATCGAGTCCACTGCTAGCTCGGTGACCCCTTCGGGTAAGAAGGCGTCGAGGAGCATGTGCGCGGCCTGCACGCGCCGCGGCGCGTGGCTCAGCACGCCCCCCGAGCCGACTAAGAGCCTCAGCGCTTCCAGGTTGATCAACGTTTCGCCGCTGGACGACTGATCGAACGCGTCGGAAATGGTGCGCTCGGTCTGGACGCCCTTCAGACCGACGGCCAGCTGCTTGTGTTGCAGGAAGGCCAAGCGCAGTGCTTCGCGGGCCAGCGCTTGCTCGACCATCAGCTCTTCGAGCGTCTGGGGAATGGTTGTCGGGCGCACCATCTTGTTCTTGATGCGGTTGCGAAGCTCAGCTTCGTCCATTTCGAAGGGGACCCAGCGCATGACGTTGGCCAGGCCAGCTTCAGCCATGACGTTGGAGACCGAATAGCTCATGCCTAGGTTGGCGCTCACCGTGCGGTTGAAAACGCCTTGAAACACCGAGAAGACGTCGGTGGTCGCACCGCCGATATCGACGCCCACCACCGCAATGCCCTCCTCCTCGGCAATGGTCTCGATGATCGAGCCGACTGCCGCGGGGGTCGGCATGACCGGTACCGGCGTCCACGAGAGCAGCGTCTTGTAGCCGGGCGCGTGGGCCATGACGTGCTCCATGAACAGGTCGTGGATCTTATCGCGGGCGGGCCCGAGGTTCTCCTCTTCCATCGACGGCCGGAGGTTGTCGGTGATCACCAACGACGTGGCGTCACCGAGACGCTCCTCGATGACCGAGCGGGCCGAGGCGTTGCCGGCGTAGATCGCCGGCATGTCGTAGCCGGCGCCAAGACGCGCCTTGGGGTCGGCGGCAGCGATCAACTCGGCGAGTTCCACCACCTGTTGGACGTTGCCGCCGTCGGTTCCCCCCGATAAGAGAATCATGTCGGGGCGCAGTTCACGGATGCGACGGATCTTCTCGTGTGGCAGGCGGCCGTCATTTGAGGCGATGACATCCATGACGATGGCACCGGCGCCGAGCGCGGCGCGCTGGGCGCTCTCACCGGTCATTTGCTTGACGACGCCGGTCACCATCATCTGCAGGCCACCGCCAGCCGACGAGGTGGAGAGGTAAACGTCAACGCCCTCGTCTCCCTGGCGGGGCGTGATGATGCGCTCGCCATCCAACAGCTGGCGCCCGCACAGTTCTTCGACCTCGCGGATGGCATTCAAGACGCCGCGAGTGACGTCTTCGAACGGCGCTTCGACGGTGGTCGGTGCCTCGCCGCGGACGATTAACCGGTACTCGCCATCGCGGCGTTCGATAAGGATGGCCTTGGTGGTGGTGGATCCGCAGTCGGTGGCAAGAATCGAGTCAATGCGGTCGGGGACGCCGCTCATGTCGGGGGGTTCTCCTCGGCCGCGTAGGACAGCTTCAGCGCGCGGGCGGCGCGTGCCTCATCCAAGCGAGCCAGCGGTGTGGTGTGCGGTGCGGCGCGCACTGTGTCGGGCGCCTCTCTGGCCTCGCGAGCGATCTCCCGCATGGCGTCGGCGAAGCGATCGAGGCTCCGCAAGGTTTCGGACTCGGTGGGTTCCACCATGATTGCCTCGTCGACGATCAGCGGAAAATACACGGTCGGGGCATAGAAGCCAAAATCTAAGAGGCGTTTGGCGATATCGGTGGTGCGCACGCCCCGGCGCTTTTGCCGCACTCCGGACAGCACAAACTCGTGGAGCGAGGGGCTCGGATACGGCACGTCATAGTCGCCCGCCAGCCGCGCCTTCAGGTAGTTGGCGTTCAGGACGGCGTTCTCGGTGTTCTCGCGCAACCCTTCTGGTCCCAAGGCCCAGATGTAAGCCAGGGCGCGCACGTGCATTCCAAAGTTGCCGTAGAACGCATGCACTTTGCCGACCGACTTTGGCCGCTGCCAATCCAGCTCGAAACCGCCGCTTTGAGCGCGCACCACTGGGCGCGGCAGGTACGGCTCCAAAAAGTCCCGAACACCCACCGGTCCCGCTCCCGGTCCTCCCCCGCCGTGGGGAGTCGAGAATGTCTTGTGCAAGTTCAGGTGGCACATGTCGAAGCCCATGTCGCCGGGGCGCGTGACGCCACACATGGCGTTCATGTTGGCACCGTCCAAGTAGAGCAGCGCACCGGCGGCGTGGACGCGCTCGGCGATCTCGACGATGTCCTTCTCGAAGATTCCTAGGGTGTTGGGGTTGGTCAGCATGAACGCTGCCGTGCGTTCGTCCAATTCGGCCGAGAGCGCCACCAAATCGACAGTGCCGCGCTCGTTCGAGCTGATTTCAACCGGTTCAAAGCCCGCAAGGGCGACGCTGGCAGGGTTGGTGCCGTGTGCCGAATCGGGGAAGATCACGCGCTGGCGGTCTTCGCCACGGTCCCGAAAATAGGCCCGCGCCATGAGCATGGCGGTCAACTCGCCCTGCGCCCCCGCGGCCGGTTGCAAGGTGACGTGATCCAACCCGGTGATCTGAGCCAAACACTGGGCCAACTCGTGCAGGACCGCGAGGGCCCCCTGGGCGGCGCTGACCGGCGTCAGGGGGTGCAGGTGGGCGAAGCCGGCCAGCTCGGCCACCGCTTCATTCGCCTTGGGGTTGTACTTCATGGTGCACGATCCCAAGGGAAACACATCGCGGTCGATGTGGTGGTTCAAGACCGACAGGCGCGTGTAGTGGCGGACCACCGTCGGCTCGGTCACCTCGGGGAAAGCGGGCGGCGTCGAGCGCAAGTACTCGGCGGGGATCAGGGTGTCGAGGGGGGCTGGGTCGACATCCAAGGGCTCGAAGCGGTAGCCGACATAGCCCGGCTCTGAACGCTCGAAAATCAACGGTTCGAGCATGGTCTTCGGCGCGGGGTCAGCCACTCACGCCTCCTGCAAGACGCCGGCGTCGACCGCCGCGCGGCGCACCAAGGCGGCTAGGCGGTCCAGGTCGTCGCGGCTACGCCGCTCGGTCACCGCTACCAAGAGTTGGCGCTCGCCGGCGCGTCCGAGGGTTTCTAACGGCACACCGGCAAGGATGCCTTGGTCGAGCCCGCGCTTCACAAGTGCGGCGGCGCCGACCGGCAAGGTGACGGCAAACTCCCTGAAGAAGGCGCCCGGTTCGGTGCGCGGTGCGCCGGCGCACTCGAGCGCATTGGCCAAGTAGTGGGCGCGTTGCGCGCATTGCTCCGCCATCTCGCGAATCCCGGCTGGACCCAAGAGACACATGTGGATGGTGGCTGCCGTCGCGACCAGTCCTTGGTTTGTACAAATATTGGAAGTTGCACGTTCACGGCGGATATGCTGCTCGCGAGTCTGCAGGGTCAGCACAAACCCGCGGCGGCCGCGCGTGTCGACGGTCTCTCCGACCAGACGGCCCGGAAGTCGCCGCAGGTGGGCTTTGGCCGCTGCGAAAAAGCCGAAACCGGGCCCTCCCCAGCTTTGGTCAGCGCCAAGGGCCTGGCCTTCGCCAACAGCGATGTCAGCACCATAGTCCGCGGGCGGCGCCAAGATGCCCAGAGACACTGGGTCCACCACCGCCACGAACAAGGCGCCGGCCCTTTGGGTGGTTTCGGCCAAGGTCGCCATCGGTTCGAGCAAACCCAGGAGGTTGGGGTGCTGGACGACGGCGCAGGCGACGTCATCGCCCATCGCGTTGGCCAGTGCCTCCGGCCCGAGCCGCCCAGCCGCTTCGGGCAACACCTCGAGGCGCACGCCGGTCGCTTCGAGGAGGGTCTTTGCCACCTCCAAATAGTGGGGATGGACCCCCGCGCTCACCAGGACGCGCTGGCGCCGTTTGGCACCGACTGCCAAGTGAATGGCTTCGGCCATGGCCGACCCAGCGTCGTACATTGAGGCGTTGGCGACGTGCATGCCGGTCAGCGCGCACATGAGCGACTGAAACTCAAAGATCACTTGCAACGTGCCCTGCGAGACTTCCGCCTGGTAGGGCGTGTAGGCGGTGGCGAACTCGGAGCGGCTGGCGATGGCTTTGACCGCGGCTGGGATGAAGTGATCGTAGAAACCGGCGCCCATGAAAGACACGTAGCGCCCGGTGTCGGCGTTTTGGGCCGCCAACCCCCCCATCCGTCGCATGAGCCGGTCTTCGGAGTGGGCTGGTGGCAAGTCGAGGGGCGCCTGCAACTGGAGGGAGGTCGGAATGGAATCGAAGAGCGACTCGAGCGATGGGGCGCCGATGGCCTCGAGCATGTGTTGGCGCTCCGAGATCCCCTTCTGGCTGTAGCGACTCATCGGTCGCCTCAGGCCCCGACGTGGTCGGCGTACGCCACCGCCTCCAGCAACCCCTCCAACTCCCACGGGTTCTCGGCACGGATCCGGATGATCCAGCCATCTTCGTAGGCGGAAGAATTGATCAACTCGGGGCTCTCAGTGAGGAGCGGATTGACGTCAATCACCTCACCGGTCACCGGTGCGTAGAGATCTGCCACGGTTTTCACAGCCTCAACTAGGCCAAACGCTTTGCCTTGATCCAGACGGGTTCCCAACTCGGGCAGCTCGACGTAGACGATGTCTCCCAACTCGCTCTGGGCGTAGTCGGTGATGCCGACCGTGGCAATCTCGTCTTCCACTTCGACCCATTCGTGGTCTTCGGTGTACCGCAAGTGCTCGGGAATGGTGATTTCCGCCATGGTTTCTCCAACGCTGGCGCCGTGGCCGGCACCTGCGGTCGCACCTCTAGTCGGGCCGCCTGTAGAAGGGTGTGTCAACGACCTTGGCGTCATACTGCCGACCGCGAAGGTCGATCTGGACGGTGTCGCCGACTTTGACAGCCGGTTCGCGCACCAGCGCCAGGGCTGCCGGCTTGTCCAAGCTGGGGGCAAACATACCACTGGTGACCTGGCCAAGCACCTGTCCATCCCGCTTGACTGCCGCCCCTTGGCGGGGCACACGCCGGCCGAGCATGGTAAGCCCGACGAGCCGCCTGGGGATACCGGTGGACTTTTGCCGGCGCAAGGCTTGCGCGCCGATGAAGTCGCGTCCCTTGAGCTTCACAGTCCAGCCGATGCCAGCCTCGAGGGGGCTCACCGACTCGGTCAACTCGTGGCCATAGAGGCAGTAGCACACTTCGAAGCGCAGCGTGTCGCGGGCGCCGAGGCCAGCGGGGCGGGCGCCCAGGGACTCCCCCGCCTCGAGCAGTCCCCGCCACACCACCGGCGCGTCTTGGGCGGCGACCATGACTTCGAAGCCATCTTCGCCGGTGTAGCCGAGTCGCGCGACGGTGGCCTGGCTGCCGCAGACGGTATCGCTTGCAAAGTTGTAGCGGGCAATGAGCGGTGCTTGGTGGGCGCCGACTCTGTCCAATAGCTCAGCGGCTCCTGGTCCTTGCACGGCGACGAGTCCGGTTTCGTCGCTGACGTCCTCGAGGGTCACCCCGGTGGGGCAGCGCGCTTCGAGCCAGGCAAAGTCTTTTGCGATATTGGCGGCGTTCACCACCATTAGAAAGTCATCGGGGGCGTGGCGATAGACGATCAGGTCGTCGACTGTGCCGCCTTCTTCGTTGCACATCGGGGTGTAGAGCGCCCCACCAGGAGCCAGTGAAGAAATCCGGTTGGTGAGCATGGCGTCGACGAAAGCCGCTCCCCCCGGACCGCTCACACGAAACTCACCCATATGCGAAACATCGAACAACCCGACGCGCTCGCGTACCGCACGATGCTCGACCAAGATCCCCTCATAGGCCAAGGGCATCTCGTAGCCGGAAAAGTCGACGAGTTTTGCGCCGAGCCGAACGTGCTCGGCGTGAAGCGCAGTTTGGCGCATTCTCCCACCCATGGCGCATCAAGGAGGCCCGGTGTCGCCGGGGCGGGGCAGCATAGCACAGGCCGCTCCGGTGACTCAAAGCGTGCCAATAAGATGCGTGATGGCTAGAAATTAGCGCTCTTGGCGAAGGTTTTGGATGAATCTCGAGCGTCCCTAGAAGAGGACGCTGACCCCTAGGCCCAGAGCCATGTTGTCGACCGCGCGCCGGGTGAGGGCGGTGCCCATCGTGAAGTGGTAGTTGCGCACTTCGAGGCGCAAGGCTGCGTCGGGGCGGACAAAATAGAGCGCTCCGCCGCCGGCGTTCCAAGCCCATTCGGTTTTTGCATTGGTGGTGGCGGTGCCGATCCCGGCGGTGACAAACGGCGTCAAACGGCGTCCGGGGGCGACGTGGTAGACGCCGTTGGCCTGATAGTGCAAGACGTTGAAACTGGATTCCTCAAGCGTCAGGCTAAAGAGGTCCTCGACCCAATCCCGCTGGCGATCCACCCGACTAAAGTCTATCCCAAGTTCAAACTCCACCGATTCGGTCAAGAAGTACCCGAAGCGCCCTCCCATCAGCAGCGCGTGCGATTGCTGCTCGCCGGCGTACATCCCGGTCAGCGGTGAGAAGACAAAACTCTGCCGGCGGTGGAAGCGGTGGGGTTCTTCCTCAAATTGGCCAGTGCCGATGTGGCGGACGTGCGCCTCGCGCACCCACCCGGAGTGGCCCGGCGACACCTCGACGGCGTACCAGTCGCCGAGCCGCGCCACCAAGGGCAAGCGTTCGCCGGGCTGCGCGGTGGCGACGATTGCGTAGGCAGCGCCTGGGCCGCCGCGCAGGAAGACCGGCTGTCCGAGGGCGACTTCGACGGCGCTGCCGTCGGCCGCACGCTCGCCGACCCAGGCTGGGGTGGGGCGTTCGGCTTCCCGCGGTTGGGCGGCGATGTTAGGCGGGCTGACGGCGATCCACGGGCCGACGGCGAGCGCCAACCGCCAACCCCGCATGCATAGTCCAATCATCCTAGTGTCCTCCACGGGCCTGAAGCTGCCAAGTCAACCCCAGACGCCATAGCCAAGCCGGGCGCCAGCGGGCGGTGACCGCGCCGGCGGCTGCTTCACCGAGTCTGAGCCAGCGGCGACCACCCTCGGCCCGCCAACCCAGTGGACTCCACAGGGGGCGACCCACGCCGGCCACCCACTCCACCCATGGTTCGGTGAGGGTGGCCGTCTTGATCTCCAAAGCATTGCCGTCGCCAAGCACCAGAGCATGGTGCTGGCGGTCGTAGACCAGTCGGAGTGCTCCTGCCCGCGCTCCGAACCACCCGGTGGAGGTCGGTCGCCAGAAAAGGCCGCCGCCGGTCGTGATCAGCGTAAGTTCGGGATCAGCGACCAGGCTGCTCCCCCAGGCTTGGGTTGTTCTCCCCCAGCCGACGACGCCATCCACCGCCCAAGAGCGACCAGCAGCGCCGATCGATACTTCAATGGGCGTCGACCCACTTTGCAAGCCGCTCTGGCGCTGGGTCGGATGCAGGTGGAGTTGTGCGTGGGCGGCCGCTCCCCAGATCTCCAACGCCCGGGCCGGGGAACCCATGCTGGCCCAAGCGACAAGGGCGATGCACATCACGCGGCGCGAGCTAGGCATCCGGCAACATCGATGCGGTGGTATTCAACACACCCTCGGCTTCGCCGAGTGGTGTCACAACAAGCAGCGGTTCTTCCCCGGTCTGCTCCTCGTCGACGAACGCCAAGTAGGCCACAGCGAAGACGCCACGCACCGGGACGCCGTCCAGCGCCGCTGGCACCTGGGCTGACAACTCGGCAGCGTGTGGAAAGACGAGGGTGGGATAGCCGGTCACCGGCTCCACCGCGCGGGCGAGCGATTGGCTGGCTGCCATGACCGTTTGCCAAGCCACGGCGCGATCGACAGCGTCGCCGGCAGTGAGGGACTCGAGGGCACCAGCGTCGAGTGTCGTCGAGGAGCGGAATTCGACGACCAGCGCCGCATTGTGCCAATCGCGAAAGGTCACCGTGGTGCGGACGGTAGCGGCGACCGTCTCACCAGGATGCGCCGCGCCAAGGTCTTCCCCGTGCAACTTGACCAAGGTGAGCAGGGACTCGGGACCGGGGTCGGGCTCGCACCCCAGGGTGGCGCCCGTGCCAACGGCGAGCGCCATCACCCACCTAGCGCACGACAGTGAGCTTGCGGCTCGTCGTTTCACCTTGTGCCTCCAGTTTGAGAAAGTAGACACCCTGGGCGACGGGGCGGCCGCCCCCGTCCCGGCCATCCCAGAAGACCGAGTGATCGCCCGCTTCAAGAACGCCGCTCAAGAGCTGGCGGCGGACCCGCCCGACGACGTCCACCACCTCTAGGTTGACGCCACCTGTCTCCGGAATAAAAAAGGACAAGCGACTGGTGGGGCGGGCTGGATTGGGCGATGCGGCATGCAAGGCCGGCACGCCGGGGGCACCAGCCAGCGTCCGACTCGCTCGGGCACCGCGGCCGTCCGGGTACAGCGACGCTGCGCTTACTTCCAGGCGACAACCGGTGGTCCCCACCCAACGGCCGCTGGTGTCGGTGCCATCCCAGTCGAATCGCCGTCGCCCAGCCGCCAACTCGCCGAGTCGAACGCGGCGCAGCAAGGTCTGTCCCCGGTAGACGGCCACTTCGACCGCGGCGCGGTCGGTCAAGATGAATTCGCCCGTGGCGCCGCGAGCGTTGGGCGTCCACTCAAAATCGACCAGGTCAGCGCCGAGCGCCAGCCGGCGCCCACCGGAGTCGTCACCCCAGCGCTCCAGCGCGGCTAGGCTGGAGTAAGCTGTCCAGGACTCCTGCCCGGAGCGATGGTCGATGACTCGCAAGGTGCCGAGCGCCAGATCGGTGACTCCAGGCAGGTGGGCATCGACCAACGGCTCGAGCGCTGGGTTCAGTTTGCGGACCAAGCCGCGGCCACGGAGCGCTGCATAGACATTGCCCCAAGGATCCGCTGCTAGGCCGCGCAAATCGGTGCCCATCGTCCGGGCGCGTTGCCAAACGACGGCATCGCCTTGACGCTCGAGTTTCACGAGCCGGCCGTTACCCCAGTCGCCAACGTAGAGGGCGCCGGGGCCGACGGCGACCGAGCGCGGCTCCAGGAACGCGTCGCGCCCGTTTCCCCGGGAACCGAAGGTGGCGACCTGGTGCGCCGCCTGGCGCCCAAGCGCGAAACACACGACTCGGTGGCGACCCGTGTCGGCAACCCACAGGTAGTCGTCGGCGGTGTTAAGTGGCGTCTCTCTCCCATCCCAGGCGACGCCAGCTGGCCGGGACAACCCATCGATCGTGTAGAGCAGTTGGAGACCCAAGCCGTCGGGATCGCCCCCCAACTGGAGGACCAGCACCCGATCGTTGCCGGTATCTGCCACGAACACCCGGCCGGCTGGATCGCGGTCCAGATCTTCGGGCCCGGCCAGCGGGCCGGCCGGCGAGTCGGACCCGTCCCAGGCACGCAGGTGACCGCCGGCTCCGCCCAGCAGCAGGCGATTCCACTGGCGGTCCGCCACCAACTGCACGTAGCGGGCGCGCACATAGGGATAGTCCGCAAAAAGCTCGAGCGTGCCCACCATCGTCGTCGCCAAGGGATCGCCAAACAATCGGCGGCCCAAGCGCTCCTGTGCGACCCCCTGGGTCAAGCGCTCCAGCGGATGGTCAGGATGGAGGGGCACCGGCTCGAACGACAAGCCAGCTGTCGCCGGGCGGGCGACTAAGACTGTGAGAAGTAGAAAAAGTCGCGCGAGGCGCAAACGCGTGAACATGGGGTGGATCTCCGATGTGAGACGCATCAAAACACCACGTCGAAACCAGTCTCGAGGATCGACGCCGCAAAGTCAGTGTGGGTGTAGTAGCGCTCGACCCGGAGTGTCCAATCCACCGCGGCAAGCACGTGGTCCAGCCGCAACCAATCGACCAAAGGGACGCCCAGTTTGACGCCAAACAGGTTGGCGGTGACCTGGTCGAGCTTGTAGTCGGCGCTCAGAAAGCCGCCGACCCCGGCGACGCTGGCGTAGGTCGGGCGGTAGAAGTAGGCCGCGGTCTGGGTGTAGTAGCGGTAGCGATAGCGTAGCGTTGCCCGCTCGCCCAGGCGCTGGTTGACTTCCAATTGACCGGTGTGGGAGGCGACGCGCCAGTCGTCCGAGTAGTAGCGGTAATGGAGGCGCACCGAACTCTGGGTATTGAAGTAGCGCAGGAGATCGCCGCTGAGCGCCGTGCGCGCCCGGCGGCGCGGATGGCGCTCGCTAACCGACGAGGCGGTCGTGCGCACGCTGCGATAGGGGTTGGCCTGGTAGCCGTGGGTTTGGCCAAACTCCGCGCTCAGGCGTGCGCGCGTGCGCGCGTTGATGATCTGCGCAGCCGAACCCACGACCGCCCAGTTCTGGCGCGCATCATTGGCAACGGCGGTTCCCTGGTTGTCGAGGGGTGTGATGTCGTCCCAACCGTACGAGGCAGCCAGCGCCAACGTGGTGTGGTCGGCACGCACGTCCCGGCTCCAGCTGAGCCCCAACTGGTGGGCGCGCCAGTCCTCTTCCAGGCTGACATAGCCGCGCCCGGTGAACTCGCCAGCGGTGGCACTCCCCTCGAGTTGATGGCGTTCTTTCTCGTAGTTGTCCGACTCGTGGTTGATGCCGCTGACTGGCCGCGAGGCCTGGGTGATGGCGTCTAGCTGCTCGTCTGACCCGGGCACGCCCTTGATCGCCGGCATCGACACCCGGTCGAGGCTGTAGCTCAATCCGAGCGTCGCGGCTTGATCACCGAACGGTTGGGTGGCGTCCAAGGTGGTGGTCGACACCTGTGTGCCACTGTTGTCCCCGAAGTGATGCCAGCGAAAGCTCACCTCCTGGGCGCCAAGCGGGCGCGCACCCAGGAGGCAAGTGAACACGCAACTCACCAGGGCAATTGAGATATGGGCAAACACTGTGGCCATCTCAATAGCAGGCGCAGCCGCCAGCGGCGCCGCCGTAGCCGCCGGTGGAGGCTTCCAGGGTTTCGAGCCAATGCTGTTCGTGGCTCCGTTCCAATGGATCCGGCTCGAGTGCCATCAACCCGTCCGCAAGAATCTCGCGTTCGATGGGCAGCACCTGCGCACAACCGCTACTCAGTAGCAGCGCAGCCAGCGCTCCAATCCAATGCCACAGCGGGCGCCTACGATCCGACATGGCGGTCTCCTTGGACGGCCCTGGCCGCCGCATCGCGGAGGGCGGCCGCTGCAGCCGGGTCTGCGCCGGTGACCCGCGCGGTTTCGCGGCCGTCGGAGCCGAGCACGACGACGGTGGGAATGGCCTCGATGCCCAGCGTCGTGGCAATCTTGGCGCCCGGGTCGAAGGCTTGGGGAACCGCCTCCCAGCCCCGGCTAGCGAGGAAGCGCACTGCCCGCTTGGGTGACTGGTCGACTGACACCAACACCAACCCGACTCCGTCGAGGCTGGCCAACTCCACCAGCTGCGGCAGCTCCTGACGGCAAGCACCGCACCAGGTGGCCCACACGCCGACCAGGGTGACCTCCTCGGTCACGCCCAGCGCGTTTAGCTGGCCGGCGGCGTCATAAAACTGCACGCTTTTATCGAGCGTTTGGGCGAGGGCACCGCCACTCGACCAGGTGCAGAGGGCCACAGCCGCGGCGATGGCACGTCTCATCGGTATTGACCTCCCAGGTCGATCCACTTAATGAACATTTCGATCTCGGGCGGGCTGAGGGCGTAGGCGGGATCTTCATCGGCTGGGTGGGCGGTGGTTCCCGGAGCCATGAGCCGATCGATCAGCGGGCTTTGGCGACTGAACGGCACCCGCACCGCCTCACTGCCACTGGTCATCTCGGTGCCGACCAAGCTCACATACGCAATGGCAAAGCGCTCGTCCACGGTCGGGTCCACTTCCATGCGCAAATCCAAACCGGCGGGCGGCGGCAAGGTGTCGGGCTCGGCACTGGCCTGGCCGGGGTTGCGGGCAGCTGCCGGCACGATCGTCGGCACGTGGCACGGTGTGCACTTTGTTTGGACGATCGGGCCAACCTGGTCAGCGAAGTTCACCACCCGGCGCTCGGCCACCGGCACCACCAGATCGGTCGGCTCGACCGAAAGAGCGATGGGATTCTCGTTGGTGGGCAGACCGTCCCGCGGCGCGTGGCAGCCAAAGCAATTGGTGCGCCGCTCCCCCGGCCGGGCGTAGACCCACGTCCTCTGAAAAACGCGCGTGCGCCCCTCGGGGTCGAGACTGTGAATCGAAATGGGCACGTCGGCCGGCACTTTGATCGCGAACGATCCGTCGGCTTGGACGGGGGCGTATCCCAAAATACGCTTGCGTTCGAACTCGGTGGCCGAGATCGCCATGCCGCGGGTGGCGTCGGTGGTCGGGATGCCCTCCACGACCATGATCTCGCCGACCGAGCCGCGTTCCGGCTGCTCCTGGCCGTCCGGAGAGCGTGCATAGACGTCGCGCCCGACAAAAACGCCCGAAGCGACACCTTCTTCCACGGTGTCCGGAATCAGGGGTGGCACTTGGCGCGGGGCGATCAGACAAGCGTCCAACTCATCGGTCCGCGGGTCGTTGTAGAGGAGCCTAAGATCGACCATGCGCTCGGCACCACCCTCGTCGCTCACCGCAAAGGTGTACAACGCGAAATCGTCTTGTGCCTCGATAGCATGCGGCAGCGAATAAGAAACGACAAAGCGACGCTCCCTATCGGTGTCCGGGAGGATGTTCGGATGCTTGAACGCCCCGGTGGGAAACGGCGGGCCCTCGAGGTCGATGTCGGGGGTCAAAACCGAGTAGTTAGTGGCGGTCATTGCCTCCGGGTCGTCCTGGGCGATCGACATGATGACGACGCGGCCAGCGTCGCCGTTCACCCGGCTCGAAGCGATGCCGATGAACCGGCCGTCGCGCGTCTCTTGGCTGTGGAAGAGGTTGCGCGAATGCGGCCCAAACAACATGAAGAAGCCGGTGCCGTCCGGATTGACCTGGGCCAGCGGGAAGCGGTTGGAGGTGCCATGGTGTTCCCAGCGCGTATAAGCCACCCGGCCGGTCGACAAGAGAAAGGGGTCGAAGTCGTCTGACAGATTGAACGAAATACGACGCAGGTTGGAACCATCGGCATCGACGACGTACAGCACTTCTTTCAAGGCAGTGTTGTATTCGTCCCGCTCCCGCGCGCGATTGGAAGTGAAGAGCACGCGTTCGTCAGCCAGGTAGATGGGGTCAAAGTCGTCGCCACCGCCCGAGGTCACCTGGCGCAGCCCGCTGCCGTCCACGCCGATCTCGTAGATGTTGCGAGGTTCGGGGCCGGCCGGGTCCATGGAAAACAGGATGCGCTCGCCGTCGAACGACACGCAGGGGTCGGATACCGCCGCGTCTTCGAAGGTGGTGAGTGCTTGCACGTGGCCGTGCGGCGAAATCGGCGTGAGGATGTAGAGGTTGCCGGCAACCCGTTCGTTTAGCGTCGCCGAGCGTTCGGCCTTCACGAACACCAGGGCGCCGGTGGCCTCGGCCCCCAGGAACACGTCATCGGGCACCGAGCCTTCGCAGCCAGCAGTTGCCGCTGCCAAAACCCAGAGCCAACGCCAATGAGGTTGCCAACGTTCATGCATCATCAAAATCCATTGCCCCCGGGGGCAAGTTGCCGGGCAAACACCAACCCCACCGACAGTTCATTGGCGGTCAAGCTGTACGTCCCGGTGGTAGTGGGTTGGTGCAGAAAAATGCGGTGGTGGCGCCCATCCAATCTGAAGCCGATGTCGTCGCGCAGCCACCAGAGGACGCCACCCCCCAATCGTAGAGCGCTGCGCGTGACGCTCTTGGCGCCGACCGCGCCGCCGGCCTGGGCGGTGAACGTGCCAAACCCCGCGCCTAAGAAGCCCTCGGCCCGACCCAGCTCTACAGCGCGCCATCGGAGACCAGCGGCGTGCTGAAGAGCGCTCACCTGCTGGCCCAACACGTGGTCCAACTCCGCCTCCAACGCCAAGCGCGGGCTGAGCCGATAGGCGGCGCGGGCGGCGAACAGGGGCGCTTCTCCGAGACGCCCGGCGGCAGGCGTCAGCTCCAAGGTGCCCGAACCGTTGGCGGCCGTCGCCAGCGGCGTCCCGGCACCCCAGAGCAGGAGAGCGAACACCCCGATCCGCAACAGCATGGTCACTGTTCGGCTCCGGCCATGGCCCAGCTCAGCAGGCGCTGGTAGTCGGGATCGCTTGCGGTTTGGAAAATGGTGGGCGCGTCGTGAGCACTGCCGCCGGCGGCGGCGGCCAGCGGTTTGCGCAGGAGCGGGCTCTCGGGCGGCGTCGTGCCGTTGACCTGATCGGCAGCCCGGTAGTAGTCCAGTTCCAAGTCACCGGTGAGCGGAAAGGGGTGGCGTCCACCCCCATGGCATTCTGCGGTGGCGCAACCGCGGGCTTCGAGAATGGGCGCCACGGTACGGGCAAACTCGAAGCGATCCGGAACCGGCTCAGGCACTGAGTCGCCGGTCGGTGCAAAGGGTGGCGCCGCGTCCGGCGCGCAGCCGACCAGGCAGCTCACCGTGCAAAGCGCGCACCACCAGGCTTGATGTCTGTTCATCGAAGGCATGTTCATGGGTGAAAGACGGTTGTTCCACGGCGAGAAAAGGCAAGCAACGTGCCGGTTGCCCAGGCCCGCGCCAAACCACCCGGAGCGGTTGGCAACGAGCGGACCGGCGGCGAGTTAGCCCGCGGTGGGGTCATCGCCCCAGTGCTCCGCGAGCCGGCGTCGCGGCGCCCCGCCGGCTTACACCGTGCAAGTTGCCGGTCCAGGCCAAGCCTATCGGCGGCTTGGGGTTGGTCGATTTGGAACAGCGATTGCTCCTGTTCGGCCACCGGGGCGCGGAGGGCGCCGCCGCCGCAACCAATTACAACTGCACGGCACCGAGTCGCCAGTACTGAGCAAGCGTTGTGCACGGGCGTGCGTGCAAAGGACGGCGGTGCGGGGTCGCGCCGCGAACCACTCAAGGGGCCCGAATGGATCGCCAGTCGGATTGCTTTCGCAGCTGTCTGTGGAGTCTGGGTTTGGCCGTCGCCGTGGTGGGTTGCGCCCATACGCGCGGGGCGCCGGTCGTTGCCCAGCGGGACGGCCCGGCACACACGGCGCGCGCAGCGCTGGTCGTTGCTGAGGTCGCCGCTCGCGCTTGGCAAGAGGACGCCCAGCTCTTGTTCGTCGAAAATGACGCGCCGCTGGGCGAGAACGGCGCGTCGAACGCCTGGGGCTACCTCTTCCACTCGGCGGCGCGCCAAGCCTGGCGGAACGTCGCGGTCGCCGATCGTCGGGTGCACCACGAAGCGCCCCTGACGTTTCCCTACCCGCAGCCGGCGCTTACCGACGAGTGGATCGATTCCACGCGGGCGGTAGCCGCCGCTGAGCTCGCCGGCGGCGCGGCGCTCCGGCGGGCCGGCGCCGAGGTGCGCCACCTGGTGTTGAGTCGGGGAATTTTCGCGGAAACAACCGCACCGCCGACGTGGACGGTGCACTACGTGGCGCCGGGCGGCGACGAACACGCCTTCGTGGTAGACGCTCACGACGGGCATATCGTTCGCCGTATTCAGGGTTAGGTTGGACATGAACCATTCGAAGCACTGGGCATGGGTCTTAGTTCTTGTCGGAACTTTGGCGGCGCACTTACCGGCCGCAGCTGATTCGGTGGCGCCGATCGCTCCGGAGGCACCGGAACCGGACGTCTTAAGCCTGCGCTTTCTCCACGGTCACCGACATTTCTTGCTGGGCCGGTTGGCGGTGGCGAACGCCACCGATCCCAGCGCTGCGCGGCTTGCCTGGTTGGACGCGGAGCTCTTGGAAGCCACCGCCCTCTTGGGGCGGGCGGGGTCGGCTGTCGACCCCGCCGGGTTGGATGCCTTGGCAGAACCAGGCTCGCTAGGCCACTTACAAGCGCAGCTGGTCGCCCTTGGAGACTCGTTGGCAGTCATCGAAGCCCGGTTGGCGGCGATTCGTGACGACTTTGTGCACACCGGCGAAACCGAGGTTCTGGTCTGCCTGTCGGCGAGTCCGGCGTTGGCCGAGAGCCTGGCCCAGCTTAGGGCCACCTGGAATGGCTACCCGATCGCCGACACCCAACTGGCGCCCGCCGACCGCGCCGCTTTAGTGAACGGTGGTTACCGGCCACTAGTCAGAGCACCATCGCGGGCTGAGCCGCAACACCTGTCGATAGTCTTGACGCTCGACGATGGACGCCGCGTGCAAAGCGCGACCATGACAGTCTCCCCGGCGGCCGGTGCGCTGACGGTGTGCGTGCTGGAAGCGACTGAGACCGGCGTCCAACTCGAGGTGCAGCCGCTTTGAACCGATGCGCGCATCTGGCTTGGGGGCTTGCACTGGTAGCCATAGGCGCGGTCGGGCCGAGCTCGGCGAGTGCGGCCGCGGCGTTTGCCGATCAGCCGGCCGTACGCTTGGCCCTCCACGCCCTGTCCCAAGATCGGCCCCATGAGGCGGTGGCGATGATGGAGGCCGCGGCGCCTCCGGCGGCCGGCGACAGCCGTTGGCTGTTCTGGACCCAGACCTGTCGCTTGCTCGCCGGGCTGCCGATTGATCCGGACCTCACGGATCGGTTGACCGCCCACGAACAACGGCTATGGAGCGCCCTCCGCTGGATCGCAGGCTCCGGACCACGGCCAGAACCGGCGGCCGTCGAGGCTCTCTTCGGTCCCCAGGCGTGCTCCCCAGCCCCCACCGAGTTGGCGTGGAGCCAAAGCTTGAGAGCGGCCGCCGACTCTCTCCGCATGGCCGAAGCAGCGTTGGCACACGGTGATTGGGCCGAAGCGCGCCGGCGGTTTCAGCGCTGTGTAGAGCAGGCTGAGGCGCAGTCGCGACGCTTGGATCCCGAGCGTCGCGTCCGTCGGGCCGGCGCGCTCGAGGCGACACTTTTGCCGGCGGCGCTGTCGCCTGCGGCCGACCAGGGTGCGCCGCTCATCCGCACCACTACGGCCGATTTGGCGACTCGGGTCTTTGCTTGGCTGAGCGAACGGTCGACCCGCGGCACGCCGGGGGGGCCACCGCCACTCCTTGTGGCCCCGGTGGCCTTGACCACCGCCGAGGCGGGCGCTCTCGACGCGCGGCTGTTGGATCTTGGTGACGCCGTCACCGCCCGCGAACGCTGGGCCTATCGCCGCGGCCGCGCCGCAGACGTCAGGTTGGAACGCCAGCGCTTTTGGGCAGAGCTGGGGCGACAGGTGGATGCGGTGCGAGAGGACGACGCGGCAACCGATGCCCGTCTCCTGGAGCTCCGGGGGCAGCTCGACAGCCACGCCCGCGCCTTCGAAAGCACACTAGCCGGTGCCATTCGCGACAAGCTGGACGTCTGTGCGGCGGTCGGGCAGCGCATCGAGCGCTTGCGGGTCGCGGTGGCTGGGATTGAAGCGCTGGCCAGCCAAGAGCGCTCCGTGCCCCACCTGGATATCCACCACCGAACGCTGGCCAAAGACGCCACCACTCTGGCGGCTTTGCAGGAGAGTTTGGCTGGCGCGCAACACGCGGTTGCGGCGCTGGTACGTAGCGACCTTGAGCGTAGCGTCTGGCCGGAGTTGACCGCCAGCTTGGCGCGGGCGGAGGCCGGAGCTACGCGGGTCCAGGCCCTTTTGGACATGGCTACCCCCGACTCCCAAGCCGGCCTAGGCCCCGACACCGGTCGCCGGGTCGAGCGCGCGCTCGACGAGGCCCGGCGAGCGCTCCTCGCCGAGTTGACCCGGGTGGATCGAGCCGCCCACCGGCGTGCCGCCCATGAGCTTGCCCTGGTCCGCGAGGCCGCCACCTTCGGCACCGCCGAAGCGCTGTTGGCCGCTGCGCGGCAAAACGGCGAGCCATCCGGACGGGTCGCCGCCCTGGAGGCCTTTGAGCAGTTCGTCGCCACCCCGCGGCTGGGTCCGGCAGGGGGGGCCGCGTGGTTACGTCTGGTGGAGCTACGAGAACCAGGCGGGGCAGTCGCCGCCGCCCAGCACTTTCTCGAGCACTACCCCGAGCACCCCGGCACCGCGCGGGCGCGTTTCAACCTCGGGATCCAACTAGCCCGTCTTGGCCAACCCCGCCGGGTGGTTGAGGCGTTGACCCACTTTAGAAGGGCGCATCCAAGCCACCCGCGCGTCCCCGAAGCGGCGTTGCACCAGGCGATGGCGCACGTCGCGCTCGGCGAAGTCGAAGCCGCCGGGGCCCTTCTGGAACCGGTGTCGCACCAACCCGACCCGCTTGGGCTCGCGGCTGCGCACCGGCTGGCGTGGTGTCGATTGACCGGTGGCGAGCCGGCGGGCGCCGCCGAGGCGTTTGCCGCGGTGTTGAACCATCCAGCCGGGGGCGACTCGACGCTCGTGGCCGACGCCCACCGCAACCTCGGCCGGGCCTTAGCCGAAGCGGGATCAGCTAGCGCTGCGGCGAGCTTTCTTGCAACTCACCGGCCGGCCGACGCCCGTAGCTGGCAGGGAGCAGTGGTTGCCTACGAGGAGCGCGCGCGCCACGCCGAATCCCTCGCTCTCGTAGACGAGGCGAGCCAGCGGTTTGCTCACACCCCAGACCTTCCAACTTTTCAGGACGATGCGCTGCGGATCTACGACGCCCTTGGCCAGGCGCCAGAGGCTGCCCAAGTGGCCCTCGAGGCGGCCGCGCACACCGGTCCTGCCAGTGCCTGGTTCGGTGAGTTTGGCTCGGAACGCTGGGCGGCGCGGGCCGATTCCTTGCAGTTGGCGGGCTCAGCCACCTTGTTGGCGGCCGCTCGACAGGCGTCAAGCCAGAAGGAAGCAGACCATCTACTAGACCTAGCGACCCATGGTTACACGCAGTATCTCGAGCTGTTTCCGAAGTCTGAGTCGGCGGCCGAAGCGGCGCTCGCGTTGGCCGAGTGCCAACTCGCTTTGGCGCGCCCGGCGGTTGCCGTAAGCACCTACGAGCACGCCTTGGCGCTGGCCGCCGCGGATCCGGCGCTCGAGCGGCAGGCCCTCCGGGGTGCGGTGGTGGCTTGGGGAGCGGTACGCGCCGGTCGCGACACGACCGGGGTGAGCGCTGAGCTTGTGGCGATCGACCGCTACCTCGAAGTCACGCCGCCAGATCGGGTGTCAGTCCTCAGGCGCCGCGGCCAGATTCTTCTCCAGGCCGAACGGTTTGGGGAGGCAGCGGAAAGTTTTGGCGTGGCTGTGGCTATGGCCCCGGCCGGTGCGCTTCGGCAGACGTTGCGGCGCTCGCTGGCCGATGCCGAGCTACGCGGTGGTCGCCCAGGCGCCGCCGTCCTTCACTATCAGGCGCTCTTGCGCGAGGACAACCTCGACCCGGAGTTGGCCGCCGAGACGGCGCGCTTGTTGCCGGCGGCACGCTTCCAAGCGGCGGCGAGCCTGGCCGAAACCACGCCGCTTGAGGCGGCGCGAGCCTACGAAGCCGTGGCCGGCGAGCATCCCGAGTTTACCGAGGCCGACCTGGCTCTCCTGCGCGCTGCCGATGCCTACGAACGCGCGGGTCGCCCCCAATCACAGGAGCGTGTCCTGGAGCGCTTGGTGACCGAGCACGCCGGCAAGCCCAATCACGCGCCGGCCCTTTTGCGATTGGCGGAGTCGGCTGCCAAGGGAAACCGACCTGCGGTTGAAGCTGCGCGGCTGCTCGAATTCTCCGAGGTGGCGACAGCCCCGCTGGAACGGGACGGGGCGCTGTTGGCGGCGGTCGACGCCGCAGGCAAAGCGCGCCGTCCAGACTTGGTGTCCAAAGCTGCGGCGCTTTACTTGGAAGGACGTGCGCTCGGCGACCCTGTCGCGGCCGGCGTGGCGTTGGCCGAAGCTCGTGCCTGGCGCCACACCGACCGACGCCGAGCGGGTGCTCGCCTCGACATCCTCTGCGATGACCCGGCGGTGGACGCAGCGACCCGGGGCGAGGCGGCGTTCGAGCGCGCCCTGTGGGCCAGCCCAAGCTATCGGGCCATTCGCCTCAATGCTCCGGTCGTCGAGGCGATCGCCACCAAGCAAGACGCCCTCGCCCCGATCGCCGCCGACCTGGGCTCGGCGGTTGCCGTGGCGCTGCCGCCCATCGCGGCACGCGCCGAAGCGCTGTTGGGCGACTGCATGGCCGACTTTGCCCTCGCCCTCCGGGAATCCGAGGTGCCCGTTGATCTTCTCGGCGACGACTTGCTGACTTACTCCACCGCTGTCGCGGCGGAGGCGGAGCGCTTCGCCGAGCGCGCCGAGCGCGGTTGGGGCAAGGCCCTAAACCAGGCCCGCGCCTTGAACATCGAGGCGCCATGGGTCAATGCGACACGCACGCAGCTGTTCGCGCGTTATGACCAACGCTACGCCGAACTGCCCGCTAGCCACCTGGCTGGACCAACCTTCGGAGACTTCGATCTTGCTAGCGCAACCTGGGCAGACTAGGGCGGTCCTCTGGTGGTTGGTGCTGGTCACCGCCGGCTGCGGCCGCACACCTGAGCCGGCCCTCATCGAAACCGGTGGTGAACCGGCGCACCGCGCCGCCTGCCGCGCGGCGCTGGCGACCGCGGGCCCGTCGGCGAAGATGTTCCACGCGCTGGCGGCATCCTATTGGCGCACCGGTCACCTGGATTCGAGCCAAACCTATCTTGAAGAGGCGCTGGCGGTCGAGCCGCACCACGTAGAGTCGTTGACCTGGTTGTCACGCCTCTACTACGAACAAGGCAAGGTCGAAGAAGGGATTGGATTGCTGGGACCGGTCGTGGACTCCCTTCCCGAGATCGATCCGGAGGTGCAAACCAATCTGGCGGTCTTGCTCTTGGCGTACGGCGACTTTGAGGCAGCCGCGCTGCGGCTCGATCGTTGCGCCGAGCATTTTCCAGACTACGCCCCAGCCTACGGCAACCGTGGTTTCTTGCATATGCAAGAGGACAATTTCGAAGCGGCGGAGCGAGCGCTGCGGCGCGCAGTAGCGCTGGATTCCAACGTGCCTGAGTTTCACAACAACCTCGGCATCCTCAGCCGGCGACAGCATGAGTTTGCCGAAGCAGCAAAGCACTTCCAAGACGCCCTGGACTTGGACCCCAACTTTCTAGAGGCGCACCACAACTTGGCTTTGCTCTACAAGTTGTATTTGGGCGACGAAGTCGGCGCCCGGCGCCACTTCCGCAACTTCTTGGCGTTGGGTGGCAATGCCGACGGCCAGGTTGTGGAGCTGTTTCGACTGGAGGAATCCCCATGACGCGAGTGCCTTCCCAGATGCGCCGCGCTTGGCTCGTAGCCTGCTTCGCCAGCTGCGGGTCGGCAGGGCCGGCGGTGGCAGAGCCGCCGTCAACGCTCGATGAAGTGCAAATCTTTGGCGAAGCCTGGGCCCCGGAGACGCTGCTGATAGTCGGCGGCCTCGAAGAGACCGGGCCACTTGCTGAAGTCCTACTGACCTATTTGGAAATGCTCGAGGTGCGGCCGGAGACACCGGCCACCGCCGTCCAGCACTGTCGCTTTTCGGCCCGAATCAGCCCCGGAGTTATTCAGCACCCGATCCTGATCGAGAGGGAGTGAGTCATGAACCTGTTGAGCACTGTGGCAACCTTCATGCGCGAAGGTGGACCCTTCATGTATCTGATCCTTGGCGTCGCCGTGCTTATCGTCGCCATCTGTGTCGAGCGGGCTATCGTGCTCGCCCGCGCCGGCCGGCTCGACGACGCCCAATTGGCCGAGCGTGTCTGCCAGGCCGCGCGCCGCGGCCATCCGGCTGAAGCCCACGCGCTAGTGAGCCGCGGCGGTGGCCCGTTTGTGGTCGTGGGTCGTGCTCTGTTGGAGCGGCCGCTGGCTGCCGACCGCGCCCAGCGCGAGCGGGATTTGGAGGGGGCGTTTGGCGCCGCCGCCAGTGTCGCCCTGGCGCCCTTGAACCGGCGACTGGCATACCTGATGACGCTGGCGAACGTTGCGACGCTGCTTGGCCTACTCGGCACTATCTTCGGGCTGACCCACGCGTTTAGCGCCGTCGGCCAAGCCGACCCCGCCCAGCGCTCGGCCTTCTTGGCAGCGGGGATTTCGCAGGCAATGAACACCACGGCCTTTGGGCTCATCGTCGCCATTCCGACCATGGCCTTGCACGCGTGGTTTGTCGGTCAGCTCGATGGCATCGCCGATCGCCTCGAAGCGATGGCGCACCGCATGATTCAGGGTCTGTCGGCTGGCCCGGCCGCCGCCCAACCGGAGGTCCGCCGTGCGGCAGTCCAGGGGCGTTAACTCTGACCGTGAACTCAACGTCGTGCCGATGATGAACCTGTTCGTCGTCTTGGTGCCGATGTTGCTTCTAAGCGCGGTGTTCGTGCAGGTGGGCGCCATCCAACTGGCTGGCGGTGCAGATGGCGAGCAGCCCATCCAGCCGCCGCCGGTCGTCCGTCTCACGCAAGAGGCGCTCGAAGTGCTCCCCCACCTAGAGGCGCCGGTGTCCCATCGCTTTGAGCGCGACGACCCTGAGGCGCTGGCTCGCCTGACCCACGCGCTCGGGACTCAGGCTGACTCGGGGCCAGACGTCATCGTTTCGACCGCGCGGGACGTGCGCTACCAAGATGTGGTGCAGGTCATCGACGCCTGTGCGCGCGCCGGGTTCCACAACACCAGCCTAGCTGCTTGGGAGGAGTCTGCGCATGTTGCCCCATAGGTCTAGCCCCTGGCGGCACCGGCGCGGGCGGGGGAATCGGTGCCGGCCGACGGCACGGTTGACCATGACCTCCCTCATGGACATTTTCACCGTGCTGTTGCTCTTCTTGCTCAAGAATTTCGTCGTCGAGCCTGAAGCGCTGACGCCCAATCCACACGTGCGCTTGCCCCATTCGGCGGCCGATGCGACGCCCGAGCCCTCGGCGGTCATCGTTGTTTCGGAGCGCGGCCTGGCGGTCAACGACGCCTGGATTGTCGACAGTGAAACCCTGGCGGCCACCGCCGGACAACCGATCCCGGCTCTCGAGTCTCACCTCATCAGCCTGCGGCAACGCACCGATCAACTTCGCGCGCGTCGGGGCAGTGCTGACGGCCCCGAGCCCCCGCTGACGATTCAAGGCGACCAAGACATCGTCTTTGCCGAGCTGGAGTCGGTGCTGGCGACCGTGCACGCCGCCGGGTTCGGTCAGGTGGCGTTGGCAACGCTCCGGGACTAGCGGATGCACGCGACGACCTCGGTGTTGAGAAGAGGCCCCAGGCCGGCCAGCGATCGACTGTTTCGCAGGTGCTTGACGGTAAGCGCCACGTGCGGCCTGCTTCTGATGGTCGGCCTGGCGTGGGTGCCTTCCGTAGACACCAGCTTTCAGAGTTTGGATGCCGTGCCGGAGCGTTTGGCCAAGCTCATTCTTACCAAGCCAGCGCCGCCTTCCCCGCGGCCAGCACCGCCGAAGACCGCCGGGGTAGCGCCCGAAGCAGCACCCAGCGCGGCACCGCGGGTGGCGCCGAAAACGGTGCAAGCAACCTTAGCCCAAGCGGCGAGTTCCTCCAAAGAGGCGGCGGCCACCGGCGAACACGGCCGCGAGCGCGCCCGACAGGTCCAGAAGGCTCTGGCCGCCGGCGGACTCCTCGAGAGGGTCGATCGGGTGCTGGCCAGCGCCGGCAGTGGGGGGCACCGGGTTTCGCCAGCGGCTGCGCAAGGTACGCAGAGCAAAGCGCTGGCGGCTGCTGCCGCAGCCGAAGTCGGGGCTGAGCGGGTGGCGGCGCAGGTCGCCAGCGCCCAGGGTGCCGGCGGCGATCAGGCGCTGGCGCCGGCTCAGGTTGACATTCAACCGCTCGCCGTCCCCGCGGCGGATGCATCACGTTCCAACGAGTCGCTCATGGCGGTGGTGGCGCGTTACGCCGGTGGCATCAAACACTGCTACGACACGGCACTCAGGGATGCGCCCGACTTGGCTGGCAGACTGGTGCTCTCGGTCACCGTCGAACCGCACGGGGCAGTCAGCCGCGTGCGCGTGGTCGGCAACACGATCAGTGATCGCCGGCTGGCCGAGTGCGTCACCGCCCAGACCAAGACCTGGAAGTTCCCGAGAGTGGATGGGGCGTCGGTGGCGTTCCGCTGCCCGCTGGTCTTCAGCCCACCGCGCAACTAGTCGACCACGACCAGTTTGGTGCGGGCCCGCGTCTCGCCCAGGTGCGCTTCGACGAAGTAGACGCCGCCGGCGCGGCTGCCGACCGGCAGACTTAGGAAGTGGAGCCCGGCGTTTAGTTCGCCGTTGTAGAGCGCGGTGACGTAGCGACCGCGCACGTCGTACAGGTGGATCTCGACCGGGAGTGGGCCGCTCGCCAGCTGCAGAGCCAGCTGGCCGCCGCGGCGCGGCATGGGATTCTGGCGCGGCGCCAGTTGCACAGGGGCAACCGGCGGCGCGGCGTCAGCCGGCAAAACGGTGAAAGCGCCTAGGCCGGCGCTCGACGCCACCAGCTCACCGCCGGCGGCCACGGTCGGCAGCACCTGCCAGGCGTCCTCGCTCCAGCGGGCGACGACCCCCGACGGAGCGCCTAGGCGCACAGTCACCGGGGCCACCGTGGCCAGGTCGGCCGGCCCGAAGCTCACCTGGGCGGCCGGCGCCAGAGCCCCGCCGGGATAGCGGGCGCCGGGTTGGGCGGTGACGAGGAGCGATTCGGTGAGTGCACCAGCTGGCAGCTCGAGGGTGGCCTGGTCGAAGTGGAGGAGCCCGCCGGCCGCTCCCAGGCGCGCCGCCGCCATTGCGATCGAGCTTTCTGCAGCTGTCGAGGTTGCCGTCGCGCCGTTTCGCACGCCGGTGACCGACACCTGAGTGGGCCCAGCGGTCCCGCTCCAGCGGGCCGCGGCGCTCCACCAGCGTGGCTGACCGGCCAGTGGTTCGAACTCGATCGGTACTTCCAGGTGACCATCGCCGACCACGCCCGTGAAGGTGGCGTTCGATACCGGTTCGTCAGTGACCACGTAGAGGGCGAGCTGATCGGCGTCGACGGAGCTGTGGGACAGCCCGACGGCAAACTCAGGGAGCGGCGCTGACGCATACTCGACATCGAGCTGTAGCATTAGCTCGGCGAAGCCCAGGCCCGCTTCGGCGAATGGGTGCCAGGCGCCAGCGTCGTAGAGGTATGAGCGGGGCTCGACCGGTCCGGTTTCGTCGAGTCCAACTGAAAACTCGCCCGTCGAGTTGGCTGGCAACAGGGCGCCGACGAAAAGGTCACCCTCGGCGACGTCGGTTTCCGGAGTGGCAAACGAGAACTCGGTCCACTGAAATGCTGCCTCGGGTGTCACGGTCTCTAGCGGCCTGAGCGCCGCCCCGGGCTCGCCATCCTCGTCTGCCCAGACGCCGACGACGAACGGCGTGGTGTCGCCGGTGTAGAGCCGCATGCTGCGCAAGGTGGCGGCGGACTCGAGCGTGAAACGCACAGCCACACCGCGATCGATCGGTGCCGCCGCTAAGATTCCCAACTCTTCGGCCGTGCCATCGTCGTAGGCCAACCGCGTCACTGGGCCGGAGCTACCGTTGGCTTCGTATCGGTAGCCGGCCGAGAAGACGCCGGCCGTGTAGGGCACCAGCCAGTACTCGTCGGCGGCAGGGTCAAACACCGCGCTCGCCGCCAACGACTGGCCGATCGGCCAGTCTTGGACCGCCTGCGGCGCGCCGGCGGGTGCGGCGACCAACCAGGCCCTGAGTCCGCTGCCAGAATCCTCGTCGACCTGCACGGACAACTCGGCGGCGTTCTGCAAGCGGATGGCGGCAGCCGAGCGATGGCTCAGGACGCCGCTGCCGGGCGCCGGGTAGCCGAGGTGGGTGGCGGTGAACGTGGCGCGTCCCGCGACTGCCGCGTACCCCCAGCGCGCGTTGAGGGTCGGCGCATTCACCACGTTGGCCAAGAACCAGTCGGCCATCAACTCCGGCAGGTCCCGGCCAAAAATGCCGCTGGCCAGCGCGTCCTCGACTCCAGCCATACCATTCCCGCTGGATCGAAAAACCTCTCCCACCGCTACCAGCCCCATTTGTTCATAGAGGTACAGCGCCCAAAGCGCGGCACGGGCGTAGTCAGCCTCCTCGTTGTACCACCGATCAAGGGCGACGGTTGGATTCGCCCAAAACGACACGGGGGAGCGCACGCCATAGCCACACAGAAAGGTGGACAACTCAGCCAACGCTTCATTCATGAAGGGCGTAACGCTGTTTTCATCGGGATCGGCACGATGATGCACGAGGTGCTGATACTCGTGGGCGATCGTCCCCAACACCTCGTCGGTGGCGGGGGCTGCGGGGTTGGTGTCGATGTAGAGAAGATCGCGCTGGTTGGAACCGTAGTGGTTGGTCTGGTCGTGACTCGTGTAGTAGCCGGCGATGTAGCCGCCGCTACCGCTGTAGCCGTCCAAGATGTCCATCACCAGGATGTGCACCTGGCCGTCCCCATCCACATCGGTGGGCGGACCAAAAACTCCCTCGACGATGGCGGCAATACCCTGCCCGGGATTGATCGAACTTGACGGCGTCGAGCCAGCGAACGCCTCGAGAATGGAGTCGACGATCGGTTGGGTGACGCGGCTCCCCCACTGAGTATCTTGGACGTAAATGCGAGTGGTCGCTGAAGCCGCCCGCAGGGTGGCGGTCAGCTCGAAGAACTCGGGCGGGTCGGCACCCAGATCTAGCGAATAAAAGGTGTCAGACTCACCGCGTCTTTGGCGTGGGGGCGCTCGACGGTCGGCGTAGCGCGCCCGGAGTTCGGGGAGCAGCGCCTCGACCCGACTGGTGCCGTCGAGGGGTTGCGGCGGTGGAGCGGTAGAGCGCGTCTCCAGCGAGGTCGTCGCCTGTCCAGCGTTCGACACCAGCCACGTCCCGATCCAAACGGCCAACCACGCCGGTCTGCGCACATTGCCTCCTTAGCTTGGGTGGTCTCGTTCGAGGGCCACCCCAGCGTTATCGGAGACTGACTGGGTGCGTGAAGGCGGCGACGTCTAGAAGTGGAACATCCAAGACCCGCTATAGGAAAGCGCGTCGCGATAGGCGAGTTCCAATCCCGCCTCGCTCGGACCGAGCTTGAGCGTTAGCCCGCCCAACGCCAGCAGGTTCTGACGGGTTTCGCCGCGCCCGGGGCCGCGCGTCGGCGAGTAGGAGGCCCCGTAGTCGAAGAATTGGTGTTGCGACCACAGCGGGCCGCCGTACAAGTAGGCCGCACGGCCATAGAGGTCGACGCGGGCTCGGTAGAGACCGAAGACCACCCAATGGCGCCTCAGCTTGTGGGTCAAGGTGGCGCCGCGGTCAAAGCCGATGGTGTCCCGGTAGTGCGCACCACCGGTGAGCTGCCAGCGCCCATCGGCAGCCCCGGCAACCACCCCGCGCAGCGTTGTACCGAGCTCGTGGGTAATGTAGTCGCGGTCCGGAAAATCGTCCTCGCTGTTGTGGGCGCGCCCGAACTCCATGCCAAGGTCGAGGCGATCGTCCCACAGACCCAAACGCACTTCCAACGCCAGATACCCCCACGAGTCATCGGGGTTAGAGAGCTGATCGCGTCGGACGTCGTACACCGAGCGGTTGAAGCTGCGTCCTACGAGCCCCAATCCAAAACGTCCGGTGGCTTGCAGATTGCTGCCAAACCCAGCCGCCGCTGGTTCAGCGGCGGCGATCGTCAAGACAATCGAAACAACGCGCGCTTGCCATCCGGGGGTGCCCATCATCTTCTCCAGCGGGGGTATCATCCCTAGGTACTCAATGCTGCGGAATCGAGCCGGGTGGTTTCCCAGTGCTCCAGAAGTGCGCGCCCGGTGTGAGAGGCGGCGGTTTCTGCCACCGACTCTGGAGTGCCGGCGACGACCAGGTGGCCGCCACCGTCGCCGCCCTCGGGCCCCAGATCGATCACCCAATCGGCGGCGGTGACGACGTCCAAGTGGTGCTCGATTACCAACACCGTGTTGCCTCGTTCGACCAGCCGCTCCAGTACTTCGAGCAGAACACGTACGTCCTCCAGGTGGAGCCCGGTGGTAGGTTCGTCCAAGATGTAGAGGGTACGACCGGTCGCCACCTTGGACAGTTCGGCGGTGAGTTTCACCCGCTGCGCCTCGCCGCCGGATAGCGTGGTGGCCGGTTGTCCGAGCCGCAAGTAACCTAGGCCCACATCTCTCAGCGTCGCCAGTTTTCTGGAGACTCGAGGAATCGGCTCAAAAAACTCGGCCGCCTCGTCGACGGTCATATCCAGGACATCGGCGATCGAGTGGCCCCGGTAGGTGACCTCCAACGTTTCGCGGCTGAAACGCCGCCCGCGGCAAACGTCACAGGTGACGTAGACGTCGGGCAGAAAGTGCATCTCGATCTTCAAGAGGCCATCACCGCTACAGGCCTCGCAGCGCCCCCCCTTGACGTTGAAACTAAACCGACCGGGCGCATAGCCGCGCACCTTCGACTCCTTGAGTTGGGCAAAAAGTTCGCGGATTGGCGTCCAGGCTCCGATGTAGGTGGCCGGGTTGGAGCGTGGCGTGCGACCAATGGGCGACTGGTCGATGTCAATGACTTTGTCCAGATGTTGGCTTCCGTGCAAACGGCGATGCGCACCGGGTCGAGCCCGGCCGTTGTGAAGCTTGGCAGCCAAGGCGCGGTGGATAACGTCAAGCACCAACGTCGACTTCCCAGATCCGGAAACACCGGTCACGCACGTCAGCGTGCCCAGTGGCAACTCAACGTCAAGCTCTTGCAGGTTGTGCGCGCTGGCACCGACCACCCGCAATGTCTTGCCAGTGCCGGGGCGGCGAGCGCTGGGGCGCGGGATTTTGCGGGCGCCGGCCAGGTAGGCGCCGGTCAGCGACTTGGGTGCGTCCTGGAGTTGCCCGGCGGAACCGGCCACCACGACTTCGCCGCCGTGGACCCCGGCGCCCGGGCCCATGTCGACGACAAAGTCGGCGGCTTCAATCGTGTCGCGGTCGTGTTCGACCACCAAGACCGTGTTTCCCAGATCCCGCAACTCTTCCAGCGTGCGCAAGAGCCGGCGGTTGTCGCGCGGGTGCAAGCCAATGGACGGTTCATCGAGCACGTAGAGGACGCCAGTCAGGCGTGATCCAATCTGCGTCGCAAGACGAATGCGCTGGGCCTCACCTCCCGACAGAGTGGCGGCCGAGCGATCCAGGCTCAGGTAGCCCAGTCCAACGTCCTCCAAGAAACTCAAGCGCGCGGTGATTTCCTTGAGGGCGTCATGGACGATGTGGCGCTGCCGTTCGGTCAACTCCAGCGCGTCAAAAAAGCGCGCGCACTCAGCAATAGAGAGGGAGGTCACCTCACCGATGCCAGCGCCCCCGAGACGCACCGCCAAGCTCTCCCGTCTAAGCCGGCGCCCCTGGCACTCCGGGCACTGTCGTGGCGCCATGTAGCGGGCGATCTCTTCGCGCATACCGGCGGATTGGGTTTGCCGGTAGCGGCGCTCCAGATTATGAATGACGCCTTCGAAGGGGCGCTTCAAACTGGCGGCCATGCGCTTTGACTTCCAGTTGTACTTGAGTTCGTCCTCGCCGGTGCCGTACAACACAGCCTGTCGGGCTTTTTTGGGCAACTTCCCAAACGGCGTTGTCAGCGAAAAGTCCAGGTGGCGTGCCAGTGCCTTGAGCATGACGCCATACCAGTTGCCGCTCTTGTAGCCCCAGGGTTTCAAGGCGCCGCCAGCAATCGACAGGCTGGGGTCGGGGACCACCAGAGCTGGATCGACCTCGAGATGTTGCCCCAGCCCATCGCACGTCCGGCAAGCTCCGTAGGGGCTGTTGAACGAGAAGTTACGGGGCTCAAGCGCCTCGAAGTTGAGTCCACAATCGACGCAGGCAGCGTCCTCCGAGAACACCAGCGGTTCGGTGGAGCCGTCGAGCCAGGCTTCAGCGACGCCGTCGCCGGCCTTGAGCGTCGCCTCCAACGAGTCGGCGAGCCGCTGGGCTTTGGTGGCGTCGACCTTCAGCCGATCCACGACCAGCCCAATGGTGTGACGCCGCTTCGGATCCAACTGCAGTGGTTCGTCCAAGGCTTTGATCTCACCGTCCACCCGCACCCGCAAGTAGCCGGCTGCTCGAGCCTTCTCGAGAACTTTCTTATGCTCGCCCTTGCGCCCGCGTACCAACGGGGCCTGGAGGATCAAACGCGTCCCGGTGGGGTGGGTCAGCAGTTGGTCGACGATTTCGGTTGAGGTCATGCGCCCGATCGACCGCTCGCAACTTGGGCAGTGTTGGACACCAACGCGCGCAAACAAGATGCGCAAGTAGTCGTAGAGTTCGGTGGTGGTGGCCACCGTCGAGCGTGGATTCTTGGCGGTTGTGCGTTGCTCGATGGCAATCGCCGGTGACAGGCCGTCGATGGAATCCACCGCCGGCTTTTCCATCTGCCCGAGGAATTGCCTGGCGTAGGCCGACAAGCTCTCGACGTAGCGGCGCTGGCCCTCGGCGTAGATCGTGTCGAAGGCCAGTGAAGACTTACCCGAGCCCGAGACGCCCGTCACCACCACGAAGGCGTTGCGCGGCAAATCCAAGTCGACGTTCTTGAGGTTGTGTTCCCGGGCGCCGCGCACGGCGATCACGTCTGGCCCGCGGGCGCCTGGTGCCATCGGCCTAACGCTCGTCGAGGGACAGCATCTTGAGTTTTTCGGCGGCGCGCTTGCCCCAGTCGCCACCGGCGTCGTCGGCGGCCAACGCCGCGTAGATTGCTTCGGCGTCACCGAAGCGCCCCAAGCGCTCGTAGACCTCACCAGCCCGGTAGCGTGCCGTGCCCGCCCACATGCCCGACCCAGGGTGCAGGTAGCCGACCTTGAGGTACTCGGCGGCAGCGCGCTGGGGATCGCCGGAGGCTTCGTAACACTCGGCAATCCAAAACTGGGTTTCGGCGGCCTCGGCACCGCTCTGATGGGCCAGTGCCTCGCGGTAGGCAGCGATCGCTTGGCGCCACTTGCCCCACTCTTGATACACAAAGCCCACCTTGAAAGCCGCACGCCGGCCCCGTTCGGTGCCCGGGTAGTCGCGCTGCAGCCCGCGGTAGACGCCGAGGGCGTCGTCGAAGCGCCCGGCGCGCTCGAGGGCCAGGGCCCAGTTGTGGGCGGCGTCCCCTTTGGCGTCGGCGGTGGCGGCGACGCCGTGGGCGCGGCGGTAGGCGGCAGCGGCCGGGTCGTAGCGTTCGAGGGCATAGTAGGAAGAACCCAAGCGCTGGTACGCGTCGAATCCCAGCGATGAATCGGGGTAGCGCTCGACAATCTCTTGAAAGAAGGGCACCGCTTCCTCGAAGGCGCCGGTGGTCAGTGCCACCAAGCCGCGGCCGTAGAGAAAGCGATCGCGTCCGGTCCGTGTGTCTCCGGCCAGGAGCGCGTCGAAGTGCGCCCGGGCTCCGGCCGGATCTCTATCCAAAAGGTAGTTGCCGCGCGCCACGGCAATGTCCGCGGATAACTCGGCCCGATCAGGGTGGCGCTCGTCGAACTCGCGGGTGCGGCGGGTGGCCTCGTCGGCCCGTCCCTGTTCATACAGGATGATGACGTGCTCGGCAGCGGCGCGCGCTGCGACCGTCGGCAAACCGCCGGTCTCCTCGCCCGCCTTGGCCAGCTCCCGCAGGTGGCGGAGTGCGTCGTCGGTCTTGCCGCCCCGGTGGAGGGCGACGGCGCGGTGAAATTTCGCTTCGGCGCGGCGGGGGCTAGACCCCACCGATCCCGCGCGTTCGAACGCGGCTGCCGCCTCCAGGTGTTGACCCGCGGCGCCGTGAAGCTCGCCGAGTCGCCAGGCCGCTTCGCCCGCCAGACTGGAATCGGGGTAGCGGCGCGCAAAGCGCTGGTAAGTGGCGATGGCCGCTTGGCGGTCGCCGGTCTCTGCATGGAGTTGGGCGATCTTATAGAGCGCCTCAGCCGCCCAAGCATTCGGTGGGTCGCCGGCGGCGACCTGGTGGTAGAGCGCCCCTGCCGCCTGAGGGTCGCCGGCGGCGAGGCGGCAGTCTCCCAGGCGCAGGCGGGCGGCGGCCTGTCGAGAGTCTGCTTGGTCAACCACCCACTGGAAATGCTCGCTAGCCAGATCTAACTCACCGTTGGCCAACGACCACTCGGCCAGAGCGAAGTGGGCATCCCCGGCGCGCCGACCGTCCGGGTAGAGGCGCAGACACTCCTGAAAGCTGGCGCGCGCGCCGCGCTCGTCGCCCAGATCGGCGGCCGACAGCGCCCGGTAGTAGGCCGCTTCTTCGGCAATGGGACTGTCGCCATGATCGAGCATCACCTGCGCAAAGTAGTCCCGGGCGACGGCGATCGAGGTCGAGTCGGCGGCCTCGGTGCCGGCCCGCCGGTAGATTTCGCCAAGCGCGAAGAGGGCAGCCGGCCGCTGGTTGCTGCGTGGAAAGGCATCCAAGAAGCGCTGGTAACTCTGAGCTTGGGTGCGGATGTCGCGCTCGGGCAAGAACTCGGTCTCTTGGAGCAAGGCGAATTGGGCGTCGTCGGCGCGGTCATCCTCCGGGTAGGTCGCGACCAAGTGGGCGTAGTGCTGGGCCCCGCGCTCCCAGAGGGAGCGGTCGCGCTTGTCCGCTTGGCGGCCCGCTTCCAGCATGCGCGCGCGCCCAGCTCGATAGTAGAGCTGGGCGCCGTTACCTTCGGCCGGAGCACCGCCGGCAATCAACTCCTCGTAGAGCGTCCAGGCAGTCGGATAGTCTTTCAAGTGTTCGAAGTGAATGTCCGCCAGCCGCGTAGTGGCTTCGGCCCGACTGAGCTGGCCACGCAGCACACCTAACGCCACTTCGGAAAGTGCCGAAGCAGCGCCCGCGTGGTCGACCACCAAGTAGTCCTCGACGTAAGCAAGGCGCGCCGGCGCCTCGGGCGCGCCAGCGCGGGCGGCGCGCCGGTAGGCGTCGAGTGCCGGCGCGAAGTCACCGGCGGCCTCGGCGGCCCCGCCCCAGTCCATAGCCAGCTGGGCAGGCACCGGCAGGCCGGCGGCGTCGTAGATCTCCACTGCCTGCTCCAATGCCGAGGCGGCTCGGGCTGGCCGGTCCTGTGCCAGCTCTAGGCGGCCCAGCGCCGCGGCGATCCGCGTTTGCCGCGTGGCTGGTTGGCCGCTCGGCGTCCAGGCGCGCAAGAGCGCCACAGCTTCTTCTGGGTGACCAGCGCGTTCTTCAAGCGCCGCCTCGAGAAGAATCGCTTCAAACGCCAGGCTGTCGGCGCGGGCGGCCAATGGCGCTTCGAGACTGTCGGCGGCTGCCCACTGGCGGATGATGGCCAAGGCCGGCCGGGCTTGGTGCCGGGCACCGGTGGCCACCGCCCACGCGAGTCGCGCCGGCGCCACCTCCAAGTCCAACTCCACCGCTGGGGTGGGTAAGGTAATGACCTCGACCCGTTTCAGGGCCTTGGAGGGTGTGGCCGCCACCGCCCGGGCGGCGCGCCATTGGTCCCAAATTCCTTCCAACTCGGTGGCGGCGTGTGCGGCCGCCTTTTCAAAGGCCTGCGCCGCGGCCTCCGGCTTGCCGTCAGCCAGGAGTATCTCGCCCTCTAGGCGGGCAGCTTGGGCGCGGGCAGGGGCAAAGTGGTTGCCAACGTCCCGCAGTTCACGCAGCGCGCGATCGGTCCAGCCCGCCTCCGCCAGCAGGCGCGCGCCGGCCAACCGTCCCTGATCCTCCCAGGCGCTGGCCGGGAACAAGGTCACCAGCGTTTCGTAGGCGGCCAAAGCACTCTCAACGTCGCCGGCGGCCTCGAGGGCGGCGGCGCGGGCGAGTGCGGTGCGCGCCAGAGTTTCGGGACGCGCCGGGTCGGCTGGCAACTCGACCAGGCGACCGAGGGCCTCATCGGGGCGACCCAGTTCGGTCAGCACTTCGGCCGCGGCCACTTGGGCTTCGTAGCGCTTGGGGCAATCGGGATAACGCCCCCGCAGTCGATCGTAGCCGCGGAGCGCCGCCTCCAGATCACCTTCGGCGGCTACCAGCTCGGCGCGCCGGTAGGCGGCTTCGCAACCCACGGGCCCCTGCCGGTGGCGGTCGATGATCTGTTCATAGAGGCGCAAGGCATCGGTCTGCCGCTCGAGGCGAATGAGGCTATCGGCCGCCAAGAGCAGGGCTTCCCCGACGCGCAGCGACCGCGGATGGTCGGCTAGAAAGCGCTCGAACTGCTCGAAGGCCAGCGCGTAGAGCCCGTCCCGGTAGAGCCGTTCGGCAAACTGGTAGGCGCGCTCATCAGCCGCCTGGGCGGCCGCCTGGCCGGGGTTGAGTCCCAGGCTGCCCCACACCGCCAAGGCCAGGACACCGAGACGCCACCGCCGGCGCGCAAGTACTGTCATGGTGAAAATCCTTCGCGGCTCATCCGCAGCGGCCGAAGTCGCGCATTATCGCAAGCGCTCTCGGCGGGCGTCAAACCGCCCGGCTATTGCCGGGTTTCATCGGTTGCGATCCGGCCATCGCGCATGGTGACTATCCGGCGCGCCCGCTCGGCAACATCTTGGTCGTGGGTGACCATGAGGATGGTGTTGCCGGCGCTGTGCACTTGGTCGAACGTTTCCAGGATGTCCTGGGTTGTCTTGGAATCCAGGTTGCCGGTGGGTTCGTCGGCAAGGATCAGCAGGGGCTCATTCACCAGCGCCCGGGCAATGGCGACCCGCTGGCGCTCGCCGCCGGACATCTGGTTGGGCCGGTGCGAGGCTCGGGCGCTGATGCCGGCTAACTCCAGCGCTCGCCCTACCCGGGGAGCGCGTTCGGCGGCCGGCAGCCCCGCGTAGATCAACGGCAGCTCGACGTTCTGAAAACCATTGGCACGGGCCAACAAATTGAATGTTTGAAAAACAAAACCAATCATGGCGTTGCGGATGCCTGCCAATTCATCGCTGGTGCAACCACCCACGTGGCGGCCGTCGAGCGCATAGGAACCCGACGTCGGCGTATCCAAACAACCGATGACGTTCATCAGGGTGGACTTGCCCGACCCAGACGGGCCCATCACCGCCACGTACTCGCCGCGTTGGACTTCGAGGTCGACGCCGTCCAACGCCCGCACGTTGTGCTCGCCCATGGTGTAGACCATGGTGACTTCGCGCAGGCAGATGAGCGGGGTCATGTGCGTGGTGGCACACCACGGGCTTTTTCGAGTTGCGCTTCTGCCACCTTGAAGGCAGCTTGCGCTTCGACCAGCGCGCGACGGGCATCGATTAAACCCACTTGCGCCTCTTCCAACTCCAACAGCGTGCCGGAACCCAACTGGTAGCGCTCTTCAGCCAGCTTGGTGTTTTCGGCGGCCAATCCCACCGCCTCTTCGGCGGCGACAATGGAGGAGCGCGCCTCGCGTAGCCCCAAGAGCGCCTCGGTGAATTCCAGCTCAGCGGCCAGCTCGGCGCGGCGCAGCTGTTCTTCGGCCTGGCGCGCCAGCGCCGCAGCCTCTTTCACCTGCCCCTCGGTTGCCAAGCCGTCGAATAGGTTCCAGTTGATGCCGCCTGACACATCCCAAGAACGCGACTCGGGCCTGGGCAGCAGGGGATCGCCAGGCGCCGCCAGCACATCGCTCCAGCTCTGCGTAGCCCGCGCGAAAAGAGAGGGAAAACGGCGACCACGCGCGGCGCTCAAGCCAGCTAGACTGGCATCCAGGCGCAGGCGCGCTGCCTTGAGATCCGGGCGCAGGCGACGCGCTTGTTCCCACAGGGCGACAGAGTCAATCTGGGTGGGTTGGGCGATGGTGAGTTCATCGACGATGTCGAATCGTGCGGTCGGTCTGAGACCCAGAAGCTGTGCTAGCCGTCCACGTTCCACCGCCACCAGGTTGCGCGCCTGGATCTCCTCGAGCTTGGCTTGCTGTTCATTCACCCGTGCTTGCAGAACGTCGTTCTTGGCGACGCTGCCGACTTCGAACAGGGTTTCAGCGCGCTCGTGTTGTTGCCCGCGCAGCTCGACTGCTTCCTCGCGTACCTCGTGCAGGCGCTTGGCCTTGAGAAGTTCGTAGAAGCGCACCCTGGTTTCTAACACCACCTCGAGCACGGTGTTCTCGACGTCGTGGGTGGCGGCGGCGGCCCCTTTCTTGGCGCTTTTGAGATTTTGCCAGTTGGACCAGTCAAAAAGACTCTGCTCCAAGGAGAGGTTGGTACTGCGCACGTCAGTCTCCGACTCGCCCTGGGTGGGCACGCCCACACCCTGGGAAATCCGCACACCCTGGGAAGTGCGATCTTCGTGCAGGAGATTGGCACTGGCGCTCAAGCGTGGCAAGATGCCCGCCCAGGCTTGCTTGGCGCCGCCCCGAGCGCGCTCCATGTCGGTCTCGGCGATCGCCAGGTCCAAGTTGCGAGCCAGCGCCAAGCGCACGCATTCGCCTGGGGTGACCGGCTGGGACCAGTCCAATCCCGACTGCGCGTTGGACTTGGGCGCCAAGCAAAAGACGGCGCCGACGAGACCAAGAGCGACCAAACGGCCAGGTTGCAGCGCGCGGAGCGCGGCTGGTATCAGCGGCATGTGGGTCCTCCTCCAATGAGCCGGCGCGGTTGAGCACACAGGTCTAAGCCAAGCCTACGCGTCGCTGGCCAGCCGGGTTGCGCGCGCCGTTCACGGGCTTAGCCACGCCAGCCCCACGGCGATCACCAGCCAAATAGAGAATGTGGCGGCGAATGCCCGGCGCCGCGGCAGTCGATGGGCGACCGCCAACCCCAAGGCAACCAACCCCACCTTCCAGAGGCTGAAAACGTCAAACGCGGTCAACAGCTTGACGGCTGGCGTATCCACCCAGCCCTCGGGCGCCAGGGCAGCGGGGCCCAGGCGAACTTCCATGCTGCGCGTCGCCAGCTGCATGGGCACTCGCACCAGCGCCTCCAACCCATTCACCACCTGCGACTGCGTCACCGCAGCAAGAGTGGCTAGCCACTTCCCCTGTCCCCCCAACAGTCGGGCGCCGAGGTGGGCAACTGCGGCAACCCCAACGACCAAGACAACCGTCACTCCCATGCCGCCGTAGGCGATCACTGGCATGATCCGCTGGACGAGCGCCAAATCCTCAGCTGCGGCTCCTTGTCGCCGCATGGCGTCTAGTGTGTAGGGCGTCAGCACCGGCTCCAAGAGCACAGCCACCCCGGCAACCCCAACCACCAGCGCCCAGACCAAGGGTGGCCACCATGTCTGTTTGGGGAACTCGGCGGCCTCCCGAAGAGCAGATTCGGGCGACCACAGCACGTGCCAGAAGCGCACCGGCCATGGGCTAGGGCGCTCAGGCGGCGCCGCCGGCGCACTCACCGGCTTAGTCGAGGGTGAACTTGTAGGGCAGCACGATGCGGGACTTGACCGGCACGTCGCGCTGCTTGGCCGGCTTGAACAAGGCGCTCTTGGCCGCCTTCAAAGCCGCGTCCTGCAAACTCTGAATCGCATCGGATTGGACGACCACCGCGTTCACCACGCGCCCGGTTTCGTCGATGGTCACCTGCACCACCACCGTGCCCTCAGCCCCCGACTGGCGGGCGATGTCCGGATAGGTCGGCTGCGGTAGTCGGATCGCTTTCGGCGGTTCGTCGAAAGCCACGAATTGTTCGTTCGACTCTGTCCGGGGCGGTGCTTCGGGCGGTTCAAACGGATCGTAGTCGGTCTCTTCGACAGTCTCTTCTTCATCCACATCGTCCGACACTTCCGCTTCCTGCGGCAAGGCAGGGCGTTCCACCTCGGGTGGCGGTGGCGGCACATAGATCTCGTCTGGAATGTCGATGACTTCGATCTTTTTCTCGCGCAGCTTATAGGGTTTGGGTTCGGGGGCTGGCCCGAGCGCCAAGTACAAGAAGTGACCGATCGCCGAGATGACCGTCGCCACCGCGCAGTAGCGCACGTATTTGTTGTTGAGCTTGAAATACTCGGTGTTGCTGCGGAGGATCGTCTGCCGAGGGAGTGCTTCGGTCTTCGGCATGGCCTAGCGCCCTGTCTCGGGGTCGGAGGTGAATGACACCGGCAAGACACCGGCGGTCTTCATGGCATCGATCGCCTGGGCCATCACATCGTATTGTAGCTTCGAGTCCGAGTTGAAGCCGACGATCATGGACGGATTGGCCCGCAGCTTCTCATTCAGGATTGGAGCAACGTCCTGAATGCGAACCAACTTGTCGTCGATCGACACTTGACCCGCCCGGTCGATCCAAACATGGGCCACCTTTTCGCGCGGGATGCGCTCAGCCATCTCGGCCCGCGGCAGCGACACTTCCAACCCTTCTTCCAGCTTGAAGATGGTGGTGGCCATAAAAAAAACGAGCAGCAAGAAAGCAATGTCAGCCATCGAGGCCGTGGGGATCGTGCTTTCCACTTTGACGCCGCGTTCAAATTTCATAGCGGTCCCCCAGGTCAGAAGCCATCGGCCAGCGTCTTGATCGAGATACGCGTAGCTTCAGCCTTCTTGACCTCATCGAGGATGTCGATCATCACTCCGTATTCGCTGAGCGGATGGGATTCGATCGACACCACCAGCTTGTCATTCTCGCGCAGGCGCTTATCTACCTTGTCTGAGAGCGTGGTCACCTGCACCAACTGGTCGTCGGCAAAGACGTTGCCACGCGCGTCAGAGCGAATGGTCATAACGTTCTTGCGATTGACCTTCTTGGGGGTCCCAGCGTCCTTGGGGGGCAAGATGAGGGTCAGCCCCTTTTCGACATTGAAGATGGTAGTGGCGATGAAGAACACCAAGAGCAGAAAGGCGATGTCTGACATCGACGACGCCGGGATCTCTTCATCGACCTTGGGTCGCTTGATTTTGATCGGCATAGTGGTTGTCCTTCAGCCTATCGTGCCCTAGCTGGCCTTGCGGTGCTCCATATCCACCAGCGTGTCGACCAACTCGACCGACGACTCTTCCATCTCGGTGATGAACTTGTCGATCTTGGAGACGAAGAAGTTGTGCGCCGTCTGGATGGGGATCGCTACCAGCAGCCCCGTAGCGGTGGTGATCAGCGCTTCTTGGATACCACTGGCCACCAGCTTGGCTGACACCTGCTCCGCCTGGGCGATGGCCGCAAAAGCGTTGATCATGCCCGACACCGTGCCTAGGAAGCCGGTGAGCGGGGCGATGGTGGCCAGCGTTGATAGCCAGATCATGGAGCGTTGCAGATAGGACATCTCGATCACGCCAGCCGATTCGATGGCCTTCTCGACGGCCTCGGGACCTTTGTCAGCCCGCATGAGCCCGGAGTGCAAAATGGCGGCGATTGGCCCGCGGGTGCGGGTACACACATCGATCGCCGCGTCGACACCGTTATCCCGCAGCGCACTCAGCACCTTGTCCATCAGCCGTCGCGTGTTGACCCGCGCTCGACTCAGCGTGAAGAGGCGCTCCAAAATGAGAGCGAGACCGACGATAGAAAACAAAAGGAGTGGCCACATCGCCCAGCCACCCTGCTTGAACAAGTCGACGGCGCGGGCCGCCGGTCCCCCTTGTTCTGGGATCTCCGTGAAGTTTTGATCCGAGGTCACCGGCAGGCCGGGCACCAGGCCGAGTTGGTCCTCCAGCTGCGTTTCAACATCTTCTTCCGCGTCCTGCGCCAAGGTGATGGCGGGGGCTGTCGCCGCCAGCCATAGGGCGGCCACCAAGCCAATGAACGCAACCGGGCGACGCATGCGTTTCCTCATCGAAAAAGCTCTCCTCACGGAATCCCGGCTCCGCCAACGGTGAAGCGGGAGTCACGGGGATGTAGCGTCGTGATGTGTCGTTGGGGAACAGGCTAAGAGTGATCCATCGCGAAGCCTTCTTCAGGGCCTACGAAGAAGACGGGGCGCCTATGCCCTCACCATCCCACGCCACTCCCTTCCACATCCCAGATGAATCTCATGAGATTTCGTAACAAACGCTTCCAACACCATTTGGAGCGTTGCGCCCGCAGTCTAAGGAGCCAGATACGGAATGTCAACGGGCGTTTTGCGCCGCCAGGGCGTCTGCCGACCCTCCCAAGGGGGCCAGGGAGCCGACTGGCAAGCGGCGGCCTAAGGAGCACACCCCACCGCTCAGAATCGCTCGGGCTCAGGTCGATAACCGACTGGACACGTCGCGCCCGTCTTGATGCGCATTGCTCTGGGCAACCTGGACGGCAAGGAGATCAGAAGCGCTGTGCACACCAGCCCGCGGCCCGAGTCTGGCCGCAAACGCCTTTCTAAGATGAGCTTGCGCCGGCTGCAGGGCCAAACGCTGGCCCTTGGGGCGAGCGCCCTCATGGCAATGCTCACCGACGGGGTCGGTGCGATCGCACCCGCCCTCGCGGAGACAGCGAAGCCTCCCGAGGTGGCGAGCGCTCCCGCACCGGCTGCGGTGGAATCCCATTCTGACGCAGTCACCGGGTCGGTGGAGGGCGCGGTGCCCATGACCGCCGACGTCGGCCCCTATTTGGCCCTCATCGATGCACGAAGTGACTACCGTGCCGGCGACGTCGCCCTGGCGCGCCAGAAGCTCGGGCGCCTGGTAGCCGCTAACCCCACTTTCTTGCCAGCCATCTTGGCCGGAGCGCGCCTCGACACCCAGCGTTCACCGCGCGGCTTCCTCCACTATTTGAATTTGGCCTGGCGCGGGTTTCAAGCCAGCTTTTTATATCAATCGGTCCTTTTGAATCGAGCGATCTGGTGGATCTTTGGGACGCTGCTGGCGGCTGCGACGCTATTGGCCTTGGCGCACGCCACAACGACGCTAGCGCCGCTTCACCACCTCTTATACGAGCGGCTGGCGCCGGGTACCAGTGGCCGGCTGGCGTCCACGGGAGCCGCCATCTTGCTACTTCTGCCTTTCGTCTGGGGGCTCGGGTTACTGGGAGGAAGTTTGGTGTTGGTGGCGCTCAGCGCTCGGCAGGGTCTGCCGCACAATCGGCGCCTACTGGCGTTGGGGACCGCGGCGCTGGTCGCCGCCTGCGTGGTGCCTGCCGTCTTACCCGCTTACTTGGCCGCCCCCGACTTTCGCGATGACGCCTTCGTCTTGGCGGCGGCCGAGCACGGCACTCTCGCTCGCACCCACGCCGAGCGGCTCGGTCAACTGACCAAGGATCACCCCGGGGCGGCCTTGGTTCTAGGCACCGCTTTGGCCAGAAGCGGTGACCTGGAGCGCGCCGAACAACTGTTCGCCCGATACGCGAGCCACAACCCGGAAGAACCCGCCACTTTTGTGGCGCTCGGCAATCTGCACGCACGGCGCGGCGAGCCCGGCCGGGCGATGGCGCTATACGAACGGGCGGTGGCGCTGGATCCCCAGCACTTCGCGGCGACCTACAACTTGGCGTTGGCCAATGCCGCGCTCCTCAGGTTTGAAGAGTCCAACCGCTTGCTCGGATTGGCCTCGGAGATCGACTTCGCGGCGCTGCGCGCGGCGCGCGAACTGAGCGATGGCGATGCTCGGCCCGTCGAACCCCAGGTGCCGGCAAAACTCCTATGGGACATTCACCGGGCCACCGCCACCGGCCGGGGGATTCCGGTGCCGGAGTTCATGCGCATTTTTCTGCCCTGGCGCGGTGGCCGTTTGTGGCCTGCAGCTCTGGTGCTGATTGCCGCGGCTGCATTCTTGTCGGGGCCCCTGTGGAAGTGGATTCGGACCTTTCCCTGTTCCATCTGCGCGCGGACTGTGTGTCGGCGCTGCGTGCGACGCGCTCGGTCGCGCATCTTCTGCCGGAGCTGTTCTGATGACGTGGCCAACATCCCGTCGGTCGAGTTGATGCAGATCTTGGCCAAGCAACGCCGGACCCGCGTGGAAGTGCGAACACGGTGGCGGAAGACCGCCCTCGATCTCGTCCTGCCGGGCAGTGCACTATGGCGCAACGGGCGGCCGGGCCTGGCGCTGGCCGCGGCCCTCTGCCTGACCGGTGGCTTGACCGCCTGGTTGGTACCGCATCTGGTACCGATGTTGCCGCCGGCCGCCGAATTTTTCCGCTTCTCCATTCTGCGACTCGTTCCTCTCGTCTGCGTGGTGATCGGCTACGTCGCAGCAATCGCTTGGGGTTACATCATTGATCAACGCCGCATTGACGTGGGGTTGCGCGGGCGCCTGATTCCACTCTCCGACCCGCACGACGACGGCCTCCTCGAACTGACCGGCACCGGCGGCTGATTGACTACGAGCGGAGATTGAGATGGCGTTAAGCGGAACCATTGCTGACTGGAGCTTTGCCGACATCTTGCAGGTGATCTCGGCGCAGCGGAAGTCTGGGACGCTGCGTGTCGAGAGCGGTGACGAGTCGCTGGTGGTGACCGTCTTGGAAGGCAAGATTGTCGACGCCGCCCACATTCAGCCCGGCCGGCGGCACAGCTTCCTGCGCTTTTTAGTCAACACCGGCCGGCTGGATGCCAACGCCGCCCGTCAAGCGTTCGAGTCGCTCAAGGAAACCACCGAAGATCCGGTGGCGCTCCTCGAAGAGGCAGCCCTCCTGAGTGACGACGACCTGGTTGACGCTTTCGAGGCGTACGCGCAAGAAGTGGTCTACATGGTGTTGCAGTGGCAGCAGGGCGGTTACGAGTTTATCGCCCACCCGGTCAAGCCGCGGCGACCATCCTTGGCGCTGGGGACCGAGGGCCTCCTGATCGAGGGCATGCGGCGCATTGATGAGTGGCTACACATCACCGCCATCGTTGGCCCCGCCACCGTGTTTCAACCGCGCGCCGGTAGTACCGTGCCGCCCGACATGCCGCGCCGAGAACGTGACCTACTGAGATTGATTGACGGATTGCAGGACGTGCAGGCGCTGTTGCGGGCGGCGCCGCTCACCGAATACGAACTCGGCGAAGCACTCATGAACCTGCATCAGTGGAAACTAATCGAGGTCACCACCGACGGCGATGCCGCCATGGAGATCCTTGAACTCGACCTCAAGGAGATCGACTCCGAGCCGTTGTGGGCGCGCGCCTTGCGCGTTGTCAGCCTCGTTTGCCTGATCGCCGCCTCGGTGGTGCTGGGCTTTGTCGCAGCCGGCTCCGACTGGAGCCCCGGTCCTAGCGCCGACCTCGTGGCGCGGGACGAACAGGTGGTGCGGTTCGCGCTCGAAACCTATCAGAGTGCCGCCGGGCACTACCCGGCCGGTCTGGCGGAGCTGGCCGAGCAGGGCATAGCCCTCGGAGCCGCTCCGAATCACCTGGCCTACCGCCAGCACCAGGGCGGCGCCGACTACTCGTTGGTGCCCGACGCCGAGCGCCCCCCGTGGCACGTGCGCTTGGAATCCCTCTTTCGCGCCGCCAAGCACCGCTTCAAGCACAGCTAGAGCCTCAAGCCCGTCAGCCAATTTTCTACTGCCGCGTCGACCGTGGGCGGCTGGCAGTCGTTGAGGCAGATGCCGGCCCCCGCTCCCTCGCGGCCGGTTTCGCGGTCGGACGGCTTGTCGCCGATTACGACCGAGCGACGCCGGTCTAGCCGCAGCTCGCGCGCCGCCTGGGTGATCAGGCCGGTGGCTGGCTTGCGGCACGCACAACCGTCGTCTGGGTGATGCGGGCAGGCGTAGATCGCGTCGAGTTGAGCCCCCGCGGCTGCCAAGAGTTGTCGCAACCGCTGGTGCTGGGCCTCGAGATCGCCAGGGGTCAGGTAGCCCCGAGCGATGCCCGACTGGTTGGTGATGACGACCGCGGCGACCCCAGCTTCGTTCAAACGCCGAATGCCCGACGCCGCACCTGGGCAAAGCACCATCGCCGCGGGGTCCTTCAGGTAGTGAGCATCTTCGATGAGCGTGCCGTCGCGGTCCAGAAAGCACGCCGGCCGCAGGGGCCATGGCCCGGGCGCGAGGGCGGGGCGGGCCATCTCCCCCGCCAACGCCTCGAGGACCGCGGCGGTAGTCACCTCCGATAGGCACTTGCAACCAATGGGGCAGCGGCGCGCGTAGCAGGGAGCGCAGGCAAGCCGGGGGTCGGTGACCACCGCCCGGCCGCCGATCGGGCCGGTCCAGCGCGGTTCGGTCGAACCGAAGACGCCGACCACCGGCGTCGCCACCGCTGCCGCCAGGTGCATGGCGCCCGAGTCGTTGGCGACGCACCCTGCCGCCTGCGCCAAGACCGCCGCTAGTTCACGGATGGTGGTCCGGCCGCTCAAATCCACCGCGCTACTCCCAAGGCCCTCCATGAGGGCCGCTGCCTCGCGGCGTTCGCCGGGGCTTGCCACCACCACCGACTTGAAGCCGCGTCGTCCGAGCGCCTGGCCGACTTCGACGAAGCGTTCGGCGGGCCAACGCTTGGTGGGGCCATAGAGCGCCCCTGGCGCCAAAACCACGATCGGCTCAGCCCCCAGCCGCTGGCGGGCGGCGTCCCGCTCGGTCGGGGTGACTCTGACCCAGGGGGCCAGGGGTGGGACGCCGGGCGCCAGCAGGCGGACCAAACTCTGGTACTCCTCGGCAAGGTGCAACACCCCGCGAGGGGGGCGGCGGCAGGTGGCCGTCCATGCCCACCGTCCGCCGCCGCCGGCGAAACCGAGGCGCTGATCGGCACCGATCAGGCGAGCACCCAGAAGAGCGCCAGGGCTCGAACGCAAGCTGATCGAGTAGGCGTAGCGCCGCCTCGATAACTGGCGGAGCTGGCGCCAGCGCGCCGGCCAGCTTGGCGGGCGTTCAAAGCGCTTGGCGACGCCGGGCAAGCCGGCGCAGACTGCCAGCGCCGCGGGGGTGCCGAGCACCTCAACCGGACCAACACCAGCCCGATCGAGGGTGAGCAAGGCGCCGGTGGCGATGACGGCGTCACCCAGCCAGCTCGGGAGTTCGACACAGGTCCTCGCCGCGGCGTCGGTCACAGCCCGCCGAGCGTCGGCAACAGGGAGTCATTGCCGTCGGCCAGCCCTTGGCGCACGGCAAGCACCCGGGCGTCGTCGGGATGAGTGGCCAGCCAGCGGTCGAGCGCCGCCAGGGCGTCCTCGGGTAGCCCCTGGTCCACCAAAATGCGCGCCAGGTAGAGGCTGGGCTCGCTCAGCGACTCGCCGGTGTAGGCAGTGGCCATCTCGGCGGCTTGTCCCATGGCGCGCGCCGCGGCACCGAGTTCCCCCGCACCGGCATGCGCCAGTCCGAGTTGAAAGGCGGCGTCGAGCGCCGTGCGCGGATCGTCGAGGAGGGATTCGAACCGCCGGACGGCGTCGGCATGCCGCCCCGAGTCCGACAGAATCATCCCCTCCAGCAAGTCCACCTGCACCAGACCGGGGGCGATGGAGCGGGTGGCGGTGACCATTTGCAACGCTTCGTCGTAGCGCCCGCGGCGATGCAGTTCGAAGGCCAGCTGCACAAAAATATTGGCGTAGTTCTGGATGAGGTACTCGCCAGTTTGGTCGACCACGACGCTCTCGTTGCGGGTGAAGTCCTCGTTCAAGAGCCCGTTGTAGAGATAGTTGTTGAAGACGTTGTCGTACATGCGATCGAAGTCATACGGCACGCTTGCCGGCGAGGGCAACAACCGAAAGACCATGCCCTCCATTTGCAGCTGGGCGTCGTAGCCGCTCCGATCGGGCACCGTCACCGCAAAGTAGACCGGGCGTTGGTAGTTGTTTTGCTCGACGATATGGCGGACGGCAACGTGCCGAACATCGCCTTCGCCCAACGGCTGTTGGGTCCGCTTGTCGATGACATAGAGTTGGTTGAGATCCTCGGCCAACACCACCTGCATGTTCTCCAACTGCGCATCTTCAAAGGCAATCGGCACCCGTGGTTCCTGGTCCCGACACTGGCGGATGTACCAACTGGTGTTCAAGAGGCTCAAGCAAACGACTCGCACGTCCCGTCTGATCCCCTCCACTTCCTGAAGGTACCAGAGCGGAAAGGTGTCGTTGTCGCCGTTGGTGAATAGGATGGCGTCGGGCTCCAGGAAATTGAGAATGTTGTAGCCGTAATCGCGCGCCACGTAGTTGTCGGTGCGGTCCAGCTGGCGGTGGCGGGCGATAGCACCGCCCCCCAACCACAGTCCACTGAAGACGGCCGCCAGTCCGACCGCCGCCGCCGCCCCGCGCGGGTGCCAGTCGGCGGCGCGCGCCGCGGCGGCGGCCACCAGGCCCGCGCAGCCGGCGCCGATCCACATGGCGAATACTTGAAACGACGGTACGAAGAAGTAAGCGCGTTCGCGCACCTCCCCCAGCTCCCAGGCGCCGGTCTCGGGGTGTTGCCGACCAGCCAGGTTCAAGTAGATGACCAGGACGACGCACATCACCAGGAAGTGGGTGAACATCATGGCGGCGTCGCGGCTGCGGCGGACAAGGTGGAGGAGCGCCCCGAAGATGCCCAGCGCCAAAGGCAAGGCAACCCCCAGCAAGTGCCAGCGATGAAAGACGAACTGCTCTTTCAAGTAGTGGAGGTACATGCGGTCGAATTGGAACCAGAGGGGCGCTTTGCGCTCGAAGATGTTGGATGGTGGGTACTGCTTGCGCAGCAACACATCCCAGAGCGCCGACCAGCTCGAGGGGTCAGCTTCGTTGATCGCCGGTGGTGGTTCGACGTTAGCTCGAACAATCAAATAGAGATGGACTGAGACGCCCAACACAAACCCACCGAGCACCGCCCACACCAGCCGACTGTCGGTGTCCGAGCGGCGCGCCAACCAAGTGCCGGCCAGGGCGAGCGCCAGTCCCACTGCGGCCTGTCGCCACAAAAAGGGCGACATCGCCAACGCCACGAGGCTCACACCGGCGACCACTAGGCCCATCGCCAAAAGGGTCATGCGCAACCGCGGCGCTACCAACGCCAAGAAGACCAGGAGCCCCGGCAACACCATGCCGGTCCCCAGGTGGATGCCAATCGACAGACTCAGAAGGTAGAGGAGCAGGAGCACGAAGCGGTCGTCATCGGCTCCAGCTTCGTGCCAGCTCAGCACTGCCCAGATGCAAATCGCCACCACCAAGCTGGCCAGCGCGTAAACCTCGGCTTCGATGGCGTTCACCCAGAATTCGTTCGAGAAACCGAGGGCGGCGCCCGCCACCAGCGCCCCAAGCACGATCACCGCCGCGTGGGCCCGCCCCCCCAGTAGGTTCTTTACAACTTTGGCGGTGCCGAGGACGGTGAAGAAGACGGCGCCCGAGGCGGCCAGCGCCGACAAGCCGTTGACCCGCCCGGCCACCGCTAGGGGCTCGGCGCCCAACACTGCCAGGCGGCCCAGTAAGACGTAGAGCGGCGTGCCGGGCGGATGAGGAATCCCCAGGATCTTGGCGGTGGCGATGAATTCACCGGCGTCCCAAAACGGCACCGTCCGCCCCATCGTCGTCAGGTAGGCCACGTAGGTGACCAGGGCAAGGACGAGCGCAGCGCCCCGGACGACCCAAGTCATCAGCGCCGATTCGGGCGGCGAGGACGGGTCATCCACCGGGTGGACAGCGGTCGCATGGGTTGGTGGCGGTTCTGTCAGGGACATGCGGTTCCGTTTTTGGCCTTGGGTTTCGGGGTCTCAATGCAAACAAAATGCCGCCCACCAAGCTGGCTACCACCGCCACCAGGTAGGCTAAGAACTGCATGGCCGAGGCGGCGGGCGCCGCCACCCCGGCGGTCCCGAACAAGAGCGCGCCCATGCTTTCGCGAACGCCGATGCCATTGATCGAGATGGGGAGCATGACCAGGATGGCCAGCACCGGCACGAACAGGAAGAAATAGACCAAGTCCAGCTCGATGTCCAGCGCTCGCGCCACGCAGGCGTGGGTTAGGATGCGCAGGCACTGGATCACCGCCGAGACGGCCAGGAGCGCCAGAACCGAGCCAGTGGCGTTCTGGTAGGCGGCCAAGGCCCCTAACCCTTGCTCTGCCGCCCGCTCCACGGCGGCTGGCAGAAATTGCGCCAGTCGGGCCAGGCGCCGGGCGAGGGCGTCGTTCACCAAAGCTGCCAGAAGCACCAGAGCCCCGAGAGCGACGGCCACCACCGCGAGGTGGAGGGCGGGCCCCGGGGCCAACGCGAGGCCACGCTCGGCCGCGACTCCAAGTCCAGCCACCGCCAGCCCCGCGAGCATCACCAACCCCAAGGTGCGGTCCATCAGGGTCGCAGCGACGATAGTGGCGCGTTGACCGGTGGCGCGGCTGGCGTCGACCACCCGGGTCAGGTCACCGCCGATAGTCGACGGCAAGAAGTTGTTGAAGTAGACGCCGACCAGCGCGTACTCGACTGCCCGTGCCAGCGACAGGTGTACACCGCCGAGTTTGAGTAGGCGGTGCCACTGGCAAGCGCCCAGAACGTTGGAGACCAACATGACGCCGGCGGCGACCGCTAACCAACCGAGGCGGGCGCTCCGCGCCGCCTCCAACAGCGCGCCCGCCCCGAGCCGGTGGACCAAAGCCGCAAGGAGCGCTGCAGACACCAGCGCCCGCAGGCCGGCGCCGACCAACCGCCTCACTCCTTCTCCCCGATCACGCCAATGTCCAAGTAGGTATAGAAGGCCGCCCGCAACGAACGGCAGCGCCGGCGCAGTCCGCTCGTCCACCCTGCCCCCCAGCGCGGGTACTTCGGCAGGCGGATACCGGCGACGAGAAGCCCCCGACGCAGTGCCCGGTACGCCAACCCCGGCACCATCCAGGCCCCGTACGAACGCCGCAGCTGAAAACCGTGACGGCACACCAGAGTCTCCAGTTCACCGATGGAGTACTCGGTCTCCCAGCCTGCAAACCAACGATTGCAGGCGATCAACACCTTTTTGATCAGCGTGTAGAGATGGTAGCGCTGCGGGACGTCGACGAGCACCAAGCCGCCGGGCGCCAGCACCCGGCGATTTTCGGTGAGGAGCGGGCCGGGGTCGCGAAAATGTTCCATCAGGCCCTGGTGGAACACCACGTCGAACACGCCCGTCCGAAACGGCATCCGCGTAGCATCGGCGCAGATCGGCACGACGCGCGCCGCCTCGGCAGCGGCCAAGCGCTGAATAATCTCGAGCGACTCCCGCGTGTAGTCCAAGGTCACCACCAGCGCCGCCCCGCGAGCGGCGCAATCGACCGCGTCGCGCCCGCTACCGGCACCCACTTCCAAGACGCGCAGCGCCGTCAGCGGGCGCACGCCGGCGAGTTCGTCGACGATCCGCCCGTCATTCGAGTAGACGTCATCAATGGCCGTGCGCCCCGACCAGAAGCGCTGCCAGTGGGCTTTGGTGGATGTTCGACTCGGCATGCAAAGCCGCGTCAGAGGTGGTTCAAACGCCCCAGGCGAGGCGTTCCGCGCCGCTCCGCGGCAAGGCGTTGCCGAGAATGCGCTCCTGGACGCGATCGATGTCGTAGTGTACTCGAAGGATGCGGATGGTGCGCGCCTCGGTGTCGTACCAGGTGCAGGCGGCACGGGGATCACCGTCCCGGGGCTGCCCGACCGAGCCCACGTTGACCAGCGCCCGCGCGCCCGCCGGCAAGGTGTACTCCGGCGCCGGGCGCTGGGTGACCTGATGGTCGTCGAGGATGAAGAAAGTCGGCAGGTGGGTATGCCCGTAGAAGCACAGTGATTCGGCGAAGTGCTCGAACTGCCGCGCCGCCTGAGCGACGCCGATCACGTAGCGCCAGTCGTCCGGACAGTCAGGCGACGCATGAACGAGCCTCACCTCGGGGGTCGCCAGCGTTGTGAGCGGCAGGTTGGCCAAGAACTGCCGGTGGTCTTCCCGCAAGACTGAGCGGGTCCACTCCACCGCCCGCCGAGCGTCGCCGTTGAAACACTCCGACTCTTCGAGGCGAACGACGGCAGCGTCGTGGTTTCCCAGCACAAAGTGATCAGCGCGCTCGCGCAAGAGATCCAAGCACTCGTTGGCTGAAGCCCCGTAACCCACCGTGTCCCCCAAGCAGCACAGCGAATCGATGCCGGCTCGGTCCAGTTCGGCCAAGCAGGCCACCAGTGCCTCCAGGTTGGAGTGGATGTCGGAGACGAAGCCCACCCTCATCCTAAGTCCCTCGAATCCTCGACCGAGAGACCAGCGTCGTCGGCTCGCTCCGCGTGGTCTGGCCCATCATCGTCGCCGCCGGCGTCGCGCCGGCGACGGATGGCGTCCAAGACGCCGTGCACAAAGCGACCCGCCTCGTCACCGCCATAGTCCTTGGCCAGTTCGATGGCTTCATCGATGGTGACCGCTGGTGGAATGCCCGGCATGAACAGCAGCTCGGTCGCGGCAGCCCGCAACACCGCCCGGTCGGTGGCCGCCATGTGCTCCAGCCGCCAATTGGACCCTGACTCGCGAATGGCTCGATCAATCGCCGCCGCATGGATCTCGTAAGTGCGAATGAGGACCTCGGCTATTTCGGTGGCGTCGATGCCCTTGTCGGCCAGCAAACGGCCGAGCCTGTGGACAGCGGGCTCGGCCAATACATCAGCCTGGTAGAGGGCGACTATCGCCAAGCGCCGCTCTTCGCGGCGTCGCATCAGTAGGGCGCCTGGTCAATCGCCTCGAGCACGCTGGCCATCTCCAAAGCTGCCAGCGCGGCATCCCAGCCCCGATTGCCCGCCTTGGTCCCAGCGCGCTCCACTGCTTGTTCCAGGGTATCGGCGGTGATCACCCCAAACGTGATGGGCACACCGGTAGCCAGTGAGGCTTGGGCGACGCCGCGGGCCACCTGCGCGGCCACCTGGTCAAAGTGAGGCGTCGCCCCGCGGATCACCGCGCCCAGGGCAATGACCGCATCGAAACGGTCCGTTTGGGCGAGCTTTAGCGCTGCCAAAGGAATCTCGAACGCTCCGGGGACGCGGATGACCTCGAGCGCCTGCGGCTCGACCCCATGTCGCACCAGGCAGTCGGTGGCCGCGTCGAGCAAGCGGGCGGTGATTGCGTCGTTGAAGCGACCCACGACCAATCCAAAGCGGCGGCCACTCCCGGCCAGTGTCGTTTCAAACTCAGGCACTCCCCAACCTCCTCTCTGCTGCCGCGTCCGACCGGTCTTCGGGGCTGGCGGCGTCCAGACAGTGACCCAGCTTGTGGCGCTTGGTGGCGAGATAGTCCAGGTTGGCCGCATTGGGCGGCACGACGATCGGCACCCGCTCGACGATTTGGATGCCGTGTCCCTCGAGTCCCACCACTTTACGCGGATTGTTGGTCAGGAGCCGGATGGCCCGCACGCCCAGATCGACGAGGATTTGGGCGCCAATACCGTAGTCGCGCAAATCGGGCGGGAATCCCAAGCGCTGATTGGCCTCGACCGTGTCCAAGCCGTCCTCCTGCAACTTGTAGGCCTCGATCTTGGCAGCCAAACCGATGCCGCGCCCTTCTTGGCGCATGTACAGAAAGACGCCGCGTCCCGCCTCAGCAATCATCGCCAGGGCGCGGTCCATTTGCTCGCCACAGTCGCAGCGTAGCGAGCCAAAAACATCGCCGGTGAGACACTGCGAGTGGACGCGCACCAACACCGGGTCGTCGCCCGACAACTCGCCACGCACCAGCGCCACGTGGTGATCCTGTTCGAGCATCGACTTGTACAGCACCAATTGGAAGTCGCCGTGCTGAGTCGGCAACAGCGTTTCGACTGCGCGGCTGACTAGGGTTTCGTGCTGGCGGCGATAGGCGATCAGGTCTTGAATGGTGATGAGGGTCAGCCCGAAGCGCTGGGCGAGGTCGCGCAACCGCGGGCCGCGCGCCATCGAACCGTCCTCATCCATGATCTCGCAGAGCACCCCCACCGGCGCCAGTCCGGCCATGGTGACCAGGTCGATGGTCGCTTCGGTGTGGCCTGCCCGCCTGAGGACACCGCCAGCCTCCGCCCGCAGCGGAAAAATGTGCCCCGGGCGCGCGAAATCGTTCGGACGACTGACCGGGTCGGCCAGGGCGCGCACGGTGCGGGCCCGATCCTCAGCCGAAATTCCCGTTGTCGTGCCATCGAGCAAGTCGACCGAAATCGTAAATGCGGTGTTGAGAAGCGAGGTATTGTCGGCGACCATTGGCCCCAGCGCCAGGGCGTCCAGCCGACTCCCGAGGCACGGAGCGCACACCAAACCGCGCCCGTGCTTGACCAAAAAGTTGATGGCCTCGGGCGTCACCTTCTCGGCGGCCATGATGAAATCACCTTCGTTTTCACGGTCTTCGTCGTCGACGACGATGACCATGCGGCCGGCCCGAATGTCTTCGACGGCGCGCTCGATGGCCGCCAACCCTGACCGTGTGTCCTGACTGCGCACGACTAGCCCTCGCTCCTGGCGCCTGCTGCCAGCCAGTCCGTCAGTGCCGCCGGCGCCTTAGGCTGGCCCACCAGGCGTTCGACATACTTGGCCAACACGTCCAGCTCGATGTTGAGAGCCTCCCCGACCCGGCGCTCACCCAAAGTGGTGGCGGTCAAGGTGTGCGGGATCAGATAAATCGCAAAAGCATTCGACTCCACCTCGCCCACCGTCAGGCTGGTGCCGTCGATCGCCACCGACCCCTTGGGGACCAGATAGCGAGCCAGTTCGGCGGGCAAACCGATCTTGAGTCGCAGGGAACCGGATTCGTCTGCTTGGCGCGCCAGCAGTTGCCCAGTGGTGTCGATGTGGCCTTGCACCCAATGGCCTTCCAGCCGACCGCCGAGGCGGAGCGGTCGCTCGAGATTGACCCGCGCCCCGACCCGCAAGCCGCCCAGATTGGTGCGCTTTAACGTCTCCTGAATGGCCTCGGCGCGAAAGCCTGTGGCCCCCACCTCGACCGCCGTCAGGCAGGCGCCGTTGACGGCGACCGAACCGCCTACTTCGAGGTCGGAAGCGGTCAACGGTGCCTCGACGCGCAACGCACGTGCCTGGCCACGCTCGTCGATGGCACTCACCTCACCTACTTCTTCGACAATGCCGGTAAACATATTGGGACTCTAGCAAGCCTATCGGCGCCGCGCCGACTGCCGGCGCGGGGCGCCGGACACCCAGAGGTCGGGGCCCAAGCGACGAACCGCCAGCTCTTCGAGCAACAGGGCGTCGGCGAGCCGGCGGCTGCCAAGGCCGGGCGCCACGCTGCGGTGCCCGCCGCCGAGCAAGAGCGGCGCGATGAACGCATGAAATCGATCGCAAAGCCCCAGCTTGAGACATTGGCCGACCACCATCCCGCCGCCCTCGACGAGCACACTGAGCGCCCCATAGTGTTGCTGTAGCGCCTTGAATAAAGCTTCCAAGTCCAAGTTGCGACCACGCTTGCGGATCGGCAAGAGATCGACACCGAGCGCCTTCAGGCTCTGCGCCCGCGGTGTTCGGGCGCCGGCCGGCGAACAGGCGACGGTGACCGGTGGCGCATTGGGCTCGAGCAACCGGCGCCGGCGCCCCAGCGCCAAGCTTTGGCTGATGACCACCCGCCGGGGAGAACGGCCGCCCACCCCGCGCACGGTCAGCTGTGGATCATCCTGGCGGACGGTCTCGGCACCCACAACGACACAATCGGCGGCGGCGCGCAGGCGGTGCGCTTGGCGCCGGGCCCGCTCGCCGGTCAGCCACTGTGATTCGCCGCGGCGGGTGGCGATCGAGCCGTCCAACGTGGTTGCCACTTTGACCACGATCCACGGCCGGTGATGCGCTTGAAAATGGAAGTAGGCGGTGTTGAGCGCCCGGGCGCGCTCGACTTCGACACCGACGGTGACGGCGACCCCGGCCTCCCTGAGGGCCGCGAGCCCCCGCGTGCGCATGCGCCGATCGGGGTCTTGGGTGGCAACGACCACCCGCGCAATGCCAGCCGCGATGATCGCCTCGGTGCACGGCGGCGTGCGACCGTGGTGCCGGCACGGCTCCAGATTGACGTACAAGGTTCCGCCCCGTGCCCGGCGGCCGGCGCGGGCGAGGGCCACGGCTTCGGCGTGCGGGTCACCTGGGCGCCGGTGATAGCCCCGCCCCACCGCTTCGCCGCGGCGGACGATGACCGCACCAACCCGCGGGTTGGGGTGGGTGTCGCCGCGGCGAGCGCTGGCGATCGCCTGCCGCATCCACGCCTGGTCCTGGTCATTTGGGTGGCTCACGCCGCGGTCTCCGTTGACTGCTATCGGCCAGCGCCATAGGATGAAGGGAGCGATCAGTCGCGCCGCCGGGGCGCGCCCAGTCCCATGGAGACGACCGAGCTCGACAGCCATCCGGCTGGCGCCACCACCGGCGCGCCGCCCTTACCCTTCAAACTGTCGGTCATCATCCCCGTCTACAACGAGTGCGCGACCATTTCGCAGATCATCGAAAAGGTCAACCGCGTCGCAGTTCCCAAGGAAATCATCGTTGTCGACGATGGTTCCCGGGACGGCACGGCCGACATCTTGCGACACAAACTCGCTGGCCACGAAGTGTCTATCCTGCACACGTCGCTGGTCAACCTGGGCAAGGGGGCGTCGATTCGCTTCGGCCTGGAGTATGTGCGGGGCGACATCGTCCTGATCCAGGATGCCGATCTGGAGCTGGACCCTAATGACTACCATCGGATCCTGACAGAGTTCACCCGCCGGGACGCCGACGTGGTCTACGGCTCCCGCTTCTTGGACAAGGGCTATTTCCGTGCCTTCCCCAGCGTCAGCTTCTGGAGCAAGCTGGCCAACTTCGTTTTGGCCAAGACTGTGCAACTTCTCTGGCGCGTCCCCATCACCGACGAAGCGACCTCGTACAAGGCCTTCCGAACGCCGGTCATCAAATCGATGGACCTGAAATGTGTCGGCTTCGAATTCTGCCCCGAAGTCACCGCGAAAGTGCTGAACCGTGGCTATCGCATCTACGAGGTACCCATTCGCTACCATCCGCGCACCGTCCAAGAGGGCAAGAAAGTGCGCTGGTTCGACGGTGTCCAGGCGATGTACGTGCTCTTCAAGCATCGTTTCGTAGACCGCGATGTCTAATCAGAACCGGCTACCGGTGGCCGTCGGCACCTTGTTTGTGGCGATCTATCTGCTGACCGGCGGCGGCAGGATCGCCTCTTCGGACGGCAATACGATGTTCGCCCTGAGTCGGTCGCTGGCGACGGGCAGGTTGGCCATCACCGAGGGCTTGAACGGCCAAACCGGGCGCGGCGGCCACTTCTACGCCAAAGCCGACCCAGGCCAAGCGCTGGTCGCATTGCCGTGGGTGGCGGCGGGCACCCAAACCGCGCGCTGGGCGCCGGCGCCCATGGCCGGCGTATGGGCCAAGGGCGTCGCCTCCTCATTCAACGCGGCGGTCGCCGGCGCCTTGGTCGCCAGCTTTCTCGTCCTGGTGCGGACGCTAGGCTACTCGACATCGACCAGCGTATGGTTGGCGTTGGCCTTGGGGCTGGCGACACCGCTTTGGGCGTACTCCAAGTCGTTTCTGCGCGAACCGCTGCTGGGGCTGTGCCTGGTGCACGCGCTCACCGCTGCCCACCGCGGCCGTGACGGGCGGGCGGGCGCCTGGTTGGCACTGGGCATGATCACCAAGAGTGCGATGGTGCTCCAACTGCCCTGCCTCCTCGCCTTCAGATTTTGGCAGAGACGGCTCGAGCCGCAAGCACCTGCGGTCCGATGGTTAGGTTTGGTCGCCCTGCCGCTGGCGGCTGTCGTCGGGCTTTTGGCTTACAACGCCTGGCGCTTTGGATCAATCTTCCAAACTGGCTATGACCCCAGTGTCGATACCTTTTCGACGCCGCTTTGGGTCGGGCTCTACGGTCAACTCTTCAGTTCAGGAAAGAGCATTTTCCTCTACGCACCGATCGCGTTGGCGGCGCTCTGGGGACTCTCCGGATTGTGGCGCCACCATGGGGCGATGGCACGCGCCACGGTCGTTATCCTGGTCATCAACCTGATCCTGCACGCCAAGTTCGCGTCCTGGGCCGGTGAAGGCAGCTGGGGCCCACGGTATCTGGTGCCGTTCTTGCCGTTGTTCGTGCTGCCAGCCGCCGAATTGCTGCAAGGGACCCGGCGGCGCGCCCGTGCATTGGCGCGTGTTGCGATCGCCCTGGGTGTGGTCGTGCAGTTGGGCGGGGTGAGCGTCTACTTTGGCAGCTACATGCGCGACATCGGCGAGTTTCCCTACCAGCGCAACTTCACCGACCCGCTGTTCATGGCCCGCTCGCACTTCGTCCCCAACTACTCGCCGGTCGTCGGACATTGGCGGTTGTTGGTGCAGAACGCCGCACTTCTGGCCGGACCGAATCGACCGGTTTTGGAACCGGTGGCCACCACCGACCGATTGCCGGTGACCGACGCGGGCCAGCGCCAACTCCCCTACGTGCTCGACTACTGGTGGTGCTACGCGCTCTACACCGGGGCACCAGCGCCTGCGGTCGGTGCGGCGCTGGCGGTGGGTGTGGCGGTCTGCGTGGCGTTGGGCGTTTGGGTCCGGCGGTTGGTGCGAAGGGGCTGGGACCCGGATCCCAAGCCCTGTCTCAGGCCGCTGGCGCCTTGACGCTCAGCTGCAGCGCAGGGCGGTCAGCAGTTCCTGGTAGGTGACGACCCGCTCGATCGCCAGCGGCTGGGGCGGCTCGGCCTGGTAGAGCTCCACGGCGTCTTCCACAGCTGCCTCCACCAGCCGACAATCGACCTCGGCGCGGGTGAGTTCAAAGATCGCCGCGCGCAGCTCGACTAGCTCATTCTGGAGGAATAGGCGCTGGGTGTAGACCGGGCCGCGGCGAACCGCGGCTTCTAGCCACGCGGCCCGCTGGCGCAGCGCGACCACGTCGGGGGCCGGCACCGCTGCCGGCGGGGGCTGGCCAGCTTGGTGTGCCGCAACTGGGTGCTCAGCGGGCCGACCGGCCGGGTTTTGGGGATCGGGAGCCCGGCGCCAAAGCGGCGTCACCAGGACCACGAAAACAGCCGCCGCGGCAACCGGCATCCACCAGCGCCGGCCGCCGGCCAAAGCGCGCTTGGCCGGGCGCAGTGGCCGCACCTCACGATCGACACGCTGCCACATGCGGCTAAGGGCGGTGTCCACCAGCGCCGGATCCGGGGCGCCGGCGCGGGCCTGGCGCAGCCCGGCCTCGTCCCGCGCCAACAACTGGTCCAAAGCCCGGCAACGCGCGCAGCCTTCGAGGTGGGCGCGCCAAGCCTGGGCGTCGGCGCCGGCGAGTGCGCCAGCACGGTCCCAGGCTTCGATCGTCGGGTCACACGGCCACTCGCTCACGGTGTTTCACCTTGTTCCAGGGCCGCGCCAGCTAGCGCTGCGCGCAAGAGACGACGCGCCCGCGACAAGCGCGACATGACCGTGCCCCGCGGCAAGTCCAGGGCGCTAGCAATCTCTTCGTAGCTTAGACCCTCGCCAGCCCGCAGCCACAACACAGCCCGGTGCTCCTCCGTGAGGCTCTGAAACGCCTCATCCACCCGCGCCAGGTGGTCGCGGGTTGCCAGCGCATCGAGGGCGTTGGCCTGGGCGGCGCATAACGCCACTTCGGGCTCCAGGGCCGGCGTTTCGTCCAGAGACACCGTTCGCCAGCGCCCCAGCCGGCGCAGGTGGTCGCGCGCCGCGTTGGCGGCGATCGTTGCCATCCAGGGTGTCACCGGTGCGCCGGGGCGGAAGCTGCCCAGGCTGCGGTAAGCACGGTAGAGTGCTTCTTGCATGAGGTCCGCGCGGTCGTCAGGGTCTTTTACCAGGGCGCCGATAACTCGGTAGATTACTGGCGCCAGTGCCTGCGCCAGTTGGTCGAAAGCGCGACGCTCACCCGCCTGAGCCCGTTCGACGAGTCCGGCCAACGCGTCGGGGCTTCTGGTCGATTGGGGCTCAGTCGGTTCGGGTTGGCGCTGGGTCATCCATAGAAACCAGTGGCGCCGGGGCGCCGCCACTACCAGGTACGCGGCAGCCCTCGGCGTATTCCCGAGCTTTTGGGGGGGCTGGCCGGGCTATCCACCGGGGCGCGGCTCGTCGATCTCGGTAAACTCTGCCTCGACGATGTCCTGGTCGTCGACGCCCGGGACCCGGGTAGCTGGCGTGGAGCGCGGCACCTCGGGAGCCGTCCGTCCCCACAGATTGGCGACCCACTGTTTGAGGATGTAAGCGGCAAAGACAATCAGGATGACGCGCAGAAACACGGACTGCACCTAGGAAAAGAGTTGGAGTGCCATCGACTGGACAGTAGCACCGATCGTCGCCAGGCGACAGGAGCCGGCAAAGCCACGGTAAAAAGTGCGGGCTGCCTAGAACTGGACCGTTTGCCGACTGGTAGTGTGCAATACGTCCTCCCCCACGGCGCCGGTTCAGGCGCAGGAGTCCGAGCATGACCCACCCGAGGATCGCGCTCCTTGCCATGTGCGTTGCCACGCTTTGGGCCGGCAGGGTGGTCGCTGAAGAAACCGTCTACGAGAAGTTTCGCACCTTCCAGACCATCCTGCGGTTGGTGCGCGACAACTACGTGGACGAAGTGGAAGGCGGTGAACTGCTCGACGGCGCCATCGACGGCATGCTCAGCGAGTTGGACCCCCACTCGGATTACATCGACGCCGAGCGCTTCGCCAAGATGAACGAGCGCAACCGGGGCGAGTACCACGGGATCGGCATTTCATTTGCTATTCGCGGCGAGTACTTGACGGTCATCGCGCCGATCGAGGGCTCGCCGGCCGACCGTCTGGGTCTGCGCGCCGGGGATCGCATCGTCAAGATCGATGGCAACTCGGCGGTGGGCATCTCCGAGAGCGAAGTGGTTGAAACGCTGCGCGGCCCGAAGGGCAGTACGGTGTCGGTGTCGGTGGCCAGGGCCGGGCACGAGAAGTTCTTGGACTTCGACATCGTCCGCGACAAGATTCCAATCAAAAGCGTTCCCTACGCTTTCATGCTGGATGATGGTACTGGCTACATCCGCATGATTCGCTTTTCGGCCACCACGGGCGACGAGTTGGAGCGCGCCCTCGATCAGCTGGAAGAGGCCGGCATGCAGCGGCTGGTGTTCGATTTGCGCGGCAACGCTGGCGGCTACTTGGAGCAGGCCATCGAAGTCGCCGACAAGTTCATCGACGGACGGAAGATGTTGGTCTACACCAAGGGTCGGATCTCCGGTTCATCGGAGGAGCACCACGCCACCCAATTCGCCACCCACGAGTTCTTCCCGCTGATCGTCATGATTGACCACGGCAGCGCTTCGGCGTCGGAGATCGTGTCGGGAGCCATTCAAGATTGGGACCGGGGCCTGGTGGTTGGGCAAACCAGCTTCGGCAAGGGACTGGTCCAACGCCAGTACCGGCTCAACGACGGTTCGGCGTTGTTTCTCACCGTCGCCCGCTACTACACGCCGGCCGGCCGCTTGATTCAGCGCGAGTACCAGAAGGGCGACAAACTCACCTACTACTCGGAAGGCTACGACGACATCGACCCCAATGCTGCCGATTCGACCGCCGCCGATCGGCCGGTCTACACGACCGCCGCCGGCCGCCAAGTGTACGGCGGCGGTGGCATCACCCCGGACGTGCGGCTCGACCCCACCGAGCTATCCTCAACCCAACAGGTGCTCGAGGAGTCGCGCGTGTTCTTCGAGTTCGCGAACGCCTGGGTGGGCAAACACGGCTTTCGGGCACCGTCGTTCGAAAGCTTCCGCGAGGACTTCGAGGTCGACCAGGCCATGTGGCAGGAGTTCGTCGCCGAGGTCGAGAACCGCGCGTTGGAGGTGACCATCGCCGAACTCGAGGTGGAGCGCCCGGCCATCGCGCGGGGGCTACGCCGCGAAATCGCTGGCAACCTGTGGGGTGCCAAGGAGCGCTACCAAATCTTGATTGAGGGGGATCGGACCTTGGCGGCTGCAGTCGAGCGCTTTGATGAGGCCGAGGCATTGATCGCGCTGCAACACGCCGGCGTCCGCAGTTCGAACTAGCCCGGTTCTAGTCTTCGAGCGCCGCTAGATAGTCGCGCACCAAATCGCGGGCGCGCTCGATGGCCTCCGGATGGACCAGGAGTCGACCCCAGTAGCCTTGGCTATAGGCCATGATGCCGGTGATCCACGGCGCCGCCTCGCTGCGCACGAGGACGTCGATGCCGGCGTCGGCAAGCACTGCTTCCAGGGTCAGGGCGCTGAACTCGTCGGGGGCGGCGTAGACCACCTCCCAGGCCTCGGGCGGCGGCGCCGGCGCCGACACCAAGCGCCACCGGCACGGCCAACAGACCACGGCGTCCTCGGGGTAGTCTGTCAGACAACGCGGGCAGTAGCGCATCGGGGTCCACGGTTGCGGAATGGAGGGCCGTGCAGGCCTCGAACCTGCGACAACCTGATTAAAAGTCAGGGGCTCTACCAACTGAGCTAACGGCCCTCAACATGATGGTAGTGGTTGACGTCAGTGGTTGCAAGGCGGCTGCTAGGCCTGCGCCGCGGGGGTCGCGGCGACATCAATGGTCTCATCGCGGGCACTTCCCACCGACACCAGATCGATCGGCACGCCCACCCGTTCGGCAATGAAACCCAGATAGTCGCGCGCCGCCTCCGGCAACTCGGCGAGCGCGCGGGCGCCGGTGGTCGGCACGCCCCAACCGGGGAGGGTCTCGAACACCGGCTTGGCGTCTTCAGCCACGAGTTCGGGGTACCAGGCGCCGCGCGGATGGTCCTCGTAGTCGACCACGACCGGCAACGCCGGCTGGCCATCCAGAACGTCGAGTTTGGTCACCGCCAGACGGTCGACGCCGTTGAGTTCGACGGCGCGGCGGAGCGCCACCAGGTCCAACCAGCCGCAGCGGCGCGGTCGCCCGGTGGTAGCGCCAAACTCGTGTCCGGCGCGTTGCAGCTCCTCTCCCCGCGGTCCGTTCAGTTCACTGGGAAATGGGCCGTTGCCGACGCGGGTGGCGTAGGCCTTGGCAACCCCCACCACTTCAGTCGCCATGCCGGGGCCCAGGCCGAGCCCGGCAAACACCCCGGCCGCCGTGGTGGTCGACGAGGTGACGAACGGGTAGGTGCCATGGTCGACGTCCAGAAAAGTCCCCTGGGCGCACTCCACCAGCAGATGGGCGCCGCCCGCCAGTGCGGCGTAGAGCTGGCGCGGCGCGTCGCCGATCAACGGTGTGAGATCTTGGGTGGAGGCCAAAGTTTGCTCGACCACCTCGTCCACCGGTGCCGCCGCGTCGCGAACGGCGGCCGGCAATTCTTCGTGGAGCGCCACCAGTCGCTCTTTGAGTCGTGCGGCGTCGAGCAAGTCGACCATGCGGATACCAAAGCGCCCGACCTTGGCCTGGTAGGCCGGTCCGATCCCACGCCGGGTGGTGCCAATGCCACGGCGCTCTTCCAAGAGTGCCTCCCAGCGCTTGTGTTGGTCGAGGATGACGTGGGCGCGAGCGTCGATCAGCAGTCGTTGGCGCACGTCGATGCCGTGGGCCTCGAGGGTCTGGATCTCAGCCGCCAGGGCGGCCGGGTCAACCACCACCCCGGCGCCGATGGCGCACCGCACACCCGGCCTCAACACTCCGGAGGGAATCAAGTGCAGGATGTGGGTCTGCCCCTCCACCACCACGGTGTGGCCGGCGTTGGCACCGCCTTGACAGCGAGCCACCCAATCGGCGTCCGCAGCCAAGAGGTCGACAATCTTGCCTTTGCCCTCGTCACCCCATTGGGTGCCGACTACGATGCGGACCGGCACGGCGTTCTCCTCACTCGTCCTGATAGCATTGGCTCGCGGCAGCCGCGGCGCTGCCGGGCGCGGCCGGCCAACCCTGGTCGATCAAGACGCGCTCCAGCGCCACTAGGACGCCAAACAAGTCGAGGGGCGTGTAGTGCCCCAGGTGCCCGATGCGGAGGATCTTCCCCGCCAGTTTGCCTTGACCACCGGCGATTCTAACCTGGAACCGGCGGCTCAACGCCTCGCGTACCGCCCGCTCGTCAAGAGTGCCGGGTACTTCAAAGACGGTGACGACGTTGGACGGTGGATTAGGAACCAGTTCAAAACCGAGTGCTTTGACACCGGCCCGCACCGCCCGTGCCGAGTGCGCGTGGCGGTCGATCACCGCCGCTAGCCCCTCGGACTCGAGGGCGTCCAACGCCGCTCTGAGCCCCACGCAAAGGCCGATGGCCGGCGTGAAGGGCGTTTGGCCACGTTCCAAAAGACCGCTAGCCTGCCGCAAATCGAAGTAGTAGGAAGGCGCCGCCGGCTCGGCCTTTGCGGCTTCGACCCGCTCCGAGAACGCCACCATTGCCAACCCAGGCGGCAACATGAAGCCCTTCTGTGAACCCGATACAACGCAATCCAACCCCCAGGCGTCCATCTCGACGGCGTGGGCGGTGGCTGAGGTGACGCAGTCGCAGACGACCCGCACCTGGTGGGCGGCGCACACCGCCGCCAACGCCTCCAGATCCATGAGAACGCCCGTCGAGGTCTCCGAGTGGGTGAAGCAAGCGACAGTGACTTCGGAGTGAGCGTCCAAGGTGGCCGCCAAGCGCTCCTGTGTCAGGGCGCGGCCCCACTCGACCTCAAGGGGCACTGAGGCCAGGCCGAGGGCGCCACACAGCTCACCCCAGCGCTCGCCAAACTTGCCGGCGTGCACCGTCAACACCACGTCGCCCTGGTAGACGGTGTTGACCAAGGCCGCCTCCATGCCGCCGGTGCCCGACGCCGCCACCAGATGCACCGGCCGCGTGGTGCCCAAAATAGGACCCAGCCGCGCCGCCAGCCCGCCCAGCATCTCGGAAAACTCGCCGGTGCGGTGGTGGACAAGGGGTGCCGCCATCGCCGCCCGAATGGCCTCCGGGACTTCGACTGGACCTGGCGTAAACAGGCGTTCCACCGCTATCACACTCCTCGAGGTGAGGGCGCCGGAGCGCCCCCGATGGCCGCGGCGCAGTCTACGCCCGGGCCAAACTTTCTAGCAAGTCGACCTCGAGCGCGACGCGATCGTCCCAGCTCATGAAGCGGGCTTCTCCGCGCCGCTGGCCGGCTGCACCCAAGCGCTGGCGCAGTTCGGGGTCCAGCGCCAACCGGCGGATGGCGGCGGCCAACCCCGCGGCGCCGGTCGATGGCGGCACCACCAGGCCAGTGTCGCCGTCGGCGACCAGTTGGCGGGTGGCACCGATGTCGAGGGCAACGACCGGCAAGCCACAAAGCATGGCCTCACACGTGGGGATGCCGGCGTTGGTCAAGTCGTGGGGTGCCACGTAGAGGTCGGCGGCAAGCATCCAATCGCGCACTTGATCGTGGTCGTGGGCGCCGGCGAAATGAACACGCCCCTCGACCCCCAAGCGGCGACTCAGGCTCTCCAACATGGCGCGTTGCTCCCCGTCGCCCACCACCGCCAGCCTCACTTCGGCGACCTTCGAGACCGCTTCAATGACGCGCTCGACTCGCTTGACCGGTAATAGGTTACAGACTGTCAGCGCTAGAACACCCGGTGCCCCAGACAAAAGCATTCGGCGGCGGCCGAGGTCGCCGCCGCCCGGTGTGACGCCCCGCCCCCAGGTGAGGTCGATGCCGTTCGGCCAAAACCGCAGCCGCTCGGGGGCGACACCTAACTTGAGCGCCGCTTCGTCGCCGCCGGTGCCGTCGTCGAGGATGATGAGGCGTTCGCAGCCAGCCCGAAACGCCAGGTAGTGCTCGCAGTGGCGGAGCCAGTGCAGCCAGCGCGGATTCCAGCCGCTGTTCAACTCCAAGACCCCAAAGAACTTGCCGACCGCCGGACACCCCTCGAGCTTGGCCACCCGCGCGGCCCAGGGAACGGTGTGGAAGCTGTGGGCCAACACCAGATCCGGGTGGATCTGACCGGCCAGCCGACGCACGCACCACCCGTAGGCCCACATCCCCCGGGCGAGATCGCGAAGGCGTCCCAGCTGGCCGCGCCAGGGCCCGCGCCAACGGTTAGCCGGATAGGGCACGGTGTGGAGGTGGAACGCCCCTGGTGCTTCGCCGGGTAGGGCGTAGTCGGCCCCGTGCGGGGCAACCAGGTGCACGGTGTGGCCGCGTCGCACCAGGGCCGTGACAGTGAGATACTCGTCTTGGACGCCGCCCCGCGCGCCGACTTCAAAGAAGCCAGTCCAGGGCGTGGTCAGAAGCAGTCGCACCGTGCTGGGCTGGCGTGCCGTCAGTGGGCGTAGAGCTTGCGGTCGCGGGCGGTCTCGGGCGCAAAGCCGGCCAGCGGTTCCACAAAGGCGACCTGCAACACCTCGTCCATCGAGCTGACGAAGATCATTTCGATGCCGGCCAGGGCGGCCTTGGGCACCTCAGGGAGGTCCTTGGCGTTGCCCTCTGGGATGATCAAGCGCTCGAGACGGTGTTGGCGCGCCGCCACCACCTTCTCGTTCAAGCCGCCAATCGGCAAGACGGCACCACGCAGGGTGATCTCCCCGGTCATTGCTAGGTCAGCCGCCGAGGGCACACCGGTCAATGCCGAGATCAGCGCCACGGCGATGGTGATCCCTGCCGACGGTCCGTCCTTGGGGATAGCACCCTCCGGCACGTGGACGTGGATGTCGATTTCTTCGAGGAACTTCTTGTCTAGCCCCAGGAGTTCAGCTCGAGCCCGCGCAAATGACAGGGCGGCCTGCCCCGACTCGCGCATGACATCACCGAGCTTGCCGGTCAGCTTCAGTTCGCCCTTGCCTGGCACCACGGCGACTTCGACGGTGAGCATTTCGCCGCCGGTCTCGGTCCACGCCAGTCCGGTGGCAATGCCGACCCGGTTCTCGCGCACCACTTCGGTGGCCACAAACCGCGGCACACCCAGCACCTTGCGCAGCCTCGCAGCAGTCAGCTTGAGGATCGGGGCGCTGGACGCCCCGGCGTGTCGCTCGGCGCGGCGGCTGCGGCTGGTGGCTTTGGCCGGCAGCGCCGCGGCCCGCGCCTTGGCGGCCTTTCGGCAGACGTTGGCAATTTCACGCTCCAGGTTGCGGACGCCGGCCTCCCGCGTGTATTGGCGGATGATGCGCTTTAAGACCCGGTCGGTCACCTGGACATCGGCCGGCACCAGACCAGCTGCCTCGAGCTGCTTGGGCAGCAAGAAGCGCTTGGCGATCTGCACCTTTTCGTGCTCGAGATAACCGGAGAGCCGGAGCACCTCCATGCGATCTTGCAGGGCCGGCGGAATGGTCTCCAGCAGATTGGCCGTGGTGATAAACATCACCTCGGAGAGATCGAAGTCCACTTCCAGATAGTGGTCGTTGAAAGCGTGATGCTGCTCTGGGTCGAGTACTTCGAGGAGCGCCGCTGCCGGATCGCCGCGGAAGTCCTGGCCGATCTTGTCGATTTCATCCAGGAGGATGACTGGGTTGCGGGCGCCGGCGCGCTTCATGGCCTGGATGATGCGGCCGGGCATCGAACCGACGTAAGTGCGGCGGTGGCCGCGGATCTCGGCCTCGTCGCGCACCCCTCCCAAGGACATGCGCACGAACTTGCGCCCCATGGCACGGGCGATGGAATGCCCCAAGGAGGTCTTGCCGACACCAGGCGGTCCGACGAAGCAGAGAATCGGCCCTTTGTTCTTGCCGGATAGCTTGAGTACAGCCAGATGCTCGAGAATGCGCTCCTTGGCCTTGACCAGTCCGTAGTGATCGGCATCCAAAACACTGTGCACCGCGGCGATGTCCAGGTTGTCCTTGGTCCGCTTCTTCCAGGGCAACGCCACCAGCCAGTCGATGTAGTTGCGGACGACGGTGGCTTCGGGTGACATGAACGACATCTTGCTGAGCCGGTCCAGCTCCTTCTCGGCCCGCTCGTTCACCTCTTTGGGCATCCGTGCTTTGCGGACTTCGCGGGCCAACTCTTCGATCTCAGCCGCGAATTCGTTTTGGAAACCAAGCTCCTTGCGAATCGCCTTGAGCTGCTCGTTGAGGTAGAACTCCTTTTGGTTCTTGTGCACCTGGCTGCGCACTTCACCTTCGATCTTGCGCTCGAGTTCGAGGATTTCGCGTTCCTGCGCGAGCACCTTGCCGAGCATCTGGAAGCGGTCGCGGGCGTCGCCAGCTTCCAACAGTTCCTGCTTGGTGCCAACCTTCAAGACCAAGTGCGAGGCGATCGAGAACGACATGCTGATCGGCTCGGCGATTTGGTTGGCCGAATTCAGCACTTCTTCCGGGATCTTGCGACTCAGCCGCACGTACTCGTTGAACGAGGCCAACGTGCTACGCATCAGCGCTTCGATTTCGGCACCGTGGTCGGTCGACTCGTCAATCGGATCGATGCGCGCTCGCAGGAACTCCTCGGTGCGGTAGAGCCGCCGCATGGTGGCGCGGCACAGACCCTCGACCAGGACACGCAAGGTACCGTCGGGCAGGCGGAAAATCTGCAGCACTCGCGCCACCGAGCCAACGCTGTACAGATCGTCCTTGTCGGGCTCGGAGACATCCGGAGCTGTCTGCGACAAGCACATGATCATGCGGTCGGCCGCGGCGGCCTCTTCGATGGCGGCGACCGACTGCGAGCGTCCAACCAACAGCGGGATGGTCATGTAGGGAAACAGAACGATGTCGCGCAGGGGCAAAAGGGGCAACCGCTCTTCGATTTCGAAGATTTCGTCGCCGCGTCGAACCAAGGCCATGAAAGTGCACTCCTAAATGCAGACGGGTGCCACTCTCCTTGGGCACCCGGCGCCCGTCGTGGGCGGCAAGCGATGTCGGGGTTGGGACTAGGCCGGCCCCAGTGAACGCCGGCGGGCTAGGCCTCGCGCTGTTCACCCCGGTGGGTTAGCAGTGGTTCGCCCTCTTTGGCGATCACTTCCTCGGTAATCGTACAACCGGTCACTTCGAGTCGCGAGGGCAACTCGAACATGACGTCGAGCATGGCGCCCTCCAGAACGGCGCGGAGACCGCGCGCGCCGGTGCCGCGTTCCATGGCTTGGCGAGCCACAGCGGCAAGTGCACCGGGGGTAAACTCGAGCTTGATGCCCTCCATGTCAAAGATGCGCTGGTACTGGCGGACGACGGCGTTCTTGGGTCGGGTCAACACCTCTATCAGTGCTTCTTCCCCGAGGCTCTCGAGGCTGCACATGACCGGCAGGCGTCCGACCAACTCCGGGATCAGCCCGTAGCGCAGTAGATCCTCGGGTTCGGCCATGGCCAAGACTTCGCCCAGGTCGCGATCTTCGTTGCTCTTGATGTCGGCGGTGAAACCCAGGTGTTTCTGGCCGACCCGGCGCTCGATGATCTTGTCCAAACCTTCGAACGCGCCGCCACAGATGAACAGAATGTCCTTAGTGTTCACCTCGATGTACTTCTGCTGCGGGTGCTTGCGACCGCCCTGCGGCGGCACGTTGGCAACGGTGCCCTCGAGAATCTTCAAGAGCGCCTGCTGTACGCCCTCCCCGGACACATCACGGGTGATTGAGGGGTTTTCGCTTTTTCGGGAGATCTTGTCGACCTCGTCGACGTAGACGATGCCGTGCTCGGCGTTCACCAGGTTGAAGTCGGCAGCCTGCAGGAGGCGCACCAGGATGTTCTCGACATCCTCGCCAACGTATCCGGCCTCCGTCAGAGTGGTAGCATCAACGATGGCAAACGGCACGTTCAAGAACTTGGCGAGCGTGCGGGCCAGGAGGGTCTTGCCGGTACCGGTCGGACCGACCAAGAGAATGTTGGCCTTCTCCAACTCGACGTCGGTCGACACCGGCGAGGCGTAGATCCGTTTGTAGTGGTTGTAGACCGCTACCGACAGCGTGCGCTTGGCGCGCTCCTGGCCAACGACGTACTCGTCGAGCTGTGACTTGATCTCGGAGGGCTTTGGCAAGTTGCCCTTGGACAAGGGTTCTTCGCGATCAACCTCACCCTCAAGGATATCGTTGCAGAGCTTGACGCACTCCGAGCAGATGTAGACCGACGGACCCGAGACAAGGCGCGACACTTCCTCCTGACCCCGTCCACAAAAAGAGCACCGTATCGGGTGGGGCGATGAAATGCGCTTCTTCAAGGTCTGCCTCCGCGGGCCGTAGAACGGTCTCGCCGATCAGAGCGCCTAGCTGCGCTCGTAGTACACTTCGTCGACCAAGCCGTACTCTTTGGCTTCTTCGGCCGACATGAAGAAGTTACGGTCGCTGTCCTTCTGCACCTTCTCGAGCGGCTGTTTGGTGTGCTTGGCGAGAATCGCATTGAGTTTCTCGCGCAGCGTCAGGATCTCCTTGGCGAAGATCTCGACGTCGGATGCCTGTCCGGAACTACCGCCCAGCGGCTGGTGGATCATAATCCGCGAGTTGGGTAGCACGGCGCGCTTGCCGGCGGCGCCGCCGGCCAACAGTAGCGCCGCCATCGACGCCGCCTGCCCCAAACAAATGGTCACTACGTCTGGCTTGATAAACTGCATGGTGTCGTAGATCGCCAGGCCCGCCGAGACCACGCCACCCGGCGAGTGTATATATAGATGGATGTCTCGGTCCGGATCCTCCGCCTCCAAGAACAACATCTGGGCAATGACCAGGTTGGCGATCGCATCGTCGATCGGCGACCCGATAAAGATGATCCGGTCTTTGAGCAAACGCGAGTAAATGTCGTACGCGCGCTCGCCACGACCGCTTTGTTCCACCACCATGGGCACCAGCGCCATGCTGTCTCCTCGTTGCTACCCGACCCCCGGTCGCCGTGTCGGCGACCGCACTTGGAGTCGTTGCCGCCTCCGTTTAGAGGCGAGGCGGCCCAAAGCGGTTCACTCATCAAATGGCGTGACGATTCGTCGTCCTCCCCGGGACTGCTCGATGACCCTCACATCGGCGTGCTCCACCAACAAATTGAGTACCTTTCGATCGCGCAGCGAACCGCGCAAGCTCTCTAACACCCGCTCTTTACTGTCGGGCTTGACGTCGACATCGTACCCCGCATTGACCAGGTTGGCATACGCCGACTCGGCCTCCTGGTGCCCCACCTTGAGATTCTCGGCCGTGGCGATCGCGTCCAGGAGAATTTCGCGCCGCAGGCGGCGGGTCGCCTCAGCCTTGGCCTCCACTGCCAGCCGCTCGCGGTCGGTTTCCGCCATATCGCCGGCTCGGGAGAGCGCGCGCTCAAAGAGTTCATCGGCCGGCTCGCGGATCAAGCGCTCGGGGATATCGAGGTGGAGCGGCTCAGCGAGCCGTTCGATCAACTGATCCTCCAAGAGGCGCGTGGCGCGCCGGTCTTCCTCAGCCTCCAGGCGCTCCCGCAGGCGCTGGCGCAACGCCTCGATGGTGGGGAGGTCCGCGAGGCTCTGAGCGAACGCATCGTCGAGTTCGGGCAGCTGGCGCTCCATGACCTCTTGGACCTGTAGTTTGACGTAGCCCGGCGGAGTCTCTGGGGGCTGGCCGCCCGCCTCCGTTTCGGCCGCCGCCACAGCGACGGTAGCCGTGTCGCCACGGGCGCGCCCGGTGAGGGCTTCGAGCCACGCGGCCGGCGCGGTGTCCTCGGCCAACAGAATACGCAGCTCCTGGGCCTGTTCGCCGATCAGTTCGACCTGGCCTGGCCCGAGCTGGGTCGCCGCTGCGCGCACCACGTCGCCGCGAGCGGCCGGGCGGTCCACTGGCGTGATCTCTGCCTGTTCCTGGCGCAAGTTCTCCAATAGCCGGTCGACGTCGGCGTCGGTGATCGGTCGCGCCAACTTGTCGACTGCGACCCCTTTATAGTCGGGCAAGTCGAACTCGGGCAAGACATCGAAGACCGCAGTAAACGACAGTGGTTGGTCGGGTTCATACTCCACCGACTCAATGCGGGGGGCACCGAGCACGTGCAAGGCGTAACGCTGGACCGCCTGTCCCACCGCTTCACCCATGACCCGCTCCAGCACCTCGAACTCGACTTCCTTGCCGAAGCGCTGCCTGAGCTCGCCCATCGGCACCTTGCCCTTGCGAAAGCCCGGCACCGACACCTGGCGGCGGAGCTTCTTCAGCTCGGTGTCGGTGGCGCCAGCGACCACGGCCGCCGGCACGTCGATCCGCACCTGGCGTTCCCAGGCTCCGGCTTCGGTGAGTTCACCGATCGTTAGGTCCATGACACTCATCAGTCCACGCCTCGACCCGAGGTGCAGTTGGTGCGAGAGGGGGGACTCGAACCCCCACGGGTTGCCCCACTAGATCCTAAGTCTAGCGCGTCTACCGGTTCCGCCACTCTCGCTGGAAGCGCTGGGTGCCCGCCCCAACTCACGATGCGCCGGCCGCGGCGGTCTTGAAGGTCTCGTCGACCAGTCTGACGATCAGGTCACCAATTTCGTTGGTCGAGAGTCCTGAATCGGTACCCAAAGTTGGCACCAGCCGTTCCACCAGAGCACGGCGAATCGCCCGTTCGATCGCCTGCGCCGCAGGCTTTTCGCCGAGGAAGTCTAGCATCATCTGACACGCGGCAATGGCGGCGATCGGGTTGGCGACGTTCTTGTCGCGGTACTTGGGGGCCGATCCGTGGATGGGCTCGAACATCGACATCTTGCCAGGGTGAATGTTACCGGAGGCGGCGATGCCCAAGCCGCCTTGGAGCATGGCACCCAAGTCAGTGAGGATATCGCCAAACATGTTAGTGGTGACGATTACGTCGAACCACTGGGGATTCTTGACCATCCACATGCAAGCGGCGTCGATGTAGGCGACGTCGGCGGTCACCGTTGGATAGTCGGGAGCCACCTCCGAGAAGGTGCGTCGCCACAGCCGGTGCGCCTGTACGGCGTTGGCCTTGTCGACCAGGTACAGGTGGTGGCGGGGGCGTTCGCTGGCGCGGTCAAACGCGTAGCGAATCGCCCGCTCGCAGCCCTTGCGCGTCACAATCATCTCGCCGGTCGCCACCTCGTCCGGCGTGCCCTCCTTAAAGAAACCGCCCAGGCCGACGTAGAGGCCTTCGGTGTTCTCGCGCACCACCAGGATATCCAGGTCCTCGGGTGTGACGCCCTTGAGCGGACAAAGGTGCTCGGCATAGAGTTTGATCGGCCGCAGGTTGATGTAGAGGTCCAGCTTCCAGCGTAGGCCACCGATGATTGCCCGCTCCAAGAGACCGATCTCGATCCGCGGGTCGCCGATCGCCCCGAGGAATACAGCGTGCATGTCGGCGCACTCGGCCAGGACAGCATCTGGGAATGCTTCGCCAGTCGCTAGATAGTGGTCGGCACCGTGTGGGTAGTGCACCAAGCGCGTGTCAAACCCAGCCCGTTCGCCGACCGCGTCCAAGACCTTAATGGCTTCCTGGGTGACTTCCGGACCGATCCCATCGCCTGCAATCACACCGATGTCGTAGACCATCTCGTTTCTACCCTTGTCCGTTGACGTGGGGGCCGGCGCTCTCGACCAACATGGCAATGCCCTGGCCGCCGCCGATGCAGGCCGCCGCCACACCAAAGCGGCAACGGCGGCGTTTCAATGCACAAAGGAGGGTCAGCACCAGCCGGGTGCCGGTGGCGCCCAGCGGATGTCCCAGGGCGATCGCACCGCCGTTGACGTTGACTTTGGCGCGGTCCAACTCCAAGGCGCGCTCGACCGCCAGGTACTGGGCCGCGAACGCCTCGTTGATTTCAAAGAGGTCGATCGAGTCGAGGGTCATGCCGGTGTCGGCCAGGAGCTTCTGAATGGCCGGCACCGGCCCGATCCCCATGACCTCAGGTTCGACACCCACCACCGCCCAGCCGCGAATGGCGCCGAGCGCTCCAGCGCTGTCACGGCTCAACAAGACGGTGGCAGCCCCGTCGACAATCCCAGAGGCGTTGCCGGCGGTGACGCAGCCGTCCCGCGCGAAAACCGGTTTCAACGCCGCTAGGCCCTCCAGGGTGGTCGCTGGTCGCAGGTGATCGTCGACCTCGATGGAACGCTGGCTGGAGCCCCGCCCCACCGAAACGGGGACGATCTCCTCGGCAAAGAGGCCAGCCGCCTGCGCCCGGTGCGCCTCCTGCTGCGAGCGCAGGGCAAACGCATCCTGATCCTGGCGCGAAATGGCGGCGCGGCTCGCCAGCCGTTCGGCGGTCTCGGCCATTTGCAAACCGCAGTAGTCGTCTAGCAAGGCTTCTGTCAGGGCGTCGACCAACTGCCCCTGACCAAGCTTAAACCCCGTGCGAGCACCGCGGATCAGGTGCGGGCATTGGCTCATGTTTTCCATGCCGCCGGCGAGGACCCGATCGGCCTCGCCCAAGGCGATCCATTGGGCGCCACAAATGATCGATTGAATTCCGGAACCGCAAAGACGGTTTACAGTTAAAGCAGGTACTTCAACCGGAATCGCTGCGTGAAGGGCGGCGTGCCGGGCACCGTAGATGCCGTCGGGCCCCGACTGCACGGCGTTGCCCATGACGACGTGGTCCACCGCCTCCGGTGGCGTCCCGGCGCGCTCCAAGGTGGCCTGCGCCGCGACCGCCGCCAACCGCGGCGCCGACACCGACGCCAGCGCCCCGCCCGGTGCACCGGCGCCGGTCCGGGAAGATTCGTACTCGGCCATCGGCGTGCGAGCACCGGCAACCACCCACACTTCGGGTCTGGATCCCATCTAACGCCCCGCAAACGCCGGCGAGCGCTTCTCCAAGAACGCCCGCATGCCTTCGTGCATGTCCTCGGTCCCGCACAAGACCCCGAAGGCGTTCGCTTCGAGTTCTAGGCCGGCCTCGAGTGAGCCGTCGATGCCGTGGCGCATGGCCGCCAAAGCCGCCGTCACCGCCAGCGGCCCGCGGGAAGCGATACGCTCGGCGAGTTGGGTGGCGGCCGCCAGAAGTTCGGCCGGTGGCACCACGCGGTTGACCAAGCCCATTGCCAGGGCTTCTTCGGCGTCGACCGGGTCGCCGGTTAGCACCAGGGCGTAGGCCCGCCCCAAGCCAACGAGTCGGGCCAAGCGCTGGGTGCCACCGTAGCCCGGGATGATCCCCAGCGTGGTCTCGGGCAGCCCGAGCTTGGCGCCTTCGGCGGCGACCCTAAGCGTGCAAGCCAACGCCAGCTCGCAACCGCCACCGAGGGCGTAGCCCTGGATCGCTGCCACCACCGGTTTGCCCAAACGTTCGATCTTTCGAAACACACGTTGGCCAAACAGGGAAGCGCGACGGCCGCCGTCGGCATCGAGGGCTTCCAACTCGCTAATGTCGGCACCCGCGACGAAGGCACGCTCCCCCGCCCCGGTGAGGACGATACCGCGCAGCTGGTCATCCAGAGCCAACGTTCCGAACACCTGGTCGAGCTCGGTGAGCACCGTGTGATTCAAGGCGTTCAACACCTTGGGGCGGTTGATCGTCACCGTCGCAATCGGACCGGAGCGCTCCAGCGTGACTTTGGTGAGCGGCGGCATGGTTTCCTTGGTCATCGAAAGCCTCGGGGGCTGTAGGTCGGGCACTCGCCACCTCGGCGGGCCGCCGAACTATAACCGAAAGGCTTCGAGTACCACAGGCTAGGGGCGCCGGCGGCCGGACAGCCCCCACACCCCCAGCTCACCACCCTGTAGATAGGAATGGATCGAGCCCGGGTGCTGGTTACAGATCCTCGGGTTTTCGGGATCGAGCCACGCGCCGCGGCCCGGGATGCGAAGCGTGTAGCACAAGCCGCCGGCCGGCACCGGCAGCTCCGCTGAAAAGCGGCCGGCCTGGCCGGGCGCCGGCACCGACAGTCCAAAGAGGTTGCCGGATTCGATGACCACGGTGGGCGTCATGAGGAGATCCATCCCCAAAAACGCCCAGGAACGCGCCAGGCGACGCCCCGCTTTGGGCATGCCGCGCGCCTGGGCCGGCTGGTCGAGCGCCCGGCGCGCCGCCGCCGCCCGGCCGTGGAAGTTTCGGAGCTCCGACTCCCCCAAAATCTCGTCGTAGAGACGCCGGGCCAAGTCGCGGTCGCCCGCCACCAAGGCCCCGGCGGCGCGACCCAGGCGGCAGTAGCCGCGGGTGGCCGGATCAGGGCCGGCGTTCAGCGCCGCCTGGAATTGGTCCATGGCCCGAGCACCCTGGCCAGCGCGAAGCGCCGCCAACCCGGCTATCCAGCGCGCCTGGAGTTGGTCGTCACTATCGAGCCCAGAGTCCGAAGCCAGGCGTGACAAGGTAGCCAGAGCTTCGGGCGCCCCCTGGCGTGTCCGCGCCAACGCCTGGGCGTGGGCCAACGCGCGCTCGGCGCGGTTGAGCTCCCGGCTCAGCCGTTCTTTGGCGCGCTTCTCCGACCCAGCCCGGTCGTTCAACTCCAGAGTCCGCTCAAACCAATGCCGTGCTGCCGCTCGCTTTCCCAGGACATCATATGCCACACCAATGTAGTAGCGCGCCCAGGGAAGAAACCAGGTGAAGGGGTCGTCGGCGGTCTTGAAGTGATGCATGAGGAGGTCGCGACCAGCGGCCTCCTGGCCACGCCGGATGAGGATGCGGCCGTAGTCGTAGGCACTTTGCCGCATGGCGTGGGTGGGGCGCTTCCAGAGATCGTCCATGTAAGCGACTTGAAGCCGGGCGGTGGCGGTGTCGTACTCACCAAGCCCCATGAGGGCCCGCGCTTCGAGCGCGCGAAAAGCGGCATGGCCCGGATAGTGCGCCAAGAGCTGCCGAATGTGACGGAGACCGTCGGCGTGCCGCGCTTCAAACTCGATGGCAATGGTCGCCAGGAAGAAAGTTGCTTCGCGACGACTGAGGTCGCCGTCGCGCGCCGCTTCACGGATCTCTCGGAGCCCGCGGTCGCGGTCACCTTTGATCCGCAGGAACCAATCAAACACCTTGACGACACCGGGCAAGAGATCGGCGTAGACGTGGTAGACGCCAAGCCCCAACTTGGCATCAGCCAAACTCGGGTCGAGCTTCAAGCAGCGCTCGAGGGCGTCGCGGGCTTTCTTGCCGTCCTGGTACGCCGACCACCAACTGCCTTGCAGCGCATGGTGACGAGCTCGAAAGCCGAGGGCGCTCCCCTCCCAGAAGACGCGCGGCGCGCCGGTCAAGTTGCCGGCGCGAGCGAGGGTGGCGTCGAGTCGTTTGAGAAAACGGGACTCTCGCGCCGCGTCGAGGTCTGCACCCTCATACAAGACCGCGAAGTCGACGAGTGCTTGAAAAAAGGGTGCCGCTGGATGATCCGGGTAGTCCTCGCCAACTGCCTCGAGGAGCCGCTGCGCTGCTTGGTACTGCCGCTTGTACAGGAGATCGATGCCGCGCTCGAGGCGTTCGGGGTCGGGGTACACCGCCGGCTCCGCCGCCCGGGCCAAGCCGAGGGCAAAGAGCACCAGGCACACCGCCGCGCGCCTCATCGGACCAGCACCATCCGGGTCGAAAATCGGCCTAGAACGCCCGCCCACTCAAGCCAGTAGACGCCGCCAGCAAGCGAACGCCCGTGGCCGTCGCGGCCGTCCCACCACCAGGTCCCCGACGCCGGCCAGGCCGCCGCGAGCTTGAGTCGCCCCAGCGCGTCAACGACGCGTACCTGACCGGGCACTGGCGGGCCGTCGACGCGAACCGGTGCCTGCGTCGGTAGGCTGGCGACCCGCAGTTGCTTGCCCGCCCCTTGGACAACCACGCGGTACTCGCCGGCCACCGCCCCACCGGCGGCCACCAATCGATAGTGGAGCGCCAGCCCAGGCGCCAAGCGCGCGTCCTCGTCCGACCACCGCAGGTGCGCTCCAGTCAAGGGACGGTGGGTCAACCGCTCAAACGTTTGTCCGGGAAAACGGCGCTCGACATGCAGAGCAACCCTCCCCCAAGCACGGGCGTCCAACGCCACCCAACCGGCGCCACTCGTCCAGCGCACCGCGCTCAATTCCACGGGGACGGCGTGTTCGATCCACCAGGCGCCGCCCTCGGGAGCGGCGGCGACGACCTGCTCGAGTCCCGGGCGGTCGCTGACCGCGAGCGCCGCAACCGGCACGGCCACTGACTCAACGACCGGCACAAAGGTGGCGAGGGCGGCGTGCCACCGGTAGACGCCGGTGGCAGATCCCACCCATAGCTTCGAGCCGGTGGCGACCACAGCGGCAACCGGACCGCTCGGCAATCCTTGGTTCTGAGCTTCGAATACCCCGGCCGGGGGCCGCACGAACAGGCCGGCCCCCGTGCCGACGACCCAGTCACCGGTGCCGGTAACCGCCAGGGCCAGGCGGGGTGCGGCCGGCAACCCGGCGTTCTGGATCTGCCAGCTCGAGCCCCCGTCGGTCGTCTCGAGGACATCCGCCTCATCGACCACAATCACCCAACCCGCGGGGCCGGTGCACGCGGCGGCGGTCACCGTGACCTGCCCCAAAGTGGCGGTCACGGTGTTCCAACTCTGGCCTTCAAAGACATGCAAGCCGCGGTCGGTGGCCACCGCCGCCGGTGCCTCATCGGTCTCGGCACCTGACCAGTAGACGCGTTCCTTGGTCAGTCCGGCGTCGATCCAGCGACCATGCATGCCGATCCAAACCCCCGAGTGGGTGCCCACCACACTGGCAAGCGTTCGGTGGTTTGCCAGCGACACCGACGCCACTCCGAGCGGCAGCGAGGCGTCGGCCAGGTGCCAAGTATCGCCCAAGTCAGCGGAACGGTAGAGGCCCGATGGGCGGCGGAAATCGGAGTGCATGGCCGCCCAAATCGACCCGTCGGTGGGATCCAGCGCCAGCGCTCGGCATTCGACCGTCGACAAGCCGCGGCCCAATCGGCTCCAGCTCCACGTCGGTCCGGCGGCGTAGACACCACCCAGTTCGCCCGGTCCGCCGGCCGTGGCGACCACCCAGCGCCCATCGGCCAGTGGAGCCACCGAGCGCGCGTCGCGAACCTTCAGCCCCTCGGCCACTAGGCGCCACTGGGCACCCCGATCGACCGACAAGTAGACGCCGGCTTCGAAGTGGGAGAGATCATCGCGAACGGCGGCGACTAGAGTGGCGGGGTCTTCCGGGTCCACCGCAAGCTCGACCACCGTCGGGTTCGAAAGTCCCGAGGATCGCCGCTCCCAACTCGCACCGCCGTCCACCGAACGGTAGACTCCGCCACCGATGAAGTCGACAGGCGTGGCAGCGGCGTAGAGCGAACCATCGGTGGAGCCCACCAAATCGCTCCAGCGCTCGGTCGGCGGCGCCTTGCTCTCGAGCCAGGTGTGGCCGGCGTCGGTCGTCTGGAACAAACCGTTGTCGGCAGCCGCCCACAAGGAATCCCCGCCAAGCGGCAGGAGATCGGCGACCGCCCCGAGACCGTCGGTGCGCTCGCTCCAGCTGGACGTCGACCGATCCCACAGATAAGCGCCGGCCGAGGTGCCCGCCCACAAGCGCTCGCCCTGAGTGGCGAGCGCCACGAGTTCGCCTGGCGGTGCGGGCGCCCATCGCACGTAGGGCGGGGCGCCGTCGGCGGATTGCCACACGCCCTCGGTAAACGAGCCGGCGTAGACCCCGCCGGCACCCATGGCGACCCGGGCAATGTCTTGGTCACCCAGGCCCGCTTTTGACCACCCGGCGCCACCGTCGGTCGAGCGGAACATCCCGGCAAAGCCAGCCGCGTAGAGGAAGCCGGGCCGCTCGGGGTCTTCTCGCACACACAAGAGGCGCGCTCCATCGGGCCCGAGATAGGCGGGCTGTGCCCTGGCCACACCGCTCATCCGCAGAGCACCCGAGGCGACAAGGAGGGCAATGGCAAGGATGCGCTGCATGGTCGCCAAGCCTACAGACCGCCCGGCAGCGCTTCAAGGCGGCTCGACTAGGCGGTGCGCGCCACGCCGCTCGTGGATTCGTGGGCTTGATCCAGCCAGTCCTCGCGGCCCAAGAGCTTGGCGTAGATCCCCTCCAGCTCGCGCACGAAGCGGTTGACGTCGTAGCGCTTGGCGGTCGTGGTCACCCGCTCAGCCAGTCGCTTGGCCAACGCGGGTTCGGCCAACAACCGGCAGATGGCGGCGGCCAGCGCCCGCGGATCGGCCGGTGGCACCAGCAAGCCGTCTTGCTCGTGGGTGAGGACTTCGGCGTTGCCGTCGACTGCGGTGGCGACGATCGCTCCACCCACCGCCATCGCCTCGAACAAGGTCAGGGGTGTCCCCTCCCAGAGGGACGAAAAGGCAATGACGTCGGCGGCGCCAAACACCTGCCGCGAGCCATCCACAAAGCCGAGGAAGCGAACACTGTCGCCCACCCCCAGCGCCTGGGCCTGCTCTTGCAGCTCGGTCAGCAAGGGCCCCTCCCCGGCGATCGCCAGGGTCACATCCGGGACCCGGGCAACCACCTCGGGCCAGGCTTGGATCAGGCTGCTGTTGCCCTTTTGCGGGTGCAGTCGAGTGACGGTGGCCACCAGCGGCCCGTCACCCGGCAGCCCCAGCTTCAACTTGAGAGCCGCCGCTTCGCCGGGGCGTGGCGGCGTAAAGTCGGCCAGATCAGTGCCAAAGTAGTGGACGTGGACCTTGGAGGCGGGCAACCGGCGGGAGCGTACGCAGAAGTCGCGGGTGGTTTCCGAGACGGCGATCGTGTAGTCGGTGTTGCCTGCCAGGAGCCAATCGGGCAGTGCCTGATAGGCCGGCGGATTGATCAAGTTGGCGTGCTCGTGGATGACCGCGGGAATCTTGGTTACACGGGCGGCCAACCTCCCGAAGGTGGAGGCGCCGTAGCCGTGCATGTGGATCAAATCGATCTCTTTGGCGCGGATAAACGCCACTAAGTCGGTGAGGGTACGCGGATCAAACTTGCCGCGGCCCAAGTAGGTCACCGCAATGCCGCGATCCTCCAGCCGCGCTTCGCTGAGGTCTTGGCCGCGCAGGCTCACCAAGTGCGGGCGGAAGCGCTCGCGGTCGAACCGCGGCAGGAGAATCTCCAGAATGCGCTTCGCGCCGTGCATCCGCGACCCCGGCCAGCCCAGGTGATCGCAGACATGTAGGATGTTCAGCGGCATCTTCAACCCGCGTTCTCCACTCGATGTCGGTGACCGGCGCTAGTCCCGCTGATCTCCCCACCATCCGTCGGTTCCGTTATCGGTGGACTTCACCGACAACGTTACTGTCACCCCCACTTGTTTGGCAACCGCTAGAAATCCCCGCCGGGCCGGCGAGTGGGCGCCTGAGCGGCCACCGCCTCGGTGCCACGTCGAGACCCGCTTACCCGGGGTAATCCGTTGATTGACGGGCGCTTTGGGCGCCCTTAGCATGGCGCGGCGCCGGCCGCACCCCCAATTGAAGGAGCTTACGGATGCCACAAGAGGTGGACGCCCAGGCGGGGCCGGACCAGCCCGCCGCCCCACAGACCACCGCCGGTAAGATCGCCGCCCTGCGCGCCCGCCGCGAAGCGGCCGAGCTCGGCGGCGGCGTCGAGCGGATCGAAAAACTCCATGCCAAGGGCAAATTGACCGCCCGCGAACGCATCGAGCTGCTGCTCGACCCCGGCAGCTTCACCGAAACCGGCGCCTTCGTGACCCACCGCTGCACTGATTTCGGGATGGAGGGGCGGCGCGTGGTTGGCGATGGCGTGGTGGCCGGTTACGGCCGCATCGATGGCCGCCTGGTTTTTGTTTTTGCGCAAGATTTCACAGTCTTTGGCGGCACGCTGTCAGAGGCTAACGCCCAGAAAATCTGCGCCGTCATGGATCGAGCTGTCGAAAACGGCGCACCGGTCATCGGCCTGAATGATTCAGGCGGCGCGCGTATCCAAGAGGGTGTGCAGTCGCTGGGCGGCTACGCCGACATCTTTTTGCGCAACACGCTGGCCTCGGGGGTGGTGCCGCAGATTTCGGCGATCATGGGGCCCTGCGCGGGAGGTGCGGTTTACTCCCCGGCGATCACCGATTTCACGCTCATGGTGAAAGACCAGAGCCATATGTTCGTGACCGGTCCGGACGTCATCAAGACGGTGACCGGCGAGGACGTAACATTCGAGGCGTTGGGCGGCGCCATGACCCACAACTCCAAAAGTGGCGTCGCCCACTTTGCCGCCGACAGCGAAGAGCACTGCCTGACGCTAATTCGCCAGCTCCTGGCCTACTTGCCATCCAACAACATCGACGATCCGCCCCGCATCGACTGCACCGACGACCCCGACCGCCGTGACGCAGCGCTCAACACCATCATTCCCGACGACCCGCAAAAACCCTATGACATGCTCGGCGTCATTCGCGCAGTCATGGACCACGGCGAGTTTTTGGAGGTCCACCGCCACTTTGCACCCAATCTGGTAGTGGGCTTCGCGCGGCTCGGCGGCCGACCGGTGGGTGTGGTCGCCAACCAACCTCGGTCGCTGGCTGGCGTTTTGGACAATCACTCGTCGGTCAAAGGCGCCCGCTTCGTGCGCTTCTGCGATGCGTTCAATATCCCACTCTGCACCTTCGAGGACGTTCCAGGCTTTCTGCCGGGTACCGAGCAAGAATGGGGTGGCATCATTGTCAACGGTGCCAAGCTGCTCTACGCCTATTGCGAGGCCACCGTCCCCAAACTGACGGTCATCACCCGCAAGGCATATGGCGGTGCCTACGACGTCATGTCGTCCAAGCATATCCGGGGCGACTACAACGTCGCCTGGCCGACGGCCGAGCTTGCGGTCATGGGGGCACCGGGGGCCGTGCGCATCATCTTTCGCCACGAGTTGGCCGCCGCCGAGGACCCGGCAGCCCGCGAACGCCAGCTCGTCGACGAGTACAACGCCAAGTTCGCCAATCCCTACATCGCAGCTGGACTGGGATACCTGGACGATGTGATTGAGCCACGCGAGACCCGTCCCCGGCTGATCTCCGCGCTCGAAACGCTCGAGTCGAAGGTACAGACGCTGCCCAAGAAAAAGCATGGTAACCTGCCGCTTTAACCGCCCTCACCCGGCAAAACTCTGGTGATAGAACCCCCGAGCAAGCGGGCTACGCCCACGACCCAACCGGCGTCGACCGCCCGCGCCCTGCGCCGCGTCTTGATCGCCAACCGCGGTGAGATCGCCGTGCGCATCATCCGAGCCCTCCACGAACTGGGGCTGGAGGCGGTAGCAGTCTATTCGGAGGCCGACCGCAGCGCCCTGCACGTGCGCCTGGCCGACGCCGCAGTACCGATCGGACGCGGTCCGTCAGCAGAGAGCTACCTCAGGACCGAGGCGATCATCGGCGCCGCCCGCGCTGGCCGCTGCGACGCCATTCACCCGGGCTACGGCTTCCTCTCCGAGAACCCGGAGCTGGCCGCCGCCACCGAGTTGGCCGGCCTGGCCTTCATTGGCCCACCCGCAGCCGCCATCCGCCGGATGGGCAACAAGCTCGAGGCCCACGCCATTGCCCGCGCCGCCGGCGTGCCGCTCATTCCCTCCTCGGACGGTGCGCTGGAGGATTTGGCCACCGCCCAGAAGATTGCCCGGGCAATTGGCTACCCGATCATGTTGAAGGCTGCAGCAGGCGGCGGCGGCAAGGGCATGCGGGTAGTCGCCGATGCCGAAGCGATGGCCAGTGCCTTTGACTTGGTGCGCGGGGAAGCCCGCTCCGCCTTTGGGAACGATCTGGTCTACATTGAGAAGCTCGTAGGGTCGCCACGCCACGTGGAGATTCAGGTGCTGGCAGACACCCACGGCAACATCGTCCACCTGGGGGAGCGGGACTGCTCGATCCAGCGCCGACATCAGAAGGTAATCGAGGAGACCCCATCACCGGTCTGCAACGCCGACCTGCGGGCGGCGATGGGGACAGCAGCCATTGCGTTGACGCGAGCAGTGGATTACGTCAACGCGGCGACGGTCGAGTTTCTAGTGGATAGTGAGCGCAACTTCTACTTCTTGGAGATGAACACCAGGCTGCAGGTAGAACATCCCATTACCGAAGCGGTGACCGGCATCGACATCGTGAAGCAGCAGTTGCACATCGCCGCTGGGGGCACCCTTGACATCCGCCAGGACCAAGTCCATCCGCGCGGCGCCGCCATGGAGTTTCGGATCTACGCCGAAGACCCCACCCAAAACTTCTTGCCATCCCTCGGCACCATCCGCCGGCTCCGCCTGCCCTCCGGCCCCGGAGTACGCAACGACGCGGGGATCTACCCTGGCTACGCGATCCCGATCTACTACGACCCAATGATTGCCAAACTGGTGGTTTGGGGGAGGGACCGCCAGGAGGCGCGCCTGCGCGCGGTGCGTGCCTTGTCCGAATACCTGGTGGTGGGCGTCCGCACCAACCTGCCGTTCCATAGGTGGGTGGTCGAACATGAGCGGTTCGTGGCCGGCGACACGCACACGGGGTTCATCGCTGAGCAGTGGAACCCAGCCCGTGTCCACGGGCGTACCGATCTGGAGCAAGTGGCAATGATGGCCGCAGCGGTGGCAGCGCTTGGAGACCGCCACCGGGCAACGGGGGCGCCGGGCGGCTCTGGAGCGGCGCCGCAAAGCCGCTGGCGCTTTCAGGGGCGCCCCGGCGGTTCAGGGGTTTGAGCGATTCCGACACCAGAATGTTGAGGAGGCACCTTGGAGTATCGCGTGCAACTGGGCGATCAAGAGGCTACCGTCCTAGTCACCGAAGAAGCCGACGGCTACTTGGTCGAAATCGGCGGCCAGCGGTTTGTCGTGGACGCCCATGAGCTGGGCGCCAAACTCTTGTCGCTCTTGGTGAACGGCCGCTCTCACGAAGCCGAGGTCGTGCGCCAGCCCGAGGGCTACACGATCACCGTCGATGGCCACCCCTACTCGGTGACAGTGCAACCGGAGCTCATGGCGCGCGCCGGCGCCGGCCGGCGGGTAGCAACCAGCGAGGGGCCCATCGAACTCACCTCGCCCATGCCTGGAGTTGTAGTCGACGTACGCGTTAGTCCGGGCGAGCGGGTGAGCGCCGGAGCCCCACTCATTGTCATCGAAGCCATGAAGATGCAAAACGAGATCACCGCCGATCGCGCCGGTGTGGTCGAGACGATCGCTGTAGAGGCTGGTGACGCCGTCACCGCCGGCCAGCTGCTCGCCGCCCTCCGCCGGGCCCCAGCGTGAGCGGTCGATCAGCAGGCGACGAGACCAGCCTGCGCGAGGCCTACGACGCCTGGCTGGCGCGGCTGGAAGACACAGCCCGGCAGCCCCGTCGGACCCAACCGGGAGGCCTGGAAGTCAGCGCCTTGGCTGTGCCAACAACCGGTGCCGGCGCATACCTCGAGCGCCTAGGATTCCCGGGTGCCCCGCCCTATACGCGCGGGGTCTACGCGGCCATGTACCGTTCGCGCCTGTGGACCATGCGCCAGTACGCTGGTTTCGGGTCTGCGACGGCCTCCAACGCCCGATATCGCTACCTGCTTGAACAGGGCCAAACCGGGCTGTCGATTGCCTTCGACTTGCCCACGCAGATGGGCTACGACTCGGATGACCCGATGGCCACTGGCGAGGTTGGACGGGTCGGGGTCGCCATCGATTCGGTGGAGGACATGCACGCGCTCCTGGCTGAGTTGCCTCTGGAGCAAGTTTCAACGTCGATGACCATCAACTCGACCGCGGCGCTCTTGTTGGGCATGGTGCTTATCGTCGCTGACGAACGCGGCGTCAGTGCAACGAAGCTGCGAGGGACGATCCAAAACGACCTCCTCAAAGAATATGTGGCGCGCGGTACCTACATTTTTCCGCCACTGCCGTCGCTACGCATCACCACCGACATCTTTGAGTTTTGCCACCGGCAGGCTCCCGAGTGGAACACGATCTCGATTTCCGGCTACCACATTCGGGAAGCCGGTGCCACGGCTGCCCAAGAGCTGGGATTCACCCTGGCCAATGCGATTACCTATGTGGATGCCGCCCTCGGCCGCGGCTTGCCATTGGCGGCGTTTGCCCCGCGCCTGTCGTTCTTCTTCAACGCCCACAACAACTTCTTGGAAGAAGTGGCGAAGTTTCGCGCCGCCCGGCGGCTGTGGGCGCGACTGATGGGCGAACGCTTCGGCGCCATGGACCCAGCCCTCCAGAAGTTGCGCTTTCACGCCCAGACCGGCGGCTCGACCCTCACCGCCAGCCAACCTCTCACCAACCTGGCGCGGGTGACCTTGCAGGCGCTGGCGGCAGTCTTGGGCGGCACCCAGTCACTCCACACCAACTCCTTCGACGAGGCGATTTCGTTGCCCACTGAGGACGCCGCCCGCTTGGCCTTGCGCATCCAGCAAATCATTGCCCACGAATCTGGCGTCCCCGACGCCATCGACCCATTGGGCGGCGCTTACACCATCGAACAGCTAACCGACGCGTTGGAGGCCGAGGCGCTGGACCTGATCGGGGCTATCGACGCGCGCGGTGGGGTGCTGGCAGCGATCGAGTCGGGTTGGATCCAAGAGGAAATACACCGCTCGGCGTTCCGCGCGCAGTTGGCCCTGGAAAAAGGCGAGCAACGAATAGTCGGCGTCAACTGCTTCACGGACGAGGGGGCGCAGCCGTCAGCCAGCTTCGCCCTCGACCCAGCGCTGGAGGCCGAGCAGCGACGCCGTCTCGCCGAACTACGCCGGGCGCGAAGCACCGAGGGGGCGCGGCGGGCGCTCGACGAGCTGCGGCGCGCGGCCGAATCCACCCAGAACTTGATGCCACCGGTGATCGAAGCGCTGCGTGCCCGCGCCACGCTCGGCGAAATCTCGAATGTCCTGCGCCAGGTCTTCGGCACCTATCGCGAATCCACCTTCAGCTAACGGAGGATGCCGTGCCCGACGAACTCCACTCCCCCACTGCTGCCACTGGACTCGACCACGTCGGCGTCGCGGTCCAAGATGCAGACGCCGTCGCGGAGCTGCTTTGCGAGGCCCTCGACGCCCAGCGCTCTGAGGCGATGGAATTCAGTTCCGAAGGACTGACGATTGTCACCGTCACCGCCGGCGACACCCATATTGAGCTGTTCGAGCCCCTGCAGCACAACAGCGTCGCGCGCTTTCTCGACAAGCGCGGCAATGCCATGCACCATCTCTGCTTTCAGGTGCCCGACTTAGACCGGGCGCTGGCCCGACTTCGAGAGCGGGGCATCCAGGTCATCGACGACACCCCCCGGCAAGGGGCCTACGGGACCCGGGTGGCCTTCATCCACCCCAAAGCCACGGGCGGCATTCTGATCGAGCTGTCGAGCCGGGCCCCCGCGTGAGCCAACCGCCGTCGTGGTTGAGCTTCAGATCGGTGTCGGTCCGCGCGGGCGGCGACGCCATCCACCACTTCAGCGCCGAGGTGCCGGCCGGGGCCCAATGGCTCGTGGCTGGTCCGCCCGGCAGCGGCGTGACGCTCGTCACCCAGCTGGCCCTCGGTAAGCTCGAAGCCACCCCCGGCAGCCTGGTCCGCCGCCCCGGCGAGGCGGGTCAGGTGCGCGGCGTCGAGCAACTGGCCACCGTCGAGCGCTTCGCCGACCCATCGACCTGGGTGACGCTCATGAGTTCAGGCACCCGCCTGGCCCATGGTACGCTCGGCACCTTGGAGGTGCTTCCGGCCGTCCTGGAATCGGTGACGCTGAGCGCTGCTGAGCCCATCGACGCCCAGACGGCGGCCCGCTTGGCCGGCGCCGACACCTTCGTTCTGACCGGAAACACCCTCCGCGTGCGCCACTGGCGGGCCAGCCCGCGCGCGCGCGAGTTGACAGAGCGAGCCCAGGAATTGGGCGTCCGGGTCACCGGGGTCGACAGAACTCCCCCCACCATTCCCGAGATTTGGCTCGACCTGGTCCGGGCCCGCGCCCGCGCGGGCTAAGCCACTGGGCCGGAGGACACCCCGTGACCGACGAACGCCAACCACCCGATCCAACCGAGCTGCAAGAAGAGTTCAGCCGCATGCTGCATGAGAAGTACGGCAGCGCTGTGCAGGTGCGGCTCATGCCGCACCTCGGTGGCGCGCCGGCCGATGACGCCGCCCCAGAACCCGATGCGATCGGCGCCATCGAGTTCGACTGGACCCCCGAGCAAGTCAAGGCCCACCTCGACCGCTACGTCATCGGACAGGCCGAGGCTAAGAAGGTCTTGGCAACCGCAATCTGCGACCACTACAACCACGTCAAAGCGGCGCGCGACGGCGCCCATAACCGCCACTATCAGAAGCAAAATGTCGTGTTGGTCGGTTCGACCGGGATCGGCAAAACCTACCTGTTGCGGACGATCTCTGAGCTGATCAAGGTACCCTTCGCCCGCGGCGACGCCACCAAGTTCTCTGAGACCGGCTACGTAGGCGGGGATGTCGACGAGTTGGTCCGCGACCTGGTCCATCAGGCCGGTGGCAACATCAAACTTGCCGAGTTCGGGATCATCTACATCGACGAAATCGACAAAATCGCGACCTCGCGCGACGCCCAGGGTCGCGACGTCTCAGGGCGGGGTGTCCAGCTTGGTCTGTTGAAACTCATGGAAGAAACCGAGGTGCCACTGCGCGCCCCCAACGACCTCACCTCGCAGCTGCAAGCCATGATGGAGTTTCAGGCCAAGGGCAAAGCAGAGCGCCAGACGATCAACACGCGGCACATCTTGTTTATCGTCTCAGGGGCGTTCACCGGATTGCCCGAAGTCGTCCGGCGCCGCATCGCCGAGCGCGCCATTGGCTTTGGCATGGGCGGAACGTTCGACCGCGACAAGCTCCCCGAGATTCTCAACCAGGCGAAGTCGGCTGACTTCGTAGAGTATGGCTTCGAACCTGAATTCATCGGCCGCCTGCCAGTGTCGGTGGCCTGCCACGACCTAAGCGTCGACCACCTCTACAATATCCTCAAGAACTCGGAGGGATCGATCATCAAGCAGTACGTCGATTCATTCGCGGCCTACGGGATTCAGGTGGCGTTTTCAGAGAGCGGGCTCAAACGCATCGCCGAACGCGCCTACGAGGAGGGCACCGGCGCCCGCGGGCTGGCATCGGTGCTCGAGCGGACGCTTCGGGAGTTCAAATTCAAACTACCGTCCACCCGCGTAGGGGCTTTTGAAGTGACCGAGCGCACTGTCGACGCGCCGTTGGCTGAGTTGGAATCGATCCTCGGAGATCTAGAGCGTCGCGACACCGAAGAGCGGCTGCAGGAGCTCCGCCGCTTCGAAGCGGCCTTTCGAGACGAGCACGGTATAGGTATCCGCTTCGATCGCCGCGCTTCGGAGGCACTGTTGGCCAAGTGTAGCGAGTTGGGCGCCGATCCCGCGACGTTGTGTGCGCCGCTCTTGCGCGGCTATGAACACGGCCTGGCGCTGATTCGAGCCAAGACCGGTCGCGACGAGTTCGAGTTGCCGGTCGAGATCTTGGAGGGTCCGGCCGACCTGTTGGATCGCTGGGTCCAAGATGCCTGCGCTACGCGCTAGGCGCCCACCCGCAGCCTAGACGATGTGGGCCGCCACCTCTTCGGCCCAGTCGCTGACGATCGCCGAGAAGCTGGTTGGCTCTTCCAAGAACGGCCAGTGGGCGGCGCCCTGCATGAGGACAAAGCGTCCGTGCGGCAGTCGACCGGCCAACTCGCGGGTGGCCGCCAAATCCAAAAACGGATCGTAGCGACCAAACAACACAAGGGTTGGCACGCGCAGGTCAGAAAGGCGGTCGCGTATGTCGGTGGCGATTGGCGCACCAAGCAAACCGTCATAGGCTTGACGCTGGAAGTTAATCTTCTTCTTGAAGGTGCGCTCGACCAACCCGAAGTGCAAAAAGCCCAGCGGTAACACCTGATCCATGCTGGCCCGAAAGGCTACGTCCTGGTCACCGGAAACCGGTGCGGTGAGCCCACCGGCCGCCGAGTCCTCGAGGAGCTCGGAGACGGTGCTTTCAAAGGCGAGGCGTGCCTGGGTGCCCAGATCGAAACGCGGACAAATCAAGACCAGGCCCGCCAGTTCAGCCGGGTGGTCAATGGCGAATTGGGTGGCGATCACCGCGCCGGCGTCGTGGGTCACCACAATCGGCCGTTCCAGGTTGAGGTCGTCGATGAGCTGCGCCAGGTCGGCCGCCTGCTCGGCCACCGCCGGGTAGGCACCATCGGCCGTGGAGGAATGCCCGGTGCCACGCGGGTCGTAATAGACCACCCTAAACTCGCCCTCGAGATTCTCGAATCCCGGGGTGGCCCGCATCGTCATGTGGTCGCCACCGGGAAACCCCGGCACCACCACCATGCCGCTCTCGGAACGCTTGCCGGCGTCGACCACGTGCACGAGATCGCCCCTGACCGAAACTTGCCGTTCTCTCGGGCTCACCAGCGCCTCCCTAGGTTCAGTGTTTACGACGCCGCCGGCGTCCGCCGCGGCACCTCGACGGGCGCCGCTCGCAAGAGTTCAGGGTCGTCAGCCGGCGGGTAGCTGGCAAACAACGCCCCCCAGTCGCTCTTAAGATAGGCGTTCACCCGCTGCCGACCGATGAACGGATACCAATACCAATCGTGGTAAGCCCAGGAAGCGATATACGTGGACACGACCAGCGGCGTGTGGGTCAAGAGTCGCTCTAGGGGCTTGAAGATTCCATGATAGAGCGCGTGCTGGCCGCGGCTAGCGAAGGTTGATCCCTCGGCGCAACCCAGGTCCACCGCGTCGATCGGCGCGCCGACGATTTCGATGTCGCGCAGGTCACCGACGCCCAGCCCCTTCTCGTGGGCCAAGCGGATGAAAGGCAACTCCATCGGATCGAAGCCCATCATCTTAGCGGCAACGGCGTCGATCGCCACCTGATCGGCCGAAGCCAACATGTAGCCGCCTGGACGGATCTGCATGCATCTGGGCCCCGGCCCCGAGCCGACTACGTGGCCGTCGGTGACCGCAAAAATACCACTGTGGATCTCTTGCTGGATCATCAATAAATCGACCAGCGTTTCATGGATCACCGAATGCGTCCAATGTCGCTCGCGATGCAACAGCCCCCCAAAGGCATTCTTCATGGCGCCGGTGATCGTCGTAAACACGTGGGTCTTCAAAGTCGGCAGGTGAATGATGTTCTCGCCGATCAAGCGGCGCGGGATGCGCACACCATCGGGGTACACCTTGTCCAGCACCAGGAACTCGCCCTTAGGCTCGTAGACCAACCAATCAGGGTCCTCGTACAGGTGGATGTTGCGCAGCCCGTACTTCTGGACGACCGGCAACTGCTTGTTGTGCCGTTCGCCCTTCTTGGCGCTCACCACAACGGTGTTGTTGTGGCAGGCGTGCACCAAGTCGCGCGAATAGCCATCAGCCAAGAGCGTGCGGATCACCCCTTCGAGTTGCCACGGCGTCGTCGAGCAGGCCGGGTAGAACACGCCCCAGGAGATATTGATCTTAAGCGCCGTGTCCTTGTCGGGCGGCAAAGCACTCTGGTAGCCCGCGCGGCGCATGGCGTCGGCAACGTCCTCGAGCACGGTTTGCGGGCGTGTCTCTACGACCGCGACTTTGGCAGTTGCCATCGCTGTTCGTTCCCTTCGCGCAGTTCGGAGTCAGTCGTCGCTGTCGATCGATCTAAGAGGCTTTCAAAAGGTTCGAAGCGATCACCAGCTTCTGGATCTCCGAGGTACCCTCGTAGAGCTGGGTGATCCGCGCGTCGCGATAGAGGCGCTCGACCGGAAAGTCCTGGATGTAGCCGTAGCCACCGTGCACTTGCACGGCGCGATCGGCGTTTCGCACAGCCACCTCCGAAGCCAAGAGCTTGGCGACCGAAGATTCGTGGGCGCAGCGGCGTCCAGCGGCGCGCAAGACTGCGGCCCGGTAGGTGCATAGGCGCGCGGCGTCTAGCTCAGTGGCCATGTCAGCCAATTTCCACTGGATGGCCTGGAACTGCCCGATGGGTTTGCCGAACTGCTCGCGCTCGCCGGCGTACTTGACCGCTTCCTCTAGGGCGTTCCTGGCAATGCCCAGCGCCTGGGCGGCAATGCCAATCCGCCCACCCTCCAGCATGGCGAGGGCAATCGAATAGCCCCGGTTTTCCTCGCCGAGCAAGCGCTCCTCGCCGACTCGACAGTTGTCGAGCAAGAACTCAATGGTGGATGAACCACGGATACCCATGGTTTTCTCGCGGTTGCCACGCTTTGCTCCGTCATCGCCCGCTTCGACCAAAAAGGCACTGATGCCCCGCGTGCGGGCTGTGGGATCGGTGGAGGCGTAGACCACGTAAACCTCGGCGACACCACCGTTGGTAACGAACATTTTGGTGCCATTCAAGACATAGCTGTCGTCCGCACGTTCCGCCTTGGTCTGTTGATTGCCGGCATCCGACCCCGCCTGCGGCTCAGTCAAACAGTAGCTGCCAATCCACTCGCCGCTGGCCAGTTTGGGCAGATAGCGGCGCTTCTGTTCATCGGTGCCAAACTGGACGATGGGTGCGCAAACTAGCGAGTTTTGTACCGACATGATGACCCCGGTCGAGGCACAGGCCGCCGACACTTCCTCGAGAGCCAGGACGTAGCTCAAGAAGTCGAGCCCGGCGCCGCCGAATTCCTCGGGGACACACATGCCCATGAAACCCTGCTCGCCCAACAACCGAACGCTCTCCCACGGAAACTCGCGGGTTTCGTCCACCGCCTGGGCCCGCGGTTTGATGGCAGTCCGTGCCAGATCCCGGGCAGCGTCCCGGATCATCCGCTGTTCGCTGGTCAGCTCGAAGTCCATGATCCCCCTTCTGCGCTCGATCTAGGCATCGTAGACGTAGAAACCGCGTCCGGTTTTGCGGCCCAGGTGGCCGGCCGCAACTTTTTGGCGCAGCAGTGGGCACGCCCGGTACTTCGGGTCACCGAAGCCTTCGTGGAGCACTTCCATAATGTGCAAACAGACGTCCAAGCCAATGAAATCAGCCAATGTCAAAGGTCCCATCGGGTGATTCATCCCCAGTTTCATGACCGTGTCGATGGCCTCTTCGGTCGCCACGCCTTCCATCAGCGCGAAGATCGCTTCGTTGATCATCGGCATCAACACGCGGTTGGAGATGAATCCGGGATAGTCCTGTACTTCGACCGCTGTCTTGCCGAGGCTGGCCGCGAGGTCGCGGGTGGCAGCGCTGGTGGCGTCTGAGGTGCAGAGCCCGCGGATGATCTCGACAAGCTTCATGACCGGCACCGGATTCATGAAGTGCATGCCGATGACCTGCTCCGGGCGTCGGGTCACCGCGGCCATTTGAGTAATCGAGATCGACGAGGTGTTGGAAGCCAAGATGGCGTGCTCCGGGCACATGGAGTCCAGCGATTGAAAAACTTCCTTCTTGACGCCAAGGTCTTCGACGACCGCCTCCACCACCATGTCGCATTGCCCCGCCGACGACAAGGAGACCGATGTGCGGATGCGGTCCAGCGCCTGGGCGCGGGCGGCGTCCGAAATCTTGTCGGCCTTCACCATCCGCGACAAGTTCTTGTCAATGGTCTGCACGGCGCGATTGAGGACATCCTCGCCCACGTCCATCAGCCAAACCGTGTAGCCATGATGGGCGAACACGTGAGCGATGCCGTTGCCCATGGTGCCGGCGCCGATGACGCCGACGGTGCGGATCTTGGGAGCGCCGGTATCGGTCACGACCCCGGCCGAGGACTGTTCTAGCATGGAGGACTCCTTCGTCTGGGGTCTAAAGCGCCTCGATGGCCAGCGCTACCGCGTTGCCACCGCCAAGACACAGGGTAGCCAAGCCGCGGCTCGCACCTCGCGCCCTGAGCGCGTGGATCAGCGTGGTGAGAATGCGTGCCCCCGAAGCGCCGATGGGGTGGCCAAGCGCAATGGCCCCACCGTTGACGTTGACGCGCTCGAAATCCCACTCGAGCTCACGCCCGTCGACAAGCGCCTGGGCGGCAAACGCCTCGTTGGCCTCGATCAGCTGCCAATGGTTGATGTCGACCCCAAGTTGCTTCATCAAACGCCGGACGGCGTCGACCGGCGCCCAAAACACCAGCTCCGGGGCGGCGCCACCGGTGGCGTAGCCGACGATCCGGGCCTCTGGCTCGACGCCGAGCTCGCGCGCCTTGGCAGCGCTCATCACCACCAACGCCGAGGCGCCGTCGTTGAGCCCTGGGGCGTTGCCGGCGGTCACCGTTCCATCGGACTCGAACGCCGGTTGGAGCTTGGCCAGGGCGTCGATCGAGGTGTCCGCCCGCGGCGCTTCATCAGTATCGACAACCGCCACACTACCTCGGCGGCCAACCACCTCCACCGGCACAATCTCGTCCTTGAAGCGACCGGCCTCGATCGCCGCCACGGCCTTCTGGTGACTGGCCAATGCGTAGGCGTCCTGATCTGCGCGGGACACCTGAAACTTGCGGGCAATGTGCTCGGCGGCGCTCCCCATATGATAGTCGTTGAACGAATCCCAAAGTCCGTCCAAGACCACCGCGTCTTTGAGCTCGCCGTTGCCAAGGCGCTGGCCGGTGCGCATCGTCTTCAACAAGAACGGCGCTTGCGACATCGACTCCATGCCACCAGCAACGACGCAATCGGCATCGCCGGCGCGCACCGCCTGAGCGGCCAACATCACTGCCTTGAGCCCGGACCCACACACCTTGTTGATGGTCAGCGCCCCGACTTCGGGGGGGATGCCGGCGTGGATCGCCGCCTGGCGCGCCGGTGCCTGCCCGGCGCCCGCCTGAACTACCTGCCCCAAAATTACTTCGTCGACCGCCGCCGCCGGCACCGCCGCCCGCTCCAGGGCGGTGCGCACCGCCAAGGTCCCTAGTTGGGTGGCAGGGATCGACGACAAGCCGCCTAAAAACTTGCCGATCGGTGTCCGACAAGTGCCGGCGATCACCACGTCGGTGGATTGCGACATCCTCATCCCTCAAGGTGCCCGAACCCCACCCCTCAGGTGGAGCGGGCCGCGCACCAGCTCTCGATGTAGTCGATGATTTCGGCGGTCATGGTTCCCGGTCCAAACAACCGCCCCATCCCCAGGGCCTCGAGCTTCGCTTGATCGGTAGGGGGAATAATGCCGCCACCGACCACCAAGGCGTCGCCGCGGCCCTTCTCCCCGAGAAGTTCCAGCACCCGCGGAAAGTGGGTCAGGTGCGCCCCGGCCAGCGACGACAACGCCACGACGTCGACGTCCTCCTGGACGGCGGCTTCAACGACCATCTCCGGGGTTTGGTGCAAGCCGGTATAGATCACTTCCATCCCGGCGTCGCGCAGCGCCGCTGCCACTACTTTGGCACCACGATCGTGGCCGTCGAGCCCCAGCTTGGCCACCAGCACTCTGATCTTCTGTTCGGACACTTGGTCTCTCTCGGGCGCCCACTCCGAGCGCCAAGCTCGCCGCGCATCTTACTCGATCAGGGCACTCACCGCCACCAACGCCACTTACTTGGGCGACTCAGTCCAAAGCTCGCCCACCATGCGCTCCAAGCTGCGCTGGGCGTCGCCCCAGCTGGCGCCGGCGGCGAGCGACGCAGCCAAATCTCCGAGTGGGGCGTCCCATCCCGCCGCCACGCGGCTCCACAAGAGCGCTCCCAGGCGACGCTCCAACTCGCGCTTGAGGGCCCGGCGGCGCCCGAGCTGATAGTCCTCGCTGGCTGCCGCGGCCGCCCGCTCGCAACAGTCGACCAGGGCTTCGACGCCGTCCCCCGTGGTTGCGCAAGTGGTGAGCACCGGCGGGCGCCGGAAGCCGCTGGCACGGAGCCCGACGGCGTCCTCTAGAGCTTGCACGAGCGCGCCCGAGCCTGCTCGATCGGACTTGTTGACCACCAAGATGTCGGCCAGCTCGAGGAGGCCGGCTTTCATGCTTTGCACCTGGTCACCTGCCTCGGGGACTAGCACAACGAGGACCGCGTGCACCCAGTCGGCGACCTCCTGGTCGGTCTGACCAGCACCGACGGTCTCGACGAGGATGCGGTCAAAGCCGGCCGCATCGAGGCACTCCACCGCTATCCCGGCCGCCCGCGCCAAGCCGCCGCTGCCCCCTCGGCTGGCCATCGAGCGTATGAAGACGCCTGGATCGCCGGCCAAGGCGCCCAGGCGCACGCGATCGCCTAACAGGGCGCCGCCCGACATCTGGCTGGACGGATCGAATGCCAAGATCCCCACGGAATGGCCGCGCGCTCGATAGACCTGAACGAGGCGGGCAATGAGGCTGGACTTGCCGGCACCGGGGGGGCCGGTCACCCCCAACCGCAACGCACGAGGACGCCAGGTTAAGGCGTCAAGCAGGGCGTCTGCCTCGGCGGCGCCGTCTTCTACCCAACTGAGTGCCCGGGCCAAAGCCGCTCGTTCCCCCTGGGCGAGGTGGGTGGCAATGGTGGTGGGGGTGTTCACCGGCGGTCCTGGGTGGCCGTGCGCATTGCCCGGCGGTCCCGTGCAGATTGCCTCATTAGACGCTCCTCAAGGAGGTCGGTCGGTGTGGCTAAGCGACTGTGGCGGAGGAGCATAGCTTATTTGGCTGGTGATCGATCGGACGGGCACGCGGCCTGCATTGAGCCGACCGGTGTAGGTTGCTGTTCTGTGGGTGCTCTGGCCACCGTGTCCGTCACGCGTTTCCAAAGCCCGCCACCGGCTCGGACAGGCTTCGCCGTCCTCCTAAGGGGGCTCGGGGCTGGTTGGCGCGGGTTCTACGAACCGGGAATGGGTGTGTCCTTGATCGACACCGCAAGCAACGGGACCTTCTCATGGCGAAGGGGTGGCAACCGCCACCCCTTTTGCTTTGCTACTGCCATGCATCCACCCAGTGGCATAAAGCGACCGACTCATCCGCTTGCCAATCGATGGTAATCACGTCAAAGCGCACGCGCGCGGTTGGCGTCTCCTGCAACCACCGGCGTGCGGCGTTACGCAAGTGCCGGCGCTTGGCCGGCGAGATCGTCTCGGCCGCCCTACCGTAGTCACTACGCTGGCGGGTTCGAACCTCCACGAAGCAGGTCCAACCATGGCGGACGGCAACCAGGTCGATCTCATGCGGTCCCAGCCGGCGGTTGCGCTCTTGAATGCGGTAGCCGCAGAGTTCCAGGTAGGCAGCAGCCATGGTTTCACCCAGGCGACCACGCTCGAAGCGCGGGATGGCAGCACTCATCGACCGCCGTCCAAGTCCACCAAGCTCAGCGTGCCGAGCCTATGCCAGGCGGTCTTGGGGGGCGGATACGGCGTCCCAGCCCAAGTGGAGCGCCGCCACCAGTCGGCGATCGCAAAGCCGCCCGGCTCCGCCTCGATCGCCACCACCACACTCCACTGGCCCGCCGGTGTCGCCGGCGGAATGTGCAGCATCACTTGTTCGGCCAACCAACCGGCCCCAGCCAGTGAGTCGGCAGCCACGCCCCAGCGGTAGGCGCCTAGTCGTCTGACCCCGCTCTCCGAACGCAGCGCCAGTTGGACGCGAGAGCGCGCCGCGCTCGCGTAGCGCCAATCCAGGCCCACCGCAATCGTATCCCCGGGGCGGGTCCTGGTTGGCACGATCGAGGCGCCGTGCAGTTCCAACGCACCGACTCTCATCATGGGCGACTCGCGCGACTGCCGGGAAGCTTGCTCGGTCAACCAGATGAGCGGGCTGGCTGCCGGCTCGGGCATGCCGAGACGACGCTCATCGCCGGCCGATCGCCCGGTTGGATTGTGCCTGCGTCCGGTATCCGGGTCGAGTTGGACGGCTGAGAGTGGCAACCCCTCTCCCTCCATGTTGGCCACTTGGTAGAGGGCGGCGCTCGATGGCGTGCCGACGATCACCGCGCCGCGGAAGCGCTCTGGTAGCTCCGCCGCTCGTGCTCGAAACTCCCGCGCCGCCTGCCACGGCGGCCATACGACCAGCGCCCCCGAGAGGGCAGCATTGCAAGCGATGAGCCAACCGACGATCCCCAGAGCCATGCGGCGGCGAAAGGCGGCCGTGCCCCGCAGCCAACGCCGGAGGGGGATGATCGCCCCGCCCACCACCACCGCCACGTACGGCAGGACCGGTACCCATTGGCGCCCCAATTCCCCTTCCCCCGGACGTGTCACCGCTGTTGCCACCAGCGCCAAGCCCGTCGCCACGAGAAAGCGCCGCCCGCGACTGGAGCGCTGGGCGTCGCCCCAGGCGCCGACCGCGATCAGCGGCAGGAGGCAGGCGAGGCTGACCACCAACACGCCCCAATCGCGCACCCAATCCGGGGGGATGGTGAGGACCGGGTGCGGGACCGCCCTAGCCACCGGCAGACTCACCAGCGCGGCGCCGGCTATGGTTGCCGTCTCCCGCCGCGTCCGACCGGCGGCGGCCAAGAGCGGCCAATGCACCCATGCCGCCGCGGAGACCACGGTAGCCAGGACGCCCAACGCGGCGCCATTCCAGAACTGGCCCGACCACGCCACGAGCACGGCGGCGATCGCCACGGCTGCTTCGAGCAAGTGCACGTCGGCAGCGACGCTCTGGCGCCAAACGACCCCCATGACCACGAGTGCCAGAGCAGCCACCGCCCGCTCGCTGATCAGCGAGGCGTCGTGCAGACGGCCGCGCAAGCGCCGCGTCAGCTCGACGAGCGCCAGCAGGCTGGCCAGCGACAGGAGGTTGAGGGCCAAACGCGGGTGGGCGGGGGCCAACGTGTAGGCAGCGATCGCCACCACGTCGAAACCAAAAGTTCCTTGGGTGAGAGCTGGTGTGGCCTCGTATGCCCGCATCACCCGCGGCCAGCTTGAGGCCTGCCACTCGGTGTCGGTGAGAACGGGTGCTGTCAACCCCAGAGCGACGGCCAAGACCACCAGCGGCGCGCCCCGACGCCAGAAAGCAGCCACTACCAGAGGCTTCCCTGGCCGGCGCGACGCACCGGCGCAAAGCTCTGCCGGTGGACGGCGCACGGTCCCAGGCGGCGGAGCGCCGCCAAGTGTTCGGCGGTGGCGTAGCCCTTGTGATCAGCGAATCCGTAGCCAGGATAGGCGGCGTCTAACTCGACCATATGGCGGTCCCGCCAGACCTTGGCGACGATCGAGGCACAGGCGATCGCCAAGCTCTTGCGATCGCCGCCGACGACACCCTCTTGGGGGTACGCCATGTCGGGGAGCCGCTCGCCGTCGACCAGCACGAGGACAGGCAACCTCCCGAGGTCGTGGATGGCCCGCTGCATCGCCAAGAAGGTGGCACGGCGGATATTGAGCCGGTCGATATCGCGGGCCGAAACGGCGGTGACTGCGGCGCCTTCTGCCTCGCGCAACACCTGTTCGGCCAGTTCGGCGCGCCGCGCGGCTGGCACGCGCTTCGAATCGTCAACGCCGACCAATCGGGCCCCCGGCGGCAGAATCACCGCCGCCGCCACGACCGGCCCAGCCAACGGCCCGCGCCCGACCTCGTCCACACCACACAGACCAGCCGGGCAGCGCCGCCGGTCAAAAGCACCTAAGCGGCGGCGGCGACGACGACGTGCCGCGAGTTGGCGCCGGCGTTCCACGCGGTCGGCGGCGTTACTTGCGGAGCTCCGGCACGCGCGCCGCCTTGCCCTTGCGGTCGCGCAAGTAGTAGAGCTTGGCCCGCCGCACGCGCCCGCGCCGGGTGACCTCGACCTTGACGATGTTCTGCGAATGCAGGGGGAAGACGCGCTCGACGCCGATACCGGCCGTAACCTTACGGACCGTGAACGACGAGCCGATGCCGCGGCGGTGCTCGGCGATCACCGTGCCCTCGTAGACCTGGGTGCGCCGCTTGTCTCCTTCGACGACCTGGTAGTGGACACGCACGGTGTCGCCGATCGCAAACTCCGGCAGCGATTTGGCCGCGTATTTCGACTCCACTATGCTCATTGGATCCATCGTTGTTCTCCCACTTTCGAGATTCTAACCGACACGTTGTGACACCTGATGATCGCGCGCACCTAGCTGTCGTCCAGCGACGCGGTGCGCAGAAACTTCCGATCCTCGGCCGACAGTGCTGCCTGCGCCAACAGGTCGGGCCGTCGCTCACGCGTGCGCGACAGTGCTTGGCGCCGGCGCCAATCGGCAATGCGGGCGTGGTGCCCGGACAACAACACACCGGGCACTCGCCGGCCCTCGAACTCCTCCGGCCGAGTATAGAGCGGCCCCTCCAGGAGACCAGACTCGATGGAGTCGGTGGCGGCTGACGCCTCGTCGCCCAAGACCCCAGGCATGAGCCGCGCGACGGCATCGATCACCACGCACGCGGCGACCTCGCCCCCCGACAGCACATAGTCCCCCACCGACAGCTCCTCGTCCACATACGCTTCGATGAAGCGCTCGTCCACCCCTTTGTAGCGCCCGCAAATCAATACCAGTTCGTCCAAGTTCGCCAAGGCGCGAGCCCGCGCTTGGCCAAACAGCGCCCCCTGCGCGCTCATCAGCACCACGTGGGCGCTGGCGCCCAACTCGCGGCGAGCTTGCGACAACGCGCCGCCCAACGGTGCCGGGGACATGACCATGCCCGCACCACCGCCGTACGGATAGTCGTCGACCGTCCCGTAGCGGTTGCTTGCAAAGTCGCGGATCTGAATGCTGCCCAACTCGAGCGCCTGCCGCTCGCGCGCGACGCGCACAATGCCACACGTTCCCAGGGGCTCGATCAGCTCCGGAAACAGCGTCAACACCCGCAGCCTGAGCAACGGTCTACCCGTCCAACAGGCCCGGCAACGGTTCGATCGTTAACCGCCCCTCGGCGGTGTTGACCGCACGAATCACCGCGTCAATGTAGGGCACCAAAATGTCATGGCCACTGGACGGGCGTACTACCAAGACTTCGTTGGCACCGGTTTCCATGACCTCAACCACCTCACCGAGAAGATCGCCGCTTTGGACGTGAAACACCTGAAGCCCCACCAGTTGATGAAAGAAGGGCTCATCGATATCATCGCCTGACTCGATCGGCGCGTCGATCTTGAGCGCTCTGCCCCTGAGGGCCTCGGCGGCATCGCGACCCTCGACCCCCGCCAGCTCGACCAGGTAGCGCTTTCCAAAAGGCGCCACCTGAATGACCGGGCGCCGTTCATCTCCCCCTTCGGCTGCCTCCAACCAGACCTCGGTGAGGCCCTCAAACCGACCGGCGACATTGGAACAGGACTCAACGACCAGCGTGCCTCGGAGACCATGAGGTTTGACCACGTGGCCGACGGTGACCCGCTCGAGCGGCGCCGAGTCGTTCATGGGCGCGATCAGTCTTGTATATCGAGCGTGTACTGGCCTTCGGTGCCGACCGACAGATCGACCAGGGTGCGCATCGCCTCCGCCGTTCTGCCACTTTTGCCGATCACCTTACCCAGGTCCGCCATCGACACTCTGAGTTCCAACGACGTGCCGCCGTGGGTGTCAACCTCGTCGACCGACACCCCTTCAGGGTCGTCGACCAGACCGCGAGCCAGGTAACGCACGAGTTCGGCTGGGGCGCGACCCTCGGTGGCTTGGCGACTGGTATGGGGCCGGCGGCCGCGGATAGCCGGGCCGCGTCTCGGGCGTGCCATGGTTACTCCTCCTGCGCCTGGTCGGCAGCTGCGGCGTCAGGTGCCGCTTCAGTTTCGGCGGCCGCCTGGTCTTCACCATCAGCTGGGGCCGCTTCTGCGGCTGCGGCTGCGGCTTCGGCTTTTGCTTTTGCCTTGGCCTCGGCGTCCGCCTTGGCTTTGGCTTCGGCCGCAGCCGTGGCCTCCAACTTGGCAGCTTCAGCTTTGGCGGCTTGGCGCTTGACTCGGCGGCGATCTTTGAACGAGTCGCCGGCCGGCGCCTCGCGGCGGCTGCGGCTGATCAACCGGTTGACGGTGTCGGAAGGCTTGGCACCCTGAGCAATCCACGCCTGGATGCGCTCTTCGTTGATGACAATCTCTTCCTGCTTGGGAAGCGGGTTGTAGTAGCCCACGCGCTCAATGAAGCGCCCGTCGCGGCGCATGCGCGAATCGGCCACCACCATATGATAGAAGGGTCTTTTCTTTGACCCGGCACGGCTGAGCCGGATGACAACTGCCATGAACTCGGTCCTCCTCGGATGCGCCCCCCGGGGGGCGCCTGTTTAGAACGGTAGCTTCAATCGCCCCGAACGCATCTGCTTCATCATCTTCTGCGCTTGGCCAAACTGCTGGAGCAACCGGTTGACGTCCTGTACCGACGTCCCGGAACCGCGGGCGATGCGGCGGCGACGGCTGCCATTGATCAACTTCGGCCGGGTGCGCTCGGCCATGGTCATCGAACAGATGATACCTCGAATGCGCACAAAGGCGCGGTCATCGACCTCGACGCCTTTCAGTTGAGAGCCCATCCCCGGAATCATCTTCATCAGATCTCCCAACGGCCCCATCTTTTGCAGCTGCTCGATCTGCTTCAGAAAGTCATCCAGGGTAAACTCATCGCGGCGAAACTTTTCCTCGAGCCGGGCCGCCTCGTCGGCGTCCATCACCGATTCCGCCCGCTCGACCAGGGAGACCACATCACCCATGCCCAGGATACGCCCGGCCATGCGCTCGGGGTGAAACGCCTCGAGGGCACTCAATTTTTCGCCGACCGAAGCCAACTTGATTGGCTTGCCAGTGACGTGGCGGATGGATAGCGCCGCACCGCCGCGGGCGTCGCCGTCAAGCTTGGTGAGGGCGATGCCGTCGACCCCCAGCTCCTGGTCAAAAGCGAGCGCTGTACGGACCGCATCCTGGCCGGTCATGGCGTCGACCACCAGCAACACCTCGGTCGGCTTGGCGACCTGCCGCACCTCGTCAAGCTCGGCCATCATCGGCGCGTCGATCGCCAGGCGGCCGGCTGTGTCGATGATGATCGGGTCCGCGCCCGCCGCCTCGGCCAACCCCTGGCGCACGGCGGCCGGCGCGTCGGCACCCGCTCGGGGTAACGCCACGGGTACATCGATGGAACGCCCCAAGGTTTCGAGCTGCTCGACCGCAGCCGGCCGCACCAGGTCGGCTGCAACCAGCTTGGCACGCTCACCCGCCTTCTTAGCGCGCAGCGCCAGCTTGCCAGCCAAGGTGGTCTTGCCTGACCCCTGCAGGCCGACCAGCATGATCACCGTGGGTGGCTCGGCGGCCTTCACCAAGTCGGCGGCGCTGTCGCCAAGCAGGGTGACCAACTGGTCGTGCACAATCTTGACGACCTGCTGGCCGGGCGTGATCGACCGCAGCACTTCTTGCCCAACAGCGCGCTCTTCGACCCGCTTGACGAAATCGCGCGCGACTTCGTAATGCACGTCCGCTTCCAAGAGCGCCCGGCGCACCTCGCGCATGGACTCACGAATGTTGGCCTCGGTGAGCTTACCGCGTCCGCGTAAGGTCTTGAAGACCCGCTCAAACCGGCCGGTCAGCTCATCGAACATCTCCGATTCCCTGGCAACTGGTTTAGAACACGCAGGTTAGCAGCGCAGGCCGGGTCTCGACAAGCTCAAACAGCGCTGGCGCGCAGGGCCTCGAGGTTGGCGCCAGAATCGCCTTCGCCGAAGACTGCGCTACCAGCGACCAAAATCTCAGCCCCGGCCTCCACCGCTTGTCTGGCAGTCTCGAGGTTAATGCCACCATCCACCTGGATGTCGAGGTCCAGGCCAGCTTGGCGCTTGGTCCGGGCCAGCGCTTCGAGTTTGGCGAGCTGGTCCTCGCGGAAGGACTGACCGCCAAAGCCGGGGTGGACCGTCATCACCAGGCAGAGGTCAAACGCTGCCAAGTGGGGCACAACTGCCTCGAGTGGCGTCGCCGGGTTCAGGGCCAGTCCCGGCCGTGCCCCCAGCCGGCGGATGTGCACGGCCAGGGCTTGCGGGTCCTCCACCGCTTCGATGTGGAAGGTGAGGCGATCGGCCCCGGCCGTTCTAAACGGGCCGACGAACGCCGCTGGGTCGGTCACCATAAGATGGACGTCAAACGGCAGGTGCGAATGCCGCCGCAGCGCGCCGACGACCGCCGGGCCGATCGTCAGGTTGGGCACAAAGTGGCCGTCCATAACGTCGAGGTGGAGGAGATCGGCGCCAGCCGCTTCGACCCGGGCGGTCTCCGCCGCCAATGAGCCGAAGTCAGCGGACAAAATCGACGGGGCCCAGCGCACGCCGGTGCTGAGTGGGTGGGCGCCCACCTCAGTCCGACGCCCGCCGGCGTCGGGCACCGCCAGCCACGTCCACCTCGATCACGTCGTTCGGGCGGATGCGCCGGCCCGGCAGCGGTCTTTGACCGACGATTTCGCCGGTCTTGACGCCAGGTTCCTCGACCGGCACCTCCATCAGGCGGATCCCCGATCGGTCGAAAAAGGCGTGCGCCTCCTCGATGTGGTAGCCGCGCAGGTCCGGCGCAACAAACGCCGACACTGGCGGACCCAGGCTCACCAACACGTCGACGCGCGCCCCCGGCGAGGTCAGCGCCCCGGCTTCCGGGGTGGTGGCAACGACTTGCTGGCGCTGCACCTCGGCGTGGGCGTGGGACAACCGCCCGAGCCGCAGCCCGGCCCGGGAGAGGGACACCTGGGCGTCACGGTAGCTGGCGCCGCGCACATCGGGAACAACCATGCCCTCGCGGCCAAACGAAACGACCAGCTGGACGCCGGCGCCGCGCTTCACGCGCGTCAAGGGCTCGGGATCCTGATCGATCACATACCCGTCCGGATAGACAGCGCTGAACTCGCGGCGCAACTCCTCGGCGCGCTCGAGCCGCTCCTCTCTAAGGATATGTTCGGCGTCGGCCAGACGGCGGCCGATGAGGTCGGGGACCTGGGTGCCCGCCCCACGCCCGGTCAGCCCGGGCATCACCACCGCGTTGAAAATCCAACCACCGGCCAAAAAGCCGACCAAGCAAAGGCCAACGATCTGCGCCAGACGCCGGGCGAAAGCTCGGCCAGACTCACCCTTCGCCGATTCGCTCAAGTGCATCCCTTGCGTTCGGTCCCCGGGCCTGACCCCGAAGGGAGGGAGCGGCGCCTCAATCGCACAGCGGTCACGCCGTCATGGCCATCTTGGTCGTGGAGGATTTGGAAAAGCCCCGCCGCCGTGCGACCGGCGGCGAGACCGGCGCCTGGAGGGTCGATGCACCAGTCTGGATGCCGCTCCAGGAAGGCATTGACGATCCCCTCGCACTCCTCCGGCTCGAAACTGCACACAGAGTACACCACACAACCAAGAGGTCGCACGAGTTCGGCTGCCCGGTCCAAGAGCGCCTCCTGGATCTTCGCCATCTCGACCAACGAATCGGGCCGTTTGCGCCAACGCGCGTCGGCCCGGCGTCGCAAGACCGCCAATCCCGAGCAGGGCGCGTCGACCAGCACCCGGTCGAAGGCCGCTCCCCGGCCAAACTGCCGGCCATCGGCGCAGACCCAGGCGGCGGCCGGATGCCCGAGGCGCTCCAAACCCTGGCGGGCTTTAAGCAACCGCGCCCGATTGGCGTCAACTCCAACGCACCAGGCCGGGGCCGCCCGCGTCCACTCCATCATATGGGCCAGCTTGGTCCCGGGTCCGGCGCACAAGTCCAGGAGCCGCTCGCCGGGCTGGGGGTTGACCAACCGCATGACCATCGACTCGCTTTCATCCTGAACCGACAAGGCACCGGCGGTAAACAGCGGGTGGTTGAAAATGTCGGCGCCTGGCGGCAGTCTGAGCGAAGCGTCGTACATGCGGCCTGGCTCGGCTTCAATGCCAGCCCGACGGAGCTGGCGCAGCACCTCGCTCTGGCTGGTGCGCTGGCGGTTGACGCGGACCACGACCTGGGAGGGTGCGTTGTTGGCGCTCAGGAGACTGTGGGCGCGCGCGACACCGTAGCGCTCTACCCAACGCTCGACCAGCCAATCGGGATGCGACTCGGTCACCGCCAAGAACCGGACCGGCTCCGCCTCGGGGTCGGGCCACACTACCTCGCCCAACGCCTCTGGCAGGCGCCGCAAAATGGCGTTCACCAACCCAGCCGTGCCCGGGTGGCCGTATTTCTTGGCGAGGCGGACGGTCTCGTCGACGGCTGCGTGGCGCGGCACGCGATCCAGGAACAAGAGCTGGTAGATCCCCAATCGCAGGCAAAGTCGAATCCACACCGGTAGGCCCTGGCGGTCGACCCGCAAGAGCGCATCGGCTACGTGGTCCAGACGTCGCTGCCAGCGGAGGGTGCCGTTGACCAACTGGGTCGCCAGCTGGCGATCCTCGCGGCGCGGTTCTAGACGAGCCAATGCCATGTCCAACTGACGATCGGCAAAAGCACTACGCGTCTCCACTTCAAACAACACGCGAAGCACGATTTCGCGCACCGGAACGGCCGGCGGGGCGGGAGCCGGTTGGGGCGGCATGCGCTTGACGCCAGGATCACGGTCGCCCACTCGATGGGAGGGCGGACGCGGCTGGCGCCTGAACTTGCTTGGCGGCCGGCGACCGCCCCCTCCGGCCTTACGCATTGGGATCCTCCTCGAGCTGGCCCTCGGCCGGTGCCCGGCCCAAGCTCAAGCGCGTGCCGTCGGAGCGCGTCGGATACGGCAAGCCGGGTGGCTTCGGGAGTGACCCCAGGAGGGTCCCGGTCGGCACTGGACGTCCCCGGCAAAACTCGGCGGCCCCGACGGCGCGTTTGCCGGGAGCTTGGAGGTGAGTCAACCTGAGGAAGCCCTGGCCGGTGGCGACGGTCAATCCCGCTCTCCCGGAGCCGACGACGGTGCCGGGCGGCTGGTCACTCCAGGGTTCGGCAACGGGCTCGGCCGCCACCACGCCCAACCGGCCGCCGTCGAGGAGACACTGAGTCCCGGGCCACGGGCTCAGCGCGCGGATCTGCCGGTCGAGGACTCGGGCGGGCTCCCGCCAGTCCAGGGCGCCGTGGGCTTTGACGAGGTGCGGCGCGTAGCTGGCGGTCGTCGCCGCCTGTGGGCGACGCCGGCCGCCCCGGGCGACCGACTCGAGTGACTCGAGAACCAAGGGCGCACCCAACTCAGCCAACCGCTCAGTCAGGCCGCCGGCGGTCTCGCGCGGGCCAATGGTCACACGCTTCTCCAACAGCACGTCGCCGGTGTCGACGCCCTTATCCATCCACATGGTCGCCACCGCCGTCTCTCGGTCACCCAACCAGATCGCCCAGGGGATGGGGGCAACACCGCGCAGGTGCGGCAAGGGTGATGGGTGCAAATTGACAGGCGCATAGCGTGGAAGTCCCAAAACCGGCCGCCGCAAGATCAAACCAAACGCCACCACCACCAAGAAGTCCGGTGCGAATTCGACGAGTGCCCGGCGGTCTTCGCCACCCCGGAGCGTCGCGCGCTCGATGCACTCCACGTCGTGCTCGCGCGCCCAGGCGCCGACAGGACTGGGGCGCAAGTGCTTGCCGCGGCCGGCCCGCCGCGGCGGCTGCGTCACCACTAAGAGGCGGTGTCCGGCGGTTGACAACGCCGCCAAAGTCGGCAGCGCAAACTCGGGCGTCCCCATGAACACGACCCGGAAGCCCACGCGTGGATCAGGCCGACTCGGCCAACTCCTCCAGTTGCCGCTTGAGGAGCTGGCGCTTTAGAGCGCTCAGGCGTTCGATAAACAACACGCCATCCAAGTGGTCGATCTCGTGCTGGATGCACCGGGACAAGAGCCCACCGGCGTCGACCTCGAACGGTTGGCCGTGCGGATCAAACCCCTGCATCACCACCCGGCGGGCGCGCTTGACCACCCCGCGGATACCCGGCAACGACAAGCACCCCTCTTCGCTCTGCACGGTCCCCTCTTTGTGCACGAGGACTGGATTCGCGATCGCCCAGCGATGGTGCTCAGTCTCTGGATCTTCAGGGTCTTCTGGACAATGGACCACGAAGAGGCGCTCGCCGACGCCGATCTGCGGGGCGGCAAGGCCGACCCCCTCCTCGGCGGTACAGGTTTCGAACATGTCCTCGACCAGGTTAATGAGCGCCTCGCTCCCCAGGCCTTCCACCGGGGCGGCTGGGGTGCGTAGCACTTCGTCGGTGTAAGCGGCCATCGGACGCCTAGCCATCGGTGTGTCCTCGCTTGCCGGTCACTGCCGTGCGCAACACTTCGACCTTCATGCCATCAGCCACCCTGATGACGACGACATCGTCCTTGGTGCCGACGATCGTGCCGAGCAAGCCGCCGACGGTCACCACCTGGTCGCCTTTGGACAGGCCAGCCACCAGCTCCCGGTGCTCGCGCTGCCGCTTCATCTGCGGGCGCATCACCAAAAGAAAGAAAATGCCCAGAACGAGGGCGAACGGCACAAGTTGCAAGGCCGGGTTGGGGCCGGCGGCGCCAGGAGCCTGTGCCCACGCTACGTCAATCATGACCTCGATCTCCGATCAGGAGCCCCGATTAGGATGGCGAGGGCGCCTTTAGGATTCAGCCAGCCGCCGGCGCTCGGCATCGGCGTAGGCCGCCTCATACTCCGCCTTCAGCGCCGCAAAGTCGCCCGCCAGAATACTTTGGCGAATTTCAGCGAGGAGCGCCAGGTAAAAAGCAACGCTGTGAAGGGACAGGAGCCGGAGAGCCAGGACCTCCCCCGCCACGAACAGGTGCCTGAGATAGGCGCGCGAGAAGTGTTGGCAGGTGTAGCACGCACAGCTGGCATCGAGCGGCAAATCGGCGTCCCGGTGGGCAGCGTGCTTGATGATCAACTTCCCCTGGCGCGTAAACACCTGGCCGTTTCTGGCGTTCCGGGTTGGCATGACGCAATCGAACATGTCAATGCCGCGGGCGACGCCGTCGAGAAGATCAAGGGGCGTCCCCACCCCCATCAGATAGCGCGGTCTTTCGATCGGCAAGAGATCGCCCAGCGCCGCCACCGTCTCAAACGTCTGGGGCTTGGGCTCTCCGACCATCAAGCCACCGATGGCGTAGCCCGGCAGGTCGATCTCCATGAGCTCTTCGGCCGAACGGCGCCTGAGCGCCGCATCGACGCCGCCCTGGTTGATGGCAAAGAGCAGTCGACCGGCAAAGTCACCGCGCTGGCGCCGGCCGCTGTACCACTGAGCGCTCTGCCTGGCCCAATTCGAGGTCACCGACACCGCGTGCTCCAGAACCTCGGGCGTTGCCGGTAACCGCGGGCAAACATCCAGTGGCATCAGCACGTCGGAGCCAAAGGCGTCTTGGGCGACCAGCACCGACTCCGGCGTCAACCGCAACGCCTGCCCGTCCAAGTGCGAACGAAAATCGACTCCGCGGTCGTCTAGGCGCGCCAAGGCCGCCAGGCTCATCACCTGGTAGCCGCCGGAATCGGTCAGAATGTTGCCATCCCACCGCATGAAGCGGTGGAGGCCACCGAGGCGTTTGAGCCGCTCCGGGCCGGGCCGCAGAAGCAGGTGGTAGGTGTTGGCCAGAATAATCTGGGCTCCATGGGCCCTGAGCTCGTCGGGAGCCAGAGCTTTGACCGCCGCCTGCGTGCCGACGGGCATGAAGACCGGCGTGTCGACCGTGCCGTGAGCCAACTCGAGGCGGCCGGCCCGCGGCCCAGCGCCGGTGGGCATTGACTCGAGGCTGAACGGGGCGTCGGTGGGCATGCTGTCGTCGCCGCTGCTCAGACGACCAGCATGGCGTCGCCGTAGGAGTAGAACCGGTAACGCCGCTCTACGGCTTCGGCGTAAGCCCGTAGCACCAGCTCGGGACCGCCGAAGGCAGCCACCAACATCAACAGGGAAGACTCCGGCAAGTGGAAGTTGGTGACCAGCGCGTCCACCACTTGGAACTCGAAAGGCGGCGCAATAAACAGCTGGGTCGTACCGGCGCCTGGCCGCAGCCGACCGCCGGCAGCGCCGGCGCTTTCCAGCGCCCGCACCACCGTGGTGCCCACCGCAACAACCCGGCCGCCGCCGGTGCGGGTGGCGTCCACGGCCGCGGCGGTGGCGGCGTTCACCGTGTAGGCCTCAGTCTGGAGCGTGTGGTTGCGGATATCGTTGGCTTCCACCGGCTGGAAAGTGCCGGGGCCAACGTGCAGCGTGACGCTCGCCCGACGGATGCCAGCCGCTTCCAGCTGGGCGAGGAGTGCGACGGTAAAGTGCAAGCCGGCGGTCGGCGCCGCCACCGCCCCGGGATGGCGGGCGACGACTGTCTGGTAGTCGGTGCGGTCGCGCGCGTCATCGCGCCTTCCCAAGTAAGGAGGCAGCGGCATGTGTCCACAGCGCTCGACCCACTCGGCAACCGGAGTCGTGCCATCGGCTGATTCCAAAAGGAGCAAGCGGCAGCCACCGGTTCCCTCTTCCAAGACCTCGGCGACCAGGCAACCGCCCTCGAGGACGAAGCGCCGCTTGGGCTTGAGCCGCCGGCCGGGCCGGCCGAGGGCCCAACAACGCACGGAGGTCGCCGCGGGCGGTAGCTGCAAACCACCCGGGTTGCCGCTGGCTTCGGTGAGCAACAGCTCGACAGCGCCGCCGGTATCGATCCGCTCGCCGTAAAGGCGAGCTGGCACCACCTGGGTGTCGTTGAGAACCAGCAGATCGCCCGGCCGCAGGTAGTCGCCGAGGGCACTGAAGCGCGCCTCGCCCAGCTCGCCGCGGCGCCGGTCAACCACCATGAGACGGGCGTTCGTGCGCTCAGCCGCCGGGCGCCCAGCGATCAGCTCGGGCGGCAGCGCGTATCCATAGGCTGTGCGCAGGTAGGGGGCTGTCACGCTAGAGCAAACGACCCTGCCCCGGCGCCGGTACCGGGCGCCCCAAGTGGGCGAAACAAGCTGGAGTCGCCAGGCGCCCGCGCGGGGTAAGTTGCAACAAGCCGGCTTCGATGAGAAAGGGTTCGTAGACATCCTCCAGGGTATCGGGTTCCTCCCCCACCGACACAGCCAAGGTGTTCAGGCCCGCCGGCCCGCCGCCGTAGGTATCCACCAGGGCGGTGAGGATGCGGCGATCCATGGCCTCGAGGCCAAGCTCGTCGACACCGAGCAGGGACAGTGCGGCCTCAGCCACCGGGCGATCGATCACCCCCTCAGCCCGCACCTGGGCAAAGTCGCGCACGCGCCGCAAGAGGCGGTTGGCCACCCTGGGCGTGCCGCGGGCACGGCGCGCCAGTTCCACGGCGCCGGCTCGATCGATCTGGACACCCAAGATCGCCGCCGAGCGTTCGACGATCTCGGCCAACTCTTCGGCTTGGTAGTAGTCCAACCGCTCGGTGAACCCAAAGCGCGCCAACAAGGGGGCGGTCAAGAGGCCAGTGCGCGTGGTGGCGCCAATCAAGGTAAAGCGGCTCAAGTTCAGGCGCACAGCGCGGGCAGCAGCACCCCGGTCGATCATCACGTCGAGCCGGAAATCCTCCATGGCCGGGTACAGGTACTCCTCGACCACCTGATTGAGCCGGTGGATTTCGTCGATGAACAAGACGTCGCCGGTGCCCAGCCGCGTCAACAACCCGGCCAAATCGCCGGCGCGCTCGACGACCGGGCCGGCGGTTGGCACGAAGCCGACGTCCAACTCGTTGGCGACGATCTGGGCCAAGGTGGTCTTGCCGAGCCCCGGAGGACCGGACAACAAAATGTGGTCGAGCACTTCGCGCCGTTCGCGGGCAGCCTCGATCATCAGGGCGATCTTGTCTTTGAGCCCGGCCTGCCCGACGAAGTCACCCAGGCGAAGGGGCCGCAGACCCGGCTCGAGCTGCCGGTCCTCGTCGAGCGCGGTGCGCTCGATCAGCCGTCCGTCCGCACTAGACACGGCCGGAGCCGCCGGGAAAGCCCAGCCCCATGGCGCTTCGCACCTCGGCCATCACCGAGCGGGCGATGGCCGTAGCCCGGCGGGCACCCTGATCGAGGATTTGGATGACGCGCTCGCGGGTGAGTTCCCGCGCCCGGGCATTGACTGGCGCCAACTCAGCTTCCATCGATTCGGCCAACAGCTTCTTGCAGTCGACGCAGCCGATCGCCGCGCTTCGACAATCGCGGTCGACGGTCGCTACTCGATCGGCAGCCGACATCGCCTGGTGAATGGTGAAGATGCCACAGATCTCGGGGTTGCCGGGGTCGTTGCGCCGCTTGCGATTTTCGTCGGTCACCGCCGTTCGCAGGCGCTCCCAGCGCTCTTCGGGGCTGCCCAACATGTGGATGGCGTTGTTGCGACTCTTGGACATCTTGGTCTTGCCGTCAACACCCATGATGCGCGGCGTCGGAGTTAGAAGCGGCATCGGCTCGGGGAACAGCTCGCCATAGGTGTGATTGAACCGGCGGGCGATGTCGCGCGACAGCTCCAAGTGTTGGACCTGATCCTCGCCGACTGGCACCGCCTCGCCGCGGTACAAGAGGATGTCGGCGGCCTGCAAGACTGGGTAGGTAAACAGCCCGGCATTCGACTTGCCGCGGTGCTGTGCCGACTTCTCTTTGAACTGGGTCATGCGCTCGAGGGCACCAATCGACACCATCGAGCTGAAGATCCAGGCGAGCTCGGTGTGCTCGGGCACGTGCGACTGGACAAAGACAATCGACTGCTCCGGATCGATGCCAGCCGCCAGGATGCCGCGCGCCGCGTCGATGACCCGGTCCATCATTTCAGCCGGTGCATAGGGTTGAGTGATGGCGTGATAGTCGACGACGCAATAGAGACCAGCGTAGTCGTCTTGGAGGCGTGCCCAGTTGCGCAGGGCACCCAGGTAGTTGCCAATATGCAACTCACCCGACGGCTGGATCCCTGAAAAAACGCGTTTCTTGAGCGCCGGCACGACTTTAGTCTCCGTAGGATAGGCGGCAAAAGGTAAGCGGCGCTAAGTGTGCAACGGTGACGGGGACCGGTCAAGCGGCGCCGGCCGCACTTGCCGGCCCGGGGTACCGGTGCTAAACTCCGCGGTTCTGTGTGATGCGATGGGCTCGAGCCCCAGCACCTAACCCACGGAAGTCAAAGACGCGATGGAAGACTCAGTCATCCCCGAAGAAACACCGGAGCTGGACGAAGCTCAGGCTGCCACGGTCGCCCCGGAAGACCTGCCCGGCACGACGATTCCGAAGAGTGGCTACGAGATGGTGGTGGTGGCTGCCCGTGAGGCCCGACGCCTCAACGACCGCCTGCGGCGGCTGGCCAACGACCAGGAAGGTGAGAAGGTCACCACCCGCGCCACCGAGCGGGTCCTTGCCGGCCAGGTGCGGTTCGCCTACGAAGACGACCAGTCGGCGACCTAACACGCACTACCAACCTAGTTTAGGTGGTTTGGAGGGGCACCCCCCAGAACTCCTGGACGGCGGGCTCTGGAACGACCGGCGGGCGGTCGATATCCCGAGGGTGGGGTCGCGTGCCCCGATCGACCGATGGTCAGGTGGAATGATGCCAAACTACGATTATCAGTGCCAAAGCTGCGGCCACACCTTTGAAGTCTTTCAGTCGATGAATGACCCGAAGTTGACCGAATGCCCGGAGTGTTCGGGAGTACTGGAACGGCTCATTGGCACCGGCGCCGGCATGATTTTCAAGGGTTCCGGCTTCTACGTCACCGACTACCGCAGCAAGTCCTACCAAGCCGCCGCCAAGGCGGAACAGGGGACCGATGGGAAGAGCGCCAAAGGCGATTCCAAAAGCGCCGTCAAGCCCAAGCCCGAAACCCCCACGACCTCCAAGGACAACAAGGCCGGGGGCTCAGCATCGACGTCGGCGGGCTCCGCTTAGCCTGACCGTCGCCGCCTTCGCGCTCTGCACCGGCCAGCCCACTCGGGCAGCGCCGGCTGCCCTCTCTTTCGAGCAGCCGGCCATGGGAACGGCAGTGGTCATCCAGATCGTCGCCGCGCCGGAGCGTCACGCCCTGGCCGCCGATGCCGCCGCACGCGCCTTCCTAGAGGTCGAGCGACTCGAGGCGCTTCTCTCGAGCTACCGCGCGGAGAGCGACGTGTCACGCATCAATGCGGCTGCCGGCGACTCCTTGGTTTTGGTCGCACCCGAGACCTGGGCTTTGGTCCAAAAGTCGATCGAGCTGGGTGAGGCCACGTCCGGGGCGTTTGACATCACGTTCGGTCCGCTCGGCGGCGCCTGGGACTTTCGCCGCGCCGCACCACCCAGTCAGCCGACGATCGCCGCCGCTCGGTCCTTGGTCGACTACCGCCGGCTCGAGCTGGCCGGGCGACCACCGCGGGTGGGGCTGCCAGAGCGCGGCATGCGGATCGGACTGGGGGGCATCGCCAAGGGCTACATTGTCGACCGCGCCGCCGCGGTGCTCCAGGCGGCCGGCTTTGACAACTGCATGATCGATGCGGGTGGCGACCTCTGCGCCCGCGGCGCCGGTCCATCGGGTGGCGGCTGGCGGGTGGGGGTGCGCGACCCCAGGGACCCCGAACGCGTCCTGGTGACACTCACCGCTCGAAACGCCGCCGTCGTCACCTCGGGCGACTACCAGCGGTACTTTTTTTACGAGGGGCGGCGCTACCACCACATCATCGACCCCGCCACCGGCTACCCGGCGCCGCACTGCCGGAGCGTCACCGTCGTCGCCCCTGATACCGGCATCGCCGACGCCCTGGCGACCGGCATCTTCGTCATGGGGCCGGCGGCTGGCGTCACCCTTGCCGAGCGCCTGCCCGAGGTTGAGGCGCTGGTGATCGACGCCGAGGGGACCCACCACGCCACCTCCGGCCTGCGCCAGGCCAGCGGGCCGGCAGCCGACTAGCCCAGCGGTGCATCACGCACGTGCTCGGGCATCAGCATCACGTAGACGTTGCCGTCGATCACAAGAAGCATCAGCCGGCCATCGGGGTGCCAGGCCAGGTGCTGAATCCGCTGGTCCGAGCGAAACTCGTGGATCTTCTGGACGCCGTCGATGGCCGACCGATCGCCGACTCGGGCTACAAAGAGTGCCGGGCTGACTGCGCCTCGATCGATCCCGGCGACGTAGGCCAGAAAGTTCGAACGGGGTGACCACTGCGGGTAGCGATCGTCGCGACCATCGCGGCCCTCATCAGGATCGGAGGCTGCGACCGGCACTGCCCCCGCGAGATCCAGGTCCAGGACCATGATGCGCCGGCCGGTCGGGGTCACCTGTGACCAAGCCAATAGCGAGTCGCCCGCCGACAGGCTGGGATCTTCAGCGATCGCCAGATCTTCGGCGAGGATGACCTGGCCGATCCCTTGGATCCCCACCCGCATGACGGCGCGAGCGTTGGGTGAGACGAAGACGACGGCGGTGCCTTCGCGGTTGTAAGCCGGCATTTGTCCGGGGAAGCGCGCCCTGAACGGCCCGCCTGCGGCTGGCCAAAAGGCGACGTGCGGGCCCCGCGGTTCGCCTACGGCGCGGAAGTTCGCCTCGACGACCACCTCGGCGGCGGTCGGTGACCAGGCCAGGGAACCGATCGTCACTTCGGCGAGCGAACGAGCGTCGCCGCGTCGCTTGAAACAGTCGCCGTCGCAGACCGGCACGATCGCCGCTTCCAAGAGAAAGTGGGTGGTCAGCGCGCCCATCGATTGCGTCGAAACAGCGGTTACCGCAAACGCATCCTCCGGCACGCGGTCGGCGGCATTGCGATTGATCCACGACACCGCATTGGTCGCCCACACAGCGCTGTTTTCCACCAGCACCGGCTCCCCTACTTCTAGCTGACCGCCGGTCGGGCCGGTGGGGGTGGTCTCCTCCCCGCATCCCCCCAACCAGAGAGCCAAGACGACCCACGCAACCTGGTTACGCATGGTGCTTTCTCCTACATCGAGCGCCGGTAGGCGCCGCCCACCTCGTAGAGCGCCCGGGTGATTTGGCCGAGGCTGGCAACCCGGACCGTGTGCATGAGTTCCGCAAAGATGTTGCCGCGTGCTGCGGCCACGCGTTTGAGCCGCCCCAACGCCTCGGCGCTGGCCTCGGCGTGGCGGGTGTGAAAGGCGCATAGCGCGGCGACCTGTTTGTCCTTTTCGGCAGGCGTTGCCCGGGTCAAAACGCCGACCTCGGCCGGTTCGTCGTCTTCCGCGGCATCGACAAAGGTGTTGACGCCGACGATGGGCAGCTCGCCGGTGTGCTTCAACCGCTCGTAGCGGAGCGACTCCTCCTGAATCTTGGAGCGCTGGTACTGGGTCTCCATCGCCCCCAAAACGCCGCCACGGTCCGAGAGACGCTCGAACTCAGCCAGCACCGCTTCTTCGACCAAGTTGGTCAGGGCATCGATAAAGTACGACCCCTGGTTGACGTTTTCGTTTTTGGCCTGCCCAAACTCGCGGGCGATGATCATCTGGATCGCCATTGCCCGGCGCACCGACTCTTCGGTGGGAGTGGTGACCGCCTCGTCGTAAGCGTTGGTGTGCAAAGAGTTGCAGTTGTCATAGTAGGCGATGAGAGCCTGCAGAGTGGTTCGGATGTCGTTGAACTGCACCTCCTGAGCGTGCAGTGAACGGCCCGAGGTCTGAATGTGGTACTTGAGCCGCTGCGAGCGCCGGCCGGCGCCGTAGCGTTCCTTCATGGCCACCGCCCAGATGCGCCGTGCCACCCGCCCAATCACTGAGTACTCTGGGTCCAGGCCGTTCGAGAAGAAGAACGACAAGTTGGGGGCAACTTCGTCCGCGGCCATGCCGCGGCTCCGGTAGTACTCGATGTAGGTGAAACCGTTGGCCAGCGTCAAGGCCAGCTGGGTAATGGGATTGGCGCCCGCCTCGGCGATGTGGTACCCGGAAATCGACACCGAGTAGTAGTTCCGCACGCTGCGCTCGATGAAGTACTCCTGCACGTCACCCATCATTTTGAGAGCAAATTCGATCGAGAAGATGCAGGTGTTCTGGGCCTGATCCTCCTTGAGAATGTCGGCTTGCACGGTGCCGCGGACGGTCGACAACGTACGCGCTTCGATGGCGGCGTACTCGGCGTCATTGGGCCGGCGACCCTCCTTGTTGGCGAAACGCTCGACCTCTTGATCGATCGCAGCGTTCATGAACATGGCCAAGATGATCGGCGCCGGGCCGTTGATGGTCATCGACACCGATGTATTCGGGTCACACAGGTCGAACCCTTCGTAGAGCCGGCGCATGTCGTCCAACGTGCACACCGAGACACCGCTTTCCCCCACCTTGCCGTAGATGTCGGGTCGCTCGTCCGGGTCGCTGCCGTAGAGCGTTACCGAGTCAAAGGCGGTGGACAGGCGCTTGGCCTTATGGCCCTCGGACAAGTAGTGGAAACGTTGATTGGTGCGCTCCGGCGAGCCCTCGCCCGCGAACATGCGGATCGGGTCCTCGTCCTGGCGGCGCAACGGAAACACACCTGCGGTGAACGGAAACTGACCGGGTACGTTTTCCAGCAGTAGGTAGCGCAAAATCTCGCCGTCGTCGGCGGTTTCGGGCAAGGCCACCTTGGGGATCCGGGTTCCCGCCAACGAAGTGGTCGACAGGGGTACGCTCACCTGCCGCTGGCGGACGCTGTAGACGAACTCAGCGCCGGCGTAGCCGGCCTTGAGCTCGGGCCAAGCGTCGAGGAGAGCCTGGGCCCCTGGGTCTTGGCGGGCAGTGAGTTCTTCCTCCAGCCTGCAGAGGCGCTGGTCGACGGCGTCGTCATCGCCGGCCAAGAGCGCCCGGGTTTGCCGCACCGACTGCAGTTGCCGGGCGGTGTCCACCGCCTCTGACGCGCGCCCCTTGTAGTCCCGCACCGCTTCGGCGATTTCAGCCAGGTAGCGCAGCCGAGCGGCGGGGATGATGGTGTGGCGCCAGTCGCCGGCGCACTCGGTGCTCCACAAGTCACCCGGCGGCTGACTGGGAAAGCCGTGCGCCGCCAGGAGTTCGAGGAGAGCTCCGAACAAGCGGTTGACGCCGGGGTCGTTGAAGTGGCTGGCGATGGTGGGATAGACCGGCAAGGTGTCGTCGGCAGCGTCGCCAGCGGCGCCGCGGACACGGCGGATTTGGCGCCGCACGTCGCGGAGCGCATCCTCCGAGCCCCGCCGTTCGAACTTGTTGATGGCGACCAGATCGGCGTAGTCGAGCATGTCAATCTTCTCGAGCTGGCTCTGCGCCCCGAAATCAGAGGTCATGACGTAGACCGCGACGTCGGCCACGGAGCGGATCTCAGCGTCCCCCTGGCCGATTCCGGAGGTTTCGACAAACACCAGGTCGTAGCCCGAGCGCTTCAAGACTTCGATGGCGTCGCCGACGGCTGCCGACAATTCGGAGCTCGATTCCCGGGTCGCCAAACTTCGGAACAACGTGCGCGGCGGCTCCAGAGCGTTCATCCGGATCCGGTCGCCGAGGAGCGCACCGCCGGTCTTGCGCTTGGTGGGGTCGATCGACAGGATGCCGACCTTGAGATCGGGAAATTCGACCAGGAAGCGCCGCAACAACTCGTCACACAGGGAACTCTTGCCGGCCCCGCCGGTGCCGGTCAAACCGACCACCGGGACCGCGGGCGGCGTCGGGCGCTCAAAGGTCGCGGCCTCCAGGGGGCCGGCCACCGCCACCCCACCGGCCGCCGCGGATTCCTCCACGGTCTGGAGTTCACAAAGAGAGATCGCCCGCGCCACCCGACCAGGCTGGCGCCAGCTGATCGGGGTGTCGCCGGCCGCCGCCGGGTCGGCGGGCAAGAAGTCGCAGGCCGCGAGGATGATGTTGATCATCCCCTGCAGACCGAGGCGCTGGCCGTCGGCAGGCGAAAAGATCTTGGCGACCCCGTGGGCTTCGAGTTCGCCGATCTCGTCGGGCACAATCACACCCCCGCCACCGCCGAAGATGCGGATCGATGCCGCTCCCTTTTGGGCCAGTAAGTCAACCATGTACTTGAAGTACTCGATGTGGCCACCCTGGTAGCTGGAAACGGCGATGCCCTGGGCGTCCTCCTCGATGGCCGCGTCGACGACTTCTTCCGCACCCCGGTTGTGCCCCAAATGCACGACCTCCGCCCCCGACATCTGCAGGATGCGACGCATGACGTTGATGGCCGCATCGTGCCCGTCAAAAAGCGCCGCGGCCGATACGATGCGGATCTTGTGGCGGGGGACGTACGGTGGCTGGGTAGGCATCTTGGACTCAACTCTCCTGGCACCAGGCGCGGACAACGGCTGGGTTCACCCGAGTCTACCAACTCCCAGGGCCGGGGTTAGGCGCGCGCCACGGGGTCGTCCAAAAACCGTTCTACACCGACGTCTGAGGGAGTCTCGCCGCGGTCGGGGCACCAGCACCCCGGCGGGCTGCGGGCTTTAGGCTTGGCAGCCCCGAAATGCCAGGTCCTGCCTGCAATTCAGCTGCCGGTCAATTTTTAGACACACTTCACGCAACTTTTTTGTTTGACTCACCCCAACATCTTGGGCTATCACTTGTGGGCAGCCGCTACATCTTGCGTTCCAAGCCAAACAAGCGGTTCAAGTCGTGTCAAGGCCTGCGCAGCCGTGTTCGGTGGTCCCCCCGGCGAATGCGGCTCCGCGGCCCCAACTCGAGCAACAAAACCTAGTCACAACCCTAGCTGTCCCGGCGCTTAACTGGTTCACGTTCCGGCGCACAGGAGGAGTTTGCCCCATGACCATCGACCGCCACGGCGTGGAGCCCAGTGTCCTGCCTCGACCCACCCCAACGGATGATGACGAGGCAACCTCGGCCACGCCGCTGACGCAGCCGGTGGGCGGCGGCGACCCACCGGGGCACGAGCGCTTGGAGCGTCGCTTTACAACCACCGAGCAGAGCGCCTTCGACGGCATCGAGTGGGTGGAGCGCTCGTCGCGCATCCAGAATTCGGATGGCTCGGTGGTTTTCGAAATGGACGGGGTGACGGTGCCGGCCGCTTGGTCGCAGTTGGCCACCGACATCATGGCCTCCAAATATTTCCGCAAAGCCGGCGTGCCCGAAACCGACCACGAGCAGAGCGCCAAGCAGGTGGTCGAGCGCATTACCCAGACGCTCAAAGCCGAGGGTGTCCAGCGCGGCTACTTTGCCGACGACACCGACGCCCAGGTCTTCGAGGACGAGTTGGGCTACATGTTGATTCACCAATATGGCGCCTTTAACTCGCCGGTCTGGTTCAACTGCGGGCTAGCCCACGCCTACGGCATTTTGGGCCGACCGGTCGGCACCTGGTATTGGGACCGGGGGGCCCACCGGGTCCGGGAGGCTCCCGACTCCTACACCCACCCGCAGCTCTCCGCCTGCTTCATCCAATCTATCGATGATGACCTCATGGACATCGCCGAGGCGGTCAAGCGCGAAATGCGCCTGTTTAAGTTCGGTTCGGGAACCGGCACCAACTTCTCGAGCATTCGGGCCGAGGGCGAACGCTTGTCAGGCGGCGGTACTTCCTCGGGGCTTATGTCCTTCCTGGAAATCCTCGATCGGTCGGCCGGCGCCACCAAGTCGGGGGGCACCACCCGCCGCGCCGCCAAGATGGTGGTTTTGGACGTGGACCACCCCGACGTCGACAAGTTCATCTGGTGGAAGGCCCGGGAGGAAGAAAAGGCTGCCGCTTTGATCGAGGCGGGCTACGACGCTGATTTCAACGGCGAGGCCTATCGCACCGTCAGCGGTCAAAACTCCAACAACTCGGTCCGCATTCCCGACGAATTCATGGAAGCGGTCATCCAGGACGGCGACTGGCACACCCACTGGCGCACCGGTGGCACGGCCCGCGTCCATCGCGCCCGCGAGCTGATGGACCAGGTGGCTGAGGCTGCCTGGCGCTGCGCGGATCCGGGAGTGCAATTCGACACCACCATCAACCGCTGGCACACGTGCAAGGCAAGTGGCCGGATTAACGCTTCCAATCCCTGCTCCGAGTACATGTTTCTCGACAACTCGGCCTGCAACCTGGCGTCACTCAATTTGATGCGCTTCGTCGACGAGGACGGTCGGTTTGACGTCGCCACCTATCAGCACGCCATCGATGTCTTTGTCACCGCCATGGAAATCATCGTCGACTTTGCCTCGTATCCGACCCGGCGCATTGCCCAACACAGCTACGAATATCGACCGCTGGGCTTGGGTTATGCCAACCTGGGCGGGCTCTTAATGCTGAACGGCTTGCCCTACGACTCCGACGAAGGGCGCAATCTGGCGGGCACCCTGGCGGCGGTGCTGTGCGGGCGAGCCTATGCGCGTTCGGCGACCTTGGCGGCCCGGCAGGGCCCCTTCCGCGGCTTTGCCCACAACCGCGAATCCATGTTGGAGGTCGTCCGCATGCACCGGGACGCGGCCTACGAGGTGGGGACGACCGGAGTCGCCGGGGATCTGGCCGGCGCCGCGCGGCAAGATTGGGACCGGGCACTGACGCTCGGCGAGCAGTTTGGCTACCGCAACGCCCAGGCGACGGTGATCGCACCCACGGGCACCATTGGCCTGTTGATGGACTGCGACACCACCGGAATTGAACCGGACTTTGCACTGGTGAAGTTCAAGAAGCTGGCCGGCGGCGGCTACTTCAAGATCATCAACCAGTCGGTGCCCAAAGCCCTCAAGCGCCTGGGCTACACTGCCACCGAGATCGACGAGATCACCGAATACATCCTAGGCACCGGCCACCTGCAGAAAGCCCAGCGCTTGAGCCGGGAGGCACTCCTCCAAGCCGGGTTGACGGCGTCGGAAGTGGACGACGCCGAGGCCGCACTCCCCAGGGCGTTCGACATCCGCCAGGCCTTCAGCCCCCACACCATCGGCACCAACGCCGCCGAGCGCCTCGGCCTGGCGGCAAGCGCCTCGGGGTCGGAGCTTCTAACCGCCCTCGGGTTCAGCGAAGCGGACCTCGAACTGGACGCCCTGGGCATCGCCGGCCGCCAAACGCTCGAAGGTGCGCCCCATATCAAACAAGAGCACCTGGGCATTTTCGACTGCGCCAACCGCTCCGGCCCACTTGGACAGCGCTTCATTCACCACACCGGCCACATCCGCATGATGGCGGCCGTGCAACCGTTCATCTCCGGCGCTATCTCCAAGACCATCAACATGCCTGCAGAGGTGTCGGTCGAGGACATCCGCAACGCCTACTTCATGGCCTGGCAACTGGGCGTCAAGGCTGTCGCCCTCTACCGAGACGGGTGCAAGAGTTCGCAGCCACTGACGGTCAAAGCCCAAGCCAATACCGGCGCCGCTGAAACCGAGATGGCGCCGGAACCGGCGCTCAAGCGGGTGCGGCTCCCCAAGAAGCGCGGTGGCTTCACCCAGGAGGCGCGCATCGCCGGCCACAAGGTCTACGTGCGGACCGGCGAGTACCCCGACGGTCGACTGGGAGAGATTTTTGTCGACATGCACAAGGAAGGCGCGGCGTTCCGCAGCATGATGAACTGCTTCGCGATCGCCGTGTCGCTGGGCCTCCAACACGGCGTGCCGCTGGAGGAATACGTCGACGCCTTCACCTTTACGCGCTTCGATCCCCAGGGGCCCGTCGATCATCCCAATATCAAGTACTCGACTTCGGTCATCGACTACATCTTCCGCGTGCTCGGCATGGAGTACTTGGACCGCACCGACTTCATCCAGGTCAAACCAGCCGATTCGGATGAGGCCGAGGAGTTGGCTATCGCCCAGAGTCTGGAGCCGGAGTCACTGGACCCGACACCGGCTGAGCAGCTCCGCGCCTTGATGGGCGATGCACCGTTCTGCGATGGCTGCGGACACATCACCGTGCGGAACGGCTCGTGCTACAAGTGCCTCAACTGCGGCAACTCGATGGGCTGCTCCTGACCGATTCGCTGTCGGCGGATGCCTCCCGCCCCGCGGCCGATTGCGGCCACGACCCGCGCCCCGGTGCACCGGCGCCGGGGCGCGGTCGTACTGTTAAAGAGCTGTGAGACAATTAGGCGGTGCCAGACACACCACACACAACGCGCGTCGTCCTGGTGCGCCCTCAACATCCGGCCAACGTGGGTGCCGCGGCTCGAGCGATCGCCAACTGCGGATTGGCAGGACTCGACCTCGTGGCGCCGGCGGCGGCGCTCACCGGCGAGGCGCGCCGGCTGGCCTGGCGAGCGGGCGCGGTCCTGGACGCCGCCCGCATCTTCGATCGGCTGGACGAGGCAATCGCCGGGGCAACCCTGGTCGCCGGCCTCACCGGCCGGCCGGGCATGCGCATTGCTCCGGTTCGGGTGCGCTCATTCGCTGAGCGCGCCGCCCAGACACCGCCGCCGGTGGCGCTGGTGTTCGGACCGGAGTCGCACGGACTGAGCGAGGCCGAGCTTTGTGCGTGTGACGTGCGGGTGACCATCCCAACCGGCGCCGAGTTTCCGTCGCTCAACCTCGCGCAAGCGGTGATGGTCGCCGCCTACGAAGTGTCGCTGGCGACCGGCGCCAGCCAGCCGCCGGCGACCGGCGAACCGCTGGCCACCGCCGCCGAGCGGCAAGTGGCCCTCGATCGACTCAAGGAGGCAATGCTAGCCGTAGGCTTTCTACCGGTCGAAAACCCCGAGGCGCGTTTTGTGGAGTGGCGCCAGCTGTTGGGCCGGACGACCCTCAGCCGGCGCGAGGTCAAACTCGTCTTGTCGCTGGCGCGTCGCATGGTTGGCGTCGCGCGGCGCACCGTTGGCGACGACTCCACGGCGCCCAAGCGCTAGCCGCTACGCCTTGAGCCGGCCGGGAGCTTCTGTCACAGTCGACGGGTCTCCTCGAGTTTAACCGGCCGCCAGAGCCATGCCTGAACCACTCGTCTGCCTGATTGACGCCCACAACTACATTTTTCGCGCTTTCCACGGCGTGCCGCCCATGCACGCCCCGGACGGCACCCCCACCAACGCCGCCTACGGCTTTGCGCGCACGGTCCTCAAGGTGCTGCGTGAGGTCGAACCGGACTACGTCATCGCCCTCTTCGAAGGGCGGGACACATTCCGTCGCCAGCTCGACCCCGAGTACAAGGCCAACCGCACGGCGCCGCCAGCGCCCTTGATACCGCAGTTCGACAGCTCACGCGACATTGCCCTGGCGCTCGGGCTGACCTGCTTGGCCGAGGACGGATTCGAAGCCGACGACCTGATCGGCACCCTGGCCACCCAGGCAGCTGAGCGCGGCTGGCGCGTCCTCATCGTCTCCGGCGACAAAGACCTGGCACAGCTGGTCGACAAGCATGTCGAGTGGCTAGACATCGCCAAGCACAAGCGTCTGGACTTGGCAGCGGTGACCGAGCACTTTGGCGTGCGCCCCAACCAGGTAGCCGATCTCCTAGCCTTGACCGGCGATCCGATCGACAACATCCCCGGCGTGGCTGGCGTCGGCGCCAAGACCGCGGCGGCGCTCCTCCAAGTCGCCGGCACCGTCGAGGAGCTGCTCGCCCATCCGGAGTGGGTGGCCCACGCCCAGGTTAGGGGCCGCGAGCGTCTCCGAGCCAAGCTCATCGAAGCAGCACCGCAGATTGCTCGGGCCAAGGTGCTCGCCACCATCCGGCGCGATGCCACCGTCCAGCTCGAAGGCAAGACGCCCTACACCGGCGCCAACGCCCAGGCTGTCACCAAAGTATTTGAGACCCTGGGGTTTGGGCCGCGCATCGTCCAGGAAGTGCCCAAGTGGCAGGACGGTGGCGCCAGGCTATCGACCGGACGCGCACCGGTGGCTGAAACCGGCCGGCTGGACCTATAGCGAGATGGCCCCCCCACCACTCCCCATCTTGTTTGTCTGCCTCGGCAATGTTTGCCGGAGCCCCACTGCCGCCGGGCTTTTTCAGAAGCAGGCAGCCAGCGCTGGAACCGCCGAACGCTACGCGGTCGGCTCAGCCGGGCTGTTGCAGATGCCGGGCGCCGTCTGCCCGCTCGAGACCGTGGAGGTGGCGGCCGCGCACGGCGTCGACCTGCGGCGGCACCTCTCCACCCCCCTCAGCGCCGAACTGGCCCGCTCCCAAGCCCTGATCATTGCCATGGATCGCATGAACGTTGAGGGCATCCTCAACCTGGCTCCGGAAATGGAGCCGCGCGTGCGGCTCCTCATGCGTTTTGCGGGCGGTGACCCGGTGGACGTGGTCGACCCCATCGGGCGCGACTTCGAGACCTTTCGACGGACATTCGCCCAGATCGAGGCTGGCGTCACCGCTCTGACCGCAGCGCTGGACGGTTGGGATCCGGCAACCGCGCCGGCGCCTGCTTCCAGAGCTTGATCCGAACGAACTCGGACAAAACGTCAGCACCCTTGGCCACCCGGGCAAAAAAGTATTTTGGATCCGTTTGTCGCGTGGCATAGGATACGCGCGGGTTCAGGCGCCAGACGGCGCTGCGACAATCACTGATCCATAACCGGGGGCCCAACCGTGACTGGATGGATGCCAACCAACGCCGCCACCTTCGGCGGCGACGTGGATGGCGTGATCAACCTGATCTTCTGGATCGTCGGGATCTGGTTTTTGATCGCGCTGGGGCTGCTTCTCTACTTCTCGGTACGCTTCCGCCGGCGCGAGGGCGTGCGGGCCGCCTACCTGCCAGGTCGCGGGCGGCAGTTGTGGTACGTCCTGATCCCGGCGGCCCTGGTCTTGCTCTTCGACCTGGGGATCGACGCGGTGAGCACGCGGGCCTGGGAGCACATTAAGATCGACATGCCGGCCCCGGAACACGTGGTGCGCGTGTCGGGCAAGCAGTTTGTCTGGACGTTCACCCACCCAGGCCCCGACCAGCGGCTGGACTCGGCGGATGACCTGGTGCTCGAAAATCACCTGCACATCCCGGTGGGGACGGTGGTCCACTTCGAGCTGGTGGCTGAAGACGTTATCCACAGCTTCTTCGTCCCCAACTTCCGGCTGAAACAAGATGCGGTGCCTGGACGGCGGATCACCGGCTGGTTCGAAGCCACCCGGGAAGGCACGTTCCAAATCGTCTGCGCCGAACTCTGTGGGCTGGGTCACACCAACATGCGGGGTTGGCTGCACGTCCACAGCGACGCCGGCTACCGTGAGTGGCTCGATACCGAAGCAGCGGGAGGTGCCTAGATGACGATGGCCCATGCCGAACCCCAGAGCTTTTTGTCCCGTTACGTGTTTTCGGTGGACCACAAGACGATCGCCAAGCAGTACCTGTGGACCGGTCTGACCATGGCGATCGTCGGTGGCTGGCTTGCCCAGGGCATGCGCCTCGAAATCGCCTGGCCCTACCGCGAGTTCCCGTTCTACGGCGTCATCGACCCCGGACTCTTCAATTCGATGGTGACCATGCACGGCACCATTATGGTGTTCTGGGTCGCCATGCCCATCCTGCTCGCGGCGTTCGGCAACTACCTGATTCCGCTGATGATCGGCGCGCCCGACATGGCCTTCCCGCGCCTCAATCGCCTGTCCTACTGGACGTTCTTCCTGAGTACTGTCGTCCTTCTGGCGTCGTTCTTCGTCGAGGGTGGCGCGGCAGCCGCAGGCTGGACGGTCTACCCACCCCTGTCGTCCGTGCAAACCTTCACGGGCGTCAGCCTAGGCGCTGACCTATGGATTCTGGCGGTCGCGTTGGAGTTCGTGTCGATGCTCATGGGCGGCGTCAACTTCCTGACCACTGCACTCAACATGCGCGCACCCGGCATGAAGCTCATGCAGCTGCCAGTTCTCGTGTGGATGCAGTTGGTGGCGACCGTCGTGTTCATGCTGTCGGTCGGCCCGCTCATCGCCGGCGCCTTCATGTTGCTCTTGGACCGCAACCTGGGTACCGGCTTTTTCGACCCGGCGGCTGGTGGCGATCCGCTCTTGTTCCAGCACCTGTTCTGGTTCTTCGGGCACCCGGAGGTCTACGTCATCCTCTTGCCGGGGGTCGGACTGATCACCGAGGTGTTGGCTGCCAATTCCCGAAAATCACCATTCGGCTACAAGATGGTGATCTACGCGACGTTCGTGGCCGGCATTCTGAGCTTCCTGGTCTGGGCGCACCACCAGTTCGTCGCCGGCATCGACCCCAAGATCGCCATACCTTTCAGCCTGTTGACGATCCTGATCTCGGTGCCCTTTGCAATCGTGTTGTTTGCGCTGATTGCTACACTGTGGCGTGGGTCGATTCGCTTCACCACCGCCATGCTCTACGCGGTCGGCACCATCGCCATGTTCCTGGTCGGCGGCACCACCGGTATCTTCTTGGGGACGGTGACCAGCGACATCTACTTCCACGACACCTACTTCGTGGTCGCCCACTTCCACTACACACTGTTCCCGGCAACCATTCTGTCGATGTTCGCTGGCATCTACTTCTGGTTCCCGAAGATGTTCGGGCGCATGATGAATGAACCGCTCGGCAAGGCGCACTTCTGGCTGACGCTCTTGTTCTACAATCTGACGTTCATTCCACAGTTCATGGTGGGGCTGGCTGGGCACCCGCGACGGGTGGCCGATCCCACGCAGTTCGACCTTTTGTTGAGCGGCCACTTGCATCTCAACGAACTGGCCACCATCGGCGCCATCGGGCTGTTCGCGGTGCAGGTTCTGTTCATCATCAACTTCTTCCACAGCCTGTGGGCCGGCCGCCGGGCCGAGCGCAATCCCTGGGACGCCACGACCATGGAGTGGTTGACCCCGTCGCCGCCGGGCCATGGCAACTTCGAGGGCGAGGTGGCGGCGGTGCGCGGGCCCTACGAGTACAGCCCGCCCGACACCACCGAGGATTGGCTTCCCCAAGGACAACTCGTCACCGGCAGCGCCGGGGCGTCGAACTAAAGGAGGTCGCCATGTCGCATTCGACAACGATGACGGCAGACGTCGCGGCGGTCCCCCACGGCGTGCCCGCCGGTCGCATGGGCATGTGGTGGTTTCTGTGCTCCGAGGTCGCGGTCTTTGGCGGGCTGATTGCCACCTACGTCCTGATGCGCCTTCGCCACCCCGAGTGGTCAGAAGCGGCCAGCCACACCTGGTTCGAAATCGGCCTGGTTAACACGGTCGTTCTTTTGACCAGCAGTCTGACCGCGGTCTTGGCCCATGCCAAAGCCGAACGGGGTGACCACGGCGGCGCTGCCAAGCTGTTGTTGGCGACCATCGGTCTGGCGGTCTTGTTCCTGGTGCTGAAGGGGGTTGAGTACGGCCGGGAGATTGGCCACGGTTACTTGCCCGAGACCGGCGTCTTCTGGTCGTTCTACTACTTAATGACCGGACTGCACGCGTTGCACATCGTCGCCGGCGTCGTCGGCCTGGCGACCGTCTGGTGGGGCGTCCGGCAAGGCAAGCACCTGCGTCGGGTCGAGGTAGCCGGACTCTATTGGCATTTCGTCGACATCGCGTGGATCTTCTTGTTCCCGCTCCTCTACATCGCGCGCTAGGAGCGCAGGAGGACCTCCCAATGAGCGACACCTCCCACGCCCAACCCAATTACGTGGCCATTTGGATCGCCCTCTTGGTGCTCTTGGGCGTTTCGGTGGCGGCGGGCTACGCCGGGCAAAAGGCGCTGGCGACGGCGCTCGTCTTCGGCATTGCCGCCGTCAAGGCGATCCTGGTGATTGGCTACTACATGCACCTGCGCTTCGAACCGCGGTGGGTGCTCATGGCCTTAGTTTCTGCGCTCCTGTTGATCGGGGCACTCTTCATTGGCCTCTACCCGGATATCGTCAGAGTCTACGGTGGCTAGCTGGCTCCGGGCGCGGACTAGCGGCGGCGTGGCGGCAATCTGCGGCTGGACAGTCGGCGCCATTGGATCGGTGCCAGCGGCGTGGAGCTGCCCGAGCTGCGCGCCGCCTGACAATGCGCGGAGCGCATATTGGCTGGTGACTATCCTGCTCAGTGCGGCGCCCTTGGTGATGGTCAGTTTGGCAGCCACCTGGGTCGTCCGGCACTCAAGAAATGCCGATGCGGCACGGCCGGCGGGCGGCGCTCCGCCGCCGGGCTCCGACCACCTCGGCTAACCTGCCTTTTCGCTCATGCACCGCCACCCCTTGTTCACCGAGCGGTTGGTCAGCGCCGATGAAGCCGTGTCCCGCGTGCGTTCGGGTGATCGCGTCCTGGTGGGCTCGGGCTGCGCTGCCCCCCAGGAGCTCTTGCGAGCGCTAGTCCGTCGGGCCCCCGAGCTCAACGATGTCGAGTTGGTCCACCTCCTCACCTATGGCATCGCCCCCTACGTCGAGGAGCGCTACGAGGGGTCGTTTCGCCACAACGCCTTCTTCATCGGAGCCAACGTCCGTCAAGCGGTACGCCAGGGCGCGGCCGACTACACCCCGATTTTCCTGAGTGAAGTCCCCAATCTATTCTATTCCAAACAAATGGACCTGGACGTTGCCATGGTCATGGTGACGCCACCCGACCGACACGGCCACTGCAGTTTGGGAATCCACCCAGACGTTTCGATGGCGGCGATTGACTGCGCCACCCACGTGATCGCCCAGGTGAACCGCGGCATGCCCCGGGTGCCCGGCGACACCTTCGTCCACCTATCCAGGCTGGACGCGGTCGTGGAACACGACGAACCGCTCTTGGAACTCCCCACCCGGCCGATCGACGAAGTGGCCATGCAGATCGCCCGGCACGTCGCCTCGTTGATTGATGACGGCTCGACCCTGCAGTTGGGGATCGGCAGCATTCCCAACGCCGTCTTGACGCTATTGACCGATCGCCACGACCTGGGCATCCACTCGGAGATGATCTCCGACGGCGTCGTGCCGCTCTGCGAAGCCGGGGTGATCACCAACCGCCAAAAGGGCCTCCATCCAGGCAAGACGGTATCGAGTTTTGCGATGGGGTCACGCGATCTGTACGACTACTTGGACGACAATGCTAGCTTCGAGTTTCATCGCACCGAGTACGTCAATGCGCCTGCTATCATCGCCCAGAATCAGAAGGTGGTGGCGATCAACTCAGCGCTACAAGTCGATCTGACCGGCCAGATCAGCGCCGATTCGGTAGGGAGCCAGTTTTATTCCGGCATCGGTGGTCAGGTCGACTTTGTGCGCGGTGCGGCAATGAGCCCCGGCGGCAAGCCGATCATCGCCCTGCCTTCAACCGCCAAAAGCGGCACCGTATCCCGCCTGGTCCCAACGCTGGAGGCGGGCTCCGGCGTAGTCACCAGCCGTGGCGACGTGCACTACGTAGTCACCGAGCATGGAATCGCCTACCTGCACGGCAAGACCATCCGTGAGCGGGCCACAGCGCTGATCGAAATCGCCGACCCCGGCGCCCGTGAAGCACTGCGGGCTGCTGCGGTCGAGCGCCGCTACATCTCCGGCGAGTGGGTGCTCCCCGACGAGAGTGCGCGCTACCCAGCCGACATGGAAGAGCGCCGCCGCTTCGGCGACAAGGCGCTCCTGGTGCGGCCGCTGCGCGCGGCAGACACCGACCGGCTCATGGAGTTTTTCTACTCGCACCGCCCCGAGACCGTCTACGGGCGCTACCAGCACCCCAAGGTCAGCCTGCACCGGGGCGAAGCCATGCGGCTGTGCACCCTCGACTACTCCCGGCGCTTCGCCCTGGCAGTGTTCAGCGAGGAGGGGCGTGACGCTCATATCATCGCCATCGCCCGCTATGAACTCAACGAACGCGACCAGCTGGCGCAGACGGCCGTGGTGGTGCACGAGCACTACCGGCGCCTGGGGATCGGTACTTACCTTATGAAGCGCCTGCAGTTCCAGGCAGAGCGTTGCCACATCGCCGGATTCTACGCCGACTTTGGTCCGGAGAATCGGCCGATCGTTGCTCTACACCGGAGCCTCGGGCACCCGGTGGCGCGCCACGTGGAAACCGAGTGCTTTCGGTACGTGCACCGGTTCAGCGCGCGCCCGAGCGCTACCGATAGCGCGCCGAGCGCTGCCAACGTCCCCTAGGAGGGGCAGAGCCGCTCCCGCTCAATCGCCAAGAGCGTCTCCGACGAGACGTCGCCGGTCGGATAGTTGCCAGAGAAGCAGGCGTTGCAAAACTGCTCGACCTCGCCGCCCGGGGCGACGGCCCGCTCCAGGTCGCCCAAGTCCTGGTAGATGAGCGCATCGACGTCCAAGAGTTCGGCAATCTCCGCTTCACTCCTGTTGCCGGCGATGAACTCGCGCCGGGTCGCCATGTCAATGCCGTAGACGCAAGGGTGGCGGAGTGGTGGTGCAGTGGAGGCCAAAAACACCTGGGCGGCGCCGGAGCGCCGGGCCATCTGCACGATGTTCCGTGAGGTATTGCCGCGCACGATAGAGTCATCCACCAAGAGGACGCGCTTGCCCGCGAAAACCGACGGAATGGCGTTGAGTTTGTGCCGCACGGATCGCTGGCGACTCCCCTGGTCGGGCATGATAAACGTTCGCCCAATGTAGCGGTTCTTCACCAAACCCTCGTGGTAGTCGACGCCCAAAGCCTCGGCCATGGCCTTGCCGGCAGCGCGCGCCGAGTCGGGCACCGGCACGACGACGTCCACCTCGAGCCGGCGTTCCCGGACTTTGGCGGCCAACCGCTCCCCCATGCGCAGCCGCGCGTGGTAGACGTTCAAACCCTCCAGCTGCGAGTCAGGCCGGGCGAAGTACACCCATTCGAAGATGCAAGGGGTGAGGGCCGGTGGGCGCAGCTCTCGCCGGGCCACCTGGCCATCGACACCGACGAACAACGCCTCGCCAGGCGCCGGCGGCTGGAGCTGCTCGTAACCCAATAGATCCAGGACGACGCTCTCGGAGGAAACGGCGTAGCTGGTACGCGCACCGTTTTGGCGGCAACCGAAGGCAATCGGCTTGATGCCGAAAGGGTCCCGAAAGGCGTAGAGTCCATGACCGGCAATCATCCCCACCACCGAGTAAGCGCCGCGGACGCGCTCTAAAACCGCATCCACGGCTTGCCAAAGGCGACTGAGCTGGAACTGGTTGCCGTGCTCGATCAAGGCCGCCGCAAAAACGTTGAGGATGACCTCTACGTCGCAGCTCGAGTCGATGTGCCGCCCGTCACGCTCGGTCAGCTGCTCTTTGAGTTCGGCGTAGTTAGAGAGATTGCCGTTGTGGGCCATGGCAATCCCATAGGGATAGTTGACGACAAACGGTTGGGCGTCCTCGACCCCACCCGAACCGATCGTTGGGTATCGCACGTGACCGACGCCGATGGTCCCTTCGAGCCGCTCGAAGTCTTCGGGCCCAAAAATGTCGCGGACCAATCCGCCACCTTTTCGGGCATGGAAGCGGTCGCTGTAGGTGACGATCCCGGCGGCGTCCTGGCCGCGGTGCTGGACGGCGATTAACCCGTCGTAGATTTCGTGCACCGCCTGCGGGGCGTTGACGAGCCCCAAGAATCCGCACATCGTGGTCTCCGGCCAGCGCCTAGGCGCCGCCACCGACCGGCTCGGGCGCCGCGTCGGTGACGCCGCGCTGGCTCTCGGTCGGGATGTACGGCTCCAGATGCTTAAGCTGCGCTGCATCCTTGACCAAGTGCCGGGCGATTACCATGCGCTGCACTTGATTGGTGCCCTCATAGATTTGGGTGATCTTGGCGTCGCGCATGTATTTCTCGATGGGATAATCGCGCATGTATCCGTAGCCCCCGAAGACTTGGACAGCGTCGGTGGTGACGTCCATGGCGACGTCGGTGGCGTAGCACTTGGCCATGGCGGCCATCTTGCTCATCTCTGGCGCCGCCGCGTCGACCGCCTGGGCGGCGGCGTACACCAGCTGGCGCGCCGCCTCGACCTTGCAAGCCATGTCGGCCAAAAGCTTCTGGATCATCTGGAAGCTGGAGATCTTTTGGCCGAACTGGATGCGCTGGTTGGCGTACAAGTTGGCCAGATCCAACGCCCCCGCTGCCAACCCGACGCCCTGCGCGGCAACGCCCGGACGCGCCTTGTCGAGGGTCATCATCGCGTGCTTGAAGCCGTGCCCCGGTTTCCCGCCCAGGAGGTTTGACTTCGGTACGCGGCAGTCGGTGAACTCGAGTTCGACCACCGGCACGCAACGGATGCCCATCTTGTCTTCGACTTTGCCGATCGTGAACCCCGGCGTGTCTTTCTCGACCATGATCGCCGATAGACGGCGGGAGCGCGACTCAGGGTCGGTGACGCCAAACACCGTGTAGTAGTCGGCGGCGCCACCGTTGGTGTTCCACTTCTTCTCGCCGTTCAGGACGTAGTGGTCGCCCTCCAAGCGCATTTCCAGGTGCATGCCACCGGCGTCCGACCCGGCAAACTTTTCGGAGAGGCCAAACGAAATGAGCTTCTGGCCCGACGCCAGCTCCGGCAAGATCTGGCGCTTTTGCTCCTCGGTGCCACCGATCAGCACCGGGAACGAGCCCAGGGCATTGACCGCATAGAGGACGCCGACGCCGCCGCAGGCCTTGGACAGCTCCTCGACCACCAGGCAGAGGTCCAAGACGCCACCGCCAGCGCCGCCGTACTCTTCGGGGATCCACACCCCCATGAGCCCGGCCTCGGCCAGAGCTTGTTTGATCTCCCAGGGATAGGTTTGTTCCCGGTCATAACGCGCCGCCAGCGGGCGGACGGCCGCCTCGGCTACCTCCCGAGCACGACGGCGCCACTCCAAGTTCTTCTCGCTCAGCCCGACCGACATGGTGGTTCCTTTCTCACTGCCAATAATGAGGAGGGGCAGCGCCCCAGGTCGCCTGGAAGAGCCCGAAGATAGCACACGTGCGCCCCGAAAAACCGTTGCGGTGGTCGCCACCGGCCCCCTAACATGCCGCAGTACAAGAAAGACGACGACCCTCTATTCGCCCGTTGCCATACCTGCGCCCATGCCTTGGTTCAATCGGCTGATTGCCACCCTACTCCCACTGGTACCCCGGCCGCTGGTCGGGCGGGTTGCCTCGCGCTACATTGCTGGCTCGACCGCCGACGACGCTGTTCGGGTTATCCGCAACCTGAACCAAACGGGAGCCATGGCGACGGTCGATGTGCTGGGCGAAAACGTGCGCACGTTGGCTGAGACTGACCAGGCCGCCGCCGCCTACCTGGACATCCTCGACCAGATTCAGCGCAACAAAATAGACTGCAACGTCTCGGTCAAACTCACCCACATGGGTCTCCTGCTCGAACCCGAACACTGCCGGAATCATATGCGGCAACTGGTGGAGCGGGCGGGCGCGCTCGGCAACTTCGTCCGCATCGATATGGAGGATTCCAGCGTCACCGACCAGACGCTCGACATTTTCCGTGAACTGCGCGAGGCCTACGGCAACGTCGGCTGCGTCATTCAATCTTGCTTGCGGAGGAGCCGCGATGACATTAAGGCGGTGGCCGAACCGGGCACCAACGTTCGGCTCTGCAAGGGCATCTACGTGGAACCCGAGGCGATTGCCTACCGCGACCCGGAAATCGTCCGGCAGGCCTATGTGGACCTGTTGCGCCTGTTGTTTGAACGCGGCGCCTACGTCGGCATTGCTACCCACGACGAGCGTCTGGTCTATGCGGCGTTGACTTTGATCGACGAGTTCCAGCTAGCGCCGCACCAGTACGAGTTCCAAATGCTTTTGGGGGTCACCGAAGAACTTCGCCGTATGTTGATTGGCACCGGCCACCGGCTCAGGGTCTACGTGCCCTATGGGGCCAGGTGGTACGCCTACTCGGTGCGACGGCTCAAGGAGAACCCGGCAATCGCCGGCCACGTGCTCAGGAGTTTCGTCGGCCGGCGGAGCTAGGTCAGCGCCCGCCGGTGGGCGCGAAGTGCAGGCCCGAACGCCGGTAGAAAATGTCGCCGCCGCCAATGTCGTAGGCGATCCACACCAGGTGCGCATCGCCCCGCCGCTCGACCACCAAGGACGGCGCCAATGCCCGGCCATCCTCTGAAGACGAGATGATGCGGCGCTCGGTGGTCGCCAGCTCAGCGAACTGGGCGTACACCACCTGGATCTCGGGCGACTCGGGATCGGTGTCGGCGGGCTCTTCCTGCCAGGCGGCGTGCAGCGTGCCGTCACCGGCGGCGGCAATCACCGGGACCCGCGCCACGGCTCCCACCGCCGACAGGCGCTCCGAAGGCGGCGGCAAGGTGTCGCCTGGAGCAAACGCGGCGTAGTAGACGTCAGACTCCTGGCCCACAATGTGCTGAAACACCGTGTGCACCAGACCACGCTGGTCCACCGCGATGTCCGGTAGCGCACACTTCCCTTCCGCCGGGAGGTCGAGGCCCATGACGGTAATGGCGGTCCAAGCAGTGTCGGCGTAGGTTCGGTGAAAGATGAGCCGCACGCCGGTGTAGCGGTCACTCCACGCGATGTGTACGCGGCCGCCGGGACCGGTGGTCAGCTCCGGTTCGCTGGAGCGGCGGCGGTCGTCGTGCGACACCATCTGGGGCGCACTCCAGTCGCCGCGCACGTCGCGGCGCGACCACTCCACTTCGTAGACGCCGGCATGCAGCGCCGTCCACGCCACCCACAACTCCCCCGCCGGGGTCACGACCAAGCTGGGGTCGGTGACCAGTTGATCGGCGTCGGAGATGCGCGTCGACCAGCGCAGCTGGAGGGCGTCGTCCAACTCGCCGGCATAAACCTGGGGGCCGCCATCGCGCGCGTCCACCCAGGCCAGGTAGGTCTCGCCACCGGACGCGGCGGCGACGGCGGCGTCGCCCGAAAAGGCACCGTCGGCCGTTGACACCGGCGTCACAGCGCTCCATTGGCCGGCCTGCCGGCGGCGGGCGAACAGTTCGTAGCTGTTGCCCTGAGGCCCCGGCTCGCCCCAAACGACCGTCACCGCACCGTCGCTCACCGCGATCGACTGTGGTGACACCTGATTGTGCGCTGAGATCTGGGGGTTCTCCGAAACGTTCTCGGTCGGGTGCAGAAAGGGCCGGGCAGCTGCGGGGCCCACGCAGCCCACGCATAGGAGCAGCGTCACGGTGTACGTGCGGATGGCGATGGGTGTATCCATTCCGAAAGTGTAGCAAGTCTCAAACTCGCGGCGCTGCGTTGACGGCGGCTCGGGCGGCCGCTACGATCCGTCCACCTGTCACCTGGACCCGCCACAGCAGCATCGGACCGCCCATGACCACCCCCCCACACACCGTCACGGCCGAAGGCCACCTCGTCGACTCGGGCGTCATGGCGCAGATCTTCGAACGCATCGTGCGGGCCGGCGGCTCGTTTGAGGTCCTCCACTTCACCATGGGCAGGACCAATGACGACCACTCCCGGGTCGAGCTGCAAGTGCGGGCACCGACCGAGGTGGTGCTGGAAGACCTCTTACGCCAGCTCCACGACTTGGGGTGCGTGCGGGCCGTGGAACGGCCCTTGGAGACCCAGCCGGCACCCCGGGCAGGGATCGCCCCCGAAGCGTTTTATTCGACCACCAACCACCCGACCCAAGTGCTGATTGACGGCGACTGGGTCGACGTCGAGCACCAGCGCATGGATGCCTCGATCGTCATCGACGCCGGGGTGGCGCGCTGCACCAAACTCCGGGACTTGAGGGCCGGCGATTCGGTGGTGTGCGGGCGGGGCGGCGTCAAGGTGGCACCGCCGGCGCCGACCCGCGGTCGCAGCAACTTCGGATTCATGTCGGGCGAGGTGTCCTCGGAGCGCAAGGTAGAGCTTTTGGTACGCCAGTGCGCCGCGGAACTCAAGGAGCTGCGCCGAGCGGGCGGGCGCGTGGTCGTCGTTGCCGGCCCGGTCGTCGTCCACACCGGTGGTGCCGAGGCGTTGGCCAGCTTGATCCGCGCCGGGTTTGTGAGCGCCCTCCTGGGCGGCAACGCGCTGGCAGTCCACGACATCGAAAACCAATTCTTTGGCACCTCGCTGGGGGTCTCGACGACCACCGGCCTCCCAGTCGAGGAGGGCCATCACCACCACATTCGCTCGATCAACCGGGTCAACGCCGCCGGTGGCCTGGCGCCAGCGGTGGCCCAGGGCATTCTGACCCGCGGGGTCATGGCCGCCGCCGTCACCGCCCAGATCGACATGGTCTTAGCCGGCAGCTTGCGAGATGATGGACCGCTGGTCGACTGCCTTACCGATATGAACGCCGCCCAGGATGCCTGCGCCGCAGCGTTGGCCGGCGCGCGGCTGGTCATCATCCTCGCGACCATGCTGCACGGGATCGCCATCGGCAACATGCTGCCGTCGACCGTGCGGACAGTATGTGTCGACATCAATCCTGCCGTCGCCACCAAGCTGGCCGATCGCGGCACCGCCCACGCCGCCGCCCTGGTGACCGACGTTGGGCTCTTTCTGCATCTTCTGGCTCAGGCACTCGAGCTGCCGGAGGGCGACGTCCTATGAGCGCCCGCACGCGCCGGGCTCACGCCAAACCGCGCGCCCGCGCGGTCAAGCCCGGCACCGCCCAAGTCGATGCCGACGCCGCCGAGCGCCTGACGGGTGGCCATCTGTGGGTGTATCGGAATCAACTGACGGGCGTCGAAGCCGCCGACGGCGACCTGGTTCAAGTGCTCGACCCGCGGGGCCGCTCGCTCGGCAGCGCCTCCTACTCGGCGGTGTCCAAGATCGCCCTGCGGATCTGCAGCCGCCCGTCGCAGCTCGACCCAGCCCAACTCGTGCGCGATCGGGTCCGCCAAGCGCTGGCCTACCGCCAGCGCTCTATCTGGCGCGGCCCGAGGCCCGGCGCCTACCGGCTCATCCACGCCGAGGGCGACGGCTTACCGGCTACCATCGTCGACGTCTACCGCGAGCACTGCGTGGTCCAAACCCTCACCCGGGCGGCGGAGCGTTGGTTTCCACAGCTAGCCGACGCTTTAGAAGAGGCGATCCGGCCCGCCTCCATCCTGTTGCGCAATGACCCCGCCGTCCGCACGTTGGAGGGTCTCGCCCGGGAAGTCGTACAAGCACGGGGCACCACGCCGGCAGCCATTCAGGTGTCCGAGGACAACGTTCACTTTTGGGCGCATCCTCAGGCCGGCCAGAAGACCGGGCTGTTTCTGGACCAGGCTGGCAACCACGTGGCCGCCGGCCGCTACACTCGCGGGGAAGTCTTGGATTGCTTTTGCTACGACGGGGGGTTCACGCTGCACGCGGCCCGGCGTAGCCGCCAGGTGACCGCCGTCGACATCTCGGCAGAGGCCCTCGGGCGCGCTCAGCGAAACGCCCAAGCCAACGGCTTTGGAGACGACGCCATCACCTGGACGGCCGCCAACGCCTTCGACACATTGCGCGCCTTCGACGCCGAGGACCGGCGCTTTGACACAGTCATCTTGGACCCGCCGGCGTTCGCCAAGAATCGGGGAGCGGTCGACGGTGCCCTGCGCGGCTACAAAGAGATCAACCTTCGAGCCCTGAAACTCCTGCGACCCGGCGGTGTGCTCATCACCTGCAGCTGCTCCTACCACGTCAGCGATGAGCTGTTCGGCCAAGTGCTGCGGGCCGCGGCTGGCGATGCGCGCCGCACGGTGGTCGTGCGCGAGCGCCGCCGCCAAGCCGCCGACCACCCAATCTTGATCGGCGTCGCCGAGACCGCCTATCTAAAGTGTTGGGTGCTAGAAGTCCGCTAGCGCGCCGGCCCAGCTAGGTGGACATCAACAAGCGCACCAAGCTGGGAGACCAGCGCCCCGCCGCCACGACGCCGATGGCAGCAAGCGATGATAAAGAAGCTAGCCCGGTCATCGTTCGCCTTTCGGTGCCTCAACGCGAGCGTGCCCGAGCTGCTGCTTAATCCGGCCCCAGGAGGTCGCTTCGACCGGCACCGTCACCGGATCACATGGCGCGTAGCCCCCCTCTCCAACGCAGACACGCCCGACGTTGCGCAGGTCGATGGGAGTATGCGTGGGTGCTGCAATCTGTCGCATAGATCCCAAACTCCGACTCGATGACTTCGAAACAACCCGTCTCACCAGCCTCCATGACCAGCCAGCCGATCACCGCGGTACTACCAGCTTCGATGCAGTAGAAAGATGCGCCGCCCAAGCCGTCTCGCGGGCCTGGTCCCTGTGGATAGTGCTCACTGAGCGAACCTACAAGGCAGTCCCAGTAGCTGTACAACAGTGTCCAGCTCGGGTGCTTCCCGGAAGTAACGGCGTCAAAGGCCGCGATGTAGCGAGGTTGTTGCGGCGACCCTGGCTGAGCTCCTGATATCACCGCTCGCGGACTATGAGCCGTCAAGAAGGCGGCTTGCGTGGGCCAAGCTGGCCCGGTCGAGCCAGCTTGCCGGTTCGCTAGCGGGCTGGCCCAGCTAGGTGGACAGCAACAAGCGCACCAAGTTGGGAAGACCGGCGCCCTGCACGTAGCGGTCACGACCTAGGTCGGTGCAGGTCGCCAGGAGTCGTTCTTTGACGCGGGCGGGCTCACCGATCAACTCGCGCCGCTGGGAGAGAAACGCGGCCAGGAGGCCCGAAACGTGCGGCGCTGCCATGCTGGTGCCGCTCATCTCGATGTAGTCCTCCCCACCCCGGTCGAATGCATAGTTGGCGCTCCTGATGCGCTCGCCCGGCGCCACCAGGTCGGGCTTTTGCCGCCCATCGGCTGTGGGGCCCCGTGACGAAAAGTACGACGTGCCGTAGGTGTGCGGGTTGTGGAGGTGGACCGAACCGACGGCAATCGCCTCCTCCAGGTTAGCGGGATCGCCGATCGACAGGTCCAAGTTCGCCCGCAGGGCGCCGCGCGACGACTCGAGCTCGGCGAAACCCGCGTTCCCGGCCGCCACGACCACGAGGACTCCCTGCCGCCACAACCGGCGGAGCTCGCGGCAGATCGGTGAGTGTCCACAGCCGTAGGTCTGCGGATCGAACGGTCCACCGAGGCTCAGGTTGACGCCGTGGATCACCAGGCGCGACGCCTGCTCGTTGACTCCGGCGATGTGGTCGAGGGCACGGATAATGAACGAGTCGCGCCCGCGGCCGCCGTCGTCCAACACCTTGTAGCTGTGGATCCTAGTCTTCCGGGCCACCCCATCGCGCGCCTCGGGATCTCCGGAGTCGTCGGGCACCGCGCCAGCTATAGTCGCCGCGACGTGCGTGCCGTGTCCGTGATTGTCGTTGGCCCCTTCGCCGTTTAGTTCGTGGGCGCCGTTCTGCGTGCAGTTCCACTCTCCGACGACGTTGCCGTGGGCCTTGAAGTGCGGGTGGTCGCGGCGCACGCCGGTGTCAAGGACGGCCCAGTCGATACAATCGCCGTCAGCCAGGTAGACGCGGGTAGCAGCCTCGCTTTGGATGGGATCGTGAAGCCCCGGACGGAGGGCATTCAACGACATCTTCTCCGAGTCCGACCACACCCGCCCGGCGTTGTGGGCGCGCAGCAGAGGCCCCAGCAACTCGATCTGCCCACTGGTCAGCTCCATGGCCAAGTAGCGCCGCAAGTGGACGACGGCCTTTTCATCCAATTCGCCACGCAGTTCCTGCCGCACCGCCGAGAGAAGTCGTTCCCGGGCGCGCTCCAAGTTGTCACCGTTGCCGTTCTCGCATAGCTCCAGGAGAACGTGGTGTCGGCCACCGGCGCCGCCCGAGAGGGACAGGCTGTCCTCGACCTGGTCGGAAAGGTCGCGCGCGACCGAGAACGAGGCGATCGGCTGGGCGAACTCAGCCCCCACCGCCTGCCGCACCCAAGAACGACACTCTGAGCTTCCCAGGTACCCGGTGGCCGCATGCGGGTGTCGCGGGCGACCGAGGTTGTCGATGCTCTGGTCATCAATCCTTCCACCGAAGTCGTCGTCGAGAGTCGGGTCGGCCGCCACGAAGTCCAAGGGGTCGGCGGCATTCATCCAGTTGGCGACGCACGGGGGTACCTCCAGGTGGTCACACCGGAGTCGCTCGACCAGAAGGCGCTGAATGGCCGGCAAGCCAAGCGGACTACCCATGGTGACCAAAAGGGGCACGGAAGTCCCGCCACCCCTCTCCCACAAATTGGCATAAGCGATAACCGAGCCCAAACTGTGGGCGACCACCACAAAGGGGCCGCCCGAACGCAGGCGGCGCCGAAACACCTGGTCGATCGCCTGTCCCCGACCGGCGTCAAAGAAGTAGTCGTACACGTCGTTGAGCATGAGCCGCGTAAAGACGCGGGTCAGCCGCTCGCGCGCCCAGTTGGGAAGCGGCAAGATGTCTTGAGCGTGCATCTCGGCAACCCGCGCGGCGTTCACTTCGATCTCTTCGGCGATACGGATCAGCGAGTCACACACGCTTCGGCGTTCGCCGCGGGTGAAGGTGCCGCGCTGCGCCAGAGCCTCGGCTTGCTGCTCAGCCAGCTCCAGCCGCCGGTCGGCGGATTCGTCAACCATCGACTCCGAATCGTCGACGAAATCGATGTCCTCGGCGTTGTCCTCATCCTTGCAGGTAGCGGGGTACGGATCGGGGAAGCGATCGCGGTTCACCCAGTAAACCATGCGCGAACGCTGCCCCAGGCCGGTGCCGAAGAGGGCTCGGTCCCACTGGCACTTGAGAGTCGCTGCCCGGGGTTTGTTGGCGATCCCGTGCACGTAAATCACCGTTCCGGTGAACCGCTGTCCGGCGTTGCCTCGACCTCGCCGCGCCGCCTCGGAGTTGACCACCACCGCCTCCTAGTCGTTGGGGCTAGATGCCAAGCGCCCGCGCCGGATCGACCAAGCGTTCGAAGAGGCGAGCGCCCTCGACGCCGTCCCGCGGGTCGGTGTGCCGGAGTTCGCCAAAATCGAGCCCGGTGAGCGTCTCAATTTGACGAACAGAGGTCTGGAACGTCTGAAACTCCCCAAACGCAAACTCGATGTCGGTTAGGAAGGCGCCCTGGCCCAACACGTAGGCGGTGGTGTGCAACTCACCGCCGGCCGTCCGCATAGCCACCACCTTCCAGAACGACTCGGGGATCTGGACGCCGCGGTACTCGCGATCGGCCTCCGAGAACACCGGCCCGGTGAACACCGAGACGCGCAGCCCGTGCTCGGCAGCACGGTCGAGCAAGTGGTCCTCCAGCGCGACCCAATCGCGCTGGTTGAGCAGTGCGTGCTGGGGAGCGGCGTTGGTGTAGTGGAACGTGTCGTTTTCGGCCTGCTTGGCCTGGGCCGAGCTGCCCCAGGCGGGGTCCAGCCGCCGCACCAGGTGACCGCGGTCGAGCCGGTTGTGGCGGTAGAGTTCGTTCCCGGCCTGCTCATCGCGAGCGATACGCGGATCGATTTGCCAATTGTTGCGCCGCCGCCGCAGGAGCATGAGCGAGGCGCCATCGATGTTGACGGCGGTGAAATACGGCAGCTGGCGCTCGCCATTCATGACGCTCGAGAAGTGGGTGTAGTCGAGGACGTACGCACACTCGTGGCGCCGGCCGTCGACCCGGGCGGCCTTGCCGCGTTGGAGCGCGTTGAGGCGCGGCAGCGGCACGCGGAGTTCACCGTCACCCAGGAAGTCCTCCCGGTAGCCGTCGCGATCCTCATAGAAGCTCAAGGGTCGGAGCTCATCGATTGGGGTCGCCACAGCCGGGCTTGCGGCATCGCCGGCGGTTGCCTTCTTTCCGTTCCCGGGGAAGGCGACCGCGGGCGGACCAAGACGCCGGAGCAACTCCTTAACGACCCGGGCGGGGAGGCCGTGGTTGGCCTCGAGGAAACGGCCGGCAAAGTGTAGCCCCACGACCTTCCCGGTCTCAACGTCCACAATCGGCGACCCCGAGTTGCCGCCCAACGTGCTGGCGTCGTGGGTGAGGCCGATCTCTCCCACGCGCTCGATCAAGCCGGGGGCCAAGCGCTTGACGTTGAAGACGTCGCCGAAAATGCGCTGCATTTCGCGCAAACCGTTTCGGCGTCCGTCCCAGGCCGGATAACCGACGACCCCGATCACCTGTTGGCGCTGGGGATCTCGGTCGGCCAGCTCCAGCGGCGCCGGCAACGATCCCCCGGTGCGCAAGAACGCTACATCTGGGGCATGCCTGGAAGAATCCATGAAGAGGACTTCATCGATCGAAACGACCTGGTCATGGTCCACCCCGTGCTCCTCGACAAAGTCCACCGCCGCACCGATCGTTTCGCCCGAGGGGCTCAGTCGAAAGCCAAAGCGCTCGGCTTGGCGCTCGGCAAAGAGCTCCGCTACGTGTCGGTTGGTCACCACCGTGCGCTCGTCGATCACCCAGGCGGTGCCCGCCCACTCGAAGTCAGGGTGGTGGAACAGCTCCAAGCGCCCGACCGAGGGAATGATCTCCTCCAGACGACGCCTGGCGCCGGCCAGACGCTCCTGCCAGACGTCGGACTCCGGCTCCTCGTAGCTACCATGCCGGATGAGTAAGGACGGGCGCCCGAAAGCCAGGACGATCGCCTCGGCCGAGGCGCGCCCGGCAGCGGTCGGGTGACGCGAGCCCAGCACCTCGTAGCCGCCGGCTGGCAGCTGGCCGGGAAAGCGCTCCTCGAGCTCAGCGACGAGCGCGCGATCGGCGTACAGCGCAGCCAGTTGCGACATGGACCCCTCCTCCAATAGGATGCACAACTCCGCGGTCACTCCAGAGACGGCAACCCAGGCCACTTTTCGCGGACGGCTTCAAACAAAGGCCTCACCCCGTCTGGAAATGAGAGCCGGCTCTTCGCAAGACATGGCCTCGTGGCGACCAAGGCGGAGAGCACCCCTTGGCTTAGCCGGTGGTTCGGCTATGGAGGGCCGGCGCTCGCCGAGCTGGAGACGAGCGAAGTCGCCTGGGACTCAGCCTGTGGTCGACGATGAGCAATGTCGTAATAGGAACCAAGGCGGCAGCCACTTCAGTGCAGCGTCCCTGCGCGTTAGCATGGGGGTGGGTCGGTCTAGCCGTGTCCGCGGTTCTGGCTTGCGCGGAACGTCAATGGAGCTGTGCCTTGATCGCGCCCCACGTCTTGTTCACTATTGGGACGGCGACAGGTTCGCAGGCGTCGAAACCCTGCTCGTTCACACACAATCGCCCCATGTTTGCGTTGTCAAGGAGAGTGTCGTCGTCCCAGGTGCCACAACGGGTAACCGTCACATCGTGTGCTGTCAAGCAGCCCGCAGAACCTACCGTAAACAGCATCCATCCAACGCGTTGAGCCTTGCCACCCGTAGGACACTCCGCAAAAGAAGCCCAAAATTCGCCCGTGCTTTGGGTCAAGCCAAAAAACGCGTTGCAGAAGACCCCACCCCTGAACGTCCAATCTCCCCACGGGCCGGAGCCAATACCGTCCTCGACGCCGAATCGACCATTCACGACGTTAATGGTGTCGTGGTTTCGGACATAGAAGAAGGCAAACACGTAGTCACCCTCCGACACCGTCGTCGTTGGAAGTACGGTTGTGCAATCAACGGTACTCTCACAGCGGGTCGCAACAGCGCTGTCAAAGTGCGCGGCGTGAAAGACTATCGTCGTATTCTCATTGGCTGCGTCAGCTGCTTGACACGCGAGAATGAGCAAGGTCGTGATCCAAACTAGGCCCCTCGCTATTGCTTTCATTGCAACCTCCTACCTCACCAAGACGGCCTTGCCTTTGAAAACTCGTCCTCCAGCGTTCAGCTCGTAGTAGTACACGCCGGAGGAAACGAGCAACCCCTTGCCATTACGACCGTCCCAGTTGATCGTGTAGCTGCCCATCTGCAGCTGCTCGTTGACTAGCTCGCGCACGAACCGCCCGGCAATATCGTAAACGCGAAACTGGACCTGCGCCGGGGCTCCCAGCCTCAGTGGAAACTGTGTGGTGGGATTGAAGGGGTTTGGTCGCGGCTGTCCGAGAGAGTGTCGTTGCGGCGCTGGAGTCCCCTGGTCCGCGACTCCGACCGTAGGGAACGGCTCCGTTGAAAACTCGAGCCCCCAACTTGATAGGACGATGTCCTCGGCCCCCTTCGTATTGTCGACGACAAGCTTCCAGTTGCCATCCACGCCCTGCGCATCGAAGGCGGAGAGAAACGAAGGTGTGTACGTCGTGCTGTTTAAGTCCCAAGGCGCGAAGCTCTCATAGGGCGCGTCGTACTCGTCGTCGAACCAGATATCCAAAAAGCTCGGCCAACTCTCTTGATCCATCAACCCGTTCCGCACCAGCGTGACGCGAGATGCGACATCGTTTTCGTACTGAATAAACCACCGGGCTTGCTGGATCAGGTGTCCATCGTCTTCTATCCGAATGTTGACATTCACGTCGTAGATCACGCTCGTCGGTGCCGAAACCGGAACGCTGAGCGTCCGCTCTACCCCCTGTGGGATGGTCTCCGGTTGCGAGGATTGCACCCGGATCGGTTCGAAGTTGGTGCCCCGGTAGAATCCGGTGGTCGTGTCAGCCGGTGCATTCTTGGGCCAGTAGGTTGTGACACCTGGATTCGCGGGACCATTGATCTGGTTTACGGCTGACACAACATACCGGATGTGGTTCACCGGCGCGTAGGCGCTCACATCGATGAACGCCACGTATGCTTCAAGCCCGGGATCATAGATCATCGACTGGGTCACCGGTGGCTCAGCGATTGCAGTGTAGTGAACGAGAACGCTATCAGCCTTGATGCCTGTGTGGCTGTGAAGTCGCAACGCAAGCGTTCTAACCGCGCTGTCACCGTCGGCTGGGACAAGGAGCGGTTGCACCTGAACCCCATACGTGGTGTCGTAGCGCGTAAAGAACCAACCGTGCTTGTCAAAGGCGTCCAGCATCGATCGAACGTGGATGCCGCCTGCCTCGTGATCAGCTTCGAGCATCGCCTCAGCGAACGCTCGAAACGACTGATTCATTGCGGTGGCTCGCATGGCGTAAGCGACGCGAACGTATAGGCTGTCGCGCGCCGCGCAGTTTGAGAGAAAGGAGCTAGGCGAGATATTGGGGCAGGTTCCGTAACCCGGCGCCGCTTCGATGGCGTCGAACACATCCCAAAGCGCGTTGCCGAAGATGTTTCCAGTTCGATAGCCCACGACCGGAAAAACCCAGTGCCACGGATACAGCGTGTTGTTTAAGATGTACTTGCCCGTGACGCCGAACGCATTGAAGGGACCCCACTCGGCTCCTAGGAACTCAAACGGTGCCGCACCGTCACGCGGTTGGTGCGCCAACATGTTGAGACCCATGAAGTTTGCAATGCCGCCCTCGGCCAGGGCTCTTGATTCCGGCGTTGAGACAACGGAGCCTCCCATGACCTGGTCGTGGTGGAGTACATGGGCATACTCGTGCAGGATGATCTCGGCGTCCTCTGCAGGATAGTCACCCAGCTCCATCCCCCTCGGAGAAACCGTAAAGTGCGCGGCGTGGGAGTTGACTTTGAATTGAACCACGTCCGGCCACCCATAGTGCCTGGGCACTCCCAGCTCATCATAGAGGTATCGAGCAGCCCGATCGGCGTAGTAGTAGGACATTACCTGAGCAAAGTGCGAGTTGGGGTGGGGCACCGGCGGGGCGTTGGATATGCACCGAAACGCTCGAAAGTCCGGGTTAGGGCCTGGACTCGTGAACGCCCACTCGGGGTTGCTATAAGTCAGTGCCACGCGTGGCCCAACCAACCCAAACGTGTCGGGAGCGACCTCGGTCAAGCCCTCCAGTGTGATCTCCTCATAGACGCCGGCCGGGTACGTGCAAGTCGTATCGGGACGGTTGACAATGATGCTACCTATGTTGTTGGGAAAGGTCGTGTCGGCCAGCGCCACCCTGGGGTTCGGCATCCAGATGCGACCTGGACCGTCCGCCGACAGATTCTCCGAGACGCCGATGACGCGACCAACATGCGCGTCAACGAACATTTCCCAGCGTCCAATTGACGTCCGCCATGCGAGAAAGGCGCGGTCCTTGGTCGGGTAAACGCACAGCTCGGCCGGGCCTCCTTCCACCCAAGGTGGCAGGCCAAGCTCGTCTCTGGCTAGGCTGACTGCTTCGTCTGCCCCGATCGATGCGAAAGTGGACACGTCGTTGGCGTGCGGAATGTAGCGATTGACCACACGCACGATGGAGCCGTCTGCGGCGAGAACGAGCGTGAGACCCGCGTCCAGGACCGGCACCCCGTTCACGTGCTGGCGTATTTGGACCACGTCCGCCGGAGCCCCCAAGCTCACGCCCACTACGGCCAGGTGGCCGAAGGCACCGGTGAGCCCAAGCCGTCCCTGAAGATCAGTCAACGCCCGGAGGGCAGCGGCACCGCGCTCTCCAGGGTAGCTCCGGTCCCGATTCGGGCGCCGTACCAGCCTCTCGGTTCCGACAACGCGACGCCAGTACCGATTGAGTGTCGAAGCATGGTGCTGAAAGGACAGGTATTCCGGAATCTCGTAGGTGGGAAGCTCCAGCTGCCCACCCGCGACATGCACGGCGCCCGTAACGTGCAAGGCGTCGTAGTCGCCAAAACGGTCGCGCGCCTCCGCGCTCTCAATGAAAAAGGTCGTCGGAGGCGGATCCACGCACCCCGACATCCGAAACGCAAAGGCGAAAGTTGTGCGCGGCGCTCCCTCGGGGAAGACAATGCGATGTTCGAAAGGCTCCCCGCCAAAACTGCCGGCTTCTCGATCGACAAGAACCCGCCCGCAGTCAAGAGTGCTTGGAGGGTTGACCTGGCGATAGCAGCTTAAGGTGGCGCGCGGATTCCAGCGCAGCTTGACCCCGAGCCCCGCCACATCCGGGGCGTTTTCAACTTTGCAGTAAACTACCAGAAGCTCTGCTGGTGCCCCATCCAGGAAAGCGAGGTTGGTACCGCGACTGAAGCTCAGCCGTACGCGTCCATCCGCGTTGGCACCGGCCCCAGCAAGTGCAGGTACCAAGGTAGAAGCCACGGCCAACAAGACGGCCAAACGGTGACCGGCGTGGTGCCTCCCAACTCCGCTTCTGTTCCCGCTCATCCGATGCCCTCCAGCTTGCGAGATCAGCTCCTAGAAGAACGCGTTCGACTGGCTGTCGCCTCCACAGCTGTCGAAGCCAGGTCCTCCCACCTCCACTGTGCCGCGCCTCACGATTGGGATCGCGGTAAGATTGACCTGGTGATCTAGGATGGCCGTACCTCCGGGTGCCCAGGTTTCGACCACAGTAAGGCTGGTGCCGGTGCCACCGGTGGAGTTGAAGCGGAGGCGGCCGATGGGCGTCATCTCACCGGAGGTGACTGCGTCAAAGGCTGCGATGTAACTGTCGCCCGACGCCGTCGGTGCTGCTTGCCCAAGGACCTCGTTCGACTGACATCCGCCCACCCAGTAAAGGAACGACCAACTCGAGTCCCACTCGAACGCCATCTGCACCGCGGCGACTGAATCGAAGTTTTGGATGTAGACGTAGACGTCAACATCAGCCGATGCGGCAACCGACGTTGTTGGACGTACCGAATCGCAATCGAGGCCGTTGTCTTGGGGTGTCGAGCAGGTGTTGGAGGTGGCGTGCGGCTCGGCGTGGAGGACGATGCGGGCGTCGTCGTTGGAGGCGGCTAGGCCGCGCCCGAACGAGCAGAGGAGGGTGGCAGCAACCACCAACAGGCTTCTCATTAGTGTCCTCCCGTGCTTTCGGAGCGACCCTCGGCCATACGGGAGCCGCATGGATCAATCTAGCGCCAGCTGGTGTGTTCCACAAGCCGTTTTTCCACCGCGACGTGTGAGGACCGCGGAGCCTTGCGAAGCCACAGCCTGAGCACCTTGCCCGTTTGCTCCAAGCCACACCGCGACAACAGGTTAGATGTACAAACAGGCTTTGGGCTGTGCCCCGGTCCAACTACAGTGGAGATCGGCGCACATGTGTCGACACTGCGCGGGTCGCCTTGCCCTCCGGGAGTCGGGTACTTACTCTCCCGTGGCATGGAACCCGTTACCTACGGTGATCGACTTCAGGAGGCCGAGCGAGCCGCGGCGGCAATCCTCTACTTCGAAGCATTTCGCCAGAAGTTGGGACCCATCCTGGGCCCGCGCGGGGTGTCACTCGTGGAGACCACGCTGAACCTGGACCGGGCGCTGGTCGCCAGGCGGGGGTCGGACTTGCTCGGCCTGGCCGGGATCGACTTCAACGGCCGATCTCTGGTTGGGATCACGTGGCCGCACGTTCGGGCCACCTACGGCTGGATCAGCGGCGGGATCCGCTATCTGGCGCTAGCGATCTTCGACCGCACGGCCAAACCCGGCGAGCTACTGATGGACGGGATCGTGGTGTCGCCTAGCGCCAGAGGGCACGGTATCGGCTCTGAGCTGCTGACGCGGGTGGTCTCGACAGCACGTGAGCTAGGCCTCCGCCAGGTTCGCCTGGACGTCGTCGACACCAATCCCGGAGCGCGCCGGCTCTACGAAAGACATGGCTTTGTGGCAACCAAAACCGAGAGTGTACCTTGGCTTAGCCGGTGGTTCGGCTTCGGTGGCTCCACAACGATGGTGCGGATCGTGGAGCATAAACCGGACCCGCCTCCGCTGGAACCTCGGCGGGAAGCTCCCTCTTGATCCAAATCATCAGTCTAGCCAAACAAACTTCACGACCGCCAGCTGGCGCTCGCCGAGGCGGAGGCGAGCGAAGTAGACCCCCGACGGCTCGCCGGAACCTTGCTCCGACTGCCCGTCCCAGAGGAGCTGGTGGTCTCCTGCACCGACCTGTCCATCGAGGAGGGTACGCACGAGCCGGCCTCTGGTGTTGTAGACGGTGAGCCTGGCTTTCGAGTCCCGCTCGGCGATGAAGCGCAGCGCCACTGCGCGGCTGCCAACCACAGACTGGACGCCGAGCCCCGCCGCTTGGGACTCGGGCTGTGGTCTCGGCTCAATCGCCGTCGTTGCTCCTGCCAAGACCTCGAAGTTCAGTACATCGGGTCGAGAGCCCCATCCCGTACCACCAGCGTCACCGCCGCTGGCCCCAAAGCAAAGGTGTGAACGGGATTGGGGCCCGTGGCCGACGCTCCGTCACCGAAGTCCCATTCGTAGGGTCAGCAGGTCTCCGTCGATATCAAACGACTGGCTCCCGTCCAGGGCTACCGGGTGTGCTCGGCACCAGTCGCCGTGATGCGGGCGATGGGTTGATGGTTGCCGGCCACTTCATCAATCACCTGCAGGTCGACAGCTGCACAGTCCTCGTAGCAACAGCCGATCGTCGACTCGAGAACGAGGGCTCCCCGGTACCGACCCGGCTCAAATCCCTCGATACCCGGATAGCTGAGCGAGTAGGTAGCGCGGGCGGGTGGCTCGGAGCCGGCGTACTCGAGCAGAGGCACTGCCCACGGCACGGTGGACCCAACGTCGCCCACGCAAACGCCGAGCCCGTGCGTGCAGCTAGAGGCGTCCGGGCACCAAACGTAGTGATCGACGCGCAGTGAGTCCGTGGCCGTCCCCCCGGCTACCACGACGCGTTCCACGGACTTTTCGAAGAAGTTCAGCCGCCGGAAGCAGCCACCGCACGCCTTGACTGGCACCACCTCGCAAGGCATGCCAATCTCGAAACCCACCGAACAATCGTCGTTGACCCACTGGTCCCAGCATCCATGTACTTCTGATCGCCGAGCCGCACGGTACCGCGGCTCCTGACCAGGTCGACATCGTCGCAGCTCCAGTGATCGGTGTGCTCGACAAGCGACATAGCGACTGGCGGCACGCAACCGTCAGCGGCGGCGGGACGGACTGCTAAGGGAATGAAGGCAAGGGCAGCGCCAGCGACCGCAGCTAGTATCTTCGGCCGGGGCATCGGCACGGCCTCGCGATCAACTAGCGGCGGGGTCTTGTGCTGTGTCATGGCCTCAGTCCTCTATTCGTTCGATAGTAGCACAGCAAGGTCCACGATGACGGCGGGCGACGGCTCTTCAAAGGCGCCGGTGAGGCCGGCCGGACACGATGTGCTGCTTGATCTGACCCCAGGATGTCGCTTCGACCGGCAGAGTCACTGGATCACAGGGGGCATAGCCTCCCTCGCCAACGCAGACACGCCCGACGTTGCGCAGGTCGATGAAGGTGTCTGTGGGGTTGCAGTTTACTGCGCGTATTCCAACCTCGGGCGCGACAACCTCGAGACAACCCGCCTCACCAGCCTCCATGACCAACCAGCCGATCACTGCGGTGTCGCCAGCCTCGATGCAGTCAAAAAGCGCGCCGCCCATGCCGTCTCGCGGGCCTGGTCCCTGCGGATAAAGCTCACCGATCGAACCTGGTTGGCAGTCCCAAAGGCTGTACGACAGTGTCCAACTCCAGTGCCAATCAAACGCGCAGTGGACACCCTTGAAACCCGCATCGAAATTTCTGGCTAGCAACGCAACGACATATTCTTCGCCACCACGGACCTCGACGTTCGGCGCCGTCCCGTCGCACACGCCGGTCACCGAGCAACCGAACTCACCCCGGGGCACCACGTGTAAGACCAGCGTCGTATTCTCGTTTTCGGCAGCGGCGGGGCTGGCGAGCAGCAGCCCGAGCACCAAGCAAGCCCTGATCCTCCGCATTGGACGATCTCCTATCTGGCGATCACCATGGCAACAAGCGCTGTTAGAGCCGCAAGCCCGATCATCGTCCTGCTCTTGGCTCCTCAACGCGCGCAGGCACAAACTGCCGCTTGATCCGGCCCCAGGATGTCGCTTCGACCGGCACCGTCACCGGATCACAGGGCGCATAGCCTCCCTCGCCGACGCAGACACGCCCGACGTTGCGCAAGTCGATGAAGGTGTCTGTGGGGTTGCAGTTTATTGCGCGTACTCCAACCTCGGGCGCGATAACCTCGAGACAACCCGTCTCACCAACCTCCATGACCAGCCAGCCAATCACAGCGGTGGTGCCAGGTTCGAGGCAGTCGAAAAGCACGCCAACGAAGCCGTCTCGCGGGCCTGCTCCTTGTGGATAAAGCTCATTGATCGAACCTGGAAGGCAGTCCCAGAAGCTGTACGATAGTGTCCAGCTCCAGTGCCAATCAAACGCACATACGGCACCTTCTAGACCCGCATCGAAATTTCTGGCTAGCACCGCAACGACATATTCTTCGCCACCACGGACCTCGACGTTCGGCGCCGTCCCGTCGCACACGCCGGTCACCGAGCAACCGAACTCACCCCGGGGCACCACGTGTAAGACCAGCGTCGTATTCTCGTTTTCGGCAGCGGCGGGGCTGGCGAGCAGCGTTCCAAGCACCAAAAAAGTCGCAATCCCTCGCATTGGACGATCTCCTATCTGGCGATCACCATGGCAACAAGCGCTGTTAGAGCCGCAAGCCCGATCATCGTCCTGCTCTTGGCTCCTCAACGCGCGCAGGCACAAACTGCCGCTTGATCCGGCCCCAGGATGTCGCTTCGACCGGCACCGTCACTGGATCACAGGGCGCGTAGCCTCCCTTGCCAACGCAGACACGCCCGACGTTGCGAAGGTCGATGGGAGTATTCATGTAGCTGCAGTCTGTCGAAAAGATCCCATGCACCGATTCGATGACTTCGAAACAGCCGGAGTCACCAGCCTCCATGACCAACCAGCCGATCACTGCGGTGCCGCCAGCCTCGATGCAGTTAAAAAGCGCGCCGCCAATGCCGTCTCGCGGGCCTGGTCCCTGTGGACCGAGCTCACTCAGCGAACCTGGTTGGCAATCCCAGAAGCTGTACGACAGTGTCCAACTCCAGTGCCAATCAAACGCACATAAGACACCCTTGAAACCTGCATCGAAATTTCTTGCTAGCACCGCAACGACATATTCTTCACCACCACGGACTTCGACGTTCGGCGCTGTCCCGTCGCACACGCCGGTCACCGAGCAACCGAACTCACCCCGGGGCACCACGTGTAAGACCAGCGTCGTATTCTCGTTTTCGGCAGCGGCGGGGCTGGCGAGCAGCAGCCCAAGCACCAAGCAAGTCCTAATCCTCCGCATTGGACGATCTCCTACCTGGCGATCACCATGGCAACAAGCGATGTTAGAGCCGCAAGCCCGATCATCGTTCTGCTCTTGGCTCCTCAACGCGCGCAGGCACGAACTGCCGCTTGATCCGGCCCCAGGATGTCGCTTCGACCGGCACCGTCACTGGATCACAGGGCGCGTAGCCCCCCTCGCCGACGCAGGCACGACCGACGTTGCGAAGGTCGATGGGAGTTTGCGCGATGCTGCAGTCTGTCGAAAAGATCCCATGCACCGATTCGATGACTTCGAAACAGCCGATGTCACCAGCCTCCACGACCAGCCAGCCAATCACTGCGGTGCTGCCAGCCTCGACGCAGTCGAAAAACGTGCCAACGAAGCCGTCTAGCGGGCCTGGTCCCTGTGGACCAAACTCACCGACCGAACCTGGTTGGCAGTCCCAAAGGCTGTACGACAGTGTCCAACTCCAGTGCCAATCAAACGCACAGTGAACACCGCTGAGAGCGTCGAAATTTCTGGCTAGCACCGCAACGACATATTCTTCACCACCACGGACCTCGACGTTCGGCGCCGTCCCGTCGCACACGCCGGTCACCGAGCAACCGAACTCACCCCGGGGCACCACGTGCAAGACCAGCGTCGTATTCTCGTTTTCGGCAGCGGCGGGGCTGGTGAGCAGCAATCCAAGCACCAAAGAAGTCGCAATCCTCCGCATTGGACGATCTCCTATCTGGCGACCACCATTTTTTTTGATGCCGCGAAGCTCGGCGTCCGTACTTGATAGAAATACACACCGCTGGGAACGATCCTGCCTCTTGAATCACGGCGGTTCCACGCCAACGCGTGATTTCCTCTCGTTAAGTCCTTCCGGATCGTCCGAACCAACCGTCCAGTAGCATCGTAGATCTTCAATTCCACCGGTGTATCGGTGGCCAAACTCACCGGAATCGACGTGCGGCTAAAAAACGGATTGGGATAGCAAGCCCCCAGCCCCACAGGTTGTGGCACCGCACCTGCATCGCTCACGGCAACGGGCAGCGCGCCTGTGGTGATCTGCAGCTCGACGGCCAGCACCGTCAACGCTGGACCGTTTGTCGTGTCTGCATTCGCTATCGTTACGGTCCAAGTGCCGGCCAAACCAGAACCAACAAGCAGGCCCAGATCGGCGGGGTTCGGCGAGCTGTACCCGAACGGCACCACTTGGTTGTAGGGGGCGCGGCGGCTCTGGTCGAACCACCAATCGTAGGAGCGGATGCTCCCGAGGTGAAGAGTGGGGTACGATTCATGATAGTAAACAGCAGCGGTGGCCTGAGGGTTGCTCACCTCGATACGAGCCAGCCCCGCTGTTTCACCTTCAAGGGCGATGTGGCACGCCACATCGGTAATCGCGCCGTTTTCCGATACGTCCAGATCGAACGCGGCGCTGGCGCCAGCCGCGATCACCTGCCCCGGTCCTGAACCCACGCTGTGAGAAATGATCGTGCGGCTAGCGCTGGTTCCGACGTAGTAGACAGCGGCGTCGCCAACTCCGGTTGGGGAAACCGACTTCGGCCAATGCGTGGTCACTCCCAGCCCGTTCGTCGCTTCGACGCGATAGCGGACCAGAGTCTCGAGCGGAAATGGCGGGATCGTGCCCTCGAAGGTGTCGTTCCCAATAGCCGCCATGGATGCGCTACCGGAGAACGGGCCGCTGGTACCGCCGTACCTCAACACAACCGACGATGGGACGACTGGAAGCTGAGCGTTCGTGATCTTCAACCGCACGGTAGCTACTGACGGGGAGCTTTGATCCGCTGGCAAGAGAACCGGCTCGTAGACGGCGCCCCATGGTTCCTCTTGCTGGTTGAAGAACAACCCGCGCGCATCCAGAGCCGCCACAAGCCCTTCAATCAGTGGCACATTGGGCGACACCTCCCCCATCTCCTGGCTGACCAACGACTCGGCAAGATTCCGGAGACTTGGAGCCGTGCAGATATCGGCGAAGGCCAGCAGCAGGCGGGATAGGAGCCGATCTCTCGCAGCGCAACTTGCCAAGAAGTGGGTGTCCCCGGTCCCAGTGGGGCAGCTTCCAAAAATACTCTCGTACACCCCAAAGGCATCCCACATCGCACCGCTGGTCATGTGGCCAGCAGTGTGCTGCACGGGATGCCACCCGTACGGGTAGGCAACACGGTTAGCGACGGTGCGCCCGGCAACGCTGCCAAGGTTCCCCTCGGCATTCTGATTGACCCACTCGGCCCAAACCCCGTCGAACGGCACAGGCTCGTGCGCCAGAAGCGCCGCAGCGAAGAAGTCTGCAAGCCCCTCAGAGACGGACTTGCTTTCGCCCCCCTTGGTTTGGAGGTTCGGGCAGGCCAACGCATCCTCATGCAAAGCGTGGAGGTACTCGTGCAAAGCCACTTCTGCGTCCTCCGCATCCTCGGCTGGAAGCGTTGTGCCGCGAAGCCAAATCGTGTCGACGGTTGGACTGTACGCGGCCAAAGTCGTCACCGGATCGACTTGCAGCGTTGTGTCGGCGTGCATTGGAATCTGGAGCGTGTTGTGGACGTAGCTTTGAGCCCTGTCGAGCACGTAGAAGGCCATGACGTGCTCGAAACCTTTACCGAGATCGCAGCGCGGAAAGATGAACGAGCCGGTGGGCGGTGTGTTCGCTGGGGGGTAGTTGTCCAGGACGAGGACCCGAGGACTCTCCAGCTGCGCCACCCCTCCTACGTACACCAGGTCGGGCGGTAGCGTTACCGTTTCATAGGCGTTGTCGTAGGTTGTCCCTTGGCAGTCGTCGGGCCCAGTACTCCGCAGTCCCGGATCGTTCAACGCTGCCATTGGATGCGGAACCCAGATCTGCGCCGGCTCGTTTTGGAGGGCAACGCCGGCAACCGCCAGAATGCGCTCGTCTCGGGCGGACACGAAGATGGTCCACTCGGGAAAGTCCACCTTCCACGCGAGCGCTTCCCTGCCGGGCCCGTCACCTGGATAGACAACGAGTGTGGCTCGTACCGCATCCGCGTCGACTCCGAGCTCGTTCCGAGCGGCGCGGATGGCATCTTGCCGCGCTACTGAGGCGACGCTGGCGGCGCCAGACACATCGTAGTAGCTGGCCTGGATCGAGAGCAGCTTGCCACCCGCACTGAGTTGCGCGGAAGCCCAACCGTTGTGGACTGGGACTCCGGCGTGGGTCTGATTCCACTTGAAGATTTGGCCGTGGGGCGATTCAAGCCGGCCAGCCAGGCGCATGTTGCCCCACTCCACACCCAGCTCGCTGGCGTGGTCTTGGAGCACAGCCTCGGCCCCGGAGACACCGTTGACGTGAGCCCGTACACCCAGCGGCCAGGAGAGGCGAGGTTTGATGCCGTGCGACAACTGATGTGCGCGCCACCGCGCCCAGTGAAGGCTGGTACGGAGATCGTCCCGGGGCTGGTAGGTGGGTAGGAGCAGCCGGCCACCTGCGACGTGTGCTGCGCCGACGATCTGGAGCGCGTCCAGCCGCTCGTTTGAGTCGCGCGCCGAGGCGCTCTGGACGTAGAAAGTCGTCGGTGGCGGGTCGCTGCATCCACGCACGCGAAACGCAAACGCGAAGACATCCCGGGAGGAGGATTCGTCAAAGACGATACGGTGTTCGTAGGTCTCGCCCCCGAACGCGCCAGGCTCTCGATCAACAAGAACGCGCCCGCATGCAAGGGATTGGGGTGGATTGACCTGCTCGTAGCAGTCGCGCCTCGCCCTAGGGTTCCACCGCAGCTGTACGCCCAGGCCATCCAGGTCCGGAGCGCCTTCGACGCGGCAGTAGAGAATCAAGAGGTCTTCCGGTGCCCCGTCCAAAGTGGCGACGTTGCGATCCTTCTCGAAGCTCAACCGAATGCGCGCGCCGTCGTTCTCGCCAGAAAGGGCGATCTCGCTCCAAAAGCTCCCAGTTGATGCCCCAACAAGCACCGCCAGGAGGGTGCTCCAGCGGCTTGCTCCGCAACCAACTCGCGTCCAACGAAGCATGGCAAACACTCCATTCTAGTGGGCCCTTCAGGGCCCCTTAGAGAAACGCGTTCGAGCTACTGTCGCCTCCGCAGCTGTCGAATCCGGGGCCCGAAACGTCGACTCTCCCGCGTCGCACCGGCGGGATCGGCGCTAGATTGACTTGATCGCCTAAGATTGCAGTACCGCCCGGGGCCCATGTCTCGGCAACTGTCAGGCTTGTGCCGCTCTTGCCGGAGCTTGCGAAACGGAGCCCATGGGCCATCGGGGTGGAGCAGGTGTTGGAGGCGGCGAAAGGCTCTACATGGAGCACGATGCGCGCATCGTCGTTAGATGTCGAGCGCGCCACATTAGGCAGGCACAAAACAACAACGCACAGAAATCGCGGACCTTGCATGGCTCTCTCCCGCGTGACCCGGGGCGACCGCAGATCGATGTCGACCCTACGAGCGTAGCTCCACACACACTGGGGCGCAACCCATGGTGCAAGGTCTTGGCCTTAGAGCGGCCAACTTCGTTGATAGAGCGACCTTGGCCGGCTTCCAGATCTCACTACGAGCGGCTCATCAATCGTCAAGAAGGCGGGTTGCGTGCGCCAAACTGGCCCGATCGAGCCAGCTTGCCGGCGCGCCACCAGCCTCCTCCCAGATCGCTAAGCTATCGCCGGCCGCGGCCAAGGCGAGGCGAGCGCGGCTGGCGATCGGACCGCCGGCCGCCAGCGCCGACTTGAACAGCGGGGCGGCCCGCGGGTCGCGCGTCCCGGCCAGCGCCTCAATCAACAGCGGCGCGGCGCGCGAGGTGGCGGTGCGAAGCGCCGTTGCGATCGCCGGTGCCGCCTGTGGACCGCACCCGGCGAGCGCCCGCGCGGCGCTGAAGCGCACCGAATAGTGCGGGTCATCCGCCGCGGCGATCAAAGGTTCTACCAACGGCCTGAGGCTACGGCGCTCGGTAGCGCCGGCGCGCCACCACGACGCCGCCTGTTCGCCAAGCGCGTAAGCGGCGCTCCGGCGCACGCCCGGGTTCGGGTCGCCGAGCGCCGCGACCAAGTACGGCACGTCCTCGCCGTCGCCGGTCGGCGCTAGTAGCTTGGCCGCCTGAGCGCGCACTCGCCAGTTGGCGTCCCTAAGAAACGGTCGCGCCACCTGCGCGCAGTCTGGCGCCTCCATGCGCTCCAAGCACCAGAGCGCGGCACGCACGCCTCTGGGGGCCAGCCCGTTGAGCGCATCGACCAAGGGTTGCCGGGCAGCGGGGCCAATCGCCACGGCCAAATCCTTGAGGGTGTGGATGCGCCGGGCCACCTTGGCGTTCAGCTCACCGGTCAGCTCGCCCAACGCTGGGGCCCCGCGCCTTTGCAGCTCGGCCATCGCGGCGTCTCTGAGCGCGCGAAAGCGCGGCTCGCCGCGGGCGGCGCGGCGTAAGAGCGCCGTCGCCGGCAGCTTCCTGAGTGCGGTCGAATCGGCGCCCGCCGCGTAGCCTCTCTTGGGCTCGAGCGGGGTGCGTGGGCCGGCGGGGACCGCTACCTCGGAGCCGGTGAGCGCCGGCCACGCCGCCACGCGAGTGGGTTTGGCCGCTTGGAGGAGCGTGTCGATCGGCGCGTCGATCCCCACACCGTGGGTGCCCTGCCACCAGAGTGTGTTCGGCGAGGCCGTCGGGTCACCGCTGTACCGATTGCCGCTGCCGGCGAAGACGGCAACGCCGACGCTCCCGAAGTGACGCCGGAAGTTGCCGTACCCCAGGGCGTTGGGGTCCTCGCGATTCACCAGGTCAGGGCCGCCCAGGGCAACCAGAAGACCGATGCCGTTGGCGTTGCCGGCGCCCTGCGACAGTCCCCGGACGCCGAAGGCGTCGGCACCGCCGAGGTCGAGGAGCGCGCCGTAGGCGTAGTCGTGGCCGGTCCCCTGCGACACGCCGGCGGCCTGGTAGCGGTCATCACCAGCGCCGTCGAGGAGTACGCCAACGGCTAGATGGACCCCCGACCCCTGGGTGTAGTTGTATCCCGAGTAGTGGTCGTTGCCCTCGACGTCAACCAAAGCGCCCAGGCCATACCAGTAGGCGCCGCCCTGGCCAAAGACCTCAGCGACGTAGCGGTCGTTGCCGGCGCCGTCGGCCAGGAGCCCGATGCCGCCGGCGGCATCCGGGCGCATCCCATAGCCAAACCCTTGCGACATGCTGTAGGTGGTAGCGGCATCGCGCAGGGTGTCGGTGACCCGTGGTTGACAGACGTAGATGTCGGCGCCGTTTCGATCCGCCAAAACGCCGGCCCCCGCCACCCAACCACAACCCTGGGTGAGGGTACCGCCCTGGTAAAGGTCGCGTCCGTCGCGGTCCACGAGCGCCGCAACCCCGAGTCCAGCAGCGCCCGCCCCGAAGTGCTGGACAGCGTAGAAATCGTCGCCGGCCTCGTCGATCAGGAGCGCCGCCCCGGCCACCGCGGCGCCGAGGCCCATGGCGGGCGTCTTGTAGACGTCGTCGCCGCCCAGGTCGACCAGCAGCGCGACGCCGCCCTGCGCTCCCGCTAAGCTAAACGGTTCCTCACCCAGGTAGACGTCGTTCCCGGCCAGATCGATCACCACCGCCGTCGTGCCCCAACCAGCGCCGGCGGCGCCGGCGGTGTAGATGTCGTCGCCGCCGACATCGATCACCAGCGCCGGGGGTTGGGTGTAGACGGTGGGGCCCGGCCCGCCGAGGATGCAGGCGCGGCCGTCGGGGAGCCGCTCCCAGCGCCAGACATCGCCGGTAGCCGGTGGGTCGGTTGTCGAACCGGCGGCGGATGGAACCGTCGCGACCGGTGACCGAGGGGCGCCGCGGGCGCTGGCCTCCAGCGAGTAATGCTGGTGGTTGTAGAGGAGAGCATCGACCCAGCGGCAGAGCTCGGGGAGGAACGCCACGACTTGGCGCCAGGGGGTGGCGGCCGCCAAGCCGGCAAAGCGCTCGGCGTCGGCCAGCGCCGCGTCTTCGGCGGCCAGAATCGCCTCCAAGGACTGGCTGTCGCTCTCGTCATCGAACCGCAGCACCGCTTGCGCCACCTCGAGCACTTGGGATGGGGCACCGCTGACGCCCAGACCTTGATAGCGCTGGAACGCCTGGACGAGGCTTGGGAAGCACGCGTCCCACGAGCTGCACGGTTCGCTGCCGGCCGGGCTCGACTCCGGCGCGCGCACCGCCACCGCCGGCACGAGTTCGCGCGCCACCTCCTCGGTGCGGGTGGCGCTCAGGAGCGCTCTAGCCCAGCCGTCCACCCAGTGGGTGGCGCCCCTCGGGTCTTCGAGGGCGGCGGCGACGCGCGGCAGGCTGAGCGGCAAGTCTGCTGCGTAGTCTGCCGGCAGGGTCAAGTCCTGGGGCGTCATCACGAGCGTGGCAAGCGCCGCCTGGATCACCGAGTCGACCTGGGTCGCAGCGAGAAGCTCGGCCTGAGCAGGAGGCGCGGCGCTCAAGCCGGGGACCAGGCACACGGCAGCCCAGATCCTAGTCCATCGCATCCCGGAGCCACTCAACCAGGGTCGCAGCCACTTCCGGCGCCCGCGCCAGCATCCCTGTACCGTGGCCGGCGCCGGAAAACTCGGCGACTTCAGCACGCTCGGCACCGAGAGCCGCCACCAGTTCCTCGGTGGCGGATGCCGCCCCCGGTTCGTCCGGATCGATGAGCACCAGTGCGCGACGCTCGGCTGGCTTCGCCAACGTTTCCGCCAGCCTGCCAGCCGGCCCCGGGCTCAGGAGCGCCACGGCTACAATCGGCGGGGTGTCGGGCTCCAGGGTGGCGCCGGCCAGCCAGACACCACCGGTGGAAGCAGCGACGACGCCGAGCTTCGTGGCTCCACCTTCGCCCGCCAGCCATCTGAGTCCGGCGGCGACATCGGCAGCCGCACCGCGAAAACTCGCCTGGAGGTCGCTTCGAAAGTGCTCGACGCTCGGCAACGCCGCGCTCACCGACGCGCCGTGGCCACGCACGTCGATCGCCAGGGCGGTGATGCCGCTGTCGGCAAGCCGGCGCGCCAGAGCGCGGTAGCCGGAGCGCTCCTCAGCCATGGCATGCACCAACAGGACGGCGGCACCAGAGGGGTCTTCTGGATGGAAGAGGGTGCCCAGGGCTTCGTGCCCGTCGGTGGACTCGAGCCGTAACACGACGCCGCCTTCGGCCTCGATGGCAGCGATCGCCTCGGCGTCGTGGCTGCGCACGCGCTTGGCCACTTCCAACTCGGCGGCGATCGGTTTCCCCGACGGCGTCGTCCGGTGCAACCGGCGCAGCCGAGCGCGGATGTCGGCGTCGGTACCTCGGGTGGCCGCCAAGTCCTCGATCAGCAGCTCGGTGGCGTCGGTCACTCGCCGACTGGCGGCGTAGGCGTCGACCAGGTGGCTACGGATCTCTGGAGTGTTCGGAGCCAGGACGTTGGCGCTCTCCAGATGCACCAGGGCGCTGTCGAGCTCGCCGAGCTTGAAGTAGGCCCACCCCAACGAATCGCGAAAATACCCCAGAGACTGGAGGTCGCCGGAGCCGGCGGACAAATCCAGCGCCCGTTCAACCAACTCCACGGCTTCGTCCAGCTTGACGTCCTGCTCGGCGTAGAGGTAGCCGAGCGTGTTGAGCAGGTTGGCGTCATCCCGAATGCCGCGCGCCGCAAGCTCGAAGTAGCCGATCGCCAGCTTGTCGCGCCCAAAACCCAGGTAGATTTCGCCAAGTCCCTGGGCAGCGCGAAACGCCCAGTCGACTTCGGGGGCTTGGTGCTCGGTCAGCAGGCGCTCCAAAGTGGCGATCCTGCGGCGCGGCGGTAGCTCCGGATCAACGAGCAGCGAATCGACCAGCGCGGCAATCGCTGCATCGTCGCGCTCGGTCGACTCGGCCTCAGGATGGGTTGGGGCAGCACCCAGTGACCCGAACCACAAGGACGCGATGACCACGGTCCACACCGGCGGCGGACGCCTCACCGGCTCCGCCCCCTCAAGCGCTCGATCCCTCACCCCAGGAGAGGGGCGCCGGATCCTCGCCGGCCAGCTCGACCACCCGGACAATCACCCGTCCCAGGGTGTCGTCGGGGGTTGAGGCTCCTGCAGTAAAGCCAACGGTGATCGGTCCCGGCGGCAACCAGTCGGCCGTCTCCAGAAGGTTGGGCCCGATAGCGTCTTTGTGCCGGATGACTGACGCCGCCAGGGCTCCGGCATCCTCGATGTGGAACGTGGGCACGCGGCCGGCGGCAACGCGCGCCAGGTTGTGGGTGTTCGAACTCTCAAAGCCACCCACAACGATCATGAGATCCAGACCAGCGGTGGCGGCGAGCTGCATGACTGCGTCCTGGTTTTCCTGCGTCGCGCTGCAGATCGTGTCGAAGTCGCGAAAACGCTCGGCGAAGCCGGCGTCGCCGTAGCGGTGGCGCATGGCCCGACCCAGCCGCTGGCCGATCTCGCGCGACTCCGACGCCAGCATGGTGGTCTGGTTGATGAGCCCCACGCGTTCTAGGTGCCGGGCCAGATCAAAGTCCGGCGAGGTGGCGCCCTTGAGGCGCTCCAGGAGCGTACCGGGCGCCAGGCGCCCGGCAATGGCCGCGCACACCGCGTCGGCCTCGGCCAGGTCCAGGACCACCACAAAGTGGCCACCGCGGCTTTGAATCAACGAGCAGGTCGCCCGGGTTTCGTCGTGCCCCACCTTGCCGTGGATGACCGACGTGTAGCCTTCGGCGATCAACCTTTCGGTGCGGCGGTGCGGGCGCTCTACCCAGGGACACGTCGTGTCCAAAATGTCGCAGCCGATCGCCTGGACGCGTCGCAAATCGTTCACCTCGGCCGAAAAGGCGGGAATCACCACAAGGTCGTCGCGAGCAACACGGGCGAAAGCCCGCTCGGGGGCGCCGGCTCCTTTGAGGAACTTGACCCCGCGGTCGACGAGATCGCGATTGACCGTCGGGTTGTGGATGATCTGGCTTAGGAGCCAGATCTGGCGGTAACGTCCATCGGCCAAGGCGTCGTGGACCATCGACACTGCCTTGTCGACGCCCCAACAAAACCCGAAGCGCTCGGCGCAGCGGACGGTGACGCGCCCAACCTGGCGCTGGAAGTCCGACTCGCGCAACCGATCGATCACCGGGCTTTGATACGAATGCCGGGCGATCTGGCTGGTTTCAAGCTGCATGCGCGCTCCCGGTCGACGCAAAAAGGGTCGAGCGCTTAGCGCACTCGACCCCTTCGCTCAAGATCCCGGCGGCGTCCTACTCTCCCACACGTTCTCACGTGCAGTACCATCGGCGCTGGAAGGCTTAACTTCCGTGTTCGGAATGGGAACGGGTGTGACCCTTCCGCCATCGCCACCGGAAAACTGTTGGGGCCTCACGACCCCAAACCACAAAGAATGGGGAGCCCGAACCCGCGGCGGGCAGGATCGAAAATGCATGGCGCAGCTCCCCAATCTGACGCCCAGCCTGGTGGTGTCCGCCCAGCTCCAAGACAACTGCATAGCGAGATGCTGCGTCTGTCTTCGTCGGAACGACCGTGCATATTAAGTCCGGTCAAGCCGCACGGCTTATTAGTACCGGTCGGCTGAGCGCGTTACCACGCTTACACCTCCGGCCTATCAACCAGGTAATCTCCCTGGAGCCTTTAGGTTGCCGAAGCAACGGGAAACCTAATCTTGAGGCGAGCTTCGTGCTTAGATGCTTTCAGCGCTTATCTCATCCGAACATAGCTACCCGGCAATACCGTTGGCACGATAACCGGTACACTAGAGGTTCGTCCATCCCGGTCCTCTCGTACTAGGGACAGATCCTCTCAAGTTTCCTACGCCCACGACGGATAGGGACCGAACTGTCTCGCGACGTTCTAAACCCAGCTCACGTACCACTTTAATTGGCGAACAGCCAAACCCTTGGGACCTTCTCCAGCCCCAGGATGTGATGAGCCGACATCGAGGTGCCAAACCGCTTCGTCGATATGAACTCTCGGAAGCGATAAGCCTGTTATCCCCGGGGTACCTTTTATCCGTTGAGCGACGGCCCTTCCACACAGAACCGCCGGGTCACTAAGCCCTGCTTTCGCACCTGCTCGACCTGTATGTCTCGCAGTCAAGCTCCCTTGTGCCTTTACACTCGACGCGTGATTACCGACCACGCTGAGGGAACCTTTGGGCGCCTCCGTTACCTTTTAGGAGGCGACCGCCCCAGTCAAACTACCCACCAGGCAATGTCCCTGCACCTGCTTCAAGGCAACAGGTTAGAATTTCAACAAACCAAGGGTGGTATTTCAAGGTTGGCTCCACGGTGGCTAGCGCCACCGCTTCAAAACCTCCCACCTATCCTACACATGCCTTGCCAAAACCCAATGCCAAGCTGTAGTAAAGGTCCACGGGGTCTTTCTGTCCAGTCGTGGGTAAGCGGCATCTTCACCGCTACTACAGTTTCGCCGAGCTCCTCGTTGAGACAGTGCTCAAGTCGTTACACCATTCGTGCAGGTCGGAACTTACCCGACAAGGAATTTCGCTACCTTAGGACCGTTCGTTGTTGTTACTTCCCGCACTGTCAGGTGCGAGCGGCCAGAACGTTTCCGCCTGGCTCTCCACGTCGCCGTGGAGACCGGACCATCTCATCCCTCACCTGAGGGTCTGGCATATGGTCTCTGAGGATTCTCGATTCTCTCGAGAATGACCTGGTCAGTGTATCGCCGGTTACCACCGTCATTCATGTCACGACGGATGGCAAGGATCTCGCGTATGCCCTCAGGGGTGCGATGCTTTCCTTCATCGATCAAAGCCGCCAACTTTCGGAACTTCTGAAAGTCGCGCTTCTTCTTAGCTGAAAGAAAGCGAAATCGCCTGAAGAACGGAATCACATTGTCGGTGAGCGCTCGATGGTTATTCACCTCGAAGTACCACACTCCATCCTGGCGCTGGCGTAGCGTCCCACACTTTAGGTGACGCTTGTACAAGCTCAGGATAACGCGGTCCCGTTGCGAGACGTTAAAACAGAGCGACACTTTCCAACCAACCTCGTAGTCTTCGCGCGGCCGAAAAGCCACATTGAAGCTGCCTTCGCCGTCCGCGAACCCTGCGAGGTACCAGCCAATCTCGGGAGGTACTCTCCGAACCAGGAGCATGTGTGTTGCCTCCCGGAAAGGTCGAGCCTTTCCTGCTGATTGCCCGCACACCTCGGATTGTCACTGCCACCGTCTTCGGCACCTTATGGTCCCTAGTGGCGAGTACCGGGTGATACTCGGGTATTCCAGCATATAGCCAGATTTTTTAGCGTAACTACAAGCAGTTCATAGTTACGGCCGCCGTTTACCGGGGCTTCATTTCAGGGCTTCGCTCTTCGAAAAGTGCTAACCCCTCCACTTAACCTTCCGGCACCGGGCAGGTGTCAGTCCCTATACGTCGTCTCATCGACTTAGCAGAGACCTGTGTTTTTAGTAAACAGTCGCTTGAGCCGTTTCTCTGCGCCCTCCTTCGGCTAACCACGCGAAGTGGCTCACCTACCAGAGGGACCCCTTCTCCCGAAGTTACGGGGTCACTTTGCCGAGTTCCTTAACGAGGACTCACTCGAGCACCTTAGGATTCTCACCCCACCTACCTGTGTCGGTTTACGGTACGGTCGCCAGACAAACTTCCATAGAGGCTATTTCTCGGCAGCATGAGCCGGACCAGTTGGCTCGCCCGAAGGCTCGTTCCCTCATCACCTCTCGGGATTGACCGTCTGGATTTACCTGGACAGTCTCCCTACAGGCTTGAACCGGCATATCCGATCGCCGGATGGCCCTTTTCTTCTGCGTCACCCCATAGGTAAAACGCGTGTCTAGCGGTACAGGAATGTTGACCTGTTTCCCATCATCTACGCCTTTCGGCCTCGACTAAGGGGCCGACTGACCCTGAGCGGATTAGCCTTCCTCAGGAAACCTTAGGTTTTCGGTGAGCGGGTTTCTCGCCCGCTTTCTCGCTACTCGTCCCGGCATGATCACTTCCGTTTCGTCGACGGCTCCTTACAGAACCGCTTCGTCCTACCGCGGAACGCTCCCCTACCAGACACTCCACCCGCAGGCGAAGTGAATTCACAGCTTCGGTGCTGCGCTTAGTCCCAGGTATTATCGGCGCAAAATCACTTGACCAGTGAGCTGTTACGCATTCTTTAAAGGGTGGCTGCTTCTAAGCCAACCTCCTGGCTGTCTAAGTAACTTCACATCCTTAACCACTTAGCGCAGACTTTGGGACCTTAGCTGGTGATCTGGGTTGTTTCCCTCTCGGCTACGAAGCTTATCCCACGCAGCCTCACTCCCGGGTTAGAAGTGCACGGCATTCGGAGTTTGATTGGGGTTGGTAAGCTTGTAGGCCCCCTAGCCCATTCAGTGCTCTACCTCCGCCACTCAATTACCCGAGGCTGCCCCTAAAGGCATTTCGGGGAGAACCAGCTATCACCAAGTTTGATTGGCCTTTCACCCCTACCCACAGCTCATCCCCTCAGTTTTCAACCTAAGTGGGTTCGGTCCTTCACGCGCTTCTACGCGCGCTTCAACCTGGCCATGGGTAGATCACTTGGCTTCGGGTCTGCAGCACGCAACTGAACGCCCATTTAGGACTCGCTCTCGCTTCGGCTCCGCACCTGAAGTGCTTAACCTTGCTACGTACTAGCAACTCGCCGGGTCATTATGCAAAAGGCACGCCGTCACCCAGTTGCAAGCAACCAGGCTCCGACCGCTTGTAGGCATTTGGTTTCAGGTTCTATTTCACTCTCCTCCTGGAGTCCTTTTCACCTTTCCCTCACGGTACTTGTTCACTATCGGTCGTCAGGAAGTATTTAGCCTTAGAAGGTGGTCCTCCCAGATTCCCACAAGGTTTCCCGTGCCCCGTGGTACTCGGGTACTTAGTCCAAAGAGCTTGATACGCTTTCGCCTACGGGACTTTCACCCTCTGTGGTTGGCTTTCCCAAAACCATTCGACTAACGCACAAGTTTGTAACTCTTCCGCGGATCAGCATATCCACGCGACTAAGACCCACAACCCCGGTCGCACAACGCATGCAGGCTTTAACGTGCGTACCGGTTTAGGCTGTTTCCATTTCGCTCGCCGCT
>OZ244990.1:0-3037500 GCA_965223205.1 Candidatus Eiseniibacteriota bacterium | reverse complement strand
CTTACCCAGACGATCCGGCTTGAACTCGCTATTCAAACTGTCAAAGAACGGGCCCCTGCCTGGCGGGCAGCGGCGAATCGGGACTATATGGAACCGCCCGGGCTTGGTCAATCTTTTTTTTGGGGAAACCCACCCGCCGCCGAACGACAGCCACAATAGACTGCGGCACAAGAAGATAGTCGGGTGCCACGGCCCTCAGCGGGTGCCCTGGAGGGGCCTCTGGGCGGCGCTCCCACCACTGTCCACCAATGTCTTATGATGCGGCAAGCCACTCAGACGGGGAGTCACGAAGCATGGGGAGATTGAGGCGGTACGGGCTCTGGGGCCTGTTGGTGGGCTTGGGCCTGGCGCTTGGCCTGGTCGTCTCGCTCCTGCAGTGGGCTGATCGCCGCATCCCCTCACCCCACCGGCTCCGCGATATTCGCCAGCCAGTCACCTCGGTGGTCTACGACCGCAACGGCCAGCTCATCCACGAGTTCTTCCGGGAGAATCGCGTCCTCGTGCCCCTCGCCGAGATTCCCCGCACGCTCATCGACGGCGTCCTGGCGACCGAGGATCGCAAGTTCTACAGCCACTGGGGACTGGATGTGGCCGGCATCACCCGGGCGGCCCTCGAGAACCTGCGCTCCGGCCGGCGCTCGCAGGGCGGTTCGACGATCACCCAACAGCTGGCGCGCGGCATGTTCCTCTCGCACGAGCGCACTTGGAGCCGGAAGATCCTGGAGGCGCTCCTCGCCGTCAGGATCGAGCGCATGTACTCGAAGGACGAAATCCTCACCATGTACCTGAACCAGGTCTACTACGGCGAGGGCGTCTACGGCGTTCAGGCAGCCGCGCACCATTTCTTTGGCAAGGACGTCGCTGACTTGGACACCGCCGAGGCTGCTCTCCTGGTGGCGGTGCCCGCCAACCCCAGCGTCTACAACCCGAATCGCCACCCCGAAGCGGCGTTGGCCCGGCGCAACCGCGTGCTGCGCACCATGCAGGAGACCGGTGGCCTGACGGCCGACCAGGCGGCGTCAGCAGCGGCCCTGCCGCTGGCGCTCATCGCCGCGGAAAACGCACCGGCCAAAGCACCCTACTTTGTAGAACTTGTGCGGCTCCACCTGCAAGAGCGCTACGGCGCTGACCAGGTCTACGAGGGCGGGCTCAAGGTTTTTACCACCCTCGACCTGGAACTCCAGCAGGTCGCCGAAACCGCGCTTGAAGAGCACTTGCAAAAACTCGAAGAGAAGATCAAGCCCGAACAAACCCGCGAGGCTTACTTGGAAGCGGTGGCGGCCCCAGCCGAGTCGACTGCAACAGACGACGCAGCTGTGCCTGTGCGGCTCAAGTATCTGCAAGGTGCACTCTTGGCCATGGACGCACGCACTGGCCACGTCTACAGCCTGGTCGGCGGCCGCAACTTCTCGGAGAGCGCCTTCAACCGGGCGACACAGGCCCACCGCCAACCCGGCTCGGCGTTCAAGCCGTTCATCTACACCGCCGCCTTCGACAACGGTTTCAGAACCTCGGACATTGTCCTCGACACGCCCGTGGTTTTCCAGGGCAAGACGGAAGAGGACGAGTGGCGGCCCCAGAACTACAACGAGACCTTCCTGGGACCCATCACCATTCGCCATGCTTTCAAGAAGTCGATCAACGTGCCGGCTATCAAAGTGCTGCGCAAGGTCGGCGTCTCCGAGGCAGCCAAGTACGCGCACCGGCTGGGCATTAGGAGCAACATCGAGAACGTGCTGTCTGTCGCCCTGGGGACCAGCGAGGTCACCCTGGAGGAGTTGATCGCCTCCTACACCGCCTTTGCCAACCAGGGAATCCGCGTCGAGCCGCTCTACATCCTGCGGGTCGAAGACCGGGCAGGCGACCTCTTGGAAGTCAACACCTCCAAGCGCGAGGAGGTCTTGAGCATCGAGACCACCGCACTGATGAATTCGATGCTGCAAAGCGTCATCGACTCCGGCACCGGCAAGAGCGCCCGCTGGCGGGGGCTGGTCGGCCCGGCTGGTGGCAAGACGGGAACCACCGACAGCTATACCGACGGTTGGTTTATCGGCTTCACTTCAGAGGTGGTTTGTGGAACCTGGGTGGGTTTCGACGAAGCCGTGCCCATCGGTGAACGCATGGATGGGGCGCGCGTTGCCTTACCTATTTGGACGCGCTGGGTGGTAGCTGCAAACGAACAAATGCCGCCCCGTGGTTTTCCCCTGCCGGCTACGATTGTGCGGCAGCGGGTGTGCGCAGAATCTGGGCGTCCAGCTCGGGGCACTTGCCCTGAACCGCTCGATGAGATCTTCAAGCGCGGCACCGAACCAGAGGGGCTCTGCGACTTTCCGCACGCCGCCACCGGCGAGCAAGAGCTGGACCCCGACCGCCACAGCCTGCGTGACCTCGAGCGTCTCGGTGCCCCCGAGGAGCGCTTCAATCAACGGCGGCTCGAGTAGTTGGCAAAGGCGGTGCCGCCATCCACTCGGTGACCGCGCGGTCGGCCGCCCGCCGGCGCTCGCCGACCAGGGTGGTCATCTTGACGGCGACACCATCGCGCAGGTAAACACGCGGCACCCGCTTGGCGATCGCGCACAGAATCTCGTAGGGGATCGTGTCGCAGAGCGCTGCCACCTCGCCGACACCCATGCGGTCGCTGGCCCCCGCCCCGAAGATGACCACCTCATCACCCACCTGGGCGTCGGGGCACAGGGCTAGGTCGACCATGGTTAGGTCCATGGTGACCCGACCGACGATCGGGGCGCGGCGGCCGCGCACCAAGAACTCGCCACGGTTGGACAGCCGCCACGGCAACCCATGGCCATAACCGACGGCAACCACCCCAATCCGCATGGGTGCGCGGGCGGTGAACTTGCGCCCGTAGCTGACGGTCTCCCCAACCCCGACGGCGCGAATCTGCACCAACCGCGAACGGTACGAGAGGACAGGCTCGACTGGCACCACCGGTGGGCATTGGTCGGGCGCCACGCCGTAGGCCAAAAGTCCCGGTCGCACCATATCCAACGAGGACGTGGCGATCTTCAAAATGGCGGCCGAATTAGCGGCGTGGCGGAGGACCGGCCCAACCCCTTGACGCTCCAGGTCGGCGGTGAACGCCTGAAACGCTTGAAGTTGGCGCAGCGCAAAGCTCGGGTCGGCACGGTCGGCGTCGGGAAAATGGGTCAGCACTCCTTCGAGCTGCAGGTGGGCGTGTCGGACGGTAGCCAGGGCCAGCTCGGTGGCCAGCTGTGGATCGAGTCCGCTTCTGCCCATACCGGTTTCCAACTCGAGGTGCACGGGCACCCGGAGCCCCGCCGCCTGGGCGGTGTCACCGAGCGCTTCGAGGAACGGACGCGTCGGCACCGTCGGCCGCAAACCGTGCCGCACCAACTCAGGCACTTCGGCGGGCAGGCAGGGGCTCAGGACCAGGATGGCGCCGCCAAGTCCAGCCCGGCGTAGCTGGATGCCCTCGTGCACCGTCGCCACCCCTAGCATGTCGACACCGGCGGCCAGCGCCGCCCCGGCCATGACCACCGCACCGTGCCCGTAGGCGTCGGCTTTGACCACCAACAGCAGCCGACACCCCGCCGTGTGGGCGCGGATTGCCGCCAGATTGCGGCCAAAGCGGTCCAGATCGACTTGCGCCCAGACCGGCAGTTCACGGGTGTCTACAACGCCCATCGGCCAGTCTCCTAGGACCCAGTGGAGGGCAGCGAACCAAGGTGATGCACCGCTGAACTCGTGGGCCCGCTGATCGGCGGTCGTTCGGGTCCATCCGGGCAGCCGTCCGCGTCGTCGATCCCGTTCCAGGTTTCGGGCGCGTTGGGGCAGGCATCCACCGCGTCGCGAATGCCGTCGGCGTCGTTGTCGGGATCCGGGCAACCATCGTCATCCGCATGACCGTCCAGATCCTCGGCCAAACTTGGGCAATCGTCCCGGGCATCCGGTAGACCATCACCGTCGTTGTCGGTCTCCGGACAACCGTCGGTGTCTTCGAATCCGTCGAGGTCTTCGGGCACCTCGGGACAACCATCAACCAGATCCTCGATCCCGTCGCCATCGTTGTCGGCCTCCGGGCAACCGTCGGCGTCCTCGAACCCATCGCGATCCTCAGCGACCTCTGGGCAACGGTCGACTGAGTCCAAGACCCCGTCGCCGTCGCTGTCGGCGCCCCAGGCCACGCCACTCCAGGACAGCCCCAGGGCGACCTCCCACTCCGGCCCGACATCTTCGGCGGGCCAGGCGGTTGCGCCGCGATCGCTTGGGAAGTAAACGCTGAGCGCCGCATCGACGGTCCACTGGTCGGCGAGCCCCAAGGTCAACCCGGGGACAATGCGGCGGGGCACCTCGACTGCATCAATGAGGTCACCGGAGCTCGGGCGCGGCCAATCGAGAAAAGCAAAGACACTGCCGCCTGGCCGGGCCACGGTAAAGCCAACGATGGCACCGGCGACCGGCGGCGCTTCGCCCACCAGCGCTGCCAGGGGCCAGCGCTCGGGAAACGGGCGAGCGGCGCTCGCCGCGGGCGGCTCGACCCCCGGTCGGTGGTACACCTTGCCGTGGAGGGCAACTGCCGGGCCGCGGTCGGCCAAGGTCAACCGCGTGCCGAGCGCCCAATCGCCGGCGCCGGTGCCTCGCGTCCACGGTGCCACGCCCGGCGCCGGTCCCACGGTCGTCGCAGAGCCGGCCGGCAACTGCCAACCGACCTGGAGTCCGAGCCACAGCCGGTGCCAAGGTGCGCCGAGCTGGGCGATGAGTCGAGGATCCGCGAGCCGCCTGGTCGATCGTCCCCCCAAGACTATCGTCCGCGCTGTCGCTTGGGCGCCGAGTTGGGCGCCCGGCGCAACCCACAGGCTGGCGTCGACCACCCAGTCGCTCAGCCGCGCACCGGCCAACGCGCTCGCCAACGGCTCCTGGGCGCCGGCGGCGCTGGCCGGCAGTGTTTGGTGCCGCCACCCAACGTGACATCGCCAGTGGCCTGGCGGTTGAGCCTCTCCCAACCCCAGCACCTCGACCAGCGGTGCGTTCTGGCCATAGGCCGTTTGGCCAGCGAGAAGTCCGAGGACGATCAGCCAAAGCGCCACCCGCCAGTGCGTGCCGCCGCCGGTCAAATCCCTATCAATACGTCGGTTGGGCGCCACAGAGTGTTGGTCATCGAGCGGTTTCGTGCTAGGCTTCGGGATTCTGCAACAGAGAAGAAATGCTCCATTTAGCGCCGTCCATGTGTCCGTCCCGACAAAGGTGTCCAATGCCACGTTCCAAAGTCCGGTCTATCGACGTCGCCTCTGCACTGATCCAACGCGACGGCAAATACTTGATTGCCCAGCGCCTGGCGGGGTCCTATCTGGGACCTCTCTGGGAGTTCCCGGGCGGCCGCCGCGAAGATGATGAGTCGCTCGAAGAGTGTGTCGTCCGCGAGGTCAAACAGAAACTCAACATCCAAGTGAAAGTCGAAAAGGAGTGGCGGCGCATCGAGTTGGAGTACCCGAACCGTGCCGTCCGCTTGTGCTTTTTCCTGTGCTCGATCGAGTCAGGTAAGCCGCGGGCGCTTGGCTGCCAGCATTTCCGTTGGATTCCTCCGATCGAGTTCGCCAACTACGAGTTTCCACCTGCCGACCAGGACATCGTCGACGAACTGGCCCGCAAGGCCATGCGTCCGACCGCGTCACGGAGTTAACCGCAGTCCGGCCCAGCGTCACACCGCCAAGCTGAGCGGCTGGGTCATGAGCGCCTCAATCTCGGCCACTTCCTTAGGCACCGCGCTCGTCAAGTTCTCGTGGCCGGATTTGGTGACCAGGACGTCGTCCTCGATACGCACACCGATGCCCCAATAGCGCCTGGGCACGCCCTTGGACCCCGGCGCGATGTAGAGGCCAGGTTCAACCGTAAGCACCATGCCAGGCTCCAGCTTGCGCCAGGTCTTTCCGTGCCGGTAGGCACCGACGTCGTGAACATCCATGCCCAACCAGTGGCTGGTACCGTGCATGAAAAACGGCTTGTAGGCCTCAGCCTTGATGAGATCGGCGGCCTGGCCCCGCAGAATGCCCAACTGCACTAAGCCGCGGACGATAACGCGCACCGCCGCATCGTGGACGCGGCTGACGCGTCCGCCCGGCTTGACCGCACGGATCGCCGCCTTTTGGGCGGCCAACACCACGTCGTAGATTTCCTGCTGCGGGGTCGAGAAACGGCCACTCACCGGCAAGGTGCGGGTGATGTCGGCGGTGAAGTACTCATACTCGGCACCGGCGTCGATCAACACCAGCTGGCCCTCTGCCATTTGCTGATCGTTCTCGGTGTAGTGCAAGATAATGGCGTTTTCACCCGAGCCGACGATACTGGGGTAACCTGGAGCTCTGGCGCCGTTTCTGCCAAAGACGTATTCGATAAGCGCAGCTAGCTCGTACTCGTACATGCCTGGGCGGCAGGCCTGCATCGCCGCGACGTGCGCATCGGCGCTGATGCGGGCTGCCTCGCGCAACAAGCGAATGTCATGGGCGGGCTTGATTAGCCGCATTTCGTGCAAGACATCGCGAGCGTCGACGACGCCACCCGGCGCCCGAATGCCGCGCCGTGATTGCCAGCGCAGCGCCGACAACGTTGCGTTGATTTGCCGATCAAAATCTGGGTACTTGCCCACCGACAAGTAGACGTGCTCGGTGCCGGCCAACAACTCCGGCAACGCGCGCTCGAACTCGTCGATGACCAGCGCCCGATCAGCACCAAACTGCTCCTGAGCACCCTGGACGCCGGCGCGATAGCCATCCCAGATCTCCCGCCCGGCATCCCGGGGCCGCACAAACAGGACGAATTCGGCCGGGTCGCCACGCAACACACAGACCGCGCCGGGCTCGGCAAACCCGGTCAGATAGTAGAAGTCGGAGTCCTGCCGGTACGGGTACTCCGTGTCGTTGGAGCGCGTCCGCGATGGCGCCGCTGGAAACAGGGCGACCGAGCGGCCGATGCGTTTGAGAAAACGTCGGCGCCGCTTTGCAAACACAGCACCATCGCCGTTGAACCGAGTCATGAGCGCTCCCACTTGCAAGTTGCCGAGGTGGCGCCATTGTCCACCGAGCGCCCCCCAAGAATCAATCGAAAGACCGTGGCAGGCGACGGTGCGCCAGGGCAGCCACCGCCAGCGCGACGAACGCCACAACCAGGGCCAACCCACTCCGAAAGGCCAGACCGCCGGCGGGCGCCGCCGCCGCGCCAGCGGTTGGCTGGGCGACGGCAGACTCCCCGCTGGGCCAAGCCGCTTCGACCAGCACATGCTCCCAAGGACGGACACCACGGGCGAAACGGTAGCGCACGGCGCCCTTGGTGGCGGTGTGCACCTGGGCCGGGCGCGGCGGACGGGAGAGGCTGCCAACCTGCGAGTTGGTCGTCACACTCGCCAAATCCACCGCCGCCGGTAGGGTCACGATCACCTCTAGGTCCAACACCTGCGCCGGCCAGTCGCCGCCGAGGAGCCGCCAGCGCAACTCTTGGCGCCGCCCGCGCTGACTGGTCAGTCCGCGCAGGCGATACTCGAGTTCGTAGGTGACCTCGCCCACGGCCAGGGCCGCCGGGTCCCCGCAACGGACAGCCACGCCGCGGGGCAGGGTTTCGGTCGACCACGGCATCAATTGACCGCCCGGCCCACGCACCGCCTCGACCTCCACGCCGACTATGGGTCCCCCGAAATCGACGCGGCCGACTGGAATGATGCGCTCGAACCCGGCCCGCGCCTGGCGGCCAAAGTTGACGTGGATCTGCTCGACAACCCGCCAGGCATCGTCGGTGGAGCGGGCTTCGACACGCATCTCGGTGACTTCCCAGCTCACCGGCAGCGCTTGAGTCGACCAGCCCAAAAGCACCAGCACCGCAACCACCGTGCTGGCTATCCACCGCGTTTGCTTGGTCCAGATCCGTCGCATCTCGGTCCCTACCCGACCTGGGCTTAGCTTTCCCGTTCAGACGCCGCATGCTAGCATCTCGGCTCATTTGCCTCAGGCCCGACTCTGAACCTCTCAAGGCAGGAATTCCGCGTGCCAACAGATCGCCTCGCCGCTTTGGTTCTTCTAGGTTGGTTGGTGCTGGGGACGGCCACCGGCCTGGCAGCCGAGTCCAGCGCGTGGACCCTGCCCAACGGGCTCGAAGTGCTCCTGGTTCCCGAGCCCGGCGGCCCAGTGGTGTCGGTGCAGACCTGGTACCGGGTGGGTTCAGTCGACGAAGGCGCCGAGCGCACCGGCTACGCGCGGCTGGCAGCCCGACTGGTGGGGAACGGCACACCGGGCTTCGACGCCCAGGTGGCCGACATGGGCGGCCGTTCAGCGGCGGGGAGTTGGCCGGAGGTCACCATCTTTGAATTGGAAGTGCCCGCCGGTGCCCTGCGTGACGCCCTCGAGTTGGAAGCCCGCCGCATGCGACAGGTAGTGATTGACCGCCTTGCGGTGGATCGCGCCCTGGGCGCGCTCAGCCTCGAAACCGCGCGGCTGGACGGCGAGTCGGCCGCCCGCCAGCGCCTCAACGCCCTGGCATTTTCCGGGCACCCCTATGGCCAACCGCAGGATCGCTTGCCGGCGCGCAGCGACACGACGCTGGCTGCCGGGGTCCGAGCCTTCTACGACCAGTATTACCAGCCCGACAACGCGACCCTGGTGGTCGTCGGCGGCTTCGAGGCCGGCACCGCCAAGGCGTGGATCGAGGCATCCTACGGCGGATACGCCGCGAGCGGAGCGGTGTCCAGGTCGCTGCCGCCCCTGCCTCCGGCCGCCGCCCGGCGCGACACGCTGGAAGTGGGCGGCACGGGGGCGATCCTGCTCGTCGGTTTCCCAACGCCGGGCGAAGAGGCCACCGAGCGCCAGGCGCTCGGCATGTTAACCACCTACTTGGATGGGCCCGGACGCGACCAATGGTTGGGACCGATCGAACCGATGGCGCGGGCCGCGGGCGTTGAGTTCACCGCCAACCGGCAGGCCGGTCTCATCACGGTCGTCCTGCGAGCCCGGCCTGGGGCGGATCTGGAGGCGCTGGAGCGTGGTCTGTTGGCGGCCTTCGACGCCCTACCCACCGCGCTCCGCCGGCCGGGGACAGTGTTGCTGGATGACCTCCAGCATCGCCATCGCCTGGCCGCCGCCGGCGCCCGCCGCACCGCGTCGGGACGGGCTTCTGCCCACGCGATCCGACACGTTCTGGGAGCGGCCCAAACACCCCCGGGCGAGGCAGTGACGTTGGACGCCCTGGCCCGGGCCGCTGAATTGTTAGACACCACCCGTGCACAAGTCGTTGTCGTCGACCCAGACTAACCCTTGCCGCCCTCCCAGGTGAACTCTATGCGTATCGTATGCGTCGCCATCGCCCTGTCGCTGGGTGCTCCCTTGGCCCGTGCCGCCGAGGTCTCCGTGCAGCCACTGGCCGGGGGCGCTCAACTCTTGGTCGCCGGCGATCCTTTCGCACTGTCTGCCACTGCTTCCCTGTGGATTGCCGCTGGGCGCGTCCACAACCCGGCCGGCGGCGAAGGATTGGCTGACATGACGGCCCGGGCCCTGGTCGCCCGGGCAAAGCGCGACTGGAACCCCAAGCCATCCGCCGATGGCCTCGGCTATCTCGCCGACGGACTCCAGGCGACGGTCGGCCCGGACTACATCCGGTTTTCCACCGAGGCTCTCCCAGAACACCTGGACTTGGCGCTTCAACTTCTGGCGTCGATCCCAACGAGCACCGCGCCCTTGAACATTCGCAGCTACAAGACCGGCGCTGCCCTCAACTTGATTCGGGCTCGGCGGCAACCGCAACTTTTGGCCAGAGAAGCGTTTGTTGAGGCCACTTGTGGGGCGCGGCGGCCACTGGGTAAGAGTGCATCCGTCAAAAGCATCATCCACCTGCGCGATGCCGATGCCGACAGTTTTGCCGCACACCATCTAACTCCCGAAGGGGCGGTGGTGGCACTGAGCGGCAAGGTCGGCGCGCAAGCACAAGCGTTGGTCGAGCGAGCCTTCGACGACTGGCAGGCGCACAACGCCGGGGCCGCCGCCTGGGCGCGTACACCGCGCCAGGCCCGCGAACCGGGTGTGCATTTGGTGGACGACCCCGCGGCGCCGGCGGTGGTGATCACCGGCGGCGTTGCCGGGCCGGGTCGCGGGTCCGATCATTACCGCGATCTGCAGCTGGTCCATGCACTGTGGTCGCGGAGCGGCGCCACCGCCGTCCACGCCCTCACCGGCGGCCAAGGCGCTGAGTTTCGAGTCAAGCTCGACCCCAGCGCCCGGGGAGCCTATTTGACCATGGAGGCCATCGTGCCGCACGGGTCGGCGGTAGCTGCGCTCGGGGCGATGCGGGAAACGGTCGGCGCCACAACGACGACCGACCTCCAGCGCCTTGAGTCGATTGCCAAGGTGGAACGCCAGCGTCTCGAGTTGGACGATGCCGATGCAACAGTCGCTTGCGCCCAGCGCGTGCCCTTCCTGCTGTCCGGGGTGCCGCCGGCAGAGCCGGGGCTCAGGAGCGGCTTCGACAGTGACGGGTTCGCCCAGTATGCGGCCGAACTGGTGGCCGAAGAGCGCCAGGCCTGGATTCTGGTCGGGCGAGCCAGCGAGCTCGGAGCCAGCTTGCAGGCGGCGGGCATCGAGTTCACGGAGCATTCAGCCCTCGAGTTCGCCATGCACGGGCTGGCCCGGGACGACGCCGAACCGGCGCCGCTTCTGGCATCGGACAAAGTCTCAGCCGCGGATGTCGTGGCCGGCGAGGGCCTCTTAGTCCAAGCTATCGAGGCGCGTGGTGGCTTTGCCGCTCTTGAAGCGGTGCAAACCTCCGACACCGAGCTCACCATGTACCGGAAGCTCCAAGACACGACGCTCCCGAGCGCCCGCCGCCGCCGGGTGGGCTATCCCGACCGCTTCCGAGAGGAGTGGGCCATGGACCTGGGCCCCGTTGGTGGCGGCGAGCGCCAATTGTCGGTTGTCCAGGTTCTTAACGGCGCGGAGATCTGGCGGCGTCAGCTGGGGCGCGAGCGTCGGGCCGGCCCCATGCGCTCCAGAGTCATTCGCCAAAAACTGTGGCGGGATCCGTTCCGCGTGCTGCTGCGTTATGGCGAACCGTCGACGACAATCCACCAGATCGAGCCTGACACCCTGGCTGGTGTCACCACACCCGGCATTGAACTGCGCACCAACGTCCCCGATGAAACCTGGCTCAAGCTCTACTTTCATCCACAGTCGTTTCAGATCGTCAAACAGGTTTTCCCGCTCGAACAGAAGAGCCGCTCTTTGACCGTCGAGGAGCTTTTCACCGACTACCGCGAGCAGGAGGGGGTTTACTTGCCGTTCAAAGTAGCCCGCTTCGAGAACGGCGAGTACGCCGGGGAAGACCACATCGACCACGTCCGGTTCAACGTGCCGCTTGCCGATAGTCTGTTCCAGCGCACGGTGTTCGAGTAGAAGCTCGGTCAGGCGTAGCCGCGTGGAAAGCGTTGCCGCCACGCCCAAGCGCTCTCGACAATGCCGGCGAGGTCGTGCACCGGCCGCCAACCCAAGCGCGCCGCCGCTCGGCCAGTGCTCGCCACCAGGACCGGCGGGTCACCGGCGCGCCGCGGGGCAATCCGCGCCGGCACTGGGTGACCGGTCACGCGACGGACCGTGTCGATCACCTCGCGTACCGACCGCCCCTGGCCGCCGCCGACATTGAGAACGCCCCCCTCGCCGCCCGCCGCCAACGACTCGGCGGCCAAACGATGAGCATGCGCCAAGTCTTCGACGTGGATGTAATCACGAATACAGGTGCCGTCGGCAGTGGGATAATCATCGCCGAAAATCAACAGCTCGGGACGCTGGCCCAAAACCACCTGCAGGGCAATCGGGATCAGGTGGGTTTCGGGGTTGTGGTCCTCCCCGCATGTGCCCAGGGCGCCAGCAGCGTTGAAGTAGCGCAGCGCCATCCACCGCAAACCATGCAGCTCTCCGCACCAGTCGAGCAGCTGCTCGACAACCACTTTGGTGGCGCCATACGGATTGACCGGCGCCAGCGGCTGGTCTTCTGCGATCGGTACGGTCTCAGGATGGCCATAGACCGCGGCAGTCGACGAAAAAATAATCGGCAGGCGCCGGGGGACGATGGCACGTAGAAGCGCGGTGGCGCCGCCGACGTTGGCGTCAAAATAGCTGAGCGGATCGTCCATCGACTCGCCCACCAGACTGCGCGCCGCGAAGTGCATGACACAATCAGGACGCTCGTTGTCGAGCACGTCGGCGACCAAGGGATCCCGAAGATCGCCCGCCACCCAAATCGCACCGGCGGGGACTGCCGCGCGATGGCCAGTACTCAAGTCGTCCAACACCACAACCTTGTGGCCCGTACGCAGCAGATGGTGGGCAACGGCGCTGCCTACATAGCCAGCACCGCCCACCGCTAGAATCTTCACGAGACCTCCCAACCCCAACTAGGACCAAATCGGCTTGACACCCCCGAAAAGCGACTGATAGCGTCGACTCAGCTCGACTCGCTAGCCGCTCTCGCATTGTAGCCTAGCTCGAGCGCGCACCCGTACCACCACTTCCCCCGAGACACAGCCCACATGGACGATCTGCCCGCACGCACGCAGCGGCGCCCCTGGCTCAGTCAGGCCCTGCGACTGGCAGCCATAGCCTCAATGACGGCGAGCTGTGAATCGTCCGAAACACTGGTCGAGCCGCTCCGCTTCTTCGAGTTTGATCCCGCCAACTCCTGGTTGATTTGTGACGTCCCCGGCGCCCTTGGTGCCCCAGCCACGCGGTACATTCCAGCGCCGCCCGGCACCCACCTGGAGGTTTGCCCCAACCCCGCGCCTGCCGGCACGCAGTCGATCACCTTCCGCTTTCGGCTGGACGTGCGGGTACCCACCGTGAACCTCGGAGTGTTTGACCGGCAGGGTCGCCTGATCCAAGGGCTTGTTGTGGCTCGATCGTTCGACACCGACGTTTGGCACGAAGTGCAGTGGTTTGTGGGCGGAGTCCCCGCCGGGGACTACCGGGCCTACTTTCGGGCCGGCACTCTCGAGTCCGCCGGCGACGTGAGGATCGAACGATGACGCCGCAGAGATTCGCTACCTGGGTCTTGCTAGGCACGCTGGGCAGCGGGTTGACGAGTGCAGAGGCTCTCGAAGGCTACGCCGGTGGTGCGGTAACACGCGGCTTCTTCCCGTGGGCGGCCATGGCCGGCCTCGCCGCGACGACGCCGGTGAAGATCGACAAGGCCGACCTGACGGTGCGCTGGCGCGGAGACGTCGCCTTTGCCAATCGCCAGAACGTCTCGAACGGCACCCTCGCCGCCATCAGTGAGCTGCGCCTCCAAGTACCGGGGTTCGAGGGCAATCACTTTCAACCCTTCGTGGGGACCGGGCCCGGCCTGCACTTCCAAGTGTCGTGGTCGGACCTCACGCGGTTTGGCGGGGTCGAATCTCGCAGCGCCTGGGTGGTCAAATGGCACGCGTTTGTCGGGGCCACTTTGGCCCGCGGCAACTCATGGGACCTCTTTACTGAAGCGCGCTACTCGGTGCCCAGCTCCCTCCACTTCGATTTCGTACTGGTCGGCATCCAGTTCGCTGAATAGCGCCCGCGCGCATAAACGAACCCGGCCCAACCAGAAGGTCGAGCCGGGTTCGTAGTGGACGTGCCCCGATGGGCGCCGTCGAAACGGCGCCCCGTCCTTACATCGAGAAGATCGACGGCAGATCGGGCGAGGAACTCCGCCGGGTGGTCTTCTTGCGAGAAGCCTTCCGCCGCGTGGCCTTCTTGCGGGTGGCCTTCTTGCGGGTGGTCTTGCGCCGCGTGGCCTTCTTGCGCGTGGCCTTCTTGCGAGTAGTCTTCCGCCGCGTGGCCTTCTTGCGCGTGGCCTTCTTGCGAGTAGTCTTCCGCCGCGTGGCCTTCTTGCGCGTGGCCTTCTTGCTAGTAGTCTTCCGCCGCGTGGCCTTCTTGCGGGTGGTCTTCCGCCGTGTAGCCTTCCGCCGCGTAGCCTTCTTGCGAGTGGTCTTCCGCCGCGTGGCCTTCTTGCGGGTAGTCTTCCGCCGCGTGGCCTTCTTGCGGGTAGTCTTCCGCCGCGTGGCCTTCTTGCGGGTAGTCTTCCGCCGCGTGGCCTTCTTGCGGGTGGTCTTCCGCCGCGTGGCCTTCTTGCGGGTGGTCTTCCGCCGCGTGGCCTTCTTGCGGGTGGTCTTCCGCCGCGTGGCCTTTTTCCTTGTCGTCTTGCGCCGCGTGGTCTTCCGGCGTGTCGCCTTCTTGCGTGTCGCCTTCTTGCGAGTAGCCTTCTTACGTGTCGCCTTGCGCCGCGTCGTCTTCCTTCGCGTCGCCTTCTTGCGAGTTGCTTTCTTGCGCGTGGTCTTCTTGCGCGTTGCCATTTCCCTCTTACCCCCTCAATGAAAGCACAGCGGGTTCCACCTGAGCTGGGACGACTAACCTCATCCCACCAGGTCTTCGACCTCGGAGATCATCCGCCCCAGGTCAAAGGGCTTCTTGACGTAACGGTGGACACCCAACTGCCTCGCCTCGGCCTTGACTTCCGGGCTGTCGAAAGCGGTCATCAGGATGAGCTTCACATCAATGTTGCTCGCCCGCAGCCTCTTGAGTAGCCCAAGGCCACTCCCCTTCGGCAACCGGTTGTCGACGATAATCAAGTCCACCGCCTGGGGGCCATTGAGGACAGTGCCCTCGGCCGCCTCAGCTGTTGAGGCGGTCTGCGTTTGGAATCCGGCTTCGGTCAACGCGCTTGATAGCGTGCGAGCGATGAGTGGTTCATCGTCTACGATCAAAACGCTCCGACCCAACCGGCAACTCCTCAGCAAAAGGTCCCCTTGCGAGTACGTCACGGCGATTGCAACTTCCGTTCCAAGACCGTGACGCTCCCGATTGGTTCTCGGCCGCACAGCGCAAGATGTTTTGTACAAAGGACTTCGACGATGGTGTCGTGCGGCAGGTGAAGAGTCAGCGCACCGTGTGGCGCGCTCGGCGACCCTTCAAGCTGACAAAATTTTGGATAGCAAAAAGCTGAGACCTCCTGCTGTCCCCAGCCAAGTTCCTGTTCTACAATGACTTGCCGTGCATGCCCGGCGCCTGGAGATGTTGCCCAGTTTTCTGACATGTCAAACACGAACTCGATGACTTTCGCGCGCCGCAGTGGACTGGGAGGGGTTCTGCTCGACGACGTCGTAGCGCTTCAAACGGTCCAACAGACTTTGCCGAGAGATTCCCAGAATCCGAGCCGCCTTCGACTTGTTCCACGCCGTCGCGCGCAAGACGCGGCGGATGTAATCCTCCTCAACCTGCGCTAGCGGCAACATGTGCTCCGCCAGGGCATCCACACCCAAAACGATGTCCCTCGGCAACATACTGGCGCGCACTTCACCGGCGTCTTCCAAAAGGACGACACGCTCCATGACGTTCTTCAACTCGCGCACGTTGCCCGGCCAGGGATAGGCACTGAGCAGCGCCTTGGCGTCGTCCGAGAGCCGCGTGAAGTGCCGCTTGAACTTCCGATTGAACATGTCCAGGAAATGGTCGGTCAAACTGAGAATGTCGTTTCCCCGCTCTCGCAGTGGCGGCATTTCGATCGACACCACCTTGAGCCGATAGTACAAGTCTTCGCGAAAACTGCCCTCTTTGACGCAGTCGGCCAAGCGCTTGTTGGTTGCCGCGACGATGCGCAGATCGACGCTCAGCTCTTTGGTTCCACCGACACGTTTAAAGGTCTTGCGATCGATGAAGCGCAGGAGCTTGGCCTGGGTTGGCGCCGACATCTCCGCCACTTCATCCAGAAACAAGGTGCCCTGGTCACACAGTTCCACCAAACCCTTCTTCAAATCTCGGGCGTCTGTAAAAGCGCCGCGCTCGTGCCCGAACAACTCGTTTTCAAGCGTCGTCTCTTGGAAATTGGAGCAGTTCACCTCCATGAGCGGGTAGTCGGCACGCTGGCTCTGATAGTGAATCGAGCGCGCCACTAGCTCCTTGCCGGTCCCCGATTCGCCTTCAATGAGTACCGACGTTGCGTCCGAAGCAGCTACTTTGTCGACCACCGCCCGTACCGCCTCCATGGCAGCACACTCACCGATGAGCCGCTCGGCGCGGTAAGACTGCCAGTCCCGTCGCCGGTAGCCGTCCAATTGGCGCTTGTGGGCGACCCGCTCGGCTGCCGCTTGCACGGCGTGCAGCAACTCATCGAGGCCATACGGCTTCTTGAGAAAGTCCCCGGCCCCGGCCTTCATGGCGCCGACCGCCGCATCGACGTCCCCGTAGGCGGTAATCACAATAGATTCAGGGGCGGGCTCAACAGCGACGGCCTCAGCGAGCAGTTCGACTCCGTCACCGTCGGGCAACTTCATGTCTATGATCACCAGGTCCGGCCGGCCAGTCGCCAAGCACTCTCGTCCCTCGGCAACGGAGGCGGCCGTTTCAACCTGAAAACCGGCGTCGTCCAACACAGTTGTGAGCGACTTGCGGACCGAGCGCTCGTCATCGATGACCAAGACAGTGAGTTTCATGCCGAGCCAGCCTCAGGGCGGTCGACCGGCAAGCTGACGCGGAAAGTGGCGCCGGTGGGACGGCGATTTCTAAAGGTCAGGGTGCCGCCGTGAGCGCGGACGATCTGCTCCGAAATCGACAATCCGAGACCGGTACCCAACGAGCGGGTGGTGAAGAACGGATCGAAGATCTTGTCCATAATGTCGGCAGGGACGCCGCTGCCCACGTCTGAGACGAAAACGTTGACCCGCTGCTTGCCGGACGGGCTGGTTCGCACGCTAGTTGCCAGGCGCAGCTCACCGCCCTCGGGCATCGCCTCGATGGCATTGGCAACCAGATTGAAGAGCACCTGGCCAATCATGTCGGAGTCACCAACGACCGCCGGCAACTCGGCCGCCAGTGCCGCTTTGAGCTGGATGGCGTGCTCGTCAAGCTTCGAAGCCAACGCATCCAGGGTCTTCTGAACCAGCGGATTGACCTCGATCGCGGCCAGCCTGACCGGCTGCGGGCGACCGAACAGGAGGAGCTCAGTAATGATCTGGTCGATCCGATCCAACTCGTGAACTACATCGTCTAACTCGCGTTTGTATTTGCTTTTATCGCCGAGCTTGGACTGCACGAACTGGATCGTGGTGCGGATGCCGGTGAGCGGATTACGGATCTCGTGAGCCACCGACGCCGAGAGCTCGCCGAGCGACATCAGCCGATCCCGATCGGCATGCAACTCGTCCTCCGAGATTTCATTGGCTTCGGTAAACAATGCCGCAGTGCCGACCACATCCCCCTCGTCGTTGCGCAAGGGCAGCGTGCGGGACCTGAGGGCAATGCGTTGGCGGTCGCGCACGCGTCGGACCCGCTGAAAACTCTCTTGGGAGACCTGATCGGGGTCGTAGACCAGAAAAGTAGACTTGCGCGGTGTGCGCAATACCTGGCCAATCTCCCGGCCGAGCACGTCGTCACTGTTCAACTTGAGAATGCCCTCGGCGACGCGGTTGAGGAAGATGATCTCGTTCTCGGCGTTGATCGCCAGCAAACCAAAGTCGAGGCTGTCGAGGGCAATCGACGTTTGCTCGGCCCGTGATGGCGGGCGGTTTGAACTCGCGACGGGCTCTGCGATCGTAGTCGTGCGCGGCATGCGTGTCGACGTTCCTTGTTCCTCGGACTCCCGACTTACGAACCGTTGACTACCAGCGGCGCGAATTTAGCGATCCGCGTTTTATATTGTCAACAGCTTATCCACTTAACGACGCATCGCCATCGAGAGCTGAGCAAAAAAATTAGACGCCGAGCGCTGCTAACGGCGCCAGTAGCCGGGCAGGAACAAGGCAATCACCGTGAAGACTTCCAAGCGTCCTAAGAGCATGCACGCTGACAGGAGCCATTTGCCGACCGTTGGTATCGCCGAGAAGTCATTCGTCGGACCCACCAATTCGAGGCCCGGACCGATGTTGCAGAGGGTCGCGGCCACCGCCGTCGTCGCCGAGACGAGATCGAGGCCGAGCGCCGCCAGGCACAAAGAACCGGCGACAAATAGCGCGACGAACAGGATGCAAAAGGCCAGGATGTCGCGGACGATCTCGCCGGGCAGCGGCGCGCCGCCCCACTTCACCGAGGTGACAGCATGGGGTTCAAAGATCTTGTGCACCTGGTCTCGCGCGTACTTGGCGAGCACTATGACCCGCATCACCTTCATTCCACCGCCGGTGGAACCCGAGCTGCCGCCGACGAACATGAGGACGCAGAGGATGAGCTTGGAGAAAGGCGGCCAAAGCTCAAAGTCGGCCGTGCCGTAGCCGGTGGTGGTCTGGATCGAGACCACCTGGAAGACCGCCGCCCGCCCCACCTGGGCGACCCCACCCAAACCCCGCCAGACCAGCTCAGCGGTGATGCAAAGTGTTGCGGCGGCAGCGATTCCTAGGTATGCCCGAAACTCTGGGTCGGCCCAGAGCCGCCCGGGCGTGCGCCTCAAGACGTTGAAGTAAAGCGAGAAGTTCACGCCGGCCAGCAGCATGAACAGGATAATCACCGCCTCGATGGCGACGCTGTCGTAGTGCCCAATCGACGCCTGTTTGGTCGAAAAGCCACCGGTCGCCAAGGTGCCAAAGGTATGGCAGAGCGCATCGAACAACGGCATTCCCAGCCCCATCAGGGCCACCACTTCGACAATCGTCAGGGTCAGGTAGATCTTCCACAGGACCGAGGCGGTCGACTTGATGCGCGGCTGGATGCCGTCTTTGACGGCGCCTGGAATCTCCGACCGAAACAGATGACGTCCACCCACTCCCAAGGTGGGAAGGACGGCGATGAACAGGACGACAATCCCCATCCCCCCGAGCCAGTGGGTCAGGTCCCTCCAGAACAACACCGCCCGTGGCAGAGCTTCGATATCCTGGACAATCGTCGATCCGGTCGTCGTAAATCCGGACATCGACTCGAAAAATGCATCGGTCCAACTAGGGATGGCGCCGCTCAAGACGTAGGGGATCGCCCCCACAAAGGCAGCAGTGACCCACCCCAGGGTCACCACTGCCAAGCTCTCTTTGCGCAGAAGCTGCTGGTCGGGCGCGTGACCGAGAGCCAACGCACCGGTGCCGCCAGCCAACGCCACACCGATCGCAATGCCGAACGCTCGCAACGACTGGGTTTCGTGGTCGAGCGCCGCCCAAGGGAGGCAAGCCGCCATGGCCGCCCCCACCGCCAGGATGATGACACCCAAGAACTTGGCAACCACCGATGGATTCACGGGTCACCGCCCGACAAGGGTGGCCGGCTGGGCGACTGGTGGGCGCTGGTCAGAGCCATTTCTCAATTTGCGGACGGACCGACGCCAGCGTGAACACGACCACGGTATCGCCGGGTTCGATGGTGTCGTCGCCGCGCGGCACGATCACCTCCTCGCGCCGCACCACCGCACCGATGAGCGCTCCGCGCGGCAGCTTGAGTTTGCGTAGCGGCTTACCGACCAGGCGCGAATCCTCACCGGCCACCACCTCCAAGGCCTCGGCCTGCTCACCGAGGACGAAGGCGGTGGAAACCACGTCGCCACGCCGCAAGAATCGAATGATGTGGTCGGCCATCAACAACCGCGGGCTGATGGTGTGGTTGATTCCGAGGCGCTTGTAGAGCGACGTGTAGTCGCCGCGGTCGACCAAGGAGATCGTCGTACGCGCCCCCAATTCCTTGGCCAAAAGACCGGCCATCAAGTTGAGTTCGTCGTCCCCAGAGGTGGCAACAAAGGCATCGACGCCTCCCAGACGCTGCTCGGTCAGCACACTGATGTCGGTGCCATCGCCGAGCAAGACGACGGTGTGCTCCAGGTGCTCTGCCAACCACTCGGCGCGCTGCGGGTCGCGCTCCAAGAGGCGCACGTCCAGACCCTGCCCCTCCAAGCGCAACGCCGTCGTGTAGCCCAGCTCGCCACCCCCCACCAGGACCACCCGCTTCGCCTCGCGCGTCTCATGACCAAAACGCCGCTCGATCTCGTCAAACGCCATGGCACCGCCGATGATGATGGCGTCGGTCCCTTCGTGGAGGATATCCTTGCCTCCAGGAATCACCACACCATCGCCGCGGACCAAAGAGGCGATGAGAGAGGGAGCCGGCAGATCGACGTCGCGCAGCGCCTGCCCCGCCACCTCGCTGTCGGGCTCGACGCGCAACTGGCGGAGTTGAACCTTGCCCTGGGCGAACGACTCGACATCGACGGCGCCGGGCGTCAGGATTAGCTTGGAGATCTCGATGGCGGCCAACATCTCCGCCGACAAGATCAGGTCAATCCCCAGGATGTCCCGGTAGACCAGCTGCGAGGCCCCCGATATTCTGTTGCCCACGCGGGCGACTGTGGCTCGCGCACCAAACTGTCGGGCGGCCGCAGCCGCCAACAGGTTGACCTCGTCGGAGTCGGTCACAGCCAGCGCCATGTCGGCTTCGTGGGCGTCGATCTGATCGAGGATCTCGGTTGCCACCGCGTTGCCGCGCACCGTGCGCACATCCAACGACTCGGCGACCCGATCCAAGCCAGCCTGCTGCCGGTCAACGATCGTCACGTCGTGTCCTTCTTGAGCCAGGATGCGAGTCAGGTGAAAGCCCACCTCCCCGGCTCCCAGCACAATCGCGTACATGGGCGCTGACCTCCAGACGTTCAAAGCGGCGCTCGGCGGCGTCGGCCGCAGTCTATGGAGCTGCCCGGCGAGGGTCAAGCTGGGCGGCTTGCCGGCAGCGCCGGATGCGGTATGATCCCGCCTCCCTGTTCTGAACCTGGCCACTTGTGCGGCCACCCCAAAAGCCCGACGGAACCCTATTCACATGCTGCAAGCGCTTCGAAACAACACCCGGGTGATCCTCTGGATCACCATCGCCGCGTTCGTGGGCCTCATTCTGCTGGTTTGGGGGGCGGATCTGCAGGTCTCGTCTTCGAACGGCGGATCGATCGCCAAGGTCAACGGCAACCCGGTCCCCTACCAGTACTATCAAGACGCCTACTACAACAACCTAGAGGCCTACCGCGCCCAGTCCGACCGTGAGCTGTCGTTCGCCGATGAGCAACAGATCCGTGAGCAAACCTTCAACGCCGTGGTGGCGGACATGCTCATCGATCAAGAGGCCCGAGAATTAGGCGTCCCGCTGACCGATGAGGAGGTGGTGTTTTGGATCAAGAACCAACCGCACCCAGAGATCATCAACTCGCCGCAGTTCCAAAACGCCGAGGGTGAATTCGACATACAAAAGTACCACGAGGCGTTGCGGGCCGACCCCGCCAGCTGGCGACAATATGAGGAATACATGCGGCAGAGCCTGCCAGCCGACAAACTCAGGCGCATGGTGCTCACCGCCGGTCGCGTCTCCGAGTCGGAGGTCGACGAATACGTCCATGGTTTGGCCGAAACGCGCGTCCTGAGCTACATCCGCATCGATCCTCGCACGGCAGAGCTACCAGAGGGCGCCGTGGACGAGGCGGCGATGCGCGCCCACTACGACGCTCACGCCGGCGACTACCAAACCGGCGAGCGGGCGCGCCTGCGGCTCGTGCGGATCGCCAAAGAGCCGAGCGCCGACGACGAAGAAGAAGTGCTGACCGAGCTCCAAGAGCATACTCAGGACGTCAAGGAAGACCTGGCAAAAAGTTTCGAGGAGGGCAAGCAAACCTTCGCGGCGGCAGTCGCGGCGTTCTCGGATGGCGCCAACAAGGAACAAGGCGGCGATCGGGGCGCGGCTTTCATCCGCGACCGCATCCGCCCCGAGGAGTTGGCCAACGCAGTCTTTGAAACTCCCGTAGGTACCCTAGCGCCCCCCTTCCGGGTCGGTAACCGCTACTACCTGGTGTTGGTCACCGAAGAGGATGAAGAGGGCGGCAGGCGTTTCTCGACTTTCGAGCGTATTCTTCGTCCGGGCCCCGACACGCTGGACAAGCTCCGCCAATCGCTCAGGGGATGGACGAAAATCGCCCGGGCTGACGGTATCGAGGCGGCGGCGAGCGCCACCGGGCTCGAGGCCAGCCTCACCGAACCGTTCACCGAGCGCGGCTTTGTCCCGGAGCTCTTTGGTTTTCAGGACGCGATTGCGTTCGCCTTTGCCAATCCACCGGGCGCTGTGGGCGGCCCTGATGAGTCGGAACAAGCCTGGCTACTCTACGAAGTGGCGGAGCACCTGCCCTCCGAACCCATTCCGTTCGAAGAAGCCAAAAATCGGATCCTGCGCACCCTCACGACCGAGCAGCAATTCACCCAGGCGCGCGCCCAGGCCGCACCGGTCGTGGCGCAGCTCGAGCGGCGCGGGCTCGAGGCAGCTGCCAAGGCGGCCGATCTCGAGATCACAGAAACTCAACGGGTGAACCAGCGGGGTGGCATCCCCGGAGTTGGGGCCGATCCCGCGCTGATGACCGAGGCCTTCGCGCTACCCGAGGGCAGCCACACCGGACTCATCGAGACTGACCAGGGCCTCTTCGTGGTGCGAGTCGATTCGGTGTTCGCCGCCAGCGCGGATGAGCTCCAAGAGTATCGCTCCAGCGCTCGCCAGATCCTTGAACAAGAGCGCTCTCTCAAGGTGTTCGAAGGATGGATCGAGCGCCTGCGGGCCGCCGCCAACGTCGAGGACTTTCGCTAGGCGGGGGGGCCGCCGCCCTTCTTGACGTCGTCGTCAAAATCTAAGTCGGCGCTGATCTCACGCGCTGCCTTGCGAAACTCCTGGATGCCTTTGCCGAGCGACTTGCCGACTTCGGGAATGCGCTTGGCTCCAAAGAGAACCAGCACAATCACCATGATGACCAAGAGTTCTTGTATTCCGAGCTGTCCCATGGGACTCCCTAACTGAGATAGAGTGCCTGGCCGGCACCGGCCCCGGACCGAGGCGGTACCAGCCCCCTGAGTGTGGGGAACGAGCCACCCGCCGTCAATCCCCGCCCGATGGCCGGCGCTAGCTACCGCCGATGGCCGCTGGGCCGTCCCAGCGGCCACTATCGTAGCCCACTACGACCGTCAGCGCTGCCGGCGCCCCGTCCCGACGCTGAGTCAGCACGTGGGGCGCACCGAGGGCCGCCGCCACCCACTCCGCCTGGGCGGCTGCAGCTCCGGTCCGATCCAGCACCACAGTTTCTGGCAGCTGTTGCGTGGGGGCATTAGACACTTCGACAACGTCGATCCCCAGCTGACGCAGCACCGACGCCGCCGCCCGCGCGGCACCGCGTACTCCACAGCCGTTCTGGACTTCGACCCTAAGGGTGGCCACGGTCTCGAGCGGCGCCGGGGGGGGTGGCGCCGGCGGCTTCAACTCCGGCCCGAACCGGTAGGCGGTCGACACCACCAACGCCACCAGGCAACCGCCGACTAACCATAGCCCAGCGCGCTCGAGGGTGGTGGTGCGGCGCCGGCGACTCACGACTTCGGAGTACCCCCACTCGCTTCCTTGACTGGGGTGGCGTTGGGGCTAGACACGTCGGCGGACCAACCGCCGGCTTCGCCCGATTCGTCGTGGGCAAAGTCTGGATCTGAAATCCAGCTAGGAGCGGTGCCGGCGGCTGACGGTTGGGGCGGCTCGGGGCGCACCGGCGGCCGGCGCTCTACCATGATGCGCTCGCCCTCGGCGAGTTGCCGGAAGTCGTTAATGCCCATGGCTTCGACGGCGTCGGACACCTTGACCGCACCGACTCGGTGCCCATCCCCTCTTAAGATCCCGACGACGTCGGTCAAATAGTACTCACCCTGCTCGTTTTGCGCGCCCAGCTGGGTGAGCGCCTGGGTCATCAGGTGGTACTCGAGGCAATAGATACCGGAGTTGATCTCCCGCAGGGCCCGCTGAGCCTCGGTGGCGTCACCATCCTCCACGATGCCTTCGACCTGGCCGCCGGCGCCCCGGACGATACGCCCGTAGCCGGTGGGATCGTCGACTTCAGCGGTCAACACGGTGGCAGCGTTCTGCTCGGCGCGGTGTTGGTTGACCAACTCGGCGAGGGTGGTCTTGGTGATAAAGGGCGCGTCACCCAGCATGACCACGCAGGTGGCGTGGAACGTGCCGACGTGCGCCGCCACCATTTGCATGGCGTGGCCGGTGCCCAGCTGTGGGTCCTGAATGACGAACTCGATCGGGTAGCCGCGCAACGCGGTGATGACCATGTCCCGCCGGTGACCCACCACCACCAGAGTGCGGTCCATCCCCGCCCTCAGGCAGGTCTGCACCACGTGCTCGACCAGGGGTTGCCCGCCCAACCTGTGCAACACCTTGGGCAGCAGCGAGCGCATGCGTTTGCCTTCGCCTGCCGCAAGGATCACCGCCAGAGCCCGTGCCTCCAATGAGTGCCTCCGTGAGTCGTTGAGGTGGTGGGGTCGCCGGCGCCTAGAGGGTTCTGCCGCCGCCGGTGACGATGACATTGTCGATCAGGCGGGCGCGTCCGAACCTCGCGGCGACGGCAATGAGCACCGGTGCCGGCAGCCGATCATGCGAAACCAGGTTGTCGATGTCAACCAACTCGGCATAGTCCAGCTCGGCCCCGGGGGTCGCCTGGATCGCCCGCTGCAGCTGGCGGCGCAGTACCCGGGTGCGCCGCTCGCCCGTCTGGATACGGCGGACGGCGGCCACCAGCGCTCGGTAGAGGACAGGGGCCTGGGCGCGCTGGGCGGCCGTCAGGTAGCGATTGCGGGAACTCATGGCCAAGCCGTCGGCTTCGCGGACGGTCTGAGCCACCCGCAGGCGCGGGCGGTCCAGATCCAGATCCCTGAGCATGCGGCGGATGATGAGGGCCTGCTGGGCGTCCTTTTGGCCCATGACTAGGACGTCCGCATCGAGCTGGTGGACCAGCTTCAGGACGACCGTCGCCACCCCGGCGAAGTGCCCCGGCCGCGATCGGCCGCAAAGGACCGAAGAAAGCTGGGGGACTGCCACCCGGGTCGCGAAACCGGGCGGATACATGTCCGGGACCTTGGGAGCGTAGAGCCAGGATGCCCCGGCCTCGCTGGCCAGGGCCAGGTCGCGGCGCTCGTTACGCGGGTAAGCGCCGTAGTCCTCACCCGGGCCGAACTGGGTGGGGTTGACGAAGACCGAGACCACCACCCGGTCGGCCAACACCCTGCCCTGGCGAATCAACGCCAGGTGGCCGTCGTGGAGATCGCCCATGGTCGGCACCATCGCGACGCGCGCACCGCGCCCCCGCGCCGCTCGCAGTCGCCGGCGCATGTCCCCGGCTTGCCGGACGATTCGGGCCATCACTCGTAGCAGTGCTCGCTTGCCGGGTAGGCGCCGCTTTGGACGTCGGCCACGAAGCGGGCGACCGCCTTCTGCATGTCCGCTTCCAAGTTGGCGTAGCGCTTGACAAAGCGCGGCAAACGCTCACCCGACAAGCCCACCAGGTCGTGGAAGACCAGCACCTGGCCGGTCGTGTCGGGGCCGGCACCGATGCCAATCACCGGGATCGACACCGCCTCGGTCACCGCTTTGCCGACCGGGGAGGGAACGCCCTCCAAAACCAGGGCGAAGGCACCGGCAGCCTCGACCGCTCGGGCATCGTCGACCAGCGCTTCCGAGGCGTCGCCGCGGCCTTGCACGCGGTAGCCGCCAAACTGCTTGACGGATTGCGGCGTCAGGCCGATGTGCGCCATGACCGGCACCTGGGCGCCGACGATCGCTTCCAGGGTGGGCCCCATCCGCGCGCCCCCCTCGATCTTCACGCAGTCAGCACCACCGTCCTGCACCAAGCGACCCGCATTGAGCACAGCCTGCTCATGACTGGCGTGATAAGACAAAAAGGGCAGGTCGGCCACCACCAGCGCGCGAGGGCGGGTGCGGGCTACCGCGGCAGTGTGCCGCACCATGTCCTCCATGGTGACCTGGAGCGTCGAGTCATAGCCCAGCACCACCATCCCCAACGAATCGCCGACCAGGATGACATCGGCGCCGGCGGCATCGACGACGCGGGCGGTGGGCGCATCATACGCGGTTACCATCACCACCGGCTCGCCACGCCGGCGCCGCCGCGCCAAAGTGCGGATCGTCACCGGACGTCGCTTTTCAGACGCGCTTGCCTGGGGAGTAGTATGCAGTTCCATGCGTATGCCGTTCCATCTGGGTGACGAGGTCTTCGAAGTCCTCAGAGTTCTTCACAAAGTCGATCTCAGCGGTATTGACGATCAGGAGCGGCGCCCCCTCGTAGTGAAAAAAGAAGTAGTTATACGCATCGTTGAGCTCCTGCAGATAGCTTGGGTCGATTTGCTTTTCGAAGGGCCGCCCGCGCTGGTTGATGCGCTCCAATAGCACGCGGGTGGGTGCCTGCAGGTAGACCACCAGCTCGGGGGCCGCGACCTCCCGTTCGAGTAACGTGGCGATGCGGTCGTAGAGCACCATCTCCTGATCGGTCAGGTTGATGTTCGCAAAGATCCGGTCCTTTTGAAAGATATAGTCGGCAAACACCACCTCATGAAAGATGTCGCCTTGCTTAAGGCCTTGCTGCTGACCATGGCGACTGAGGAGGAAGAACAGCTGGGTCTGAAACGCGTACTGGGCTCGATTGCGATAGAAATGCGGCAGAAATGGGTTGTCTTCCACCACCTCCAACACTTCTTTGCCGCCGTAGCGCTCTGCCAGCATGCCGCACAGCGTGGTCTTGCCAGCACCGATCACGCCCTCCACAGCGATGTGTCCGCGGAGGACCAACTCAGTAGGACGGTCGTCCCAGCCGTCGGACCGAGCGCCGCGCATCGTGGTTGAGCTCGGCGCGGAGCATCCGCACCGTCTCGCCGTGGGAAGGCAGCACCAAGTCGGGAGCCACCTCCGCCAGCGGCACCAGGACAAAGGCACGCTCGGTGAGACGCGGATGGGGCACCACCAGGTCGGGATCATCGATCACCGACTCCCCGTAGAGCAGGATGTCGATATCGACGGTACGAGGGCCAAAGCGGCGACTGGGTTGGCGACCAAGCCGCCGCTCGATAAGCTTCACGTGCCAGAGGAGCTGACGTGGCCCCAGGTCGGTCTCAACCAAGGCCACCAGGTTCAGGAAGTTGGGCTGTTCGATGTCGCCGACTGGGTCGGTGTCGTAAAGCGAAGACATTTGCACCAGGCGCGTGGCCTCGAGGCGATCGATTTCCCCCAGCGCCTCGCGGATTTTAGCGCGGCGGTCGCCCAAGTTGGCGCCGAGCGACAGAAATACGCGGATCATCGGCACTGGCCGCGCACGACTTCAACCTCGACGTGGCCCCCGGGTAGGCGCAGATTGCCTTTGCGAATGCGCAACACAACGCCCTGCGCCGGAAACTCGGCCAAAAGTCGCTCGGCCAGACGGCCGCCCAGAGCTTCGAGCAGTTTGTGGCGATCGCTCTCCACCACTTCGGCAACGATGGTGTGGACCGCTGTATAGTCAATGGTGTCGCGCAACTCGTCGGTCGCCTCTGCCCGGCTCGAGTCGAAGGTGATCTCTACATCCAGGTCGAGACGGGTGCCGGCGTCGCGCTCAGCCGGGCGGACGCCGTGGTGCCCGAAGAGGGCGATGTTCAGGAGGCGGACGGTGCCCATGCGCTCGACTCCGCCAACAACGTCATCGCCCGTTGAATGCGCTCGGTGTCCGAGCACAGAGCGATTCGAAAATAGCCTTCGCCGTGCTTCCCGAAGCCAACACCAGGGGTCAAGACAACGCCGGTCTGGCGCAAAACACGCGCCGCGAACTCCACCGAGCGCCCGGCGTCGGGCACGCGCGCCCACACGTAGAAGGTGCCGCCCGGCTCGAAGACGTCAACCCCGAGTCCGCGAAGGCCGGCAACGGCCGCTTGGCGGCGCTCGTCATAGACCCGCCTGAGGGCGGGCAACGTCTCGGTGACAATCTCCAGGGCCCGGCGGCCAGCCAGCTGAATAGGTTCGAAGACCCCGGAGTCCAAGTTGGACTTGACCTTGATCAGCGCCTCCAGTGCCCCGGCGTGTCCCACCGCCCAGCCCAGGCGCCAACCAGTCATGTTGCACATCTTGGAAAAGGAGCCAAACTCGACCGCCACGTCTTTGGCCCCAGCGACCGCCAACAGAGACGGCGCCGGTGGCGCGCCAGCCGGGACGATTTCCGCATAGGCGGCGTCGGCAGCAATCAAGAAGCGGTGGCGCCTGGCGAATGCCACCAGGGCTTCGTAGAACTCCAGCGACGCCGGCGCCCCGGTGGGGTTGTTCGGGTAGTTGACGAACATCAGCCTGACCGACTCCAAGCCTTTGGACTCGATGGCCGCCAGATCGGGCAAGTAGTCCAAATCGCGGTGGAGCGGCATGGTCCTGGGCACGCCGCCGGCAAACAACGTGCCCGACTGGTACACCGGGTAGCCCGGGTCGGGCACCAAAACTTCCTCGCCAGGGTTGACCACAGCCAGCGGCAGGTGACCAATCCCTTCCTTGGTCCCCAACAAGCAGATGACCTCGGTATCAGGGTCGAGGCTAACAGCGTGGCGCTCGGCGTAGTGCGCGGCCACCGCCTGCCGAAGTTCCGACAAGCCGGCGTTGGTCGCGTAGCGGTGATGCTGCGCGCGGGCCGCCGCTTGAGCCAATGCCTCGACAATCGGCTCGGGCGTCGGCAAATCGGGGTCGCCGACCCCAAGGTCGATGATCTCTTGCCCCTTGGCGCGCTTTGCCTCTTTACGCCGGTCAATTTCGGCAAACAAATAGGGCGGCAACGCCGCCAGCCGGTCAGCAGGAGTGACTTCTAGCATGGCCGGAAGCTAATCGGCGAACCCAACGGTGTCAAGCCAACCAAGCAGCCGCAGGTTAGCTCCCAGCCTCGGGCTTTTGAATGATCCCGACGCCTGAGCGACCTGAGATGGTGACGATCGCCGGCGTCCCGAACCGAAGGTGCCGCACCAGGCCGGTGTCCTCCAGCGCCGGCTGCCCGGCTAGCCACTGCCAGTCGACAAACCCTGCTTCCGGGTTCACCGTGAAGTAGCCGACGTTCAGGGACGTCAGGTTCTGGAAGAAATGGCTGCCCTGCGAAGGCGTCACCCTAATGTCACGGAAGCCAGCTTCGACAATGACGCGGGCTCCGGCGATTTGGGTCCAGCGGACTGGAATTCCCAGATGTGGATCTGCCGACCCCCAGCGGCCGACGCCGACCAGCAGATAGGGCCGGTGCTCACCGACGAGCGTGGCGTTGAGGCGCGCCACCTGCTCCGCCACCTCCCGACTGCGCAGCCGGTCAAAGCGTTCGGCGTCCACGACGACGGCGTCAAAGATGTTGCGCACCACGCCATTGCCGAGCACCGCACCACTGCGGCAAACCAGCGCCGCGTCGGCGATAGCGCCGATCTCGACATCCTCGCGCTCCTCGGGTTCAGACAGCGGCCGCAGCTGCAGAAACCCGAACTCGGCCGGCTCGGAAGACGTCTCAAGATTGCCGGCAAACTCAATCTCCACCGGGCTGCGGGTGCCCTCGGAGCCGGCGTCCAGCAGGTAGCCCAAGAGCTCTGCCAACACGCAGTGGGGCCGCTTCAAGATCGGTGCAAAGGTGACGAGCCGCGTACCCCGGCGTGAGGTGCCCTCGTAGATCGCCTGGTTTTGGTGGACGTAAGTCGAAGCCACCTGGTGCAAGGTGCCGTCTTCTTCGGCGATTTTGATTGGATAGCGGACGAGATCGCTGTCGGAAGCGGCCGGGTCATCGCCGGGCTCGAGCGGCAGCGCAAAAAAGTTGCGTTGGGCGTTGGTCAGAGCCTCCTCGGGGCTCGAGAAGCCAAACGGCAACGACGGATGCTTGGGGCTGAAGCGTACCCCGCAGTCTCCATCGACGACTGCCCGCCCCATGCCCAACGCCAGGGCCACGACGCCGTCCTCGGCGTTCAACGGCGGCTGCGGGTAGTGGTTGCGGGAGCGGCCGACGCCAGAGAAATCCGGGTAGAAACGCGCGCCATGCTGGCGGCCGACAATCTTCTGGATGATGACCGCCATCTTCTCTTCTTCCAGCCGTTTGGCGGTCAAAAGCGAGAACGTTTTGGCCTGGCGCGAGAAGGTCGAGGCATACACGCGCTTGACAGCACGCACCAACGCGGCCAGCCGCTTTTCGACGTCACGCTCGTTGTTTGGCAGCATAAAGGTCTGGTAGACGCCGGCGAAGGGCTGCGACAAGGAGTCCTCCAAAAGCCCCGAGGAGCGCACGGCCAGCGGGTAGCGGGCCACCTGCAGGTAGGCCCGCAAGTCATAGGTCGCGTCGCGCGGAAACTGTGCGTCCTCGAACGCGGCAATGAGCTCGGCGTCCGAATCGGAGCGCAAAGCCAAGTCGCGGAGGCGGTTGCGGGACAAGAACTCGTCAAAGATGTCGGTGCCCAAGACCACCGCCGGGGGCACGGTGGTTTGAACCTCCGGAAAGCGGCGGGCGATCTGCCCTTCTTTCAATAGGCGGTTAACAAACGCCATCCCCCGCGCCTTGCCGCCCAACGAGCCACCGCCGATCCGCACGATGCGGGCGCCGGCCGCAACTTCCTGCCAGTCAAAATCGACGATGACGGTTTGGTTGCGATGCAGCCGGTAGTCTGAGATCTGCTCGAGCAGGTGGGCCCGGAGCGCCTCTTTGGTGGCAAAATCCTCGACCTTGCGTGGCCGCAAGCGCTCGGCCAGCTCAAACTCGGTGCGGGCTTTCAACCAGTTGGAAAAGTGATTGCGGCGCGCGTGATAATCAATGCTGTCCTGCGGCACGGTCCGCAGCTTCTCGAGGAGTGAGCGCAGGTCGCGCGCCCGATCGATGATCTGACCGCCCGGCATCCGGAACACGAACTCGCCGAACCCGAAGCGCTGGACCAAGATCTCACGCAGGTCGCTCAGCAAGGTCGGCGAGCCCTTGAGCAAGAATGACGCGCCCAGCCGCTGGGCGGTTGCTTCGTTGGCCGGTTGGCTGGACTGCAACACCAAGCGCACGTCAGGACGTACGTCGGCCACGCGGCGCGCCAGCTCGATGCCGGCACCAGGGTCGAGTCGACCAGCGCGAGGAAACTCAATATCCGAGATGACACCGATGGTTTGCTCTTCAAACCTTTGGAAAAAGCTCCAGGCTTCCTCGAAGGTGTCGCACAGAAGCACCTTCGGACGCGCCCGCATGCGCAGCATTTTGTGGGAGAGGTTGAGCCCCTCCGAGAGCAGTTGATGGGTGTGCTCAACCAGCTCAGCATAGATCGTCGGCAGGAATGAGGAGTAATAGCGCACGTTGTCTTCGACGACGATGATCGCCGGCACCCCCAAGCGTCCGGTGTCGTGCTCGACATTCCAGCGGTCTTCGACGTGTTTAACAATCGCCAACAAGATGCGGACGTCGCCCTGCCACATGAAGACACGCGCCCCAAACTCCGGGTGAGTGGCGTTGAACTCGGTCAGCTCACGGTTGTTGTAAGCCAGAACAACCAGCGGCACCTGGATGTCGGCCGCCCGCATGCGCACCGCTAGCTCGGCAGCGTCCATGTCACCTAGCTGGATGCTGGAGATAACCAGATCGTAATGACCGTGCTCCGCCAGGAGCTGGACGGCCTCAGCACCCGAGCCGACCCGCGAGACGTCTGGGTTGTGGCTCAAGTTGAGGTCGACGAACTGATTGAGCAGCGCTTCGTTGAGCTGACCGTCCTCCGTCAGGATGAACGAGTCGTAGAGCGTCGAGACCAGGAGGATGCGGCGCACCCGGCGCTGCATCAGCTCCTGAAAGCCGCGCAGCACGCGGAACTCATCGTCGTCAGTGGCCGGTTGTGTCCCTAGGGACTCCCCCTCAACCATGGGTTCTCCGATTGCACCGGGACGCTACACCACACCCTGGTCGAGCATGGCATTGGCCACCTTAAGAAAACCAGCAATATTGGCGCCGTTCACGTAGTTGCCCGGTGTCCCGAAACGCTCGGCCGCGTCCCGGCACGCCGCATGGATGTCGCGCATGATGCTCTGTAATTTGGTATCCACCTCGTCCCGCCCCCAACCGTAGCGCATGCTGTTTTGCGCCATTTCCAATCCCGACACCGCGACGCCGCCGGCGTTGGCGGCCTTTCCAGGCGCGTAGAGGATCTTGGCGTCCACGAAGCGATTGACGCCGTCGGCGCTGGTGGGCATGTTGGCACCTTCGCTGACCACGTAGACGCCACCGGCCAGAAGATTGTCGGCATCTTTGGCGCCGATTTCGTTTTGGGTGGCGCTGGGAAAGGCGCAGTCGGCCTGGTGGGCCCACAGCGGATTGTGGTCGAGGGCGGCACTCAGCTCGGTGTAGACCGCACTCTTGTGCTCGTCGACGTACTCGCTGATGCGACCACGTCGCTCGTTCTTGAGTTCCATGACGAAGTCGAGCTTCTGTCGGTCAATCCCCTGCTCGTCGTAGATGTAGCCCGACGAATCTGACAGAGTGAGCACCTTAGCGCCCAGATCTAAGAGCTTTTCGGTGGTGTACTGGGCGACGTTGCCGCTGCCGGAAACCAGGCACTTCTTACCCTCAAGGGATTCGCCGCGCGTCTCGAGCATGGCGCTGGCGAAATAGACCGAACCGTAACCGGTGGCCTCGGGGCGAATCTTCGACCCTCCCCACCCCAGACCCTTGCCGGTCAGGGAGCCGGTGAACTCATTGGCCAGGCGTTTGTACTGGCCGAACAGAAAGCCGATTTCGCGGCCGCCGACGCCGATGTCGCCGGCCGGCACATCAGTGTTAGGACCAATGTGCCGGAAGAGCTCAGTCATGAAACTCTGGCAAAAGCGCATCACTTCTTCATCGCTCTTGCCCTTGGGATCGAAGTCCGAGCCGCCCTTGCCACCGCCCATCGGCAGCGTCGTCAGTGAGTTCTTGAAGACCTGTTCGAAAGCCAAGAACTTCAGAATGCCCAGATTGACCGACGGGTGGAAACGCAGTCCGCCCTTGTAAGGACCGATGGCACTGTTCATCTCCACGCGGAAGCCGCGGTTGACCTGCACTTCGCCGCGGTCGTCGACCCAAGGCACGCGAAACATGATCACCCGCTCCGGTTCAATCATGCGCTCCAGAACCTTGGCGGTGCGGTACTCTGGATGTCGATCAAGCACGAGTTCGAGCGACTCGACCACTTCTTTGACCGCCTGGTGAAACTCCGGCTGGGCAGGATTGGTCGCTTCAACTTGGTGCATCAAATCATCGACAAACGTGGACATGGGCTAACCTCTCCGGCAATCCGTTACCAATTGCACAAGGGCTGAGAAACGCGGCCGCGCGAGGCTACGGCGGCCCTTGGGCGCTGTCAAGGGCGCCCGGCCACACAGAGCACCACGGCCGCCGGTCGTGCACCGGCGGCTACGAGCGGCGACAAGGCGCCGCGCATGGTCGTGCCCGTGGTGAATACGTCGTCGACAACCACCACCCTCCGATTATCCAACACTGTCGGTGGCGTACCGGCCGCCAACGAGCGCCGCAGTTCGAAGAGGTCGGACGCCTGCTGGCGGCGCTCCACCCCAGACCGACCGACTTGACCCGATTGGTGCCGGCGGCGGCGCAGGAGTCGGGAGGTCGGTAGGTTCAAAGCGGCGCCCAAGACGCCGGCGAGTTCTTCGGCTTGGTTGAAGCCGCGCCGCTTGTGGCGACGCGCGTGCAAGGGCACCGGCACCAGGCACTCGGCCGAACGGAGCGGCTCGAAAGCAGCGTGCGTGCGCAAGAGGAGCCTACCGAGGTAGCCGGCCAGTGGGCGGCGACCTTTGTACTTGAGAGCATGGATCAGGACGGCGACCGGTGGCTGGTAGGGAAGCGCCGCACAAATCGGCACGCCGCCCAGCTCCCACACCTGCACCGGACCGCCCAAGTCGCCCTCGCATTCGTTGCACAGAGACAAAGGACCGACCGGCCCGGCGCTGCACACAGCGCACCACCGCGGCGCCACCAGGTCCAACAGGCGGGCGGCCGAGGGCACTAAGCCTGGCATCCGAGGTCGTAGCCGATAGCCTCGGCCATCGGGCCAAGGGGCGCAGCCGCACCGGTCCACAACTCGAGCGCCAGAGCTCCTTGATGGAGCAACATGCCCAACCCGTTGTGGCTGCGCTGGTGCCCGAAGGCGCGCATGAATGGCGTCACCGCCGGCGCGTAGCTCAGGTCGATGGCCTGGGCTCCTGGTGGTGCCCGTCCGATCAATTCCGCCGGCACCGGGGCCGTGGGCGGCAGCGCGTAGACCAGCCAATCGGCGTCGGGGAGCCGCTGGGCCAACCCCGACCAGTCGAGCCAATCCACGCCGGCGCCGCCCCGCCACTCGGCCTGGGCTCGGTTGAGCCGCTCGCTCGACCGGTTGCCCAACGCCACCTTCGCGCCGCGCCCCGCCAGGGCGGCGGCCACCGCCAGAGCGGCGCCGCCGGCGCCGACCACGGCGACCCGAGCGCCCGAGCCCGTCGACAGCCCCAAGTCATCGGCAGCACGCAGCAGGCCGTCGCCGTCGGTCGAGTACCCCACCACCTCGTCCGCTTCGACGACGACCGTGTTGACGCTGCCGGTGCGCTCGGCCGCCCCGGCCAATCGGTCAGCCAGTGAAGCGGCCTCGCGTTTGTGGGGGGCGGTGACATTCCACCCCCTCAAACCGAGCGCCAGGGCCCCGTCCCAAGCCCGGGGCAGGCGACCCGGGGCCACGTCCAACGGCACGTAGTGCCAATCCAGACCGAGCGCCTGGAAAGCGGCGCGATGCATCCGGGGCGACAGGCTGTGCGCCACCGGGTGCCCCAAGATGGCCACCACGGACCCGCTCACGCGCGGGTGGCTCCAGGAGCTTGGCGGACACGTCCGAGCCACAGGCCCACTACAGCCACCAGCGTTAGACCCAAGCACAAGAGTTGGGTGAAGCTCAGCCGCACTCCGAAGAGAACGACCGACTCACCGTCGGGATCGTAGTAGCGCAAGAAATCAACCGTGAAGCGCGATGCGCACTCGAGCAACAGGTAGAGGAAGAACAGCCGTCCGGGCACCTGGATGCGCTTGCGAAGCAGCCAAACGAGCGCAAACATGACGAACCCGGCCAGCGACAGGTAGAGCTGGGTGGGATGCAGCCCCTCCCCGGGAAACAAACGCCCGGGGTGCGAATCGCTGGGAAATGCGACCGCCCACGGCAACGCACATGGTCGCCCAAAGCAACAGCCGTTCAAGAAGCAACCTAGCCGCGTCAGCCCTTCGCCAAATGCCAACGACGGCGTGAAAATGTCAAAGGCAACCGGCACCGGCAACCGCCAGCACTTCGCCTTGATAAACGTCACCAAGAACGCGGCCAACAATCCCCCGTAGAGGGTCAACCCACCTTCCCAGAGCTTGAACGCGTCGAGCCAGCGGCCCGAATAGTTCTCGGCGTGGCTCAAGACGTAGAACGCTCGGGCACCCAAAATGGCGGTGCCCATGATCCACAGCGCCAAGCTGGCAATCTGCCCCTCCGGGACGCCGCGGCGCCGGGCTTCGCTCAAAGCAAGCTGGATGCCAATCAGAAACGATAGGGCCAAGGTTAGCCCGTAGGAGTGCAACTCGATCGGCCCGAGTCGAATCAGCGTCGGAAACATGGCGCTCCCTAGTACTCGTGGCGGCGCACGCCCATGCCAGTGACCATTCCGAGACCAAAGAGGGTCATGGTCAACGAGCTGCCGCCGTAGCTGAGCAACGGCAGCGGCAAGCCGGTGACCGGCGCCAACCCCACTGTCATCGCGACGTTCACCAGCACTTGAAAAAACACCATGGTGCCGAGGCCAATCGACACCAGGCTCGCAAAGCGACTGCGAGCTCGGCGGGCAATCTCCAGGACACCCAGCAGCAACACGCAGTAGAGGCCTAGGATCACGCTGCAACCCACCAGGCCAAACTCTTCGCCGGCGACCGAAAAAACAAAATCGGTGTGCTTCTCGGGCAGGAACTGCAGCTTCTTTTGGGTTCCCTGCTGGTAGCCCTGGCCAAACACGCCGCCGGCACCGATGGCGATCTGCGACTGGATGAGTTGGTAACCGGCTCCAAACCGGTGCCGCCCCGGGTCCAAAAAGGCGGTAATGCGCTCGCGCTGGTAACCCTCCAAGCTCGCCCAGATCTTCGGGGTGGCAACGCCAACCGCCAGATTGGCGACGGTGACCAAGGCCAGAAGCGCCCAGGAAGCGCGGTAGCGGGTAAACGCCCAGTGCAACCCGACGACCAAGAAAACCGCGTAAGCGGCCCACGCCCACGGCGAAGACGCGGCAATCAAGCTGAACAGCGGTGACAACAAGAGAAGCAAGTATGGAAACGGCACACCCGCCCAGTACAACATGCCGATCGTTATGGCTGGGAACACCAGCGACGTACCGAGGTCGGGTTGTCTAAGCACCAAAATCGCCGGCGCCAGGCCGAGAACCGCCGCCACCGCCAGCTGGCGGAGTTGGCGGATGTCGCGGCGCCGCCCCCCCAGAAAACGCGCCAGAGCAATGATCGTCGCCAACTTGGCCAGTTCAGCCGGCTGCACGCGCACCCCCCCAACCTCCAGCCACCGCTGAGCCCCCAACCCGCTTTTGCCGACGAACAAGACCAGCACCAGGAGGGCGATGCCTACACCCCAGGCAACGTACGAACGGCCGCCGTCGTACAGCGAAAACGGCAGGGCCATGGCAGCGGCCATAGCCAAGCCACCGGCGGTGAACCAGCCAAGCTGGCGGCCGCTGTGTCCAGCAATCTCCAAGAAGCGCGAACCGCTCGAGGCCGAGTGAATGAGGGCCACGCCGATCAGCGCCAAGACCACCGCCGGTAGCCAGACGGCCAGCTGGGCACTCTCGACGTAGCGCTGGGGCGTCACCCGCATGCTAGTCGGCCCACTGCGGTTCAGCGACGCGCGTGGAATCGACCGGCGCCATCCCAAGGCAGGCGGCCAACACCTCGGCAGCCACCGGTGCCGCCACGGCGCCGCCGTGGCCCCCGTGCTCGACCACGACCGCCACCGCCACGCGTGGCGCTTCAACCGGTGCGAATGCCGCGAACAACGCGTGGTCTTCACCGTGCGGATTCTCGGCGGTGCCGGTCTTGCCGGCGACCCGAATGCCGCTCAGCTGTGCAGCACGGCCGGTGCCGTGGCCAGCGGCGACGACCGACTCGAGCCCTTCGACGATCGCCCGCTGGATGAGCGGGTCAACGGTCGTGCCGTGGGCGGCCGGCAGCGGCTGGCGCGCTCGCCCGCCCACTTCGGCGACCAGATACGGCACGATGGGCTGCCAATCGCGCGCCACCTGGGCCATGAGGGCGGCCAGTTGCAACGGTGTGGCCAAAATCTCCCCCTGGCCAATCGACAGATTCAAGACGTGACCGCGAGTCCAGCGCCGCTTGCCATAGCGCCGGTCGTACCACGCCGCATCCGGCACCAAACCGGGGGCCTCGGGCAACTCGATCCCGGTGGAGCGACCAAAACCGGCAGCGCGGGCGTAGTCGGCTAGCGACGCCAGTCCCAGGCGATTTCCCATCTGGTAAAAGTACACGTCACACGACATCGTAAGAGCCTCGCGAAAAGCCGTGTGACCGTGAACGGCGTGGCAACCAAAGAACCGATTGCCGTATTGCATGCCACCTTCGCACTTCACCTCGGGCATTTCGGTGAGGGACACCACCCCCTCTGAGACGGCGGCGACGCCAGTCACTACCTTGAACGTCGAGCCTGGCGGGTAGCCCGACTTCAGCGCCCGGTGGTGGAGAGGGTGGCGTGCGTCAGAATTCAGGGTGTGCCAGCGCTCGGGGGTCAAGCCGCGGACAAATTCGTTCGGGTCGAAGCTCGGACGGCTGAGGAGCACCAAGACACCCCCATCGCGCACGTCCATGGCAACCACCGCTCCAGCAGCCGAGTCCGGAAACACCTGTGCAGCAACATGTTGGGCGTGTGCATCAATGGTCAACACGAGGTCGTCGCCATGCGTGGGCAACTCGACGCTCTGGTACTGCCGCCGGGGTTGGAAACGGTCGGCCCGCCTGCCCATGGCGTTCACCTCGACCATGCGCCGGCCGTTGGCACCGCCGAGTTCTGCCTCGAAGCGCGCCTCGATGCCACCGCGTCCGACCCGATCGCCGGGCGCGTAGGTCCGTCCACCCGCGGCCACGCCGATCTCGTCAGCGCGGACTTCGCCGACGTAGCCGATCAAGTGGGCGGTAAGCGCACCTGCCGGGTAGCGCCGAGCCGGTTCCACTTCCACTTCCACGCCAGGGAATCGGTCGCGACGCTCCTCGATGCGCGACACAGTGGCAAAGTCCAGGTGTCGCGCCAACCGGATGAGCTGGTAGCTCTGGCCTTTCTGGGAATCGACGCGCTCACGCAACGGCTCGGCCGGAACCCCCAGCAGCTGGCCGAGGCGGGCCAGGGTGGTATCCAAGACCGCCGGGTCGGCGGTGAAAGCCGGATGGTAGGGGTCAATGCCAAGGGCAAAGGCTGGCACCGAGTCGGCGAGCCGCACGCCGTTCTTATCGCGGATTACCCCGCGGATCGCCGGCAACACCTCCTCGCGCAGCCGATTGCCACGCGCCAGCTCCGCGTAGCGCTCGTGCTCCACGACTTGCAGCAACACCAACCGCAGGGCCAAGAGCAAGAAGCTCGCACCCACCACCACGCGCAGCGAGCCGGCGCGGCTGGGCAGGTCGGCCCACCTATTGGAGCCGGAGAAGGCGTGCATGGAGCTTGGGACCCACCTCGAGGACCCAGCGGTACAAACCCACCGCCGCCGGACAGAAGAGCGCGGTGTAGAGCGCCGCGGGCAAGGTCACCCGACCGAGCAGGAGGACGAAATCTCCCGGACGACCGGCGGTGTAGAACAACAAGTACAAGAGGTCATGCAAAACCAAGGCGGCGGCTAAGGTCACCACTTCGGCCCGCCAGTTGTGCTTGAACAGCCGCCGTTCCGCCCAAAAGCGGCCGGTCAAATAGCCAATGCTGGCTTTGGACAGTGCCCCCATGCCCAGCGTCTCCGGGTTCGAGGCATCCTCGAGGAGACCGATCAAAAAGCCGAGCAAGCAACCCGGCACAGCGCCCAAGTAGCGCGCAAAGTAGTAGAGGACACCGAGCAGGAGGTCAGGTTTGGCCGAGCCAAAAGGCACTCGCAGAAGCGCCGAGGTCTGGACAGCCAGGGCAGCCAGCAACAAGCACGCCAGGACGACGGCGGATTCTCTCAGGGCGCGCCGCAGGTCGCGGCTGCCCAGCTCCTCGCTCATGGGTGCGACGCCGGGATTTTGGCGCCGGCCGTCGCGTCCGGCGTCGGCGGATCGCCCTCGAGGGCAAACACCTCTTCTAGCTCGGCGAAGCGCACCGCCGGCGTCACCGTCACGTCGCGCAGGAGTCCGGTTGCATCAGGTTCTAAATCCCCCACCCAACCCACCGTCAGTCCGCTGGGGTACACCCCCCCCAGCCCGCTGGTCACCAGCGTGTCACCGACCGCCACATCAGCCAGGTAGGAGATCCCACGCAACTTTAGGGTAGCGCCAGAACCTGGGTCCCACTCGACAATTCCGGCAACCCGCGTGCGCTTGACCCGGACCGAGACCGCCGAGTCTTTGTGGGTCAGGAGGATGGCTCGGGCGAACTCGGGGTACACCTCGACCACTTTGCCTGCCACCCCCGTCGCACCGGTCAGGGGCATGCCTTGGCGCAAGCCGTGGCGGGCGCCACGGTCGATGAGGAGCGTCCGATCACCGAGCCGCCCGCCGCCTTCGGCGAGGACCTCGCAGCCAATCAAGCGCAGCTCGGAGGCGCGGCTCAGGTCGAGCATGGCGCGCAACCGCTCGTTCTCGCGGCGCACGTCATCCACCCGCAGTAGCTCCAGGCGCAGTTCGGAAAGTTCCTCGGCAAGCGCTCGATTTTCTTCCCAGGCGGTGGCTGCTGACTCGATCGCCTGGGCGGCGTGCCGAAAGGGATAAAGGGCGTAGTCTTCGATGTGGCTCGCCAGCCGCCGGCGCGGGCTGTCTGGCATGACAATCAAAGCCAGGGACACGAGGACGACGCCGAGGTAGACCGCCAGCTCCCCTCGCCCGTACAAGATTCGCTGTCGACGACGACCAGCGTGCGCGTAGTCCATGAACAGTTGTTCGAGAGAAAGGGGCCTAATCAGCCGTTGTGTTCATGACGACCTTCTCGTAGGTCTCCAAATCCTCAAGGATCTTGCCCGTCCCCAGCACCACACACAAGAGCGGATCTTCGGCGACCGTCACCGGTAAGCTGGTCTGCTCGCGAAGCAACTGATCCAACCCACGAAGCAAAGCTCCACCGCCAGCGACGACGATCCCCTTGTCGACGATGTCGGACGCCAACTCAGGCGGTGTTTCCTCCAAGAACTGCTTGACCGCCTCGACAATGGCGCCGACCGGTTCGGCCAGTGACTCGCGGACCTCTGCTGCGGTGATGCGCATGGTCTTGGGGATCCCGGCAATGAGGTCCCGCCCCTTGACCTCGATCTCGGTGTTCTCCCCCATGTCGTAGGCCGAGCCGATACGCAGCTTGATCTGCTCGGCCGTTTGATCGCCGATCAGCATGTTGTAGGCCTTCTTGACGTAGGAGACGATGGCCTCATCCATTTCGTCGCCGCCGATGCGGATGGACTCGTGGTGGACGATGTCGTTCAGCGCCATGACAGCGATTTCGGTGGTGCCTCCACCAATGTCGATGATCATGTTGCCGGTCGGTTGGGAGACCGGCAAGCCGACGCCGATGGCGGCGGCGATTGGCTCAGAGACCAGCAACACCTCGCGCGCCCCGGCGTGTTCGGCCGAGTCGCGCACCGCCCGCTTTTCAACCTCGGTGATGCCCGACGGCACGGAGATGATGACTCGCGGTCGCACCAGAAACTTGCGACGCTGAACCTGCTGGATGTAAGCGCTCAGGAGGTGCTCGGTCTTCTCGAAGTCAGCGATGACTCCGTCGCGCATCGGCCGCACCGCCTCGATGCGCTCGGGTGTCTTGCCGAGCATGGCCTTGGCCTCGTGCCCCACCGCCAATACCTTGCCGGTGCCACGCTCGACCGCGACCACCGACGGCTCATTGAGGACGATGCCCTTACCTTGGACATATACCAACGTGTTGGCCGTGCCCAAATCAATGGCCACGTCGTTGGTCAGAAGCCCCATGAAGTAGCTAAACATCGTGTCCTCGAGCGCTCAGCGTTCTACGACTCGTTGCAAGCGCTAAAGCCAAGCAACGTGCCCGGATAGTCGCCGCACGCTAACAAACGGTTGAAGAGAAGGCAAGGGTATCCTCGGGTAACTCGTTGTGTTACCGCCGAGTGGGCGCCCCAGCAGCGCAAGACTGAGCACCTCTTGCCGGAGCCTGGGAGTGTTGACACCCTCGGGAAGTGGGTGCTAGCGTCGGAAGACACGGCCCCGTTTGCCAGGAGGTGTACCTATGCGAGCGTTCGGTGTCGTTATCTGCATTGCCTATCTAACCCTTGCCATTGCATTGCCGGCGGCAGCCGACTTTGGTGGAACGTCACGCCTCCCCACTCCCGACGCCGAGGATCAATTCACCCGCTTCGGCGATGGATTGAATCCAGTGGATCGCGGGGAGATCGGCTTCCGCGGCACCGTCTACGACGCGCGCCGCGAGCCTCTGGCGGGCGTCCTCGTCAAGATCTTTGTCGGCGGATTGGAGGTCGAATCCAAGCGGACCGATAGTGCGGGCCAGTATGACTTCAAACGGACCATCGACTTCAGCAAGGATAAGACGGTCACTTTGTGGTTCGTCGACGCCACCCGCAGCCTGGCGCCCAAGGCGTTCCTACTGAAAGAATCGCGGGCGTCGGCCGACGGGGCGCTGTGGAGCACCTGCGTGCCCCGGTTGGCCTTGGAGCGCACCATCGAGTCGACCGTCTATCTGATGAATGGGCCTAACAAATCGGCCTTGTTGGCCAAGCGGGGCTGCCTCTAGCCGAGACAGCGGGGTCCTCCTAGCCCGCGTGGCCGAACTCAGCGCGCAACCGAGCGCCTAGGTGCTGGTCGCCAGAAAGCGTTGCGAGTCGCTGCGCCCGCTGCAGAGCGGCGCGCGCCGCCGGATGCTCCGGTGCGACGCGCAAGAGGTCGACCAGCGCACTGAGAGCCGCGTCGAACTCGCCGGCCCCCTCCAGGCGACTGGCCAGCTCCAGCTGCACAGCCGGTGCCAGAACCTCCCCTGGCAACATCCGGTCCATTTCCAAATAGATTTGCACCGGCTGCTCGTCGCCGCCGACGGCCAGCGCTTCGACCAATCCACGGCGGTAGGCTTCGATGGCACGGCCGCGTGCCCCTGCCAAGCAGTACGCCCGGCCCATGAGCGCCCAGACCGGGGCATCGGTCGGACAGCGCTCGAGGTAGGTCTCAAGTTCTCCGGCGGCTGCGAAGCCCCGCCCCCTTTGGAGATACCGCCGACCACGGACCAAGCGTCGCTCGTTAGCCCCGTGGTCCCAGGCCTTGCCGACCGCCGCCAGGCCGGCGCCCAGGGCCAAACCACCGAGGTGCGCCCAGTAGGCCACCTGCCCCGAACTACCTGCGGCCAAGGCGTAGACCAGCTGCAACAACACCCATACGAGGATAGCGGCGGCGGCGTTCACCATCCTGACTTGGACTTTGTGCAGACCGTGCAGCAGGAGCAAGAGGGCCGCACCGACCCGCACCCTGGCGTGCGGCAAGCGCACCCAGAAGGCACCGAGGAGACCGGCGACCGCGCCCGAGGCCCCGACGATCGGCGCCCACGCCAACCCGGGCATGAACCGCAGGGCGACGATCGCCTGGACCATCAGCGCCCCGGCTCCGGCTGTCAAATAGACAGTCGCCATCCGCGCGCGGCCCAAGCGGTCTTCCAGGGGCGCGCCAAACAGCGCCAAGTAGAGGACGTTGCCGGCCAAGTGCCACCAACCAGCGTGCAGGAAGCAAGCGGTCACCGGCGCCCACAGCTTGGGCTCGGCGGGGATGAGAGCCAGCTGCCAGAGCGTCGCCCCGGCGATCCAGCGCCGCTCCACCGCCACGTGCACGGCGATCAAGATGCCGATCAGCACCCCGGTCAACCAGGGGCGTGAGCGACGCCGGACATCGGTGCCCAGGGGCAGAAAGAAGAAGTGGTAGAACATGGCGCTCCGCCGTGTGCATCGGCGGCTTTGCCAGCTAACTCAAGATGAAACAGGGCCGAGCGGCCGGCGAAAGCCGACGACCAAGGCGTGGAGTTCCGGCCGATCAACCAGGGTGGTTTCCTCGACGCGGCCGTAGGCATGCAGGAATCGGGGCGGCTTGGTCACCAAAGCGACGTGGAGGATGTCGCGACGGCCAAAAAAAATGAGATCGCCGGCCTGGGCGGGAGGGCTGGCTGCCGGCAGGCGCCGCCACTGCTCGGCGGCGTCGCGCGGTAGACCAGCGCCGGCGGCGGCAAACGCCCACTGCACCAGGCCTGAACAGTCGAAGCCCGCCGGCGACACCCCTCCCCACAGGTACGGGGCGCCGAGGACCGAGCGCGCCACCTGGATGATGTGGCCGGCGCTTGGCGCCGGCGGGTAACTGCGCAAGGCGAGCCGCTCGACGGCGGCACGGCGCCCGTCGGGGAGGTCAATCCGCGCCCGGCCGCCGCGCCCAGCCGCCAGCCGCACTCGGGAGCCCGCCAACAGGAGGTCGCTGTCGACCTGCGCGGTCGTGGCGATCTGGTGGCGCGCGGTTCGAACCCACGCCCGGGCGCCCGCTGGCGAGATCGGCAAGAGCGACCAGTCGCGCACCCAGCCCTGGTAGCCATCCCACGAACGCACGCGCAGCCAGTGGCCGCGACGTTCGATCCAGCGGACCACCTCCCCCAGCAAGCGCTGGCTGACCAGCTCAGCGGCGTGCGCCGGCGCCCGGCGCATGTGGGCAAGCGGCGTCACCACCAATGCATGCGTGTCACTAGGGCCGCGCATCTGACGCTCCGACCAAACGGACGTCGAGGTAGCGCTCCAGGCGCCTGTCCGGCATCGGCGTGTAGCCGACCACGCGGGCCGCCACCGCCACCCGCCGCGGCGGGTGCCACAAGAACAACCACGGCGCCGCCCTGTGCAGGGCCGCTTCCAGCTCGGCCAGATGGCGGGCCCGCGCGCTGGGATCATACGTCCGGTCGATGCGCGATAGAGCGCGATCCACCGCGCGACTTTCGAAGCGCGCAACGTTGCCGCCGGCGCCAAACTCGGTGGAGTGAAAGAGCCGGCGCATCCAGATCGCCGGGCTGAGGACCGGCGGTTCAAGGTGGATGAGCACCGCGTCGGCGTGACCGCCCGCGGCTAGGCGTTGATACTCGCCGGCGCCGGCAGCGACCAGGCGCAACTCGATGCCGATCGGACGCAACGCCAGGCGCAGAGCATCGACGGTGCTGGCATCCGCCGCGCCGGAGTAGACCACATCCATGTGAAAGCCGCGGGGCAGACCGGCGGCTTCTAGTAGTTCGCGCGCCCAGTCTGAATCGAATCGATAGGGATCGGCAACGCCGCCGTCGCCAGGCATTCCCGGTGGCAGAGGCCCTAAGGCAACCGGCGCCGCCCCTTGCCAAATGCCCTTGGACAGCTCGCTCAGGTCAGCGCCGAAGTGAAGAGCCTGCCGCACGCGGCGGCTGTCGAACGGGTACTTCTTACAATCCAAAGCGACCGCATCCAAGGCCCAAGAAGTGCGGGCCGCCAGGGCACCGGGCGGCGCATCGCCAGCGACCTCGATACAATCGACGCTGCCCGCTGAGAATCCCTGCGGCGCGTCGGCCACAACCACCCACTCAAGGGCCGAGAGCTCGGGCGGCCGGTTGTGGTAGTGCGGGCGCGGCACCAGACGCGTCGCCGACTCTAGATGCCAGGGCCCCAGACCCTGGCTTGGCGAACGGCTTGAGTCTGCCTGGACGATGGCGGCACGCGGGTCGGCTAGCGCCTCGAGGATCGGCCCATAGAAGCGGGTGAAGCGCAGCTCGACCGTCAGTGAATCGACGCAGACGATACCGGCGACCGAGTCCACCTGGCCTTTGCGAAAGCGGTCGACGCCCTCCAGGGCGGCTAGGGCGCCAGCCAGGGGGTTGGGGTTGGCCGGATCGACCAAACGCTCGAGCGAATAGCGAACGTCGGCGAGCTCCAGCGGCGTACCATCGGCGAAGCGGACGTCGGGGTGCAAGTGAAAACGCAGCGTCTTCTTCTGCCGCTCCCAACGCTCGGCGACGCCGGGTCGAATGACCAGGGAATCGCCGGCCACCACCAAACCTTCGTGGATCAACGTCGCGAAGTGCCCGGTTTGGGCGTCGCCCGTCGCCAGGGGATCGCCGAACACCGGTGCCACCGGTGTCCCCACGCGCAAGGCCTCGGGCAACAGGGCTGGCGGGGTTTCGGCCGTTGGCTGGCAAGCCAAAACGATCAGCACCCACCAGCAGCGGGCTCTTCGCATTCCTAGTAGGGCAACCCAGGCCGCACCAAGACGAAATCGCCGAAACCGGAGTGGTCGGCGAACACGTAGGTGAGATTGTCGCTCCGGTAGCGCCAAATCTCGAACGCCGGCGAGCTGAAGCCCTGCGCCGGCTGGTACTCAATGCTGCTGGGATCCCCGTTGCGCACGAAGACTTTGCCCCGGTCACTCTGCCAACCGGGTCTGCCGCGCACTGAATAGCGCTCACCGGCGACGCGGATGCGCTGGAAGAATTCATCTTGGAGCGGATTCGCGGCGGTGTCGGGGTCCGGATCGTGCGCCGCCCAAAGCGCTTCCCACGCCGCCTGGCGAGCTTCGATGTCTTCGAGGCCTCCCAGACGGCCGCGCACGTTCTCGTCCAAAAACAACGATGCCAGCTCGAGCATCTCGTCGTAGTTCCGACTCAAGTCGATGCGGCTGCCATCCACTTCAAACCGGCTGGCGAGGGCGGCAGTCTCACCCTGGCGCTCACCAACACACTCCAACTTATAGGCGCCCGGGGCCAGCTCGGTCACCGGTACGCTCACCACGAACTCGGTCCGCAGGCCGGTGGTCGACAAGCTGTACCCTTCCTTCCCGTGGACGTGCCCAAAGTCGTCGATGATCTTGAGCTCACACCGCACGCGCTGCGGTGCTCCAGTCGACCGCCGGTCAAACAGCTCGATGCGAGCGCACACCGGCGGCAGCGGCTCGCCGACGCGACGCGAGGGAATCGGCTCGAAGGCGACATCTTCGAGGCCGGTGGCACGTTCCAGCGGGCGATCACAAGAACCCAGTTCCACCGCGACCACAGCAAACTCTTGGTCGCCAAGTCCGCGCACCACGATCGGGCGCCGCGCCTCGGAACGGGTGCTGGTCCCAAAGCTACCTACCCGGCAAACCAGGGTGTAGCGGCCCGCCGCCAACTGAAACTCCTGAGTGTCGGCGAAGCGCTCGTCGCGCTTGCGGGTCTCCTTGAAGTGGTCCACGCGGACCCGATGCCGCCAGACATCGCCGGCGACCTGCCGGTCCTTCTTGCCGTAAAATATCTGCGAGATATCGAACACCGCTTCGTAGCCGCCCTCGAGGTCGCGGACGAAGTGGAGCTGGTTGTAGGGGACCGAGACGGTCACCCGCACGCGTGGATGGCCGTCTTCGCCCAGAGTGTTTTGGGTGTCCACCCAAAAGAGCGGCGGGGAGACGGAGCGCGTCGGCAGCGCGCCAGTGGGCGGCGCACCGGCCGCCGGCATCCAGCAGCAACTGAGCGCGACGAACAGACATGTCGTTGTTCGGAAAAGCATGGCCGGCGAGCCAGAATAGGGACGCGCGCCCGCGCCTGTCAAGACAAGCGGAAAAACGGCGGCAGGCGGGGCACCCAGCCAGGTCGGCAGGCGTGGGCAAATCCCGTGGTTACAGGAACGCTGGCCGCAAGCGTCCTAAACCGTGCCCGCCAGGCGCTGGCCGCCTGTCGCCGAAACAGAGACGCGGGCGACCGCACGATGCAAATACCGGAAGCCGAGACTCCGGCCGCCCGCGACGCGCAAATGTCCATTCAAGGGTAGGTCGGAGTGAATTCCCCCGGTACAACGGCGGGATGGGCTGCAAAAAGACACCAGCCTGGTCACTCAGCAAACATAGCAGGAAACCCCTCCGTGTCAACGGAACCAGGAGCCCGCTAACGCTTCGTGGCGGCGGCCAACGACTCTTTGACTAGAGCCTCGACGGTGGCCTGCTCGCCGAGCCGTTCGGCAGCGCTTCTGGTCGCCTGCCCCGCTTGGCTGGCTGAGAAACCCAGCGCGGTGAGCGCCGCCACCGCGTCAGCGAAAGCCGGTGAGGCCGGGGTCGGTGCCGCCCGTCCCGGAGTGCGATCCAACCCCAGGCGATTGCCCAGCTCGACCACCAAGCGTTCGGCGGTGCGCTTGCCAACGCCAGGTACTTGAGTGAGCCGGCCCACGTCGCCGCCTTGAATTGCCTGCCGGAACTGTTCGACCGTCATCCCCGACAGCAGCGCCAGCGCCAGTTTCGGCCCGACCCCCGACACCGCCAGCAGGTGGCGAAACAACTGGCGCTCGGCGGCTGACGAGAACCCATACAAGTCGAGCGCGGCCTCGCGCACGTGCGTGTGGACTATCAGCTGCGCCTCACCACCGACCTCCGGCAACTGTTCAAAAGTCGGCACCGGGATCGCCAGCTCGTAGCCCACCCCACCCACATCCAACACCACGCGCGTCGGGTAGCGTTCGACCACAACTCCCACGAGCCGGCCAATCATGGGCCGACCCGGTGTTGGCGGTGGGCGTGGCAGACGGCCGCAGCCAAGGCGTCGGTGGCGTCGTGGGTGGCATCCTCCGGCACCTGCACCAAATGGCCCAGCATCGTGGCCACCTGTTCCTTGGTGGCCCCCCCGCGACCGGTCACCGATTGCTTGATTTGGAGTGGACTGTACTCGACGATGGCAATGTCCCGCTGGGCGCCGGCTAAGAGCAATACGCCGCGGGCGTGGCCCAGCACAATACCGGTGCGCGGGCTGCGAGCATGAAACAAGGTCTCCACGGCCAGGACGTCGGGTTGACACTCCTCCAAGACCGCCAGCATGCGCTCGTGCAACACCCTGAGCCGCGCCGCCAGGGACGCCCGTCGGGGTGAGCGGATGACCCCGGCGGCAACGTAGGAGGCTTCCGTGCCGCGCCAATCAATGACGCCGTAGCCGGTGGCGGCGGCGCCAGGATCGACGCCGGCGATTCTAACCGTACCGGGCTCAGCTGGCAGCAAGCTGGGCAATGACCTCGTCTGGAATGTCGAAGTCTGACCAGACGTTCTGGACGTCGTCGTGATCCTCGAGGGCTTCCATGAGCCGCAACACCTTGGCGGCAACGTTCGGCTCGGCGACGTCGACGGTGGACGACGGCTGCTTGACTAGTTCGAGGTCACGGTAGGGCAGCTTCTCGCCATCGAGCACCTTGGCCACCGCGTGGAGCTCGGTGGGCTCGGTGAGAATCACCAGCACTTCTTGGTCGTCGGTCAAGACATCGGCGGCGCCGGCCTCCACCGCCAGGGCGAGTACTTGATCTTCACCGGCATCTTGCCGGTCGACGCTGATCCAGCCCACCGGGTTGAACTTCCAGGCGACGCAGCCGTTCTCGCCGAGATTGCCGCCCCCCTTGGAGAACAAATGACGGATTTCACCGGCAGTGCGATTGCGGTTGTCGGTCATGCAGTCGACCAAAATCGCCACGCCGCCCGGCCCGTAGCCTTCGTAGCTAATCTCTTCGATGGCGGCGCCGCCATCGCCACCACTCCCCTTTTTGATGGCTCGCTCGATGTTGGCTGCCGGCATGTTAGCGGAGCGGGCGGCGGCCACCGCCGTGCGTAACCGCGGGTTAGCGTCGGCATCGGCGCCGGAACGCGCGGCGATGGTGATTTCCCGGATTAACCGCCCAAACAGCTTGCCCCGTTGCGCGTCGGTGCGAGCTTTCTTGTGCTTGATGGTGCTCCACTTGGAGTGGCCGGACATCTAGACGCTCCCCACTTTGCCCTGCCCCCCGAGCGCGGCGAACTCGCTAGGCACTCGCCGTCTCCTTCTCCTGGCCCGACTCGGCAATGATCTTGGCCATCTGATCGGGCGGCACCTCCTCGTAGTGCGAAAACGTTTCGGAGTGCCAGGCCCGCCCCTGGGTAATGGAGCGCAGGTGCGTGGAATAGCGATACATCTCACCCTGCGGGACGTGGGCGCGCAGGCACTTGCGCTTGCCCTCGGCGTCCATGCCCAGGATCTTGCCGCGCTTGGACGAGATGTCCCCCATGACATCGCCCATGAACTCCTCGGGCACCATCACCTCCACCTCCATGATCGGCTCCAGAAGCACCGGCCCAGCCTTTTCAAAACCCTTCTTGAAGGCCATCGAGGCCGCCACCTTGAACGCCATTTCGGACGAGTCGACGGCGTGAAATGAACCGAAATAGAGCGCCGTCTTGACGTCGACAACCGGGTAGCCGGCAACCACACCAGCGGTCATCGTTTCGCGGACGCCCTTTTCGACCGCCGGGATGAACTTGCCGGGCACGACTCCACCAGTAATCTCGTTCAAGAACTCGAACCCCTCGCCGCGGCCGGCGGGCTCGAGCCGCAGGTGGACGTCACCAAACTGGCCGCGGCCGCCGGTCTGCTTCTTGTAGCGCCCCTGCACCTCGGCCTTGCGCTTGACGGTCTCGCGGTAAGGAATGCGCGGTTTGACCAATTCCACCTCGACGTTGTAGCGCCGCTTAAGCCGCCTGAGCACTAGCTCGAGTTGCATGTCGCCCAGCCCGGCCAGCAGAGTTTGGCGTAGAGCTCCGTCATTGGTGACGTGCAGGGTGGGATCCTCGTCAACCATCTTGTGGAGCCCCTGCCCCATCTTCTCTTCGTCGCCTTTGGCCTTGGGAACGATCGCCTCGCACAGTGTCGGATTGGGGTAGTCGATGCCGGGCAATTGCAAGTCCAGATCCCGGTCACACAGCGTGTCACCGCTCCTGGTGTCCTTCAGCTTGACGATGCAGGCCATGTCGCCAGCCACCGCCTTGGGCAGGTCGACGCGTTCCTTGCCGATGTAAACGCAGGGCTGGGCGATGCGCTCACCGTGGCCGCGCGTGGTGTTCTGCAAATCCAGCCCGCTCTCCAGAGTGCCCGAGTAGATACGAGCGAAGAAGATGTCGCCGGTGTGGCCTTCGCTGGCCATCTTGAAGACCATCGCGGCGGGCTTGCCGGCGGCATCCACCGCCAACTCAGCCTCCTTCTCACCGCGGCGGCCGATGATGGGGCCAACCGCATCCGGGGCGGGCATGACATGAACCAAAGCCTCCAACAAATGGGCGACCCCGACGCCGGTGAGGGCGTCCGTGGGCACTGCCGGTAAGAGCGAACCGGCGCGCATGGCAGCGCGCAGCCCCATCCAGATCTCCTCTGGACTCAGTTCCTCGCCCTCCAGGTACTTTTCAACCAGCTTGTCGTCACCCTCGGCAGCGGCGTCGACCAACGCCGAGCGGGCCGCCGCCAACGGCTCAACCAGGGCGTCGGGCACACTCTCCTTAGTCCAATTCCCCTTGCCGTCCGGCGGGTAGGTGTAGGCCTCCCCGGAGATGACATCGACCACGCCGGTGAACCCGTCACCGGCGCCGATGGGCAGGTAGAGCGGAAACACGCGCTCCGAGAGATTGTCGCGCACCGAGGCAATCGCTTTGTCAAAGTCGGCGCCCTCGCGCCCCATCTGGGTAACGGCCACGAGAATGGGCTTCGCGGCCGACTGCAGGCGATCCCACACCAGCTCGGTGGCGGCCTCGACGCCAGCGTCGGCCCGTAGCGACATGAGGGTGCTGTCGGAGACCCTGAGTGCCGCCGCCTGGTCACCGGCAAAGTCGGCGTAGCCGGGGGTGTCGACCAGGTTGACTTTGGTGTCGCCCACCTCGACCGGCGCCAGCTTCAGCGCCAGGCTGATCTTGCGGTCCAGTTCGTCATCGTCGGTATCGAGGTGGCTGGTCCCATCATCCACCTTGCCCAGTCGCTTGGTTGCCCCGGTGATCCACAGCGCCGATTCGACCAGTGACGTCTTACCCGTCCCCGAATGCGAGACCAGGGCAACGTTGCGAATGTGCGAGGTTTCGTAGGGCTTCAACTTACTTTGCCTCCCAAGCTACGGCGCTGACCACGGTCGTGACCGACGTGGGGTGCCGACTGCGGATGTGGGCACGCGGCGACCGAAGGCCTATGGGCCGAAACTCGAAAGCTACCACAAATCGCTGCGATTGGGCATTCTAGCCGCCTTCTGGGGCTCCGGGACGCGGCCTTTCGGGCTTGTCTCGACCGCCTAAACGCCGTTTAATCTGGCGGTAGCGAGCGCTCATTGCGCGCCGGGCGCGGCGCGTGCCATACGCACTAAGAAGGTTGGAATGGACGACTATATCCTGCCATTGAGCGAAACGACTCTGCGGGAGGCACCGGCGATCGGTGCCAAAGCGGCTTTGCTCGGCGAACTCATCCACCGCGAATATCCGGTCCCCGCCGGGTTTTGCCTAACCACGCACGCCTACAAGGACTTCTTGAAGGCGTCGGAGATCCAGAATCAGGTGGACGGGTTTCGCGGGCTGTCAGACGAGCAGCAAATCGCCGAAGCTGCTGAAGGAATCCAAAGAGCCATTGAAGACGCCCCGATTCCAGCCGACCTGGCAGTTGGGCTCTCCACTCTGTACCGGACCATGGGGCAGCGGCCGCGCGTTGTGGTGCGCCCGTCGGTGGCCTATGGCACCGCGCTGCGCTCCGCCGCCACCGGCAAGCTCGAGTCGTACACCAACATCGTCGGCGAGAAGGACCTCTTCCAAGCCGTGCGTTCGGTCTGGGCGTCGCTATGGAACCCCGACGTCGTCGCCTCCTACAGGCGGCAGGGGATCGACCACGCCTCCTTGGTGCCCGGCGTCATCGTCCAGACGATGGTCCGACCGATCAGTTCTGGCGACGTGCTGACCGCCGATCCCGTCACGGGCGAGTACGACAAACTCTTGATCACCGCCTACTGGGGGATGAAGCAGCTCGAGTTGGCCAGTCAGTTGGTTCCAGACGCCTACCACGTCGACCGCACCACGCTGGCCCTGCGTTTCAAGCGCATCGTCACCAAGGAACTCATGGTGTCATCGGCGGGCCTAGTGCCCGTGCCCAAGAACAAACGCAACGCCGTGGTTCTGAAGGACGCCGGCATTCGCGACTTGTGTCAAATGGCCACCGGCATCGAGGACATTCTGCAAGGGCCGGTCGAGCTGGAGTGGTGCGTGCTCCAGGGGGGCGCCTTTCAAGTCATCGAGGCGTTGCCAGTCGAGTTCGAGGTGGACGCCGAGTTTGATGCCAAACGGTTTCGAGCGGTGCCCCTGGGGCACCGGAAAACGGACGACGAACCTGCCGTTGTCGCTGAACCGACCCGGCCGGCGGCGCCCGAGTCGCCGGCGAGCGCCGAGCCGGCGACGGCCGACCCCGAGCCGGCAGCTACTTCCGAACCGGCCGAACCCACCTAGTCGGCGGCGCCCCTCAAGAGACTGGCAACCGACTCCACAGCCGCGGTGCTGCCGGCCAGGATGCCGACAACGCTGCTACCCCATCCCGAAGCCGGCGACGCCAAAGGAAAAACCGCCCGCCCGGCGTGGTCCCGGACCACGCCTCCGGCCTCCTCGATCAGCAGCTGCGCGGGAGCCGCCTCCCACAGGTGAATGCCGGCGGCCAGGGCCAGAGAGACGTGGCCAGCCGCGACATAAGCCATCTCCAAGCACACCGAGCCCAGGCACCGCAGCTTGGCGGTAGGCAACGCCTCCAACAACTGCTGGCGCCGGCCGCGAAAGAAGCGATGGCGGCAGGTGACCACCGAGCGGGCGGTCAACGACCCCGGCGCGACCGACAAGCGCTTTCGGCCACACCAGGCGCCGCCGCCGGCCCGGGCGGCATATAGCTCATCGGCGACCGGATCATAGATGGCAGCCGCCACCGGCCGCCCGCGATGGAGGACCGACACCGCCGCTGAAAAGACAGGAATTCCCGCCCAGAAATTCTGCGTGCCGTCGATGGGATCCAGCGCCCAAACGAAACCGCTGTCGCCGACCACCGGCTCCAACTCTTCGCCGACGATGCCGTCCGCCGGGAAGGCGGCGACAATGGCGTTCCGCACGTCCTGTTCCACCTGTCGATCGACGCTGGTGACTACTTGGGTCTTGGCCTTCCAATCGACGTCGAAGCTGCCGCGAAAGCTCCCGAAAGCGGTCTGCCCGGCGGAGACCGCCAGCCGGCAAGCCAGATCGTAGCGCGCTTCACACTCGGGCGACGACTCACTCACCGAGTGGCTCCGCCCTCCACACGCGTGGAAGCCTTGGCGAGCGGCTACACACTGAGGCGCTTCACGTCGGTGGCACCTCGAGCAGCCAGTGCACCCACCTCACGGTCAAGGCGGTCGAGGAGCTCCATGTTGGTGCGAATGACCTGCGCGCCGACCAGCGTGGCGTAGCCCTGAAGCAGAATCGCGGCCAACGCCACCACGTGATGAACGCCGGCCGGCACCGCCCTGGTGGCGGCGCCGCCGCCCAAGACAAACGCCGCCATGACCGCCAGCAAAGCCCAGAGCGCCGCCGGCGAGGTGCGCCGCTTGAAGTCACGGGTCTGGTCGACGTGGGCGGAATCCAACCCGTACTCGGCCACCGCCACCTTGATGGACTTGCCAGTGCCGATAAAGTAGAAGAAGGTCATCGACTGGGCAAAGATGGCGACTATGGTGCTACCCAAAGCAAAGAACAAGTGCGGCCGGAAAGCGGCACCCACCGCCTCGCGGCTGGCGGCCTCCGCAACAGCAGCCGAGACCCCGTAGCCAAACCACGCGGCCAGGACCAATCCTGCCAGGGCGCAGGCGTTCAGAACGATGATTGCGTAGCTCATGGCGTAGATCACCCGCGGATCCAACGCTGAGGAGCGCCGGTCCTCACGGCGTGCAACTTACCCACGCTTCGCCGTCGGTGTAGCATTCCTTCTTCCAAATCGGCGCCCTTTTCTTGAGTTCATCGATGGCGTAGCGACAGGCTAGAAACGCTGCATCCCGGTGGACAGCGCCGGCGGCGACCACCACCGCCAAGTCTCCCACCACCAGGCGCCCGATCCGATGGTGGATGGCGAGGCGACCGACATCAAAGCGTTGGTGCGCCTCATCCCCAATCTCGGCCAAAACCCGCGTCGCCATCGGCCCGTAGGCCTCGTAGTGAATGGCCACCACCTGGCGACCGCGATTCTGGGCACGCACTGCCCCGGCGAAACAGACGCGGCCACCCCAGTCTGGGGCGGTGACGCGCGCGTCCGCCGCCGCCACCGACAGGGGCTCGGGTCCCAGGCGGATATCAACGACAGGCAGCCGCGCCACGGCTGGTTTCAACCGCCACTCACCGGTGGAATCAACGCCACTTCGTCGCCCTCGCGGAGCAGCGTCCGGGGTTCGATGTAGCGCTGGTTGGCGGCCAACCTCAGGCTGGGGCGCTGGCGCGCGAGCGCCGGGTAGCGCTCACAGAGGGCGTCGAGCAAGGCCGCACCGGTTGCCGGCGAAGGCAGTTCGACGGGTAAGCTCGCCTCCCCCACCGCCTCGCGGGCCGCCGCGAACAAGAGCACCTGGATGCGCACCGCCGGGTCCACCCGAACCTCCTCCGAGAATTAGGGTCAAGCCGACACCTTGCAGGCACCGGCAGAACTTGTGATCCTAGCAGACCCTGCGCCCCCAGCGCGCGGTTCCCAATGAAGCCATCGACATCACAGCGACTCCAAAGCGCCCTCGAACACGCACCGCGCCAGGCGGGCGTCTACCTCATGCGCGATTCGCAGGGCACCGCAATCTACGTCGGCAAAGCCAAAGACTTGAAGGCCAGGGTGCGCAGCTATCTGGCGGGGGGCGACGGCCGCGTACAACTCGACGCCCTCCTGGAGCGCGTGCAGGACATTGAATTCCTGGTCACCGGCAGCGAAAAGGACGCGCTGCTCCTCGAGAACAATCTGATCAAGCAACTCGGCCCGCGCTTCAACATCCGACTGCGAGACGACAAGTCGTACGTCATTCTGAAGATCAATGTGCAGCACCGCTGGCCGCGGGCGGTGGTCACCCGCGGACACCGCGCCGACGGTTCGATCTACCTGGGACCGTACTCCTCGGCCGACGAGTTGCGCCGCACCATGCGCAGCCTGGCTCGCGCTTTTCCGCTCCGGTTGTGCAGCGACCACACGCTCGACAACCGCACGCGCCCCTGCGTCTACTACGATATCGGCATGTGCTCGGCACCGTGCGTTGGCCGCGTCTCAGAGGACGCTTATCAGGACTTCGTGGCGGGGCTCGTGCGGTTTATGAAGGGACGCGACACCAGCCTATTGGCGACCATGCGCCGGCGGATGGCCGCAGCCGCCGAGGGCCGGCGCTTCGAGCAAGCCGCCGTCATTCGCGACCAGATCGCCGCCATCGAACGCACGGTCGAACGCCAGCACACCGAGGAGACCGGTGCCACCTACGATCGGGACGTGTTCGGCTACGCTTGGGACGGCGACCGCCTGGCCATCCATGTGCTCTACTATCGAGACGGCAAGATGATCAACTCCGGAAACCATAGGTACCGGGCGCTGCTGCCGGTATCCGAGCTCCTGGGCTCGTTCCTGGTGCAGTTCTACGATGGCGAGACGCCCATCCCCCCAGAGATTCTCCTGCCGGTGCCAGTGGTGGACGCCGCCAGCCTGGCAACGTGGCTGAGCGACCGCGCTCAACACTCGGTCAAGGTCCGCACCCCCGAGCGCGGCGAAAAGCGCCGGCAGGTCGAATTGGCCAACGCCAACGCCGCCCAACTGTTGGCCGCCGCCGCCGAAGAGCGCCAGTCGAACGCCGCCCTCCTCGACACGCTGCAGGACAAACTCGGGCTGCACAACTTTCCCGAGCGCATCGAGTGCTACGACGTCTCGCACCTGGCGGGGGGCCAGACCGTCGGCTCACGCGTTGCCTTCGCCGGGGCGGCGCCCGACAAGGCCAACTACCGGCGCTACCGGATCGCCACGCCCACTGGCGGCGATGACTTCGCCGCCCTGGAAGAAGTCCTCGAGCGGCGCCTGAGCCGTGGCCTGACCGAAGACGATTTGCCCGACCTTATCGTTGTCGACGGCGGCGCAGGCCAGCTGGCACGCATCGAGCAAGTGTTCGAACGGCTCAACGTTGTCGGCATCGACCTCATTGGACTGGCCAAAGCTCGGCGGCAGAAGCGCGCGGGCCTCTGGGTCGCCACCGACGAGCGCGTCTTTCGACCGGGGGTCGCCGGACCGCTGACCCTGCCCCAGGATTCGCCGGAGAACTATCTGCTGGTGCGCATTCGCGACGAAGCCCACCGTTTTGCCATTCAGTACCACCGTCACCGCCGGCGACGCGAAACCTTGCGTTCCAGCCTCGACCTCATCCCAGGGATCGGGCCGAAGCGCAAGAAAAGGCTGATTCAGCACTTCGGATCGCCGCGCGCCGTTTCCGAAGCGACTCTCGAAGAACTGGAGGCGGTCCCCGGCATCGGCCCGCAGGCGGCGCGCACCGTCCAGGCGTTTTTTGCGGCACGCCGACCGGCGCCGAGCCCAGAGGCCAAAGCATGACCGCCGCCCTCGTCCTGGCGCTCGTCGTGGCCCTGGTGCTCGTCTTCCGCCGGCGGCGCCCCAAGACGCGCTTTCGGTGTGCGACGTGTCGGCACCTCCTTGTACCCTTCGACGACGGGGTGCGCTGCGGGGCTGGCGGCCGGGAGGTTTTCAAGACGCCGGTGCACATTTCGAACTGCATGGATTACGACGAGGCGTCTTGACAGCACCCAGGGCGGCGGCTACCGTTCTCGCCTCCCTCCCCCACGCTAGCGTGGCCAGAACCGCCAGCTCAGGTACTCAGCGTCCTATCCAGAGAGTCCGACCATGCCTTCACGTTCTGTTGATCGCCGCCGAACTGCCGTCGTCTGCCTGGCGGTACTGGTTTGCCTGGCAGCCACCGGCTGCGACGAAACAAGCCCCGGCAGCTTCGAGACCAACCTGCGAGTCTCCCGCCTCGAGTTTGACGCGGCGCGCGTGCCCGGGGGCACCGTCGAGGTCGACACCGCCGGCCAGACGCTGACGGTGACCTTAAGCGGCCTGCCCGAGCTCGGGGGCCTCTACGTCTACGAGGGCTGGGTGATCGCCGATCCGACTGGCACGCCCACAGCGGTATCAGCCGGGCGCTACACCGCCGCCACCTCGGGGTCGCCTTTCCCCACCGCTCAAGGCGCCATCACCTACGCTGTGGACGGCACCACCAGCGCCACTGGCGCCCTGCAACAAGTGGGCGACGGCCAACCCTATGTCGCCGACTCGTTGACGGCCAACCCGAGATTCGTGTTGTCGATCGAACCCAACCCCGACAACGATCCGGCGCCCTACTCCATCAAGCTGGTCGCCGGCGTTCTGACGTTGGGAGAAACCCAGCCCCTCGCCTTGGCCGGCCACAGCGGCTTCAACCTGGCCGACTTAAGCGGTGAGGTGACGATCAACACGGTGACCGGTGAGTTCGAATTGGACCTGTCACGCCTGGGGCGCTTCGACCGCTCGATGCCCGGCGCTGCAGGGGATCCGGGCCTCATCTACCAGGCGTGGCTGGTCGACACCGATCCCGACCCCGATCGCATCCTGTCGGTCCGCCGCTTCAACGCCAACCTCGTGGGCGACGCACCGATTGCCGGTCAGCTGAATCCCGGGGACACCGATGGGGACGGCCAACCCGAACCGCTGGACGTCGAGCGCGTCTACATCTCCATCGAGCCAGACGGCGTTGCCAACTTCGAACCGGTGGGGAGCGGCATCGACACTTCCCCGAACATCTTCTCGGCGGTGCCCTACGTCGCCGACCTGCCGATCCTCACGGAGCGCTAAGCCCGGCTACCACTTCAGAAGCTTGCGCAACCGCTTGGCTTGGGAGCGGGAGAGCGGAATCTCTTGGTCGCCGGCGCCCGCCATCTTGAGGTGATAAGTCCCCGAGAACCAGGGGATGATCTCCTCGACCTTGCCCAGGTTGGCGATGTAGCTGCGGTGCACGCGCACAAACACGTCGGGGTCCAAATCGGACTCTAACTCGTCGAGAGTGCGGTAACCAGTCAACTCCTGGGCGGCGCTTGTCACCGCGAAGACCGCCCCGTCCGAAACGAAAGCGTAGACCAGATCATCGGCGTCGATGAGTCCCACGCGGTCGTCACGGCGCACCGGAATGCGACGCAGGTGGCGGTTGCCGATGGCGCCGAGGAGCGCCTCCAGACGCGGCCGGTCCATGTGACTGCGGATGCGATCGACCGCCTGCACCAAGCGCGTCCGATCCACCGGTTTTAAGAGATAGTCGGTGGCACTGACCTCAAAGGCGCGGAGCGCGTATTGGTCGTAGGCAGTGACGAAGACCACGTGCGGGGTGATGCGCAAGCGCTGAATCGCTGTCACCACCTGAAAGCCGTCGAGCCCCGGCATCTGAATATCCAAAAAGGCAATGTCCGGCTGTTCGGCTCCGATGAGTTCGACGGCGTCGACGCCGTTCTGCGCTTCGCCAACCAGGTCGACACCGTCCACCTCCGCCAACAGGTGCACAAGCTCGGCGCGGGCCAAAGGCTCGTCGTCGACCACCACCACCCGGAGCGTTTGGCGCTCGCCCGGCAGTCCGTCACGATCCATACTGAGTTTGCCCATTGGTCGGCACCATCACTGAGACGCGCGTGCCCTCGCCAGGGACCGACTCGAACGTCAGCCCGAACGGATCACCGTAGGCCACTCGCAAGCGCTCGCGGACATTGCGCACGCCAATGCCGTGGTTCTGGGCGCGAGCGGCCCTGAGAGCATCCATCCCCCGACCGTTGTCCTCGATGGTCACCACCACCGCACCCGGCTGACGGCGGGCGACGATGCGGATCACCCCGCGGCGCAAGGCCGGCTCGATGCCGTGCAGGATGGCGTTTTCGACCAGAGGTTGCAAGATCATCGACGGCACGCGGGTCTCCAAGACACTGGCGTCGACGTCTTTCTGCACCTCCAGGCGGTGCGGACCAAAGCGGGCGGTCTCGATGTCCAAATAGGCGTCGATGAAGTCCAACTCGTCGCGCAAGGGCACGAATCCTTCGGCCGGCTCGAGGGCGCGCCGCAGAATGGCGGCCAGTTTTACGATCATCTCGCGAGCCGCCTCCGAGTTGGTGCGAATCGACGATGAGATGGTGGTCAGCGTATTGAACAAGAAGTGAGGTTTGATCTGGCTGCGGAGCGCCTCGTAGCGCGCTTGCGCCAACAGCGCTGCCTGCGACTCCAATTTCACCTGCAAGCGCGCGGCGTTGAATACCTTGACGGCGATGCCAACCAGCGCCAGCTTGCCGGCCCAGATGGCCACGGTCACGGGCACGCTCGTCGACGCCAGCCGGTAGAGCCACTCACGGGCGACTACCCCCGCCACCCAGTCGTAGGCCAGCGCCAAACCCAAACAGCTCAGAACCACCAGCACCCGCCGATCAAACTGGTGGGCCAAAAGGCCGCTTTTTAGAAAGCGCGCCAGGTCGAGCAACGGGACGGCGCTGATCTCCCAAAGTTCTTCCCCAACCAGGCGGCCGCCGCCGACCAGCCCGGCGACGCAGCCGACGGTGACGCCGGCCGGGATCGCCAACCACTCGCCAGCGGCCAGCGCCGGCAGCCCGACCATCGCGCCGACCATCATGCCGGGATTGACACCACCGACCAGCCCAGCCACGTAGGCGCCCGAAAAGGCCAGATCAAGCGCCTCGTAGCCCAGCACGACGCGCAGCCCGACGCCGATGGCGAACGGCAATCCCAGGGACAACGCCAGCCCGGCCTGCGTAGCGAAGCTGCGGCGCGGGGTCAGGAGCACGTCGACAAAGCGACGTGAGCGCACCAAGACGCTGGTCAAGCTGGCCATGACGCCGAGTTTGACCAAGATGATGACCAGGATAAACTGGTCGCCTGTGAGGGTGACCGATCCCATGCGAGAGCCGCCGCGCGGTTGCGCGTCGATCGATGCTAGAATCCGCGCTTTTCACTGTCAACACGAGGCGCAAGACAACCCATGCAGGTTGCACTCATCGGTTTGCCCTGGACCGGCAAGAGCACGCTCTTCAACACCATGGCGCTCTACGCTGGCCTGACCGTCCGCGCCCAACCGGCGGCGGTCGGCCGCTGCGTGGTGCCGGTTCCCGACCGCCGGCTAGACCGGCTGAATGAGCTGTTCCAGCCGAAGAAAAAGACGCACACGACGATCGAAGTGATGGACATCCCCGGACTCGACGCGCGCGGCTCGACGGGCGCCGGCATTCCGGGCAACCTCCTCGCCGAGGTGAAAAACGCCACGGCGCTCATCGAGGTCGTCGGTGGTTTTTCACCCGACGCACCGGACGACGCCGCTGCCCGCGTCGCACAGTGGCGGGCTGACAGCCAGGCGTTGGCCGATGAGATGCTGGTAGCGGATCTCACCATCGTCGAAAGCCGCCGCGGGCGCATAGCCAAGCAGATGAAAGGCCCCGACCGCGCCCAACTGGCCAGCGAATACGAACTCCTCGGGCGACTGGAGGAGGCCCTCGGCAACGGCCAAGCCCTCCGCGAGCTGGAGTTCACCAGCAACGAACGCACACTCCTCGGTGGCTTCCAGCTCCTCAGTCAAAAACCAATCATGCGACTGGTCAACGTCACAGAAGACGCCCTCCACCAAGCCGGCACCTGGTTGCAAGAGCGCTGGGGCGAGCCCGACGTGCCGCTGGTGTGCTCGGCAGCGATCGAAAACGAAATCGCCGCTCTGCCCGAGGCCGATCGCGCCGCCTTTCTCGTCGAGTTGGAGATTCAAGAAGAGGTGCTGCCGCGGCTCATCGCTGCCTCCCACGCACTTCTCGGCCTCATCACCTTCTTCACCGCCGGCGACAAAGAAGTGCGCTCGTGGACGTTGAAGCGGGGCACTCGGGCACCGGGGGCCGCTGGCGCAATCCACTCGGACCTCGAGCGCGGCTTCATCCGCGCTGAGGTGGTGACCTTCGAGGAGTTAGAAGCAGCGGGGACGTTTTCGGGCTGTCGCGAGCGCGGCACGCTGCGCGTCGAGGGCAAAGACTACGTGGTCGAGGACGGCGACGTCATCACCGTGCGCTTCAGCGTCTAGCGCCGGCCGCCACCGCCCGCGCCACCTTGCGGGTCGCCGTCGTCACCAAGACCCGGGGTTGGGAGGGGTCCACAAAAGCCACACCAGCCACCGGGTGCTGGGTGGCGGTGCAGGCGTAGACTGAAATCGCCGCCTGACGATTGAACATGGCGTGTCGCGCCTGGGCCAGCCGTTCGCCGACCGTGACATCGTCCCAGCCCAACTCGACCAACCGCTGGGCCAACTGGCGCTGGGGCGGGTCGGGCGCGGCAACCTCGGTCTCCGGCAACTCCCAGAAATCCGCCAAGACGCCCGCCGATCGCCGCTGGCAAACCGCCACGCGCCCCCGCCGCTCGAGCCAGGCGACCGCCACCTCGACGCGCGGTGGCCGGCGGCGGCGGCGCTTCGGCGGGATGCTGGCGACTGAACCGTCTGCGGCCGCAAAGCACTGGGCGACGACCGGACACGCCGAGCAATGGGGGGCGGTTTTGGTGCAGACCAAGCGCCCCAGCTCCATGAGGGCTTGGTTCCACCAGCCCGGTGTTTGGGCCGGCACCAACTGGCTCGCCCAGACCCAGAACTGCGCTGCCCCCCGGGGGTCGTCCAGATGCAATGGCAGCTTCTGCCAGCGGGCCAGGACGCGGGCGACGTTGCCGTCCACCGCTGGCAGGCGCTCGCCGTAGGCGATCGACAACACCGCTCCAGCGGTGTAGCGGCCGACGCCGGGCAAGGCACGGGCACCGGCTAGGGTGCGCGGAAACTCACCGCGGTGCTCGTGCATGATGGCCTGGGCGGCTCTCAACAAGCGGCGGGCGCGGCCGTAGTAGCCGAGGCCCTGCCAGAGTTCCAACACTTGGTCGACATCAGCCGCGGCCAGCGCCGCCACCGTCGGGAAACGCCGCCGAAAGCGCTCGAAGTAGGGAACGACGACATCCACCTGGGTCTGCTGCAGCATGACCTCGGAGAGCCAGACCGAGTACGCGTCTGATCGGCGGCGCCAGGGCAGCTCTGTGGCGTGGCGATCGAACCACGCCAAGAGCCGGCGGCGGAGGATGCGGCAGCGCTCCGGCGCTAACTCGGCGACGGGCGGGTCAACCGTCCTCTGGCGCATCACGGACTTCCAGGACGCGATCCAAGAACTGGACGAGGGACTCGTACATGCCCACCCGGGTGTCGACGTCGCTGATGCCGTGCCCTTCGGACTCAAGGCGCAAGAACTCGACCGGATGCCCGCGCCGCTTCAGCGCATCGACCAACTGCTCGGCCTCGCCAATCGGTACGCGCCGGTCGTTGACGCCGTGAATGACCATCAGCGGCGCCGCCAGGGCGTCCAACCGGTGGATGGGCGAGATCGACTCGAGGAGGGCACGATCGGATTGGAGGGATCCGTACTCCTTTTCCCGGTGCCGGCGACGCGACGGCGCCGTCCCCTCCAAGAAGGTCACGAAATTGACGATGCCAACCCGCTCGACGCCAGCGGCGAAGGCCTCCGGGTAGAGGGTCATCGCCGCCAGCACCATGTAGCCGCCGTAGCTGGTGCCGTAGATCGCCACGCGCTCTGGGTCGACGGCGCGAGTGGCCAAGATGTGATCCAACCCGGCTTTCAAGTCGCGCACCGAGTCTTCCCGGCGGCTGGTGTTGTCAAGCGTCAAGAAACGACGACCGTACCCCGACGAACCCCGGACGTTGGGCGTGAAGACGGCGTACCCCCGACGAGCCAGGAACTGGAAGAGCGGACTGAAGCGCGGGCGAGATTGACTCGATGGACCGCCGTGGGCGTAAACTACCAAAGGCGCCGGCTGGGTGGCGCCGCGGGCGGCGTAGAATATGCCGGTAATCCGTTCCCCATCGAAGCTGTCGAACTCAACGCGCTCCGGCGCCACGCCGCCGCTTGCCACGTCGCCGGGCACCTGCGCGCGGGTCACCTGCCACACTTGCCGGGTCAAGCAGTCGACCATAAAGATCTCGGCGGGATGCGTCGGTTGGGACACCGCCACGGCCACCCGCCCTAGGTCGGTCGTGGCATCGAAGGAACGCACCATCCCACGCGGCAATGGCGGCCGCCATAGCTCGCCGTCATCGAGGTCGACAAGTTCCAACACCGATTCGCCGGCCTCGTTCCAGACCACGGCGAAGCGTTCGGCCGCAACCCTGAGCGCTTCGGCCGGCCCTGGCCCCTCGCGCACCACTGTCAGAGCGCCGCTGGCCCGATCGATCGTCGCCACCGCCAATCGATCGGTGGCGGCGTCTGTTAACGTCCAAATCGAGCGACCATCGGCCGACCACTGGGCCCGCCGGTAACGCGCCGCCGGCTGTTCGGCGGTCAACCGGTGGTAGGCGCCGGTGGCGACTTCGACCCAGCCGAGCAGGCTCTGGTCCGAGGCCAAGGAGTGGCTGACCAAGAGCGCGCGGCCGTCTGGCGAGTAGCCGCCAGCGGCCGTGCGGATCTCGGGTTCGTAGAGCAATCGTCGGGTACCGCTCGCCAACTCCAGCTCGTAGACCGCGTAGAGATCGGGGCGGCGGTCGTTGGCGTGGTAGGTAAGCGCCGCGCCCGAAGGGGCGTAGTCGCCAAAACCGTGGCGGGCATCCTCAGCGCCGGTGAGACGCCGCCAGCCGGAGCCGTCGGGCCGCATGGCGTAGAGCTGGGTTTCTTCGTTGCCGGCGGCGTCCGCCCCGACCACCAAGAGTTCGGGGTCGACCGGCGACCAATCCACCCACTCCACACCGCCTTTCACAAACGTCAGCTGCACCGGCCAGCCTCCGGCGGCGTCCACGCGCCAGACCTGGGGCACGCCAGTCACCTTGTCGATGTAGGCGAGTTGGCTGCCGTCGGGGGAAAGTTCGACGCCGCTCTGGCCGCGCGCCCTGAGCAACAGTTCGATCCCGCCAGGAGCCGGTGCGGCGTCCAGGAGAAGGCAGATGACCAGGGCCAACCACCAGGCCCATCGTGGGCAGACGGGATTCGGAGAAGGCGCGCGCATGGCGAGGATCCTACCCTAGCCGGTGCCGCCGTGTCCCCTAGGCCGCCTCCGCGACCCCCGCGTCAAAGCGCCGGGCCAAAAGCAGATGCACGATACCGCCATCTTCGTGGACCTCCAGGCGGTCGGCGAAGGCGTGCAACATGATCAAGCCAAAGCCGCCGTCCCGCGGCTCATAGCGGCGCGTCGCCAGGGATTCGGGCACCTGCCAGTCGAACGGTTCGCCCCGGTAGCGGACCGCCAGCTCCAGCCGGGACGGTTCGATGGTGAAGCGCACGCCGATCGTCTCGCCACTCGCACCGCGCCAACCATGGCGGACGATGTTGGTGACAATCTCCATAGTACAGAGGGCCACTTGGGCTGCCAGCTGGCCGTCGCCGGTCACCTGCGCAGCGGTGGACTCGGTGCGAATCGACAGCTCACGCGCCGCGTAGAGGCTAGGCGGTACCTCCGTTTGCCAGTCGACCGGCTGCATGGACGCCTCCTCAGGCGGTGGTGCTAGGCAATCGCCTTGCGCTGGCGATAGAGGTCCTTATCAATGGCCGCCAGCATCCGCCCTTCGTCCAACCCGGCGCCGACAAACTGGGCGACCTGGGTGACGATGGGTTCGGGTTCGGCCATGAGCGCGTTGTAGGACACCTCCAATACGCTGAGGTGCTGGGCAGCCGCCCACCACGCCTTGATCTGATCCAGGTGCTTTTGGAGGTACACCCGCATCTGATCGTCGTCGCCGGCCAAGGGCTTGCCCAAGCGCTCGAGCATCTTGTTTTGGGACGCCATCATCTCGTCCAGGTGCCGATCCATGAAGATGACCTGATAGGAGCGATCCTCCGGCAGGTCATAGAGCAGCTGCGACACCATCTTGACCGCCTTGCCATCGGCCTCTGCCAACCAGGAAGCGTCCGCCTTAGTTTCTTTGACCCGCTCGAACTCGTAGTAACCCTTGGGGTTGTCCTCGTCGGCAGTCCGCACATTGTCCGACAAAGCCGGGAGCCCCCCCATGTCGAGCATGCGCATCATGAGAGACGTGCCGCAGCGTGGCAAGCCGGAGACAATTGTGATCATGCGGTGTTGCTCCTTGTCGAGGTTGGGCCCGACGCAGCCGTTACCGGACTATCGGCGTCGGGCGTCACAATCTTGGCGGCTCAGTGGCGAGGCGGCCCCTCCTGTATACTGCCAGGTTCCGGCCACGGTTGGTCAAGGTGTGAGGGGGCCCGCCGATAGCAGTATTGAGACACCCGGTCCTCGAACTTGGAGTGATGGAGAACTCTATGGGCATGCGCGCCAGGCGGCTGGCACCAGGGCGGCGACGCGGGCAAGAACCGCAGTGGGTGGCCACCGGTGCACTGGTTCTTTCGTGCCTGTGGGCAAGCCCGGCCTTCGCCTACATTGGGCCGGGCGCCGGCATCGCCTTCTTGGGCTCCTTCATGGTCCTCTTTGCGACCATGTGCGTCGCCTTCCTGTCGCTCTTGGCGTGGCCGGTGCGCTTTCTGGTGCGCACCCTAAAAAGCCGCAAAGCCTTGCGTCGCGCACAGATCGACCGTCTGGTCGTCCTTGGGCTAGATGGCCTGGACCCGCGATTGGCCGAGCGCTTCATCGAAGAAGGCAAGCTTCCCCACTTGAAGCGCCTCAGGGACCAAGGGGCCTTTCGACCGCTGGCTACCACCTACCCCTGCATGTCTCCGGTCGCCTGGTCGACGTTCATGACCGGCGTCAACCCGGCCAAGCACAACGTCTTCGACTTCCTGTCGCGCGACCCGCGTTCCTATTTGCCGGCGATCTCGTCCTCACACATTGAGCAACCCAGCCGCACGCTGACCGTCGGCAAGTACGTGATCCCGCTCAATCGGCCGGCCATCAAGGCGCTGCGCAAATCGACGCCGTTTTGGAAGATTCTCGGCGACAACGGCGTGCCATGCCAGGTACTGCGGGTGCCGATCACCTTTCCACCCGAGAAGTACAACGGCACCCTGTTGTCGGCCATGTGCGTGCCCGATCTCCGTGGCACCCAGGGCTCATTCACCTATTGGACCACCGACGCCGCCCGCACCGGCAACGCGGTTGGCGGTGAGCGCCACCTGGTCGAGCGACAAGCCGACACGATTGAGACAACGATTCCGGGGCCACCGAACGCCCTGTCACGAGACGGCGAGATTCTCCAACTGCCGCTTCGTCTCCAGATCGACGCCGAGCGTCGCGGCGTGACGTTGACCGTCGATGGCGGCGACCCCGTCTGGTTGGCTCAGGGAGATTACACCGACTGGATGCAGCTCACGTTCAGGGCCGGGCTCGGCGTCAAAGTAAGGGGCATCGCACGCTTCTACATTACCGAGTTTGGCGAGCACTTCGGTCTCTATATGACGCCGATCCACCTGGACCCCGAGCATCCGGCGATGCCCATTTCCCACCCCTCGTTCTTCGCCATCTACTTGGCCAAACTCTTGGGCCGTTACGCGACGTTGGGCCTGGCGGAGGACACCTGGGGTCTCAACGAAAGGGTCATCGACGAGGACGCTTTCCTGAAGCAGGCACTGCTCTTCCACGAGGAGCGCGAGGCGCAGCTCTGGAACGCCATCGACCACACCCAAAAAGGGCTATGCGTCTGTGTCTTTGACGCCACCGACCGCATCCAGCACATGTTCTTCCGCTACATCGACGAAGACCACCCGGCGTACGACGAAGCAGGCGCCGAGCGCTGGCGCCGGGTCATCGAAGACATGTACCGCCGGGCCGATGATCTCGTCGGCCGACTGCTGGAGCGGGTGGAGAACGAGCGCACTGTGTTCATGACCATCTCCGACCATGGCTTTGCGACTTTCCGGCGCGGCGTCAACATCAACGCCTGGCTCAGGGAACACGGCTACCTGGTCCTTAAGGACGGTGCCACCGGCGACGCCGAGTGGTTCCAAGACGTGGACTGGTCTCGAACCCGCGCCTATGCCTTTGGGCTGGGCGGGCTTTTTTTGAACCTGGCCGGGCGCGAGGGTCGGGGCATCGTCGCCAAGGGCGCCGAAGCCAACGCCTTGCGCGACGAACTGATCCAAGAGCTCAGCGGTCTCACCGATCCTGACACGGGCGAGCAAGCCATCGTCCAAGTGTTCGCCGGCGACCAGGTGTACAAGGGCCCGTACAGCTCCAACGGCCCCGACATGATCCTAGGGTTCAACCGCGGCTACCGGGTGTCCTGGGGCTGCGCCGTCGGCAAGGTCAACGAGCCGGTGATCTCAGACAACACCAAGAGCTGGAGCGGCGACCACTGCATCGACCCGCGCGAGGTGCCCGGCGTTTTCTACTGTAACCGCGACGTGGCGGTCGACACCCCGGCGATCGGCGACCTGGCGCCGACCATCTTGCAGCTGTTTGGCATTGACCCGCCCAGCCACATGGACGGCGGCGCCTTCACCGTCGCGGGTCCCGACGAGCAACTGAGCGCCACCGGCCGGCCGGCGCCGACCACACCGCCCTACACCGAGGCCCAACCGGCCCGGGCGGCCAGCTAGGAGCGAGCGGTGAACCATTGGCGAAGCGGCGCAGCCCTGGTGGCCACGGCCCTCCTGCTGGCGACCCCGGTCGCCGCCAAGCGCATGATCGTCTTGGGAATCGATGGCATGGACCCCGAGATTCTCGAAGAACTCATGGCCGGGGGGCACATGCCGCACTTTCAGGCGTTGGCCGCCGAGGGCGGCTACGTGCACCTGGGGACGTCGGTGCCCCCGCAGAGCCCCGTCGCCTGGTCCAACTTCATCACCGGACTGGACTCAGGCGGGCATGGCATTTTCGACTTCATCCACCGCGACCCGACGACCATGACGCCGTACCTGTCGACCTCCAAGGTGGAGGGCGGCACACCGCGCTCGGTTCACCTCGGCAAATACCAGCTGCCGCTGTCGGCGCCCAAGACCGTGCTGTTGCGCCAGGGACGCTCGTTCTGGGAATTGCTCGAGGCCCAAGACGTGCCGACGACCATTTTCAAAATTCCCGCCAACTACCCACCCACCGAGACCCCGGGCCGCTCCATTTCGGGGATGGGCACCCCCGATCTCCTCGGCACCTCGGGTAGCTTCTCGTACTTCACCGACGACCCCAGCTGGAGCGCCGAAGAGATGGATGGCGGCAGCGTCTTCCCGGTCACCATCGACCACGGCAGGGTAACGACTGCGCTTCACGGGCCGGCCAATACGTTTCTCAAGGCGGCGGCGGGCGAGACACCGCCCGCGGCGCTGGCGCCCTTCACCGTCGACGTGGACCCCGAGCATCCCGCCTGTCTGATCGAGATAGGCACCCACCGGGAGCTGCTGCAACCAGGCGAATGGAGCGGATGGCTGGAAGTGGAGTTTGAGCTGGTTCCCCACCTGGTAACGGTGTCGGGGATCGTGCGCTTCTACCTCATGGGAACCCAACCGCACTTGCGGCTTTATGCCACCCCCATCAACTTGAACCCGAAGGCACCCGCCCAACCGATCTCGACGCCGCCGGAGTGGTGCGAAACCCTGTGCGAAGAAGTGGGCTTCTTCTACACCCAGGGCATGCCGGAAGACACCAAAGCCCTTACCGGCGGCGTTTTTGACGACGCCGACTTCCACGCCCAAGCGGATCTGGTGCTCCAGGAGCGTTTGCGCCTCTTCGACCATGTGCTCGCCGATTGGGCGGGTGAAGGTCTCTTGTTCTTCTACTTTTCGAGCGTCGACCAACAGTGCCATGCCATGTGGCACCACACCGACCCAGAACATCCGGCTCACGACCCAAACCAAGCCGACGTCTTCGGCGATGCGCTCCACACCACCTACAAGGCCATGGACGAAGTGCTGGCCAAATTGGCGCCGTATCTGGACGACGAAACGACGCTGCTCATCATGTCGGACCACGGCTTTGCGCCGTTTCGTCGCGCCGTGCACTTGAACCGCTGGTTGATGGATGAGGGCTACCTGACCCTGAAAGAGGGCGTCGAACCGTCCGATGACACCAACATCTTCGTTCACGTCGACTGGGCCAAGACCCGCGCCTACGCCATGGGGCTGAACCTCTTGTACCTCAATCTGCAAGGCCGCGAGCGCCGGGGCAAGGTACCAGTGCGCCAGCGACGCGCTCTCACCGAGGAGATCGCCACCAAGCTCAACGCCTTGACCGACCCCGCCAACGGCGCGCGCATGGTCACCCGCACCTACTTTGCCGAGGACACCTACCAGGGCCCCCACGTCGCTGAGGGCCCCGACCTCGTGGTCGGCTATGCACCGGGCTATCGCGCTTCGTGGCAAACCGCCCTAGGCGGCATTCCAAGCGTGGTGGTCAGTGACAATGCCGAGAAATGGAGCGGCGACCACTGCATGGATCACACGGCAGTCCCTGGAGTGCTGCTCTCGAACCGGCCGATCCGCCACCCGTCCCCGGAGTTGACGGATCTGACCGTCACCATCCTCAGCGAGTTTGGCATCCCCAAAGAGGCGGAGATGCGCGGGCGCTCAGTCTTCGCGGGCGAGCGCGCCAGCACCCAGTAGGATCACAACCGCAAAAACCGGAGGACGACCCATGTTTGGTGGCATCAAGCTGGACAAGAAGCTCATGGAGAAGGTGAAAAAGTACGCTGACATCGCCGGCTACTCATCTCCCGAGGAGTTCATCACCCATGCGCTGGAAAAGGAAATCGCCCAGCTCGAAGAAGCCGAGGGCGAGGACGAGGTTAAGAAGCGCCTGCAGGGGCTCGGCTACATTTCGTAGCAATCCCCACCTTCGAGCTTTCATCACCACCAGGTGCCGTTGACTATGGCTCTACTCAACACAGTGCTGAACGCGGTGTTTGATCTTCTCATTCAACCGCTGCGCGCCGTTCACCCCGTGGCCGGATTGCTGCTGGTGTCCTTGGTCATGGCTATCGTCGCCCTAGCGGCATTTCGCTGGTTCTCCAACGCCCGGGCAATCGAGGCGGTGAAACGCCGGATCGGTGCCTACCTGCTCGAGATGCGGGTCTTTCGCGACGACCTGAAGGTGCTCCTCGTCGACCCCTGGAAGATCTTTGCCTTGAACGGCAAATACGTAGCACACGCCCTAGTCCCCTTTTTGGTCATTCTGCCGCTGATGGCCTTGGCGATCATCCAGATCGAGAGCCGCTACAGCCGCCGTTCACTCTTACCGGGCGAAGCGACGTTGGTGACCGCGGCGCTCAAAGATCCAGCGGCACTCGGCACCGTCCCGCTTCACCTGGAGTGCTCGGCCGGCTTGGCGGTCGAGACGCCAGGGGTACGGGCTTTCAGCCGCGGCGAGACCACCTGGCGGCTGCGCGCCGTGGCGCCGGGGCAAGGCTGGGTGCGCATCTCGGTCGAGGGCGAAGCGCCGATCGACAAGACCGTCTGGGTCAGCGCCACCCCCAAGGCTCTGGCCCAAGCGCGCACCGCGCGCTTCGCCGGGTTAGCAGCGCTGGCTGAGCCCGCCGCCAAGCCGCTGCCGCGCTCGAGTTCTCTGGCCGAGCTGCGTCTCGACTACCCGGAGCGCGAGGCCCGCCCCATGGGACTGGCGACCTCGGTCTGGGTCTTCTTCGTGCTCTCCACCGTGTTTGGCTTCGCCCTCAAGGACAAGATGGGCGTCACCCTGTAGCCCCCAGCCCCTTCGAAGTCTATACTGCGGCAGGTGGGTCGGGCGTACCGGCCCGATCCCCCGACTTTGGAGGCGACTGTGACCAGCCACCACCCGTGGATCCCCGTGGTATTGGCCCTGGCAGTGTGCGGCTGCGGCGGCGGTGGCAGCGCCGGGGACCGCGAAGCCGGCCGCGCTCCGGACGAAGATACCCCCGCCCGCGGCGGCCAGCTGGTGGTGGCCTACATCTCCGACGCCAGCTTCTTGAACCCGATCGTCGAGCAAAACGTCACCGACCAGTACATCATCAACAATGTTTTTCCCGAGCTGACCGACAGTCGCTTCGACTGCGACGTGGTCTACGAACCGGGTCTGGCAGAGTCCTGGGAGCTGTCGCCGGACAAGAAGAGCCTGACCTTTCAGCTCAAGCAGGGCGTCACCTGGGAAGACGGCGTTGAAGTCACTGCCGAAGACGTCGTCTTCAGCTACCAGTGCTACGGCGATCCGGCCACCACCAGCCCGCGGCTGGGCTATGTCAACCGCATGGTGCCCGACAACCCGGTCGAATCGGTGGACCGCTATACGGCCCGCTTCAACTTTGTAGCGCCCTACTTCCCCCCTACCCAGCTGGCCCACGCCGGGCTGACCATCGTTCCCAAACATCTGCTTGAGAACGCGCCGCGCTCGACGTTCCGCTCGCACGCGTTCTCGCAACAGCCGGTTGGCGTCGGGCCGTGGCGCGTCCAGCACTGGAAGAAGAACCAGGAAATCGTCCTGGTTCCATGGGAAAAAGACAACCTCCAGCCACGCCCCTACTTGGATCGAGTTGTCTTCCGCATCATCCCCGAGTATGTCACGCGGCTGCAGGAGTTAAAGAACGGCTCGATCGACCTAATGGACACCCTGAACGTGCCGGACGCCGATGTCCTGGCGCGCGACTACCCGCACGTGACGCTCCACCGGCGGGGTTGGCGATTCGTCGACTATATCGCCTGGAACCTCCAGCACGAGTTGTTCGCCGACAAGCGGGTCCGTCATGCACTCACCATGGCCATCAACCGTGACGAACTCATCGAGGCGCTCTTGGTGAGTCAGACAACCGGTGAGCGCTACGGCCGGCCGGCGGTCGGCACCATCAGCCCGGAGCTGTGCGACTGGCACAACGATGCGATCGAGCCCTTGCCGTTTGATCCGGATCAGGCCAAGCACTTGCTCGCCGAGGCGGGTTGGAGCGATTCGAACGGCGACGGCTGGCTCGACAAGGACGGCCAGCGCTTCGCCTTCGAACTGGCGACCAATGCCGGTAACAAGCGGCGCGAGCAAGCCACCGTCATCGTTCAGGAACAACTCAAGCAAGTGGGCGTCGAAGCCAAGATCGAGTACGTGGAGACTTCGACCTTCTACGAAAACGCCCGCAAGAAGAACTTCGTCGCCATGTTGGCCGGCTGGTCGGCAGCGCTGTTGATCGATCCAACCAACGTCTGGCACTCCGACACACCCGAGCGGCGCTACGAGTTCAACTTCGTATCCTACGCCAACCCCGAAGTCGATGCGCTGATCGACGGCGCCCTCTCGGCGCTCGACCCGGCCGACGCCCAGCGGCAGATCCTGGCGATGCAAGCCAAGATCTACGAGGATCAACCCTACACCTTCCTGTACTGGCGGGACGAAATTGTCGGGGTCTCGAGCCGCTTCCGCGACGTGAAGATCGACATCGGGTCCTTGCTTAACGACTTGCACACCTGGTGGGTACCAGAGCGCTTGCAAAAGTACAAAACCCGCGCCGAGCTATAGGGCGGAGCACCCGATGGCGCGGTTCGTTTTTCGTCGACTTCTGCAAGCGATCCCCATGATCCTGGGGGTTACAACTGTCCTCTTCTTCACCATGCAGGCCATCCCCGGCGACCCGGCGGCGGTGTTCATCAACCCCGACCTGCCGCCCGAAAACATCGAGCAAATCCGCAGGAATCTGGGACTCGATCAACCCGTTCTCGTGCAGTACGGGAAGTGGCTCCTCAACGCCCTGCAACTCGACTTTGGCATGTCGATCTTCCACCAGCAACCAGTGCGCGACAAGATCTTGGAAGCGCTGCCGTACACGCTGGTGCTGTCGCTGGCGTCGATCTGTTTCATCTTCTCGATTGGCATCTTGGTAGGACTGATCGGCGCCATCCGCCAGTACTCGGCGCTGGACAACTCACTGACGGTCGCCACTCTCTTCTTGTACTCGATGCCGTCGTTTTGGTTGGGACTGATGCTGATTCTGACCGTCGGCAACTTGCCGACGCCGTTCACCCACCCGATGACTGGCGAAACCATGCGCATTCCAATTTCGGGCGTCGAAAACGTCCAGGCTTTCGCCTTTCCGCCGCTGGCGCGCTGGTTAGACCGCGCCCTGCACATGCTCCTACCGCTGACCGCGCTAGGCGTGGCAGTCTCCGCGTCGATTGCCCGCTACATGCGCGGCTCGTACCTGGAAGTCATTCGCCAGGATTACATCCGCACCGCCCGCGCCAAGGGGTTGGGCGAGTGGCACGTCATCTTGGTGCACGGGCTGCGGAACGCCATTATTCCAATCATCACCATTTTCGGGCTGACGCTGCCATTCCTGTTCTCCGGCGCAGTCTTGGTAGAAACCATCTTCGCCTGGCCGGGCATGGGCCGCCTCATTGTCAGCGCGGTGTTCCAGCGCGACTTCCCGCTGGTACTCGGCACGACGTTTTTCATCACTTTGTTCGTCATTGCCGGCAACTTGCTGGCCGACATCTTGTACGCCGTGGTCGATCCGCGGATTCGCTATGACTAGACGCCACCGTCACGCCCGCGCCGTCGTCGGCGGCGCCGCCCTCAGCTTGTTGGCAATCGGTATTTGGCGAGCCGAGCGCTTGGCAGGCACGATCGGCAATCTCTTTGGGCGCGGTGTCCCCGAGTACCAACGCTGGGACAGCTGGCTGGCGACCATTGCCCTACCCCTAACCCTGGCGGCGCTGGTCTGGTGGTGGCGGCGCCTCGGAGAACCGCCAGCGACGGGCCCGGCCGTGGGGGTCAGCGAGTGGGACATCGTCCGCCGGCGCTTCCTCAAGAATCGCGTCGCCACCGCTGGGCTGGTCATCCTAGCGGCGCTCTATCTCGTCGCCGTCCTCGCCCCGTTGATTGCACCGTACGATCCGACCGAACAGTTGGGCATCGCCCAGAACCGCCTGACGCCACCCGGCGCTGCTCATTGGCTGGGCACCGACGAGTACGCCCGCGACGTCTTCAGTCGCATCGTCTATGGCGCCCGCATCTCGCTCTGCATCGGCTTCGTGGCTGTCGCCCTGTCGCTGACCATCGGCTGCGCCTACGGTGCGGTGGCTGCCTACTTCGGTGGCGCCCTGGACGCGGTGATGATGCGGGTGGTCGACATGTTGGTGTCATTCCCGCGGCTGGTCTTGCTGATCGCCATTTCGGCCCTGTTCGAAACCCGCTCGCTGACGTTGATCATGGTAATTTTGGGACTGACCGGCTGGATGGGAGTCGCTCGCATTGTCCGCGGCCAAGTCTTGTCCCTGAAGGAGCAGGACTTCATTCAAGCCGCACGGGCTTTGGGAATGAACCCGGCGCGCATCATCTTTCGGCACCTGCTCCCCAACGCCATGGCACCGGTGATCGTCGCCGCCACCCTGGCGATTGGCTCGACGATTCTAGTGGAAGCGGCGCTGTCGTTCTTGGGGCTCGGTGTTCCTCCCCCCACCGCCACCTGGGGTGCGATGGTGTCGGAGGGCCGCCAGCACATCGACTTCGATTCGGCCTACTGGATCTCGACCTATCCGGGGCTGATGATCGTCTTCGCCGTGGTCAGCTTCAACCTGATGGGCGATGGCTTGCGCGACGCGCTGGACCCGCGCCTGAGGGGAACTTAGGCCGCCAGAACGTCGACCATGACCCACTCTAGACGCCGTCGCGTCGTCCACCTCTTGGCCGACTCGCATCTGGGCGGCGGCCCGCTCGCCCTCCTGCACCTCCTGCACGGTTTCGACGGCCGCTTCGAGACTTGGGTCTATTGTCCGCCGGGTGGCCGAGCCTGGCAGCGCCTGGCCAAAGCCGCCGATCACTTGGAGCCCCTAGAGCTGCCGCTGCCACCCCGACCGCGCCCCTGGTGGCGGCTGGTGCGACAGTTGCGCGCGCGTCAGATCGAGGTGGTGCACACCCACGGGGCGCGCGCCGGCGTCTGGGGACGCACCGCCGCCCAAGCCGCCGGGGTTCGTCGGTGCGTCCACACCCACCACGGCCTCCACTTTGCACACAACCCGCGCACCCGCCGGCTGGGGCGCCTGCAAGAGCAACTCCTGGGACGCATGACTGGAGCGATCATCCACGTCAGTGAAGCGGAGGCCGCCCTGGCCCGCCGCCTCGGTCTCTATTGGCCCGAACGCTCGCGCGTGGTGGCGAACTCCATTCCCGATCGAGCACCGCCGCCGCCCCGCTCACCCGGCGGCGCGCCGCTTCGCGCCGTAGCAGTAGCACGCTTCGACCCGGTCAAGGCGCACGCGGTTTTGATCGAAGCCATGGCGCGACTCGGCGGGCGCGTCCACCTGTCGCTGGCCGGATCGGGGCCCCTCGAGTCGACGCTCCGCCGTCAGGTGGAAGCGATGGGCCTAGCACCCACCGTTGCCTTTTTGGGTGACGTGGAAAACGTGCCAGCGCTTCTGGAAGAGATGGATGTCTACGTAAGCGCCGCCGGTCACGAAGGCCGCTCACTGGCGCTGCTCGAGGCACTGCGCGCCGCGCTACCGGTGGTCGCCAGTCGCGTGGCCGGACACCAAGACGTGGTCGCCGACGGTCGCTCCGCACTGCTGGTCGACACGGGCGACGCCCAAGGCTTCGCCGAAGCGCTGGCATGCCTTGCCACCGACCCGGAGCTGAGGATTCGCCTCGGCCACGGGGCGCGCGCCGCTTTTCTAGAGCTGAACCGCTTCGAGGACTTTGTGGAACAGACAGCAGCCCTCTACGAGGACGTCGAACCATGACAGCGCCGCGCGCCCTCGTTTCGGTCACCATCCCTACTCACAATTGTGCGGCGTACGCAGAGCGCGCGGTTGAGAGCATTCGCGCTCAAACATACGCCGACCTGGAGATCCTGATCGGCGACGATGCGTCGACCGATGACACAGCAGCCCGGCTGGCGGCATTGGCGCGTGCCGATGACCGCATCCGGCTGTGGGTACGGGATGAAAACCTGGGCGCCGCGCGCAACGCCAACCTCCTGAACCAAGCGGCCGAAGGCGACTTTGTCGCCAACCTGGACGGCGACGACGTCGCCCACCCAGAACGCATTGCCCGCCAGGTGGCGTTCATGACGCGCCATCCAGAAGTCGACATCTTGGGGACTGCCCTGGCTACGGAGTCCGGCCAACGCTTTGACGTCCAGCCCCTCGCCTACCGCCACGCCGACATTGTCGAGCAGCTGCCTTTCTTGACGGCGGTCCACAAGCCGACCCTGTGCGTCCGCGCCCACGTCTGGAAGACGCTGGCCTACGACGCGGCGCTGCCGGCGGCGATCGACTTTGATTTTTTGTTGCGCGCCCACCAAGCGGGGATGCGCTTTGCCAACTTGCCCGAGGCGCTGGTCACCTACCGGGTGAATCGCCAGGGATTGAGCGCTGCCGCCCGCGCCCAGCAGCTCTTCCACGTCTGGCGCGCCCACCGACGGGTCTTGGCGCCAGACCCCGGGCCGCTGCCCCAAAACCCCGCTGCACTGGGAAGAGCCGCCCGCCTGTTCTTGGCGGTGTCGGCGCGGCAGCGTCACGACACGGCCGGCAACCGGGCGCTCAGGACTTTGGTTGCCCCCTGGTCAGAGCTGGGACGCTTCTACCTCACCCGGCGCTGGGAGGTCAGGCGCTTCGCGCGCCAGACCTATGTGCCGTTGGAAACCGCCTAGTTGGGTTCCACGGCGCGCGATACTGCCATCACCTTGGCCCGCACGGTTACCGGGTTGGCTCTGGGATTGGCGACGGTCACCTTGATCGCGCGGCTGTTGGGCGCGACCGGTCAGGGCGCCTACTCGCTGTGCGTGCTGCTCAGTACCATGGGCTTCAACCTCCTCAACCTGGGCTTGCCGCAGGGGTCCATCTTCGTGGCGGCCAGGGCTCCAGAGCGGCGCGCGGCGGTTTTCGCCGCAAGCCTGAGGTGGCTGGCCGGCGCCGCCGCGGTGGCGATGGTGGTGGCCCTAGCCCTCACCCACGCCGTGACCGCCTTCGCCGCGGTCCCCGCCGCCGCCATCGGTTGGGGAATCGCGGCGGTGCCGCTGTTCTTCGTCAACCAACACCTCAACGCTTTCCTGCAGAGTGCCAACCGCTTCGGCGCCACCAACCTCCACCTGCTGGCTTTCCAGCTCTGCCTGTTGGCTGGCGTCCTCATCTGGGTGGGCGCCGCCGGCGGCGGCGTGCCGGAGGCGGTGGGCGCCTACACCATGGCCCAACTCATCAGCCTGGTGGTGACCGCTTGGGCCGCCGGCCGCCTTGGGTGGCGATGGTTCGCTGGCGGCGGTGGCCACTGGCGGGCCAGCCTCCACTTCGGTGCCCGCCAACACCTGGCGACGATCTTCGCTCAGCTCAACACCCGGTTGGATCTCATCTTCCTCGGTTTCCTGCGGCCGCTCCAGGAGGTGGGCGGTTACGCGCTGGCTGCGACGCTGATCGAGAAGGTTTGGACCATTCCCTTCGCGGTGACTCTGGTGCTCTTTCCAAAACTCTCCGCCATCGGCGACCCCGATACCCACACTGGGCTGGCGGCAGCCGCCGCCCGCCAGGTCCTGATCGTCGCCGGCGGCCTGGCTTTCGGCCTGTGGTTGGCGATCTGGGCATGGGGCAGCCTGTGGTTCGGCGACGAGTTTGCTTCGCTGCCACGCCTGGTCGCACTGTTGGGGCCGGGAATCGTCGCCGGCTCGCACGCCAAGGTCACCGGTTCGGCCATTGCCTCCAAAGGCTATCCAGGGCGGAACAGCCTGACGGCTGGCGCCGGGACACTCTGCAACATCATCCTCAACGCCGCCCTGGTCCCGCGCTACGGTCCCAGCGGCGCAGCCATCGCCACTTCAACGGTGTACGTGATCGACGCGGCACTGAAGTTGGCGGTTTTCGCACGCCTGGCCCAAGTACCAGCCACAGCGGCGATTCTGCCGCGCCGCGCCGACCTGGCTCGCTGGCGCGAGGCCCGCCGCCGCCTCACCCGTGGTTGACCTGGCGCCGGGCTTTACTTAGGCTACGTCGCTTTGCGCCAGCCCAACCATCAGGACGCCACCTTGTCTCGTCACCCCTCGACAACCGACGCTGCGAGCGACACCGGAGGCGGCGTCGACTTCATACGCGCCATCGTCGCCCGCGATCGCGCCCAAGGCAAGCACGGCGGGCGGGTGGTGACCCGCTTTCCGCCCGAGCCCAACGGCTACCTGCACATCGGCCACGCCAAGGCCATCTGCCTCAACTTCGCGATTGCCGCCGAGAACCAGAGCGTTTGCCATCTGCGCTTCGACGACACCAATCCTCTGAAGGAAAGCACCGACTACGTCAACGCCATCCAGGAGGATGTGCGCTGGCTCGGCTTCGACTGGAAAGACAAGCTGTTTTTCGCCTCCGACTACTTCGAACAACTCTATGAGCACGCCGTCCAGCTGATTAACGCGGGCCTGGCCTACGTCGACAGCTCCAGCCCCGAAGACATCCGCCGGATGCGGGGGACGCTGACCGCGCCAGGCGAGGAGAGTGCCGATCGCAACCGGTCACCAGCGGCAAATCTCGAACTGTTTGAGCGCATGCGGCGCGGCGAGTTTGCCGACGGCACCCATGTCCTGCGAGCCAAGATTGATATGGCGTCGCCCAACATGAACATGCGCGATCCCACCTTGTATCGCATCCGCCATGCTGCGCACCACAAGACCGGCGACGCCTGGTGCATCTATCCAATGTACGACTTTACGCACGCGCTGTCGGATGCGATTGAAGGGATCACCCACTCCCTCTGCACTTTGGAGTTCGAGGACCACAGACCGCTCTACGACTGGGTGATCGAGCATGCCCAGACGGCCTCGCATCCCCAACAGATCGAGTTCGCGCGCCTGAACCTGACCCACACCGTCCTCAGCAAGCGGCGGCTGGTGGAGCTGGTTGACAGCGGCAACGTCTCCGACTGGGACGATCCACGCATGCCGACCCTCCGCGGCATGCGCCGGCGTGGCTATCCACCGGCCGCCATCCGCCGCTTCTGCGAGACCATCGGACTGGCCAAGCGCGACAGCACGGTTGACTTTGCGCTCTTGGAGTACTGCGTGCGCGAGGAGCTGAACCGCGTGGCGGAGCGGCGCATGGGGGTGCTCAAACCCCTGCGCCTGGTGATCGACAACTACCCCGAAGATAAAGTTGAGGAATTCGAGGCGATCAACAACCCAGAGGACCCTGGGGCGGGCAGCCGGCGCGTACCGTTTGGTCGCGTCCTCTACATCGAGCGCGACGACTTCCGCGAAGATCCTCCCAAGAAGTTTTTTCGGCTGGCGCCGGGGCGCGAGGTGCGGCTGCGCTACGCGTACCTAGTCACCTGCCGCGAGGTCATCAAGGATGACGCCGGCGAGGTGGTGGAGCTACGCTGCACCTACGACCCGGCGACCAAAGGTGGCAGCGCACCAGACGGGCGCAAGGTCAAGGCGACGCTGCACTGGGTCGCGGCAGCCAGCGCCGTCCAGGCGCAGGTGCGGATCTACAACCACCTCTTTGTCGACGAAGAGGTGGGCCAGGCAACGCTCGAAGCGCTAAACCCCAAATCGCTCGAATCCTTGGAGCCGTGTTTTGTCGAGCCGGCAGTGGCCGAGTTGGCACCAGGCACCGCCTTCCAACTCGAACGCCTGGGGTACTTCGCGGTGGATCTGGCCGACTCCACCGCCGCGCGACCGGTCCTGAACCGCACGGCGACCTTGCGCGACCCCTGGAAGAAGCTCGAGGCGCGCCGGCAACGAAGAGGTGGATAAGCCAGCAAATTTTGGTAGGGCTACGGGGATTCGAACCCCGGTCTGCTGGCTGAGAACCAGCTATCCTAACCCCTAGACGATAGCCCCAACGAAACTGGCTGTGGTTGGCTGGGGTGCGAGGATTCGAACCCCGGTACCGTGATCCAGAGTCACGTGTCCTACCACTGGACGACACCCCAAGCCGCGGCGACGCCCGGGGGGTGTCCCCGAACGCCGGCGAATGCTACCAGCCGCCTCGTCCGAGCGGCAACCCCCTTTGCAGAGGGGGCGGCCAAACCGCAGCCAGCGCTTCGGCGACCCGCCGGTGCCCCGCCACCGTCCAGTGCGGGTCGTCACTCAGGTACAACCCTCCCGGCTCGGGCGCCGCCCGAAAGATCCGCTCGACGTCGATCAGCGCCACGTCAGCCTCTCTGGCCAACTGCCGGAACATGGCGTTGGGGCGTTCGGCGTAGGGAACCCGGGCCAAAAGCTGCGGCAGGCCGGGCTCGTCCCGCAGCACTTGGGAACGGGACGGATTCAGCACCAGGACCAGCGGCACCCCGGCACGCCGGCAGCGCTCGACGAGCGCCGACCAGAGCGCTTTGGAGCGCTCGAGGTTGGGTGACCGCCGGCACTCCAACCAGAAGCGCAGCGGCATCCCTCGGGCGCGCACCAGGGCCACCAATCGACTGTGCGCCGCCAGCCAGGTCTCGAACGCCGGGTAGCGCGTGCCCTCGATTTGGTAGGCGGCCAGGCGCTCCGGCACGTAGTGGCGAGCCCGCCAGTCATCCACCACATCGTTGGCCACCGAGAACTCGGCAATGACCCAATCGGCCCCATAAGGCAGCACCAGCTCGAGAGCGCGAGTCTTTTGAAACGTGCCAAACCCAGGCAGCGCCGCGACGACCACTTCGAAATGCTCGCCGGGCCGCTGGGCCTCGAGCAGCCGCTCGAGCTGGGCGCCGTAGGTCGCCTCTCCTTCCACTCCCCAACCGAAAGCGTAGGAATCACCCACCACCACGATCCGCGTGACGCTGTCGGGTTTGGGGCCAATTTGGGGCCCGCGCAGGCCGAGCGCGTTCGAGCGCACGCGCGTATCGAAGCCGCGGCGGCTGAAGACTTGCACTGTATCGGGGCGCAAGGACCAGCCCAGCTCGGGCGACGGCTCGTAAATCGGCGTCTTCGAGCGCGTTGCTTCGCCCGGCGGTCGACTAGGCCGACCCTCCCCGATGCCCAGGAGGCGCACTCCCGCCTCTAGCACTAAGCAACAGACAAGGACGCTGACCAGGCTCAGAAACAGATTCAGGACTAGGGCGCGCACCAGGTGAACGGGCTAGACGGCAGGATCGGCGGCGACGAAGTCGCGCTTGAAAGCAGCAATTCGCTCGAGCGTGCGTGGGCGTCCCAGTAGTTCCAGGCAGTCGAAGATGCCGGGGGCGGCGCGCCGCCCAGTGAGCGCCACACGAAGCGCCGAAAAGACGGCGCCGGGTTTCACGGTCAGGCGTTCGGCGAGCTGGCGCAGCGCCGGTTCCAACGACTCGGCATCGAACGGCTCAATCTCCTCCAAGACCCCCGCCGCCCCATCCAAGATCTCTCCCAACGACCCGATGGCGCGCGCTTGCTTCAGGGCCTTGGGCTCCACTTCCACGGCGTCTTGAAACAAGAAGCCCGCCACCTCGAGGACGGCTGATGGCGTTTTCAGCCGGTCGCCGAGGGCCTCGATCAGTCGATCCAACCATTCTTCCTGGCTGGAATCGGGCGTCGCGGGCCACATCCTTTGGGCGTGGAGTTCGGCGGCCACCAGTCGGCGCCGCTCCACCGGCGGCAGCGCCCGCAGGTGCAGGGTGTTCAGGTGTTCGAGTCGCCCGGCGTCAAACACCGCGGCTGAGGGCGAAATGCGCTCCATGGAGAAGTGCTCAACCAGCTTGGCCCGCGGCAAGAAGGTGCTTTCGCCATCCAGGGACCACCCCAACAGCGCCAGGTGGTTGACCATGGCGTCGGGCAAGATGCCCTGATCGCGAAACGCTTCCACCGAAGTGGCACCGTGGCGCTTCGACAGCCGCGAGCCGTCGGGGCCGAGAATGAGCGGCACGTGGGCGTAGTGGAGCAACGGCTGGCCCAGCGCCTCAAACAGTAGGATTTGCTTGGGGGTGTTGGAGATATGGTCATCACCGCGCACCACGTCCGTAATCTGCATGCCCGCATCATCGACGACGACCGCGAAGTTGTAGGCAGCGTGACCGTCGGAGCGCAAGATGATCAGGTCCTCCAGGTGCGCATTGTCAAAGGTCACCTCGCCCTTGACCCCGTCCTGCCAACGGGTGGTACCGGCCGGCACCCGAAAGCGCAGGGCGAAAGGCTCGGATTGGCCGCGGCGGCTGGCGTCGGCGCCGCTTAGCCGGCCGCACCGCCCGTCGTAGCCGGGCGGTGCCCCGGACGCCTGGGCGGCCCGGCGGCGTTCCGCGAGTTCCGCCGCCGTGCAGAAGCAGCGGTAGGCCCGCTCGGCAGCCAACAGCTCGAAGGCGCGGCTCCGGTACAACTCCAGTCGCTCGGACTGGAAGTACGGGCCCTGGCTGCCGCCCACCTCGGGACCTTCGTCCCAATCCAAACCCAACCAGCGGAGCGCCGAAAGGATGGCGGCAATCGACTCGGGCGTCGAGCGCTGGCGGTCGGTGTCCTCGATGCGCAGCACGAAAACCCCGTTCGATTGGCGGGCCAGAAGCCAGTTGTACAGTGCAGTGCGCGCGCCACCGACGTGCAGCGTGCCGGACGGGCTTGGCGCAAAACGCAGCCGCTTGGGGTCACGAGCCATGCAAGTGGTTACTTGAGGAGGGTCAGCTTGCCCTCGCCGACAAAATCGCCAATGGCCGCGCGGTAGAAGTAGACGCCGCTTTCAGCGGTGCGACCGCTCCCCGTGCGCCCATCCCACTCGACCGAGTGCTGGCCGGGCGGCAGAGTTTGATTGACCAGCTGGCGAATCAAACGCCCAGCCACGTCGTATACCATGATTTTGACCGGTTGCGCTTGCTGGCCCACGGCGAAGTCCAACCGCGTCCTTGGATTAAACGGGTTGGGGGCCGGTGGCCAGAGGCGCGCGCTGAGTGTAGGGGCTGGGCCGGGCAACGCAACCCCGATTTGCTGCTGTGTGCCAAAGTAGCCGGTGTTTCGGGCATCGTGGCGGAACATCGGCCACGGGATGAGTTCGGGGTGCCACTCGAACGGCAAGTCCCAGATGTAGACGGTCTGGTCCCAGGCGCTGACTGCCACCTCGATCAAACCGTCGCCGTCCAAATCCCAAATGGCGGGTGTCGACCGCACCTCGCCGCCCAGTTGGATCGGAAAGCCGGAGACCACAGTGGCATCGTGGTTGTAAGCGTGCAGGCGACGATCCTCGTCACCGAAGAGGATTTCCAACTTGCCGTCGTCATCGATGTCGCCAACCGACGGCGTCGACTCGCTAGGGACGGCGTTGACGGCGAATTGCACCGGGAAGTTGGCTTGCAACTGTCCGCTGGCCCGCCACACCCAGAGCTGATTGGTTCGATCGAGTTGGATGACTTCCAACTCGCCATCCTGATCCAGATCGGCGATCACCGGCGACGGCACGCGCACGCTGGTGAACGACGAGACGACTTTGGGCCAACCTTGAAGGTTGGTGCCATCGGCGTTCAGGACGTGGACGAGACCCCCAGCGCGCTCAGAGGTGACCACCACCTCGTTCGAACCGTCGCCGTCCAGGTCGACGATGGCCGGCGAGGCGGTGATCGACGATGGCGCGGTCTCGTGCCCGGTAAAAACCGGCCAGCCCGGCACGTTTGACCCGTCGTCGTTGATCACCCAGATGCCGCCTTGTGGGTCGGTGCTCTGAGACGACAGGTTGCTGCAAAAAACAATCTCCGCGGCGGGATCGGCGTCTAGATTGCCCACTGCCGGCGACGAGTAGTTGAAGCTAATGCCGAAGATGCGGCGCAAGATGCCATCGGTGGTCGGATTGTTGTCGCCGTCGGCCACCTCGGTGCCATCATGGTGCCAGGCGAACAGCCGCCCGCCCTTGCCAGCCCACAGGATCACTTCCAGGTCCTGGTCGTTATCGAGGTCGGCGAGGACCGGCGACGCCCAGTTGAAGTCGCTCAGAATGGACTTCGGCCAACCCGGCATAATGTCGCCGGCGGCATCCCAGAGATACAGCTCGGCCTGCCACCAGGCGACGTTGCACACTTCCAGCGAGCCGTCACCGTCGACATCACCCACCGCCGGCGTCGCCGAGAAACCCTTTTCAGGGTGAAAACCCAACGTCGAAAAAACGCCAGAAGTGCGAGGGTCATCGTCGCCGTCGACGATCTCGTTCGCGTCATGATGCCAGCCATAGACGTAGTCTGAGGCGGTGAACAACTCGACGTCGTGGTCGCCCTGGATATCGGCAAACTGCAGCGAGGACGAAAAGGCCTGGGTTGCCTCGATCGGCCAACCTGGTGCACTTGCTGGGCTGGTGATGCCCTCGAACACCTCGCTCGCGGGTCCGACGTTGAACGAGGAGTCGATGGCCACCACTTGATAGTAGTAGTTGCTCAGCGGGGTCAAGCCGCCGTCCACAAACATCGACGCCGAGCTCACCCGGTACTCGTTCACCCTGGCAAAGGGACCACCGGCCGAGTCGCTGCGATAGATATCGTAGGCCCATACGTCGAGGTCAGCTGGTGCGCGCCAGTGCAGTTCGACCTCGGTGGGCGCCCCGAACGCCGTCAAGCTGTCGGCTGCCCCGGGCGCCACCAAATCCAGGAGTTGCACAAAGGTCTGGGCGCGCGCGTCGGTGATGGTGACCTCTAGATCGATGGTCGCCGGGTCGAGCAACGCGTCCAATTCGAAATCAAAGGGGCTGCCGCTCACCAGACTGGCGTCGGCGAGGATGTCGCCGAAGCTCATGGTGTCGTCGTGGAGGGTGACTCCGGGCTCCACCTGGCCGTCAGCGCGCCGGAGCGCACGCAGGGTTGCCGACACATCGAATGCTGTTTCCTGGCCGGTGTTGCGCAGTTCAATGGTGTACTGAACGCGCTCGCCCGCTTCCACAACACCGTTGCCGCCGGCGCCGTCGTCCACTTCGTGTTGCACGTGTTCGAGATAGTGGCGGTGGACCGGTAGGGTTACGGTGTCAGACCAAGTGCCCTCATTGGCGGTCACGACGAGCGTCAAGGCCGGCTGGTAGGCATCGGGGGCGTCGGCGTCGATGGTGACGGCAAAGGGGACCTGGCCGGCGAGCGCGCCGCCAGGGGCAATGGTGCCGTAGGTCGACTGGTCGGTGATCCAGCTCAGGTAGCCACCCGGGTCGTCCGCTGACACGGTGCCGCTGGCACCAGTGATTGACTGGGCCCCGGCGTTTTTGACAATGACTTGGATCTCAACGGTTTCCCCGGCGTCGGCCCGCCCGTCGCCATCGCCGGACGACGGGGCCCCGGCGTCATCATCCAAAGTCACCGACTGCACGAAGGCGTACGGACCGGTTGCCGCCGCCACCGACACTGTGGTGTCGTAGGGCCGGTAGTAGCTCTTGTGGACGGTGACGGTCATGTCACCTGGGGTTTCGGCCCCCAAGACCAAACTTACCGAACCGCCACCATCGGTTTGTCCGGTCACGTAGGCCTCGCCGCCCTTCCAGAGGGTCACCGTAGCGCCCTCCACTTGGTCACCGCCCGAGAGCACCGACACTGTGAACGCGCCGCTACCCAACGTGTACGTGCTGGGGTGGCTGACCGCCAAGGGTGCGACGCCAGCGGTGTAGAAATCGCACTCCGGATCACCGAGCAGAGTCAGCGCCTGAACCATCCAGCGGTCGGCCGTATTCAAGACACTGGTCGGCAACAACGGCAGCCGCGCGAATGTGCAAAGATCGCCAAAGCTCCGCACCGAATCCTCAAAGGCCATGCTCAACCAGGCCTGCTGCACAGTTTCGGAAGGCGAAACGAAAGCAAAGCGGGACGTACCATAGTAGGCAACGCCTCCACCAGCAGGGTTTTTGAGAAAGCGCTCACCGATGGCATTGAAATCGATCGATGCCGAGGAACAATTCACCCCCATGACAAACGGCTGGCGAGCACCGTTGATCATGTTGTCAATGTGCCCATTGGTCAACGGGAACTCGCCCACCGACATGGTGTTGCGAAAACCGTGCCCGACGTGGAGCACAAACCCAAAGCCGTTGTTGAGCGAATCCACGGCCGCGGAGACGTTCAGGGGCAAGGAGCCCGGCCAGCTCGAAAACTCCTCGTAGAGCTTGACCTGCTTGAACCATTCAGGCAGGAGACCACTGGCGCTCTCCGCCAACTCGGCGCCGTCCACCGTATCGAACAACCGCTCAGCCATAAGCAGGGCCGAGCCCGGATAGCCATTGCCGGCGGGTGGATTGGTTTCATACTCGAGTACCTTGTCGACAAAGATCTGAGCCTCTTCCAAGGTTGATACCGGAGCGCGACCGAGAACCAGCTCGGCAGCCAAATCGGCGTCGTCGGTCGGCTCGGCCAAGAGATTCTGGCCCTCCCCCCACAGATCATTGCCATTGGCGTTCCAGGTGTCATCCAAACACATGAAGTAGTAGTCGGAGGGGATGTGCTCGCCGCCGACCAGCGGCGTGTAGGCATAACGGAACGGCACCTGGTCGACATCGCCCCCCAAGAGCACAAAGTAGGTCCCCCAATTTTGATAGGCGTCCCGCAGGAAGAACCGCAAGCGCTCGGCGGCGTCGACGCCGTTCGGATACTCAGCATCGATCCAGTCGGTGGTGCGCACCACGGCCTGGACGCCCTTTCTAGTCTTCCAGTCGGCGAGCCTCTGGAACTCGGTTTGCAGGGCTGGGCTGGTGACGATGACGTAGCCGACCGGGCTGCCATCGGTGGTCGGGCGAAACGTCGGTTGGTAGGGCCCGGGCTCGGCGACACCGCCACCGCCCCCGCGGGCCACCTGCGTCTCCAAGTTGGGAATCCGGCGGCTGGCGGTCGCTTCAAAGCGTGCTTCGATCTCGGGAACCACGCGGTAGCGAGGCAGCCCCAAATGCGGCGCTGGAACGGTCTCCAAGGTCACGCGCAAGCGGGTGATCAACACCAGCTCGCCGCGCGCCGGCTGGTAGCGCCATGGCACGACCTGGATGTTAGCCAGCACGTGCCCGCGCATCGCCGACCTGCCCACGAACCGAGCGAGCGTCGCCGGGTAGACTTGGTCCTTGCCGTACACCTCTGGATCGAAAACCACCGGTGCCGCTGGCGCGTCGGCGGCGCGCGGCGGCATCGCTGGCACCACCTGCACTCCCCGACCCAAAGCCTCTTCGTCCAACACCTCGACCGTGACGCGCTGAACAGTGCGGTCGGCGGGGATTTCAAGCTGCAAAAGCCGCGTGGGTAGCGCCGGGGCGCCGACCGCTCCCACACGCCCCGCCGCCCCGCGCAAGTGCACGGTCACCCTACCGGCGCCGGTGCGCTCCAGCCGGGCGCCGGTCGCTTCGAAAGTGAGTTCGTGTTGGACGACCTCGCCGGCGGCGCTGGGCGCTGCCGCCCCCCCCAAGAGGACGAACACGAGAGCACCACCCAACGCCGCCGTGCGGCACCACTCGAGTCGGATCATTTATTTCACCATGACCAGCTTGCCACGGTGCGAGAACGCATCCATGTTCAGCTGGAAGAAGTAGACACCTGCGACCAGGGCGGTCCCCCGCGCATCCCGGCCATCCCAAACGTACTCGTGACGGCCGGCAGGCAGCGCTCCCTGGTGGAGCACGCGCACCAGGCGCCCGTTCAGGTCGAAGATCGACAACTCGGCCGCCAGCGTGCCGCCGTGCGGGACGTCGAACGCCAGGGCCGTGCGCGGGTTGAAGGGGTTGGGGCGGGGCGGGTAGAGACGCGCCCGCTGCGGGGCACTCGCTGCCGGCCCAGGATCGGTCACGCCGATCGGCAAGATGCCGCTCTTGACCCAGCCGGTGTTGCGGGAATCATGCCGGAAGACCGGCCACGGCATGCGTGTCGGGTCGAAGACCCCAGGCATGTCCCAAACGTGTACCTGGGAATCCCAGCCGGTGACCGCGATCTCGACCAGACCATCGTTGTCAAAGTCCCAGATGGCTGGCGTCGTTCGCACCTCACCGGGAAGCTGGATGGGAAAGCCGTCCACCTGTGTACCGTCGTCGTGGTAAGCGTGCACCTTGCCGGACTCGTCGCCGAAGAGGATCTCGAAGTCGCCGTCGCCGTCGATGTCCCCCACCGAGGGAGCAGTCTGGGTCGGTACGCCTTGCTCGGAGAAGACCACTGGGAAGTTGGGCAACGTGGCGCCGTTTACAAACCAGCCGTAGAGCTTGCCGTCCGATCCAGGCATGACGATCTCGAATTGGCCGTTGCCGTCCAAGTCGACCGGCACCGGTGAAGCAGACCGCCCGGCACCGCTCGAGACGCTACACGAGCGCGGCCAGCCCGGCTTGTTGGAGCCGTCGGGGCGGAGCACGTAAACCCGGCCACCGGCCCGGTCGGCGGCAATGATGATCTCTGGGGTGCCATTGCCGTCGATGTCGGCAATTGCCGGCGACGCCGTCACCTGTGACGGGGTGCCGGGTCCGCCGGTGGCCACTGGCCAACCGGGTGCCACCGTGCCGTCCGCCTGAATGAGAAAGATCTTGCCCGAGTCGTCGCTCGACAAGTTGACGGCGACGACGATCTCGAGGTCATCATCCCCCAAGAGATTGGCCACGGCTGGGCTCGAGTAGGCGAACGACGTGCCAAACACCCGAAACAAAACTCCGTCAGTGGAGGGGTTCTGGTCACCATCGTGCACCTCGGTGCCGTCGGCGTGCCACGCGAACAAGCGACCGCCACCGGCGGCCCAGACGAGGATTTCAAGTTGCCCGTCGCCATCCAGGTCGGCCATCACCGGCGACGCCCAGTTGAAGTCATCGAGGATCGGCTTGGGAAAGCCGGGATGCTGCTGCGCGCGACCCGCGTGGGTAAAGACGTACAACGAATCCAACGTCCACCCGACGTTGGCGACCTCTAGGTCAAGGTCGCCGTCCAGGTCGCCAATGGCGGCGGTGGCCCCAAAGCCTTTGAGCGGATGGCAACCCCTTGCCGAGAACACGCCGTTGGTGCGCTCATCGTCGTCGCCGTCGACGAGCTCGGTGCCATCAGCGTGCCAGACGTACATGCAGTCCGAGCCGGTCACGTACTCGACGCTCCCCTGCGCGTCCAGATCGCCGAAGTTGATCGATGACTCGGATTGGTTGCCGAGCGCCTGGGGCCAACCCAAGGCCACCGGCGGATTGGTCGTCGCCTCGATCCGCGAGGCCAAACGGCTCTCATTAAAAGAGTCGTCGCGCACCACGACGCTGTAATAGTAGCGGGTCAAGGATTCCAAACCCGCATCTTCGAACCGCGCGGTGCCGTCCACCGTGAAGGCGTTGATGCGCTGCAGCGTCGCCTGGGCGTCCGGCGCTCGGTAGATGTCGTAGCCCTTGATATCGTCATCGGCCGGCGCCAGCCATTCCAACGTAATGGAGGTCGGCGTGCCAAAGCCGGTCAAGGCAGTGGCGACAGCTGGTGGCACAATGTCCAACTCCTCGGTGCGCACAGTGCCGTACTGGTCAGTCCAGGTGATCTTAAGGAGCACATCGGCAACATCGACCGAGCCGGCCAACTCAAAGTCGAACGGGTCGCCCTCTACCGGTCCGCCCACCTGTACGGTGCCAAACTGCGTGGTGGCATCGTGGACGGTGACGTCGGGGTGCGGCAAACCGCTCGCGGCACTCAACACCTCGAGGCTCCCAGCCACGGCGAGTGCAGCATCCTGGCCGCTGTTGCGCAACTGGACAGCGTAATCGACCCGCTCGCCGGCCTCGATGACGCCGTCCCCATCCCCTCCGGCCACGTCGTCGATGACGTGCGCGTAGTGCTCCAGATACGGGCGGTGGACGTTGAGCACAAAGGTGTCGGCGAAACTCCCCTGATCGGCGGCGAGGCTCACCGAAAAGACCGGCTGGTACGCCACTGGCGCCGCGTCATCGATGGCCACCACGAACTTGCCGGTGCCGGTCGACTGCGCCCCAGCGCCCAACGTGCCGTACGGCACCGTGTCATCGATCAGGGTGATCACCCCCGCCGGGTCGTCGACGGTGAGCTGCACCACGACGTTGGTCGCCGTCTGGCTGCCACCGTTCTTAGCGGTGAGGGCTAGCTCCAAGACTTCGCCGGCGTCGGGCGTGCCGTCGCCGTCCCCCGTCGAGGCGCCGCTCTGGTTGTCATCGACCGCCACCGCCAACGCGGTCAAAGCCACGCCACTGGGACTCACCACGGGCACGTTGGCTTCTAAGGCAGTGTAGCCAACCTTGTGGAGGGTCAGCAACGCACTCCCCACCTGGTCGGCGTGGAAAGGAATGGTGGCGTTGCCACCGGCGTCGGTCTCCGCGGTACCCAAGACCTGCCCGTCCAACCACAGAGAGGCTTGCACACCGGCCACCGGAGTACCGCCCTGGGTCGTGGCCTGGACGGCGTAGCTCGATTGGCCGAGTTGGAACGTGCCGGCGTGGGCGCCGGCCAACGGGGCGGGAAAGCGCAGGTGGAGTTCAGTTTGCGGATCGCCCAACAGGAGGGTGGCCAGGAGGTTCCAGCGCCAGGCGGTGTCTTGGCCAGCCAGGCCCACCAAGGGCAGCCGCGCCAAATCCACCGACTCGCCCAAGGCCTGCACCGAGTCTTCAAACGTGGCGCAGAACCAAGCCTCGCTAAAGTCATCCGAGGCGTTGACAAACGCCAGCCGCGAGGTGCCTATGTAGGCGACACTCCCACCGTTCGGATTCTTGACCCAACGCTCACCGATGGAGTTGAAGTCGATGGCCGCCGAGGAGCAGTTGATGGCAAACACGACGCTCTGCAGCGGGTCGTTGGTCAGGTTATCGGCGTCAGCGTTGTCGAGGCTCTCATCGCCAATCGCCATGGTGTTGCGGAAGCCGTGGCCGACGTGCAGGACCACCCCATAGCCGGCGTTGATCGAATCCACCGCGCTCATCCGGTTGAGTTCAATCGAGCCGGGATAGCTGGCCGACTCCTCGTAGAGCCGCGTCACCCGCCACCACGGCGGCAACTTGTCGATCGCCGGTTCCGAGAAGTCGGAGCCGTGCTGGTGGTCGAAGAGCCGCTCCACCAGCGCCAAGAGCGATGCCGGGTACGAGCGCAAATCCGTCGGCGACTGGTCGTAGGCCAAGATCTTGTCGACCACCGCCTGCGCCTCCGAAACCGTGGAAACCGGCGCGCGGCCGACGGTCAGTTCGGGAAGGAGGTCAGCCGAGTCGCCCGGCGCAACGACGCTCCAGCCCTCACCCCACAAGGCGTCGCCGTCGGCGTTCCAGTTGCCCTCGAGGCAACCGTAGTAGTAGTCACTGGGAATAAAGTCAGTATCCAGGAGGGCAAAGTAGGGGCTGCGGTGCGGCACAACATCGGTATCCCCCCCCAGCAATACCCACCGTGTTCCCCAATTCTGGTAGGCGTCCTGGAGAAAGAACCGCACGCGTTCGGCGCCGTCGACGCCGTTGGGGTAGGTCTGGTCAATCCATTCGACGGTGCGGACAGTGGCCTGCACGCCCTTTTGGGTCTTCCAGTCGGCTAGGCGTTGAAACTCGGCTTCCAGGGCGGCACCGGTGACGATGACGTACTCGACCGGACTGCCATCGGTGGACGGTCGATGGGTCGGTTGAAATGGCCCGTCGCCGGCGGGCGCAACTGCCCCACCCCGAAGCTGCGAGGCGAAGTGGGACACCTTGGGCGCCAGGTGCTTTTCAAAGCGGCTCTCGATCGACGGCACAATCCGCCGGCGCTCCAGGGGCAAGACCCCGGGAGCCGGAGCCACCTCCACGGTCAACTCCAGGGCGGTGGCCAAACTGAGCCGGCCCGTGTGAGGATCGTAGTCCAAGGGTGTGAGGATGACCGCCTGCATGGGGTGGCCACGCATGAAGCCGAAGGTTCCTAGAACCGCCCGGGCGGCCCCCAGCTGCGGGACCGGGGCCGGGCCACCGATCCCCGGACGCCGGTCGGGACCGGGCGAGACCAGGTCCACACCCATCGCCACCTCGGTCGTGCCGAGCACCCGGCAGTCGACGGCGACGGCGCGCGTCCCCGGAGCCAGTTCGACCCAGTGGACAAAGCGCGGCAACGGCTCTTCGCCCACCAAGACGCCGCCGCTCAAATGTACGCGGTGGCCACCGTCGACCGCGTTGAGGCTGACGTCGGTGGGAGCGAAGGCTAGCTGTTCGGAACGGGGCTCAAGACGCGCCTGGGCAGGCGCTACGACCCCGCACCCGACGATCACCCAGAGGGCACACAGCAGGACACGCTGGGACATAAACCACTCCTCTTCGACGTTCACTGGGGTGGGAGGCCCCAGCTCGACCACTTTTGGCTGTAATAGTGCGAAGCGCAGACGGTATCAGTGGAGGCGTCGAAGGTGGGTCCTTGAATCACTGGGCGCGGGCGTCGGGGTCGGGGGCGGCTTGATCATCCGCTCGGCAACCCAAGGATATCGCAAGATGCCGGTCACGTCCAGCAACGGCAGCGGCGTGGGGATCGCCGCCCTCAAGCCGCCGTTCAGCGCAGCCGCACCACGCGCCGCACTTGCCGCTCCCCCTGTGCTTCCAGGGCCAGCCAGTACACCCCCGCCGGCGCCGGGCGACCGCGCCCGTCCAGGCCGTCCCAGCCCACAGTTTGCTGACCGGCGGGACAGGGACCGTCCATCAGGGTGCGCACGCGGCGTCCGGCAACATCGAACACCCTGAGTCGCCCGCGGCCGGCGGCCGGCAGGCGAAAGGCCACCGCCAGCGCCCCGTGTTGCCAGGGACTCGGCGACACCCAGAGTCCACCCGCTTTGGGCAGCGCCGGGCGGCGCGGCCGAGGTCCCGGCTTGTAGCCGGTGTTGGCTGGATCGAACCGAAAACTCGGCCACGCCGCCAGCGACGACCGCCCCCCAACCTTCCAGGCAAGCAGTTCTTTGCCCCAGTGGGCAGCGACCAGTTCCTGATCGCCGTCTCCGTCGACATCGCCGAGCGCCGCAGCGCCGCGCACCTCGGAGGACAATTGGATGGGAAAGCCGGGCGCGGCACCGCCGTCCGCTCGCCAAGCGTAGAGCCGACCGTCTTCCGCCCCGAGGATCACCTCAGGGCGGCCGTCGCCGTCGACGTCGCCCAGAATCGGCGTCGCTTGGGTGGCGCCGGCCGCCTGCGACTCGGGGTCTGACGCGAAGTGCCTGACGTCGAGGAGTTCCCCAGCGGCCGACCAGACGTGCAACCGACCGTCGTTGGCAGCGAAAACCACTTCTAAGGTAGCGTCACCCAGCCAATCGGCCGCCACCACCGAGGCGGATCGGGTTGACTGCCCGTCCACCTGCGCGGCTTGCGGCCAGCCCGGGCGTGGAGCGCCCCCGGCTTCGAGGACGTGGACCGAGTCGTCTTCCACCGCCACCAGGACCTCCAGCGTCCCGTCGCCGTCGAGGTCGACCACCGCCGGCGACGCCGACAGGCGCCCACCGAGGGCACGCGGCCAGCCTGGCGCTTCGGTGCCATCCGAGCGAAACGCGTGGAGGGTGCCGAGCGGCTCGTCAAAGCCGACGATCAGCTCGGCCCCCGGGGTGTCGTCCAGCGGTGCGGCGGCGGCTGAGCCAAAGCTGAAGCTGGCCCCGCTCGCGAAAAAGACGCCGTCCGTCGACGGGTCGCCGTCGCCATCGCGGAGTTCGGTGCCATCCTGGTGCCAGACGCTCAAGACGCCGCCGGCACCCGACACCGAAGCAACCTCGGGGGTGCCGTCGCCGTCCAGGTCGGCGACCACCGGCGTCGCCCAGTTAGGTGGCCCAGCCAGCGGCCGCGGCCAGCCGGCGAGCGGCGTGCCGCCCGACTCCCAGACGTGCACGTGGGTATCTTCCCAGGTGGCAGCGACGATCTCCAAGGTGCCGTCGCCGTTGAGATCGGCGACGGCGGGTGCAGCGTGCACCCCCCTTTTGCCGGCCACGAAACCGTCCCGCGTGAACGGCCCGGCGGTGGAGGCGTTGCCGTCGCCATCCAGCCAGTCGCTGCCGTTGCCGGTGACGACGTACACCACCTCGGCGCCGACGACAATCTCCTGGGCACCGTCGCCGTCCAAGTCGGCCAGGGTCGGCGAGCTGGCGGTTTGCTGGCCGAGGTCGATGGGAAAACCCGCGGCAAGCGGCGGGTTGGTCGTCGCCGCCACCGGGGCCGACCAAGGGCTCCGGTTGAGCGAGGTGTCGACGGCGCGCACGCGGTAGAAAACGCCGTGCCGCGGGCCAACCCCGATGTCCGAGAAGGTGGCAGCTTGGAGCGGCACCTCGTGCAAAGCGAGAAACGGTCCGGCGGGCGACGCAGCCCGCTCGACCTCGTAGCCGAGTCGGTCGGTAGCCGCGGACGCGGGCCACTCCAGGCGCACGGCGTGGTCGCTGGCGGTCGCCAGCGCGGTGGCAGGCGGCGGCGGAGCTTGCCAGTCGATCCGCTCGACCACCACCGGCGGGCCGCCGTGGACGGCGGGCGCCAAGGGCGTCGCGTAGCGTAGCTCGACATCCCAAGCCGCCGGGTCCGAGGCCGCCGGCAGCTCTAGACGGACCGGGGCTGTGGTGCCGGCTCGTGCCGGTGCCAGTCGCGGCAACCACAGGCTGTCGGGCTGGAAGGCGCCGGGCAGGGTGTGGCCGCCAGCGCGATGCAGCAGTCGGAGTCGCGCCAGAATCGGCGACGATGCTTGACTCCCAGCGTTCGCGAAGCGGAAGGTCCAATCGATCGCCTCCCCGGCCTCCGGCACAGAGTCGCCGTCGGCGTCCACCCACGCGTGCCCGAGCCGGCGGACACGCGGTGCCTCGACCCAAAAAACGTGCTGCGAACTCTGCGGGTCTGGCAACTCCACCGTCAATTCCAAGACCACCTGGGCGCCGCTATGGGCGCTCGCTTCGACCTCGAGCGCCAGCCCCGAAACGTCGAGCGCCGCGCCACCGGCCAAACTCGCCACCGGTACTACGTCATGGGTCACCTGGACGGGCCCTTCGAGGACGCGGAGGCTGGCAACGCCAGCGCTGGTGGGATCCACCCCGGTGTGCGAGAGACGCAGTAGCAACCCCGACGCGTAGCCGGCGCGCAGCGGCTCCAGGAGCCGGAGTCCGCGCACCTGGGGGGCGGCGGTCGCGCCAGGCGGCCCGCACACGAGCCCCACCGCCGGCAGGGTGCCGGGCGCCCAAGCCGAGAGCTCGGCCGGGGCCGGCGCCACCACCGCGGCTGGGAAAACGGCTCCGCCGGTGGCATCGGTCACCCGCCGGTGCCAAGCGCCCGCCTGGCGGAGAACGACGGTGGCGCCAGCCACCGGTTGATCACCGGCCTCGACCCTCACCTCAAGCCCTTCCCCGGGCAGCCAGTCGTGTGGGGCGTCGAGGACCAACTGCGCCGGTGTCGCGCGCCAGAGGGGGGTCAGCGGATCACCCAGCAGCGTGAGCGCGTACTGGGTATAACGGTTGGCGTTTTGGTCGCCACGGTCGAGGGGCGCCAAGACCTCGCGGGTGGTGCGCAGCGCCTCGCCCAGGGTCGCGGCGCCGCCCGCGAACGCCTCACCGACCAACACCCGCTGGTAGATGGCGGCGGTGGATGGAAAGGCAAAGCGCGACATGCCCACGTAGGCAATTGCACCTCCCGCCTGGCTCTTGACGAACTCCTCGCCGATGGAATCAAAGTCGAAGGCGGCCGAGGTGCAGTTCAGGGCGAGGACGATGGGCCGCGCACGGCCGTTGGTTAGAACCGAGACCTGGGCGTTGGCAATGGCACCATCGCCCAGCGACAGGGTATTGCGAAAACCGTGGCCAATGTGAACGACGAGTCCGGGCCCGGCGGTCAATGCCTCGAGCGCGTTGGCAACGGTCAAGAGTCGATCACCCTCGTACGCCGAATCTGCCTCGTAGTAGCGCTCGGTCTGAAACGCACTCGGCAACGCTCCGACCACATCTTCGGCGTAGCGCGCCCCGTCCTGGCCTGGGATGGGGTCACCCGCGTCGTCCCGAAACAAGACCTCAGCAAAGACGACAGCGGTTTGGGGGAACCCAGCGCCGACGCCGCGACCGCGCTCGTACTCGATCTGCCGGGCCACGAAGCGCGCCGCTTCAGCAGCCGACCCTACCGGCGCCCGGCCCACTGACAGCTCTGGAGCCAGGTCCACTTGGTCGCCCACTTCGCCAAACAGCGCGTCACCGTCGGCGTTGAAATCACCGTCGAGCGCCGCGAAGTAGATATCTGCTGGAATGTCCCAGTGTTCGCCACGGGCGGTGACGAAGTACGAGCTGGCCAGCGTGCGCGACGGCACGTGGTCGACGTCGCCGGCGAGGAGCACCGCTTCGAGTTGGCCAGTGGCGTGGGCGTCCTGCAAGAACCGGCGCAAGCGCTGGGCGGCGTCGACGCCGGGGTAGCGCTCTTGGATCATCTCGATCGTCTGGAGCTCAGCCGCCACACCCAGGGTCTGGCGCCACTCCACCAAGCGCTCGAAGGCGGGGGCCAGAGTCTCGCTGGTGACCACCACATACTCGGCGGCACTGGCGGGAACCGCCATCGCCAAAGCCAGCGCCCCAACCACCCACACCCAGGAGCCGGGCGTTTTCATTGGAGGAGCACGATTTTCTGGCGGGCGTGAAAGGGGGCGCCGGTCACATCGATCCAGTAGACACCGGCCGCCAAGCGCTGTCCCGCATTGCTCCGTCCATCCCACTCGAACAGATGGCGACCCGCCGGGCGTGGCCCCCGCGCCAAGGAGCGCCGCACGCGACCGTGGACGTCCAGGACGCGCACCCGCACATCGGCGAGCGCCGACGGCAAGTCCACCTCAAAGCGGCTGACCGGCCCAAAGGGGTTGGGCCGCGGAGGACTGACTCGCGGGGCGGCGGCGGCGCTCTCGGGGGTCGCAACGCCAATCGGTCCGACGCCGGCCAAATTACCGCGGTTCAGAAGATCGTGCCGAAATGCTGGCCACGGCACCAGCGCCGGGTCGAAAACCCCGGGCATGTCCCACACGGTCACCGTTTGATCCCAGCCAGCCATGACCAATTCGACCAGACCATCGCCGTCGGGGTCACCGATGGCGATCGAACTTCGCACTTCACCGCCGGTGACGATCGGGAAGCCGGCCGCCAAAGTGGCATCGGCGTTCCAGGCGTAGACCCGTCCATCTTCACCGCCAACCACCACCTCCAGGGCGCCGTCGCCGTCGATATCGCCGACCGTCGGGGTCGACTCGCTGGTGCCGAGGGCGACGGCCGCGGCGTCGAACATCACCCCACCCCAAACCGGCAGCGGCTGCCCGGCAGCATCCCAAACGTGCAGGCGCCCGTCGTTGGCCACCACCACCACCTCCAGTCCGCCCTGCTGGTCCAGGTCGACAACCACCGGCGACGGTGTGCGGCCGGTCACCGAGTTCACCACCGCGGCCTGCGGCCAGCCGGGCAGGCGCTCGCCCCCAGCTGTCAGCACATGGACCGAGTCACTCTCGGAGGTCACAACCACCTCAGGAAGCCCGGCGCCATCGAGATTGGCAATGACCGGCGAGGCGGTGATTTGACCGCCGGTCTCGAACGGCCAGCCAGGCAGGAGCGTCCCGTCGGCGTCGATGGCGAAGACCCGCCCGGCGGTGGAGTTCTGTACCACAACGATTTCATCAAGCAAGTCACCGTCCAAATCGCCCAGCGCCGGACTGCCGTAGTTAAAAGCGCTCGCTGTCGCGAAGAACGGCCCAGTCGTTCCAGGGTTCTGGTCCCCGTCGCGCACTTCGTCGCCATCGGCGTGAAAGGCGTAGACAACACCGTCCTCACCGGAGACGGTGACGATCTCCGGGCGGGCATCGGCCACCAGTTGGCCGACCGCCGGGCTCGACCAGTTGTAGCCCCCGCTCAGGGCCCGGGGCCAGCCGGGGGCGGCGGCGCCATCGGCGGCGACGACCACCAGCATGCCGGGGGCGCTCGACCCTCCCCAACCAGTGGCGACGATCTCGAGCGCTCCGTCACCGTCGAGGTCGACCAAGGCCGGGTCCGAGCGAAAGCCGACGATCGGGTCGCAACCGTCGGGGGCAAAGACGCCCGAGGTGCGCGGATCGCCGTCGCCGTCCTCGAGCTCAGTGCCGTCGGCCCGCCAGGCATAGAGGCAATCGGCCCCCACCACCACTTCCTGGGCGCCGCCGGCTTCGAGGTCAGCCAGCCTGGCGCCGGAGGTGGTTGACTGGGCGACGTGCTGGGGCCAGCCGGCGTGGGTGGGCGGCGCCGTTGTGGCGTCCAACACGGCCGAGAACGGCCCCGTGTTGCCCGAACTGTCGCGCGCCGCCACCCTATAGTAGTAGCGGGTGTAGGGCGCCAGGGGCGCATCCACGAAGAAGCTGGCGCCGACCACTGGGTGCGCCGTCGCCCGGGCAAAGGGCCCGGCCGGGGCGAACGCCCGCACCACGTCGTAGCCCATCAGGTCGGGATCGGTGCCGGGCGCCCAGCGGACGGTGATGGATGCGGCGCCGCCCTGTCCCTCGACGGCGACCACCGGCCCCGGCAAAGTTAGGTCGCTCTCTAGTTCGGTGGTCCGCCCGAAACGATCGCTGACTTCCAAAGCCAGCCACAGGTCCTCGGGCGTGGCGCCAGCGTCCAATTGGAAAGCGAACTGACCGCTCGACGAGGTCCCCGGCGCCACATCGCCCAGGGTGAACTGGTCGGGTTGCACGACGACGTGGGGATCGGGCAAGCCGGTGACGCGGTTCAAAACTCGCAACGTCGCGGCGACCGCGGTGGCCTCGCCCACTCCGTCGTTTCTGAGTTCCACTTGGTAGTCGATCGCTTCACCGGCTTCGACCACGCCGTTGCCGTTGCCGCCGGGGACTGGGTCGGTCCAAGCGTGCTGCCGGTCGACGAGGTGGTGGGTATAGAGCTCCAGCCACTCGGCATCGACCCAACCACCGTTTTGAGCGCTGGCGATGGCAATCAACTCCAAGGTCAGACCAGGGAGGGCGTCCGGGTCGACCACCAGGCGGTGGGTGGCCACGGCGCTGGCGCCAGCCGCCAGGTCGCCCAGCGCCTGTAGCCCGCTGGTCACCGTAGCCGCGCCGGCGCCGGTGCCGACGGACGCCGCCATCGACACGGCGATGGCGCTTTGGCCGCCACGGTTGGCAACCGTCAACGCCAGGTCCACCGTCTCGCCAGCGTCGATCGCTCCATCCCCGTTGCCGGCGGTACCGCCCAGGTCGTCGTCGTCCACGCCGACCGCTTCGACAACGATCACCGGCGCCGTCGCCGCGCCGACCGGGACGGTTGCCACGTAGGGCGTGGCGTTGGCACGCGTGGCGACCAGTGAAGCACTGCCGCTGGTCTCCGGCGACCAAGCCAAGACAGCTTGACCGGCGCCGTCGGTCACTGACGTTGCGAAACTCTCCCCCTCCTTAAAGAGAGTGACTTGGGCACCGGCCACCGGACCGCCGCCAGCGGTCGACACGGTGACCGCCAGCGGCCCGCCATCCAGCGCCAAGCTGGGCGCGTGGCTGACCTGGAGCGCCACCGGACTCTTGGTGTAAAGCGGGGTTTGCGGATCCCCCAGGAGCACCAACGAGAGCTGCGTCCAGCGGTCAAAGTTGTCGGGAAAGGCTGAGCCCACCCACGGCAGTCGGGCACCAAACAAACACTCACCAGCAGTCGGCACCGAGTCACCAAAGGCCAGGGCGTAAAACTCGTTTTGGTAGCGCTCGGAGACCAGGGGGAACGCCAGGCGGGTGGTGCCGACGTAGGCCACCGCCCCACCGGCAGCGTTTTGCACCCAGCGCTCACCGATGGCGTTGAAGTCGATCGACGCCGACGAACAATTGATCGCAAAGACGACACTCTGCGTGGCGTTGGTCAGGCCATCGGCGTCGGCGTTGACCATCGGTGCGTCGGCCAGGGACATGGTGTTGCGAAAGCCATGACCGACGTGGTGCACCCAGCCGAACCCCGCATTGACCGAGTCCAGTGCCGCCTCGCGGGTGAGAAGTTCGGCCCCCGGGAACTGCGAGGCTGACTCGTAGAGCTTGACCACCGGCGTCCACGGGTGAAGACGGGCAATCGCGGTCTCGGCGATGTCGGCGCCTTCCCAAAAGTCCAGGTGTTCGGCCAGCGCCAGGAAGCGCAACGGCGCGCTCGGGTCACTCGGCGCCTCTTGTTCGTAGGCCAACAGTTTGGCGACGCAAGCTGCGGCATGGTCTGCAGTCGACACCGGCAGCCGCCCGACGAACAACTCCGGCATCAGGTCGGCACCATCGCCCGGGGCGGCCGGCGACACGTAGCCCTCGCCGATCAGCTGGTCGCCGTCGCCGTTCCAACGGTTGTCCAAGCACGCAAAATAGAGATCGGTGGGGATCAAGGCGACGGTACCGGGTGGTGACTGCACGACCGAAGCGGCGTGGCGGGCGGGGATGACGTCGGTGTCCCCCCCCAGGACCACCCACAGCGTCCCCCAATGGCTGTAGGCATCTTCCAAAAACATGCGCAGGGTCTCGGCCCGGTCGGCGCCGCTTGGGTAGAAGTCCTCGATCCACTCGATGGTGCGCACCACGGCCTGGTGGCCGGAGGCCGTGCGCCAATCGGCCAGGGGTTGGAAAGCAGCCGCCATCGCTTCTGTGGTGACGATGACGGTGGCGACCGGTGAGCCGTCCAACGAAGGAGAAAAGCTCGGGGTGAACGCGCCAGCACCGGTGCCGCCGGCCGGGCCGGCCGCAACTCCCAACGCCTCGAGGCGCGCGGCGTAGCGCCGCTCGACCGCGGCGATCGACCGGTGGCGGGGCAAGGGCGGGTCGGTCGTCGGGACGACCCGCAACCGACAGGGGAACTCGGTGCTTCCCGGCTCCAAGGCCAGTGCGACCAAACGGCGGCCGCGCGCCCAGCCCTGGGTCAGGATGCGCACCCCGCCAGCGGCGTCGCCCTCGACCCCGATGGCGTCCCACTGGCCCGGCAACTCGACCCAATAGACGCTAGCGGTGTCACCCTCGACGGCCGGCGGGCGCCCGGGCGGCACCAAAGACACATCCACCCAGTCGCTGGCGGCGGCAGCGACGGGCACCCAGCAGCAAATCCAAACCCAGAGGTGGTGTCGGTAGCTCATAGTCGAATGGCGCCGGCGGGCGATGCGCGAAGGGATGGGGGCGACTTGCGGGCGCTTGGATCGGTCCCAAGTGACCACTCCATGGTAGCGCGGCTCAGCGCGCGCCGCCACTGCCCACCCAGGCCCAGCTGGCTGGCGCCGCCAGCTGGTGCCCGGCAAAGTCGCGCACCTCGCGCGTCACCGTCGCCGTCCCCTGGTCTACGGCGGGGTCGAGCGGCGCGAAGGTGACGACCGTCACCAGCCGCACTTCAGGGCCTTGATTGGGGTCCCCCAGGAACCGGTGCTGGACCGACAGGAGCCCGGCCACCGGCCCGGTACCTTGATCCAGCTGTACAGTTCGATCGCTCAGCGTGCGTGGATCGATGAGCTCGGAGAAGATCACGCGGAAGCCAAACCCGGCATCTTCCCAATCGACGACGGCGGGCTCGAGGCTGTCTTCGGCCACCACCGTGCCGTCGGCGCGCATGGCCTCGGTCTTGAACCGTCTGATCAAGAATTGACGGGTGCCCGAGTCCGACCAACTGTCCCGGTCCCGATCCAACTTGTTGCCGGCCGAGTCGGCGAGGGCGCCAGCGACCACCAGTTCGTACCACAGACCGCCGCCGAGCGGCGCGGCCGGCCAAAACGTCAAGCGCCCGAAGCGATCGTCGGTGGGCACACCGGCGGTTTCGTAGGTCACCGAGCCAGGCCACTCAGCACCAGTCTCCAACGCGGTCAGCCTGAGGGCGCCATCGACCAAGGCCGGCAACGGTCCGAGAGTAATCTGCCCGTCGACCAATGCCTCGTCGACGACGCGCACCGCTATCCCAGCGTCGACAAACGCCCGGGTGTCATCCATCAGCGGCGTTCGAAACTGCAGTAGACCGTCGGCGGCCTGGGTCGAACCGAAGGGCAACACCACGGGCGGAAAACCGTCGGCCAAAAGCGGCAGCGGATCACCCGGCCGCGGCGCGTCGTAGACCGCGTTGGCGTTCAGATCGACCACCAGCGGTTCACCCACTGTGTCCCAGAAGCCATTGGCAATGTTGTCGTACCAAGTGTCGCCGGGATCGGCGCGGCCGTTTTGGTTGGCGTCCCGGATGAGCGGCTCGACCGAGTTGACAAAGCCGTCGCCGACGGGTGCGCCGCTGCCGTCGTTGAACGTGTCGAACAAGAGGCTGTCAGCGCCGGCCGGCGGCGGGTCGAACCGTCCGTTCCGGTCGGCGTCCAGGTAAACCGATCCCGAATCCCAGTTGCCATCCCGGTCCAAATCGGTGAACCGATCCCCCGCCCGACGCGTCCGGTAGAAAAACACCAGGTCGTCGTCGGGCGCTTCGCCCCCAAAGCCATCCTCGTCTTGGTCCAAGGGATTCCCAGCCGCGTCGGTGACCAGGGCGGCGGTCAGCCGGAACACGTAGATGGTGTTGGGACGAAGCGCCTGTTGGGGCTTCACCACCAAGGCGCTGGTGGCCGAATGGGTCCAATCGTAGACCAGCGGCAAGGGCGTGCCGCCGGCGTCGTGGACGACGATGCCGGCCTCCGACTCTGGAGCCATGCGCCCCGAGAAGTTGACAAAGATCCAGCTCGTCGAATCGGCTGGATCCAGGGGCGAGCGCGGCGAGGCGGCGATCGCTCCGCTTTGACGCGGAGACGGCGGCACCACCGCCGGCGCCAAGCGATCGGTGGCGCTGGGCTCCACCGACCCGTCGTTGACCCACTCTAAAGGCCCAGTTTCGGGCTGGCTGCAGCCCAACACAGTCGCCCAGACTACCCAAGCGGCCAGCCGCCCAGCCTTACAGTTGGATGGTGGCTGACAAGCGTAGCCCCCGCCAAAAGGTGAGGTCCAAGATGTCTTCGGCATCCTCATTCTCCAAGAACATAAGGACGTCCAGGTCGACGCCGGAAACCACCGCCCACCCCAACCCGTAAGTGAATTCGGTACTTTGGCCGACCGCGACCGAGGCACGCTCGAAGGAGTCGATGGCAAACCCAACGCCCGCGGTTTGGGTGACGCGTCCATCGCCAAACTCGGTGATGATCACTGGCGGCGAGGCATCCAGGGTCCGGTGCCTGGTGGATTCGGCTCGGCGCCACAGGCGGTGGGTGCCACCGAGTCGAAGAGTCAGCCGCTTGTGGAGTACCACTTCGACAGCAGCGGGCAACTCCAAGATCGTTTCTTCGCGGACACGCCGCCGGTCCGAGGTCGAGTGCTGCGTCTGGGTCTCGACGAAGTCGTCGGCGTCGGCCGGCGTCAGATCGCCGTCGTCAAACCTATAGATGCGGCGGTCGGTAACGTCCACCGTTTGGCGTTCGTCGTAGCGCTCCCAACCCAAGCGCGGCGCCAAGCCAAACCAGGCGCGCCTGCCGGCCCTGAGATGCAGCCGGCAACCGGCAGTGGCCTCCTGCCAAAAACCGTCGCCGCGGCGCGCGTCGCCGGCATCGGTGCGGTAGCGTTCGGTGACACGCCGGCCAGCCGGTTCGGCGTAGGTTGCGTCGAGCGCGAACGGGGTGGCTCTCCACCCCTCCAAGTCGACCGCCGCCTGCCGGTAACCCAACGACGCTTCAACAAACTCGGCGGCTGGCGCGCCGGCGGCGCGCCCGCGGCCCGGGTCGACCAGCCACCGGCGGCAACGCGCCGTCAGCCCCAGGCCGCGAAAAGCCTGTTCGTCCAGTGCTTGGCGACTTTCCTGCAGTCGGCTGGCCTCGATGCTTAGGTCGTGGGGATCGGGCGCGCGATCGATCGCGGCGTCAAAGGTGTCCGCCACCCGTAGGCGCTGGCGCCCCCAGAAGAGCTCTAAGCCGTAGCGCCACTCTGCGTACCGGCCGCGAGCGACGGCGACTTCGATGAATTCGGCCGGCGCCTGGTCGGCGGTGTTAAAGTTCCCCACCTCGCGGATATCGGGCCCCAGAGGTCGAGAATTGGCGAGGTTGCGACGGGTCTGTCGCCGCGTGCCGCTGGCGGCGCCCGCCGCGGTCGTCGTGGTGGTCACCGCATAGCCCCGGCGGGTGAGAAAGGTGCCGGTCGAGTCGAGCGTCGCCCCCGCCGCGCGGGAGTCGGAGCCCGAGCCCCGATGGTGCCAGTGGACACCGACCCGCCACTGGTGCCAATCCCAGCCGATGTTGGCCCACCAACGCCAACGCCGCCAGGCTGCAGCATTTTCGAGCCTGAGCGCCTGGTCTTCTCGCACGTCGAAGGTGCCGTCGGCGTTCACGTCGCGGTAGTGCGTCGACTGCCAAACCACTGTGCCGCTCTCTGGCTCACCGTCGCCATCGGCGTCAAAACCGACGCTGGGCGCCTCCGCTTCGCCGGCGTGCTCGATGGCCGCAAACCAACGCAGGGCCGGCGACCAACCCCGTACCCCAGCGCTGGCACCGGCAAAGAGCGTCCTGGCGGTGGCGCTACCCAAGAGTTCTTCGGCACCGGTGACGGCGTTGGTCAAGGCGGTGTACGCCCGCCGACCAGTGACCCACCAACCCTGGGTGGGGTCCTGGTCGAACTCCAGGTCATCGAGGAGCGCACCACCCGTCGCCGCGGCGCGGAAAGACACCAAGTTGCGATCGACGCCGGGCGGCACGGGCGAATCGACCCAGGAAGTGGCGCCGCCCACTTCGGCAAACGCCAGGAGGACCATACCAACCACGGCTGGGGCTCGGCGGGGGCCGACGGAGGGACGCCCGGCGGTGCCGATCACGTCTTCCCTAACGTCTCGCGCAGGGTCTCGGTCAACTGCGGGACGACCTCGAACACGTCACCAACGATGCCATAGTTGGCAACCCTAAAGATGGGGGCGTCCGGATCCTTGTTGACCGCGACAATCACATCGGAGTTGCGCATGCCGGCCAGGTGCTGAATGGCGCCCGATATACCGCAGGCAATGTAGAGCTTCGGAGTGACGGTGCGACCCGTTTGTCCGACCTGGTGGGCATAGGGAATCCAACCGGCGTCGACCACCGCCCGTGAGGCACCCACGGCGCCGCCCAACACCGCGGCCAGCTCCCGCACCAGCGCAAAGTGCTCGGGCTTTTGGAGGCCGCGGCCACCGGCGACGATGACTTCTGCGTCGGCCAGGTTGACTTCGGCACCGTCGGGGTCGGCGACGGCGCCAAGGCTAGCGACCGCGGCGATTTCATCGTCGAGCACTTGCACGTCCTCCACGAGGTGCTCGCCGGACCGATCAGGCTGGCGCTCGGGCGCCGCGAACGCCTTGGGGCGCAAGGCCAAAACGGCACCGGGCTCGGTGATCGTTAAGTTGGCTAGCCGGTTCCCGCCGAAACACGCGCGGGTCACCGCCAAGTTGTCGCCGGCCAGCCGCACAGCGGTGACTTCGGTGGCCAGCCCCAGGTCCAACGCCGCCGCCAAGCCGCCCGCCACTTCTTTGCCGGCAAAGGTGGCGGGCACAAGGATCAAGCGCGCCTCGTACCGCCGCGCCAGCTCGGCGCCAACCCGCACGAAAGGCTGGAACCGATAGGTGCCAAGGTTGTCGCCCCGGGCTTCGATGCAGCGGTCCGCACCCAAGGCAAACGCTTCGGCAGCAGCGCCGGTCGAACCCGTGGAAAAAACCAGGCAATCCAGCGAACCGCCGGTGGCCGATGCCAGCTGGCGTCCCTGTCCGAGCATTTCGTGGGTGATCGGCGCCAACCCGCCATCGACGGTACTGGCCACCACTAAAACGTTCTGCATCAAGCTGCTCCCTTTCCGGACGAACGGACCACCCAGTGGCCAGCGCTCAACCGATCACCTGCTCGTCGGTGAGGTGCTGGACCAACGCGTGAACTGCTGTCTTTGGATCACCGTCGAAGATCTTGCCGGCAGCGCGATCAGGAGGCGGCTCAATGGCTTCGACGCGCACCGCCGATCCCTGACGGCCCACCTGGGCGGGGTCGAGCCCCAGATCGGCCGGGGACCAGCTAGGGATCTCTTTCTTGGAGGCTTTGCGAATCGAGATCAACGACGGATAGCGCGGCTTGTTCATGTCTTTCTCTGCGGTCACCACCAGCGGCAACCGTGCCTCCACGAGTTCGCGGCCCGAGTCCAAAGCGCGTTCAAACTTGGCATTCTTGCCGGCAAAATCCCAGGCCTCAACCTGGGTCACCAAGTTGATAAGCGGCACCCCCAACATTTGGGCAAGCCGCGGTGCCACTTGGGAGGTCTCGGAGTCGATCGCCCGCTTGCCACAGAAAATCACGTCGAACTCACCGACCTTGGCGCAAGCTGCGGCCAGCGCCCGGGCCGTAGCTCGGCCGTCGCCGCCCTCGAAGGCTGGGTCGTCGAGCAAATAGGCTTCGTCGGCGCCCATGGCCAGACACTCGCGCAACGCCTCTTGGGTGCGCGTTGGTCCCACGGCCAGGATGACCACCTTGCCACCGTCGGCTTCGCGCATCTTGAGCGCCTCTTCGACGGCAAACTGCTCGTACGGATTAAGCACCTTGGTGGCACGGTCGATGTCGAGCAGTTGGCGTTCGGCATCCCATTCCACCTGGTTGGGTGTTTCCGGGACCTGCTTGATGCAAACAATCGCGATCATTGTTCCTCCACCCAGATGACTACGGGCGCTTGGCGGTTTGCTCGTGCGTCACCATGGCTTCGATTTCCTCGCTCGACAGCACGCGCGACGACTGCTTAGCCGTCTGGAAGATGCGCTCCACCAGGCCCTCGGTGGGCTCGTAGCCGTTTTTTTCCAACCAATAGACGACGTTTGAGGCGCCGCTCATCGGCCCAATTTCGATGACTTGTTCCAGTCCGACCAGATGCGCCGGCACGCCTGAGTAGACCAAGTCGGACAGCCAGCGATCCCCCTTGCGCATGGCTTTGATGACCGCCGCGGCGTGCACGCCGGTGCCGGTGCGAAAGGCGTCGTCGCCGACTACCGGGTAGTTGATGGGGATGGGCAGGCCGGCGGCGTCGGCTGCCTCGCGGCAATAGGCGGCCAGCGCCGTCAGGTCGTTGTCGATCCACCCCATCAACTTCAGATTGATGAGCACCTGGTCAAGTGGCGTGTTGCCGACGCGCTCGCCAACGCCCAGCGCGGTGCCATGGACGCGGTCGACGCCGGCGTCGATTGCCGTCAACGTGTTGATGAGTCCAAGCCCGCGATCGTTGTGCCCGTGCCAATCGATGGCGACGCCCCCACCTTCAGCGTTGACGAGTTCGCGGGTGAACTGGACCAGGGCGCGCACACCCGCTGGAGTAGCGTGCCCGACCGTGTCACACAAGCACAGCCGCCTGGCGCCCGAACCGATCGCCGCACGGAAGAGGGCGCGGAGCGTATCGGGATGGGCGCGCGTCGTGTCCTCGGTTACATAGGTACACGGCAAGTTCTCACCTACAGTAAACCGCACTGCTTCTTCGGTATGGTGCAGCAGGCGTTCCAACGTCCAATCTTCAACGTATTGGCGAATCGGACTGGAACCAATAAACGCGCACACTTCGAGCTGAATGCCCACCTCTTGCGAGATTGCCGCAATCGGTTCAATGTCGCGCACCATGGTGCGTGCGGCACAGTTGCCAGCGATCTTCAGGCGCGCGTCGCGGATCTCGCGAGCCAAACGGCTAACGTCCCGGACCGCGCGCTTACCAGCGCCGGGCAACCCTAAATCGGCCGAGTGAATACCAAGTCGATCCATCCAATGCAGAAGGCGGACTTTGCGATCGACGGGAGGATCGGTCACCGACGGCGACTGCAGACCGTCGCGCAGCGTTTCGTCGTCGAACTCCACCGCGCGCGGCGCGTCCACGTCACCGCCGATCAGGTTCCAGTCGTGTATTAGTTCGGGCTTGGTATCCATAGCTTCATTCGGGGTAGGCACTGGGCGAACTCACCCATGACTAAGCGCCGTAGGGTATCAAGCCGGCCGTAGGGTGACAAGTTCGCCGGCGCGCGCGTGGTATACTCGGTGCCGCTCGGCCTAGTTGTGGTGCCAGCACCTGCACTTCCCAAGCGCTCTTTCCTCTTGCTCCGGCGTGACCCGATTGATTCCACTGCCCATTCTCCGCCTGACCATGCCGATCGTTGCGAGTGTACTCGTGTACAGCCTGGCGTCGGTCGCGGCGGCCGGCGGCTTGAACCTGCACGAACTTTGGAGGACGGCCAGGACCACGACCCTGGGACGCTACACGGCGCCGGCCGCCAACGGCCTAGTCTTTGTGCCGGCCGGGCGCACCATCGAGGCGCGGGAACTGGCGAGCGGCGCGATCGTCTGGGCGATCGAGTTGACCACGCCGGTGCGCGCCGCGGCAGTGGTCGGCCCCACACTCTGGGTTGGCGGGGTCGCCAGCCCGAGTCAACCTGACCTCCACGCTCTCCACCTCCAGACCGGCCAGCTCCAAGTAGCCATCGCCGCCGGTGGTGTCTTCGCAAACCCGGTCGGTCTAGCCGGCGGCGTCGTGGTCGCCAGCACGCACCGCCTCTTATTGACGCGCCGGGGCGCTGTCGAGTGGGAGGCGCCATTCGCGCGCACCGCGGCGGGCTACCCAGGCGGTCCTGGCCTGGGCGGCGTCGCCGCCTGGCGGGATTGGGTGTTTGCGGCCGGTCAGGACCGACGCCTGGCGGCGCTGGACGCCACCACCGGCACCCAAGTGTGGCAAGTGGTCCTGCCCGGACGACTGATGGCGCCGCCCCAAGTGGCCGCAGACCTGCTGGTCTTGGCGGTGGGCGCCGAAGTGTGGGCGCTCGACGCCGCTAGCGGCACACTACGATGGCGGGCACCGTTGCCCGGCCACCCCGGCGTCGGCGGCGTGCTCGTCGACGGCGGGCGCGTGTGGGTCGGCAGCGGCACACACGAAACAGTCGAGGTCCTGCGCTTATCGGACGGCGTCCATGAGCACACGGTGCCGCTCGGTGCCCCGTGCTTTGCGACGCCGGTTGCCGGCGTCGAAGCCATCTGGGTGGGCGCTGGCCACCAGCTGGTGGCGCTCGATCCAGCGACAGCCAACGAACGCGGGCGAGTCGGGTGCGATTTGGGCCCGCTGCTCGGGCCGACGGTGATAGGTGACACCATAGTGGTGGGCTCAACCGCCGGGCAGTTCGTAGCATTCACGCGCTCGACGCCGACACCAAACGCCGCCCCGCGCGTCTCACCGAACCCAGCTCGGACCGCCGTGCAGCTAGGAGCCACGGCCGGGCCACTTAGAATCTTCGACGCCCAGGGGCGGCTCTGCTGGCAACGACCCGGGGCCCCTCGAGCCACGCAGTGGGACCTCCGCGATGCCTCGGGCGCCAGGCTCCCGGCTGGCGTCTACTTTCTGGTAGTCGATGGCGCGCCGGGCAGCCCGGCCCAGAAACTGGTCATCGCTCCCTGAGTTTTGGTCCAACTCCACAGCGACTTGACGATGGCTGGGCCCCATGCTACAAAACAGCCGCTCGCTTCCCTCCCCTCTTAGTACCCACACCGTTGCACGCGGACTGTGACTACCGACTCCATGAAAACCACGCTCATTTGGGTTGCCCTTGTGTCGCTTGCCTGGCCATCGCCTGCGACCGCCGCCGGCGACAACGCCCAGGTTATCGCGCGCCAGCAAAACGATGCCGCCGAGGCCGAAGCAACACCTGCAGTCGATTGGCGCGAGAAGCGCGGGTGGTTCGTGCGCGGCGGAGTGTCGAAGTGGACGGCAATCTTTGGATCCAACTTCGGACTCGGCTTCGGCGCTACCGGCGGCTACGCCGGCGGACTTACCGATCGCCTCCTCTTGCGCGTCCACTCGGGCGCCTTTCGATGGAGCGCCGACGCGATCGATGGGGCACGGCCCGGCGCCACCGCCTCGATGACCTTGGTTCCGCTCGCAGGGGGCGTCGACTACCTCGTGACCACTTCCGGCAACATCACGCCGTACGTCGGCGGCTCCGGTGGGGTAGCGCTCATTGCCGCCGACTTTGAAGACTTAGACGCCAGTTTCTTCGAGTACGACGACATCACCACGCTCTTCCCCATGGCCGAAGTGCGGGCCGGCGTCCTGATGGCGCGTCCCCAATCGCGTTTCGACTTCGACGCGGCGCTCCGTTACGCGCTGGTCATCGATTCGCTGCCCGAATTCAACATGGGCGACCCTGCTACCCACGACGCTTTCGGGGTCACGGCCGGCATCATCTGGAAGCTGGACACCGAGTAAGCGCTACTCGGCGTCTTCTTTGGCCTTCAACTCGTCCGCCAGATCCTGGCGCTCCTTGAGCTGCTCTTCGGCGTCGGCGACGATTTGCTCCATCAGCTTGGCGTTCTCGGTAGCGCGCTTGTAGGTGTCCGAGTCGGCGCCCTGCGATGCCTCGGCGACTTCGGCGCACTTCTTCCAGGTGCGCGCAGCATCGCGGTACATGCCGGTCTCAGCGAAAGAAATGGCCAACGAGTAGTAGGCTGGCGCGCACTTGGGATCAATCTTCAGGGCTTGCCGGTAGGCATCGACCGCTTCCCCATAGCGTTTCTGGAGCAGGTACTCGTCACCCAGATTGACGTGCGCCAAGGGGTCCTCGGGGTCGAGTTCCAACGCCTTCTCAAACGCCGCGATTGCCTCTTCGTGGCGGTTCAACTCCTTGAGCACCACGCCTTTGTTGACCCAGGCGCGCGACATGCTGGAGTCGAGGCTCAAGGCTTCGTCAAAGTGATCGAGAGCCACGCGGTTGTAGCCGGCGTCCAAGTTGGCATTGCCGAGTTTGTAGTGCAGTTCGGCATTTTTCGGGTCCTCAGCTAGCTCGGCCTCGAGCCCCTGGATGAGCTGCTCGCGCGGATCTGCACTGCGCGCCGCGCCGGCGGGCGGAGCGTCCTGGCTGGCCTCGGCGCGGGTGGCGGACTCGTCGCCGGCCAACGCCAACGCGCTCCAGGCCAAGAGCGCGCACAAAGTTACAGCGATCTCGAAACGTCGCACTTGCATGAATACTCCTCGTCGGATGGGAGACGGCGGGGCGCTCACCACGATGAGCAAGGCCGCCACGACCGTCCATACCCGTAGATCGTAGCGCAAGATTCTGGCGCAGCAAAATTTTGGGCGGCGCCCTTGGTGTTACACTGCGCCGTCCCTAGCACCGACCAGGAGAGCCCATGCCAGTCCACTTGGTGGTGTTCGAAGACGCCGGTGCCGAGCGCTTCCTGCCACTCAGCCACACCCGGCCGATGGGCGAGCTGTTCTGCGGAACCATGCCGTTTCGGGAGCGCACCGAGCGCACGGTCGGTCAACCGGCGGTCTTGACCATGCGCCCCCACTTGGCCGCGGTCTGGCGGGCTCAGCTGGGGCGTACGGTCAACCCACGTCGTTTGCCCCCCGGCGAGTGCTTGTGGGTGAACGCGCGGGCGGGAGCACTCAAACTGCCGGGCCGGCTGCGCTCTGCACCAGCCAGCCTCTGGGACCAGGACCAGCTCGTCGCCTGTGTGCTCGACACCCGGGGCAGCCGCCAACTCCTGGAGTCGGCCGCCGACAACGACTACCTGGTCGATCCGGCCATGCTGCCGCCCACCCGCCGCTTCGAGGCGCGTGAGGCGCTGGTCACCTACCCCTGGGAATTGATCCACCAAAACGGCGAGTGGCTGGCGCGCGATGTCGCCGAGCTCTTTCCACCCCTGCCCAAGCTGGTCGCCTTGCGCGGCGTTGACGTCCTGGGCAACGCGGTGACCACCGCCGGCAACGCGCAGATCGATCCGGGAGTCTGCTTGGACAGTCGCAACGGCCCGATCATCCTGGGGTCAGAAGCGGTGCTGCGCCCACACACCCGCGTCGAAGGTCCAGCGGCCATCGGCCACGCCACCCAGTTAGTCGGCGGGAAGATCCGCGGCGGCACTACGCTGGGGCCCCATTGCCGCGTCGGTGGCGAGGTCGAAGAGTCGATCTTCTTGGGATACACGAACAAATACCACGAGGGCTTCATCGGCCACGCCTATCTGGGCGAGTGGGTCAACCTGGGGGCGCTGACCACCAACTCCGACCTCAAGAACAACTATGGATCGGTGAAGATGTGGAACGCTGGTCAGCTGGTCGATACCGGCAGCGCGAAAGTCGGGGCCGTGATCGGTGACCACACCAAGACTGGCATCGGTACGTTGCTCAACACCGGGGCCGTGGTTGGGGTGGCGGCCAACGTCTTCGGCGGCGGCCTGGTGCGCGCCCCTTGGGTGCCGTCGTTCAGCTGGGGTTTACCCCCCGAATGCAAGACCTATCGCCTGCCCGACTGCCTGGCGACCATGCAGGTGGTAATGGAACGGCGCGGGCGGGCGGTCACCGCCGCTTACCGGCGCATGGTGGAGTACTTGCACCGCACCACCGAGCGCGAGCGACTGGACATCGCCTAGTCCAGCTCGAGCCGTCTATCCAGGGCGCGGTAGGAAATCGCCTCGGCAACGTGCTGGCGGGCGATGCGCGCGGCGCCGTCCAAGTCGGCGATGGTCCGCGCCACCTTGACAATGCTGGTGGTAGCGCGCGCGGTCAGGCCGTGTCGCCGGACCGCGCCGTGGATCAGCTTGACGCTGGCGTCGTCCAACCGGCATAGGCCGAGAACCTCGGTCGCGGTGAGCTCGGCGTTGGAGCGGCACGATCGACCCGCGAACCGCGAAATGGACCGCGCGCGGGCCTTCTCGAGGCGCACACGGACGTCTTCTGCGGCCACTTCAGCGCCCGGCGCCGCCGACTTAAACAACAACTCTGGTGCCACCCGGGCAACCTCGACGTGCAGGTCGATCCGATCGAGCAGCGGCCCGGAGAGCCGGGCGCGATATTGGCGCACTGCCGTCGGCGTACACGCGCAGCGTTGCTCGAGGTCACCCAGCCAACCGCACGGACAGGGGTTGAGCGCTCCAACCAGTTGGAACTGGCAGGGCAGCCGGACGGTGTATTGCGCCCGGACCAGGTGCAACTCGCCCGTCTCGAGCGGTTGCCTGAGAGCCTCGAGCGTCACCCGCCTGAACTCAGGCAACTCGTCCAGGAACAAGACGCCGCGGTGCGCCAAGGTGATCTCGCCCGGACGCACCGGCTGGCCGCCGCCGACCATCCCCGCCGTCGAGATGGTGTGATGGGGGGCGCGAAACGGCCGCTGCCTGACCGGTTGTCCGCCGTTTTGGCCGACCACCGAGGCAATCTGCGTGACGTCCAGAGCCTCCTCGTCGTCGAGGCAGGGCAAGAGGCCAGGCAGTTGTCGCGCCAGGCTGGTTTTTCCCGAGCCGGGTGGCCCGATCATGATGAGGTGATGCCCACCAGCCGCGGCCACCTCCAGGGCACGCTTGGCGTGGAGTTGGCCGCGGATCGTCGCCCAGCTAGGTACCGGTCTTGGCTCCCGATGGGCCGGCGGCCCGTCGGCATAACCCGGCAACGCCGCCACCCGCCCACCGCCGGCTAGCCACTGGAGCACCTCGCTCAGGTGATCGACGGGATGCACTTGCAAACCGGCAGCCATCGCCACTTCGCTGGCGTTGGCGGCGGGAACGATGATGTGGTGGATGCCGGCGTCGCGCAGGGCGATGGCCAACGCCAAGGCGCCGCGTAGCGGCTGGATGCGCCCGTCCAACGACAGCTCGCCGACCACCCCGAGTCCATCCAGGCGGCAGCGGCGCCCCTGGCAGGTAGCCACAATCAAACCCAGGGCAATGGGCAAGTCAAACGCCGGGCCCGCCTTCTTGATCCCAGCCGGGGCTAAGTTAACGGTCAGTCTTGAGGGCGGCAGCCGGCGGCCACAAGCGTCGAGCGCTGCCGTGATCCGTTCGCGACTTTCGCGTACCGCCGCGTCTGGCAGGCCGACGACGTGGTAGGCCGGCAGGCCGCGGCCAGCGTGAACCTCCACCTGCACGACAAAGCCCTGAACCCCAAGCGTCGCCGCCGACGCCACGCGCGTCAACACAGTAGGCAGCTCCCCGCCGCGGCGGCCCCTAGTGGCCGCCTACCACCGGAGTTGCAAGTCAGGGGCCAGGGGTTGGGGCCGGCCACCCAGGCCGGAAGGACCCACTTCTAAAACCGCGTTGCCCGAGCGCCGAGTCCGTGCTATAAAATGAGGGTGTCAGCTCGAGCGGCGCCCGCGCTCGCGTGGACACCAGGAGAATCCAACCACGATCTGGCTACACCGCACGTTCCGGCGCCCAGCGCCCCCCAAGTGAACTCCCGTCACCGGCCGCCCGGATCAGCGTATTCCCAACTGGCTAACGAGCAACAGAACCAGCTACCCAACGCCCCAGCGCTAGCCGACGGTTAGCGCCAGGTTGTTGGCACCCGTGGCGCGCCTGGTGCGCGTCCGCCCGCAAGAAGACTTTGCGGAGTGGCCCACTAGGGCGAATGGCGGAGTGTGTTCTGGAGCACAGATGTAGCGAGGGGGGAACCCCACTGAAAATACTCAGTTGACCGCGATGGTGGGCGACGTGGTCAGGATCCCCCCTCGTGCTGCTTCGCTGGCGAGCAGTGTACCGAGCCCACTGCCGTCGGCCTTAGGGCCCCGCTCGTGCGGAGCCCTCCTCAAGCAGGGGCTGTCCTCCAATCCTCAAATGGAGCGACGGCCCCTCTTTTTACCCATTGTGCACATCCGGCCGCAAGGCGGCGAGGGTGTTGGGCTAAAAGTCCTCATCCCGCCAGTCTGAGGTGGAGACTTTGGTGCCGCCAGTGGGCCAATTGGGCAGCTCGACGATTGCCGCGTCCGAACGCTCACTCTCGTTCTCGGCCGTATCCATCGCCGTCACCTTGTAAGCATAGGCGCTGCCCAGGGCCCGTGCATCCTGGTAGGTCTGGACGGTGGCGGGGACCGTCCCGAGGAGTTCGTACGAGGTCTCGTTTGCTGGTGTCGTCGAGAAGTAGACCTGATAGGTGGCAACGTCGCTCTCGGCATTGGCCGTCCAGTTCAGAGTCACGGCGGCCGCGGCGCCCGGCGTCGTCGCCAACCCGCTCGCCACCAGGCCGCTGGGGCGCGACGGCGCCGCCTGATCGGGCGTCCCGGGTCCAGCCTCGTCCTCTCCACAACCCACGACCGCTAGAGCAGCGGCCACCACAACGCCAGCCAACCCCCAACTTCTTCCTTGCGTGTTCATGCAGTTTTCCCCCTGGTGCTCAAGTCATCTGATGTGAGTTGGCAGGCGTCGCGCACCAGCGGACGCCATTGCCCGAGGCTGCCTTTGGCAGTCCGGGAGAGCGTTCGGCAAGTAATGTGCCACTTGTAGTCAATGGCACAACGCGATGTTACTGAGGCAGATGCAAGCGGGAACGATGTTCAGACGTAGCGTCCGAGCACGCATCTTGCAGGAGTGGTGGCGCGGTGCAACTCACCGCCGCCGCCAGCGTGTCCCGCTTTGAGACTGGTCAGCGGGTATGGAGCCGGCGCAATGCGTCGCGGGCCCGGATCGCCTCGTCGGTAAACGGGTACTCGTCCACGACCCGTTCGAGGGTGCGCTGGGCCTCGTCGACGCGCCCCAGCTCCGCCAGGGCGGCGCCCGCCTTGTAGAGCGCCTGCGGGACTCGGTCACTGGCTGGAAAGTCCTTTACCAACTTGAGGTAGGCGCGGGCGGCCGCCTCGAAGCTGTGTTGGGCGTCGTAGCAGTCGCCAATGTAATACTGGCAATCATCGGCCAGCTCGCCCTGTGGAAAGCGCTCCAGGTAGTCCGAAAACTCCTGGATGGCCAGGGGGTAGCGCTCCTGCAATGCGTTGGAGAGCGCCGCATCATAGAGCTGCTCGCCCAGAATGGTGGGGATCAGGACAGTGTCGGGCCGCGTCGCCACATGGATGCGCTCCGGCTCGGCGGCGCGGGCCTGCAGGCGATCCAGGCGGCTCCGGGAGTCGCGCTGCAACTCGGCGACAGCGGCGAGATGGCGCTCAATCTCGTCGAGCTGGGCGCTCAGGTCAGCGCGCGCCTCGCGCACGCCCCGCTGTCCCAAGCGCTCGGCCTGGCGGAGCTCATCGACTTGGGCGGCCAGCGCAGCGATCCGCGCCTCGAGGGCGGTGACCTGGTCTTGGGTTTCGGCCAGCTGCTCCGGCATCTGCATCACCGCACAGCCGGACCAGAGGAGGCCGCCGAGCGCCAGCACCACGGCGCGCCGAGCGACCAAGCTAGCGCGCCCGGAAGTGGGCGCGGCGGTTGGCCGCCCACGCCTCCTCGGTGCCGCGGGGGTCGAGCGGGCGCTCTTCGCCGAAGCTGACGGTATCGATGCGATCGGCCTCAATGCCGTAGCGGACCAAATAGTCGCGCACCACTTGAGCGCGTTTCTCGCCAAGTGCCAAGTTGTACTCAATGCTCCCCCGCTCGTCGCAGTGGCCCTCGACCACCACCGCCACCTCTGGGTAGCTTTCGAGCATCCGGGCGTTGTCGGCGAGGGTTGTCCGGGCGCCGCTATCGAGAGCGTAGCGATCAAATTCAAAGTGGACATCAGCGAGGCTGGTCACCTCGAACTCGGGGGTGGTTTCCCCAAAGCCGGTGGCTGGCGTTCCCGTATCGCCGTCCGACCAACCAGTGTTGGCGCCGGTGCCAGCGGCCGGTGGTGGCGGGGGCCAGTCACTCTCGTTGGAAGCTTGGGGCGGCGGCGTCGGATCGCCGACGTCGGTGAGTTGCTGTTCCTTCTTCGAACAACCAACCAAGCAGATCAAACAGGCCATCCAAAGGACGGCGCGGCTGGCAAGCGCAGGCAAAGTCATCCACTTACTCCCCGTTTGGGTTCGCACAAAGACGCATCGCCCTGAGTGGCTCGAAGCATGAGCAGGCTTCCGCTCCGTGTCAAGCCCGGGCGCGGGGCACGCGTGATGTTGGCACTCCACACTCCTACTCGCGGCGCTCTGGGTAGGGCGACCAGGTCGGGTAGAAACACTCGACGTCGTCAGGCGACACCGCAGTCTGGGCGGTGCCGTCGACCTGCATGATGTAAACCCGCCAGCCCCCTGAGCGGTTCGAGCTGAAGACAATGTGGCGGCCGTCGGGGGCGAAGCGCGGGTTCTCGTTGGAGCCCGAACCCTCGGTCAATCGTAGGGCGCCGGCGCCATCGGGGGCCGCCACGAAAATATCGAAATGGCCGTTCACCATGCCGGCGTAGGCGATCAAGTCGCCGCGCGGCGACCACGAGGGTGAATCGGCGTAGTTCTCGGACAAAGGGATGCGGCGGACGTCGAGTCCGTCGGTATCCATCGTGAACAGCTGTGGGGTGCCGTCCCGATCCGACATGAACACCAGGCGCCGCCCCGAGGGCGCAAACGATGGGGAGGCGTCGATGCCCGGGTGGAACGTCAGGCGCTTTTGGACCTTGCCATCCCGGGCCAAAAGATAGATGTCCGGGTTGCCCTCTCCCATCGACAAAGTGGCCGCCAGTCGCCGCCCGTCGGGCGACCAGGCCGGGGCGGAATCCAAACCCGGGTGGTGGCTCACACCGAAGATCTGGCCGCTGTCGGCGTGGACGGCGTAGAGATCGGCCTCACCACGTCTAAATGACGTAAAGGCAATGAGCGGCTCGACCGGCGACCAGGCTGGGGAGAGGGCGGTGCCATCCCCGGCGGTCACCGCCCGCGGGTTGCGACCGTCATAGTCGAACACGTGGACTTCGCGCCGGCGGCGCTCGCCACACACGCAAGCCAACTGCGTCTGGGCAATGCCGCGCTCCCCGGTTAGATGAAACACCACCTCGTCGGCGAACGCGTGCATGACTTGGCGCACCTGCCCGGCCGGCACCGGAGCGCTCCACTCGGCGATACGCTTGCCTGAGGGAAAGGCTGAGAGCCCGCCGGTGAACTGCAAGGCGCCGGCCACTTCCTCCAAGCGGCCCTCGACGGTCGCCAGGATGTCGCTCTTAGAGCGGGCGACAGGACCGTCACCGGCCAGGTCGGCCGCCAGGGGGCCGACCACCCGAAAGTGGCCGGACAGCTCCAAGTCGCTGAGCAACGTCCGCTCGCCCTGCGCCGACTGGTATTCGAGAGTCGGCGGGCCCACCCACAGGAAGCGATCAACCCACAATGGAATCCGCGCCGCTTGGTCGCGCTCGATGCGCTCCTCCCAATCGATCGCCCAAGCAAGCGGCGCAGCCCAAGCCACCGCGACGACGATCACCAACCACCGGGCGCCGGTCATGGTTTGAAGATGAAGTGGAAAAGCACACCCACCTGGTCGTCTGGAAAGTCGGCGGGCAAAGGTGGCAACGGGCTGGCCTGGGCCACGGCGCGGAGCGCCGTCTGGTCAAACCAGGGCAACCCCGAGGAGGTCGCCAACTGAGCGCCGGTCAGGTGCCCCGAGCGGACAATGCGAAATCGGACCGAACACACCATCTCGGCGCCGGCAGGCGGCGGCGACCAAGCCGCCGCAATCTTGTTGCGCATCGCCACGCGATAGTAGGCGTACTCCGTAAAGAGCGGCGACTCGGGAACATCCTGGGTCGAGGCGCCAGCCGGCGCCTCGGCGGTGATAGTCGCGGCCGGCGGCTCCACGGGTGGGACAGGTGTTTCAGACACCGCCGGTGCGGCCGGCGGGGGTGCGACTTCGGTCGGCTCGGAGACGGCCAGCGGTTGGGCGGCTGCTGCCGGCGCCGGAGCTTCGGGGCGACGGGCCGACGGCGAACGCCGGCGTCCTTCGAGGGGCGGTGGTTCCAGTGGAGTTGGGGTCGGTTCGGCCACTGGCTCGGGCGGGGCTGCAGCCGGCGGCGGGGCAGGCGTCTCGATCGGCTCGTCGACCCCGGCCGGCGGCGTCACCGGGGGTTCAAAGGCATCCAATTCCACCAACTCCACACGGTAGATGGTGGGGCGTTCGCTCGGTCCCAAGCGAATCGCTGCCATCCACCACACGAACGCCAGGGCGAGCGCGTGGCAGAGAACCGACAGCCCAAAGGAGGGCACCCACGGCTCTCGCAACGGGCGAGGCCAAGTAGCGCCCGCCATGTCAGTCACTCGCCCCAAACAGCCCCTGTTGATCGGGTTGGGTAACCAATCCCAGGTGCACAAAACCGGCGCTCTTGGCCAGCGCCATCACCTGCACCACGAAGCCGTACGGCACACCCTGGTCCGCCCGCATGTAGAGGGTGCGCCCAGCCTGCTCGTCGTAGCGCCTGGCCAACTCGCTGGCCAGATTGTCGAGTGGGACGGGATCATCACCCAGGTAGACCGTGCGATCGGCACCCACCGACAACACTAACCCCTCGCGGACGTCGACACCGGTGTCGGTAGTCTCTGGCAACTCAACCTCGACGCCAGCCTGAATGAAAGGCGCGGTAATCATGAAGATGATGAGCAGCACCAAGCTCACGTCGACCAGGGAGGTGACGTTGATGTCGGCCATCGGCCTGGCGGAGGGGCGCGCCATCAGCGCCACAACTCGCGGCTGAAGGCGTTGACCAGGTCTCCCGAAAAAGCTTCGAGTTCGCCATCCAACCAGCGCACGCGACTCTGGAAGTAGTTGTAGAAGATGACCGACGGAATGGCGACCGCCAACCCGGCGATGGTGGTGATCAACGCCTCGGCGATGCCGGGGGCAACCACCGCCAGACTAGCCGAAGTCTGCATCCCCATTGCCACAAAAGAGGTCATCACACCCCACACCGTCCCCAACAACCCAAAAAACGGGCTTACCGACCCGCTGGTCGCCAACACGCCCAGGCGCTCTTCGGCGCGGGCTAGCTCTTCGCCCGCGGCGGTCACCAGCGCCCGGCGGACGTTGTCCAAGCCGGCCTGGCGCACGTCCTGGTTGGCCTGTGGGGCGCTGCCGAAGGTCAACTCGTATTCATCCATGCCGGCACCGGCCAGGCGTGACATGGGACCCTCGTGCAGTTCGTCGACCACCGACGACAGGTTGACCAAGCTCTCGCCGCGAAAGATGCGCTTGAAGTGGGCCATGTGGCCTTGGGCGCGCCTGAAGTAACGCCAGCGGTCGATAGCGATGGTCAACGACACCAGGGAGAAACCCAGGAGGACAAGCAACACCAACTTGGCGAACCATCCCGACGAGTGAATGATCGAAAAGACGCCGAGGTCAGACATAGGTGTTCTTCTGCTCCTCTCTCACTGGGCCGGGGCGGGAACGTCAGCGGCGGGGCTGGGGCTGCCCTGTCTGCACATCAACACCGGGGCGCACCTCTCGGTTTCAGCGCCGGCGCGACGCTACTATGGCCGCGCGCACCGGTCAAGCAGGGCCACGAACTCCGCCTCGCTCAACACCGGCACGCCGAGTTCCAGGGCGCGCTGGCGCTTGCTCCCCGGCTTCGCACCAGCCACCACAAAGTCGGTGCGCGCCGAGACCGAACCGGTGGGCTTGCCACCGAGCCGCTGTATGGCGGCCTTGGCTTCCTCGCGCGTCATCTTTGCCAACGTGCCGGTAACCACAATGCTCTTACCCGCTAACGCGCTGGTCTTGGAATCGGGGCGGGCGGGCTGGACACCCAGGGCGACTAGGTCCTCCAGGAGGTGACGGTTGCGCTGCTCACCGACGAACGCCACCGTTGCCCCGGCGACTTCCGGGCCAACGCCGTCGATCTCCAACAGCCCATCCACTTCCGCATCCATGAAGCGCGTCAAAGTGCCGCAGTAGTCGGCCAAGAGCGTGGCGACGTGTTGGCCGACGTGGCGGATCCCCAGCCCGACCAGCAGGCGATTCAACGGCCGGCGTTTCGATGCCTCAATGCCAGCGATGACCCGCGCCGCCGACTTCTCACCCATGCGCTCGAGGGCGGCCAAGGTGGAAGGCTCCAGCCGGTAGAGATCGGCCAAACTCTTGACCAGACCAGCGCCGGTCAGCGCGGCGATGAGCTTGGTGCCAAGTCCCTCGATGTCCATCGCACCGCGCGAGGCATAGTGCCGGAGGCGTTCGCGGAGCTGTGCCGGACAGTCGGCGTTGACGCAACGGCTGACCGCTTCGCCCTCGAGGCGCCGGGCTTCGGCCCCACACTCTGGGCAGTGGGCCGGTAGCCGGAACCGCCGGCGGCGCCGGCCAGCGCCGCGGGGCGCCACCTTGACCACTTCGGGGATGACATCGCCCGCGCGCTGCACCCACACGGTGTCGCCCACCCGCACGTCCTTCTTGTCAATCTCGTCTTGATTGTGGAGTGTCGCCCGCCGCACGACGACGCCGCCAACCCTAACCGGTTTCAAGACAGCCACGGGCGTCAGCGCGCCGGTGCGCCCAACCTGCACGACGATGTCTTCGACTTCGGTGGTGGCCTGGGCGGCCGGAAACTTGACGGCAATCGCCCACCTGGGCGCCCGCGACTTGGTGCCCAAGCGCTCCTTGAGGCTGGCATCGTTCACTTTGACGACCGTGCCATCGATCTCGTAGGGCAAGCGGTGGCGGCGTTCGGCCAGGGCGCTGTGATAGGCCTCGATCGCCGCCGGCCGCGCGCAGAACTTCCACTCGGGGCTGACTCGAAAGCCCCAGTCCACCAGCTGCTCCAAGGCAGCCACTTGGTTGGGCAGCACTTCACCACCGGCGATGGCGTAGGCAAAGAAGCAGAGCGGACGGGCGGCAGTCACTTGTGAGTCCAACTGGCGCAGCGAGCCAGCCGCCATGTTGCGCGGGTTGGCAAAGGTCTGATCCTGGCCACCGGCAGCATTGAACGCCTCAAACGCCTGGCGCTCAATGTACACCTCGCCCCGGACCGAAACCCTGACTTTGGGTGGAATCGATCGCAAGCGCAGCGGAATCTCGGCAATCGTCCGCAAGTTGTCGGTGATGTCCTCACCGACGCGGCCGTCGCCGCGCGTCGCCCCGACCTCCAGGACGCCGCCGGAGTACACCAGTTCGACCGCGATACCATCAATTTTGGGTTCGCAGACGAAGCCCCCGGTGACCCCACCACCCAGAAAACGCTCCAGTCGGCCGACGAACGCGGCCAAGTCGTCGCTCGAAAAGGCGTTTTCCAGCCCGAGCATCGGTTCGAGGTGCTCGACCGCGCGAAACTCGGCGGCCGGCGGCGCCCCGACCCGGCGGGTCGGCGAGTCGGCCGTACAGAGTTCGGGGTGGGCTTTCTCGAGCGCCACCAGCTCCGCGAACAACGCGTCGTAGTCGGCATCGGCGACGACTGGGTCGTCCACAACGTGGTAGCGGTAGTTGTGTTCGGCCAGCTCCGCGCGCAATCGCCGCGCCCGAGCTTTGGTCCTGGCGTCTGCCACCGGCGGCGCCTAGAAGTGGAAGTGACCCAGGAACACGAACTCGTCGAGATCCGGTCCGAACTCGCTGGAAGTGAACCGATAGCTCCAACGCAGGGTCGTGAACGGCGTCGGCGTCCAATCGACTTCGGCCGTGTAGCGCTCGGCTGCGGCAAACTCCAGGTCACGGTCGGAGTTGACGTAGTCGTAGCGGAAGCGGGCGCGCGCTCCGCGCGACCAGAGAAAATCGGCTTCGGCCCAAGAAGCGATAAGCCGTTGGATCGTATGCGTCCCGAGGGGCCGATCTTCGCCGAGCGACGCCTCGCCCAGGAAGACCCAGCGCCCGTGGGCACGGACACCACCGAAGACGCCGTAGCGCCGTACTTGGACGGCGCCGGCGGCGCCCGGCTCGCCGTCGGTGTCGAGGTGGGTGGTCACTCCCCCCCAGAGGTCGCGCAAAGCGCCACCGGCGCGGGCGGTGACCGCCAAGTTGCGGTCGGCAATATCGAGAGCACCGGTGGCGCCGTTGGTGAGCGCCAGTTGGGCAAAGGCGCGACGGCGCTGAGCGCCCAGCTCGATGCCGACGTCGGGCAAACGCGGATCGCCGCCGCGTCCCAACAGCTCGAACCGGCGGGGTGCGAGGGTGTGGGTCACCCAATCGTTGCGCACCCAAAGGGTGTGGTCGTCCATCCTCAGGCCGTAAGGAACTCGGAACGCACCGAACTTTACATAGAGTGGGCCGTCGGGTTGATGCCCCATGGCAAACCACTCGGGCCCACCCAGACGTCCCTGGTCGATGTCGGCGTTCAAAGCCAAGACCAATGGTTCGAGCGGCGCATAGGTCAGGTAGAGCGCGCTCTGCATGCGGACGAAGGACGAAGCTTGATCCGGGAAACCCTCCACGTGTCGGGCGTTGCGGGCGTCGTAAATCGCCCGGAGGTCGGCGCCGGCGGCGAGTCCGGGCGCCAGCTCTGGCTGCGCCTCCGGCAACTCGGGCCACTTGAACTCGGGAGTGGTGGCGTGGCGCGCCAGCATGTAGTCAAAGCCGTAGGCGTTGCGTGGCCCGCCCCCTGAGGGATCGACGTGGCAACTGCTGCACGAGAGCCGCTCGCGGACAGCGTACAGCGGCAACCCGGCCGCCGGTCGCACGTTCCCAAGGAGAGGGAAGAGCACCAGCACCGCACCACACCAGCCCAACCGCTTGGCAGGCGATCGTCTCACACGCCTCTCCCCCGGCCTCCTAGACCCCCGACACCTGCACCCGAGCTAGGGCGCATTGGGGTCGATCTCCGCTTCGCCGGTCATCGGGACGAACCGCACGCGCGTCACCGCTTCCTCGACCAGCGCGCCCGTGGCGTCCTTCCGGTAGCGCATGAGCACCTGCCGCTCTTCCCCCAAGGGTGCCACCAAAATGCCGCCGACCCGGAGTTGGTCGACCAAGGGAATCGGCAAGTGGACGGGGGCGGCGGTCAGAATGATACGGTCAAAGGGCGCCGCCTCCGGCCAACCCCGGTAGCCGTCGCCGGCCCGCACGTTGACGGTGTCGTAGCCGAGCGCCGCCAAGCGCCGGGCAGCACCCTCGGCCAACTCGGCGATGATCTCGATCGAGTAGACCTCTGAAGTGATCTCGGCCAAGACCGCCGCTTGGTAGCCCGACCCGGTGCCCACCTCCAACACCCGATCGCCGGGCCTGAGTTCGAGCAGTTCGGTCATCAAAGCGACGATGTAGGGCTGCGAGATGGTCTGGCCGTCCCCAATCGGCAGGGCGTGATCGGTGTACGCCAGGTGGCGGTGAGAGCGCGGCACAAACCGGTGCCGGGGGACTCGGCGCAGCGCCTCGAGCACCAAGCTGTCAGCAACGCCCCGTGCCACAATCGTTTGCTCAACCATCGCCCGCCGCGCCGCAGTCTGGTGGGCGCCCTCGGAGCCGCCGGCCGCCGCCGGCGCGATGGCACAGAGCGTCAAGAGCGCCACCCGCGCAAGTCGAAGATGACAATCCATATCATGACCAAGCCCAGTTGAAACTTGATGACGGTCGACAGAAGTCGCCCGAGAAACGCGCCCCACCCTGCCCGCAGACTCGCACCTAGGTGGCGCCGGTACAAGATTTCCGCCAAAAAGGCACCAGCGAAGGCGCCGACGAAGGCGCCCAACAAACTCCCTACCACCGGCACAAAAGGTGCTCCCCAGACGGCGCCGGCGATGCCGCCGGCAAAGGTTCCAAACATCGCCCACCGCGAAGCACCAAAGCGCTGGGCGGTCACCACCCCCAGGAACGATTCGATCACCTCACCCAGCACCGCCAGGGCCGCCATGGCCACCAGGGAACCGATCCCGACCGTCCGGAACTCGGTCACCAGCGCCAAGATCAAAGCGTCCGCCAAGATGATGAAGGTGCCACCCAGCCCGAGCGGAATACAGAGGAGCCCGACGACCAGCCCCAGATAGAAGCATACCCACCCGAGGGTGGTTCCGGCTCCCGAGAAAAGCGCCGACCAGTCCATTCAGTGCCCGCCGCGCCAGCGCTCGAAGCGGGGCCAGTCTAGCCGATACGCGGTGTAGAAAATGGTGGCAGGCGAGCGCACGCCGAGTCCCCGAATGGCGCAGGGCGAGCCGTCGAACGGTTGGAACGCCCCCGACGGGTGGTTCAGGAGCCGCTCCGGTTGGTCGGCCCGGTCCACCAAGTAAGCCGGCCTGGCAAAACCCTCGAACAGGAGACCGCGGGCGATGTCCTCGATCGGGTAGGCGTCCACCAAAGGAATCATCTGGGGGGTAATGAGACCCGCCATGTCGACGACCCGGCGGTTCGAATAGTAGCCAAAAGCACCGATATCAGCGATCGCCACCTGGGCGTCCGGCTCGGTGTGTTCGGCGAACCACGTACCGAGCCCCTGGAAGCAGTCGATCACCCCGCGCGAGAAGGCGTGGGTGTGCGGGTAGACGACGTTGGCCAAAAGACCGGCATTCCCCAAGACCACGAGCGCCGCCGCGAGTGCCAATCGCCTGGGCCACAGCCGGTGGTGAAGTCCCACCACCACGGCTGCCGTGGCCACCGCCGCTATCCCCCAAACCCTAGGGCTGAGTTCGGCCTGCGCCCCGACCCACGCCCACCACACGGTCATCAAGGCGAGAAGAACGCCCGGCGCCCAGCGACCCGGCAAGCGCTCCAATTCCCAGAAGCCGGCAACAACGACCACGGGCACGATCGGCAGGGCGTAGCGCGACAGGACGTCAAAGCCGGTGAGGCTGTAGAAGAGGATCAAACCACCGAGCCAACCGAGCGCCGTCCCCCAGCCGGGCGGACGCCGGTCAGCACCCAGGGCCAAGCCGATGCCGAGGCCGGCCAATAGAACTTCAAGACAGCTGGTCGCCGCCACCGCCCGCGCCACATCCCGGAGCGGGTCGATCCCCCACGCCACACCGACCGTCCCTTTGGCGGCGCCGGTAATCGGCAGGAAGCCGCCGAAGGTGAACTGCGCATAGAGGAGCCAAGGGACGACGAGGAGCGAGACGATGACACCCTGGGCGAGGGCGTGGCGCCAACCGGCGCGCCAGACGGTGGCAACGCACAATACGGCGGCGAGAATTGCTCCTTCCGGCCGCGTCAACGCGGCAGCGCCCGCGCACACCGCCGCCCCCCAACTCACCTCCCGGCGCTGCCACGCCCGGGCGTCGAGCGCCAAGCACCACACCGTCCACGCCAAGATCAGGGCGGTTTCCATCCCCGCCGCACTCCAGCGCACCAACCAACCGTTCGCCGCCCAGGCACAAGTGACCCAACCGGCGGCGCTGGCCGGGAGCCACGCCCGCGCCCACCACCAAAAGCCCCAGACCGAAGCCACCCCACAAGCGACCGCCAAGACCTTGGCAGCGGTCAGCCCGCCGATCCCGAGGCGCTCGGCACCGGTCAATGCGGCCAACCACAGCGGGCTGGAAAACCCGTAGGTCGGCTCCCCCGGGTTGAACGCCGGCCCCAGTCCGGCCGCCCAGTTCTGGGCGTAGCGCAGGAAGATGTAGGTGTCGTCCGTGCGGTACTCCCAGAACGGCAAGCCCAGGAGCAAGAACAACGCGCTGGCGACAACCGGGAATCTAAGGCTGCGCAAGCCGAACCCGCTTGAGAACCCGGTAGTCGAGCGGGTTGATGGGGTAGCCCCGCACCCAGGGTTGGATGAGCCTGTAGCTTTCGGCGTGGAAGAGAAAAATCCAGGGCGCGTCCTCGACCACCAGCGCCTCGGCTTGGTGGTAGAGCGCATCGCGCGCCGCCGTATCCGCCGTGGAGAGCGCCTGCTCGAACAGGCGGTCGAAGGCAGGGTTGGCGTAGTGGGTGGTGTTAGGGCCACGGGGTGCCCAGTGAGCGCTGTAAAACAACGCCAAGAAGTTCTCGGGATCGGGGTAGTCGGCCAACCACGCCATGCGGAACAACGGTGCTTCGCCTTCCTCGACCCGCCGCAGGTGCTCCGGCCAAGGCCGGGCTTCGACGCGCACGCGGAGGCCCAGTCGCCCGAGCTGCGCGGCCACCGCCTCGGCAACCTCGACGGTGGCCGTGCCCCCGGCGTTGACTTCGAGCGTCATCTCGGAAAGGCCTCGTCCGTCCGGGTAGCCGGCCGCGGTCAACAGCGAGCGGGCCAGCTCCGGGTCGTAGCGGTAGCCCTCGAGCGCCGGGTTGAAGCCGGGCAAGCCCGGCGGCAGCACACCGTGGTGCGCCGGAGTGCCGCGGCGCAGCACCTCGTCCACCAACGCCCGGCGATCGACCGCGTAGTTCAATGCCTGGCGTAGCGCCCGGTTTCCTTGAAACGGCGGCGCGTCCATGCGCATCCCGTAATACTGGACGTCCAACTCGGGGGCCGACTGAATCACAAAGTTGCCAACTCCCGTGCGAACGCCGCCCTCGGGCACTACCAACTCCGCGAAGTAGTCGCTCGGGATGGGATAGAGTTGCTCCAACGCGCCGCGCTCGAAAAGCGCCACCTGGCGGGCTGCGTCCGGCTCAAAAATGACCTGAACGCCATCCAGGTAGGGCAGCTGGCGCCCGTCGGCATCCCTTCCCCAGTAGCGCGGGTGACGTACCATCTCCAGCCCTTCGCCCGCGGCCCAGGCGGCCAGCCGAAACGGACCGGTGCCGACCGGGTGGCGATCCAGGCGCTCACCGTAGCGCTGGATCGCTTCGGGGGCGACAACCAGCGCATAGGGCATCGCCATCAGTCGGAGGAGCGGCGCGTATGGGCGGGTGAGTCGCACGACGAAAACGTCGGGACTCGGCGCCGAGAAGCCACGGACTCCTGGTGCTCGCCCCTGATGAAAGGCGTCGGCACCGGCGATCTTGCCGGCAAAAATCCAGTAGCCGGTGCTCCCCGACTCGGGATCGCACAGGCGCTCGAAGTTAAGCTTCACATCGGCCGCGGTCAGCGCCCGGCCGCGGCCGCCGGCAAAGCACGGGTCATCGTGATAGAAGGCGTCGGTGCGCAGCTGAAAACGCCACTCCAAGCCATCCGCCGAGACCGTCCAGCGCTCAGCCAAAGCCGGCTCGGGCTGGAGGTCGTCACCCAGCGCTACCAGGCCCTCGTAGAGCTGCGTCGCAGCATGGGTGGACGCCGTGTCGTCGCAGCGCACCGGATCCAGGGCCGGCAGGTCGGAACTCTCGGCGTAGCGAAAGACGCCGCCGTGGAGCCGGCTGGGTGCTTGGACGGGATCGGCCGGCGGCTTGACGCGACACGCCGCAGAGAAGGTCGCAGCGATGAGTAGAGCCACCAGGAGACCAAGGCGGCGGTCTGTTTGGATGACCCAGACGTGCACGTATCAGCCCAACCTACGCGCCGCGCGCGCTAGAAGCGCCGCACGGTGAGGCGAAAAGGGGCCGCGGGGGCGGGGCACGAGACGGAAGTGGCGGCAGTGTAGCAGTGGATGGCCCATGGTCAAGCGAAAGCCTCTGCCAGCGCCTCTTTGACGTCGAGAACCAAGTCCTCGGCGTCTTCGATCCCGACCGACAATCGCACCAAACCGGGCGTGATGCCCAACTCGAGGCGACGTGACTCGGTGAGGAAGCCGTGGGTCATGCTGCGCGGATAGCACATGAGGCTTTCAACACCGCCCAGGCTTTCCGCCAGGGTCAGAACGCGCGCCGCCTCCATGAATCGCTTGGCGCTCGCCTCACTCCCCAATTCGACGGCCAGCATGCCGCCGGCGCCGCGCGCCTGGCGAGCACTGCGGGCGTGGTGTGGATGGGCGGGCAGACCGGGATAGTAGACCTGGGCGACGCGCGAGTCGTCTTCCAACACGCGGGCGAGGTGGCTGGCGTTCTCGGTGTGTCGCTCCATCCGCACCGGCAGGGTCTTGATGCCGCGCGCCACCAGCCAGCAGTCAAAGGGTCCCGGGACCGCGCCGGCGGTGTTGCGGTAGGCTGCCAGGACACCCAACCACGCCTCATCACTCGACACCACCGCGCCGCCCACCGCATCCGAGTGACCATTCAGGTACTTGGTGGTCGAGTGCACCACCGCGTCGAACCCCAGGGCCAGCGGGTTCTGGAGGTAGGGGGTCAAAAACGTGTTGTCACACACCGTGCGCAGCCGCCGCGCCTTGGCAAGGGAGGCCAGCGCCGCCAAATCGGACACCCGCATGAGCGGATTGGAGGGCGTCTCCACAAACAAGAGTTCGGTCTCTGGCCTCAGCGCCGCCTCCACCGCCGCGACCTCGGTGGTGTCGGCGTAGGTCACTGCGACGCCCCGCTGACCGAGCAAGGATTCGAACAGGCGGTAGGTTCCGCCGTACATGTCGGCGGAGGCAACGAGGTGCGCGCCGGCCGACAAGGGCGCCACCGTGGCGTCGACTGCCGCCATCCCTGAGGCAAACGCCAGCGCCCCGGAAGCGCCCTCGAGTGCAGCCAGCGCCTCCTCAAGGGAGGTGCGAGTGGGGTTGGCGCCGCGGGCGTACTGGTAGCCCTGGTGCTCCCCCAAACGCGGCTGGGCATAGGTCGACGTTTGGTAGATCGGTGGCACCACGGCGCCGGTGGTCGGGTCGGGCACCTGGCCAGCGTGCACCGCCCGGGTCGCCAGCCCCCCCGTCCTCGGCGAACGCGACATGGGCCTACGAGGTGACGTACTCGATGAGATCGAAGCGGGTCAGAATGCCACAGGCACCGCCGTTTTCGCGCACTAGGACGGCGTTCCGATCGGCCAAAAACTGCAGGGCCTCCACCACCGAACTCCCCGCCTCGATGACCGGTAGGGGCGCAGACATGACGCTGGACACCGGTTCATCCAAGGCACCGGCGTTCTCGAGGACGCGAGACATGAGCTGCGTCTCTTCGACGCAACCTACCACCCGCTCGCCATCCATCACCGGCAACTGTGAGACGTTGTAGTTGCGCACCAAGTCCAAGGCCGCCCGCACCGGGTCGTCTTTGGCCACCTTGAGGAGACCGGGGACCGACTCCGGCTTGCCCCCCAGGACGTCTTGAACGCTGACGTCATGCACATCCAACAAGCAGTTGTCGCGCATCCACTCGTCCGAGTGCACCTTGGAGAGATAGCGCTCGCCGGTGTCGGGCAACAAGACAACGATGATCTTAGACTCGTCCAACTCGGCGGCGATTTTCAGCGCCGCCACCACCGCCATGCCGCCAGACCCACCGATCAGGATCCCATCCTCGCGCGACACGCGGCGCGCCATGTTCAGAGCTTCCTTGTCGGTAACCGTCACCACTCGGTCGATCACGTCGAAGTTGGTAGTGCCGGGGATGATGTCCTCCCCGACGCCTTCGGTCTTGTAGGTGCGCGCCTCGATCATCTGGCCGGTCTCGAAGTAATGGCAGAGGATCGAACCGTCGGGGTCGGCACCCACCACGCTCACCGAGGGCTTGCGCTCCTTCAAGTACTGACCGACGCCGGAGATGGTGCCGCCAGTGCCCATGCCAGCCACAAACACGTCGAGTTCACCGCCGGTCTGCTCCCACAGCTCGGGCCCGGTGGTCACGACGTGCGACCGGGGATTGGCGGGATTGAAGTACTGGTTGGCCAGAAAGGCGCCGGGGATCTCACGAGCCAAGCGCTTGGCGACTTCGTAGTAGCTGTCGGGGTGGTCGGGAGCCACCGCCGTCGGCGCCACGTGCACGTCGGCGCCGTAGGCTTTCAAGAGATTGATCTTCTCCTGGCTCATCTTGTCGGGCATCGTGAAGATCGCCCGGTAGCCGCGGGTCGCCGCCACCATCGCCAGCCCGCAGCCGGTGTTGCCCGAGGTTGCTTCGACGATGGTACCACCAGCCTCGAGCAATCCCTCCCTCTCAGCAGCGTCGACAATGTGGTAGCCGATGCGGTCTTTGACGCTGCCGCCGGGGTTGAACGACTCCACCTTGGCGAGCACCAGCGGCCGCACGCCGCGGGCGACGGCGTTGAGACGGACCAGAGGCGTGTTGCCGATAGTGTCGACAATGTTCTCGGCGTAGCGAACCTTGGAGCGATCCGACATGTTGCCTCCACGCTTTGATACAGCTGATGCCCCGCAGCCAGCGCCTGCGGGGCATCCACTTTACTCCAAGCCGGCCGTCCGGGCGAGGCTAATCGCTTGGTTTGGGGTGGGCGATCTCAGCCCAGTAGGACTCGAAGTCGAACGCCGGGCTGTTCTCCTGGTCGTGACACCCCAGGCAGGCGACTTCGCCCACCGGCTTGGCGTCGATCATGTTGTGGCGGGTACCCATGTCGTGACACGCCTCGCACTGGACGTTGCGCATATCCGCGTCGGCACCCACTCCCTGAAAGCCCCCGGCTAGCTGAAAACCGGTGACGTGGCACTTGAGGCACTCGGAGTTCTCAGCCGCCTGATCGTCGACCAGCGTCTGAAAGGCGCGGGCGTGCGGTGTTTCCTGCCAATGGCTGTAAATGTCGGCGTGGCAGCGGGAGCACTTGGCATCGCCCATGAAGTGGTCCTGGCCCAAGACCAACTTGGAGGACTGGCTGCGAATCTCCTCCTCAAGCTGCGACTTGCGCTGGTCGGCCTCGACATCGTCTTTGAGCGAGGTGAGCTCCTCTGCCAGGGTCGGGTCCTCGCAGAAAGTATCGATAAGCAACGCTGTCGCCTTGCCCTCGTATGTCACCACTTCGTTTTCCGGGTTGATCACCACGCGGGTCTCGGCGATGTGCTGGCCGCGCTGGCCCGAGCGGATGGTCACAGCACCGTCGACCTGCGTCGCGGCCACGGTGCCCGGGTAGTGCCCGAAAACCAGAAGGTCGATGCCGTTCACCTGCTTGGGCAGCTGGAAGGTGTCAGCCGAGGGTGCATGGGACAGGACAACTACCACGTCGACCTGGGAGCTGAGTTCGGGCACCACTTTGGCAGCCACTTCGAACGGATCGTCGATGCGGAAACCGAGCCCCTCAAACTTGGCAACGCCCTCACCAAAGTCCTGACCCATGAGGCCGAGAATGCCGATCTTGACGCCGCTCTTGTCGACGACGACCGTCTCGGCACCTACCCGCTCGCCGGTGTCAGCGAAGAAAACGTTGGCCAAGGCCACCGGTACCTGACTCTCGGCAAGAATGCGTTCGACGTACTCGGCACCGCGGTACAACTCGAGCTCGCCCAAGGTCATGGCGTCGTAGCCCATCCGCCCCATGGCCTCCAGGACAAACCAGTTCAAGCGGTCGTCCTTGGTCATGTTGGGATGGGTGTAGTCGCCGCCGTCTACGAGCAGGAGTTGGTCATCCACATGTGTTCTGACTGAGTCGACTAGGCAAGCCCGCCGGGCTAGCCCCCCCTTCTGGGACTTTTTTCACCCGCAGGGATCGACTTCGCCGCGATTGGAGGCGGAACTGATGATCAGCAGCTCGACTTCCTCCGAGCGTTCGGCGCGGGCGTCCCCCTGCATTCCGAGGGACGCCACCAGGGCAATGGCGCTCAACCACTTCAACATGCTCACTCCTCAGCACCCATTAAGGTCAATCGTGGAACCCGGGCAACTATATCGGCTTAGGGTAGACGCTGCCACCCTACAAGTTCGAGCACCATGGTAGCCGCTGGCCGGGCAGCGAAGGGTCAAAAGCGCGCCAAAGCTCGAGGACGGCCCCCCGCAGGGGAGGGTTTTGCCCCACAAAAAAGCGGGGTGCCCCAACTACGGAGCACCCCTGGGTCCTCGAGAATCGAGGTCGGCTAGCGCCGCTTCTTCTTGACGCGATCCTTCAAAGCCTTGCCTGGATGGAAGGCCGGATAGCGCGCCGCCGCAATCTTGATCGGTTCCCCGGTCTGCGGATTGCGACCTTCACGAGCCTTGCGCTTGCGCGTCTCGAATGTCCCAAACCCAGTGACAGTCACTTTCCTGCCCGCCGCGAGCTCGGAAGCAATGATGCCTTCACGGGGTTCAGTCGAGAACATGGCGTCGACAGTTAGCTTCGCGTCTTTCAACGTGAGACCAACCTTGTCGGCGAGAGCCGCTGTCAATTCAGTCTTGTTCATGCCGTTCACCTCCTTTCGGCGAAGGAACGGGGGCAGGCTATTGAATCGATCGGGCGCGTGTCAACAACAAAAGCGCACGCTTCGTACGAGATCATCGCGATGACACGGCGTCATCGCACTCTGACGCTTGAAACGCACCGAGAAACTACGCAAAAGTCCAACCGCGACCCTAGAACAAGCTGGATTGACGGGTCACTCCCGAGGTCTTTTCGTAGAACAAGTCGGGTAGATCGCGCGCCGCGATCCGGAACGAATACTCCCAGCGGTTGCCGGAAAAGGCGCGGCTAAACCGCGCCTCCCAACAATGCAAGTCACGGACGATGTTGTAGCGCTGCGATACGATGGAGCGTTCGAGTGGGTCAATGGTCACTGAGTAGTACAGGTTCCACTTCGGAGTCAGGTTGAAGCGCATGGTCGAGGTGGTCTGCAGATGTTTGGCGCTACCACCTCCGCCCGCGAAGCTGAACGAACCACTCAGCGTAAATCGCGATGGGAACACAGCTTGCGCGACAGGTTCGACTTCTTCTTCGGGCTCCTCGGAGTCGAGCACCGGGGCCTCGGAGTCGAGCACCGGGGCCTCCGAGTCGGTGGTTTTTGGCCGCCTGGTGAACTCAAAGCGCAGATCGGTGGAGTACTGCTCGTTCCGGCGCTCATAGGGGTCGTAGCGCAGAGAAAAGTTCATACCCGGAACACCGGTCCAAGGGACGAAGCGGCCGCTTAGATTGATGTCCGAAAACCGACGGGCGGAGCGGCCATCGACATCGTAGCTAGTCGTGAGGTTGAAGGTGAGAAAGTCGCGATGCACGCGGAACTCTCCCGGTTCCCCAAGCCGAGTCTCGAGGCGATTGCCCAGGCGTAGCGACAGAGACGAGAACGGCTCGGGTTCCACTAGGAGGTCGCGTCGCGAGTCAAAGGGCCGCGTGTGAGAAAAGCCGGCCGACGGGGTGATGACGTGGCGGAAACCGTGGTAGGGCCCAAGCCGCGGCCGCCAGCGACCAAACACCTCGGTTCTGAGCTGCAAACCGTAGGTGACCCCGCCGGTCACGACGTGCCCGATACCCGGCACTTGGATTCCATCGACCAGCGACTCGGTACGCTCCACGTACGTGGCGCTGGCGCCCACGGACGGCACCAGGCGCAGGTAGCCGAGCGCACGCGCGTCGCTCAAGCTCGCGGAGCCATCGGCCGTCCGCAGGTACCGCGAGTCCGGTCGGCGACTGTCATAGGTGTTGCGAGCGGCGGCGCGGAAGCTGTAGCTCGTCGAGGCTAGCCATGGCCAGCGACCACCGCGCCCCTTGGCGTCGGGTGGCCCGCCGAGGGTCCGGGGCGCAAACGACAGGGCCACCGACGGCGCCACCCCGGTCACCACCCCGGAGCCGGCCAGGGTCGCCCCGGAAGCATCCTGCAGGCGCTGCACGCGCTCGCTGGAGACCGTCAGGCTGGTGCCCGATTCGAAGGCCTTTTCGTAGGTGAGGTTGGTGCGCAGCTCGGTGTCCAGGCGGTTGGACTCGAGCAGGCTCTGAGCGTCCTGGCGGAAGGAACGCCGCGACAAGAAGTCGATGTTGGCACTGAAGCGCGGCAACCCCTCTAAGGTCCGCCAATCGCCCTCGACATCCCAGTCGCGGTTGGCCTCGCCAAAGCTGGAGCTGGCGGATATCTCGCCGCGCATCATGTAGCGGACGTGGTAGCGAAACCGGCTGTTGGCCACGAAGAACGGCGAATGCTCATTGAGGTCAGCGAAGGCTTCGAGGTCGGCGTAGTCGTTGATCACCCAATAGTACCCGGCATTACGGACGAAACGTCCCGTTCTGTCCGAGACCCCGAACTCGATGCGCGGCACTAAGAGGCCGGACTGGCGGCCCTTGTTGATGGGAAACATGTAGAACGGCAGGGCCAAAATCGGGACGCGGCCGGCATGCAGGACCAGCGGCTTGGCGACGGCCTTGTCACCCAGGTACAGCTTCATCTGGCGGCTGGCAAAGTGGTAGTGCGGCTCATCCAAGTCGCACGTGGTGTAGGCCCCGTCCTCGACGTAGAAGACGTTGTCGGGGCTGCGTTCCAGCTTGGCGCCGCGGTAGATGCCGCGCTCGAATTCGGTGACGCCGGTGTGCACCTGGCCGACCCGCGTGTCCAGATCGTAGGTCATCAGATCGCCATCGATGACGTCTGCGCCTTCGGTCAGTTCGGGACTTTCGGTCGCCACCAAGAGCCGCTCCTCGGCCTGGAAACGGATCTGGCCGGCGCGCAAGGTCGACGCCTGATACTCGACCACCGCCTCCTCTTCGAGCCGTAGCTCGCCGCGTTCGGCCAGGTAGGTCATGCGCCGCGCCGAGTACTGCACTTCTTCGACCGACGAGTCTGGAACGGCTGCCGCCCCAAGAAACTGATCCCTGGTACCACCCAACCGAGCTGGAGACCCTAACGCGGTGACCGAATCGACGACTCCGGGCACACCGCTGACCAGACTGTCGGCCGTGTCGGCGGCCGCCGCGAAATAGTAGGTACCGGTGGCATCCCCCTCGACAATCGCCTGATACGGTTCGCCGCGATCCAGGAGCAAGCGGATACGCTCCCCGCGGGCGCGATTCAGGCGGGCGCCACCGGCGCCGGTGGGCTCATAGACGGTCTCGGCCTGGCCGACAGCGCGCACTTCGTCGGCCTCACCGTCGACCACCCGCAGCCATAGGGTATCCCCAACCAAACGCATGACGTCGCGCGACGGCGGCGCATCCCCAGCGGCCGGCTTTGCCGATTCATAGATGGCCCGAGCGTCACCGACGGCGATCACCTGCTCGATGGCATCCTGGCGCATGCGGAGGTGCAATGTGTCGCCGCGCACCACTCCGGTGGAACTCAGGGCGAGGGGCGAATCGGTCAAGAAGGCCCGCTCTTGACGCTCTTCAAAGCGAGCGAAGCCAGCATACGCCTCGGTCAACCCCTGCTGCACGCGCACGCCGCCGCGCGCTTCGACAACGTCTGATTGCCGCAGAAAGCAGAGGCTATCGGCGGTCACCAACACCGGTTGACCCCGCTGGGAGAGCTGCATGCTGGCGCGGTCGGTAACGTCCAAGTCGCCCGAGCCGCGTTCATAAACCGCCCTTTGACCGCGCACCAGGGCCTGCTCGTCAGGGTCCTCGATAACTACGTCACCGTAGGCCTCGACCCGGCCAGTGGTTGACTCGAACACTAGGCTGTCGGCGTCCACCTGGCGGCCGCCCTCGAGCCCTTCGACGCGAACCCCACCCCCCAGGCGGGTGATCGCCGTATCCCGGTCGTAGCGGGCGCGCGGCGCTTGAACGGTGACTCCGGCCTCCTCGATTTCCACGTCGCCGGTGACGGTGGCCTGTCGCGTGCGCAGGTCGTAGGTGGCGCGCTCGCCGCGGATGGTCGTGGCGCCCTCGACAATCCGCACATCTCCGTCGATGGTCAGCCACTGGTTGAGTCGGTCAAAACGCCCGACCTTACCGGTCACCGCCGTCGTGCCCTGGCGCAGGCGCACACTCTTGACCAAGAGGATGGGCCGCCCGTCCTCTTGCACCTGCTCAAGCTTGTCGCCGTCGACCTGGGTCGGTCCGTCGAATTCCCGGGAGGGCTCGGCCGCCTGGCTCCAGCTGGGATGCGGAGCCATCCACATCACCACCGCCACCACCAGGGCGGTCAGCCAGCGCACGAGTGCTCCAACGCCAACAATGCGGCGCCAATCGCGCCGGCCGAATCCAATAGCTTGGCACTCACGAGTTGCACATGCGTTGCCAGGGGCTCGAAGGTGCCCGCCGCCAAGGTCCGTCGGGCGGCATCGAACAGTGGGGCCCCCGCTAGAGCGACGCCGCCCCCCACCACAATGCGATCCGGGTTCAAAAGGCAGACGGCGCGCGCCAATCCCTGACCCAACCGCTCGCCCACTTGACTCAACACGGTAGTGGCCCAGGGTTCTCCAACTGCCGCCGCTTCACCGACGGCGCGGGCCGAGGGTCCCGCCGCCCCAAAGCGCGCGCGCACGGCTGGCTCGCCCAACTCCAGCGCTCCGGCGGTCAGTGCCTGGGCGTTGACGTAGGGCTCCAAGCAGCCGCGCCGCCCGCACCCGCACGCCCGGCCGCCGGGGACGAGTTCCATGTGGCCGATCTCGCCGGCCATGCCGCGGGCACCGCGCAGCGGTTGTCCCCCAACCACGAGCCCGCCACCGACGCCGGTGCCGAGCGTGACGCCGACCAGAAGCGCCGCCCCAACCCCAGCCCCCATTCGCGCTTCAGCGAAAGCGGCAGCCGTCGCGTCATTGTCGGCGATAATCGGTCGCTGGACGCCGAGCGCGTCGTCCAACCCCACCGCTACACAATCGGTGATCGACAACCCGACAAAGTCGGCCAAGTTGGGAGCCGTGGCAACCACGCCCGTGGTGGAGTCCAACAAGCCGGCGACCCCAACGCCGACAGCGGCCACACTCTGCGGCTCGACTCCAGCCTGGTCGATGAGCTGGCGCGCCGCAGCCAGCGCTCCAGCGACGATGGTGGTTGCACCCGCCCCGACTCGGGTGTCGGCGACCCCCTGAGCGCGCACGCCGCTCTCGGCGCCAACCAAGGCCAGCTTGGTGCGGGTCCCCCCCAGATCGATGCCGACTGCCAAAGCCTCTGCCATACCGCGCAGCCTACCCGATGGGTGCCGGCTAGATCAGCTCGAAGCGGCGCCGGCCGAGCGCCCTGAGCGCCTCGGCGACCACCCGGAGCGATCCTGCCACCAAAACGACATCCCGCGGGCCGGCGTGACACTGGGCCAACTCCAACGCCGTCGCAACGCTCGGCGTGTCCGTCTGGCGGGCCTCGGCCGGCAGTGCCCGGGCGATGTCGGCACGAGGATGGGCGCGGTCGCCGGCGGGCTCGGTCACGATCCACTCGGCGATGTGCGGCAAGAGCGGCGCCAGAAAACTCCTGAGCCGCTTCCGAGCCAAGAGACCGAGAACGCAAAGAATGCGTCGATCAGCCAAGAATTCGGCCAGGTAGTCGGCCAACACCCGACTCCCGGCGGCGTTGTGCGCACTGTCCAGGAGAACGGGGGGGGTCGAGTCGATCCACTGCAGGCGGCCCGGCCAGACCACCTGGTCGAGCCCTCGGCCGATCTCGGGTTGGGGGAGCCCGGAATCGTGGGCCGCCGCCGCCGCCAACATCGCGGTGGCAGCGTTGCGGCCCTGGTGGCGGCCAGCCATGCTCAGCCAAGCGCCATAGCGGCGACCCTGGCGATCGAGTTCAACGCGCAGCCGTCGAGGCTCGGCCTGGGTCAGGCGAAAATGGGCGTCCTGGCCGAGCCGCTCGACGCGCGCGCCGCGCGCCCGGCCCAAGCGCTCGAGTTCGACGCCGGCCACGCCGCGGGCACCGACTACCAGCGGCCGGCCGGACCGGGCGATGGCCACCTTTTCGCGGGCGATCGACGCCACCGTCGATCCCAAAATCCTCGTGTGGTCCATGCCGACCGAGACGACGGTCGCGACCAGCGGCCGGGTGACGTTCGTAGCGTCGAGGCGCCCCCCCAGCCCCACCTCGAGCACCGCCGCCTGGACGCCTTCGGCAGCAAAGTGCACGAATGCCAAGCCCGTCATCGTCTCAAAGAAGGAAGCGCCGTGACGCTGGACGTAGGGCAACAGATAATCCATGTCGCGGTCTACTTGGGCGCGGCTGATCGCCCGACCGTCGACGCGAATCCGTTCCCGGTAGCCCAACAGATGCGGGCTGGTCAACAGTCCGGTCCGGTAGCCAGCCGCTCTCATCATGCACGCCAACATGGCGGCGACTGACCCCTTGCCGTTGGTGCCGCCGACGATCAGCGTGCGGAACCGCCGCTCGGGGTGGTCGAGGTCTCGGAGAACGCGCCGAAAGCGGCTCAATCCCAACTTCAACCCACTGCGCTCGCTGGTCATGAGCGCTTCCAGGTAGCGGCGACCAGCGGTCATTCAGGGGTGGATGACTCCGCTTGGGGCACCTCACCATCACCCAACGGCGCCGGCTCGGTGGAGTCGCCGGCGGCGACGTCGGTCCCGGCGGCATCGGCTGGCGGCCGGTCGCCGTTGACCGCCGCGGTTTCGAGTTCGATCGTCCGTTGAGGCACCAGGAGCATGTCCAGCACTCTGCCGACGGTGTCGCGCATTTCGGAGCGGGGTACAATCATGTCGATCATGCCGTGTTCCAGCACGAATTCAGCGGTTTGAAAACCCTCGGGCAAGTCCTGGTTGATGGTCTGCTGAATCACCCGCGGTCCAGCAAAGCCAATCTGGGCCCGCGGCTCGGCGATGATGACGTCCCCAAGGCTGGCGTAGCTCGCCGCCACCCCGGCCGTGGTCGGATTCAAGAGAATCGAAATGAATGGCTGGCGGGCGGCACGCAGGTGCGCCAGGGCGACGGACGTCTTGGCCATTTGCATGAGCGACAGGATGCCCTCTTGCATGCGGGCCCCGCCCGAGGTCGACACCAAGACCAGGGGGCAAGGGGCCTCTGTGCACCAATCGATCAGCCGCTTCAAGCGCTCGCCGGTAGCCGAGCCCAGCGTGCCGCCCATGAAAGCGAAGTCCATCACGCCTAGCCCAATTCTGTGCCCAGCGAGCTGGGCGGCACCGGTTAGCACCGACTCCTCGAGCTGGGTTCGCTTACGGTAGTCCTTCAGGCGATCGGTGTAACGCTTGGAATCACGAAAGTTGAGTGGATCGACCGCGACCACCCCGGCGAACATTTCTGCAAAGGAATCGGGGTCGGCCAGGAGAGTCACATAGTCGGTGCAGCGGATCTTGAAGTGGTGGCCACACTTGTCGCAGACGCGCAAGGCCCGCTCCAGCTCGCGGGCGTAGAGCATCTCGCTGCAGTTTTCACACTTGAGCCAAAGCCCGTCCGGGGCTTCTCGCTTGCGAATGCTAAAACCGAAGTTGGGCTTTTTCTTGAACCAGGACATCGGACTCTCTCAAAGCTCGCGCAGCATGACCACCGCGTCGCGTCCCACTCCATAGTAGCCGCGCCGCACGCCGATCGGCCGAAACCGATGGCGGGCGTAGAGGCAAAGGGCCGCGCGGTTGGTCGTGCGCACCTCCAAGGTGATCGCCGCTGCCCGCCGCTCCAGGGCAGCGCGCTCCAGGCACCCGAGCAACGTGGCCGCCACGCCTTGACGGCGGCAACCCTCCTCGACCGCCAAGTTCCCTAGGTGCACTTCGTCCACCATCAGCCAAGCCACCAAGTAGCCGGCCAGACCACCCCTGGCGGCCGTTGCCACCCACACCCAGCCTGGCGGGTGCTGCCGTGCCAGTTCGGCTTCAAAGAACTTGCGCGACCACGGTTGAGGGAAGGCCCGGGCCTCGAGGTCGACCACGCCCGGCAGATCATCGACCGCCATGGGGCGGATCGACACCGGTTGGCACGTTGGGCTGACCTTCTGCATCGCTTGGCCGGCAATAGTTGGGTTCCACGGGCGCTTGGCCTCGGGTTGAAGTCGCGAGACGGCCGGCGCCCAGCTGTGCGATCGTCGCCCCGCGCGGATAATCAGCTGGCCCGCCGGGTTCGACGACGTCGATGCCGCTCTCAACGAGGGCCGCGGCGACCTGCGGCGCCCCGGTGCCGATGACCGTCACCGGCGGCGGGGCGCTGCCGACGAGGCTCGGGCCATCCGCCGGCGTTGCCAACCGCTCCTGGCCAATCGCTCTAAGCCCCGACTCCGACGCATGATACACGCAAACGTAAACCTCACCCCGGCGCGCGTCAAGGCAAGCGACGACACTCCCCGGCGTTCGCCGCCACGGATGGGCTAACGCCTCAAGCGAAGACACTCCAACGATCGGCACCCCTCGCCCCGTTGCCAAGCCCTGGGCGGCGGCCACACCGATCCTCAAGCCGGTAAACGAGCCCGGTCCCTGGCCGACCGCGACTCCGGTGAGTGCCCCGACGTCCGCCCCCAGGTCAGCCAGCAGGGTAGCAACGCCGCTCTGCAGGCGCTCGCAGTGCCTGAGCCCGTCCATCACCAGCCACTCGGCAACCACCTCGCCGTCTCGGACGAGGCCGAGTGCCAGCTGACTGGTAGAGGTGTCAATTCCTAAGACCACGACCGTCGATCCCCGCCATCGCTTCGCCTAGCGCGTGGTGCCAGGGCGCTGCCGCTTCGCCCAGCACTCCGAACTCGAGCTGCCGGGCGTCACCGCCCTGATGCTCAAAACGCGTGTAGAGGGCCTCCGGTGTCACGAGGGGCAACGCCCGCTCACCCCACTCGATGAGCGCCACCTGGCGGCCGTCCATCCACTCATCGAGGCCGGCGGCGCGGATGGCGGCGACCGACTCCAGGCGGTAGAGGTCAATGTGGACGGCATCGAGGCGAGCCTCGTATGGGATCGCCAAGGTAAACGTCGGGCTGCGCACAGCACCGGTGACCCCGAGACCGCGCAACACGCCGCGCGCCAAGACGCTCTTACCACTGCCAAGATCGCCTTCCAAGACCCATACGCACGGCGACTCGAGCCGCTCACCTAGACGCCGGCCAGCCGCCTCGGTCTCGGCCTCGCTGTGCGTTTGCCCCGCCCAGAGCCGTGTGCGGGTCACGCGCGCGGCACCAACGTGGCGCAGGGCAGCACCAACTCCTCCAAAGAGATGCCGCCGTGCTGGATGCTACCGCGGTACTGCCGTTCGTAGTCGTGGTAGTTCGTGGGATAGACGAAGTAGTAGTCCTCTTTGGCGAGCAAGTAGTTCTTGTTGAGCGTATCTGCCGGCAGGTTGAACTCCTCGGGCGAGTTGACGTGAACCGCTTGCTTGTCGTCGCACTTCAAATTGTCGCCATACTTGTAGCGAACGTTGGTGGAGGTGGTGCGGTCGCCGTAGACCAGCGACGACCGCATGCCGATCGTAGCGCCGTGGTCGGTGGTCAGGACCAGCACGGCGTCGGGTTGCCTGGCGATCGAGCGCAACACCTCGAGGAGTGTGGAGTGCGCAAACCACGAGGTCATTACCGAGCGGAGCGCCGCCTCGTCCGGGGCCAACTCGCGCAGAATTTCTGATTCACTGCGCCCGTGGGCAAAGATGTCCACAAAGTTGAACACCAAGGCGACCACGTCCAGTGACCGAAAGCTCTCGATCTGGCGGCCGAGGGCCTGACCGTCCTCCATGCTGTAGATCTTGACGTACTTCTGGCTCAGGGGTTTGTTCCCCAGGCGCTCGAGTTGCAGGCTCAACAGCTCGGCCTCAAATCGGTTCTTAGACCCCTCGCCCACCAGACGCTCCTGCCAGTAGTCGGGGTAGTCGCGGTAGAGGCCCAGCGGATAGAGGCCGGAGAAAATGGCGTTTCTGGCGTACGGCGTCGCACTGGGAACAATCGAGAAGTAGTAGTCGTTGGTCACATCGAACAGGGGCGCCAGCAGCGGCTGCACTGCCATCCACTGATCCAGCCGCATGCAGTCGACCACCACCAGATAGACCCGCTTGCCGGCAGAGAGATGCGGCTGCACGTACTTTGAAACGATCTCGGGCGAAAACACCGGCCGGTCGCCGCTGGCCGCCATCCAATCGCGATAGTGAGTCTCGTAGTAGCGACAGAAGACATGGTTCAACTGCTTCTTGAGGTCGGCGTACGACTGGTCTAGCCCGGCGTCGCGCATTTCCTCGAGCCGCAAGTCCCAACCGGTCATCTTGACGTACAGCTCGATCCAGCCATTGGCATCGAGGGCGGCGGTATCGGTGGCCTGGAGCCGCGCGAATTCCTGCACGAAGTCCCGCGTGAGGTGCCCTTGTTGGATCGCCACGCCTTCCAGGAGCCGCTTGATCGCCAGAAACACCTGGCTGGGATTCACCGGCTTGGTGAGGTAGTCAGAGATGCGCCGGCCGATGGCGTCGTTCATGAGCGACTCTTCCTCGCTCTTGGTAATCAACACCACCGGCACATCAGGATTCACGGCCTTGATGGCTTCGAGCGTGTCCAAGCCGCCCATGCCCGGCATCATCTCATCGAGCAGCACGGCGTCGTAGCGCCGCTGATGGAACATAGACACCGCGTCCTCGCCGTTGGTGACCGGTGTTACTTGGATGCCCCGCTCCTCCAAGAAGAGAATGTGGGGCCTGAGGTGATCGATTTCATCGTCGGCCCAGAGGACCGCGCGTGCATCAGACATGTTGGCTCCGTCCTAGCAAGGCAACGACATGGCGATAGTCGTGCCTTCCCCCAAGCGGCTGCGCTTTATCCAAATGCGCCCGCCATGATATTCCTCGATGATGCGCTTCGCAAGCGACAGCCCGAGTCCCCAGCCGCGCTGTTTGGTGGAGAAACCCGGGGCGAAGGCCCGGCGCTGCTGGGCGGCGTCCATGCCAGCCCCCTGATCAGAGATGTCGACTTCGATTGCCTCCCCGTCCAAGTGCGGGAACACCTCGACGAGAATCTGGCCGCCGCCAGAGCTGGCGTCCAGCGCGTTTTTTAGAACGTTTTCGATCACCCACTCGATGAGTTGGGCGTTGATTGCGACCGGCGGTGATTGAGCATAGCGCTCCCGAATCTCGGTGCCGGCGCCGGCCCGGCGGCGAACGTACCGCACTGTTGCTTCGACGACTGGCGTTAGCGGTTGAAGTTTCTTTTGCGGCGTCGATCCGACTTGTGAAAAGCGCGCCGCCACCTTGCCCAACCGGTCGATGTCCGAGGACATTTCGGCGACGGTCTCCTCGAAGAACCGCCGTTCCAGGCTGACGGTTCCAGCGGCGGCGCCACTGTCGCCGCGCAAGCGGAGCATCTCGAGCCAGCCGAGCAGCGAGGAGGTCGGCGTCCCCAACTGGTGAGCGGTCTCCTTGGCCATGCCCACCCAGATGTAACGTTGCTCGGCGACGCGGGCGCTGCGGAAGCCCAAGTAGCCCAGAGCAATGAAAAGAAAAAAGGCGAACAGTTCCACCACCGGCACCCACCGCAGTTCCCGCACCAGGCGCGACTCCCCGAAGTGCACCTCGCCCATCTTGCGTTGCAACTGCGGGTGGATCATCGGCACCGGCGGGTTCTCGCTGTCCATTGCCTGAATCACCCCGTGCAACTCGGCCAGCGGTCCGTCGACCGGCGGGCTCGTGGGGTCGAAGGCCATCTGCTCTTGGACCGAGACAGCGTTGGGGTCGACGTCGACCCGCCGCCAGGCGATGGGGCGGCCCTCGGCATCGGTCACCACCACCGGAAAATCCACCCGATCCAGCACGTCACGGAACACGCGGTGCACCGGCTCTGACTCAATCGCCTGCAGGGTGACGGTGGCGAAGAAGTCGGCTAGCACCCGCGTCGAAGTTCTTGCCTGCCGCTCGAGCCGCAGCGCCACGTTATGGGTGTAGAGAAACAAGCCGGCAACCAGGAGCCCGGCACCGACGAATACGTAGCCGCGCAGCCAGGGCGGCGTCGCGTGCTGGGCGGTCGTGGACGGCGACGCCATCCGTCAGTCTCAGACGGCGCCGACGCGTGGTTGGAGTTGGTCCAGCCCGGCCATGTAGGGGCGCAACACTTCGGGCAAGGTCACCGCGCCACTCGCTGTTTGATAGGTCTCCAAGAGGGCGACGATCAGACGGGGCAAGGCCAGCCCCGAGGCGTTCAGGGTATGGGCGAGGACCGACTTGCCGCCATCGGCTGGAGCCATACGGGTGCCCAAACGCCGCGCCTGAAAGTCGAGATAGTTCGAGCAGGAGGACACCTCGAGCCAACGCCTCTCGCCCGGCGCCCAGACCTCCAGGTCGAAACAACGAGCCGCAGCAAAGCTCAAGTCGCCCGTGCACAACTCGGTCGTGCGGTAGTGCAAGCCCAGCTGATCCAACACAGCGGCGACCTCGCCCAACAGTTCGGCGTGGTCGTCCCAGGAACGCTCGGGGTGAGCGATCCGCACCAGCTCCACCTTGTCGAACTGGTGAAGTCGCAGGAGCCCGCGCGTTAGGCGGCCGGCAGCACCGGCCTCGCGGCGGAAACACGGCGTGTAGCCCACCAGCTTGGTGGTCAGATCAGCCTCAGGATAGGTCCGATCGGCCGCCAGGCCGGTGATGGTCACCTCAGCGGTGGGGATCAAGAACCCCTCGTCGCGGCTCAGCTCGTACATGTCCTCTTTGAGCTTGGGCAGTTGCCCGGTGCCAAACAAGGCGTGTTCGCGCACGACCGCCGGCGTCCACACCTCGGTGTAACCGTGCTGGCCGACGTGGAGATCGATCATCCACTGAATGAGCCCGCGCACCAGGCGCGCCCCGGCGCCTCGAAAAACGGCAAAGCCAGCCCCCGACAGGGCCGCCGCCGCCTCGAAGTCGAACATGTCGAGGGTTGCCCCCAGCTCCAGGTGATTGCGCGGCTCGAAGTCAAACTTCGGGGGCGCGCCCTTCGTCGAGCACACGACGTTGGCGCTGTCGTCGGTCCCATCCGGCACCTCCGGGTGGGGGCGGTTGGGCAACCAGGCCAGTTCGTCCTGGACCTCGAGTTCGACACCTTTGAGTTCTTGATCGAGCGCCTTGATCGACGCTGCCACTTCCTTCATCGCCGCCATCTCTGGCGCGGCGCCGTCGCCCAGAGCGCGCCGGCGACCAATTTCTTTGGAGGTCTCGTTTCGCTGGCGCTTCAACGCCTCGACTTCGACCAAGAGCTGCCGGCGCCGTTCATCGGCGCTAAGAATCCGATCCAAGCGCTCGGCCGCGTCTCGCCCGCCCTTGCGCTCCAGATCACCGCGCCAGCCATCGGGGTCGGCTCGCAAAGCCCGCAGGTCGAGCATCAGTCGGCCCGCCTCGGCCAACGCAGCAGGCGACGCAACTCGTGACCTGTGGCGGCGAACAGGCGCTGGTGGCGACTCCCCGGCGGCAGCAGCTCGAAGTAGGTGGCAATCAACGCCCACAGCAAAGCGAGAAACCCGGCGGCTCCGGCAGCCGATGCCACCATTAGCTTACGGCGCGGTCGGGAGCGCACGGTAGGCGGCTGGGCCTGGTCGACCACACTAATCGACTGGGTGTCCTCGGCTTCGCGGACCTTGGCCTCTTCGTAGTTGGCCCGCAAAAGTTCGTAGAGATTCTCTTGAACGCTGACCTCGCGCAGCAGCCTGGCGTACTCGAGACTCACTTCTGGCAATTCACCGAGCGCCTCGTTGATCTTGTCGAGCTCGGACTGCAGGAGGCGCACCGACTCGGCGCGATCGGACTTCACCTCGCGCTCCATGTCGAGTTGAATCTCCAGCTCCATCCTGCGGCTGATGAGCAGGCTCTGCGCCGCCATCGCCTCAGAGTCGAAGGCCATCGGCACGCTCTTGGCCGCCGCCACATAGGTCTGCAACGAGTCTTCGGCTGCCGCCAGGTTGGCCGACACCTTGGCCAGCTCGCGCTCCACAAACAACCGCGTACGCCGCCCATCGGTCATGCGCCGCTCGGCGTTGAAACGATCCAACAGTGCGACCGTGCGGTTGGCCAACTGGGCAGCTAGTTCTGGATCACGGTCTTCGACCCAGACCGTCACCAGGCCCTCTTGGCCGACGAAGAAGCGCATGCGGTCGAGGAGCTGGGCTGCGGCGCCGCGCGCCGTTTTGGCCTCGTAGCGCTCGACCAGGTCGAACTCTTCGACTAGTTGCTGGCGCACATACTCGCTGCGCATGATGACGACGGTGAGGTCACCCGCTTGGACGGCGTCAGTCAGGCCGGCACCGCCACCCAGCACCCGATTCAACAACATGGTGACGTTCGGCCCACGGCTTTCGCCCCGGGATGGCAGGAAGGTGCAACGCGCGGCATACCAACTGGGGTGCAACAACGCAAAGACGGCCGCTGCCACGCCGGCGAGCGCCGCCATCGCCAGAATCCGCCGCGCGCGCCGAGCAACGCCATAGCAGTAGTCGGCAAACACCGGCTCGGCCGCCTTCACATCTGGGGCGACCACATGAGCGCGGCTCGGGATAGGCTCAGGTCGTAGGGACATACCTGTCCGCGGGGCTGGGCGTTGTCAAGGAGGCGGGATTGGCAGTGTAGAGTGAGGTGGAATCCTACCACGTGGAGCGCCGAGCGCTCAACACAAGCGGCCTAACGGATGGGCACGCGCGCCAACCTGACGCCCACCCACGCCAGCATCAGTGTCGCGGCGACAGCCAAGACAATTGCCACAGTCGGCGACGACGACCCGTCGACCACGACCGCCGCCATCGCTCCCGCCGCGGCGAGGGCGTAGACCCCCAGCGCCGTGCGGTGCGGGCTCGCAACCAGGGAGTTCAGCCGGTGGGAGGTGTGGTCGCGCCCCCCCAGGTAGAACTTGCGACCGTCGCGGATCCGGGTCCAGGTGACAAAGATCAGGTCGAACAATGGGTAGCAAAGCGCCAGGGCGACCGCCACCCATGCCGGCCCCGCCGGTGCCCGGGTAGCTATCAACAGCGACAGCCCACCCAGCAGGTAACCCAGTGCCAGTGAACCGGCATCACCCATGAACACGCGCGCCGGTGCGAAGTTGAAGAACAAAAAGCCCAAACACGCGCCGGTCGTCGCTGCCGCCAGTGCGGCGACCGGCGCTGGCGCCAGAACTACCCAAAAGGCCAGAGCCGACAGGCACGAGCTACCAGCCAAGATGCCGTCCATGTTGTCCAGGAAGTTGCATGCGTTCATGAGCCCCACCACCCAAACGCCGGCGACGACGGCCCAGCCCAAGCCATTGGGGCCGACGGCACCGACCAGAAACACCGCCAGCGCCACCTGTCCAGCCAGCTTGACCAGCGGCGGCAAGCCGCGCGCGTCGTCGACCAACCCGAGAAGCAGTGCCCCAAGACTACCTATCCAGAAGGGTTGAAACTCGGGGACGGCTATTTGCCGGTGGACCCAACCCGCCCCCAACCACCATCCCAGGAGGATGGCCACGCCGCCAGCCAGCGGCACGGCGGCTTGGTGGAAGCGGCGGGCGGAGGGTTGGTCCACCAGGTTCAGGCGGATGGCAAGGCGGCGAACGCCAGGCGTGGCAACGGCGACGGTTGCCAAGGCAATGGCAAACGCCACGACACCACTGTGCATGCAGGAGAACTAGGAGCTAGCCGGCGGCACGGCGCTCGACAGCAGGCGATCGGTGGGTGGCGTGCTCTCGCCTTCGGCGAGTTCCGCCCGCACCGATTCGATGGTCATCTCGAGGAGTTCGTCCAGCCTGACCTCGGGTTGGTAGCCGACGAACCGGCGAATCTTGTTGAGGTCCGGCACGCGCCGCTGCATGTCTTCGAAGCTCGTCCCGTAGACCTCTTCGTAGGGCATCGAGACGATCGGTGAGGACGAACCCACCCGTGCTTTCACCCGTTCTGCCAGCGTTCGAATCGACACTTCTTCGTCCGTGCCGATGTTGAAAACTTCACCGTAGGCAGCATCAGTGTCGGCCAACAAGACGACGCCGCGCACCACATCACCGACGAACGAGAAGCACCGGGTTTGGTCGCCAGTGCCGTAGACCTGGATGGGACGGTTTTGGATGGCGTTCTGCACGAAGCGTGGTACGACCATTCCATAGCGCCCCGATTGGCGCGGCCCACACGTGTTGAAGCACCGCACAATGACAACCGGTAACTCGTGAGCCCGATGATAGGCCAGCGCCAGGAATTCGTCGACCGCCTTCGAGCTGGCGTAACCCCAACGGGAGATGGCGGTCGAGCCCATGACGCGGTCGGAATCTTCCCGAAACGGCACGTCGTCTGACTTGCCATAGACCTCGGAGGTCGAGAACATAACGACCGGCTTCTGGTCGCGCTTGGCTGCCTCGAGGACATACTCAGCGCCGTGGATGTTGGTCCGCAGTGCCTCGAGCGGATTTTCGACGACATACTGCACGCCAACCGCCGCCGCCAGATGAAAGACGCGGTCCACCTGGGATACCAGGCGTTCGACCACCGGCCGGTTGAGGACTGAATCTTCCAGAAAGATCAGCCGCGGGTGCCCAGACAGATGCCGCAGATTCCTGAGGCTGCCGGTGGATAGGTCGTCAATGACCAGGACCTCGTCACCCTTGTTGAGCAAAGCCTCGACGAGGTGGGAGCCGATGAACCCCGCGCCTCCCGTCACCAAGTCACGCATCAAGCTCGATCCTCCCCGAGCTGCCTCTGATCACACCGGCACTCCACAACCCGATTCCCTCGCTGTGCATCAGCCAACTCTAAGAATAACAACAACTTGCAGCTTAAAACCGGGCGAATGGCGAGTACGATACGGTAAGGCCGATACAGTGTCAAGCCTTGTGTGCCCCACTCCACGCCCGAAGCAGTCCCGTAAGTGCGCCCGGTACGACAACTTGGCCGAACGGCGCGGGGCCGGCTGGGGCGCCGACGACCTTCTGTCGTACAGCGCGGCCGGTCGTTCATCTCCCTGAATGCTCTCGGGGTCATCGGCAGATCCCGGATCTCAGCCAAGGCCAGCCCCCAGCCGCGGGTTCGCCGGTGCCGCACCGGGTGAAATCCCCCAGCACGGCTGTCAGTTACGGCGCACCTGGTCGACGATAATGGCGATGGTCGCCAGCTGCGCAGCGACGGAGACGACGTCCCGAAACACTTGCCACCCGCCAATCGGTGCCTTCTCGGGCACCCAGAGCCGATCCCCGTCGATCAACAGGCGCTCCGAATCAGCGCTCACCAGGTGTCCCGTGGTCCCGACCGGACTCAACAACAGGCCACCGCGGTGGGCGCCCCGATCGAAGCCGCCGGCGGCTTGGATGGCCGCCTTCACCGCCAGCCCCGGTTGGTAGGCCACCCAGCCCGGTTGTTTGACCCGGCCGCCCACCCAAACCCTGCCACTCAGGCGCGGGACGACCAGCAAGTCGCCATCGGCCAAGGTTGGATTGGCACCACCGGATTCTGACCATTCCACCTCCACGGGTTGGCGGCCGCGGCGGCGGGCCAAACGGGCAGCCTCGCCAGCGATCGGCAACGCCTCGTCTTCGGCGTCCACCGCCTGAAGTTCCTCGGGCGCCCGCAGGAGTCGAACCCCCCGAACGTTCGCTGCCTCGGTGAAGCCCCCCGCCCACTCGAGCAACTGGCGGGCGCGGTCGACCCCCGGCTGGATCGGATAGACCCCAGGACTTGGCACCTCGCCTTCGACTTCGACGGTAGCTGCTAGCCGCCCGCGGTCGTAGAACGTTGGAACTACCAGCGCATCGCCAACTGCCAAGGTCTGGGAATCGGTGGCACTCAACGCGACCACGCCGGGGGCGCCGAAGCGTCCTGCTTCGGCGTGCCGCCACTCGATTCGGGTGGCGTCGGCCTCGGGCAGCAACCCACCAGCCAAGGCAACAAGGTCGCCGATGGTTTCGCCGTCTCGAAGTTCATAGCGCCCCGGGCGCGCCACCCCTCCCCAGACCGCCACGAAGTCGACGGCGACCGGCACCTGGATGAGGTCGTCGGCGCGCACTGCGGGGTTGCGCTCCCGGTCGGCGAGAAAGGCGAATCCCACCAAGTCAGCGTAGCGCTCACTGCCGTCCGTACCGACCAACCGCACGCGCCGCTGAGAGCCGTCCTCGAGTACGCCGCCGGCCCGCTCCAACACCTCGCTGGTCAACGTCAAAGGGCTGGCCAGGTAGCTGCCCGGGCGGGCGACTGCGCCACCGACGTGGACCTTGAAGCGGCGGGGGCGGACTAAGCCCAAGTCGAACTGCACGCGGCGGTACTCGCGCGCCAAGGCCTTGGCAACGGCCGCCCGGGCCTCGGTCAAGGTCAACCCGGCCAAATCCACGCGGCTGCCGTCGGGCAACGCCAAGCCGCCTTCGGCGTCCACCCACAGGTTGTAGGGTTCGAGGTCGCCGCCGCCTACCGCCAGGCGCAAGAGGTCGCCGGGTCCCACCTGGTAGGTGGCGGGATCCACCGGCTGACCCAAGGTATTGGCTTCGGCGTCCGGGCTGGCGTCCGAGGTGCGTGCCTCGCGGACGTCACGGGGTAACTCCAGGGCTCTGCCGTCCCCTCGCCAATCCCCCGGTGAAGCCAGGCCGGCGGGCAAAACGCCGAGGCTCCAAACCCCGGCGATCACCATGGCGGCCAATCCGCTGCAGGCGCTACAGGCGGTACGCCTTTTCGTAGTACTCCTTGAATTCCCCACCCTTCAACTTCTCCCACCACGCGCGGTTGTCCGAGTACCAGCGGATCGTGCGCTCCGCCCCGGCTCTGAAGTCAACGTTGGGCATCCAGCCCAGCTGAGCGGTGATCTTGCTGGAATCCAGAGCGTAGCGCCGGTCGTGACCCGGGCGATCGTCCACGTGCTGGATTAGGGTCTCCGGCTTGCCCAGCGTCGCCAGGATGAGCTTACCGATCTCGAGGCTGGAGTGCTCGTTGGAAGCGCCGATGTTGAACACCTCGCCAGCCACGCCATCGGCGTTCAGGATCATCCGCAGGGCTTCACAGTGGTCCTCGACATAGATCCAGTCGCGCAGATTGCGCCCGGTGCCATACACCGGCAGCGGTTTGTCCTCGAGCGCGTTGGTCACAAACAAGGGCCACAGCTTCTCGACGTGCTGGTAGGGCCCGTAGTTGTTGCTGCAGCGCGTAATCGTGACGGGTAAGTCGTAGGTTGTAAAGTACGAGTAGGCCAGTCGATCGGCCCCCGACTTGCTCGCCGAGTAAGGGTTCCGGGGCATCAAGGGCGCATCCTCTTTGACTGGGTCGCCCAGAATCTCGCCGTAGACCTCGTCGGTCGATATTTGCACGAACCGCTGGACGCCACATTCCTTGGCCACCTCCAAGAGCACGAAGCTGCCGTAGACGTCGGTCTGCACGAAGCCGCCAGGGTCCTGAATCGAGCGGTCAACGTGGGTTTCGGCCGCGAAGTTGACCACGGCGCTACAGCCGCGCATGGCGGCGCGAACCGCGTCGAAATCGCAGATGTTGCCGTGCACAAACTCCAGGCGTTCAGCATCCAAGCCCGCCAGGTTATCCATGTTGCCGGCGTAGGTCAGAGCATCCAGAACCACGACGCGCGCCCGGCCATGGTGGCCAAGGATGTGGCGAACAAAGTTTGAACCGATGAAGCCGGCGCCGCCGGTCACCAGCAGCTTGGCATCGTCGAGGAATGCGCCCAAGGTTCCCTCCTAGCGAGTCGAAGCCAAAGCCGGATTGGCGTTGTTCTCGTTGAACCGGCGCCCAACGCCGACGTAGCGCAAGCCCTTGGCCGCCACCTCGGTGGGCGAGTAGATGTTCTTCAAGTCGAAGAAAACCGGGGTCTTGAGCAAGCTCTTGATCCGCTCCAGGTCCAGGCGCCTGAATTCATTCCACTCGGTGACGACAATGACTCCATCCGCCCCGTCGCAGGTTTCGTAGGCGCCGGCGCAGTATTCGATGTCCGGAAGCTCGTCGGCGGCGCGCGGAATGGCCACCGGATCGTAGGCACGCACCTGGGCGCCCTGCTCGACCAAGCCGCGAATGATGCGCAGCGACGGCGCGTCGCGGATGTCGTCGGTCTTGGGTTTGAACGACAACCCCAAGACGCCAATCGTCTTGCCGTCCAAGTCACCCAAGGTCTTGGCCACCTTGGCAACCATGCGCTCGATCTGACGCTCGTTGACCTCGATCACGGCATCGACAATGCGCATGGTCTCGCCCACCTCGCTGGCAAAGTGAGCCAGCGCCCGGGTGTCCTTCGGAAAACACGAACCGCCGTAGCCGGGGCCAGCATGTAGGAACTTGTTGCCAATGCGATTGTCCAACCCCATGGCGTGCGCCACCTCGCGCACGTCGGCACCCAGCGCCTCGCAGAGGTTGGCAATCTCATTGATGAACGAGATCTTGGTCGCCAAAAAGGCGTTGGCGGCGTACTTGATCAGCTCAGCGGTTTCGACCGTCGTCTTCACCATCGGCGCTTCGAGCAAGTAGAGGGGCTTGTAGATATCGGAGATGAGCTTTTCGGCGCGCTCCGTCCACGTCCCTATCACCACCCGATTGGGATGGGTGAAATCCTGCACCGCGGAGCCTTCCCGCAGGAACTCGGGGTTGGAAGCGACGTCGAACGGGTGGTCACCGGTCAAGTTCTCGGTGACGAGCTCCTTGATCTTGCGGCCGGTGCCGACCGGCACGGTACTCTTTTGGACGATCAGCCGGTAGCCTTGCATGGCCCGCGCCACTTCGCGCGCCACTTCGAAGACCGCGGTCAAATCAGCCCGGCCGTCATCACCCATGGGCGTGCCGACTGCCGTGAAGATGACCGGCGTCTCAGCAACTGCAGCGGCTAGGTCGGTCGAGAAATGCAGCCGTCCTTCTTCGACGTTCCGCGCCACCAGCTCGCGCAGCCCCGGCTCGTAAAACGGGATCTCCAGTCGCTTGAGGCTCTGGATCTTTTCGGGGATCTTGTCGACGCAGATAACGTCGTTGCCGAAGTCGGCGAGGCTGGCCCCGGTCACCAGGCCCACGTAGCCCGTACCAATGACTGAAATCCGGTACATCACTCGTCCTTTCGATCGGTCGCAGCCGGACCTGTCCTGGTCCGACGCGCCTGTTGCGGCTCGCCTGCGCACGGAAAGAGGGTCACCGATCCCCGTCGGGAGGATCGGTCAAAAGCTGTTCCATCGTGAGGGCAGGCGATGGCACTGCCCCATTCAAGGAAGGAGACCGGCGCTCAAGGCCTCGACCGCCTGACGCGGGTCTTGAGCCTGGGTGACCGGTCGCCCCACGACCAGGAAGTCGGCGTCTCGTGCGTCCGCCGGCGTCGCCACGCGCTCTTGATCGTCTCGATCGTCGCCCTTGAGGCGAATCCCCGGCGTCACGATCAGCGTCTCAGATCCGAGGAGGGTACGCAAACGGCCGGCTTCCCGGGCAGAGGCGACGACCCCAGGCAGCCCAGCCGCGGCCGCCAGCTGGGCTCGCTCCAATACCACCTCCGGCCTGGCGGGTTGGCTGGTGAGGACGGTCACCCCCAAGAGGCGGAGGGACGGCGGCGCAGCCCCTGCCGCTGCTTCCAGCATGGCCAGGCCCCCCGCCGTGTGCACCGTCGCCAACCGCACCCCCATCCTGCCGATGGCGCCGACCGCGCCTGCCACCTGGGCGGGAATGTCGTGGAGCTTCATGTCGAGAAACACGTGTTTTTGGCGCGCCGCCAGAGCGTCGACGGCCAGCCGCCCAGCCGACGCAAACAGGGTCAGTCCCACCTTATAGAAGGAGATCTGCTGACCCAACAGATCCACCAGCTCGAGTGCGTCGGTCAGCTCGGAGAAGTCCAGGGCAACGATCAGCCGCTCGCGGCCGCTGCGTTCAGGCATGGCCCGCCTCTTCTCGGGCCGGACAGCCCTGGAAGGCGTGCCGGAGGTCGGCCGCTCGCGCCAAACCCTGCACGTTCAGGTAGGCGGCCAGCTCCTGGGCCCAGCGCCCCGGCGCTTGAGGATCCACAAAGTTATGAGTGCCGACCTGGACGGCGGTGGCGCCAGCCAGCAGGAACTCGGCGACGTGCTGGGCGCTGGCGATGCCACCGATCCCGACCACCGGTACGCCGACCGCGCGGCTCACCTCAAAAACCCGGGCGAGAGCCAACGGCCGGATGGCCGGGCCGGACAAACCTCCCACGACGGTGGCCAGTTGGGCACGCCGGCGCTCGACGTCGATAGCCATCCCCAGGTAAGTGTTGACCAGCGCCACCGCGTCGGCACCGGCGTCGGCTGCCGCCTGAGCGATCGGCGCCATCGCTCCGACGTTGGGGGTGAGCTTGACCCACAGCGATCGCTCGGTCTGGCGACGCACAGCACCCACCAGCCGCCCGCAGGCACTCGGGTCGGTCGAAAAGTCGAGCCCACCCGAGACGTTGGGGCAGGACAAATTGAGTTCGTAGCCGGCGACCGCATCAGCGTCTTCTAGGGCGCCGACCACGTCCCGATAGTCCCCAGCGGTGTGGCCACCCACCGAGACAATGATTTGGGTCCCCAGATCGACGAAGGACGGCGCCTTGTCGCGCAGGAAGGCGTCGACGCCAACGTTTTCGAGGCCGATCGAGTTGAGCATGCCGCCGGTCACCTCGGCGATTCTGGGCGGCGGATTGCCGGTGCGCGGTTGGGGGGTCACCGTCTTGGTCACCAGGCCACCGATCGCCCCCAGGTCCACCAACCCAGCGATGTCGGCACCGTAGCCGCAGGTCCCCGACGCCAGGAGGATGGGGTTTTGCAACTCCAAGCGCCCAAGGCGCACTTTGAGATCCAGAGCGCTCATGGGACCGGCAACGCCCGCCACTCGACATCGTTTCCCCAAAAGACCGGCCCCTCGCGACAGACCGTACCGAACGCCGCGTTGCCGTCGGCGGGCCAGGGGGTGTGGGCACGCAACCGGCGCGGAATCACACACCCGCGGCACAACCCCGCGGCGCAGCCCATGCGGTTTTCGAGCGACACCTGCGCCTCGACACCGGCCCGCCGGGCCATTTGGGCGACGGCCGCCAAGAAGGGCTCGGGGCCGCAGCTCAAAACGGCGGTGGCCGCCGTTGGGTCCAGAGCGCGCTCGAGGAGATCCACGGCGGTGCCATGGTGACCCAAGCTCCCGTCGTCGGTTGCTACCGCCACATCGATGGCGCCCAACCGCTCCAGCCCCCAGACGAGGGGGGCGGTACGCGCGCCGTAAATGAAGTGGATCTCGGGTCCCAAGGCCTCCCCCGCCGCCAACCACTGGACCACGCGGTAGAGCGGCACCACTCCCCGGCCACCGGCCACCAACACACAACGCCCGCTGGTGGGCAGGGCGAAACCGTTGCCGCAGGGACCGAGGACGTCAACCTCGTCGCCCGGTTGCCAGACAGCCATGGCGCGCGTCCCGCGCCCGACGACCGCAAACATCACTTCCAAAAGTCGGGTACCACCGTCTACCCGGTCGGACAAAAGACTCAAGGGCCGGCGCAAGAGTGGATCCTCGCCGAGGCGCAAATGCACGAACTGCCCGGGCACCGTCGGTGGAAAATCGGCGGCCATCGCCAAAGTCGCCACGTACGAATCGGGAGCCACCGGGACCACTCCCTGAACCCATGCCGGCCGCTGGGCGAGGGGCGGGCGGGTCATCGCTCGTCGATCAACCGGCGCTGCCGCGTGTCCAGGGACTCGCGACGGGCGCGGGCGATGGCCATCAAGGAGTCGCGCATGCGTTCGTGGGCCACGAGGCGGCGGCTGCGCTCTTCTGGGTCCATGGGACTCCGCTCCAGTGCATGGGCCGCAAGCGAATCGGCCGCGGCCACCACGGTATCAGCTCCAGCAGCGCGCAGCGAATCGGCCGGTGCCGCCTCGGTCGCCGTCGTATCGCCCCCCGCCGCCCAGAGCGAGTCGGCCCGCGTCAAGCTATCGGCGAAGGCGCGGGCACGCGCCAACGAGTCCCGCCGGGTCCGCTCCATTTCGATGGCGCCGAGCCAGATGTTCAACGAGTCGCGGTCTAGGGCACCCACCCAGACACCCGCGCGGAGTCCGTACTCGGTCTGGGGATAGCGCTCGTAGACCCGCTGGTAGGCAGCGTGGGCGGCCACCGAGTCGCCCAACTCGGACTCGTGGGTGTAGCCGATGGCGTAGGCCGCCTTGGGGGCGAAACGGCTCAGCGGGAAGTCTGACTCCAGCGAAGCAAAATCCTCGATGGCTTCGGCGGGTTTATTGAGGCGGAAGAGCTTGACCTCGGCCAGCTGATAGGCCGCTTCGGCCTGGGCGTCACCACTCCCCGAAGTCACCTCTTCAGCCAACGCCCCAAGGCGCTCCAGGTCGGCCTGGCGACTCTCCGCCAGGTCGACAAAGTCGGAGCTGGCGTTCACCGCGCGCACCTGGCTGTAGGCCTCGATGGCTTTGGCATTGTCGTGCAGGTACACCTCGTAGGTGTTACCCAGCTGGAATTGCGCCTGAGCGGCGTCGGCGCCGCCGGGGTACTTTTCGACGATCGACTCGTAGAGTTCGACGGCGCGCGCGTGGTCGCCCAACCGATTGGTGACCCGTGCGGTCGAGAGCAAGGTGCGGGGCAGGTGACGCGCGGTGGCCATCTCACGCTCCAGCGCCTGATAGCGGGCCAACGCTTCGTCGAAGCGCCCCAACTCTTCGAGTGCCTGACCGATATCGAGACCGACCTCGTAGCGCAGTTCGGGTTCGGAAATAGCCTCTTCGACGGCCAAGAAGTCCGCCAGCGCCGCCTGGTGGTCACCCAGCGCGCGGTACGCATCGCCCCGGTGCCGGAGGGCGTCGATCGAGACGCGGCGCTCGGGCGAACGTTCCAACAGCCGCGTGAAGCGCTCGGCGGCGGCCTGGTGGTCGCGCCGCAACGCTGCCGACTTGGCGAGTTCCAAGTAGACCTCGTCGCGCCGGTCAAACTTCCGATTGGACTGCAAGAGGTCCTCGAGGACTTGGTCAGCGCGCACGTAGTCGCCGGTCCCGACGTGGCACATGCCGATGCCTAAGCGTGCTTCTGGAATCAACTTGGACTCGGGATGGCTGGCAATCAAGCGCTGAAACGTCGCCAGCGCCGCCTCGTATTCCTGGCGGCCCAACTGTGCCCTGCCCATCAGGTAGCGCGCGTCGTCCACCCACTTGGAATCGGGAAAGTCTTCGATGACTTTCTGACTCTTGTCGATGGCTTCCTGGTACATCCCAAGGATCTGCGGCGTCGGGTTGCGCTCGCCCTGGGCGCGTTGCAGCACCTCTGCCTCCTGGTAACGCTTCTTGGCGTGGTAGAAGGTGTTGTAGTAGGCGCCACAACCCTCGATCAAGATCATGAGGACGAGCACCCACCAGGCGCTGGGCAGTCGTCGGAGCGGGGCTTGATGTCGGGGAAGGCGAACCGACACGCGTCAACACGCACTCACAACCGGCTCCAGGGTGTCTTGGAGCGCGGTGACCTCGAGTGGCCCGGCGCCCAAGGCTTCGATGGCTTCGACGGCCAGCGCTGCCCCGGGAATGGTCGTCAAGCAGAGCACGCCGCGGTCCAGGGCGGCCCGCCGGATGGCGCGTTCGTCGTAGCGGGAGGGCCGGCCGAGAGGGGTATTGATCACTAACTGCACGTCTCCTGCTTGGATCGCCTGGACGGCGGTTTGGTCGGGGGCTTCGTGCACTTTATATACCCGGCGGACCGGCAATCCGTTCATTTCCAAAAGCCGCCCCGTCCCCTCGGTGGCCAGGAGTTCGAAGCCCAGGTCGTGGAGCCGCTTGGCGATGAACACCACCGCCCGTTTGTCCCGATCGCGCACCGAGATGAACGCTCCACCCCGCTCGGGGGGGCGCCCGCCGTCGGCCATCAGCGCCTTGGCGAAGGCGTGGCCAAGGTCGTTGCCGATCCCCATGACCTCGCCGGTGGATTTCATCTCCGGGCCCAGCAGCGTATCTTCACCTGGAAAACGGTGGAATGGGTAGACCGGCTTCTTGATGCACACGGCCACCGGCTCCAGCTCAGGCGCCAAACTCTCGGGCAATGACTCGCCGACCATCACTCGCGCCGCCCAACGCGCCAGGGGAACGCCGGTGGCCTTCGAGACAAACGGCACGGTGCGAGAAGCGCGCGGATTCAACTCCAGCACGTACAGTCGGTCGCCCTTGATAGCGAACTGCACGTTCATCAGACCGCGCACACCGAGTTCTAATGCCAACTGGCGGGTGGCCTGGCGGAGCCTGGCTGCCATGTGGTCGCCGATCGAGAACGGTGGCGTCACGCAGCTAGAGTCACCGGAGTGGACGCCGGCTTCCTCGATGTGCTCGAGGACCGGACCGACGACGACGCGCTCGCCGTCGGCAACGGCGTCCATATCCACCTCGATGGCGTCTTCCAAGAAGGCGTCGAGCATCAGCGGCCGCTCGGGCCCCATCACCACCGTCGGGTCAGCCAAGAGCGCTTCGAGCGCCTGGGCGTCGACCACGACCCGCATGCCGCGCCCGCCCAGGACGTAGGAGGGACGCACCAGGAGCGGGTATCCGAGCCGCTCGGCAACCCGGCGGGCATCGTCGGCGTCCTGGGCGGCACCAGCCGCCGGGTAGTCGAGCCCACAAGCGGCCACCAACTCGCGCACGCGCTCGCGATTCTCGGCACGGTCGATGGCATCGAGGGACGTCCCCAAAATCTGGACGCCAGCTTCCACCAGACCGGCGGCGAGTGCCAGAGGTGTTTGGCCACCAAACTGCACGACGACGCCCAGCGCCCCTTCGTGTTCGACAATGTCCAAGACATTTTCCAGGCACAAGGGCTCGAAGTACAGGCGATCCGAGGCGTCGTAGTCGGTAGACACAGTCTCCGGGTTGGAGTTCACCATCACCACCCGGTAGCCGGCGGCGCCGAGCGCCTGTGCCGCCTGCACGCAGCAGTAGTCGAACTCGATACCCTGGCCAATCCGGTTGGCGCCAGCGCCAAGGACGACGACAGTCGGCTCGGTGGACGGCGTTGCTTCGTCCTCGTCCTCATACGTCGAGTAGAAGTAAGGGGTGGTTGCCTCAATTTCGCCGGCGCAGGTGTCCACCGCCTTCATGGTGGGGCGGACGTCGGAACGCAGACGCAGGCGGCGCACCTCGGTCTCGGCGAGCCCCAAAACCCGGCCGATCCACTCGTCGCCAAAGCCCGCGCGCTTCACGTGCCGCAGGAACTCGGGGCTCGGCGCGGGACCGCGCTGGACAATCTCACGCTCCAAGGTCACCAAATCCTGGAGGGCGTGGACAAACCAAGCGTCGATGCCCGACTGGTCGGCGACTGCCTCGACCGAAGCGCCGCCATCGAGGGCCCGGGCCATGTCGAACAGCCTGGCGACGTGCGGGACAGCCAGGCGCACCGGGGCCGTGTCGGCGTCGGCCGCCGCCGAGAAGCAGGCGCCGGGCACCCCGTCGGGGTCGAGCGAGCGCAAGCCCTTCATGAGCGCCTCTTCAAACGTCCGGCCAATGGCCATGACCTCCCCCACCGACTTCATCTGCGTGCCCAACGCACCCTTCGCTCCGGCAAACTTCTCGGTGGGAAAGCGCGGGATTTTGACGACGCAGTAGTCGATGGCCGGCTCAAACGACGCCGGCGTGGTCTTGGTGATGTCGTTGGGAATCTCGTCCAGGGTCATGCCCACGGCCAGCATGGCAGCCACTTTGGCGATCGGATAACCGGTAGCCTTGGACGCCAAAGCCGAACTGCGGCTGACTCTGGGGTTCATCTCGATGACCACCACCCGCCCATCGTCGGGGTGGACGGCAAACTGGATGTTGGAGCCGCCGGTGTCGACGCCAATGGCGCGCACGACGGTGAGCGCTTGGTCACGCAGCTCCTGGTAGCAGCGATCGGTCAGAGTCAGCGCTGGCGCCACGGTCATCGAGTCGCCGGTGTGGACGCCCATGGGGTCGACGTTTTCGATCGAGCAGATCACCATGGCGTTGTCCAGACGGTCGCGAATGACTTCGAGTTCGTACTCCTTCCAACCCAACACCGATTCTTCGATCAACACCTGGCTAATGGGACTTTGATCAATGCCTTGGGCGGCCACCTGGGCAAGCGCCTCGGGAGTTTCAGCCATCCCCGAACCACCCCCCCCCAAGGTGAACGACGGGCGTACGATCACCGGGTAGCCCAAGGCGCGCGCCGCTTCCAGAGCGCCGTCCACCGAGGTGGCGTCGGCCGAACGCGGCAGGGCCAGCCCGGCCGCCAGCATCGTGGCTTTGAAGGCCTCGCGATCCTCAGCGCGGCGGATGGCTTCCAGGCTAGCGCCAATCAGCTCGACGTCGTGGCGCTCGAGCGCGCCCGCCTCGGCCAAGCCGACGGCGACGTTCAGCGCCGTCTGACCACCCAAGGTCGGCAACAGGGCATCGGGGCGTTCGGTCTGAATGACCCGCTCGACGACCGGCACGGTGATCGGCTCGATGTAGGTACGGTCGGCCAGCTCCGGGTCGGTCATGATGGTCGCCGGGTTCGAGTTAACCAGCACCACCTGGTACCCGAGTGCCTTGAGAGCTCGGCACGCCTGGGTCCCCGAGTAGTCAAACTCACAGGCCTGACCGATGACGATCGGGCCGGAGCCCAGGATCAGGATCTTGTTGAGGTCAGATCGGTGGGGCATGGCACCTCGTTCAGGGACGTAACGAATCCATCGAGGACACCGAAAGCATCGTGCGGACCAGGCGATGCTTCGGGGTGAAACTGCACGGCGAAGGCGCGGAGGTCGGGGACTCTGAACCCTTCGACCGTTCCATCCACCAAACTCACGTGGGTCACTTCGATCGCTGGCTGCCCGGCCGCCGGCGGTGCCACCGCAAACCCGTGGTTTTGCGAGGTCACCCAAACCCGACCGGTGTTGAGCGCCTGCACCGGGTGGTTGGCGCCGTGGTGTCCGAACGGCAGCTTGAAGGTGCAAAGCCCCAGGGCGCGCGCCATCAACTGGTGGCCCAAGCAGATGCCGAGCACGGGCAGGCGACCGAGGAGAGATCGCGCCAGCGCATCACCCCCAAGGACCGCCGCCGGGTCACCGGGGCCGTTCGACAAGACGACGCCGTCGGCGCCGGTGGCGGCAATGGCGCTGGCATCGGTCGTCGGCGGCACCACCAAGACCTGGGCGCCGGCGCGCACCAACCCCTCCGGCACGCCGTCTTTGACCCCGAAGTCGACCACCACCACCCGCGGCACGCCGGGGATGGGAAATGGACACCGCGCCGCAAGTGCCACCGGCTCGGGGTCCCCCGGGACTACCGGTGCCGCAGGCCGCAGGGGCGACCAGTGTTTGTCGGCGCCGGTTCCAGAGAAACACCGGGGCTCAGCGTGCGCCACCCGCATCGCCCAGTCGCTGCCAGCCATCAAGGGCTCGCGCTGCGCTCGTTCCAACGCCTCCGCCGAATCCGAGCGCCCGGCGGCCATCTCCATCGCCCCGCGCAGGGCGCCTTGACGGCGCAGGTGGTGGGTGACCGCCCGGGTGTCGACGCCTTCGATGCAGGCGACGCCGTGGTGGAACAACCACTCGGGCAACGTCATGGTCGCCCGGTAACTGGACGGACGCCCCGACATGCGGCGCACCACCACACCCCGGCAGAGCGGTTGGACCGCTTCCATATCGACGGCGTTCACCCCGGTGTTGCCAATTTGCGGTTGGGTCAAGACGACGATCTGGCCGGCGTAGGAAGGGTCGGACAAGACCTCCTGGTAACCGGTCATGGCAGTATTGAACACCACCTCGCCGGTCACCATCCCAGAGCCGGTGACGCGCGTGCCCCTAAAGACGCGACCGTCCTCCAACACTAACCGAGCCCTTTCGAGCCGCTTCATATCGCCTCCGCCCGGGTCTCAGCCCACACTTGACGCCCCGCCACCCAAGTACCGGCGACCCGCCCGACGACCGGATGGCCGGCGAACGGGCAATTGCGGGACGCCGAAACCAACTGGCGCGGATCCACGGCCCAGGTTTCCTTGGGATCCAAGAGGGTCAGATCCGCCGCCCGTCCGACCGCAAAGGTGACCTCCTCGAGCCCGATCAACCGGCGCGGGGCATGGCTCATCACTTCGATGGCGCGCTCCCGGGTGATGGCGCCGGGCACCACGAGTTCAGTCCAGACAATCGGTAACAGCGTCTCGACGCCGATCATCCCGAACGGCGCGAGGTCGAACTCCTGCTCTTTCTCGGTGACCGCGTGGGGTGCGTGGTCGGAAGCCACCAAGTCGATGGTGCCGTCGGCCAGGGCGGCGCGGAGCGCCCGGACGTCGGCGTCGGTCCTGAGCGGCGGGTTCACCTTGGTGACTGGGTCGTAGGAACGCACCGCTTCGTCGGTCAGCACCAGGTGATGCGGGGTGACCTCGGCAGTCACCCGCACGCCTCGACCCTTGGCATCTCGAATGAGCGCCACCGAGCCGGCGGTGGACATGTGCGCCAAGTGAATGTGCCCGCCGGTCAGCTCGGCCAACCGCAAGTCGCGCGCCACCATGATTTCTTCGGCAGCGGCGGGCATGCCGCGCAGCCCGAGCTGGGTGGAGACAACGCCTTCGTGCATGACGCCGCCCTTAGCCAGAGCCGGCTCTTCGCAGTGGTCGATGATCGGTAGCCCCAGCATGCGGCTGTATTCGAGGGCACGCCGCATGATTTCGGCGGAGGCCACCGGCAGACCGTCGTCCGAGAAGGCAACCACCCCAGCCTCGGCCAGCTCGGCCATCTCGGTGAGTTCGGCGCCCGCCTGGCCGGCGGTGACGCAGGCGATCGGATGGACGCGGGCGGCGCCGGCTCGGGCGGCGCGTTCTTGGATGAGTCGGACAATCGCCAGCTGGTCGATGGGTGGTTGGGTGTTGGGCATGCAGGCCACGTCGGTCATGCCGCCGCGCGCCGCCGCCCGTGCGCCCGAAGCCACGGTCTCTTTGTACTCCTGGCCAGGCTCTCGAAAGTGCACGTGCACATCACAGAGGCCGGGGACAAGCAGGCCGCCCCGGGCGTCCAGGCGCTGGGCATCGCCGTCGGCGGCGCCGATCCCGGCGATCCGGCCGTCTTCGATGAAGACGTCCGCGACCTGATCGACACCCCGGCCATCGAAGAGGGTGGCGCCACAAATCCACAACCGCTCAGCGCTAGACATGCGTCTCCTTTCTCGGCGACGTGACTGCGCGCGCACCGGCGCGGTCTGCGGGCGAGTAACTCGGCGCTTCGTCCTCTCGCGTCTCTGAGGCGCCCGCGGGCGCCTCGCCCTCGTCGCCCTCGGGGGAGCGATCCAGGCCGCTCGCCCAGTAGAGAACGGCCATGCGCAGGGCGACGCCGTTTCGCACTTGCTCGAGGATGACCGACTGGGCGCCGTCGGCGACGTCAGTGGTGATCTCGACGCCGCGGTTCATCGGGCCGGGGTGCATCACCAGGCAATCGGGCGCCGCCTGCCCAACACGGGCGGCGTCGATCCCGTAGAGGCGGGCATACTCGCGAACGCTGGGCAACCGCCCAGCCTGTTGCCGCTCGCGCTGCAGCCGCAGCGCCATCAAGACGTCGGCGCCGGACACGGCGTCGTCCATCTCGTGGGTGACCCGACACCCTAAAGTCTCAAGCGCCGGCGGCACCAGGGTGGGCGGCCCGCAGACCACCACTTCAGCACCCAGCTTGGCCAGGCCCCAGATGTTGGAACGCGCCACGCGGCTGTGCTCGACGTCGCCGACGATCGCCACTTTCAAGCCGTCGACCTGCCCCTTGTGCTCGCGCATGGTGTAGAGGTCCAAGAGCGCCTGGGTGGGGTGCTCGTGGGCACCGTCGCCGGCGTTGACCACCGCGCAATCCAGGTGGCGCGCCAAGAAAGCCGCGACCCCGGGGGCCGAGTGGCGCACCACCAGGATGTCGATCTGCATGGCCATGATGTTCTGGGCGGTGTCCAGAAGCGTCTCGCCTTTCGAGACGCTCGATCCCGAGGCCGAGAAGTTGACGGTGTCGGCCGACAGCCGCTTCTCGGCGAGCTCAAACGACACGCGCGTGCGGGTCGAGGGTTCGTAGAACAGATTGACCACTGTCTGACCGCGGAGGGTAGGCACCTTGGGAACCGCACGCTCCAAGACCGCCAGAAAGCGCCGCGTGGAGTCGAGGAGATGGACGATCTCGGCGCGCTCCAAGTCGCAGAGGCCGAGGAGGTCGCGACGACCCTTCATACGCTCTGGCGTTTGCGGATGGCGACCAGCTCCTCGCCGTCCTGCTCGGTGAGACGCACGTCGACAATCTCATTCAACGACGTCGGCAGATTCTTGCCGACGTAGTCGGCCCGCACCGGCAGCTCGCGGTGCCCGCGGTCGACCAAGACCGCCAGCTGAATGACCTTGGGCCTCCCAAAGTCGATGATCGAATCGAGCGCCGCCCTGACGGTGCGGCCGGTGTAGAGCACGTCGTCGACCAAGACCAGCACCCGATCGGTGATATCGAAGGGGATGGCGGTGGCCCGCACGATCGGCTGTGGGCCGATGGTTGCCAAGTCGTCCCGGTAGAGGGTGATGTCCAAGTTGCCCACCGGCACCTCGGTGGACTCGAACTCCTGGATCAGCTCGGCGACCCGGCGGGCCAAAGGCACACCGCGGCGCTCGACGCCGATCAACCCAAGCCCTTCGGTACCGCGGTTGCGCTCGACGATCTCGTGGGCTATGCGGGTCAAGGCCCGGCGTATCTCCTGGGGGCCCATAATGACGCGACGCTCGACCTTGTCGCTCGTTGAAGACATACGTAGCTCCATCCACACCCAGTCTGGGCAAAAAAAAACTTCTCCCCGCGCGGGGTGAAGTCAGGCGTCGAACTCTGGGTGATGTCGATTCATTGAAACGAACCCTTGCCGGTCTCACGGGACCGGGTTAAAAGGCTCCAGCACGTTCGCCGCCAGTCTACGCCGTTCGGGGCCGGCCCGCAAGTCCGGATTCCGGCGGCGCACCGCCCGTCCGCTCCGACTAGCTCGCCCTTCCGATCCAACTACCGGTCATCGCGGATGTTAGGGCTCTTCGCCGCATGCCTGGCGGGTTTCCAGATGGGTTTGCGGCTCCAGTCGTAGAAGGGCCCACCCTTTACCCAACTGGATTGCGAGGTGCAGACCATGAAACGCCAAATTCTAACGACAGTGCTGTGGCTGGGCCTCGGCGCCTGGAGCGCCCACGGCAACGAGACAACCTTTACCTACCAGGGCGAGCTGACCGACACCGGCACGCCAGCCGACGGGCTGTGTGACGTGGAGCTGGTGCTCTATGACGCGGCGGCCGGCGGCAACAACCTGGGCGCCGACTCCAACTCGAACGTCCCGGTCCAAGACGGCCGCTTCACCGTGTCCGTCGACTTTGGCCCGGCGGCGTTTCCGGGTAGCGACCGCTGGCTTGAAATCAGGGTGCGCTATCCGGCTGGCGTCGGGGGCTTCACCACCCTCAGCCCGCGCCAGCCGATCACCCGCGCACCCTACTCGGTCGCCACGCGCGGCTTGTCGGTCAACGCTTTGAACACCTTCGTCGGGATCGGCAGAACTGATCCGATCACCGGCGCTGAACGCTTCGGCATCCACTCGGACGTTGCGAACGGCTTCGGCGGCATGTATGCGAGCACCACCGGCCAAGGCGCCAGGCCCTTCTACGGCTACGCCGCCGGCGCAGACGTCGACGCCTATCACTACTTCGATGGGACAACCAGCAAATGGCATCTCTACAACTCGGGGACCCATCTAACGGTGACCGACGGCGGGTTCGTCGGGGTCAGGACCTCTAGCCCCAGCTACCCATTCCACCTGCCCAGCTCGGGAACCGAGTACGCCATGGTGGTCTCCAACGCGACCCTCGGTGGCAAGGGCATCTTCGGCGAAGCCACCAACAGCTCCGGCGTGGGCTTTGGCGTGGTCGGGGAAAGCCACGCGTCCGGGGGCAAGGGAGTATGGGGGGTGGCGCTCTCCACCTCGACCGCGGGAGGTAGCCATGGGGTCTTTGGGGACGCGTTCAGCGCCACCGGGACGGGCGTGCTCGGTCGGGCCCGCGCTCAAACCGGCTCGCCGGTCGGAGTGAAAGGGATCTGCGTCAGTCCAGCGGGCTACGACTTTTTTGCCAGTGGAGCGGGCACCGACTACGGCTCGACTTCGTCCAGGCGCTGGAAGCGGAACGTCGAGCCCATCGAGGAGCCGCTCGAGAAGGTTCTGGCGCTGCGCGGCGTCACCTTTGACTGGGACGAAGAACACGGCGGTCACCACGACATCGGCATGATTGCCGAGGAAACCGGCGAAGTGCTGCCCGAAATCGTTGCCTATGAAGAGAACGGCGTCGACGCAATTGGCATGGATTACTCCCGATTGACGCCGCTCTTGGTCGAGGCAGTCAAGGCCCTCATCGCCCAAAACGAACGCATGGCTCAGCAGTTGAGCGCACTTGAGGCCGCGAGGGACGCGCAGGTCGCCGCCCTCCAGGGCAAGCTGGCGGCGTACGCGCCAGAACAGTAGGAGACCCAGCTATGACACGCCTAGACCGATGTTTCGGCTCCCGGGCAGCTCTCGCCATCATCATGCTGGTGAGCACCGAGAGCCTTGCTTTGGGCCAGAACGATGCAGCCTTCACCTATCAGGGTGAACTCAAAGATAGCGGCACCCTGGCGAACGGGGCGTATGACTTTCATTTCAGCCTCTACGCTGGAGCCACCGGCGGCTTGCCCGTCGCTGCTGACGTCGAGCTGTTAGGAGTGCACGTACAAGACGGCCGATTCACCGTGACGCTTGATTTCGGGACCGATGCTTTTGCGCTTGGTGAGGAGCGCTGGCTTAGAATCTTGGTGCGCTCCTCGACCAGCTTTTGGACGGCAGTGGACCCACGCCAACAGGTCTCGCCCACCCCCTACTCGGCCGCAACGCGCGGAATCTTTGTCAACGACGACGGTGATTTCCTCGGCATCGGCCGCGACTACTCGATCGGCTCGGAACGCTTTGGCGTGCACTCCACCACCACCTCGGGCTACGCCGGCATGTACATGAGTACCCTGGGGCAAAACGCGTCGCCGTTCTACGGCTACTCGACCGGGGGCGAGACCAACGCCTGGCACTACTACGACGGTTCTACCAAGGACTGGCACCTCTTCAATGAGGGAGTCGCGCTGACGGTCACCAACCAGCAGTCGGTCGGGATTGGCACGATGTCACCGGACCTGCTCTCGCAGCTCGACGTGAGGTCGGATCGGCCACGTGCAGCCCGGTTCGAAAATTCCGCCGGGGGCCTCGCCATTTACGCCCGTTCCGAGGACAGTACGGGCATTCAAGCCGAGTCCTACGCGCCGCAGGGGCTTGGACTGATCGCCCACCACGAAGGATCGGGCGCCGGCACCGGCGTCACGGGCAAGACCTCGAGCCCCACCGGCACCGGCGTCGTCGGCTGGGCAACGAGCAATTCGGGTTCGCCAGTGGGCGTCCGCGGGCGGGCTAGTACCTCCACGGGCTTCGACTTCTACGCCGATGGAGTGGGGGTGAACTACGGCGCGGCGTCGTCGAGGCGCTGGAAGCACAACATCACACCGATCGAGGACGCGCTCGACAAAGTCTTGGCGCTCAGGGGCGTTACCTTCGATTGGGACGCCGAGCACGGCGGCCAGCCGGACCTCGGCATGATCGCCGAGGAAACCGGGGAGATCCTTCCTGAAATCGTCAGCTACGAAGAGAACGGCGCCGATGCGGTGGGGATGGACTACTCGAAGCTCGGCCCGGTGTTGATCGAAGCGCTCAAAGAGCTACGCGCCGAAAAGAACGCCGAGATCGCCGTACTCCAAGCGACGTGTCTGGCGTTGGCGGAGCGTTTGGAGCGCCTCGAAGGGCAGGCTCAAACCCAGGTGGCTAGCGCACCCTGACGGCGCTCGGCGCCACCCAACCCTAGCCGGCACGGCGGGCGACTTCCAACTCAGGCCCGCCGGCCAACTCGTGATAGATGGCCATAGTGCGCTCGATCGCCGCCTCGAGGGCGAAGGTGGATTCAGCCACTTGGCGACCGTGCGCGCCCAGCCGCCCCAAGCGCTCGGGGTCTCGGAGCAGGCTCTCGGCGGCTAGGGCCAGGAGGGCGGCGTTCCCCGGTTCCACCAGAACGCCGGTCACCCCGTCCTCGACAACCTCGGGGATGCCGCCGACGCGGGTGGCGACCACTGCCTTACCGCTGGCCATGGCTTCGACGATGACGTAACCGAGCGCCTCGTTCCAGACCGATGGCAGGACGAAGAGGTCGGCGGCGTGCAACAACTCGGCAATGTCGTCCCGGCGGCCGAGAAGTTGGACGCGGTTGGCGAGTCCCCGGTGTTCGATGTCGCGGGCTAGGCGGTCGTCTTCAGGCCCCTCACCGACAATAAGCGCGTGCACACCAGCATCCTCCATGCGGGCCAAGGCATCGATCAACACGTGCATCCCCTTGAACTCAATGAGCTGACCGATCGAAAGGATGAGCGGCGCCGCCGGCGGGATGCCCAACCCCCGGCGCACGGCGGCGGGGTCGCTTTGCACGGCGCGAAAACGGCGCAAGTCGATGCCGTTGTAGAGTACTTCGACCTTGTCGGCGGGCAGGAAATCCGAGCGAACCAAGCGCTCCTTGACGTACCCGGAGACGGCCAAGGCGCGATCCATGGCGCGCATGCACGCACCATTTCTGATCCGCGCCGCCAGACTCCGAAGCCCATGCCGTTCGGCCATCGGCAATGAGATGTGCTCAGTGAAAACAATGTGCCGCGCCCCCGCCAGGCGCAAGACCCAGGGGAGCGGCGAGAAGACCACGCAGAAGTGGAGGTGGACGACATCGGGTGGCGCTTGGCGGGCGTAGCGCCAGGCCACTTGGGCGAGCCGCCGATCGCGCCCAAAGCTCTCCGGCCAGTCGCGGCGACCGCCAAACTCGGGTTCGTCGGTGAGGATGCGCACCTCGGCACCGTGTGCCTCGAGCGCCTCGCGCAACCATGCAGGTGGCGGCCCCCAAAACGCCAAGACCGACTCCCAGCCAGCCCGTTCCAGCCGCGCCGCGAGTTCGACGGCGTAGTTCTCAAAAGACCCGCGCTTGGCGGGTGTCACATCCATGAGGGCCAGATGGCGTGGCACCTACGTTCTCCTCCAAACGGCGCTCAGCGAACCGGCGCCGCGGCGTCCCAACCAGACGAGGCCGAAAACCAAAGACATTAGGGCAGCCTCCCAGCCGACCGCGCGTAGATTGTGCCACTGAAAGAGGCTTCCCCAAAAGCGCCAGGTGTCTCGATCGCGGCGGATATCCATGAACAGCTCAAACGGTGTCGCCACGTAGTGGCCTGACCACGGCCAGGCCAGGGGCACACCGGCGGGGTCGCGGGTGTCGTGGCAGGCCGTGTCGAGAACAACGTGGGTGGCGTAGGCGGCGGTCATCCACCCCGCCCACCAACCAGCATTGGCGAGGCGCCGCCACCGCAACACGCCCCAAACTAAGACGCCAAACATGATTGCAGCACCGAGACTGTGGGTAGGGCCATGGTGAAAGCGATCGGCGTTTCCGGCGATGAGCCCAGGCAAAAAGTCCAGATCGGCGGCGACCGCAGCACCGGCGAAAGCCAAGACCAAGCCCCAGGAGCGCCGGAGCGGGCGGCGCCGCACCGCTTCGGCCAGGGCCAAGGCGGCCAGGCTGTGGGCTACGGGCGAGGGCATCGGCTGGCTTGGGTACGGCCCAGCCCTGCTGGCTCAGCTTGGCGCACCCTACTCGTGCCTCAGGGCGGCAATCGGGTCCAGGTAGGCGGCGCGGCGGGCGGGCGCCATGCCAAAGACGACGCCGATCGCCATCGAGAAGAGGACCGCCCCCACGACCAGCGGCACCGACAAGGCAGCCGGGAGCCCGGTCAGGCGGCTGATGGCAAACGCAATGACTGCACCTGCGGCGACGCCCAGAACACCACCCAGACCGGTCAAGGTGACCGCCTCGGTCATGATTTGCCCGAGGACCGTCTGTCGTCTCGCCCCCAGAGCCAAGCGCAAACCAATCTCCGCGGTGCGCTCGGTCACCGACACCAGCATGATGTTCATGACCCCGATCCCACCCACCATGAGCCCAATCGACGAGATTACTACTAACAGTAAAGCGATTGGCCCGGTGATGCGCTGGATAAAGCGCTCGACGGCGTCGGCCGAGATCACCGAGAAGTTATCCGCCTCACCGGGACGCAGGCGGCGGAGCCGGCGCATCGTCGAATGCACTTGGCGTTCGACATCGGCGGTCGTGTAACCGGGGGCCGGCGACAACATGCCGTAGCCCATGCTGGTCTCGGATTTCCAGTCTTTGAAGAAGGTGGTGTAGGGCAGGACGGCGTAGTTCTCATTCAAATCACCGGCCAAGGACTGGCGCTCGCTGTAGACGCCGACCACCTCGTACTCCTGAGCGCCCAGGCGAATGCGCTTGCCGATCGGATCCACCTCGGGGAAAAGCTCCTGGGCGGGAGCGAACCCTAAAACGCAGGCACGCCGGCTGCGGGCGATATCGATCGCACCGAGCGCCCGGCCTTCCTCGATGGCCACGGTATAGAAGTGGTGAAAGCGCTCGCCACCCCCCAAGACCCACAGGGGTCGGGTCTTGTGGCCGGCGTGGTGAGCGGGGACGGTGTCGAAGCCCGAGGGCTCGATGTAGTAGTCGGCGATGCCCACCGCCGGGCACTGGCGCGCCAGGTCTTCGACGTGGCGCGGCGTGATGTCGGGCCGCGCAAAGACCGACTCATCGGTGTGCCCGCCTAGAAAGTCAAATTTAGCGACGTAGACCACGGCCGAGTCCATCGACGCCATGTCGCGCTTGATGGCGGCACCGACACCGTTCAAAAGCGTCACCATGGTCATCAGCGTCGCCACTCCAATCGCCACCCCCAATACCACCAGGGCGGAGCGGAGTGGGTGGCTACGCATCACGTCAAGCGCCAGGCGGAAGTTTTCCTTGGCCAAAAGCCAGCGCTCACTCATTGCGCAGGGCCTCGACTGGGCTCAACCCGGCTGCACGCCGGGCTGGGTAGGCGCCGAACACCAAGCCGACCGTCACCGTCACCAAGACGGCCAGGACCACCGCCCACAACTCGATGGCGTACGGCAAGGGCGAAAAGCGAGCGACCGCCCCAGCGATGGCGTAACCCAGGAGAATCCCCAACGCCCCACCGGCCACCGACAAGACCACCGCTTCCAGAAGAAACTGGGCGGTGATATCCGAGCCCCGCGCCCCCAAGGCCTTCTTGAGCCCAACCTCGCGGGTCCGCTCGGTCACCGAGACGAGCATCGTGTTCATGATGACAATGCCCCCGACCACGAGCGCCACCGAGACCATGCCCAAGACCGCACCGGCGATTGACCGCGAGATCTTGCCCCAGAGGTCCAGCCACATCTCGGAGGTCCCGACAAAGAAGTCGTCGGCCTGGTCGGGCCGCAGGCGGTGCTTGATGCGCATGGCGGCTTGCGCTTCTTCGACCAGGGCGGGCACCCTGCTCGGCGTGCCGGCGCGAATCGGCAACGACACCGAGCCGCGCGTTCCCAAGATTTTGGGAAAGACCGAGAGGGGTACCAGGACGCGCAAGTTGGGAGATTGGCCGGGAAGTCCGGCGCGATCCTCCAAGCCACCGACGATGCGAACGTGCTTGGTACCGATCCGAACTGTGGCGCCGTCGGCGCGGCCGGCGGTGCCGAAGAGCTCGTCGACCAGATCGGCGCCGACGACGCAGACTGGCGCGGCGCGTTCCACCTCGGCGACGGTGAACGACCGGCCGAACCCGAGCTCCAAATCTTGCACGCGGTCGACGTTGGCCGTCCAACCTTCGATGACGACGCCGTCTAGATGCTTGTCGCCAAAAGCTACTTTGCCTTGGCCCCGCGCCCGAGCGGCGACGTCGTCAGCGGCGCCGATCCAGCCCTTCAAGTGCCGGTAGTCCGCCAAAGTCAGGCGTGGGTTCCGGAGCGATTTCAGAAACTCCTCCGGGTCGGACAGGGCCGCCATCGGATTGAAGCGCTCGACGGTGACGACGTTCGACCCCTCGCCGGCGATGACGCCCTCGACGTAGCGGTCCATACCGCCCATCAAGGAGGCAACAGCGATCACCGAGGTCACCCCGACGACGTTCCCCAACATCGTGAGGGCCGAGCGCAACTTGTGGCGCGCCAGGGAATCGACGGCCAGCCTGACGGCGTCAGAGCTCGTCACTCGTGTTTCACCCGCACCGGGTCCGCGGCCGCCAGGGTGCGGAGGGCGGCGAAGGGGCCGACGATCACCTCGTCGCCCGTCCCGAGACCGTCGAGCACTTCGAAGTGGCGCTCGCCGGTGATCCCCAAGCGAACCGGCTGGAAGCGAGCGCGGCCGCCGGCGACGACATAGACGCCGTACTCCTCGTCCGCGGTGCCTGCGGCCTCCTCCTCATCGCCGGCGCCGCTCGCGAAGCGCGCCGCTTCGCGGGCCGGATCGCGGTACACCAGGGCGCCGATCGACACGGCCAGGGCCGAGTCGCGCTCGGCGGTGACGACATCGGCCGCGGCCGAGAGTCCCGGTCGGAGTCCCGGGTGCACTTCGGCCAACTCGACAACGACCTCGAAGTCGGCCGAGCTTTCACCAGCGCGCCCGCGACGGACGGGCGCGTGGCCGATCTCGGTGACGCGGCCGGCGAACACCGTGTCCGGAAAGGCGTCGATCCGGACCTCGGCGTCGAGCCCGAGCGCCAGGTGCACGACGTCGGTCTCGTCGACCTCGAGCTCGACCTCCATGCGCGACAAATCGGCGATGGTCAAGAGCACGGTGCCTGGGTTGTTCATGGTGCCGGTCACCACGTTCTCGCCTTCCTCGACGTTCAAGCGGGTCACCACCCCGTCGATTTCAGCCGACACGGTTACCTGGTCCAAGTTGTGCTTCGCGGTCTCCAGCGCTACTTCTTGACGGCGAATCTCGGCTTGGTGAGAGGCCACCGCCGCCTCGGCCCGCACCACTTCGCGGCGCGCCGCATCGAGGGCGCGCTTGGTGGTAACGCCGCGCTCGGCGAGTTGCTCCTCACGGGCGGCGTTGTCCTGGGCTTCGGCCAGGCTGGCGTCGGCGCCGGCCAACTCGGCGCGCGCCCGGCGAATGGCGGCGCGAATCTCTTCGACCTGGCCCCGGTAGGGCACCGGATCGATCACTAAGAGGACATCGCCCAGCCGGACCCGGTCGCCCTCGGCGACCTTCAGATCCACCACCTTCCCCTGGGTGTTGGCGCTGACATCCACCTTGAGGTGCGCTTCGAGGATGCCTGAGGCGGTTACCATCGAGCGCAGAGGTCGGCGCTCGACGGTCTCCAGCTCAACCTCGGTGCCCTTCGTAAAGTCGCGCGCCAGATTGACGGCGACTAGCGCCGCCAGCACCAGCGCCCCCACCACGATCCAAAATGACTTGCGTCGAAACATCGTTGCGGCGGCGACCGCCGCTCCCCTCCTACGTGGGCGTCGCTCCCGACATCACCCGGCGCACCACCGGAGCCAAACGCCCGAGTTCGTGCATCAGTTCGGCGAACTGGGGTGGGTAAAGCGCCTGCGGGCCATCCGAAAGGGCGCGCTCAGGATCGTGGTGCACCTCGATCATGACGCCGTCGGCCCCCACGGCCAACCCGGCTCGCGCCAAAGGCATCACCTTGTCGCGCCGCCCGGTGCCGTGGCTAGGGTCCACAATGATCGGCAAGTGGCTAACCCGCTTAACAGCCGGGACAATCGATAGATCCAGGGTGTTCCGGGTGTGGTTGGCAAAGGTCCTAACACCGCGCTCACACAGGACCACCCGCGGATTTCCCTCGGCCACGATGTACTCCGCCGACATCAAGAATTCGTCGAGGGTTGCCGACATGCCGCGCTTTAGGAGCACCGGCTTTTGCGCGCGACCGGCGCGCTTCAAGAGCGAGAAATTCTGCATGTTGCGGGCGCCAAGCTGGATCATGTCGGCGAACTCTTCGACCAAGTCGCAGGAGCGCTCGTCCACCGCTTCGGTGACCACCGGCAGGCCGGTTTCCTCGCGGGCGCGTGCCAAGATCTCCAGCCCCTCCTGGCCCAAGCCCTGGAAGCTGTAGGGGGAGGTGCGCGGCTTGAAGGCACCGCCCCGCAGCAGATCAGCGCCCGCCTCCTTGATGCGGCGGGCAATCGTCAAGGTTTGCTCCTCGGTCTCGACGGCGCAGGGTCCGGCCATGACCACCACCGCTGGTCCGCCGATCGTGGCGCCACCGACCTGCACCACCGTGTCATCCGGATGAAACTCGCGGCTCACCTGCTTCCAGGGGTGGGTGACCTGGATGGCTTCGGCTACGCCCTCGAGCTGATCGAAGGTACCGGGCTCGATGGGCCCCGTGTTGCCGGTGATGCCAATAGCCGTCGTGTGCTCGCCGGGCATCACGTGGGGAGAGAACCCCAAGTCGCGAACGCGCGCGGTCACTTGCTCCACCTGGGCAGGCGTCGCGTCGGATCGCATCACCACGAGCATCAGCATCTCCCTGTGGGGGCGTAGCCGCGGAGCGGCACCACCGCAGCGCACCCGGCCTGACGAAGCGCGGAAGTCTACCACGCTTCTAGCGGGGCTCGCGGGCGAGCCGGAGGAGACGGGACAATCCTAGGCGCTTGCAAGCCCGGCTCGATTCCACTATGAAGTGGCCGCATGCCCCCAACCCGCGCCAAAGCCACGGCCCTCTTGGCCATCGCCGCCTGGGTCATCGTCTTCCTTTGGCCGGCGTGGCAGGAGGGGCGCGTCCTCTCGGGGGTCGACCTTCTAGGCCGCTTCCCTCCTTGGTCGTCGGCAGCGCCGGCGGACTGGGAAGCCGCCAACCGGCTGGTGCACGACCAGGCCGTGCAGTTCTTCCCCTGGCAGCAGCTCACCCGCGCCCTGGAGGCCGAAGGGCTCCCACCTCTTTGGAACCCGTTTGCCTACGGCGGGAGTCCGCTCCTGGCGAACTACCAATCGGCGATCTTTGCGCCGATCGAAATCGTCGCGCGCCAACTCCCCTGGGACCGCGCGCAAGTGACGGCGGCGACCATGCGCCTTGGGGTGTGCGGGGTTGGCATGCTCTGGCTCCTGCGCGCCATCGGTCTCGGCTGGCTGGGCACCCTCTTCGGCGCCCTGGCATTTTTGGGATCCGGCTCGATCACCATCCTCCTCTACCACCCAAACTCGAACGTGAGTTGCCTGCTCCCACTATGTGCGGCGCTCAGCGTGCGGCTGGGGCAGGGCGCCGGCCGGGGTACCGGCGCCCTCTTGGCCGCGGCAATGGCTGCTCAATACTTGGGAGGTCACCCAGAGAGTTCCCTCTATGTCGGTGTTGCATCGGTCCTCTTCTTCGGCGCGGCGCTCCTGATCTCGGGCTCGCGACCGGCACGTTGGGGGAGGCGGAGTGCAATCTTCGCGGTCGGTCACGGCCTGGGCTTGGCGGGCGCAGCGGTGCAGATACTGCCCTTTCTTGAGTACCTCCAGGAAAGCTGGGTGATGGCGGCGCGTACCGATGCACACTTTGCGTCGTCGCCGTTGGCAGCGGTCGGCATCCTCCTGCCGGAGATTTTCGGGACGCCCACCCGCCCCAATACGTTCTTCGGCCCGCAGAACTACCACGCCGTGGCCACCCAGTATGCGGGGCTAGTCACCTTGGTCCTGGCGCTGGTCGGCGGCGCCGCCGCATGGCTGGGCGACCGGCGCCGGGCGCTCGGCGAAGCGCGCTGGTGGTGGCTGGCGGCGGTCGCCATTGCTCTGGTGGCGGCGCTCCTCACCTACCCGACGCCAGTCTGGCGGCTGGCGCGCGAGATCCCCTTGTTTCGCATTTCAGCCAATGTCACCGGGCTGACGTTGTTGTTTGCCTTGGCGGTGGCGGTGGCGGCCGGGGTGGCCCTGCACTGTTTCACTCGGCTGGCAGAGGGAAAGCCTCCGGTCTTCGGCGCCGCAGCGCGGCTAATGCTGGTCGCAGGGATTTTGGGGATGGGGGCGTGGTTTCTCCTCCCTCACTTCCAAGAGCCGCTCTTCGAGATCGCCGAGGCCAAGATCCGCGCCCGCCACCTACCCACCCACATCCACTCGGTCGACTGGCACGTGGCGCGACTGCCGCTGGTGATGGATGCGATACGGGCCGCCCTCTTCAAGGCAAGTTCCTTGGGCCTGGGGTTGGCGGCGGCATTTCTATGGGCAGGACGGGTGCGAAGCGCTCGTCTCACACCGTTCTTCTTTCTCCTCTTGGTCGTCGACCTCATGCCGTTCGGCCGCGGCTACGTCCCGGCAATCACCAGGGAAGATGCTTGGCCCAACCACCCGACGATCGGCGCACTGCAGGCGCTCGCACCCGGCCGCGTCCTGCCCTTGGACCGCGTCTTCCCAGCCAACACCCTGACTTTGTACGGGATCGAAGATTGGCGCGGCCACGACGCGGTGGCATCGGCTGCGTACGCCACAAGGCTCCAGGCGATGTCCGATGCGCCGCCGCTCCGCAAATCGTTCGACACCTACGACCGCGCCCTGATCGACGCGAGCGGCGTCGACTACCTGGTGAGCGACGTCGCGTTGACCGCTTCCGGTCTGGAGTTGGTCCACCGCGCCCCCGGCCGCCACACGACCGTCGACATCTACAGGAACCACCAGGCCTGGCCCCGCGTGTTGTTGGCGACCGAGCACTTCCAGGCGGTGGATGACCAAGCAGCACTAGCCGCGGCCCAGCGTCTGGACCGCGTGCCCGTAACCCCGGGTCGTAGCGGGCGGCAGGTAGCACCGCCTGGACTGTGGAAGACGGTGGGCTGGCTCTACCCCGGCGCCCGCAAGCTGACGGCAACGCCGGCCGAGACTCAGGCTGCGCCGGACGTCGAGTACGGCGTCGCGCCTAGTTCATTGTGGCGGCGGTTCGCCGTCCAGACGGCCGCCGGTGACACACTGGGCACCGCCCACCACTCGCCCCTGGTTGTGCGCGCCGAACTCACGGCGCCGGCGGATGGCGTTTTAGTCCTCGGCGACCAGGACCTACCGGGTTGGCGGGTCACGGTCGACGGGACGGACACCTCGGGCAGCCGCGCCTACGGCTACTTCCGCGCCGTCCGGGTGAAGGCCGGGAAACGCGTCGTCGAATGGCGCTACGAACCGCGCGGCTTTGCGTTGGGGCTTTGGCTGAGCGGCGGCGCCTTCGTGGCCATGGTGCTCTGGGGCGGCATCCGCCGGCCGCCGGCGGGGCGAACAGATCCGCCCGCCGACCCCACAGCTTCGTTCGGGGGCGTCGCGGTCGGTGCCGACTGAAGGTTCGGCGTTCTACTCCAACCGCTTGCCAGCACAGGTCTTGCAGCCCCGCCCGAGTTCCGGTCCGGAACTTGCCTCAGGTTGAGATAGGTGGCCGTGCCAACCTGACACCGGAGGAACGAACATGCACGCCCGAATGACACTCTTCTCCATCGCCGCCGCGGTTTGCCTCGCATCGACCAGCGCCGCGCAGATCCCTGACTGGAGCGTCGATGTGCACCAGTTTGGGCAACGCGTCGACCACATCCGGGTGACACCCGATGGCGATTGGCAGCTGGAAATTTCTGTGTGGGACAACCAGACCAGCGAACCGATCTCCGGGGCGTTCATTAAAGCAATTCCTACGGGGCCTTACTACGCCTGCCCCCTTGACCCGAACTTCTACAACGGCGCTTGGCACTCAGAGGAACCGACCGACGTTGTCGGCAGAACGACTATTTCCATCAAGGGGTCTGGCTGCTCGGACAAGTGGTTCTTCGAAGAGTCCATCAATGGGTTCGTAGGAATCGTGTCGGCTGCGTCGCCCGACCTCAACCAAGACGGAGCTGTCGACACGGGTGACTTCGTCATTTTCCAGCAGGCCTTCGGTTCCTCCGATCCCCGTGCCGACTTCAACAACGACGGCACCGTCAACTTGCCCGACTTCGTGATCTTCGAGACCAAGTTCCTGACCGGCTGCTAGGCGCCCAGCAAGCGTCGATCAAGTCTGTCGCCCCGTGCTCGGCGCTGCAGATTAGGAAGGCGCTTACTCGCCCCCCACCAACCAGAGCGACAAAGCCGGTACGTAGGTGATGATCAAGAGCGCCGCCAGCAGGATGGCCAGAAATGGCAAGGAGGCGCGGTAGAGGGTGGTCACCGCCTTCTCGAACCGGAACGAAGCGATGAAGAGGTTGAGTCCGACGGGCGGGGTGGAGTAGCCAATCTCCAAGTTCGCCAAGAAGATGACGCCCAAATGGAGGAGATTGATGCCGTAGCCCTCGGCGATCGGCACGATCAGGGGGACAACGACGATCAACGCCGAGAAGATGTCCATCAAGCAGCCGACGACCAAGAGAAAGACGTTCAACATCAAGAGGAACACCAGTGGGCTGGCGACGTACTGCTGCATCCAGTCGAGGATGACAAAGGGCACTTCGGCATCGATCAGGTAGTTGGTCAACCCGAGCGCAGCAGCCAAGATAATCAAGATGCCGCCCACGAGCACCATCGATTCCTGCATGACGCGCGGCAAGTCGGCGAGGCGGATGTCCTTGTAGATGACCGTCTCGACGATCAGGGCGTAGCATGCGGTGATGGCTGCAGCTTCGGTGATGGTGATCCGCCCCGAGTAGATGCCGCCCAGGATGACGAGCGGCAGCGGCACTTCCCAGGCCGCGCCACGGAGCGCCGCCGCGACCTCCGAACCACTGAAGCGCTGGCGTGGCAGGTCCCTGGCCACCCACATCGCATAAGCACTCAAGACGACGATGAGGAGGATGCCCGGGACGATGCCGGCGCGGAAGAGATCGTCCACCGACACCTGCGCCACGTAGGCGTAGATGATAATCGGCAGGCTCGGCGGAAAGAGCAGGCCGAGGCTGCCTGAAGTGGTGAGGAGCCCCAGGGAGAACCGCTCACCGTAGCGATCTTTCAGGAGGGCTGGGAGGAGGAGGCCGCCCATCGCAATGATGGTCACCCCCGATGCGCCCGTGAACGCAGTGAAGAGCGCACAGGCCAACAGTGCGACGATCGCCAAACCGCCGGGCACGAAGCCGAGCGCCGCCCGCGACAGGCGCACCAAGCGACCCGGCGTTCCGGATTCCGCAAAGAGGTAGCCGGCGAAGGTGAAGAGCGGAATCGCCACCAACATCGGTGACGAAGCCAGGCGGGTCATTTCGATCATGACCGACGTCGAGTCAATCCCCGCGCCGCGAAAGGCCAACAAGGCAATCAGCGCCAGGACCGCGAAAAGGGGCATGCCATAGAGGGCGAGCACCAGCAGGATGCCGCTGACGACCACGGTCATCCCCCCACCTCCGGGTCAGCGCCGGTCACCCAACCGGCGCCGGTCGCCTGATCCTCGCCGCCCGGCGTGTGACCGGTGGCGCTGGCCGGCTCACCCTCCCACGGTGACTCGAGGCCACGCCAGGCGCGGTACAAAAAGCGATAAGCCATGAGCACGAAGGCCACCGGCATGATCCAAAGCACGTGGTAGGTGTGGAGGCCCAGGAAAGCTTCGGCCGGGTAGGCGTGCTCGGCGACGACGTGGCGCCAGCCAGCGTCGGCTAGAACTGCGCAGACCAACGCCGCCACCACCGAAGCGACCCGCCCGACGCCGCGACGCAGCCCCGGCGGCGACACGCGCGCCGCCGCGTCAATCTGGATGTGGCGTCCCTCGGCCGTCGCAAACGCCGCCCCCAGAAAGCCAATCCACAAAGTCAGGTAACGAAGGAGCGGATCAATCCAGGGGAGACCGGTGTCGAAAGCATTCCGGAGGACGATTTGGACGACAGACGCCACCACCATGATGGCCAAAAGGAGCGCCAGCCCCCACATCTCGAGGCGGCGGGCGATCCCCAGCCAAGCCCTCCCCCAACCGGCGCGGTCGACCAACCCGAGGCGACCAAGGAGCAAGAGGCAGATGGCGCCAGCAACACCTAGCTGAATCTGCGTGCGCGTGGCGCCCGCCAGAGCCTCGACCACCCCACCTCCTTGGTGCGCCTCAATCGCCGATTGGCGCCTCGAGGTCCTCCTCGAGCACACCCTTCACCGCGTCCAGCAACTCAGCCGGGTAGAGCTTGTCGGCCTGGTCACCCCAGATTGCGCGTCCCTCGGCGACGAAGGTAGCAGCCGCGTCATCAGCGATGGTCGCCATACCGATGCCGCGCTCGCGCATGGTGGCGATGGCCTCGGCGTCACCCGCACGGGTCGACTCCTTGAGCTGGGCGAAGTGCTGGCGCGCCACGTCGCGCACGACGACCCGATCCTCAGCGGGAATCTTCTCCCAAGCGCGTTGGTCAACCACCATTGCCCCCAGCGCATGGATGAGTGGGAAGTCGGTCATGTGCTTGATGCGCGTGAACCACTGGAGAGCAACGCAGGCCAGGGGCGAGGAGTAGACGCCGTCGATCAAGCCTGTTTGCAGCGAGGTCAATACATCGACGATGGCCAGGGGGATGGGGGCAATGTCGAACGACTCAAAAAAGGCGGTCGCCAGCGGGTCACCCTCCCACAACCACATCTTCACCCGCTTCAGATCTTCTGGGCTTTGGACGGGTGTATTGGTAAACAGGTAGATAAAGCCGACATCGGCCCAACCCAGGAGCTGAAAACCCTTGTCGGCCAGAATCTCCTCGAAGCGGGCGTCGAGGGCAGCGTGCACGCGATCCACCTGCTCGTAGTCCTCAAAGAGAAACGGCAGCTCCAGAACGCGGAGTTCGGGGGCGATCGCCCCTATCCCCTGCCCGGTAAAGCCACCGCCGTGCAGCTGACCGGAGCGAATCTTCCGGAGGACCATGAGTTCGTCACCCTGGACGCCGCTCGGGTAAAACTTGATGCCGACCCGGTTGTCGGTCGCCGCGCGGATCGCATCGTCCATGGCGTGCATGATGTTCATCCACGACGAACCGTCCGGCGCCAAGGTAGCAACCTTCAAGGTGTGCTCGGCGCGCGGCTTGCGCTTGGTGCGCTGGGCGGCGGCCGGCGCCGGCAATGTCTGCCAGGCAAATGCAATCAACACCAAAAGCGGCAAAAAGCGTCGCATGGGTGTGGCGTTCCTTTCCGATGGGCCGCTCGACTCCGGGCGGCGCACTGGCGAGAGTGGGTGCGTCAGTCTAGAAAATGTCAGCGCGCGCGTCGAGGAGCGCTTCGGCCTTGGCTTTGGCCACTCGGTTCAAGAGGTCACCCTCCGGCCACAAGCGGTCGGGTGCGTTCAGGACCTCGGTCAACCGCTCGACGAACAGCGGCTCGTCGAAGGCCTGGACTGCGTAGTAGCGCGCCTCAAAAAAGTCGGGCAAGAGCGAGCGCCCCCTGGCGATCTCCCGGGCGCGGGCGAAGTGGCGACGGCCGCGCTCCAGATCTCCGCCCAGAATGGGCGGGCGTCCAGCCCAGAAACCACCCATCAATAAATGTGGCATTCCAGACTCGAAGCTCTCATCCAACTCCAAGACGCGCTCCAACATGGGCTCCACAAGGGACAGATCGGCGATCGCCGAGGGTGACTCCAGGTTCAGCTGAATCCAACCCGCCCAGGCGGCGGCCGCCCAAAAGAGCGCCCCGACATCCTTCTTGGACACCGAGCCCAAGGCTTGAGTCAAGAGGGCCGGGGCTTTGGCATCGAGGGCATCAAGCAGGCCCGAACGGTGCTGCAAGGCGCCGAGGCCGTGCTCCTTGCCCTTTTGATACAACTCAAGGGCCCGCTCGGGTTCCTCGTCCTCGACGAAAGCGAAACCATAAGAGAAGTAAAACTGGGCGGCTTTGACCATCAGCTCGCGCTTCGGATGAGTGCGAATCAGGCCTTCGAGGAGGAGCAAGTTGGCCGGGATGGCTTGGCGCACCAACTCGGGGTCGGAGCTGGCAAAGGCGGCGGCGGTCGCCTCTTCGATCACCGGCACCATGCTGCCGACCGCCAGCTTGGTGGGCGAACAGCCGGAGGTTGCGGCCAGGGCGAGGAGGGCAACGAACGCGGCACCATTCCGCCGCCCACGACTGGGTTCGATCGCCGCCATTCGGCGTCTAGCGCGCTCGATCATCACCCAGCGCACATTAGGAAGCGCAGGCACAGGTGTCAACGCCAAGGCCCAGGCACTCGGTCACCGCCCACCGCGCCGGCGCCACCACGCTGCCTCCACGCTTTTGCAGCGACCGCGCCACCGTGAGAGAATAGCCGCAAGGACTCCAATATTCCACCACCCTCGATCGGTACGCTATGGCCCTGCGACTCAAGCACGTCGTCAAGAAAGCTGCCCCGGGGCTTGTCGCCCGCATCCATGCGCGGCGGCACGCCCCTTTCCGGCACGGCACGATGCAGGAACGCTTTCAGCGCATGATCGACGGCTATGTGTGCGACGGGCTCGAGTCGCTGTCGGGCGCCGGCTCCTCCTTGGTCGAGACCAGGGCGATTCGCCGGGCGCTACCGGCGATGGTCGAGCGTCTCGGGATCCGCACGCTGCTCGACGCACCGTGTGGCGACTTCCACTGGATGAGCCAAGTCGAACTCGGTATCGAGACATACTACGGCGTCGACGTCTTGCCGGGGCTGGTCGCCGCCAACCGCGAACGGCACGGAGCGCCGGGCCGGACGTTCTTGCAACTCGATTTGACCGTCGACGCGCTGCCGCGCGCCGACTTGGCCATCTGCCGTGACTGTCTCGTGCATCTCTCCTACGAGGATGCCTTCCGAGTGCTAGCCAATCTAAAGCGCTCCGGCGCCTCATACCTCTTGGCCACGACCTTCCCGTCCCTCGAGTCCAACCACGACATTTATAGCGGCGAGTGGCGCCGGCTTAACCTTGAGCGCCCGCCCTTCTCGTTTCCACCGCCGGTCGAACTCGTCAACGAGGCGTGCTCGGTCGAGCGCTTCCAGGACAAGAGCCTCGGCCTCTGGCGCCTGGAAGATCTTCCGGCCGGGCCGGGCGCCGCGACGCTAATTCCGTAGCGGGCGGAGAGCGCCGGTTGGGCGCGGCCTGGGTCGCTCTCAAGTCTGGCAACGACCGCACCAAAAAGTCGAGCGCCCCGCTAGCACCGCGCGGCGGATCTTCCGGCCACAGGCGTGGCAAGGCAACCCCGCTCGGTCGTACACGGCCAAGCTCACGGCGTGGAGCCCCGGCGCTCCGTGTCCATCGCGAAAGTCGACCAGGCTGGTGCCGCCGTGGGCGATAGATTCGCTGAGCACCGAACGCACGCCCGCTAGAATCCGCTCCCAGCGCGGGCGGCGCAAACGGCCAGCCGGCGTCCGGGGGTCGACGCCGGCGCGATGGAGGGCCTCGGACGCGTAGATGTTGCCGACCCCGACCACGACTCTGGCGTCCATGAGGAAGTTTTTGACGGGCTGGGTGCGGCGCTCTGCGCGCCCAAGGAAATGGGCGGCGTCGAGATCAGGGTCGAGGGGTTCGGGGCCGAGGTGACGAAAGAGTGGCGCGTCACACCACCGGCGGTGATCGAGCGCCACGACCAAGCCAAAACGCCGCGGGTCGCGAAAGCGCAAGGACAGAGCCGAACCCCGGGCGCCAGGCCCAGCCTCGAGGTCAAACAAGACATGATCGTGCTTCTCCGGAGGGCGTGCTGCCTCGACCAGGGTCAACCGGCCACTCATGCCGAGATGCATTGCCACCAGCACCAGAGCCGGACTCTTGCCGTTGACCGGGCGCTCGGCTTCGACGAGCAGGTACTTGGCGCGGCGTCCGACGCCTTTTACCCGCGCGCCGGTGAGCCGGCGACTGAGCTTTCGGCGGTCGACGGGCTGCCGCAGCCGCCCATCCCTAACGCGCACGCGCTCGATGACCCGCCCGACCAAGTGCGGAGCCAAGCTCCGGCGGATGACTTCGACTTCCGGGAGTTCAGGCATGCCGTGAGCATAGCCGACCGGCATTGCTACAATGCGCCGCCACACTGACCCACAACCATTCCTAAGCGGAGGCCCAGCCTTGATCGCCACCAATCGTCAAGCGCTCGTTCGGCAGTCGGTCATCGGTGAAATCGTCAGCCCGATGACCCACGCCGCAGCCGTGCGGGTCGGCCAAGACGGCGTGCCGCGTTGTACGCCGGCAACCGGCGGCATCACCTACAGCCACCGCATTGGGGACTCGGCGGTCGAACTGGTCGGCGACCACATCGAACCGGGCGTCTCCATCCGCAACATGGAGGGCGACCGCTCCCCCAGCTCACCCACCAACCTCGCCCTCAACACGCTGGCCTGCGTGGGCAATCGGGCGCGGGTGGTGACCGGCGACGCCAAGGGCGAAACCGGCTACGTGACCGGCAAACACGGCGGCATCAACAACGTGCTCCTCGACTTTCCCGGCGTCGTCCTGGACCAACTGGTCGTCGGTGACAAGATTCAAATCAAGTCGTGGGGCGTCGGGCTGGCGCTGGCAGAGGTAGCCGGGGTCGCTCTCATGAACCTCGACCCCGATCTGTTTGACAAGCTGGGCTGCCGCGTGGATGGCAGCGTCCTCGAAGTCCCGGTCACCCACACTCTGCCTTCCAAGCTAATGGGCTCGGGGTGGGGCCACCCGCACGCCTTCTCGGGTGACATCGACATCCAGCTGTTCGATCCGCGCGAGAACGCCGAGCATGGACTCGACAGCTTGCGCTTCGGCGACGTCGTCGCCATCACCGACTTCGCCGCCGAGCACGGGCGTGTGTACTTCGGTGGCGCCGTCACTGTCGGCGTGGTCATCCACTCGGCATCGGGAGTTGCCGGGCACGGTCCCGGAGTGACGATGCTCATGACCTCGCGCCAGGGGCTCATCCGACCGACCATCCGCGCCGACGCCAACCTGCGCACCCACCTCTACGGCTAGTGGCAATGCCGGAGCGCCCGCGCGTCTTGCACGCTTTCGCCGTCAGCCAGCTCGGCGGCGCCGAACTGAACGCTCGGCACTACGCGTGCCGTCAGCCCGAGTTCGAGCACCACTTTCTGTTCCTGATTCCGGGCGGGCCGGCCATCGACTACTACGGCGAAGCCGGCTTTGGAGTAGAGGCGCTAGACCTCGAGACCGACGGCTGGCCCGAAACGTTTAGGCGCTTCCACGCGGCGCGGCAGCAACTGGCGCCGGCCCTCGTCCACGCCTATGGGCTTCGGCCAAGTCTTATGGCGCGATTGAGTCGACGGCGCCAGCCCCTGGTCCAGGCCATTCACTCGGTGGACGCCCATCGACCCGTGTGGCAAGCGCTCCTGGATCGCGCCACCGCCGGTCGGGTCGACTGCTTCATCGCCAACTCGCAAGCGGGAGCGCAGTTTGTTGTCAGCCGGCGCGGGGTGTCATCGGGCCAGACGGCGGTTGTCCCCAACGGCATCGACACCGACGCCTTTCGGGTGGGGCCCGAGGAACGACGCGCAGCGCGCCAGGCGCTGGGGTTGGAGGGTGACGAGCGGGTCATTCTCACGATTGCCAATTTGCGACGCCCCAAGGGGTTGGATGTTCTGTTGGAGGTCGCGGTGGAACTGGGCGACCGTGCCGATTGGGTCTGGCTGATCGCCGGGGAGGGACCCGAGCGCCGCTGGTTCGAGTCGCAGGTCCGCGCCCGAGGACTTCGGGAGCGGGTGCGCCTTCTGGGGTTTCGGCACGACACCCAGAACCTCTTGGCAGCTTGCGATGTGTTCTGTTTGACGTCGCGCCGCGAAGGCGTCCCGGTCGCCATCCTCGAGGCCATGGCGGCATCCAAGGCCGTCGCCGCGACTCACGTCGGGGGCATTGCCGAGCTGGTGGCGGATGGCGTCACCGGCATCTTGGTCGAACCCGACAACCCCGGCGCCATGCGTCAGGCGCTCGTCGAGCTTTTGGCGGACGAAGCCAAGCGCGGCGCCATGGGCGCCGCTGCCCGCGAACGCGCCGTGCGGGAGTTCGGGATCGAACGGGCGGCGACGGCGCTGGCCGACATCTACCGGCGGTTGATGAAGCGCCCGGGCGGCTAAGCCGTGAGCCGCGCCAGCGTGACCTCGCCAAGGCGGGCGTAGCGGCGCTCGGTGGCGGCCGCGAAGATCGTCCCGAAGTGGATAGCCCAACCAGCTGCCCGCTTCCGCGCGGCGGGGTTAGGCGCGTAGGCGTCCCAGAAGGCGGCGCGGCCGGACGCGTCGAAGAGCATCCACGCGACCGCCAAATCGGTGGCGACGTCGCCACCGCAAAGATCTCCCCAATCGATGAGTCCGACCAGGCCCGAACCATGGACCACCAGGATATTCTCGGGGTGCAAGTCGCCATGCAGCCACCTGGCCTTGGTGGCGGGCGGTTGGCTCAAAGCCTCGGCCCAAAGCCGACTCAAAGCCGGGTCGTCGCGAACCGCTAGCCGCGCTTCTACATCCACGCGCCGCGCCGCCAGGGGCACGCCGCGGAGTGGGTTTTTGGGCGCGCCGGTGGGTGCTGGCCGGTGCAGGGCGCGGAGGATGCGCGCCAAGTCGCGGGCTGCTGTGGTGTCGTGAGCTAGAGGAGTGTCCGGTCCGATGCCGGCGCTCGGCCGAGCATCCAGCGCCGGCGTGCCCTCTATCCACTCGACCACGCTCCAGGGCCACGGGAACGTCGCCGACGGCTTTCCCAATGCCACCGGACTGGGTACTCGAATAGGCAACCGTGCGGCAATCTCCGGGAGCCAACGTTGCTCGTTTCGGAGTAGCGGCACAGCGGCAGCGCGCCGCGGCAGGCGCACGGCGTGGGCGGCGCCCAGCCGGTAGGTGACGTTGTCCCAGCCCTCGCCGATCCGCGTGACTTGGTTCGCCGACAGGCTCGGGTGCTGCTCGTTCACCAACCGCCGCACCAGATCGGCATCGATTCGAAGTTCGGCCGCCGGCTGCTGCATCCACGCCTCGATCTGGTTACTCGACCTTCATGACCTCCCCGCTCCGCGGGTCAATCACGTAGACCCGCATCCCGGAACCTCCCTCGCGGCGGCTCGGCGCTACCAAAGCGTACAACCGACCGGACTGATAGGCCAGTTGCACGCCGCGGTCCGTCCACTTGCGCGTCGGGATGGCGTGGGACAGGTTGAGTTGCGCGGTCACCGCGCCGGCAGCATTCAAACGAACCATTTGATCCAAGTACGGCTCGCTCATCTTGTCGACCAGGGCGTAGATGCATCGATCCGCCGGGGCATAAGTCGCAGCGGCTAGATCCACGCCGTGGTCTTCAATCGCCTGCCACCTTTCGCGCTCCACGTCGTAGCGCCAGAGCGGACCGCGACTGCCGACGATCAGGACGCGCGCGTCCGTGTCAAACGCGATACCCACCGGCCAGCTCAAGTCGACGGCAGCCGGATCGATGGTCATCTCTTGAAACGTCCCCGTTTCCGCATCGATCGTACCGAGGTCATGCGTGGTGATGGCATAGATCGTCTTGGTGGCGGGGTCCGTAGCGATTTGCTTAACGTGCCGTGACGTGGGAATCGCCGATCCCTCATCGACACCGTAGGCCGAGTACTTAGCGACCGAAACCGTGCCCTGGGGCGTCATGAGGAGCGCGTCGAACTTCGGGGTCGACGGGTCCAACCTCACGATCGGTACAGCTGCCTTGGGCGCCGCCTCCAACTCCTCGGGGCTGACCGGCGTGATGGGTTCGAGCGTCTTGGCGTCGACCTCGCCGCGCATAAGTTTTGACCTGAAGGGTTCGGGCAAACTCTCCCGTCCACGCGGCAGCGCCGCCATCGCCGAAAACGCAACGATTCCAACAGCAACCAACGACACCAGCGGGATAATCGTCGCCAACCGCAGCGCCCTGGATCGCGTCGCAAATATTGCATACACGATGGTTGCCAATCCACCCAACCAAAACGTCACAACAAAAGTCCAACCCACAGTCAACAGCACTGCCATGATGATTAGCCAGATAAGCTTGGCGTTGCCGGATCGGTCACTGGAGAAGGCGCACTCCAACAACGCCCAGAGCGGTTGAGCGAAGGTCATGTAGGCAGCCAGGAGCCCGGTCATCGCCAGGCCTCCAACGGTCAGGGCAGCGTGCATGGATTCCATGGGGTCGACTCCGCGGTGGTGGCGGTGGTCGCCGGCTCCGATGGGGGACGGCGGTGGCCAGCTGCAATCGGCGTGTTCGCCGGTTCCTGTGGTGGCGGATGGGTGGCGCCGGGACGCCTGGGCGGATGGCTGCAACAATTGGACCAGCGCCCTCGCAGGGGGTGGCTCGGATTGGTGCATTGTGGTGGCGGCGGGGTGGTAGGAACTACCAGCGACGCCCAGCACCATACTCCAAACTTGAGTCGGGGCCCGAGCTACCAGGAGATTGGGCTTCCCACCGCCATCTTGCTACAAATGTAACTGCTGCGCTATATATGGCGTGCTACTTTGCAACCTCACCTTGTTCATCCGGGCCCAACACCCGGCTCAGGGCCGGAGCTCCTCGCGGGCAGAACAAGCTCTCGCGGCCCCAACAACCAACGAGCAGGGAGGTGTTTAATGCCTAAAGTTCGGATGGCTAGTAACGGCAGCTTGCCTGGTGCTCGGCATTGGCCTGTTTTGCCCACCTCAGAGCTACGGATTAGGACAGCACCGCGAGGCGCTCAGCTTTGGCATCCCGGATCAGGAGGGCGAAGGCGGGAGTTCTCTTGGTCGTCGCATCGCGGCAAGCGCACCGGCTTCGCAACGATCTACGACCAGCCCGCCGCCCTTTCCAGCGGGACCAGAGTTCTCTGCGAACCGCCTTCACTTGTTCAAAGCTGTTCTGCGCACACCCCTTGAGCTTAAAGCAGCTCCCGTGAATCCCACTCCATGCTCTTACAATCCCCTCTGGCCGAACGGCGCTCGTAGCAACGACGTTCCGAGCGCCCGGCCATCCCTTCGAGCTGCCTCGCAAGCAGGAATTGCCTGATGCCTAGAATACGAGCGTTGGTGGTGGTTTGTGTGGCCGGTGTCGCTTCCTAATTCAACCAGCAGCCTAGCGATCGAACTCGAGCGCGGAGCGCTGAGCCTCGGCGCGCCGGGGCAGACCCCCTGAGGCGAGATGTGTCAAGATCTTTGACATTCGGGTGCACGCATGCTAGCGTGCCGTCGTCGCCTCGACCCCGCGGCCACTGGGCGCTTGATTGAAAGTCACCGAGTAGCGTCCAGTGTTGCCTTTTTCGGAGGTGCCCCGCAAAACGGGAGTGGTCATGTCTAGTGGTCTGATGTCTAGTGTGCGGATGTTGATCGTGGTGGGCGGCATGGTGGCGTCAGCTGCCCTTATCCCCGCAAAGCAAACCCAGGCACTCGAGCTAAATCGAGAAGCCGTCAACCTGGGAATTCCCGACCAAGAAGATGACAGTCGGGGAAGCTTCAACCGCCGGATCGCTATGAGTTCACCTTTGTCGCTGCGGTCTACGGGCGGGCCAGAGCCGAGCCAAGTAAGACCAGAGCCCATCGAGAGCCGCGTCGACCTGTTCAAACTGGCGCTGCGAATTCTGCTGAATGTGAGGCAACTCCCGTGAACCCAACACAAGCCTACAAGCGTGTTCTTGGCAGCACGGATGGAAGCGAGTATGCGGAGCGGCTATCAAGCCTGATTGAGTTGTTGTGCGCCAGCGATGAGCACACATTGGCTGCAGAGCAGTGCAAAGAGTTGCTTGGCAAGTCCAGAGACCTGAATATTCCGCGCTGCGAGCAGTACGGGTTGGCATGCGCATTAACGAACGCTCTCGTGATCACATCCAACTTCTCCGCGGCGACCATCGCCGCAGAACAACTGCTGCAACTTGGAAGTGAGCCAACCATTGAACCCAAAGACAAAGTTGAAGGGCTAGCCTCGGCAGCGCACGCCTTTGCCAGATCTGGCCAAACCGCCAAGGCTCTTGAACTCGCCAACTCGAGTCTCCAACTCGCCGTAGCTTCCGGCGAGGCCTCCGCCATCGCCAATGCAAAGCGCGCCGAGGCCGTCGCTAGCCGCGCTGCTTGGCAATTGGAGCGAGCAGATATCTGCTACAGACAGGCGATTGCGATCTTTGAAGCCTCCGGAGAAACGACGGACGTTGCAGCGCTTCACACCGGCCTCGCAAACATCGCGATTCGTCGCCGTCGCTTTCGCGATGCGCTCGGGGCGTATCAGCGTCTTTCCAAACCCGAACATGTACACGCGCGTTGCGTTCGAGCAATCGGTCGTTCAATCTGCACGCTCCATCTGGGCGATTACGCCAGAACAAGAGAAGAACTTACCGACGTCGAGCGCCTCGCTCGCGAGCGGGGCCAAAAAGTCCATCGTGCGGTGGCGCTCTGTCTACTCGCCGAGTTGGCTCGCCGTCAAGGTGACCTGGACACCGCGAAGTCGAGAATCGAAGAAGCCTTGACGATCGACATGCCAGAGACGTCGCGCGAGCACACGATCTGCATCGAGTACGCGGGCAAGATCGAGGCGGACCTAGGGAATCGCACTCGCGCACTCTCGCTCTTCCACAAAGCGCTGGCCATCGAAGAGAAAGCCAACCCCAAGAGCGACACGGTGTCTGAGTGCCTGCGACATATCGCCGACAACTTGATCGCGCAGGGGAAACCGGGCAAAGCAATTGACTACGCGAAGCAATGTTTGGATCTATCGCGTACCAACTACGAAGCGATTGAAGTCGCTGCAGCGAACCGCGCGCTGGCCAATGCGCAATCGGCGTTGGGAAAACCGGAAGAAGCCGAATCACTCTTCGAAGAAGCCATTGCCGGCTTTCGCGAGGTCGAGGAGGTGTACGAACTCGGCATTGCCGTGCACGATCTAGCTGCCCACCGAATCAGGGATGGCTTCGGCGATGTTCAAACGTTGCTGACCGGGGCGGAGGCCATTTTCAATCAACTGGAATCGCCGACTTGGGTCGAGCGCGTGCAAAAACTTCGAGCCGACCTCGAAGCGAGTCAGACATTGGGCCCAGCCGCACAGGCGGGCGCCCCCTATGGGAAGCTCGATCGCAGCGCATGCCGCTTCGTGACTGCCGACCCTGGCCTCCTCAAGGAACTGCAAGACCTCGTCCCCATTAGCCGCGTCGACATCCCCGTCTTGATCACCGGCGAGCGGGGCACGGGCAAAGAGGTCTTTGCCCAGGACGTGCACCGCCTATCGGGGCGGTCGGGCGCGCTCATCCCCCTTAACTGCGCTGCAATCCCCAGCCATCTCCAGGAAGCCACGTTCTTTGGCCACGCTCGCGGGTCCTTCACCGGCGCCGTTGCGGAGCGCCGCGGCGCTTTTGAGCTGGCCGAGAATGGCACCTTATTCTTGGACGAGATCGGCGACATGTCCCTTGAGGCGCAAGCCAAGTTGCTGCGCGTCTTGGAGGAGAAGAAGATCTGGCGCATCGGTGACTCGAAGGCACGGCCAGTATCAGCAAGAGTCGTGGCGGCTACCAACAAGAACATCCACGAGTTGGTGCGTTCGGGGCGTTTTCGGGCGGATCTCTTCGATCGCTTGGACGGTCACGCGGTCGAGCTCACGCCCTTGCGGACGCGCCGCGACGACATCGACCTGCTGATTGACCACCTGCTGGATTGCGTGAACACCGAATGGGGCCGGAACGTGACGTTCCCCGAGGACTTGCGGCGACTCTACAAGCGCTACAACTGGCCCGGCAACGTGCGAGAACTTGCGCAAGATCTACGCCGGCTGGCTGCCTACCAAACTGAGGGACCCGCGGAGATTCAGCACTCGCGCGCCTGGGAGCGACTCGCGGGCGTCGGACCGTAGTGCAAAGGTGCCAATGGCACAAGAGAGAGAACGTGCTTCGCTACCTGTCGAAGAAGGAGCAGGCAGCCATGCGCAAGCGGCTTCAGCGTGCCTATGATCGCCCGACTTTGAAGGAGGTAGTAGCCGAGCGCAAGGTGATCTATCGGAAACTCGAGCAGCGCAACCAGCCGGCGGCGGCGAGTCTCCCCGAAGGGCTGGAGGAGACGTTGACCCTCCATCGTCTTGCGGTATTCGAAGTGCTGGGGCGATCCCTCAGGACGACGAACTGCCTTGAGTGGGTCAATGCGATGGTCGAAGAGTGCTGTGCGAAGGTGGATTGTTGGAAGAACTCGCGACACGAACACGGTGGTTGGCTACCGCGCTGAAAACCGCCAGCCAATTGGACGCAGCCGCACAGGCGGGCGCCCCTTCTGGCAAGCACGATCGAAGCGCCGCCTCGACGACCGGCTGCCGTTTCGTGACCTCCGACCCTGGTCTTCTCCAAGAACTTCAAGACCTCGTCCCCATTAGCCGCGTCGATATTCCCGTCTTGATTACGGGCGAGCGGGGCACGGGCAAAGAAGTCTTTGCCCAGGAAGTGCACCGCCTGTCCGGGCGGCCGGGGGCCCTCATCCCCCTCAACTGCGCTGCGATCCCCGCCCATCTCCAGGAAGCAACGTTTTTTGGCCACGCTCGCGGGTCCTTCACCGGCGCCGTTGCGGAGCGCCGCGGCGCTTTTGAGCTGGCCGAGAATGGCACCTTATTCTTGGACGAGATCGGCGACATGTCCCTTGAGGCGCAAGCCAAGTTGCTGCGCGTCTTGGAGGAGAAGAAGATCTGGCGCATCGGTGACTCGAAGGCACGGCCAGTATCAGCAAGAGTCGTGGCGGCTACCAACAAGAACATCCACGAGTTGGTGCGTTCGGGACGCTTTCGGGCTGATCTGTTCGATCGCCTGGACGGTCACGCGGTCGAGCTAACGCCTTTGCGGACGCGTCGCGACGACATCAACCTCTTGATTGACCACCTGTTGGATTGCGTGAACACCGAATGGGGCCGGAACGTGACGTTCCCCGAGGACTTGCGGCGACTCTACAAGCGTTACAACTGGCCCGGCAACGTGCGAGAACTTGCGCAAGATCTGCGCCGGCTGGCTGCCTACCAAACTGAGGGACCCGCGGAGATTCAGCATTCGCGCGTCTGGGAGCGACTCGAGGGCGACGGGAAGGATACGGCGCTCGAGCCTGAAGGCGGCGTCTCGCCCACCCTACTGGAGGTGCAGCGCCAAGCGATTCGGGATGCCCTGGAGCGGGCTGACGGCAACCAGTCGCAAGCCGCCCGCATCTTGGGTCTGAGTCGGACGACGCTGATTGGCAAGATCAAGCGCTTCGGCATCGGCGACTAACCAACTCTACCTCGCAGCAGGCGCTCGAACTCACCCCGCACTCAAGCAATGCAATTCCGCGCAGAGGCGACTGGCATTTCTGTTTCAAATGCGCGGAACAGCGGTCAAACAACAACCCTGTGCCGAGCACGTTGTGTGAGGGCGAATCCAGGACCTAACCTCAACGATCATGCCAACTCGAGCGCCAGGCGCTGCGCTATGTTGGGAGCCAGGCAAGCCGAATGTGAAGATGTTTGACACCCAACAAACGGCGTGTTAGCGTCGCCGCTTCACCTCTTCCCCGGGGCAACGGGCGGCTTGGGAGCTTCGCTCCAGCGCTCCCGATGCCGATTTTCGGAGGTGCCCCGCAAACGGGAGTCGTTTGATGTCTAGAGTGCGGATGTTGTTCGTGGTTGCTTGCGTAGCAGTCGGCGCCGCTTTCTGCTCAGGCAGCAGCCAAGCGCTCGAACTCGAGAGAGAAGCGCTAAGCCTAGGAATCCCCGACCAAGAGGGCCACGGCGGAGAGGGCTTTAGCCGCCGGATAGCAATGAGTTCCAGCGAGCAACAACGCAGAACACCACGCACCTACGAGCCTGTGTTCGTCGAGCACACTTTCTTCGCTCGTAAGTTTGAAGCGCTCAAGCTGTCCCTCAGAATTCTCCTGCATGCGAGGCAACTCCCGTGACTCCCCCATCGCATCTGAAACAAGCTCTCTCCAGCAGGAACGAGACAGAGTATGTTCATCGCACCTCGGAGTTGATCGAATTCTTGCGGGCAACCGACGAGATGCACTTGGCCGCGGAGCAATGCAGGTTACTTCTCGCAAAGGCCGACGAACTCGGCGCAAGTGCTTCCGAACAACAACGTCTCACTGCTTCTCTGACTCTGACGCTGCTCACCACATCCAACTTCACGGCAGCGGCGGTAGCGGCAGACCGTCTTCTCGCACTCGACAACGACGCCGGCGTTCCGTCCCATACGAGGGCACGAAGCCTCGCGATCGCTGCGGCAGCGGCGTGCAGGTCAGGCCAGCTCCGAGAGGCGCAGTTGCGAGCAGAACAGAGCCTCGCTCTGGCGCTTACGAGCGGCAACGCGCTGGCGATCGCAAGCGCCACGCACGCAGCGGCGGTGGTAAGAAATGCGGAACGAAAACTAGAAGCGGCGGCGTCAGCCTACGAACAAGCGATCGCCATGCTCGATGCTCTCGGGAAGAAAGTTGAGGCTGCATCTGCGAGGAGCGGCCTAGTGAGCGTCTTCATCCGCCAAAGGCGTTTCAGAACCGCACTTGAGTTGATGACCACGCTACCGGCGCCAACCCGGGTCGAAGAGCGTTGCGTCGGCTCAATTAACCGCGGCATATGTCACATCTACAGTGGCAACCTCGACAAAGCAATCGAACCACTCACCGACGTCGAGCGCCTCGCTCGGGAACGCGGCCAGAAGGTCCACCGCGCGGTCGCGCTTTGTCTCCTCGCCGAGCTAGCTCGCCGTCAAGGTGATCTGGACACCGCAAAATCGCGCATCGAAGAAGCCTTGACCATCGACATGCCGGAGGCGGCGCGAGAGCACACAATTTGCATTGAGTACGCGGGCAAGATCGAGGCCGATCGGGGGAACCGGACTCGCGCACTCTCGCTCTTCCAGAAGGCGCTGGCCATCGAAGAAAAGGCCAACCCCAAGAGCGACACTGTATCTGAGTGCCTGCGACATATCGCCGACAACTTGATTGCACAGGGCAAGCCAGGCAAAGCCATTGACTACGCGAAGCGATGCTTGGATCTGTCGCGTACAAACTACGAAGCGATTGAAGTTGCCGCCGCCAACCGGGCGTTGGCTAACGCACAATCGGCGTTGAAAAAGCCGGAAGAGGCCGAGTCACTCTTCGAGGAGGCCATTGCCGGCTTTCGCGCGGTCGAGGAGGTGTACGAACTCGGCATTGCACTGCACGATCTAGCCGTTCACCGAATCAAAGTTGGCTTCGGAGATGTTCTAACGCTGCTGACCGAGGCGGAGGCCATTTTCAATCAGCTCGAATCGCCGACTTGGGTCGAGCGCGTGCAAAAACTCCGAGCGGATGTCGAAGCGAATCCGACGTTGGACGCAGCCGCACAGGCGGGCGCCCCTTCTGGCAAGCACGATCGAAGCGCCGCCTCGACGACCGGCTGCCGTTTCGTGACCTCCGACCCTGGTCTTCTCCAAGAACTTCAAGACCTCGTCCCCATTAGCCGCGTCGATATTCCCGTCTTGATTACGGGCGAGCGGGGCACGGGCAAAGAAGTCTTTGCCCAGGAAGTGCACCGCCTGTCCGGGCGGCCGGGGGCCCTCATCCCCCTCAACTGCGCTGCGATCCCCGCCCATCTCCAGGAAGCAACGTTTTTTGGCCACGCTCGCGGGTCCTTCACCGGCGCCGTTGCGGAGCGCCGCGGCGCTTTTGAGCTGGCCGAGAATGGCACCTTATTCTTGGACGAGATCGGCGACATGTCCCTTGAGGCGCAAGCCAAGTTGCTGCGCGTCTTGGAGGAGAAGAAGATCTGGCGCATCGGTGACTCGAAGGCACGGCCAGTATCAGCAAGAGTCGTGGCGGCTACCAACAAGAACATCCACGAGTTGGTGCGTTCGGGACGCTTTCGGGCTGATCTGTTCGATCGCCTGGACGGTCACGCGGTCGAGCTAACGCCTTTGCGGACGCGTCGCGACGACATCAACCTCTTGATTGACCACCTGTTGGATTGCGTGAACACCGAATGGGGCCGGAACGTGACGTTCCCCGAGGACTTGCGGCGACTCTACAAGCGTTACAACTGGCCCGGCAACGTGCGAGAACTTGCGCAAGATCTGCGCCGGCTGGCTGCCTACCAAACTGAGGGACCCGCGGAGATTCAGCATTCGCGCGTCTGGGAGCGACTCGAGGGCGACGGGAAGGATACGGCGCTCGAGCCTGAAGGCGGCGTCTCGCCCACCCTACTGGAGGTGCAGCGCCAAGCGATTCGGGATGCCCTGGAGCGGGCTGACGGCAACCAGTCGCAAGCCGCCCGCATCTTGGGTCTGAGTCGGACGACGCTGATTGGCAAGATCAAGCGCTTCGGTATCGGCGACTGAGCAACTCTACCTCGCAGGCGCTCGAACTCACCCCGCACTCAAGCAATGCAATTCCGCGCAGGAGCGACTGGCATAGCTTGAGCGCGCCAGCCACCTGACCGTGCGTGCGGTTCCAAGCTTAGTCGCGTCCACCCTGGCGCTGGCTCGGAAGGTCCCCCACGTAGCCGGCGGGGACAGCGATGAACGTCCAGCAGGAGGCGCCAACGGCGCCCGCTTAAGTAGTGCCCACGAATCGGACGAAGGCGACTTCCTAACCTTCGTAGCGCCAGCGCGGGTTGCCGAACTATGGGTTGCAATGTTTCGGATGCGCAGAGCTGCTGACAAACAACAACCTGTCGCGAACACACTGTGTGAAGGCGAATCCAGGCCTCACCTCAGCGATCGTGCTCACAGAGCACGATTCCCCCAACTCGAGCGCGAGGCGCTGCGCTAGATTGGCGCCGGGTAAGCCCGAATGCTAAAGATGTTTGACACACAGTAAACGGCGTGCTAGCGTCGCCGCTTCATCTCTTCCCCGCGGCAACGGGCGCTATGGGGGCTTCGCTCCAGCGCTCCCGATGCCGATTTCGGAGGTGCCCCGCAAACGGGAGTCATCTGATGTCTAGAGTGCGGATGTTGGCGGTGGTCGTGTGGGTGGTGGCCGGTGCGGCAGTATGTTTCCCAACATGCACCAGGGCAGTGACTCTCCACAGGGACGTCCTCAGTCTGGGAATTCCCGACCAGGAGGGCGAAGGCGGAAGCTTTCATCGGCGCATAGCGATGTCTTCGGACCAACCCCACCGGGCCGCGGCTCCGGAGACAGCTCAGATCGAGCGTGAACCTACGAAGAGTCCCATCGACTGGTTCAAAGCCGCGCTTCGACTCCTACGACAAGTGAGGAGTGTCCGGTGAAACCTTCGCCCACCTACCAGCAGGTTCTCGATTGCAGCGACGCCCGCGATTATGTCAAGCGACTCGCAGATCTTATCGACCTCCTGTCCGCCAGCGACGAGCTAGGTCTGGCCGCAGAACAGTGCGAAAAGCTACTCTCAAAAGCGGTAGAGCTCCAAATGCCCCCGGCCGAAGAGCATCGACTCACTTGCTCGCTGGTCAGCACTCTCTTGACAACATCAAGCTTCGGAGCGGCCCAGCTTGCGGCGCAACGACTACTCCGGCTAAATGATGCATTGGAAACTCCGTCCCACTTTCGAGCCATTGGTCTTGCTCTCGCCTCGCGCGCAGCGACTCGGTCTGGTCAAGTAGCGCGCGCTCTAACGTTAGCCAATGCGGCCGAGAGGGAGGCCTTGGCAACGGGCCATGCTCGATCAATTGGCGAGGCGAAGCGAGCCCAAGCATCGGCCAACCGTGGATTATGGCGACTAGACCTGGCAGCTCCATGCTACGAGCAAGCACTCCGCATCTTTGAGACACTCGGTCGCGAAGTTGAAGCCACAGCGGTTCGGAGCGGCTTGACTAACATCATGGTTCGCCAACGTCGATTCCAAGCTGCAATCGAACTCCTCGAGAGCGCCCCTGGACCTAGCCGAGTGGAGGAAAAATGCATCCGCTGGACAACACTGGGCATCTGCCACTTATACCGCGGCCACCTGAGCGCAGCTGCGGGCAGCCTGCTCGAAGCGGAACGCCTCGCTCGCCAGCGCGGCCAAACAGTCCACCGCGCGGTCGCGCTTTGTCTCCTCGCCGAGCTAGCTCGCCGTCAAGGTGATCTGGACACCGCAAAATCGCGCATCGAAGAAGCCTTGACCATCGACATGCCGGAGGCGGCGCGAGAGCACACAATTTGCATTGAGTACGCGGGCAAGATCGAGGCCGATCGGGGGAACCGGACTCGCGCACTCTCGCTCTTCCAGAAGGCGCTGGCCATCGAAGAAAAGGCCAACCCCAAGAGCGACACTGTATCTGAGTGCCTGCGACATATCGCCGACAACTTGATTGCACAGGGCAAGCCAGGCAAAGCCATTGACTACGCGAAGCGATGCTTGGATCTGTCGCGTACAAACTACGAAGCGATTGAAGTTGCCGCCGCCAACCGGGCGTTGGCTAACGCACAATCGGCGTTGAAAAAGCCGGAAGAGGCCGAGTCACTCTTCGAGGAGGCCATTGCCGGCTTTCGCGCGGTCGAGGAGGTGTACGAACTCGGCATTGCACTGCACGATCTAGCCGTTCACCGAATCAAAGTTGGCTTCGGAGATGTTCAAGCGCTGCTGACCGAGGCGGAGGCCATTTTCAATCAGCTCGAATCGCCGACTTGGGTCGAGCGCGTGCAAAAACTCCGAGCGGATGTCGAAGCGAATCCGACGTTGGACGCAGCCGCACAGGCGGGCGCCCCTTCTGGCAAGCACGATCGAAGCGCCGCCTCGACGACCGGCTGCCGTTTCGTGACCTCCGACCCTGGTCTTCTCCAAGAACTTCAAGACCTCGTCCCCATTAGCCGCGTCGATATTCCCGTCTTGATTACGGGCGAGCGGGGCACGGGCAAAGAAGTCTTTGCCCAGGAAGTGCACCGCCTGTCCGGGCGGCCGGGGGCCCTCATCCCCCTCAACTGCGCTGCGATCCCCGCCCATCTCCAGGAAGCAACGTTTTTTGGCCACGCTCGCGGGTCCTTCACCGGCGCCGTTGCGGAGCGCCGCGGCGCTTTTGAGCTGGCCGAGAATGGCACCTTATTCTTGGACGAGATCGGCGACATGTCCCTTGAGGCGCAAGCCAAGTTGCTGCGCGTCTTGGAGGAGAAGAAGATCTGGCGCATCGGTGACTCGAAGGCACGGCCAGTATCAGCAAGAGTCGTGGCGGCTACCAACAAGAACATCCACGAGTTGGTGCGTTCGGGACGTTTTCGGGCTGATCTGTTCGATCGCCTGGACGGTCACGCGGTCGAGCTAACGCCTTTGCGGACGCGTCGCGACGACATCAACCTCTTGATTGACCACCTGTTGGATTGCGTGAACACCGAATGGAAACGGAACGTGACGTTCCCCGAGGACTTGCGGCGACTCTACAAGCGCTACAACTGGCCCGGCAACGTGCGAGAACTTGCGCAAGATCTGCGCCGGCTGGCTGCTTACCAAACTGAGGGACCCGCGGAGATTCAGCATTCGCGCGTCTGGGAGCGACTCGAGGGCGACGGGAAGGATACGGCGCTCGAGCCTGAAGGCGGCGTCTCGCCCACCCTACTGGAGGTGCAGCGCCAAGCGATTCGGGATGCCCTGGAGCGGGCTGACGGCAACCAGTCGCAAGCCGCCCGCATCTTGGGTCTGAGTCGGACGACGCTGATTGGCAAGATCAAGCGCTTCGGCATCGGCGACTAACCAACTCTACAAATTTCGCCAATAACTAAACTTTTGTGTTGACAGGTCCCATTTCGCCCTGTATCTTCGGGGCGAGAGTTGCGATCCCCGGCCGCCGCCCTCCGTATTCAGCGACCCCACGACAGACTAGGCACCTAGTGCCACTAACACCGACGGCGTTCATATGTGGGAACGCGTTTTCGACAATGGCGGGCGACGTCCCGATACCCGTGTGCGCCCAGCGGACGGCAGTCGCTCCTCGAGTGCCCTCGGCTTGGTCGACATGCCGGCCTCAACAGGGCCCTCGGTCGATCAGGACGCTGACCGCCGTCTTGTAGAGGCGGTGGCGCTCGAGGGCGCGTTCGACCGCACCATGGCGCTGGGGTTGTCGCGCATCTGGGATGATCAGAGCTATCGGGCCCTGGGCTACGCCCGCGGCACTGACTACGCGCGCGAACGCCTGGGCATGAAGGCGGGGCGTGCTTGCCGGCTCGTGAAGCTCGGCCGGGCGCTCGGAGCAGTGCCTGAACTGCACGCGGCGTTGGCGATCGGCCACCTCAACACCTCACAGGCGATCGAACTAACCCCTGTCCTCAAGCAGTGCAATTCCGCGACGGAGCGACTGGCCTGGATTGAGCGCGCCAGCCATCTAACCGTGCGCGCGCTGCGAAGTTTGGTCGCCTCCACCCTGGCCGCCGAGGGGAGTGGCGCGGGCTCGGAAGGACCCTCCGACTCGGACAACGGTGGAGGCGGTGACGCGAACGACGTCCACCTTAGTAGTCCTTACGAAGCGGACGAAGGTGACTTTCTAACCTTTGCGGCACCAGCGCGCGTTGCCGAACTATGGGTTGCAACTGCAAGCGCGGCTCGGAAACTGTCTGGTTCCCACGCCCCACCACACGAGTGCGCAGAGTTGATATCCGCGGAGTACTTGGCGTTCGCCGGCGACCGTGGTGCCGGAACTTCCCAAAGCCAACAGCCTTCAGCGAGCGACCGTTCATCGCCCACAAACGATCAAGAACATCCCGGGGACCACAACCCGGATGAAACCGCGGCCGGGAGTCGCAGCGATGGGCGTGTCGATTCTGTTGCGCCAGTGCTCGCCGAGGCTCTCGGCAAGCAACTAAGTAACATCCTTGAGACCGGCAGCGCCACTCAACTCACCGCGCTGCTCCGCCAACTCGTAAAACGCAAGCGACGGCTGCGCCTCGAGATCGGCGCTCAACTTGCGCAAGTGGAACGGACGGGACAATGGCGGTCGTTGGGTTTCGAAACGTTGGAAGCCTATTGCAATGCCCGACTACAAATGAGTCGGCGACGCGCTCAAGCCCTGGTCCAGTTCCAGCGGCGCCTCCGGCGACTCAAGCGACTGCGGCGCGCCTACTTGAGTGGAGCTATCAGCTACTCGGGAATCCGGCGGTTGCTGGCAGTTGTTCGCCCGTCGACCGAGGGGCAGTGGGCAGCCTGGGCGCGAGGACTCTCATGCCGCGACATCGATGCCGCCGTCGAGCACGCGCAGCTCTACTCTGGACGCGCGCCCACGTTTGCGTCGGGCGGGGCAGAAAATGGCGCGCACCGTCAGAAATCGGCGGGATCGGGAGCTGAAGAAGGACGCGGCACCGTCCCTACACTTGGCTGTCCCCTCCCCCCACTCTCCCGCCGCAGTCGGCCACGCATTGCCAACCACCAGAAACTCATCACCGACTACCCCGAGGTGGCGACAACTCGCATCCGCTTCTGGGCACCGACTGGCGCCGCCGAGGTCATTCGGCGTGCACTGGCGTGCTGTCGCGCCAACCAGGGCCCCGCCCACCGGCAAAAGCCCGATTGGTGCTTCCTGGAAATTATCCTCGCCCATTTCCTGTTGACCCACGATACACCGGAAACCCGCCGGTGCCTGCGGCGGCACAAGATTCTGGCGCGGGATGACTTCCTCTGTGCCGTGCCGACGTGTACATCCCGGGCCAATCTGCACGCACATCATCTCTGGATGCGCTCCAATGGCGGACCCGACGACGCCTGGAACATGCTCACCCTCTGCGCGTCGCACCACCGCATGGCCCACACTGGCGTCGTGGAGATCGGTGGCTGGGCGCCTTGGGCGATCGTCGTCCGCATGGGGATCGATGCGCGCACTGGCCGGGCGGCGGAGTGCTACGCCAATGGCCGTCGCTCGTTGGACACGGTCGGGAGGGCTCGGGTCGCGGCCTGGCGACGCTGGTGTCGCACCCACGGACGGCGCATGAAGGAGCGGCAGCGGCGCGAAGCCAAGCAGCATCGCGCGGCCCGACCAGAACGCGGCCGGCGAAAAAACTTGACCGCGCCTAGGCGCGGCGCGGAAAGCCAGAGCGCGGGCGGACAGCGATGCCCTTAGCTGCCACCACACCCCTAGGCGACGCCGCTCAGCACACCATACTGGCGCCCCACCTTGACAAACCCCTCAATCGCCCGGTCCAGGTGTGCGCGGGTGTGTGCCGCCGAGATCTGCACGCGGATGCGCGCCTCGCCTTCGGGCACCACCGGAAAGCTGAAGCCGATCACGTAGATCCCCTCGCCCAACAAATCGTCCGCCATGTCGCTGGCCAACTTGGCGTCCCCCAACATGATCGGCACGATGGGGTGCACCCCCGGCTTGATCTGGAAACCCTGCGCGGTCATCGCATCGCGGAAATAGCGGGTGTTGGCTTCGAGGGTATCGCGCAGATCGGTGGATTGGCCAAGGAGGCCCAGGACAGCCAGCGCCGCCGAGATGATGGGCGGCGGCACCGTGTTCGAAAAGAGATACGGGCGCGACTTTTGACGCAGGTACTCAACGATTTCCCCGCGCGCCGCCGTGCAGCCACCGGAAGCACCACCCAACGCCTTGCCAAGCGTCGTCGTGATGATATCCACCCGCCCCATCGCGCCACAGTGTTCGTGGGTGCCGCGACCGGTGGGACCGATGAAGCCGGTCGCGTGGCTATCGTCCACCATGACCATGGCTTCGAAGCGATCGGCCAAGTCGCAGATTTGATCGATCGGAGCGACCACACCATCCATCGAAAACACCCCGTCGGTGGCGATCATGATGCGCCGCGCACCCGCCGCGCGCGCTTCGACCAACGAACGTTCGAGATCCGCCATGTCGGCGTTGGCGTAGCGCCAGCGCTTGGCCTTGCAAAGACGCACACCATCAATGATCGACGCGTGGTTCAGGGCGTCCGAAATGATGGCGTCGTCTGGCCCCAACAAGCTTTCAAACAGGCCGCCGTTGGCGTCAAAACACGAACTGTAGAGAATGGCGTCGTCCATGCCCAAGAAGTCCGCCAATTTGTGTTCAAGTTCTTTGTGGATGTCCTGAGTACCGCAGATAAACCGCACACTCGACATCCCGTAGCCGTGCGTGTCCAACCCGCGCTTGGCAGCGGCGATCAGCTCCGGGTGGTTGCCAAGGCCCAGGTAGTTGTTGGCGCAGAAATTCAAGACCGGCTGAGCACCCGAGCGGACGCGGATGTCGGCATCCTGTGGCGACACAATCACCCGCTCCTCCTTGTAGAGACCAGACTCTCGGATGGTCTTGAGTTCCTTGAGGAACTCGTCTCGCAGGCTATCGAACATGATCCACTCCCTTTGCGGCCTCGGCTCCCCCGGCCGCCGTTGAGTCGCCCCGCGACTCTGGCTGAAGCTTATTCGCGAGTTCGGTCAGCATTACTTCGGTCATCCGCGCAAGATCGAAAGCTGGCCTCCAGCCCCAGTCCCGGCGTGCCTCAGAGTCGTCGATCGATCGCGGCCACGTGTCAGCAAACGCTTGGCGGTGATCCGGCTCGTAGCGGCATTCGAAACCGGGCACGCGAGCGGCAATCTCGCGCGCCAACTCACCCACCGAGAAGCTCATGGCCGCGACGTTGTAGGCGCCACGATGCTTAGCGACGCGCTCTCTGGGCGCCTCCATCAGCTCAATCGTCGCCCGCACGCAATCGTCCATGTACATCATGGGAAGGACAGTGTCTTCGCGGACAAAACACGTGTAGCGACCGTCTTGGATGGCCGCGTAGAAAATCGCCACGGCGTAGTCGGTGGTGCCGCCGCCCGGCAGCGTCGCGTGCGAGACGATGCCCGGGTAGCGCAACGCCCGCGCATCCACGCCGAAACGCGCGACGTAGTAGTCGCACAGGAGTTCGCCAGCTACCTTGGTGATGCCATACATGGTCGAGGGATGGAGGGGTACATCGACGGGTGTGTCGACTTTCGGGGCGTCCGGACCGTAGGTTGCGATCGACGACGGGCAGAAGACGCGATCCAAACCATGGTCGCGAGCCGCTTCCAGGACGTTCAACAACCCGCCCGTGTTGATGCGCCAGGCGTCGAGCGGCCGCTTCTCCCCGGTCGCCGACAAGAGCGCCGCCAAATGGTAGATGGTGCCGACGTCGTGGGCGACGATCACCTGGTTCAACGCAGCCCGGTCGGTCACATCGAGCTTTTGGAACGGTCCATCGGCCAACGCTGCCGGTACGTCGGCGCGCACGTCGGCCGCCACCACTCGCGCGTGACCCAACCGGCGCCGCAGCTCAACGGTCAGCTCAGAACCGATTTGCCCCAAGGCGCCGATCACCAAGACTGTGCTGGTGTCCGCCAAACGCCCCCCTCTACGCGTCGGACTGCTGCCGCGTCATGCGCAACGCGGCACGCCTACGATAGCCCCTCTCCCGAACCGGTGCAAATCTGGCCGCACGCGGCCCGGCAACGGCGGTCCACGCAATGCCGGCGGCGAACCAACCCACCTGTGGCTCCCCTACTCGCTCGCCAACCGGCGCTGCAGGATGCAAACCAACTCGTTGCCGGCGAAGGCCGTCGGCGCCACCGTCATGCCGATCAAGGCGTAGCCTTGAGCCGCCACCTCGGACAACTCCTTTTGCATGGTCGAGGTCTTCTTAGTCCCCAGGAGCAAGTACTCGTAGCGCTGGGTGCCACGCTCGGTGTCGCGCTCCAGAAATACCATGACCTCGTCACCACCGAAGGTCGACGAGAACACCGTCTGCTCCCGATACTCGAAGCCCCGCGTTGCCGCCTCCGACAGCTCCTTTTGCATCGTCGAGGTCTTGGAAGTTGCCAGGAGTTCGTATTCGGCGCTCTGGGTGGTGTTTCCCGCATCTCTGCCCATGATCACCACAACTTCGCTGCCGCCTATCGTCTCGCCGCCCATCACGTCCTGAAAGCGGTAGCCTTCAGCCGCGGCCTCGTTCATTTCGGTAAGCATCGTCGAGGTTTTCTTAGTGGCCAGGAGCTTGTACTCCATCTGCTCGGCCAGCGCCTCGCCGCCACCCCCAACAGCGCCAACACCTACCAACATGAATCCCAAGACCTTGACCCAGCCGGAAACGCGCCTCACGTGTCAGCCCTCCTTAGTTGCCTCAGTAACCTTAAAAGTAGCCTCGGAAAAGTAGCCTCGGAACCAAAACCGCCACCAGCCTCGCCGGGGACTTCGTACCTTCCCGCTGGCCCACCGGATTGCTATAGTCACCTGTGCCGGGGTCCCTTGCCACCAATCAAACACTTAGTGCCCGTCCGATCCATGTTGATCCATACGATTCCACCGCCCGGCACCGCGCGGCGCCGAAGCCTGCCGACCGTCGTGGCCTATACAGCCCCATCCATAGCCACCGCCATCGTGATGGCCCTAGCCCTTTTGCCCTGGTCCCACGGTGCTGCCAACGCCGGCGAGTTCCGCCGGACGCTGGACCCGCGTACGCCCGCGGGTGTCCTCCTCTTGGAGCGCTTTCTGACCCGCGCCGAGCAGCTCCTCGACCAGGCGCCGCCCCACACCTACAACCCACCGCTCAGAACGGCGCTGGTCCCGGAACGGCTGAACGATGTCCGCAGCCCGGCAAGCAGTTCGAAGCAGGCGACGGCCCCGGGGTACAGGGCGGCAGCGGCCGGCGCAGCTTATTCAACCAGCTCAACCCACGCGGCCGGCCGAGCCAACAACCTCGCTCAGCTTAGTCTGGCTCCGTATCAAGGCCCATTCGAGGTGGACGAAGCCGCCCACCTTCTCCGCCGCGCCACCATTGGCCCCGGCCTCGACGAGATCGTGGCGGCAGTCAACGCCGGACTCGCGTCCACCGTCGAGACGCTACTCCGCCCCGCCCTGGCGCCCCCGCCGCCAGCACCCTGGGCCATCGAAAAGCTCCCGGACCTGAGCGGCTGGACGCCCGCCGAGTTCGATTCCCTCGCCGCCATCTACTCCGACCGCATGCGGATCGCCCGCCTCTGGTGGATCGACCGCATGCGCGAGCGCACTAGCGCACCGAGTTCCCGCGAACTCATGGTCCATTTCTGGCATGACCACTTCGCGACTCAGGCTTCCGGCGTCTTTTTGCCCCAAGCCATGTGGGTCCAAAATGACTTGCTGCGCCGGTACGCATTGGGCAACGTGCGCGACCTCTGCACCGAGATCTACCGCAACCCCGCAATGCTCATCTTTCTGGATGGCAACCAAAACTTCGCGGGGAACATCAACGAGAACTTCGCCCGCGAACTCCTCGAACTCTTTACGATGGGACTAGATCGCTACACGCAGGAGGACATCGTCGAAGCCTCTCGCGCGTTCACCGGCTGGGTCACCCCCGACGGCATCACTGCCCAATTTCTCCCCGAGCTCCACGACCACGGCGACAAAACCTTCCTCGGCCAAACTGGCCCCTGGCGCGGCGACGACATCATTCGCATCATCTTTGAGCAAGATGAAACAGCCCGCTTTCTGGCGCGCAAGCTCTATCGTTTCCTGGTTGCCGAGGCCGCTCCCGAACCGCTCATCGACGAAGCGGCCGCCACCCTGCGCGACAACGACTACGAAGTCCGTCCCCTCCTCAGGCAACTCTTCCTGAGCGAGCACTTCTTCGACATTGACTTGCGGGGCGCGCAGGTGCGCGACGGCGTCGACTTCACGGCGGGACTCCTCAGAACTCTGCGCGTTGACACACCTGAACTCGCGCACGTCTATCCCGCCGTTGTCACCGACTGGCTCGAATTCAGCCAGGTGCAGTACGGCCACCTGCTCTTTGAGCCACCGGACGTCAACGGGTGGGAAGGTCACCTGGAGTGGATCAATTCCTCCACCCTACCTTGGCGAAAAAAGCTGAGCGGCGCCGTCGTTCAGGGAGGCCTGGATGGCCTGGACTTCGAGTTCGAGTTTGGTCCCCTGGCGTGGGCCAACACCTTGTCCAACCCAGCGGCTGCCGACCAACTCGTCGACGATATGGCACTCGTGCTATTCGGCATGCGCCCCACGGAATTGGTGCGTCAATCGCTCTTGGATGAGCTGCTCCAGGGCGCCGAGATCTATGACTGGTCGCTCGCCGACCCCGAGGCGCCGGAGCGCATCCGCGACCTGGTCAACTTTGCCCTGAAACTACCTGACGCCCAGCTGAAGTAGAGGAGAGGCAGAACCCACCGATGGATCGGCGCACCTTCATACAACGCGCAACCGCCATGGGCGCCGCGGGCCTCGTGGTGCCGGCGAGCTTGAGCCGTTGGATCACCCGCCCGGCGCGCGCACGCGCCATTGGCCGCCGCACGCTGGTGCTGGTGAACATGGGGGGCGGCAACGACGGGCTCAACACCGTCGTGCCGATTGCACAACCGGCCTACCGGCACCTGCGACCCAACTTGGCGATTCCGACCGAGTCAACGCTAGCTCTCGACAGCGACAATGCCTTACATCCAGCCCTCACCGGGATCCACCAACTCTACGAACGCGGCCAGCTGGCGATGATCCACGGGCTCAGCTATCCCCAGCCCAATCTCTCCCACTTCCGCGCCACCGACATCTGGTTCTCGGGGTCGTCAGCCGACCAGCATTTGTCCACCGGTTGGTTGGCCCGCTACCTTGAGGCCATCCACCCCGAATTTCCGGCCACCTTGCCCACCGCCCCCCTTGCTGTGCAACAAGCCACGGCGCACTCCATTCCGCTGCGCGGTGAGCGCGGCACGGCCGGCGTGGTAGTCGCCGATCCCGGCACTTTCCTGAACCTGGTCGGCAGCACCTATTCGGGTCCGTGGCAGAACGAAGTCCCCCCGACCCAGGGCGGCGACGCACTCAGCTACATCCGGCAGGTCGACGTCGATAGTTTCGAGTATGCCCAAGCCATCGGCGCAGCGGCAGATGCGGGCACCAACGCCAGCGCGTACCCGGCCACCCGCCTGGGCGCACAACTCGAAGTAGTGGCCCGGCTGATCAGTGGCGAGCTCGACACGCCCCTTTACATCACGGCGATGTCTGGGTTCGATACCCACGTGCAGCAACCCCAGCGCCACACGGACTTGCTCCAGGAGTTGGGCGACGCGGTGGCGGCGTTTTTCGCCGACCTCCACACGCAAGGACTGGACGACGACGTGCTGCTCGTGACCACCTCGGAGTTCGGCCGTCGTCAATTCGAGAACGGTGGCCTCGGTACGGACCACGGGACCGCCGGCGTCCAGTTTGCGATCGGCCCAACCGTCGCCGGCGGCGTCTACGGCCAAGCCCCGGACTTGGAGGACCTGGACCCGGCGACCGGCAACCTCAGGCAACAACACGATTACCGCCAGCTCTACGCCTCACTCCTGCGCGGTCACTTCGACGCCTCCGAAGCGCTGACCGCCGACGTACTGCACGACGTTTTTGAGACCATCCCTTTTTTGGCCGCACTCGTCGGGGTCGGGGCAGCAGCGCCGGCACCGCCCCGAACCACCCGGATTCGCCGGGTACAACCCAACCCTACTTCCCGAAGCCGCGCGGTGGTCGTCGAGTTGGATGTCGCCCGAGCCGGACACACCCGAGTCGGCCTCTACTCGGTCACCGGGCACCGCGTCCGGGACGTCAAGCGTGGCCACCTACCAGCCGGACGGCACCAGCTAACGCTCACCACCCAGAACCTGGCGGCGGGCACCTACTTCGTCCGTCTCGAGGGAACCGCAGACGCAGCCAAGCTCATCGTCCTGCCGTAGGCCTTCGGCCTTCCGCCCATCACCGCCGCCAGCCGCTGGGCATCATCGCGGTCCAGGGGCGCCAAGAACGTCAGCTCCTGCGCCCTGCGCACGGCGACCACCTCCCCATCCCGAAACGCCACACAGTGGGTCGCCACTGCCGGCAAGCGCGCCCCAGGAGTCAATATGCCTACTAGATTCAGGGGATCGGTAGCGTTGACCACGACGCACTCGCCCGTGAGCGCCGCCCGACGCACCGCCCTGAGCTTGCCGACCGCCTCGGGCAGCGCGAACTGTTCGCCGGCATAGCCAGCCACGAAGCGCCCACCCCGCACCTCGCCCCGCGCCTCGAGGCGCCGCAGCACCCGCAAGAGCTGGCGCCACGGTGGCACCGCACTCTCCCGATCGAGCAACCGGCGGAAGATCACCCCGTAGCGCCTGAGGAGGGCACGCGCCACCACTTCCACCGCCTCCTCGTCCAACCGCCCGGTCTCGGAAGCGTCCGGCGGCGGCCGCAGGTGCGTCCAGCGCCCAGCCGAGTGGAGCCGCCCCCGCGCCAGCCGGCGCCTTCCCGGATGCGTGCGCCGCCCGTTCGGCAACAGGAGACCCCGCAACCCAGCAAACGAATCCGAGGTCGCCAGCCCCACCGCCACCAACTCGGCCAAGGCCACCTCGAGTCGCGTCGCCAACAAACCAGTCTCGGCCTTGAGGTCGGCAAAGAACGCCGCCCCCAACCCGTCAAGCGCTTCCAACACTTGGCGCGCCTCGGTGGAAACCGCCGCCTGGTGCTCGAGGCGCAGCAACCGGCGCCACCGGCGGCTGTGGGCGCGCGCCAAGAAAGCCACCGGCGTCGAACGCACCGGTGCAGCCCGCCCGCCGTTCGACGTCGCCGAGCGCGCGCTCAACCGCGACCACGTCCACTCCCCAGTCAGACACAGGGCGTCCAACCAACCGCTCTGGTAGTCGGCCACCCGCCGCGCCAAGAGCTCCTGCTCCCACGCTCCGGCCGGGGCTTCGAAACCTTCGAGTTGTTCGAGCACCGCCTTCAACATCTCGGAACCGCGACCCCGCCCGGCGGTGCTCAACCGTTGCCAATCGACCAAGAAGCGCACAAAATCCCGGCTCGACACCGGCTCAATCTCGCGGCGCAGTCGATTCAACGTGTAGCGGTGGATACGGGCCAGGAGCCGCCGCTCGCACCACTCCTCACGCTCGGCGCCCGGCCGAAACCGCCCGCGCAGAACAAACCCTTCCGATTCGAGGGCCAAGAGCGCGCGCTCGGCGGCGCCCTCCTCGACACCGATAGTCTGGGCCAGCTCCAGGGCAGTCACCACCGCCGCCCCCGACAACCGGCCCCGCACCAGTTCGACCAGCGCTGCCTCTTCCGAAGCCGGGGGGTCGACAAAGTCCGGCACCTGAAGCAATGGATCGGCCGGGGCGTGCGGATGGAGGGCCCAAAGCTCCGCCAACCGCTCGGCCGCCACCCACACTGGGTCGCCGCCCGGCAACGTCAACCGCGCCGCTCGACCCGCCGCCGCCAACGCCGCCAAAAAGCCCGGCCACTCGACGTCCGGCGCGTGCCGGCAGACGCGCTCCTCTTCGTCAAAGGTAACCCCACCGCGCTCGGCTTCAGCAGCGGTCAAAAAGCCCACGGTCATCAGCGCGTCGTGTAGTTCGTCGGCGTCGGTGGCATCGGGCCAGGCTTCGGCAGTCACCCGGTCGATCGCCGCCCGATCCAAAGCACCCAGGTCGGCCGCCGAATCAGGGTCCAGAAAGCGCCGACTCGACACCGCTTGGGTGCGCCGCTCTTCTAGAGGGGCGTCGTCCAAGAAGGCATACGGCCTCGCCCCCAAGATCTCCTGGGCAAGGGGCGAGGGCTCGGTCAGGTCGCGCCCGACGAGCTCACGCTCACCCGATTCGATCGAGCGCAGGAGCGCCTCGAGCCGGTCGATGTCCATCGCTTCGGTCAAGCAATCGGCGATGGTCTGGTTGACCAGCGGGTGATCAGGAATCTCCCGCTTGCCGGGCAAATTCTCGAAGCACGCCACTTGATCGGGAAACACCACGGTCAGGAGATCGGTCGCATCCATGCGCTGGAGCCGCGGCGGTACTTTGCTCCCCGAGCGCCAGCGCTTGATTGCCAACGCCCGCGAGGCGTTCCAGCGCCACCGGGTCTCGAACATCGGCGCGTCCAGAAGCGCCTGAGTCAACGTTTCCCGCACCGTCTTGGAGTGGACAAAAGCAAACACGTTCTTGAGCTCGAAGCTGTGGGTCTCCCCGAGCGACAAGACGATGGCGTCCTCAGTGGCGGCCGCCTGCAGCTCGAAGTTGAAGCGCTGGCAGAAGCGTTTGCGGAGGGCTAAACCCCAAGCTCGATTCAAGCGGCTCCCGAAAGGTGAGTGCACCACCAACTGCATCCCACCCGAGTCGTCGAAGAAGCGCTCGAGCACCAACGTCTCTTGCGTCGGGATGACACCCAGTGCCGCCTCCGCCGCCGCCAAGTAGTCGACCAATTGCTCAGCCGCCGACTCCGGCAGGTTAAGGCGGCCAGCCAGTGCACTTGCCACCTGCGCGCGAGCCACCGCAGCGGTGGGCGCGGCGGCATCGGCCGCGCCACGCCCCCGAGCCGCATCGGCCAACCCAGGAGCCGCATCGGCCAATCCCCGAGCCGCATCGGCCAACCCCCGACTCACCTCGCGCCGGAGCCGCGAGACCGCCTGCGACAACTCCAGGGACCTGGACGGCGCCTCGCCCAACCAAAACGGCATGTTCGGCGGCTGCCCCTGGGCATCCTCCACGCGCACCCGCCCGGTCTCCACCCGCACGATCCGCCACGAGGTGTTCCCCAGTTGAAAGATGTCGCCCGCCAAGCTCTCGATCGCGAAGTCCTCGTTGATCGATCCGACCAGAACACCGCTCGGCTCCATGACTACGTCGTAGTCGGCGTTGTCCGGGATTGCCCCACCGCCGGTGACCGCAGTCAACCGCGCGCCGCGCCGACCTCGCACCCGGCCACCAATCCGATCGTAGTGCAGGTAGGCGCTCCGCCGCCCGCGGCGGGTGGCAAACCCATCAGCCAGCATCCCCAGGACAGCATCGAACACACCCCGCTCGAGTGCACCGTAGGGCTCAGCCCCGCGCACCAAGTCGAACAAAGCGTCCGCCTCCCACTCGCGGCTGGCGGCGGCGGCCACCAGCTGTTGGGCCAAAATGTCGATGGGCTGGCGCGGGATAACCACCCGGTCCAACTCTCCGCGCGAGACGGCGTCGATGAGGGCAACGGCCTCGACCAATTCGTCGCGACTTTGGGGAAAGAGCCGCCCCTTGGGGATCGCGCCCTTCGTATGGCCGCTCCGGCCCACGCGCTGCAAGAAGGTGGCGATCGAGCGCGTCGAACCAATCTGGCAGACCAGATCCACCGCGCCCACGTCGATCCCCAACTCCAAAGACGCGGTGGCCACAAGCGCCTTCAGTTCTCCAGCTTTCAAACGCTGCTCGGCCTTCAAGCGCCGCTCTTTGGAGAGACTGCCGTGGTGGGAGGTAACTGCGTCCTCGCCCAGGCGCTCGGTCAACCGCCGCGCCAACCGCTCGGCCTGCCGGCGGGTGTTGACAAACACCAACGTTGTCTGGTGGACCTCGATGAGTTCGGTCAGCCGCGCGTAGACCTCTTCCCAGACTTCGCCCGACATCACCGCCTCGAGTGGAGAGCCAGGCAGCTCGAGGCTCAAGTCCAGGGTGCGCAGGTGCCCAGTGTCGACGATCGTGCATTCCCCGGCCCGCCGCGCTCCGACCAGAAACTCAGCCACCCGCTCGATGGGCCGCTGAGTCGCCGACAACCCGATGCGCAGGACACCGTCGGAGCGCCGGCGCAGGGCTCGCCCGCCGTTTTGGCGGCCGAACAAGTCGGCCGGCACCGGCGGCTGGGCACCGGCGTGCTCGCGCACCAAAGCATCGAGTCGCTCGAGGGTGAGCGCCAGATGGGAGCCGCGCTTGTCCCGAACGAGCGCGTGGATCTCGTCAACGATCACCGTCTGCGTGGTCTGCAAGAGCGCCCGCCCGCGCTCGGTGGTCAAGAGGATGTAGAGCGATTCGGGGGTGGTCACGACGATGTGCGGCGGCCGGCGGACCATGCGCGCCCGCTCGCTGGCCGTCGTGTCGCCGGTGCGCACCGAGGTGCGGATGTCGACCGGCACGAGCCCCTCGGCCTCCAACTCGGCACGGATGCCAGCCAGGGGCGCCTCCAGGTTGCGCTGGATGTCGTTGGAGAGCGCCTTGAGGGGAGAGACATAGACCACCGACGTGGCGTTCGGTAAGACACCGCCGGCATCAATGCCGGCTCGCACCAAATCGTCGATGGCCGCCAGAAACGCCGCCAAAGTCTTCCCGGAGCCGGTGGGAGCGGCGATCAGCGTGTGGCGTCCGGAGCGGATGGCCGGCCAGCCGTCGACCTGCGGCGGGGTCGGCTCACCCAAGTGCTTCTCGAACCAGCGGCGGACGGCGGGGTGGAATGGATGGAGGCTCATGCCGCTTAGCGTCCCGGTTCGGTGAGGAGATCGACGCCCGGGGGGACCCAAGGTTAGCACACGCTGTCGACACGCAAAACCCGGGCCTGGACACGCAAAACTGGACCCGCAAAACCCGGGCCTGGACCCGCAAAACCGGGGCCTGGAAAGCCCAGACCCCGGTCAAAACCCAACGGCGTTGTGGTTCAGCGCGCCGGCGGCAACCTAGGCCGGCGCGCCAACAGGCCTAGTGCCCGATACTCTGCAGGGCGCCGCCCAAGTCTTTCACCTTCCCCTCCAAAGACTCGTAGGCCGAGGTGATGCCGCGCATGTCTTCGTCCAACTCGGCCTTGAACTTGTCCATATCGCCCTGGTCGGGCTTGAACGAGGCCACCTTGTCTTTGCAGGCCTTGAGCTTGTCGTCGAGTTCAGCCACCAGCTTGTCAGCCTCGGCGTTCCCCAGCTTTGATGCCGACGCCTTGAGCGCCGAAACCTTCTCTTCCATAGCCTGGAGGTCCTTCGAGACGTCTCCCTTCAGGGAGTCCCAGGCCTGGCCGACACCCTCAGCCACATCGCCGGCGGCACCCGCAACGCCCTTAGCGGCGCCCTCGACGGCATCCCCAACCTCCTTGGCGGCGTCGGTGGTGGCGTCCTTCGTATCATGGGCAGCGCGCTCCGCCTGCTCCTGCGAGCAGCCCAGCAATCCGGCGCTGACTAGAACGCAGGCCATAAAAACCACGTATTTCATTGCAATGTAATCCTTTCCAAGTCTCTCGAACTCCCCAATGGGAGCGCCTCCCGACAAGGCGGGCGGCCGTCAACCCTGTGACCGCTCTAGACCGGCCGGAGTCACAGAGTGCCAACCTCAGGCCGGGTAACTTAACCCGATGGCCAGGCGAAACCAACCAATTACAGATCCAGGAGGATCCGCTACTATATAGACAATCGCGAGAAGAGCAGTGTCTGCCGCTTCGGGTCGACGACCCTCCCAGGCGCAGCAAGTCCCCTCCACTCCCAACCTGGAACGCGCCCGAGCCCTTGATGCCAGCTATCCATCTCGCCTCTCGCCTTCAGCTTGCCGCGGCCGTCTTGGCGCTCGCGGCGATCGCCCCCACCGCCTGGGCCGAGGACGGCCTGCCGCGCCCCCAGGCCGCGACGCCGGTCATCGGCGTCGACCCGGTCGCCCTCGACTTCGGCTGTGTCGCCGAGTCCAGTTGCCAGACCCTGGCTATCGAGTTATACAACGACCAGAATGATCCTTTCAGCTTTCTGAGCATCACCGGGATCTCCTTTGACGACCCCGCCTACGCCCTGGATCCCGTCCCCAATTTCCCGTTCTCGATCCCAGGCGACGGTACGCGCGTTGTGTTGGGGGTGCGCTTCTGTCCACCGGACACCCTGGCGCGCACCGCCCTCATGACGATCCACTCCGACAACGCGCTGATTCCCAGCCGGGCGGTGCCGCTGGCGGGCGACGGCAACGCGCTGCCAGTGTGCGCGCCGGGTGGCCCCTACGTCGATTATGTGGGGGAAACGATGCACGCGGTCGGGGTCGAGTCCTACGATCCAGACGGCGCCGTCACCCAGCTCAGCTGGGAGTTTGGTGACGGCCACACCGGTTCAGGCGCAGTCGCGACCCACGTCTACCAGCTAGACGGCACCTACACCATCACCCTGACGGTGACCGACGACTGCGGCGGCCAATCGACCTGCGCCACCACCGCCACCATCACCTGCCTGGGAGCACTGACGCCGGTGGTCGGGATTAGCCCGGAAACGCTCGACTTCGGCCGGTGTACTGCCCTCGGCGACTGCGACACGCTGACGGTCGATGTCACCAACGATGTGGTCGATGGCTGCAGCAAGCTCGAGATCACCATGCTCGACTTGGCGGGGTCGGCTTTCGAACTCATCGACCCGCCGGCACTGCCGCTCACCCTGCCGGGTGACGGCTCGAGCCTACCGGTCACCATCCGCTTCTGCCCACCGTCAGCGGCCGCCCAGGCCGGCAGCCTGACGGTCACCGCCCCTGGAGCGCTGCAATCCCCGCGGGTGCTGCCAATCACCGGCGTCGCCAACCAACCGCCCATCGCCGAGGCGTCGGGTCCCTACCTCGGCGACGTTGGCCAAAGCGTGTCGGTGGTCGGCGAGCCCTCCCAAGACCCAGACGGCACCATCGTCAACTACGCCTGGGAGTTTGGCGACGGCGGCACCGCGAGCGGCGTCACCGCCCAGCACACGTATACGGTGGATGGCGTCTACACAATCACCTTGACCGTCACCGACGACTGCGGCGCGACGGCGGTCGACGTCTCCACCGCAACGATTCGTTGCGCGACGAGTTTGACGCCGGTCTTGAGCGTCAGCCCCGGCGCCTTGGACTTCGGGCAATGCACTCTGGTGGGCGACTGCGACACCTTGACCGTCTCGATCTCCAACGGGGCAAGTGATCCATGCAGTCGACTCGAACTGGTCGACCTGCACGTGGCCGGCGCCAGCTACTCGTTAGCGCCGACACCACCGCTCCCGACCAAGTTGCGCGGGGACGGCAGCACGCTACCGGTCGCCGTTCGATTCTGCCCCACCCAGGCGACTGCGGCACCAGGCAGCTTGATCGTCACCGCCCAGGGCGCCCTCAGCAGTCCGTGGACCGTGCCACTGACCGGCACCGGCAACACGCCCCCGATTTGCGACGCCGGCGGCCCCTACCGCGGCTTGGTCAACGAGCCAATCCCGTTCGACGGCTCGGCATCGACCGACAACGTCGCCGTTACCACCTACGGTTGGGCGTTCGGTGACGGTCAAAACGGCTCGGGCGTCAACCCAACCCACGCCTACGCCGCCTCGGGGACCTACACCGTCACCCTGACGGTCACGGACAACTGCGGAGCAGAGACGACTTGCACCACCACAGCCACCATCAACGCGCCACCGAACTGCGACTCGGGCGGCCCGTACACGATTGGCGTCGGCCACCCACTGGAGGTCGACGGCACGGGCTCGAGCGACCCCGACGGCACCATCGTCGACTACAGCTGGACCTTTGGCGACGGCGGGTCAGGTACCGGCGCCATGGCCACACATACTTACGCCGCCACCGGCACTTACACCGTCATCCTGACCGTGGTCGACGACTTCGGCACCGCCAGCGCTTGCACGACCCAGGCCAACGTCCTCCCAGTGCGCACCCACACCTTCACCCTGCGCGACGGGCTCCACGGCTATGAGCGAACCGAGGACAACTACATGATGAGTCACCGGCCCGACGACAACGCCGGTGGGATGGCGGTCATGGAAGTGGGGCGCGGACCCAACGCGGTGAATCGCAGCGTCGTACGCTTTCCGCTGGCGTTCTTACCGGCCGACGCCGTAGTGACTGCCGCTGAGATGCGTCTCTACCATGCTTTCGCCACCGGTGCCGACACCCTCGAGTTGGCCGCCTATCGCTTGACCCGGACGTGGGTCGAGGGCTCGGCCGCCTTGCCCCCCGCCCCCGAGAACGGCGCGGCGTGTTGGATCGCCGCCCGCTTGGGTGCGGATGCGTGGGCAGCGCCCGGCGCCGACATGGCTGACGACAGCGCCACTAGTGGCGACCCAGCCTTCGACCGCTGGGCCACCCCAGAGGACACCGTTCCGGTCGACGCTGCCGCAACCTGGTACGCCCTGGACGTAACCCACGCGGTCAATGCCTGGTGGCAAGGCACCTTTGTCAACGACGGCGTCCTCTTGGCCGGCCTCAACGAAACCAGCCAGAACAGAAAGCGCTTCATCGCCAGCGAATTTGAAGACCCCGCCCTCCGACCGTGCCTGCTCATCACGTTCGAGACGGCCGAGCAACTACCTCCGTTAGCCGACCCGGGCGGACCCTACTTCGGCTACACCAACGACCCGTTGACCTTGGACGGAACCCTGTCGTTCGACCCCGAGGGTGAACCACTCACCTACGCGTGGGACTTCGGCGACGGGCAACAGGGCACCGGCTCCCAACCCATCCACACCTACACGGCGCCTGGCGTCTACACCGTCACCCTGATCGTTAACGACGGCACCACCAACTCCGCACCGGTCACGACCACGGTGACAATCATCGACGCGCCCACCGGCCACCCAGCCCACGCCGGCGTGCCCGAGGTCACCCGACTGGTCGGCGTCCTGCCCAACCCCACCCAGCACCAAGCGGAAGTCCGCTACCAATTGGCAACCACAGGCCACGTCAAGCTGCGGATCTACGACGTCCAGGGTCGCCAGGTGCGGACCCTGGTCGATGCCGCGCTTGAGGCCGGCCACTACACTGCCGCACTCCACACGCGACGGGGCGGGCGACCGCTGTCTTCCGGGGTGTACTTCGTGCGCTTCGATGCACCCGGCGTCCAGACCATCCAGCGGCTGACGATTCTCCGGTAGCTGGGCACGCCCTGACCGCCGCCCACCTTGCACGGCCGTGACGCACGCTTGGGCGCCCTCGACCAGGCCGTGCGAAGCGCCGCCACAGATTTGCTACGCTCCCATCTCGCCCTAAGAGCCAAGGCCCCGCGCTCACAGGATGCCAATATGAGATTCCCAACCTTGCCGACCATCCTAGCCGTGTGGATCGCTCTCACTGCAGCCCCACGCGCGGCCGGGGCAGGCCTATTGGGGTGGTCACTCGGCCCGCGCGCCGGTTGGTCGCGCACCACCGATAGTGACGTGGACGCCGCGACCTTCGGCGCCGCCGCGCGCTTCCACGTCCTGAACCCCCTGACCGCCGAGATCGCCGTCGACCTGCGGCGGGAAGACATCGAAGCCGGTTCGATCGAAACGGTCCCGGTGCAACTGAGCGCCTTGGTATCGCTCCTGCCGTTCATGCACGCTACCGGCGGCATCGGTTGGTACCGGGTCCAACCATCCTTGGACGGGATCGCCGGCACGGTCGGCAGCTTCGACACCGCCTCATGGGACACCGGCTACCACCTGGGGGCGGGTGCCCACATCCCGCTGAACGAGCGCGTCGCAGTGACTGGTGAGGTGCGCTACATCTTCCTCGCCGCCGAGTTGGACGAGCTGCGCGATCTCAGCACCGACTTGAAAGCCGACTTCACCAACCTCCTCGTCGGCTTACAATTCGCCGTGTTCTAGCACCCCATGACCGGCGTCGCCGAAGTTGCGCCAGTAAGCTCGGACGCCGAGCGACAAGCAGCTTACCGCCTGCGGTATGCGGTCTACGTCGAAGACATGGGCATGGCACAAGCCCGGGCGAACCACCAGGAACGACTTCTCCACGACGAGGACGACGCCTCGGCGCACCTTCTGGTCGCCCGCACCGGCGGTGAGGTTACCGGCACCTTGCGCCTGCATCTGGGCAACCAGCCCGCCATCCCGCCCCGCTTCTACGACACCTTGGGCATGGAGCCCTTTGCCGAAGCAGTCGGCCCGGAGCAGCTGAGTCTTTTGACGCGCTTTGCAGTGCACCAGGAGCACCGCGGCTCACCGGTCAGCCTCGAACTCCTGCGCGCTGCGGCCCACTACCTTGTGGAACGCAGCGTGGTCTTGAACTTCCTCAGCTGCCAACCGCACCTGGTCAACCTCTACGGCCGCATTGGCTACCTCCCCTACCAAGCCCCGACGTCGGACCCCGGAGCCGGGCTCTTGGTGCCCATGTGCCTCAACCTTGCCGACGCCCACTACCAAGAGCGGCTTGGCCGACCACTCCCAACCCATCCCCACGACGAGGCGATCTGTCGCGCCGTGCGCTCGCTCGTCGAACCTCAACCGATCACCTGGCAGGCTCCCGACACGCACTCCGACGCGCTTTGGAGCGAGGTGTATGCCCACTTGCACACCGACCGCGCCGAGGGTGCCAGCCTGATGCGTGGGTTCAGCGCCGCAGAAATCCAGGAGGTTGCAGCCGGTGGACAAGTTCTCCGCTGTCAAACGGGCGATGTCGTCATTCGGCAAGGCAACACCACCCGGACCGTCTACGTGGTGCTGGAGGGCCTTTTGGAAATGCGGGCGGGTTCCCAGATCCTCGGGCGCGCGGTGACCGGCGATGCGGTCGGCGAGGTAGCATTCCTCCTGGGCACGGCGCGCAGCTGCGATGTCGTCGCTGTCGGCGACACCGAAGTTCTCGCCCTCTCCGAGAAGTCCCTCACCGGTCTCGCCCGTGACAACCCCGACCTGGCGCGCCGGTTGATGCTCAACCTGGCCCGCGGACTCGCCTGGAAACTGGTCGAACGTCCGGGGCACGACCTCTAGCGCGCCGTGGTAAACTCGTAGCCTGCGCGGCCGGCACACTAGCCGCCTGGCTGCGCCAATCGCCAGCCCTCATGCAGCGCGACTTTGGCCGGACGCCATCGACTGGAGAAGCCATGATGAACCGCACCCGACTCCTGGCCGTTTTCGCCCTTCTACTTTTCGCCGCCACCGATGCCAACGCCATCGACCCCAACGAGGTGGACGACTTCCAAGACGGCACGACGGAGAACTGGCGTGAGGGCGAGCCCAGTCCAAACCCGCCCACCAATATCTCGAGCGGTGGCCCGGGCGGCGCTGGCGACCGCTATCTAAGCAACTTGTCGTCGGGCAACCCGGGGCCGGGCGGACGGATGGCGATGTTCAACACCGATCAGTGGTCGGGCAACTACGCAGCCGTCGGGGTCTTGGAGATACGCATGGACCTCGCCAACGCCGGCGGGACGCCGCTCCACATCCGGGTGGGCGTCCAAAACCTTGCCCTAGCTTCCCGCTTTGTATCTTCCGAAGCCTTCGTGCTGCCGGCGGATGGTCAATGGCACGTCGCCGGCTTTCAACTAAACGATGCAACGATGACCCAGGTGGCGGGTACCGCCAGTCTGACCGAAACACTGGCGTCGGTCGCTGAACTCAGGATCATATCAGCCGAGTCGGCCCCCACCTGGCAAGGCGATCCAGTTGCTGGCGTCATGGGCGTGGACAACATCGAGGCGCTAGCCCTCCCCACGCCGGTCGAGGCGGCCACCTGGGGCCAGGTGAAGGCACTGTTCTAGGAGTCAGGCCGCAGGCGTCCCACCTACGGCAGCACCGTCACCGGACGCGTGTACTCCAGCCCCACCGCCCGCAGCCGGAAGTAGTAAACGCCCGCGCCGACCCGAGCCCCCGATTGATCGCGGGCATCCCAGTCGACCGCGTGCGCACCGCCGCTTCGCCTGCCATCCACCAAGCGGCGCACCAACCGGCCTGAGGCGTCGTAGACCGCCAAGGCCACGTGGTCTGCATCTCTGAGCTCGAAGCGAAACGTCGTCGAGGTGCGGAGCGGGTTGGGAGTAGCGGTGGCCGGCGCCCTCTCGGCCACTGTCGCCGGGTTCGCCAGAGCAGTCGTCCCCGGATCGTGGGCAAAGCTGTACCAATGAGCGGGCTCGACCCGCGGCATTCCCGCCTCGCGTCCACTCGCGGACTCGGCGTGGATGTAATAGTCGGTCGTCGCCGAAACCGCCGGGGCCGGGATGGTGGCTCGATAGGTGTCGCCCCCGGTCCACGCCATCGGCAGCGCCTGCCAGACGCCGCCGTCCGAGCGCGTGTGCAGCGTCACGACGCTGACCCCCGCTCCTGAGTAGTCGCGCACCTCCGCGGTGATTTCCACCGGCCCCGCCTGCGGATCGAGCACCGGTACGTGGGCGACCCGGAGCATGCCCGCGTCCATGACCGCTTTGGTGCGACAGTGGAGGGCATCGTCGGTCAACCACCCGCTGTGGTTGTAACCGCGCACGTCGTAGCCGGGCAGCGCCTGTGCGTAGACCGCCAGGGCATTGGCATCGTGCGTGGCATTCGAAAAGGTCGGGACGTACACCACGTCATTCAAGATGAGGCTGTTGGTGTAGGAAGCCGGACCGCCGCCGATGTTGTGGCAGTAGACCCGGTGCACCTGGTACGGCCGTCCAGTCGAAGCGATGAGTGACGCCAAGAGCGTCGCGCGCGCTTCCAAGGTGTTGTACGTGTGGTGGGTGGACCACACCTCCTTGACCAGCACCGTCTCTTCATCCAGAAACTTGGCCCAGGTGTCGATGTGATGGATGCCACCGCTCTCGATGTAGCCCAACACCTCGTAGTCGCTGATGCCGTAGTAATCGCTCATCAGCTGATCGACTTCAGCCTCGGACATGCCGTTTTCCGCCGCCGCTTCGTGGTAGACCAACTCGGTGGACGAGGAGACGTGGGCGCCATCGGTCATGTAGTTGCCGCCGGTGTGCCACATGTCGTGGCTGACCGCCGGCAGGCCCAGCTGCGCCGCCAGCTTCAGGGGAATCAGGTTGTCGTTGGGGCGGAAGGGGCGGTTGTACACGTGGTCGATGACCGTCAGGTCGTCGTTGCCATCGAACACAAACCACGGCCCGTAGTCGCGCGTCCAGATCGAATCGTTGGGCTCGATCAAAAACTCGACGCGCCCCATGTCGACGCCCTGGGCCGCCAAGTTGGTTTGCGCGCTGGCGTGGAGGCCAGCCGAGACCAGGACGTGCAGAGTAACGTTGTCGTCCAGGTCGCGCAGCAGCGCGTACGGTAGCCCCAACGGGTAGCGAATCAAAACGCCGGTCGCCGCTTCCCACTCGGCACAGTTGCGGACCGGCGGCACGGGCGGCGGATCGGCATCGGTGCCGCGCTGGGGCATCCAATGCTCGCGCCCCTCCCAGCGCTGGCGCTCGGCGGCGGTCTCGGCGTGTGGCAAGAGCTCCTCGATACCGTCGACGTCCCACTCGGCCGCGGCCGAGCCGGCGAGGGCGACTGCCACGATCGCCATCCACAATGGCAGTCGGCGGGCGCTCATCGGCTGACCACCAGTTTGGTCACCTGAGCCGGCACCCCAGGTGCCAGGATGCGGAGGAAGTAGACCCCCGCCTCGAGACGCTCACCCCGGCCGGTGCGTCCATCCCAGGCCAAAACCTGCTGCCCGGGCCCTGCCACCTCGGAAGCCAATCCGAGAACCTTGGCACCCAGGACATCGTAGACCGCCAGCTCGGCGGTCCCAGCACGGCGGGCGACGAAGCGCAGGGAGGTGCCACCCGCCGTCCGGATTGGATTGGGACGGGCGATGAGGCGGAGCGGGTCGAGCGCATCGAGCGGCTCGGGCTCGCCGGCGCCCAGCACGAGGTCCGCGGCGATCCGCCTAACCTGACCGGCACTTTGACTAGGGTAGTAGAGGGCTCCGTCGGGCCCCTGGATCATCTCCGGCACAAACGACAGCCCGGTCGCCCAACTGGTGGGTTCGGGCTGGCCGGGGACCGCCGGCGCCACGCTCCAACTGCCGCCTTGCTCCACCAGCCGCTTTAGGTCGCCGGCGTAGTAGTCGTGTACGAACAGACTGCCGTCGTACTCGGCCGGGAAGGACGCCGGCGGCCCCAGCCGGTAGCGCGGCCCGCACATGACCGACGCCCCAGCGGTGTTCGGGTACTCCCAAATGGGATCGATGCCGTCGGTCCCGCAACCCCCGGGTCCGGGGTGCGCCCCTTCGCGCTTGGGCCAACCGAAGTTCTCGCTGCCTTGGGCCTCGTTCACTTCCTCCCATTGGAACGAGCCGACGTCGCCGATGTAAAGCTTACCAGTCACCGGGTCGACGCTAAACCGAAACGGATTTCTGAGACCGTGGCACCAGACCAAGCGCTCGTTCTCGTCCGGGCCCGGAAAGGGGTTGTCAGCCGGGGTGATGTCGCTCTTGGGCGGTGGTCCGCTCCCCGCCCCCGGCAGGGCATCGACATCCAGACGCAGAATCTTGCCGCTCAAGGAGGTGAGATCCTGCGCGTCGCAGGCGGAGGCGTCGTCGCCGGTACTCACCAAGAGCTTACCGTCCAGACCGAAGCGCAGCGTCCCACCGTTGTGGTTGAACGCAAAGTCTGGAATGTCCACTAGGATGTTGTACGGATCAGCGAGGGTGAGGTTGGTGGAGGTCGGATCGGTCAGGTCGCCCGCGACGGTGTACATCCGCACATAGATCGCTGACCCGGCATGGCTGAAGTTGAAGTAGAGATACGGCCGGGCCGGCCAACCCGGATCGACGGCAACCCCCAAGAGGCCACGCTCGCCGCCAGAGATCACATCGGGCACCGTGAAAATCGTCGTGGCGGCCCCGGCTCCAGGCGACACAATCTTGACCCGGGCGGTGAACTGTTCGGTGACTAAGAGGCGCCCGTCGGGCAAAAACGCCAGTCCCGCTGGTGAAGCCAACGAGGGAGCCACGAGCGCATCGACGAATCCGTCGGGCACGGTGGCGGCGCCCGCCGGGGCCAGCGCTGCGACGAGGATGGCAAACGCCAAGATCGCTCGCCCGGCGGACGGGGCAAGCGCGAGTCTTAGAGTCGAACGCTTGAGGGTGTGTTCCACGTGAGGTCTCCAGGGAGAGAAAAGTGTTTGAGCACCCGATAAGCATAGCCGAGTCCTGTCCGGTCGAACCACTTCGGGGGGCCCCTCATGGCCGCCCTGCCGCACGATCTGGCTCGATCCGCTATCATTAGATAGACGTTAGGTAGCAGTAGGATGGAGCTGGCGCCGCGGGGACGCCCGCGGCTTTGCCGAGTGGCAACCTGCACTCAAGGAAGGTCCGAATGAAGCCCCCCAACCACCCGTGGCTGTCTCTGGCTCTTGCGGCGGTCGGCACCCTCGCCGCCACCTTCCCTGCCACAGGTCAAGGGCTCCCACCCGTGCCGGTGCCGCCCGAAAACCCGATCACCGAGGCCAAGCGCATCCTCGGAAAGATTCTCTTTTGGGATGAGCAGCTGTCTTCCGACGGCACCATTGCCTGTGGCACCTGCCACATCCCCGCAAAGGCTGGGGGTGACCCGCGACTGTCTCGCCATCCGGGTTTCGACGGCCTGTTCAACACCGAAGACGACGTGTTTGGGTCGGCTGGCCTGGCGCGCCACGACGTCAACGGCAACCCCATCGACGACCCCCAGTTCGGGTTCGATCCGCGGGTCACGCGGCGTAACGCCCAGCCATTCATCACCTCCCAGTACGCACCCGACAACTTCTGGGACGGCCGGGCCCCCAGTGAGTTCCGCGACCCGATCACCGACGAGGTACTGATTCCGACCGGTGGCGGACTCGAGAGCCAGGCGGTGGGCCCGATCCTGAACGACGTGGAGATGGCCTTCGAAGGTCGCACCTGGGACGACGTCATCAACAAGCTGACCTGGGCGGCGCCCCTGGCCCTGGCCACCAACCTGCCGCCCGACATGGCGGCGGCGGTAACCAGCGACCCGAGCTATGGCGACCTCTTTGCCGGCGCCTTTGGCGACCCAGCAATCACGCCGGCGCGGATTGCCTTCGCCATCGCCACCTACGAACGCACCCTCTACCCAGACCAAACACCCTGGGACCTGTTCGAAGCGGGAGACCCCAACGCTCTGACCGCCGAGCAGCAAAGCGGCTTAGCGATCTTCGAGACCGGTGGTTGCTCTGACTGCCACACTCCGCCATTTTTCTCAGATCACTCGTTTCGCAACATTGGCCTGCGGCCGATCGAAGAGGACACGGGCCGCCAAGAAGTGACCGGTCTTCCCGAGGACGCGGGCCGCTTCAAGATGCCCTCCCTCCGCAACGTCGGCATCAAGTTCCTCTTCATGCATACCGGCCGGATCACCTCCTTGAACCGGGTGGTCAATTTCTACGTGACGCCGGAAGACCAGTTCCCCACCAACCAGGATTCGCTCCTGCCGCTGACCATCCCGGCCGAGGACCACCCAGACCTCTTGGCGTTCGTGACCGACGGCTTGACCGATCCGCGGGTGGAGATGGAGGCCTTTCCGTTTGACCGGCCGACTCTGTTGAGTGAAATCGCCACGACCGGGATCACCCCGGCCCCCGCCACTTTGGCCGTGGGGGCCCTCCGGGCGCGGGTGGTACCCAACCCCTTCAATCCGCACACCACGCTGCACTACGCCCTCGAGGCGGCGGCGCCGGTGCGGGTGGCGATCTACTCGGCGCGCGGCCAGCTCTTGAGGGTCGTGCACGAGGGGCGCCAGGAGGCCGGCGAGCACGCTCTGCGCTTCGATGGCCGAAACGCTGCCGGCCAGCCGTTGGGCTCTGGAGTCTACTTCTACCAGCTCAATGCTGGAGAGCAAGCGGCACGCGGCAGGTTGGTGCTGGCGCGCTAGCTCAGAACCGCGCCCGACCAGGATGTTGAGGCGCCAGGCAGGGAGTGCCGCATTGAAGTCGCCGGCGAGCATTCGCTTCATTGGTTTCGGAGAGTCGACGCCCCCACCTGAACAGCTCGTTTCCAACGACGAGGTGCTCAAGCGCCTTGCCGAGCACGGCGGCGACACGCGTGGCAAGTCCGGCGATGACACCGAGCGCCTGGTCGGCATCCGCAACCGCTGGTGGTCGCAACGCAGCTCGACCGAGCATGCCCTCGAAGCCGCTCGCAACGCCGTCGCCGACGCCAAGGAGCGCACTGCCGGAAACTTCGATGCCGCCCAAATCGAGCTCATCCACTCCGGCGGTTCGACGCCCGAGAACGTCTTTCCCGCCTGCGCTTGCCAACTGCAGCACGAGCTGGGGATCGCACCCGAACACTGCGAGGCCCGCGACATCTCGCTCGCCTGTACGTCCTGGATCGATGCGCTCCTACTCGCCGCCAGTCGCATGCGAGACAAACAGCTTCGCTACGGTCTGGTCGCCACGGGTGAGAGCATCGGCACTCGCCTCAACGCCCCCACGACCCTGAGCTATTGCCTGTGGGGCGACGGAGGTGGAGCCGTCGTTCTCGAGTACGATCCGTCGGGTGATGGCTCGAACGGGATCATCGCCGATCGGGCGATCTCTGACGGACAGTACGCGCACTGGACCCGCAGCGTCGGGCTCGGCACGCACTTGGATCATCAAAACGTCGACTACTCCGACGCCTCGATGGGGAACCACGGCAAAGACATCCATCGCTACGCCATCCGCGTCGTCTCAGCCGAGATCAAGCGCCTGCTCGACGAGATCGAACCCACGAACGCGCAGGTCTATCTCCTACCGCACAACGCCAACCTGGGGATGGTCCAGGAGATCGGCAAGGGCGTCGCCGTACCTGCCGAGAATGTGCTGACCCGCATCGTCGAACGCGGCAATACCTCGTCGGCATCGATCCCCATCACGCTCGCGCACCATGCTTCGCAGGGTACGTTCGCACGCGACGACTTGCTTATCCTCGCCGGCTTCGGCGGTGGCATGTCGATCGGCATCGCTCTCTATCGCTGGCCCTGATGGTTAGGGAGAGCGCTGCGCCAGATGCGTTAAGAAGTGGCGTTCCCCCCCCGGAGCGGCTCGACATTTCTCTAGCTTTTGCAACGACATTTCTCTAAGTTAGAGGCGACGAATCTCTAGTTCCGAGAAATCGACAAGATGCCAAAGTCTCCCAAGTACATGTCCCGAAACGTGATGAACGCCCTGCGCGACAGCGTAGCCGACTTCCGGGTCACCGTTGTCAACGGCGCCCGACAATCCGGCAAGACCGTGCTGATGGGGCAGTTGCACGCGACGATAGGAGGCACCTCGGTCACTTTCGACGATTCGGACATTCTCGACGCCGCGCGAGCTGACCCCGTTGGCTTTGTTACCGGCTTCCCCACACCACTCCTCATCGACGAGGTTCAACGGGCGGGTGATCCACTACTCCGAGCAATCAAAGCTCAGGTCGACCTCGACCCCACACCTGGGCGCTTCGTCTTGGCCGGATCGACGAGGTTCCTGACCGTTCCGACACTTTCAGAGTCGCTTGCAGGTCGAGCGCAAATCGTAGACCTATGGCCATTCTCACAGGGCGAGCTATCCGGCGAGACCGAGTGCTTTCTGGATCGAATCTTCGACTCTCCAGATACCCTCGCCGAATCGAAGTCATCACCAATCAACCGAGCGTCGCTCTTCCGCCGAGTTTGCCTCGGCGGCTTCCCTGAAGCCGCCGCGAAGCGATCGGCGCGATCGCGCTCCGCATGGTTCGATGCGTACGTCAGAACCGTCACCCAGCGCGACATCAAGGAGTTGTCGCGAATGCGTCAGGCTGCAGAACTGCCGCGGCTCCTTCGGCTCCTTGCCGGGCTCTCTGCGCAAGAGTTGAACGTGGCACAGCTCGCTCGCCGGGCGTCACTCGACGATCAAACGCTCCACAACTACCTTCCCCTCCTCGAAACGGTGTACCTGATTCATCGACTCCCCGCGTGGTCTCAGAACCTGACGTCAAAAGCGAAGCGCCGTCCCAAGCTTCACCTCACCGACACGGGCGTTGGAGCGCACATGCTCGGCGTTGACCCCAGTGCTCTCGCTCGCCCCACGTCGCCGGCATCCGGACTGCTCTTGGAAACATTCGTCGTCACCGAACTTGCCAAGCAAGCCACATGGGCTGCTGTCAGCGTTGACCTCTATCACTTCAAGGATCGCGATGGTGCAGAGGTTGACCTGGTCGCGGAAGCACGAGACGGACGGGTTGTAGCGCTAGAGATTAAATCCGGGCAATCCGTAGCTAAAGACGACTTCCGGTGGCTGGAGTTGATGAGAGATCGGCTCGGAACGCAATTCGTCCATGGCGCAGTTCTCTACACCGGCAACCGACGACTCCGATTCGGCAACCGCTTGTCGGCGCTCCCTGTCGCCACTGTGTGGCAGACCACGTAAGTGCGGTTGAAATTGGTGTCCCCAACGGGATTTGAACCCGTGTCGCCGGCGTGAAAGGCCGGTGTCCTAGGCCAGGCTAGACGATGGGGACATGCAAACGAGAGGCGCGGCTCCGGGTTAGCGAAGCCGCGCGGGGCACTATACTGAACTCGATCGGGGCCGTCAAACCGGGCCCGCCCGCCGGGTACCGGCGCGGCCTGGGCTCTTTCGCCCCCCCGGCAGCCTGGGCGGCGTTCTGCGCCGCGCCTGGATCCAGCCGCTCTACAGCCGGCGGTAGACCCCCACCACCTTGCCGATAATCTGGAAGTCCCGGTTGCCGTCGATGGGGATGGGCCGATAAGCGCGGTTCTGGGGCAGCAACGCCATTTTCCTACCGTCGCGGCGGAAAGTCTTAACGGTGGCTTCGTCATCGAGCAGAGCCACGACAACATCGCCACTCTGTGCGTCGTTTTCTTTGCTGACCACCACATAGTCGTCTTCGAGGATACCGGCGTCCTTCATGGAGTCGCCTACCACCTGCAGCAAAAACGGCGTCTTGCCCCGAACCCAGCTCCGGTCGACGGCGACGCGTTCGACGACGTTCTCCACCGCCAGGATGGGCTCCCCGGCGGCTATCTTGCCAACCACTGGCAACTCGATGACGTTCATCGCCCCGGGATTGGCTTCGTGCGGAAACTCAATCGCCCGAGAGCGCTCACGCCCCCGAATGATGAAGCCTTTGCGCTCCAGGGCGGTCAGGTGGTCCACCACCGCCCGCGTCGATTTGAAACCAAAGTGATGGGCGACCTCGCGGATCGATGGTGGAAAGCCATTGCTGCGCCAAAACGTCAGCAGATACTCATAGACCTCCCGCTGGCGTTCGGTGAGTTCGGTTTTCATTGCTTCAACCTCCCCGTAGTCGGGCAGCTTGCCCGTTTCCCGACGCGCACCGGTCGCGTCCACTTTCCCATGGTGAACAGTCGCCCTAGCCGGCGAGCGCCCGTTCCACAACTTCGCACTCAGGTTCAATGCGCCGCCGCCACTCCCCCAAAATCAACCGCACGTCGCCACCCGTCAACCGGCACCGCAACTCGGTCATTAGTCCTGGAGCCAAGTCGACGCGTATTCCAGCCAATCGCCGCCGCAACGCCCGTGAAGCACCCGGTCCGGTCACCACCACTTCGCAGGGACCAGGGACTTGCGACAGGAGGTCGGCCAAGACCGCCTCCCCTTGGAAATGCGGCGGCAGCCAGAGCCTGAGGCGGGGTAACCGCTGATCAACCTCCCCGACTCGGGTGGCCGATCTTCGCTTTCTGCCGGGTGCAAACGTGGGCGTAGTCGGTCGCAGCTTGGGGCCATCCAGTGCAAACGTGGGCGCAGTCGGTCGAGGCCCTAGCCCCTCCGCGAACGGTGCAAACGTGGGCGCGCCCATCATTGCTTCCGAAACGAGGTCGCGCCGCGCCGCACGCGCCGCCCAGCGCTTCACCTCGCTCACCGTCAGGAGTCGGTGTCTGAGGCACCAAGCCAGGGCGCGCTGGCGCCGCGCCACCGGGGTGCGGGCCAAGACGGCGCGGGCAAAGCGCGCCGGATCACGCTGCAGCGCATTCGCGGCAGCAACAAGATGAACGGCGCGCGCTACGAAACCTGCCTTGGGCTCGAGGAGGGTGGTGGTTTGGCAGGTATGGGCGTTCAGATTCGTAGCGCGCGCGGGGTCAATGGGAGGCGCCGCGGCCTCCAAGGAGCGGGCCACGCCGGCAACCGACGTTGGCGCGTGGCGGGCAATAGACTGGGCAAGGCCATCTGAGGTCCGGAGCGGCCCCTCGACGAGTTGCAGCAACGCCCGGCGACAGCCTGCAGTCAAGCTGGTGGCCTCGATGTCTGCCCGCTGGAGTGCGCTCAGGTGCTGGCCGCCTTGCACGTCCTCAAGCAACTCCAGGGCCGCCGAACCTTCGACGTAGATGGCGAGCGTCGTGCAGTCGTCCCGCAAGAGACGCACGGTCAGCGACGTGCGAACGCCCAGGCAGGCGCCAGCCAACCGTTGAGCCACCCCCTTGGCGCCGTAGAGGCCAGACGAGGACTGGTAACCCAAAATGGCACGGGCGCGCCGGCCACCGCGCCGGCAGCAATCGCCCACCCATTGTTCAGCCGCAGCCGGCGTCAAGGTCACTTCTTCGCGCGGGGCCAAGGCTCCGGCTGCATCGAGTGCCGCCAAAAAGCTGGCGGTGCGGCCAGCTGGCAGGTGGACGCGCACAGCCATGGGGCCAGCAGCCGTCGTCAGACGATCGACCAACGCCTCTGGCGCGCACGACTGCCAAGCGTCCCCGGCTTGCACTTCAGCCGAGCAGAGCTGGTCATCCAAGGACGCGAACACCGCGCGGAACTGGGTGACAACGTCGGCGGTCACCCGCGGAGAAAGACGCAAGTCCGTGGTGTCCGGCTTCCACAGCTCAGCCTGAGCCGCATGAACCCGGCGAAAGAGGCGCTCGGTGCCGATGGCCGCGTCACGCGGGTGGGCGAGCGGTGCCCCCTCAAGACTGTTGTGCCGGCCGCACTGAGTGAGCCACGTCGGCATGGACTGGGGCGGCTGGCCGGGCCGTGGCGCCTGCATCTCCCGCTCGTGGTCCCCCCGGATCAACACGAGCAAGCGATGCACCAGCGCGTCCTCGGCGCGAACAAAGTAGACCGGCGGTGCTAAAACGATGGGCACGCCGAGAGCACGGCCCAGCCGAGCCAGCTCCAGTGACCACGGGCCCGGAATAGCCAGGTGGAACGCAGCACCCATTTGCTGGGTCCAAAAAGCCAGCTGTTCGCGAGAGGGCACAGCCCCGTGCACTTGCAACAACACACAATAGTCATTTCGTCGGGCCGGAAGGTCTGCAGCGCGCAGATTGGGTAAGGCTTGAAGGCCCGAGCGCGTCAGTGGATAGACCACCCACTCATAGTCCCCGTCTTGGAGGCGTGAACCGCGGATCACCTCGAGCCCGGCGGCGCCTGCTCGGGCTTGGAGCTGGGGCCAGGCGGCGTCCCCCACGTCAGCGAGTCCGAAGCCCGAGAGGCCCCGGGCGCGCGCCGCTTGGACGATGGCTTCCGGCGGACAGCCCCCCGCTGGAGCGCTCCAGGCGCTCTGTAGATCGAGAACGAACATGACATCACCAGTTTTCTATACAAATGGTTGGTTCGTCAAGCAAAAAAAATGGGGCCGAATGGGATCGATACATCTTACGTGGATACAGTCTGATACGTCGCTGGCTTAAGGCCTACAGCCGAGGTCGCCGAGGCCATCTGGGTCGACAAACCGCTCCCCCGCCAACCAGCGTGCCGCCTTCAAGAGGCCCACAACGCTCATCGAGTCGGTGATGCGCCCGTCCAGCGCCATAGCCAGCGCCTCCCGAAACGGCAACCGGCGCACTTCAAGCACCTCGTCGCCGTCCGGATCGGCCTCGCCCACCGACAGGTCGGTGGCGACATAGAGGTAGCCCACCTCATCGGTGATGCAGTTCGAGGTGTGGACGACGCCGGTGAAGTGCCAGGCCGTCGCCTCGAGCCCGGTCTCCTCGCGCAGCTCGCGGGCGGCTGACGCCCGCGGTGACACTGCCTTGTCGCCGCCGCCCTCAGGAATCTCCCAGGAGTAGCGATCCAACGGATAGCGATACTGGCCGACCAGATACGTCTGAGCTTCTCGATCGAGCGGCACGACGCCGGTTGCAAAGGTGCGCACCTCGACCACCCCGTAGATCCCCGGAGCACCGTCGGGGCGGGTTACGGTGTCCTCGCGGACGCGAATCCAGTCGTTCTCATAGCGCACCTCGGTCCCATGGCGCTGCCAAGGATTGTCTTCGGTCATGCCCTACCTCGCTTCCGGCGACCCCCGATATACTAACCGCATGTTGGCGCTCTCTGACATTGCCAAGCAAATCGGTGCCCGGACCTTGTTTCGCGACGTGAATCTGCTGATCTCCCCCGGCGAGCGGATCGGCGTGGTGGGCGCCAACGGCTCGGGCAAGTCCACCCTTCTCGAGCTTTTGGCTGGCGCGGTGGAACCCGACCAGGGCGAACTCAACCGCACCGGCTCGGCCTCGATCGGCTACCTCCGCCAAGAAGTCCCCAAACTTTCAGGCGCCCTCCTCCTCGACGCGGTCTTGGAGGACCACCCGCTGGCCGCCTTAGGCCGCGACCTCGAGGACGTCACGCTACGGCTCGAGGCCGCCCAGGGCACGGCCGCACTGGAGAAACTCGCAGCCCGCCATGGCGACATCGAGGCCCGCTACCAGGCGCAGGGTGGCTACACCCTCAAGCCGCGGGCGCGGCGCATCCTCGCCGGCTTGGGGTTTGGCGAAGCCGACATGGGGCGGCCGGTGAACACCTTTTCGGGCGGTTGGTTGATGCGGCTCGGGCTTGGCAAACTGCTGCTGGCCGAACCCGACCTATTGCTTCTGGACGAGCCCACCAACTACCTGGACCTGGCGTCGGTCATCTGGCTCGAGGGTTACCTGGCTGCCTACCCGGGAGCGATGCTCATCGTTTCGCACGACCGGGCGCTCCTGAACCGCCTGGCCACCCGCATCATCGAAATCGCCAACCAAACGGTGACCAGCACCACCGGCAACTACGACGACTTCATCCGCGCCAAGGCGCTGCGCGAGGCACAGCGCCAGGCGGCCAAGGCCACCCAAGACAGAAAGATTGCCCAGACGCAGCGGTTCATCGACCGCTTTCGCTACAAAAACACCAAAGCCCGTCAGGTCCAAAGCCGCATCAAAGAGCTGGAGAAGATCGACCGGATTGAAGATGCGAAGCACGAGCGGACGCTCAACCTGCGTTTGCCCGAGCCAGCCCGCTCCGGGCGTATCCAGCTGAAGCTTGCCCAGATTTGGAAGCGCTACGGCGATGGGCCGCCGGTCTACTCGGGCATCGACTTTCAAATCGAACGGGGCGACCGCATCGTCCTGGTCGGCCCGAACGGCGCCGGCAAGTCCACCCTCATGAAAATCGCCGCCGGCGTGTTGGGTTTCGACCAGGGCGAGCGCCAACTCGGCCACCAGGTCGAGCTGGCCTACTTCGCCCAACACCAAGTCGAAGCGCTGGACTTCAAAGCAACGATCTTGGACGTTCTTCGCGACACCGCCCCTGACCAGACCGACGAGGAGTTGCGCCGTCTGCTCGGCGCCTTCCTCTTCACTGGGGAGGACACTTTCAAGCGGGTCGGCGTGCTCTCCGGCGGTGAAAAGGCGCGCGTCGCCCTCGCCAAGGTGTTTGTGCGCGCCCCCAACCTGGTCCTCTTGGACGAGCCCACCAGCCACCTGGACATCCGGGCGCGCGATTGCTTAGAAGAAGCGCTGGCCAACTACTCGGGTTCGCTCCTGATCATCTCGCACGACCGTCACTTCATCGAAGCCTTGGCGACGTCGGTCGTCGAAGTGGATGGCGGCCAACTCACCCACTCCTTGGGGCGCTACTCGGAGTATGAAGCCCGCCAGCGAGCGGCCGAGGCCGCTCCGAGCCCCATCCCTGTCAAGGACGGGGTCCGACCTAACAGGAGCACAACCCGCCAGCGGGGCGCCGAGGCCCGCCGCGCTCGCCGGGAAGCGCTGGGCCCCCTGGAGCGGCGGGTCAAGGAGTTGGAAGCCGAGGTCGAAGTTCTCGAGTCCGAACACAAGAGCCTCGAAGAGGCCATGGCAGCCACTGATTTCTACGAGCGCCCAGACTTCGACCAGGTGCTGAAACGACACAAGGAACTCGCACAGGCGATTGAACAACACACCACGGATTGGGAAATCAAGATGATGCAGCTCGAGGAAGAACGCGCCCGGTTCGAACGCTAGCTGCCGGTCGCAACGGGACGTGCCTCAGCGCCGTTCCCAAAGCTTGGAATCAGTACCCGCTGCGAGCCACCCGCCTAGCCGCCATCCGTGGCACAATGCCGGACGCGCCCCCGCAAGGCGCCAAAACCGCCGTCCACCGAAGCAAGAGGACATCGACTCCGTGCGAAAGCTCCTGATCGACACTGCCCTCCGACACCCGCTCTGGGTGTTGGTGCTCACCGGCCTAGTGACCGCCGGCTTCTTGCTGCAGTTCCCGCGCATGAAGATCGACACCGACCCCGAGAACATGCTCCCCACCGACGAACCCGTTCGCGTCTTCCACCGCGAGCTGAAGGCGTCGTTTGACCTGAACGACTTTCTGGTGCTGGGCATCGTTCGGGAGGCCGGCATGTTCCAGCCAGCACCCCTGGCGCGGGTGGCCGAGCTGACTCGGGCGATCGCCAAGCTGGACGGGGTCATCGCCGAAGATCTGATCGCCCCGACCGAGGTCGACGACATCCAGGTGCAAGAAGACGGCGCCCTGAGGGTGGCGCCGCTCATGGAGGCAGCCCCCGAAGATCCAAGGGCGGCAGCCGCCATTTTGGAACGTATTCGCCACAATCCACTGTTGCGGGGCAAGCTGGCCAGCGACGACGGCCAGGCCCTGGCGCTCTTTATTCCGCTGGAGTCGAAGAACGTCAGCTACGAGGTGGCGCGCCAGATCACCGCACTGACCGAGGCGATGGCCGGTGACGAGAGCTACTACCTGGCCGGGCAGCCCGTCGCGCAGGACACCTTCGGGGCCGAGATGTTCAAGCAAATGGCGGTCTCGGCGCCCGCGGCCGGGGGCGTCCTGTTCCTCCTCATGCTCCTCTTCTTCCGGGATTGGCGGCTCGCCGGGGCAGCCATGCTGGTCGCTTTCCTATCGGTGATTTGGGGGATGGGTGCCCTCATCGGCTTGGGCTACACCGTGCACATCATGAGTTCGATGATTCCTATTTTTCTCCTGCCGGTGGCCATCTTGGACGCCATCCACATCCTGTCGGACGTCCAGGCCGAGCGCCGAGCTGGCGCGGCCATGAAAGAAGCGATGCGCAACGCACTCCATGAGCTGTACCGGCCTATGCTCTTCACGAGCCTGACCACCCTGGTTGGCTTCGCCAGCCTGGGGTTGACGCCAATCCCGCCTGTCCAGGTGTTCGGCGCGTTCGTCGCCTTCGGCATCGCTGCCGCCTGGATCCTGTCGATGACTTTCTTGCCGGCGCTATTGACCTGGCGAACAAACGATGCAACCACCAGCCGAGCACCCGCCTCGGGTGCCTATTTAGATGGCACCTTGGCTGGGCTCCGCCGCCTCGCCCTCGGTCAGCCCCGCTGGGTGGTCGGCTTGGCGCTCGTAGTCTTTGCCGCCGCACTGGCCGGCCTCTTGCGACTTCAGGTGAACGACAATCCTGTCCGATGGTTCAAGGGCAACCACCCCTTACGCGTCGCCGATCGCGTCATGAACGCGCACCTGGCGGGTACCTATATCGCCTACCTGGAACTGGCGACTGGCGGCGAGGGGCGCGTCCACGACCCCGAGACCATGCGCACCATCGAGGGGCTCCAGGAGCACCTCGCGGGGCACCCCAACGTCGGCGCCACCACTTCGGTGGCCGACGTGGTCAAGAAGGTGGGGTACGAACTGCACCTGGGCGACCCAGCCGCTCTCACCCTCCCCGGCGACCGTCAGACCATTGCCCAGTACTTGTTCCTCTATGAAGTGTCGGGCGGCGACCCTGAGGATCTCTTCCACTTCATCACCCCGGAGGCCGACCGCGCCAACATCTGGATCCAGATGCGCAATGGCGACAACGCCGCGGTGCAATCGGTGGTGGAGGCGGCCAACACCTACCTGGCCCAGCAGTCGCTACCGGCCGGCACGGAAACCGGCTGGGGGGGACTCAGCTACGTCAACGTCATTTGGCAAGACCTGATGGTGCGCGGCATGGGCAAGGCCCTGGCTTCAAGCTTCGTGGTCGTCTTCCTGATGATGGCGGTGCTCTTTCGCTCGGCACTCTGGGGCATTGTCTCGATGCTGCCCCTGACCCTTACCATCGTCGCCATCTATGGCCTGCTGGGCTGGGTGGGCAAGGATTACGACATGCCGGTGGCGGTCCTGAGTTCGTTGACGCTGGGGTTGTCGATCGACTTCGCCATCCACTTCATTCAGCGCAGCCGTGACATCCACCGGACGACACGAAACTACCAGGACACGTTGACGCAGACATTTGGTAACACCGGCCGCGCCATTGTCCTCAACATGCTGGTCCTGGCCATCGGCTTCGTGCCGATGTTCTTTGCGACGCTGACACCCTACGTCACCGTCGGCGTCTTCTTCTTTCTGATCATTTTGGTGAGCGGCCTGGCAACCCTGGTCCTCCTGCCGGCAATCGCCGCCTTGGCCCCCGGGCGCTTCTATCGGGGGTGAGGGTGACTACCATTCCGTCATTTTTCATGGTAATATGACGGCATGGCTTGCAACCGGATCTACCCGCGGGCAGTCAAGCCCCCCCGCCAGTCCTTCTTTCTGTTTGGGGTCAGGGGCGTCGGCAAGAGTACCTGGGCGCGACGCCAATTCTCCACCGCCTACCATATTGATCTCCTCGACGAGGCGCGCTTTCACGAGTTGATCGCGGACCCGGCGCTCTTCGCCAGTGAGGTCAGAGCTAACACGTCCGCTCGGCAATGGGTGGTGGTCGATGAAATCCAACGGCACCCAGGATTATTGAACGAAGTGCACAGCTTGATTGAGGATCGGCGACAACGGTTCGTCTTGCTCGGCTCCAGTGCGCGCAAGCTTAAGACAGCCGGCACCAACCTGCTGGCAGGGCGGGCGCTGTGGAAAACAATGTTCCCCTTGCTACCCGAGGAACTTGGTGCTGATTTCAAGCTAGAGCGAGTCTTGAGGTTCGGGAGTATTCCATTGATTTGGCAGTCTCCGGATGCGCGTCAATCTCTTGAGGCGTACGTGCAAGTCTACCTCCGCGAGGAAGTGCGCGCCGAAGCGCTGGTCCGGAATCTCCCGGGGTTTGCCCGGTTCCTGCCGATCGCGGCACTCTTTCATGGTGAGGTGATCAACGTGTCCGGGATCGCTCGCGACTCCGGCAGCGCGCGCACAACGGTGTCGGGGTACCTCGATATCCTCGAAGACACCCTGCTCACCTACCGGCTGCGCGCTTACCAAGCAAAGCTGCGCGTTCGCGAACGCAAGCACCCAAAGCTCTACTGGGTCGATCCCGGGCTCGTCCGGGCGATCAAAAAGCAGCTTGGGAAGGTGGGCGCCGAGGAAAAGGGCGCGCTCTTTGAGGGGTGGGTATGTACGCTCCTTCGCGCCTATGGAGAGGAGCGAGACCTATACGACGACCTGTTTTATTGGGCTCCAACGCAGGCGAGCAGGGTTGAGGTTGACTTCCTATTGAAGGCGGGACGCGACCTTCTTGCCATCGAGGTCAAGTCACAGAGCCGTCTTGCGTCGCAACACCTGTCGGGGCTCAAAGCGATCGCCGACCTGCCAAGGCTAGCCCGCCGGGTACTTGTGTATACCGGCAAACGCCGGCATCGCACCCAGGACGGTGCGGAGATATTGCCCGTCAGCGACTTTGCCGAAGCGCTTGCTACGAACCGACTTTGGCCATGACTAGGCACCCCGGTTGATCCATGCCGTATATAATACCGGGGTTGGCCGTAGCAACCCAAAACAAGGGACACCATGAAGCAACTACCTTTTAAAGCAACATGCGCCGTCACTCTCGCAACCCTCGGAGCCCTGTCCGGTCTAGCGCACCCCTCGGCAGCCGAGGAGCCCGACGCCACCGCGATCATGCGCGACGCGCATATCCGCTTTTACTACGCCGGGGACGACGGCGTGGCCGACGTCGTCATGACCCTGACCGACAAGAAGGGGCGGGAACGCCTGCGCGAGTTCACCATGCTCCGCTGGGATGAGGAGGACGGTGGCGAGCAGCGCTACTACACCTACTTCAAAAAACCCGCCGACGTGCGGCGGACGACGTTCATGGTGATCAAACACCAGGGCGCCGACGACGATCGCTGGATTTACGTGCCGGCGGTCGACCTCGTACGGCGAGTCAGTGCCCGCGACAAGAACTCCAGCTTTGTAGGCTCGGACTTCAGCTACGAAGACGTTTCGGGTCGCCACTGGCTGGACGACGAACACCTGTTGGAAAGCGCCAGCGAGTTGGACGGGACCGCGGTGTATGTCATCCGCTCGACCCCCACCGACGGTGCCGCCTGGGCCTATCGGCTGTCCTACATCGACGTCGATCGACTCCTGCCGCTTAAGGAGGAGTACTTCGATGAGGACGGCGAGATGATCCGGATCTTCACGGCCGACCAGATCGACGAGGTCGACGGCATCCCGACGGTGACGGCGCGAACCATGCGCGACCTGAAGAAAGAGCGGCAGACCACGGTGGTCTTCTCAGACGTCAAGTACAACACCGGCATCGACCCCGACATTTTCAGCGAGCGTTATCTGAAAGCACCGCCCCGCGAGTATGTGCAGTAGCGTCAGCCGGCTGGCGAAGCTCTTCGCCGTTCAGCCGCGTGCAGCCCGGCTCCTCATCATCGCCACTCTGGCGGTCACGGCCGACTGGGCCGGTGCCCAGGAACTCGGCGGCTTCGTCGAAGCGTTGACCGGCGCCCGAATCGCGGACGGCCCGGCGGCGCCGCGCGGCGCCTACACGGCGCGCGAGGCGCGGCTAGAGCTCAGCCTCGCCGACTACGGGGGAGACGCTGAATACTTCGCGCGCCTCGATGCGGTGGGTGACGCGGTGGCCGCCGCCGGCACCGAGGTCGAGCTACGCGAAGCGTTCTTCACCTACTCGGGCTTCAGGGCGGTGGACTTCAAGATCGGCCGGCAGGTGGTCACCTGGGGCACCGGCGATCTCCTGTTCGTGAACGACGTCTTCGCCAAGGACTGGGAGAGCTTCTTCATCGGCCGTGACCTCCAGTACCTGAAAGCCCCGATGGATGCCGTGCGCTTAGGCCTCTACCCCGGGAGCGCCACCGTAAACGTCGTCCTCCTGCCGGCCTTCCACGCCGACCGCTTGCCCAGCCCAGAACGGTTGGGCGGCTTCGCACCCACTATCCACACCCCCGACCCGACGTTGAGTGAGAGCGCCGAGATCGCCGTGCGCCTGGCCCGCTCGGTGGGTAGCGCTGAACTGGCCGCCTACGCCTTCGCCGGGCGGTTTCGCCAACCCCTCGGCATGACTTCGAGCGGTACGAGCTTCTACCCGGGCCTCAACGTTTTTGGCGCCAGCTGGCGGGGGAACGCTTGGGGGACGATCGGCAAGGTCGAGGTGGGCTACTACCAGAGCCGAGACGACGGCGACGGCACGAGGCCCGGCGTCGAGAACTCGTCGCTCCGCGCCCTGGCCGGGTTCGATCGACAACTGGCCTCAGATTGGCAGCTGGGAGTCCAAGCCTACGTCGAAGTCATGGGCGACTACGACGCCTACCTGGAGGCGTTACCCCCGGGCACTCAGCGCCGCGACGAGGTGCGCCAGCTCTACACGCTCCGCCTGACCCGCACGGCACTGCAAGAGACGCTGCGCTTCTCGGTCTTTGCTTTTGGCTCGCCCACCGATGAAGATCACCACCTCCGTGCATCGGCCGTCTACAAGCTTACGGATGAGGTGGCTCTAGTGGCCGGGACCCACGTCTTTGGTGGTCAGTCTGCGATGACAGCGTTTGGGCAGCAAGCTGGCAACGACAATGTGTTCTTTCGGGCCAGGTATGCGTTCTAGACCGCTCGAGGAGCGCGGTCAATCCTCCTGGCGCTCGTCTTCTTCGTCCTCGTCTTCGTCGCCCTCTTCGCCCTCACCCTCGGAGGCGGCCCGTTTTTTGGCCAGCTTCTCCTCGAGCTTCTGCTCTTTTTTCTTCGCCTTCTTCAGTTCCCGCTGCCGCTTTTCAAAGCCGTAGTTGCTGCGCTTCGCCAGTGTCGCATCCCCCTCTTTGCGCGAGGTCCTGGTCGGTGGATCCTCGCTGTACGTAGAGCGCCACCCTGGGGGTGACGCAACGGACCCCGCCGGCGATAGCGCCAGCGGGGTCGTCGATTGCCTGTGTTATTGCTTCAAGGACACTGGTTGCTAGACAACCACCACGTTCTCGGCGGCGGGGCCCTTCTGGCCCTCCACAACGTCGAACTCGACTCGGTCGCCCTCGTTCAAGGTCTTGAACCCCTCGGCCTGAATCGCCGAGTGGTGGACGAACACGTCCTTCTCACCGTCTTCACGGACGATGAATCCAAAGCCCTTGTCGTCCTTAAACCACTTCACTGTTCCTGTCGTACGCATGACCGTACTCCTTGTAGGTATCGAATGTTTCGGGAGTCCAGTCCTGCGATCTTGCAACCTTGCAACCTTGCAATAGAGCACCTTGTCCTGTCCGAACACTCTGGAAACGCGGATCCACTCCGCCCGGGGAGCCTAGCACCTTCTGCCACTTTGTGCCACCTAAAGAAAAATTACCTGTCATCGTGGCGCGTGGGGGTAGAGGGCGGCTCAGAGGGCCAGCAGCGGCCGATCGACGTCCTAGAAGACCAACCCGAACGCGACTGCGTCACGGTCACCCACGGTGAGCCCCAGCCGGGCCATCCAATCACTCTGGAACGCCATGTCCAAGCCAAGATCTAGAGAGAAACCCAGGTCGAACACGTCGTTCTCGCCGTCACCGCCGAAAATCGCGTCGGCAGTGATTCGTGGCGCGAGATAGGGCGTCAAGCGAATCGATTCGGAGCCAGCCACGGTGCTTCCCAGCGAGATGCCCAGCGGGATGCTCAAGACGGCTCGATCGCCGACCGACACTCCACCGCCGGCTACCCAAGCGACTTCGAACGGCAGGTCGTTTGAGAGTCGTTGAATGGGGCCACTCAAATCAACCCCGGCATAGCCGCTGAGGTCCTGATCACGGTGGCCATCGGCAACGCCAACCCGCCAACCAAGCTCGCGGCCCAGACTTTCACTGCGCCACCCGACCAACGCCCCCACCGCACCGCCAGCCGTATCAGCCACGTAGATTCCAGTGCCAGCCGGGGGGCGAGGCGGCACGAAGAGCGGCGCGTCCCATGCGACCTGGGCGACGGCCTCAGAAGCCAAGAGCAGAGCAAGAAACGAAAGAGCCGCTGCACAACGGTCCCACATACGGATCGGAGCCATCGGTCATCCTTTGAAGCGTAGGTGCCACTAGAAGTGAGGTGGGTCCACCCTTCGATCGACTCGATGAGAGACGAACATAAGCCGCCCCGGGCGGCGTCGCCGCCAAATGGTTTGAACCAGGCGGGCAGATGGTTTTTGGGGCCAATAGCCCAGCGATGCGTTGGGCGCGACTGCCGCCCTCAAATGGCTTGCCATGCTCGGTCAGGCGCGTACGACTAGAGCGGCTCGTGAAAATAGAAGCAGAGGCCGTCCGGGGCTTGCACAAAGAAGACTTGCAGTTTTTGACCATCTCGCTCGTCGACGCGCCAATTCACTACTGGGATCCCCTTCGAGTCCAATTCGGCGCACAAAGCGCCTATGTGGATACGAGGATGGCAGGTCCGTCTTGGGCTGGGTCCTCCCCCGTCAACGAAGAACCGACCTGTGCCCAGCCGAGGGTGGCCGCGCCGCTTGCCGCAAGTAACTCAAGACAGCGTCGTGCAGGGTGCCGTTGGTGCCGATCGCGTCATAGCCAAAGATAGTCGCTTCACCTTGCCAGTCTGTGAAGCGACCGCCGGCCTCCTCCAGAATCACCTTCAAAGGTGCCGCGTCCCAAATGTGCACTCCGGGATCGACCATGACGTGGGCGCGACCGGTGGCGACCAGTGCATAGCCATAGCAGTCGCCCCAACCGCGGACAACCCCGGCGGCGCCAGCAAGCGCCTCGAAGGCGGTGGCTTGGGCGCCCTCCATGCCGTAGGGGGCGGTGGTCACCAGCGTCGCTTCGGCCAGCGTGCCGGCGGCACCGACGCGCGCAGGCGCCGGATCACCCTCGCCCCGTTGCCACCAAGCCCCTCCCCCGCGCCAGGCGTAGATCGATTCACCGAGCGCCGGGAGTTCGATGATCCCGATCAGGCTGTCACCGCGATGATCGATGCCAACCAACGTGCCGTAGAGTGGCACGCCGCGCACGAACGCCTGGGTGCCATCGATCGGATCCAACACCCAACGAAACCCCGAGCGACCCGCGGCTTCGCCAAACTCCTCGCCGAGGATGGAGTCGTCGGGAAACTCGGCGCTGATCTTGTCGCGCAACAACTCTTCGGCGGCGCGGTCGGCGACGGTCACGGGCGAGGCGTCCTCTTTAGATTCAACAACCAGGGCGTGGCTTTGGTAGTGACGCAGGGTCAGCGTCCCGGCGGCGCGGGCGAAGCGACGCGCCGCCTCCAGGCGGGGGATCACCTCGGTCTTGTCGAAGTCGGGATGGGAGGGCAGCATAGTCGACGATGCGCGGCAATCTACAGCCGGAGACCGGGACAATCAAGTCCGAACATCGGGCCCCAAAGTCCCAGGCGGCCGTCACCGGACGACGAGGAACTTTCCCGTTAGTTGGGCGCCGCTGGCACCCCTAAACCGGACGTAGTAGGCACCTGCCGGCCAGCCGTCGGGCGCCCTCCACGGCGCCGCACCGTCGCGTACTTCGAAGCTCTCGACCAGTCGACCGCCCGGGTCGAAGATGGACAGCATGCCGCGTGTCGCTCCCTCAACGCGGAACTCTGTATGGGTCCGCAGGGGGTTGGGAGCAACCATCAATCTCGGAAGCCGCACGGCTGAAACTCCCGCAGCAACTACCGCTGTCGTCGACGTACACCCTACTCCCAACGCTCCGATCAATCCGCAGGGCGAGTTGCGCGGCGCACATGGCGAGTTGGCGCTCAAGGTGTAGTCGCCGTTTTCCGGGTCGCAAAAGAGCGGGTCGACTGAGATGTTGCTGTTGACGCCGCCGACGCAATCGCCGGCGTAGCTGTCCCCAGCTATTGACCAGGCGTTGTTGCACTCAACTGAATATTGGGATTGTGGGTCGAAGTAACAAAACAACCCTCCACCGATCCCGGAAACAACGTTGTTGTTGGTAAAGGTAAGATCTCCGTTCCCGTGCTCGTCCCAGAGTTCCACCTCAAACGCGCCCGCCATATTGTTGGCGATGGTGTTATTCGTGATCTCCGCGACACCTACGATTAACACCGTCGTGCCACCCCAAACGTTGTCGACGATGACATTGCCCGAGATGATCGCAGGATTGCCCTGTGCGTCCCGCCTCCCAACTATCCGAACAAGATTGTAGCCACCCCAATTGGCATAAATCAAGTTGTCTTGAAACGATGTGGCTGAGCACTCGATTAGCGTTGCATTGCCCTTGGAACCCATAGCGCTGTAACGGAAGACGTTGCGCTCTACGACGCCCCCCCCTCCCCCATCTATTGCGGATGCGTAGCCCGCGTTCTCACAGAATTCGAAGATGTTGTCAGTTAGGACAAAGTGCCCGCCGGTCCGTTCGAAGCCGGGAAATCCCCGCACGATACGGAATCCCGAAACTTCGATGTCATCGTCGGATCGGATCGCCGGCCCCAGCAGATCAGCGTCCAGCGTCGTTGCCCCCGCTCCGTTCTCGCCAATCAGGTTGACGGGATCGTCAACCACCAGGCGCTCCAGGTAGGTCCCCGGCCCCACCAAAACAGTATCCCCCGGGCTGGACGCATCGATTCCCGCTTGAATCGTGGGATAGTCCGAGGGCACTCGTATGACGGTCGCAAAGGCATTCGCCGCTACTGCAACCATCAGCAACGAACCAAGAATTCCGCGTTTCATCGCATCCTCCTGCAACAAGACCCGCTCCTACAAGCGGGCCATCAAACACTACTTGAGTAAGAGCAGCTTGCCGGTCGCCACGTCCTCGCCGGCAGTGAGCTTGTAGTAGTAGCTGCCGGAAGCGACGGGCGCTCCGCCACTCGACCGGCCATCCCAGGAAAACGTGTGTTCCCCTGAAGCTAGCGGACCCGAGTGCAAGATACGAACCAGGCGCCCTTCGACGGTGTACACCGCCAGCGTCGTTTGCGAACCCCTACTCAGAGTGAACGTCATCGCGGTCGTTGGATTGAAAGGATTGGGACTAGCGTGCTCCACAGCGACGATGTTCGTGCGCCGATCGTCAGAGTCCGGTCTTCCGGCAATCTCCGGTGCAACATAGTACCCAGTGACACCCAGCATCAGCGTGCGGGCAGCAGGCGGTGCCTCGTACGCGAACGCCAGGGTTAGCTTGTCCCCCGGCTCCAACGTTGCGAAATTTTGGTCCGTTTCGCCAAGCTCGGCCAACCTTGCGCCCTTGTAGGCAATCTCTGCATCAAGAAGCTCAACCGGGGCTTGGCTCCAACTTTCAGGCTCAACCCGGTCAACGAGTGCCACCAGGTCGAGGGCATGTATGTCCAACCACCGCACCCTGAGCTCGATGGGTTGACCGGGCACCCCCAGCACTTCCTGACCGATGAACGCGTCGGTCGTGACCGCACGCGGCGCCAGGTGTGCGACTTCGACCCAATCCACTCCTTCGAGCCTCTCAATCACAAGACCTGCACGACCATCGATGTTGTTTGCTGCCTGCCCGACGTACGAGAACAAAACACCCGCATTCGATGGGCCAGGCTCGTTCCACGTAAACGTCAGAACCGTGCCCGGTCCCGCATGGAAGAGGTCATTGCGTTCCCCTAGAACCGCCGGATCGATGCTCGCTGGGAGGCCAGCGATATGGTCAGGCACGAAGGTAGTATCGTAAACGACGATCTCACCCTCGGCAGTCACTGCTACTCTCGAGTTCCAGCCGTGATCGACCGCGATGAGTCTCGCTTCGTCGAGGAAGGTGGTCGAGCGTCCATCCTCTCGAATCTTGAGCGTGTATTGCTCCTCGTAGTGCGCTTTTGGGCCGGGCAACAACACAAAGTCTGCTCCTGCGTCAAAGCCGACCGGCGCAGGATCGCCCTCAAAAGACGATCCGGGGAGGAGGTTGACACCCCGCGGGAAGTTCTCCCCCCGCCACGTATAGAGGTACGGCGAGGAAACTCCCCAATTGTAGATCACGTCGACGTAGTAGTCCTTGGGGCCGGTGCTAAACGGTGGGCTGGCCAGCCGTATGTCGTGGATGCTGATGTGGGTAGCAACCGTCTGCTCGGTCACATCGATTTCATCCGGATCTGCATAGTCATGCGTATTGGGGTTGGAACCCACTCCAAACGTGTCGGCGCCGGCGGCGCTCCAGAGATCAGCGGGGCTGCCGCGATAGCTATCGTCGCCGTTGCCGGCGGCGCCATCGTCGCACTCGAGCGCATCCAGGCCAGTGCTTGGCGCAGGAGCAATCCCAGGGCACAACGAGCCGATCGTCGTGAACTTGCCAGTCACAAGCTCGAGATCAAGGGTTGTGTGATGCTGATCCGGGTCGCTTGGTTGCGTCACATGCCAAATCGCAAGCAAGTCGCCCCCATACTCGGCGTCGAACTGGCTTTCCTGGTGGTGAATCAGCCAAAACTCCGATTCCGTCGAGTCCACCCCAGTGTCGACGAGGGCGACGTTGCGATTGGGGCCTCGCACGTCATAGATTCGAACGTCGAGCGTATTCGTGGTGACAGTGTCGAACCAGGCGTTCTCGAACCAGTCAGGCCCGGTCTCGTACTCCAGAGTGCTGATCGAGAAAATGTGGTACGGCATGAACGTATCCGTGAAGTCCACCGGCTGAGGAGCCCCTGCCTTCATGTTCTCGTAGTAACCGATGTCAACCTTGCCGGTGCCTGGAGTGTGTTGAATACCAAGGGTGTGGCCAAACTCATGAGATAAGAGCCACTTGGTGCCGCCGGCAGCTCCCGACGATGCCCCGCCATCACCCGGGCGGATTGGTCGCTGCGTTGTGCCGAGCCCATCATATGGACACGTCGTGCAATTGTACCGTGTGCCATGCCAGGGTATGGTGCCTCCCCACCCCGCCGCCCAGTCGACCTCAAAGGCGTTGCCTAAGTGCACGAAAAACACACGGTCGAAATCATCGAAGTAGTTCGGCCCAAGGGAAGTCTCGATCTCATTGATCATATGCAGGTTGACGCAGCCCTCACCGTATACGCTACTTCCGCCCGCGCCACAGGGAGAAGTAGGATCGTCTGCAGTTGCTAGCCAGTAGCACGGTGTCTTGCCACTATCCCAGGCCAAGAGGCTGTCTGCCCCGGGGCGCTGCACGGTCGTGACATCGAGGTACATCTTCCCGTAGGAAATCCAATCGACGTATTCTTCAAACTCGGTCTCCATCTCGCGAAACCAAGTCGGCAGGCTGTCACTAAGCACCGTGTGGTCGCGGCCGTTGCCGCCTGCGCAGCTCGTGTACAACGTGTCGACGCTATCCGAAAATGCTATCCACACAATGGCGCCGACTAGAGAATCGGGGTTGGACGCCGTGCCGCTGAACGATGCTGAACCGCTCTCCACGTAGCACCACGCGCTATCGGCCGCCCAAGCGCTTGCCGGCCATCCAGGGCGGCCCGCCGAGCCTGGCGCCGTAAGCACGGCAAGCAGGCCAAACAAGAGAAGGAACCAAACTTCTTGTCCGAGCCGAGAGCGAGGACGGCCAGGAGCGGCTTGACTTGCTAGGAATCCCGGCTGGGCAGCCAGAGCGGCGAGCGGCGAGCGGCGAGCGGCGAGATTTCATCTTTTCCTCCCCTGTTGCTGGGCAACGGCGGACGGGAGCCGACCTAGCTATAGCGTAACACACGTCCCCGGCTATGCAACTGGGATCTTGCACCGTAAGGGAGGACCTAACGTGAATGCGTCAAACCAAATCGCAAGGCGAGGTGGTTGTGGCGCGAGGGAACGGGGAATGCGCCGGCGAGTTTTGCGCGCGCGTCACCAGCGTTGCGCGAGCCGTGGGACTCACTGGCGCGCGCAACTGTCTGAGCAGGCGCATTCCCCGTTCCCTCGCGCCCCCCGAACATCGTTTTGCCGCTTCGAGGCTAGCTCGGCCGTCGAGCTTGCCAGGGCCGGGTGAGGGGACAGCATGCAACCGGAAAGGAGGTGTGCCTGCAAAACGACAATGCGCGCCCGGTCTGGACCGAGCGCGCATCGCCAGAGAAATGGCGGGGCCGACGAGACTCGAACTCGCGACCTCCGGCGTGACAGGCCGGCGTTCTAACCAACTGAACTACGACCCCGCCAAAATCCGCCCGGAATCTACAATCGGGGTCTGGGAAAGTCAACTCGGGGCGCCCAGGCCGAGGACGCGCCCAGAGGCCTCGATCCGACCGCAAAGAACGTCCAAAAGCGCACACAAGGCCGGGCGCTCGAACCCATACGTCAAAAGGCGCGGCCAGTCAGGTGCCACCCACTGGACGTCGGCCGGGCGGCTCAGGGCGACGCCGACCCGCGGGCCATCCGATTGGGCCAAGCGCACGGTGGCTTCGGGCACCCAGTCGGCAGGGCGGCGGCCCATCACTCCCAAGACCACCGCCAGGTTGGGCCGGTCTCTCACCCACTCGCCCAAGAGCTCGAGTTCTCCGGGCGTCGGGGCTGGCTCCAGAGCGATCACCCGCCCTTCTTTGAAACGCGCTTGGGTTTCGGTGCGCAAGAAGTCGACGTCGACCGGTCGACTGGCGTCGAGTTCGCGCGGCAACACGAAGAGAAGCGGTTGATCGGGGTCGAGCGGCAAGGCGCCCATCGGGTCGCCGGCCACGGCAATCGTTGAAGCGCGGATGGCGTTGGTGGCTTCGGTGGCGCGGCGGAGCGCTTCGATGGGTGGACCGGGCACCGCCGTGCGCGGCAAGTGGCGGCGCCAGTTGTCCACCCGCTGCGCCGAGGAGGCCAGCCGCTCGGCAACCGCCGAGTGGCGCTTCGCCGCGCCCGCCAACAGCCCTCGGGTGCGGAGCGCCGTTTCCAGATCCTCGCAGACGAACAGGTCGACGCCGGCGGTAAGGGCGGTTTGGGCGACGTGTTCGAGATCGCGACCGGCGGCAACGCCCTGCATTTCCAAGGCATCGGAGAGGACGACGCCGTCGAAACCTAGCTGGCGCCGGAGCACTGCGGTCAGCCAATGGTGTGACAAGGTCGCTGGCAAGTCGCGCTCTTCGCGTGGTGTAGCGCGCGGGTAGCAGACGTGCGCGGTCATCAGCGCGCCGACGCCGCCTGATACCGCCGCGCGAAAGGGAGCGAGGTCCCGCTCCCAAAGCTCGGACGCCTCACTCAAGACGTGGGCCGTGGCAGTGTGCGAGTCCTCGGCGGTGCCGCCGTGGCCGGGGAAGTGCTTGGCCACCGGTGCCAGTCCAGCCGCTTCGTAGCCGCGGACGGCCGCCATCCCAAAGCGCTCGACGGTCTCGGCATCCTCACCGAAGGCGCGGGTGGCAATCACCGGGTTCAACGGTTCCGAAAGCACATCCAAGCACGGCCCGAGGACGACGTTGATTCCCAGGGTGCGCAGGGCGTGGCCAACGTCGCGGGCGATGTCGGCGGCGGTGTCGGCCGAGCCGGTGGCAGCGACGGCCATCGCCGCCGGAGCCTCCAAACCGAAGTGGCTGAGGCGCGACACCATGCCGCCCTCTTCATCGATGGCGATGAGCCGTGGCTCTTGAGTGGGGTCATCCAGGCCAGCGATGAGCGCGGTCAGCTGATCAGGGGCCGCGGCGTTCCGCCGCAGTAACAAAAAGCCGGCGAACCCCCGCACCAACTCGAGGGTGTCGCCGTCTAGTTCGCCGGCCGGGAGCCCGGTCAGGATCAACCGACCGGGGTCGATCACGCCGAGGGGGCTCGCTTGTCGATATGGTTGCGCGCCAGGTCACCGATGATCGGCAGGTGAAACTCCCGGTACTGGAGCGCCTTCCACATGACCAAGAGCCAGGCGACCGCAAAACCCACCGAGGCCGCGGCTGCCACCAAGCCACCCAGGAAGGGAATTCCCATCACCACCCCAACCAGGAGCCAGGTGATGAAGTAGGCAAAACACAAGAGGATCGACTGGAGGGCGTGAAAGCGCACAAAGGCGCTCCCCTTCTCCCAAAAGAACATCAAGGGACCCGTGACCGGTGGGAAGACGTAGGACAAAGCAGCCGCCAAGTTGGCGTCGAGCCCGGTCGTGCTGTCGGCGCGCGCTTCACTCGGGCCGCGGAACTCCTCTTTGGCTTCGTGCAGCTCCTCTTTGGCCTCGCGGATGGTGTCCGAGGTCACCTCGCGCGCCTTGGTACCGGCACTGCGCACCGAGTCCTTGAGGTCGTCAATCAACTCGCTGGCGCCCTCTTTCAAATCCCGCCCCACTTCCTTGGCGGCGGCGGCGGCCTTGGCAGCGGCTTCGGCCGCTGCTTCGCGGGCTTCGTCGAGGGCTTCTCGCGAGGTGGCCTCGTCCTTCTGAGACCCGGAACTCGCTGGCGGGGTCTCCGCCCCCGGCTTGGTCGCGGATTCGTCAGACGGATTCGGTCGCTGATAGGGATCGTACGTATCACTCATGCTACTGGGTACTCCTTCACGCTCGGACCCATGGGTCACCTTGGCGTCACCTTAGTATACGTTCGATTGGGCCCGCCGGTTGCAATGTCCCCGAAGGAGACAGCCCAGCTGGCCATTCTCCCCATTCAAGGCGGTGCCTGCCCACCATGGATCGCGAAGCGCTGGGCGCCCCCCAGTTAGCCGGTGCGGCCGACGATCCTCCGAGTGGAAGGACTGCCCGCCCAGGCCAAGTGCCCCTGGAACCGACGAGCAGCGCCCCAGCCACCAGGAGACTCAATGGCCACCGGAACTGCAGCCAGGAAACGACACCAGCCCATCACCCAGAAGCTCCAACGATTCTCCCCCGCGCAGGGGCAAAACGCCGATATGGCGTTCAAGACCAGCCTCCGGAGCACCTATCTGGATATCCGCAAGCTCCGCGACTGGCTGAACCAACTCGGCGAGCTTTCGGGTCTGTCACCGGCTGGCGTCATGGACTTGCGCGCCGCCGCTGTCGAGGCGTTCATCTTCCTGATTGAGGAAGCCTACGAAGGCGACGACTCTGGGCTTATCAAGGCGACGATGTTGGTCAGGAAAGGCGAAGTCCGGCTCGTGCTCCGAGACTTTGGCAGGCAAGTGCTGAGACCACGCGTCTTGGGCGCCGCGCCCGAGGTGCCGGACGCCAACGGTCACGCGGTGTTGCTCATCCAGCGCCTAGCCGACGAGGTGAAGTTCCACACTTCGCTACGCCGGGGTTCGGCGATCGAGTTGATGAAGCTCTTGGACACGACGCCCAAGGTCGCCACGCGCCCTCGAAGTGCCCAGAAAGAAGCCGTCCGTTAGGACGCCGGCGTGGCCACCGGTGCTTCGTTCGCCCGACCGGCGCGGTCGATCGCGAAAGCGTGCCCGCAAATCTCACAGCTGGTGAGAAAGGCCTCCTCGACAGCCTCCGTCCCCAGATCCAGCTGCACCGAATGGCCGTCGACCCCGCAGTTCGGGCACTCGACCCGGACGATGCGCAGCGACTCGGGGCTTGGCTCAGCCCGCCCTTTGGCGCCGCGCGGGCGCGCGTCGAACAAGCTCCGGCAAGTGCTGCACTCGACGACGGTGACCGACAGCTCGGCTTCGATCTCGATTCTTAGAGCTTGGGTGATGGAACCTCGGGCGTTGCAGGCGGGGCAATCCAAGGCAAGCGACGGGAGAGATTGGGATGTCTGCATTAGCGCTCCAGAGCCACTGCCGGCCGGCTCGTTGACGGGCTTGGACGTTCCAAGGGACGAAGCTCGGTTCCCGGATAATAGTGGCGGAGGATCTGCGGGTAAGTATACCCACGGCGCGCCATTTCGATAGCTCCACTTTGGCACATGCCTACTCCGTGCCCATTGCCAGCCCCCCGGAGGGTCACCTGCGTGACCACGCCGCCGTGCTCAGTCACCTCGAGATCGAACAGCGAAGAGCGGAGGATGGCGCCGTCGACACCGCCGCGGCGAAACACCCAACGCAGGCGATCGCCACCGCCGGCGAAACGCTGCCCGCCAGCCCGCAGCTCGAGCCCGCGGACGCGTCCCGACTGAAAGCGCTCGGCCACTTTCAGGGCTTCCAGGGGGCCCCTGGGCGGGACGCCGCCGAACTCGGCGGTCCAGTGCGCCTCGAGCAAAGCCATCACCTCGGGGGCGCTCATGCGCTCCGTCCAGCGGTAGTGGGAGGCGTTCGAGCAAAAGTCGATGTCACCGTGCGAATCGTCTTGCGTCACTAGATATGGCGCCGGTGGCTGATCCCAGGTCTCCTCAGCCGGTGCGGTGCGCCCGCCGCAGTTGGCCGAATAAAATGGCCGGGCTAACTCACCGCGGTAGGTCAACACGACGTCGCGGGTCGCACCGATGGCTTGGCTGACCCCAGCGTGTTCAACGCCCATGCCGCCATAAACTTGGTCCATTTCGTTGCCAAAGAGATCAAAGCCCAGATCGGGCCAACGGCGCAGGTGCGACAGGGCGTAAGTCCGAGCAGCAACCGCTTGGGCCTTAACCACTTCCAACCCCGCAACGCCAGGCCAACCGATTTCCAGCGGGACGACGCCGAGCAAGTAGGCCTCCAGGGGCACGAGGTTGACACAGGTCAACCGGGCCGGCACTGCACCTGGGGCTCGGGGTGCGCACCGGACTTCGACCGCGCCCCGGTAAGGCTTCTCCCCGACCACCAAGATCGCCTCGGCGACCGGCCGCACCTCCAGCGAGTCACCGACAGCGCGCTCCGGGTGTCCGACCGGTTGCGCCCAGAGCTGGCCATCGCGGACCTCGACCCCGAGGCTCCTAAAGCGACCGATGAGGCGCTCGCCCACCCAGACCTCGAGCTGGCCAGGGGCTTCGCCTTGGAGCGCCTGGAAGTGGACTTCGGTGGCGTCGACGACGATGCCGACCTGGAGCGGCCGGTCGAGCCCCCGCAGCGCGGACGGGGGCGGGCTGGTGGACGGCGATGCTTGAGCCGGCGATGGCGAGGTGGTGGGCAGCGCGCCAACGGAGGTGGTGCGGGCGCTCCGCGCGCAGTTCGCCCCGAGAGCAGCAACCACCGCCAAGCAAGCCCACATCCCAGTACGCTGGTTGACCAGCGGTCCCATCGACGCCGCTCCCGATCCGACCTAAGGCCGAAGCTTGCCGCGAGGATCCACCAACGCGCCGAGCACGCGAGCGCCCTGGGCGCCGGTGGCTTCTGGCACGGCAGCGGCGACGCCCCGAACCCGGGCCGCCGCTAAGACTGCAAAGGCTAGCGCCTCTTTGGCGTCGGGGTCTACCCCATACGCGGCGCTGGATGACACCGTCGCCGGGGCGCAGCTCTCGATCAGCCGGCGCATTAGAGCGCGGTTCTTGACGCCACCCCCCGAGGCAACAACCTCTTCGACCCCTGCTTGGTGCACGCAGCCAGCGATGGGGCGGACGGTGAGTTCTAGCGCCGTGGCCAGGGCGTCGTCTCCCGAACCGCCGGCGCTTTGCACTTGGGTGAGAAGTTCGAGAGCCAACCGCGGGCCAAATTCGGTTTGACCGGTCGACTTGGGCGGCGGCTTTTGAAAGTAGGGGTCGCTCAAGAACCGCGCCGCAATCTCGGCGTGGACCTTGCCCCGCTCGGCGCCAGCGCCGTCCAGGTCGTATGGTGTGCCCAAAGTTTCTTGGGCCAAGGCATCGAGCAGCGCGTTTCCCGGGCCCGTATCAAACGCCACCAGTCGACCGCCGGTCATGAGTGTGACATTGGCAATGCCGCCCAGGTTCAAGACGGCGCGGCGCCTCGCCCCGCCAAACAGCCAACGATCGAGGTAGGGCACCAAGGGCGCCCCAACCCCGCCAGCGGCCAGATCGGCCGCCCGAAAGTCGTAGGCCACCGGCACCTCGAGCGCCTCAGCGATCCTTGCGGCGCCACCCAATTGCACCGAGACGCCGCCAGCCGCATCGTGGAGAACGGTCTGTCCGTGAGAGCCGACAACGACCACGGACTCAGGTGGGGTCTGGGTCACGGCCAAAAGCGCCCGGGCCGCTTCGGTGAAGTGATCGCCAAGGTCGCGGTCGAGTTGGGCCCAAGCGCCGGCTGCCAACGGTTGCCCGCGAGCAGCCTGGCAGAGCCTCCGTCGCAGAGCCTCCGGGTAGGGGGTCTCGGCCGCGGCAATCAGCTCGGCTGAGACCAGGGTATCCTGGGCGAAGTGGACCCGCGCCAAAGCGGCGTCCACCCCGTCCATCGATGTCCCTGAGATGAGCCCCAGCGCCAGCACGGGCCGGCCGTGGCGACCTTAGTTGTCCTGAGCAACGGTGGCCGTAGCGGTCACCGTCCCCTTCTTCTTGCCGTGGTAGAACGAGTGGAGTTCGCCGGCGCTTTCGTAGTAGGTCGCCACCATCTCATTGCCGTTGGAATCGGTGTGCAGGTAGACGCGATCGGGGTCGCCCGAATCCTTCATCGCCTTGGCAAAGTCCGAGCGGGCGCCGTAGCGCTTGGCGGCGTCGGCACACCAGGAGCCGACGTCCTCGATGGGTTCCGTCTTCATGCAGTTGAACAGAACGATGTTGGACTCCATCTTGTCGCTCTGCTTGGTCTTGGCATAGATCCTGGACATCAAGCGATAGCCGTCCGGGTCAAAAGGACGGGCGCTGATGTACTCGCCGGCCGAAACCTCGGCGGCTTCGTAGTCCTCTGCCTCCAAGTCGACCAGCGTCAGGTTGTAGAGCCCATCCGCCCTGCCCTCATCGCCGACCAACTCAATGTATCGCTGAAAGCTCTGGCGGGCGGCGCCGACCATCGTCGAGTCTTCCTCGGCTGCCTGGAGCTGCGAGGCACCCAGCTGGTAGAGGTTGCCCAAGTCCTCGGGGTTCAACTCGGCAGCTTTGGCGTACCACTCAGCCGCCTCGGCGTACTTCTTATCGTTGAACAGACCGCCGCCGTGGTTGTGATAGGCGACAAAGAGGTTTTCGCGAAGGCGGTCATCCTCCTCGCACAGCTCGCGCCCCTTCTCGAGCACCGAGATGGCCTCGTCGAACTGAGCGGTTTGGATCAGGGCGGGCCCCAGGAGCGTGTAGCCCCGACACTCGGTGGGGTCGATCTCTAGCGCGGCGCGCGCCTCGGTGGCAGCCGACTCGTACGCCTCCTCTTTGAAGGCGTTCAGCCCGGAGTTGTAACGGTCCACCCAATAGTGTTTGCGGTTGTCGGCCACCTGCTCCTTGTGCTTCTTCTTCTCGGCGTTTTGGGTGGCGCGTTCGAAGTACGGGCCGGCTTCCCCGTGCTTGCCAAACTCGCACTTGATCATGCCCATGAACATATTCCATTCCCATTGATCTGGGATGCCGTTTTCTTCACAAAGGGCCATGGCGAACTGGACTTCGGCTTTGCGCAGCACTTCTTCGTCAAACGGATCACTTTTGGTAGCGATGGTGAAGTACGACTTTCCAGAACGGCCGTTCTTCTTGGGGTCGTTCACCTGGCTGCAATCCACTTCTTCGACGGTTGCTGGCTGGGCCAGCGCCGTGCCACAAGCGAAGGTGAATGCCAAAACGCTAGCCAATACTCGAAACTTCATGATCTCCTCCGGCCGCGCGCGGGCGGCACGTCTGTCGACCCAACTCGCCACAGGGTCTTGCCCAGGGCCCTCCGGATTCGGGGCGCGTCACCTGCCGGCGCCAGCCATGATGCCCGAGACGATGTGACGTTGAAACGCAACGAAGAGGGCGACTACTGGCAGGACCGCGATGGTGGACCCGGCCATCATGAGGCCCCAGTCCACCGAGTGCTCTCCCTGGGAGTAGAGAGCCAAACCGACCGGCAGGGTACGCATCCGTTCGGTATTTGTCAATACAAGTGGATACAGGAAGGAGTTCCAATGGGTCAGGAAGGTGTTGATCGCCAGGACCGCAAGTGATGGTTTGACAAGGGGTAAGCCGATTGACCAAAAAATCTTCCACTCCCCGGCACCGTCCACTCGGGCGGCTTCCTCGAGCTCCACCGGCACGCCCAAAAACGCCTGTCGCATGAGGAAGACGTTAAAGGCATCGACCAGAAACGGCACGGTGAGCGCCCAGTACGTATCGATCCAACCGAGTCGGGCGATCAATAGGTAGAGCGGAATCATCGTCACCTGCCGCGGCACCATCAGGGTCGACAAGACCAGAGCCATCACCCCACGACTGCCACCGAAGCGCCGGCGTGCCAGGGCGTAGCCGACCATCGAGGCGAACAAGGCATTGCCACCCACGACAGCCACGGCGACGACGGCCGAGTTGAACAGGTAGCGGTCGAACGCGGCACCGCGCCACACCTCTCGAAAATTCTGCCACCCCCAACCGTCCGGGGTGGTCAGCGCAACCCGCACCATCCACACCAGCGGGTAGAGCATCGCCAATGCCAGGGGCACCGCCACAGCCAGCACCCACCACCGACCGTTTCGAGTCGCGCCCTTCATCCGTGGACCCGCTGGTCGGAGGAAAGCCACCGCATTTGCAAGAGGCTCAACAGCAAGATGATCACGAACAGGAGGTAGGCGACGGCGCTGGCGTAGCCCATTTCGAAGTGGTGGAAAGCCTGCTCATACAAGTAGAGGACGACGGTTTCGGTCGCAAAGAGCGGGCCGCCCTGGGTCATCACGAAGACTTCCACAAAGATCTGAAACGAGCGGATGGTATTGATGACGACTATAAAAAGTGTCATCGGCTTCAGGCTAGGCAAGGTCACGTGCCAGAGCCGTCCCCAAAAACCAGCGCCATCCATCGCCGCGGCTTCATAGAGGGATTCCGGAATGGCCTCGAGTGCGGCCAGGTAGAGGAGCATGTAGTAGCCGACGCTGGCCCAAACGCTCATCGCCATGATCGCCGGCAGCGCCCACCCGCGATCCAAGAGCCAGCTCCGCCCCTCGATGCCGGCCAGCGCCAACAACGCGTTCAAGCTGCCGTAGGGCGCATAGAAGTTCTTGAAGATCAAAGCAATGACAACGATCGAGACAATCGATGGCACAAAAAAGGCGGCCCGGAACCAGGACCGGGCCGGTAACTGCCGCTGCACCAGGAGGGCCAAGAAGAGCGCCGCCGTCGTGGTCACCGGGATCGTGCCGACGACAAACACCAGCGTGTTTTTGAGAGCTCCCCAAAAGCGCGGCTCACTCAAGGCGCGCGCGTAGTTCGACAAGCCCACTGGCTTCAAGTCCGCGGCCCGAAGCGGCGACCATTCGGTGAAACTCAACACGAACGACGCCGCCAGGGGGAACAGGCTAAAGGCGGCAAACGACACCAAGAAAGGCGCCAGAAATAGAAGTGTCCAGCCGCGCGCTTGCCATCGAGGTTGGAGTTTCTGGCGCAACTCGCCGCCCCGCTAGTTCAAGAGCGCCTGCACCTGGCGCGAGGCATCCCACAAGGCCTCCTCGGGAGCGGCGTCGCCGAGGACCGCGCGTTCGATCGCCGTGTTCAGGAGTTCTTCGATGCGGATCCAACTCGGGTGGGCGGGCGGCGCCACTGCAGTCTCCAGCTGTTTGACAAAGAGCTGCTCGAGGGGGCGAGCCTGATAGTAGGGGTCGGCGGCGGCGCCGCGCGCCGCCGGTTGCACGCTCTTCACCTGGCGGGCAACCAAGGTGGCGTTCGGGCGGTCGACCAAGAAGCGGGCAAGGTCGACCGCCGCCTGGCGAACGCGCGTCTTCGCCATCACCACCAACACCTCACCGCCAGCGAACGAGGCGTGTGTGCCATGGAACGGGGTCGGCTTGGGTACCAACGCTACGCTGAAGTCCAGCTCCGGGGCGTTTTGCGGCAGGCTCTCCAGGTTCCAGGCACCGGAGACCTGCATGCCCAAGATGCCGTCCTGGAAGGCCTGATCCAGGACATCCTGCTTCTCCAAGAGCGCGTAGTCGGTGAGCGAGGTGTAGAAGTCCAGCGCTTCGACCATTGCGCGCGAATCGAGCGCCGCCCGCGCGCCGTCGTCGGACACCAGTCGCGCCCCATTGCCCCAGGCAAAGGGCATGAACTTCTTGTAGAGGATGTAGCGCTCGCCAGCATTGATGCCAAAGCCATAGATTGCCTGGTCGAGGGCGTGGACACGCTTGGCGGCTTCGAGCAGTTCCTCCCAAGTCTCCGGAGCGTGCTCCGGCGACAACCCAGCGCGTCGAAAAAGCTCGCGGTTGTAGTAGAGCGCCCGCGTCCCTAGGAGCCAGGGGAAACCGTAGGTGCTGCCGTCGAAGGTAGCCACTTCCCACTTCTGGAGCACCTCGCGGAGGGGGCGGGCATCGTCGGTGAGGTCAGCCAAAACGCCAGCCTCGGCGAAGCGGGGCATCCAAGTCGACCCCAATTCGCAGACGTCGGGGCCGGTGCCCGCCGCCAGTGCCGCCTCGATCTTTTGCAAGCCCGACTTCCAGGTAAGCTGCTGCACTTCGACGCGCACGTCCGGGTGCTCCAGCTCAAAGCGCTGAATCACCGGCTGGATCACCTCTGGTTTCCAAAACTGCCAAAAGTGAACGACGACTCGATGGTCGGCGGCGTCTTGGTCACCGCCGGTGCAAGCCATCAGGCACAAAGCGACGGACCACCACAACCTGTAGGTTTGCACCATGCCCCACCTCGTCCCGCCTGAATTCAGCCCGCCAGGGCAGCGCGCACTGAACCACCCGTGGCGGCCAAGCGGGCGCGCGCCGCTTCGGGTGACAACTCTGCCTGGTGCATGACAATAGCGGTTTTGACGTGGCCACCGGCAAGCTTCAGGAGCGCCGCCGCCGCCGCGTAGTCAAGCCCTGTCACCATCATCAGCACCCGCTTCGAGCGCTCGGTAAGTTTCTGAGAGGTGGCCTTGAGGTCGACCATCAGATTGCCGTGCACTTTGCCCAGACGGACCATGGCCGCGGTGGTTAACATGTTCAGGACAAGTTTGGTGGCGGTACCGGCTTTCATACGGGTCGAGCCCATCACCACCTCGGGGCCGGTCTGGGGGGCAATGACCACGTCGGCAATCGGCGGGCGGGGCGGGGCGTTGCAGGTCACCAACAAAGTCGAGGCGCCCTGGGAGCGGGCGTAGGCCAGCGCCGCCTGCACGTACGGCGTCCGGCTGGAGGCCGCGATGCCGCAGACACAATCGGCGGCGCTCACCGCCATGGCGGCGAGGTCCTCGCCGCCAGCTACCAGTTGGTCTTCGACTCCTTCCGCCGACCGTATCAACGCCTCCGGACCGCCGGCGATGACCCCAACGACCATGGCTGGATCGGTTCCGAAGGTAGGTGGACATTCCGCGGCGTCGAGCACCCCCAGTCGCCCGGAGGTGCCGGCGCCTACGTAGATCAGCCGACCGCCGCTCTCCAGCGCCCCGACGACGCGCTCGACCCCACGCTCGACCTCGTCGAGCACAGCACCCACCGCCGCGGCAACGCCCAAGTCCTCGGCATGGATGGTCTCCAGTACCTGGCGCGTTGTCAGCGCATCCAGGTCGCGCGAGCGGGGGTTCACCGCCTCCGTGGTGAGACCGCGCAGTTGGTCGAAAACCGCGCGGTCAGGGTCCGACATGGGGCCGGCTAGCGCCGGCGCCCGAATCGACCGCCCCTGGCGCGCGCGTCCGATTCACCCTCGGCTTGGGTGACGAAGTCCAAAACCGGGCTAGCGCTGTCGCCCTCGGAATCCGTGAGCACGTCGACGGCGCCCTCACCGCCGGTTTGGCGGGCCCGGGCGCGGCCGCGTCCGCCGCGGCGGCGCCGAGCGCGCGCTGGCGGCGCGTCCTTGTCGTCGGGGTCATCGCTGTCGTTCACCTCGGGAGCGTCGTCTGGAAAACTCTCGGTGGGTTCGTGCAGCGAGTGGGCTTCGACTGGTTCTCGGGCCGCTTCGGCCTCGCCGGGCTCGGCGTCCTCGGGTGAGGCGTCCTCCCGGCCGCGCCGGCGGCGGCCGCCACGCCGGCCACGGCGGCGGCGCCGGCCGTTTTGGCGGCCTTCGGAGTCGGCCTCGGACGCGCCGGGCTCCGCTTCAGAACCACCCTCCTCCGCCACCACCTCGGCTGGCGGTTCACCAGCGTAGTCCTCGTCGTCGTCGTAGTCGATCGCTGCCGCCACCTCGCGGGCTCCATCCCGATCGACCGGCTCGGCGGCCTGGCACAAAGCGCCTCCCAAGGCCAGAAAGACGGCGCGCACCTTGTTGGCGTCGTTGTCGCCGGCGAACTCGTGGATATGTAGGCTGGCTCCCAATCGATCCACAAACGTGCGGAGAAACCGATCGATCGTTGCGGTAGGCACCCCATCCACCTTGCTCTTCTGCCAGGTAAGGTTGGACCGGAAGACCGGCGTCGACACTACATCGATGGACACCATGACCAGCGTGTCACCGACGGCCAGGATTTCTGTACCGAACTGGCGAACCTTGGGGCGATTGCCAAGCGCGCGCCGTAGCGCCTCGGCCACCGCGCTGGCCATATCGTCCAACGCGTAGGTGTCGTCGGCGCGGTCGTTGACCTTGAGGCGCAAACGCAAATCCATCTGACCGTGGCCGCTCATCATCTCGAGCAGCATGTTGAGCGCTTCGAAGGGGCTATCGACCTCGCTCCGACCGGCACCATCTAACTTGAATTCAACATCGATCTCCGTGCCGCGGGTCCGCCTGGGAAAAGCAGCTGCACGCCGTCCGATTCTTGCCATGAGTTGACCTTTCAAAAGCAAAAAAGCGCACCCAGCTTCATGGATGCGCTCCATTCCTGTCGGCGCCGCAAAAGTCACGGCACCGGACGCGACCGCGCCGGGCTATTCTCAGCGCGGTCATGGACTTTGCTCTTAGCTCAGGCCAGCGGGGACGGCAACGGCCATCCCAGCGCGGTCGATCAGATCCAAGTTGACGCTAGCGGATCGACTACGCGCGTCGTGCATCTCACCTGCTCTTCGCGGCCGCCTCCGTAGCCCAGCCCTCGTTGGCTGAACCGGTCGGCGCGCCGGCAGGCATTCTACTCAGAGGCGCTGGGCGCCGGGCCGGGGCAAGTCCTGCGCGACCATCGGCGCCATAACGCGTGCCTGGCACCTCTCACCAAAGCAAAATCCAACTGACTCATCTGGGCCCTGCGCGTCCTCGACCGCCCGAGCCGTTTTGGGCTGGGGAGCGAGGCGGGTTGCCTGGAGCGCCCAGAAACCAACCTCGCCCGCTCACCTCACGTTCAGTCGCCGCGCAGAAGGGCACACCTTATCGCATTATAGGCATCAAACCCGTTCTGCAACAAGGGTTCCAAGATTCCAAGGCCGACCCGGGCGGCCTGCCGGTGCTCGCCTCCCCTTCTGGCTAATCGTCGGTCTCGGCCGGCATCTTGAGCGCGGTGTAGAACGTTGTTTGGCCGCGCTGGAGCAGCAACAGGACCGGATCGGTGGGCTCCAAGTCATCCAACGCCGCCGCCACGTCCTTGGGGCTCGAAACCCCCTGGCGGTCGACCTCCAAGAGGACATCCCCCTGGCGGATGTTCTTAGCCGCCGCCGGGCTTCCGCGACGAATGCCATGCACCAGGACCCCTTGTTCGAGGTCCATCTCGCGCGCCTCGGCGGCAGGCAGTTCACGCAGGCTGAGTCCCAACTGGGCGACAGCATCGCTCGCTGACGGCTCGGAGCCACCGGCGAAGACAGCGCTCGGATCTTCCGGACGCTCGCCGAGTTTGACCGCCAAGTCCCGGCGCTTGCCATCGCGCCAGACCTCGAGCTCACACGAGCCACCAGGCTTGACGGCGGCCACCAGGTTCTGCAGGTGGTCGGCGTCTTTCACCTCGGTGCCGTTGAACTCCAGGACCACGTCACCGCGCTCCACACCGGCCTGGTGGGCCGGCCCGTCCTCGGTGAGGTCGTTGATTAGGACTCCACGCTGCGTCTCCAGATCAAGACCGGCGGCTAAGTCCTCGTCGACCGTGCGGATGACGACGCCCAGCCAGCCACGGATGACGCGACCTTCGTTCAAGAGGTCGTTCATCACCGAGCGCGCCATGGCGATGGGGATGGCGAAGCCGACCCCCTGCCCGCCGCCCGATCGCGTCGCGATTGCCGTGTTGATCCCCACCAACTCGCCGCGCATGTTGATGAGCGCGCCCCCGGAGTTACCCGGGTTGATGGCGGCGTCTGTCTGAATGAAGTCCTCGAAGTCGACGATCCCCACGGATTGGCGGCCCTTGGCGCTGACGATGCCGGCGGTGACAGTTTGGTCCAAGTTTTTGTTGAACGGACTCCCCACCGCCATTACCCACTCCCCGACTCGCAAGTCTTCGGAGCGCCCGAAGCGAATCAGCGGCAGGTCGCCGGCGTCGATTCGCAACAGGGCGAGGTCGGAGGCCGGGTCGGTGCCGACCACCTCGGCGGCGTATTCGCGGTCATCGGCCAAGACCACCTGGATCTGGTCGGCGCTGTCGATAACGTGGTTGTTGGTCAAGACGAGACCGTCCTCGGAAACGATGACGCCCGATCCCAGGCCATTGGAGCGAAACTCGTCGCCCCCATGGAAATTCCAGAAGCGGTCCAGGAAGTCTTCGCCAAAAAACTCCCGGAACGGGTGGCTGTCGGGCACGCGGCGCTCGGTAGGCCGGACGACGCGCTCCGAGGTGACGGTGACAACGCTGGGGCGGGCCAACTCGGCGGCCGTCTGAAAGGCGCGGTTGAACTGATCGAATACCAAGAGCTCAGCCGGCACCTCGGCGTCCGAACCAGCCAGCTCCTGCGTCTGGCTCTTAGAAACGCTCGTCCAGTTGAGACCGGCAGCCAGGACGAGTCCGGCGATAACACCGGCCACGACCAGTGGGCCTCCGCGTTTGACGATCGTCAGTCGACTCATGGGTTGGTTCCTCCAAAGAACTCGTAACACACGGGGGTCGGGCCGGCGGATTTGGCCGGCGGTGGTTGTCTTCCTGGGCAGGCTTTCTTCGCCTGACTACACCGGCGGTTCGAGGATGGTTCGAGCGGTGCCGGCGGTTCGCGGCTGACTGACGCGCCTTTTACAGCGGCAGTGACGGCGGGGCGATACCAAGCTGGTACCGCCCGCGCATGAGCCAATGGGCCGGCTATTCGACGACTTCGAAGTCGGCGTCGACCGCCCCGTCCTTCTTACTGTCGCCGGTGGGCTCGCCGCCCTCGGCCCCGTCCGGCGGAGCGGCGGCAGCCGCGGCCTTGTAGGCCTCCTGGCCGAGCTTCGACCTCAGGGTCTGGAGCGACTCGAGGGCGCCGCGGATGACGGCGACATCCTCGCCCTTGGCAGCCTCCTTGAGCTTATCGACCCCCGCCTGCACCTCAGCCTTGGAGTCCGCCGACAGCTTGTCGCCATGTTCGGTGAGTTCTTGCTCGACCCGCCAGGCGAGTTGATCTGCTTCGTTTTTGGCATCGACCAGCTCACGCTGCTGGCGATCGGTCTCGGCGTTGACCTCGGCCTCGCCGACCATGCGGTCGATCTCATCCGAGGACAAACCACTGGACGCCTCGATCCGGATCGACTGGCGTTTGCCGGTGGCCTTGTCGGCTGCCGAGACGTTAAGGATGCCGTTGGCGTCGATGTCGAAGGTGACTTCGATCTGTGGCATGCCGCGCGGTGCCGGCGGGATGCCGGTGAGCTGGAAGCGGCCGATCGACTTGTTGTGGACCGCCATCTCCCGTTCGCCCTGCAAGACGTGGATGTCGACGGTAGTCTGGTTGTCAGCGGCGGTCGAGTAGACCCGACTCTTCTTGGTGGGGATCGTCGTGTTGCGCTCGATGAGCTTGTCGCAGACCCCACCCAGGGTCTCGACGCTCAAGGACAACGGCGTCACATCCAAGAGCACCATGTCCTTGACGTCGCCCGCCAGGACGCCGCCCTGGATAGCAGCCCCCATGGCCACCACTTCGTCGGGGTTGACGCCCTTGTGGGGCTCGCGGCCGAAGAACTCGGCCACCCGCTCTTGGACCTTGGGGATACGGGTCGAGCCGCCAACCAGGACCACCTCGTCGATATCGGCTGGCGACTTGCCAGCGTCCGCCAACGCCTGCTTGCACGGCGCCATCGTCCGCTCAATCAGCTCGTCGACCAACTGCTCGAACTTGGCTCGGGTCAGCTTGGTCACCAAGTGCTTGGGGCCGCCTTGGTCGGCGGTGATAAACGGCAGGTTGATCTCGGTTTCGGTAGCCGTTGACAGCTCCACCTTGGCTTTCTCAGCGGCTTCCTTGAGGCGCTGCAGAGCCATCGGGTCCGAGCGCAAGTCGATCCCATGCTCGCCCTTGAATTCGTCGGCCATCCAGTCGATCACCCGCTGGTCGAAGTTGTCGCCGCCCAAGAGCGTGTCGCCGTTGGTCGCCTTGACTTCGAACACACCGTCGGCGAGCTCCAGAATCGACACGTCAAACGTGCCACCACCCAGGTCGAACACGGCAATCGTCTGCCCCTTGTCCTTCTCGAGACCATAGGCCAAAGCCGCCGCGGTCGGCTCATTGATGATGCGTTTGACATCCAACCCGGCAATGGTGCCGGCGTCTTTTGTGGCCTGGCGCTGGGTATCGTTGAAGTAGGCCGGCACTGTAACGACCGCTTCGGTGACCGGCTCACCCAGATAGTCCTCAGCCGTTTGCTTCATCTTTTGAAGCACCATGGCCGAGATTTCAGGGGGCGTGAAGCGCTTGCCTTCGACCTCGACGACGGCCAAGCCGTTTTGGCCCTCGACCACCGAGTACGGCATGTCCGAGGCCTCGGTGCGCGTCTCGGCCAGGGTGTGGCCCATGAACCGCTTGATCGACGAGATGGTGCGCTCAGGATTGGTGACCGCTTGTCGCTTGGCAACCTGGCCAACCAGTCGCTCGCCGCCTTTGGCAAAGGCGACCACGGACGGCGTCGTCCGCCCGCCCTCAGCGTTGGCGATGACCTTGGGTTCCGAACCCTCCATGACTGCGACGCAGGAGTTGGTGGTCCCCAGGTCGATACCGATGATTTTGCCCATGCGTGGTGTGGCCCCTTTCCGAATCAAACTCAAAAGGCTACGGGTCGCCGGGTTAGATGAGCAATCGGCATGCCACTAGCATAAATTCTATAAGTCAATACCAATACATCACTTAGTAAATCCCAATCGCGCCAGCGGTGCAACATGAAACGGTCACTGAGCTTGAGCGGCGTTCGGCGGGTGTTACACAATGCAGCGGCTGCCACTGCTTCGCGGCGCGGTCCTAGCGCTCGATCTGGTAGCGCTTCATCTTCCGCCAGAGGGTGGTCCGCGAAATACCCAACCGCTCAGCGGCCAGGGTGGCGTTGCCGTCGACATCGGCCAGGACGCGCTCGATGTGCACGCGCTCCACTTCCTCCAGCGTCCAATCCACCGGGTAAGCACCCCCGGCGGTGGGCTCGGCGTCGGGGGCGAGACCACCGCCGGGCAAGCTGGGAAAGCGCCGTTCGACAATTTCCCGCGGCAACTCAGCCAGGGTGATGGTGGCTCCGTCGGCCAAGGCGACGGCCCGCTCCATGGCGTTTTCCAACTCGCGGACGTTGCCCGGATAGTCGTAGCGCAAGAGCGCCACCTGCGCCTCTTGGTCGATCCGCATCATGCGCTTGCCCGAGCGCTGGCAGAACTTTTCTAGAAAATAGCTGGCCAAAAGCGGAATGTCCTCGCGCCGCTCGCGAAGCGGCGGCACCTCCAGGTGAAAGACGCTCAACCGGTAGTAGAGGTCTTCCCGCAGCCGCCCTTCGCGGATGGCGCGCTTGGGCGGCATGTTGGTAGCGGCCACCACCCGCACGTCAACGCGCCGCACGTCGGCGGCGCCCACCGCCCGCACCTCGCCGAACTGGAGCATGCGCAGGAGTTTTGCCTGAAGCGGCAGCGGCATCTCGGCAACTTCATCGAGGAACAACGTACCGCCGGCGGCCATGTCCACCAGCCCGGTCTTGGCGCGGTCGGCGCCGGTAAACGCACCCTTGGCGTGCCCAAACAACTCGCTCTCGACCAGCGTCTCCGGGAGCGCGGCGGCGTTGACCGGCAAAAAGGGGGCGTCGGCGCGGTCCGAGAGCATGTGAATCGAGCGCGCCACCAGCTCCTTGCCGGTCCCCGACTCACCCGTGATCAAGACCGAGCTGTCGGTCTTGGCAATTTTTTCGATGAAGCGAAACAGGCGCCGCATGGCCGGCGTCGAACCGACTACATCCTGACTCTGCAACACCGCAGCCTGGCGCGGGGAAATCCGCTTGCCGACTTTGTACCCGGGTTCACTCGCCATGGGCCGGCGATCGTAGCACGGGGGCTGGCTGGCACCGTGATATGGTCTCTGGATGGCGGATCGTCAACAAGCTTGGACGCATCTCGATGCCGAGGGCAATGCACACATGGTGGATGTCGGCGCCAAGCCCGAGACTCAACGGCGCGCCGTAGCGCTTGCCACGCTCCAGATGTCGGCCGAGGCGTTCGAAACACTCAGCGCTGGGACCGTTCCCAAAGGCAACGCCCTGGGGGTCGCGCGGCTGGCCGGCATCCAGGCGGCCAAACGCACCGCCGACTGGATCCCCCTCTGCCACACGGTGCCGTTGGATCAGGTGGAAATCGACTTCCAGCTCGACGGCGACCAGCGGCGCGTCACGATCTCCGCAACGGCGCGCGCGCGCGGGCGCACCGGCGTCGAAATGGAAGCACTGGTGGCAGCGTCCGCCGCGGCCCTGGGTCTCTACGACATGCTGAAGGCGATCGACCGCGCCATGATCATCGAGTCGGTTTACCTGGCCGAAAAAAGTGGCGGCCAGAGCGGTGATTTCCGCCACCCTGGACCCAGACGATGAACGTCGCCCTCTTAACAGTCTCCGACCGGGTCTCCGAGGGCACCACCGGCGACCGCTCGGGCCCGGCCATGCGGGACTACGTTGAGGCCCGGGGCGACCGGGTCGTCGAGGCAGCATGCGTGGCCGATGAAGCGGAGCTGATCAGCGCTTGGCTCATCGAGACCGCCGCCCGCCCCGACGTGGAGCTGATCCTGACCAGTGGCGGCACTGGCTTCGCGCCCCGGGACGTGACCCCCGAAGCGACGCTGGCGGTCTTGGAGCGCCAGGCACCGGGCATCGCCGAAGCCATGCGCGCCGCCTCGGCGGCGCACACCCCCGCGGCCGTCCTGTCGCGCGGCGTCGCCGGGATTCGCGCCGACACCGCCGTCGTCAACTTGCCCGGCAACCCCAAGGCGGTGGCTGAATGTCTGGATCAAGTCTACGAGGCGCTCCGCCACGGGGTGAACATCCTGGCCGGGCGCGCCGAGCACCCGGCCCACCCGTCGCTCGACCGATGACCGGCGTCCCCACCACCCACACGGCCATCGACCCCGATAGCTTCAGGGCGCTTGTACAGGCGGCTGTGCGCCCGCTCACCGCCACGACGATTGGACTCACCGAGGCCGGCGGTCGGGTCCTTGCCGAATGCGTCTCGGCAAGCGGCGACCTGCCGCCCTTCGACCATTCGGCGATGGACGGCTTTGCGGTGCGCGCCGCCGATGTAGAGCGCGCCTCGGGCGCCGCGCCGGTAATCCTACCGATTGTAACCACCGTCGCCGCCGGCCAACGCGCCGACTTCACCTGCGAGAAGGGCACCGTTGTCCGCATTATGACCGGCGCCCCGCTGCCGGAAGGTGCCGACGCGGTGGTCATGGTCGAGGACACCGAGCCCCGAGGGACGGAGTCGGTGGCCATCTCCCGAGCGCCGCGCGCCGGACAACACATCCGCCGGCGCGGAGAAGCAGTCCACCAAGGGGACCTCGTTCTCGAGGCCGGCACGCGCCTGGGGCCGGCCCAGCTCAGCGTCTTGGCGGCGGTGGGCGTCGATCCGGTGCCGGTCTATGCCCAACCCCGCGTCGCCGTCCTTTCAACCGGTGACGAGTTGGTGCCGGTCTGCCAGGAGCCGGGACCGGGGCAAATCCGTGACTCCAATCGCTATGGGTTGATCGGAGCCATCAGCGCCGCCGGTGGGGTGCCCATCGACCTCGGCTGGGTCGGCGATGACCCGACCGCCGTCGAAGCCCGCGTGCGCCGCGGCCTGGAGACGGCGGACTGCCTCTTAACCACTGGGGGTGTTTCGGTAGGTGATTTCGACCACACCCGCCACATCCTCACCCAATTCGGAGATGTGCAGGCCTATCAAGTGGCCATGAAGCCGGGGAAGCCGCAAGTCTTCGGAGTGGCCGAGGGTCGTCTTATCTTCGGGCTACCCGGCAACCCGGTGTCGTCGCTCGTGGTCTTTGACCAATTCGTGCGACCGGCCCTCGGCGTCATGGGCGGTGTCCCGGCCCCCGATCGTCCGCGGTTTGGGGCAATCCTGGATCACTCCATCACCAAAGCCGCCGGCAAGACCCACTACATGCGCGCCATCCTTGAGGTGCGCGCCGGTCGCTGGCATGCCCGCTTGGCGGGCGCCCAGGATTCAGGGAACTTGGCGTCGGCTACGCGCGCCAACGGGCTTTGCATCGTCGACGCCGAGACAACGCAGCTGGATGCCGGCGAAGTGGTGACCGTCGAGTTGTGGAGCTAGCCCAGTAGGAAGCGGGTGGAGGCGCGGGCGAAGTCGTAGACGAAACCCGGGATCAGCCCAAATTGCAGGGTGCCCAGCGCGGCGACGGCGATCGTCACCCACACTCCCCACGGCGTGGCGACCACCGGTGGGGCGGATTCACTGGGCTCCCGCATGGTCACGGCGACGACGACCCGCAAGTAGTAGTACGCCGCCACCACGCTGTTGAGGACGGCGATGATCGCCAGACCCTGGTGACCAGCCTCGACCGCGGCGCGGAAGAGCATCAGCTTACCCATGAAGCCGGCGGTCGGCGGAATCCCCGCCAACGAGAACATGAACAGGGCCAGCATGCCCCCCACCACCGGTTGGCGCACCGCTAGGCCGTCGTACGATTCAAGCGCCTGTCGGCCGTCCGAGCGCTCGAACATCGAGATCACCGCAAACGCACCCAGATTCATCAGCGCATAGGCAACGAGGTAGTAGAGGACCGCCGAGCGGCCCAACTCGGTGCCGGCCACCACGCCCACCAGGAGGTAGCCGGCGTGGGCGATGGAGGAATAGGCCAGCAGTCGCTTGAGGCTCGTTTGGCCCAACGCCAGCAGGTTGCCGACCGACATCGTCAACACCGCCAGCACCAGCCAGATGGGCTGCCAGTGCCCCATGACCGGCACCAGGCCGATGGTGAACACACGGAGCACCGCTGCAAAGGCTGCCGCCTTCGGCACGACGGTCATGAGAGCGGTGACCACCGTCGGTGCCCCTTCGTACACATCGGGGGTCCACATGTGAAACGGCACGGCAGCGATTTTGAAACCTAGCCCGACAATGACCAGCCCGACGCCGGCGTAGAGCATGAGCCGGTCGGGCTCACCGGCCCGGAGCACCGCGGCCACCTCGGTCAGGTTCATGGTGCCGGTGGTGGCATAAATCAGGGCGATGCCGTACAGGAGGAACGCCGAGGCAAAGGCACCCAGCAACAGATACTTGAGCGCCGACTCCTCGGACTCCATCCGATCGACCCGCGACCCGGCCAAGACGTAGAGGGCGATGGAGTGCACCTCCAAGCCCAAGAACAAGACCACGAAATTCTGGGCGCCCGCCATCAGAATGGCGCCCAGAGCAGCAAACAAAATCAGCGCGTAGAACTCACCGCTCTCGATCTGGAGCCGGCGCACGTAGGCCGGCGCCATCAACAAGACCAGGAGGGTGGACCCCAAAATGAGCACACGGAAGAACTGGGTGAACGAGTCGACCCAGAGCATGTGATCGCCGGTCTGGCCACCGCTCCCGGTAAACCAAAGGCTGGCAATGGCCGCCACCCCGATCAAGAGCGCTGCCACCGCCGGCCAGCGGGACTGCCGGCGACTGGCGCCCGGCTCGCTCAACAAGAGGAGCGTGGCGCCGAGCGCCAGAATCAACTCGGGCCAAAGCAGTCGCAAGTCGATGACGGGAAACTCAATCATGGTGTGCTCCGGCGCACCGGCGTCGCCAGGCTGGTGCGCAAGCGGGTCCCAGATTCAGCGTCCCAAACCCAGGCGCGCGCTTCGGCGGGTGGCTCGGCGCTCGCCCGGCGCTTGGCCTCGGCCTGGTTTTCGAGGGCCTGCAGCGTGGCGCGCGAGACGTCCATGGTCGGCCCCGGTTGGACACCGATCCACACCACCAGGACAGCCAAAGGCACCAGCACCAGCTTCTCGCGCAAACTCAGATCAGGCAGCTGGGCGGACAGCTCGCTGGGGGCGCCGAAGAACACGCGCCGATAAAGACTCAGCATATAGAGCGCGCCCAGGACGACGCCCAATGCCGCCACCACCGCGTAGGCTGGCCGGGCTTGGAAGGCGCCGACCAAAATCGAGAACTCGCCGACGAAGCCGTTGGTCCCCGGCAACCCGATCGACGCCAAGGTAAAAAGCAGCATGAAGCTGGCGCACACGGGCATCGTCTGGGCCAAGCCGCCAAAGCGGTCGATCTCGCGGGTGTGGGCGCGGTCGTAGACCATGCCCACCACTAGGAAGAGGGCGCCGGTGACGATGCCATGGTTGACCATCTGCAAAAGACTGCCAGCCAACCCGGCTTCGTTGAGCGCAAAGAGGCCGAGCACAACCCACCCCAGGTGGCTGACGCTCGAGTACGCCACCAACTTCTTGATGTCCGTCTGGGCATAGGCCATCAACGCCCCATAGATGATGCCGAAGAGGGCAAGCCAGGCAAACCACGGCGCCGCCGCCGCCATGGCCCCCGGAAACAGGGGCAGGCAAAAGCGTAGGAAACCGTAGGTCCCCATTTTCAGGAGGACGCCCGCCAAAATCACGCTGCCGGCAGTGGGCGCCTGCGTGTGGGCGTCGGGCAACCAGGTGTGCAGCGGAAAGAGCGGCACCTTGATGGCAAACGCCAAGGCAAAGGCCAAGAACAGCCAACGCTCCAGGCCAGGCGTAAAGGCCAATTGTTGGAGCTCAAGGAGGTCGAAGGTGGGGTTTCCCAGCGCCCCGCGCCCGACGCCGACCAAGGTCAAGATGGCCACCAGCATCAAGACACTGCCGGCCATGGTGTACAGGAAGAACTTGACGGCGGCGTAGACGCGGTTGGACCCACCCCAGATGCCGATTAAGAGCGCCATCGGGATCAGCATCGCTTCCCAGAACAGATAGAAGAGCAAGAGATCGAGGGCGATGAAGACACCGATCATCGCTGCCTCGAGCAACAAGAGAAACGCCAGGAAGTCGCGCCGGCGATGGGTGATCGACGCTGCCGATCCCCAGATTGCCAAGGGCGTGATCAACGCCGTGAGGAGCAAGAGGGTGATGCTGAGCCCGTCAGCGCCGACATGGTAGGACGCACCGATCGCCGGGATCCAAGCGAGTTGCTCCTCGAACTGGAGGCGGGCGGTGCCGGCGTCGAATCGAGACCAGGCTACCAGCGACACGACCAGCGTGGCGGTGGCGCCAGCCAACGCCGTCGCCATGGCGGCGCCGCCCCAGCGGCGTGGCAAAGCCAATAGTCCGACGCCGGTGACCAGCGGGATGAGGAAGAGCCAACTCAAGAGGTGATCGGTCACATCCATCCCCTAGCGCATCGTCAAGCCGACGAGGGCAGCGACGCCGAGTGCAAAGATCATGGCGTAGCGGCGGACGTAGCCCGACTGCATGGGCCGGAGCAAGCGACCGGCGCCGCGCACAAGACTGCCGGTGCCGTTGACCACGCCGTCTACCACGGCGGAGTCAAACCGCTCGTAGGTCGTGTGCGCCAGCCGCGCCAAGGGACGGGTGATGAGCGCCTCGTAGATCTCGTCAAAGAAGTACTTGCCACGGAAGAGCCCGTAGAGCGGACCGGCCGCGCGCTGGAGCCGCGCCGCCAGGTTCGGGGTACGGACGTAGGCCCATGCCGCCAGTACGAGGCCAGCCGCCGCCACAGCCAAGGCAATCCCCCCGAGAGTCAGCTCGGTGGCCAGGCTCGGGTGGTGGCCGTGGTGCTCGAGCACCTCAATGTGCGAGGCGGAGTCGAACACCGGCTCCAGGAACTGGGCAAAACGGTTGCCCCCCTTGATGAAGGTGATGCCCACCCAACCGCCGATCACCGACAAGACCGCCAAGACCTGCAACGCCACGGTCATCGAGCGCGGCGACTCGTGGGGGTGGACGTCATCGGGCACCCGGCTTTTGCCATAAAACGTCAAAGCCATAAGCCGGAACATGTAAAACGCCGTCAAGAACGCGCCGAGGGTGCCCAAACCCCAGAGGATCGGGCCGCGCTCCATAAACACTTCCAAAAGGATGGCATCTTTGGAAAAGAAGCCGGCCAGAGGAAAAATCCCGGCGATGGCCAGGGTGCCGATCAAGAACGTCGCATGCGTCACCGGCAGGTGACGCCTGAGCCCGCCCATGCGCCGCATGTCCTGCTCACCCGCCATCGCGTGGATGACGCTACCCGACCCCAAGAACAAGAGCGCCTTAAAGAAGGCGTGGGTCATCAGGTGGAAAACGGCGGCGCTGAACGCTCCGACCCCACAAGCCAGGAACATGTAACCCAGCTGTGACACGGTCGAGTAGGCCAAGACGCGCTTGATATCGTTTTGCACCAGACCGATGGTGGCAGCCACCAGGGCCGTGGTCAGCCCGACGGCGGTGATAGCCACCAGCACGTTGGGTGACGCCCAGAGGTAGACCACGTGCATGCGGACGACCAGGTAGACGCCAGCGGTCACCATGGTGGCAGCATGGATCAAGGCCGAGACCGGGGTCGGCCCCTCCATGGCGTCGGGCAACCAGACGTGGAGCGGCAGTTGGGCGGACTTGCCACAAGCCCCAATAAAGAGCAGGACGGCCACCGCCGTCGCGATGCCGCTCATCCACGGCAACTCGCGGGGCATGCGCTCCAGAATCTCGGGGATGTCCAAGGTCTGAAACGTATGGACCAAGAGCAACATGCCCAGGAGAAAAGCGAAGTCACCGACCCGATTGACGATGAACGCCTTCATGCCGGCCCGCGGCGGTGCCTCCTTGGTGTACCAAAAGCCAATGAGGAGGTAGGAGCACAACCCCACCCCCTCCCAACCCAAGAAGACCACCAAGAGGTTCTGCCCCAGCACCAAGAACAGCATCGCTGTCAGGAACAGGTTCAGGTAGGTGAAGTAGCGCCACTCGGCGCCGTCGCCGTGGATGTAACCGCGCGAGTAAACGTGGATCAAAAATCCGACGCCGGTCACCACCAGCACCATGACCGCACTCAAGGCGTCAAGCCGGAGCGCCCAATCGACGCTCAATGGTCCGACCGCCAACCACGTGCCGGCGTTCTGCGTTAAGACGCGCTCGGCAGCCGGGAGACCGAGGAGCTGGACCACCGCCAAGAGCGCGGCAATGAAGGCGCCCAGCGCGGCGGCCTGCGCCACCCACGCGGCCGCCACCGCCCAAAGCCGCCGGCCGAGCAGGCCGTTGACCAGGGCCCCCAGAAGCGGCAGGAGGGGGATCCAAAAGAGTCCGGTCATCGGCTGTCGCCCCGCTTAGAAGCGCAAGAGCTTGATCCGATCGACATCGGTCGTCTGCTCTTTCCGGAAGATGGCCACGATGATTGCCAGGCCAACCACCACCTCGGCGGCCGCCACTGCCAGCGCGAACAGCGTGGCGATGTGCCCGTCGATGTTACCGAGCTGGCGGCTGGCGGCGACAAAGGTCAGGTTGACCGCATTCAACATCAACTCGATGCACATGAAGATCACCAGCGCCTCGCGGCGCACGAGGACGCCAACCGTGCCGATGGTGAACAGGGCTGCAGCCAACCCCATGACCCAAGTCGGATTCAAGCGCTCAGCTCCTTGACTTCGTCGACAGCGCCGACCTCGGTGGCCGTTTCGGCAATGCCGGCGGGCTCGCCGCGGCGCTTCGCCACCCGTTGTGCCAAAACCACGGCACCGACCATAGCGACGATCAGAAGGACCGAGGTCACCTCAAAAGCGACGATGTAGCGGGAGAACAGGGCCTCGCCGACGTGCTCCACCGAGCCAAAGCCCTCGGCGGTGACCGGCGCCACCTGCGGCTGGCGGGTGGCCACCGCCACCCACAACTCCACCGCCAGGAGGACGGCAGCCGCCACGGCAAACATCACCGCGCCACGGTTGGTCTCGACCAATGAGTCGGTGCGCAGGTTCAGGTAAGAAATGACAAACAAGAAGAGCACGACGATGGCGCCCGCGTAGACTATGACCTGGAGCGCGGCCAAAAAGGGCGCCTCGAGCAAGAGGAACAAGATGGCGGTGGCCACGAAGACCACCACCATCGCCAGCGCGCAGTAGACCGCGTTGCGATGGGCGACCAGAGCAATGGACGCGCCAATTGTGGTCAACGCCAAGAGCACAAAGAGGAGAGCATCCATCTCAGCCCCCCCAGAGGACGATGCCGGCGGCGGTCAGCACGATATTGAGAAGCGCCAAGGGCAACAGCACCTTCCACCCAAAGTTCATGAGCTGGTCGTAGCGAAAGCGCGGCAGCGTGCCACGCACCCAGATGAAGAAAAGCATCACCGCCACCACCTTCGCCAAGAACCAAATCGGCCCCAAGGCCGGGTGGTTCCAGCCGAACGGGCCGTGCCAACCACCGAGAAACAACGTTGTTGCGATCGCCGCGACGGTGATCATGTTGACGTACTCGCCGAGGAAAAAGAAGGCGAACTTCATCCCGGAATATTCGATGTGGTAACCGGCTACCAGCTCTGACTCAGCCTCCGGGAGGTCGAACGGCACCCGGTTGATTTCGGCTAGGCCGCTGATCAGATAGAGGACGAACGCCAAGGGCTGCAGGAAGATGAACCAGAGGTCGGTTTGCGCTTCGACGATGCCCCGCATTCTCAGGGTACCCGCCAACATGATCGGGCCGATCAACGTCAGCCCGAGCGCCAGCTCGTAGCTGATCATCTGCGCCGAGCTGCGCAGGCTACCCAGCAGCGCGAACTTGTTGTTGGAAGACCAACCACCGAGGATCAGGCCGTAGACCCCCAAGCTCGTCACCGCCAAAATGTAAAGAATGCCGACGTTCAAGTCAGCGACACTCAAGGGGATGCGATGCCCGAAGAGGGTCCAGTGATCGCCGAACGGAATGACCGCAATGGCCACCAGGGCCGTAAACACCGAGATGGCTGGCGCCAGCGCAAACAGGCCCCGATCGGCGCCGTCGGGAATGACGTCCTCTTTGGTGAGGAGCTTGACCACGTCGGCCAGCGGTTGCAACAGACCGTGAAAGCCGACGTACAAAGGGCCGCGGCGCGTTTGAATGTGGCCGAGCACTTTGCGTTCCAGATAGACGGTATAAGCGGCGATGGTTAAGAGGACGACGAAGACGACCAGAGCCTTGGTCGCTGCACCGGCGATGACCCCAGCCCACTCCGGCATTAGGGCAGCTCGTCCAAGAGGCGGTCGAGCGACTCGACGGTCAGATTCTCGTGGTAGTCCTCGTTCACCTGCATGGCCGGCGCGGTGCCACAGGCCCCCAGGCACTCGACCGTATTCAGCGTAAAGCGGCCATCGGCGGTGGTCTGCCCGGGCTCGATGCCGAGCTTCCGGCGCAGGTGCTCGACTATGCCGTTACACCCCATGACGAAACACGACACCGATCGGCACACTTGGAGGTGGTGGCGCCCGACCGGCTGGGTATTGAACATCGTATAGAAAGTGACGACTTCCTCGACCTGCATAGGGTGCAGGTCAAAGTACTCGGCCACGTCGCGCATGGCATCGCGATCGATCCAGCCGCCGCGCTGCCCCTGGATGACGTAGAGCGCCCCCAAAAGGCCGCTCCGCCGGTCGGGGAACGGGGCACAGGCCCGGTCGAACTCGGCGCGTTCACTACCGGTCAGCGCCATCAGGCGTTCCAGTTGAAGGCGCCGCGGCGCCAGATGTAGATGTAACCCAAGACCAGCATGCCGATGAACACGCCCATCTCGATCAACCCAAAGACTCCCAACTTCCTGAAGAGGACAGCCCAGGGGATCAAGAACGTCGCCTCGATATCAAAGATGATGAACAGCATGGCGACCAGGTAGAAGCGCACGGGCACGCGCTCGCGGGCATCTCCCACCGGGGAGACGCCGCACTCGTAGGTCGTGCGTTTAGCGACGGTGGGTCTGAAGCGACCGGCGAACTGGGTCGCAAAGATCGTGCCGCCGGCAAACGCCGCCACCAAGAGCATCAGGAAAATGAGCGGTAGGAAGTGTTCCATGCCGTTTTCGGCGCGGCTCAAGCCAGCCCGCTGCCACCCGACTTTGTGAAAAAATGCACAAGCGCCGGGACGCTATCAGAGCCCCGGCGCGAGTGTCAAGAAAGCCACGCTTGAAGGGTGAAGTTGTTCCCAATTCGTGGCTTATGGCACCTCCACGTCTGCAAAATTGTCCATCCGGCGCTCCCGCCGCAGGACTTCTAGGCACTCCTGGAAGGCGGCTGCGGCGACAGTCGTTTGCTCGGTGACGGCATAGCGCCGCCAGGTGACCGATTGGGTCTCGACTTCACGCTGCCCGACCACCAGAACATTGGGGATCTTGTAGGTGACGGCGTTCCGCATGCGCTTGTTGAAGGAGTCAGGACCGGCGTCCACTTCGGCGCGGAACAGCGCGCCGCGCAGCTCGGCCACCAGCTTCTCGGCGTACTCCTGGTGGGCGTCGGCGACCGGAATGATCCGCACCTGAATCGGCGCCATCCAGGTCGGAAACGCCCCGCCGAAGTGTTCGATCAAAAACGACACCATGCGTTCGTGGGTCGACAATGGCGCCCGGTGGATAATGAACGGCCGGTGGTACTCCCCGTCGTCGCCTTTGTAGCGCAGGTCGAAGTTGGTGGCGCTGGCGAAGTCCAGCTGGTTGGTGGAGGCGGTCTCCTCCCGACCGACGACGTTTTGGATCTGGTAGTCGACCTTGGGGCCGTAGAAGGCCGCCTCGCCCTTGCCCACCTGGAAGGGCACATCTTGCTCGTTCAACATCTCCTGGACCAGCCGTTCCGAGAATGCCCAGCCCTCGGGATTGTCGAAGTACTTGTCACCCTTCTTGGCGTCGTCGGGGTCGTGGATGGAAAAGCGCATCCAGTAGTCCAGCCGAAACATGTCGTAGAAGGTGCGGCACATCTCCAGGACTTTGTGGAACTCGTCCTGCAGTTGATCCTCGCGGCAGTAGATATGGGCGTCGTTCATGGCCATGCCACGCACCCTGAGGAGCCCGGCCAGGGTGCCGGAGAGTTCGTAGCGATAGACGTCCCCGTACTCGGCGAGCCGGATGGGCAGCTCCCGGTAGCTGTGGGGCCGCGCCGCAAAGATGATGTGATGGTGCGGGCAGTTCATGCCCTTCAGGTAGTAGGGAGACTCCCCCTCCAACTCCATCGGCGGGTACATCGAATCCTTGTAGTAGGGCAAGTGCCCCGAGGTGTAGTAGAGCGACTCCTTGGCCATGTGGGGGGTGTGGACGCGCTGGTAGCCGGCTTTGAACTCCACTTCTTTGGCCAACGCCTCGAGTTCGTCGCGCACCACCGTCCCGTTCGGCATCCACAGGACCAGCCCCGGCCCCACCTCGTCGGAGATCGTATAGAAGTCCAACTCGCGCCCGAGCTTGCGGTGATCGCGCTCCTGCGCCAGGCGGCGCTTCTCCAAAAAGTCGGCCAGCTCGGCTTTCGAGCCAAACGCCAGGCCATAAACCCGGGTGAGCATCGGCCGGCTTTCGTCACCCCGCCAGTAGGCACCGGCGATCGAGTCGAGCTTGAACGCCTTGGCGTCGAGTTCCTTGGTGCGGCCAACGTGGGGCCCCTCGCACATGTCCTCGAAAGGTCCGTTCTTGTAGAAGGTCAGCTCGGCAAAGCCGCGCTCTTTGAGGTCGCGGGCATACTCTGCCTTCATGTGCTCGCCGGCGCCCTCCAGGTGGCGAATGGCCTGATCAGCCTCCATGGCCCTGAGTTCGAACTCCTGGTTGCCGCCGATGATCTTCCGCATGCGCTTTTCGATCGCTGGCAACTCCTCCGGGGTCAGAGGCTCCTCCAGCGCGAAGTCGTAGTAAAAGCCGTTGTCGGTGGGCGGTCCGAACCCCAGCTTGGTGCCGGGGCGCAGTTGCAGCACGGCCTGGGCCAGCACGTGCGCGAACGAGTGCCGCTGCCGGTGCAGGACGTCGTCATCGTGCGAGCGGTCCAAAAAACTGGACTGGGCGGAAACCTGGGAGTCAGCCATGGGTCCATCCGTCGGCCGCTGGGGCCGAGTTTGCTTGGGATTCGGAATCGGTACCGAGGCGCTCAGTCGGTGACTCCGACCGAGTTGCCTGGTGCCGGGGATCGGATTCGAACCGATACGGACTCGCGTCCAGCGGATTTTAAGTCCGCCGTGGCTGCCATTTCACCACCCCGGCACATGTGGGAGTGTAGCAGTCGCTGGGCGACGCTACTTGCATTGAAGGTGTAGAAACACGCAACAGTTGCACGGCCTCCGGCCTACCTCACAAGGACAAGGCTCTCGCGGTGGTGTTCGCTGCCAATCTGCAGGTCCAAGAAGTACACGCCGGATGGTGCCCTCCTGCCGTGAGCCACACCGTCCCAGTTCGCTTCGTGTGACCCGGCTTTAAAAGTCTGCTCTTCAAAAAGGCTTCGTACGAGGCGTCCGTTCACGTCGTAGATCGCAGCTGAGACCGTAGAATTCGAATCTATCGTGAATCGGAAAGAAGTTCCAATCGTGGAGATTTTGGGCAAGGTGAGTTCAAGAGCTCCGGACGAAAACGCCCCGGCTGCAACTCCGCTGGAGCTAGGCGTGCTTGGTCCAAGTCCATGCGCCTGGCCAAGATCGCTGACGTTACCATTGCAATCTATCGACCACATCAATACGGTCGCCCTCACCATGGGAGCGCTCGAAGTTGGCTTGAAACACGCTCGGATTTCACTTCCTTGCTCTTCAGAACGATCTGACCCTCATGGATCCCCAATACCATCTTTGCTCGTACGCTCCCAGAGCCGACCCCCACGACAACAACCTCCCGACCAAAGACGAAAGGGAGTTCATTCCAAAGTCGTAGTGACGCTGCGTCGTCCAGACTCGGTCTAGTTGACATGGATATTGCAGATGCTTGCCCGGCAATACTGCGAGTGAGCGCGATCGGCAGTGCGCGCGGCTGTCCGCCGACTTGATCTTTGTCCCCAAGCTTCGCGATGACGACGACGTCCGCGTCGATGATCATCGAGTCGACCGAGGCTTTCTTAGCTATCTCGACAAGACGGCCTTCGAGTTCCAGCTCAGGCACGACAACGTCTTGGCATTGGTACAAGCCATCGACAAGGGTCATGATACCGCTAAAGCTCCTCAAGCGAGGAAAGCGATACTCGAGGTAGAAAGGGCTTGCGTGTAGACCCAGGCCAGCCTCAGGCCACAGGTAAAAGATTCCTTCGGTGCCAATGGCCGGCGGGTTCTCATCTACAAAGTTGTCCGAAGTTAGAACTGTGCCACAATCGACGTACTCAGGAAAAGCGGTGTACATCGCAGCAAGGGAACGCAGGTCTTCAGGAAGTGACCAACACGTTATCCAAAAAGGCTCGTTGCCATCCCCCCAGAACCACTTGATTGGTTCCAATTCCAGGAATGTTGATACAGTACATGAGAGCGGCCCCTGAAGGGTGTCGATCTTCGCATCGATAACTCGCGCTTTCAAAACCAGATCATAGAACCAAGGAAGTCTGCCGAGGTCCCTATCAAAACCTGGTGGGATTTCGGCCACTGACTCGCCCGAGAGCATCAACATGATTAGAGTTGTCGCCAGCGCTTTCATTTCACCTCCGAACTGTGGACGAACAAACCCCCACCACCGCATCCCCCCAACTCCGCTTCTGTTCCCGCTCATCCGAATGCCCTCCAGCTTGCGAGATCAGCTGCTAAAAGAACGCGTTCGACTTGCTATCGCCTCCACAGCTGTCGAAGCCAGGTCCTCCCACCTCCACTGTGCCGCGCCTCACCATTGGGATCACGGTAAGACTGACCTGGTGATCTAGGATGGCCGTACTTCCGGGTGCCCAGGTTTCGACCACAGTGACGCTGGTGCCCGTGCCACCGGTGGAGTTGAAGCGGAGGCGGCCGATGGGCGTCATCTCACCGGAGGTGACTGCGTCAAAGGCTGCGATGTAACTGTCGCCCGACGCCGTCGGTGCTGCTTGCCCAAGGACCTCGTTCGACTGACATCCGCCCACCCAGTAAAGGAACGACCAGCTCGAGTCCCACTCGAACGCCATCTGCACCGCAGCGACTGAATCGAAGTTTTGGATGTAGACGTAGGGGTCGGCACTGTCGCTCCCTATCAGTATGAGCGTAGGGTCGTCCGGGTAGTCTCGGCACTGTCCGGAACAATTGTTGTTGTGTGCTCAATGTTGTCGGCTCGCAATTCCGCAAGAGCTGTCTTCGCGTCTTCGCCAACTCGGGATCGTTGGTGGCTCCAATGACCATTCTTGCAACCGTCGGTTCACCGTCAGGCGCTAGGACGTTCTGAACCTGGGCCTTGACGGGAGAAGCAAGACTGGCACCGTTGCCATACCGATCGGAGGAGTACACAAGTACGTGCGCAGGCCCCTCTTCCTCCCACGACGTTTGACCGGAGCCGTGTGACGTCGCATCGCGCGCCCGCTGAGCCGGAGCGAGTCCGCAAGGCGTGGCTTGGAACGGGATCGTAGTCCCCTCTGGGAATCTGTGACGAGGATCGTTCGTTTCCAGATCTGTCCAGTTCGACGACTCGTACGACTTCAACCTCTGTCCCAATTTTGAGCTCTGTATTCCTTGTAGCGCCCCATTCGGTCGTTTAAGGGAAAATGGGCCACAAGCTCTTCCTTATCCCCAATGCGACCGTACACAAGGTAGTAGCTGTCGCCTCGGTCGCCTTCCACGAGAAAAACGGGCTCGTCATTGAAGAAGCAGTGCCATGCAAAAGCAACGTCGGCCCTGACCGTGTAGATTTCTTCCAATTGTTCAAAATCACAAGGGGGCGGCGGCGTGTTCGGAGTAGCTTTGCACAGCTCCTGGCACTGACCACCCGTGGATTCTGTTCCATCTTCCCAAACGTCCCACGCATCTTGCAACTGCGTTGTTACCTCATCAGGACACCAATGTGCCGCGATCACTCCGCTCGATTCGATTTTCAGAACGTGGTTAAGCGCTCCACTGGACGTCACTCCTTGTAGCCGCCTTGTCAAGCGACCAGGGCAAGAACAAAGTGACATGGCGTCGGTGCACACCAAACACAAAACAATTGTCAGCAAGCTCTGACGCATCGCCTCGTTCCTCACCACGGGAGCGTCCGAAGTTGGCTTGAAACACGCCCGGATTTTACTTCCTTGCTCTTCAGAACCATGTGACCCTGATGGATCCCCAACACCATTTTTGCTCGTACATTCCCTGCACCTACACCGACCAGAACAACCTCCCTGCCGTAAACGAAGGAGAACTCCTTCCAAAGCCGCAGTGCTGCGTGGTCATCCAATCGCGGTGTTGTCGGCATAAATATTGCCGATGCTTGCCCGGTGATGCTGCGGGTGATTTCGACCGGCAGGACACGAGGCTGCCCGCCCACTTGATCTATGCTTCCAAGTTTCGCAATGGTGATGACGTCCGCGTCGATGAGCATCGAATCGACTGAGGCTTTTTTGGCGACCTCAACGAAAAGGTCTTCGACTTCCAGCTCGGGCCCCACGAACCGGTCTCCACATTGATAATAGCCGTCAACTAGAGTATAGACGCTGTGAAAGTTCCTCAAGCGAGGAAAGCGATACTCAAGGTAGAAGGGATTTCCGCGCTGACCCCAACCAGCCTCTGGCCACAAACAAAAGATCCCTTCGGTACCGATAGCTGGCGGGTTCGTATCTCCATAGTCGTCCGAAGTACTCATAGTGCCACAATCGACGTACTCAGGAAACGCGGTGTACATGGCAGCAGGCGAACGCAAGTCTTCTGGGAGTGACCAGCAGGTAACCCAGAAGGGCTCGTTACCTTTTCCCCACAACCACTTGATTGGTTCCAATTTCAGAAATGTTGAGACAATACAAGATCGCGACCCTTGAAGAGTGTCGATCTTCGTCTCGGTCACTCGCGCTTTCAGAATCAGATCGTAGTAAAAGGGAAGTCCGCGGATAAGCCCATCAAAATGTGGTGCGATTTGAGCGGCGGACGGTCCCGAGAGCAACAGCGTGATTAGGGCGGTTGTAAGCGTCCTCATGAGTCTCTCGCAATACGCGCTGCCCTGAGCCACAAGTTCAAGTTTGGCCCGGTGAGTGTGTGCTCTTATCTACCCCGAACAATACACTCTGTGGCCTTGGGCAGGAGCTTGAGTGCACAAAACGTCCGTCTTGAGAAACTGGGAAACCTAGGACCGTAGCGGGCCTTATCAACCCTGCGGACGAGATTTGCTCGATCTGAACATGCCGTTAGAGCAGGGTCAACCGGGGTGTAAGATCGACCAACTCCAGACCCGGTCGCACCGCGGAATCGGAGCTGTACTTCGGGAGTCAAGCGCTCAAGCAGGATCCAGAGCTGCTCGGCGGAGCTGCATACATCCGACCAGGTGATTGCCTCACCTCTACCTCGGCTGGCTCGCCGCAACCTGTGTCTGGCTCCCGCTTCCCACTTTCGCTCGGCCAATCCAGCCAACCTACGAGAGCACCCAAAACTCATCGCCCGGGCTCGCACTCCTTTTTGGCCTAACCGTCTGTGGAAGGAGTCCATCCGAAAAGTGTTGGGCCCCAATCAAGGCGGCGCCGCCGCTCGCGCTTGCCCTCCTCAACCAGCCCGGACGGGCTCCAAGCCAGGAGCTAGCAGACGGTGGTCGCGCTGGGCGGGCAAGTCACTCTCTACCAGCGCTTATGGTGCGAGCAAATTTCGGCGGGGTTGGAGGCGGCAACCGGAGTCGAACCGGTGAATAACGGTTTTGCAGACCGTCGCCTTACCACTTGGCTATGCCGCCTGACCCAAACAGACGCTGCAGCAAACAAGAGGGAATGGAGCGGAAGACGGGATTCGAACCCGCGACAACCACCTTGGCAAGGTGGGGCTCTACCGGACTGAGCTACTTCCGCCCAAAGCGTGTAACGGCGCCAAGCCGCGCCGCGACTCGGCCCGCAGACTCTACGGGCGCCCCTGAGGGCTGTCAAGCGCCGGCCCAGGCCCCCGGCGGATCTGCTAGCCTGCCGGGCCCATGGCGCTCTACATCCACAAATACGGCGGTACATCGCTGGCGACGGCGGGCCGCATCCGCGACATCGCCGCGCGCCTGGCCCGCGCCCACGAGGCCGGCGATCGGCTGATCGTCGTGGTGTCGGCAATGGGCGGGGAAACCGACCGGCTGCGGGCGGCAGCTCTCGATATCTGCCCGGAGCCCGACGCGCGCGAGTTGGACATGCTCCTCACTGCCGGTGAGCGGGTCAGCATGTCGCTCATGGCCATGGCCCTCAAGGCCGCCGGAGTCCCGGCCATTTCGCTGACGGGTTCACAGTCAGGGATCATCACCGACGGCCGGCACAATCGGGCGCGGGTTTTGGAGATCCGTGGCGAGCGCATCCAAGAAGCCCTCGACGGAGGGGCTGTGGCAATCGTCGCCGGCTTCCAGGGCGTCAGCCGGGCCCGCGAAGTCACCACCCTCGGCCGGGGTGGCTCCGACCTGACCGCGGTGCGGCTGGCGGCCCGCTTTCAGGCAGCGGCGTGTCGCATCTTTACCGACGTCGACGGGGTGTACACCGCCAACCCCGGGCGGGTGCCCGGTGCGCGCCGCCTCCGGGAGATCGACACCGAAACGATGGTGCGCTTCGCAGCACTCGGGGCCGGCGTCCTCCACCCGGAAGCGGCCGCTGCCGCTCACCAGGAAGACGTCGAGTTGCGCGTCCTGTCGAGCTTCATCCCGGGACAGGGCACGCGGATCGCTAAGGGGTTAGCCACCGCGGTGGTGGCGATTGGCTGCGTGCACGACGCGCTGGAGATCCAGCTCGGCGACGCGGCGAGCGAGCAGACAGCGGAAATGCTCCGGAGCGCGGGCGTCACCCCGCTCGCATGCCTGCCGGGGGCGGCGGGCGGCACGGCCCTCTATTTGGCGGCGCGCGACCTTGGCGACGCCGGCGAAGCGCTGGCGGCAGCGGGGGGGCTGGGAGCGCCCAGGCGCCAAGGGGACTTGGTGGCCATCGTCCAGCCGGCTTCGAGCGCACCGCCGCCGGCATCCATGTTGCCCGCTGGCGCGGTCACCGGCCCCGGCACGGCGCTCACCTTGGTCGACCCGGCGGCCAGCGACCGGCTGGTCCACAACCTCCACGCCACCCTGGTGGGCACGGCCAAATCAGCGCGCTAGGCCCAGGCCGCCCTGGCCGCCTCCACCAAACGGCGGACGCGGGCAACGTCGACCGGTGCAGCGATCGCCCCGCCTGCCTTGACAGACGTACCGACGATGCACCCCTGGGTGTGCGGCAAGAGCTGCGCGGCGTTTTCGGCGGTGACCCCGCTGGCAATCAAGACCGGCGCCCCCGCCGCCGCCTCGCGGACTCGGGCCACCGCGTCGGCCGCCGGCGCTCGGCCGGTGGCGACGCCGGTGACCAGGAGGGCGTCGGCCCCGGCCCGGTGGGTCAAGTCGAAGGCGCGCTCCTCGACCGAGCCGCCCCAAAGCTGCCGGCCGTGTTTCACATCCAAGTCGGCCAAGAGTGCGGCCTCAGGGCAAACGCGCTGCCGGTAGCGCACGACGCGCGCCGCCCGGCCTTCGATCAACCCTTGGTCGGTCGCCACCACCCCCGCCAAGACGTTGACTCGGACGAAGGCGGCGCCCAGGGCGCTGGCCACCCCGAGGGCAGCGCAGGCGTCGTTCCGGAGCACGTTCACCCCCAGCGGCAAACCGGCGGCGCGCTCGACCGAGCCAGCCAACCGGGTCAGCCAGGCGACTACGTGCGGTTCGACGCTTCCTGCACCAAACGGGGCATCCCCAAAGTTCTCGAGCAAGAGGGCATCGGCCCCGCCGTCGGCATAGGCAGTGGCGTCATGGACGACCTGGGCTTCGAGCGTCACGCGCTCGAGGCGGGCGGCCGGGGCGCCAGGCAAGGCCGGCACGTGCACCACGCCAATCAGCCGCGGGCGGTCCTTGAGCGCGTCCTGAAAGGCGAGCACTAGTGATGCTCCGTGTGCTGGTCCCAGCTGCGCAGGTTGGTGCTGGCCTTGCGCTCGCCGGCCCGGCGGTAGAGGGAGACGTAGCGTTTCGCGGCGGCTTCCCAACTGACGTCGGTCGTCAACGCCCGCTGGACTAACAACCGCCAGAGATCGGGCACGGCGTAGATCCGCAACCCCTCATCCAAAGCCTCCAGAAACTCGCCGGCGGTGGCGCCCAGATGCACGAACCCGTTGCCGTAGCGGCTGTCCGGCTCGAAGGGGACCACCCGGCAAGCCAACCCGCCGGCGGCGCGGACCACCGGCACGACCCCGTAGCGCATCGCCTGGGCCGCGACCAGCCCAGCCGGATCCGAGTGCGCCGGTCGCACGAGGAGATCGGCGGCGCCCAGCGCCCGCCGCCAACACGCGGCGTCACCCGCCTCGGTGACCACCAGCGCACCGCGCGAGCCGCGGCCCGACGCCACTTCGGTCCCACCTGCTGCGGTGAGCACGATGAGGTCGGCGCCGCGCTCGCGAATGGCGTCCCGGCACTCGAGCACCAGCGCGCCGCCGTCGGCGCCGCGGCCGTCGGTGGCACAGAGGACAAGCGGCCGCGAAACCGGGTCGAGCCCGAGTTCTGTGGCAAAGGCGCGCTTCTGCTGCGCTTTGCCGGCCAAGGCGCGCGCGGAGAATTGGGCCGCCAGGGCTGAATCTTCAGCTGGGTTCCACACCATTGTGTCGAGCCCGGGCAACACACCCAACAAGTCAGCCTGCCGCTCGCGCATGACGCCCGCCAAGCCGTGGGCGTAACGATCGCTCCAGGTTACCTCCAAGGCGTAGCGCGAGGACGACGTGGTGACCAGGTCTGCAAACAGGACTCCCGCCTTCAAGAAGTTAACGCGTCCCCAGTACTCGAACGGTGACGCCGGCGCCGCGGTGTCGGGCGGCAAGCCGGTGTAGGCCAGCACCGCTGGGTCGTAGAGCGCCTGAAACGCCAGGTCGTGGGCGGTCAAGACGCTCCCGAGTTGGCGGAAGCGCGTGTCTGCCGAGTAGATCGTCTTCAGGTAGGCGACCGCCAGCGCTGCGTGGTGGTCGTGGGCGTGGAGCACGTCGCCACGCAGTTTCAAGCCGCGCAAGGTCTCGATCACCGCGCGGTTGTAGTAGACCAAGCGCAGCGCTTCGTCGGGGAACTGCTCGCCGTCGAGCTGGCGGTAGACTCCGGGACGAGCGAACAACTCGGGCTGTTCGATCAAGTAGACCAGCACCGACGAGTGGGGTCGACGGCCGCGCCACACGGTTCCCTCATAGGTGTGGCCGGCCATATTGACGCCCACCCGATAGACCGGCTGAAAAGACACCATCCACTTGGGTGAGATGGAACCGTAGCGCGGCATGAAAACCAGAACGCGGTGGCCCATCTCGGTGAGGGTGCTGGACAACGCCCCGACCGTCTCCCCCAACTCCCCTACTTCGGTGTAGGGGGACAGTTCGGCGCTGAGCATGAGAACAGTCAGCGTGTCGCGCGTCATCGGGTGGCCTGGCGCGGTGCCGGTCGCAGGTGGCGCCGCAAGATCTGGGCGGCCTCCTCCGCGGGTTGGGCATGGATGCAAACGCCGGCCGCCAACTCAAAGGCGGCCAGCGCTGTCAGGCGCGGGAAGACTTCAATCCACCAGTGGTGAGCGGCACCCAAGGCCGGCGCCGTCTGCACAACGATGTTGTAGTCGGGCTGGTCAAGAGCGCCGCCGATCGCTCCGAGGACCCCCGGCAAGGCCTCGGCGGCGCCCCTGAGGGTGGCGTCGGGCGCGTCTTCGAAGCGGCTTTGGTGATCGACGGGCACCACCCGGGTCTCGTAGGGCAGGCGGCCGGCGAACGGCAGAAAGGCCACCACCCCGGGCCAACGCCCCAGGAGGCGGTCGCCAATCGCCAGCTCGCGCGACACCGTCTCACAGAGCAAACAGCGGGACCGGCGGGCATGGTACGAAGACTCCCGCCCTAAACGCGCTGCCACCGCCGGTGGCGGCTCGGGCAGCGCCACCAGCTGCCAGTGCGAGTGGGCCAGGGAGGCGCCGGCCAGGCGCCCGGCGTTCTTGAAGAGCATGCCGTAGGTGAAACCGCCCGCCTCCAGGAGGTCGCGCAGCCGGTCGCGGCACACGCGGAGCGCGCGGGCCACTGCCTCGACCGGCAATTGGTGCAAGTCGGCGGTGTGATCCGGCGTGTCGATGACCACCTCGTGGACGCCGGTAGCGGGCGAAGAACCGCCTAACACCTCGTCGTCGATCGGCGGGTCAGCCGCCGCCGGGTCGGCGGCGACCCACGCCGGGTAACGGTTCGGCACCACCCGAGTCTCCCACCCGGGAGTGTTGGGAGGAGTGCCCGCCGGGCGGGCTGCCACCGATTCGGGCGGCGTGGCTTCCTCGTGGCCTGGGCAAAACGGACAAGGTGCCGCGTCGTCCAGACCGGCTGCGCCCGGGCGGCGGCGGCGTTCGGGGGCGACGATCACCCCCACCCCAGAGAGTGGGTCCCAGCGCCACTCCGGCAGAACCCGCACCTTAGCGGTGGATCATCGTCTCGGCGATGAACGGTCCCTCATAGCCCAGATCGATGGCCTGTTCGCGGATGCGATCGGCATCGTGGCGGGTGACACAGTTGCCGACGCGCACCTTGTAGAGCGGCGCCTCGTACTCGATGACCACCTCATCAGTGAACTGACCACGCGCCCGGTCGGCGACGCCGACCGCGGCATCGTAGGTCGCACCGGCAAAGAGCTGCACGCGGTAGCCCAGCGTCGTCTGATTGGCTGGCGGCACCGGCGGCTCGTCCAGCCAGCCCTCGGTGAGGGGGCGCACACTGGGTGGCGGCGGCACGGTCTCCAACTCCTCGCGGCTGGCGCCGGCCGGCTCCGGCTGGCGCTCACGCGGCGGCGTGGTCTCGACGGCCGGTGGCAGCGGCGTCGCCGTCGGCTCGTGGTGGCGGGAACGGGCAGCGCAACCACCCATGCCGCTAGCCAACAACGCCACCAGGAAGCACCCACTTGCAATACGCATCGTTCCTCCTCGGCAGAGTGGTGATAGCTCTGCCACACCGGCGTAGGATACACCACCGGCGACGCTGCGAAAGTGGGTGGAAATCAGATGGGTAGGAGGCGCGAGCCGTCACCCTTGGGCTCGGTCGGGGCGCCGACGGCTCTATCGTAAACGGCTTCCAGCTCGTCCACCACCCGCCCCCAGGAGTAGTCCCGGGCGACGAGATCGCGGCTCTGCTGGCCGTAGTCCGCCACCACCCCGGGATTTTGCAGCAGGTAGAGGAGCTTGGCGCGCAGGTCATCCACATCGCGGCTCTTGAAGGTCGGCGCCGAGCCGTTCACCACCTCCAAGTTTTCGGGAATATCGGAAGTCAGCACACAGCGACCGTAACTCAGGGCCTCGAGGAGAGAAATCGACAAGCCCTCCAGTGTCGACGGCTGCACCACCAGGTAGGCGTTCGACCACAGCTCTTCGAGCAAGTCGCCGTACACGTAGCCGACCAGATGCACGCGGTCGGACTCGTGTTTCTGTAGTTCTCGCACATAGTCATCGGAGAAACTGGTACCGCCGGCGAGCACCAATTGAAAATCTTCGACCGCTCCGAGCTTGGAAAACGCTTCGACCAAGAAGTGGACGCCCTTTTCGGGAACCAACCGCCCGACGAATAGAATGTAGCGCCCAGGTACGAGGCCGACGTCGCGAATCTTGTTGGCTGGGCGCGGATTCGGCATGTTGGTACCGTTGGGGATAATCGTCGTCTCCAGCCCGTATTTGTCCATGTAGTAGTCGTGCAGCGTCCTGGAAACGACGACCGTGCGGCTCGGGAAGTGGATAGACGGATACTCACACTGCTTGAGCGCCCAGGCGGCCACCGCACCCCACTTGTCGCGTTCCCAATCCAAGCCGTGCACCGTCACCACCGAGCTAGAACGGCGCAGCCGGGGTAAATAGGCAAAGATCGATGGTCCCAACGCGTGAAAGTGCACGACGTCGTAGCGGTTGGCCAAAAACTCGAGCGAACATCGCAGCACATGGGAGGCAGTGTCAAAGTGCTTGGTCTTGATCGACGGGTAACGTCGCAAGCGCACACCGCGGTAGTAGTCCTCCCCCTCGCCGTTGTAGTGCTTGCGGCAATAGACGGTGACGTCGTGGCCGCGCGCTACCAAGCGGGCAGAGATCTCTTCCACGTGGCGTTCGATGCCACCATAGGTCGCCGGGATCCCCTTCTGTCCAACCATGGCGATTTTCAACTGACCTTGCCACCTCCCGGGGACGGGACTTCCTTGAAGGTTGCGTAGCGCTCGCGCCCCCGATCGTCCAGATAGATCGGGATCACCCCCTGCCCCGTTCCCGGAGCCACTCCTGGCTCCGGTGCCAGCGGCGCGCGCGTGCGCGCACCGAGCAACTTGGCCCTGGCAACCCAGCCAATGGCCTTCCAAGGCGACACCCGCATGCCCGGCGACACCGTGCAGCTCATCCAACAAGCGTTGCAGCTCTGGACCTCGGCAAGCATGGCGGTGTTCTTGGCGACAATCTCCGAATACGTTTCTTCGAGCAGGTTACCCAGCTTGTCGTCGCGCGCGTTGCATGGATAGACGTTGCCGTGCGGATCCAGGTAGAAGTGCGCCTCGATGGCGTAGCACGGCATGCGGCGTGGTTTGCCTTCCAGCTGATCGATCAAGCCGTCCGTAAAATAGGCGCGGAACCACTCTTTGTACGAGCGCTTGGACAGCTCGCGGTTTCGAATGGCCTCGAGCTCCCGTGCGGTTTCCTGTGCATCAGGCGCCGCTCCCACCTGATCGCCAAAATAGGTCGGTGACGAGTGGGCGACCCCCACAACGAACTGCACACCCAACTGCTCGGCCAACTGCTGGACCTCGGTGACTGCACCAGGATTGTACTGCGAGGCGGTAGCAGAGATGCCCAAGTCGTCCACGCCGATCGAACGCAGGCGATCCAAGGTCTCCAGGCAGCGATCGTAGTTGCCCTTGACACCACGGGCGTGGTCATGGGTTTCACCGATGCCGTCGATCGACACGCGGACGGCCGCACCTGGAATGTCACGCATCAACCCTTCGATCCGTTCCGGCAAGATACCATTGGTGGAAAGGACGATACGTGCCGAGGGCGCAACCTGCCGCATGTGGCCGACGATTTCCGGGAGATCATCGCGCAAAAATGGCTCACCACCTGAAACGTTGATGTGCGTGAGGGTGGGCGGCAGCCTCAAGTAGTCAGCCGCCTGCATTTCGTTCGCCGGCTTGATCATCCAAATGTCGCAGGTCTTGCACTTGGAGTTGCAGCCCAAAGTCACGGCGACAACTGCGGCGCGAGGTTTGTCTTTGAGGGCGCTCATGCCTCGACCGCGTGCAACGCACCCACCTCGCGCTCGCGCCCCAGCACTTGGGCGTAGGCCGCCAGGAGGGCGCGCTCCGAGCGGTCCCACGACAGGTGCGTGGCCAGCCGGCGGCGCCCGGACTCGCCCATCACCCGGCGCTTGCCGGGATCGTCGAGCAGCGCCAGAATGTGGTCGGCGAAGTCAGCCGGATCGTTGGGCGTGGCATAGACTGCCGCGTCGGCCGCCGAATAGCGTGTTTCTTTGAGATCAAAGGCAACGATCGGCTTCTCGAGCGCCATGTACTCCAGAATCTTGTTCATCGTTGAGTGATCGTTCAGGCCGTTCTTGGGGTCGGGACTGACGCAAACGTCCGCCGAACAAATGAGCTGTGCCACCCCGGCATCCGGAATGCGCCCGGTGAAGTGCACGCAATGGGTCAGAGCCAGTTCTTCAGACATGGCGCGGAGTCCATCGTAGCTATCTCCAGAGCCGATCAGCACGAACGACACGTCGGTGCGCCCCCGCTCCTTGACAATCGTATTGATCGAGTGGATCAAGAGATCCACGCCGTCTTGCGGCCCCATCACCCCCAGATAGACCACCAAATAGGGCCGGCCGTTCTTGAGGCTGGGGTCGGGTTCGGTCGCCTGGAAGCGATGCAAGTCCGGGGCACTGCGCACGACGATGGCACGCTCGGGCGCGACACCGCCACGCTGGATAGCCATGCCTCGATAGGATTCGTTGGTGGACAACACGACGTCGGCGGTTTTGTAAGTCAAGACTTCCAGGAACCGGAGCCCCCGGTAGAAGAGATCGGGACTGCGGTTGAAGCGCGCCAGGTAAACCTCAGGACAGAGGTCATGCTGGTCGTACACGAAGCGCTTGCCAAAGAGTTTGTAGAACAACGCGAGCAGAAAGAACGTGTCGGGTGGGTTGCACGCCTGAATGACATCGATCCCTTCGCGGCGCCAGACCTTTAGCGAAAGCCAAGCAGTGGCGAACCAACAGTACAAAAATTCCCAGAAGTAGCTTAGATGACCCGCAGTCGGGCGCGGCTCGTCGTAGCGATAGATCGACACACCGTCGATTTTCTCGTAGCCCAACGTCCACTCACCACCCTTGGGACAAATGACCGACACCTGGTAGCCGGCGCGGGTCAGGGAACGGGTCTCCAGCCACACCCGGCGGTCAAAGGGAACTGGCAGGTTCTCGACGATGACAAGAACCCTGGCGAGGGGCTTCACGTGGTGGCTCCGAGTTGTAACGGGTGATGGTCCACAGGGTAGTACAGGCGGAGTTCGATTCTATCAGTTGAGTCGGGCGGTGTCCAACCAGCGAGCTAGTCGCCTGGACGGTCGTAGCGCACGAGCTCAGCACCTCGGAACGTCCAGTTTGCCGCCGCCTGCAACTCCTCTGACAAGTATCGGACGACTGCCCCGTCGGTCGAGCGCCAGGCGCGGGCGCGGAAGTGCCAAGCCCGCGGCACACCGTCGATGAGTCGCTTGACCCGCGTGGCTGTCTCAACTTGGCTCAGCCGGTGAGCGTGGATAAGAGCATAGCGTCCCGGCGCGCGCTGCAGATAGTAGAACAAGGGCCCGGGGGCGCCCTCGGCAATCACCGCATCGCCGGCGGTCAACGCCTGGTTGAGCACGCTGGCGGCGCCGCGGTAGTCCTCCTTCCAATACCTTGGGTTGAAAAGCAGTTGACCGACGGAGGTCAGGCAAATCCCCAGTACAGCCAGGCGCAGGAAGTTGAGTCGAGGCCCACCAGCTCCGCGGAGCCCGGCGGCCAGCCAAAGGAGAAACGCCGGCAACGACACCGCCAGGTAACGGGCATTCCAAGCCTTCACCTCCCCGGCCGCCAAGACGGCGAGGAGGACCATCGGCACCACAACCCAAAGAGCCAACAGCGCCAAGCCGGCGGGTGCTTGACTCCACCACCAGCGCAGGCCCCGCCAGGCGGCGGTGCCGAACACCAGTGTCGCCGCTGCCACCGCCAACCAATGGGCGCGAAGCGCTGCCTGGACGCCATCGTGCAACTCGGCGAGGGCCGGCCCCCAGGAAAACCCGGTGGCGAACGCATAGAGCGTGTACGGCACCGCCGCCAGCGGCAAGGCGGCGCCGTGACGCAGCTCGCCTTCGGGCTGTCCCGCTCCCCAAAGCCCTCGCCAGTCGAAACGCTCGGCAACCACCTGCCACCACGGCGCCGTCGCCACCGCCGCCACGCCGACGGCTGCCAGCATGCCCCAGCGGGCGCGCCGCCCGCCGCCCAAGATCAGCCACGCCCCAGCACAGACTGGCAGCATGAACACCATCGAGAAACTTGCGCCGAGCCCTACAGCTGCAACGACCGCGAACGCCGCGATCCAACCCCACAAGGGGCCGTGTCGGGCGGCACGCGCCGCGCGCAGCAGACAATAGACCGACCACACCGCCGCGCACATCACCATGGCATAGCCGCGCACTTCGCGGGCGTACCAGATGTGGAACGGATTGACCGCAATGAGCACCATCGCCCACCAGGCCAGCCGCCGGTCACGCCCCAAGCGACTGGCCGCCAGAAACACTCCCGGCAGCGCCGCCAGTGCGAAGAGTACCGATAGGCATCGAAGTGCCACCTCCGAGCTGCCAAACACCTGGGACCAACCGTGGGCCGCGAGCATGTAGAGCGGCCCCTGGGTCACCTCGAGCAAATCACTCACCTGCCAGTCGCCAGGACTCAGCGGGTAGTCGATGCCAGCAGTCCGCACGGTATGCATCTCGTCCGACCACAGGGGTTCCTGCCCGAGGTGGAACAATCGGAGCCCGGTCGCCAACAACAGCAAGAGGACGGCGGCGCGGCTCACGCGGCAACCACCCCGGCGGTCGCATAGGCGGCCAAGAGCTCTTCGTAGTGACGTTGGGGTTCAAAGCGCTCGGTGACCGCCGCCCGCGCGCCGCTCCCCAGGGTCGCCAGTCGAGCCCGGTCACCCCACAGGCGGCCGATGGCTTCAGCCCAAGCCGGCGCGTCGCCCGGTTCGACCAGCGCACCGGACACTCCATCCTCGACCAACTCGGCCATCCCGCCCAGGCGGGAGGCGACGACCGGTTTGCCCAATGCCATCGATTCCACCACGGCAAGCGGGAAATTCTCGTAGGTAATGGACGGCACCAAGGTCAAGGCGGCGGTGCGCCACCTGGTGATCAACGCTTCGCCCTCCAGGCGCCCGCACAGTCGCACATGGGCCAGCTGCTCCGCCTGGATACGCTGGGCAAGAGACTGACGTTCTGGACCGTCTCCGACCAACATGAAAGGCACCTGCGGCAAATGCGCCGCCGCCTCTAGCAGAACGTGCACACCCTTCTCGCGCGACAACCGACCGACGAAGATAACGCAATCGCCGCCGGATCGGCCTGCGAAGCGATCGGTGTCCAGCATTAGCGGTAGGTGCACCAGGCGTTGGCGCGGGACACCATTCGCAGCCATCTTCTCCAACAAGAAGCGGCTCGGGCACAGAAAGGAGGCAACGCTGTCGTACGAGCGCACGAAGCGATGGACGTAGCTCTCGACCGCACTGACGGTGCTGCGAGCCAGCGAGCCGCGGTTGCAACGCTGGAGCACCGCCTGCACAAAGTGTTTGCCCTGGCAGCGTTCGCAGATACGGCCGCCACTCACCATCAAGTACGTCGGACAAATGAGCTTGAAGTCGTGCAGCGTTTGAACGGTTGGGACGCGCCGCCGGGCCAACGGCCCGAGGATCGACGGCGAAAAATGGTGGGCGATGTTATGAAGGTGAACGAGATCGGGTCGGAAACGCTCCACCGCTTCAGCCATCGCCCGCGCCGCCGGCCGCGAGTGGACTACCCGGGCCGCCACCCGCAACGCGCCCAACGACCACGGCTGATCGTCAAACTCGGGAGCCTCGAGGACGATTGACTCGGGCGGCAACGGCGCGTTCTTGGGGTGGGCGGTCGTAAAATGGATCACCCGGTGCCCCTGGGCCTGGAGGAGGCGCGTCAGGTCGAACACGTAGCGCTCCGCCCCACCCCGGAGGTAGTGGAACTTGTTGACCATCAAGATGGTCATCGACGTGGCGCTACCAGCAGATGCCGACGTAGTTGTTGTGCGGCACGGCCCCGTTCTCGGACAGGCGGACCAGGTCGACCAATATCTGGTCGTCGCCCAACCCCTTGGCCACATCGCGGTAGGCCGGATCGTCGGTCGCCACTAACACCAAGTCTGAACCGGCCACAACATCCTCGATTGACGACTGCATGATCGACGCCAAGTAGGGAATCTCCGCCTCGAGGAAGGCACGGTTCTTACCGACCATTGCCTCGATATTGATGTTGGTGTCGTGGACCCGTACATCCAGGCCGCGGCCCACCAGGGCTTCGACCACTTTGATAATCGGGCTCTCGCGAATGTCGTCGGTCCCGGCCTTGAAGGTCAAACCCAAAACACCAATCCGGCGCTTCCCAGCTCGGTTGATCAAGCCCAGCACGTGGTCCACCTGACTGCGGTTCGAAAACAAGATGGAATTCAAAAGCGGCACATCCAACCGATGCTGGCGGGCAAAAGAGGTGAGCGCCCGCAAGTCCTTGGGCAAGCAAGACCCCCCGAAGGCGAAGCCGGGCCTGAGGTAGGCCGGGGAAATGTTGAGCTTGGTGTCCTGACAAAAGAGATCCATGACTTGATGGCTGTCAATACCCGCTTCTTTGCAGATGTGGCCAATCTCGTTGCCGAAGGTCACCTTCAACGCGTGGAACGTATTGTTGACGTACTTGAGCATTTCAGCGACGCGAAACGTGGTCTCGTGGAGCGGCGCATCGACACCCTCGTACACCTGGGTGGCCCGCTGCACAGTCTGTGGATCGGATCCTGCAATCACGGTGTAGGGAGGGGTCTTGAAGTCCTGGATGGCACTGCCTTCGCGCAAGAACTCCGGGTTGTAGGCCACACCAAAGCCAGTTCCGCAACTTTTGCCAGTGCCCGACTCCAGCAGCGGAATGAGCTGTTCCTCGACCGTGCCCGGCAGGACCGTGGAGCGCAGCATGACCACGTGGAAGCGATCCGACTTTCGCAGCGCCTCGGCAACCTCGGCAGCAATGCGTCTGACATAGGTCAGGTCGAGGTCGCCGAGTTCGGTGGATGGCGTGCCGACACAGATCATTGACAGCTCGGACGCGGCAATGGCGCCGTGCGAATCGACCGTGGCGCGGAGCCGTCCAGCTTGGCGCATGGACCGAATGGCGCGGGGCAACCCTCGTTCGACGATTGGGCTCTCACCAGCCTCGAGCGCCGCCACTTTGGCCGGCTGCACGTCGACACCGATGACCTCGTGTCCCAACTCAGCCAGGCACGCGGAGCTGACCGAACCCACGTAGCCCAGGCCAAAGATGGCGATTTTCACGGGTACCTCTCTTGCTCGGCCGTCATTCCCAACAATATGGTTCTCACGGCGCGGCCGAGCCGAGGGGGACGATGAAGTGACCACCCGCGTCTGGGTGGATGGATTGATCCTTGCTGAGCACGGTGATCTGGGTCACCTGGGGCAGGTATAGTCGCATGAGCCCATGCCCGGCAACTGCCAGCGCGGCCCGCTCTCCGTCAACGGTGACCGACACATCTGCCAACCCTCCTTCAACGGACACCTCGGCGCCGGATTGGGTCACCAGGCGGCGGCAGCCTAGCACTCTAAGGCTCGCCAAACCGCCGCCGGCGGCATGCCGCACCACACTGGCGCGGGCCGCCACCGTGGTCCCGGAAGGCGCGCACCACTCGGCATCGGGCGGCAACGCGCACCAATCGGTCCAAGCCGGCGAGCGGCAAACCAGCTCACGGCCGCCCCCCGCCGCCTGGGCGGTGGCCTCTAGAAGCTCGTGGCCGGTACCGGCACGCGGACGTAAGACTGTATCGAACTCGGCGGGCAGCCGCACCTGCCGAGTCAATCGCAGGGTCGGACTGGCGAACCGCTGGCCGAACCGGGGTGCGTGCCAACCCAAGCGAGGATCGAGTCCACCAACCGCTAGATCGGCGCCCTGGCGGGGCGCTCCAGCCAGGAGCAGCTCGAGTTGAACACCCCCCTTGTAGGCCGCCAGGAAGTGGCCTTCCCCTACTGCTTCTACTTCGCAGGGGGGAAAGTGAAAACACTGGTCGACCGAGTGAGCGCCAGTGCCCCGAAGTGAATCGGTGACCCAAAAATATTCAGGCTTGACGAACAGAATGGTCCGCTGGTGAATCAACCCGAGATGTGCATAGCCGTCGTGGGCGGCGGTTGCCAAATCCAGATCCAGCGACAACTGGACCGCCTGGTCGGTGGGTTGGGCCTTTCGCCCCCAAAGGAACGCGCCGCGCATTTCAGATTGGTCCACCCCATCGACGCACACCGTGTTGTGGGCGATCGTCGACCGGAAGTAGTCGCGCCACCCAGGCTCGGCGTGGTAGGTGTAGGTCCCCGGATCGATCAGCAGGGGCTGACCGAAAGCAGCGCAGGTCAACGACAAGCAATCGGCGTGGCCGTGCGCAGCGGTGCCCAGAAAACCCAACGGGCCACAGTCGAATAGCGCCGCGCGCTCACCTGCCGCGTCCCGTAGAACCACGTAGCCGCCCTGGGCATAGTGCTGCGAGCCCCGCGGCGCCGATTCAGGCGGCGCTTGAGCTAGAGCCTCGACATCGGCCGCATCCAGGAGCGCGAAGGCCGCCCGCGGCAGCGACCGGGCAACCTGCCACCAGGCCGCGCGACTGCGGGCGGCGCCAACCGCTAGAATCGCGGCTGCCGGCGACTCATCCCCAAGAAAGACAAGGGCGCTTTGGTCGTCCGAGTCGCCCAATGCCGACGCGCCGCCTGGCAGTGCTTCGAGATCAGCGAGAAACTCCAGCATCCGCTCGAGGCGCGCCCGTACGCCGTCCGACCACGAACGGCCGTTACGGGCCAACACCGCCCAGACTCCCAGGTACAACTCCAAGACCAGCTCGTGGTAGTGGCGCGACTGTTCGGCGCACACCCCGTCCGGGTGGGTTTGGCGCTCGAGTTCCGACTCAAAGATCTGGACACCCAGACTCCGCCAATGGGACGCCCGTCGCAACCCTGGGAAACCAAATCCCGCTGCCACCAGGCCAGCCGCCTGCGCGAGCAGATGGTTGTTGGCCGAAGAGAAGCGCGACAGGTGCTGACAGATATGCTCGGCCTGCTGGTGCACGGCGAGCGCCACGAGCGGCGCCCGCGCCTCCAGGGCGGCGGCGCCGCGGCAGAGGTGCGCCACCCAGCTCCAGGCCCAGAGGCGCAAGCCCAACTCCAACGGCACACTCCAGTTGACACCACTCTCGAGCGGGCATTGGTCCACCCAGCCGGCTACTAGCTCGAGGGCGCGCTCGGCAGCCTCCTCGTCACCGGTGGTGTAGTAGCGGAGCGCCAGTTCGGGCAGAGCGAGGTGGCGGTTGTGGTACCAAACCCGCCGCACCGCGGCTTCCAGTTCGGGCTCCCGGTAATCTAAAGTCGACCAATGGGCCAGCCCGAAACTTTGGCCGCTTTCCGGATCAGAGTTCCATTGGGTCGCGGGCGACAGACGTAGCTCCGAATCCAAAACCAAGGAGCGGGGCCCGGAGGCATCGCGCACCAGGCGACTGGACGGCGTCTCCAAGACGGCGTGCACCCAGCTGGAGCGGGGGTGATCGGGAAGCCAGCGGTACGTTGGGTCCTTGCCGCCAAACAGGAGATCGGCACCGACCAGCCCCGGTTGGACCAGAGCCTCGAGGGCGAGTGGTTCGGCCAAGCGCCGGCGGTGGGTTGCCCGGGCACGGGAGGCAGCGAGCGCTCTGCCGAGACGCCAGCCCGCTTCCGAAGCGCTCATCGCCCGCAGGCGATTCCAGCGCCACCTGAGCCTGTTGATCATCCCTCTCGCCAATGCCCACCCCAAACGCGACCGCGCTCTGCTGTTTAGCAGATCGACCGCCGGCGGCGCAATGCGAGCGGGGCTAGGATGAGATCCGAGACGATTGTAGGGAGGGTGACTCTAGTAGGCGCCGCGGCACGACAAGACCGCCGGAACCGTCCACACTAGGATCTTGAGATCGAGCCACGCCGAACGACGCTCGATGTACTCAATGTCAAGGCGCATCCACTCATCGAATCCCAAGGTCGAGCGCCCAGAGATTTGCCACAGACAAGTGAGACCAGGCTTCACTGCCAGCCGCTGCAACTCAGCACCGGTGTACTGCGCCACTTCTTCAGGAATTGGCGGGCGCGGACCGACCAGCGACATATCGCCGCGCAACACGTTCCAAAGCTGCGGTAGCTCGTCCAGCGAAGAGCGTCTAAGAAAACGACCCACGCGGGTGATGCGCGGGTCCTTGGCTAGCTTGAACACTGGACCATCCATCTCGTTCAAGTGCATCAGCTGGTGGCGCGCAGCATGCGCACCATCGTGCATGGTGCGTAGCTTGTAGAAGGTAAATCGCCGGCCACGCAATCCACAGCGCTCAGACTTGAAGAGTACCGATCCTCTGGAGTCGAGCTTGATGGCCAGAGCAGCGACGCACAAAACGGGAAGCGACAAAAGCAAGCAGACCAGTGCACCGACCACATCGAGCACCCGCTTGCCGCAGCGTTCATAGAAGCCGGTGCGCGGCGCTTCCGTCAGCCGGCGCACCCGCAGGTCGATCGGCGCGTACTCCGGGGTCAGGGCTGCCGCCGGCCGCTCGGCTACAGAGGAAAGCTGGTTCGGAGGATTCATGTCAAGCCACCGTGCTCTAAGATGCGTGGACCGATTGGGCCACGGCCGCCCAGGATTCCAATATGCTTGGTGCCTGACGCGTCGTCAGAACGATTTCGTCACGGAGCGCCGCGGGGGCACTTCGACCGAGCACTGACTGGCCGGCCACCGCTAGGCGGACGGCGAGGCCCCAAATCACCCACCGCATGACACGGTTTTGGTGCGTTAGAGGCTTGCTGGGCGAACGAGCGACTTCGTGTCGGGCAGTAGCAACGGGTTCTTAGGGAACCTCCGCACAGTGTCTTGGGAGATGCGATACCCCAAGGTACCAAGCCAGGAGGGTCGGCGTCAAAGGGATTTCTACCCCTAGATCCACCCAGTGCCCCAACATGGGACGTCTGGCGAGGCCCAGCCGACTACCCGTGGTGCTCCTGGCCGGTTTCGGCCATTGTCGCCAGGATCTCAAGCATTTGCCTCACCATGGGCCGGCGACCGGGATCCGAGCCGTACTCGGCAACGTACCAACCGGCATAGGCGACAAGGAGCTGGGGCAAGTCACCCGCCTCGTACCCCATCGCCTCGAGGTGGCGGCCGAGCTGAACGCGCACCGGCCACCGCGACTGTGGATCCACAAGCCGCCTGAGCGCTGTTCGCGGTTTGCCGTTGCTCTGCAGGTAGCTCAGATAAAAGGCGCAGTGCAGGGCGTCAAAACCCGGCAGCGGAACTGCTTGAAAGCGCTCCCAGTCCAGCACGAAGAGGCTCCCGTCCGGGCGCTGGAGCAGATTGGACAACCCAAAGTCGCCGTGCTGGGGAGTGTTTTGAACCGTGCGCCCGGGCCAGCGCTCAGCGCCCGCCAGGACCAGGCGTTCTAGGTCCCGACCCAGCTCGGGCACCGCCGGCACCCAACCGGTGAGCAGGCTTGCGTCCACATCGATTGTCCCCTCCCCCAACACGCGGCCGAACTGCTCGAGCCAGGCAAACGCCCGCGCGCACACCGCCGGCGCCTCACCGGCCGCGAATGGGAGACCGTCGGCGCAAAACCGGGAGACCGCAGCGTCGAAACCGTCCAGCTCTTCGAGGGCGATCGGACCGGGGATCGTCCCTCCGAGCGCGCTCCCCGCCAGGCGGCGGCCGAGCGTTTCCAAAGCCTGATACTCGCGCGCGGCCACCGAGTCACCCGCTGCCGGTCGGGGGGTCACTTTCACCATCGACACCGGTGCATTGACGCCCTGGGCATACACCCAGGCACCGGGCTGCGCTCGATTCACCAGCACCAGACGAAGAGGCGGCGCGCCGGGTAGTTGCCAATCACTCCACTTGGACTCCAAGCGTTGGCGGAGTTCGCCGGGGCCAGGTGGGCTTGTGTGACAAAGAAACAGAAAGTCTTCGGCCGTAGCGGTGGTGACGCGCAAACGCCGGCTGGCAATGCGGATCTGCCGGCGCAACGGGCGTCGGTCCGGTCCAGCCAACCGGCGGGCCATGTCGGTACAGACCGCTGGCGTCGCCGGTACGATGTAGTCGGGGCGGTTGTAGCCCCAGAGCGGGTAGGAAGTGGCAACATGTTCAAAGCCGGCTTCCTGAAAGAGCCGCAGGTACCCGCCGTGGTGGTACGTATAGGTATCGTAGCGTTCCCGGAGCCGGCGCTGACTGACGAGGTCGGCCAACCAGCGAGGCATCAGCGACGTGTACTTGAGGTAGCTGTGGTCGACGCGGCCGCGGAAATAGCCCACTGCGCAGCGATTTTCGATCGCCACCATCAAGACGCCACCGGGGCGCAACCGCTCCCGTAAGTGGCGCAGGGCGCGCAGTTGCACGTCGCGCGTCCCGGGCCCTTGGCCCTTGCCCAACCACTCCAGCACGCCGTTTAAGACAATCCCGTCGAAGCTGGCGGCGGGAAGTGGCAAGCGCAGCGCGTCGGCGCGGGCCACCGCGATGTGGTCGAGCCCGTCTTGCGCGAAGCGCCGCGCACAAAACTCGGCGCGCAGCGCCACCGATTCCAGCGCCACCACTTCACCGACGTACTGTGCGAGCGCCGCTGAGATCGAGCCCATCCCGGCCCCCACATCCAGTACCCGGCTGTGGCGCCCGAGCGGCGTGTCCAACACCCAATTGGCGCGGCGCATGTCGGTAATGAACGGCAGCTTGGCGCCCACCGCTGGATTGGGCGCCCGCTCGAGCGCTTCCCGCCAGTGCGCGCCGTCCATCTCCTTGAGTAGGGCGCGCATGTCAGCCTCGGGAATCTCGCCCCAGTAGCCGTCGGTGTCGATGAAGTGGGTGACGCCGTTCCGGGTCGGGAAGCGCCGTGCACAACTGTCGCAGCGCCAGGCAGTCGTTTCGAGCAGCAGCTGGCAGTTGCAGTCGGGGCAAATCCACCCCCCGGACTTCAAGCTCTCGACCTCGGTCCCTTGGGCGGGCCTGTTAGATACTTGCGAATGCATGGGTGTCTCTCAAAGTCATGACCGCCCCGGCAAACTCCGCAGGGCACCCGCGACCTCCCCCAGCTCGGCGCGCTGAATCAAGCCAACGGCAACGGCCGCCGGCAAATACAAGACGACGAACGCGGCACCGCCGATGAGAACGCGCACCCAGTGCGCCGCCGAAACAACACTGAGCCCGGTGCGCACCACCAGCGCCACAGCGACCGAGAGAATCGCACAGGCGAGGAGCGTGCGCCACCGGAAGAGACCTGGCACGCCGCAACCCAGGAGTTGGCCCGTCTTCCACAATTGAGCGCTTGCAGCAGACCAAAGCGCTAACACCACTGCAATCGCCGGTCCGAGCGGCCCCATCCAGCGACCCAACGCCACGGCCAAGGCGACGGCAAGTAGCAACGCCAACACCGTCGCCCGAAAGATCCAGGCAGTCAATCCAAACGCACGCATAACCGTGCCATAGGCGGTCGCAGCCCGGAGCACCAGAGTAAGAAAAACCAAGAAAATGGGCACGGCGCCCGCATACTGCCGGCCAAACACCGCCGGGATCAAGTCCGGCGCCAGGCAAGCCAACAAGCAGACCAAAGGCAACACCATGAGCCCGAGTTTGCGCGTCGCGTTCTGAAACAAGGCCGCCATGGCCTCCGGACGTCCGGCCTTTTGCAACCCCGCCATCTCGCCCAACAACACGCTGGTCACCGAGACAACGACGATCATGATCACCGGCGAGACCATCGTACCCACGGCATACACGGCAAATTCATCGGGCTCAAACATCCTCGAGACCACCAGCTGATCGACACGCTGTATCCATGTTGCCGCCACGACGGCGGCGCCGTATGGAATGGCGTAGGTAAGTTGCTCGCGCAAGAAGGCGAAGCTGCGCGGCACGATCAACAATCGCTGCCGCAACAGTACCGCGACGATCACCAGCAAGCGGAAAGCCCCAAACGCGCACAACGCCCAAACCAAAGCGTTAAGATCGCGGGTCACCAAACCCACTGCCAACAGCAGCGCCGCCCGCACTACCTCGACGCCGGCAAACAGCCCAAACATGAGACGCATACGCTGTTGGACGAGGGGGAGAATCTCGATCGGGCTGGTGACCATGGTCAATGCTACAAAAACGCCGATACGCGGTGCCAGGTCGGCCATGGTCGGGTCGCCAAAGAACGCGCCGACCCACTGCGCCCCCAACGCCATGGCTAACGCAAAGAGCGCGCCGACCAGCCCCATCGCGTAGAGCGTTTGGGACAGGAGCTGATCCCGTACCCCCGGGCGCCGTGGGTAAAAGTAGAACAGACTTTGACTCAGACCGAATTGCAAGGTCGGAGCGCAGACTGCCACGATGACGAACACCTGACGCCAACGCCCATAATCTGCTTGAGGGAGCAGGCGCACGAGCACCGCGGCGACTATGAAGGTCAGCGCCGAGATGACGGCGCGCACCGCCATGACACTGCCGGCCTGGAAACTCAGAGATCGCCGCGGGGCCGGCGTCGGCGATCCAGGTCCGATTTCCTCTTGAGAGTCGCTGGTGCCGCCGACGCTCACGTCGCGGTCCGTATCGAGCCAGCCGCTGTTGTGTGAACCAGTGTTGGGTTGGGAGACGTCAACGTATATCCCGGAACCGGCCGCTCGCCAGATTCATCCACCAGCTCCGCCCGCCTCGAGATAACGGCGGCAAGCCCGAAAAACAATCCGCCCAGAAAAGAGTGCATCGGGTTGGTGAAGGTCATCAGGATAATGTAAGCGAGCGCTACTTGCCAGAACATGAGCACCAAATCCTTGCCAAACAACCCACTTCTGGGCAAGGCCCTGTATAGCCGCAATGATTTGCGGAAGAGAATGATCCAGATGGCACAGTACGGGATCGCCCCAAGTAATCCCAGCTCAAGCACGATGCGCAGCAGCGCGTTGTGAATCTTTGCGCCCTCGCCGTGTTTGGCCGTTACGTCGAACACACCCAGCCGGTAGTTGCCGACCACATGTTTGTATTCGTCAACCCTGTTCATCCATTGCTCGAGCCCAATTCCAGTTATCGGATGGTCCAGAAACATGTGCCAACCAATTGCATATTGGACCAGGCGCGCTGAACCTGTGTTGGCGTTCTGGGCCCGCGCCCGAAGCGCGTCCGGATCGACCAGCACGCTCCAGTCGACGAACAGCGCGAAAGCTATGGCAACGACCAGCAGCACGACCAAGACACGTCTTTGAAACCGCGATCGTCCAACGCCAATGGCGAGCGGTGCGACAAAGCCCAGCCACACCTGCCGCGTCAGCGTATAGAGCGTAGCCAGCGGTGCCACTAGAAGTGACAATCCAGCCACCCATTGGATCCGACCGCGCATGTGGGTTACGACGTGCAGCGCTACGTAAAAGGTCATGCTTATGGCCGTGCCAAAGATCGGCGAATTCAGGAATGGCCCACGTACGCGCACGCCAAACCAGCGGCCGCCGCCCGCTTCCGGGTCAAGTATATCCGGCGGAAAAACCAACGGAGCAACGCGAAAGCGCTCGAAGATAGCCGTTAGGGCAAAGTAGAGGGCCAGCACAACGATGCCCCCGAAAATTCGCCGCACCGCTCGATCGTTGGTCGCAGCATTCCTGACGAAAAAGTAGAGCAAAAAAGGAATCACGTAGCCGTTGATAACCTGAGTGATCGGACTAATCTGCACCCCGTGCACAAGGCGGCGATGCAAGACCATGTCGGCAAGGCTCGCGGCCAAGAACAACAGCATGGCCCAGTCGACACCATTGAGCCGCAGGAGCCGCAGCCGACCGCTCGCCCACTGCACTGCCACGACGCCGATCATCACTAAGACCATAAAGCGCGGCCCCGACATGTCGGGCACCGCCGGCAGGTTGAGGTGCGTATAGCGGTTGATCAGCGGAAAGGCCCAGAGCCACAGCACGTAGGAGATTGTCGGGTCGTAAAAACAAACCACCGCCGTCGCCATGAGCAAGCCGACGAGGACCATGCCCATGACTTGCTGCTCAAGACTCAGCGCCCCGGCCACTAGCGAAGCAGCTAGAGCAACACCGATGCCGCCCATCGCCGCAGCCGCCCAGCGGCGCCACGAGCCACCAGTTTCAGTTTCTATGACGCTGATGCTAGGCACGTTGCCGCCGCCGCGGGGCTAGATGCGCTTGTAGATCCACTCGGGGATGTAGTGCCGGCGCTTGTTGAGAACACCGCCAAAGACCTCGACGCCGCTTTCGCGCACCTTTTGAACAACCTCAGTGGCGGAGTCGCGCGAGGTACGCGTGGCTTCGACGACCAGCACAACGCCGGTCGACTGCTGCGCGAGGGCGATGGAGTCAGCCAGCTCGCCGACTGGCGCTGAGTCGAGAATCACGTACCCAAAACGCTCTGTCCAACCGTCGAGCAAGCGGCCAAACTCAGGGCGCTGAAAAAACGTTTGTGGGCTGACCTCCTGCCGGCCACTCAACACCAGGCTCAATTGCTCCAAGCCCGAGGGACGAATGCTGGGGTCCTTGCCGACATTGTCGTGAACCAAATCCACGAGCCCGGGAACCGGGTCCATGTCGAACCGTCGATGCAAGTTCGGCCGCCGTAGATTGGCGTCGACCAACAAGGTAGCGACGCCCGTTGAGGCCGCCAGGGTTGCGGACAAACCAATAGCTACTGACGACGCACCACAGCGTTCGCCGGTGGCGCCGACGACAATTGCGCGGCGCGACATACCGGCCAGGGCGCGCTCCAATCGAGCGGTGAGGGTTGCATAGGCTTCGACGACGTCGGGCGGCAAGGATAGAACACTTTGCAGCGACAGTTGCGAGCGCGAACCACGCGGCATGGAGACGGTGCCGTCCGGCGCCGACTTGCTCTGCAGGCGCTCGATCGCCTTTTTGACCGCTGAACTTTCCACGCAGGTCTCCGTCTTAGGCCGCCCGGTCGGCAGCTTTGATGTGAGCGGCATCCACTTTCCGTATGGTCGCCAGGATTGGCACTCCGAGAGCCGCTTCGGCCTCTTCGGGGAATCGAATCGAGCGGTCAAGCATGTCAGCGCCGTAGGCGGCTGCGAATGCCAGACCCAACGCCAAAACCGTCGCCACCAGGAGCAACATCTTCTGCTTGGCACCGCCGCCGACACGCGTAGCATCGCGGGCCACCGACAAGACGTGCAGTTTGCCGGCGCGGGGATCAGAACTGGCATTGAGTTCAGTGTCGCGAGCCTTACCTTCAAAGCTCGCCATGTCTTGGAGGTGGCTCTTGCGGTCCAACTCCAGAAGCTCAAGCTCGTGGTCAAGCTCGCTCAGCTCGCCAAGGCGGGTGTCCGTTTCGGCGAGGGACTTCTCGAAGCTGGCAATCTCGCCACGCAACCCGGCAACGGCGTTGCGCTTGGCGACAATCATGTCGTTTACCTGTCCGCGAATGGAAACCCGGCAAGCCTCGACGTCGCGCTCTAACGCTTGCACCTGCGGATTCTCGCGCGTGTAGGTCGCGAGCAACGTGTTTAGTCGACCGCGCAGTTCGGCAAGTCGCCGCTCGTAGAGTTGCAGCGACGGGTCACGCTTGAATTCCTCATTGGGGATGAGCACTTCTGGGCGCTCTTTGAGGCTTCTGGTAATGGCGGCCAATTCCGACTGCACAGCCTGCGATTCGGCCCGCTTCACCGACAAGAGATTGCTCAGCGCCGTGCGTTGGCGCGTCAGCTCCACCGCCTCGGTGTTGATGTCGGCAATCCGCGATCCTGCCTTGATAGCGTTAATGTTCGCGTCGATCTCCTTCAAACTCTTGCGCTTCTCCGCTATCAGGTCTGTGTATATTTCTGCTGGCGGACTCGAGTCACGCACGAATTCGCGGCTGCGACGCAGGAACGCCTCGGCAAATGCATTGACCCCGTCGATGGTCTCCTGGGCAGAATCGCCCCGGAAGGCCATCCGGATCACGTTGGTCTCGTCAATCACTTCGACGCTGAACCGCTCCTGCAGAGACTTGGCACTCGGTGGTCCAACCGTGGCGTTGGCGAACTCCGGTGACCCTGCCATGCGCTCGGTTTGCCGCTGGGCCAACAATTGCGCGGCGATTTCAGCAACCTCGTGCGTGCGCGCAGTTGCCATCAACGTCTTCATTTCTTCCCACCAATGCATGTGGGGGCGCGAGTGTGGCCCTTCAGCCAAGGTGGCGCCACGATCGACCAAGACATCGGTTTGGGCGACGTAGAAAGCCCGTTGGCGCATGGCGCCGAGGATGGCCGCGGCCAGCACCAGCCCGAAGGTCATCAGAGCGATCGCCTTGCGACGGAACAGCAACGACACAAAGTCGCGCGGAGAACTGAACGGGCTGCGCTTCAGCTCGCTGGTCGAACTATACCCAAGAGGCTGGTTCATGGTGCTTCCTCGCGGCGCCGGGTGGAGGAACCCAGCTTCGACGCCGACCTAATTGCAACTCTAAGGGTTGACGATACGGTCAACCCAGAATGCGGTCAGCAAAGCCGGGTTGATCGCCTCAAAATACTGGGCGACAAAGTCGCCGACTTTGGCGATGTTGGTCTGCGGTACGATGACCACATCCTGGGCGTAGAGCGATACCTCTCGCGCGCCGGGTTTTCCTTCCATGATGGGTTCGGCATCGACTTTGAAGGCGTTGAGTTCGCCGCCCGGCAGGCGCCGCACAACGACCACATCGTTGCGATTGGCGCCGCGCACAAAGCCACCTGCGGCTGATAGTGCCTGGAGCAAACTGATCGGTCCTTTCAGATCCACCTCGCGCGGCGTTTTCACCGCACCCATGACGTAGACCTTCTCGCGGGCAAAACCCCGCACCACAATCGACAGCTCGGGGTCGACCAGCAAGCTGGCAAAGCTCTCAGTGAGGACCGAGTCGAGTTCGGCCGGCGTCAGCCCCGCTGCCAGAACGTCGTCGACGTTGCGGACCGAGATGCGCCCGTCGGGGCGCACAACCACTGCCGAGGCACTGGTCGCCGGCTCCGGGTCGGATAGAAACTCAATGAGCATCTCATCGCCGACCCGAATGCGATACTCGGGCAGGTACTCAAAGTTGGGATCGATACCAAGAGCCCGCCCGGATGCTGCAATGTCACTCTGCGCCCGCGGTGGGCCGCCACCGCAACCGGCGGCGAGAACAGTCGCCAGCACCGCTCCCCAGAGGTACGCACACTTCGCTTGGATCATCATAGTCTCAGGTCAACCCCTTGTCAACACACGCCTTGCGCAATCTACTCGGCGCCCGACAGGCGCCCTACAACGAGTGCCGCGAACAGCGGAATCATGATTTCGTGGTGGCCAATCAGCTCGATCCCTTCGCCGATGCCCTGGGTGGGCCGCGCTAGAATGTTGTGGCGCGTCCGATAGTGCCTCTGAAAGTCGAAGTTGGCGGTCGTCAACGCCTCCAGCGGTTCTCCCAGATTGCGAAGGACGCTCAGCGCCTTCAGAAACACCTCGGGCATCACCACAGCCGAGCCCAAGTTCAAGACCACACCGCCGGACAGCCCGCGTAGGGCGCCCGCCAGCCGCCGAAAGTCGCGGAGGCTGGTCTCCCCGATAGCGCGACCATCAGCTGTAGGGTGCTGGTGCAAGATGTCGGTCCCCAACGCCACGTGCACGGTGATCGGCACGCCCAACCGGCGGGCGGCCGCAAGCAAGCTCTGCTCCCGGTGAGGCGCAGCCGCCTCATCGAGCGCCATCCCCAGCGCCTCCCCCAAGCCGATGCCTCGATCGGCTCCGGTCACCGCCGCCTGGTTCATCCAGCGGCTGGTCTCCTCGACCATGCCAAACGCACCAGTCGCCAGCACCTCCTCTACCGTTTCGGACGTTTTGCCGAACATTGCCAGCTCGAAATCGTGGATCGCTGCTGACCCGTTTAGAGCCAACACGGTGATGGCTCGGCGCTCCATCAAGGCGATGAGGGACGGCGCACAGCCGGTCTTGACTACGTGGCCACCGAGGAGCGCGGCAACCGGCTTCCGCCGAGTGACGGCGGCGGTGACGTGCTCTACCAAGCGACCGAGAGCCAGAGCTGCTAACTGATTGGGCAAGAGCTCCAAAAGCCGACCCACCGGCAGCGTGGGGTCGGGGCTCGGCGCCAGGTGGTCGAGGTGGACCTTGCTGGGACGCTCGGCGATGGGTGTTGTCCGCACACCGCGGAGGTCGACCTCGGCGTAGACGGGCTCGCCGTCGGTCCCAAGCTGAGGCGCTGGCGTTTTCCTAGTTGGCGTGGACACCTGGGAGTTGGGGCCGGCGCGTGGCGCCGGGTTGGTGTTCGATCAAGATGGCAGAGACCGCGCCAATCTTGATTTTGGACTGCATCATCACCGGCATATGGCGCTCGTCGCGAGTCAGCCAGACTTTCAGGGAGCCGGTGCGCCTAAACAAGCCTTCGGTCTGGAGCTTGGGCTCCACGACCAAGCAATCGAACGTGCCGAGCGGCGTGTCGATGGTCTCCTCGTCCAAGACCTCGATCCACAGCGGGTAGGTCTTGCCCGAATCGTGGGCCGCCAGCGGCACGCGATCGCCAACTCTCAAGTCGAGCGTGCGCACATAGAAAAAAGCGCCCAATACATCGCGCGTGTGCTCATCCAACGACACCGTGTCGCCATTGGCGTAGGTGACTAGCTGCGCCTGTTGATCCCAAACCCCTGAACTCTGCTTGCGATAGTCGCCCTGCGACAAGTCCTTTGAGGAGCGCAGAGTCAGCAAGCGAGCGGTGTCGACGATGCTCTCGACGCGATCCCTGACCTTGTAAAAGCGGCTGAACAAGGCGTTGGAGCGCGTCACGGACGAGAGTTTGTAACATTCGACGTCGTCGACGGTGACTACGTCTTCGACGTTGAGCGTAGCGGTACCCGCCTTGATCACACCATACTGGAGTGAGAAGACGAACTTCTCGCCGACGCCAAAGGGGATCTGGGGCAAACGAGGCGGGTTGGCCGCCGTGGACTCGCTGGCGCCGACCGTTTCGCCGGCGGCGACCTCGGGGTCACCAGCCGCCACCACCTCGGCGCTTTCAGACGCGTCGACAGGCACCGCCGGCGCACTGTCGCCGGTGGTCGTACCCGCCCAAACAATTGCCGGCACGCAAGCCACCCAGGCGATGATCCACCACCGGCTAACTTGCCTTGCTCGACTTCCCATGCAACCTCCTACCAACCGCACCCATGGGGCCGCCACACACTGCTGGCGGTCGTTACTAATACACCATCCCCCGCCCAAAAGGTCGCACCGCCAGGGGCGGACTCTAGCAAAGTGGCCACCGTACAGGCCCTAGATCGGCGCCAGCGCATGCTACGATGGGATTTCACCGACTGATCACGCCCTTCCAGGAGCGCTTCAGTGCCAACACTCTCAAAGCGAGGCACCGCCGCCCCGGCGTCGCCGATCCGGCGACTGGCGCCTTTGGCCGACGCCGCCCGCCGGCGGGGCGTCCACGTCCATCATCTCAACATCGGCCAACCCGACCTGCCGACTCCGGGCGCCCTCCGCCGGGCGGTTCGGAACTTCGACGCCACCACCTATGCCTACTCGCCGTCCGGCGGCACCCAGGCCTGTCGCGACGCACTGCTCACCTATTGGCACCAAGCCGGTCACACCGACCTGACTGGCGATCACTTCCTGGTCACCACGGCTGGGTCTGAGGCGCTCATTTTCGCTCTAGCGGCTTGCTTGGATCCGGGTGAACGGGTGCTAATCCCTGAGCCACTGTACCCCAACTATCTGGGCTTCGCCGCGCTCTTGGGCGTTCACGTCGACCCGATACCCTGTCGGATTGAGGACGGCTACCACCTGCCGGCGGACCTGGAGCGCTACGTCCAGCCCGGCACCAAGGCCATCTTGTTCGCCAACCCCGGTAACCCTACGGGCACCGTTTACACTCAGAGCGAAGTCGAGGCGATCGTCGCGCTGGCCACCGCGCACAACCTGTTCGTCATCGGGGACGAGGTGTATCGCGAGTTCATCTTCGAGGGCTCGACGCCCAGTGTCCTGGAATTTGGCGAACTCGACGAGCAAGTCATCATGATCGACTCCACGTCCAAGCGCTACGCCGCCTGCGGCCTGCGGGTGGGTGCTATGGTCTCCCGCGCGCCGGCGATCATTGACGCCGCCATGCGCTTTGCAATGGCTCGCCTATCGCCACCGACTCTAGGGCAGGTCGCAGCTGCAGCGATTGGTGAGGTGGGCGCCGACTATTTCCGCACGACCTGCGCCACCTACCGGGCGCGGCGCGACGCGGTGGTGCGCGCCATGGCTGACGTCGAAGGCATCACCTGCCCGATCCCGGAGGGTGCGTTCTACATCATGCTTGGCCTGCCCGTGGAGCGCGCCGAGGACTTTTGTGAGTTCCTCCTGACTGAGTTTCAACTGGACGGCGAGACGACGCTCCTGGCTCCCGGTTCCGGGTTCTACACGACGCCAGGGCGCGGCTTGAACGAGGTGCGCGTGGCGTACGTGCTGGATGTCGAGCCGCTGACCCGGGCGTTGGAAGTCGTCAAGCGCGGCCTCGAGGCCTACAAGGGCGCCCCTAGCCACTCGCCCTTGAACGCGTAGGCCGCCTCGCCCGTCAGCCAGACGGGCCCCGAGCGATCCCAGTCCACCAGCAATTGACCGCCGGGCAGGTCCACCGAGACCGGATTGGACACTAGGCCGCGGGCCAGCTGGGTCACCGCCGCGGCCGCGGCGCCCGAGCCGCAGGCCCGCGTCTCGCCGCTGCCGCGCTCCCACACCCGCAGGTTGAGAGCCCGGTCGCCGGTGCGCTCGGCAAACCCAACATTGGTGCGCTCGGGGAAGCGGGGGTCGCACTCCAAACGCGGCCCGAGAGTGGCTACCGGGGCGGTGGCTACGTCGTCCACCTCGATCACCGCGTGGGGATTGCCCATTGAAACTGCTGAGATGCGCAGGGTGTCGCCGTCGAGTGGAAAGGGCGCATCCAAGACCGGGCTGGCGACGGCCACCATGGGAATTGCCGCCGGCGCAAAGCGCGGGGCGCCGAGGTCGACCCGCACGCGCCCATCGTCCAACAGAAGCGCCTGATGGCGACCGGCGCCCGTCTGAATGGTGAGCTCTGAGCCCGCCGCCCAACCCCAGTCGACCGCCAAACGGGCAACGCAACGCAGAGCGTTGCCGCACATGGCCGACTCGGAACCATCGGCGTTCCACATGCGCATAGCCACCTCGGCACCGCGGGCCAGGACCACTAGCCCGTCGGCGCCGATGCCGGTGTGGCGATCGGCTATCCGGCGACTCAACTCGACGGGATCGAACCCGTCGAGCGTAGCTTCATCGACGTAGACGTAGTCGTTGCCGAGCCCGTGCATCTTGGTGAAGGGCAAGCCCACACCAACCCCGGGCGCGCTCTACTAAACGCCTGAGCGCTCGCGAGCGCCCATCGCTTGTTTGCGGCTGAGCTTGACCCGGCCATCCGAGTCCACCGAGATGACCTTGACCTCGGTCACATCACCCTCGCGCAAGACATCCTCGACGCGGTTGACGCGGTGCTCCTCAAGTTCGGAGATGTGACACAAACCATCCCGACCCGGCAAGATCTCGATGAAGGCACCAAACTCGACTACCCGCTTGACCCGACCCCGATAGATCCGGCCAATCTCGGGGTCTTGAACCAGCGCCTTGATCATTTCCAGGGCACGGTTGCCGGCCGCCGAATCGGTCGCCGCCACCTTGACAGTGCCGTCGTCCTCGATGTCGATCTGGGCGCCGGTCTGGTCAGTGATGGAACGGATCGTGCGCCCGCCTGGGCCGATGATCTCGCGCACCTTGTCGGGCTTGACCTGCAGGACCGAGATGCGCGGGGCGTACACCGACAGTTCGGAGCGCGGCTCGGCAATGGTCTGCTCCATGGCGTCCAGCACATGGAACCGCGCCTGTTTGGCGCGCTCCAAGGCTTCGGCGAACAGCTCGAACGAGATACCGGCGATCTTGACGTCCATTTGGAAAGCGGTAATGCCGTCGCGGGTGCCGGTGACTTTGAAGTCCATGTCGCCAAGGTGATCTTCAATGCCGAGGATGTCGGTGAGGATCTCGGCACGATCGCCCTCTTTCACCAGACCCATGGCGATACCGGCCACGGGTGTTTTGATGGGCACTCCAGCATCCATCAAGGCCAATACCCCGCCGCACACCGTGGCCATCGACGAGGAACCGTTCGACTCCAAAATGTCCGAAACCAGGCGGATGGTGTATGGGAAGGCGTCATCGGCAGGAATCACCGGCTCGATGGCCCGCTCGGCCAAAGCACCATGGCCGATCTCACGACGACTGGGACCACGGGGCGGTCTCACCTCGCCCACCGAAAACGGCGGGAAGTTGTAGTGGAGCATGTAGCTCTTCCAACGCTGCCCCTCGAGTTCATCGATTTTCTGTTCATCCACCGATGTTCCGAGCGTGGCGACGACCAGCGACTGGGTTTCGCCACGCGTGAACAGGGCCGAGCCGTGGGTGCGCGGTAGCATGCCGATTTCGCAGGTGATGGCGCGAATCTCTTCGGGGCGGCGGCCGTCGACCCGGCGACCCTCAGAAATAATGGTGTTCCTGAGGCTCTGCTTCTGGATGCGCCCGAGGACGGTAGCCACATCGGCGGCAGATTCAGGGAAGCGCTCGGCAAAGGCCTCCTGGGCCTCGGTGTGAACTGCGGCCACTGCCTCCTGCCGCGCTTGCTTGTCGACCAAGGTGTTGGCCTGACTGAGGCGCTCGCCATAGGCCTCCTCGACCGCGCGCTCGAGTTCGCCATCGATTTCGGGCTGTGCAAAGGTCAGCTTTTCCTTGCCGCAGGCCCGTACGAGTTCTTCTTGCAAGCCGTTCAGCTGGCGGATGGTGGCGTGAGCCACCTCCAGTGCGCCGACCATGACGGCTTCGGACACCTCGCGAGCACCGCCCTCGACCATGACGATCGAATCGCTGGTTCCAGCCACGACAATGTCGATCTCGGAGGACTCGAGCTGGGCAAAAGTCGGATTGACGACAAACTCGCCATCGACCTGCCCGACCCGCACAGCGGAGACCGGACCACCAAAAGGCACCTCGGACAAGCACAGTGAAGTGGATGCTCCGAGCAGAGCAAGGATGTCCGAATCGTTCTCTTGATCCGAAGACAGGACGTTACAAAAGACCTGCGTTTCGTTTTGGTAGCCTTTGGGAAACAGCGGACGAATCGAGCGATCGATTACCCGGCAGCTGAGGATTTCCTTTTCATTTGGGCGACCTTCCCGCTTAAAGAAGCCCCCCGGGATGCGTCCGGCGGCGTAGAGCTTCTCCCGGTAGTCCACGGTCAACGGGAAAAAACTGATTCCGGCACGCGGCTCGGTACTCCCGACCGCTGCCACCAAAACGACCGTGTCGCCGAAACGGACAACCGCTGAGCCAGAGGCTTGGCGGGCGATCTTGCCGGTTTCAATCGTCAGGTAGCGCCCGCCAATTTCGAGGTCGGCGCTATGGGCGGTGCGATCGACTGGGTTTGCCACGCCGGTGGCTGCTTGTTCTGACATGTTTCATCCTTCCACAATATAAAAAGGGCCTCGGGTTCCGCTCGGAACTGAGGCATCAACGCTTGGTTCAGCTGGGGTAGAAAGCGAGCACCTTGGGCTCGCCGCGAGAAACCCTCGCTTACTTGCGAATGCCCAGTTCGCGGATGATCGCGCGGTAACGCTCGACCTTGGTTGCCTTCAGGTACTCGAGCAACCGCCGCCGCTGGCCAACCATCTTCAGCAACCCGCGCCGCGAATGGTGGTCACGCTTGTGCACCTTGAAGTGCTCGGTGAGGTACTTGATCTTTTGGGTGAGGAGCGCGATCTGAACTTCGGGGGAACCCGAATCCGAGTCGTGCAGTCGAAACTGCGCGATGATGTCCTTTTTGGCGTCCTTCTTCAGCGCCACGCTTCGGTCACCTTCCTTTAGCTCTCGCGCCGGGGCGCGGAGCTCGACTCCAAGTCGTTTGGTATCAATATCTTACTAGATTTCACACAGCTTGCGAGGCGCCAGCCTACCACAGGCGCAGGGGCCGCGAAAGCAAAAACAGGGGTTTTCGGCACCCTCTACCGATCGGTTTTCGGCACCCTCTACCGGTCGGCTTCCGGCACCCCCTACCGATCGGCTTCCGGCACCTCGACCCCCAGCTTTGGGGCCAAGCGCCGGACTCGGTCGAGGTCAGCGTGGATCTGGGCGACCAACGCCTCGGCGTCGGCGAAGCGCCGCTCCTCGCGCAGGCGAGCGCCAAACTGAACCTCCAGGGTCTGGCCGACCCACTCCCCGTCAAAATCGAGGATGTGGACTTCGACCCGCCGCTCGGTCCCCCCAAAGGTGGGTGCCAAACCGACGTTGATCGCCGCTAGGCGGTGGCCGATGAGCGGGTGGACCGCCACCCCGGCATAGACACCGGTCGCCGGCACCAGCTTGCCGGCGGGCGGCTCGAGGTTGGCGGTCGGTACCCCCAGTTTGCGACCCCGTCCGTGCCCGCGGATGACGGGCCCGGTCACCGCATAGGGACGGCCGAGCAGCGTGGCGGCCTCTTCGACCCGGCCAGCGCTTAGGGCGATCCGAATCCTCGACGACGAGATCGGCGCGCCCCCCACCGGCACCACCGCCACCTCGTCCACTCGAAAACCCTGCGCTTGTGCGAGGCCCCTGAGGGTGGCCAGATCGCCGGCGCGGTCGCGACCCATCGCGAAATCTGGTCCGACCACCAGAGTGGTCAAGTCGTAGCGGCTAACAATGTGCTCGGCTAGAAAGTCCGCCGCTGAGGACGCCGCCAAATGCTCATCGAAAACCAAAACGTGTACCCGCTCGGCTCCAGCAGCGGTCAACCACGTTTGCCGCTCGGCGGTGGTGGTCAGCGCCGGAGGACAACGGGACGGCGCCAGCGTGGCCAGGGGGTGTTCAGCAAAAGTGAAAATGACCGCCAGCAAGTCCGCTTGATCGGCGTGGTGACGGACGCGAGCGACGAGCGCCTGATGACCCAAGTGCACGCCATCGAACACGCCGATGGTGACGGCGGCCGCCGGTCGGTTCCCGGTCACGCCGCGCCCACCAAGACGCGCAGGAGTTCGCAAGACGAGCGGCCGCCGTCAGACATCGAGATGCGCGCCAGCGCCAGGAGCGCGCCGTCTCGATCGACCAATCGCACAGCCTGGTTAGGACGAAGATGGGTCCCGGGCTCGATGCTCCACTCCCCCGCGCCGGGCGCCACGCCGTGCCTCAACCGCGCGACTGCCGTCCCCCGCAGCGTCAAGGCCGGGTAGGCGGCGAGGGCCACCGACGGCGAGCAACTCGCGCCACGCAGCCGCTCGCGCGCCCCAGGGGCTAGGCTGCGGCTGGAGAGCGCCTCTTCGACCCCGAGTGATCCAACACTGGTGCGCCGTAGCTGGGTGAGGGTGCCGACCGTCCCCAAAGCCTTGGCCAAGTCGAGGGCGAGGACGCGCACGTAGGTGCCGCTGGACACCCGGGCGTCGATCCACAACCTGGCTGCGCCGATGGGTTCGAGGTCCAAACGTTCCACCGTCACCGTGCGGGGTGGGCGCTCTAGAACCATCCCTTGGCGAGCCGCCTTGTAAAGGCGCCGACCGCCGACCCGCACCGCCGAGTACATGGGCGGCACCTGCTCGAGGGTGCCGACAAAACGGCGGCGCACTGCCTCCAAGCGCGCCTCCCAGCCAGGTTCGACCGGACGGCGCTCAGAGATGCGACCGGTCGGATCCAGCGTGTCCGTGGCATAGCCGAGCTCGATGACTCCTTCGTAGGTTTTGGGCTGGTCGCTGATGAACGGGGCGATCCGCGTCGCTCGCCCAACGCAGCAGGGCAGAAGCCCTGATGCAAAGGGATCGAGCGTACCGGTGTGCCCGACCCGCCGTTGGCCAAGCACGCGACGCAGCCGCGCCACGACGTCGTGCGAGGTTGGCCCCGGTTCCTTGTCAATCAACACCACCAGCACGGCCAGCTACTCACCACCCAACGCCGCCCGAAACGCCTCGATCACCCGCCGCCGCGCTTCGGCCAGCGGTCCCTGAAGGCGGGCGCCAGCGGCGTTTCGGTGACCGCCGCCGCCAAAGGCAGCCGCCACGCGGTCGACGTCGACCACCCCCTCAGAACGCAAGCTGGCTTTCACCACACCACTCTTGGTCTCGACGAGCAACACCGACGCTTCGACGCCCTCGACGCGTCCGGCGAAGTTAACGATGCCCTCCGCGTCGATCTCATCGGCCCCGGTCTCCACAAACGCCAGGCGCGACAAGTGAATCACACCCAGCCGCCCGCCGCACTCGAGCGCCAGCGCGCGCAGGCCGTGTTCAAGGAGCTTCAGGGCGGCCAGCGATTTCTGCCCAAACACCGCGCGCCATACGGCTGACGGGTCGAGCCCGCCGACCTCCACCAAGTGCGCGGCGACGCGCAGTGTTTCGGCGGACGTCGACGCATAGCGGAAGTTACCCGTGTCGGTAATGATCGCCGCGTAGATCGGTGCCGCCACCTCGGGCGTCAGCGGCCACTTGAGGTGCTCGGCCAGCTTGTAGATCAAAAACCCGGTGGCGCAAGCGCTCGGGGCAACGTAATTGACGTCGCCGAAGCGCTCATTGGAGCGATGGTGGTCGATGTTGACGACAGTCAGGCCATCGAGAAGCGACGCGACCGAGCCGACCCGCTCCAAGACGGCGCAATCCACCACGAACGCCGTGTCGAACTCGACATCGGCGACCTCCTCCGGTGCCTGGATGGCGTCCGTCCCGCCGAGGAACGCGTACTTGGCCGGCGGCCGGTCGGCATTCACCACGCGAACATCTTTGCCAGCACCCCCAAGCAGGGTGGCGAGGGCCAGCTCGGACCCCAATGAGTCGCCCTCGGGGTCGATGTGCGAGACCACCAAGCAGCGCTTGGCTGCGTCAATCGCCTCTACGACTGGCGCCCAATCCGGCAAACTCATGGCTCCTCCGGATGGTGGTCGACGTCGCCGAGGAGTTGGTCAATGCGCGCGCCGTGCGCCATCGAGTCATCGTGACAAAAGTGCAATTCAGGCAGGTGGCGCAGCCCGAGGTTCTGGCGCACCAGCTGGCGCCTGATGAAACCAGCGGCACGCTGGACCACCTTAAGAACCGCCGCCGCGTCTGCCTCAGGGTCGGTGCAACTCAGATAGACGCGGGCGTGCTGCAAATCGCCCGACATCTCAACGGCGGTGACCGACACCAACCGCAGGCGCGGGTCTTCCAAGCGGCGGCCGATGACTTCAGCCAGTTCATCGCGCAGCAGCTCACCGACGCGTCCCTGCCGTGCGCGCTGGGTCATCGCACTTCAGCCTGGAAGTCAACCACCACTGCGCGCATCTCCGACTCGCAGACCTGGCGCACCTGATCGAGGACGCCACCGATAACCCGGGCGTCGCTGCCGACCACCGCCACGCCCAGCGCGAAGCGTTGCCACAGGTCCTGGTGGTCGACTTCCGCGACCGACACTTTCAATCGGCTTGCCAGCCGATCCCTGACGCTGTGTACAACGGCGCGCTTCCCCTTCAGCGACCGAGCCGCGGGGATGTGGAACTCGATCCGCGCCACACCGACAAGCATCTGCGCACCACGCTAAAGCGTGCGGGCAATCTGCTCGATGCGGAACACTTCGATAATGTCGCGTTCCTTGACACCATCGAAGTCGGCCAGGGCGATGCCGCACTCGTAGCCCGCTGCCACCTCACGGGCGTCATCTTTGAACCGCTTCAGTGAACCGATCCTGCCGGTGTAGATCGTCTCGCCACCCCGAAAGACGCGGGCCTGGGCGCTGCGCAAGATCTTGCCCTCGGTGACGTAACAGCCGGCCACCACCGTGCGCGGCGTTTTGAAGGTTTGCCGCACCTCAGCGGCACCGATGACCACCTCGCGCTCTTCAGCCTTGAGGAGCCCCTCCATGGCTTTCTTGACGCTCTCCACCGCCTCGTAGATCACCCGGTAGCTGTGAACGTCGATGCCCTTCTCATTGGCCATGGCCGAGGCGCGCGCTTCGGTGCGCACATGGAAGCCGATAATGACCGCCTGCGAGGCGGTGGCCAGGATGACGTCCGACTCATTGACGTTGCCAACGCCCGAGTGAATGACGTTGAGCTTGACCTCGTCGGTGGAGAGTTGTTCGAGCGACTCGGTGAGCGCCTGAACAGATCCGTCGACGTCAGCCTTGATAATCATGTTGAGTTCGGAAATCGAGCCCTCGGCCATGCGCGTATGGAGATCGGCCAGAGTCACCGCCCGCTGGCGCTGCAGCTGTTGCTCGCGGGCCAGGATCTGGCGCTTGTGGGCAATCTCGGAGGCCTCGCGCTCGTCGGCCATGACCGCGAAGGTATCACCGGCCTGCGGCACGCCGTCCCAACCCAACACCTCGACCGGCACCGAAGGACCGGCCTCAACGACGTCGTCGCCCCACTCGTTGTGCAGGGCGCGCACCTTGCCGGAATGCACGCCGCAGACGAAGGGGTCGCCCACTTTGAGAGTGCCGCGCTGAATTAGGACCGAGCCGACCACGCCGCGACCCTGCTCAACTTTGGCTTCAAGCACAACGCCCCGCGGGCGAATGCTCGGATCGGCTTTCAACTCCTGGACATCTGCCACCAAGAGGATCATTTCAAGGAGCTGCTCAATGTTGGTGCCCTGCTTAGCCGAAATCGGCACGGACACCACTTCGCCACCTAGGTCTTCCACCATGATGTTATGCCGGAGAAGTTCTTGTTTCACCTGATCGGCGTTGGCACCGGGTAGGTCGATCTTGTTGATAGCGACGATCAACGGCACTTCCGCCGCTTTGGCGTGATCAATCGCCTCAATCGTCTGTGGCATGATGCGGTCGTCAGCTGCCACCACCAAGACGACGATATCGGTGACCTGGGCCCCCCGCGCTCGCATGGCGGTAAAGGCGGCGTGGCCCGGCGTGTCCAGGAAAGTGATCTGACGCTTCTTGTGTTGGACGACGTAGGCACCGATGTGCTGAGTAATCTTGCCGGCCTCGCGGGCCGCGACGTTGGTCGAGCGGATCGAGTCGAGCAGAGTGGTCTTGCCGTGGTCGACGTGCCCCATCACCGTCACCACCGGTGCGCGCGGCTCCGGGTTTTCTTCGACCTCTTCGGTGCCCTCGACCTGTTCCTTGCCCCACTCGGTGATGAATTCAACTTCGTATTCGAATTCATCCGCCAAAGTCACAATGGTGTCTTTGTCGAGGCGCTGGTTGATGGTGGCCATGACCCCCAACCGCATGCACGCGGCGATCACTTCGCTCGGATCCTCGTCCATAAGCGAGGCGATCTCACCGAGGGTGATGAACTCCGTGGCGCGGACGATGCGCGGCTCGTCGACGACAGCGGTGCCGTCTTCACGAGTCTTGCGGCGGCGCTTGGTCTTCTTGGGCCCGTCGATCAACGACAGGGTCTTCTTGACGTTGCGGCGCACTTCGTCGCGGTCGACCTTCTTCTCTTTCTTGCGGCGCCCACCTCGTCGCGGGCCGCCGCTCGGCGCTCCCGGGCTGTAGGGCGGCGGCATCGGCCCACCGCCCCCAGTGCGAGCCTGCGGGCGCGGGCGGCCGGCGGCGGGACGCGGCGTCACCGGGCGTCGCGCCGGTTGCTCGCCAGGCTTGAGGGCAGACTGGGACGGCCGAAAGGGCGCCGGGGGCGCCGGCGGGCGGCGCGCCGCCGGCTTGCTGGCGGGCTTGGGCGCCGGCTTGGCCGTTGGCTTGGCAGCGGCCGGCTCCGGCGGAGCGGGCGCCGCCGGCTGCTTGGCAGGCTCAGGCGCCGCGGCGGGCTCGGCGACGGCGGCCGCAGTCGTACGAGGCGGCGGCGCCTGGTCAGCGCCGCCGGCGGTCTTCTTTTGCTCGCCCTTCGATGCCTCGCGTCGATCGGCCTGGCGCTGGCGCTTGGTGACGTCCGCATCCTTGATGCGCTGCTTTTCACGCTCGAGTCGACCGTAAAGCGCGTCGACTACTTCGTCGTCAACCGCGCTCATGTGGCTCTTCACCTGCGCGCCCATGCCGCGCACCATCTCGAGCAAGGCCTCGCTCGAGATACCGAGATCGCGCGCTACTTCGTATACGCGTTTCTTCTTTGACAACGACATCCTCCCTGGGATGTTTTTGCTGCTTGTCCAGGGGTGCCCACCCCAATCAATCGCTACGCCGATTCCCCGGCCGAACTAGGCGCCAGGGCCGGCGGAGAGTCGTCGCCGGCGTCGTCGACGGCCGGCCCTTCATCCGCGGCGGCCGCTGGCTCGGCAGCTACTTGTTCTGGCTCCGGTGCGGCGCCTTCAGCCGCAGCCTCCAAGGCCGCAGCCTCCGCTGCAGCTTGTTCTTCTGCTTCGCGTTCGGCGATCACCGCCTCGACCAGCCGCTGGCGCTCGGCCAACGTGCGCTCGCCAATCTCCTGGAGCTTCATGGCTGATTTTTTGGCGATGCCGTCGATGGCGGTCAATTTGGAGAGCTCTGCCCCCACCAGCTCGGCGGCGGTCTCGAACCCAGCGCGAATCAGGAGTTCGGCCACCTTCGGGCCAACACCCGGTAGCTCCTCGACTTCGACCCGCATCATGGTTTCGAGTTCGGTTTCGCGCTGGATCTGTCCCTCGCTCACTAGGTCGATCTTGAAACCGGTGAGCTTGGCGGCCAGGCGCGCATTTTGCCCGCCCTTGCCGATGGCCAGCGACAACTGGTCGTCCTCAACGACCACCCGCATGCTGGTGCCATCCTCTGAGACTGTGACTTGCTTCACCCTGGCCGGCGACAGCGCCCGAGTGACGTACAAAACCGCGTCTGAACTAAACGGCACGATGTCGATGCGCTCGCCGTTCATTTCGCGAACAATCGACTGAACCCGCGAACCCTTGATGCCCACGCAGGCGCCGACGGCGTCGACTTTGTCGTCCTTGGAGACCACTGCCACCTTGGAGCGGGCGCCCGGCTCGCGAGCGATGGCCCGAATCTCGACCACACCGTCGGCGATCTCGGGCACTTCGGCCTCGAACAACCGCTGCAGGAACTCGACCGAGGCGCGGGTCAAGACGATTTGTGGCCCCTTGGCGTTCTTGTCGACGGCGGCGATCAGCGCCCGCATGTGCTCGCCCTGTCGAAACCGGTCGCGACCGATTTGCTCGCGCCCGGGCAGAATGGCCTCGGCCCGATCGAGCTGCACGATGACGTTGCCGCGGTCGAGCTGCTGAACGATGGTGGTCACCAGTTCGCCGACGCGCGAGTGATACTCATCAAAAACGCGGTCACGCTCAGCTTCGCGGACGCGCTGGATGAGCACCTGCTTGGCCGCCTGGATGGCATTGCGCCCAAACTCGGCGATGGGCAGTTGAATCTTGATGCGGTCCCCGACACGGGCGTCAGACTTCATTCGTTTGGCATCGATCAGCGCCATCTGGTAGCCACGGTCGATCGGCCCGAAGTCGTCGGCCACCTCCATCGTGGCGTACATCTCAATGCCGCCTGACTCTGGATCGAAGTCGACGCTGACGTTGGCAGAAGCACCCAGCTTCTTCTTGGCCGCCGACATCAAACCGGCCTCCAACGTCTCAACCAGAATCTCCTGGTCAACGCTCTTCTCTCGCGCGATCTGCGCGAGAGCTTCCATCAAGTTGAGGTTGAGGGACTCTTTGTTCGTTTCCAAGGGTCCACCTTTAGATGGGCGCTTTGAATGTCATCGAACTGGATGGTGACAGTCTCGCCCGACTCCAGGGCGACACAGACCTCCCCGGCAGTCGCCAGAGCGATGGTGCCGGTCAGCGAGCGGCGAGTGCCGGCGTTGAGGCGGATCACCGCAGTTTCCCCCACAAACCGCTGGAAGTGGGCCGGTCGGGTCAGCGGGCGATTGACCCCCGGCGACGACACCTCGAGGACGTAGGCGCCAGGCAGGCAATCCGAAACCCCGAGGTCGGCGCCGAGCGCCTTGGAGGCGCGGGCGCAATCGCCGACCGTCACCCCACCTTGACCATCCAACCGGTCAATCCATAGTTGGACAACCAGCCGCTTGCCGCGCGGCGCCACGCTTAGGTCTAGGAGCTCATAACCCAACGCGCCGAGTACAACGCCTGCCACTTCTTTGAGCCTCGCTTCGTTTCCAACCATGAGCTTACGCCCGGCAGGGCATGCCAAAAAGGCCGACGAACGCCGCAGCCGGCGGAATCGAACGCCGGACCTGCCGCCTCGCGGGCCTTCGGTGCACGCCTTCTTTAGTGATTGTCGCGACGCGACTGGGAATCTTCACCAGCCCACATACAACGAATGAGTGGACCCCCGCCCACTCACGAATTGCCGACCATAGCGAAGCTGGCACGCTAATCGCAAGGGCTAAATTCCGCGGTCGGCTAGGCCAAGCGGCGGTGCGGCACCAGCCGGCGGTGCCCGGGCCAGGCGTGATGGAGCGGGTGGGCACCACCTCCCAGGTCGGGCCCGTGCTCGATGGCGCCGGTGGTGTAGGCTTTGGCGTGCGCCACCGCCTCGACCAGCCCGAAGCCGTACCCCAGAAAGGCGGCGATCGCTGCCGAGAGTGTGCAACCGGCGCCGTGGATCGGTGCCGAGCCAACCCGCGGGGCCCGGAAGCGGCTCATCGACATACCATCCCAAAGGACGTCGACGGCTTCGCCGCGCCGGTGGCCACCGGTGACCAGGACTGCGCGCTGAATCCGGTCCGCCAGCCGCTGGGCCGCATCCTCCATGTGTGCGCGCGTCGTGACCCGCCGCTCGACCAGGACCTCGATCTCCGCCAGGTTCGGGGTGACGAGGCTGGCGAGCGGCAAGAGATCGGCCACCAAGGTCCGGATGGCCGATTTTTGCAGGAGCACCGCGCCGCTAGTGGCGACCATCACCGGATCGACCACCAGGGGGCGCACGTGGAAGGTCTTGACGGCGCGGGCGACGCGGCGGACCACTGCGGCTGTAGCCAGCATGCCGATCTTGGCGGCGTCGATGCCGATGTCGGTAGCCACCGCCTGGATTTGCCGGTGCACCAACGCCGGTTTCAGGCTGGTCGCCCCCATCACGCCCCGGGTGTTCTGCGCCGTTACGGCAGTCACCGCGCTCATGCCAAAACCACCCAGCGCCGCAAAGGTCTTGAGGTCGGCTTGGATACCAGCGCCGCCACCGGAATCGGAACCGGCAATGGTCAACAGTCGGGGCATCGGCGCTCTTCGGGACATCAGATCACCTCGTGGCCGCGCACCCGCCCAGGTGATCGCTGCTCACGGTCGAGCTCACGGTCGCCGAAGCCCTGGGAGGTGGGCCGGGAGTCGCAGTGTACCGGTTCGGCCCAAACTTCGCCTGCGGGAGCCCTCCAATGTCGACTTCAACCGCTGCATCACCCGAACCGCGCCAGAGCGAACCACCGCCTGGCGGTGAGCGGCGCTGGCGGAGCTGGTGGCCGCTGGCCGCCGTGGTCGCCGGCGCCTTGGTGGTGGCTGGCGCGCCTCAGACAGGATGGCGCCTGCTTGCCCTGGCCGGGGCGCTGGCTGGGGCGTTTGCCACCGGCAGCCGCCGGAAGGGCACCCAGGGGCTGGTGGCACATCCTCCGTTGGGCGGCTCTGAGGCGGCACACTCCGAGCATCCACCGGCGGCGCCCGCACCGGCAAGCCCCGTCCCGTCGGCGCCACACCCCCAATCGATCGGTGAGTTTGACTTTGCCGTCTGTCACGACCTCAAGGAACCGCTCAACAAGATCGCCGGCTTTGCCGGGCTTCTTGAAAAGCGCCATTCCGGCAAGCTCAGCGAAGACGCCGATGACTACCTACACTTCATGGTCGCCGCTTGCCAGCGCATGCAACAGCGCCTGGACGATCTGTTAGCCGTGGCCCGGATCGACAGCGGCGCCCAACGTCTGGAACGGCTGCGGCCAGCCAGCCTCGTCGAGCAGGTGGTGGCCGAACTTGCTGCCGAGCTGGCCGGCGCCCAAGCGCAACTCACCGTGGCGCCTGAAATGCCCGACGTGCAAGGTGACCGCGTGCAACTCGCCGAGTTGTTCAAACAGTTGATCGACAACGCCATCCGCTTCCGGGGCAAGGAGCCGCTGACCTTGGCCATCGAAGCTTCGGAAAGCGATGGCACCGTCGAATTCGCGGTCACCGACAACGGGCGGGGCGTCCCACCCGAACACCAGGAAGCCATCTTTGGAATCTTCCAGCGCCAGCCCGCCACGGCTGACGCCAAACATAGCGGCATTGGGTTAGCCATCTGCCGGCGCGTGGTGAACCGGCACGGCGGCGCGATCTGGGTCGAAGCCAATCCGACCGGCGGCTCGACCTTCCGCTTCACGCTGCCCAGTACCGCTAGCGCGGCTAAGCCCGACGTCGCCGCCTGATGTCCTAGGGGTTGTAGACCAGGCTCGTCACCAGCTCGCCGATCACCTGCAAGCTCGCCGCCGAACACTTGTCTGGCGTGTCGGCGGTTGTGTGCCAATGCGGGTAGTCGAAGTCGATGAGGTCCACTGCCGGGACGCCGGCTTCGAGCAAGGGCACGTGGTCATCGTAGATTTCTACGAACCCAGGATCGGCGAATCCTGGCAGCGCCAGGCTGGCGGCGCGCTGCCAGACGTATTCCTGAAGATCGGGGGCCAGGCGCGCGGCGTGCGCTTCGCGACGCAGGCTAAGCTCTTTGTCCCCGACCATGTCGAGCACCACAGCGTAGAGCGGCGGCTCCACCAAGCCGCGCGCGTACTCCTGCGACCCCAGGCAGAAACTCCGAGGCACACCCGGCAGGCCGGAGTCCTCGCCGTCAAAAAAGACCAGGTCGACGCCGTAGGGCGGCAGCTCCCGGCCCAGGGCGGCCGCCAACTCCAAGAGGATGGCACAGCCTGAGGCTGAGTCGTTGGCGCCCAAGACCGGCGTATCGTGCAGGCTGGAGTCCTCCTCCGCGTCGGCCCACGGGCGCGAGTCCCAGTGCGCCGCCAAAACCAGACGCTGGGCGGAGCGCCCATCGAAGCGACCGATGATATTGGTCATGTCGACCGGGCTCTGGTAACGCGGTGGGGTGGCGATGAAGTGCTCCTCGAGCACGGTCGCCCCCGCCGCCGACAACTCGGCGATCAAAAACTGGCGGGCTGCGTCGTGGGCGGCGGTTCCTGGCACCCGCGGCCCAAGCGCACAAAGCGCCGCAAGCCGTTGCATGGCCCCCTGGCCGGAGAAGGCAGGTGGCGCCGCCAGGCCGCCACTCGGAAACAAAACCAGGAGACACGCAAGTCGGCTGACCACACCCACGTTGCACCTCAAAATGTAAAGGTCATGGCCATCGACATGGTGATCGAACGACGCTTGTAGCCGAGCTTGACGTCGTTCCGGCGCGTGTGAGCGGCGCTCAGACGTGCGTCAATCTGCCGGCGAAAACTGTACGTGGCGCTGCCCCGGAAGTTCATGCTGACGATCTTTTGCTCCAAGATGGTGCGCCCGTCTGCCTCGCGGCTTTCGGTGGCATCGCTTTTCCGGTCCACGTCGAAGCTCAACTGCAGGGGCCCGTTCAGCTTCTTGCCCTGTTTCTGCCACGGCAGTTTGAAGATCGCACCCTTCTGGTAGCGCCTTCCAAAGCTGATCTTGAAGTCAGAGCGATCGCTGTGTCGCGACCGCGCCTGGCCGGTCAGGACGTCGTCGTCACGGGTCGAAGAGACATCCATCCGCACTTGCGACGTCCAACTGCTCTGGAAGGTTCCATTCAAATTAAACAACGGCCGCCACTCAGACCGCCGGGTGGTGCGCTCGTCCCGGAAAAAGTCCGGTCCCGACACTGTGCGCTCGTGCCTGAAGCCAGAGTCCAACGCCAAGCTGCGAAAGGCCCGGGTCAAAAAGCGGTTCTTGCGGTGCAACTGCCGCCAGTTGAGCTTGATGTCGGGCCAGGTACGGGTGACGTCTATGCGCGTGACTGCCGCCGTTCTCAGCGACCGGCTCCTGCGTACGGCAAACGAAGTCCGGAGGTCAATGCCGCCGGTCAATTGGGCGCCGCTCGACAGCGACAGGTTACGCGATTCGGTCTCCGATTCGACCCCCAGCGAGGTCTGGCGGACATCGGCACCGGGGTGCAGCGAAAAGCCCAGTTGGTACTGCCAGCGTGGCACGCCGACGACGTCGGTGAGTGAGTTGTTGCGGTTGATCGCGGCGCTGACGGCGATGTCCTGAAAAACACCGACCCGCGCCACCGCCGCGCGCACGTCGCGCCAGATGTTGTCCACCGAGTCGGCCGGCGCCCGCGATCGACCGCCGGTCACCAGCGTCAACGGAATAGACCAGCTGCCGGACAGGTTCTGGGAAGCGTTCAGGTGGCGCAGCTGGCCATCGACATCGGCGCGCTGGATGCGCGGGGCGTGGTTGTCGTTGGAATCACTTCGAAAGGAGAACGATGGCGCGTAGAACCCCGGCGGGTCCCAGTTCAAACCAACCCGATGACCACGGGTGGACTCAGAACCAATGTTCAGACCAAACAGCCAACTGGCCGGGTTCTCGGCCACCAGGTCGCGGGACGAGGTGACGTTGTAGTCGCCGCGCAAGCTGCGGAACGGCGAGTAGGATGTTCCGGCCGACAAGTCGGCGACGCGCAGGTAGCTGACCGACTGCAGCTGGCGCACCGTCGGGTCTTCCAGGTCGCGCTGGTAGGTGAAACGGCGGTCGGAGCGGAACGCCAACCGAGCATTCACCGATTCGGGAACGTAGCGAAACTCGGTGGGGCCCAGCGCCAGCGGTTCGACCGTGATGACCGGCGCATAGCTGGCGTTGAAGTTGATGGACCGAGACGAGTCCCGTGAGGTCTTGCCAAGCGAACGCGAATCCCTCAACGAATAGTCCATGGCCAGGGCATTCAGCGTCTGGCGCACCCAGGGGCTGGAGTCCTCGCGGCGGCGACTGAAACGTGCGGTATAGCCCACCGATTTCGAGCCGGTCTGCTGATTTCGCGATTGGTCCGGGTTCAGCACGATGTCATCGCCAGCCGAAAACTCGGGCAGCGACAAGTTATCTTGAAACGAAAAGCTCACGGGCAGGTTGATTCCGGTGGTCTCGAAAAACTTGTGCAACTGGGCAGTCGAACGCAGGTTGAACCGGCGACTCGAGGACCCAGTGCCGCGAGAAATCTGCTGGCGGCCCGCCGAACCAATCGACAGGAAGTCCTCGTCCTCGGTCGACAGGTCCGAGTTCACGTCCAAAAAGTCAGCGAACTTGGCACTCAACCCGAAGCGCGCGGCGGTTCCCAGGTCGCGGATGACGTCATCGAGGCGGATGTCATCCACCCAGATCGTCCCCGACTTGACCGCCGTCGAGGCGTTTCGTACCCCAAACGTGAGCCGGCTTATCTTGGTGAACGAGGGGTTGCCGACAAACTTGATGGTGCGCCCCGCCGTCGTTTCCGCGTGGGTCGAGTCACCAAGTGCCGCCAGCTTCAGGGCTGAGATCTCGGCAACCGGTACGTCGACCTCCAACCAGCCGGGGGTCTGGCGGTCCAAGAGAACCGAGTACTCGTAGTAGTTGAGGGTGTCGGCGCCAAAGCGGACGAACGCCTCCATTCCCTCGACCGGATCGGTGATTGAGTTGGCGGCCAGCCCCTGATAGAGGTACCAGGTCAAGGTGTCGTAGAGGGTGAAGTCGCGCTCGCTGGAAAAGGCGCGCAGCGCGCTTCCCTCGCGACCGGGCGCCAGATCGACGAAGTCAAAGGCCAGGGACCCCTCGCGCTCGGTGACCCGGTCGCGTTCTTCCAGATCGAAGGGTGCAGTGTACTCGTTGGCATCCTCTTTGTTGTTGATGCCACGGATCGTCACGGACTCGCCCGGGTTCGGTTCTGCGACCAGGCCGGTGGCCGCGTCACGGAGCGGCTCAGTTTCGTAAAGATTGCCCTGGACATCAATGCCAGCCAACTGCAGCACCGTCGTGGTATCCGGCAAACCCGTGAACCAAATGCGGCAGTGGGTGACGTTGGACAAACTCGGCGTGCCGACCGGCTCGCCCACTTCGATGGGGATGCGAAACAACCGCCAGCCATTCGGGCGCCCGTCTCGGTCCACCATCAGCCCGAAATCGCGCTCCACATCGGCAGCCACGTAGGTAGTGTCGGACAGATCGACGGAGAACGTCAGGTAGTCGTTGGCAGCACTACCTTGGAATGCATTGTCGCGGTTCAAGTCTTCGTCGTCGAGCTTGCGGTTCCCCTCGGTGCGGTTGATGGCTTGGTAGGCTTCAAACGCAAAGGGATCATCGCCTCGGTCCCGATCGAAGGCGAAGTCGTCGTTGGCGGGGTCGCTGGGCGGCCCCGGGCCGATCTCACTAGCGCTCAACATCCCGTCCAGGCCGGTGTCCTCGAAAACCGTGTCATTCAAATCCAACACACCGTCGGCGTTTAGGTCCTCGGTGTCGCGCCTATCGTTCGGCGGCTCCAGTGGGTTCCACTCGGCGTCCTCACTGATGTTGCCGAGGTCGACGTGCATGGTCGGACGCGCCACGCCCGGGGGTGGGTTCCGCACCCAGTCGGCTCTAAGGTCGTTCAACCACACCTCGATGAACTGCTTGCGGTTGAAGTCCGCGCCAGAACTCGAGATCCCCTGGCTCAGCCCAACCCACTGTTCTTCGGGTTGCACGCCCGGTAGATCGCGGGGTTGCACTCTGAGCATGAGGATCTGCCGGCGGTCGTTGGCCTCCAACTCATCGAGTTCGGGAAAGAGATCGCCCTCAAACGTGGGGCTGCGCACGGGGTTGTACCAGAGGAGATCGCCACGCCGGCTCTGATCGTCAGCTGTTTCCACGGCGACCGGCTGTGCCGCCCAAAACCATTGTTCCCGGTGAATGGACAGAATGCTGGTTTCTTTGGCACCTTCAAAGTCGTCCAAGTAGACCTGGCCACGGGTGTTGGGGTTGGGAGCGCTGGCCGCCAACTCGCCGCTGAGTTCCAAGCGCGAGTCGCCGCTGGCGCGCACCGCCGGCAAGCCCTCCACCAACCGGTTCATCCACACCGGTTCGAACTTGAACGAGCCGTTTACGTCACCGATCAAAATGCGCGAGGGTTCCTCCCCCAGCTTGGGGCGGCGGTCGGCTACGCCGGAGCTTTCGAACAAGAAGGTCGCACCCAACCGCCGGCGCTCGTCCGGCTTCCAACCGACATGCGTCCCCATCAAGGTCTTCTGTCCAAGCTGGAACAAGGGCGCGAAGGCGTAGTCAATCTGCACGTCGGCGTCGGACGGCAAGTCTGCCTTGGTGATGTTCACCCGTCCGGTGTCGTAGTCGATCGAGTAGTCTTGGCCGCGGCTCAATCGCTGGCCGTTGACGATGACGCTCTCAGAGTCCTCGATGATCGACCCCGATGCAGTCAAAAAAAACTCGGTGTTTTGCCTCGACCGCGACTTGATTTCGAAGTAGTAGCGCGAGTCTTGGCCGGTGTTTGGGTTGCGCTTGTCGTACGCCGCCCGGTTGGCGGCGCCGTCGACAAAGAATGCCGGGCGGCCGCGCGGGTCGGCGGCTGGACGCTGGAGGTCGCCGTAGTAGAACGGCCAGACGCTGTCCAACCGAGACGGCGCAAAAGGCCGGAGATCCGGCAAGACCATCAGCCCTTCCCCCAGCTTCAGGTACACCTGGTCGATGATGTTGTCGAAGCCGTCGAAGCCGTTGACGCTCTCGCGGTCAACACCCAACATGCGGATGAAGGTTGTCGTGGCGTCGTCTCCCAGAAACTCCGGCTCGGCACCCAGGTCAGAGTGCAAAGAGATCACCAGGGACGCGGGGTCAATCTCCGAACCGCCCAGGTCGTAGATGTTCTTGAGCGCCAAGCGCAGAGTTGGAGCCCAAAACTCGTCCTCGATGAAGAAGTCTTGGTCGGTTTGGATCTTTGCCGGTGGCACCTGCAGCGCCTTCAAGATCAACGGTGCGTTGGGCTCTGACGGCACCGACCCATAGGTCACCACCTCTTGGCCGCCGCCTGGCGTCCGGTAGGTGGCCTTGAAGGTCACCCCGAGGTAGTCGTCCCGATCGAGCCCGACACGGTGCAGGTCCAAGACCGGGTAGTTGTAGGCCTGGCCCTCCTGGTCGACGATGCTGAACAGGTCGGTGCGTAAGCGATAGTCGGTCGGCGATACCAAGATGTCGAAAACGCCGTCCGGGATGGAATCCTCGGCGGTGGCGACCGCTTCCGGAGCGGGGTCGAGGTACATCGTGCCGGGACGCAGCCCTCCATTGTTGTGCTGATTGCGGTCATCCAGCCACACTTTCAGGTCGCTGATCTCGGGCGGTGGCACCCAGCCGGGGGCCCCTGGCTCCAGCAAGAGGCCAGTGTTCTTAGGGTCGACCGGGTCGACCAGGAAGAAAAAGCGACGCTTGACGTAGTTGAGTTCATGCAGCCGGCGGACGCTCTCCTCGACTCCCTGGTTGATGCTGGCGCTGGCGGTTTGTCCTTCTTCCTTGGAAGCGATGACCGTCAGGTCGAAGTCGCCGAGTTGGGCAGTGCTCTTGACACCGAAGAGGCCGGAATGCGAGCCGTTGTAGCTCACAAACCCGGTGCCCGGCAATGACAGCGAGGTGTTGCCCAGGTCGACCGTCTTGACCACCTCGTCCTCGTAGCCCCGGTAGCGGATGCTGATCCGGTTGGCCAGGCTGGTCTCAGCGCCGGTGTTTTCCCGCCAATCAATCGTCACCTTGTCGCCCACCTGACCATCCACCTGGATGTTGAGATCCTGCCTCAGGTCGAGCTGCGGAAACTTCGATTGGCTGGCCGTGTCGGTCTCGGTCAGGTTGGCGTCCCAGTTCGAAGTCCCACCGACGGTGATCACCTCGGTGCCGCGGATGTTGATCTCCGCCTTGCTCTCGCCAATGATCGACTTCAAGACTTCGACTTCGGGGATAGCAGTCGACAGGCTGACCCCCTCGCCGCGCAAGCCGATGGGCGCCGACTCATTCAAGGTGCGGCCGACAGCCGAGCGCGCGGTGCGCGACCAATCCACCCAGCGCCCGCTCACCACGACGTCCTGGACGTGCGATTCGACCGCCGCCGGGACGGCAGGTTCGACCTCCACCTCGCCGATGCGGACGGCGCGGCTGACCGTGCCAGCCTCCAGGTCGAGGTCGATGGCGCTCCGGCGCTCGCCCGGCTGGACGTCCAGATAGAAATCGGCGGCCACCTCGGGGACTCCCCGGGCAAAAAGTCCGGCGCGGCGCTCCACCAACCTCCCCTGCGGCCGGAAGCCCCAGAGGAAACTGGCCGCCCGAGCGGCCTCGGTCGTGTCCGCCGGGGAAGCAGCATCGGGTGGAAGGAGTGCCGGGCGCTCGCGCAGCCGATTCTCGTCGGGCTGGCGGAGGAGGGTGGCGGACACCAGCCGCCGGCCGGGCGGCACCAGGTCATCTAGGGCATCGTCGAAATTGCGGTCCCGGCCGCGGATGCGCGGCTGGTCATCGGGCGCCGGTACCCAGTCGACATCCGGTTCCGGGGACGGCGAGGGCTGGGCCGCCAACGAATCCGGCGCACCGGGGGCCCGAGGTTGGACACCCGGGGCCGGGAACAACTCGCTCCCCGGAGCAGCGTCGGGCCGCCTCGAACGAACCGGGGCCGGCGAGGAGGTCCCAGGCTCGCCTGGTGCCGACGCTGTCGTTGATCGGCTCACCGGCGAGGCGGTCTCCGCCGCGCCGGGCGCCGGTGAGACCGTCTGCGGTGGGGTTGGTGACGGTTTGGGCGTCCACGGCTCCTCGACCGGAGGATCTGGGGCGAGGGCGTCTACCTGATCCTGGAGCGCCTGGATCGCGTGGGTGGCGGCGGCCGCCGCCTCGCCGACGATCCTCACCGAGTCGCGCCGGGCTTCGGCGGCGCGCGCCTCGATCGCCTCGCGCCCGTAGCCGATTTGGGCAGCGGCCGGCGCGGTGCAGCCCACCCCAAGGATGAGTCCCAAGAGAGCCCGCACCCCAGCCAGGCGCCAGCCAACCCGCCGCCGCGTCCCGTTGCCTGGTTGCACAAAAAGGGGCATGCCTTCTAAGACCCAGTTGGCAGACGCACGGGGCTGGCAAGGAAGGCCTTGTCCGTTTCGGGACGCCCCAGCTAACCTTTTATGCCGACTCGCTTTGCGACCCGCGGCAGCCTACCATGGGCTGCTCAAGGGCGCGCCGGGGACGCCGAAACCGAACCCAACCTGCGTCGCGACAGTTGGATCCTGGATGACCTTAGACAAATACATACTGCGCGAACACCTGGTTCCGTTCCTGTTCGGCTTCCTGGTAGTGACCTTTCTCCTGTCGATGGATTTCATCTTCGACTACATCGACCTGTTCCTCACCAAAGGTGTGCCGGGCCTCGTGGTCCTGGAGTTGTATCTGCTTGGGCTGGGGTGGATGTGTGCCATGTCCATCCCTTGCGCGGCACTGGTGGCGCCGCTGATGGCCTACGGCCGCATGGCCCAGGACAATGAGATCACTGCGCTCAAGGGAGCCGGAGTGCATCTGTTCCGAGTGGTGCGACCGGCGCTCGGGGCAGCCGTGCTGCTAGCCATCGCCCTCACCAAGTTCAACAACCACATCCTGCCGGAGACCAACCACCGATTCGCCAACTTGTTGGCCGACATCAACCGCAAGCGCCCGACCTTGGAAATCACCGAAGGGGTGTTCATCCATGACCTGCCGGGCTACTCGCTCCTGGTGGAGTCAGTCGACCCGCGGACGTCCGAGTTGACCGGCGTCACCATCTACGAAAAGAAAGGGCCGGACACCCGGCCGACGACGATTATCGCCAAGCGCGGCCACCTGGCCTACGGCCAGGGAGGTGAAACACTCACCTTCACCCTCTACGATGGTGAGATTCATCAAGTCCCGGAAGGCGCCCGCACCACCAAGTATCAGCGCTTGCGCTTCAACCAGCACGTCATCAACATCAAGGGCATCTCGTCGGACCTCGTGCGTACCGACCGTTCGACCCGAAGCGACCGGGAGATGTCGACCAAGATGATGCGCGAGCGGCTCGGCGAGTTGGAGACCGAGCGCCAGAAGATGTTGGCGGAGGTAGACACGCTGGCGGCGACTGCGGGCCTGGAGGGCCGGCCAGGCTTGGAGCGCGCCGTCGGCGACGCCGCGAAGACACCCTGGTGGCATAAGCTGCGCGCTCTGGGTGGGGTCATTCGCATCGGGCCCCGCGTCGCCCCGCCGGTGGTGCAGGCGGACTCGACCGCGGTACTCACGGGCGCGGCGCACGCCCAAGCGCAGGTCAAGCTCGTGAACCTCAGGCACAAGGAAAAGCGCATCAACGCCTTTCGAGTGGAAATACACAAGAAGTTCGCCATCCCGGTGGCGTGTGTTGTGTTCGTCCTGATTGGGGCACCGCTAGGGATCCGCGCCAAGCGCGGCGGCGTTGCCGTAGGTTTTGTCTCGGTCTTGTTCTTCTTGTTCTATTACATTTGCTTGATCGGCGGCGAGCAGCTGGCCGACCGCCTGCTCTTGCCGCCGTGGCTGGCGATGTGGATCGCCAACCTAGTGCTGGGCAGCCTCGGGTTGTGGATGACCCTGCGTGCCATCGAGGCGACGCCGGCCCGCTCCAGCCGCCCGCCGGCCGCCAGGCGCGAGGCCGCTTGAGAATCCTCGATCGCTACCTCTTGCGCGAATTCCTCGCCTACTTAGCGATGGGGGTGGTGGCCTTCCTCGGCATCTTTGTCGTCGTCGATGTGTTCGAGAAGATCGACAAATTCGTCGACAACAAGACTCCGCTGACCACCATCCTGCGCTTCTACCTATACTATCTGCCGTTCGTCCTCCAACAGATCCTGCCGGTCGCCATGCTGCTCGCCAGCCTGATGGCCCTCGGGAGGTTTGCGCGCCAGCACGAGCTCACCGCCATGCTGATGGCCGGGGTTAGCTTGCGCCGCGCCTTCGCCGCCGTGTTCGCCCTGGCGCTGGCGGTCTCGGCCCTAGCCAGCTGGTTCGAGCAAAGCATCATCCCAGAAGCCAACTACCGGCGTGAGGAGATCTATAACGTCGAGATCCGCGGGCGGCCGCCAGCCCGAGAGAGCCGGCTGCGGAACATTCGCTACATTGGCGCGGGCGGCCGCATCTATCTGATCAACTCCTTTGACCCCAAGCAGAACCTGATGCGTGGGGTGGTCATCCAAGAGTTCCTTGGGAGTTCGCTCAGACGCCGCCTGGACGCTTCCACCGCCACCTGGCAGTTGGGCGCCTGGCAACTCAACCGGGTGACCGAACGGCTGTTCGATGGTGATGCGCTGACCACCGGCTACCACGCCCAGCTGTTGTTGTCGGCAGCCGAGACCCCGGAGGACTTCGCGAAGGAAACGCGCAAGCCCGACCAGATGGGCTTCGGAGAGTTGAGGCGGTGGATCCGCCGCCTCAAGTTGTCGGGGTCAGACGCCACCCAGTACGTGGTCGACATGCATGCCAAAGTGGCTTTTCCGCTCATCAACTTCATCACCGTCCTGGTGGGTGCATCGCTGTCAACTCGGGTCAGGCGCGGGGGGATGGCGCTCGGCTTCGGGCTGAGCCTGGCGATCAGCTTTCTTTACTACTGCGCACTGCGCGCCGGGCAAGCCCTCGGGCACGGTGGTGCCCTGCCGCCAGTTGTGGCCGCTTGGTCGGCCAACCTGGTCTTTGCTGGGATTGGGCTGTGGCTCTTTCGGCGGGCCGAGCGCGGTCGCTAGACCAGCGTTCGACGCCAGCCAGGCGAGCCAGGTGGGCAGCAAGGCGGCATTCGTCGCCGCCGGCGCCGGCCGCCAAGAACGCGTGAAGGTCGGCGACGGCCAGGCGGTTGGTCGCCAGTCGGTCGAACAGCTGGGCACCGAGTTCTTGACCAATCGTGCGGGCCGCCTTGCACGCAGCCGCCGGCGCCGGGGTAACCGCCGGCGCTTCCACGCGGGGCAGCGCGACGCCGCGCTGGAACAGTTGGCGCAAGAAGATCGCCCAGCGCGGCGCCCCCCGGGCGCCAGCCGGTTGCCGGAGGGGATGCAGAAGCAGGGAGCCCAGGTACGCCAGCGCCTCGTGGCGCGTCTGCCGGAGCCAGTCGGCGCCATCCAGCGCCTTTCCCGCGCTCAAAGTCGGCGATCGCCCGTCAGCCGCATAGACAAAGGCCAACATCGCCAGCTCGGCCAGAACGTCGAAGTCGGGCCGGTAGAGATAAGCCAGCTCCAGCTCCGGGACCAGGGCGTAGCCGCGCTCGACGAGCTGGCGACGCAACCAGGCGATGCGCTCCGGTGGTTGACCGCCGAGTTCGCGGAGAAACTCCAGCGTCTCGACCACCGCCGGCGGCGAGGCAAGCGGGTCCAGCCCCAGCGCTTCGGCCAGGCGCTCTTGGGCACCGGCGAGTTCGGAGGTGGGGTCACCGACGGCCACCGGGACCTCGGCCCAGCGCGACTCGATCCAGGCCAAGTAGGACTGTTCGCGGCGCAGCGGCGTGGCATTGAACACACAGAAGCGCCCGGGCCCCAGGCGGACGGCCGGCACCGAACTCTCGATGCCGCGCGCCACCAACCGCTCGTAGAGCTCGGGTTCATTCTGATGGACGACGACCATCGGCAACGGCCCGGTCAACTTCAAAAGGGCGCGCGGCAAGTGATCGGGGGCCAAGTGGTGGTCGCCGATCAAGACCACGTGCACTTCGTCGGGGCGGCGCTTCAAGCTGGCCGCCAGCCGCCGCGCCACGCGGTTGTCGCGCTGCGCCAGGGTGCCCGGGCCGTCCAGGGCGAGCGCGCGCCACCCGTGCCGGCGCGCCAGCGCGAGGATGGGGCGGTAGTGGCTCCAGGAAAACGGCCAATGTTCGGCAAGTTGGGCGGCGCTCAAGAACTCGGCGTCGGAGAGTTCGCCGCCCACGTAGCGGTCCAGGGCGCCTTGGTACTCGGCACGGACCATTTCGAGGCCTAAGGCCACGCGGCGCTGGCGGCCGACAGCAGCGGCTAACTGCGTGGCCGCCCGCTGGGCCTCGGCCAGCGTGTGGTAGTCACCGATGAGAGTCACCTTGGAGCGCACGGCGTGGTCGGTGATCACCCTCAGGGTGACGGGCACGCCAGGCCCGCGAAGCGCCTGCTCATAGTGCCGGCGGTAGGCCGCCAAGCCACGTGACTCCGGTGCCAGAACTCCGGCAATCTCGGCGCGCACGGCCACCAGCCGGCGCTCTTCCACGGCTTGAAGGTGAAGGCGTAGATCACCCGACGCTTTGGTCATCCACCGACTCATTCTGGATTCTCCATCGCCTCGCAAAGCCGGGCGGCTCGCGCCTGGATCACAGCCGGCGGCGGCGCCTGGTCGGCGGTAGCAAAGAGCGCTCGTGAGACCGCCACCGCCCGCGCCCCCTCCAGGAGACATCGGCTAGCGGTCGCCCGATCGATCCCCCCAATCGCCACGACCGGCAGCGCCGTCGCTCGGCATACCCGACCGAGCCCCGCCAAACCGATGACCGGCGCCGACCCCTTTGTCTGACTTCGGAACACCGCCCCGACGCCCAGATAGTCGGCGCCGGCAGCAGCGGCGCGCCGGGCGGCTTCCGCGGTCCGGACGGTGCGGCCGATCCAGCCGTCCGGCCAATAGCGCCGGGCCAACCGTGTCGGCAGGTCGTCGTCGCCGAGGTGGACGCCCGCGGCACCAGCGGCGCGCGCCACATCGAGGTGGTCGTTGACGATCAGTTGCGCCCCGACCCCCGCGAGGCGCTCGCGAAGTGCCTTAGCCAGGGCATACAAATCACGGTCGGATAGTCGCTTGGCGCGCAGCTGGATGGGATTGGCGCCGCCCTGAGCAGCGGCATGAGCGGCAGCTTCGGCGGCATGGGGGTCGAGCTGGTCGCCCTCTAGGATGGCGTACAGGCGACCGAGGGCCACGCCCCCCCGGGGGCCGCGATGCGGCTCGTCGTTGGCTCTGGAACGCGGGTTGTCGACCTGGTTCATCCGCCAGCCCCACCCTTCCCGTGGCGGTCACACCACCGGGAGAGTTTACTGGCCGCCACCAGAGTTGCCAGATAAATCTAATAACGCCTTGTAAATATGGATGTTAGTGCCTAGAAACTACTTTAGGCATCGGCGGTTGGGACGGCCTCCTTGGGGTGCAGCAGGTCGTCAATGAAGCGCGTCGAAACGCCGCCGGCCCGGAAATCAGGATCGCGCATGACGCGCTCCTGAAAGGGAATGGTGGTCGCGATCCCCTCGACGACGCACTCGCCCAAGGCGCGCTGCATGCGCAAGATGGCCTCGTCCCGTGTTCCACCGCGCGCCAAAATCTTGATGACCATGGAGTCATAGTACGGCGGCACGCGGTAGCCGGTGAACAAGTGCGACTCGACTCGCACCCCCGGGCCACCCGGGCTGTGGTAGTAGGTGACTTCGCCGGGGCTGGGTTGAAAATCGCGCTCGGGGTCCTCGGCATTGATGCGACATTCGATGACGTGCTCCCGCATGGCCACGTCTGACTGCTCGATCCACAGGCGCTCCCCGGCCGCCACCCGAATCTGCGCCTTGACCAGATCGAAGCCGGTCAGCATTTCGGTGACAGGGTGTTCCACCTGGATGCGCGTGTTCATCTCCATGAAGTAGTAGTTGAAGTCCTCATCCACCAAGAACTCGATGGTACCAGCGGAGGCGTAGCGGATGCGTTGGGCGCCCGACACCGCGGCTTGAGTCATCGCATCGCGCACCGCCGCCGGAAGACCGGGGGCCGGCGCCTCCTCCAGGAGCTTTTGGTTGCGCCGCTGGATCGAGCAGTCGCGCTCGTAGAGGTGGATCACATTGCCGTGCGCGTCACCGAGCAGTTGGATTTCGATGTGGCGGGGCCGCTCGATGAAGCGCTCCAGGTAGAGCGCCCCGTTGCCGAAGGTCGCCTCGGCCTCGGCCGAGGCGACGCGGAAGCCGTTTTCCAACGACTGGGGATCGCGGGCGATGCGCATCCCTTTGCCACCGCCGCCGGCCACCGCCTTGATCATCACCGGGTAGCCGACTTCGGCAGCGACGCGGCGGGCCTCCTCCAAGTCAGCCACCACGCCCTCAGAGCCTGGTACCACCGGCACGCCGGCAGCGTGCATGACGGCGCGGGCGCGGGCTTTGTCGCCCATTTCGTGGATCATCGCGGCCGACGGCCCAATGAAGCGCACGCCGTGCGACTCACAGACCTCCGCAAAGTGGGCATTTTCGGCAAGGAAGCCGTAACCCGGATGCACGGCCTCGCAGCCGGTAATCTCGGCAGCCGAGATAACCCGCGGCACATGCAAGTAGCTGTGGCCGGGCGCCGGGGGACCGATGCACACAGCCTCGTCGGCCAGCACGACGTGCAGCGAGTCGCGGTCGGCCTCGGAGTAGATGGCCACCGTGGCGACACCCAACTCCTGGCAGGCCCGGATCACGCGCACGGCGATCTCGCCGCGGTTAGCCACAAGTATTTTGTCGAACACCAAACTCCCTCGCGCTTAAGTTTGCGTCAGGCAGTATATAACAATCAAAGGCCCCGCTCTGCTGGTCAGAGCGGGGCCCCTTCGCATGGTTCGAGCTGCGCCGGCTAGGCCGCTTCGAACGAATCCCAGGTCTGGTCGGAGGTCGAGTGGATCCCCTTGACGCGCAGATCGAACTCGGTGGGGTTCGAGCAGTAGTGAAGCGCCGTCTCCAAACTGATGAGGTCGCGGGTGTAGTGCTGCATGAGTGCCTGGTCGAACGTCTGCATGCCGTGGGTGGTGAACCCCTCTTGCATCACCTGGTTCATCAAGTGTGACTTCTCCGGATCCAGAATCGACTCACCGATGGAGCGCGTATTGATCATCACCTCGACCGCCGGTACGCGACCTGCCCGATCCTTGCGCGGAATGAGCCGCTGCGACACCACCGCCTTGAGGGTCGAGGACATCATGTAGCGCACGCCCTGGTGCTCGTGGGGTGGGTAGAAGCTGAGGATACGCGCAATGGTCTCGGCGGCGTCGATGGTGTGCAGGGTCGAGAACACCAGGTGACCGGTGTCCGCGGCGGTGAGGGCGATTTCCATGGTCTCGCGCTCGCGGATTTCGCCGATCATGATGACGTCCGGATCCTGCCGGAGAATGTGCTTTAGGCCCGCAGCGAAGCTGTGGGTATCCAGCCCCACCTCGCGCTGGCTGATGTAGCTCTGGTCATCGACGAACAGGTGCTCGATGGGATCCTCGAGGGTCAAGATGTTTTTGCGGGAGGTGCAGTTGATGTGGTGCATCATCGACGCCAAGGTCGTCGACTTACCGCTGCCGACGGTACCGGTGACCAAGACCAGCCCGCGCGGGTACTCGGCGATCTTGGCGAGCACCGGCGGCAAGTTGAGGGCCTCGAGACTCAGCTCTTGGGTCCCTGAAACCCGCCGAAAGACCATCGCCACCGTGCCGCGCTGCCGGTAGAAATTGGAACGAAACCGGGCCAAACCGGCGACGCCAAACGCAAAGTCGATCTCGTGGGTGGTGTTGAATTCGGCGCGCTGTTCAGCGGTGAGGAGCTGGTCCCCAACCGCCTCCAGTTCCCGCGCCGAGACCGGTTCGTGATCGAGGCTCTGGAGCGAGCCGTTGATCCGCAGGAAGGGCGGCTGCCCGGCCTTCAGATGCAAGTCTGAAGCGCCGCGTTCGACCACCGCTGTAAGCACTGCGCGCAAATCCATGAGTGTCCCTCCTCGACACAGGTCCCGACTGTTCGGTCCAAGTCCATCGAGAAGAGGCAAGTTTAATGCCGACGACCGGGAGGCCTGGGAGCGCGGCGAGGCAGGCTTGGTGCGGTGCCAGAGGGGCCAGCGTGGCGACCCACAGCGCCAAGCATTGCGTCCTGCGGGAAAGCGAGGTTCTGGACCCGGGGGTGGCGCCTGCCTCAGTCTGGGTCGATGACGAACAGGGGCTGTCCGTACTCGACCGGCTGTGTGTTCTCGACCAAGACCTCAACGACGCGACCGCGCACGTCCGACTCGATCTCGTTCATCAGCTTCATGGCTTCGACAATGCACACCGTCTGCCCCACATCGACACGCTGCCCCACATCGATGTAAGGGTCGGCGTCCGGGGCTGGGGCCCGGTAAAAGGTTCCGACCATCGGTGAGATGATTTGCTGATGACCGGTCTCGGGGGCGGCGTCAACCACTGGCGGAGACGCAACGGCGGGCGGCACCGCCGGTGGTGCGTCGCCGTTCTTGGGCGGTGCGTGGCCATTGACCACTTGGCCGGCCGCATCTTTGGCGACGCGGATGCGCCCCCACCACCAACGACGCACTTCGATCTCCGACACCTCGCTCTCTTCGAGGAGCCGGACGAGACTGCGTATCTCATCCATGCGCATCGCTCTGACCTCACTCTGCCGGCGCTACGCGTCGGCGTTGCCGGTTTCAGGGCCCTTTACGGCCCCAACATAGTGCCAAACGGCTTGCACGGCAAGCGAATAGCCGGCGATTCCAAAGCCAGAGATAACGCCGGTGGCCACCGGTGCGATCAAGGAGCGGCGCCGGAAGCTTTCCCGCGCCGCCGGGTTGGAGATGTGGATCTCGACGACCGGGCAAGCCACCGCTGCCAGCGCATCGCGCAGTGCCACGCTGGTGTGGGTGAACCCTCCCGGGTTGATGACGATGCCCCGCACTTCGCGCCTAGCCGCATGGATGGCGTCGATGAGCACCCCCTCATGATTGGACTGCAGATGCTGGACGGTAAAACCCAGCCCGCGAGCCGTTGCCTCGGCCTCCTGCATGGCGTCGGCAAGCGTGGCAGCGCCGTAGACCTCCGGCTCGCGCTCGCCCAACAGGTTCAGGTTGGGGCCATTCAAGATCAACAGTCGCATGGACACCCCACCTAGCTTTTGCCCGGGCTGTCGGCCATCTGCTCGATCCATCGCATGAACTTGACCATCTGTGGCGGCGCCTCGGACACCTCGCCTGGCTCTCCTGGCGCCGGCTGGATCAAGCGTGCCGCTGGTTCAAGTGCACGCTTGGCCGGATTATCGGCCGGCGGTGCGGGCGCCTTGGGGGCTGGGGCGGCCGGCGATGCGCCGTTTTGGGGGTGTTCGACGGCGCGCACCGCTTCCTCCAGGCGTGCATCCAGCCGCTGCCAGCCGGGGGCGCGTTCTGCCGGGGCGGGTGGCTTCGACTCCTCGGCAGAGAGTTCGGCGAGCCGGCGCTGCACCTCTAGATCGCCAGGCACAATCGCCAGAAGACGCCTGCAGCAAGCCGCCGCCTGCCGCTGGTCGCCCGCGCGGCTGGCCACCTCCGCCATGGTCTTGAGCGCCACGACGTTGTCACGATCTTGGGCCAGGACGTTGTCAAACACCCGAGTGGCAACATCGAGTTGGCCAGCTTGCAGGAGTGCGCGACCGAAGAGGATCCAACCAGCCAGCGGCTCGGGGTTCTGGGCCAGCCCAGCCCGAAGCACCCGCAGTGCCTCACTCAGAAAACCAAACTCCAAGAGCGCGCCGGCAAGGGGCAGAAACCAGCGACCTTCGGCGTCGGCAGCCGCCTTGGAACGCAACCAACGCAACCGATCGTCGGGGGATGCAAGATCGACGTCGGTCATGGCCTACTCCGCACCCACCGATCTCTAGCGGTGGTTGGACCGTGGCGTTGTGGTTATGAGGAGGAGATGGTCGCAATTGCGCGCTTCAGGACCGCGGCGCGCGGACTGGCGTGCAAGCTAGCAGAGCCCACTTTCGAAGTCAATACGACGCGCAGCACGCCGCCTTTGATTTTCTTGTCGTAGCGTAGAGCGTCGAGCACCGGTGCCACCGCGACGTTTGCTTCGAGTGGCAAACCGGCCCGGCGGATCAGTTCTCCCTGCCGGTGGGCGGCGCGCGCCGGGGTGATCCCCATGGCCTGACCGAGCGCTGCGGCCGCTATCATGCCCAGAGCCACCGCTTCGCCGTGCAAGAACCGGCGGTAACTAGTAGCCGCCTCGAGCGCGTGCCCGACCGTGTGGCCGTAGTTCAACAGCGCGCGCTGACCGCGCTCGCGCTCGTCGGCACGCACGATGCGGGCTTTGACGCGCACGGCGGCCTCGACGGCGACTGCTAGTGGCTCGGGGTCCAGGGCCAGGACCTGTTCGACGTGCCGCTCCAAGTGCCGCACAAGTCGAGCGTCGGCGATCATGCCGCTCTTGATCACCTCGGCAAGCCCTGCCCTGACCTGCCGAGACGCCAAGGTCGACAGCGTCTCGAGGGCGGCGTAGACCAACCGCGGCTGGTGGAAGGCTCCCACCAGGTTCTTGCCCTCGGGCAGGTTGACTCCGGTCTTGCCACCCACCGATGCATCCACCATGGCCAGGAGCGTGGTTGGGAACTGCACGAAGTCGACGCCGCGCAGATAGGTGGCGGCGGCGAAACCGGTCATATCACCGATGACTCCACCGCCCAGCGCTACCAGCGCCCCGCCGCGGTCGAGTCCATGCTCCAGCGCCGCCCGGTAGATCCGCTCCACCACCTTCAACGTCTTCCAGCGTTCGCCGCTTGGCAACACCAGCCGCCGGGGGCGCGCTCCCGCCGCCCTGAGCAAGCGCTCGACCGGCTTGGCATAGAGCGGCGCCACCGTCGTGTCGGAGACCAGGAGCACCGGTCCGGCCAAGCTGAGAGCAGCCAGGCGTGCCCCGGCCCCTCCCCACCCCGAGGCCAGGCATACGTCGTAGCTGCGCCCGCCGGGCAGTCGCACCGCGACAGCGCGCTCAGCCACAGCTCTTACTCGCGCTCGTCACGAAACGTCCGGGCGATCGCCTCGACCTGCCGCATGAGGTCGAGCTTCGGAGAATTCGGGGCAAACACCAGCATGTCGATCATGTAGAACCGGTCTCCATCCATAAAACACACCGTGCGAAACGGCCCACCCTTGGTGTCGCGCTCGTTCTGCCAAATGCCATTGAGCTTGATCGTCCGATAGGACAAGAATTCTCCACGGGTGTGCTCGACTAGCTCGCGCGGCATGGTGTCCTGATCGTACAGGTAGGCGACGCGGGCACGGATATCGGCACACTCATCGGGGCTCGGCAGCCGTCGATGGCCGTCCTGCCAATGCACGAACATGAGTCGCACGCCACCCTGGGTCATCAGACAGCGGACAACGTGCTCCTCTTCGTCCTCGGAAACGATGTAGCCCTTGGGGATGCGCAGCGACCAACCGTACTTCGACCCCAAGTAACTCCGGTAGTCGGTCTGCTCACCCATGGCCAAAATGACCGGTAGCGTTTGTCGCAGCACACTTTCTTCAAACTGCTGAAACAGACGATCGGCGTTGTCGCGGATGGCGCGCTCGAGTTGGTCAGCGGTGGGGGCGGCGAGGACCAACACCGACTGACCGTTTGCCCAGACGTCGGCGTACAGGGCGTCGAAGCGGTGGCCGGTGACCATGTCCGTGTACAGCGCTTCGCCCACCAGCGCCCGCAGGCGCTCGGTGAGCGCGTCGCGGCGGGACAGATCAACCATCACCGCGAGGTTGCGCGTGTGCTTGACGCGGTCGAGTTGGCTGGCTTGTAACGCCTCCAGGCGGAACGCCGGCTCTGGACGGACGACCAGGACCTCGCGCTCGAAGGCCTGGCGGAGCGCGGCGTAGGCGGCATCCTGGGCCGGTAGGTGGGTGACAACGACGACCTCACCCGAGGGGCCAATGGCCGGCACCAACTTGTCACACTGGGCACCAAGGCAACCCAAAACCAGAAGCGCGGCAGCCACTGGTGCCCCCCCAGCGCCGTCTCGGCCGCTCCGAACCCCCCTGTGCATCCCGTTCCCCTGCCGGCAGCGGCCGGCGACTAGCGGTCGATCTGACTCTCGAGCCGCTCCAGTTCCTGCCGCAGCGCGTCAATCCGCTGGCGCAAGACGTTCAATCGCGCGTCGTTCGTCGAGTCGGCCGGGGCCAGCTGGCGGCGAGGCGCGGCGCCAAGGACGACCCGTCGGGTCAGCTCGATGTCACCCCGCAATAACTCCACAACGCAAGCATCGCCCGGCTCTTTGCTGGCCACCAATTCGGCGAACTGTTCGGGGGTCTCGACCGGCACCCCGTCGAAGGTGCGAATGACGTCACCCGCTTCAATGGTGGGATCGGCGGGCGAATTGGGCAAGACCGAGCCAATCAATACACCCTTGTCGAAATCCAAGAGGACCTTGAGACCTTGCTTGGCAGCTTGTACCTGCACACCCAAAAAGCCGCGGGCGCGGGGTCCACCCACCTCAGCTATCTCCCCAGCGACGCGCTCGGCGACGTCGATGGGCACAGCCGCCGAAAAGGCGGCGCCCACCGGCTGGGGCGGGTTAGCCTCCATCTCGCCAAGCAACAAGCCGACGACTTCGCCGGCGACGTTGATCACCGCGCCGCCGGTCTGCCCCGGGAAGGCTCGCGCAGAAGTCTGCAGCAATCCGGCGCTGGGACGTTCTAGGAACACGCCCAGCGAGGAATTGGGGTATTCCGAGGCACCCTGGCCGACGGTGATGAGCCAAGCGCCGGGCTCGAGCCCCTGGGGTTTGCCCATGCGCGCCGGCCTGAGTGTGGCGCCACCCACCATGAGCAGTGCCAGCCCGGTGCCGGCGTCTTCGCCGAGAAAAACGGCGTCGTGTTGCTCTCCTGCATCGGTGCGCACGAAGATCAAGCGACTTTGGCCGACGACGCTGCGGGCAGTCAGGACGTGCCCCTGGCGATCTATGACGACGCCGGAACCAACGCTTTCTTTCACTGGTTCGGGTAGGTCGGTGTCGCCGGCCTGCTGCATTTGGCTGTAGGCGATCACTTTGACCACCCCGGGCTCGACGGCGTCGACCAGGCGGCGGAACTCAACCTGAAAAGACGAGAGGTCGCAGGGGACCTGAGCCCTGGCCGGCAGGTGGGCGGCGAGGGCAAGGACAGCAAACCAAACGGCGGCCCAGCGGCAAAGCCGCCCATCGCCAACCGGTGGAGGCTCGTGTCGAGCGGGGCGCACGTGGCTTACCCTGACCCTAAAAAGTGATGTAGCCGTCTTGGACGTGAACGTTCTGCAGCACCTGGCGGCCGCCACGGGCATGGGTTCGGGGCGGCAGCTGTTCCAAGACATACTCCACCTTGCCGATCGACGGCGGGCCATACATGGGCCCCAGAACATGCGGTGCCCGGGCACTCTGCCCGACGTTTTGCACGGCGATCGGTTGCGAGCGGCGCCGCATGACCGGCCGGGCTTCGGGGGCCGAGTTGGTCGAACTGGCGGCCGGCGGCGCCGGCGTAGCCTCGGCCGTGTTTTGGATTGCCGCCGGCGCTTCGGCCAAAGGCGCTCCGACTTCTGCCGTGTTGCCGCCCAGGCGGCTGGCGCCGAAGATCCCCAAACTCAGGCCGAGCACCAAGACCACCGCCGCCTGAGCTAAGGGCACGGTCCAACCAGCGTCGGGCACCCAAGCCCGGCGCCAGGTGTCCAGCCGTTGGCGCCAAACTTCGAACCACTTCGGCCCGGCCGCGGGCTCTTCGTCGAGGCGCGCCATGAGCGCTGAGCTGAAACTGGGCTCAGCCTCAAGCTTGGGCAACCAGCGAATCATGGTCACCGTCTTCTTCAAAGCCTCAAGCTCACTGGCGCAAGCCACGCAGCTCCGCAAGTGGTCTTTGACTTCTCGGCGCTCGACTTCGTTGACATCCGATTCCATGAACGCAGACAACAGCTTCTTTGTAGCCTTACAGTTCATAGGTAGTCAACCCTCACTCGGTGTTCCAGTTTTTCTTTCACCATGAGGCGAGCACGGTTGATGCGCGAACGCACCGTGCCACCCGGGATACCCAAGACCTTGCTCACTTCATCGTAGGACAGGTCTTCTATGTCACGCAGCACCAAGGCCATGCGATAACGCTCGGGCAGTTCTTCGATGGCGGCCAAGATCATTCGCTCCAACTCGGAACGCTCGAGGTTGGTCCGCGGCGTCGGTCCGGAGTCCGGCACAGTTTGGCTGAGTGAGCCAAATTCGCGCTCTTCGTCCAGCGACAGGACGTTGCGGTGGCGCACCTTGCGACGAATTTCATTCTTCGCCAGGTTGGCCGCGATCGTGAAGATCCACGTCGAGAACTTGCCGCTCTTGCGGTAGCGCTCCCGATTGCGGTAGACGCGAATGAACACTTCCTGGGCAATGTCGTGGGCGCGATCGTAGTCGCCGATGAAGCGAGTTACCAGGTTGATCACCCGGGACTGATAGCGCCGGACGATGATCTCGAAAGCCGGCTCCGAGCCCTGGGCACACCGCACCATAACTTCTTCGTCGGAGAGGGCCTTCAGATCCTCGGCGCCCGACTCGCTACCCTTCAGTGTCAATGCAATGATCCCCACAACGCCCAGTACAGCGCCGGTACCGGGCTGGTTCCACAGGGTGAAAGCACGCCGCCGACTGAGCGGGCCGCTAGTCCGCGGGCCATGCCAATTGGCTTAACGCGTTATCCAGTTGCCATCTATAGCGTTTCCATCTTACCCGAATCCAATTGCCGTTGGGCGGCGAGCGCACCTGCACCCGAGCGGGGATCCACCACGCCCCCTGGCGTCGGTGGGCATCGAAAACCGCCCGGGCCAAAAGACCCGACGGGTGTCGCAGTTCCAGCCAGCTAAGCTGGGCGGGGCTCGCCTGAATCAGCGCCGCTTCCATCCGACCGCCGGACAGCTCCAGCTGCCAGTTGCCGGCTCCATCCAGGTGCTCGGCGCGCCGCGCGGCCTCGGGGTAGGGCCAGAGGCCCCGCAACCCCAATACCATCAGGCGCACGTCCCGGGCGCGGACCGGTCTGCCCAGGGTTTCGGTCAAGACCGGGTCGTCGCCGGTGACCAGAGCGGAGGCGCCGGGCTCACGCCAACGGAGTGAGGTGGCGTCGACCCAGAGGGTGGTGGTGCCGCCCAAGAGACCGAAAAATCCGGGGAGTTCGACGTCCAGCCGGGCGCGGTCCCCCACCAAGAGCACCCGCACCTTGCCAGCGACCCGCCGCCCCCGCACCTCCAGCTCCAACTCGCCATAGGCGGCCACCGGCTCGACAGATTCGGCGAAGAGCGGCGCCAAGGTTTCTTCGAGTTCGGCTGGTGAAACGGCGGGGCGACGCGCCGTGCAGCCGCCGGCGACCACCACCATCAGCACCCAGACCAGGCACCGCGAGGTCACGACTGACGGACCATGCGCGGGTCAAGGGCATCGCGGAGAGCATCCCCGGCCATGTTGAAGCCCAACACCGTCAAGAAAATCGCCACCCCGGGACAGGTCACCACCCAGGGGGCGCGAAGCAAGAGCTGTCGACCTTGAATCATCATCGCCCCCCACTCGGGGCTGGGCGGCTGGGCGCCTAGGCCGACGAACGACAAACTCGCAGCCTCCAAAATCGACGTGCCCATTCCCAACGTCGTCTGGACAATCAGGGGCGGCAGCGCATTCAGTAGGATCGAGCGACCGAGGATGGCTGGGTCACCGGCGCCCAAAGCGCGGTGGGCGGTGACAAACTCCGCCTCCTTAAGCGACAGGACTGATCCGCGCACTAGCCGCGCATACTGGGGAATGCGCACGATACCCACTGCAATCATGGCGTTGGTGAGGCTCGGACCCAAAACAGCGACGACGACGATCGCCAACAAGAACGCCGGAAACGCCAGCATCAGATCCATGAGGCGCATGAGCCAAGTGTCCAGCCAGCCACCGTAGTAGCCGGCCACCAGCCCGGCGAGGGTGCCGAGCACCAAGGCAATCGAAACGGACACCACCCCGACCATCAGCGAGATGCGAGCGCCGTAGATGATGCGACTGGCCAGGTCGCGACCGAATTCGTCGGTGCCCAGAGGGTGGGAAAGAGACGGCTCGGTGTAGCCCAGATACAGATCCTGGCCGAACGGATCGTGGGGTGCGAGCCACTCGGCGCCGAGCGCCAGAACGACGACTGCCGCCAGCACCACGACGCCGACGACGCCGCCCCGGTTGCGCCGGAAACGTCGCCAGGTGGTTCGGAACCCCTCAAGCCGCATGGCGAATGCGCGGGTCGGCGACGGCGTAGAGCAGGTCGACCACCAAGTTGACCAGTACAAAAACGGCGGCGATCAAGAGCACGCCGCCCTGCACGGCGCGGAAGTCCCGCGCATAGACCGCCAGCAGCAACCAGCGCCCCAGCCCCGGCCAGGCAAAAATGGTCTCGGTAATGATCGCGCCACCCAGGAGGTAACCGAATTGCAGACCCAAAACGGTCAGGGTGGGAATGAGGGCGTTGCGCACTGCGTGGCGCAGGACCACGATCCACTCGGTGAGCCCCTTGGCGCGCGCGGTGCGCACGTAGTCTTGCTCCAACACCTCGAGCACGCTGGAGCGAGTCATGCGAGCGATCACCGCCATCGGCACGGTCGCCAGCGCCACCGCCGGTAGGACCAGATGGGAGACGGCGGAACGGAGCGCCACCCAGTTGCCGCTCTTCAGCGCATCCAGGACCAAGAAGCCACTCCACGGCTCGATGGAGACATCGGTTGCCAGGCGACCGGCGATCGGAAACCACCCCAACCGCAATCCGAAGGCCAGCATCAACATCAGGCCCAGCCAGAAGATGGGCATCGACACGCCCGCCAATGCCGTGAACATGCTGGTGTAGTCGATCCACGACGCCCGCCGGGTGGCGGCCAAGATGCCGGTGGCGATGCCGACGACGGCAGCTAGGAAGATGGCGGCGGTGGCCAATTCGGCGGTGGCGGGAAAGCGGGCGCGCAGTTCGTCGACAACCCGCTCGTGCGTCTTGATGGAGCGGCCCAAGTCACCGCGCACTAGCCCCCCCAGAAAACGACCGTATTGGACGGGCCACGGGTCGTTGAGCCCCAACTCGGTCCGCAGGCTGGCCAGCGCCTCGGGGGTCGCTCGCTCCCCTAGCATCACCTGAGCCGGATCCCCGGGCACCAGGTGGATCATCAAAAAAACAGCAAACGAGATCGCCAAAAGCGTCGGAAACAGCAACAAGACGCGGCGGAGGATGTATCGGTGCACGCTCGTCGCTCCCCAGGAGGCGCGCCGGCGCCCTAGTGAGCCGCCGCCTGATCGGTGCCGGCAAAGGTGACGGCGCGAAACCGGACCTGGCCGGTGGGATGCAAAATGTAGTTCTTGACGCGCTGGTCAAAGGCAATGAGCTGGGTGCTGTGAGCGATCGGGCACCACGGCGCGTCGGCGTGAATCAACTCTTGGGCGCGGCGGTAGTGGGCCACGCGTAGGTCGTGGTCCGGAGAACGCTGCGCTTCGATGAGCAGTTCGTGTACCTCATCGTTCTTGTAAAAGGCGACGTTTTGAGAGGGCACGCGCTTGGCGGTTTCGGCGTCCAGGAGGGTGTATAGAAAGTTGTCTGGGTCGCCGTTGTCGCCTGTCCAGCCCAACAGACACATCTCGTGTTTACCGCGCTGCACGTAATCCAGGTAAGTGCCCCACTCATAGGTGACGATTTCAGCCCGAATGCCCACGGCGTTAAGATCGGCCTGGATGGCCTGGGCGAGGCGAGTGGCATCGGGCATGTAGGGGCGCGGCACCGGCATCGCCCACAGATCGGTGTCAAAGCCATCGGCCAGCCCGGCCTCTGCCAGGAGCGCGCGGGCGCGCTCTGGGTCGTAGCCATAGGGCTCGAGACCTTCGTGATAGCTCCACACCGTCGGCGGCAACGGGTTGACCGCCGCGGTTGCTAGGCCGCGATAAAGCGCGTGGATGATCGCCGGTCGATTGATGGCGTGGTTGACCGCCCGGCGCACGCGCACGTCATCGAACGGTGCTTTGTCGCAGTTCATCGCCAAGTAGCCGACGTTCATGCCCGGCTGCGACAGGAGCTGGAAGCGGGGATCGGCCTTGAGCGCCTCGACGTCGTCCGGAACGATGCCGTCGATGCCGTGCACGTCGCCGTTTCGCAGGGCGATGAAGCGCACCGAGTTTTCCGGGATCGACCGAAAGACGACGCGGCGGATGGGCGGTGAGCCCGCCCAATACGCCTCGTTGCGCTCGAGAACAACGCGATCGTCCTTGATCCACTCGACGAAGCGGTAGGGGCCGGTGCCCACCGGATGGCGTGCATAGTCATCACCCCACTTGTCGAGGGCGGTGGGGCTGACGATGGAACTGAAGTTCATCGCCAAGTTGGCGACGAACGGTGCCGACTGCTTTTTCAAGCGAAAGACGACCGTGTGCGACCCGGTGGCTTCGATGTCGCCGACGACGTCGTCCATGCCCATGTTCTGCCAATACTTGAATGGCCCCCCGAGTTTGTGGAAGCGATGCGGGGGTTCGATATCCATCTGGCGTTTCAAGGAGGCGACGACAGCCTGGGCATCGCAAGGCGTGTTGTCATGAAAAACGACGCCCTCGCGCAAGTGAAAGGTCCAGATGAGCCCATCGGACGAGGCATCCCAATGGGTGGCCAAGCCGGGTTCCAACTCGGTCGAGCCGTCTTTGAAGCGCACCAACGTATCGTAGATGTTGTTGCACACCTTGAAGGACTCACCGTCGTCTTCGTGGGCGGGGTCGAGTCCGACCGAATCGCCACCGCGCCCGAAAATCAAGGTGTCTGACACCTCGACGACGCGCTCGGACTTGCCGCCTGTGCAGCCAGCCACGAACGCCGCGGCAAAGAGAACGTGCGCCCATTCCATCGGGCGCTTCGGTAGTCTGCTCATCTTGGCCTGCCTTGCGTTCACGGGGGCGTGGCACCTGGAGAGCGGTGCCGGGATGAGGCGTCGGACGCTACCATAGGGGCAGGGGGCGCCGCTAGCAGCGCTGGGCGACCGAGGTTGCCGCGTGCTCGATCACCTGCCTAGAATCGCGCCTCTTGCCGGCGGCGCCGCCCCGTAACCACGAACCCAGAACTCAAGGAGATCGCCGTGTGCGGCATCGCCGGAATGGTTGGCAATCGCCAACCCGTGGACGCCGAGCTGGTGCGTCGCATGCGGGATGCACAAGCCCACCGCGGTCCCGACGACATCGGCCTCGAAGTCAGCAAGGATCGCCTGGCTGCCTTCGGGCACCGGCGCCTGTCGATCATCGACCTGACCGGCGGCGGCCACCAACCGCGGTGGAACGCGGCGGGCACTTTGCTCCTCACCTTCAACGGCGAGATCTACAACTACCGGGAGCTGCGCCGCGAGTTAGAGGCGTCCGGCTATAGGTTTACGACCGCGTCCGACAGCGAAGTGCTGTTGGCGGCGCTGGAAGAGTGGGGCGTGGGCGCTCTCAAGCGGTTGCGCGGCATGTTCGCCCTGGCGCTCTGGAACGCCGAGACCCGGACGTGTTGGTTGGCCCGCGATCCATTGGGGATCAAACCGCTTTACTACGGCGTCACCGGCGACCGCCTCTACTTTGCCTCGGAGGCAACGGCGCTCTTGGAAGCAACACCGTTTCAACGCCGCGTCGACCCGGGAGCGGTGGCCGACTACTTGGTCTACGGCTACGTACCCGCCCCCAAGTCGATCTGGCGCGGCATCGCCAAGCTGGAGCCCGGTCACTGGCTCGCGTTCGGTGAGGGCGTCACCCGTCGTAGTGCCTATTGGCAAGCGCGAGACCACGCGCTCGAAACGGACACAACCACCGACGCCGCGGTCCTCGGGGCCCTCGAGGACGCAGTGCACGCCTGCATGGTGGCGGATGTGCCGGTGGCGGCATTTCTCTCCGGCGGTCTCGACTCGGCAACCGTCGCCTCCCATATGGTCGAAGCGAAGGCGGCGACGGTCCGCACCTTCACGATCGACTTCGAAGGCAGCCCCGACTCCGAAGCCGCCGCTGCCGCACTGGTGGCCGGGCACCTGGGCACCGACCACCACAGCCGGGTGCTGAGCGGCCTGCCGACGCTCGAGGCCGTGGCAAGCGCTCAAACCGCCTACGACGAACCCATCGCCGATGAGTCAACGCTCCCGACTTTGGCCATTTGCCAGGCGGTGTCCGAATCGACCAAGGTCGTCGTGTCGGGTGACGGCGGCGACGAAATCTTTGCCGGCTACCGGTGGTACGCCAAAGCCGCGCGCATTGAGCGTTGGCGGCGGCGCCTCGGCCCGCTTGCCGGGTTGGTACGCTACGCCCCGAGTGCCGGGTGGAAACGGCGGCTGGCGCCGCTCCAAGGCTGGTCGCCACAGACCTATCACCAGCTGATGGGCTTCTTGACGCCGGCGGAAACGGGAGCCTGCCTGGGAGGCGACCGCGACGACACCGACCCGTATTGGAAGTGGCGGCGCCACTGGCACCCCGAGTTGCCGCTGGTCAAGCGCCTGCAACTGCTAGATCTCAACTGCTTCTTGCCAGATGACATCCTCGCCAAGGTGGACCGCGCTTCCATGCACCACAGCCTGGAGGTACGGGTACCACTGCTCGATCACCGGCTGGTGGAAGAGGCGCTGAAGCTGCCGGTGGCGCAGCTGCTGGTCGCCGGCCAGGGCAAACTGGTCCTCCGCCAACACGCCGCCAACCGCCTGCCGAGCGCGATCTTGGAGCGGCCCAAGCGGGGCTTCTCACTGCCCAAGGAGGGGCGCGCCGACTTCGCCGCGGCCTGCGCCCAGCGACTCGAGGCCGGCCAACTCCGCCAGCGCGGTTGGCTGCCACCCGCTCTCCTCGCCGGCTGGAGGGCGCAGGCTAGCGGGCGCACGCCCAACAAGCTGTGGGCCCTCGTCACTCTAGACCTGTGGCTCGAGGCCCAGGGCGTCCAGTGAAGAGCCAGCCCGGGCGTCCATGGCGCATCCTATGGGTAGCCGGCGTCGCCTGCGAGTTGCCGTCGACTGCGGCCAACTCGATTCAGACAATGAAGGTGGCCGACGCCTTCGCCGCCTCGGGACACCGGGTTACGGTCCTCGCTCCCAACCGCCGGCGGCTGGCCACCGATCCCTACACGTACTACGGCACCCGCCACCGCTTTCCCATCGTGCGCTGTCCGGTGTGGGGCGGGCCGGGTCGAGCCAGCACCGCGCTGTTGGCCTGGCACGCCGTCCAACACGCCCGCCGGCGTGCCTATGACCTGGTTCTCACCCGGGCAGGAGGGGCAGCGCTGGCACTGGGGCGGGCCGGCATCGTTCACACCTTCGAGATGCACCGTCTGCCCAGCCAACGACGACTGGACCGCCGCCACCAACCACTCCTGCGCTCACCGTTGACCGAAGCGGTGGTGGTATTGAACGAAACGCTCCTCGATCCGTTGGCGGCGGCGGGATTGGACCGGCAGAAGTGCGTCGTGCTCCCCGACGCCGCCGACCAGGACGCGCCGCCACGCGGCGAGTTGGGCCGTCGCGCTTTGGCAAAACTTGGGGCGAAAGCCGGGCGCTTCGGGCGACCGGTGGCGCTCTACGCCGGCTCGCTGAACCCGCTCAAAGGCGCCGAGCGCATCGCCCAAATCGCCCGCCGTTGCCCGTGGATCGACTTCGTGCTGGTGGGCGGGACCGCTTCGGAACTGGCGGCGTACAAACAGCGGACGTCCATCCCGGCAAACCTGGAAACTATAGGGGCGTTGCCGCCGAACCGGGTGCGCGCGCTCCTAGCCGCCGCTGATGTCCTATTGATCCCGCACACCGAAGCGTCCGAAGCACACTTCGTCTCCCCCCTCAAAGTGTACGAAGCCCTGTGGAGCGGTCGGCCGATCGTTGCGTCGGACCTGGCGGCGACGCGCAGCGGACTGGAGGATGGAGTCAACGCGCTCTTGGTTCCGCCCAGCGATCTGGATGCCTGGTCCGCGGCGCTGCGCCGGGTGGTCGCCGACCGCGACCTGGCGGCGCGCCTGGGACGGGGCGCCCGCACCGCCGCCGAGCGCTACACGTGGGACGATCGCGCCCGCCAACTCGTCGAGCACGTTGCCAAGCGTCGCGCCACCCGCCGGCGGGTCGCCCACTTAATCGCCAGCTTCCAGCCAGCCATTGGCGGCGCCGAACGACAGGCCGAGGCCCTCGCCCGCCAGCAGGCAACCTGCGGCGACGAGGTGTGGGTGGTGACCCGCCGGCGTTCCGGCTGGCCGGCGGTGGACGGTCGGGGGCCGGTCGGCATCCGCCGGGTGGGCTGGCCGGCCCTGGGCAGCGCCGGTTACGTGATCGCCGCCTGCGCTTGGCTCCGGCGGCAGCCAGCGTTTGCCGTCCACCACGCGCACCAGGCGCGGGCACAGCTGTTCGCCGCGGTCATCGCCCGGCGGCAGCCAACCCGGGCCGTAGTCAAGTTCACCGGCGGCGATGTGCCGGTGGGCCGGGGCCTGCGGGCGCGGCTCCGCCGCTGGGCGCTGCGCCGCGCCGATCGGCGGGTGGCGGTGAGCAAGGCCCTGGCCGAGACGGCGGCCCGCGGCCTAGCGCCGGTCGACGTCATCGGCAACGGCGTCGACACCACCCGCTTTCGTCCGGGCCCGCCCGCCGATCGCAACCAGGTCACGGTCGTTTACGTCGGTCGTCTGGAACCGGTCAAAGGCGTCGACATCCTGCTGGAAGCCTGGGCGCGCCTCGCCCCGGCTCACCCGAGCGCTAGGCTCGAGGTGGTGGGCGACGGTTCCGCGGTGCCGGCGGGCGGTCTGCCCCCGGGGGTGACGTGCGTCGGTCAAGTGGCAGATCCCCTGCCCACCTACCAGCGCGCCGACCTCCTGGTATTGCCGTCCCGCGACGAGGGTTTACCGAACGCCCTGTTGGAGGGCATGGCGTGTGGCCTGGCGGCGGTGGCGACCCGGGTTGGAGCGGTGCCCGAGGTCGTCGAGGACGAGGTTTCGGGGCTGGTGGTCGAACCTGAGGCGCCAGCGGCACTGGCCGAGGCGATTGCCGCGCTACTCCGAGATCCCGAGCGGCGCCAACGCATGGGTGAGGCGGCGCGCCAACGGGTCGTCGAGCGGTTTGGACTGGAGTCGATTGAGCGGGCCTGGGCGCGGCTCTACACCGACTAGAGCGCCGCCAGCTCGAGCGTCAAATCTTACCGAGGGCACCGAGGGCGGCGCGCGCCGCTTCTTGTTCCGCCTGCTTCTTGTTGGCGCCTTTGCCGGCGCCGTAGCGCTTGCCGTGGACGGTGACTTCGACGGTGAACAGCTTGTTGTGGTCGGGGCCGTCTTCGGAGGACGTGCGATAGCGCGGGTAGGTCTTGTATTCGGCCTGGACCAACTCCTGCAGCATGTTCTTGTAGTTCTTGTGGGCGTCGTCCGCCAGGATGTCGGTGGACTGCCGCAGCAAGTGCTGGTGCACAAAACCCCGCGCTGCCTCAAAACCCTGATCCAGGTAGACGGCGCCGAGCACCGCCTCGTAGGCGTCCGCCAAGATCGAGGCGCGCTTGCGACCGCCTGAGTCTTGCTCGGCCTGGGAAAGGAAGATGTAGTTGCCGAGCGACATACGCTTGGCCTGCCGCGCCAGTACGCCGCGCGACACCAGGAGCGACTTCATCTTGGTCAAGTCGCCTTCGCGCTTGCCTGGATAGCGCTTGAACAAGTGTTCGTTGACGACCAGCTCGAGCACCGAATCGCCGAGAAACTCCAAGCGCTCGTTGGACTCGTAGGCGTTATCTCCGTTACCCACCAATGCGGAGCGGTGGGTGAGCGCCTTGCGGAGCAGCATCGCGTCCCGAAACTTGACGCCCAGGTCGCGCTCGCAGGGGCGCTGGATGGCGGTGACGTCTCGGTCCTCCAAGGGATCAAGCCGCACGCCGGGGGCCGGCTTGCCGACGAGGCGGCGAATCAGCTGCTCAAGGCGTCGCAAAGGCATTGTCTTGGTTTGAGGCGCCGGGCGCCGGTGGACGCGGCAGGGTCGCACGGATTTTAACACCGCCGCTTACGGCCTGTGAATCGGCGGTTGGGCAGGCGGCCTTGACAACGCTGGGGCTCCTGGCGCTGGTGAGTCTGCGGCCAGCCGGCCTCTAAGAGTCAGTAAAACGGCGGAGCACCAGGGCCACGTTGTGCCCGCCGAAGCCCAGCGAGTTGGACATGGCGACGTCGACCTGCGCGCTCCGATAGGTGTTGGGCACGTAGTCGAGATCGCACTCGGGATCGGGGGTCGTGTAGTTGATAGTCGGGGGAATCTCGTTGTTCTGAATCGCCAAGACCGAGGCGTTGAACTCGATGCCACCGGCAGCCCCCAGCAAGTGGCCGGTCATCGACTTGGTCGAACTGAACGCCACTTTCGCTGCGTGGTCGCCGAATACGTGCTTCACAGCGGCGGTTTCAAAGCGGTCGTTGAGCGGCGTCGAGGTACCATGAGCGTTGATGTAGTCAACGGCTTCGGGCTTGACGCCACCATCTTCGAGCGCCAACTGCATGGCGCGGGCGGCGCCTTCGCCGTCGGGGGCCGGCGCCGTCATGTGGTGGGCGTCGCCGGTGGCGCCGTAACCCACCAGCTCGGCAAGAATGGTGGCCTGGCGCGCGTTGGCGTGCTCGAGGGTTTCGAGCACGGTGATGCCGGCGCCCTCCCCCATGACGAAGCCATCGCGCTCTTTGTCGAACGGTCGCGAGGCAGCTGTCGGCGTGTCGTTTCGTGTCGACATGGCTTTCATCGAGCAAAAACCGCCGATCGCCAGAGGCGTCACCGAAGCCTCGCAGCCGCCGGTAAGCACCGCGTCGGCGTGGCCGTTTTGTAGTTGGCGCATGGCTTCGCCAATGGCGTGTGCCCCCGACGCGCAGGCCGACACTGCCGCAAAGTTGGGGCCCCGGAAGCCAAGGCGAATGGAAATGAGCCCGGCCGCCATGTCAGCGATCATCATCGGGATGAAAAACGGGCTTATGCGGCTGGGTCCCTTCTGCACCAGGTTGGAGTGCTGGCGCTCGAGGGTTTCGATGCCGCCGATCCCCGAACCGATGATGACGCCGATGCGATCGGCGTCGACGCCGTTGTCGCTCAGCCCGGCCTGCTGGGTGGCCTCAAGTGCCGCCGCCAAGCCGTACTGGACGAACAGATCGGTGCGCCGCAACTCCTTGCGGTCCAAGAAGCGTTCCGGCTCAAAGCCCTTGACCTCGCCGGCAATCTGCGTGGGAAAGCGCCCGGCGTCGAAGCGGGAGATCGTTGTGATCCCCGACCGCCCGTGCTTGAGCGACTCCCAAAACGCCTGGGAGTCGTTGCCGACTGGCGAAACGGTGCCCAGCCCCGTGACCACGACGCGCTTCATGTGCTGTCACCCATCCCCCGCAACCCGTTGCTGGTTGCTCTAGGCGCCGGTCGCCACGTGGCTGCGCAGATACTCGATCGCATCTTTGACGGTGGTCATCTTTTCAGCTTCTTCGTCGGGGATCTCGACCTCGAACTCCTCTTCGAGGGCCATAACCAGCTCCACTTGATCGAGTGAGTCGGCGCCCAGATCATCGATGAACGATGCTTCGGGGGTGACCTGGTCGGCTGAAACACCGAGTTTGTCGACGATCACTTCTTTGACCTTGTCTTCACTAAACGCCATTCTTCAGTTTCTCCTGAGTGGGATGGTGATTGGGGCTGCGATGCGCTCTTCTAGATTATGCCATCAGCATGCCACCGTCGACATGGATGACCTGACCGGTGATGTAGCCGGCAGCGTCCGAGGCCAGGAAACCGACCAGCGGGGCGACGTCATCGGCGGAGCCGAAACGCCCGGCTGGAATCGCCCCGAGCATGCGCTCTTTGACGGAGTCGCCCAGGGCATTGGTCATCGATGTGGCAATGAAGCCCGGCGCCACCGCGTTGGCGGTGACGTTGCGGGTGGCAAACTCGCGGGCAACGGACCGGGTGAAGCCGACGACGCCGGCCTTGGAGGCCGCGTAGTTGGCCTGGCCGGCGTTGCCCATGACGCCGACCACCGAGGTGATGTTGATGATGCGACCAAAACGCCGGCGCGCCATGGAGCGCACAAACGCCTTTGTGATCAGATAAGTGCCGGTGAGATTCGTGTTGAGCACCTCGTGCCAGCTCTCTTCCGACAGGCGCGGCAAGATGGCATCGCGGGTGATCCCGGCGTTGTTGACGACGATGTCTACCGCCTCGAAGGCTTCCTTGACAGCTGTCCCCAATCCCTCGACATCGGCCGGCTTGGCAACGTCACATGGCACGGCCAGGGCCTGTCGGCCCAAAGCGCCAATCTCCCCGGCAACGCTTTTCAGGGGTTCGAGTTGGCGACCGGTGACCACGAGGTCGGCCCCCTGGGCAGCCAATTCGAGGGCGATCTGCCGGCCGATCGAGCGAGAGCCGCCGGTGACCAGCGCCACTTTACCGGCCAGCTTCATCGGGCCGCCTCGAGGGCGGCGCCGAGCCGGTCGAAGTCTTGGGGTGCCGCCACCGAGTGGACGCGGAACGCGCGGTCGATGTCGCGGGCCAGGCCGCGCAAGACCGACCCCGGCCCTAGTTCGATCGCCGCTTCGAGCCCCAGAGCGGCGATCCGCCGCATCGATGCCTCCCAACGCACCTGGGCCGTGAGTTGGTCCTTGAGGGTCTGGCGCACCTGGGCTTCGGTGGTGACCTCCTCGGCGGTGGCGTTGGCGACCACCGGCACCGTCGGATCCAACACCTCGGTGGCATCCAGCGCTTCGGCCAAACCTGCCGCCGCCGCTTCCATGAGCGGTGAATGAAACGCCCCCGATACCTCGAGCGGGATCGCCCGCTTGGCGCCCAGCTCCGGGGCCAGGGCGACAGCGCGGCGGACCGCCTCGATCTCGCCCGAAAGAACCACTTGGCGGGGCGAGTTGAGGTTGGCAACCGCCAGGATCCCGGCTTCGCTGGCCCGGTCAACCAGGGTCTCCAAGGCCTCGGGGGGCAGGCCGAGAATTGCCGCCATGGTGCCAGGGCGTTGGCGGCCCGCTGCTTCCATCTCTTCGCCGCGGCGGCGCACCAGGTGAGCGGCGTCGGCGACGCTCAGGGAACCGGCGGCGACGTGGGCAGAGTACTCGCCGAGGCTGTGGCCGGCCGCCAGGCGCGGCGTCATCCCCATCTCCTCGAACACCCGGAGGCAAGCAACCGAGTGCACCAGCACCGCCGGTTGTGTGTTACTGGTGCGGCGCAGCTCGGCCTCGGGACCTTCGGCGCACAACCGCAGGAGGTCGACCCGGAGTCGGTCAGATGCCTCCTCGAAGACGGCGCGCGCCTTCGGGAACGCCGCGCAAAGTTCTTGCCCCATGCCGACATGTTGGGCGCCCTGGCCGGGAAAGAGCAGCGCCACCTCAGCCATGGGAGCCGTCTCCCAACGCCACGGCGTTGTCCGCAGGTGCCGGCTGGTTGGCAATCCGGGCGACGATGCGCTCATTGATCCGGTGGCTGACAAACTCCCCTGCCACCCGCAGAGCGTTCTTGATCGCCTTCGGCGAGCTAGAACCGTGGGCAATGATGACCACCCCATCCACCCCCAAAAGCGGCGCGCCGCCATACTCGGCGTAGTCGAGGTCTTTGCGAAAGCGCCGAAACGCCGGCCCGAGGATCACCGCGCCGAGCTTGGAGCGCAGGTCGCGGGTCATCTCGCGGCGGAGCATGGTTCCCAACAGCTCGACGATACTCTCCGAGAACTTCAAAACGACGTTGCCGGTGAAGCCGTCGCAAACCACAACGTCGGCTGCGCCACCGAAGATTCCACGGCCCTCGACGTTGCCGACAAAGTGCAAGGGCGTCCCAGCCAAGAGTTGGTAAGTCGATTGCGAGAGCTCGTTGCCCTTGGTGGACTCTTCGCCAATGTTCAGGAGCCCCACGCGGGGCGACGGCCGACCCAGGATGTACTGAGCATAGACTGCGCCCATCTGGGCAAACTGCACGAGGTGCGACGGTTTGCAGTCGGCGGTGGCGCCAACGTCGAGGAGAACACAGCCGTTGGTTTGGCTGGTGGGAACATACGTGGCGATGGCGGGGCGCTCGACGCCCGGTAGCCGGCCCAGCTTGAGTTGCGACGCAGCAACGACGGCGCCAGTATTGCCAGCGGAGACCAGGGCCTGGGCTTCACCCTGCTTGACCAGCTCGGCGCACACCGCAATCGACGAGCGCTTCTTGCGGCGGACGCTGGTTGCCGCGGCATCGCCCATCTCGATGCGCTCTGGGGCGTGGACGAAACCAAATTCGCCCGGATCACCGCCGGCGCGCAGCACTTCGTCGCGCACCGCCGGTTCGTCGCCGACCAAGAGCAGCCGTTCGGACTGCCGATCGCGGAGCCGGGCCAAGGCGCCGGCCACTACTTGGCCGGGGGCGTCGTCACCTCCCAGCGCGTCGACGGCGATGGTGACTGGTCCAGTCCCTGGATCCACCAACGCCATTAGTCCTCCGCCGGCGTGGTCACCTCACGACCCGAGTAGTATCCGCACGCGGCACAGACGTGGTGCGGGCGTTTGAGTGCGCCACAGTGGTCGCAGGTCGACGTGGTCGGCGCCGCCAGCTTCCAGTTGGTCCGGCGCTTGTCGCGGCGCGTCCGCGAATGTCGCCTCTTCGGAACAGCCATGGTTCAATCACTCCCTGAATACTGGGTGGCCGCCAACGACCACCACCGATCAACTCACCACCGCGCGGAGCCGCCACCGCCGCTTGGACTAGCGCCCGTCGCTGCCGCGCTGGCGCCGGGCGTCGGCTAGCGCCGCCCAGCGCGGATCCACCCGGCCGGCCTCGCAGTCACATGCCGCCTGGTTTAGGTTGGCACCGCAGCTTGGACACAGGCCGCGGCAAGCATCCTCACACACTAGTTGCAAGGGCAACTGGAGAATCACCGCTTGGCGTACTTCGGGTGCCAGGTCGAGCTTCTGCCCGTCGTGAAACAGGACGCCGTCCTCGTCGCCCAATTCGTGTTCACCGGCGCTCCCGCGCCGGCCTAGTGCCCTGAGCGCCCCGCGGAAACCGCGCTCGAAACGCTCGAGGCAACGGTCGCAGGCCCCGGAGTATACCCCTTCGAACCTCAGATCGATCTGTAAGTCGTCCTCAAAGCGAATGACTTCGGCTTCGACCCCCAGGTGGCGGGGAAACTCGACGTTACGCCAGGCCACGTCCAGGGCGCCGGCAGACAGCTGAAACCCAACCTGGTTGACCCCCTCGTCGAGCCGGTTGAGGTAGAGGGTCAAAGTCTCTTCCGGGCCGCTAGCGCTCATGACAACATGCCTATTGACAATAAGTTATAGCAGAAATATCAGCTTCTTTCAGAGGTCTCCGAACAGACTTCCGAACCCACCTGCCAACCCAGTTTGGCCGCCCAAAAGGCGATCTCCTGGCGGGCGGTCTCGGGCGCGTCGGAGCCGTGGATGGCGTTCTCGCCCTTCGAAGCCGCGAAGTCCTTGCGGATGGTACCGGGAGCGGCCTCGGCCGGGTCGGTGGCGCCCATAAGCGCCCGCACCTTGGGGATGACCTCATCGTCGCCTTCGATCAGACACGGCACGCACGGCCCGGAGGTCATGAACGCACACAGCTCGTCGTAGAACGGCCGGCCTTCGTGCACGGCGTAGAAGCGCTGGGCGTCGGCCACGCTCAACCGGGTCAGTGCCAGCTCGCGCACTGAAAAACCAGCCTCCTCGAAGCGCGCCAGAATCTGGCCGATTTGCTGGCGCTTGACCGCGTCCGGTTTGATCATGACTAGGGTGTAGGCCACCGGTGCCTCCTTTTTTGAACACTCTGTCTGGGTCGGGCAGGTCGACCGCCATGGGCGGCGCTACTGAACCGGGTGGCCGAGCGCTTGCGCCACCAGGGCGGCCACGTCGGCCGGTACCCGCGCCACCTGGACACCGGCCGCTTCCAACGCTTGGGTCTTATCGGCAGCGGTGCCGGCACCACCCGAGACAATGGCGCCCGCGTGCCCCATCCGCCGGCCGGGGGGAGCGGTCCGACCGGCTATAAAACCAACCACCGGCTTCTGAATACGCTCCCTAATGACCTCGGCGGCGCGCTCTTCGTCGGTGCCGCCAATCTCCCCGATCAGGACGATGGCGTCGGTACCTTGATCGGTGTTGAACAAGTCGAGCATGTCGGTGAAATCGGTGCCGATGATTGGGTCGCCGCCGATCCCAACGCAGGTGGACTGGCCCACACCAGCGTCGGTCAAGGCCTTGACCACTTCATACGTCAAAGTGCCCGAGCGGGAGACCAGGCCCACCGAACCTTCTCGGTGGATGAAGCCGGGCATGATGCCAAGCTTGGCGCGGCCTGGCGAGATGAGCCCCGGGCAATTGGGCCCGATCAATCGCGAGGGCGAACCTTTAACCGCACACATGACGCGCGCCATGTCTTGGACGGGCACGCCTTCGGTGATGCAGACGATCAGCTCCAACCCGGCGGCAACACCTTCGAGAATGGCGTCAGCAGCAAAGGGCGCCGGCACGTAGATGACGGCAGCGGTGGCCCCGGTTGCGGCTTTGGCGTCGGCCACGGTGTTGTAGACCGGCACTGCGTCGTCAAACAACATACCGCCCTTGCCCGGGGTAACGCCGGCAACTACCTGGGTGCCATACTCGCGCATGGCGCGGGCATGAAACGAACCATCCCGGCCGGTAATGCCTTGCACCAGCACGCGGGTGGTTTCATCGACCAAAACACTCATGCACTGCCTCCAGCCGCCTGGATAACTTGTTTGACTCCCTCCACCATCGACGTGGTCGACTCTAGGCCGGCGCCTGCCAGAATCTCTCGAGCCGCGTCCTCGTTGGTACCGGTCAAGCGGATGACCACCGGCACTTGCGGGGGCTGCGCTGCAAAAGCCTCGGCAATGCCTTGGGCAACATCATCGGTCCGGGTAATGCCGCCAAAGATGTTGAAGAAGATGGCGCGGACTCCTTGGTCCCGCTGCAGAATGTTCAGGGCCGTGGTCACTTTGGCGGGGTTCGAGCTGCCACCAATGTCGAGAAAGTTGGCAGGCTCACCGCCGAACTCTTTGATCACATCCATGGTGGCCATGGCCAGTCCGGCACCGTTGACCACACAGCCGATGGAACCGTCCAGCTTAATGTAAGAAAGTCCCATGTCGCGGGCCTCGCCTTCGGCGGGGTCTGGATCCTCTCGCCAAGCCTCCAAAGTCGGGTGGCGGTAGAGCGCACTGTCGTCCAGTACCATCTTGGCGTCGATCGCCCACACTTTGCCCTGGGTGTCGACAATCAGCGGGTTGACCTCGACCAAAGAGGCGTCGTGTTCGGTGTAGACCCGGTAGAGCTTCTGAAGCACCGCCGCCATTTGCAGGGCAGCGCCGGCGTCCTCGTCAATCTCGAAGCACACGCGGCGGGCTTCGTGGGCGGCCAGACCGCCGACCGGGTCGATGGGATGGCGGACGATGGCGTCCGGGCGCTCGGCGGCGACCGACTCGATGTCCACGCCGCCGGCGGCGGACGCCATGATCACTGGGCAACCGCGCGTGCGGTCGAGGGTAATACCGAGGTAGACCTCGCGATCGATGTCGGCCGCCGGGGCGACCAACACCTTCTCGACGGTGTAGCCCTTGATCGACATACCCAGGATGGCGCCGGCCACCTGCTCAGCCTCGGCGGCATCGTTGGCGAGTTTCACACCCCCAGCCTTGCCGCGCCCGCCGGCGTGGACTTGGGCCTTGACAACGACCGCGCCGCCGAGGCGCCCGGCAGCGGCCGCAGCCGCTTGGGCGGAGGTCACCACTTCGCTGGCCGGCACCGGCATTCCCGCGGCAAGGAACAGCTCTCGCGCCTGGTATTCATGCAGGTTCACGGCAGGACCTCCTGGGGCTGAGTTGGCGGCGCCCGATTTCGGGCGCCGCAAGCTAACAGCCCCTCGGATTGCCGTCAAGGTAGCGGCGGCCGTCGCTTCGACTAGGGGGCGGCGGGCACCATGGCGAGTCGGGGAGTCACGAAGCTCTGGGGCGCCGCCTCAAAGAGTCGGCGGGTCGAGTCGGTGGCGCACGCGAACCAGCGACCGCCGTGCTCCGAGATGCGCGTCTCGGCGCCCGGACGAAAGCGTTCCGCCGTCACCGGGTCGGTGAGGATGCTAGCGTGCGCCAAAGGATCGTCGTCGAAGCGGCGACGTTCCAGCGAGTCGGCGAACACAAAGATGTCGTGGTTGACCATCCGCACCGTGGCGGGGGTGAAACGGCCGGCGCGGGCGGTGTCCATCCAGCTGGGCACGGTCAGTCCTATGGCAGCGAGAATTGCGGCGGGGTCTTGCACCAAGACCCCTGGACAGGGCGTTCAGCAAAAGCCCAGCGGCATACCGTTGACAAAGAGAGCCGGCATGCGGGCATTCAACCGGCCGCGCCGCACTGGGCAGCGGTCGTTCAAGGAGCGCTGTCCATCGCTGAAGAGGACGTGCGGGTAGGCGGCGGTCGAGTCGTCGAAGCCGACCGGCACCACGGGATCCATGCGGGTGGAAACACGCTCAGAACCGCAGGCGGCCACCAATGCCGCGAGGACGATCGAGGCGCACCACATAGTGGCGTGTGATCTGTTCATGCACTGAAGGTACCACCGGCAGGCGAGGCGCTACGTCAAACACCTGTCAGAGCGACTTGCGGATGCGCTCCACCAACGCCGTGGTCGAATAGCCGTCTCTCAGTGGCAAGGTGACCACCCGGCCGCCAGCCTGCTCGACGACCTGGCGCCCGACGATGGTTTCCGGCGCGTAGTCGCCACCTTTCACCAACACGTCGGGGACCAGTGCGGCAATGAGTGCGGCGGGCGTGTCCTCGGCGAAGGGAACGACGTAGTCAACGGGGCGTAGCGCGGCAAGCACGCTGGCGCGGGCCTCCAGGTCGCAGTAAGGCCGCTCGGGTCCCTTCAAGCGCCGCACCGAAGCGTCGTCGTTGACTCCGACGATCAAGCGGTCGCCCAGCGCACGGGCGCCAGTCAACACATCGACATGGCCGGCATGGAGAAGGTCGAAACAACCGTTGGTGAAGACAACGGTGTAACCAGCGCCGGCCAACGCGCGCCGCTCGGCGACGACTTCCGCGCGCCGCAAGATGTCACCCACGCTCGGTACTCTCAACCACGGGCATCTCGCCCACAACCAGTGTGCGTAGCTCGGCCACCGAACAGGTGGCGGTGCCAACCTCGCGGATGACACGGCCCGCCGCCTGATTCGCCAGGAAAGCCGCCACCTTGTGGTCGGCGCCGGCAGCCAGGGCCAGCGCGTAGGCGGAGACCACGGTGTCGCCGGCACCGGTGACGTCGAAAACCTCCTGCGAGGCCGCCGGCAAGTAGGTGTGGTCGCCGCCGGCTTCAAACAACGACATGCCGCGCTCGCCGCGCGTGATCAAGAGCGCCGGACAATCCAACCGGCGTTGCAACGCCCAGCCCAAGGCCTCGAGTTCGTCGTCGTCCTTGACCACCGCGCCCATGGCGCGGCTAGCCTCCTGCAGGTTGGGGGTCAGCACACTCACCGGATGGTAGACGTCGAAGTGCGATTCTTTCGGATCGACACACACCGGCAGGCGCTGCGAACCAGCCAAGTTCAACAAGGCGCCGACGACCGGCGGCTCGACGACACCCTTGCCGTAGTCAGAAAGCACGATAGCGTCGGTGGCGGCCAAGGCGCCGCGGCACCGCTCGATCAGCGCGGCTTGGATTGCTGGGTCGGCGGCACGTACCTCTTCCTGGTCGACCCGAACCACTTGTTGGTTGTGGGCAACCACGCGCGTCTTTTGGGTGGTGGGACGGCTGGCGTCTTCGACGAGCCAATCGGCCTGAATGTCGCGAGCGGCCAAACCGCTGGCCAACTGGGCGGCGCCGGCATCCTGGCCGACAACGCCAATGAGAACCGGCGTGCCGCCGAGGCTCTGGATATTGGCGGCGACGTTGGCGGCGCCGCCCAAGCGGCTTGACTCCCGCTCGACGTCGACGACCGGCACCGGGGCTTCGGGGGAGATCCGCGACACCTGTCCCCAGTAGTAGCGGTCGAGCATGACGTCACCCAGCACCATCACGCGCGCCGCGGGGAAGCGCTCCAATACCCCTTCTAAGCTGTCACGATCGGGTGACCAGCTCATATTCCCCTCGGTTGCCGAACCCAAGCGCCCGACGCTACACCGTGCCTCGGGGAAAGGTCAACACGACGCTACAGGTAGCCACGCTCTCGAAAGCTGACGAACCCGCCGCGCCCGACGACGATGTGGTCGATGAGTTCGATGCCCAGCACCCGACCCGCTTCGGCCAGACGGCTAGTGATGCTCAGGTCATCAGCCGAAGGTTCGGGGTTACCGGAAGGGTGGTTGTGAGCGACGACCAGGGCCCTGGCGTTTTGGGCAACAGCGGCCCGATAGACGTCGCGCGGTTCGACGACCGTGCTCCTGAGGCCGCCAATCGATATGGTCTGCCGTGCCACCACGCCGTTTCGCGCGTTGAGCGACAAAGCCACGAAGTGCTCGCGGGTGGCGAGTTCCAAGTCGCGCAGGAGGACGTAGGCGTCGCCCGGCGTCGAGATGGACGCCGGCGCCGGCGCCGGTCGATACACCCGGCGGGCCAGTTCAAAGGCAGCGACGACGGTTGCTGCCGCGACTGGGCCGGCGCCGTTGGCGCAGCGCAGAGTGGCGTAGGTCGCGGTCGCCAGGTCGCCGAGAGAATGGCGCGTCAGGAGACGCTCGGCGCCGCGCGCCGCCACCGGGCGGCGGCTACCGCAGAGCATCAGGGCGACCAACTCCAAGTTGGAGAGGGCCGGGGCGCCGCGCCGCAGCAACCCCTGGCGCCAGCCGCCGGCGGCCAGCGGCAACCGGTACACGGCTGCCTCCACACCCTGTCCCGGACATTTGCTCTCCGGAACGGACGGATCGCGCCGGTCGTTCAGAATCACCCTCACCGTTGTGACAGCTGGCTGAGCCGGGTGGCACCGGCCGGCACCCGCGGGCACCGCGGAGCCTCCGGCGGAGCAGACCGCGTCTGCTCGGCGGGAGGCACCCGGCGCGTCGGTCGTCAATTGCCAGAAACGTGCCAGTGGCGAGCGGCGCCCGCACACCGGCCCTTCGGAGGCGGCGGGCGCCACCGCGTCGGAGCTTTGACAACTGGCGCGAGGCAGTCACTCCAGCCGTGTTGACTCACCTGGAGGGCCTACCTAAAATGCCGTGCTTGCCCGCGTGCCCACGTGAGCGATCGGAACCCAAATCTCGCGGCATGTGTTCGTTGACAAAGCCGCGCCCATCGGCCGCGGCGCCGATCGCCCAATCCAGGAAACCCGCCCGCCCATGCAAAAGCACACTGCGCTGGTCCTCTTGGGGCTCTTTGCCGCCAGTAGCGCCGCGGCAGAACCCCAACTCGCGCTCCGCCCCCAACAGGCCTCGGACCGCGATCTGCTCGGGCGAAGCGCCCGGCTGGCACTGCCAGCGGCCGAGCGCACGTCTGCCGAGGCGGGTGGCCAACTCCTCCGATTGGCGGCAATCCGCGTCGAGTTCGTGCGTGAAGTTCCCGATGACCCAGCCACCGACGGCGACGGCACCTTCGACTACTCGGCCGGGGACGGCAGCCTGGAGGCGCCGCCCCATGACCGGGCCTACTTCGAGCGGCAGCTGTCGGGCCTGGTGAACTACTACCAGGCCGTCTCCACGGGCGTCCTGTCCCTCCAACCGACGCTCTACCCTGCCGGCGATCGCCAGGCCTATGCGCTCCCCCAACCGATGCGTTACTACAATCCCGACACCACGGAAGCGGCACTGGATATCAGGCTGGCCGAGTTCTTTCGCGATGCGGTCACCGCCGCCGACGGGGATGTTGACTACCACGAGTTCGATATTGTCCTCATCATTCACGCTGGCGTCGGCCAAGACGTGGCGGTCCTGGACGTTAAGCCCTCGAACATCCCATCGGCCTTCCTGTCGTTTCGGGAGTTGCAAGCGGCCCTGGCGCCCGGCGATCCGAACTTTGCCGGCGTCGCGGTGGAGGGCGGTCTCCACCACGTGCGGGATGGCTTGTGGATCCCGGAAACCGAGGTCGTGCCCGAAACGGCCAGCCGCCCGCGTATCGAGTTCGCCATGCTGGGCGTCATGACGTCACTGGTCGGTAGCCAGCTTGGACTGCCGAGCCTATTCAACACCCGATCGGGGGCCCCAGGAATCGGGCGATTCGGGCTCATGGACCAAGGGGCCGGCAACGAGTTGGGCAAACTGCCGGCCGGGCCCTGCGCTTGGTCCCGCTTCACCCTGGGTTGGGAAACCCCCACCGTGGTTGCCACCGGCCAGCTGACGCTGGGCGCCTTTTTGTCACCGGCGGCGGCGCCGCGGCTGGCCTTGGTGCCTATCAACGCCGACGAGTACTTCCTGATTGAGAACCGGCAGACCGACCCGGCAGGCGACGGGCCGTTCGAAATCATCATCGAAGGTGGAGTGGTGACCGGCGTTACCAATGGTGAGTACGACGGTGGCCTGCCGGGCTCGGGGCTAGCCATCTGGCACATCGACGAGCGCGTCATCGCCGGGGGACTCGAAGACAACACGGTGAACGTCGACTACCGGCACCGCGGCGTCGATCTGGAAGAGGCCGACGGCGTCGAGGACATCGGCTTGCGCCCAGATGGCGGTTTTGGGCTAGCCGCCGACCTGTTCGCCGCGCCGGCGGCCACCCGCTTCGGGCCGGCTACGCAACCCAGCTCTGCGACCCACGCCGGACACTCGACCGGCATTCGCATCGCCAACATTTCGGCGAGCCAGAACACCATGACCTTTGAAGTCGAGCGCGACCTCTACCAACCGGGGTTCCCGGATTCCACCGGGGTTGCCCCAGCCGGGCCGTTAGCCGTCGGGTCCGGCATGGTCGCCTACGTGGATGCAACTGGGGCCCTGCATGCGCGCCTGGCAGCAGGCGTGCCAGCCTTTCCGCCCCTCGCCCTCGGGGCGCTGCCGGGCACCCGCACGACCATTGCCACCCTGCCCACCGACCAAGGCGGCACCGGCACGGCGCTCTGGGTCGCCACCGCCGCCGGCATTGAGGTCGTCGACGCGAATGGCGAAGCAACCGCGTTTGCCAGCTGGCGACGCCCCTGGGTTGGGCGCGACGCCCCCCTGGTAGCGGGCACCGGCGCCCAAGCGCTGGCCATCGGGGTGGACACCGCCGGTCAGCTCCACGCCTGGCGCGGGGCCACCGACGTACCCACCTCCAATCCGCCGCTGGCGGAGCTCAGATCCAACCTGGCCCTGACCGGCGACGGGCAGCTCTGGGCGGTGACTGGCAATCAACTAGTGAGCGTCGATCTGCCGGGAATTGCGCACCAGTCGCTACCGCTACCGGCATCGGTCGGCGCCGGGCCGCTCTGGATCCTGGTGGCCAAAGAAACGCGGCCGGCAGAAACGGTGATTTGGCTTATCGAAGAAGCCGGCCAGCTCCACGTGGTGGACGCGACCGGCCAGCTCCTGGGTGGTCCCCGACGCACGGGCGAACCCCACCGGGCGCCGCCAGCTCTGGCGCGTCTCCAGGACAATGGTCGCCTGCAAGCCGTCGTCCCCGGACGCGGTCGGGTGTGGGCGTTTTCCAGGAGCGGGGCGCTCCTTCCCGGCTGGCCCGCCCAATTGGATACCGCCGCCAGTCAACAGCCCATCACCGCCGGGGTGGTGACCGCCGACATGGAAGGCGATCGGCGGGACGAAGTACTGGTGGCCTCCCCAACCGGTGGCATCTTTGGCTTCACGCACGACGGCGAGCGCTTGGCGGGTTATCCCCTGAACGCCGGCTCCCAACAGCTGGCGGGGCCGGCGCTGGTGGACCTGGACCAGGACCAAGACCTCGAGTTAGTTGCCGCCGACCAGGCGGGTTGGCTCTACGCCTACGACTTGGCCGCCGATGGGACCGACTGGCCGATGAGCTGTAGCATCTGCGCGGCGGTCAGCATGGGCGCTCCCGAGTCGGCCAACGGCGTCGAGTTCGAAGAACTGGTGATCTATCCCAACCCAGCGCGAAGGGGTGCCCGCATCCGATTCGCCTCCGGCTCCGACATGGAGCTGACGGTGACGATTGTTGACGCCGCCGGGCGGACGGTCCGCCAATTGCAAACCGGCGTCCTGGCTCACACCACCCACGAGGTGTTTTGGGACGGGCGAGACACCGCGGGCCTACCGGTGGCGTCGGGGGTCTACAGCGTCCAGCTCGCCGGTCGCGCCGGCGGTCGCGCGCTACGTGCCCAGCGTAGCTTGGCGGTGGCGCATTGACTGGGTCGGGTGGACGGCGCCATGGCTTGAGGACGTGCACCCTGTGGATCTTGTTCTCGTGCCTGGTGACACCGGCTGCGGGACAGAACCACACCGAACTCGAGTGGCAGACGCTTACGACGGACCATTTCCTCGTCCACTTTCATCAGGGGGCCGAGCAAACGGCACGGCGGGCCGCGGCGGTCGCCGAGGAAGTCTACCCGGCCATCACCCGACTCTACGACTACGCACCAAAGGGTCACACCCACCTCATCATCCGCGACACCGATGACTTTTCGAACGGCGCCGCCTACTACTACGATGACAAGTTTGAGATTTGGGCCAGCGCCTTGGACTTCGAGCTGCGCGGCACGCACAACTGGGTGCGCGACGTCGTCACCCATGAGTTCACGCACATGGTGTCTCTGCAGGCCGCCGCCCGTCTCCCCCACCGGGTGCCGGCCATCTACGTTCAAGCGTTTGGCTACGAGCAAGAGCGGCGCGAAGACGTGCTGATCGGCTATCCCAATACGATTGTCTCCTATCCGCTATCTGGAACCTTGGCGTCGGCGTGGTGGGCTGAGGGCATCGCCCAGTATCAGACAGCCAAGATCTACAACGACTGGTGGGATTCGCACCGAGACATGTTGCTGCGCGCCGCGGTTTTGGACGGCACCCTCCTCAGCTATGAGGAAATGGGCAATCTCAACAAGAACGGCCTCGAAGCCGAGCAGGTCTACAACCAGGGGTACAGTCTGGCGCGCTGGATCGCTGCCGAGTACGGCGAGACAGCGCTGGCCGAAATCAGCCGCGGACTGACCCGCCTGGTTGCGGTTTCGGAGTCTGGCGCCTTCCGCCAAGCCACCGGCCAGAGTGGCGCCGAGTTGTACGATGCCTGGCGCGCCGAGTTAGAAGAACACTACGGAAGACTGGCGGCAGAAATCGGCCCGACGGCGGTCGTCGGCCAGCCGCTTTCCAACGGCGGCTACTACAACCTCCACCCAGCGCACCGACCGCTGGGGGGCCAGTTGTACTGGGCCACCAATGCGGGCAGCGACTTCGGGGCGCTGCGGGTGGTCCACGCTGACTCGGCGCAGGTGCGCGAGACCGAGGAGCGCCGGGAAGACACCCGCTTCGCGACGCTCACGGGCGGGATCAGCTCACCCCTGGCGTTTAGCCCCGACGGCACCCAGCTCTACTATGCGAAGCGGGTCGAGAAGACCAAGCACGGTTCCAGGGTGCACGACGTCTACGTCTACGACCTCGAGGCGGACGATGAGGAGCGGCTCACCCGCGACGCGCGGATCAAAGACCCGGCCCCGGCACCCGACGGCAAGACCATTGTCGGCGTCCGAAACGGCGACGGTACGCATGAGTTGGTGCTCTTGGATACGGCCGGCAACGTCATTCGGGAGCTGACGCAAGAGAGTCCGCAGGGCACCCAGTACTTCACGCCAAAGTTCAGCGCCGATGGCACCTGGCTGCTGATCGACACGTTCAACGGCGTCTCCCGCGACATCGAACGTCTCGACTTGGCCACCGGCGAGCGTCAGCCATTGGTCGCTTCGGTGGCCGACGACCGAAACCCCGCGTGGATACCAGGCGACAATGCCATCGTCTTCGCCTCGGACCGGAGCGGCATCTTCAACATCTACCGGCTGGACCTAAACACCGGCCGGGTCACCCAGGTCACCCGCGTCACCGGCGGTGCTTTCTTTCCGGCGGTCTCGGCCGACGGCATTTTGGCGTTCTCCGGCTACACCGGTGAGGGTTATGAAGTGCGAACCCTGGAGCGCGCGGCGTGGGGGACTGACGCCGCCACCCAGACGCCCCAGGCGCGCGGTGACTACCGGCTAGCCACCGGCGGCGTCGAGGCGTTGTCCTTGACCCGCGGGCGCTTCGATCAAGGCGAAGCGACGCCCTACGAAGAGGCGATGACGACCACGCAAATCATGCCGCGCCTGGTCTTCGACGATGGGCGCCCGCGCCTCGGGGCGTACTTTGCATCCCGCGAAGTACTCGAGCGCCAGTCCCTGTTCGGCGGGGTCCAGGCCGGCAGACGCGCCGGCGGCTTCGAGTTCGAGCTCTTCGCGCTCTACGAAAACCGCATGTTGCCGCTGACGATTTTTGGTGACGCCTTCCGCGTGCGGCGGCGCTCGACGGACCGAGTGCGTTCCAAGATCGTCGGGGGCGCCGCGCACGTCGGCGAGAGCCGGCCGGTTAAGTTGGAGCTGCGCTATGACGTGGTCGAGTTCGACGCCGGCGTCAGGTGGGAACGCGGTCCAGCTTTCAGCTTTCGGAGCTATGACAATCTGTCGGCGTACTACGTGCACTCGGACTACAACATTAACTTGTTCGCGACCGATGACGAGGACGGCGCATTCTATGGCAAGGATGGTTGGAGCTACTACGTGGGGGACGCGATGCACCTGCGCTGGGACTTCCGCTCCGTCGCGCGGGCGGTCGACGCCAACATCAATCCGCGAGGGGGCCGGCAAGTCATGGCGCGGGCCGCGCGTCACTGGGCGCGCCTCAACCCCCAGGGCGAACGGGTGATTGACACCTTTGACTTGCTCTTTGAAAAGAACAACTTCACTGAATACGAGCTGGACTGGCGGGAGTTCTTGGCGCTGCCGGGTGGCCGGCATACGCTAGAGCTGCGCGGCCGCGGCGCGTTCATCGACAAGGTTGAAGTGGACGACTTCTTCCACTTCTCCTTGGGTTCTCGACCGGGCCTGAGGGGCTATACGTACTATTCGCGCCAAGCCCGAAAGCTGGGGTTGGTTGCCGCCACCTATCGGTTCCCGATTGTCCCGCAGTGGAACCAGCGCCTGGCCTCGCTGATGCTGCACCGGCTCTACGGTGGCGTGTTCTTTGAGGCCGGTAACGCGTGGAGCGACGCTGGCACGCGCGGGCTGTCCACCGATCGTCTGTTGACAGACGCGGGGTTTGAGCTACGCCTGGAGACCACCTCGTTCTATGTGTTCCCGGCCGACCTGCACTATGAGGCCGCCTTCGGATTCGACGATGTGCGCGACTCGGAGGGAGAGTTGACCGGTGGTCGAGAGTGGCGGCACTACTGGGGGCTATTGTTCAACTTCTGAGGGGTGCCAGGCTGAGGCCTGGGCTCAACTCTCAACGTGCCGTGGGGTCGGTCGGTTTGGCGGCGATGCCCTTCTCGGTCAGCCGTACCAGCGTGAAGTCTTGTCGCACCGGGCGCAGTGGAAAGCCACCCATGAGTTCGGCTTCGCCGTGGTCGGCCAGTGCCTGGCAGGCGCGAGCGGCAGTTTCCCACTCCAAACCCAGAGCACTGCGGATGTCGGCCAACGACACCCAGGCGTCGGGCTGGCGGCGCTGGCGCTCGGCCAAATAGCCGCGCACGTCGTGGGTGTCACCCAAGGTCGCCTCCGACGAAATACCCGCCCCCGCGGCAAGCGCGGAGGCGGGTTAGGCTCTTGGAAGGTGCTCGGGGCAACCATCCAGCCTTCCCCAGGAGCACCTGGGGGCAAGCACCGCCGTGCTCGCAGGGCCACCGGAAGGGCGTGACCCACCTAGCCGCACGCCCGCCAGTCATGGTGCGATCTCTCAGATGTTAGGCCAGCAAACCGACTAGGCAAGCCGAAGCTAGAAGAAGCCGCAACGGACGTCAAGCAGATTTGGGCGCTCTAGAGTCCCATCTCCTCCAAAAACTGGGTGTCCGTGCGCCACTTCTTCTTGACCTTGGCCCAGAGTTCGAGGCGCACCGGCTTGCCCAGAAAACGCTCAATCTCCTGCCGCGCCTCCTGCCCCACGCGCTTCAGGCCGCGGCCGCCGCGGCCGATGAGGATGCCCTTCTGGGACTCGCGCTCGACGACGATGTCGGCGCGGATCAAGAGTTTTGGAGTCGCTTGCTCGTCGAACTCGGTGACTTGGACGGCGGTCGAGAACGGCACCTCGTCACCAAAGTGACTGAAGACGCGCTCGCGGATCATTTCAGCCACGAAGAAACGCTCGGGCTGGTCAGAGAGGGCGTCCGGCGGGAAGTACGGTGGGGATGGCGCCAGCCGCACGGCAATCTCTTGCTCCAATTGCCCGACCCCGTCGCCGGTGCGAGCCGAGATTGGCACGATGGCGGCGATTTGCGAGCGCTGGCCCAGCTCGGCCAACATCGGCAGGAGGGCTTGCTTGTCGACCTTGTCGATCTTGTTGAGTGCCACCAGGAGCGACCGTTCGGCGCGCTTGGCAACGACCTCGTCCAAAAGGGCGAGTTCGCGGGGCCTAAGCGGACTTCGCGCCTCAACCAACACGACAATGACGTCGGCGTCCCCCACGGCAGCCATGGCTTGCTGGAGCATGCGTGACTGCAAGGCGTAGCGCGGCTCGATGACCCCCGGAGTATCTAAAAAGACCATCTGCACCGTCGGCCTGGTCAGAACCCCCAGGACGCGCTGGCGCGTGGTTTGCGGCGTGGCAGTGACGATCGACAACTTGGTGCCGAGTAGCGCGTTTAGGAGCGTCGACTTGCCGACGTTGGGGCGCCCAACGAGCGCTACATAGCCCGCTCGAAACTCCGGCTGGGTGGCGTCGGTGGTCACGACTCGGGCACCGGCGAGTCTTCGGCAAAGAGGGCATCCACAAACTCTTGGGGCTCAAAGGGCACCAAGTCATCGAGGGCTTCGCCGACGCCGACGTAACGCACTGGCAACCCCAGCTCTTGGGCGATGGCAACAACCACACCGCCGCGGGCGGTGCCATCCAGCTTGGTGAGCACCAGGCCGGTGACGCCGAGGGCGTCGGCAAACTGCCGGGCTTGCCGGACACCGTTTTGACCGGTGGTGGCATCGAGGACCAGCAGGACCTCGTGGGGCGCGCCTGGCAGGCGCTTGGCCACGACGCGGCGGACCTTGCTCAGCTCCTCCATGAGGTTGACCTTGTTATGCAAGCGACCGGCGGTGTCGAGCAGGATGACATCGGCGCCGCGCGCTTCGCCGGCGCTGACCGCATCGAAAGCCACCGAGGCGGCGTCGGCGCCCCCCGCCTGCTGGACCAGGTCGGCACCAGCGCGCTCCGCCCACACCGCCAGCTGCGGCAGGGCGGCGGCTCGAAAGGTGTCGCAGCTCCCGATCAACACGGAGTGTCCGGCGTCGGCCAAAGCCGCCGCCAGCTTGCCGATGGTCGTGGTCTTGCCGACGCCATTGACGCCGACCACCAGACAGACCCACGGGCGCGCCTCCCCCACCCAATCGCCGGCCGGGACGCCGCCGCTCAACAAAGCAAGCATTGCCTGGCGGAGGGCACTCTCCAACTCATCGCCGCGGCGGTCCTCGATCGCCTCGAGGAGGCGTTCGGTCGCCTCGATGCCGACGTCGGCCTCGATCAGCAACCGCTCGACTTGCTCATAGGCAGCGCCGCGTCCCAGGGATTGGCGGACACCGGCAGTGAATTGGTCGCGTGTACGACTCAGTCCGCGCCTGAGCTTGTCGAAGAGTTTGGACATTTGGGATCGGCTTGGTCGGGTCGCCACTCAGCAATAGAGCGCACTAGGGCTCGCGCCGGAGCCGGGCAGGCTCGGACGTTTGCACGAGTTCAGCCAAAAGTGTAGCAGCTTGCTTGAATCAGCTGGACTCGAGCGCCCCTTCGGTGGCCGGCGGGGCGTCGACGGCCACGGCGGCGCTGTCCTCGGGGTCGGCCGGGGCGGCGATCAGTGCCTCGGCCTCGATTTCTTGGACGAGTTGGGCGGCGTTGAGTTCGGTGGACGGTCCGGCGAGGGGATCGGCGGGAGGTGGGTCGCCATCTGTGGTGTATGTGGGCGGTGTGGGAACGTCGGAGCCGCCGGCGGCTGGGGCGGACCCGTCGGTCGTAGCAGTCTTGTCGGTGGCGGCAAACCCGTCGGCGGCGGCCGTCGAGCCATCGGCCGCCGGGCGCAGCTCGCCCTGATCCAGCGCCACAGACACCAGCTTGGAGACGCCGGGCTCCTCCATGGTGACGCCGTAGAGCCGCTCGGCCGCAGCCATGGTCTTCTTGTTGTGCGTAATCACAATGAACTGGGTGCGCTCCCCGAACTTCCGGAGCAAATTGACGAAGCGGTCCACGTTCGAATCATCGAGCGGCGCGTCCACCTCGTCCATGATGCAGAAGGGACTAGGCTTGGCCAGATAGATGGCGAACAAGAGCGAAATGGCGGTGAGCGCGCGCTCACCGCCCGACATGAGGCTCACCGATTTGAGCTTCTTGCCGCGCGGGCGGGCCATGATCTCCACCAAACCGTCCAGTTCGTCGCCGTGCAGTTGGAGTTCGGCCTCGCCGCCCTCGAATAGGGTGGAAAAGACGTCTTTGAAGTTGGCGCGCACGGTGTCGAAGGTCTCTCGAAACAGTTCAGAGGCCGAGCGGTTGATGCGTTCGATCGCTTCGAGCAACTCGGTGCGAGCCTTGGTGAGGTCGTCGCGCTGGCCACTCAAGAAATCGAAGCGTTCCTTCACTTCGTCGTACTGCTCGATGGCCAGGAGGTTGACGGGACCCAAGCGCCGCATGCGATCGCGCAGCTCAGTGAGTTGGCGCGCCGCGTCCTCTTCCGATTGGTCTTCGGCGAGCGTCTCCCGCGTCTCTAAGAGTTCGACCTCATATTCCTCGCGGATCCGTACGGCGGTGGATTCAATATCCCCGCGGATACGCTCCAACTCGAGCTCGGCTCCGTGCAAATTGGCGGTTGCCTCGTCGGCTTCACGCCTGAGTTCGCGAGCATCGGCCTCGAGTTGGGCGCTGGCTGCCCGCGCCTCCTGGTAGCTCTTCTGCCGGGAGCGGGTGGCGGCCACTTTCGACTGGCGCTCGAGCTTGCCTTGGCTAAGCTGGGCGTCGAGTCCGAGGACGCGACCGGTCAGTTGCTCGATCTCCTCGGCGCCAGTGGCGATTTCGAGGCGGCGGCGCTCTTCGTCGGCGACGATGGCGCGCTTCTCGGCATCCAGGCGTTCGATCTCGGCCTGGGACTCGGAAAGCCGCCCGCTCAGCTCGGTCAGCTTCAGCCGGGCCTCAGCGGCTGCAGCCTGGGCGGCGTCGCGCACCTCCTCGTGGAGTACGACCTGACCGGTCAATTCAACAAAACCCGCCTCAAAGTCGTCAGAGCGCAACTGCACCGAGTCCATGGCGGCGGTCAGCGCCTGGGTCTCGGTGTCAAGCGTCTGGTGTTCTGACTCGACGTCGGCGATTGTTTGCTGGCGCTCGGCAATCGCCTGCAGCTGGGCGGCGTGGGCCAGTTGGGCAGCCTGGCAGGTCTTTTCCAACTCAAAGAGCGCTTCCCGTTCCGCGGCGCCGCGCACGGCCAAAGCGTCTCGGTGCTCGGTGGCGGCGCGCTGCTCGGCAGTCAGCTGGGCATGCGCGTCGCGCCAGCTACCCAGTTCTGCTTGGAGCTGATTGACCTCGGCGTCAAGCGCCTCAATCTCGTGCTCGCGGCCGAGCACGGATCCGGCGTTGGAGCCCACCCGCCCGCCGGTCACCGCACCGCGGGGCGTCCACAGTTCGCCATCGATGGTCACCAAGCGGTAGCAAGCGGCGCGCGGGTCGTCCAGCAGCCGTTCGGCAGCGGCGCGGTCGCGTACGATGACGACGTCGCCCAGGAGATACTCGATCAGCGGGCGGTGTGCGGGCGAGTGCGGCGCGACTAGCTCAGACGCCAAGCCGAGGATATCGTCGGCGTCCCACGGTAGAGACGCACCGCCTTCTGGTGGCGACAACGCGTCCAGCGATAGGAACGTCGCGCGGCCGCCGCTGGTGTCGCGCAAGCGATCCAGGTGGCGGGCGGTATCTCGGCGGTCGCGCGAAACAATGGTGCCCACCATCCCCTCGAGCGCCGCCTCGGCGGCCTCCATCAGCTGGTCGGGCACATGAATCAGCTCCGAGACGGTGCCCAAGACCCCATCTGGGCGGCCATCCCCCAAGAGCGTCTGGACGCCGGCGGCGTAGCCCTCGTAGCGTCGTTTGAGATCGTGCAAGAGGCCGAGGCGCGATTCGTCGACGGCCAGCCGCTCGGTCAATTGCCGGCCGCGCTCATCCGAGGCGGTCAATCGCTTAGTCAACTCGATGACGCGCGCTTCAGCAGCCTGGGCGTGCTCGGTGGTTTCGGCGGCCTGCTCGGCGAGTTGGGCGAGTTCGTCGCGCGCCTTGGCTTCAGCAGCACTGCGCGCTTCGAGTTCGCGGCGGGCGGCGTCCAGCTGCCGCTGGTGCCCGGCGAGCAGGGCGGCCAGGGCGGTGCGGCGCTCGGCGGCCTGCTGAGCACGGGCGCGGCTTTCAACCTGATCCTCGACCAAGTCGAGCTTCAGTTGCTGGCGCTCGGCAAGTTGTTCGCGCTGGGCCTTCCACTGGCGCTCTGCGTCGCGGAGCGCTCGATCTGCCCGCTGGGCGCTCACACCGCCTTCCTCATGCTCGCGCTCGAGTTGCCCAACGAGCGCTTGGGCGGCGCTCTGCGCCTCGAGAATGGATTGGCGGCGGGAAGCCAAGCGTCCCATCTCGTCGCGGGCTTCGGCCAGTCGACGCTCGGTCGCCGCACGGCGCTCGCGCAGCACCTTGACCTCGCCGTCCCACTCAGCCAGGGCGCGATCGTGGCGCTCCAAGGCCTCGCGCACTTCGGTCAAAGCGCTCTCTAACTCGTGGTCAACCAGGCGGTGGTTCTCGAGCTCGGCTTCAGCCGCGGTGAGTCGGGCGCGCACGCCCTCCAACTCAGCGCGGCCAGCGGCGACCGTCGGGCCCAGCTCGTCCCGCCGTGCAGCCAGGGCGTGGATCCGAGTGCGACTCACCGCCAGATCCAGGTGGCGGATGCGTTCCAGGTGATTGCGGTAGCGCCTCGCCTTGCCCACCTGGCGTTCCAGCGAACGCACCTCCCGCTCGATCTCCGTGACGATGTCGGCGACCCGGACCAGATCAGACTCGGTCGTCCTGAGCTTGGCGAGGGCTTCGCGTTTGCGAGCCTTGTACTTGGCGATGCCGGCCGCCTCCTCGAGGAGCATTCGGCGCTGCCCAGAGTCGTCGGAGAGCACCGCTTCGACCATTTCGCGGGCGATCATCGCGTAGCCGCTCGAGCCAATACCGGTATCGAGGAGCAAATCGCGGACGTCCCGCAGGCGGCACGCCGTCTTGTTGAGAAGGTATTCGCTTTGCCCCGAGCGGTAGAGACGCCGGCCGACAGTGATCGTGTCGTAGTCGATCGGGACGTGCTGCTGGGCGTTGGAGAAGGTCAGGAACACTTCGGCCATCCCCAACGGCTTGCGGGCGGCCGTGCCGTTGAAGATCACGTCCTCCATCGTATGGCCACGCAGCTGGCGCACCGATTGCTCGCCCAAGACCCAGCGGATAGCGTCCGAAAAATTCGACTTGCCGCAACCGTTGGGACCAACGATAGCGGTGATTCCCGGACCGAACTTCACCGAGACTCGGTAGGGCAAGGCTTTAAAGCCGAAGATCTCGATTTTTTCGAGGAACATGCGCCTCTCCGTGGGCACCACCGCTGGCCCGTCCTTGGGCTGGCTTTGAACTTTGGGACGCCCTGGCGGGCGTCGCGGTACTTTACACTATTCGCCGCCTCTTACTGCAAGCGGTGAGCGCGTGCAAAGTCTGTCAGTTGGTCGGCAAGCAGGTCGCGCGCCGCCTGGCGAGCCTCATCGACCGACGCGTATTGGCCGACGTAGACCCGGTACCAGGTTCCCTTGTCTTCGACGTGCGCGCCGATGATCCGGCCGGTGTAGCCGATGTTGCGGTAGCGCTCGAGATCGCGTTCAGCTCGCGATTGGGTGCGGAACGAACTGACGTGCACAGCGAACGGCTGCGAAGGATCGACCGGTGCGGCGACGGCCTGGGTCGAGCTACCACTCGCGGTGCGCGACTGGGTTCTTGTGCCGGTCGAGGCACCGGCGGGGTTCGACGCTGGAGTCGGTGCGGAGCTCCGTGCCGGCGGTTCGGGCGGCGGCGTTGGGGTCGCCTGACGGGCTGGCGGCGCGGTGCTTTCAGCAGTGCGAACGCCCGAGGCGTCCACACCCGGCGTTGCTTTGGAATCGGCATCCAGACCATCCGCAGGCGGGACGGTCGGGGTCGTGGTTGCCCCCAGTCCGGCATTCTGGCTGCCCGCAAGGGGCGCACTTGAGTCGCGCACCTGAATGCCGCCACTGGTAGCCGGGCGGTTGCCAAATAGGTTAGATCGCATGGCCCAAGCGCCGAGGGCGGCCAGTCCGACCAGAATGCCCGCCAGAATCAGGAAAGTCAGGCGCGCCCGGGAGCGACCCTGGGGGGTGGCCGGCGGCACCGGTGGCGCAGCCGGGGCCTCGTCAAAAGCGGACGCTGAGCCCACCCAGGCGGTGGAATCGGGATCCATCTCTTGGTGCTGAATGTGGGTGGGGGGCGCCGAGTCTTCAGCCAGCACTTTGTCCATGAGCGCATGGATCGGAGGTTCGGTTTCGCCGGCGCTCGACTCTATCGCGTCGCTCGGCTCAGTCGGCTCGATCCAGGTAATCGGCTCGATCGGAGGAGCCGCGGCGGTTGGCTCCGCGGGGGCACTCGGCGCTGCCGAGTCGGTTGGCTCGGCGTGCGCTGGCGCCTCGGTCAAGCTCTCGCCCAAAATGGCGTCCAAGCGGTCGGGTGCCGGAGTGACGTCGGTGACCTCCACTTTGAAGTCGTCGGCGTCGCCCGAGTAGTCATCCGGATCTCCCGCGGTCAAGCGGTCGAGATCGAGCGTTCCTTCCGGCGATCGCGGCTCGTTTGAAGCGAGTGGAGCGCTGATCGGGTCTGGCTGGGCTGGCTCGATCGGCGTTGCCTCGAGCCGCGCGGGTTCAACGTCGAACGGCGCTGGCGACAGCGGTAGAGGCTCAGAATCCTCGCCCGCTCCCGCGGCGAACGGCGGGTGGTTGGCAAGCGCGTCATCGGCCTCGGTGGGTTCAGCTGGGGTTTCGGGGGAAACCGGCTGGTCGGCAGAGGTGTGGCTCTGGAATTGCTCGTACCAAGCGTCCGACGCAGACTGCGTGATGGCATCCTCTGGCTCGGGCTGCCCGGGACTCGCACTCACTTCCAATGGTGCGTCGTGGCTCAACGGATCCAGCCCGACCAACTCCATATCTTCGCGACTCAGGATCGAATCGTCGCCCGGATCGAGAAACGCCTGACTGTCGGGGGGCTCGACCTCAAAGTACGATGAGTCAGTGGGTTCCGCTGCAGTGGGTTCAGCTGCAGTGGGTTCCGCTGCAGTGGGTTCAGCTGCAGTGGGTTCAGCTGCAGTGGGTTCGGTCACCTCTGCGAGCGGCGTCTCGGCCGCGGCAGGCGCCGGTGTGACGTCGCTGAAGGTTGCTTCCCAACCGAGCCCCGATTCGGAGCTCGCTGCTTCTGCCGAAATAGGCTCGGGGCCGGCCGGCTCGCCCGTTTCCGGCTCGACAGGCTCGTCGACCGCCGGCTTCCCGGGATCTGGCGACTGGAGCTCCGGCTCACCGATATCGCTGGGCGCCGCGGCGTTGGGTTGGCTAGCAAGCGGGTCGGGAAGCGCTGACTCTCCCATTGACGGCGCTGGAGCGCCGCCAGCGTCACCATAGAACGTGCCCGAGCTCGGTTCGTTGCCACCGGCCAGGTCGAGAATACGCTCGACTTCGCGACTCCAGAAGGCGTCCGCGTCGTTCGAGTCAAGCGCCGACAGTTCGGTACTCTCCCGCACCACCACTTCCACCTCGTCGCCGCTCAGCTCGAGGGGCTCAGCCACCGGGTCCCAGAACTTCTGCGACCAGTCTGGGCCGAGTTCCGGGGGTGAAACCGCAACCTGGGGGGCAGGCTGATCCGCCACCGCGTCGGGAGTGGTCGCCTCAGTCTCAGCTGCACTGGTGACGACCCCAAGGATGGGAGCATCCATATCCCAAAGCGTCAGGTAACTCTGCCGAATGTCGTCCTTGGCGACATCCGCCAAGCTGTAGGCCAAGACGATGGAATCCAGGTGCCGCGCAATGCTGGTCAGGGCGCCCGACTCCAGATCGGTGGGCAAGACTAAGAGCGTCAGGTCACTGGTTCGGCGCAAGGCGCTGAAGACCCGCTCCCACTCATCGGCGTGGATCGGTTCACCGCTCCACGCGTGTGAGCCCATCGGGACCAAGTCGAGTCCGACGCGGGTGGACGGGCGGTTGGCCGACTCCACCGAGCAGCCGTAGAGCAACATGTCGACGAGACCCTCGGGGCGGCCGGTGTCGCTGGTCCAGACCGCCCTCTGGAGGTTGGCGTCGACCAAGGTCACCGTCTTGCCGCGAGCCACGAGCCGGTCGGCCAAGTTTGCCGCCAACCGGTAGCGGAGCGGGTCGTCTTGTCGACCTGCACAACCCATCAACCGCAGGGGCATGCGCCCGGCCAAGGCCTCGATGCGCTCGGCGACTTGCTCGTAAGACGCGTCTTGACCAATCCAATCGCCGACCGCACCCGCCGCTGCAGCTGACTCGGGGGCGACTGAACCCAGCAGGGAAACGTTCAGGTCGCTGGCCAGTGCCGCAGCTGACGCATAGTAGCCGTCGCCAAGGGCGCTCTGTCGAACCGGGGATTGCATCCAATGCTCCTTCATGCAGGTGCCACCATCCTGACGCAGGCACCCAACCGTGGCAGTACGGCGATCCTACGTATCTCGCATCTTCAACTATCGGCTACCTTTGGGACCGCCTTGGCTGGCGAAGGCGCGCACGACTCGATCTGAATCACCGCGAACGAGGGTGCGCACGTCCAACAACAGCCGGCCCCCTTCCACCCGCCCGACCACCGGCGGCTGCCCCATCCTGAGACCTTCCACCAAGGCCGCCACCGTGCCCCACTCGGCCGGCGGCGACACCGCGCAGGCAAAGCTCGGGACGTGGGCGGCCGGCTGTGCACCGCCACCCACCAAGCTCCGTGTCTCCACCACCTCGAAGTGCCAGCTGGATTGAGTCGCGGCGAGTGCTTCGGCCAGGGCGCTAGCACTCTCGCTCAAGGCTTTGGGGGCAGCTGTCAGGGCTGCGACGGTTGGCAAGCGGTCGAGCGCGGTTTCAGGCTCCAAGTAGGTGAGCAGGGTCGACTCCAAGGCCGCCAGACTGAGTTTGTCGAGCCTGAGGGCGCGCGCCAAGGGGTCCCCCGCCAGGCGGGCAACGAGCGCATGCTGGCCGACGATGACCCCAGCCTGCGGGCCACCCAGCAGCTTGTCGCCCGAAAACGCCACCAGACCTACGCCTGTCTGGATCGTCGCTTGGACGGTGGGCTCGCGCGGCAAGCCGGCGGCGGCCAGATCGGCCAGGGCGCCGCTGCCGAGATCCATCACCACTGGGACTTGGTGCTCGGTGCCGAGCCCAACCAGCTCGGGCAACTCCACTTCAGAGGTGAAACCCTCGATGGCGAAATTGGACCGGTGAGCTTTGAACAACAGTGCCGTATCCGGGCCGATGGCGGCGGCATAGTCAAGGGCGTGCGTCTTGTTGGTGGTGCCGACCTCGACCAATTCAGCTCCAGAGCGCGCCATGATCTCAGGGATTCGAAACGAACCACCGATTTCGACCAATTCGCCGCGGGAGACGACGACCTGGCGACCGGCTGCCAAAACTGAGAGGATCAACAGCACCGCACCCGCGCAATTGTTGACGACCAGCGCGGCTTCGGCGCCGGTTAGCTCGCAGAGAAGTTCCTGGGCAACGGCCAGCCGACTGCCGCGCCGGCCGGTGGCCAAGTCGTACTCGAGAGTGGTGTAGCTTCGGGCGGCGTCGACCACCGCCGCGATGGCCGATTCGGAGAGAAGCGACCGCCCCAAATTGGTATGGACGACGACGCCGGTCGCGTTGACCACCGGCACCAGCGAGGTGCGGCCTAGCACGCGGGCGCGGGCCGCGGCGGCGCTAGCCAGCTCTGAGCGGGACCGGGGTTCGGGAGCGCGGGAGCCGCGCAGGCGGGTACGCTCGGTGTCCAAGACCTGGCGAACGGCACGACGCGCCACCAAACGCGGTACCCCTGCGGTCTGCGCTTGAAAATCGGGGTCGCCCAGCATCGCATCCACAGATGGCAAGCTGCGCAAGGCGTTGGACGCGTCGGTCATGCGTTCTGAGGCGCCACCGACCCGCTCATCCATAGTCGAGAGCATGTCGAGAGCATGTCGCTTACGCCTGCCAGAACCCGCGGGGCACGCGAGCGCACCTGAGCGCTCGCTAAACTCGCTCGATCGGCTTGCGAGAGGGTTGGCGGGCCAACCGGACGGTTCCAAATTGAACCGCTAGCGCACTATGGCATGCACCGCGCACGGCGACAAGTCGGAAACACCGGCTAGTCTTCGGCCATCACATCGATCGGCCCATAGTGGGCGCGTTCTTGTGACAGCGGCCGGCAGAAAAAACCGGTGGCGGTGATGGCAATGGTAAACGTCACCGCAAACAAGTAGCCCAGATCGTTCTCGGGGACGCGGCCTGCTTGTATCATCCGATCGTTGATGATGTACAAGGCATAGTGCAAGACGGCATTGGCCCCCAGGGCGACGAGCCCCAGGCGAAAGGCCCCGGGTTTTCGGCGGCTGGCGAACCAAGCTGCCACCGCCGAGAGCACCAGCGAGGCGGTGTAGATCGCCGGGAAGACGCCAGGCGACCCTCCCTGGTGTCGAGCGATCCAGTGGAGCAACGCCGCGACCAGGATATTGGCGCCGATCCCAAAGTACACTGCCCGCATGCTGCCTCCCTAGCGGTACGGCTCGTGGGTGCGTGAGAAGTAGGTGCCAGTTTCACGAATGACCACCCCTGACAGCGCCATCAAACCCACCAGGTTCCAAAAGGCCATCAACGCCAAGGTCAAATCGGCGAAGTCCCAGGCCATCGACAGCCGCACATTGGCGCCGATGAACAGCATCACCACGAAGATCCAGCGATAGGCGGCCAACCAGCGTTCGCCAAATAGGAACTCCACGCAGCGATCGCCGTAGTAGCTCCAGCTAATGGCGGTCGAAACCGCGAACAAGATGAGTCCCACGGCCACGACCATGCCTCCGAACCAACTCAGGCCTGCCGGCAACAACCCCTTGAATGCGGCTTTGGTAAGGACTTCGCCGTTCAAAGAGGCATCGGTCCACAGCCCGGAAAGAACGATGACCAGGCCGGTCAGCGTACAGATAATAAGGGTATCGACCAGGGGCCCGACCATGGCGATGACCCCCTCGCGCACCGGCTCGCGGGTTTTGGCGGCGGCGTGGGCGATGGGTGCTGAGCCCAACCCCGCCTCGTTCGAGAAAACCGCTCGTCTAACACCCCAAGTCACTGTCTGTACAACAGTTGCGCCAAGGAAACCGCCGCTGGCAGCGGTGGGGTTGAAGGCTGCCTCGAAGATCTGGGCGAAAGCCGCCGGCACCCGGGCGGCGTTCATCAGGATGATGGCCAGTGCCCCGAAGACATAGAGCGCAGCCATCGTCGGCACCAAACGGGCGGCGACCAGCCCAATCCGCCTGATGCCGCCGAGGATGACCGAGCCGACAGCGATGGCGATCGCCAGGCCCAAGATGATCTTCAAGGGCGAAGTGGTGTGCTCGCCATCGGCACTGAGCTGGATCGTTTGGGTCAAGGCAAGGGGTAGGTGCGGCCCGAACTCGTCATCAAAGGCGCGGGCCATCGAATTGGACTGCACCATGTTGCCGCCGCCAAACGAAGCCACTGCGCCCGACAGTGCGAACAACACGGCCAACCACTGAAAGCGCCGTCCGAGGCCGCGACGGATGTAGTACATCGGACCGCCCGAGATCGAGCCGTCGGCGTGGATCCGCCGGTACTTGAGACCCAGCGTGCAGGTGGCGTACTTGGTAGCCATGCCGGCCAGCCCCGACACCCACATCCAAAACAGCGCGCCGGGGCCCCCGAAGTGGAGAGCGGTGGCGACGCCAGCAATGTTGCCAGTGCCCACCGTGGCGCTGAGGGCGGCGCTGAGCGCCTGAAAGTGGGTGATGTCGCCGGGGTCGTCGGGGTTGTCGTAGCGCCCCGATGCCACCTGGAAAGCGTGTTTGAGCCGGCGGAGCTGGATGAACCCGAGCCGCAACGTGAAGTAGGCACCGGCTCCCACCAGCATGAAGATGAACGGCAGTCCCCAAGCGTAGCCAGCCGCGCTCGACAGGAACTCGGCGATCGACCCCATCACATCGTGCATGCAGCGCCCCCCTGGGATAGCCCTTCCGGGCGGCGCAAGCTAGCACACGCTGCAACGGGCGGTCAAATTGGTTGGCGGAGTTGGGAGAGCGCCAGGGCGCACTTGCGCCCTAGTCGATCGGCACAACCTGGCTGCCGCGCGCTTCGAACAAGGCGACGTCACCGCCGATGTCGTCGACCATCAGGATGCCGCGCCGGTCGTCTTTGCCGAAGCGCCCGACGCGCTCTCCGAGCGCCTGGGCCAAGGCGACGCGCGAGCGCACGCCGCCGGCGACCGCTCGGCTCAACACCTTGAGCGCCACGTAGCCGCGGGTTGCAAAGTCGTCGGGAACGCGGCCGTAGAGTTGCTGGTAGGCCGAGCTAAACTCGCGGAGCCGCTCGTCGGGGACCCGGTAGAAGCTCTCGGCGAACACCGCGCTGTCGAGGTAGGCGGCGGTGGCGTCCAGGACATCGTTCATCCCCAACTCGGCCAACCCAAAAATGCGCGCGTCGACCTCGTAGTAGGAAAACTGCGGGACGATGGCCATCAATTCGCGGGGATTGCCCGGCACAAACACCACCTCGGGCTTGTACTGGGCCAACGGCTCGAGTTCCGGGGCGAAGTTGGTCTGGCCGGGAGGATAAGGTGTCTGGGCGACGACATCGCCGCCCAGGCGCTTGACCAATCCAGCGAAGCGCTCGGCGACCCGCTGCGTGTCCTCGTCGTCGGGGTAGACCACGGCAACCCGGCGGTGACCAAAGCGGCGGACGGCGGCGCGGGCCAGGGCCTCGGCCTGAACTTCGCGCGGCACGACGGTCTGAAAGACGTAGTCACCGACCGCACCCAAGTCGGTGCGGCCGGCAGCCGGCGAGACGTGCGGGGTGCGACCAGCCTGAGCGGCAGCGGCGACGGCGATCGTCGGTGCATTCAGCAAATCGCCGACGATCGCACCGAACCCCGCACGCACAGCACGCGCGGCCGCATAGGCGGCGTGCAGTGGGTCGCCGGCCGAGTCCATGACCCTGAGGCGCATCGGCCTCGGGAGCGTGCGATTGGCTTCGTCGAGCGCCAGGTAGGCGCCCTGCACCAAGGACTCACCGAACCGGGCGTAGATCCCGTTGATCGGTGCCACCAGGGCGATGTCGTAGAAACCGATGGGCGCCTCCTGGACGCCTGGAAAATGGGCCGCGAGCTCGGCGGCGCGGGCCGACCCGCGGCAACGCTGGATCGCGGCGGCGGCCAGCTCGGCCTCGAGGGCGCTGCCGTTGGGCGCCAAACCGACAAGGACATCGAGCAGCCCACACGCCTCGCGGTCCTGGCCGGGCGTTCCCAGTGGCGACACCATCCACCCCAAGAAGTGGAGTTCCGAGAAGGACAAGACGCCGGAGGGAATCTGCTCGAGGAACGAGAGCGCCCGCTCGGGTTCGGTATGGCCGAGTTCGAGCGCCCATTGGGCGGCGCGGTACCAAAACCCGCGGGCCATGAGGGCCTCGACGAAACCTTCGACGCCGAGGGTCCAATCCCGGTCGCGCGGCGGCAGGATCACCGCCTCGGTCAAGAATTCGAGAGCGCGGTCGTGGCGTCCGAGGCGGGCGGCGGCGTGTCCGCCCAACAATCGAGCACGGCGCTGATTGCCGCCGGGGGCAGCCACGAGCTGGCTGGCAACGCCCATCGTCCGCGCCCAGTCACCGGCGTTGAACAACTGGGTGAGTTCGGCCTCGGTCGCCTGGCTGAACGCGGGCTGCGGCAAGATCGCTCCGGTCGAGACGAGGACGAGAACCAAAAACCACCGGGTCGTTTGCATCGGTTACTTCCCTCCCCCATCCACCACCTGGATCAATGGGACGTGCTGTCTGGCCAGCTCGACGTAGTGGCGGGCTGCCTCGACAGCCTGGGCACCCACTTCGTCGCCCAATCGGCGTTTGACGACACCCGGCACCCCGGCCACCAACGAACGCGCCGGCACCTGCATGCCTTCGCGCAGGACGCTGCCGGCAGCGATGATGCACTCGGAACCCACCTCGACCCCTGACAACAACACCGCCCCCATGCCGATCAAGCTCCGATCCCCGACGCGGCAGCCGTGCAGGAGGGCCCGGTGCCCGACCGTCACGTCGTCGCCGATCACAGCTGGCTCGCGGCCGGTTTCCACGTGGACGATGGTGGCGTCTTGCAGGTTGGTGCGCCGGCCAATCTCAATCCAATGGAGGTCGCCACGCAGCACGCAGTGGTACCAGACGTTGGCATCTTCGTGGAGGGTGACCTGGCCGATCACCGCGGCGTCGGGCGCCACAAAGGCAGCGGCCCCGACCCGGGGGGAATGGCCGTCGAAAGGCAGGATCATCGGCCCCTGCTACATCTGGAATTTGCCAAAGTCTTCGGGGCGAAGCTGCTCGACGTAGCGCTTTAACTCTTCGGCGCGCTCCTCGGGGCTTTGCTTGAGTTGGCCCACCTCGCTGGCATCGAGCTGAGCCGCCAAGAGTTTCTCGGCGACAAAGACCGGTGCTCCCAAACGCAGAGCCAAAGCGATCGAGTCTGAGGGTCTGGCATCGACCGTGAGTTGCTCACCGCGCAGGTGTAGTAACAACGTGGCGAAGAAGGTGTTGTTTTGCAACTCGGCGATGAGCACCTTGACCAGGGTTGCCTCGAGGCTGCGGACCATGGTGGCCAATAGGTCGTGCGTTAGTGGGCGCTGGAAGGATTGGCCGGCGAGCGCCATGCCGATGGCGTTGGCCTCGGAGCTAGCGATCCAGATCGGCAGGATTCGGTTGCCGTCAACTTCCTTCAGAATGACGACGGGGTTACGGCCCTCGTCCATCATCAACTTGGCAACTTCCACTTCGATCAATGTTCAGCGCCTCCCGCGGCGAGGGGCCGCGCAACGGCTTAGGACCCCCCACTCCTTGTATTGTCGAGCATCCATTTGGCCGAGTCAACCAGATCGGCGTTTGGATAGTCGGCAATCAAGCGTTCGAGCACCGCTCGTCCGCGCGTGGTGTCCGCCAGCTCTTCGATGAACACGAAGCCGCGCATGAACTGCGCCTGAACGGCGAACTGAGAGTCGGGAAAGCGCTCGGCGATCTGCTCGTAGATCTCGACGCGCTCGGCTGCGGCTCCGGTCTCTTGAGCCTGCTCGAACAGCAGGCGTGCTTCCTCCCCGGCGGGGGCGCCAAAGGCCGTGGCATCCAAACTGACGTCCACCGCGGCGCGCAAAGAATCGAGGGTGGCCTGCCGCGCCTGGCGCTGGCGGAGGGGTTCGAGCCGGCGCTTCAAGGAGGCGTAGACCGCGCCCAGCGTCCGCAGCCGCTCGGCGTCGTGCGACTCGAGACGAACCACGTGATAGCCCTGGTCTGTCTGGATGGGCTCAGAGATGTCGCCAGGCTCGAGCGCCATCAACGCCTCGACAAAGGCGTCGTTGTCGCCGATGCCCCGCACCGGCCGACCGCGCGAGACGATGCCCAACGAACCACCCAGCGCTCGAGTGTGGGTGTCGGTCGACAGGGCGAGGAGCGAGTCGAACGGGACGCCGGCGACCAATTGGGCGCGGACGTCGCGGGCGGCGCTGTCGGTGGAGAGGACGATCTGGCGACCGGTAACTCGCTCGTCCACCGTGAACTCTTCGGGGTGCTCCTCGTAGTAGCGCTGGACAAACGCCGAGTCGACGGCGGCGCGCGGACTCACCCAAAAATCCAGGTAGTACTGTGCCAACAGCTGACGGCGGGCATCGTGCAACGTGCGCCGGAATTCCTGCTGGCGATCCAGCTCCAGATCGACGGCAGCGCGCTCCATCAGGGCTTCGTCGACTAAGAAGTGCAGAAACTGCGCCAACCGCGCCGGGTCGTCGCCAATCTGGGCCCGGTGGGCATCGCTCAGCATCAGGAGCCGCCGGTTGAACTCGCCTTCGGTGATCGCCGTGTCACCGACCTGGGCGACGACGGTGCCCCCTTCGAGGGGCGGCGAGGCAGCGTGCTGGGGCGGCACTGCGTGCTCAGCCGGTTCACCGCCACAGCCGGCAAGCGCTAGCCAAACCCCTGCCACCCAGACCAGGGGCGCTTTGAAACCCATCGGCAAGGCGCTACTCAGTGGCCAACACTGCGACCTGGATTTCCGCTTCGACCCCGGCACCTAGCCGCACCGCCACCGTGTGCTCACCGACTTGCTTGATCGGTTCGACGAGGAAGATCTGTTTGCGGTCGACCGTGTGCCCCTTGGCTTCCAGCGCAGCGGCGATTTCGCTGGCGCCCACCGAGCCGTAGAGCTTGCCCTCATCGGCGGCCTGGGCCTCGATTTGCAGCGCGACGCCCTCGAGCGCCGCTTTTGCTTGTTCAGCGGCACCGCGGTTTTTGTCGTCGCGCCGGCTGCGGACGCGAAACTCTTCTTTAAAAATCGACTCGCCAGCGCGGCTGGCCACAACCGCCAGGCGTCGCGGGAACAAGAAATTCCGCGCGTAACCAGGGGCTACCTGAACGCGGCTGCCTCGCTCGCCGAGTCCGTGAATTGCTTCGAGCAAAATCACTTCCATGGGAAAGATTCCTCCAACTTTACTGTACGGATCTCATTCCGCCGCGCGGCGGCCCTGAGCTCCAGCCATCCAAAGACTGACACACCCCCAAGCCACCAGCGCCAACGCCAGGGGTGACACCACCCCGGCGGTGACCAGCACCACCCTTGGGAGCGGCGGCACTCCCAGACCCCGCAGGCGCCGGTAGGCAAGACCGGCGCCCGACGCCAAAAACACAAACGCGTGCACCAGGATGGCGTTGGCCCCCAGCGCCGTCGCCGCGGCCGGTCCGGCATCCAGATGTGGGCCGATGCCGGCGAGCGCCAAGGACGCCGCGAAACTCCATTTCATCCATCCTGGCAACCGCCACTCTGGCGGCGCCACCGGCATGCGCAACCGCAAGGGTCGAGCCACGCGCGAACACAGCCAGTAGGTCAACGCGCACTGGGCGAGTGCCCAACTAGCGCCCAACGCGGGCGACAACCTGGAGACCCATGCCTGAATCCAAGCCGGGTCGACGACGCTCAGCTGCAGCGACAGAGGCTCAGCCACCCGAGCCAACTGCATCGCCAACTCTGAAGCGCCGCCAAGTAAGACCCCCAACCAGCCCACACTGGCGCCGATCACGACTGTGCGCGGGGCGCTCCAGTGCAGGCGGGCCGCGCAGCCCATCAAAACACCACTAGCCACCATCGCCACCGACGCTGTCGGTCGCCCCTGGGCGGCGCTCGCCACCCCCACCGCCAACGTGGCGGCGCCGGCAACGAGTGGCGACTTGAGCCCAGCCAGCATGCCGGCCAGGGCCGCCAACACGTAGTACGCTACATCCATAGGCACCCCGGGGGGGCCGGTGGGTCAGCGGATCTGGTCGCTGGTGAAAGGTAAAAGCGCCAGAACCCGCGCGCGCTTGACGGCGACGGTGATCTGCCCCTGATGCCGCGAGCAAGTGCCCGAGATGCGGCGAGGGACGATCTTGCCACGGTCGGTCACAAAGCGCTGCAACCGCCGTTCGTCTTTGTAATCCACGAAGTCGATCTTCTCGACACAGAGTTTGCAAACCTTGCGTTTGGGCTGTCTGGGTTCACGTCTAGCCAAATCTTAATCCTCCGGTGCGGTTAACTCTTGGTTTCGGCGGCGTCGGTTGCCGGCTCAAAGTTTGGGCGGCTCGGCAGGGCCAGACTCTGGCGTCCCCGACCCGGCGGCGCCAGACTCAACGGCTGGCGGCGTGGCGGCTACCTTGTCGGCCGAATCATCTTGCCCCTTAGATTCGGCTGGCTCCTTGGCGTCAAGAGGCTCCTTCGATTCAGCAGGCTGTGTCGACTCAGCTGGCGTCGCAGCCTCGGTCTTGGCGCCTGCAGAGCTGGGCGCCGAGGACCGGCTGCCGCTGCGCGAGTCGCGCCGGCGATCATCACGATCGTCGCGATCGCGGCGGCGGCGATGGTCGCGCTCCTCCGGGTCCTCATAGCGCGGAATTTCAGAGGGCCCGCGACTGATCACCGTCAGGTGGCGCAACAAGACTTCGTTGAGCTTGAAGCGGCGATCCAGTTCAGTAACCACCGGCGAGGCCGACTGGTACCGCACCAAGGCATAGATTCCCTCGCGTTTCTTGTCGATCTCGTAGGCCAGACGGCGTCGTCCCCACTTCTGGACGTCCAGAACTTCGCCCTCGCCTTCTTTGATGATGCGCTCGACGTTGCCCAACTCTTCGTCCACTTTGGACTCGTCGAGGCCGGCGTCGAGCACCACCACTGTTTCATACTCCCTCAAGGTCTTCCCTCCTGGTCGATACGTCACTCACCGGGCGTATCAACCGCCAAACAAGTTGATCTTCGAGTAGACCAACATAATCAACGGTGCAAAGACCAACGAAACGATGGCCATGAGCTTCAAGAGAATGTTCAATGCCGGACCCGACGTGTCTTTGAAGGGGTCGCCGACTGTGTCGCCCACGACTGCCGCCTTGTGGGCGTCAGAGCCCTTGCCGCCGAGATTGCCCTGCTCGATGAACTTCTTGGCGTTGTCCCAGGCACCGCCGGCGTTGGCCAGCAACAGGGCCATGGGCAACCCAGCAATCAACGAACCGGCTAACAGTCCACCGAGGGTCGACGGGCCAAACAGGCAGCCGACCACCAGCGGGATGGCGACCGCCAGGATTCCGGGCGTGACCATCTCGCGCAGCGCGGTGCGCGTGGTGATGTCGACGCAACGGGCGTACTCCGGCTTGTTCTTGCCCTCCATAATGCCGTCGATCTCACGGAACTGGCGGCGCACTTCTTCGACGACGCTGAACGCGGCACGGCCAACCGCGCGCATGGTGTCGGCAGCGAACAGGAACGGCACGATGCCGCCGACCAGCATGCCCACTAGGACGCGCACATCCTTCACATCCAACGAGGTAAGCCCCACCTTCTGGATATAGGCAGTGAACAGCGCCAAAGCTGTGAGTGCCGCCGAGCCGATGGCATAGCCCTTGGCAATCGCCGCGGTGGTATTGCCGGCGGCGTCGAGCGAGTCAGTGATTTCGCGGACCTCGGGACCCAGGTGAGCCATTTCGGCAATGCCGCCGGCATTGTCGGCGATCGGCCCATAAGCATCGACGGCAACGGTCATGCCAGTGATCGACAGCATGCCGATCGCCGCCAAGGCGATTCCGAACACCGATTGCCCGGTCAGGTAGTAGGACACCAAAATGGAGGCGCCAATGACGATCAGCGGCACCACCGTCGATTTCAGCCCGATGGCGAAACCGGCAATGATGTTGGTGGCAGCGCCGGTCTCGGAGGCCTTGGCGATAGCCTCGACCTGCTTGCCGGAGGTGTAGTACTCGGCGACGAAGCCGACCACCATGCCGGAAATCAAGCCGGAGATGGTCGATGCCAGCATCGCCATGTTGGAACCGATGAAGCCGGTGCCCGTCCCCAGTCGCAGATCGCCAAAGCCGCCGAGCGTCAGACCCAATGCACCGAGGCAAAACAGCACGGCGGAGCCGACGGTGCCATTACGGAGTGCGCCCTGTGGGTTGTTTGAACCCGAGCGCACAAAGAAGACGCCGATGATCGAAGCGACAATACCGACGGCGACCAGACCAAACGCATAGTTGACGGCGTTTTCGCGGGCGCCTTCAGCGAAGGCGGTAGTGGCGATAACCACTGCGGCAATGACGGTGCCGACGTAGGACTCGAACAGGTCAGCCCCCATGCCGGCCACGTCACCGACGTTGTCGCCGACGTTGTCGCCGATGACCGCGGGGTTGCGGGGATCGTCTTCCGGAATCCCTGCCTCAACCTTACCGACCAGGTCGGCCCCTACGTCGGCGGCCTTGGTGTAGATGCCGCCGCCAACGCGGGCGAACAGCGCTACCGAACTTGCCCCCATCGAGAACCCGGCGATGCGCTCGGCAACACCCAAGAGCCCGTGGCCGTTGCCAAGGCCGGCGAACACCAGAGACAGTCCGAGGAGGCCGAGGCCAACCACCGCCATGCCCATCACCGCACCGCCCGGGAAGGCGATAGCCATCGCTTCACCGAACCCAACGGTGGCCGCTTGTGCGGTCCGCGTGTTGGCGCGCGTTGAGATCTGCATGCCGATGAAGCCGGCCAGCATCGAACAGAGCGCCCCGACCACGAAAGCGATGCCCGAGCCCCAATTGATGGCCATGCCGATCACCGCGGTCAGTAGCGCCACAAACAGGATGATGCTGGTGTACTCGCGCCGCAGGAAAGCCATAGCTCCTTCGTGCACGGCGTCGGATATCTCCACCATGCTGGCGTTGCCGGCTGGCGCCCGCACGACACGCATCGCCAAGACTGCTGCAAAAACGAGGGCAAGCACACCGCCAGCCATGCCCCAAATGGGCCCCAATGGCATTCCGCCCATTGACTAATCTCCCGCCACCCCATCGTCCGGTCCACTGTCCTCAGCCGCCGGTCGATTTGGCTCGTTGCCCGCTCGATTGAAGCGGTTCATTGCTTCGTTCAGCCCGCGCTGCGCCGCCACACTGACGGCGCAAGCCGCGAGCGCTTCAGTTTCTTCTGCTACAGCACGCTCGTCTTCGTCGAAATCGTCCAGCACGTAGTCGGCGAGTTCGATCCCTGGAGGCGGCGAACCAATTCCCACTCGCACTCTGGGAAACGCCTGGTGCCCCAAACACTCGATGACCGACTCGAGGCCGTTGTGGCCGCCGGCGCCGCCGCGCCCTCGGAGGCGCAAGGCCCCCAACGGCAGGTAGATGTCATCGACCACCACCAGCAATGTGTCGCCGCCCTCACCCGCCTGGACGAATTCAGCCAAGGCTTCCCCCGAGCGATTCATGTAGGTCAGGGGCTTGACTAAGGTGACCGGCGAACCTCCCAGCGAGCCGGCCGAGGCGGCCGCGCGCCCGCGGCGCTCGAAAGCGGGCAGGCGATGTTCGGCCGCCAGTCGGTCGACGACGCGAAACCCGACGTTGTGCCGGGTACTCGTGTAGCGCTCGCCCGGGTTCCCCAATCCGACCACGAGAAGCACCTATGACGGCTCCTCGCCTTCTTTGGCCTCGGCCTTGTCGCCACCCTCTTCGCCCTCGGCATCTCCGGCCTCTTCTTCCTCCTCGGGCTCGTCCTCCTGGATGAGGCGCGGCGCGGCGATCGATGCCACCACACTCTTGGGGTCGGTGGCCAGGTCGACGCCCTCTTCGAACTCGACGTCGGAGGCGTGCAGCGATTTGCCAATCACCAACTCCGAAACATCCAAATCGATGTGACTCGGAATTTTGCCGGGTAGGCAAGCAACCTGCAGCGAGCGCTGGTGGAACTCCAAAATTCCACCGTCGCGCTTGACGCCCAGCGGCGTGCCAATCAGGTGGACAGGCACCTCGACGTGCACCACCTCGTCCATCGACACCTCTTGCAGATCCACGTGCAACACTTGGCCGGACAACGGCTCGCGTTGGATCTCGCGGATGATCGTGAACGGCGAGCTGTCCTCTGCGACATCCAGCTCGATGACCACCGTGCCGCGGCGGTCGCGCAAGAGCTTGGCGAATTCTTTGGAGTCCAATGACACCGACTTCGCCGGTTGACCGTGGCCGTAGACCACGGCTGGAATGCGGCCGGCCCGACGTTCTCGTCGAGCCGCGCCCTTGGTTTGCGCCTGGCGCTGGGCGGCGCTGAGTTTCATCGTCGTAGACATGACGTTTCCTCTGACGTTTTCTCTGGTGACGTGCCCGAGGCGGGCTAGACAAACAAAGAACTGAGCGATCGCTCCTCGTGAATGCGGCGAATCGATTCGCCTAGCAGCGCCGCGACTGACAGGGTCGTGAACTTGGGCGTCAAATTGTCGTGCGGAATGGTGTCCGAGACAACGATTTCGGTGATGGGCGAGTTGTCGAGCTTGTCAATGGCATCGCCGGCGAACACGCCGTGCGTGGCGCAGGCGTAGGCGGCTCGCGCCCCCATACGCAACGCGGCGTCGGCTGCCTCGATGGTCGTAGTGCCGGTGGAAATCATGTCGTCGAGGATAAGCACCGTTTTGCCCGCCACCTCGCCGATGAGGTGCATAGCCTCGACTTGGTCCGGGCGTGGACGCCGTTTGTCGGCGACAGCCAAGTCGGCGCCCAGCCGCTTGGCAAAGGCACGCCCCAACTTAGCGCTGCCCAGGTCAGGCGACAGGACGCACAGCTCCCGCAGGTTGCGCGCCTTGATGTGCTCGAGAATGACCGGCGCCGCATACAAGTGGTCGAAAGGAATATCAAAGAAGCCCTGGATCTGAGGGGCGTGCAGGTCCATGGTCAACACACGGTCGGCTCCGGCGACGGCGATCAAGTTGGCGACCAGCTTGGCGGTAATGGCAACCCGCGGCTGGTCCTTGCGGTCTTGGCGGGCGTAGCCAAAGTACGGAATGACCGCCGTCACGCGCCGGGCTGAGGCGCGCTTGACCGCGTCCAAGATGATCAACAGCTCCATCAAGTGGTCGGCGGGCGGAAAGGTCGGCTGAAAGACGAAAACGTCGGCGCCGCGGATGTTGTTGTTGATGCGAACAGCGATTTCCCCGTCCCGAAAGCGGGTGATGGTCACATCTGCCGGTTCGATCCCCAAATAGGAGCAGGCTCGCCGCGCCAAATTGGCGTTGGCCGATCCTGAGAGCAACATCATTCGGCTCAAGCGCTAGCTCCTGGGGGCGAGGGTTTCGGGCAACAAAAAAAGCCCGCACAGGCTCCATGTGGACGGCGCCTCAGCGCCGCCCCCCCGCTCACGCCTCGGGGGGGATGGTGTGGAGCTTGCAAGTGGTTTCGGGGAGGCCGCTTGGACCGCCCAGAGCGCCAGACGGTAGCGGCTCAAGCGGATGGGGTCAAGCGCGGAAGAAGTGGCAGGGGCGGGAGGATTCGAACCCCCGAATGCGGGAGCCAAAGTCCCGTGCCTTACCGCTTGGCGACGCCCCTAGCCGGCGCACTGGCCTGTGCGCCCGCGCAGTGTACTAGAGAGCGACGAGCGGGCTCAACCTGGGCCCTGGATGAGGCGGCAACCGCGGTCGCGGAGAGCCACCACGCGACTGGGGCCGGGCCACGGCTGGCGGGCAATGCGACCCGCGTCCGCCGGCGAGTCGAATAGCCCAAAGACCGAGGAGCCCGACCCGGACATTAGAGCGCACACGGCGAGGTCGGTGAGCTGGCGGCGGACGCCAGCGATATCCGGGCGCCTGGCGAAGACCGGGGGTTCCAAGGCGTTGACCACCTGCAGGGTACTCGCCAGCCACCCTTGAGCCAGGCGGGGGGCGCGCCACCCGGCCGCCGCCCGGCGGCGGTGGGCCGGCTCTGCCGCAAACCAACTGTAGGCGTCGGCGGTGGCGACGCCCGGCTCGGGCGTCACCAAGAGGCAGCGGATCGCCGGCGATGGGCCGGGAATTGGGGTGAGGAGCTCGCCCCGCCCCTCGCCGACGCAGGTGCCGCCCTCGAGAAAGAAGGCAACGTCGGCACCCAGTTGGGCGGCCAAAGCCTGGAGGCGCGCCTGGGAGAGCGGCCGGTCAAAGAGGGCGTTCAAGCCCCAAAGCACCCCGGCGGCGTTGGAGGAGCCTCCCCCTAACCCGGCGCCGACCGGGATCTGCTTGGCGAGGTGGATCTCGATCTGAGCCCGGATCCCGGCCGCCTCGAGAAAAGCGGAGGCCGCCCGGACCGCCAGGTTGCTGCTGCCGGTGGGCAGGGTTGGGTCGGTGGAGGTCAGCGCCACGCCGGTCCCCGAGCGGCAGGTCAGGCTGACGCGATCACAGAGGTCGACCGCTTGGAAGACGGTATGAATGGAATGCGTGAGGTCGGGGCGCCGCTCGAGAATGGCCAGACCCAGGTTGATCTTGGCGGGGGTTTCAACCACCGCGCGCCGACTTGGAGGGGGGACCGGGTCCGGTCGACTTGGCTTCACCGGCGGCTAGTGGGCGTAGAGGACCACGGCCACGGTCCCCAACCAGAGGAGGGTGTTGACCAGGAGTGGCGTGTCCTTGACCAAAACCTCGGCGGGATTGCCGCCGCCGCGGCGCTCAACCACCAAGTACAGGTACCTAAAGATGCCGTAGACCACGAACGGCACGGTGTAGACCAGTCCGGGCGTGTGGATCCTGGCGACGGTGCCAGGGGCAATGGTGTAGGTGGCGTAGGCAATCAAGGTCGCCGCCGTTAAGACGGCCATGATGTGATCCAGTAGCTCTTTGGAGTACTGACTCAATGTCCGCCGGTGCTCACGCGCTTCGTCTTCCAGGAGGCCGAGTTCCTGCCGGCGCTTGCCGGCCGCCAGAAAGAGCGCCAAGAACAGCGTGCATACCAGGAGCCAAGGGGAGATCTCGGTGCTGGGATCGATGTCGCGCAGCACTTCGACCCCGGCAATCGCCCGGATCACGAAACCAATGGCGATCACCATGATGTCCAAGATCACCATCCCCTTGAGGACCAACGAATAGGCGAGGATGAGGACGGTGTAGGAAACAACCGCGGCGGCGAACCCAGCTGCCAGACGCTGTGCCACCCAAAAGGACACCAGAAACAGGATGATGGCGACACCGATGGCCAAGGGCACTGGCAGGTCGCCGGAGGCCACCGGTCGGCAGCGCTTTTTCGGATGCTGGCGGTCGCGCTCCAGATCGACGACGTCGTTGATGAGGTACGAGGCGCTGGACACGGCACAAAAGACGACGAACGCAACCAACGCCTGGATGAGGGCGCGTGGATCTGCCGCATTGCGCGAGAAGATGAGGCCAGCGAGCACGACGCCGTTTTTGATCCACTGGTGCGGACGAAACGCAGTTATCAAAGACGCGAGCACGAGCGGCCACCTAGCTCCGGGAGATAATGACGACACCAAGGCAGATTACCGCGAGACCCACGACGCGCAGTGCACTCACTGGTTCTTTGAGAAAGAGCCAAGAAAAGAAGACAACCAAGACGTAGCCCATGCTGACCATGGGGTAGGCCAAGCTCAAGTCGAGCTTGGAAAGCACCACCATCCAGATGAGGGAACTGACTCCATACAAGGCCAGTGCCGCCAGGACCGCCGGAGTGGTCAACAGCCTGGCGAAGTAGCCAGCCGGCCCGGCGCTGTCAACGGTGACCCCCAAACCCTCAATCGCGCCTTTTAGGACGATTTGTCCCAGCACTGCCGGGACCACGCTCATTAACACTAGGGCGATTGGGTGCATGCGTCCTCCGCCCGTTTAGACGGGCTCCGGGAACAACTCCGCTTCAATGCGGGCGCAGATGAGGTGACCCAGTAAGATGTGTACTTCTTGAATGCGCGCGGTGTCGAGCGACGGCACCGCAAAGCCCACTTCGCAGCGCTCGGCAAAGCCAGCACCACGCTGGCCGGTGAGACCGATCACCGGCATTCCGAGCTCGGCGGCGAACTCGCAGGCGCGGACGATATTGGCGGATGAGCCGCTGGTAGTGAGCGCCACCAAGACGTCGCCGCGCGCCGCCAGCGCCTGGAGTTGCCGCTCAAAGACCCGTTCGTAGCCATAGTCGTTGGCAATGGCGGTCAAAGCCGCGGTGTTTTCGGTGAGGGCGATGGCACGCAGACCGCGGCGATCGCGGTAGAAGCGCCCCGCCAGCTCACCAGCCAAGTGGGCGGCTTGGGCGGCGCTGCCGCCGTTCCCGCAGAAGATGATCTGCTTGCCACCTTTGAGGGCCAAGCAGCCCAGGGCGACGGCCTCGACGACCTCGGCGGCCTGCGCTTCGATCCAATCGGTGAGGCGTCGGGCCTCGGCCATCATCTCCAGCACCGGACTCAGATGCTCCTGGGCGCGGTCTCGCTCGAGCAATTTGGGCCCTCCCACCTGGTGTGCTGCGGTTTCACGCTGGCGTTCACCGGCATCATGCTGGCGCTTATACGGCGTCGTGGCCGCGTTCATCATGCTGGCATCCCATCGCGGCGGTTCAAGTAGGCCGCGAGACCCAGGTGCCAATCCGGCATGGCCTCCCCCACCCAGTCGGCGTAGCGAGCGGTGGCCAGGACCGAGCAAGCTGGACGACGCGCGGGCCGCTTGAAGGCATCGCTGGTGGTCGGGCGGATCTTACCGGGATCGATCTGCGCTTGCCGCATGATTTCTCGGGCGAAACCGCACCAAGTGGTCTCGCCACCCCCGGCGACGTGGACGACACCGCTAGCCTGGCGCTCGGCCAAGAGCCTGAGCCCGCGGGCCAAGTGGGCGGTGTAGGTGGGCGACCCGCGCTGGTCGTCGACCACATCGATGGTGTCGCGCTCGTCCGCCAAGCGGAGCATGGTGTCAACGAAGTTTTGGCCGCCCGGTCCGAACACCCAGGCGGTGCGCACAATGAGGGGGTCGGGATGCTGGGCCGTCGCTGCCTGTTCGCCGGCCAGCTTGGTGCGACCGTAGGCGGACTCCGGCTGGGTGGGCGCATCCTCGGAGTAGGCCGAGGACGACTGGCCGTTGTAGACGTAGTCGGTGGAAACGACCAGGAGGCGACTTCGGGCGTCGCGAGCGGCGCGCGCGACGTTCCGGGTGCCACCGCCGTTGACCGCAAGCGCTCGCCGTTCGTCGGCCTCGGCGCCGTCGACGTCGGTATAGGCGGCCAGATGCACGACCCAATCGGGTTGGGCGGCTTGGATGGCCGCGGCCACCTCTTTCGCTGCGGTGATTTCGACGCGCTCTGCGCAACACCAGTGGCCGGCGTCGGTCAATTCAGGCAGGAGATCGGTACCCACGAGTCCGGTGGCGCCGGTCACAAAGAAGCGCACGCTATGGCCTCAAACTTCGATCAGGCTGGAGTCACCGACCATGAAACGCTGGGCCCGGGGCCGCTCGGCAGCGCGCCGAATGGTGACATCGCGCCCGATCAAACTCGACTCGATGCGGATGGGAATATCGGTGATCACTGAGTTGCGCAGGACGATCGAGTGCTCCAGTTCAGCGCGCTCGACGGTGACACCGTCGTCGATCGAAGTGAAGGGACCGATGTAGGCGTCGCGCACCACGCACTCCTCGCCGATAACCAGGGGCCCCCGTAGGGTCGAACGTTCCACGACCGTACCCTTGCCAATCGCCACCGAACCTTCAACGCGACAGTCGGCGTCCAACGTGCCATGGTGCTGCGGCTCCAGATCGGAGAGCAAGATCCGGTTGGCCTCGAGCATGTCGCCAAGCTTGCCGGTGTCCTTCCACCAGCCGCGAATGATGTGGGAGCGCACATCCTTTTGTGTGTCGATTAGGTGTTGGATAGCGTCGGTGATTTCCAATTCGCCGCGCGCGGACGGTCGGATGGCGCGGGCGGCGTCGAATATGGTGGCGTCGAACATGTAAACGCCCACCAGGGCGTAGTCGCTCCTGGGTTCAGCTGGCTTCTCGACGAGGCGCACAACATTCTCTTGGGAGTCCAATTCGGCCACCCCAAACTGGCTGGGGTTGGAGACCCGGGCCAGCATGATCTGGCAGTTGGGGCGCTGGGCACGAAACTCGTCGGCCAAGCTGGCGATGCCGTCCCGAATCAAGTTATCGCCCAGGTACATCACAAACGGGCTGGAGTCGATGTACTCCTCGGCCGTCAAGACGGCGTGTGCCAGGCCCAGCGGTTCGTCCTGGTGAACGTAGGTGATCTTGACGCCGAAGTTGGAGCCGTCCCCTACGGCCGCGCGGATCTCGTCCTGGGTGTCGCCGACGATGATGCCAATGTCGTCGATACCGGCGTCGCGCACGGAGCTGATGGCGTGAAAGAGAATGGGGCGGTTGGCAACCGGCACCAGTTGCTTGGCGCTGGTATGGGTGATCGGCCTGAGGCGTGTGCCGCGCCCGCCCGACAGAATCAGTCCTTTGATGACCCTTCCCCCTCTGGTGCCGAGGTCTCCGCGCGACCGCTCAGCGCTTGTTCGAGGCAATGGCGGCCCGCCTGTAGTGCCTCGCCCAGCGCCTCGACCCGCTTGCCACCGGCCAAGGCTTGGTGGGGCTTGCCGCCACCTGAGCCCCCGGCCACTTTTGCCACGGTGCGCACCAGGTCGTCGGCGCGCAGGACACCGTTCTGGATCAGATCATCGGTGACCACGGCGAGGAAATTCACCTTGCCGTTCATGACGGCACCGAGAACAGCGGCGCCTGAGCCCAGCCTGTTTCGAAGCGAGTCGCCCGCCCGCCGCAGCGCATCGACCGACGCTGGGTGCACTTCGGCAACCAGATAAGAAGAGCCTCGAGCGGTGTGAGCGGCGGCGATAGCCTCATCGACTTCTCGGTCCAGGTCGCTGGATTGAGCCTTGCTGAGGGAGGTCTTGGCTGCCTCCAACTCGCGCAAGACTGCCCGCATGCGCTCGCTCACCGAGCGGGCGTTGACGCCCAGGAGGGCACCCAGGTCGCCCAACTCGGTCTCCAATTGGCGGGTCCAAGCGAGGGAGCCCAGTCCGGTCACCGCCTCCAACCGGCGCATGCCGGCGCCCACGGCCGACTCGGAGGTGATTTTGAAGAGCCCAATGTCGCCGGTCCCCGAGACGTGCGTGCCACCGCAGAGTTCGAGCGACACCCCAGGCACTTCAATGGTGCGCACCTCGCGCCCGTAGCGCTCGCCGAACAGCGCCACCGCACCTCGCCCGCGCGCCTGGTCGTAGGACTCCAGCCGCTCCTGCACCGGCGTGTTGGCAAGGACGGCCTGGTTAACGCGCTCCTCGATTGCCCGGAGTTGGTCCTGCGTCATTGCCTCGAAGTGGGTGAAGTCGAAGCGCAGCCGGTCAGGAGCGACCAAAGAACCCGCCTGTTGCACGTGCTCACCCAGTTCATCCTTTAGAGCGGCGTGCAGGAGGTGGGTGGCCGTATGGTTGCGCTGGGTAGCGGCGCGGGCGACGGCATCGACCCGAGCGCTGACCGGCGCCCCGGCAAGCGCCTCGAGCGTGCCGTTTGCCAAGCTGCCGCGATGAACGACGGCTCCATCGAGTTCCACGGTATCGTCGACGTGGAACGTGGCGCCATCGTTGGTGAGGACGCCCCGGTCACCGACTTGCCCGCCCGATTCAGCATAGAACGGCGTTTCGGCAAGCACCACTTCGCCACGCGGGCGGTCGGCTGTGTCGAGCGGCCGGTAGCGAACCACCGGCGACTCGGTGGTGAGTTCTTCGTAGCCTTTGAATGCGGAATGGCCGCCCTCGGACACGACGACCCAGGCTGGACCGGCGTCGCCGCTCTCAACCCCGGCGTCGCCAAACTTGCCGCCGGCTCGAGCGCGCTGGCGCTGGGCGTCCATGGCCGCTTGAAAGCCCACCTCGTCGACCGAGATCCCGGCCTCCGCCGCAATTTCAGTGGTCAGATCGATGGGAAACCCGTAGGTGTCGTAGAGCTGAAAGGCGACGTCGCCGGCAAGCACCTGATCTTCCCGCGCTTTGGTTTGTTGGATCATGTCCTCCAAGCGGCGCACGCCCTCGTCCAGCGTGCGGCCGAAGCGCTCCTCCTCAGCGTGCACGGTGCGGCGAATGGCATCGTGGTTCTGACGCAGCTCGGGGTAGGCGTCGCCGAATTCGCCGACGACGGTGTCGACTAGGCGATGCAAGAAGGGGCCGCTGGTGCCCAACGTGCGACCGCGGCGGCTGGCGCGCCGGAGCAGGCGGCGCAAGACGTAGCCCCGGCCTTCGTTGCCCGGCACGACACCGTCGGCAATAGCGAAGGTTAGGGCGCGAGCGTGGTCGGCGATCACCCGCACCGCCACCAACCGGTCGCCCGCCGGCGACTCCGCCAACTCGGCAAGCTCAGCCACGCGCGCGACGATCGGGCTAAACAAGTCGGTGTCGAAGGTGGCCCGCGCCCCTTGGCAGATCATTGCCAAGCGCTCGAGCCCCATGCCGGTATCGATGCCCGGATGCGCGAGGGCTTGGCGCTTGCCCGAAGCCTGTTGATTGAACTGCGGGAACACCAGGTTCCAAAACTCGATGTAGCGTTGGCCGACGGTCAGCGCGCCTTCTGGAGTGGACGGGTCAAAGTCGGCTCCCAAGTCCCAATACATCTCGCTCGACGGGCCGCAGGCGCCGGTCGTGCCGGCCGGCCCCCAGAAGTTGTCTTCGTCGCCAAGCCTGACGATGCGCGCCGGTGGGATATCGGTATCACGCTCCCAGATGGCGGCGGCCTCGGCGTCGGTTTCGTGCACGCTGATCCAGATCCGCTCGGCTGGAAGGTTGACCACCTGCCGGACAAACTCCCAAGCCATGGCGATGGCTTCAGCCTTGAAATAGTCACCAAAGGCGAAATTGCCGAGCATCTCCAGAAAGGTGTGGTGCCTGATCGTGTGTCCGACGTTGTCGATGTCGGTGGCACGGAGGCACTTTTGGACCGACGTAGCGCGTGCGTAGTCGGGGTCGGCGACGCCGTAAAAGGACTTAAATTGCACCATGCCCGCGGTGGTGAACAGCAGGGTCCTATCCCCAACTGGCACCAGAGACGAACTCGGCACGACGCGGTGCCCTCGGGCCTCAAAAAAATCTAGAAACGAACGCCGGAGCTCAGAGCCAGTTTCGTTCATTCGATCTGCCGTTGACTCTCAGGTTGATGCCGGGGCGCGGTATCGCCCGCTGTCAAGCCCGGTGGATAGCCTGTCCGGCCAACGCCCGGCGGGCGACATCCCAGCTGAATCCGCGCCGGCGCAGGAGGGCGATCAGCCGCTGGCGCCGCTTTTTAGCAGGCAACCCCCGGTAACGTGCTTCGGTCGTGCTCAACAGACGCTCTGCCATAGCCAGGTCGTCGACCGGCTCGTCCTCCGCCGGCTCTTCGACGGCGCGTTGGGCGACGGCCGGTGGCACACCTCGATGCCGCAGCTCACGCAGTAGCAGGCGCTTGGCGCGAGGCTTGTGGGCTTTGCGCCAGCGGACGAAGGCCTCGGCGTAAGCCAAGTCGTCGACTAGACCGACGCGTTCGAGACGGTCCAAGAGCACCTCAACCGTGCCCTCGGCAAAACCGCCCTGTACTAGGCGGTCGCTCAGGTCCGAACGGGTGCGGCGCCGCCGCTCGAGCAGGCGCAGCGCCACCTGGCGCGCCGCCTCGATCGAATCAGGACGCTCGGCAAGAGACCGTGTACCGTTGAATTTGCGCGACATGCAACCTGGCGACTGGCGCCCCACGAAAGGCCGCAGCATAGCACGCCGGGGAAGCGACCACCCCGGTCGTAGGTCTACTTGCGGCGCACGGGTGTTTGCGGGCGCGGCCCGCGGGCTCCGGGTTTAGCCGAGCCGGTCGACTTGGGTGCACCGGGTTTGGTCTGGCCAACTGGTGCGCCGGCTTTCGGTGCGCCGGCTTTGGCGTGGCCCCCTCGTGCGCCCGGCTTCGGCGGGGCGCTGGGTTGAGCCTGGCTCGGTCCGGAGGACTTGGCGCCCTCGGCAACCAAACCACCCGCCGGCGCGTTGCCATTGGTCACCGGCACTTCCTCCGGAGGCGCCGGCTGCAACGTGGCGCGCAGCTGGTTTTCAATCTCCTCGGCGATCTCGGGGTGCTCGACGAGGAACTGGCGGGCATTCTCGCGCCCCTGCCCCAGGCGATGCTCGCCGTACGAGAACCAAGTGCCCGACTTCTGCACGAAGCCCTTGTCGACGCCCATGTCGAGCAGCTCACCGTTTTTGGAAATGCCTCGCGCATACAAGATGTCGAACTCAGCCTGACGGAACGGCGCCGCCACCTTGTTCTTGACCACCTTGCAACGGACCCGACTGCCGATGACCTCATCCCGTTCTTTGATTGCCCCGATGCGGCGGATGTCCACCCGTACCGAAGAATAGAACTTGAGTGCCCGGCCGCCAGTTGTGGTCTCGGGGTTGCCGAACATGACGCCGATTTGCATGCGGATCTGGTTGATGAAAATCACTGAGGTGCGCGACTTGGCGATGGCGGCGGTCAGCTTGCGAAGCGCCTGCGACATCAGGCGGGCCTGCAGCCCCATGTGCGAGTCGCCCATTTCGCCTTCGATTTCAGCTTTGGGGACGAGGGCGGCGACCGAATCGACCACGATCACATCGACCGCACCCGAGCGCACCAACGTTTCGGTGATTTCAAGGGCCTCCTCACCGGTGTCGGGCTGGGCCACATGCAAGTTCTCGATGTCCACCCCGAGCTTGCGGGCGTAGGAGGCATCTAGCGCGTGCTCGGCGTCGACGAAAACAGCTTGTCCCCCGAGACGCTGGGCGTTGGCGATCACTGACAAGGTCAACGTGGTCTTGCCCGAAGATTCGGGCCCGAACACCTCGATGACGCGCCCGCGCGGGATGCCGCCGATGCCCAGGGCGAGGTCCAACCCGATCGAGCCGGTGGGAATTGCTTCGACACGCACCTTGGCTGCGTCTTCGCCCAACTTCATAATAGAGCCCTTGCCGAACTGACGTTCGATCTGGCTAACTGCCAGCTCGAGGGCTTTGGCCTTTTCTTTGTGAAGCTCAGTAGCCATGGGTTTCAGCTCCTCTAGTTTGCCCAAGACAGGCGCATCTAAACATTCATGTAGGTTCCTGTCAACCCCCAATGCCTAGCTCGAGGGTGGCGCGCTCTATATAGGTAGGACCGGCCTCACGCAGCCGGCTCTCGACCACGCTGAGCGCCCGTACCTTAGCCGGCGTGGCTGGCCAGGCCGCCGCATCGATCGCCTCCCGGACAGACGTCGTCCACCGCCGCCGCTGGCGACAGCGCACGTTTTGGTGCTTCAAGCGAGCCAGGGTGACGTGCGGGCGGAATGGACGCCCGTCCCCCGGCAAACCAGCGGTATCGAGCTGGGTGTTCAGGGCCTCGGCGCAGGTCGTCAAAACCTGGACGCCGTCGGCCACTCCAACCCACAAGACGCGGGGCGCTCCCCGCGACGGGAACGTGCCAAGCGCTTCGAGCGTCAACCCGAACGGTTGCAAGCGGCGCGCCACCTCGCGGGCCGCGGCGGTGGCGCGCTCCAACTGGGCCTCGTCGATGTCGCCCAAGAAGCGCAGGGTAGCGTGCAGGTTCTCTGGTGCCACCCAACTTGCCGGGGTCAGCGCACCTGCAAGGGCATCTTGGAGCTGGCGCGCCTGAGACTCAAGAGCCGCCGCCAGGCGGACGCCTACGAAGACCCTTGGCATGCCAACTCCTTGCCGCAAACCATTGTCGATGCTACACTTATGAATGTCACGGGGCTACCGGCAGGTGACCTCTTCGGGCCCTTTAGGGTCTTGAGCCAACAGGCTAGTTGTCACCCTCCAGCGGGCGATGCGCGCCACCGTGCCCAGCGCTGCCCGCCCACGCCATGGAGAATCACCTCATGCATTCAACCGACCACATCGAGCCTTCCATCTGCGGACGGCGAACGTCCGACGTGTCCTCGCGGCGCACACTTGTGTCACCCGGAGCGGCGCTTTGGTTCGCAGTGATGGTCGCCGTGGGGGCGGCTCCGGCTGCCGGCGGCGTCCCGATCGGCGACCTCCATCAAAACGATGCTCAAGGCCTGCCTGCTGCACCCTACACGATAGGCACGTCGATCCAGGTCACCGGCATTGTGACCGTACCCGACTCGACCTTCAATCTGTTCTCGACCGCAGTCTATGTTCAGGATGCAACTGGTGGCATCTACATTTTCCAATCGGGGGGCGTTTTTTCCTACCACTTTGAGCTGGGTGACTCGGTGACTGTTTCCGGGAGGGTTGCGCAGTTCGAGGGCATCACCGAAGTTTCCAACTTGACCGACGTCGAGGTGCACTCCGGTGGGAATGCCGTGCCCGAGCCGACCGTCCTCACCTGCGCCGACATCCCCGCGACTTTTGATCCGATCACGTTCCGTGAAGACCATGAGTCGCGCCTGGTTAAAATTGCAAGCGTGTCGATTACCGCAGGGAGTTGGCCAACCAGCCCGGGCGGCAACACCTCGCTGACCATCAGCGATGGCTCCGGCAGCTGCGAACTGTTGATCGCCCAGCACAGCGAGTTGAACGGCAGCCCGGCGCCACCGGCCATCTTTGATATCACTGGCGTCATTCAACAGGCTGACGCCACCGCACCGCACGACTCGATGTACCGGTTGGTACCTCGATTCTTAGGCGATGTCGGCGGTCAAGGGCCACAGATTACCTCCGGTCCGACTATCGTTGACCTCACACCAACCTCCGTGCGGGTCGATTGGACGACGGCAACGCCGGCCACAAGTGTGCTGGAAATCGGCCCGACCACGACCTATGGCCTGACGTTCAGCGATCCAACCCTGGTCACGCAACACTCGATCACGGCTGACCCGATCCCCGACGCCAGCTGGCACCACTTCCGCGTGCAGTCGGCCGACGGCCAGGGCACAGCGCTCAGCCCTGACGGCACGTTCATGACCGCGCCAGCGACGGACGAAGCGCTCATGGCGTTCTTCAACCAAGACATCGACTCCAGCTTGGCCGCCGGCAAGGTCGCGGCCGGCAACGTGCCGCTGGATGCAATCTTGATCGCCTACATCGACGGCGCGCAGCACTCGGTGGATGCGGCCTTCTACAGCCTGTCGCTCCCCCAGGTGGCCGACGCCCTGATCGCCGCTCACAATCGGGGCCTCGAGGTGCGGGTCATCAAGGACGCTGGAACGTCGGCGTTTCAATACAATCGACTGGTCTCAGCGGGGGTGCCGGCGATTCTCAGCAACTTTGCTGGCCCGCACAGCGGCATCCACCACAACAAGTATTGGGTGGTGGACGCCCGGGAGTCGAGTTCGACGTTGGACGACGTGGTGATCACCGGCTCCTGGAACCCGACCTTCCAGGGCACGGCAGACGATGCTCAGAATATCGTCGTCCTACACGACACCGACGTCGCCGAAGCTTTTACCCTCGAGTTCGATGAGATGTGGGGATCTTCGACGACGATACCCAACGCCGCCAACTCGCGATTTGGCTCGGACAAGTTCAACAACACAGACCACCAATTCGAAGTCAACGGCATCCCAGTCGAGGTGTACTTTGCGCCGTCGGACAACCACGAGAACATCACGCTCTTGTGGATTAACAACGCCCACACGTCGATCTACTTCTCGATCCTCACGTTCACGCGCGACATCATCCAGACGACCATGAGAAACCGCCGGGATGCGGTGCCTGGACTGGAGGTACGCGGCGTGTTCGACGACGGTTACGACCAGTTCAGCGAGTATCCAACCATGGCCGGTACCGGCCCCAACCCCTGGGTGCCGCCGGCCGACGTCCACTTGGGCGACTATGCGCCGGGTTTTCTGCACCACAAGACCATGATTCTCGATTCGAACGACGCGACGTCGGATCCGATGGTGATTACCGGTTCTGCCAACTGGTCGACCGCCGCCCGCAATTCGAACGACGAGAATCAGGTGCACATCCACGACTTTCAGCTTGCCAGGCAGTACTTGCAAGAGTTCGCGGTGGTGTACACCACCGCAGGCGGCAGCGCGACACTGGGCCAATCCACTGGGATCGCCGAGCCTGCCGCCGCAGGCGGGGTGACGCCCGCAGGCTTCGGGCTCCGAGCGGCGCCCAATCCGTTCAACCCGCGAACTGTCCTGCGCTTTGATCTCGAAGACGGCGCGCCAGACGTGCGCCTGAGAATCGCCAACGCCTACGGTCGTTCGGTACGCACCTTCAGATTGGGGAACTTGACCAACGCTGGGCGCTACGAAGTCGAATGGGACGGACGCAACGACCACGGCGAGAGCCTTCCCAGCGGTGTCTACTTCGCCGCCCTCAGCGCCGGCGGGGCCGTTGACAGCGAACGACTGGTGCTCCTCAAGTAAGCGCTCCGCGGAACTCCAACGCGATGGGCCGCCGAGGCTCCTTGCCTGACCTCGAACTCCCGGCGAATTTGCTCCCGACGCGGGCGCGCTGGATTGCGTGCCGCCACCCGCCGCTCCACCTCCACCGAGGATTGGCCATCGATCTCCGCGAGCAGCGCTCCTGGATCACCCGCCTTAGCGAGCGTTGCCTCGATCGTTGCCAACACGCTCAGATTGGTGCGGTGTTCTCGCAACATCCCCAAGACTTCCGGATGTCGCTCGGCATACTTCATCGCTTTCCAACGTCGCGACGCTGCGGCTTTCGAGTACTTAAGAGGCAGCGCTCGGGTCCATTTCGGATCGGGCACACTCGCACCAAACCTATACGACCTCGTCGCAACCGGAACCTTAGGCTACATTAACTTTCATCCGTTCGGTGTGGTCAGGATGTCCATGAGTATTTCCGGAGCGGAACTCTGCGGCAGTTGCTCAGAAAGTAACTGTAAGTCGTTGTAAACTCATGCGGCCTTCGGTCGAGCCCACACGATGAGCTGCGACTTTCATTGCCCGGGGTGGACAAAATGTCCATGAATAGTTCCGGAGCGGAACTCTGCGGCAGTTCCGGAGCGGAACCCCGCGGCGGTCCGGAAGTCAAGACTCCGGCAGTTCCGCAGTCAACACTGCCGCTCCTGGGTCACTGAGAGCCCGAGCCTCACTCCGTCAGACCAAATCGCAGGCGACACAGGTAAAGCGCGAGGGGACGGGGAATGCGCCGGCGAGTTTTGCGGGCGCCATCACGCAACCCAACGTTACGTCGACAGAGGAACTCGCTGGCGCGCGCAACTGTCTGAGCGGGCGCATTCCCCGTTCCCTCGCGCCCGCACCCAACAGTGCGCTTGCCGATCGGCGCCGGCGACGGGATCGACGCGTCGCTGCCGCCGCCGGTGGTGCCCCAAAGCGCCGCGCCGCCTACCAGCGCCGCACCGCCGGCGAGCGCCGCGACCGCCAGCCAGGTCCAAGGTCGTTGCATCGCTGGTGCCGCTACATGTTGTGGGTGAACGACAAACTATACGAGCGCCCTACGCCCGTTAAGATCACGAAAAAGACTGTGGTGTTTTGATTAAGAGCGGGGTGCCGGCCGGTCCAATGGGTTCTGTTCGGTCACGACGCGCCGCGCCAAGTCCAAAAGCCGCGCGGCGCTGCGCAGCCGAATGAGGCGGCGGTTGCCGGCTAACTCGAGGCGGCGAACAATGGTGCGCCCACCGACCACAACGCCGACGAACACAAGCCCCACCGGCTTGGTCTCAGTAGCACCACCCGGGCCGGCGATGCCAGTCACAGCCAAACCCACCGCCGGCCCCTGGACCGCTCGCCGCGCTGCGCCGGCCAGGGCGGCCGCCACCTCGGCACTCACCGCCCCGTGGGTTGCGAGGAGCGTGGCGGGGACACCCAGCGCCTCCTTCTGCGCGTTGGCATAGGGGACAAAGCCCGCGGCGAACACCGCCGAGGCCCCGGGCTCGTCGGTCATGAGCTTGGCGACCAAGCCGCCCGTGCACGACTCCGCCACCGCTAGCCGCACGCCACGGGCCCGGCACACTCGAAGCAGGGCGCCGGGCAGACTCAGAGAAGGATGGACCAGCCGGCTGCCGGGCAGGGCCTGGTCGATGCGGAGGGCCAGCCGCGCCGCCACCGCCTCGACCCGCTCGGCGGCGCCGGCACCGGTACCGCGCACGCAGACGTCCAGCACCAAGGGATGCGGCAAGTAGGCGATCGAGCAGCCATCCAAGGCCTCGCCCACCAGCGCCTGATTGACGTCCGACTCGGCGGCGCCGGCCAACCGCACTACCCGAGTGGCGGTGGCCGCCCGGTCGGGCAAACCAGCCCACCGTGACGCCAGGCCAGCCTCGACGATCGCCTCGACCTCGCGGGGCACGCCGGGTAGCGCCACGACAACGGCGCCAGCCGCCTCGAGCCACAACCCGGGGGCGAGACCCGCTGGGTTGGGCAGGAGCTCGGCCCCGGCGGGAACGAGAGCTTGGCGCAGCCAGTGGGCCCCCAAGGGCCGTCCCCGGCGCCGGGCCGCCGCCTCGAGCGTGGCGCGCACCGGCGCCGCTTCGCAGAGTGGCACCGCAGCCCAAGCGGCCATCGCTTGGCGGGTGTGGTCGTCGTCGGTAGCGCCCAAACCGCCGGTCACGACAACCAGCTGTGCCAGCGCCGCCGCCCGCTTGAGGTGCTGAACGAGTTCGTCAAGCCGGTCGGCCACCGTCCAGTGCTCTCGCACCTGGATCCCGCGGTCGGCCAGAACGCGGGCCAGCCGCGCGGTGTTGGTATCGGCGGTGTCGCCGCGCAGGAGCTCGTCGCCGACGGCGATCTGGATGGCGGTCAGGGCCACAGGGCGTTCGCCAAGCGCACCGCCAGATGGGCGAAAACGCCAGCGATGAGGTCGTCTGCGACAACCCCCAGTCCACCTCCCAAGCGCTCGGCACGCCGGGCGGGCGGTGGTTTGGCAATATCGAAGACTCGGAAGAAGAAGAAACCCAACGCCGCTGTACGCCAACCGAAGGGTTGCGCCAGGAGGGTGACGGCCATCCCCGCCGCTTCATCAATGACCACGCGGCCAGGATCCTCGCCCCAGACGCGCTCGGCCAGCCCGGCGCTCCAAATGCCCACGACGGTGACAGCCACGCACCAGGCCAGTTGCGTGCCGATGGGCTGGGGAGGCAGGAGCAGGTAGGCCGCGGCCAACAGCAGGCTGGCAAAGGTCGCGGGGGCCACCGGAAACAGCCCCACCGGGCCGAGGCTGGCGACCCAAGGAGCAATCCGCTGCATCACGAGGGCCGGCTCCCGTGCACTAGGGATGGGCTGCTTGCCGCTGAGCTGGCACCGACTGCGGGGCGGGGACCTCGAGTCGCTTCACCACGTCCTTGCAGCACGCCTTCAGTGTTTCGAGCACGCCTCGCCCCTCGGAGGCCACCGCCTCGAACGACGGGACGTGGCGCACGTTAAAAATGCGCTCCAGCTCCCAGACCGGAACAACGTGCTCGAGGTCGCGCTTGTTGTATTGCAAGACCATGGGGATGGTCTTGGGACGCAACCCATGAGACTTCAGGTTCTTGGCCAGGTCGTGGTAGCTGCGCCGGCTCTCTTCCAACCGGGCCACCTGCGAATCCACCACGAAGATCACTGCGTCGGCACCGCGCAGGATCAAGCGCCGCGAAGCGGCGTAGATGTGCTGCCCGGGGACGGTGTAGAGGTGAAAGCGCACCTTGAAACCGCGCACCTCCCCCAAATCCAGCGGCATGAAATCGAAGAACAAGGTGCGGTCGTTTTCGGTCGAAATCGACACCAGCTGGCCGGTTGCGGACTTAGGGGCGCGCTCGTGGACGACCCGGAGGTTGGTGGTCTTGCCGCCCAGGCCCGGCCCGTAGTAGACGATCTTGCAGTGAATCTCGCGGGCCGAATAGTGGAATAGGCTCACTCGGGCTCAATCCCCGAAGATGCTATCGAACTCCGCCTCCACCTCGTCCGCAAACCCCACCCCGAGCGCAGCGTCTTCGACATCCGCCATGCCGCTCTCTTCAATCTTCTCGAACAGCCCACCCAGGACGCCGGCCAGCTCCTCGTCGGCCCGCTTGACTTGGAAACGCACCAAGCCGAGTGTGGTGCGCGAGTCAAACAGCGCCACCAAGATCACGCGGTCACCGATCAGCTGGCTGTACAGCCCCTTCTTGCCCCCTTGGTGCACCAGCGTGCGGAAATCGGCTTCGCCAACCAACGTCGCCAGCTCGCGGTTGGCGGCGAAATCGGCCGCGGCCAGCGATGCGAACGAGTCCATGTCGCAATCGGGAAAATCGCCGGCGGTGGTGATGAGCTGACCGGTGCGGTCGATGAGAGCGACACCGCAACTGTGGGAGTTGGCCACGAAGTGACAAAGGCAATCGTCGATTGCGTAGAAGTCTTCTTCGTAGACGGCCCAGTTCCGTCCGACCATGTTATGGCGCTCCTCGCCGCCCGGGCGGCAGCGGGTGCAATCGATAGCGCAGCGCTCGAGCTGGGGAGATCGCAGTTGACCTAAGCGCCCCGCTTGGTACGTGCCGCCGGCTCCCGCCGCGCCGCGCGAACACGCGCTTTACCCTCCCTGAGGAGGCCTTTGACCGCCGGGCCACGCGCCGCCCAACCAGGCTAAGCTGCGTTGCTTCATGCGGATGCGGCAAGCTAGCACACCGTTGGCGGCGCCGTCAACGCAAGGTGGCGGCGCTCGTCAATCACATGTCTCGGCGGCCGTCGAAGGCGCTGGCTAGAGTCGATTGGTCGGAGTATTCGAGGTCGGTGCCCACCGGCACACCGCGCGCGATCCGGGTGACGCGCACCCCCAGGGGGCTCACCAGGCGAGCGATGTAGAGGGCGGTTGCCTCGCCCGCCGCGTTGGGGTTGGTGGCCAAAATGACTTCTTCAATCGCGTCCGTGGCCAGCCGGCCAATGAGCTCCTGCACGCGCAAATCGTCGGGTCCGACGCCATCCAGCGGTGAAATCGCCCCGCGCAGCACGTGGTAGCGCCCGCGGTACTCCGACGTGCGTTCGATGGCGAGCACGTCGGCAGGTTGCTCGACGACGCACAGGAGCCCGGCGTTGCGGGTGGGGTCAGCGCATAGCCGGCAGGTGTCAGACTCGGCAACGTGCCCGCAGGTCTTGCAAAAATCGACGCCGTCTTTCACCGCCATGATGGCCTCGGCCAACCGCTGGGCGGCCGCCCGGTCGCCCTTCAGAAGGTGCATCGCCAGACGGATGGCGGTTTTCTTGCCAATCGAAGGCAGCTTGGCCAACTCATCGACGAGCTGACCGACTAGGGCCGATCCAAACTCCACAGGGTCTCTACCTCGATCGGACTGGCGCCTTAGAACATGCCAGGCATGCCCATGCCACCGGTCGCCTTTTCCATTTCGGCCTGGGACATTTCTTCGGTGCGGCGGTGAGCCTCGTGCATGGCGGCGACGATGAGATCTTCGAGCATTTCCACATCGTCGGATTGGACCACTTCGGGTTTCAGTTTGATCGACTTGAGTTGGTGCTTGCCGTTCACAACCACCTCTACCATGCCACCACCGGCGGAGGCGCTGACTTCTCGCTCGGCTAGCTCCTCTTGCACCGAAGCCAGTTTCTCCTGCATGTCGCGCGCCTGTTTCATCAATTTGTTCAGCTGCTTCATGTTAGCCATCGGCTTCTCCTTGGGCGGCGCCTCACGGACTGTCGGGTAGAATGACGCCACCCACCCGGTCGATCAACTGCTCCACCTCGCCGGTATATTCTAGTGGGACCCGCCGCCGCGCTGGCGCTTGGGCGGCGGGCGGCGCCTCACCCCCGGTGATCTTGAGTTTCAGCTGGCGGCCAAACTCGGCATAGAGTTCCTCGGTCAAGATCTGCCGATTGGCGGCGGAATTCACCTGCTGCCGCTGAAAGATCATGGACGGGGCAAAGGTCATCACCAGAGTGTCGTCGACGATGGCGTGGTCGGCAAGGTCAGCCAGCATGCTAGCCAGATACGCCTTCCGGTGCTTAACACGGCCGAGAAAGCGCTGCCAGTGCGCGTCGGCCCCGGATCGCGCTGCCGCTGCGGTTGGGGCAGCCGGCGCCGTCGCCTCGGTTGGGCCGGGCGGCGGCGCTGCCGCCTCGGTTGGGGCAGCCGGCGCCGTCGCCTCGGTTGGGCCGGGCGGCGGCGCTGCCGCCTCGGTTGGGGCAGCCGGCGCTGCCGCCTCGGTTGGGGCGGCCGGCGCCAGCGGCGCTGCCGCCTGGTAGGCCTCGACGCCGTCGCCCGGTGCGGCGCCAGACGGAGCGGCAGACGTCGGTTCGGCGGCGCGGCTTCCGCGTTTGGCTGCCCGGCGCTTAGGCGGTGGGTCGGTGGACGGGTCCTTTTCGCCGCCGCCCTCCAGCGCGGCAACCAACTCGGACAAGTCGGCGGTGCGCGGCAGCTCCGCCATCTCGACCAGCGCAACTTCCAGGTGGAGCCCCGGGAAGTCGCTGCGTCGCATCTGTTGGGCGCAGAGAGCGGCAATCTCCAGCATGCGGGTCAGGTCACCGATCGACAAGCGGCCAAGGGCATCCTCCAGGGCGGCGATCATCTCGTCGTCCAACCCGGAGCGGGGTGCGAGTTCCGGCGACACCTTGAGTAACATGAGACCGCGCAGGTGCTCGATGAGCCCAGTGGTCAGCTCCTCGAGATGGTGGCCGTCGTCCAACGTCCGCTCCAAGAGCTGGAGGGCCGCGGCTGCATCACCGGCGGCCAGGGCGTTGGTCAGCTCCAAAAAAGCCTCGCTGGGGGTCAGCCCCAGGAGTCGCTCGACTGCCTCGCGCGTTAGCTTCTGCCGCTTGTTGGAGGCAACCATCACTTGCTCCAGGAGACTCTCGGCATCACGCATCGATCCCTGGCCGCGCCGAGCGAGGACGGTCACCGCTGCCGGCTCGATCTTGTACTTCTCGTGGGCAACGATGGCTTCGAGCTGCTTGGCAATGTCGGCGACCCCAAGCCGCCGGAAGTCGAGCCGCTGGCACCGCGAGACGATCGTACCGGGCACCTTTTGCGCTTCCGTGGTGGCAAAGACGAACACAACATGGTGGGGCGGCTCTTCCAACGTCTTCAATAAGGCGTTGAATGCCTCGTTGGTCAACATGTGCACTTCGTCGATGATATAGAGCTTGTAGCGCCCGCCCACCGGGGCGTACTTGGCGCTTTCACGCAGCTCCCGGACGTCGTCGATACCCCGGTTCGAAGCACCGTCGATCTCGATCGTGTCCATGTGGTTGCCGATAGTGATCGACTGACACACGTCGCAGGCGTTGCAAGGCTCGGGCGTCGGGCCGTCGTGGGCGGCGCAGTTGAGCGCCCGCGCCAGAATGCGGGCGGTCGAGGTCTTGCCGACACCGCGGGGCCCACAGAACAAGTAGGCATGGGCCACACGTTCGGTGGTGATCGCGCCCTCTAGGACGCGGGTGGCGTGCTCTTGGCCAACCACATCGGCGAACACCTGCGGGCGAAAGCGACGAGCGATGACTTGATACGACATGATACGACCAGCCGTGTCTAGGAGTGAGGACAGCCTGGGGAACTCCCCAGAACGCGAGTGAGCGCCAATCCCGCGCAACGGGCCAGGGTGACCCGCGGCACATCACACCGCCTGCTTACCGCTGCTACCTTCCGGTCCTGACGGGGTTCACAGAGTGTCATTGCGCGGGGCCTGGCCCATTCCGCGGGCAAACGCACAAAAAGCGCCCGGTTGCCCGAAGCGCCAGCAGGGTCTGATCAGTGGTGGAGATGAGCGGGCTCGAACCGCCGACCTCCTCGTTGCGAACGAGGCGCTCTCCCAGCTGAGCTACATCCCCACAAGATTTCCGGCGCGGGGCACTTTAGCACGCACCCTGGGGAGCGTCAACGAACGGCGGAGTGGCAAAGAGGTGGCGGAGAGAGAGGGATTCGAACCCTCGAGGCAGTTTCCCACCTACACGATTTCCAATCGTGCACCTTCGGCCAACTCGGTCATCTCTCCTTCGATGGTGTGAATCGCACGTCGCTAGCGCCGTTCGCGAACTCGATCGCGCCGGAGCGATTCGAAAAAGGATTTTAGCAGGAAGCCCGATTCATCAGCAAGGCAGCCGCCAACGACCACTGCTTGGTGATTAAGGCGGCGGTCGGTGGGAATGTCAAACACCGAACCACAGCCGCCAGCCTTGGGATCAGGAGCGCCGTAGACCAAGCGGGCGATACGCGCCAGGACGATGGCGCCAGCGCACATGGCGCAGGGCTCCAGGGTGACGTACAAGCTGGCACCTTCCAAACGGCCGCCGTCCACTGCCCCCGCCGCCGCACCTATCGCTAGGATTTCAGCGTGCGCGGTCGGGTCGCCGGTCCGCTCGGTCTGGTTCTCACCCTTGCCCAGAAGTCGGCCGTCCGCCGCGACGCACACCGCGCCCACCGGCACCTCGCCCGCCGCGCGCGCTTCGCGCGCCAGTCGCAGGGCGTCCTGCATCCATCGGGTGTCTTGGTCGACGCTCACTCGCCGCCGGCCGGCGGCAAGGACGCCACCAGATTGTTGGCCACCTGGCGCGCGGCGGTATCGAGCGGCGGCGCCTTGGGAACGACGCGGCTCTGACCGCGCACAATGCCCAAGTCGTCCTTACGCCCAGCCCCCTGGGAGGGATCGTAGTGGGCGCTTTGCAAGCGCACTTTGTCCTTGGCGTCCCAGACGGCGTTGCCGGTCTGAACGTCGAACAGCTTCAAAGAGCAGCCCACTTCAGAGTACGAGTAACCTTCGACGTTGATGTCCACTTCCACCTCTTCCCACTCACTGACGTGACCGGCCATCAGATAGCGGGCCCCCAGTGCATCCCCCAGTTGACGCAGACCGACCGGGTCCATGGAGTTGGACCCGCTCCACTGCTCGTTCAAAGTCTTGTACAGGTCGCCCAGTTGGTGGCGAGCAGCGTCACGTTCCACCGAGTAGCTGGAGACCAAGGTGTAGCCGGCTTGTGCAGCGCCGAGCGCGTCCTCAAAGTGGTCTAACAAAAACTGCGGTGAGTTTGGCTCCTCGGTGCTATGGGTAACGACGACCACCGGAATGCGCAAGGGCTCGGCCGGGGTAAACGCCGGGTCGACGTACAGATAGGTGGGGTGACCGCCGGCGGCGCCGCCGGACGAACTCTTACAGCCGGCCAACGCTCCACCAAGCACCAGGACACCGACAGCAAGTCGCAACGTGGTCATCGATCCCTCCGAGCAGATAGGAGTCCAGTGTGTACCAGCCTGACCCCGCGCGGGTCAGTCCAGTTGCCGGGAGAGTTGAGAGAGGTGGGAAAGTGGTACGCCCAGGAGGAGTCGAACCCCCAACCTTCTGATCCGTAGTCAGATGCTCTATCCAATTGAGCTATGGGCGCACCTAAGCACCGAGGGTACATAGCACAGCACCTGTGGACTGTCAACGAACCCGGCTCTCTTCCTACGTTGCGGCGCAAGCCCGGTGTTTCAAAACCGGTGGGGGAACGCAATGGCGGAGAGGGTGGGATTCGAACCCACGGTACAGTTGCCCGTACAACACCTTAGCAGGGTGCCGCCTTCGACCGACTCGGCCACCTCTCCACCAACGCGTCTCGCTCGGTCCGAGTGTGGCGGAGGGAGTAGGATTCGAACCCACGGACCTTTCGGTCTGCGCCTTTCAAGGGCGCCGCCTTAAACCACTCGGCCATCCCTCCGACGCCAGGATCGACAAGCGTTCAAACCGCCGGAGCCGCCGTCGAGACTCTAATCAGGGGCCCGCAGGGTGTCAACGCCGCTCCACGCGGCCGGCTAGGGCGCATCGCCGATCACGCCGCCCCCCAGCAAACGCTCACCGTCGTAGACCGCGGCCGACTGACCGGGGCTCAGGGCCCTCACCGGCTGGTCGAACCGCACCTCAAAGGACCCAGCCGCGGCGCCGGTCAAGGTCGCCGCGTGTGCCGGAGCGCCGTGACGCACCTGAACACCCACGCGCTGGCCGGCGGCCGGCGGCGCCGGTACCAACCAGTTGGCTGCCGCGGCCTCCAGGGACGAGCGTTCAAGCGAATCCACGTCCCCGGTGTATACGGTATGGATCGCTGGGTCGATGCGCGTCACGTAGCGCGGGGCGGCCGCGCCACCGCCGAGCCCGCGACGCTGGCCGACGGTAAACCCAACGATTCCCCGATGGCGCCCCACCGTTCGACCGCGCTCGTCGACGATGTCGCCGGGCGCCTCGGCGTGCGGCAGGCGGCTGCGCACAAACGCGTCGTAGCGCCCGTGCTCGACGAAACAGATGTCCTGAGACTCGGGCTTCTGCGCTGTGGCCAGGCCCAAGGCGAGAGCCCGCTGGCGAATCGCCGTCTTGTCGAACGTCCCCACCGGCAAGAGCATGCGGGCCAAAACCCGCCGGTCGACACCCCACAGGACGTACGACTGGTCCTTACGCCGGTCCCGACCGCGGCTGAGCGACAGGCCACCGGCGCCATCTGAGTCCAGTCGGGCGTAGTGGCCGGTGGCGACGTAGCTGGCGGCAACCGAGTCGGCAAAGTCCACCAGTTGGCCGAACTTAATGTGCGTGTTGCATTCGATACAAGGGTTGGGCGTGCGACCGCGGGCGTAGGCCTCGACGAACGGCTGAATCACCCGCTCCTCAAAGCCATCCTGCATGTCCAAGACGTAGTGGGGAATCCCCAACCGGGCGGCGACGGCGCGGGCATCGCGAATGTCCTCGAGCGAACAGCAGCTGCGTTCGCGCGCGGCGCGCGAGCCACTGCACCAGACCTTCAAGGTGGCGCCGATCACTCGGTAGCCCGCTTCGACGAGGAGAGCGGCGGCAACCGAGCTATCGACCCCGCCCGACATAGCGACGACTACGGTCTTGTCGTTGCTTTGGGCCATAGGGTCAGCTCTCCGGCACTGGCGCGCTAGCCCGCCGTGCCGACCCGCTGCCGCTCGACAGCACGCGCCACGACGTCGACGGCGCGCTCGAGATCGGGTTGGGTAGTCCCCACGCCAAGGCTCAAGCGGAGTGTTCCGCGAGCCACAGCGTCGGGGACACCCATCGCCGCCAAGACGGCGGAGGGTTGGTCGGCACCGGAATGGCAGGCTGACCCGCGCGACACGCAAACGCCCGCCAAGTCGGCAGCCACGACCAGCGCTCCGGCATCCACCGCCGGAAAACCGACCAACGCCGTGTTAGGCACGCGCGGCGCTGCCGCCCCGTGGACTTGGAGGTCGCTGAAACGGCTCTTGAGTTCGGTCTCCAGTGCATCGCGTAACCGGCCAAGCTCATGCATGGCAACCAATCGTTCGCCAAGCAAGCTGGCTGCATGTCCCAAGCCGACCAAGCCGGGGACGCCGTGGGTGCCGCCGCGCCGGCCACCTTCCTGCGGGCCGCCCTGGAGCGGCGCCAGTTCAAGGCCGCGGCGCACGATCAACGCTCCAGCCCCCTTGGGCCCGCCAAACTTGTGCGCCGACAAGGACAGCAGGTCGACCCCGAGTTTGACGAACGACACTGGGAGCTTGCCCACCGCTTGGACGGCGTCAGTGTGCAATGGTACGCGCCGATCGTGGAGAACCGCTGCCACTTCTTCCACCGGCTGCACCACGCCGGTCTCATTGGAAGCCAGCATCAAGGACGCAACTCTAGTCTCCGGCGTGCAGGCTTCGACGAACCGGGCCGGGTCGACGCGCCCCGAGCGCTCGGGGGCGACCCGCACGACCTCGGAGCCCCAGCGCGCCGCCAACTCGGCGGCGTGCGCGACCGCCTCGTGTTCGACCGCGGAGATCACCACGCGACCGGGTTGGCCGACGAGCACCCGCCCCAGAATCGCCAGCAAGTCGGCCTCGGTCCCGCCGCTGGTCCACACCACTTCGCCGGGCTGGCAATCGACTGCCTGAGCCACCTGGCCGCGGGCAACCTCGACCGCCGCCAGCGCGGCCTGACCAGCCGCGTGGGAGCTGGAGGGATTGCCAAACACCTCGCCCAGGCACGCGTGCATCGCCGCGCCGACGCGGGGATCGACCGGCGTCGTGGCGTTGTGGTCGAGGTAGATCACCGCTGGGCGGCTACTCCAACCCCTCGGCCGCCCGCATCTTCAAGCGCTCGGCGCGGATGATCAGCTGCTCGGCCCGTTCGATCTGTTGCTTGGCTTTTGGGCCATATTCGGAGTCACCGAGGCAACGCTGGAACTTGCCGATGGCCTCCCGAAAACGGCTGATGGCGTCGTCGAACTTCCCCTGGCCCTGGAGCTGTTGGCCGCGCAGGTCCAAAAGGCGGCCGTAGAAGAAGGCGATGCACGCCTCGTCCGGGTTTTGGGCCAACGCCTCTTTGGCGGTATTGATGCCGTCCAAAGCCTGTCCCAGATCCTCTTTGACGTAGAGGATCCGACAGATGACGCCGGTGTCGTTGGGGCGCATCTCTTTGTAGCTGTCCCAATACTGGGTGGCCTTGGCAGGTTGCTTGCAGCGCGCCGCCAGCGTACCGGCATTCAAGAAATCACCAGCGTTCTCCGAGTCGATAGCCAAGAGCTGGTCGAACACTTCCAGACCGCGTTCACAGGAGCCGACGTCGGTCAGCGCAGCGCTCAAGTGGCGCAGCGCCGTCGCGTTGTCCGGCTCTTTGGCTACCCACTTTTCATACAACGCCACTGCCTGCTCGGGCATGCCCTGCTTGGCACACAAGTCGGCCGTGGTTTGCAAGAGCTGGGCATCGGAGGGGTCAAGTTCGACGGCGCGCATGAACGCCACGATGGCTTCGTCGGGACTGTCAGTGCCGCGCAATGCGTGGCCGTAGTTCACCCAGTTGCTCTTCGACTCGGGCTCGTCCTCGCAGGCCTGGCGATAGAGGCCAACAGCATCGCCCAACTTGCCACTCTTGGACATACAGAAGGCTTGGTTCTTGCGGATTTCGTCTTGCCGGTCGTCGGGGGCCAACTCGAGGGCGAGGGCGTAGGTCTCGGCCGCCTCCTCGAACACTTCCATGTTTTGCTGGCAGTAGGCGAGATCCAGGAGAACATCCAAGTTCTCTTCGTCGAGTTCGACGGCTTGTTCGAGGTTCTCGATACAACCAGTCCAATCCCTCGCGTTCAAGGCGTCGCGCCCCATGCGGGTGAACCTCTCGGCCATCTCGGCCAGGCCGGCCTCCGCAACTGGTGCTAGCAACAACACACCCGTAAACCACAGGGCCATGACTCGAATGGCCATCCTTCTCTCCTCGGGTTGGGGTCTCAGCCCTGACCACCACTTCGGGCTGTACATTATTAGTACTCGTTCGGCGGCCACCAGTTCCGATGGACGATTGGAGCGCTGCCGCTAGGGTTCTCTAACACCTTGAAACAACTCACGTTGCTGGTGCGCCTCAATACGACCGGGCAAACACGGCGCGGTGTTTGGCCGGCCGCCCCGAGTAAACACACTGTAAACCGTCGACTTGGTTGCCCTCATCCATCGGGATGAGGCGAATCGTCGCCTTGGTGTCCTCCTTGATGCGCGCCTCGGTGTCGGCATCGCCATCCCAACCAGCGACGACAAAGCCACGCTTTTGATCTATGACCCGTTTGAACTCCTCATAGTCACCGACCGTGCGCGTGTTCTCGTCGCGAAACGCCTGCGCGCGCGCGAACAAGTCGCGCTGCACCTCATCCAAAAGGGCTGGAATGCGCTCGGCTAAAGCCGTCCAGGGCACAAACTCCTTGGCGCGCGTATCGCGGCGCACCAACACAACTTGCTGCTTGGCGACGTCGCGCGGCCCCAGTTCGAGCCGTACCGGTACGCCCCGCAGCTCCCACTCGTTGTACTTCCAGCCCGGCGTGTGTTCCTCACGGTCGTCGACGTGCAGCCGGCAAACGCCGCGGAGCAACTCGTTGCAATGAGCCATGCCCTCGAGCACGGCGCTACGTTCGGCGTCCTTGCGCCAGATCGGCACCCCGACCACCTGGTACGGGGCGACGCGCGGCGGCAAGATGAGTCCTGAGTCGTCGCCATGCACCATGATCAGTCCACCGATGAGCCGCGTCGACACTCCCCAGCTGGTTTGCCAGACGTGCTTGCGTTCGCGGTCGACATCCTGAAAGGTGATGTCAAAGACCTTGGCGAAGTTCTGGCCCAAGTTGTGCGAGGTGCCCGCCTGCAAGGCTTTGCCATCGGCCATCAGCGCCTCAATGCAGTACGTACGGTCGGCGCCCGCGAATTTCTCACTTTCGGTCTTGATCCCATGCCAGACCGGGATGGCCAGGTCTTCTTCGACGAACGACTTATAGACATCCAGCATGCGCAACGTTTCTTCCTGAGCTTCATCAGCCGTGCGATGCGCCGTGTGGCCTTCCTGCCAGAGAAACTCGGTGGTGCGCAGAAACAGGCGCGGCACTTTCTCCCAACGCATGACGTTCGCCCATTGATTGATCAACACCGGCAGATCCCGGTGCGAGTCAATCCAACGCGAGTACATGCGGCCGATAATCGCCTCGGAGGTCGGGCGGATGGCCAGGCGTTCCTCGAGTTTCTCTTTGCCGCCGTGGGTCACCCACGCGACTTCCGGCGCAAAGCCCTCGACGTGCTCCGCCTCGGCGGTCAAGAAGCTCTCCGGAATCAACATGGGGAAGTAGGCGTTGACGTGCCCGGTCTCCTTAATGCGCCGGTCCAAGTGATCGCGCATGTGCTCCCAGAGCGTATATCCGTAGGGCCGAATGACCATGCAGCCACGCACCGGCGCTCGGTCGGCCAGCTCGGCCTTCAAGACCACCTGCAAGTACCACGCCGAAAAGTCCTCGGACTTGTCAACAAGCGCCTCTACAAACGAGGTCTCAGGACTCAAACCACTCTCCTTGGCAACGGGCGCGGGTTCCCGGCGTCGGCGATCGGGGGCGCGGGCAAGCGGGCGGACGGTCGACGGAATTGATCGCCGGAGTATGGCAGAGCGCCCGGCTGCGGGGCAAGGTGGCCGCTTAGACCAGGACGATCGGCACCGGCGTAAAGCTCAGGCACCACACTAGGCCACTGGTGCTCGCCACCGCCACGTGTGCCGCCGACAAGGGGCGGCTGGGATCGCCGACCGGCGGGTGCTTCATGCCGAAAATGAGGACCAGAAGACAGACCATGAGCCAGCCCACCCAGAGGGTGGTCCCCGCCCACACCAAAAGTGCCACGGTCGGCCACGCCACCCACGCCGACCGCCGCTCGAGGAGGGCATAGGCGATGTGCCCGCCGTCCAGCTGGCCAAGCGGCAGCAAGTTGAAGGCGGTCAAAAACAAGCCGGCCCAGCCAGCAAACGCCATCCCCGAGAGTTCGAGCACAACGCCATCACCGAGCGGGCCGTGCACAGCCTCGACAATCCACAAGAAGACCAAAGGTGCGCCGACCATGACGCCGCTGTCGTCCACCTGCGGCGTCACCTGGCTCTGGTGGATGCCCCAGACGATGGCGGGCAGTGCCATAGCGAAGCCTGCCAAGGGACCAGCCGCACCGATCATCAACAGCGCCCGGCGGTCGCCAATCAGCGAACGGATGCGAATCACTGCACCGAAGGTGCCCAACAAGTTGGGAGCCGGTATGAAATACGGTAGGCTCACGTCGACACCGTAGTAGCGCCCCACTACAAAGTGCCCGAGTTCGTGCACGCCGAGTATGATGAGGAGCGTTGACGAAAACGCCAGCGAATCGCGCAGCGCCGCCGGGTCACTCCAAGGTTTGAGACCCTGGAAGAGCGGGTACGCAATGGCCGTCGAAACGATCGTCGCCATAAACAACGCGGCTTGCACGCGGGAAGGGCGGACTGCCGGCAAGGTGCGCGAGGGTTCGAGCATGGCGCCAGTTTACCCGAAGGCGCCTTCGCAAAGGGACGGCGCCGTGCAGTTGGTGCTGGCCGTCGTTCTTCTTGGGTCGGCAGGTTGCAGCAGCATGCCCGCCGGCTTTGGAACAGCCACCCTCCTGGAGTTCACTGCTGCCAAGGAACCTACACCGCCCGTAGGGAGCCGCGTCTGGGGCTACGCCGCCGCGGCGCTGCCCGTGGCGGCTGCACCCGCCGCCCAGCTCGAAGTGGTGTCCACCAGCGCCCGGCGCTTCGGCTGCCGCGTCAAGCAGCGCTACGGATCGGCGCCGATTGCTTTAGCCCTCTGGAATGGAGTGCGAGCCGGGCCAGCGGCACCGCCCGTGGCGGTGCCGGCGCCCCGCGGAGCGCCTGATCCCAGTGGCTGGCCGGCACTCTTGGACGGCGCTGGCGGTGGCGCGGGCCACCTGGTGGGCGCGCAAGTTTCACAGTTGGCGTTCGAACCATTGATCAGGGAGACTGCGGGTGGACTGCTCCCCGGGGTCGCGTGCCAGTGGGTAGCGGGCGCCGACTCCTGGCGCTTCGAGTGGGCAACGAGCCGCACATGGCACGACGGGACGAGGCTTGACGCATCGGCGGTCGCCGCTGCACTGCGCGACGCCTTGGTACACGCCAACGGTCTGGCCGGGCGTCTTGTCGGACCAAACGATGTGGTCCCGATCAACGGTGAGCCCGCGCTCGAAGTGCGAGTTCCTCCCACCCTGCCACTGCCGGCGCTCCTAGCGCATCCGCGCCTGGGATTGCGCTCAGCACACGGCGGCACCGGTCGCTTTCGCCTCGAGGTCGCTCAGCACCAGGCGTTTGTGCAACACCACTCCAACGCTGCGCCTGAGCGACTGGCACTGACGGGCGGTGATCCGCTGGTGGCATTTCACGCCGGGCGCTCAGCCGTTTGGCAGGCCGTGCGCGGCGAAGCACACCTGTCGGGCGTCGGTACCGGCGCGCCGCCTCCGGTGACCACCGGCGTCGCCTGGTTGGTCTGCCTGGGCCCCAGCTCTCTGCGTCGGGCCTTGGCATCCATCGAGCTGGCCCACTGGGTCGCCACCTACCTGCCGGGCGCCGAGCCAGTCACGGCGCTCGCCACGCTGATCAGCGGCGAAGCGGCGGCCGCCGAGGTAGCGACCTATGGCCCCACCCTGCAGGCGGGCGCTGTCGGATTGAGGGTCGACAACCAGGCGCCGCGGCTCCTCGTCCGCTTTGTCGAGCGGTTGGAGGCACTCTTGATCCAGGCAGGGCACACGGTCCATCTGGAACACGCCCCACCCCTCGGCGGCGAGCGGCAGCCCACCGCCGGCTTCGTCTTGCACGTGCCGGTCACCCGGCACCCGGCGCTAGCGCTCTGGGACTTCGTAGGGGCGCTGGCGCGTCGCGCTCCGGAAGAACGGCCAGCGCTTGAAGCGGCGATCGTCGAGTGGATTCAAGAACCGGCGGCCGAGCGCCGGAGAAGCTTGCCAGCGCTGTGCGCAACGATCGAGACGGCGCTGGACGTCGCCGTCTTAGCGCAGTTGCCGCTGGAAGCGTGGATCGGCGCCGACATCGCCGCGCCGCTTTGGCCGGAGCTCTTCCTACCCACAGTGACAACTAACGCCTACGTCTACCAGGCGGCGGTACGGTGACGCTCCGGGTGCGCTTTGCGCTGGCACTGGCGGCGATCGCCATAGCATCAGTGGGCGTCACCACCTGGATGGGCAGCCGCGCCATCGCACGCGGCTATAGGGCACGGGCAGACCGCCAACTGGAGGCTCAAGCGGTTCGCTTGGCGGCGGGATTCGAGGCGGCGCTCGCCACCAAGCGTGCCCAACTCGAACGGTTGAGCCACGGCGACTGGCGCCGGGAGGCAGTGGCGCTGGTCGCTGGTGCCGGCCGCTCGCCTGATGCGGCGCGTACCGCCGCGACCTCCCTGGCCGACCGCGTGGGACTGGACGTACTCGAGATCATCGGTCCCGACAGCGTGCTCGTTTCCAGCAAGCACTGGCCAGCCAACTACGGTGCGTCGACCCCCCACCTAGCCGGTTGCTCGACACCCACGTGGGTCGAGTTGGGCGGCTTCGATCCTCAAGCCCGGCGGCGATTGGACTGGGCGCTGGCCACCGGCACGGAGTTGGCCCTGGGCGAGACCGAGCCGTACACGATGGTGACGGCCGTGGTGGTCGATGCGGCAGCGCTCGACGGGCTGGCATCGACGGCAGGGACACGAGTGGGGCTCGGCGGGGACCACTGGCTCTGGAGCCGCGGCAGCGCACTGCCGGTGGAGCTACTCGCCGAAGCGCCGCGCACACCCGGGCACCTCGCAGCACTGCACGGCCAAACCGGCGTTGTAGCTCGCGTCGCCACTGTGGCGCTCCCGGGCGGCCCGGCCGATCGCCCCATGGTCCTGGGTGTCGCGCAGTCCGAGGCGACCCTGAACCGAGCATTGGCCGACCAGCGGCGCGCCCTCTGGCCCGTCGCTCTGGCCACCGGGCTCGGCAGCATGGCGCTGGGTGCCCTCCTCGCTCGACGCATGACCCAACCGCTGGAGCGCACGGCCCGAGCTGCCAGACAGGTGGCGGCCGGCAACTTGACCGTCGAGCTACCGGCCGGCGGTGGCGCCGAGCACCAAGCGCTGGCCGACGCGTTCAACCAAATGACCCGCGACCTGCGCCGCGATCGGGAACGCCTGGTGCAGGCCGAGCGCGTCGCCGCCTGGCGGGAGGTCGCCCACAAGATCGCCCACGAAATCGCCAACGTCCTGTCACCAATTGGTTTGGCGGTCGACGCCATTGGCCGCGTGGCTCGCCAACGCCCCGACGAACTCGAGCGCACCATCGAGTCGAGCAACCAAATCGTCACCGCGGAGATCGCCCGCCTGGGCCGACTGGTGCGCGAGTTCAAAACGTTCGCGCGCGAACCGTCGCTCAGGCCGCGCCCGATGGATGTTGCGGCGTTGGTCGACGATGTCGTCGCGCTGGAACGAGAATCGGTGGCCCAGTTGGCGCACGGTGCCGAGTTGGTCGCCGACGTCTCCCCCACCGCCGGCATCGCCACACTCGACGCCGATGCGATGCGCGGGGCACTCATCAACCTGATCCAGAATGCGGCATTGGCTTTGTCTGAAGCTGGCGCAGGTCGGATTGTCGTTGCCGCCGAAGGACGCGCGCACGACATTGACCTGATCGTCCGCGACAATGGGCCCGGGTTTCCAGCCGAACTCAGGGGTCGGCTTCTTACTCCGTACGTCACGACGCGCCCCGAGGGCAGCGGTTTGGGGCTGGCAATCGTCCTCCGCACCGCCATCGAACACGGCGGCGACGTGCAACTCGTCGACGGCTTGGACGGCGGTGCCGGAGTGCGGCTGCGACTGCCGCGACAGCCCACTTCCGTGAGTTAGGAGAACGTCTTGCCACGCCAACCGCTCATTCTCGTCGTCGATGACGAGCCCAACATTCGCCGGACCCTGGAGTCGATGCTCGCCCTAGAGGACTACCGGACCGCCGCCGCCGCCTCCGGCTCCGAAGCCCTCGGGCGACTCGAACGCCAGCGCGCCGACTTGGTGCTCCTCGACCTCAAGCTACCGGACCAAAGTGGGCTCGAGTTGATGCGGGCAATGGCTGAGCGGCAGATCGATGCGCCGGTGGTCGTGATGTCGGGGCACGCCACCGTCGAAACCGCCGTCCAAGCCGTGCAACTCGGGGCGCTCGATTTCCTGGAAAAGCCACTCACCGCTGAGCGGACATTGGTGTCGGTCGCCAGTGCCCTGGAGCGCTCGCGCTTGGTGCGGGAAAACGCCTCGCTCAGGCAGGAGGTGGGGATCCCCGACCCATTGGTCGGCTCGAGCGCGGCGATCGAGCGGGTGCGCACCTTGATCGCCCAAGCCGCCCCCACCGATGGGCGCGTCCTCATCCTCGGTGAGTCGGGTACCGGCAAAGAGCTAGTCGCCCGCGCTCTTCACGCCGGCAGCCCTCGCGACGGCGCGCCGTTGGTCGTGGTCAACTGCGCTGCCGTCCCAGCCGAACTTTTGGAGTCAGAGCTGTTCGGTCACGAGAAGGGGGCGTTCACCGGTGCCCTCAAGCGGCGTATTGGGCGCTTCGAAACCGCCGACGGCGGCACGCTCTTCCTGGACGAAATCGGCGACATGCCGCTCACCATGCAGCCCAAGCTCCTACGTGTCTTGGAGGACGGCGTGGTCGAGCGGCTGGGCGGTGGGAACCCGGTGACGGTGGACGTGCGGGTCATCGCCGCGACCAACCAAGACCTGACCATTGCCGTCGACTCCGGGCGCTTCCGCGCCGACCTCTACCACCGACTCCACGTCGTGCCGATTCAACTGCCGCCCTTGCGCGACCGGCTCGAAGACCTCGCGCCTCTGGCTGAGCACTTCGCCCTGACCTTTGAGAAGCGCCACGGTCGCCGCATACAATTGACCGCCGCCGCCCTCGAGGCGATGGCGGTCTACAGCTGGCCGGGCAACGTGCGGGAACTAAGGAACATCGTCGAGCGCCTGGTCATTCTGGGGGAAGCCGGCCCCGTCGACGCCGGCACTATGCACCCACTTCTTCCCGAGCCGCGCTCGACCGACCCCGCCGGCTCAGCGGCGGTCACCGACTTTCGCGAAGCGGTGCGCCGGTTCGAACACCGCCACATCACCCGGGTACTGGCGGCGACAAACGGCGTTGTCGCTGAGGCGGCGCGGCAACTGGGCCTGGAACGCAGCTATCTGTACAAGAAGATGCGCGACCTGGGGATCGACCGGGGCTAGGACCTAGGCCGGCGGACACCGGACGACACTTCAGATGCGGGGTAAACGAAGGAATGATGGCATTGAGCAAAGATTTTAGGCTCCACAAGCCTTCCCCCCTTCACTGCCCCCCGAAGGGGCAACCCAACCTCGCTGGCGCACGAAGGTGTGCTGGGTCTAGATCTGTTCGAGGTTATCCCGGCATGTGGCGGCCTTCTTTTGCAACGAGAAGCGACGCGCGCCGCTTGCAAAGGAGCTACACTGACGAAACATTTCCAACCCACTGAATTTCTACCAACCAACCGAGGAAGTGGGAAGTAGTCAGACAATATGACCTCCGAAAAAACCGGGGCGATTCAGGCTGTACCAACCAGGCTACCATCAGATTGCGTGGGATGGGACGGACATGCGCGGAGCAAGTGTCGGATCAGGTACGTACTTCTATCTCTTCGAAACCGGATCAAGTCACCACGTCGGCCGGATGACTCTTGTAAAATGACGACACACAAGTTGAAATCAAAGGCACTGACCGCCATGGTGCTTGTAGCCCTTGCGGCAGTGGTGTCTGGTTGTGAGGACGATGTCGGCGTGGAGAGTCCGCCAGAAGCAGAAATTCCATTTCCAAGCTCCCCGGAAAAGGTCTTTGAGGCGCTCATCGCAATCTACAATAACGAATCGTTGCCCTTTGAGGAACGCCTTGGTGCCTATTCTGACCTGTTTGCTTCAGACGAACACGGATCATTGCCACAGTACACATACCGGTTTCCTCCGGACAGCGTTTGGACACGAGACCAAGAGCTTGAAGCCCATCGGGTGCTCTTTGAGCTTCAGTCACGTGGAGATCACGCGCGGGTACTAGATTTGCAGATGGATTATTCTAGTGCTGCCGAAGGCACGATGAACGGTCATGTCGAAGTCCTCGTGGAGCACATCTTCCTGGCCATGCACTTTTGGCCAGATGACGACATATTGGTGCTGTATAACACTTCCGCGCGCTTTGTATTGGCACCCCTTAACGATCGTTGGTACATCGTTGAGTGGCACGATGTTGGAGACTTAGCCAACTGGGCACGATTCAAACAGTTTTGGTTGTACGAGTTCGATCAAGAGGCGCCACATCCTTGAGAAGGGGTGTTTGGGGTGCCGATGCACACGACAGCGAAGATGATTGAGCGTTTGCTGTGTGGGCCAACGTGGGGAGCATTTTTGGTGTCGCATCGGCACCCCAAAGTACTGCCAGTGCGCCAGTGCTGTACCAGCCCGCGCTTTGAACGTGGAGTTGTCCTGCTTTGGGGGCGACGTTCCGTGGAAGCGTTCCGCAACAGCCTAGGGTTTGACGGGAACGGAACACGGAAGGTATGGGCACGCGTGGTTGGGAGGGGTGGAGTTGGGTGTCGGTTGCGCGCGGAAGGGACAACGGTTTGTAGCGGTGTGTCGAGGCCGCGCGGTGGCGCCCCTGCGCTGCGCTTCGGGGCGCGTTGTTCGTAGGGCTTGGTCAATCGTGGGCCTGCCGCCCGACAAAAAGCTGTTGCGTTGCAGTCCCAAGAGCTGATCTCGTTGCACATTAGATGGCAGGTTTGAGCTGCCGAATTGAGTGAATGTCATCGGTGTGCTGTGGTTGTGCGGATGTCGGAGGGCCTCGAGCCCTTTTTTGTTTGTGGTGTATGGGATGTTCATCGGTTCGAGGCGCGGGCGAGCCAGCGCCGGAGTGAGAGGCGGGGGTTGGTGACTCGTGAGCAGGGCGCGTTGTGATGAAACCAGCGGAATGCCTTGATCTGGTCGAGGATGTCAATGTGATCGAAGTCGTCAACGAGTTCCTCGACGAACGGCGTGTCGAGAGCGGGATCGAAGGGGTAGTCCGGGAGCTTGTGCTCGAGGTAGTCGAGCACGCGTGCGACACGATCGGTTGAGGTAGTCATCGCAGCCCTCCGAGGTGCTACATCAACAAGTGGCGGCGAGCGGTAGCAACGGTCGCGGGGTCAACGGTGGGCACCTCGGCGGCGGCGGCGGTCTCGAGCGCCTTGAGACAAACGTGATCGATAGCACGGAGGTTTCCGCGTGTGATCTCGTAGATGGCGTCGATCGCCTGACAGCGTTTCCCCGCGCACGCGGGGATGGACCGTATGAGCGCGGCGCCGTCCTGTTCTTCCGACGGGTTTCCCCGCGCACCAATCCGGCTAGTCGGCGGGCCAGTACCGGTAGTGCCCGGTCAGGCGATGGGCAAAGAGTGCGTCTTCTAGAACCGGCCCGCGACCAATGTTGTGCACAATCATCGGGTGGCTGCCGTCGCGGCTGCGTCGGTCCACGACAATGCCCATATGCGGGAGGTTGCCGGGAATCAGCCAGCTCACCAAGTCACCGGGCAGGTAGTCGGCCGGCTCGGTCGAAACCGGTAACGCCGCGCCCTGTCTCTCGAAGAACTTCTGCAAATTGGCAACCCGACGATGGTCAATGTTGGGGTCCGGGCGGCTGAGTCCCCAGGTCGGCGGATATTGGGCGAAGTCGGCGGTCATGTCCTTGTGGACCAACTCCTGAAGATCGACACCCACCGCCCGGTAGGCTCGTATAACCACATCGGTGCAAACGCCGACGCTGTCCGGTACGTCGCCCCCGGGGTAGTCGATCGCTCGGTAGCTACCGTCGTAGACCACCTGGTGATTCAGGCGCTCTAGGGCCGAAGCGACCAAGCGCTCCGCAAACGGCGCACCAAGAGGCACCTGCGCCACGTCGTTGTCGAACGACGTGCAGGCGCCAAGAAGTCCCACCGCCAGGAAGCAACGCGTCGCGGCCCAAGCTTGCGCTGGGATGCGTACCATTCTTGCTCCTCCCCCAGGTGGCTAAAACTCCACACAGCGTCTTCTGGACCCCACACCCGCAACCCCATCCAGCCGGACGGACACAGACAACTCGTTGCCGCAACACCACTTCACCACACACGCCGAGTTGGCAGGTGACCTGCAATGACTCCTGGTCGGCCGCTTGAGCCGTTGCCGGCCCAAGACACCCGGCCCAAAACCCTCGGTCCAAAAACCCAGACTAGGAGCATGCCATGAACAAGCTGACCCGCATCCTTTTGACCACCGGCGCCGTTTTGGCAGCCGGCGTCCTCGTCACCATTGCCTTTGCGCCGCATTCGGTAAGCGGCGGCGACACCGAACATGGGCGCCAAGTGACGCGGCCGACACCAACCTCGGCAAGCGCGCCACTGGGCGCGCCCCAGGGCGCTCCCCAGGCACCGCACTCCGCTCCCAACCCGGCCACCGCGCATGGCGCGGTTGAAGCGCCGGGGCCCAACCCCTTCGCGCCGATCGAGGGCGAGAATCACCTGCGCCAGGGGCGTCGCCTTTTAGCCCAGCGTGACTACGAGGCCGCCCGCATCGAGTTGGAACGCGCCGTTCGCCAGCGCCCCGGCGCTTTCGACCCGCCCTACCTCTTGGGACTGACCTGTCGCCGGCTTGGTGACTTCGACCGCGCCTACTCGGCGCTGGTGGCGGCGCGCGAGAACGGCGGGCGCCGGGATGTCCGGGCGACCATCAACCTGGCGCGTCTGTACCTAGACCAAGAGGCGTTCGACGAAGCGCTGGCTGCAGCGAGCGAAGCGCTGGAGCTAGCACCCGAGGCGGCCGACGCCTGGATCCAAAAGGGGCGGGCCGAACTCGGCCGAAACGACGGTGCGGCAGCACTCGCCTCGTTCGAGCGTGCCACTGAGTTGGCGCCGGAGAATCCTTACGCCTGGAACAACCTGGGTTACGTGTGGATCCAGCTTGGCGACTACGACAACGCCCATGCCGCACTCAGCCAAGCCACCGCTCTAGACGGCGCCCGCGGGTTCATGTTCAACAACCTGGGCACGGTTCTGGAAAAGCTCGGGGCCGATTCGGAGGCGTTCGCTGCCTTCCAGCGCGCCGCCGAGTTGGACCCGAGTCATCCGACCGCAGCGGCAAGCGCCGAGCGCCTGGCGTCCTTGGTGCCGGAGACGACGGTGCCGGGAATGACCGTAGCCGAGTCCGGAGGCGAGATGGCAACCAACCCCTAAGCGCTCGCACGCGCCACTGACCAGTAGCCCAAAAGATCGGCCCGCTTTCCAAAAGAAGCGGGCCGGTCTCGTTCCGGCGCCCGTTTCGCTCTCGCGGGGTCATCGCCTAAGAAATGGCAAATGGTCAGCCAGGGGACATCCGGTTTCGATGTCAAGCACGCGCCCGCGGCCCGCCGATAGCTAGGGGGGAGGACGCATGGATCGAAACGACACAACACCAGCGGACGGAGAACTCGAGGCCTCTGAGCACGTCTTTCGCTTTCGCTGCTCTGAATGTGGCGACTGTTGCACCGATTGGAACGTGCCGGTGGACAAGGCGTTTGCGGGACGGCTGGAGGGCCTCTTGGACCGGGCAGCACCCGAGCTGTCGCTCGGTAGCTACACGGCGGAACCACCGGAAGACTCAGTGCAGCATGGCCCCATCCTCCAGCAGCGCGACGGGCGATGCGTCTTTCTGGCCGAGGACCAGCGCTGCCAGCTGCACGCTCACCTGGGTCGCGAAGCCAAGCCGGCCGCCTGCCAATCCTATCCGTTTCGGAAAGTCGAGTTGGCCGAGCGCACGACCATCAGTCTCGATCTGTCCTGCACTGCCGCCAGCGAGCTACTCCTCAGGCCGTTTCCGCCGTCCACGATTCACCAGCCGCGTGAGGTGTCCGGCTCGGCGGTGCAGACCGAGCTGTTCGACGGCGAGCCCTTGCCGGCGCCGCTCTTCTTCCACGCCGAGGCAACGATCTTCGACATCCTGTCGTCCACCGAAGTGAGCCTGGAGGATCGCCTGATGGCGGCCTCGATTCTCGTCGACCTGGTGACCCAGGATTGGGATTCAGACGGTGACCCTGGACTCGAGTGGGTGGAAGCCCTACGCAACCACCGCCCCGAGTTCCTCCGCGAGTTGGTGCGCCAGGGCCGCGCCGAGCGGGGCGAGACCTCCCGGCAGTATCTCTTCTTGGCCAGACTCTTCGGGCTGGTCGAAACCTGGCTGGTCTCGGCCGGGTTGGACGCCGGCGGCCGCGCCTGGGCGTCGGCCCGCGCCGTTGCCGAGTGGTTCGACCTGGACGCTGCAACTTCCGGAGTCGCGGCGCGGGCCGGGCGGCTGGCGAACAAGCTGGCCGGCATCTGGGAGGCACGGCGGCCGGAGGTCGACCGCGTTTTGGCCAACTATGTCTGGGAGAGCTGGCGGGCACGCCACATGCAAGGCCTACACGGACTGGCCGGCGGCTTTCGGGTGTTGGTGGCACACTACGCGCTTGTGCGTTTGGTCACTGCAGGTTTCGCCGGTGCCGCTGGCGAGCTGGTCGGAACCCGCCACGCCCTTGACGCAGTACAATGTGTCGAAAAGACCTTCGGCCACCTGCCGCTCATGCAGCGCTTCTGGCGCCGCACCGCCACCGTCAACCTGCTCCTGGGGGAGCGCTTCGCAGCCCGGTTGCTCGTGCTGCCGGAACCCAGAACGACCATGCAAGAGGCTGCCTAGACCACCAACCCACCGTGATGACCGACTTCTACGCCAAGCGACCCGGGGAGCCCGACTGGGACCTGGAGTCGACGCTGCTCTTCATGATGACCTCCTTCTTGAAAAGTCGCGGCGATCTGGGTCTACCCTCCAACGAGCGATTTTACGACGAAGACGTCAACGTCTACCTGGCCGGGCTTCTGGCGTCGTACGTCGACACACGCTTCATGGAGCGCTGCGGCCGCTACATCAGTCCGTTCGACATCGACGTGGTCGACATGGCTCGCGGCGCCGATGAACGGGCCCGCTACACTATCTATAAAGTCAACGCCGACCACCAGATGGTCATGGCCGGCATCTTCGAAGCGCGCCAACCGAGCGCCGCGACCGGCCCGCCGACCGGCTCCCGCGGCCCCACCTACTATCAGTTAGCGGCGTCGTATGCCCGCACTTTGGCGCGCCGGGAAACACCCGAAATCCACGTGTTCCACAAACTGTCGCAAGCGTTTCGAGACTACGTCACCGTCCTCAACCACCTCCGATCGGAGTACTTTGGACTGATCGAGCGCTTCGACCACCGGGCCTGGGAGGCCATTCATTCGGACATGGATGGCCAGGCGCAGAAAATGGAACTGGCCGACGCCGTCAATCTGCTTCTGGACGCCTACAACAAGTGGAAGGCGAGTCGAGATCCTGCCGATCGCGTCGCCATGGAGCGGCTGCGCGAGACCATCCGCAGCCTCGACCCGGCGTTCGAATTCGAGTTGCCGGAGGACTAGCCTCGGCCAAGCGCCATGCTACGATCGGGCTTCGAACTGTCACCGATCCCAACCCGAAGAGCTGGAACACAAGACATGCTAGGAAAGCGACCTCTCTGGCCGGCGGCGGCGTCCGTGCTAGCCATCGGCATGGCTGTGACCCTGGTGGTAGCGGATGCCACCGCTGACGACGCGCCGGCGCCCCTCAAGCGGGCGATTGCCGTCGTCGACTTCGAAGACCGCACCGACGACTCCAGTTGGAGCTGGGGCGGTCCACACCCCGGCGAAGGCTTGGCAGACATGTTGACCACCGCCCTTGTCCAAGCCGGCGAGTTCCGGGTGATCGAACGCCAGCAACTCAAACACGTCCTTGGGGAGCAGGAACTCGGCGAGCGCGGCATCACCACGCCCGAGAGTGCCGCCGAGATCGGGCGAGTCCTGGGGGTCAGCGCCATCGTCTACGGTGCCGTCACTGAATTCGGCTACAAGAAAGAAGAGTCCGGCGGCGTCATCGGCAAGCTTTCGGGCGGCGCTGGGTACAAGAAGCAGGAAGCGCGGGTCGCCTGCGATGTGCGACTCGTGGATACCACGACCGGCGAGATCATTGCGGCGGAGAGTTACTCCAAGGGTGACTCCAAGCGCGGCCTGTCAGTCAGCCACAAGGACTTTGCGTTCGGACACGACTCGAAACTCGACCAAACTCTGGTGGGTAAGGCGAGCCGTAAAGTCGTCGATGAGATTGTCCAACGCATCACCGATGCCACCGGCGGGCTCGCCTGGACCGGGCGCATCGTCAAGGCTGACAGCGACACGCGCATCTTCCTCAATGCCGGATCCACCGGCGGTGTCACCACCGGCATGCAGTTCCAGGTGCTTCGTCCCGGTGAAGAGCTGATCGACCCAGCGACCGGGCTCAACCTTGGCTCCGAAGAGACCCTGGTTGGCACCATCGAGGTCGTCGACGTCAAGGACAAGTACTCGATTTGCAAGGCGGTGTCAGGGAGCGACTTCGCCGGCGGCGACATCGTCCGAGCGCCGTAGGCATCGACTTGTCACCGGTGCGTTGGCGGCACGTGGTCCTTGGAGCGCTGTGGGTTTCACTGGGCGCGCCGGCCACCGCCACCGACTTAAGCGGCATTTGGCAGGTCACTGTCGAAGCTGAGGCAGACAGCCGACAACTCCTCTGCGGCATGTTACCGGCGTTTGCTCAAACGTTCGTTGACACGGTCCAACAAGCTTCCAGTGCCGCCGAATTGATCGCCGCCATCATCCCGGACACCTTGCAAGCAGAGTACGCCCTCGTGTGTCAAACGACGGCGGTCGACGCCGACCGTGTCCATGTGGCGTGTACGATCCCCATCGATGTGCTCGAACCGTGCGCTCTCGTTGTAGCATTCCGTTGGGACGGCGCCTTGATCCATCCCGACACCCTCGCCGGCGGCGGTGAGGGCAACGCACAACTGAGCGGCGGTTATTGCCCGCGCACCGGTTGCCCCGGCCGGCTCGACGTTCAGGCCGTCCGCCTCGCCGCATGGGGGACTCAAGAGTGACTGACACCCACGCCCGGAGATCGACCACGCACCCGGTCTTTGCCGTGACCGTTGCCATGTGTGCGCTAACGCTACTGTGCTGCGCTGAGCCGCGGCAGGCGCCGCTGGCGCGCGCCTCGACGCCGCCCGCCCCCGCTGGACTCTTGGAGGACGAACGCAACACCATCGAGGTATTCAAAAAGGCCTCGCCGGCGGTCGTCTACATCACCAACAAGCGCCTCCGCCGGCAAGCCTTCTCCCTCAACACCCTGGAGATCCCCCAGGGCTCGGGTTCGGGGTTCGTCTGGGATCGCGACGGCCACGTAGTCACCAACTTCCACGTCATCCAAGCGGGTGATGTGTTCACAGTCAGCTTTGAAGATGGCTCGACCTACGACGCGCAAGTGGTCGGCCACGAAGCCAACAAGGACCTGGCAGTGCTCAAGGTCGACGCACCCACCGAGTCGTTGCAGCCCCTGCGACTGGGCGACTCCACGCAGCTCATCGTCGGCCAGAAGGTGCTGGCAATCGGCAATCCCTTCGGTCTCGACCATACACTGACCACCGGCATCGTCAGCGCCCTGGGCCGGGAAATGCGCTCGGTGGCTGGCACTACCATTCGCGACGTCATCCAAACCGACGCTTCGATCAACCCGGGCAACTCGGGCGGTCCACTCCTCGACTCGTCGGGCGCGCTCGTCGGGGTGGCGACGGCTATCTACTCACCATCGGGGCAAAGCGCCGGCATCGGCTTCGCGGTGCCGGTTGCCACGGTCAAGCGCGTCGTCCCCCAGCTGGTCGCATACGGCCGGGTGCGGCGCGCCGGACTTGGCGTCACCTTGTTCTCGGACGCGCTGGTGCGCAACTGGGGGATCCGGGGCGCGGTCATCCAGCAGGTGCTGCCTGGAAGCGCCGCCCACCGCGCCGGTCTGGAGGGGGCGAACCGCGACGGGCGCGGACGCATCATCCTCGGCGACATCATCGTCGGCATTGATGAGCATGAAATCCACACCTATAACGACCTGTTTACCGCCCTTGATCGACGATCGGTCGGCGAACAAGTCTCGGTGCAGGTGGCGCGGGTCGGTGGCGAAAAGCGCACCGTCGAACTAGATCTGATCGAGCTGGACAACTAGTCGCGGTCCGCGCCCCTATACCTCCTCTTCGAGCAACTCGCGGATTGCCCGTTCCAGAACTGCCTTGGGTTGCAGCCCATTGAACTGCTGGCGAATCTGCCCACTCCGGTCGACCAAGAAGGCGGTGGGGATGGTCCCGAAGTCCCCATAGTCCTCAGCCACTTTCGGTGTTCCCAGGCAGGTGGGGTAGTCGATCCGCTCCTGGGAGACGAACTGGCGAACGGCGTCAGGTCGATCACCCACCGCAATGCCGACAATCGTGAAGCCACTGGGGCCAAGCTCCTCGTAGAGTTCCTTGAGGTGTGGGACCTGACGCCGGCAGGGCTGACACCAAGTGGCCCAAAAGTCGAGCAACACCACCTGGCCTGCGTAGTCGGAGAGCCGCACGGCGGTGCCAGCGACGCCCTCCAATTCGAAGCGAGGGGCTGGGCGGCCCTCACCCTCGCCTCCCCCACAGGCGAGGCTGAGGGCTACAAGACCCAAGCCAAACGTGGCCGCCAAACTGACGGCGGGGCGCCAGAACCGCATGTCGTCCTCCGTGTTCAATACTGTCCAGGGTGGCATCTCTTGAGACGTGCCGCCCGCCGCGACCGGTGCACGGCTGGTGTCAAGAACCTGTCAGGGCTCTCTGCCCCGACGGGACGCCCGGCCGCCTATGCGATAGTATCGGCCCCGAAACCCCGGCGGTGGCAGCGCCGAACCCAGCCACCACGCCCAAAGCCAATGTCAGACCGAGGTCCTTCATGAACCCATTCCCGCGCCCCCGAGCCGCACTCATCGCGCTACTTGTGGCCAGCGGCTTCTCTGGACCTGGCGGGGCAACCGCCGCCCCCGAAGACGCCTTCGCGCCGCCTCAGGTCGTCGACGTCCTGGCCTACGTGCAGTCGCCACACGCACGCCCGGGCGAGGTGATCCGCGCCGTACTGGAGCTAGACATCGATGAGAGTTGGCACGTCAATTCGGACCAGCCACTCGAAGAATTCTTGATCCCCACCGAAGTGTTCTTCGATGACACGTCGCTGGCGGTCGGCAAGATTATCTTCCCACCGGCAGAAGTGCGCAAGCTGGCGATCTCGGACGCCGACATGGCGCTCTTCGAGGGGCGGGCGGCGATCGGTATCGAGTTGCAACTGCCGCCCGATTTGCCGCATGGTCAGCTTGAGGTGCGGGGAGTCGTCTCCTACCAGGCCTGCGATGACGAGAAGTGCTTGGCCCCCGAGGAAGAACCGTTCGCCCTGACTCTGGAGGTGGGCGACACCGCTGCCGCGCCGCCGACCCACCCGGTGTTTCAAAAGGTCGACTGGGACGAAGCGCAAACACCCGGTGCGACCGGCGGTGACTTCGGCGACAAAAGCCTGGCGCTCATTTTTCTTGCCACGTTCATGGGTGGACTGGCCCTCAATCTGACGCCGTGCGTCTACCCGATGATCCCCATCACCATCTCGGTGTTTGGCAGCCAGGGAGGTGGCCCCCGCCGCTCGCTGGTGCTGGCCATCTTCTACGTTCTGGGGATGGCCATCACCTATTCGGTGCTCGGCACTTTCGCTGCGATGACCGGCAACCTCCTCGGTTCGGCCCTGCAAAATCCGCTGGTGCTGGCTTTCGTGGCGGCAGTCATGGTGGCCCTGGCCCTCTCCATGTTTGGCGTCTACGACATCCAAATGCCCCAAGCCCTGAATCGAATGGCCGGCGAAACCCGCCAGGGAGCCTTGGGTTCGCTGCTGATGGGACTGACAGTCGGCATCGTCGCGGCTCCCTGCATCGGGCCGTTCGTGCTGGCCCTTTTGACCTACGTCGGCGCCAGCGGCAATCCGTTCTTGGGCTTCTCGCTCTTCTTCGTCTTAGCGCTAGGTTTGGGCATCCCGTTTTTGATCCTCGCCGTGGTCTCGGGCAGTGTGGCGTCCTTGCCCAGCTCTGGTGGCTGGATGGTTTGGGTCAAGAAGCTCTTTGGATTCATCCTCTTGGGCATGGCGCTCTACTTCCTCACCCGCTCAGAACGCCTAATCCCCGAGCGCTGGTTGATGCCGGGGCTGGCCCTTTTGGCGTTGATCGGCGGCGTCTATCTGGGATGGATCGACAAGTCGACGTCGTTTGGCGGCGGGTTCCAGCGCATCAAGCGGGCGGTGGGCGTCGCCGGCATCGCCGCGGCACTGGCGCTCATGGTGGTGCCGCGCCTGGCGCCCGAACGGCCCGGTATTCCATGGACGCCGTATGCCGAGACCCATCTGCAGAGCGCCCGGCAGGGCGCCCAGCCGGTCATCGTCGACTTTTCGGCGGCGTGGTGTATTCCATGCAAGGAACTCGATCACCTGACCTTTGCTGACGGTGCGGTCGTCGACAAGTCCGAGCGCTTTGTCACCCTCAAAGCCGACCTGACCGAAAGCAGCTCACCGGCGGTCAAGACCTTGAAAGAACGCTTCAACGTGCGGGGCGTCCCGACGGTCATCTTCCTCCATCCGGACGGCACCGAGATGGAGGACCTCAGGATCGTCAGCGTCATCAAGCCGGACGAGTTCCTGGCAAAAATGGAGAGCGCCTTGAGTCGGCTCTCTGGCGCCTAGAGCACCCCGCGTCCGGTGGGAGTTCCTGGACGCGCGAGGCGACCCAGTGCGTTCGAGTCGGCCACGACGATGCGGCGTCGCCCCAAAGTCAAGACACCGGCGCGCTTGAAGGTATTCAAGATCCCGGTTGTGGTTTCTCGCGTGGCGCTGATGCAGTGCGAGAGGTCCTGATGGGTGAACGGCAAGTCGATCAGCGTGCCGCCGGTAGCCGGCATGCCGTGGGTCTCGGACAACACGACGAGAAGACGCGCCAGGCGGGTCCGCGCATCCAAGAACACGATGTCTGCGACTAGCTCCTCGATCTGAGCGGTGCGCTCGGCCGCCAACCTGGCGGCGCGCAGCGCCATCACCGGCCGGCGACGCGCGAAGTTGGCAAACTCCGACGCCGCCACGGCACAGAGGACGGTCGGCCCAAACGCCTCAGCGACCGACCCGCGGGAGACAGCTCCACCCATCCCCTGCTCGCCAAACATGGCGCCGGGGCTCAAGAGGGCCAGCGTGATTTGTTTGCCGGCTGGCGACGAGCGGGCCAAGCGGACACAGCCAGAGACCAGAAAGAAGAGCTGGGTGGGCGGCTCGTCGGGCTGGAAAATGGCTTGGCCGGCTTCGACGCCGCGCCGCTCAGCGATGGCCTGAAAGGCCCGCAAATCCGACTCTTCCGCGTCGCGGAGCAGCGGAATGGACCGGAACTCGTCAAGGTCGAACGAATGGGTTGCCATCGACGTCGCCATGGAGGGAGACCCTAAAGATGGCACACCGGCGCCGTTCGATCCAGGCCGGCGGGTTGGATACCTGCGAACCACCCGGTTTGACGGGGCCAAGCGACCCACATTACAATAGCTTGAGAGTCCTATTTGCTGCCCGCGCGCTCGCCGCCGCTCCGGTGCCGCCTTCGGGCGCTTTGAGCAGCCGCTGTTGCCAAGAGCACCGTCGACCCCAGGCGGAACCGCGAAGGAGAGAACACATGCGCCGTCCCTGGGTTTTGCTGATTCTCATAGCTGTGGGCGTCCTCAGCCTGCCCCCGGTGTGGAGCGAGGCCCGCGAGACGCCCGAGTCGGTTTCTATCTCCACCGAGTTCGATGTTGAGAGCCAAGGCTCATCGGCGCCCGGGGACCCGACGAGCGACGCCGGCGGCGATCCCGACGGCGTTGGGCTGGATGCGTCAAAGCATCCCGGCTATTCCCGCGGGACTAACACCCCGGAGGAGAGCTTTGGCGCCCGCGTCAACCTGTGGCTTCGCGCCATTGGGGCGACCTGGAGACTGAACCTCAGCTTGTAAACGATCGACCCAAGCGCGTGGTACCCGCCGCGCACCGGGAGGACTCCTTGGCAGCCCCAACCGACCGTCGCTCCAAACCGCAAGTCGTCGAGCACGACATGGCGTCTTGTTACCTCGAGGCTCTCGACTTCGCCCAAGCGGAGGCCGAGTTTCAAGCCCTCCTGGAAGTCGCAGAAGACGACCGGAGTCGTGCCTACTTGCTGCGACGGATTGGGGACTGCCGGGAGCGCAGCTCCAACTACGCTGGTGCACTCGAGGTGCTCGAGCGTGCCCGGCAGCTCGCCCGGGCGAGCGGTGAGTTGGCCGAGCTGGGGCGCATCGAACACTTGAGCGCCAAGGTCCAGTTCTTGAGCGGCAACCTTGAAGTGGCTGGACGCTCGGCTCAGCGGGCCTCAGAACTGCTCTACAAAGACCCAAATGTCGAAGTACGGGGGGCGGTCGAGAACCTCCTGGGCGGCATCGCTTACCGGCAGGGCGATCTCGAGCGCGCCCGGCGACATTTTGACGAAGCGCTGTTGCTGGGGCGAGACGCCCCCAACCTGACCCTCCTATCGCGGGCCTACAACAACCTCGGGCTGATCTACAAAGCCGTCTGCGACTTCGACCTGGCGATCGATGCGTTCCGCACATCCTTGGCGATGGACTCGCAAGCCGCCAACTACGAATCGCGTGTCACTGCCTGGATCAATCTGGGGATCGTGCATGCCAAGCGGAGCGAGTGGGACGACGCCAGACAAAACCTGACGCGAGCGCTCAAACTCTGCCGCGAAGTCGCCAACCCATTGGGCGAAACGCGCGCGCTCTTGGGGCTGGCCACCGTCGAGTTGGACAGCGGCCACATTGATACCAGCCGCAGCCACCTGGTCGAAGCCCAGCGCTTGGCGACCGAACGCGACTTCGGTCGCGAACAAGCTCTGGTCCACTCGACCCACGCCTGGATCGCCCTGGAAGACGGCGACCTCGACGCTTGCCACCAACATCTCCAAGCCGCGCTCCAGACGGCGCGGGAGATTGCCCGCGCGGGCGACCTGGCCTGCCACCTGTTGCGGCTCGAAGCCACTTGGTTGCTGTGCCAAGACGAGGTCGAGCGCACCTATCGCCAGGCAACCGAATGCACCGAGCTGGCGCGCCAGTGCGGCGACAAGTTCGAGCAGGCGGCGGTGGCCCGGACCCTAGGGACAGCCTTGGCGGCGCTCGGGCGGGCCGACGATGCCGCCAACGTGTTTGCCACCGGCGCTCGGGAGCTGCGGCGCATGGGAGCCACGCGCGACCTGGGGCAGACCCTGCTTGCCTGGTGCGAAGCCGAACGATTCGGAGTCTCGGAGCCTACGGTTCGCGCCGCCTGTCAAGACCGACTCGCCGACGTTAGGCGTTTGTTGGAACCGCTCGGCGACCATCGCGCCCTCGCCCGCAGCTACCTAGCCAGCGCTCGCCTGCATCTGGCGGCGAGCAATGATGAGGCGGCACTCGCCGCCGTACGCCAGGCTCGCACCGCCGAGCGCTCGGCTGGGGCTTGTGCAGTGAGCACCGAACTCCAACAGTTGCAACGCCAACTCGAGCAGAAACTGGTCGCCCATGCCACCGGCGACAAGAACCGCGCCCGCGGCTTGCTCACCTTTTGTGGTCTTTCCGAAGGCAGGGCCTTTGACGCTGCGGCGCTCTTGGACGGGTTGGCCGAACTGGTGGGCGCCGACGGCGCCCTGCTTGTCGAGCTCGACGGCGCCGGTGGGCGCTGCTTGGCCAGCGGCGGTTTGCGGGTGCAGGAGCGCCGTGCACTCGTCGCCCTGTTGGGCAGCGGCAAGACTAGCCTGACCGCTGACACACTGGCGTTTTCATCCGATCCACGCGGCGCCGATGAGCCCCTCGTTCGCGCCGCCAGCGAGATTCGCGCTTCGTCGTCCGTCCTGGTCTCGGCGCTAGTGGGTACCGGCAGCCAATGGCTCCTCTACCTGGACCGCGGTGCCGATAGCGCCGTGTTCGACAAGGATGATTTGGATCTTCTCGCCGCCCTGAACTCCAAGCTTCCAGCCATGCTCCAACACCTGACGTTGCCCGCACCGGCAGTTGAGGGTTTGGAACACATCGATCCTGAGGAGTTTATCTGCGAAGACGACGCCCTGCGAGAGATCTTGCAGAGCATCGTGCAAATTCGCGGCAGTTCCATCCGGGTGCTTTTGCAAGGTGAAACCGGCACCGGCAAGGGACGGCTGGCGCGCTTGATTCATGACAACTCGATCCGCCGAGAGCGGCAGTTCCGGCTAATCAGCTGCGCCAATCTCTCGGACACGCTGCTCGAGTCCGAGCTGTTTGGGCACGTGAAGGGTGCTTTCACCGGCGCTACAAGCAACAAGATCGGGCTGTTGGAGGAAGCCAGCGGCGGCACCGTTTTCTTGGACGACATTGAAAAGTCCGGCCACTCGGTGCAGCGCCGTCTACTCCACTTCCTGGACTGCGGGGAGATTCGCCCCGTGGGTTCAACCCAACCGCGCGCTCTCGACGTGCGCATCATCTGCGCCACCTCGATCCCCAGCCTGATCGACAACGTGCGCTGCGGCCAGTTCCTCAAAGACCTCTACTACCGGTTGCATCACTTCACGATCACCATGCCGCCGCTGAGGGAGCGGCGGCAATCGATCCCCGCCCTCACCCGGACGTTCGTACGCCGCTTTGCGGCGGAGTTGGGGATCGAACCGCCAGTCGTCTCGGAGGACTGCCTGACCGCCCTGGCCAACCACAACTGGCCAGGCAACGTGCGCGAGCTGGAAAACACCGTGCGGCGGGCAGTGGTGGTCTCGCGACCTGAACCGGTGATGGGGGTGGAGCACTTGGCTACCCCCAACGCCACCCTTGCCCAGGAGGCTACCGAAGCGACCGGTCGCGATGAGCGGGAGTCGCTACAGGCCCAGGTCGCCCAGTTCGAGGCGGTGCGGGTAGCCGAGGCGCTCGAGCTGCACGAGGGCAACAAAAGCAAAGCGGCTGAATTCCTCGGGCTAACCCGTAAGGGACTGCGCAACAAGATGAAGCGCTACGGCATCGACGGCTGAGTTGTCGTCGGATCGCCGCGACCCACTGCCTGCCACCCTTGTACCCAGAGAGTTAACGCACAATCTTGCACGCGATTGTGACGTTATCGCGCAACATCGATGGGTACTGGGGATCCAATGGCGACGTCGCGGCGCCAGTGGACAAGAACGAACGCGAACTCCTAAAGCTCTGCAGTACAAACGTTTGAGTGAATCACTGGAGCCGGCTGAAAATTCGGCACGTTCGTTGCAGGCATTTTGGCATACAGAGAATACCAAGCCAGTTTCAGTGCAGGGCTGATACTGGCTCGGCGCTCGGCACCCAGCTCTCGAGTCTCCGCCTTTTCCAGGGTGAGGTGGAGAATCACTCGCAGACAAGGTACGAGCCGCCAGAAGGGGCGTGGCTCGAGCAAGGCCACGCCCCTTCAACCTTTGGGCCGGCCTGCATGTGATAGCCTCGCCGCTTCACTGGACCGACGCCGAGAGACCCCATGCTGAGCGCCCGCGCCGCCATACCCTGGATTCTGGCAGGTTCCGCCTGCTTCGCCCCCGGCGCCGACGCCGATCCAGCCCAGGACATTGCCGCCCTGGAATACCAGAGAGCGTCGGCACCTGCCTTCCAGGGCTACGTGCATCTGGACGATGCCGACCTGCGGGCGCGGGCGGCCCTGGCACTGGCGCGGGTCACGCCGCCCGGCGCCGACTCGCTCCTGGTACCCCTGTTGGCCGACCCAGCGACCCAGGTGCGTCAAACCGCCGCCTTCGCACTCGGCCAGCTTGCCGACTCCACGACGGTCATCCCATTGGTCAAAGCCGCATCCGACTCGGTGGTCTCCGACCTGGCCCTGGAAGCACTGGGCAAACTCGGCGGCACCAGCGCGGCGACCAGCCTCGGCGATTTTCTGAACGACCGGCGCGCTCTAGCCCGCAGCCGCGCGGCGCTCGGGTTGGCACGCATGGCCGACACCACCCAGGCGGCACGGGTCGTGGAACGCCTGCAGGTCGAAACGATACCCAGCGTTCTCTGGCCTTTGGCGCGGGCACTCGAGGCCGCCGCGGCCACGCCGGAACGCGTCGCCGCCGTACTGCCGCTTCTCGAACACGGCTCGCCGATGGTGCGGGCCCAGGCCGCCCGCGTGCTGGGCCGCCTCGAACACCCGCTCGCCAGCCGGCCGCTAGAGAATCGCTTGGACGACCACTCGTGGCGGGTGCGCGTGCAGGCCGCGCAGGCGTTGGGCCGGCTCCGCGACACGCATGCCGCCCCGGCCGTGGTGCGCACCCTCGGCGATGCCCACGCCTTGGTGCGGGAAGCGGCCGCCAGCGCTCTGGGGGCGTTGGCCCAAGCGCCGGAGCCACCAGCGGTCGCGGAGGCGGCGCTTCTCGAGGCGGCGGCAGATCCGTCCGTATCGGTCCGTCGCGCCGTAGCAGCAGCCTTCTCCCAGCTCGAGGCTTCGAAGGCGGCCACGGCGGCGCTCCATGCCCTTCTCCAGGACCCCAGTCCACAGGTGGCGGCCGCCGCGCTCGCCAGTCTGGCCGCCCGCGATAGCACGTTTGCTGCCGGCGCCCTGACTTCCTATACCCACCCGAGTGTTGCCGCTCCGATGCGCGCAGCGGCGACTGTAGCGCTCGGCGCGGAAGGCGGGCCGGAAGGACTCCTCAGGTTGATCGATCTTCTGGAAGACGAAGACTGGGTGGTGGCTACCCTGGCAGCCGATGCGCTCGGCGCGTTGGGCGATACCGCCGCCGAAGGTAGCCTGCTCGCGGCCTACCGAGCCAACGGCACATTCGAGCGATTTGACGTGCGGCTGGCGGCCGTGGGATCGCTGGCGCGCCTCGGTGGGCCGCGCTCCCGCCGGCTCTTGGCGGAAGCGACGCTGGATCGTGACCCGCGGCTCCAAACCGCGGCCCGCGCGGCGCTCGATTCACTGGCAACGCGTCACGGCCCGTGGGCCGCCCAAGATTCGGTCTTGGCCGGCAAGACCCCGGCTGCCGGCGGCCCGCGCTTAGGACAACCGCCCACCGGCTTCCCACTTGCTCGGCCGCCGGCCGCCAAGCGCGCTCGCCTGATCACCGCGCGCGGCACCATTGAGATCGAGCTTTTGCCCGAAGCTGCCCCGCACACTGTGGCTAGTTTTGTGAGGCTGACCGAACGTGGCTTCTACGACAATGGAGCGTTTCACCGAGTCGTCCCCGACTTCGTCGTCCAGGGTGGCTGCCCGCGCGGCGACGGCTGGGGCGGTCCGGAGTACGCGCTTCGGAGCGAGTGGAACACCGAACGCTACGACGTTGGCACGGTGGGCATGGCTCACGCCGGCAAGGACACGCCAGGCAGTCAATTCTTTATCACCCACTCACCCCAACCCCACCTTGACGGTCGCTACACGGTCTTCGGGCGCGTGGTGTCGGGCATGGGCGTGGTCGACGCAATCGAAGCCGGCGATGCATTTACTGTGGTCATCGTCGAGCGCGGCGAGCGCTAGCGGACAACCGCCAAGCGCCGGTGGCGTTCGAGGCCACCCTGAGTCAACCGCAGGTAGTACACCCCAGCTGCCACGCGGCGACCGCGCGCGTCGCGGCCATCCCAAGCGGCGATGCCATCCCCATTCCCCGAGTGCTGCAGGGCGAGTTGCTTGACCTGCCGCCCGGTCACGTCAAACACCGCCAGCTCCGCCGGCCGGTTAGGGTCGAGCGCAAAGGCCACTTGGGCGCTCGAGCGGAACGGGTTGGGCTGGGCGCGCCCCAGTCCGAGCGCTGGTGCCGGCGGTGATCCCGGCGTGGCAGTGCCAGTTTGAATAGGGTCGCCGGTCACCATTCCCCAGACGGTGCCGTCAGCGGTGCACACCCACCATTGGTTGCCTGCGACAGCAGCGGTGGCAACCACCGGCGCTCCGAAATCGTGGGACTCAACGACGGCCCCGTCCTCCAGCGCCAAGATGCGCATGACACCGTCGTCGGCACCAACCAAGACACGGTCGCCTGCGATCACCGGTGAAGCGCTGACGCAAGCCGTATCGTGGGCATAAGGATGCGAAGTGGCGAGGGGCGCCCCCACTGCTTGACTCCACACCAAGGCGCCGGTGGCGGCGTCAAAGGCTCTGATGGCCCCGTGGCTCGAACCGAGGACACAGCGCCCGCCGGCCACCGCCGGTGCCGAGTTGGCGTTGCCGACCGAGACCGGCGCCGCCCACAACTCAGCGCCCGTCGCCAGGTCAAATGCCCGCAGTCGCTGCGTACCGAAGTTATCGCCGGCGGCGTAGAGCACGCCATCCGCAATGGCTGGTGAGCGGTGGTGCTCGCGGTTTAGGGCGGCGCGGGACCAGAGGGTGAGCCCGGTCGTGCGGTCCAATACGTAGAGTCCGGAGAACAACCCGAGCGCCACGACGTCGTCGGCCACCGCCGGCGCTGAGTACACCGTGGCAAGAAAGTCTGAGGTTGCCAATGAGCGCTCCCAGACGATGGTTCCATCCGCGAGATTGATGGCAGCGGTGCGGCTGGTGCCGCCGACGTACACCACCCCACCAGCAATCGTCGGCGACGAGATGTCAAAGCGCTCGGTTGGGTCACCCAAGTCGGCCCGCCAGCGTTCGGCGCCGTTGGCGGTATTAAACGCCTGCACCGCACCGCCGGCGGTCACCAAGACGATCGTACCGCTGGCTACGGCTGGAGTGCCTTTGACGTCGCCAGCGGTCGTCTGGTCCCATAGCTCGAGGCCTGTGGTTGGATCGAACGCCCGCAGGCCGGGCCCTGCCGGTCCGGTCGCCGCAGACGCCCCTGAGTGCGCGACAAACAGGCGCCCCTCTGCCACCAGGGGCGAGGAGAAACCGGTGGGGCCGCCGGCGTACGCTGCCCAAGCCAGCTGCGAGGGCGCCGCCAAAACCACCTCGGCAGCACCGGTGCCCTCGGCAACGCCGCGCACGGAGGACCATTCAGAATCGGTGACCGACTGCGGCAGGAGGCTGCCGGTGACGCTGAAGTCGACGAGCGCCGAGGCGAACGGCACACCGCCCGATCGGGCTTCGATCTCCAAATTGTAGTCGCCTGGCGCCAGGTTAAGGCTGGCTGGTGACTGCCACAACCAGCCACCTCGATGCGCCAAAGCACCGGCCGCGACGGACTGGTCCGCTTCCAACACTCGGTAGTCCACCTCCAGCTGCGTTCGGCGGGTGTCGTACACCATCGCCTGGACCCGGCCGCCGTCTTCAGCGACAGCCAACCCCGCCGCCGGACTCACGGCACGCAGGTGGTCGTGCACGCCGCCCCACCGGTAGCGACCGACGACGCTCTGTGGATCCATCTCGACCAGGCGAAACCCGTGGGGCGTGCGGTCGATCCCGGCGTAGCGGGCCGGTGCGGTGTTGAACTCCGTGACCCCGTCGACCTGGCGGATGCGGTTGGCGTGCCAGTGCCCCGAGAAGACGGCGTCCACCCCCATCGCCGTGTAACGATCCAGATCGGCGCGGCTGGTCATGAAGTGCGTGAGCATGACCACTTGCCCGCTGGCCTGGGCGATGTCAGCGGCCAGCCAGTCGTACTGGCGCCACTCCCCGTCAGCGGAGATCGGCGCCACATTGTTGAAGGCGACGAAGTGCACGCCCCCTTTGTCGAACGAATAACAGGTGGGGCCAAACCAGCGCTCGTAGGAGCGCACCCTGAGGCTATCCGGATCCAAGTCGTGGTCGCCAATGACCGGGTAGAGGGGCAGGGGGCTCTGGTCAAACGCCTGGGCGACTTCGGTGAACTGCGCTTCGTTGGCGCTGTGCACCAAATCGCCGGTGACCACGGCAAATGCCACCGGCTTGTCGAGCGCCGCCACATCGGCAAGGGTTGCCTCGAAACGCTGGCGGGCGTCGGGATCGGTCACCTGGGGATCCGAGGCGTGTACGAATCGCAAGACCTCCTCGCCCGATCCACCGGTGAACGCCAACCCGAATTCCCTAGTGGCGGTGACAGAATCAGCGGCGGCGTAGAACTCGGTGGTTGCTTGATAGCCGCTGGGGACGGTCATGATCACGAACCGGGAGTCGCGGGTGTTGACCTCGAGTGTGTACTGCCCGTCTGGCGCGGTCCTCGCGACCTCGATGCCGTTCGAGACCAAGACACCAGCCAGGCCCGGCTCGCCCTGGTCGCGCACGCCGTTGGCGTTGGCGTCCTCAAACACCACACCAGACATGGAGATGGTTTCAGCGCACAGCGTGCTATTGAAACCGAGAAGTCCAACTGCTACCGCCGCCACCCACATCCATACCGGACGCGTTGCATTGAAACTCATAGCACCCAATGTTGATAGACAGACTGTGCAGCGCGCCCACTGCGCGCTGTATAGAACTTTCAGCTCAATAAACGGCGGCTTACACCGCTAGAACAAAACCAGATTCGATCGCAGAGTTAGCGAAGCAAGGTCAACCGCTGGACACGCCGCAGATTGCCTTGGATCACTTCGGCGAAATAGGCGCCGCTGGCCGCGGCCTGGCCGCGCCCGTCGCGCCCGTCCCACTCGAAGCGATGGACGCCAGCGGGCAGGCGCTCCTCGTCGACCAGGACCCGAACCAAGCGTCCGTTGGCCGCCAAGATGCGGAGGCTGAGCGGTGTCGCCCCTCCCGCGGTATCCAGGGTCAAATGCGTGCGCGGATTGAAGGGATTGGGTGTCGCCGGACGCAAGGCCAGACGCGAGCCCGAAGCGGGTGCAAAGGGCGCGGCGATGCCGGAGCTTTGGCTGGGCGGCGGCGCGGTGGCAACCACCGAAAAAGTCTGCGGCCCCTCTGGAACCTGGTAACCCCGCACTACCACTTGCCAAACTCCCGGGGTCGGGTTGGCGACCTCGACCAGCTCTGCGTTGTCGCGCGAATTGCGGCCGCGGATCGCCGCGTCGGCGGGCGCGTTCGGGTCGAGCACGAAGGGCAAAATCTCCTCGCCGCTCGGGCTGACCACGGCCAAGTCCAAGTCGTTGACCAGATTGATCGCCGACAACGGTTCACCAGGAACATCGTCCCAGGCCAAGACCACGCGCAGGGGCTTGACCGTTGAGTCGATGGCCATGGCGTATGTAATGACTTCACCGTCGGTGACGCTGGCTTCGACCACCGTCCCCGAGTCGACCACGCCCACCGCCGCCGGCAGATTGATGTGCCCATAGCCCGATTGGTAGTCAGGACCAGGCGTGCCCAGATCGGTGGCAGTGGCGGCCAGGAGCGCCTTGTACGTCGACGGCAATGGATCGGTGGTATGGCCCTGGTTCCGCCAGTGTTGGAGAACGAGCGCCGCGCCGCCGGCTACCGCCGGAGTGGACATCGACGTGCCGCACATTTCGGCGTAGCCAAAGCAATTCTTCAGCGACGTAATCCCAAAATCGTCCGACTGCTGGCAGCCCGGCGCGACCACGTCGGGACGCAAGCGACCGTCATCGACCGGCCCGAAGCTCGAGAAGTCAGCGATGTCGTTGGTGTCGGAGTACGTAGCGCCGACGACGATGGCGTTCTTGGAGGTAGCCGGCACGCCGGTGGTGTAGTAGTCGCTCCCGCAACGCGCCGGCGCCCCGCGCTCGTTGCCCGCCGCCCAGAACGAGGCGAAGGGCCGGCCCAGCGAACCGCGGGCAATGGCGTCGACCAGCCGCGCGGTGTTCTCGTAGTCGCCCTCCAGCGCACAGTCGTAGTTGTTGGCCGAAATGTTGGAGCCCAGGGAGTTGTTGGCAAAGTCAGCCTTGTGGCTGAGAATGCCCTCCAAGTAGTTGTCTTCCAAATCTTGCGGGTTGTTGTAGAGACAGAGCGGGTCGCAACTCTCGTAGACGTAAGAGATCACCTGGGCAGCGGGCGCCAGGCCACGGCGCAGGCCCCCCGAGGCTTGTCCGGAACCGGCCAGAGTGCCAGCAACGTGCATCGCGTGGTGCGCAGACGGCTGAGTGGGCTCGGCGCGGATCACCCGCCCCACCAGGTCGGGGTGAAACTCACAGACTGAACCGGCGTCGTAGACAATGACGTTGACGCCCGAGCCATCCAGCCCCAGGGGCGGACCGTGCAGCTGATCGGCCCCCACTGAGGCGCGAATGCCGTCGTTCCGAGTATCCAGACGGGGCGATGCGGCCTCCACCCACTTCACCGCTTCGAGCTGGGCGAGGTGCGCCCAGTCGCCCACGCCGACGGCAATGAGCGCCCCATTCAAGGACCGCAGGCGGCCGATGACCCGGCCAGCCGTGAGCCTGAGTACCAAGGCGATGCCATCGTCGAGGTCGACGTCGGCGTGAAACTCGACGTAACAGGCGGCTTGACCATCCGCCAATCGGGCATGCTCCGGTAGGACGCCGGCCGCCAGGCGAGGCTCGAGTTTGTCGGTGGCGCGCAGCAGTCCGATGTAGCCGACGGGCAAATCGCTTAAGTCACCGAGCGCGCCTTGGCGCACGCGAGCCAGGTAGGCGCCGCTACCGGTGTAGCCCTGTAGTTCGATGCCGCGTGCTGCCAGCTGGGTACGCAGGACCGGGTCGGGCGCCGCTTCGAGTTGCACGAGTGCATGGGCTGCGGCGGTTGCCGTCGTCCTGAGCGCCACCTCCAACAACAAGCGGTCCTCGGGCTGGACACTGGGGACGATGGTGCGTGCCTTCAAGTGGATGGCGGGGGCGTCCTGCCAAGGAGATGCCGTGGCTAGTCGCCCACCGGCAAGAGCCCCCATGACGAACACCAAGACCAACCCCATTTGCCTCACAGATGCCTCTTTTCGCCGATGCTAATCAGGACCTGGGTTGGGGCCCAGGACTCACGATGTGGGTGGAGACGCTCACCCTTGAGGCCGCTCGAAACTCCTCGCACGAACCCATGGAGTCTCGCAAAAGCATTGTTTTGAAGGGCTTGGCTCCGTGACCGAATGCTGTCGGGCCACCCCTCAACTGCCTCGAACCACTTAGTTCTGCAAGTCAGCGGCCAACCTTTGGGACGCGGCCTAGAGCCCCAAGAACTCGGCCAACAGCCGCACGCCATAGCCTGAGGCGCCGTCTTTGATGAAGCCGCGGTCCCGATCGCACCATCCGACGCCGGCGATGTCCAAGTGTGCCCACGAGGTGTCGCCGGCGAAAGTCTCGAGAAACTTGCCGGCGATCATCGCCCCACCCCAGCGCGAACCCGAGTTCTTAAGGTCGGCTACCGCCGAGTCCAGGGAGGCGAGGTAACCGTCGTAGAGCGGTAGAGGCCAAGCCGGCTCACCTGCCCGCTCGCCGGCCGCTTCGAGCGCGGCTTGGAGGTCGGAATCGGTGCTCATGAGCCCGCAGGCACCGTCACCCAGCGCCATCTTGCACGCACCGGTGAGGGTAGCCACGTCAATCATGTGGTCGGGCTTGAGCCGGCTGCCGTAGTGGAGGGCATCGGCCAAAATGAGGCGCCCCTCGGCGTCGGTGTTGGTGATCTCGATGGTTTTCCCTGCGGCGCTCACCAAGACGTCGCCGGGGCGAATGGCGTTGCCATCGGGCATGTTCTCGACGGTAGGAATGAGCCCAGTCACGCGGGCGTGGCAGCCGAGTTGGCTCACCGCCTGCATGGTGCCGATCACACAGGCAGCGCCGGCCATGTCGTACTTCATGCGCTCCATGCCGTCCCGCGGCTTGAGGCTGATGCCGCCGGTGTCAAACGTCACCCCTTTGCCCACCAAGACAATGTGGCGTTTGGCAGCGCGTGGGCGGTAGCGGAGTTCGACAAAGTAGGGCGGCTGACTGGAACCCTGACCAACCCCCAAGACGAGACCCATCTTCTGCTGCTTGAGCCAACGCGCGTCGCGCACCGTGCACTTGACCTGCGTGTCCTTGACCGCCTGCCGGGCTTTTGACGCCAGGGCTTTGGGTGGCAGGAAGTTGCCCGGAGTCTCCGCCAACGCGCGGGCGGTGTTGGCGGCGCCGGCAATGGCTAGCGCCCGCGCCGCGGCGCGGTGGAGCGCCTGAGCCGGCCGGCTGGCCTCCAAGAGGCTCCACTCGGTGTCGGCGCTTGATGCCTCGGATACACCGGGGCGCGGGCTCCTAAAGCTGCCCATGACCGCGCCGGTCACCGCGGCGCCCACTCCCTGGGCGGTGGCGCGCTCCCCTACTCCGCGGTGCAAGAGGCTGGCGCACTGCCCGCCGCCCCGCGCCGCCACCCAGCGAGTGGCGTGGCCCATGGCGCGGCGAATGGCTTCGGCGTCCACCGCCCCAGCCTCCCCCAACCCCACCAACAGGATTGCCTCGGCCGCCAGGCCGGACGCCGCCACTGGCACCACCTCGCCCTGGGCCCCGAGGACGCCGCCGAGCTTGAGCTGCGCGGCAATGGCACCACCGGCGGCCCGGTTGAGCGCCACGGTTGCCGGCGGCTGGTGCTCGACGCCGGAGACCACACCGACCGCCACGTAACGGCAACCGAATGTCTCGGGTTTGGCTTGGACACACTCGATGGTCACACTGGCCTCCTTAGTCGGGTTGGGTCAGTCGCCGCAGGAAACGGCGGACCGGGGATGACTGGCGGCGCAGCAGCGCTTCCAAGGCTGGAAGGTGATGCTGCATTTCCGCGTAGCCGATGTCGATCATGGCAGCAGCCTGTTTCAACATGAAAGGATTGAACTGGGACAGGTCCGGACGAATGACAAAACTGGCCTTAGCCTCGGACGCTGCAACATTCTGGCGCGCGATCACCGAAGTGATTTGCATGATGAGTTGAATGATGTGCTTGGGCCGGCGGACGTAGTCGCGCTTGGCGCCCAGGTTGACCCCCAAGGACACGTGCGGTCGAAAGGCTTGGAGGGCTTGAATCGGCATGTACTCGACGATGCCACCGTCGATGTACAGTTCGCCGTCGATCTCGCAGGGGCTAAAAATCTGCGGAATCGAACAGCTCGCCCGCACCGCCTGGGCCACGCGACCGCTGGTGAACACCCGCCGCGCCCCGGTCTCCAGGTTGGTGGCAACCACCGCACAGGGCATCCGCAATTCGGCGAAAGTCACGTCACCGATCGTGTCTTCGATGAACGTGGCGATCCTTTGGCTGGAGAGGAAGCCCAGGCGCGGCAAGGTCACATGCGCCAGCTCTTTCCAACGGACGCTGGTGGCCAGGCCAGCGATCTCATCGGGCGCCAGCCCGGCGGCGGTCAACACAGCGACGATCGAACCGCCCGAGGTGCCGGCGATCGAGTCGACGCGCACACCCGCATCGCCCAGCGCCTTGAGCACGCCGACGTGCGCAACGACGCGCGCCGTGCCGCCCGAGAGCGCCACGCCAAAGCGCGCCTGCTTGAGGCTGCGGCGCACAGTCGCGGCGTTCTGCGCGTTGCCGCTCACCACTAAGTCTGAGGCTTCAGCCATAGCACTCGGGGCTAGGGTAGGCGCGCGGTGTGCCCCGGTCGACGTCCCCACCGGGGACTGCGATACTCCTGGTCATCGCGTTCGCCAAACTGCCACGCCCATTCGTAGAAACGGCCCCGCCACCGCCAAAGATGCCACAAGAGACCGATTCTCCGCTCGCCCACGGGCCAAGTCAAGAAACACCGGACACCCTTTGGGAAGGCGGCACTATCCTCCTGAATGCCGCCACCGGCGCGCAAACCGATGCGCTGCTGGCGCGTGGCGGGCGGGTCGTGGCGTTGGGCGAGGCAGCGCGCCAAGCGGCGCCGCCGCGCCGCGTCGCGCTCGCCGGCGGCGTGCTAATGCCGGGGTTCATCGATTGCCACACCCACCTCACCGACGCGGGTCTGGCCGCGACCGCCTTGACGCTGGCCGGGGCGAGCTCGGCGGCGGAGGTTGTCGACCTGGTACAAGCCGCCCTGGCCGACCACCCCGCCGGTGAGGTCCTGGTCGGTGAGGGGTGGGACGACAGCGCTTGGTCCCTTCCTTTGGTCGGGAGTGCCTTGGATCGCTTGCAGGCTTCGAGCCCGATCGTCTTGGTGCGGGCCTGCGGCCACAAGGCGGTGGTTTCGGACCAGGCGATGCGGACACTCGCCGCTGCCCGCCCGCACCTCTATCGCACCCACGCCGACCCGCCGAGCGGCACCGTCGTCGAAGAGCTGGCAATGCAGTGCCGCAGCATTTTCCCCGCCACGGACGAGCGCCTCACCCAAGCGTGTCGGTCGGCGATGGCAGAGGCGCTCCGGGTGGGAATCACCTGTGTCCACGACTTCGCCACGCCGCGCCAGGCGCGAGCGTTGGCGGCCAGCGCGCGGACGGGGGAAGCGGTGGTGCGGGTCATCCAGTGCATCATCGAGTTCCCGGACGCGCCGGAGACCGGGGCGAGAGTGGTTGACGATGACCCGACACAACCCCTGAGTCCCACCCCCGACTGGCGACGGGGCGGCACCAAGCTCTTCTTGGATGGCTCGATCGGCGCGCGTACCGCGGCGCTCTCCGCACCCTATGCTGATCTTCCGGAAGACTCCGGTCGTCTGCTCTGGGACACCGAGGCGCTCGGGCGCCGGGTGGCGGCGGTTGCTGCTACCGGCCAGTCAGTCGCCCTCCATGCCATTGGGGATCGCGCCATCGAGGTCGCCCTGGACGCCCTCGAGCCGCTCTCAGACCGCTCCCCCTATCCCCACCGACTGGAGCACGCCGAGCTCCTGCCCAACCAGCTGTTACAGCGGTTGGCCAACTCGAAGGTGACCGCCTCCATGCAACCCAACTTCGTGGCCCGCTGGGGAGAATCGGGTGGACTTTACGAACGCGCGCTGGGGGCCGAACGCTGGACCCTCATGAACCGCTTTGGCAGCCTGGCCGCCGCCGGGGCGCTCATCGCTTTCGGTTCGGATTCGATGCCCGCGGACCCGATGCTCGGGCTCCGCGGCGCCACCCACCATCCAGTGGCCAGTGAACGCATGACACCTCAAGCAGCGATTGCGGCCTACACCGTCGATGCGGCGCGGTCGCTCGGGCTCGGAGACCAACTGGGCAGCCTCGAGGTTGGGCGCCTGGCCGATTGCGTGCTGTTCGACCGGCCACCATGGGAAGGCGGGGAAGCCGAGGTGCGAGCCACCTGGGTCGGTGGGCGCTGCCGCTACGCGCGGTGAGTCGCCTACGCGGCGGCGGGCTCGAGCGACTCTTCGCGCCCTCGAGGGGTGAGGTCACTAGCGCGCCGCATGGGTAGGAGCACGGTCACACAGCCACCGCCTCCCGGCGGGTTCGACGCCTCGATCTTCCCGCCGTGGTTGCGAACAATCCGGTAGCACACCGCCAGGCCAAAGCCGTGGCCGTGCGGCTTGGTGGTCAACCAGGGCTCGAACACTCGATGAATGAGCTGGGACGCGAAACCCGGTCCGGTGTCAGCCACCTCGATTTTCAAAAACCCCGCATCTAGCGATTGGCTGACGCGAATGCGTCGCACCGGGGTGGTGTGCATGGCTTCCTGGGCGTTGCGAAACAAGTTGATCAACACCTGCCGCAACTGACCGCCGTCGATCATCACCAGGCGGTCGTCGTCGGGCAAATCCAACTGCCAGTCAATGCCGTCGAAGCGATTCTGGGGCTCGACCCACGACACGGTCTCCCGAATCAACTGGCCGACGTTTTCCGGGCGCGGCTCGATCTGGCGGTGCGAAAAGTCGACCAAGCCGCGCGTCAAGCGACGCATGTCGGCCGAGCGCTCGAAGATCACCCGGCTGGCCCGCTTGGCCCGCTCGTTACGGGGGCCCTCGTCGTCGGTCAGAAGCATTTGAGCCTGGGCGGCGATCACCTGCACAACGTTACTGAGTTCGTGCCCGACTTCGGCAGCCATCTCTCCCATGGCTGCCATGCGTTCGTTCCAAACCAGGGCCTCCTGGGCCTCGCGCAGGGCGATGTAGCGCTGGGCGGCGTTCCGCACCAGGACCAGCGGTACAAAACACAGGGCCAGCCCAGCCGGCCCTCCCGCCAGGTAACTCAGCACCAAGAGCGGACTCATCAAAAACAACGCCGCCGAGGTCAACAGATCGTCCAAGTAGCCGAAGTTCTGGCGCCAAACGGTGACCATCGGTAGCCCCTCCCAGAGCGCGACCACCGCCGAGACCAGGCAGGTATTCACCACGTAGTAGGCAATGCCGGCGTTCAAGAAGGGAATCAACAGAGCCGGGTGCCGAAAGGCGTCGAAGTCAGCAGTGACGCCGCCGGCGGCCTGGTAGACCGCTGCGGCGGCACCGACGGCGAGGGCGGTCTGCGCCCCGTTGAACAACACCTTCAAGAGGCTGCGGCGCTGGATGAGGAGCGTTGCCGCAGTCGTGGCCACCGCCGCCGTCCACATGGCGCCGGTTCCACCCAGTACAAAGACGGTGGCGTAGTTGACCGCCGATGCCATGCTCGAGGTAGCGCGGCCGGTCACTGTCGGTAACCACAGGAGTTCGGCCAGCACCGTGGCCAGGCACCACGCCCACACCGCCCGCCAGGCCAACGGCGCTGACACCGTGTTCTGAGCGAGCAGGGCGGCAGCCGTGGCAACGACGGCAACAACCAGCGCCACGGCCCAACGGCGCGAGCGGGGCGGTGGCTCGAGAGCGTCGCCGCGGAGCGGGCTCCGGCCGGACAATTCGGTCATGCGCAACGGGCCTCAGCGGGCGAGGGTGCGAGCCTAGAACGATCGCCGAACCTATCGACTCGCGGCGCCGGGAACTTGCCCGGTACGACTCAGGCTGGGACAGCCTCTACTCTTCCACCACCCAGGGCTCGGGGCCTTCCAACACCTGAGACAGCTCAACCTGATTACGCTCTTGCTCCTGGTGGATCTGGTCATACACCAAATCGGCGTAGGTCGGACGCTCAGCGATCCGAAAGATGCCGAGCGGCGTCGGGAAGTGCGGCGGACGCATGCGGCTCAGCAGGTAGGCGATGGTGGCGTCGGGCTCGTCTTCGTGGTGGATGAGCAAGTCGCCCGGCGGGTTGGCGGGATCGTCGAACTCCACTACTTCCAGCTGGCGCCCATGCAGCCGCACGCCCTTGGTACGATTCTTTCCAAAGATCAGGGGCTCGTTGTGCTCGAGCAGCACCGTGTGGTCGTCACGGTTGGGTTTGTCCGTGAACTCAGAAAAAACCCGATCGTTGAAAACAATGCAGTTCTGGTAGATCTGAATAAAGCAGGAACCCTGGTGGCGAGCCGCGCGCGACAAGATATCCCGCAGGTGGCCCGGAAAGACGTCGACGGTCGAGGCGACAAACGTCGCCTCGGCGCCGATGCCGAGCGAAATGGGGTTAAACGGTTGATCCAGCGAACCCTGTGGTGTCGACTTGGTTCGCGCCCCGCGGTCGGAGGTCGGGGAATACTGCCCCTTGGTCAAGCCGTAGATGCGGTTGTCGAACAAGAGGATTTTCAGGTTGACATTGCGTCTGAGCGCGTGGATCAAGTGGTTGCCACCGATGGACAACCCATCCCCATCGCCGGTCACCACCCACACCTGCAGATCGGGGTTAGCTAGGTGCACACCCGTAGCGATCGCCGGCGCCCGCCCATGAATGGAGTGGAAGCCGTAGGTATTCATGTAGTAGGGGAAACGGCTGGAACAACCAATGCCCGACACGAAGACGACGTTCTCGCGCGGCACACCCAACTCGGGCATCATCAACTGCACGCTCTTTAGAATGGCGTAGTCGCCGCAACCCGGGCACCAGCGCACTTCTTGGTCGGAAGAGAAGTCCTTGTGGGTTAACTTGCCATTGGGGCCAGCTTGCGTCGTGGTCATGACTGCGTTCCTTCGACGTACTCCAGAATCTTGTCGCAGATCTCGGACACCTTGAAGGGCTTGCCCTGCACCTTGGGCATGCTCACAGCGTCCACCAGGAAGTCAGCGCGCAAGAGGCGCACCAGCTGCCCCATGTTGATCTCGGGCACCAGCACCGTGTCAAAGCTCTTCAGAACATCTTCGAGATTGCGCGGGAACGGGTGCAGATGGCGCAGATGAATGCGCGACACCTGGTGCCCGGCTTCGCGTACTTCTTGAAGGGCGCTGGTAATGGTGCCGTAAGTACTCCCCCAACCGACCACCAGCAGTTTGCCAGACGCCGGTCCATCCACCTCGATGTCCGGAACGGATTGGGCGACGGCGGCGATCTTGTCGGCCCGGAGATGCACCATGTGTTCGTGGTTGGCCGGGTCGTAGCTGACGTTGCCACTCCCGTCGGCCTTCTCCAAACCGCCGATCCGGTGCTCCAGACCGGGTGTACCCGGCACCACCCAGGGACGCGCCAAGGTCTTGTCGTCGCGGGTGTAGGGCTCGTAGTTCTCGGCGCCATCGGTGCGGAACTGGACCGGCATCTTTGCCAGGTCGTCCACTTGCGGAATAGACCAGGGCTCGGCGCCGTTGGCGAGGTAGCCGTCCGACAAGACGATGACCGGCGTCATGTGCTGAGTGGCGATGCGCACCGCTTCGAGCACCGTGTAGAAACAATCGCCCGGCGAGCGGGCGGCGACGATCGGCACCGGTGCTTCACCGTGCCGCCCGTGCATAGCCATCAACAAGTCGGCCTGCTCGGTCTTGGTGGGCAATCCCGTTGACGGTCCACCGCGCTGAATGTTGATGATCACCAGCGGCAACTCGACCATCACCGCCAATCCCATGGTCTCGGCCTTGAGTGCCATACCAGGACCCGAGGTGGCGGTGCATCCCAAGTGACCGGCAAAGGCCGCGCCGAGGGCCGAACCGATGGCAGCAATCTCGTCCTCGGCCTGGAAGGTGACAACACCCAGACTCTTGCAGCGCGCCAGCTCGTGGAGGATGTCCGACGCCGGCGTAATCGGGTAGCTGCCATAGAACAGCTTCAAACCGGTTTGTTGCGCTGCTGCGATCAGACCCATGGCGACCGCGGTGTTCCCCGAGATGTTCCGGTAGCGCCCTGGCTTGAACTGCGCCGGCGCCACTTCGTAGTTCACCTGGAAAAGCTCGGTGGAGTAGGCGTAGTTGTAGCCACCCTTCAACGCCAGCTGGTTGGCTTCAATAAGGTGGTCCTTGCCAGCGAACTTCTTCTCGATCCAGCGGAGGGTCGGATCTAGGGAACGGCTATACAGCCAATAGGTAATCCCCAGGGCAAAGAAGTTCTTGCAGCGATCGACGGCCTTGTGACCGCTGTCTTTGATGGCGGCGTGTTCCAGCGCCGTGCGCGTCAGGCGCAACAGCTCCACCGAAAAGACCTGATAGCCATCCAGCTCGCCCGACTCGACCGGGTTCTGTTCGTAACCGGCCAAGCGTAGATTCTTGTCGGAAAACGCGTCCTCGTTGATGATCAACACACCGCCGGGCTTCAGGTCGCCAAGATTGACTCGGAGCGCCGCCGGGTTCATTGCCACCAAAACGTCCGGCTGATCCCCGGGCGTATGAATGTCGTGGCTGGCAAAGCTGATCTGAAAGCCTGAGACACCGGGCAACGAGCCGGCCGGTGCGCGGATTTCGGCGGGGAAGTCGGGAAACGTTGAGACGTCGTTCCCAAGCTGTACAGAGGTGGAGGTAAACTGATTGCCGGTGACTTGCATGCCGTCGCCGGAATCGCCAGCGAAGCGCATGATAACCCGGGTCAGCTGCTTGACTGGCTTGGAAGCTTTTGAGGCTTCGGAGGAAGTCTCCGTACTCATGGTCCTCTATGTCCTGGCGCGGCGCCGGCCGTGGGCCACCCAGCGCCTCACCGACCACCCTCCGGTCACCGCCGTGCCTCGTGGAAAAGGCACTCTGTCAGAGCAAAAGAAAGCGGGCAAGGCTTGCCGCTCTTGCCGCTCCCATTTGCGTCTGCGCTCACACCGTATGATCGGTTCAGTCTAGACCCGATTCCAGAGTTTTGCAAGGCGTGCCACCGCCGCTACGGCAGCCACACCATCTTGGCGCGCGCCCGGCCGGCACCCGCCGTCGCTCGCACCACATACACCGCCGCTTCCAAGAGCGCGCCGGCCTGGTCGCGCCCGTCGAATGCCACCTCGGTCGCGCCACCGGCGGCCACCAAGGTCCGCCGCAACCGACCGTCCACCCCGAAGATCTCGACCAAGACGTCGTTCCTGGCTGCTCGCGGCAGTTCGACTCGGAAAGCGCTGGGGCGCGTGGGGGCGCCGACCGGCCGAATCCACGCCAAATCTCTAGACACCCCCAGGGACCGGGCAGTCACCTCGGGCAGGAAGCGTTCCACGGGCGAGCCGCCGCCCGTGTAGCCGATCCGGTAGGTGTAGGTGCGTCCAGCCACCACGTCGCGATCCAGGTAGTCGAGCGCGCCGGCGCCGCCGCGAAGTCCGTCGCCTGTCAAGCGCTCAAAGTCCCCCGACTGATCGGCCGCTTCCCGGGCCAAGTCCAGGGCTTCTCGCCCACTCAGGCGGGCCGCCAAAATGAGCCCCCGCGCCGCCCGCCGCTCGACCGCCAGCGCCTCCGGGTCACCCAGCCGCCGGTAGACGTGGTAGCGCAGGCTGGGGTCTTGAGCTTCCCAGCCCAACTGAATGCCCAGCACGGTGGCGTCGGCTGTAGGCGGCAGCTGCCAGACACCGGTGGTCTGGTTGCCCTCCAGGGCGTAGACCCGGCCGCCCGCCCCCGAGAGGTATTGGGTGCCGACGACGACGTCCGGCACACCGTTTTGACTCAGATCGGAGACGCCGCGCGCCGACATGACTCGGTTGCCGGTCGCCACATTCCAGAGGATGTCGCCATCCACCCCACTCATCAGATAGGCCTGGGTATCGAAAGAACCGGCGATCACTTCGGACAGGCCGTCGCCGTCGACGTCGGCGGCCCGGTCGATCGCCCAGACGTCACCGCCCACTGCCGTTCGCCAGATGAGCGCGCCGTCCTCGCCGCGCACCACGCGGGCGGCGTCGTCCCAAGAAGCCACCGCCACATCGGGCGACCCGCCCAGGTCGACGTCGTCCAACTCGGCGACCCGCATCACCACGGTCGTGCCGAGGTCGTGGGTCCAGACCACAGCGCCGTCGGTGCCGCTCAGGCACCAAACGCGACCCGCCCAGGTGCCGACTAGGAGTTCGCGAATGCCGTCGCCGGTGACGTCCGAGAATGCGGCGATGTGTTGGGTGCCATCCCCGACGTCCCGACTCCACAACTGAAGGGCGGTGGCCGAGCTGGCGCCCGAGATGCAAAATACCCGGTGTTCGTTGTCGCCGCCCCCGAAGGCGGCGTCGTCGAGCCCATCGCCGTTCACGTCGCCCAGGTTGGCGGTGGAGACCAAGGCGTCGGCAGCCGCCAGACGGTAGATCACCTGGCCATCGCCGCCGTCGACGGCGTAGCCACCGTCGTTGTCGCTCCCGCAAGCAAACACCGCATCATCAATCTTGTTGGCGTTCAAGTCGCCGACCGGCGTAATCGAGTAAACCCAGCCCGAACGCGGCGGCAAGGGTGGTGACCCCGAGTAAGTATCGAAGCTCCAAAGCGTGGCGCCCGAGTCGGTGTCTATCCCATGCGCCGTCCGGCTCCCCCAGGCGGTGCCCAACAGCAGGTCGGGAACCCCATCGCTCGACATGTCGGCGCCGAGGGCCAGGCACTTGTCGCCGTAGCCGCCGGAGTTGGACGGGCCGCCCGGCGGTCTGACCGACCACAGCACAGTGGGGGAACCGATCGAGCCGCCGCTCAATAGATAGAGATTGTCGCCTGAGGCGCCGGCGTCGTAGGTCTCGACGGCGATCTCGGCGACACCGTCGCCGGTTTGGTCAGGCACCTCGACCATGGCGTTGATGTTTTCGATGCCCTGGAATACCCAGATCACGTCACCGCCGGCCAGGGCGGTGCGGGCTGGCCAAGACACGAAAGAGGCGGTCACGAGCAAAACAGCGGCAAGTCGGTGCATAGCTGCTCCTAGGCGCGAATCAAGCAGCTATTTTAACACGAACGATCGCGCCGCCGGCTGCACGCAGAAAAGGACGCGGGGGCTATCCCACGTCCTCTGCGCACGCGATACCACCTGGGCTGGTTGTTCGTGGGACAGGACCCTCCCACCCACGAGTCAGGAAGTTTGGCACTCCCCAGGCCGGGCACGCCCGCCAATGGCCGAAGGCGTGCCGGAATGCGCCCCAATTCGGAGCGTCTGGCGGCTAAAGGTCGGCGGGCTTCAGAGTCTTCCGCTTGTTGGCGATCGCCCGCGCTTCGGCGCTGGCAATCATCTCTCGCACCTTCTTGTCGAGGGCGGGATAGAACTCGCTGGACACGTTGCACTTCTTGGCCGAAGCCTTGGTGCGGGCCTTGGAAATAATCAGCTCGACCGGCTTGCGGGCCGAGGATCTGCGTCGTGCTCCCATTCTGACCTCCAGTTGGGCGTTGGCAGTTGTAGTGCGCGCCGCGCAATCGTGGGCCAGCGCTCCGGCGCTTTCAAGCGAAAAGTGGCCGTCAGGCGCCGGAAAATAGCCGCCTGGCGCCGGCAGACCAAGCCCTAGGCGAACTCGGCCCGGCGGGACGTATGCTCATCGTAGAGCCGCATCTCCGACTCGAGCATGGCGGGTGCGTCCAGGTAGGCCCGCACCTCGTCGGTGGTGGCGTTGATCGGCAGCCCGTAGGCGGGATCGACCATGGCGTCTTCGACGCGCCGCACCAGCTCGCGCGTAATGGGGCCCGGAGTGCCGTCCCCAACCAGATTCCCGACCACTTTGACGATGGGCATGACGCCAGCGCCGGTGCCAGTCATGAAGCACTCGCGGTCGGGGCCAATCAAGTCAATGGGGACGAGATCGGCCGCCTCGTCGACCGAGTATCCCATTTGCCGACAGGTTTCCAACACCAGGGCGCGGGTAATGCCGTTCAAACAGTAGTCGCGGCTTGGCGTGGCGACGACGACGCGCTCGGGGTGGTGCTCCCAGCCCGGCAATCGCCGCACGAAGAACAGGTTGTCGACCGTCGCTTCGGCAATAAACCCATCGCGAGTCAAGATAAGCGCTTCGAGTTGGCTGCCGGCCCGGGTGCCCTCCATCAGCGCCATGACGTTGTTGACATAATTGTTGCTTTTGACTGTTGGATCGAGGACCGAGGCGTGGGGCCGGCGCACCTGGCGAGCCAGGCCCAGCTCGATGCCGGTTTCATACATCTCACGCGGATACAAGCGAATGGTCGAGGTGAGCGAGAAGATGGTGGCACCCACACACTTGGCCGGATTGATGCCAAGATCTCCAAAGCCGCGGGTGACCAGCAGTCGGATGTAACCGCGGCCGCCCGCCTCAAAATCAACCTGACGAGCGGTGCGCAGCATCCAGTCCACCAGGTCCTCGCAGGCGTAGGGCAGATCAATCGCCAGCTTGCGCGCTGAAGCAGCCAGCCTGATCATGTGCTCCTTCAGGAGGAAGATGCGCCCATCGGTAATCAGGATGCCTTCGAAACAACCGTCACCGTAGAGCACACCGTGGTCCATGCAACCCAAGCCGATTTCGTTGAGGCGGAACACCCCGTGGCGACGCGGCAACGCTTCGTCGGTGGATGCCGCCTCCGAACGCGCCGGATCCAAGAGCGCCGCGGGCGTGATGCCTTCGATCGCCGGGGCGCTGAAGAACACTCTGGCGGTCTCGCCAACTCGGCGCAACGCTTCGGCGGCACGCAGAACCCCGGCCGGGTCTTGACGTGAAGAACTCGCCATCATTCACCTCCATGATTTTGGGCCAGCGCGCGGCAAACCACGCGACGCTAGCCGCGAGGACCTAGCCGGAGACGGCGGCTTGAGCTTCGGCTGCTCGAGGTTCGGCGGGTGGGGCGGCCTTCTTGGGGTGGGCCTTGCCGGCCCGAATCGCGTCGCGCCGGCGCGCCTTGAGGCGTTTGCGGCGGCGTTGGCGCTGTCTCTTCAGTTCACGCTTGCGCTCTGAGATCACCACTTCCTCCTAACGGATAGCTCCATTCCCTACTTATATAATGTGGCTGGAGCCTATCACTCAGGACGCCCGGTCCGCAAGGGGGCGACTGCGGGCACGCGTACGACGATCGATTGCGGCCCGTCGCCGACCGGGTACGGTCGGATCGACAACGGGTCGGGAGCGGTCTCGAACACGACGTCATCTTCGAACGCCGCCACCCAAAGGCTCGGGACCACGGGGTTGACAGCGATGCCAAAGAGGCCGTCGATCGGCACGCCGGGGTTCTCTGCGTCGTGCACGATCGACCGGCTGGGGGCGTCGTACTCCATGAGGCCACCGGCGTAGCCGGTGACAAAGACGCGGCGGCCGATGGCCGCTGCAAAGGCAGGACTCCCCCCCACCGCCAATGAATCGGTGACCCGGTCGGTGTGCGTGTCGACGATCATGACTTGCCCTTCAGCCAAGCCGTAGCGTCCGGTACACACGACGTGCAGCTCGTCACCGACCCGGATGAGCGACTGCGGGTTGCGCCCGACGCGAATTTCGGCAACCACCGAGTCGTTCTGCACAGCACTCACCACGCCCCACTGGGCCAAGGTCGGATCGTCGGCAAACCGCGTCGAGGCAACGTAGAGTTTGTCCCCAACCCAGGCCAACCCCTGGGGCGAGGGGGCGACCGGAATCCGCGCCAACACTGCACCACGCTGCCAATCGATCTTAGCGACGGAGTGCGCCAACCACTCGGTGGTGTAGGCGATCGGGTCATCCAGGTCGGGGTGTTGGAGCTGGGTTTCCCAGGGGTTTGACCCCGGCCCCAGGTCGATCTCGCGGACGACGCTCCAGTTTTCCAGCTCGACGACCTGGACGGCGTTGGCACCGGAGGCGGTCACTAGCAAGTGTGAGCCGCCGCCCGCCAGCGCCAAGTGGTTGGGGGTTTCCCCGACCGTCACGGTGTTCTGGTTCCACTCGCCGGTATCCAAGTTGCCTACGCTCAGCGTTTCGGCCAAGCCGTTCAGAACGATGACCAAAGTCGACACCGGGCTATAGACCGGGGGGTCGGCGAGTGGCTCGACACCGCCGTCGCAACCGGAGCCAACGACCAGGGTCATTGCCAGCCCCAGCCAGATCCACTGGTGTTTCCTCATGGTACGTACACCACCTTCGCAGTCCGCCCGCTGGGGCGCGCTTGGAACAGGTAGGCACCCGCGGCCAACCGCCGCCCGTCAACACGGGCGCCCGTCCACACGCGCTCACCCGGCGCCAAGCGGTAGACGCAGGCGCCGCGGGCGTCGTAGACCTCGACCCATTCGGCGCCGGCACCGGCTACCACAACGCGGCCTCGCGCCGGGTTGGGCGCCACGACCAGGCGCGGCGCGACATGAGCGCTGGGCGTAGCGACGCCGATGCGGCCATCCCCGCGAAACTCGCGGAGCCAAATCTCCCGCACCCCCGAGCGGTCGTCCCGCCAGACGACGGCGTGGTGACCGAACGCGTCGGCGACAACGGTGGGACGGTCGGAGCGTCCTTCGGCCTCGGAGATGTTCCGGTCGCCAGCAACGGGCCAGGCGCCGGCCGGGGGACGTGAGCGGTACCACACCTCCCGATTCACCAACCCGAGTCGCGCGTCGTGCCACACCAGGTGCAAGGTGCCGTCTGGAGCCGCGGCCAAACAAGGCTCGTCTGGAAACGCCCCGGGCTCCACCAGATCGGTGGGCTCCGTGTAAGTGAAGCCGTCCCATTCGACGGTACGCAGGGTGGCCCCGCCGGGAACAGCGGTGCGCCACACCATGTGCACCGTACCCGCCGGGTCGACGGCGACGGTCGGCGCACTCAAGCCACTCGTCCCCTGTACCACAGTGTGCGGCGGCAGCCAGGCACCGTTTTGCCGGCGGGCGTGGCGGAGGCGCGAGGCCAACGGTCCCGACTCGGCCCACACCGCGTGCACGGTGCCGTCGGCAGCGCGCGCCAGGGCGGGATAGCGAGCGTCGAACCCAGCGGTCACCGCGCCGGCGACGACGATGTCCGCCGAATCCCCCAAGGCGGTCACCCAACCGGCGGCGCTCCGGTGGGCGCTGAACAAGTCAGCCCGATTCGGATCCCAGCGAAAGTCGAACCAGATGAGGTCCAGCTGGTCGCCAGTGGCCAGGAGCGTCGGCACCAATCCATTGTCACCCGGGTTCGCCTGGTTCCGGGTGGTGGTCACCCGCCACTCCCCTTGCCAAGCGCCGGTGGCGCGGGCGTAGGCGCGGGCGTAGATCTCGGCGTTGGCGATGCCGCCGTGCCGGTAGTCGTGCCAGGCCATGAAGAGCGAGTCGCCCGCCGCTCCCAAGCTCGGATACTTGGCGCCCAAGAGGGCGTCGGGAAAAGGGTCGTCGTAGGGCACCACCAGCTCGGCAGACGACCACGTCGCCCACCGCCGGTGTCGGGCGTAAATCTGGTAGCTCTGCGCCGGCGTGTCGCGGTCGGCCCAGGCGACGTGCAAGCCGCCCTCGGCGTCGTACACCACTGGCGAGTGGTTCAGTCCGAACTCGGAGTCGACCCCCGAATCGGAAAGTGGCACCGGCGCCAACCACTCGGCGGCGGCAACGCCGGTGAGGACGACGAGCGCCGCACCTAAGACTCCCCAACCCACGCACTGGCGCGCCATCATCCCTCCGGATCGACTGCGAAGGTGAACCGCCATTGGCGGCGGCTGAGCGGCATGTTCCTAACGTCGGCCACCGAACGGTCGCCGGCGTTCAAGAGTGCGGCGCCCACCGTCAGTTGCCGGAGGAGTTGCCAGGTGGCGCGGCAATCGATCAGCCCGTAGCCACGCACCGACTTGGTGTTGGCGCGGGTGACGTAGCTATCCGACACCACATACCAAGTGGTGCCCAATCGCACACCACGATGCACCTTCCAGCTCAACTCGCTGGTAGCCACAGCCCCCGGTCGATAGACCAGGCGACGACCATCGACGTTGGGTGCACCGGTGCGATCGACCGCATCCAGGAGCGTGCCGCTGAGCTGCCACGACCAGCCGCGCCCCTCGCCCTCGAAAGCCAGCTCAACGCCGCGACTGTCGGCGCGCCCGACGTTGTGCGGCCGCCAGACCCCACCGGCCGACGGCACCCATTGGATCAGATCCTCGATCGATCGCCAAAAGACCTGTGCGTCAACCACTCCCCCTACCATCCTCCACGTCACGCCAGCATCCACCTCTAACGCGCGCTCGGCGCGCAGGGCGTCGTTCCCCAGCGCCAACCCCAGGTCGGCGGCGAAGAGATCGGCGTACGACGGCGGGCGGAACGCGCGACCGGCGCCGGCACGGAACCGCCACCGATCGCCGGACACCCACGCCCAGCTGGCGCGACCACTCAGAAAGGGTTGGGTGTGGGTGGTGGCGTCCCAGCGGTACGCCAAGGCCCACTGCCGGTGCCGCCAGTGGCCGGCCACCGCCGCCAGCTGGCGGGAGCGCCGGGGCGCGGCGCGCGACCGAAAGGCGTCGGTGGCAAGCTCGGCGGTGACACCCCGTCGCCCGGTCGAGCGCACCCAGTCCAACCCGGCGCGCACGGTGTGCGTGTCGTTGGCCTGCCGCGAGTTCTGGTGATGGGTGCGATCTAAGTAGAAGCGTTCGGCCGCACTCCACTCGTAGGTGAGGGCCGCGGCCCGCCCCGATGCGCCCGGCTGGCGCTCGAATCCGGCGGCGACCGCCCAGCGGCGGTCGGTGCGCTCGGCTTCCGGGGTGGGAAACTCCAAGGTGCCCGGCACCGCCCCATGGGCGCCGCTGCCGCGCGCCTCGAGGTGGGCGCGCGCCTCTGTCCCCCGGCGCCACTCGACGCCGCCTGCCCCGCCGCCGCCGTGCCAGCGCCCAGAGCGACGCCAGTCGGTAGCGCGGCGGGGGTCGCGCACGGTTTCGGAGCCACTCTGTGCGTGACTGGTGCCCCGCACCCACCCGTGCACGCCGTTCGCCAGCGGTGCGGCCCAGTGAACGGCCGTCCGCAAGAGCCCCAAGCTTCCGGTCTCCAGCTGCGCTCGGAGTTCCGGGTGGCGGCGCGGGTGACTCTCCAACACCAGAGCGCCCCCCAGAGCCGACGGACCATAAAGCGCGCCGGCGGCGCCACGCACGACCTGGGCGCTCGCCAAGCTGCGCGGATCAAAGTGCCAGAGTTCGACACCGCCCCCGCGCGCGTCGGTCACCCGCCGGCCATCCAAGACCACCACGCACTGCGCATGACTGGCGCCGCGCACACTCACCGACGCCGCCGCCTGGCTACCGCCGTAGCGCGCCACGCGCACGCCGGGCACACCACGCAGGGCGCCGGCCAAACCGGTGGTTCCAGGAGCCACGAGCTGTTCGACGTCTAACGTAGCGACCGCCATCGCCACCGGGAGGGCGGGGAGGCCGGGTGCAACCACCTGCACCTCTGGGCCAAGGTAGGTGCGGAGCGAGTCCGGTGCCGCCCAAGCGGGTGGCGCCAAGACCGCCAGCCCAACCGCCACAAGCGCGGGCCCACGCAACCACGCCGCTCGAGCCAGCATGGCTAGTGCACGACCGCCAGCTGGTGGCGCGCGCGCCACTCGGGCGTTTCGATGGTCAGCCAGTAGATGCCAGTGGCCAGCCGCGCGCCGTCCACCAGCGCCTCCACCGCCACCTGGTGCAGTCCCGAGTCGAACACCCGCCGGGACCCACGGCCCACGGCGCGGCCGGTCGCATCAAACAACCGCAGTTCGACCGCCGCCCGCTCTGGCAATTGAAAGGACACCCAACCGCGACCGCGGAGTGGGTTGGGAAAGGCTCGCGACCATCGCGCCGGGGTCATGGCGGGGCCGGCCGCCGCCACCCAGTCGTCCACCGAAGTCGCTCGATCTTCGTACACATCGACGCTGAGCGGACCGCCGCCCACGGCAAATGCAACAGGCGCCCCACCGCCGGGCTCCAACACCGCAAGCAAGCCCTCTGCCAAGGTCACATAGATTTGGTCGGTGGCGTCGGTGGCAACCCCCAAGGCGCCGCTGCCGCCGACCGGGATGGGATTGTCCACCGTGTGGAGGGCCGTCTGAGCCGTGGTGTCAATCGCCAACAGCCCCTGGTCAAACTCGCTCATGTAGCCGGTGCCTTGTGAGTCGATGGCCATCGGTCCCGGGAACCCGCCGACCCAGAGGCTATCCTGCAACGCCAGCGCTTCTACATCGATCGACGCCACTTGTCCGGCGTTCGCGCCAAACAAGCCTGAGCAAACGATCTGCACGTCACCTTCGTGATCGACGGCACACCACTGCGGGTTCAACGGCACATCCACCCGACCGACCACTTGCAGCGTCTTGGTGTCGACGAACGCCACCTCACCGCGGGCGTAAACCCCAGCGCCCAGAAACCCCGAGTTAGTGACCACCACTTGGTCCTCGGCGACACAAACTCCCTCGGGGGCAATCCCCACATCGATCACCGCCTCGAGCTGGTGACCGGCGAGATCGACTACGGCAAGTTGGTTTGCCCCGAAGAGGCTGACGTAGGCGCGGTGCCCGTCCACTGCCGCCGCCCACGGCGACGAACCCGCCGGCAGGGCGATTGTGTTGTGCGCACCCGACACCGGCTCATAGAGGGTCAAGAACTCTGGGAAGCTGGTCGTCACGAAGACGCGGTCACCGTCCACCAGGACATGGTTGGGCGCCACGCCAACGGCGAGGACGCCAAGTTCCACGTGACCGGTGGCGACGTGGACCCGGTCCAACGTGCCACTCACGTAGTCGACCAGGTAGGCGGTGGGGTCCGATTGCGACTGGGCAGGTACAGCCCAGACCAGCCACACGAACAACCAGCGGTAGAAGGGGGAACGGTCCATGGTGGTCTCCTCGAGGCCCGCGCCTCTAGCGAAGAGTGCGCACCAAGGCCGGTCTCCTGACTCACGGATCGTCCTACTTGCTACCACTTCCCAGGCGAACCCAGTGTGCTGGCGTAGCTTTCGTCACCGCTTACAGTGGCGGGGCCGTGCCGGTTTTGCACCGGCTTCCCGAACACCTTGGCGCTTTTTGGAATGTCGTTTGATTGTGGGCGGGCGGTGAGGTGCGGTCAAGTCCAAAGGTGCTCGACTTGATCCACTGTATTGCCGCGACCGATTCGGTAGCGCACCCCGCGCCAGTCAACGCTTTTGACCCACCGCGCACCCACCATGCCGGCGACAATCACCCAGGCAACGGCCGGCGACAGCGCCACCTGCGCCAGGCGGGCATGGTCCCACCCGGGCACCTGGGCGATGGGGAACGCCGCCATCTCCCGAAAGCGACGCCAAGCGCGCGCCATGCCGCGCAGAGTAGGTGCGGCGAGGACCACTGCAGTTACCCAACGGCCGAACCCCCAGGGACTGGGCAGCACGCCAACCAACGCCGAGAGCGCAGCAAGTTGCAAAACGACCAATGCAACGTGGTAGACCAGCACCCAGCTGCCACGCCCACCGGTCGAGCGGTAGAACATGACGAGTTGCCGGACGATCCAACGGACCGCCTCTTGAAAACCCGGCCGTTCATAGGTGGGCACCACCGCACCGGGCGCGAATTGGATACGCCCGCCGCCGGCGCGCACGGCTTGGGTCACCGCCATGTCGGTGGAGAGCGCCCGCTCAAACCGCGCGCCGATTTCGAGCGCCTCAAAGTCGGCGGCGCGTATCGCCGTTGCCCCACCCCAGGCAAAGGCGTGGGCAGGATCCCGCAACACCTGGAGGGCGGCGCCGTTCCATGCCGCCAAAAAGGCGCTGCCGATCCCCGCCGGGATCAACCAACGGTAGCCCGTGGCAACAGTGACCCCAGGCTCGGCCAAGCGCTCCAAGAGCGCTCCCAACCAGCCGGGGTGCGGCTCGGTGTCGGAATCCACCGTCACCCAGACGCCCGCTTCGCCCGCCGCCCGCATGCCGGTGAGCAAGTTCTTGGCCTTTTGGCTCTGGTGGGTTGCGGGCGACGCCGGCACCAGCTTGACGTGGGGCGGCAGGTCGCCGGCCAGCTCCCGGAGCCGCGTGGCTGCAGGATCAGCGGGGCGAAACTCTTCGATGACCACGACGATCAGATCCGGCGCCGGCTCCAAAGCCCAGAGGGCGGCGAGGAAGCACTCTAAGCGCGGTTCCTCCCCTGCCACCGGCGCCAAGAGGACGACGGGCCCAGGGAGCGGGGATCTTGCCGCCTCTTCGGGTGGTGCTTGCGGAGCGCGGCGCCCAGCCCACACCAAGAGGAGGGCCAAGGCCATGAGGGCGAGGGTCAGCCCCACGCGCGCTCAGGCGTCGTTCGGTGCGGTGAGCGGCAAGACTTCGGCCGGCTCGCCCACCAGGGCGTCGATCGCCACCGTCCGCACCGACTCCACCGACGCCTGCCGCATGGCGCGCAGCACTTCGGTAACCCGCCCCTCCTCGGCCGGCACATCGGGGAGCATGCCGACCGCCGCCAAAACTGTTTCGACGGTGATGGTTCTGGGAGCGCGGGCTAACTGAAAAGCTCCCTGCGGATCGGCCACGGCGACCACCAGCTCGGCGCGCTCCAGATGCTCGAGCATGCCCTCCACCTGGGCGACATCCAGCTCCAATTCGCCGGCCAATTCGTCGGCGGTGGCGGCGCCATCGCCCCGCACGAAGCGCGTGGCCAACATGGTCGCCAGCTTGACAGCCAGATAGGCGGGGCTCTCCGGGCGACCCAAGTGGCGCAAGATCTCTCGCCGGCGCACTTGATTGAAGTGGTGACCGGCGTAGGCGAGCTCGGCACCAAAGATGGTGATGATCCAGGTGACGTACAAGAACAGGAGAAAGACCGGGATGGTCCCCAGGGTGCCGTAGATGTTCTTGTAGGTGACGTTGTTGGCCACGTACCAGGCCAGAACGCTCTTGGCCACCTCCCAAAGCGCCGAGGCAGTAATCGCCGCCCCCACCGCCGGCCCGATCCGCACCCGTGTAAAGGGCATTTTCCAGTACAAGATAAAGAACGCAGCGGTGGAGACGGCGAACGGGAAGAGGAAGGTCAGCGCCCACTGGGTGAGCGAGAAGCCCATGAGTTCGTGGGCCTCGAGGCCGGCGACAATCTCCGAGCGCATGTACATCGAAGCCGCCAAGAAGAGCGGTGCAACGGTGAGCACCAGCCAAAAGACGGTGACTTTGGCGAACAACGAGCGGCGGCGACGAACCCCGAAGATGTCGTTGAAGACGTTCTCGATGCTCAAGAGCAGCGAGATCGAAAACAAAGCGAGGATCGCCAAGCTGGTGATCGACACCAAGAGGTTGGAGCCCTCCAGGGAGGCCATGATGCCCCGGAAGGCCCGGTCGATGAACTGGTCGATCGCCTGGGCGTCGCTCTCGGGCAACACCCCGATCGTCAAGCCGATGATGAAGCGGCGGCCGTCCTCGATCCAGCGTTCGAGCGAGCCCACGACCCGGGAAACGATCAGGAAGAGGGCAGTGATGGGCACCAGAGTAAAGAGGGTGGTGTAGGCCAGCTCCAGGGCGCGCCGCATGGCCCCGTCCCGCCGGAACTCTGAAAAGGTAAAGTAGAGAAGCCTGAAGAGGTTGATGGCGAAGCGCGATGGCCGGGACAGCTCCGGGTGGTCGGCCAGGAGAAACTCGCGGATCGTCGAATGGTCTGGAATGTCTCGCAACCGTCACTCCTCTCGGCCCCATCCTAGTATCGACGCCCAACCGTGTCGACCTTTGCACCCGGCGCCAACCGCGTTACGCTCAGCCGACGGCCTCAACCCCAACCCCAGACCCGACCACATGCCTCCAAAGACAGTGTCGAAACACGCCGCCCAGCTGGCGCCAGCTCCAGCCACCGCCGCCGATAAACGCCACGCCCTAAAGGTCGTGCGGCGGCTCAAGAAGGCCTACCCTGACTCGGCTTGCAGCCTCCACCACCGGAACGCCTTCGAACTCCTGGTGGCCACCATCCTCTCGGCCCAATGCACCGATGAGCGGGTCAACCTGGTGACGCGCCCGCTCTTTCGGAAGTACCGGAGCGCGGCCGCCTTGGCGCGCGTGGCGCAGGAGGAGCTGGAGGAAGCCATCCACTCGACCGGCTTCTTCCGCAACAAGGCCCGAGCCATCCGCGGCATGGCGCAAATGGTGGTCGACGACTTCGGCGGGCAAGTCCCCAACACCATGGAGGAGCTGCTGCGCCTCCCGGGAGTGGCCCGCAAGACCGCCAACGTCGTCATGGGGAACGCCTTTGGCATCGCCGCCGGCGTCGTCGTCGACACCCACGTCCACCGCATTACCCAACTCCTGGGGATGGCGGACGCCAAAGACACCAACAAGGTCGAAGCGCGACTCATGGCGCTCTTGCCCCGCGCGGAGTGGGTGCAGTTCTCCCACCGTTTGATCGACCACGGCCGCGCCGTCTGCATCGCCCGCCGGCCACGCTGCGGTGAGTGCGTCCTGGCCGACGTCTGCCCGTCTGCGGCGGTCTAGACCTGGTTGGCGTCTGCTAAGACCTGAGCCGGATGGCTGGCTGGATCGACTTGGTCGTAGACTTGCAAGAGCTTCCCCGCCGCATCGATCAAGAAGCTGACCCGCGCCGCATAGCCCGAGTCGGGTGCGTCGGCGGCGCCGTACGCCATCCCCATCAACCGGCCCGGGTCGGACAAAAGCGGGTAGGGAAAATCGAACTTCTTGGCGAACGCGGCGTTGTCAGCCACTGAATCGAAGCTGGCGCCGAGCACCTGGATGCCGCTCTGGTCGAATTCGGAGATTCCGTCCCGGAATCCCTTGCCTTCGACCGTTCACCCGGGGGTGTCGGCCTTGGGGTAGAACCAGAGGAGTACCTTCTTGCCGCGAAACTCCTCGAGCGTGCGCACGTTACCTTCGTGGTCGGGCGCCGAGAAGGCCGGCGCCTGGTCGCCTGGTTTCAGCATGAGCTTCCACTTTCCTTTGGTGAGCATGCGAACTGCACGTCTGAACTCGTTCCACCAGCGTAGCATCGGTCGCCTAAGCTCCCTCGCCCCACGCCATCCACACCAACTCCACCTCGCCGGACACCGCTTCCACGGCATGCAGGGAGCCCGCCGGCACGTAGATCGACTCCCCGGCTTCGACATCGAACCAAGCCTGCCCCAGCCGCACTTTGGCGCGCCCCTGGGTGACGACGAACGCCTGCGGGTAGGCGGTCGTGTCGCCGTCGCCGTTCAGTCGCTCGCCTCGCGCGAGAGCGTACCAGGCGCTCCGAAAACCGGGGTGGTAGTAGAGCCCGACCATGTGGGCACCGTGTAGCTGGCGCGCGTGATCCCGGCCCAAGCGGATGCGCTCCGGACGCTGGCCGTTGAAAAAGTGGGTGATGAAGTGGAAGACCGGCGCCAGGCTGGCGCGGGGTGCATCCTCAGGCACCGCATCGCCGGGGAGGATCTCGAGCGGCGAGGCCAGGCCGGTGTCGTCTTTGCCGGCGGCAGTCATGCCCGATAGCTCGCCCCGGTAGAGGCGGCCGAGCGTCTCAGGAGCCAGCTCGCAACCAAACCCGGCGCCCTCGGCCGGCCCGGGGCGGAGTTCGACGCCGCCGCCGTCACGGGGCACCAGGTGCCAGCTGCCGCCTGCCTCGCCGGTCACCACGACGTCCACGATGCAGGCCTGGTCCACCACCGGCGCCCAGCTAAAGCGGGCAGCCAGCTCTTGCAGCAAGGTGTCGGGTGGCTCGACGGCACCGCCAGTCGCCACCCAACCGCACAATGTCCAGACCGAGGCCCAAGCAGCTCGCGTCCACATGGCCCACCTCCTTGCTAGTGGGCGCCATCATACTCGGCCCGAGCTTCAACCAAAAGGGGGTGGGGAGAAAGTCGACCATCCTAGTCTTTTTGGAGTTGAGACTCAGCCCAAAAACGGCCGAGTCTCTTCCCCAGCACTCGCCGGACCCGAATGCAGTCGAGAAAGTCCTCAAACACCATCACAATGTCATCGGCGTAGCGGATCATCGAACTCCGTTCTTCATCCGCGGCGCCTCATCCTGACTAAACCACTCGTCTATCACGTAGTGTGAGTAGACGTTGGCCAGCAACGGGGAGGCCACCCCACCTTGCGGAGTGCCGCGATCGGTGCGTTCCCACCGCCCTCTGCGAGCATCCCAGCCTTGAGCCACTTGTCGACCATCCGTCGTACGACGCCATCGACAACTCGCACCCAGGCAGTGCCAGAGGTTCTTCGAGGGGGTGATCACCAGGCTCGGCTCGCGGTCCTCGTGGAAGGGTCACAGCCCATGGAGGTCCGCGCCGCGGCGCCCGAGCTTCACGCCCCGCGCCTCGGCCAGCCGCTCTACGCTCACCTCGCGCTTCAGACGCTCCAGCTCCGAGTCGGGGATGCGGGCCATCGGATCGTCCTCCTCGCCAAACCCTGCCAAGCGGAAAGTGCCGGGGATTCGACTACTTCTCGGGGCTGCTTAGCGGTTCGGTAGACGATACGGTGTTCGTATCACAACGAGCATGCCCGTGGAATCCAGGGACCGCAAAAACCGGCCTTACCATGCGGGGGACGCGCGACCGCGATCCCGAGCGGAGACCCGCATGCCCCGGCGACTGGAAGGCACAGCCCAGACCGACTTCGGCGCCCGCATGGCCGGGCTCCGCCAGGAGGCCGGCTACTCCCAGCGCGAGCTCGCCGCCGAGATCGGCATCAGCCAGCGCATGGTCGCCTACTACGAGGGCGAGACCGACTACCCGCCGGCCGGCGTCCTCCCCGACCTCGCCCGCGTCCTCGGTGTCATCACCGACCAGCTCCTCGGCGTCAAGCTCGTCCGCTCACGCACCAAGAAGCCCCAGGACACCCGCCTCTGGCGGAGGTTCAAGCAGGTCGAGAAGCTCCCCACCAAGGAGCGCAGGCAGCTCCTACAGCTCATCGACGCCTTCCTCGAGAGGGAGAAGCTCAGGGGAAACGGGACGGGGTAGGGACGAGCTACCCGAACTTCGAAGTTCAGGTGCAGGCAGTGCGATGTGGGAACGCGGCGACGATTCCCTTCAGATCGGAGTGCGTCTTCGTCAGGAAGGAGAGGTCGGACTCGAAGTTGAAGGACAGTTCAGCCCCGCCCGCTTCAACCTCGCGGAGCTTCCCGACCACCGTGGCCCGGCCGGCACGATCGACCTCGATGCGGAATGCGAGCGCCTCCTCCATCGTGTTGAAGGACGCAGCCGTGCTCTCCCCGGTCATGACCCGGTCCATTTCCGAGAGAAAGCGCGCGAAGTCGTTCGTCGTGAATGAGGCGTCCACGCTGCCACGAAACGCGCCCTGCTCGACGTCCGCAGAGCACCTCAGCCAGTTGGCATCGTAGGGGTCTTCCGTCGCGTCGCGCTCAAAGCCGTGCACGTCGATGACCAGCCTTCTTCCAAGCTCTCCACGGAGGGTCAGAGTCGTCATCTCGCTGCACCTATCGTGGAATGACCGTGATCACACGACCAGCCTCGTTCGTGATGACTCGCACCCCCTCGAAGACGTGCTGGAACGTGCCCGCCTCGCTCCCGGCTGTTCGCACGCCGTTCTGGATGGCGTTCTCTGCGACCGACGGCATGATCCCTCGCCCCTGCATCTGGTCGATCGCGTGACCGCTGAACTCACGGCCACCGATCGTCGCGGCGCGTTCGTGCCCCGAGGGACGTTCATCGGGTTGCCACGCCTACCGATGGGGGTTGCGGCATCTACCGCACGTCCTCCCCCCTGCTGCAAGGGGGGAGCCCGACGCAAAATCGTACTCCGCGCATCCCGAGCGCAGGTCGAGGGTTAGGGCGGCGGCACCCGCGACATGGACCTGGTCCTGGAGGTCGAAAGCCCAGACGCGGTTATTAGCTCCCGCAGCCGAGTGCGCCGACGCAGTGCCGCCTGCGAGCAAGCTCGCCAAGACGCACAGCAGCGCGAGGATGGGCCATCGATTTCGCATGCCTCCAGTTTCACGGATCGAGGGGCATGCAGCAAGGCAGCTAAGGAAGGAAGGGCGGTCGGCGCACGCCGAGACGCTTCTTCCCTTAGCCGCTCCGCCGCTCTGGTGGGGCGTGCGCGGCGGCCGGTTATGCCTCAGGTTCGTCGGTGTCGCTCTCGGCCGCGACCCCGCTCTCCCGCGACACACGCGCACTCGGGTGCGTCGCGCTGTGGATCTCCTTGAGCTTCTTGATCGACACCTGCGCGTAGATCTGCGTCGTCGAGAGCTCCGCGTGACCCAGCATCTCCTGGATGAAGCGGATGTCCGCTCCGTTCTCCAGCATGATCGTCGCCATCGTGTGCCGGAAGAGGTGGCACGCGCCGCGCTTGCCGAAGGCGTCGAGTTCTTCGCCGGTAAGCGGTAGCCGAGAGTGCGGTTCGCGAAGCCAAGGCGGAAATGGTCGATCATCTCGACTTCGTCGAAGCCGCGGCTCTGGAGGTACGCGAGCGCCTCGGGGCTCTCCTTCAAGGTCGCGTGGTAGTAGTCGACCACGCGGCCCAGCAGCTCCTGGTCCTCAGCGTCGGGCTGAGGCGAGGCCCGGGAGCTTCTGCACCGTCGATGTCTTCACCGGCGCCGACGGAGACGGAGCGGCTAAGGAGGGAAGGTCCGCGCGCAGAAGCTCCACCGCGTGCCGGAAGCTGACACCCTCCGCCTTCATCACCCAGTCGATCACAGACCCGCCCGTCTGGCACGCGCCCAGGCAGTGCCACAGGTTCTTCGAAGGCGGGATGACCAAGGAGGGCTCCCGGTCCTCGTGGAAGGGGCACAGACCGTGGAGGTCCGCGCCACGGCGTTCGAGCTTCACACCCCGCGCCTCGGCCAGACGCTCCAGGCTCACCTCACTCTTCAGGCGCTCCAGCTCTTCGTCGGGGATGCGGGCCATTTTTCTCGCGACCTCCAGCAGAAAGCTGCACCACGGATGGTGGCTACGGTATGCGCTATTCGCGACACCGTGTCAAGGCATGCACGGACTACGAGCTGGAGGAAAGGAGGAGTCTGAGGTATCCTAGGATGAAAACACGCCCCAGGCAGGACAGACAGGGAGCCATTCGGTGCTTGCAGACCGCATCCGACAGCTACGCCAGGAGCGCCGCTGGACCCAGGCCCAGCTCGCCGAGAAGCTCGACGTCCACCAAAAGCAGGTCTCCGCCTACGAGCGTGGCGTCCACGCCCCCTCGACCGACGTCCTGATCAAGCTCGCCGAGGCCTTTGACGTCACCCTCGACTACCTCGCCTTCGAGGCCAAGGGCCAGCCCGGCCCCGTCCAGATCCACGACCGCGGGTTGCTCCGCCGCTTCGAGACCGTCGACAAGCTTCCCGATACCGACAAGTCCCTCGCCAAGGAGATCCTCGATCTCGTCATCCTCAAGAATCGCTTCAAGGATCTCGTCGAGGCCAACGGGACGTAGGAGACGCCATGGGACCGAACGACGCCGAGCAGAAGCTCCTCGACAAGATCAAAAGCCTCCCGCCCGAGAAGGCCGCCGAGGTCGAGGACTTCGTCGACTTCCTCAAGGAGCGTGAGAACGGACGGCGGCTCGCAAGCGCCGCCACCCGGCTCTCAGAGGACGCCTTCAAAAAGGTCTGGGATAACGACGACGATGCCGAATACGACCACCTTTGAGTTCGGAGATCTCGTCCTCGTCCCGTTCCCCTTCACCGATCAACGCACGACGAAAAGGCGGCCCGCCGTCGTCGTCAGCTCCGGCGCCTACCACCGCGAGCGACCCGACCTGATCATCCTCGCCGTCACCAGCCAGGTGCGCGCCGCGCCGATGGTGGGCGAGACAGCAATCAAGAAGTGGAAAGAAGCCGGGCTCCTCAAGCCCTCCGTGTTCAAGCCGCTGCTCGCCACCGTCGAGAAGGGGCTCGTGCTGCACAAGCTCGGACGGCTCGAGGACGAGGATCGTCAAGCACTGCGCGCAGTGCTCGACGACATCCTCGGCGAGTAGCTCCCAACAGCGGCACCCTACGCCACCTCCATGTGCCAGTCCTCCTCCCTTGCACCGAAGGAGGAGCACTATGAAACGGTGCCAAACCACACTCCCGCGTCCAATGGCAACTCAGGAGCGGCACCCGGCCTGTAGTTGCCCCCGTACTGCGTTTGGTTGTCATCGAAGACTGCCCAGAGTACCTCCCGGATGAACAAGCCTACTCTCCGGCTCGCTTGATCCCACTGAATCGCAACATCTTCCTCGGAGAAGTCGGGCTCCCCAGAAAGAACATGAATCGCGCCGAGGACCTTGTGGGCTTCCCCTCCGTCCGTCTCATAGAGGTAGAAGTAGCCAGTCTCGCCGTCGTACTCGAACACCCCGGCGAGGTCCCCGGACGAACGGACCGAGCTATCGAACATCTCGTCCCGGGCCATTCGATTCCCTCCAGGTGGGTGGTTCTTCTTGTAGTTCTCACCAAGGCGGTGATCCGTCCTGCTCATTCGGGGTCACTCCGCCTTCCGGCGTGCGGTCTACGTGATGCAGCTCCATTGGATGGCCATCGGGGCCGGTGGGCGCGCGACCCTTCTCCATCTTGGCGAGATCGTTGGCGCTGTATTTCCCGGGGTTGTTCTGCGCCTCGGCCTTCCAAAACGCCTCACGCTCCTTTCTGAAGGCCCCTCGATCGATCTTCGATCCCCCCTTTGCGGCAAGGGGGGAGCCGGACGCAAAGTCGTACTCCGCAAGCTCGTAGCCCTGGCGCAGTTCGAGGGTTAGCGACGCCGCACCCCCGACGTGGGCCTGGTCGGCCAGGTCGAAAGCCCAGACGCGGTTTTCAGCGGCCGTGGCCGAGTGCGCCGACACTGTTCCGCCCGCGAGCAAGCTCGCTAGGACGCACAGCAGCGCGAGGATGGGCCATCGATTTCGCATACGCCCAGTTTCGCGCATCGAGCGGCGTGCAGCAACACAGCTAAGCTTAAGCTTAAGCTAAGGACAGGAAGGGCCGTCGGGACAGCTTCTTTCCTTAGCCGCTCCGCCGCTCTCGTGGGCGTGGGCTATGCCTCGGGCTCGTCGGTCTCGGTCTTGACGACGGTGCTCTCCCGCGACACCCGCGCGCTCGGGTGCGTCGCCGTGTGGATCTCCTTGAGCTTCTTGATCGACACCTGAGTGTAGATCTGCGTCGTCGAGAGCTCGGCGTGGCCGAGCATCTCCTGGATGAAGCGGATATCGGCGCCGTTCTCCAGCATGATCGTCGCCATCGTGTGCCGGAAGAGGTGGCACGCGCTGCGCTTGCCGATCTCGGCGGCATCCACATAGTTGCGCACGAGCTGCGTCAGGCGGTTCGGTGTGAAGGGATCGCCGGTGTTGGTCAGGAAGAGCGTGCCGTCGTCGGGTTCGAGCACGAGGCCGGGACGCACGTCGGTGACGTACTTGTCGATCCACGCCACCGCGCGATCGCCGATCGGGATCATGCGGTCCTTCTTGCCCTTGCCCTGCCGCCATGATCGTGCCGCGCTCCACGTCGAGGTCGAAGAGCTTGAGGCCGATCACTTCCATGCGGCGGATGCCGGTCAAGTACAGCGTTTCCAAGATGGCGCGGTCGCGCACGCCGAGGTCTTCGTCCACGTCGGCCTGGTTCACCACCTGCTCGGCTTCAGCGGCACTGAGCACGTGCTTGGGCAAGCGCTTCGCCAGACGCGGCAGGTCGAGTTCGCTCGCCGGGTTCGCGAGCAGGACGTTCTGTCGAGTCAGCCACTTGAAGTACGCCCGCACCGGCACCAGCCGCGTGTGCTGGCTGCGGAAGCTCAGGGGGTTTCCGTTCGGTTTGCGGTAGTGGAACAGCATCCGCTGGTAGCGCTCCAGGATCGGGCGCGTCACCTCCACCGGTCGCGTGATGTCCCGCTCCGCGCACCACGCGATGAAGTAGCCGAGGTAGAGGTGACGGTTCTCGACCGTGCGCTCGGAGTAGTTCTGCACTCGCAGCCAGTCCAGGTAGCGCTGCATCCACGCGTGAAGCCCCTGCGGGTCGCCTGCGCCGTCCGGCACTGCCTTCGGCTTGCGATCGCCTCGACGCGGCATGGCGACTACGAGCGGCTAAGGGAAGAAGAAGCTGCGGGTACGTATGACGACGGTTCGCCGTTTTGCGCCCCCAGTAGTGCGTTTTCGGGCTCGGAAGGTTCCGATCGGCGCAAGTCGTTGTCACCGCTGGCGTTCACCTCGGTTTCGCCGCCCCGACTTCCCCCCGACACCCCACCGACTTGGGGCCGACTTGACCCCGACCACTGGCCCTTCTGCCCCGACCGGTTCGGATCGTACCCGTGGGTTTCGAGCTGTTCGGTGTCGATGAGACCCGCCAAGAGCGGAGCGCCGCGCTTCGGGTCGCCTTCGTACACCAGCTCGTAGACCAGGCTCTGGCCGCGGCCGCCGGCGTGCACGAGCAGGTACTCCAGCTCCTCGAGCCGGTGCAGATGCATCTTGAGCTGCGTGTTGCCGAGCCCCGTGTGCTCGCGCACCTCGCGGCGTGTGAAGCGCAGGGGCTCGTGCTGCGAAAGCTCGGGCGGCTTGAGGAGGAGGATCGGCGGGCGCTGCGTGGCGTCCTCGACCAGATCCTCGAACGGTAGGTCTTGCAGGGACTACGCGTCCGCATCAACACGCACGGCCTCGGCAATAGTGCTTCGCAATCTCGTTCCGGACTCCGTCGACTCATCCAATGCGGCCACGATGCGAGTCAGACCGCTCGCACGAGAACTCGCGACAACAAAGGACGCGACATCATCGGGATCATCCTGATCGTGCCAAGAAGTCATCACATCTTCCGCGCCGACCTCCTCAAGCACCCAGTCCAGAGCATCATGCGCTTGCTCTGACTCCTTACCAACGAGAGCGAAGAGTTCCACGCCGCTCTCCGCAAGCCTGACTGCCAAGCCAGTGGCAAGAAGACGTCGCTCGATCTCGTCAACACTCTTGACGCTGAGTATGACAGCCGTTCGATGCTTCGGCTCCGCCGTGATCGAGCTCAGAGCCTCAAGTGGCCAAACAACTCGGAAGGCAGGTGAAGACTTGCACTCGTGGCGACTCACTGTCCGCCTCCACGGAGCTTCTCGATGTTGTTCCGGAAGGTCTCGATCTCCTTCTCCAGGTGCCGAATACGCCCGTCGATCGACTGCTGCTGGAGCTCTTTGGACAGCCCCTCCGTGCCTGGCCGCGGAGTCGGGTTCGCCCTGAAGTCTGCGAGCTTCTTCTCATGCTCAGCGATCCGCTTCTCCAGCGACCTGATGCCCTTCTGAGCCTGTTTGCTCAGCTGCGTTCCCCCCCTTGCGGCATCAGCCTCTTCTTGAGTATCCCCCTCCGGGGTTGCAGCGTCACCATCGCTCTCCAGCAAGCTTAGCATCAGATCATTGATCAGTTCCCCAGCTTGCGGTGACACGATTGCCGCCGCGAGCGCAGCACCTCCCAGCACCGCAGCGCCGGCAAGAACGACCGGGTTGGCCAGGAGAGGACCAAGCAGCGGCGCAGCAAGGGCGAGGGACTCGCCCGTTGGGTCACTCCAATCGAGAGGGTTGTTGCGCGCGTAAGCGTACGGATGGAGCCGGAGAGGATCCGCAAGCAGTTTCCTCTCCGGTGCCCTCAGCAGGATCGGATCCAAAGCACCAAAACGCCCGTACCTGGCAATGTTGAAACGAGCACCCTGGCGGGTGAAGCCACCAAGCTCCTGCTCGCCCTTGTGGTGGCGAAACGGCTGATCGTAACGGCTGGACTCCAGTCGCCTAGGCTCACCAAACGGGAAGTAGTCAATCCGCTGCATCACGCTGCCGTCAGCATTGGTTACCGCACGGACGCTCCCCTGCTCATCGACGTGACAATGTTGGATTAAGCCCCCATCGTCCACCGTGCCGAACAACCGACCATCCGCGTACAGATACCGCTGCTTCTCAGTACCGTCGTTTTCGAAGAGACCGAGGAGTCTCCCGTCCCGGCGCAGCGCGATCGTTGCATCGACCACATCATCCACGGCGCTGTTCGTTCGCAGCTCCAAGCACGGCTCGCCCTCACCGTCAAGAAAGCTCTCTTTCGCAATCAAGTTGTCGCTCGTAGCCAGCGATTGACCCACAACGCGGTTGTCGTGCGAGTACCAGAAATAGTGCGACCGGAGGCCACGCGATCCTACATGCTCGTTGATCGCGATCACGTTGCCGTTGCCATCGTGAGCAAACTCGACCGAAGCCTCCGACGCCAAGTGATCCACCTTCGTCAACCGACTCGTCCCGGCCTCATGCAGGTAGCTGAAGTGATTCCCGTAGGGGCGCTCCACGCCGGTCCGAGTTCCCGTGTCATCGTACTCGAACGCCATGCTGGCGTCTGCATCGAACACCACGCTCTTCAGACGACCCAGTGCGTCCGGGAAATATGTGGTGGTGGCGAGGTTGTCGGTCGTCCGCTGGTGCATCGACGCGTTCGGATAGTAGGAGAAGCTCTCTGAGAATACCGCGGCGCCGTCGCTGTCAACCTGATGGGTCGCCACGCGACCCCGATCCGTATAGGTGAGCGTCGTTTGTGGATTGCCAAGGCCCCCTTGATCCGCGAAAAGGAGTTCTTTGAGGCGGTCGTCATCGAAGTAGTCAAGCTCGAGAATCTGGTCGAGGCCCAGCCCTTCTTGGCGAAACACCTTGGAAGCGCGCCCGCGATCATCGTAGCGGTATTCAAGCGCCAAGCTGCTGCCCGGGTACTCAAGCTCAATCGTCTCGTCAAGCCAATCTTGCTCAACGTCTCAACGTCTACGTCTTGCACGAGATAGTTCGATCCCGCGCCAACCCCCTTCCACGTCGCGGTCTTCTCGAAAGTCACGTGCCCAGACGTGTCATACCAAAAGTCCCTAGTGAAGTGCGGGCTTCCCGCCCCGCGAGCCCGGCGACTAACCTGAGCAAGGCGACCCTCCGTGTTCGTGCCAACGCCCGTGTCATAGCTGTACCAACCCGGCGGGCGGCTCCTCTACGTAGTCTCCACATCGCTGCGGAACTGTGCATACGATCGTTTTATGTCATCACAATCCGGAAATACTGAAATCGCACGCTGATACCAGTGTTCAGCCTCGTCAGTACGATCCATTCTCCAGAGTGCATTCGCCAAGAAAGCCATAGCCCAGCCATCTTCAGGGTTTAGCTCAATAGCTTTGCGAAGCGCCGCAATTGCTTCACATAATGTGTCGTTGTTTGCCGCTAGCTCTCTCCCCAATGCCTGCCATGCCAATGCGTAGCTCTCATCCCTTTCAATCGCCGCACGAAAGTAGCCGATAGCTTCCTCTTGTGAAAAACGGCGTGTTGCCTCGCCAAGAAGATAATAGCCTTCCTCGAAAGACGGATCCTCAGCAATTGCTCGCTTCGAGGCGTTCCTCGCCGATTCATAATCACCCAGCTGAAGGTATGCATCTGCCAAAAAGCAAAACCCATGTGCGCGCGGATTATCAGCAACGCTGTCATTAATCAACGCGATACCTTCATCTGACTTTCCCGCGTTGACATATGCACTTCCCAGTCGCAATCTAAGGTCGCTCTTCGGCAACAGCTTTGCAGCCTTCTCATAAGCACGGACAACTTCATTCGGCAGTTCGTACTTTTCGTCCACGAAGTCGCCATACTCAAGCCAAACGGCGCCGTCGTCCGGATCATCGCGAAGCCTGGCATGGTAAACAGCCAATTGCTGCGCCACTGGATCATTTCTATCTGCGGGGTTAGAAGTCATCGCCATCTGCATCCGTAAGGTCACGCTGTTTCGACTTTTGTTTACTCTCGATCGAACGTTGTTTCGGCCTCTTCGCACCTTCCCAGTCCGAGTCAGCGTCTTTTGCCTTTTGTTTTCGGACGTCGCTTCTTTGCGAGATCCTGTGCTTCGGTGAGTTCCTCGTAGTTTTGGCCCTTTACCTTTGGTATTTTCTTTGCTGCATCAGCACCTTCTTGCGTATCTCCGTCCGGCGTCGCATCACCGCCGCTCTCCAGCAAGCTTAGCCCAGATCCACGGGTAAGAGTACGCTCGGATGGTATCGCGTCGCATGAAGCGTGATTAAGGCGCGCGTCCGGTACGCGACAGGGGTACGGACGCGCGGGAGCGTGCGCCGGAGCCACAGGACCGTGCGTTCACGGCGCACTTCTCCCTCGGTCGTGCAAGGAGGGTGAGTTGTTGTTTGTCTTTCGGGGAACTGGCGAATTGCTACAGCAAGAGGATTACCGCTTGAGCTCGAGCGAATCGTTCTGCGGCGTCGTGTCCCCTGGCGAGGGCGATCTTGGTGCGCCGGGCTGAGCGGATGATGCGTGCCGCCACGCAGAACCAGTGAAGTCGGAGCTTCTTGAACTGATGGCTGTGAGATGAAGCTGGAAGCACGAGGAGTTTGAACCACTGGCCGAGGTTGTAGGCAAGTTGAGCGATGACCAGCCACGCGTAGTTCGCCATGAAGTTCTGGCTGGGAAGCAGACGCGCACTGACGTTGTTCTTGAACTCCTCGATGTAATTCTCTGCACCGCCTCGCGCAAGATGGTACTTGAGCAGGCTCGATGCCGCTCCCCTGCGATTGGTGATCACAGGTGTGTAGAAGTACCCGCCAAGCACGAGCTGATTCCCCTCATGGAGCGGTTGCCGTTTGACCAACATGCGAAACGCGCGAGGCCAGTTGGAAGGTTTGTAGGAAAGCTCGACGTACTCCGTCCCTTCTTCCCATGGATAGGGTTTCCAGCTTTCCTCGGGAAGGGCGTCGATGCCGGCCCGCAACGCCTCTGTTAGTCGCGCCGAGATTGAGAACTCCAATCCCCGGCCGACGAGGAACTCGACGATCTCCCGAGCGTAGAAGCCGGCATCCATTCGAACGTGAATGCGACGGCCTTCCGGCAAGCGCGCCAGACATTCCTTGAGAAAGCTGACGGCTTTGTGGGCCGAATGGCGGTTCCCCGAACGCAGTCTTGCACCGATCAGCAGTCGCGTTTCGGACCAGAAGCAAAGCAGCGGGTTGAATCCCTTCATGATCCCGAAATGGACTCGCGAGAAGCTTGGCCTTGTCTCCCGGGCTCTGCGGGGATTCCTCACGGGCATCGACACATCGGTCGAGCGGGGGCCGGATCGGTCCCGAACACCGTCGACTCGTCTGGGCGGCTCGAGGACGTCGACCGCCGCCGCTAGCTGGACAGGACGCCGGTAATGTCGAGCGTGCGCTTCAACTGGTAGCCGTCGGCTGGCCCCTCGAGTTTCCGCCCCAGCGCTTGGACGATGATGCCGAACTCCCACATCATCTGGTCGAACATCGGTGGGGTCAGGGCCTGATCGCCGTCGGAGAGCGCCTCCTCCGGCCGGTTGTGGACCTCGACGATGATGCCGTCGGCCCCCACTGCAACCGCGGCGCGTCCTAGCGGCGTCACCTTTTCGCGCCGGCCGGTGCCGTGCGAGGGGTCGACGATGATCGGCAAGTGCGACACCCAACGCAAGGTGGGCACAGCACTCAAGTCCAGCGTATTGCGGGTGTGTTGGGCAAAGGTGCGTACGCCGCGCTCGCAGAGCATGACCTGGTGGTTGCCTTCGTTCAAGATGTACTCGGCCGCCATCAACCACTCCTCAATAGTGGCGGCCATCCCGCGCTTGAGCATCACCGGGTTCTTCTTGCGGCCGGCGTGCTTCAAAAGCGAGAAGTTCTGCATGTTGCGGGCGCCGATCTGGATGATGTCGCAAGCCTCGGCGACCATATCCATCGACTCCTTATCGATAGCTTCGGAAATGGTGATGAGGCCGGTCTCCTTTTTCACCTGTTTCAGGATTTCGAGCCCCTCCTCGCCCAACCCTTGGAAGCTGTAGGGTGAAGTGCGGGGCTTGAAGGCGCCGCCCCGGTAGATCTTGGCACCGGCTTGCTTGACGGCGCGGGCCACCTCCATAGCCTGGTCGGGGCTCTCCACCGAACAAGGCCCGGCCATAACGACAACTTCTTCGCCGCCGATTTTGACGCCGTCGACGTCGATGATCGTGCGCGCCTGCCGCGATTCGCGACTCACCAGCTTGTAGGGGCGGGTGATCGGAATGATCGTCGACACCCCGGGGAGCTGCTTCAAGTGCTCGCGCTCGAGCTTGCCGCGGTGGTTGGTGACACCGATGGCCACGCGCGAGTCACTTGGGATGACGTGAGCGGTGGCGCCGTGCTTTTCGACCTCGTCCACCACGTGCTGCACCTGTGCATCGGTAGCGGGCCGTCCCATGACGACTAGCATGTCTCTTCCTCCGGTTGGTGGACAACCCTGGGCCAGCGCCCTAGCTCGCCCGACGCTCCAATTCGGCGACTCGCCGATCTTCCAAGAATTGAGGCTTGCCTGAGACGGTACGCGGCACGCTCAGGTCGTGCACGTGCTCGACCTGGTCGGGCTTAACCCTCAAGCGGCCCTTAAAGACCTCGGTGACCTCGACCAACAAGCGGTTGGGGTCGCCACTCGAGCTGAACCTCACGCAAATGCGATCGGCGCCAGCGGCGTCGGTATCCAAAGTCACGCTGAACAGGTCGACGCCATCCACCGAGCGCACGGCGTCAATCATCTCTTGCTTGGAGCAGAGAACGCCGCGCACTTTGGTCAAATCGCCGGTGCGATGCAGGACGCGCACGCGGCGGCCGGGGCTGCCGCAGGCGCAATTGCCCGGGACCAAGGCGACGCGATCGCCGGTCCGGTAGCGAATCAAGGGCATCGCCCGGTTCTCGAGGCTGGAGACCACCAGTTCGCCTTCGCCCTCATCCAGGCCGCGCCCAGCGGCGTCGACCACCTCGCACAGGAGTCCATCTTCGAGGAGGTGCATGCCCTCGTGAGCGGCGCACTCGGCGGCAATGGGCCCGAACTCGGTCATGCCGTACTGATCGAACACCGTGGCGCCCGGCACGACTTGGGCCAGGCGGCGTCGCAAGATCGGCGTCAGCACCTCGCCGGCGCACTGCAGGGTCCGCACGGTGTCAAGCCCGGGGGCGCCGTCGGCCGCCAGCCCATCCAGAAAGCGCGTCAAGTACGAGGGAACGCCGTTGATAACGGCGGGGGCCAAGACTTCGAGGGCTTGGCGGCTGAAGCGCGGCGGGGTCATCGCCGGCGAGCCAAACGGAATGACCATGGCGCCCAGGGCGGTTGCTCCCCAATCGTAGAGATTGCCGGCAATGAAGGTGCCGTAACCGAAGAGGTTCAAGACGCGATCTCCGGGCTTGACGCCAGCCAGCTCCATCGTCGCTACCGCGCGGCGGGTGATGGCAGCAATCTCCTCCTCGGAGTACAAGACGTAGGCGGGTTGGCCGGTCGACCCCGACGTCGTGTGCAGGCGCGCCGCAGCACCGTCGCCCAAGAACTCGGTGAAGTCGCGCCGGAAGGTCTCCTTCGAAGAAGGTTCGACGCCAGAGAGGTCGCCGGTCTTAGCGGCATCCTCAAGCGCGGCGCGCGATCCACGGTACGCCGCCACCGACAGCGCCCGTTCGGCCAAGGCGCGTACTTGGTCTTCGCGGGAAGCGCCACCCATCTAGCCCTCCCCTTTGGGCGCTGCCGTCCAATCCAGCAAGCGCTCGGTAATCTGAATGGCTGGCTTCCCCGCCAAGAAGATGCGATAGACCCGGGTTAGGACCGGGTCGTCCACGTCGCAGCCGAAGTAGCGGGCGCGCGGTCCGGCGGCTTCGAGGTGTTGGCCGCGCAACTCCCGAAAGGTCTCGCGCCGGTATTCGCGCAGCAGCTTACCGATCGGCTTGTCGGTCTCGAGGAGTTCCCGGCGAATCAGGTCGTCCAGGTGGTCGAGGACGATGAGTGACTCGGCGTGCAAGAAGACGCGCCCGGAGGAGGCGCCGCGAATGAGCACTTCGCGGGCGACGACTTCGACTCCGGCCGGCAGGTCATCCCAACCGGGCTGCGGGCCCTGTCCGGCAGCAGCCTCCTCCAGTTTCTCGATGAGAACCGGCTCGACAAACTCCTCAATGAGCCGCGTGACGGTGCCGTCGGTGGCCGCGATCGCCCGGCGCAGGAACGCATCGAGCGTCAGCGGTGCGCCCGCATCTTGCATCTTGTCCTGTTGCATGTTGGCGATCCCCTGACTCCCTGGCGTACCGGCCGCCCCGGCGCCTGTGACGCGCCGGCGCAAGTGGACGCCGCGCTTGCCACTTAGGGGCTCCAGTGGAGCGTTCCAAACCAAGACACCGGTCCACAGAGGAAGTGTTGCAGGAACCGTGCCCCCGGTCGCCGTGCTTGGTCGGATTGTTTGCCGAGCGGAGCGGGTCTCCGGGGCGCTAGTCGCCGCCCTCTTCGGCGTCGTCGCCGTCTTCACCGCCTTCACCAAACTCACGGAGCCCCTCGGCCAACTCAATGAGCCGGTCGTCGACGGCGCGGTTGACGGTTCCCACCGGGAACTCGCCGTCGGGGCCGCGCACACCGGCCGCAACGCCGGTCAGGATCTCCAGACCCTGATCGATCGTCCTGACCGGGTAGATATGGAACATTCCAGCCGCCACCGCCTCGACGACCTCGTTGGATAGCATGAGGTCGACTGCATTCAGCTCGGGGATCAAACACCCCTGGTCGCCGGTCAGCCCGCGCGACCGGCAGACCCGGAAAAAGCCCTCGATCTTCTCATTGGCCGAGCCGATGGGCTGCACCTCACCATTCTGATTGACCGAACCGGTCACCGCCAGGGCTTGGGTCAAGGGGACCCCCGACAAGCTGGACAGGATGGCGTAGATTTCAGTCGAAGAGGCCGAGTCGCCATCGACCGAGGCGTAGCTCTGCTCAAAGGTGATCGAGGCGCTCATCGACAGGGGCTTGTCCTGAGCGTAGCGCTGCCGCAGAAAGCCCTCAATGATCAACACGCCCTTCGAGTGGGCCTTGCCCGACAACTCCACCTCGCGCTCGATGTTGACCAAGCCGGCGCGGCCCATGGAGGTGACCGCCGTCAGCCTGATTGGCTGACCAAACCCGTGGTCACCCGCATCCAGGTAGGTGAGGCCGTTCACCACTCCGACCTGGGCTCCCTCCACCGACATGAGGAGCGAGCCGTCGGAAAACATCTCCTGCACCTTTTCTTCGATGAGGCCGACGCGCCCCAGGCGCTCGCGCACCGCCCGCTCGACGTGGGTGCCATTCACCTGGGAGGCACGGGCTTTCCGGGCCCAATAGGCCGACTCGCGGGCGACGTCGGCCACGTCTGAAAAGCGGGTGGACAGCTTGTCCCGCCGGCCGGTCATGCGCACGGCTTCTTCCACGAGCGCCGCCACTCCCGAGCGGTCGAACGGCAGGAGCCCCTCCTTCTGGCAAATGCTCCGCACGAACTGCGCGGTGCTCTTGACTGCGCCAGCGTCACGCGGCATCACCGAATCAAACTCGGCTTTCACCTTGAAGATCTTGCGAAAGTCGTCGTCCAGCTCGTAGAGGGCGTGGTACATGTCGGGATCACCGACGACGATGACTTTGACCGCGACCGGGATCGGCTCGGGTTTCAAGACAACCGACGCACCCCCCCATAAAGACTCCTGCGACTGAATGGTCAGGAGTCCATTCTTCAAGGTGCGCTTCAAGAGCGGCCAGACTTCGGGGTCGTTGGCGGCGTCGTTCATGTTGAATACCAAGTAGCCGCCGTCCGCCTCCAAGAGCGCGCCGCTTTTGATCGACATGAAGTCCGCCCGCACCTGGCCGCGCTCGTCGACGATCCGCTCGATCGAACCGAACAAGCTGGCGGCATTGGGAGCGGTCTCGATCACCACCGGCGCCCCGCGGCTCTCGGTGTGGTCGACGATGACGTTGACGTCGTAGACGTTGAAGAACTCGACCGGCACCTCCGCCGAGCCCTCGAAGGCTTCTAGATGCTCGAGGACGTGCTCGACTACCTGGTCGAGAAAGCGCGCCACCTTGGGGTAGTCGTAGCGCTCCCGAATCTCGCCGACGTGCAGGTCAATGATATCGGCGACGAAGTGGCGTTTCAGGCTTTCGAGGCGGTTTTGGACCTGGCGGGCCAGCTGGCGCGTCTGTTTGACGGTTGCCTGGAGCTGAGCGCTCAGCTCCCGGTGCAGCTGGCGCAACTCCTCGAGCCGCTCTTCGCTGACGGTGGGATCCTTTTCGGGGAGGTCGTCCAGGTCAACCGGCTCCTCGCCCACCATATAGACGACCCGCGGGTGGCGACCGCTGCCCACTTCCACCTCAACCAGAGCGAAGCCGGCCGCCGACACCGCCTGATCCAGCGCCCTGACCAGCGTCCGCTCGCGCTCGGTGGCCTCCCCCACCACTGACTCGCGGCCTTCTTCGTAGACCTTGGATTCGAACAGGCGTGGCACCTCGCGCCGCAAATCTTCGACGACTTGACCCATGTCGTTTTTGAACGCCCGTCCCTCGCCAGCCGGCAAGATGAGGGCCACTGGGCGGTGCGGGTCGCGAAAGTTGACGGCGTAGCACTTGTCGGTCGGTTGGCGCTCGGAGCGGTCGATCGCCGCCAGACAGCGCTTCACCGCAGTCGTTTTGCCGGTGCCCGCCAAACCGCATGCAAAGATGTTGAAGCCGGGACTCTCCATCTCCAACCCAAGCGTCAAGGCCTTCATCGCCCGGTCTTGTCCGAGGATGCGATCGACTTCGGGGAGTTCGTCGGTCGTCTGGAAGTCAAACGCCGTGGGATCGCAGTGCCAGCGCAACTCCTCAGGGGCAAACTCCCGGTGGGCGACAACGCGGGCAAGCGCGACGCGAACCGTGGACTCATCGGTCATAGGGCGGTTCCTGGTGGGCGGCGGTCGAATGGGTAGCGGGTGGCGCAGCCTACCACGGGCCGGGAGGTGCGGGAAGGCGGCGGGTGGGGCCACCCAAGCTCGGGGCCGCACCCCCAAAAACAGAGCCTACGGGCCGCCTTGACATCAATCGGAGAGCATCACAAGTGCCCTATTGACAACTAGTTATAGCTTCTTTATCAATAATCACATGATCGGCACAGCGATTGCAGTTTTGGGTCGTTGCAGGGAACGGGAGCCGGCGTTGCTTCTCTCAGACCTCACGGTTGGCCTGGACGCCTGACCGACTTCTGAAGCGACGCGGCTCATCTCCCGATGAGCTGGGCTAGCACCCTACATCTCCCAGGGTGCTGCCAAACGACACCTAGGGCCTCTGGTGTCGAACCCTTGGTGGGGATGGACGGCCCCCGCCAAGGTCCCAAAGGGGTGAGCGCACGCGCCCCTCGCACCTGTCCTTTGGGCTCCGCCTCTAGCCCAAAGGCGGGTGCACACGGCTCCCGTCTCCCTACGCCTCCCTCAGTCGGTGCCCTTCAAGTTGGCGACCGGGTAGAACCGGCGCTCGACCCGGGCGATGCCCTGGCGCTCAAGCACTTGCAACACCTCATCGAGGTCCTTGTAGACCTGACCGCACTCGTCGAGTGGGGTCCGTTCCGTGTTGCCGACGATGCCGGTCACTGGCACCTGATCGGCGCCAAAGCGGCGTTCGACCGTGCGCATCTCATCGTCGATGGCACCCTGGCGCTGGGCCAACTCGCGCTTGGCGCGCCCGCGGCCCATGACCCGCCCAGCACCATGGTTCACCGAACACGCCGAGCGGTGGGCGCCCGCGCCCGGGAAGAGCAGCGCCGCGCCACTTAGCATCGAACCAGGCACCAGGCAGGGGTGGCCGGTCTCCTCCCAGGCGGTGCCGGCCAAGTCGGGGTGACCCGCGGGAAAGGCGCGAGTCGCACCCTTTCGGTGCACCAAACCGCGCTTCTGGGTGCCGTCGGGCAACACCAGCGTTTCCTCCTGGACCAGGTTGTGGCTGATTTCGAAGTAGACCGAACCCTCGACGCCAAACACTTCCCCCAGCGCCTCTTGGACGCCCTGCACAATGGCGTGCCGGTTGGCGACTGCGAAGTTGGCGGCGGTATTGTGGTGCGCCCAGTACTCGCGCCCGAGCGGCTCGTCCAAGTACAAGTGGGACTCCTCGCGACGCTTGGCGGGTAGGCCGCGCAACACCGCACCAGCGTGGAAATAGTGATTGGCGGTCCGCCAGCCGTACCCCCTCGAACCGGTATGGACCATCACCCACACCGAAGCGTCGGCCTCATCGACCTGCATCTCGATGAAGTGGTTGCCGCCGCCGACCGAGCCCAGCTGCGGGGCGGCTTTCTGGTAGGCGGCGCGGATGGCTCTGACATCGACCGTCTCCGGAATTGGGATGTACTGGCGCTCGCAAACGTCGGCCGCAACGCCAAGGGCGCGGGCGCCGAAGCGCAAAACGTCGTCCACCGTGCGCTGACTGACGCGGCCGGCCAAGGGCGGCCGCTCGGAGCCGAGACCGGTGGCGACGCGGCGCTCCACCGCCTCCACCCAGGCCCGCCGGCGCTCCCAGGCGCTGACGTCGGCGGCGGTGAGCGGCGTTTGCAAGCTGACGACGCCGCAAGAGATGTCGTAACCCGAGCCCGACTGGATGAGCGTGCCGTCGGTGACCACCACCGCACCCACCGGCACGCCATAGCCGATGTGGGTGTCGGGCATCAGGTAGACGCCGGTCACCCCGTCGTAGCTAGCCGCTTGCACGCCTGCTGCCAGAGAGCCTCGTCGGTCTGGTCGTAGAGCAACTCGGACAGAAAGGCGTGGACATCGGCCTGCATGCGCCCAGAGCGCGGCAGCACGTAGTGCCCGGCGGCTTGCGCTTCAACTTGGTACTTGTACGGCATGCTGAGAACCTCGGGTGCGGGTGACCGCTCTGCGCGGGTGACGAATGTGACACCCACTCCGGGATGGCTCGCGCTTCTTGATGGTGCTAGCATGGCCCGAGCGCTCAAGCGTTGCCTCAAGACTCGCGTCAAGGCAACGGGTGCCGCAAAGTGTGCACACATCGACCGAGGAGTGGCTAGGTTTGTCAGACGGTGGTTCACTCAGGCGTCCGAGGCGGCCCGCTGGTCCTTCCCTAGCGTGGGCCAAGTGGGTCGAGACTTTGGAGCCCTCCCGGCCCGAACCAGAAGCACCACCGGCGGCACCCCTGATCGACCCCAAGCGGGTACAACGCGGCAACCAACGCCAGCGCACCGAGTTCTGGTTGAAAGAAACGACCTACGCCGCGCGGCGAGCCGGCCGCCGGCGCCTGGCGCTCGGTGAGGACAGGCGCCCACAAGCTGCCGACGTGCCAGCCCGCCCACCTATAACCCCAGCGAGCCCCACCCCCAAAGCAGCGCCCGAGAGCGCCCCCGCCAGCCTCGACGCCGCGTTGGAGCGGGCACCCGAGCCACCTCCCAAGAGCTTCTGGTTTGTGCTGGGCACCGAGTTGGTGGTCCACGGCGCCACCGACCCCAGCGCCACGGTCACCTGTCAGGGGCGCCCGGTGGAAGTGCGCGACGACGGCACGTTCACCTTGCGCTTCGCTCTGCCCGACGGCGCCCGAGACATCCCCTGCACGGCGACTTCGGCCACCGGCACCGAGCGGATCACCATTACCCCACGGGTCACCAAAGAGACGCTGCCCGAAGACCGGAGCGGCGACTAGGCTCCATCCTCCGAGGAGCAAGCGCGATGGCCGGCTACTACGCCCTCGTCCTTCACGCCCACCTGCCGTTTGTGCGACACCCCGAGCACCGGCGCTTTCTCGAAGAAGACTGGTTCTTCGAAGCGCTGAGCGATACTTACGTGCCACTCTTGGCGCTCTTCGAGAAGCTCTTGGAAGAAGACGTCCGCTTTCAGGTGACGCTCTCGGTGTCTCCCCCGCTCCTCAACATGCTGGAAGACACCCTCCTCCTCGAGCGCTACCGCCGCCGGCTGGAGGGACTCATCGAGTTGGCGGCGAAGGAAGTGGTGCGCACCCGCTGGGAGCCCAAGCTCAACCCAGTCGCGGCGCACTACCACGCGACCTGGTCCGCCACCCACCGGCAGGTGTTCGACGCCTGGGGTGGCCACCCACTGCGCGCGCTCAAGCGGTTGGTGGGCTCCCCCGCCATCGAACCTATGGCGACCGCCGCTACCCACGCCTACCTGCCGCTGGCCGCGCCAGCCGCGCAGCGGGTTCAAATCCAACTGGGGATTTCGGAGGCGGAGAGGTGTCTGGGCGTCCGACCGCGCGCCTTTTGGCTACCCGAGTGCGGGGTGGACGCCGCCCTTCCAAACCACCTGGCCGCGGCAGGCGTGACTAGAACCGTGGTGGAAACGCACGCCACGGCGTCCGCCGCCCCGCTTGGCACCGCGGGCGGCGTGGTCGCCTTCAAGCGCGATCCGGCGACCGCCCACCAAATCTGGAGCATGGAGCGCGGCTACCCGGGCGATCCGGTCTATCGGGACTTCCACCGCGACATCGGTTGGGACCTGGACTACCAGTATGTGCGCCCCTACTTGCCGGCCGCCGAGCGCTCGCCTTTGGGGATCAAGTACCACCGGGTCACCGGTCCCACCACTCACAAGGCAATCTACGACGTAGCCCTGGCCACCGCCCGCGCGACCGAGCACGCCCAGCACTTCGTCCAGACGCTCAAAGACCGAAACTCTGGTGAATCATGCATCGTTTCCCCCTACGACGCCGAGCTCTTCGGCCACTGGTGGTACGAGGGGCCGCAGTTTTTGGAGTGGGTGCTGCGGACAATCGCCCTCGACCAGAACCTCACTGCCACTACCCTGTCGGGCTACCTCGCCGAACATCCTGCCGTCCACGCCAGCACGCTCCAACGTTCCAGCTGGGGCGAGGGAGGCGACGACTCGGTGTGGCGGAACACCAAGACCGAGTGGATGTACCCGGAACTCGACCACGCCACCGAACGCATGGTGGCCATGGCCGGGCGCTTTGCCGCTCAACCCACGCACCTGGAAGAACGAGCGCTCAACCAGGCGGCCCGCGAACTCCTCCTCGCCCAAGCCAGCGACTGGGCGTTCATCATGCGGACTGGTACGATGGAGACCTATGCGAGCCGGCGCGTCCGGACGCACCTCGCTCGCTTCGGGCGCCTGGAAGAAACCCTGAGCCGGCGCTCGGTCGACCCCGCATGGCTGGCTGAAATCGAAGCGCGCGACACGCTCTTTCCGGAACTCGACTTCCGGATCTATTGTGCAGACCCACCGCGCGCAGGAGCGCCACCGACGTGTTCGGACTTCGTCTCTATGCAGAGCTAGGCGGCTGGCTCCTCCTCCTTGCCGCCCTTGAGTACTGGGGCGGCCACGTGGGCGCCGACTCGGTCGATCTGTTGATCACCGCTTGCCTGGGAGCGGTGGTTGTCGCCACGCAACGCTTCACCCACTGGCCCCGTTTTTTTCTGAGCTGCGCTGTGCGCGCCGCCGAGCGCGTCAGCCATTGGTTGGATGGCACCTTTGGCTTGGACTTCTATCCGGAGGCCAACCCCCACCTGGAGCGCTATCGCCGACCGGTGTGGGTCATGGTTGCCCTCACGGCGCTGGTGGGCTCGACGGCCGCCGTCCTGGCGCTGGCTGGAGCACCCTTGACCGCCATCCTCCGTCACTCCTACGCCACCTACCTCCTAGCCAGCCTGGTGGTGTGGCTGGCCCTCTGGCAGTGCGTTTGGGTGGTGACCTTGGCTTTGGCCCGCGAATTCGACCGGCGGGGTGAGCGGCCGACGACGCGGCGGGCTCGGATGCCCTTGGTGGGCATGGCCGCCGCCGTCTGCCTGGCCTGCTTGATGCTTCTCGATGCCACCGTCGGCCCGCTGGGGTGGCTGGCCTGCTACGCGGTCACCTGCCTCCTCCTTCTCCCCCGGCGCTGGGGCCCGCCCCTGGACTTCGAGATGCACGTGCGCGTGCGGCGCGGCGGCCGCTTTGTCCTCCAACAGGCAACGACAGAAGGGCTGATGCGCAGTCAACGCGCCATCGCCGCGCTGTCGGGGTTGGCGCTGGCGCTGGTCACCCAGGGGCACCGACTGCCATTCGCCCACGGCGATCCAGAGGCAACGATCCAACGCTTGCCGATGCTCGACACCGTGGGGCGCGCCGCCACCTGGGCCATCGCCACCTTGGTCCTGGCGTGGACAGTCCTCTACGTCGTCGACATGACCTGGGGACGGCGGCAGAACGACCCCGCCACGCGCGGCCCCTACCTCAGGGACCGAGCCAGGCTCTTGGATCTCCTAAGGTCCCACCTGGAACTGGCGCGCCAGTCGCCGCGCCCGACCGGTGATGGCTACCTCCTGGCTCCGCACTGGTGGCCGGCCGAGCGCTTGGTCCGGGATGACTCGGGGCTCACCGACACCGAGGCCGGCGCGCCGGCGGGCCCCCGGTACAACGCCCACTACAGCCTGGCCGGCCGCCGAACACTGCGCGCCGCTCTGCGCGCCGCCGAGATCGACGTCGTCTTCATCGAAGACGGCGTCCCGGCCGAACGCCTGGCGCGCGCCTTCCGCGCTCTCTTCGCGCGGCTGGACACTGACGCAGGCCGCCTGGAGGATCGCCAGCTCTCAGAATTGGGTGCGAGCCCGGTGGCGTTGCAGGAGCTGCAACCCCAACCCGAGCCTGTCGCCCCGGAGCAGGCCGAGGAGCTGGTCCCCGGGCGCGCCCGGCTCCTGCTGCTCTTGCGCGAGCGGAGCGGCGGCTCGGAGGAGCCTGATCCTTTCGACTTCGCCCACGACCCGCACTGGGTCGAGGAATTCTTGCAGGGGACGACGCTACCGTCTGGAGTGGTGGCGTAGCGCGTGCGCGGCCCCACCGTTTCGAATTACAGGCGGTGACGCCGCCCTGCCCCACGCAGATCCTTCCACGATTTCCGGCCGAAACACTGGCCGTGGTTCGGATCGTGGCCTCAAAGTCGCACCGGCCGTCAAACTGAGCCTCGAAGAGTCTATTTGAGTTTCTCAATCCCGACGAATATGTCGAAGTCACGCCGGAGCGGATTCGTCTGCGGAAATCGGTGCTAGACGAAAACGAGCGTAAACTGGCTGAAAAACACGCCAAACAGGATTGAGCTGCCTAGCCATCGACTGGGGTGAACCACCGGCGCTTCAGGTCGGTGCGCAACACCGGCACTTTGCCACCATCAATGTCCATGGTCATTGAGGTCTGTTCGCCAATCTCGATGAAGCGTGGTATCAGCGTGTTTGGATCAGTGACCAAGTGAACCCAGGAGTTGCTCTTCATGCGATCGATCGACAGCTGAGGGGCGTGTTCAGGGCTGAGCTGTTCAAGAAACACGGGGAGACGCTTGGCGAGTTCCTCGATGTCAGTCTCGCCGGTCATGCGAAGCACGAGGCAATCGTTCTGGCTGTCGCCGTCTGAACATGCCACGCGCTCGACGGCGCTAAACACATACGTGGCGGGTACCATCAGGTCGGGAAGGACCGGGCTTGGGCTCTCGGCCTCGAGACCGTATTCGTCGCCCAGGTCAAACTCGCCACCTGCCCACAAGCCGACCAACGCGTTCCAGCCCTCGGTGACTTCGACCATTAGGGTTTGGGGAGTCACCACCTGATCGAGCAGCGCGCGAATTCGGGGTTGGAGCTTACCCAGCGGCGCAATCAACGGTTCGAACGTCGCATGTAGGCGCTCGATGCAAGCCTCGGGGTCGACCACCTCGACTACATCCCCGGCCTCATTGACTATGATGTCTGGGGTGAACGAGCCTGCCTGTTCAAGCAACTTGCGAACGAAGTCGGTTTCGCCCGGCCCTGGAGCCGAGATCGTCCCCACCTCTGATGCAATCCGCAAGCCCTGGGGGGCGGGGCTAACCCGCACGATGAAGTCGCCGGCGGCGACTGTGGTGTCGGGAGCCTCGCCCGCAACGTCCTTGATCTTGATGGACTCCCAATCGACCTCCAGCCTCAGGTCAGCCGAAACTTCCGTCCGGTGTCTTGGGGGCTGCCCAGGTTGACCACCTATAAGCGGTGTTCAGAATCGGCTTGGCCTTCTTTCCGGCGAGCTTTGCTTCGGCAATCCGTTCGGTCTCGAGGTCGTCGAGGTATTTCAGAAAGAGAATCCAGGCGGTCTGCTCGGCGTAATCGAGCTCGGAGTCGCACCCCTCGTCTTTCCAGAGGACATCATCTATGTTCTTGAACGTCTGCTGAAACACCTCTACGTTCCTCTTCTCACGACTCGGGGTAGCACGGACCGGGCAAGCATACAAGCTTCGTGTCACTCAACGGCCCGGGTCGGGGCCGGATCACTGCACACTCCCCTCGGCTGTGATGACGACTCGGGGTGTGGGGCGCAGCGGGATCGCCAGGTGGTAGCGGGTGTGCTTCTTTTCGCCGGTGCGGGTCAGGGCGCCCTTGTCCACGAGGTCGGCCAGGTCTCTCGTCGCAGTTGCCGTCGGAGCGCCGGTGATGGAGCGGTAGTTGCTCGCGCTCAGCCCGCCCTTGAAGCCATCCGGTCCTTCGTCGAGCATCCTCAGCAGCGCCTTTTCCTGACGCTCATTCAGCTGGTCTTTGAGGCGATCGAGGAGCCGGGTCTTGTCGAGAATGAAGTCGATGCGGGCCTGGGTTCGGCGTTGCGCTTCGAGGGTGATGCCCGCAAACCACGCCAGCCATTCGGTGATCTCGTTCTTCTTGTTGGCGCGTTCGAGTTGCTCGTAGTATTCGGATCGATGCGAGAGGATGGTGGCGGCGAGCGAGGTGAGAGTGGGACGCCCGAGGCCCTGAGCGAGTGCTTTCTCGGAGATTGCCCTGCCGATGCGACCGTTTCCGTCCTCGAAGGGGTGGATGCAGACGAAATATAGGTGAGCAAGGCCGGAGCGAGTGACGGCGGAGAGCTGCGATGATCCTTCTGATGCCGTCTCGTTGAACCAGTCAAGGAACGCATCCATTTCTTGAGGAACCTGCTTCGAAGGTGGCGCCTCGAAATGGACTTTCGGATCGTGCCTCTTGCCGGAAACGACCTGCATTGGCTCCGGATGCGTTCGATAGCAGCCGACATCGCGGAGGTCCCGTCGCCCCTTGGTAACCATGCGGTGCCATTCAAAGAGCGTCTCGTGGCTCAGCGGAGTTTCGGCTTGCTTGTACAGGGCCAGCATGAGTTCGGCGATGCCTTCTTCGCCCGGCTTGGCCCTGAGGGGATCGACCGCCAAGCCCAGCTGGCGGCGGATAGACGACTGAACACTGTCACGGTCGAGCAGTTCGCCTTCGATCTCGGAAGTGGTAAGCGCCTCGTCGGTGTAGGTATCGACGATCAGTGCGGTTTCGGCGGCATCGTCCAGGTGCTCGACCGCACCCAGGATGACCCCGCCGCCGACGAGAAACTCCCGCTCGGCCTTGGCGAGGTGGTCGGCGTCCCAAGTGAATTCAGGCCAGTCAGGCTGTTGCCAGTTCCATTTCATGATCGATAGCCTACTCTTTTATCGATCATTATTTCACACAATATGATCGATAACAAGGCCCTGTATCGATCATTGTTATCGGGCTCGAACCGGCTGACGAATGCTGCAGGGAGGCCCGGGGACAGTGCGCGCTCCAGTGCGCGCTCACTCGGCCTAAGGAGGCCCGGGACTGGTCCCCTACTACTCCGGAGAATCCCCGCTGGTTGGCTCAGAAGCGCATGCGCATAGGAAAATCGAACCGCGTTTTAGCCGATCACCATTGTATCAGCCCACCGTATCGGCGGCGACAGTGGTCGTTGTCGGCGTCGAGCGGCTCCAGGACTCGCTCGTGCGGCGGGGAAGTGAATCCGGACACCGCCGAAACGATGCGGAGTGGCTCATGCGAGCATGCGGTGACCGGCGCTCAGTGACCTCACGGGCCGGAGACGTTTCCATCGTTTGACTTGAGATCTCGAGATGAGGGAGCGAGGGGAGCAGCGTGCGGCGTATCCAAACGCTGTTTGTCGGCACCGCGCGCCCGTTCTCCCTGATCGCCTCGGTCAGGGGGGAGGACGGGCCGGCCACCTCGCCCCAGAGTCGCCGCGCTCGAACAGCGGCCCCAGATCACCCCCGGGCGAGCGCGGAGCGATCGGCGGCCCATCGGCGGGCAGCTCGAGGTGTGAGAGGATCCGCCGCAGCACCTGCGGATCGGTGATCAACGCCAGCACCACCATCGGCACCCGACGCCCTCGCGCGGGTGTACAGCGCGGGCAGCTCAGCGCGTCGACGAAGAACACCCGCAAGAGGAGCTGCGCCCAACGCAGCGGCCGGCGGCGGTGGGGGGCAACGGCGTCGCCGGCCACGTCGGCCTTCTCCTCAGCTGACCCTGAAACGAGCGGCAGCGTCCCCTTTTCCGGCTCATCCTCCCGATCCACCACCGCCGGCGGGGAGGGCAACAGGGGGCGCCAGCGCGAACGGTTGGCGAACACGCCGTGATAACGGACCATGTGGCTGTAGGGTGCCGGCACCAGCGACGCCAGCCGCTTGAGCAGCTCACCGGGCTCGAGCACCAGACACCTCGCTCCACCGGGCTTCGGCCACGGCTTGCGCAAGCGGTAGACAATGCGCCCATCGGCTGCCAGGCTGAAGCGCGACACAGCGAACGGCGCGCGCAGTCCGTAGCGACACAACCGCTCGAGCGCCACGCGGTCATCTGCCGGTACCAGCCGCGCCGCGTGCAAGGAGAACCCCGCCACCTTCGCGCACAAGGGCGTCTGAGGCGGTTCGGGACGAGCGTCCTCGAGCCCCACGCCCGCCCGCGGTAGCGGCGCCTCCACCGAGCGCGCCAACGCCTGGCGCAATGACGCCACCGTGCGCTCGAAGAGCTCCTCGGTCGCGAACGCATCGGCGCACAGTCGCTCGATCACCCGCGTCAGCCGCCGCGCGATGCGCCAGGTCAGCGCCTCGATCTCCTCGTGCGTCGGTGTAGGTAGCGGCACGAAGCCCAGCGGCTCGCCCTCGCTCTCGCCAGGCACGAACAAGCCGTCGGGGATCAGGCTATGTAGGTGGGGATTGAGATTTAATGCACCGCCGAAGCGCTGCACGAAGGTCACCGCGCCGCTCTCGCCACCGGCGATTCCCAGGGCGCGACCGCGCCGCCGATGCCAGGCGAACACCGTACGCAGGAACGTTCCGATCAGCGCCGTGAACAGGCGCCGGTCGACCGCCAACCGGAAGCGCAGCGGCCAGGGGAAGCTCAGCACCCACTGACGGTAGGGAGCCTCGGGCAACAGCGTATCGACCAGGTACGCGGCGGTCTCCGCCATGCGCCGGCCGATGCAGCTCGGGCAGAGTCTGCCCTTGCACGAGAAGGCGACCAGACGCTCGAAGCCACACTCCGGGCAACGCAACCGCGCGAAGCCTCGCTCCAGTTGACCGCAGTCGAGGTAGCGGCGGAACTCGCGCTCGATGAACTGGGGATAGCCCTCGCCGTCGCGCTCCCGCGCCTCGTCGAGAAACGGATCGAGGTGCTCGCACACCGCACGGTAGAGCGCGGTCGCCTCGGGCTGACGGCGACGGTAGCGCTGCATAGCCCAGAGCGAAAAATGGAGCGTCGTATGAGAAGAAAACCAAAGACGTGCTTTCGAAACTAGCCGCTTCTGACCCGATGGCGGGCAAAGTCTATGCCTCGTATGAAAAATTCTGCAAACAAATCTCACCCTGGGCGATGGTGAGCGAAGAGGCCTATGCGCGGGCGCTCAGGCTTTAGATTTATTGAATTTTTTGTTGGATTTCCCTATATTCACACAGACAATTTGATAAAATGGGTGCTATTCCCATCATGACGCTATGCTGGTTGCGTCATGAGACCACGCTCTTCAAAGGTACCTCTTTGGGTAGACACAACCGAACCTTCCTCCGCGAGTAGGCCATCGGACAACTCCTCGGAGGATGGTGTCGTTGGTTAGAAGGTTGAACCCACAAATTGTTCGGAGCATCTGCAGGAGCCCCAATTAAATACCATTCGTTCAATTGGGGTTCCTGCAGTGCTCAATGAGTGCTGTTGGAATGCGTATTTCCATTCATCGACCTCATGGTCGGTGCGATACTAGTACTCACGTGCCGACTTTCTGTCGGCAGGAGGTCTTCAACTCATGAGAAGGTTCTTCCTACTTCTGCTCGTAAGTGCATCCTTTGTGCTTGCCTGCAGCGAGGTAACGGCGACGAACCTCGAGCATCCAGTCGTTGAGGATGTGGAGGTTGGGCCAGAGAACGCTCTTGCGTTTCGCAGTGACGTTGATGGGATCCGCCACATCTACCCCGGTCCTGCAGTGGTGTCATTCTCCATTGATCCGTCGGGTGAGATCCGTGTGCGTGATGGGCTTTATCGACCTCAGCCGTTGCCGGAGATGGCTGAAGAAGACCACCAAGCGAGTGAAGATGTAAAGATCGAGACACTCCGTGGAACGATCCGAAACATCTTCTTCGAATCACTCGTAGCGACCGACGATGTCGAACTCGCCGCTGCTCGCGTTAACGAGGAGCCGTGGGTGGAGCGGGTCGAGGTAATTCCCGGAGAATTCTTTGCCTACGTATCCGGACGAAGCGAGCCGTATCGTTTCTATACAACCCGGCGCGTAGAAACACCCGTGGAGAGCACACCCGTGCATCAGCCACAAACCCGAGAAGACTTCGATCGGTTAGTCCGAATTGTTCGGGTCCACCTTGGCCCTCAACAACACGGTCGTGTGGTGTTGCTCCAGAATGGCGTAACCATGACAATGTCCGTTTCAGAACTTGAAGCGAGCATCGAAGGGTTGGGCTACGAGGAGGTGAGAGAATGAGACGAACAGTTGTGTTGTTGAGCGTCGTTCTCATCGCTCTTACCCAGGGGCCCGCTCTCGGTTCTTCGTCACCTGGAGACGCGTCAAACTTTGACGTGATACTTTTTCTCCCTATCAGGGATGAGATCAATATTGATGATAACATCCTGATCGATAGCTGGAGCCAAGCGATCACCCTGTTTGGCCGCGGTTCGGTCACAGCGATCGCACGCGATGGATCTGACGGGAATAACCCACCAGATCTCATTCACTATATAGATCACCGAAGCGACCGTATCCACGAGCTTGTATCTCACGGTTCGGGAAGCGGCGTTGCTTTGGAGGTCTATGATGATGAACACGTAGCCGAAGACCGACGTACTGAGCTGATCGGCGAAGGCTGGGATCCTACACACCTGTACGTAGGAGGAACAAGCACCGGAAAATGGACCGTTTCCGTCACCCTTTCGGGACTCAGTGCCCGTATGCACGTAGAGGAAGGAGTACAACAAGAAGACGGTCTTTTCTTCATGTCGTGGTGTAACAGCTTTTACGGCATCCACCACTACTTGGAGAATCCACCTGTGGGGCACGCAAACACTGGGCCCGTATGGTTTGGTTACCCAGCAAATTGTCCGGCAGGGACAGCGGATGCTGACCTGGCAACGTTTTCCAAGGGCGCAACATGCGGGTTGTACCCGACAGTAAACAACGCTGTCTTCGATTATCTACCGGCGTTGTCAATAAGCGTTGCGGGAAACACCCACATGCGCTTTGTGCCGGGGATGAGTTGCAAAATCGCAGCGGCTGCGTTTCTCCACAGCTGGGTTGAAGGGAATGTGGTGTACTGGGCGGTGATTCAGGAGAACTCTGGTCTACAACCGTCACTCTACCGCATTGAGGGTCGTGATTCGGATGGGCGTCCGTTTACGTTGATTGACAACGTGCCGGGAAACCCGACGAGCACACCCACAACGCTGCATACTCATAGCCGGGAGTTGCCTTCTCAGGCCTACGGCTCGTACGTTCGCGTTGTTGAGTGGGACGGCGCACTTGAGACCCTGGGCCCTTGGGTTCGGGAGAACGACACGCCAGTCCCGAGTCGCCGAGATGAAATTCTAGCGCTCGACGGTGTCGATGTGCTCACCTTTGATGAGGTGGTGCACAGAGAACGTCTCCAGCGTTGGTACACGATGGACGAGTCGCTTGAACTCAAGGAGGTCGCACATGCACGAACAGCTGGCGGAAGCTCTGCTGCCGGCAGCATAACACCTGCGGACGTTCTCATTGTTGCGCCCTACAGTAGCTGGCTCGTTAACCCGGTCACCACGGTGGTCGTTGGTTCAAACGGTGAGCTCTCGGTTGTTGGCGTAACTACGACGATGGACCCCGCCTCCATCAAAGCCTTACACAAGACTTTGGCGGATGCGAATCGAGACTGGAACCAGTCTCACCCGAGTGGTCCATTCTATGACGAGCAACCAGAGCTCAACATAGTAACCGATGAACCAGTGTACCTTGCCTTCGGCGAGGGCACTGTGGAACAATGTGCTCCGCGAATTGCATGTCATTCGATTACCGATCTCGTCGATCACGACGGTGATGGGTTTCCGGATGCACCGCCACCCACGGAGTACATGGTTGGCACCTCAGATGAGTCAGATGGCTTAGCTGAGGTGAACGCAGTGAGCTGGAACGCTCGTAACTGGAACGCTCTCAATAACGTCTACCTTGAGAACGGACCGGTTATTCTCGGGCACGACGGCATCGACGAGAACGACGCGGACGGCGCACTCAGGGAAGCGTTGACGAATCTGTCCGACCGATATCCGAGCGCTGAACTGGAGTTTCGCTCTGGACATACCTCCAACACGGCTGCTGTTGCAGCCGCTGCTCAGAAGATAAACCAGGGTACACCGCTCATCTGGCTAAAAGGCACGGGAACAAGTGAGGAGGACTGGCCTCTCATTTCACAGAATCCTGGGAATGAGCTTACCTTGGACCAGATCTCCCTGTTCTTCTCGCCTTCGTGTGCGGTGCTTCGGATGGGGAGCCCCGTTCACGATCGGACTGCACCCAAGTTGAATGCGGCAACCGATGGAACAGCGGCATCAGCGGTCGTCGGGCAGCTAAATCCCGACTATGGGTCGAACCACCGGGAATTCATTACAGCCCTTGCTGTGGCTGCAGCGAATGCCCCCGAGGGAACGTCCCTCGCACGCGTGCTCTGGGATGCAATGCTTCTCGTGCCACATCTCGAGGATTACATCCGCGGGATGACCATTAGCGGCGTGTGGACGAAGTGGCACGAAATCGCCCTCATTGGTGTGCCGGAAGTCACGCCAGTTGGTGATGAAACGCTCTCGTTTGCGCGCTGGGAATCACCGCAGCCTGGGTTCGGCGACAAGACACACATTGCATTTACCCTTCGTGAAAGCGCGAGGGTGAAGCTCGGTGTCTACGATGTTGCCGGCAGGCTTGTGGCAAACTTGCTTGAGAACCGGGGACTCACAGCGGGTGGGCATACAACCGTCTGGGACGGTCGTAACACCAGCGGCTCACGTGTCTCGAGTGGTATTTACTTCCTTAAACTCGAGGTCGTGAACCCAGACCATACGGCAGTCCTGGCGAACAGAAGGATCCTTGTCACGCGGTAACAGCAAACGAGCAAGGAGGTTTGTCTGAGACGGGCCGAGGCGTTGTAGCGTCTCGGCCCGTTCTACTATCTAAGGGAAAGAACGACACCATCTCCCAAAAACACCGCTCACCGAAACGTCATCACCGGCTCACCGAAGAGCGCTTCTACTTGGTTACAGAGCTTCTCCGACGGCTCAACTTGGAGTTGCTCGGAGAGCGCAACGACTGTTTCGCTGTGGGCAGGTTTTCGAATGACGAGTTTTACGGGGATTGCACCGTGGTGTGAAGCGAGAAGGGATTTGAGTTGGGCTAGCTTCTCCTCCGAGCACTTCCGAGCATCGAGCATGAGCAACGCCTCTTTCGCCGTCTCGTCTCGTAGCTCAATTGCCGATTGTATCTTTACGGCAATTAGATTGCAGCGCTCATCTGAAACGTCGAGCTTGCCCGTGACAAGTACCGGGTCCTCAGAGGTCAAAATACCGCTTACTTTCTGGTACACATCCGGCCATACAATTACTTCAGCAGTTCCCTTTAAATCTTCAAGCACAAACGTCGCATAGCGGTCGCCTTTCTTGGTGTTCTTGAGCTTAAGAAAGGTAACAACACCCCCCACGGTCACCTGTGAGCCGTCGCCGAGCCCACGGAGCTCGACAATCGGGCGCGTGCCCAAGCGCTGGAGCTCCCACTTGAACTTCTCAAGCGGATGTCCGCTCAAGTAAAAACCGAGTGCCTCCTTTTCATGAGCAAGCTTGATATTCACCGGCCACTCGGGTTTCAACTCCCGACGGGGATTGTATTCAGCAGCTTGCTCTTCTTGCTGCGCAGCAAACAAACCCATCTGGGCTGAGTCTTGTTCGCGCTTGTAGCCTTGGGCGAGTTTTAGTACGTCATCAAGCCGCTCGAAAAGTTCCGCTCGGGCAAGCCCTGTCCAATCAAACGCACCTGCTTTCACAAAATGCTCGAGCAAACGCCGGTTGAGCACACTCCCATCCACACGCTTGCAAAAGTCGAGCAAGCGCATAGGAAAATCGAACCGCGTTTTAGCCGATCACCATTGTATCAGCCCACCGTATAGGCGGCGACAGTGGTCGTTGTCGGCGTCGAGCGGCTCCAGGACTCGCTCGTGCGGCGGGGAAGTGAATCCGGACACCGCCGAAACGATGCGGAGTGGCTCATGCGAGCATGCGGTGACCGGCGCTCAGTGACCTCACGGGCCGGAGACGTTTCCATCGTTGGACTTGAGATCTCGAGATGAGGGAGCGAGGGGAGCAGCGTGCGGCGTATCCAAACGCTGTTTGTCGGCACCGCGCGCCCGTTCTCCCTGATCGCCTCGGTCAGGGGGGAGGACGGGCCGGCCACCTCGCCCCAGAGTCGCCGCGCTCGAACAGCGGCCCCAGATCACCCCCGGGCGAGCGCGGAGCGATCGGCGGCCCATCGGCGGGCAGCTCGAGGTGTGAGAGGATCCGCCGCAGCACCTGCGGATCGGTGATCAACGCCAGCACCACCATCGGCACCCGACGCCCTCGCGCGGGTGTACAGCGCGGGCAGCTCAGCGCGTCGACGAAGAACACCCGCAAGAGGAGCTGCGCCCAACGCAGCGGTCGGCGGCGGTGGGGGGCAACGGCGTCGCCGGCCACGTCGGCCTTCTCCTCAGCTGACCCTGAAACGAGCGGCAGCGTCCCCTTTTCCGGCTCATCCTCCCGATCCACCACCGCCGGCGGGGAGGGCAACAGGGGGCGCCAGCGCGAACGGTTGGCGAACACGCCGTGATAACGGACCATGTGGCTGTAGGGTGCCGGCACCAGCGACGCCAGCCGCTTGAGCAGCTCACCGGGCTCGAGCACCAGACACCTCGCTCCACCGGGCTTCGGCCACGGCTTGCGCAAGCGGTAGACAATGCGCCCATCGGCTGCCAGGCTGAAGCGCGACACAGCGAACGGCGCGCGCAGTCCGTAGCGACACAACCGCTCGAGCGCCACGCGGTCATCTGCCGGTACCAGCCGCGCCGCGTGCAAGGAGAACCCCGCCACCTTCGCGCACAAGGGCGTCTGAGGCGGTTCGGGACGAGCGTCCTCGAGCCCCACGCCCGCCCGCGGTAGCGGCGCCTCCACCGAGCGCGCCAACGCCTGGCGCAATGACGCCACCGTGCGCTCGAAGAGCTCCTCGGTCGCGAACGCATCGGCGCACAGTCGCTCGATCACCCGCGTCAGCCGCCGCGCGATGCGCCAGGTCAGCGCCTCGATCTCCTCGTGCGTCGGTGTAGGTAGCGGCACGAAGCCCAGCGGCTCGCCCTCGCTCTCGCCAGGCACGAACAAGCCGTCGGGGATCAGGCTATGTAGATGATGCCGAGACGCCTCCAGCTCCAAGCGAAACGCAAGGCGTGGGCGGCCAGGAGGTTGGCCAGAAGGAGTCCCCCAAGCACGTAGCCACCTGGGAATGGGATGCCACCCGGCACCTCCCACTGGCGGGGAAAGAAAATCTGGAAGGGGATGAAGACGTAGAGCGTCCGGAAGTAGGTCTTCAGCGTTGCCCAGATGCCCATGTCGATTTGCGCCCAGGTGCCAGCGAAGATCAAGAACATGGAGAGGGCCAGTAGGACCACGGTCAAACGCAGCGATGAGAGCGCGCGGAGAAGGGATCGCATCTTAGGTGTCGCTTTGGAAGCGCAAGCTCTCGGCGAAGGTGCGGAAGCGCTGGCGCTCGACGTCGACGGTCGCCACATCGCCGGTCATTTTGACGAACCACGTCATGTCGGACCGCCGGCAAATGAGGACGAGCATGGCTTGGGATGTTGCATCCGGCCCCGCCAGTTCCATCAGCTCCATGTGGACGCCGCCGGCGTCCAAGTGCTCCATGGGTTGGTCGCCGGCGGTGGCCACCGGCTCCAGACCGAGTTGCGAGCGCCAGCGATTGATGTTGTCGACGAGGCTGCCGACGGCTCCTGGAAAACGGGTGATGGCGACCTCGGTGTCGCCGGCTTGAATTGTCGCCACGCGCATGCTCGAGGTGTTGGGCGTTTCCTCCCAGCCTTCCGGCAAAGTCCAGGTCAGCGATTCGCCGCTCGCGGCTGGTGGCTGCGCCGCCGCCCCTTCGCTCGCTCCAGCTCCGCTCTCGTCGCTCGGTGGATCTGCCGCGCCTGCCCCGCCGATCGGCGGGTGGCCCTCCGGAAGCCCCCCGCCCGAGCCGCCGGCGTCCCCGGCGGCTAGCTCGCCCCGCGGCACCTGGCGCTCGGCGGTCTCGAGGCGCAGGCTCCGCGTCAACGTGTCGAACGCATCGACGTGACCGGCGACACGCGTCGCGTCGGCCATCAAGAGAAAGAACCAAACCCGTTCCTCTCCCGGGAAGATCGCAGCCAGGATGCGCTGCGCCGGATGGTCGTCGCGCCCCTCCCCTTCCATGTCGATCTTCAGGGCTTGCCGGTCGCCGGCCAACTCGACCACCTCGGCCACCGAGCCGATCTCGTCGTCGGTGATGGGCTCGAGGCCAATCTGCCCGCGCCAGCGATTAATGTTGGCCAGCGGGTCCTCAGCGATGCGACCGAGCGGCGTCACCCTCACCTCGAGCGGCGGCTCAGTCGGATCGGCAATCAGCGTTGCAAAGCGCATGCCCTCACCCGGGCGCTCGGTCCAGCCGTGCGGCAGGTCCCACGCGGCAACCTCGGCGGGGTGGGAGTGGGTGGAGGGCCGGCTGGCTGCGGGCGGCGCCTCCTTGGGGGCGCGGTAGGTGCGGATGGACTCGTCCCCGCAGCCGGACGCCGCGAAGAGCGTGGCGAGGACTGGCGTTAGGATTCTGGATGTACGTTGGTTCATGGGATTGACCCGCTGGGCGAAAGTGAAAGCTGGCGAAGCGAGAGAGCTTAGCGCGAAGATCCCGACCGCGCTAGAGAAGGCGGCGCAGGTCGGTGGAGGCGTCTGGAGGGCAGGGAGCGGACTGACGTTTTGTCTTGCAGGCGGTGTTGATGGGGAGCGGTAACCTCAATCTGTCTGCGGAGCTGGCTGCAGGGTTATCAGGCTGTTAGACAACGTGTGCATTTTGTTCAAAAAAGCGCTTGCGCCGTGCGCACTTGGTGCGCTAGCTTGGTTGAAGTACCCGTTAGGTCGTAGCCGCTGCCGCAACAAAAGCGCGGGGAAAACGCTATGCGACGCTTGTTGGCCAGCTCTCATGATTTCGCCCACCTTCCACGTTCAGCACCTCAGCTAGGCAGTACCTAACCAGTACCCATCTGGGCCGAAGTCGCCTGCTTGTTGAGCAGCGGAACGCTCTGGGTGAGTGCATTGCTCTGCACTCGCCTTGGATGCTTCGCCACTCAATGACTTGGGGCTATCTGAAGTGTAGCCGTAGACGAGGAGTGGGATGGTGGTTCACTCGATGAGGCTTGCGCTGCCTGCTTGGGCGAGCGCGATGTTCCTGGCTTGCGTCGCCAGCGCATGGGCATCGCCGGCGATCGTGCTACACGCAGAGCCGATGGGCATCAACCCAACCTGTGCTCATCCGGTGCTGAACGGGCTCGACTGTGACGGCCAAGCTCCGTCAGCAGAGGTTGGTGCAAGTCAGCTCTACTACGTTTACGTGTACGTAAACGGCGCTGAGGATCTGACGGGTGCCCAACTGGCCTTCGACCTCGGCGAGGGCTGGTCGATCTTGGGTTGGATCGGGGGCTGTCTGTCCAACGAGATCGCCGCTGTGACCCCAACATCGGCGATGCCGGAGCTGGTGACGGCTTTTGATTGCGTCAGCCAGGAGAATCTCGTTCCGCTGGGACGGCTCATTGTGCGGTCGGGGGTATCGGGCAGTGAACTGGCGGTGACCCAGGCCTCGGCGCCGGGCTTAACACAGGTTCTCCACTGCGACGGTTCGCACACCAGCCTTCAAGATAGCGACTTTGGCTCGGTGATGGTTGACGCGCCCGGTGTCAACGTGTGTACAGGAGAGCAGCCGAGCGCGCCGGCGCGGGTTCGAATTCTCTATCACGCGGGAAGCTGATCGATGTGTCGTAAAAAAGGTGCCGCAGTTTTCGTCGCAGTAGGGCTCATGGGATTGCCGAGCGCGGGTGCCGCCGAGAAGTTCGCTGCCGAGTACCTCCGCCTCGGAGTTGGAGCACGCGCCCTGGGAATGGGCAACGCCTTTCTGGCGGTTGCGCAGGACCCTGGAGCGCCCTATTGGAACGCGGCCAATCTGCCTGACGTTGCTGCTACGGAAGTGTCGGTGATGCATTCTGAGCGGTTCGCCGGTCGAATCAACTACGACACGATCACAGCGGTGTTTGCGAGTCGCGAGGATCACGCGGAAGGTCAGGACTTGAACCGTCAAGATGGGATGGGCGTGTCCTTCATTAGGCTGGGCATTGACGGCATACCCATCACGACGAACCTTGCGTTCGATGACTTCGGATTAGATCAGATAGATGGAACGGGCGACCCGGGAGAAGGAAACGGCGAGTTTGATCCCGGTGAACGCGTGCTGTTTGATGAGGGGCTTATTGAGTACCGGTCTGACGCAGAATACGGCCTCTTCGCCGGCTATGGTCGACGTTTGGGTCCGCGATGGTCGCTCGGGGGCTCGCTGAAGCTTCTGTATCAGAACGCCGCGGGGATCAAGAGTTTTGGGATTGGGTTGGATGTTGCACTGGCAACCAGACTGTGGCACGACGCTCGCGCCGCTTTGCGAATCGCAGATGTCACACGCACACTGCTCGCCTGGGACACTGGGCGCCGCGAGTGGATTGAACCGACGGTGCGCTTCGGCTTTGCGCAGGCGTTCGCACTACCCAAAGTGCCAGGTGCCTTTCTGGGGGCTGCGGATTTGCAGCTGTACTTCGAGAATCGTGGATCGGTAGATCAGATCAGTGTCGCCTCAGTAAGTGGTGACTTGCACTTCGGTCTTGAGTACCGGTCAAGCGGCATCGCACTTCGCCTGGGAGCCGAGAGAAATGAGCTGGCCGCCGGGGCCGGATTCGGCGTGAACAACTTTGAGGTCGACTACGCTTTCGTCGGGCACGACGTGCTGGGCAACAGTCACCGTGTTTCGGCAAGCATGGTCTTTGCGGGTGCGCAATGAAGAAGCTCGCGGTGTTTGTGTTAACAGTCCTTTTCGCCGGTGGAGCAGCGCTCGCAGACTCAGCGGGCTGGCGCCGACCGGAGGTAGCAGATTTTCTCCCCGCCCCCGGAAACGAAGTGCTTACCATCGGCGACGACGGTCGCGCTTACGTATGGGGCAACGATCTCTCACTGGCGCCCAATTGGCCTCCCCAGGCTATTGGCGCCACCACCTGGATTTGGTCACAACCAATCGCCACTGATATTGACGGCGATACCTATGCCGAGGTCCTCGTCTTGACTGAATCGTATGGCGGGGCTACCCGCCTTGTCGGTGTCAGTGCGACCACCGGCCAGGTCTGCAGCGGATGCCCGAACCAGGCGCTTGGTTTCAGCCCGACGAGCTTGGCAACGGGGTCGCTCAGCGGGGCAGGAAGTCGCGAGTACGCGTTTGGGACGGCCAACGGGAAGGTGAGGATCTACGACGCGAACCTGTCGAGTTTCAACGAAGTGACAGTTGCGGGGTCAGCGGCAGTTCTGCTGGGCATCGGCGAGACCGACGGTGATGCGAACCAGGAGCTTGTCTACATCGCTGGCAGTTCAGCTGGGGGAGTTGTCGGGATCGTTGACTTCGATGGCACCAGCTACGACGCCACTGCGGTATCCGGGTTCAGCGGACCGACCTGGGGGAGGCCAGTCGTACGCAGCATCGACGGATCGCCTATCGATGAGATCGTGTATTCCACAGGAAGCGGTTCAGTGACTGTGCTCGAAAGAGTCGGCCCTACGTCGTGGGCAACCAAGGCGGGGTGGCCAAAGCAAACATCTGCAGGGGAACCACATTCAGGACCAGAGGTCGCGGATATCGTTGCAGGAGGAGACCTGGAGATCACCGTCATCGTAGGCGACAACAAAGCGGAGGCTTGGACTTCGAGTGGCCAGCAGTTGGCGGGGTTCCCCTACTCGCTCCCGGTCACCGGCAGCACCTTCGCCGGAGGGGAGCTGACAGGAGCGCCAGGCAATGAACTCTTGGTCTCTGCGGTGGGCACCGATATCGGCGTGCTTTCGGTTCCGGCATTCGACTACTACGGACGCCACTACCACGACACCGGCATCGCCAGCCCACCGATCGCAGTATCCGATGTGGTGCCGATCTTGGTTTGGATCAATGGCAAACTGGTGGGCTCGCAGATCAAGGAGGGAGATCTGGTTGATCGGCAGGTGCGGGTCGAGGTTCAGCCCAAGAGCCAACCTGCGCCTGCGTACTCTGCGTCCATTCAGCGGAAAGGAAGCGCTGAGCTGATCGTCGACAGCGTGGCAGAGGAAGAGGGTGTCAAGCTGGAAACGGATTTGGAGGCTGGACGTTACACGTTAACTGTGCAGTCCGCAGGCCACGAAGTCCTCGTTTTCAACTTTGCTGTCGATCACCGACTTCGAATCAGTGACTTTGTTTGCTATCCGAACCCCATGCGCGGACCGGCAGCGTTTACGTTTCAGTCGACAAGCGCGGCCCGCGCGAACTTGGGCATCTACACCGTGACCGGGAAGCGAATCTGTTCGATGGAGGACGATTGCAAGGCGGGGTTCAACAGCATGCGGTGGGATGGGCGCGACGATGCTGGGGACCACATCGCCACGGGCACGTACATGGCGGTTCTCACTCTGACGACACCTGCGGAGCAGGTGCGAGAGATCAGCACTGTCGTTTGCACTCGAAGGTAGCCAGGAGAAGTGCCGCTATGCACAATCGAAAGCTCGCCTCGATCGTAGTAGCCGCGTTGGTTTCTTCCCAGGCATTCGCGGGAGAAAGCGAGGACGCGACGGCAAGAGTGAGCTGGGCGTCTGACTCGCTCGTCACAAATCTCGAGATATTCCCTGCGGGAATTCAATCTCTCTACGTCTTGGTTGAGGACTCCCGGGACGTGGTGGACTGTGGCGTTTCGCTGTCGTGGGTGCCGAGCGATACGTTGGCGGCGTGCTACGACATCGTACCGCTTGCGCTTCCAGGCGATTGCTCGGTGGCGACCGACGCGATGCCAGCAGACTCTCTGCTCGCCGGAAAGTTGTACACGTGGGAGCTTGCTGAGGGGGCTGCAGGGGTCGAATGCATCGAAGTACAGTTCGAATTCTCGGGATGCCTGGAATCAGTGCCGGGGAGCTTCTACCTCGACTATGTGACGCTTGTGGACAGCAACGGCGAGGTCGACCACGTCTTCAGTGCCGCACCAGCCACCATCTTGGGCGGTGACGCGAGCCCGGGGCCGCCCGCAGTTGCAAGCATCTCCGATGTGGCCGCCGCGGCAGGCGATACCGTTGCAGTGACTCTGTACGGCTGTCACCTGTCTGGTGTGACCGATGCCTGGCTTAGCTCAGGCATTGGCACTGCGACAGGCGGGCTTCTCGGAACGTGGGCGGATTCGGCTCACGTGTCTTTCGCGATCCCAACCTATCTGGATGGCGCGTTGGATCTCGTTGTGCAGTCGAACGCGGGGCGCGATTCGCTGATTGGGGCGGTTTCAGTAGCCCAATACCAAGGCGATCCGCTAGATGTTACGAATGGACTGAATACACTCGAGCAATTCAATGAACGAGGGTATCGCGGTGCGGATTCATACACGCGAATCACAGAATACGAGCGGGTTTCGAATTTCAATGGAAACCTGACCTATGAGCATCCGCTGTACAGCGTTCCACTTGGCGACGGACTGACGCTCGACCTCACGCTAAACTATAACGGTGGAGGTGGTTTCAGGATCGCGCGCGTCAGAAATCCACCGGTTGATTTTGATGTAGATTCGGCGCAGATTTCGCTCCCTACTTGGTATCTGGGCTTGAACGGCATTGCAATCCTGAACTTCAACTTCACCACCGAGCTTTGGGACAACCAGAACGACACACCACCTCCTTACGATGTCTACCGGACGGAAGGGATTACAATCTGCGACCGGGGTCATGATGACCTGACGAGCGGGTACCGTCTCTATCAAACCCGCAACGTTTACGTCGCCCGCAACGACGGATCGTTGTTGGAGTTTGGATACTATCAGAACGACGGGGCCTCCCAGAAGCTCGCGATGGCGGCTGCCAACAAGCGCAACTACTTTCGGGCGTGCGTTGACATCCCTTTCCAACGGTTCAACCGGGATCTGGTCGTGAAGGCGCCCGAGGGTCTCAGCTATCTGTTCAAAGAGCACGATGTTCGCCCACCGGTTGGGCCGACGAACCCGACGTGGGCGCCGTACTCTACCAGCGACATTCAGTTCACACGCTGCTTCCGATTGCACAAGATCTTTGGCAAGACCGGTACCCACCCCTCCTCCAGAGCCTTGAAGGTTGAGTATGAGTTCCACAATCCAACAGGTGGTTCTGAGAACTCAGCACAGCTGTCAGTCAGGAGTCTTCATATCTTCGTCGGGAACGATGCTATTGGCTGGAGGCGGTTGCTGACGTTCTTTGATGATCAGGGTAGTGATGGGTATCGGATCGACGCGGTCTCTTGGTGCCCCGACGGAGGCCACGCTGATTGTACCGAGTTAGGGGACGTATACATCAAGCGCTGGAGTGGCGACACCATTAGTGGCGATGAGATAAAGGGCGGGCTGGACTACGTTGGGTACATAGTGGATCAGGTCGGTCGAACGACCTATTTCGACTATGAGCCTGACGAGCGACAGGTCGGTTTTCCCACGCGCTGTGCGTACCAAAGAGAACCCTATAGCGCGAGCAGGCTGAAGGAAATCAAGTACCCCACCGGCGGAAGGACTGAGTACGCCTACGTCGACCGCGACGATATCCCGTTTGGTTGCACAACGCAGCTGAACGATGAGTTTTTCCTCAGGACGACGGGGCGTTCAGCTGTATCGCAGAGCATTGTCGGGAGCGCCAGAGTGTACCTGGATGAAGCCTCGAGTTTGCCGACGAGGACCACCACGTATGAGTACGACTTCGTTCCCGGCCATGTGCATGATATCAACCACAAAGACCATGTGTACAGGACTACGGTTACCACGGGACCGCCGTTTTCCCCCGAGGGAAGCTCGGCGACGCCGGATGAAGTGGTCAGGCGGTTCGAGTATCGAAAGGCGCCATATTTCATGCCGCATGTTCTCGACAATGCGCCCGACGAGGACGCTCTATGGGAAACGTTGTTGGTCGAGGAACAAGTCTCTGGTCAAGAGCTGATTGAGTACGTTCACGACGCTTCATTGGATCTCGACGAGAACAGACATCGGTCGTTGGAGAACACGGAAAAAACTGTCACGCACTACGTGTCGGGTGGTGTCGCGTCCTACGAAGAGTTCTATAGGGAGTTTGATGAGTTTGGAAACATCACGCTGCATCGAAACGCGCTAGGTGATGAGACGATAGACATGCCGCATAACGTGATCGCTAGTCCCAGTTCTACTTGGGAGGTACCACCGCCTCCCGGCATCCCAAACCCAGATCCAGCGAGTGCTGTGTCCACCCCTTGGTTTATCCGCGTAATGAAGGAGCGGGCGACCTACAAGGGAGGAACCGGACCCAAGACGTCACTTGAGGAGCGAGACATCGGGGACTTTGAGAACGGCTGTCGAGTGGAGGAGAGACGCGTAGCTGTGACCCCGGAAGGATCAGGGCACCTATTTGCCAGCACGATCTATGACTATGACGTGGATGCATACTCGGTGCCGGACTTCAATCCGCGGTGGGCGGTGTCGAAGGTCACCGGTCCGTCGGGTCGTGTCGTGCACCGGAAGTGGGTGGATGAAAACTCGAGTCCGTTAGAGCTAGGGGGGCCCTACGCCGCCTTTCTGCGTCCTGATTGGATGGAGCGTGGTGACACGGATGCAATTCTTGACTACTTCAGCTATGACCGTCGCTGGGAGGTGTTGTCGCACACGGGGCCTGATGGGTATGCGACGGACTTTGTCTATGATGAGATCGGGAGGATTCAGGCAGTACGGCGTGAAACGGAGTTGGCCGCGCGGTTGACACAGCTCTATGGTGATGAGCCGGGCCAGACAAAGATCAGTGTCATCGCCACCCCGGGTGTAGGACCCGAACAACCGCAGCAAGAGACAACTCATCACGTCGACGGAATCGACCGCATCTTTCAGACGGAACGAAATGGTGCGTTGAAGGAAGTTGAATTCAACATCCTAGATCAGGTATGGCAGAGCACCGATGAGGAAGGTCGCGTAACGCAATATCGTTATGACAAGCTCGGTCGCTTGGAGGCGACCACACACCCTGACTTGCGTATCGAGTATGTAACGCGCGATTTCGCCACGTCCTTATCAGGCGACGGCTTCTCGTATCCCTGGTCGAGTGACCTTCAAGGAGCAAGCTACTTCAAGGCGGAGACAACTACGGATCCTTTCGGTCATCAGGCGATACGCAAATACGACGCCCTTGGACAGCTCCGCGCCGTAGCATACGTGAAGGACGATGGATCGAAAGCGGTCACGTACTACAGGTACGATGATCGAGGAAACTTGATTCGCATCAGAGACGCCGAAGGCCGCGATTCGGTCTACGAGTACGACATGGCAGGTAGGCTCTTGCGCGTCGATCTTCCCGACTTGGGAGGCAAGCATTCCGAGCACCACGAGATCCGCCACGAACCTGGAGTGGGGACGCAAGCTTCCGTCTTCACGCCATCAATGAAGGCGATACAATACAGTGCGACACTCGAGTTTACGGATGGATCATGCGGTACCCCGACATTTGTCATTCGCGAAATTGGGGGCGCGGAGCTCGTTCGACTCAATCACAAAGGTTCGCACGGCGGGATGGTGCGGACGACGCCCGGGGTTGCGCACGAGGTCTTGACGACGGTCTCGTGCGCTGCCAATGGGGCAACGACATCGGTCATCTATCAAACGCAATCAAGCCTGGGGTCTGGATGGGACATCGTCTACGTCTATGACTTGTCGGGGAAGCTCAGATTCTCCCAGGATAGACGGCAAAGTGCCGCGGTGAACGAGTGGACGTACTACAAGTACGATGAGCAGGGCCGGGAGGTTGAGCGGGGCGTGTTGTCGGGCGTGACACAAGCCCAGCTGCAGCCGGAGGATGCAAGCTACCCGGAGGCGCCCCTGAATCATGATCCGATCGTGTCGTACAGCTATGACACCGGCGTTGGCACGAACACGGAGGGTCGCCTTGCTCAGGTTAGTCGCCGGGCCCGCGGGGCGGGAAGCCCGCACTTCACTAGGGACTTTTGGTATGACACGTCCGGGCACGTGACTTTCGAGAAGACCGCGACGTGGAAGGGGGTTGGCGCGGGATCGAACTATCTCGTGCAAGACGTAGACGTTGAGCAAGATTGGCTTGACGAGACGATTGAGCTTGAGTACCCGGGCAGCAGCTTGGCGCTTGAATACCGCTACGACGATCGCGGGCGCGTTTCCAAGGTGTTTCGGCAAGAAGGGCTGGGCCTCGACCAGATTCTCGAGCTTGACTATTTCGATGACGACCGCCTCAAAGAACTCCTTTTCGCGGATCAAGGGGGCCTTGGCAATCCACAAACGACGCTCACCTATACGGATCGGGGTCGCGTGGCGACCCATCAGGTTGACAGCGACGGCGGCGCGGTGTTCTCAGAGAGCTTCTCCTACTATCCGAACGCGTCGATGCACCAGCGGACGACCGACAACCTCGCCACCACCACATATTTCCCGGACGCACTGGGTCGTCTGAAGAGCGTGGTGTTCGATGCAGACGCCAGCATGGCGTTCGAGTACGATGACACGGGAACTCGGACCGGCGTGGAGCGCCCCTACGGGAATCACTTCAGCTACCTGCATGAGGCCGGGACGAGTCGGTTGACGAAGGTGGATCACTTGGCGTCGGAGGCTTCGGTCGAGTTTGCCCACGATGGCAACGGCAACGTGATCGCGATCAACGAGCATGTAGGATCGCGTGGCATCCGGTCCCACTATTTCTGGTACTCGCACGACAACCGCGTGGTGCGTCAATCGCTGGCCACGAGCGACAACTTGATTGCGAAAGAGAGTTTTTTGGACGGTGAGGGCGAACCGTGCTTGGAGCTGCGAACGAACAGCGCCGTGGATGATGTGGTCGATGCAACGATCGCGCTGCGCCGAGGCGGGAAGCTCCTCGGTCTCTTCGAGGGCGACGGTACGGAGAAGCAGCGGTATCTGTACGCGGATGGTCGGTTGTTCGGCACGGTGGACGATGGGGGCTTAATCCAACATTGTCACGTCGATGGAGAGGGAAGCGTCCGTGCCGTAACCGATGCAGACGGCAGCGTGATGCAGCGGATTGACTACTTCCCGTTTGGTGAGCCTAGGCGGCTGGAGTCCAGCCGTTACGACCAACCGTTTCGTCACCACAAGGGCGAGCAGGAGCTTGGCGGGTTCACGCGTCAAGGCGCTCGTTTCAACATGGCCAGGTACGGGCGCTTTGGAGCATTGGATCCGATCCTGCTGGAGGCGCCGGAGAAGAAACTGCTCGCGGATCCGCTCCGGCTTCATCCGTACGCGTACGCGCGCAACCATCCTCTGGATTGGAGCGATTCGGAGGGACTCCTTCCGACGCCTGACCTCATCCTTGATGTCATCGGCATCGCGGTTGGCGTCTACGATCTTGTCAAAGAACCATCGCTCCAGAACGCCGGGTTACTTGGAGGTGACGTTGTTGCAGCAGCGGTACCTGGCGTTCCGTCGCCGCGCGGTGCTAAGTTTGTGGCGAAGCTCTTTGGAAAAGGGGCCGATGCCGCTAAGGGGGCGGATGCCGCAAGAGGGGGAGGCAAGGCTTTTAGCAAGGAGAAGCAGGCCCTCGTCGACATGGCCAAGGGAGACAAGCGAACCGGCATGACGAGAGGCGATATGCAGGCATACAAGGACCTGAACGCGGAGCTTCCGGACCCATTCCCGGCGGGCAAAGTCCGCGGTCCCGAGAAGCATTCGCTTCGAACGCCAGAGTCGACCCCGGGGCCGGCTCAGGAGTTGCATGGCCACGTTGGCCCTGTGAATCACATCCCGATCAAGGACTGACTCGCGTGTCTTCGAATGAATCCAGGCTCTATGCGCATTGGCGGCGAGCAGCCAATGACCTGGGCCTTCATGTCAAATTCGCAATCGAGCTGACTGTAGGGGCGGGAGTTCGAATGCACATTCCTGTGCAGGTTCAAAATTTCGGTGGCCCCAAGGGCATGATCATCATTCCCGACGCTAAGTACGGGACGTCGATCCGTGACGAGTGGCTTGAAGAGGCCGTACAGGCGGGGTACGGCTTCTCGGTAATGAGCATCCCGCTCCCGGGCGAGGAGTATGACCGAGACGCGTTCATTGAAATACTCGCCGATTGGGGGTGGTATGGCCCCGAGTCGGACAGGCCTTCGTGGCTCGACCGCGTGTCCCCTTCGACGGAGTAAGTTCCCCTACCCAGCACCATTCCCCCGGAGCTTGTCCCTATCGAGGAAGGCGTCGATGAGCTGGCGGAGCTGCCTGCGCTCCTTGGCGGGCAGCTTCTCGACCTGCTTGAACCCCCGCCAGAGGCGGGTGTCCTGGGGCTTCTTGGTGCGTGAACGGACGGGCTTGACGCCGAGGAGCTGGTCGGTGGTGACGCCGAGGACGCGGGCGAGGTCGGGGAGGACGCTGGCCGGATCGTAGTCGGTCTCGCCTGGTGGCCGAGCACGACCGTTGCTGGGACAAGGGGCGCCAGATCGAAGATCCGCGTCATCTCGAAGCACTCGTCGCTCAGAAACGACAGGCTCGCAAGCACCGTGGCATCGATCGCCTGGCGCATGCCGCCCCCTCCTCCAGCCGATTGTTCGAGCAGCTCGCCTTGCGCGGCGCCAACCTAGGCAGCGTCACCTCACGGCTTCTTACGCTCCTTGACCGCTACGGTCCTCATGAACTCGAGCAGGCAATCGCTGAAGCTCTCGAGCGCGACGCGCCGCATCTCCGGGCCGTGCGCCAGGTCCTTGATCAAAACCGTTTCGCTGCCGGCAAACCACCGCCAGTCCCTGTGCGCGTGCCCGACGATCCGCGTTTTCGAGACCTCATCGTTCGCCCGCACTCACTCACCGACTACGACCGACTCTTTAAGGAGGAAGATGATGCCGAAGACCCCGACTGACCCTGAACGTAACCGCGAACGCGCGCGCAAGCTCGGCCTCTGGGGCCTTCTTGCTCACTGGGACGAGGTCCAGGATGAGGCGCATAGGAAAATCGAACCGCGTTTTAGCCGATCACCATTGTATCAGCCCACCGTATAGGCGGCGACAGTGGTCGTTGTCGGCGTCGAGCGGCTCCAGGACTCGCTCGTGCGGCGGGGAAGTGAATCCGGACACCGCCGAAACGATGCGGAGTGGCTCATGCGAGCATGCGGTGACCGGCGCTCAGTGACCTCACGGGCCGGAGACGTTTCCATCGTTGGACTTGAGATCTCGAGATGAGGGAGCGAGGGGAGCAGCGTGCGGCGTATCCAAACGCTGTTTGTCGGCACCGCGCGCCCGCTCTCCCTGATCGCCTCGGTCAGGGGGGAGGACGGGCCGGCCACCTCGCCCCAGAGTCGCCGCGCTCGAACAGCGGCCCCAGATCACCCCCGGGCGAGCGCGGAGCCAGCGGCGGCCCATCGGCGGGCAGCTCGAGGTGCGAGAGGATCCGCCGCAGCACCTGCGGATCGGTGATCAACGCCAGCACCACCATCGGCACCCGACGCCCTCGCGCGGGTGTACAGCGCGGGCAGCTCAGCGCGTCGACGAAGAACACCCGCAAGAGGAGCTGCGCCCAACGCAGCGGTCGGCGGCGGTGGGGGGCAACGGCGTCGCCGGCCACGTCGGCCTTCTCCTCAGCTGACCCTGAAACGAGCGGCAGCGTCCCCTTTTCCGGCTCATCCTCCCGATCCACCACCGCCGGCGGGGAGGGCAACAGGGGGCGCCAGCGCGAACGGTTGGCGAACACGCCGTGATAACGGACCATGTGGCTGTAGGGTGCCGGCACCAGCGACGCCAGCCGCTTGAGCAGCTCACCGGGCTCGAGCACCAGACACCTCGCTCCACCGGGCTTCGGCCACGGCTTGCGCAAGCGGTAGACAATGCGCCCATCGGCTGCCAGGCTGAAGCGCGACACAGCGAACGGCGCGCGCAGTCCGTAGCGACACAACCGCTCGAGCGCCACGCGGTCATCTGCCGGTACCAGCCGCGCCGCGTGCAAGGAGAACCCCGCCACCTTCGCGCACAAGGGCGTCTGAGGCGGTTCGGGACGAGCGTCCTCGAGCCCCACGCCCGCCCGCGGTAGCGGCGCCTCCACCGAGCGCGCCAACGCCTGGCGCAATGACGCCACCGTGCGCTCGAAGAGCTCCTCGGTCGCGAACGCATCGGCGCACAGTCGCTCGATCACCCGCGTCAGCCGCCGCGCGATGCGCCAGGTCAGCGCCTCGATCTCCTCGTGCGTCGGTGTAGGTAGCGGCACGAAGCCCAGCGGCTCGCCCTCGCTCTCGCCAGGCACGAACAAGCCGTCGGGGATCAGGCTATGTAGGTGGGGATTGAGATTTAATGCACCGCCGAAGCGCTGCACGAAGGTCACCGCGCCGCTCTCGCCACCGGCGATTCCCAGGGCGCGACCGCGCCGCCGATGCCAGGCGAACACCGTACGCAGGAACGTTCCGATCAGCGCCGTGAACAGGCGCCGGTCGACCGCCAACCGGAAGCGCAGCGGCCAGGGGAAGCTCAGCACCCACTGACGGTAGGGAGCCTCGGGCAACAGCGTATCGACCAGGTACGCGGCGGTCTCCGCCATGCGCCGGCCGATGCAGCTCGGGCAGAGTCTGCCCTTGCACGAGAAGGCGACCAGACGCTCGAAGCCACACTCCGGGCAACGCAACCGCGCGAAGCCTCGCTCCAGTTGACCGCAGTCGAGGTAGCGGCGGAACTCGCGCTCGATGAACTGGGGATAGCCCTCGCCGTCGCGCTCCCGCGCCTCGTCGAGAAACGGATCGAGGTGCTCGCACACCGCACGGTAGAGCGCGGTCGTCTCGGGCTGACGGCGACGGTAGCGCTCGGGGAGCGCAGCGGTGGCCGCACCGGGAACGCGCTCGTAGGAGAGCGCCGGCAACCCCAGGGCGGGCGCCGCTCGGTGCCCCAAGTCGGCCATGCCCCAGAGACAGGATCACGTTTAGTGCCACCGAGCATCCGAGACGACTGCAGGGGCTCATCGAAGGGCACGGCCGCGCGACCGACAACAACGTGGACGAGACTGGTGGCGACGTGCTCAGCAATGCGCCTGCGATGCCCCCGCCGGCGTGCGGCTGTCGGTGAGCGGTAAGGTCCTGTGCGAAGAGCCGTGCGTGACGCAGAACGCACCGCCGACACGGTGGTGCTGGGCGCGCGTTGAGGGCGTCGCGCTTACTCCTGCTGCGCGTAGGCGGCCGCAACGTCGGGTTTCGCCCACGCGGTGTAGACCTCGACAATCGCCTCCCGAGCGCGCGCCTTGACTTCGCCGCCAGCGGCGCCCGTTGAGTCCGATGTGGCGTGCACCGCCACGAGCACACGTTCCGCATCCCGGTACGCGCCAAGCGTCGTCAGGTACCGGCCGAGCTCGATCTCGGCGGCCGGGCGGGGTGGTACGAGGACTTCATGCGTCGCGTTGTCGAGGCTCAACGCGTAATCCGGACCGCACAGGACAAACGGGATGTGGCAGAGTCCGTACTTCTCCGCCTCTGCGCAAACTGGGAGCGATTCGTAGACGGGCACATAGTTGACTGCGTAAACCGAGATAGTTCTAAGCCCAGATCCACGGGTAACGGCATGACTCACGCTGTGCCGGTCAATATCTAGACACGAAAAAGTGCTCCAGTCCTGGTAAAAAGGAGGTGCAAACAAAACCTTCTCGCCAAAGCCAACTTCCCTGTTGGTGGTCTTCAACGCACGATCGTCGTGCCCGAGCGCACCCGCACGGCAGCCCACCTGTCGCATACCTGACGCACGTCTTGAATCCCCCCCATGCCGCGTGTACTCTCCGATCGTGCTCATACCGTGGATCTGGGTCTTTCCTAAGCGTGACACAGGCTCCAACGCGACAACTGATTACCGCGCAAGAACTTGGAGGAGACCGGTCATGCCCCTTCTGACGGCCATCAACCAGGCGCCCACACCCGGTCATCGATACCCAACCCCACGAACCACCGAAACAGGAGGTAAGCTGCCGCTCGCTTCGGGTCGGTGTACAACGCCTCGAGCAACAAGGCGCGCAGCAATTGCTCAGGTGGTACCGAATCAGTCAACAAATCGGCTTTCAGCATCGTGCTAGTAACTGACGGGTGCCGCAATGTTCGTTGAACAGTCCAGAGGCAGTTTGGCTCACCGTGCAGTTGTCCTTTTGGCCGTAGTCGTCCCAATCGCCTGGGGATGTCACGGGGATCGATCGGATAGCGCGCGGCGAGTCCAGGACGAGCGTACGTATCTCAAGGAAGCATTGGACATAGTTGAAGCGAACGGGCTGTGTCGCGACAACGTCAATTGGCAGGCATTGCGCCCCAAGCTTCAGGCCTGGGTCAGACGAGACGATGATCGGGAGAGCACGCATGACTTGATACGGTACGCGATCCTACAGCTCAAGGATGGGCATAGCTCCTTCCGTTCTCCCGGGGAGGGGGTTGTTTCTCAAGCCCGCGGCGTTTTAGCTGACGACCTACGCGCGACAGTTTTGAATGACAACATTGGGTACATATCGATTCCGAGTTTCCGCCGCGGCAATGATGCAGAGGGTCGACTGTTCGCTGTTACAGCCCACAGGCTCATTGAGGAAGTGAACTGCGCGGACCCAGTCGGGTGGATAATTGACCTACGATTCGATCATGGCGGCAATATGTGGCCCATGCTTCTCGCCGTAGGGCCGTTTTTGGGATCCGGTTCAGTTGGCTCATGTGTCCGACTGGACGGTCATCGCGAAGAATGGTCCTACTCTAACGGGCGTGTGGCACTCGGCGATCGCGTGATTGTCGAGCTGGGGGACGCTCCATGCGAGCTGAGGAACCCCTCTACCTCGGTAGCTGTGCTGATTGGGGAAGGAACTGCAAGTGCGGGAGAAGCGATTGCAGCCTCGTTTCGCGGACGCCCCGGTACTCGCTTCTTTGGTTCACCGACTGCCGGTCTATCTACCGGTATCGAGCAGTTTGTGCTTAGCGATGGGGCAAAGATCTTTCTTGCCACTTGCGCTTTTGCGGACAGGCACGGGAAAGTGATTGAGGGATCCATTTCGCCCGAAGAGACCGTGTGGGGAACTGCGGTCCCTCCGGACGCTCTAGAGGAAGATCGGGTGGTCCGTGCGGCTGTGACCTGGCTCATCCTGCGAGCACGACGTGCGACAGCACACGCCGAATCAATCGGAGTTCGCCGGTGATGCCCGGGGTGACCTTCGAGCGAGCGAGTTCTATTCTCGCCCAGAGGAAAGGGGGCGCTCGTTACTACGAACGATACCGATTTGCTTGAGTCCGTCCGAATCGTGAAGGAGCGCATGCGCATAGGAAAATCGAACCGCGTTTTAGTCGATCACCATTGTATCAGCCCACCGTATCGGCGGCGACAGTGGTCGTTGTCGGCGTCGAGCGGCTCCAGGACTCGCTCGTGCGGCGGGGAAGTGAATCCGGACACCGCCGAAACGATGCGGAGTGGCTCATGCGAGCATGCGGTGACCGGCGCTCAGTGACCTCACGGGCCGGAGACGTTTCCATCGTTTGACTTGAGATCTCGAGATGAGGGAGCGAGGGGAGCAGCGTGCGGCGTATCCAAACGCTGTTTGTCGGCACCGCGCGCCCGCTCTCCCTGATCGCCTCGGTCAGGGGGGAGGACGGGCCGGCCACCTCGCCCCAGAGTCGCCGCGCTCGAACAGCGGCCCCAGATCACCCCCGGGCGAGCGCGGAGCCAGCGGCGGCCCATCGGCGGGCAGCTCGAGGTGCGAGAGGATCCGCCGCAGCACCTGCGGATCGGTGATCAACGCCAGCACCACCATCGGCACCCGACGCCCTCGCGCGGGTGTACAGCGCGGGCAGCTCAGCGCGTCGACGAAGAACACCCGCAAGAGGAGCTGCGCCCAACGCAGCGGTCGGCGGCGGTGGGGGGCAGCGGCGTCGCCGGCCACGTCGGCCTTCTCCTCAGCTGACCCTGAAACGAGCGGCAGCGTCCCCTTTTCCGGCTCATCCTCCCGATCCACCACCGCCGGCGGGGAGGGCAACAGGGGGCGCCAGCGCGAACGGTTGGCGAACACGCCGTGATAACGGACCATGTGGCTGTAGGGTGCCGGCACCAGCGACGCCAGCCGCTTGAGCAGCTCACCGGGCTCGAGCACCAGACACCTCGCTCCACCGGGCTTCGGCCACGGCTTGCGCAAGCGGTAGACGATGCGCCCATCGGCTGCCAGGCTGAAGCGCGACACAGCGAACGGCGCGCGCAGTCCGTAGCGACACAAGCGCTCGAGTGCCACGCGGTCATCTGCCGGTACCAGCCGCGCCGCGTGCAAGGAGAACCCCGCCACCTTCGCGCACAAGGGCGTCTGAGGCGGTTCGGGACGAGCGTCCTCGAGCCCCACGCCCGCCCGCGGTAGCGGCGCCTCCACCGAGCGCGCCAACGCCTGGCGCAATGACGCCACCGTGCGCTCGAAGAGCTCCTCGGTCGCGAACGCATCGGCGCACAGTCGCTCGATCACCCGCGTCAGCCGCCGCGCGATGCGCCAGGTCAGCGCCTCGATCTCCTCGTGCGTCGGTGTAGGTAGCGGCACGAAGCCCAGCGGCTCGCCCTCGCTCTCGCCAGGCACGAACAAGCCGTCGGGGATCAGGCTATGTAGGTGGGGATTGAGATTTAATGCACCGCCGAAGCGCTGCACGAAGGTCACCGCGCCGCTCTCGCCACCGGCGATTCCCAGGGCGCGACCGCGCCGCCGATGCCAGGCGAACACCGTACGCAGGAACGTTCCGATCAGCGCCGTGAACAGGCGCCGGTCGACCGCCAACCGGAAGCGCAGCGGCCAGGGGAAGCTCAGCACCCACTGACGGTAGGGAGCCTCGGGCAACAGCGTATCGACCAGGTACGCGGCGGTCTCCGCCATGCGCCGGCCGATGCAGCTCGGGCAGAGTCTGCCCTTGCACGAGAAGGCGACCAGACGCTCGAAGCCACACTCCGGGCAACGCAACCGCGCGAAGCCTCGCTCCAGTTGACCGCAGTCGAGGTAGCGGCGGAACTCGCGCTCGATGAACTGGGGATAGCCCTCGCCGTCGCGCTCCCGCGCCTCGTCGAGAAACGGATCGAGGTGCTCGCACACCGCACGGTAGAGCGCGGTCGCCTCGGGCTGACGGCGACGGTAGCGCTCGGGGAGCGCAGCGGTGGCCGCACCGGGAACGCGCTCGTAGGAGAGCGCCGGCAACCCCAGGGCGGGCGCCGCTCGGTGCCCCAAGTCGGCCATGCCCCAGAGACAGGATCACGTTTCGTGCCACCGAGCATCCGAGACGACTGCAGGGGCTCATCGAAGGGCACGGCCGCGCGACCGACAACAACGTGGACGAGACTGGCGGCGACGTGCTCAGCAATGCGCCTGCGATGCCCCCACCGGCGTGCGGCTGTCGGTGAGCGGTAAGGTCCTGTGCGAAGAGCCGTGCGTGACGCAGAACGCACCGCCGACACGGTGGTGCTGGGCGCGCGTTGAGGGCGTCGCGCTCACTCCTGCTGCGCGTAGGCGGCCGCAACGTCGGGTTTCGCCCACGCGGTGTAGACCTCGACAATCGCCTCCCGAGCGCGCGCCTTGACTTCGCCGCCAGCGGCGCCCGTTGAGTCCGATGTGGCGTGCACCGCCACGAGCACACGTTCCGCATCCCGGTACGCGCCAAGCGTCGTCAGGCACCGGCCGAGCTCGATCTCGGCGGCCGGGCGGGGTCCACGGTTCTCCGACGGCTGTGGCGAAGCTCAGTGGTCACGACGCCTCCGACATCATTTCGTCCAACTTCGCCTTCGCACCGACCGCCCAGCCTTGCCACTTCGGAATGCCGATCTCCTGGGGCTTGGCGTAAACCTCCGCTGGGACCAACGGATCGCCGCCGCCCGCCGGCACCAGCGCCCAGTGAGGACGCTCCTCGTTGTAGCGAGTGCGGAACGCATCGAGGCTGCGCCGCGCCTCGCTCGGGTTCTCGTACACCTGCCAGTAAACCTCTTCCTCCTTTAACGTCCGGTGGTATCGCTCCAGCAAGCCCAGCTGGGTTGGCGTCCGGTACTGGATCCGCACATGCGAGAAGCGATCCTTCAGGTACGCTCCGAAGCGCTTCGCCACGAACGAAGAGCCGTTGTCCGTCACCAGGAACGGTTGTTTCTCGAGCGGACCGTGGATGCGCTCCGCCTCCTCCTGCGCGAGTTTCAATCCTACCGTCACCTCCGAGGCGCTATAGCTCGCCGTCAAGTAGCACGCCAGCAGGTAGCGAGAGTAGTAGTCGATCACCGTCACCGCGTAGTACCAGCGGTACCCCGGGATGTGGATGTACGTCACGTCCATTTGCCACAGGTCGTTCGCCTTCTGAGGCAACAGCTCGTAGAGCTTGGCTGCCTGGTAAAGCTCCGCCTTCGACGAGCGCCGATGAAGACGACAGGATTACTCTCAACACTGGCCCACTACTCTTCATCCAACCCCATCTTGGTCATACGGAAGCGTTTCCGGAAGACCCACCAAAGAATGAGACCGGCCTGTATGTCACGAATGAGTTCATGACCATCGATGTCCGTGCTCCCCGGACTCCCGGGGAGCACGTTCTTGACACGGGACGCATCATGATCGAACACCGAGTGCATCCGCTTGTCCTGTCGATCGCGACGGCTGCGGGCATCATATCGACCGCGCACGGCGGAGACGCCGGCTGGGCCACCGCATTCGCGCCCGCCGGTCCCGACGATGCCGTGCACGCCGACCTCGAAGACGGGAACGTGGTGATCGGCGGCGCGTTCACTCACATCGGCGCCCGGGCGTTCGCACACGTCGCCGTTCACACCGACGGCGAGTGGCTGCCCCTGGGCTCGGGCACCGACGACGCGGTGAACGCGCTCGTGACCTACGGAGACGAGGTCGTCGGCGGCGGCATCCTCGCACTGGGCCCGATCTCGGAGCTGACGCGAGTTGCTCGGTACGACGGGGTCTCGTGGTCGGCGCTCCCCGAGCAACCGCCGGGCATCGTGACGGCACTCACCGTGCAGAACGACGCACTCGTGGCCGCGGGGAACTTCCGGACGATCGACGACGGGTCGGTCGGGGTCGATGTCTACGAGGACGACACCTGGACCTACCTCGACCTCGATCGCTTCGCCGGCTCCTTCGAGGTGCTCTGTTCGCAGGGCGACGCCTTGATCGCAGGAGGGAGTGTCGTCCTCGATGGCGCGATATGCCTGGCGGCGCGCCGGGAAGACGGCGTGTGGTCGTGTGAGATCGAAGCGACGCCGCCGCCGGGCGACCCCGCCAAGCTCCGCGTTCTCCTCCTCGACGACGAGCGAACGATCGCGGCCGGACACTTCGACGCGCTGGACGGTGCCCCCGCGGCCAACCTCGCCGTTCGCGGCACGGCACGCGAGCCCGTCGCATCTCCCTCCGCGGAGACCGCGGTGTCTCGCAGAGGCGACGACTGGCGTCCGCTGGGGTCGATCGAGTCGCAGGCCCTCGACAGCGCCGCGCACACGACGGTCGTGCACGGCGGGTCGCTCATCGTCGCCGGTGAGTTCACCGCCGCCGGACTCGAACCGCTCGCCGGGATCGGCGCGTGGGACGGCGTGAGCTGGACGCCGCTCGGGTCCGGCATGGACGGCACGGTCAACGCGCTGTGCTCCGCGGGCGATCTGATCGCGGGCGGATCGTTCGATACCGCAGGCGGCATCCCTGCGCCCGGTGTGGCGCGATGGTCGAACGGCGCGTGGACCGCGATGGAATCGCTGGCCGGCACCGTCGACGCGCTCCATGTTCACGACGCGACGCTTTACGCCGGCGGCACGTTCACCATCGCGGGCGCGTCGGCCCTCCGCCATCTGGCTCGATGGGACGGCACTCGATGGCACGACGTCGGCCTCGAGCTCGACGGTCCGGTTACCGCGCTGTTCAGTCACGGAGCGGACCTCGTGCTCGGCGGATCGTTCGTCACCGGTCACCACGGACGACTCGGGGGCATCGCCCGCTACGACGGCGTTACCGCGGAACCAATGGGCTCCGGACTCGACGGCTTCCTCATCACGCCGACCATCCACGGCGGTACTGTGTACGGCGGACGTCTCATCGTCGGCGGGCTCTTCGATCGCATCGACGACGTCGAGGCGTCGGGACTCGCGGCGTGGAGCGACACCGGCCGGTCCCCGGTCGATCCGATGTTCTCGGGCACGGTCCGCACGCTGATGCGGACGGAGGATCGGCTCCTCGTCGCCGGCTCGTTCGTGGCGCCCGTCGAGGATGCTGCGTCACTGGCCGCGTGGGACGGCACGAGCTGGCACGCGGTGGGCGGCGGCGTCCGTCACGGCCCGGGCCGGGCCGGGCCGGGCGAGCGTGTATACCGCAACCGCGTGGAACGGCAACCTCGTCGTCGCCGGCCGACTTTCCCACGCGGGACCGACACCGTCGCGAGGCCTCGCGATCCTCTCCGGCGGGGCTCCGGCAGCATCGACACCGACCTCGCTCGGCGCCGTGTCGGTGGCGCCGCATCCGGTGGTCGGATCGGGGCGCGTGCAGCTCACCATGCGATCCCCCGAAGACCTGGTCGCCTCGCTTCACGATGCCCGAGGGCGCCTCGTCCGCACGTGGGCCCTCGCCGCACCCGCCCCCGGGCCGCACGTGATCGCGTTCGATGGAAACGATGCGCGGGGGCGCCCCGTAGCGTCGGGGGTCTACTTCCTGCGGCTGACGCCGGCAACGGGTCCGGCGCGAACGCGGTCGATAGTCTATCTTCGTCGGTAGTGCCCTCACCCGTCGCGTTCAGTGCCCGGGACCTCCTGTCAACGAGGAGCCCCGCATTTTCGGTTCCCGTACCGGTCAACAAGATCCACCAATCCGAACCCACGCCGGGAGGCGGGGCCCGTCACGTCGTTTTGGTGCGCGGCATCAACGCGGGAAAAGCCAAGCGGGTACCGATGCGGTTCCTGGCGGCGGAGACCACGCCGGCCGGCTGTGGAAGCTACGCGAGGACGAAGGGCTCGCCTACTCCGTGTGACTCTCGAACCCCGTCGTAAAAAGGCTAAACACGGACAAGAGTATCCTAGCGGCACAACGCATCGTCACATCCCTTGAAGTAGGACACCGCACCGCGCCACTCGCATACACCATGGTCCTTGCGAGAATCGCTTCCACTGACTATTCCTCGCTCTTCGCGTCACGTCTCCAGTTCGGGTTCAGCTCCGGCTTTAGGCAATCTACAACCCGCAACACGTCGGTACTGTACCCAACCACCTTGTTGTCTCGTTCGTCCGCGGATCCACAGCTTCTGCCGCCAGCCAGGTTAACGCCAACCAGTCCGGACTCCGTATCGGAGTCGAGGACGTTGTCATACACGCGAGCGTTACGACTTCCACAGTAGATGTCGCCCGTGGAGCTCGGCACGCAATTCACGATCTGATTCCCCTCAATAAGAATGTCTACTACCGGATCTTCTTCCCCGACTATGATCGCGCCGTGGCCCGCGTTCTCAATGTAGTTGTTAGAGATCACCGAAAAATCACCGTTGGCGGCGATACCGTGTTTCATCGGGTTCTCACCGTAGACGACAATGTTCCCCGTGATCTTCGTACCCGCGCTTCGGCAACCTGCGAGTTTGGTCACATTGTAGGCTGTGTTGTTGGCGATGATGACATTGCTTGCTTCCGGACGCGTGTAGATGCATGCGGTAGAGCCAAAGACATTTCGGAACATGTTGTCCGACACAATGGAGCCATCACCACCGACTATGCGCACAACACTGTATCGGAGCTCGGAGAAGTCCGTGAACGTGTTGCCAGTGACAACCATCGGTGCCGCCGTGTAGATTGCCGCCTCGTCACAATTCGTGAACGTGCATCCCGTGACTATGGCGGCATCTCCCTTCTCCGGCTGGTGGTAGGAGTTGGGCAGGGTAACCCCGTATCTGGCGTCTTCGATGTGGACGCCCGAGATGCGGACCTTGTCGATAGGGGGCTCCTTGTAGGCGCCACTCGGTGGGGCATCTGGTTCCATGCTAATGCCGCGCCAGGTGTTCCTGTGGCTTCCTCCTATGATGTCGATGTCGTAGGCGTTGTGAAGGGAGATTCCACAACGGCAGCAGGCATCCGTGTAGCAATCGACGAAGGAGCCAGTGCTCGGAAACTCCGCCGGATCGTCCGTCCAGGACTTTACGTTGAATCCATCGAGTATGGCGTTGATCGATGTCACGCCTTCGAAACGAAACCTCTTGCAACCATCCTGGACCATGATGTTTACGTTCCCGAGGCCGTTGGCGAAGGTGCTGCACGTTTCCGCTTCCTCGGTCCCTTCGCAGTTCATGCGGTTCTGCTGATTTCCATCAAAGATGCCATTCTCAATGACGAAGTCCGTGCAACCAGCAAGCTGCAAGATGTTGTAGTCGAGAGTTCGTGTTTCGACGCAGTCCATCATCTTGATGGTTGCTTGGTTCATCCTCCAGGTGAAGTGCGATCGATCCTCGATGAAGATCTCCTTGCTCACCAAGAAGACCTCACCGTCTGCAAACGACAGCACCTTGCCGTTGTCGTACGCCTCCTTGGCCTTATTCGCGATCTCCGCAGCGTCGTCGCCACCTGACGGGTAGATGTAGACATGATCATCCTCGTCCACTTGCGATGCAGCCTCGTGCGACACGCTCAGCAGAAGTGTCAGGAGCGTGAGCGTCGTGTAGAGACATCGGTTTGCGCTAAACATGTTCGCGTACGTTCTCATTTGGTTCCTCAAGCGTTGAGTCGGTAGCCTTACAACTGGCAGGCTTCCCGAGCATTAGAGTTGACGTGATCCACCCCACCTCTTCCGATTCGAGGGAGATGTCTCGGGCCTCGGCACGCGCGGCTCCGGATGCGCATCGCTGCCCGCACACAGCCGACCCGTAGTGGATGGTCCCTCACCCAAGAAGTGCGAGTTCACGCCCGAACGGCTGCAAGAAAACTTGACTGCCCCGTCGTTTCGCCCGTTCGGGTAGAGAAGCCGAGACGAGGGCGGTGAGACCCACCTCAGCGATTTCCCGCCCGGGCCGCGCCGGGTCGCTACTTCGTCCGACTGCGCGCGGGCGGACGCGAGGTGGACCAGAGGGCGGTGACGCTCCTGCCGTAAGCGCATGTATCTTGGCTCGGGGTTCAAGTGGAAATTTCTACCGGTGTTTTGTGTGAGTGCTCCACGATCCATGACGCTGCCTGATAGCCAGGCAACCCCAGGGTGATTCAACACCTCCCTTCTGCTGTTGTTGTTGATCGAAACGCTGTTGGAGCTGTGGGCATGTGGGCAACGCGAAGCGTTGTCCAAGCGCTGTGGGCAATCGCCGCCGCGGAGCCCCTGGCTCCGTCCAAAGTCGCGCAGCGATTGTCCACAGCGTGCCATGTCCACGGTTCTCCGACGGCTGTGGCGAAGCTCAGTAGTCACGACGCCTCCGACATCATTTCGTCCAACTTCGCCTTCGCACCGACCGCCCAGCCTTGCCACTTCGGAATGCCGATCTCCTGGGGCTTGGCGTAAACCTCCGCTGGGACCAACGGATCGCCGCCGCCCGCCGGCACCAGCGCCCAGTGAGGACGCTCCTCGTTGTAGCGAGTCCGGAACGCATCGAGGCTGCGCCGCGCCGCGCTCGGGTTCTCGTACACCTGCCAGTAAACCTCTTCCTCCTTTAACGTCCGGTGGTATCGCTCCAGCAAGCCCAGCTGGGTTGGCGTCCGGTACTGGATCCGCACATGCGAGAAGCGATCCTTCAGGTATGCTCCGAAGCGCTTCGTGCTGGCGCGCGGCGACACGGCCGAGGATGTCGGAAGCGACTTCGGAGGCAAGCGGACGGGTGGCCTCGGAGTGCCCCCACGGTCGAAAACGCGGAGCCCTCCCGAGGCGCCGTTGATCTCCATGCACACAAGATCTGCTCCCACAGCAATGCGGTGGCCCCACTGAAGCAACCCGCAACTCCACCATTCACCAAGCACTGAGCAGTCGGTCCCCATCACGTGGAGCTTGCACAACCCCCTGTTCATGACATACAGCCGGTCGTATTCAAACTCGAGGCCGACAGGCCTGTCAAACTCCATCCCAGGAGCGCTGCCCGTACTCCAAGTAGCCAAGTACCCGCCGTCGGCGCCGAACACCTGGATATCGTTGCGACGAAAGTCAGTCACATACACCAAACCGTCATCATCGACGGCTATTCCAAAAGCGCCACGAAACTCGCCAGGCTCCGTGCCATGCTCCCCCCAGCAGTGATCAATCTCCCAACCAGCTCCTGCCGGTGACGTGCCGGAGGTAAGAGCAATCGCCAGAGTTAGAGCTGCGAATCGTCTTCGCATGGTGCGTCCTTTCAACGACCTTGGCTCACTTACCTGAGCAACACGAGTTTTGCAACGTCCACCTGCTCACCTTCGACGTCGAGCACCGCGAAGTAGACACCAGAGGCCGCAGAACGGCCGTCCTCGCGTACGCCGCCCCAGGACACTTCATGGTAGCCGGCGTCGCCGTTGACACGTGAGGCGGCGGCACTACCCCGGATCCATTGCCGAGCGCCGCGGTCGGCCCCAGCACCACTTCCCACAACGGCTGCACCGCGCCAGCAACCACCTGCAGAGCGACCAGGCGCGGCGGGTTTGGGCGGCTATGAGCTACCTTCGACCCTCGCCGCGGTACATCGCCTTGATCGCTCCCCAACTCGTTGATTCCACCGGCACCACCCGCCGGACGAACTTGCACACCATTGGTGTGAAAATGTTGGACGTGTACATCACATCCCCCGCGACAACCAAGCTCCACGGCTCGTTCGTTGCGTTGATCGACTCCAAGTGCTCACCGCTCGTCGAAAAACGCTCTAACGAACCCCAAGTGCCGTTTGCGACCACAATGCTACTATCTGTGTCGAACGCCAAATCAAGCGGCTCTGCCCAATCTGCCCAAGGCGGTATCACGCTGAACGCCTCGATGAACTCGCCGCCGGAGCTGTAGTGGGCGATCTGCGGCGGTTCGTATACCGTCACCCAGATGTCGCCAACTGGCCCGATCTCGACCCCTGATATTAGTCCGTCAATATCGAACAGATGAGTGCCCGCACGGTCAAAAACGCGGAGCCCCCCCGAGGCGCCGTTGATCTCCATACACACAAGATCTGCTCCCACGGCAATGCGATGGCCCCACTGAAGCAACCCGCAACTCCACCATTCACCAAGCACTGAACAGTCGGTCCCCAAAGCATGGAGCTTGCACAGCCCCCTGTTCATGACATACAGCCGGTCGTATTCAAACTCGAGGCCGACAGGCGTGTCAAACTCCATCCCGGGAGCACTGCCCGTACTCCAAGTAACCAGATACTCGCCGTCGGCGCCGAACACCTGAATGTTGTCCCGTCCGAAGTCAGTCACATACACCACACCGTCATCATCGACGGCTATTCCAAAAGCGCTCAGAAACTCGCCAGGCTCCGTGCCGAGTTCTCCCCAGCAGTGATCAATCTCCCAACCAGCTCCTGCCGGTGACGTGCCGGAGGTAAGAGAAATCGCCAGAGTTAGAGCTGCGAATCGTTTTCGCATGGTGCGTCCTTTCAACGACCTTGGCTCACTTACCTGAGCAACACGAGTTTTGCAACGTCCACCTGCTCACCCTCGACGTCGAGCACCGCGAAGTAGACACCAGAGGCCGCAGAACGGCCGTCCTCGCGTACGCCGTCCCAGGAAACTTCATGGTAACCGGCGTCGCCGTTGACACGTGAGGCGGCGGCACTACCCCGGATCCATTGCCGAGCGCCGCGGTCGGCCCCAGCACCACTTCCCACAACGGCTGCACCGCGCCAGCAACCACCTGCAGAGCGACCAGGCGCGGCGGGTTTGGGCGGCTATGAGCTACCTTCGACCCTCGCCGCGGTACATCGCCTTGATCGCCCCCCAACTCGTTGACTCCACTGGCACCACCCGCCGGACGAACTTGCACACCATTGGTGTAAGAAAGTTGGACGTGTACATCACATCCCCCGCTACAACTAAGCTCAACGGTTCGTTCGTTGCGTTGATCGACTCCAAGTGCTCACCGCTCGTGGAAAAACGCTCTAACGAACCCCAAGTACCGTTTGCGACCACAATGCTACTATCTGTGTCGAACGCCAAATCAACCGGCTCTGCCCAATCTGCCCAAGGCGGTATCACGCTGAACGCCTCGATGAACTCACCGCCGGAGCTGTAGTGGGCGATCTGCGGCGGTTCGTATACCGTCACCCAGATGTCGCCAACTGGCCCGATCTCGACCCCTGATATTAGTCCGTCAATATCGAACAGATGAGTGCCCGCACGGTCAAAAACGCGGAGCCCCCCCGAGGCGCCGTTGATCTCCATGCACACAAGACCTGCTCCCACAGCAATGCGGTGGCCCCACTGAAGCAACCCGCAACTCCACCACTCACCAAGCACTGAGCAGTCGGTCCCCATCACGTGGAGCTTGCACAACCCCCTGTTCATGACATACAGCCGGTCGTCTTCAAACTCGAGGCCGACAGGCGTGTCAAACTCCATCCCAGGAGCGCTGCCCGTACTCCAAGTAGCCAGATACTCGCCGTCGGCGCCGAACACCTGAATGTTGTCCCGTCCGAAGTCAGTCACATACACCAAACCGTCATCGTCGACGGCTATTCCAAAAGCGCTCAGAAACTCGCCAGGCTCCGTGCCGAGCTCTCCCCAGCAGTGATCAATCTCCCAACCAGCTCCTGCCGGTGACGTGCCGGAGGTAAGAGCAATCGCCAGAGTTAGAGCTGCGAATCGTTTTCGCATAGTGCGTCCTTTCAACGAACCTGGCTCACTTACCTGAGCAACACGAGTTTTGCAACGTCCACCTGCTCACCGTCGACGTCGAGCACCGCGAAGTAGACACCAGAGGCCGCAGAACGACCGTCCTCGCGTACGCCGTCCCAGGAAACTTCATGGTAACCGGCGTCGCCGTTGCCATCTACCAACGTTCGCACCAAGCGACCATCAGCTTTGTACAACACCAGACGTACTCGCCCGGGCTCGTGCGTGGCGTAGCGGAGCGTCGTACTCGGGTTGAACGGATTGGGATTGCTGGACTCGATCCGACTAACGAGTGGCGGCGCCAGCCTGGCCACTTCATCGTCTCGCGGGGCGTCACGGAGGCTGATGCCTGCATACTGGTAGTCCCAAACGTGGATCTCGCCACCAAAATCTGAGGCGACAACCTCCATGCCACCATGGTTGTCAATGTCTTTGACGACCACCCTGCCGAATACACGATCACTGAGTGTCCGTGGCCAGCCTTTCTGCGGTGCCTTGGTCGCCACATCCCACGCCATTACGTGTCGTAGGTTCGTCCCGTGAAACAACTCTGGATACTTGTCACCGTCCACATTGCCTGAGCTGCATTCGCTCAACACCCCTCGATCATTCCCAAGAATTCGCTGCCGAATCGGTGTACTCCAAGTCTCGTGAAGAGGTGGATCGCTCCCAGTGTGGACGACGTGCAGCACGACCTCGTCACTGGTCCCTTTCTTGTCACCACAAAGCAACGCAATGTCACCGTTACCGTACAGGTCAACAGCGTGAGGCGGCGGCACAACGCCTAATCCATTGCCGAGCGCCGCGGTCGGCCCCAGCACCACTTCCCACAACTGCTGCACCGCGCCAGCAACCACCTGCAGAGCGACCAGGCGCGGCTGCTTGTCGGGATCGTTCGATTGGCTGCCGATGCCTCTAGCCACAACGATCTCATCGACGCCGTCGGCGTCTAGATCCACGACGACCGGCGACGACGTCTGCCCCGCGGTGTCAGGGAACACGTAGACTGGAAGAAGGCTGATCAACCCCGGGCCGTCAACATCCACAACATATAGCTCACGGGTTTGGGCGCCGACGAAGACAAGCTCTGAGGTTCCATCGCCGTCTACATCCCCCAGGCCGAGCCGCGTCAGGGACTGCACAACGCCGCCAATCTGCAATGACCCCCAAGGCGCAATCTGGCTGCCGTTGTAAGTCCAAAGTTTGAGAAGGCCAGTTCGTGATGCGAGGGCAACCTCCACCTCGCCTCCGCCAGGAAAGTTGTGAATGACCGGTCTGCCCACTCCCCCTCCACCACTGAGGGGTGCTAAGTAGAGCAGGTCTCCAGCTGGCGTCCAAAAGTGCACGGAAGCACCGTTGCACGGGACCCACGTGGACCCGACCATAAACTCACCCGGGTACGCTGCAAATTCACCGAAGAAGCGAGTGCCTTGAAATGTGCAAGGCTGGCCTGCAAAGGACCAGAAACGACCGTCCGCCTCCTTGACGCCCGTGCCATCTGCGTGCCAAGCCCAAACATCCTGCGACCCAAGAACGACCTCGTCGCCCGGGCTACCGTCGATGTCGCCGACGAAGAGCGTTGCGTCGGTTCCAACTGGAACCTTCTTGGGCCACCCCTGAAGCTCCTCCAGCCCCATCGTCCCTTTGACCACTATCGATACCGGCCCTTCATTGCGCGACTGATCGACTGCGGCGATCGTGTACTCGTAGTCGTGCTCTGGCTTGAGTTCAGTGGAGGCATCAAAATATGCAGTGGCGCTATCCACCAACCCCGCATTGATACGTTCAAACCCGCTGGCGATTCGGCGATAGACGTTGTAGCCAACGACGCTTGCGTCCGCCAACGGCTCCCAAACCAGCAAAATCCCTCCTTCCCCGGTCGAGGCCGTCAAGCCGGACACCGTGCCAGTGGGGGCTTTGATGTCGACATCTCCCCGAGTCCACGAAACGGCACCGTTCGGCATTGTGCTCTCCAAGGTTACCCTGAGCCGCACTGCGTTCGGGCTGTAGGTCTTAAACTTGACGGGACCCAGGACGATTTCCTCACCGGGTTGAATCGGACCGCCAGTTGCCTCCGCCAACTCGATGATTGCCCCAAGCTCGTTATCGATCCGCACCGCCACATCGTGCGCCGGAGCTCCGCCGACATTGCGCACCGTGGTAAACAAATCATAGTTGAGGTACTCCAAGACCCCCAACATGGCCTCTTGTTTGACGGCTTCCAAGCGTGGGGCGGCGATAGGCACCAAGAACTCCGCCCTGCCCGCTGGGTGACCCGCGATGTCTATTGCTTCAATCTCAAAGCGCAGATCTTCGCCGTTCGAATCGGCGGCCAGAACCTCAACGTCTTCGAACTCTATAGTTGAGCTGGCACCCGGAGCCACGACGCTCGGACTGAACGTGCCGTGGGTTCCGGGCAACGCGACGAACCGCGACGCCACTGCCCTCCAGGTTAGACCGTCGGCGTCCGGAGTCACTGCCTGCGAGAGAAATGACAGCGTGTCGCCCGATGCTCCTGAATTGACTTGCCAGGTGTCACCAGGCTCCAATGGATCCAGCTCGAGAGCTTGATCGGCACCACCCGGAACCCGAACAAACCCCTCGAAGACCGTCCCCGTCCCCCCTTGCCATCGTGCCTTCCAGGCCCCACCGCTCTCTTGCCACACCGCGTACCCACCCCCGGAGGGAATCGCCGGTTCTCCCTGACTTGAGATCCCGGCATAAGCGAGCTGGGCGGCGCTGAACGGCACGTTCGGGGGATTGGCGCCGGCGGCGCCGACGGCGACCCGAGTGGGATCGCCAACAGCGGCACCGCCTTGTTCCGATATGCGCAGGTCAAAGACCACGCCCCCGTGGGGCTTGATGACACCGGACTGCAGGGTGACCGTCGACGCGCCTTCGTTTCTCACCGTGACGCGCAACGTTCCCTGCTCACCCGCCAGGAGATGGCCCGACCCATCCCCGAGCCCATCGAGAAGCTCGTGCTCTTCGTAGGCCAGAAATCCGCCGCTCGCAACGACGGGCATCGCCGCTACGTTCCACTTGTAGCTCGGTGCACTTGCGAGCGCCAACAATGCACCGCTGTGTTGCACGTTGACATCGAACGAAACATCCCCGAAAGCATCTGTATAGTTGTAGGCGTAGAGCAGATCCCCCACCGATTGAGCGTCCTGTGAAATACAGACGAGCGCATCGCTCACCGGTACGCCACCGTCATCGACATGAATGGTGATCGATGAGTGTCCGAGCCCAACTGAGGACGGGCCGGTTACGGTCAAGGTACGGGGGGCAGCAGCAAAGATCGGCATCGTCGGGTCGCCCTGGATGACGTGGCGGGTAACGGCCACCAAGGGAAGCTGCCCGCCTTCCATGAGGGCACGATAGAAGATTGTGCCGAGGTTGGAGAACGGATCGGGAGCCGCCGTCGCAAACGCCTCGCGAAAGAGCGCTGTCGGAGTCACTCTTTCCGCAGCTGCCGATGCGCTCCTCTGCTTGCCGATGTAGGCCACAGCCCCACCATCAGGGGCGCGCATCAGCGCCTCGCCAATGCAGTCCAAGTCGATCGAATTCTGGTAGCCCCCCTGGAATAGACAATGGAGTACATGCCATCGCTGGACAGCACCTGCGCTGCACCTCGGAAGAGAGCGCGCTCGCCGGATGGAAGCCCATGGTCGATCGAGACGCAAGCTCTGCAGGCAGCGCTGCCGCCGCCAAGAGAACCCGAGCCGCTAGGTCCTCCGAGGAAATTGGCAAACGAGTGCTCCACATGAAACACAAAACCGGCTCCGGCGTTCAGTTCTTGCGTCATCCCTGCTTCATCGAATTGATTCTGGCGAATCTCATCCTTGTGAGGGCACAGCGCCAAGCGCGCCGCCTCGAGAACCGAGCTGCCACCTACAAGGCATGCTGGATCATCACCAGCGACACTGCTGCAGGGAGCCTCTGGATCCGGATCAAAGTAGATGTTTTGATAGAGCCGGCGGATCGCGCTTGGAGGCGTTGGCAAGGCTTCCAAGTTGCCGGCAATGATCTCCGAGTTCCTGAGACCGTTGTTGAGCGTGTGCGCCCAGTTGCAGCTGTTGGTCAAACCCGCCATCAAGACCACGCGCCCGTGGTAGTTTTGGTCCGACACCACAATCCCGCCGGGATCTCTGGCGTACGTCGACACCTTCTTTACAAACGTCGCCACGTCGCCCGGCGTTCTCACCGAAGCCCGTCCCACCAGAAGCTCGGGCCCTACGTCCGAGCCGTCCGTTCCCTCGCCGAAGACGTCATTGCCGTTATCGTTCCACGAGGCAGTCAGGTCCGCGTAGTAGAAATCCACGGGAGGGTCAAGAAAAGACTGGCTTGTCAGAAGTCGCATGAAACGATAGGGAACGACCGAAGCGTCACCACCGAGGAGCGCGTAGAGCGCCCCCCACTTGACGTAAGCGTCACGAAGGAAGTGACGGATCCGCTCCTGGGTATCGAGTCCCGAGTAGTTGGCTTCGATCCAATCCACTGTCCGAATGACCGTTGGGATCCCAATCCTGGTTTTCCAGTCAGCATAGGCCTCAAAGCCGGCAGCAAGCTCAGCCGACGTGACGATCACGTACTCCACCGGCGGGCCTTCCAGCGAGGGCAGTTCAGTCGGGCGAAACGCGCCTGCCGGCCGAGCCAATGGCTGGCGCTGCCCAGTCGATTCTGCGTAGTAGTCGGCGAGATCGTCTGGGTTCTCGACAATGTCTGAAATCCAAAGCTTCATGTCCTCTCGCACTCGACTCTTGTTGACGGGGCGCATGGAAATCGGAATCGCCGCGCGCTCCGCGTCTGGCAACGGGCGGAGCGACAGCGTCGCGACCACTGAGGTGTTGAGCGATACGCCGCCGCTGAACCCAACGTACTGGACCGGACTCACCTCCAGCGTTGCGATCCGGTAGTGCCGGAACTGGCTCTCGCCGACGACAACCACCGGCTCCGCCGGCCAAGCCACGCTCGACCCATAGATCGTTTGGTCGGGGGGCACCCACTCCGGCACGCCCGTGCTATCGGTTGGGGCGGAGTGCTGTACCGGGCGCAGGTAGTAGCCCACCCCCTGGCTCACAGGCGTGGAGGTTGTCGCTACATGGTCAATAGTGTGCCCAGGCGGCAAAAGAACCGTTGTCCGATGCATGGGCAGCGTTGGAGCGCCCAGGGCCGACGCATCGAACTCGTTGCTGCTGTTAGCACTAGACAGCTGAACGACGTCGAACGAGTCCAACGTTGCAAAACTCAACGTCGACTGATCGAAGTCCCATTGGACGACTAGAGACGATGCCGGCGGAATCGCATCGGTCGCGTAACCGGCAGTGACTGGAACACTTGCAGAGATAAGCACTGCGAGGAGCAGGCGCGGCATGGTAAACACCTCCACTAGCAACGAGCGGCGTTGGGTCCGTTGTGCCTGGAGGTCGGACGGGTGCGGCCAGGCACGCGATCAGCTTTTGAGCGGAAAGCCCGCGCGCCGTCATCGTGACCGGCACGAGCACACCACTCTTGCAGCAAGCATGGATGCAGCAGCGCTGGCTGTCAAGTTGAAAACATGCACCAAAGCAGTGCTACCAGCATTCCCCAGCGGTGGCGCCATTCCGCTACGCCAGGCCGTTCGTAAACCTCAGCACAACCTCGTTGAAAGCGTCAGGCTCTTCCATATTGACCATGTGAGCACCGCCGGCAAGCACTTGCTTGGTGGCGTTTGGGAGGCGCTCGACCAGGTCCGCCGCTGACTCAAGTTTCTCCGGCAAATCGTGTTCGCCGACCAGCACCAGTGTGGGTTGGTGCAACTCGGCGAGCCGCGGGTAGGCGGGCTCCGGCTCGATTTCGTCGGGCGCGTTGGAATCGTCGACTTGAAACGCCCGGAGTTGCATTTCGCCAACGCGGCGGCGGACGCCGGGGTCAACGTCGGCCGGGCTGCGGTTGGGACCGTCCACCCAAAGTGCCAGGTTGAGCTCGGTGGCGCCCACCATGTCACCTCGGTCGAGAAGCGCCTCCTCTTCGGCCCAGAACTTCTTGACGCGCTCAGACGGTTCGGCTCCGCGAATCGATGGCGCCACGAGGATCAGTGCCTCCACCCGGTCGGGGTGGGCCAAAGCGGCGTCGGTGGCGACCATGCCGCCAAAAGACACGCCCAACAACGTCGCCCGGCTCATGCCACACGCATCCATCACCTTGACGACGTCGTCGACGTTGGACCAGGGGTGGGTGGGCATCGGGCTCCGGCCGAAGCCGCGCAGGTCAAAGCGGGCGACGTGGTGGTGTCGCGCCAGTGCGCCCCACTGCGGGTCGAACATCCCACTGTCGGCGACGCCGGCGTGGATGAGGACCAGCGCCGAGCCCTCGCCCCGTGCCTCATAGTAGAGCATGGCAGCTCCCGTCGAGTGTCGGTTCAGTCCCCACCGATCATGTCGCCCAGCCCGCCGAGGATCGAGCCCTCGCCGCGGCGCGCGCCGCCGGCCGACGGCGCGTGCTGGAGCACACGGTCGGCCAGGCGCGAGAACGGCAGGCTCTGCAGCATGACCCGGCCGTGGCCGCGCAAGGTAGCGAGAAAGAGCCCTTCGCCGCCGAAGAACATCGACTTGAGGCGGCCGGCGCGCTCGATTGAGTAGTCGATCGAGTCAGCAAAGGCGACGATGCAACCGGTGTCGACCCGCAAAGTTTCGCCCTGGAGTTCGCGCTCGATGACGGTGCCGCCAGCGTGCACGAAAACCATGCCGTCACCGCTCAGCCGTTGCAAGATGAACCCTTCGCCGCCGAAGAAGCCGGTCCCCAGCTTGCGCTGAAATGCAATCCCCACCTGGGTGCCGTAGGCGGCACAGAGAAAGGCGTCTTTTTGGCAAAGGAGCGAACCCGGGATGGCGCCCAAATCGAAAGCAACAATCTTGCCCGGGTAGGGGGCTGCAAAAGAAACCCGGCGCTTGCCGCGCCCCTCGTTGGTGAAGTGGGTCATGAAGATGGACTCGCCGGTCAAGACGCGCTTCCCGACGTTCAGGAGTTTGCCCATGACGCCATCGGCCACCGAGGCGCCGTCGCCGAGCTTGGCTTCGAAGCCGATCCCCTCCTCCATGTAGTTCATGGCGCCGGCTTCGGCGATGACTGTTTCGCCCGGGTCAAGTTCGACCTCGACCAGCTGCAGGTCGTCACCGAAGATTTCGTAGTCGACTTCGTGGCTTTGCACTGCGGGGTCTCCTTATTAAAGTGGGATCGAGAGCTTAGCAGAGGGCGAGGCGGTCGATGTCGCGGCGCAAAAGGCGGTACACCCGCCACCCCAGGAGCAAAGCGCCAATCGCCAACCCGGCGGTCAGCCCCCACCAGAGTCCGCGCGGCCCGGCACCGCCAACCACCCCCAACCAATAGGCAATGGGAATACCAATCACCCAGTAGCCCAGAAAGGCCACCGCCGCCGGCCAGCGCGTATCGGCCAGGCCCCGCAAGATACCGCTGGCGACCACCTGCACGCCATCGAACAGCTGAAAGACCGCCGCCACGGGCAGGAGGACGGCGGCGGCACCGATGACCGCGGCGTCTTCGGTGTAGAGGCTGGCCAGGAGACGAGGCACCCCGGCAAACACCGCCGCTCCCACCAGCATGACCAGCGCTCCAAAGGCCAGGGCGACGCGCGCCGAACGCCGGGCGGCCGGCATGTCGCCCCGGCCGACGCCGTGCCCGACGCGGGCGGCGGCCGCCGATGCTAGTCCGAAGGGCACCATAAAGAACATCGCCACCAAGTTAATGGAGATTTGGTGGCCGGCCAGTTCACGGGCGCCCAAGGCGCCCATCATCAGCGCGACGGCGGCAAAGAACCACATCTCGATGGCGTTGTGGGCGCCGACCGGCAGACCGATGCGCAGCATGTGGGTGTACGCGGAGACTTGCCGCCAAGCGCCAGAGAGCGCACGGCGGTCGAACTCGAACCAACGCCAACCCAAAACGGCAAGGACGCCGAGCCCGACGTAGCGGGAAATGGTGGTCGCCACCCCCGAACCCACGACGCCGAGGGCCGGGAACCCTGCCTTCCCGAAGATCAAACAGGTGTTGGCAGCGATGTTGACGACGTTCATGACGGCAATCGCCCACAGGGCCGGCCGCGTTACACCCCGCGCTTGCAACGTCTGCCTGAGTGCCGCAGCCACCAAAAAGGGTAAGGCCGAGGGAGCTAGCGCGCGCAGATAGGACCCGGCCATCAGAGCGACGTCGGGCTTTTGCCCAAGCCGTAAGAGAACCGGTTCCATGAACCAAAAGCACAGGGCGACGGGCAGGCTGAGGACAATTGCCAAAATGACGCCCCGCAACCAATGGCGGGCCAGGCCGGTGCGATCGCCGGCGCCGTGGGCTTGCGCCACCAGCGGGTCGAGCACCATAAGAGTTCCGAGCGGAAAGATGAGGAGGGCAATGGCAACCGTCGCCGCCAAGGCGCCGGAGGCCAGCGCCAGCTCTGACACCCGCCCGAGCATCATCGCGTCGACGGTGCTCAAGAGGCGCTGCCCAAGGTGCACCAGGGTGACCCGCATGCCAAGCGGCAGGAGGACTCGCGCCTCCTCTGGCCAGGTCTGTGGCTCGCGTGTCATGCGCGGACGGGCGCGCCTCCATTTGCCGTTCCAATGCGATTCCGCAAGAATGCCAAAAGTTCCGACCAGGGAGGGTAACGGTGGCGAGGAAGAAAACCCAAGGGTTGACGATCCAGGCGATGATGGAGGTCGAGCGGTTGATGGCGCTCCGCGTGGCGCCGGATGGCCAGTCGGTGGTGATCGAAACCGCCGAGCCTGACCTGGCGGCCAACGCCACGCGCCGGACGCTTCGCCTGGTGGAGTTGGCTACCGGCAGCGCCAGGGAGTTGACGCCAGGCACTGGGGGCGGCTGGGACGCGGCCTGGTCGCCGGATGGAACTGCCGTGGCTTTCGTCAGCCAAAGGGACGGCGACGGCGCGCAGCTCTGGCTCCTGCCGATGGCCGGCGGCGAGGCGCGGCAGCTGACCCGGGGCTGGGGTGGGGCCGCCGCTCCCGTCTGGGCACCGGAGGGGCGGCGGCTTGCGTTCACCCGGCAAGTGGTGGAGAGCGACGCCTACCGGCCACGGCGCGGCGCATTGGTCGACCCGCGCACCGGACCGGGGCGCGCGCAGGTCTACGGACTCAGGAATCCGCGCTCTTCGGCGCAGATCGCCGACTCCCTCCTCTTCCGGCACTGGGACCAATGGCGGGATCGACGACGCCAGCACGTCTGGGTGGTGGACGTCGCGTCGGGGCGCATAGCGGACGTCACTCCGGGCGACTGGGACGCACCACCTCTGGCGCTCGGATCGGGGCGCGACATCGCCTGGAGTCCCGACGGTAAAGAGCTGGCGTTTGTCGCCAATCCCGACCGGGTTGTCGCTCGCTCGACCAACAACTGCGTGTTCGTCCAGCGCCTGGAGGGCCTGCGCCCCAAGGGGCCGCCGCGGTCGATCGCCACCACCGAGGCGTGCGACGCCCATCCCCGCTACTCGGCCGACGGCGGCGCACTTTACTACCTGGGGATGGCAGTGCCGGGCTACGAGGCGGACCGCCGGCGCCTCAAGGCCTACGACCGGCAGAGCGGCGAGACCCAGGTCTTCTTGGAGCGCTTCGACCGCTCACCGTCGAGCTTTGAACTGGATGGGGACGGTAACATCGTCTTGTTGGCCGAGGACCGCGGTCGCCGCGCGCTCTACCGGCTGGACCCAGCGCGGGGTCGGGTGGAGCAGCTGACCTCGGGCCTCACCGTGCACGCGTTTGGGGTGCTTCCCGAACCTGGCCGGTTCGCGTGCGCAGTTTCAACAACAACCCAACCTGCCGAGCTGGCCCTGGTCAGCGAGGAAACGGCGCAGAAGCCGGATCTCGGTCGCGGTCCCACAACGGTGGACACTGAGGAGACCAGCCGGCCGTTGACGCAGTTTGGGCGAAGGGTTGCATCGCTTGACCTGGCGCCGGTCGAGGAGTTTTGGTTCGAAGGCGCCAGCGGTGATCCAGTCCACGGCTTCTTCGCCGTGCCCCCCAACTTCAGCCGCCGCCGGCGGTGGCCGCTCATCCTCCTGATTCACGGTGGCCCGCAGGGGGCGTTCGCCGACGAATTCCACTACCGCTGGAACGTGCAGGCGTTTGCTGCCCGCGGCGCCTGCGTGGCGGCGCTAAACCCGCGCGGGTCGACCGGCTACGGCCAGCGCTTCACCGACCAGATCCGCAGCGACTGGGGCGGTCGCGCCTACGATGACCTGATGCGCGGCGTCGATCACCTGCTTGAGACCCACGCCTTTTTGGATGGCGAGCGGCTAGGGGCGGCCGGCGCCAGCTTCGGCGGGTTTATGGTCAACTGGATCGCCGGCCACACCGACCGCTTCAAGGCGCTAGTGTCCCACGACGGCATCTTCATGTCCGAGACCATGGCCTACTCCACTGAGGAGCTCTGGTTTCCGGAGTACGAGGCCGGTGGTTTCCCGCACGAAAAGCGATCACCCTACCTGAAGTACAGCCCGCATCGATTCGTCCAGAACTTCAAGACGCCGACTTTGGTGATTCAAGGCGGTATGGACTTTCGGTGTCCGATTTCGGAGGGACTCGGCATGTTCACCGCGCTGCAAGTAATGGGCGTCAAGTCGCGTTTCCTGCACTTTCCCGACGAGGGCCACTGGATCATGCAACCGGCCAACGCCGAGGTCTGGTACGGCGAGGTCCTCGACTGGTTGATGGACCACCTCTCCTAGGGCAATAAGAAAGGGGTGGCCGCCGAAGCAAACCACCCCAATCCCGCAGTTCCAAACCACAGAACCCACGCCGTCCGGTCACAAAACAGCATGAGGTCCCAAGCCTCGGAGTGCTACGGGAATCTAAGCTTAACTGCGGTTATCGATTCAGGCTCGGCCTAGACGGCGGTGCGCCCCGCCGCCGGTGGGATGACCGGCAAGGCGCCGCCGTCGGGGTCGGTCTGGTTGCGACGGCGCCACACTTCGCCGTCCAAGCGGTCCAGTTGGCGATTGCCACCGTCGGCCGCCGCCCCGCTGACGACGGAGCGGAAGTGCTCCACAGTGGGCACCAACCCTTCGCGCAGCTTCACACCAGGCGACCAGCCGAGCGCCTCACGCGCCCGGGCAATATCCGGACGGCGCCGGGCAGGATCATCGGCCGGTATCGGATAGCGCTTGATTTCGGAAGCGGTGGCGGTGAACTCGATGACCGCCTCGGCCAGTTCCATGATCGTAAACTCCTCGGGGTTGCCGAGGTTGACCGGCTGGTGGATCCCCGGCGTGTTCATAAGCCGCACCAACCCCTCCACCAAATCGCTCACGTAGCAAAACGACCGGGTCTGCGCACCATCGCCAAAGACACTGAGCGGCTCACCGCGCAGCGCCTGGACGACGAACGAGGAAACCACCCGTCCATCGTTGGCAGCCATACGCGGGCCGTAGGTGTTAAAAATCCGGGCGATGCGGATATCGACTTGATGCTGGCGGTGGTAGTCCATCATCAACGTCTCGGCCACGCGCTTGCCCTCGTCGTAGCACGACCGCACGCCGATGGGGTTGACGTGTCCCCAGTAGTCCTCAGGTTGCGGGTGGACTTGGGGGTCGCCATAGATCTCCGAGGTGGATGCCTGCAAGATCCGGGCGCCGGTGCGCTTGGCCAGCTCCAGAACGTTGGTGACCCCCAAAACGTTGGCGTGAATCGTACGAATGGCATCGTGCTGATAGTGGACCGGAGACGCCGGACAAGCCAAGTTGTAGATCTGGTCGGCTTCGATGTCAGCGTAGTGAATAATGTCGTGGCGAATGGCCTCGAAGTGATGGTGGGTCAGTAAGTGCCGAATGTTGTCCTTGCTGCCCGTAAAATAGTTGTCGATGCAGATCACGTCGTGGCCCTCGCCCAACAGACGCTCGCAGAGATGTGATCCGATAAATCCGGCACCGCCGGTGACTAATACTCGCATGCTGTCCTCATCCAGAGATGAAACTAACTAGAGCGGACGTGTGGCCACGTCAGTTCGTCTGAGTGTAAAGCCTTCCGTACGATGCACCATTTCGCAAGACACCGGCGCTTCTCAAAGTGGGACATTCAGCGACTCCAGCCGATGATCAGGTCCAAGAGGTTAGCCACCCCCCCCGACGCGTGCGGAAGGCGACCCAGCGCTTGCGCCATGGGCTCCACCATCTGGCTGACAGCCCGAGTCATGTCGCCGTACGCCGCCGCCTGGCCGCCCGGCAGGTGCCCGGTGATGCGTGCCCCAACGAGGAGCAAGTTCCAGACCACCGCCAGCACCAAGACCTCTCGCCACGGCAGCCAACGCGTTCGACTGACCAAAAACGCCAGTCCCACCGCTAGGATCGGCAACCACGCGACACAGTGACGCACACCGAAGCCGCCGTCGAAGAGGCGCTCACCCGACACGCAGCCCAGCCACGTCACCTGCAGGGCGAGTGCCGCCAACAGCCAGCCGCTGCGTGGCAGCCAAAATGTCGAGGCAATCAAACCCAGGGCGGCTACGGCCAACAGCGGCCCCCAGTAGAACAACCCACCCGCGGGCGAAGCGAGCACGGCCGGAACGCCGCGCCAGTCCCAAGCGCCGACTTGCCTGAAGCCCAGGTCACTCACCAACCCCTCGAAACCACGCCCGGCGACCAGCTCGGGCAAGAAGCCGGCGACCAGTCCAAAGGCCATGACCAGGCCCACCTGCACCGCCTGTAGAATCCCGTGCCGCATCTCCCGCACCCAGAGGGCAGCCAGCGGCAGGAGCAACCAAAAGGCAGACGGTTCGAGCGCGGTGGCCAACCCGAGGATCGCGCCTAAGCCCAAACCCCGCGCCAGCGCGCGGCCGAGCCCCAGCCGGTTGGCCCAATCGAAGGGCGGTAGGCCTTCCTCCCACGCCCGCCACCAGAGAAAAACGAAGGCGGCGGCCAAGCCAAAGGCTACCGCATGCGTGAGCGCCGGACTGACCCAGGCGTAATAGACCAGCGGGCTGGCTAGGAGGAGGGCCCCAATCCACTGGAGCGATCCTCGGGCGTCGCCACCGGCTAGGCAAGCACCCAGGGCGACCGTCGCCCACACTCCCAGCAAGACGTAGAGCCCGACCCCAAGCGCAAAGCCGGCCTGGGGCCACCAACCCAGCGAGCTGGGGGAGCGGCCGGTGGCGTCGGCAACGATGTGCTCGAGCGCAAACCCCAAAGCATAAAACGGCGCCAAAGCGATGCCCATTGCCGCGCGCGGCGCGCTGAGCGCAGGCATCCGGGCCAAAGAGTGCGGCCGGTCAGTGGTTGTTGCCGCAGCCCACACGCGGTGCCGGCGATCCACCAGGGTGCGCTCGTTTTGGAGCCGCAAGTTGCCGTCAACTACCAGCGAGCGCGAAGCTAGAAGGTGTTCCATCCCCTCGCCCCAAACCAACTGGCCGTGGCGCAAGGGTGAGGTGCCAAGCAAACAGGCGATGCCAGCGGCAAGCACCAGCAGACTCCACCACTCGGCGGCACGGCGCGACAGGCCGTAGACGATAGCCGGCGAGGGGGCCGCCACCTCGGTGACTGATTCGCGATCCAGGCGAGGGACCGCTGCAACATTCGTCGTTGTTTGAGTGGTCATAGCTCTGCAACAAGAATTGGGTTTTGATAATCGTGGCGCGTCTCTAGCGAGCGGCCTGCAGCGAGGCGGCGCCGATTGTGTCGTGGTCGAAGACCGGCTCCCGAGCCGGCAATTCGCCGCGCTCCAAAAGCAATCTGGCGTGTTCACCAGTCGGCACCACATGGTACTCAGCGGCCAGGCGCTGCAGGTAGCTCCGGACGCGGCGCACCTTGCGCGCGCCCGGCTGGTTCATGGCCGGGAAGAAGTCCAGCGCCCGCGTGTCGTCACCGCCCAAAAAATCCAGCGGGTGCAACAAGAGCGAAGGCTCCACACCCCGCAGCCGGCAAAGTTTCAACGCCGAGGCAAAATAGACCCGGGCAAGACGCTCGGAAAAACCGGCCAAATACAGCAAGTAGCTCAAGTGAATGGGCACGCGCGCCAAGGGCATGGTGGTCACCGGCAACTCGACCAACTGCCGCCCGTTTGCCAGGCGCCACACGTACGGGGCAAGTGGCCTCAGCGCCTCCCGAGCGCTGCCGAACAAGAGCTCACGCTCCTGGCGCTCTGAGTCCGACAACTTGGCGGTCATGAAGTAGTAGGCGCGCGCCAACGGGCCAATGAACGTCGGAAACGTCGTGGCGTCGTACGCGTAGCCGCGCGCCGCCAGCACATCTAGGGTCTCGCGCGACAAGCTGAAGCCCGGCCCGCGAAAGCCCTGCGTGCGCCGGCCAGTGGCAGCGGCAATCGCCTCCTCGGCCTGAGTCAGCTCGGCGTCGATCTCCTCAGGCGTGTAGCGGTGGAACCACTGCTCGTGCCGAAAGGAATGGTTGGCGATTTCGTGCGGCGACGCCGCCAACTCCTGGAACACCGAGCGATTCTTGGCCTGGGCGGCGTCCTGACCGACCACGAAAAAGGTGATGGTGAGATCCAGCTCGTCCATGATGCGCAACACCCTCGGTACCACCAGATCCAGATAGGACGGCAGGGCCTCCCAGCCGGGATCCCCGTGGGTACGCATGTAGGTCCAGAGGTTGTCCAGGTCCAGGGACAAGCTGGCGATCGGTTTGGCTGCTTCGCTCATGGCTGGTTCTATCTCGATGGGTGCACTCAGGCAACCGTGGCGACGCCCGGTGGCACCGCCTGCACTTCGTTGGCGGCATCGGCCAAGACCGCCGGTAACACGGCCGTCGCTTGGCCCAAAGTCTCGTTGACGTTCAGCGTACCATTGACGATTTGCGCCGAGTTGACGCAGTAAAGCCCGGGAACCGAGGTGGTCACCGGCGGCACGTGCTGCGAATAGCCGAGGACCGGCGTGGCAAAAACCCGCCGCACGCGTGACACCCGAAAGTCCAGCACCTGGCCGCGGTCAAAGGCCGGATACATGGTTTCGATCCCACGCAGGAAACGATCCTGTACCTGGTCATCTGACACTTGGAAGAACGGATCGTCTTCGGTGACGTACTTGGGCAAGTACACCAGATGGCGACCACCCAACTCGGCGGCGTCCACAAACGCCGTCATCTCGACGACCGCTGTAAACGGCAGCGAGGTGTCGGTAATGTAGGTCAGGTAGTAGTCGGCCAGCGGGCGCTCGAGCAGCATCGAAGCGCAGACGATGCCGTGGTAGCCGACGCGGGCCATCGCCTGGCGCTCCCGGGCCCCCAACTGCGGGCACAACCGGGCGGCCACCGGCGGCGGCGCCGTCACCACGACCCGGTCAAACACCTCGACATCGGCCGCCTCGGGCGATTGGGAGTCCTCACTGCCCACCTGCAGGCCACCCGTCATGCGTTCAATGCTCGTCACCCTGCGGCCTAAACGAAACACACACCCGCGACCCGAAAGGATCTCATGCGCTCGAGCCATGACCCGCGCGTAACCACCGGGCACGTAGCCGAACATTTCGCGCTTGAGCCCGGAACGGCGGGCAGCGTACAGCCGCTGAATGGTCGCCCAGATGAATGCTGCCGAACACTCTTCGTAGTCGTCGCCGAGCTTGGCGCGCAAGAGTGGGCGCCAGAGCCGTTCGACGGTGCGGCGACCCGACCATTGCGTCAACCAGTCGACGACCGGGATTTCCTCGAGCCGGGCCCAGTCGCGGACGCGCGAACCATGCCAGATGGTCGCTCCGAGCCGCGCTTTGTCGACCAAGTTCAAGCCCGGCAGGCGCAACAGCTCGGGCGTTGACGAGATCGACACCAGCGCCTGGCCGTCGTAGAAGCCGGTGCGCGTCACCACCCATTGGATTTCAGCCTCGAGCCCGAGCTCGGCCAAAAAGGCACGGGTATGGGCGTCCGAAGCCAAGGTCACATGGTAGTGGCGGTCCCAAGTCACGTCACCGATCGACCACGCCGACGCCAACCCTCCCAGCTCGGGTGCTTCGTCGAAGACGGTGACGCGGTACCCGGCACGGGTCAGCTCCAGGGCGAGGCTCAAGCCCATGATACCGCCACCGACAATGCCCCAACGCGGCTCCACGTTAGGACTCGCCAAGAGCGGAGGTTGCTGCACCCGCACCGGGCACCTGCACACTGGTTTGGTCGCGCAGCCGCCCGTTGACGGCGGTGTAGCGCCATCCGCAGGCACCACACTGCACTTGGCCCTGGACCGGCGGCGTGCCGTCGAAGCGCTGGAGCGGCTCGCCGCAGCGGCACACCCAACCCACCGGTCGTGCCGGATTGCCAACGACTAGCGTGAAGTCGTCGACCGAGCGGGTGACGACCGAGCCCATACCCACCATGGCGAAGCGGCCAATCTCCAAGTCGCAGCCGATCACCGCACCGGCACCGATGGTGGCGCCGGCCCGCACCCGGGTCGGCAGGGTCGTCTCATCGGGTTCGGCGGGCCTGAGCGCCGTGAGGTCGGCAGTGGTCGCACGGGGAAATCGGTCGTTGGTGAAAATCGTGCCGGCCGACAGCATGACGCCGTCCTCGATGGTGACCGCTGTACAGATGTAGACAAAGGCATTGATTTTGACACGGTCGCCGATCGACACCCCGTAGGCGATATAGGTCTTCTCCCCGACCGTGCACTCAGCACCAATCGTCGTCTCAGGACCGCGGATGTGGACGTTATCCCACACCGAAGTACCCGGACCGAGCGCGACGCCCGCTTCGACGATCGCAGTCGAGTGCACGCGAGCCGTCACGCCGCTTCGACTCCCGTGGACGCGGTGGTCTGCGAGACGTCGGTCCAGCTGTTGGAGCGCATCGACTCGTAGGCGGCCTGAATCACCGCCACGGAGGCCACGGCATCCTCACCGCCAATCAACAACGACTCGGTCCCCAGAATAGCGCCCCGAAAGTTCTCGATCTGGCGTTTGAGCGCCTCCACCTTGTTGTAGCCATCTCCGAACACCACCCAATCGGGGCTGGACGTCTGGCGGTACTTGGACTCTTGCCAACCGACGCGCAGGGTACCGTGCGAGCCGTAGACATCGATGTAGCTGTCGATCTCTTTGTGCATGCTCCACGACAAATCAATGGAGCCCATGACTCCGTCGTGACTGCGGATGAACAGTCGGGCGGTGTCCTCGACCGCCGTCTGCTGGGTGCGCCGACCCTCCAGCGCCATCACTTCTGCCACCGGCCCGAGGATGTAGCGCATGATGTCGACCGAGTGAGTGCCGTTATCGATCAACACGCCACCCCCCGAGACTGACGGGTCTGAGTTCCAGCGCTGGGTCATGTCGACGCGCGACGAAAAGGTGTTTTCGCACAAGATGATGTTGCCCAGGATACCCGAGGCAATAGCACTTTTGGCACGGATCACATCCTCGACGTAGCGAAACTTAGAGGCCATGGTGAGGACGACGCCCGCAGATTCGGCGGCTTGCACCAATGAGCGGGCATTGTCGGCGTCGAAGCACAGGGGCTTCTCGCAGAGAACGTGCACCTTCTTGCCGACCAAGTCGGTGACGATGGCGTCGTGGGTCGCGGGCGGCGTGCAGACGATCGCAGCGTCGATATCGCTGGACACCAGCTCCTGGTGTGAGGCGAACGCCGCGCAGTCGGAGAACTCCTCGGCGAGGGCCTGGGCGGCTTCGAGGCGGGTGTCGGCGACCCCCACCAGCTGCACACCGGCGGCCACCCGAAGTCCCTGCGCGTGCGACTGGGCAATCGCCCCAGCGCCCACCAACCCAAAGCGCAGCGTCTCAGCCATGATTCACTCCCTTCGCGGCCAGCGACGCCGCGGCGCGCTTGATCGCCGCCGCCAGGTGGTCGACGTGGTGTTCCTCGTAGCGTTCGTTCAAGGGCAGCACCAAGATGCACTCAAGCGCCTCGAAGGAGCCGGGAAATAGATTTTTGGAGTAGTCCAGGGCCGCCGGGCGCGCCAACGTAAACGGATAACCACTCCGGCCAAACGTGCGTTTCTTCTGAAAGATCTCGCACATGAAGGCCGGCTTCTGGATGTAGCGCGGCGCCGAAGCGATCTGCACCTCAGCGAGGGCTCTTGCCAGGCCCACCGGGCCGCCCTCGATCTGGTGCGGATCGACCCGCACATCGAACTTCCAGTAGGTGTGCCGGTCACCGGGGGCGACGGTGGGCACGGCCACCCCCGGCACGTCAGCCAACAAACCGCGCAAGCGCTCGGCCATTTCCAGGCGCCGGGTGACCATCGGCTCGAGCTTCTGGAGTTGGGCCAACGCCACGCCGCCCTGGAACTCCGTCATCCGGTAGTTGAGGGCCAGGAAGTAGTGGTCGGGGCGCTCGTCGCCGTAGCCCCATGCCTTGTTGACAAACAGAAAGACGCGCCGGGCCAAAGCCTCGTCGCCGGTCACGACCATGCCACCTTCACCGCACGTCATGTGCTTGCCCTGTTGGAAGCTGAAGCAGCTGATATCGCCAAAAGTGCCCACTAGCTTGTCCTGGTGTTTAGCCTGGTAAGCCTGGGCGCAATCTTCGATGACGCGGAGGCCGTGTTCGCGCGCCAACGCCATGATGCCGGTCATGTCACAGGGGTTGCCGAACAGGTGGGTGACCAACACCGCCCGCGTCCGCTCGCTCAACCGGGCGGCTATGGTCCGTGGCGTCACGTTGCAGGTCGCCGGGTCGACGTCGGCAAAAACCGGAATACATCCTTGAAAGAGGATCGGGGTGAGCGCACCCATGTCGGTGATGGGGGTGGTGATCACCTCATCGCCTGGTTCAAGGTCGAGCGCAGCAAGGGCCGTGTGCACCGCCGCCGTGCCACTAGAACACGCCACCGCGTGTGGCAATGCCAAGCTCTCGGCAAACTCCTTCTCGAGGCGGGTGACCAGCGAACCCTTGGTGCTGATCAAGACACCGCTCTCCAACGCTTCCCGGAGTGCTTCAAGTTCCTCGGATCCGAAGCTCCGACCAGTACTGTTCTGGTCGTTGGGCAACTGCATGGCCTTGGCGCCGTTACTCGTACTTTGACTCATAGGACAACTCCGCGCTTTTAGTAGGTCAGCTCTTAGTAGGTCAGCTAGAAACGGATTCGGTTAAGCGAGGTGACAGCGGTTGATGGCGCCAGCGCGCCAGCTGCATACGACTAAGAAGCCGCAAGTGCCCGCCAATCGTTTTGGCAATGCGCATTTTCGATTGGCCAAACAAGCGCACTTCTAGGACCGCCGGACACTCGACGATGCGAGCACCGCGCAGATCCAGCCGCCCGAGCATCTCGGCGACGCCCAAGAACCCGCCATCATCCAGTTCGAGATCGACGACGGCATCGCGCCGGTAAACCCGAAAGCAGCTGGTGTAGGTGGCCAGCTGCGTGCGCAACACCCGCCGGTAGAGAAAGGACAGTCCCTTGGAAAGCCCTAGTCGCCAGCCCGGGACGTTGGCCACCGCACCGCGCCGGTGGTACGGCGACGCAGTCACCACGGCGACGTCCCCCTCGAGGAGGGGCAACATCTGGGCGAGTTGGCTGGGGTCGTACGTGCAATCGGCGTCGATCGAGCAGACAACATCGGTGGCGGCGTGACGAATTCCGGTGAGGATGGCGGCCGCAACGCCGCGGTTCTCTGGGTGTCGGATGATCTGGACGCGCTCGCCGGCGCCGAACAGCGCCGCCAGCCGCTCGGCGGTTGAGTCGCTGCTGGCGTCGTCCACGAAGATGTACTGGAAAGCACACCGATCGGACAACGCTTCTTCAAGCTGCTCGAGCGTGTGTTTTAGATAGCCCAAAGTTTCGGCTTCGTTGAAGCACGGCACGACCAGCGTCACCGGTTCGGCACCGGCGACCCCGGGTGTGGGCGGCCTAACCGGCGTGTCCTCGAAGCCGCGCACCACGGCTGGCGCTTGCCACTCCAGGCCGGCGGCGTCGGCTGCGCAAGTAAAGTGCTGCTGCGCCAAAACTGCACGCAGGCGATCGCCCAATACTTCCCGCCCCATCCGGAGCGCAGCGCGCTCCCCGCGGCGCAATCCGGCCAGGCAGGGGGCGCCAGCATCCAACTCCCAACTCCTCAGCACCAAGAGCGGACTCTCCTGGCGCTTGAGCCAAAGGTCGGCCAACGCTAACGGCCACCGGCGCAGCCAAAAGCGGCCCCAGAACCGGGGCGCAGTCGAGTGCCACCACCTAAGCGGCGATTGGGCCGGTGCTTCGACCGACTGGTCGGCGATCACGTAAGCAAAACCAGCGCGCTGGGCGGCAGCCGCCACCGGCGCCGGATCGGTGCCGACCCCTTCGACCACAGCACCGGCCAGCGGTTGACCGCAGGTCCTTCGAGCCGCGGCTTGGGCGGCTTCGAAGGCGGCGTCCCAGTCCACATCAGCCGGGGCGGAGACGGCAACGGCAAGTTCATGACCGGCATCGACAACGCGTTGCAAGGCTAGGGCCTCGCGGCCAAGCGCCCACTCCCCCGCCGCAAAGGTGGCGCGGGTACCGGTGGCTTCTAGAATCGGCAGCAGGCGATCGAGCGCCCGGGGAATCCGCGAGTCGAAGCGACCCCAGCGCTCGGGAGAAACCAGACGGCGAGCCGGAGACGCCTGAAACGCATCTTCCAAGAGGCACACCAGGACCGGCGCGCCGGCGGCGTCCGGCGCTATCGTCAGGCGCTCAGTCATGCGTCACGCTCCGCACCGCCGCAGCGGTGGTAGGCCGTGAACGGTCTGGCACCAGCGCTGCGGCGGCGGGCTCGAACGGCGCGTAGTCGAGCGGCCGTGACCCACCGGCCAAGAGGTGCAGTAGGACCTGGACGATGCGACGCCCGGCCGCGCCATCGCCAAAACACGCCGTTGGCCTCGACAACTGGGCCATGGCGATTGGCGACTCCAAGAGCGCCGACACCTCGCGGACCAGCCGCTCGGCGCTAGCGCCGATGGTCTTGACCGAGCCGTGCGCCAACCCCTCCTGACGCTCGGTCTTGTCGCGCAACACCAACGTCGGTTTACCGACCGTGCACGCTTCTTCCTGGATGCCGCCCGAGTCGGTGACGATCACGGTTGCCGCTCGAATGGCCGCCACAAAGTGGTCGTAGCGCATGGGGTCGACCAGCCAGACGTTGTCCAACCCCTCAAGGTGGCGCTCGACGGCCGTCCGAATCGCCGGATTGGGGTGGACGGGGAACAAGACACCGGCCTTTGGCCTACTTCTGGCCAGTTTTCTCAAGCCCCGACAGATTTCGTCAAAACCCCGTCCAGCGTTTTCGCGGCGGTGGGCGGTCACCAACAAGCGCTCGGACAAGCTGAGCCAAGGTGCTGGAGCACTGGTGTCGACGGCGCCGTTTTGCCTCCACAACCTCAAGAAGGTATCGACGCCTGTCTGACCGGTCACAAAGGTCTGCTGGCGATCGATGCCCTCCCGCAAGAGGTTGTTGCGGTTTTTCTCGGTCGGGCAGAAGTGCCAGCGCGCCACCCGACTGATCAAGACGCGATTGGTTTCCTCCGGGAACGGGCGCTCTGGATCGAAGGTGCGCAGCCCCGCCTCGACGTGCCCGACTGGAACGCGCCCATAGTGGGCAGCCATGGCGGCGCCCACCGCTGAACCGGTATCGCCCTGCACCAGCACCAAGTCCGGCGGCTGGCGGCGCCAATGCTCAGCCAACCTCTCCATCGAGGCACTGACGCTCCTAGCCGCCCCCTGATTCTCAACCATGAGGTCAAAGTTGGCGGCCGGCTCAAGCCCCAACACACCGAGCAGATCCTGGACGAGTTCCCGATGCTGGCCGGTGCAGTAGACATCGACCAAAAAGTTGGGGTGCGCCTTCAGGGCATGCACGACCGGTGCCAACTTGATGGCCTCGGGGCGCGTGCCAATCACGCAGTGCACGCGGTGGTGCGCGCTTTGATTGGAACCTCGATCTCGATGCATGCTGATAGCTCTATGATGTGGGTTGGATGTTGCGCTGCTCAGGACCAGTAGACTAGGACGCGTCCTTCACGGCCGATTTCGACACGTCGCCGACCTGAGCCCCGTTGGTGCCATCGACGAGGCTCATGTGGCGGGGCAGGTTGCCGTGCCCAGCCTCGACCAACAGCTGCTCGCGCTCGGCCAATTGCAAATCGGCGGCGACCATCATCTTGACCAGCTCTTTGAAACTCGTGCGTGGTTTCCAGCCCAAAGCCTTCTCGGCCTTGGAGGGATCGCCCAACAGATGGGGCACTTCGGAAGGACGCTCGTAACGCGGGTCGCGCTCGACGTATTGGCGCCAGTCCAGCCCCAGCTCGCCGAAGGTCATCTCGCAGAACCGGCGAACGCTATAGGCCTCGCCGGTGGCGATGACGTAGTCGTCTGCTTTGGGGGCGGCCAACATCATCCACATGGCTTCGACGTAGTCGCCGGCGTAGCCCCAGTCACGCTTGGCATCCAAGTTGCCCAGGTAGAGCTTGTCTTGCAGCCCAAGCTTGATACGCGTTGCAGCGCGGGTGATCTTGCGGGTCACGAAGGTTTCGCCCCGTCGCGGTGACTCGTGGTTGAACAATGTGCCATTGACGGCGAACAAGCCGTACGCCTCGCGGTAGTTCACCACCTGGTGATAGGCAAACACCTTGGCGCACGCGTAGGGGCTGCGCGGGTAGAAGCGCGTCTCCTCATTCTGGGGTGGATCCGCCGCGCCGTACATCTCGCTGGACGACGCCTGGTAGAAGCGCACGTGCGGACAGGTGGACCGCACAGCCTCCAGAAGATTCAAGGTGCCAAGCGCCACCACCTCAACGGTGTAGGCCGGCTGATCGAAGGACACCCGCACGTGCGACTGGGCGCCAAGGTTGTACACCTCGTCCGGCTTGGCCTCGAGGAGCAACCGACGGAGCGAGCCGGGGTCCATCAAGTCGCCATAGTGCAGGAACAGCCGCGCTTCGGACGAGTGCGGATCTCGATAGAGGTGTTCGATCCGATCGGTGTTGAATGAGGAGGACCGGCGGATGATTCCGTGCACCTCGTACCCTTTGGCCAACAGAAACTCTGCCAGGTACGAACCGTCCTGACCGGTGACACCGGTGATGAGCGCACGTTTGGCCATGGGTGTTGCTCCGTTCTTGAATGGGGTCAGAGGACCCGAGTTCCGATCGCCGCCGCCGGCGCATGCACTGGTCCAGGCGCCGCCAGGGTCGGCTGGGCGGCTGCGTCGACATCAAGGGCACGAGCACGGCGGCGGGCGCGATCGACGCCGTAGGAGGCGCCCAAAATCGCAAACAAGGGGTTCATGTACCAGACGCTGTAGACCAGCGCGTTTTCGGTAACACTGATGATCAAAAAGGCACAGAGGCCCAAGAATGCAACGGTAAATCCGCGTCGCAACACGCCGTGGGTGCGCCTCAGCCTTCGAAAAAGCGCCACGAGTTGGGCAGTCATGGTCACCAGGAACATGGTAAGCCCGACGGCACCCTGCTCGAAGAAGATGCGCAAGTAGTCGTTGTGCGGCTGTCGCATGCCCTCCCAAACGGTGGGCACGAACTTGGTGGTCTCGCCGACCCCCCACCCCAGCACGGGGCGCTGGCTCGCCTGTTCATAGATCTGCGGCCAGACCTTGAAGCGACCGCTGCCCCAAATCTTGCCCTGCAGGACCTCGGTCACTGTCCCCTGGTCGTTCAAGAAAAACCGGGCCCTAAAATTGGGGATCATCAACATGCCCAAGAACAGGCTCACGGCCAAGACCATGGCCAGAAGCGGCATCCAGCGGCGCCTGTAGTCGGGGTAAACCACCGGGAGCGCCAAGAGCGCCAGCGTTGCCATGCGGGCGCCACTCGCCACTGTGAAGAGCACACTGAGCATCCAGAGGGCGAACCCACCGACTTGCGCACCGCGCGAGCGACCGATACCAACGCAACCCACCAACAGCGCGGTGAGCGCCATCGCCCGTACGGAAAGCAGGTCGCCCATCCTGCCAAACACGGCGAACCCCAAGATGAGGGCAACCAGCACATGCCAGAAGGCACGAAACAAGCGGCTGAGCCGCTCCTCGGTATGGACGACCGCCGAGGCGGCGATGCCAACAACGACCGGTGCGACGATCTGAAAGGCATCCTGGAGATTGGCAGCCGCCAGTTCATCGACCCAGGCCAACGACGCGAGCACCAGGATGGCCCACGGCGCCCACAACCGCACCGGAAACGCCGGGGCTCGGCGCTGCAACAATAGAACCAGCGGTGCCACGCCCAGCGCCAGGACCCACAACCAACCTGTGTACCGGTAACCACCGATCCGGAAACCATCGAAGGCACCGATGGCAGCCAAGTACGGCATCGTCAAGACATAGAGCCAGCCGATATTGAGCGAGCGATCGATCACGCTCATTGCCGCACGCTCACTTGTGGAGTCAACATGCTGCGCACGTACACCCGCTCCTCCGAGCCCAGCAGTCGCCAAATCAGAAACCCGGTAGTGGCGATGTACACGCCAAAGGCGTACACCGAGGTCAGCGCATCGGTCCAACGCGGACTAGCGACGATGGGATGCCAGCTCTTGACCACAATGGCCGCCAACGTCACCGCGACGAGTGACACCGCCACGACCTTGCTCGCGCGCTCAAGCACCCACGACCAGCGCGGTGCCCAGGGAGCGCTCTGCACGGTAGCCAGCATGAAGCACATGCCGACGCACTCGGCAAACGCCGCCGCTCCCAACACGCCGTGGTAGCCAAAGGCGCGCCCCGCCAAGGCCGCCCCCGCCGCCAGCACGGACAAGCGAAGCACCATCCACGCCAGATCGCGACTGGCCCCACCTGTGGTCCGGTAGAGGATGGCCGAAACCCGCGCTACCGCCCGGCACAACTCCGCCAGGCAGATGAACCTGAGGCCGGTGAGAAAGATGGCGGAAGACTCGCCGGTGTAGGCCCCGAACACCACGTCACCAAAGACCGCCAAAAAGATGAGCATCGGCGTCCCTAGTGCCAGGGTGGCACGCATGGCCTGCTCGACCACCCGCCGCAAGCCACCGGCCGCCGACTCGACAAAGACCTTGGAGCCGCCCGACAAGAGCGGCAACATCAGCGATTCGGACAGCACCATGGCGACTTGCGACAGGCGCATGGTCGCGGCAAAAACGCCGGTGGCCGTAGCTCCAAAGAAGCGCAACACGACCAACGGCATCAAACTCAAGTAGAGCATTTCGAAGACGCTCTGCAGGTAGAATGTGCCGGCGTAGCGCGTCAGCTCTCCAAACACCCGCCGCGAAACGTTACGCGGTGCCAGCACAACTTCGGGCAACAAGCGCTTTGCAAGGTGCATGTAGACGAAGCAGCGCACACCCTCGGCGCAGGCAAACGGAATGGTCACCGCAAACAGGCCGGCGCCCTTAATCAATAGGATGGCGGTGGCAATCCCCTCAAGAACCGTCGACACCATTTCGACCCGCCGGCTCAAGTCCATCCGGTGGGCGCCCTGGATCACCGCCCGGTACACACCGCCGATGTTGGCGACGATGATCGCTCCGGCCATAAACTGCACCGACCTAGCAGCCTGGTATACAAATTCCTCGGGAGTTCCAGCCAGGCGCACCAGCCGGGTCGCAAAAACGATCAGGGGTAGCGCAATCAGTGCCGAGATCAACGTAATAGCCACACCGCCGGTGCTCAGGAGACGGCTGGCCAACCCATAGTCCTCGGTGGCCGTCGCTTCAGCCACGTACTTCTGAAAGGCTGCCTCGGTCCCCGAGATGCCGACGCGCGTGTAGTTAACGACCGCCACCACGATCGACCAGACGCCGTACCCATCCAGGCCCAGGAAATAGATGGCCAGCGGTGCCACCATCAGCTTGGTGGCATAGTTGAGAATGGTCGCACCGGCGCTAAACAGCGTGTTGCGTCCCACCTGCTGGGCTAGTTCCATCGACGCGCCGGCCCTTGCTTACGGCGCCCGGCGACCGGCGCCACTCACCAGGGCGCCCGCCAATTTCACCAAGAAAATGCTGTTGGTCACCACGTAGCGCTTCCAAAGGCGTCGCGGCTCGGTGACCAGTCGAAACAGCCACTCCAGAGAACGTTCCTGCATCCAGCGCGGTGCCATGCGCTTGGTGCCGGCCAAAAAGTCAAAGGCGGCGCCCACGCAGATTTGCACGGCTTGAATCGCTTGCCGGTGTTCGGCGGCGAACACCTCCTGCTTTGGGCACCCGAGGCCGATGAAGACGAGCCCGGCGCCACTTTGATTGATGCGCTCGACGACGGCGCGGTCTTCCTCTGGGGTCAGCTCTCGAAAAGGCGGCGCTTCAGAACCTTGAATCCCGAGCCCGGGAAAGCGTCGCTCGAGGTTGGCGCGCAGGGCGTCGAGCACTTCGGGAGTCGAGCCGTACAAGTAGATGCCAACGCCAGTTTGGGCCGCGGCGGCGCACAAGCGTTGCATCAGCTCCGGGCCGTAGACACGATCGGCAAGCTGCGTGCCGTGCAACTGGTTGAGACTGAAACGCACCGGGTGACCGTCGGGCGCGACGATGTCAAAGCCGTTTAACATGGCCCGCAACTCGGGGTCACGACTGGCCTCGATGAGCCCGTGCACCGGCATGTGGTCCACGGTGGCCGAGAGCCGCGCCTGGGCGGCGAGTATCAGCGTCTGCAAGCAATCTTCGTAGGAGGTCTCAGAGACCTGGACGCCAAACACCGAGTGTTTGGGGGGAAACTGCACGCGGGGTGAATCAGCCACCAGCCCGTGCACACCGCTGTCACCGGTGTCTCTCGCGACGTAGGGATCGACGACCATTACGCTGCCCCCGAGCCCTTCATGACCGCTGGTAACGTACGTGCCAGGATCTTCAAATCCAAGAGCAATGACCACTGGTCGATGTACTCCATGTCGAGTTCCATCCACCGGTCAAAGGCGATCCCTGAACGGCCACCCACCTGCCACAAGCAGGTGATCCCCGGCCGCACGCTGAAGCGGCGGCGCTGCCAGTCCTCTTCGAACTTCTCAAAGTCGCGCACCGGCAGGGGGCGCGGCCCCACCAGGCTCATGTCGCCGCGCAGGACGTTGAACAGCTGCGGCAACTCGTCGATGCTTGAGCGCCTGAGGAAGCGTCCGACCGGTGTAATGCGTGGATCGTCTTTCACTTTAAAGGCGGCCCCCGACACTTCGTTCAAGTGCTCGACCTCAGCCATGCGCTTTTCGGCGTCGGTGACCATGGTGCGGAACTTGATAAGTGGAAACAACCGCTTGTTGAGTCCGACGCGTTTCTGCACGAAGTAGATCGGACCGCCGTCACCGAACTTGGTGGCAATCGCCGCCGCCAGCATGACCGGCCACAGGAGCGCGATCAATAAAGCTGAGCCGACGATGTCCAAGAGTCGCTTGACGGCCACCGGCCAACCGTGCATGCGACGCTGCGAAATAGACACGACCATTTCTTCTGCAAACACGTCGGTGCGCGTGGGCCGTGGGCTCACCTCAAAGAGACTGGATAGAAAGCGAACGAGAACGCCCTGCTCCTCGCAGCGGTCGACGATCTCGGCTGCCTCGCCGTAAAACGACTTCATCGGCAGGCCAACGATGACCTCGTCGACCACGACTTCGCGCAAGAAGGCCGGAAACGTCGATAGGGAGGCCAGGCGCTTGAAGCGCCCCAGATCCTCGGCGCCCACCCAGGGGTCATCGACAAAGCCGATGACTTCGTAGCCCAGCTCCGGGCGCTCGCACAGCCGTTCGGCAAACGCCAGGGTGCGCTCGTTGGCGCCCACCACCGCGACGTAGCGCAGGTTGCGCCCCCGCATCCGCAGCCGCCTGAGCACCAGCCGCAGCAAGGCGCGGATAGCGACGATGGCGACGACGGCGACCACGGCGTAGGTCAACACGAAGAGCGCGGTGACCTCGGGCACCCGAAAAACCTTGGCACCAAAGTAGAGAACGACGGCCCCGAGCCCCACCGCCAGGCAAGTCTCGCTCCAGTCGACCTGGTGCCGAGACAAGCGCCGCGAGTCGTAGAACCCCAAGAACTCGAAGGCGGTGTGCGAGACCAACAGGAAGGCCAAGAAGAGCCCCAGCTCGCCGAGGCTCGCCTGAATCCCCAGAAACTCCCGCAGGCCGCCGCCGGCCGTAAGCGTCCCTGCCGCCAACAGTCCAGCCGAGACCACAAGCAGATCGAAGAGCTTCATCAGCTCTACTACGAAGTGTCGACGATGAGGCTGCATGCTTTTCCCTGAAGGACCGGGTGTGTACGAGCGCCGGGCGGGCAATGGCGAAGGGACCGCCGCGACGCAATCAAGATGCTTGGAATCAGAGTGAGTCGTAGATCCAACCTGGTATCGGATAGAGTCGTTTGTTGAGCACGGCACCGAATAACCGCGCGTCGGACTCCACCAAGAGGTCGCGCGCCCGCTGCACGACGTGCCGGCGGCAACCTTCCGCAGCCACGACCAGCACAACGCCGTCCACCAAGCGCAAGAGCTCGGCGGGAATCGGTGCATCTAGGGTGGGCGGTACGTCAAAGAGAACAAACGAAAAGTCCCGGCGCAGCTGGGCCACCAAGTCGACCAGGCTCTTGGCCTGGTAGGTGGACGCTGACTTGCCTTCGGCCGCCACCGTACTCAGCCGGTAGGCCGACGTGCCGTTGACGCCGGTCTGCGTGAGCGAGCGGGTATCGACCAGGAGCACCCGTTCGGCGCTCTGGTCGGCGAGCAACGCTGCCAAGTTGGCAGCAACACTGGTCGCCCCCTCGCCGCGGTGGGCGGCGGTCACCGCGATGACACGCGGCGGATGGAGCGGATCGCTCGAACGCAAGAGTTCCTCGTACACCCGCACCAGCGGAGTGAGGATCTCCTCGGGAGCAGTCCAGCCCGGCTCGACCTCGCGGGCCGCGTGCGGGGTGGACGACAAGGGCACTAGCTCCCCTCCCACTTCGCGAACCGGGGCGAGTCTACGGCCGCGCAGGCGCGGGATGCTGGTCAAAGCCGGCACCGACAAACTCTCTTCGATGTCCTCGGGCCGCCTGAAAGTGCGATTGATATAGTCGATCAACAGCGGCAGCGCCAAGGCGAACACCAAGCCCAGGATGGAACCGACGGCCAAGAGCGCCTTGTTCATGCCGGCGCGCTTCAGCGGCAGCGACGGTTCCTGGACGACGCTGATGTTGGAGATCTTCTGGATCTCGAGCGCTTGCTCGATCCGGGCTTGCTCGAGGTGCTGCTTGGCCCGCCGGTGTTGCTCCTCTTGAATCCCGATCCGGCGCGCCAGCTCTCCGTGGTCCATCGCAACTTCGTTGAATTGACCCAATTCCCCCTTGGCTGTCCGCCAGCGGGAACGCAACCCGCCAATTTCTGCCTCGAGGGATGCCTTGTTGGCCTCTTCGATGGCAGCGTCCAACTGAATTTGGCGGGCGTTTTGGGCGGTGATTTGGCCGCGCGTCGCCAGTAGCTCTCGAAACGAGGTGAGCCGCGCCTCCGACGCCTTGAGCGCCGCGCGCGCCGTATCGATCTGCCGTTCCAACTCACCGATCCGCGTCAGCAACAACGAGCGCTGCTCGGCGGGGGCAGACACCCCGGTCTTGTCGCCCAGCTCGAGCATTTTGGCCTGCAGCGCCTCCAGCTCGGCGCGCTCTCTGGCTTCCTCGGCCGTGAAGAACTCAAATGAGCCGCGCGTTTGGTGCACCGCGATGTGGTGCCCCAAATAGAGGTCAATCAAGGCCGAGAGGATGGCGCGGGCGCGCTCGGGCGTCCGCGCCTTGTAGCTGACCTTGATGATGTTGCTGTTCTTCGGGACGTCGATCGACAGATTTTTCTGCACGAGAATGATGGCCTTGGTCAGATCGCTCCGACCCATCTCGGGCTGGGGATAGGTGGAAAAAGGCGACTGGCGCTCGACCACCAAGTCTTCTTCCATCAGATCGGCGTCAGCGGACGAGGACTCCTCAACCACCGCTTCGGGGCCGGTGGCTTCCGCAACCTCGACCGCTGCCCCTTCATCGGAATCGGGCGGCACCGAGGTGTCGGGTGTGGTGGCTGCGTCGATGACCGGCTCGGGGGCCTCGCCGGTCACCTGGCCGGCCAACTCGCCGACGCGTTCTAGCCCATCACCGATCAGCGCGCCGATCGACGGGCGGGCGGCGCCGCCCTGGCCCAAGATGGCATCCACCCCGAGGCGTTCGACAACGCCTTCGGCCAAGGACACGCTGCGCAATATTTCGATCTCGGAGTGCACCTCGTTCTCGCGAGACTGGTGCATCTGGACCGTCTGACCGGTGGCAGCGGTCGGGTCGAGCGTGACGCTCTCGCGCCCGATGCGGACCAGGAGCTTGGCTTCGGAGCGGTAGCTCCGTCCACCGGCAATGGCGAGGAGAGCAATCAAGCCCAATGAAAAGAGCGCCGCCGCCAACACCTTACCCTTGTGTCTGAACACCGAGTAGAGGACGTCGCGGACGGTCAGCTCACTGCTTTCGTGCTCTGTCAAGTCGTTCATGGGGCCCACCTAGCCAACAGAAGGGAGAACGGCGAGTGCCAGTGGCACTTGCAAAGGTTCATAAACCTGCCGGAGTCTGCTCGCCGGAGTGTCAAGAAATGGTCACGGCTGAATCAGTACGCCGAGAGGTCTCGCAGAAGCTTATGCACACTCCCGCAAGCACTCCTCTTGCACCTCCAAAATCGCACCTTGGCCGATGACCGACATCTGCAAGACGACACGGTCCCTGCCCAGACTCCGCACTACGGTGCCTTCCAGGCCCTCGAACGGCCCGCTGACGATGCGCACCCGGCGCCCAATCGGCGGGCGCGGGTATACCTCCAACGACGCCACCTCGAGGGCCACGGCGATCGCACCCAACTCGTTGATCAACTCCGATTGGTCGGGCACCGGCAACGTGCTGGCGACACGGTTGGTCCGGAGTACCCGGAAGCGCACCTCTGGATCGCCGCAGAAAAACACGTAGCCTGGGAACAGTGGCACGACGGAGCGCTGCCGCCTGCCGCCCGAGACCCGCTGAAGCTCGGTCAGAGGCAAGAAGTAGGGGATGCGAGCGCGCAAGAGGTCCCAGGCCAGCGCCTTCTCGAAGCGCGAACGCGTGTGCGCCACCCACCAATCCCCGGCGATTGCGTGAATGGAGGAGCACCACGGCGCTAGCGCCGGCGGAGCTGACTTGGCACGCTTGCTTAGAGTCGTCACCCTACCCGAGCCCTCGGCCGCCGGACGCGCTCCGCCCCTGTCGATGCACCGAGATGGCGCACCTACCGGGCAGGGCAATTAGCCCCTAGCGCGCGCAGCACGCACGCCAGGCGCCGGATCGCCGGCACCTGCCTGAACAGCGATACTAGTTCCCGGAATAGGAGTCGGTCGGTAAACGACGAAGGGTGAGCGGAGCCTGTAGATATGACCCGGGCGAGAGTACCGAGCACTGAGCTTGGAAGTTGATCCCCGGGGCGGAAGGGGTACGCCAATGGGGGTGACCGACAACTCCAAACACCCAGAAGATAGTCTAACAGAAGGGGAATCGCCGGTTCAACCGGCCAAGTCGAGCGCCGCCCGGGCCGCCGGCGTGGGTGCTCCCGATGTGAGACATGGGCCATCTCCCCCCGCCCCCGGCAGCGCCTGCGGGGGGCTGAGGCAGCGGTTCTTGGCGCTGGTGGCCACTTAGGACGAGGCTGAGGCGTAGGCCCGCAGGCCCCGCCCCCAGAACCAGCGCATGGCCAAGAAGGCGGTCGTCGTGACCCCCGCCACATGGGCCCAGGCCTGGCCACCGGCGTAGCCAAAAGCGATGTCGGCCGGCACCGAGACGATCAGCGCCAGGGGCAGGATGGTGACCAGGGCCAGCCGCACGGCACCGGTGAAGATCCGCTCGGGGCGCTCGGCGTAGGCGTGCACCTGCATGAACACGTCCCCCAGGCCGCGGCCGCGGTGGAGCCAGAACACCGGGATGAGAAAGCACATGTTCAAGATGTACTGCAGGAAAGCGCCATTGGCCAGCAAGAGGATGTAGGCCAGCGCGCGGGCCGGGTCGAGCCCCGGTGGATAGCGCAGCATGGCCCACACCAGAAGCCCCGCTGCGATCAACAAGTTGAGGAAGGAGTTTGCCGCAAACTCGCGCAAACTCACGAAATACAACGTCGAAACCGGGCGAACCAAGTAGTAGTCCAGCTGCCCTTGGTTGATGTGAAAGGGCAACAACCACAGGTTGTTTGAGAACAGCGTCATGTTCAACGCATCGACCAGGAAGAAACCGGTTGCAAAAATGAGAATCTGGTCGAAGTTCCAGCCACCCATGAGGTCGGTGTGTCCGTAGATGACCCCAAAGAACGCCAGGTTGACCGCGTAGTAGACAACGTCCATCACCACCCGGAAGAAAAAGTCTAGGCGGAACTCCATGGCGCGACTAAAACTAAAGCGCAGAAAGTAAGCGTAGAGACGTAGGTAGCGCCACATGGCTAGATCCCCACACCCGTATAGCTCAGGGTGCCGCGGCGCCAAACCAGCCTGCTCAGCCCACCCAACACTAGAATCCAGCCCAGCGCCACCGCCAACCCCACCAACCACTCGGGGCCGCTGACCCGGCCCAAGAGCGTGTTAACCGGGAAGTCATAGAGGTAGCGAAACGGCAGATAGCGCATCACGTCGATCGCCCACTCGGGGAACAGGCTGAGCGGTAGATGCGCGCCGCCCAAGAGCCCAGCCACAAACCGCAGCATGACCACCAGGCTCCAGACATTGTCCGCCCAGAAGGCGACCGACTGAATCGGTAGGTGCATGACGTAGAAGAGAACGTTCCCCACCCCCACCAGGACGACCGTCCGGGCGACGCTGCCCGGGCTGACGGCGACGTCCCCCGGCAGACCGAAGACGACGATGTAGACCACCGCTAAGAGCGCCAGCTGCAGGAGCGGGGTGACGGCGTTCCCCAAGTGTTGGGCGTACTTGAAGCCAAAGTAGTGACTCGGGTAGACCAGATAGCGGCTTAAGCCCCCCTCGTAAATGTCTGTCGAAACGTCGGCTAAGTGGTCGGTGCCGCGCACGAACTGCCCGAGCAAAACGACCAGGACGTAGTAGAGAAGCATCGCCTCGAAGCTATAGCCGCCGATCGTCGAGCGGCCCGACTCGCGAAAGACGGCTTGCCACAAAAAGTAGGCGACCCCGAAGCGGACGACCAATCCAGCCACTGTCTGGATCCAAAAGTCCGCCCGGTAGCTGAGTGCGCGGCGCACTTCGGCACCCAGCACATGGGTGTAGAGCCGGGCCCTCACCGAGTCCCACGCGAATACAACTGCTCGATGAGGGTTCCGACGTCGACGCCCTCGATCGTCATGTCCACCACCGGCAGCGCGCTCAATAGTGACGACGCCGCTTCGGTCACTCGATCGCGGTCCACCCGGAGTTGAATCAGGTCGGGCTGCCAGCTCACCAAAGTCCCCTCGGCCAAGGCCGGCGCCTCGAGGGGCGCGCGGGCCGGGTCGAGGTGGGCGGTGATGACTTTATGGCGACCGTAGCGCTGGACGATTTGCTTGAGCGGCCCGTCGAACACGAATTCCCCCTCGCGAATGATGACGATGCGCTGGCAAAGCCGCTCGATGTCCTCCATGTAGTGACTCGTGACAATCATGGCCGGCTGGTGCTCGGCCCGGTAGTCGAGGATAAACTGGCGGATGGCGCGCTGGGCACTCAGGTCGAGGCCAATGGTCGGCTCGTCCAGGTAAACGACTTTGGGCTCGTGCAAGAGCGCGGCGATGAGTTCCATCTTCATGCGCTCGCCCAGCGACAGGCGTCGAATCTGCGTGGTCAAAAGTGCCTCGACCTTCAGCATGGTCGCCAGGCGATCGAGCGAGGCCCGGTAGCGCGCCGGGGGAATTTGGTAGATCTCTTTCAACAGCAAGAAGCAGTCGGCCGCCGGTAGGTCCCACCATAGAGATGCCTTCTGGCCCATGATCAGGGCGATCTGCCGCCGAAAGGCGTCGTGGCGCTCCCACGGCCGGCAACCGAGGACGGTGGCGTCGCCGCTGGTCGGATGGATGATGCCGGCCAACATCTTGACGAGCGTCGTCTTGCCAGCGCCGTTTTCGCCGACCAGGCCAACGATTTCACCCGGTCCGACGGCCAGGTTGACCGAGCGCACAGCGTGGCGTTCGACCTGATCGCGGACGAACAGCGCCTTCACTGACGCCCAGAGACCCGGCGGCTTCTGGTGGACGGTGAAAGTCTTCGAAAGCGCCCGGGCCTCAATCATCGGAGCAGCACCTGCCACCTAGATCACCCCGTGGAGCGGGCCACCGGCTGCCGCCAGCGCGTCGACGCGCGCCGACACCGCCGGGTCTTCGACCAAAGGTGGAGCGTGATGAGGCTTTTGCCGGGCGTCGATCACCAGCGGCCCGGCGCACCCCCAATGCTTGTGGTCGATGCACTCGCCGACCCCCCTGACGTCGTGCGAGGGGTTGGAGCGCGTGAAAGTCACCCACAGGAAGTTGCTGAGGCTGCGGGCGGCAAAGTCAGGATCGTCGCACACCACGACCAAAGCGACGCCGGCTGAGTCCGCCGCAGCGAGCGTGCGCAGGAGGTCGTCCAGCGGCCGTTCATCCAGGTACTCAGGACCGCCCACGGCGAGCACTCCCGGGAGCGCCAGCCGGAGCGGCCCGAAGCCCGGCGGCAGTTGGAGGTCGGTGGGCACCGAGCGGGCCAGCTGGCGACGGGGCGGGCCGGCGGCGGCCACCACTAGTTTCGACCCGCAGTGCAAAGCCGGACCCGAGTAGTCCAGGGTGTCAATCGTCGTGCGCGTTTGGAAATGCAGATCGCGGCGCCAGTCCACCCGACCCAGCACGTGGGTCAAGAATGCCTGGATGTCGGCGACCTTAAGGTGGGGTTCGTCCTCGACCGCGGCAATCCACAAGTATTTGGTCAAACTCGCCTGGCCAAACCCCAGGATGGCATTGGCGGCGGTGAGAATCTCGCGGGGCTCGCGCGGCTCAGTGGGCAAGTAGCGCTCGCGCGCCAGGGCCAACATGAGTGGGTGAACGCCGGCGGCGTCCACCGCGTGCAGGGCCACCACCCCCGGTAGGACGGCGGGCACCATCGGTCCAGCCAACTCGTGCACCAGTTGCCCGAAGGTGGTGTCCTCCTGGGGCGGGCGACCGACGACGGTAAACGGCCAAACCGCACCGCGGCGGCACAACACTTCCTCGACTTCGACCACTGGAAAGGGGTGCGCCAGGCTGTAGTAACCCAGGTGGTCGCCGAACGGACCCTCGGGAGCTTCAGCGCCGGGGAGCACGCGGCCGATGATGCAAAAGTCAGCTTCGGCCGGCACCCAGACGTCCCGGTAGCGCACCATCTGCAACCGCCGGCCAGCCAACATGCCGGCCAACACGCACTCGGAGAGCCCCTCAGGTAAGGGCATGACCGCCGCCATCGCCAGGGACGGGGGGCCGCCGACGGCAATTGCCACCGGCAGCGGCCGGCCGGCGGCGGCGGCCGCCGCCAAGTGGACGCCCAGTCCTCGGTGAATCTGGCAGTGCAAGCCGACCTGGCGCCCGGGCCGATAGTCGCCGCCGCTGAGCTGCACCCGATACATGCCGATGTTCGTGTACTTGAGCCCCGCACCCGGCGCGCTCTCGGTGATCACCTGCGGGAGGGTGACAAACGCTCCGCCATCCGCCGGCCAGTTGACGATCTGCGGCAATTGGTCGATGGTCGCCCGCCCCGCCAAGATAGCGCCCGTGGAGACGCGCCTGGGCATGGCGTTCCACGCGGCTCGCCAGGCCGTCCGGTAGCGCCAGGGCTGGCCAAGCAGTCGAGCCGGGCTGGCTCGCAATTCAATTGCCCGGCGGGTACGCTCGAACGCATCTCGAAAGATGAAGCGGCCCCGCTCGACGGTGCCGAACAGATTCCCCACCGCCGAATAGCGGCTGCCCTTCACCCGTTCAAACCAAAGTGCTGGCGCACGCGCCCGGTAAGCGCGCCGCTGGATCTCGGCGAGTTCCAGGTAGGGGTCAACTTCGGCGCGTACGCGCACCAGGTGCCCGTGGCGTTCGAGGTCAACGAGACATTCGCGCAGGGTTCGGTAACCCATGGCTCCAGATTTGGTTTAGAATGCGCCCGGTTGGTTCGAGAACGTTCACTGCCGCTTCGAGCGCTCGACCGGCAACGCGACCCGTGAAGGCGCGAGACTAGCGAACTTCTGAGCCCGGCTCGACAGCGAACTGGGCACGGTGCCGAGTAGATGCAAAACCTCCTCAACCTCTACCAAAGCTCGGTCGGCAAGAAGGTCGTCATGGCGGTGACCGGCTTCGTGTGGGTGGGCTTCGTGGTTGCCCACATGCTCGGCAACCTGCACCTCTACCAGGGCGAAGCTAAAATGGACGCCTACGGCCACTTCCTCCGGAACGTCGGCCACGAAGCGTTTGGCGAATCCGGGATACTGTGGATCGCTCGCCTCGTTCTGGTCGCTGCGGTCATTCTGCACATTGCGTCGGCGGCGCAGCTGACGCGCATGAGCCGCGCTGCCAGACCACAAGGCTACCGAGAGACTCAATCGGTGGCGGCAACCTACGCGTCCCGGACGATGCGCTGGGGGGGCATCATCATCGCCCTGTTTATCGTCTACCACATCCTGCATCTGACCACCGGTCATGCGCTTCGGGGCTTTGTCCACGGCCGGGTGTACGACAACGTCGTCTTGGGGCTGGGAAATCCGCTGGCGGCCGGAGTCTACATTCTCGCGAGCTTGAGCCTTGGCCTGCACCTCTACCACGGAATCTGGAGCATGTTTCAAACGCTCGGGATGTCCCCGGCGGCTGGCGGCCGCGACCCGCGGCGCATTGCCGCTCTGATCGTTGCTGGTCTGGTCACGGCTGGCAACTTGTCGTTTCCACTTGCCGTGTTGAGCGGCGCGGTCAAATAGCAAGGGCTTCGCGATGCAGCTAGATTCCAAAACGCCGGCTGGCCCAATCGAAGAAAAGTGGGATCGGCATCGCTTTGACCTCAAGCTGGTCAACCCGGCGAATAAGCGCAAGTACGAGATCATCGTCGTCGGGTCGGGGTTGGCGGGCGGCGCGGCAGCGGCATCGTTTGCCGAGCTGGGCTATCGGGTCAAGTGCTTTTGCTTCCAGGACAGCCCGCGGCGCGCCCACTCGATCGCCGCCCAGGGCGGCATCAACGCCGCCAAAAACTACCCGAACGACGGCGATAGTATCTATCGACTGTTCTACGACACGGTCAAAGGTGGCGACTTTCGGGCCCGCGAGGCCAACGTCTACCGCCTGGCGCAGATCTCCAACGGCATCATCGACCAGTGTGTGGCGCAAGGCGTACCATTCGCCCGCGACTACGGGGGCCTTCTGGCCAATCGATCGTTCGGCGGAGCGCAGGTGTCGCGCACCTTCTACGCCCGCGGCCAAACCGGCCAGCAACTGCTGTTGGGAGCCTACGCGGCGCTGGCCCGCCAGATCGCTGCCGGCAGGGTCGAGATGCACCCGCGCACCGAGATGCTCGATTTGGTAGTCGACGAGGCGGGCGTCGCCCGCGGCATCGTCGTGCGCGATCTGACCACCGGGCGCTTGCACTCGCACGCCGCCCACGCGGTGGTATTGGCCACCGGCGGTTACAGCGCCGTCTTCTACCTGTCAACCAACGCCACCAATTGCAACGTGACGGCCGCCTACCGCGCCTACAAGCGAGGCGCGGTGTTCGCCAACCCGTGCTACACGCAGATTCATCCGACGTGTATCCCGGTCGCCGGGGATCATCAGTCGAAACTCACCCTAATGAGCGAGTCGCTCCGCAACGACGGGCGGGTCTGGGTCCCCAAACAGAGCGGCGACCCCCGGCCGCCTCGCCAGATCCCTGGCGACGAGCGCGACTACTACCTAGAGCGCAAGTATCCGAGCTTCGGCAACTTGACGCCGCGGGACGTGGCATCGCGGTCGGCCAAAGAAGTATGTGACCAAGACCTCGGCGTTGGGCCGGGGGGGCGCGGCGTCTACCTCGACTTTCGCGACGCCATCGAGCGCCAAGGGCGCGCAACGATCGCCGCCAAGTACGGCAACCTCTTTGACATGTATCAGCGCATCACCGACGAAGATCCCTACGAAGTACCCATGCGCATCTACCCGGCCCCGCACTACACCATGGGTGGGCTGTGGGTGGACTACAACTTGCAGTCGAACGTTCCCGGACTTTTTGTGTTGGGCGAAGCCAACTTCTCGGACCACGGCGCCAACCGCCTGGGTGCCAGCGCTCTCATGCAGGGACTAGCTGACGGCTACTTCATCGCCCCCTACACCGTCGGCGACTATTTGGCCCGGCAAAGCTCCGAACCGGTCACCGCCGACACCGCCACATTCCAGGAGGCCGAACGGCAGATCAAGCTGCGCATCGACCGCCTGCTGGCAGTGGGCGGGCGCCGCAGCGCCGACTCCATCCACCGCGAGTTGGGCCGCCTCTTGTGGGATGCATGCGGCATGTCCCGAAACGCCCATGGACTACGGGCTGCGCTCAAGCGCATCCCCGAGCTGCGCGCCGAATTCTGGCGCGACGTGCGAGTGCCGGGCCGGGGCGAAGGCCTCAATCAGGCGCTGGAGAAAGCCGGGCGGGTGGCCGACTTCCTGGAGTTTGGCGAGCTCATGTGCCTGGACGCGCTCGAGCGCGAGGAATCCTGTGGCGGTCACTTTCGTGAAGAGCACCAGACCCCCGAGGGCGAAGCCAAGCGCAACGACACCGACTTCACGCACGTCGCCGCCTGGGAGTTCAAGGGCGACGACACCTCACCGACGCGCCACCAGGAAGCGCTGGAGTTCGAGTCCGTGCCGCTGGCCACCCGGAGCTATAAGTAATGAACCTGACCTTGCACGTGTGGCGCCAGGCTGGGCCCAAAGAGCCCGGGCGCTTCGTCCAGTACGACGCTGCAGACTTGAGCCCCGACATGTCCTTTTTGGAAATGCTGGACGTTCTGAATGAAGGACTCATCGGTCAAGGCGACGAACCAATCGCCTTCGACCACGATTGCCGCGAGGGGATCTGCGGCATGTGCAGCCTGGTCATCAACGGGCGCGCGCACGGTCCGTGGGATGCGACCACCACCTGCCAGTTGCACATGCGCGCGTTTCAGGACGGCGACACGGTGTGGATCGAACCGTTTCGAGCGCGGGCCTTTCCGGTGCTGCGGGACCTAGTGGTGGACCGCGGTGCCTTTGACCGCATCATCGAGGCCGGCGGCTTCGTTTCGGTGGCTACCGGCAACGCGCCCGACGCCAACTCCATCCCGGTACGCAAGCCCGACGCCGACACCGCCATGGACGCAGCGGCGTGCATTGGCTGCGGAGCCTGCGTGGCGGCCTGCCCCAATGCCTCGGCGATGCTTTTCACCTCGGCAAAGGTGTCCCACCTCGGCCACCTACCGCAGGGGCAACCCGAGCGCTATGCCCGCGTCCGCTCGATGGTGGCGGCGATGGACGCCGAGGGTTTTGGGTCGTGCACCAACCACCGGGAGTGTGAGGCGGTCTGTCCCAAGGAAATCTCCATCGCCCATATTGCCCAGCTGAACCGGGATTTGATCGCCGCCACCGCCGGCGGCAACGACTAGGCGGCTAGGGCCCCACTTCGCCGGACTCCCCACGCGCGCCCCCCGGTTGGCCGCCGGCTCCGGGGGCGCCGATCGTGTAGGTCACAGCCTCGAGGAGCGGCGCGCCGTTCACCACCCAGAAACCGAAAGCGTGGCCACCGGCGCCGCCTCCACCACGACCGCCGGCGCCACCTGGGCCGCCGTGCCCCCCTGGACCGCCAGCCCCGCTGCCGCCCTGGGCACCACCACCGGCCCCGCCTGGGAGGCCGGGGGCACCGCCGCCGCCGAGCCCGCCGTCGCCACCGGGGCCGCCGCCGGCGACCTCGATTTCGATCGCGCGGAACAAGGGTGAGCAATCGATGACGATCGCTCCAAACGAGCCGCCGCCGGCCTCACCTCCCCCGCCACCTTCACCACCCTCTCCACCGGCGCCACCGCCGCCGCCACCACCGCCGTACCACTGGCAATCTCCCGTGGTCACGCCGCCGCCACCGCCACCGCCACCACCGCCGGCGCCCGGCGCACCGGGCTGGCCGGCACCCCCCGCCTGGCCGACCCAGAGCCCGGTGGGTGCCAAGCTCCCCGGCCCCGACGCTGGCAGGCCATCGCCGCCCGGCGCTCCCGCCTGGCCATCGCCGCCGCGCTGTCCGGCGGCGCCAACCAGGCCTCCTGCACCTGGATTGCCACCTCCCGCACCACAGCCCAGCTCGCCGTCCCCACCTGCACTTGCCAAGCCGGCGGCACCGCCCGTGCCGCCCGAGACGCCGTTGGCCAGACCTCCGACTCCGGCGGCCGGGGCGCTGCAAGCCGCACAAGGCGGTTCGCCACCCTCACACGCCGCCTCGCCGGCACTCGCGACATCCCCGGTACCACCGGCCAATCCCGCCAAACCGTCGGCCCCCGGTGCCCCTGGTGCGGCACGCAGCACACAGTCGACCACGCGGAGCGAGTCAGCCGCCCGCGCCAACACCGCGGTCACCGACGTCCCAGGGACCGCCGGCGGGCGCGTCTCTAAGACCCAGTTGAGGACCCAGGTAGGCCGGGCGATGTCCTCGGCGCGCAGCGCGACGTTCGTGCAAACCAAGGTCGAGCGCGCTCCCGCCGCCCGCGTCCAGCCGGCGCCGGGGTCGTAGCCACCGGCGATCGACACCCCCTCGGGCACCTCCAGGGCGCCCACGTAACTGCCGAGGGCGACGACCACACCATTGGTCCCTTGGGCTCGAGCCCTGGCGAGGGCGGCGGCGGGTGTGCGCATCGGCGCAACCATGGTGCCCGGCGCGTCGTCGCGCCCCTCCTCCGAGACATAGATGAGCTGCGAGAGGTCGCCATCGGCCCCATCACAGTTGGCATCGGTTTGATCGGGATCCAACCAGTCGACGGCGCCAGGGTGCACCGCTGGATCCTCATCGTCGCAGTCGCCTGCCGCCTCCGAAAAACCGTCGCCATCGCGATCGCTGGGATCTGCACCGGTCGTAAACGAGAAGGCGAAGGGCGACGACCTGAGGCCGGCGAGATCGGCCACCGGTGCCACCTGCACTTCCACCAAGCGCTGGGCTGGCAAAGCGGCCGCCCCCGTCCAGCGGACTTCCTGGGCAGCGCTAAGTTCGGTGGCGCCGGCCAGCCGGCTGCCATCGACCTCGGCGACAATGGTCGTGTCGGTCACCGTCCCCGACTGCATGGCTTCATCAAAACGCACAGTGATGGCCGCGGTGAGCGCGACCTCTTGCGCGCCGTCGGCTGGAGTCGTGGTGACGACCCGGGGCGGTTCGGTGTCGGGGCCGGTCCCCTCGTCGCCGCAACCAGAGTTGGCAGCCAAGACCACGCCGGTAGCAACGATGAGGAACCAGCCGCGGGTTGGGTGGGCTACAAGATGCATCGTCTCTCTCAACTCCATGGAATTGCGGGCGCGGTGGGCAACCAAGTCGGCCGCTTTCTACGCAAGAAGCGCTCCTAAATCCAACTGCTCGGCGCGCCGCTGGCGGGCGGGCAAATCACCTATAATGACCTTACACCGCGTGGCCCCTCGATGGGCACCGCCCCCGACCCTGGATTCGAAGCCGATGCGACCGACAACAAGAAGACGCCCCACTCCCCTCTTCTCCTGTGGTGCGCTGCTCCTGCTCGCACTCCTGGCCGGTTGCACCGACAAGCCGGGTTCGGACGGAGGCACGGCGCCACCGGTAGCGGGCGCCCTGCATCAGACGCCGCCCGCCACCTGCGGCTCTTGCCACGAGCAACACTACGCCGAGTGGTCGCGCTCGATGCACGCCTACGCCGGCCGTGATCCGGTCTGGTTCGCGCTCAACGAGCTGGCCGAGTTGGATACCGGCGGTGCCATCGACACTTTTTGCCTGGACTGCCACGTCCCCGGAGCGCTCTTGGGCGGCAAGAGCGGCCCGGTCGATCCGGAGAACGCCCCTCCCGAATTCGACAGAGGTATCGACTGCGCCTTTTGTCACACGGTCGATCGCTTCCACGGCATTTCCAACGCGCAAATGACCTTCGAGCACGCCACCGACAACACGGTTTTCGGGACCATGCGCGACCCGGTGGCCAACGACTTCCATCAGTCGGAGCGGCGTTCGGCAATGCACTCCTCGAGTTTCTGTGGGACTTGCCACGAAGTGGAGAACACGCTGGGGACGGTGATTGAGCGCACCTACACCGAATGGTTGGACTCGGCCTACACCGCCATGAGCATCGAGTGCAACGACTGCCACATGCCCACTTACCGGGGGACAGCCGCGGCTGGCGCACCCGAGCGCACGCTCCACCGGCACACTTTCACCGGCGTCGACGTCGCTATGGAGGATGTCCCGTATCGACAGCAGCAAATCGACGAAACCCTCGCTCTCTTGCGGTCGACGGCGACCTTGAGCCTCAGCGGCACGGTGACCGGCGCCAAGGCCGAGCTGGAAGCGGTCATCCACAACCTGGGAGCTGGGCACGCCTTCCCATCGGGTGCCACCATGGAGCGCCAGGCGTGGATCGAACTGATTGTAGAGGACGCCGGCGGCCAGGTGCTCTACGAGACCGGCACCCTGGACGCCAACGGCGACCTGCGCGACCAACACTCGGCGCTCACTCCCAACTCGGACCCCGACCTGGCGCTTTTCCACTCGCGCATGCTGGACGCCAACGGTGCGCCCACCGAGTTGATGTGGCGCGCGGCGGCGATGGAGGACAACCTGATTCCGACCTTCGGGTCACGCACGGCGACTTACACAGTGACGCTGCCGCCGGGGACCGGACCGGTAACCGTCCTTGCTCGGCTCCTTTTCCGAGCGCTGCCGCCCTACCTCCTGCGCGAGCTGGGGCGGGCGGACCTGGTCGAGTGGTTGCCCATCTTCGAAGTGGACAACGCCACCCTCACTCTCCAATAGCGCGGCGGCTCTCATGGTCAAACCGAGCCTCAGCCCCGAGGAACTGCAACGCTACAGCCGCCACCTCATGCTGCCCGAGGTGGGCGTCGAGGGACAGCTCAGGCTCAAGCAAGCCAGCGTCTTGACGCTGGGGGCCGGCGGCCTGGGAGCGCCGGTTGCCATGTATCTGGCGGCGGCCGGAATCGGGCGGCTTGGGCTTTGCGACTTCGACCGCGTGGAGCCCTCCAACCTCCAGCGTCAAATCCTCCACTCAACGGCCGACGTCGGGCGCTCCAAGCTGGAGTCGGCCCGCGACACGCTGCACGGCATCAATCCACACGTGGAACTCAGCCTGCATGAAGAAGCGTTGAGCCCCGATAACGCCCTAGAACTGTTCGCGCGCTACGACATCATTGTCGACGGCACCGACAACTTTCCGACGCGCTATCTGGCCAACGACGCCGCCCTCATCACCCACAAGCCCTACGTCTATGGAGCCATCTTTCGATTCGAAGGCCAGGCGTCGGTCTTCGGGGTGCCTGGGCAACCCTGCTACCGCTGCCTGTTTCCCGAGCCACCGGCGCCGGGCACCGCACCCAACTGCGCGGAGGCGGGGGTGCTGGGGGTACTGCCGGGGTTGATCGGCACCATCCAGGCGACCGAGGCGATCAAGCTGGCCCTGGGCGCCGGCGAGTCGTTGGCCGGCAAGTTGCTCCTCTGTGACGCGTGGGCCATGCGGTTTCGCACGGTGATGATCCAGGCCGAGCCCAGTTGTGCGGCGTGTGGTCCGAACGCGACCTTGACCGCGCTCGGCGACTACGCCGCATGGTGCGGCACGCCACCATCCGCCGAGCGGGCCGCACCCAACGAAATCAGCTGCCCCGAGGCAGCCAGTCTCGCCGAGCCAGTGTGGGTCGATGTCCGCGAGCACCACGAGTGGGTGATCTGCCATCTCCCCGGCGCCGTCCACCTGCCGCTCGGCGACCTCGAAGGACGCGCCGGCGAGTTGCCGCGCGAGCGGCAACTGATCGCGTATTGCCACCATGGGTTACGCTCGGCCCAGGCCGTCGCCATCTTGCAATCGCTAGGCTTCCAAGATGTGTGGAGCTTGGAGGGGGGCATCGACGCCTGGTCGCGCCAAGTGGACCCCAGCCTGCCGCGCTACTAGTGCCACGCCCATCATCGAGAACTTTGGCAACACTCGGCGCAGTAACCCAGCGACTCCTGCCCGTACTGGGTGGGACTGACACCTTCGCCGTCGGCCGCATTCTGGCACTCGGCGGCAACTCGAACGCCCATGTCTCGGAAATGGACGGCGATCCAGAGGCGCCGCCGGCGATCTTCCTGAAGCCGCCGAGCGCGCTGGTGGCCGACGGCGGCACGGTCGTGCGGCCCCCATACTCCCTACAATTGCACCACGAAGTAGAGCTGGTGGCAGCGATTGGTGAGGGTGGCCGGCAGCTGACCGCCGAGGCGGCGGCGGCGTGCATCTTCGGCTACGCGGTGGGTCTGGATATGACGCTGCGCGATGTGCAAGCCGATGCCAAGCGACGCGGGCGCCCGTGGGCGGTGGCCAAGGGGTTCGACACCTCGGCGCCGGTGTCGACCATCGTGCCAGCGAACTGTGTCCCCGACCCCGACAGCCTGCTCGTGCGGTTGGCGGTGAACGCCGAGCCCCGCCAGTCCGGGCGCGCCGGCGCGCTCACGCTGCCACCCGCCGCCGCCGTTGCGTTTGTCTCCCAAGCTCTCGCCCTGGAACCGGGCGACCTCATCTTTACCGGCTCGCCGCCAGGGGTAGGCGAGGTGCATCCGGGCGACACACTCAAGGCTGAGCTGGTTGGCCACACGACGCTCAGCGTCACCGTGCGCTCGGCGGCGTCGCCGTTGCCGCCTGTGGTATAGTCGCGCCGCTTCGTTGAGGCGTGCGGCTGGCCCGCACGCGTCGATAAACTCCCCAAAAAATCGGCGCGCACAGCGAGGGCCGGGAATGCCAACCTCCACACAGTCATTAGCCGGTAGTCTGCCACCGGTCGGCTCTGACTTTCTCACCAACGTCCACTACTACTTCAACGACGCCGCTGATCACCTGCGCAAGAAACACCCAGACGGATTGCTCGAACAAATCAAGGTCTGCAACAACGTCTACCGCGTGACGTTTCCAGTGAAATTTGGACGGCGCTACGAAATGTTCACCGGGTGGCGCGCCGAACACAGCCACCATCAAAAACCATTAAAGGGTGGTATCCGCTTCGCGCCGAGCGTCGACGAAGCCGAAGTAGAGGCGCTGGCGGGCCTCATGACCTACAAGTGTGCGATCGTCGACGTGCCATTTGCCGGCGCCAAAGGCGGCGTCCGCATCAACACGCGTGACTACAACCGCGACCAGCTCGAGAGAGTCGTGCGTCGCTACACCGCCGAGCTAGCCAAGAAGAACTTCATTGGCCCGGGGGTTGACGTTCCAGCCCCCGACATGGGCACGGGTGAGCGCGAAATGGCGTTGATCGCCGACACCTACGACGCCCTGACTCCCGGCGGTCTGGACAACATGGGATGTGTCACCGGCAAACCGGTGCGTCTCGGTGGCATCGAAGGGCGCACCGAAGCCACCGGTCGCGGCGTTCAGTACGGCGTCCGCGAGTTTTTCAACCACGCTGAAGACGTGCGCGAGATTGGCTTGAGCCCCGGCCTGGCGGGCAAGCGGGTGGTCGTCCAGGGGCTGGGTAACGTCGGCTACCACGCCGCCAAGTTGCTCGAAGAGGAGGACGGCTGCACCATCGTCGGCATCGGGGAGTGGGACGGCTGCTTGTACGCGAAGAAAGGCCTGCACATTGAGGATGTCGTCAAGCATCGCCGCCGGCACGGGTCGATCACCGGTTTCAGTGGCGCCAAGACCCTCAAACAACCAGCGGCTTGCCTGGAATTCGACTGCGACATCTTGATTCCGGCGGCGCTCGAGAATCAAATCACCGCCGAGAACGCTTCCAAAGTACGCGCCAAACTCATTGCCGAGGCGGCCAATGGCCCGACCACGGCCCGGGCCGAACACCTGCTCACCCAGCGCGGCATCGCCATCATCCCCGATATCTACCTGAACGCCGGCGGGGTTACCGTCTCCTATTTCGAGTGGGCCAAGAACCTCTCACACATGTCCTATGGCCTAATGGAGAAACGCAAGGAGGAAATGGCCATGGAGCGATTGGTAACCTCCACCGAATTCCTCGTCGACCGGCAAATTCCGTCCGACCAGCGCGCCACCCTGGTGCGCGGAGCGCGCGAGATTGACCTGGTGCGTTCGGGCCTCGAAGAGGTCATGTGCCGCTCGTACCAAGAGATCCGTCGCGTCCTCAAGAGCCGGCGCAACGTCAAGACGCTGCGCACCGCCGCCTTTGTCCTCGCCATCGATCGGGTGGCAAGCGCCTACCTGGAACTCGGCATCTTCCCCTAAGACGCCGCCTCCAGGGCTTGGCGACCTGCCTTGAGGTAGAAGAGATAGCCCAAGATCAGGCTCATCACTAGAAGTTCGCCGCCGTCCTCAAGCAGAGCCAGAATCCCTCGGAGCCAGCGCCAGGGTGAGAGCTGGTGGAAGACGTCCACCACCACCGCAAAGCCCGCCAACGCGCCGAACAGAAGCGTCAGTTGCCACCAGGTCCGCCGTCCCAGCGATCCGGCCCAAACCCGCGCTTGCAACCAGAGACCGGCCAGGCCGGCCAACAGCAGGGAAAAAAACCCCAATTCCCCGACGTCGCGGCCCCGGAGGGTACCGATGGTGGGCAAGGTCCAATGCTCGGACATAAACAGCCCCATCCGTTCGTGCACCATAAAAGCGTCATCGACAAACACCAAGAACAGGATGACCGCCCACGCCAGGAACTGCGGGCGCCGGCCGCGGCCAGCGAGGGCCAAGAAGACGCCCAGGGCCAGCAGCTCTTTGGCGTACATGTACCACTCGCCGTAGCCACGGTCGACCTCGATAGACCAGCGCCAACCGCCCAAGACCCCGAACTTGAAGAGCACGTGGGCCAAAAGGAAGAGGGCATCGAGCGCAATGAGGGCACCCAGCCAGGAGCGCGGGCTTTGCGGTAGGGACATCCATGAGCCTCCCACGGGCAGCCCGCAGTCGAGGGCTACACGCGGATGGGAAGGGGAAAAACATGACGCACCAATGACGTATCGACGCATCCAGTTTAAGGTTAAGACTAGGTTATCATGGCGGCACGAACCCTCGGGTGTCCAGGCGCTATAAATGCGTGTAGGATTGATTAGGACTGGGTGCCCCCCTACACTTCGGCGCTCGATAAACGTAATAGGCTTAACCGAGTGCCCGACGGAGTTAGCAGTGCACAAGATGGCATGGTTGGCCGCCGTCCTCGCCGGTACCCTGGTTTTGGTGGTCACGCGGCCAGCGCCCCACGGGGCGCGAGCGGTCTACACCTACGAACTCGGTGACCGGGTCGTCCTGGATCACCTGCGCCCACTCACCGCTGAGGCGGAAGCCGAAGCGATGTCTCCCGCGCAACGGGTGACGGTGCTGGCGTTTTTGGGGGCTGATTGCCCGGTGAGCCGACACTACGCCAGCGCCCTGGCCCAACTGGTGGACGCCCAAGATCCGGCGCTCATCCGCGGCATGGGGGTGGTGATCAACGCCGCTGAGGACAGCCGCTGGCCCGTGGACACCTTTGCCGATCCCGGCGGCCACCTCGGGGCTCAGCTGGGTGTGGTCAAAACACCGCACTTCGTCGTCTTAGACGCGGAGCACCGGCTCGTCTACTCCGGCGCATTCGACAGCGGACGCACCGCTGTGACCGAGTCGTACGTCGGCCGGGCCATCGCGGATGTCGTGTCTGGGGCACCAGTCGCCCTGCCAGAGACGCGCACTTTCGGCTCACCCCTCCCCCAGCACTAGAGGGGCAATCGTGCCGCCCGGCGCCCGGCCGCGGCTTTTGGTCCTGGGCCCACTACCGCCGCCGCCGGGAGGTGGCGAGACGGTCACCCGCGTGCTCATTGAGTCGCCCCTCAACGAGCGCTACACGCTCAGGCACTTCGACACCACCCGGCGGCGCGGCAAGCGCGACATCGGCCGCTTCACCGCCGCCAACGCCGCGGCGGCGCTCGGCTACCTCCGGGGCTTGCGCCGCGAGTTGGCCAGCTTCCGCCCAGCAATCGTCCACATGCCAGTGTCGTCGGCGCGCCCGGCACTGGTGCGCGACTGGTTGTTTGCGCGGGCGGTGCGTGGCGCTGGCGCCCGCTTGGTATTCCACTCACACGGCGGCGGCTTTCAAGAGCGCTACGAGGCCTCGGCGGCGCCCTGGCGCCAGTGGGTTCGGCGCGTGCTCGGCCAACCCGACGTTCTTCTCTGCTTGACCCCGGGCTTGCAGAGTTTTTTTGACCGGCTGGATCTCAAGGTGACCACGGTAGTAGTCCCAAACCCTGTCGACCCCGAGTTCGAAGCACGCCTGACTGAAGCGCAGAGCCCAGCCCACACCGGGGTCAGGGTGCTCTACGTGGGGGCTATCTGCCGGCCAAAAGGGGTGGTCGAGCTGTTGTCAGCGTTGGATCAGGTGATCGACGCGAACCCCGAGCTGCACGCCCGCCTGGTAGGAGGCGAGCAATACCCCGGCGACTGGCAAGCGCTCCAAGCAATGCACCGGTCCTTGCGTCACCGCGCCGCAGTCGAGCTGACCGGCCCGCGCTTTGACGCCGCCTTGGCGGCCGAGTACGCCGCCGCCGACTTCCTAGTCCTACCCAGCTACTTCGAAGCCATGCCGATGGTCATCGTCGAGGCCATGGCGGCGGGGCTGCCGGTGGTCGCCACCCGGGTCGGTGGCATCCCGGACATGATCACCGACGGCGAGGGGGGACTTCTGGTCGAACCGCGGGATGTAGGGGCTTTGGCTGGCGCCCTGGAACGTCTGGCGAATGACCCGGAGCTACGCCGCCGGATGGGCGCGCGCAACCGCCAGCTTGCCGCCGAGCGCTATTCACAAGCGCGGTTTGTCGAGACGGTGGACGCTATCTACCGCCAACTCATAACGGACTAGCGGTGGTCGCCTAGGCCGCCTGGCGCATGGCGACGTGTTCGCGCAGCCCTTCGGCCGGCACCGGCGCCTCGCCCAACGCGGCGTAGATCCGCTCGAACGACGCCTCGAACGCCTCGACCACCCGAGCATCCAGCTGCGTACCGGCCGCTTCGCGAAGGACTTCAATGGCACGCTCGGCGTCACGCGCGTCCCGGTAGTGACGGCGACTCACCACCGCGTCGAAGGTGTCAGCCACCGAGACGATGCGGGCGATAAACGGGATGTCATCGCCAGCCAAGCCGTCGGGATAGCCGCGGCCGTCGATCCGCTCGTGGTGGTGACGTACCGCTTGCCGGGCTTCGGTCAACCATTCGAGCGGCTTGAGCAACTCGTCGCCGCGGGCCGGATGCTCCTTCATGATCTCGTACTCGGCGTGGGTGAGTTTGCCGGGCTTTTTGAGCACGTCGTCTGGCGAGCCGATCTTCCCGACATCGTGCAACAAGGAACCCCAGTACAGGGCGTTGGCGGTGTGGGGATCCACACCCAGCACGTCGCCCAGAATGGTCGCGCCGATGTGCACGCGCTCGGAGTGGCCGCGCGTGTAACTGTCCTTGGCGTCGATGGCGCCGATCAGACTGCGCACCGTTGCCAAGAGCAACGGTTGCTCTTCCGGGGATATGGTGGTTGGGAGCTGCTTGGCGTGCGGGGCCACCAAGGCTTCGCGCCGCGCCGCAGCCGGGCCACCCTCGACGACCTGTAGGCCATGCGGAGCGCTCTGCCGCTCGGGGCGGCCGATTTCAGGCATCAGCTCGGTGAGTCGATCCAGGAACACCGACACCTGGTCATGGCTGTTGCGGCGGAGCTGCGAGGCGTGCGGGGCCGCCGTGTTGGGCACCACGACCACCAACTCGGCCTGATAGCCGACCACATGATGGCCACGCTGGCAACGCTGGCGCTCGCCTTCGGCAATGGTCATCCGCTCCGATGAGCAGGAGCTATACAACTCGGGCGACTCCAAGCTGCAGCGCTGGCAGACCGGCGGTAGTTGCGTCAATGTCTGCTGGGCATTGCGATACTCAACGCCGAGGCCGGTGACCTCCACTGCTGCCTGGATGAAGTTGCGAATCTCTCGTTCCATAGTTGTACCCAACGTCGATGCCAAGACTGCATGCGCTCTGGACGAGCGTTGCAACGAGCAAGCTGCCCGCCTCATGTTGGGGCAAATCGCAAGGAAGCGCCCCGGTCGGGCCGCCCAACTGGCTGGGTCGCACCCGGCTGCTTAGGCTATAAGGCAGGCTCCGTGCCAACCGTTTCGGTGCACAACACCCAATCCAGGAGTTCGACCAGGTGCACGGCACGGATCTGGTGGTGTCTGAGGCCTGCCTGGAGCTGCAGCAAGCAGCCGGTGTTGCCAGTCACGACGCAATCGGCGCCGCTGGCTTCGATGGCTCGGATCTTCCGTTCCAAGAGCGCCGACGCCATCGCGGGCTCGGTCAGGTTGTAACTGCCGGCCGAGCCACAGCAGAGGGCGCCGTCGGCGAGCTCGACAAGGTCGAGATCGGGGATCCGCTGCAACAACTGGCGGGGCTCGACCGAAACGCCCTGGCCGTGCAACAGGTGGCAGGCGTCCTGGTAGGCAACGCGCTGGGGAAAGGGCGCCAGCGGAACGGGTCGTTCGGCCAGCGCCGCTTCGCAAAACACCGATGCATCCTGCACGGCGGCGCTCGCCGCCCTGCCTGCATCATTCGCCAACAAGTCGCCGTAGCGCCGGACCATCGCCCCGCAACCGGCAGCGGTGGTGATCCACTGGGGGGCGGCAGCCATTGCCAGGGCGCTGGCACGGGCTGCGGCCAGGGCACCGGCGGTGTCGCCGGCGTGGAGTGCCAGGGCGCCGCAGCACCCAATGGCGCGGGGTGCGACCACCCGGTAACCCAGAGCCGCCGCCACCCGACCGGCGGCAGCGGTGAGGTCGGGGCGCAGGGCGTCGGCGGCGCAACCGCGGAGCAGGCCGACGACGCCGCGCTCCCGACCGCGCGGAGCCCAAGTCTCAGGGGCTGGCAGATGGCTGGATGGCGGTGGGGCCAGGCGCGCCCACCAGCCCAAACGCCCGGGGGCGCGGCGCCAGCGCTCGGGTCCGAGGCCCACCCGGCCGAGCCAATGCAGCGGTTGGAGCGCCCGTCGGGTCCAGCCGGCGTCGGAGAACAGTCGGCCCACCAGCCACCCGCGGATAAAGCGATCGAGCCACGGGCGACTGGCGCCGACCACCGGGCGGGCGCTTTCCAGGAGCGAGCCGTAGGCCACGCCCGAGGGGCAGACGGACTCGCAAGCCAGGCAACCCAGGCAACGATCGAGGTGCGGGGCCACCTCAGGCGCTGCCAACCGACCTTCGGCCAAAGCCTGCATCAAGTGGATGCGGCCGCGCGGCGAATCGGGTTCGGTGCCGAGCACCTGGTAAGTCGGACACGCTTCCAAACACAGTCCGCAGTGGACGCAGTCCAAGAAGCGTGTGTCGCCGGCGCTGAGCGGTGGGGCGGACACGTCAGTCGCCGACCGGCACGCCGGGGAAGAGTCCGCCCGGGTCAAAGGTGGCCTTGAGGCGGGCGGCGATGGCGGCGCGGTCTCCCGCGGGCTCCGGCTGGCCCGGGTGCCAGACCGGCCCCACCCCCGACCACACCCTGGCGCCGGCCTGGCGGGCGGTATCGAGCGCCTCTTGGGCGGTCGACAGCGTCCGGCACAAGCCGGTGGCACACGCCGTCCACCCGAGTTTGGGAAAGGCACTGGACCACCGACCGGCAACCGAGTCCCAGGCAAACTGGCGGGTGGCGGCAACCGCCGGGGCGCCACCCCACTCCAGTGCGCCCGCCAGGATCGCCTCCAGCAATCGTCGCGGGTGGTCATTGCACCTACCGAGGGCTTGCCAGCCGCGCTCGATTGCAGCTTGCGATTCTCCGACCTGATTGGGAGCACCCTCGACGAGTGCAGCGACCAACACGCGACCGGCAGCCAAGCCAAGTGCCATCTCCCACGGGCGACCGCCGGCGGCAACCAGGGCCGCGGTTGGCAAGGCGCGCACTTGGCGGTGGGCAGCAGCCGCTCGCTCCACATCCGGCGCCACCCCCATCACCCACTCGCACGCTTCGGGGACCGGTGCCAAGCGCAACGTCACGCACGTCACCACGCCCAAGCTCCCCAAGGAGCCATGGACAAGTTTGCCTAGGTCGTAGCCGGCAACGTTTTTGACGACGCGCCCACCGCTCCTGACGGCGGTACCGCGCCCATCGACCAGGGCAACGCCCAACACCAAGTCGCGCCACCCCCCGTGCGTCAAACGACGCGGTCCGAGATCGCCCCGTGCCAGGGCGCCGCCGACCGTCGAGCGGGCTCGATCAGCACAGTCGACCGGCAAGCGCTGACCAGCGGCTGCCAACACGCGGTCGAGTTCTTGCAACTTCATGCCGGCACCCACTGTCACGGTCAAGTCGCCAGCGGCGTGCTCCTCGACCGCCGCCAGGTGGGTCGTCGCCACCGTCACCGCCGGGCGCCGCGGCCAGATCGCCCGGGGCACGTGCGCACCGCTCCCCACCGGCACCACTCCCAACTGCAAAGCACCAGCAAGACGGATGAGCTGTCCGAGGTCATCGACGGTGCGGGGTGCAATGTGGCTTCCGGCCCACGAGTAAGCCACTCCGCCTTGGTCGAGCCCAGCCCGCAAGGTGGTGAGCGCTTGCTCCTCGCTCCACACAGTCGAGCCCCGCACGCTAAGCCGGCGCCGCCGGCCGCGGCCGGCGCGGCTCGTGGCAAGCACCACCGGCGGGGAAGATCTTGCCGGGATTGGCGCGCTCGGCGGGGTCGAAGACCCGGCGCACGCGGCGCATGCACTCGAGGTCATCGTCGCCAAACATCTGGCTCAGCATTGACACTTTCTCGACGCCAACGCCGTGCTCACCGGTCACCGATCCTCCCAACTCGAGACAAGCGGCGAGGATGTCGGTCGACGCAGCAAGCACCGCTCGCACTTGCGCGGCGTCCTGATCGTCGTACAACAAGATCGGATGCATGTTGCCGTCGCCGGCATGAAAGACGTTGGGAATCCGCAAGTCGTAGCGGCGGGCAATGGCCTGAATGCGCTCGAGCATGGCGGGGATTTGAGTCCGGGGCACGACGCCGTCTTGCGTGCAATAGTTGGGGGCGAGCCGACCGATCGCACCAAAAGCGCGCTTCCGCGCCGTCCACAAGGCTTGGCGTTCGGCCTCGGTCGCCGCAATCCGGAGTTCACGGACGGCGTGCCCGGCCAGAATCGTTGTCAGGCGCTCCAGCTCGCCCTCCACCTGCAACGCGGCCCCGTCGAGTTCGATCAACAAGAGCGCCCCGGCGTCACGCGGCAGGCCGAGACCGTAGGCATCCTCCACTGCCCCGACGATGTCGCGATCCATCATTTCGAGGGCGGCCGGGATTAGTCCGGCGCCGATCACCGCCGAGATCGCCGCCGACGCCGCGGCAACCGATTCGAAGACCGCCAGGCAGGTGCGCACGGCGGCCGGCAGCGGCATGAGCCGCACGGTCGCTTCGGTCACCAAGCCAAAAGTGCCCTCGTGGCCGACGACCAGGCCGGTTAGATCCAGGCCGGCGGTGGCGGTGTCGCCGCCGACTTTCAGGACGCGGCCGTCGGGCAAGACGAGCGTCAAGCCGAGCACGTGATTGGTGGTGACGCCGTACTTCAAGGTGTGCGGGCCGCCGGAGTTGGTGGCGACGTTGCCGCCCAACGTGCAGACGCTCTGGCTCGACGGATCCGGGGCGTAGTGCAGCCCGTGCGGGCGCGCTGCGCGCGACAGCTCCAAGTTAACCACCCCGGCCTCGACGCGCGCCAAACGCCCCTCGGGGTCAAGCTCCAAGATCCGCCGCATGCGGGCGGTGCCGACGACGACCGCGCCGCCGGTGGCCAAGGTGCCGCCCGCGAGACTGGTGCCGGCGCCACGCGGCACCAGGGGTCGGTCGTGCGCCGCTAAGATTCTCAGCACCCGACCGGCTTCCGTGGTCGAACGCGGCAGCACCACCAAGTCGGGCACCGCCCGCTCCAGGGTGTACGCGTCGCACTCGTAGGGCACCAACTCGGCCGTTGCTTGGAGAAGACCGGACTCGCCGACCACGCCCCCGAGGTCGGCAACCAGCTGGCGATCGCCGGCGGCGGGCGCCATCAAACCAGCCGCCTGCCGCCGTCCACCGGCACCAGGGCGCCGGTGACGAACTCCTCTCCCGCCAAGAAGACGGCGGCTGCCGCGACGTCGGCGGCGCTCCCCAGGCGACCCAGTGGCGTGCGCGCCAGCTCGCGCTCGAGATGCGCCTCGCCGAAGTCGGCCGGCGGCATGACGGTACCCGGCAGGATGGCGTTGACCCGCACTTCCGGGGCCAGCGCCACCGCCAGGCTGCGGGTCAGCGCGCTGAGCGCCGCTTTGGAGGCGACGTAGGGCGCATGGTGCGGCCACCCCTGGTCAGCGGCAATGTCGCCGATCATTAGCACGCTGCCTGAAGAGCGCCGCCGGAGCGCCGGTGCCAACGCTTGGGTCAAAAAGAACGGGGCGCGCGCATTCAACTCGAACAACGCATCCCAGTCGGCGGCCGCCGTGTCGCCCACCGGCGTGCGCTGGTAGGCGGCAGCCGAGTTCACCAACACATCCAACCCGTCAAAGCGCGCCGCCACAGCGTCGGCCAAAAGCTCGACTTCGCCCAGGCGGCGGAGGTCGGCGCGAAACGTGGCGACGTCGGCGGCGTCCTGGCGCACTTCCCGGGCGGTCTGGTGGGCCTCTTCTTCGGCGTGGGCGAAGTGGATGCCGACCGCTGCGCCGGCCCGGGCAAATGCCAGCACCAAAGCCTTACCGACCCGGCGGGCGCCACCGGTGACCAGGACGCTCTTGCCTGCTAGGGCGGTCAACCAGCCCCCGGCGAGGCCGCACAACTCCCGAACAAGGTGTGGGACGTGGAACGCTCGACGACGACTTCAACGCAATCACCCACCACCATCGCCGGTGGCGGTGGAAAGATGACGGTCTTCAACTGCTCGGTTCGACCGTACCAGTCCTCGGGGTCCTTGCGGGACGGGCCATGCGCCAAGACCTCGACCCGGCGGCCCTCCCAAGCGCGGTTACGCTCGGCCGAGATGCCCTCTTGGAGGTTGATGAGGTTGTTCAAGCGCGCCACCTTTTCCTGGCGGGGAATGGAGTCGGGTAACGACCGCGCCGCCGGCGTGCCGTCGCGCTCGGAGTAGAGAAAGGTGAAAGCCGATTCGTAACCCACTTCGCGCACCAGCTGTAGGGTGGCTTCAAACTCGAGGTCAGTCTCGCCTGGGAAGCCAACGATGATGTCGGTGGTCAAGGTCACCGCCGGCATGGCGGCGCGCAAACGCTCCACTAGCCGCCGATAGTCGGCCACCGTGTAGTCGCGCCGCATGGCTTTGAGCACCCGATCAGCCCCCGACTGCACTGGCAGGTGGATGTGCTCCATGATGTTTGGGTGGCTGGCGATGACGTCAATCGTCTCGGCGTCGAAGTCACTGGGGTGGGGCGAGGTAAAACGCAGCCGCCGAATCCCCGGCACCCTGGCGACGCGCTTCAGCAAGGCGCCAAAGCCCACATCGCCGGCGTGGTAGGCGTTGACCGTCTGGCCGAGAAGGGTGACCTCCTTGAATCCGTCGGCAGCCATCTCCTCCACGTGACGGACGACTTCGCCAGCCGGTACACTGCGCTCCCGTCCCCGCACAAACGGCACGATGCAGAATGTGCAGAATTTATCGCAGCCCCGCATGATCGTCACCCAGCCCGACGGACCCGCTTGGCGGGCGGGATCGACGCCCAGGTAGTGCTCGGCGCGGTTCATGCCCAGCCGGAGCTGCGTGCCGTCCTGCGCCGCGGCGATGAGCGCCGGCAGGTCGCGGTAGCCGTCGGGTCCCACCATGAGGTCGACGCAAGCGGACTGCGCGGTCAAGCGCTCGCCCACATGCTTGGCCATACAACCGGTGACACCGACCACCAGGTCGGGGCGGCGACGCTTCAAGGCGGCAAAGTGACCGAGTCGCCCCCAAACTCGCTGCTCGGCGTTGTCGCGAATCGCACAAGTGTTAACCAGGATGACGTCGGCATCATCGAGGCTCGTAGCGCTGGTGTAGCCCGCCTCCCGCAAAACGCCAAGCATGAGTTCGCTATCGGAGACGTTCATCTGGCAACCGTAGGTCTCGATATGCACCCGACCCTGGCGCTTGGCTGGCTTTTGAGTCGCCCGCCCAGTCGCGTGGGCGGCTGAGGGTGTCGGACTGGGTGGCACCTCGGGGCAGATGGGAATTTTTGTCACCATTTTACTTAGACCAGCGTTCCATCGTCGGCGTAGAGCGCCAGTCGTTCGACGCGCACCCGAGCGGCGTTGGCTGGGGTCAACCCCAAAACCGCTTCGAGAACGGTCTGCGCCCGCGTTTCGTGCCCCTGCGGATCGCGCACCGCCAAGCGGAAGCGCACGCCGCCGGGCGCCGGATCGAGCGACAGAATGGCGCGCTTGAGGTCGATCTGACGGTCGGGCTTGCCAGGCCGGCGCTTGATGTAGGGCCAGGTCCCGGCCTCTTCAAACGTCGCCAGCTGCCGCGTCACCGCCTCCATCCACACCGCGGGGATGGTTGCCTCGTAGGTGGCGGCACCGATCGTCGCGGTCAGGGCCTGGCCAGCGGCCGGAGCCCGGCCGACATCAACAACGCGCAGCCCCTCAGGCAACGCGCGATTCAAGCGTTCGGCGATCTCGTCCACCTCTTCTCGGAGTTGCACGTCGAGCACCTCGCGGCGACCGGCCAAACCGACGGGCAAGGGCGGCCCAAACGACAACTTGGGACGCGGCGTGAAGCCCTCCGAGTAGCGAACCGGTAGGCGAGCGACGCGCAAGGCGCGCCGGAAGGCGCGGACGACGTCGCCGTGGGGCACGTAGCGGCAAGCACCATCGACACTGAACCAGACACGGTAGGTGGTGACCGCCGCATTGTTGTGATCTCGACGCACCAGGGGCGGTGCCGGCGATTGGCTGGCCACCGGCCGTTGGGGTCGGGCGGCCACCGGCGGGCCCTCTCCGGGAGCCGCGGCCGGCGGCGCTGCTTCGATTTTAATGCGCCGGGCGAAGCCGGCCTTCCGCACCAGGTTCCCATCCAACCCGATCTTGCCGGCGACCCCCGGGGCTTCCGGGAGATCCACCGACAACTTGATGTCGTCCGGCGCCCCCGGGATGCCGCACATGTGACAATCCCCCCAACGGCAATCGTTGGTCAACCGCTCTTCCACGGCCTTCCGTCGCTCGCGCTCCAGAAACTTCTTGGTCAACGACGCGTCGATCAACTCCCACGGCAAGATGTCGTCCAACTGGCGACCGCTCGTGAACCAGTCGGGGTCCACACCAGCCTCGGCAAAAGCGGCGCGATAGGGCTCCATGTCGAAACGCTCGTGCCAGCCGTCGAAGCGCGCGCCGCGGCGCCAGGCCGCTTCGAGGATGTGTCCAGCCCGACGATCGCCGAGCGAGAACACCGCTTCCAGGTACGAGGGCTGGGGGTCGTGCCACTTGAGCCGGACGTGGCGGTTCTTTGGCAAACGACGGCGCAAGTGGCGAAGCTTCTCGTCGAGCGAATCGAGCGGCTCAAAGCCTTCCCACTGGAAGGGCGTAAACGCCTTGGGGACGTGGGTGCCGACGGAGGCCGTCACCCGCTTGCCGCCACCCACTTGGCGAGCGACCGCGTTCACTTTGAGAGTCAGGGCAGCGATCGACTCGACATCGTCCAGCGTTTCGGTGGGAATGCCGATCATGAAGTAGAGCTTTACGAGATTCCAGCCACGCCGGTAGGCGGTCCCCACCGCATCCAAGAGTGACTCATCGGTGATGTTCTTGTTGATAACCCGCCGCAGCCGCTCGGAGCCGGTCTCGGGCGCAAAGGTGAAGCCGTTTTTCTTGACCTCGCCCGCCGCCTCAGCAATGCCCACCGAAAAACTGTCGGCCCTCAGTGAGGGCAAGGACAACGACACGCAATCGTCTTTGACCCGGGCGGCAACGCCGCGGGTCATAGCCTCCACCTGGCTGTGGTCGGCGGTCGACAACGAAATAAGACTGACATCGTCGAAGCCACCAGCTTCCACACCCTGGCCGGCCAGGTCGACTATCTGTTCGACCGGGCGCTCACGCACCGGCCGGTACCAGTAGCCGGCCTGGCAGAATCGACAGCTCTGTGTACAACCTCTCACCACCTCGACGGCGTAGCGGTCTTGAACAATTTCGGCGATCGGCACCACCGGGTTGGTGGGATAGGGCACCTGGCTCAGATCCTCGACCCAGACACGCTCGACCCGCTCGGGGGCGCTGTCGTCCAACCGGCGAAAACCGCGGATCTTCGGGCCGTCGTAGTCGACGGCGTAGAAGCCCGGCACGTAGACGCCACGCACCGCCGCCAAGGCCGCCAGCCGTTGGCGACGCGGTGCGCCCAGCGTGGTGCGCACGGCTTCAGAGACTTCCAGCACCGCTTCCTCGCCATCGCCGATCAAGAAGGCGTCGAAGAAATCAGCCACCGGTTCGGGGTTGGTCATGCACGGCCCGCCGCCCACCACCAGCGGCTGATTGTCGTTGCGGTCGGCGGCGCGCAGTGGGACGCCGGCCAAATCCAACATTGTAAGGATGTTGCCGTAGGTCAGCTCGTACTGGAGCGAGAAGCCGAGGACGTCGAAGTCACCGAGCGCCGCCCGCGACTCGTGAGCGAAAGCCGGAAGCTGCCGTTCGCGCAGGAGCGCCTCCATGTCCACCCACGGGCAGTAGGCCCGATCGGCACCGATCCAAGCCACCTCGTTCAAGATGTGGTAGAGGATCTTGAGACCCAGGTGGGACATGCCAATCTCGTAGGCCTCTGGAAAGCAAAGAGCCCAGCTGACTGCACAGTCGCCGAGGGCTTTATGGTAGGCCTGCCGCTCACCGCCGGCGTAGCGCTGCGGCTTCTCGACCAGCGGCAGGAGCGGCTCGAGGTCGACGGGTTCATAGCGCGCCGCACGGCGCCGCGGGGCCGCTTCGAGTAGGGTCATCGGGTGCCTCAATCGACAGGGGGCGCACGGAACCCGCGAGTATATGAGGCAGCACCCCAGCCCACAAGGGCCCTAGTCGTCGACTTCCACCTGAATCGACCCACCCGCGACGCGCACCGCGTAGCTGTGGACGCACAGCGCCGCCCCGTCGGGTGACGAGCCATCCTGCACCTGAAATCGCCAGGCGTGCCAGGGGCAAGTAACGACCCCGTCGGCCGCGAGGAAGCCCTGGGCCAACGGGGCGCCCTGGTGCGGGCAGGCGCCGTCGATGGCGTAGAAGTCGCCGGCGAGGTTAAACACGGCAATGACGTGGTCGCCCACCTCCACGTGCTTGCCCTCTCCCTCCGGCAGACTGCCTGGGGCGGCCACCGAGATCCAACGACTCATGAAGTGCTCCGCGTGGCGGGGCGGGCAACCCGCACCCACTTGGCCCCGCGGCCGTCGATGCCCTCCAGGGGGTAGTCGGCGCAGTTGACTACCAAGACCTGCCCCCCACCCATGCCGACTGGCACCACCCGTGGATCACAAGCTGCCCAGGTGGGGTCACTGATCAGCGTGTCGGTGTGCAAGCCCAGGGGAACTCCGAAACCGCGATCAGCGATCTCCAAAAGCCCCAGGTGGATCGGTTCCGCGAACTCCTCGGGATCTCCGCGCCGTGCCGCCTCCAGCGCATAGGTCGCCAGCAAGCTGGAGGTTCCGGGTTGGCGGGTCAGGAGACGGCCGAAGCGCTGGCGGCGCGCCCAACCGAGCGCCCCAGCCACGTAGGGCAAAAGCCGCGCATCCCCCGAGCGCTGGGCAAGGCGCAGGATGTCCTGGACGTTTTGCACATGGTAGTAGTCATTGGCAGCGGTCGACACCAGGTCGCGCTCGATGAAACCGTTCGGCATTGTGAGCCGCGGAAAGTGCCGTTTGGCGCGCTTCATGAGTCGATTGGTCGCTTTGTCGACGAACTCAAACGCTGGATGCCAGCCGAGACGCTGATCGCTGCGGCGGCCAGCTGCCCATTCATATAGGGCGCAGAGCCCACGGTAAAGCCAGGTGGCCGGCGCCTCCCTCAGAACCCGCGCAGCCCCACGCATGCCGCGCTCGAAGGCCTCGTTGTACTTGCTGGTACCAGTGACGCGCTTGAGTTCCGCGATGATTTCCAGGGTGCGCAAGTGTGTATTTAGACACAGCGTATTGCTGAGCGACTTGCCGAAGGCGGTCGACGGCTCGAGCTTGTAGTATTGACTCGACGTCGCCAAGTCCAATTCCATCGTATCGTGCAGAAACCACAGGGCGCCGTCGTCCAGGGTGTCGGCCAGGCCAACCAGGTAGTCCGTTGCAGCCTCGGCGCGCTCCAGAAACAACGGCACCCCGGAGCGCCGGTGGTGGTGGAGGAGCATCAAGATGCCGTCGGCCTGGAGTCGGGTCTGGGTTTCCATTGAGTCGATTGCGGTCCCCTGTCGCCAGCGCTCGCCGTCAGCCATGCTCAGCAGCGTCGAGTACGCAACCAGATCTTGCAACAAACGATAGACCGACTTGCCGGTCCAATTGCCCAACAGCTCAAACAACTCGTAGAGGTGGAGCGATGCTTGTTGGTTCTGGCAGCGCCGGCTGAATCCAGGCACCCAGCGATCAAAGACATCACCGGCGAGAAAATGCAGCCAGGCGTCGGCCAGCCCGGTGTAGTCGAGTCGAGTGCTGCGGTAGTGCCGACGTTCACACGGCTGGGGCTCGGTCAGCTCTTGTTGCATACGGTCCGCTTGATCGCCGAAAACGACGTATGCAAAGTCCAGCGTCGCCTCTGGGTGGCGGGTCTGGCAACGTATCTTCACACGGTCGCCATCCCAGACGAATTGCGTTGCCACAGGCGCATCGTGCAGGACCCGTCCCTGCGCATCCCGTCGCCGCTCCACCGGCACGCGAGGCACCCAGTACAACCGACTGCGGGCCCGGATCACATGCCCCACCTCGCCGGACGCTCGTACTTCGGAAACTCCATCAACCAGAAACTCGATGGCTCCTTGGTGGTGCGCAAGCGAAAGGAACCGATGCACCGTACTCCCGAAACGGTCGTCGACGCTGTGGAGCGTGGCCCCCGAGCGCAACGCTGCGCTGGACCGCCGGCGGACGCAACGAGCATCCTGGTAGTCGGGCTCGACGCCGCCCACTTCGATCTCCGGCGACAGTCGCAGCATAAGCTGCCCGGTCATCAAACTACTCCAGGACAAAGCGGGGGCGGAAGGCAACGATTCGAGCAAGCGGCAGCCGGACCGCGTGCGAGCCAGGACTCAGTGTAGCACCCGGCCATGGGCTGGACGAGCTAGGCAGCGTCGGGCTCTTTCGAGCGGGAAACCGCCGAGACCGGTGAGTCGTACACCGGAAAGACGTCCTGGAAGGCGTGGGCTTTGACCACCTGCAACACTTGCTCACTGGCGCCGGCGAAGGCGAGGTGGCTGCCCTGCGCTTCGGCCGCGGTCTGCACCAGGAGAAGGCCACCCAGCGCGCCGGGCGTCAGTTCGGTCACCGCGGCCAAATCGATGACGAGGATCAACCGACCGCGCTTGAGCTCTCGCTCCAGCGCCGCAGCTACCGGGACGATTGACTCGCAGTCCAGCCGCCCGGCTGGGCGGACCAGGCAAGCCTCAGGCGCTAGTCCCCGTGTATCAAGATGACCCAAACTCAACGCTCCATTCTTGGGCTAGACTCCTGAGTTCTCGATCGGCGGCCGCCCTCCGCGCTTGAGCTTCAAGGGAGCACCTCATGGAATTCACCCCCACTCGTCTCGATCCGCCCGACCCGGGCGCGGCCCCAGATCACTTCGGGGATGCGCGGGCCGAGATCGCCGCGGCACGCAGTGCTTGCGCCATTGCGGCGGCGCCAAGCCATGGCCTGATCGAGCTGCGCGGGCGCGATCACGCCGGGCTGCTGCAGCGCCTCAGTGCAGCTGACGTGGGTGAACTGGCCCCGGGCCAAGGGCGGGCCAACGTCTTCTTGACCGCCAAGGGACGCATCCTTCACGTCTTCGACCAACTCACCTTCCAGGAGTTCACGGTGCTGGCGTTCGAGGGTGGCCCGACGGCTCCGGTGGCGCAATGGATCGACCGGTTTGTGTTTGCCGAAGACGTGCAAACGAACCCCCTGGAGGAGTGGCGCGAGCTGCGGCTCATCGGCCCCGAACGCTGCTCCGTGCTCCAACAACTTGACCTGGAGGTGGCCGCCGATTGGCGTCAGCGCGACCATACGGCCGAGTGGGGCGGCGGGCCGATCGTTGGCTTGGCCGGTCCGTCGGCAGTCCGTCTACTGGTGGACTCTGCGGCGGCTGAATCGGTGTGGCACCGGGCGCTGGCGGCTGGGGCGACCCCCGCGGGACGGGTCGCCGTCGATACCCTGCGCATCGCTGGCGGACACGGCGCCCCCGGCGCCGAGTATTCCGAGGCGTGGAATCCTTACGAAACTGGGTTAGCCGAGCGGGTCAGTCTGACCAAGGGGTGCTTCACCGGTCAGGAGGTGGTCGCGCGCCTGCACAACTACAACAAGGTGCACCGAACTCTCATTGGGGTTCACTTCGAGACGCTGCCGGCGACGCCGGCCGCAATCCTGCTCGGTGAACAACCGATTGGAAAACTCACTTCGGCGATTCAGCTAGCCGACGACGGCGCCGCCATTGGCCTCGCCGTCGTCGAGTCAAGCGCCGCAAAGCCCGGGACGCAAATACGAGCTGGAGACCATCCAGGCACTTTGCAAAGCCTGCCGATGGAGCTGAACTTCCTGGCCTAGCTCGTATGCACGCTGCCAGCGATGTAGCGCCGTGCCTCCTCGACGTCTTCGGCGCTGCCGAGGACTAGCGGCACGCGCATATGCAAGCCATTCGGCTCGATGTCTAGAATGCGCCGGTCGCCGTCGGTGGCTGCCCCCCCCGCCTGCTCGCAAATGAAAGCCAGGGGCGCGGCTTCGTAGAGCAGCCGCAGCTTGCCGTTAGGGTTCTTCTGGTCGCTGGGATAAAGGAAGATACCACCGTAGAGCAAGTTTCGGTGGAAGTCAGCCACCAGTGAACCAATGTAGCGGGACGAGTAGGGCTTCGCCCCGGACTCGTCCGGTGTCTTCAGCTGATCGATGTAGGCCCGCACGCCCGGTGTCCAATTCGCATAGTTGCCCTCGTTGATGCTGTAGATCTTGCCGCGCCCAGGCGTCTTGATATTAGGGTGGCTCAGCAGGAACTCACCGACCGAGGGATCAAAGGTGAAACCGTGGACACCTTGGCCGGTCGTGTAGACCAGCATGGTGCTCGAGCCGTAGATCACATAGCCCGCACACACCTGACGACTGCCGGGCTGCATGCAGTCCCGAATGTTGCCTGGGCCATCCCCGTCGGAAAGACGCCGGTGGATCGAAAAAATCGTGCCGATCGAGACGTTGGCCTCAATGTTGGAGGAACCGTCGAGCGGGTCGTAGTTCAACACGTACTTGCCCCGCGGATACTTGGCGGGGATGTGCAGGGGCTCCTCATTCTCCTCAGAGGCCATGATGCACAAGTGGCCGGTGTGATCGAGCGCGCGAAAGATGACGCCGTCGGCGTAGACGTCCAGTTTCTGCACCTGCTCGCCCTGAACGTTTTCGTCACCCGTTTCCCCGAGGATATTGACCAACCCAGCTTTGTTGACCACCCGCGCGATCATCTTGGCGGCCAGCGTGATCTCGGAGAGCAGGTTGGAAAATTCACCCGTTGCACTTGGAAACTGGCGTTCCTGCTCCATGATGTGGCGCGAGATGGTGACAATCTTTTGGGGCTGGTCAGGCATTGTGCGGGGTCTCCTATGCTGAGCGTTGCTGCCGCGCAACGCCCGGGCAGAATAGCAAACGGCGGCCGGCTAGCCGGTCAGAAAGGCCCAGGCGGTGGCGGCGGCGCGAGGTAGCGCCCGCACCAATCCGGCCAGGCGGACGCGCCGTTTGACGAGGCCACTCAGGACCGCCTTGGCGAAGACGCCGGGCGAGTCGGCCAAGAGCGGCAACACGGCGTAGGGCATCGCCAACCGCACATTGGGGCGAGGATGTGCGCCCCGCTCCAAGTGAAAAGCATCGCCGGACAGAGTTAAGGTGCACGGCGGAAAAGACTCGACCTCCAGCGCCACAACCCAGGGGCGCGCCGCCAGCGCCCGTTGGACGCGGCGCTTGGCGAGGAGCGACTCCCCCAAGGCGTGCACCTTGGCGGCCAATGGCCCGGGGCCGAGGATCTTCCGATACTGGGTAGTCACCGCCGGCACGAACACCTGGCCGAACTGTTTGGTGTAGAACCGATCGTTGAGTTCCTCGGAGGTAAAACCGCCGCGCAAGACGGCGCCGCGCCGGCGCTGCTCGGGGTCGGTGCGGTCGATCACCTCGATCGGCGTGCCGTAACGGCGGTGTTCGGGCACCACCGCGAAGTCACCGTCCACCGACACCCAGAGGGTGAGGCCGTCCTCCAAGGTGATGGGCAGCAAGGCGAAGTGAAAGCAGCCGACGGGTTCGCCGTCGGCGTAGGCAATCCAGACGTCGCGCGGGTCGAAATTGGGACGCCGCGGGTGCTTCCAGAGCCACAGGTCTTCGTCGCCCCAGGCACCTCCGTGCACCCGCGCCAGAACCGACACCACGTCGGCTTCCAGCCCCGGCTCGTAGTGGCGCAGCTCGTGCACGCACCCGCCGGCTTGACCGTCGAGTTCAGCGCGGCGGTCGCAGGCGCCGGACACTAGCGGGCGTCCGCCGCCGGGGTGTACCACGGCGCCTTGATGGACAAGAAGCTTACCAGCGTCCGGGCGTCCTGCTCGGCGGTGGTCGGCTCCACCGTCAGGCGCCCGGCCGCCAGCGCGCTGTCAAAGTCGTCGCGCCTGAAGACGATGTCGCTCAGGGTCGAGCGATCGGTGGCAATCGTGCACGGCGCGCCGGTGGCGCCAGGGCTCACCCGCACCTCCGGCGCCAATTGAATGTGGAGGGCATCCTCCGGGTGGTAGCGGTAGTGGCCTGCGGTGAGCAAGACATCGAATGCCGGGGCCCAGCCGTGCGGGAGCCGCCCAGCGCGATGCACCAGGATCCGCTCCAGGAGCAGAGCCATGTCCAACACCATCAGCGACAGTGACTCGGCCGGTTCGGCGCGGTAACCGCTGGCCAGAAGCGCCCGATTCAACGGACTGTCCGAGCGGGGTAACTCCATGACCATCATCTCGTAGCCGCGATCGCGACAGCGCGCCTCGAGGGCAGCGATCAACCGCTCCGCCACGCCTTGGCGCTGGTCGCCGACGATGTCCGGATCGATGGCCAACTCCAAGACGTGCCCGCGGGGATCGAGGACGCCGTAGGCGCAAGGTGTTCGTGCCGACTCGAAGACGATGATGTCGGCCGGCTCGAGCTTGGGTCGCTCCAACACGCACCAGCGCCAGTAGGGCTCGGTGCGCTTGACGTGGCCGCCGAAGGCAGCGTGCGAGCGGTTCCAGAGTTCGATCAACCGGGCGGCGTCGCCGTTTTCATACGGGCGTTGGGTCAAACGAGCAGCGCTCGTGGCGACATCGGTCATTTACGCGCTCCGCTTCAGCCAGCGGTCAGGCCGCAGATCGCCAAAGTGCTCGCGGGCGCCGTTCAGGTAGACGTCGAACAGTGCTCGAGAGAAACCGCCGCTGGGACCTTGCCAGCGTTCCACCGACTCGCAGAAGCGTGGCAGCTCGTAGAGATCGACCCCTCGGCTGGTGACCCCAAACACCACGGTCAAGGCGGAGGTGTAGCCGGCCTGCCGGACCAGCTCTTTGACCTCGGGCGTGTAGTCGTTGGCGGGGTTGCCGAATGGGTAAGCGAACAGTTCGACCCGCCGCTCCAGCTGCTCTTCAATCACCTGCTTGGAGGTGGCGATCTCCCGGCGTGCTTCCTCCAGGGGCAGCTTCTTCAGGTTGCGGTGGGTCATGGTGTGGGCTCCCATAGTCACCAGGCCCGAGTCAGCCATGGCCCGCGCCTCGGACCAACGCATCATGTGGTCGTCGGTGTTCTGAGTCGGATCCACGCCGAGCTCAGCGGCGATGGCGTCGACCACCTCCTGCATCTTTCCCTCGGGCAAACGCTTAAGGGCAAGGATGGCGGCTTCCACGTCCGGGCCCGCCCAGGCCGGGGGTGGCAGCCCCCGACTGGCAAAAGCTCGATCCACCTGGCGGCGTTCAACCGTCGTTTGGCTGACGATGTAGAGCAGCTTGTCCCACCAGAGGGTCTCTTGGGTGTCCAGGAGACCAGCGGTTAGGAAGATGGTCACCGGGCAGCCGGTCTGGCGAATGACCGGGAAAGCCTCTGTGTAGTTGTCCCGGTAGCCGTCGTCGAAAGTCACCGAGACCGCGCGCTCGGGCAGCGGCTGGTTGGCCCGGAGCATCTCGACCACCTCGCCGAGCGGCAACACGTTGTAGTGGGCCTGAAGGTGCAAGAGCTGGGCGCGGAAGACGCTCTGTGTCAGCCACCAATCGGGCCCGACACCGTCCGGGTGGACGCGGTGGTACATGACGATCGACACGCGGTCGCCGCGCTCCTGGTGGAGCGGGCTGAGGACGCGGCCCAGTCCACTGTAGTAGACGACGGTGGACGACAGCCACTCGAGCCAGCGCTTGGAGGTGGTCAACATAGACATGCTATCGGCTCGCCAGTCGCAAAGCCCAAGGAGGGCCAACCCTAGCAGCTTTAGCGCCCCGAGGTCGAAGCGCCCTCCACCTCCTCAAAACTGTAGATCAAGACACCGTCAAATCTGGGCGGCTCGTCGCCACCCAGGAGGTAGTCGAGAAAATCCACCGCGACAACCTGGCCGGCGACCGAAGAGGCGTGAATCAGGCAATGGCCGTCCAGGAGGATGCCCTCGTGGGCAACCAAGAGGCCCCGTTCGCGCCAGGCTTCGCGCACGAAGGCGACGCCCACCAGCGCCGGCCAGCGCGAGACAACACCGGCGACCAGGGCGGCGGGCAGATAGTCGAGCTCCAGCGAGCGCTGCCAGTTGATCGGCAGGAGCTCGGCGCCGGAACTCGTGCGGTTCAAGGTGAGACGGACGCGGCGGAGCGGTGCGTCGCCCGCCCACCGCCGCGTTTGGTCCCGGAAAGCGGGCGAGCCGTGCAGACGGTCGGACGTAAAGTGCCAGCGGTTGGCGTATGTAACGGGGTAGGTCTGGGCAAGTGGCCGGTAGTTGGCCGGGCCCATGGCGCGGCGGGCCTCGGCGACGCTTTGAGCATGGGCCATCGCCGTGGTCGTCAAGACGAGAACCGTGCAGTCGGCTTCATCCACCCGGAAGAGTGGGTCGGGGTCACCAGCAGACTCCTCCCCCAAGGTGCCTAGGGCATAGGGCGTACCGATCCGGGCGACGGTGAGGGCGCGGAGCCTGGCGCCGAAGTCGGCCACCGAGTCGGCCAGGGCCGCCAGGAGGCGGTCCAACTCGGGCGGTTCGAGGTTGGCTAGGGGCGGCAAGTAATGGGCAACGCGGATGGGGCCGCAGTCAGTCTCCACCTCCCATCTCGTGTCGGGAACATGGTCGGCTGACTTGGAGCCCGGGCCACATGCAAGAGCACAGACCAGCGCCGAAGCCAATCCTTTAAACCATTGGACCATACGCGGAATACTACCCTCAATCCCAAGCAACGATGCCTGGCGCCACACCTCCTCGGCTGGCGATCCGTTGCTGGGAGTCGAAGCTCATTGCGCAGGCGGGCGGAAAAAGCAAACGGGCGGCAGGCGGTCACCCGCCGCCGCCCGCTTGGGGTCTCGTCCTCCTACTTGAGGAGTGCGATCTTCTCGCTTTGGTTGACGCCTTGAGCTGAGAAGCGGGCGTGGTAGACGCCGCTGGCCAACTGCCGGCCGCCATCGTCCCGGCCATCCCACTGGAGGGCGTGGCCGCCGGCCTCAAACACCTCGCCAGCTACCAGGGTGCGCACCAGACGACCGCCCTGGTCGTAGATCTTGAGGTCGACCGGTGCCGACCCGGCGACGGTGAAGTGCAAGGTCGTCGACGGATTGAACGGATTGGGCACCGCGCCCACCAGGCCGGTGCGAGCGACCGGGGCGTCCACCGGCCCCACCGCCACGCCATTCGGCGAGTCGATATCGTCCCAGCGGCGCGGCTCGATCGAATGCTCGAAGTCGTAGTCGAGAGGTCCTTGCACGAAGCCCAGCATGTCGCCGACCTGTGGGTTGTAGAAGTAAAGACCGTCGTCGCCGACCGCCGTGGTGTCCGTCGCTCCCACCGAGGAGACAATGGTCCACTCGTCATTGCCAAACGCCGACACGTAGCTGGTGTCCTGGTTGACCACGACGTTCTCGACCCGCACCAAACAGCCCTCGTAGGGCTCGGCAGTAGCTCCCGACGACAAGGTCAAGGGCGTCACCACCTCGAAGGCCGGCAGCGGATTGCCGCTGGACAAGACTTCGACGTAGAAGGGATCGTCAATCTCGGTCTTGAAGAAGCGCTCGAGGACGCGGCCCGCCACTCGCACTTCCTGGGCGCGCTCCACCTTGTGGACGCGATCGAAGCAAAAAATACCCGACCATGGGCCGCCGGCCGGCATCTGAATGTAGAAGCGGTTCCGCCCGTTGTCGGTGACGTAGTCGTAGGTGTTGTCGCCGGTGACGATGCCGTCAACCGTGACGATCTCACCGACCACCTGCGAGCTGTCCAGCCCCGAGCCGATGGTCTGCACGAAATCGATGGTGTTGACACCGGCGATGAACGTGCGGCTCTCGAGCCCCATGGCCGCACCGCTCTGATTCTCAACCCCCGAGACGTCGAGTTGCTCGGGGACGGTCGAGCCTGGCGTGAATGCCGTGCCGACGGTCAGCAACACCTCGTCTTCCGCCACCTTGGTGGCGGTAGCGGCAAAATCGCCCAGGTTGTTGAAGAAGTAGTTGAGCGGGTCCTCGGCGGTGGCCTGACCGACGATGCGGTCGAAGACGACGGTGACTTCGGTGTTGGAGCGGCAGTAGGCCACTTCCAGCCCGGGCGCCGGCTCACCAGCCAACCAGTCGAAGTCATCGTTGTTGCGGGGCTGCAGCTTGTAAGCTCCGAACGAGTAGTCCTGAATGCCGGTGATGCTGTTGAATTGGGCCGATACTGGCGGCCGCGCTGGTGCGTTGAGCGACTTGTCATCGCAGGTCATCAGGGTCAGCGGGTCGCCAATCGGCGACACCTGGTACTCACCGAAGTCGAGGTGGAGTTGCACCTCGAGGTTCTCGACGTGGACGAGGACACCTTCCCAATCCTCCGCCGTCGCGGAACCTTCGTTCAGGTCGGTGACCAACAGCGTCGCCGGCGTTGGTACGGTGGCCGTACCGGTGACGATCACCTGACCGCCGCCGTCAGCGACGTTCAACTCGGTCAGGTCGAAGAACTCCTCGTAGAACCCGTTGATGGTCACTTCGTCGCCGATCGCCACGTCTGGCGTTGAAGACGTGTAGCACCAAATTCCGGAGAACGGAATGGAGGTTGGCGTCGGCTCTTGAACCCAAAGACCGGCTTCCGCAATGCCGGTGACCACCACGTCGCGGAACGTAATGTCGGTGTTTTCGGCGTAGACGCCCATCTGGACGTCGGGGATGTAGGCGTTATTTGGGTCTTGCGCGTACGCCAGACCCCCGTTTAGAACCACTCCACCTATTGCAAGCAACACCCACCAACGCATGATGTCGTCCCTCCTAGTAGGATGCGTCTGCCACCGAGCGGCAGCGACGTTCTTGAGCGCGAGCGTCTCGGTCGGCGTCAGCGCCCCGGCAAACCAAGTTCGTCTCGCAAAATCGAGCGGATGACTTCCTCGTGGTGCGAACCAAAGCGGCACCGACTCAACGGAAAGCCCAAGTAAATCAGCGTGCCTCGACCCACCTGGCGGGTGCCGACGGTGGCGGGCGGCTGGCCCTCATACACTATGTTAGCAGGGATTGCGTAGATCGTCTCGGCGCCGGCGGCGGCTTCGAATAGTTCCATCCCCCAAAAGGTCCCGACCACCCGGAGGTCGACGTAGCGGGGCGGCCCACCACCAGCGATCCACCAGGGCTCCTGGCCAGTGAAATAGCGCGTCTTCAGGAAGAAGTTGGTATCGGCGGGGGTCTCTGAGGCCTCGTTGAGCCGCACCTCGCCGACCCCCAGCACCTCCCGAGCGAAATCGGCGTCAAACGCCCCACTTTCGCCAAAGGCATTCATAGTCTGCAGCAGCACGCGCCCCCCGCGGTCGAGGAGCTGGCGGAGCCCGGCTTGGGCGCGCACCAAGGAGCCGGTGGCGACGGCCAGCGGCTCGTCGTTGCCATCCACCGTATTGGTGCCCTGGTACCAAACCACGCGGTCAAACAGTGCGAGAATGGCTGAGGCTTCGGCAGCCGTCCTAAACGGCCCGTTTTCGATCTTGTGCACCGTGTAGGGCGTTGCCCCCATCACTTCGTCGAAGGCGGCCAAGTAGAAAGGATCGGTCTGCGTCGTGCCGCCGGGGATATCGTCAGGCATGTCGTCGACCAGGAGCACATCGCCGGCCGGCTCGATGACGTGTAGGGTGTGCTCCACGATATTGCTACCACTGTCCGCGTCGTCGAACGCCTGCAGGAAGATGGTGCGCTGGCCGTAGCGCGCAAAGCTGGCCGGGCCAAGCGTTACCAAGCCATCCGCCGCTGGGGACACGACCCCGTCGGTGGCGGGATCTTGGCCATCCAGCCAGGCGACCACGGTCGCCACCGTGTGGTTGCCGTTGGAGTCGGTGGCGGCGACTGCCAAGGTCACCGCCGGCAAGCTCTCGGTGGGCAACTCGCCGGGATCTTGAAACGCCAAAACGGGCGGAGTGTTCTCGACGCCATATTCCTGCACGGCTGGAGATGGGTCGCGAGCGCCGTCGTTGTCCACCGCCCGCACCTCGAAGCGATGGGTGGCGGTACCGGCGGGCGCCGGGAGGGCGAAGCTATCGGTGGCCGCTGCCGTCCACACCCAATCGCCGGCCACGGCATTCTCGAGGATCCAGCGGTACTCGTAGCCGGTGACCGTGCCGTCGGGGTCTTCGCCGAACCAGCGGAGCCGCAGGTGGGAGTTGACCGTTTCGACCGGGCCCGCATAGGTGAGGAGCGTCTCCGGCGGCTGGTTGGCGCCGACGGTCCCTTCGTCGACGCTGCAACCGACGATCGCTCCGACCGAGAGGGCAAGCCAGCCACGGATCGCGCCACGAGTCCCGGGCCTCATCACTTCAACACCATGAAGCGCCCGGTCTGGTGGTCGCCGGTATCCAGGTTGCGGACGCTGAACAAGTACAAGCCCGAGGCGATGGGCTGATTGTTCCAGCTCAACAAGTCCCAGGCCACTGCCCCGCCGGAGAGTTCGGGGCGGTCCTCACCGCGACCGGGGTCGTACACCCCGGCGGTCCCGGCGGCGTGGTAGGTAGCGGCGTCGAACTCCACGGTGTCGACCAAATCGCCGCTCACCGTAAAGATGCGCAGCTCGCCGCGGGGCGGCAAGTTGGCAAACCACATGACCCGTTCCCGGGCGGTGGCACCGTCCCAGTCGGCCGTGCCGCGGTACGGATTGGGAAACACCATCACCTCGCTGGCGCCAGCCGGGTCAGGCTCAGCACCTGGCACGAAGGCCGTTCGGTTCTGGCTCAAGCCGCTCTGTAGGCTGGGCGTCTCCGGATCGCCGGTGTCGTACGAAACGACGCTGACCAGGTACTTGTGGCCGTCCTTGAGGGAGTCGACGTCGAACCGGTAGTCGTACTGGCGGCGGGTCTCCGGGTCGGTGTACGACTCCCGCACGTGGTCCAAACCGGTGTCGAAGCCCAATCCATCCACCAGGTCGACCTCGGCGACGGGAAACCAGATGATCCCCTCGGCATCGGTGTCGCCGCGGCTCAAGAAGACGCGGTAACCGGCGAAGTCGATGAGGCCGGTGGCCGGATCTTCGATCGCCTCGGGACTGGCGTCCCAGCGGACGGTGACGCCACCCGGGCGCGGCTCGACCACGAGCCGCGGCGACGGCGGTGGCAAGGGCACAATGTAGTCGCGACGAAAGGCTTCCCGCGCCCAGTCGGCCTTGGCTTGAGCGTCCTGGACGTTGTTGCCGCCGATAAACGCCAAGACCAGGGTCGCCGACTCACCAGGTCCCAAGAGCGGCCACGGACCGACGGCCAGAAGCTCGGCAGGGTCATCCATCAAGGTCAGCATCTCGAGCGATTCGTAGCCGCCCGCCGCCATTTCCCCGTAGCGCTCGACGTCGGTGTCGCGATCCTGGCTGCCCGGCTCCCAGGGCCACCAGCGAAAAGCGGGGCGCATGAGATCCACCGGAATCGGACGCGAACCGAGAACAGCAATGCAGCCGTATTGGGGAGCCGCGCCGCCGTCAAAGTGGGTGTGGTGCTCGAGCAACAAGATGCGCTCGGGGTCGAACTCGAGCTCCTTTTGATCGAACCAGGCGCCGCCGGGTGGCCAGTCTTCGTAGCGCCCCTTGAAGCCCGACGCCAGCTCGGCGTAGACGCCAATGTAGAGATCCAACAGGTCGACGTCGGCGTTGATGTTGGTCACCTCGAGCTCGACGAGGATAAAGCCGTCGGCCGGCTCGTAGCTCCAGCCCAGCATGCGCTTGGTCACCTCGATGCCCATCGGCACGTGGTCCTCGGCGTTGGTACGATCTACTGGCGTCGTGTCGGCGTAGGCGGTGACGTAGTCTTCTTCGGAAATGGCCGCGGGTGAGTAGTTTCGATCGGTGAGGATCAACGAGCGGCGGACGATCGCCGAGGTCGGGCGAAACTCGGTGGCGGCGTCGGTGTCGTCGCCGACGAAGCCGTCGGCGGTGCCGGTCGACACCAGGGTGTCGCCGGTGTCGGCACGAATGGCGCCGACCCAGACGCCGGCGCGGACAAGATGCTCGACGCCGGCGCCTAGCGGGTACTCAAACGACGGCGTGCGAACGTTGAAATTGTTGCCGAACACCCCGAAGTTGGTAAACGCCAAGCCGACGTTGCCGACGCCGGTGACTTGTTCCTCGAAGTCGGGCGTGTCGGCGGCGGCCGCCGCCCGCTGCACGGGCTGGGGGCGGTGATGGGTATCAGCACCCCCGGGACCGGCCAGCCAGCCGACCGCCAAGACGCCGGCCAACCACCCGGCAGTGGCGGGACCGGCCGTGGTTGTCCACCTAGCGATCCAGTTCAAAGGTCACCACCTTGCCGGTCATTCTATCGAGCACATAGGCCAACACGTCGTTGGCGCTCACCGCAATCGGCTCCCGCAAGAAACCCGCATCACCCTCTTGGGTATTCTGGTCGACGCGCTGCTCAAAGGCGCCTTCGACGTCGAACTTCCAGACCGCCGCGTGGGTAGAGTCGACGACGTACTGGTTGCCCTCGCCGTCGCCGGCGACGTCGGCCAAGCCAGCGAAGGCGCCGAAGGGCGTGTCATTGCCGTTCAGGAGCAATTCGGCGACGTTGGTCTCGGTGGGGCTCAACCCCTGCACCCACTGCTTGCCGGCATCGACCACCAGAATCCGGTTGGGCTGCCAATCCAAACCGTTGGGGGCCTGCACGAAACCACGGCCGCTGCCGCCTTCGGCTAGCTCCATCACCAACCCACCGGCACTCGAGTATTTGCGGACGCGGTCGGTGACCCGATCCGACACGTAAATGAAGCCGTCGTCATCGGCGGCAACGCCACCCACGGCCTGCCACTCGGGGTCGGTAAACGCCAGTTGCTCGGTGCCGTCCGCCTGGCTGTACACCCGGACCACGGCTTCCCCGGCGTCGCCGGTGTCGGCGACGATCAGCGTGCGGTCGGGACCTTCGGCCACCTGATAGGGCCCGCGCCCGGCCAGAACCTTGCCGTTGGGGCGCGGCTCCACACCGGTCGAGAAGTAGCCCACCACCTCGCCCTGGCCCGGAAAGGCGACAAAGAGCTGGCGGCCGCTAGTCAACACCAAATCCTCGGCCCCCTCGAACCCCTCCCACACCTGCTTGACGACGTAGGTGTTGGAGGGCGGAATGACCCCACCACCCGACTCCTGCGGCAACTCGGTGCGATGTCCGCACGCCACTCCCAGGACGCACAGAAGCACAGCCAGGCCGGCGGACTTCATCAGAACGTCACCTCGAGCGCCAGGCGATCCACCCGGTCGAAGAAGTCGGACTGGCTGAAGGCGTAACCCAACTGAGCGCCCATCTCCCGATAGTCGAATTGAACTCCAGCTCCACCACTCCAGGTCAACGCATTCGAGGCGCCGTCGAACCCCCCTCTGAGTCTTAGCGCCCCCTCCATGAGCTCGAGTTCGCCGCCGACGCGCATGGTTTCGTCGTTGGCGCCCGGGCGGACGAACTCGGAGGCAACCAACAGCCGGGTCGCGGCGTTGGGCTGCCAGGGTACATAAGTGGCACCCAATCTAAAGTTGGTAGGCGGCGAGAAACCGCTGTAGTCGGTGGCGGTGAGTGTCCCCAGGCGGTTTACAAAGAAGCCCCCTCCGGGGTTGACGTCGGGTCCAAAGTTCTGGACGGCGACGCCGATGACGACGCCGTGGAAACCGGTGTCGTAGGTCGTCCCCAAATCAATCACCCAGCTGGTGGCACTTGGGCCGCCGATCTCGGTGGCCAGAGCCTCGTACAACATGCGGCCGGTGGCGCCAAAGGCGAACCGATCGGTGAAGTAGCTGGCGTAGCTCGCACCGATCGCAAAGTCCCGGTGGCTAAACGAGCGACCGGTACCAGTAGCGTGCAATTCGTCGGTTTCGTCCATGCTCACCGACAGTCCCATGAACGACAGCGCACCGACGCCGCCGGTGGGCAACGGGTGGGCGACACCCAGCGCCGTGACGCCGATATCGGTGAGCCAAGAAACGTGCTCCACGAAAGCTGCGCCCTTGCTGACGCCGGCCAAACCGGCCGGGTTGTGGAACATCTGCGCCGGATCGTTGAGGTGCGCCACTGAGGCGTTGCCCATGCCAGCCGAACGTGCTCCGACGCCGATGTTCAAGAAATTGACCGCTGAGGTTCCGACCCGCTGCGAACCTAGCTGGCCCTCAGCAACCACCGGCAGCCCAAGCAACAGGGTTGCCAGCCAGACGCCGGTGCACCGCCAAGACGCCAATGCCGGCGATGGGCGGCGGGCCGTCACCACGACAACCCCACGCCCAACCGCGTTTGCCTGGGTGACTGGAAGTTGGAGGGGTTGGCAAGAACCGCCTGGTCGTAGAGACGGCTGCTCTCCTCGGTGGGCTGCATGGCGTATTGGCCTTGGCCGGCGGTCAGGGCGCGTCCAGTGGACGGATCGATGCGGCGCGGAATGCGTGCATCGAACAGGTTTCTAACCTCGAACGTGCCGTTCAAACGATAGGTCCCCAAGCGCCAGTTCTTCCGCACTTTAAGGTCGACGGTGTGCTCGAACGGCGCGTTGCGGGAGTAGCGCTCACCAATGCGGACCCCCTCGGTGTCTTCGGGCGTGTAGGCGCGGCCGGAGCGGACGCGGTAGAACAGGTGCATGTAGAGGTCGCTGGGCAAGGCCCAGTCGGTGAATGGCAGCTTGGCGCCCGTGTCGCCGCGGCGGATGTTGTACTCCACTGACGCGGTGAGCTTGTGGGGGCGATTCCACCACATGGGGCTCTCGTCCAATCCCACCGTCGCTGTGGCTCCGTCGCTTTCCTGGATCTCTTGGTTCTCGTTGGGGTCCGAGCTGCGGCCGGTGGAGATCGAGAAGGTGTAGCCGACGGTGGCACCCAAGCGAGGCGTCGGGCGGCGCTTCAACTCCAGCTCGATGCCGCGGGCGCGGGCATAGTCGCCGTTGGTGTAGATGAAGAAGTCGCCCTGGCCCAGCTTGCTCACCCGGGTGGCCACCGCGTAGTCGTACTGATCCTTGAAGAAAAACGTGATGTTGGCAGCGGTCTGGTCGTCGAAGGCGTGGGCGCCACCAAACTCAAACTGGCTGGAAATCTCCGGATTGAGGTTGGGGTTGCCAATGAGCGGGAACGCCTCGCTCGACACCGAACCAATCTTCGAATACACATAGAAGTAGGAGGGCCACTGCGAAAAACGCCCGTAGTTGTAGAACAGATGGTCGCGCTCGGTGATTGGATGGGACACCGACACCCGCGGGCTCAAACGCGCTTTCACGCGGCGCCCGAAGATGTCGATGGTCTCGTCGTAGAAGCGATCTTGGCGCTGCTGGGTGATGCTGGGGCGCTTCAAGTCGAGGATGACCCGATCCACCTGCGGCCCCGGATACCAGTAGTCAGCCCGCAGTCCAACCGATGCCACGAGCCCCTGGTACTCGAAAGTGTTTTGCAGGTAGCCGGCGCCAACCTGTGGGTGGACATGGTAGAGGTCGTGCCGTCCGCCCAACCCATCCGGGTCGGCTTTCCAGGGTTCTTGAATGTCGATGAACTGGACATTCTGAGCCGAATGCTCGAGGCCCATCTTCCAAGTATAGGCGTCGCGGCGGGTGGTCAGGTCCCAGTCGAAGGCGATCTCTTCAACCGAGTGATCGTGCCAGAGTCCAAAGTCGCCGGTCTCGATGAAATACGGGTGGTCGTTTTCTAGCTGGGCGAGGTCGTCGGGCTCTTCGTAATCGAACCAGCTCTTGCCGTTGACCGACTGGTGGTCGTTGGTGAAAAAGCGCGATACGCGAAAATCTTGAAAGGTGTTTTCGTTGAAGTGGTGCGTCCAAGTGCCGGACAACACTGCCTTGTCTTCAGTGAACGTCAGATAGTGGTCGAGGCGATTGGCATAGCGCCAGGGATAGGTCGTAGTAGCGTTGGGGTCGCGGCGTATGATCGGCCGGTAGAAAAAGCCCGAGTTGATGTTCAGCGATTTGTTAAGGCTGAAGGCCAACTTGTCGCGCCTCGATAGTTTCCAGGTTAGCTTTCCCAGGAGCTGCCAGGTGTTCTCGGCGCGTGTCGACAAGTTGGTGCCATAGTCGAACACCTTGCCCAGAAAACTGTCTTGGTAGCTGGATTGGCGGGCTGGTCCACGCTCGGAGCTGCCGGGCAAGTAGGTGTCCGAGAGACGTCCCTGAAGTTCGACAAAGTAGTGAACGTTGCCCGGTAAGCGCAGGCCGCCGGGCAACTCGGGCGAATCGTCGCGGAACAGCGGTCCTTCAAACTGGGCGGTGGCGATGTCCGAGCGAAAGCCGTCCCAGCCGGGCAGTGGGTGGTCGGTCGTCCAACCCAAGTAGCCCGAGTGGCGGTTGCCACCTTCGCGGGTCTTGACGTTGACGACGCCCGAAAGCGCCTGGCCGTACTCGGCCGAGTAGCCACCGGTCAAAACCTCCACCTGCGCCACCGAGCGCGAGCTCAGATCGCCAGCCCGGGACTGCCCGGAGACGTAGTCTTTGACGACGACGCCGTCCACCACGAAGACGGCTTCAGTGTGGCGGCCGCCGCGGATATGCACATCGTTCTCGAACATGGACACGCCAACCTGGCGCCCCACGACCGATTGCACCTCGTCGACCGGCATCGACAAAATAGCCTCAGAATCAACCTTGCGCCGGGTGGATGTCTGCTTGACGTCAACCAGGTCGCGCTCGCCGAAAACCACGATGTCTTCCGCCACCGACGCCTGGGGTTTGAGCTTGAAGCGCAGCCGCGCGCCCGCGTCACCCACCTGCACGGTCTGGGTGGCGGCGGCGTAGCTGATATAGGTGGCCCGCACTTCGTAGCGGCCGGCGGGGAGCTGCACCTCGAACGAGCCGTCCGACCGCGTGACCGCACCGTAACCGGTGCCAAGCACCACGACGTTGGCGTAGGGCAGCGGATCGCCCGAGTCCTCAGCGACGACGTTGCCGCGAAGCTGGGCAGCGTGGCTCGGCCAGGCGGCAGCCGCCAAGGCGGAGATGATTGCCAGCACTCGCCAGAGGGGGGGGAGCAAGCGATCAGCTTGCATGCGCTTCGACTCCAAATCCACTGGCCCGGGGGGTGGCCGCCTGTGGGTGCTAGCAGCTGCGCGGGGGTGCCGAAAGCACCCCCACGCGCTACTACTCAACCGTTCAACCGGACGCCAGCACCCTAACCCTGGCGCTGGCCGCCGGCAAGGCCCTACCGGTAGAGGGACTTGACCGAGCCCCAGGTGGTGTCTTCCACCGGCACCGAGCAGTTGTTGGGCTCACCAGGCGTGTCATCGCCGCCTACCGGATCGAACGCGCCGATTTCCCAGGCGTTGCACAAAAACACGTGCCCTGGCACGAAGGTGCCGTCCGGGCCGACGGTGACCGGCGAGTAGAGATACTCATCGGTGCCGGCGCAATCCACGACGGTGCCCTCGTCCAAGCCGACGCGGTCCAAGATCCCCGCCCACGGCATCGAATCCATGACGCCGTCGTCGTCGGCGTCGACATCGTCACCAACGGCGCCGGTGAAACCCGAGACCAACATGTGGGTGACGTTGTCCGAGTTCTCAAACGCCAGGACGGCGCCAAGCTCCACGTCAAACGTAAACGTGCCACCGCCTTCGCCGACCGAAAGCAGCCCGTCGGCCTGGATCGCCATGCCAGTCAAGTCAGTGGCGTTTTCGATCGAGCCGCAAGCAGCGCTCGAGCCGTCGCCAATCACGACGTAGGTTACACCGTCCAAGCTTTGCCCGGGGCTCCCAGCCAGTTCGAAGTACTCGTCGGTATCCCCACCTGGTTGATCGATGCGGATTTCGTTGATTTGCAGCAATCCAGCCATGGCAGTCGCCGCCACCATGCAGCCCAAAGCTGCGGTCGTTAGAGTGATAGCCTTCATTAGATTCTGCTCCTCCATGTGCGTCGCGGAAGTTGCCTCCCGCATCGGGGTCCTATCTCGGGTGCCTTGCGAACACCACGCTGTCAGGGCGCCGGGGCCCTCACGTCTTTGTCCAGCGGTGCACCGCTCTCCACGCGCCGCATGCGCCCTTCGACGGTTGCGTCGATGGTGCCTTGCGCGCGGGCTTGAAGAACCAGCACATCGCTGACCAACTCGGTGCGGCGGTGACGAACCGCCGGCACAAATCCCAGGTACTTCTCGGCCTGGCTGAACAGCAAGAAATCGCTGGTGGCGCCGGTATAGGTGCGCGCCAGTTCCACCGGCTCACCTGCCACCATGAGTTCCTGGATTGTTCCGTCCGCCAGGAACGCGTAGCTCAGCCCAGACACCTGAACCACCGAGCCGTCGGCTCCCAGGGCGCGCTGGGCGTTGTGGGCGGCCAAGACTAGTAGCTGGCTACCGGTGCACTCGAAGGTGCTGAGCAAGTTTCGAAACGGGTAGAGGTTGTGCAGGTCCAACCGGGTCAAAACCCCGGCTAAAACATCTGACCGTAACCCAGACCCGTTGGTCACCGCGAAATCGGTCTGGGCGGCCTGCCGCATCGCATCGGTCACCCAGTTGCCGGCTGGCGACTCGGCCTTGTAGTCGCGCGTCAAGGGCTGCTTGAGGGTCGCCAACTCGACGCCGTACTCGGCGTCGACCAGAGCGCGGGCCCGCTCGGTGAGGCTTAGGACCGCCGGCGCGGCTTGAGCGGCGAGACCCTCCTCCAAAACCACGAGGTCGTATCGATAGTCGAGGATGCGATCGCCCCAGACCTCGACCTGGAGTTGCCCGGCGTTGGTGAGCGAACTACCCGCCTCGACGATCAGGACACCGCGCTCGATCCAGGGGGTCTGCGTGCGCCGGTGGTCGTGGCCGGCAAAGATGACGTCGATCCCCTCGACGGCGGCGGCCAACGCCCGGCACTCCTCCAACCCAGCGTGGGCGACGACGACCAGGAGGTCGGTGACGGGGTCGAGGCGGGCCACTTCGCGCTCCAAGGCCATCACCGCGTCTTCCACGACCAGGCCGCGGATGAGGTCGCGATCGACGACCCCGGCCAGATCCTCGAGGATGACGCCGACAACCCCAATGGAGACGCCGCCCCGCTCCAGCACCGTCGACGCCGGCAAGAGCAGCTGCTTGGACCAGTCCTGGCGCAGGTTAGCGGACAGGACTGGGAAGGCGGCGGCGGCGACCAGCGCCTCCAGTTCCGCGCGACCATTGTCAAACTCGTGGTTGCCAAGCGCCATGGCGTCGTAGCCCACGGCGTTCATCAACGCCATCGCGGCGCCGCCGGTGGTCCCTTCGAAGTCGATGACCGTGAGGGGGTTCCCCGACATCAGGTCGCCGGCGTCCAAGAGAACTGTCGGGCCCAGAGCCCTGGCCGCTTCAACGAAGCCCGACAGTGCTTGGAAACCGCCAACCGGCGGCTGTCCCTCCAACCAGGTGGCCGGCCTGAGGTCGAAGGCACCGTGAATGTCATTGGTGTGAACGAAGCTCAACCAGCGCCGGGCGCCGCCGGCCGCCGGGGGTTCACTCGCATCGGCCAGCACCAGGGCGCTCGAGCCTGATGCAAAGGCAAACGCCACCACGGCGAGGATTGCCAGGCGCCGGCTACCAGAGACCCCGCCGGCGAGTCGTTTCGGGGCACGTTTTCGGGGCTGAGACTTTCGCAAAATCAGTCGGGGCGAGCCACATGAGCTGCGCTTTGACCGCTACGCCTCCACTAAGAGCTTAGTCGCTGGGCCCCAGCGCATCAATTAAATTCAGATGAAAGCGCGAGTTATAGGCGCTGGGAGCCGTGCGGTAGGCTACCCGGCGTGTGGGTGGGCCAAAAGCCCCGCGATCGCCGGAGGGCTGGGCGTCCGAGCTACAGCACCCGCTCGTAGCGCTCCAGCTCCAGGTCCCAAACGCGAACACCGCAATAGCGCACTCCCTCTGGGCAAATGGGAGCGACGCCGGCCCGCTGGCGGAGCGTACACGGCGGCAGGAGCGCTCGGCCGATGCGCGGCTCGACGGCAGCCACTTGTCGGGCTTCGTCCAACGTTGCTCGCCAAACCTCCTCCTGGGCGTTGTAGCACAACCGCATGGCGCATTTGTGACGGAGCGCCGCCAAATCGGACGACTCTGTGAACCTGAGCGCCACCGCATTGGGCAACAGGTAGGCGGCAAACTCATCCGGCAACCCGCGCCCCCGCAAACGCTCGACCGACTCCCAGGTGCGTTGAATCGATGCATCGTAGGCCTCCCGCACTTTCGCATCGCGCTCGACCAGGGCGGGCACGACGACGTCGGGGTCGCGCGTCAGGTAGGCGGCCAAGCTCGGGCGGCTGGCCGGGGTCAGACGGTGGCGCTGGTCCTGCGAGTCGGCGGTGTGCGAGAGGCGCTTCTTAAAGGTGTAGCCCGGGTGAACCAACGCTCGCGACAGTTTGGCCATGGAGTCCAGGTTCAGGGCTTCGGCCAAGTAGCGATTCTGTTCGGGGGCAAGGACCAGAGCAATGGCGTCGGCGTCGCCGAGTTGGCTGGTGCTGGCGCCAAGCACCTCCCGCACCGCCGAGGCCAAAAGCATCTCGTTCTCGGGCTTGCGGGCGACCAGGCGGGAGGTCAGTCCCCCAAGCTGCGCGTCAAACTCAGCGGCAAACTTGGGGTGAACGCCGCCGCCGGGCAACGCCGCCAACGCTTGAGCCTCCAAAGTTTCGGCGGCCGGTAGGACGCGCTCGATGAGCTGGGCGTATTCGGGGTCGAAGGCCACGAAAGCGTCGACCATCGCCCCGACCACGCGCTGCTGTTCGTAGGGTGCATCCAACTGCGCGGCCAGGCGATTGTAGCGCAACAAAGTAATCGCCGAGATGGTGTGCACCAAGCGCGTCAAGGTTGCCGTGGGTAGGACGTAGCGCGCTACTTCCATGGCGCGCTTCCTAATGCTGGTCGCCCAACGGCCGGGCCGCGGCCGGCGCGCTGGAAAGAGCTTGAAGTACTCGGCCTCACAGACGGGGACGAGGGCATCGATGAGCCGCTTGTAGTCGGCCATTTGTCGGGCTGCCACGTCCACGTAGGCCTGCCGGAGACCGCCCGCCAACGGCGGCACAAACAAGGCGTCGCCATCGACTTCGACGTAGCGCTGGGAGACTTGCTCCGAGTTGTAGAACGGATGGGCGTGCAGGAAGCTCCATACGAACTGCCTCGACACGCGGTCGATCGAAAACTGCAGGTGGGCGTGTTGGAAGGTGGTGTGGTGACCCGCCTGATAGATGTCCCGAGCAAGGGCGTCGCGACTGTCGAGTCGGCCCTGACGCTTGGTGTCGGAGAGGCGGTCGCCGGCCACCTGGGCGGGAGAGACAATGCCGCGCGCTGAGTAGCAGGTGCGGGCCGCCGCCACAGCGTTGTCGAGCGGTCGCTCGAAGCAATTGATGAGCCGCACTTCCGGTTCGGTGGCAGGTGGCGGCTGCCCTTTGGGAGATTGCACGTGCGCTAGACTCATCGGTAGCGCAGCATAGCACTCGACGCTAGAACCGCCCGCGGCTGCGCTCTTTCCCGGGCAAGATCTCCAAGCAGGTGGTCCAGTGGCCGCTTAGAATGGTGTCGATGAACTCGGAAGGCAGCCCCTCGGCGTCCATCTCGCGCGCCAAACCGTGACAGTCGTAGGTCACGGGCAGGAAAGTCAGAGCCAGGGGGGGACGCCAGCCATCCGGCCCCAACCTCAACAGGCAGTACCAAACACGAGGCGTGCCATCGTTCTCCGGCCGGCCTATGGCGCCGACGTTGATCAGCCGATGGCCGGCCGGGGTCAGCCGTTGCCACTTGATGCCGGTGTGCGTACACAAGATGACGTCGGCGGCATGGTCCAGGCAAAACCGATCGATCAACCCATCCGGCGTGGTTGACTCCCACAGGAACTCGTTCACCTGGCGAGGGGAGCCGTGGCAGAGGTGGAAGGTCCACCCACGCCATACGAGCCGGTGTTGGGGTTTCAGATCCCGCATGCTCTTTCGGAACCCCTCGCTGGTGTTGGCCAACGTGTAGTCGTACGACAGCTGCGCGAAGGCGTTGTCACGGGGATCGGTGTAACCGCAACCGCAGTCCTCGAGGGCGTTGCCGACTGCGGCGTCGTAGTTGCCCTGGACGATGTGGACCCCGTAGCGCTCGAGGAGCGGCTGCACTCGATCCGGGTGGGGACCGAAGCCACCCAGATCGCCCAGACAATAGATGCGCTCGGCGCCGCGGGCGGTGGCGTCTGCCAAGGTGGCAGCCAGGGCCAGGTAGTTGGAGTAGATGCCGCCAAAGACGGCGATGCACTCGGCATCCAACGACTCGGTGCCGCCCGGCGGCTCAAGCGTTGCCACAGGTCATGCCGGTTTCGTAGCAGGTCCGACAAGCGGAGTCGGCCAACGCGACGCTGTTCAGTGCCGAATGCAGGTGGTCTGCAACGCGGGCGTGGTGCTCGCCGACCAGAATCGGACAGGCATAGATACCGTCGGCGGCGACGACCCGGGCCGTGTGGCACTGGAGGAGCTGCCAATCGAACCCCACGGCCATCGCTTCGGTGACGCCGGTGGCATCCACCGCCAACGGTCGTAAGCGACCCGCCCGAAAAACCGGCATGATCTTCACCCGTGGCTGCTGGACACCCAGCTCGGCGAGGAATGCGCGAAACCGTTCGTAGAGCGAGGTCGCCGGCGGTAGCGCCAGCGGACCGGCGCCGGTAGCGGCCCAGGCGGCGGGATCAGCGATCAGTTCGGTGGCGGTCAAAATCGGCAGCAGTCCGCGGCGGTAGAGGCGCCTGGCCGCGCCAGCAACGCGCTCCAGGACACCACCGCCGCGAATGAGGTCGTTTCGAGCCGGGTCGACGTCATCGAGGCTGATTCGGACTTCCAACGAGTAGCGACTGGCCGCCGCCAGCTCTGCCAGGCGATCGGCGACGGCGTCATCGATCAACGTACCGTTGGTGAGGACGGTGGCCGGCGCCACTGCCAACGTGCGCTCGAGCATCACGAGCAAGTCGGGGTGTAAGAACGGCTCGCCGCCGGTGAAATACACTTCCTTGACGCCGAATGCTGTGGCTTCAGCCAGAGCCGCTTCGATCTCCGCTACCTCTAGATACGCCATGGAGCGATTGGCCGGGCTCGAATCCACCAGGCAATGCGAGCACGCCAGGTTGCAGTGCAGCCCGGTCACCTGGAACCACAAGCTGCGCAGTTCCGAGAAGGGCGCCAAGGCCGCCCGCTCGAGCGAAGCACCGCTGGTGGTCATCCCTTCCCTCCCACCACACTCGTTAGGGCTGGCTCGAGGCTTTGAAAGACGGTGGCAACCTGCTCGTAGCCGTTCGCCATCAAGAAGGCGCCTTGGCGTCCGTAACTCTTGGCGCCCAGCACGTAGAAGTCGGGCTCCGGGTTCTGGAGGAGTTCCACACCGGCGGTCGGCTGCTCCATACAATCGCCGCCGGCCTCGCCGAGCAGCATCGCCGCCAGCTTCATCGGTCCCTGGGTGGCGTAGCACTCGTGCACTTGCAATTCGCGGTACAGGTCCCGGTCGGGGCGGGCGCCGTGGTGGCAAACAATCCGATCGACCTCCACATCCTCGGTGAGGCCGTCGGCGAGTCTTCTGAGCGTCACTGTCGGGCGGTCGCCGCCCCGCGTCTCTAGCGCTTCGATCACCCGACCATCCAGAACCGTCAATGCCGCCGGGGGTTGGCTCAACAGCGAGCGGGCCGTTTCCTCCAAGCGGCGGCGCGCCGGCAAGGCGTCGTCGGGGCGCGCCGGAAACAGATCGGCGGCGGGTGCCCGGGTCACCCAGACGAGGTGCGTTCTGGGCACCTGCTGCGCCAGTTCGGAGAGCGCCACCGCAGTCGTCGCCGCCGAGTGGCCGCCGCCGGCGATCAAGGTCGTCGCGCCCGCGTAGTCCTGGCGGTCAGCACCCAGCGGGTCAGGCAAGCGGTAGACCAAAGCCTCAGAGGCGTGGCGCTCGCCGGGGCAAGGCACGCCACCCGATCCCAGCGGTTGGGGCTGCGCAAGCAGGCCGGTGCAGTCGAAGACGGCGTCGAACGACTCACACCGTTCCCGGCCGCCTTGGTCTTCCACCACGACGCGAAAGGGTTGCCGGCGGCGCTCGGCGCTCCCGGGAGTGTCGGACTTGCACACCCCCTCGCGGCTGACCGCCGTGACCCGTTGGCCGGTGGCAACCACCGCCCCCAACTGCTCCGCCAGCGGCTCCAAATAGCGCTCGACAAACTCGAGGGCAGTGGGCACGCGCTCGGGGTCGTCCTGCGACACCTTGGCTAGCGTCTGGCCCATGAATGCCAAGGCGGTCTCGGACACGTTTAGACGCCACGGCGTGAACAGCTGGACATGACCAAAGCCGCGCAGATGGGCGCCGACCCTGTCTCGTTCGTACACCGTGACCGCCCGGCCGCTGGTAAGTGCCCATACCGCAGCCTCCAGCCCGATCGGACCGGCTCCCAATACCGCACAACGATGAGTTTTCACCTGTGTGTCCTAACGAGGGGCGTGGGCCGGGGGGCAATCGCTAACTAGGGCGTTTCGTCATGGATGTAGGCGTTCATCCACTTGATGCGTTCGTTTTTCTCATCGACTTCGAGCCTGAGCAGATCGCGCAGCGACAGCATACCGATGTACTTGCCGTTGTCGGTAAGTGGCAGGTGCCGACATCCACGATCCTGCATGCGCAACATGCAAACCATGTGGCTATCGTCAGCGTCACCCATCACCAAGTCGCGGCTCATGACTTCCTCAACCCGGGTCGTGGCAGGCGACAGCTCTTTGGAGACCACCCGTTCCATGAGGTCGCGCTCTGAAAAGACGCCGACCGGGACGTCGTTTGCCACGACCGCCACCGCACCGATCCGCTTCTGGCTCATATAGCGGGCAACATCCAAAACCGACATGTCCGGTGACACACTAAAGACGTTGCGTTGGCCTACCAGTCCTCGCACCCGCACTGTACACCCCTCCAATAACACCCGCCTCGACAACTCACGCTTTTAGAGTGCCAGAAAAGGCGGCAGACGGCAAACACCAGCGCTTGTCGCCGCCCTTGAGCACGGCATAGAATGCAGGGTTCCCGACGGTGCCTCGTCCTCCCGCGCCGCCCTCGTCACCAAGCCTCAGATAAGGAAGCGTGAACCAGAATGGCTGGCCTCGAAGAGTGGATCCGACCCTTAACCATCCAAGCGGTGGGCCATTTCGGCGCGGGGGTGGCCCTGTCACTGCTCGACCGCATGCTGTCGCGCCCCCGCCCCGATAGTCGGAAGCAGGTTCTCGCCCGACAGCGCGAGGGGCTCATGATGCTCGACTACTTGAGTGGGCTGGCCCAGCCGCCGGCCACCAGCGAGTCGCGGGCGCTACCGGCCCAGGAGGAGGTCGACGAAGCCGCGGCGTTCCTCCGGCAGCTGGCCCATCAAGGGGAGCTCGAGTGGTTGGACACCGCCTACGAGCGCAACCTGGACGACGACAACTTGCTCCAAGAACTAGCCACGGACGCCAAGAGCGGCTGGGCCGGGCTGAAGAGCTGGCTGGGGCATGAAAAGCTCAACCCCCTGAGTTTGGGCGGCAAGTTGCGCGCCGCCTATCTGCTGGAGATCTTGGCCGACGTCGCCGTGGCAATCAGCGCCATCGCCTGGGGGCGCGGCAACTTCATTGGCGCCATCGGTCATAGCCTCTACCAGGGCTTTGCCATGTTCTTGGGACTGGCCACCGGCTCCATCTTTTTCAAGCGACGCGACCACCGAGCGCCGCGCCGGCTGCGGAAGGAAGTCAAGCAGCTCCAGGAACAACTGGCGCAGAACCCCCAAGCGCTGGCGTTGGCTCAGCGCATGGTGGACGGCGAACGCATCTGGGTGCAGGCACTCACCGAGCCGCCGGCGGCATTGGCGGCAGAGGCTTGGCATGAAGCTGAGGATGAGCGCACCAGCGAGGACGACCGCCCATGATCCCCACCGAAGACACCAAACAACAACTGGGTCGCCCGCGGCTCATGGACCGCATCGAGCCGCAGCCGAGCCGCACCGAGCGCTGGGGACGCTCGACGCGACGGGCTGGGCGGATCGTCGGCCTCTGCCTCTTGGCTCTCTTGATCGGGGTCGGCTTTCTCCTGGTGCGCGCCTTTCTAGAGTCGCGCTGGACCCTGCCTGAAACCAGCATCACCGCCCGCATCGAAGAAGATCTATTCTACAACGTCACCTACAACGAATCCTCTAGCGACATCGAGAACATCAACTACGGCACCGACGAGATCATCCACCAAGGCAACCCGGCCACTGGCGTCGAAGGCGTCCAAGGAGTGGTCGAGCGCAACCAGACCGAAAACCGGGTCAACTACCAACTCAAGGACAAGCGCGACATCCTGGTCGCGACCTCCACCGAGGTGCAAGTCGCCAACCGGCCCTTGTTCGACAAGACCGCCATCGTTGCCCACCTGGAGCAGAGTTTCCTGGTCGGGCCCGCCGATAGTGGGCGCCAGCGCGCCTACACTTCCTACGAAGTGCGCGGCAAGCGCCTCCACGCCCAAACGACGACCACCTTGGTGGCGGAAGGCGCGTCGAACCGGCTGGCCAACACCCTCTTCGAATACTCCGAGGTGTGGGGGTGGTTCGGCGACCGGGCGCGCGCCGGTTCCAAACTGGTGGAGTATTCGCGCCGCTTGCCGGAAGCCAAGCTCGCACGTTTTGTCAGCGAGCACCGGGCGTGGCACGACCAGCAAAAGACACGGCTGGCCAATCCGTTTCGCGAAACGCTTAAAGCGCTGGCACCCCACGAGCGCCCCATCTTCACCACCGATGAGGGCTGGCCCGGCCCTTGGTGGCAGCTCGACCTCCTACCCCAAGGAATCAACCTGGACCTACACGCCGACCGCGACGGCAAGACCAACCACCGAGTCCGCATCAGCTGGGACAAGACGGGGCTCTTCCCTTGGCGCTGGCTGAACGGCGGTTACATCGCTCGCGACTCGGTGGGCGAGCTGTTCCGCATTCGCATCCGCGACCACTGGCTCCACTTCAAGAACCAACTCGAGTATTTGTACTTCTTAGACTTGGACGGTAACGGCAAGATCGATCGGGAACTCGAGCTGATTGGCCAGGTCAATTACCTGCCGGCGGATTCGCCACTCAAGGAGTCATTCAAGCGCAAGGGCGACGTCGTCCTGACCCGCGAACGCACCGAAGAATTTACCCGCAACAAGACCTACGTGTTTCGGGTCGGTGCCGACCCGGAGCGCAGCATGGAAGACTTCTGGCTGTGCGATGCAATCGAGAAGATGATCCCGGACGCGATCAACAAGGGGTTTGCGCGCGACTCACACCTGGCCTACATCGAGCGGGCGCGAGACGACTTCATCCTCACCCACGAGTTGACGCCGGCGGCGCTCCATAGCGCCGTTAACCAGGAAGACGCGCTGGCCTGGAAGGCAGCGGTGGTGAAGCTCTTGGAGACTACCCAGCGCCCCTACGCCGCCGAGTTGGCCGACTATTATTTTGGGGATCCAGAGTTTCCGGACTACCGCGAAGCCCAAGGGGCGACGCCACAAGACCCGGTGAGCCGGGACGCTGCCGAGCCGCCCACCGTCCAGCAGGGCGCCGTGGTCGTGCCCGACTCGCTTGCCCCCGAGCCGCCAGCGGCAGCGACCGCCCAAGACTCGACCGGCCCGACGCCGGACGAAAGCTAGGTACCCGACGCTTGAATGCGGCCGATCCCTTCGAGGGCATCCCGCGCCGCCGGACTGTCGGGGGCCGCTAACACCACGCGATTGTAAAGGTCCAGGGCGCGCTGGGGTTTGCCCCCGGCTTCGAAGACCCGCGCGAACCGCTCCTCGCGGCGCGCCAGTTCCTCGAGGCGCTGGCGCACGCGCGGGGCTGGGCCGGCCTCGGGGAACTCCTTCAGGAAGCGTCCGCCCATCTCCAAGTCGGTGAAGGTCGCCACCAGGGTGTCGAGCCGGGCGGCTGCGGTGGTGGTCAGGGCGGCGTCCAGCGCCGCGGTCACCAGCGTTTGACAGGCGGAGAGGTCATCGATCCCATCGACGGAGCCGGCGAGCGCGTCGCGCGCGGCGTCTGCGAGCGAGTCGGGGGGCGCCGAGCGGCCGACCGCGAGCAGGGGTTGAACGGCATCGGCGTGCCGCGCGTCGCGCAGGTGACGGCGTCCGAGGATAAGCTGCGCCTCGGCCGCCCGTGGATGTGCGGGAAAATTGTCCAGAAAGCGCTCGAGATGGCTATTGGATGCCGCACCGGGTGCATCGAGGAGGGTGACGTAGCCGTCTTCCATGGCCTCGAGTTGGGGTTCGATGCGCTCGAGTTCCGCTTCGACCTCAGCCAGGAAGGGAGCTTCGGCGTCGCCGTCCCGGAGCTCAGCGAGCGCCTGAGCCAACGGCGAGAGCGTCCGAGCGAGCAGCGGCAATTCGAGTTCGCGAGCCAGCCGAAAACGCACCAGTTCGAGCTGAATGTGCGCAGCCGAACCCGAGTCGTCTCCCCAGCGGAGCGCCGTCCGATAGAGCAACAGAGCGGCACGGTCGCTCGGCGCACGTCGCGCCTCCTGGGTGAACTGCGCCTGCATGCGCTGGCGAAATGCCGCAACCCGCGCCGAGTCCACCTGGGTCGGGACGCGGCGCAGCCGCGCTTCGGCGGCATGCACGCGGTCCTCGAAGTACGGGTGGGTGCGCCAATAGGTGTAGCCGCCGTCGTAGACCCGCTGGTGTAGAGATTCGAGCATCTCGACGCCACCGGCGGCCGAGAAGCCGGCACCAATCGCCAGGCGCGCGCCTTCGGCGTCGGCCTCGGTCTCGAGGCCACGCGAATAGCCCCGCAAGAACAGCTCGCGAAAGACGGTGGAAAAAACCGAGGCGCCAGCCAGCGCCGTTTGCCCGGAGGACACCTGCACTTGGCGGCCGTACTCGTCTTCATAGGTGACGCGCCTAGCCGACTGCGCGGCGACCGCCACGCCCACGACGACGGCGGTCTGTAAGATCGACGTGATCGTCGCCCACAGACCCATGCGGTCGGCGTGGCGCCCCAAGACGTGGGCCACTTCGTGTCCCAACAAGCTGGCCAGGGCATCGTCACCCAGATCCAGGTCGAGCATGCCCCGTGTCACAAAAATGAAGCCGCCAGGCACGGCAAAAGCGTTGGGGTCCTGCATGTCCACCAAATGAAAGCTGTAGAGCGCTTCGTCGTCACGCGCCGCCAGCGCCACCCGGGACCCCAGCCGGTAGAGGCGCGCCTCGGCGGCCTCATCGTGGACTAGCCCGAGCTCCTGCTCGACCGCCAGGGCAACCTCGAGCCCCTCGCGGAAAGCGCCGCGATCCAGCGCCGCCTCCGCTGCCGGTCCGAGGACCAGTTGACCGGCAACCACACAGGCCAAAGCCCACCGCGCGGGCAACCGGGCGTTCATGGATCGATGACCTCGACGACCGCCAACCCTTCGCCTTGCAAGGTAATCAGCGCGCGGCGCTCGCCAACGAAAGCGACGTCGGTGGGCAAGACCCCCAGAGTCAGGTCGTCCACCCGGCGAAAGATGTCGGCGACCACCAGGCTGACGGTGCCCGAGGCGCGGTTGGCAACCAGCACGTAGCGACCGTCGGGCGACACCGCGACGCCCAGGGGCTCGACGCCAGCGGGTTCGGTCCGCACCCGCCCGAAGGCCGCCAGGTCGATTTCGTAGAGGTCGCCGGCTTCGGTGTTGGTGACGTAGGCGCGCGTCTGGGAGGGATTGAGGCCGATCAAGCCACCGCCGGCCGGTAGCGTCAGGCGATCCACAACGCGCAATGGCGTCGTGTCGTACTCGATGAGCAGCAGTTCTCCGGCCAGAGTCATGACCAGCGCCCGCGGTGGAAAACGCTGGCCCAGAACGGCAACGTCGATCGGCTCGCTGTCGAGGACCAGGCTGCCCAACGGCTGAAAGTTGAGCCCGAGATCGAACACCCTCAACAGACGCGACCCGAACGCCGTACCGATGACGAAGCGCTCGTCGTCGGAGACGGCAACGGCGTTGGTCTCATCACCGACCAGGAGCGGCTGGCGCTCGGTCAGGCCCGTGCGCAGGTTGTGGACCAAGAGCCCGCGCTCGAGCGACGCGATGAACAGGAGTTCGCCGGCAACAGCCATGCCCAGGGTGCACCGGCCGTCCTCGAGGGCGGCGGTTCCCAAGAGTCCGCCTGCCTCGTCGAAAAAGGTGAGCGCGGCGAGTTCCAAGTCGCCGACAATGACCACGTCGCCTGCGGGCGCCACGGCCAGAAAGTTGGGTTGGCGGCCGAAGACGGCGGTGCGCGCCAAGGAAACGGCTGGTCCGGACGCCGGCGCCGGTGAGGTGGGCCCGGGCTCTTCGCTGCAACCGACCACGGCCAACGCCATCGCCAAAACAAGCGCCGGGCGCGGCTGCAGCGCGTTGACGCGCTGGCTCCGAGCCACTAGTCTCACCGCTCGAAACGCTTCGACGGCGCGCACCCAGCGGGGCCTCCACCAGCCAATGACCACATCCACTCCCACCGATGCCCTCCTTCGCGAGCTGCACCCGATCGAGACGCGGCTGATGCTGGCGCTGCCGGAGTCGGAGGCGATGTCGCCGTCCGAGTTGAAAGGGCAAGGGCTCGATGCGGCGCAAATCCGCACCGCCGTCCAATGGCTCTTGGGCAAATCACTCATCCACGTCGTTGAGTCGACCGCCGTCACCGAAGTGTCGGTCTCGGAGGCCGGGCAAAGCTACCTGCGCGACGGTACCCCGGAACAGCGGGTGCTGTCTGCTATCGATTCTAGCGCCACACCCACGATGCAATCGCTGGGCGGCGATCCGCTCCTCGAGGGGCTGGACGTCGGTGCCGCTTGTGGCGCCCTCAAGAAGACTGGGGCGATTGACATCGGCCCCGGCGGCGTCCTGAAGATCGCCGATCCCGGCGCCCGCCAGGCCCTGGAGCGCCAGCTGGAGTTGGCCAATCGACTGGCAGCGGGCGGCCCGACGACCCTGGCAGCGCTCACCTCTGAAGAACAAGCTTGGGTACAAGCCGGTTCGCGCAAACGCGGGCGTTCGAAGGGCCTCTTTAAGGTGACGGATCGAACCATCGACGCCTACGCCACCACACCGCTTGGGGCCGAAGTGCAGCGCTCCCTGCGGGCGGCCGGCGCCACCGGCGACGAGGTGTCGTTGGTCTCCCCCGCCATGCTGAGGGACGGGAGCTGGCGGCAGGCCAAGTTCAGGCGCTTCAACCTCAGCCTCAAGCCGCCGCGGGTGTTGATTGGGCACCGCCATCCCTACGGAGCGTTCCTAGACGGCGTGCGCGATCGGTTCACGCGGCTGGGCTTTGCCGAGATGCGCGGCAACCTGGTGGAAAACGAGTTCTGGTTAATGGACGCGTTGTTCATGCCGCAATTCCACTCGGCGCGCGACATCCACGACGTCTACTACGTCAAGGACCCCACCCACTCCTCGGGCATCGAGGCACCGTTCGGCGAGCGCGTGGCCGAGGCCCACGAGAGCGGCTATGACACCGGCAGCCGCGGTTGGGGGTACGTCTTCGACGCCGAGCGCACCAAGCGCTTGGTGTTGCGAAGCCAAGGGACGGCGCTATCGGCGCGCACCCTCGCTGGCAAACCGCGTGTCCCGGGCAAGTATTTTGCAATCGCCCGCTGCTTCCGCTACGACCAGATCGACGCCACCCACGCCGCCGAGTTCTACCAGGTCGAGGGCATTGTGTTGGGTAAAGACCTCAACCTCCGCCACCTCTTGGGATTGCTCGAGCTGTTCGCCAAGGAGATCGCTGGCGCCGACGAATACCGGTTCACGCCCGGCTACTTCCCGTTCACCGAGCCATCGGTGGAAATCCACGTCAACCACCCGGAGTTGGGCTGGATGGAGCTGGGCGGGTCGGGCATCTTTCGCCCTGAGCTGACCGCGCCCTTGGGAATCGACGTCCCGGTTCTGGCTTGGGGATTGGGCATCGACCGCATGGCGATGACCGCATTGGGCATTAGCGACATCCGGCAACTATTCACCACCGACCTGGACTTCGTGCGACAGGCGCGGGTGTCCTAGGCTAGACGATGCCGACCATCACGGTCCTCAAGAGCGATCTGGACGCACTCCTCGGCGACAGCGTGCCACTCGGGGCGCTGGAAACCGAGTTGGAACTCGCCAAGGCCGAACTCAAGGGCCACGACCCGAGCACCGGCGAGCTCAAGATCGAGCTGAACGACACCAACCGTCCAGACCTCTGGTCAGCCCCCGGGCTGGCCCGGCAGCTCGCCGCCAAAAGGGCTGGTCACACGCGCCGCCACGCCTTTTTTGACTCGCCCAAGACGCCGCCCGAACACCAGGTGGTGGTGGACGGCGGCCTCCGGCGGATCCGGCCGTGCCTGGCGGCGTGCGTGGCGCGCGGCTACCGACTGGACGATGCCGGCGTCCGCGCCCTCATCCAGTCGCAAGAGAAGCTGGCCGACAACTTCGGGCGCCGGCGGCGGGCGGTGGCGATCGGCGTCTACCGTGCAGACAAAATCAGCTTCCCGGTGCGTTACGAAGCCGCCGACCCGGACGCTGCCCGCTTCACGCCGCTCGAGTTCGACGAGCCCATGTCCTTGCGGGCCATCCTCGAGGTCCACCCCAAAGGGCGCGAATTCGGCCATTTGTTGGCTGGCGCGCCGCGGTTTCCGCTGCTCATCGACGACGCGCGTCAGGTTTTGTCGATGCCACCGATCATCAACAGCGCCCACCTGGGGCAGGTGGAACCGGGGGACTCGGAGCTGTTCATCGAAGTCACTGGCCCCGATCTGCGCCAGCTCATCCTGGCGATCAACATTGCCGCCGCCGATCTCGCCGACCGTGGTGCAGAGATCTTGCCGGTGGCAATCGAGTACCCCTACGACACGCCCTTCGGCCAGACGGTTGTCACCCCACACGATTTCTCCGCGTCGACCACCGTCGACTTGGGAGAGCTCAAGCGCATGCTAGGCGAACCGCTAGCCGACGATGAGATTGCTGACCTCTTGCGCGGCATGGGGCACCAGGCCGTCGAGGTGGCAGGCGGTGCGGTCACTGTCGTGCCGCCGCCATTTCGCGACGACCTACTACACGCGGTCGACGTTATCGAGGACGTCTGCGTATCGCGCAATCTCAATCGCTTCGAACCCATCCTGCCCAGCGACTTTACGGTGGGCAAGCTGTCGGATGTCGAGGAGTGTTGCCGAGTGGTGCGGGACCACCTGATCGGCGCCGGCTTCCAGGAAATGGTCTCCGGCATCCTGACCTCGCACGAAGCGGTGTACCACCGCATGCGCCTTGAAGACAATGGGTCGTTCCTCGAGGTCGACAACGTCATGTCGGCCAGCTACGCAGTGCTGCGCGCCTCGGCGATTCCATCGCTCATGGCGGTCGAGGCGGTCAGCGGCAAGACGATGTACCCGCACCGGATCTTCGAGCTGGGCGAGGTGGTCAAGCGCGCACCGAAGGCGCTTCTCGGATCGTCGACGCACGTCGTCGCCACCGCCCTTCTGGCGCATCCCGAGGCCACGGTTTCAGAGTTGGGCTCGACCCTCGACGCCCTCATGTACTACATGCATTGCGACTACTCGGTCGAGGCCACCGAACATCCATCGTTCTTGGACGGGCGCGCCGGCGCGGTGGTGGCCGGCGGCCGCGCGGTCGGCATCTTGGGTGAGATCCACCCCGAAGCCCTGGAGCGCTGGGGGATCGCCGTGCCAGTCAGCGTCTTTGAGGTCGACTTGGGTGTGTTCGTCCCGACGCCGGCGAGCAGCTAAGGGCGCGTCGATGACCGATTCCACGACCCAACACGCAGAGCGGGCGCGCGGACTTGGCCTCGCCGATGAGCTGAGCAGCGCCATCCAGGAGCGCGGCCGCGCACTGGCCCAGGCGCTCCAGGCAAGCGAGGCCGACACCGTCGGTCGCTCGCTTGAGGCGGCGTGCACGGCCCTGGCCGGCGCACCGGCCGCCGACCTACAGCGCGCCGATCGCTGGCTCCGGCAAATTGACCTGTGCGTCAACGATGTCAACCCCGCCCTGCACCTGCCGCGCGCACCGCGGGTCGGTATCTTCGGCTGGGGCCTGGTGGGACCGGGAGCGCCGACCATCCACGCCTTTCGCGAGCGGCTGGAACGATCGACCGACACTTGGCTGACCCCCTTCCATGGTTTTGGGCCGGACAACTTTCTGGTCGGCCGGCCGACATTCGACTTCGGCGACTACCGCGATTGGATCCTGGAGCGCTTCGAGCCCAACAAGTTCGCCCAGCTCAACAAGAAGATGGGCAACAACGTGCTCTACGCGATCGGCGCTTTCATCCAGGCGCTGGGCCAAAACCCCGGGCTCGAAGCAACGCTGCAGGAACTCGGGTTGAAGACGCACGTCTATGTCGGCACCGGCGTCGGCGACATCCCTCTCATGTACAAGCTCAACCTGCGCTACTACAAGGCGCAGCGGCGCTGGAACCGCTTTTGGGCCAACCCCGAACGCTGCGCGGCGCGGCGCGAGTATGAGGCGCTCGACGCCGGCGCCCGCCGCCAGTTTGTCGAAGCGGAGGGGGCGCCCCCGGAACCTGGGTCCTTACCGGCCGGCGCCGACCCCGACGACCAAGAGGAGGCGGTCGAAGCCTGGGAGGCGTTTTGGGCCGCACGCAGCGATCGACTAGCAGCCTACCTCGAGGAGTCGGCCGAAGCGCACGACATCGAGATCCGCGGCGACATCGAGCGCGACAAGACACGGGTCATCAAGCGGCGCCTCAGCGAGATCCGCAAACTCAACGAGCGCTGGCAGATACCGCCGGAGCCCTGGACCTGCGTGTCCTCCAACCGTATCTGGAACATCGACAACATTCCGGCGGCCCAGATCACCATGCTAGGGCGCATCCACGGCGCGAGCTTCGCGCCGATCGGCGCCTGTTCCGGCTTCGACATCGCCCTGGGGTTGGGTGCCGATGCGATTCGAGAGAACCGTGCTAAGGCAGTGGTGGTCGGCATGACCGACCCGGCACCGCACCCGTTGTTGCTAGGCGCCTTCTACGACGCGCGGGTCATTTCGTCTGACCGCAAGATGTCCCGGCCGCTGGAAGGGCTCAAGGGCACCCACGTCGCCGGCGGCTCAGTCATCTGGGTGCTGGGCGATCTGGATTACATGATGAACCGGGGCCACCAACCGGTGGGCTGTGAGATTGTCGCCACCGGCGCCTCGTCCGACGCCTACCACATCATCACCCCGTCCCGAACCGGCCCGCGCCTGGCCATTCAACAGGCCCTACGGACGGCCAAGGTGACGCCGGAAGAAGTCGACACCTGGGACTTGCACGCCACGGCGACCCCCGGGGACTGGACCGAACTCCAGAACACCACCGAGATGATCGGTGCCAAGACCGTGTTTACCGCGCGCAAGGGGGTGTTCGGACACGGCATGTCCGTGGGCGGCGGCTGGGAACTCACCGCCCAACACCTGGCCATGTCCGCGGGCCAACTGTTTGGCACCCAAATCGCGCCCGAGCGCATGCATCCCGACATCCGCAGGATGACCGACCGCATTGTCACCGACCACAACCAGCGGTTTGACGGCCGGGTCGGCGGCAAAATCAACATGGGGATCGGCGGCGTCAACGGCGTAGTGATTTCCAGAGTTTGGGAGTACGACCCCACCTTGTCCCAGGCGCTGGCGGTGTTGGAGACCGACCGGGCGGCGCTCAATCGTCGCCTAGAAGCACTCGGCGCGGCGCCCTACACCGATCCGCACGGCGTCCAGCGACTCCCGCACGCCGTCTTTCAAAAACTCCTGGCGGCGGCATCGAAAGCTCCGGCCGTCGCGGAATCAGGGGAGCCCCGCAGTCCAGCTGGCGCCTAGTCCCAAGCTGCCCGCACAGCCCAACGAGTGTGTTAGCCGAGCGGCGAGGTATACTGGCGGCATGCTCCGCAGCCTTCCCGGACCCTTGCCCCTCATCCTCCTGGCCCTCGCCCTTAGCCCGAAGCTCGGCATGGCCGACATCGAACCGCCGGCCGGCTGGTTCTCGGGCGACCTCCACGTCCATTGGCCGCGCGACTGCTACGGAGTGGCGGCCCCTGAATCGATCCTGGCGCGCATGCCGGCCGACCTGAACCTGGCCTCGGTCCTCTTGTGGGGCGGTGGCGGGTACTTCGAACAAAACGCCGCCGACTATTTCACCGGCCAAGATGACCCGGTGTCGACGCCAGAGCAAATCGTCCACTACGACCTGGAGCTGTCGGCGTTCAATCTGGCCGACCGTTTGGGGCACGTGGCGTACCACGGTCTTGAGAATGTGAACTTTCCACAATCCACCTACCACGGTGGCATGGCGCCGTGGGCCCGTTCCCAAGGGGCAGTGATCGGCTCGCTCCACTCGCAGGCGTGGACCTGGAGCCTCGACTTGTTCCCAGAGTTCGGCGAATGCTGCACGCCCTATGAGTTGCCGGTGGACATGGCGCTGGGGCGCGTCGATTACCTAGACTACCAGGGGCCCAATACGAGCCGATGGAACTTTATCTGGCGGGCGCTTTTGAACTGTGGCTTTCGTCCCGGCATCGCCGCCACGTCTGACGCCTGGTGCCTGTACGAAATCGGCGAGTATCGGACCTACGCGCGGCTCGACGCCCCACTCAGCTACGACGCATTTGCCGCCGCGGTCGCCGCCGGTCGCACGTCCGTCGTCGAACAAAACCACAGCCTGCCGATTCTGACGGTCTCCGGCGCCGAAACCGGTGATGAGATCCACGTCTCTTCCGGCCAACCGGTAGCACTCAAGCTGCGCGTCATCATGCCCACGGGCATGTCGCAGTCGTCGATCGCCTGGTTGATCCGCAACGGCGAACGCATCGCGGTGACCGCGTTCCACGATCAGCCCGACGAATGGATCTGGGAACTTGAGGACACGCCGACCACCAGCAGTTGGTACTCGGCGCGCACGTTGCTGGGCTACACCGGCGCGGTCTACGTCATCGTCGACCAGGAGCCGATCCGGGCGTCTTGGGAGTCGGCCGACTACTTCGTGCGCTACTTGGACTACCTGCGGGGCGGAGTCCTGGGCGGCCAGTTTCACTACCTAACCCCGGCCGACAAGGCCGCGCTCCTCCAGGACATCGACGCCGCCCAAGCCATCTACGAGCAAATCCGCGCCGAGTCGACCGCGCCGACTGGAATCGGCGACCCCGAGCTCCATCCCGGCCGGGCGCAGCTGACGGCGGTGCCAAACCCGTTCGACGACCGGGTAGAACTGACCGTCGGAACCGCCAGCCAAGTGGCGCCGCTGGCGATCTATGGCGTCGGTGGGCAGCTGATCCGCCGGCTCAGTGTGGGCGCTGGCCGCCGCGTGGCCTGGGACGGACGCGATGAGCGCGGCGTCCGCGTGCCGGGCGGCGTCTACTACGTGCGGCCCGCCACCGGCGGCGCGACGGTCCTCGTCAAGCTGCGCTAGCCGCCCTAAGGCAGAAAACGGTTGGGCGCCGCCAGTTTCTTGGGCAAGTACTGGTCGATCACAAAATTCAGGTCGTGCTTGGCAAACGCTTGCTGCTCGGCACGCACACCCATCTTGAGCATCTGTTGGATGGCCCGCTGCCAGGGCTTGTGGTGCAACACAAAGGGGTCGTTGTTGAGCGCATCGTTGGCCCGCTTGACGTCGACATCTTTGAGCGGATGGGTTGCACCTTGCAGGTCGTAGTCCAAGATGTCTTGCGGCGTAACCCCCAGAAAGCGCGCCTGCGGTACGCAAAAGTACTCGTTCAAATGGGCCGCGTTCCCCGACCCCACCTTCAGGGTGCGATAGATGTTGAAATAGCCATAAGGGTCGCCGTCCACGAAGGCATAGACCGGGATGTTTCGCTCATCGGCTAGGCGCCGGACGAACCGGCGGCAGGCCCGGGTCGGCACGCCTCCCATCGACACCAAGATACAGCGGGCCGTTTTCCAAAAGCCGTGCTTGACCAAGCGCTGAAACATGCCGGCGGTTTCGATGACCAGGATGAACTTGGCCTTGGTCTCGAACCCCAGCTCCTCGACCGAAATGGGGATCGAATAGGCGCCCGATCCGAACTTGGTGCAGTCGATCTTCAGGGGCTTGCCGGTGGCCGGATCACGGTCGGTGACCACCAGCTGACCGGCGACCTCGCCGCCCTTCTCCTCAGGAATGAAGCCAAGCTGCTCGCGGTTGACGCGGAACAGCGCCTCGACGTCGTCCATCACCGCGTCCGACTCCGGCTGCTCCTTGAACCGGCACTCCCCCCAGTTTTTGGAGACGTAGTATGCCTCTCGCTTGGTGGCGATGTCGTCGGCTTCGATCAGGTCTTTGGATAGGGACATCATGCGCAGCGTTTGCGCGAAGGTCTTGACGGTCGAGACCGTCAACGTGCGTTCCTTGCGCTTGTTGCGAATTTCAAAGTGGCCGCGCTGCGTCGAGTAGCGCACGTTCTGCAACGAACGGATCGGAAAGCGCATGGTCGGCTTCTTGTCAGCCACCGCCTCCTTGTAAACCGCTTGCGCCTCGTCTTTGATCTTCTTCAAAACTTTGCGATCGGGCATCGTCAGGCTCTCTTCCTACAGCTTGCGGCTGCGCTCCAAGGTGTCGGTCAGGCGGTCGACGACGCGCTTCTCCTGCCTATCCGAAAGCCCCAAGATCTCGCGCAGGGCGATACCCACGTGGGGCAGGTAGGACTCGATGTAGGAGCGCTTCTTTTCAGCATCGCGAAGCTTTTGGCCACGGCGGATGTGGGCGGCGAGCCGGCGGCCGCAGAGCTGCAGGGCTAGCTTGATCTCCTTGACAATTTCCGGGTAGCCAGCAATCGCCTCTTTGGATTCGGAGGTAAACGGCACCCAGGATGAGGCGATGTGCACCATAACCACCAAGGGGCCAGTCGGCAGCGCGCCGCGCGACTGCTGCACCTGGTAACCGCGCCAGTTGGTCGCCATGACCGATTTGGTGATCGCACAGGCGCCGGGCTGGTACAGGAGCGGCACCCGGTTGGCAAAGCGCAGGAGGGTGGCCAACTCGTCGGCGCCCAGGGCGCCGCCGTAGGCAATACCCACTTCCACCTGGAAGGGGTTGCCACGGTAGACCGCCGGCGGGCGGGTCTGAGCGGTGAAGAACTCGGCGTCGAACTGCTTCCGCAGCCCGGCCAAGACATCCTCTTCACCGATCGGCGACAAGCAGTTGGTAGGCGGCGCCATGATCTTGACGGTACCGATCGCCTTGTAGAGCCTCTCAGCGGCGTCGCGGTGCACGCGCCGGGGTGATGTAGAGGGCCTAAGGCCGGCGGCCGCGAGGATCTCCTCGGCAACCTTGCCCGACACCCGCGAAAAGTCGCCCTGCAAAAACCCTTTGACGTTCCGCGCCGGCGTTTGGCTCAGCATCTTCATGAGGATCCCCAACTCGACGCCGTGGGGGTGCGGCTTGATCTCCTTGGGCTCGGGCGGTAGCTCCTGGGCAACCCGGTCGTAGCGCACCGCGTCGTCGAGCGGCGGCCGGTAGACGAAGCGGGCGTGCGGGTTGGCCAAGGCTGTCATCTCGATGTAGCCGTCCACCGAGCGCTTGCCGCGCTTGTAAGTGGCTTCGATCTCGAGTTCGACGCGAGTGCCATGTTCGACGTCATCCCACTCGATCTCCTCGTCTTTGATGATGACCGGTTGGTTCTTTCGGGTATCGATCTGGATCTGAAACAGGTGGGCGGGACTCTTTGGCCCGGTGCGCGAAATGATCGACACCGGCCGGCCGGTGGTGAGTTGCCCGTACATGCCAGCGGCAGAAATGCCAATCCCCTGCTGGCCGCGGGCTTGCTTCAGTGTGTGGAACTTAGATCCGTAGAGGAGTTCGCCAAACACCCGGGGCACCTGATTCTTGACGATGCCCGGGCCGTTGTCGGTGACACTCACCCGGTAGCGATCCTCGGCCAGTTGCACGATAGCCACCTCGATATCGGGGAGGATACCGGCCTCTTCACAAGCGTCCAGGGAGTTGTCCACAGCCTCCTTGATGGTGGTGAGAAGGGCCTTTGAGGGGTTGTCAAAACCGAGCAAATGGCGGTTTTTGGTAAAAAACTCGGAGACCGAGATCGAGCGCTGGCGAGCCGCCATTTCGCGCGCCGAGCGCCGCCGCAGAGCGCCGTTGACCACCGGTTTCGGGGCTTCGGCCTTGGCTTTTTTCGTCGCCGGACGCTTGGTGGCTTTGGATTGGGTTGTCCGGGTGCGTTTGGCACCACGGGCGGCAAGCTGAGCGCGCAGGCGCCGGCCGGCGCGCGAGGTGAAGTCAGGCATGAACCCCTCGAGGGAAACTGGGCAAACGACGGCGGGGCTGGGGCACCGACAGTCTAAGGGCGCCCGGCGGCGCCCTGTCAACTAGAAAGACGAAAAGCCCTTAGCGGACTCGGAAACTAAGTTGCCCCGATTCGCTCCGGCGAGCGTCCCGGGTCAACACCGAGACCCACCAGCGATAGGACTTGCCCGAGACCAATCCGGCGGCTTCCGGCACACCCATCGCCGTGTCGTCGGTTGAGGCCTGCCAGAAGTAGGTGCCGCTGGCGTCGACGACGGTGACTTCGTAGCGGGTCGCTCCCTCGACAGCGCGCCAGCGGAGGATCGGAGCCGACCCCACCCCGGCGCCGGCTGGCGGCGACACCAGCTCCACCCAACCAGTCGCTCGCCCACCGCGCTCCTGCGTTGGATCAACCGCGGTGAACTGCGGCAAGACAATGACCGCCATGAAGGCGAGGGCGGCGAGGGTCGCCAAACCAAACTCGGGCCGGGAACCGACGCCGGGCCACAGCTCCACCAGTGGCCGCCACCAGGGGCGGGTGGACTGTGGCACGACACCTTGGGGCTGTTGGTCGATCAAGCGCCGGGCGTCTGCCAGGCGAGCCGCCGGCAGCGGCGCGGCCAGCGCTTCATCGACCGCCAGCGCCGCCAGGCGGCTGGTGCACGCCACGCAGTCGCCGGCGTGCTCGATCAGCGCAGGGTCGGCATCCGGAGTGCCGTAGAGGGTCAGGTGCTCGACGTCCGGACAGGCACCCAAAGGCTCGGCGCTGGTGGTGGCCCCGGCTAGGGCGGCGCCGAGCAGCGCCTGGTTGTCGACTAGGTGCGCACACGCAGCGCAAGCGGCGACGTGGCGGGCCAAAGCGGCGAGTTGGTCGGCCGGGATGCCACCGTCCTCGACGCGTAGCAGGGTGTCTCTATCGATACATCGGTCCATGAACTCTCACATCCTGGGCAATTGGGGCTCCACTGGGTTAAACGGAAATCCCCTTCAACTTTCCGGTGAGCGCTCGGGCGACAGCGCCCACCCCAAGTGCAGATCGGTCAGACTCTCAGCATCCTCTTGCAGCCGTGCAGCGACACCGGTGGCAGCCGCCCGCTTGCCCAGGGCGCGGCACAGCCGGTCCAGGCGCCGGTAAATCGAGGCAGGGTCGGGGACGTTCAAGACGCGGGCGATCTCCGGCGCGGTGAGCGCCTCATGGAACCGCAGGCGTAGTAGCAAGCGATCCTCGGCCGGCAGCTCGTCCAGGAGTTCGAGCAACAGCCCCGCTGCCTCCTGGCGCAACCCGGGAGCATCCGCAGCCGGACGCTCGACCAGCGCCTGGGTCTCGACGGGCGGTCCGTGCTCGCGTTCGACGTCCAGGGAAGCTGGCTTGAGTGCCTTCATTCGGTCGCGGCGAATTTTGGCGCGATTGATGCCCGTCAAGCGCCCATCGACTTCGGAGAGGTACCCCAAAAAATCGGTGTAGCTGAGGTCCGGGTACTGGCCGCGCACCACCTCGAACGCTTGGCGCGGCGGATAGTTTTGCCAATACACCACTTTGAAAATCGACTGGCCGACGTCGCCCAGTTTCTGAACCTCGGCGGGCACCGACTTGCGACCAAATCGGTGCCGGAACCAATCGAAGTAGAGGTTGCGCACCACCAGTTTGAGCCAGGTGCCGAAACGGCTGGGACGCGCGACCCCGGCGCGCCCATAGTGTTTGAGGCGCCGCATGTCGCCGGCCGCCAGTTCCTCCAGGATGTACGTGTAGGCATCCATACAGGCGTCGTGGTCGGCGTTGTAGCGCCGCACGACGGAGAGAATCAAGGATGAGTAGTTGTCAACGAAGTAGCTCCAAACATCCGGGTCGCCCAGAGCCAACTTGTCGACAAAGGGGTGTTGACCAGTCATAGGGCAGTCGATCGTTTAGATACGACACGCGCCGGCGCGCTTTCGTTTTCCTTGGGGAAACGTGCCCTCGGGAACGTCCTCAGATTCCGCCAAATCACTCTTAAGTGTCGATGATACCATGGCTTATAGCGCTGCTTCGGGCGGGAAGAGAAGCCCCAGCCAGTCTCCTCCACCTTGCCGGCGGCAGCGCCACCCCCATACAATGAATAGATAGACGATCGCCCACCTGGCGCGGAGCCAGGGCCCCTCCACCGAATCGACTGGAAGCAGGGCATGTGGCAGCCAAACAGAGTCGAAGCATCGACCGGCGTGGCCCTCGCGGCGGCGGCGATCCTCTGTGGTTGGCCGGCCGCGGCGGCCGCCGACCTGGAGGCGGCCCGCGCTGCCAAGGCTTCGGGCGACACCGAACGGGCCTGGAGCTTGGTCGAGGAAGCGCTCACCGCATTGCCCGAGGATGGCGAGACCTTCGCCTTTCTCGTCCAACTCGGACGCGACACCGGCAACTTCTACCGGGTCGAGCGCGAACTCAGGCGGCAGCTACGGGGCGGTCGGGCGGTGGCTACGACCGAGTGGGCGCTGGGGCGCACCTACCTCTGGCGCGGCCAACCTGACCAGGCTATCCTGCACTTCGAGCGGGCGCTGGCAGACGAGCGGGGGCCACTGGAAGCCGCACTCGACTTGGCCGAAGCCCACCTCGCCACGGGGCGCAGCAATGGCATGGGCCGGGTGGAGCGGAGCCTTAACGAGGCCCATCCGCGCCTAGCGGAGGTGGCGGGAGCGCTGGGCCGAGCCTGGGTCCTGGTCGAGACCGGACGCGCCGAGGCTGCCGCCGCACTGTTGGCCGCGACCGACACCTCCGATCCAGACGTGCCGCTGGTGATCGGCCTGCGCGCCGTCGCTGAGCTCCGTGCCGGCCAACCCGAACGCGTCGCGCCGTTGGTCGCCCGAGCCAAACGATTGCCGGGTAGCGTCGATCACCTGGCCTGGCAGAGTCGGTTGAACGCGATCGCCATTCGCGCTGCCCGCATGCTCGGGCAAATGGGTCGAGCCCAGGACCAGTTGGGAACCGCCCTGGAACACGCCGAGACCTACGCGTTGGCCGCCGAACGCGTTTTTCTGCGGGTCCTCGAGGTGGCGATGCACGTTGATCGCGGCGAGCACCAGGCAGCCCTCGAGGTGGCATCCGAGGCACTGGTTCTGACCCAGACCGAGGGGCGCGGCCGGCGGGCGGCGCGCCTGGCGTTGGCCGATGTCGAGCTGGCCCGCTTCCGCCCGCGTGCGGCCAATGAGTACCTGCGGCAGATCCTCGCCTCGATCGCAAGATCGCAGGACGAGCGCGACCTGCCGGCGGTGTTGCTCCGGCTTGGCAAGGGGTCGATGGCAGCGGGCGCCTACCTGGAAGCCGTCCAATACTTCGCTGAAGCCGCAGAGCGCGGCACCGCGGGCGCCCGTCATCCTGACGCCATTCTCGCCACCGCCGGCGAAGCCAAGGCTCGCAGTTTCCTGTCCGAGTACGCCGCCGCCCTCGAGTTGGGCAAGACGGCGTTGGAAATGGCCGAGGCCTACAACTTCCCGCGCGGAGCCAGTACCGCCCACTGCATGGTCGGTGACGCCTACTTGCAGTTGGGTGACCTGGAAGCGGCCCGTAACCACTTCGGCCAAGCGCTGGAGATCGCTCACGACCACGCGCTGGTGGGGCTCCAAGGGCGCGCCTACTTGAACCTTGGAGTCGTTGCCGACGCCCTCGGCCACCAGACCGAAGCCGAGGATTGGATCCGGCAAGCCCTGACCGCCGCCCTCCGGGCCCGCGACCTCGCCCTCGACGTCGATTGCCGCACCGAGATTGCCGAACGGCAGTTAGACGTGGGTGAGTACGACGACGCCTTGAACCGCTTCGGCCACGCCCTGGAGATCGCCACCGGCGCCGGCTACTTGCGGGGACGCGGCGCCAACCTGACCCTGACCGGCGAAACGCACAAGCTGCTCGGCGATCACCAGCGTGCCCTCGGCTATTTTAGTGAGGGCGCCCGACTGGCGCGGAGCACCCACAACCGCGTCGGCGAAGCCGCCAACTTGAAGCACATGGGCGAGGTCTTCTCGCTGTTGGGCGACTCCCGCACTGCCATGGCGCACCTGGAACGCGCGCTCAACACCAACCGCCGAACCGGCCACCAACAGGGCGAGGGCGAGGTGCTGCTCGCCCTCTGCCAAGCGCTCAACGCAGGCGGGCGCTATGCCGAGGCGCGGGGGCACGGCGAGCGGGTCATGATCCTGGCCAACGCCAACGGCAACGCCACCTGGCAAGCCCGCGCCGCCATTCAACTCGGCAACAGCCTCTTTGGGTTGGGCGACGCCGAGCGCGCCGGCCAGTACTTCGACCACGCCCGCTTGCTGGCCGATCGCCTAGAGCGCCGGTCCCTGGCCTGGCCGGCGAACATGGGGCTGTCGCGCGTGTTTGAAACCGCCGGCGCCACCGACCAGGCAATCGAAGCGGCGCGCGACGCCGTGGGCACGTTAGAAGAGTTGCGCTCCGGATTGAACCTGCCTGAACGGCGGGCGGGATTCATGGAGGATCGGCTGGCGGCGTACGAGACCCTCGTCGGCCTGTTGGTCGACTCCGGCAAGAACGCCGAGGCTTTTCAGTTCATGGAGTACTCGCGCTCACGCGCATTCTTGGAGCTATTGAGCCGCGAACAGGTGGCCGGCGACTCGCCAGCGATCGCCGCCCTCAGGGACGAGGAACTCTGGCTGGGCCGGAAGATCACCCGCGCCACCGAGCAGTTGGCCCGCCGCCCGATGCGGGTGGAGGGTGACCAAATCACCTCAGGCCTTTTGCAAACGCTCGGCGAGTTGCGGGCTCGCCAGACCGAAATCCGCCAGCTGATCGGCCCAGCCGAACCGACGGCGGCCATCCTCACCGGCGCCCGGCCGCTGGCGCTTGGTGAGGTGCAAGAGCGCCTGGCCCCGCACGAGGCGATGATCGAGTACTACGTGATGGGGGATCGGTTGGTGACCTTCATCATCACCCAAGCGGCCGTGGAGGTGGTGTCACAGCCCGAGTCGGCGCCCCACTTGGAAGCGCGCGTCAAGCTCCTGCGCGAGGCGATCGCCAGCCCTCCCGAAGCTGGAGCGAGCCGCGCTGACTGGCTGGAACCGGCCCAGGGACTCCACCGGCTGCTGATCCACCACGTGGTCGAGCGCCCGGCCCTCTACGACGTCGCCGACCTGTGGATCATCCCCCACCGCTTCCTGCACCACGTCCCGTTTCACGCGCTTGCCGCGGAGGATGCGCGCTTTCTCGTCGAAGACTTCAACGTTGCCTACGGGCCGTCGGCGTCGGTGGTCGCGCACTGCTTGGCCGCGGATGGCGGCCGACCGACTAATGCCTTGGCGCTGGCCAACCCCAACCCCGAGGACCTGCGAGGAGCCAAGCTGCCATACGTAAAGGACGAGGTGCAGGCGGTTCTGCGCACCTTCGGAAACCACGCCCAGGTGTTCGTGGACGAGGCGGCAACCGAGTCGATCTTCAAGGCATGGCGCTCGGGCAACGACATCATCCACATCGCCACCCACTTCGAGGTGGACCCGCGGGACCCGTTCGCCTCAGCGCTCAACCTGGCCTCCAGCGCCGACGACGACGGCCGATTGGAGATTCGGGAGGTCATGCAGCAAAGCATCGACGCCAAGCTTGTGGTCTTGTCAGGATGTTCGACCGCAACCGCCGGTGCCGGACTTGTCAACCTTCCTAACTCTGACGACTGGGTTAGCTTGACCCGTGCGTTCATCTACGCCGGCGCTCCCAGCGTCCTGGCGACCTTGTGGCCGGTCAATGATCGGGCCGCGGCGGGGTTCATGGGGCACTTCTACGACCGGTTGCCGTTCCGCTCGAAGGCGCGGGCGGTCTGCGAAGCGCAGCGCAACATGCTGGCCCTCGCCCTACCAGACGGAGCCGACCGGGATCCCTACGCCTGGGCGCCGTTCGTTCTGGTTGGGTCTGGGCGCTAGCCGCCAGGAACGATTGGCACGCCCCTCGCTAGCAAAAAGCGGCATGCAACTCCGTCGGCGCTTCCCACGTAGAATGGATCAGACAGCACGAGCCCCACGTGCCCTGAGAGACAATCCCCCTCTCCCCGCACGAGGATCACACCATGCCTCGCGGAAGCGCAGTTGAGACCCTCCCCCCGCCAGCCGGACGCCGTGCTCGCCAGCTCAGCACCATCTTGGTGGTGTGGGCAGCCCTCGCCAGCGGTCAGGCCTGGGCTGGCGACCCACACGATGCTCTTGAGGCGCTCCGCCAAATCGAGCGCTTCGATTTTGAAGCGCCCGAGGAGCTTTGGCGCCAGCTCGAGCGCGATGCACCCAATCGAGCCCACGGGCTGACGGCCGCCGGCGTCCTGGCGCTGGAGCGAGGTAAGCGCATCAGGGCACGCCAGCTGTTCGCCGAAGCCAAGCAACTCAAGAGTGGTTCGCCTTACCCCTACTACTACCTCGGCCGCATCGCCTTGGAGGGGGGCAACGCGCGTCTGGCTGTCGAGGAGTTACGCGGCGCCCTGGCGCGCCGCGGGCGCTACGCCGGCGCCTATCGCCTTCTCGGGCACGCCGAACTCGAGCTGGGTCAGGTCGAGGGCGGGCTCTCGGCGCTGCGCACGGTCATTGCGCTGGCTCCGGGCCTCGCGCAGTCGCACGCCGAGTTGGGACTTGCTCAACTCAAGCACGGGCGCGCCCGCATGGCGGCGATCTCCCTGGAGCGGGCCTACGAGTTGGATCCCACCCACCTCGAGGCGCTGTTTAGTTGGGGTTACGCGCTCTTGAACTCAGGGGAGCCCGAAGCTGGGTTTGCCAAGCTCGAGGCGTACGTGCGGTTGGCAGGCGATCGGGCCAGCGAAGTGGAGCGCGTCGAACGCGCCCGCGCGCTGCTCAGGCGCTACGCCGGTCTTTAAGACGGCGACCAGCAAAAGAGGCCCCGCCATTGCGTGACGGGGCCTCAAGCTGTAGCCTCAGGTGGCGTTGGGTTCCCCGGTGATCGGGCGACCCACGCTCTAGCTACGCTAAACTAAGCAAAGCTAAAGAGCCGCCTCTACCGAGACACCACCTTGGCTAAGCACATACTGTCTGAATTCACTGGATCACCTCCTTGGGGCGGGTCCGTGAACGGCGAGTCCCACCTCGCCCAGCCAGCGTCGACCGCCCAAGTCTGACTGGCTGCCGCAATCATGCGAAGAACGGTACTAGGGTATCGATCCCAAGACCGATTTTCAAGGCGAACCCCGGCGCCGCTGGGAACCGGGGTCTGCACTTGAACTGCGTGGACTACTGGTCGCCGCCGGCCACCGCGTCAGCCGCTTCTTCGACGGCATCAGCCGCGGCGTCGACCGCGTGCTTGGCGTGATCGTGGCCCTCGTGGCCACCCTTAGCCGCCACCATCTTGGCGTACTCCTCGACGGTGCGGTCGGTGTGCGCGTGGATCTTCTCGACGACGGCTTCGTCGCCCGAGGTCAACAGAGTCAGCTTGGCAATTTTGCCGTCAATCTCTTGCACCTCTGCACCGGCATGCATCAACTCGCCGAACGACGTGCAAAAACCACAAAGCGGCAAATCCTCGCCGGCCATGAGCTTGGCCTCAACGGCCTTCATGCCCTCGGCCGAGCGCGCGAATGCCTCTTGGTAGGCCGGGTCGATGATGGCAACCATGACCGTACCGTTCGAAATCTTGTGGTTCTCCCACTGCATTGCCTCCATCAAGCCTTCTTCGGAGGACATCGGCAGGCACATCGAGCACTTCTCGAGATCGAACCAGTTGCCGGTCGGCGCCGCGGTGGCGGCTGCACTCACCAAAAGGAGAGCGGCTGCCAGGCTAACGGTCAAACGGTGACTAAACATCCGAATAACTCCCAACGCGTTCTCAACGCGGTTGATATGGACGGGTTCCGCGGCACGATTGCCGCAGGATCACTGCCCGGGGTGGGCGAATCCCGCCAGGCGGCGGGCCACTGACTATACCATGAGTCCAAGGGACAGGTTCGCTACGGCGGCGGGGTGCCGTCGCTGCCGCGGCCGCCGGGCCGGCGGCCCCCAGAGACCGCCGGGCGCCGGCGGCGCCGGTGCTACACTGCCGCCCCTATGCCCCGCGCCACCTACAACCCGGGCGATCGGGTGCCCCGGACCATCGCCGAGATCCGCTGGGGGGCGTGGCAAGCCGTTGACCAGGCCACCCTCATGTTCATCGTGGCCGGCGACCGGGTGCTCCTGATCCGCAAGAAACGCGGCCTGGGCGCCGGCAAGGTCAACGGCCCGGGCGGGCGCCTGGAACCCGGTGAAACGCCCTTGGCCGGGGCGATCCGCGAAACCGAAGAAGAAGTCTGTGTGACGCCCGAGGCGCCGGTGGAGAGCGGCGAACTCCTCTTTCAGTTTGTCGACGGCTACTCGCTCCACGTGTTTGTCTTTCGAGCGACGGCCTTTGCCGGAGAACCAGCCGAGACCGCTGAGGCCGAGCCCTTCTGGGCCGACGTCAACGCCATCCCCTACGACGACATGTGGGTCGACGATCGGATTTGGCTGCCGGTCCTCTTGGCGGGGCGGCGCTTTCGCGGCACCTTCGTGTTTGACGGCGATGCCATGCTCGACCACTCGTTCGTCGAGCTGGGATCCGCCAGCCACCCTCACTAGGGCAGGGGCCAGATGAAGGTAGCCTTGCCTCGCCTGGGCTGGATCGTCGGGCCGACTCTCGTCGTGCCCGCTCTGGTAGCGGGCGCCTCGCTCTTGGCAGCAACCGATGGCCAGCTCGTTTACGTGCTGGATGATCCGTACATTCATATGGCGCTGGCCAAGCACTGGTTGGCCACCGGCGTGTTTGGGCCGGCACCGGGTGAGTTCGCCGCTGCGTCCTCGTCGATCGCCTGGTCTGGGGCGCTGACTGCGGGTTTCGCGGCCGTAGGCGCACGCCAGGCGCTGCCCCTCATTCTCAACCTGGTGGCGGCGCTCTGGGTCGCGCTTGCCGTGCGCCACCGGGTTGCCCGGGCGCTCGGCAACAGTCGCCGCGGCGACTGGATGGCCGCCGCCATTCTTCTGGCGGTCCCCCTGGTACCCGTCGCCTTCACTGGACTCGAGCACCTCTGGCATTTGCTCTTCAGCTTTGGGCTGTTGAGTGCCGCGGTGGAAGCCATGCGGCGCCCCCACCCAGGGCGGCGCAAGCTGGCCGCGGGCTGGGCGGCCCTGACCACCGCCACCCGCTACGAGGGGTTGTTCTTGGTCGGCACCACAGCCGTCGCCGCCATCCTCAAGCGGCGCTACCGCCTCGCCCTCTGGATCGCCGGCGGTGGGCTGGCGCCGGTAGCGGTGGCCGGTGCCATTTGGCGGGCGCTCGGGGCGGGGTGGCTCCCCAACCCCATCCTCCTGAAGGGGGGCGGGGCACTGGGTCAACCGCTATCTGGTGACTGGACGTCGGCGGTGGTCGACTGGGGGATGGACCTCGCCGCCGGCGTCCCCCATGTCCTGGCAGTGATGGCGGCCGCCGGGGCGCTCATGGTGCGCGCCGGGCGCCGGCGACACCCAGCAGCGCTCCCCCTCGGGTTGTGGCTCGGCACCGCCGGGCTCCACTGCCTCTTCGCCGATTTCGGTTGGTTCTACCGCTACGAGGCCTACCTGATCGGCCTCGGCTTGGTGGTGGTGGTCGAAGCCGCGGCGGCCCTCGGTTGGCCGCCACGCCCCCAAAACGCCCGGCAGTGGGTGATCGCTGGCTTGGTGGCGGTGAGCTTGATTGTGCCCCTGGCCAAGCGCAGTGCCGGTGCGCACTGGCGCGTCCACATCGCGGCCCGCAACATCTACGAGCAGCAGGTGCAAATGGGCCTCTTTCTGCGCGAGTACTACCCGGGAGCCCGGGTGGTGGTGAACGACGTCGGGGCGGTCACCTTCCTGGCCGGCGTCCAGCCAGTCGACCTGGGCGGGCTGGCCACCCAGGCCGTCGCCGCCGAAGTCCGCCTCCGGCAGCAGCGCGGCGAGGCGATTCCGGCATCGACGCTGCGGCGGCTGGCCACCGAGCGCCAAGTCAGGATTGCCCTCGTCTACGACAACCCCACCTGGTGGGAACTGCCGGCCGAATGGGTGAGAGTGGAGCGCTGGCGCATCCGCGGGAACTACGCCTGTGCCAGCGACACGGTGACCTTCCTGGCGGTCGGGCCCGGCGAAGAGGCGGCGCTCAGGCAAGCGCTCAAAAGCTTTGCCGGCCGGCTACCAGCCGGCGTCGAGCGGCTGCCGCTGCCCTAGGTGCGACCGGCCGCCAGCGCCCGGAAACTGATCAGTTGTTGGCGGTCTTCGTCGTAGAGGGCCAACGACGCGGTCTTGAAGCTGGAGCCCAGTTTCAACTCGGTCGCTTCCTGAAAAGCCGGGTGGAAGTCGTGGCACTCCCGCAACCGGTAGTTGGGAATCGACGGGCTCAGGTGGTGGATGTGGTGATAGCCGATGTTGCCGGTGATCCAGCGCAGCGGCGCCGGCAGGTTATAAAACGAGCTGCCGCGCAGCGCCGCCAGCGTGTAATCCCAGGTGTCGTCCGGGGCCCAGTAAACGTCCTCGTACTGGTGCTGGACGTAGAAGAGCCACACACCGCTGGTCGCCGCGAAAGCCATGATCGGCGACTGCACCAACAGAAAGGTCTTCAAACCAATGGTCAAGACCAAGACCAGCGCCACCGCACCCAGCGCCAGGTTGGTCCAGTGAACACTGGCCCATTCCTTTCGCAAGCGCTGTGAGAGGGGCAGCCGATGAAACACCACGAAGTTGAGAAAGGCGCCGACACCGAACAGGACCAAAGGATTGCGGTAGACCCGATACTTCAGCCGCCGCCAGCGACTGGCTGCCTGGTACTCGTGCACGGTCAAAGTTTTGACGTCGCCGATGCCGCGCTTCGCCAAGTTGCCCGACGTGGCGTGGTGAATGGCGTGGCTGAGCCGCCAGTAACCGTATGGGGTGAAGGTCATGACCCCGCACACGAAACCCAGCGCGTCGCGCACCCTTTTGGACTTCACGAAGGAGCCGTGCCCGCAATCGTGTTGGATGATGAAAATGCGTATCAAAAAGCCGGCGGTGGGAATGGCCAACAGAAACGTTAACCAATAGCCGACCTTGAGGCTCTGCACCATTAGGATCCAGAGTCCGATGAACGGCAAAAACGAATTGACGACTTGCCATACCGCACGCGCGCGGTCTGGAACCTGGTAGGCGCTCAGCTGCCTGATAATGGACGCGTCTTGTCTTGCTGCCAGCTCTTCGGCGCCAAGCTCTGTATCGATAACCGTCATCTGCCGACTCCCCTCCGGCGTGTTCGGATCCGCCGGTCAACCCAACGGCGGCGAGTGTACCACGCTCGCGCACCGATCCAAGCCCTAGGGTCCCGCACTCCAGCTGTCTCATCGGCAGGCGGGCGGCCACTCATCGACGGTCACCGGACAAAGATGTATCCTCCGGAGACTTAGACTGGCACCGGGGGGTCGAGGGCGAGAATGGGCAAACGCTCCACGGTCTTATGCTTACTGGGAGACGCCGCGGCGCTCGATGCCGGCTGGGATGGCTTGGTGCGCGGGCACCGGCTCGACGTCGTCCGCTGCCCGGCCACGGCCACCGAGTTGCCGCGTGCCGACCTGGTGGTGGTGGCGGTTTCCGCCGCCAGGGAGGCGGAGGCGCTGGAGCTCATCGACCTGGCCCATCGCGCCGGACACACCGCGGTGGCGGCAGTCGGCGCCGAAGCCGACCACCGGTTGGCGGTCGCCCTCATGCGACGTGGAGCAGCCGCCTACTTTGCCATCCCCGACGACCAGCACCGCTTGGCGGCGCACGTCGCCGCAGGCGTGAAGCGGCGACAGCGCGCCGGCGAGCACACCACCCTCAAGGCCTTCCAAAGCTCCACCTACGCTTTCGACGCCATCATTGGCCAGGATGCCGGTCTGTTGGCGGCGGTGGCGCAAGCGGCCAAGGTGATCCCCAGCGGCCGGGCCACGGTGCTCATCACCGGCGAGACCGGGACCGGTAAGGACGTCCTCGCCCGCGCCATCCACTACTGCGGACCGCGCCGGGACGCACCATTCGTGCCGCTCAACTGCTCGGCCATCCCGAGTGAGCTGCTCGAATCCGAGCTGTTCGGCCACGAGCGTGGAGCGTTCACTGGAGCCACGGCGGCCAAGCCCGGACTTCTGGAAGCCGCCCATGGGGGCACGCTGTTTCTGGATGAAGTGGCGACGCTCGAACCCAACTTGCAAGCCAAGCTGTTGCGCGCCCTGGAGACCCGACAGGTGCGGCGGGTCGGCGGCCTCAGGTCGATCGATGTGGAGTTCCGAGTGCTCGCCGCCACCAACGATGACTTGGGGGAGCTCGTCCGCCAGGGCCGGTTTCGCGAAGACCTATACTATCGACTGGCGGTAATCCCCATTTGGCTGCCGCCGTTGCGTCAACGTGGTGACGATGTGGTGCTCATCGCCGAACACACCCTCGCCGAGCTGGCCACCAGCTACGGTGTTCCGGCGCCGGAGCTCGGCGACGCGACGCGCGATGTGCTGCGTTCGCATAGCTGGCCAGGCAACGTGCGCGAGCTCCGGAACACGATCGAGCGCGGACTCTTGTTGTCGGAGGGGGGACTCATCGAGCCGGAGCACTTGTGTCTGACCCCGCTTCCAGCCCGCCCGTTGGTACCCGGCGACGCCAAGCCGCGGTTGCCGTTTCCAGACTCGCTCAAAGCCATCGAAGAAGCAGCGGCTCGAGCCATGCTCGAGGTCTGCGGCGGCAACAAGAGCGAGGCGGCTCGGCGGCTGGGAATCACCCGCTCCCATTTGTACAGCCTCCTGGAGCGCCACCGGCAACAACAGGCGGCGCCGCCAACTCCGGCGTAGGCGGTGCCGCGCGAGGACCCGGGTCGCGGTGCCTGGGAGGACCGGAGCGGCGGCGCTCTGGGCTCGAGGGGTTGAGCCAGTGAGGACGCGCTGCCCAAAGTCACCACAGGCCGCATGTGGCAAACCCCGGGACGAGCGCGCCCTCGTCAGGCCGCGTGTGTGATGAGCATGCGATGCGGTGCACGGACGCAGTTGAACGCTCAACACAGTTGCGCGCGGGGACAACAGTCACCCCCACGACTTGACACACGATGCAACGACGATGCCAAAAAACGCCGGCGGCGCGGAAGTGAAGTTCTGCGCGGCGCTTACTCGACACGGGCGGGGTTCGTGCACCTGTCAGGGGCTGTGCACGTGTTCGCACTGCAAACACCTGGCGTGACGACTGTTCGCACTACCGACAGTGACGCGCGGCGCAGCGTTGCCGTATGACTGCCGGTGAATTGTGCGTTGCACGGCGCGGTACTCCCTAGCTATTCTTGAACGCTCGGCGCTTGCAGTAGCCATCATGATGGAGTAACGCAATGGCTCGAACGATGGAAGAACCCATCCGGCTTAACGAGCAGACTGCGCTTTTGGCCGACGACCACCGCTGGCCGGCTGTGTACGACCTTTTGGCCGCCGCCGACCGTGCGACGCTCCTCCACAACGAGGTGTTGGCCTACCGCTTTTGTGAGGCGCTCTACTTCACGGCGCGCTTCACCGAGCTGCGTCAGTTCGCAACCGACTACGAAACGGCGGCCAGACAAGCGCTTGACATGCTGGGAGTGATGCGCGCCATCAACTTTGCGGGCATTGCGGCGTTCGAATGCGGCGAGTTAGCCGCCGCCAGCGATCGGTTCCGCGCACTGATGGATGTAGCGCTCGCCGAGCGCGACGGCGACATGCAGGCTCACGCCGCCAACAACCTGGGGACATTGGCTAGTCTGAAAGGCGACCACGATCAGGCCCTCTCCCACTACACGCGCTGTCGCCAGGCGTATGAACGGTCGGGAAACGCCCGCGGTGTCGCCCAGACGGTTTACAACGAAGGGTTGACCTATGCCGACTTGCGCCTGGTCAACGCCGCGATGGCGCGCTTCGAACAGGCCATCGCCATCGCTTCGCGGCTTGGACTCGAACCTCTGGTCGTGATGGCGCGCACCGCTCGGGCAGAGTTGGAAGTGACTCTAGGGGATGCGACACTGGGGCGCGCCCTCGCCAATCACGCCGTCTCGGCGGCGCGGACGTTGGCGGATGCCGTCTCGGAAGCCGAAGCGCTCCGGGTGCGCGCTTTGGCCAACGCTGAGTCCTTCGAGGATGCTGAGAGCGACCTCACTACCGCCCTGGCCCTGGCGCCCGATCATCCGCTCCTACAAGCTAAGATCGAGCGCGACCGAGGCCGCATCCACCTGCGGGGCGCCCGGTGCGCCGCTGGCCAGGCGTTCCTGGCCAGCGCGGCGGAGCGCTTTGCGGCGCTTGGGGCCAGCGGTGAAGCCACCGTTCTCCGCCACGAGCTGGCGGCGCTGGTGCAGGGCCCGCCGGAGTGCCACCGCCCCAACGCCGCCAGCTAGAAAGCCAACGCGTAGCGTGAGAAGGAACCGAGCTCGGCGTGCATGGCGTCGCCTTGGCGCCAGGAGTGGGCCACCGGCGCCCACGGCGCACTTCGGTCACCCTGCCGCCAGAGACCCACAGCCGCGTCCTCGACGCCGCTCGAGGCGGCATGGACCAGCGACATCGTCAACACCGGTGGATCGCTTGGGTTGAAGGCGAGTCCAGACGGCGTCAGGGTGACCATCATCGGCGCTGGAGCACCCGTCGCCGGACTCGGTTCGACCGCGACGGTGATTGACACGCCCTCGCCGATCTCCACGGGCGCTTCCGGACCGGCGTCGAGCGAGTGCGCCCCAAACACCAAGCGCACGAAGACCGTGCGCGCGTCGTCGGCGTAGGGAATCTCAATCACAGCGGGCTCGCCGCGCCGGACCACTTGCTCGACCGCGGCGGCGCCTAGAGCCGGAGCCTCGGGGGCGTGGACGAGAAACTCGGGCGCGGAGAAGGCCACTGCCCCCGGCGCGCGCCTGACAGTCGCGCCGCTTGGCAACTCTTCGCTGGCGCAACCGAGCACCACCGTCCCCAACACCAAGGCCACAGCTGCCGGCCGCCGTAGAGAGTGGGTCATCCAACGCCGATGGGTCATTGAGCGCACCTCGTCATTCCGCAAAAGTGATCCGTCGCAACATGAAGCAAAACTCAGCAAAAGCCGTTCCGCCGGCCGCTCCAGGGCGCCGGCCACGCTCATGAAGTGACGTCGGCGGTTGGCTTTAGACGGACTGACTCGGGGTGAAACGGTCGGCCGCGGCGGGTCTCAGGTGGAGACAACTCGGCGCCCGAGTGGGCTTCTGGCGGGCGGCTCGCACGACCTTAGCGGGCTCCGTGCAATGCCGCTGCCTAGGCGCGATGTCGGCGGCCACCACCCCGGCAAACCGACATTGGCAGCCCTCGGTGGCTTCGAAGCTGAACACGCTCATGGTTTCAGGCCTGGACCAGGCCATTCCCGGTGAGGCTGCACCTGATCCCTATTCCGCATCAGTAGCGGAAGTTACAACGTTGGCACGCTCCTAGCACTGGTTGCAGCGAGGGCGGCGCAGGAGGCGCATCCCGACTAGATCGCATTCCCCTTGGCTAGCGAGCAGACCATGAAGAGATCGCATCGTTCCTTTGCACGCCGAGTGGCACGCGCCTTCACGGCCGGCGCCGTGGTCGCCGCCCTGGCTTTGGTGGTGGCGTGGTGCATGTACCTCGTTCCGCGCGGAACCCTACATAGCTTGACCGGCGCATTTCCACGCCCAAGTCTGGCAGCGGCTAGCGGCAGCCTCGTGCAGACGCTCCAACTCCTGGCGTGCTTGGCGGGCTTGGGGCCGCTCTTCTGGGGTGTCGCGAAGTACGGCCGCTTCGTGGAGCACCAGGGGCGCATCAAGCAATACCAAGCCTGGCAAACCATCATGAACGCCCAAGGACGGCCGGGGAACGGCGGCCGGCAAGCAGCACTCGAAGATCTCTTTGACGGGGGCGCCTCGATTGCCGGAGTCAACCTGGCCGGCGGCGCTTACCTGGCTGGCTTGGACCTGCCGGGGGCCAACTTGTGGGGTGCTAACCTCGCGCATGCCGTTTTGTGGGACGCCAACTTCGACCGAACCATCCTGCAAGATGCGGAGCTAGAGGGATGCAACCTCCAAGACGCCATCCTCACCGGTGCCAACCTGGCTGGCGCCAATTTGAGTGGCGCCAATCTCCAAGACGCCGACCTGACGGGCGCCAATCTCGAAGATGCCAACCTGACGGGCGCCAACCTCGAGGGGGCCAATCTGACCGACACCAACTTGAAGGGCGCCAAACTCCGCCTGGCCAACTTGCGAGGCGCCAACTTGGAGAACGCCAGTCCGGTGGGGGCGGATTTCAAAGGGGCAAACATGGCGGAGGTCATGGGGTGGGCCGGCTCGGTGGCTTAGTCCTGCTGGGCACTTAGCCTCCCCCGGTCGGGCCGCCGAGGCGAGCGTCATCCCGCCGCCGGTCGTTCAGAGCACAGGACCGCCTTAGGTGCCCGAACCTCGCACGAGCAGTCTGTGCAGCTCCGACAGGCTTCCCTGTCAGGAAGCCCACTACCTAAAAGTCGACTTCACGCCACCCCAGCTGACGGCTTCGACCGGCACCGCCGCGCCGCTGATCGTCATCTGCGAGAAGGTAATGTCCAGCCCGATATTGTCTGGGAAGACCCGCCAGACGTTGAAGCCGAACCGGGTGAGGCCACCGAAGTCGTAGACCCCGAAGGCGTCAAGGATGTCCAACGTCGTGAGCGTGTCCCCTTCATAGCCGAGGTCCACGTTGAGGTTGTGGTCGCTCACGTTCAGCGGCACGCCACCTGGGGAATTCGGGCTGGTCGAGACGAAGAAACCGTCTGAGACCGGGAAACCTTCGACCAAGCTGAAGTAGGGGGTCTGACCCGCGGGAAACGGATCGGCCAAGGCGACGACGGTGCCGCCAGAAAAACTGAGGCTGAAAGACGCCTGGTCGATCACGTACCCGCGCGTGTCGCCGGGCACGCCTTCGACAAAGTTGTTCGAGTCAACTTGAAAAATGAGAGTGGCCGACTCACCGACACCGACGCCGCTGAGAGGCGCGTCCGCGACAACGTTGAAGTTCACTTCTCCGGTCACTTCGACATTGACGATGTCGGCACTCGCCGCTCTGGCGACGACCATCGTAAGAGCCGTAAAGATCGCAAGCGTCCTCATCCTGTTCCTCCTGACAGTTGATAGAACCGCCCCGAGAAGGGCCGGACTGCTCGTCGATTCGAGCTTAAGCACAAGGCCCACTTTCTACAAGAGTTTCTTTCATAGATCCTCTGAAAGCTTATTTTAAGCGCGGGGCCCAAATTGGCCCCATGATGCGTCAGGCCACAGGGAGAATTCGCTGTGCTTGGTTGGATGCCTTACGGCATCGGAGATCGGTTCACGTCGCCGCGTGTGTTGTAAGTGCAGCTTCCCTATAGCTGCCGCCGAATTTGCCAACCCTCGACCCTCGCTGCACCTCCTCCTGTCCTATGTCCTACCGATCGACCAAAGCCATGCATGGACCGCACGCTAGCGCACGACCAAGAAACGGTCGGCAACCGATCTCGCCTCAACATGGGCGAAGTACACGCCCGAGCGCAAGTCGCTTGGCACACGCCAGTTTATAACATTGCCATCCGCGGTAACGGTCGCGACTCGCCGGCCACTGGCGTTGTAGATATCGACAACTTCTCGGCCGTCGAATCCAGTCAGCTCGAAGACCGCATGGTTGCGCACCGGGTTGGGCACGACCTTAATGGCGTGAACCACTGCGACTGGCTGCGCAGACGTTGCCACGCCGGTCGTCCCATCACATTCAACACCCAACGCGCCAATCAACCCACACCCTGGCGGCGCATGCTCGGGTGCGCAGGGCGAGTTGGCGCTCAGCGAGTAGTCGCCGTTCGCGGAATCGCAAAACAACGGATCGAGCGAGATATTGCCGCCTCCAGCACCGGAGCAGGACCCGTCAAAGGCTCTCCCATTCGCTGACCAAGCATCGTTGCACTCAAGCTCTAGCGTGGTGCCTCCGGATTGGTGGCAGTCGAGTGCGACACCCTCCCCGGTGGCGACGATGTTGTTCCTGAAGACAAGCCTGTGACCTGGAAACTCTGTGCTAATTCGGACAGCAGCATCGGGCGGCGAAAACGTTGTGTGAACAAACGTGTTGTTCTCAACAAAACCAAAACCCCAGAAGCTCGCCGCGCCATAGCCAGTGTGCAAGTTGTCCGTAACCAGATTCCCCGAGACAACTCCAAGGTCACCGTTGGAGTGGACACCACACCTGAGCTCCAAAACGGGCTCGGTTCCCGCCCAGTTTCCCTGTACGACGTTCCCCGTAAACGAAAGAATAAGATGCGCAAAGATCGTACCACCTAGTTTCCCTAGAGCTTTGTTCTCTCGCACAACATTGTTTCGGATGGACCCGGGGCCAACCGCACCAATCGCGGCAGCACCACCGTCCAGGTTCTCGCAAAACTCGATTACGTTGTTGCTGATACTGTATTCTCCGCGAACCTCAAGTCCGCGGCGGCCGCGAGTGATTGTGAACCCGTCCACTGTCGCGGTGTGATCATCGGCAAACGTCACTACCGTGCCCCGCAACTCTGCGTCGATTGTCGTTTTTGCAGCCCCATCCATACTCACAAGGACCACGTCCCGATCGATCACAATCTGCTCCAAATACGTGCCGGGGCTGACAAGGACAGTATCCCCCGCACTCGCAGCATCGATGCCAGCCTGAATCGTGGGCACATCACCGGGCACAAGTATTGTCGCTGCAGCAGCCAGGTTGGCCACGGTCGCAGAAACCAGAAGCACCAAACCGCTCACCGAACCATATCTACACTCGGCGACCGTGTGGACACTCCTCGCGAATATGATTCCGCTCATCATCAACCTCCTACTTTAGTAAGAACATCTTGCCCGTGGCAACTTCTGCACCAGCAACAAGTTTAAGGAAGTAGCTTCCTGAAGGCGCAATCGTTCCGCTCTCCAAGCGACCGTCCCAATCGAATTCGTGAGATCCAGATGCTGGGGGTCCTTCGTGTAGTATTCGAACTAGGTGTCCATCGACCGAATAAAGTCCAAGCGATGCGATCGCACCTACATTCAGCGTGAACTTAAGATGTGTTGTCGGATTGAAAGGGTTCGGCCGGGTACGCTCGACTGCTGCAATGACTCGGCTGACACTAGAACTGCCATGCCCACTTCGCTCGGAACTTGGCGTCACGAAGTAACCATGCGTTTCCAGAACAACTGTCCGCTGAAACTCGGTCGGAAAGTAGGGGGAGGTCAACGTGAGTTTGTCTCCTGCCTGGAGCACGGCGCAGCTTTGATCAACTCCGGCTAGCTCCGTCAGCCGCGAACCTTTCGGATAATAGATGATAAGACGGACAAACGGTAGCAACTGGAGGGTGAGGGGACTTGCGAAGGGCGCTAAGTCATTGGGAAAGTTGGCAGGCCCGGAGGGAATCGAACCCCCAGCCCCCGGTTTTGGAGACCGGTGCTCTGCCAATTGAGCTACGGGCCTACCTCGTTGGGACGACGGACGATACGGCCCTCTCGCCGTCCTCGTCAACCCCATTTGTCTCGGCTTCCCAACTGTTTGGCTGAAGCTGCCCTTTTGGCGCTTCGCCGTAGCGGACCTCGAAAATCATGCCCAGGTTTGACTGGATCACCAACTTGTACGCACGCTCCGCCGCGCCCAGCCGCACCCGCGCCAAGTAGGTGCCGGACGGCAGCGGCGCGCCGGCGTCGCTGGTTGTCAGCTCGGTGCTAGTACCGCCCGACTCGTTCAATCCGGCAACCCAAGTGCAGCGCCCGCCGGGTAGCATCCGTGGCCGACTCGGCCGGATAGCCGGCAGCCTATGCGTTCTCTTGGGCAAGAAAACCGTTGTGGGTCCAGACGCCGTCGTTGCCCTCGTTCGAAGGGACTCGGCTGCGCCCCAATGGTAGCAAATCCGCGCACCGGCCTCGCACCGCCCGAGAGCCGCCGCGTTGCGCTTGACGGCGTGCAGCTCCTCAAGCGAGACCGAGCTAGAGGGCGCTCATCTCAGTCAGCGATTGAGCGAACATCATCTTGTTGCCGTCCGGGTCAAAAAAGCCGGCCAGCTTCACCATGCCCTCAATGGTGGTCGTGTCGCCGTCGAACTTGACGTTCTGCGATTCGAGAGCTTGGCGCGACTTGTCGATATCGGTCACCCCCCAGGTGAGGCAGGCGCCGCCCTTGACGGTCGGTTTCTCGACCTGCGAGAGCCCCACCGAAACGCCAGGCACCGGCGACTGCATCTCACACCAGCCGTAGTCGTCCAGCTTGTAGATCAATTCGAAACCGAGGTGCTCGGCGTACCAAGCGATGGACCGTTCCAGATCGCTGACCTCCATCGCACAGGTCAAATCACCCTTGTAGTCGAAGGCAACTGCCATGATTGAATCCCTCCGTTGGCTGGCAGCGAGGACCGTTGACAGCCTCGGGAAACGAGGCCTTGCTTCGCCGCACCAGTCCTATTAGTATAGCTACTATACTAACAGGACCATTCGAGTACAAGCCCGAATCGCAAAGGACACCTTGCCACCCGCTCAGTTGATCAGCCTGTGCTCGAACCGCTGGAGCCTACCGATTCTCGCTGAGCTACACCGGCGTGGCGGGGCCAAGTTTGTGGCGCTCGAGCGGCGCTTGGGCGTCGGCCGCGACTCTTTGAGCCGCACGCTAAAGCGGCTCATCCAACAGGGGTGGGTGGCCAAAAACCCTGGCTACGGCCACCCGTTGCGGCCGGAGTACATCTTGGCGGAGGAAGCTTCGGACGTGGGGGCGGCGGCAGCGGCCATCGCGGCGGTACTTGAACGTCAAGGTACTCGCGACTTGGGGGGGCGCAAGTGGTCACTGCCGGTGGTGGCCGCCATCGCCGGCGGTGCCTCGAGCTTTGCCGAAATCGAGATGGCACTCGGGGTGACACCGCGCGCTCTTAGTCTGGCGGTGGCGGCCCTCGTGACTGAAGGCTGGGTGCGCCGCAATTGGGCCCAGCGGTACGCCAGCTACGAGCTCACTCGGACCGGGCGGGTGATCGCCTCACCGCTGGCCAGGTTGGGGCGCGCGCTCGGGCGCTAACGACCTAGTCGGGGCACCGGGTGTCACCGCAACCGCGCTCCGTCTGCGTCTTAACATGAAATTCAAGACTATCGACGGCCGCCGTGCAGTATTCTTTCGAGGTCGGCGAGCCGGCTAGACTCTTCCCGATCGCCCAGCGCCGCGCTGACGCTTACAGCAAGCAGCCCGATCGCTCCGTAGACCCAGGACCCGGGAGGACCGCCACCCCATGATCGACGCGACGCGACGCACTGCGCTCACCGCGCTTCTTCTCGTGACAGCCACCCTGCCGGTGAGTGCCGGCGAGCCCTCGGCCTGGACGCAACGGCTCGACCTTGGAGGCGACCTTCGCTTGCGGCACGACACCCAGTGGCGTACCGAGGGCACCAATGCTCAGAAGTTTCACCGGAACCGCGAGCGCATCCGTCTGCGTCTTAACATGAAGTTCAAGACTACGGAATCGACCGAAGTCGGGGTGCGGCTGGTCACCGGCCAGGGCCTCCCCAACTCTACCAACCAGACCCTGGACGGCCATGCCACTGCCAAGAACATCTATGTCGATCGCGCCTATGCGACGTGGCAGGCGCTGGACGGGCTCGAGATCACCGGTGGAAAATTCAAAAACCCCCTGTTCACATCCCAACTGGTGTGGGACTCGGACATCAACCTGGAGGGGCTGACCGAGAGTTTTGTCACCCAGACTGGCGGCGGTACCGAGGTGTTTGCCCACCTGGGGCAGTGGGTCATCGAGGAGGTCAACGTCAAAGACACCAACAAGGACCCTGCCCTCCTCGCCTACCAGGTGGGCGCAACCATCAAACCCGAGGACAACGTCACTGTGAAGCTCGGGACGACGTACTACGATTTTTTGAACCTTGACGTGCTGACCTGGGCGGCCGGGCGGCTGGACGACCGCGGCGACTTCCTGGGCGCCAACGAGGCCCACAGCCAGCAGATGATTTTCGACGCCGATGGACGTTTACTCAACACGTTTGGCTGCTGGGAGGCTCAAGCCGAAGTGAAAGTGGCTGCCGGCGCCCAGCCGTTGGCGGTGTTTGGCAGCTTTGTCCGCAACCTGGACGCCGACGTCGCGACGCTGGTAGATCGGGGCGTCGATCCCGGCGACAGCGACCCGGCCGAATTGAGCGCCTATGGGGGTGACCCACGCGACAGCGGCTGGCTAGCGGGGGCGTCGGTCGGGGCCAAGAAAAAGCGCGGTGACTGGTCGTTAAAGTACCAGTACCAAGAAATCGAAGACTATGCCTTCCCGGCAATCTTCGTGGATTCGGACGTGCACGGCGGAGGTACGAACAACCGCGGGCATCTTGTGCAAGTACGCTACCGCCTTGCGGACAACATTCAAGCCCAGGCAACCGGCTTCGTCACCGAACGGCAGGACGAGCGCAAGGACGGCCGAAAAGACGAGGATCGCATCCAGCTGGATTGGATCATCAGCTTCTGATGGACGAGGACCCCAAACCGACCGAGCTCACCGCCCTCCTAAACCGGGCCGTGCAAGGCGACCAGGCGGCGGCGGAAACCGTCTTCACCGAGGTCTACCAAGAATTGCGGCGCCTGGCCGCCATTCAGCGCGGTCGGCTGCGACCGACCGACACGCTACCCACGGCGGCGGTGGTGAACGAGGCGTATCTGCGACTCCTCGGCCGCCAGAACCTCCAGTGGAACGACCGCCACCACTTCTTCTGCACGGCGGCGCGTGCCATGCGGGACATCTTGGTCGAGGATGCGCGGCGCCGGGCCGCAAAAAAGCGGGGCGGCTCGCAACACCGGGTGACTCTGGACAACATTGAAGGCGAAATCGGCACTTCGGACGAGCAGCTCATCGAGCTGGACATGGCTCTCAAGAAGCTCGAGCAAGATACGCCCGAGAACGCCCAGCTTGTCTTGCTTCGCTACTTCGGCGGGTTGACGATGGACGAGATTGCTGACGTTCTACAAACGTCACTGCGCTCGGTGGAACGCCGGTGGCGGTTCTGCCGGGCCTGGTTGGCGCGCGAGCTCGACGCCAACACCTGAGCACCTCAGTCGCTGTAGGAGAGGAGCGCGCGCATGTAGTTGGAGCGCTCAAAGGCAGAGGGATCAGGGGAATTGCGACGGCTCATGGCCCCGCGGAGTTGGCCCACCGACTCGTATTCGTGCTCCGCGAGCCATGCTTCCAGTCCCCGCACCAAGTCCCGGAGGCGCTCAACGCCGTTTTGGAGGAGCGTCGACGCCACCATGACGGAGTCAGCCCCGGAGATGATCGCCTTGACCGCGTCGTCCGCGGCGTGCACGCCGCTCGTTGCCGCCAGGGAACACTCGAGCTGGTCGCGCAAGATACCGATCCATCGGAGCCCCAAGCGCAGTTCGGTGGGCGTCGATAGCTCGAGTGCGGGCTCCACCGCCAGGGTCTCCAGATCGATGTCGGGCTCCAGAAACCGATTGAAGAGCACCAGTCCGTCCGCCCCAGCATCGACCAGGCGCTTGGCCATGGCCGGCATCGAGCTGAAGTAAGGCCCGACCTTGACGGCTAAGGGGATGGTGATTTCGCGCCGCACGGCCTCGACGACGTCCAAATAGCGCCGCTCGACGGCGGCCGAATCCATCGCCACGTCGGTCGGTACGAAGTAAACATTGAGTTCCAAGGCGTCGGCGCCCGCCGTCGCTAGGCGGGCAGCGTGGTGCACCCAACCCGCGGCGGAGGCGCCGTTGAGACTGGCGATGATGGGAATCGACACCGCTTGTTTGGTTTGTTCCAGCATACGGACGTAGGCGTCGACACCATCCTCCACGAAGGGCGTTTCTGGAAAATAGCTCAGCGATTCGGCGACGGCATCGGCACCCAGGTCGTAGAGGTTTTGCATCTCTAGGGCGTCGTGCTCGATTTGCTCCTCAAACAGCGACGGCAACACGCAGGCGCCGGCACCGTGCGCCTGGAGCGCCTGAACTACTGCCGGATCGCGGGTCAAAGGCGAAGCCGAAGCCACCAGGGGACTCGGGAGCGCCAAACCGAGGTACGTTGTTCGCAGGTCGGGCTGCATCGCTTAGTCCTCGTAGTCCTCGGCCATCACCCTCTCGAGGGCGCCGGTCTGTTCGTAGTAGTGCCACTGGTCATCGATGTCGCGTTGCGCCAACCCCACGAGAGCTTTAGCGCGCTCCGGGTCGGCGCGCATCAGCATGGCGAAGCGCGCCTCTTTCTTGGCGAATTCCTCGAACGACAAGGTGGGTTTGCGGCTATCCAGCCGGAACGGGTGGTCACCGGCGTGGGCGTGACGCGGGTCATAGCGGTAGAGCGGCCAAAAGCCAGAGTTGACCGCGTCCTTCTGGTGGGTCATGCCGGTAGCCATGGGGATGCCGTGGGCAATGCACTGGCTGTAGGCAATCAACAGGGAAGGACCGGCGAACGACTCCGCTTCGTGCATGGCGCGCAGAGTCTGTTTGGGGCTGGCGCCCATCGCCAGTTGGGCGACGTAGACGTTGCCGTAGGCGACGGCCAACATGCCGAGATCCTTCTTGCGAACGGTCTTGCCCTGCGCGGCGAACTTGGCGGTGGCCGCACGCGGCGTCGCCTTGGAAGCTTGGCCGCCGGTGTTGGAGTAGACGCCGGTGTCAAGCACCAGCACATTGACATCGGCGCCTGAGGCCAGCACGTGATCGAGACCGCCGAAGCCGATGTCGTATGCCCAGCCGTCACCACCGACGATCCACACCGAACGCGGCACCAAGACCTCGGCCACTTGCGCGAGGCCGTGCGCCGCCGGGTGATCGAGGCGCTCGAGCTGGGCACCCAGCTCGGTGAGTAGCTCGCGGCGCTCGACGATGGCCACCTCGGTCGGCTTGATGTCGACCTGGCGCAGTTCGGTGACCAGGGCCTCGGGCAGGTGCCCCTTAAGAACATCGAGGTAGGCCAGGGCAAGTGCGGTCTTTTGGTCGACCGCCAGGCGCATCCCCAAGCCAAACTCGGCGTTGTCTTCGAAGAGCGAATTGGACCACGCTGGCCCGCGCCCGGCCGCCGACACCGACCACGGAGTCGTCGGTAGATTGCCACCGTAGATCGACGAGCAACCGGTGGCGTTGGCCACCAGCATGCGCTCGCCAAACAACTGGGAGAGAAGCTTTAGATAAGGTGTTTCGCCGCAGCCGGCACAGGCTCCGGAAAACTCGAAGAGCGGCTCCAAGATCTGGGACTCTTTGACCGCCTCGACATTCACCGAGGTCCGGGACGCTTCCGGGATCGACAAGAAGAAATCCCAGTTGGCGCGCTCGGCAACCAGATGCTGGTGCTTCTCCTCCATGTTGATCGCCTTGTGACGGACCACCTCTTTACTCTTGGCCGGGCACACATCAACACAGACCCCGCAACCGGTGCAGTCGTCGGGCGCCACCTGGATCGCCATATGCTGATCGGCGGCACCTTTTTGCTTCCACGGCATGGTCTTGAAAGTATCGGGGGCACCGGCCATGGCCGCCGCCGCGAAGGGCTTCATGCGGATGGCGGCGTGCGGACAGACCAGCGCGCAAAGCCCGCATTGAATACAAATGGCCTCGTCCCAAATGGGAATCTCGTGGGCAATGCTGCGCTTCTCGTAGCGCGCCGTTGCGGTTGGAAAGGTGCCGTCCACCGGAAAAGCCGAGACCGGCAACAAGTCCCCATGCCCGGCGATGATGCGCGCCGTCACCCGTTCGACAAAATCGGGCACGTGGGCTGGGACCGGTGGTTGACGTCGGGTGGCGGCGGTCGCAGCGCTCGGCACTTCGATCTGGGCGAGCCCGGCGAGTGCCGCGTCGACCGCGGCGTTGTTCTTATCGACTATCGCCTGGCCGAGTCGCCCGTACGAGCTTTGAATCGACGCCTTGATTTCAGCGAGCGCTTCGTCTTCGGGTAAGAGGTCAGTCAGCGCGAAGAAGCAAGTCTGCATGACCGTGTTGATGCGGCTCCCCAAACCGGCGTCGCGTGCCACCTGGCCCGCATCCACCACGTAGACGCGGAGGCGCTTGGCCAGGATGGTCTCCTGCACCTCCAGCGGTAACGCCTCCCACGCCGCCTCCGGAGGATGCGGGCAGTTGATGAGCACCGTGGCGCCGGGCGCCGCGACGGCCAAGACTTCGAGACGCTTCAAAAACTCGAACTGGTGGCAAGCCACGAAGCTGGCCTGTGAGATGAGGTAGCTCGCGGCGATGGGGCGCGGGCTAAACCTGAGGTGCGAGACGGTCATCGCCCCAGCTTTTTTGGAGTCGTAGACAAAGTAGCCTTGGGCGGTGAGCTTGGTCTTCTGGCCGACGATCTTGGCGGTCGCCTTGTTAGCACCCACCGTTCCGTCCGAGCCCAGGCCGTAGAAGACAGCGCGGACGACGTCCGCCGATTCGGCGTCCCAATCCGCATCCCATTTCAAACTGGCCCCCGACACGTCGTCGACGATGCCGATTGTGAAATGGCGCTTGGGCGACGGGCGCTGCAACTCCTCAAACACTGCGCGCGCCATAGCCGGTGAAAACTCCTTGGACGATAGCCCGTAACGGCCGCCGATGACTTCCGGCTGCGGCGAGTCGCCGTGCACCTTCGCCCACGCCTCGGACACCGCGGTCACCACGTCTTGGTAGAGCGGCTCGCCGACGGCCCCCGGTTCTTTGGTGCGATCGAGCACGGCGAGCCGGCGCGTTGTTGCTGGAAGTGCGGCGGCCATGGCCTCGGCATCGAACGGCCGGTACAACCGCACCTGCAAGAGACCGATCTTGCCGTCAGGCATTGAGCGGAGTGCGTCTTGCACCGCCCCGGCCCCCGAACCCATGAGGACGATGACGCGCTCGGCATCGGCGGGCCCTTGATAGTCGAAAAGACGGTAGCGGCGGCCGGTGTGACCGGCGAAGTCGTTGAAGACATCGGCGACTACAGCCGGCAGCGCCTCATAGTAGGGATTGATGGCCTCGCGCGCCTGGAAGAAAACGTCCGGGTTTTGGGCGGTACCGCGTAGCACCGGACGGTCGGGGTCTAGGGCGCGACGGCGGTGTTGGTCGATGGCTTCGCCCGGCAGCATGGCGCGCAAGACGTCGTCCTCTAGCCGTTCGACCTGGTTCAGCTCGTGCGACGTCCGGAAACCGTCGAAGAAGTGGAGGAAGGGCACCCGCGAGCGCAACGTCGCCGCCTGCGCGACCAACGCCAGATCGTGCGCCTCCTGGGGTGAAGCGGCGGCGAGCATCGCCCAGCCGGTCTGTCGCACGGCCATGACATCGGAGTGGTCGCCAAAGATCGACAGGGCGTGGGTGGCCACCGTCCGCGCCGCGACGTGGAAGACGGTCGGCGTCAGCTCCCCGGCGATCTTGTACATGTTGGGGATCATCAAGAGCAGACCTTGGGACGCGGTAAAGGTGGTGGACAACGAGCCACCCTGGAGCGCACCGTGCACCGCACCTGCCGCGCCGCCCTCACTCTGCATCTCAACGACCCGCGGCACGACGCCGTCGAGGTTCTGGCGACCCCGCGCCGCCCAGGCGTCGGCCAACTCCCCCATCGGCGAGGCCGGGGTGATCGGGTAGATGGCGATGACTTCGTTGGTCCGGTAGGCCACGTCGGCCGCCGCTTCGTTCCCGTCAAACATGACAGATTGACCCACGATCGAGCGCTCCTTCGACGTCGTGTCAGGGTTGATCACCACGCTGGTAACCGAAGACTGGGGTGCGGCGGACGGCGGGCCGAGGCTAACACAGCCGTTCTTGCGTTGGTGCGTCAGCTGACTTCGCGGTAGATCTCGACCAACTGGTCTACCAATGACTCCGCCGCGTATTCCGACTCGATATGTAGGCGGCCGGCGCGAGCCATCTCCGGCCATTCGGCACGGCGCGCCAGTATTGCTTCGACCCCGGCCAGGAAAGCAGTCGCACCGCCGGGCTCGACCAAGACGCCCGACACGCCGTCAAGCATGACCTCGTCGACGGCGCCGACGCGCGTCGCGACTGCCGGCAAACCGACGGCCTGCGCCTCCATGAGGGCGACGGGCGTTGCCTCGGCCAAGCTGGGCATCCAGAAGAGATCGGCGTCGGCCAGAGCGGCGGCAACAGCGTCACCTCCCAGGTACCCCAGAAAACGCACATGGTCAGCGAGACCAAGCGCCTCCACCTTGGCACCCAGTGACTGCCGCAATACCCCGTCGCCGACCAAACGGTACTCAAAGCGCTGCTCCGGGTGACGATCGATTAAGGCTCTCAAGGCATCGAGGCTGTTTTCCAGGCCCTTCACCGGGTGGAGTGAACTGACGCTGATACAACGGATGACGCCGTCGGCCGGCCGCGCCGCCCGAAATGGAAACCGCTCCAGCTGCACGCCGACGTGGTGCGTTCGGAACTTCTCGGCAGCGAAGCCCCATTCGGCCAACAACCGGCGGTTGTAGTTGGAGATGCATAGAAACCGGGCGCCTTCGGTGCGAATCGGTTCGTACTCCGTTGGACCGTTTTGCACGCCGCGCCGCATGTCATAGCCGTGAAAGGTGGCGACGATGGGTCCGTCCAAGAGCCCGAGGCGCTTGAGGGTCGCTGCGACGTTGGCGCTGGGACCAAAGTGGGCGTGAATGACGTCAAAGCGCCGCGGCTCGGGTAGCCAGTTAAGGGAGTAGAGATAGCGAAGGTTGCGCCCTTCGACGCGCCGTTCCCAGGGTGGCAACAGAGTGAGGCTGCGTGGCCAAAGCTCGCGCCGGCCAGTCAGGATCTTGAGTCCACCCCACAGGCGTTGCAGGCGTCCGGTAGCCATGCCGGCGTAGTGGGTGCGATCGGCCCACCGATGCTCGACCACCGACTCGTGCAATTGGCTGGCGACGCCGGGGGCGCGGGCGAAGACCTCGACCTGGTGACCACGTTCCAGGAGTCCGGCGACCTGATCGAGAATGTAGGTGGCAATGACGCTCGGAAAGGCGTCGACCATGAACGCCACGTCCAGAGGCGCGCCGCCGTCGGCGGCGGCACCCGGCACCGTTGGACTCATCGTCCAGCTGCTCCGAGTAACTCCTGCCGGCGGGCGCGCCGGCGGCGCCTATCGACCGTGTCCACCGCCCTGACGGCATATTCCTGGGCGGTGTAGACCTGCTTCATGGAGGGCTCACCGGGGCGGCGGGCCATGTCACCGACCGCAAAGACGTTCGGCACACTGGTTTCAGAAAACTGGTCGACCAGGACGTGTTGCTCCTGGACGGGAACGTCGCCCCCCTCCAACGTCGCGCCGACTTGCACGGCCAGCTCATTGAAGACGCGGTGCAAGCCCATGGCGACAAACGCAGTTTCGACAGCGATGCGCTCACCGGTCTCGACGCTGAACCCCTGCAGGACGCGGCCCTTACCCGAGCCGTCGACGCCGGTCAGTCGACCCTCAACCACGTCTACACCGTAGCGCTCGAGCAGCCGGCCCTGTTCGGCGCTCCAGGTGATGGGCTCGCCGGCGGAAGCCAAGATCACCGTGGTGTCATAGCGCTCGCGGAGGATCAGCGCCACCTCGGCTGCACCGGGGCCGCCCCCAAGCACCGCCACCTTCTTCTCGACGGTCAAATGTCCCTCGCAACGCACGCAGTAGAGCAGCGTCTCCTCGTTGGCGTACGGGAACACCCATTGGATGCCGGACAGATCGCGCTCCCCCTTTTGACGGTGAATGATCGGCTGGCGGTCGCTCACCCCAGTCGCCAGGCAAACAAACCTCGCACCCAGCGTTTCTCCACCAGCCGTGGTGATCGCCCATCCGCCAGCGGTGGTTTCCATTTGGGTCGCCCGATCGTCCACGAATCGCACCTGCCGCCCGAAGTCGGCGCGGATGCGGGCGGCGGCGTTCTCGACCAAGTCGAGGGTTGAAATGTGCAGGTGGGCACCGGACACCGCCTCGGCGGCGCGTGGATGCGTGCCGCGCAAGAGGTCGGCGGCCTTAGACTGCACAATGCCCGGGTGGACTCCCAGCATGTTGTCGATGTTCTTGACGTATGCCGCCCGGCTTTGCTTACGGGTGGTGCGATCCCCCAACACCCAGGCGGTGGGGATCAGGTACTGGGCGGCTCTGAGGGCGGCAGCAGCTCCCGCGACTCCCCCTCCGACGACCACCAGCTCCGGCTGCGTTAGCGTCATCTGTCCGCCTAGGCGTTCGACCTTGTCCAAGATCTCAGAACCAGCGTATTGTCTGGCCCCGGCCGCCACCTTGCAAGTCTCCCGTTTCGGTCCGGCCACCCGCAAGCAGCCACAACCATGCCCCAGAATTCCATCCGCATCTTTGGCGCGCGGCAGCACAACCTGCGCAGCGTCAACCTGGAACTGGCCGACGGCGAGTTTGTGGTTTTTACCGGCGTTTCGGGGTCGGGGAAATCGTCCCTAGCTTTTGACACGCTGTTCGCCGAAGGCCAACGGCGCTACGTCGAGAGCTTCTCGACTTACGCGCGCCAGTTTTTGGACCGAATGCATCCACCCGAGGTCGATCGCATCGAAGGCGTGCAGCCAGCGGTGGCGATCGACCAAACAAATCCGATCCGCACGTCTCGCTCGACGGTCGGCACCATGACCGAGTTGACCGACTACGCCAAGTTGCTGTGGGCGCGGGCGGCGACGCTGGTCTGCCCGGGCTGCGCGGAGGCAGTGGTAGTGGACTCGGCGCGGACCGCCGTGGAAGATGCCACCCGCGCTCAGGGGGCCAGGCTAGCGATTACCTTCGACCTAAACTCACGCGGGCTCCTCGACGCCGACGGCCTGCGCCAAGCGCTGGCCGGCCAAGGCTACCTGCGCCTGTGGCTGGGCGGCGAGCCGACGCCGCTCGACGCCGTTCCCGATAGCGACCTTGCCGCCTCCACCGTCGAGGTGGTCCAGGATCGCGTCGAGGTGGGACGCGTGTCGCGGGCGCGGCTGGTGGATTCGCTCGAGGCGGCCTTTCGGGCGAGCGCGAACACGGTTCGCCTCCGGGACTTGGCCGAGGGCACGACGCTCGCCTATTCGTCCCGGCTGCACTGCGCCCGTTGCAACCAGAACTTCCGCGCTCTCTCCCCCGCCGGTTTCTCGTTCAATACGCCCGCCGGGGCCTGCGAGACCTGTCAAGGCTTCGGCCGCATCCTCCAGATCGACGACGACCTGGTGGTCCCCGACCGGCGGAAGAGCCTCCGAGACCACGCCATCAAGCCGTTCAGCACGCCCGCCTACCGGCGCAACTACCGGGACATGATGCGCTTTGCGAAAGCCACCGGAGTACCGCTGGACCGCCCCTGGGGGCGCTTGAGTGCTGAGCACCGCCGGCTGATCTTGCGTGGCAACGACCAGTTCTACGGAACCGACGGTTTTTTCAAATGGCTGAAAACCAAGGCCTACAAAATGCACGTGCGGGTGATGCTCGCCAAGTACCGCGACACGGTGCTCTGCACGAGTTGCCGGGGCGCCCGGCTGCGCCCCGAAGCCCTTCACCACCGACTGGGCGGGCTGACCATCGCCGAGTTCTACGCCCTGCCGATCGCCGAAAGCGCCCCCTTCGTGGCTGCGTTGCAGCTCGGCGCCGCCGCTAAAGCCGCCAGCGGTGTACAGACTGAGATGGCAGCTCGCCTCAGCTACTTGGAACAAGTGGGGCTCGGCTACTTGAGCCTGGATCGCCAGTCCCGCACCCTGTCGGGCGGTGAAGTACAGCGGGTCAACCTAACAACGGCACTCGGCTCGCAGTTGGTGAACACGCTCTACGTCTTGGACGAGCCGTCGATCGGGCTCCACCCGCGCGACGCCGGCCGGCTGATCGGCATCTTGAAGGCGCTGCAGGCGCTCGACAACACGGTGGTGGTGGTCGAGCACGACCCGGCGATGATCGACGCGGCAGACCGGGTCGTCGACCTTGGCCCCGGCGCTGGCGCCGAAGGCGGCACCATTGTCTTCGATGGACCGCGGCAGCGCCTCGAGCAAGCGACGGGCTCCAAAACCGCCGACTACCTGTCGGGACGCTGCCAAGTGGCGGGCCGACAAAGCGTTCGACCGGTGGACAAGGGGCATCCCTCCTTAAGGGTGGTCAACGCCACCGAGCACAACCTGGCCGGGCTGACGGTCGAGATACCCCTCGAGCGTTTGGTCGCACTGACCGGGGTCTCGGGGTCGGGCAAGTCGACGCTGATGGAAACGGTGCTCTATCGCGCCATACGACGCGCCCGAGGCCAGCGGACCGAGCGCCCGGGGCAGTTGGATGGATTGGAGGGGATCGAGCAGATCAGCGCCGTCGAGTGGGTCGATCAATCCTCGATCGGCCGCACACCACGAGCCAACCCAGCCACCTACGTCAAAGCGTTCGATGTCATTCGGAAGCGACTGGCCGGGACTGAGCTGGCCCAAGCCCGCGGTTACGACGCGTCGATCTTCTCGTTCAACACCGACGGCGGACGCTGCCCGCACTGCAGCGGTGACGGCTACGAGAAAGTCGAGATGCAGTTCTTGGCCGACGTCTACTTGCCTTGCGCCGCCTGCGGGGGCCGGCGCTTCTTGGCAGAAGTCCTTGATGTCGAGTGGGATGGCCGCACCGTCCTGGACGTGCTGGAGCTCACCGTGGACGAGGCGCTCGCCGCGTTCAAGGGTGACGGCGACTTGTGCCGGCGGCTCGAACCCCTCAAGGAGATCGGCCTGGGTTACCTGCGGTTGGGGCAACCCTTGTCCACGCTCTCGGGCGGCGAGTCGCAACGCCTGAAGCTGGCGGCCCACCTGAGGCGACCTGGCGGCGGGCGTTCTGCGCAGCAGGACACCGCCGACCGCCACCTCTTTTTGTTTGATGAACCGACGACCGGGTTGCACCTGGACGACGTCCGGGTGCTCCTGGAGGCGCTTCAACGTTTGGTGGAAGCTGGGCATTCGGTGGTGGTCATCGAACACCACTTAGATGTCATCGCCGCCGCCGACTGGGTCATTGACCTGGGGCCCGAGGGGGGTGAGGCCGGCGGGCGCCTGGTCGCCGAAGGCTCGCCTCTCCAGTTGGCGCGCGCTGCCACCCACACCGGACGCCACCTGCACGCCCACCTGGCTCACCGGCGGCGCTCGTCACGGCGGCGCCCGCGAAAGCGCGGCGCGTCACCGCCGAAACCCCCGCGGAGAAGCCGATCGCGCCGCCGCACTGCCGAAGTCATCGCCGTGCGCGGCGCCCGCCAGCACAACCTCCAGAACCTCGACGTGGATATCCCCCGTGACCAGTTAGTGGTGATTACCGGGCCGAGCGGTTCGGGGAAGTCCACTCTGGCGTACGACATCTTGTTTGCCGAGGGTCAACGCCGCTACATGGAGTGTCTGTCAGCCTACGCCCGCCAATTTGTCACCCAGCTGCCCCGCGCCGATGTCGACGCGACCCGCGGCCTACCGCCGACGGTGGCCATCGAGCAGCGGGTCTCGCGCGGTGGCCGGCAATCCACCGTCGCCACTGCCACCGAGATTCACGGCTTTCTGCGCCTACTCTACGCGCGGGCGGCGACGCCCACTTGCCCGGACTGCCACAAGACCATTCGGCCGCGCTCGCGACGGACGATCGCCGAGCACATCGTGCGGGACTATGACGGACGCACGGCGACCGTTTTGGCGCCGGTGGTGATGGACCGAAAGGGCATCCACCGGGAGCTGTTGGAACGCTTGGTGCGCCAAGACTTGGGTGAAGCGCGGATCGACGGCGTCGTCCAGCCACTCGAGCCGACACCGCGGCTGGATCGCTACCGGGAGCACCGCATTGAGGCGGTAGTCGGTCGCCTCAAGGTCGAACGCACCGCCGCCGGGCGGCGGGAGCTGAAAGCACTGATCGAGCGTGCCCTGGCGCTCGGCAAGGGCACCCTCAGGGTTGCCAGCGGGCGGCGAGCATTGGCGACCTTTTCCGAGAAACTGACCTGCCCGGCCTGCGCCCGCGCGCTGGACGAGCCCGACCCGCGGCTGTTTTCCTTCAACTCGCCCCTGGGCCGCTGCCGCCGCTGCAAGGGGGCCGGCGAAGACGACGGCCAAACGCCATGCACTGCCTGCAACGGCTCGCGCTTGCAGGACGACGCGTTGGCCTACCGGTTTGCCAAGCGGTCCATTGGTGAAGTGCTGGCCATGACCGTGGGCGAAGCCCATCGGTTTTTCGAGCGTCTGAAAATCGGCGGTCGTCAGGCCCCGGTCGTGGTACCTCTGGTCCTTGAGATGCGCCGGCGGCTGGAGTTTCTAGAAGGCGTGGGACTGAGCTACTTGGGCCTCGACCGTGCGGCCACCAGCCTTTCCGGTGGCGAAGCGCAACGCATCCGGCTCGCCGCGCAGTTGGGTTCCAACGTCCGCGGTGTCTGCTACGTCCTCGACGAACCGACCATTGGTCTGCACCCGCACGACCAAGCCGAGCTGCTCCGGAGCCTCCGGTCACTGAGGGATCGGGGCAACACCGTGCTGGTGGTGGAGCACGACGCCCCGACGATCCGCGCCGCCGACTGGGTGATCGACCTGGGTCCGGCCGCCGGGGCGGCGGGTGGGCGCATCGTCGCCGAAGGGCCGGTCGCGGCGATTGCGCGGGCGACCGATTCGCCCACCGGCACCTGGTTAAGGCGGCGACCGGCGGCGCCCCAGGATCGCAAGCGCCCCGACCACGGGCGCATCGTCGTCGAGGGCGCCAGTGCCCACAACTTGCGGGCGGTGGACGTCACTTTTCCGATCGGCAACCTGATCTGCGTGACCGGGGTGTCCGGCTCGGGCAAATCGACACTGGTCGAAACAGTGCTCTACCGCGGACTCCGGCGCCAACTTGGCGCGGCAACCGAAACACCCGGGGCGCACGACGCCATCCTCGTGGAAGGCTCGATCGAGCGGGTGATTCAGGTCGACCAGTCGCCCATCGGCAAGACGCCACGGTCGGTACCGGCCACCTATGTGGGACTGGCGAGCGACCTGCGCAGGCACCTCGCCCAGACCCAGGCGGCGCGCGCCCTCGGCTACGGCCCCGAGCGCTTTAGCTTCAACGTCGCGGGCGGGCGCTGCGAGGCTTGCAAGGGCCAAGGCCACCTCAAGATGGAAATGAGCTTTCTGCCCAACGCTTACGTCAATTGCCCAACCTGCGAAGGATCCCGGTTCAACGCCGACACTATGGAGGTCAAGTGGCGCGGCAAGAGCGTCGCCGACGTCCTGGCGATGACACACGACGAAGCCGCCGAGTTCTTCGCCGATGTGCCCCCCATTTACCGCAAGCTGGAGGTACTCCAGGCCATAGGCCTCGGCTACCTGTCCCTCGGTCAGGCCTCGAACACGCTGTCGGGGGGTGAGGCGCAGCGCATCAAGCTGGCGGCCGAGATGGGTAAGCGCACTGGCAGTGCCACCTTGTTTGTGTTGGACGAACCGACCACCGGCTTGCACCTCGCCGACGTGTCGCGCCTGGTGGATTGTTTGACACGGCTGGTCGACGACGGCAACACCGTCGTGGTGGTCGAACACAATCTGGAGATGATTGCTGCGGCTGACTGGGTGATCGACCTGGGCCCGGGCGGTGGCCGGGCCGGCGGCCGGGTGGTGGCCAGCGGGCACCCCGGCGATCTGATGCGTCGGGGGTCCAAGGGCCGGTCTCGGTCAGCCACAGCCGCCTGTCTACGCGAACGCTTCCAGCCGGGTTGATTTCCCCATAGGCGAGGGCTAAGCTTGGCCGCCGCGCATCCGCCCCTCTGCCCGTGGAGTCAGCGTTGAACTTCGAGTTTTCATCCGACCAAGAGCTACTGCGCAAAACCCTCCGCGAGTTTGCCGACCAGGAAATTCGCCCGCACATGATGCAGTGGGACGAAGCGCAGCAGTTTCCGCGCGACGTGGTCCAAAAACTCGGTCAGCTCGGCATCATGGGAATGATCTTCCCAGAGTCGTACGGCGGTGCCGAACAGTCCTACGTCGACTACGCGCTGGCCGTGGAGGAGCTGTCCCGCGTCGACGGGTCGATCGGCATTACCGTTGCCGCCCACAACTCGCTGTGCACGAACGCCATCTATCAATCCGGCTCCGAGGCACAAAAACAGAAGTACTTGCCCAAGTTGACTACTGGCGAGTGGATCGGGGCGTGGTCGCTCACCGAACCAACGGCCGGTTCGGACGCCGGCGGCACTCAAACGACGGCACGCAGGAACGGCGCCGGCTACCTATTGAACGGCTCCAAGACGTTTGCGTCACAAGGCACGGTCTGCGACGTGGCTGTGGTCTACGCCACCTTGGACCGCGAGCTTGGCAAGAAGGGCATTACAGCGTTCATCCTGGAGAAGGACACACCCGGCTTCAAGCCCGGTCACAAAGAGGACAAACTGGGACTCAGGGCGTCGGACACCGCCGAGCTGGTCATGGAAGAGTGCACGGTGAGCGCTGACCAGCGCTTGGGGGACGAGGGGCGGGGATTCTACGACGCCATGCAAATCCTAGACGGTGGACGCATCGGCATTGCCGCCTTGGGATTGGGAATCGCCCAAGGTGCCTTCGACGCCGCCCTCCAGTACGCCCAAGAGCGCGAGCAATTCGGCCGGCCGATCTCCAGCTTTCAGGCCCTGCAGCACATGCTGGCTGACATGATCAAGGAAATCGACGCCGCGCGACTGTTGCTCTACCGGGCAGCCTGGCTCAAGGATCAGAATCAAAACGTCACGCGGGAGGCGGCGATGGCCAAGCTCTACGCCTCAGAAGTGGCGGTGCGCACCACCAACGACGCGCTGCAGATCTTCGGGGGCTACGGTTACACCAAGGACTACCCGGCCGAGAAGTACTTCCGCGACGCCAAGCTCTGCACCATTGGTGAGGGCACCTCGGAGATTATGCGGTTGGTCATTGCCCGCGAACTCATGAAGGAAGGCGCAGAGCTGGTGGGTGACGCCTAGGCGCTCTTCGGTCGCCGCCTCTCCTGGGCGCGCCCCAACCATCGGTCTAACCAACGCGGTCCAACCACCCTAGCCCAACCACCCTAGTCCAACCGACCTAGTCCACCCAACCTAGCCCAACCAATATGGTTCAACCAATATGGATCCAATCTCGGGTTCAGGGTTGCCTAGCCACCTTTCTAGCCCTTAGACTGGGATCCAGACCCAGGCCAACCGATTACCAAGACCAACCAATTCACCCTCCAAATCGCCCGGACCGGACTAGCATGCGGCTGCCAATCGAACTCGACAAAGGCTCCGAAGTGCCCGTCTACCTGCAGATCGCCAGGAGCATCGCGGCGTTGGTGGAGGGCCAGGTCCTCCACACCGGCGATCGCCTGCCGACCACCCGCAGCCTGGCCGATCAGCTCCAGGTAAACCGCACGACTGTGGTCTCCGCCTACCGCGAGATCGCCCGCCAGGGATTGGCGGATGCCACGGTCGGGCGCGGCACCTTCGTCCGGCAACCGGACTCCACGTCGAACCCCACCCCGGGAAACGTCGCTCCACCCATCCGCCCGGCCTTCTCAAGAGCCATCGAGAACGCGCGCTACGCCGCCGCCCGCGACTTGGTGGTCGCCGCCGACCGCTCGGAAGTGTCCGACTTCGCGTCGCTGGCCCCGGATGAGGCCCTGTTTCCGGTCGAGCCGCTCCGTCAGATCTTTGATCAACTGATCGCCCAACGCGGGCGTGAACTTCTCCAGTACGGACCGGTTCAAGGCGATCCAATCCTGCGCGAGTTTGTTGCCGAGGAACTCTCCCAAACCGGCATCGGTTTGAGCACCGATGAAATCGTCATCACCAACGGCATCCAACAGGGCATCGACCTCGTCCTGCGCGTCCTCCTGGATCCCGGTGACTCGGTAGCCATCGAATCACCGACCTACACTTCCATCCTCACCGCCCTCGCCATGTACCGGGCTGAGTTGGTAGAGGTGCCCATGACACCCACCGGCTTGGAGTTGGACGTCCTCGAACGCCAACTGGCGGGGCGGCGCCCCAAGCTCATCTACACCATGCCGAACTTCCACAATCCGACGGGTGCAACCTTGCCACTGGCCGGACGGCGACGGCTCATGGCCTTGGCAGCGCGCTACCGCGTGCCAGTGCTCGAAGACTCGTACGAACGCGACCTGCAGTTCGAGGACACACCGCTGCCGACGTTGAAGGCGCTGGACGAGGAGGGCCTGGTCGTGCAGCTCGGCACGTTTTCCAAGGGGTTGTTCCCCGGCCTCAGGTTGGGCTGGGTGGCAGCCCCCCCGTCGATGGTTGAACGGCTCAACCTAGCCAAGCGCTTGTCAGACCTGCACACCTCGACCTTGATCCAGGCGGCGGTGGCCGAGTTCTGTCGGGCCGGGCACTACCACCGGCACGTGCACGAAGTCGCGACGGTGTACAGCGAGCGGCGGCAGGCGATCCTGACCGCGTTGGCCCGCCACCTGCCGTCGGGCGTGGAGTTCACCCGGCCGAACGGCGGCTGCGTCGTCTGGCTCACGCTGCCGGTCTATTCGGACGTCCAGCGCATTCTGGACGAAGCGCGCGCCAGAGGAGTCTTGGCGACGCCCGGCACCATCTACTTTCCTGGGCGCGCTGGCGGCAACCAGATGCGCCTTGCCTTTGCGCGAGCCGATTTGCCAGCAATCGAACGCGGCATCGAAATCTTGGCTCGCATCGTCCGGCACCACCTAGAAAGGGTGCCGCCACCCTCGCGGCCCACCCAGACGATTCCCAACCTATAGATCAAAGAGGGCACGACCCCTAGGGTCTGCCAAGCACGAAGGAGGTACGACATGACTGATATCCCGGCTACCAACGGGCTGCGACTCAAGACCGGCCTGGCCGAAATGCTCAAGGGCGGCGTCATCATGGACGTCACCAACGCTGACCAGGCCCAGATTGCCGAAGAAGCAGGGGCGTGCGCGGTCATGGCACTCGAGCGCGTGCCGGCCGACATTCGCAAGGAAGGTGGCGTCGCCCGCATGGCCTCGATCACCAAGATCAAAGAGATCATGGAAACGGTGTCCATTCCGGTGATGGCCAAGGTGCGCATTGGCCACTTTGCCGAAGCACAAGTACTGGAAGCGTTGGGCGTCGACTACATCGACGAAAGTGAAGTGCTGACTCCAGCTGACGACGAACACCACATCGACAAGCACGCCTTTAAGATTCCGTTCGTCTGCGGCTGCCGAAACCTGGGAGAAGCGCTCCGCCGGATCGGTGAGGGTGCCGCCATGATGCGCACGAAGGGCGAAGCCGGCTCCGGCAACATCGTCGAGGCCGTACGCCACCTGCGGCAGTTGGGGCGGGACATGCGCCAACTGACGGTCATGGGCGACGAGGAGCTAATGGCCGCCGCCAAAGGGCTAGGCGCCCCCTATGCCTTGGTGCGCATGGTGGCCGCCACCGGCAAGTTGCCCGTTCCCAACTTCGCGGCGGGCGGCGTTGCCACCCCGGCCGACGCCTCCCTGTGCATGCAGTTGGGGGCCGAGTCGGTGTTCGTGGGCTCGGGCATCTTCAAGTCGACCGACCCACCCGCCCGCGCCCGCGCCATTGTCCGCGCTGTCACCCACTACCAGGATCCCCAGGTGCTGCTTGAAGTGTCGGCAGACTTGGCCGACGCCATGCCCGGGCTCGACGTCGCCACCCTGGACGAGTCGGAGCTCCTGCAAACGCGTGGCTGGTAGTCTCGAGGGTGATCGGCGTTCTGGCCATTCAAGGGGATTTCGCTGCCCACGGCAAAGTGCTCGAACAGCTCGGCGCCGCTGTCAAATGGGTGCGCACCGCCAACGATCTCGCCGGGCTCGCCGGACTCGTCCTGCCGGGCGGCGAAAGCACCACGATGCTGCGCCTCTTAAGAGCTGCAAGTTGGGAATCCTCCCTGGCTCAAGCGGTGACCGGCCCCATGCCCACGTTTGCCACCTGCGCGGGGCTGATCCTCATGGCGCGCGAGGTCCAATCACCCGCACAGCGGAGCTTCGGGGCGATCGACGTGCGCATCCGCCGGAACGGTTACGGGCGCCAGCGCGAGAGCTTTGTGGCGCCGGTGAGCCTGTCGGCGCGAGGGCAAGCGGAATTCGAAGGGGTGTTTATCCGTGCGCCGGTGATCCTGGCGATTGGCGCCGCGGTCGAGGTGTTGGGCCGCTGCCGCGGCGAACCGGTCCTAGTGCGCCAGGCTCAACGCTTGGCTGCGACCTTTCACCCCGAACTCACCGCGGACACTCGGCTCCACGCACTCTTCCTAGACATGGTCGACCGGGCTGGGTACCGTCACCCTGAACGAGCCCCCACCGACCCAGGTCAGCCCGCATGAACTCCGTGCCAGTCCTCGCCCCACTGATCGCTACCGCACGGGAACGCTTGGGGTTGGGGGTGGAGACCGACTGGTGGCCGACGACGGTGGAGCTGGCGGCGGCGCTCGAAGCCCTAGCCGCCGAGGAACCGGCGCGGGCGGTCCATCTCCTGGTCCCGCACCTGAGGCGTAGCGGGGACGAGGTCCGGGTGACGCGCGAGGTGGTGGAACTGGCGCTGGGAAGCCGACTCGCGGCAATCGAGGCCGAAATCCGCCGGCGCCAGCGCCTCAAGCAAACCGCCACCGGCGAGGTACAGCTCCTGAACGCACGGCTTGCTGAGTGGCGCCCAGAGTTCGACTGGCGCATGGCGCGCATCGCCCTGCTTTGGGCCGCGTTGATCCTGCCGAGTCTGGTGGCCTCACTCCGCTACTTTGGTTTGCCGCCGCTCGCCTTTGGAGTGGCGCTCCTGCTCTTCGGGGCGGCAGTGGTCATCCTCCTGCAAGTGGACTGGCGCCGACAACAACAGGAAGCGGAGCTGGCGCGTCGTCGCCGGCATGCACAGGTGGCTGAGGAACTGCAGATCCTCGGCGCTGAGGCCCACGCTCAAGCCAGCCAACTAGCTGAACTGGGTGCGCGCCGCAACGAACTCCTTGATCTCTTGCGCACGCTCGGCGCTGGCGAACTGGATCGGCACGGTTGAGCACGCCTCCCATTGCCGTGGACGACCTGCACGTGCGGTCCCTCAGCGAAGCCGACTTCGACGACGCCAGCACTCTTCTCTATGGAGCCTACGCCCAAGCGTTTCGCGACCACGGCTACCTCGAACCGATCGCCGACGCGCAAAGCGCCTCCCGCATGCTGCAACAGGTGGTGGGGCGCGCCGCGGCCAACCCGGCGGTGGTCGCCGAGCGCCACGGACGGCTCGTCGGGGTGGCCGTCGGCCACCAGCGCGCGACGGGTTTTTGGTTGGGGCCGGTGGCAGTGTCGCCGACCGCCGGCGGCGGAGTGGGCGGGCCATTGGTCGGCGCGCTGCTCCGCGCGGCCCTGGGGCCGATCCAAGTCCGCTGCGACGCGTTCAACGCCCGGGCAATCGGCCTGGCGGCGCGCCTCGGCTTCGTCGCTGGCGCGCCGGGCGCCCACCTCGCCGCACTTGGCGGCGTCCGCGGACCGGGGCGACTGGTGGCGCATGCGGACGTGGCATCGCGGCCACTGGCTGTAGACGACCTGGCGGCGCTGGTGCGTTTCGACCCAACCTTTGACCTAGCCGACCTGGAGGACGCTCTGCAAGCAGGCAGTGGACTGGGTGTGGTTGGGGCAAACGGTGCGCTGGAAGGATTCCTATTTGGGCGCACCGATGGCGCCGCCGGAATTGTCGGGCCGGGTGCCGCAACCTCGACCCAACTCCTCACCATTCTCATGGCACGGCTGGCTGACACTTTGGACGCGCATATTGTCCGCACGCATGTGGAGACGACCGACTCGGAACTTCTGCAACATGCCAAGCGCCTGGGGTTTCGAATCACCAGCGCGACGGTGCGCTTGGTGCTGGCGCCGGGTGCCGGCGACGCACCGGTCCCGGCCGGTGACCTCGCCCGGATCCAGTCCGTGCCGTTCGATTACCTAGCCGGTCATGAAGGCGTGCAGCCACCGATGGCGTGAGGGCGGCTTGTGGCGCGCCGGCCCCGTGTGATACGCTGAGGGCGCGCAACCGGGCTACACGCGTCCATCACTCCGCATGGACGCCCGGCGTCGGGGCAGCGCACTTGCCGACTGAACTACGATGTCGCAAGTGCGCGCGCCACGTCTCGGACTTGTTCCCTACGACCCTCCACCACCCCAGCGCACCCGCGAAGGCAACGACCCCTCCCGCTCCTGCCGTGCTCCGTCCAACGGCACCACCATCCACATCAATTCGTTGAACGGTTCCAGGATGGCGGGCGGCACAATCACCATGGTGTCGGTCGTGGTGGTCTGATACACCGGGCGCATCGACATGTCGTACAAATCCAACCGGTAGCTGGATGCGCCGGCGTCCGCGGTCCAGCGGAACTCGCTGGGTACACCGCCTACATCCCCCCGCGGTACTACCAACTCGGGCGCCCGCTCTACACCGCGCAACGCGGTCGGCTCGGGGCCGCGAGACCAATTCGGCATCCACCACACCACGGCCAGGACAGCAGCCAAAGGCAACGCCGCCACGGCCCAACGCTGCCACCGCGCCCGCCGGTGGCGAGCAGACAACTCGACGACGGGCGGACGCCGGGGCGCGTGCTGGTGGGGCTGGCTGGCTGATGCATGCTCTTCGGGTTGGCTGGCTGACGCGTGCTGGTCGCCGGCGCCCGGCACCGGGTCGGCTGCCTCAAGCGCGTGCGCGCGGGCCAGAAATTCCCGGACGCCCATATCCGCGTACACTTCGTCGGCCAGCGCGTCGTTGTGCAAGAGCATGTCCTCGAACTGGCGGCGCTCCTCGAGACTCATCTTACCGGAGAGGTAATACTCGATCTGGTCGGCTGGGTCTTGGGGCTCAGTGGACAGAGTCATGACAAGAAGCCCTTTCTCTCTAACAACTGGCGGAACTTAGCTCGGCACCGGTACAGGCGCCGGTAGAGAACCGGCGCTTCGACGCTCTCCTCCACCGCCAGCGTTTGGGGCGACATCCCTTGCGCCAGGTGCAGCAAGTAGCGGCCGCACTGCGCGTCGCGCGCTTGAAATTCTTCGAGAGCGCTGCGCAGGAGTTCAACCATCTGCGACTCCTCGAGCGCTTCCAGAGGTGTGGGTACCGGTGGCGCCATGGGTTGGTCTTCGATTGCGGGCTCGCGGGAGCGGGTCTTCTGCTTTTGGTAAAAGTTGCCTATGGTGTTGCGCAACACTTGGAAGCACCACGCCAGCCCAGGTAACCCTTCCCGCGTGACGCCGTGCTGGGCGACAACACCCCGTTCGTAAACGACTCCGAGCGCGTCCTGCACCAGGTCCTCAACGTGGGCCTGGGGCACACGCCGTGCAGTGACCGACACGAAGCGTTGGCGCAGCTCGGCCAACCACGCCTCGGTCAACGGCTTTCGAATCGGATCGGTCATGAAGATTGTTTGGTCAACCCAAGAAACTCCCGCGGGCCGCCGCACGACCCTCACCCAGAGTGGTCAATGCAAGGCGCCCCTTGGAGATACGCCGACGACCAGCAGCCCTAGCCAAAGATAGCACGGCGGTTTAAGCGGCGACGCCAAGCCAGCCAGCCGAGGCCGGAGAGGGCGCCCGCCACCAGCCAAAGGCGCCGCCCGAACCCGCCGCCGGTGGCGGCCAACGGCACCGGCTCGTGCGCCACGCCGGTCAGCCGAAACGCTGCGCGATCGCGGTACGAATAGCCGGCACTGGCCAGCGCCGCTCGCGCCTGCCGCAGCGCCTCAGCGCGCGGGCGACCAAGTCGGAGGCCATCGTAGACCAACCGCATGAAGCGCTCGGCGGCCCGGTCACTCACCGGCCAGGCGCTGGTCACCACCGAACGGGCCCCAGCGATCAAGAAGGCACGAGCCAGACCAATCGTCCCCTCACCGACGAACGTGAAACCGCCGCCGGTCTCGCAGCCGCTCAAGGTCACGAGATCACAGGACAGGCGCATGCCCTCCACTGCCTCAGCGGTGAGGATGCCATCCTCCCCGGCCAACAGCAGCGCCGAGCGCTCAGGCACCGTTTCGTTGACCCAGGCGTGCGTGGCAAAGTGAATGGCCGTAGCACCGGCCGTCGCCTCGCGAACGAGCGCCCGCCGGGTAGCGGCACGGCCGACCAACAGGCGGTCGCCGCGCCGGCAAATGGCACGCGCTTCGTCGCGGGCGCCGGGTAACGGTGTGCGCAGGGCGCGACTGAGGTGCGGGTCCGCCACCTCCTCCGCGCCCGGGGCCGGGTCCGCCAGAGCCAGCAACCCACCAGGCGCTGATTGCCGTGCCAATAAGACCGGCAACATCGAGGCGCTGGGCAAGTAGCTAACGCGCACGGCCTCGCCCAGTATCGAGCCGTTCGGCAAGGTCAGCACCTCGAACGGAAAGTCGGCCAGCAAGGTCGGCGCGACGATCAACAGGTGGCCCTGACCCATGGCGGCGACCCGTGCCAGCTGCGGCGCCAAAGCTGCTTCGATCCGCGCCAGAGGCTCCCGGCAAACCCTGTCTTCGGCCCCCGAGGCTATTAAGCGCAAGGCGGCGCGCGCCTCTTTGGCTAGCTCCATGGCGTTGGGGCCGGCAACGGCAGCCACCGAGTCGGGCGTCAGCCAATAGGACCAGGTCTGAGACCAGGTGCCGTCATCGAGGTGCAAGAGCGCCGCGTCGGTTTCGGCCAACAGTTCCTGCAGCGTCCTTAGATCTAGCGGCTCGCGCACCCCCAGCCGTTCTCGGAGGCCGGTCGCGCGCCCGCGCTCGACCAGCTCCCACGCCGCAGCGGCATCCCCGTCGAGCGCTAGTGCCCGACCGAGCGCCGCGTAGACTTCGCCGTTGGAGGCGAACGACCCGGCTCGACTCAGTGGATGGTCGCGGCTTTCACGGTGGGCCTCGTGACTAGCCAGCGCTTCCTCGAGCAGTGGCAGGGCGCCGCCGACATCGCCCAACTCGAGGGTACACAGACCACGCATCACCTGGACCATCACCCACTCGCGGCCACGGCCCATCGAGCGCAGGCGCCCTTCGAGTTCAGTCGTCCTAGCGAGCGCCTCAGCAGGCTGACCGAGGCGCAGGCGCAGCGCCGCTTCTAGAAGCAGGGCGGAGGTAACGTGGAAAACGTTGTCGTCCAGCCGGGTGCCGTGCTCAACGGCTGCCTCCAAGTCGTTGAGGGCCGCCTCGTTGCGACCAATCTCGACGAGGCTGAGGGCACGGCGGACGAGCAGCGGTGCCAGCCAATCGCTGGCCCCCTGACGACGGTAGACCGCCACCGACGAATCGGCCGCCGCATGGGCTTCGTGGAAGCGACCGGCTTGCAGGAGCAAGTCGGCCAGGGCGTGGTAGATAGAGGCCAACCCTTGCAAGTTGCCGGTGCGACGGCTGATGGCCTCGGCGCGCTCGATGGCGCGCAGCGCTTCGGGAGTGCGCCCCAGATTGGTCAACGCCGTGGCGATGTTGCCCCAGACCAGGCCGACGCCAAGTTCATCGCCCAAAGCGGTGCGCAAGGGCAGTTGAGCGTGCCACTGTTCCAGCGCCATCTCCAACCGGTCCGAACCGGCGTAGACCACCGCCATGGAGTTGAGCAAGCGCACGCGCGCGGCGCCGAGGTCGGCGCGCTCGGCAACCTCCAGGCCGCGCTCGAAATCGGCCAAAGCCACCTCGAGGTCACCGAGGAGGAAGGCCGCCCGGCCGCTGGCACTGAGGGCGGCGGTTGCCAAGCTGTCGGCGCCGGCGGCCACCAGCGTGTCGGCAAAGGCGCGAAAAGCTTGGCGGGCCTGGGCACGGGACCCTTCGGGATCGGCGCGGTGGAGCGCCGCCTGTAGCGCTTGAAAGCGCCCTGCCAATGGGGTGGCGGCCGACAAAGATGGGGCAGAGGCCGCCGACCATGAGGTGGCGGAGACACCGGCAAGGCCGACCAGCAACGCGCACAACCCGCGACTGCTAAGCCGCGAAAGGACCGATCGCAAAGTGGGGACTCCTCGCCAGTCTCCGGGGAGACGATCTCGGATAACAAGCGCAACCATTGTAGCTGAGACGGCGCTGCCAGTGGAGCCCCCCAAACGACGGATTGGCGGCGGCGGCCGACCCGACTACCATCGGCGCATGCAAGGCGCCGCACAAAAGAATCTCAGACTCTACGACTGGTTCTCAGCCTTGTCGGTGACGCCGATCATGCTGCCCGTAATCGTCCTGTTCTGGCGCGCCCAGGGGCTCGACCTCTTTGACATTTTTCTCTTGCAGGCGATCTTCGCGACGGCGGTCGTAGCGCTGGAGATTCCGACCGGCCTGGTCGCTGACCGCTGGGGCAAACGCCGAAGCCTCATCCTGGGGACCGCGGTCAACCTGGCCGGCATGCTGACCTACGCGGGGGCGCGGGGGTTCGCTACGTTGCTCACCGCGGAGCTGCTGCTGGCACTGGGGATGACCCTGATATCCGGCGCCGGCGCCGCGCTGCTCTACGACTCCCTGGCGGTCTTGAATCGCACCGACGAGGCGCAAGCCCGCTTGGGCCATGCTGCCGCCCTGCAAATGGTGTCCTTTGCCCTCGCCAATATCGCTGGGGGCCTGATCGGCGCCCACTCGCTGCGAGCCACCGTTGTCCTGTCTGGACTCGGACCTTGCCTGGGACTTGTGCTGGCCTTGCGCCTCCGCGAAGTGGGACACGCTTCGGCAACCACAGCCGGCCCCAGCTACGCACAATTGATCCGCGAGTCAGGAACGTTCATCCGACGCCACCGCTTGGTGCGCTGGCAAATCGTCTTTCTGGCCATGATGACCGGCAGCGGCACTTGGCTCTTGTGGCTCTATCAACCCTACATGGAGTGGTGCGGCTGGCCGGTGGCCGCCTTCGGTGTGGCGTTTGCGGCATTCAACATTTTCGCCGCGTCGATCAGCAAAGCCGCCAGCCGCATCGACAAGCGCTGCGGGCGCTTCGGCACCATCGGCCTGTTGATGGTGCTGCAAACCCTACCGCTCTTGGTGATGGCGGCGATTCGTCATCCGCTCGGTTGGTTGGCCATCTTCGGGCACCAGGCCGCCCGCGGGCTGGTGCATCCGGTCCTCTCAGAGCGCATCCTGCGCTACACCTACGCGGACAAGCGGGCGACGGTGCTGTCGATCGGTTCGGCCGCCGGTCGATTGTTCTTTGCCGCTACGGCGCCGTGGGTGGGCTTCACGAGCCGTAGCTACAGCCTGCCGACGACCTTGACCGTGCAAGCCGTCGCCCTAGTGGCAATGCTCGGCGGCATGGCGATCGCCTATAAACGGCTCCCCGCCAAGTACTTCGCGGTCAAAGCGGAGGTCGTGGCGCGGCGCCAGGGCGCCGATTGCAGCCAGTGACTGGCCTGCGGTAGAGTCGTCGCGACCTAGGAACGCCTTCTTGCTGGCCGCCTCTTTGGAGAAAACCATGCACCATCCAATTGTCAGCCGCTCTGTTGCTGCCGTCGGTATTCTGTGGATTGCCGCTGCCGGTTGCGCCGGAGAAGTCGACCAACACAGCACCGACGACAAGGTCGGCGAAGCCCACTACGCCAGTTTCGGGGCCACCATTGAGCCCGGCGGTGCCCAGCCGATCGGCGCAATGAACGGCGCACCGGCCGCCGGCCCGATCAAACTCCGCGGCACAATCACCGACGTCTGCCAGCGCTCGGGGTGCTGGCTCAGATTGGACGACGGCAGCGAAGACGGTGTCCTCGTCACCTTCAAAGACTATGGCTTCTTCGTTCCCAAAGACTGCGTCGGGCAAGAAGCAATTCTGGAAGGCGTGCTGGAGGAGGTTGAGGAGTCGGTCGAGGACTTGCGGCACATGGCGGAGGATGCCGGTAAGACGGCCGAGGAAATCGCCGCCATCACCGAACCCAAACAATCGATGCGCTTTGAAGCCTCGGGCGTCTTGATCAATCGGCCGGCGGGCTCGTAGCGCCGCCGGCTTGGCGTAGCCGCGCCAGGCCGCTGTCGAGTCCCCCGGCGTTGAGTTCGGACAACGCCTCAGTCAGCGCTTGACCGGGACGCGCGACGCCGTGGCGCCGGAGCGCCGCCATCGCCGCGCGGTAGAGCCCGGCGGCACGGCGTGCCCAATCATCGTCGGCACTCGCCGCCATCCCCCGCAGGTAGACCGCGGCAGCCTCCAGGTGCTGATCGGCCCGCGCCAGGGCGCGGCCCCAGCGGGCGTACACCCAGGCGGAGCGCCGGCCGGCCGCTTCCTCCAACGCCCGTGCCTCTTCGTAGAGCGTCGCGCCCCGCTCGGGGTCGGCCGCCAAGTAAGCGCCAGCAGCAGTGGTCAACGCCGAGGCGCTCGCCGGTTCAGCGACGCGAGACTGGCGCAGCTCCCAAACGCGATGCACGTCTTCGGCGGCGCCGGTGTTGGCGTAGTGCGCCAAGAGCGTGTCGTAGACCACCGCCTGATCGCACTCGGCTTCCACCAACTCTTCCCAGATCGCCACCGCCTCTTTGGCGTTGTCCTCGTCGAAGTGGGCTTTGGCCAAGTGGTGTTTGGCGCGCACCAGAAGTTGGCGATCCCCGGCCTTTTCGAGCGCCTGGACCGCCTCCAGGAACGTGTCGCGGGCCTGCAAGTGCCTGAGGGCGTCGCTCTCGCGTACGCCGCGCTCGAGCAAAGACTGGACGTCCATGTGTGGTTCCTCGTGGGTCGCGCGCCGGGCGCGCTGGGCCAAAACCACCGCAGTGGCCAAAACGACCGCAGTATAGACCAGCCCCGCGCGCGCTGGCCAGTCCACCGGCGCTTGACCCGCCCCAAGCGCTTGCCTAGGATGCCGGGGCTTCGAGAGAAACCCGATCGGGAGGCAGCGTGGCGACCCAAACATCAATTGACGGCGTGCTGGAGCACGCGGCGGCCGGCCGGCGCCTGGACCGGAGCCAAGCCGCGCAACTTTGGGACAGCGCGACCACCGAGCAACTGGGAGACGCAGCGCACGCCCTGCGGTTGAGCCGCACAGCGCCCCACCGGGCGACGTATCTGGTCGATCGCAACATCAACTACACCAACGTCTGCATCACCGACTGTCAGTTCTGCGCGTTCTACCGCGCCCCCGGTGATCCCGAGGCCTACGTCAACTCGAGAGAAGTGCTCCGCGAAAAGGTGGCGGCACTCGCCGAGGTCGGTGGCACCCGCATCCTGGTGCAGGGGGGACACCACCCCGACCTGCGCCTCGAGTGGTACGAAAAACTCTTGCGGTTCTTGCGGGCGGAGTTCCCGGCCATCGAGATCGACGCGTTTTCGCCGTCCGAAATCGACCACATTGCCCAATTGGAAGAGATAACGATCGAAGCGGTATTGCGCCGGCTGATCGATGCTGGATTGCGCGGGCTGCCGGGCGGTGGAGCTGAAATTCTTGACGACCGGGTGCGCCGGCGCATCAGCCCCAAGAAGCAAAGCGCTGCAGGCTGGTTGGAGGTCATGGACGCCGCTCAGCGGCTGGGGCTGGCAACCTCGGCAAGCATGGTCATCGGGCTCGGCGAGACCTTGGATGAACGCTTGCACCACCTCGAATGTCTGCGCGCTCATCAAGACCGAGCCCTGGCGACCCACGGCAACGGCTTCACTGCTTTCATCATGTGGACCGCACAAACCGAAAACACAATGCTCGCTCAGTCACGACATCGCCAGCGGTACGGCGCTTCGGTGGACGAATATTTGCGACAACTGGCGCTCTGCCGGCTCTATCTCGACAACTTTGTCCACCTACAGGCATCCTGGCCGACGATGGGACCGGAGGTGGCTGGCCAAGCCCTGCGTTACGGGGCGGACGACTACGGTTCGACGATGCTCGAGGAAAACGTCGTGTCAGCGGCTGGCACCATGCAGACGCACATGGATGCCGCTGAGATTCGCCGGCAGATCCGGCGCGCCGGCTTTGTGCCTGCCCAAAGGGACACGCACTATTCAATTCTCAGGGAGTTCGAAGCGCCCGCCCAAAGTTAGCCCCTAGTCGCTGGGCGCTAAGCGCGCGTCAAAGCGCTGCATGTACGCCCGCCGGGCGGTCCGATCCGAGCAAAAAAATGCGTCGGCTAGCCGTAACCGTTCGACCGGCTGGCCGCCGATCAAGTGCTCGCGGACGATTTCGTCGACATCATCCAGCGTCACTCGGCCGTACCAGACACCCTCCGGATAGACGACCATGGAGACCCCCGCCTCGCAGGCGTCCAAGCAACCGGCGCGATTCGAGCGCACGGTCACCGCCAGGCCGTGCAGCTGAATAGCGTCGCGCAACTTGAGGCGCACGTCATCGCCACCGCACGAGCCGCGCGGATGTCCGGTGGGCCGCTCGTTGATGCAGACGAAGATGTGTCGGGTATAGCGAGTCATCTTCCCTCCAGCGTGGTTGGCACGGGAGCCGCGCCCCAGGCACGCAGTTTACCAGGTGCCGGCACGCAGACACCCTGATTAGCCGGCACACACTTTGCATAGGGAAAAGCGGACGCTCGGATCGGTGCACGTACCGTATTCCGTTTGCCCCCCTCGGGGTTTTGTGGTTTCCTGAATTGGGTGCGTTGGCTCTCGGCCCGCGGCGCTGGCGCCCCCACCATCCCAAGCCCCGGCCCCGCACCGGCGTTTCCCATGGTCGACCGGATCGGTCAAAACTGCAGAGGGTCACGTCATGGCTCTGTGCTCGTTCTGTGAAGAGGACGTCCAAGCTGGCGTCCGCCGCGGTGAGAATGTCTTCTGCAGCCCCGAGTGTGCAGACAGCTTCTTCCTCACTGCCGCGTCACGCACCGGCGCGGCCGAAGACACTGCCACCGACGAACTGGACCTAGACGACTACGAACAGGCGCAGTCGGCGTTCGAGGGTCAGCGCGCCCAGCTGACAGGCGAGTTGGACGACGAGGAGAACCGTTTCTTCGACTGAGTGTTTTGGACTAGCGGCGTCCGGTCACTACGAAATGCTCCCAGCTGTCGCGCCGCTCGCCAAAGTTGAGGGCGACGTGCGGCGCCCACACGGGCTCGCGCGGTTCGCGGATCAATCGCAGGCCCGACTGCTCAAGCGTGCGATGTCCTTTGCGTTTGTTGCAACGCAAGCAAGCCACGACGCAATTCGCCCACGTGCTGCGCCCGCCGCGCGAGCGAGGCACGACGTGATCGATCGATAGCTCCGACTTGGAAGCGCGCTTACCGCAGTACTGACAGGTGTAGGCATCCCGCCGGTACAAGTTCCGCCGCGAAAAGACGACACGCTTGCGCGGCACCCGATCATAGTCGGCCAACAAGATGACCTCGGGAATGCGAATGGCGAAGTGGACCGAGCGCACGCAGCCATTGCCGTTGACTTCCAGATCGACCCAACTGTGCCAGTCGTGCACTTCGAACGATTCGACGGCTACTGCCTTGGCGGCCCCGACGTACAGCATGCAGAGGGCGCGGCGGACCGTGCACGTATCGATTGCCATCCAGTTGCGATTCAACACCAGGGTGCGTCGGTTCAGCATGGCGATGTGGTCAACACAGGCATGTAACGTTGGACAAGTTCCCGCCAGACGCTGGGCGGCGCCTGGGCGACATCTACGGTGACAACGGGCCGGCCCGGCAAGTCACGTGACAACCTGAGACTCGGGGCGCGGTCAGCTGGACGGATGCCCGTCGGTTCGTTCCCGACCTCGGTCCAACCGCGCCAGCCCGGTACGTTGGCCACCCCAAGATCGGCATGCTTGAAAACGCGGCTGGCAGAAGCTTTGGTCTCGCGACGGGGCCCCTGCCGATCCACCATAATCATCCAGTCGGGGCTAAGCACCTCGACGGCAGTGTTACCCTCGGCGATGATCCTCCAACCCGACAGTCGCTCGAGCCCGCTCTGCACTGCCGCCAACAGATGTTCGCCGTGGGTCTTCACCCAGACGACGCGCGCGGCGCCGGCAGCGAAGTAGCGCCCCGTATCCTTGTTCGGCAGATCCAAGGCGCGCCGGTCGTGGACGAGTTGGAAGGGCTGCCTCAAGCTGGAGCAAACCATGCACGGCCGATGGATGGGACAGTCCATCTGTCCCGAATCGACCACCGTAACTTTCAAAGCGGCCACCGGTGCTGCCACAGCACCCAGCAGTTTGCAAGCGACGGCAGTCTTGCCAACCCCGGAATGGACGCCCGATACGGCGATGACGCCAGCCACGGCCCTAGGCCCCACCGATCCATCGAGCCAGGCTGCGCGGCATGGGTGGGGGATCGTGACCAAAGCCACTTTCGCCGGAGACGTTGGTCCACACTTGTTCGTAGCGAGCCACCGCGTCCTCCTTGAACAGGAAGAAACTTTGTTGCCCCGTTGTCCTGGGCAACGCCCGGTAGTAGATCCACAGCTCTAAGGCGCTGGCCGAGCTGGTGTCGGCGGCTAGGCCGCCGGTGGTCGGTCGGCGCCCAATGGGGCGCGGGATCTGATCCTCCCAGATGACCTCGTCCGGCACCCCGTGGACAATCACCGCGCGCCCGCGTTCGGTCATCCAGCCCGGACGGCCCATCTCACCGTACTGCTGGGCTTGGACGACGCGGAGCGCGTGGCGCTCCTGAGCGGGGTTGCCCGGCAACTCGGGAAATGGATCGCGCCGCAGCCAAAAGGACTCGGCAAAGGCGACCAGTTCGTGGTCAGCGACGCCGCCGAGGGCTGCCTGCTCGGCGGGAGTGGCGATGTAGGAAAGCGTCCGCCGCAACATGGCTGCCAGTTGGCGGCCGTCGGCCGGCGCCCTTGGCTTGCGGCCGAGTGGGAAGCGCAGGCCGACAACCAGACCGAGAGCGGTCTGCCGGCTTTCAGAAGTCGTATTCAAATCGAGGAAGGCACCATGACTGTAGTTGGAATAACGGCCCTCCAGCCGCAGCATGTTCGGGCCCAGCGGCCACTCCAGGCCACCGGCGACGCGATAGACATCGCCGCGCTCACCGGCCTCGTTGAAGTAGATGCCGCCACCCATCGACAGGTAGGGAATCAACCGGCGCTCCTCGCGTCCGTCGATCCGCACGAACGCCGAGACGTCGTTGAGTTCAAGCGGCGTCTCAACACCCAAGACCGTTTGGGTGAAGCGAAAGTGATTGAAGGCGGCACCGATGCGCCACGGTCCGGCAAAGTTGTAGAGGGCGCCGATGTCGAAGGTGACGCGGCCGGCGGCGGGCGCCCGCCCGGTGGGCCCGCGCACGCCGCCCATCCCCAAGCCACCGTAGAGCGACAAGCGGGCCAGCGGGTGTGAGTGGCGGTAGCCGACCAAGTCCTGGTCTCGACCAGCTGGGCACGGCTTCGGGGTAGCGGCGATGCCCATGGCAACGGCGACCAGGAGACACGACCACCTTATCTGGAGCGGCGCAGGCCACATGCCAAGCCTCGACGGGGGATTCACACGATCGGCGCGCCGCGGAAACGCGGAAGACGACGCCATATGGCAAGTGTACGACATCGCCGGAGCGGTTGGCGAGCGGTGCCTGTTTCGCTATGGTCGGCGCCATGCAAACGCTCAAGGCACGCGTAGACACCGCCACCGCGCTCAGCCCGACAGTCGTCGGTTTAACACTCAGACCCCTGGCGCCGTTCCAGCACGTCGCTGGTCAGTACGTCTGCGTGCTGATCGAGGTGGACGGAGAAGCCAAGCAGCTCTACCTGTCGATCGCCTCAGCTCCGCGCTCCGACACCACCTTTGATCTTTGTGTGGGTAGCGCTGGCGCGGGTGCCGCCGCCCTGCAGCGCATCATGGTCGGCCAGGAGGTGGAGCTGCGCGGCCCAGGCGGCACCTTCACCTTGGCGGAGCCACCGACGCGGCCGATCTTGATGGTCGCTGCCGGTACCGGCATCGCGCCGATCCGAGCCCAGCTCCAACGATTCCGAGAATTGGGGGCGGCACCGCCGGTAAACCTCTTGCAGGGAGCGCGTCAGAGCTCCGACCTGCTCTACCGGCAGGAGTTCGAGGCGGCGGCTGCCGACAACCCCAATGTGCGCTATCTACCCTGTTTGACCCAGCCGGAAGCAAGCTGGGTCGGCCGGCGCGGCCGGGTCGTGCACCACCTGGCCGAGGTGATGGATGACATCGGCACGGCCGAAGTCGACGTCTACATTTGCGGCCAAAAGGCGCTGATCGACTCGACCACCGAGGCAGCGCGACAACGCGGCGTACCGGACGCTTGTCTGCACTTCGAACGCTACTGACACGGCGCTCGGAAGTTTGGCGACATCGAACGCGCGTGGTATACTCCCCGCGCCTCATGCAACGTCGCCTAAGATGTCCTTGTTGTTGACGGGTGACAGCTTGAAGCGATGCGATCCGCATTTGTTTCTTACGGAGAGTTGACTTGAGCAAGACTGAAGCAAGAGCTTCACGCGCTTCCAACGCACGCGCTCGGACGCAGCACGACGTCAAAGAAGTCTACCGGCTCATGGCACTGTCGCGGGCGGTGGACGACGCCGAGATCAAGCTCAAGCGCCAGAACAAGTACTACTTCCAAATTTCTGGCGCCGGCCACGAGGCCATTTTGGTTGCTTGCGGGCTGACACTCCGCCCCGGCTACGATTGGTTCTATCCGTACTACCGGGACCGTGCGCTGCTCTTGGCTTTGGGAATGACGCCCGAGGAAATGTTCTTGAGCGGCGTCGGGTCGGCGCTTGATCCCAACTCCGGCGGGCGGCAGATGCCCAGCCACTGGGGGCACAAGGCGCTCAACGTCCCGTCGCAATCCAGCCCCACCGGCACTCAGTGCTTGCAAGCCGTCGGCTGCGCCGAGGCTGGGCGGTTCTACCGACTTATCGAAGAAATCCAGGAACGTCACACACTCGCCAAAGACGACGAAGTCACGTACGTGTCGATCGGCGACGGCGCCACATCTGAGGGCGAGTTCTGGGAGGCCCTGTCGACCGCCTGCGTGGAACAGTTGCCGGTGTTCTTTTTGGTGGAGGACAACGGCTACGCCATTTCGGTGCCGGTCGAAGTGCAAACGCCGGGCGGCTCGATCTCGGCCATTGCCCAGAACTACCCGGGTCTCGCCCACTTCGAAGTCGACGGCAACGACCCCTTGGCCAGCCTCGAGGTCGTGGAAAAGGCGGCGGCACATTGTCGGGGGGGAAAGGGTCCGGCGCTGGTGCGCGCCACCGTCACCCGCCCTTATTCGCACTCGTTGTCGGATGACCACGCGGCCTACCGGACGCCGGAGGAATTATCCGAAGAAGCCGCCAACGACTGCATCACGCGGTTTCGGGCCCGGTTGATCGACGGCGATCAAGCCTCGGCCAGCGATTTGGACGCGATCGACGCCGCCATCGACACCGAGGTCGCTAAAGCCATTGAAGCAGCGCTGGCGGCGCCCAAGCCGGCTTCCGGCACCTCAACCACCTATGTGTACTCGCCCGATGTCGACCCGACCGGCCCCGAGTTCGCCACTGAACCGCAGGCTTCAGACGAGAGTCTATCGATCGTCGATGCGATCAATCGCTGCCTGCAGGACGAGATGGGGCAGAACCCGCGCATTTTGGTCTTTGGTGAGGACGTCGCCGACGCCACCCGCGAAGAAGTGCTCGACCTAGTCAAGGGCAAGGGTGGTGTATTCAAGGTGACCTACAAGCTCCAACGCCTGTACGGCAAGCATCGGGTCTTCAACAGCCCGTTGGCCGAAGCCAACATCGTCGGCCGTGCGGTTGGCATGGCAACCCGCGGGTTGAAGCCAGTCGTCGAGATTCAGTTCTTTGACTACATCTGGCCGGCCATGATGCAGCTTCGCAACGAGCTGGCAATGATGCGCTGGCGCTCCAACAATGAGTTCTCCTGCCCCCTGGTGGTGCGGGTGCCGATTGGTGGTTACCTGCAAGGTGGCGCCACCTACCACAGCCAGTCCGGCGAGGTGTTGTTCACCCACTGCCCGGGGTTGCGCGTGGTGATGCCGTCCAACGCGCTCGATGCCAACGGACTCCTGCGGACGGCCATCCGCGCCGACGACCCGGTTCTGTACCTGGAGCACAAACACCTGTATCGCCAACCCTACGCCAAGCACAACTACCCGGGGCCGAACTACATGGTGCCGTTCGGCAAGGCGCGCACCACTCGGGCCGGTGACCAGCTCACCATCATCACCTACGGCGCCTGCGTGCGACGCGCCGAGCAGGCCGCCGAGCGCGTCGCCGAGCGCTCGGGCATCCAGTCGGAGGTGATCGATCTGCGCTCACTGTCGCCTTGGGACCAAGACCAAGTGGCGGAGTCGGTGCGCCGCACTTCGCGGGCTTTGGTGGTCTACGAGGACAACGCCGCCTTCGGCTACGGCGCTGAGATCGCAGCCTGGATCGCCGATCAGCTCTTCGAATGGTTGGACGCACCGGTCAAGCGCATCGCGGCGTTGGATTGCCCGGTAGCCTACGCACCGAATCTGGAGGATGAGATCCTGCCGCAGATCGATGATGTTGCCCGGGGTATTGAAGAGTTGGCCAGCTACTAGCGATGGAACGAGCCCAAGTTTGGCTCGAGGCGGCGATCGAAGCCGCACAGCGTGGATTGGCGGGCGGCGGGCTGCCCATCGGCTCGGTCCTGGTGCGCGACAACCAGGTGGTCGCCAGCGGCCACAATCGGCGCGTCCAAGATAAGAACCCGATGGCGCACGCTGAAATCGACTGTTTGACGCGGGCCGGGCGGCAACGGACCTATAGCGACACCATCCTGGTATCCACGCTCATGCCCTGCTATCTGTGCGCTGGGGCGGTCGTGCAGTTCAAGATTCCGACGGTAATTGCCGGCGAGTCCCGGAACTTCCTGGGCGCCGCAGATTTCATGCGGCAGCATGGAACCGAGGTGATCGACCTCGACGACACCACCTGCATTCGCATGATGGGCGACTTCATTACCTGCCACCCTCAACTCTGGAATGAGGATATCGGGGTCGATTGACCGGCACTGCCGTTGCACAGCGACGAAGCGCCTTGCGCGCCCATACCAGCCGCGTGCGGCGCTGCTCCTTGTGCCCCAACGTCGTCGGCCCGCCGGTTTCGTCCGCCATTTTTGGGGCGCGAATCCTCCTGTGCGGTCAAGCACCAGGACCGCGGGAGGGTCGATTGGGCCGCCCTTTTGCGTGGACTGCCGGTCGCACGCTGTTTAGCTGGTTTGAGCAACTGGGAGCCATCGAAGAGACGTTTCGGCAACGCGTGTCGATCGTAGCGGTGATCCGCTGCTTTCCGGGCCGCGCCAAGGGCGGCGGCGACCGAGTGCCGAGCCGCACCGAAATCGACAACTGCTTCCCGCACTTGGCGACCGAATTGGAACTGATCGAACCCGAACTGGTCATTCCGGTCGGTCGTCTGGCCATCGATCGCTTCCTAAAGGCGCGCCGCTTAGACGAGGTCATTGGCCAATCGTTCGATCGCCGGCTGGGACCCAAACGCCTGACGGTGATCCCGCTGCCCCACCCGTCGGGGCGCTCGACGTGGACCGTGCGACCGGCGCACCGCGCGTTGCTCGACCGAGCCCTCGCCCTGATCGGCGCCCACCCGGCCTGGCGCGGCGCGTTTTCCGAGCGCCAACTGGCCCGGTGAAGCGCTTCGGTGGCAGCTTGGTGGCCGGCGTCCTCGAAGTCGTAGTGATTCGCGCGAATCGACCAGGGCGCCGGCGGCCTCTCAATGGGGAGCGCGTGCTAAGCCACTCCCCCCGCTGCCTAAGTCCCCATCAACCCGAGGTGTCCTGTGCCATCCGAGTGTCTAGTGATTGACCGTGACGCCCTGATGGCGGACCTCGACCAGCGGGTGTTTACCGACCCGCACCCGGAGGAGGAGTTGTTCGGGTTGGAGTTGGAACTGATCCCCTTCACCGGCTGGGCGAGCGGCGAAACGCCACGGCATGTCCCCATCCGGAGCGATGGGCTCGAGTCGCTGCCGGTCGTCAAGGAGGTGGCCAACGCCTTGGCGTTGGGGGTTAAGACTCCCGAGGGCGACACCTTCGGCAACGCTCAGGCCGGGCGCTTCACCTTCGAGCCGGGTGGCCAGGTCGAGTTTTCCGGGGGGCCGGAGCGCTCGCCGGCCGCCTGCTTCCACCAAACCGCGGCAACCGTCGACCAGCTGCGGCGCACCGCCTTCAAGTCCGGCATCCACTTCTTGACCACCGGTGCCAATCCCTGGTTGGACGTGGACACCTTGGGACTCAATACCCGGGCGCCGCGTTACCGGACCATGGATCAGGTGTACGCTTCGATCGGCCGCTACGGGCGGCGGATGATGCGACAGACGGCGACGGTGCACGTCAACGTCGATTTGGGCGGCCCCGACACAGCCTGGCGCCGCTGGCAGGCGGCACAGCTGTTGGCACCCATCGCCCACGCGACCTTTGCCTACTCTCCGGCGATCGACGGCAAGCGCACCCCTTACGCCTCATATCGGGGGCGCGTGTGGACCGAAACCGATCCCAGTCGCTGCGGCTTTCCGCCGGGGTTCTTGGCTGACCCCGGCGGCAACCCGGTCGATCACTACTTTGACTTCGCCTACAGCGCGAGGGTCCTCATGTTACCGGTCCGCGGGCAGCCTGTGGCTCTGACCACGCCGCTACCTTTCGGCCAGTGGCTCGAAGATGGAGCGCAAGAGACCTTCCCGAACCTTGAGGATTGGCAAAACCACCTGACCACCCTCTTCCCGGAAGTTCGCCCGCGCGGCTTTTTGGAGCTGCGCTCGGCCGATGCCCAAGCCCGGGCCTTTTGGTCGGTGCCGCTGACCTGGTGGTCGGCACTCCTGTGCGACGACACCACTCTCGATCTTGTCTTGGCAAAGTTGTCCGGCAACGCCGGGACGCTCCCTAGCCAGTTCGGGAACGCTGCGCGCTTTGGTGCAGAGAGCCAGATGCTGGGGGAGCTCGTCCGATGGTGCTTCGAGCGGGCGGCGGCGCTGGTCGCCAGCGCCCCCGACACCCGGTTTTCGGCTGAGATGCGCCGAGCATTCGAGGTGTTTGGCAACGAGTGCGCGCGACGCGGCAAGTCCCCGGCCCACCGATTGCTCGAGAAGGTCGAACGCTACGGATTGACACCCGAGGCGTACGACGCCATCGAATCGCATTGGGGTAGGTTGGTTGACTCCGAACGGGCGGCGGGCGACGGGTGAGGCCCGCGGCACTCGAGACTCGCCAGGTCACCAAACGCTTCGGAACCCACACCGCCCTCGCCGAGGTGAGTCTGACCGTGGCGGCTGGCGAGTGCGTGGCGCTGATTGGTCAGAGCGGCGCCGGCAAGACCACACTCCTCAGGCTTTTCAACCGCTTGGTCGCACCCGACACCGGGCAGGTCGCGATCGGCGGCCAGGACGCCAACGAACTCGATCCAATCGCTCTGCGGCGGCGGACGGGCTACGTGCAGCAACACGGCGGGCTCCTCCCCCACTGGACCGTCGCCCAAAACGTTGGGTTAGTCCCTCGCCTGCTCGGCCAAGAACGCCGGGCGATCGAGGCGCGCGTCGACCAACTCCTGGAGCTGGTCGGGTTGGGAGCCCAGCCGTTTCGGCAGCGCTATCCGCGGGAGCTTTCCGGTGGTGAACGCCAACGCGTCGCCATCGCCCGCGCCTTGGCTGCCGACCCACCGGTGGTGTTGCTGGATGAGCCGTTCGGGGCGCTCGACGCCATCACCAGGAGCGAGTTGCGCCAGGAATTTATAGACATCCGCCGGCAGCTGCAGAAGACCATTGTCATGGTCACCCACGACCTGGACGACGCCTTGACGCTCGCCGATCGGGTCGCGGTCATGCGGGCGGGGACCATTGTCGAGAGCGGCACGCCGGCGGCGCTCTGTGCGCCCCCGGGTCACCCGTACGTGCAGGCGCTGTTGGAACGTGCTCGACACCCGTGGCTGGCAGGGGAAACATGATGCTGCCCCGTCCTTGCGTGGCCCGTGGAATTGAGAACGGTGCACGCCGGGTGGCGTTCGTGGCGTTCGCGCTCCTCGGCTTGGCAGGGGCGGCCGGCGCTGCGACGATCACAGTTGGCTCCAAGAATTTTCCGGAGAATCGCCTGCTGGGCGAGATGTTTGCGCAGCTGCTTGAGGCGCGCACAGGCCTGACGGTCGAACGCCGGCTGGGGTTGGCCGGCACTCAGGTGTGCTTCGAAGCGCTCAAGACTGGCGCCATTCACGTCTATCCTGAGTACACCGGAACGGGGCTCGTCACCCTGCTCGAACACCCACCCATGCGCGACCCCGAAGACACATTGGCGAGAGTGCGCGCCGATTGTTTGTCGCGTTGGAACATCTGGTGGCTGGCGCCGTTGGGTTTCGAAAACGCCTATGAGTTGGCAGTGCCTAGGGCGCTGGCTGCTGAGCACGGCCTGCGAACCATCAGCGATCTGGCACGGCTGGCGCCCAAATTGCATGCCGGACTGGGCTACGAATTCATCGAACGCGCCGACGGTCTGCCGGGTCTCGAGATCACCTACGGGCTGCGTTTTCGGCAGGTGCAGGCGATGCAACAAGCGCTCAAATATCAGGCCGCCGGCGCTGGGGCGATCGACTGTCTGGACGTCTACACTACCGACGGCCGGCTGTTGGTCCACGACCTGGTCGTGCTCGAAGACGACCAGCGCTTCTTTCCGCCCTACACTGCCTGCGCGGTGGTCAACGGCGGGGCCATCGACCAATTCCCCGCCCTCGGCACCCTGGGGTTGTTGAGCGGTGCGCTGGACGAAGGAGCCATGCGCCAGCTCAACCTGCGACTCCAGGAAGGCGGTGAGGACGAAGCCGCGGTGGCGCGGGACGCCCTCGAGGGGCTGGGTCTGGTGGGCGCCGGCGGCGAGGCGCCGAGCACGCCGCGGACCGGCGGCTGGGCGGACCGGTGGCTGTCGCAAGCCCCGTCGCTGGTGAAGCGATTGCGCGAGCACGTGACGCTGTCGGGCCTGGCCCTGATCCTGGGCGCGGCACTCGCCATTCCCCTGGGGCTGTGGCTGGAGGGACGCCGGCAACTTGCCGAACCGCTCATTCGCCTGATCGGCGTCACCCAAACCATCCCGTCCATCGCCCTTTTGGCTTTCATGATCCCCTTCCTGGGAGTGGGGGCCCGGCCAGCTCTGGTTGCCTTGTGGGTCTATTCCTTGTTTCCGATGGTGCGCAACACATTCACCGGTGTCCGTGATGCAGCGCCAGATGCGGTGGAAGCAGCAATCGCCTCGGGCATGACCCACGCGCAAGCGCTCTGGCGGGTCCGACTGCCGCTGGCCGCGCCGGTGATCATGGCCGGGGTCCGCACTGCGGCAGTCATCACCATCGGCACCGCAACGCTGGCGGCGCTCATCGGTGCGGGTGGACTCGGCGTGCCGATCGTCTCCGGGTTGCAGCTGGCCGACACCCAGCGCATCTTGTCAGGGGCCATCCCCGCCGCACTCTTGGCAATCTTCGTCGATCAACTGCTCGGCTGGCTGGAACGTCGCTTGCAACCGCGGGGGATGTCCGCCACCTGACAGCGTGGTGTGTTAGGGTCTCCGCCATCCTTAATGTATGCAAGACCTAGGCGTGGTGCGGAGATTCCCATGGGGACAGATCTGTCTACAGAAGAACGCTTACAGATCGAGATGCGCTTGCACGCCCAAGATCCCGCCACCGAGCGCCAGAGGTTGCGCCAGGCGCTCACCGAACCGCAGCCCCGCATCCCAGCCCGCTACTTCTACGACGATCAGGGCTCGCAACTTTTTGAAGAGATCACCACCACCCCCGAGTACTATCAAACGCGCACCGAAGCGGCGATTCTGGCGCGACAAGCATCCAACATTATCGAGCAAACCCAGGCGTGTGAGCTGATCGAGTTGGGCTCGGGGTCGTCCACGAAGACCCGCGCACTCCTGGACGCCATGGACAGCGCCGGCTGTTTGAAGCTCTACGTTCCGGTCGATGTCAATCGTTCGATGGTGGAAGGCGCCGCCGCAGAGTTGTTGGACAAATACGATACGCTGCGTGTGCACGGCCTTATTCAAGACTTCACCGAGGCTGTTGCGCCGCTGCCGGACGCCGGGGGCACCCGCTGCGTCATTTTCCTGGGTGGCACCTTCGGCAACTTCCGCCGGGTGCGGGCCGTCGCATTCCTCGAACGGGTCGCCAACGCCCTCCGCAGTGGGGAATACTTCCTGTTGGGCGTCGACCTCATCAAAGATCCTGCTGTCCTCGAGGCGGCCTACAACGACTCGTGGGGGGTCACCGCCGAGTTCAACCGCAACATGCTGCGCGTCCTGAATCGGCGTTTCGGTTGTGCGTTCGATCCCTCTGACTTCGAGCATCGGGCGATCTACAACCCCGGCGACGACCAGATTGAGATGCGGTTGCGTGCGCGACGCGACCAGGTGGTCGACTGCGGCGAGTTGGATCTACAACTCACCCTTGCTGCCGGAGACGAAATCCTCACCGAGGTCAGCGTCAAGTTCGACCGTCCGCGGGTGAGCGCGCTCTTGGCCGAAGGTGGCTTCGAATTGTGCCGCTGGTACACGGACCCAGACCAGCGCTTCGCCCTGGCTCTGGCACAACGTCGGTGACCCCGAGCAATGTCAGAGTGTGACGTACGCCCGACGCCGCCCTTAGACGCCGACCTGCTGGAAGCCACCGAGGCGCTGTACCGCGATCTGCACCGCCACCCTGAGCTGAGCTGGCAGGAAGAGCGGACCGCCCGCCAGGTAGCCGAGTTTCTGCGGGCGTTCGGGTTGGAGCCCCAGTCAACGCCGGTCACCCACTCGGTCGCGGTGACGGTGAGGGGCGCCGGGACGGGCCGCAGCATCGCCTGCCGCGCCGACCTCGACGCCTTGCCCATCCAGGAAACCACTGGGCTGGCTTATGCCTCGGAGACCCCGGGGGTGATGCACGCCTGCGGACATGACTTGCACACGGCGACGGTTGCTGCACTGGCCGTCCACCAGCACCGACGCCGCGCAACCTGGTCGGGCGAGCTTTTGTGTTTCTTCCAGCCTTCCGAGGAACAGAACCCCTCCGGTGCCGAAGCGCTCGTCGAGGCTGGGGTGCTGGATCACTGTCACGCAGTGATCGGCATTCACGTCGATCCGCGTCTGGCGCTGGGTAGGGTCTCCTACCGGGCAGGCGTTTCCAACGCCGGTGTCGACGCCCTGGAAGTGGAACTGCAAGGCGGCGGCGGTCACGCCGCACGCCCCCATCTAACAGTGGATACCATCCGCTTCGCCGCGCAGGTCGTCTTTGAGTTCGACGATCTGGTGCGGCGCCATCTCCCGGCTAACGAGGCCGCGGTCCTAACGGTGACGACCGTGCGCGCCGGGGACCGCTCCAACATCGTGCCGCCGGTTGCCCACTTGCGGGCGACGCTGAGGACCTTGTCCAAAGCCGCACGAGAGCGCCTGATCGCCGCCGCCGAGGCCGTATTGGGCCGACTGGCGCCGATCTATGGCGCCACCTACGAGTTCCGCGTCGATAGCGGGCAACCGCCGCTAGTGAATGACCCAGACCTGGCGAGGCTGGGACAACGGGTGGCGGCGGCAGTCCTCGGCAGCGAAGGATTTGTGGAGATGGCGGCACCGTCCATGGGGGCCGACGACTTCTCGGTGTTTGGCGAGCGCTGGCCCAGCTTGATGGTGCGCATCGGCATCCTCGAACCGGGCGCCCAACCGCGCGACCTACATGCTGCGGATTTTGTCGCCACACCCAAGGCGCTCGATGGGGCGGCGCGCTACCTGGCGACTCTTACTGAGGCGGCGGCGGCACCTCGGACGCCAGCCATTTGCAAATAACCTCCCGCACCTCGGCCAGCACCTCCTGATCGGTGCGGCCGCTGCGCTTCATGACGTGCAGCGAATGGTCGCCCCCCTCGACGACGTGCAAGGTCACCGGTGCCTGAATCTCCGCCAAGGCCGTGTGCAAGAGGCTCAACTCACACAACGCGTCACGGGTACCTTGGATGAACAAGAGCGGGCAACGCAGTTCGGTCAGGTGATCCTTGCGCAGTCGATCGGGGCGCCCCGGCGGGTGTAGGGGATAGCCCAGCAAGATCACCGCCGCGGCTTCGTCGCCCTCGGCGACCAGGTGGGTGGCGATGCGTCCGCCCATCGACTTGCCAGCCAACACCAAGGTCTCACCGGTGACGCCGAACTCGGCTTTCACAGCGTCGATGACCGCTCGAAAGGTCGCCTTGAGGCGCGGCGCCGGATCGGGCGAGCGCCGGCCCAACTCGGTATAGAGGAAATTGAAGCGCGCCGTCGGAAACTCACTGCCGAGCGACTCATAGAAGAAGGTCATGAACGGATGGTGCATGCCCGCACCGGCGCCGTGTGCCAAGACGACGAAGGGCGAAGCCGCACTCGAACCAGCCGGCAGGCGCACTTCAACCGTCACCGTCTCGCCGCCGGGCACCAAGACCTCTAACGCTCGCGTCGCCTGCCGTTTGCGGGCTCTGAGGATTTTTGGCACGGCGCCGGTCTCCTAGCCGAGCGAGCGGGCTTCCTGAACGACGCGCTCGACGGTAAAGCCGAACTGCTCGGCAAGCTGGCTAGCTGGCGCCGAAGCGCCGAAGCGCTCGATCCCCAACACCCTGCCGCGATCGGTGACGTAGCGCTCCCAACCCTGCGGGACGCCCGCTTCGATTGCCAACCGCGCGGTGACCGAGGGCGGCAACACCGAGTGGCGGTAGGCGTCCGGTTGGCTTTCAAAAAGCTCCCAGCTGGGCATGCTCACCACCCGCACCCGACGCCCTTCGGCTTCGAGAATGCCAGCCGCGCTTGATGCCAGGTGCACCTCGGACCCCGATGCCAACAGGATCAACTCAGGGTCGGCGTTCTCGGCGATGGCGTAGCCCCCCCGCTCGACGCCCGCCCCCGTGTGCTCCAGCACCGGCAGGCTTTGGCGGGTCAACACCAAAGCCACCGGGCCCGCACGGTGGGCCAAGGCCACCCTCCAGGCCTGGACGGTTTCGGCGGCATCGGCCGGGCGCAACACCACCAGGTTGGGGATAGCCCTGAGGGACGCCAGATGTTCGACGGGCTGGTGAGTGGGACCGTCCTCGCCTAAGAAGATCGAGTCGTGAGTAAAGACGTAGATCGTCGGCAGGTGCGTCAGTGCGGCCAAGCGAATCGCTGGGCGCATGTAGTCCGAAAAGGTCAAGAACGTGGCCGTGTAGACCCGAAGTCCCCGGTGCAGCGCCACGCCGTTTTGCACCGCCCCCATGCCGTGCTCGCGCACGCCAAAGTGCAGATTGCGGCCGCCAAACCGGTTGGGGCCGATTGCCTCGTAGTCCTTAAGAAAGGTGTTGTTGGAAGGTGCCAAGTCGGCGGAGCCGCCTACCAAAGTCGGCTGCTTGGCGGCCAGGTGAGCTAGCACGACCCCCGATGCCTTGCGGGTGGCCATGGATTCACCCGCTGCAAACGCCGGCAGGTCCAGATCCCAACTGGGCTCGAGGGTGCCTTCTAAAGCGCGCTCGAAGCTATCGACCAACTCCGGCCGGCGCGCCTTGACCGACTGGCGGCGATCCTCCCACTCCTGGCGGGCGGCAACCCAGTCGCGGCGACGGGCGGCAAAAAACTCGGCGACCCCGGCAGGCACGTGAAACGGCGGCGACTCGGGCCACCCAAGGTTGATCTTGGTGAGCCGCACCTCCTCTTCCCCCAGCGGCGAACCGTGGGAGGCAGCAGTGTCCTGCTTGTTGGGGCTGCCGTGGGCGATGTGAGTGCGCCCGACGATCAGCGAGGGCCGGTCGGTGGCCGCCCGGGCGGCGTCGAGGGCGTGAGTGATGGCCTGGACATCGTGGCCATCGATGCGCTCGACGCTCCACCCGTAGGCCGCAAACCGAGCGCCGACGTCTTCGGTAAATGTCAGCTGGGTGTCGCCTTCTATGGTGATGCGGTTGTCGTCATAGAAGACGATGAGCTTGCCGAGTTGTAAGTGGCCGGCCAGCGACGCCGCTTCGGCAGCGACGCCCTCCATGAGGTCGCCGTCGGAGCAGAGTGCGTAGGTGAAGTGGTCGACCAGCCCGTCGTCGCCGTCGTTGTAGCGGGCAGCCAGCATGCGCTCGGCGAGTGCCATACCAACGGCGTTACCCAGCCCCTGACCGAGCGGACCGGTGGTGGCTTCCACGCCGGGGGTGACACCGGCTTCGGGGTGTCCGGGCGTCCGGCTCCCCCATTGCCTGAAGCGCTTCAAGTCGTCAAGCGTCAGCGCGTAGCCCGACAAATGCAGGAGCGCGTAGAGCAGCATGCAGCCATGACCGGCGGACAAGACGAAACGGTCACGGTCCGGCCAGTCCGGTTGAGTGGGGTCGTGTTTTAGGAACCGGGTCCACAGCACGTAGGCGAAGTCAGCTGCCCCCATGGGCAAACCCGGGTGCCCGGAGTTAGCCTGCTGCACGGCGTCGATGGCCAGCGTCTTGATCGTATTGATCGCGGTGCGATCGAAGGTAGATTCGACCCACTCGGTAGCAGTCGATTCAGTAGTCAACACGCGCTCCTTGTGCTTGATGGAGAGCGGCATCGTAACACGGCAGCGAATGTGGCACACTCGGCCCATGGTTGATTTGGATGGTGGAACACTGGCGTTGCCACTTGAGTCCGCCGTGGCCGGGCCGGAGCGTTTGCGTCCAACCCGCGCCCTCGCCCGCCACCGGCGCTGCCAGTGGGTGTTGCGCAAAGTCGAGTACGTGCAACGACACTTTCCCGAACTCGAAGACTTGAACTTGGAAGTCGGGTTGACGCGGCGAGCGGCGGGTTTGGCCGACTTGGAAGCCCAGGCCATTTGGCTGAACCCCAACCATTTGTCCCTCCACACCATCGCCCATGAACTCACCCACCTCTTGCAGGCGCGCCGACTGGTGCCGCACGGCGAGCGCGCCTGCGACGTCTTCGCGTTGGCCCGCCATCCCAGCCTCGCCGACGCCTTGCCGTCTTACCTAGACATACCGCGCCGACTGGCCGACAACCAGGGCTGGCTGATAGGCAACGCCGGTGCCATGCTCCACGCGGTGGCCACCGCCGCCCTGGCCGAGCGTCAAACTGGCCGGCGCCGCTACATTCGCTGGTTCGAAGAGGAGGTCCAGAGGCGAGCACCGGTGAGCCGGCCAGAGCCGCCAGTTGAGCCGCCAGAACCCTTCCTCTAGGATAGCGCGATGGTGATGGACCTCATCGACATCAGCCCGATTGTCTCGCCGTCGACCCCGGTCTGGCCGGGGGATCGCTCGTTCACCATCGATTGGACCATGCGCATTGCCGGTGGCGACTCGTGCAACGTTTCGGCGATCACCATGAGCCCGCACACCGGCGCCCACACCGACGCGCCGTATCACTTTGTCGAGACGGCAGCGTCGATGGCCGGCGTCGCGCTCGGGGCCTACGTAGGCGCCGCTGAGGTGGTGGACCTGGCAGGTGTCGAGGCGATCGAAGCCGCCCACCTAGACGGGCTCGACTTGCAGGCGGCGGAGCGCTTGCTATTTCGAACGCGCGCGCAAGGCCCGCCGGTCGACTTTGCTGCGGGCTTTGCATCGATCCAGCCGGCGGCGGCAGAGCGATTGGCGGCTGCCAAGCTCGCCCTGGTCGGTCTGGACACGCCGTCGGTCGACGCATTTGACTCGAAGACGCTTGACACCCACAAGATCTTCTTGGGTGGAGGCGTGGCGATTCTCGAGGGCATCGATTTGTCGCGCGTCGCGGCCGGCCGATACGAGTTGATTGCGCTGCCGCTGAAGCTAGCCGGCGTCGATGGATCGCCGGTGCGCGCGGTGCTGCGTCCTCTGACCTGAAGCGAGAGGTGGGCACGTGAAACGCCGAAAGTTTATCACTCAGCTGGCCAAGGGTAGCGTATGCATTCCCTTGGTCGTCGCGGAATTGGGGTGCGATGACGATCCCACCGACCCCGGCGGCGGCGGTGGCGGAGGTGGCGAGTGTCTGGCCGGCGACAGCTTGCGGGCCACGTCGAGCTTGAACAGCGGCCACACGCACGTCGTCCTCATCGCCTGCAACGACATTATCAATGCCCCGGCGGGGCGGACCTACACCAGCGATGGAACCTCCCACACCCACACCGCAACGTTGAACGCCGGCGATTTCGAGGCGATCAGAAACGGCCAGACGGTCACCGTGCAATCCTCGAACGACGCCGGCCACGCACACAGCTGGGCGCTGTCACTCGGCTAACGGGCCGAAGCCGCCGCCGCCCGGTGTCCGCACCACCAGCCGCTCGCCGGGCTGGAGGACGCAGGCGGCGCGCGCCGCCAGGGCGCGGCGTTCACCGGTGGCCGACTCGACCCAGAGGCTGGCGGGCTGCCCAGGTGAGCCGCCAGCCAAGCCGTAGGGCTGGCTGGTCAAGCGCTCGGCCAGGACCGACACGGCGATCGGTTGGACCGCTTCAAAGACCCGCTCGATGCCGTCGCCGCCGGCGTGCTGGCCGGTCCCCCCCGAGCCGCGGCGGACGGCGTAGCGCACAATGCGAAACGGCTGGGCGTGGGCGATGGCTTCGACCGGGGTGTTCAAAGTGTTGGTCATGTGGGTTTGGATGGCGCTAGCACCAGCGCCCCACGGACCCGCCCCAGCACCGCCCGCTACGGTTTCGTAGTAGGAGATCTCCGCCTCACCTCCCGGGGCGGCGCCGATCGCCACGTTCAACATGGTGCCGGCTGAAGCCGCCGGCACGCGGCTGGGGGCAAGCTTAGCCAGGGCGCGCAGCACCACATCGACCAGCCGTTGCGAGGTCTCGACGTTGCCGGCAGCAACGGGCGCCGGACGGCGCGCGTCGACGATCGAGCCCGGGCGCGTGGTCAGGACCAAGGGTTCCAAAAGTCCGGCGCCGGCGGGGACGGGCGCGTCGACCAGGCAACGCAAGACGTAGGCCACAGCCGAGATGGTTACCGCGCGCGGCGCGTTGATCGGCGCCGGCACGGCGCCGGAACTGGTGGTGAAGTCGCAGTGGATGGAATCGCCAGCGATGGCCACCGTCACCGCCAAGGTGGGCACTTGGTCGTTGATCGGTTCGAGGACATCCTTGGCTGTGGCTTGGCCGTCGGGAAGTTGGGCCAACACGCGCCGGAGCGCGGCGGCAGTGTAGGCGATCAATCCGTCGCCCGATTGGCGAAGCGGCGCCGTGCCTAGTTCCTCGGCGAGAGCCTGCAAGCGGACTACGGCCTGGTCGAGCACCGCGAGTTGGGCGCGCAGGTCCCACTCACGCTCGTCGGGAGTGCGCACGTTGGCAAGCAACAAACGGAGAAGATCCACAGCGACCTCGCCACGGTTGACGAGGGTGATGGGCGGAATCACCAGTCCCTCCTGGTAGATATCGCGCGAGACCGGCATCGAGCCCGGTGACATGCCACCGATGTCGGCGTGGTGGGCGCGGTTGGCCACGTAGAAGCTCGGGGCGCCAGGCTCGTCCTCGAAGAACACTGGCGCCACCACCGTCACGTCGGGCAAGTGCGTGCCGCCGGCGTCGGGGTCGTTGAGCACAACCACATCGCCGGGGTTCAACCGCCGGCCGGTCCTGGCCGCCTGGACCGAGGCCGACATCGCCCCCAGGTGGACGGGGATGTGGGCGGCGTGGGCGATGAGTCGACCGCGGGCGTCGAAAACACCGCAGGAGAAGTCGCGGCGCTCTTTGATGTTGGGGGACACCGCCGAGCGCATCAGCGCTTCGCCCATTTCTTCGGCGACCGAGGCAAAGCGATGCTGGGCCAGCTCCAGACCCAGGGGATCGAAGCGCAGGGTCATGTCAGTGCGCCCCCTGGCGCGGCCCGCTCGAGGACTAGTGCGCCGGAGGCGTGTGGCGTCGCCACCCAGCCGGCCGGTACGTAGATTGTGGTGGTCGCTTCTACCAAGCTTGAGGGCCCCGGGACCGGGGCGTGGCGGGCCGGGGTGGCGCCCCCTAGCGGCAAGGGGACCGGGTCGCCGAGCACGCGTGCCCGCACCTGAACCCACTCGAGCGGCCGGTGCCGGTCGGCGCGGCCAAAGCGGCGCTGGTGTTCGGCGTGGAATTGGTCGGCGTAGTCGTCGACCAGTGGAATTTCCAACTCGTGCGCCTGCCCGCGGTAGCGCAGGTCCACAGTCCACACGACACGCGCCCCAGCGCTCCGGCGGCGCACGCGCGCGCAAAACTCTGCAGAGCGGGCGCGCAGGGCGCTGGCTGGCGTGCCGGGTGCCACCTCTTCGAGAATTGCCGCTTGATAGTCGCGCCGTTCGGTAGCGCCGGCCAGCCCCCAGGCTGAGAAGACGCCGGCGGCCGGCGGAATGAGTACCGCCCGCATGCCCAGCGCTTCGGCCAACGGCGCCGCGTGGAGGGGCCCGGCGCCGCCGAACGCCACTAAGGTCAACTGAGCTGGATCGCGACCGCGCTGGCTGGAGATGACTCGCACGGCGCGCGCCATGGCAGCTTCGACCACCGTCAGTGCGGCGGCGGCGGCCCGCTCTGGGCTGACGGCCAAGCGCCCTCCCAGGGTCGCGAACGCTTGGTCGAGCCGTTGGCGCACGGTGCGTTGATCGACGTTTGCCCTGAGGAGGCGAGCGTGGGTCGCCGGGGGAATGCGGCCCAGAAAGACGTGGGCGTCGGTCACCGTCGGGAGAGAGCCCTCGCCGTAGGCGATCGGACCCGGGCGCGCGCCGGCGCTCTCCGGGCCAACCCTGAGCGCCCCCTGAGCATCCAGTCGCACGAGCGAGCCGCCGCCCGCTCCGACGGTGTGGATGTCGACGGCGGGCACCGACACCGGCACGCCGCCGACGGTTGTCGCGGCCGTGGTGGGCACCCCATTGCCCTCGACCAAACAAACGTCGGTGGAAGTGCCGCCCATGTCGAACGACACAAACGGACCGACGCCCACTTCGGTGGCCAGGCGGAGGGCGGCGGCGACGCCGCCGGCCGGGCCACTCAACAAGCAGGCGGCCGGCAGCGCCCGGGCGGCGTCGATCGACAGGCAGCCGCCGTTGGACGCCATGACCCGCCAGTCCAAGCCCGGCGCTTGCAGCTCGAGGGCACCGAGGTAGTGGCGCATCACGGGTGCCACGTAGGCATTGACCACGGTCGTCGTCGTGCGCTCGTACTCGCGAAACGCCGGCAGGACCTCGGAGGAAAGGGAAATCTCCAAGTCGGTGGCGCCGAGCTGGGCGGCGATTAGCCGCTCGGCCGCTGGGTCCTGGTAGCTGTAGAGGAGAACGATCGCCACCGAGTCGAATTTCCCGTTGCCCAGCTGACGGGCGAGCGCCTGCAACTCGGAGTTCCTCGGTTTGGTTGGATCACCGGGGTAAAGCGGCGCGCGGACACCAAAGCGGGCGGCTCGCTCGACCAACGGCGCCGGGCGCGCGGGCGCCAGGGCGAAGAGCGACTGGCGGGCCATGCGGCCGATCTCAATCACATCTTCGAAACCCTGGGTAGTCACCAATGCCACCCGAGCGCCGCGGCGCTCCAACAGGGCGTTGGTGGCCACCGTGGTCCCGTGCACCACCCGGGCGTCGAGGCGTGGCCAGCGTGCCAGAGCCTCGAGGACCGCCGCGGCTGGGTCGGCAGGCGTCGACGGCAACTTGGCGGTGATGAGTTCGCCGTCCACCCAAGCGACTAGGTCGGTAAACGTCCCACCGGTATCGATACCGATCGTCGCCTGCACTGGTCAGCTCCCCGACGCGTTCTCCAAAAGCGCCGCCAACTCGCTCGGCGTCGTCACCGGCGGCTGACAGCTGCCGCCAGCGCAGACCTGCGCCCGCGCCGGCTCGTGAGGATCGACGGCGCCAGCGACGGCGGGTTGGTCGGGGCGCCCATCGGCGCGGGCGATCACCACGTCGGGCAAGAACGTGCGCCCCAAGACTTCGGCCATCGCCTCAGCGAGCGGATCCCCAGGGGGCGCGGCAATCACCACTTCCCGACCGGGTCCTGACACGCGGTCGAGGACCTGCAGCATGGTCCCAAAGGCGCCGGGGGCGCGCTGCATATGCGGGGCAGCGTAGCGCAGAACGGCCAGCGCCCGCTCCTCCAGCGTCCGCTCTTCAGTCAGCCGGGCCATGCGCACCAGGGCGCTGGCGGCCATCGAGTTACCGCTGGGGATGGCGTTGTCGAACACGGGTTTGGACCGCGCCGGGAGCGGCTCGGCGTCGGCGGCGGTGAAGTAGTAGCCGCCGCGGTCAGCGTCCCAGAAGTGTGCGTCCATTTGAGCGAGCAGGGTGCGGGCGTGGTCTAAGTAGCGTCCTTCGAACGTGGCTTCGTAGAGATCGATCAAGGCGTCGGCCAAACAGGCGTAATCCTCGAGGTAAGCGGCCAGGCTGGACTGGCCGCAGCGCCGGGTGCGAAGCAACCGCTCACCGTCAAAGAGGGCGCTCTGCAACAGCTCGGCGTTTCGGGTGGCTGCTACGCGGTAGCGGTGATCCCGGGTCACGCGGTAGCCGAAGGCGAAACTACCCATCATGAGGGCGTTCCAGCTGGTTAACACCTTGTCGTCGAGAAGCGGCGGCACGCGCTGGGCGCGGGCGGCCAAAAGGGCCGTGCGGGCCTTGCGGAGGCGCTCGGCAAGTTGGGCCGGGTCGGCGCCGCGCGCGGCGGCGAAGTCGGCGAGGGGCGTTTGGACGCGCAAGATCGAGCGTCCTTCCCAGTTGCCATCGTCGGTGACGTCGTAGTAGTCGGCGAAGAGCTGACCGGTCTCGGCGCCCAGCACTGCCAGCACTTCGGCCCGCTCCCACACGAAGTACTTGCCCTCCTCTCCCTCCGAATCGGCGTCGGTGGCCGAGCAGAACCCGCCCTCGGAGGTGGTCATGTCGCGTAGCACGTAATCGAGAATGTCCCGTCCGACATCGAGATGGTAGAGGTCACCGAACAGTTGGTAGGCCTCCAAATAGCTGCGCGCCAAGAGCGCGTTGTCGTAGAGCATCTTCTCGAAGTGCGGTACCAACCAGGTGGCGTCGGTCGAATAGCGGTGGAAGCCGCCGGCCAACTGGTCGTACATGCCACCCATGGCCATCTTATCCAGGGTCAGGCGGATGGCATGTTCCAGGTGCTGGTTGGGCCGGCGACGGTGAGCCCGCATCAAAAGGCCGAGGTTCATGGGCTGTGGAAACTTGGGGGCGCCCCCAAAGCCACCGTGCGTAGTGTCCAGGCGCGCCACCAACGCCGCTGTAGTCTCAGCCACCAGTTCGGCACCAGGTGATTCGCTACCGCCTGTTGGCGCCGTGTGGTCCTTCACAAAGGCGGTGATCTGCTCGGCACCGGCGTCCACCTCCTGGCGGCGCACTTGGTAAGCCTCGGCCACCGAACGCAGCACGCGGATGAAACTGGGCTGACCGTGGCGATCGTCGGGCGGGAAGTAAGTGCCGCCGTAGAACGGTCGAAGATCTGGCGTCAGAAAGACACTCATCGGCCAACCGCCGTGCCCGGTCATCGCCTGTACGGCGGTCATGTACAGCTCGTCCAAGTCTGGGCGCTCTTCCCGATCGACCTTGATGTTTACGAACCGAGCATTCATGAACGCGGCAGTCGAGGCGTCTTCAAACGACTCACGCTCCATGACGTGGCACCAATGGCAAGACGAGTAGCCGATGGACAAGAAGATGGGTCGGTCTTCGCGTTTGGCCCGATCGAGGGCTTCGGCACCCCAGGGATACCAGTCCACAGGGTTGTGGGCGTGCTGTAGCAAGTAGGGACTCGAGGCGCCGGCCAGCCGATTGGGAGTTTCTGTAGGACGGTGCATGGCTTCCTCCGTGCGGCGTTCGTCGCACCCTAGCGGGCCGGAGTGACAACGGCAAGCAACTTGCCGGGCGCGCGTGGCGGGTGCTATCGTCGCGCCCGACGTTCTTTCCTCTCCACGCCAGGCGGGTACACCATGCCGACTGTCAAGTTTGTTCGCGAGAAACAAGAAGTCGAGGTCGCCGAGGGCGCCAACCTAAGGCAAGTGGCGCTGGATGCCGGCATCCAGCTCTATCCCGGCATCCACGCCAAGGTCAACTGCCTGGGCAATGGATCCTGCGGGTCATGCATGGTGCTCCTCGAGAAGGACACCGCACCCAATGCCGCCCCGAAGGGCCTGTTGGAACGGCTGCGGTTGGCGGTGGGTTGGGCGGCGATCGGACACGAAGAGGAAGCGCGGTTGGCGTGTCAAACCGGGGTGCGTGGTGACCTCGTGGTACGGACGCAACCGAAGTTCAACTGGACGGGCATCCCGGCTCGTAAGTAGGACTCACTCGGCGCGGGCGGGGCGTTCGTTCTGCAGCATGGTGAGCAAGCAACTCGCCGACTTCACGAACTCACATTCTTCTTCGTCCGAGCAGCGGTAACCGATCTCATCGGCTAGATAGGCGCCGGCCGGCGGCTTGGTGGTGCGGATCTCGACCGACAAGCGTACCGCTGGGCACGCCATCATAGTTCGCTTGTCGCCGTGGTCCATTGTGACCCGCCAATTTCCCCTACGGGTAGTCCCGAGGTCCTGCAGCCGTTTCCGTGCCCTGGTACTCACTGGTATAAGCATACGCCGGAGGCTTCTGGACTGTCAATTGCGCTTGGCTGGGTGGCTAGTGCGGCACCGCTGGCAATAAGAACCGTACAGCGTGCATAGCCCGTACAGCGCGCGAGCGCCGGACGTCTGCCCGGCGCTCGCACCCATCGGCGGGGACCACCAAAATCCCCGAGCCTGACTTCATTTGGAACTACCAGTAGAGATTGGCGGTGATGGCGGAGCTGGAGGTCGTAATCGACTTGCCACCTTCCATCGTGCCGCTCTGACTCTCGAAGTCACCCTCTTTCATGTAGGTCACACCGACGTTGCCGCCGATCGACAGGGCATCGACCACAAAGGCTTCGACGCCAAAGAAGCCGCGAAAACCGGTGCTGGTGTTCTGGTTGGAACCGTTGTCCTGCACCAGGACGCTGGCGCCGATGAACGGCGCGAAGGAGTCGTTGTCGATGGCGTTCAGATAACGCGAGACCCCGAAGTTCAGGTTCCAGCTGTCATTCGATTCGACCGTCGTCCCAGCGGGCGCCGACGGTTCCACCGAACTCCAACCGCCCCCAGCGTGGAACTTGGTCATGTTGGCGATGTTCCAACCGAAGTTAATGGTTGGCCGGGACGTGTCAGCCTGGAAGCCCAGTGACTTACGTCCTTGGTCGAGCATTAACGGTGACGCGGATGCCGAAGCGGCAACCACACACGCAATGCACAACGCCAGAAGAAGTCCTTTCTTCATGACTGTGATTCTCCTGCGACATTGGTAGGCACCACCCGACCCCGAGCCCGCAGGAGTGCGGGATTGGTTTTGCGTACTCCCGTCCCTCCTCGAGACCGGAGCACGTTGCTTGCCCGAACATGCCCCCCTCACACCACGCCCATCACCGCACATCCACCGCCACGCACCACCAGGCAGTCCAGTCAATAGCGAGACGGAGGGTACGGAGGCAACGAGGCTGGTGTCCACCCCCATTTGGGGCGTTTTAGACCATTGCTCAATCTTTTGTCAGGCGATGGAATTGTCTTGCGGGCAAAACTTGCACTGGCTAACTCATTGCAAACATGTGCTGTGCGGCGCGTGCCAAGTGCCTTGGGACCAGAACTGCAGGCCAATCTTGGCCCAAACTTTGTTTCTGCGTATGTGGCGAACCCTTTGTGTCGGGCGCGCCCGTTCGCCTAATCCAGTTCCCTGAAGCGATCGATCATCCATTGGCGCATCAGGTGATCGCACAAGACCAGCGCCACCATCGCTTCCACGATCGGCACCGCCCGCGGCACGACGCAGGGGTCGTGGCGGCCGCGCGGCTTGAGGGTCCCACGGCGGCCGCCGGGGCCGACCGTCTTTTGCGGCTTCAAGATGGTGGCAGTGGGCTTGAAGGCGACGCGCACGACGATAGGCTCACCATTGGAGATGCCGCCCTGGACGCCCCCCGAGTAGTTGGTGCGCGTGCGAACACGGCCAGCGCGGCGCACGAACTGATCGTTGTGCTCCGAGCCACGCAGGCGGGTGCCAAGAAACCCGGAACCGATCTCGAAGCCCTTAGCGGCGGGCAAGGACATGAGGGCACGGGCCAGGTCAGCTTCCAGCTTGTCGAACACCGGTTCGCCCAGGCCGGGGGGCACCCGACGGGCGACGCACTCGATGACGCCGCCGACCGAGTCGCCAGCTTTTTTGGCGCGCTCAATGAGCCGCACCATGCGGGCCGCGACCGCCTCGTCCGGGCAACGCACCATGGTGCGGTCCACCTGCGTGCGCCGGACCTTCTGCGGGTCGATGGTGGCCTCGAGGTGGGCGACCGTCTTGACGTAGCCGACGATCTTGACGCCGGCCGCGCGGCTCAGCACCTGCTCGGCGATGGCGCCGGCGGCCACCCGCCCGATGGTCTCACGGGCGCTGGATCGACCACCCCCGGCTACCGCTCGGCGACCGTACTTGGCTTCGTAGGTGTAGTCGGCGTGGGACGGGCGGTAGAGGTCTTGGACCTCGGCGTAGTCCTGGGAGCGCTGGTCCTGGTTCTGGACCAAGAGGGCGATGGGCGTCCCGAGGGAGACTTCGTCCACCACACCCGAAAGAATCTCGACCTGGTCGGGCTCGGCCCGCGCCGTCGTAATCCGGCTCTGGCCCGGACGGCGACGGTCGAGGGCGCGCTGGATGTCGAGGGCACGCACCCGCACGCCCGGCGGGCAGCCGTCCACCACCACGCCCACGGCGGGGCCGTGCGACTCTCCCCAAGTGGTTATCTTGAAAGCGCTTCCGAGTGAGCTACCCACACACCCTCCACCCCAGATCTCGACGGCCGGGGATCTGAGCTTAATCAACCGGCGAGACGGCTAATTCATTGTATATCAATGTATTAGCTTGAAATATGGGCCCATCCTTTGGTATGCTAGTGGTCACCTCGGAGCTTGCCATGTTCGCCCGCCTAACCGCCACGCTAAGCCTCACGATCCTCGCCACCTGGTCCGCGGCCGCCGCTGCGGGCGAGCGCCCGATGATCCGCCTGCGAGCGGCCACCTTCGACACCCGCCACGGCCGGCCCCCGGTGCCGGCAGGACTCGAGGCAGTGCCGACGGCCGGCCATGACTACTGGCTCGTGCAGTTCGACGCGCCACTGAATGCCAGCCACCGCCAGGCGATCGCCGCCCTCGAGGGCGAGGTGGTGGGGCCGATCCCCGAGCGCTCCCTGTTGGTACGACTCACCACCGCGCAGGCCGAGGCGGTGGCCGGGCGGCCCGACGTGCGCTTCGTCGACCGCTATCACCCAGCCTATCGGCTGAGCCCCGAAATCGGTCAGCGCCCCACTCAAGACCCCGAGCGCCAAGCCGACGACCACCTCTGGCTGGCAGTGCAGGTTTTTCTGGGCGAATCGCTCAGCACCACGGCACTGCGGGTGGAGGACGCCGGCGCCCAGGTGGTGGCCCTGATCCCAAGCAACTTTGGCCAGCGTTTGGCCGTGCGAGCACACCCCGACATCCTCCACACCTTGGCCCGCATCCGGGCCATCCAATGGATCGAGCCCTGGCCGGAGGCGATGTCGCGCAACGACTCGAACGCTTGGATCGTGCAATCCAACCTCGAGGACGCCGAACCGGTCTGGGAAGCCGGGCTCACCGGCCAGGGGGCCATCGTCGGGTTGATCGATGAGCCCATGGATTTGGAGAGTTGCTATTTCCGCGACCCAGCCGACAACACTCCCAGCGTCTTCCATCGCAAGGTCGTAGCCTATCGATCCACGACCGGCCCCGGTGCTGACAACCATGGAACGCACGTCGCCGGCACCTTGGCTGGCGATCAAAAACCCATCACCGGGGTAGGCAACGACCGTGGCATCGCCCCCGACGCGCGCATCAGTTTTGCCAACCAGTTGGACGTCACAGGGTTCGGAAACGTCACCTCCAACCTCGCGGACTACTTGACGTTTGCCCACCAAGACGGGGCACGCATGCACTCCAACTCGTGGGGCGATGACTTCACGACCGCCTACACCACGTGGTGCTACGATATCGATGCCTTCAGTCGCACCCACGAGTTTGATCTAGTGGGCTTCGCGATCACCAACTTGAGCGCGCTCAAGACTCCGGAAAACGCCAAGAACTGCCTGGCGGTGAGCGCAACCCGCGACACCCCCGACCAACACCAGCAATACTCGGGAGGCGCTGGTCCAACCGCTGATGGTCGCACCAAGCCTGAGATTTGCGCCCCGGGGCGCGCCACCATTTCGGCGGACGCCGGCGAGGCGTGCGCGACGCGCTGGTCGAGCGGCACCAGCATGGCGTGCCCGGTGGTCATGGGAGCCGGCGTTTTGGTCCGCGACTACTTCCTGAACGGCTACCAGGGGAGCGGCAGCGCCGACCCCTCGCTAGGGTTTGAACCGACCGGTGCACTGGTCAAGGCGACATTGATCGCCGGCACTGTCGACATGGAGCCGGCCGGCTATCCGAGCGTATGGGAGGGATTCGGGCGACTGCTGCTCGACGACGCCCTCTACTTCGAGGGCGACCAGCGGCGCTTGTGGGTGGAGGATGTGCAACACGCCCAGGGGCTCGCCACCGGCGAGGCCGCCGAGTTTTTTCTGGAGACGACCGGGGCGCCGTTGCCGCTGCGCATCGTCATGGTGTTCATGGATGAGCCGGCCACTCTGGGAGCGGCGTACGCGCCGGTCAACGACCTCGACTTGGAGGTGATTGACGGTGCCCAGTCCTACTGGGGGAACGCCTTGGCAGGCGGCGCGTCGGTGCCCGACAGCTTGCCCGACCCGCTGAACACGGTCGAACTGGTGCTGCTGCCGGCGCCGGCGGCGACCCGCTTCACCGTGACAGTGCATGCCAACCAAGTGGCCGGCGGCCGGCAAGGGTTCGCACTGGTGGCTACTGGGCCCTTGAGCCCACCAGCCACCACCGGGCTCGCGGCGGCCGGGGCCCGGCCCAAGGCGCCCGTGCGGATGGAAGTGGCTCCCAACCCCTTCAACCCGACGACCTCGATCACCCTGCGCATCGACGAGCACGGCGACTACCGGCTACGTGTCCATGATGTGGCAGGGCGCACGGTCGCAACCGTTGTCGACCAGACCCTGGCCCCAGGCTTGCATCGGTTCCGGTGGGCGGCGCCCGATGCCGCTTCCGGCATCTACTGGCTGGAATTGCACCACAACGGGCGGGTCGCGGCGCGCACCCGAGCGGTGATGATCCGCTAGACCTTAAGGAGTTGAAAGGCGATGGTCAGGTAAATGACCAACGCCAAGATGTCGTTCGAAGTGGTGATGAATGGCCCGGTGGCTAGACTTGGATCGATGCGCAACCGGTGGAGCGCAAAGGGCACGAGGGCGCCGATCGAGGCGGCCACCACCATCACCGCCAAGAGAGTGAGCGACAAGACACCCGCCAACGACCAGCTCTGCCACAAACCGACGATCGGCACCACGAACGCGGCGCAGAGCGTGGCGTTGAGCACGGCCACGCGCAGCTCTTTGAGTAGTCTGAGCCCGACACCCCGCATGCCAATCTCACCGGTGGCCAGGCCACGAATGACAATCGTTGCCGCTTGGAAGCCGGAGTTGCCACCCATCGCCATCACCACCGGCACGAAGAACGCCAACCCGACGGCGCGCTCCAGCGACTGCTCGTAGCGCGACAGCACCACCGCGGCGAGGATCCCCCCCAACAGCCCAACCAAGAGCCAAGGCATTCGGGCCCGCGATGTTCGGAGCGCTGAGGTTTCGCGGTACTCCTCTTCGGGGCCCAGCCCCGCCATCCGGTGAATATCCTCCGAGGCTTCGTCGACCAGGACGTGGATGACGTCATCGACGGTGATGCGCCCCAGTAGGCGATTCAAGCGATCGACCACCGGCATCGCCACCAGGTTGTACTTGCGAAAGGTGCGGCCCACTTCTTCTTGGTCGACGTCGGCGTAGACCGATAGGACTTCGCGCTCCATGACCTCGGAGACCAACGCCGACTCGCGCGCCAACACCAGCGTCTTCAGGGACAGGACGCCGGCCAGTCGGCCCTGGTGGTCGACGGCGTAGACGTTGTAAATCGCTCCACTCTCCTCGGCACGGCGGCGGACCATTTGGGTGGCGTGGACGATGGTTGAGTCTTCCGGCACGGCCACCATCTCCAACTGCATGATGCGACCAGCGGTCTGCTCCGGGTATTGGAGGAGTTCACGCACCTCGGCCGAGTCGGCGGCGTCGATGGACTCGAGGATCGACTCGGCAACACTATCGGGCAGCTCGGCGACGACGCCGGCAGCCTCGTCCGACTCCATCTCGTCGACGATTTCGGAGAGCCGCTCTTCAGCAAGGTCGGGGATCAGGGCGTTGCGCGTGTATTCATCCAGTTCCGGAAGGACGTCGGAAGCTACCTCGGCGGTCAACAGGGAGAAGACAAAGGTGCGGGAGTCGTCCTCCAGATTGACCAGCAGTTGGGCAACGTCCTCCGGGCGCGCGCTGACCAAGACATTCTTGATCTTGGAGCCATCCTGGCGCTCGGCCAAGTAGCGGATGTCGTCGATCACCGCGTCGAGGTCGTCGCGTTCCACGGAGTGTCCCTTTGAGCCCTGGGTTAGCTGGTGGGCGGCGTATTGTCGACCCAGACGGGACGGGTGACAAGGTCGAAGTCGGACGCAGGCTGCTGTCGGGGGTCTGGTGGGTGGATGGACGGGTGGACTGGGTGCTGGTGGGCTGGGCGCGGCCTGCTGGGCGCTGGCCTGCTGGGCGCTGGGTGCGGGGCGCTGGGTGCGGGGCTAGTCCCGGTAGGTGGCTTTGACTGCGCCCCAACTGACCGGTTCGACCGGCAAGGGCGAGCCGACGGTCAGCTCCACCTGGCCAGCGTCGCCAGGGTCGGAGCCGTCGACAAACACGTAGTAGTCGCCGCCGGGGAGATTGATCCGCATGACCTCAACGCCGCCCGCGCCTGAGTAGTCAGCGCAGCCAAACTCGGCGAGGGGGTCATCGCAATCGACCGCCCGCACGTAAATCATGGCGTCGAAGGTCGACTCAGGTTCGGCCCGCACTTCGAGTTGGGTGAACGCGGTGAGCGTGACACGATACAATAGCTCGGGGGCACCGACGCCGCCGCCGCACAGGGAGTGGGTGCCATCATCGCCAGTCTGCGTGTCGAAGGTCGCCTGGAGCGGCAGCTGAACGCCCACCGAGGCGGATGGGTCGGTACAGTGGTTGCTCTGGGCTGCCGCCTGGGACCCAACCATGCAGAGCACGCCGCACGCCAATGCCAAGAGTCGAGGTTTTAGAGCTTGAATTCGCATCACACCGGGAGCTTCGGCCATCCGTGGCGGTGGCTTGACGCGAGACTTGGGAGATGGTTGAGCGGCGTTTGGATTGCCCTGACAATGGGCCATCTGCCCCTGGCCATTGCGGGGGTGACAGCTCCCACGTTAGAAGAGGCGACAGCCGCCTTTGGATTGGAGATGCCGCCGCCGGTACCGCCAGACTCCCTCGGGCACGCCGGGCTTTGGGCCGGGCAACAAGCGGCCCTCTTTGATGGGGATGGTGACGGCGATTTGGACGTCTGGGTCACCGGCGGGCCGCAGCCGGAGATCAGTCGCGACCGCTACTTCGAAGGCGAGGCCGGACGCTTCGACAGGGCCGCTAGCGCCAAGTGCGCTAGCGTTGAGAACACTCCCTATGCCTCGGGCAACTGGGCCACCGGCGTGCAGGTCGGAGACTTGAACGCCGACGGTGCCGACGACATCGTCACCGCTGAATTGGACGGTGCGTCCATCTGGTGGAACGGCGCCGATGCATTTGCGCGCCGACCCCTCAGTCACCAGCGGGGTGGTTGGGTGCGCGCTACCGCCCTCCTCGACGTTAACCGGGACGGCGAGCTTGATGTCTACTTGGCGCGCGCGGTGGATCTGGCAGCGCGTGGCGGGCCGTGTCATCGTCGCGGGCTACCGGCGCCCTGCGACGCCGAGGACCTTTCGCCTCTCCACGACCAGCTCTTCCTGCAGGGGGGCGGGGCGTTCACCGACGCCAGCCAAGCTTGGGGGCTGGGGAGCGGTGAGGCGCGGCCGGCCGCCGACGTCAAGGTTTGGGACCTGAACGCTGACGGTTGGTTGGATCTAGTCGTCCAGCACGTGGGCTGGGGGCGGGCGGCGCTCTACAACACTGGCCAGGGATTCGAAGACCTCGGGCTCGAACGGGGGCTGGCCTACGACGGCGCCGGCCAACCCAGCTCTGGACCGAGCATGTGCCTGATCCCGCGCGGCGATGGTTCCCTTCCCGACCTCTTGGTCGCCGGAGGCGGCGGCGAGAGCGACGTGTGGCTGCGAGCGCACGCCGGCGACCAGTTCACCGAGGCCCCGGGGGCGCCAGGGTTGGAACTCTTGACCCGAGGCGCCGCCACGGCGCAATCGGTGTGGGCGGACTTCACCAACACCGGCGACCACGTTCTTCTGAATGTGCGGGGCGAACGCTCGCGCGCGGCCGACTCCCCCGCGTCTGGTACCCGCTTCGCCCAAGAAGACCGGCTCATTGACCTGTCTGGTCCGCGCGTCCTCGGCTCCAGAGAGGCACCGTGGTCCGAGTGGCGGGCAAGCCGCGGCGCGGTCACCGGCGACCTGGACGCGGACGGTGACCTGGACCTGATTTTGACCTACGCCAACGAGCCCCTGCGCGCCTACGCCAACCGCACCATCGAGCTGGGTGGCGGTGACGAGGCGATTTGGGTGCGGCTGGTCGATGGGGTGGCGGCCACCGCCACCGCTCTGCGCGGCGAGCGACGGGTCATGGGGCTGGTCGCCGCCGGTGGCTTCAATGCATCCGACCGGCGCCTCCACTTGGGCATGGGCCTCGACGCCAAATCGCTGGTGGTGCGTTGGGCGGGAGGGCCGGTGGACTCGCTGGGTACCGCCGCGGCTGGCGAGGAGCTGACCGTGCGTCGCGGTCATGGGGTCATCGAACGTCGCTTCGTTGGCGACGCCATGCGGTAGCGGGCGTCCTGCAAGGTCCACATCGCGGTGCATGCTGGAGCGCCGTTGGGAGAAAGCTGGCGATGCTAGATCGAAGTCGGGGTGGTGGACGGCACCGCGCCAGGGAGCGCGCTGTGAGGATCCTTGTCGGGTGCTGTTTCAGTGGGCTCTGGATGGCCGGCGTGGGGTGGAGCGCCGACCAAGAGGCACCACGGTGGACACCGGCCAAGCAACCCTTGCCGCCGCAGGCGGCGAGCGCCACCGATTCGGCCGCGGCACGCGCGGCCCGAGAGCGCGGTATCGCCAGGCGGGAGGCCGGTGCCAGCGCCCTCGCCCTCAGCGACTTGCGGGCCGCCTATCGAGTCTTACCGCAAGACCGGCCGACTCTTTTAGCCATGGCCGGGACACTTGTCGAGTTGGGTGCGTTTGCCGAGGCCCTGCACTTCTACGACATCGTGCGCACCCCCGGGATGCGGCCGGTCAACGAGGCGCGCGCCTTTGCGGCGCTGGGCGACGCGGCGACCGCCCGCCGGCTTCTCGAGGAACTCGCCTATGCCGAGGCAGCCACGCCAGAGGCGCGCAACGCAGCGCAACTCGAACTCGGGCGCTTGTTGCTCCGTACCGGTGACGCCCAACAGGGGCGACAACTTCTGAATGGAGTCGTGGCTCGGGATTCAACGCAGCTCGAAGGGGCCCTGGAGCTGGGACTCGAGGCGCTCCGCTCCGGTGCGCCCGAGCGGGCTTTGGCCATCCTTGAGCCAGCCCTGGGGCGGGCGCCGACCGAACGCGGCCTCCTCTACGCGACGATGCGCGCGCACGCGGTGGCCGGCAACAGCCGCCGCGCCGCGGCGCTGGCCAGCGCCTTTCGCAAGTACCTTCCTTGGTGGCGGCAGGTAGCCACGGCCCACCGCGCGCTACGCGCCGATCCCAACCTGATCGACCCGTACCTACACGTTGCCGCAGCCTTCAGAGCGCTTGGCCACTCTGAGCGCGGGGCGGCGATCGAAGCTGTGGCCCGGGAACTTCAGAGTGAGGCTCCACGTGCACCGTGACAATCTCGACAACCGGCATCGCTGCGCATAGAGCCTCTTCGACCTCGTGGGCGATAGTGTGGCCCTGGGTGACGGTTAGGTCGCCATCGACGGTGATCGATACGTCGATGACCGCAGCCGGGCCGACGCGGCGGGACTGCATCTCTGAGACGCCGCGCACACCGTCGACACCGGTGGCGGCGGCGATCAGCCGAGCCGTCTCTTCCTCCTGCAACGATTCTTCGACGAGCTCGCGGGACCCGCGGACAACAACATCGACCCCGACCTTCATGATCAACGCGGCAACCAAGACGGCGGCGACCGGGTCGAGCACGGGGAAACCCAAGCGGGCACCAGCGACACCGACCAGCGTGGCAATCGACGACAGGGCATCCGAGCGGTGGTGCCAAGCGTTGGCTACGAGCACGCTGGACCCCAGGCGGTTGGCGTAAGCTAGGGTGTAGCGGTAAAGCGCTTCTTTGAGGACGATCGAGAAGATCGCCGCCACCAGGGCGATCCAACCGGGCAGGACCGGCTGCTGTTCAAACATCGCCTCGAATCCTTCGACGACGATGGCAACACCAGTGCCAAACAACAAGATTCCGACGAAGGTGGCCGCCAAAGTCTCGATCTTGCCGTGACCATAGGGGTGGTCGCTGTCGCGCGGTTTGCTGGAGTAGCGCCATCCGACAAACGCCACGAGGTCGGTCGCCAGATCCGAGAGGGAGTGGATGCCGTCGGCGATCAACGCGTGGCTACGGCCGACAACTCCGGCACCGAGTTTCACCAAGGTGAGACAAATGTTGACCACCAGCCCCGCCATGAGAATCCGGCGTCCTTCGAAGTAGCGCGGGGTGTGGCTTGTTTGGTGCATCCCCAGAAGACCCCCAGTGACTCGGGCCACCAATCGTCCGGTCGGTCCAGACTACGCGCGCGGCCGGCCATAATCGCATGGCGGCGCGGCTTTCTCCAGCGTCACTGGCGGCAAGATGTGTCATACTCAGGCTGCTGTCGCAATCCATTAGGTCCAAACAACTTCGCCCGGTTGATGGGCGTCCAGCGCGGTTGCCTCTTGCGGTAGCAGGAACCCCACATTGGCACGCGAACCACACGCAGAGACGTCGTGACTCGGTTAGGTCCGAAGCTCGCCCTGGCGGCCGGTAGCTTGGCACTAGTCACCGTCCTGGTCGAGACGTGCTTGCAGGCGGTGGTGCCGGTGGTGCGGCCGCGGTTGACGCGTATTGATCCCGTCCTAGGTTGGAGCCACTATCCACTAGTGAGTCGGTGGCAAGAGCTGGAGGGGCACCGCTATCGGGTCAGCTACAACAGCCACGGCTTTCGCGTCCCTGAACATGCGTTCAAAAAGCCCGAGGGGACGCTGCGAGTCGTTGTCCTGGGGGATTCCTACACCGACGGATCCGAGGTGGGAGACGAAGCGACGTTCACCTGGCGATTGCAAGAGCGCCTCAGCAACGTCGAAGTCATCAACCTGGGGGTCTATGGCTACTCTACGGTACAAGAGCTCTTGACGCTCGAGCGGCTGGGGCTCCGCTACCAGCCTGATCTCGTGCTGTTGATGACCATCGCCAACGACTACTCTGACAACCACGTGAATGCTTCGGCGTTTGGCCCCAAACCGCGGGTGGTCCTCTCGGGTAACTCGATCGAGTTGGAGGGTCCTGGACACTGGGCCGCGCAAGCGGCCTTTGGTGTCAGCCACCTGCCGTTGCCCGGGCAGAAAATGGTGCACCGACATAGTCATCTGTACTACGGCCTGAACCGCTACATCTACCAGCGGCTGGCCGCGGGACGGATCACGGCCCTTCTGGAGTCACAAGAACCACACTACGAGGTAGCCGACCAGACCTATCGGCAATTGGTCCTCAGGATGCACCAGCGTTCGGCGGCGGCCGGGGCGGAGTTGATGGTGGTCTTCGCCTATCAGAGGCGGGAACTCGTCGAGCACAACAATCCCGCCCACCGGCGCCACCAAGTGAACGCCCAGGCACTTGCCGTGGCAGGCGTGCGAGTCGCCGACCTGTACGACGGGTTGTTGGGGGCCGAGCGGGCGGCGGCGGGCTCGCTTTACTATAGAGAAAACATCCACTGGAACAGCGCCGGCCACGAGGTGGTCGCTCAGCTGTTGGCGGAACAGATTGAGGCTTGGAGGGTTGGGATCAACCAGCCGTTGCAGGCGGGTCAGTGACGGAGGGAGTGGGGTGAGTGAAGCAGGCGGTGCGAGGCGGCCGGCGTGAGTGAGGCGGGGCGGCGTGGGTGAGGCGGCCAGCGTGAGTGAGGCGGCCGGCGTGAGTGAGGCGGGGCGGCGTGGGTGAGGAAGCGGCTGCGGCGGGCGAAGCACTTGTGGTGCAGTTGACCACCGGCGCGCTGGAGACGACGACCGTCGACGCCGGCAGCGGGGCACCGTGCATCCTTCTGCATGGGTTTCCGTTTGACCGCCGCCTGTGGCGCCGGCAAATCCTCGCCTTGGCAGAAGACTACCGGGTCGTCGTTCCCGACCTTCGCGGCCACGGGCAGAGCGAAGCGCCGCCACCCCCGTACCGCATGGTTGAGTTCGCCGAGGATGTGCGGGCACTGGCCGATCGTCTCGAACTCGAGCGCTTCGTCTTGGTCGGCCAATCCATGGGTGGCTACATCGCCCTGGCTTTCGCCGAGCGCTACCCGGAACGGATCGCCGGCCTCGGCTTGGTGGCTACCAAGGCGGTAGCGGACGACGACGCCACCCGGCAAGCACGCTTCGACGCAGCCGCCCAAGCCCGGCGCGGCGAGGTGCCGGAGCTCATCGATGGCTTGGCAGCCAAGCTCTTTGCCGGGGGGAACCTGCCGGCCGACGGCGAGGCGCTGGTGCGCGCCATGATGCTGGGGACAAGCGCCACCGGGCTAGCAGGTTCCTTGGAAGGGATGGCGCTGCGCGCCGACACCCACCACGTGCTGCTCGCGTTGGAGTGTCCGGTGTCAATCCTCGCCGGCGGCGACGACGCGATCGCCCCGCCCGCAGCCGCGCGCCGCATGGCTGACGCGGTGCGCGCCGCCGACTTGTCGATCGCCGAGGGGGCCGGCCACCTCCTGCCCCTGGAAGTCCCCGACGCGACGACCCAGGTGCTGCGCCGGCTCATGGCGCAGAGTGAGGCGTGAACCACCGACCCCGGCCCGCCGCCGACACGTATGAGTTGGTGGTCGCCCGGGGCCTTGAACGTGCCACCGAGGTTGAGCTGCGAGCCCTTGGCGTTCGAGAACACCGCACCCGGCACGGCCGACTCACCTTTCGGGCGGTCCCTGAGTTGGCCGCCCAGGTGTTCGTCTGGACGCGCACGACGACCGCCATGCGCCGCGTGCTGGCCGTCGGCCACGCCCCCAATGCCGGCGCCCTGAAAGCGGTGGCCCGCCGAGTCGACTGGGCCAAGATCCGCGGCGTGGTGCCGGGCGGGCGTATCGACGCCAGCGTCCATCGGTCGGCCCTGCAGAGTCGGGACCTGGTGGGGCGGATCGTCGGCGAGGCGGTCACCGAAGCCTTGCCGAATGCGCGCGCGGCGGCTGGGTCGGTCGATTGCACACTGCGCGTCGAGTTGGTGCGAAACCGCGCGAGCATTGCAGTGCCCTTGCACCGATCACCGCTCTCGGAACGAGGCTACCGCCTCGAAACCGGCGCCGCGCCGCTTCGGGAAGACGTGGCCGCCGCTGCCATCCTGCTCTCCGGCTGGACCGCCGATCAACCGCTGGTCGATCCGATGTGTGGGGCTGGCACCCAACTCATCGAAGCCGCCCTCATGCGCGCGGCCCGGCCGGCGCGCACCGGCGAGGCAGCGGCGCCGAACGGCTGGCCACGGTTAGGGGCGCTGGCGTGGCGGCGCGTCCTGAAGCCGCCAGCCGCGTTGGCGAGCCGGAGGGCGACCACCCTCCCACCGCTCGTCGGCGCCGACCAAAAGGCTGGGGCGCTGGGCGTCACCCGCCGGAACGCCGAGCGCGCCGGCGTCCGGGGCACCATCACCTTGGTGCGAGCAGACTGGAACGCTTTGCCCGGGGCGCTGGAAGCTGAACTGTTGGCCCCGGGCACCTTGATTCTTAATCCGCCTTACGGCAAGCGGCTCAAGCCGGATGAGGCGACGCGACCGGAGGCGCTGGCGCAGCGGCTCCGGCGGTCGTGGGGCGGCTGGCGCGCAGCGCTGGTCTTGCCCTTCGGTGCGCTCGACCGGCTGGACGTGCCGGTCCATTCGACTTATAGGTTTCGGCAGGGCGGGCTGGAACGGGCGCTCGTCGTCACCCAGCGGCTCTAGTCCGTCTCCATCTTCAAGCGCTTCGAGTAGAGGCTGGGCGGCGAGTGATGTGCTATTCTGCGCGGCCGTTTCGGACACGCCAAGCTGGCCATCTCGGCCGGGTTCCCGCGATGGAGGAGAGAGGGCGGTTATGGACACCATGAACTTTTTGGAGTCGATGTTTCGGTGGGCACACGTGGTCGCCGGCATTCTGTGGATTGGGCTCTTGTACTTTTTCAACTGGGTGAATTCGGCGTTTGCTCCAACCATGGACGGTGACACCAAGCGCAAGGTCGTTCCAGAGCTGTTGCCACGCACGCTGTATTGGTTTCGGTGGGGTGCCGCCTGGACGTGGGTGACCGGCGTCGTGCTCTTGTTGCTGGTCTACTACCACTCGCGCATTGTCTTCGAGGAACCGCTCAAGGCCAATTGGACCACGGGCGGCGTGTTCATTTTGCTGACTTTTCTCTTGGTTTTCGTCTACGACATCTTGTGCAAGACGGTGTTCAAGAGTGGCCCCATTGCCTTTTGGTTGGGGTGGATCCTGGCAACCAGCATGGTCTACCTCTTCCGCGAGGTCGCCGACTTTGGGTTCCGTGGATCAGCGATCCATACGGCGGCGATGTTTGGCACCTTTATGGCGTTCAACGTCTGGTACCGCATCTGGCCAGCGCAGCAGAAGATCATCACCGCCACCAAGAACGGTGAGGCACCGCCCGAGGGTGCAGCACCGTTGGCCGGCACTCGCTCCAAGCACAACACCTATATGTCTGTACCGCTGGTTTTCATGATGCTCAACCAGCACATGACCTGGGCGTCGCCGCGACCGTGGATGCTGTCCCTGGTCATCCTGGCAGGTTGGTGGATTACCAGCATGCTGTACAAGCGCGCCCCGAAAGTGCCGGGCTTCTAGTCACGGTTGGTCAGCGATTGCCGGGCGCCCCTCAGCTAGCTTGGGGGGCGCAAATTTTTTGGGCGGGCCGGTATCTGCTAGAGTCATGCAAACACTAGGCAGGGTCCGATGATTCAATCTTTTCTCAGACGCAGCACCCAAAAGGTCCAGGAAGCGCTCTACCTCGGTTCCACCGAAATGGTGGAGAGTGGGCGTACGCACTTCACCGTCGAGTTCTTGCTCTGGGGGCTGGTCGAACAGGAAGGCGGTGGCGTCAGGGACGTCATCGAACAAGCGGCGTCGATCGATGATTCGCTGCAACGGCTGCGGAACGAGTTGGCTGAGGCTATCAAAGCACTGCCCAAGGCCGAGGCCAAGACCAACAACGAAAAAGGCACGATCAGCTTTGCCGACTCGGTAAAAACTGTGCTCGACACGGCCATGACCGAGGCTCGCTCGCTGGGCGACCGGTTCGTGTCGACCGGCACGCTGTTTCTGGCACTCTTTCACGAAGATGCCGAACCCGTCGTCACCCTTCTGCGGAGCGCTGGACTCGACCGCGACCGTGTGCGCGAAGTCCTGCTGGAAACCCGGGGCGACGAACGCATCGACCAACAAGACTCCGAAAGCCGTTTGGACGTCTTGAATGAGTTCACCACCGACTTGACAGAAATGGCGCGGCGCGGCGACTTGGACCCGGTCGTCGGCCGCGAGCGGGAAATCGAACGGCTCATCGAGATCTTGAACCGGCGAAAGAAGAACAATCCCGTCCTCATCGGCGAGGCCGGGGTTGGCAAGAGCGTCATCGTCGACGGCCTGGCGCAAGCCATCGCCAATGCGGAGGTGCCCGAGTCGATGGTCTCGAAGCGGATCCTGTCGCTGGAGATGGCCGATCTGGTGGCTGGAGCTGGCGCCCGCGGCCAGTTCGAACAGCGCTTGAAGGCGGTGCGTGACGCGGTCATCAGCGCCGGCGGCCGGGTGATCCTCTTCATCGACGAGTTGCACACGGTGGTTGGTGCTGGTGCCGGAGGCGGCGGGGTCGACGCATCCAACATGCTGAAGCCGGCTCTCGCGCGCGGCCTCATGCAAACCATTGGAGCGACGACGATCGAGGAGTACAAGCGCCACATCGAATCGGACCGCGCCCTGGCTCGGCGCTTTCAGCCCATTCTGGTGGAGGAACCCACCGTCGCCGAAACCCTCGATATTCTCGATGGGCTGCGGCCGTTCTACGAGCAACACCACCAGGTGGCGTATACGCGCGAGGCTTTGGAGGCGGCAGCGACTCTTTCCGAGCGCTACATCACCGACCGCTCGCTGCCCGACAAGGCGGTCGATCTGATCGACGAAGCGGGATCGCGCAAGCACCTTTCCAAACACCTGATGCCGCCGGGACTGCAACAGCTCGAGAATCAGCGGCGAGCTCTGGTTGCCCGCAAGGAAGACGCGTTTACGCGCCAGGAGTTCGAGGAAGCTGCGGCCTACCATAGCGAGCTGTTGCGCCTCGAAGCGCAGCTCAATCAGGAGCGCACGACTTGGCGGGCCAACATCGATGAGGAGTCGCCGCGGGTCGAAGCCGAGGACATCGCCGAAGTCATCGCTTCGTGGACCGGCATCCCGGTGGCGCGACTGGTCGAGGAAGAGGCCAGCAAGCTGGCAAACATGGAAAAGAACCTGCACGACCGCATCGTCGGCCAGGAGGACGCGGTCATTGCGGTCTCCAATGCGATCCGCCGTAACCGCGCCGGGCTGCGGGAAGGTGGGCGGCCGATCGGTGCGTTCTTGTTCCTCGGCCCGACCGGGGTCGGCAAGACCGAGTTGGCCAAAGCGCTGGCCGATTTCCTGTTCGACGACGAAAACCGCATCATCCGCCTGGACATGTCCGAATACATGGAACGCCACGAGGTCGCCAAGATGATCGGCGCGCCGCCCGGTTACGTCGGCTACGGTGAGGGCGGCCAGTTGACCGAGAAAGTGCGCCGGCAGCCCTATTCGGTGGTGCTTTTGGACGAAGTGGAAAAGGCCCATCCAGACGTCTTCAACCTGCTCCTGCAGGTGCTCGACGAAGGTATGTTGAACGATGCGCAGGGCAACAAAGTGAGCTTTCGGAACACCATCATCATCGGCACTTCGAATTTGGGCAGCTCCGAGCTGGCCGAGAAGACGCCCATCGGGTTTGGCTCGGGATCGGGCCAGATTTCCTACGAAGACGCCAAGGGCATGGTGCTTCACGAGGTCCGCCAGCACTTCAAGCCAGAGTTCTTGAATCGGATCGACGATCTCATCGTCTTCCACCCACTGGGTGAAGCCCACATTCGTCAGATCTTGGACATCCAGCTGACGCGGCTGGCGGAACGCATGCGGGAACTCAAGATCTCGATCGACATTGACCAAGCGGTGGGTGACAAGTTGGCGGCAGATGGGTTCCACCCCACCTACGGCGCCCGCCCGTTGAAGCGTGAAATCGAGCAGCAACTCGAGAACCCGTTGGCCATGCGGATTGTCAGCGGTGACATTGGGCCCGGCGCGCGCCTGCGCGTGGTTTTGGACGGCGATGCCATCGCCTTCGAGCAGCTTGAGAGCCAAGAGCCGGTGACTTCCCCCTCCCCCTAGTGGGCATTTTTTGGAATGAACGACACACCCTCGACCCGCGACGAAATCCAGCACAAACTGACGGCCATGGTCGAGTGTGCCGGGTGAGCCTCCAAACTCGGGCTGGAGGATCTGGCCCAGGCAATGGCGAGCTTGCCGGCGGGGCGTGCACCCAACGTCCTGGTGGGTTACGACACGTGGGATGACGCCGGGGTGTACCAGCTCCGCGAGGATCTGGCCATCGTCAACACGGTCGACTTTTTCACGCCGATCGTCGATGACCCCCGTGACTTTGGCGCGGTCGCTGCTGCCAACGCCTTGTCGGATGTCTACGCCATGGGTGGAGAACCGCTGACGGCCATGGGCATCGTGTGCTTCCCGCACGCCGAGTTGCCGCTGCGCGTCCTCGGCGAGGCGATGGGCGGCGCCCAGACGGTATTGGAAGAAGCTGGGGTGGCGCTGGTGGGTGGCCACTCGGTGAAAGACCCCGAGTTCAAGTTTGGCTTGGCGGTGACCGGGCAGGTGCATCCGGCGCGGGTGGTCGCCAACCGGGGGGCACAGGTGGGCAACCTTCTGGTGCTGACCAAGCCGCTCGGCACGGGGATTTTGGCAACCGCGGTGAAGCGCGATCTCTTGGACGCCGCGACCACCCGGACCATGGTGGAGTCGATGCGGCGGCTGAACCGCGGCGCCGCCCACGCCATGATCGCAGCCGGCGCCAGGGCGGCCACCGACATCACCGGCTACGGGCTGGCCGGCCACGCGGCGTCGATGGCTAGCGCATCGGGGGTCACGATTGAGGTGGATGGGGACGCCCTGCCGCTCTTGCCGAGGGCGTTGGAACTTCTGCGCGACGGGGTCTTCCCGGGAGGGCTCCGTGACAACTTGGCGGCGCTGGAAGGGCGTGTTGAGTACGAGGCCGAGGCGCACCCAGATTGGCGGCTGGCTTTCGACCCACAGACATCCGGGGGGCTGTGCGTGGCGTTGGCGGCCGAGGGGCTCGAGGTGTTTCAGCGGGTGATGGGCGAGCACGGCGAGCCGGCCGGGACGGTGATTGGGCGGGTCGTGGAGCCCGGGGCGAGGGCAGTCGTCTTCACTTAGGTCGCGGGGGCTGGCCCAGATCCTCATATCTTTCTAACGAGGGTGATCTTTAGGGCCGGGGCTGCATCGGCTGGGTGGGCGTCGCCATCCCAAGGAGCGAAGGAGAACACCATGGCTCACTCCACTGCGCCCGGCCGTCCGAACAACCGTCGCCTGGGCGCGAACGCCCGCCGTTTGGTCCGCTCTGGCGCCCTTCTCGCCTGCGTGGTGGCCGCGACCACCGTCATCTTCCAGCGGGGCGGCGGTGCCACAGCTGACACCGTAGCGCCGAGCGCATCCGGCTCCGCTGGATTCAGGTACGATCCGGACATGACAGACTACGAGAAACCCAAAGACCAAGACCTGCGCGAGCAGCTCAGTCCCGAGCAATACCGCATTACTCAGGAAGAAGGAACCGAGCGCGCTTTTCACAACGAGTTCTGGGACCACCATGAGCACGGCCTGTATGTGGACGTGGTTTCGGGGGAGCCATTGTTTAGCTCGCTCGACAAGTACGACTCGGGGAGCGGCTGGCCAAGTTTTACCAAGCCGGTGGCACCGGAATCGGTGGCCGAGCACCCCGACCAGACTCTCGGCATGACGCGGACCGAGGTCCGCTCCGAGCACGCCGATTCGCACTTGGGGCACGTCTTTCCGGATGGCCCTAAGCCCACTGGGCTGCGCTATTGCATCAACTCAGCGGCGTTGCGATTCGTGCCGGTGGCCGAGCTTGGGGCGCAGGGCTACGGCAGCTTTCTCGGACCCTTTATTGCGGCGGGCGTCGCGCCGCATGAAAGCGCGGCAACCGCGACGGCGACCGCCACCCTGGCGGGCGGCTGCTTTTGGGGGGTGGAACATTTGCTACGCGAGCTGCCCGGGGTGATCGAGACGAACGTGGGGTACACCGGCGGCACGACCGATGGCCCGGACTACAAGGACGTCTGCAGCGGCCAGACGGGACACGCCGAGGCCGTGCGCGTAATTTTCGACCCGGCCCAGGTGAGCTACGAGGAGATCCTCCGCTACTTCTTCCGACTGCACGATCCGACGACGGTGAACCGACAACACAACGACGTCGGTACCCAGTACCGGTCTGCGATCTTCTACCACGACGAGGCCCAACGGCGCGTTGCCGAAGAGGTCAAGGCGGACGTGGACCAGTCAGGCGCGTGGGACAAGCCGGTGGTAACCGAGCTCGTTGCGGCCGGGGAGTTTTTTGCGGCCGAGGACTACCATCAGGACTACTTGGTGAAGAATCCGGGTGGGTACAACTGTCACTTTTTGCGGGACGAGTAGCGGTTGGGGCGCGTGGGCCGGTGGGCGGCGCGGTGGTTGGGGGCGTGGGGCGAGTGTGGCGGCGCGGTGGTTGGGGCCCCTCAGCCGGTGAAGCGCAGGAGGTAGAAATCCTTCTTGCCCTTGCGGAGCACGATGTAGCTTTTGGAAGCCAACGCTTGGGCGGTCAGCGTGGCGTCCTCCTGGGTAACGCGGGCGTTGTTGACGTAGACGCCACCCCCGGCAACCAGTCGGCGGGCGGCGCCCTTGGAGGGTACGACGCCGGCGGCGACCAGGGCATCGGCCAGCGGTAGCCCGGCGCCGGCAAGTGCCTGGCGCTCGAGCTCGGTCGACGCCACGTCGTGGAAGATCGCTGCTACCTCGTCGTCGGTCAGGTCGGTGACGTCGCCGCCGTAGAGCACCTCGGTGGCCTTGCGGGCGGTCTTGAGGCCAGCTTCCCCGTGAACCAGACGCACCACTTCGTCGGCCAGAATGCGCTGGGCGGTGCGCTTCTCCGGGGTTTCGGCGACCTCCTCCTCGAGCACGCGGAGTTCGGCGTCACTTAGGAACGTGAAGATCCTTAGGTAGTTGCTGACGTCCGCGTCGTTGGTGCGCATCAAGAACTGGTAGAGGTCGTAGGGCGAGGTGCCGTGCGCTCCCAGCCAGATAGCGCCACCGACGGACTTGCCAAACTTGGTGCCGTCGGCCTTAAGGATCAGCGGGAAGGTTGCTCCATAAACTTCAGCGCCACGCGTGCGGCGAATCAGGTCGATGCCGGCGACGATGTTTCCCCACTGATCGGAGCCGCCGAGTTGCAACTCGCACTTGTGGGCGTCGAACACCTGCTGGTAGTCGTACGCCTGCAGCAGCATGTAGGAAAACTCGGTGTAGGAAAGGCCTTGCTGACGATCGTCCAGGCGGCTGCGGATCGATTCCTTGGCCAGCATGGCATTGACGCTGAAGTGCTTGCCGACCTCCCGCAAGAACTCCAGAAACCCAAACTTGCCGAGCCATTCAAGGTTGTTGCAGAGGAGGGCGCCGGTCTTGGGGTCGTCGAAATCTAGGAAGTGCTCGCAGATCTTCTGGATAGCGGCGCAGTTGGTCTCGATTTCCTCGACGGACATGAGGAGGCGCTCTTCGTCACGGCCACTGGGGTCACCGACCATGCCGGTGCCGCCGCCGACCACGGCGATGGGCCGGTGACCGGCGCGCTGGAGTCGCATCAGCCCCATCAAAGCAACCAAGTTGCCGATGTGCAAGTTGTCGGCTGATGGATCGAAACCGACGTAGACCCGGCGCGGCGCCGCATCGAGAAAGGCGTCGATTCCGTCGTCGGTCTGCTGGTAGATCAGGCCGCGCTCTTGCATGTAGCGAAAGACGCCCATCTACGGTCCCCCACTCCAATTTGGGTCAAAAAAAGTCGAGCTGCGATGGCGGAAGCAGCTCGACTCTACCTTACGCGAAAGGAGGTTCGCGCTCTGTCCCAACAAGGGCCGAACCAGACCCGCACCTGTTGGCTCCCTTCGAAGCCTCACTCTGGCAGGTGGTGCTTCCACGTCGCCGCAGTTGCACCCTCCTCTCCTGGGGTGATCGCACTCTACAGAGTTTTAGACGGCAGCGAGTATCCCACTATCGGTTTTGAGATCCCCCCTCGCCCTTTTGGTCTGGGCCTCGGGGTCTTCCCAGCCGCCGCAACAACCGGTCCGCGATTGTCTTGATCCGGTTGATCCTCTCTTGAGCTTCAACTCCCCTTCAGAGTATCACCACCAGAGCTACGGCCACCGGTGTGGCCACGGCTCCCATGAGATTTCTGCCCTTTCAGCGCTCGGGGCGGTGTGAATCCACTCAACCTGGGCTTGCCTCACCCAGTACGATCCGCCTGCAGGGTTTCTCACCCTCTTGACGGCTTGCGCCTCACACAGCCTCTCGGCCTTGTTTCATGCCGATGGCACTCATAGGGTTTTGCCCTACGGAGTTTCTCCCTCCCGGAGATCGCGCCCGCCTTTCGACGGCGCTCTACCCGCTTGCTGTTGGCCGAAGCGCAGCTTCCGGGTGTTGATCCCCCCGAGAGACCGTTGCCTTGCGTCGCGGGGGCTAGCCCGCGCCGCGGCCCGCTCCTCCCTTGGGTTTCTCCCCCCTCAAGGTCTTCTCCCGCCGCGCGCTGGTCGCCGGCTTCCCGGCATCATCCTCTCGCGGGCTTGGCGCCAACCCACCGAAGTGGAACGGCGTTGCCCCTCAGAGTGTTGGGCGCGAGACGAGCGGCTTGCCTCTTGCGAGAGCTGCCTCCCTTCTCGGGGTTTTCGCACCAAGCGGTTCGCTCGTGGTGCACAGGCACGAATCACGTTCGACCTGTTTCCAGGTTAGGACTGGCTGTGCAGTGCGGTCAAGTCGATTTGCCGACGATTCCTCTACTTTTTTTGTGCGACGGCTCCGGGGGGCGCGCAAGGTGTGCAAAGAGTGTGGATAACCCGTGGACGCCGTGGCGGGCGCCGCGCCCCCGGAGGGCGGTCGGTTGGCGATCGGTGGACAACCGGTGCACAAGTCTAGAGCGTGTTGGCAGCCAGCTCAGCGAGGGCCGAGCGCTCGCCTTTGCAGAGCGCCACGTGACCGACGAGGCCGCTGTGTTTGAGTTTTTGGACGAGGTGCACAAAGCCGTTGGACCAGGCATCGACGTAAGGGTTGTCGATCTGGTCCACGTCGCCGGTGAGAACAATCTTGGTCCCCTCGCCGACTCGAGTGACGATGGTCTTCACTTCGAGAGGCGTCAAGTTCTGGGCTTCGTCGATGACGATGAACTGCCCGGCGATGCTGCGCCCCCGGATGTAGGTGACGGGTTCGACGCTGATCAAGCCATCGCGAAGCGTGCGTTCGAGAATGGCGGCGGCGTCCTTGCCGCGGGACTTTTCGAGGATCACCAGCAAGTTGTCGTAGATCGGCTGCATCCACGGACTCATCTTGGCGTCGATGTCGCCGGGCAAGTAGCCGACATCGCGACCGACTGGGAAAATCGGGCGCGAGATCAACAGGCGGGGATAGTTGGGGTGCCCCAGCACCTGTGCCAAGCCGGCAGCGACAGCCAAGAAGGTCTTCCCAGTGCCGGCCTTCCCCATCAAAGTCACCAGGCGTACTTCGGGGTCGAGGAGGGCATCGAGGGCGTAGTGTTGTTCGCGGTTGCGGGGCACGACGCCGATGGCTTGCTCCTCGAAGTTCTTGATGGCTTGGAGATGGGTGCCTGCAGCGTCAACCCTTGCCAAGACTGGGCGGGCGCCGTTCTCGTTGCTCTCGAGTTGGAGGTACTCGTTGGGGAAAAGGGCGTTGGCGTGAAGCGTGTTGGGGTGAGGCGCGTTGGGGTGAGGCGCGTTGGGGTGAGGCGCGTTGGGGTGAGGCTCGCTGGCAGGGAACGGCGTCTTGCCGGCACCTCGAATCTCATCTAAGACTGCGGCGGTCGTTTGGTGGAGCGAGTGGCCCAGGTAGATTTCGTCGGCGGCGACTCGGCCAGCCTCGAAATCTTGGGCGGCGATGCCTAGCGCGTCCGCTTTGATGCGCAGATTGGTATCCATGGTGACGATCACCACCGGATGGTCCGGGTTCTGCTCTTTGAGTTCCAGCGCGGCGGCAACCAAGGCGTTGTCGACGTTGTCGGTCAGGCCGCTGGGCAAGAGGTCGGCGCGTGGCGACTCGAGCAGAACACGCAACCGTCCGCCACTCGCGAGTTCGACGCCATTTGCGAGGCTGCCAGCGGCGCGGTAGTGATCTAGGAGTTTCGACACTTGCCGTGCGTTGCGGCCTAACTCGCTGACTTGGCGTTTGAAGTGATCGACCTCCTCGACAACCTGAATAGGCACCAGGACTTCGTTGTCCTGAAAGCTCAGGAGTGCCCCTGGGTCGTGCAGCAAGACATTGGTGTCGAGAATGTAGTGCTTCTGCAATTCAGCCGTCTTCGTTGATGCGGTCAATCATCGCGCGCAAACGTCCGTGGCCGTGCCGGTCGAAATGGCAGGTGATGCGCGGTAGGTCGTTCAGCTCGGGCTCGTTTTCGCGCTCGTCGGGTAGGGCTTTGGTGACCTCGAAGCGACCGCTCTCCAGAATGTCCCGGTAGCCTTTGTTCAAATCCACCATCAGCTCGCGGGATGGGAAGCGCCGGACTCGAATCACCAGATCACCGTCGACGAACCGGAGCGAGTGGTAATTCCGGTAGAAGCGCACAATCAGATCGCAGGCCTCGTCGACCGATTCGGTAATGTGGAAGAGTTCGAGGTCCGCCGGGCTGATGTAACCGCCTTTCAGGAGATCGTCTTTGACGAAGTCCAACCAGCCTTGCCAAAACGTGCCGCCCGGGACGTCCAGGCACAGGACAGGCATGGGCTTGGCCTTGCCGGTTTGAATGAGAGTGAAAGTCTCGAATCCCTCATCCATGGTGCCGAAGCCCCCGGGAAAAAGCACCAGGGCATCGGTCTCTTTCACGAATGCCAGCTTGCGGGTGAAGAAGTACTTGAAGTGAATGGCCTTCTTGTCGCCGTCGATCGTCGGGTTGAAGGACTGCTCGAAGGGCAGCCGGATACCGAGTCCGAAGGTATGATCACGGCCGGCACCGGCGTTGCCGGCCTCCATAATGCCTGGACCAGCGCCGGTCAGGGTCATGAAGCCGCGCGCGACGATACGCTCGGCGAAGGTGTGCGCCTGCTTGTAGGCCGGATGGCTGGGATCGGTGCGAGCGGACCCGAAAATGGTCACCTTGCGCGCGTCCCGGTAGGGCTGGAAGACGCGAAATGAGTGGCGAATTTCCTTGAGGGCGGTGTTGATGATCTTCAGGTCACCGCGCACTGCTTTGTCGCTGAGCAGCTTCAAGCCGGTGGTCAGGATTTCGCGGATCAGATCTTCGTTCTCTGGGTCGCCGCCCTGGTCGCGAATGAGCTGGCGGAGCTGAACATCGACTGTCTCGTCAATGATGTACGGTGGCATAGGGTTCCTGGTGGATGGAGGCTACCGGCTCGTGGGTTGAGCCGACTGTTGCGGGGAGTTGTGGGTCATGGTTGAAGCGCCAGGGGCAACGGTGTCGGCGGTATTGCCCGGCGCCCTGGCATCGTCCGGCATGGCGGCATAGACGCCCTCGGCGACCGAATCGGCTGACGGTACGGCGGTGTCCCGGCTCGCAAGCGCCTGGGTAGCCGCGGCTTCCACTTCCTGAGTGACCTCCGCTTCGATCGCCTCGAGCTGGCTACGGATCTTCCCTCCGGTTTTTTCGGTGAACATCTCGACCTGGTAGCTTTCGAACAACCCAACCGGATCGCGCGCGCCCCAGTATGCGAAATGCTCGGCGGGCAGGAGCGAACGTGCCTCACCTTCGTCGTGGGTGGCGTGGCCGCCCATGCGCCCGGTCTCGGCAACGATGATGACCGGCCCCCGCCCGGCACGGCATTGCCGCGCGGCCAGGGTGGTGGCCGCCAGCACATCGAGGACATTGTTGCCGTGACACGTGAACGGGTGGTCTTTGACGTAGGCGCGCGCCACAGCCTCGAGTGTTGTTCGGGAGTGCGCCTCGAGTCGGGTCCCTAGGGCAATCTGGTTGTTCTGCAGGATGACAATCAAGGGAACGCCCAGGGCTGCCGCCATCGACATGCCCTCGTGGAACTCCCCGGTGCGTGCTGCCCCGTCCCCCACCCAGGTCAGCGCCAGCCGGTCTTCGCGCCGCTGCTTGAAACCCAAGGCCAGACCCGCGCACACCGGGACCAGCGAAGCAACCATGCTGATGGGGGCCATCACCCCCTTCTCTAGGTCGCCGATGTGGAGGTCTCGTCCTTTCAAGATGGTGTCGGCCGTGCCCAGGTAGGCACGGAAGAGATCGGCCAAGGGCATCCCCATCTCGTGACAGGCCCCGGCATTGCGGATCATCGGCCCGACGCAATCGGTGACGTGTCTGCCACCGCCGCGGCGCAGGGCGTGCACGGCACCCACGGTGGCCGCTTCTTCGCCAGTCCCCAGCCAAGCCTTCGAGATGACGCCCTGCATCACCCAGCGTTTGAGTTGGACGTCGTGCAGACGATTGCGCACCAGGCCGCGGTACAAATCCAAGTGTTGTTCGAGCCGCAGCCCGTCGACGATCCGGCGGCGGCTTTGGTTGGCGTGGATCTGCTCGCGAAACTCAGCGGTAACTGCTGGGTCCGCCTGCCAGTTCACATATTCTGGCGGATCGTAGGCGCGAAAACGTTGCATGGCAGCATCTTCCCATTGGCAACTGGCCAAGTCAACGGAGGTGACGCGAGCGCCCCCCCTTGCACGGCACCGACGGCGCCAGCGCATCAACCGCTTGCGGGCTGTCTTGTCTGATGTGTGCCGGCAGTTTCGGAAACAGTCGGCGCCCCGATTGTTGAGGGAGTCGACCCCTTGGCGAATGATGAGAGCCCAGGGCGCCAACCGCCGATCTCGACAATTCTCTCGCCGGCCGCCCATGGAGCTTCGCCCGGAACTGCTTGCGACGAGCAGGGCGGCTGCCGAGTAGGCGGGGACGTTGCCGCCCCCGCCCCTCACAGACCCGTACGAGCGCGATTGACGCATACGGTTCCTCACGTGGCAGATTCGCTCGTCGGGACGTATTGGTGGACGATGCGAGCCCGTGGCAGGGGGTACCGTTCGAGTGTGCGTCGAAACACGCACCACGGAATCGGGTTGCCCCGATGTCGTCGGGATAGCCAGAAACGCCAGATCCGTGCCGCCTGATGGGCGTACCAGCGCAGCCGCTGGCCGTTGCCCGTGATGCCATAGTAGGCATAGTGCCCTAGCATCTTGCGCGACAGCCGTGCATGCTGTTCAACCAAAGGTCGTTGCCGGTTCAGCCGACACCACCGGTGCAAGGATCGAAGCGCCCGAGCGTATCGGTCCTTCGACGTCCACTGATAGACGACGTGCTTCCCTCGCCGCGACCGCCCCCAGGCGTGGAGGAAGCCGAGAAAGGAAAACGTGGTCGCCTGCGTGGCAGAGTGTCGCTTCCCGGTCGGGCGTTTGAATCGGAAGTCGACCATCCGAGTCTTCTCGGGGTTGAGGCTCAGCCCAAAGCGGCCGAGTCTCTTCCCCAGAACCCGCTGGACCCGAATGCAGTCGAGAAAGTCCTCAAACACCATCACAATGTCGTCGGCGTAGCGGATCATCGAACTCCGTTCTTTCATCCGCGGCGCCACATCATGACTAAACCACTCGTCTATCACGTGGTGTAGATAGACGTTGGCCAGCAACGGGGAGGCCACCCCACCTTGCGGAGTACCGCGATCGGTGCGTTTCCATTGCCCCTCTGCGAGTATCCCAGCCTTGAGCCACTTGTCGACCATCCGTCGTACAACGCCATCGACGACTCGTTTGGCCAAGAATTGCCGTAGACGTCCGTGATCGATCGTTTCGAAGTACCGACGCAAGTCAACATCCAGAACCCAACGACCGCCGCGGTCCATGATCTGGTTTCGCAACTGCCGTAGAGCCTGATGTGCTGACCGGCCGGGCCGAAAACCAAAGGAACAGTCCAAGAAGTCCTGCTCGTAGATCGGTTCCAGCAACATCACGATCGCTCGCTGCGCCACCTTGTCCTCGAAGGTCGGAATGCCCAGAGGACGCGTCGTACCGTCATGCTTCGGGATGTGCGCTCGTCGCACCGGCGGTGCCTTGTACCGCCCCGACTTGATCCGATCCAGGAGACTCGTCAGGTTCTCCTCGAGGTCGGCTCCATACTCGGCGGCAGTCTGCCCGTCGATACCAACGGCACCATCCTTCCGGGTCTGGTCGTACGCGTACCTCAGCCACTCCTTATCGAGGTGATGATTGAGCGAGGTGAACGCCATGTCCGGATTGTCCCGGGCCAAAGCGGCTATCCGCCCTTGTTTCGTTGACACGCTTGCAGGCTTCAAAGCGCCCTCCGTGTTTCTCAAGAGTGGGTCTGTCCACGTGACGCCCCCCTTCCCTCGGCTGGGTCCTCGTGAGCCAAGTTCCCCAGCGTCGTCAGTACTATGAAGGCGCTACGACTTCCAGCAGCTGATGCCTGGCGACTTATGGATTCGTCGCCAGGTTCCACGTCTCGTCCCTCTTGTTCGCTCCCGCGGAGCGGAGACTTCTTCGCGGGCCCGGTCCTGTTGAAGCCGAGAACCAACGGCTCATGGAACGTGGCAGTCTGCTGGACCTCACAGGTTCCTGGGCGATCCATCCTGTACCTCTGCCCTGCTCTCAGACCCCGGTCGAGTCCCCAGATCCTCGCGTTACCGCATCTGGGGATGCTGCCCCCGCTCCCAACACGACGAAGGCCTCAACGCGCACCCTGATCTCGAGGTTCCATCACACGGCTTTAGCACCTGCTACCTACGCTTCACGACGTACGTTGCCGCACGCGTGCAAGGCTCGCTTCCGGCTGGTTGCTGGCCTCTACCGGGAGGGAGTCGAACCCTCTGGATCGCTACGAAAGGTTTCCGACTTTGACTTACATCATCGGTCTTTCCCCTTTCCCAGGCTTACCCTGTCGCTAGTTGGGTGCGGGCGCAAGGGAACGGGGAATGCGCCCGCTCAGACAGTTGCGCGCGCCAGCGAGCTTCTCCGCTGACGCGAAGTTGGGTTCGGTGATGGCGCACGCAAAACTCGCCGGCGCATTCCCCGTCCCCTCGCGCTTTACCCGTGTCGCTGTGCGAATGGGTCTGATGGAGTGAGGCTGGGGCTCGCGGTGATCCAGGAGCAGCAGGGTTGACTTCGGAACTGCCGGAGTCTTGCTTCCCAGACCGGCGCGGAGTTCCGCTGCGGAACCAGCGCCGAGTTCCGCTCCAAAACCACTCCCGAGTTCCGCTGCGGAACTATTCATGGACATTTTGTCCACCCCGGGCAATGAAAGTCGCAGCTCATCGTGTGGGCTCGAATCCGAAGGCCGCGTGAGTTTACAACGACTTACAGTTACTTTCTGAGCAACTGGCCCCGGTTCCGCTCTCCGGAACCACCGCCGGGTTCCGCTCCAGAACCACCAGCCGGGTTCCGCAGCGGAACCAAGTCGATCATTTCGCCGTTATCCGCCCATCCGGATCGACCGCCGGTACGGACGAAAACCTGAGAATCTGCACCAATTTTCTTGCCGTCCATTTGATTTTCTTCTTGACAGCTTTTGGACGTCGAGTGGTTGAGCGTTGCGGCATGTCGCTCGAGCGGTCGCCAACATGCCCCACATCCCCCTCAAACGCATCGGTTCGCGCGTTAGTTCTTTTTTGCCAAACGGAACCGATGTTGCGCAGCCACCAAGCCCCCCTGAGTGCACAAACTCGAGGTGTAAGATGCATGGGTCGACCCCGCGAAAACTTAGCCTTAGGAGCATGCACCATGCACATCATTGCCCGAATCGAAAGGCTCCGGCATCGCGAGCACCACGCCACCGTCGACCTGATCGATGCGCTGCTTGAATGCAAGCGCACGGATGCCCATCTCTCGGCGGGCTATCCATCGATCTTCGCGTTCTTGTGCAACCATCTAAAATACTCGAAATCGGCAGCATCGCGGCGCTGGAAAGCGATGAAGTGCGCCGAGCGACATCCGCAAGTTCTAGAGATGCTGCGAAAACACCGCACCAATCTGAGTGTGCTGGCAACGATCGAGGCAGCGCTGGCTAAGGCGAGTGATCCAGAAGCGTTACTCGCTGAGATCGATGGCCAATCTTCCGCGGAAGTGGAGCGTCGGCTGGCAGCGCGCAGTCCAGTGCGCCCTCGCCGGGAACAGATCCGCCGGGAGTTCGAGGTGAGGCACACCGGGGCGGGCGCCGCCGAAGACAGTGGAAAGGGCGACCTATTCGGTGACAACGGCGGGGTCAATGGGGCCAGCCCCCGGCACACGAACGGAGCAGGAGCTGAGTCCGAGAACCCTGCCGGTTCACCGCGCAATGCAATCCCCGATGTAGATGCGCGTCCCGGCGCCGATGCGAACGCCGGCATCCATGCAAACGCCGGTACCGGTGCAAACGCCGGCGCTGATGCAAAGGCCGACGCTGACGCAAACGCCGGCGCTCACGCAAACGCCGGTGCGGATGCCGGTTCCGAAGCGCCCCGCGGCAGTGCGGAGGGTACGGTTCGCGGCGAGCACACCGTCACGCGCGAGCGCATTCGCATCACCTTTAGCCTCGATCCGGCCGACTACAAGCAGCTGGAAGAAGCGATGACCATTCTGAGCCGCAAGATTCCAGCCAACCTGACGCTCGAAGCGACGATGCAAGAGCTTTTGCACTTCTTCCTGGAGCGCAAGCGCCCGAAGCCCAAGCGCCCCTACAAGGCACCCCGCGGCCGACACATCCCCAAAGCCCTCCGAGACGCGGTGATGATCCGTGATCAGGGGCGCTGTCAATTTGTGGGCGCCGGCGGAAGGAAGTGCAACTCGCGGCACAACCTGCAGATCGACCACATTCAACCGGTGGCCAAAGGTGGTCGGACGGAACTGGAGAACCTCCGAGTTTTGTGCGCAGCCCATAACCGCCATCGTGTCAGAGTTTCGGAGCGGAACCGAGTGGCGCAGAATCTACACGTGCGAAACGTCGCTGCACGGAACCAAACGACGCCGGCCGGCGGGTAGTGTGGTGGAGTTGCTCAGAAAGTAACTGTAAGTCGTTGTAAACTCATGCGGCCTTCGGTCGAGCCCACACGATGAGCTGCGACTTTCATTGCCCGGAGTGGACAAAATGTCCATGAATAGTTCCGCAGCGGAACGAGCAGGAAGTGTGCCGTCCCACCGACTACCTTCTTCGACCGATGCAAAAAAACCAGCGCTCGCGCGACTTCACCGTCACCCAACAATTCTCGGACAGCTTCCTGCGGAACCAGCGCGCCGGGGTTCCGCGTTTTCGGACAGCCCCGCTGGAGCCTGTCCGAGAAAACCACCTCGCGAGCAGACGAGTTGCTCAGAAAGTAGCTGTCGTTGCAAACTCCCGCGTCCTTCGGTCGAGCCCACACGATGAGCCTGCAACTTTCATTGCTCGGGGTGGACCCCAGGTCCATGAATATTTCCGGAGCGGAACTCCGCGGCAGTTCCGGGAAGCAAGACTCCGGCAGTTCCGAAGTCAACCCGGCTGCTCCTGGTTCACTGAGAGCCCCAGCCTCACGCCGTCAGACCCAATCGCACGGCGACAAACGTAGAGCGCGAGGGGACGGGGAATGCGCCGGCGAGTTTTGCGGGCGCCATCACGCACCCAACGTTGCGGCACCGGAGAAGCCCGCTGGCGCGCGCAACTGTCTGAGCGGGCGCATTCCCCGTTCCCTCGTGCCCGCACCCAACAGCCGCCCTGCTCGTCGCAAGCAGTTCCGGGCGGAACTCCATGGGCGGCCCCAGGTGGAACTCCAAGGGTAGCCCTGGAGAAGGCATTTTCGGACAGCCTCCTCCGGGACCGGCGCAGAGTCTGCAACTCCGGAACGCAACAGAGTTCCGCTCGATGCGCCCACCCGCGGCGTCCTCTCAATGCACGAGTTGCAGCTTGCGAACCTGACGGTCCTCGCCCGCCTCCAAGCGCACGAAATAGGTACCCGCGGCCAAGCGACTGTTGCGCCCGTTCCAAACGGTGCGCTGTGCACCCGGCCCCATCACTCCCTCCAAGAGCGTCGCTACCCGTCGGCCACCGACGTCATACACGGCGAGGCTCACCGGCTGCGAGCGGCTCAGCGCAAATGTCAACGCCACAGGTAGACGCCCGGGGTTGGGCGACACCGTGAAGTGGCTGGCCGGGGCGGCGCCCGGCACATCGACCGCCACCGCGTTCAGATTCGTAACGTACAAGCCGCCCCCAAAAGACGTGCACCAGAGCTCGTAGATGTCGTGTGGACTAAAGAACAAGCGGACCGGGTGCTGAAACGGATAGGTCGCGTCCTGCGCGAACGTCGGAGTTGGCGACCCGAGGTCTTGCGTCACCCAAAGCCCCTCGGTCTCGGTGCTCACCCAGGCGCGATCCGGGTTGGTTGGATCAATGGCCACGCTCTCGACCCGATAGAGATCGCTGACTTGGGTCCACACCAACCCGCGGTTAGTTGTTCGATAGAGCCCACCCAATTCATTCGGAAAGTGGCCCCAGTGGCTAAAGACGGCGGCGTACCAAGTGTCCTGTGCAGCGTCGTGTGGGTCGATGACGACGTCCATCGTCCAGCGTCGCATCGCGTCGGCGCTCCGGTCGCCCCAGCTAGCGCCACCGTCGGTGCTCACGAAGACGCCTGAGCTTTCGGTGAAGTTGCCGGCCGGATCAATGCGGCCCGACCAGCTGGTGACCAACGTGCCGTCGTCCAAGATGCGAATGTTGTAGGGATGGCCTTCAGTGCGCGGCGGCGCAGGCAGCGGCGCGAAGTCGGCGCCGCTCGACGCGTTGTGGGTCACGTAAATGCCACCGTCCTGGCTGTCGACAACCGAAGCGTAGATCGTCTCCGGGTCGGCTGGATCCGCCGACAGCCAAACCACCGGATGCCCCAGATCCCGGGCCAATCCCCAATGCGCGCCGCCATCGACCGAGGTCATGACATGTCCGAGGCCGGGGTCGATGCGCGCGTCGGTCAAGTAGGTGGACTGGTACATGTCGTGGACTGACGAAGTCGCTGCAAACAGGCGACCGCCAGCCCCCTCGACGACTCGATACGTGGTGTTGTGTGGCAAGCCCAGGGCCGATCCAGCGGTCCAGGAAACCCCACCGTCGGTGCTGCGCGTGCCGCGGAAGTCGCTGAAGCAGGCGATCAGAATCGCATCGTCAACCCAATGCAGCTGCCAAGCCGACGTTTGTTCGACGCCTGCCGACCGGTAGGCGCCGCCCGTAGGCGTCGGCGCCCCGGCCGGGTTTTGGTCGTCGGGCTGGACGTAGGCCTGCCGCCAGCTCGCGCCACCGTCCTCAGTCATGTGGACAAAGCCGTAGTCGGTCACCATCGCGCGGTTTGGGTCGGTGGGCGACACCGCAAACCCAAGCGCGTTACCCGCCCAGTACCAGCTCACGTCGCCGCCGTCGCCCATCCAACCGGTGGCGACGTTCTGGTTGTCAGCGGTCAGCAAGACGTCGGTCCACGTGTCGCCGCTGTCGACCGACTTCAGGACGGAGGGGTGCCAGTTCGAATGACCGGCCAGATAAATCGTGTGTATGTCGTTCTCAGCGCAATCCACAAAGTAGTAGCTCGGGTCGTCACCACTTGCATGATCGTGCACCAATTCCCAGGCGCCCAATCCCCAGTCGACGCGGTAGAGCCGCGCCGCCGCCGAGGCAAATCTATTGGGGTCGATGCCGCCCCACACGTCGGCGGCGGGAAAGGCGACGGCATAGACGAGGAGGGTCGAACCTTCTCGAGCACCGGTGAGCTGCACCATCGCCCAGCCAGAGGGAAACCCAGGCGTTGCGACCGGTGCAAAGCTGGCACCGCCATCGGTGGACTCCAAGACGCCGTGGTTGGTGCCGACGACAATCCGCTGGCCATCCCAAACGACGCCCGCCAGGTGCATGCCGCTACCCGTATCATTGGTGACAAAAGCCTCGGAAAACGTCCCACCCCCGTTTCCCGAAAAATAGACTCGGAGCCAATCGTTCACCATCAGGCGCTCGGTTCCCACGGGATCAGCAAAGAGGCGAAACGTCTCGCCGCCGGTTGGATCGCCGGGCAAAACCGCGAAGCTAGCGCCACCGTCGGTCGTCTTGACCGGCGACCGGGGTGCCTGCCAGTCACCGATGTCGACGGCATAGAAAATGTCGGGATCGCTCGTGAACTGCACGGTGGTCTCGACGCCACCGCGCAGCTCGGTGAACGGGAGCTTCTGCCAGGACGCGCCTCCGTCGCCCGTCCGAAACACGGCGGTCATGTCGGTGGCCATGAAGACGTCGCCAACTGCATGTGGACTGAACGCCGGTGAATAGAGGGCGCCCCCACCACCGATGCCGCGCGACTCCCAAGGAGCCGCAATCGAGGGAGCGGCAAAAGGTGCACAGGCGAGAAGGCAGAGGCAGAGAGCGCGGCGCAGAAAAAGGCTAGCGAGTGGCATGGGGCCTCCAGTCTGGCTGGGCGACTACGCGGAGTAGTCTAGCTCAAACGAGCCCAAGCCGGCGGCCGCACCCGCTATCTACCGGGTCAGCACCAACCGCAGCGCACGAGCGCGTTCGCCACCCCCGAGCCGCAGCCAATAGACTCCGGCCGGCACGCCTCGCGCGTCCCATGCCACCGGGCCACGACTTAGATCCAGGGTCGTCACCAGCCGGCCACTGGCATTGAACACGTCGACCGGGGCAGGAGCCATGGAGCGGCACCAGCCCCGTACGCCCCCTACCCGCCTGACATCGCCCCGATCACCAAGAGTGGCTCTGCCCCCGTCGCCACCACTTCTGGCAACACTGCGTCCGGCGACTCATGCGAAAGATCGCGCTCGCAGGCGAAGAAGCGCACGAAAGCGCGACGTTTTCCGGAGCGTTGGTCGCGCATGGTGCCCTTGAGCGCCGGGTAGTTGGCCTCCAGTGCATCGAGCACCGCCCGCAAAGTCACTTCGCCGTCGACGGCTACCGCTACCTCGGCCGCTGAGCGCGCCAAAGTCTGAAGATGGGCGGGCAGGACGACGCGGATCATCCGAGGGATTGGACTTCGACCGACAACACTTTGGGAAAGTCGCGGGCGATGGCGGACCAAGAGTCACCAGCGTCGGCCGACGCCCAAACGGCGCCGCCAGTCGTTCCAAAGTAAATGCCGCATGGATCGAGTGAGTCGACCGCCATCGCGTCCCGCAAGACGTTAACGTAGCAGTCTTCCTGGGGAAGCCCCCGGGTCAGTGCCTCCCACTCGTTGCCACCGGCGCGGCTCCGGTAAACCCGCAAGCGCCCATCGGGCGGAAAGTGCTCCGAGTCCGACTTGATCGGCACCACGTAGACGGTGTCGGGTTCGTGGGCGTGGACATCGATTGGAAAACCAAAGTCGCTGGGCAGGTTGCCGGACACTTCACGCCACGACTCGCCGGCGTCGTCGGAGCGCATGATGTCCCAGTGCTTTTGCATGAAGAGAACTTCAGGGCGCGAGGGATGCATGGCGATCCGGTGCACGCAATGTCCCACTTCCGCTTCGGGATCGGGGATCTGCTTCGACTTGAGTCCGCGGTTGATAGGGCGCCAGGAAGCGCCGCCGTCGTCCGACCTAAAGGCGCCCGCCGCCGAAATGGCGACGAACAGGCGCTCCTGCCGCTGTGGATCAAGAATAATGGTGTGGAGGCACATGCCCCCGGCGCCGGGTTGCCAGGACGAACCCGAGCCATGCTTGCGGAGGCCAGACAACTCGTGCCAGCTCTTGCCACCGTCGGTGGTGCGGAAGAGGGCGGCGTCCTCAACCCCCGCGTAGACGGTATCCGGGTCGTCCAACGCTGGTTCCAAGTGCCAAACGCGAGCGAACTCCCAAGGGTGCGGAGTGCCGTCGTACCACTGGTGGGTTCCCGGCACGCCGTCGTACGTGAGGTCGTTTCCCACCGGTTCCCAAGTGGCACCGCCGTCTGACGACCGCTGGATCTGCTGGCCAAACCAACCGCTGGTCTGCGAAGCGTAGAGCCGGTCTGAATCCACCGGCGAACCTTGCATGTGATAGATCTCCCACCCCCCAAAATGCGGGCCGTCGATCTTCCATTCTTTTCGCGCGCCGTCAGCTGTGCAGATGAACGCACCCTTGGCCGTACCCACCAAGACCCGCACTCGACTCATTGCCTGGCTCCTTCGCTGGGGGATGATTGGCGCTCGAGCGTATCAGGAGGGAACGAGGGTGTCGAACGCTGCACCCCTCAATGCTCGCCGTGCTCCCCCGTCCCGTGCTCCCCAAGAGTGCGCGCCAGCCCATTTACGAGCTCGCTTCGCTCGCCCTCGGTGAGCTGCGCCTCGGGATGCATCCGCAAGTAGTCGCCGAGCGGCATGACACCCTCGGCAGTCAACTCGGCGGCTTCATGGGCGTCGGGTTGCGGTTCGTCGAACTCCGAGAAGTTCAAATGCGCCCTCCCCTCTTCGACGTGCTCAACAATACGCCACCGCATGGGGGCGAGGGCCGAGTACCACGGCCACCGGGTCTCGTTCGAATGACAGTCAAAGCAAGCGCGGCGGGCCAGCTCTTCGGTGCGAGGCGCATCCCAATCGGGCCCGCGTCTCACCGGTGGATTGGTGCGGGCTTGGCGGAAAGGAACGAACTGGATGACGACCAAGACTGCGACCAGGAACCAAAGTAGTCGAGTGAGAAAGCGTTTCATTGAGTGCCTCCGAACGTAGATTGCCGATGCCTAAAGCACCGATTCGTCATCCAAGAAGTAGTTGAAATCCTCCGACTCCTCGGCGTGCAGGATTTCGTAGGCGTGGGCCGGGCTATGGGCGCCGAAGAGCTGCGACTGAATGTTGCGGTCCGAGCCGAAAGCGCGAGCGAGCGCCGCCAAGACTTCCAGGTGGCGGTCGCGCTGCGAACGCGGGGTGGCCAGGAGCACCATGCAATGGACAGGTACGCCGTCGGGCGTGTCGATGTGCAGGCCTTCGGCGCTGATCCCCATCACCCCGAGGATGGCGCTGCCCTGGTCGATGGTGCCGTGCGGAACGGCCAAGCCTTCGCCGATGCAGGTGGAGATTTCCTCCTCGCGCGCCAACACGGTCTTCAAGAACGCCTCCCGGTCAACGTTCAGGTGATGCGAGGCGATCATCAATTCAACCAGCTGGCGAATTGCCTCCTTCTTGGTTTCGGCTCGCAACTCAGTAGTGATGTTCTCCTCGTGGATGAAGTCGATCAGCCGAGCGCGGTCTTTGCCGGCATCCCCCGAGCGGTTGAGGGCGACGCGGGTGAGGATGGGGCCGATGATCTCGTTCAACGTCACCACCGTCAGCCCCACCGCCAAAAACAAGTCCGCCACCGGCGCCATGTGGGGGTCGGTCTTCACCAAAAGCAGGAGCGCCACCGCCACCCCGGCTTGTGGGATAAGGGCCATCCCCAAGTAGCGGCGCACGTTCTCGGTGGCGCCGGCCAGATGCATGGCGATCCGCGAAGCGCTGAGTTTGCCAGCCATGCGCAGGGTCACCACCAAAAGGGCGAGCAGCCCTCCGGGGACGACGTAGCCAAAGTCCAGCTCGGCCCCCGCCAGCGTGAAGAACACCGCAAAAATCGCCGCCTCGAAGTTTTCAAACACGCCGTGCCCGAGTTCGTCCTTCTCCGGAGTCAGGTTGGCCAGCGCCACGCCCAGAAACATGCAAGCAAGGAGCGACGACGTGTCGATCAAGTCGGCCAACCCGGCGGTCGCCAAAATGCCGATGATCGAGGCTGCCGCCAAGCGGTCGGAGCGCACGACGTGACGCGTCGCCATCACCAACGCCACGCCCACCGCACCACCCAGCGCGCCGGCGCTCAACAGCGCCCGAAATGGCGCCAAAGTCAGGTCCCAGAAGCTGTGGCTTCGAGAGGGGTCGAAGGCCACCTGGGCAGCGGTGTGCGCCAATTCAAACAACGCCACGCAGGCGATGTTGTTGAGGGCCACGGTCGCCACCAGCGTCTTGACGAACACACCCTTAGCGTGCGCCTCTTTCACCAGGGCCACAATGGTGGCCGGTGCGGTGGAAATCGCCGCCGCCGCCAGCATGCCGGCCAAGGCCCAGTGCGTGCCACCGAACGCCAAGACGCCGATCAACACCAACCCTGGCGTCAACGTCGACTCTAAGGCCACCTGCCAAGACAGGCGGCGGGTGGCGTTACGGAGCTTCTTGAGGTGGAGGTGACTCCCCACCGTCACTGCGATCAAACTCAGGGCAAAGCGGGTGATCGGCTCGAGGCCGTGGATGGAGGACTCGGTAAACACGCGCAGCACCGATGGGCCCAGCACGATGCCGGCCAAGATCTGACCGGTCACCGACGGCAGCCCGATGCGCGTCGCCAGTTGCCCGGACATAACGCCGGCAACCAGGACGAACGCCAGTGCCAGAAGGGGATTGGCGTCGGTTAGCATCGCTCGATGAGCATGGCGCCACCCATACCGCCCGACACACACAAGGTTGCCAAGCCCAAACCGGAAGTGCGGCGCGCCATTTCGTGGAGCAAGGTGACGACGATGCGCGCCCCGGAACAACCGATCGGGTGCCCCAAGGCGATGGCGCCGCCCAAGACGTTGGTCCGCTCCAGATCCAGCTCCAACGCGCGCTGGACCGCCAGGACCTGCGCAGCAAACGCCTCGTTCAATTCGACCAGGTCGACCTCCTCGAGGCGCCGGCCGCTTTGCTCCAGCACCTGGCGGACAGCCTGGACCGGCCCAATCCCCATGATGGCTGGCTCGACTCCGACCACCGCGTAGTCGATCAGGCGCGCCTGTGGCTCGATCCCCAGTTTCCGGGCGGCATCGCCAGAGACGACGACGAGCGACGCCGCACCGTCGGTAATGCCACTCGAGTTCCCAGCGGTGACCGTGCCACCGTCTTTGAAAACCGGCGTCAAGTGAGCGAGGGATTCTGGGGTGACGCCGTCGCGCGGATGTTCGTCCGCCTCGACCCGCGTCGTGCCCTTGCGGCCGCGCACGTCGACGCCGACGATTTCTGCCTCGAAGGCGCCGCGCTGGCGCGCCGCCTGACAGCGAGCCTGTGTCGCCGCCGCGAAGCGATCCTGTGCGTCCCGGTCGATGCCGTGGATCTCGGCCAAGTTCTCAGCTGTGCGCCCCATTAGCTGACTGGAGAGCGGGTCCCGAAAGCCATCCTGGTACATGGCGTCGGTCAGCTCCTGGTGGCCGAGCTTGTTGCCGAAGCGCGCTTGTGGGAGCAGGTACGGGACCAAGCTCATCGACTCCATACCACCAGCCAAAACGCACTCGGCCTCGCCGGCACGGATGGTCCGGGCGGCGGCAAACAGCGCTTGCATCCCCGACAAGCAGGCTTGGTTGACGGTGAAAGCCGGCTTGTCCACCGGCACACCGGCGGCGTAACCCACCTGCCGCGCCGGGTTCGGACCACAACCCGCCTGGCGCGCGTGCCCAAAGATGACTTGGTCGATCTGGTCGGGGCGAACCCCAGCGCGTTCCAAGGCAGCGACAGCGGCAACCGCCCCCAATTGCATGGCCGTCGTCTGCCTGAACGCGCCACCAAACTTGCCGATGGGCGTGCGCACAGCACCAGCCAAGAAAATGTCAGCGCTCACGCGTCCCTCCCTTCACCAACGTATCCACCCACACCCGCTGTGGGTCCGGTGCGGCGCCCGAGCCCGACCCCTCACGGACGAACCGCGTACAGCGTTCGGCCCAGTTTCTCGATGTACCAAAAGAGCCAGCCGTCGAAGCCCAAGTCGTGCGGCGCCCCCATCACTGGGTGCTCGAGCCAACGTCGCCTCCGGCGTTCCCACGGTGCGGGCCAACCCAAGCGCACGAGGGCACCGCGCGCGGCGTCGGTACCCCACAGACACCCCTCCGCCACTTCGACGCCACCCCGAACCCCCGGTTGGCTGAGCCGCTCGACAATCGCCCCGGACGCCACGTCGACCCCCACCCACTCGCCTCCGGCCCGCAGTGCCACCCACAAGGTGCCAGCGTCAAACGCCAGGCCGGCGTCGACCGGCACCGGGAACTCAAACAGGCGCTCGTCGAGCCGGTCACCGGTGCGGGCACTGAGCCGGCGCAAGCGCGGCTCCGGTCCGGCAACCAAGTAGAGATTCTCCCCGTCCAGGGCGATGCCGCCCTGGACGTGACGCGCCCCAAATCGCCGGATCTCCGCGCCCGTCGATAAGTCGATACACGCTACAACGTCTTGGCCAGGGTCGACCAACCAGGCCACGCCGTCTAGCCCGCAAGCCAGGCCGGCTGGCGTCAAGTCACCCAATCGCACTTCGCGCTTCGGCAGGAGCACCCGGAGCGTACCGCCGTCCATCATACGCGCTCCGCCATCGGCGCCTCGTGGACGGGGCGCTTCTCGAGCCAGACGAGGCGCTCGAGGCCCTGGCGCCGTTCCCACGAGTCGGCCGGGGTTTCCTTGGCAAGGATTGCAAAGTGGCGGTGGAACTGCTCGTCGATTTCGGTTTCGGTGACACGATACGGCGGCCCGCCCCGCCAATCGGCGTGCACCGGGAAGAAGAGCGCCACGAGCCGCCCCCCCGGCACCAACAGTTGCGCGGCAAGAGTCACGTAGTCCGGCCGGCGGGACGGATGGATGGCGCAATAGCAGGTGTGCTCGACGACCAGGTCAAAGGCACCGTGATAGACGGTGTCCAGCTGAAAGATGTCCTGTACCTCAAAGCGCGCGCGGTCGGTGAGTCCGCGCGCCGCCGCCTCGGCGCTAGCCAGCACGCACGCTTCGGGAGCAAAGTCGAAGCCTTGGACCTCGAGCCCGCGTTCAGCCAACGCCAAGGCGTCGTGACCTCGCCCAGCGCCCAAGACCGCCACCCGTGCGTCCACGTGCAAGCGGACGCCAACGGACGCCGCCAGGCGTCCGGCAAGCGCCGCCTCCACCGCGCGCACCAGGGGCGGTGCCGGCGCTCCACCATCCCAGGGCATCTCGCCGGTCTGGTAGCGTCCATCCCAAAACGCCGCGCTCCCGACCTCGGCCGCCGGTCGGTCGGGGCGCTCACCAAGGGGGTCGAGTCGTTCCGATTCCTGAGGCATGCTGCTATCATCCGCCGGCCGCGCGCCGGCGGCAAGCTGCAACTCGAGGGAGGACTGGAAGTCACATGCACGTCCTAGAGAGCCAAATCGACACCCAATCCGGCGCCTTCCTCGAAAACTTCGCGGCGATGGAGGCGTTGGTCGAGGAGTTACGCGGGCACACCGAGACCGCCCAAGCCGGCGGCAGCGAGAAGGCGCGTGCCCGCCACGCCGAGCAGCACAAGCTTTTAGTACGCGACCGGGTCGACCGATTGCTCGACCCCGGCGCACCGTTTCTGGAGATCGGCGCCCTCTGCGCCCATGGTATCTACGACGGTGCAGCACCGGCAGCCGGTGTCGTCACCGGAATCGGGCGGGTCCATGGGCGGGAGGTCATGGTGGTGGCCAACGACGCCACCGTCAAAGGCGGCACCTACTTTCCGCTGACCGTCAAGAAGCACCTGCGGGCCCAAGAAATCGCCCTCCAAAACCACCTCCCCTGCGTCTACCTGGTGGACTCGGGCGGCGCTTTCCTACCCCTCCAAGATGAGGTCTTCCCGGACCGTGACCATTTCGGGCGTATCTTCTACAACCAGGCGGTGATGAGCGCCGAGCGCATCCCACAGATCGCCGTGGTGATGGGGTCGTGCACCGCCGGAGGCGCCTACGTGCCGGCCATGTCCGACGAGGTAGTCATCGTCAAGGAGACGGGCACAATTTTCTTGGGCGGGCCACCTTTGGTCAAAGCCGCTACCGGTGAGGAAGTGTCGGCCGAAGCTTTGGGCGGCGCGCTGGTCCACACCCAAGAGAGCGGCGTCGCCGATCACTTCGCCGAGGACGATGCCCACGCCCTGGAAATCGCCCGCAACATTATAGAGAACTTGAACCTGCCGGCAGCGGCCTTGCCGGTCCTCGGCGAGGTGGAAGAACCGCTCTACGCCGCTGAGGAGATCTACGGGGTGGTCCCCGCCGACCGGCGCATTCCCTACGACGTCCGCGAAGTGATTGCTCGGCTGGTGGATGGCAGCCGCTTCCACGAATTCAAGGAACGCTACGGAACGACGTTGGTGACTGGCTTCGCCCGTATCCACGGCTTCCCGGTGGCGATTCTGGCCAACAACGGCGTGCTCTTTTCGGAGAGCGCCTTGAAAGCAACCCATTTCATCGAGGTTGCCAACTTGCGCCGCATCCCGCTCATCTTCCTGCAAAACATCACGGGCTTCATGGTGGGGCGCGAGTACGAGGCTGGAGGCATCGCCAAAGACGGCGCCAAAATGGTGCACGCGGTGGCGACTGCATCGGTTCCGCGCTTCACCGTCGTCGTCGGTGGCTCGTTCGGTGCCGGCAACTACGGCATGTGCGGGCGCGCCTACGCACCGCGGCAGCTGTGGATGTGGCCCAACGCCCGGATCTCGGTGATGGGCGGCGAGCAAGCAGCGATGGTTTTGGCGCAGGTCAAACGCGATCAGCTCGCCCGTCGCCAGGAAGAGTGGTCGGAAAAAGCCGAGGCCGACTACAAACAACCCATCCTCGACAAGTACGAAACCGAGGGTAGCCCCTACTACTCGACAGCTCGCCTCTGGGACGACGGCATCATCGACCCAGCGCAAACGCGCGATGTATTGGGCTTGGGGATCGCCGCGTCGTACAACGCCGAGATGGCACCGCCCAAAGTGGGCGTCTTTCGCATGTAGGAGCCGGCATGACTTACCAACACTTGCAAATCGAACGCCGCGGCTCGACGACCTGGGTCTGGATGAACCGCCCAGAAATGCACAACGCCTTCGACGACACGATGGTGGCTGAATTGGAAGCCGCTTTCCGCACCCTCAGCGAAGACGCGAACACCCGCGCCATCGTTCTAGGGGGGCGAGGACGGAGCTTCTGCGCTGGCGCCGATCTCAACTGGATGCAACGGATGATCCGCTACTCGCGCGAAGACAATGTCCGCGATTCGGAGGCGCTGGCTGCCATGTTCGACACGCTGGACCGAACGCCGAAGCCGGTAATTGGACGCGTACACGGTGCGGCCTTGGGGGGCGGCGCTGGGCTGGTGGCGATCTGCGACATCGCCGTTGGCGTACCCGAGTTGCGGATCGGTTTCACCGAAGTGAAACTGGGGATCTTGCCGGCGGTCATCTCCCCGTACGTCCTGAGAAAGATCGGGCCAGGCGTCGGGCGCGAGTACTTTTTGACCGGCGAGCGTTTTGATGGCGCCAACGCCGGTCGTATCGGGCTCTTGAACCACGTCGTGCCCCAGGCAGAACTGGACTCAGTCATCGACAAGAAGCTCGAACACTTGCGCTCCAGCGGCCCCGACGCCATCCGGCGCGTCAAGCGGCTTATCCGCCAGGTAGCCAACCGCCGAGTCAACAAGGTGAGCGGTGAGACGGTCGACGCCATTGCTGCGGCCCGCGTGTCGGACGAGGGGCAAGAGGGCATGACAGCGTTCCTCGAAAAGCGTCCACCCAACTTCATGGCCGACTCTTAGGCAGAACGAGCAGCCATGTTCCAAAAAGTCTTGATCGCCAACCGCGGCGAAATCGCCATCCGCGTGCAGCGCGCCCTCCGCGAGCAGGGAATCACCGCAGTGGCGGTGTACTCGGACGTCGACCGCTGTGCCTCGCACGTCACCCGCGCCGACGAGGCCTACCTGTTGGGGCCGGCCGAGCCAGCGGCGTCCTACCTAGACCAGGACCGCATTCTAGAGGTGGCGCGCCAGGCGGGATGCGACGCCCTGCACCCTGGCTACGGCTTCTTGAGTGAGAACGCCACGTTCGCCCAACGCTGCGCGGCAGCGGGAATCACTTTCATCGGCCCACCGCCGGCGGCGATCGAGGTGATGGGCTCCAAACTCAAGGCGCGAGCGCTGATGCAAGACGCCGGCGTGCCGGTAGTGCCCGGCACTGCCGCCTGCGGCGATGACCCGGCGGCCCTGGGTGGCGCCGCCGCCGCCCTGGGTTTCCCAGTGCTGGTTAAGGCGTCGGCCGGCGGCGGCGGCAAAGGGATGCGCGTCGTTCACGGGCCGGCGGAGCTGGCTGACGCAGCGCGCGCGGCGCGGAGCGAAGCGCAAAAGGCTTTCGGGGACGGCACGCTTTATCTCGAAAAATGCTTGGAGCGCCCCCGCCACATCGAGCTGCAGATCTTTGCCGACCGGCACGGCAACTGCGTGCACCTGTTCGAGCGCGAGTGCTCGATCCAAAGACGCCATCAGAAGATCGTCGAGGAAGCGCCGTCGGTGGCGCTCGACCCCGCCACCCGCCAGGCGATGGGCGCGGCGGCAGTGGCTGCGGCGCGCGCCGTCCACTACGAGGGCGCCGGCACCGTCGAGTTCCTCTTGGATGCAAACGGCAGCTTCTACTTCTTGGAGATGAATACGCGCCTCCAGGTCGAGCACCCGGTCACCGAAATGGTGACCGCCCTCGACCTGGTGCGGATGCAATTAGAAGTGGCGGCAGGCGCACCCCTCCCCGAGGCGGCACTCGAACCGGTGCTGCGCGGCCACGCGATCGAGTGCCGAGTGTACGCCGAGGATCCAGCCGCTGGCTTTCTCCCCGCCTCCGGTACGGTCGTGCGCATTCGCCACCCGGGCGGACCGGGCGTCCGCGTCGACGGCGGCTTGCGCGATGGCATGGAGGTGTCGATCCACTACGACCCAATGCTGGCCAAGATCATCACCTTCGGGCGCGATCGCACTGCCGCCATCGAGCGCATGCGCCGGGCATTGGCCGAGTGCGTCATCTTGGGGATCCCCACCAACTTGACCCACCTGCAGGCCATCCTGGAGCACGAGGCGTTTGTAGCTGGGGAGTTGACCACAGGTTTTCTGACCGAGCACTTGCCAGACTGGCAACCCGAAGCCACTGAAGTGCCGGATGAGGGGCTGGCTGCGCTCCTACTGCACGACATCGTTGGGCGGGGGGCGGCTGGACAAGCTACAGGCCGGCGCGCAACCACGCCCTGGGCAACGCTCGGGCGTTTCCGCCACTTAGCGCGCTCTTAACCGCTGACGAATCGGAGAGTTGATGGATCGCACCTTCCAACACGGCGAGACGACGCTCAGGGTCACTGCCAGGGTCGACGGCGAAACGCTCCACACCACATCGGGCGACACCGAACACGCCTACGCCTGGGAACGCATCGGCCCCGGCGACTACCTGATCCGCGAGAACGGCAAACTCCGGCGTTGCGTCGTCGCCCGGCGTGGGGACGAGCGCTGGGTGTGGATCGACGGCCACGTCCACACGCTGAGGGTGGTGTCGGGCGGCCGGCGCGCCGCGCGCACCGGCGGTGGGCTTGCCGCGCCGATGCCTGGTCAGGTCCTCGAGGTACTGACCCTGGCGGGCGACCACGTCACCAAGGGCCAGCGCCTCCTCATCCTCGAGGCCATGAAGATGCAGTGCGACGTCCAAGCGCCGCGGGACGGCGTAGTGGAAACCGTCCACGTCGCCGCCGGCGACCAGGTCGCCGGCGGCCAGGTATTGGTGGCGCTCGCCGAGGAGCCACCATGACCCTGCCCGAGCGGGTGACACTCTACGAAGTTGGGCCGCGGGACGGGCTGCAAAACGTTGGAACGCCGGTCCCGGTAGCCGCCAAAGTGGCGTTCGTCGACGCCTTGACGGCGGCGGGCCTCGGCGCCATCGAAGTGGGTGCCTTCGTCAGCCCGCGCGCCGTGCCGCAAATGGCCGACTCGGGGGCCGTTTTCGCCGCGATCGACCAGCGGGCCGGGGTGCGCTACCCGGCGCTGGTCCCCAACGCGCGCGGGCTGGACGCCGCCCTCGCCGCTGGTGTCCAGGAGATTGCCATTTTTGCAGCTGCCAGCGAAACCTTCAACCAAAAGAACATCAACGCGACGATCGGCGTATCCATTCAGCGCTTCGCGCCGGTCGTCGCCGGCGCTTTGGACGCGGGAGTTCGGGTGCGCGGCTACGTGTCGACGGTGTGGGGTTGCCCATACGAAGGTGACGTCGCCCCCAGCGCTGTCCTTGACGTCACCCTAAAGCTCTTCGACCTGGGGATTGACGAGGTTTCCTTGGGAGACACGATCGGCGTAGGAGTTCCCACCCAAGTGGAAGAGGTCCTCGACCTCGTGCTGAAGCGCCAGGCCGCGTCCAGCATTGCCCTCCACTTCCACGACACGCGCGGCACAGCTCTAGCCAACATCATGGCGGCGCTCCCCTACGGCATCACCACCTTCGACGCCTCGGCCGGCGGGCTCGGCGGCTGTCCATTCGCCCCAGGCGCGACCGGCAATGTCGCCACCGAGGAACTGGTCAACTTGTTCGAGAAAATGGGTGTCGCCACCGGCGTCGACCTGGACAAGCTGGTCGAGGCTTCGCTCGGGATCGAGGTGGCGCTGGGAACCCGGTTGCCGTCTAGGGTATTGCAAGCGCGGCGCGGAACGAACAACGCCGCCCGACACTAACGAATTCTTGGCAAGCAGCGGCGCCTGGCGCCATTGACACGCCTTTGGTAACATCGGCGCGTCTCTCCCCGACCAGGACAACTCTGTAACAGCTAGGGGGTCGCTATGCGCCGCGCCGCCGGGCGATCATTCGCTCCGCACGTCTTTTTGTTGTGTTTTCTCGTAGCTTCGCTCTTGTCGGTTCCCGTCGCGGAAGCTGTTCAGACCATTTACCGCGACTGGCTACCGGTGGACAGCACCACCTGGGAGGCGGCCCCCCAACTCGAAGCGGCGGCGGATGCGGTGATCCTCTTCGACGGTTGGCTGATCGATCAAACCAGGTACGAAAAGTTCTACATCAGTCGTTACCAGCGCATCCATTTGCTCAATGAGGCAGGCGTTGAGCAATACGGGCAAGTCGAGATCGAATATGAAGAGGACACCAAGGTCACCAAACTTTGGGCCCGTACTGTCAAACCCAGCGGTGAAACCATCAAGGTCAAAGGCGACGAGATCCACACCAAGGAAGTGGCCACCTTTGGCCGCTACAAACTGCGGTCTAAGAACTTCGCATTCAAGAACGTGGCGCCTGGCGACATTGTGGAGTATCGCTACGTCATCCGCGACGAAGAGTTCAAAGAGCCGCCGGCCAAGCAGCTCCGCCGCGGGCATCACGTCGTCCAAGCCGAGTACACCTGGCTATTCTTGCTGCCTGACGGGCTGTCAAAAATCGACTCTGACTTTTTTCTACCCCACTACTCGGTGCTCAATCCGACCAAGCACACGCTCGACATCGCGCGGGTACACAATCCGCCCGGCATCAAGCTGAGCACCGCCCACATTCCCGCGCTGCCGGACGAACGATTTCGTGGCACCGACCAGGAGCAAGGGATCACCTTCATGGGCCACTACGACTTCCCCAACAAAGACCGGGAGTATTGGAGCTGGGCCGCCGAGGAGATCGGCAAAGACTCACACAAGTTCATCAACAAGGCCTCCGACCTGGCCGCGATGCTTGAGCCATTGCGCAGCCAACCGCGAGAGCTCATCGCCGACCTCGACGCCTGCGCCGAACAACTGTTCGAACATGTCAACACCGACGCCGCCCTGGACGCGATTGGCAACAAGTCCATTCCCCCGCGCAAGCACGTGAACCACCTGTTAGAAAAGGGCACCGCCAACCGCTACGACCTCGCCCGCACCCTCGTTGCCATGCTGCAGCAGCTCGGCTACGATGCCACGGTTTTCCATGCGCGAAGCCTCGATGAGGGGCTTTTTCTGCGGCAATGGGAATCGGTGCGCCAATTGGATTCGACCGGGGTGGTCGCCAGATCGACCGAGGCAGGGCTCGTTTGGGCATCGATTGACGACTGCGGCATTAGCCGCCGCCTGCCGTGGCAGCTGCACGGCGCCACCGCCCTATTCGAAGACCTCGGGGACGGTGACAGCCTGCCCGCTTTTCCAGCGCTGGCGCCGATCGCTCTGGGAGAGGCGCTGGAGAACCACATCACCCTCAGTATGGACTTGGACTTGCAGGCGTCTGGGCAGTTGGCGGGAGAGCTGGAGGCGATCTGGCGGTGCGACAGCGCCACCCGACGTTGGTGCGAACTCGTTTCCATGACCGAAGAGGCGGCCCTCGATGCATTGGCTGACGATGCGCGGCCAGCCCTGGCCGGCTGGGAAAAGTCCGATGAGACGGTCGAGTTTGCCGACAGCACGATCACCTACCGTTGCCAGGTGTCGGCGCGCGGGCGGCAGGAGCAAGCCGGTAACCTGCGGCTTCTCGACCTTGCGTCCCTGCATGTGGACGATTTTGAACTGGCGGCGGGTGAGCGCCAATCACCCATCTACCTCAACTACCCGGCCGTGTACGAGAGCACCGTCACTGTGTCGCTGCCGGCGGGTGCCGCCGTCGAGGCGGCCCGGTCTGCTGTTCAGTTCGCCCAACCATTTGCCGAGTTCTCGTTCACCGAGTCGGTCGACGACCGCCACATCCGTACAGAACGCCGCCTGGTCCTGAAAGACGTGTACTTTGACAGCGGCCGCGCCGCGGCGTTCATCGACTTTGCAAGAGCGGCCTACGCTGCCGATGATGAACCGTTGGTCCTCGTCCATGAATAGCAGGCTGGTCCGCCGCGGGTGGATCATCACCTCGCTCTGCGTTGCATGGCCGGGGCTGGCTTCGGGCGGTGGTCCACCGGGTTGGGTTGAAAGCGCGGTTGAACGTGCCGCAGCCCTCTCACCAGCGGCCTTCGACGCAGCCCCGCGTGTCGATCTCCTACAACACCACTCTATTCGCATCGATAAAAACGGCCGGCGGCGCCACCGGAAGCGGGTGGCGGCGCAGTTTCGCGCCGGGTATGGGAACGCCGGTGCACAGTTTGTCGAAATCGATTCGCACTGGCAGCGCATCGAGCGTTTCCAAGGTTGGCACGTCGACCCGAGCGGCAAGGTCCACGGCGCCGGGAAACCGGTCATCACCCAATCCGGCGGGGAGTTGTACACCGAGACCAAAGAGCACTCGTTGCACATCTCGATGGCCCGAGAGGGATCTCTGGTTGCTTGTGAATCTGAGGTGGAGGATCGACTCACCACCGATCGAACGATGGTCCTCCCCATCGCCGACGCCGGCCCGGTGGTCGACTGGGCGTGCTCGATTTCGTTGCCGGAGGGCTGGCAAGCCACCGCCGCTCGCATGGTGCCAGCGACGGACGAGCCAGAGTGGCTGGAACCCTACCTTGAGACCGCGGACGGTGACCGGCGAGTTTTGACCTGGCGCTTCGCCGACGTTTGGGTCGACGAGGTGGAAGAACCGCTCAGCCGAGGCACCGCCTGGCTACGCCCCTATTTCGTCCTGCGGCTGGCGGCAGGGACGGCGGGCGACCAAACCTGGGACGAACTTGCCGCGTGGTATGCGGAGCTGAGTGCCGAGTCGCTCAAGGACGCCGCGCGTCTCAAGGACCACCGGCTGCTCGAGGCGCTCACCCGCGACCCCGCGCGTCCAGCAGCCGCGGTGGTGGGCGCGGCCGTGCGCGACGCTATGGAGTACGTCCAGATCTACCTGGACGACGGCAGCTACCGGCCGCGTGACATTTTGGAGATCGCCGAGACCGGGTACGGCGACTGCAAAGACATGACTCATATGGTGATCGGCTTGTTGCAGAGCGCCGGCATCGAAGCGCTCCCTGCACTCGCGACCGTCGATGTCCCCTACATGAGCTGGCCCGCGATCCCCAGCTTGACCAGCTTCGACCACTGTATCGTCGCCGTCCCCAGGGGGGAGGCCTACGACTTCTTCGATCCAACCGCGAGGTACGTCCCGTGGGGCGCGCTCCCGCCCTGGCTGGAGGGGAGCCGGGCTCTGGTCGCCCGACCACAGGGCGGCCGGTTGGTGGAGCTACCGGTCAGCCCGGCTGGCGACCACCACCGCAGCTTGACGGCGACGGTGGAGATCGACCCGGCCTACGCCGGGCGCTGCTCGGTGAACGCGGTGCTCAGTGGCCACAACGCAGTCATCGCTCGCGCCCACTTGCGCAGCGGCGGCAGCCTCGGAGATTTGGTCCGCACTTGGCTCTGCCCGCGCTTGGACGGCTCAGTGGAGGTCGAAGAAGGGTCGAGCAAGCACCTGGAGACTTCCAACCACCCAGTCGTCTTGACGTTCACCTTGCGCCTAGACGCACTGGGCCGGCGCGCCGGCCAGCGCTGGTTCCTGCAGCCCGATCTTTTGACCAGTGACCCGACGCCGCGCTTCGACGCCGAGGAACGCCGGTCCGACGTCGTGTTTGATTGGGCGGGGAGCCAAACCACCGAGGTCACCATCAAGTTGCCCGACGGCGTTTCGGTGGACCACGTTCCCCAAGACGTGGAGTTCACCAACGCCTGGGGCGAGTACACCAGGCGGACGGCGGCAGGCGAGGGTGCCCTCCGCCTCGAGCGTCGGCTGGCCACCAAAGTCCGCACGGTGCCACGGGACGCCTATCTCGAGGCGAAACGCTGGGACGAGGCACGCGCCCGGGGTGACGGCGAGCAGGTAGTCTTGCTCGTCCAGTAGCCCAGCGCCGGCGGCGACCAGCGCCTAGTCCAGCTTGACGATGCGCACGGATGGCCCAGCCTCGGGCAAACGCACAAAGTAGGTACCCGCCGGGGCGGACCGCCCGTTGGCCAGCGCACCGTCCCACACCGCCGCCTGCCAATCGCCTCCGACCACCGCAGTCAATCCGGCGACTCGCCGGCCGGTGGCGTCGTACACCGCCCAGGCACCCGGCGCCCCCGGCAGGCGGGAGCTACGCCAGGTGATCGCCGTTGCCGACCGGAACGGGTTGGGAGCCGCGTTCAGCCGGGCTTCCGATACCGGCGTCGAAGCCTCCCCCACCGATGTGGCAGTGCCACCGGTCGAAAAGTACCCGGCCAGGACGATGAGCGATGCCTGAATGTTGATGGACGTCTCGTTCAGCGTGTAGTTGCCTTTGAAGAAGTAGTTGGGGTCGGCGATGTCCTCGTAGCACTTGCCCGGATAGGGCGAAATGGCGTCGTTGTCGGCCTTGTTTGGACCGCCGACCAGGCAGTACGGAACGGGGTGGCAGAGCGAGTCGTCGACCGCGGTGTAGCCCGCAGCGAAGTTCCAGGCGCCGTGGGCATGCAACACCGGATGCTCGCCGATCCCGGTGACGTACACCTTGCCCATGGGGTTTCGGCCGACAATGTAGTGGAGCTGCTCCTTGGCAGCCTCCTCGAAGGCCGGGTCACCGCCATAGCGATAGGCCTCGAGCAGCGTCCAGGCGTAGCGCAGGATGACGCCGGTGAACCCCCAATAGTAGTCACCGAAGGGCGGCGCCGACGCTGCGACGCAGCCGTAACCATCGTCCGCCACCCGTGCGGCCCAGTTGGCAGAGGACGCTAGCGTGCTCGTCTCAATGCTCCACCAATTGCCCGAGACCACCCCAGGAGTGGCCCCCGGCGTGTCGCGATAGGTAAAGGCGCCCAAGTTGGCGGCGGCACCCCAGCCATCGGGGTACCAGACACCGTTGAACTCGGCCGTCTCTCCCCAATGGGTGTCGATGTAGGTCTGGGCGGCGGCATCGCCCGTCAAGCGGAAGACTTCGGCCGCTGCCCAGAGGCGCCGCCCAACTTCGCTTCCAAACACGTAAGTGGCTTGGTCGTGGCCATAGAGGTTGACGAATCCGCCGGCCGGCACGCGGTCTGGGTGGGCTTGGAGCCACGCCCACGCCGCCACAGCGCTGGCCTCGCACTGGGCGGCAAACACTGCATCGACGTCCTCGTACACCCGCGCCGCCAACGCCATAGCGGCGCAGTGGACGGCGGTCGCGTCTGAGGAGATGTCGGTGTAGTAGCGAGCCAGCGGATCCTCGTCGGGCAGGTGACAGCCATCGAAGGTAGCGATCGACTCGCGGTGCATGACCGACCCGTCGCTCAATTGCATCTTCAGCATCCACTCCAGCGACCACCGCGTTTCGTCGAGGAGGTCGGGCACACCGTTGCCGCTCTCCGGGATGGCGCAGTCGTCATGGGCGTAGCGGTCCGGGTAACGCTCGTACGCCTGTAACAGCACGCCGATCGTGTAGGCATTGTTGACCGAATACTTGCCGTAGTCGCCGGCGTCATGCCAGCCACCGATCGTGTCGAGGTAGCCGGACGGCGTGCCGCCGGTCGATGTCCAGTCGTAGGAAGCGATCGAGGCACCGTGGTCGTGGCAAACGGGGTGCGTCCAATCGCCGCCGTATTCCACCGGAATCGCCGTGCCGCAGCGCTCGTAGTAGAGGCCTTTGACGAGAGCGCGGTAGAGGAGATCGTAGGCGTCGTGGGCGATGGCGAACTGCGGCGAGTCGCTGGCACCGGGGACGCGCACAAAGTAGCTCCCCGGCGTGTCGAGGTCGCTGAAGTCGCCGCTGTAGACGTCGTCCCCCGAGGCGGGGTCGGCAGCCCGGCGGAGGCTCAACGCCCCGGAGTAGGCCACCGATTGGTCGGCCTGGCGCCGGATCTCGAACGTCGTGGCGGGCTCAGTCGTGGCCACCCACTTGGCGTCAGCGGGGGTGTAGCCGTGCTGGTTCACGTGGACGGGCTGGGCGGCCAGGGGGGCTGCAAACACCAAAGCCACCGGTAGTCCGGTGGCCATGGCGATCGATCGCGAAGCGGTCCTCACCCTCGGCGTGAAGGACATGGGCACCTCCGTCCGTGACCGACGTCGATGGGCGACGCTGCCGCTTTGTATTCAAGCACAATGCGCTGGGTTGTGCAGCAGCTCCTCCGCTTCCTCGAGGTCGCCAAGAGGGTCGGAGTACTCAGGATCCACGGGTCTACTCCGTTCCAGACAGCTTCCGCCAAGCCATCAGCCTGCTGCCTTCTATGATACCGCGCCTTTGAACACTTCCGTTCGAGAGCGGCGTGGAGCCGCCTCAAAGTGCCCAATTGCGCCCAAGATGAGGCTCTATCGCCCGCCCTGCGGTTGGAGTAGCAACTCGCGGGCCAGTGCGTGGGGCAGTCAAAAACACGGCGACCCGTCTCCCGAGGTCGGGAAGCGGGTCGCCGGTGGGTCGTTTCTTCTGGGGGGTGCCTACCAGCCGCCGTCCGCCTTTTCTTCGGGCTTGGCGTACATGGCCTCGATCGAGATCCGCACCTTGACGTCGTCTCCCAAGATGAAGCCGCCGTGGTCCAGACCCTTGTTCCAGTTCATGCCGAAGTCTTTGCGGTTCAGCTTCAGCTCGGTGTAGAAACCGGCCCGGTCGTTGCCCCACGGGTCGGCGCCGGCGCCCAGGAACTCGACCGGCAGAGTCACTTCCTGCTCGACCCCCAGCAGGGTCAACGTGCCGGTGACATCGAAGCCGTCGTCGGTCTTGGTGGCGGTTTCACCGACGAAGCGAATCTCGGGGTGCTCCTCCACATCAAAGAAGTCGGCGTTCTTCAGGTGAGTGTCTCGCTCTTCATTGGCGGTGTCGATACTAGCCGCCTGGATCGTCACTTCAACGTTGCCTTCGTCGAGTTTTTCAGGGTCGAAGTGGATGGTGCCGGCGAAGTCGGTGAAGCGTCCGGAGGTGCGGGCTACCAGGTGACGGATGGAAAACTCGACCGACGAGTGGGAGGCATCGATCTCGTACGGCACCGCATCTGCCGCCCATGGAGCGAAGACGCAGGCCATTAGCGCCAAGGCGCACAGTTTGATTCGCATCGGAATTTCTCTCCTATATCTGACGCAAACGAATGGGGGGTTCGAAGAGCGACCGGCGAGGAATTCCCTTGCCTCAAGCCGCATCTGGGCCGGTTGGAACTGACGGGACCGGCCGCGGGCGAGGACCTTAGCATTTGCCCCGCGCTCTTCAGATGCCGGAACCAGGCGCCCGGTTCCGCCTGGGGGGAGGCGGCAGGTAGGCAGGTTGGGGAACGAGGTGGTCAGCCGAGGTTGCCAAGGAGCGCTGGCCCTTTGGCATAAGATGTTTGGTAGCCAATGGTTAGGGGATCGAGCGACATGGGTCCGAGGGTTGCATCAGGGCTCTGCGGGGAACCGCGGGCGGGAGCCCGCTTGACATACCTCTTACATGGAGGAGCGCATGCGCAACCCTCGCACTCGCTACCTGACCGCGCTCATGACTCTGGCCTTGGTCGCTCGACCGGGTCTCAGTGGGGCAGAATGCCTGGCCTTCACCGAGTTGATGATCGACCCGACCACCGCCGCCGACGCAGCGGGCGAGTGGTTTGAAATCACCAACTACGGAGACCAGGACGTCGACCTGGTGGGTTTCACCGTCGCCGACTCGGCGGGCGCCCAGTCCTTCACGCTCGAACACTCCATTGTCGTCGAAGCACACGCCTTTGTGCTGTTCGCACGATCGGCGGACGAGACCACCAACGGCGGCGTCTTCCCCGACTTCGCCTATGGCACAGCTGTGCCTTTGGCCAACCAAGGTGACACCATTGCGCTGTTCGATCCGGCTGGGACCCTGGTCGACTTGGTGGGGTACACCGCCGACCAAGTCGCACCCGGACAGGCCCTGGCCTGCACGATCGGCCACCGCACGTTGAACGATTCGCCCAGTGCGTGGTACTTGGCCACCACCCCCTACGGATTTGGCGACCGGGGCACGCCGGGGCAGCCCAACGAAACCTACGAAGCTGGGGAGTGCGAGGGACAGGTGGGTATCGGCAGCCTGGACGCACCCCGGTGGCCGGTGGTCGACGCCCCATGGCCCAACCCCGCGAGCGACGAGGTGTCGGTCATGGTGGCGAGCGACGGGATCTTTGAAGCCAGCGTCGTCAACGCCGCCGGGCGCCAAGTGCGCCGCCTGCGCTTGCCCGGGCGCCAAGCGGCGGGGCGTCGCCAGGTGCGCTGGGACGGGCGCGACGAAGTCGGTCGCGATGTTCCCGCGGGAACATATTGGATCCGGATCGCCGAGCCAGGCTACTCGCGGGCACAGCCGGTAACCGTGCTCCCGTAGATGCCCCGTGCTAAGCTCGGCGCACTGTGCGACTTTAAGAGCGAGGCACGAATGACCACGACCCAAGACAACGCCGCGCGAACGCGTGTCGAGCGCGACTCCATGGGCGAGATGCAGGTACCCGAGGGCGCCTACTACGGCGCCCAGACCCAGCGCGCCGTCGACAACTTTCCGATTTCCGGCTACCGACTGCCGCGCCGCTTCATCCAGGCGCTGGGCATGATCAAGGCGGCCGCTGCCGACACCAACGCCGAGCTGGGTCTGGTCGACAAGCGGCTGACCGACGCCATCAAGCAGGCAGCTGAGGAGGTGGTCGAGGGCACTCTGGACGACCACTTCCCGATCGACGTCTTCCAAACTGGATCCGGCACTTCCACCAACATGAATGCCAACGAGGTGATCGCCAACCGGGCGATTGAACTGTTGGGCGGCCAAGTGGGATCCCGGGAAGTGCACCCCAACGACCATGTCAACTTCGGTCAGTCTTCGAACGACGTTATCCCCACCGCCATCCACGTCGCGGCCCTGGTAGCGGTAAAAGAAGAGCTGTTCCCGGCCGTCAAGGCGCTGAGGGACGCGCTGCGCGCCAAGGCTCAGGAGTTCGACACACTGGTGAAGACCGGGCGCACCCATTTGCAAGACGCGACGCCGGTGACGTTGGGGCAAGAGTTTTCGGGCTACGCCGCCCAAATGGACAGCGCCCTCAAGCGCCTGGAGCGAGTCGCCGCGCCGCTTTCCAAGTTGGCCATCGGCGGCACGGCAGTCGGTACCGGCTTGAACACCCATCCAGAATTTGGCGCGCGGGTCGCCGCGCAACTGGCGAAGCGCACTGACTTGGGCTTCATCGAGGCCGACAATCACTTCGAAGCCCAAGCCACGCAGGACGCGGCCTGCGACGCCTCTGGCGTGCTGAAAACGATTGCCGTGTCACTCATGAAGATCGCCAACGACATCCGGCACTTGGGGAGCGGCCCGCGCAACGGGCTCGGTGAGCTGGTCTTGCCGGCCGTCCAGCCCGGCTCATCGATCATGCCTGGCAAAGTCAACCCGGTGATCGCCGAGTCGGCGTGCATGGCGGCTGCCCAAGTGATGGGCAACGACACGACCATCACCGTGGCCGCCCAGTCGGGGAACTTCGAACTTAATGTCATGCTGCCGCTCATCGCGCACAACCTGCTGGAGTCGATCCGCTTGCTGGCCACTTCAGCGGTGAACCTGCGCACGCGGTTGATCGACGGCCTGGCCGCCGATCGAGCCCACGTGGCGCGGATGCTCGAGGGGTCTTTGGCGCTCTGCACGTCGTTAGCACCGCTGATCGGCTACGACCAGGCCGCCGACATCGCCAAAGAGGCGTATCGCACAGGCAAGACCGTGCGCGAGGTGGCGACAGCACGGGGCGTCCTCCCCGCCGACCAACTGGAGCGTGCCCTCGATCCCACCCGCATGACCCAGGGTGGATTCCTCGGCCAAGCCGAAGGCTAGCTCAACGGTGCACGACGAGCTTGGCCGTCTCGGTGGTGCCCGCCGCCTCCAGCCGGTAGAAGTACACACCTGAAGGAACGAGTCGGCCGTTGTAGCGTCGGCCATCCCAGGTGAGCCGGTTGTCGCCGCGCTGGCTCGCCCGCTCAAGGGTGCGCACCAACCGACCCAGGCCATCGTAGACGTAGAGGGTTGCCAAACTGGACGCCTCGAGGCGGTAGTGAATCTCGGCGGTCGAGCGCACGGGGTTCGGCGTATGGCTCAAGACCAAGCGCTGCCGGGGGTTCGGCGACCGGCGCAATCCCACAAGCGAGACATCGTCGAGCTTGGCTTCGACCAAGGACTGTCCCTCCACATCTGACACGACGAAGCGCACGCGAAACGGGTGCGAGGTGTCGACGAAGTTCTCGAGGTTGATGGTTCGCTCCTGCCAGCCGCCGGACGGCGTGCGCAAGGCGTCAGCCACCATCCAGGTGACGCCGTCGTCGCCGGAGAGCTGGGCCTCGAAGACGTCGTCGCCGGCGCCATCTACGGCGTTGGTGTACCACAGCCAATAGCTCAAGCGCACAAAGTCGCGCGGACCTGGGTCGAGGAGCGGACTCTCCAAGATCGAATCACCGTCGTCGACGTCGGCAAATCCCAACAGCTCACCGGTTTCAAGCCCGGTCACCCAGGCGCGTTCGCCGGCGGCCGAATGGTCCTCGGGAGGCACCACCCAAACGAAGCCGGAGGCGTCGGTGTAGCCGACACCCACCGGTGCACCGCGTTCCCACTGGCCGCGGCTAGCGGTCCCACCAGCGAGACGCCAGCCGTCGTTGTCGTCCTCCATGTCGAAGCTGAGAAACGCTTCGGTCTGGCCAACCACAAAGATGTGGCGGTGCCCATCGGCCGGGATGGTCGCCACATTGCCGGCGGTGTCTGCCGCCTCGACCGCGTAGCGGACAACTGAACCGGCGGGCACCGGCGGGATCGTCACAGAGAAAACGTCGTCCTCGCCGGCCACCATTGGCAGGTCCGCCGCCGCCTCGCCGTTGACGCTGTAGAGGACCCGAGCTGAGCCGGGGTCGACGTCAGTATGATTGGAAAAGATGCGCGCCTCGACCAAGTGTGGCCGGGAGGGGTCGCCGGTGTCGGGCACCGGCTCGTGAGCGATCTGCACGCCTCGGGTTGGATCATAAAAGCGCAAGACGAACAGGCCGCCGACGATGTCGCTGGCGAGGACGATCGAGCGGTCCCGCCCAAACGGATAGACGCCCCAGGCGCCGTCAAAAAGCCCAGTGCCCGGGTAAGTGTCGTAGACCCCGACCCGCTCCGGGTTTGCCGGGTCGGCAATCGAGATGATATGCACGCCCGAGGTGTAGTAGGACATGTAGCAGAGCGATCCACGGATGAAGGCGTTGTGAACGCTGGCCGACGCGTCACCTTGATAGGACCCGACATGCACAGGGTGTTCGGGGTCAGTGACGTCGAAGATGTTGAGGTGTCCGCCGGACACCTCGTCGGTGGTCACCAGGACAGTGCCGTCCTCCGACAACCAGGTGTTGTGGCTGGCCGCCCCGGGATAGCGCAAGGTCGCGATCTCGCGCGGGCGCTCGGGGTCGGTGAAGTCGACGATCGCCACCAGCTTGTCGTTGTAGCAGGCCAGATAACCGATCGAGTCGCGCACGTAGGCATCGTGCACGTAGCGCTGCGTGTAGACCGCCAAGAGTGGTGGGTTGATCGGGTTGGCCCGGAGATCATAGATCGCCATCCCCAGATTGGCGCCGGGCAGATAAGCGCGTCCTGCATCCTCGTCAACAAAGATGTTGTGGCTCGAACTGAGCTGGCCCCGCACCGTGTTGACCAGTCGCGGTTCGGCGGGGTCGGCTAGATCGATCACCTGCATGCCCTCCCCGGTCCCTTCGCTTACCGAGTAGCAATAGTGCTCGTACGTTTTCATATCGCGCCACGGCGATTGGACGCCGGCGATGAAGCCGACGGCGGTGGGCGCCTCTGGGTTGGTGACATCGTAGAAGGCAGTGCCACGGGCAGTGCCGAGGATGGCCAGCTCGCGACCGTCCGGCGCGCTGTATCCCCAGATGTCGGCGTAGTGCTCGGGGCGTTCGTCGACCTGGGCGGCGACGGCCATATTGAGGGGGGACTGGGCCAACGCCCCGCCGGCCCCAAAACACGAGGCTCCTAACACCATAAGCCAGGTGCGACATTTCATGTTCATTGCACCTCAGGGGGAAGCGTTCGGGGGCACTGGTAGAAGTGTATCATGCGACACCCCCGGTTCACTCAGACTCGTTGGAGGACACCATGCAATCGGGTTCTCGCCTATCAACCCGCGCCATCCACGCCGGTGACGACCAGCGGGTCGGCCCAGGGGTGGCACCCGCCATCGTTCAAACCGCAACCTTCGAACTAGAGGATGCCAAGACCGGCGCCAGGTTATCGACGGCGAGTGCACCGACCACGCTCTACACGCGCTGGGGTAACCCCAACCACGCCCAAGCCGCGGCCATCCTGGCCAATCTGGAGGAGGCCGGAGCCTGCTATGTCACCGCGTCGGGGATGGCGGCGATCGCCGCCGCCCTGTTCGCCCACTTGCGCGCCGGCGACCACGTGGTGGCGGGAGACTCGCTCTACTCGGGGACCATGCAGCTTCTCACCGACGTCTTACCACGCTATGGCATCACCACCACCTTCGTCGACCAAACCGACCTCGAGGCTGTCCGCCAGGCTGCCCAGCCCGAGACCCGCGTCCTCTACGTCGAGACCATCACCAACCCGACCTTGCGCCTGGCCGACTTGTCGGGGCTGGCGACCATCGCCCGCCAAGGCGGCTGGGTGTCGATGATCGACAACACATTTGCAACGCCCGCCAATGCCCGGCCGTTGAGCCACGGTTTCGACCTGGTGCTCCACAGCCTGACCAAATACTTGAACGGTCATTCGGACATCATTGCCGGAGCGGCGGTGGGTTCGGAGGAGCACTGCGCGCCGATCTGGCCCATGGTCAAACTCCTGGGTGGATCGGCCGCCCCTTTCGACACCTGGCTTTTGATCCGCGGTTTGAAGTCCTTTGGACTACGCATGGCCCGCCACAACTCCAACGCCCAGCACGTTGCCGAGTTCTTGAGTGAGCACCCCAAAGTGCAGCGCGTACACTACCCCGGGCTCGCCAGTCATCCCCAGCACGCGCTGGCGCAGCGCCAGCTTGCTGGCGGCGGCGGCGTTGTGTCGTTCGAGGTCGCTGGCGGTTTCGACGCCGGTCGCCAGCTGGTCGAAGCGGTGCGGGTCATCAAGCTGGCGGTCAGCCTGGGTGGGGTCGAGTCGCTGATCGTCCACGCCGCGTCGACCACCCACGGCATGCTGCGCGAAGCCGAACGCCAGCGCGCCGGCATTGATGACCAACTCATCCGCTTGGCCATCGGTATTGAAGATCCCGAAGATCTAGTTGCCGACCTGACCCAGGCCCTCGACCAAGTGACGGTCGAGGCCTGAACCCCTAGGTTTCGACGAAGGCGTCCGAGTGCTGGCCGACGTACACCTGCGAGGGCCGGTAGATGCGGTTCCCTTCCAGCTGCTCGAGCCAATGGGCCAGCCAGCCGGCCACCCGCGACATCGCGAAGATCGGCGTGAAGAGATCGGAAGGAATCCCCATCACCGAGTAGACAATCCCGGAGAAGTAGTCGACGTTGGGATAGATGCCCTTGGCACCCAAGTGCTCGCCGACCACCTGCTCGACTTCGCGCGCCAATGCGTAGATCGGGCTCTGGTCGCCAGCCAACAGGGTTTCAGCCAAGGACTGCAGCACCACGGCGCGCGGGTCCTTGACCTTGTAGACCCGGTGACCGAAACCCATGATCTTGTCCCGGCGGTCGATCATTGCCTCGATGGCCGGACGGGCCGCTTCCACCGAGCCAATCCCCTCCAACAGCTCGAGCACGCGTTCGTTGGCGCCACCATGCAGTGGTCCCGACAAGGTGCCAATCGCCGAGGAGACGACGGTGTATGGGTCGGCCAGTGTCGAAGCCGTCACCCGTGCCGAAAAGGTGGAAGCGTTCATCGTATGGTCGGCGTGCAGAATGAGGCACACGTCAAACATGCGGACGTGATCTGGATTGGGTTCGCGACCCAACAACATCCACAGGAAGTTGGCGGCCGCGTTGAGGTCGTTGCGCGGCTCGGGCACCGGCTCACCGCGCCGCAAGCGGTGGAAGGTGGCCACCAAGCTCGGCAGCTTCGCCAGCAGGCGCACCACCGAGTCGTGCCGCACATCCTGGTTAGCGACGTCGCGGGCGGGGTAATACATCCCCAGCGCCGCAACCGACGCCTGCAGCGCGTCCATCGGGTGGCCATCCGCCGGCATTGCACGGATGAAATCAATCAGTTCGGGTTTCAGGGCACGGTGCCGGCTCAGCGCCGCGTCGAACGCCGGGCGCTCGCTCGGGTCAGGACGCCGGCCATAGAGCAGCAGGTAGGCAACCTCTTCAAAGCTGGATTGGGCCGCCAACTCTTCGACCCTGACGCCGCGATACTCGAGGAGACCACGGTTGCCATCGATGTAGCTGATGGCAGACTCAGCCACTGGAACGCCCGCCAGGCCGGGGACAACAGCCTGTGAGTCAGGCATGAACTTCCTCCTCCGCCGCGCGCCCGCGGCAACGTCGCTTCGCAGTGAATCGCACTCTAATGGAGAGTGCAGGGTCTACTATGCCCCAGCTCCCCCTGGCGCGCAAGCTAGCGCGGCGCCAGCTCCAGGATGCGACGCAGCTCGTCCGCGTCGTCCGGAATCAACCCGCTATCCAAAAGTCGCGGCAGCAAGGTCGCCCACACCGGTTCGCGCCTGAAGACGTCTTCAAACACCGGTAACGCATCCTCTAGGCGGCCAGCATCCCACAGAGTCACCGCCTGCCAGAACGGCAACTCGACAATGTCGGGCGCCATGGACGCGGCCTGGCTGTACGCGGCCAGCGCGCCGCCGGTGTCGCCGGCGCCGATGAGTTCATCGCCCTTGTTCATGTGCTCGTAGGCGCGGTGGATCCCCAACAAGCGCCGGAGTTCAACGAGCGGTTCCGGGTGGTCTTCAACGCGGAGTTCCACCTCGATGTCCTGCCAAGCAACCCCGGTCGGTGTGCCGGAGGCGACGATGAGCGCGGCCGACTGGCGGCCGCGGATGTCGCCGCCCTCGGCTTCAGCAGCCTCGAGTGCCACCAGCAGGCGCTCGGCCAAATCCTCCTCTGCGGCCTCATAGGCTTGGGCCATGGCCGGCCACACGGTGTCTTTCGCCATCAGATTGGCCTGCACCGAGTAGTGCTCGCCGACCCGATGGCCGGCAGCAGCGATACAGCGCTCGCCGGTGTGGGCGGCAACCCGACCTCGAGCATCGACGATCGCCACTTGCCTGAGGGCCCGACCGGAGTCGGCGGCGGTCAGCGCCGCCAGCGTCTCTGCCGGAGACTTACCGGCGCGCAACAACTCGAGAGCCAAGGGGCCATACGACACATCTACCAAGGACTGAGTGGCGACCGCGCCCACCCCGGCTTCCACCCAAGGAACCACCGGCCCCACCGAGAACCAGTGGGACTGCACGGCGACACCCAGTTCACCGGTTGCCGGGTCGTGGGCGACGATGGAATACGTGTGGACCGGGCGCCCGGCCCAGCGGCGATCGGCGTTAGCCTCCAACGAACTCTCCGAGCTAAGCACCGCGTTCAGAGTCCAATCCCAGTCGAGCTCTGGGCGGACGGCGATCTGGGGATCGGCCTTGAGGGCGGCGGCGACTGGCGGTGGCGCGTAGCGGGCGAGGAATGCGCGCACACCCTGGGCGCCGCCAAAGTCGGCGGCGTACCATCCAAAGAGTGGACTCACCCACAGCTCCCGGTTCGCCGGATCGAAGCGCAAGTGGCGCGGATTCGCCAAGGTGTTCTGGACGGCGGCGTCCAGCTGCGCGTCCAAGGTCGAGGCGTCGATCGGTTCAGCCAAGAGGCTCGGGCAGCCGAGCGACGCGCAGTTGACGACGAAGTGGGCGCGCGGGTCGAGCGGCCAATCCGGATGACCTTCGCCGAGCACAAAGTGCCGCTCCCAGTCGTTGGCCGACCAGCGCCGGCCGGCGGCGGCGAGTCGCTCGCGGCGGTAGAGAGCCCCGTCCTCGTCCCCAACTTCATAGATGTTAGAGAGGTGCGGATCGGCTCGCAGCTCCTCGATCACCAAGTCGGCGATCAGGGCGTTGTAGCCGTTGATCGCACTTGCCAAGCGCTCGGCGTCGGCAAGTGCTTGCCATTCCACCAAGCCCAATGCCTCCAAGAACTTCGTGATGCGACGCCGATCATCCTGGTGATCCTTGAGGGCGAACCAATCGACGCGCGTTTCGTGGGCGCCGTCCGGCAACCCAACCGACTCGACGCGCTCCGCCAACACGGCAGCCCACAGCCGGCTCTCACCGATCAGCGGTTCGACCAGCGCCGCGTCACCGGTCTCGTGGTGGGCGGCGGCGAGGCTGGCCCCGAGCAGCAAGGCAGCCATGCATAAACGATTGGCGATGGCTCGGCACGCGGCCGACCTATGGATAGAGTACATTCTTGACCTCGACTTTCGGTGGCCCGGAGGGGCTGGGCCACCAGAGCTTCGCATGTTGGGCGTCCCGGTAGGGTCCCGTGTCAAACCAACGTATTTGCCTCACCCTTGTGGTGTTCTTGGTCGCTTTGCCCTGGGCCGTCCGCCTGGGGGCCCGCGCTCTGACCTGGCGGGGCGACCACGACCCCCAGTCGACGAGCTTGGCCCACCAGCACTTCACCGCTAGCGAGATCGCGCGCGGGCGCGACTACGTGCGTGCCTACCAACCCGGAGGTGCCCTGGCTTCCAGCCTCTACTGGCTGACCATGGGTATTGTCGTGTTCCGGCAGTTTGGGCGCAAGTTGGCCGAGCGGCTGCCCGGGCGCGGCTGGGTCTGGCAAGCGCTGGCAATCGGCGTCGCCGCCTACCTCCTCGTGCGGCTCATCCTGCTACCGACCACCTACTACCACGGCTTCGTCCTGGAGGGTGCATTTGGCTTTCGCCGGCTGGACGCCGGTGGCTGGTGGTGGCGACTCTGCAAGGGTTGGGGCGTCAACCTCGCAACCCAGCTCGGCCTGGCCATCGGGCTCTTGTGGCTGATGCGCCGGTGGCCCAGGCGTTGGGTGGCGTGGGCGGCCGGGCTTGGCGCCCTAGTCAGTTACTTCTTTATCATCGCCTGGCCCCACCTCATCCTGCCGCTGTTCTACCGGGTCACGCCGCTTCCCGAAGGCTCCCTGCACGACTCGGTGGTGGCGCTCGCCGAAGATGCCGGAGTCGGAGTCACCCAGATTCAAATGATCGATCAGAGTCGGGTGTCGGCGCACACCAACGCCTTTTTTGTGGGCATCGGCAACCGACGATCCATCTACCTATACGACACGCTCGCCGAACAACACACCCACGCCGAGGTCCTGGCTGTAGTCGCCCACGAAATCGGTCACTGGCGCAAGCGCCACATGCTGAAAGGCTGGCTCTTGGGGGTGGCCGGCGCCGCCCTCGGACTGGCGCTCTTGAAGCGACTCCTCGACCAGCCGCGCGTGCTCCACCTCTTGGGCGCCAGACGCGCCGGCGATCCAGCCCTCACTCCGTTCCTGTGGTTGGCCATCGCCGCCGCGCAACTCTACGTATCACCGATCGAAAGCGCCATCAGCCGGCGCTTCGAAAGCCAGGCCGATCAAACAGCGCTGGAGCTAACCGGCGCCCCCGCAACGTTCATTGCCATGAAGGTGAACGGCGCTAGAAACAATCGGCGCGACCTCCTGCCGCACCCATGGGTGCACCGCTGGTACGGGAGCCACCCGACGGTGCTGGAACGCATCACCCGGGCCGAAGCCTGGGCCGCCGACCGCTAACCCGACGCGGCAAGCTTGGTCTTGACCAACACCTGCACGGCCTGCCCATCCACCGTCTGGCCGTGTTCCTTGAGGACAGCTTGCATTACTGCCCCCATGTCCTTGAGGCTTTGGGCGCCCAGTTGGGCGATGGCTTGGTCGACCAGCGCCTCAAGAGCGGCGCCCGTCACCTGCGCGGGTAGGTAGGACGCCAAGACTTCGATCTCCTGAGCCTCGGCGTTAGCCAGGTCGATACGGTTCCCTTGGCGGTACATCTTCTCGGACTCGCGCCTGGTCTTGACGCCCCGCTTCAAGACCTCCAGGACTTCGGCCTCGGTCAACGCCTCGCCCTTGTCGATCAGGGCGTTCTTGAGCTGGGCCAGGACGTGGCGGAGCACGGCGGTCCGGGCGGCGTCGCGCGCCTTCATCGCCGCGGCCAGGTCGATTTGGAGCTTCTCCAACATGGCAAACCTCGGATTGGGGCCAACTCACCCATCATAGCTGCTTGCAGGTGCCCCACCCAGGCCGAAAAATATTTGACAAACCAGCGGTTGAACCTAAAAATAGCTGGGAATTGAGCCGATGCCAAGAAAAAAACCATTATGCACCCTCTCGATCAACGCGACATCGACATCCTGAAGATCGTCCAGGACGACTCCCAGCGCTCTCAGGCCGCCATCGGTCGAGCGGTCGGGCTGTCAGCCGCCGCTGTCTGCGAGCGGCTCAAAAAGCTCGAAGGCCACGGGGTGATCCGCGGTTACGGAGCGCGGCTGGATCCGTCGCACGTGGGCTGTGACATCACTGCCTTTGTCGAAGTGTTCATCGAGCACCCCAAGTTCGAAAGTCAGTTCATCACCCGCGTGCTCGGCATCCCCGCCATTCAGGAGTGCCACCACGTGACCGGCGAATTCACCTGCCTGTTGAAGCTGAAAGTACCCAACCGCGACGTGCTCAAGAACGTCATCCTGGACCAACTGAACGCATTGCCCGGGGTGCGCCAGACGCGCACGATGATCGCTCTGTCTACATCCAAAGAGGACGACCGCATTCCCTTGGAACCGGTTCCCACTACCGCCCAAACGGCATCCCCCTGAGAGGAGATCGACGCCATGAGTCAAGCCACTGCCCGCGGCATCGCCCCATCCGACGTCCTCGATCGGCTCAAACGCAACATGCTGATCGACGGCTTTCCATTTGTCGTCGACATGGACAAGAGCCATGGCTCCTGGTTGGTCGACGCGGTGCATGGCAAGAAGTACTTGGACCTCTTTACGTTCTTCGCGTCGGCGCCCTTGGGCGTCAACCATCCCCGTCTCAAAGAAGAGGAATTGGTTGCCCGCTTCGGACGCATCGCCGCCAACAAACCCTCCAATTCAGACTTCTACACCGTCGAAATGGCCGAGTTTGTCGACACCCTGTACGGCACGGCGATGCCCGCTGAGCTAGGCAAACTATTCATGGTGTCCGGCGGAGCGCCGGCGGTGGAAAACGGCCTGAAGACCGCCTTCGATTGGAAAGTGCGAAAAAACCTGGCCCAGGGCCAGGATGCGTCGCGCGGCAGCCAAGTCTTGCACTTCGAAGAAGCCTTCCATGGCCGCCTGGGCTACACCCTGTCCTTGACCAACACCGATCCGGTGAAAACCGACCATTTCCCCAAGTTCGATTGGCCAAGGGTGTTGAACCCCAAAATGCGCTTTCCCCAAGACGCCGCGGCAGAGGCTGAGGTCAAGGCCGCAGAAGAACGCTCACTCGCCCAAATCGAGCGTGCCTTCGGCGACACCGGGGACGACATCGCCGCGATCATCATCGAGCCCATTCAAGGAGAGGGCGGCGACAACCACTTCCGTGGCGAATTCCTGCGTGAGCTGCGTCGCATCGCCGACCAGCACGAGGCCCTATTGGTCTTCGACGAGGTGCAGACAGGCGTCGGCATGACCGGCAAGATGTGGGCTTTTCAGCACTTTGGCGTGGTTCCCGACGTTCTGGTGTTCGGCAAGAAAATGCAGGTCTGCGGTATTTGCGTCACCGACCGCGTCGACGAGGTGGAAGACCACGTCTTCGAAACCTCTAGCCGTATCAACTCCACCTGGGGCGGCAATCTGATCGACATGCTGCGCGCTACCGAGTACCTGCGCATCATCGACAACGATGGTCTGGTCGACAATGCCAAGACGCAAGGACAACACCTCCTGGCCGGCGTCACGCAACTGGCCAATGAGTTCGCCGCCGTATCCAACCCGCGCGGGCGTGGCCTCATGGTGGCCTTCGACCTGACAACGCCCGAGATGCGCGGTAAGGTGGCTGCAGCAGCCCTGGAGCGCGAACTCATCGTCGTCGGCACCGGCACGCGCGGCATCCGCTTCCGCCCGGCGTTAAACATCACTGCCGCCGAACTCGATGAAGGTCTCGGGCGGTTGCGCGAGGCGCTGCGCGCCGCAGGAGCCTAGTGGGTCGGCAACAACAGCGATGACAAGACACCGACCAGGACGACGACGACTTTCAGCCAGCCGTCCTCCCGGTGGTGAAACACCTCGGGCAAGAGGTCGCAGAGGCTGACGTAGATGAAGGTGCCTGTGGCCAGGGCCAGCGGAATCGCCAACTCGGCGACGCCGCCCGCCCGGTGCCCTGCCCAGGAGCCCAGCGGCACCATCATCGCCAGGAGAATGACCAGGAAGACAATCTGCGGCCGCCGGCGACCTGCCAACAAGAGCACCGTCGCCAACGAGAACGCCTCCACCGACTTGTGACTCACCAGCGCCAAAAAAATGGCGCGCTCTAACGGATGGTGATCGGCGCCGACGCCCAAGGCGTAGCCGGCCGCAACGCTGTGCAGCGCCAAGCCAGTGAAGGTGGCGTAGCTCAATACCCCGTGCGTGCCCTGTTCGACGCCCTGGTCAAAACCCACCCGCTCGATGGCGAACAACACGACAATGGACAGCGCCATCCACAACCACGCCGCACGGGACGGAGCGTTGGCGACGAACTCCGGAAACAGATGGAGGAACGTGACTCCCAAAAAGACGCCCGCGGCAGCAGCAACGAACAGGTGGAGCGCGCGGTCACTCCAGGCGCGAACCAGCGGCAGCATGCCGCCTAGGAGTGCCGCCAGCACGATGACCAAAGCGTATTGAAACGCCATCGCCGTCCACCCCAACCGGCCGCAGTCGACAACGGCTTCCCCGGGGGTTGAAAGGTTAAGAGCTTTTGGAGCAATGCTCCGGTCGCCGTCCCGCCGCTGATCGAGCGGGTCAGCGGAACGCGCCGTATCCTAGCACTCAGGGGCATGCCCGGTGGAAGCGTCGTACCCTAGCGTTGGGCGCGGATCAAGCAGATGTCCAACTCGCCCGGCGACCCGTGCCGTCGATCGACAATCCAGTAGCGCGGCGCCTCGCCCATTGCCAGCCCCCAGGCCGAGAGCTGATCGGGGTCAATCCGGATTTCGTATTCACCGGCGGGGATCGAGAGGAAGTAGAAGCTCCCGTCCCCGAAACTGCGGGTCGTGAAGCGCCGTAGCGTGGCGCGTTCGTAGAGCTCGACGCCGACACCGGAGCGCACCAGCGCAGTGCCCCCGCCGGCCGCCGGCGGCAAGGTCACGCGCCCAAGCACCTCGTGACCAGGCACTAGCGGTAGATCGACCTCCCGAAAACCGTTCGGATGGATGACCACGCGGGCAGCCGGCACGCCTGGAGTCCAAAGTGGGTTGGGAATCGACTCCGTGTCGACGACGAGGTCGGCCATGTCAAACGAGCCCAAGTCCCAAGCCGAGTAGCGCCCGGTCGCGTCGGTCTCGACCAGAACGGAACCGATCCGCAACCGCACACCGCCTACCCGCTGCTCCCCTGGGTCCAACCAACCGTTGTCGTTCGAGTCGACAAACGCCACGCCAGTGACGCCGCCGCGCCCGCTCGTGCGACGCGGCGCACCCTCCAGCCGATGGGCGGCGCTGTTCCATACGGCGCTCCCCTCGAAGCGCGCGGCGCTGACCGTGCGTCCGGAGTCGCGGGTCAGCCGCGTCTCGCCGCGCGTCGCTGGCAACAACGTCGTCAACGCCAACTGATAGCGGGTGCCACGGCCGGCGGCCGACCACTCGGCGAGAAGCTCCAGGCGCGCCCCGCGCGACACCGACTTGGCCGCGGTCAGTGCCGCGGCGTCCAGCCGCTTGGTTGCCAAGTTGTAGCGACACTCACCGCGCAACAACAGCCCGCGCGCCGGACCGCGCGGCACCACACGTGCGCCCAGGACCTCAAGGGCACGGCCGACGGTGGGCACTGGCACCCGCGACTCCACCTCCTGCCGGTAGCGCGTGCTCCAACGCACACCGCCCACCGTTTGGGTCAGGCCCACGGCAGCGGTCCAACGCTGGCGATCGAAGCGCTCTTCCAGGTTCCAGTGGAGATCCAAGAAGCGACTGCGATGCTGGGGATGTGGACGCCAGTACAGGCGGGCACGACTTTGGCGCACCAACCCCGGCGGCGCAAACGCTGCACCCAGGCGACCGTGCCCGTAGAAATCCTGACGGATACTGGCACGTACGTTCGAGCTAGGCTCGAGTTGGAACTCCACCGCATGAAACGCGTCGAGGACCGCCTCGGTCCGAAAGATCAGCGCCTGCGTTACCGCCCCGGTCAAGCCAACGTACGGGTGGTGGAAAGCAACCCGCCCGCGCCGCACGAGGTCGTAGCCGGCGGTCGCGGTCCACTCGTCGTCGACGCCGTAGCGCAACGCCGCGTGACCGATTGTGCCGCAATCTTCTCCTTCGCAGCGGCCGCCGGACAGTTCATACTCGACGCCACCGGCCGGCAACCGGTCCGGGTGCACACGGATTACCCGCTCGACCCATTCAGAGTCGCCCGTCGGCCCGTAACCACGCAGCTCGACCAGGTTAGTGCCGTAGTCCAACTCGGTGTTCAGCTCGTAGTAGCCGCGTTCGTCGGCCAGCACGAAGTCCACCAGTTCACCACCACGGTACACCTCAACTTCCCAACCGGGTCCCATGGTGCCAGCCAGTCGCGTGCGCGCGAAGGCCTGCGGGCGCAAGTGCGGGGCGTTGGTCACCAGGGCTCCGCGCATCGGCCGGGCGCGGGGGCCGCTGGACAAGACATCGCCGAGCGCCACCTGCCGCAACCAAGTAGTCCCTGGAAAGGCGCGGCGCCACGAGCCGGTCCAGGGTCGCTCTCGGTACGCCAAGCTGCCGCCGGCACTCGCCAACTCCAGCGCCCCGCCGGCCAACTCGCTCCCCACCTCAAGTTGCACCCCGAGCGCGTGCGGATCCCTGAGGTCGATGGCGGCCACCGTCCAGTCGAACACCAAGCCCTTCCAGGGGCTGGCAGCAGATTCGTACAACCGCTCGGCGGGCGGCTCACCCCGACGCCCGCGCCAGCGGGATCGCTGTCGCTCTCGGGCGTGGCGCCGGCCGATCGGCAAGGACTCCACTGGCGACAAAGTGACCGTCAGCTCGCCCGGATCGACCTGAATCTGCACACCGATCAGCGCCGCCAAGGCGCCGGCGTTGACGTACAAATCGTACCCATCCCAATGAGTTTGGAGCGAGTCGGGCGACAGCTGCCGTGCACCACACTGCGCGACGCCGGCCTTTGGTTCGATCACCAAACGCTTGCCACTGGGTTTGAGAGTGGCCTCGAAGCGCTCCCGGCGGGCTGCGTTGACCTCTATCTCAGCAAGCTGAAGGAGTGACCTGGCAGGCAACAGCACAACCTCGTCCGCCTGAAACGCCAGGACTGTTTGCCGCGCCAACCGCCCAGCCCGAAGTTCAAGAATCACCTCGGACGGCGCCACAGCGGCCCAAAGCGGCAGCACCCAACCGCCGATCAAGACAGCGACCAACCCGGCTGAGACTATGAGTGCGAACGATCGGGTGCGAGGGTCAAAGATGCAATCGGCAAGGTGGCCGTGCATCCACTAACTCCCCAAGTAGGTCACCATCAGCGTCACCGGGGCGGTGTAGAGCCCGCCCGCTTGGCTGGGCTGGACCGCGACCTGGGCACCCAACCAGACGTAAAGCCGTCCGGAGAAAAACGGGCGCAGGTTGGTCACCTGGGAGACGTGCGGGTCGAATCGCGTCGCCAGATAGGGAGTGTTGAACCAGAACGCGGCAGCGTCGTCGTTGGCAAACTGGATGGGCATCGTGTTCGAGCCGCTCGAGAGCGCTGCCGGCAAGGTCAGGTCGAGTTGCACCGGTTCGCCTTGGGGCCCGTCGACGCGCCAGAGGCCGCTGGCCGTCGAATTGATGGTGACAGTGACAATGGATCCTGGCGTCACGTCGCCAAAATTGAGATCGCGCTTCCCGTAGACCGACACCGGACTACCCACCACCACGACGCTCGCATCCAAGCTCTGGCCCGAGGCGTCCATGGCGATGAAGGCGACAAGCACCACAACCGCAGAAACCGCCGCACAAGCGAGGATGGAGCGCCGCATATCAGTCGACCACCACGCGGCAACTCCGCTCGACCGGCGGGCAGGGCAACACGTGCTGAGAGGGGATGTCCTCCCGGTCGGTCGATAGACGCAGGCGCAGAGTCAGCGGGCCAGCCGCCACTGGACCCGCCGGGAACTGCAGGCGCCGGTAGAGCGGCGCATAGGCGGCGACCGCCTGCTGCCACTCGCCCACCACCGCCCCAGTGGCGTCGGCCAAGCTGAATTCTAACTTCCCGAGGTAGGCACCGTTGCCACGGCGATCGAGGCGCACATCGACGTGCAGAGAATCGGCCGTGTAGCGGGCCGCCAATTCCTCCAGCGTGACGCCAGTGGACACGCGGCCGTTGCGGTAAGTCAGGGAGGTGACGGTTCGCATTTCGAGACTGAGCCCGATCTTCACGTCATCGGCGCCGGAGCCGACAGGCGACGGCGACCCGGCCTCTCTAGACTCGACAACAATCCGGCTCCAATACTCGCCGTCGGGCAGCCCGGCCGGCGGCTGCGCCAACAACCGCACCGCCTGGCGAGCTGCGGGCTGCACCACCCCCTTGGCGGGCAGGGCACGCACAAAGCGAGCCGCCGAAGGCGCCGCCGGCGGTGCGTCGTCGATAAATGCGACTTTGATGCCGCCGTCCCCGGTGGACATCGGGTAGCCAAACTTGAGGCTCACCGAAAACTCCACCGGCCGATCCCCGGGGTTTTGCACGTACATGACCGCGCTCTGCCGCTGGTGGTCCAGAAAGACCGCGTGGGGCGCGACGACGACGGCCGCCGCGTCTGGGGCCGCCGAAGCAGCCGCTACCAGGCACCACAATCCCCAGCGGCCCAAGCGGACCAATGCTCTTGGCTTCTCCATACCCACCTAGTTCCCCGTGTACGCGATTTGCAAGGTCACCGTGCCGGTGTACAACCCCGCGGGTTGGTTCGAGCCGGGCGACACCGTGCCCCCCAATTGCACGAAAGATTTGCCGTTGCCGTTCAACAACGCGAGCAGCCCCACGTGCGGATCGAAGCGCTCGCTGCGTGCGTTACGACGGCGCGCCAACCAGGCCGCGTCGCTCGGGCCAAAGTCGATGGCCAGCCATGCTCCCCCGGCACTCTTGAGTCCACGCGGCAGATCCAGATGCAATTGCACCTCCTGGGAGCGCTCCCCCATGATCCTGAAGAAGCCCGCCCGACTCGCATCCGTCGGCGCCACCGTGGTCGCAACCCCGGCGATCACCTCGCCGAACTCCAGGGGCCGGAGCCCCCGCACCCGGAGCCGCAATTGCGCCGAGGCCGCCGCACTCCACATCAACCACCCAACCAGGGTTGTCACAACAAGCACCCGGATCAAAACGCGCTCCTGGCAGACTCCGCGCACCGCCCCGGCCGCCAGGCGGCCAACTGCTCCCCCGAGCTGGCGATGGGACTGAAGGCGACGGACCCGGCGAGTCGGCCTAGTTGCCGGTGTAGCTGGCCTCCAACGAGATCGTCCCCGTGTAGGTACCGGCCGCCTGAGTCGCCCCTGGAGTCACCGTCCCGCCAATCCATACGTAGAGTTCGGCAGGTGCTGCGCCAATGTTCGTCGTTGCGCCAGCGGCGGGGTCGAAGCTAGTGGCCGCACCGGCGTTGTTGGCGGTGTTGTGTCCCGCATCGGTACCGGCAAACGAGATCGGCAAGTTGTTGGCGCCGTTGACCAAGTTGGTAGGCAGCGCCGTGAAGCTCAGCGAAACCTCAGCACCCCCGGTACCGCTGACCAAGAACGAGCCGCCGGTCGGGTCACTGTAGGCGACTGATTTAGCGGTGCCCGGGACTACGTTGCCAAAGTCCAGATCGTTCGAACCTGAGACATCAATGGGCACCAAAACGTTGGCGGTCGCGGTGATGTCGTCTGAGGCTGTACCTTGCGCCATCGCCGCCGGCGCCAGGGCAACCAGGAGAACCACTGCCGCTCCGATCAACTTCTGCATCTTCCATCTCCCCTTGCAAAACGCCATAGTCACGTGAGTTTGGCGTTACCAACCAGAATCGGACCCCTCGCGCTCAGTGCGGCACTCTTTCGTATCCTGCAGAATGCATTCTGCCACCGCTGTGATCCTGAGCCGGAGTGCAGACTCGCAATGCGTGTGCCAGGCCTGCCTATGCCGCCGCCTCAACGTGACGCACCCGTGGTACACTGGTCCTTGTACCGAGATCGCCACTGCCGGAGACGCCCCGTTGTCCACCTCCCATCGCACCCTCGCCCTTTTTGCTTTGGTCCTATGGATGACACCGCCCGAAGTGGGGGCAATGCCCCATGTCCGCAACAAAGCGCAGATTACCGCCAGCGCTCGGGTGATCGACGTCACCCTGCCGCGGCTGGTGTTCGACTGGGCGGCCACCATCGACACCTCAAGACCGGCCACCGGTTTGGTGCGGGTGTCATATAGGGCGGCGCCTGACACCCGGCGGCTACAGATGTGGGTGGAATACCTGGCCAACTGAACCGTTTGGGGCGCCGGCTGCTTCTAAAGGGACGAAGGGCCGTGCGAAAGGAACGCTCGATGAACGACTTCATGACCATCATCGTCCTGGTTGGCGCGTACTTCCTCCTGCAATGGGTGGTGCTTCCAAAGCTGGGAGTGTCGACCTGACTACGCGGTGCCTGCCGGCCCGAGTCTCGGACCGACCACCCCGCCGACGAATCGGCCGCGGGAGAAACAGCTACTGAACCAGCCCAATCGCCCGCCTATCGCGGGAGCGAGCGCTAGTCACCAGCATCAGGGCGAGTCAAGCGACCAAGACCAGTTTGCCGAACTGCTCGCCGCGCTCCATCAGCCCAAACGCTTCGATGCCCTGTGCCAAAGGCATGACGCGATCGATCACTGGTTTCAAGCGTCCGCGCCACACCAAGTCCAGCATCGTCCTAAACTCATGATGGCTGCCCATGGTCGAGCCGATCCAGGCAATCTGTTTGACGAACAGATAGCGAATGTCGATTTGCGTCAAGGGGCCTGAGGTATTACCCACGGTGAGGATGCGCCCGCCGCGCGCCAACGCCTTGATCGACTGGTCGATCGTCGCCTGCCCGACGTTGTCGACCGCCACGTCAACACCCCGCCCGCCGGTGAGTTCGAGAACTTCCCGCGCCCACTTCGGCGTCGCGCGGTAGTCCAGCACTTGATCGGCGCCCAGTTCCGTGGCGCGCTCCATCTTGTGTTCCCCCGACGTCAAAGCGATGACGTGGGCACCGGCCAGCTTGGCAATCTGCGAGGCCATGCTGTTGACACCGCCCCCGGCGCCGACAACCAGCACCACCTCGCCGGCCCGCAACTGACCGACCCCAATAAGCATGTGCCAGGCAGTCACACCCACTAAGAGCGGTGCGGCGGCGCGTTCATACGGTACGTTGTCGGGAATGTGGTGGAGATTCCGCGCCGGCACCACGACGCGTTCGGCCAGCGTGCCAGAGCGCTGTTCACCCAGGATGTGGTAGCCGGGGCTCAGTGAATCGCGGCCCGCCACCGTCCATTCGTCCTCGACCGTCGAAACACCGGGGTCAACGACGACCCGGTCGCCGACGCTAAAACCGTCGACGCCGTCGCCCAGCGCCTCGATCACCCCCGCCCCATCGGCTCCACCGATGTGAGGCATCGGCACCTGGAGCCCCGGCCACCCCTCGCGCACAAAGATGTCGAGGTGGTTGAGCGCCGCCGCTTTGATCGCGACGAGCGCTTCACCGGCGGCGGGCGGCTGGGGCTCGGGCACCTCGCCGAAGCGCAACACCTCCGGGCCGCCATGTTGTTCGAAGTAGATCGCCTTCATGGATCACTCTCCGCGCACGTCTATTGAAGAGAACCGGCACCAATGGCGCCGCAAAGTATCCCGAACACATGCGTTGGAAGCCTACACCTCGCAGATGAGTAGTGCCGAGCAAATTCGAGGGTGACACGGCGCGGCGACACTGCCTATACTCCGTGCCGCTTGTGGGGCGCCCCGCCGAGAACCACCTTGGGGAGCCGCGCCGGCGAGGCTGCCGTCCAGCCTCAAGTGAGCAAGTGCCCGTTCGGCATTTCCATTCAACGCCCACGCTTGCCCCTTACCTCCAACCCGTCCAACCGAGGCATGCACAAACAATTCATAGGTCCCGTCGCCGCGTTGTGTCTCATGGCGCCCGCAATTGGCGCTGCATCTACCACCACCTGGGAGCGTTGGGAGACCAGCTTCCAGGCCCAACAGAACCACACCAATCCCTACACCGAGGTAACGCTTGCCGTCGAGTTCACCGACCCCCACGGGGCGACGACCGTCGGCCTCGGGTTTTGGGACGGCGGCTCCACTTGGCGCGTACGCTTTGCGTTCCCCGAGCCCGGCACTTGGAGCTACCGGACAACCTGCAGCGTCACTTCGGACTCCGGACTTCACAACCGGACGGGGACGATTCAGGTCAGCGCCTACACCGGCGAAAACCCGGTGCGCAAGCATGGCTACCCCATCGTCGACACCGCTGGGCGCCACTTGACCTACGCCGACGGAACACCGTTCCTGTTCCTTGCTGATACGGCGTGGGAACCCTGGTTCCATTTTTCGCTCGCCGACTGGGAGACCTATCTCGACAACCGCGTTGCCAAGAAGTTCACGGCCATTCTGAACTCTTGTGGGTTCGACAACTGGTGGGAGACCTGGTCGAACGGTGGTTGCGACAATTCGATCGCCGAGAACATCGGTCCGTTTACCGGTAGCGTGGGCGAAGCTGAAGAACCGAACCCCGTCTTCTTCCGAAAAGTGGACGCCTTCATCGAGGCGCAAAACGAACGCGGACTGGTTGCTGCCGTCTTCGGCCTGATGAATGCCGGGGACCACGCGATGATCACCGACGACGACCGGCGCCTGTTTGCACAGACCATGGCGGCGCGCCTGCAGGGGAGCGCCGTGATCCTCTCACCGCCGGTCGACGACGATTGGTCGCGCGCGGACTACATGAATGACGTCGGCCAACACCTGAACGACCAAGACGATGGCGCCTACCAAACGCTGCTCACCTACCACATGGGGACAAGCGCCTACAACTGCGGCGACCACACGCAGCCCGGCAGCTACACGTGTGATCTGCACGATGAGTCGTGGGTCGACTTCACCGCTTACCAGAGTGGGCACAACAAGCCCAAGGGCACACAAATGGCCTACTGGGCCGTACGGCGGGCACGCGAAATGCCACTCCACTACCGCTCTCTGTCGCCGGCAAAACCGGTGATGAACGTAGAACCACTCTACGAAATGCCGCCGAGTTGGTTCCCGCCGTCTCACGACGTGGACGACAACGCCTACCGCTGCCGGCAGATCGGTTGGACCACACTGTTGTCAGGTGCCTGCGGTCACGCCTTTGGCGTCTGGGGCGTTTGGGACTACGGGCGCTACCGGTTGTCGCACTGCGCGACGCCGGCGGCCGACTGGCACCAGGCCATGGACAACGAGTTCAGCTGGGAAGCTGCCCACATCGCTGAGTTTTTCCAAGATCTTGAGTGGCATACTCTGGAGCCGCGCCACGACCTCATCCGCGACCAAACGAGCCACCAGCGCCGCAAGAAGGTCCTGGCTCAGGACATTGACGGCGAGTTCCTGGTGGCGTACATGCCCAGAGAAAACACCAAGATCGAGATTCGCTTGAGCGAATTGGCCGCCGACGGCGACGCCTGGTGGATCAACCCCCGCACCGGCGAGCAAGCCAGCGCCGGCACCTTCTCGAACCAGGGCGACAAGATCTTCTCGTCCCCCGATGCGGCGGAAGACTGGGGGCTCCTCCTGGTCGCCAACATCACCAGTGCCGGCCTATCGACACCCGAGTCCAGTGCACCCCAAGCCCACTTGGCGGTGCGAGCAACCCAACCCAACCCCTTCTCCTACCGCACGTCGATCACCATTTCGGTGCCGGCGCGCGGGGACGTCTTCTTGGGAGTCTACGACGCAGCCGGGCGCCCGGTGCGGACGCTGGCTGACACCATTTTGGACGGCCCGCGAGACTACGCGTTCGAATGGGACGGCAACACCCAACGCGGTGAGCAGGCAGCATCCGGTCTCTACTTCGTGAAGCTCGTGTCATCGGGCAACGAAGTCACCCGGAAGGTCGTGCGACTCCGGTAGACCACCGCAAGCGGCAGAACTGGCGGAGGCGCGCCCGAAACGGGCGCGTCTCCTTTTTTGTGGGCGGCGCCGACCCACCTCTATACGACCCCGGGTGGATTCTGTACGATCGGCCGCAGTGGGCGCGACAAGGCGCGCCTCCTTACCCTGACAGAGGAACCGCATGAAGTTTGCAACCCGATGCGTGCGCGTTGGTAGCCGTCCGGATCCGACCACCGGAGCGATCGTCCCACCGATCTACCAATCAGCGACCTACACGTTGGAGGAAGTGGGACGAGACAAAGGCTTCGACTACACGCGCTCGGCCAATCCCACCCGCCAGATGCTGGAAGAGAATCTGGCGGCGCTGGAAGGCGGCCAGCACGCCGTGTGCTTCGCAAGTGGCATGTCGGCGGTCGATGCCATGTTTCGTTGGCTCAACCCGGGCGACCATGTGGTCAGTTCCGACGATGTGTATGGTGGTGTTTCGAGGCTCTTCAACACGATTCTAAAGCGCTACGGTCTCGAGTTCACCTACGTCGACTCGTCCGACCCTAACCGCGTCGCCGACGCCGTGCAGCCCAACACCAAGATCATCTGGATCGAAACGCCAACCAATCCGCTCCTGAAAATCACTGACCTGAAGGCGGTCGGCGAAATCGCCAAACAGCGCCAGTTGCTTTACGGAGTCGATACGACGTTTTCGACGCCGGCTTTGCTCCGCCCGTTCGAGTACGGCGCCGACATCGTCATGCACTCGACCACCAAGTATCTGAGCGGCCACAACCAAATCATCGGCGGTGTCGTGGTCGTCAACCGCGCCGACTTGCACGAGCATTTGATCTACATCCAGAAGAGCGTTGGCGCCGTTCCCAGCCCGTTCGACTGCTGGCTGACGCTGTTGGGAATAAAAACGTTGCCCCTCCGCATGGATCGCCACTCGTCGAGCGCCATAGAGGTCGCCCAATACTTGGAGAAACACCCCAAGGTCGCCACCATCCGCTACCCGGGTCTAGCCAGTGACCCGGGACACGCCATTGCCAAAGTCCAAATGTCCAACTACTCAGGCATGATCAACTTCGAACTTACCGGCGGTATTCCGGCGGGGCGAAACCTCTTGAACGCCTGCCGAATGATTTCCTTGGCGGAGAGCCTCGGGGCAGTTGAGACGATGATTACCCACCCGGCCACCATGACCCACGTCGACGTGCCCGAAGCCGAGCGCTTGGCGCGCGGTTTGACCGATGGCTTGGTGCGCCTGTCGGTCGGCATCGAGGACCCCGCCGACATCATCGAAGACCTCGACCAAGCGCTGGCCAAGGCGTAGTGGTGCACAGCCCTAACGCGGCAAGCGGCCCCCCGGCGCTGATCGACAAGTACCGGGAGTTCTTGCCGGTGAGCGAGCACACACCGATCATCAGTCTCGGCGAGGGCAACACGCCGCTCGTACGCTGTCAGAACCTCGAAGCCGCCCTTAAGGCACCGTGTCGCATCTTCGTCAAGTACGAAGGAATGAACCCAACCGGCTCATTCAAAGACCGCGGCATGACCGTGGCCGTGTCCAAGGCCGTTGAGGAGGGCGCCCAAGCGGTCATTTGCGCGTCGACCGGCAACACCTCAGCCTCGGCGGCGGCCTACAGCGCCCGCGCTGGACTTCGCTGCGTGGTGCTGATTCCGGACGGAGCGATTGCCATGGGCAAGTTGGCACAAGCTATGGTCCTGGGAGCGCGCGTCGTCCAGGTAGAGGGCAATTTCGACGAGGCGCTGACCATTGTCCGGGACATTGCCGACACCGAACGCCTCACCTTAGTCAACTCGCTGAATCCCTACCGCATCGAAGGCCAGAAGACGGCGGCGTTCGAGGTGATTGAAGCTCTCGGGGCCGCCCCCGACTACCACTTCATCCCGGTCGGCAACGCCGGCAACATCACCGCCTATTGGCGAGGCTACGATGAGGCCGCCGCGCGCGGCACCCAGCGGCCGCGCATGATGGGTTATCAGGCGGCCGGCGCCGCACCGATCGTGCGTGGCGCGCCAGTGGCGGCGCCCGAAACCCTGGCCACCGCCATCCGCATTGGCAATCCAGCTTCTTGGCGCCAGGCCGAAGCCGCCCGCGACGCGTCGGGCGGGGTTATCGACGCGGTGACTGACGCGGCGATCGTCGCCGCCTACAAGCGTTTGGCTCAGCAGGAAGGCATCTTCTGCGAACCAGCCTCAGCCGCCTCGGTGGCGGGGCTCACCCGAGCAATTGCCGGCGGGCAGGTGGAGTCCGACACCACCGCGGTCTGCACGTTGACCGGCCACGGCTTGAAGGACCCAGAGCGCGCCGTTGCGGTTTCGATCGAACCCGAGCGCACGGCGGCCACCCTCGAGGCCGTACAGAGCCTCCTCGCCCAGTGACGAGTCTGACTGTCAAGGTACCGGCCACCAGCGCCAACATGGGGCCGGGATACGACTGCCTGGGGGCGGCGGTCACCCTCTACCTGGAGGCCCACTGCGTACCGGCGCCCGAGTTTCGGCTGGAGCTAACTGGCGAGGGCGCCAACACCCTGCCGCACGACGCCTCCAACCTGGTAGTCGCCGCCATGCTCGAAGCAGCAGGAGTCAACGCCCCTCCCAAACTCCACCTGCAACTCAACAACGACATCCCGCTCTGTCGTGGGCTCGGCAGTTCGAGCGCCGCGGCAGTCGCCGGGGCCGCGCTCGGGCTGTGGGTCGCCGCTCCCGCCAGGCGGATCGATCGCCAGCGGGTCTTCGAGTTGGCGACGCGCTTGGAGGGCCACGCCGACAACGCGGCCCCCGCGACGTTTGGCGGCCTGATCGTATCCGGCAACGAAAACGGCGCACCGCTGGCCGTGCCTAGGCCGTGGCCCGACGCACTGGAGTTCGCGACCGTGGTGCCGGCGCCGCAGATTCCAACGCCCGAGGCGCGCGGCGCGCTCCCGGCCAGCGTCGGCCTCGCCCAGGCGGCGGAGAACGGCGCGCGGCTGGCCCGTCTGTTGACGGCCCTGGATACCGAACGCTACGAACTCTTGCGCGACGCGCTCCAGGACCACCTCCACCAACCGTACCGCTTGCCCCTGGCACCGGGGTTGACGGAAGCACTCACTGTCCTCCATAGCCATCCGCGGGCCTGGGGCGCCTACTTGAGCGGCTCGGGTTCCACCTTGTGCGCCTTGGTGCCGGCGGGCGCCGCCCAGGAGGTAGCCGCCGCCGGTGTCGATGCCCTGGCCGAGCGCGGCGTCAGCGCGCGGGCACTGGCCCTGTCGATCGATCGCCGGGGACTAACAGTCGCCAGCGACGGGGCGCGCTACTAGCGTGCCGAGCCCGCGCGTTTCGGTCCTCACCAGTGTCCGCAACGCTGCGCCCTATATTGATGAAGCCATCGCCTCAATCCGGGCGCAGTCCGCGGCCGATTGGGAGTGGGTGATCGTCGACGACGGCTCGGACGACGGCACGCGCGATCGACTGCGCATCCACGCCACGCGTGATCGGCGGCTGCGCATCCTGGAGCGCCCGCGTCGCGGCATCGTCGCCTCGGTGAACGAGGGGTTGAGGCGCTGCCGGGCCCACTGCGTCGCCCGCATGGACGGCGATGACATCGCCCACCCCGACCGCCTGGCCCAGCAGGCGCAGGCACTGGAAGGCGACCCGAGGTTGACGGCGGTCGACGCCCGCGTCGAACTGATCGGCGGCGCCGAGAACGAAGGGATGCACCGCTACGTCGACTGGGTCAACGCGCACCGGGACCACAACTCCATCGCCCAAGACCTGTTCATCGAGTCGCCACTGGTCAATCCCGCCACCATGTTCCGCCGCGACCGGGTCGTCGCCCTCGGCGGGTACCGAGCCGGCGACTTCCCGGAGGACTACGACCTGTGGCTGCGGCTCTATGCCCGCGGTGCGCAGTTCGCCAAGCTGCCGGAGCGACTCCTCTGGTGGCGCGACCACCGCCGCCGCGTCACGCGCACCGACCAGCGCTACCGCAGCCAGGCGTTTGTGCGCGTCAAGCAGGAGCATCTGCCGGCGGTCGACGGCCCACCAGTTAGCGGTGAGGTAGCCGTCTGGGGGGTCAGTCGGGCGAGCCGCACGTGGCGCCAATGGCTCCGGCGGCGAGGCGTCACCGCCGCGTGCGTCGTCGACCAAAACCAGAACCGTCACACGACGCCGGTCCTCGGGGCTCGAATCAGCGCGCCGGAGGCACTCCGCCAGCGCCGGTGGCGCTACCTGTTGGTGACGGTCTCGGCCGCAGACTCGGTCGCCCAGATCCGCCGGCAACTCCAGAGCTGGCGACTCGACCACCACCCCCACCGCGTCCGCTTCGTCTAGAGCCGGGCACTTTGGCCCAGCTTGGGCCCCATCCCCCAGCCGTAACTCATTGCCCAAATTTGCGTTAACTGAACCAGCAGGTGGAGCTTGCCAGACGGTGCAACTCCGAGAGACAATGGACGATCTTAAAGGAAGACGTTAGTCAAGCGCCTCACCAGACCGGGTCCTTCTATTCACTCGCTGTCGTGCCACGACCCGGCTAGATCCAGCTCCGCCCCATTCGGCGCATATTCCGTACCGAGACCGGCCCGTGTACCCAGTGCCGGCGGGCCGCCTCGACCGTGCGTGTTGTGTCCCCAACCGAGGAGAAAGTTATGTTCACAGACGAAATTCGCGACGAAGTCCAAGCGGAAATGCAAAAGCTCCTCCACGAAGACGAACGGACCCCCAAGACGCTTAACTCGAATACGCTGCGCACACCCATCTCCAGAGTCGGGATGCGTAAACTGGTCAGCGTCCCGCTCTCTGCGTCGGTGTCGGACGCCATCGACGAAATGATCGAAAACCGCCAGGGCTGTGTCCTGGTGACCGATGGTGGTCGCTTGGCCGGGATTTTCACCGAGCGCGACGTCCTTACCCGTATCATCGGCCAAGGGCGCGACCCAGAGTCGACGCTGGTGCGCGACGTGATGAGCCCAGACCCCGAAGCACTGACCAGCGATGCGATGCTCGCCTTCGCCATGAACCACATGCACGTCGCCGACTACCGGCACGTGCCGATCGTCAACACCGAAGGCAAACCCATCGGCGTACTATCGGTGCGCGACGTTCTGCACTACCTCGCCGAGTTCTTCCCCGAGGAAGTCTTGACCTTGCCGCCGCGCCCGGACGCCGTGCCACCGCTCTACGGCGGCTGATGTCGGCCGATCCACTACTCTACTTCCGGCAACTGTTGGCCGGCCGCGACTTCGCAACCGCCGATCCAGTCGCCGGCCAAATGGCCAACTTCGTCTACGCCGTCGGCGACCGCCAGGCGCGCAAGTGTCTGTTGGTCGACCCCGCCTGGCACGTTGGTGACCTGCTGGAGCTGGTGCGACAAGACGACATGCAGGTGGCCGGCATCCTCTGCACCCACTATCACCCGGACCACGTCGGCGGTGAAATCTTCGGCCACCGCATCGAAGGTGTCGCCGAGCTGCTCGAGCTGGTCGATGTGCCGGTCTACGCGAACAAGCACGAAGTCGACGGACTGCGCAGCTATACGGGTTGCGACCGACTGACGGTGGCGGCGCGCGAGGGCGGCGACCGGTTGCAGATTGGCGCCATCGACATCGAACTGATCCACACGCCAGGGCACACGCCAGGCAGCCAATGTTTTCTGGTCGACGGCAAGCTGGTTTCGGGTGACACGCTGTTCATTGAGGGCTGCGGCCGCGTCGACCTGCCTGGGGGCGATGCGGACGAGATGTACCGCACCCTGACCCAGCGCTTCTCGCGCCTGGCAGACGATGTGATCCTCTATCCCGGCCACAACTATGCCGCCAAACCCACGTCAACCCTGGGCGACGAACGGCAAAACAACACCTACCTGCGCATCGAGTCGCTGGACGCCTGGCGACGATTGTGGGGCCACGCAGCGGGCAGCTAGGCACCCCGGGGACAAGCCACCGGCATGTTCTTCAATTCGTTCGTCTTCCTGGCATTCCTCGCCGTTGTCCTGCCCATCTACTATTTGCTTCCAAGTCAGAAGCTCCGGGCCGCCCACCTATTGGTCGCGAGCTACTGTTTTTACGGCTACTGGGACTGGCGTTTCTGTGGACTCCTGGCGCTGTCGACGGTGGTCGACTTTGCCCTGGGCAGGCGATTGGCGCGCACCGATGCCGAGCCGCGCCGGCGGCAGCTGCTGTTCCTCAGCCTGTTCGTCAATCTCACCATCCTGGGCTTCTTCAAGTACTTCAACTTTTTTATAGAAAGTATCGAGAGCACTGTGCGCGGGTTCGGCGGACACGTTGACTTTCTGCACCTCAATATTGTGCTGCCGGTAGGCATTTCGTTCTACACGTTCCAAAGCTTGTCCTACACCATCGACATCTATCGACGGCGCTTGGAACCGACGCGTTCGCTGATCAATTTCGCGCTGTTCGTGGCCTTCTTCCCACAGTTAGTAGCGGGCCCCATCGAGCGCGCCCGGGCGTTGCTACCACAGGTCGCCCGCCTGGGCCGCCCGTCGCGCCAGCAAGTCTCGTCAGGGCTGGTGCTCATTGCCATGGGCTACCTGCGCAAAGTCCTGATCGGCGACACCTGCGGGCGCATCGTCGATCACGTGTTCGGCCAGGACACGCTCTACCGCTCGCCGGAGCTCTTGGCCGCCCTGATTCTCTTCAGTGTGCAGATCTACGCCGACTTCTCCGGCTATAGCCGCATCGCCCGCGGTTTGGCGCGCCTGCTAGGCGTCGAGTTGATGCGTAACTTCGAGCAACCGTACCTGGCAGCCAACATCGCCGATTTTTGGCGCCGCTGGCACATCAGCTTGTCGAGTTGGCTCAAGGACTACCTGTACATTCCCCTCGGTGGCAACCGCCACGGCCGAAGACGCACCTACATCAACTTGATGATCACCATGCTCCTCGGCGGGCTGTGGCACGGTGCCAGTTGGAACTTCGTGGTGTGGGGCGGGCTGCATGGAGTCTATCTGGCGGTCCACCGATTGACCAGCGCCGACACGGACGCCGGCCACAAACCGCGCTCCTCCTGGAGCTACTTGGCCTCGATGGCGGTCACCAACCTTCTGGTGCTGTTTGCTTGGCTCTTCTTTCGGGCGGAGTCATTCGCCCAAAGCACCAGAATTCTGCAAAACCTGGTTCACTGGCAGAGCAGCGAACTCGCCCTCAGATTCGCCGGCATCAGTGCGGCCTACGTGCTCATGGTTCTGGCCCTGGACGTCTTGGAGTACCGGAGTGGCAGCCACAGCTTTCTCCTGTCGCACGGCTCGCCGGCCAGAGCCGCCGGAGTCTGCGCCGGCATCGCAGTGTTTGTGCTGTTGGTGATGGCCACTTCCCGTCCGATGCCCTTCGTCTACTTCCAGTTCTAGGCGATGACTCACCTGCGCAAGACAATTGCCTCCACCCTCTTGTGGTTCCTCATCACCCTGGTGGGACTCGACTGCTTCTTCCGTATGGCCGAGATCCAAAGTCCATTCGAGAACCGCGTGGTCGAGCGAGTCGGGCTCATGTACCAACCCGACTTCCAGCTGGCACGTTTTAGCGAGGGTTTCTTCCTCGGGCGCACCAACGCCTATGGCTGCCTGGGGGCCGGTGCGGCCCCCACCAAACCCCCCGACGAGTTGCGGATTCTGATTCTGGGCGATTCGTACGCCCTCGGACACACCGTCTTCGAACGCCACCACTTTGGGCGGGAAATGGAGCGCCTCCTGGAGCGCGCCACCGGCCGTCCGACTCGAGTACTCAACTTCGCCCGGGCTGACTTCGCTGTGCCCAACATGTACCAACACTACCGGGACTTCGCCTGCCAGTGGGAACATGACCTGGCGCTCTTCTTTGGCAACCAGAGCGACTTGAATGCCAGTCGGCAAGCCTCGGCGTCGTTCTACCCCTACGCAGTAGTCGAGGACGACACGCTGCGATTCGACTACAGCTTTATCCACAGTCGAAAGTCCGCCCTGCTACAACGGCTCGAGTGGTGGCTGCCGCACGTGGTCCTACCGCGGCTGCTTTTCGAATTCGCCAAGGTGATTGATCAAGGGAAGTTGCGCCAACACTTGTTCCAGCGGCCGAACCACCACTCGGGAGTGACATCCACGAATACAGGCTTCAGGTCGATCCAACGCCCCCAGGCGCGGCATTTGCCGCCGCGCGTCGCCGCGCCCAAGGCCGAGCCGCTCGTCGCGGTCAGCCGCCTGGTCTTGGACAAGCTTCAGGACGAGCCCAAAGTGGTGTTTGTCTTCAGCGGCCCGGTCCACCCAACCTTGCAAGACGAGTTGGCTCAGCGGCAGTTGCCAACGATCGACCTGAATCCTGTATTTGCGGAGATTTCAGCGGCCGGGCGCGACCCCTACTACTGGCGGGTGACCGGTGAGCGCGGCCATTGGAATCACGAGACGCACGTGGCCATCGGACGCGCCCTGGGCGAGGCAGTCCTCGCCCACGTGGCGCGCTAGGCGGGGCCAGAACGCTCAGCCCGAGTGGCGAGCCTTGATGTCGCCCCAAGTCGTTTGGGTCAGTTCATACTGGACGCTGGACTTGGTCGTTTCGAAAATCGCCGCCCTGATGCCGGCGATGACTTGCGGGTCGGAGCTAGCGAACTCCTTCCCGCCCCGAAGCGCGGCCCGGGCAGCAGCAGGCAGCGCTTGGAGCAGAGCAGCAGCTTCCGCCCCCTGGGCGCTGACCACCAGGCCGCCGTTGGCCCAAATCTCAAGGGCAGGGGATTCCGCAACCGCCACCGGCGGCGCGGTGTCACAACCCAGAACCGCAACGCCCATCAGCAACAACGTGGCAACTAAGAGAGTGCGTGACATGGTTCGATCTCCTTCTCTCCAACCAAGGTTGGAATAAGGAACGGGATCCAAGTCTGGTCGCCCCGGCTTGCGCCGTTCGCACTAAAGAAAAAGCAAGCGGCGGGCCGAATCTCCAGGCGGCTCACCGCCGCGCCGTGCGTCCACGCACTCAAGCCGCGCTGACCACACGCCAACACCTGCTGGCGTGCCGACACGTCTAGGGCTGGCCGGCGTTGTCGATCAAAGCCAACATCTTGTTGACCTGATCGGTCGGTAGTTGACAAGTGTGGTCTTTGCACACGTAGGCTGCCGCCCTTCCATTCAGGGGTGTTTGGTTTTGAACGAACGGAGCCAAGGTCGCCAAGGCCTCCCCACCCGCCCCTGGAGCGCGCAACGCCACCACCGTCGAGGGCAAGAAGCGCTGGCGCAGGGCGCGCACCATCGCCTGGGTGTCAGGCGCATGCGGGTCGCCGGCCACCACCACCTCCAGAGTAGGCCCGACGGCAAAATCCTGGGCGATCAGAAGCTGCGTGTAGGAGATTGGTGACTGGGTGAGCTGGGTCGAAAACGCCTGGATTACCTGGCGACCGCGCTCGGTGAGGTCCGGGTCGCCGGTCAAGTGCCCGAGCCGCAACAGCGCCCAGGCCGCCACCGAGTTGCCCGACGGTAGGGCGCCGTCGTAGATCTCGCGAGTCTCGACGACCAACGGTTCGTGCTGGGTGCCGCGGAAGGAAAACCCACCGCTCTCCTCCGACCCAAACAACTCGAGCATCTGTCGGGCCAGCTTCACGGCCTCGGCAAGGTAACGGGCCTCGAAAGTAGCTTGGTAGAGATCCACCAAGCCATTGACCAAGAAGGCATAGTCATCGATGAAAGCAGGGATCGCCGCCTCGCCGCCCCGATAACGCCTGAGCAGGTATCCGTCAGCGTCACGCAACTCCTGCAAGATGAACTCGGCAGCGCGCGCCGCGCGCTCGGCGTAGCGCGGCTCCTCCAGCACCTGGGCGCCGTAGGCCAAAGCCGAAATCATGAGCCCGTTCCAGGCGGTAACGATCTTGTCGTCCAAGTGCGGCCGGATACGCTCCGAGCGCACCTCCAGCAGGCGCCGGCGCGCATTCGCCAGGCGCTCGGCGAAGCGACCGGCGTCTTCGCCTTCTGCTTGCGCCCAATCAGCCAAGGACTGCGTCAGGTGCAAAACGGAACGCCGGTGCACGAAGTTGCCGGCGTCAGTGACGCCGTAGACGCGGTTGAACAAAGCGCCCTCCTCCGCACCGAGGACCTCGACAATTTCTTCAGGTCGCCAAACGTAAAACTTGCCCTCCTCACCTTCGGAATCGGCGTCCTCAGCGGCGTAGAACCCGCCGTTGGGACCAGTCAGATCGCGCGCCACGTAGTCGAAAACACCCCGCGCTACACGCTGGTCGGCTTCGACCCCGGTGGCCTGGTAGGCCTCCAAATAGGTGCGGGCCAAGATAGCCTGGTCGTACAGCATCTTTTCGAAGTGCGGCACCAGCCAGCGGGCGTCGACCGAGTAGCGGTGAAAACCACCACCCAGGTGGTCCCGGAGACCACCTCGCGCCATTTGGTCGAGGGTCTGGCGCACCATGTCGAGCGATTCGTCGCGCTCGGTGCGCGCCCAATGGCGTAACAGGAACGACAAGGTGTGCGAACGCGGAAACTTGGGTGCCTTGCCGAAGCCACCGTGCTCGGGATCGAAGCTCTGCAGCAACCCCGCCTGCGCTTGGTCAAAAATGTCGGCGGGGATCTCGACTTCAGGCGACGGCACGCCTTGACTCTGCAGGTGGCTCAGCACCCGATCGGCGTTGTCCAACACCTCGGCGCGGTTGGTTTGCCAGGCGTTGGTAATCCCCTGGAGCAACGTCAGAAACCCCCGCTGGCCACCTCGATCATGGGGCGGAAAGTAGGTGCCGCCGAAAAACGGCACGGCCTCCGGCGACAGGAAGGCGCTGAGCGGCCAGCCGCCGCGCCCAGTCATCGCCTGGACGGCGCTCATGTAGACGTTGTCGACGTCGGGGCGCTCTTCGCGATCCACCTTGATGGCCACGAAGTGCTCGTTCAGGTAAGCGGCGATCTCCTCGTTTTCAAACGACTCGTGCTCCATGACGTGGCACCAGTGGCAGGTCGAATAGCCGATCGATAGGAACACCGGCCTTTCCTCGGCTCGCGCCTTGGCGAAGGCCTCATCGCCCCACGGATACCAGTCGACCGGGTTATAGGCGTGCTGTTGGAGGTATGGACTTTGCTCGCGAATGAGACGATTGGGGGCGCGCTCGGCGGTTGCCGACGCCCTGGGCTGGCCACTGGCGGCCGGCGGCGCCGGATCGGCGGCTGCCACCGCCTCGGCCTGGTGGTCGGGAGGCGCCTCGTCGGCACCGCAGCCGATCACCACCAACACCAGGAGCAGGAACGCGGAGCGGCGGGGCGGGATACGCATAGTCCTCAGTCTTGAAAGGGAGCTTCGACAGGGAGGTCGTCGTCGACAGCGGTGGGGCGCTCGAGCGCCGGATTGAAGTAGCCGTAGCGCAACGCCGGGCAGTGTTCGCTCAGCCGCGTCATCAAGCTGCGCATGCCAAACCCGGGGGCAATGGTGCCAGCCGGCAAGCTCCGCCGGTACAGATCGGGGTCGATGTTCAAGTTCCGCCATTGCACCATGCCGATGCCGGTTCGTTGGATGAGCTGCACGAAGGCCTCGAACTCGTCTTCGGTATCCGAGATCCCAGGAAACACCAGATAGTTGAGACTGACAAAGCGCTGGCGACGGGTCATCGCCTGCGCCGAGGCTTCGACGTCGGCCAGACTGTAACCACGCGGCTGGTAGTAGGCGTCGTAGACCGCCGGGCGCGGGCTGTTGAGGCTGATGCGCATGGAGTCGAGACCGGCTTCGGCGAGTTCGCGGACAACCTCAGGGCGCGAAGCGTTGGTGTTGAGGTGCAAGGTGCCGCGCTTGGTGGCGCGCCTGATCCGCATCACCGCCTCTCTCAATAGGCCATCGAGCAACAGCGGCTCTCCCTCGCATCCATGCCCGAAACTCACCACCCCTTCGGGCACGCGTTCCAGGTGGGACAACGCCACCTCGGCGACTTCGCCGGCGGTGGGTGGTTCGTCCAACCGGTCGTGCGAGGCGCGAAACTCGCCGTCTGGTTGCAACGAGATGCACCCCACGCACTGGGCGTTGCAACTGATCGACGTCGGCAACGGCGCCTCGTGGCGACCGATAAAGAAGTTCTGCGCGGCGCGGCAACCGTAGTCGAGCGCGCAGCGCTCTAGTTGGGCGATCAGGCGATTGGTGCCGGCCGCCGCCATTCCGCTTGCCACTTGCTTCTGCAAGCGACGCTGGTCGAACCGCCAGGGGTCTTGACGAGGGTCAGGGTCGACCCGGACAGCGGTGGTCCAGAACGCATCGTCGGCGTAGCCCAGAGCCGCATAGGCAAACGTCGGCAAGGTCGGCGCGGCCGGGCGTGCCCGAAATGCCGGCAAGTAGGTCAGGGTGTGGGCAGGCGCTAAGAACACGGCGACCGCCGAAGTTCCCGGCTCGTCGAAAACGGTCGGTGCGCCCGCTGGACGCCGCCCGACCGGCGAGCGACCCGGCAGCGTGAACAAGTCGCTGCCGCGCGGCACCGGCACCCACTCGCTCTTCGGAATCGGGGTGGGCTCGGGCCCGTCGACTCCCATCGCCTCCAGCTCCGGATGGTCGTAGATCTGGCCGGCGGCGTCGGCGTAGACCAAGCGCGGTTTGCGACGGGGATGCATGCCACCCATCATACCGGAGGACGCCGACCCGACGGGGCGCTACACTCCCCGGGTAGCTTCACTGCCAACCACGTCACATTGGAAAGCGTCATGCCCGCCACTTCCCAGGCCGCCGCCCAGCTCAGCCAGTTCGCCGCCGAGTCCGAACCCTGGTTCAGGACCCACTTGAAGACGCTGGTCGAACACCGGACGATCAGCCCTGGTGGGAGCCACGCCGCCGAGATTCGCGCCGGTGCGACGGCCGCCCAAGCGATCATGGCGGCGGCCGGGGCTAATAGTTGCCTCCTGGAAACCGCTGGGACGCCCAGCGTCCTCGGGCGCTTTCGGCACCCCAACCCGACCTATCACGTCTTGGTCTACAACCATCTGGACGTGCAACCGGCTGACCCGAACCGCTGGCAGACCCCCCACCCATTCGCCCTGTTCGTACAGGACGACGCCGAGCGCGGCGCCATTTACCGGGGTCGCGGCACGACCGACGACAAAGGGCCCGCCCTGACAGCGCTGCGCGCCGCGGCCTTTGCCGCCACCGGTGGCCTGCCGATCACAATCTCGGTCCTCTGGGAGACGGAGGAGGAGGTGGGGAGCCCCCACTTTGCCGACGCCGTCAACCAGCTCGACGAGCGCCCCGACGCCGTGGTGGTGTCGGACACCATATGGCCGGCGGCCGGCCAGCCCGCCATCTCGACCGGGCTCCGCGGCGCCGCCCAGGCGATCCTCCGACTTAAGACGGCCAGCCAGGAGGCGCACTCGGGCCTGGTCGGTGGCGTCGCACGCAATCCGCTCCGCGAACTTTGCCGGTTGGCCGCTGCCATCGACACCGCCCAGTTCTGGAAGCAAGGCGTCGTGCCACCCGACGCTGCCGAAGCCGCCAGCTTTTTGGCCTCGGGGTTTTCGAGCGCGTACTTCAAGGCTGCCCACGGCTTGGAACGGCTCGAAACCGAGGTCCCGTTGGAAATGATGCTGGCACTGTGGGCGCGCCCCACCTTCGAGGTGCACGGCCTGGTGGGTGGCTATGCGGGCGCCGGGCTGAAAGCCACCGTCCCGGACGCCGGCGAGCTCAAAACCAGCTTCCGCCTGGTGCCGGAACAGGATCCAGTCACGGTTCTGGACAGCTTGACTGACTTCGTCCAGCGCATGAACCCTGACGTCGAAGTAGTCAGAGGTGGCACCCTCTCACCCTACCGCGCCGAGCCCAGGGGGCCAGTACACGAGGCCATCGACGCCAGCCTCACCGCCGCCTTTGGGCGCCGACCGGTGCTCGTGCGCGAAGGCGGCTCGATAGGCGCGGTGCCCATCCTCGCCGAGCTCTTGCGGTGCCCGGTCCATTTCTTGCCCTTGAGCCTGCCCGAGCATGGCTATCACGCCCCCAACGAAAACTTCGACTGGCGGCAGGCCCGCGGTGGCATCGAGGCGTTTGCCCGGATGTTCGCGGCGCTGGCCGGGGTACCCGTCGCAGGCTGAGCGCCCGACGTACAACGCCTTGCGCGCCGTCAAGGCCAAGCGTTACCCTAGGAATCGACCGTCTCCCCGGGCTATTCTCAAACCCGTCCAAGACCCGATCCGAACAAGAACCGATGCCACTGGAAGCCGCCCCCGCCCGGCGCCAAACGCCTGAACTCAAACCGGTCCGGCTGCGCCGGCACTCGCGCCTCGGCAAGTACCGCATCCTCAAGCGGCTCGACCACGGCGCCTTTGCCGTGGTGTTTGCTGCCCGCGACGAAGTGCAGGGAATCGACGTGGCGCTCAAGGTGCCGCGCTTCGCCCACCCGAAGCTGGTCAGCGAGCTGCGGCGGGAAGTCAAGCTGGCGAACCGGCTCAACCACCCCAACGTGCTGCGCGTGTGGAATGCCGATCTCATCGACGGCCACTTCCTGATCGCCTACGAGCTGGGCACCGAATCGTTGGCCGACCGCATGCGCCGCGCCATCTTGGCGCCGGTGGCCATGGGCTACAGCGAGCAAATCCTCGAGGCGCTCAAACACGCTCACGCCCGCCGCATCATGCACCTGGACGTCAAGCCCGAGAACATCATCCTGTTCCCGAACGGCAGCGTGCGGCTCGGTGACTTCGGCATATCGAGGGTGGTGGCGCGCACCCGCGCGTCGTTCATGTCGGCGGCGGGAACCCTCGGCTACATGGCCCCCGAGCAAGCCTACGGCAAGCCCACCCAGGCCTCGGACGTGTTCTCGGCGGGACTGATCATCTATCGATTGCTGGCCGGGCAGCTCCCAGAATGGCCCTTCCGCTGGCCGTTCCCGGGCCAGACCCGCCTCAAGCAGCGGGTCAACCAAGAGGTCATCCAGGTGATTCGGCGCGCCACGGCCTTCGATCCCGAGGCGCGCTACGCCGATGCCGGGGCCTTTTGCGACGCCTTCACGCGCGCCGCCGGCAAGCTCAAGCGCCGTCGCCAGGCCCGTCGCAAGCGCCGCACCCAGGAGGCCACGGTCAAATGGCGCGAAATCCGCGAGCGCGAGTTTCGACGGCGCTACGGCCAGGCCATCGGCCCCTTCTTCGACTGCTACGACTGCGGCGGGCCGGTGGTCGAAGCCATGCTGGCGTGCCCGTGGTGCGGCGCTGGTGACCACTCGTTCGCCGAGGTCACCCGCTACAAGCGCGTTTGCCCGCGCTGCGAGCGCGGCATGGCGGCCGACTGGCGCTTCTGTCCCTGGTGCTACGGGGCGGGCTTCGACAACGTCACGCCGCGCCGCAGCCGCCCACAGGCCACGGTCCACTGCCGGGCAGGTGGCTGCCGCGGGCCACTGCCGGTCTACGCGCGCTACTGCCCATGGTGCCGCCACAAGGTGCGGCGGCGCTGGGTCGCGGCGGGATTTGGCGAACGCTGCACGAGCTGCGACTCAGAGGTCGCCCGCGACTTTTGGGAGCACTGCCCCTGGTGTCGGGCGGCGCTCTAGGTCAACGCCGCGTGTGGACGAATCGCCGGCTGACGCGGTGCGGCGCCTGGACCGCCTCTAGGAAGTAGACGCCCAGCGGGGCGCCACGGAGGGCGGCGTCTAACTCCACTCTGGTGGTCGTGCCGGTCGACGCGCCGTCGACCAGCGTCGACCAGAGCCGGCCGTGCACATCATAGAGGCGCAGGCGCAGTGGGCCCGGCTGCGGCGTGTGGACCAGGGCCGCACTACCGGCCGCTACCGGCGCAATCCACAAGGAGGTCGTAGGCGCCGGCGGAGTCAACCGGCGCCGGGCGGGCACAGCTGTCAAGCGGCCCACGTAGAGGCCGCCGCCACACATGTCGGTCCAATAGATGTGGCCCGACGTTGCGTAGGGGTACACACCCCAGACGCCGCGAAACACCGAAAAGCTGCAGTCGTCCTTGTAGAAGCGGCTCGATTCGTAGTGACCCACCTCCACGGGAAGGGCGGGATCAGTGATGTCCAAGACGCGCACGCCGTGGTTGTAGTAAGACACGAAGGCCAAATTCTCGGCGACGAAGACGTTGTGGATACTCGACTCGGAATCCAAGGCGTACTCGGCGACCGGCAGGACGTTCAAGGTATCCGCGGCGTCCCAGACGAATAGGTGGCCGCCCACGCGCTCGTCACAGGTCAAGATATGGCGGCCGTCGGCAGCAAAGGCACCCGAATGGGGCGAGGCGTCTGGATGGGTGAAGCGGCTGACCAGGCGCGGCTGGGAGGGATTCCGGACATCGACCCATTCGAAAGCCCCTGCTTGGCCCATGCGCGCCACCAGCGCGCGGTGCCCGTCCACGACAACGTCGTGGGCGTAGCTATCCCCGTAGCTCGCCAGTTGCAACTCGGGCTCGATAGCCAAGTCGTAGATTTGCATGGCTTCGTCTTGGGCGTGCCCCACCAGATAGAGGAGGGCGCGCGTGGTGTCTACCGCGGCGTTGTGGTAGCCGGCCTCCAACCCCAGTGCGCGCACGACCTGGGCGCGCGGCGGATCGCTCAGGTCGATGACCAGGACGCGGCCGTTCTCCTGAACGGCGTAGGCGTTGGAGCGATACACTTTGACATCCTTAAGATCAAAGAGGGTGCCCGGCACGCGGGCGACTTCTCGGAGGGCGGCGGGGTCGGTGGTATCCACCACCCAGAGCGCATTACCGGCACACACCAGCGCGTATTCGCGTCCCGCCTGCTCGAAACCCCAAACGTCAGCAACGGCTGGTTCGAACGCGTCGATCGGCAAGAAGCCGACGACGCCGAGTCCGAGCGAGTCAACCACCGTTTCCACGAGATGGTGGTCCTGGCCGACCGGAAGCGCCCGAAACTCCTGGGGCTCTCGACTCCGCGGCCAACCGACCTTGACGTCAACCGTGCCGCGGCGCCCCGCGCCGATGATCAAGGGCGCCCAAGACTGGCCGAAGCGCCCGGCCTGGCCGTGGTAGGGGAGCCCGAAGCGTGCTCCACTCCCCACGCGCTCGAGGGTGGCGCCACTTCCCAGTCGCTCGGCTTTGAAGGCCGCTAGAGCCACCCCGGTCCCCCGGTAGTCGGGGATGGTCGGAGTGTTCAGGTAGATCTGTACGCCGGCGCCATCGGCCGCCACCACCAGGTCGGTGTCTTGATCTTGGTCCAGATCACCCCACAGGACCGCGGCAGGATCCGGGGTGGAGGCGAGCGCCTCGCACCCGGCTAGATCGACGAAACGACCGCCGGTGTGGCGGCGCAAGGCGACGAAACCATCGCCGACCACGCACAAGTCAAGCCAGCCGTCCAAGTCGTAGTCCACCCAACTGACCGACTGCGAGGCGCGGGGGTCGTCGACGCCGTAGTCGGCCGCCTGGTTCTGCCACATCGCTCCGTCTGAGACGTACAGGCGATCGGCGCCATCAGCGATGGCCTGGGCCAGGTCCAGCGTACCGTTGCCGTCGAAATCGGCAAAGGCGGCACCGACCCCGGTTCTACCGGCAATGATTCCCCAGGCCGACGTGGCGTCCACCCAGGTGCGATCCTCGTGGAGAAGCAGTCGGTGGTTACCAGTCGTGCTTGACACAAAGGCGTCGGTGTCTCCGTCCCTGTCGACATCACCCAAAGCAATGTCGCCCACCACCCCCAGGTCAGGCAGCGCCCAGGCAGCGGCGGCGTCAGTGAACAGCAAACCCGCCGATTCGTTGATCCACAGGAGGTCGGCCGAGCTTTCGTTCACCAACCAACCATCGACGTCGCCGTCGGCATCAAAGTCGCTCCACAAGCTCAGAGCGGCGACGCCGGCGTCGTCCACCGCCAGCGATCCGGCCAGATCGTTAAAGCCCAGGAGGGCGCGGCGAAACAGCTGGTTGGCGCTCCCGCGGTTGGCGGCATAGAGATCCAAGTCGCCGTCCCGGTCGTAGTCTAACCAGTGGAGCGAGCGGGTGTCGTGCACCGGCGGGCGAGCGAGCCCAAAGGACGGCGCGACGTCGGCGAGACGGCCACCGTCTTGTTGGAAGAGAGCGAGGTGGCGGTCGGCGTGGGCAACCGCCAGATCCTGATCACCGTCGCCATCGAAGTCGGCCAGCGCCAACCCGCGCGCCCGGCCGGCGTTGACGCCCAACTCGGCGCGTGCAAAATGCGCCGCCGCATTCCCGGGGAGAAGCACGCCCACCCAGACTGCGGCGATGATAAGTCCCGACTGGATCGCCTGCCGCATCTTGGATCGAGCATAGCGCCTGGCACGCCCAGGTGGGCCACATTCGACGGAGAGCCGCGGTGCTAGACTTGGGCATGGGCTTTTTGGATCGCGTGGATCAACTCCCGCACTTGGGGCTCGGTGTCTCGACCGAGTACGGGGCCGGAGCAGCCGGCCTCAACATCGCAGCGTTGCACGATCGGTATCCCGGGTACGCCCAGTTCCTCGAGGTGGGCGTCGAGGTGCACTCGGGCTTGGACCAGACCGCCCGGGCGTGGATCGAGCGCGGCTTACCGGCCACCTACCACTTTCTCGACATCAACTTGGACGATCCAGCCGACTTCGACCGAGCCTGGATCGAGCGGGTGCGGGAGCTGACCGGGGTCGTCCAACCGGCGTGGCTCTGTGGCGATGCCGGGCTCTGGCACTTCGGGGCGCGTGATCCCGGCCAAATGCTCTTGTTGCCGCCGATCCTCTCGGCCGGATCGGCAGATGCGATGGCTGCGGGCGTTGTCACCCTCAGAGAAGCGGTCGACTACGAAGTCTTCCCCGAGAACCCGCCGGGGTCGGTCTTTTTGGGCGACCACCACCTAGTCGACTACTTCGCGCGGGTGGTCGCCGGCGCCGATAGCGGCATGCTGCTCGACTGTGCCCACCTGGCCATTTACCAGCGACACGCCGGCCACCCGCCGCTCACCGCGCTCGACGGCTTCCCGCTCGAGCGCGTCGTTGAGTTGCACGTCGCCGGCGGCACTGAGCGTCGGGTCGACGGTTGGCATTACATTGAAGACGACCACACGCCGCACGTGTTGGACGACACCTGGAACATCTTTGAGTGGCTGGTGGAGCGCTGCAGCAACCTCAAAGCCGTGGTCTTCGAATGCGAGCGGAACCGCCTTCCCGAAACGCTGGGCGGCTTCGGCCGCATCCTCGACACCCTGGCGGGCTCACCCCACTGGCCACCGGCATCGGCAGCGGCAACCAGCTAGATGGGTCACGTCGCCCTGCAACAAGTCGTGGTGCGGATGCTGTACGACCCACGCTTCCGCGCCGAGGTTTTTGAAGCACCGGCAGCCGCCCTAGCCGGGGTCGATGTGACCGGCGAAGAGAAGCGCTGGCTCCTGGCTCCCGACCACCGCGCTTGGCGAGCGCAAAGCGAGCTGCAGCGACGCGCCCTGTCGGCACTCATTCAAGAGTATCCAGCTTCGGTGACCCTCGCCTTACGCGCGCCGGGGGGACTCGCCTCGATCGACGCCTTCTTCTCCGACCCGACGTTCCACGCATGCGTTGAGACCCGCGGCTGGATGGCCGTGGCCTTTGGCGACTACCTGCGCTCCACGTCGGCCGAGTTCGACGACGCGCGTCTCGAGCCCGTCGCCGGCTTGGAGCAAGCCATCGTCCGTTTGCGCGCCGGCGCGGCGCTCCGGCCGCCGCCGGCGGCCGCCCACCTGGAGGGCGAGCGGCTCAGCGCCGCCCGGCGGGTGCCGGGCTGGCACTTGTCCCCCGACAAGACCTTGACCCTGGCGGCCAGCGGCACCGCGGCGCTCCACGCGGCGATTTACCGCCAGCTCGACGCCCAGGGCGAAGAGCTGGTGACTCGGATTCTCGACATGGATAGGTCGATCCCCGCCACGCCGGTGGGCACCGAAGCCGACCAACCACTCATCCTCGAACTGGCCCGCGACCAGGGGTCGCGCACTCAGTGGCTGGTCGGCATCGCCGAGGTGACCGAAGAACTCGCCGCCCTCCTGGCTCGAGCGACGCCGCACGCTCCACCGCACTTGGACCGACTCATCGAACACGCCAGTGCCCTGGGTGCCGACCCCACCGAGGCACCGGAGATCGTCCTGGGACTCATCGAGGAGGGCACCCTGGTGCCAGCCCCAAGAGCCAAGCGATCCGAGATGGTATGATGCGCCCTCGTCCCCTGCACGAGGCCAGCATGCCCCACAGACGCACTTTCCGACCGTCTTGGCTCGTTGTCTGCGCCGCCGGCTGGATCCTGGCGAGCTGCGACAATTCAACGCCAGTCCAAGCCCCTGAAAACCCCGATCAGCCCTTTGAGACCGCCGAGCAACGGCTGGGCCAATGGGTGTGGATGCCGGTGGCCGCGAGCGTCTGCCGGGACGGGTCGTCGACCGGGATCGGCGTCCGACTCCAAGCCGAGGCGGACGACCTGCTCATCTACTTGCAGGGCGGCGGTGCCTGCTACGACCAGCGCTCGTGCCAGGACAACGCCGCGGGGCAAATCGCCGGAGCCAACTACGACTTCGACGACTTCTCCAACTGGGTGGCAACCTTCGGCAACCAAGGCGTCTTCAACCTCAACCGCTCCGACAACCCAATGCGCGGTTGGAACCACGTCTACATCGCCTATTGCAGCGGTGACCTCCACGCCGGCATGAGCACCGATGTGACCATCGACGGTGTACCCGAGCCCCAACAGTTCTTGGGTCGCTCCAACCTGGCAGCCGTCCTCGACGTGGTTGCGCCCTATTTCGACTCGGCGGCGCGCGTCGTGCTGGCCGGCGCCAGCGCCGGTGGCTTTGGCGTCATGCTCAACTACGCCGAAGTAGCTGACACCTTCGCTCCAAAGCCGGTGACGGCGCTGGTCGACGCCGCACCGCTCCTGTCGATTCCCGGCGTCGAGACCTCGTGCTTCGAAGAGAAGGTGCGGACGGCGTTCAACCTCGAGTTCCCGTCGACCTGTCCGACGTGCAGCGATCCGGTCGCCGGTGGCATGGTGGGCCTCTACCGGGCGCTGGCCGACGCTTACCCCAACGCCCGCTTCGCGCTGGCCACCGCCGACGCTGACCTGGCCGGCGTCGTGCTTCTCAATCGCGAATCGGTGGACTGCCAGGGCGGTGGGGTGAACATCATCAACTACCGACTCGGGCTCCTAAACCTACAGAGCTTGGTGCTGGCGCCGAGCGGCCAGTGGTCATCGTTCTACTGGTCTGGCATCCAGCACACCTGCACCCAATCGAACGCGTTGTTCTACAACAACCCGGAGGGCGGCCACACCGTCGCCAGTTGGTTTGCCGAGGTCCTGGACGGCAACACTCTGTCCATCACGCCGTAGCCTAGCGATAGCCACCCACTGAGGCGGCCGGGGCGCGAAAGGCGCGCCACTCTTTGCGGAGCGGGATCGCGAAGCGTAGCGCCGGTTGGCCGCCGGCCCCAACCGTCACTGCCTGGCCGGCGTGCGCCTCCCAGTCGATCATCCGCGGGTGCCACACCTTGAGCATGTACTCGCCGGTGGGCACATTGGCGAGTGCTGCCGTGCCGTTCTCTTTGGTCAGTGCGAAGTACGGCGTATCGACCACAAAGACGAACGCACTCATCCAATCGTGGATGTTGCAGCCCAGTGACACCGGGCCCAACTCGTCAAAGACGATGGGGTTCGGCGGCGTCCCAGCGTACAACGGGATCTCAAAGCTCTTGGCAGGCGAGAAGGAATACACATGGTGGCGGACGCGGTCCGAGTTGGGAAACTCCACCGTCGTACCACGCTGGACAGGCAGAACGTAGGGAATGAACTCCTTGTCGCGCTGGTCGACAACGCCGTGGGCGGGCGCCGGCTGGTTAGCCGGGGGCTCCTTGGGCTCGGCGTAGACCACCGCGTCCGCCAGGACCTCGCCGCCCTCAGCGGTCACTGTCACCTCCAACGTCCCCGCCCCCGCAACCGTGGGCGCGGCGATGGCGTAGAAGCTCAATCCTAGCGCTAGGCACTGATTCTTATGCATCAAAAAGCCCCCGCACTCTAGCGGCTGTAGTTGAAGGACAGCCGCACGACCGAAGTCTCGTATTCGAGCACCTCGGCCTTGCCCTTGCGATAGCCGCCGCCGGCATTGAAAGCGGCGTGCCGGCCGAGAGCGTAACCGAGGTTGACGTCGATGAGGTTGGCAACGCCATCCAGCCGATAAATGCACCCCCCGAAGACTTCGTCGAACGCAAAAGCCCCGAGCGTTTCGTTGGCCAGCACCGTGCCGATGTTGCCGGGAGTACAGGCCGAGTCAAACTCACCCTTGAAGTAGGTGTAGCTCACCGACGCCAGGGCCTGCGCGGTGAGCAAGACATTCACCACGCCGTTCGCCGTCCAGTGCCGCATGTCGAAAACGTCGGTGGGAGTCGCCGGGTCCGGGGACTCGCCAGCGCCGCCGTCCCGCCAGCTGTGCCGGAAGCCGACCGAGCCGTCCCAGCGCGCGGCGAAGCGCCGGCCGACCCGCAACCCGAGGTCGTAGAGGGCGCTGTCCCGCATATCAACCCGCGTTTTTTTGTAGCCGCCGCCCGCATCCAGCCTGACCCAGGGCAGACGGGGGCCAGTTCCAAACTTGTGGCGGGCAACGAACCGCGGTCCGACCGTGAACGAATTGAGCTTGTCGAACTCGGCATAGAAATCACTAGCCACATCGACGGTCAACCGCAGGCGCGTGTGGTCGGCTGCCTGATAGAAGCGCCCCAGAGACAGCTGCGGCAGCACTCCGAAGTCGGCCTCCCGATCGGCATCAAACGCCGACTGGTTCAGGTTGTCGGTCCAGACCACACCGAGCGCCGCATCGACGACCGTGTCAACCCACTCCGCCTGAGCTGGGGCGCACCAGAGAACTAGCGCGACGAGCGCTGCCCAGGGGGTGCGAAGCTCCATCTTCACCACATCCTCCACAGTCTAGATGCGACCTCCCAACCGGCGCCCACATCTGGCGGCGACGGGCGAGTATACCGATTTCATCAGGACCGGCTCCACTTCCTGCCCGACCTCTTATTTGTGCTCGAAGGTATGGATCCCGCGCCAATCTGCCGCGGGGGGGCTGCTCCGGAAGCGGTCGATCCGCGCCAGGTAGAGGGCGGCGTGCCGGCAAGCCACCGAACCCTTGAGCGCCGCGAAACCCGCTGCGGCCGCGTCCCACGCCCGAGCCCGATAGTCCGCCAGCGCCTGGTGGTAGGCGTCGACTTCGGCGAGTTGGGTGGCGGTGAGCACCTCCTGGCGGCCCAGCGGGGCATAGATGGTGGTGGGTTGGGCCCGTCCCTTGACCACCACGCGGTCTAGCTCGACGAAGGCGAAGTCGTCGACCAGGGCACGGGTGGTTTCGCCGACAATAACCGGGGTTTTGTATGTCTTGGTCAAGGACTCGAGCCGCGCGGCCAGCGGCACACCGTCGCCGACCACGGTATAGGTGAGCCGGTTGAGCGACCCCATGTTGCCGGCGATCACCGGTCCGGTGTTGATGCCGACGCCCAACCCCAACGGCGCCTCGCCCTCTGCGGCGCGCTCGGCGTTCCACTCCTCGAGCGCCGCCACCATATCTAAAGCGGCCTGGACGGCGCGCTTGGGGTCATCCGCGTGGCGGAGCGGCGCCCCAAAGAGCGCCATGATGGCGTCGCCGACGTATTGGTTGACGACCCCGCCGTGGGCCTCGACGGCGTCGGTCTGCCGCGTCAGGTGGGCGTTCAATAGCGCCACCACTTCGTGGGCAGGGCGTTTTTCGCACATGGGCGTAAAGCCCCTCAGGTCTGAAAAGAGGATGGTGACCACGCATTCCTCGCCACCCAACTCGATCTTGCGGCTGAGCAGTTCGTCGGCAATGGCGGGCGACACGACTTTGCCCAACAGGCTGCGGACGCGGTCGCGTTCGGCCAACCCGCGCCCCATGCGGTTGAAGCAAGCGGCCAACCAACCGATCTCGTCGGCTTGGTCTAGGTTGACACGCGCTGTGTAGTCACCAGCTTCGATGCGGCGCGCCCCCTCGGCGAGGGCCAGGACGGGCTTGGTCACTGTCCCGGCAAGGATTCTCCCACCCAAGCTCGAGAGCACGAGGCCAACGCCCAAGACACCGTAGAGGACGAGTCGCAAGCGCTTGTGCGGTTCCATAGCCACCGACAGGGAGCGCTGCAGGACCGCGAAGACCGGAGGTTCACCGCTGACCGCCAAGGGCGCCACCAACGACACGTAGTCTTCGCCGTTCAAGCGAAACGATGTGCTCTGGCGTGCGCTCCACCGCCGACGCGCGAGTTCTTCGCGAAGGGCTGGCCAACCCGCCCGGGGCATCGTTGAGGCCCAAACATCGAACACCTCGGCTCCGGGCGACGCCAGCGTCACCTCACAGGCGGTCAAAGAGCGCATTTCGCCGACCAGATCGTCGCCGACCAAAAAGCCGACAACGATGAACCCCACCGGTGCCGGTGCCAAAAGGGGCACGACCACCACCTGGTACTCGCGCCGTTCGAGGGCGAGAAGGGCAGCGTGCTCGCCGCGGTCGGTGGCCATTGCCGCATCGATGAGGCCGCCGAACGGCGACGGTTGCTTTTCGGTGAGCCCCAGCGTGTCGGAGAGCAGGCGGTTCTCGAGCGAGACCAACGCCATCAAGTCGGCGCCAATCCGCAACCGATGATTCTCGAGTGCCGAGTCGAGCGTCGGGCCGTCGTCGGCAGCATAGGCCTGCTTGAAGGCAAAATCGGCCGACAAGAGGCGGGCGGCCTGCAGGAGTTCGCGGGTGCGAGCGTCGATGAGGCGGCTGAAGACACCGGCAGTGGTCTCCAGGGCACGGTCAATCTCCTGGCGGGCGCTGCGGCGGTTGGCGCTGGTCACCAACACGAACGCAACGACCTGCACCAGTGCCAGAAGCCCAAGGAAGAACACCAAGATGCGGGTGCGAAAGCTCGTGAAACTCACCGAAGTCCCGTCACTGGCGGTGGCTAGGCAGCCGCACGCGCCGTGCGTGCGCGGCACCAACTTCAAGACCTATGCCATACTGCGCCACCGGACCCGACGCTCGAAACAGAACTGACCGACGGAACAAGATACCATGTCGCCAACAGCCCTCATTCTGTTGGGTGCTGCCGGCATCCTCGCTGGCTTCGTCAATACGCTGGCGGGCGGTGGTTCGCTGTTGACCTTGCCGCTGTTAATCGCCGGGGGCCTAGACGCCGGGGTCGCCAACGGCACCAACCGCCTGGCCATCCTCATGCAGACGGGTTGGGCCAGCTGGCAGTTTCGACGGCGCGGTTGGCTCACCGGCGCGCATCTGGCGGGCATCGTCGTGGCAGCAACCGCCGGCGCGATCTTGGGGGCGATGATCGCCGCCGAGTTGCCCGAGGCGGTGATGCGCCGAGTTGTGGCCGTCGTGCTGCTTCTGGCCTTTCCGACCGTGCTGATCTCATCGCACCGCCAACCGCGCTCGCAGCCACTCAGCCGAGTGGGATGGATCATTGCTTGGTCGGCGCTCTTTGCGTGCGGGGTGTACGGCGGTTTCATCCAAGCTGGCATCGGCTTTGCTCTTCTCACTGTGTTAATCGCCGGCTTCGGTCAGAATCTCCTCATTGCCAACGGTACGAAGAACGTGCTGGTGGCAATCTACACGTGCTTCGCCCTGGCGATTTTCGCCGCCCACGGTCAGGTGAGAATTGTCCCAGGGTTGGCGTTGGGCGCCGGCAACATGCTGGGCGCACAACTCGCCACCCGCACCGCCGAGCTGGGCGGTGTCGTGGTTGTGAAGTGGATCGTGGCCGGCGCCATTGTTGCCGCCGGCCTCCGACTCCTCCTGGCGTAGAGCAGCCCAGAAGGGTGTTGTCGGCCCGCCGGCGCTTTTCGTATGGTGTGGCCATGTTCCTCGGGCGACACACTGCATTGCCGTGGCTCTTCGACGGCGACGGCTACCGAGGCATCGAGCTACTCGCCGAACTCGGCGGCTGCCCGCCCAACCTCATCGTCGTTGGGGATCGGCGGCGGGTCGCCCGTATTCTCCGCCGCCTCGACGACGCCACCCAACTGGCCGACTACGCCGGAGAACTGCACGGTGAGCTGGCCCGCGGTCGTGTCGACCTCGGGGTCGGACGCGCCGGCCGCACCCCGGTGATGGTCGTCGAGACCCAAATGGGCGGCTCGGCCACCGAGATCATCATCCGCGAAGTCATCGACCGCACCTTCCACCCGAAAGGTGCCAAGGCGATCATTCGGGTGGGCTCGTGTGGGACTTTGGGCGAGCCCGACCACCTACCGCAGTTGGCGATCGCCGGCTTCGCCAGCGGCTGGTCGGGGGCCGTCGAACAATGGCAGCGCGGCGTCTTGTCGGTGTCCCCCGAGCACAGCGCCGACACCATGCACAAGCCGCCCGCGGTCGAGTGCCCGGCCGCGGTCGTCGCCGCCCTGGAAGAGGCGGCTCGCCAACTCGACGGCGCCACCTGGAAAACTGGTGGCGTGTTCAGCAAGGACTCGCTCTACTCCGAGCAAGACGAGCGCTTCGCCGGCATCTTGGCGGAGTTGGACTGCGTTGCCACGGAAATGGAGCTGGCGACGATTGGCCCGATTGCCGAGCACTTCGGCGTGCCCTGGGGGGGCATCATGGCCTCAGCGGGCCGGGTGCCAGACGGTCCCTGGTACGAACCCGACGAGATCGAGCAGAACGAGAACCTAGCGATCGACGTCGCACTCGCCGCCCTCCGGGCGCTGGCGGGCGATACTTAGGGGTTGGACACTACCTGCCGGCCGCGGAGCCACGTCGCCGCGGCTGGAGGTTCGCCCCCGCCGGCGGCCGCGGCGGCCAGTTGTCGCAACGTCGCCTCGGCACCATCGGCTCCCGGCGGTCGCCGCCAGGCAACGACGTCGGCCCACGACCCTGGCGTCAAACTTCCCACCCACGCCTCCAACCCCAACGCCCGGGCACCGGCGCGGGTTGCCCGGTAGAACGCTTCCCCGGCGCTAAGTGGACTCGGCCCCGCGTGGAGGGCGATGGCCGTATCGATGACGTGCCACATCGATAGGGACGGTCCAGCACCCACGTCGGTGCCGAGGGCCCAAGGAATGGGCCAGCGGCGGAGCTTCTCAAGCGGCATGCGGCCGCTCCCCAGCGCGACGTTGGCGGTTGGACAGTGGATGATGGTGCAACCGGCGCCGGCGATGGTGTCGTATTCATCGTCGCCCAGGTGGATGGCGTGGGCCAGGAGAGTGCGCTCGGTCAACAGTCCGCACCGCGCGTAGACGTCGGTGTAGGACGTGGCGTCCGGGAAGCGCTCGAGAACCTGCTGCACTTCGGCCGGGCTTTCAGAGAGGTGGGTCATGATCGGCGCCCGGTGGCGGGCGGCCAGCGCCGCCGCGCCGCGCATCAAGGTCTCCGAAGCGCTCAACGCAAAGCGCGGCACCGCAGCGGCCCGCCCCGGGTAGCGCTCCATCAACACCTGCAGGGCGCTGAGGGCGGCGTCGGCCGGCTCCAAGAGCGCCGCCGGCGCCCCGCGGTCCATCAGCACCTTCCCCAGCCAACCGCTGACCTCGAGCGTCGCCAGGGCGCCGGCCGCCGGCTCGGTATGGACGGTCGCGTAGATGGCGGCGGTGGTCGTGCCCAACGCCAGAAGCGCTTGATCGAAACGGCGGGTGGCGTCTGCCGCCGTGGCCGGATCGGCGAAAGCCGCCTCGGCCGGAAAGATGAGCGTGTCGAGCCACTCCAAGAGCGGCAGGTCGCCTTCGCCCCGCACGTCGTACTGCGGCAGGTGGACGTGGGCATCGACGAAGCCGGGGGCGAGGACCAGCTCGGCATCCAGGTCGACCGTAGCGCGCGAGCCAGGTGGTCGCGGGCCGGCCTCGGCAATGCAGCCGTCGACGCCAATGGTCAGGCGTCCGTCTTCAATCCAGCGGCTGGTGCCGTCAGCGGCGGTGTCGATGAGTGCGCCGTCTAGGACGACGGGCGCCTCTGGCGTACTCCGCATGGTCGCCGCTCTTAGCGGTCGAGATGCTCGGCCTTCGTGGGCGCGCCGGCCGTGCTCCGCTCGGACTGGATACGCCGCTCGCGGCCACGGGCGCGCCCCACCAAAACCGGAGTGCGGGCCGGTGTTGCCGGAACGGGCGCCGGGCTCGGCTTGGGCGCGGAAGTCGGCGGTGCTGGCGTCGCACTGGGCGGCGCCGGCTTGGGCGTTGGTGCTGGTTGGGGCTCTGTCGTCCGAGGCGGTGCGCTCGGTCGGCCGCGCAGCGCCCGCAGGCGACCGACTTCGCGCCGCAATCGCCGGGCAGCGCGCCGATTGCGCAGGGCGATGTCCAGTGCCAAGGCCAGTCGACCGACGCTCGGCGGTCCCTCGAGGATGCCATCCGCACGGAGGTCCCGCGCATTCCGCAGATACTCGGCGCTGGGGTCGGCCGGCATGACGATGACTGTGGCAGTCATACTCCCCAGCATGGCGCGCCACGCCCTCAAGTCACCGATTACCAGCGACTGCGCATTGACGAACAACACATCAGGACGGTCACGCTCAACGCGCCGCGCCACCAACTCAAAAACGTTGGGCAACGTGATGGCCTGGTACCCGGTCACCTCGAGCATCTCGGACAGTTTGCGAGCCACAGGCCGCCAATCTTCAACCACAAAGGCAACGGGCCGATCGGTGTGCGCGGTCATCTCTGTAGACCTTAGACTTAGAACTGGTTGACGAGCGTGCGGTAGCAATCGGAAGGAGGAGAAGATGCACCGCTGGGACACAGAGGCCGGTGCGCTGCGACAGGCAAGGTTCGCGGCACCGACTCATCACGATGTAACCACGGGCGCCGCGCGAGGGTCAAGCGAAAGTCGCTCGGCGCCAGTGCGACCCTGCGCCTTGGATACGCCCGGCTTCAGAGGCCGGGCGTTCCTTGCGTCGGTCATTCGGGCGGCTGAGCGTCGGCGCCGCCTTCTTCACCGCCACGCGTTCCCCGGCGCCGCCTTTCCACCGCCTGGCGCAACAAGTACTCGATCTGGCCGTTGACGCTGCGAAACTCCGCGGCAGCCCAACGACGCAGCTCCTCGTAGAGGGCCGGATCCATGCGCAACGGGTAGGCCTTACGCACGGACACCTACTGGTAGAGCGTGCCGGCGTTGACCACTGGCTGGGCGTTGCTCTCGCTGCACAAGACCACCAGCAAATTGCTGACCATGGTCGCCTTGCGCTCCTCGTCGAGTTCAACAACGTCCAAACGCGCCAGTTGATCCAAAGCCATCTCCACCATTCCCACCGCCCCTTCGACAATCTTCTGCCGAGCCGCAACAATCGCGTGCGCCTGCTGGCGCCTGAGCATGTCGGCAGCGATCTCCGGCGCGTAGGCCAGGTGACTCAAGCGCGCCTCGATCACCTCCACGCCTGCCCGCGCCAAACGCTCCTGCAGTTCCTTCTGGAGGTGCGCGTTGATCTCGTCGGTGGCGCCCCGCAGCGTCAAGTCGCCTTCTTCCCCATCGTAGGCGTAAGCGCTGGCGAGCTTGCGCACCGCCGACTCACTCTGCGTGCGCACGTAGTCGGCGTAGTCCTCGACGTCGAACTGGGCTTGGGCGGTGTTTTTGACCTGCCAGACCACGACTGCAGCGATCTCGATGGGATTACCCGAGCTGTCGTTCACCTTGAGCCGTTCGCCGTTCAGGTTGTGGGCGCGAAGTGAGATCTTCACCTTGCGCAACAGCGGGTTGGCCCAGAAAAAGCCGTTTTGTTTGACCGAACCCTTGTAGTCGCCAAAAAGCAGGAGGACGGCGGCAGTGTTGGGATTCACTACGAAAAGCCCGGCCGCCACAAAGGCCGCGACGCCGACCACCAAGATTCCCAAGAGCACCCCAGGACCACCGCCGGCCCGGGCGATGCCGATCACCACCAGGAGCCCGGCCAGGAAGAGCCCAATGGTGACCACCAGCATGAGCCAACCGGATTGGACCGAAACAACTTCTTCGCGATGCATGACTTCCTCCGCTTCAAGGCCTCAAGATATGACTATGATATCACTACGATATACACCGGGTCCAGGTTGCGCCGTTTTGGGGTTGCGCGATTAGCGTGTAACCATTTGTCTTTTCATGTGTTAAGTTGTCGAGTGGGAGTCAAGAGGAGGCGGCTGCGATGCGGATCCACCTGGTGGATGGCACCTATGAGCTGTTCCGCGCCTACTACGGCGCGCCACCCCAGAGCTCACCCGCCGGGCTCGAGGTGGGTGCCACGCGCGCCCTTCTCCACTCGTTGTGGGGCCTCGTCCAGTACGAGCACGCCACCCACGTGGCGGTGGCCTTCGACCACGTCATCGAATCGTTCCGCAATCTCCTGTTTCCCGACTACAAGGACGGCTCCGGCATCGACCCGATCCTCCTCGCGCAATTCCCGCTGGCCGAGCGCGCCGCTCGGGCGCTGGGCTTCGTAGTCTGGCCGATGGTGGAGTTTGAGGCGGACGACGCCATGGCCGCCGGCGCAGCGCGCTACGCCGCCGATCCGCGGGTCGAGCAGGTCGTCTTGTGCACGCCGGACAAAGACCTCGCCCAATGTGTCAGTGGCCGGCGGGTGGTCATGCGCGACCGGCGCCGCCGGCAAACCCTCGACCAGACCGCCGTCACCCAAAAGTTCGGCGTGCCGCCGGAGTCGATCCCCGACTACCTAGCCCTGGTCGGGGACGCCGCCGACGGGGTGCCCGGCGTGCGGCGCTGGGGCGCCAAGTCCACCGCCGCCGTCCTCGCCCACTACGGTCACCTGGAGTCGATCCCCGCCGACGCCGACACCTGGGCCGTTCAGGTGCGGGGCGCAGCGCAATTGGCCGCCGAGCTCCGGCGGGCCGGCGATGAGGTCAAGCTCTACCGAACCTTGACGACCCTGAGGATTGATGTGCCCCTGGTGGAATCAGTCGGCGACCTCGAGTGGCGAGGCGCGGTCGAGCCAACGCTCGGCGAGTTCTGCCGGGAGCTCGGCGAAACAGCACTGGAAGTTCGCATTGCCAAGTGGGCCGGCAATCAATTCTGAGTTCAATTTTTTCGCCGGCAGTGAGCAGTTTCCACGTTCGGGTGCTATACTTCCGGTGGCGGTAAGAAAGCCGGATCAGGCAGACCATCCCGCATCCCGGTTGGGTACGAGGTCCGCAATGAAGCGCCGTGTCACCTTGGGGTTTGCGCTCCTCGGCATGTTGTTGTCGCCGCTGAACCCCGCTAACGCCACCGAATGTGCCGACTACGCCGACTACGCGCCCGCGCCTCACCGCGTCGAGGTAGGGGGCGCTCAGGACGTGTCCCTAGCAGGTGACCTTCTGTGGGTGGCAGCCGATACCCTGGGCCTCCGCGCCTATTCGATCGACAACCCATTCGCGCCGGAGCTAGTGGGCTCAACTCCCACCGAGGCGCCGGCGCGCACCGTCTTGATCGCCAACGACCTGGCGTTCATCACCGGCGGCGATCTAGAGATCATCGATGTCAGCGATCCTGCCGCCCCGGCACCTCTGGGCTTCATAGAAACACCTGGCGAAGCCGCCGCCGTCGCGGTGAGCGGCGACTATGCCTATGTAGCCGACTCGTGGAGCGGATTACAACTCATCGACGTGTCGGATCCGTCGGCCCCATACCTGGCCGCTACGATCACAACCACCGGCACCTTTGATGTCGCGACTCAAGGCGACGTACTCGTGTGGGTCGGCTCTGCGGGACTCAGAGTCTATGACATCGTCGACCCGGAGTCGCCGATCTTGGCATCGTCACAGTCGAGTTGGTTCGGGGCAATCCGTTTGGCAACGACCGGCACCCACGCCTTTGCGCTGACCACGGACGCGCGGTTTTGGCACGCCGACGTCCAAAATCCTTACGAGCCGGCGGGTATGGGCCGAACAGGTTCTCTGGGACCTTCCCTTCACGGCCGACACATCGCGGCGGCGCCGCCGTTCATCTACATTCTCGGCGACCGCGGGCTCGACATCGTCGATGCAACGCCGGTGCTGTGGGGTGCTGGCGACCCCGTCCATGTTGCCAGCCTTGCGGTGGCCGGGAGCCGCTTGGACGTCGATCCAGCTCACCAGTTCGCGGTGCTAGTCGACCAAGGTGATATCCAAGTCGTGGACCTAAGCGGTTCGCTCACCCCACCGGTGATCCAAACGTTCGATGGGGTTTTCAGCGCCACCGGAGTCGATCGCTCCCAGGACACCTTGTACTTCAGTGAGGGTGCGTGTTGCTACGTCAGTAGTTTGACGATCGTGGACGTAAAGAACCCTGACGACCCGAAACTGCTCGCTCTCTTCAACGAACACCCGAGCGCACCATTCAACGATGTAGACATCTGGAATGGATTCGCGTTTATTGCTGACGAGGGATTGATCAAGCACGTCAGCCTCGACCCCAGCTTGCTCATCGTCGACGTCAGAGACCCGACGGCACCCGAAACCGTCGCCGAGTATTTTCTCGAAGGATCCAAGTATTCGGCTCCACTGTCCGTCGCGGCCGACGGTGGCGTAGCGGTTGTGGTCTCGACCTTCACCGGATTGCATTGGTTCGATGTATCCGATCCAACCGCGCCGGTCCTACGGTCGAGAACCGAACGACATTGTAGCGACGTGTTCGTGCGGGACGGTGTAGCGTTTCTTCTGTGCGGAGGGCGCTTGGCGATCTACGACGCCGCGGATCCGGGGCGCCCAACCGAAATTGGGAGCCTCGATACACCGATGGGCAATCACTTCGTCGTCGAGGGCGACAAACTGTACGCGGTCTGGCTGGGCCTAACAATCGTCGATGTATCGGACCCCACGGCGCCATCGCTACTCGGCTCCATCGGGCTGGAGACCGAGCCGCGGGGCGTCGCGGTCTGGGGCGACTACGCCTACATCACTGGCCGACACCACCAATTGAGCGTTGTTGACGTCTCGGTGCCGGAGGCGCCCGAGATGGTCGGAACGACCTTACTCCTGTGGGACACCGCCTTACCCCTGGCCCTCCGCGACCGCCTCATGGTCTCGGGTCGAGGTCTACTCGGAACATTGCCTGTTCAATGTAGTGACCCGCTGCCTGTCACCCTGTCGTATTTCCGGGCGGCGCCAGTAGCCAGCGCCATCGAACTCCAGTGGGCGGCTCGGGAAACCAACCACCTGGGATACACGATCGAACGGGCAGCGGCCGCAGAATTCGAGGGCGTCGGGCCGAGCCTGATCCGCGGACAATCGCCCTACGGCTGGCGCGACTACGATGTGGAACCAGGCAGAACCTACCGGTACAAGTTGGTCGCCATCGCCAACGGCGGCGACACTCAAACCTTCGGTCCGGTGACCGCACGGGCAGCGCAACCTGCGTCGCTGGCTCTCTGGCCGAACCAACCCAACCCGGTTCGCACGCAAACCGTCATCCCCTTTACCGTCCCGGGACCAAGTACTGTCCAACTCAAACTCTACGACGCCAGCGGCAAGCTGGTACGGGTGCTGGTCGATCAACACCTCGCCCCGGGTCGGCACCGCGTACGTTGGGACGGGCGCAATGAAGCCGGGCAGGAGGTCGCCGCCGGCACCTACTTCCTGCGGCTGGACGCCGCCGGCAGCCGCACCTCGCAAAGCCTCACCAAGCTCGACTGAGCCTGGCCGGCGCCGTGGGGCTTGCCCAGCGCCAGGGTTTAGCCGTTGACGGGCCCCAGGCGTTCTTCCTATCGTGGGCTGCCTCTCCCTGCCAACTCGCTGATCCAACGAGGCTCAATCCGTGCGGACGCTTGGTCTACTCCTACTTCTACTCTGGTGCCTGACGGGCGCCTTGGTAGGCACTGCGGGGCCAGCGGCGGCTGACGAAACTCGGTCAACCGCCGACCAGCCGGCGGCCGTCCAAGATCAAATCAACCGACTGCGGGCCGACGCCGAACCAGTGGGCTTTGGCGCCAGGCTCATGAGCCTGGTGGGGCTCTTGAGCCTCATGCTGATCGCCTGGCTCCTTTCGACCCGCAGGGACATCGTGCACTGGCGGGTGTTGATTTGGGGAGTGGGGCTACAGCTTCTCTTCGCCCTTTTGGTCCTCAAGACCGCTCCCGGGCGGGCGCTGTTCGATGCGATGAACGGTGCTGTCATCACGTTGTTGGGCTTTACAGCCGAGGGCGCCCGCTTCATTTTTGGTGACCTGATCTTCAACAACGTGCCGGTCGGCCAACCGGTGGGCTCGGATACGATGGGACCGATCCTGCCCCAGAACCAAACCGGCTGGGCACACACCGGCGGCTTTTTCGCTTTCAACGTCCTGCCGACCATCATCTTCTTCTCGTCGCTCATGGCCATGCTCTACTACCTGGGTATCATGCCCTTAGCGGTTAAGTCGATGGCATGGGTCATGCAACGGACTATGCGAACGTCGGGCGCCGAGTCGTTATCGGCCGCCGCCAACATCTTTGTCGGGCAAACCGAGGCGCCCCTGGTCATCCGCCCCTACATCAACGGCATGACCGTCTCGGAGCTGCACGCGGTGATGACCGGCGGCTTTGCGACGGTCGCCGGTGGGGTCATGGCCGCCTACGTTGGTATCTTATCGGGCAGTTTCCCGGACATCGCCGGGCACCTGATCGCAGCCAGCGTCATGAGTGCACCAGCGGCGCTGGTCGTCGCCAAGCTCATGCTGCCCGAAACCGCCACACCGGAGACCCAAGGAGTGGTGCAGATCCACTTGGAGAAAGAAGACGTCAACGTGATTGACGCCGCCTCGCGTGGCGCCGCCGATGGCCTCAAGCTGGCGCTGAACGTCGGTGCCATGCTGCTTGCCTTCCTGGCGCTCTTGGCCATGTTGAACCACATCCTCGGCTGGATGGGTGGCTGGTTTGGCGCACCCGCCTTGTCGATTCAAGGCATGTTGAGCTGGGTGTTCGCACCGATGGCGTTTCTGATGGGCGTGCCTTGGGCAGAGGCAGGAACTGTGGGCCAGCTGATGGGCGAAAAGCTCGTCCTCACTGAGTTCATCGCCTACCTCAACCTGGGGGAAATCATCGCCGGTCCCGACAATCCGCTCTCCTACCGCTCGGTGGTCATTGCCACCTACGCACTGTGCGGCTTCGCCAACTTCGGTTCCATCGCCATCCAACTCGGGGGCATTGGCGGTCTGGCACCGGGACGGCGCCACGACCTGGCCCGCATCGGCCTCAGGGCGATGGTGGCTGGCGTCTTGGCAGCCAACATGACCGCCACCGTCGCCGGGCTGATGGTCTGATCCGTGCAGCAAGAACGCTTTGACGTCATGCCGATGATCGCCACCAAGCGCGACGGTGGCCGGCTCGACCAGGCGGCGTTCGACGGTTTCTCGCACGGCGTCATCGAAGGCTACATTTCCGACGCCCAGATCGCCGCGCTGCTCATGGCCATCTACATTCATGGCCTCGACTTGGACGAAACAGTCGCCCTCACCCTGGCCACCGCCCACTCGGCCAAGCGGATCGACTTCAGCGCCTATGGACCGGTGGTCGACAAACACTCCACCGGCGGCGTCGGCGACACGGTGAGTCTGATCGCCGGGCCGATCGCCGCCGCCTGCGACTGCGTGGTGCCGATGCTCTCCGGACGGGCGCTGGGCCACACCGGCGGCACCTTAGACAAGTTGGCAGCAGCTGATGGATTGAGCGCCAACATCGACTCGGATGACATGCTCCGCGTCGCCGGCCGCGCCGGCATTACCATCGCCGAGGCCAGCGCTGACCTGGCGCCGTTGGACGGCGTCCTCTACTCCCTGCGCGATCAAACCGGCACCATTGGCAACGACGGGCTGATCGCCGCCTCGATTCTGGGCAAGAAGCTGGCAGTCGAGCCCAAGGGGCTGGTCCTCGATGTCAAAGTGGGCGCCGGCGGTTTCCTGCCGGACATGACCGCCGCCCGCCGCCTGGTGAACCACCTGCAGGCAGTGGGTGAACGCGTCGGGTTGCGCATCGACCCGCTTTACACGGACATGAGTCAACCGCTGTCGTCGGCAGTCGGCAACGCGGTGGAACTTGATCGGGCCATTCACCTGTTGCGGGGCGACGCCAACCTGGAGGACCGCGGTGGATGCGGCGGACTACACGGCGCCCGTCTACGGCAGCTATCGATCGAGGTGGCAGCCCGCATGGTAGCCCTCGCCCACGACATGCCGCTGGAAGACGCGCGCCGCGACGCGCAGCGTGCCCTCGACTCCGGACAGGCGCTCACGCGCTTCCGACTCATGGTCGAGGGGCAGGGCGCCGCCCCCGGCATCATCGAACACCCCGAAATCCTGATCAGCCCATTTGTCGAGCAGCCCCTGGCCACGGCCAAACACGGGTATGTCTCGGGCTGGGACCCCAAGCGCTTGGGGGATGCGGTCATCGCCCTTGGTCTCGGCCGCGACCCGGCAGACTTGTTCTGCGACCCGCAGGCTGGCATCCACCTGTTGGTCGACCTCGGCGAGAAAGTGCATCCCGGCGACATGATCGCCACCCTCTACGGCACCGGTGATCCGGGGCTGGACGACGCCCGCCGGTTGGTGGGAGAAGCGCTGGCGGTGAGCGACGAACGGCGGCCGGCACCCGAGCTCATCTTGTCGGAGTAGTCCGGGGCGACTCCAACGCCTCGGGCACAAGCACCTGTTCGGTGCCACGCTGCGCCGCCCGGCTGGCGACCACCGCCGCCCCCACCGCCGACGCCAAACCGACGGCGCGGCAGCGCTCCGACGCTCGGTGGGCAGCCGTTGGGTGGGCTGGGTGCGCAGCCGTTGGGTGGGCAGCCGTTGGGGGCGCCGCAGCTGGGGGCTGAGCCGCTGGGGGCGCAGCCGCTGGGGGCGCAGCCGCTGGGGGCTGAGCCGCCCCCTGATGGTCGATCGACCGGCCGGCACCTAGCCACCCCAACACGGTTTCCGCCAGCTCGAGGCGGACGCGCTCGCCGCTTGCCGCAATGACCCGCCCCGCTCGGTCCGGGCGCGCGGCGGCGACCACAACCTCCACCTCGGCCGGCGCCGCCTTGGAGATGGAAAGGGTTCCAAGGTCACCCTCAACCCAATCGGCGTCATCGCCGCTGCACCAGCGCGGTACAACGCCAGCCAGGGCCACCTCGTCGCCGGTCGCGAGCCAAGCGCCGGGGTCGGCGTCAAAGGCGGCGGTCTGCCCCGTCACCCAGCTCTGTCCAGGGGCGAGCAGGTTGATGCGACGGAGCGCCGCCGGGGTCAACCCCAAGGTTCGGGCGGCATACGTCAAGTGCAACTCGGCGCCCCACACCGCCTGCAGCACACCGTCCCCCCAAGCCCCCCAATTGGGTGGCTGGTGGGTAGCCACGGCTCGGGCGCGCAAGCGGACGTTGGGGCAGGTGTAGATCCCCGGCGCGTGCCAAAGGGCCGAGCGTAGCGCGGCGATGCTGCCGGTTGGCTCCGCCCCGCCGTCCACGAGCACCATGATGTCGCGCGCCACCCAGGTGCCGTCCGCGGCAAACCCGCTCCGATGCCGGACGATCGCCGGATGGTAGCGCTCGCTCAAGGCCGGGTCCAATGGATCTGCCGGCGCGAAGCGCACCGGCTGGCCGGCGGCATGGGCCAAGACGACTGCATGGACGGCATCGGTCACCACTGCCGGCCACGCCGTCGCGTTGCGCCCGCTGGAGACGTCGCCGACGGCGTTCACCTTGACCGAGACGCCCAGGTCACAGCGCTCCGCCACCGCCTGCTCCAACCGCGCCACCTCGGTCGGGCCATCAACGCCGCTCACCCACACCTGGTAGCCATCGCCCTCGACCGGCAACGCCCAGGTCACCGGCGGGGTCACCGCGGCGGGCGGCGGACGAAAACGCAGCTTGTGCTCGATGACGTGCTTGGCGGCTTTGAAGCCGGCCAAGACGTTACCAGACTCAAAGGCGTAGCGCTGAAAGACGTTGTCCGGGGCGTAGAGTTGCTGGCGGGCCGCCAGCGCTTCCTCAATGGAGCAGAGGGCAGCCGACGGTTCGCACCGCACTGAGGCTTTGTCCAGCGCCCTAGCCAACGCCTGCCGGCTCGGCGCGGCAACCAGGGCGACCGGCTCGCCAGCGTAACGGACGGAATGCTCCGCCAAGCCGGCACCGGGGGCGTCCGCCGCCGTCAGCCAGCGAAGCGGCTCGCCGGCGTCGGGAGGTACCGCAACCGCCAGCGTGCCACAGGCGGTCGGGCTGGGCACGCGCGTGGCCAGCCAGGCCCCGGCCAAGCGCACGGCGTCGAGCCCCTCGCGTTTCGCGACTTCCAGGAGAGATTCCAACTGGCGCCGGGCGACAGGTGGCATGGCACTCCAGGTTCCCGCGGCCCTGCCTAACGAATCAGGGCGACGCGGGTCGTCACGCGGTGACCCGGAATCTCGGCGCGCACAAAGTAGACGCCGGAAGACACCACACCACCGCGGTCGTCGCGTCCGTCCCAGGCAAAGACCGTGCTGGAATCGGCCGCACTACCCTGATGGAGGGTCCGCACCAAACGGCCAGCACTGGTGTAGATCGCCACCGACAGCTCCGCCTCGGCACCCAGGTCCACCTGGAACTCTGCACTGCCGGCCAGCGGGCGGAAGGGATTGGGTTGGGCGGCGCTCAGTGCGAGCGGCAAGCGCGGGGCTGGCTCGGGATTCTCGACCCCGGTGGACTCACCGATAATCTTGAAGACTTCGCCCGAAGTGCCGCTGTCCCGGTCAACGATGTACAACTCCCCAACACCGTCTTCCCCAAAGCCAGCGATGGTCGAGATGAACCCATCGGGCGGATCCAGCTCGGTCGTCCTGTTCGTGAGGTCGCTCAGCGTGCCGGTCGCCACGTCGTACTTGAAACTCCAAATCTGCCTGGAGCAAAAGTCGGCGAAGAAGTAATCCCCCTGGATCTCGTTGATGGCCCCACGATAAACATAGCCCCCGGTAATCGAACAGTGGCCGCCGGAATGACTGTAGGTATGCACCGGCGGGGTAAACGACGAGTGGTTGCAGCCCGGCGGCGTCGACGGCGACACGCAGCTGTTTCCCTCCATTACCTTCCAGCCGTAGTTCTCACCACCGGTCGAGGCGGCCGGCTGCACATCGACTTCCTCGATGGCGAACTGCCCGACGTCGCCAATGTACATGTCGCCGGTCGAGCGATCGAAGCTGAACCGGTAAGGATTGCGCAACCCCTTTGCCCAGATCTCGTCGAGCGGATCCCCCGGACCGACGTGGGGGTTGTCGGCTGGGATGCAATAGGTGGGCGAGCCGCACTGCACGTCAATGCGGAGCATTTTGCCCAATAGCACATCGTCGGACTGGGCGTTGTTCCACGGGTCGTTGGAGGAGCCGCCGTCGCCCATGCCGATGTAGAGCATGCCGTCGTTGGGACCGAAGGCAATGTGGCCACCATTGTGATTCGATGCGGGCTGGTCGATGGTCAAGATGATTTCGCCCGTCGTCTCAGCGACATCGGGATCGGTCATCGAGACCAGGTAGCGGGCTATCACCGTATCGCTCGACAGGTTGGTGTACTTGACGTAGAACTCGCGGCTGGTGTCGTAGTCGGGCGCGAAAGCCAACCCCAAGAGGCCGCGCTCGTCATTCCCCGAAATGTTGGGAACCAACGCATCGATATCCAGGAAGGGCGTCGCGAGCACCGTGCCGTTCTTGAGGATCTTGATGACGCCACGCTGCTCGACGATGAACAAGCGCTCGGTGTCGCCGGCAGGAGCGGTGACGTAGACCGGCCGGTTGAGACCGGAGGCGACCCTTTCGGTCGAAACGGCGGCGTCACTTGCGGTCGCCAGAGCGCCAGAGATCAGCACGCAGGCGACGACGGGAAGCAATGAGCGCAGCATGTGAGATGTCCTCTCAGTAGCCAAAGGGCTTGCGGGCGAAATGGAGAAACTCGTTGGAGCGGCGCCGGTTGGCTAGCTTACCAACCACCCGAATTGTAGCAAAGCTGAGCCGCCGGCGCTCGCCGCCCATGCCACCGGTGAGGCGACCAAACGGGCGCTTGGACCCAGCTGCGCCACCGGCGTATGCTGGCGCCATGCAGACCGCCGAAACGCCGCGCCCCGGGGTACCGGAGGACCTACCTCTCCGGGTGGCCACCCCCACCGGCTGGGCAAGAATGACCGCCAACCATCTCGACCAGTTCATCGCCGACCACGCTGTCTGCGAGCTACAAGCCGCGGTTTCCGCCCTGTCGATGGTCAGCCGCTACGCGGCGGATCTCGACCTCGTCGAACGGCTCACCGCCCTCGCCGCCGAAGAACTAGTGCACCTGCGCCGCGTCCACACTCTCATGCGACGACACCAGATCCCGGCCGCCCCCCGCCGAACCAACCGCTGGGTCGCCGCCCTCAAAGGTCGCATCACCCCCAACAGCGAGCGCTCGATCAAAGCCGACCGCCTATTCGTGAGCGCCCTCATCGAAGCCCGCAGCTGCGAACGCTTCACCCAACTCGCTCAAGCGCTGCGCACAGCCGGTTCGGGCGCCGGCTTGGAGACTCGGCGCAAAGCCGAGTTGAAGGCCGAGTTGGAGGCCGAGATGGAGGCCGAGTTGAAGGCCGAGTTGAAGGCCGAGATGGAGGCCGAGATGGAGGCCGAGATGGAGGCCGAGTTGAAGGCCGAGTTGAAGGCCGAGATGGAGGCCGAGTTGAAGGCCGAGTTGGCCGCGCTCTTGGACGAGTTGGGGCCAGCTGAGGCCAGACACTGGCGCGCCTTCCACACCCTCGCCTGCCGCGACCTCGATGACCGCGAAGCCACCGAACGCTGGCAAGCGTGGCTGAAGTTCGAGGCCGACATTCAGGGCGACTTTGGCATCGAACCCACGGTCCACGGTTAGCCACGATAGTTAACAGCTCTCTCCGATACGGAAACGCCGCCGCGCTGGGACCGGCACGAGCAGCAGAGACAGCACCGGCCCGAGAGCCGGAGCCGCGCGTTTTTGGAGCCCGAGCCCGCCCGGCGGTTGCGGAGCGGACCCCGAGCCAGAACAAGGCTCGGCGGTTGCTCGCGAGGTGGTTTTCTCGGACAGGCTCCAGCGGGGCTGTCCGAAAACGCGGAACCCCGGCGCGCTGGTTCCGCAGGAAGCTGTCCGAGAATTGTTGGGTGACGGTGAAGTCGCGCGAGCGCTGGTTTTTTTGCATCGGTCGAAGAAGGTAGTCGGTGGGACGGCACACTTCCTGCTCGTTCCGCTGCGGAACTATTCATGGACATTTTGTCCACCCCGGGCAATGAAAGTCGCAGCTCATCGTGTGGGCTGGACCGAAGGTCGCGTGAGTTTACAACGACTTACAGGTACTTTCTGAGCAACTCCACCACACTACCCGCCGGCCGGCGTCGTTTGGTTCCGTGCAGCGACGTTTCGCACGTGTAGATTCTGCGCCACTCGGTTCCGCTCCGAAACTCTGACACGATGGCGGTTATGGGCTGCGCACAAAACTCGGAGGTTCTCCAGTTCCGTCCGACCACCTTTGGCCACCGGTTGAATGTGGTCGATCTGCAGGTTGTGCCGCGAGTTGCACTTCCTCCCGCCGGCGCCCACAAATTGACAACGCCCCTGGTCGCGGATCACCACCGCGTCTCGGAGGGCTTTGGGGATGTGTCGGCCGCGGGGTGCCTTGTAGGGGCGCTTGGGCTTCGGGCGCTTGCGCTCCAGGAAGAAGTGCAAAAGCTCTTGCATCGTCGCTTCGAGCGTCAGCTTAGCTGGAATCTTGCGGCTCAGAATGGTCATCGCTTCTTCCAGCTGCTTGTAGTCGGCGGGATCGAGGCTAAAGGTGATGCGGATACGCTCGCGCGCGACGGTCGACTCGGCGCAATCCGAGCTCTCCGCACTGGCGCGGGGCGCTTCGGAACCGGCATCCGCACGGGCGTTGGCGTGAGCGCCGGCGTTAGCGTCAGCGTCGGCCTTTGCATCAGCGCCGGCGTTTGCACCGGTACCGGCGTTTGCATGGATGCCGGCGTTCGCATCGGCGCCGGGACGCGCATCTACATCGGGGATTGCATTGCGCGGTGAACCGGCAGGGTTCTCGGACTCAGCTCCTGCTCCGTTCGTGTGCCTGGGGCGGGCTCCATTGACCCCGCCGTTGTCACCGAATAGGTCGCCCTTTCCACTGTCTTCGGCGGCGCCCGCCCCGGTGTGCCTCACCTCGAACTCCCGGCGGATCTGTTCCCGGCGAGGGCGCACTGGACTGCGCGCTGCCAGCCGACGCTCCACTTCCGCGGAAGATTGGCCATCGATCTCAGCGAGTAACGCTTCTGGATCACTCGCCTTCGCCAGCGCTGCCTCGATCGTTGCCAGCACACTCAGATTGGTGCGGTGTTTTCGCAGCATCTCTAGAACTTGCGGATGTCGCTCGGCGCACTTCATCGCTTTCCAGCGCCGCGACGCAGCCGCTTTCGAATACTTTAGATGGTTGCACAAGAACGCGAAGATCGATGGATAGCCCGCCGAGAGATGGGCATCCGTGCGCTTGCATTCAAGCAGCGCTTCGATCAAGTCGACGGTGGCGTGGTGCTCGCGATGCCGGAGCCTTTCGATTCGGGCAATGATGTGCATGGTGCATGCTCCTGAGTTTTCGCGGGGTCGACCCATGCATCTTACACCTCGAGTTTGTGCACTCAGGGGAGCTTGGTGGCTGCGCAACATCGGTTCCGTTTGGCAAAAAAGAACTAACGCGCGAACCGATGCGTTTGAGGGGGATGTGCGGCATGTTGGTGACCGCCCGAGCGACATGCCGCAACGCTCAACCACTCGATGTCCAAAAGCTGTCAAGAAGAAAATCAATTGGACGGCAAGAAAATTTGTGCAGATTCTCAGGTTTTTGCGTCGGCGGTCTATCCGGATGGGCGGATAACGGCGAAACGATCGACTTGGTTCCGCAGGAGGCTGTCCGAAAAGTCGTACCGGCACTTCACGGATTGGTGTATTTGGACGAAAAAGGCCGGCAAAATTTTCGAAATCGACCCATCCGTGAACGTCATTTCGACTTCTCGGACAGCCTCCAGCGGAACCCGGCTGGTGGTTCTGGAGCGGCACACGGCGGTGGTTCCGGAGACCGGAGCGGAACTCGGGAGTGGTGTTGGAGCGGAACTCGGCGCTAGTTGCTCAGAAAGTAACTGTAAGTCGTTGTAAACTCGCGCGACCTTCGGTCGAGCCCACACGGCGAGCTAGCAACTTTCATTGCTCGGGGTGGACAAAATGTCCATGAATAGTTCCGCAGCGGAACGAGCAGGAAGTGTGCCGTCCCACCGACTACCTTCTTCGACCGATGCAAAAAAACCAGCGCTCGCGCGACTTCACCGTCACCCAACAATTCTCGGACAGCTTCCTGCGGAACCAGCGCGCCGGGGTTCCGCGTTTTCGGACAGCCCCGCTGGAGCCTGTCCGAGAAAACCACCTCGCGAGCAGACGAGTTGCTCAGAAAGTAGCTGTCGTTGCAAACTCCCGCGTCCTTCGGTCGAGCCCACACGGTGAGCTAGCAACTTTCATTGCTCGGGGTGGACCCCAGGTCCATGAATACTTCCGGAGCGGAACTCCGACCGTTCCGGCGCGGACCCAATCAGTCCGGAGCGGAACTCCGACCGTTCCGATGCAAGACCCCATCAGCTCCGGCGCGCATCTCCGACACGTCGCCGCAACTCTAGCCCGCTCGCCCCCACAAACAGAACCGCGGGCGCTCGGTCGAGCACCCGCGGTCGTTTGCACAGTAGTGGGTCGCTCTAAGAGCTAACGATTGCGCGCCGTCTTGACTCGTACGCGGCCGTCGCGCTCGTTGGCGTAGTAGAGGAACCAGGTTTCGCTGTCTCGGTCGAAGTAGACCGTGAAGTGATCCCAGCCGCTGAATCGATAGTTCTTGAGCCGCCGTCCGAGTCGCTCGGGTTGACGGGCGTCGATTTCATATGCGTGCAGGGTGTGGTCCTTATAGCCGACGAACAATGCGTATCTGTCACGCGTCAGCTGCACCGGATCGCCGCAGGTCCACGGTTGCCGCGGGCCGCCCTCGATGAGGGCGTGAGACTGGCTCAGGTTGCTCGGCGAGTTGCCCCAAGCGACGCCCATCACGCGCCCGCTCATGCGGCCGTTGCGAGCGTAGTAGTAGACGTACCAGCGATCCCGCACCTGTAGGTTGCCGACTGGGAAAATCTCATCGCCGTAGGCCCAGAGGTCGCGGTCGCGGTGGTTCATGACCACGTCGCGGTCGCGAAAGTGGATACCATCTGTCGAAGTCGCGTAGCGACCGTCGCAATTGACCGTCGTGGCGTTGCGGCCGGTTGCTGTGCAGCCGGTGAAGTGCATGACCACCCGATCGCGATCGTCGACGCTGGCGCCAACGGAGAAGACGCCCTCCTCCTGATGGTCAGTCGGCAGGAAGGTGAGCACCGGGTTGGCATTGCTCTTTGTGAAGTTAATGCCGTCTCGACTGGTGGCTACACCCATTGCCCGGTGGCGCGGTCCACCATCATCCGAGCGGTTGCCGTCGGAGCCGATGTAGTACAGGTAGAAGACACCGTCGATCTTAACGACGCTGGCGGGGCTGATGGCGCCGGTCATACGCTGATCCCAAGATCCTCGCCGGCCGGGCTCCAACACGACGCCGCGGTCGTTCCAGTGATCCGGCAGGCGAGCTTCGATAAAACTGGGAGTATTGCCCCCGGAGCTGCCACCGCTACCACCGGAACCACCACCGGTATTGCCGCCGGTGTTACCGCCCGTATTGCCGCCGGTGTTACCGCCCGTATTGCCGCCGCCCCCACTACTACCACCGGTGTTGCCACCACCGCCGGTGTTACCGCCGCCGGTATTGCCGCCGGTGTCGTGCGGTGTCTCCTCACAATCATCGTCGGGCGGGTCACTGCTACCGCCGCTGCCGTCGGTGGGGTCGGTCGACGTCGGTTGCTCAGTCGCTGGGGTCGACGGCTCGCCATTTGCGTGGGGCAAGTCGGTGGGCACATCGGCGACCAGAGGGACTTCAATACACCCCAATCCCACCAACAGCCATAGAGAAACTAGAGGCAGCAACCACTTCGAAAGCCGCATGAATTCATCTCCCGGATGCGAAACTAGGTGACGGCTAGACGAACCGCTCGCATCACCAACCGGATTGGGGCGGACGACGCAGGGGATCAACAAACGTCTATTGCTCGGCGTGGCCCTTGCAACCCAAGTGCCAAACCGCGCAGGCCGCTCTAGGCGGCCGCCCCTGACGCCGCAAGCGGTTACGGCGTTTGGGTGATGTTTCACTCCGAGGACCAACACGCAGAATGCAGCCAGAGGAAGCTGTTTTGCACGGCCGCCGCCCCCCCACAACAGCCCCACCGAAGGCCTTGACTGGACCAATCCTCTCGTCAATACTCCTTATTAAGGAGACGCGACCCGTTTGACACCTCTTGCGGCCAGAGGTGCCTTCCTGGGGCGTCTCCTTTTTGTTGGGCGAGGCGTCCTGGACGCGACCGGAACGCGGGGTGGCTGGGCGTTGTTAGACTGAGCGATCGCTCAGTCCATCCACCAAAGGGGGAGTTCGATGGTCAAAGCCTGGCTCTGGCTGGCTGTGATTGCGACGCTACTGGCCGCCGCACCTGGCGAGGCCTGGAGTCTCAAAGTAGATTTTGGCGGCGGCTTGTCCATGCCTTTCGACGAGGACGTGCGTGACCAATTCGGCGTTAGCTTGTCCGTCGCCGGGGGTGTCGCCGCCCAATTCCCCAACAACCGCGGTGAGGTCTTTGTAGAGACCGGCTACACCGGGGGATCGGCACCAGACCTGACCGACCCCACTTTCGAACTTGCTGACTCGAGCTATCGGATCGTGCCGTTCACCTTTGGCTTTCGCCCGAACCTGGCGCCAACGGCCACCAACTTACAACTCTTGCTCGAGTTGGCCTTTCAAACAGTGCTCGTGCACTACGACGACCTCGGGCAGCGCAGCGACACCAGCACTGCTCCCGGCTTCTTGATTGGCTTGCGTGCCGAGTTTCAGGCAGCGGATACTTGGTCGGTGTGGGTCAGGCAGCGGTTGTCGGCTCAAGCGCAGGCGCGATTCTTCCGGGAGTTCGAACAAAACTTCAGCTCGTGGGACCTGCACGTTGGGGTTGCCTGGGTGGGTTCACGTTGACGCCGCTGACGCTGCGTGACGCGGTGGTCGTTGTCACCGGCGCCAGTCGCGGGATTGGTCAGGCCATCGCTGAGCGGGCGGCGCGCGAGGGCGCGACGGTAGCGCTCTTGGCCAAGAGCGCTCAGCCCGGACGCCTGCCCGGCACGATTCACGAAGTTGCCGCCCAAGTCGAACAACTGGGCGGCAAAGCCCTGCCGATCGCGGTCGACGTGCGCGACGAAACCGCCCTCACCGGCGCCATCGAACAGGTGACGACCGAGCACGGACGAATCGATGTGTTGGTCAACAATGCCGGTGCCATCTGGTTGCGCCCGCTGGGTGCGGTCCCGCCCAAGCGGCTTGACCTGATGTTGGACATCAACGTGCGCGCCGCCTATCTGGCGATTCAAGCCGCCCTTCCCGCTCTGCGCGCCGCGCCGCGCGCGCACGTGGTGAGCCTGTCGCCGCCCATTCGTCTCGAGCCGCGCTGGTTCGCCCAGCACACCGCCTACACCACCTCCAAGTTCGCCCTCAGCCTCGTGACCATCGGCGCTGCTGCCGAGTTGGCTGGCGACGGCATCGCCGTCAATGCCCTGTGGCCCCGCACTACGATCGACACGGCCGCCATTCGCATGCTGGGCGGCGAGCTCTTGGCTAAGCGCAGCCGGCGGCCCGAAATCGTCGCCGATGCCTGGTACGCCCTGGTCACCGATCGCCCCGAACGCGTCACCGGCCAGACGCTCCTCGACGAAGAAGTGCTGCGCGCCGCAGGCGTTACCGACTTCACGCCGTACGCTGTCGACCAAGATCAAGAGCTAGCGGACGATCTGTTTGTCGACTGACCGTCCCAACTCATAGATCCGATAGGGTGGTAACGATGTCTGGCCACGTACCGCTACGCCCAGGACCGTTGGGTCCTCGGCGATCCCCCGCCGCTCATCGACGTGGGCGATCAGCCACAGGGTTTCGATGCTGCCCTTGTCCAACCAACCGCGCAGCGCTCCGACCAACTCGGCGTCGGACCGCAGCCTGGGCAAGCACAAGAACTGTATGGCGCCACCGCTTTGGAATGACACGGTGACGTCGTCTGCGCCGACAACGTGATAGCGGCTACCGGCGAGCGCAGTACGCCGGAGGGCGCTTCGCCGGTAGAGAAGCGTCCGCGCCCGGTCGGGACGCCGGGCGGACCATCCAACCACCGCCACCGAAACGGTGTCTGCTTCGGCAAGTCGCGCTGCAAACCACCGATCCAATCCGGCGGCCGTCGAGCTCAAGGCGAAGCCCTCGCGGATGTGGAGACCGGCGCCAGCGTAGTCGCGCACCGCACCATTCACCAAAAGGCTGAGGCGCAAGGCGTGGCTGACCACCGCTGCCGCCACAAGAAGCCAGACGCCACGCGTCACCCACTGCCCCACCCACGGGGCGCGCTGGCGCCAGTACCCGCGCCACGCTTCCCGGCGGGGCGCGGTCAACACGAGGACGAGCACCAGTGCTACGAGCGCGTGAATGGGAGCCACCATGCGCGCCGACACCGGATCGACGGACACCTTCGACGTGGCCCACGCCAACAACGCCACATAACCTGCGAGACACACGCCGAGATAAGTCAACGCCCGCACGCGGTACGCTTGCAGTGCTTGGCGCCGATAGGCCCACACCCACACCACCAGAGCCAGGGCAACGAGGCACAGCTCGAAGCGATTGGCACAGCTGGTTGAAACGCGGCCGATCGCCGCCAACGACTCGATGAGGTCGCCTTGGCCTTCGTGCCGCGCCCCGAAGGGCTCGCCAAACTTGACGGCGTTGCGGATCACATAGAGAAGACTCGGCAATCCACTGGCCAACCCGACCAGCAGCGCACCCGAACGTCGCCGCGCCGCTCCAGGCGTCCACCAGGCCACACAGGCGATGTAGAGGCCAAACGCCGCCAGCACCGAAAGACCGACGTAGCGGGTCGCGGCCGCGGCGGCGGCCCAAACTCCCGCCCAGATCAGTTGGCTCCATCGACCGTCGCGCGCGTGTCGACTGACGCACAAAACATGTAACACCAGGAAGGCCAAAAACGGGCCACCCGACCACGCGCCGCGAAACGTCTGGAAGATGCTGAAGGTCCCGAACAGGGCCAACACCAAGACCGCCGGGACGCCGGCCGCCCGGGTTGCGTCGCGCGCCAGCGTGCCAGCAGCCACCAACATCACCGCCAGCGCCACCCCCCCCACCAACGTCGCCGCGACGTCGGGGAAGTGGCCGAGCGCCATCGCCAGGTGAATGAGAATCGGGTAGGCCGGCGGCCACTCGGGGGGCACTTCCAAACCGGCGCCGGTGTGGAGTTGGACGGCGGCGTGCAAGTACACGCCGAGGTCGGGATTCAACTGTTGCCCGGTCCACAGGAAGAAGGCGGTCCAGGCGAGGCTCAAGCCAATGGCGAGCACCAGGTGCAGGTGCGCCCACAGCGCCCGGAGGATGTTTCTTGGGATCACCACCCAGCTGGTCACGGGCATCGGCCCCAGTTCTCAGACACACTTGGCCTTCGAAGCGCATCCCCAAACTTAGCGCGCGGCCCGGCCCCGGCAGGCCGAGCTGCGCGTAGACTACACCGTCGAGCACGCCAGCGCGCCCACGACCCTACTCCTAGGTCTTCGCCAGGACGAAAAAGTGGTGGTAGGGAAACTGCCCGACCCGCCAAGCGCGCTCCACCGCTAGGCAGGCGCGGTCAAAGGTCGAAACCAACCGCTGGACCGTGTAACCCCGCTGCCCCAGTTCCCAATGGTGTTGACCGTCGAAGACACTAGGCTTCGCAGGCCGGGGAATGGGCACGGTCCACACCCGCTCGAGCTTGCGGGCGATCCTGAACGTCAACCCGAGAGTTGGCGCGCAGTTGGGCACCGAGACCAGCAGGTGCCGCCTGGTCACGCGGCGGAGCTCGCCCAGCGCCCGCGGCACCGTGTCGAATGGCAAATGCTCGAGGAGCTGGCAGCAAACGACCAAGTCCCAGCCCGCAGCACCGAGCGGCAAGGCGGTGAGCGAACCGCAGACTTGCGGCGCTCGGGTGCGGTCGATGTCCACCGTGGTGACCGAATAGCCGTGGTCAGCCATGTATCGACTGTAAAAGCGCGTCCCCACCCCAACCTCGAGAATCGACGCCGGTTTCAGGGCCCGGCTGGCGGCGATCTGATCCCAGTAGCTGAGGAAGCGCTCTTTCGAGTCGTAGGTGGCCGCGGGTTGCATGGCCGGCAATATACACGAGCGGCGCTCGGCGGACTCAGCGGACGAGCTGGAGCTTCCCCTCGACCTCGGCGCCATCCGCACGCAGCCGGTAGAGGTAGGTACCGCTGGCCACCCGGCGGCCAGCCTGGTCGCGGCCGGCCCACACGTGCGCGTGGCGACCGGCCGCCAACACCCCGTCCACCAGAGTGCGTACCAAAGCACCGCGGGCATCGAACACCTGGAGGCGCACCGGCGCGGTGTTGGGGAGTTCGAAGTCCAAACGCGTGTAGGGGTTGAAGGGATTCGGGGCAGCCGCAACCGACAGTCCCATGGCGGGCGCCGGGCCGGCGTCGCCCAATCCAGTCACCAACGGGGCCAGTTGTACATCCAAAGTCAAAGAGGCGCCGTCGGCAAGCTCGTAGGCATTCATCGTGAGGGTCTGATAATCAGGAGCTGAAAAGCGCAGGGTGTAGCCGCCCGGGCCACTCGGCAACGCGCCGAGCGCATAGGCGCCGTCGGCAGCGGTCAGGTCGGTGACGCCCGCCTCGACGATGGCCGCTTCGGCGCCGGTGATGGGCGTCGCCGTGGCTGCATCGTAGACGGTTCCGTATAAGCGCCCGGCGCGCACTCCGGCGAATTCCCAGACGTAGAGACCGTCCTCGCGATTGCCGCCGATGATCTTCCCGGACGGGAAGAACGGGTAGGCCGACCACAACCCGTGAAACCCGCCACTGGCGCCGGCGTAGGTGTCGTAGTAGCCCACCTCGACCGGCAACCCCGGGTCGGCGACATCCAGAATGCGGAGTCCTTCGGTGTTGTGGGACAAGACCATCCAGTCGCCCAGCCCGTACGGATTGTGCACCAAGCTCGCTGAGTTGGCTGTGTACTCGGCGACTGGGTAGATGTCGTCAAGATCGGCGATGTTCCACATGCGCGCCGGCAATCCATCCACCTCGTCGCACACGAACAGATGGGACGCATCACTGGTGGTCCAACTCGAGTGGGTAAAGCCGCCGGGATAAGTGATGCGCTTCAAGAACAGCGGTTGGGTCTTATCCGTGATGTCAACTACATCTAAGAAACCCTCATAGATCGCCGAGGCGTACATGCGCGCGCCACGCACATGCAGGTCGTGGATGTAGTAGCCGGGGGCGTACTGGCCAACCTCGACCGGATTGGCCGGGTCGGTGACGTCTAAGATGTGCACCCCCTGCCCGGTTTGGGTGCCGGCGACGTAGACGTACGGTTCGCTCGGGTGGTAGACGTCGCTCTGAATCATATGGGCACGCTGGAACGTCCCGGTGTAAGTCGTCACCAAGCTGGCGCTAACCGGCAGCGCGCCGAGATCGATGACCTGCATGCCAGCCAGGACCCCTGAACCCTCCGAAACTGCATAGGCATGGTCACCGACCACGGTGATTTCGTGCCAGTTGCTGGTCGGCCCGGGGATAAACGCCACTTCCAGGGGCGTCGCGTCGATGGCCACGATCGACACGCCGGTGTTGCAGCCGAGGAGCGCGTACTCGGCGCCACCGGCGTCGGTGTAGCCCCAGGAACCCGAATAGCGGATCGGCACCGGGTCCAGTTGGCCGACGAGCGTCACATTGAGAGCCCCCTGGGCGGCGGCCGTAGCCCCCCAGAGGCTGACCAGCAAGGTTAGGGCGAAGGCGCGGGGCACAGTGGAATCCCTTGGCTCGAGTAGATGGGCGCGGCCCCCCACAATTCTAGCAGCTAGGCGCCCACCGGTCGGCCAACCCAGCGGAACAAAAACCCAGCTTTCTCAATCTGAGACGGTCAACCAGGCTCGATGGGCCACCTCGCCGGCTGGGGCGGTTACCACCTGCAGGTACACCCCACCGTCACCATAGATATCAAGCACCATGAACCCCGGGCGGGCCCGCGCAAAGCGGCTATGGCGGCCGCCAGCGACGGCGGTGATTTTGGCCGACGAACCTGCTCCCGACACCAGGTACCAATGTGCACTAGCGTCACCGCCAATCACCTGCAGGGCATGGTCGTGGCCGGCCACATACGCCAAAGGCGGCGCTGCCACCATCGCCTCGGCCACCGCCCGCGCCATGTCGCCGTAGGCCGGGTGCCCGGCGTTCTGCGGCGAACGCTGGAGGGGCCGGACGATCAGCGGATAAACCAGGGGCAAGGGAACCACCGCCCATGGCTCTAAGTAGGTAAGCGGCAGTAAGGCGGCCCGCCAGCCGCTGTAGCCGGCGTGGCGGCCGTGCGAGCGCAGGGGATGGTGCCCGGCCACCAAGCGCACCGCCGGGCCATCCTCCTCCAAGAGCGCCGCCACCTCGGCGGCAACCTCCAGGGGTGTTCGACTGCAGGTGAGCGGCGGCAGCGCGGCCCGATCGGTCAGCCACCACTCGGTGTCGAGGACAATCAAGCGGCAGGCGTTGGCCAAATCCACCGGCACCGGGCCCGGACAACCAGGCTCCGGCACCATCGACGCGTCGACCGCGTGGCGGGCGGCGTAGCTCCGGATGAAATTCGATTGGGCGGTGAGCCTCCGATGAGCATCGACGCCCTTGCCGCCCCAGTCGTGGTTGCCCGGCAGGAAAACGCCGCGTGCACCGCTCCCTTGGAGGACTGCCAACTGCGCCGACAACCGGCGGGCAGCCTCCGGCTGGTCGGCGCTCGAGCCGGGCGGCATGCCGGCTGGGTAGACGTTGTCGCCCAAGAAGACCACCGCCGTCCGCTCCGGGTCGCCGGCAGCCCATTGGGCCGCCAGCTCCAAGACCGGCTCTTTGGGGGCGCGCGGCGCCCCGGCGTCCCCTATCAAGAGGATCCGGTAGGCGCGTTCGGCGGCGGCTGGCGGCGACTCTGTCGGGTCAGCGGCGAACTCGAGCGGCGCGCAGGCAACAAATGCGGCCCACACCGTGCAGCAAGCGGCGGTCACCGGTGGGCACTGGCTCCATCCCGATAAGATCCTCGAACGCGCGCGGTGCATGGCGCGCGCAGTCTAGCACGCAAGGGTCAGAGCCCCAGTGCGCCGGCGCTTTCCGCCGGTCGGGCGCATGTGGTGTACTCCCGCCCATGCGCGTCAACATCGAACGCACCGCCAACCCGGTTTGGTACCGACTCCTCCACTGGCCTATCTGGATCTGGGTGTTCTTCATCTTGCCCGGTCACCTGACCCAGGCCCTCTTCCACCACGGCGGCGACCGCCGCCACCTAGCGTGGCTGACTTCGGTGATCCTCGCCACCGGCGTGCGCGGACTGAAGGGGAGGCTGCCCGGCGTGGAGGGGCGCCCCTACGTCACCCACTTTGGCGAGGACAAACCCAACCTTGGCTATCGGGTGGTGTGCTACACCGCCGCCTGGATCGACCTCTTGGTTCCCTACACGATCAACGCGGTGGGCCTCGGCATTGCCGCGGCCTCGGGGCGCTGGCTCCTCCCCGAACTATGGGGTTGGTTGTATCTACCGTTGGCGCTTCTGGTGGTTTGCTTGGCGTGGGCCGACCGCGTGCCGCGGGCGCGGCGTTCCACCTGGAACGAAGGCGCTGAACGCGCCTGGTTCTACGGCGCCCTATGGACGGTGCTGCCCACGCAGTTGGTGGGCTGGGGCGCCTGGCGGCTGGCAAACGCCCTGGCCGTGGACGGCATCGCCCTCGCCCGCTGGCGACTGGGCTGCTTTATCGCCACCTCGCTACTGTTCGGAGTCGCCGCCTGGCGCGGCAAACTCCCGCGCGCGGCGCCCTACCGCGCCGCCGGCCCGCAAACCGCCCAGCCGGAGCTGTGCGCCGCGAGCGCTAGGTGACCCGCTCTGCCGCCTGGCGGGTGGCGGCGGGGGCCATCTGCATCAGCTTCGCCCCGGTCTTTGTGAAGCTGGCCTACGACGCGGGCATGGGTGCTTCCGCCATCGGTTTCTGGCGGCTGGCGCTAGCTGGAATCCTGTGCCTGGCGCTCAGCTGGCGGCGGGGGCGGCCACCGTACGAGCGCCTGCGTGGCGCCGAGGGTAGGATTTTGGTGGTCGCCGGCTGCCTGTTCGCCCTCGATCTCTACGTGTGGCACCGTTCGATCGTCTGGATCGGCGCCGGGATCGCGACCATCCTGGGCAACACCCAGGTGTTTTGGGCGGCCGGCATCGGCCATCTCCTCTTCGGTGAAAAGAGTGGCCGGCGGTTGTGGGGGGCGATCCTCGTCGCCTTCGTCGGCGTCGTGTTGCTGGCCGGCGCCGGGTCAGAGATTCCCCTGGGAGCGACCGAACGGGCGGGCTTGGCTTTGGGGTTAGCCACGGGTCTGGTGTACGCCGCCTACCTCGCCACCCTGAAAGTGATCAGCCGGCGCGCAAGGTCGGGGTCGGGCAATTGGCAGGACGCCCTCGCCGGCTTGGCCTGGATTTGCTTGATCGGGGCAGCGCTTCTGGCAACCACCGCCGGTGGCGCGCCGTTGGCACCCCAGTCGGCGAGCGGCTGGGTTTACGTCGCGCTGCTGGCGGTGATCGCCCAGGTCCTCGGCTGGGTCCTCATCTACCAAGGAATCGCTCAGTTGGCGACCGCCCACGCTGCACTCCTGCTCCTCCTGCAGCCGACGCTGGCGACCCTCTGGGGTGTTCTCTTCTTCGCCGAGGTGCTGATGCCGCTGCAAATCGCCGGAGCGGCGCTCACCCTGGCAGCGATCTACGCAGCGCAAGCCTGACCATTTCGCCACGCTGCCAAGATTTGCTATAACCAAGTCAAGCGTTGGACCAAGCCGAAGAGGCCTCTCGGAGTGCGAAACTATGACGCCTGACGATCAGCCACGGGCCACCGAACCGGAGCTTCCCCCCTACAAGATCGAGGGGGCACGCTCGTCGCGTTCCAAGTGCAAGAGCTGCAAGAAGCCCATTCAAAAGGACGCCGTACGACTGGGCATCTTGATCGATGGCCCTTTCGGGCAGGGTTATCTATGGCACCACCTGAAGTGCGCCGCCAAGCGCCAGGCCGATCACGTCGAAGAAGCCTACGCCGGCGAGTACTTCGAAGCGGGCTTGGAGCTGCCGCCCATTGACAGCCTGCGCCAGCTAGCCGCCGCAGCGGAGAAAAAGAAGGCCGAGAAGAAGACCGCACCCTACGCCGAGGTTGCCCCGACCGGCCGCTCCAAGTGCCGGCACTGCGACCAACTGATCGACAGGGGCAGCTTCCGGATCGGGCTCCTCCGTGAAGTGGAGTTTTACGGCCAGACCCGGCAGGGGGTGGTCAACGTCCACCCCGGCTGCGTGGCCGCCGAACTCGACGCCGATCATTGTATGACCGAGGCTCTGGAGTTTGCGGAGGGACTCAAGCTCAACAGCCGCGGCCTCGAGCCCGAGGAGATTCAGGCGGCGTTGGATGCTGTCGGCGATCTGGGCTGACTTCTGGGTGGCGGCCGCGCACCTGAGCCAAGGGGCTTGACAAACCCCCTCCCTTGGCCCTATATTCCGGAATGTTTCCTACAAAGGTCTTAATCTTGGATTGGGAATGTCATCTCAGGCACCACACCACGCGCTGGCCAATCAACTCCGGGGCGCCGGCTTCCGGGTCACCGCCCCCCGCCTGGCGATTCTCGAGCTGTTGTCCAAGGACCGCCGGCATCCAACCGCTGAGATGGTGTACGACGCGCTATGCGAGAGCCATCCATCCATCTCGCGCTCGACCGTGTACTCAACCCTGGAGAGTTTCGTGCACAGCGGTCTGATTCGGAAAATCGCTACTGGCGGCAACAAGTTTCGCGTCGATGGCACCGAGCAAGACCACGACCACGCGGTCTGCCGGATGTGTCATTCGGTGTTCGATGTTCCCAAGCGCGGGCCGCGCCCCGGTCCGCCAGCCGAGCTGCCATCAGGCAGCAGAGTTACCAATACCTACGTGGAGTACGAAGTCGTCTGCGCCCAGTGCGACACCGACACCCTAGGCACTTAATGGGGTGCTACCGGCACCCAACGGAGGAAACCCATGCCCGCATTGAACGGCACCAAAACCCACCAAAATCTCAAGGATGCCTTCGCCGGCGAGTCGCAGGCCAATCGCCGCTACCTGTGGATGGCCAAAATGGCCGATGTCGAGGGCTATCCGGAGATCGCCGGCAACTTCCGCGAGACCGCCGAGGGTGAAACCGGCCATGCCCACGGTCACCTGGACTACTTGAAGGCGGTCGGCGACCCGGCCACCGACAAGCCGATCGGTGACACCGCCGACAACCTGCGCTCGGCCATCGCTGGCGAGACCCACGAGTACACCGAGATGTATCCGGGCATGGCGAAGACCGCTCGCGAAGAAGGGTTCGCGGAAATTGCTGACTGGTTCGAAACTTTGGCCAAAGCCGAGAAATCGCACGCCGGGCGCTTCGAGTCACTGTTGTCAACCGTCACCTAGCCAGAGCTGCAGAGTACCTGAGACCGGGGTAGCGCCAACACCGCTACCCCGCTTCGCCCCTCGCCTCCACCTCCGAGCCACGTATGTCTGACGCTTCGCCGATTTCCTACGCCCCGACCGATGGGCTGAGCTACGACCCAGCCGAGGTCATCTATTGGGACCGCCAAGCGCTGAACCAAGAGGTGGAGCGCGCCTTCGAGATCTGTCATGGCTGCCGCATGTGCTTCAAGTACTGCGACTCATTCCCTAGGCTCTTCAAGTTTATCGACGAGCGGCACGACGGCGATGTCCGCAAGCTGACCGGAGACGAGACCGACGAGGTCATGGACGCTTGCTTCCAGTGCAAGCTCTGTGAAGTCCAGTGCCCATACACGCCGCGCGACGACCACCAGTTCCAGCTGGACTTTCCAAAACTCGTGCACCGCTACGTGGCCGAGCGCGCCAAGCGGCGCGGCGTGCCGCTGGCGGCGCGCGTCCTCGGCAACCCCGACGGCGCCGGGCGGGCAGCGCGCCTGAGCGGTGGCTTGGCTAACGCCGCCAACCGCGTCGGACTCCACCGTTGGTTCATGCAGAAGCTGTTGGGTATTCACCGCCAGAAGCTCTTGCCCGAGTTTGCGGCGCGCACCTTCGAGCGCTGGGCCACCAACCAGGGACTCATCGGTGACACCCCCGGCGGCGAAGTGGTGCTGTTTCAAACCTGCTTCGTCCAGCACAACGAGCCTGAGATTGGCCGGGACACGGTCACCGTGCTGCAACAAAACGGCGTCGACGTGCGCTGCGCTCGCGGCCTGGAGTGCTGCGGCATGCCGGCCTGGGAGCACGGCGACCTCGACTCCCTGCGCGCCCAGGCGCGGCGGAACCTCGACATTCTCAGCCCGTTTGTGGACCAGGGCGCCAAGGTGGTGGCCATTAACCCGACCTGCTCGATGATGTTGCGCATGGAGTACCCCCAACTGGTGGCGCCAGCCGATCGCCCGCGCGCCGCTCAGCTGGCCGAGGCGGTGATGGATCCAAGCGAATTTCTCTGGTCGATCCGCGACCAAGAGCGCTTCAACACCGACTTCCGCTCGAGCCCGGGGAGTACGGTGGCATACCATGCACCTTGCCATCTACGGGCCCAGGCAATCGGCTTCAAGGGGCGCGATCTCTTGCGCAAGATTCCAGGCACCCAACCGCGGATTACGATGGAGTGCTGCGGGCACAACGGCACCTATGCCATGCGCACCGACGGCTTCCAACCCTCACAACGGATCGGCGCCAAGGCCTTCGACGGGCTTCAGGCGGCCGACGCCGAGGTCTGGGCCACCGACTGTCCCCTGGCGGCGCTGCAGTTCGCGCAGCACGCCGGGCGGAAACCCCTGCACCCGATGAGTGTATTGGCTCGCGCCTACCGCGAGGATGGATTCCCCCACCCGCTTCCGGCCAAAGACTCCGAGACTACCTAGCCCCGTAAAGGAGGCCGGCATGCGTAAAGTCGAGCGCCACGACCTTCTCGACTACCAAACCTACAGCGACCAGCGCGACGCCATTCGGCGCCGGGTCATGGCCATCAAAGATCCGCGCCGCATTCACGTCGGCGGCGTTCTGACCTTTTTGTTCGAAAACACCGAGACCATCCGCTACCAGGTTCTGGAGATGATGCGCGCCGAGCGTATCGTCAAGGAATCGGCCATTCGGCACGAGCTGGACACCTACAACGCCCTCTTGGGCGATGATGGCGAGTTGGGTTGCGCACTGTTCATCGAGATCGACGACCCCGTCGAACGGCGAGGGCGGCTCGAAACGTGGCTGGATCTCCCCAACCGGGTCTATGCCCGGCTGGATGACGGGCAGCGCGTCGTGCCGCGCTTCGACGCCGGCCAGGTAGGAGACGACCGCCTGAGTGCTGTGCAATACTTGATCTTCGACACCCGCGGTCAAGTGCCTGTAGCGCTCGGTGTGGACATGCCCGACTTCGAGGCCGAGACCGAACTCAACGAAACGCAGCGGCGCGCGTTGGCGGAGGACCTGCACGAGCGCTGAGTCGGAGCCCATGGGTTCCCAACCCGATTTTTTGGACACCATCGTCTTCGAGTGCCCCCACCGCACTTGGAACTGGCGCCAGGTCATGGTGAGCGCCGGCGCCGCGGGCGAGTGGTTGGCAGCCGTCGAGCGCTGCGAGCGCGGCGAAGCCGCCCGCCAGCTGGCGGCCGCTGGGGGCGCGCGACCGACCGGCGCCGAACTGCAGGCGCGCGCCAACACCTATCGGCACCAGCATGACTTGTTAGCCGCCAGCGCCATGCAACGCTGGCTCAAGCGCTGGTCTTTAACCATGGCCGACTGGAGCGCCCACCTGGAACGCGCCTGGGCACTGGCGCACCACTCCAGTGGCAAGGCGCCGGAGGAAACCTGTCCGCCGCCATCGATGGTGCTCGCTGACATCGTCTGCCACGCACACCACTGGCAGTGGGCCGACCGGCTGGCCAGCGCCGCTGCAGCCCGCCAAGCGGGCGTCCAGGTGAGTGCCGAGTTTGTCGCTGCGACGCGGGAGCGGTTCGAGAAGAACTTGGCGGACGCTCCGGCGCCGGCTTGGGCGAGGTCCGAGGGCAAGCGGGAGTTGGACGACCTGGCCAGGATGGCGGGCGCGCTCCAAGCTTTCACCGCCCAATGCGCGCCGCCGGCGGCAATCGACGCTGTCCTCCAGCGCCACTGGCTGGACTGGGTGGAAGTCGATGCCATGCTGCTGGCGTTCGATCGCGAGCCCGCCGCCCGCGAGGCGTTGGCGTGCCTCAAGGAAGAAGGCGACTGCTACGACGCCGTCGCCGTCCACGCCGTCCAGGCCTCCTCCCGGCAGACACTGGCGCTCGCCGATCTGCCGGCGGCGGTGCGCGATCCGATCTTGAGCGCCGGGCGGGAGGCTTGGATCGGTCCTTTGACCATCGACGGGCGCTTTGTGGTGCTCAAGGTGTTACGCAAGGAACTCGCCACGCCCGACAACCCGCACGCCAAAGAACGCGCGGTACACACCCTGGTCGACCGGCACCTCGAAGAGCTAATCGATGCCCACATCGTCTGGCACGAGGATGAATAGGTTAACTCTGGAGCAGCGGTCACTCCTCGACCAGTTGGAGGCATTCGCCTTTTTGCCGGAAGGCTTGCGCGACTTTGTTGCTGCCAGTTTCGAAAACGCCACCTACCAATTCGGGGACGAGATCGTCCGCCAAGGCGAACCGGCCGACGCCTTCTTCGTGGTTGTCCATGGTCGGGCGCGCGTCTACCAGACGACTGAGGCCGGCGACGAGCTGCCCCTCAACTTGCTACAACCCGGCGATTCCTTTGGCGAAATCGCCCTTCTGGAAGGCGGCACCCGCTCGGCCAGTGTGCGCGCGTCCGGGGCGGTGACCCTCGCCAAGCTCAACCGTTCGGTGTTTCAGGCCTGGCTGGACACGCACCCGGAGATCCGCCGGTCTTTCGAACTGGCGGCTCGCCAGCGGGTTTTGAACTCTTTTCTCAAAGCCCATTCCACCTTCGAAACGCTGCCGCCGCCGATTCGGCGGCGGTTGATCGAGGGGTTTGACGAAGTCCGAGTGGAAGCGGGCGAAACGGTGGTTACCGAGGGTGAACGGGGTGACGCCATGTTCGTCGTCGAGGACGGCCGCCTCCGCGTCGCGCAGGTGGAAGACGGTGCCCGGCGGGACATCCGCTACCTGCGCCGCGGCGACACCTTCGGCGAAATCGCTCTCTACAAGCAAACGACGCGCACGGCCACGGTCGAAACCACGAGCGCCGCAACCCTGCTCTGCCTCGGGCGCGCTGAGTTCGAAGCACTGGTCAAGGAGTCTCCCGAGTTCCGTGCGATGGTTGCCCAACGCATCGCCGAGTACGACAATCAGGAAACGACGCGGGTCCCGCTGGATTTTGCCGACGACCTCCGCCCGAGCGCCAGAGAGGCGCCGCTCGGCGAGGAACCTCCCACCGACTTGGCGACTAAGGACGCGGTCGGTCGCTTGCCGCTTGTCCACCAAATCGACGCCAGCGATTGCGGCGCCGCCTGCCTGGCGATGATTTGTCGCTACTACGGGCGTCCAGAGACGCTTCTCGACCTGCGGCGCCAGCTTCACACCTCACGGAGCGGCACGACGCTCATGGCCTTGCAAGCCTGCGCCGAAGCGCTGGGGTTCAACTGCGCGTCTCGGAAAGGAGTGCCCGAGGATCTTTTGCAACTGGAACTCCCGGCCATCGTGCATTGGCAAGGCGAGCACTGGGTGGTGCTCTACGCCACGAGGAACGGCGAATGTCGGGTCGCCGACCCGGCCTATGGTCACCGGCGGCTGGCCTCCGCCGAGTTTCTGGAGCGCTGGACCGGCTACGCACTGACGTTTAGCGGGCGGCCCCCAACCCCAACCACAGAGCAAAGGCGCCGGAGCACCACCGCCATCCCCGAACTCGTGCGGGGCGAACCCTCGGCCAGTCGGTTTGGCGCCGCAATCGCCCTCCTCCACGCGGTGATGCTGGTCATTTTGGCCTGGGGACTCGGAAGCGTCGCCGACGGGCGCGGTGGCCTTGGGGTTGGGTTGACGCTGAGTCTGACGGTCGGCGCGCTGGCGCTTCTCTCCCACCGCGCCGCTACCTTTCGCACCCAGCGGCTCGCGGCGGTGGCCCGCACCACGACCCGCCGCACATTGGCGAAACTATTGAACCTCCCCGTCACCTATTTCGCTCAACGTTTGGGCTACGACTTGGAAAACCGCGCGCGCGCCTTGCAAGCGCTGCGCGCGCTGATCCGCCAGGACGTTCCCCGTTGGCTGGCGGGCGTGACCTTGTCGACTGCCGCGTTGGCAGCCCTTTGCTGCTTGGTACCCCGACTCGGACTCTTGGCGCTCGTAGGCACTGGGGTGACGACGGCCCTGGCGCGGCGGGCTGGGCGCGCCACCGAGCACGTGGCCCGCGCCGCCGCCGACTTCGAGGCGTCCTTGGCTTGGCGCGAAGCTGACCTGGTGCGAGGAATCGCTGCCCTCAAGACGGCGGGTGCGGTCGATCAGGCGGTGGAGCGGACCCACCAGGCGATCGAGGGTGCCCAGCACGAGCGTCGCCCACTCTTTCAGGCCGCCGCCCGGGCGCAGGCGCACACGCAGTGGGCCGCCCTCGCCACCACCGGGCTGGTCATCCTCCTCGCCGCCCGCGCCCACGCCGCCGGCGCGCTCGCCGCCGGCGCCCTGGTGACCACGACCCTGTGGATGGCACTGGCACAACACGGCATGCACGCGTGGGTCGAGGCCTATTGGCGGGGCAAGGAGGCGGCGCCGGATTTGGATCGCCTCGCCGACGTCCAGGACGCCGCCCCGGAGCGCGCGGCAAGCGGCCGGCCGGTCGCCAGCTTGGCAGGAGCCGTCGAGGCCGCCGGGCTCACCGTCAGCTACGGGGGACCGGACGCCCCAGCAGCGGTCGATGGCGCGAGCTTCGAGATCCGCCCGGGGCGCTGGGTCGCGGTCGTCGGCCGGGACGGTGCTGGCAAGTCAACCCTGGCGCAGTGCGTCGCCACGCTCCTACCACCCACCACCGGCACCTTGCGCTTTGATGGCGTCGGAGTCGGCGAGGTCGCTCTACTCCAACTCCGCCGGCAGCTGGCCTACACCGACAGTCCCTGCTTCGTGACCTCTGACACGGTCGCCGCCAACATTGCGTTGGGGGCGGCAGAGCGCGACATGGACCGAGTGGCGTGGGCGGCAACCGTCACCCACGCCGACCAGTTCATTGCCGAGTTGCCGTGGGGATACGATACCGTGGTCGGGTTAGGGGGCTTCGAACTGAGCGCCAGCCAGCGCCAACGACTGGGGCTCGCCCGCGCAGTCTACCGGCAACCGGCGGTTTTGATTCTAGACGAAGCCTTTCTTCACCTCTCGCTGGAGCTGGAGCGGCTGGTGCGCGCCAGTTTGCGGGCAGCGCTCGGCGACACTACCGTCGTCGCCGTCGAATCAGAGGCGCGAGCCGCACGCGACGCCGACTGGATCTTGGTGCTCGAACGCGGCAAGCTGGTGGAAGAAGGCACCCACGACCAACTCGTCGATCGCCAAGGGCTCTACGCTCACCTGGTTGGCGCCGAGAAGGCGCTTTAAGTCTTTGAAGGGGATGGGCTACGATGGCGGGCGCTTGAGGAGAACAACCCGTCCATGAGCCCAGATGCCAAACGTCGGAAGCGGGTCGACCCGTGGAACTGCCGGCTGGCAGACTTCATTGTCGCCGATCGCGCCATGCAGAAGTGCCTGGAACTGGCCAGGGTGGCGGCGCGCACCGACATCCCCGTACTCATCCTCGGCGAAACCGGCGTTGGCAAAACCCTGCTGGCGCGTGCCATCCACAATTCGTCCAAGCGAGCGTCGAAGGAGTTCGTGTCGTTCAATAGCGCCGCGCTCACCGATACGCTGCTCGACAGCCAGCTTTTTGGCCACGAGCGGGGCGCCTTTACCGGCGCCGACCGCACGGTGCGCGGCAAGTTTGAAGTCGCCGACGGTGGCACGCTCTTTCTAGATGAAATTGCCGACATGTCGCCGGTCGGTCAGGCCAAGATCCTGCGCGCCTCCGAGTACGGCGAGTACCAGCGCCTGGGTTCTGAAGCCATGCGGCGTGCCGACGTGCGGCTGATCTCGGCCACGCACTGGCCCATCCGCAAGTTCATCCACGCCGATCAGTTTCGCAAGGACCTGTTCTACCGGCTGTCGGGGATCGCCCTCACCCTACCGCCTTTGCGCGAGCGACCACGCGAGCTGCGCACGTTGCTCGGTGCCGAAATCGCCCTGGCCGCGGGCGAGCAGGGAAAGGGCATCGATGGCCTGTCCCAAAAGGCGGCCGACAAGCTCTTCGCCTACGCCTGGCCCGGCAACCTGCGTGAACTCAAGCGCGTCGTCGAGGTCGCGGTGGCAGTGGCTGAGGGCCCGATCATCACCGAAGACGCCATCCTGCTCGAGCCGTTGGAGGACCACGACGCCCCGGCGGGCACCGCCCCCACCACCCACCCCACCACTCAATCGGGCGATTTGTCCCTGGAGATCGCCGAGCGCCAACACATAGAACGGGTGTACCGGATGATGGGCGGCAACAAGCGCCAGACTGCCCGCGCCCTCGGCATCTCCAGGACGACGTTGGACCGCAAGCTCGGCCATGCCTAGCCCAGATGTCCAGAATTGAAGCCAGCGAGTGGTTTCAAAAGTGGAACTCAGCACCCAACGCACGACCGGGCAAGACACCTAACATATTGCTATACAACGCTTTGCGCATGGCTACTGGCCATTGGCACACACATTGCATTTTTCACAGGGTAGAAGTCCGGCGATCGAGCCGATCCAATCCCTACCGGAGGCAACACCCGTGAGCGAGAAAGATAAGAAGCAGAAGCAAAACCAAGAGGACGAGACCCTCGACGTCATCTCACTAGAAGACCTGGCACCGCTCGATGATGTCAGCGGTGGCTCCGGCTCCGTCTTGTTCGGCCAGCGGTCAGGCCAGGACGAACCCGCTCCGAAACGCCGCACGCGCAAGCGCAAGAAGTAGTACGACCGTCGGGGTTCGCCGCTCGGCAAACTCTTTGAAAGGTCCCGCTCATGCCACCCTCGTGTCGCCGGCCGCTGGTGGTCGCCGTCGCTGTTCTCCTAGTGCAAAGCGCCTACCTGGGCGTGAGCGCGTCGCCCACCCTGTTCTACGTGGCGAACATCTTCCTGCATCACTACGGGGGCATTGTCCTGGCGCTCCTACTGGCGGCTCCCGCGGTCCGCGGCCTGGCGACTGCGCGGCGCACTCGGAGCGGCGCCTTCAGCCTAGGAGTCATCGCCCTCTGGTTGGCGGTGGGGGCTGTCTGCACCGCCGTGGCGATCGACATCGTCCACAACACAGCGCCGCATCGCTGGCTCCTCCACGTCCATATTGGCCTCGCCTGTGGCGCAGTGCTCACCGCCTGGATCGCAGTTGCGCAACATGCACGCCAACACCCGGGGACAGCGCGCTGGACGCGCAATTTCGTGGGTGGTGCGGCCCTCCTTGCCCTGGGAGTTACCGGCGTCGGCCTCACTGCCGGCCGTCACAGCGATCTCTACGACACCATCAAGAACCCCGACCGACCACCGCTCAGCATGGTGGAGGAAGCGATGGGAGGGGCTGAGGGTCCGTTCTTTCCGTCATCAGCGGCTACCTCGACGGGCGGGCACATCCCGTCCGATTTCTTCATGACCTCGGCAAGTTGCCGGAGGTGTCATGCCGACATCTATGATCAATGGGCCGGCTCGGCGCACCATTTTTCGTCGTTCAACAATCAGTGGTACCGCAAAGCCATTGAATACATGCAGCAAACGAACGCCATCGAGTCGGCTAAGTGGTGCGGGGGATGCCACGACCATGCGGTGCTGTTCAACGGCATGATGGACGCTCCCGTCTCCGAGTTCCTGGACACCCAGGAAGCCCATACGGGCATCGGTTGCAACTCGTGCCATGCAATCACCCAGGTCAAGGGCACGATGGGCAACGGCGGATTCTTTCTAGAGTACCCGCCGCTGCACGACCTGGCGGTCAGCGATAACCCGATCTTGCGCTGGATTCATGACAAGGCGGTGGAGTTGGACCCGCAACCGCACAAGGACGTGTTCATGCAGCCGTTCCACCGCCAACAGACCGCCGAGTTTTGTGCGAGCTGTCACAAGGCCCATTTGGACCGGCCGGTGAACAACTACCGTTGGTTGCGCGGCTTCAACGAATACGACAACTGGCAGTCATCCGGCGTCAGCGGCATGGGCGCCCGGTCGTTCTACTATCCACCGGCGCCGCTGGACTGCGCTGATTGCCATATGTCGCTGGTGGCGTCGGACGACAAGGGCAACATCGGTGGTTACGTGCACGATCACTCATTTCTAGCGGCAAACACAGCGCTACCTACCGCGAATCTGGGCGAAGATCAACTGCGCCGCACGATCGACTTCCTGCAGAGTTACCAAGTGACGGTGGACATCTTCGCAGCCACACCGGCGCAAGTGCCAGAGCGCGGTGGCCGGGTGCCCGGGCCCAGCGAGCCCCAGATCGCTTCGACGTTTGCCGTCGGCGAAGAAGTGGCTAGCGCGGTTGGCCGCGCCGGATCAGCCGGGTCGCGCGAGTTGGCACCGGTCTGGGGCCCTCTCGATCAGGTAGGGGTCACCGTGCAACGCGGCGACGAGGTGCGGCTGGAGGTGGTCGTACGCACTCGGGGTGTGGGGCATTTCTTTCCAGGCGGCACGATCGATGCCTTCGACGTCTGGCTGGAGCTGCGTGCCGTCGACGACTTAGGCCGCACGGTCTTCTGGAGTGGGGTCGCCGCCGACAATGGCCGGGGCCCAGTCGATGAGGGCGCCCAATTCTACGGGGCGCGGATGGTGGATGCGCGGGGCAACCGCATCGACAAGCGCAATGCCTGGGCGGCACGCGCCGTGGCGTGGGTGAACTTGATCCCCCCCGGCGCCGCGGACGTCGCGCACTTTCGCCTGCGGGTTCCGGAGGATTGTGGCAATGAGCTCCGCCTGGAGGCGCGCCTCAACTATCGCAAGTTTTCGCACACCAACACCGCTTTTTCGTTCGCGGGCACACCGGCGGCTGGCGAACCCGGGGCAGAGGACGACCCTGACCGGGTGACGCCCCACTTCGACGATCGGGTGTTCGTTGTCGGCGACGTGCCGCCCAACGTCTCGGCCGAGCTGCGCGAGATTCCAACCTTGCCGATCGTCGTCATGCACCGCGCCGAGGCGGCACTGCAGGTGACGGCACCGGGAACCGCACCGCAGAACGCAACCAGCGTCCGCCCCGAGGACTTTCTCCGGTGGAACGACTACGGCATTGGCCTCCTGCGTCAGGGCGATCTTGCCGGCGCGCGCCGCGCCTTCATGGCGGTCACCGAGGCCAACGCGGCGTACGCCGACGGTTTTGTCAACCTGGCGCGCGTCGCCCTGCAAGAGGGTCTTTTGGAAGAAGCCGAAGCGGCGTTGGTGCGAGCGCGGGAACGCGATCCGGATCTGGCGAAGACCCACTACTTCCTCGGTGTGATTGCCAAAGAGCGGGGTGAGTATCCGGAGGCGCTCGAGCGCTTCGAGGTCGCCCGCGCGGCTTACCCCCGCGACCGAGTCGTCTTGAACGCCATCGGCCGCGTGCTGTTCCTCGAGCGGCGCTACGAGGAGGCTGTCAGCATTCTGCAAACAGTCCTCGACATTGACGCCGAGGATCTGGCAGCGCACTACAACCTGATGCTGTGCTACAAGGGGCTCGGGCGCCTGGAGGATGCGGAACTCGAGCGGGCACTGTACGAGCGCTTCAAGGCCGATGAGGATGCGCCGGCCATCTTAGGACCGTACCTGCGCGCGCATCCCGAGGACAATCGGATGCGCCAACCAGTCCACGAGCAGAAATCGGTGTCGACTGCGATGATCGCCCGGGAAGTCGCGTTGCGGCAAACTGAGGGTGAACCGTACGTGGTACTCCCGGGGATGGCGGCGGACTTTGCCCGTCGCGTCACCGAACGCGGCGTCAACCAGCTCCCCGAGTTGGGCGCCGCACGCGTCCTGGGACCGACCGAGGCGGGGTTCGTCCAACCGTCCGCCCGCCACCGGGAGGTAGGGCAATGAGCGCCCAACGCTGCATCCGGTGGGTGGCGGCAATTGCGGTGGCCTGCTTGGCTGCCTGCGGTGAGCGCACCGATCGTGACGTAGCGCGGCAACCACGCCAACCCACGGAGCAGCAGCCCTCGGCGGGCAAGCAAATCGCTTTTACCGAGGTGGCTGCCGAGGCCGGGATCAACTTCGTGCACAACACGGGCGCCTTCGGAGAAAAGTGGTTGCCCGAGACGATGGGCTCCGGGTGTGCGTGGCCCGACATCGATGGCGACGGCGACCCAGATCTCCTCATCCTTTCGGGGACCGACTTTTTGGGGCATCCGACCGGTGGCCGTCAAACACCTGCGCTCTACCGAAATGACGCCGGCCAGTTCACCGACATCACCGATGCAGCCGGCCTCGGCGAGCCGTTCTACGGCGTCGGGGTCACACACGGCGACTTTGACCAAGACGGCGACGTCGATCTGTACATCACCGCACTGGGTAAGAACCGCCTCTACCAAAACGACGAAGGCAGATTCCAAGACGTCGCGCCCGAGTTTGGCGTCGATGATCCTGGCTTTGGTTCTTCGGCCTCGTGGTTGGACTACGACCAGGACGGCGACCTCGACCTGTTCGCGCTCAACTACGTCACTTGGTCACCGGAATCGGATATCTTCTGCGCGCTTGACGGCACCCACAAGTCGTACTGCACGCCCGAGGCCTACACGGGAGCAGCCTCCCGCCTTTACCGGAACGACGGGGCTCGGTTTACCGACGTCACCGAAGCCGCCGGACTCATGGACGACACCGGCAAGGCACTTGGGATCGTCTGCGTCGACTTTGATGATGACGGCCGCGTTGATGTATTCGTTGCCCAGGACACGCAACCCAACCTGCTCTGGCGGAACCGTGGGGATGGCACGTTCGAAGAAGTGGGAATGATTGCGGGAGTCGCGTTTGATGAGGCGGGCCGCGCCCGCGGCGCGATGGGGGTGGACGCCGCCGATTACGACGCCTCGGGTCGCCCGAGCTTGGCGGTCGGCAACTTCTCGAACGAGATGCTGGCGCTCTACCACAACGAAGGATCGGGCTTTTTTATCGACGCGGCGCCGCCGAGCAGCGTTGGGCGCCAGTCGCTCTTGACCCTGGCGTTCGGCGCCTTCTTCGCCGACTTTGATCTGGACGGACTGCAAGACCTCTTCGTCGCCAACGGGCACGTCGAAAACGATATTCAGAAAGTCCAGAGTCGGGTCGCCTACGCCCAACCTGCACACCTGTTCCACAACCTAGGCGGCGGCAAGTTTGAGGACATCGCTCCCCAAGTGGATGCTCTGGCTGAACCCGTCGTCGCGCGGGGAGCTGCCGGTGCCGACTACGACCAGGACGGCGATATCGATGTGGCGGTGGTAACCTGCGGCGGGCGCTTCCGCCTTCTCAGGAACGACACGGTCGGCGGCCAGGCCTTCGTACGGATCACGCTCGTCGGCGACGCTGGAAGTAACCCACACGGGTTCGGAGCCCGCGTGACGCTTACGGCGCTGGGCGTCCCGCAGACCGCCTGGATGCGTGCAGCGCACTCCTATGCGTCTCAATCGGAATGCGCGCTCACGTTTGGGCTTGGCGCCTCACCGCGCGCTTCAAAGATCGCCGTGCTCTGGCCGTCCGGGAAAGTGACGCAGATCAAGGACGTGCAGGCAGGAACGCACCTGACACTCCGCGAGTCTAGGGGCGGTTCGTAGTCCCAACTTGGATGCAAGCTGGTTCATCGTTCCTCGTGAAGTCCCTCGGGGCGGACTGAAGTCGGCAGAGGCCAGAAGAATGGCCCACCCAGCTAGGCCCACTCATCCCCCAGTTGGTGTTGCCACAGCGTATGAAAATCCCCCTTCAGAGCCAACAGTTCCGAGTGGGTGCCCTGCTCCACGATGCGGCCGTCGCGTAGGACGTAGATGCGATCGGCGCGGACGATCGTCGACAAGCGGTGGGCGATCACGAACGTCGTGCGTCCCTCCAGGACGATCTCCAGCGCCTCTTGGATCTGGCGCTCGGTGTCGGTATCGAGGGCGCTGGTGGCCTCGTCGAGGATGAGGATCTTGGGGTCGGCCAACAACGTCCGGGCGATGGACAGACGCTGCACCTGGCCGCCGGAGAGCCCGCTGCCGCCGGCGCCCAGTTCGGTGTTGTAGCCCTCCGGCAGGTTGCGAATGAAATCGTCGGCTTGGGCGAGGCGGGCGGCGCGCTCGATGTCCAGGTCGCTGGCGTCGAGGCGCCCGTAGCGGATGTTGTTGCCGATCGTGTCCTGGAACATGAAGGGGCGCTGCGAGACGACGCCCATGGCGCCGCGTACCGAAGCGACATTCAGCTCGCGCAGGTCGAAGCCGTCGATATACACCTCGCCGGCGGTGGGGTCGTAGAAGCGCATTAGGAGCTTGGCGATCGTGCTCTTCCCCGAACCACTCGGCCCGACGAAAGCGACCATCTGGCCGGGCAGGACCTCGAACGACACATCTTCCAGGACCGGTTCGTCGTTCTCGTAGCCGAACCCGACGTCGACGAATTCGACGTTGCCCTGGACGTTTCGGAGGGCCAGAGCGTCGGACGGGCTCTGGATCTCGGGCTCCATGTCCCAGTAGGCAAAGACCCGCAAACCGGCGATGGTGATCTGGTTGATCTGCTGGAAGAAGTTGAGGAGTTGGCCGACCGGTCCGAACAGCCCGCCCAACAGCATGTTGAAGGCGATGAGCTGGCCGACGGTCATATTGCCTTGGATGATCTGGTGACCGCCGAACCAGAACACAAAGGCACCGGAGATCACCGAAATCGAACCCACCGTGGTGCCAAAGGCCGTCGACCACACCATCTGGTCGATGGACAACTTTGAATCGCGCGCCAGTTCGCCGAAGTAACGCTTGCGCTCGTAAGGCTGGCGATTGAACGTCTTCACCACTTCGACGCCGTTGACAATCTCGTGAAAAGTGTCTTCGATACGAATATCCTGCTCGTTCATCTCCTGGCCGATGGGGGCCATCTTGCGGGTGAAGTAGAGCGTCCCCAACACCCAGATTGGCAAGGCCAAGAGGCTGAGGAGCGCCAATTTCCAGCTCATCAAGAAGAGCAGCGTGGCGCCGGCGATCAAGTGGATGATCTGATTGGACAATTCGTCCAGGCTGCCGATCAGAAACTCCTGCAGCTCGGGCAGGTTCGAACCCTCGGTGTGGACGATGTCGGCCAGCGGGTTTTGCTGGTAGAAACGCACTGACTGGCGTTGCAGGTGATTGAAGAAGCGCTTGCGAATATCAAAGTTGACGCGGGATTGCATATAGAATGAGATGTACTGGACCACGAAGCCATAGAAGCTGCGCACTAAGAACAAGCCGATCATTGCCGCGAAGACGATGTTCAACAACCCGGCATCACGCTGCACGAGAACGTCATCGATAATGAACTGGGCCAGGAACGGCTCGACGACCGTGAGTCCCACTTCGACCAGGGTCAGCAAGAACAAGAGCACCATGAAGCGCTTATACGGTCCGACATACACGAAGACGCGGCCCAAGATGCCGAGCTTCTGCCGGAACGACAGGTCGTTGACGTTGGGAATCTGGGGGCGGTAGGACGGCATCGATCTACGTGCGCTTCAGCATCTTGTTGACCACTACGTACTTGAGCGCCTTCATGCGGTCGACCAAAATGTCGCCCGAAGCACTCATGCCGGGCAACAGCCGAATGGTCTCGCCGTCGGCGAGCACCGGCGCTTTCTTGGGCCGCTCGACCCTGAGCTTCACCCGATACATCGAACGGTTCTGGATGGTCTGCGCCGCGGGGTCGATGTGGACGACCTCACCCAAGAACTCAAAGTCCTTGTAGGTTGGAATCTTGACGATTGCCTTTTGACCCAGGGCAATGCGCTTGCGGTGTACCTCGGTGACCAGCGCTTCCAACACCAAGTCATCGAGGTCGGCGATTTCGGCGAGGAGAGCTTGGGGTGACGCCGTCTGCCCGACCCCCAGCGGCAGTTGCAGGACAACGCCGGCGGCACCGGCGACCACCGCCCGCCGGCCGACCTCCAACGCGCCGCGCCGGATGCGCCGATCTAAGTTGTCGACCTCGTACTCGGCGGCAGCCAACTCCAGCTCACGCTGTTTCTCCGTCCGGTCGCGCTCGGCCCGGAGGCGCTGCAACTCTTCCTCGCCCTTGGCGCCACCCAGGGCGTCTTGCCGGCGGCCGGTCCTGAGTGCCGCCTGCGCCACCTCCAGATCCTTCAGCCGAATCTTGTAGTCGCTTTCGGCGAGCCGGCGTGCAGCCACCAGGTCGTCGAACTCGTTGCGGGAGATGATGCCCCGACTGTACGCCGTTTCGCCGGACTCGGCCTTCTTGCGAGCGTCTTCCAGGCTGATGCGCGCCTTGGTGACTTCGGTCTCGGCGACGGCGGCGGCGCGCTCGCGCTGGAGGCGACCCTCGGCGCCAGAAGCATCCTGCTCGGCCAGCGCCAACTCTTGCCTGCTAATGCGGAAGTCGAGTTGCTCGAGCTGGTTATCAAGACTCTCTCCCAGCTGCGAGAGCTTCTTTTCCGCCTGTGACTTTTGGAACTCCAGATCGGCCAGCGTCTCCTCGTAGTTCTCGGCGTGCAAAATGGCGAGGGTGTCGCCCAGCGCGACGATGTCGCCCAACTTGACCCGCAACTCAGCGATGGCGCCAGCGATCTTGGGAAACACGCGGTGGGGCGTTTGCGGCTTGAACTGGCCCGATATCGGTGCTTTGACGCTGACCGGCGTGATCAACCCGAGGAGCAAGGTGGCGACGATAATGCCGGCGGTCACCAGAAAAATGAGGTTGGCAAAGGTCCTCGCACCCGGTCCCAGCTGGAAGTCATGGTCGTCGGCGTATTCGACGAAGCGAAACCCGAGCCGATCGGTGGTTTCCAACTCGGGGCCGGCCGCGGCGACCCAATCGTCGCCGTCATGAGGGTGTGGCACCGGGCCCCTCCGTCAGTCGAACAAGCGCTTCGAGCACCAACGCCTCTTGGTCCTCGGGCAAGTCGCCGAGCAATTGTCGTTCGAGGGCCTCTTGCGCGGCACCCCGGTGGCGTTGCAAGTGGCGGCTCAAACCCCGGGCAAGTGGGTCGGCGCGCCCGCGCGTCGCCTCAATGGCCGCCAGGAGGTGCTCGGGCGCAAAGGCCAGCTGGTCCAGTAACGTTTGAAACACCCCCTCGCCCGCCTTGGCCGCCCCATCCGCACGGCGACAAAGCCCTGCAATCACCTCGGTGCCGCGCGCCGCCAAACCCTCGACCAACGCTTGCGTCACCGGCTCTGGCAAGCCGTCGCCAGCCAACTCAAGCGCCCGGTTGACTGGCTCATCCCCCGGCAATGCAGCCAGCAGCGTCGCCGCACTTTGGCGGGCCGCCGTCCCCTTGGCCGAATCGCTCACCGCCGCCGCCAAGGTCTGAGGCGTCAACCAGCCGGCGGCCGCGGCGCGCCTGGCGGCAAGATCGCGGACCACACGGGCGCTATCACTTCCCAAGAGCGCCACGATACGTTCGCGGGTCTGGTCGGCCGGCAACGCCTCGCTCGCCAACAAGGCGGCGACGCGCACGGTCACCTCTGGATCGTTCAGTGCGGCGTCCAAAGCACCCTCTCCAGCTGGAGCGTGAACCAATAGTCCCACTGCCGCGACCCGGTGCGGCAACGGCAATGCCGTAAAGCGCTGGGCGACCTCGGCAGCCATCGCCTGATCGGCCAGGGCAGCCGCGGCGCGCAGCGCCGCCTCGCCGAGCGCGCCCGGCTCGTCCAATAGCGGCCAGATGGCGGTCAGCGCCCGGGTGGAACCGATGTCCGCCAGTGCTTGCACTGTTTGGAGTCGGCGCGGCAACTCTCGATCGCCGCCCAATTCGCGGGCTAGGGGACCGGCGACCGCCGCCCCGCGCGCGACCAAGAGCCGCGCCGCGTGGCCGCCTTGCGCGTGCTCGCCCAAGAGCCCAATCAACACTTCCGACTTCACCTGGGGCATGCCGGCAAGAACGCGCACCGCCAACTCTGGGTCTTTGGACAGCCCCTCGAGGAGCGCCGGCAGTGCCGCCCGTCCAAGTTGCCGGAGCGCCCCCCGGGCATCCTGGTTGTCGCGCGCGTGGGCCATGAGGGCGGGCGCGACACTGGCATCCTTGACCCGGGCCAGCGCCGCCAGTGCTGCCGAACGGCGCGCCGGCACGTGCAAGCTTTCGATCAATTGCCCAGCGGCAGCGGGACCGAGGTCGCCGAGCGCCTGCGAGGCACGGGCGGCGAGCTCGGCATCGGCAGCGGCAAGGAGTTCAATCAACGGCGCAATGGCATGGGTGGCGCCCATCCGCCCCAAGCCCAGGGCGCAGTCGGCGCACAAGGGATCAGCCGGGTCGAGGTGCGCCGAGAGCGCATCGACAGCGGCCTCCCCGCCCATGTCGACCAGAGCGCCGACGGCGTCGGCGGCGATTGTCGGGCTCGCCAGCGCCTGCGCCAGCGCCGGGATCGCCCGGGCGGCGCCGATCTGCCCCAAGGCGCGGATCGCCGCCCGCCTGAGGCGCGAGTTCCGTTCGTCTTCGACGATGGTGACCAGCGCATCGACGGCCTCCGGGGCGCGCAGGTTTCCCAGCGCCTCGATCGCCGCAAAGCGCACCCAGCGGTTCTCGAGTTCCGAGACCAACGGATGCACGGCTTGCAGGTCGCCGGCGCTCCCCAGCGCCCGCGCCGCCTCGACCCGCACCTCGAGATCCGGGTCCTGTCGCAACAGTTCGATGAGCCGCGGGACGCCGGCGTGCACCTCGCCGAGCACCCGCGCTGCCCATTGGCGCGCGGCGGCGTCGGGGGCGCCCGTCTCCTCTAGGAGATGGACCACCGCCGGCGAGTCGACTGGCGCTGGCCGCGGTCTTGGCGGTGTGGGCGGCGGCGCAGTCAGCCCGACGCTCCGCGCCGTCAAGGCGCCCGGCACGATGGTTTGGAACAACGTCGATTCGAGGTTATCGATTTGCAAGGTCGAGGTCGGCGGCGCCGCCGCTTCGATCGCTTCTTCGTCAAACCGCAGGGCAAAAGACCCGATCTCGATCACGTCGCCGTCTACCAACACGCGTTCCTGCACGCGCTCGCCGTTCACTGAGGTGCCGTTGGTACTCCCCAGGTCACGGATCGCCCATTCGTTCCCCGCTCGTTCGATCACCGCGTGCTCCTTCGAAACCCGGGCATCAGGCAGCGGCCAATCGTTGAGTTGGGTGCGCCCCAGGCTGACGGACGCGTCGGTCAACTCGCGGCGCTCGGTCTCCACCTCACCGTCGAGCACCACCAGCCACGAGCGCAGCGCCACCGGCTGCTCGCTACCCGGAGTGTCCGCGTCGATGTGGAAAAGCGCCCCCTGGGCGGTGCAACGCACGCGTGGGTCGGAGTCCTCGGCCAACTCTTCGACCGCCCGCCGCGCTTGGCTGCCACCGATCCGACCCAGAGCGAACAAGACGGTGGCGCGGGTCGCCGGATCGTCATCCCGCAGATGGCGCACCAAGGCTTCGACGGCGGCCCGCGACCGCGTGCGCCCCAGCGCCGCCAGCAACTCGCGCACGATGCCCGGGTCGGGTTCGGTGTTCAGGCGTTCGACCAACGGGGGCACCGCTCGCCGATCACCTGCCTGACCCAGCAAACGAATGATGCGAATACGTAGCCAGTCGTGCGGTTCCTCCAGGTGCTCGGCCAGCACCAGGGCCACCGGCGGCAGGGCTTCGGCTCCAGCGGCCTCGATGCGCCTGAGGGCCTCGGCCCGCACCTTGGGGCGCGGGTCGTCGAGCCCGCGCTCGATGCCACTCAATTCTCCGGCAGTATCCCGATCCCACTCGGCTAGATCTTGGGGGCCCAGCCACCGGCGTTCGGCCCCCACCAGAATCGCCCCGACCAGAGCGCGCAGGTGGTGGAGGCTGTCATCCCAATGCGCATCCAGCAGCCAGTCGAAGCCCTCGGGCGTTAAGCCTCTGGCCGGGCTGCGCAGGGGGGTTCGTAACTGCCTGAACCAACCGCCGACCAGCACCTGGACATCCGCCAGACGTTCGTGCGGCGCCGGCATCTCCAACCAACGCCCCTCGAACGGCCGCGCCGGCTCGCGGGCCGGGTCGCGGGTGACGCCGATCACTTGCAGCTCGCGTTCGTGCATCAGGCGGTTCAGAAAGCCGGCAGCCAACGGCGCGTCGGCCGCGGCCAGCGCCTCCAGATCAGTCACCACCAGGGTCCCACCCCCGGCGAGGGGCGCCAACCGGCCCGCTAAGAGCGGCTTTTGCTCACGTATTTCCAAGAGGGTGCTGATGGAGATAGCCAGGCGGGGCAAATCGCTGGCGTGGTCGGCAAAGGCCAGCGCCGCCTCGGTGCGGCCCGACCCGGCATCGCCGACCACCAAGAAGGGCTCCCGACTGGCGGCCAGCTGAGCGCCCTTGGCCAAACATGCGGCACTCGTTGCGCACCAAGCCGCCAGACGGCGGCACAAGTCTAGGTCGCGCACCGCCTCGGCGGTCAACCCCAGTTGCCGGTAGCAACCGCGGGCAACGAGGGCGGCAGCCACAAACCGCGCCAGCTCGGTGGCCATGGGCACGTCGGTGGCGTCGAACGCCGGGCGGCCGTGCGGGTTCAAGACCTGGATGGCGCCGAGCGTCAAGTCGGCAGCGCGCACCGGCACGGTCAACATCGAGCGGGTTTGGCTCTGGGTCAACCGATCCAACGTCGGATCGTGGCGCGGATCGCGCGCCGCCCAGTCGGTTAGATCGTGTTCGCCGTGCTCCAGCACCCAGCCGGCAATGCCCGTGGACGGCGGCAAACGGTAACCGCGGACGCCGGCGGCGCCCGGCCCCACCGACGCCACATACAGCGCCCCACCGGTGAGCGGTTCTGGCACGGCCATCGACGCCGCCTCGGCTTGGGTGAGCTGCCGCAACTCGTCCAGCGCGGTTCGTAGCGCCTCGGTCCACGGCAGCGCCGAGTGCAGTTGAGCCGCAGCCCGATCCAGGTGCACGCCTGGATTGATCCCGGCTCGTCCGACTTCCATCGATTCTGTTCCTTTGGACTGGACCCAAGCGACCGCACGGCACGACCCAGCCTATCGCGCCGGTCCATCGACTGTCCACCGAGCTAGGCTTGACGCCGGTGAAAGCCAGGGTCTAGCGTATGCTCGCCCCACCCACGCGCAGAGGAGATCCCACCGTGGCAGCGAAGAAGCGACCGCGTACTCAGGCAAGCGCACCCCCGCCGCGGCGGGGCGCCAGCAGCCGGGGAGGCGGCGGCGAAGTGTCGCTGAGCGCACTGCAAGACGCCCTCGCCGTCGGCGACTTGCTCGACGCCCTGAGTGCCAGAGAAACTTTCGACCGCCTACTGGACCGGCTCCTGGAGTGCGCGGTGCGCGCCATCGGCACCGAGGAGGGCTCGATTACCGAGCTGGATCCAAAGCAAAACGAACTCCGATTTCGCACCGCCCATAGCCTCGCCAAGGCAAAACTCCAGAAGTTGCGCATGCCGATCTCCAGCGGTGTGCTGGGCTACGTGGCCCGGAGCGGCCAAACCCTTTGCGTTGCCGATGTCACCACCGACCAACGCTTCGACCGCACCGTGGACGAAGCGGTGGGCTTCACCACGCGCAGCCTGGTCGCCGCGCCGATCCGCGACGGCGACACCGTGCTTGGCGTCTTGGAGTTGGTCAACCTGGTCGGCGACGCCGAAGTCACCTCCGAGGATCTCGCCGTGTTGGGAAGCTTTGCCGACGCCATCGCCACCGTCCTGCAGCTGGAGCGCGGGCGGCGTGGCAGCTTGGCGTTCGTTGAACGCGCACTTCGCGAAGCCGGCAAGCTAACTCCGGGATCGACGCGCGACAACGCCCGCGAAATCCTCAAACACCTGCGCGCCTATCGGACGGCACCAGGCTACCGGCGGAGCGTCGAGCTGGCCGTCCTGATCCGCGAAGTATGCGCGCACGGCGAGGACGCCGCCGGCTTTGTGCACGCAACATTAGCTGCCTACCGCGGCACCTTGGAGGGCCGGTAATTGAGGGCGCCGTTCGAGATCGATGCCGGCCAAGCCTGGGGCGACCACTTGGGAGCGGGGGTCCGCGTGGCCGTCGTCGATTCGGGCATCGAAGCTGATCACCCCGAGTTGGCTGGCGCCGTGCACGGCGGCGTCGAGGTGCAAATGACCGGCGAGAACGAGGCCGAAGTCATGCCGGTGGAGCAGGTGGTGGACGACTACGGGCACGGCACGGCCTGCGCCGGCATTATCCACCGGCTGGCCCCCGACGCCGAGTTGTACAGCATCAAGGTATTGGGAGCCTCGTGCTCCGGACGAGGCGAAGCCTTCCTGCGTGGTCTCGAGTGGGCGATTGACAACCAGATGGATGTCGTCAACCTAAGTCTAGGAACCACCAACCGGCGCTTGATGGCTGACTTCTACAAGTTGGTGGACCAGGCCTACTACGCCCACTGCATCTTAGTGGCAGCCGCCAACAACGTGCCGCCCCCTAGCATTCCGTCGATCATGAGTAGCTTGGTGTCGGTCGACTGTGGCGATTTCGCCGACCACGAGAACTTCGCTTTCAAGCCGGGCGAGCTGATCGAGATGGTAGCCCACGGCACCAACGTCAATGCCCCCTGGCTCGGCGGCACCTACCGGCGGGTTACCGGCACGAGTTTCGCAACGCCACGGCTCACCGGCCTGATCGCCCGCCTGCGCGGGCGCTACCCGCTCATGCCGCTCTTTCAAGTCAAAACCGTGCTCTGCTCTCTGGCCAGGCACTCCACCCCCAAGCACCGGCGAACCCACGAGCGCGGCGCCCGCGGTCTGCGGGCGTTTCGGGCGACCTCGTACGCCTAGCCCCGACCGTTACGATGTCCAAGCGTCAGGCTAAACTGGTTTACCGCTCGCCCTCCGGCTCCCACGAGAGCTTCCCGTTTGTCGATCAGATCGAGATCGGTCGCGGGCGGCGAGGTGAGGCGTCGCGTCCCAACCGCGTGGTCTTCCACGACCCACATATATCATCGCGACACTGCGTCATCAGCCAGTCAGCCGACGGGCGGTTCTACGTGCGCGACTTGAGTCGCAACGGCACGCGCGTCGACGGCAAGCGCCTGCTCCCCAACCTCGAGGAGGAAGTGAAACCCGATCAGGTGATTGCCGTCGGTGACTATGCACTGACCCTGTGGGCCGAGGACGCCTCCACTCTGGTCCCCCACACGCGGGACGACTCCACCATCCTGGCCAGCGGTTTGCAGTTCGTCAGCATTCTGGTCGGCGATATCCGGGGCTACACAACCCTTAACCAGCGCGCCGACCCCAAGCGCGTGTCGCGGGCGGTGCGCAACGTGTTTGCGGAGCTGGGGGCGAGGGTCGAGCGCCACGGCGGCATCCTCAAAGAACACCAGGGCGACGCCATTTTTGCGTTTTGGGAAGAAGCCCCCAGTCAACCAGGTGAGTACACGCGGCAGGCCCTGGCAGCAGCTCTAGCCCTGCGCGACCGGACCAGCGAGTTGGCCGCCGACTCCCGCACCTGGGGCTTTGACGAGTTCCCGTTGGAGATGGACTGGGCCGTGACCACCGGCGGCGTGGTTATCTCGAGCTTCGGGAAGGACCGGCCGATCGGCTTGTCGATGGTCGGCGACGTCGTCAACCTCGCCTTCCGACTGGAGAAATTGGCCTCCGGCGCACCCGGGCGCATCCTCACCTGCAGCAACACCTACCAGGTGGCGCGCTCGAGCTATGCCTTTCACCCACTGGGCGAAGTGGAGGTTAAGGGGCGGGCCGGGGCCGAGCCGGTCTACGTGCTGGATGGCCACCTCTGACCGGGAGATCGCGGCCTTGCCTAAACGTTCTGGTGGACTAGAATCGCCGGTCTCCCACCCTTTTAGAATCGCCCGCATGGGGCGCAGCGCCTAGCGTTTGGAGGTCTCGATGTTCTTTCACCAGTCCTGGCTCCTCAGAGCCGCGGTCCTCGGATGGTGTTTGACCCTGGTACTCGGGTGGAGCGAGCCGGCCGGCGCCCAGACCATGGCCGAGCTCACCCGAACGCTGTTCACAACTTTTACTGAGGAAGACCTGGTCGAGGGTCCCGGTCCGCACGGAGAGCACTTCAAGCTACAGAACAACGCCACCAGCGCCGAGGTGGTCGACGCCTTCTCCAACCTAGTCGCCGCCAACGTCTCGTCGTTCCCGCTCAGCTCGACGGTAAGCGGCGTCACCTTCGACTTTACCTCGGGCGTGCCGGTCGCCACCTCAACCAGCCTCGGACCGATCTTTGCTGAGCGCGCTTCGACGTTGGGCCGCGGCCGGTTGAACATCGGCGCCAACGTCTCGGTTTTGAACCTCACGAGCTTTCGAGGCGTGCCCACCGAAGACCTGCGCTTCGGCCTCACCCACCAAGACCTCGCCGGCGGGGGCATGGGCAACCAATACAGCGAGTTCGACGTCCTGAACCTCGGCCTCGATATGGACCTAAAGGCCAATATCTTCGCGGTCGCCGCCACCTACGGCGTCACCGACGTCTTGGACGTCGGGATCGCCGTGCCGTTTGTGACCGTCAACCTGGACGCCCGCCTGAATGCGGCGTTCGACAGCTTTACGCTCCTGCGCTACGGGCAGCCACTCCACCACTTTGGGGAAGGCAGGCTGGCAGCCAGCCGCACGCTGTCGGGCTCCTCGTCAGGAATCGGTGACATTGCCCTCCGGGCGAAGTACCACTTCTACGACGACGGCAGCACCCAGGTTGGAGCGTTCTTGGACGCGCGCTTGCCGAGCGGTGACGCAGAGCAGTTCCTGGGCTCCGGCGAAACCAACGTCCGGGCACAGGCGCTGTTCTCCTGGGAGCGGGGCGATTTCCATCCCCACGTGAACGCCGGCTTCGAGTACAGGGGCGCCGACAGCGATGCCAATGAGCTGGAAGTGATTGCCGGCTTTGACCAAAAAGTGCACGGCAATTGGACGTTCGCCGCCGACTTCATCGGCGAGTGGGAAGTGGAGAGTCGCGGCGATTTGATCGACCTGCCGGGGCGTACGGTCATCTCAGGCGTGGGAGGCGGCTTTGACCGGGACCCGCAGAACCCCGATCCCCTCAATGAGCCGTTGCCGTCGCGCTTCGAAAAAATTGTCGACCACACCAACATCCCAGACATCGCAGACGACTTCCTCAATACTTCGGTGGGCTTCAAATGGGCGCCCGCCGAAGACTGGGTGTTTTTTGGCAACGCCATTGTCAGCATGAACCAGGGCGGGTTGCGGGCCGATTTCGTGCCCACCTTTGGGTTCTCCAAGAACTTCTAGGAGGCTCAGCCAGCGACCCGCCGGATTAGGAAGGGCGTTTTCCCTTGCGACGTGCGCTCCAACCGCTCGGTGGTCTCGACGACCACTTCGATGTCGTCGGGCAGCTTGAGCCGGGCAGCGCTTATCAACTGCTGGCGATCGAGGTCGGAAAACCCCGGCCCCGGCACAACCAAAAGCCGCACCAAGGCTGTGGTCTCCTGCACGACCTGCAGCTGCACTAGGTTCTGGATCTCGCGCGGCAGTTGGTTCAGGGAGCACAGCCGCTCGCCCCGGGCCGACACAACGTAGTCCGTGGTGCGCCCCAAGATGCCGCGAAAGGGTGCTGTCCCCCGGCAAAGCTCGGCCAGATCTGGACCGCCCCGCTCGTACAGGATGCGGTCGCCGGTCTGCAGCCTGACCAGCGGCATGGCGCTGTTCCAGTAACCGGTGCCGATCACCTCGGCCACCGCCAGGTGAGAGGTTTCAGCTTCGTCCTCAACGGGCCAGAGCTCAACGGCGCCGTAGAGCGGCTGGAACCAATACTCCCCCGCGGTGACGCTCTTGGCAAAACAGACGCGCTCGGCTTGCCCGTAGTAGTCGACAACCTGGGCGCCTAGCGCCGCTTGAATCGCCTGGCGCGAGGAGTCAACCAGCCGCTCCGAGCCACTCAGCACTGTGGGCACGTGCACCTCGAGATGGGCGGCACCCAACAAGTGCACGAGAAGCTCTGCTGCACTGGGGTAAATCCACAAGATGTCGGGCGCAAACTGCACCAAGGCTTCGGCGAACCAGGCGATCGTGTCCGAGCTGAGGTGGCCGGAGGAGAGCACAAGCCGCCGCCCGCCGTGCAAGCGCGCGCCGAAAGGTGGGGTTCGGTCGCTCGGGTCTTTGACGTTGTCGCCCCGCAAGACGGCCACCCGCGCGGAGCGGAAGCTCATCGGTGCCACCAGGCTGTCTAGAAACGCCTGCTCAGCGGCAACCGAACCGGGAGAGCGCACCAGGGGGACCGGCACACCGCTGGTACCACCGGTCGCCGCCGGCACGGCGAGGACCCCGCGGCGGTGAAAGTCGCCAGGGCGATCGCGGAGGGCGGTCTTCTCGAGCACCGGCCAATCCTCCAGCCGGGAGCCGAACGCCCGCCCGTAGGCCGTCTGGCGCGCCCATCGCAAGGCGCGTTGGAGCAGCTGCGCCGAAACCCGGTGGGTTCCCGGGTCGTTGTGCTCGATGAGGCGCTTGACGCGCGGGTAAACCCAGGGGTTGTAGCGGAGCGCCCGGTCGACACGCCTCTGTTGCTTCAGAGAGGCGACGCACTTGTTCAGAAACGCTCGCAACAGAGAGTCGCAGGGGGGCGTCTATTCGATGGGAACTAGCTTCCAGCCACCGCCCCGCTCGACGGCGCGCATGCCACGCACGAAGTCGTTGGAGACTTGGCGCTTCTGGGCGTCGCGGTAGGTGATCTGGATGGCAAGCTTCATGCGCGTGTCGTTCAACGAGTGCACGAACTCGCTGGCGCGGATGTCGGCGTCTACCTCTCGAGCTACTTCGAAGAACTTGAACCACTGACCGCGCTCTTCGGGGCTGATGTCGACGACGGCGCTGATGTCGTCGACGCTGCGGGCTTCGAAAGCAGCGGCAAACCCGGCTACCAAGCCGTTGATGGCCTCCAAGCGCTGGGCACGCGCTCGCCGCGCTCCAGCCATCAGGCTCAGCGCCTCGCGGTAGGCGGTCTCGGCACCCGTGTAGTCCTTGGCTCCTAGAGCCGCCTGTGCCCGCGCCCGCGCGGCGGCAGCTTGGTCGTAACCCCGGAAGGTGGCGTCGAGCCCCGCGGCTGCTTCGGTCACTTCGGTGTCGAGCGTTTGAACGCGCTCGACCAAGGCCTGATCCACTTTGGGTGCTGCAGTTGGGGTGCGCTGGCGGCGCTGCGGCTCGGGCGGCGCCGTGCGCGCGGCCCGCTCTTTGGCGGCCAACTCGCGCTCCAAAGCCCGCGCCCGTTCTTGGGCTCTAGCCGCCGACCGGGCCTGCTCGGCGGCACCGGCGGCGCTCTGATAGGCCAAGCTGGTGGTTTCGTAGGCCGCGGTGGCGAGTTCGAACCGGCCAGCGTCCAAGTGTTCGGCGGCAAGGGCAGCAGCCAACTCGGCGCGCTCGAGCAATTCTTTGGCGAACTCTTCGGCACCGGCCTCCAAGGCCAAGCGCCGCTGGTCGGCGGCAGCCCGACGGCCCTCGAGGGCGGCGTCGCTCAACGCTGGATCCGGGTCCTCGTCCTGCTCAGCAGTAGCCGGCGTCAGACTCTCGGCGGATTCCTCGGCCGCCGGCGGCGGCGCTGCGTCGCCGGTTTGCTCAGGCGGGTGTTCGGCCAGCGCGCTGGGGTCGGCGGGCGTGACGTCGGTGAGCGTCCCGGTGGCCGGGCGCTCCGAGCGCGCCGCGAGGAATCGTCCGACTGCCACCCCCGCAACTCCGAGGAGGACAAGCAGGACAGCGGCCCGAAGCCAGCCCCCACCTTGGCCGCGGCCCGCCCGGGAGGTGGGAGTGGACTCGGGGCGACTGCGAGCCGCCTCTGCCAGCGGACGCGCCGGCGGCGCCAGATCGACCGGCGGTGCCAGATGGCGGGCACTGGTGGTTTCGGTGTCGGTGCCCGGCGACTGAGGGCCATCAGCAATGGTCTGCTCGCCGAGCGCAGCGCTTTCATCGACCATGGTGCGGTCGAGCTGCGCCCCCATCTGGGTGCGCGTCCGCGTTCTGGTGGCGGTGCCATCGCCGGCGCGTCGCCGCTCCACCTCGCTCAACAACGACTGGGCGGCGCCGTGGGCTGGATCCTCTTCGAGCACAGCTGCGGCCTTGGCACCGGCGCCATCCAGGTCGCCGTGCCGGAGCAGGCGCTGGCCCTCGCGGACCGCTTCGGCGGCCATGAGCGCCGCTTCGACCCGCGCCAACTGCTCGGGGACGCCGGGGTAGCGCGGCTCGAGCCCCTGCACCTCGACGAGCCGCGAGCGTGCCCCCTGCCAGTCGCCGACGCCGATCGCAGTCTCGGCGCGCTTGTAGACGCGCTGGGCTTCGCGCCAGCGCTCGAGTTGGCGGGCCAGCTCAGCCGCCTCCAGGTGCCCGGGCTCAAGCACTTCGATCTGCTCGATGGATTTTTGCGCGACGTCGAAGCTGTGCGACTCGATCGACGCTCGTGCACGATCCAGCAGGCCGGCGACGTGGGTCAACTGCTCGGCCACGGTCTCGCACTGCTCCTTCAGAGTCGTTGCCTCATTGTGTTCAGGATCGATGGCCAACACCTGATCGAAACAGTCACGCGCCTGCTGGAGCTGGCGCACTTCGAGCAAATCCTTTCCAGCCTGCAACAGCTTGCCGATGCGCTCGCTCTCGGTTCGGCGACGCTGCACTTGCACCAGCTCCCGCTGGATGTGTTCGACGAAACGCTTGACCGCCGTCGATTCGGGATCTTCAGCCAAGACCGCCCGGCAGCGCTCGAGGGCATCATCGTGCCTCCCGGCCGCCAGCAGTTCCTCCGCTTCGGTGAGCGCCAGGTGCGCGGCTTTGTCGCGCTCGAGTTGGGCGCGCAGCCGCTCGACGGCCGGTGTACCGGCCGCTTCGGCGTCGTCCAAAACGGCGGCCGCCTCGTCGAATTGTCCCTCGGCGCGGAGTTGGGCAGCGCTTTCCAAAAGCATCGTCACCCGTGAGCCCGCTGCCGAATCCTCCAACTGCTCGCGCACCGCCTCGAGCCCCCGGACCACCGGGGCCAGATCGCTAAACCGATCGCGCACATCTTTTTCGAGGCACTCGCGGACCAGGGCGGTGAGGGCGGCTGGAAGCTCGACATTGTCGTGGGCGACCAGCGGCGCCGGCGGTTCGTGGACAATCTTGTAGGCGATTTGCTCGAAGTTGTCGCCCTCGAAAGGCTTTTGGTAGCTCAGCATTTCGTAGAGCAGTGCACCAAACGAGAAGATATCGCTGCGATGGTCGATCTGGGTGCCGCGGATCTGCTCGGGGGACAAGTATTGGGCGGTGCCCACGATAGTACCGGGCTGGGTCAACTCGGGGCCGGTGCGGAGCTTGGCGACCCCAAAGTCCATAATCTTGACGCGGTCATCATCCAAGAGCCGGATGTTGCCCGGCTTGACGTCGCGGTGAAACACATGGCGTTCATGGGCGTACTGGAGGCCGCGGGCGATTTGGGCGGCGATGTCCAGCTTGCGCGCCAAGCGCAACGGCTGGCGCTTGCGAATGACGTCGCGCAGGTCCTTGCCAGGCAAAAACTCCATGACGACGTAAGGCACGCCGTTCTCTTCACCCAACTCATAGATGGTTAGGATGTTGGGATGTGAGAGTCGACCAGCAGAGCGGGCCTCGCTCCGCAGTCGCTCGGTAAAGGAAGGATCCGACAGTAGGTGGCGGGCGATGACCTTGATCGCCACGCGGCGGCCGATGCTCGGGTCCCGGGCGTCATAGACCTTGCCCATTGCGCCCTGTCCGAGGACGCCGGCAACTTCGTATTTGCCGATCTTTTCGGGCTGTTCCGACATGTGGCCCCGCGCCGCGCCGGCGCGCCGCTTTGCGGCGCCGCTCACTGGTCTGTCGAGTGGCGGCTGGCTCGACGTTGGCTCAAGTCAAGCCTACGCGCGCGTTGCGCTGGCCGTCGGGCTGCCCGGCGACGGCGGTAGGCTCGGCCTGTAGCCTACTCCATCCCGCTCAGCGATGCCACAAGGGCGCTCGGCGCTAGGCGGTGCGGACGGCCAGGAACGACTCGAGGTCGGCGGGGTCGGCGGCCGGCTGGCCGGGTGCGACGTCGTCCAGGCGCCCTTCTTCGAGCCACACCGCCAGGCGCTTGACCTCAGCGAAGAGCTGGTCGGCCGAGTCAATGACGAAGAGCAGGGGTTGGAAGCGGTCGATCTCGAAGGACTGGTGGATGACCCACTCCAGCTGCAGGGGGTGGCGGGCCACGGCCGGCGACGACACCGCGTGCTCGAGTTCGGCAAACGAACTGAGGAGACCGCTGCCGTAGGCGCAGACGCCGTTGCCAGTGTCCATGAGGCCGAACTCGACGGTAAACCAGAAGAAGCGCGCCAGCGCGCGGACGTTGCTTTCTAAGACGCCGAGCCGTTCCGTGACGCTGTCGAACGTTCTGGCCCGCTCGGCCGCCCGCTGGGCCACTTCACCGATCTCAACCAGCGCTGCCGCAAACTCACGGTCCGTATGCATGGGCACGTGACCGGCGACGTCGTGAAAGATATCGGGCTCTGGCAGGTAATCAAGGCTCGACTGCGAGCGAATCGTCACGGTGGTCGGGAACTCGCGGCGACGCAGGCAATCAAAAAACAAGTGGGCTGGCACGTAGCCGCTCACCGGGCGGGCGGTGAACCCCCCAAAGCGCTCCAGGCGGCGGTTCACCTGGTCGAGCCGCGGCACCGAGTATGCCCCGAGTTCGAGCCGGTCGAGTCCAACCAAGAAGGCCGGTGCCGCGCACTTCTCCCAGCGCGCCTCGAGGCGTTCGTACAAGAGCCGCCACGCCGTGTGGTTGGCGGGGCTGTACAGGTCGTAAGGTTGTCGGATAAACATCTCACCGCGCGTACGGGCGGTTTCGATGAAAGGTGCACGAGTGGTAGTCAGGTCGGCAGTGGGCATGCAGTCGCTCCCCTCGGCAGCGCCCCGGTTGGCGCTGGCCGCAAAGGAGCAAACTGCAAGGCGCATACCAGAGTGGCGAACGACCTAACTCGTTGGGAGATGCGTCTCCAGACCCTTTGGGCGGCGGTCCGCGTTAGCGGCGCCCTTGGCTTCTCACCCAAGTGTGCGGCAACCAACCCAATCGAAGAAATCCTAACTCAACTCCTCGAACACACCCAGCTCGCGGTTCTTGCGGACGTTATCCCACGCGAAGCAGCGCCCGTTCATCGCCACATACACGCCGGCGGGCAACACCTGTACGAACGACAATGCACTGCCAAGGTTGAAGAGGCCATCCGAACTGCCAAATGCGTAGGGAATCATGGCGCCGGTTAGAACGATTGTCTTGTCGGACACGTCCTTGGCCAACGTCCGCGCTGTGTCGACCATGGTGTCGGTCCCGTGGGTGATGACGATCATGGTCTCAACGGAACGCTGGCACTGGAGCGAGACGGCGGCACGATCGGCGCCGGTCATGTCCTGGCTGTCGGTCATCATGACCGTCCGCACTTTGACGTCGAGCCGACAGCGCCCGAGCGCCAACATCTCCGGGATGTGGGTGTCACGAAAGAACAGTTCACCGGTAATCTCGTTGTAGTCCTTGTCGAACGTGCCGCCGACGATCAACAGCCGAATTGCGCGTTGGCTCACCGCCGCATCCCTTTCACGCCGGCGCCGACAGGAGTCTGCCATCGCCAGCCAACGCCGCGGTGGTCAGGATCCACAGGGCGCTCCGTTCAAACGCCAAAACCTCGAGGCTCATGCAGCCCAGGAGGCAGCAGCCGATGCCAGCCGCCGCCACCGAAACCGGCAGGGGTTCCGCGGAGCGCCAGCCGGCGGCCAGCGCCGGCCAGCCGCAGGCGTACACCCACGCCAAACAGGCGACGCCGAAAATCCCCTGGTCCATCAAAGCTTGCAACCAATCAGACTCCCAGCTCTTGAAAGCGCCGCCGACCAACCGCCCGCGACTCTCCAACCCGTAACCGAAGAGCAAGCGCCCGACGGCGCCCAGGTGCCAGGCAGCGCTCCACTGCACCGCTGCATCGCGCATGATACCAAGCCGCCCGCTGGACAAGTCTTCGGTGATCTCTCTCGGATTGGGGGCGTTGCGCACCGGGTTCAGGCGCGAGTCGCTCGAGCGCGCCAAGAAGCCGAGCAAGAGGACTGGCAGTGCCAAGGTCGCCAGGGAACGCTTGGGCACCCGGCGGACGCTGGTGAGCCACCAAATCGCGTGCGCCACGAGAAATGCCAAGTAGGCACTGCGGGTACCAGTCCACCAGAGCGCCACAAGTTGCACGACCAAAGCCACGGCCAGCCACCAGCTTGCCCGCCTGTCGCGGGTGGTTGCCCAGAGACCGCAACCAATCGGCAGGGCGACTGCCAAGAGCACCGCCAGCGTGAAGTAACCGCCGTAAAAGCCGTAGGTGCGCTCGACACCGGCAAAGTGACGGACGCCTCCGGCAAGCGCCGCCAGCGTCGCCACTCCGGTGAAACCCCACGCCCAGCGCCTCAGCGACAGCTGGCCGCGAGGCCAAGCCCGGACGATCGCCGGCCACGCACAAAGGATCAAGAAGGGCACGAGCTCCCGCACGCCCGGGCGCGGCGCCGCGATTGCAAATGCCAGAAGACCACTCGCCAAAAGCGCAGCAACCGACAGCGCACGGCACCTGGGGCGCGTTGGCAGCGCCGTCCCAGCGACCACGACCAGCGCCCAAGCAGCGCCCAGCTGGGTCAGCACGTGGCTGACCGCCACACCGGCGGTCATAAGCCAAACGGGCGCCGCCGCCACCCAGGCCGGCGGTCTAGTCCACACCCTCACTCTCCACCCAGGCCCGCAGCTCGCGGAGTTCGTGCTCGAAACCCCCGGAAAGAATCGGAAAGCGGCACCAGGTTTTGGGGTCGAGGTTTTTGTCGTCTAGATGGAAGGAAGGGGCGTAGCGTTCGCGCTTCCATTGGTTCTGCGCCCAGAGCCGAAAGAAGCGTTCGACAAACTCGAGCATCGTCCGCGGTGCGTACTCGGGAAAGCGGGCGCGCATCTCCAGGTACACCGCCCGCGGCATCTCTTTGTCGCCGATGGCCGCGCCTTCGATGGCGTCGAGCACGGCGTAGGGCATGAGGTCGTCCTCGTCGGTTTGTTGGTGCCCCGGCGGCCGCAGTTCGGCGGTGGGCACCTGGGCGTTCACGGCCCCCAGTGCGGGAATAGCCTGCATGCCGTCGGGGCCCGTGGCCTCCAACCAGGCGAGCCAGTCGCGCAGGAAGGCCTTGTCGATACCCGCGATCGGACTCAAGCCACCGGCGGTATCGCCGTCCATGGTCGCGTAGCCCACCGCTGCCTCGGAGCGATTGCTGGTGGACAAAAGTAGGGCGCCGCCGAGGTTGGCCAACAGCCAAACGCTGGGCGCCCGCACGCGCGCCTGAATGTTTTGGAGGGGGACGTCGTGGTCATCCCAGTTGAGTGTTTGGCCGGTGGCGAGTTCGATCAACTGGACGTAGCCCTGCACCAAAGGATCGACGTCCAGCTCGATGAAGCGCGCGCCCAGGGCCGTGGCCACCGACCGCGCCGCTTCGCGGGTCTCTTCGGAACTTTGCCGGGTAGATTGGTAGGCGCAGACCAGGAGGCGTTCCACCCAGTCCGGAACCGTGGCACACGCCCCGGTCCCGCCGATGTGCGCCAGCTTAGTGCGCAGCCGCTCGGCCCCAAGTTCGGCGAGTGCAGCCCCGGCCATCAAAGCGACCAAGCACGACACTGCCGACGAATCGGCGCCGCCGCTCAGGGAGACGACGAAGCCCCGGGCGCGGCTCTTGCGCAGGTAATCGAAGAGTCCCAGCCCGACGGCGCGCCAAAACTCCTCCTCCTTGAGACGGCCCGACGTTTCCCAATCGGGCCGCTCGGTGTGCTCGACTTCGGGGACGAGGACCGGCAGCTCGATGCCGGCAACAATGGCCCCACCGCCGGCCAGGTCGGGGCGGTAGCTGGCGGTCTGCGCCTGGGCGACGCGGTTGTCAGTGAGGTCAACGACCGCAGTAGTCACCACCACGTCTTCATACGAAAATCGCCGCCCCTCGGCCACCAGGCGGCCGTCGCTGGCTATCAACGTACCGCCGTCGTAGATCACCCGGCCGGCCTCGTTGCCCAGCAGATTGCTGTACACGTAGACGACGCCGAAGGCACGCGACCCTTCGACGACGTAGCGCTTGCGCACCTCTTGTTTTCCAAAGGCGAAATGGCTGGCGCTCGGATTCAAGATGACGTCGACGCCGCGGGCCGCCAGCGCCGCGCCCGGCCGCTGTGCTACCCAGGCGTCCTCGCAGATCTCGAAACCCAGGCGGACACCGCCGCAGTCGAAGACGTAGTCGCCGAGCGGCACGCGGTTTCCCCCAAAATCGATTTCGACGCGGAGGTCAGCCGGCCACGGCGAGAACCAGCGCGGTTCATAGTGAACGCCGCCACCCGCCAAGAAGTGTTTGGCCACGAAGCCGAGAGCCCGGCCATCGACCGCCAGACAGGCGACGTTGTAGAGCGCCTTCTGGTAGACCAGCGGCAGCCCGAAGGTGACCACCAACCCGCGCGTCTCGGGCAATAAGTCTTCGAGGGCGCTCAGAGCCTGGGCGTGCACGCCGGGCGAATAGAACATATCCTCGCAGCTGTAGCCGCTGATACAAAGTTCGGGCAAACAGAGGATTGAGGCATCGGATTGGCGGGCTTCGTTCAAAGCCTGAACGATGCGCGCCAGGTTGCCATCCCAGTCGAGCGGCGTTTGGTTGAGTGCGGCGGTTGCAAAGCGAACGAGCTTCATAGAGCGGCATCCTAACAAACGGCGGCCCGACAGTGCCCGGCCCAACACGAGCGCGGCCAGTCCCTTTCGGGGCTGGCCGCGCGTGCCGCTGGCGTAGTGTCTGCGCGCCGTTTCTAGAACGGCACGGTGTTTACTTGACCAAGGTCATCTGCCGCGACTCGACGCCATGCTTGGTCTCGATACGGTAGATGTACACGCCCGATGGCAGGTGACGCCCGAGGTCGTCGGTGCCATCCCAGACCACCGAGTGACGCCCGACGCCGAGGGCCTGGTCAGCCAGAATCGACACCAATCGCCCCTGCGCATCGAAGATCTGCACCTTGACGTGCCCGGCCTCGGGCAGGTCAAAGCCGATCATCGTGGACGGGTTGAATGGGTTGGGGGTGGCGTTGTAGAGCTTGAAGCGGTGGATGGCGAAATCAGTCGCCCCGGGCTCGCCGAGCCCCGCGGACTCCTCAATCTGGAAGTTGACGTCGCTGGTATCCAAGAAGACGTTATCCACCGCCTCGATCAACACCCGGCAAAAAACGCTCGGCGCGTTCGGCACGGTGATCAACTCGGAGCCGTCGTTGGGGGTCGCGGTCGCCAACACGTGGTCAAAGGCGTTGCCGCCGTTGGTCGACAACAGGATGTTGACCTCGGAACAATTGACCGGGGAAACGTCGGTGTTGGCCGGGTCCCAGGTGACAGTCTGCTGCGTGCCTCCCGCCCAGATAATCGACGTGTTCGGGGCAGTGACCAAGAAGGGCCCTGCGGCATTAGAGACCGTCATGTTCTTCTGATCCCAGTCGACCCCTCCCGCACCCGCCTGGTTGTCGCGTAGGGTGACCCGGAAGTTCAGGTTGCGCGAATAGGTGGGTAGTAGCTCACCCCAGCTCGGCGTGCCCAGCAGAATGTTAGTGAGCCGCGGCAGGTAGCGGGACGGCGATTCATCAGGATCCCGCGAGCGGAAAATCGGTGCGTTGCCGGACGGTGAATTGGGATGGCCGGCTGGGCCTAGATCCCACTCCTCCCAACAGTAGGTCAACACATCGCCCGGATCAGCGTCGCTGCCGGTAGCCGTCAACTTGAGCGGTGTCGAGATCGGCAGCACGTAGCCATCGGCGCCGCCCGAGACGCTTGGCTCGTTGTTGCCAGTGGCGGTGGTCACCGGACAGGAGTTGCCGGTGCCACTCTGGGTGTAGGCAATGATCTCAACGTAGCTAATGTTGTGGAAGTAGTCGTCGCTCAAGCTCTGAATGTTCTGAGAGCCGCAGATGCCGGCGTAGGCCATGATGGTCGAGCCACTGCCCGGCTCGTAAGCGGTGGAGCCGTTGCGGTTGCCGCCCGAGCAAGCCCCGGCGTTGCCGTTGAAGGTGTGTTGGCCACCGTATTGGTGGCCCATTTCGTGGGAGACGTAGTCGACATAGAACGGGTCACCGATGGGCGACGGCAGCCCGGTCACGCCGCGCGCTTTGGATCCTGTTCGACAGATAACCGCCAGCGAAGCAATGCCGCCGCCGCCGGTCGAGAAAGCGTGACCGATGTCGTAGTTGGCCGAACCGATAATGGTGTCACACGTCGATTGGTTCTGGCCCAACATGGTGCCGCCGCTGTTGTTCGAGTAGGGATCGGTGGCGCTGTTGGTATAGACGATCAGGTCGTTGTTGGGAACCAGCTCCATCCGCAGAGCCATGTCGCGCTCGTAAATGCCGTTGACGCGATTCATGGCGGTGACGATCGCAGCCATGCCAGCCGGCACCGTCCCGCCGTGGAAGGCGGTGTACTCGCCAGTGGCACCGACCGCCAGTCGGTAGGTTCGGAGGGTGGCACCGGTGGGCGCCGCCGGAGCCTGCTGCGCCACCGCCTCGGCAATCAGCGCCTTGGTCTCGGGGTCAGCGTCCAGCACCCGAGCCTCGGCCACGACGTTCTCCGGCAAGGGGGCAAAGTGGCGCTTGTAGTAGCTGATGTGGTGGGTCCCATCGCCGCGTTGATAGGGATCAATAAAGTAGTCGCCGTCGGCCGACAGAACCATGGCGTGGAAGCCGGCCGGCGTCAGGTCAAAGCGCACCATGCGATGCGGATGATCCAAGCTTTGCCCGGCGTAAGTCCTAATCTCGGGGTAACGGGCGGCTAGGTCGGGGTGCATGATCGGCGACTCGTAGACCGCGAAGCGCTCGCTGCCGCCCTCGGGGAGCGGCAACTCGACCGTGATCCGGCGGGTCTTGGCCTCGGCGGTGCGCTCGAGTGGCGCTTGGTTCAATGCCGCGCTCAGATCGGCGACGTCCAAGCTTAGGGTTCGGTAGGTGTTTGGAACGATCATCCTTCCAGCGGCCGGTGCGATCACCGACTCGTCGATGTCGGTCCAAGGGGTCGCAGCCGTGGCCAAGGCAACGGACGCCAAGATGCTGCAGGCAACAACGGCGACACTGGTCAGAATGGGGCTCAGGCGGCGGGCGAGCCTCGGGGGTTGACGTCTCATGATCACCTCGGTGGAGGGCGCTGGAGGGGGCTCCCAGAGCTGGGAGCGGGTCACGGGGAACAGCTTAATGATAGGCCATACAAGCTGTTACCGGCAAGGGTGAGCGCCCTTCCTGCCGCGGTGGGCCACTTTGGAGGCGTCTTGACCTCCTCAAACTGCCAAGAACGGCTGCTTTAGACGGCTAGCGCCACCTCCTCCGGGAAGCCGAGGCGCCCGGTGAACTCTTCCAGCGAGAAGGATTCGTCGGTCACCTCGAGATCCGCCGCCGCCAGCTTCAAGTGGGCGGCGTTAGCCAGGGACGGATCGTTCAGGTAGGCCGAATACTTGTCCAAGAAACGATCCCACTGGCTCTTACGTTCGACGTCGGCGATCAATTGGTCGATGGTGGTCTGCAACATGGCTCGGTCTCCTGTCTGGTCCTTCGCGTCTGCCAGCGCGGTGGCCGGCTGTTGACAAGAAACCAACGCAAGGCCCGGGCCAGAACCGATCAGCGGGCTAACCACGGAAAAACAATTGTGTTACAGAGTCAAGCCGTTCGAGGGCGCGGAGGTTCGACGGCAAAAATAGACTTGTTTTGAAGCCATTGGTTCAAATACGTGGGTGTACAGGCTCACTGAAGAGCTTGGCAGCAACGTCTCGCCCCAGCCGCTGCCAGTCAAAAAGCTCGTCGAACCGGCGCTGGGCCCGCTCTGAGACCGCCCACAGGCGGTCGGGATTGCGGGTGGCGTCCTCCAGGGCAGCCGCCCACGCCGCTGGGGTGGGCTCGTCCACCCAAAACGCCCCCCCTTCGCCCGCCACGTACTCGATTGGCCGCAGCCGGGTCGCTGCCATCGGAATGCCGAGCGCCATGGCTTCGGCGACTTTCATTGGCACGACCGTATCGGTGAGCGGCAGGCGCGGGCGCGGTACGACGAGCAGATCACTCTCCAGGTAGTAGCGGGCGACATCGGCGTGGGGCACGCGACCGACGATCTCGACGTTGGCCGGCGGCTCGCCGGTGAGTTCTTCACGCGTGACGCCGAGAACCCTGAGCCGCAAAGGCGAACGGCGCTCCCACAAGAGCCGCATGGCATCGAACAAGCCAGACAATCCTTGCCAGGCGCGGGCGCTCCCCGAGTAGAGGAGTTTCACCGCCGGGTTGCTGGGGCCGGGCCAGCGGGCCGGCGGCGGCGACGCGCCCACCGGCAGCACCCAGATTTTTTCCTCGTGGACGCCAATGTCGCGCAAGTAGTCGGCCATGCAAGGTGCCAGCGTGCGCACGAAGTCGAAGCGCTTCATGCCCCACTCCTCCAGACTTGCCATCCAAGGTCCGGTACGCATATCAGGCATCAACGCGTGCTCCAGGCGCGTGAAGCTGGCAGCGTCGTAGACGAACCGCCAGCCGCGACGCCGCCGGCGACAGTGGACGATCCAGGGCAAAGCCGCCAGCGCCGTGTATGGCCCCCGCACCCAGACGACGGATCCGGGCGCCGCGTGTGATTCCATGAACTTGGCCACCCGCTGGAGGTAGACGCGGCGGCGCCCAACGCCGGAACGGCTCCGATCGGCGGGGTCCAAGCACTCGACCAGATCGCGGCGCGCCTCGGGGGCGGGGGCGCTCGCCACCCAAGTGTCGAAAGCCTGGGGGTCGCCGCCGCACCAGGCAAACAGGTGCGTGGGAACGTGCGCCGCCGCGGCCTCGGCCAACGCCGTCAAATGAATCGGCGCGCCCTTGGTGGGCGGCAGGTCGAGATTGCCGTAGCACGCTACCAACCGGCGGGTTCGAGTCATGCGTAGCGCTCGAGCAGTGCATCGACGATACGCTCGGCCGCCAACCCGTCCCAACTGGGCGGCACCTGGCCGGACTTGAAACCGCCGCTCAAAACCAACTCGATTTGTCCGCGCGTCTTCGCGAAATCCTCTCCCAGGAGCACGTTGGTGCCCTGGTCGATGGTCACCGGGCGTTCGGTGGAAGTGCGCTGGGTGAGGCAAGGCACGCCCAAGTAGGTGGTTTCCTCCTGGATGCCACCGGAGTCGGTGAGGACGAAGCGAGCACCCCTGATCAGCGCCATAAAGTCGGTGTAGGGCTGCGGCTCCGACAGCGTTAGGCCGCTGATTCGGGTGAGCCTCCCCCACAGCTCGGCTTCCTCCAACCGCGCCCGGGTGCGCGGATGGACGGGAAACACCACGGGAAGTTGGCTGGCAATCCACTCCATCACCTCGACAAACGGTGCCAGGCGTTCGGCTCGATCGACGTTGGATGGACGGTGATAGGTGACGACCGCGTAGCCACCAGGCTCGAGCCCAAGCGAAGCCTGGACGCTCGAGCGTTCGACGGCCGGCAAGCGGTGTACGAGCGTGTCGATCATCGTGTTGCCGGGAAAGTAAACGCGCTCGGGCTCGATCCCCTCGCGCGCCAAGTTACGGCGACCGCTTTCCTCGGTCACGAACAGGGCGTCGGAGATGCGATCGGTCAGAACGCGATTGACCTCCTCGGGCATCGAGCGATCGAAGCTGCGCAGTCCAGCTTCGACATGGACGACCGGCAAACCTGCGCGCACCGCGACCAGCGCACAAGCAATGGTGGAGTTGACATCGCCGACCACCAGCACCACCGCCGGACGCAGGTCCGGCAGGGCGGCCTCGAACTTCCGCATGATCGCCGAGGTTTGGCGCGCATGGGTGTCTGACCCGACTTCCAGATTGATGTCCGGGGCAGGGATCCCCAGCTCGGCGAAAAACACGTCAGACATGTTGGCGTTGTAGTGCTGGCCAGTGTGGACGATGAGGCCGGTCACTCCATGACGCTTACCCATCGCCCGCATGATCGGCGCCACTTTCATAAAGTTGGGACGCGCCCCAACGATGCATGCGACGCGGAGCGTCATCGGATCAAGAAGCCTTCGGCAAGCGGATCGGCGGGGTCGACGACGAACTGGTGGGTGCCGGTCACATAGGCGGCGCCAGTGACCCTCGGAACAATCGCCGGAACCGGTCCCACTTGGGTGGTGGCCGCCACTTCCACTGCGAACGTGGTGCCGAGGATGCTCTCGATGACGATGGGACTGCCGACGCCCAGTGCGCCGCCGGCGTAGTGAATGGCTGCCCGACCGCTGACGCCGGTGCCAGTGGGTGAGCGATCGACCTCGCCCTCGGCAAAGACGCAGACGTTGCGACTGTGGTTTCCATCCCGCGCCGGGCCGACAAAAATGACGCCATAGAGGAAGTTCAACTCTGGAGATCCGACTGGATGACGGATCTCGTAGGTGTCGGCAACGGCGCGCTTGATCCGCTGCCCCCAGTCGCGGATTTCGCCGGCGGCATCGGCGGTGAGGGTAAGGCCGAGCGCCTCGGCATCGACGTAGGCGTAGAACGCCCCGCCAAAAGCGATGGTGGCGTCAACCTGCCCACCGCCATCCACCTGCACCCGCAAGCGGTCTTCGAGGACAAAAGACGGCACGTTGTCGAAGGCCACCTGCTCGACGGCACCGTTGGAGTCTAGCGTGGCGCGGGCGACGACCCGGCCAGCAGGCGTGTCAATCAAGATGGGCGCTTCTGGATCGCCGGCTTTGAAGAGTCCGCAATCCAACCCAACCTTGACCAGGGCGATGATGCCGTGACCGCACATGGTGCTGAATCCCTCGTTGTGGAGGAACAAGACGCCAAGGTGCCCATCGGGTGTGGCCGGAGGTGTTAGGAGGCAACCGTACATGTCGGCGTGGCCCCGAGGCTCCCACATGAGCAGGCGACGCCAACGATCGTGGTGGCGGCGAGCATGGGCGCGGCGCTCCAACATCGAGTTGCCCTCGATCTCAGGAAAGCCAGCGGTGATCACCCTCAGCGGCTCGCCCGCGGTGTGGGCATCGATTGCCTGGAACGTGCGCCAGTTGGCCGGCAACTCCAGCGCGGTGTTTACTCCTGCCATGTCCCAGGTTCGCTCGTCAGCGGCAAAGTAGGTTTAAGGTAGGCGCGGTCCTCGCGCCGCGGCGCCGCCGCATTGTACACATGTGCTAGGCTTCGCGCCCTCGAATCCGCGGCTAGCTCAACCGCAGTAACCCACGAGGACGACCCATGCGTCTGCTGAAGCGCCTGTTCGTGTCACTAGTTGTCTTGGTGGCCCTCCTACTCCTCATCAGCTTCTTACTCCCTAAGACCTATAGCGTGGCGCGCTCGACAGTCATCAACGCACCGATCGAGACAGTGTTCGATCAAGTCAATACGGTGCGTCACTGGGAATCCTGGGGCCCCTGGCAACAAAAGGATTCGACGATCCAGGCGACTTACAACGCCATCCCATCAGGCGAGGGAGCGTCGTATTCGTGGACCAGCGAAAAATCGGGAAAGGGCAAGCTGACGATTAGCGAGAGCGTGCCCCACGAGCGCATCCGCACCGAGTTGGACTTCGGCGACCACGGCAAAGCCGCCGGGCTCTGGGAGTTCGCCGAAAGCGACGGCGGCGTCAAGGTCACCTGGGGAATATCGGGCGAGGCAAACAACCCGATCATGCGCTACATAGGTCTGCTCATGGATGGCATGGCCGGCCCCGACTTCGAAAAGGGGCTGGCCAATATCAAGGCCCGGGTCGAGGGCGGCAGCTGAGCGAAGCCCCGGGGTCGAGCGGCTCTCCGGTCCGGAGCGGAACTCCGGTTGCTCAGAAAGTAACTGTAAGTCGTTGTAAACTCACGCAACCTTCGGTCGAGCCCACACGGCGAGCTAGCAACTTTCATTGCCCGGGGTGGACAAAATGTCCATGAATAGTTCCGCAGCGGAACGAGCAGGAAGTGTGCCGTCCCACCGACTACCTTCTTCGACCGATGCAAAAAAACCAGCGCTCGCGCGACTTCACCGTCACCCAACAATTCTCGGACAGCTTCCTGCGGAACCAGCGCGCTGGGGTTCCGCGTTTTCGGACAGCCCCGCTGGAGCCTGTCCGAGAAAACCACCTCGCGAGCAGACGAGTTGCTCAGAAAGTAGCTGTCGTTGTAAACTCCCGCGCCCTTCGGTCGAGCCCACACGATGAGCCTGCAACTTTCATTGCTCGGGGTGGACCCCAGGTCCATGAATATTTGCTCAGAAAGTAACTGTAAGTCGTTGTAAACTCACGCGACCTTCGGTCGAGCCCACACGGCGAGCTAGCAACTTTCATTGCTTGGGGTGGACCCCAGGTCCATGAGTATTTCCGGAGCGGAACTGAGCCTTGACAGCTACTCTTGCGAGTAGTATCCTAGAATCCCCCCATCGCTCCCCCCCCGGCAGTGTCGATATCACTCCCTTTTCTGCATCCGGGCTGGAGCAATGCCACCTGCTCAACCCATACCGCTTCAAAGCCTTTGCGGCGTGCGGCCGGCCGAGGCCCTCCCCGAGTGGTCGGCGCCGGGGTGGTCGCTCGAAGCGCTGGCCGGCAGGCTCGTTGAGCTGACCGCCGCCACCGGTGCCGCCGTTTTGACCTTGGCCAGTCTCCTAGTCTACGAAGCCCAAGAAAGCGGCGAGCCGGTCGCCTGGGTGACGACGCTCGATCAGAGTTTTTTCCCGCCCGATCTGGCCAGCACGGGCGTCAACCTCCAAGCATTGCCGGTCGTGCGCGTCGAAGAAGCCAAGCAACTGGGTCGGGCGGCCAGCCAGCTCATGCGCGGCGGCGCGTTTGGGTTGGTGGTGGTCGATCTCTGCAACACGCCGGTGCAACACACGCTCCCGATCCCCACCCAAACGCGCTTGTTGGGATTGACCCAGAAGCACGACGCCACCTGCCTGTTTCTAACGACCAAGACCAAGAAAGTGCCATCGCTCAGCTCGTTAGTATCGCTGCGTGGCCAGTGCTGTATCCAGCGCCGCGCCAGCGACGAATTCGTCTGTCGGCTGCGCGCTGTTAAGGACAAGCGTCACGCTCCTGGCTGGACGCACGAAGTCAACTGCCGTGGACCGCTTGGCCTGCATTAACGCGCGTGCATTTGCGCTCCAACTTCTCTTGCGCAGCCATCCCGAGTGGCGGGGCTCGCCGGCGGCGGTGGTCCAGGAAGACACACCCAATGGCCGGCTCCTCTGGGTCAACGAAGTGGCCCGGCGCCAAAGCATCCTACCGGGCATGCGCTACGCCACAGCACTGTCGCTGGTGCCAGGACTGTGCGCCGGAGTGGTCCCCCAACCCACCATTCAAGATGGGCTCAACCAAGTCGCTGAAGTGTTGCGACGCTTCACGCCTGGGGTGGAAATTTGCCAGGACGACCCCGGCATCTTCTGGGCTGATGCTAGCGGCCTCGACTGGCTCTACCCGAAGCTGGTCGATTGGGCATCCACCATCCACGCCGAACTCGCCACCCAACGTTTCGCCTCGAACATCGTCGTGGGGTTCAGTCGCTTCGGCACCGAAGCTCTAGCTCGCTCATTGACCCGCCGGCCGGTCTGGGTGGCCGAATCGCCGGTGGCCGAGCAAGCTGCAGTCGAGCGGGTGCCCATCCACCGTCTGCGGTTACCGGCGCCGGTACGCGACACGCTGATGGCGCTCGGGGTCACCACCACCGGCGCCTTTCTGCAGTTGCCACCAGCGGGCGTGCAACGGCGTTTTGGCAGCGAGGTCGCCACCCTCTACCGCCAGGCGCGGGGTGAGGTGTGGTCACCTATACAGCCGCAGCCCGAGATCACTGCCGCGTCGCAAAGCCTGGCCTTGGATCACAGCGAGGACAACAGCCAGCGCCTCTTGTTTTTGTGCAAGCGCCTCCTGCATCCGGTTCTCCACTGTTTGTATGACCAGGGCGAAGCTCTCGGCGCCCTGCAGCTCGACTTCCAGCTCGACGGGGGCGAGCCGGTGTCAACCGAGATCAGTCCGGCGGAGCCGACGTTGAGCGCCAAGTTACTCTTGCGCCTGGTCATGCTCAGGCTCGACCGCTTGGCCCAAGACGGCGCTTTCGCCACCGGCGTCACCGACATCACGGTGTCGGCGACGGGCGTGCCGGCGGTGGCCGAACAGCTGCAGCTGTTCGCCAAACACCCCACCCGCGACATCGACGCCGCCAAGCAAGCCTTTGCCCAGCTCCGGGCCGAGTTTGGCGACCAGGTGGTGGTGCACGCCGAACTCAGAGAAGGGCATTTGCCCGAAGCCCAGTTCCGCTGGGTACCAGCGGGTAACCTGGAGCTGGCGCCGCCGGCGAGGGTCCACACCGCCAGCCTGGTGCGCCGAATCTATCGCACTCCCCGGCCGCTACCCGCCCGCCCCAAACACGAAGAAGACGGCTGGCAACTCCGGGGACGGCAAGACACCGCAGTCGACCAGCTCGTCGGGCCCTACGTCGTCTCGGGAGGCTGGTGGCAGTGTGAAGTGCACCGCGACTACTACTTTGCACGCAACCAAGACGGCGAATGGCTGTGGGTGTACTTCGACCGGCACCGGAACCGCTGGTTCCTGCACGGGCGGGTTGAGTGACGCGACCAGCTGCGCCCAGCCACAAAGTCGGGTCTTTTGCCCCATTCGCCGGTGACCATTCCCTTCCACGACCTGTCTAACGTGGCATGTGGTGTGCCGCCGCCCATTCGGCGGCCAAGAAACATATTCGGAGGGGAAGGGAGATCCCAAGCTATGAAACAGATCGTCGACACGCTCAACGAGTTCCTGGGCCCAATCGGATCCAGTGCCCTAGGCCACGCGCTCATTGGCCTACTCATCCTTATTCTCGGCCTGATCGTCGTCAAAATCTTGACCAGTTCGTTGGGCCGCGCCCTGCGGAAGTTGGGCTTCTTGCACCGGCGGGACGCCGATGGCACGGTGACCGACCTCGTCTCACCGCTCATGTCGCTCTTGAGCGCGGTCTTGACCGTCTTCGTCTTGATGGGCGTGCTCCAGCACTTCGGGCTGACCGACGTCTTGGCGCCGCTCCGCGAAATGCTCAGCAAGTTCGGCCTGGCGGTGCCTAACATCATCGGGGCTGGGGTGGTCGGCTACGCCGGCTGGGTGATCGCCAAGATCGTCTCGAGCCTAGTGGGCATCGGGCTGCGCAACGTCGATCTTGGGATCGCCGAGCGCACCGGCAACAGCGAACTCAGACTAGCTCCATTTGGCGTCGCCTTCACGTTCGGAGCCATTCTCTTGCCGATCGTCGTTGCCGCACTTGGCGTGTTGAATATCCCCGCCATCGTCGATCCGGCCTCGGCCATGATCCAGAAGCTCATGGCGGCGATTCCAAACATTGTCGGCGCCGGCATCATCTTGCTGGTCACCTACTTCATCGCCAAGTTTTGCATCTTCATTCTGAATGGGCTTCTGCAAGGCATGGCGATCGACACCTTGCCCGAAAAGCTGGGCATCCAGAACATGTTCTCAGCTTCATTCACGCCGACGCGCCTCATCGACGGCGCCATCATGTTCTTCGCGATGCTAGCGGCGAGCACCGCGGCGGTGAACATGTTGGGGATCGACATTATCTCCAACATTTTCGCGCGCGTGCTCGAGTTCGGCGGCGGCATCCTGGTCGGTGGGCTGATTCTGGTGATCGGCAACTTCCTGAGCACCATCGCCTACCAGAAGCTGAGCGCCGGCGGCGCCACCGGCCTGGCCAACATCGCGCGGATCGCGATTTTGGGTTTGGTGTTGGCGATGGGGCTGCGATCGATGGGATTAGCCGACAACATCGTCAACATGGCGTTCGGCTTCACAATTGGTGCGGTCGCCGTCGCCGCCGCCCTCGCCTTCGGTTTGGGCGGACGGGACGCCGCCAAATCGGTCGCTGACTCCTGGGCATCCAAGCTCACCCGCAACTAGAGCCGCGGCCACAACCTAAGGCAGGCTCCCAAGGGAGCACGTCGCATCGACTTTGCACGGAGTTGGCGACGTGCTCCCGTTTGCTGAGCGGCGCGTCGTCACCCAGCAGTTCTCTTGAGCGCGGCTCAATACATCGCTTTAATCGCTCCCCAAGTAGTCGACCTCACGGGCGTGACGGCGTCGATCGAAGCGGGTACAAACAAGAGGCTTAAATCATTTAGGTTCAGGTTCATCACCACTGGACTTTCGCCAAACTGATCGTAGAACAACGCCAACTCGCTGTAGCTCGGCACATCCAGGCGATACACCGCCAGATGGAGACCGGGATCCACAATCGGTGTGACTACTCCATTGTGCGTTTTTTAACACGGATTGCAAAGAAGGGCCGGCGCAATTGTTGCCGCGTCGAACGACACTTGCTTGTCCTCGAGATGCACGTTGACCTGAACTGGTGGTCCGGTCACCGCGTAGCACAAGTAGTGGTTGAGCTCCACAGGGGGCGGGATGTTCTCGTTCTTCCGAGCCGGCGCCAAGAGGCCGGCAATCCTGTCCACATCCCATGCCGCCGTACCAAACTCGGTCGTAACCGTCTCGTTACGGTCGACCGTGATCCAGACTTCATCGACCGCCCGCCAGGTCAAATAGGCGGTTGGATCGACCAGTGGCGAGCCGTTGACGCGCACGGGACTTAGAGTACCGAGGGGATAAAGGGCGGTCACATCGGTCGGCGGCAAGAAAACATCAGTCACTTGGATCGAATGAGTGCCGGCGTTGATTCCGCCACCGTAAGCCAGGTAACGCTCTCCCGTGGGCTGGGCGAAGACTGTGGCGGCAACGAACAATCCCAGCCAGGCAGCGATTCCAACAGCTAGCGCGAGTTTTGACATCTTGCTGTCCTTTTACGAGCAGGAACTCAGCCTTGCTTCCGAGTGTGAAGAGCGGCCGCTGGACAGTTACGGACAGGGGACTTGTTTCTCTGCCGGACGCTTAGTCACCGGCCACTTTGAATGCCATACGTTTGTATGGTATCCTAGGCCACAGCGCGACGCTCGCCACTCCATACCGCCGACACGCAGCCCAACCCACGGTCCCATGATTCCCTACGCGCCCCTTTGGTGTAAGAGCAACTTTTCGTTTTTGGAGGGCGCCAGCCATCCCCACGAGTTGGTCGAAGCAGCCTACCGGCTGGGGATGCCAGCGCTAGCCTTGACCGATCGCGACGGCGTCTACGGCGCCGTGCGCGCCCACGTGCGCGCCGCCGAGCTGGGGATCCACCTGATCCTGGGTGCCCAGGTCACCATTGTTGACGGCACCCACATCGTCCTCCTCGCCCAAAGCGAAGCAGGCTACGCCAACCTCTGCCGGCTGATCACCCGCGGCCGGCGGCGGTCGCCGAAAGGTAAAAGCTCAGTGGCGTGGAGCGAGGTGTGCGAGCTGTCGGCTGGGCTCATCGCCCTCTGGGGCGGTTCGGGAAGCGCATTGGTAGGGCCCGAGGTCGACTCGGCGCTCCTCCATCAGGTGGCCGACGCCTTTGACGACCGGCTCTATGCGCTTCTGGCGCGCCACCATAACGCCCACGAGTTGCGCGAGGAACATCGCCTGCGCGAGCGCGCCGCCCAGTTAGGCGTGCCTTTGGTGGCGGCGATCGAAGTTCTTTATCACTCACCCAGCCGGCGCGACCTACAAGATGTTCTCACTTGCATTCGACACGGCACTCCCCTGCCCGACATCGGCCGGCACACCCGCCCCAACGCCGAGCACGCCATGCGGGCACCACACGCATTCGCGCAGCTCTTCGAGGACGACACGCAGACCATCTTGCGGAGCGAAGACATCACCCACCGCTGTCACTTTTCGTTGGGGCAGCTGCGCTACCGCTACCCCTCGGAACACCTACCCAGCGGCAAAACGTCAAGCGCCTGGCTCGCCGACCTCACCTGGGAAGGCGCCCGCCAGCGCTTTCCCAGGAGCGTGCCCAATCGGGTGCGCGACGCCATCGGCAAAGAGCTGGCGCTTATCGACGAACTCGACTACTGCGGTTACTTCCTGACCATGTGGGAGATCGTGCGTTTCTGCCGCCAAGAAGGCATCCTCTGTCAGGGGCGTGGTTCAGCCGCCAACTCGGCGGTGTGTTATTGCCTAGGCATTACCGCGGTCGATCCGTCGCGCATCGACCTCCTCTTCGAGCGCTTTCTGTCCAAGGAACGCAACGAGCCCCCCGACATCGACCTGGACATCATGCACGAGCGCCGGGAAGAGGTGATCCAACACGTCTACCAGAAATACGGGCGGGACCACGCCGCCATGGTCGCCAACGTCATTCGCTACCGGGCGCGCTCAGCGGTCCGCGACGTCGGCAAAGCGCTGGGGCTCTCGGAAACCTCGCTCGACCGGTTGGCCAAACAGCTCGACCACTACGAAGACGTTACCGACGAGCAAATCCAACGCGCCAAAATTGACACCCGCGTGCCACTGGCGCGGCAGCTCTCCAGGCTGGCGTCGGAAATTCAAAACTTCCCCCGACATCTATCCATCCACCCGGGTGGTTTCCTGCTGGGGCACCGGCCGGTGTACGATCTGGTGCCCATCGAAAACGGCGCCATGGAAGACCGCACGGTCATTCAGTGGGACAAAGACGACGTCGAAGACGTCGGCCTCTTCAAAGTCGACCTGCTCGGCCTCGGCGCCCTCACGCAGCTGGATCGCGCCTTTGAGCTTCTCCGCCAGCATCGCCGGCTCGAAGTAACGATGGCGACTATTCCCGCCGGCGACCAGGATACTTATCAGATGATCGCCACCGGCGACACGGTCGGCGTCTTTCAAATCGAAAGCCGCGCGCAGATGGCCATGCTGCCCCGGCTCAAGCCCCGCTCCTTCTATGACTTGGTCATCGAAATCAGCATCGTGCGTCCTGGGCCGATCACCGGTGGCATGGTGCACCCCTACCTGCGCCGGCGGCACGGCCAGGAGGCGGTCACCTATCCCCACCCCAGCCTGGAGCCGGTGCTGCGCAAGACTCTCGGCGTACCGCTTTTTCAAGAGCAGGTGATGCGCCTGGCAGTGGTCGCCGCCGACTACACCCCGGGCGAAGCCGATCAGCTGCGGCGCGACATGGCCGCCTGGCGTAAAACCGGGCGCATCGAACGCCACCGCGAGCGGTTGACCCGGCGCATGCAGGCCAAAGGCATCGCTCCCGAGTTCGCCGAAGCGGTGTTCAACCAGATCCGCGGGTTTGGCGAGTACGGATTTCCCGAGAGCCACGCCGCCAGCTTCGCACTGATTGCCTACGCCACGTCGTGGCTTCGTTGTCACTATCTGCCTGAGTTCACCTGCTCGCTGCTGAACGCCCAACCGATGGGCTTCTACTCGCCGGCGACGATCATCGACGACGCCAAGCGACACGGTCTAGAGGTGCGTCCCATCGACGTACAAGAAAGTGAGTGGGACTGCACCCTCGAACCCCGCCAGGCAAGCGACGGCACCGCTAAACACGGCGCCAGCTCGATCGCCCTGCGGATCGGACTCCGCTATATCAAAGGCTTTCGCGAGGCCGACGGGCAGCGCCTGGTCGCCACGCGCCACGCCCGCCCGTTCGACAGCTTGGCCGACCTTTTAGAGCGCACCGGCCTCAACAAAGGCGCGCAAGAGGCTTTGGCCCGCGCCGGCGCTTTGCGGAGTCTCGCCCGCAACCGGCGCCAAGCGGTGTGGGCACTCCGCGGCCTCGACCCCCGTGCCGACAATCCGCTGCAACTCGAGGACGCCGAACACCCGCCGCGGTTCGAGGAATTGACGGCCTTCGAACGCATCGGCTGGGACTACCAGACTTCAGGACACAGCACCGCCGCCCACCCGTTGACCCCGCTCCGCCAGGCGCTTGCCGCCCAGGGGCTACCCGATGCCCGCACTGTCAACCGCTTGCCAGACGGCGAGCGCGTGCGCTATGCGGGGTTGGTGATCTGCAGGCAACGTCCAGGCACAGCGCGTGGCGTCACCTTTATGACCCTGGAAGATGAGAGTGGCTTTGTAAACGCAGTCCTCTGGAAGAACATCTTCGATCGTTACTCCACCCTCGCCCGCTCGGCGCCTTTTTTGGGGATCACTGGCCACCTGCAGTGCGAAGACCGGGTCGTCCACTTGGTGGCCGATCGGCTCTGGGAGCCACGCTTCGAGCGCGCGCCAGCGCCGGTCAAGAGTCGCAACTTTCACTGATGGCCGGCTCGTCCGCCGGCGCCTTGCCCCACCGTGAAACGACTGGGACCTGTGTTATACTGCGCCGCTCGAACAAGCGCGCGGCGCCGCCGACCCACTTCAGGTTTGCACATATGATCGATCCGCTTCTTCTAGACATCCTCGCCTGTCCGGACACCAAACAACCGGTCAAGCTTGCCGAGCCCGCAGTGCTCACTCGTTTGAACGCCCTCATTGAACGTGGTGAGCTAAAAAACCGGGGCGGCCAAGCGGTCGCCAAGCGCCTTGAAGCTGGCCTCCTCCGCGAGGACGGCGCCTATCTGTACCCCATCGAAGACGGCATTCCGATCATGTTGATCGAGGAAGCCATCCCCGTCCCCCAACCCTAGGGTCTACCCATGGCGCAGGCATCCGACATTCCCAGAGCAGTCGCCCGACTCCTATCGAGCGTCGTCTTCATCGCCGTGGTCGCCGCCATCGGCACCGGCTGCATGACGACGACGCTGCGTTCCGGCGAATCGGGTGTCAAGTACACCCCGTTCGGCGGTACCGATTTGGAAAAAACCTACGGCGAAGGCCTGAAGATCCATTGGCCGTGGGTCAACATCATTCGCTATGACGTACGCATCCAAGAGAAGATGGAAGCGCTGAACGTCCTGTCATCGAATGGGCTGCAGATCGGCATGGACGTCTCGGTACGCTGGAAACCAGACCTGCCGACGCTGCCCAACATCCACCAAACCTACGGACCCGACTACTACCGGAAAGTTGTGCAGCCAACGCTTCGTAGCGCCGCCCGCGAGGTCGTCGGCCGCTACACACCCGAAGAACTCTACTCCAGCAAGCGCGCCGAGCTACAAACGCAGATCTTCGAAAAAGTCGAAGAGGGATGCGCCGCCCACTACGTGCTGGTCGAAGCCGTGCTGATCCGCGACCTCCGACTTCCCGAGCAAATCCAAGTAGCCATCCAAAACAAGCTCAAGGAAGAGCAGGAAGCCGAGCGCTACCGCTTCACGCTGCAAAAGGAGCGCCTGGAGGCCGAGCGCAAGCAAATCGAGGCCGAGGGGCAAGCCACCTACCAGCGCATCATCACCGAGAGCCTCTCTGAGCAGTTCTTGACCTTCAAGGGCATCGAGGCCACTCAGATGCTGGCCAACTCACCCAACGCCAAGACCGTCATCGTCGGCGGCAAAGACGGCTTGCCGATCATTCTGGGCGGCCAGTAGGGCCAATCCGGCGGGCAGCGCCGGTCCGCAAAGCAAGAAAACGTCGAGTCGCCGCCCGTCCCTTAGGTCGCCTTGTTAAACAAGACGCGCGCCTTGTCCCAAACTGGCTCCTGCACTTCGTCGACGAACAGCTGCATGTGGGGGAAGGGGATCTCGATCCCGGCGGCGTCCAGGGCGAGCTTGGATGCTTCCAGGACCGCGGCTTCGACAGGCGCTTCGTCGGCCGCCTCATGCACCCAGACCCTCACCTGTAAGTTGACGCTGGAGTCGCCCAGCTCGGTCACCACGACGTCGGGAGCCGGATCGTCCATCAGGTCGTCGACGCCTTCCAGTGCCTTCAAGAGTACCTGGCGGGCGGCCAGAATGTCCTCTTTGTAGGCAATCCCCACCGGTACGTTGACCCGCGTCTCGCCGTTCTTGGAGTGGTTGACCAAGACTTCATCGATGATCGTCTGATTGGGGATGACCACGTACTTGTTGTCACGGGTGCGGATGCGCGTCGAGCGCATCGTCACCTCGACAACCTGGCCGTGTTCGCCGCTCACCGTCACCCAATCCCCGACCACGAACGGCTTGTCCGCGAACACCAAGATCCCGGCGATGAAGTTGGCCAGCGAATCCTGTGCCGCAAAACCCACCGCCAACCCAGCAATGCCCAAACCCGCCAGCGCCGCGCCCACGTTGATGCCGATCTGACCCAGAGCCATCATCAGCCCAAGGGTCATGATCACTCCGCGCAACAAGGTGGAAATCAGCTGCACTACCGGCGGCGCCATGCCCGAGCGCTCCAGGGCAAACGCCAAGGGTCTGCGGATCAGCCGGTAAATCCACGCAGCCGCCACCAAGAACAGGAGGGCCACCAACAAGTTGGGCAAGAACGCCACTGCTTTGGTAAGCAAGGCCTCGACGTCGAGACGCGTTTCAAGCCGTTGGAAAAGATCTTGAAGCACCACGAGCCTCCCGGATTCAGATTCTGAAGCTGCTTTGGCAGACAACGGCGGGCGAATTGTACACTTTCTCGGCACACCGCCGCACGCCGATCGCGGGCGCTTGCCCCCCAGCCAAGGCTTGACCTATCGTAGGCGCATCACGCACCCGTCCTCCTGAACCCCGCCGACCGAGGTCACCATGAAGGTCATCATGATTTCCCCGGGGTTTCCCGACGAAATGCCGCTCTTTACCCAGGCGCTGGCCCGCGTCGGCGCCCAGGTCGCCGGGGTCGGCGACCAACCGCAGAGGGCGCTCGAGCCGCGGGTCAGGGCAGCGCTCGGCGCCTACTTGCAGATCCCCAACCTCTGGGACGAACAAGCGGCCGTAGCCGAGGTGACTCGATGGGTCGGGCGCCAGACCATCGATCGCGTCGAGTGCCTCTGGGAGCCGGGCATGCTCCTGGCCGCGCGCCTGCGCCAGGAACTCGGTGTCCCAGGGCTCTCCTATCCGCAGGCGGTGGCTTTCCGCGACAAACAGCGGATGAAGGAAGTCTTGGACGCCGCTGGCATTCGCACCCCCTACCACTATCGGGCGCGCACGCAGAAGGACTGCCGGGAAGCTGCCGAGCAGGTGGGGTTCCCGCTCATCGTCAAACCCATTGACGGCGCTGGCTCAGCTGACACCTATCGGATCGACGAGCCCGCCGAACTCGAGCAGGTCTTCCCCCTATTGGGGCACGTTCCCGAGGTCAGTGTGGAGGAATACATTGAAGGCGAGGAGTACACCTTCGACACCATATGCGCCGGCGGGCACGTCGCCTTCGAAAATGTCGCTTGGTACCGGCCAAAACCGCTGGTCGCCCGCCTCAACGAGTGGATCAGCCCCCAGGCGGTGTGTCTCGCTGAACTCGACGCCGAGGACATCGCGCCGGGGCGTGCGTTGGGGCGCCGGGTTCTGGAGGCGCTTGGCTTCGAGAGCGGCTTCAGCCACATGGAGTGGTTTCGAACGCCCGCCGGTGAAGCCGTGTTCGGCGAGATCGGCGGCCGGCCGCCGGGCGGGCGCTTGGTTCACGTCATGAACTACGCCAACAACTGCGACCTGTTTACCGGCTGGGCGCAAGCCAGCTGCCACGGCACCTTTCCCGCTCCGCAAGGCGAGCGGTTCAACACCGCGGTGGTTTTCAAACGCGCGCACGGCCAGGGCGTCATCCAACGTTACGATGGGCTCGACAACCTCCTGGCGCGCTTCGGCGAACACGTCGTCCACCTCGATCTGGTGCCGCTCGGCGCACCGCGGCGCGATTGGCGCCAGGTAGTCAGTGGCGACGGCTGGATCGTCGTCCGTCACCCAGCGCTGGATGAGTGCTTGGCGATGGCCGACGCCGTCGGCTTGGACCTCAAGATCATCGCGGCCTAAAGGATGACCGTCGCCATCGCCTTGTTGGTCGCCCTGGCCGTCGGGCTGCCGGCCGCCGGTTACGCCTGGCAACACTTCGGTGAAAAGCGGGATCGGCGCCGGTGGCCGGCGAGCGGCACCTTCGTGGACTCGGAGGGTGGGCGCGTCCACACCTTAAGCATGGGCGAAGCGGCAAGTGACGGCTCGCCGACGGTGGTCTTTGAAGCAGCCCTCGGCGGCTCGAGCCTGAGCTTTTGCAAGGTGCAACCGCGCGTCGCCGAGTGCACCACTGCTTTCGCCTACGACCGGCCCGGGCACGGGGCTAGCGGCCGCGCGCGTACACCACGAACGATCGATCGCATGGCCGGGGAGTTGGCGGAACTTCTGGAACGTACTTGCCAGAAACCACCGTTCATCTTAGTGGGCCATTCGTTCGGCGCGCTGGTCGTCGAGCGCTTCGCGGCGCGCTTTCCAAAGCTGACGGCCGGGTTGGTATTGGTCGACCCGGCCGACCCGATGGATTTGCAATCACCCCGGCAAGCAGGGCGGATCGCTGGCGGCGCCTGGCTGGCCAAGCGGGGCGCCTGGGCGGCGCGCTTCGGTGTCGCTCGCGCGGTGGCGTGGCTGGTCAGAGCCGGGGCCACCGGGTGGGCGGAGCGGCTGGTCAGAGCCTCGAGCGGCGGGGTGGTCCGGGACGGGCGCGGCGCCGGGCTCTTGGCCCCGGCCCAGCACCTTCCTCCTGAGCTGCAGGCGCGGCTGCACGCGACCCTGGTCCGCCCTGCCTACTTCCTCGCCCTGGCCGACACCATGCACCACTTGCGGGGCGAGGTGCTGGTCGAGTTGGCCAAGCTGTCGCTCCCCGACTTCCCAGTCACCATCTTGTCGGCCGCCAACACTGCGGCGCTGAACGAAGCGATGGCAGCGCGCCTCGCCCCGCAGGCGCGCTGCATCGTCTTACCTGACGCTGGCCACTGGCTCCAGTTGGAGCAACCGGCCACGGTGACCCAGGCGATCGTTGAGCTTGTGGAGGCAACCCGTTCGGGCTCTAGTCGACCAGAACCTGGCGCTTCCAAGTCACCTCGAGAGGCTCGTCCAGCGCCACCTGCAACTCGGTCCCGGCGTCCAGCGCCAGCTCAGCCCCCTTCGTAGAGAGGACGATGGCAGCGCCGGCGGCACCGCCAATCGCCGCCCCTGCGGCGGCGTTGTCACCGATGATTTCGCCCAGGATGGCGCCGGCGGCGGCGCCAAGGCCGATCTTGGTGGCGTCGCGCGCCTTGGAGGCAGGCGCCTGCACGCTCCCCTCGACCAGGCTGGCCGACAAGGGCAAGTTGCCGCGCACCGTTTCGACTTCGGTGAACTGGAACGCCAAGGAAGCGCGGCCCTTGACGCGGCCAGCCTCTTCGACCTGGGTGATCTTGCCGCGCACCATGGCGCCGTCACGGATGACGACCTTGCCGTCGGCGGTCACATCACCGAGGACGCGCGCGGTCACCGGATCACCGGGCCGCGCGGTCTTGGAAGAGAGCGGTTGGCCAAGCGACAGCCACACCGTCGTCCCCGACGCCACTGCCGCCGACTCCGTCACCATCTTGGTTTTGGGTTTGGGGGGCGCGGGCGGCGTACGTTTGGGATTTTCGACGGGGTCGGCCGCCTTGTTGTCCAAAGCCTCCTCGTCGAGAATGAGCTGCGCCAAGTCCAGGCGCTCGCCCATCTGCAGATCCCGACCACCACCGGAGCGGGCATTGCGCTCGAGCGCTTCGGCCAGCTCCAGTTCGGTCTTGGCCTCTTCGGTCTTGCCTTGCTTATAGTACAACTCGGCGAGGCCGCGATGAGGCGACACGTAGTACGGATCGAGCCCAGCCGCCCGCTCGAACGCCGCCTCGGCCGCGGTCAGCTCGCCGGCGTCCATGTGCAAGAACCCGAGGTTGGCGTGCGCTGCCGCCAAGGTCGGATCCAAACGCTCGGCCTGCTCGAACTCGAGCTTGGCCAATTGCGGCTCACCGCGCTGACTGTGGATAATGCCCAAGAGATTGTGGGCGCGACCTGCATCCGGCGAACCGGCGTCGACGCTCCGCAGAACGCCCACGGCTTCGTCGAGCTGACCGTCGAGGTAGAGGGTTTCGCCTTTGGCGTAGGCCGAATCGGCAGCCGGAGGCAAGTCACGCGCCGACTCCGTCTTCTGGTTGGAGCAAGAGGCGATTGCGACCGCCACGACCAAGAGTGCCACTGGGACACGACACCTTCTCAACATTAGAGAGTTCTCCATCTGGGCAGCGGGGCCAGCCCGCCTGCCGCTTCACTTGAGCCCGCTCCACACGCCGGACTGGGGCCGGGCGACTATCTGAGCTTAGGCGGCGTCTCACGGTAAAACACCGCAGCCCAGCCGATCACTCCTAGATCGGCAGCCCACCGACCAGCCATGACCGCGCCACCATCTGCCGCGACTGTGGCGGAGTTGCGCACGCAGCGAACGAGTTTCTGCCCCTGCCAGACCGTCCTGGTCAAGCTCGACCGACCGACAACTTGACCGGCAAGCGCCGCCCTGCCTCAAAGACTAAGTCACACTATAGCAACGATTTAACTGCTTTACGACATCGGTACGTTCCTTGCTCTGGACTCTACCGAACACCTGTGCCGAGAACACGGGCCGCGTTCGGGGTGGGTGCGGGGATGCCCGGACACGAGGCGACACGGATAACGGGTAGGGCCTGGGTTCGGCACTGCGAAAGGGAGGCTGGTCATGCGCACCTTGCTAGTCGTTGGAGCGTTGGTGCTGGGCGCTGGGGTCGCGTCGGCCCAGAACTATGTGGGGGATCAGGCGTGTGCCGGATGCCACGCCAACATGCCGGAACCCGGTTTTTTTGACAGCTACGTCAACTCCGGTCACCCGTGGAAGATTTTCAGAACCCAGGGCAACACACCGGACGGCAACACCTGGCCGCACACCGACCCACCCCCGCTGCCGATAGTGCACGATGCCCAGCTCGAATGGTCAGAGGTGGAGTACGTCATCGGCAACTACTACTGGAAGGCGCGTTTCATTGACGATCGCGGCTTCATCTACACCGGTGACGCCGACGAAACAACGCAGTGGAACCTTCAGACCGAAGAATTCGTTCCCTACCACGCAGGCGAAGTCGACAAGCCCTTTGATTGCGGGCGCTGCCACACCACCGGCTACGACCCCGCCGGTAACCAGCACGGTTTGGCCGGGCTGGTCGGCACCTGGACTGAAGACGGCGTGCGCTGCGAGGCATGCCACGGTCCGTCGAGCGATCACGTCGCCAACCCGTCGTCGGTATCACCGCCGGGGGGCAAGGACTGCGCCGAATGTCATTTCCGTGATGCGGAGTTTCGGATGCCTTGGAAGGGTGGCTTCATGCGCCACCATCAACAGTCCGAGGACATGAGCCACTCACCCCATGATGGCGTCCTGACCTGCCTGAGCTGTCACGATCCGCACAAGTCCGTGGTCTATAACCTCGGGGGCACGACGGCCCAATGCAGCGACTGCCACCCGGGCAACGCCGCCAACAGCCACTACTTGGTGGCTGGCATGGAGAACGTCGACTGCATCGAGTGCCACATGCCCCACATGGGCAAGTCGGGACAAAGCTTCAATCCCTTCACGGGTGACGTCCGCGGCCACCTCTTCCAGATCATGACCGATCCGGTGGCGGCAGCCGACAACGTCACCGACATCGGCGGCAGCCTCTTCTGGAACCAGGAGGCCTCGGGGGATGCCTTTGTGACGCTCGACTACGCGTGCTTGGGCTGTCACGAGGACGTTGGTGACGGGCTGACGCTCATGGAAGCGGCGAGCTACGCCTTCAACATCCACAACAAGCATCCGTCGCCGGTGGAGCTGGCCGGGTTCAGCCTGACGCCATACGGCACCCGGCAGGTAACGGTCGAGTGGCGCACCAGCATCGAGACCAATCACCGGGGCTTCTATGTCCACCGCGCACTAGCGGCAACCGGCGGCTTTGAAAGGCTGCACGAGGAGGAAATCCGCGATCCAGCCGGGCCCCAGAACCGCTACAAGTTCGTCGACAAGACCGTCGAAGCGGTGACCACCTACGCCTACCGGCTCGAAGCGGTCGACAATCGCGGCGATTCCGAATTCTTTGAGCTGGGGTCGATTGCAATCGGACAGGCGCCGCCCCGAGAGGTGGCGCTCCGCCAGAACTGGCCCAATCCGTTCAACCCATCGACGGCGATCAGCTTCAGCCTAGCTGAAGAAGGGCGCGCCGCGCTCAGAATCTATAGCCCGGCAGGCCAACTCGTGCGCACGCTGGTCGACGGGGTGTTGCCGGCGCAGTTTCATCGCTACGAATGGGACGGCACCGACGATGGACGCCAGGGAGTCACCTCCGGTGTCTACCTCTATCGGCTGGAGACCTCGAGCGGGACCTTGACCCGGAAACTCGTGCTGATGCGTTGACCACGGTGTATCCCAACCGTGGCCAACGCGCCGGCGTGGAGGGGCGGCACTCAGGTGTCGCCCCTACTCGTCTTGGGATCGGCTGCGGGTCACTTGCACCTCAATCCGGCCATCCTTTACCTCCACCTGGGCGTCGCCATCGCCCTGGGCCGCGAGCTCCTTCAGGATCTCGTCCCTGATTTCCTCGTCGGTCATGCCCGGCCGCGGCTCGTAGTTAAGTTCGCGCATAGGCACTTCGAAACCCGCCTCGCCGCTCTCGCCCGTGCGCTTGAGTTCGATGTGCTTCTGGCGACGTCCAGCGTCAGCCGTCGACTCGATACCAATTTGCGTTTCGTTACCGTTGATCGCCACCCGCACCTCCGGGTTCTCGTGGCCGTTCCGCATGAGTTGCTCGCGCAAGTCAGCGGCAACCTCCGCTTCGGTGCGGCCGGCCAGGCGCACCCGCAGGTTGTAGATGTGCCAGCGAGCGGCGGCGTAGACGTTGCCACTGGTCGTCTCCAAGCGCGGAGTGATCTTGCTGGTAGCCACCAGGCCACGGCTTCCTAGCTCCTGAACCAGCGCGGCCACCTGCGTCTCGACCCGCTCCCTGGTGCGATTCGAGGAGTCGACGACGACGGTCATGGCTCCGGGCCGTTCGTCGACTGAAGCACCGGCGCCCGCCAAACGCTCCACCCATGCGCTGGGGTCGACGCCCGTCAGGTCTTCACCCCGGACGCTCAGTTCGACAGTGTGCCCGACGGTGCGCTCGAAGGTTACCGGCACCAATATGAGGGCCAGGGCAACTGCAACGGCCAAGCCAGCCGCTGTTAACCAACGATGTTCTTTCCCCATCAAGACAATGCGACTCATGATTCCCTCCCGGGCGTCTAACCTCTGCTTGGAGCGGAGCCAAGCTCGAGTGGTGTGTGGACTAGGTAGGTCGGTGGTCGTGACCCGCTCCAACGCCTGCCAATCGCGTTGGCGCTCGTCGTCCTGGTTCACTGTTCTCTCCCCCCGTCGTGCGTTTCGACTGCGCTGCAGGCGAGCCCCCGTCGCCGGCGGCGACACAATAGATGCGCCGCAGGCGTTCGCGGCCGCGCGCTAAGCGTGACTTGACCGCCGACTCCGAAACCCCTTGCATGGCGGCGATCTCCGCGACCGAGTAACCGTCGATCTCGTAGAGCACCACCGCTTCGCGTTGGACAGCGGGCAAGCGTGCAAGCGCCCGGGACGCTCGCTCGGCCCGCCAATGATCCTCCTCGCGATCCAACCCGCACTCGCCCCTAGGTTCGGTCGCTTCACCAAAGACGGTGTCCCACGGCACGAACCGGCGCCAAAAGGCGCGTTTTTGACGATTGCGGTGGATTGACAAGAGAATCGCGAAGAACCAAGAACGAAACCGATCCTCGCTGCGAAGATCTGCCAATCTTTCGTAGGCACGCAAGACCGCCTCTTGAAAGAGGTCATCGCCATCAGACGAAGACCGGCACAACCGCCGAGCCGTCGCGGCAGCGTCGGCATGGACCGGCTCAAAGAGCCGCCAAAACCGCTGCCAGGGCTCGCTGGCTGTTAGCTCGACATTGTTTCGTTCCACAGCTCCCCCAACACTCCGGAGACACATCCGAGAGGGGTCTGGTCGCACCTTATTTGCTTCCGGTATAATGGAGTCGACATCACAGCACTCTAATCCCGCCGGCCCCCTATTCAGACCTGGAACCCACCGATGCTCAATCGACTGCTTGCTGTGCTTTTGGGGCTTATCGCCCTAGCGACCCTGGCCCTCGGCGCCATGGCCTGGGACCGGCTCTACAACGATTCCACACCGCTCGGGTTGGTAGCGGCGCCAGCCGGGCGAGCGGCCGCAACACCCGCCAAAGCGACCCACATGGAAGCGGGCACGACCGCTCCCGGGGTCGCCGAGTCAACCCAGCCCGACGCCCCGCCCGCAGAGAGCGCCCCCCCGGCTACCACCGAACCCGCGGCGGTGACCCCAGCGCCGCCAACCGCACCACCCGGACCGGACCCCGCCCTTGGGGCCGCCAGGCGCTACGCCGCCGGCTTGGAGCGCGAGGTCGTCCGCATGGCCATCGCGGGGCTAGCCGATCGGGTCAGCCGCGATGCCAAGCTCATTGTCGAACACTCGGTCGAAGCGGCGCGCCGGGCGTCGGTCGGCGACGGGAGTTTCTCGACCTCCCCCGCCCAGGTGTGTACGACGACCCTGCCGGCCGAGACCACGGCGTTGGACCTCATTCACTGTCACATGGCTTCGGTCAGCCGTACTTGGCCGGAATCGGCCTCGCTGCGGGAGCACGCCAACAGCACCGTGCATGGGTTCGTAGCCCGGCACAGGGAGAGTTTGAGCCAAGCCTTGGGTTTCGATCCATCGGCCAACGCGCTGGGCAGCCGCGCGATGAACGACGCCGCAGCGGCGCGCGACACGCTCGTCGAGCTCATGCGCGAACTGGCCCGAAGCGCCGGCTAGCCGCTCCCCCGGCGCCAGACTCAGCCGCGCGCCGTAGCGAGGCGCCGCCACTCGAGCTGAATCCCCACGTCTTCAAGGCGCGACGATTCTTCCACTAAGTCGGCGTGCGTAAGCGGGTGGCGCTCCAGCCACGCCGCCGGTAACACCAACTCCAGCCCGGCGGGGAGTGCGGTGACCTCGACATCCACGAGCGGCTCATCCCGGCGACTGCGGTGTAAGAGCACCGCCAGGCGCAGGAGCACCGCCAGCCGCCGGATCGCAAACTGCCAGCGCTTGGGCAACTCGGCGATCTCGGTGGCCGGAAAACGCCGCCGGTGGGCGCGCACTAGGGTGGCAACGAGTCGCTGCTCGGTGAGCGAAAACCCGGCCAGGTCAGCGTTTCTCAAGATGTAGGCCGCATGGCGGTGATGGTGGCGGTGGGCCACGGCCAACCCCAACTCGTGGAGGCGCGCGGCCCAGGCGAGGAGCTGTTGATAGTGCGGCGCGGTGAGCTGCCAAGCATCACCGACCTGGGCCAACAGGGCCAGCGCGGTGCGCTCAACGCGTGCCGCTTGGGCGGCGTCGATCTGGTAGCGCTCAACGAGCGCGCGGACGGTGCGCTCGCGCGGGTCGGCGTGCTGCAAGCGCTCGACCATGTCGTAGAGCACTCCCTCTCGGAGCGCCCCATCGGACACTCGCATCTCCTTGACCGGCAGTTCGCGAAACAAGGCCAGCAAGATGGCCAGCCCGCCAGGGAGCACCGGCCGCCGCGTGTCGCTCAAGCCCGGCAACTCCACCTTGTCGACGTGGCCTGCCTTGACCAAGACGTTCCGGAGCTTCTTGAGAGCCGACTTGGTGACCGCACCCTCCACCCACCCTTTGGCGAGGGCAATGTCGCGCACCGCCCGCACCGTCCCGGATGAGCCGACGACTTCGTCCCAGCCGAACCTTGTAAAACGCTCGGCCAAGGAGGCGACCTCCCGTCGCGCCGCGACTTCGGCACGCTTGAAGCGGCGCGCGTCTAACTTGCCGCTACCGAAGTGCTGCTGCGTGAGCCCGACGCAACCAATGGTCAGACTCTCCATAGTGAGCGGCTCGAAGCGCTCGCCGACGATGCACTCGGTGCTGCCGCCGCCAATGTCGACCACCAACCGGCGGCGCCCGTCATCCGCCAAGCTGTGAGAAACGCCCGAGTACACCAACCGGGCTTCCTCGATCCCCGAAATGATGTCGATGGAGTGGCCCAGGACCTCCTCGGCCCTGAGGACGAACTCTTCAGTGTTCCTGGCGTTGCGTAGGGTGTTGGTGCCGACGGCGCGCACCTTGGAACTGCCCACGGTGCGGAGCCGCTCGCCGAAGCGACGCAGGCAATCGATCGCCCGATCCTGGGCTTCGGAGGTCAGATAGCGGCGCTTGTCGAGCCCCGCCGCCAGCCGCACCGCCTCCTTGCGGCGGTCGACAAAGCTCAACGAGTCGCCGGCGAACTGGGCGACGACCAGGTGGAAGCTATTCGAACCGAGATCGAGGGCGGCGACGTGGTCAGGGGCCTCATCCATAGGCGCAGCCTATGCGAGTCGAGCGTAGCCGCCAAGCCCTGGTCGCGCCTCCTGTATACTGCCGCCCGGGCCGGCCGCCGGGGATTGAACGCATGGGTTCCACATCCACTACACAGAGCAGGCTGGTTTCGATCGCCCAGGCCTTGGCCGGAGAACCGGGGGCCGGCAGCCCCGTCACCGTGCAAGGCTGGGTGCGCACGCGACGGGACTCCAAGGCCGGTTTCTCGTTCGTCCAGGTCTCGGATGGCTCGTGTTTCGACTCCATCCAGGTCGTCGCACCCGACACGCTCGCCAACTACCAGGAGGAGATCCTGCGGATCACCACTGGCTGCGCGGTCATCGCCCGCGGCCAGCTCGTAGCTAGTCCCGGCAAAGGCCAAGCCTTCGAACTCCAAGCCGAAGCCGTCGAGGTCGTGGGCTGGGTGGACGACCCCGAGACCTACCCCATTGCCGCCAAACGCCACACCTTCGAGTACCTCAGGGACTACGCCCACTTGCGGCCACGCACCAACTCCTTCGGGGCGGTCGCCCGCGTACGGCACGCCCTTTCCCAAGCCATCCATCGCTACTTCCACGCGCACGGTTTCTACTGGATCCATACGCCGATCATTACGGCGAGCGACTGCGAAGGGGCGGGCGACCTGTTCCGCGTGTCCACCCTCGACCTGATGAACCTGCCCACGACCCCCGACGGTCAGGTGGACTTCTCCGACGACTTCTTTGGGCGAGAGGCTTACCTGACCGTCTCCGGCCAACTCAACGTCGAGGGCTACTGCTGCGCGCTCAGCAAGGTCTACACCTTTGGGCCAACGTTTCGCGCCGAGAATTCCAACACCTCTAGGCACTTGTCCGAATTCTGGATGGTCGAACCCGAGGTGGCGTTTGCCGACCTGGATGACCTGGCGTCTTTGGCCGAGGATTTTCTCAAGAACATCGTGCGGGACCTCCTGGCCGAGCGCGGCGACGACATGCGCTTCTTCGAGAAACGAATCGACCAAGACGTCATCCGCCGCCTGGAGGGCTTGGCCAACGCCGAGTTCGAGCGCATGGAGTACGCCCAAGCCATCGAGCACCTGCAAAGAGCGGTGGACAAGGGGCGCAAGTTCGAGTTCCCAGTGGCCTTTGGCACCGACCTCCAATCCGAACACGAGCGCTACCTGGCCGAAGAGCTATGCAAACGCCCGGTCATCCTGATGAACTACCCGAAGGAGATTAAGGCGTTCTACATGCGGCTGAACGACGACGAGCGCACCGTCCGCGCCCTCGACGTCCTCGCCCCCGGGATCGGGGAGATCATCGGTGGCTCGCAGCGGGAGGAGCGGCTCGACGTTCTGGACGCCCGCATCCAAGGGCACGGTTTGGAGTTGGAGAGCTACTGGTGGTACCGGGACCTGCGCCGCTACGGCACCGTCCCCCACGCCGGCTTCGGACTCGGCCTGGAACGCGCCATCATGTACGCCACCGGCATGGCCAATATCCGCGACGTGATTCCCTATCCGCGGGCGCCGAAGAGCGCGGCGTTTTAGGAGTCCAGGACCGTTGCCGTTTCGAACCAACCTTCGATCTCAGTTAAGGCCTGTGACGCTTGTCCACCCACGGTAGCAACCATTCGATCATAGATCAGCGGTTGCGCCCCAGTCGGCGTATCGACACAGGAGAGAGCCCCTAGGGCACCGATGATGAATAGCACGTGTAGAATTTGACGCATCTTGTACGCACCCTCAAAATCGAACCGTGACCACCGGCACCAAGCCCAACCGCAAGGAGTTGGTCCGGTGGCGTTGGACATCGCGTAAACCCACTGCTGAGATTCCCAAGGAGCGCGTCATCCAACAAGGCGAGGAGCCCATCAGAGCACGTCCTTGGACATGAGCTCTTGCTCTTTGGCGTCCGCCGTTTCGGACACGGCGTGCAGAGTTACCAGCAACGTTTTGAGATCCGTGTCTGCTGCGATGTTCGCTCGGAAGACGCCAGCCTCCAGGTCACCGACGCGAGCCAGCTCCCACGCCCCAAGCTTGACGTTGTCATTCTCTTCGAGGAGGTTTTTGGCAACGCTGGATGGCATGGTGCCGTCCGACAAATAGCCGACAGACCAGATTTCTCGAATCTCCATATCCCCTAATCTTGAAGTATTGGAGAAGATGAAAATGACCTGGCTTCGCTCGTTATCGAACCAGTTGACCAACCGGAAATCGCCATCCTTGTCCACCTCATACGTGAGACCTGTATTTTCTAACAGATCTTTGATGCGATGATCCCCTTTCTCTTTTTCACCGATCTGTGCCATCGCCTGACCAGCGCAAATGATGATTACTACTGCTGCGATCGTGAGCTTTCTCATTCTGCATTCTCCTTTTCTCGCACTTTGGCTACGCATGCCCCCCGCTCTCATACGTGCGCAATGCAACCAAGACCGGCACAAGTCCGTCCTGCTCTTCTGACTACGAAAGGACTCCCGGATTTCCGTACTCTCAAGAGCACTAGCTTGTGTGGTTGAGACGCCGGTGCTCCGCCTAACCCCAACAAGACTCTTGAAACGCGGCAAGCGCACTGCAATTCCATTTTTCTTAGAGACGTCGAAGCGTTGGATGGAAAGCAAGCGCGTACTCCGTGAACGCACGAGCGGGGATATCGCCAACGCAGATACCATCACTGTCCGCTGTCGCGAGAAACAAGGTTCGCAGTCTGTGCAAGTGCCACAGGATTCCGGCTAATCAGCAGTCCGCTTCCTGCGCCTCGAAACCCATACACTGGACAAGGCAGCGAACACCGCGCCAACAACTGCTATCTCCTTGGCTTCGCCCTTGGACAGTGGTGTGCTTTCGGGCACGGCAATCACGACTTCGCGAAACCCGTAGTCCTTAAATATTTCGAGCACTCGACTTGTGATCCCCAACCTCAGCGGCTCGGATTGCTTTGCGAACGAAAGGCTATGGGGTTGAAGCACTTTCCCAAGCTCTGCTGGGCGATCGAAGTAGTCAGGAAACTGATCCCGTAGCATTTGCCTATCGAACCGAACCAAAACGCAGGTTGGCAGCGGTGCCTGCCCTCGGACGGACCCAGTCATCCATGCGCTGGCAAGCTCCTTGTCCACCAAGGGCACGAAAACGTGCTCGGTGTCCCTGGCACTCGTCGTAGAATGCTCTCTATATACTTCAGTCGATTCAGACCAATACAGGAGCCCGCCGTCTACATGCACCCAATCCGGCAGGCTGTCCGTCGGTGTTCGCAAGAAGCTTGAGATTGCTATTGAAGTCGGGGCCGTCGGTACATCTTCGAATTGTGTACCGATGCCGACAACGACGGATAGAAGACCCATGCCCAGCAACGCGTAAGGGACAACCTTCCAAACCAGCTGTATCATGTACGTCTCCCTTCTGCAAAGGAACGGCGAAGCGCTTTGACTGCCGCCGGATTTCGGACGTGGCACTAGGAATCGTGCAAACGGGCAAAAAAAGCGGCATCAACATGGGCCCAGCCATCTAAGCCTCGTGCGCCGACGACAGGAAGCACGCCTCGCGCCCACGGTTCTCTGTCTTTTGCCCATGCTCCGGCACGTGCGCCACCCTTTGCACCCAGATCTTCCGCTCGATGCACTTTCGGCCAGACGATTCATGTTGTTCTGCTTGACGCGCATGAACTTGCGGCAGAAGCTCGCGCCAGTAGGCAATGGGGTCGGCTTCTCGAGCTCGGAGAGGCGAGCGATCCAACCTTCGCCGATCGAGTGGGTGACGAGCTCGGCCCAATCGGGGTTGGCGCTTAGGAGCCACCGGCGCGGCGTGGCGCCACTTGTCTAGTTGCTGAAGCGTAGCGACACAGCGAGGCGCGCACGCTGGAGTGTCTAGCTTGCTGACTCGATGAATGCGTCGACGGCGTCCAGTACCCCGGCTGGCGAGAGTTGCGGATAGCTCGCGTACCGTCCCTTCGGAACATCAACAACCAGAGCTCGCAGCTTGGTGAGATCGACCCAGCCGGTCCGGACAAAGTTGAGGGCGTCCTCGAGATCACGCGCAAAGCCTCGTACGACTTTGGAAAGCAGCTGTGCGTACGGATCGTAATGGTAGAAGGAGACGGGCGCGATCCTCTCGACAAACACGTGGCGCTGCGAGGTCCCCTCGAGCGCAGGAACAAAGTGCTCCGGACGCACAAGCTCCACGTTGATTTGCAGGCGCTCCTTGATTGTTTGTATTTTGGCGAAGGTCGCGTCGTCTTCAGAGAACACGTCCACATCAATCGACGACGCACGCCATCCCATCAAAACGGCGGTGCCCCCTCCGACGAGGTAGACGCTGCCGTCGCGATTTCGCGGCGCTGTGGCTGCGAGCTCAGTCATGAACCGGCGGAGTCGCTCCGCCGTGACTTCAACTCGCACGGCGTGCCTTGGCAAGGCGGAGCTCGGTACAGGCATTGGCGAATGACGCCAACTCGCGGAGGTAAGCGAGATAGCGAGCATGCGCCAATGCTTCGTTGTCTCCCTCGAGACAACGGAAAAGACGCACGTCAGGTTCTGGGAACAACGGTGCTGGCAAGGGCACGCCTTCGCGGCGGAGGCGGGGGGCAGCCAGCGATACCAGGAGGCTCGCCACCGTCTCTCGGCCCTCGGCCAAGTCATCGAGTCCGGAATCGATCATCGCGCCACCCGGCAGTCCGAGCGCTTCGAAGCTCGAGGCACCGAACCGAGCCCGAATCCAGCGCCGGCTGGCCGCCCTTCGCGCTATCGCCGAACGCCGAGCCGGTGTCAGGCGCGCCGCACGGGCGTGTCCTCCTTCCCGCCCGTGGCGGCGAAACTCCTCCCGGATCTTCTTTGGCAAGGGCGCCATGGGGCCAACATATCCTTAGGGGGTAAGCATTGTCAAGGGCAGTCCAATCGAGGGTCCGACAGCACCGCCCTCGCCGGTGGCCTGCCCCACGCCGGGATGTCGGCATTGTTGGCGATGACCTTGTAGCCGCACTCGGTCCGCCACTTGAGAATCACAGGAAACGCGCGGTCGACCCACTCCCCTCAATCGATCACAACTACTCTTCTTCGGAACACCTCAGAAGCGACGCGCACTTCTAGAAAATACGCGCCTCTGGGGACACGCGCCCCTCTGGCGTCTAGGCCATCCCAGCTGACGTACGGCATGCCCGAGGCGGCGTGGATATCAACGACCCAACGCCCGAGAACGTCCAAGACGCGAGCACCATGGAGTTCTCCAAGCACCGGAATCCGCGTACTCCCCCTGAGCGGGTTCGGGTACGGCTCTCCCACCTTGCCCAAGTGGCCTTGATGATCCGGTGGAGCCACGGCCACAGGCGATCTCCCCAACGCGAAGTGGATTCCGGTAACTTGGTTGCCGCTCGACACTTCGATGGGCGTCGCGTCTCCAATCGAACTAGCAAGTTCAAAATACTGATCAGCGTAACCGGGCACTCCAAGCACCGCTGCACCGTACACCCCGTCCGGCAGCGCGATGGAAACGAACTCTCCAGTCCCAACCGTGGCAATCGACCTCAGCACCCGCCCGGCCAACGTCACGACCGACACGCTCACGGGAACAAGCGGTGACCCATCCAGGGCGTCCACAGCAACCCCAGAGAACGTGCCTCCGATCTCAAGATCGAAATCGATACCTGCACGCAATTCTGGCGCTAGCAGCCACAACACTTCGGCTTCCATCTCGTTCAGCGGGTCAAAGAAGGCCACATTGTCAAAGTACTCGCCCACAAGCGAGGTTTCGCCCGCTGGCTGGCAGCTTACAATGTAGCCTCCTGCAAGAAAGCCCCCAGCAAGGAAGTAGCCGGCCGCATCTGTTCTCGTGACGGCCTGGACGTCGTTCAACAAGACATTCTTGACGGCTACCTCTTCCCCGACTACCGGCATCCCCTCACTGAGCACTCGGCCGAACACAAACGAAGTTTCACCCGTGAACCTAGGAACTGGCTGAACCATCAATTGCGACTCAATCTCATTGAGATCGACAAGCCGATCCGGCATCTCCGCGAGGATCTCGCCGTCAGCAGTCTCCAGGGCAACTTGAATCAAATCTCCCACCGCTGCCGCACGATTGCCAACTACGTCCACGAACACCACACCATACGACCCGGTGGCGCCATCCTGAACAGGGCTACGCAGAACCACGCCCGTCGTAGCGTTTCCCACCGAAACAGTATCCGGTGGCTCCGGCCAATTCTCGCCAGGCTCCAGGACCACTTGCCCGGCAACCGTGAAGACCGACGTCTGCTGGGCCTCGACCGATTGCGTCAGACCGAAAAGCAAACAAATAGCCGCAACCACCAACCTTGGTAGCGATTCAATCATCTGGTCAACATCCCCGTCACGCTGCCGGCGCCGGGACAACTTGCCGGACACCTCGAAAGCATCGGTCCTCATTGTTGAAACGCAAGCCCCGGCTCTCTGTCCGTTCCCAAGGCTCCATTCCCAAAGCTCCAGTAGCGGAACACTCGCTTCGCCCGTCGACCTGGCATCACTTCAGCAAGACCATCTTGTGCCGAGCTGTGTACGCGCCAGCCTTAAACCGATAGAAGTACACACCCGATGCCAGCTGCCGACCACTATCGTCACGTCCATCCCACACAAGCTGATAGTAACCTGGGTTCATTACATCATCCGCTAGCGTCCGGACGTGTCTCCCGTCCGCCGAATACACCCGAAGAGCTACGTGTGACGGCTCAGCAACTTGAAAACTGACAGTCGTACTAGGGTTAAACGGATTTGGGAACGGTCGGTCGGCGCGAGTCACCCTAGGAGCAACTATGGCTACAACTTCGGGGATTACGACGTACCCGCGGTCCAGGTCGGCGCTCGTGACCATGACCGCATTGGCCGCAACAACGTCGCCACTAGAAAGGTGCACCTCCGCCACCAGGCTATCTCCAGCCGAGAAGGGAGTCCCGCCGCCAAAATCCAGGAACGCGGCTCCATAGTGCCCGTCCACTAACGACGTTTGCACTCGGTGACCACTGGTACTCGCCACACCGACCCACCCATCGTCAGCCACCGCAGTGGCTTGCCCGCTACTGATGCTCACAGTCCCAACCACACCTAGGACGGCCGAAGAACTTGGCTTACTCTCGGTGTCGCCGGGCATGGTCTTCGCCACTCCTCGCAGCGGGACTGAGGGCTCGTGCCAGCCAACACCAGAAAAGGCAACCGTGGTGTCCGCGTCCGCCACCACCACGTACCCCTCACCACCCGACAACGCAAACCCCGGATCGCCATGCACGGCACGCACGTACGGTTCGAAGCGCCCGGCTTCGGGCACATATCGCGCAACGACAGATGCGCCCACGGCCTCGCTAAGCCGCTTAGCGCTGTACGAGTTTCCAGGATCCACCGGAAGCCCGACCAGGTTCGCGCCGGACGTTATCAACATTGCCGGCGGATTCGTCGTCCCTTCGAACACGACCGTGCCGCCGGATCCCACGACCGCAATGTAGCCCCTGGCTGGCTCCACGTCGAAATCGATGCCCATAGGCGGGTCAGCAACGAAGGTCTGAAATGTGCCACTGCTGTCCGCGCGAACGAGCATCGTTGCGCCCAAGGCCTCCGCGAACGTTGACGCAACGAACGGCTCCTCGGGCGACAATGGCAGCGAAACCACATTGACCCCTTCGACCACAGGCCGGGCGAAGGCTCGCGGGGCAACCGGAACAGTCAACGCGGCACTGTTGTTCAGCTCATCGCCCTCAACTATCCGATCATCAGGATCGACAACGACAACGATCTCCCGCTCTCCCTGCCACCCGACTGGCGTCCACGGAATTTGAATCGGTCGGGTGTCCCCGGATCCAGTAGAGCCAAGAACGTCGGCAACACCGACCACCAGGCCAGAGGCCGAGTCCAACCTGAGTTCAACCCCGAACCCAGGCGACAGAGCGTCGCCAACGTTGGCAACGACCACGTTTACAACTCTTGGCTCTCCTTCTACACCGCCCAGCGGCCCGACTTCTTCGCTTACAGAAGTCGGCGTCAGGTCAGGCGCAGCTCCCGACACGATGTTCAACACATCATTCGTCAAAATCGGCTCGTTCGTATCAAACGTTATGGACGCGATGTTGGTCACGCCCGTCCCCGCTGTTATGTTGTTGCTGATCTCGACGTCGTATGAAACAAACCCCGCTCCTCTGCCGGAATCATCGTTTGGTGGCAAGAAACCAGCCAATGGATCCTGGGGCGGCAGTCCCGTTCTTGAGTCAATCGTCTCAAATTTCCACTCCAAGTTGCGTGTGGCAGCGTTGACCGACGCTGTGACTATCAGGAGATAGGGATCTTCTAGAGTGATCGTTCGCTGAAAATACGCACTCCCACTTTCGATGACGAGCAGAGAATCTCCAAATGCAATATCCCCGAACCGCACCGAGCCGATATCGAACTCATCGACAAGCTGGTCACGGACAATGACTTCCTGTGCGGGGGCGGAGGCTGTAGGAACGTTCTCAAAATGCACGATATACGACAGTGGTCGTCCAGCGGGGACGAGTGGCTGTTCCTCAGGTGTTGGTCCAATCTTTTCGTTGGGATCGTGTGGTGCCACGTTATGCATGCAGATCTTCGCACCCTTACCACCGGGGACATCGACGCACCCACAATCCAGCACCTGCTCGCAAACATATTCTTCGTGCCACCAGCAGAGAAGCGTGACCGCCACGGCGCATGCAAACGCTGCAGGTGGAGCAGCTCCTGCCGCATAACACGCTCTCATCATGGCGCAATGCACCGTCGTCTGAAACGAGCACAACAAAAAGCAAACCAATTGTTCCCCGAGGTCGCCCTCCGCTCCTCCACCTCCAATACCGGTGACGTCCACACCCGTCACCTGGCGGGCATCCAACAGACCAATCTCGCGAACCGCCGAAACAAATTCTTCCAGCCATTCATCGGCGCTCTGTGCCAGGGCCACAATTTCCACCGGAAACTCATCAGGCGACCCAAGGACCGTCTGGCGAAGCCGTTCCGCGGCCGCCTCCACACCGCCCCGGAACGCCTCGGCAGGTCGATCTTCCGCAAACCCCACCACCACGACATCGTCTGCTGTTGGGCCGACTTTAAGGACGAACTCGGCCTCTTCACCGACCGTTAGATCTCGGACAATGTAGAAATAGCCGGTTTCCTCGTCGTCTCTGACGCCAGGGAGCGATTGATCAAGCCCGACGATCGTGGTCACATCCTCGGAAATCTTCCACATGCGATCGGACGAAACCTCAACCTCAACGTTCGGGTCGTCAAGCAAGAATCCACCGAGCACGTACTCGAGATCCACGTTGCCGACGTTTTGGACGGAGCAGAGGACCACACTTTCCTGCCCTTCTCTCCTGGCGCCCGGCCCGCTCAAGACCACGTCAGGTTGGGCGCGAACGGCCGGTTCGACAACCATCGGGGTGCTCGCCACTCGAAGGGCTCCATCGGGGCCCGTAGCCCTCACGCTGTATTCTCCCAGCACTGCTTCTTCCATGAAGAAGGTCGCTCGCGCCTCGATGCTCCGTTTGACAGAAACGTCGGCGGCGGGAATGACGTTGCCTCCCATTTGCAATTCCACTGCCATTCCATCTCGGAAGCCAGCCCCTGCAAGCGAGACCGTTACTCGCCCGTCGTGGCCGATGCGACTTGGGAAATACTCACTGATCCCAAACCCCTCGGCCGTCGCTGCGATCGTAAACGAGGACTCGGCTGGTCCAAGGCCCCTCACCATCACGTAAACTAGATCGCCCCCAGGGACAACCCAAGACGCCGATGCACTCCCCTGCACCTCCGCTCTGTCGTCGAAACGCAATCGATCTGGGACAAAGCCGTTGCGAGTAAACACTTCAACTGCCGAGCCTGACGAGACCTCAAAATCCAACCGCACGTCGTCGGTCGGTCCGGGATCGACAACAAAGTACCGGCGCCCGTACGCCACTACGTCATCGTCAAGTGTGCCGCCAATTCCAAGCTCCCGCACATCGACTTGTACTTCCGCAACCGACACGCCCGTGTTGTTGGTAACATCCGACTCGAAGATCTCGTTATGCAGATCCGTTCGAACAACGATGTGATAAGTCCCCGGCAGTACGCCGGGCGTAAGCGATTCTAGTGCACCTAGGAATTCTTCTACGGCAAACCGAGCGGCGAAGTGCTGCTCTCCACCTGGGCCAACACTTCCCGATTGCTGCACGGTTCCAACCGCGGGATCTTCAAGACCCCAAACCTCGTCCTCGGAAACGAACACACCGTCAAGCCAACGACCTGCCACCGTGTTGTCGCTTTCGTTCCGCACCGTCCAACTCACCTCGAGCGAGTCTCCGGCGATGGCGCCGGCGGGTACGCCGACCTCCGTAACCAGAAGGTCGACGGGCTCCGGCAACACGACCTCGATGGGATCCATCCGAAGCAGCACGTTGTTCTGCTCAACACCGGGTTCAAACACGTCGTCTCGCTGATCGATCTCCAAGAACACGAAGTAGTTTCCAACTAGCCCCAGAGGCAACTGTGCCTCTGCGGTGACCCCATAGTCTTCTCCCGGGCTCAGACTCATCGAATGCGTGGTCGATGCCGCAAGCAAGTCCGAGCTGTCAAGAAACTGGTCCAAGGAGAGATAGACCGCGTCCACCCAAGTCGATTCTGGGAGGAGATCTTCGCCCCGATTTCTAGCCGTCCACGACACCTCATAGGTTTGGCCGGACATGGCAACCGGCGGCAACTCAATGCCTTCCGGAACCAGATCGATCTCCGGAAGCACAATCGTCACCGGGGCGCTCGCCACGTTATTGGTCTCGTTCAGCTCGTCCAACTGCTCGCCCGCGTCGCAAACGACGAACAAGTGCCGATCCCCGGCAACCTCCGGGGGCACAACTACACTCCGCTCCTGTTCGTACTCGTCACCACCGCCGAGCGCACCGACCCGCGAAAACGAGCCGAGCAAATGGTCCAGATTCCGATCCAGCTCAGGATCTTCGGACACATAGAGCTGGTCGATCCAAGTCGTTGCGACAGTCGCGCCTCCCACGTTTCGCACTGTCCACACAACGGTGGATAGACCAACTTCTGGACTAAATCCTTCGACCGCGACCACTGTCAGATCACTTTGCGGTCGGGGCTGGACACTCAGCGGCAAAGCAAGGACGTTGTTGTCTTCTAGACCGTGCTCGTACACGGCGTCACGATCATCGGCTTTGCACAGCAAGTGATAGTCACCAGCAGAGTCGGGGAGTTCCACCGTTACACTCGCGCCATATCCACCCCCAGCCGGCACAGCCGTTGGGTGCTGAACGAAAGCGAGCAGCGTGTCACCGGCTCCCAGGACAGCGTCCTCAGACAGGTACAACGCATCTCGCCAGCCGCCGGCAGCTCCCGCGAGACCCGTCCCTTGATTCGTAACTTGCCAATTGACGCTAAGGGGCAAACCCGCCAAAGGCGAGCCCACGACGTCGAGGTCGGAGACAACAAGATCAGGAGGGGGTGTCAGCTCAACCAACACCGCCTTCGCCAAGACGTTGTTGCCAGTATCCACTTCGGGCAACTCGTCGTTGGCATCCGTGGTCACTAGAAAGAACTTCGCTCCCTCAACGCCCTCGGGAATCTGCACGCTCGCTAATACGTCGTAGGACGTCCCTGCCGACAGGTCGCCCTCCCGGCGCGCCTCAAAGAGATGCACGTCGCCGGCGCTCAATAGGGCGTCATCGGATAGGTAGAGTTCATCAAGCCAGCCGCCAGGAACCGCATTGCCCGGGCCCAGATTCCCAATGTACGCCTGCAAATCGACAACGTCGCCGGACGACACTGAACTCGGCACGATCAGTGTTGTGGGCCGCAAGTCCGGGAGAAACGACTCCACAAGAACGGCCGTACCAAAAGCCTCACAGTTGTCGCTATCGTCCGTCTCAACCACTTGTGAATCGGCATCCGCACACACAAACGCAGTAAACGTACCAGCAACGCCACTCGCAACGGGAGCCAGAGCGCTGACGTTATACGACTCTCCTACATCCAAGAAAGTCGTGATCGGCGGCACGACATCTAGAAGAACCAGGTCGTCGGGTGAAGGAGTGTCGTCGATTGAAAGCTTCACGCGATCCTTCCATGCAATAATTCTGGTTCGACCAAGTCCGTTGTTTTGAACCGTGTAGTCAATGGAAAGCGCGTCACCACTGGCGACGGTGGTGGGCTCGACGACAAAGTCCACAACCTCAAGATCCGCGGGTTGAATCGGCGTAATGTCGATTTCCCGCAGATCACTGAAGTTGTTTCCAAGATTTTGATCGTTATTGATAAGCCGCGTGTCCGACCTGACATAAGCAAAGTTGACGCCTTCAGCGGTCGACGGCAAGTCAACAGTGCGGGTCACGAAGACGGTGTCGCCAGGCGAGATCACCGCAGGTGTATGAAATCGAACTATCCCAATGCGCTCGTCATCGCCAATCAGTTGGTCTTGAGAGAGCATTAAGAAGTCCCAGTAGCTGTTGCCACCGATGGCGGGCTCGGGCCCGATGTTGATCAGCTTGTAGCTGATCTCGATCGGATCCCCGGCGCGCCCTACACTTGGGGAGACCAGGGCATGCACACACATGTCGGGGCCGGGCTCGATCTCGAAGCTCACGCTGAGCGCGTCGCTTGCCCGGACGTTGTTCCCTTCGCCGCTGTGCTCGTAGAGATCGTCCCGCGCGTCGGTTTCGACGAGCACATGGTAGGATCCAGCAATGCCCCACGGCATCGTGACTTCGACGTCTTGCTGGGAGTACCCTTCGTCCGGCTGCAGATACGTGAGATTCTCGAACTCTCCGAGCGCGAAGTCGGTGCCATCCAACTCCTCATCTTCGGACAAGTAGATGCTATCCAGCCAGACAGATGCGTTCGTTGCACCCGTACCCTGGTTCTCGATCGCCCAGTTGATGTCGATCGTTGCACCAGCGGACGTAGCGGTTGGTGCTTCGACGCTCGACACCACCAGATCGGGAAACGGGCTGAGGTTGATGTGCAGCGGTGATCCCGACAGAAAGCAGTTGTTCTCTTCGTCGCCTTCGGCAACCGCATTCCCGCCGTCCGCGCAGACAAACAGCCAAAAGTCGCCCTTGACTCCGATAGGCATGGCGACAGCGACACTTCTTTCGGCAGTTTCGCCAGCCCCCAACCCGCCGAAGAATGTTGAGGCCAACAGCAACTCGTCATCCGAACTTAGGGAGTCGTCACTGGACAAATAGACCCTGTCTTCCCAAGGAATCGCCACCGCGACCGGGCCAAGGTTGGCAACTGTGAAGTTGACTTCGACGTCTTCGCCTGACCATGCCACGCTTGGCGCCGCCAACGCCACGACAGCAAGGTCTGGGAAATCGATACGGTTGAACACAGCGACTTCGCGAGAGACGGCGTCTGTATGCATGGATGGGCCCAAAATACTGTTAAACAGCGCCACCTCGCGTGATACGGCGTCCGTTTGTACCGAGGGGCCCAAGACGTTATTGAAAACCGCCACTTCACGAGACACGGCATCAGCGACCAGGGTCGCTCCCTTCGTATCGTTAAAGAGAGCAACTTCACGTGAAACAGCGTCAACTCCCGTCACCGTCACAGTCGCGTCATTGAACAGGGCGAGCTCTCGCGATACTGCGTCAAACTGCTGGTAGGGACCCTTGGTGTTGTTGAATAGGGAGATCTCCCGGGACGACGCATCCGAGATCTGGTAGACGCCCTTGGTGTTGTTGAAGAGTGCGACTTCCCGGGAGACCGCGTCCGATACCTGGTAGGGACCCTTGGTACTGTTGAATAGCGCAACCTCTCGAGATTCGGCGGAATTGACCTGCGGCATCTCTTCGAGGTTGTTGTAGGCGCTAGCTTCCCTGGAAACGGCATCGGCGTGCGCCACCGCCGGGGCGATCTGTTGAGCCACGATCGCCAGAACCAGGAGCAACCGGACTAACGGCACAAGCTGAGCAAGCATCCCTTCCTCCGCGCCAGCAAGGTTACTAGAAGCAAGGCAGCGACCGGGCCCGCCCCTAGGGAGTCGGTTGCGTTGCGTGTGCCTGCAAGGAGACAAACCCGAACGGAACGAGCGAGCTCAAGGTTGCCGACCACGTGGATGTAACCTCGTTGCCACCAATCTGCTGCGCTGTCACAGTCGTGTCGCGACCAGAGCCGCGCACCATTCGTAGGTTAATGTTCCAATCCAGCGGTACGTTGTTTGCCTCGACAACAACCTCGACCTCCCCGGCTTCGGCGAGGGTGATCTCGCTCGGGAGGGAGAATGTTGGGGTCGGGTCTGTTGGGATTGGCACCCCAGCTACCGTCGCCAGCCGGACCCTCGGCTCGGTCGCATCAGGCCAGATCACCGCCCCCTCGGGGCCCAGCGGAAGGAGACTCGTGAAGGCTGGGTTGCTCGAGCCCGAGGTTGTGAAGTCGATCGCATTGGCTTCCAGGCGGATTCGCCCAGGGCCACCGTTATAGCCGCCGGTCGATCCTATAGCCCGCAATTCGCCATCCCCAGCGATCGTATCGGCAATGATGCGAATTGCTCCCCCTGAACCAGAACCACCGCCGTCCCAATTTCCAACCCCACCATCACAGCGAATCCATCCGGAGATTGTGACGTTCTCGCCAGCAGCAATCAGTATTGCGCCGCCGCCCGCCCCTCCGGCGTGAGAGTTACTAGCTCCCCCACCCCCACTACCCCCAATCAGCGGGAGGATGCGCGAGTTTCCGTAGGTTGGGCCACTGGTGTTCTGGCCGGCCTCCGCATAGCTCCCTCCCCCAGCGCCGGAGCCAAAATCACCACTGCCGCCGCCTGGACCAAAACCGCCGGAGTTAACGCTTTGTGCAGAAGCGCGACTTCTGCCCCCCCGAAAACCGCCAGGCCCAGGTTCAGAGTGAGTGTAGTTTCCGCCCGTCGCGTCTTGCCCCGAGAGAAACAGCGCCCCATTGATCGTGACGTCGCCTTGGACCAACCATACGACGGGCGCGACTTTTGGGTGGTTGACGAAGGAAACCGTGCCGCCGGTGATCTCAACGCTACTGTACTTGAAAACAACCGCCCATTTGTCAGGATCGTAGACGCCGTCACCGGTACCCGGCGTTGTCCAGTCGCCAGTCGCCGCCAGGCCCAGGTCGATCACCGTGTTTTGCGATACCGTGAGCGCTCCATCGGACCCGTCGGATCCGACGTCAATTTGGGCGGTTGCATGCCCCGCGGCACCCACGCCGGCGACCAGCAAGAACATCGTCATCAAGTAGCGCATCTTCTCCAATCCTCCGATCCGCCAACAGCGGCTAAGGCACAAAGAACTTCTCAACGGCGTGGCCGTTTCGAGTCATCAACCGCGCGAAGTAGAAACCCGCGGTCATGCTTGTGCTTCCACTCTCCCACGGAATGGTGTGGCTGCCCGCCGTGAGAGGTCCTTCGAAGACCCGGTCGACGTAGCGACCAGACACGTTGTAAACGCGAATGGCAATCGGTCCAGACTTCCGAAGGTGGACCAGAAAGCCGTCCGCGCTCCGTTGCAAGATCGGCATCGCCGAGGGCGCCGGCCCGATGCTCGTCGTGGCCACCAAAACCATGTCGGCGCCATCAAATAGGGATAATCGATAGGTTCGGCGGTCCAAAGTTCCAGCGCCGTCCTCGCAGTAATACAGCTGCCCGGCTCTCGCTGGCGACTCACACAAGAGGTCGAACGCACCGTCGATGCTGCGCTCCAAGCGGTAAAAGGCACCGGGAGAAAAGGCTTCCAAGCCGACCCATGCGACGCGTACGTTGGCGCCAACAGCAATCACCGACAGCTCCGACGATAAGACCGGTGTCGGAGCATCCACTACGACCGCCGTTTCACAACAGGATGTAGCCCCTCCATCGTCAGTCACGCATAGCGTCGCCGTGTAGGTTCCGGACAGTTCATAGACGTGTTCGACAATTGCTCCCGTGGCTCCGGCACCGTCGCCAAACTGCCAATCGAACGCCACGATGGTACCGTCTGGGTCTGAGGACGCAGTCCCGTCAAACACGAGGGGAAATTCGACCACACCCAGGTAAGGACCGCCCGGATCACAATCGGGCGGCAAGTTCCCCTCGCTGATCGAGGCCGTTGTGGTGCACGATGCGCTCGAGCCACAATCGTCTGTGAGCGTGAGCGTTACGAGAAATCTGCCGGCCACTGAGTAGGCGTGCCGAACGATCGCACCGCTTGCCTGCGCGCCGTCGCCAAAATCCCACTGATAGTCGACCACCTGGCCACCCGGATCCTCCGAAGCCGACCCATCGAAGGTAAGTTCTTGCCCGACGATCCCGACCTGAGCCTTCCCGGCATCGCAGAGAAGCGGTGGAGCGTTTCCTATCGCCGCAAGCAGCACATCAAAGGGCGTGTTCGTCGCTTCTAAGGCCGTGATGCGGAGCAACAGGCTCCGATTTCCAATGGCGACGGGACAGAACACAGCCGTCAAACTGACAGATTGGCCGCCAGAGAGCGTCAAGGGAAGTTCAGCGCCGTACCAACCCCATTCAGCGGCGGAATCGAAGTCGCGGAGATCTACGAACTCCACAGCGACCACCGTAAGTTGACTCTCCGGATCTAGATTCGCGTTCGAGACTTCGAAACGCCGCTCTGAGCACTCCCCGACATCGATGCAGCCAAAGTCCAGGGACGCCGGGGCGACGCCGATGACCGGCGTCAGCCCGCCTGAGGCTGGAACCTTTGGTTGCGCCGCCGTCGCCACGGCGCTGACCAGGGACAGCACTACGACCAGGTTGAGTGGGAGTTTTCGGCCTCCGGCCAACTGCGACCTCCATTTCCAGAGCGCCAACACGTTAGCTCGTACCTTGTTGAGAGTCAACATCTTTCGTTGACTGCGCGTAAGGATAGCTAGCCAAACAACATCCCAAATGGTCAACGCGCCTCGAGGGTCTTTCACAAAGTGCGCGAGAATCACGCCGTTTAGAGCTTACGGATTCATTCCTGTGCTTGCTAGTTCTTGGAACCGGCGGTGCGGGAAAACTTCTCGAGCACGTAGACCTCGGCTCGACGGTTGAGTGCGCGCTTGAGGGGCGTCGAGTTGTCCGTCATCGGTTGCGCATCCCCAACACCGACGAAGTCGATAGAAATCGGCCCTAAGTGGCCGGCGAGGAAGCTGGCCGCGCGTTGCGCCCGTTCCCAAGACAGTTCTTGACTCACACGTTTCGAACCACTGGAGCAGGCAAATCCCCGGATATGGACGGCAAAGCGACTCGTCTCATCTTTGAGGATCTCAACCAAGCCTGTCAGCTTGACGTGGGCTGCCGTGGTGATTTCCTTCGAGTTTAGGTCGAAGTAGATGGTCTCCTTCAAAAAGACGCGATCGCCAAAAACCTCCTCGGGTGGAGCCGTCGCGAACGACGGCGTCCTTGAAGTTGCGGCATTATCGGCCGGCGGACGGGGCGCGCGGCTAGTTGGCTCCTGAGCGCGCCGACGTTTCTGTTTCTTGGCGCTGCCGTCGTAGACGATGCAGGTCCCGACTGGCGGGTCCTGGTCAAGAGCATCGTCTAACTCGGCTAGTAGCTCGCTTGGGTTCGCGCTTACAGCTTGCGCCACATTGCGAACGGTGGCCGGCACCTCGTCTGGGTTGGCGATCAGCAGGAGGACTCCCTCGCGGCAGTAGTCACTCGCGGCGGTGAGACTCTCGCCCTGCGCATCAAGCGCCCCAGGTGCCTCCCGAAGCAACTCGGCCTCCAGCTTTCCCAGGCTTTTGGTCAGCCTATCGGCAGTGATCGGGGCGCGGTAGAGAGCTTCGGCCCAAGACCGGCGAATCGCGACATCATCTTGCTGATCGAGGTCGCTCCGCACAATGCGAATTGCCTCCAATTGATGGCGCGACCCATCCAACCCACTCGCCAGTAGCGCAACCAACTCGGGCGGAAGCTTGCCGCTGGCGATCTTGCCTGTAAAAATCAACTCAATCGACAACGGTGCCGCGGTCACCGACCCAGAGAAGGCAAACGCACAAAGGAAGCTCAAGGCGAGGATGCGTGCTGCGCGGGCCGGTCCCTTGTTCTTCAGCGAAGGATTCTTGCGTCGCCGTCCCTTCGTGCGACGTGTTTCCCGCTCAATGCGTTTTGGTGCCGCGGACTCGGCCTTAGGAGTCGCTTGACCGCCAGCTTGGTCCACAATCGCGGAAGCGACACGGTCGGCGTTGGGGCGATCCCGGTGGCGCGGCGCGCCGTTCGGGTTCGGGCTCGGGCTCTCCGGGACTTCAGGTCCCGGATCGGCGTCGCCGCGCCCGTCGCTGACGTCTTGCATCCCGGGCACGTCAAGGATGTTCAATTGCGCGCGGACGCCAGCAAGCCCGACGCACTGCTTCGCCTCAGCTGTGGGTTGCTGGTGAATGAGGCTGACCACGTGACGATCTTCCAGAATTCCCTTTGTCACGAGCCGCGCAGTGCGCTTACCATCCACGCCGGAAAACACAAGAAGCTTGTGGTTGTCGGCTTTAGCTTCTACGACGCCGGACACCGGCCCAAACTGAACGGTTTTGCACGCAACAATTTGATGATCCGTCTGGAGCCCAGGCTGATACGAGTTCAAGAACTTCCTCCTGTCGCGGTTGATGTGGTACCGGGCGATCAATGCCGCAAACACGTAACCGGTGCGAAAGATGTGGATGAGCGCGACGACGGCGTACGAAACCAACACACCGACGGTAAACAAATCGAAGGCTGCGCCGTTCAATGTAAAGAAACCGACTGTTTTGATGGCGGCGATGGCGACGAGCAACACTGCGAACAGCCGGGCCCATCTGTCATTGTTCCTCATCTTGTATTCCAGGCGACCCCTCTCGTTACAGTCGATCGTAACCAACGCCTGGTTCTTCATAATCGTGTTGCCGCGCCTAACGTGATGATGCAAGAAGGCAAAGACGACGTCGACGAAGAAGCCAACGCCGGCAGTGGCTACGTGCGCTCCGCCGATGGCGGTGAGGCATAACAAACCAGCTGCCTCGAGGACCAACCCAACTGCGACCAAAACGAAGTCCCCGGTTTCGCCCGTGGTTGAGAATAGTCCGGGCAAGGTCAAATGCCCGGCGGCGTACGGGTGCTTGCGCGTCGCCGCAATGGCGCGTCTGGCTTCAGCGCCAGGCTGAAAATCGAGTCCGTTGATCATCTTAAAACCTCGCTGGATAGTGGCAGAATGAGCACTGTGATCTAGTTGAACCGGCTAGTTTCACCGCGCCACCGTGGCGCACCGCGTTGCCGTCGCGTCGCTGGGCCAACCGACGCAATAGCCCCGCTTGCACTAAAATGCCCCCCCTCCGAGCCGATACCCCATGCCCACGGACGCAGTGAACCCGCTCGTGTCTCGGTACTGGTCGAGGTCAAGATGTCGGGACATGAATCCAAAGCCACCTTCGAGAGAAAAGCGTGGGGCGAGGCGCCAACGTATTGAAGCTACGAATCCGGGGGCGAACGCCCGAGTTTCCCCTGACAGGTCCTCCTCGGTCTCGACGCGTGGCGTCGAGAGGTCCGCGCGCACCTCACCGTTGGCAACGACGTGCTCCTCAAAAGAGCGCTTGCCCCGACTTGATGACCGCACTGGAAAGCCGACCACAAGCCCAGCTCTTAGGTTCAAACGGTCGGTAGTGCGCCAACTCGCCGTGATGGGCACCGACACCATCACGACTTCGACGAACTCGGTGACGCGCAACTGGGAGTCGTATTGCACTTCCGAATGACTAAAATTGCCCACCACCGCGAGACGATAGCCGCGCCGGGAGAACCGCAACCCGCTTTCCACGAAGAGGGTCCGCCAGCAGGGAATCGCGCCCAGCACCTCGATGGATGGGAACGTCCGTGGTCCGGACTCACCGTCGAGCTGGTAGCCGATCGAGGCGGCCGTCCGCGCGATTTCTTCGTCGAACTCCCGAGACAGGCGGCGGGATACAAAGGCCTGGTCCATGCTTGCGGTGATCCACCACTCAGCTTGGCCCAACCGGCTGGCCTCGGCGGAAGGCGTTGCAAGTATTGTTGCACAAGCTATGCCTCCGATGACCGCCAGCACTGGGATGCAATTTGGGGGAAACGCAAGTTTGTTGGTCATGTTGATCATGATGGACGGACTCCCTTCCGACACGCGGTTCACCTACTTGCTCCTTGGAGGTTGCCAATCGCTCTGTTCATCGGCTCGCAAAACCCGGGCTGTTGTTGGCAGACGATCGCCATCGAGTCAACTAGAGCCTGCAGGTCCGACAAGACCTGATCCCGAGTTACGCCGTGGACAGCTTCTCCAGTGAGGAAGTCGTTGAGCCGTGCGTTGTCCGCGGCGAAACGCTTGACAGTGCCGAGTAGATGGACAATTTGCGCGCACGTCATATTGCCAACGAGATCTATGCGAGTTCCGTGCATATGATCGAGGTCCACGACCGGATTCGATCGGCAGCGTTTGCCGTTGTTTGCAGGCCACTCCCGGAGATACTCGTGGCACGGCCTTGTTCTCCAGGGGATGACGTCCTTCTTGATGTGCGACCACCAGTAACCGCCCGACTCGCCGCGCCCCGGGGAGACACGGTCAGGGGTCCCGGCTGCGATCCCGGCCGTAATGAGCTTACCGCTGGCGTCATACATGCACTGTTGCCCGGCCGCGCCGGCTTGATCTGGCGCCCAACGGACTTCGGTGGCTGCACCGTAGTGGTAAGTCTGGTTGGCGCTACCGAAGTCAATCCACTCGCCGGCGCCACCACCTTCCACTGTCTCGCGCCCCCGGTTGCGGGCTACCTGATAGGTGCAGGGGCAATCCGGCAAGCTTTCGTACCACTCCTCTTTGGTGCCGTTGGCCTCCGCAGTGAAATACACGGTAAAGTTCCACTGTGTACCTCCGTTGAGACACCCAGAAACGTAGACATCGATGGTCGGGTCGACGTCCGGTTCGAGGTCAAAGGTGAAATTGCCGCTGCTTCCCACAAAGCCGTCAGCCCCGCTGGCGTCGGTGCAGTCTAGAATCGGCGGAACCCGTAGTTCATCCAGGGTCGTCCCGGTGCTCGCCTTCCAAGTTCCGCCGTACCGCACGTCGATGCGATCGGGCACCGAATAGGTTTCCCAGGCGATCGACACCTTGCCGCGCGTTGATCCTAGGTCGTAGCTTCGAACCGTGAGCCCGTCGTTTCCACTCACGGTGGGAAAGATCCGGGACGAGCCGCCCCCCCGGGTTCGGGCAACGATCGTCGCGTCGAGGTCGACATGGTTGCTGACGTTTCCCTGGCCATCGTAGGCGCGATAGTTGAGAGTCAGAGGCCCGGGTAACACATGGTCGGGAATGCCCACTGGCAGGACGAGGGTGCCCACCCCCGCAGCAGCGGGCGAGCCACCAAAGGGACTCGTCGCAGCACTTGCCGGCGCTCCTCCACTGCTGCTTACCGGAATGTCCCAGTAGTGGTCGGCGTTCGCGACTTGCAGATAGACTCCGGCGATGCCGGTACTTGAGGAATAACTGAACGGAATGAACAGCACGTTGTCTGGCGAGATCGACGCGGAGGGCTGGAAAGCGTTGATCTGGACCTCGTTCGCCGACGGTGTTGCCGGCGCCGTTCCCGAGCGCATCATCCCTTCGATCTCGAGGCCGCGGCTGATCGCGTTCACGTCCGCGAAGGGGTCGAGTTCAACCATGAAGGGGAGGCGAGAATCCCTCCCTTCGTCTTGGCACCCGCACAGGATCCAGGCGGCGAGGTAGGCGGTGAGGAGCGTGAGCCTGCGGTGGTTGGTCATGACAACCCTTCCTTGGACGTTGCCGTCTATACAAGCCGTGCCGGTGCGACCGTCTTTAAAACCGCATTTGCCGGCATCGGCCAGCGCCTGCCATCTCTGGGGGCGCGAATGGGCGGTAGTGCTCGTACTAGATAACGTGCGGGGGGACGGCAAAAGCGGCAGTGCGGGACCGCAAATGGGCTGCACGTGCTGCGGTGGATCTGCAGTTCGCGCATTTAAGGCGCCCGACGCCCCCGGAGCGCTGCGGGCCAGCAACTAACCGAACGGGCGAGCAGCGTGCCGGCGGGAACTGGCAATCAAACAGGACGACAGCGCCGGCTACACCGCCAAGCGAAACCCGTTGTTGCTGCTTCGATCGCTGGAGTGACAGCGATCGCGGCCAGCGGCGCAGAGGTCGAGCGTTCCGCCGCTCCAGGCGCCGCCGCGCACCACACGCCGCGTCAGTAGCCCAACACAATGGGCCTCACGCCCGTCGCCCTGACGGTAGGGATAGGAGAACTGCGGGGCTGAAGGGTCTTCTCCCCAGAGGCTCGACGTCCACTCGAAAACGTTGCCGCTCAAGTCCGCAACGCCTTCTGGCGTGTCACCAGCGGGAAGCACGCCGACGGGAGTGGTGCGACCAATGCGTGTTTCGCCCGAGGTACCGGCGAGAGGATCGAACGCATGCCCCCAGGCGTAGCGCCTTCCCGAGCAGCCGCGCGCCGCGGCCTCCCACTCGACCTCGCTGGGGAGCCTGAAGCTTCGCCCAGTCTGTGCCGAGAGCCAGAGGGCATAGGCTCGGGCTTCGAACCACGAAACGCCGACCACTGGTTGCGCCTGGTTTCGAAACCGCGAATCACGCCACCGAGCGGGCTCCCTGAGCTTTCCACCGGGGTAGAGTTCCCGAATGTCCTCGCCGATTTCGCTCTCGGTCATCTTGATCCGAATCTGCCAGCGCTTGTACACGTCTTCCGGCATGTTTCCGTTTGCCCAATAGGCCTCGAGTTTGGCTGGATCCTCTCGAAAAGTGCACCACCACTCTAGCGTCGCGGCGCGCGTCCCATCGGCGGTTCCCTCGCCGTTCCACCATCGGTTGGCAGCCTCAGTGTCCCACCAGCGCTCGTCCTCGTATCCTCCCGCCTCGATAAAGAGTGCAAACTCGGCGTTGGTCACCGGGAAACGCCCGATGGCAAAGGAGGCGAGCTCGACCTCGTGACGAGGCATGTGCGCCGTGATTGCTTCCCCCATCCACTCCCAGGGTTCGTCCTCGCCGATCGGGTAGCGGTCGCCAGGGATATTGACGAGGGGTGGAAGCAGATAGTCACCGTCGGGCCCCGAGCGCCGTTCGAAACGCGGGTCGCCCAGATCCCCTAGCGCCAGCCCGGCGGCGATTCGGGCCCGGAGGTCGGCCTCGGAGTCGCGGCTGCGATCCACAAGCGCCCAGCGGACTGTGTTGAGAAAGGCAGGGCCAAGGCGCGCGCGCACCTCGGGCTGAGCCGCCGCGCGCCCGGCAAGCTCAAGCTGCGACCCCATGAGACCGCGCAGGAAGAACTCCGGCTCAGGGGCCATGGCGGCGGCGAGGAGGGCGGTCTCCTCCCAACCCGTCGAAGGCAACGCCGGCAATGCTTCACCCGGAGCCAAGTTGTTGAGCACTTCGATAAGTGGTGGCGTCATCTCCGCTGCCTGCCAGTGGATCTCCACCCGGCGTGGTTCGGGCGCTTCTGCCAGAAGTCGGGCGGCGAAATACTCCTGCATAAGCTGGTGACGAAAGAGGACCTCGTCGGTAGCCGGGTCCTCGTCCACGAGCCCCAGCGCCTCACCGGCCCGCACGATGCCTTCGGCGCCTTCATGGCCGATCAGGGCGAGGGCCTCATCCAGCTCGATCCTTACCTGCGAAGCCGCGCCCCGCACGCCGAGGTCCTGCATCGTGAACGCCAACTCTTCGAGCTTGGGCACCAGCGCCCCTCGGCTAGGTAGATCCCACTCGGTGCGCCAGCTCCGACTCGTGACCTGCCGCACGTCTCGCTCGGTCAACAGCGTGCCAGGTGCGAAGAACGCGTTGTCGCGCTCAATCTCCCGGCGGAGCGCGCGGCGAACGAAGCCGGTAAAGAGGCTGGCACGCCCCCGCGGCATCACGCCGGTCGCTTCGACCTCGTCGACCAAGAGGGAAAGGAAAAAGGGGGAGCGGAGAAGCTCAAGTTCGGGCGTGTCGCGGAGTTTCTCCCAAATCGCCTGGCCGCGGGCGGGATTCCACTTCAACAAAAACTGCTCGACCTGACGATCGACCAGCGGCTCGACCCGAACCTGAGGTACGCGCAAGCTTGCCGTTGATAGTGGAGCGGAATAGTCGAGCGTGCGGCAACTGAAGACGAAGCGGTTGCCAGGCTGCTCCACAACCAGGCGATCCAGCAGCTGCTTCCAGCGGAGGACAGCGTCCCGGAGCGCCTCAGGGTCCGCTGCCGGCATCTCGTTGAGCGCATCAAGGAGAAGCAGCATGCGCCCCTCGGCAATCAGCTCGTCGAGCGGCGGCAGTTCGGGATAAAGCGCTCGCCATCGCTCCTGGAGCCACGCATAGGGGTCGGGTGGTTCGTCGCTACCGCCGACCCGGTACTGGTTCAGCTGGATGAAGAAGCTTAGTCGCTTCTCGTCGCCCCCAAGGCCGCTTTCAGCGAGGTCAAGCTCGAGGCGGCGTAGAAGCGTCGTCTTACCGCTGCCGGGGGCTCCGAGGACAACAATCGCCGGGTCATCGAGCGATTCGAGTAGCTTGCCCAGATCCCGGTAGCGCTCCGAGCGGGCGCTCCAGCGCCCAGAAGCGGTCTCCTCGCCCCGGTCGACAAAGAGGGTAAGTTCGACGAACTCCCGGTCAAGCTTGTATCGGGGCTTGGTCCACTCGGTGATCCGAGACTTCCGGTACGCAGCGATGGATTCGGTGAGGTTTCGGTTGGCCCGGCGCACTCGAGGAGGTCCACTCCCGTATTCGAGTTTCCGGCGCAGGTCGTCGAGGTCGTTACGGATGTCGCGAGCAGTCTGATAGCGGTGCGCCGGGTCCTTTTCCAGGCACCGGTGCACGATCCTCCCAAAGTCATCTCGGAAGTCCGCGACACGGTTACACAACGGTTCTGGCTCATGATCGCGGATCGCCTCGACAATTTTCCGGTTCGTATCGCCGTTAAAAGGCAACTCCCCAGAAGCGAGTTGATAGAGGGTTACACCGAAGGCAAAGACATCGGTGCGTCGGTCGGCCGGTTCCCCGCGAAACAGCTCCGGCGCCATGTAGGGCAACGTCCCAAAGATGGCACCCCGTGTTGTGTGGACGCCATTGGCGACATCGACGCTGTTCCGCTCACGTGGGCTGACAGATGCGGTTCGTTCAACGTCGTCTTCTTGATCGTCGATCGCTATCATCTTGGCAACGCCAAAGTCAAGCACTATGACCTGTCCATCGTCGGCCAGCATGACGTTTGCTGGTTTTAGGTCCCGGTGGATGATGCCCCGCCCGTGGGCAGCGTCGAGCGCGTCGCCGACAGCAATCGCGATCCCCAGCAACCGCAGCACATCGATGCCCGCCCCTGACAATAGGCGGTCAAGGCTCTTCCCAGCGACCAGTACCATGGTCAGGAAATGAAGACCGTCATCCTCTTCGACGTCATACAGCGTAACGATGTGCGGGTGGTTGAACTTCGCCACCGCGCGCGCTTCCTGTTGGAAGCGTGCGAGGCGCTCAGGCTGGGCGGCCTGGTGCGGGGGCAGCACTTTGAGCGCGACGTTGCGCCCAAGCACCTTATCGTATGCGCGGTATACGGTGCCCATCGCCCCAGCACCAATTTTCTCGGCGACTTCGTAGCGACCACCAAGCGTTTGCCCGACGACTGAAGGCGCAGGAACTGAAGCGCTTGCAACAACGTCCTGCGAATCAGCCGTGCCCGTAGCCTCGTCATGGAGCGCAATTAGCCGGCAAAGCCGGCTTTTGAGAAAGACGTCATCGCCGCAAGCGTCGTTCAGCGCCCGCTCGCGCTCGTCGCCGGGGAGCTGGACAATCTCCTGAAACAGGGCCTTCTCCTGGAGCAGGTCCTTGCTGAGTTTGTGATCCTCGGCACTCATATCACTCGCCACGCTGTATGTTGCCCCGGGAAAATGGGCAGATTGTAGCACCGTTCCACATCCAGCGACTCTGGCAGAGACACACCTAGTGACTGCCTGGCACAATCTTAACCTCCTGCTAGGGGAAGGCCCGACTAACAGAGCGGAAGCGGTTCGGGCAAGTCAGCCGGTCGGCCCTGACCAGCTGCCTCCCGGGTGGTCTTTCTTGCGCTTCTCGATCGCCTTCTGAATATCCTCGATGGCATCGTCGACGGCCTTGCTGCGTCTAAGTTGACGTATGTGCGGGAGCGCCGGCTCCTCGATAAGAACAAGGCACTTTCGCGCGCGCGACGCAACGTTGGGTCGGAGCAACGCCGCGGCAACTGGGTCGATGATAGCCGGATTGGAAAAGACAGAGTCCCGCATCTCGCTCGGCAAGCTACCACCCGTCTTGACGTAGTCTCTCACCGGACGGAGCCGCTTTTCCAGCACGCGGAGGGCGATCTGGTTAGCCCTGTTGCCGAACGACGGATCGACGAAACGAACCAGCAGCCGGAAATCTTCAGCGGTGCTTCCACACTGCTCAAGCATGCCACGCAGTAGCCTGAGCGCCACCTTGTTGCCGTTCGGGTTTCCCGGCACGGCGATCAGGGGAGCAATCGCGTCAACATGCTCGGTCGTCAATTCGCCCTCCAAGATCTTGAGCGTCAGCTTCGCATGTTTCTTGTCAATGTCGTTTTTGTAGATATTGTAGCGCTCGAATTGGGCCAAGACCTGCACGAGCCGCGCCGAGACCGAGTCTTCCCCATCACAAACCTGAATGGCATCCGTGAACTCATGAGCTCGGTAGAGGCGCAGAGCATCACCAGAGTCCCCGCTGGCGGCACCGCTTAACAGAGCGACGGCGACGATTGCAACCACCATTTCCGAACGAAACATTAAGAATTCTCCTCTTCTTGAGCTGGCGGTCATTGACAAAGTGTTAGCGGGCCTCGAAATCGGAGAACCTCACCATCGCCTGGGAGAAGGTATAGAATCCGAAGCGTCCCGCTGATGGGAACGACCCCGTCACGTCGAAGATTTGCTCCTCATCAATGTAAATCGTGACGCGAGAATTAGAAAAAGCCACACGGAACTTGTACTCGGTGCGGTCTTCCCATCCTTGGTCATCACCGTAGCGAGTTGCTAGGACCTCGATGTCGGGATCATCATGGTCCCAGAAGGGAGCGTAGAAACCGCTCTCCGGGGCGATAACACCGTTCACGCGGGCGAGAGTAAATCCTTCCTCAGCGAACGGGCCAGAGGCGCCTCTCTGGTCACGCTGCCTCCAGTCAAACAAGATGAAATCGAAGTCGTCGACATCGCGTCCGTTGCCGCTGATGGGAGAGGTATAGCCGATCACAAATCCGACAAAGTCATCGTCCGCTCTTTCCTCCACGATGAAGCGCCCGGTGATCTCGGCGCCACTGTAGTCTCCCGGACTGATGAAGAATGCGGGGGCGTTGCTGTTGCGAGTCTGGAGGACCGATCGGCCGTCCGACGACACGCGCCAGTCGCCGTTCGAGGCGCTGACCGCAACAGCCGTCCACCCGTCGAAGTAGACTGGGACGTCGATGTCAAGTGTTTCAGCGGGCTCGTCCACATCCTGCGCGCTCCCGAGGAAATCGGCATCACCGGTCACCGCGATGTCAAGAATGCAATCGTCCAAGAGCGTGGGGTTGGTGATGCCGGCCGCCTCGCACTGCCTCCGAGCGGCCGCGTACACTGCCGGGTCGAGGTCTTCCACCGTCAAGGGTCGTTCGGGAAAACCCGCCTTCGCGTAGGTCGCCACATCGTTGCCCGGCTCGTAGTCAAACAGAGACTCGTCCTGCGTGATTTGCCAACTTGCCCCAAACACGTCATACAGATCGCGGAAGTCGATGGGCTGGGCGACCTGCATCCCCGCGCGCGTAAAGATGTCGTCGGCGGGATCCCCGTTCATGTTGCCCAATAGGCCCGCGTACGTAAGGACTGACCCCGCCGGCCTGGCCATACCGATGTTGATAAAGGACCCGCGGGGGCGAACGCTCACCACGAACCCGATTGGCCAGCGGACGACGTAGCCTGGACTCGCAGCGACGACGGCGCCGCCGTTGGCTAGGTCGAGCCGCTCACCGTCGAGCGTAACTGGCGCGCCGTTCACGTATAACCGAGGAGAACGGTCGAGATAGATGCCCACGCGGTCCCCGGCAACGTTCATCGCCGCCGCGGTGTTGACACTAACGCGATCCGACCCCCGCCAAGGCTGCTGACGGCTTTGGACAACGACGCTACCGTCCGACGACGCCATGAGCAGGTACTCGCCTGCCCCTTGAAAGTCGTAGGCCAGGCCGTCAGGTGTGCGGATGTGGACGTCGCCGGAGGAGTTGGCGGGAGGCTCGTCATCATCGCAGGGAGACTCGCACTCGCAGTTGGAGTCGCCACAGTCAAAGAACTGGTCGCACCTGGCGTCGTAGCACCGATCGCCCTCTTCGGGCTCACCATCGGTGCAGTTTTGAGCGATGCACCCCACGACCAGCTGATTGCACCGGTCGCAGTCGTCACCTCCAAACCCAGGAAGCCACGAACTAGCGCCGCAGCCGTGCTCCGCATAACACTGGTCGTGCAGAGCGCAACACCGGAGGGCACACTGACCGTCCGGAAACCAATCGCACCCCGGGTTGTCTCGCCTCGACGCAGATACTGATTCCTGATCTTTCCCAGCGATGCGCAGGACCCCGCTATCGTAGAACACGTGACTGGTCGCATAGATGGCAATCTTGTTGCATGCATTTGGTGAAGGAACTGCCGGCAGCTCGCTAGGAAAAGGTATGACCTTGGTTCCGGCGTGGTCTTTGTATGAGAACTCAGCCGCGAGCGCCGTGAGCACGACGGTCGTCAGCGTGTCGCCCTCTCCGGATACCACGATCGTTAGGTTGTGCTCGTCGTGGACCGTCGTGGTCACCACAAGCTGGTCATCCCCATCCTCATAGGTTGCGGTTTCATCAACTGTGACCAAACTCACGGTTGGTTGTTCCCTCTCACAGGCAGGCACACCAAAAGCAAGCACTGCCAAGAACAACGCGATGCACCTATAAGACATCAGTACTCCCCCCTTTTTGTAGGCGTTGGCACTCAGGATCAGTCGACCCTCTGGCGATTTGTCGGGCCCCGGATGACAAGTCGAGACGACGGCGCGCCGTTTTGCGGCTCCTACCGATCGATGGGCATGGTGAGGCGAACTCCGACCTCAAAGCCGGTCGAATAGTGGCCCGCATGGCCACCGAACCAGACTGGACCGTCGAGCATGTAATCCGCACCAACTCCTGCAACGAGTCCAATCCCGAGCCCACCTACCCCGCTCGTACCTATTGGCGTCGAAACGGAGCCAAAGTTCAGCCCCAGACCGCCTTCGACAAACGGCACCCAACTCGAATCGAGGGGAAACCGATACATGACGGCCGGCTCGAATGAAAACCAATTGATGCTGTAGGAATGGGCATCCGCTAAAAAGAAGCGCCCGAAGTCGAACGTCTCATGCCGATAGCGGGCGGCACCAGTCAGGGCGAGGTTGTCCGAGAAGGCCCCGAGCTCAGCCTTCCCAGCAAGGGCGACACCGTTGCCGAAGCCGGCGGAAACGCCGAACGAACGCAGACCACCCTCGAACTCGGCGTGCGCTGGAACGGTGAGGCCAAGAAGAGCTATCGTTGCTGTAATGGTCCCGATGACGAATGTGCTTAGAGGACTTGTGGTACGACGCATCTGAGACTCCTTGCTCACTATGGTTCTACCGTGCCATCGACGCCTGGAACCGACCCGATGGCCTGACCGGCTGCGATCCTGTTCGCCTGCGCCCGCCTTTGCGCAGTGGTGTCGCGCGACCGGCGACGGAGCGCAGGGATCCCACGGCCTTACCTAGGAACGTGTAAAGTGAGCTCGGAAGCGGCACTGAAGTGCGGCTGAGAGGGCTCGGCCGGGACGTCGTGCCGATTCCATTGGGTAGCGGGCGTGCCGCTTTTCAGCCAGTTCTGCACGGTATCGTCTAAGTACGGCTTTCCCCCAACCCTGCCGCTCGCGGGCGGACAAACGATGGAGGTAAGTTCAAATGGCGACGCTACCTACGCCCAATGACAGACGGTCCGGGACCAAACTTTTCGAAGCGCTTTACGATGAGCTGCGAGCGCTGGCGGCCCGAAAACTTCGGGCTGAGCGGGTCGGCCACACGTTGCAGCCCACGGCGCTCGTGCACGAGCTGTGGATCGAACTCGAAGGCCAGGATCGCGCGCGTTGGAACGATGAGTCGCACTTCAAAGCAGTCGCCGCCAAGCTAATGAGTCGGCTACTTGCGGAACACGCACGCAAGAAGAAGGCCAAGAAAAGAGGCGGCTCCTGGCAGCGAGTAACGCTCGATGGCGAGTTGGCAATCACGCAGGCCGGCGACGAAAGCGTGGAGGCCCTCAACAAGGCAATGGAGAAGCTGGGAAAGTGCGACCCACAGCTCGCCACAATAGTGTGGTGCTATTTCGTGGGGTTAAAGCAGCGCGAGATCGGCGAAGAACTCAATATCTCCGAGAGAAAGGTGCGACAAGACTGGGCCTTCGCAAAGGCCTGGCTAGCGGACGAGCTGAGTCGGGAGCTGAACGTCTGATCGCACTACGACTTAGAAGCGCTCATCTCAAGAATCGCCCGTCCCTCGTCGAGCTCTACCTCACGACTGGGGTTGTAGTATCTGCGGTCGACGTATTCGAGCATCGCCGAACGTTTTTTCTTTCTGTCAGCCATAACTAGAGCCCCGAGCATCGGTGCCTAATTGAAAGGGGGCGATCCGTTGGCGGAACTGATGAAGCGGTTCCGCTCCGGAACCGGCGAAGAGTTTCGCTCCGGAACCGGCGAAGAGTTTCGCTCCGGAACCGGCGATGAGTTCCGCTCCGGAACCAAGTCGATCGTTTCGCCGTTGTTCGCCAATCCAAACCGCCTGCACGAACGAAGACAAGAGAAACTGCACAAGTTTTTGAGCCGAGCACTGATTTTCTTCTTGACAGCATTTGGACGTACGTCGCTGGGCTTTGCAACTTGTGACTGAGGCTGTCGCCTGCACGCCGCGCGCCGCCCTTAAGTGCAATGGCTCGGGTGTTTGCTCCTTTTTGTCAAACGGAACCGATGTTGTGCTACTGAGCGGCTCTCCTGAACGCGCAAAGTCCAGGTGTAGAATGCATGGGTCGACCCCGCGAAAACCGAGGAGCGCACCATGCACATCATTGCCAGAATCGAACGGCTCCGGCATCGCGAACACCGTGCCACCGTCGACTTGATCGAAGCGTTGCTTGAATGTAAGCGCACGGGTGCCCATCTCTCGGCGGGCTACCCATCGATCTTCATGTTGCTAGTCAATCATCTCAAGTATTCGAAAGCGGCTGCGTCTCGACGCTGGAAAGCAACCAAGTGCGCCGAACAACATCCGCAAGTTCTAGCGATGTTGCGGGAACACCGTACGAATCTGAGCGTGCTGGCCACGATCGAGGCAGCGTTGACCAAGGCCGGTGATCCAGAAGCGTTGCTTGCTGAGATCGATGGCCAATCTTCTGCGGAAGTGGAGCGTCGGCTGGCAGCGCGCAATCCAGTGCGTCCGCGCCGGGAGCAGATTCGCCGGGAGTTTGAGGTGGAGCACACGGGGGCGGCCGCCGCCAGAACCGATGGAAAGGGCGATTTCTTCGGTGACAACGGCGGGGTAGATGGAAAGGGCAGCCCTGAGCGTGAGAACCGAGCAGGCGCTGAGTCCGAGAAACCTGCTGGTTCGCCGACTGGGCCCGCCGCAACCCCCGACCCAGATGCAAACACGGGCGCCGCCGCAACCCCCGACCCAGGTGCAAGCGCCGGTGCCGATGCAAGCGTCAGTGCAGATACCGGCTCCGATGCGCCCCGCGCCGGCGCGGAGGGTCGTGGCACCGAGCCGGCCGGCACCCGCGAGCGTATTCGCATCACCTTCAGCCTCGATCCCGCCGACTACAAGAAGCTGGAAGAAGCGATGGTCATCTTGAGCCGTAAGATTCCAGCCAAGCTGACGCTGGAAGCAACGATGCAAGAGCTCTTGTACTTCTTCCTGGAGCGCAAGCGCCCGAAGTCCAAGCGCCCGTACAAGGAGCCCCGCGGCCGACACATTCCCAAAGCTCTCCGAGATGCGGTGATGATCCGTGACCAGGGGCGCTGTCAATTCGTGGGTGGTGGTGGGCGGAAGTGCCACTCGCAGCACAACCTGCAGATTGACCACATTCAACCCGTGGCCAAGGGTGGTCGGACGGAACTGGAGAACCTTCGAATCCTGTGCGCAAACCATAACCGCCATCGTGTCAGAGTTTCGGAGCGGAACCGAGTGGCGCGGAATCTACACGTGCGAAACGTAGTTGCACGGAACCAAACGACGCCGGCTGGCGGGTAGTATCGTGGAGTTCCGGAGCGGAACCAGAATGGAGTAACGGCGACCTGGGTTTCCATCCTCATGGCGCGCGCGGCCGAGTTCCCAGCGGAACTCCATAGACGGTCCTGGAGAAGGCATTCTCGGACAGCCTCCAGCGGAGCTCGATGGGCGGCTTTGGAGAAGGCATTCTCGGACAGCCTCGGGCGGAACTCATGAAGCGGTTCCGCAACCAAACCGCAGCCGCACCCCGCGCCTAGAATCCTGCGAGTTACATCTTCCAAGAAGCCTACAACCACGCCCGGAGCACCTTGGCCGCCGCCCAACCCACCAAGACGTAGCCGCCGACGACCAGCCAGGCGGCGTTGGTGCCGTAGGACAACGTCGGGAAGTGGTTGGAGAGCATCAAGAAGATGAGCGGTACTGAAAGATAGGTGTTGTGCTGCGAGCAGCGGGCGCCGCGGTCTGAGAGGGCGAGGTTGACCTCCTCCCCCGCCGCCAGCGCGCGCAACATCTGGTTTTGCGCTGGCAGAATGCGCGCCCAGACGTTGGTGACCATAATGGTGCCGAACATGGCACCGATATGGATGTAGGTGGCGCGGCCGCTCAGGACGCGCGACAAGAGCCAAGCGGCGCCAACGATTGCCGCCAGCGAGACGATGGCGCCGAGAGCAGGAAGGCGCCCCAGTGGTGTCTCCCAGATGAGGTTGTAGACGATCCAGGCGGCGATCAACGAACCGATGCCGAGGGCGATTGCCCAGCCCTCTGAGATGGGCGCTCCACTCTCGAGGAGCAAGCCGCCAGCGTAGTAGACCACCACGAGAAGGACCAGACCGGTGGCCGCGGTGACCGCCGACTCCCACTTGAACCAGTGCAGGCGCTCGGGCAGGGGGTCAGGGACCCGCAACTTGGTGAGACGGAAAAAGCCGCCGCCGTGCACCATCCACAAGGCACCCATGTCGTTGGGGTCGGTGCCGTGGGCGCGCAGGTTGCGCTCCAAGCGGTTGAACAGATACGTCTGCCCCAACCACATGATGCCGGCCACCACGTGCAGCCAACGGAGCACCAAGTTCAACCACTGGAGGAGATCGCCGGGCATGTCAGTCAGCTACCGCGGTAGGTGGTGAAGCCGAAGCGGTTGAGGAGCAACGGCACGTGGTAGTGCTCGTCCGGGGCGGCGATCTCGAAGGTGATGACGACGCGCGGGTAGAAGGTCGACTCGCCGCGCGCGGCGAACCAAGCGCCGGTGTCGAACTCGAGGCGATAGACGCCGGCCTCGAGGTGCGCGGCGAAATCCGCCACGCGCCCATCCGCATCGGTGAGGGCCTCGGTGACGGGCACCGGGTCAGCGTCCTTGGCAACAACGACGCGCAGGCCGGCAGCGGGCCGCCCCTCGGTCAAGTACAAGACGTGGGTGCTGAGGCTCATGGGGTGACCCACTTTGCGAGGCGCAGCATCATGATCTTCTTCTCCTCTGCTGCGGCGGTGGCGAGTTCGTCGGCCGCGCCACGCGCCAGGCGCGCCTCCAACTCGGCGAGCATTGTTTGGGCGGACTTGCCGGTAGCGCAGGTGATAAATGTATGTCCGAAGCGCTCCTCGTAAGCGCGATTGGCGGCGGCGAGCCGTTCAAGGAGCTGGGGTTCGGCGGTCTTCAAGCCGCTTTGTTCGGCTTGCGACCACCGGCGCGCCCTGGATGTCTGGGTCGGGCGACCTTGGCGCTCTCCCAGTCGCGGGTGCGCGTCGATCGCTTGACGCCAGGACTCCGGGCCGAGGCCCTCCCAAACCTGGGCGGCGGTCGAGGTCAACGCCTCCCACGAGTCGAACGGGCGGGCCTCCACGATCGATTCGACCCAGGCGGACGCGGCGGTGACGCTGGCGAAAGCCGCCTGCGCACGGCCTTTGGGCAAGGCGTTCAGGTAGCGGAGCGCCAAGGTCCGGCGCCCGCCGGGGGTCCAGGCGCCGAAGATGCGGAGACGAGCGACGCCGCCATCGGGGTAGGTGTTGAGGCGCACCCAGTCGAACGGACCGGGCTGGCTGGCGGCAATGGTCTTGCCGACATCGCCAGCCAGGTGCGTCCGCGGCACCAACTCAACCCAACGCTCGCCGTCGGTCGAGGCGTCCAACGAACAGCTCTCGGGGAAGTTGCCCTTGAAGTGTCGGGTGTCGACCTCGATGGCGCGCACCGTGGCCTGGCCGCCGAGTCGCACGACAGCCCAGTCGTGGCCGGGCCCGCGCCGGCGGCGCGTTTCCCAGCCGTCCCACATCCCCGCTGGCGGGGTCGGATAGAGGAGGTGCTCGGGGGCGCCGAAGAAGGCGTCGCTGCAAGCGACCACCGCACCCCCGTTGGGAAGGGAAGCCACGTCGGGTTCGCCGGCGCCCATGACCTTGGGCCACACGCACACTGGTTCGCCCACCAGTCTGAGGCGCGCGACTCCACCATCGGGATAGATGTGGAGGCGAACGTGGGAGCAGTAGGTGGCCGGCAGCGCGAGGACGTTTGGGGCGTTACTTTCGATCGGTGTCTTGGGCAGGAGTTCGGTCCAGATCGCCTGGCCCACGGGGTCGGCGCCCTCGACCAAGGTGCCCTCCAGCGAGCACGACTCGGGCGCGTTGCCTTTGAAGTGGGTGGTGTCGACGACGGCCTCGCGCACGAGGCCGGGGATGCCCAGCTCCACCGTCACCCAATCGTGGCCATCGTCGCGGCGGCGGCGGGTCTCCCAGCCGTCCATCCACTTGCCCCGATCGGTGTAACGGTAGGCATCCCAAACCGGCGCCTGGCGCTTGAGCAGGTTCTCTTTGGGAGCGAAGAAATCGTCGGTGGCCTCGAGCACTTGGGCGCCGAGTGCCTCACTTGCCAAGTTGGTGACTTCCATCGAAAGCGTTCAACGCTCCAAGAGTTTGCCGGCGGTGACGTCGCCGTGACCGCCGAAGACGACCTGGCCACGCACCCAGGTCTGATGTACGACGCCAAACAGCGCCCGACCGGCGTAGGGGGAGTGTTTGTGCCGGTAAGGGAGCTTGTCGGCGTCGACGACGAAGGAGCCATCCGGATCCCAAAACACTAGGTCGCAATCGGCGCCGGCGGCGAGCACGCCCTTCCTTCCCCGCCAACCCACCAAGCCACTCGGTACCGCCGACATCCACCGGCAGACATCCTCTATCGTGTGTCCGCGGCGGCGAGCTTCGGTCCAGACCACCGGCAAGGTCAACGACAAAGACGACACCCCTCCCCACGCGTCGAGAAAGTCGCCCTGCGCCTTGAGAGCGCCGGGGGCCGGCGAGTGATCCGAGACGATGCAGTCGATCTCGGCGGCGGCGAGCCCCGCCCACAGGCCCTCGCGGTGGCTGGCGTCGCGAATGGGTGGGGCGCACTTGCACTCGGTGGCGCCGTCGGCGATCGACTCGGCGGCCAGCGCCAAGTAGTGGGGACAAGTTTCGACCGTGAAGTGCAAGCGCCGCTGGCGCGCCCGGCGGACCGACTCGAGGGCGCCAGCCGAGGCCAGGTGGACGACGTGGACGCGGGCGCCGGTCGCCTCGGCCAATGCGACGAGGAGCGCCACCGCCTGGTCTTCGGCGGCCTGGGGGCGCGAGCGCAAGTAGGTGGCATAGGCGCGCCGCTCCACCGCCGGGTGCCCGGCCAACTCCTGCTCAGCTTGGCGAATGGGGTCGGGCAACTCGGCGTGGACGAAGAGAGGCGCACCCAAGTCGGCCAGCACCGGCAACGCCTGGCGCAGAGTCGCGGCATCGACCGGTGGAAACTCGGGAACACCCGAGTCGGCGAGGAAGCACTTGAAGGCAACGACCCCGGCCTTCCAGAGGCGTGGCAGTTGGTCGAGGTTGCCCGGCACCAGCCCGCCCACGAAGCCAACGTCGATGTGGACTTGGCCATCGGCGGCAGCCCGTTTGGTGTCCAGATGGGCCACCGTGGTCGTCTGGGGAATGCTGTTGAGAGGCATGTCACACAAGGCGGTGATGCCGCCGCAAGCGGCGGCCTGGGTGGCCGAGGCAAAGCCCTCCCACTCGGTCCGACCCGGCTCGTTGACGTGCACGTGGGTGTCGACCAAGCCGGGCATGACGACCAGATTGCCGGCGTCGATCCGCGGCAGCGACCAATCGGCCGCCGCCGCTTCGGCGCCGGGATGGACGGCGGTGATAACACCACCTCGCACCTCGAGAGCCGCCGGCCCTAAGCCGCCGGGTAAAAGCAGGCGCTCCCCCACCACCACGCATTCCGTAGGGTTCACGCGCGTCTCCCGTCGGCAGCTTGGGTCAGGCTCAGCTGGGTCATTCGGTGTCTTGCCAGAAGCGCGCCAATAGGTTCTGGGCGACGCGCCGGCGATAGACGGCGGTGGACCGCACGTCGTCGATGGGAGCGATTTCCCCGGCGAGGAGGGCTTTGGCCGCGTCCAGGTCACCGCCGCCCGCCAGGTGCTGTTCGGTGCGGGGCAAGCGCCGGACGGTCGGCGCGCAACTCCCCAGGGCAATGCGCGGCTCGGGCGCCCGGACAGCAGCCATCACCACCTTCGAAATCGCCTGGGCGCGGCGCGTTCCGACTTTGCGAAACCACTGGGCGCCTGTCACTGGCGGCACTTCAACCGCGACGATCAACTCATCCCGGCGCCGGACGCTCTGCCGGTAACCGGTGTAGTAGCTAGTGAAGGGGATGCGCCGGCTGCCGGCGACGCTCTCCAGGATGACCACCGCCTCAGCGGCTGCGAGAACAGGCAGGGTGTCGCCGGCCGGCGAACCATTGGCAATGTTGCCGCCCAGCGTGCCGCGATTTTGGATCTGCGCGCCGCCGATCTGGCGGGCGGCAGCGACGAGCATCGGCAGCTGTTCGCGCACCAGTGGCGAGGCAGCAAGCTGGGTGTAGGTGGTGAGCGCCCCGAGGCGCAAGCCGCCATCTGGAGCGACACCGATGCCGCCGAGCGCCGCCAACCCCCAGAGGTTCAAGAAGCGCTGTCCCGGCAGCTCGCCAAACTGCAAGGCGACGAAGACGTCTGTGCACCCGGCCAAAGGCACAAGATCGGGGTCTGCGGCCAGGGCGTCGAGCGCCTCGGAAAGGGAGCCGGGCGCCACCCACCCCAAGGTTGTCAGCGGACTTCGCACTGGGGTCAGGTGTCGCGGCTGGCCGCTTCGACGGCGCCGTAGATCGCAGCGTAGCCGGTGCAGCGGCACAGGTTACCGGCCAGGGCGTCTTGGATCTCTGAGCGCGTCGCGCCCGAGTGCAACGCCGCGGCGGTCATGATCATGCCCGGTGTGCAAATGCCGCACTGCGCGGCGCCGTGCTTGGTGAAGGCAGCAAAGAGTGGATGGTCGGGGGACAGCCCCTCGATCGTCCACACCTCGGCGCCAGCCAGTTGGCCGATGGGGATGAGGCAGGCGCACACCGGCTGGCGATCGACCCACACCGTGCAGGCGCCGCACTCGCCCTCACCGCAACCCTCTTTGGCGCCGGTCAGCGCCAAGTCTCGGCGAAGGACATCGAGGAGTCGCCGCATGGGCGGTGCGTCAACGTCGACCGTTTCACCGTTCACGCGGAGTTGCACGCCGCCTCCATCAACCGCTCGGGTGTGGCCGGCACCTCACGCACGTCCAATCCCAAGTGGCGGAGGGCGTTGACCAGAGCCGGTGGCGCGCCGTCCACCGGCAGCTCGCCCACCCCCTTGGCGCCGTGGGGACCATGTTCGAATGGCGTTTCCATGATCACCACGTCGAACGCGGGCGTGTCGTGGGTGGTGGGGATCGTGTAGTTGGTGAGCTGCGCATTGGCCATGCGACCCTCCTGCATGACCACCACCTCACCCAGCGCCATGCCGACGCCTTGCGCCGTACCGCCCTCGATCTGGCCGGCGACTGACTGCGGGTGAATGGCTTTGCCGATGTCCTGGACCGCGGTGATCTTCAGGGGGCGCACTTCGTAGGTGTCGGGATCCAACTCCACTTCGGCGACGTCGCACGCCCAGGCGTAGGTGGCGTAAGCGTCGCCGACGTAGTGGACTTCGTCCCAGGCAGTGGCTGCCGGATTCTGAAACGCCTCGGTCACTATCAGCTCACCGTGTTTGCCAAAGTACTCGGCCGGCGTCATGGCGCCAATTTTCTGGCGCATGGTGCGGGCGCAGCGCTCCAGGATGCCGCCCACCACCATGCAGGTGCGGGAGGCGACCGTTGGACCCGAGTCGGGCACTCGGTGGGTGTCAGGCTGGGCCGTGTGGACCGCGTCGTAAGGAATCCGCAGGGCGTCGGCGACGATCTGAGCGTGCATCGTGCGAGTGCCCTGACCAATCTCGGTGGAGGCTACGAGGACGCGGACGCCGTCGGCGGTGAGCGCCAGGGAGGCGCGCGACGCCAGTTGCAGCTCGCCGTTGCCGGTAAAGCCGGAGCCATGGAAGAACGAGGCGAGCCCGATGCCGTGTTCTTTGCGCCGCCGCTTGGTAGCAAAGTCGCTGCGCGCCACGGCCTCGTCGAGCACCTGGACTGCTGTGCAGTCGGCGCCCAACTCCTGGCCGGTGGCGGTGGTATCGCCGGGGACCCAAGCGTTCCGCCGGCGACAGTCGACTGGGTCCAACTCCAGCGCCTCGGCAACGCGCTCCATTTGCACCTCGGAGGCAAACTGGGTCTGCGGCGCACCGAAGCCGCGGAACGCACCGTTGGGGGGTGTGTTGGTCTTGACCACCCGCCCGCGCACGCGGACGTGGTCGGCCCGATAGGGACCGGTGGCGTGGAGCACACCGCGCGACAAGACCACCGGGCTCAGCGTCACGTAGGCGCCGCCATCCATCAAAACGTCGACATCGATGGCGGTGATCGTGCCGTCAGACGCCACACCGGTGCGGTGGCGGACGACCGAGGGGTGGCGCTTGGTTGTTGCCTCCATGTCCTCGACCCGGTCGTAGACCATCTTCACCGGTCGCCCCGCTTTCAACGCCAAGAGTGCGGCATGCCCGGCAATGATCGAGGGGTACTCCTCTTTGCCACCGAAGCCGCCGCCGGTCTCGGTGACGACGACGCGCACCGCCTCGTCGGGCAGCGCCAGCATCGCCTTGACCGCTTTGTGGACGTAGTAGGGACACTGGATCGAGCCGTAGATCGTCACCCCCCCGTTCTCGGGGACCGCCACGACGCCCTGGGGTTCGATGTAGAGCTGTTCTTGGTGCCGAGTCCGGTACTCGCCCTCGACAATGCGCCCGGCGGCTGCCAGGCCGCGCTCGACCTCACCCTTGTCGATACGAATTTCCTTGAAGCACTCGGTCGACACGTGTGGGTCGAGGAGGGGCGTCTGTGCACTGTATTGCACATCGACATCGACGGCCTGCAAGCGCTCGCGGTCAGGGTGAGCCAACAACAACAGGGGTTCGGCGTAGTGCTCGATCCGCCCCTCTGCCAAAAACGGCTGGTCGTCTTCAATCAGCTTGACGACGTTGACGCCGGGGATGTCGGCGGCGTCGGCGACCACCAACTCCGGCGGCCGATTTTGGAGGTTGAGGCGGGTGAGGCGGCCGCGGGGGATGGTGGAGCGCACGGTACGGGCGTAGATGACGCCCGGAAAGGCGATGTCGTCCAGGTAGAGCGCCTGACCGCGCACCTTGGCATCGCTATCCTTGCGCGGCACGTTGTGTCCGACAGCCTGCACGGCGCCTCCTCGCCGGCAGTGTAGTCACTGCCGGGCGCGGCGGTCAAACGGCGGTTCCAGCCAAGACGTGGCACGAGGGCTTCACTGCTAGGTTTTTTGCGGCTGGTCCAAAGTTTTTGCAATGAATCTTGCGCTGGGGTGAAAATTCTTGTACGCTCACTCCATGCCTGCCGCCTTGGACCGCTACCTCGCCCGCCCGATCCGCCGGGACCTGCGCCGCAAGATGGTCTTCGTGGGGGGCCCCCGCCAGGTGGGCAAGACGACATTGGCCAAATCACTGCTTGGGACCCGGGTTCAGGGCTACCTCAATTGGGATGTGCCAGCACACCGGGAGCAAATTCTCCAACGTGAACTACCGCCGGTTAAGTTCTGGGTCTTCGACGAGTTGCACAAGTACCGCCATTGGCGGAACTACCTCAAGGGAATCTATAATGCAGACCCTGGCAGCCGGCGCACCTTGGTGACTGGCAGTGCCCGCCTCGACATTTATCGGCGCGGCGGCGACTCCTTGCAGGGCCTGTACCACTACCATCGATTGCATCCGTTCTCCGCAGCGGAACTCGGAATCGACCATCAGGGAGATCTCAACGCCCTCGTCAAACTCGGCGGCTTCCCCGAGCCGTATCTGGCAGGTTCCGCAACCATAGCCCGGCGCTGGTCGCGCGAGTATCGCACTCGGCTCATCCGGGAGGAAGTGACGAGCCTGACCAACATCCAGGACCTCGGGACGCTGGAACTCTTAGCGCTGCGCCTGCCGCAACTTGTCGGTTCTCCTCTGTCGATCAACGCCCTGCGCGAGGACCTCCAGGTCAGCCACCGCACCGTGGCCAACTGGCTAAAGACCTTCGAGAACCTCTACGCAATCTTCAGGTTGCCACCGTTCAGCGCTCCTACCATCCGCGCGGTCAAGAAGACACAAAAGCACTACCACTTCGACTGGTCGGTCGTTCCTGAGGAGGGCCCCCGGTTCGAAAACGTCGTTGCGTCACACCTGCTCAAATGGGTGCACTTCCAGCAAGACATTGACGGCCGCGACATCGAACTGCGCTATTTTCGAGATGTGGACGGCCGCGAGGTCGATTTTGTGTTGATCGAGCGGGACAAGCCCCTGGCGCTCATCGAGTGCAAGTTGGGGGACGCACCGCTGGCGCCGGCGCTGCGCTACTTGCACCAAAGGTTTCCGGACTGCCAGGCCTGGCAGCTCTCGCTCAAGGGCAAGAAAGACTACGAAACCCCCGAGGGGATCCGGGTCTGCCGGGCGTTGACCTTTCTGCGCACGTTGGTCTGACGCAAATCGGAGCCAGCGACCGCCAGCTACACCTGGCCGTGCAGCATGCCGTAGAGCCGCTCGAAGATTACCTGTCCGGCCTGCCGCAAGCCGCTGTGCACGTACTCGTTGGTCGTCCAGAGCTTGATGCCGCGGATGCGCCGGGCGGTGTCCAGAGAGAAGGCGCGCTCGACGTACATATCCTCGTCATAGACGAGCGCGGCCGCTGGCACTTCGTTGGTGCTCAAGATGTCCGGGTCGTAGAGTTGCGGCCAGTCGTCGCGTTCGGCCAGGCGGTGGGCCACTTTGGCCAGGGGCCGGAGCGCCCCATATTCCTCGAACATCCACGGGAAGATCATTTCGCCGGTGAAAAGCAACTTGTCCGGCGCCGCCGGTGAGAAGGCGGGCAGTTCGCGGCGCACCCGCTCGGCTGCCCACCGGGACGCAAAGCCTTCGCAGTACGCCGGCTCGTGCAACACCGAGAAGATTGGATGGACGCTGTAGGGCAACAGGCGTTCGATCGACTCAAGAAACTCGGCAGTCCACTGTGGAGCGCTCTGGCCGGCGGGGAACGCCTGCTCAATGGCGTAGTGCACCAGTTCGTGGCCATCGTGAAACCCCAACGACAAACCGATCTGCTGGAACATGCGAGTTGTCAACCGGTCGCCGCCCGGCAACCGTACGTCGCTCTCGGCAAGTGCTGCGGCAATGGCGACACCGCGGGCGATATCTTCGGGGTAGCGCTCATAGTAGGCGTCGTTCTGCGACAAGACGCGCCGAAAGGTCGCCTGGTAGATGGTCGACGGCAGGGTGGCGAGCGGCGGCAAACCGCCGGTGATATAGACCTCGCGGAGCCCGGCAGGAGCCAGCGACAGATAGCAAACCGCACAAAACCCACCGAAGCTCTGCCCCAGGACACTCCAGGGTTCGTCCACACCGGCCAACTGGCGGCGCACCACCTCGCAGTCGCGGACGATGGAGTCGGCACGAAACATGGCAAGGATAGATGCTTGCGCGCCAGTCGTCGAGCGCCCGTACACCTCGGACCCCAAGGGTGCGCTGCGCCCGGTGCCGCGCTGGTCGAGTAGCAACACCCGGTAGTGGCGGAGCGCCACCCCCAACCAACCGTCGGCGGCCACCGGGCGGGGGGCACCAAAGCCCGGCCCCCCCTGGAGAAACACCAACCAGGGTCGGCCAGCTGGAGCGTCGGGCGCCACCACCTCCCGCCCGAACAGGGTGATCTCCTCGCCCTGCGGTGCGGCATGGTCCAGCGGCACTTGAAACTCGTGGCAGCGAGCCTGTAGGCCGGGCAATGCGTTGGACAGATTGTCCACCCTTAGTTCCACATCGGACAGTTCGGCATGTGCGGGCACCAGGTTCACTGCCGGCGCACCGCCGCAACTTGTTTCACGACAACAACTCAGCCCGCTCCGGCAGCGTTCCCAAGTTGGCATCCGAGTTGCCAGAGTATAGCGCAGGCATCGACTTCAACCACCCGGAGGTGAGAGATGTTGACAAAAACCGCAGCCGACATCATGAACAAGAAGGTCATCACGGTGCCCGACAATCTGCCAGTCTCGGAGCTGGCCAACCTCTTCACGCTGCATTCCATTTCAGGGGCGCCGGTCCTCGACGAGTTCGGCAAGCTGATTGGCGTCGTGTCGTTGTCCGACATCGTCAGAACCGGCGCCGATCACGAAACCATCGCCCAGATTGATCCGCGCTACTACGCCTACGACTGGGACGCCGCCCTCGACGCCGAGGAACTCGAAGACCTGCGCATCAAGACGGACGACGGCATGACGGTGGCCGACATCATGACCCCTGCGGTGTTCGGCGTATCGGAGAGCATGTCGATCAGCGAGATGGCGGACACGATGATCCGCGGCCGTATTCACCGGTTGATCGTGATGCGGAATGACCGGGTGGTCGGCATCGTCAGCACCCTGGACATGCTGCGCGCCGTGCGAGACGCAGAAGCGCCGACCCCCAGCTAAGGGGTCAGTGCCGCCTACTCAGCAGTTCCGCAGCGGAACTCAGCTCCGCAACCGGCGGTTCCGCTGCGGAACTCGGCGCCGAAACTGGCGGTTCCGCTGCCGAACTCGGCGCCGAAGCCGGCGGTTCCGCTGCGGAACTCGGCGCGATAGCCGCTGTGAATTGCGCAGTGAGTCCACGGGGCCCCCGACGCACAACGAAAAAGTTTCGGTGCGAAGGGACGGGGAATGCGACAGCGAGTTTTGCGCGCGCCATCACACAACCAAAAGTTCAAAAAATCGAGGAGCTGGCTGGCGCGCGCAACTGTCTGAGCAGGCGCATTCCCCGTCCCCTCGCACCCACGCCGAGCAGCGGCGGTGCTGACTCAAGGTAGTTCCACAGCGGAACTCGGCGCGGTTCCGCAGCGGAACTCAACGCAGTTCCGCCAGAGGAACTCGGCGTGCTGCGCCTAGAAGGCGAGTCGCAGCTGGCCGCGGTGGGCGTAGCGATCCAAGAAGTCATCGAAGTAGAAGGCGTAGGCCAATTGCACTGGCCCCAGCGCCAGCCCACCGCCGGCCGACGGGTGGCTCGAAGATAGACCGGCGCGCAACGCGACACCCGGCGTCGGGGCCAGCTCGGCACCCAGCCGCAGGTGGTCGATGGCGTCGTCGAGCAGGTCGGTCTGGTCGGCTATGTCATGAAGATCAGCGTTCAACCGCAATTGGCTGCCTACTTGCAAACTGGCGCCCAGCGTCACCACGGTCGGCGAGGGGTCTTCGATAATGAACCGGGTTAGGCCGTTGGCTTCGAGTTCGTCGCGCAAGTCCTGGGCAGTGCCGATCTCGAAGCCATCCCCGAGGGGGTTGACGTTGGCGTCGTCGGCCACCAGGTCGATGATCGAGACGCCCACGGACAGGGGTAGCTCTGGAAAAGCATAGACGGCGCCCACGTCGACGCCGAAGCGCGTGTCGCTCTGGCGAATGTCGGCGAGCGAGCGCTGGTAGGGAGCGTCCAACTCGTCGATCGGCACCAAACGCAACCCAACCCGTCGATTCACCAACTTGCCGGTGACACCGACGCGGAAGTTCGGGATCAACTCGAACCCGTAGTTGACCGCGGCGACGACGTCAGCTACACCCAACCCCAAGAGCGTGGTGACGTCGACGTTGCCGGCGTCAAGCGCCACCAGCAAGTCGGCGAGCTGGTTGAGTTCGGCGGTGTCGAGGGGAAAGCGAATGCCGCGCAGGGCGTGCAGCAGCTCGACCCGGCCCTCGGCCAACAGTGGCGACTGGACGGCGGCAGCCTGCACGGCGCCGTAGAGCGCCAAGGTCACATCTCCCACCCGCACCGCCACCGACGGTTCCACACGACCACCCAACGGCTCCCCGTAGAGGTCGAGAAACTCGTCAGAGAACTCGAGGAGCGCATTCATCGGGCCAGAGTTGCCCTGCCCGAGGGCGTTGGCGGCGATCCGGAATTCGTCCTCCAAATTGAGGATCCGCGATTGGTTGTCGTCCAGGAAGCGGGCGCCCTCGACCGCCCCCTGACCAAGCGCCACCCCCAATCCCAGGAGTTCGACGTCGGCTGCAGCACGGCTGGGCAGCGCCGGGTTGTAGAACAAGCCGTTGAAACGCCAGCCGTCGGCGACGTAGGCGTTACCCATCGCCAACGCCACGGCGTCGGGGCGCGACGCCGGCACCGCCAGCGCCAACTCCTCGGTGATGCGGTCTTGGGCCCGAACGGCCGCCGGCAACGCCAGGATGGCTACGGCCACCGCGGTCCAGGCGGTGTGCCCCACCCCGCAGAATCGTCGACCACCCAGTTGTTGGCGCATGGATTCCCCCTCTGAAACGCGATATGATCCGCCGCGCTCGCTACTCGTCGTTTGCGCCAGGCGCTCCATCTCCCAGAATTCTCCAAAGAACCATGAACAAGACTCAACCGGCCGCACCCAATGCGCGCGCGGCCATTACGAACGTCCTGAAGACCGCGCTGCCGGTGGGACGCTGGGAGGTTCTAGAAGCGGGCTGCGGCTCACTCACCCAACTCAAGCTGGATGACATCCGGGTCACCGGCATCGACATCTCTGAGAAGCAGCTAGGGCGCCATGGCGGACTCGATGAAGCGATCGTCGGCGACATTCAATCCTACCCGTTGGCCGCCAGGTCGTTCGACTTGATCATCTGCTGGGATGTACTCGAGCACCTCCCTCATCCAGAGCGGGCGCTCGAACACTTCGCGGAAGCCGCTCGCGAGGGTGGCGCCATCGTGCTCGCCTTCCCGAATCTCCTGTCGATCAAAGGCATGGTCACCAAATGGACACCCCACGCCTTTCACGTGTGGGCCTACCGCAATATCTGGGGCGTGCGTGACGCTGGCACCGAGGATCGCGCGCCGTTCAAGACCTACTTGCACCCCTCGATCGCACCCCATCGAATCCGAGCTTTTGCCCGCGACCGCGGACTCAACATGCTCTTGGACTACACCTACGAGGGCGGCATGCAGCGCCAGCTGCGGCGCCGCAACGCGCTCTGGAACGCGCCGTTTGCGATCGGCGGAGCACTGGGCAAACTGCTCAGTTTGGGGCGGCTGGACGTCAACCACACCGAGTGTGCCTTCGTGCTGCAAAAGCCACCGGCCAAAGAGGCTCGCGTGGGCTAGTGATACGTCTTGTCCGGGTGGAACAAGTGACACGTCGTACAACTTGCCGGGACCTTGCCGGCTTGGTGGCATGTCCGACAGGCGTCGATTCCCGGCAGGTTTTGTGTCGCTGAGTGGTCAGCCGCTGGCGCTTCCCCGCCGCTCAGCACGCCCTGGTACGACAGGCGATTGTGACAATCGAAACAGTTGGTCTCGAGAACATGGGCTGCGTGGTTGAACGCGGCGCGCGTCAAAGCGCGCTGCTCGGTCCGGACCCGCAGGATGGTGGCGTGTTGCATCTGATGACACGACAAGCAGGACGCCGCCAGGGTGTCGGCCAGCGCCTCGTACGCGGCGACCCGGTCGGAGCTGAGCTCGGTGCGGAGTGCCTCGGGACCGACTGAAAACGCCCCCAGATCCAAGACCGTGTGCGGCTGATCGAGCCGGCGCTCCAATCCGGCGAGTTGGCGCTCGATCTCATCCAAATCCCGCTGGATCTCGCGGGCCGGACTTTGCCTGAGCCCCTGCGCCTGGCGGCGGAGGGTGGCCAGCGCCTCGTCGAAGATGCTGCGGGCGGCGGCCGGGTCGACATCCGCCGAAGTGCCAATCAAGTCCGCCAGGCCGACGCCGTCGAACAGCCGTTGCCGGAGGCGGCGCAGATTCTCCAAAATCCACGGATCCGCGTGGCGCAGTCGGGTCTTGCGCATCACCTTGCCGCCGCGCGTTTGAAACGCCGTGGGGTTCACCGCCGCGCGCGCCACATCGACCGGCAACAAGCTGGCCGCCAAGGTCTCCCAACTGGCGACGCCGATACCGTCACCGTCGGCGACCGGCAGCCAATGGGTGGCGGTGGCGCCGTTCAGGTGGCAGGCGCTGCAGTGGGCATCGAAGCTGATGGGCTTGAAGTGCGCGCCGTCCCGTTCCGGTTGGTGGCAACTCGCACAGGTCGCCTCCAGCTCGTCGACGCCGAGGCTCTGTCGCCGAGCCAGTTCGCGGACGTGCTGGAAGTGCTGAAACTCAAGGTGCGAGTTTTCGGCGACATCGTTTCGCAGAAACTCAAACTCGGGGTGGTCATCTTCAAAGCGGCCGAATTCGTGACAGGCGTTGCACTTTGCGTCGCCCACCATAGTGAGATCGGTTGCGCGGCCCTGGTGTTCGACGTGACACGCAACACAACCCGACTCACTGCCCCGCACCACCGCCCGGGCGTGGTCCTCCGAGCCGTAGACATAGTGGGCAAGGAAACCAAAGGCCCCCGGAGCGATGCCGGGGCGCTCGTGGCAACGCGTGCAGGCAGGTGTGGACACCTCACCCCACCGGGCCTCGGCCAGGTGACAGGTGGAGCAGTCACCCTCAAAGGTGGCGTGCCCGGCGCTCAGCGGCCCCGAGGCGAAGCGCGCCGCCCATTGCCGGTGTGCCCAAAACAGGAGCGGCAGCGCCAACAAAATGGCCGCCAAACCAAGCAGCAGGTTGCGGCGCCGCGAAGTGGGATAGACATAGTCTTTGGCGTACGACAGATCGGCCCGCCCCAAGCCTCCTCGCTTCCGCGCTGCCACCCGACCCTCCTAGTATCCCGCCACCATCCACAGGTGGATAGCAACCAACACCAACAGCAGAAACGACAGAGGCGCGTGCAGGTAGATCCACCAGCGCAAGCCGCGCTGCAGCGTGGAGTGGGCGTCCAGCTCGAGCTTGGTGAGGTAGAGCTGCCGGAGTTCACCGAAGGCAGCGCGCTCGCCGGCGCCCAACACCTGCTCCAGGTAGTCGAAGCGGCGCATCTTGGCGCGAATGCCGCCGGTGATGTCAACCACGTAGATGAACCGTGGCTCAGGGCGCACCAGCGCCGGGGCCAAGTTGGCAGCGTAGAATTCCTGGACGACAGTGCCGGACTTGGCGACCAACGCCTCGGAGCGCTCGCGAATCTCATCGACCAAGGCAGGAATCCGATCGTAGTGGGCTTCGAGGGACAACCCGGAAGTCAACACTTTGGGAATCCACCGCTGGATCAAGAGCCCCAAAACCCCCGAGGCGCCCGTCCAAACACTCAACCCCAGGAGCCAACGGTTCAACTGCCCCACCGGCACCGAGAAGCCCGAGTGCATGAGTGCGGTCAGCAGGAAAAGCAAGCCGCCCCAGATGTGAAACTGCAGCCAAAAGCGCGAGGGACCGAGGTTCAAGCGCATCAGCCGGCGGCGCCCGGCATAGGCCGCGGCTCCGACCAAGAGAACCAACGCCGTGGTCCCAAAGGTCAATCCCCAGGGGCTGTCGGGCGACACATCGGTCAGCCGGCAGAGCACCCAGTAGATGACTATAAGGGCGCCCGCGCACGCCAAGAACCACCACGGCACGCCGCCGGTCCGCCGCAACAGGAGAGCCCAGCTGTCCGCGGGGCCCGCCACTTAACCCTTATCCTCGATCAAGTTGTGAAACGCGTCGATCGAACCGACCCGAAACGCGCAACCCTGCGGGCAGTTCCGCACACACGCCGGCCCGCTCGCCGACGTGTAGCAAAGATCGCACTTGGACGCGACCTGGCGTTCTTTGCCCCGCAGGAACTCGGGCACCGCCGACGGCCCCCAGGTGCCGCCGCTCGGTACCATGGTGATGGCCTGGTAAGGACATTTGTTGGCGCAGCTCGTGCATCCGATGCAAATGCCGTCTTGGATTTCCACGACGTCGCCCACCGCGGCGCGGTGGATGGCGCCAGTGGGACACCCCACCAGACACACGGGGTCGCGGCAGTGATAGCAGGAGCGGGTTACCAAGAACTGGCCGTAGCGCTCTCCCTCGCGGACAAAGCGCGGCTGGCCCGTGTGGGTGTCGGCGCAAGCCCGGACGCAGTCGTCGCAACGCGTGCAGCTTTCGAGGTCGATGACCAAGATGCTGTTGCCCTGGACCAGGCCGCGGTCTAGGGAGAACTCGAGGAGTTCCGACTGGCCAAGGTTCCGCCGCCCGTAGCCGGCTTCTTTGAGGCGTTGGACAGCCGATCGCCACAGCGTTTCCTCAAGCTCCGGATGGTCGCGGAGGAGTCCCTCGACAACATCGTATGGCACCCGCACCAACTCCGAGTACTCCACTGAGGTCGCGGTGGACTGCCAGGTGTCGACGTCGTCGATCAAGTACTCGGCGTCGCCCAGCGTCATGCCTTTCGACAAGTAGGCCACCACCAGTTCGCCTTCAGCCACCTGCTGCGCGAGCTTGACAAATCCCGAGCGCACCAAGAACAAGGCGTCGGCTCGGTCGCCCTGTTTGGCAACGCCCTCGCCCGGCCGGCAGGACACCAACTCGGCGCGCTCGGCGACCGCGCCCACCACCGGCTCCGGGCACGCCGCGAAAAGCGGCAGGCGGCTTAGGTGAAACAGCAGGGTGCGCTCACGATAGAGCGCATCGGCGCGTTTTTTGAATTCGGGAGAGCGCTTCTTCAGCTTGGTGAGGGCCGGCAGGCGCAGCTGCAAGAGACGGCTTTCCTCGGCGGTGCGGGCGGTCGCCGACTGCGGCCAGCCGCTCAAGGCGCCGATCTCGCCAAAAATCTCCGCCGCCCCCAGGCGAAGCGCGGTCCCCTGCGGTAGATCCACGTCCATCGTGGTCAACAGGGTCGGCTCGCCGACCCCGGTTTGCGCGCGGATTTGCAACTCGTAGAGGGTCCGCTGCGCGACCGAAGCGGTGGCTCCCGGCAACGCCACGGTGCGGTTAGGATCAAAAATCGGCGCCGCCCCGGGGTCGGTCGCCAGAAACACGTCGACGGCGCCGTCCACGATATAAAACGCCAGGTCGATGTAACTGCCTTGCTCGAAGAGCACCGCATCAGGGGCCCAGCGGCTGATCGACACGTCCGGACTCAGCTCTTCCAGGAGGGCATCGTCGAGCCCTTCAAATAGGCTGAACTCCTTGAGCATGGCCGGGGTCGGTCGATCGGACAGCTCGAGAAGTCCGGTGCTGGCACCCAGCGTGCTCCAGCGGTCGTGGTAGAGCTGGTGGCGGATAATCTGCGTTTGCCCCGAGGCGTCTGGCGTCGTCGTCACTCTGCACCCCGGGACTTGGCACGCAGGAGATCCAGGCGCTCCTTCAAGATGGCGATGACTTCGTCCACTGAGGCCGTGTCACCGATCGCCGGGAACGGCGGCAATTCGACGTGGGTGCGGGCCACGGCCACCGCGCGCGGCGCCGGGCGCCGGGCGCCACCGCCGCGCCGACTTGGCCGACTGCTCGGCGCCCGCGGCGACGGGGCCGCCTGGACGACCGTCACCTTGGGCACCGGGCCGCGGGCGGTGAGGACGGTCCGGTAGGCGGCGTTTAGTTCGCTGGCGCCCGCCAGGGCACCTTCCCAGTGTTTGATCGACCGCTGGGCCCCGGCGAAGTCGAAGTCGGCCCCAGACGGGTGACCAGCCGCCAAGAGGCGCCGCTCGGTAATGTAGTGGCAACCGGCGCAGTTCTGGGCGCGGGTCGTCAGGTTCTTGAGGTCGACCATGCCCAACCCCAACGCCGCCAAATAATCTTCCTGGTGGGGCTCCTTGAAGTCGGCACCGTTCCCGTGGCAACTCTCGCAACTCACACCGTCTTGAAGGTCGTGCGCGCCGCGCCCGGCGTGACAGTCCATGCAGATCGCCGAGCGCGCCTGCATCGCCTGCGGCGTGATGCCGTAGGTGGTGGCGATCTGCACGGTGCGCGGGCTTTGACCAAAAAAATCTTCGGCGGCCGAGTAGTGCGCGTGTCCAAACCACCAACCGGACTGATCACCATGGCACTTGCTGCAGGCTGTGGCGCCAATGGCGTTGTGGGAGGGCGCCGGGTGAATGGCGTCCAGGTGCGAGCGGACTGTTCCGGGTAAGTCCGGTCCGCCTGCCGGCGCGGCCTGGCCCGGGGTTCTGCTTGCGGTCTCGGCGGTGGTCCCTGCCGCGGGCGTCGGGACCGGTGCGACTTCCTCGCCACCGCTCCCCTCGCCAGCAATCGCACGGTCCAGCGCCGCCAGATCGCTGCCGTCCTGGCGGGCGATGAAGTCCTTCGTCAGCCGCGCCACTTCGAGAGCGGCGCGGTTGAACTCGGCGGCGCGGTTGGGGGCAACACGCACGGCTTTGGCCGCTTTCAACATACCTCCGGCGCCGGGCGCTGCGGACTGGATGGCTGCCAGGCGGCGCTGGGCAGTTTGGCTCCGCCGGTGCATTGCCTTCAAGTAGGTACCGTCAGCGGTAGCGGCCGCCAAGCCGCGCAGCGCGTACTCCAAGTCCAGTGCCAGCCCGACCACGTACATCACCCGCTTCTGGGCGTCCGAGGGCGCCGCGTTGACGGTGCCGTCGCCGTTCAGAAAAGAGTCCAGGAAGTTGTGGCGAATGCGATCTGACCAATCGACCAACTCAAAGTCACTGCCGCTGGCGTGGCCACCGACGTTAACCAACCGTTCGTGCGGCACCGTGTGACACCGGTAGCAGTTGGCAACCACGTCGTAGAGGTCGGAGGGGCGCAACATCCCTGCCTCGCGGCTGAGGCGCAAGCGCTCGGCGCGATGCTCGGCGCTCTCGGTCTCGTGGGTCTGACCGTCGCCGTAATCATTGTGGACGTTGATCCAGTCGCGCGCGGCCCCGTGGCAGCTCTCGCAGGATACGCCCGACACCGCCTTGAGTTTGCCCCGCCGGCCAACGGTAGGCGTATAGTGACAATCAATGCAAATGCTGCCGCGCTTGATGAGCTTCTGCCCCAGCTTGCCGGCGATTTCCTCGGCCCGCTTGGTACGGTGGCGGGTCTTGAACCCCTTGGCATGCGGCGTTGCCTGCCAAACGTCGAACGCCGCGCCGTGGCAGGCGTTGCAACGTTCGGCGGTTACCACCTTTTCGGGGTCGAGACTGGGCCCGACTGGATCAGCCTGGCCGCTCGCCGAGCCCTCGGCCACGGCAGCCAGTACCCCCACCCAAGCGATCGTCTTCCAGCGTTCCACCGAACCTTCCTACGCGTGGGATTGAGGCAATCTAGAGTTTGGTGACAAACTCGAAGCGAACGCCGTGGTTCGCCTGGGATTCTGTCGTTCCGCGCAACCGTCTGGTACCGCCGAAGCCATCCACCGCCACCACCCAGCGCTTGCCCAAAGCCATTTGATAGCGCGCACCGCCCGCGAAGCCGCTCGACCCCTCGCCCTCATCGGTGCCGTAGCGGCCGCCCACCTCCAGGACCAGGTGCCGCCGGGTGTTGGCAAAAAACATCTGGTAACCGAACGCCCCACCCAGGGAGGCGTCGGCGTCCGAACCCAGCGCCGCGGGGTAGCGGCCGATCCCGGGCGGCGCGAATAGGATTCCCGTGCGCCCGACCGGCCCGCCGGCTGCAGGTCCCCGGGCCGCCGACCGGAAACGCTCGATTCCCACAAATCCATTCGTATAGAAAAAGTTGTGGCTGGCTTTAGGGGTCCACGAGTACTCGGTGAACAAGAGCGCACCGTTCTCGGCGGCCAGCGCCTCATCGCCCATTGCGAGCGACCCCAACGCCCGGACCGCCAGGTTCCGGCTGCCGCTCCGCGAGATCGAACTGACGCCAAAAAAGACGCCGTCGCCGGTCAACTCATCGCCGCCGACGTAAGCGACATCGACTTCAACCGTGCGTCGCCGCGTGTCCGATTCGGTAAACAGCCCAACCAGAAATGCAGAGTCATCTGGCACGTTGCCAAAGACCGTCGGGCGGTGAATCTGGTTCCAGGCGGCCAACAACGTCCACCTGAGATTCACCAGTCCGAAAGGTTTGGTGTTCGCTTTGGTGATCCCCACCGCGTCGAGTTGATCATTGATCAGCATGCCTTCTTGAAAGCTAATGGGCTGCCGTCCGACCGCCAGACCAAAATCCAGGCCGCTCGAGTCGTCGTCGTCGAAACTGGGTAACAGTTCGCCAAAATCGCCTTCAAAGAAGAGGGTGGTGATTTCAGCATTGAAGCGGTCTTGGCCGCCGCTCCCGGCGTCCGGGCTGATCTGCACCGAGGTAAACTCGCCGTCCCGATCCATGGGGCGCAAGCCGATCAGGAAACGCTCGGTAAACGTGAGGTTTAGGTTACCGAAGAGATCGAAACGGTTGGTCCATTCAGTGAACCGCTCGGCGTCGCCGACCTTGACGGTCTGGAGCGCCGTCCGATACGTGCCAAACAGCATAAAGGCTGGCTGCCAGACGGCGCCGCCCGGCGCCCTAAACCCCTGCGACAAGGTCCCGGTCCCCAGGAAGTGGTCACCCAACTCGAGGATGGGGCGCGGCCGACTGGGGATGGTCGCGAGTGGGCGCGGCACGTCCGAGAGACGGCTGTGCGATTCACCGTTCTCGCCGTCACCGGCTCCGAGAGCGGTGGAGGTGCCGCCCGAGGCAACCAGGCATAGAACGACGCACGCCCCGAGGGTGAAGCTAACGGCGGGCCAGCGCATCTGCGTCATCCTCCTCCGGTGTCCAAGCATGGGTCCCAGGCGTAAGCTCCAGGTCGCGGTCCCACAAGAGCACGTGTCCCTCGACCACGCGGTCGGCCACTTGTCGCTCCGACATGCCGTAGTCAAAACCGACGCCGGCGATCTCGTGCACCAGATTCACGGGGATCATGCCGGCCAAGAGCTTGACGCGGGCGCGATAGGGACCGGTGGATCCCTCCAGCTCCTTCTCGGACACCCTGTACCGCGGCCAGAGGCTCTGCTGCGGCAACAGGGTCAGCCGGTGCTTGCGGGCCGCCACCGGCCGCCCCAGGAGCACGGTCGAGCGCGTCGACGGTCGCAAGAAAGGCAGCGGGTCGGGTGAGTAGTTGAGGGCCAACACCTGTTCACGCTCGCCACCACGCAGCATGCGCACCAAAAAGCGCGACTGCAGGCTGAATAGCTGCTTGTCGAGCGGCAACTCGCCATCGTGCACGTAGAGCGAGTGGGCATCGCGTACATCGCCGTTCGGATCCAGATCGCCAGAGCGGAAGACGACCTCCCCGTTGCCATCGGTCACCGTTACCTGCAAGAAGACCAGGCGCTCGGCGTCAAACCCGGTGGGAACGTTGTGACCGTCGGTGTCGTTGCGCACTTGCACTTTGAACTCGATACCGTCCGAGTCCGCACGTTCGACGACAATGTCCTCCATCACATACCCGGCGCGCAGCACCTCCAGACGCTGCTTGTCGGCCTCGGCCAAAAGCGCCAAGTTGTCATCTAAGATGTCGCGGGCATCGTAACGGTCGTCGGCTGAGCGCCAGCGCGGCGGAAACTCGAAGTCGTCGGCGACCTGCTCTTCGAACTCATCGGTTCCCCAACCCGCCTGGTGGTCGAACGTCAGCCACTCGCGAATCGTGGCCAATTCCGCCGCCTCGGTGTTGTGCGGGAAGATGCCCGGATGGATGATCGAATAGTCGGGGCCGGCGAACATGTGATTGGTGCGCTTGCGCGGAGTCGTAGGTTGGCCGTTGACCACCGCCGCCGGCGCCTCGTCGTAACCCGATACGCGCCCCGGCTCCTTACCCATGTGGCAGTCTTGGCAACTCTCGCGACGCCCAGAGGAGGGCGACGACTTGTATTCGCTGAACGCCTCCTCGAGTCGAAAACCGTTGACCAGGTTGACGTCATGGCAAGTGCCGCAGAACCCCGAGGTGTCGATCTGATCGAGTCGCTCAGCGGACGCGTGGATGTCCAGGCCAGAGCGCTCGGGGTTGGTGTTGACGCCGCCGCCGTCAATGACTCGCTGGAGTTCGGCACCGCCCCGCGATCCGTAGACAGTCTCGAAGATCCCGCCCTCGACGATAGCCAACCGTCCGCTCACCTTGCCATAGGGGTTTTTGAGGCGGTGGCAAACAATGCAGGTAATACCTTCCCTGGATGTGGGGTGACGGTCGATGTTGGACATGAACTCCGGCTCGTTCAAGTTCATGCCGACCGGTGTGTGGCAACGGATGCAGAAGTCGCCGTTGGTGCCGTTGGTGATCTTGAGAATCGTGCCGTGCATGGCGTTGAACACCGGGCTCATCTGTGCATAGGCGTGGGCGGACACCGACCATTCACGATAGTGGTCCGGGTGACAAGTCTTGCAAGTGGTGGCGGAGGGGAAGCGATCTTCTGAAAAGAGCGCTTCGTGGGCGGCGCCGGCGCTCTCTTCCTGCGCCAGGACGGCCGGCGCCAACAGCAAAAGACCCAGGGCGAGGTGACGGGCGCACCGCCAGACATAGAGCGCCGTTCGGGCAAGGAAGCACGAAGAAACGGCCTGGAGGACCATGCTGCAATCTCCTCTTACGCCACTAGAGCGATCGAGTCAGCGTGCCAGTGCACCCCGGCATGCTACACGCGCACCGGGCACCCCCGCAACGCCCAATGCCAGCGTGCACGCGGTCAGCGGCCCTCCTATTAGAGAATCTCGACGGTCACCGGCCCCGAGGCGCTGAGCACGCAGGCTAGCCGGTGGGGGCCGGGCTCCAGGTCGCAAACGTCCTCAAGCGCCTCGCGCTCGGCGTCGGTCAATGGGGTTAGGTGTTCGGCGCCCTCGACGATACGCAGCGGATCCGTTCCACAGATGCCCGCGTGGCACTCGGATTGGATGGGGATGCCATGGGCCTCGGCAAGCTCACAGATGGTTTGACCGGGGGCTAGCGGCAAGGATTCCCCAGTGCCGTGGAAGGTCACCGTCGCGCCGCCAGCTTCTGGGACAGCCGCGGCCGGCGCGGGCGCTCCCGGGACAGCCGTCGTCACGCTGGTACCAGTCGTCGACTGGAGGAGGGTGACGGCCACCGCCTGCTCCAGCCTGTCGCTGAACGCAAAGAGCTGTCGCCCGACCCGAAACACCAGCCCGTCGGTCAAACGCAACGGTTCGCGGATGCGCACGAAAGTACCGTTGACTGTGTTGAGGTCCTTGAGGCGCAAGCCGCCAGCGTCGCGGGTGACGGCAATGTGGCGGCGCGACAGCTGCTGATCGTCGGGCGCCAAGCTCCATCCTGGCGCTTGACGACCGACAACGGTAGTGCCGCTGGGAATCGGCTGTTTGCCTTGCGGGGCGCCGGTGTGGTCGAAGTGCTCCCAGCTCGCTTCCTCGCCCTGACCGCGCAAGAGCAGGAACTGTTGACCGATTTGCACGACGTGACCCGGAGTCAACATCCAACTTCCACCAGCGGGCACTTTGGCGAAGACCCCGGTGCGACTGCCCAAGTCTTGGACGAACACGCCGTCTGTAGCATGCGAGACGGTTGCGTGTTGGTCGGACAGGAGCGTGTCGCCGGCAAAGTTGAGGTCGCAACCCTGCCGCCCGAGCGTCAGCTGACCGTCGGGCGGTAACCGATGTTCGTCGCCTTCGACGCTGCCGTCGGCGACCAGCCGCACCAACCAACCGGCGGCGTCGTCCTCTGACGCTGCGACCGCCGGCGGTCCGCTGGACTCGAGCGGCTGCAACCCGACCGCCGTGCGCTCCGTGGCCTCCTCCGCCTCGACGAGGGTCGGCGCGTCCGCGACTTCGAGCGAGGCGGGTTGGTGACCGTCCAGGCGCTGTCGCACGACCTCGGCAATCAAGACACCGTCCCGCATCGCCGCCTTGATGTTGCCGCGATGGCGCACCTCCTCAAAAGTGGCCGGGTCAGCGTCAAAGTCATCGGTCTTGAGATAGGCCTGGCTCAAGATGTCGCCCATGAGAAAGACGCCAGGCTGACAGGTTTCCAGAAGCGGCGACACCACCATGCGCTTCTTGTTGCGGGGTCCACCCACCGCCATTGGAATGCCCAAACCAGCGAGGAAAGCCTCGGGGATGTCTTCACCGATCGAGGCAATACACTGCGTCTTTTGAAACTCCAGGTGAGTGGTTTCGTGGGGACGATCTTCGAGGGCGCGGCGGTCCACGCGCACCGCCAAGTAGTCCTGGCGATCCTCGCCGGCCACCACCGCAACCGGCTCGCTGTGCGGGTGGTAGAGGATGTTGCCGTTCCCGACGTAGGCGTCGAAGAACACCTCCGCCAGGGCGCGCGACACCTTCGGCATCTTGCTGCCGCGGTACGACCAGTAGACCGCGGTTGGATCCCCAGCGCCGGCCTTGGCGTTCGAGATGGCGATGACCGCCTCGGCGGCCGAGGTGCCACCGCCGATTACGCAAGCCGGCGCCCCGACGTAGGTTGTCGCCTCGTTCAGTCGGAAGGCGATGCCGTCAGTATTGCCAGGGATGTCGAAGCGACGCGGCACACCGCGGCCGATGCCAAGCGCTACCGACCGTGCCAGGAGCATCTCCTCGCCCTTGGCGTGATGGTTCCAGACCTTGATCCGCCAGTGTTCCTGACCGCGCTCCAATCCGGTCAGTTCGATCCCAACCTGGGCGGGGACATTGTGGCGCCGGTACAACGCCTTCCACGCCAGGCACATCTCGTCCTTGTCGATCCCCTTGAAGTAGAGGGACTGGACGCGATCGCCGCCGGCGGGGAACTTCATGCGATCGCCACCGCCAAAGTTGGGCAGGATGAGCTTGTCCTTGGCGTAGTCCCGAATGCGCTTCATGAGGTCATCTAGTTCGATGACCAGCGCCGTCAGGCCAAGCTCTTTGGCGCGAAACGCGCAGGCCGTCCCGCATGGTCCGCCACCGACGACGACCAGGTCCAAGACCTCGGGGAAGTCAACCGGCGCTTCGGTGACCAGCGTGCCGTCGGGGCGAAAGTCACCGTCTGGAACCATGATCGCTCCTCAATGGGACGCTCGACTAGGCTTCGTCGCTGCCAATCTCCGGCACCACCAGCGCTGAGCCCAAGCGGGTGACCGCCGTATCCGTCGCTGCCGGCGCCGCACCCGGGGTGATCTGGAAGACAAAGTCGATCTTGCCCGCCACCGTCACCACACTCAGATTGTCCAAACGCATGGGTTGCCGCACCCGCACGCCGTCCACCGCCAAGCCGTTCTTGCTGCCTAGATCCTCGGCGAAGTACGTGCTGGTGGCCGCGTCGAAGAAGATGCGGGCATGGCGGCCCGAGACAAACTTCGCCTTGATTCGCAGATCGCAGTCCTGGTTGCGGCCAATCACCAGCTCCTCGGCAAAGCTGGCCTCGGTGCCGGCGGCGGGGCCGGTTCTGGTGAATAGGCGGGCGCCTGGAGCTGGATCTTGCGTGGGTGTCACCTGGCCAATCACTCCGGGTTGTCGAACCAACCCAACGAGTCAACCATGACTGTCAACCTGGCACTTCATCCTCGAGAGCCTGCCGCATGGCTCTCAACTGCGCGCGCTCGGTAGCGTCCAATTTCGGAAACCTCAGGCCGGCCGCCTGCATGGTGTCCCGCAGCAACTGCGCCACCACCAGCCGCATGTAGGGCTTCGAGTCTGCCGGTACAGCGTACCACGGCGCCCACGGCCGCGACGTGGCATTCAGCGCCGCCTGGTAGGCGTCCATGTAGGCATCCCAGTGCTGGCGCTCCGTGACGTCTCCAGTGGAGAACTTCCAATTCTTCTCGGGGCGATCGATGCGCGCTAGAAACCGTTGCCGTTGCTCTTCGCGCGACACATTTAGAAAGAACTTGAGGATCACCGTGCCATTTCTGGCCAGGTGCAACTCGTGGTCACAAATGGACTCGTAGCGCTCTTCCCAGATGGTCGCGCGGTCCACCGCCCGCGGCAGCGACTGGCTATCCAGATATTCGGGGTGGACGCGGACTACAAGCACCTCTTCGTAGTAGCTCCGATTGAAGATGCCGATGCGACCGCGCTCCGGGAGTCGCCGGGCAGTACGCCACAGAAAATCGTGTTCCAACTCCTCTGTAGAAGGCTGCTTGAAGGAGAACACCTGGAAGCCGGCAGCGTTGATACCGCTGGTCACCGCCCGAATGGTGGAGTCCTTGCCGGCGGCGTCCATCGCCTGAAACACCAGGAGAAAGGCGCGGCGGTCATGGGCATAGAGGACGCGTTGCAGAGTGGCGATTTCTTCGACGACGTCCTCCAGCGCGCGCTTCGCCTTTTTGTCGGAGGGGGCGTCGTCGGGCGGTACGTGGGGCGCGCTGGCCAAGCGGAAGCTGCCGTCGTAGGGAACGGCGTAGGGCGTCTTGGGTGTCGGGACAAACTCGGTGGGCATGGCCTGGCTCCTGGGCTCGAGTGCGGGGCCGCGATCCTAGCAGATGCCGGACAGTCCAAGATCAGAACCCTGCCGCTTCAGTTCGGAACTATGAAATCCAAGACCCACTGCCGAGCAGATCCACCAAACGACTGCCTGACCGTACCTTAGCGACGCAGCCCGGCTTGGAACGGCTCCTGCAAAAACGCTCACCTTAGCCAGCTACTTCTGGGAGGTGAGTCGTGCCAAGGTGGATCCAACTGACCATCGCGATCTGCGGGTTTCTAGCCCCCGCGAGCCTCGCAGTTCCTGCCGCCGTGGCGCGGGGCCACGGCCAGCCGCGCACTCATTCCCCAGCCCCCCACGCCCCCAACTCCAGCCTCTACCAATTCGATGCGCCCGACGGTACACCCGGGCTCCCCAACCACCCGGGCCTTTAGGCCCAGAAGCTAGAACCCCAGGTCAGCTGAGCGGGCGGGGCTCAAGTCGGGGCAGTCTGCCGCCGACCACCCGGATAGCGCGGGTCTCGGCCCGGCCCACCGAGTGCGGTGTGCCACGAGCCACCGCCAACCCGGGGGAAGGACTGATGCAACGAATGAAAATCGCAGGCGTTGGGTGGATCTTGGGCGTGGCGCTCGCCTCGCTGTTGGGCGCGACAGTCACCACAGCCACGGCCGGTCCGAGCCACCACGCACAAACTTGGCAGGCACAAGCCCAACCAACCCTTGCCAAGCTGATCGCCCGCTTCAACTACGCCCGGGCTCACATGGACACCCACGCGCTTTTGGAAGTGGACCACGCCGTCGACATCTACCTCCAGCACGCCGCCGAAAGCGCCGGCTACGCCTGGGCACACCAGGCGTACGTCGGTGGCAAGGCGCACCGCGCCAAGCGCATTAGCTGGACTGAAATGAATCGCCAAGCCGACCGCAACGCTTGGTGGCGCCACGCCGGTCCGAGTGCGCAAGCCGAGCGACTGGTGGCGTTGGGCGACGCCTGGCGACAATCGCTCTGGCACTACGGAGACAGCGACCTTGCCGACAAGCACGCGGTCCTTTCCGAACTCCGTGCCTTTGCCCAAGCCAACGGGTACACCTTCGACCACGCGCGCAACGGCGTGCCGCGGCCGGCTGGCGACTGATAGCGCCAACGCTGTGCTAGGCTGGCGGGGCGGGATCCAGGTCCTGCCCCAACTACATTCTTGAAGGAGCACGCTTGTGACGCTGGTCAAAGCCACCAACATCACCTGGCACGAAGGACACGTGGAGCGCACCCACCGCGAGTCCATGTTGAAACAACGCGGTGCCTTGATCTGGATGACCGGGCTCAGTGGCTCCGGGAAGAGCACGGTCGCCTTCACTCTGGAACATGCCCTGGTCCAACAGGGCCGCCTGGCCTACGTGCTGGACGGCGACAACATCCGCCACGGTCTGAACAAGAACTTGGGTTTCAGCGCCGAGGATCGCGCCGAGAACATTCGTCGCATCAGCGAAGTCGGAAAGCTGTTCGTCGACGCGGGCCTGATTACCATCACCGCGTTCATCAGTCCCTACCGGGCCGACCGCGACCTGGCGCGTCAAACCGTCGGCAGCGGCGACTTCTTCGAGGTGCATTGCTCGACGCCCCTGGCGGTCTGCGAGGAGCGCGACCCCAAGGGGTTGTACAAGAAGGCGCGGGCCGGGGAAATCAAGGGTTTCACCGGCATCGACGATCCCTACGAGGCGCCCGAGTCGCCCGAGCTGGAATTGGATACGTCGGTTCTCTCACCCCAGGAAGCGGCAGTCCGCGTCATCGCCCTCCTCGAGGGCGCCGGCAAGCTGGTCTAAGCCGGGACCCCCTAGAGAATCACCTCAAAGCCTTCAAATTCCGGATGCCCGAGGTAAGTGCCTTCGGGAGCGCGGGCGCCGGCGTGCGCCTTGCGAAAGGCTTCCGACTCAGTCCAAGCTTCAAAGGCCGCGCGTGAATCCCACACCGAGTGCGAAGCGTAGAGCGACGCCTCGTCGCTCGCCGGGCCCCGCAGCAAATGAAACTCGCGGAATCCCGGCACGCCGTCCAGGTACGACTCGCGCCGGCGCCATAGTTCTTCGAAGTCCCGTTCGCGCCCCGGCGCGATGCGAAATCGGTTCATGCCGATGAACAAGCTGTCACCTCCGTTTGACATAAGGCGCGGACTCTAGCATGCGGCGGTTATCGCACCAGCATGAGCGTCCCCGCCTGCGCGGCGCCGCCGGTGTCGACGTGGAAGTAGTAGCGCCCCGATGCGGCGCGCTGCCCGTTGTGCGTGCGCCCGTCCCAGCGGGTCACCACCGGCCCGGCGGCGGCTACCGCATTGAACGGCTCGGCGACCAGTCGCCCCACGGCGCTGAAGATGCGCACGCGGGCGCGTCCGGTTTGACCCAACTCGAAGGCGATCCAGGCCCCTGAGGCAGGCGCCGGGTTGGGGTAGGCGCGGATGGCGTTGAGGGCTGGCACCGCCTCTAACCCCAAGTCGGCCACCGCGATGTTGTCCGGGGTCGACAGGGGGTCGGCCGGATTCGAGCCGGCGTCGATCTCGTCCCGGTCCAGGTGCCCGTCCTCGTCGCGGTCGATGCCGGCCCGCACACCACACCCCGGCGGCACGCCGGTGAAGGTGAAGGGATTGGCGGCGCCGATCATGCCGAGGAGCGACGCACGGGTCACCAGCGGTTCGGCGGCGCGGTCGGGGCGGAAGCGACCGGCCCCGTCGTAGACCCATCCCCGGGCCAGTTCGGCTTGCCTACCCTTGACGATCAGCTCCGCATTGCCCACTTCATGTTGCTGCACCATGGTATCGAGCCAATCGACAAAGTCTGGGCTCACGGCATCGGCGGTTTCTTGGGCGCCGACCGCTGGAGCCATTCCCGTGTCCCACGCCAACATGAACGCCTCCAAATCGAGCTTGTCGTCCTCGGTCATGTGGGAATCAAAGCGCGGCCCACTCAAAAAGTCGATCAACGTGGCGTTCGAGCCGTCGTGGAGGAAACCAAAGCCGCGCTTGTGGGTGCCAGGTTCCATCGAGAAGCCGGTCTTCTCGTACATGTTGCGCAGTTGGGAGACCTTCATATCCTGCGCCGCCATCAAGCGGCCGGCGTTGGTCAAGCGGCCATTGGTACCGGTGGGTCGAAAATGGCAGATGACGCAGGCGAGGGTGGGATCATTGCCCGAAGTGCCCAGCACGTCAAAGACGAACTCGCCGCGCGTGGCGCTCGGCCCGCCCGGCGGGTCGGGTAGCGAGCGGTCCAGGTTCAGGTTGGGGTTCGGTGGATAAACTACAGTGAGAATAAAGTCGGTGAACGCTTGCATGTCACCGGCGGGTAGTTCGTCGGCAAGTCCCAGCAGGCCGACAAACGCCGGATTGAAAGCGTTGAAGTCGGCGCGGTCGCCCCGCCAGTGCAGGGGTTCGGTCCCGGCCAAACCCCTTAAGGTCTGCGTGGTCATAGGCCCCTTCATCGGGTGGAAGCCGGTCAACAGTGGGTCGGGCTGGCCCGGCGGCGGCGGCTGAAACTCCCCGTCCGGGTCGCCGAGATCCCAGGCGATTGCGTCCAGGTTCGCACCGATGTGGCACGACGCACACGACGCATCGCCGTGGCCGGACGTGCGACCATCGTAGAGAAACTGCCGGCCGTTCTTGATGACCTCGCTGCTCGGGTCGAATAGGCCATACTCGGCAACCACCGCGCGGGTGGATGCATCGATCACCGTCACCGAGTTGGTGAAGCGATGGGCTACGTAGAGACGATCGGTGGCATCGTCGAGGGCCAGTCCGCTGGGCCCGGGGTCGACCGCGATCCGGTGTTGCACGGCGCCCGACGGATCGAGTACCGCCACCGTGCCCGAGCCCAAGGCCGTCATGAAGAGTTCGCTTCCACTTTCGGCAAACACCATGGCGCCGGGGGTCGACAAACTCAAGTCGACTTCGGACGCAGGTCCGGGACTGACGCTGTAGTTGATATGCGGGTTGAGGTCGACGATGTCGGGAGTGGCCGGCGCTCCGGGATCGACAATCGATAGGCGGGTGCGGATAAACTGGCCGCGCAGCTCCGGTTCAAAGCGGATGTGATTCTGCGCATCGATATTGGTCACGTACACCGCCCCACTGGTTGGATGGACGGCAAGGTTGAAGTTGATGGTACCCAACCCGTCGTAGTAGACCGGCGCCGGCACCGGCACCGTGGCGTCAAGCACGGCGACGTCGTGGTCCACAACCGTATAGGGATGTGTGTCGTTGTACGAGCGGCCCAGCTCATCCACCCAAGTCCCGCCGACGCGCTTGAGAATCAGCGAGGCATCGGGGCGTCCGGGAGGATTGGGATCGGGCAAGCCACCATGCGCAAGCACGTCGTCGAGCGACGCGATCGTCGTCTGGTTATTGCCCTCAAGGATAGAGGCGTAGACCGTCTGGCCATCGGGGCTGACCGCCAAGGCCTGGGGGTCGCTGGCGAAGATGGGCACCTCGATCGGCGGCGCCGCCAGGTCAGTCGGATCGAGAATGAGGATGAGATCGCGCTGCGACACACAAACGAAGGCGCGGCCACCGGCGAAGACCACGTCGGTGGGTTCGTCACCCACTTGCATGGTCGCCGTCACCGTCTCGGTGTTCAGGTCAACAATCGATATCGAATCGGACACATGGTTGACCACCCAAGCTTCGCCGGTCGAGCGCGCCGCCACGCTCACCGGCTCGAGCCCCACCGACGCCTCGAACGCGTAGGCTAGGAGTCCGCTGGGAAGTACATCAAAGACGGCCAGCCGCGCGTCGGGCGTGTTGACGACCAGGAGCCGCCCGCCATCCGGGGTCAGAGCAATGGGATGAACGTGCTGGCTCTCGAAGTTGACGAAAGACGCGATGGCAACTTGCGGCCAGAACGCCACGCACGCCGCGACAACCAGCGCAGCCATCGAATCCACGGGCGGGTGCCGCCTCGGATGGACGGGTGGCAACGTCCGGGCGGTCACAGCGGGCAGAAGATGGGGGATCACGATTCACCGCCTCTCTGGGTGGCTAGAGCAACGCTGACATCGTACCAAATGGCGGCATCTCGCGCAGCGCCCCGCGCCAGTGCGGAGGCTGAGAATTGCGCCCAGCCGACCGTCACGCGCGCGCGCATTCGCATCACCTTTGGCCTCGATCCCGCCGACTACAAGAAGCTGGAAGAAAGCGATGACCTTTCTGAGTTGCAAGATTCCAGCCAAGCTTCGGAGCGGAACCGAGTGGCGCCGAATCTACACGTGCGAAACGTCGCTGCACGGAACCAAACGACGCCGGCTGGCCCGTAGTGTGGTGGAGTTGCTCAGAAAGTAACTGTAAGTCGTTGTAAACTCACGCGGCCTTCGGTCGAGCCCACACGATGAGCTGCGACTTTCATTGCCCGGGGTGGACAAAATGTCCATGAATAGTTCCGCAGCGGAACGAGCAGGAAGTGTGCCGTCCCACCGACTACCTTCTTCGACCGATGCAAAAAAACCAGCGCTCGCGCGACTTCACCGTCACCCAACAATTCTCGGACAGCTTCCTGCGGAACCAGCGCGCCGGGGTTCCGCGTTTTCGGACAGCCCCGCTGGAGCCTGTCCGAGAAAACCACCTCGCGAGCAGACGAGTTGCTCAGAAAGTAGCTGTCGTTGCAAACTCCCGCGTCCTTCGGTCGAGCCCACACGATGAGCCTGCAACTTTCATTGCTCGGGGTGGACCCCAGGTCCATGAATATTTCCGGAGAGCGGAACTCCATGGGCGGCCCCGGGCGGAACTCCATGGCGGCCCCGGGCGGACCTTCATGGGCAGCCCTGGAGAAGGCTCTTTTGGACAGCCTCGAGCGGAACGCGCGGGCGGCGTCCGGCGAGCGGTCCAAGCCCACCGGAGTAGCATTGTTTCAGAACCGCCAGCTGTCCAAAAACGGCACTATCGCCGGCGCACCAAAGCGCCGCGCAGCCCTAAACGCCTTATTTGCAAGCACGTAAAGCTGTTGCCCGGTGTGGCACGGACCTCGCTAATGGGTATTGCCATCGCGGGCAAGACGCCCACCCGAGCCATACCCAACCGGAGGTTTCCAATGTTTGCACGTCATACGATTCGCCTGATCATCGCTTTGTCGCTCGCTGCCGCAGTGGGTTGCGGTGAAGATTCGCCTACCGCCCTGACCCTCGCTGATATCGACGAGACTCTCGTCGAGGGCCCGGGATCCAGCAGCAATGCTGATTCCCTGGCGGCAGCGAAGTCCTTTCCAGAAGGCACACTGGGCGCCTTCGAGAAGTTCGAAAAGTAGACCGCACGCTCACGAGTGCAAGCTTTCTTTCACCGCCCCCTCGCCCCGGGGGCGGTGTTCGTATTGGGACCGCAGCGGCGACTTCCAAGATACCACGAGGCTCGTGTTCCCTTGGTCATCAACCAAACGTCACCATCGCCACCCCGGCGACTCCCAGCCCCAGCGCTGCCAACCGCAACCGAGTCACCGGTTCGCCCAGGAGCAGTGCGGCCAGAACGAACGTCCAAAGGGTAGCGGTTTGATTGAGCGCGGAGGCGACCGAAGCCTGCGTGTACTTCATCCCGCCCAGCCAAAACAGCATGGCGACGCACGCGCCCATCAACGAGCCGGACACCAGCACGAGCCAGTTGCCGGCGTGGGCGAGCGACCGCAGTTCCTTACGCACGCTACCCATCAGCGGCAGGAAGATGATCGCCGCGACGATGCCGCCGAGCATCCTCCACACATTGGCCCAGACCAAGGAGGTGGTCTCCAGAAGCGGCTTGATCATCACGATCGACGCGGCTTGGGTCATCGACGTCGCAATGCCCAGCGCGATCCCCGTTCTGACCTGCCGCCCGCTGATCCCGGGCGCTCCGCCCGCGCGCGAGACCGACAGGACCGCACTCAGAATCAGGAGGACGCCCAGCCACTGGATGGCACCCAAGCGCTCGCCTAAGAACACGAAGCTAAGAAGGATGATGGCCGGACTGTAGGTCGTATTGACGATTGCCTGCAGACTGGCGCCCAACCGATTCAACGTCATGAAGAACAAGGTGTCAGAAACACCGATCCCCAGGGCACCGCTGGCGAGCAAGAGGGCCACCGTTCCCCGATCATCGTCGAAGGAAGGCCCGACGCCCAACGCCCAACTGATCGCTGCAAAGACTACGAGCGCCAGGGTGTTCTTGAAGAGATTGAGCGCTAGCGGTGGGACGCGCTCACCGACCACGCGGAACAGAATGATGGCGATCGACCAACACAGCGGGGCCGCCAGAGCGAACAACTCACCCAAGAAGGGGATCTGTGTCATGGTCGCCAAAGTCGGCAGCTATCCCCGCCCCTGCGTTGCGTCGAGAGTGCTTTCGCCCCAGCAGAGAATCTCGCAACTCGGCAGGGCCCAACTTGCGTAAGGACTATCGTATCTGATCCTCGGCCGGTTTTGGACTCACCTCCGGAGGACTCGATTGCACATTCTGGTGATTGGTGGGACGCGCTTCATCGGACCGCCGGTCCTCCGGCGCCTCGCCGAACGCGGGCACCAGCTGACCGTGTTCCATCGCGGCCGCTCGCAAACTGAGCTGCCGCCTGGAACCAGCGAAGTCTTGGGTGACCGGCGCGAGCCCGGTGCCCTGGGCGCCTTGGCCGAGCGCCGTCCGGACCTAGTGCTCGACATGGTGCCGGTGATCGAGCAGGACGGCGTGGAGTTGGTGAACGCATTCACCGGACGTGTGGGCCGTCTCGTCCTCATCTCCAGCATGGACGTATACCGGCAGTTCTCGCAGATTCAAGGCAAGGAACTCGAGCTGCCGATCGAGACCGGTCCGGCTACGGAAAACGGGTCGCTCAGGAGCGAGCCCTTCCCCCACCGGGGCGCCGAGCCACGCGCCGACGACGATCCTCAGAAGATCCTCGACGACTACGACAAGATTCCGATCGAGCGCGCCGTACTCGATGCACGCGAGTTGCCGGCAACTGTCCTACGCTTGCCGATGGTCTACGGCCCCGGCGACTACCAACACCGCACGCACTCCTACGTGAAGCGCTTCGAAGACGGGCGTCCGGCCATCCTGCTCGAGGAGCGCGTCGCCCGCGTGCGCTTCACCCGCGGGTTTGTCGAGAACGTCGCACACGCCATCGTCCTCGCCCTCGAGGCGGAGGGCGATGCCAACCACATCTACAACGTCGGCGAGCCGGTCCTCGAAGAAGCAGCCTGGCTCGGAGCGGTGGCCCAGGCCGCCGGCTGGGCCGGGCGCATCGTCGAGGTCGCGACCGAAGCCCTGCCCGAAGAGTTGCGCGCCGGCTTCCCACCGGGCCGCCACCTTGAGTGCGACTCAAGCCGCATTCGCCGCGAGTTGGGTTACGCAGAAGTGGTTCCATTCGAGGAAGGCATGGCGCGTACCGTGGAGTGGCAGCGGCGCAATGCACCTGAGAAGGCGGCCGACTCCTTCGACTATGAAGCCGAGGATCGCGTTCTTGCAACCCTCGAGGGCGAGGCGCCCATTCGAGGTTAGCGCCCAATTCCGCCAGCGGCCACCGGGCTGGTCTTCGAACTCACGCGCCGCCAGCGCCTCCCTCAGCGACTGGACATCGGCGGAAGCCACAAGGACATCCAGGTCCTCATGTCGCCTGGTCTCCTCCCCAATCACAGCGTCTACCGCCCAGCATCAGCGACGGCGCGCAACGGCGTCGCTGCATGATACTGTTAGGCGGGCTCGGTGAATGCCAGATAGTAGCCATTAGGATCCTGCACTGCGAACTCGCGCATTCCGTAGTCCATCACTTCTGGACCCCAGGCGAACGCAACCTTGCCGCGAAGCTCTTCGGCAAGGTCCGTGACGCTTTCCGGAAACAGGCAGAGAGTCCCGCTACACACCGGCGTGGGCGGCGTCCCGGAAGGCGGATCAGTGTGAAACTGAAGCGTCACGGCATCGCGCTGGACTTCGGCCCACACCGGATCCGGATGTCCCGGTTGACAGCCAGTGAGTCGAAAGCCGAGCTTCCGGTAGAAGTCCAGCGTTTCGGCCATGTCTCGAACAAGTAGGGCTGGCACGAGGCGCGCACCGATGTTCGTTGTATCCGTCATGACGATCCTCTTGCTCTCTGGCAGTCCCGCGGCGACTTGATCTAGAAGAGCGTGCACATCATGGCCGTGGTTCCGAATGAGGTCTACGGCACTACGAGGGAGGTTCTCGTCGAGCTTCAATCTCACGCAGCGTCGGATCCCGGAAGGTCAACGATACGCTCACGCGCCAGTTCAGCTGCATACGCTATGGCCGCTGGAACAACTTCTGGAGTGAGCGGTGGATACTCGGCCACCACATCCTCGATCGACATGCCCGAAGCAAGGTTGTCGAGAACAACGGCAACCATCACACGTGTTCCTTTGAAGCAGGGCGCTCCGTGGCACAAGTTCGGATCAGCAGTAATGTAGTCTCGCCAGTTCATTGGCTTCACCTCTTCTGACGGAGATTCTAGCACACGGAACCGATACAGCCTCTAAGCCCCTCATCCAGCTAACGAGATTGGCGATCAGCGGCGGCCGAAGGCCGTCCGCTGCAAGCGCCAGTTAGCTATCACTGACGCTCCCTCCACCGAATCGGATCTCGCCGCACGTGCATGCACGCAACAACGAGTACATGGTCATCGTAAACCCGAAAGAGAAGGGAATAGGGGAATCGTCTAAGCAGCGCGCGACGAGTGTCACGCAAGATCACAGGGTGGCGAGCCGGATTCTCGGCGGCGTTACTAGCAACTCGATGGACCTCGACCAAGAACTCCTCGCCAAGCCCGATTCGCTGACTCTCGTACCAAAGATAGCCGTCTGCGACATCCGCCGCCGCGGCCGGTCGAAAGACGTACGCACTCAACCTTCGCCTTCTCGGATCCGCCTCACGACCTCATCCCAAGGGATGCCCTCCGTATCGCCTGCGTCCACTTCGTCAAGACGACGACCGAGTTCCTCCCGCTGCGCGTCAGTCAGTGGTATCCGTTCCGGCGTCGCACGTAGACTCTCCCAAAGGCGCTCTAGCAAATCGAGCTTCTGCTCTGCGTTGAGTCCGTTGATGTCGATCGCTGGGTCACTCATGACCCCATTATCTCTCTGCTCCGAGGAGGCTGCAAGCCCACGAACAATGCCCTGAGGCTCCTCTGCATAGCTAACGAGATTGGCGACAAGCCGCGGCCGCGGAGCGGTCCGTCGGCTTCATCGGCCGGCTATGTTTCGCGGTCGCTAGGGCAACGGATCGATGCGATCCAGCGGTTCGTAACGGCGGGCCTGCGACCACCGTTCCAGGAGCTCGCTTTGATGCAGTGCAGCCCACTCGGTGACAAGCCCGAGCGCCCGCGGAGTTAAGCGCCCTTCAAGAACCGCGAGTGATTCAATCGCGATGACCGCGCTTCCGTCACCGTAAACCGCGTGAAAGTGTGGAGGCGCGTGGTCGTTGAAGAACATGCGAACGACAATGCCGTAGAAGCGGCTGATCTCAGGCATCCGATGCCGCTCGCCGGAGGATCGGGAACAAGTCCTCCGGCCGCCTACCGGTAAGCTGGAGATACAGAGCATCCGGGCACAGGTCGATGGCCTCACCCCACGCAGGAGCACCGTACTCCGTCAACGCCACTTGTTCGAAGACGCCGGGCTCGCTCCACGCGCTGAAGACTCCCTGCCCAACCAGATCAGAGAGATCAACGGAACCCTCGACGCCATCTGAGTACCGCAGCCACAGCGTGTGAGTCGGCATCGCTTTCACTTCCAATAGCTTCGGCATCTGGCTCACCTCAGAGAACACCAAGGAACATCCTCGAGTATACCCCACAAGCGATCAGGTCGCGGCAGCAGCTCGACGACGTCCGCGTGCCTCCGAAACATAACGTTTAGCCCAGATCCACGGGTAACGGCATGACTCACGCGGTGCCGGTCAATATATAGGCACGAAAAAGTGCTCCAGTCCTGGTAAAAAGGAGGTAGTAACAACCCTTCTCGCCAAAGCCAGGAGCACTTGTAAGGTGAAACTCCCGCATCAGCTTCGAAGAGTCAAGTACTTTGCAGCCCCCGACTCGGTCACATCGTTCGCCGGCCTTAAGGCCATCACCGACCTCGCTCACAAGCTGGGAATCATCCGTGGGCTCGACACCCTGACGGTCAAGAAGCGCCGCCGTGGGATACCCGTTGCGGACTTCGTCATGAGCCTGGTCCACAACTTTGTCGTCGGTGGACAACACCTGACCGACCTGCAGGTCCTGCGAGACGAGAAGGCGACGCGCGAGCATCTCTACGATCTCGAGGTCCCGGCCCCGACCACCGCGGGAGAGATGCTGCGCAAGTTCACGATCGGCCACATCAAGCAACTCGAGAAAGTGATCGCCGGAGCCCTCTACGTCGCAGATGACATGCGGGGCGGGGACGAGCCTATCACCCTCGATCTCGATAGCTCGATCTTTCAAGTCTACGGTTACCTCAAGGAAGGAGTTCGGTACGCCTACAACAACATGAAGGGATTCAACCCGCTGCTTTGCTTCTGGTCCGAAACGCGACTGCTGATCGGTGCAAGACTGCGTTCGGGGAACCGCCATTCGGCCCACAAAGCCGTCAGCTTCCTCAAGGAATGTCTGGCGCGCTTGCCGGAAGGCCGTCGCATTCACGTTCGAATGGATGCCGGCTTTTCTGCAGGGGTTGTATCCCCCGGCGTTAGATCTACAACGTCAACCGCCGGCGGGCCATTGGGTTCATCCACTTCGAACGTCCAATTTGTAGGCATCACCGGGCTATTCCGTTTACGGAATAAAGGGAGATTGGCTCGCTTGCGTTGCCTGATTGGGCCTCCGAATTCAGGTAGGCAAGAGCAGGTGCCTGTACGGCCGTCTCTGCAAGTTTCGCGGCACGGACGGTCTTTCGGCGATCATAGAGGTCCATGCCTTCAACGAGCGTTTCGAGCTCGTCCATTTCGATCTGGTCGACGCAAATCGCTAGCACGGGAATGAGATCGCTGGGGTCGGCTTGCGCCATGGCTTGTGCCAATGGCGGATCAATCGTTGCGGCGTGGCCAGTGGGCGTGTGGAACAGGGCTACGAAAACGGACGCACAAGAGATCAAGCGCTTCATCAGAACGGCCTCCTTATCTAGATGCGTAGTCGTGCCTATCTTCTCAGCATTTTGGACTTGATGCGGCCCCAACTCGTTTGTTCTGTTGGGCTCGTGCAGGCGACATCTTTGGCCCCGATAAGCCCACAGCTCGGACTGTTGTGTGGAGCGCAAGGTGAGCCTTCTTGTAGGCTCCATAGATCTGCTCCGCAGAAGAGCGGGTCAAGCGAGATGTTTCTATCGCCGGGCAGGCACGCCCGCCCGCTCGCATTGTTCCATACATCACAGCAGACGACTGTGAGTGCGTCGCCATCGCAATCAAGAACAGGGCCCGGTCCGTTTGTGGTGAGAATGCAGTTTTCTAGTGTGGTGGGGGTGGACGCGGCGTTGCCAGACACACTGATAGCACCGATGGTAGCGCCGGTGTTGCCCACGAACGTGCTGTTGCGAATGTGCGCGCTTCCCCCATAGCCGACGTGAATCGCTCCTACATCTGTAGCTTCGTTGCCGGCAAACAGACACCTCTCGACACGCAAGTGTCCTCCTGCCTCACCAGAGAAGTTGATTGCACCAACCACACCGCCGAATCCGGCAACGCTCGTGTTCTCGATGAAATCACAATCCTTGAACAAGACGTCGTTTGCAACGATGGTAGCGACACCAGCGTCGTTTATGCTTAAATTCGCAACGTTCTCACGAAACAGGCACCGGATAAAGTGCGCAACTTCTCCGCCGTACACAAACACAGCGCCACTGACTCCTGTGTTGCCACTAAACTCCGAGTCCATGAAGCGAACTGATGTCCCCAGCCCAGCTTCTAGACCACCGCCCGCCTGGCCCCCACCATCTGAGTCGCGCATTCGGCACGCAGTCACATCCAAAGTTCCAGCTCCCCCGACGCTGAGCGCCGGAGTTGCAGATCCGGGGCTCGTGATGTCTATCCCAGTGAGCTCGACATTCGCTCCATCGCGAAGCGCAAAACCGAAAAGGACACCCGAATCTACGAAAGTTCTGTCACGTCCCGCTCCAATAATAGAGATGCGTTTAGCACTCACCAGCACCGATTCCATGTAGATCCCTGACGCGACGACGATTGAGTCGCCGTCAACCGCTGCGTCAACCGCTTCCTGAATCGTGGGGAAATCTGCGGGGACGTGTATCTCGGCACCTCCCGCGCTACGTATTGGGCAGATTAGAAATAGAGCGACACATAGGCTGCGCACGTTAAGAGCCTCGGGGTTGAGTGTTTCCGTGGGGGCGACTAAGCGATGGCGCTACTCTATGCTCGCTTTCAAGAGACATGTGCCTTTGGGGGCGGCAGAGACGGCTTTCCGCGAAACCAAACAGGCTAGTATCAAGTCGCTTCTGATCTTCAAACAGCCCCGGGCGGCTGGCCAAGTTGCGGCAGCGCCCAGGCAGCAGCACAGGGCTGTTGTGCTTGACGAAATAGAGACATCTGTCCGTAGGTAAACAGCGGGTAACCGTTGGGCAGGCTGGCGCCAAACTAGGATGCGCTAACGATTCGGACGACGCGATGAGCGCAGCCGCACGGTCATCACCGTCAGGTGACGCATTTTGCGGAATGTGGGACGACACAAACGGCACTACGGCCATCGCGACCCTGCTCTCTTCTTCCCGGCGACACGGGAGCGGCACCAACCCGGAGCCACACTCGAACGGTAGCGCTCGCAAGACGCGCATACAACACTAAATTGCCGCATCGGGTGACAAACTCGCTAAGCGATTGCGGCAAGACCACTTGGCGCCAAGAAAATTCGGAGAAGCTCTTTGGACCGGTTGGCGTGCTCCCCAGAACGACACACCACCTCCTTACGATGTCTACCGGACCGAAGGGATTACAATCTGCGACCAGCCCCTGCAGTCGTCTCGGATGCTCGGTGGCACTAAACGTGATCCTGTCTCTGGGGCATGGCCGACTTGGGGCACCGAGCGGCGCCCGCCCTGGGGCTGCCGGCGCTCTCCTACGAGCGCGTTCCCGGTGCGGCCACCGCTGCGCTCCCCGAGCGCTACCGTCGCCGTCAGCCCGAGACGACCGCGCTCTACCGTGCGGTGTGCGAGCACCTCGATCCGTTTCTCGACGAGGCGCGGGGACGCGACTGCGAGGGCTATCCCCAGTTCATCGAGCGCGAGTTCCGCCGCTACCTCGACTGCGGTCCGCTGGAGCGAGGCTTCGAGCGGCTGGTCGCCTTCTCATGCAAGGGCAGACTCTGCCCGAGCTGCATCGGCCGGCGCATGGCGGAGACCGCCGCGTACCTGGTCGATACGCTGTTGCCCGAGGCTCCCTACACATGGTCCGTTAGCAAATCGTTCGCGCTGGCGCCCCCTGTTGCCCTCCCCGCCGGCGGTGGTGGATCGGGAGGATGAGCCGGAAAAGGGGGCGCTGCCGCTCGTGTCAGGGTCAGCTGAGGAGAAAGCCGACGTGGCCGGCGCCGCCGCTGCCCCCCACCGCCGCCGGCCGCTGCGTTGGGCGCAGCTCCTCTTGCGGGTGTTCTTCGTCGACGCGCTGAGCTGCCCGCGCTGTACACCCGCGCGAGGGCGTCGGGTGCCGATGGTGGTGCTGGCGTTGATCACCGATCCGCAGGTGCTGCGGCGGATCCTCTCGCACCTCGAGCTGCCCGCCGCTGGCTCCGCGCTCGCCCGGGGGTAATCTGGGGCCGCTGTTCGAGCGCGGCGACTCTGGGGCGAGGTGGCCGGCCCATCCTACCCCCTGACCGACGCGATCAGGGAGAGCGGGCGCGCGGTGCCGACAAACAGCGTTTGGATACGCCGCACGCTGCTCCCCTCGCTCCCTCATCTCGAGATCTCAAGTCCAACGATGGAAACGTCTCCGGCCCGTGAGGGCACTGAGCGCCGGTCACCGCATGCTCGCATGAGCCACTCGGCATCGTTTCGGCGGTGTCCGGATTCACTTCCCCGCCGCACGAGCGAGTCCTGGAGCCGCTCGACGACGACAACGACCACTGTCGCCGCCGATACGGTGGGCTGATACAATAGTGATCGGCTAAAACGCGGTTCGATTTTCCTATGCGCATGCGCGTCCGCACGCCTGCTTTCGCGACAGCATCATTCGTTTCAACGCCATTACTGGTCTCGATGTGTACGTCTATGGTGCGAACCAGTATGAAGAAACGCTCGGAAACAGCTTCACGGCTGGTCTTACCTCCTCGTACTACGGGACCAGTGTTGTATTCGAAGGAGCAATTGCGCAAGAAATGCAGCTCAACCGCAATCATGCGATGAGGTGGAGTACGATTCACGAGATAGGGCATCAGTTTGGCTGTGCACACCACCCGGAAGGTAGCGATTGTGTTATGGCATTTCCGTTGCGGCCAATCGACCTCTGGGATGTGCCGGAGTTTTGCGTCGACTGTAAGAACCTTCTCTACTTGAATCGACTTCAAGTCAGATTCAACGAGCCACATCGTCAAACGATTCCAGGTGATTGCGAAACTCACGAGGAATAGCTGATGATTGGGAGTGCGCGTTTTTGGATGACTCTTCTAGCTTTTTTGGCCACGGGATCTCGTGTAGGCGCCGAGCCAAGTCTACAGGTCGAGGTGAGGCGAGACACGTTGCTGGTGGCGGAGCCGTTGGTGTTGTCAGTTATCTTCGTTAACGAATCCGACGAATGGGTTAGCTTGGAAGGTCCACTGGCGCAGGATCTCTCGGAATGCTGGATTCGAGCCCGTCTCGTCCACGTCGCAACGGGAACTAGGATCGGACTAGTTGGTGACGCCCACATTGATCTCGTTGGGAGTTACGAAGTGCCTCTTGCTCCAAACAGCAGGATTGTCTGTCCGTATGTGTTTGGAGCGGTGTATCCGTGGATGCACATGCTGCACGATCTGAAAATACTAGACTTCGACTGGAAGAACAAGGCGCTCTGGGTTCTGCCGAAGCCGGGTACTTATGAGTTGGCTGTTTCGTACGAGGCCTACAATTGGAAGCTAAGTGCCGATACGGTTCGATTTACTGTGGTTGAGCCCATGGGCGACGATAGGCGGGCTCTCGAACTCTGGAATGCCGCCGCGCTCCCATGGTATCTTCACGGTTTTACGAGTGAAGCAAAGGCGGCGTGCGACAAGATTCTCACCAACTACCCTCGGAGCCGCTTTGCGCCCTTCGCGTTATACTTCCTGACGTGGTCACATGCTCCCAATCCGCTTGAAGCAATGCACAGGCTCCTTCGAGAGTATCCTGAGTTTGTCCTGACCGATCAGGTGCTTTATGCGGTAGCGAAGGCAACAGGCGATCCCCTTGATCTCGAGCGTGCCCAAATCACCAGCCCTGACAATGTGACGAGGTTTGATCCGTAGCCGGCACTTCAACGTACCGGGTGTTGTAACGCGCCAAATCATTCTGCGTTGGTTGTTGAATGTAAAAGTGCGTAGCGTATCGTAGCGTGTCGAGTAGCAGAAGTACGCAGCTTCGTTGGCTGTTGCACAGCCAACGTGACCGGTGACAACCAAAACTTCGCGGTATCTGCATCACGATCGACATGGATGTGTGGTGGCTCGTTGGGCTCGTGGCTGTAGAAATAGAAGCGATACGGACCACTCCTCAGGATTGTCGGCATTGGCTCAGTTTACACTCGGGCCCCGTCGAGTCAAACGCCCGCCCTCGGACCCTTGCGCTGCGGCGGTACAGCCAACGTTGAGCTGCTCAGCTGCCGGGCGCTGCCAGGTGCGACGCGAAGTGCCGAACCCGTTGCATCGAGGCGACCACGGTCGTGAGAGCGATGCCGGTCGGGGTTGTTTCCAGCCGGCCACCCCGCGCACGTGTCAACAGCCAACGTCGCCAACGCCGAGTGGTTTCGCATTCCAATGCCGTTTCAATGGGGAACGCCGGTGTTCGGTCTTGCCGCTTTCGTCGGCATGTTGGCGGGCTACATCGCCTCGATTGTCGAGTCAGTGGGCGACTACTACGCCTGCGCCAGGCTCGCCGGCGCGCCGCCGCCGGGCGCCTCGACGATCAACCGCGGCATCGGTATGGAAGGCGTCGGCTGCCTCATTGCCGGCATCTTCGGCACCGGCAACGGCACCACGTCCTACAGCGAGAACATCGGCGCCATCGGCTTGACCCGCGTCGGCAGCCGACACGTCGCTCAAATCGGCGCCCTGCTGATGATCGTGCTCGCCAGCCTCGGCAAATTCGGCGCGTTGTTCACCACCATTCCGCAGCCGATCGTCGGCGGCATGTACTGCGCCATGTTCGGCATGATCGCCGCGGTGGGGCTGTCCAACCTCCAATTCGTCGACCTGAACTCGGCCCGCAATCTATTCATCTTGGGGTTCGCGTTCTTCATGGGGCTGTCGGTGCCCGAGTACTTCAACTCCAATCCATTGGCGTTCGATCCCAAGTGGGTATCGGACATCCTGAACACGCTTGGCAAAACGGGCATGGCGGTGGGCGCTCTGATCGCGCTGGTCCTCGACAACACCATCCAGGGCACCGACGAGGAGCGTGGGCTCACGGCGTTCTCAGCGGGTGGTGGACGAGGCTAGCTCGGTCGGTTCAGAGCCGCTCAACCATGAACTCGCCATACGTGGCGGCCCACTCAAAAGCCCAAGCTGATCGTAGCAGGGGGTCGGCACCAGGCGCGGCATGTTGGGCGAGCACCCGGACACACCCGAGGTTGGGTTCGTGAACGGAAGGTTCCTGGATGTGGTGCCGACAGAGCGTCGAATGGCGCCGTCAACCGAATCCTGGCCGAACGCCCGATCCGTGGTAGGCTTTGAAGTACTCACATTCGTCTCCGCCTCGCCGATCAACGCCGAGCGATGGTCCCGGCACCGTCGCCACCTCACTCGAGAAGACGGTCTTGAACGATACGAGTTACGAAGCCGCAAAGCTACAGACTGAGATTCACCGCCGACTTACCGGTGTCGATCGACTTCGGCTGGCGTTGGAGATGAGCTTAGTCGCGAGAGAGCTTTCGATGGCGCGTCTTCGGAAAGAGCATCGCGACTGGTCGGATTCACAGGTCACCCGCGAGTTGCTGCGTTGTACTTTTTCGCCTGCGGCCTTGCCAGACTCTCTGCGGTGACCAAAGGCGACGTCTTCCAGCGGATCTTCGGAGTCCTGGACCGAACGGGCATTCCCCACATGCTGACCGGTTCCTTCGCCAGTTCGTACCACGGGTCGCCAAGGGCGACGCAGGACATTGACGTCGTCATCTCATCGACCGCCCAGCAAATCCGTGCCTTGGTCGCACTTCTTCCGGACTCTGACTACTACGTCGATGAAGGAGCCGCGCTCGAGGCTCAGAGAATCGAGGGACAGTTCAACATCGTCGATCTAGCCACCGGCTGGAAAATCGACTTGATTGTGCGCAAATCGCGACCGTTCAGCATCAGTGAGTTCAATCGTCGAGAGATTGTCGATTTTCAAGGCATCAAGCTCGCGATTGCCACAGCCGAAGACGTTCTGCTCGCGAAGCTCGAATGGGCCAAACTCGGCGAATCGCGACGTCAAATCGACGATGCAGTGGGAATCCTGAGAATTCGTTCCGGTCAACTGGATCTCAGCTATATTCACCTTTGGGTTGAAGAACTGAACCTGATGGAGCAATGGAACGAGGCGTGTCGAATCTCCGGGGTCGCAGAAGGATCCTAAACCGCAGTTACCTACCCAACCTCGCGCATGTACATAGGCATAGTAAGGGTGAGCGTCCGCGGAGTCTCTCGTCGATTGCGCGCAAAAAGCACTCCTTGGGTGCCAGCCAAGTCGCACAGTGGCCCGCCCGGGCCCGCCACGCGTCCTCTGTGTGCTCGACTTGTTTGCCACGAGCCACAAGGCGCGCTACACTTGCTGAGTGCCCGTCTCGCTCAATCACGACCATGCCGAAGCGAGGGACGACAGCATGCGCTATTCAGTCCTCCTCTCCTCATTGTCGCGATCTCAATCTGCGCCGCGCCTTATGAAACGGCGGCGCAACCGCTCGAGTTGACCATCCAGCGCGCCGAGTGCTGGCCCACTGGATCGCCCAAGCAGTTCCACCACTACGTACCGCTTCACGGAGTTTACGGCTTTGGCAATACTACGGTTGCTGGGCTCGAGGCTCTGTTTCCAATGGAGTGGGACGGCAACTCCCGGCAATCAGTCCTGGTAGGAGTACGGCCACCGGGCATGATCATCGAGTTCGACAAGGCGGTCAGGACTCACGTCGCGGCTTGGGGGGTAGTCTCGGTTGTTCCTCCTGAACTGCTCGAAGAGCCGCAGGTGGTGCAATCTCTGTCGATCCGGTGGCCCCCTTTACAACCCTGGGGCTCTGGGCAGGTGCAGCTCTGGTTCGGACCCGAGTGAGCGTTCGAGGTTACCCTTGAACAGAGCACGACGGTGATGATCACGGCGCAGCTGAACGCGGTTGGACTTTACGCAAGCGGCGATGACGCCATCGAAGTTTGGGGTGACGCCGTTGGCATCGCCGATGCTGAGTTCCAACTTCGAGAATCCACGATCTTCTGGGTTCCCGTCGAAGCATCTACCTGGACTCGGATCAAAGCGCAGTACCGTTAACGAACGGCTGTGGGCGTCGCGCTCTACTTCAAGTCCGCTAAACCGCCGGGTACATGATTGGCACCGCGGGCAATGCGGTCGTTCCACGTGTCGGCTGACTCGGCGCGGCGAACCGCCTCAGACGCCCTTGTGCGCGAAGATGGCGGGGTTCTCCTTGCACGCGGCGCGGCTGGTACCGGCAGATGACCGCGTGGCGCTCGAGCGGTTGTGTCGCTACGGACTGCGCGCGCCGTTTGCGGTGTCGCGCTTCAGCCTGGCAGCCGATGGGCGCATTGTCTACCGCTTGCGCAAGCCGTGGCCGAAGCCCGGTGGAGCGAGGTGTCTGGTGCTCGAGCCCGGTGAGCTGCTCAAGCGGCTGGCGTCGCTGGTGCCGGCACCCTACAGCCACATGGTCCGTTATCACGGCGTGTTCGCCAACCGTTCGCGCTGGCGCCCCCTGCTGCCCTCCCCGCAGGCGGTAGAGGAGCGGGAGGATGAGCCGGAGGTGGGGGCGTTGCCGCTCGTGTCAGGGTCAGCTGAGGAGAAGGCTGGCGTGGGCGGCGCCGCCGCTGCCCCGCACCGCCGCCGGCCGCTGCGCTGGGCGCAGCTCCTCTTGCGGGTGTTCTTCGTCGACGCGCTGAGCTGCCCGCGCTGTACACCCGCGCGAGGGCGCCGGGTGCCGATGGTGGTGCTGGCGTTGATCACCGATCCGCCGGTGCTGCGGCGGATCCTCTCGCACCTCGAGCTGCCCGCCGATGGGCCGCCGCTGGCTCCGCGCTCGCCCGTGGGCGATCTGGGACCGCTGTTCGAGCGTGGCCGCTCTGGGGCGAGGTGGCCGGCCCGTCCTCCCCCCTGACTCGACCCTCGTCTCGAGATCCCAAAACCGACGATGGCGACGTCTCCGACCCGCGTGGTCGCTGAGCGCAGGTCACCGCATGCTCAATCGAGCAACTCGGGTAGCAGCTCCGCGGTCTCGGGCTTCTTTCCCCCCGGCACGAGCGACTTCAAGAGGTGCTCGAACGCCGACAACCACCACTGGTCGCCGCCCAGAGGGTGGGTTGATACAATGGTGATCGGCTAAAATGCGGTTCAATTCTCCTATGCGCTCGGCTAAAATGCGGTTCAATTCTCCTATGCGCATGCGCCTGACAAATAGTCGACGCCTTTCCCCGCTACCCAGTCATCGTGCCTTCTCTAATGACTGATTGCCGCTCTGCTGGCTCAATAGCACGTGTTGCATTAGCGCTTAGCTATCTCCCCGCGCTGGCATCCTTTATGCAGTATCTCACCCACGGATTTGCCCGAATCGTGCTGTAGGCCGCATGCCAGGAGCCAAGAATGGTCGTTCATACCTCGCCCATCCGCAGAGTGTCTTTGTGTTTCTTGATTGTCATTCTCATGACGCTTGCACCCCAATCGGGTCTTGCGCAGCCGCTCACGCCAATCATTGGGGTGATCTCGACAGAGATCGACTTCGGGACCATTGCTCTCGGCACGCCGATCTATGTAAACGAGGATCTCTTTAACGCGACCGGTGACCCGACCTCTATCCTCGAGATTACGGACATTAGCGTTGCTGGTGACGGATTTGGGCTACTCACTCACCCCGACTCCTTGAACATCCCTGGTAATGGTTCTGCGGTCGTCCTTCCAGTACGCTTCCAGCCCACAAACACCGACACCGCCGCAGGCACTTTGACCATTGTCGCCCCGGGAGCTTCAAACTCGCCAATTGTTGTTCCGATGCGTGGAAAAGGAGCAGAGGGTGAGGTGTTTGTTATCGACTACGACTCCAATGGGGCTCCAGTCTTGTGCGGTACCGGGATCGAAAATGAGCCACTCAATGGCACTTCTTTTCGGAGTTGGTCCACCATCCCAACCGTGATTCGTGCCGACGGAATGGATAGCTTCATTGTTGAAATCGATGTTGGATCGACAGTCGCAAGCGTGACGCTTGACGACCTTGACTCTACCGTTGTGCCAGCGTCTGGCGGTTCGCCGCCGCTCACGTTGACAGACATCGACGGCGACTTTGTCTTCGTTAGCGAACCGCTGATCTTCAATACACAGGAGTCGCTGCGCCCAACCTACTGGGGTGACCCAAACGGGCCCGAGGGCCTTGATATCACACTCGTCGGTAACGTAGTTGTTGAGGAAACCACTGGTGCGTTTTGGTCGTTCGTTAGGAATCCCTGGGTTAGACTTCTGCACCCAGCTACTCAAGCGACGGTGGTCGACACCCACACAGATCCGGACGTTATTTCTTCCCCCCACCTAGTCAATATCAGAACAGATCGACACGCAGCAAGCCAGGTCCTTGCAAGAATACCTATACCTTCCTCCGCTTATCGTGAAATCACGTTACAAATGTATGAGACATTTCCGGATAATGCCCACCAAATTGTCTTTCTCGCAACGGAGTACTCGCAGAGGTTGGATGGTATTTTGCCCTTGGGTGGTCTCCACGTCAGCTCACAGAGAAACTTTACTGGTACCGGTGGCCAGATGTTTGATGCTACGGCCTTGTACGGCAGCGCGGGCCTGTTGTTGGGCGTCAACTTTATTGGCGTTACTGGGAGCGCACTGACGACACAGGTACTGGCGCATGAGTTGATGCACCAGTGGGCAGCGAACCTCGACGAAGGCTTCGGGTTTAGAAACATCACGGGGCACTACCACGGTAACACCAGCATACGAAGTGTTCTCGCTAGTGCCGCAGCAAGAAGAAACTGGGTACCCAATGGAAGTGGGGGGTTCACTATCAACTGTGAGTCCCTCTTTGTTGCCCCTCCATTGGATCAGTACTTGATGGGCCTCATCGATGGGTCAGGAGTGCCTGACATCCACATTGCAGCCGATCCTGGGTTGATACCGTGCTCGTCGACCGTTACCGACTTTTCGACCGTTACGATAGAGGATATTCAGTATGACCCAGTGCTTGGACACGGCGTGCGTTTTCCAGGTCCACTCACGTCACAGAAAGACTTTATGCTTGCGTTCGTTGCCGAAACTCACAATCGACTCTTCAACGAAACGGAGATGACTTTTTTTGATGCCATGGCTGAGCACGCCGTGAAGACCTCGCCCTCTGGAAGCCTGTACACGCAAGGATGGGCTCCGATTACAGGGTACTATCAAGGACAAACGCTAGAATCCAACTTCCCGGAACTGCCCCCAATTGCTGTCTTCGACTCGGGTTCTTCGAGATATCGGTGTTCTTTGTTGGAGCGTGCCAGACCCACCGTTTTTAGTGGTGCGACAACAATCGACTATACACTTGCAGAGAAAGCGCCTGTGAACCTGCGCGTATATGATGTCGCCGGGCGCCTTGTTCGCGAGCTTGCGAAGACCGTGCAGGGCCCGGGGCGGTTCAACGTGGAGTGGGACGGACGGCACCTTTCCGGTAGTTCTGTACCTACCGGTGTCTACTTTCTTCGTCTGGACGCAGGTGGGAAGGCATACACAAGCTCCGTGGTCTTGCTCAAATAGATGTTACGGAAAGGGGGCATCCCGATGAGACGCTACGTGATTTTGAGTTTGACAGTGGCTCTTGTTGCCCTGGCGGTCTCAAGCGCTGCTCAAACTCCACCCGTCTGTGATGCAAATGGTCCTTACGAGGGGCCAACGCTGCTAAGCATCATTTTTGATGGGACCGGCTCTTTTGACCCAGACGGATCAATTGTCTTGTATGAATGGCAGTTTGGGGATGGTCACGCTACAACTGGTGCGCAGGTGGATCATGCGTACGAGGACGCAGGTTCGTATACGATCACGCTTTGTGTGACCGACAACGATAGTGATGTGAGTTGCTGTGGGACCTTTGCGGTTGTTACGGACCCCGACGGATCTCCACCAGTCTGTGATCCAAACGGGCCATACAGCGGTTCAGTTGGCGAACCCATTCAGTTCGATGGAAGTAGTTCAAGTTCACCTGGTGGTACTATTGTCGCCTATGATTGGGACTTCGGTGATGGTGCGACCGGGCAGGGCTCCATGCCTCAACACACGTACATCGCAGGCGGCGTGTTTACCGTGACCCTGACAGTGACAGACGATAGCGACCTCGTCAGTAGCTGTCTGACTATCGCCGACGTCACACCAGTCCCAGTCGAGCCAGCTACCTGGGGTCACATTAAAGCGCTCTACAGGTCACTTAGAGAGCTGCTGCCTTGACGGGTTTGGGGAGCGGAGTACGGAGCTTGTCAACAACTTTGCGACAGTTCCCGTGTGAATTTACTGTACTGACTTCACTTTCTGCTCCGGCGGCTTGTTGATCCAGACTTCTTCTTGCAGCATTGGCGGCGTCGGCCTCCCGTGCGGGAAGCGTTCGGGGTGAGCTGCGTGAGCCTGGGCGAGCACCGGGGCTGCGCTCGCCGAGCGCTACCGTCGCCGCCGGCCCGAGACGACCGCGCTGTACCGGGCGGTGCGCGAGCACCTCGAGATGTTTCTCGACGAGTGTCAGTGGCTTGGAGTATGCGCGCAAATTTGGCGCTGAGGGGGAGAATGGCGACCCGGATGAGCACCTGCTGAGGATTGCCGTGTGTGGGGCGGCCGCTGGTGCGAATGAGCGAAAAGTTGTGGTAGAAGTGGGTCACCGCCACGAAGGTTGAAGGCCCAGGGACTTGGTCCTCCCCGGGCCTTCTTTGGTGGTCGTTGGGGATATCAACGACACCACTGAGGTGTAGAAGGATGCCCCTGATCGACCCCACTGTCCAGTGTCTTCGGGCGGTGGGGATGGGTGGAGCGGGGCTATCGTCTTTACAACTGCCAGCGGTGCCACAAGCAGGTGCAGCTCTGCGCGCGGTGTGATCGTGGCCAGCTGTACTGCCTCGATGGCTGCTCGTTGCTCGCCCGCCGGGCATCGGTGCGCCGTGCCGGTCGTCGCTACCAGCAAACCCGTCCTGGTGCTCTCAACCACGCCTCCCGGCAACGCGCCTACCGTCAGCGTCAATCCCAGAAAGTGACGCATCACCGATTCTCTGTTCCGGGCGCATCTGCCAGTTTTCCTCCGACGCGAGTCGATGGTGTGGAATCCACCACCGCCCCCGGCTCCGAAGGAGGACATCATGAACAAGTACTGGGACGAGGCGCGGGTGGTGATTACTCCCTACCGCGTCGATCTACTGGTGACCCAGCATGGTCGCAAGGTCTTGCACGGTTGGTTTCCCCCGACGCCAGCTCACCCGCGAGCGCTTCTGTTCATCCTCGAGGGTCTAGCTCTGTGGACGGGTCAACGGTTGTGCGTTGTCATCGATGCGGAGAGCCCTGTGCACCCTTCGCTCGGCTTGGGTCACGCTGGTAATGAGTGGCCCGACGAGCATCCGTTTCTCGAGTACTTGCACAACGAACCCTGGGTGCTCGAGGTCGACTTGTGATCTCGCGCGAACTCGAAGCAGAGATCCTCAGGCTCTATCATGCAGAGAAGTGGAAGATCGGCACGATCTCAGCCCAGCTCGCAGTCCACCACTCGACCGTTCGTCGCGTGCTTGCTCAAGCCGGGATCACAGCCGGGAAGCAGATCTCGCGCCCCTCGATCGTCGATCCCTTCATCCCGCTGATTGTTCAGACCCTGGAGAAGTACCCGCGGTTGCGCGCCAGTCGGCTCTACGAGATGGCCAAAGAGCGCGGCTACCCCGGCGGCCCCGACTACTTCAGGCATGTCGTCGCCCTCTACCGCCCACGCCCGTCGGGAGAGGCGTACCTGAGACTGCGAACTCTGCCTGGGGAACAAGCGCAGGTTGACTGGGGACACTTCGGCAAGTGGACGGTGGGAAGGGCGGAACGCTCACTCATGGGATTCGTCATGGTGCTGAGCTACTCGCGCCACCTCTTCCTGCGGTTCTATCTCGGCAGCGCCATGGCGAACTTTCTGCGCGGTCATGTGGCGGCTTTCGAAGCGTTTCAGTCGGTGCCCAGGGTCATTCTCTACGACAATTTGAAAAGTGCGGTCCTTGAGCGACGCCACGACGCCATCCGCTTTCACCCCACCCTGCTCGAGCTCGCCGCACACTACCGGTTTGCCCCCCGCCCGGTGGCTGTGGCACGGGGCAACGAGAAAGGGCGCGTCGAAAGAGCAATCCGCTATGTACGCGACAGCTTCTTTGCCGCTCGAATCTGGAAGGACCTCGACGATCTCAACGCCCAGGCGAGCAACTGGTGCCTGGGTGTTGCCGCCGAGCGCAGGTGTCCCGAAGACCGAGCGCGAACCGTACGCGAGGTCTTTGTCGAAGAAGCGCCGAAGCTACTGCCCCTCCCAGACAACCCCTTCCCGACCGAAGAGCGACTCGAGGTGCGCGCTGGCAAGACTCCCTACGTGCGCTTCGACCTCAACGACTACTCGGTCCCGCATGAACACACCCGGCGCACCCTGGTGGTGACTGCCACCCTCGATACCGTACGAGTCCTCGAGGGCAATGAGGTCATCGCCACTCACCGTCGGTCTTGGGACCGTGGTCAACAAATCGAAGATCCAGCTCACCTTCGAGCTCTTGTGGCTCACAAGAGCAACGCTCGAGAGCACCGCGGCATCGATCGGCTGCATCACGCCGTGCCACGGAGCCGCAAACTCTTCGAGCACATCGCGCAACAGGGAGGCAATCTGGGCGCAACCACCTCGAGTCTCCTGAGGTTGCTCGAGCGTCATGGCGCCCGCGCTCTCGATGAGGCGATCGAGGAAGCGCTCGAGCAAGGAGCCCCACACCTTCGAGCCGTCAGACGGATCATTGACCGCCGCCGAGAGGCTCGGGGACAAGCGCCTCCAGTCGCCCCTCAGTTCACAGCCGACCCGCGAATCCGCGACATTGTCGTCAAGCCTCACTCGCTCGATACCTACGACCAGATTGAACCGGAGGAACAGGACTGATGCCTGCCAACCAAGACGCCACACGGGAGAGAGCGCGCAAGCTGGGTCTATACGGCTTGCTGGCTCACTGGGATCAGATCACCGATGACGATGCCTGGCTCCGAAAACTCCTCGATATCGAGGAGAGCGAACGGAAGCGGCGCAGCCTCGAGCGCCGCATCCGTAACGCGCGGATCGGTGCTTTCAAAGCGATGCCCGACTTCGACTGGAAGTGGCCTAAGAAGATCAATCGCTCCTCGATCGATGAGCTGTTCAACCTGAGCTTCATCGAAGAGGGAGCCAACGTCGTGCTGCTTGGTGCCAACGGCGTCGGAAAGACGATGATCGCCAAGAACCTGACCTACCAGGCGCTGCTGCGTGGGTATACGGCGCGTTTCACCACCGCCAGCGACATGCTCGGCGACCTCGCCGCTCAGCACTCAACCGACGCGCTCGTGCGCCGGCTACGCCGCTACTCGAAGCCACAGCTGCTGGTCGTTGACGAAGTAGGCTATCTCTCATACGACAACCGCTACGCCGATCTGCTGTTCGAGGTGGTCACCCGCCGCTACGAACAGCGATCCATCGTGATCACCACCAACAAACAGTTCACCGACTGGGGAGAGATCTTCCCCAACGCCGCATGCGTTGTCACCCTCGTCGACCGACTGATCCATCGGTCTGAAATCATTCCCATCGAAGGTGAGAGCTACCGTCTGAAGGAGGCAAAGGAACGAGCTGCGAAAAAGCGACGTTCGAGAACCGCTGGACAATCAAAAACCTAGGATGACAGCGCCAGATTTACGCGCTTCTGCAAAACCGCTAACAACGAGGCCTGGGAGCGTGACGGGGAGGGCTATCCCCAGCTCATCGATCGCGAGTCGACTGCGGTCAGCTGGCGCGAGGGTTCGTGCGCCTGCGTTGCTCGGCGTGCGGCTTCGAGACCGCGTGGCGCTCGAGCGGTTGTGTCGCTACGGACTGCGCGCGCCGTTCGCTGTGTCGCGCTTCAGCCTGGCAGCCGATGGGCGCATTGTCTACCGCTTGCGCAAGCCGTGGCCGAAGCCCGGCGGAGCGAGGTGTCTGGTGCTCGAGCCCGGTGAGCTGCTCAAGCGGCTGGCGGCGCTGGTGCCGGCCCCCTACAGCCACATGGTCCGTTATCACGGCGTGTTCGCCAACCGTTCGCGCTGGCGCCCCCTGTTGCCCTCCCCGCCGGCGGTGGTGGATCGGGAGGATGAGCCGGAAAAGGGGACGCTGCCGCTCGTGTCAGGGTCAGCTGAGGAGAAAGCCGACGTGGCCGGCGACGCCGCTGGCTCCGCGCTCGCCCGGGGGTGATCTGGGGCCGCTGTTCGAGCGCGGCGACTCTGGGGCGAGGTGGCCGGCCCGTCCTCCCCCCTGACCGACGCGATCAGGGAGAGCGGGCGCGCGGTGCCGACAAACAGCGTTTGGATACGCCGCACGCTGCTCCCCTCGCTCCCTCATCTCGAGATCTCAAGTCAAACGATGGAAACGTCTCCGGCCCGTGAGGGCACTGAGCGCCGGTCACCGCATGCTCGCATGAGCCACTCGGCATCGTTTCGGCGGTGTCCGGATTCACTTCCCCGCCGCACGAGCGAGTCCTGGAGCCGCTCGACGCCGACAACGACCACTGTCGCCGACGATACGGTGGGCTGATACAATGGTGATCGGCTAAAACGCGGTTCGATTTTCCTATGCGCATGCGCTCCTATGCGCATGCGCCCCGCACGCGATTGATTTGATCGAGTTTACGCCTCGCGATGCGCCAGAGCTCTCTGGGACACGACTTCCGAGCGATGCGGGAATCGATCCCGTCGAAGATGTCTTCGGTCCCTCAGTCGGCGAAATCGTGTATCACGACTCCCATTATAACGGGGTCCGTGATAGTCGTCAAGCCCGCCTAACGATCTGCATCAGCTGCAGCGCGAAGCGCTGGCGGCAGCGCAAGAACACATGCGGCTGCCGACAGCTGAACGAACGTACCCGGAACGAGCCCGAACGCCTGCAGCAGTTCCGAGCTAGTGGTCAGTACAAGTGGCACAAGAAGCCACAAGGAGCGCTCCCAGCACCTTCGCGTGGCCCAGACGACGCAGAGCGCGCATGTAAGCGCGTAGCTCCACAGGGCGTCAGGAAAGCTGTACAGAATCCAGTTCGGGACCTCATCCCTGAACACCCAAGCTGCGCTTCTCACCTGAGCAGGAGTTCGCCCGTACCCAAGGTTTCAGCCCAGTCGAAGAGCCGGAGCGTCGGTGAGCGCCAAGTGAGGTAGATACACGTGCCGAGCAAGAGTGGCGTAGTGACGTGGAGCAGCCATCGGACAGACAAACCACGCCCGCGCCAAAGCAAGGCCGGCGGGTGCGGGTCTCTTCGCCTCAACGGTTTCGATGAGTCTCCGAGCATGGGCGTTTCCTCCGTCTGTTGGCTAACGTCATGCTGTTCAGCTGCCGGGCGCCGCTGATTGCAGCGCAGAGCACTGAATGTGTTGCATCGAGACTACGACGGTGGCAAGCGCGATACCCGGCCAGCTGCAACAGCTTGTTAGGCGTCGCGCGAGCGAGACTTCACAAGTCAGGACGCGGGCGCTCGAAGTCGCGGGCGCCGTAAATGATTGCCAGGATGGAGACCACGTCAGATTCCACGCGGTAGATCAGGCGGTAGCGGTGCACGAAGATCTCCCGTATGCGCCGGTCATTAACTTCTGGCACAACGCGGCCTCGATGGCTGAGTGTCGAGAGGGATTTGGCGGCGGCGACAGCTTGCTCGAGCACTTGGCGCGCGCCGTCGTGGGAATCTTGGGCGATGAATTCCAGTACCTCGGCGAGGTTCCTCTGGGCTTCACGCGTCCAGTCTACGCGTCGCCGAGAAGCCACTGCTTCCTAAGCTCTTGCTCGACCAGCTCGTGCGGCACCACGTCGCCCGAGTCCGCGTCGGCGAGTCCGCGTAACACTCGCCGCAGAACGTAGATGTGGTACAGGACATCGTCGAGGGTGCAGTCGTCGGGTAGCTTGTCCAGCAGTTCTCGGACTGTCTGTTTTGCTTCCATGCCTCAACTGTAGCATGCGGAGCTCTGACCGGGGCTACCAGGCAATCGCATCGGGAGTCGGAAGTTACCCGCAAGAATGTTGAACGCCTAACAATGTGCCGATCAGCGGCGGCCGAAGGCCGTCCGCTGTCGGTTAGGCGACACGCAGCGGTCTGATTCGTCGAACTTCCGCTCGAATCGCCGCCTCAGCTTCCCAAAGGTCTACAGCCCGTTGAAGGTTGAGCCAGAACTCCGGTGAGTTCTGGAACAACCGAGAGAGCCGAAGCGCCATCTCCGGACTCACCGCGCGGCGCTCACGTAGAAGCTCGTTCACGCTCTGCCGCGACACCCCAAGCGCCTCCGCCAGCCCGGTGACGGTGAGCTCATAGTCCGGCATGAAATCTTCTCGCAGTATCTCACCCGGATGTATTGGGCGTCGCTTCATTCTTCCCGTATTCGGGATACTCAAACCAACCCCCTCCTAGTGGTAGTCGCAAACCACGACATCGAATGCGTCTCCGTCCTCGAACCGGAAGCAGATTCTCCACTGGTCGTTCACCGAGATCGAATGCTGCCCCTCTCGATCGCCGCCCAACGCATGAAGCGATTACTTGGCGGCACCTTTAGATCCCCGAGACTTGTGGCCGCGTCCAACTGCGTCAACCTGCGCAATGCCCGTCTGATCACATCGGGGGAAAAGCGCCGCGACCGACCCCTCAAGTACAGATCGCGCGAGTGCTTGTCCGAGAAGCTCTTGATCACAGAAATAAGTGTATCGCGTCACGTGACACATGTCAACCAAGAGGGCACGTAAATTCTCTGCGGCAACGAAAGCGGATCCAGTTCGCCTAACTACTGCGTCACCTGCGGACCCTTGCCGAAGGCCTTGGCGCGATGCTTTCCCAAAGCGGCGTGACAAGAGGGGCCGTCAGGTGCACGCTCAGTTATGTTTCTCCTTACCTCCACCTTCCTCACCTTCCTGCTCAGGTAGCCCGTAGATCATGAAGTACTGCTTCGGGAGGAAGTCGTACTCTGTCAAGACAACGTAGCCCGCCTTCTCTAGCTCAGATGTCACCTGCTCAGGCGGGATTCGCGCCGGAGAGGGGTCGCTCGGGTGACGCCTGAAACCCACAACAGCCAACCGGCCACCTGGGAGCAGGCTTTCTCTTAGCGCCGCGAAGTAGGCTATTCGACCATCAATGTACCGGTACGTATTGCAGAGGAAAACCAGATCAAGCGAGTCTGGAACATCTGCAGCCTCTCGCCGGCCAAGCAACGGTACGACCTGGCTGGTCTCCTCCTCTTCAGCTCGTTCCCTCATATGGGCGACGAGCTCAGGTTCTATTTCCTGAGCAAAGACAAAACCTGTGGGGCCGACGGCCGCGGCGAGATACTTGTTGAAGTATCCGGTGCCTGCACCAATGTCTGCTACTCGCGAACCCGGAAGGATTCTCAACGAATCGACTACGGCCTGAGGAAGCTGCCACGCGTCTCGTTTCTCGTGGTCGAGCACCTTCGACGACGCCTCCGCGCTACGAAAACCGAGCCGGGAGGTGGCGGCGTCGGAACTCGCAGCCGTGTCAGAGGCGGAAACGATCGCCGCTACCATCATGACGAGATGCAACACAGCCGCCCTCTTTTCGCGGACCTCACTGTAAACATAACGATCAAGTTCAGCTGCGGCGAGTTGGCGCGACCCTGGCTCGCCAAACAGGCCCGATTCGCTCTCGATACTACCTCAGCCAGGGGCGTGACACCTCGTCCGTCAGCTGCAACGGCACGTTAGACGTGACGCACGCGTTAACGAGTCATCGCTGGACGCGCCATCCAATCGTCAGAACCACTCCATGCTGCCTCAAAGCCCCAGCGATCGATGACAGCCTACAACGGCACTTAAGACTCTGGCGGTTCACAAGGGAAGCCGAACCGCCATTGTGACCATAAGCCCCGAGTTCTTGATCTCTGAACCAAACCTGCTTTTCGATTTGACGAGATCCCGAACGTAGACAAATCGAAGATCCACTCGCTCGTGCAATGTCGCGCCGGTACCTGCTTGAAACGCTGGCGCCCACCGCGAGTCAACGCTCGTCGGTCGTTGCGACGACTCGGAGAGTCTGAACTCAAGGCTCGTGCCGGCAGCAACGTACGGCTGTACCGCCCCCACGACGAGCGCTCTCCGAAGCAGGATCGGGAGCGACAAATAGTCTGGGCTGCGCTCACCTGTCGTCCGATGGAAGAAAGGCTTTTCGTGGTGCAGCATTCCCGTCAGAAGCTTGAAATCCCTCCACGGCAATCGCCACTCAACGTCTCCACCAACTACCCACCCCCAGCGGTTCTCAGAGCTCGAGTTGGTTTCCTCAAAGAACCGTGCGTTCGATGCCCCACCCCACTGCACGCTCACGGCGTCGATTGGCGAAGCCAGTGAATCCGTCGCAGCAACAATGGCAAAGACGACAAGTGCTCGACTCGCCCAGATCATCTTCTTACTCCAGCTTGGCCGAGATACGGCTAACGTTTAGCTTTAGTTTAGTTAAGCTTAGTTCGCATCCGGAAATTCGATTTGGCGCATAAGGATGCGAAAAACAGTGAATCGGAGTCGGCATTTGTTCATACTGCCAGGTGTTAGAAACCAAAGCCTGGATAGGCTTAACGGCAGAAACGAACAAAGGAGCCGACCCCGATGAGGACAATGATCAGGCAACAGCAGGTGTTCATGCAAGCGTTCATTTGACCACGAGCATGCTCGCGAGCTCGCCGAGATGAGCGACGCCCTGGACCGTTGTTCGGCGGCGCTGAGCCGGGTGACGAAGGACATTGCCCGAGGACGCAGTGTGAATCGAGGGCGACCTGGGATGACGGCTGAGCAGGTGGTGCGAGCGCTTGTCGTGAAACAGATGAACGACTTCAGCTATGACGAGCTGGCCTTCCACTTGTCCGATTCCACCTGTTATCGCGTATTTTGTCGGATCGGCGATTTCGAGAAGGCGCCGAGCAAGTCGACGCTTCAGGAGAACATCAAGCGAGTGTCGGCAGGGGCGCTGGAGGCGATTCATCGAGCCCTGCTTGGTGTTGCACAAGAAGAAGAGATCGAAAGTGGTCAGACTGTGCGCGGTGACTGCACGACGGTGGAAACGAACATCCACCCGCCGACGGACTCCTGGCTGCTTTGGGATACGGTTCGAGTCCTGGTTCGACTGCTGAAGCGCAGTCGCAAGTTTGGAGTCGACTTCAGCAATCACCAACGGCTTGCAAAGCGTCGGTTTCGGCAGATCGGCAACATGAGAGATCGAGAGGAGCGCGCCCGGCTGTATAGGGAGCTACTGGAGGGAACGGAAAAGACGCTTGGGGACGCGCAGAACGCGATTGAAGAACTGCAGTCTTGGGACGATGGAGAAGCGCAGATCTTGGTCGCTCGATTGAAGCATCACGTGACTTTGGGTCGCCGGGTGATCGAGCAAACACGTCGGAGAGTACTGCAGGGCGAAACCGTTCCGTCAACGGAGAAGGTGGTGTCGATCTTCGAAGACCACACCGACATCCTGGCGAAGGGGAAGCCTAGGCCCGAGTACGGTCACAAGATCTGCTTGACGACTGGCCCGGCATCGATGGTGCTGGACTGTGTGGTGTTGCGCGGCAACCCGGCAGACAAGACGCTGGCGACACAGATGATCGAGCGTCACCGCGACATCTTTGGCGCCGTCCCTGAACAAGTGGCGTTCGATGGAGGGTTCGCATCGAAAGCGAACGTCAACGAGATCAAGAGGATGGGAGTGGATGATGTTGCTTTCAGCAAACGATGTGGACTTTCGATCAGCGAGATGGTGACAGACAGCTGGGTCTACAGGCGATTGCGGAACTTCCGCGCTGGCATCGAAGGATGCATCTCATTCTTCAAACGCTGCTTTGGCTTGAGGCGCTGCTCGTGGAAAGGTTGGCGATCGTTCGAAGCCTACGTGTGGGCTTCGATTCTGTCGGCGAACTTGCTGACATTGGCGCGGCATCGTCTGACCGCATGAGCGTAAGTTCGCGGTAACACATCTTAAGTTGAGTTGGTCAGCGATTGGTCCTGCCCTGACAGCGCCGCAAGTGACCCGGCACGGGCACTTCGCCCTGGTTCAAGACACGGAGAGACGACCGGTAGAGCCCGTTCCGCGCCATTCGGGTGCTGAAACGGACTTTTCCGGATGCAAACTAGTTTAGTTCGCATCCGGAAATTCGATTTGGCGCATAAGGATGCGAAAAACAGTGAATCGGAGTCGGCATTTGTTCATACTGCCAGGTGTTAGAAACCAAAGCCTGGATAGGCTTAACGGCAGAAACGAACAAAGGAGCCGACCCCGATGAGGACAATGATCAGGCAACAGCAGGTGTTCATGCAAGCGTTCATTGACCACGAGCATGCTCGCGAGCTCGCCGAGATGAGCGACGCCCTGGACCGTTGTTCGGCGGCGCTGAGCCGGGTGACGAAGGACATTGCCCGAGGACGCAGTGTGAATCGAGGGCGACCTGGGATGACGGCTGAGCAGGTGGTGCGAGCGCTTGTCGTGAAACAGATGAACGACTTCAGCTATGACGAGCTGGCCTTCCACTTGTCCGATTCCACCTGTTATCGCGTATTTTGTCGGATCGGCGATTTCGAGAAGGCGCCGAGCAAGTCGACGCTTCAGGAGAACATCAAGCGAGTGTCGGCAGGGGCGCTGGAGGCGATTCATCGAGCCCTGCTTGGTGTTGCACAAGAAGAAGAGATCGAAAGTGGTCAGACTGTGCGCGGTGACTGCACGACGGTGGAAACGAACATCCACCCGCCGACGGACTCCTGGCTGCTTTGGGATACGGTTCGAGTCCTGGTTCGACTGCTGAAGCGCAGTCGCAAGTTTGGAGTCGACTTCAGCAATCACCAACGGCTTGCAAAGCGTCGGTTTCGGCAGATCGGCAACATGAGAGATCGAGAGGAGCGCGCCCGGCTGTATAGGGAGCTACTGGAGGGAACGGAAAAGACGCTTGGGGACGCGCAGAACGCGATTGAAGAACTGCAGTCTTGGGACGATGGAGAAGCGCAGATCTTGGTCGCTCGATTGAAGCATCACGTGACTTTGGGTCGCCGGGTGATCGAGCAAACACGTCGGAGAGTACTGCAGGGCGAAACCGTTCCGTCAACGGAGAAGGTGGTGTCGATCTTCGAAGACCACACCGACATCCTGGCGAAGGGGAAGCCTAGGCCCGAGTACGGTCACAAGATCTGCTTGACGACTGGCCCGGCATCGATGGTGCTGGACTGTGTGGTGTTGCGCGGCAACCCGGCAGACAAGACGCTGGCGACACAGATGATCGAGCGTCACCGCGACATCTTTGGCGCCGTCCCTGAACAAGTGGCGTTCGATGGAGGGTTCGCATCGAAAGCGAACGTCAACGAGATCAAGAGGATGGGAGTGGATGATGTTGCTTTCAGCAAACGATGTGGACTTTCGATCAGCGAGATGGTGACAGACAGCTGGGTCTACAGGCGATTGCGGAACTTCCGCGCTGGCATCGAAGGATGCATCTCATTCTTCAAACGCTGCTTTGGCTTGAGGCGCTGTTCGTGGAAAGGTTGGCGATCGTTCGAAGCCTACGTGTGGGCTTCGATTCTGTCGGCAAACTTGCTGACATTGGCGCGGCATCGTCTGACCGCATGAGCGTAAGTTCGCGGTAACACATCTTAAGTTGAGTTGGTCAGCGATTGGTCCTGCCCTGACAGCGCCGCAAGTGACCCGGCACGGGCACTTCGCCCTGGCTCAAGACACGGAGAGACGACCGGTAGAGCCCGTTCCGCGCCATTCGGGTGCTGAAACGGACTTTTCCGGATGCAAACTAGTTTAGCCCAGATCCACGGATAACGGCATGACTCACGCGGTGCCGGTCAATATATAGGCACGAAAAAGTGCTCCAGTCCTGGTAAAAAGGAGGTAGTAACAACCCTTCTCGCCAAAGCCAGGAGCACTTGTAAGGTGAAACTCCCGCATCAGCTTCGAAGAGTCAAGTACTTTGCAGCCCCCGACTCGGTCACATCGTTCGCCGGCCTTAAGGCCATCACCGACCTCGCTCACAAGCTGGGAATCATCCGTGGGCTCGACACCCTGACGGTCAAGAAGCGCCGCCGTGGGATACCCGTTGCGGACTTCGTAATGAGCCTGGTCCACAACTTTGTCGTCGGTGGACAACACCTGACCGACCTGCAGGTCCTGCGAGACGAGAAGGCGACGCGCGAGCATCTCTACGAGCTCGAGGTCCCGGCCCCGACCACCGCGGGAGAGATGCTGCGCAAGTTCACGATCGGCCACATCAAGCAACTCGAGAAAGTGATCGCCGGAGCCCTCTACGTCGCCGATGACATGCGGGGCGGGGACGAGCCTATCACCCTCGATCTCGATAGCTCGATCTTTCAAGTCTACGGTTACCTCAAGGAGGGAGTTCGGTACGCCTACAACAACATGAAGGGATTCAACCCGCTGCTTTGCTTCTGGTCCGAAACGCGACTGCTGATCGGTGCAAGACTGCGTTCGGGGAACCGCCATTCGGCCCACAAAGCCGTCAGCTTCCTCAAGGAATGTCTGGCGCGCTTGCCGGAAGGCCGTCGCATTCACGTTCGAATGGATGCCGGCTTCTACGCTCGAGAGATCGTCGAGTTCCTCGTCGGCCGGGGATTGGAGTTCTCGATCTCGGCGCGACTGACAGAGGCATTGCGGGCCGATATCGACGCCCGTCCCGAGGAGAGCTGGAAACCCTATCCATGGGAAGAAGGGACGGAGTACGCCGAGCTTTCCTACAAACCTTCCAGTTGGCCTCACGCGTTTCGCATGCTGGTCAAACGGCAACCGCTCCATGAGGGGAATCAGCTCGTGCTTGGCGGGTACTTCTACACACCCGTGATCACCAATCGCAGGGGAGCGGCATCGAGCCTGCTCAAGTACCATCTTGCGCGAGGCGGTGCAGAGAATTACATCGAGGAGTTTAAGAACAACGTCAGTGCACGTCTGCTTCCCAGCCAGAACTTCATGGCGAACTACGCGTGGCTGGTCATCGCTCAGCTTGCCTACAACCTCGGCCAGTGGTTCAAACTTCTCGTGCTTCCAGCTTCATCTCACAGCCATCAGTTCAAGAAGCTCCGACTTCACTGGTTCTGCGTGGCGGCACGCATCATCCGCTCAGCCCGGCGTACCAAGATCGCCCTCGCCAGGGGACACGACGCCGCAGAACGATTCGCTCGAGCTCAAGCGGTAATCCTCTTGCTGTAGCAATTCGCCAGTTCTCCGGGGGCCAACAACAACTCACCCTCCTTGCACGACCGAGGGAGAAGTGCGCCGTGAACGCACGGTCCTGTGGCTCCGGCGCACGCTCCCGCGCGTCCGTGCCCCTGTCGCGTACCGGACGCGCGTCTTAATCACGCTTCATGCGACGCGATACCATCGGAGCGTACTCTTACCCGTGGATCTGGGTTTAGCTTAGTTCGCATCCGGAAATTCGATTTGGCGCATAAGGATGCGAAAAACAGTGAATCGGAGTCGGCATTTGTTCATACTGCCAGGTGTTAGAAACCAAAGCCTGGATAGGCTTAACGGCAGAAACGAACAAAGGAGCCGACCCCGATGAGGACAATGATCAGGCAACAGCAGGTGTTCATGCAAGCGTTCATTGACCACGAGCATGCTCGCGAGCTCGCCGAGATGAGCGACGCCCTGGACCGTTGTTCGGCGGCGCTGAGCCGGGTGACGAAGGACATTGCCCGAGGACGCAGTGTGAATCGAGGGCGACCTGGGATGACGGCTGAGCAGGTGGTGCGAGCGCTTGTCGTGAAACAGATGAACGACTTCAGCTATGACGAGCTGGCCTTCCACTTGTCCGATTCCACTTGTTATCGCGTATTTTGTCGGATCGGCGATTTCGAGAAGGCGCCGAGCAAGTCGACGCTTCAGGAGAACATCAAGCGAGTGTCGGCAGGGGCGCTGGAGGCGATTCATCGAGCCCTGCTTGGTGTTGCACAAGAAGAAGAGATCGAAAGTGGTCAGACTGTGCGCGGTGACTGCACGACGGTGGAAACGAACATTCACCCGCCGACGGACTCCTGGCTGCTTTGGGATACGGTTCGAGTCCTGGTTCGACTGCTGAAGCGCAGTCGCAAGTTTGGAGTCGACTTCAGCAATCACCAACGGCTTGCAAAGCGTCGGTTTCGGCAGATCGGCAACATGAGAGATCGAGAGGAGCGCGCCCGGCTGTATAGGGAGCTACTGGAGGGAACGGAAAAGACGCTTGGGGACGCGCAGAACGCGATTGAAGAACTGCAGTCTTGGGACGATGGAGAAGCGCAGATCTTGGTCGCTCGATTGAAGCATCACGTCACTTTGGGTCGCCGGGTGATCGAGCAAACACGTCGGAGAGTACTGCAGGGCGAAACCGTTCCGTCAACGGAGAAGGTGGTGTCGATCTTCGAAGACCACACCGACATCCTGGCGAAGGGGAAGCCTAGGCCCGAGTACGGTCACAAGATCTGCTTGACGACTGGCCCGGCATCGATGGTGCTGGACTGTGTGGTGTTGCGCGGCAACCCGGCAGACAAGACGCTGGCGACACAGATGATCGAGCGTCACCGCGACATCTTTGGCGCCGTCCCTGAACAAGTGGCGTTCGATGGAGGGTTCGCATCGAAGGCGAACGTGGAGGAGCTCAAGAGGATGGGAGTGGATGATGTTGCTTTCAGCAAACGATGTGGACTTTCGATCAGCGAGATGGTGACAGACAGCTGGGTCTACAGGCGATTGCGGAACTTCCGCGCTGGCATCGAAGGATGCATCTCATTCTTCAAACGCTGCTTTGGCTTGAGGCGCTGTTCGTGGAAGGGTTGGCGATCGTTCGAAGCCTACGTGTGGGCTTCGATTCTGTCGGCGAACTTGCTGACATTGGCGCGGCATCGTCTGACCGCATGAGCGTAAGTTCGCGGTAACACATCTTAAGTTGAGTTGGTCAGCGATTGGTCCTGCCCTGACAGCGCCGCAAATGACCCGGCATGGGCACTTCGCCCTGGCTCAAGACACGAAGAGACGATCGGTAGAGCCCGTTTCGCGCCATTCGGGTGCTGAAACGGACTTTTCCGGATGCAAACTAGTTTAGTTCGCATCCGGAAATTCGATTTGGCGCATAAGGATGCGAAAAACAGTGAATCGGAGTCGGCATTTGTTCATACTGCCAGGTGTTAGAAACCAAAGCCTGGATAGGCTTAACGGCAGAAACGAACAAAGGAGCCGACCCCGATGAGGACAATGATCAGGCAACAGCAGGTGTTCATGCAAGCGTTCATTGACCACGAGCATGCTCGCGAGCTCGCCGAGATGAGCGACGCCCTGGACCGTTGTTCGGCGGCGCTGAGCCGGGTGACGAAGGACATTGCCCGAGGACGCAGTGTGAATCGAGGGCGACCTGGGATGACGGCTGAGCAGGTGGTGCGAGCGCTTGTCGTGAAACAGATGAACGACTTCAGCTATGACGAGCTGGCCTTCCACTTGTCCGATTCCACCTGTTATCGCGTATTTTGTCGGATCGGCGATTTCGAGAAGGCGCCGAGCAAGTCGACGCTTCAGGAGAACATCAAGCGAGTGTCGGCAGGGGCGCTGGAGGCGATTCATCGAGCCCTGCTTGGTGTTGCACAAGAAGAAGAGATCGAAAGTGGTCAGACTGTGCGCGGTGACTGCACGACGGTGGAAACGAACATCCACCCGCCGACGGACTCCTGGCTGCTTTGGGATACGGTTCGAGTCCTGGTTCGACTGCTGAAGCGCAGTCGCAAGTTTGGAGTCGACTTCAGCAATCACCAACGGCTTGCAAAGCGTCGGTTTCGGCAGATCGGCAACATGAGAGATCGAGAGGAGCGCGCCCGGCTGTATAGGGAGCTACTGGAGGGAACGGAAAAGACGCTTGGGGACGCGCAGAACGCGATTGAAGAACTGCAGTCTTGGGACGATGGAGAAGCGCAGATCTTGGTCGCTCGATTGAAGCATCACGTGACTTTGGGTCGCCGGGTGATCGAGCAAACACGTCGGAGAGTACTGCAGGGCGAAACCGTTCCGTCAACGGAGAAGGTGGTGTCGATCTTCGAAGACCACACCGACATCCTGGCGAAGGGGAAGCCTAGGCCCGAGTACGGTCACAAGATCTGCTTGACGACTGGCCCGGCATCGATGGTGCTGGACTGTGTGGTGTTGCGCGGCAACCCGGCAGACAAGACGCTGGCGACACAGATGATCGAGCGTCACCGCGACATCTTTGGCGCCGTCCCTGAACAAGTGGCGTTCGATGGAGGGTTCGCATCGAAAGCGAACGTCAACGAGATCAAGAGGATGGGAGTGGATGATGTTGCTTTCAGCAAACGATGTGGACTTTCGATCAGCGAGATGGTGACAGACAGCTGGGTCTACAGGCGATTGCGGAACTTCCGCGCTGGCATCGAAGGATGCATCTCATTCTTCAAACGCTGCTTTGGCTTGAGGCGCTGTTCGTGGAAAGGTTGGCGATCGTTCGAAGCCTACGTGTGGGCTTCGATTCTGTCGGCAAACTTGCTGACATTGGCGCGGCATCGTCTGACCGCATGAGCGTAAGTTCGCGGTAACACATCTTAAGTTGAGTTGGTCAGCGATTGGTCCTGCCCTGACAGCGCCGCAAGTGACCCGGCACGGGCACTTCGCCCTGGCTCAAGACACGGAGAGACGACCGGTAGAGCCCGTTCCGCGCCATTCGGGTGCTGAAACGGACTTTTCCGGATGCAAACTAGCTTAGCTGCTCAGCTGCCGGGCGAAGCCAGGTGCGGCGCGAAGCGCCGAACCCGTTGCATCGAGGCGACCACGGTCGTGAGAGCGATGCCGGTCAGCTGTAGCAGCTTGTTAGACCGCACCTCGATCTGTCCAGTACATCGGCCGGCGCTTATCGTGCGCGATAGCTACCACAAGGACCCCCCGTCCGAAGTCTGACGATAGACAATGCTGAACGGATACCTTGAAAGCGGGCATCGGCGGGAATCATCTTCGTAGATTGGCCAAAGCTCGGGCATCGCGCTGATGATACTCAGGCTTCTCTCAATCTCCCTCACAAAGCCTTGCGCCGCCCGAGGGCTTCTCTCCAGATACCGCTCTGTTGCTTGCTCCAACTCCTCGCGAGCGGCGCCCAGAAACTCAATTCGACTCGCCACTCAGCCTCTCGTAGAGTCGCTCTCTAACCTGCTCCCAAGGAACCGTTTCCACGGCGCCCGCATCAAGCACCTCGAGACGGCGGCGCACTTCCTCCCTCCACGCTCGATCGACAGCTGCATCCGGAGGTGGTTCCAAGCTTTCGAGCAAAGCACCGGCTATCTCGGCGCGTTCCCTAGTGCTCAGCCGGAGTGCTTCGCGCAGAATGTCCCTGCTTTGTTTGTCATAGCCCGATTGTACCCGATTCTGGCGCCAGCGCTCGGCCGGTCTAACGTTGATTCCAGCTGCGGGCCGGTCTGGCGCGGCCCTGGCCAAACGCCGAGACAGGCTCCCTGTTCACTTCGAGTATACCGAGCAACGAAGCCACCGGCGACGACTCCACGGGCAGGGACGTGTCAGGTCGGGCCGACACCACAACCGAGGCACGCTGCCAGGGCCGTGACAGGCCCGACCGTCAGCTGCAAATCTGTGTTAGACGTCCGCTCTCGGCGGTCATCATGGGCTTCCCCAAAACAGTCGCCGCGCACCACGCAAGCCGCACTTTTGGTACCGGTTGTACGCCACTGCGGCCGCTTCGACCACACTGGCAGTCGAACCGTCGCTAACCCACGCTCGCACAGCCGCGTCAAGTGCATAGGCCTCGGGCGCCATTAACCCAGTCGTCAGCAGTAGGGCATGGGATCCGGCAGTATTCAGATGCCCAGCGAAGTACTCCTTGCTCGCGCACGCCAGAACAAGACTGCTTCGCGGCACCTCGTCAGGTGATTCTGGTGCAGACGAGGATACCGAAAACTCCATCAGACCATTGTGGCCCACGTACGCGACGAGATGTGCAGCCCCTCCGGCCTGCAACTCGACAGGTGTCGGACCGATCGCCAGCCGAATCGTCTCTACCTTGTCGCCGGCGGACTGCTCAAGGAACCGATCGATCGCTCCCTTGATATGCGCGCCATCCCAAGCGTCAGCGACGAGGTATACGGCAACTTCACTGCCGTTACGTTGCACTCCTGCTCGGAACACTGCTCGTTCGAGAATGTGTTCCTCTGGCGACTTTACGGTCGATAGCTTCTCCCACCCGGCCGAGCGAGCGAGGTGAGTGCGTAGTCCGTAGAGCGCCCCCCAATAGAGGTTCGACTTGGGATCCTGTCCGTTACCGAGTTGAGCCGGCACCGGAACGATTCCTTGGTGCTCGTTGTCACAGAGCGCGACCGTAACGTGTACAACCACCGGGCGTCCCGACGCGATGTCGGCCGCGACTCTCGCCTGCACATCCTGCCCGCTAGCTGTTCGGGCATTCGCAACCGCGGCCCCCAGAACCACGCTCGCGACAACGCCATATGTCACACAACGACTGGAAGGTCCAGACACCCGGTTTCCTCCGGTACGTCTAACATGCGGTTCAGTTGCGCCCAACAGCGCTGACCGCCAACGCTGGGGCACGGCGCCCACCGCCTGAACGGTAACACGGATCGATTGGGTCCAGCTGTTGGGCGTCAGCGGAACCGCATGTTAGACGGCCGACTCCTCGTAGTCGCGCTCCAGCGGCTCAAGAACCCGCCGAGCTTCAGCAAGTGCTGCGGTGAACCGCCCCAGATGTTCCTCCTTGTCCCAGATGATGAAGCGATAGTCGCGGAACAGGAACTCCACGATGGTGAGGCAATCCAGGCAAATTCGGGGGAGCCCAGAGACCTGCAGGGACCAGGACGCCGGCAAGAAGTGGATGAACTGATTTCGGAGGCAGTGGAGGAGATCGACGCTGCGCCTTTGAGAGCGCGTCTCCTGAAAGGGCTTCGCCTGGAGGTGGTTGGCGATCTCCTCGGATTGGATCTTGCGGTACAGGTTGGGGAACGAGTCGAGGCGCTCCTTTGGGTAGGGCGCGCGAGCTTCGTGTGCCTGCAACCACTTGGCAGCGAGTTTCTCCGGGAGCGGGAACAGGCCAGCGGTGTCACGAATCGCGATGACCATGAAGCCTTGGAGCGAATTGTGGAGGGCAAGAATGACCCAGCGCCACGCGAACGGGTCACGGCTGGCGTCCGCCGCGAACCGGCCGACCATCTCGAGGGCGGCGATCGCTTCTTCAGCTTCGTCCGTTCGAATCCAAGGCATCGTTCGCGCGGCTTAACGTTGTGGCGATGAGCTGCTGCAGGCGCCGAAGGCGACCGTCAGCTCGATTGCCTTGTCAGCCCTCAACTCCGCGCTTGCCACCGAGCTGGGTCGCGGCGGCTATGTGTGACGGCGAGCACGACGATCTCATCGTGAAGCTCTCGAAAGTAGATGGCGTAGGGAAATCGAGGAACGAGCGCCCTCTGCGTCTCCCCGTGGAGACGGGGATATGCCTGAGGACGTTCGACCAAAGTGTTGATCACCCTCTCGACCGCCAATACAAACCCGTCGCCGAGCGTCCGTCGCTGAGCCTCGTACCATGAGTGCGCACTGAGAAGCTCGGCCTCAGCTTCGGGACGAAGAACGACACGTCGTCTCAACCGTCGCCTGCGAGCTTCCGACGGACATCTTCCCAGGGTACTGCCGAACCGGGATTCGCAATGTGATCGGCCAGCCGCCGATCAAGCTCGGCCTTCTGCTCCTCGGTCAGGTCGAAAGCAGCATCCCGCTCGCTATCCCCGAGACTTTCCCACAATGCCATCGCGAGTTCGATGCGTTCACCCGTCGGGAGCCTTAGAAGCTCTGCAAGTGTGTTGGGCAACATAGGGAGATTCTCTCACCCAAGCGGGGTGTGCGCAAGAACTGGTCGCTACGCCTAGGTAGGGCTAACGGATCGGCGTCCAGCGGCCAGCAACAGCGCTGACCGGACCCAAACCCTGGCTCCTGAGTATGCCGCCAGACGCCGACCAAGGTCAATTGAACCGAGCTGTTGGTGGTCCGTTGCAACGCCTTGTTGGGCTGCTCGTCGCATCAGACCTCGGGCGTCCAGCTGTGTCCCGCACCGAGAGCGAACGCTTCCATGAAATCTTGGTCTCGGCGTAGGACTCGCAAGAGGCCGGAGCGGTCGTGATGCCGTCGCCTCCACTCAGAAAGGAGCACCGCCAAGAAGTCGTGTACGGGAAACTGCTTCTTGCGAAAGACGCGCAGGTGACCCAGAAGGATGAAGTAGTCCGATTGCTGAACTACGGCGTAGTCTCGCCGGCGACTCAGTACAGTAGAGAGGGGTCCCAAGCCACCACCATATCGCCCGGCGGAATGCCTTCGACGAGATCCGGAATATCTCGAGCATTCTCGACCGGCTGCTCCTCTGATCCTCGATGTACGCCAACGCCAACGTGGTACTGAAACTTGACTGACGACCGATCGTAGACCCACACGCCAAAGCGGAGGCCTACTCGCTTCTTCGTGCTCACAAAGGCATACTGTCGCTCGCCGAACATAGGACCGATCAATCTAAGCGGAAGCTTTCGGCCTTCGTCGGACAAGACCAGTGCCTCAAGGGGTCCGATCACGAAGTCGGCATCGCATTGTGACCGGAGCGAATCGAAGAGCGCCCGCCCGTTGATCTCGCGATACGCGAGGTCGAACCGAAGGCCAACTGACTCGGAGAACCGTTTCTCCAAGTCTCGCAGGACCGCAACCGCAGCTGTACAGATCGACGAAGCCGCGATTCGAATCGGGCCTCGGCGACTACAGTACGAGCCGAGTTGGTCAAGATGGCTCTGGAGAGCCTCGTCCGGGATGCTCGCAGGAAGCCTCCAGCGGAAGCTGCGGGGCATTCGCTTTCGAAGGCTTCCTATCGCAGGATCTTGCGACGAAGCCGCCTCCATCAGGCTTTCCATGGAGCTCATCGCCTGATCAAAGTCGCCTTGTGAGCGAAGGAAGGAGTTGTCGAGATCGGCCTCGATCTTCGCCTTGAGGATCTCGACGACCTTGCGGTTGCTTAGGTATCGGTTGAGGATCGAGCGTTCGAAGTACTCCGGTGCGTACTTCGATACGAGCAAGGCTCCAACGGAACCCGCTACTCCGCCCGCCGCCACTCCTTCAGGGCCGGCGATCGCGCCCAGTCCACCGCCAACCAGGCCGCCAACGGCGGCGGCCGTTTGATCCTTAATGGCGTCCTTCTTGTGATCTTCCATTTGGTCTCAGAGCAAGTCCGCCCAACGTCTCTGGCGATCAACGGCGGCCGAAGGCCGTCCGTTGCAGCGGCTTGTTAGGCGGAACTCTAAGCCGCCGACTCAAGGTTTTCCCATATGATCTTGGGGTGACGGGCTGCGATCCGCAAAAGGGCGATAGCGGGGCCTTCAGGTAAACGCCGACCCTGCTCCCAATTGCGAAGCGTGTGCACGCTTATACCTATTGCTTGCGCGAAGCGAACTTGGGTAAGCCCTACGAAGCGGCGCAGTGCGATCACATCATCGCCGGTCTCGAACTTGCCCGCCATCAATCGCTTTCGAACACGAGCGGGAATTGCTCGGGCAAGCTGCTCGGGTGAGAGCTCTGGAAAATCACTCATCGTGGTCGCTCCGCGAATCTTGTGTAGTGCGCGCGCTCGCGCTTGGTTGCCGGACGGGCGCTGATGATACGGATAGTCTCCTCGTCCTGCTCCATCCAAATCACGACTATGACGCCGCGACCGATTGGGCCAACAGCTATGAAGCGCTCTTGGTCGTCGGAGTGCGCTTCATCAAAAGCAATCAGATGATTCAGGCCCGATGAGAAGAGCGCACTCGCCTCCTCGAAAGAGATCCCGTGCTTGGCTTGATTCGCCTCGTCTTTCTTCTCATGCCACGTGAACCTCACCGATCTAGTATAAGCCAATGACTGACTCAGTCAATAGCTTACTTGCTCCAGCTCCGCCCTCGTCCGCAACCATGGCCCACTCAAGCTGGCTGGAACTTCAACGTCGCCGCCTAACGATTCCTTCAGCTGCCGGGCGCCGAAGGGTCCGGCTCGAAGCGCAGAATCCCCTCGCACAACTCTACCATCGCTCGCTCGAAAGCTCGGCCCGGTCTGCTGCAAGGCTTCGTTAGACGTTCGCCGTTGGCATGAGCTCCGCAACCGAGGACAATTCTTCGACACCGATGCGCTACGGCGCCACTGAAGTTCCGCTTAGAGAGATGCGAATCTCACGCTGCTCACCGGGCTCGAGCGAATCTTCCCGGCAAACCTGGGACTCTTTCAAGACCACGATCAAGCTGTCGCTAGATGCCTCCGGAACGTACTTGTACTCAAACACCGGATCACCAGACAGGCAAATGTAGTCAGCCTTCCAAGATTCACTGAAGTACAGCGCCGCGCTGCAACTCTGCACGAAATGTACTTGCAGACTCCCCCATTGGTCACCCGCATCTCCGCCCCGTGTCTCGCTCAGCACGTAGATAGCATCGGGTGCTTCGACTACTGCGAGAACCTCTGCGACCGAAAGTCCAAACGAGAAGCGCTCCGGGCAAATGCACTGAAATCGCAAGGAGTCGTCCATTGCGCTCCAAACTGACAGGTAGCTACCGATTCCCCCGTAGCCAAAGAAGTCCTCAAGAATGAGCACTCGCGCCGAGCCGGGGCCAATCGAGATGGACGAACGCGACCGCGCGAGGAACCTGTGAGACTGGTCCCAATCGGGATCTCTGGCAGTGCGCTCCCAGTAGGCGTTTCGATCCCTTTCCAAGCGGAAGTCCAAAACTTCCCCTGACCGTAGTTGCTCGTTCTCACGATCGTACTCAACAACGATTAGGAGGTTCGATAGATCAACTTCAGAGACTCTAGGTGCCTCGCTACCGCCGCTGAGCGCGAAACCAACGCACGCCAGTACGACGCAAAGCACATTGGGGTGTAGCGCCAGGGGAGTCTTCATACGTCTAACGTAATGCCGATCAGCGGCGTGGCACAACCTTGCACCACGTCGACCAAAGCCTATGGCTCCGCCATTCTACCACGGCCGATATCGCTCAAGCGTGCCACGTCCGCTGCAACGGCTTGTTGGGCGGCGTGCCCGCTAGCTGTCGTCCGACGATTCTTCACTACGTGCGAGATGCTCGGCTCGGAGGTCCGCGAGTGTCTTGCCTGCACCGGTGCGCCAGCTCGTCCAGCCATTCACTGTCGTGCGGTCGCTTCCAGCATCCCGAATTCCGAGCAGCGCAGCGTAGCTTGGACTCTGAAAGCGCTTGCCAAGAACGAGAAGAGCGCCGTCTGCTTCGACCACGGCTTCATAGGTCTTTCGTTAACCATCGCGAGGCCTGTAGGACATTAGGAGGACTTCGTCAGGCGACAGACTGCCAGCAGCGACTAGGTCGCCGATGGTGACGTCATAACTCGTGTATCCCGAGGATTGACTCTCGGGCTCGCTTGTGTCGAGATCCGGTCTGAAGTCATCGGGGATCTCGTAGAGGACGTTATCGGGGCGGTCGAACTCGACTAGCTTCCGAATCCTCCAGAGCTTCACCTCGGATTTAAGCGTTTGCGCCCATTCGCGAAGATCCTGGCCGACGCGGTCAATCGGGAGCCCGATGATCGGCTGCTGGTCAAAGATTTCGGAGAGCACGCGCCGGATGTCGATCTCTTCGATGCCGTGATCGGCGAACCGCGCCCTGACTGCCGCGTCTTCTTTGAGTTGCTGGACCACCAGCTCGGTCAGTCTTGTTGGACGCGCCGCCAGGCCGGCGAATCGTACAAGGTGGCTCAAGTGGGGCATGGTGTCGACGCCAAGCCCTCGGAGCTCACAAATACCACCTCAGATCGAGCACTGAGACGCGCACTGCGAGCGACAAGCGCCGCCCCTGGAGCGCGGGTCGCATGCGTGGAAATGCTCTGAAACAACCTGATCGCTTCCTCCATCCGGCTCCACCTTTCCGCGGGCCGTGCGTTCTGAGAGTTGTCGGCGAACTGTCAATCGGCCAGGTCAGCGACTCGGCTGTCACCGGCGACAACGAGCAGGTCGATGATCCGCTGCCAGCGAGCGATCTGGTCGTCGGTGACGAGATCCGCTCGGCGTTCGTGGAGCCACTCGGGCAACGTGAACGTCGAGGCGCAGCTGGCGCCGCTCTCGGCGACGATTCGCTCAATCCACCGGAGACCTTGTTCGATCTGATCCGCAACATCGAGATCGCGGACCGCGATCACGAGATGATCGATGCTCGTACGAGTGGGGGTGATCGCTCCTAGCCACCGGTCCACCTGGGGCGTCCATACGAGAGGGTCCCGCCACCGGTACGGCTGTCCCGTCAGTTCGATCGTGAGGTAACCCCACTCGGCGGCCGGGTTCGGGATCAGAGCTGCCTCGGCGTAGTCCCCCCAGGTGCGCTCCGTGAAGAGCTCGGAGTTAGCCTCCGCCGCGTCGAGTACTAGGTCCATGACGCTCGGCCAGATCCGGCGGGCGTGCTGGCCGGCTTCCGCCCGCTCCTCCGCCGCCGCCGTCAGGGCCTGTAGTGCTTCGGCCAGTACGCGCGCGTTCGAGACGTAGTTCTGAACGTACTCAAGCACGACGTCATCGCGCTCGTCGATCGCCTGCCACAGGGCTGCCCGTGCGGCTACGAGCGCGTCGCTCTGGCTGTGGTTATACGCATGCTCGTGGGCCAGCGTCGCCCGCTGATGCGCTGCCAGGAGGGAGCGCAAAGCCGCTTGTGTGTCCTCCCGGCAGCACGCAGAGCTGATGGCCGCAGCTCCCATCGCTCGCAAAGCGGGCGTGAGCCTCCGACCGTAGATGTTGTCTCCGTTCAAGGCGTCGAGCGTGCTCGGCTCGGGTGGATCCAGCCTGACGACCGACCGTCGTTGCGTTTCGGCGTCCCAAGGGCCAATCACAGAGTCTAAGAAGGACTCCGTGACGAGATCAAGGGCAATGCTGTGGTGGCACCGGCCGTGTAGATGTGCCGCGTCGCAAGGCGCGCTCCACACGGCGTCGAGCGTACGAGCGTAGGCAAGTCGCACCTCGCTCACTCCCCTCACCGAAAGCGCGCGGTTGAGCTCGATGAGTTCGTTCACGTCATCGGCCCCCTGGACGCCAAGTGTCGCCCGAAGGCCACGTGCCGCAGGGAGCAGTAGAAAAGGAAGCGATCGCGCAGCAGACCGATCGGCTCCCTGGCTGAAGAGGGACTCATCGAAGAGATCGGCCGAGTCTTCAGCAATGCCAGTTGCGACTTGCAGGAGGATCGTCGCGCTCCAGGCCAGGTCGTCGTCAGCCACGACGACCCGGCCACTGACGTGCAGTTCGACCGCTGAAGCCGCGGCTGCAACTGGTCCGTCCGCTGAGAAGCCCACGGACTGAGGAGGCTCCTCCAGCAGTTGTCTCGCAAGGGCAATATCAGCAGCGAGTGCTTTGGCCTGGATGTCAGGGGCGCGGCCACCGTTGTCGCGCACGTGCGCGTGCCGAACTGTCAGCCCAATGGCGTCGTTCGTTCGGCGCAGATCGGTTTTCGTGTCTCCTAGCACTTGCTCAACTTCGGGATCGACAGCTTGCTGGATCAGTATGCGGTCGTCCTCTTGCCTCACTTCGTACGCGGTGCGGTCGAGCGACGAGGCCCACCTCCGAACGGCGGCAAGATGCTCCCGCGCATTGGCGGATGCGTCATCACCGGCCTCGGCGACAGCCTTAACCAGCAGTCGATCGCCGAGCGCCTTCAGATGGGCGATGCGTTCGCCTTCCGCGAGGAGCGTCAGCATCATGCCGACTTCGCAGAGGTTCCATTTCCGGCGCTCCGGATTAGGGAGCTCTGGGAACCGTGCAGCCAGGCCGCTCGTCTCGTTAATCACGCGCGAGAACTCCAAGTGCCAAACCGTCGGCTCCACGAGGTACGGGTCAATTGCCTCTCCAGCAACTTCCAGGTGTCGAACCAGCACTCCGAGGGCCAGCGCTGGCATGGCCAGACTGTGCGCGCCTTCGAGCATGATCGTCGTCAGGACGCGGGGTGGAACACCGGCACGGATGTACTCTTCCGTCACGAACTCGAGCGCCTGCAACGCGCTCATGCAGGGATGTGGCCCGACACCGGTCCCCCGGTACCAGAGCCAGACGTGCCCATCACCGATGTACTCGCGTGGCTTTCCGGTGATGGAGAGGACGTGCTTCGTGTCAAGACGGTCTTCCTCAGTGGGGTCGCCGCAGCGAAGGTTGGAGAGTATGCGGACGCGGTGCCGAACTGCGTGGTCGAGCATACGGTTCAGGAGTGCGGCACCGCCGCGGTAGTCAGCTCGGAACAACGAGAGGAACGGCCCTCTCGTGAATGACGTCAGTGGTGACCCGAGTCCTCCGAATCGGTGATGGCGGATGCCATCGTCGAGGATCCCACCCGACCATCCGAAGCCGTCATCGTCGTCCTCCTCCTCTTCGATGTAGTACGCGGCCGCGAGGTCGATGAGGAGCTGCGAGTCGTAGGCAGAAAGGCTGTGACCGGCGAAGACGGGCTCGACTGCGTGATCGAGTGAGTGCGGTTCGTCCTCGGCGATACGTCGCAGGATCGCATCGCCTTCCGGCCCGAGGTCCGGTCCTAGCAGAGCGAGATGCTCGACTTGGGCGTCGCGGATCCACTGGTACGGGCGGTGTCGCGTGGGTTCGGGCCGTCGACCGCGTCGTCGCGACACTGAGACGCTGCTGATGGACGCAAGCTTCCTGCGTCGCTCTTCGTCAGCTGCGATCTCCTCTGGCGTTCGTGCAGCCAGTTGGGCTTGTCGGGCGGCTTCTTGCTCGTCGAGTACCCGCTCATTCTCGGCGCAGCGGTCGAGGATGATGTCGCGTAACGCAACTCGTGCCGGTTGCCCGGCGGGGGTGCCTTGAAGCACGTGCGCTCGCAGCCAGTCGCGGATCAGCTCATCGACTTCCTTGGCCAGTGTCCGTGGCGTTCCGACGTCGAGAAGTTGGGAGATCACCGGCTCGGCGATGATTGGGTCGAGTATCCCTGAGCGCTGGTACCGCCCGTGCAGGATGCGAATCAAGCGCGCGAGCCCGTGGGCCTTGTTGCCGAGCAGCGTCGACCACGCCTCCTTGAGCAGCTCGGCGCCGTCCGGTACCCCCAAGAGCGCTTCGACCGGGACGTCGGACCATCGCTCGCCCCCGCCAGCATTAGCGATCGCATCGAAGCCTGTTTGGAGCTGGGCGTATCTGCCGGCTCGGCAGTGCGCCGGCTCGTCGGGCGCAGACAAGACGATCTCGCAAGCGAGGCGTGCCGACACCAAAGTCCACCGCGGCGCGCCGATCGTCGTCAGGGCGACTGCGGGATCGCGCTCTGCGAGGAGCAACCGTGCGACTGAGTAGGCGCGCAGGAGATCATGCTTGAAGGCAGGCACCCGTTCCCATGGCAAGCGGCTCGCGGTGAGGAGCAGCCCACTCCGTCGGAGTCCGTCGACGGCGGCGTGGTCGAGCCGTGCCAGCAGGTCGTCGACATCTCCTCTCCGCACCGCGTGAGCTGCTAGTCGCAGCATGACTTGCTCGCGGGCATCGGGCGCCCCCATGCTGTGCCGCTCGTCATTTCGCACTAGGTGATGCCAAATGTGGTCGAGCGCCTGCGCCTCGCTGAGAGGCAAGCCAGGGTCGTTGGCCCGCGCAAACAGCTCGATGACGATTGGCCGGCGCAATAGCTCGCGAGCGCGCGGGTTGTCGACGAGTCGCTGAAGGACGGGCATGTGCGACGCTGCGGTTGCGAGCTCGTCGTCGTTCAGCCCCGGAACCACGAATTCGCGTGGCCCGGATGCCATCAATTGGCTGACGGTGCCGGCTCCCACGGTCTGGGCGATGACCATCACTTTGAGGCCCGCGCCCCGCGCGCTGCGAAGCAAACAGGAGAGGATCTCCCTGTGGTCTTCGGTGGCCGCCTCTGCCGAGTCGATCACGAGGAGACGGTCGGGAGCAGTCAGCTCCGAGAAGAGTTCCTCGATTGGAGTGGAGAACAGTGCGAGTAGCTCGAGCTGGCTAGTCGGTAGGTGCCGCAAGTTGACGGCAATTGCTTGGCGGTTTGCGCCCAACTCGTCCGGTTCAGTGGCATCCATCACCAAGGCGCTCTTGCCAACGCCAGAGTCGCCTGTGATGATGAGGTCGCCGTCGACCGTCATCGCAGCTGCAAGTTCCTCGCGGATCGCGCGACGCGGCAACGTCAACGACGTCGATCCGGTCCCAGTGAGCGAACGCGCTACTGCCACGCGGGCCTGCTTGTCGAGTGCGACCAGTCGCGTCCAGCCAGCCGGCGGTACGTGCGCGTCCGGACGGATGTGACCGTGGAGCCGTCGGCGCAGCGATGCGGCGTCGACCGCGCCGGCGCTTCGCGCTAGTTCAGCTGACAGCTGCTCGAGCCGATCGCGAAGAGCGACTGCCGCCTCATCCGATGGCTCGAGCGCCACACGCTTCAGGTCCCCTACCAGGCGCGTCCAATCGTCCTCGTGACCGGCCTCCAGATCGACTTGCATGACCCACAGCCGGCGGAGCAGGCTCCAACACCGGTGCTCGGGAGTTCCCGCATCCCTGTCGGAGATCTCGACCAGGGCGGTGGCGACCATGTCGATGAGCTGATCGAGCCGACTGCGAATCGCGAACTTCCCCGGCGTGCGAATGAGTTCGACGAACCCTTCGGCCGTCGATTGACCTCGAGCAACCGCCGCGAGCTCGGCGATCTCCTGTGAGTGCGTCTGCTGGCCCGAGACGGCGACCGCAAGCCGGCGCTCTACGAGCCGCTCGGAATCGCGCTCGGCATCGAGATCCGCTCGAACCAGCGCCACAACGAGCTCCTTGGTCGTGTGATTGCTCTTGATGAACCTCGGTGAGCGGCGAACGGCGATCTCAACTCGAATGGACGTCCCGGCCGCGGCGGATGCCGTGGCGACGAGATCATCCACGCTCGTCCTCGGGGACTGTTGGAACGCCACTCGCTCCGGCGCTCGCTCGCCCAACTCGAGAATAGGCTCAGCGGTGAGTAGACGAACCAGCAGCACCGTCCCGAGCCGGTGCTCAAGGCGCGTGCCGCCTCCGCCCGTGGAATACGGGCTCGCAGTGCGACGGCTCTCGTCAGTCTCGTCCGGCATGACTAGTAGCTCCTATCGCCCCAGCCTATCCCACTCGAGCCTCTTCGCCGAACGGCTTCGAGATGCGGTCCGTCCAACGTTATGCCAATCAGCGGCGGCGCGTAGCGCCGTCCGACTGCATTGGCTTGTTAGACGCCTTCTCGATCCTTGTTCCCACGAATCGGATACTCCTGCAAGATTGTCGAGCATTGCTTGATGATTTTGCGAAGGTGGCTCTGGTCAATTTCGAATTCCATCCTGTGAGACTGCGCAAGGTGGTCGGGAGTGATGTCTACCTGAGCCCGTATGTGTCCAAGATCATCCGCGGCCTCAAGCGTAACACTTAAACTTAACTCTGGCTCAAACGGATCGAGTGCAGCAGAACGTGAATCGCCGCAGAGCATTGCCTCGCACTGCTGGCCGAATCCCCCAATGTCCGTGACCATAAGGATAGCGCCCTGTGCCCAGATGCTCGCACCGGAAGCGCCGCAATGGGCAGTCACACGAAGCCAGTTGCCGTCGTCGTAGTCCCCTGAATTCGGGAACTCCCGCCCATGAACCCACAACTGGAATCCGCCCGCCTTCAGCGCGGGTTCACCGAAATCCTCTGGCGACGACTTGTGGCTCACATCTCAATGCGTCTAACGAACCGGCGACCAGCAACGTCCGCCCTGTATCGCCGTGTTAGGCGCCCTCTCTGACTTCAACGACGAATGCTTTCCCGATTATTCGAAGTTCACGGAGTTGCATCACGGACCCCGGCTTGATCTTGGGCAGAGCCACTTTCGCGTTAAGGAACTTCATTGGTAATCGCGCACCCTCGCACCGTGCCAGTTGTCCATGACCGCTCAGGTCGATCCGAGCGTCATGTAGGTCCCCATTAGGCATGACGCACATGCATCCATACCACTCTTTGGGAGTCGGTCCCTGTCTCCCCCCTTCGGATGATGGAGCAAGGTACACGTCAGCGATGATATCCGGATCCCACAGCATTTCTGCGTCTAACGTGTGCATCAGCTGCGGGGTGGACTGGCGCGACCCTGGCTTGCCCAGGGTTGCGACAGACCGGCCCCGCGGCGGGGCCGTTGCTCAACGTCACCAGTGTACCGTGAAGGACAGCCAGCGTCGTGCCAGGCCGCCCCGTCAGCTGCATGCAAGGGTTATATGGCACGCCTGCTCAGGTAGCCTCGCCAGATTTCGTCGAGCCTTACTCCTGGATCGCCGTGACGGAGGGTCATCGCAGGTGCCTGTTCGTGAATACGTTTCAGGATCTCAAAGAGAGCCTCTAGCTCCGGCGGCCCCCATTCGCTGCCTGGCCGATAATCCAAGATGATTTCGCCAGGGAAGACACCAATGCCCAAGTCCGGGATGGTGACTCCGGACACCTGAATGCCGCGCATGACGCAATGAACAGAATCGGCATCGCCGTGGGCGATCTTCAGCGCGACATCAGGTACGGAATCGAGATCTACCACGGCTCCAGTGCGTCTAATGTGCACCTTAGAGCCGCCGTGGCTGACATCAATTCCCTGCCGCCGTAGATCAGCAAAAATCTGCTGAAGTTCGGTGGGTGACAGGTTGCCAATTACGATGTCAGGAAGAGCGCCTTCGTCAATTTCGAAGTGCTCACGCAGCTCTGTCCAGCAGCCTACCACCGGCGCACCTGTTCTTACTGTCCATATAACGTCTCTGGCGATCAGCTGCAGCCCGTCCCGTAGGGCTTGGCGCGTCGCTTGGGACAAGCGGCGTGACAAGAGGGACTGTCAGCTGCATCGCCGTGTTAGGCGACATCCCGTGGCTTCCTAGGAAGGGGCTTGAGCTTGGATATCTCATCAGCTTCCGGTCCCTGCATTGCATGCCAGAGATTCCAGTCCTGCTGCAGCCCAAGCCAGAAATCAGCCGACATTCCGACAACTTTGGCCAGGCGGAGCGCAGTGTCAGGAGTTACAGACCGCCGCCCGTTGACGATTTCGTTCAACCGCGGATAGGAAACTCCAAGGGCAGCGGCCAACTCGGTTTGAGTGAGCCCCAGCGGGACGACGAACTCCTCCAAGAGCATTTCTCCCGGGTGCGTCGGCGGCCGGCGACGAGGCAAGCGCCTTCCGCTGCTAGTGGTAGTCCGCGATTTCGACTTCGTAGGCATGGCCGTCCTTCCATCGGAAGCAGACTCGGTACTGCTGGTTGATCCGGACGCTGAACTGGCCCTTTCTGTCGCCGCGAAGGCGCTCAAGCCTGTTGCCAGGAGGCACTTTGAGTTCGACAACGTCCCGCACGCGATTGATTTGATCGAGTTTACGCCTCGCGATGGGCCAGAGCTCTCTGGGACACGACTTCCGAGCGATGCGGGAATCGATCCCGTCGAAGATGTCTTCGGTCCCTCGGTCGGCGAAATCGTGTATCACGACTCCCATTATAACGGGGTCCGTGATAGTCGTCAAGCCCGCCTAACGTCTCTGGCGATCAGCTGCAGCCCGTCCCGTAGGGCTTGGCGCGTCGCTTGGGACAAGCGGCGTGACAAGAGGGACTGTCAGCTGCATCGCCGTGTTAGGCGGCATCCCGTGGCTTCCTAGGAAGGGGCTTGAGCTTGGATATCTCATCAGCTTCCGGTCCCTGCATTGCATGCCAGAGATCCCAGTCCTGCTGCAGCCCAAGCCAGAAATCAGCCGACATTCCGACAACTTTGGCCAGGCGGAGCGCAGTGTCAGGAGTTACTGACCGCCGCCCGTTGATGATTTCGTTCAACCGCGGATAGGAAACTCCAAGGGCAGCGGCCAACTCGGTTTGAGTGAGCCCCAGCGGGACGACGAACTCCTCCATGAGCATTTCTCCCGGGTGGGTCGGCGGCCGGCGACGAGGCAAGCGCCTTCCGCTGCTAGTGGTAGTCCGCGATTTCGACTTCGTAGGCATGGCCGTCCTTCCAGCGGAAGCAGACTCGGTACTGCTGGTTGATCCGGACGCTGAACTGGCCCTTTCTGTCGCCGCGAAGGCGCTCAAGCCTGTTGCCAGGAGGCACTTTGAGTTCGACAACGTCCCGCACGCGATTGATTTGATCGAGTTTATGCCTCGCGATGGGCCAGAGCTCTCTGGGACACGACTTCCGAGCGATGCGGGAATCGATCCCGTCGAAGATGTCTTCGGTCCCTCGGTCGGCGAAATCGTGTATCACGACTCCCATTATAACGGGGTCCGTGATAGTCGTCAAGCCCGCCTAACGTCCTGCCGCTCAGCTGCGGGCCGGGTTGGCGCGACCGGTGCTCCTGCACCGGGCGTGACAAGCCGGATCCGCCAGCTGCAGCGGCTTGTTCTACGGCCCTCACAACAGGGCCATCTTGACAACGACATTCTTCACCTTAGAGCCAAATCGGCGAAGCGCGATCCGGGTGGCCCCTCCTCCAGGCGCGAACGAACGCGCTCCGCGCATTCCTCTGGACTCAGCGCAGAGGTGTCGACTTCAAGATCGTAGTCACCGTGCGCGTGGACCGCTTCAACGCCAAGGCGCACGGAACCCCGGACACCGTCGTCGACCTCGTCGCGCACCTGTCCCCAGGTTGCTTCACGACGCGCCCACAGCACGTCGATTGGGCAGCGGACGCCAATGAACAAGACCGGCAATCCGGACAGCCGTCGCGCACAATCGGGGAGAATGTTCAACGGTTGCGAATAGGCGTCATGGTGTCCCACATCCACTACGACGTTCAGGCCGAGACGGGAGTGTGCTGCCACGGACTCATAAAGGGCAGCGTAGAGAACTGGCACGAACTCTTCCAGAACCTCCAAGGGGACACGACCCGAACCCACAGCACCCCATTCAGACCTCTGGGGTCGCAAACCAACACCGGGGAGGTATGCGGCCGGTGTGCACTTGATGTGCGCGTCGACGCCGACATTCATCCAGATACCAGGGAGAGTCTCTTGGATGACCTGAGCAATACTCGTCTTCCCCGAACGCTGCACGCCGTTCAGAATGACGATCTGCCCAGGTCCATCAATTTTCATTGCGCCTCACCATTGATCAGTCACTTATCTGGTGATGGTTTCGTCCCGCCGCTGCGCCTCACAGATTCAGTGTCCGTAGAACGCCTTGGCGATCAGCGGCCGGCCGAAGGCCGGTCCGCTGCATCGGCTTGTTATCAGCCATCACCTCGATCCTCCGTCCAGGGCGTCTCTGCCTGGAGTCTTTGCCAAGTCTTTGACGATGTCCCCACTGTCCGGACGGCCTTCCGCGTCAAGCTGTACTCCGCGAGGAGATTGGCGAGGTCGAAGGGCTCACATGCGCGGCAGTTGACGGTCCTCACGTATACATCGCACTTGAGAAGGATCTGCTGCCTGGAAACCTGTCCCCGAACCTCGATCCCTCCGAGAATCGACCTGCGAGCGCCGACGTAACCAGGACGGTCTCTGAGCGGGTGAAACTGCTCGCCAAACGAGACCGGAAGGTCGCTCTGCATTTTTCGAATGCGGCGCCGAATCGGATTCTCGTGTTCTGCGATGACCTCGATCTCCAGCAGAAGTGAATCTGCGGTCTCGCCCGAGGGGTCATTTTCCAACGCCGCACCCAAATCGTCGTGACTCGAGGCTACCAGTTCCTGGCGTTTTCGTCCCGTGATGACTTCACCGATAACCGCATCGAGTACTGTCACGGGGCAGTCAGGATCAGCATACGGTTCGGTCTCGGGGTACGAGACGACTACGATGGGAAGGTCACAAGCCTCGCACGCGTCTATCTTCGCATCGAGTTTGAGCTTTCGGTGTTGGTCTCTCGTCTGCACGATCTGACAGTAAGTGCCGTCGCGCGAGAACCCGTGGCCGAGGCCATCGAACTCGACTGCCAAGATGGGGGATCCACGGCGATCACAGACAACGAAGTCAAACTCGGTCTTGAGAAGGTACTCCTTGGCTTTGTCGCCAATGGACAAGGCCCGGAGCCTGTCATACACAAGAGCGTTGCGAACCGGGATGTGCGGGTACACGTCCAGGAATCTCGACCAGCGTGTCCTTACGGTCGAGTACGCACTTCTTTCACTTTCGCTGTCGAATATCGTGGACATGGGCGGACTCACCTCAAGGCGGTAGTGCTTCTGTGCTGATAACGCCTTGCTGTTCAGCTGCCGGGCGCCGCAAGACACGGTGCGGAGCGCTCGACGATCCAGCAATCACACTACCACGGTGGCGCGAGCGCTACTCGGTCAGCTGCAACAGCGTTGTTAGTTTGCCCCTACAGCTACGACGCCCACTTGAGAGACGGGCGACGGCCAGACACAACACAATCTCGAAGGTACATGTTGATGAGGTTCTGATACGGGATGCCCGTCTCTTCTGCGAGTTCCTTGAAGTAGTCGATGACGTCTACTCCCAAACGAATTGTCACCTGCTTCTTCAGGCTCTTTGCATACGGGTTGCGGCGTCCCCTGAGTTTGCTGAAATCGTACTCTTTTTTCATCATCGTCCTCGCCGCCGATATGCTGCGCGCTCCTTCTTGATCGCCTTGCGTGCAGAGATGAGCCTGATGATCGAGTGTGTTGCTCGAAAGCAATGACAGACGACCAGCACGCGAAGGTGGAAACTCCTGCCGAGTAGTAGGAATCGATCTTCCTCATCTGAGTGGTCCGGGTCGGCGAACTCGATCGCGTCTTCGTCGAAGAAAGCCGACTGCGCCTCCTCGAACGACACGCGATGCTTGCGCAAATTGGCGCGGTTCTTCGATTCGTCCCACTCAAAGCGGATCATAATTATATTATATTTACTAGTTCAGGGGCTCGCAAGAGGAATTCTGGGCAGGGACAAACTAACGGATCGGCGTTCAGCGGCCGGCAACAGCGCTGACCGGGTCCGATCCTGCCGACACAGTATGCCGCCAGGCGGCAACCAAGGTCAATTCGACCAAGCTGTTGCTGGTCCGCTGCAACGCCTTGTTAGACGGCGGCGCGCTTGGCTGCGACGAGAACCCTCTCGTCAACGCAAGTGTGGTCGCACCAGACTCCGAAGCGGCCGTCGGTGGAGATCAGGAGGGCGCCCTCGCCCTTGCCGAAGCGGTCGTAGGCTTCGCGGAGCGATTCGAGCGGTACTCCGAACTGGTCGGGCGCGACGAATGCGAAAGCGGGAGAGGCCCAGGCAACGTCAGGAAGTTCCTTTGAGACGGCGGAGGGAGCGAAGTACTGGCCGAGGGAGTGGTAGAGGAGGTCGAAGAACTTAGATTCGGTCTTCGGCTTGGACGCGAACCCGCAGATTCGGTCTCGCTTCTCCGCCAGCGTGGCACCCAGGAACTGGATTAGTGCGTCTCGTGCTTCCACGGGTTCCGCCGTCTAACGTTTAGCCGATCAACGGCGGCCGAAGGCCGTCCGTTGCAGCGGCTTGTTAGGCGGAACTCTAAGCCGCCGACTCAAGGTTTTCCCATATGATCTTGGGGTGGCGGGCTGCGATCCGCAAAAGGGCGATGGCGGGTCCTTCAGGTAAACGCCGACCCTGCTCCCAATTGCGAAGCGTGTGCACGCTGATACCTATTGCTTGCGCGAAGCGAACTTGGGTAAGCCCTACGAAGCGTCGCAGTGCGATCACATCACCGCCGGTCTCGAACTTGCCCGCCATCAATCGCTTTCGAACACGAGCTGGGATTGCTCGGGCAAGCTGCTCGGGTGAGAGCTCTGGAAAATCACTCATCGTGGTCGCTCCGCGAATCTTGTGTAGTGCGCGCGTCGCGCTTGGTTGCCCGACGGGCGCTGATGATCCGGATAGTCTCCTCGTCCTACTCCATCCAAATCACGACTATGACGCCGCGACCGATTGGGCCAACAGCTATGAAGCGCTCTTCTTCGTCGGAGTGCGCTTCATCAAAAGCCACCAGATAATTCAGGCCCGATGAGAAGAGCGCACTCGCCTCCTCGAAAGAGATCCCGTGCTTGGCTTGATTCGCCTTGTCTTTCTTCTCATGCCACGTGAACCTCACCGACCTAGTATAGTATAAGCCAATGACTGACTCAGTCAATAGCTTACTTGCTCTACCTCAACCGTCCTTGTCCGGAACCATGGCCCACTCAAGCTGGCTGGAACTTCATCGTCGCCGCCTAACAGTAATTGGAAAGTTCAACATAATCGGCACCAACGCGACAACGACGCCGCCTATCGCCGGCCAACGGCGGGCGACAGCCGACTATGCACCCCCATCTATCGTCCACACGCGGCCGTCCACCAGCTTGCCACAGATAGCCCAACCAGCCACCATAGACAACGATAGCCCGCCGTGCCCTGTCGATCAAGATCGTCGGTTTCCTGCAATGAGCCGCGCCCCCCCGTACCGGCCCGGAATTAGGCTGCTGCAATAGCTTGCCCGGTTAATCCAATGGACTCTTGACTCCGCGTCCCCCACGGTTGAGCACATGGGTGTAAATCATCGTGGTCGACACGCAGGCATGGCCGAGCAGTTCTTGGATTGTCCGGATGTCGTACCCATCCTCGAGAAGATGCGTCGCGAACGAGTGCCTGTTATGCCGATCCCGGCATAAGCGCCATCATGCCGACACTGGAGTTATGCCGAGTGGCGGGGCGCGTGGGATGGTCGGCAAGCAGATCCGTGTCATCGGTACCGGCATAATCAGAGTCCGTCAAGGAAGGCGAGAAGCTGATCGCCGGGACGGTAGCGCCCAGGTTTAGCGTGCGAAGGGGCGGTGTTGGCCAGGGCGCGCTCTTTGATGCGCAGGTCGGCGTGCAGGTAGATCTGCGTAGTCGCAACGGACTCATGTCCCAGCCACAGCGCGATGACGGAGCGGTCGACGCCGTGTTGGAGGAGCTCCATCGCTGCGGTGTGGCGAAGCACATGGGGAGTGACAGTCTTGCCCTTCAGTTCCGGGCAGGCTCGCGCGGCTGCGGCAGCGTGCTTAGCCACCAGACACTCGACCGCATCCCGGCTCAGAGGTCCGCCACGAATGCTGGGGAAGAGCGGATCGTCCGCGCAATCAGAGAGGGCACGACACTCGCGCAACCAGGCTTCGAGCATGGTCACGGCATCTTTGCGCAGCGGCGTGCAACGCTGTTTCCTACCTTTTCCTTCACAGCGCACATGGGGCCCGGTGGTTAGAACGACGTCTTGACGGCGCAAGCCGATCAGCTCGGAGACTCTAAGCCCCGTTTGGATCGCCACCAGCAGGAGCGTCCGATCTCGGCGTCCCGTCCAGGTCGAAGTGTCTGGGACGGCGAGCAACGCATCGATCTCGGTTCGATTGAGGAACTCGACGAGCCGCCGCTCGTATCGTTTGTTCGGCATCGCCAGTACGCGTTGACAGAACAAGGTGCAGCTGGGTTCACTCAGGGCCACGTACCGAAAGAAGGAGCGGATAGCGGCCAGTCGAGCGTTGCGAGTGCGCGGGCTGTTGCCCCGGTTGTCTTCGAGGTGATCGAGGAACTTCCCGATGAAAGGGGCGTCGAGATCTTCGATCTCCAGCTCCGTTGGAGCTTTCCTCAACTGTTCAGCGGCGAAGCGCAGCAAGAGGCGGAAGGTGTCGCGGTATCCCGCGATTGTATGTGGGCTGGCCTGCCGCTGGCGATGCAGGCGCTCGGTGAAGAAGGTCTGCAGGAGTGCCGGAAAACTGGCGGAGGTCACGATCGCCCCTCCCGATGCGTGAGCATGAGACGCTCGGTGGCCAGCTGCAGAAGCTCGGGGACGGCCTCGATGTACCAGTAGGTATCGTTGACATGTGCATGCCCCAGATATGTCGACAGTTTCGGGATCTCGCGTTCTACATTGAGACCCGCTCGGTACCAGCCGATTAACGTGCGCACCGCGAACCGATGGCGCAGATCGTGAAGCCGCGGTCCCCGGCCGTGCCCGCGCGCGGGCGTTCGAAGACCGATTCGCTGTGACACCTTTGCGAAATTGTAGCCAGCGCTCCACTTCGTGATTCGGGTACCGTGCTCAGCAACGAAGAAGGCGGGTGTCGTCGCTCGGGGAATGATGCGGTCTCTCTGTTCAGCATAGGCTCGGAGTTCCTCGCGAGTCGAGGGGTGCAGTGGAACGAGCCGCGACTTGTCGAACTTGCTCTGCCGGATGGTCAACATTCCCTCTTCGAGATCGACATCGCCCCCATCGAGCCCAACGCCTTCACTCATTCGCATCCCGGTCACGGCGACAAGTCCGAAGAACGTCGAATAGGTCAGTCCCCTCAACCCCTTGCGCGAAGGAAGCTGTGCCGCAGTCCGAACGAGGTGTTCGACCTCTTCGTCTCTGTAGATGTAGGGTGGTTTGCGATGATAGCGCTGAGGCAGCAGGTTTTCGGGCGGCACCTCGGTGCGTGAGTCCGATGCGCACCGCCAGATTGCAAAGCGTCGGACCATCGCAAGCCACTCCGCCTTGATGGCCGGCTGCGCTTTGCTCGGCTCCTCGAGCCAGCGACGCATCAGCTCGACGGTGATATAGGTAGCTCCCTCGCTTTCGGCAAAGGCAACGAAGTTACGCAGGATCGCCGCTGGTTGGCGCAGCTTGAAGCCGAGGCTGCGGCGCAGCGACAGATAGTGATCGAGTGCCTCCCGGAGTTCGCTCATTGTCCACCTCCGCACCCTGGCCACGGTTGCGCCAGCGCACGCAGTGCGGCGATATCCACCTTGGCGTATATTTCAGTCGTCTGGGGGCTTCGGTGTCTGAGCACCTCGGCGATCTCAACCATCGTCGCACCACGCTGCAGCATCCCGGTCGCCAGGCTGTGACGCAGCAAGTGGGCTCCCTTACAAGGAGGGTTCAATCCGGCGCGTTGCAACGCCCGCCGGACGATCGTGCTGACGCTTTGGGGCTTGCCGAAGCCTTGGTGCGGCGCTCGGACGCGAATGAAAACTCGCCGGCTTTGGCTGTGGGGCCGGTCGCGGCGTAGGTACATCGCTAGCGCTTCACCAACATCTTGCAACAGTGGGAGGCGATCTCGAGCGCCAGCCTTTCCACGCACGGTAAGCTCACCCGCTCTCCAGTCGATGTCGTCGAGCTCGAGCGCCACGACTTCCCCGGCTCTCAGTCCAAGCCGGGCAAGTAGCAAGAGGATTGCGTAGTCACGACGCCCGACGCCTGTGCTCTGCTCGCAGCTCTCCAGTAGATGCTCCACATCCGACGCCGAGATGTACTTCGGGACGGCTGCCAAGCGCCAGTTGGCAACAGTCGGCACGCAAGCGGCGAGGTCTGTGACAATCTGCCCGCGTTGCAGGAGGAAGCGCAGAAAGGAACGCAGCGCAGAGGTCATCAGCTGCGCGCGCTTTGTGGACATGCGAGAGGCTTGGCGAAGAACGAAGTTCGAGACATCCGAGGGGACGAGCGATTCAAGACGCAGATGCTCGTCGCCAAAGCGCTCGGCAACAAACCGGTGAATGAAGGTCGCGTATTCCGATACGGTCACCGGCGCTAGCCCGCGCTCTTGTTTCAGATAGGTTTCGTAGTCTCGCTCGAGCTGGGCAATGGGAGAATCGTCGCGAATAACAGTCGCCGGACGAACAACCTCCTGTTCCCGCAGGTGAACCAAGAGGCGTCGAAGGGTCGCAGCGTCACCGCTGCGGTGCCGACCCCTCCTGCGCCGCTCGACAACAAACCTAGCGACGGCCTTCTCATCAAGTTCGGAAACAGATGTATCTTGCCGCACCAACCATCGGTCTAGATCCTGCAAAAGCCACAAGTGTTCGCGCGCCGTCGCGTGCGCGTAGCCGAGTTCGAGGGCGGACGCTACAAAGGAATCCACGTATGCCCCAAGCGGACCGCAGCGGTGTCGTTGTGTGGCCTCGGGGTCAGCAAAGAACTTCTCGAGCATGTCTCCTCCTTTTCCTGGCGAGCTCTTGCCAGGAACGGAGAAGACAGCTCAATTATGCCGATAGCGCAAGCGGCTCTCGGCGGGCAGGACGCTAACGCGAGATTCGCAACCAGGTACTCGGCATAACTCCAGTGTCGGCATGATGACGAAGGGCGTGGCACGTCGTTCGCTTCTGCAATCCAGCCATGCGCGCAGCTTGCTTCACTGCTCGCTGGAGTACCGACTCGTGCAAATGATGACGCCGGCGCTCTCCAGTTTCGCGGTCACTATATATTCGTGTGGCCGGGAAACACCATTGCCAGATCCACTCTCGGGCGGCGCTAGGGTACTTCTTTCGAAGTGCGCCAGGAAGTTCAACAAAGCCCGCGCCCAGATCAAGATCCCTCTTGTGCTGAAGATGGACCCGCCGAAGGTGCTGGCGCAGGTCTTCCCGCACTCGGCGAGGAAGCACAGTGTGCCGGTCTTTGTTACCCTTGCCACACCGAACGAGGATCTCGTTTCGCTCAAAGTCGATATCCTTGACCCGCAGGCGATGACACTCCATCAACCGGAGCCCGGCTCCGTAGATCAAACCGGCCATCATCCGCTGCGTGCCATCGAGATGCCGAAAAAGCATCATGACTTCATCGCGGCGCAGTACGACAGGAAGTCTTCTCGGAGTACGCGCTCGGCGCCACCCTTCCAAACATGTGAGTTCGGTGCCCAGCACCTCGCGATATAGAAACACAATCGCGTTCAAAGCTTGGTTCTGTGTCGAAGCGCTCACCTTGTTCTCGACCGCCAATGCACTCAAGAATCCAGCGACCTGCTCTTCGCCCAGCTCAGATGGGTGCTTCATTCCAGAGAAGGTGATAAAGCGACGCATCCAATAGACGTACGCCTGTATGGTCTTTGGGCTGTAGTGTCGCGAGCGCATCAAATCCCGAACGCGATCGAGAAGCCTCGGGGGTCGCTTGGGCGCGGGTCGTCTTGGCTTGATCGGCATGCTGCAGTTCCCTTGTGGGTACGGGGGACACGACAAGCACCGATCAAGATTTGTGCCCAAGGCGTGGTCAAGCGGCGCCACCGTGCTGGCAGAGGAAACGCGTGGAGAACTTCGAACATAGGCAGAGCTGCTGGCTAAACTACCGTTTTCTCGATCACCTTCGCACGCTGTAGAAGAGCTACTCGTGGCCGGGCAACGTGCGCGAGCCGGCTCAGGACGTCAATCGCCTTTCGCCACAAGCTCGAGGGCGACGCGGATGTGGAGCATTCGCTGGTATGGAAGCGACCCAAGGGCGGCGAGGCGATGCTCGAGCCCAGGGCGGCTCGCCAACCGACCATCCTCGAGGTTCAACGCCAGGCCATCCGCGAAGCGATAGATGGCACCGGCAGCCACCAATCCCAGACAGCCCGCAGGTTACGGCTGAGCCGCACGACGCGCATCGGCAGGAGGAAGCGCCCGGGCAACATCCACTGAATTGACGGAGCGTCGTACGCCGTTGCGACCCCAAGGCCGGCGCCTGACGCGCAGAACCCACGATCAACCGGCAGCTTGCTGCCGCCAACTGTGACGACTCCTGAAGTGGGAACGCCGCCGCAGTACCCAAACGTGCAACGCGACCTCTGTCGGATCGATGGCACCAGGGCTTCCTTGCGTCGCTGGCGGGGCGCATGTTGCTTACGGAACCAAAGCCGGAAACAAAGTTGACACGCATGCGTCGGCCGTCTGCCGCCTTGAAGACGACGATTACGAAGGGCACTCGCTTGCGATGCTTCGACGCATCGCCGCTGTGTGAGCTCCGCTTTGTCGCAGTGAAACCGGAGCGCCCAGCACCGAAGGCGGAGAAACGCAAGCGCGGCGCCGCGTGCACAACGTGCCTCGTTTGGAAGCGCACCCGTCTCGCGCTGGATGTCAGTCCGCGTCGTTTCAGCCGGAGACGAGCGCAACAACAAAAACGGCGAAGGCTGTCATTAACACGCCGGTAACAAACCCCTTGGGAGTCCAATCAGGAGCAGAGCTACGTGGCTTGTTGTCGTCGGCGCTGAAACCCTCGCTCTCGCCTCGGGTAAGCTTGCCCTAACGCCCGCTTTGAGATTGCAGCCGGGCAACCACTTTGAACTCCACCGCGATCGGCGTTGGCAAGGCGTTCACCTCGACTGTGGTCCGCGTAGCGCCGATTTCTGCGAAATGTTTGGCATAGACGGCGTTGAACGCCTCAAAGTCGCGCTGCATGTCAATTAGGAAGACGGTGACGTCGACAACATCGGCCAGCGAAGCGCCCGCCGCCTCCAAAACGGCGCGGACGTTCTGAACGACGGCCTCGGTCTGGGCGGCAACATCGTAGTCAAGGGGTTGACCCGCGGCGTCGCGCGCTGGACCGCCAGGAATGTCACCCGTGCCAGGCGCCCGGGGGCCGACGCCCGACAGATACAGCATGTCGCCTTCGCGCCGCGCGTGCGGGTAGGCACCCACCGGAGTCGGCGCGGCGGGCGTCTCCACCGTTTGGCCGGCTGGCGGAGTCGGCGCGGCGGGCGTCTCCACCGTTTGACCGGCTGGCGCAGTCGGCTCCGGGGCGTCGGCTGTGGATGCAGGGTTCGCCCCGGCTAGCACATTCCGGTCCCCGCGAAAAACTTCCACTTCTTCTTCGTCGTATTCCTTGTCGCCGATGCCGCGCACCGACGGGGTCAGCGACACCACTGCGGCCCCGGCGCCGTGGATGGGGGCGTAGTCATAGACGTGCCCCTCGTACCGATTGTGTTGGCCAGCGACCGCCGACAACCACCAAAACGGCTTGAAGTTCACCACCTTCTTCACCCGCACTTGGCGATGGATCTCGCGAGAGAGCTGGGCTGCGTCCTCGAGTCGACCGGCGCCCAAAAACTCGAGCAACTTCTGATTCCACTCGTCGTCCTTGGGGGAATGGATGTGGTCGTCCTCGGGGCGGATGAACTGGGTGAAGAGGCGGTTCGAGAGCGTCGTCACCACGATGGCAACGGCTCGCTTGCCCTGGGTCAGGATGGCGTCGCGCGCAGCCTTGGCCAAGACCACCGTTTCCGCCCGGTCACAGTAAACGTTGCTCGAAACGATGCAAGCAGGGACGGCGTTCTCCGGGTTGAGCAACTTGAGCGCGACAACCGAGCCGGTGTCGATCGGAAACCCGTGGTAGGCGATGGTGCGGGCGTGGAGGCCGCGGGCGCGTGCAGCATCGCGGTATGCATGGGCAAACTCCGCATCGATCTGAAAGCGGTAGGGAATCGAGCCCAGGGCGTGAAACAACTCGTCCACGTGGACCCACTCCGGCTCGGGTTGCGCCTGAATTTGGTGACCGAGGATGCTCGGCCACATGGTGCTGTACAGGAGCAGGAGGTCGGGGGCCGCGGCCTTAACCTCACCGGCCGCGGCTTCGAAAGCTTGGCGGATCCTCCCCCAGCCCGGATTCTGGTCGGGGGCAAGGAGCGGGTGCGGCAACCCGGGCACCACCAACGCCTTCACCACCCCTGGCCCCGAAGGGGCGCCGGCTATGTCTTTGGTCGATGGCGTTGGTGATGTCGCCGTCATCGCACCTTCCTCTCGCTGCCGTTGCCCGACCCGGTTGTAAGGGCGTTTCCCCCGGCCGGGGTGCGCTCCGGGTACCAGGCCATGACGGCGTTGCCGGTGCCGATCACCGTGCCATAGCCGTAGAACTCGGCGCCGTACGACGGTGTGTCGAGGGCGCTCAATAACCAGGTGAAGCTGCCTGCGTCGGCCTCGGACACAGCTTGCTGGATGAACTCGGGCATCTCATCCAGCACTTCGCGCGTCGCACCGCGTCGCAACAAGTCGATCATGCGCATGTCCCACAGGTACTGTCCGTGGTGGTAAATATGCTCGCGGCTCATGTCCTCGGGGACGTCGGCCTCGCTGGTGAAGTGACGGTGCGAGAGCGAGTTGCTCGCCAATAAGAGTGCCCGCCGGCCGGACGCTGCGATCGCCTCACGGGTCGCCTCGCCGAGCTGGCGGGCCTGCTCCTGCATGACTTCGACGTTGTAGTACGCGGTCGAGCGGTTCGACGAGATGCTGACAAGCGGCACATCCCACTCGGGTCGGGTCATGTGGCACGAGACCAAGGTGCCATAGTCGACGCGGAAATCGGGGTTGCGCATCATTTGGGTCACCAAGCCACGCTCGCGGGCGAGGCGCTCGATCGCCTCGGCCAGCTCCACGTCGACGTTCAGCTCGTAGTGGTAGCGAAACAGATTGGGGAAGATCGGGTCCACCGAAAGCGACTTGAAGTGCGGCACACCCAAGAAGTGAGTGCCGACGTAGGTTTGCCAGTGCGGCGTGTGGACGACAATGACGTCATAGTCAACCGCCTGGAGATCCCGGCGCAGCCGCTCGTAAGCCCAGCGGATCGGTTCCCAACCGCATTCAGCCCGCGGCTCGTTCTGCGGCGGGTTCTCGGCGTACACCAGATGTGGTGGATGCGGCGCCAGCGCCGCGGCGACTACCGCGCCGGTGAGCGGCTTCGCTTCAACTTGGCTCGACATCTGTCTCTCCTAGGGCGCATGTTAGCAAGAGTGCATCCAAAAGGCACCGCTCGGCTACGGCTGCCATCCGGCGTATTCGCGCCACTCGTAGTACCAGCGGTCCGAGTCGGGGTCCCATTCATCCCAAGTCGGAAACTCCTCCAGAAGCTCTAGCCGCTCGGGTGGGACGACCCCCGGCACAATGAACGCCTTCTGGCGTTCTAGCGGGTAGGGATTGCGGAGCTCGAAGCCCAAGACTCCCAAGACCGCGCGTGCCACATACCAGGTGGCCTGGGGATTCCAGCCGTGGGCGATCTTGACGACGACACCCAATCCCTGGGGATAGTCGGGGTGGTCGACCGCCAACCCCAAGAGGCCGTCGGCGCCTTCTTTGGCCAAGACCTGCCCCTCACCGCACTTGATGATCGAAGAGTCCAAGCGGTTAAAGCCGCCAATCAAGTCGGGATGTCGCACCATCGCTGGCCAAATCCAATCGCCCTGGCGCTCGGCAGCAAGCGATGCAAACAAGCGAGCCAATTCGGAGACGGTGTTCGAGACCGTCGGTAACCCGCAACCGTCGCGGGCGACGCGAATGGGTTGCCAATCCTCGCCGAGAACCCGGCGTAAGACTTCGACGTAGGCGTGAAAGAAGGGATGTTGGGGCAGCGTGTAGCCAGCGCGGTTCCAACCTTTGAGCCGAGCGCCGCGGAGGATCGCCGCGTGCTCGCCGGAGCAGCAATGGTACCAGCGGCGCGGCCGCCGTACCTGGCGCCCGAACTGCACGAGGGGCACGTCGAGCGGCGTCTGCATCAACCCCCACTCGGACTCGGAGAGGATCGACTGCGCCGCAGCGACGTGCTCGGTGTCGCCGTTGTGACTGGAAACAGCGATGGCCTTCTGATGCCAGTTGAGTTCGCTGTCCAGCGCCTCTGCAAACACCTTCATGGTGATCGGCTTCATCATGCTGCGGCCGTAGCAGAGGACGTTGCCGCCGAAGGAGTGCACCACCTGATCGCCGTGAGCCCAAGCAACGGCGCCGTGGATCGTCGTCTCGCTCACTTCGTTGCGGCGATAGTCGACCAAAGGCTCCCACTCGACGTCGCGGCCAGTGGCGATGCCGTCGACCTTGGCCCCCAAGGGGCTGGTTGGGTAGATGTCGCTGCCCGGCAGGCCGCGCGCTACCGACGAGTTGTTCTTGGCCAAGCCCACCTCCTTGCCCCATGAAACCAAGCCTATGGTGCCGGAGGCTCGGCCATTCTACAAGGGCAGCTCAACCGCCATGCTACTCTGAGCCGCCATCCCTCGTTTGACCGGAGTCACCATGCGCCGTCATCTGGCAACCACCCTTCTCGTCCTCACCCTCCAGTACAACGGTTGGGTAGCGCCGAGTTCGGCTGAAGACCCGGACCTGGTCGAGCTGACTTTTGCCTGGCCCGACACGCTGACCCTGGCGGTGGAGACCGAGTTCTACCGGATCACCGCCGGCGCCGGCGGGGTACCCGACACGCTGTTCACCGCCGGCGAACAGACTTGGCACGTCCGACCGACCGATACCGGCTTCCACATCACCACCGAGGTCGGCACGCTGTCGTTGCCGGAAGCCGGTGAAGATCAGTTTGTGCGCCGGTTGCTCGAACAAACCACCTTGCTGGCGCCTGACTTCGCGGTGGATCGCTCGGGAAGCTTCCAGGGGTTGGTGGCCTCCGAGCGCTTCGCCAGCTCCGTCCGCACCATGTTCGAGCCACTCATAGCGCCGCTCGGCCCGCTCGCCTCGCGCGTCACCGCGCTTTTGGACCACCGCCTGGAAGCGGAGCGCCTGAGCGCCGCCGCCGCTCGGGAATGGGAAGCGCTCGTTGGCCTTTGGGCCGATCAAGCGCTCGAGTTGGGCGCACCGTACAGTTGGGCTGCGCCGGACGCGGGGAGCCACGACCAGGCGCCGTCCCGGCTGGTCACCGCGCTCGAGCGCTTGCCTTGCGCCAACGGGACTCCAGGGTGCGTGTCGCTCCGCTTCACCGACGACGCCGGCGCCCGCCGGAGCTGGGCGCGCGTGGTCACCGCCCCCGAAACCCTCATCCCCAGCTTTGTCGAGGTCGGCCAGGTCGCTCCCATCAAAGACACGGGCCAGGAGACGCGACTGATCCGGCGATGGTTCCGCGTCGCGGGCGGTGGCGAGTAGGAGCGTGACCACAACGGCGCTCTTGATGACCGTTGCAATTGTTGAATATTTGGAGTTAACGTCCCAGAATGCAACAATTAATCAATAGGCCCAGGGTCATCCGGTCATCCGACTCATCACGTTAAGGCTGGGCTTAGTCTTAGAGAGTCGCCAATCACCGTGCTCCTAGAAGCCAGGCAGACCGGCAAGACCACTCTGGCCACCATGATTGCCGAACATCACCCTCGGGGAACCGGGTCGTTAGTCCTTCTGAATCGCCGATGTGCGGCGAGAAGCCAAACAATAAAAATCACTGGAGTCACTACTACGATTGCCGGCGCTAGACTCTGCATTAGTTCCACCTCACCCTCCCGCACTGGCAAACCCTGATAGTCGCGGCGCGCTATAACGTCGGCCGCGGCCCAAGACCCCATGAGATCATAGGACAGTAGGCCGGAAACCAAACTGATGGCGTAGAGAGCTACGCCGAACAATGCTGCCTCAGCCCGACGCCGTAGCAAGAAGAAACCAATTCCGCATAGAAACACACCCGAAACGACGGAAACAGCAGCGGACCATGTGGCAGAGAGCTGAATCCCCATGAAGGGAACGGGAGGATGCCAGAGGACCCATCGAACAGCTGTCTTGGTACCTTCCAATATGAGCAACATTCCCAGCAGCAGGGTCCACCAGCGCTCCGATTGAAGGGCGTCTGGGTCTACCACGATGCCCGCCTCACTAGAAGGAGGCGGAATACTGCGTATCCCGAGCGCCCAGTAGCCCGGTGACCGCCGCAATGACCTTAACAATATGAACTCAAGAAAGGGAAACAGCGCCAATCGCATCCAACTTGACTCAAGTGTAACGACCGGGCTGAGCTTGCCCACCGCCCAAAAGGCTAGCGTAGAGACCGCGGAATACAGTTGGAAATCAATATAGATCGCCAGTGCTCGGCGTTTCCTGCTTGCGGGACGCCAATGACTCACGTTCCCGATTGCCGTGTCGCTCATTTTCTCCTCGCCTAGCAAGTTGGACCTTGGTTCGCCAGGTGGCCGGCGAACCGCCCCGCCCTAGCCGCCCACATCGTGCTTGGCGGCCAACTTGCGCTCGCTTTCGTCCAGCACCGACTTGCGCAAATGGATGCGTGCGGGGGTCACCTCGACGTACTCGTCGTGGTTCAGAAACTCGATCGCTTCCTCCAACCCCAGCTTCACGGGCGGCGCCACTTTCAGGGCGCGGTCGGAGCCGGCGGCGCGCATGTTGGTGAGTTTCTTGGTCTTCTGGGCGTTGACGACGATGTCGTCGTCCTTGCCGTGTTCGCCGATCACCTGGCCCATGTAGAGCCGCTCCCCCGGCTCGACGAAGAAGCTGCCGCGGTCCTGGAGGGAGTCGAGGGCGTAGGCCGCCGCCTCACCGTTGGCCATCGAGATGATACTGCCGGTCTGGCGCTCGGGGATCGAACCTTTGAAGAACTCATATTGGTGAAAACGGTGGTGCATGACAATCTCGCCCGAGGTGGCCCGCAACATCTTGGAGCGCAAGCCGATCAAACCGCGCGACGGTACGTGAAAGACGATGCGGGTGCGGGTGGCGCCCGGGTCCATTTCGACCATCTCGCCCTTCCTTGACGCCACGTATTCGATGACCGTGCCGGCCAGATCTTTGGCGACATCCACCGTCAAAATCTCGACCGGCTCGGCCTTGCGGCCGCCGATTTCCTTGTAGATCACCCGCGGCTGGCCGACCATCAGCTCGTAGCCCTCGCGCCGCATGGTCTCGATCAGGATCGACAAGTGCAGGATGCCACGTCCCGACACCCGAAAGGTGTCGGCACTCCGCGTGTCTTCCACGCGCAGAGCCATGTCGCGCTCGGCCTCCTTCCACAGGCGATCGCGCAGCTGGCGGCTGGTGACAAACTTGCCATCCTGCCCAAAGTAGGGGCTCGAGTTGGCCATGAAGTTCATGCTCAGAGTGGGCTCATCGACGGCGATGATGGGCAAAGGTTCGGGCGCCTCGAGGTCGGCCACTGTGTCGCCGATGTCGGCCTCCGGTAAGCCCACCAACGCCACGATGTCGCCGCAGGTGGCGCGCTCGATCTCCCGCCGGCCGAGGTTCTCAAAGACGAAGAGCCGCAGCACTTGTCCCGCCGTTTGACCGCCGGCGCGCTTGACCAGCATCACCCGCTCTTTGGCGGCAAGCTCGCCGCGAAAGATGCGCCCGATGGCGATCCGGCCGACGTAGTCCGAGTGGTCGAGGGCGGTGACCAAAAGCTGCAAGGGCCCCTCCACTTGCTTCGGCGCCGGGATGTGCTCGACCAGCATGGCCAGGAGCGGATCCAGGTTCTGGCGCTCGTCACCCAACTCGCGGAGAGCCCAGCCCTCGCGCCCAGCGGCGTAGACCGCCGGGAAGTCGAGCTGTTGATCGTCGGCCTCCAACTCCATAAACAACTCGAAGACTTCGTCCAAAACTTCATCCGGCCTCGCACCCGGGCGATCCACCTTGTTGATGACAACGATCGGCTGCAGGTGGAGCCCGAGCGCCTTTTGCAACACGAAGCGCGTCTGCGGCATGGGACCCTCGAACGCATCGACGAGCAGCAAGACGCCATCCGCCATCTTCAAGACCCGTTCCACTTCACCGCCAAAGTCGGCATGGCCGGGCGTGTCAATCAAATTGATGCGGACGCCCTGGTACTCCACAGCGATGTTCTTGGACATGATGGTGATGCCGCGCTCGCGCTCCAAGTCGTGCGAGTCGAGGACGCGCTCCTCAACGCTTTGCCCCGCCCGAAAGACGTTGCACTGCTTGAGGATTTGGTCGACCAGTGTGGTCTTGCCGTGGTCGACGTGCGCGATGATGGCGACGTTTCGAAGGTCCATAGACCTGCCTTTCAACGGATGGCGGCCTCGAGCGGTGGTTTATAACAGAAAACGGAGCTGCTATCCTGCCGGCCATCCCATCTAACAAGGAGACGAAACGAATCCCATGGTGAAACGACAAGCGACCCGCGGAAGGGGCCGGCGCGGGCGCGCTGCCGCCCCTCTTCCGGCTGAGCCGCCCGCCGCCGAGGAGGCGCCCGAGGCCGACCCGCCCCCGGAGACGAGGCTCCCGGAGGCACGGATTTCCGACCTTCCCAAGTTTTTGGCCGATGCCGCGGACGACCTCAAGTGGACCGAGCTGATGCCGGTCCAAGCCCGCGCCATCCCCTACGTCCGCGAAGACTACGACCTGATGGTGCAGTCAAGGACCGGCAGCGGTAAGACCGGTGCTTTTCTGCTGCCCATCCTCGAGCACCTCGACCCCCAGGCACCTCACTGCCAGGCGCTGGTCTTGGTGCCCACCCGCGAGTTGGCACGGCAGGTAGCCACGGAGGCTGAGCGCTTGGTAGCGCACACGCCGCTCAGGACCGTGGCGGTCTACGGCGGTGTCGGCTACGGCGCCCAGCTCGACGCTCTGCACGCCGGCGCCCAGCTAGTGGTCGGCACCCCGGGGCGCGTGCTGGACCACCTGATGAAAGGCTCGTTGAAACTCGGCGAGTTGGAGATCCTGGTCTTCGACGAAGCCGACCGCATGCTGTCGGTGGGCTTTTACCCCGACATGAAGCGGGTGGCGCGCTACCTCCCCGACGAACACCAAGCCCTGATGTTCTCGGCCACCTTCCCGCCCGCCGTCATGTCTCTGGCCGAAGAGTTCTTGCACGAGCCCATCTTCCTGAGCATGAGCAACAACGCCGAGGGCAAGCACGTCGCCGAGATGGTGCACGTCTACTACGAAGTGCCCACGATGGAGAAGGATCGGGCGCTGGTGCGGATCATCGAAATCGAAAACCCCGAGTCGGCCATCATCTTCGTCAACACCAAGGCGACCGCGCGCTACGTGTCAGTGGTGCTAGAGCGTTTTGGTTACGACGCCGCCCAGCTGAGCGCCGACCTGAGCCAGGCGGCGCGCGAACGCGTTCTCGAGCGCGTCTACTCGAAGAAGCTGCGCTTCCTGGTGGCCACCGACGTGGCGGCCCGCGGCATCGACATCGACCAGCTCTCGCACGTGTTCATCTACGACTTCCCGGAAGATCCAGAGATGTACATCCACCGGGCCGGGCGGACCGGGCGAGCCGGTGCCGGCGGTGAGGCCGTTTCGCTGGTCGACGTCCTCGAGAAAATGCGCCTCGAGAAGGTTCGGGACAAGTACGGCGTTGAGCTGGAGGAAAGGCAAGTGCCGACCGACGACGACGTGCAAACCATCGTCTCCGAGCGGGTGACGGCGCTTCTGGAAGCGCGGCTGCGCGACGCCGACGGCTTGGTGCGGGAGCGGATGGAGCGGATGCTGCCGTTGGCCCGGAGCTTTGGCGAGAACGAGGACGAGTTGGCGATCATTGCCATGCTCCTCGACGAGTACTACCAGGAAACGCTACACGCCCCGCCTGGCGGCCCGAACCAGGAACCGAACGTTCAGGAGCAGCCGCCACGGAGCGAACCGAAGCGCGGGCGGCGCAGTCGCAGCAAGCCGCGACGGCGACGCCGGCGTTAGGACGCCAAGAGGCGCTGGATCGCCTCCCAGGTGTCTCGGTCAGCGGCTTCGTCGTAGGCCAGCGGTAACTGAAACCGCTGGCCGCGTTCGGTGGCCTCGGGGACGGTGTAGCCGTGCTGAACGCCGGGGTAGACCACCATCTCAAGCGGGATCTGGCGCTCGCGCACGGCCGCCTCAAACTTCTCGCGGGTCTCGGCCGGCACAAACGGATCAGCGTCGCCGACCCCGACCCAGAGCTTGGCGCCGATGGGATCGGCGCTTGCCGGCATTGGTAGGTCGCCGGGGTGGCAGGCCGCCGCACCCTCCAACGGCACACCGTGGAGCGCCATCCCCAGCGCCACGGCGCCACCAAAGCAATAGCCCACCGCCCACACCCGCTCCGGGTCGACCGCGGCGTGGTCGGACAGGAGGGTTTGGGCAGCCTCAAAGCGCTGGCGCAAGGTGTTGGGGTCGGCCAACGCGGCTTGCATCAACGCCCCTGCTTCGTCCGGAGTCGCGGCGCACTTACCCTCGCCATAGAGGTCGACGGCCAGGGCGGTGTAGCCCGCCTCGGCGAAGTTGCGGGCCCGCCGGCGGGCATAGTCGTTTTGTCCCCACCACTCGTGGCAAACCAAGACGCCGGGGCCCGGAGTCGTCCGCTCTGAGTTCCAGGCGAGCTGGCCGGCCAAAGTCTGGCCCGAAACGGCGTACTGCACATCCTCCGAGGATACGGTCGTCTGCATCGATCTCCTCCTTCCGCGGTCCGTTTTAGGCAGTCTCGGTGGCCGCCAGGTCCGCCGCCCGCTCGCGGGCGAACTGCTGGCGATAAAGCTGGGCATACGCACCGCCTCGCGCCATCAACGCCGCGTGGTCACCGTCCTCGACGATCGCTCCCTCCGACACGACCAGGATCCGATCGGCCGAGCGAATCGTCGACAAGCGGTGGGCGATCACGAAACTCGTACGGTTGTTGAGCACCGCCTCGATCCCCGACTGGATACGACGTTCGGTCTCGGTGTCGACCGACGACGTCGCCTCATCCATGACGAAGATCTCAGGATCTGCCAACACCGCGCGCGCCAAGGACACAAGCTGGCGCTGACCGGTGGACAGCTTGCCACCGGTCTCGCCCACCTCGGTATCGTACCCCGCCGCCATGCTCCGAATAAATGCCTCGGCACCGACCACGCGGGCGGCCTCTTCGACTGCGGCGTCGGTGGCCTCCAGGCGCCCGTAGCGGATGTTCTCCCGAATCGTACCGCTGAACAGATGCGGCCGCTGGAGAACGATGCCGAGCTTAGACTGGAGCCAGGCCAAGCTGCGCTGGCGGTAGTCAGTACCATTCAGGCGAATGCTGCCGCTGGTCGGCTCGTAGAACCGACAGAGGAGGCTGACGATGGTCGACTTGCCACCACCGGTTGCCCCAACCAGCGCCACCGTTTGGCCGGCGGCAACTTCAAGACTTAGCCGGCGCAGCACAGGTTCGCCGTCTTTGTAACTGAAGCTGACGTCGTCGAAAGCGATCGACTCGATCCGCTCGTCGACCGCCGGGCCCGCGGCCAGGACCGCCGGCGAGTCGGCGATGTCGGGCTGGACGTCGAGGAGGCCCTGCAGGCGCTCGGCCGAGGCCTGGGCCGCCTGCAACTCGGTGAAGCGCGCCGCCATCTCCTGGATAGGAATGTAGAAGAGCGCCGCGTACTGCATAAAGGCGACGAGCGTCCCAAGCGTCAAGTCGCCGCCAACCGTCAATGCGACACCGCCGCGCCACAAAGCAATGCCAACGCCAATGCTCCCCAGCGTCAACACCATGGGCAAGTACAAGACCGACTGCAGGGCGTTCTGCACCGAGTAGCGGTACATGGCGCCCGACAGCTGCTGGAACTCGTCGAGGTTATCTTCCTCGCGCACCAAGGTCTTGGAGGTGGCGACGCCGGTGATGCCCTCGTTGAAACTCGAAGTGAGTTGTGAATTGCAGCGCCGCATGGCGCGCTGGCTGGCAATCAGCTTGCGCTGAAAGAAGACGCTGATCCAGGCCAACGGCGGAATGATCACCATGACCATAAGGGCCAGCTGCCAGTGCAAAATGAGCATCATGACAGCGATGCCCAACACCAGCGAACCGCCCCACACACAGTCGAACAAGGTCCACGGCAGGAGGTCCGACAACCGCGCCGCATCCGAGGTCAGCCGCGCCATCAGCCAGCCGACTGAGTGGCGGTCGTAGAAAGCAAAAGACAGCTGCTGCAGGCGCTCGAACGCCGCCCGCCGCACATCGTGGGCGAAGCCGGTGGCAATGGCCCCGGCCAAACAGATGAAGAGCCAGACGAGCGCGGTCATCGCCAGCATGCAGCTGGCGTAGACGAGAAGCAGGCGGCCAAGCGGCGCCTCGGGGCCCAGCTCGCGAGCGGCGTCGATGACCCGCGCGGTGATCATCGGGAAGACCACGTCCAAGACCGCGCAGCTCACCCCCGCTGCGGCCAACCCCAGCGCCGTCCGCCGGTAAGGGCGCGCGTGCGCCAGGATGCGCCGCCAGAGGCGCGCGTCCCACTTGCCGTCGATCTCAGCGCGTGCTTCGTCGTGTTCTGCCCAATCCATCGTTTTACTCCCCTTGGGCCAGCGCTCCGGCGCCCCGGTCGGCCTCTTCCAAGTCGTTTTGGATCTGCCAAAGGCGCCGGTAGAGTCCGTGCTCGGTCACCAACTGGTGGTGGGCGCCGCTCTGGACCACCCGGCCCCGATCCATCACCAAGATCTGGTCGGCGTGCACCAGGGTCGAAAGACGGTGGGCAATGACCAGGGTCGTCTGCCGCCCGCGCCGCTCTTCCAACGCCTTCAAGATGAGCGCCTCGGTGCCGGTGTCGACCGCGCTTAAGGCGTCGTCCAGCACCATGAGCCGCGCTTCGCCCAGGAGCGCCCGGGCCAACGCCACGCGCTGGCGCTGGCCGCCCGAGAGCGTGACGCCCCGTTCCCCCACCAACGTTTCGTAGCCATCCTCGAACTCTTGGATGGTGTGGTGAATGCTGGCGATCATGGCGGCGTCCGACACCTCCGCCGCCGACGCCCCCATGCGCCCCAATCGAATGTTCTCCCCGACGGTCTTGGCGTAGAGGAAAGGCTCCTGCATCACCACGGCAATCTCGCGGCGCACGGTGCGCCGTGGCAAGCAGCCGATGTCGACGCCATCCAACTCGATGCGCCCGGCGTTAGGGTCGCGCAGGCGCAGGAGCAGCTGGATGAGGGTCGACTTGCCGGCCCCCGACGGGCCCATGAGAGCGACCGTCTGGCCGGGTTCGGCGGTGAAGGACACGTCTTTGAGGACGGATTCGCGACCGTAGGCGAACGACACGCGATCGAACGCGACCCGAGCGCCCTCGACCTTGGCAAGGGTGGTCCCCGAAACACTGGCCGGAGCTGGATCCTCCTCCACCGGCTCGTCCAAGATGGCGCTGATGCGGCCAATGGCGACTGACGCCTTGCTCAACTCGGTCAAGATGCGCCCCATCATCCGCATCGGCCACACGAACAGGTTGACCGCTGCCAGAAAGAAGTAGAAGGTGCCGGCAGCCACCGCACCCGTCGCCAACCAATAGCCGCCAAACCCCAAGACCAAACCGGTCTGCGCAGCGCAAAAGAGGTCGGTCAAAGACCAGAAACCGGCCACCAACCCGTACAAGCGCCGGTCCAGGCGGCGATACGTAGCGTTGCGCTCGGCGAACTTGTCGATTTCATAGTCCTGGCGGGCGAAGGCACGCACCACACGGATGCCGGTCAGGTTCTCCTGCAGCGTGGCGGTGAGGCGCCCCTCGGCCTCGTCGGCGCTTTGGAAGACGTTGCGAATCCGGCGGAAGTAGAAGAAGGAAAAGACAACGGTAGGAAGCACCAGCGCCACCGACACCCAGGTCATCCGCTGGTCGATCGCCAACATCAAGGGCAGCGGCACGACAAACATCAAAACGGCGCGGCTGATCTCGACGATCTGGGTCGACAAGAAACGCCGGAAGGTATCGACGTCCGAGGTGCAGCGCTGCACCAGGTCGCCGGTTTGAGCGTCATCGTAGTACGCGGCTGGCAGCCGCTGGAGGTGATCGAACAAGCGATCGCGCAGGCGACGTACGATGTTTTCGGAGGCCTCGGCCGCCCAACGGCCCCGCAGATAGGCGAGGGTACCGGCCACCGCCGCAAACAAGGCCATCGCCGCCGCCGCCATCCACAGGTGGTCGGCCAGGCGCTGGCGCCCTCCAACCCACTCGACGATGGTTTGGGTGACGGGCGAGGCAGCTTCGGGGTCGGCCGCCAGGACGCCGTCGATGACGACCTGCGGGACGAGCGGCACCAAGTACATGGCGGCCGAGCCGGCGACCATCGCTGCCACAGCAGCGCCGTAGCGCCGCCGCTCCCCCACTGTCCAGCTCCAGATTGTTCCCACGTGTTCGCGCACCACTCCGCTCCTCGACCTGGCGCCCATCTCGGCTGAGGGGGATTGGCGGTGGCAAGAGCCACGCGTGGGTACAAAAAAGCCCGCTCGTCAGAGATGAGCGGGCAGGCTGGCTATTTTAGACGATAGACCTAGGCACCCGCTCGATGGGTCCGGACACTCATAAGTGTCGGGTTGTAGCGAATGCAGATGATCATCCTGAGCGCCTCAATTGCTGCTGGGGTTCAGTGGCTGCTGGGGTTCAGTGGCTTCTTCGGTCCAGGCCGCTAGTCTAGCGCCGACCGCTAGGCGGAGTCAAGCGCGGTCAACCGGCGGTGGTGACGGGCGATCCCGGCGCAGACGGCGATCCATGCCCCGCACAGAACGACGTTGACCAAGGCGAAGTCGCGCGCCGTGAAAGCCAGCTGGTGGAGCCCCAACCACACCAGGGCGGCGGAGACAGCATCCCCGAAGCGGACGAAGAACGTGTCGATAGCGGCCTTTGCCTTGTACTTCGCGGCCCGGCTGGTCGGCAAAAACAAGACCTGCTTGACGGTGTTCTGGAGCGAGTAGTCGGTGGCGTTTTCGGCAATTTTGGCGCTCCGGAGGATTGCCAAACCGCCCAGCAGACCAATCGCCAGATAGCCGGCGAAGGCAATGACCGGCAAGACGAAGAGCGCCGCCTGGACTCCGAAGTATTTGAAGATGCGCGACACCACGAACATCTGGATCGCCAGGGCCACCAGGTTCACGTAGAAGAAGAACTGACCGTAGAACTGCCCAACGACCGGAGCGCGGGCTGACTTGACCTCGCCCTCCTGGTCCGGGTTGAGGCTGGCGCCGGCGGCGTGGGCGCGGGCGGTCTCCTCGCCGAGGATGCTAGCGACCGGCACGGTGGCTTCGGCGTGGCGTTTCGCGGCGTTGGAGAGGATGTACTCGCCGGTGGTGTTGACGACGTTGGTGATCAAAATCATCGCAGCGATCAGAAGCAGATAGGGGGTCTTGAACACCAGGGCAAAGCCGCCCTCTTTGTCGAGCGGCGGCGGGCCGCCGGCTGAAATCGAGGTGCTTCGCGTTCGACGTTGGGCGCGTTCGGCCAGCCCGTAGAGCCCCAAACACACCAGAAAAATGCCGGCGCTCAACGCCAACAAGACGAACGTGTGCTCCGACCATTGGCTGGCGATGCGCGGACCGAGGATCGCGCCCAGCGACTGGCCGACGGCAATCAGCGCAAACAACCGTTTGCCCTGCGCCTCGTCGTAGATGTCGTTGGCGTAGGACCAGAACTGAGCAATCAGAAAGACGTTGACGATGCCCAGGAAGATGTAAAACGACAGGCCAATGCCAGTCCCTACTCCACGGATCGTGCCCCAAGCAAAAAACCCGACCAAGAGAAGAACGACAGCCCACATCGTCGTGGCAATCAGCCGGAGACGGCTGACGCGGCTGGCCAACCAGCCGTACGCCGGCACCACCGCCAGCAGCAAAACCGCCATGACCGCCGGCAGGTAGGCCTTGACCTCGTCGCCCTCGAGCCCGAAGACGGTCACTCCGCCGATGACGAGCGCTTCACGCACCACTTTCAGGATGTAGTAGGCGGTGAGGATGAGGAAGATGTTGGCGAAGCAGAGGACAACGCCCAGACCTTCACCGGAGTTCACTACGGTAAAGAGTCGGAGAAACCGCTCAAGAGGATTGAGGGGCGTAGATTGGTTGGGCGACACGTGCATCGCACTCCGTAGTACCCGGGGGGGGCGGATCCTAGCATATGGGCCTTGGAGCAGATGTGCCGGCACCCTCCCACCCTGCTACGATGCCGAGGAGCCCTTTATGCGCCGCCAGCCCGTAAGGTGGAGACCGTGGACAGCCTGCAACTCAGAAGCCGGGGAGACTCGGAACTCGCCGCTAAGATTCTGGATGACCCCCAGGTCAAAAGCGCTATCGACGCACTTGAGCGCGACCGCGAGAAGTCGCCGATCATGATGCGCCGGCGCCTCCTGGCAACGGCACTGCGGGTGACCGAGTCGATGATGCCCGACTTGCACGCCGAGGTACGCACCTGTCGCGAACGACTGGGCATCGACATCCCGCTCGAGGTCTACGTCTTTCCGAGCCCGACCTTCAACGCCGCCTGCATCAAACCCGAGGACGGCCGGCTGTTCATCCTCATTGCCTCGAGCCTCTTGGAGGCGTTTCCGGCCGGTGAGCAGCGCTTCGTCATTGGCCACGAGCTGGCCCACCACCGGTTCGGCCACCACGACATTCCGGTCTCGGCGCTCCTCGGTGGCCAGAACCGCCCGCGCCCCGACTTGGCGCTCCGGCTCTTCGCCTGGTCGCGCTACGCGGAAATCTCGGCGGATCGCGGTGGCGCCCATTGCGCCGATCAGGCCGATGATGTGGCTCGCGCACTGTTCCGCCTGGCATCGGGTCTGACCATTCCACTCGAGTCTATCCGCATCTCCGAGTTTGCCGAGCAAGCCGATGAGCTGGAGGCGGTGCCGGCCGATCCGGCGCGACGGGCGCCGATCGCCGATTGGTTCTCCACCCACCCCTTCAGTCCGCTGCGACTCAAGGCGGTGCGGCTCTACTTCGAGTCCGAGTTGGCCAAGGCCGGCGGCTTCCCGGTCGCCACCCTCGAGGCGCGGGTGCAAGAACTCATGGCGGTCATGGAGCCCAGTTACTTGGAAGAGAAGTCGGAAACAGCCGAGCTTGCTCGCCGGCTGTTGTTCTCCGGGATGATCGTCATCGCCGCCGCCACCGACGGCATCTCGGATGAGGAGCGCCAGGTCTTTGAGCGCTTCTTCGGCGAAGCCTCCTTCAGCGATCGCTTCAACGTCGACGACATCCGCGGCTCCCTGAAAGAGCGCATCGGCCAGGCGCGTGAGAAGCTATCGTTCGCCCGGCGCATTCAGGTCGTGCGTGACTTGTGCGTCATGGCCCGGGCCTCGGGGCGAGTCAGCGAGGCAGAGCGCGTCGAGCTGGACGCCATTGCTGCGGAGCTGGACGTTCAATCCGAACTCATTGACGAAACGTTTTATTGCAACACCGAAGTCGACTAGCCTGAGATAGGAAGGACCCCGTCGGCGATTGCCAGCGGGGTCCGAAGTACTTCAACGAAGCGAAGACGTTTACAAGCGGACGACGTTCTCCGCGGCCGGGCCCTTCTGCCCTTCCACAACGTCGAACTCGACCTGATCGCCTTCGTTCAAGGTCTTGAAGCCCTCACCCTGGATGGCCGAGTGATGGACGAAAACGTCCTTCTGGCCGTCGCCGAGCGTGATAAAGCCAAAGCCCTTGTCGTCCTTGAACCACTTCACTGTACCTGTAGTACGCATTTACCGTACTCCTTCACGTGCTTGAATGGTCGGAGTGCGGTACTGCGGTACAACTGCCGTACATGTCATCCGAAACATTCCCTACTACGCGGTTAAACCTCCGCGCCGGCGCCCTCCCCACTGTGAGGCGGGCAAGAAACTAGGTTCACACAAACGTTATAGTGTAGTAGACGTGCCGGCGGGGATGCAACCGCGAAGCCGCCCAGCGCTCATTGTGGGGCTGTAAGTTATGTATTAACAATAGCTTGAACTCTCCGGCGGGGTTGTGTCCGCGACTGCGGTGGCCTAGCGGTTCAAAAACACCGCGAGCGCCGGTCCCGATCCAGCCCGGGCCCAATAGACCCCGCGCGGCAGGGCAACACCGTCGGCCGCGCTGCCGTCCCAGTGCCAGACGCCCCGCCCCTCGAGCATCTGCACTTGGCGTCCGGCGACGTCGTAGATCCGCAACGCCGAAAGTCCATCGGCAGGACCAGCGCCGACCCGCACCAAACGCACGCGTGCGTCGAACGGGTTGGGGACGGCCTGGAGGGGCGCCAGAGCAGGGGTCAGTCGGGGCGGGTTGACGCCAGTCGCTGGCACGTTCCAACCATCGGGCATCGACACCTCGATGAGCTGGCTGAAGCTCGAGCGAAGCCAGTCCACCCAAAAGAGGTTTTCGGTGGCCGAAAATGTCAACCCGGCCGGCTCGCCGGAGGTACCGATGCCGCGCAGCACCGGGCGCACGGCACCGGCAAGATCGACCAACAAAACCTCGTTGGGTCCGTAGGCGGTCAAGTGCGCCGGATATTGGTCCTCATGGACCAACAGGTTGCCGTAGGAATCCACCTCCAAGTTGTCGGGGTTGGCCATTAACGTGCCGTCGCCTTCGAGCCACATCGACATGGTGTTAGTCCGCGGATCGAACCGTCGGATGTTGCCGAGCGGTTCGATGGGTGGGCTGGAGCGGCCCGTGATGGCGATGTAAATCTTGTCGTCGAGGGGGTTGTAGGCCAGGTCTTCTGGGCGCGGGTAGGCAGTTGCCCCGAGCTGCAGGGCGGTTTGCTCGGTGTTTTGCAGGTCGGTGATCAATATCCACCCCTGCGTCGACTCCTCGTAGGCGAAGAGATCGCCGGCGCTCAAGTCACCCGGGGTGTCCGGCACGAACTTGAAGAAGACTCCGGTATTGGAGTCATCGGTCAGGTAAAAGTCGCCAGTAAGTGGGTCCTCGATGATGCTCTCGTGTGAAAAACGACCGAGCGCCGTGCGCCGCACCCAACCTTCTTGGACGTTGGGATCCACCTCCAGAACGTGACCCACATCGGGGTTTTCCTGTGGAAACTCTTCGCAGGAGAGGATGGTCCCCCAAGAACTCCAGTTGCCCGAGCAATTGCGATGGGTGCCGGTCACCCAATCGTCGCCGGCAACAACGGCGCCGTCTTCGTAGCGGAAACGCGTGATACCGCCGTCGGGGGTGGCCAACTCGTTGTTGACAAAGAGGTAGCCGGTGATCGCCTCCGGGGCGTCCGGCTGCCAGAAGATCTGGTCAAAGGCTTCGCGGATGACCGGCAGACCGGGCAACGAACCGCCGCCGGTGACCAGGACGGTGCGGCTGCCGCCGGGCACCAAAACCTCGACATCGGCCAGCGCACTGCCGGCACAGAACAGCGTTAGGGCGGCGATCGTGGCGGCGCCGCGCTTGGTTGGGTGGCTCATAGATTCATTATATCATGAAGCCATGGCGAACCTGGAGCTTACGATCTTCGACTGCGACGGCGTTTTGGTCGACAGCGAACGCGTGGTCAACCGCGTGTTCTCAGCGATGCTGAACGATCTCGGCCTGGAGCTGGAATTGGACGACATGTTCGAGCACTTTATCGGGCGCTCGATGCCGCAGTGCATGGAGCGCATTACCAAGATGCTCGGACACCGGCCGCCGGACGACTTCCTCCCGGCTTACTACGAGCGCCGCGCCACCGCGCTCGCGAGCGTTCAGCCCGTCCCTGGAGTGGTGGACGCCCTCGACGCGATCGGCGTGCCGGTATGCGTTGCCTCGAGCGGCGACCACGAGAAGATGCACCTGACGCTCGGCACGACTGGGCTCCTACCGCGCTTTGCCGGGCAGATCTACAGCGTCACCGACGTTGCCAACCCCAAGCCGGCGCCCGACATCTACCTCCATGCTGCTAGAAAAAACGGCGTCCCACCGGAAGCATGCGCAGTCGTCGAGGATACGACCACCGGAGTGACCGCCGGAGCGCGGGCCGGCATGCACGTCTTCGCCTACGCCGATCACACTTCCGAAGACCGCCTGGCGGCGGCCGGCGCTCACTGGGTCTTCGACGACATGCGGGAGTTGCCAGCGCTACTCGGCGCCGTCTTCCCTGAGGCGTCGATTGGCCGGTGAACCGGGGGCTGGCGAATTGGGGATCGTCCAGTGAGCTGCTCCGGAACCCGGCCGCAGTTCCGCGAGCGGAACTCTTGCTCCTTTGGCCCTGGCCCGCCCCGGTTCCGCTGCGGTGCCGCTTCGGTACTACTCCCGGTTCCGCTCCGGTACTACTCCCCGGTTCCGCTCCGGTACTACTGCCGGATTCGCTCCGGTACTACTGCCGGTTCCGCTCCGGTACTACTCCCGGTTCCGCTCCGGTACTACTGCCGGATTCGCTCCGAAACCACCCCCGAGTTCCGCTCTCCGGGACCAGCGCCGAGTTCCGTTCGAGACTTTTAGAGAATGCCTTCTCCAGGGCCGCCCATGGAGTTCCGCCCGGAACTGCTTGCGACGAGCAGGGCGACTGCCGAGTAGGCGGGGACGTTGCCGCCCCCGCCCCTCACAGACCCGTACGAGCGCGATTGACGCATACGGTTCCTCACGTGGCAGATTCGCTCGTCGGGACGTATTGGTGGACGATGCGAGCCCGTGGCAGGGGGTACCGTTCGAGTGTGCGTCGAAACACGCACCACGGAATCGGGTTGCCCCGATGTCGTCGGGATAGCCAGAAACGCCAGATCCGTGCCGCCTGATGGGCGTACCAGCGCAGCCGCTGGCCGTTGCCCGTGATGCCATAGTAGGCATAGTGCCCTAGCATCTTGCGCGACAGCCGTGCATGCTGTTCAACCAAAGGTCGTTGCCGGTTCAGCCGACACCACCGGTGCAAGGATCGAAGCGCCCGAGCGTATCGGTCCTTCGACGTCCACTGATAGACGACGTGCTTCCCTCGCCGCGACCGCCCCCAGGCGTGGAGGAAGCCGAGAAAGGAAAACGTGGTCGCCTGCGTGGCAGAGTGTCGCTTCCCGTTCGGGCGTTTGAATCGGAAGTCGACCATCCGAGTCTTCTCGGGGTTGAGGCTCAGCCCAAAGCGGCCGAGTCTCTTCCCCAGAACCCGCTGGACCCGAATGCAGTCGAGAAAGTCCTCAAACACCATCACAATGTCGTCGGCGTAGCGGATCATCGAACTCCGTTCTTTCATCCGCGGCGCCACATCATGACTAAACCACTCGTCTATCACGTGGTGTAGATAGACGTTGGCCAGCAACGGGGAGGCCACCCCACCTTGCGGAGTACCGCGATCGGTGCGTTTCCATTGCCCCTCTGCGAGTATCCCAGCCTTGAGCCACTTGTCGACCATCCGTCGTACAACGCCATCGACGACTCGTTTGGCCAAGAATTGCCGTAGACGTCCGTGATCGATCGTTTCGAAGTACCGACGCAAGTCAACATCCAGAACCCAACGACCGCCGCGGTCCATGATCTGGTTTCGCAACTGCCGTAGAGCCTGATGTGCTGACCGGCCGGGCCGAAAACCAAAGGAACAGTCCAAGAAGTCCTGCTCGTAGATCGGTTCCAGCAACATCACGATCGCTCGCTGCGCCACCTTGTCCTCGAAGGTCGGAATGCCCAGAGGACGCGTCGTACCGTCATGCTTCGGGATGTGCGCTCGTCGCACCGGCGGTGCCTTGTACCGCCCCGACTTGATCCGATCCAGGAGACTCGTCAGGTTCTCCTCGAGGTCGGCTCCATACTCGGCGGCAGTCTGCCCGTCGATACCAACGGCACCATCCTTCCGGGTCTGGTCGTACGCGTACCTCAGCCACTCCTTATCGAGGTGATGATTGAGCGAGGTGAACGCCATGTCCGGATTGTCCCGGGCCAAAGCGGCTATCCGCCCTTGTTTCGTTGACACGCTTGCAGGCTTCAAAGCGCCCTCCGTGTTTCTCAAGAGTGGGTCTGTCCACGTGACGCCCCCCTTCCCTCGGCTGGGTCCTCGTGAGCCAAGTTCCCCAGCGTCGTCAGTACTATGAAGGCGCTACGACTTCCAGCAGCTGATGCCTGGCGACTTATGGATTCGTCGCCAGGTTCCACGTCTCGTCCCTCTTGTTCGCTCCCGCGGAGCGGAGACTTCTTCGCGGGCCCGGTCCTGTTGAAGCCGAGAACCAACGGCTCATGGAACGTGGCAGTCTGCTGGACCTCACAGGTTCCTGGGCGATCCATCCTGTACCTCTGCCCTGCTCTCAGACCCCGGTCGAGTCCCCAGATCCTCGCGTTACCGCATCTGGGGATGCTGCCCCCGCTCCCAACACGACGAAGGCCTCAACGCGCACCCTGATCTCGAGGTTCCATCACACGGCTTTAGCACCTGCTACCTACGCTTCACGACGTACGTTGCCGCACGCGTGCAAGGCTCGCTTCCGGCTGGTTGCTGGCCTCTACCGGGAGGGAGTCGAACCCTCTGGATCGCTACGAAAGGTTTCCGACTTTGACTTACATCATCGGTCTTTCCCCTTTCCCAGGCTTACCCTGTCGCTAGTTGGGTGCGGGCGCGAGGGAACGGGGAATGCGCCCGCTCAGACAGTTGCGCGCGCCAGCAAGCTTCTCCGCTGACGCAACGTTGGGGTGTGCGATGGCGCACGCAAAACTCGCCGGCGCATTCCCCGTCCCCTCGCGCTTTACGTTTGTCGTCGTTCGATTTGGTCTGACGGAGTGAGGCTGGGGCTCTCGGTGAACCAGCAGCTCTCGGTGAACCAGCAGCGGCAGTGTTGACTTCGAACTGCCGGAGTCTTGCTTCCCAGACCGGCGCGGAGTTCCGCCGGAGGCTGTCCAAAAATCGGGTCGGCACTATCAACCGCGCGTGGTTCCGCTGCGGAACCAGGTCGATCGTTAACCCGTTATCCGCCCATCCGGATCGACCGCCGGCACCGACGAAAACCTGAGAATCTGCACAAATTTTTTTGCCGTCCAATTGATTTTCTTCTTGACAGCTTTTGGACGTCGAGTGGTTGAGCGTTGCGGCATGTCGCTCGGGCGGTCGCCAACATGCCCCACATCGCCCTCAAACGCATCGGTTCGCGCGTTAGTTCTTTTTTGCCAAACGGAACCGATGTTGCGCAGCCACCAAGCCCCCCTGAGTGCACAAACTCGAGGTGTAAGATGCATGGGTCGACCCCGCGAAAACTCAGGAGCATGCACCATGCACATCATTGCCCGAATCGAAAGGCTCCGGCATCGCGAGCACCACGCCACCGTCGACTTGGTCGAAGCGCTGCTTGAATGCAAGCGCACGGATGCCCATCTCTCGGCGGGCTATCCATCGATCTTCGCGTTTCTAACCAACCATCTCAAGTATTCGAAAGCGGCAGCATCGCGGCGCTGGAAAGCAATGAAGTGCGCGGAGCGACATCCGCAAGTTCTAGAGATGCTGCGAAAACACCGCACCAATCTGAGTGTGCTGGCAACGATCGAGGCAGCGCTGGCGAAGGCGAGTGATCCAGAAGCGTTACTCGCTGAGATCGATGGCCAATCTTCCGCGGAAGTGGAGCGTCGGCTGGCAGCGCGCAGTCCAGTGCGCCCACGCCGGGAACAGATCCGCCGGGAGTTCGAGGTGAGGCACACCGGGGCGGGCGCCGCCGAAGACAGTGGAAAGGGCGACCTATTTCGTGACAACCGCGGGGTCAATGGAGCCAGCTCCGGGCACACGAACGGAGCAGGGTCTAGGTCCGAGAACCCTACCGGTTCACCGACTGGGCGCAATGCAATCCCCGATGTGGAGGCGCGTCCCGGTACCGATGCGAACGCCGGCATCCATGCAAACGCCGGTACCGGTGCAAACGCCGGCGCTGATGCAAAGGCCGACGCTGACGCAAACGCCGGCGCTCACGCCAACGCCGGTGCGGATGCCGGTTCCGAAGCGCCCCGCGCCAGTGCGGAGGGCTCGGATTGCGGCGAGCCGACCGTCACGCGCGAGCGCATTCGCATCACCTTTAGCCTCGATCCGGCCGACTACAAGCAGCTGGAAGAAGCGATGACCATTCTGAGCCGCAAGATTCCAGCCAAGCTGACGCTCGAAGCGACGATGCAAGAGCTTTTGCACTTCTTCCTGGAGCGCAAGCGCCCGAAGCCCAAGCGCCCCTACAAAGCACCCCGCGGCCGACACATCCCCAAAGCCCTCCGAGACGCGGTGATGATCCGTGATCAGGGGCGCTGTCAATTTGTGGGCGCCGGCGGGAGGAAGTGCAACTCACGGCACAACCTGCAGATCGACCATATTCAACCGGTGGCCAAAGGTGGTCGGACGGAGCTGGAGAATCTCCGAATCTTGTGCGCAGCCCATAACCGCCATCGTGTCAGAGTTTCGGAGCGGAACCGAGTGGCGCAGAATCTACACGTGCGAAACGTCGCTGCACGGAACCAAGCGACGCCGGCCGGCGGGTAGTGTGGTGGAGTTGCTCAGAAAGTAACTGTAAGTCGTTGTAAACTCATGCGGCCTTCGGTCGAGCCCACACGATGAGCTGCGACTTTCATTGCCCGGAGTGGACAAAATGTCCATGAATAGTTCCGCAGCGGAACGAGCAGGAAGTGTGCCGTCCCACCGACTACCTTCTTCGACCGATGCAAAAAAACCAGCGCTCGCGCGACTTCACCGTCACCCAACAATTCTCGGACAGCTTCCTGCGGAACCAGCGCGCCGGGGTTCCGCGTTTTCGGACAGCCCCGCTGGAGCCTGTCCGAGAAGACCACCTCGCGAGCAGACGAGTTGCTCAGAAAGTAGCTGTCGTTGCAAGCTCCCGCGTCCTTCGGTCGAGCCCACACGATGAGCCTGCAACTTTCATTGCTTGGGGTGGACCCCAGGTCCATGAATATTTCCGAGCGGAACTCCGCGGCAGTTCCGGAGGTCCAGACTCTGCGCCGGTTCCGAGCGGAACTCCGCGGCAGTTCCGGAGGTCCAGACTCTGCGCCGGTTGCGGAGCGGAACTTCGCGTCGGTCCGGGAAGCAAGACTCCGGCAGTTCCGAAGTCAACCCGGCTGCTCCTGGTTCACCGAGAGCCCCAGCCTCACTCCGTCAGCCCAAAGCGCACGGCGACATACGTAAAGCGCGAGGGGACGGGGAAGCGCCGGCGAGTTTTACGTGCGCCATCACCGAACCCAACGTTGCGTCAGCGGAGAAGTTCGCTGGCGCGCGCAGCTGTCTGAGCGGGCGCATTCCCCGTTCCCTCGTGCCCCGCACCTCTCTGGCCGGGCGATGCGGATTGCGCGCGTCGACGACGAGGGTCAGCGAATCCGAACGGATATTGTTGGCCGGAGTTGATCTTGCGCTTGGCAGGATTCCCAAGCCGAGTCGTTGAACTTGCACTTTGCGCAAGCGCACCTAGCCCTGGACGCATTGGAGGCAACTACCGCTCGAGGCTTAGGCGAGGCGCTTCGTCGCAGCGGGGGGCGGGGCCTCCCAGCAAACCAAGCACGTCGTCGAGCGCGGCTCGGGCCAACCCGATCTGCCCGCCGCGGGTGACGGACGAGCGATGGATGCCGTTGAACCACATTAGTAGTTCGCCGTCGCCGGCGACCACGTCCATGCCGTAGACCATGCGCTGATCCCAGGTTTGATCGCGGGACGCGCGCAGCACGCGGCGGCGGGTTGCCGGGTCGAAGCAGATGCCGTCGCCCGAGACGGTGGCGTAGATGTCGAACTGTTTGCCTTCGGCGGCGGAGGCTTCGAAGAGCAGGAAGCGCCCATCCACTTCGATGACGTCCGCCGTGTAGAGCTGGTTCTCGGTGGGACGGGGAATCTCGTAGATGGGGTTATCCGGGTACTTGACCCACTTGATGCCGTCTTGGGACAAGGCCAGGCAGATGGCCATGCCACCGATCTTGCTGCGCGAGGCGTTGTAGTACATCCGATAGCCGTTCCCAAAGCGGATCACCGAGGGGTCGACCATCTGGCCACCGTCGGCATCACCCGGACTGCCTGTCCGTAGCACCGGCCCCCGGCGCGCCCAGCACAACCCGTCGGGCGAGGTCGCCATGCCTATGGCATCGTAGAAGCGGTCGCGCTTGCCGGCGTAGTACATCCGAAAGCGCTCTTCGTCGGGTGCGGCGGCGTCGTAGAGCACGCACGGAAAGGCCAGGGTTTCTGAGTCCCACATGCTGGCGGTGGAATCGGGCTCCAAGACCTCACCGAGCTTCTGCCAGTCGATGCCGTCGATCGAGGTCGCAGCGGCGATCGACCAGCGATTCTTCTTCCCGTACGCTGAGTAGAAGAGCCAAAGGCGATCGTCTGCGCCAATCACCGACGGGTACTCACCGTGCCCTGCGTCGAAAGCCGGCGGGTCCGGGATCCGCAAGACCGGGTTGCCCCGGTACTTTTCGAACAAGGTGGTAGAAGGCAAGGCGTTCGGGCGGCGAAAGAGCGGTAGGTGTGCGGCGTAGGCGGTCGGCTCGGGCTCAGCTAGCCGCTGCCGCCACGCTTCCCCGACCACCCGCCCGAGGTCGACGGGCCGCCGCGCCGCACAACCCGGACCGAGAAGTCCCAGCCCGAGTGCCAGCGCCAAGCACCAGGGCTTTGCCGACCTTTGAAAGTTCGCTATCCTCTGCGTCCGAATCATCGCCGACTTCCACTCGCGCCGACTTGAAATCACCACGAGGAACGCCATGACCAGCCACACGGCCTACGCCGATGCGCCTCCCCAACCGTTCGCCAACGAACCACTGACTGACTTCACCCTGGCGGAGAATACCAAGAAGCAGGAGGCAGCTCTGGAGGTCGTGCGGGGCCGCCTAGGCCAGACCTACAAGCTGTGGATCGGTGGGGAGCACCTGACCGCAGCCGATACCTTCGAGTCCAAAAACCCGACCGACCCCAGCCAGATTATCGGCACCTTTCAGAAAGGCTCGGCAGGCGATGCCCAACGGGCGCTCGATGTGGCAGCCACAGCCTTTAGGTCTTGGAGCCGGACCCCAGCCGCCCAGCGCTCAGACGTCTTGTTCCGCGCCGCGGCACTGATGCGCGAGCGGCGTTTTGAACTGAACGCCTGGATGATTCTGGAAGTCGGCAAATCGTGGATCGAAGCCGACGCCGACACTGCCGAGGCAATCGACTTCCTGGAGTTCTACGGGCGCGAAAACTTGCGCTACGCCGCCGAACAACCGCTGACCCCGCACCCCGGCGAGCGCAACCAGCTGTTCTACATCCCGCTGGGCGTCGGCGCCGTCATTCCGCCCTGGAATTTCCCGCTGGCGATCATGGCTGGCATGACCACTGCGGCGCTGGTTACCGGCAACACCGTGGTGGTGAAACCGTCGAGCGACTCGCCGGCGATCTGCGCGCAGTTCATGCAGATCCTCGAAGAGGTGGGGGTGCCACCAGGCACCGTCAACTTGGTGACCGGGCCGGGGGGCCGCGTCGGCAACACCCTGGTGGAGCACGCCAAGACCCGCTTCATCTCGTTTACCGGCTCGCGCGAGGTGGGGCTCGGCATCACCGAGAAGGCCGCCAAGACAGCCGATGGTCAGATCTGGATCAAGCGCGTCGTCGCCGAAATGGGCGGCAAAGACGGCATCATCGTTGACCGCGAAGCGGACCTGGAAGCAGCGGTGGACGGAGTTCTGGCCGCAGCCTTCGGTTTCTCCGGCCAGAAGTGCTCGGCCTGCTCGCGCGCCATCGTTGACGAAGCGGTGTACGACGCGTTCCTCGAACGCTTGGTGCAGAAAGCCCCGGCGATCACCATGGGTGACCCGGCCACCAACACGGCTTACACCGGCCCGGTGGTCAATCAGGCCGCCAAGGACAAGATCCTCGAGTACATCGCCATCGGCAACCAGGAGGGGCGCCTGGTGCACGGCGGGCAGGCCGGGCAAGGTGACGGCTACTTCATAGAGCCGACCATCTTCGCGGACATAGCACCCGACGCGCGGCTGGCTCAGGAGGAGATCTTCGGTCCGGTGCTGGCGGTCATTCGGGCGCGGGACTACGACGACGCGCTGGCCATCGCTAACAACACCGACTACGGCCTGACCGGCGCCGTGTACACCCAAAACCGCGACAAGATCGAGCGCGCTCTCACCGAGTTCCACGTCGGTAACCTCTACATCAACCGCAAGTGCACCGGGGCTTTGGTCGGCGTTCATCCGTTCGGAGGTTTCAACATGTCGGGTACCGATTCCAAAGCCGGTGGCCGCGACTACCTGCTCTTGTTCCTGCAGGCCAAGTCAACCGCCGAGAAGATCTGAGCGCCGCCCGGAATAGGCGCGCCCGCTCCAGTACCGATGCCTAGCCTGGCACCCGGAGACATCGTCCGTTGCCGCTCCACCGACTACGCCCGTGATCTGGGCGTCGCCGAGCGGGTCGGTGTCGTCCTGGAGCCGCGCTCAGCTCACTGCCTGGTGTTCTTCGCAGAAGACGACGCGTGCTTTTGGATTCCCGGGCGCGGCTTGGATGGCGCAACCCCGACCCAGAGCCGAAGCCAGCGAGAATTGGAGCTGCTCCGCGACCTGCTCTACCTCTTTGGCGCCACCGAAGTCGAAATAGAGGACACTAGCGCCGAGGGGTTGACCCTTAACATCAACCACGCGGCACTCAGTCTGGCGACCATTGAAGCGATCGGCGAGCGGATCGGCCCGGCCCTCACCTCCATGGAAGTGCAACCGGGTGGCATGGCGTTCATGACCACGGCGCTGGCCCTCGATCGCCAACGCATCGGATCGAACGGGTCGTAACGGCGGGGCCGGAGTGGACGGCGGGGCCGGAGGGGACGGCGGGGCCGGCGGCGCGCACTGCTAGCGGTGGGCCGACCGGCCTAACTATTGGGCGGCGCGCTCGAAGAAGTCCACCCGACCGCGCAGGAGCGTGCCCAAGGTCGTCCGCTTGGCAACCCAATCGGTCGTGGTTTCATAGGCGTCGCGCGCCTCGCGCAACTGTCCGGCTCCAAAGTGGCTGTCGCCGAGGCGCATGGCGGCGCGGATGCGCGGCCCTGGAGGCCGCTCGTCGCCCAGGAGATCGAGGGCGCGCGCGAAGTGCGGCGCCGCCCGGCCGGGCTCGCCGGTCAACCGGAACAGCTCGCCACGCAGGTGTTCGAGTTCGGCCTCGCCCTCAAACTCTTCGAGGCCCTCGAGCAGATCGGCGGCGTGGTCCAGGCGTCCGCCGTAGAGGGCGCCGCGCACTGGTGCAACCGCCACGTGCAGCGCACTGGAGCGCGGTGAACGCGGGTACTCGCAAAGCGCCTCCACCGAGTTGTGGAAGTCGTCGTAGTACTCGTTGGCCAGAAACCGATCGCACTCAACGGCGGCGGCTGGATCGCCCAAAGCGAGTCTAATGGAGATGCGCGCCCGCTTGGCTACGGGCACCAACCATTTGGGTTCGCGCGAGCCGTGTTCGATGACGATGCCGTACTCTTCGATGGCATCTTCGTAACGCCCGTGCACTTCGTACAACCGAGCACGAGCAATACGAAGTCGGTGTTGGTAAAGCTTGTCCCAGCCACGGATCTCCCGACCAAAGTTTTCGATTGCCCAATCGACGGCGTCAAGAGGTTCGGTTGTGCCGTCCGGGAACAAATACCCAGCATTGGCATAAAGCTCGACAATGCGTGGCTGCAAAGGATAGTCACGGATGTACTCCGCCAACGCCGCTCGCGACTCGTCGGTGCGTCCCTCGAACATGTAGAAAATAAAAGTTTGGAGGACCTTGGCGTCGATCCAGGTGTAGCCGTTGCCGCTGGCACCTCGAGCGATCAACTCCAAACCACGCTCGCGGTCGCCATTGGGGATGCGAATGATCCAGTTCAGAAATTTGACGAAGCCCGGAATGATGTCCGTGAAGTAGAGAAAGGCACCGAGAACCGTGTCGGCATCCGGATCGCCCTTCGGCACCAGCTCGTAGAAGCGATCGAAGTCTTTGCGGGCGCTCTTGCCGGTGAACGCGGCATCTTTGAAATGGCGCGCGATGGCATGCACCTGCGCCTTCATCATCTTCCCCCAACCGCGATACAAGTAGCCGGCGGCAGACTTCTGGGGGTGGTGTTCAAGGAGGGAATCACCAGCGGCGATGGTTTGCTCGAGCATGGCAAGCAGCGCCGGCTCGCGGCGGCGGGCACGGTCGACTTCGGTCATCTCGTCGGGGTAATTCTCACGCGCTACGCGGAAACGATAGAGGCCGATGCGCGGGTCCCCTGGATCGATGGCGGCCGCCGCCTCGATCGCCTCTTGGGCCAAATCCAATCGTCCTTCGTAGACACGGACGACCACGGCTCGCACCAAGCTGTCTATCTGCGCCTCGCGCCAAGGGTCATCTTGGACGGGGAAGGCCGCACAAGCCGCCGAGGCCACGCCCAAGGCTGCCACCAGAGTGGCGGCGGCGACAGTGGCCGGCCGCCGGACCGGCGGTCGGGCTCGGACTTTCCGATCGATCCATCCTCTGGGCCTGCGCAATAATCTGACCTCGCGTCCGAACGGCCGCACTGGAGGCGGCTCCACCTCCGCCGGGAATGAGCGGGCATTTTAGGACAGAAGCGACATGCGTGCCTCGACGAAAAACCTGGACCGCCTAAGGGACGCTCGCCTGATCGTCGCCATCTTGGGCGTCGCGCTGGTCGTCCGCCTCCTGTATCTCCAGCAATTGATGGCCACCCCCTTGGCCGACTCCTTCGGCCTCGACGCCGCCTACTACCTGGAGACCGCCCAGCGTATCGCGGCGGGAGATTGGCTGGGTTCAGAGGTCTTCTTCTTTGGGCCGTTCTACCCCTATTGGCTGGCACTGGTCGGCGGCGCCACCGGCTTTTCACCGCTGGCTCTCCGGCTCGCCCAAATTGTTATTGGGGTTCTGACCACCTTCCTCCTCTACTGGATCGGGGCCCGATGCTTCGGCCGGCGCACCGCGGGAGTCGCGGCCTTGGCCTTCGCCGTCTACGGAATGGCGATCTACTACGACAACCAGATCTTGATGACTGGCTGGGTCACCGCCCTTCTGTTGGTGGTGGTGGCGGACTTGCTCGCCACCGAGGCCCATTCCCGCTGGTGGCGCCCGGCGGTGAGCGGCGCTCTCCTGGGCGTCGCGGCCCTGACCCGCGCCTCGGTCCTGGCCTCTGCGCCGGTAGCCCTCGGGTGGTTGGCCTGGCGCTGGTCGGGTTCGGCCGGCCGCGGGCGGCGTCTTTGCACCTACGTCCTGGGCCTCGCCGCGGTCCTGGGACTTACCGCGACGCGCAACCGAGTGGTAGGTGACGACTGGGTGTTGGTCACTTCGAACGGTGGTTTGAACTTCTACATCGGCAACTACGCCGGGGCGCCGGGGACCTACCAGGGGCTCGACCGCGTTGCTGAGAGCCTGGGCCGGCAGGTGTCGGTTGACGTGTCCTGGATGAAGGACGACCCCACCGGCAAGACCGTGGCCGAAGCGGCCACCGGCCGGCCGCTCCGCCCTTCGGAGGTGTCGCGGTTCTACCTCGGCCGCACCCTGGACGCGATTGCCGCCGCACCGGGGAGTTTCCTGCGGACCTTGGGGCGCAAAGCGCTGCTGTTCTGGAACGCTCACGAAATCGCCCAAATAGACGACCCGGAGCTGCACAAACAACTCATCCCGCTGTGGCGATGGCCGCTCCTGGAGTTCGGCGTCGCCGGCCCCTTGGCCCTCTTGGGTCTAATCCTGGCCTGGCGCGCGGCGCCGGGCGTCCGGCTATTGCAGTGGGTGACCCTGGCGTACGCGGCGTCGGTGGTCTTGTTCTTTGTAACCTCGCGCTACCGGGCGCCGATTGTGCCGGTGCTGCTCCTCTTTGCCAGTCATGCAACCTGGTGGTTGTTCGACCGACTACGGGCCAGGCGAGCTGGGCGGCCGCTCTTGGCGGCGCTTCTTGTCCTCGGGCTAAGCGCTGCGTTGATCCACCTGGACTTGGCGCGTACCGACCCCGCCGCCCCGATGATCCACTTGGGTATCGCCCAGGCCAAGGACGGCGACCTGGAAAGCGCCATCGGCTCGTTCGAGCGCGCCGTTCAAGCGGTGCCCGGCGACCCCACCAGCCGCTACAACCTAGCGGCTGGCTACCTCAAAGGCGGTCGCTTCGAAGAAGCGGCAAAGACTTTTGGGGAGTTGGTGCGTCGCAAACCAACGTCGACCCGGGCCTGGCTTGGTCTGGCGCAAGCGCTGGAATCGACGGGGGCAGTGGCCGAAGCCGAGCGTGCCCTCTACGGCGCTGAAACCCAAGCGACCGCCGACGCCGGCGTCTTGGCCGAGCGCGCGCGCCTGAACCTCCGGCTGGAGCGCCCCGATTCAGCCCTAGCGATTGCCGAGCGGGGCATCCAGCAGTTCCCCGAGCACCCGCGGAGTTGGGAAGCCCTAACGCGCACGCAGTTGGTGACAGGCCGCACAGGGATTGCGTTGGTCAGCGCGCGGCGCGCCTTCGAACTCGGCTCCCAGGACCCACTCTTGTTGCTGGAACTCGCTAGACTAGAGCTGGAGTCGGGTAACGCCGCCGGCTCGCGCGCGGCGCTGGCGGCGGCAGGCACCGTGGCTCCGGGCGCGCCATTTGTCCACGATGGCTGGGTCCGTTTTTACGTTGCAGAGGGCAAGCGCGATTCGGCAACCGTGGCGCTCGCAGCACTGCGGAGGGCGGGCGCCAAGCCCGTGCACATCGAGGCACTGGAGCAACTTCTCGAAGAGCAAGTGGGTCCAGGGGAAGGGCGAAACTAGTGGCAGCAACACCTCCGGCGGGCCGGACGCCGAGCCGCCGCCATTTCTTGAGCCGCGCCGGGGCGGCCCTGAGCGCCGCCGTCGCCGCCTTCCTGGGTACCATCTTGGGCGCTTTTGCTTGGCCACGCCAAGGCCCGCGCACCGCCAGCTGGACGCCGCTGGGACCGACCGCGCGGGTGCCGTTCGATAGCTTCCGAGCATTTGACGTCCGGGTGTCGAAACGCCAGGGCTGGTTCGACCACACCGAGGCCCGCACGGTCTACGCCGGCCGCTTCGACGGCGCCTGGGTAGTCTTCTCGGCGACGTGCACGCACCTGGGTTGTGCCGTGCGCTGGGATCGGCGGCGCGCCGAGTTCCGCTGCCCCTGTCACGGCGGCGTCTTTGGGGTGGATGGTTCGGTGAGCGCCGGCCCACCCCCCCAACCCCTGGTGCGGCTGCCGGTGCGTGAACGCGGTGCAACGTTGGAGGTTGAAGTTTGAGCCATATCGGAGTCGGCGCTTGACCAGCTGGCACCAGTGGTTGGAGGAACGCACCGGCTGGTTCAGCGCCGGGCGTCGTTTCCTGGAAAAACCGATGCCCGTATCCCTGGGCTGGCAGCACGTCTTGGGTTCGGCGCTCCTCACCGCCCTCCTCGTGCAGTTTGTCACCGGCGCCGCCATGCTCCTCTACTACGCACCCACCCCCGACCATGCGTTGGCGTCGGTCGCATACATCGAAGCGCAGCATTTTGGTGCGTGGGTGCGCGGCATGCACGTGTGGGGCGCCAGCCTAGCAGTTGTCTTGGCACTCCTGCACCTGGGCCGCGTGTTCATCGACGGAGCGTTTCGCACACCTCGCGAAGTGACCTGGCTCCTGGGTGTCGCCCTCTTCTTCGTCCTCTTGGCATTTGGCTTCACCGGCTACCTGCTGCCCTGGGACCAGAAGGCGTACTGGGCGACAGTGGTGGGTACCGAAGTCATGCGCACGGTGCCGCTCGTCGGCGACGTGCTGGCACGCCTGGTCCGCGGCGGCGACGAAGTGGGGGCGCTGACCTTAACGCGCTTTTTTGCAACGCACGTGGTGCTCCTACCCACGGCGTGCGTGTTGTTGGTGGTCGGGCACTTGGCACTCCTCAGGCGGCACGGTCCGCATACCGACCCCGCTCGCCAGCCGGCGGCCTCCGAACCGTTCGGGCGACGGCAGTTCCGGCGGGACGCGACAGTCGCCGTGGGCGTCGTCGTGGTGCTGGTGGCTCTAGCGATTCTTCGCCCCCCCGAGTTGGGCGAGCCCGCCGACCCCAGCGATACGGACTTCCTTCCCCGGCCGGAGTGGTACTTCCTGCCCTTGTTCCAGCTCCTCAAGGTCTTTGAGGGTCCTTGGGAAGTGGTGGGCACGACCGTCCTGCCCGGGCTCGGCGTCCTAGCCCTGGCAGCCTGGCCATGGCTCGGCAACCGACTGCCAGGCGGACGCCGCGGGCGCGCCACCCTTTTTGGAATCATGGTGGCCGCCCTCGGTGTCCTAACACTCAGAGCCCGGGACGGAGACCCACCCGCCGCGATCGATTGGGACAATCGAGCCCGGCCGTTGGAACTGGTGGGATCGGAGTTGGCTGAAGAGTACGGCTGCCTCCAGTGCCATACCGGCGCCGCGACGTTAGAAACCCCCTTCCAAGAGGAGTTCGACTGGCGTGTCGCGCACTACGACAATCCGGCGGGCAGCGAGGAGACTGGCGTGGACGAGGCGGAAGCCATGGCCCTAGAGGCCTGGACAGCGGCCTTGGCCGCCGGGCGCGGCCAGCTGGTCGCCGGCGCACCGGAAATCGAACGGACACGCAGCCGCGCGCTCTTTGACCAACTTTGCTTGGACTGCCACGCGGTGGGAGGCCTGGGCGGTGAAAACGGCCCCGCCCTTGACAGCGCCGGCCATCACTCCCGCGCCTGGCTCCGCCAGCAAATCCTCCAGCCCAAGAAGCACGAACCCCTCGGTGAGATGCCGGCGTACGAAGGAAAGATCGCCCCGGCGACGCTCGAGGCGATTGTTGACTACTTGAGCCAACTCCACTGACCTCGGAAGACCCGATGCGATTGTCTGCCTTCTTCAAGACTCCCAACCAATGCCGCGCCGCCAGCCGCCCCAAGGCGCGTTTCTGACGCGAGAACGGCGTGGTGTCCGGGGCGGACACTCAAGAAGCATTGGTTGCCAGCCTCTTGCGCGTCATGCTGCGCGCCCTGGCCGTCACCTTCTTGGCGGCGATCGTCGCGTTTACGGTGCGGGGCTTGGTGATCGGCTCCGAGCACAGCTTGGCGCTGCACTGGCTGGTGACCGGCTTCCTCACCATGGTCACGGCGCTCTTGTTTAGCCGGCAGCCGCTCGGGACGCCAGCCCTGCGCACGATCGAGCTGACCACCTTCTTCGGCCTCACGGCGTTTCTGGCCAACGAGCACTACCTTGTGCTCCTGGAGCACGCCCGGGCCGGCGCGTGGGTCGAATTGGGCGAACGCTGGACCAGCTTGTTCCTCACCGCTGCGATTCTGATGGCGGCCTACGCCATCTTCATCCCCAACACCTGGCGTCGGGCAGCCTTGGTGCTCCTGCCGATCACGATTCTACCGGGAGCGGTCACCTGGGCCTTGCGACTGTTCAACCCCGAGTTGCAGGCGGTCTGGGCACGCTTCTTCAACGCCGAACACGTCACCTTTGGGATGATTCTCTTGCCCGTGGTGTATGCCATGTGCGTGGCCGGCACTCATCTGATCAGCCGTTTTCGCAAGGTCGCGGTCGACGCCTCCGAGATGGGGTTGTACTCGCTGGTCAAGCGCATCGGCCAGGGTGGCATGGGCGAAGTGTGGTTGGCCCAACACGACATGCTGGCCCGCCCAGCAGCGATCAAGATTATCCGGCCCGACCTCTTGGCCGAAGCCGACGCCGCCGACCGCCAGCGCGCCGAAGAACGCTTCGAGTTGGAGGCCCAGGCCACCGCGGCGTTGCGCTCCCCCAACACCGTGCAGCTCTATGATTTTGGAGTGACCAACACCGGCGTTTTCTACTACGTCATGGAGTATCTGGATGGGATCGATCTGGAAACCCTAGTCGACGCATACGGGCCAGTGTCCCCGGAACGCGCCGTTCACATCTTGAGCCAGGTGTGCGCTTCGCTGGCCGACGCCCACGCCCGCGGCCTCACCCACCGGGACATCAAGCCGGCCAACATCTACACGTGCCGCATGGGTGTGGTCACCGATTTCGTCAAAGTCCTGGACTTCGGACTGGTCAAACCGACGGAAACCCCACCGACCGACGTCAAGCTCACCACTGAAGGCACCACGACCGGCACGCCGGCGTTCATGGCGCCTGAATTGGCGGTGAATCGGGGCGTCGATGCCCGCGCCGACCTCTACGCATTGGGCTGCGTCGCTTACTGGCTGGTGACTGGCCGCTTGGTGTTCGACGCCGAGAACGCCCTGGCCATGGTCGTAGCCCACGCCAAGGAAACACCGCTACCACCCAGCGCCGTCGCCGAGCAGGAAATTCCGCCGGAGTTGGACGCCATCATCTTGCGATGTCTAGAAAAGGACGCTGCCAAGCGCTATCAATCAGCCGGCGAGCTGAGCGCTGCCTTGGCCGCCTGCCCGGCGGCCAGCGCCTGGTCGGAGGTGCAAGCTCGTGAGTGGTGGTCCCTCAATCGGCCCGAGGCCGAGCCCGAGCTGGCGATGGTAGCGTCCTAGGCACCTAGACAAACGAGTATTCCAGCTGGCTTGACAGCCCCGCAGCCGGCCGGCATCATCTCGGCTTCGCTTGGAACTGTGGACGAGGGCCGCCCAAGGGCCGCACCGCTGAGGAGGACGTCATGGCCAGGAAGGGACACCGCGTGCTGATCAAGATGAAAAGCACCGAAAGTCACCACATGTACATGACCGAGAAGAACAAGCAGAAGACGCCCGATCGGTTGCAACTCAAGAAGTACGACCCCGTGGTGCGGCGTCACGTGACCTACAAGGAAACCCGCTAGCGTTTTAGCCGGCTCGGAGATTGTCATGTCCCGACGTTGTCAGCTCACAGGCAAGCGCCCGATGACTGGGAACCACGTATCCCACTCGAACATCAAGAGCAAGCGCCGCCAGCTTCCCAACCTCCAGCGCAAGTGGGTGTACGTGCCCGAGCTGAACCGGCGTATCCGCCTGCGGCTCTCGACGCGCGCGCTCCGCACCCTCAACAAGAAGGGGCTGATCCGCTTTCTCAGGGACGAGGGCAAGACCCTCAAGGACATCACCTAGCCCACGCCAGCCTCTAGGTTGCGGACCTAAGCGCGAAAACTGCGTCTGCCGCTGACCCGCGCCATCTCCTGCACAAAAGCCTCGCCCAAGAGTTCATAGCGCGCCTGCATCGGAGTGCTGGACCTCCAGGCGAAACCCAAGGTCCGCTCGGGCGGGGCGCCGGCAAACGGGCGCACCTCAATCCCAAAACCGGCCCGCACCTCTAGCGCGACCGCGCTGGCCGGTAAGAGGGTGACGCCCATGCCACCCGCAACCATCTGCGCCAAGGTCGACATGCTAGTGGCTTGAATGGTGGCATGCTCGGATGCACCGGCTGCGGCACACAAGTCCAGCGCTTGCTCCCGCAGGCAATGACCGTCCTCGAGGAGAATCACTGTCTCACCCTCAAGCTCTTGCCGATCAACTTGCGACGATTGCAGCAAGCGATGCCCCTTAGGCGCCGCGAGGACAAAGGGCTCGCGCACCAGTGGCAGGGTCCGAATTCCAGCAGAGGCCACTGGCAGCGCTAGGAACAAGAGTTCGAGATCGCCTTCGCGGAGGGCGTTGACGAGTTCCTCGGTGCGCGCCTCCCGCAAGATCGGCCGGAGTTCAGGGAAGTCGCGCCGCATCGAGCGGAGGACGCGAGGCAAAACGTAAGGGGCGACGGTCGGGATAACGCCCAGGCACAGCGTTCCAACCAGCGGGTCGCTGCTCGGCGCTGAAGCGGCGACCAGCGCGTCGACTTCTTCCAGCGCGCGCCGGGCGCGGGCGAGGAGCGCCGCGCCGACCGGTGTCACCAACACGCGCTGCCGAGTGCGCTCGAAGAGCGCCACACCCAACGCCTCCTCCAAATCCCTGATCTGAGCACTGAGAGCCGGCTGTGATACGGCACACAGCCGCGCTGCTCTGCCAAAATGTAGCGTGCGACCGAGCGCTACAAAGTATTCGAGCTGGCGAATCGTCGGGCGGCGAGCATTGATAATCATAGACTATTAATATAGCATATTAAAATCGATTGGACCTATCGCCACACATCACCGATGATTTGGTTTCCGAGGCGCTGGGCAGCGCCAGAACTACAACCCAACCACCATGGAGGCTGAAAATGGTAACCACCACCGCCACGCCGCAAGCCACGGAGCTGGTCACCGAGTTGCGCACCAGCACTGCCAACGCCGCTGTCTTCTACCAGCGCCTGAGGCGCTACCACTGGCATGTCACCGGCCCCCGCTTCTTCGAACTGCACACCAAGTTTGAGGAGCTGTACACCGAATGGGCAACCGTCGTTGACGCATTGGCCGAACGCATCCTCGCTCTCGGCGGCGAGGTACCCGCCACACTGGGCGAGGTCTTGGAGACTGCCGAACTAGCCGATCGGGACGGCGCCGCCAACGCCGACGACATGGTCATGCAAGTCCTGGCCGACCTCGCGGTGATGGACAAGCGGCTACTCAAGGCGATCGCCCATGCGGAAACCGCCGGAGACCGCGCCTCCACCAACCTTCTGGACGGGATTCGCGACCAGCAGGAACAGCACGCCTGGATGCTGCGCGCCGCCTCGGCTCCGCGTTGACCCTACTTCGCCAGCTAGCTGACGCTGGCGCTCTGGTAGTACTCCATGAGGATCTTAGCCACTTCGGGGCGGCTGAACTCTTCGGGCAAGAGTTGACCGTCGGACAGCATCTCGCGCACCTTGGTCCCCGATAGGAAGACGAAGTCTGCGGGCGTGTGATCGGGGTGGTCGCGCATCATCACCACGCGGCCCAGCTTCTTGGACCAGGCGGTGTGGTCAGCTTTGAAGATCTCGATGCCCAGCGCCCCCGCCGGGGCATCGTCAAAGATCGCCTGGGCATCAAACGGCCCGTAGTAGTCGCCAACGCCAGCGTGGTCGCGCCCGACGATCAGGTGGGTGCAACCGGCGTTCTGCCTGAAAATGGCGTGAAGGACCGCCTCGCGGGGCCCTGCGTAGAGCATGTCGAAGCCATAGCCGGTGATGAGCACGGTGTTGGCTGGGAAGTAGTGCTCGACCATGGCGCGAATGGATGCGTCGCGCACATCGGCGGGAATGTCGCCCGGCTTCAACTTGCCGAGTAGCATGTGGATAAGAATGCCGTCCGCCCCAAGCTCTGCGTAGGCCATGCGGCACAGCTCTTCGTGGGCGCGGTGCATCGGGTTGCGAGTCTGAAACGCCACGACCTTTTGCCAGCCCAGTCGAGCGATTTCTTCCCGAATCTGGTACGCCGTGCGGAAGGTTTCGGAAAAGTCACGCTCGAAGTAGCTGAAGCTCAAGACCTGGACGGGACCGGAGACCAGCGTGTTGCCGGCGGCGTTGAACGCCAGAACGCCGGGGTGGTCGGTCGAGGTCGTGCCAAAAACCTTCTCAGTGACGAAGCGCATCTGCTTGTCACTGACTTCTTCCACTTTGGTGATGTCCATCACCGCCAGGACAGGGTTGCCGTCGACGTTGGGATCGCGCAGGGCGATGCGGGAAGCGCCCTGGATGGCGGTAGCGTTGGGCAACAAGTTGACGATGGGCACCGGCCAATACAACCCACCGCCGGTCTCCATCCCCTCGGCCACGGCCAGCATATCGCTCAGGTGCATGTAGCCGTCGAGTGGGTTGAAGTAGCCCCCACCCAGCATGACGGCGTTAGCCGCTGCGGCCGAGGAAATCACCACGGACGGCAGCGATTCGGCGGCGGCCAGCGCCTGCTGGCGCTCGGCGGCATCACGGACGACCAGCGGATTGAGCGAAGCGGAACCGTAGGGCTGGATCATTCTGTGTCCTCTTTTGAGACGAGACAGCCGGCTCGTGGAAGTGTTCGTGGGCTGCCGGGCAGGGCGCACCGAGGTCAGGCGGCAAACCTATTGAGACTTTCGGCGGCTGAGGCGGCGTTGGTTATTGCGCGCCAGTATACACGGGGGGCCCAATGTATTGATAGAGCACGGGTGGCGCGCCCCCCGTGGCGCTAGCGCTGGGCCGGAGCCCTCACCAGCCGCTCTTCTCGTGGCCGTAGCCGAGGCGCTCACCCGTGTACTGGTCGCGCGGCGCCGACTCGAAAATTGCATCGATTTCCTCGACCACCGCCGGCGGCAACACCAGGGCGGCGGCAGCGGCGTTCTCGGTGAGTTGATCGACCTTGGACGCGCCGACGATGACGCTGGTGACCGGCGCCAACCGCAAACACCAGGCCAGTGCCAACTGGGCCGGAGTGGCGTCGAGCCGCTGCGCCACTTCAGCCAACCGATCCACTTTGGCAAAGTGTGCTTCGGTCATGTAGCGCTTGATCCACACGGCGGTGGACTCGCTGGCGGCGCGCGACCCCACCGGCACCGCACCCCCTGAGTACTTGCCCGTCAACACACCCTGGGCCAGCGGCGAGTAGCAGACGATGCCAAGGCCATAGTCTTCACACACGCGCATGACGTCGCGCTCCAGGGAGCGATTGAACAAGTTGTAAAGCGGTTGATTGGACACCGGCGCCGGCAGTCGGTTCGCCCGCGCGCCCAAGACCGCCTCGACGATCTGCACGGCGCTCCACATGCTCACGCCCCAATAGAGCACCTTGCCCTGGCGGACCAGCTGGCCCATCGCCTCCAACACTTCATCGAGTGGCGTCTCGACGTCGTAGCGGTGGGCCTGGTAGAGGTCGATGTAGTCGGTGCGAAGTCGCCCGAGTGAGGCCTCGCAAGCTTCGATCAGGTGCTTGCGGGACAGACCGCGGTCGTTGGGGCAGGAACCCATCTGCCCAAACGCCTTGGTGGCCAGTACAAAGCCAGACCGCCGGCGCGCCGCCATGGCCTCGCCCACCAACTTCTCGGCGGCGCCTTTCATATAGACGTCGGCCGTGTCGATCCAGTTAATGCCCAGCTCGAGGGCGTGACCCAAGACGCGATCGGCGGCGGCGCGGTCGAGTTGCTGGGCAAAGGTCACCCAGGTCCCGTAGCCCACGGCCGACAGCTTGAGACCGGTACCACCCAACCGCCGCGTTTGCATGTGCCCCCCCTCGGTTAGCCGCTGACATCCACCCGGAACGGCAGCAGTCTACAGCGCCGCGCGTCGCCGGTCATCCATCCGGGCGTTGGCGCTTGAGCGCCTGAGTGCGGCGGCGATAGTCCTTGGTAATCTGCTTCCACCGACGCCGCTCGGCGCGGTCCGCCATCTGGTCCTTGCGGCGTTCCTGGTAGCGCTGCTCGCGGCGCAGCTTCTGATACGCCGCCCAGCGCTCGGAGTCGAGCTTGCCAGCGTCCAAGGCGGCGCGCACGGCGCAATCAGGCTCGGAGCCGTGGCTGCAGTCCTTGAAGCGACACGCGCTTGCCAACTCTTCGATGTCAGCGAATGTCCGTCCGAGCGACTCGCCATCCCACAATTTGATTTGCCGGAGGCCCGGAGTGTCGATGAACAGCACCCCACCCGGCAGCCGAAAGAGCTGGCGATGGGTGGTGGTGTGGCGCCCGCGGGCGTCGTCCTCGCGGATCTTCAGAACGCGTTGCACGTCCTCACCCATGAGGCTGTTCAAGAGGGTGGACTTGCCGACGCCCGAGGAACCGAGGGCGATGAGGGTCGACCCTGGGGTCGATCGCGCCGCCAAGGCGATGATCGAATCGCCATCCCGGGCGCTGACCGCCACCGCGGGCACACCCAAACCCAAGGACTCGATGGCCTCGAGGTAAGACGACGGGTCGGCGACCAGATCACATTTGCTGACGACCACCACCGGCTTGACGCCGCTGTCCCAAATGAGGGTCATGTAGCGCTCCAGGCGGCGGAGGCTAAAGTCGTCGTTGGCCGAAGTGACGATCCAAGCCTCATCGACGTTGGCCGCCAAGACGTGCTCCACGGTGGAGCCCGGGTCGCGCCGAACGATGGCGCTCTGCCGCGGCAGGATGGCGCGGATCGACGCCGGCGAGCTACCGTCGGCAGCCGCCTGGTCGATGCCGGCCGCCGCCACCCAGTCTCCCACGGCTGGCCGTTCACCGCCCTCTTCCACCGCCCAGCGGACGCGGCCGGACAGGACCGCGCGTACCACTCCAGCCTCGGCGGCCAGTTCAAACGCACCGCGGTGTTCAGCGATCACCCGAGCAGCGATCAAAGCCGGCGTCTCTAGTCGCAATGGATCAAAAGCTTCGGCGAAGTGAGGCTGCCAGCCCCAAGGTTCAAGCGTATGCACTGCAATGCTCCCGCATTCGAGATAACAAGCTAGGGACGCGGCCGCCCGGTGCCCACACTGGGGGGCACGGCGACGCGTCGCGAACTAGAGAGAATGCGCTCGGGAGCGGAGGTACGTTACGTGCCGAGGGCACGCCAGGAGGCTCGGCGAGCGCCGATGGCGACTTGGGCTGTCACAGCATGGCCTCCTCTGGACTGGGGTGGGTGGAAGCGCGACCAATGAACTTGTGCATCTTTATTGTGATAGGTGTAGACGCGGCACGTCAAGGCCGATCTGGATGGTAAGGTTCGGCCATCCTTAGAGCCCGTGCCTGACACCCGCCGCGTGCGAACCGACCTTCTCCACACACTCGAACTCTGGCAACGCCAGCCACCGCGGCAGGTGTCGCAGGTGGGACGCTGGCGCGTGCGCTCCCTGGACACGCACGCGATCGCCGCGCGCTCCAACTGGGTGGCCGCCGAACTCGAGCGGCTAGGCGTCCAGCCGGGCGACCGGGTGGCGCTCTACCTGGAGGATGGGCCGCTGTGGCATGCAGCCTTCTTCGGCGTCCTCCGGTTGGGGGCGGTGGCAGTGCCGCTTGATCCAACGGTGCCGGCACCCTTGTTACGCCAAGTCTCGGACCACTTGGGCGCTCGCGCGTGGGTCACCGAAGGCGACGCCCCGCAGTTGGATTTGGACGCCCCAAAGATCGCCCTGGACTGGAGCCGCAACCCGCCGGCCGCTACTGGTGGCCGCCCGTTGCCTGACCCTGATCCCAGTCGAGTCGCGCAGATCGTCCTGACTTCGGGCACCAGTGGCACGCCCCACGCGGTCCCGGTCACCCATGCCAATCTGATGGCGGTCCTGGAGCCGGTGGCACGCGAGGTGGAGCGCTACCACCTGGCGCTGGCGGCACTGCCGGCAGCACGGTTGGCAGTTGCACTCCCCTTGTCGCACCTCTACGGCCAGGTCATGGGCGTCTTCTTGCCCGCAGTTTTGAACGCCCACACCTTCCTGTTGCCGACGTTACAAGCCGCCGACCTCGCGCGGGTGCTGCGCCGCGAGCGCATCCAAGTGTTGTCGACCGTGCCGCGCACCCTGGCGCTCCTCTCACGCTACCTGGTCGACGAAGGGGCATTGTCGATGGGAACTGCAGGGTTCGAGCTCGCCATGGCGGCGTCGGACACCATGCCGTGGTATCGACGCCCCCTGGTCTTCCGCCGGGTACGAGCACGGTTGGGACGGCGGCTGGTGGCAGTGATTTGCGGCGGTGCGGCGCTGGATCTGGACGTCGAACTGATCTGGCGGCGGCTGGGATACGTCGTCGTCCAGGGATACGGCCTCACCGAAGCGGCGCCCTTGGTGACGTTGAACCACCCGTTTCGCACCAAGGCCGGGTCGTTGGGACGCCCCCTCCACGGTGTGCACATTCGGCTGGCCGAAGACGGCGAAATCCTGGTGCGAGGTGCCAACGTCGTGCGCGCTGGGGCCACCCAGCACATGGTCGATCCCCAGGGTTGGCTCCACACCGGCGACCTGGGGCGCTATGACACCGACGACAACCGCCTCTATTACGTCGGCCGCAAGGGCGATCGCATCGTCACGCCGGCCGGCGTCAACGTCGACCCGGCACCGATCGCTGCCGCGCTGCGCCTCGAAGAAGGCGTCTTGGACGCCCTGGTGATTGAGCGCCCATGGGGCAATCGCGGCACGGTGACGGCCGTGATGCTCTTGCGCCCGGGAGCGGATGGTGATGCGGTGGTCAGCCGCGTCAACGCCGCCCTACCTGACGCCGCGCGCATCCGCAGTTGGCACAGCTGGCCCAGCGGCGATTTGCCAAGGACCCACACCGGGAAGATCAAGTGCGCCGAGGTCAAAGGCTGGGTGGCGACGTTGGCGCCCCAAGGCGCCCAGTTGCACGACACGGCCGCCGCACCACCGGCGCCGGTCAAAACGATCACCCCATCAGGTCCCGCGGTCCCCAAAGACGCCTACACCCACGTCGTGGCACTGATCGGCGAAGTCACAGGCGCCGACCTCGCGACCTTGGATCGGCAGACGCCGTTGGCCGATGCTCTCACTTCGATCGACCGGGTTGAGTTGGCAGCGCTTCTCGAGCGCACCTACAGCGTGACGCTGAGCGAAGCGGCCTTTGCCGGGGAGCGCTCGATCGGTGAGTTGGCCGGTGACTTCGCCGCCCTTGGCCGGGGAGACGACGGCGACCTGCCGGCGCAGTTGGGCGGCGCACCTCCGGCACCGCGACGCTCGGCGGAATTGTCAGGCGTCCAAGACGAAGCTTCCGCAACCTTGCATGAAGCAACCGCTCGGCCCCCGGCGATCGCCACTGCGAGTCAAGCGGGCGACGCACCTTTTCCCGAATTCGGCTGGCGGAACGCCGGCTGGGCACGGGCGGCGCGCTTCGCCATCCGCGAATGGGCGATGCAACCGATCATCAAGAGCATCGCGTCCATCCGCTCGGAGGGTGTCGAGCACATCGAAGCACCTGGCGGGCCAGTCATCATTGCCGCCAACCACCTCAGCATTCTGGACCCGCCAACGATTCTCTTCGCGCTGCCTCGACGTTTGCGCGGGCAGATTGCGCCGTCTGCCATGTGGCAGCACTACGCCAATGCCAAGACCGGGCTCTGGCAGTTGCGCTGGTCGGTCCTCGGATTGAACATGATCCCTCTCGTGCAAGTCGGCGACTGGCGGCCCACCTTGCGGCTCGCCGGGCAACTCGTCGACTGGGGTTACTCGCCGCTGATTTTTCCGGAAGGCAAACGCTCGGAGGACGGGCGCCCCGACGTGTTTCGACTGGGGGTCGGGGTCTTGGCCGCCGAACTGCGGCTGCCGATTGTGCCGTGCGCCATCGCCGGGCTTCATGAGGTCTTGCCGCGCGGCGCCCGCTGGCCGCGGTCGGCGTTCATTCCGCGCGCGCCAGTCGCCGTGGTGTTTGGCGCGGCGCTGGCGCCGCCAAAGCCGGGCGAGGAGGTGCCCGCCGTTGTCGAGGAGCTCAAGACAGCCGTCGAGCACCTCCACAACCGGGCCGTCGAGATATCCGGACGCTACTAGGCCTGGCGACTGGGCGGGGGGCTAGGCTCGTGCTACGCTCGCTTTCTGAGCCGACCTCACGGCGGCGGCAGCCCGGCGGGCTGCTCCCGCACTGGGCAGGACCACACCACACTTGGGAGGCTTCTCATGACCCGTCGCGTCGTCGTTCCCGCCGCGATTTGTGCACTCCTGGCTGCATCCCTAGCGGCCCCAACCTTCGCGGCCCAACGCATGGTCCTCTTCGAGGAGATTACCAACTACGGGTGAGGCCCATGTGCGTCGGCGGCGCCGACGGTTCACAGCGTCCTCACTGACTTCGCCGATGACGTCACCAACATCTACTGGCACGTCTGGTGGCCCACCGGCAGCGACCCGTTCTACAACCACAACCCGGCACCTGTACAGGCACGGGTTAGCTACTACGGAATGAACTTCACGCCGGACATCACGGTCGACGGCGCTGGGGCCGGCAACCCCGGGCCCAGCCCCTTCTCCTACTCGGAGATGGCCAATGCCATCAACGCTCGCCTAGCCACACCAGCACCCATCGGCATTACTGTCTCCGGCCAGATCAGCGGCGGTGGGGGCGGTGGCGGCGTCATGCGGGTGTCGGTGGATGTCGACGTGGAAACCGCCCAAACCGGTAACTATACGCTCTACGTGTCAGCAGTCGAAAAGTACATCCACCTGCCGAGCCCGAACGGCGACCCGGACCACTACAACACGTTCCGGCAGCTAAACGGCAACTCGGGACAACCAATCGACCTGAGCACGACCGGCGTGCAGCACTTCGACATCGACCTTCCCTACCACGACATCTACGAGATCACCGACATGCGGGCGATCGTCTGGGTGCAAAACGACACGACCCGCGAAGTGGTCAACGCCGGGCGGTCCGACTTGCTGGTGCCCTACTTCGTGAGCATGGAAGCGGTGGGGCCGACAACGCTCATCGCCGGCTCCAGCGAGGTGGTCGACTTCGCCGGGAACTATGAGAACCTCGGCTTCAACGACGACACCTACAACATCACCGTCGAGAACGTCCCAGCCGGTTGGACCTACAGCTACACGACGCCCGCCGGCACCTTCGGCGGTCCGAGCACGCTGCCAGTCTCATCTGGCGTTTCCGGCTCGTTTGATCTGAGCCTCGACTCGCAAGGCAACGCTGGCCCGGCGGTAGTGACGTTTCGGATGCAGTCTCAGGGCGACCCGAGCAACGAAGCAACGCTCGAGCTCATCAAGCTGAACGGCGCCGATGTGTTGCTGGTGGATGACGACAACGGCGCGGAACGCCAAGACGTCATCGAAGAATCACTGGACGCTGCTGGGGTCGTCTACGGCACCATCGCTCGGACCGATGGCGTCCTCAGTGGACAACAACTGCAGGATGCGGCACAAATAGTCATCTGGAACTGCGGTTCGGGTGCCGGCGCCACCAACCCGTCGCTGGACGCTGACGACCGGGCGGCGCTCGGGGCGTTCCTAGACCTTGGCGGGCGCGCCATCGTCGCAGGGGCCGATGTGTCATTCGACCTGGCCAACCCCGGGAGTCCCAACTACACCGCTGCCACCGAGCAATGGCACAACGACTACCTGCACGCGGTGCACGGCACCAACGTTGCCTTCTCGTGGAGCGTCGAAGGGACAACTGGTGACCCAATCGGAGATGGTCTGGCTTTCGGCCTGCACAACTCCGGCGCCTACTCGCAAACCACGCCGGATGGCATTACAGCCGGCTCGGGTGCCGAGGTGGCGTTCACGTATCTGGCCAATCAGTGGGACGTCGGCCTGCGTTGGGCAGGCGCCCACCAGATCGTGTTTTTGGCCTTCGGGCTGGAAGGGATCACGGCGCAGTCGACCCGAGACATGGTTGTCGATCGCGCCCTAACCTGGCTGGGCTTCACCACCGGCGTCGAGGCACCGGCCGGCGTCGCTCCGAGAATCGCCCTGGCCCAGAACACGCCCAACCCCTTCCGCGGGGATGGCACCACCATTCACTACCAGCTGGCCGAAGCTGGCAACGTCTCCTTGGCGATCTTCGATGTCGCCGGGCGGCAGGTCAGGCAGTTGGTGCGGGGCCCGCAAGGGGCGTCGAGCCACCAGGTCACCTGGGATGGACGGACCGAGGCGGGCCGCTGGGCCCCCAACGGCGTCTACTTCTACACGCTCGAAGCACCGGGCGTCACCGCCACCCGGAGGATGGTGCTAAGCCGCTAACCGCATGTGAAAAAGTTAGTTAGCTAGAAAAGCCGGGGCCCGGTGGTGGAGCGACCATCGGGCCCCGAGCCGTCGGGGGGACGGCTGGCAATTGCCGCCGGCCAGGGAGCGCCGGCAATGCCTGGCCGCCGGCCGGCCTCACGCGCGCCTGCCTCGAGCGTGCTATACTTCGGGTAAGATCCGCCCCCACCTCAGGTTAGCGCCCCAGCAGGCGCACTGTATGGGGGTTTCGGGCTCGGCCCCTCAACGCCACGGACTGGCGTCTCGAGCCCCCATCCCGCAAGCAAGACTTAAACCCAATTGGAGGCCCTCCATGGTGCGTCGTTTGGTGTTACCGGTAGTGGCACTTGCCTTCGCTGCCGGCATTGCAACCAATGCCCTGGCCGCGCAACGCATGGTGTTGTTCGAGGAAATCACCAACTACGGGTGAGGCCCGTGTGCCGCGGCGGCGCCGACGGTTCACAGCGTTTTGACCGATTTTGCTGACGACGTCACCTATGTCATGTGGCACGTCTGGTGGCCAAGCTCCGGAGATCCCTTCTACAACCATAACCCCCAGCCGGTGAATGCTCGCGTGAGCTTCTACGGTATGAACTTCACGCCGGACGTCACGGTGGACGGTTCAGGGGCCGGGAACGGCGGACCGGATCCGTTCTCGTACTCGAGCATGGCGAACGCGATCAACAACCGGTTGGCGATTCCGGCGCCGTTAGGTGTGACGCTCACCGGCAACATCAACGGTTCGGGGCCGGGAGCCACGGTCGACATCGACGTCGACATCGACGTGGAAACGGCGCAGGCTGGAACACATCGCTTGTACGTCGCGTTGGTCGAGAAGCACATCTTCCTGCCGTCGCCCAATGGCGAGACCGACCACTACAACACGTTCCGCCAGCTCAATGGCAACTCGGCGCAGACCATCGATCTGTCCAGCACCGGCGTCCAGCACTTCGACATCCAGCTGCCGTTTGACCCGATCTACCAAGAAGACGAAATGCGGATCATCGCCTGGGTGCAAAATGCTTCGACGCGCGAGGTGCTGAACGCCGGGCGCTCCGACGCCATTTTGGCCTACGCGTCTGCGATGGAGTACAACGGCGCTGACACGCAGATCGGCACGGCGAGCGAAATCACCTCGTACGCCGGGACGATGCAGAATGTCGGCGTCAACCCCGACACCTACGACATCACCGTCACCGGGGTGCCGGCGGGTTGGACCTACTCCTACACGACGCCTGCCGGAACCTTCAGCGGTCCCAGCACACTCAGCCTGGCGTCGATGGAGAGCGCGCCGTTTACCCTCGACCTTGATTCGCAAGGGATGGGCGGTACGGCAACGGTCACCATCGAGATGCAGTCGCAAAACGCCACGGCGACCCATTCGGAGCTGCAGTTCACCAAGCTCAACAACGCCAAGGTCGTCCTGATCGACGACGACAACGGCGACGAGCGCGAAGAGCCGATCGAGTCGTCGCTCACTGCGGCTGGGGTGATCTGGGGCACGGTGAGCCGCGAGGACGGCACCTACACGACTGCGGACCTGCAAACCGCTGCCCAGGTAGTCATTTGGAACTGCGGCTCCGGTGCATCGGCAGCCAACCCAACCCTCGACGCTGACGACCGCGCCGCGCTTGGCGCGCTCCTCGACGCCGGCGGCCGGGTGTGGGTCGCCGGTGGGGACGTTTCTTACGACCTCGCCAACCCGGCGAGTCCCAACTACACCGCAGCCACCGAGCAATGGCACAACGACTACTTGCACGTGACGCATGTCAGCGACAGCGCCGGCGCGACGATCGTGCAAGGTGTCGCAGGCGACCCCATTGGTGATGCGCTCATCTTCGGGATCGCCGGCGTCGGCCCGTACGGCCAAGCCAGCCCCGACGCGATCACACCAGGGACCGGTGCTGATCCGGTGTTCAACTACTTCGGTCAGTCAACCCAGGCAGCCGCACGCTGGTCCGGGGGCGGCGCCCGCGTCTACTTCCAGGCGTTCGGCATCGAGGGCATGTCAGCCGACAGCTCGCGCGACGAAGTGGTCGACCGCGCTGTGACCTGGCTCTGCGAGAACGTCACTGGCATCGACTCGCCGGCGGCCATCGCCCCGCGCATCGCCTTGGCCCAGAACGTACCGAATCCGTTCCGCACCGGCGGCACGACCATTCGCTACGAGCTGGCTGCGGCCGGGCAGGTGTCGTTGGCGGTTTACGACGTCGCCGGGCGCATCGTGCGCAACCTGGTCAACGCCCAGCGCGCTGCCGAAGTGCACACCGCCGAATGGGATGGGCGCGACGATCAAGGCCACCTGGTCTCGAACGGCGTCTACTTTTACAAGCTCGAAGCACCAGGCGTCTCTGAGACGCGCCGCATGGTGCTGCAGCGCTAACCAGTAGGCGGCAGTAGTGGTGGAAGCCCGGCGACTGCAAGGTCGCCGGGCTTTTTCTTGGGGTGGGGTGCAGCGCAGGCAGGTGTGGGTTATGCTATGGGTAGCGGCAACTGCTGGACCTTAAGCACCCATCGTCGTGACGCTAGCCGTGCGTGGAGAGGAAGCCTGGATGAGATCCGCTAGCTCGTCTATTCTCTTGTGCTTTTTTCTTTGCATCGTCGCGATTTACGATGCTCTCGGAAGCGCGGCTGCATACGCGCAAACGACCCAAACCACGCAAACAACCATCGTGTTGCACGCCACGCCCGTTCGCGGAAGCAACAGCGCAGCCTTTTGCGATGATCCGGGTGTATGTGACGGCGTTGAACCAAGAACCCGCGTCGACTCTCAAGAACCTCACTACATTAAGGTGCTCACCAGGAACTTCGACACTGACATCTCGGGCATCAGCTGTGCGTTCGAATGGGACCCGACGTGGACATGGGGATTCGGCATCTATCACTGCCCAGACCCAGGTGGTCCCGGTCCACCGACCAGCCCGGGTGAACCCGGCGGCCCCATTTATGGCGCCTACACCTGGATTTTCGATTGCATCGAGGCTGGCAGTACCATCATTCTGGGCACGCTCGTGGTGAATCCGGGAACCAGCGGATGCCTACGCATCATTGAATCAGCTTATCCTTGCGGGCTGTGTGCGTTCACTTGCGACACCTACGTCGAGGGTGTTGAAATCGACGCCCAAAACGTTGGCCGGGTTTGCATCGGTCAAGATGGCCACGCCCCCTGCGAGCCCGCTACCGTGCCGATCTCGGCCGTATCATGGGGACACATCCGCGCACAGTTTGGCACAGCGCGCCGCCCGCAGTGAGCTGCGCGGTTCCCTGGAGCAAGACCAAGCCAGGAAACAGAAGCGAGAGAGACGGTTCCTCTGAGCGGAGCTACGCGGAGCAACCGGAGCCGCGACGCGGCCCTAGTTCCGCAGGAATTATCCGAGAATGCCCTTCTCCAGGGCCGCCCGGGGAGTTGCTCAGAAAGTAACTGTAAGTCGTTGCAAACTCACGCGTCCTTCGGTCGAGCCCACACGATGAGCCTGCAACTTTCATTGCTCGGGGTGGACCCCAGGTCCATGAATATTTCCGGAGCGGAACTCCGCGACCCCCGCACGCAAGACTCCGGCAGTTCCGAAGTCAACACCGCTATTCCTCGTTCACCGAGAGCCCCAGCCTCACTCCGTCAGACCAAATCGCACGGCGACCTACGTAAAGCGCGAGGGGACGGGGAATGCGCCGGCGAGTTTTGCGTGCGCCATCACGCAACCCAACGTTGCGTCAGCGGAGAAGCTCGCTGGCGCGCGCAACTGCCTGAGCGGGCGCATTTCCCGTTCCCTTGCGCCCGCACCCAACAGTCGGCCTGCTCGTCGCAAGCAGTTTCGGCGGAACTCCATGGGTGGCCCCGGAGAAGGCATTTCGGACAGCCTCCAGCGGAACTCCGACTTGGTTCCGCTGCGGAACCGCGCATGAGTTCCGCAGCGGAACTCCGGTGCGTCGTCAATCCAGCTTGACGAGTTTACCCGCCGCCGAGCCGGTGCCTGCCTGCAGGCGGAAGTAGTAGACGCCGCGCGACGGTGAGGGGCGATTGCTGCTTGGCCACTGCACCGCGTGGCGGCCAGGTGCCAACGCTGGTGTGGCCAATTTGTCCACCAGACGCCCGCTGACGTCGAACACCAGCAACTCCACAGCCGACCGGCGGTCCAATTGGAAGTCCAGAGTAGCTCGCTCGAGGAATGGGTTGGCGCGCACGACTAGGCCGAGGGGACTCGCGCTTGGCGCTTCCAACCCCTCCGCCAAGCCCGTCGACCCGTTGACTTGAATCTGCACGGTTACCGAGTCGTTGCTCGCTTGGCTGTCGCCAGCCAACACCGTATAGGCAGTCAGGGTATAGGTGCCGGCGGCGGGCGGGGTCCACGCAGGCACCAACGTCACCGAATCGAGCGCAGCGAACGCTAAGTCGATGGTCGTCAGCGCTGTTTGATCGCCGGTGAGGTGGAGCGCCACTCCGGTTTCGTCCGACAATCCGTAGTTGGTGGGCAGCACGCGAATGGTGATGGGTTCTCCGAGCAGGAACGCGTCGCCGTCCGCCAGGCCGTCGAACTTGAGGGCGCCGACGTCGTGGAGAGCGGGCGTTCCCATTAAGCGATCCACACCAAACTTCATGAGGTAGCTGGTCACCCAGGTCATGTCCTCGGTATTGGGATCCTGCGACTCGGCCAGGATGCCGCCGTCGTCGTCGGTGTCGTAGGAGAGCAGACGATCGGTGATGGTGACGCCATTGTCGTAGTAGGTCGGGTCACCCAGGATGTCCCAGACGGCAAAATGGGCGTTGGCGTAAGCGACGTTCCAAGAGCTGTCCCAGTCGAAACCGGGGCCGTTGTACCACTCGGTCCAAAGCTGTAGATGGGGTGCGTTGGTCCCTAACCAGGTAGTGCCCAGCACCGGGTCATCCCGAAAGACCGAGTTGGCCACGCCCCACAGGACCGTGCCGCTCGACATCGCCCAGTACTCTTGCTTCAAGTTAAGCGCCGGATCCGAATCCAGCCAACCCAGCACGTCGTTCCCCTGGGTGACGGCCTCGGCCATCAGCGCTTGATCGGCACGTGCCTCGCCAAACAGGTAGAGGTTACCGGCCGCCCAGCCTTTGACGAAGGTGTGCAGGCGACGGATCAGGAAGTCACCGGCGTTGATGTCGAGCACGTGGTCGACGATGTGCCGAGTAGGCGGGGACGTTGCCGCCCCCGCCCCTCACAGACCCGTACGAGCGCGATTGACGCATACGGTTCCTCACGTGGCAGATTCGCTCGTCGGGACGTATTGGTGGACGATGCGAGCCCGTGGCAGGGGGTACCGTTCGAGTGTGCGTCGAAACACGCACCACGGAATCGGGTTGCCCCGATGTCGTCGGGATAGCCAGAAACGCCAGATCCGTGCCGCCTGATGGGCGTACCAGCGCAGCCGCTGGCCGTTGCCCGTGATGCCATAGTAGGCATAGTGCCCTAGCATCTTGCGCGACAGCCGTGCATGCTGTTCAACCAAAGGTCGTTGCCGGTTCAGCCGACACCACCGGTGCAAGGATCGAAGCGCCCGAGCGTATCGGTCCTTCGACGTCCACTGATAGACGACGTGCTTCCCTCGCCGCGACCGCCCCCAGACGTGGAGGAAGCCGAGAAAGGAAAACGTGGTCGCCTGCGTGGCAGAGTGTCGCTTCCCGTTCGGGCGTTTGAATCGGAAGTCGACCATCCGAGTCTTCTCGGGGTTGAGGCTCAGCCCAAAGCGGCCGAGTCTCTTCCCCAGAACCCGCTGGACCCGAATGCAGTCGAGAAAGTCCTCAAACACCATCACAATGTCGTCGGCGTAGCGGATCATCGAACTCCGTTCTTTCATCCGCGGCGCCACATCATGACTAAACCACTCGTCTATCACGTGGTGTAGATAGACGTTGGCCAGCAACGGGGAGGCCACCCCACCTTGCGGAGTACCGCGATCGGTGCGTTTCCATTGCCCCTCTGCGAGTATCCCAGCCTTGAGCCACTTGTCGACCATCCGTCGTACAACGCCATCGACGACTCGTTTGGCCAAGAATTGCCGTAGACGTCCGTGATCGATCGTTTCGAAGTACCGACGCAAGTCAACATCCAGAACCCAACGACCGCCGCGGTCCATGATCTGGTTTCGCAACTGCCGTAGAGCCTGATGTGCTGACCGGCCGGGCCGAAAACCAAAGGAACAGTCCAAGAAGTCCTGCTCGTAGATCGGTTCCAGCAACATCACGATCGCTCGCTGCGCCACCTTGTCCTCGAAGGTCGGAATGCCCAGAGGACGCGTCGTACCGTCATGCTTCGGGATGTGCGCTCGTCGCACCGGCGGTGCCTTGTACCGCCCCGACTTGATCCGATCCAGGAGACTCGTCAGGTTCTCCTCGAGGTCGGCTCCATACTCGGCGGCAGTCTGCCCGTCGATACCAACGGCACCATCCTTCCGGGTCTGGTCGTACGCGTACCTCAGCCACTCCTTATCGAGGTGATGATTGAGCGAGGTGAACGCCATGTCCGGATTGTCCCGGGCCAAAGCGGCTATCCGCCCTTGTTTCGTTGACACGCTTGCAGGCTTCAAAGCGCCCTCCGTGTTTCTCAAGAGTGGGTCTGTCCACGTGACGCCCCCCTTCCCTCGGCTGGGTCCTCGTGAGCCAAGTTCCCCAGCGTCGTCAGTACTATGAAGGCGCTACGACTTCCAGCAGCTGATGCCTGGCGACTTATGGATTCGTCGCCAGGTTCCACGTCTCGTCCCTCTTGTTCGCTCCCGCGGAGCGGAGACTTCTTCGCGGGCCCGGTCCTGTTGAAGCCGAGAACCAACGGCTCATGGAACGTGGCAGTCTGCTGGACCTCACAGGTTCCTGGGCGATCCATCCTGTACCTCTGCCCTGCTCTCAGACCCCGGTCGAGTCCCCAGATCCTCGCGTTACCGCATCTGGGGATGCTGCCCCCGCTCCCAACACGACGAAGGCCTCAACGCGCACCCTGATCTCGAGGTTCCATCACACGGCTTTAGCACCTGCTACCTACGCTTCACGACGTACGTTGCCGCACGCGTGCAAGGCTCGCTTCCGGCTGGTTGCTGGCCTCTACCGGGAGGGAGTCGAACCCTCTGGATCGCTACGAAAGGTTTCCGACTTTGACTTACATCATCGGTCTTTCCCCTTTCCCAGGCTTACCCTGTCGCTAACTGGGCGCAAGTGTCGGCGTAGCCGGCGGCAGAGACGTCACCCGTGGCCGCTTCGTATCGCAACGCCGCCGTCAACCCCCAGGCACAGTTGTGCGCCCGGTAGTAGTCGGTCGCACCTTCCTCTTGCCAGGCGGGGAATTGTCGACAGTAGATCCAGGCAGCCGCAATGTTGTTGTCGAAGTCGGTACGGCCGGTGAGTTCGCGGTAGCGCGACCATACCCAGATGGCCTCGAGCGTGTTGTCGGTCTGAATCACCCCGCCCAGCGGGCCGGCTTCCGCCTCGATCATGCCGCCGTAGTTGGGCGAGGCGGGGTCGAGGACTTGCCAGGCTGCCCCGAAGTGGGCGGCCTGGACAAACTCGCGCCAGTAGTTCCACGGGCCGAGGGGCTCGGGGATGTTGTTGCCGGCCGACGCGGCGTCGCCCCCACCCCCAGCGCGCCAGCGGGCCCACTCCTCAGCGGTCACATCACCGTGGGGGCCGGCCGGCGTCGTCGCCGACGCCCACTGGGGGTGAGCAACAAGAGCGACGCACGTCGCCCACAGAAGGATCGCCGGACGGGCGCGGAGCGGGGTCCACATGGGGGAGCCTCCTTTGAAGACCGGCGCCACCGCCGCCCACCTCGCCGCGCCCTACGAACGCGCCTCAGAAGCGGCTGATCAGCGCCATCTCAAACCCGTCGAATGCTGGCTCGAAGCGGCAGACGCCGCCGACGCACACGAAGCCAGCATTCCGGGTCCCGTAGAAGAAACGCAAGTCGTGACTGCCAAACAAGTTGTAGTCCAGAGTGCCGGCGAAGTAGGCGGTGTCGCTTTCCACCAGCCGCTCCAGCTGCAGGGGCGACTTGTTGGTCTGCTCGACCAAGAGTCCAACCGTCAGGTCTGGGCTCTTGCTCCACTCTAGCACTATGAAGTTCACATCGAACTCACCCACGAAGTCGCTGGACTCGTGCTGATGTTCGAATTGCGCGTGAAAGGAGTGCACATCGTTCAACACATAGCGGACGTCAGCCACCGGCGTCCACAACTGCCGCAGAGGATCGGGCGTGTCGGGGGAAGCGTGGCTGCGCTGGTAAGAGAGTCCCGCGATGACTGTCGCCCTCTCAAATTCCTGTTGCACCTCGAAGTAGGCGTCGTCGAAGAGATTGCCGTGCGCTTCGTGGTCGTGATTCCGCGTGTTGCTATAGTTGGCCAAAAGGGCCGTGTTGCCGTGGGCGACGAGATCGTGCGCCACCCAGGTGGCTTCGACTTGAAAGCCTCGCTCGTCGGCGGTATCGAGCTGGTGCGGATGTCGGTTCAGCAGATTGAACGTATGGTCGCGCAAGGTCGACGGCGGCACAATGTGGTCAATGCCTGCATTGTTTTGAAAGACCAAGGCGTCGTAGTCCTTGTACTCGAACAGTAGTCCGACACTACCCAGAGCTGTTGACGCCGACCCGTAGATGCCACGGCCATGGTAGTTGGGACCATCGAAACCGCGCCGGACCGAACCCGCAAAGACGTTGGGTCCGTCGACGCGGGCGAACTCGGTCACCAGGTCAACGCCCGCCAACTGGGCGCTGGCCCGCGCCCCCTTCAGTCGCACCGGTTCCTCCCGGGTGCCGCCGCCGGCGCCTGCGTCGGTGGTGACCAAGCTGGCGCCGACGCGGAGTGCGGCGGGTTCGTAGAGTCCGTGCTCGGCGTCGACTGCGGCCAAGACATTGGAGCGCTCGCGGTCAGCGTCCTCAGCGTTGCCGCTCACCGTCTTGCCGATCAGCGCGGTCACCTCGCCGTCATTCAAATAGTAGGTCCCGGTAGCACCAAGGGCGTTGGTGTCGACCCGAAGCGAGCGGTCCTCGTACGTGCGGAGCGCCAGCCCGCGCCCAAACAGCGAATAGAAGTTGCCGCCGCGCAGCGAGAAGCGGTCGCGGGTGTACTCACCATAGTAGAGGTCGACGCCATGCGAACCATCCGCGTCGTTCGATCCATCCGGCGGGAAGATGGTCGGGTCGGGCGGCTGGAAGGCCACGTAGCGCAAACCGGCCAGGAAGTCGCCGCGCGTGTAGTCGACGTCCAGCCAGTTCTCGAAGATCGACTCGGACTCGCCACTCACCGACCCCGAGCCTGAAGCGCGCGCATACTCGGTTTGGAAGGACGCCGAGAAACCGTCTGGGAGCTGGATTTGTGCGACCGCCACCGAACACGACCAGAAAATCCCCACCCCTAACGCGCAGCCGCCGCCGATTGCTCGGCGGCTCCGCGTCCCTCTAGCCCATCTTTTCATGGTCCATCCGCTGGGCTCATTCACTTCCCTGAGCGCTCTCCGTAGTCGCAGCCGCCTCGGAGGTGGACTCGTCTGCCGCAATGCTCCGCGCATCGGCTTCGCCATCCGCTGTGTCGACTCCGTCAGCCGCAGCGTCAGCGTCACCACCGCGATTGGCGTAGTCGTCCATCACCTCGGCAATCAACTCGGCCAATACCTTCTCGTCACCGTCTCGATAGCCAGAGTGGGTGTAGAGATTCTCGCCTTCCGGAGAGACCAGGACCGTAAACGGCACGCTCGAGCCCTTCATCTTCCGCAGCGTGCGCTGGTTGGGGTCGAGGAGTACGTCGAAACCGTAGCCGTGGGTCTTAACGTAGGACTTGACCTTGGCAAGGCTGCGAGACTGGTCCACCGAGACAGCCACAACGCTCAGTCCTTGATCGGCGTAGGCTTCGCGCAGCGCATCGACGTGCGGCATCTCTCGCAAACAAGGCTTGCACCACGTAGCCCAAAAGCTCAAGAGGACCGGACCGTTCTCGGTGAAGCTGGTCAGCTCGACGTTCTTGCCTTCCAGATTTTTGAGCTTGAAGTTGGGGACTTGGCCACCGCCCTCACCTGCCAAGGCGGCGGTGTCCGCCGCGGCGATTGCGCCGATCAGCGCAACCGCCGCCAGGCCGCGCCAGGCGGTCGACACCCCACTCCACGCAGTGTTTCGGAACTTCAACATGGTCACCTCTCCTACTTGGCCAAAACGGCTTTCCGCGTCAACACCTGGCCGGCGCCGCGCAATTCAAACAGATAGACGCCCGACGCCTGCCGGACACCGCTGTCGTCTAGGCCGTCCCACCGGCCGACGTGACGGCCGGCGGCCAACGCACCCGCTTCCAGAGTGCGCACCAAGCGCCCGCTGGCATCCAAGACGCGCAGCGTCACCGGCCCTGCTTCGTCGATCGCAAAGGGAATGGTGACGCCGGGGTTGAATGGGTTGGGACGCGGCGAGTCCAAAACAATGGCCGCCCCGGGAGCGACGCCGGCGGGATCATCGACGCCCACCAAAGAAGCGCTCAGCCAAGCCATGGAGTTCAACGCCATCGCCTGCCTGGTCGCGGCGTTGTCGATGGCCTCGAAGCCAAAGCCCATACAGAGCGCCCGATAGGACGGATCGCCAGGTTGGAGGTCGCCGACGATGCGCACCGCAGCGACGTCGCCCGACGGGTACTCCCACGCCGCCCCCGAACCCAGGGCGGTCGACAAGACATCAGGGTCAGTCTGATTGTTGGCCCCATCACCGCCGGCAAGCGCCAAGTCGGTACCTTGGGCGATGGGATCGTCGGCGACCGCCGTGCACGACAGGGCGCCCGAATCGTCAGCCACATAGGTCGCCAACATCCAGGTTTCGAACCAGGCTTGGCTTGCCGCAGTGTGGTTGGGGCTGCTTGGATCGCACAGGTCAAAGGCGATGTCCTGGCCAGTCAGCCAAACGCGGCCGCCGGCGCCCATGTAGCCCTCCAAAGCGGCGCGGTCGTCGTCATCCAGGGTGTTGCTGTTGGTGCCAGTCATCCAGGCGACGACGGGAAACGCGCCCATGGCGTCGGAATCCATCACCTCTAAGTCACGGCGCCAAACCCCTGGATCGAAAGGTGGCGGCACAGCGTCCACCAAGAAAGTCTCGACGGTGTCACCGGCATCATCGTCGACGATAACGATGTCGCAGCCATCGGTGACGCAACCCAAGGTGCGCGTAACTTCGACGAGCGGGTCTCCCGACGAGGCGACGGTCAGGTCGGCGTAGCCCGAACCCTCGCCGCTAATCGGCGTGAAGTAGATCGACACCGTATCAGTGGCCGCTGGTGCTAAAGCTAACGCATCCTCGACGAATTCAACGAACGGCGCGTAGCAGTTGCCATCGCCGGCGCCGACGCAGATCGACACGTCCCAACTTGCCGGTGCGTCGCGCATCTTGGTGACGTCGTAGGTATCGGCGTCGGTACCGGTGTTGGTTACGACGCACTTGGCGCGCACGAACTCGAAGCCCACGGGACCGATCTTAATGGGCTCCTGATTGACCACCTCCATGGTGAACTCGAAGGTCGCGTGTGCGGTGGGGACACCTCCCAGAAACGCCAGCGCAACTACGGCGCTGATGGCTACCCGTCGAATTGCTGTCGTCATGTTGATCGCCTTTCTGGTAGTGGCGCCTAACTCAACAACCAGCGCCAAGATGTTGAGCGCTAGTCGTGTTCGATGTTGGTTGCGACCTGGACAACGACCTTGGAGTCGTCGTCCTGCAAAAACGCAATGACCGCCAGATGGTTGGGGTCCAGCCCACCCGCTGGCAAGTCGTAAGTCAAATCGAAGCGCCGGCTCTCCCCGACCGTGAGTGTCACCGGCTGGCCACCGGGCTCACCACTGTTCGGGGTGGGAGCTGGCATGATGTGCCTGAGGACGTTGGTGTAGTGCACTTGGCCATTGGAACCCGGCGGATCCAGCTCCACCTCGGTCTCGACGATGCAGGTGAACAGTCGCAGCGCCTGGGGAAAACTCGCCTCCACCGCCCAAAGTTCGACCCCAACATCATAAGAAGAGCCACCCAGCGCCCCCTCCACAGCGATGGCGATGGGCGCTGACTCGGGCCGCGCCGCCAGCGCGTCGGCGATATCCGCCTCGGTCACCGTCCCCGCGCTGACCAGGTCACCGTCGACGAAGATGCTAGGCAATTGCTGGACGCCAGCGTAAAAGACGCGCCCGCGGTGTGCATCCGTGTTGAACTGGAACATCGGATCGGCAGCCCCCGGCCACCAACCGTGCGGGTTAATGGCGACACCGGCACGGCTTGCCGCTTCCAAGGCTCGGTGGAGCGCCGCATCCGCCGCCGGACACGGCAGGCAATCCGAGTTGGAAAAGTCTTCGCAGAGAACCAAACGCTCGACCCACAGGGTCAATTCAGCGCGGACGGTCTGGTCGGCGAGCACGGTCACCAGCTGCTCAACAGGATCGGTGGCAAATCCCGGGGCGGCGACGGTGACGCGATGCTCGCCCGCCTGAATCCCACCCACCACACCCGGCGCCGCTTGCCCAGTGGGCACGCCGTCGACGACGATGGTGGCAGGTACGGCCAGCGGCGCAGTAAGCGCCACTTCGATCGAGCCCGGCTCCGGGATGAGAGCCAATAGAAAGTCTACCGGCACATCGGTGTCGGCCTCGACGGTGATCATCGTCTCGGCTGCTTCGTATCCCGGCAGAAAAACGCTGATCAGGTGGTCGCCGGCAGCAACGTCCACCAGCGTGTCAGGAGTCACTGAGGTTGTGAGGTTGCCATCCAGGGAGATCTGGGCGCCGGTCACCGAGGAGGTGACGATGATGCGCCCCAAGTCGGCACTCCCACCGCTGGGGGTAAAGGTCGGATCGGACTGCCCGCAGCCGGCAATCCAGGCAATCGCCGTCCACAGCGCCAGCCAGCTGGCCGCCGCCCGGGGGCGGCACGCAGGGGATCTCACATCATCCATGATCGAGGTCGTTGGCACGTCTGAGGGCGCAAAAGGAATCACCGGCGGGGGGGACCGGAATCTACCCCACAGTGTAGCACAGCCCCCCACCAGAGGCAACCCGCAAGCCCAATTCTGGCAATGAGTTATGCGCCCGGAAGCGGCGGCAGGGCCTGAGCGCCGGAGCCTCGCAAGCGGCAGACCGCCAGCCTCGACTACCCCCGGAGCGGGCGCCGGCCGAAGCGCGCCCACAGGAGAATCGGCCCCAGCATCAAGCAGCCGCTGGCGACGGCGACACCGCGCGGGCTCAAAACCCCCGCATCCAGGGCGGCACCTCCCAGGACGCTCATCAAAGAAAACATCAAGGTCATAACACCAAATTCAAGCGCGAACAAACGGCCATGGTAGTTGGGATCGGCTGCCAGCTGCACAAGCGTCCCGGAGAAAACCCAGTTCGACGACGACCCCAGGGCCGCGACCACCAACCCAGCCATAGCCACTGGGAAGTTGGGAGCCAAACCGAAGATGACATACCCTACCAGCATCAAGCCGAAACCCACGAGGATCATGCGACGCAGCGTCGCGGGCGCGTCACCGACCCAGCCGCGTAGGCCCATTGAGCCGACGATGGCTCCGAAGCCGCGCGCCGCGTACAGGAGTCCGATGTAGAGGGGCCCGGCCGCCCCTTCAAAGAAGCCGTCTCCGAAAATCGGGATCATGAGGATGGACGCGGCGCCGACGGCAATCATCGGTTTGACCGAGATGAGCGGCCACGCCCAGCGGTGGGCGCGCAAGTAGCGGAGACCGGCGACGAAGCCGCTGGTGGCCCGATCGGCATGGTCCTGGACGGCAGCGAGGCGCGGCAATGGCAAGAGTAGAACTGCCGAGCACACAAAGGTTACCGCGTCTATGAGAAGCGCGGCCTGCTCACCGATGAGCGCCGTCGCCCACCCACCCAGCGCCGCACCCAATGCCAGCATCGTCGACCAGGTGCCACCCGAGAGGGCGTTGGCCACCGGCAACTCCGCCCGGGTGGTGAGCATTGGGACGACGGCGGTCTTAGCCGGCAAGAAAAGTCCCGACCAAGCAATCATCCAGGTGATGGCGCCGAGGACGATCCCTAAGCTCTCGGCGGAGCGCCCCCACAAGATGCCAAAAACGCCGACTATCCGAGCGACGTCGGCCCAGATCATCAGCTTGACGCGATCGAAGCGATCAATCAGCGGCCCGGTCACGGGCGCCACCAGAAACACCGGCAATGTGCGCACGACCATGACCGCCGCCAGCGCCTGGCCGGTGCCAGAAATCCGCAACACCATGCTGTAGACCGCGACCGTATTGAACCAGTCGCCCAAAAAACTGACGAGGTCGCTCAGCCAAATCCGCCGAAAGTGCGGATTGGATGCCAAAAGGCCCCGATAGCTCGGGGCCCTGGTGGGTGGCTCGGTGGCATCGCCAGCATCACTGGCGGTGCTCACGTCACCCGTTGATTGGCGCGCCAACTAGGCGCCGGCGGTCGACAAGTTGAGCCGCTTCTCCAGCGCGTGGATCTCGTCGGTGATCGCCGATGGCAAGCGGTTGCCGAACCGCTCCATCCAGCTCGAAATGCCGGCCAACTCCTCGCTCCAAGCGGCGGGATCGACGCTCAACAAATCCTCCATGGCGTCGCGCGAGACGTCGATACCGCTGAGGTCGAGGCCATCGGCGGCGGGGACGTAGCCGATCGGCGTTTCGACGGCTTGGCCACCCCCGGTGGCGCGCTCGAGTGCCCAGAGGAGTGGGCGCAGGTTCTCGCCAAAGCCGGGCCACAGGAAGTTGCCCTGCCGATCCTGGCGAAACCAGTTGACGTGGAAAATCTTCGGCGGGTTGGCGATCTTCTTCCCCATCTCCAGCCAGTGCGAGAAGTAGTCACCCATGTTGTAGCCGCAGAACGGCAGCATCGCCATGGGATCGCGCCGCACCTCGCCCTGCTTGCCGTACTGCGCGGCGGTGCGCTCCGAAGCCATCGAAGCGCCGACGAACACCCCGTGCTGCCAGTTGAAGGCCTCGTAGATCAACGGCGCCAACTGGGCGCGACGCCCGCCGAACAGCATGACGTCGATCGGCACGCCCTGCGGGTCGTCAAACTTGGGCGAAATGCAGGGTAACCCGGACAATGGCGCGGTGAACCGCGAGTTGGGATGGGCGCCAGGCTCGGGGCTAGCCGGCGTCCACTCGTTGCCTTTCCAGTCGATCCCCCGCGCCGGCGGCGGGCCGTCCATCCCTTCCCACCAGACGGTGTTTTCGGGCGTGTGCACCATGTTGGTGTAGATCGTGTTTCGAGCAACCGCGCGCACGGCGTTGGGATTGGTCTCCATGCTGGTGCCAGGCGCGACGCCGAACATGCCGAACTCGGGGTTGACCGCCCACAAGCGACCATCTGGGCCAGGGCGCAACCAGGCGATATCGTCCCCCACCGTCTCTACCTTATAGCCGGGCAGGGAGTCGGGCGGAATCAACATGGCCAGATTGGTTTTGCCGCAGGCGCTGGGGAAAGCAGCGCTGACGTAGCGCGTTTCACCCTGGGGATTGGTAATGCCGAGAATCAGCATGTGCTCGGCCAACCAGCCCTCCTGGCGCGCCAAATAGCTGGCGATCCTGAGCGCCAGACACTTCTTGCCAAGCAGCACGTTGCCGCCATAGCCCGAGCCAACGCTCCAAATGGTGTTGTCCTGCGGAAAGTGAGCAATCCAGCGGCGATCACGGTTCAAGTCGGCCTTCGAGTGCAGACCCCGGTTGAATTCCTTGGCGTCGCCCAGTTCGTCCCAGGCAACCTGTCCCATGCGCGCCATGATGCGCATGTTGAGCACGACGTAGATTGAATCGGTCAACTCGATCCCGATTTTGGCAAACGGCGAGCCGGCGTGGCCCATGATGTAAGGGATCACGTACATCGTGCGCCCCTTCATCGAGCCTTCGAAGATGCCGCCGATCCGCTTGTAGGCGGCGCCCGGCTCTTCCCAATGGTTGTTGGGACCGGCGTCTTCCTTCCTGGGGGTGCAAATGATGGTGAGGTCCTCGACACGCGCAACGTCGTTGTGGGCGGTGCGGTGCAAGTAGCAACCTGGCAGCTTTTGCTGATCCAGCTCGATCAATTCGCCCGACTCGAGCGCTTGCTTCTCAAGCGAGGCTTTCTCTTGAGCGCTGCCGTCGCACCAGTAGATCTGGTCGGGCTGGGTGAGCTTGGCAACTTCATCGACCCAAGCTTTGACGTGTGGGTTCTGGGTCATGTCATCCTCTCGGGCGCGCAGCGTGGCGCGCAGCTATGCAATCTGGGTTGAGCGCGCCAAGGAGGCGCCGGCGGGGCGGTAGAGCGGTTCGTCCCGACCGGTGATGCTACTCTTCGCCGACCCAAACGGCAAGCAAGGCGGCGGCGAGGAGCAGTCGCCGCCCGCTTTCGAGAGTGGTGCAGCCATGATGCGGCCGGCCGGAAGGTCGGTAGATGCGCTTATCCCTGCGTGGCGTCACGCCACCGGCGGAGTTCTTCCCGATCCATAGCGGAGTCGGGTCCGGCGAATTCCTGCCACTGGGGCAGGACGTCCCTGGATTGAGGGATCGGCGCGCCATGGACATTGGCCTCAATTGCCAAAATGTCCATGAACTCCTGGAACCCGATGTGGGCCGCTCCCCCGCGGTTCGCCCGATAGCCGTCCCAGCGAGCGTCGTCGGAGAACAGTGCGAACTGCATGAACATGCAGAGCTCCGAGCCCCGCTCGAGAAACTGGCGGTTCGGATCGTCTGGATCGAGAGAAAACTCGCCGTACTTCATGGCCTCGAACAAGACTCCCCATAATAAGGCTTCGGGCGCGGTGTGCAGCGTGTCAATGGCGGCCTCGATCTCCGAATCGGCCAGGTCGCCTGAGCCACTGATAAGGCGACCAATCCCGATCCAAAAGCCGGGTTCTTCTACGAGTTCGTCGTACGGCTTGGTATGCGGTACGAAGCCAGAGTTGTCATCTTCCGATGCCGCGCTCGCGGCGACCGATGCAACGGCGACCGCCACAGCAATGAGTAGTCTCATGATTCCCCTACCGGTAGATTGCCTTGATGCCACCCCAGGTCGACGACCTAACCGGAGTCAGCGTATCCAAGTAAACCCAATACGGGTCTCCGATGAGTTCGTCGCGTACGGCATGGAGTCGGTCCGATTCTGCTCCGCCGTCGAAGATTGTGTTGGACGGAAAACCACGCACGACTGCGTTAGCTCCAGACACGATTACGAACTGGTGGCACACCGGCCAAAAGAGCGCGTACCACTGACTCTCCGTGAATTGGAGCGCTGGGATCTCATCGTCCCAAAGAATCGAAGCGATGAAGCCAGTCAACCGGGCCCACGCCTCAACCGTGCTGCTCGGCGCCGGGGCTCGATCAAGCAACTGGATCATTGCAAACTCGCTTGAATTCATCATGTCATCCACGATACCGATGCCACCGGAGAGACTTGGCAAGTCAGCGCTGATCGACCCACCGGACATCTTCAGAAACCAGCCGCGCAGCGTAGGGTTTTCGCCTTCGCATTGAAAATCCATCGGATGACGATTGTTGAACGCTTCGGCGAGCGCATCCACTCCGTCCGGTCCCCACAGGAGCGTGTTGTGCCACGAGTCCCGCACGCCGAACCACGCTTGTCCGTTGGTCTTGCACATGCCACCCGGCACCAGGCACTCGCCGTGAAAGAACAGCCAATCGCAGTCGCTGTGCTCAACACAGAAGTTATTGAATTGACCGTTGCCGTTCGCCGCTAGCATGCCACCGTTGGGTCTGTCCGAGCAAGTGTCGTTGCCGTGCTGAACCAACACGTGGTTCCACTTGTACCAGCCGATAGGTACGCCGCCCGTGTTAGCCTGCGCTGTGCCGCTCAGCACAATGGTCAACAGAAACGTTGCTGCTGAGATTTCGTGTCGCATGGTGTCTCCCTTTCCGGGGTCCACACGTGCTGTTCGAATCCGGAGAGCGAGAGCGCCGCGTCCAACGAATGGAGTTCCCTGCCAGGTGAGGCAACTTTCATGCCGCCTCGAAAGAGCAGCACCCAAGCGGCTAACCCATCCCGGCGATTGCCCGCTGGCGGACAATCGTCGAATCGTCGACAGCAGGTGCATTCTCGGATTGGTCGTGTGGGGCCGGTGCTCTTCGACACTGTCCGGGGTTCCGGAGCGGAACTCGGCGACAGGACCGGAGCGGAACTCTGCGCCGGTTCCGGAGCGGAACTCCATTCGCGGTTCCGCTCTCCGGAACCGAGTTGCCCTCTTGGCTCACGACCAGCTAGGTTCGACGCGGGGACGACGGGTCGCTGCTGCCTATCCTGCCGGCCGACCCTAAGGCCAGATATTGCCCTAGCGCACTACCAAGAAACGATCTGCAACCGATCTCGCGTCGATATGGGCAAAGTACACGCCTGAGCGCAAGTTGCTTGGCACACGCCAGTTCATAGCCTTGCCATCCGCGGTGATGGTCGCTACCCGCCGGCCACTGGCGCTGTAGATATCGACAACTTCAGGGCCCTCGATTCCAGTCAGCTCAAAAGTTGCAAGGCTGCGCACCGGGTTGGGCACCACCTTAATGGCGCGGCCCACGGCGCCTGGCTGGGCAGACGCCCCCACGCCGGTCGTCCCAGCGCACCCAACATCCAACGCGCCTATCAACCCGCACCCAGGCGGCGCGTGCTCAGGCGCGCAGGGTGAGTTGGCGCTCAGCAAGTAGTCGCGGTTCGCAGGATCGCAAAACAACGGATCGAGCGAGATATTGCCGCTGCCCACCCCCGAGCAGGAGCCGTCAAAGGCTTTGCCACTCACTGACCAAGCATCGTTGCACTCAAGCTCAAGTGTGGTGCCTGCTGATTGACTGCAATCGACCGCGACACCCTCGCCGGTGGCGACGATGTTGTTTCTGAAAACAAGTCGGTGTCCTGGCAACTCTGTGCCAATTTGGACGGCAGCATCCGGCGGCGAAAAGGTTGTGTGAACAAACGTGTTGCTCTCGACAAGACCAAAATCCCAAAAACTCGCGGCGCCATAGCCAGTGTGCAAGTTGTCCGTGACCAGATTCCCCGAGACAACGCCAAGGTCACCGTTGGAGTGGACACCGCACCTGAGTTCCAGCACGGGCTCGGTTCCCGCCCAGTTTCCCTGTACGACGTTTCCTGTAAACGAAAGGACAAGATGTGCAAGGATCGTACCACCTAGCTTCCCTAGAGTCTTGTTCTTCCGCACGACATTGTCTCGGATGGATCCGGGGCCCACTGCACCAATCGCGGCAGCACCACCGTCCAGGTTTTCACAAAGCTCGATAACGTTGTTGCTGATCGTGTACTCTCCGCGAACCTCAAGTCCACGGCGACCGCGAGTGATTGTGAAGCCATCCACTGTCGCAGTGTGATCACCGTCAAACGTCACCACCGTGCCCTGAAGCTCTGCGTCGATCGTCGTTTTTGCTGCCCCATCGCTGCTCACAAGGACAACGTCCCGATCGATCACGATCTGCTCCAGATACGTGCCGGGGCCGACGAGGACAGTATCCCCTGCACTCGCAGCATCGATGCCAGTTTGAATCGTGGGCAAGTCACCGGGCACAAGTATCGTTGCTGCGGCGCAGAGGTTAGCCACGGTCGCAGAAACCAGAAGCACCGAACCGACCATCGAACCATATCTAAACTCGGCAACTGTGCGAGCACTCCTCGCAAGCGCTGCTCCACTCATCGTGACCTCCTACTTTAGCAAGAACATCTTGCCTGTGGCGACTTCTGTACCAGCAACAAGTTTGTAGAAATAGCTTCCCGATGGCGCGATCGCCCCGTTCTCCAAACGACCGTCCCAATCGAACTCGTGAGATCCCGAGGCCAGGGGTCCTTCGTGGATCAATCGAACCAGATGCCCGTCAACCGAATAAACCTCAAGCGACGCAATTGCACCGACATTGAGCGTGAACTTGATATGTGTCGTCGGATTGAAAGGATTCGGCCGGGTGCGCTCCACTGACGCAATGATTCGGCTTACACTAGTACTACGGTGCCCACTTCGCTCGGAACTTGGAGTCACGAAGTAACCGTGGGTTTCCAGAACAAGTGTCCGCTTGAGCTCGCTCGGGAAGTAGGGGAAGGTTAGCGTAAGCTTGTCTCCTGGCCGAAGCACGGCAAAGCTTTCATCAACTCCGGCTAGCTCCGTCAACCGCGAACCCTTGTAAGCGATCTCAGCGTCCTCAAGATGCAGGGTCGAGCGCGACCAGAGCGCTGAATCAACGCATTCCACAACTGCGGCGTAGTCAAGTGCATGAATGCCAAGCCACCGCACTCGCAGCGACAGACCAGCCCCAATGTCACTCACCTCAGCCGGGCTTAAGAGCGCGTCAATCAGCCCTGCTCGCGGCGGAAGATGGCGCACTGACTCCCAGCTTTCGGCCCCCAACTTCTCAACCACCAATCCAGCCTGGCTCAACATGTCGTTGCTTGCCTGCCCTCCATACGACAAGACAACGCCATCTGCCGTTGCTGAACTAGCCCATGTCAAGACCAACTCCGTTGATTCGTCGCCGTGAAAAGCTCGGCCCCGCACCCCAAGAACATCCGGATCAACGCCTTGTGGCAAACCCAGCACTGTCTCGGGAGGATTTCCCGGCTCGTACACAGTCACGTGGCCGTCCGACGTCACAGACGCACGAGTTCCCGCGGGATGATCAACCACAAACGCGCCCACTTGGTCCAAATAGGTCGTAGAGCGTCCATCTTCATGAATCTTGACGGTGTATTCTTCATCATAGTGCGCTCTGGGGTCACTAATGGCAACGAAGTCGACACCAACGTCGTAGCCATTGGGGTCCGGTTCTCCGTGGTACCCGAGCCCGGCAAGCACGTTGGTAAACCGAGGAAAGTTCTTGCCCCGCCACGTGTAGATGTATGGCGAAGACGAGCCGGCACCGAAGATCACGTCCACATAGTAGTCCTTAGACTTAGGCCCAGTACTAAATGGAGGCGGCAGCAACCTGATATCGTGGATGCTGATCCCGGTCGGAACAGTTTGATTTTGCGGATGCGGTGCAGCCGAATCCGCGTAGTCGTTTGTATTGGGGTTCGAGTTAACACCGAAGGTATCGGCACCGGCGTGGGTCCAGAAGTCGCCAGCGCCACCCTTGTAGCTATCATCTACATTGCCGACACCGTTGTCGTCACATTCCAACTGGTCAAAGCCCGTGTCCGGCGAAGGGATTGCGCCAGGACATCCGGGTGATATCGACGTGAACTTTCCCGTCACCAGCTCAAGATCGATGATGGTGCTGTCATTGTCTCCCGACGTTTGCGGGCGACTCGCACTGGTCGGATGGCTCACGTGCCACACTGCAAGTCCTTCGCCACCATACTCTGCGTCAAACTGGCTCTCTTTATGGTGGATGAGCCAAAACTCAGATCCTGTCGAGTCGATTCCGGTATCCACTAGCGCAACGTTGCGACTGATGCCACGCACATCAAAAATACGGACATCCAGTGTGCTGGTTCCGACTGTGTCGAACCAAACGTTTTCGAACCAATCCGGCCCGCTGCTTCCGTACTCGTTCGTGCTGAGAGAGAAGACGTGGTACGGCATGAACGTGTCCGTGAATAAGACGCGAGAAATCCCGAGTTTCATATTCCCATAGTAGCCAAGATCCACGCGATCGGTGTTCGGTGGTCGCGCGATACGATCTCGCGCCATTCAGAGGCTGTGCGGCGGACGGGGCGGGTCGGAGTCTCGTGCATCGGGATAGCTCCTGGCTCGCAGGTTCATGGCGACACCGACCATCGGCGTCAGTCATGTTGTGGCCCAAGATGTGCCACCAGTGAAGGCTCCCTCTGCTGAACGCCTACGAAACGTGGAGCTTATGGTCGTCGATTCCAACCCATGTGATACGTTTTGCCATGACCGGTCTCCTTCAAGTTCGTATGAGGTAAGCAGTCTCACTGCCTAGCCCTCGACCCTACGAACATCGAGGCCGGTCACTCCATATTGTCTCGGACGGCAGTTCCGGAGCGGAAGTCGGACGGGAGTTCCGCGCGGAACCAGCGCGCGTCGAAGCCGCCTTCTCTAACCTGGCCACCCACTGATGAGGGAGTACCGACGATCGATTCTTCAGCGATTGTGATGCGCGAAGCCACTCGAGCCGACCTGGCCGGGATTGTTGCCCTCTTGGCTGACGACCAGTTCGGCTCGACGCGCGAGCTGGTTGGAGACCCGGTCGCCCCATCCTACGAGGCCGGCTTCGCCGCTATCGAAGCCGATCCGCACAACGAGCTTTGGGTGGCGGAATGTAAAGGCACTATGACCGGGGTCTTCCAGCTAACCTTCGTGCCGGGCATTGCCCAGCGGGGCGGTTGGCGCGCCCAAATCGAAGCGGTGCGGGTGTTGCGTGGCGCCCGAGGCCAAGGGATCGGTTCGACCATGATGTACTGGGCGATTGCGCGCGCCCGCGCACGCGGCTGCCACCTGGTGCAGCTCACCACCAATCGCCAGCGCACCCGCGCCCACCATTTCTACGAGCAGTTGGGCTTTGAGGCCTCCCACCTCGGCATGAAGCTGGTGCTTGATCCCTAGGCGCGGATTCGCCATCCTGCCCACTAGCGGCGCCATATTGACCGGAGGGTTTGATGCACGGCAAGCTCATCTACCACATTGACGATGTCCCACCGGTCAGGGAGTCACTCCTCCTCGGCTTCCAACACTACCTGACCATGTTCGGGTCGACGGTCGCCATCCCGTTGATCCTGGCCAGCCATCTGGGCATCGCCGACCAACCCGTGGCACTCGGCCAGCTGATCGGCACCATGTTCTTCGTGAGTGGGATCACGACTCTCCTACAGACTACGTGGGGCAATCGCTTGCCGCTTGTTCAAGGCGGTACCTTTTCCTTCCTGCAACCTGCCATCACCATTTGCGGCATGGCGGCGCTGGCGGCGGCGGGCTGGGAAGTGCGCATGCGCCACGTGCAAGGCGCGGTGATCGCCGGCGCCGTTGTGGAGATTGTCCTCGGCTACTCCGGACTCGTCGGACGCCTCCTGCGCTTCGTGGGACCCGTGACAATCGCCCCCACCATTGCACTTATTGGACTGGCGCTCTTCAAGTTTGGGGCGCCTGAAGCGGGACGCCATTGGGGGATCGGCGGCCTGACGATTTTCCTCATCATCCTCTTCAGTCAGTACATGCGCCGCACCCACCGCGCCTTCGAACTCTTTCCGATCATGCTGGGAATCTTGATTGCGTGGGGCACGGCCTTTGCACTCACCACAACCGGCGTGTTCCAAGAGGGACACCCCGCCTTCGTGTCGACGGCGAACGTGGCCAGCGCTGAGTGGTTCCGGGTACCGACACCGTTCCAGTGGGGCATGCCGGTCTTCGGACTAGCGGCCTTCGTTGGCATGTTGGCGGGCTACATCGCTTCGATTGTCGAATCGGTCGGCGACTACTACGCCTGCGCCCGGCTGGCCGGGGCGCCACCCCCCGATGCCAAGACCATCAACCGGGGAATCGGGATGGAGGGGGTCGGCTGCTTGATCGCCGGGATCTTTGGCACCGCCAACGGCACGACATCCTACAGCGAAAACATAGGCGCCATCGGCTTGACGCGGGTCGGCAGCCGGCGCGTCGTCCAAATCGGTGCGGTTCTTATGATCCTCTTGGCCAGCCTCGGTAAGTTCGGCGCCCTCTTTACCACAATCCCCCAACCCATCGTCGGTGGCATGTACTGTGCAATGTTCGGGATGATTGCCGCGGTCGGGTTATCAAACCTGCAGTTCGTCGATTTGAACTCGGCACGCAACCTGTTCATCTTGGGTTTTGCGTTTTTCATGGGACTTTCGGTGCCCGAGTACTTTGCGGCCCACCCCTTGGCGTTCGAACCCAAGTGGGTGTCTGACATCCTCAACACGTTGGGGAAAACCGGCATGGCGGTCGGAGCGATGATTGCGCTGGTTCTCGACAACACGATCCCGGGCACCGATGAAGAGCGGGGCCTCGGCGCTTTGCGGGGCGGCGCCAGCTCCAGCGCGTCATAGCGCGATCGGGATGGGACGGCCTTGAAGGTACCGGAGCGCCCACTCGCCGCCTTTCTCGCCTTGCAAGCGCTTCTCTTCAACGCTGCCGCCATCGAAGAAAACACCCCGCGGCACGACTTCTCGGCGCTGTACGCGGCGGGGCTGGCCGTCCGCCAAGCGGAGCCAGAGGCGCTTTATGCGCGCGCAGACGGCTCGGAGCTACCGGCGGGGCGCCTCGTTGCCCTGCGCGCACGCGGCTACACTGGCAACTACGCCCTCAGGTTCTACTACCACCCGTTCTGGGCGGTTCTGGCGGCGCCCTTGACGATGTTGAGCTACAACGCCGCGGTGCGGCTCTTCCTGGGCCTCGGCATCCTAGCCCTGGTCGGGTGGACGGTAGCGCTGGTCAAGCGCGGCGCGTTGTCGTGGTTCGGAGGGGCGGCGCTCTTTGCCGCCGTCAGCCTTTTCTACCCACATCGAACAGCGTTGGACTACGGCCAACTCTCGGTGTTCATGTTGCCGGTAGTGGGACTCGTAGCCTGGCGCCCGAGCAGTTGGGTGAGCGGCGCCGCCCTGGGAATTCTGCTCCTGGCCCGACCGTTCCTTTGGCCAGTCCTCGCACTATTGGCGATTGACCGCCGCGGACGCCGGGCGGCGATCGCGGCGACCGCCACTCTTGTGGCGGCAACGCTGATCGCAGCGCTCTTCCTTGGCCCGAACTCCCTCCTCAGCTTCGCCGGCGTTCTCGAGGAGCGCGGCCACCGGTGGATCTCGATCTATGCCGGCGCCCAGTCGCTCCTGCACCAGCTCCATCGGTTGATCGTCGGGACGAGCCTCGAGTCCGAGGTAAGCGAGGCGCTGGTGCCCATGCAGAGCACCGTGCTAGCAGCGTACTACGCTGGTGCGCTCGGCATCCTCGCTGCTACTTGGGCGGCTGCCCGGCGCGTCTCTGAGTTGCCGGGGCGGGTCGCAATCGCTTCGATTGGGGCACTGCTTGCCTCTCCGTTTAGCTGGACCCACTACTTCGCCATCCTCTTTGTGCCAGCGCTGTGGGTGCTGCCGCGTGGCCAGCGTGTCGCCCAGGGCCTGGCCATTGGGGCACTGCTGTTCTGCAACTTACCGCTGCGTTACAGCAGTGGGTTGACCCGGCTCTTGGCGATGCATTGCTTCCTGGGCGCGGCTCTGATGGGAGTTGCGGTAGCGCACAGTTTATGGCGGCGGGCCCGCGCGAACTAGGCGTCCGGGTCCGCCAACCGGTAGCTGGTGCTTCGGCCGCCGGCAGCATTCTGGACGAGGACACCCCGCACGAGAAGCTCCTTGATGTCGCGCAGCGCCGTGTCATGGGAGCATTTGGCCAACCGAGCGTATTTCGACGTGTTCAGGTGGCCCTCCCAGTCGTGGTCCAGCATCCGGTTGATGACGTTGCGCTGGCGCTCGTTGACGGGTTGGGTGTTGACGCGCTGCCAGACACGAGCTTTGCGCAAGACCGACGCGAGCATGGCGTCCGAAGCATCGATAGCCCGATCCAGGCAGTCGAGAAAACACACCAACCAGGCGGTGATGTCGAGGGACCCGCGCTGAGCCGATTCAAGCCGAATATAGTATTCCCGGCGCTCCGCCTCGATCGCTGACGACATGCTATAGAACCGGTCTCGTGATCCATCGGCTCGCGACAACGCCATGTCGGTGATCGCCCTGGCAATACGACCGTTGCCGTCGTCGAAGGGATGGATGGTGACGAACCAGAAGTGTGCCACCGCCGCTTTGAGCACCGGATCCAGGTCGGAAAACGCGTCAAACCAATCAAGGAACCGTTCCATCTCGCCTTCAAGACGCCGGGCGTCCGGGGCCTGAAAATGCACGTGCTCCTTGCCAACAGGGCTCGAAACAACTTGCATCGGACCTCGTGCGCGATCCCGCCATGCACCGACATTGATGACTTGCGTCCCGCTCCTGCCCGTTGGGAAGAGCGCGGAGTGCCACCCGAATAGTCTCTCGCGCGACAGCGGTTGTCCAAAGTTCTGGGTTGCGTCAAGCATCATCTCCACGATGCCTTCGACTTCCCGTCCCAGCTTTGGCAACCCGGCCACGTCCAGGCCTAACCTGCCGGCAATCGACGATCGGACCTGGTCGTTGTCGAGACGTTCTCCCTCGATCGCCGATGACTTGACGACGTCGCTGGTGAGTGCCGCGATGTTGGCCTCAGTCCGCAGCTCAAACCCCAGCGCCTCCATCTTCCCCAGGTGCTTCCCCTGTTTGTGACGCACTGAAGAGAGCGCTCGGGCCAATGCCCGGGTGTCCCAGGTGAATACAGGCCAGTTCGGCAACTCGTGGATAAACGTCATTATTCAAGCAATTCCTGCGTTCATAATAGTCCAGATTATCAGGCCATGGCAATTTTCCATGCATGATTTGCGTAGAATAGTGCCACTATTCACCGCATGGGCATGGCAAAGGGCCGCGCTCCAGTCGGAGCGCGGCCCCAAGCGTGCGTGCAACCGGCCGAGCTAGCGCACCAACACCAGCTTCTCGACGGCGCGCTCGGCGCCGACCTGGGCGCGGAGGAAGTAGATCCCCGACGTAGCAGCTTGACCGCCATCGCTGGTTCCGTCCCACTGGAAGCGGTGACGACCTTGATCCAGGTGCCCGGCCAGGAGCTGGCGGACCTGACGCCCCTTTTCATCGTAGATGGTCACCTGGGCGGCGCCGCTCTGCGCCACGTCCAGTTCAAAGTCAGCACGCGGGTTAAACGGGTTGGGATGCACATCGACGATCTGCAACCCACCAGCAGCTAGCGACACCGGCGCCGGGTCCTGAATGCCCGAGGGCTCTTCGTGGAGCATGATCATGTAGTCCTCGGTCTCGCCCACTTGGAAGGTGCCCGAGCCGTCCCACTCAGGCAGCGCCACGCCCGCCTCGGAGATGGTGAAGCGGCACCACACCCAGCCCTCTGGGCCGCCGGCAAAGAAGTCTGGCGGCTGCAGTTGGCTTAGGGGTCCGGAAAAACCAGACGGTACGGGGAAGTCGACCAGCACCCGCTCGAACGCCAATCCACCGGGGCACTGCACCGCATGTGGCGTCCAGCGGCCGTCTTGATTCCAGTCCGCCATCATGTTCACTACCAGTTCATCGGCGCTGTGGTTGGTGACTTCGATGTCGACGTCAAGTCCCCACTGGATCAAGTGACAAGAGTCCCAAAACAACCCGCCACCGACGTTGGGACAAGGCTGCTCGACACCACCCACCATGGTCCATGGCTCCGGCAACAGCAGGCCTGCATCGCCGTCGCCCATGTCGCACTCGTCGTAGTCGGGGTCCATCTGCGGGCAATTCCCAGCATTGCCGTCGAGCTCTAGGTCGACCGAGCCGCCGAAGTAGGCATTGCCGGGGTTGAGGTGCTCGACAAACCCGGCCGGCCCAACGGTCTTGCAGGTAGGAAATTCACCGATGACGCCGGAAGGGTACGCGATGTCGTCCTCGGGGGCATCACCGAGGTCAGCTCCTGTCGCCGCAATCTCCATGAGATAGTCTTCGGTTTCGCCCACCTCCCAGATACCCGAGCCATCCCAGTCGAGGGGAGGCGCGTTGGCGTCCGGCGCGATCGACACGCGCATCCAAACGTAACCCGGGTTCGGACCGATCATCACCGGTCCCGCTCCTAGCCCCGATAAGGGCCCGGAAAAGCCGGGTGGCACCGGTAGGTTGACCACGGCGTGCTCCAACGCCGTGCCGGAGGCGCACAATGAGCCGCCTCCCCACTCTCCGTTCTGATCCCAATCGAATAGGATGTTGACGACGCCCGCGAAGCTCGTGGTGTTGTGTACCTCGAAATCCAGCCCCGTACCCAAGAACACCACCGAACATGCGGCACCCACGGCGGTGGTGGGACTCGGACCACAGGGCACTTCCAAACCATTCACCAACGTCAGAGGCTCCGGAAAAAGAAGTCCCGAATCGCCATCGTTGACCCGGCACTCGTCCTGGTCGTAGGGCAAAACGAAACAACTGGCTTGATTGCCATCGTCTTCGTAGTCCACCGACGGCCCAAACCACATGTTGGGGTTGCCCGGAAAGTTGTACGCGTGCCGCGCAAAACCATTTGCGCCACCCAAACAGGTGGGGAAGTTGCCGACGACGCCCAGCGCCGGGTAAGCGACTTCCCCCTCCGGCGCGTCCCCGTAGTCCCCACACTCTGGTCCACTGGGTGGAATGGTGCAGGCGGCAAGGGCGGTACCCGAGAACAACGGGGCGCACACCAACAGCAAGAAAGCCACCCGCAACAAGCGACTCGCGTCCGGCCAGCCGCGGTCGTCACCAGCTCTTGTGCTGCGCCTCGGCATGTCCATACCTCCTCCTCGGGCGCTGGGCGCCCAAAACGTGGGTGTCCAAATCTCCGGCCTCGAGAGATATGGCGACAAAACGCCTTGGCGACCGACACGGGGCCCAATGCACCCCTTAAGTCACTATTTGGCAGTATGTTGTGAGATATGGTCGGCCACTGTCTGAGCGACTTGTGGGCCGGAGAGGGACGCCCCGCGGCTATCAGCGCGCTCGAACGCATCGACTCCCAGGCGCTTCTTGACCGCCCGGCGCATCGCTTTGACCTGGCGCGCCAAGGTGGGTCCACTGGCGGCCGGAGGCAATGTTTGGCGAAGCCCTCGGGCCGCGGCCGTCAGCACGATGGCCTGAGCAGGCAGTGCGTCACACTCAAGGACCGCGATGCCATCGAGTGCATCGGCAGCACCCAGCGTGTCGCCGCAGGCGGTGCGCAAGGTGTAGCTCTCAGCGTAGCACTCGAGGGCGCGCGTGCGCTGTCCCAACCGTGCCTCCACCGCCGCCAAGTTGAAGAGCGTCTCACCCACGGCACGCCGGTCACCCGTTTGGTTGCGGATCTCTAATGCTTCTTCGTGACTGGCCTTAGCGTCATCTAGATCGCCCAGCTTTTCTTGCACAACACCTAGATTGTTGAGCGACAGGGCGACGGACTGCGGGTCGAGCAAGCGGCGGCGCAGGGTCAAGCTGGCACGGTAGAACCGCGAAGCGTTGGCAAGTTGGCCTTGGCGTTCCGCCAAGACACCGAGGTTTAGGAGCACCGTCGCCACCTCGGCGCGATCGCGCCGGGCGCGATGGGCGCGCAGTGCCAACCAAAGGACGCGCCGGGCCTCGTCGAACTCACCTTGACTCAGCGCCACGGCCCCCAGGTTGGTGAGCGAGCGCCCGAGGATCTCCTGATTGTCCAAGCGCTCGGCAAGGGCCTGTGCTTCCTGATAGGCGGTGCGCGCCCGGTCGAACTCGCCGCGGTTGAACGCCAGGTTGCCAAACCAAACGGTGGCGTCGGCGCGAGCGCGCTGCAAGTGAGGCGCTAGCGTGGGCTCATCAGGCACCACTCCCAGGAGGGCCTCATACCAACTCATCGCCTCCGACCAATCGCCGCGCAACGCCCAGAAGAGGCCGAGGCGCCTAGCAGCGACTAGCGCTTCAGGGGCTAGTGCACTGTCACCCACCGCGCACTCCAGCGCTGTGCGGACGTTGTCGCGCTCGATCTCGAGCAAGTCCAGCCAGCGCGCCTGTTGCGGCGATCGCAGGTGAGGGACAACGTCGCCCACCCATTGGAACAGAGCGTGGCACAGGCGCTGCCGCGCCGGCAGTTCGTCGCCGCTACGCCTCAGCTCATCCGCCGCGAAGACCCGCACCGGGCCCAGAAGTCGGTAGCGGGGCACAGGCTCGGGCACCGGACCACCTCGCCAACCCAGCCCGCCGTCGACGGCGATCTCCACCAAACTCCTGTCGACCAAGCTCGACAAGAGTTCGGCCTGGCGCCAGGCCTCAAACTCGGTGCCGGCGACGGCGTGGCCCACTTCCGCAACCCACCCAGAGGCAAAGACAGCGGTGCGGCGGAAGTAAGCGCGCTCGTCAGCACTCAATAGGTCGTAACTCCAGCGAATCGCCGCGTCCAAGCTCTGGTGGTGTTGGTGACGCCCGGTCTGGCCGCCTGAAAAGCGATCTTCTCCCACCTGCGTCGCCAGCTGTTCCAGCGACTGCGTCGTGGCGCGCGCGGCAACCAGTTCGATCGCCAGGGGAAGCCCGTCGACGCTCCGGCAGATGCGACTCAACGACCCGGCCTCCGCCTTGCTCAACGGCGTCGTCACACCCGCCCGCGCCAAAAACAGCTGGGCCGCATCGGACTGGGCTACCTGGTCGGCGGTAGACTCGGGGCTAGGAACACCCAACGGCTCGATGCGGATAACTTGCTCACCGCGCACATGCAGCGGCTGGCGGCTGGTGACCAAGACACGCAGCCCCGGCACCTCGTCTGCTAGGCGCGACACCAGGTTTGCGCACGGCTTGAGGGCACGCTCACAGTTGTCGAGCACCACGGTCGGCGCGCGATCACCACATGCCTGCCGGACGGCATCGATCAGGTGTTGGCCACTGGCCGCTCGCACGTCGAAGGCGGACGCCACGGCTGCCCAGACCGAGCGCTCGTCGCCAGCAGCTGCCAGATCCACAAAGTGGACGTTCTCGGGACCTTGGTTCGCGGCCACGGAGTGCGCCACGCCCAGAGCCACCGCGGTCTTCCCGACGCCAGCCGCGCCGGTCAGGGTGGCAATCGTGCCGCCTTCGAGGCGCCCTTCCACTTCCACCACCAACCCCTGGCGTCCGTACAGGGGCTCAAGGCGCGGCAGCGGGGGCGGCTGGTCCTTTGGTCTGGGCTGCACCTTGGCTGCTGGATCCGGATCCGCCCCCAAGCGCGCCCGCTCATCTTCGATGGCGGCGAGCACCAGCGACGCGGCTGGCCGCTCGTGCGGGGCGTCCGCGAGAAGACGTTGCACGTGCTGTTGGAACGAGTCCGAATAGGGTTCGCCAAGACGCGACCAATCCACCAGGTCACCTGTCGGGGACGCCGAAGGCGGCACCGCCGGCACGGAGGTGATCAATTCATAGAAAATGGCGCCCAAGGACCAGATGTCGCTGGCGCTGTCGAGCGCGTGGCCCGCGTACTGCTCGGGACTCATGTACCCCGGCGTCCCCAGCCCGAGGCCTTGTCCCGCTTCCTGGGGAACGGTAGCGCGGCGACCAAGCCCGAAGTCGAGCACTTTAATGCGCCCATCCGCGAGCCGCATGACGTTGGCCGGCTTCAAGTCCAGATGTAAGACATCATGGTCGTGCGCTGCTGCCACGGCCAGGGCGAGCTGGCGCGCCGTCGCCAGAACTTCGCCCGGATCCAGTGCCGACTGGCGGAGTTCCTGCGCCAACGTTTGCCCGTCAATCCACTCCATGGTCAAGAAACTCGTACCGTCACCTTCTTCCAACGAGTACAGCGTCGCAATGTTGGGGTGATTCATCGAGGCAAGGAGCCGCGCCTCACGCTCGATCTGTTGGCGGCCAACCCCTGACAAGACAGACTCTTTCAGGACCTTGATCGCCACTTTGCGGTCGAGCTTGGTGTCCGTCGCCAGAAACACGTCACCTAACCCGCCTGTACCCAGGCGGCGCGCAACGGGATAGCGTCCAATCCTCGCCGGTAGCGGCGCCGCAACACTTCCGGGTCGGGTGGGCCGCCGCAACAACGCCTTCGCATGGCTGGGCTCCAGAGCGCCCTCTTCCGCCAGGACATCGACCAGATAGGCGCGGGCCCGGCGCCAATCGCGCTCCACAGTTCGACTCGAAACGCCAAGGACGTCCGCGGCCTCTTGGGCGGTCAGCCCCGCAAAGTAGAGGAGGTGCACCACCTCGACGGCGCGCTCGTCGCGCGCCCCGAGGGTGTCAAGCGCTTCGTGGAGGGCGATGACATCTTCTGGGGCAACGGCCGGCACCACCGCACCCAACCCCGAGTGAAGCTCGACGCGCTGGCGGCCACCGCCCCGCTTGACGCGAAGACGCGCCCGGGCGTGGTCGACCAGGACGCGGCGCATGGCGTTGGCCGCGGCACCAAGAAACCGCCCCCGGTCGTTCCACAACGCAGGATCGTCGCCAACCATACGCAGGTACAGCTCGTTGACCAGGGCAGTGGGTTGCAGCGTGTGATCAGGCCGCTCGGCGCGCAGCGCCCCGGCAGCCAGCCGGTGCAGGTCGTCGTACAGCACCGCGACCAGTTCCTTGAAGGCGGTAGCTTCGCCGCGTCGCATACGCCCGAGGAGAATGGTGGGTGTCGTGGGCCGGTCGGGCCCCGGCGCTCCGTCGGCGCCTTTGGGCGATCGCGCACTCATCTTGCAGCTCTCGATTGCTATCGTTGAGCATAGCACGCGCGCCGGGATGCCAGCGTTGCCTGGCTAGGCTCCTAACTGCAAGATGTCGCAATGGTTGCTCTTCGCACCCTAGAGTCCATCAACCCAAACGTCCGCTAGGTCGACAAGCAACCGACACCCGTCGAACTCAGCGCGCGAGGACGAGCCGCGCTTCCGACCCACTGGCGCCATCGACGCGCGTCTGCGGCCTTAAGCGGCTCAAGTGGAACAAGACACGCAAGAAGAAGCGAACGAAGGTCGTTGACTTGATCGACGACCAGCACGGAGCATGGCATCGGGGATGCATTGCGCAACCCGCCGGCACTGACAATCAGGTACCACTGCTGCTCGCCCGTCACGTCCAAGAGATGCGACGGGCCGGGCGTGCTAATGAGGCCGTCTTGGTGCGCCTCGGCCACGTGCTGCCAAGCGCCGGCGTCACGACCCGCACCGTCAAGCTGCGTCAGAGAGAGCTAGCTTCAGTCCGTCAAACCCCGACCAGCACGGCTATGCAAACCGGCCGAATCGAACTGGCCTGGGAGGATGCGACCATCGGCGGCGCACGGTGGAGTGCCGCGTTTTCTACGTCAACCTCGGCTTACGGTAGAAGCCTGGGATAACCGCGCAATCCAAATGTGAGGAAAACGTGAATCACCCGGAAGGTTCGTACACCGTTGGCGTGTCAACCTTGGACTGCGGCAACCTGCCGCCGGCGAACATCGCAACCCAGTTCCAACGGAGGCTGTTCCTTTATGCACCGCAAGAACCCCTGGCTGCTTCTCGCTCTCGCGTTAGCCCTAACCACTGCCGCCTGCGACGACGATGACGACAACTCTATGGCGCCACCTGGCGGCACTGACTTTGCACTCACGATCACCAACATTGCACCGCGTTTTACTGCACGTGCGAGCGGCGCCTTTGACACACCGGTCGGCACACCAGCGCCCGGCCCGGTGACGGCCGGCGGTGCCTACGAGTTTGCATTCACCGCTAAGCCAGGTGACTATCTCTCTTTTGCCACGATGTTCGTCCACTCGAACGACCTGTTCTACGCGCCCGATCCAGAGGGGATTTCCTTGTTCGGCTCGAACGGGGATCGCCTCCTGCGCGACGTTACGTCAACCGTCGCCCTTTGGGACGCGGGAACCGAAGCCGATGAACCGCTGGGTGCGGGCCCCAACCAAGCGCCGCTCCAAACGGGCGCGAACACCGGCCCGACAGACAGCATGCCGGAGGTTCGCGAAGCCAACAACGCTGCCGCACCCGCAGTCGAAGATGCCCTCCAAGTCACTCTGAGCGCCGGCGCCGGCCCAAACGATTTTGTCGCGCGCATCGACAATGTGTCGACAGATCCTGAATTCGCCGTGGGCGGTGCGTTCAACACTCCTGTGGATGCGTCGATGGCCGGCCCGGCTGGGCCGGGCGATGCCTACGAATTCGAGTTTGCCGCCGCTCCTGGAAGTAAGCTCTCCTTTGCCACCATGTTTATCCCGTCGAACGACTTTTTCTTCGCTCCAGCCCAGAACGGTATCGATCTGTTTGATGCCTTTGACAATCCGATAACCGGCGACCTCACGCCGCAGGTCTTTCTCTGGGACGCCGGCACCGAGGTCAACCAAGAGCCGGGCCTCGGCACCGACCAGCCGCAGCGCTCCGGCGGAACCGGCGGCGCCGATCCGAACCCGCTGGTCAGAATGGCGACCGACGACTTCGGCAACCTGCCTGCGGTCAGCGACGTCATCGAGGTCACATTAACTTCGACAGCGGCCACGAGCTTCATGCTCCGAATTGAAAACGTCTCGACTTCGACAACACTGATGACGTCGGACAGCGCTACCCAGGCCGTCCCGATTACGCCCGGCGTTTTCGTCGTGCATTCAGGTGGCGCTCCGCTCTTTGCCAAAGGCTCATCCGACCTCGCTCAAGGACTCGAAGCCCTGGCTGAGGATGGCATGACCGGGGCGCTCGAGCAGACACTGGCATCGCGGAGCGGCGTGCCCGTGGTCCTGGCTCCTGGCGTTTTTGTGGTCCACCGCGGTGACGGCGCCCTGTTTGCAGTCAATGAGCCGGATCGCGGTGCCGGACTCGAAGCGCTGGCCGAGGACGGCAATCCGGCCATGCTGGCAGCGTCGCTGGCGGTAGCACCCGTCAGCACCCCTTTCGCGCCAGGGGTGTTTGCCATCCACGGCACCGCACAGCCCTTGTTCGTGGCGGGCACGCCCGATCAAGGTCTTGGGCTCGAAGCCCTGGCGGAAGACGGCGACCCCTCCGGGCTCGCTGCGGCGCTGGCCAACCTGATGGGCGTCCACGATTCAGGCGTCTTCAACACGCCGGGCGGAGGTACGTCCCCGGGGCCGATCACACCGAGCGGCGCCTATCGTTTCTCCTTCAATGCGAGCCCGGGCGACCGACTGTCGTTCGCGACGATGCTCGTGCAATCGAACGACGTGTTCGTAGCGCCCGAAGATGGCGGGATCGCACTCTTCGACGCCAATCAGAACCCAGTGACTGGCGATGTGACGGCGATGGTGTCGTTGTGGGACGCCGGGACCGAGGTCAACGAGGAGCCGGGTGTCGGCGACAACCAGGCGCCGCGCCAGAGCGCTCCCAACACCGGTGGTGACGAAAACGGCAACGTCCGGCTCCTCGATGACGGCTATCGCTATGGCGCTGTCTCAGGGCTTGTACGCGTGGAGCTGGACGCGAACTAGAACAAAGGCGACGCCCGCACCTCCAGGATGATGGCGCTGTCGATGCACAATTTGCGTAGAAGAATTCGACTATTCACCGCATGGCATCATTGGCGGCCGGCGCCATCGACACGCGCTAGCCCGGGTGTTGTCCACCGACGGCCAAGCCACATGTTAGGTGCTGTCGGGGCTAGGGCTCCGCCCACTCGCGATCGAGACGCTTCAGCATCTGAATCTTCGCGCCGCTCGACTCAAAGTAAGAACGCCACTGCAGTAGCTGCCTGTAGTCAGCGCGGCTCTCCTGCAAGTGGCTTACGCTCAGATACAGGCTTGAGCGCAGGAGAAGCGCATCGGCGCGGTTCTCGGCCTGGAGCCCGAGCTTCAGTGCCCTGGTAAGCCGGGAAACGGCGCTGAGCGTGTCTTCGCGCGCTACCTCGACCAGCCCGAGGTGGTACATCGCCTCGGCCTTCAAGAACTTCCGGTCGGCGTGCTCCGCTATGTCTCCAAAGAGCGCTTCCGCTTCGGAGTCCCTGCCCTCCAACTGCAGCACGCGCGCCAAGTTGAACAGTGTGATGTCGCGGTCCACGAAGGCAAGCGTCTGGTCGCATCCGTTCAACGCCTCCCCAGCATACTCCATGGATTCATCGCGGCGCCCTTCGATAGCGCTTCGGAGAGCCAAGACAGAGCTGGCCTCGCGGTAACAGGGATTCCGATTCAGCTCGTGTTTCCAAAGGTCCCAGTCGCTAGCGAACACCGGAGCACGCCAAATCGAATGACCGCACAAGTACAACCACACAACGCCGAAACCAACGCGCCTCCAAAGCGGCGCCAGGCCGCGTGACCAACGTGCGGCGACCACCGACAGCGCCAACCAAGTCGCCGGCAAGGCTGAGTACATGTAGCGGTCGGCGCGAATATGCTTAAGATCCAGAATTCCGCAGTACGGCAGCATGGCCAGCAGCAGCCAAAGAGCCGCCAGCCCCGCAACGCCGACGCACCGGCGCCGGGCAAGCACCGCGGCACCGAGTGCAAGCCCAACAACTATCGCGATTGCAGGCCAAAGACGTCCGGTGACGTCAACAGCATCACAGACGGACAACTCAATTGGAAACAGCATCTGAAACGCATAGCCCCAAATGATGTCGCCGTACACGCTGAAGCGCTCGATTGCAGATAGCTCGCGCGCGAACAGCCAGGGGTTGGCGCAAGGGCGGCTATGCACCCATACAAGCCACACGGCAACCACCAGCACGAACAAACCCACCGTCCTCACCAACCGGGCATCCACGCGCCGGTACAGGTACACGTACACGAGGACGGCATATGCCGGCACTAACAACGCAGTCTCCTCGCCCCCAGCGACGAAAGAAGCGCAGCGACGGCCAGCCACAGCCAGCGCTTAAGAGCGCTCGCCCAGTAGCGAACGATCCTAATGAGACGAGTCGTCGCATGTCGCCTGTCCTCCGCTGTTTGGCCAAGACGAGCTTGCCGGAGCGCGCCGCCTCGCCGACTCTCAAGCTGTAGAAGTAGATTCCCGACTTCTGAGGCACTCCGGAATCGCTCCGACCATTCCAAAGCACGCTATGCTCGCCCGCCGGGAGCGGGGCATCTACGAGCCGGCGGACCAACCTCCCGTCTACCGAATAGACGGCAAGCTCCACTCGCCCGCCTCGAACAAGCCCAAACTCGATCGCCGTGCTCGGATTGAACGGGTTCGGGCGAGCGCCCGTCGCGAACGCTATGGCACTGAGGGGTCCTTGAGCGGGCGGACGTCCGACAGCGGCCTCCGAGTAGTAGCCCTCCAAAACGACCGCAACAGACTGCACCCAACCGTCCACCGGCGCGGGAGCCGCAGCTCCAAAGGTGAGCTTCTCGGCATGTTCTACGACGGCCGTCTCACCGTCCGCTCCAGACAACACCGCCGGATCGACAACCCTGTACGCTACCTCAAGGGTATCTGGAGCCATGGTTCGCGCAACGAAGTCGCCCGAGTCAGCCGGTTGAGCCACAGCTACACGGTCAACCGAATGGTAGTCAAGCCAGCGGAGCCGAAGCCTCAAGCGCCCCCCATCATGACCGATTCGGTTGAGTGGAATGCACTCTTCCACAAACCAAGAGCGCCTGGGCAACGTGCCAACCACAGCCCACTCACCCTCGCCAGCCTCCCGCTCCAAGGTGACCGCTGGGGTCGTCGGAACGTCGTCCCCTGCAAGGCCCTTGTGGGTGATGACCAGAGCGTCTCCCGCGTCGGCGGTTGCCCATTCGACAACCATGACCGCACCAGCCTCTCCATGCACGGGGCTCCCCGAACGCGTGATGTCACCGCTTGCACCCTCTGGCAGCGTTGCGTCCCGGATACTTCGCTCCACGCGATATCCAAAGACAGCACCTGTGTAGTCAATTGACAACGACAGCTCGGGATCGTGGTCGATCACCACCACAGCGGCACGATCCACAACCGTCCTTGTGTGTCCGTCTTCGCGAAGCTTGAAGACGTAGCGCCCGTCGACTGGGCTTTGAGGTCCAACAAGAACCGCATCCGATCTAGGCGCGTCGGAATCCGATTCGCCGCGCACCGGGAGGACGTTTCCTAATCGTGGGAAGTTTCTGCCGTTCCACGTGTACAAGTATGGCGACGTGGTCAAGCCTTCGTACGTAACGTCGATCAGGTAGTTGGGCTTGTTCACGAACTGCTGCAGGCGAATGTCTCCAATCCTCACATTAGTTTTGACGGTTTGATTCCCAGGGTAGGCTAGGGTGCTGTAGTCTCGAGTGCTAGGGTTGGTGAGATCGCCGAACAAATCTCCAGCCCCAAAGAAGTCGCTGCTGTGCCCGTTATTGGCGTCGCACTCCAGACTGTCCCATCCAGCTGCGGCATTCGACACGGTACCAGGGCACGGTGGCGCCGTGCGCTTCTCCGTCGGAAGCTCCAGATCCATGTCCGTGCGCGGGGTTTGAAAAGGGCTTTCGGGATCACGCATGTGCCAGATTGCCAAACCGTCGCGGTCATAGATCTCGTCGAACTCGTTGTTCTGATGGTGAATCACCCAGAACTCAGACAAGAAGGAATCGACTTTCGTATCGACGCGCACAATGTTGCCACCAGACGCCCTGATGTCCGGCAGCGCGATGTCGAGCGTGTTCGTGTCCACGAACTCGAACCTGGTTGAATCGATCCAGGCGATGGGGCCTGTCCCATTTTCCTTCGCGTACTTCGTGATTTGCCACGGGTGGTACGGAAGAAAACTATCGTTGACGTAATCGACATCCTGTTCGACGCCAAGGCGCATGGGGCTGTAGCGACCCATGTCGACCACGTCTCCGATCCTCGTTCCCGGCGTGTGGTCCAATCCAAGGAAGTGACCGAACTCATGAGCCAGCATGTACTTCGTGCTGCCCTCGTCCCCTCCAGGGAGCGGGTCGCCGACCGTGTCGCCCCCCACTGGCCGTTGTGTCGTTGCGCCCCGTTGTAGGCGCATGGGGGGCAGTCGTACCCGCGAGCGTTCGGCCCGCCCCAACCGGCATATTGCTCGTGCGTGAAGGCTGGGGCCAGGTGAATGAAGCAAACGCAGTCGATGCCGTCGAACGTCGAAGCGCCAAGTGAATCGGCTATCATGCCAACAACCCGGCGATTGATGCATCCTTCCGATTTTCTGAGCGCGTCAGAATACGGACACAACGAGTCCCCAATCGCCGGGTCACTCGCCGCCCTCGGCCAATAGCACGGCGTCTTGCCCAGGTTCCATGCTTTGAGGCTGTCGTCGCCCACTCCCTGAGCCGTCTTGGCGTCGACGTAGTGCTTGCCGTACGACTGCCAGTCGTAGTACTCCTCGAACTCGGTCTCCATCCTGCGAAACCAACTCGGCAACAGCGTCCCATCGCCGTAGGTGTACTGGTTGCAAGACGTGCTGTCTTCGAAGCCAACCCAAACAATCAAGACGTTGCTCGTGTCCGGCGGGCTGCCGCCCGAGTAACCGGAAGTTGGAGCGCCCTCCGAAATGCACTTGGCGCTGTCGGGTAGCGTCCCTCCAGCCCACAACACGCTGGGACCCCTTAGCGGACTAGAGAGAGAGAGAGAGAGAGCAGGACGGAGCAGACCGCGAGGAGAAGCGTGCGGTGCGCGGCTAGTGCAGCCATTGTGACCTCCATGGCGTGTGCGGCAGCACAACCGGGGTCGAGGGCGGCCCTCGGCGGCGCTTCCATGTCGGGGCAGGCGCGCTCAGCATCTGGCAACCACAATGACGTTAGGCGTCGTGATTGACTCTGTCAACGACTATCTTGACCACTCACCGGCGCTCGCTTGGCGACTGCTAACCGCATACTGCAAAACGATCTAGCCAAGGCCATAACCGCACGGGCTGTCAACACGTTCTTGGGGTACTACCGGGGCGCTCCCGTCGGTACAAGTGTCAGCTGGCTCTGCCGCCCCGTGCGCTGCGCAACCACTGCCGCTAGCGCGCAGCGGCCTGGAGTGGGTTGTGCCAAAATAGGCACCGATCTCAGCGCGCGAGGACGAGCCGCGCTTCCGCACCTGTGGCGCCATCCACGCGAAGCCAGTACACACCCGCTGGCACCCGCCGAGCATCCCAGTTTGCGTGGCCCCCACTAAGGCCGACCGTGTCAACGAGGCGGCCACCTACGTCGAAAATGCGCACCTTGCGAGATGCCACGCCCGACAGCTCTAGGGAGACATGCACCCGTGCGGGGTTTGGATACGCCCGCAGAGCTGGACGGGCGGGTGGCGCGCTTTCACTCGCGAGAATCGCAGCAACGCCGCACCCGACCGGCAAGGCGCCAATCAAGCCGCAGCTCCCCACCGCTGCCGGAGAGTTGGCTGCTAGGCGATAGTCGCCGTTCTCGGAGTCGCAAAAGAGTGGGTCGGCGTAGATGTTGTCGTCCTCCCCGATTGCTAGACCGCAATCGTCTTCGAACGGTGTAGCACTTCCCCAGAATACGTTACAGCTCGCGATTTGCGCACCTAGACACTCCAAGGCGACGCCGGAAGGACCATGCTCCACAACGTTGTGCTCGAAAGTACCGATGAGACGCACCGCAGCGCCGCCTTCGTTGCCTACCAGCGAGTTGTGGCTACAATTGACATACAATAACTCCAACAGGCGATCCGCTACGTGACCCGTGACGACGTTCCCACTAAAGCTGCCTTCGACAAGGTAAACAACCCTTGTGCCCGAGTTGCTTTCGATCCAGTTGTTACGCACGGTAGCATTCCCAGCCCGGATGCCTGCAACTCCCTTGCCGGCGACGTTATCGCGAACCACATTGTCTTCGATCACAGCAAGAGGAGCATAGATATGGACACCGGCCCAATTGTGCTCAACGATGTTGCTGCGGACTACAACTTGCTCCGCACCAACGATGACTCCGATACGTCCATCTGCCCCGCGAATCGTAAATCCCTCGATGGTTGAGCCGTTGGCGTCCTGCTCTACCGTGATGACGTGCTGCGGAGCCCCATCGGCGTCGATCACGGTGGTGAGTGGCCCACTCTCACTGAGCAAAGTAAGCGGATGGGATACGACAAGGACCTCCACGTAAACACCTTCAGCGACAAGCACGGTGTCTCTAGCTGTAGACTGGAGGATTCCATCTTGAATCGACTCGCCCGATTGGACATAGATGATCCCTGCATGCACCTCAGCAGCAGAGAGCAAGCAGCAAAAAACCGCAATTACAAGCCCGCTTCTTCTCATGACTGTTCCCCCTGGAAACTCACTTGGTCAAAATCAACTTGCCGGAGCGCGTTTCGCCGTCGAAGCTAAGCCGGTAGAAGTAGACACCCGACTCCTGCTGTATTCCGCTACCGTCCTTGCCATCCCACACCAGACTGTGCTCTCCGCCTGGGAGTGGATCGTCAACGAGTCGCCTCACCAAACGACCGTCAACTGAGTAGAGCTCCAATCGCGCATGTCCCCCTCGGGCAAGCCCAAACTCGATTTTTGTGTTCGGATTAAAGGGATTCGGGCGGCCACCGGACACGTATGCAATGGCGCTTACTGGATCCTGCTCGGGCAAGCGCTCCCCCGCCGCCTCTGAGTAGTAGCCTTCAAACGCTACGGCTACCGACTGCACCCACCCGTCAGCAGGCGCAGAAGCGGTGACGCCGAACGTCAGCTTTTCTGCGTGGTTTATCGTTGCAGTTTGCCCATCAGCCGCAGCCAACACGGCTGGGTCGACAACCTCATACGCCACCTCCAGCGTGTCTGGCACTAGCGACCGCGCCACGAAATCGGCGGCGGCGGCAGGGCGCACCACCGCAACCCGATCGATCGAGTGGTAGTCGAGCCAACGGAGTCGAAGAGCCAGTCGGCCGCCCGTGTGACCGATATCGCTCACGCGAATGCACTCCTCGGCAAACCACGCACGCCGGGGTAGCACCGCAGCCGGGCTCCATGTGCCTTCGACGATCTCGCGCTCAACCGACACCGCGGGGCTCGTAGGAACGTCGTCGCCAGCAAGTCCCTTATGCACCACGATCAAGGCGTCTTCGCTGGCAACCTCCTGCCACTCGACGATCACGACAGCGCCAGGCTCGCCGTGGACGGGATCGCCGGACCGTACGATGTCGCCGCTTGAGCCGTCAGGCAGCGTTGTACTCCATACGGCACGCTCAGCGCGGTATCCAAACACCGTCCCTGTACGATCAACCGCCACCGAGACATTCGGATCGTGGTCGATGACCACAACCTCCGCTCGATCCAGAACGGTAGTCGAATGCCCATCTTCTCGGACCTTGAAAACGTAGCGCCCGCCGACGGGGATCTGCACGCCAACCAACACGGCATCTGATCTGACCGTGCCGGACTCTGCCTCGCTTCGCACCGGCAGCAGATTTCCGACTCTAGGGAAGTTTCTCCCATTCCACGTATATAGGTACGGAGAAGTTGTGAGACTCTCGTAAGTTACATCAATCAGATAGTTGGGCTTGTTCACGAACTGTTGCAGGCGAATATCCGCAACCTTGACGTTGGTCCTCACACTCTGGTTGCCGGGATAAGCCGCCGAGCTGTAGTCGCGGGTACTTGGATTGGTTGCGTCCCCAAACTCGTCGCCTGCCCCGTAGAAGTCGCTGCTGTGCCCGTTGTTTGCATCACAATCCAGGCTGTCCCAACCAGCGGCAGCGTTGGCCACCGTGCCGGGGCACGGCGGTGCCGTGCGTTTTCCAGTCGGAAGCTCAAGGTCCATGTCCGTACGCACTGGCACGAACGCTGGATTTTCGGGGTCACGCATGTGCCAAATCGCCAACCCATCACGGTCATAGATCTCGTCGAATTCATTGTTCTGGTGATGAACTACCCAAAACTCGGACGAAAAGGAATCGATCTTGGTATCGACGCGCACGATGTTGCCGCTAGACGACCTGATGTCTGGGAGCACAATGTCGAGCGTGTTGACATCGACAAACTCGAACTGTGTCGAGTCAATCCAGGCGATGGGGCCTTGCCCGCCCCCACGTGCATACATCGTGATCTGCCACGGGTGGTACGGAAGAAAGCTATCGTTGACGTAGTCGACAGGCTGCTCTGCACCTAGCCGCATGGGACTATAACGCCCCATGTCGACGGTGTCCTCCAGCACATAGTCAGTTCCCGGCGTGTGATCCAATCCAAGGAAGTGGCCGAACTCATGGGCGAGCATGTACTTCGTGCTACCCTCGTCGCCCCCGGGGAGCGGGTCGCCCACGAAGTCGCCCTTCACCGGCCGCTGTGTCGTTGCGTCCCCGTTGTAGGCACATGAGGGACACGAGTAGCCGCGCCCATAGGATCCACCACCCCAACCGGCAACCTGTTCGCTCGTGAATGCTGGTCCTAGGTGAATAAAGCAAACGCAATCGATACCCGTGAACGTCGAGGCCCCAAGTGAATCGGCTATCATCTCGACTACGCGGCGATTGATGCATCCTTCCGATTTCGTGTCACTGTAGGAGTATGGACACAGCGAGTCCCCAATCGCCGGGTCACTCGCCGCCCTCGGCCAATAGCACGGCGTCTTGCCCAGGTTCCATGCTTTGAGGCTGTCGTCGCCCACTCCCTGAGCCGTCTTGGCGTCGACGTAGTGCTTGCCGTACGACTGCCAGTCGTAGTACTCCTCGAACTCGGTCTCCATCCTGCGAAACCAACTCGGCAACAGCGTCCCATCGCCGTAGGTGTACTGGTTGCAAGACGTGCTGTCTTCGAAGCCAACCCAAACAATCAAGACGTTGCTCGTGTCCGGCGGGCTACCCCCCGAATATCCGGAGGTTGGAGCACCCTCCGAAATGCACTTGGCGCTGTCGGGTAGCGTCCCTCCAGCCCACAACACGCTGGGACCCCTTAGCGGACTAGAGAGAGAGAGAGAGAGAGAGAGAGCAGGACGGAGCAGACCGCTAGGAGAAGCGTGCGGTGCGCGGCTAGTGCAGCCATTGTGACCTCCATGGCGTGTGCGGCAGCACAACCGGGGTCGAGGGCGGCCCTCGGCGGCGCTTCCATGTCGGGTAGGCGCGGTCGAGCACCTAAACACTAACCTTAACGTTAGGAGCCGTAGCTGGCGCCGTCAATACAAATCTTAGACCAATCCATTCATCGTTGGGGTGCCGGCCTATCGGCCCTAAGTACTTGCAACCTAGCGATCTACCCCGCTACAACGATGTAGCCGTTGAGGCCTCGCCAATCACAGCTCGGCCAAGCCTCCGGCAACACGCCCTTCCCCCTTGGCAACGCGCTCGTTCCAACTCTCCGCTTCGTCGGCGCGGCGGCGCTCGACCATCGTGATGCAATCCTCAACGGGACACACCAGCGCGCAGAGGTTGCAGCCAACGCACTCCGCCTCGTCAACCCAGGGGACGCGGACCTGAGCAGCAGCTCCGTCGCCGGCTTGTTGCGTGTCCTGAGCCGCCGCCGGCAGATGAATGCATTGGTGCGCACCGTCCATGCACGCCACATGGCAAAGCTGACAACCAATGCAGGTTTCTTCATTGATAGCAGCGACGACGTGGTAGTTGAGGTCGAGTTCCCCCCACTCCTTGAATGCGGGGAGAGCTGCACCCACGAGTTCGTCGACTGAAGTGAGACCCTTGTCGGCCAAGTAGTTGTTGAGACCATCCAGCAAATCGCCGACGATGCGAAAGCCGTAGTGCATGACAGCGGTACAGACTTGGACAGTCGACGCACCGAGGGCGATGAACTCGGCAGCGTCGCGCCAATTTTCGATGCCGCCGATCCCGGAGATCGGCACGGTGCAGGCGGGATCGCGCCCCAACACGCCGACCATGCGCAGGGCGATCGGCTTGACCGCCGGGCCACAGTAGCCGCCGTGACTCGAGGCCCCGCCAACCCGCGGTAGCGGTACCAGGCGCTCCAGGTCGACGCCCATCAAGCTCTGGAGGGTGTTGATGAGCGACACCGCGTGGGCGCCGCCCCGGACGGCGGCGGCAGCGGGGTCGCGGACGTCGGCGATGTTGGGCGTCAGTTTGGCGATGACCGGCAGGGACGTGGCGTCGACCACCCAGCTCACCAACTCCTCGAGCACCTTGGGCTCCTGGCCGACGGCCGAGCCCATGCCACGCTCGCACATGCCGTGCGGGCAGCCGAAGTTCAGCTCGAAGCCGTCGCAACCGGTGTCTTCAGAGCGGCGGATGATGTCCTGCCACTCCTCGCGCCCCTCGAACATGAGCGAGACGACCACTGCGTGGTCGGGATGGCGGCGCTTGACCTCGGCAATCTCCCGTAGGTTGACGTCCAACGGGCGATCGGTAATCAGTTCAATATTGTTGAGCCCCATCAAACGCTGGCTGCCGTAGGTGAGCCCGGCCAACCGCGACGAGACGTTGACGATCGGGTTCCCGAGCGTTTTCCACACCGCACCGCCCCAGCCCGCGTCGAAAGCGCGGCTCACCTGGTCGCCCGAATTAGTGGGTGGACCAGACGCCAACCAGAAGGGATTGGGGCTCTGGATGCCGGCAAAGTTGACCGCCAAGTCAGGCATGCTGTGCCTCCTGGGTGAGCCGAGCGTCGAGGGCACGGGCGGCGCGCTGGCCCGAGTCGACCGCGTGCACCACCTCGCGGCCGCCGTTGACCGCGTCGCCGCCGGCGAAGATGCGCGGGTTGGCGGTGCGTCCCTCGGAATCGGTGACGATGCAACCACGCGTGTCGACTTCGACGCCGGGAAGCGCCGCGACGAACTCGCCTAACCGCTCCTGGCCGATGGCAACAAGGACCAGGTCGACCAGCAACGGCTCCAACACTTCCTCGGTGGCACGGCCTTCCTCGGCCCGCCGGAGGGCGATCTCCACCCGACCGGCACCGTGTGGCGACTCCTGGACGCGGGTAACCACGGCGTTCGGCAGCATCGACACGCCGTCGGTTTGGGCGGCGCGCCATTCGTGGGCGTAGCCCTTCATCCGCGACGGGTCGCGCCGGTAGACCAACTGGACGCGCGGCACCCCGAGTTGCGCCAGCTCGCGCGCCGCGTCGATAGCAGTGTTGCCGCCGCCGACCACCGCTGCCGAGCGGATCCCCCGCAGGGTGACCGCCGGGTCGATCTTCATGCGGGCGATCCAATCGACCGCCCCGTGCACCTCGGACAGTTCCTCGCCGGGGACACCCAGGCGCGAGTCGCCCCCCAGACCCGGCGCCACAAAGAGGGCGGCGTGTCGGTCGAGGAGCGCGCTGATCGTCACGTCCTTCCCCACCTCCACACCGCAGCGGACTTCGACACCCAGTGATTCGACGAAGGCCACTTCCTCGAGAGCCACGGCGGTGGGCAGTTTGTAAGGGGCAATGCCGGTGGCGTTCAAGCCGCCGGGCAACCGACTTCGCTCGTAGATAACGGCTTGATGCCCGAGTTGGGCGAGCGTTCCAGCGCACGCCAAAGACGCCGGGCCAGCGCCGATCAAGCCGATCGACTGCCCCGTCGCTGACGCCGTCTGCCAGTCGAGGCGCGCGGCGCCGTGCTCCAGAGCGTAGCGCTGCAAGCGGCCAATCTCGATCGGCTTTTGCCCCCACTCGGTGTAGACGCAGCTCCCCTCGCACAAGACTTCGACCGGGCAAGCGCGGGCGCAGCTGGCGCCGAGCAGGTTGGCTTCGAGGATGGTGCGGGCGGCACCGGGCAGGTTGCCGTGGGCGATGCGCTTGATGAAGGTCGGCACATCAATCGACGTCGGACAAGCCTGGATACAGGGGGCGTCGAAGCAATAGAGGCAACGCGTCGCTTCGGAGAGAGCGGCGCTCGGGTCGAGCGGCAGCTTCCTGGGGGCAATCTCTGTCTCGAGCCGCCCATCGGCCAAGCCGTAGTCTGTCGTCGCTTTCAACCGCGGACTCCCCTCACGCCGCGACCATGCCCATGCAGCTAGCCGAGCGCCTCGAAGGCAGGGTCGAGGATGGCGAGCGCCTCGTCCACCTCGTCGGCCGTGACCGTCAAAGGCGGGGTGATGCGCAGGACGTTGCCTTTCAGACCGCCCTTGCCGATCAAGAGGCCGCGCGTTTTGGTCTCCTCAAAGAGCTGCGCCACTGCCTTTGGGTTGGGCGTCCGGTCGCCGCCGGGTTCGTCGGCAACCAACTCGACGCCCACCATGAGCCCTTTGCCCCGCACCTCACCGATCACCTTGTACTTCGCTTGGAGCGCCAAGAGTCCCTGGGTAAGCCGCTCCCCCATCGCCGTGGCGTTTTGGGGCAGCGCCTCGGCTTCCATCGTCTGGATGGTGGCGTTGGCAGCCACGCACGACATCGGGTTGCCACCGAAGGTGGAGATGGTCAGCTTCTGGAACGCGTCGGCAATCTTTGGGGTGGCGATGGTGACGCCGAGCGGCATGCCGTTGGCGACACCCTTGGCCATGGTCATGATGTCGGGTTCGACTCCCCAGTGCTCGATGCCAAACATCTTGGTGCCGGTACGGCCAAAGCCGGTCTGCACTTCGTCGCAAATGAACACGCCGCCGTAGCGCCGGACGATCTCCACGGCCTTTTGGAAGTACTCGGGCGGCGGCGTGATGAAGCCACCGACGCCCTGGATGGGTTCGGCCAAGAAACCGGCAATCGACCCGGTGGTTGTCGTCTCGATCAGCTCTTCCAGATCATCGGCGCACTTCACTTCGCACGACGGGTAGGCCAGCCCCAAAGGGCAGCGATAGCAATAGGGCGCTGGCGCGTGCTTGATGCCCGCCACCTGCTGGGCGGTCGCCCGCCAGGGCGCGTGCCCGGTGAGGGACTGGGCGAGAAGGCTCCGCCCCGAGTAGCCGTGCCTGAGAGCGATCAACTCCATGGCGCCGGTTGCCACCTGGGCGAGGGTCACCGCCGTTTCGTCGGCCTCGGTGCCGGAAGCGGTGAAGATCGACTTCTGCAATCGCCCTGGTGTGATGCGGGCCAGAGTTTCGGCCAGCTGTCCGGCGGCGACGGTTGGGTAGAGCGACGAGACGTGGCCCAGCCGGTCCACCTGCGCCTTGATGGCGCCGGTGACGCGCGGGTCGCAGTGGCCGATCGATACGGTCAGGATGCCCCCGAAGAAATCGAGGTACGAACGCCCACCAGCATCGGTGACCCGACGCCCGGCGCCGGACTCCAAGACCACCGACTCGCCGTAGTAGTGGGCCACCGCCGGCAACAAGTAGTCGGCGTGCTGCTGGCGCACCTTGGCAGCGTCAACACCCGGCTGGATCGAGGCGTCCACGTCGGTCTGGCTCATGCGATGCTCCTCTCGAGCGGCCGCCCGGCCGGCGCGCCGGCCAAACTCCGCTTCAGATAGCGCCCGCCGCCGCGCTCGACGCGCAAGTCGCCCGCTTGATACTGGATGCGTCCCTGCGCCACGACGGTCGAGGCGGCACCGGTGGTCTTGAAACCTTCGAAGATGCTGGTGTCGACCCGGTGCCGGTGGGTCTTGGCCGAAATCACCCCAGATGCCTGTGGATCGAACACGACCAGGTCGGCATCGGCGCCGACGCAAATGGCCCCCTTCCGCGGGTAGAGCCCGAAAATTTTGGCAGCGCGGGTCGAAGTCAAGTCGACGAACTGGTGCAGGTCGATCCGCTCCTCCAAAACGCCGTACGTATAAAGGAGGGCCAAGCGATGCTCGATGCCAGCCGCACCGTTTGGAATCAACCGGAAGTCGTCCTTGCCCATCTCCTTCTGCCCGACCTGGTTGAACGGGCAGTGGTCGGTCGCAACTACTTGCAGGGCCCCCGCCTTGAGCGCTCCCCACAACACCTCGGAGTGTCCGGCGGGTCGAATCGGCGGCGACATGACGTAGGCGGCACCGGCAAAGTCGGGCTTCTCGTAGACCGAGTCGTCGAGAAGGAGATACTGGGTGCAAGTCTCACCGTAGACCGTTTGACCGGCCATGCGCGCCGCATTCACCGCCTCGACCGCCTCCTTGCAGGTCACGTGCACCACATATAGGGGGGTGCCGTTCAAGCGCGCCAAAGTGGCGGCGCGCGCGGTCGCTTCGCCCTCCACGGCGGGGGGGCGTGACAGGGCGTGGTACTTGGGAGCGGTGTGGCCGGCACCGGCCAGCTTCTCTTGAAGCGCCACGACTTGATCGCCGTGCTCGGCGTGGACGGTCACCAAAGCGCGCAGCTCGCGCGCAGTCTTCATGACCTGAATCAACTCCCAATCGTCGACGCCAATGGCACCCCGGTACGCCATGAAGGTCTTGAACGACGGGATGCCCTCTTCTTCGACGCAGCGCCGCATCCACTCGGCGGTGTGGTCGCCCCACCAGGTGACCGCCATGTGAAAGCCGTAGTCGGCCACGGCCTTTTTGGCTTTGGCGTGCCAGTCGGCCAGGCCGTCCATCAGGTTAACGTCGCGGTTAGGAATCACGAAGTCGATGATCGACGTGGTGCCACCGGCAATGCCAGCCGCGGTGCCCGTCTCAAAGTCGTCGGCCGACACCGTGCCCATGAAGGGCAGCTCCATGTGGACGTGCGGATCGAGCCCGCCCGGGAAAACCAGCTGCCCTGAGGCGTCGACCACTTGGTCGCCCGGCTCGGCTGCTAGGTCAGCTCCCAGTGCGACAATTCTGCCGTCGCGACAGGCGATGTCGCCGACCCAGCGGTCGAGTGCCGTGACGATGTCACCGTTTTTGATCAAGACTCCCATTGGATTTCTCCCCGCTAGGGCAAGAGTTCGGCGATCGCGTCATAGGTTTCGGGGCGCCGATCGCGATAGAACTGCCAGGTTCGCCTGACTTCCTCGACCAAGTCCAGGTCCAACTCGGCGACCACCAATGCATCCCCATCCTCCGGACCTTCGGCCAAAAAGTTGCCGCGCGGATCGACGAAGTAGCTAGAGCCGTAAAACTTGCCGATGTTCCAAGGCGCTTCGGTGCCTACGCGGTTGATGCACCCCATGAAGTAGCCGTTGGCCACGGCGTGGGCCGGCTGTTCGAGCTTCCAGAGGTATTGGGACAATCCAGCGACGGTCGCCGACGGGTTGAAGACCACCTCGGCACCAGCCAAACCTAGGAGGCGAGCGCCCTCGGGAAAGTGCCGGTCATAACAGATGTAGACGCCCACCGTCGCGTAAGCCGTCCGAAACACCGGGTATCCGAGGTTGCCGGGCTTGAAGAAGTATTTTTCCCAGAAGCCGGCCACTTGGGGGATGTGGTTCTTCCGGTACTTTCCCAGGTAGGTGCCATCGGCATCGATGACAGCAGCAGTGTTGTAGTAGACCCCCGCCTGCTCGCGCTCGTAGATCGGCACCACGATGACCATCTGGTAACGCTTGGCAAACTCAGCCAACGCCGCGGTGGTCGGTCCTGGCACCGGTTCGGCCGCGTCGTACCAGCGCGCGTCTTGGCTGGGGCAAAAGTACGGCCCGTTGAAAATTTCCTGCAGGCAAAGCACCTGGACCCCGTCCTGCCCGGCTTGCTCGATGAGTGGCACGTGCTTGTCGTAGGCGGCTTGGCAAATCTCGGCGACCGGGCGCCCCTCGTCATTCAACGGGTTGGCGCACTGGATCAAACCCGCCTTAATGGTGTTGGCCACAACCCCTCCCTAATCCCACTTGGAAATCACCACCTTGCGGTCGGTGAAGAAGTCGAACGCCTCACGGCCGTGTGCTTTCAAGTCGCCGAAAAACGAGCCCTTGGCGCCGCCAAAGCCAAAGAACGACATGGGAGCGGCAACACCGATGTTGACGCCGGTCATCGACGCCTCGACCGAGTACTTGAACTGGCGGGCCGCCTTGCCGCTGGCGGTGAAGATCGAGCTGGCATTGGCCAAAGGATGCCGGCCAATCACGCCCAGGGCGTCGTCGAGCGTAGCGGCCGGCATCAGGCAGAGGACGGGGCCGAAGATTTCCTCTTGGGCGATCACCATGTCGGCGGTCACTTGATCGAACAAGCACGGTCCGACGAAGTAGCCACCATTGGCACCGTCGACCTGCCGGCCATCGGCAACCAACCGAGCGCCTTCCTCCAGGCCCTTGTCGACGTAGGCGAGGACGCGGTCTTTGTGCGCTGCCGAGATCACCGGTCCCATGGTGGTCGTCGCCTCTGACCCATCGCCGACCTGGATTTTGCCAATGCGCTCAACGAGACCGTCGCGCACGGTGTCGTGGCATCCACCCACTGCCAGAACGACGCTTCCCGCCAAGCAGCGCTCCCCCGCACAGCCGTAGGCCGAAGCGATGACGGCATCGAGGGTCTTGTCCATATCCGCGTCGGGCATGACGACCATGAAGTTCTTAGCACCGCCCAACGCTTGTACGCGTTTGCCGGCGGCGGCGGCGCCTTTGTAGACCAGTTCGGCCACCGGACTCGAACCAACGAACGACACGCCGGCGATGTCGGGGTGGCGCACGATGGCGTTGACGACATCACGGCCACCGTGCACCAAGTTCAAAACGCCCGGCGGAAAACCGGCGCGATCGATCAGCTCGAACATGAACTGTTGGCTGAGCGGCACCTGCTCGGAGGGCTTGCAGATGAACGTGTTGCCGCAGGCGACGGCAAACGGATAGAACCAAAGGGGCACCATGGCCGGGAAGTTGAACGGCGCGATGCAGGCAAACACGCCCACCGGCTGGCGCACCGCCTCGCAGTCGATCCCTGGCGCCACGTCTTCGATGGACTGGCCCATCAGCAAGGATGGCGCGCCGGTTGCCACCTCGACGCACTCGATGCCGCGCTGGACGCTGCCGCGCGCCTCACGGAGCGTTTTGCCGTTCTCCTTGGTGACGATCGCAGCCAGCTCGTCGGCGTTTTCTTCGAGGAGCTGCTTGAGCTTGAACAGGTAGCGGGCGCGCTCGACCGGCGGCACGCGCCGCCAACTACCAAACGCTCGGGTGGCCGCTCGGGCGGCGGCGCCGACATCGTCCTCACCGCCAAGGGGTACCTCGGCCAGCGCCGTCGTGGTCGCCGGGTTCCGCACGGTTTGGGTCTCTCCGGCGGGCGACGCCGTCCATTCACCGCCGATGTAGTTCTTGAGCCGATCGACCATCCCGCTCCCCCCTGTTTTTGAGCCCAGGTGATCGCCCCAATCTTACCTGAATCGCCGCGCCGGTTGGTCACCTTGCCAGCCGCCTACGCATGTGGTACCTAGACTCGGCCGTCCGCCGGCGCGACCACGCGCGCACACTCTGCCACACGGGCCAGCGAGGGGACGATTGATGCAGTGGATGCGAAGCAGGCTGGGAAGGCGCCATGGGTGGGCCATCGCTTTGGTCTGCGCCTGCGCGGCGTTCGGGTGGGCGGCAGTCGCCCTCGCCGCCGGCACCGGGGACCACGGCGACCCGACCGGCCATGACACCCACCACGGCACTGGGCTCGGCTCGATCCTACCAGTGTGGTCGATCATCCCCTTCGCCGGCATTCTCCTGTCGATTGCGCTCCTGCCGCTGATCGCCCCGCACTTTTGGCACCACCGTTTTCCGCTCATATCGCTGGGCTGGGCGCTCTTGTTCGCCATCCCCTTCTTGATCGCTTACAAGGGGAACGCCCTCTACGAAATCCTCCACATTTATATTATCGACTACGTGCCGTTCATCATCCTCTTGTGGGCGCTGTTCACCACCGCCGGCGGTGTCTTGCTGCGCGGCACGCTGGTGGGGCGCCCGTTAACCAACGCCGCACTCTTGGCCATCGGCACCGCCATTGCCTCCTGGGTGGGAACAACAGGGGCGGCGATGATTCTCATTCGACCACTTCTGCGCGCCAACGCCCAACGCCGCTACCGCACACACACCGTCGTCTTCTTCATCTTCCTGGTCGCCAATATCGGCGGTTCGCTGACGCCGCTCGGCGATCCGCCCCTGCTCCTGGGTTTCATTCACGGCGTGCCGTTTTTCTGGACGATGGGCTTGTTGCCCGAAATGCTGGTCATGGTGGTGATCGTCCTGAGCATCTACATCGCCCTCGATACGTTTTACTTTCGACGGGAAGACCCAAGCGCCCTACAGATCACCAGTGAACGCCAACCGCTGCGGATCGAAGGAGCCCACAACTTCCTGTTCCTAGCTGGCATCGTCGTCGCCGTTCTCTTGAGCGGCACCTACAAGCTGGGCGACGTCAACCTCCTGGGCGTCCATCAGGGCAAACAGAACTTGATGCGCGACGGTTTCCTGGTGCTCATGGGTCTCATGTCACTGTGGACCACCCGCAGACAAACCCGCAAGGACAACGGCTTCTCTTGGTTCCCAATCCAGGAAGTGGCCTATCTCTTCGCCGGCATCTTCATGACCATCATTCCGGCGTTGGCCATCTTAAAAGCCGGCCAGGATGGCGCTTTCGGTGGGTTGGTGACGGCCATCAAATCGCCGCGCGACTACTTCTGGGTGACCGGTATCCTGTCGTCGTTCCTGGACAATGCACCGACCTACTTAACGTTTCTGAATTCAGCGCTCGGCAACTTCTACACCGGCATGCCGGAACTAGAAGCGATCCACACGCTGATCCGCGAGAAAGAGATCTACTTGAAGGCCATCTCCTGCGGGGCGGTGTTCATGGGTGCGAACACCTACATCGGCAACGCGCCCAACTTCATGGTGCGCTCGATCGCCGAGGAGTGTGGCTGTCCGATGCCGTCGTTCTTCGGCTTCATGCTGAAGTATTCAATACCGGTCTTGTTCCCAGCATTCATTGTGGTTACCGTGCTGTTCTTCCTCTAGGGAAGGGATGGAGAAGCTGAGATGGCGGACTATTACGAAATCATCCTGGAGGGGGATCCCGAGATCCTCAAAGGGTTCCTGGTCGGATACCTGAGCGCCGCCGGCATCACTGAGGAGTTCTTCACCGCCAAAGAATCGGGTGTCGAGCACGACAGTTTCTTGCAAGAGCTAGCCGAGTGGGCCCGCCTCTCGGAGGAACGTTCGCACATCGTCGCCTCGCGCCGGGTGCTCAACGCCACTAAGTCAGCGGTGGCGCGCGTCGGCCGCGACCTCAACCTCGAGGTCGCCGAGGTCAAACCTTTGAAGGGCGCCCGGGTCAGCTTTGAGTGGGAGGTGTACAACCGCGACCAGGGCGCCGAACTCCGCCGGCTGACCGAGGATCACCCGGCAACCCTCGTGCTCGACGGCTATGCCCCCGAGGAGGAAGTGCACGAAGACCACGAAGGCAAGGTGGGGATGTACGCACCCTCGCACCCGTACATCCTTAAGGCGCGCGGCAACGCCTCAGGCCCCGCCGGCGAGGTGATCGCCTGGGCCAATCGCCTGCGCTCCAACGCCTTCGCCAAGCTCGATACCATCGAGTTGGAGTACCTGGACGAATAACACGATTGGAGCCACACCCATGTACGGATTCTCGACCACACTCAGCTGCGGGTTTCAGGACGCCATCGCGCGCGTCACCGAGGCGCTGGGCGCCGAGGGCTTTGGCGTCTTGACTACCATCGACGTGCAGGGCACGTTGAAGCAAAAACTCGGGGTGGAGAAACGCCCCTACACGATCTTGGGAGCGTGCAACCCGGCGCTCGCCGACCGGGCCCTGAGCGCCGATCCCGACGTCGGGCTCCTCCTGCCGTGCAACGTCGTCGTCCGCCAGGAAAGCGGTGGCGAGATCACCGTCGCCTTCATGGACCCCGAAGCAGTCTTGAAGCTCACCTCGAGCCCCGACGTTGGAGCGGTGGCCCAAGACGCCAAAGCGGTGCTCGAGCGGGTCAAGGCGGCGCTGGCGGCGTAGGCGGGGCCGCCCTAGGTCGAGCCAGCGGCGCCGAAGGCAACGCCGGCAAAGGTGACGCACTGGCTCGCATCGGGTGCCAGCGCTTGCTGGTAGTCGATGACCGCACCGGGAAGCGCCGAGCTCGAACGCTCCAGCAATTCAAGCACCGTGTACACCGCGCCGGTGCCGCAGACGCGGTAGCGGTCCTCCACATCGACAATCGCGCCGACGAACCGCCCCGGGTCCAGCGCGCAACAAGCGTCGAGGGCAGCGAGGTCGGCCGCACTTACGCCTTCCAAGAACTCCGGGGTCACCGGGCCCGAATCTCCAAACCGCGGCCCGACGTGCGCCAGGTCGGCGGCGGCGATGAACGTCGACCGCCGCCCGAGGCGCGCCAGCGCCTCCAGGAGAGCGTCGGCAAAGTAGGTGACTCCCTGCTGCGCCACTTCGGTGTTCTCCGCGAAGTGCGCAGAAGCAACGCCGCACAAAACGGGCAAGATCGGCACCCCGTCACCCAGCGCATAGGCGAGATAGACCGCCGCCAGCTCCAGGGAGTGCTCGCCGCGCTGCACGAGGAGGTCGCCCGGTGGCGCCTCCCCCGCCGCCGGCTCGACTAAGCGGGCCAGCTCGGCGTCCACCCGCACGGTGCCGAGCGGCGTGTCGAAATCTTTGGCCACGACTGAAAAGCCCCGCTCCAAACCGACGTGCGCCGTACCGACGACAACCCAAACGTCGGGTCGAGCGGCTTGGGCCGCGGCCCGCAGGCGGGCGAAGGTACGGGCGTAGACGCGGCCCCCGCGTTCATAGTCGATGTGCGGCACGACCCAGCCCACGCACGGGTCCGCAGCCGGCACCTCGTCGACCCAGGTCCTCTCGTACCCAGCGAGCAGATCACGCAGCTCTTCAGGCGCGGCCGGGTAGGCGCTACCGGCATGGACGGCCAGCCGGGTTTCTGAAGCGCGGTATGCGTCGATCAGTTGGTCGCGCGCATCCCGGAAGCGCTCGGACTCGAGCATCAGACCCTCGTCCAGCTGGGAGACCAGGTTGGTCACCACCGCCTCGCCGATCGGCTCACCGGCGGCCCGGCTAAGCGCGTCCTGCAGGTCGCGCAGCGTGTGCACACCATCGAAGTAAGCCAAGAACGGAGCAATAGCCGCCCGCAAGACCATCGGATCGGGCGCCACTCCCTCCCGATCGGAGAGGACGAGGAGCTGCTCGCCACCATCCTCGAGGGGCACCACTTCGACGTCCCTGAGGGCAGGGATGGCTTCTTCGAGTTGGAACGGCGTCATTGGCGCGCGCGCTGGCAGCGGGGAGGCGACGGGCGGCGTAGCATCCGAGGACCATAGCAGTTTCGGATGTCGTTTGACGTCGGTTCCTCGAACGTAGAATCGGGCGGAGTTCGACGTCCTCTCCAGAGGAACGGCGCTTGACGGCTAATGCGGTTCCGGCGGAACTCGTCGCCGGTTCCTGAGTGGAATCAGCTGTGGTTCCGGAGGAGGCTGTCCGAAAATGCCTTCTCCGAGGCCACCCATGGAGTTCCGCCCGGAACTGCTTGCGACGAGCAGGGCGACTGCCGAGTAGGCGGGGACGTTGCCGCCCCCGCCCCTCACAGACCCGTACGAGCGCGATTGACGCATACGGTTCCTCACGTGGCAGATTCGCTCGTCGGGACGTATTGGTGGACGATGCGAGCCCGTGGCAGGGGGTACCGTTCGAGTGTGCGTCGAAACACGCACCACGGAATCGGGTTGCCCCGATGTCGTCGGGATAGCCAGAAACGCCAGATCCGTGCCGCCTGATGGGCGTACCAGCGCAGCCGCTGGCCGTTGCCCGTGATGCCATAGTAGGCATAGTGCCCTAGCATCTTGCGCGACAGCCGTGCATGCTGTTCAACCAAAGGTCGTTGCCGGTTCAGCCGACACCACCGGTGCAAGGATCGAAGCGCCCGAGCGTATCGGTCCTTCGACGTCCACTGATAGACGACGTGCTTCCCTCGCCGCGACCGCCCCCAGACGTGGAGGAAGCCGAGAAAGGAAAACGTGGTCGCCTGCGTGGCAGAGTGTCGCTTCCCGTTCGGGCGTTTGAATCGGAAGTCGACCATCCGAGTCTTCTCGGGGTTGAGGCTCAGCCCAAAGCGGCCGAGTCTCTTCCCCAGAACCCGCTGGACCCGAATGCAGTCGAGAAAGTCCTCAAACACCATCACAATGTCGTCGGCGTAGCGGATCATCGAACTCCGTTCTTTCATCCGCGGCGCCACATCATGACTAAACCACTCGTCTATCACGTGGTGTAGATAGACGTTGGCCAGCAACGGGGAGGCCACCCCACCTTGCGGAGTACCGCGATCGGTGCGTTTCCATTGCCCCTCTTCGAGTATCCCAGCCTTGAGCCACTTGTCGACCATCCGTCGTACAACGCCATCGACGACTCGTTTGGCCAAGAATTGCCGTAGACGTCCGTGATCGATCGTTTCGAAGTACCGACGCAAGTCAACATCCAGAACCCAACGACCGCCGCGGTCCATGATCTGGTTTCGCAACTGCCGTAGAGCCTGATGTGCTGACCGGCCGGGCCGAAAACCAAAGGAACAGTCCAAGAAGTCCTGCTCGTAGATCGGTTCCAGCAACATCACGATCGCTCGCTGCGCCACCTTGTCCTCGAAGGTCGGAATGCCCAGAGGACGCGTCGTACCGTCATGCTTCGGGATGTGCGCTCGTCGCACCGGCGGTGCCTTGTACCGCCCCGACTTGATCCGATCCAGGAGACTCGTCAGGTTCTCCTCGAGGTCGGCTCCATACTCGGCGGCAGTCTGCCCGTCGATACCAACGGCACCATCCTTCCGGGTCTGGTCGTACGCGTACCTCAGCCACTCCTTATCGAGGTGATGATTGAGCGAGGTGAACGCCATGTCCGGATTGTCCCGGGCCAAAGCGGCTATCCGCCCTTGTTTCGTTGACACGCTTGCAGGCTTCAAAGCGCCCTCCGTGTTTCTCAAGAGTGGGTCTGTCCACGTGACGCCCCCCTTCCCTCGGCTGGGTCCTCGTGAGCCAAGTTCCCCAGCGTCGTCAGTACTATGAAGGCGCTACGACTTCCAGCAGCTGATGCCTGGCGACTTATGGATTCGTCGCCAGGTTCCACGTCTCGTCCCTCTTGTTCGCTCCCGCGGAGCGGAGACTTCTTCGCGGGCCCGGTCCTGTTGAAGCCGAGAACCAACGGCTCATGGAACGTGGCAGTCTGCTGGACCTCACAGGTTCCTGGGCGATCCATCCTGTACCTCTGCCCTGCTCTCAGACCCCGGTCGAGTCCCCAGATCCTCGCGTTACCGCATCTGGGGATGCTGCCCCCGCTCCCAACACGACGAAGGCCTCAACGCGCACCCTGATCTCGAGGTTCCATCACACGGCTTTAGCACCTGCTACCTACGCTTCACGACGTACGTTGCCGCACGCGTGCAAGGCTCGCTTCCGGCTGGTTGCTGGCCTCTACCGGGAGGGAGTCGAACCCTCTGGATCGCTACGAAAGGTTTCCGACTTTGACTTACATCATCGGTCTTTCCCCTTTCCCAGGCTTACCCTGTCGCTAGTTGGGTGCGGGCGCGAGGGAACGGGGAATGCGCCCGCTCAGACAGTTGCGCGCGCCAGCGAGCTTCTCCGCTGACGCAACGTTGGGTTGCGCAATGGCGCGCGCAAAACTCGCCGGCGCATTCCCCGTCCCCTCGCGCTTTACGTATGTCGCCGTGCGATTTGGTCTGACGGAGTGAGGCTGGGGCTCTCGGTGAACCAGGAGCAGCGGTGTTGACTTCGGAACTGCCGGAGTCTTGCTTGCGGGCGGCCGCGGAGTTCCGCTCCGGAACTCCACCACACTACCCGCCGGCCGGCGTCGTTTGGTTCCGTGCAGCGACGTTTCGCACGTGTAGATTCTGCGCCACTCGGTTCCGCTCCGAAACTCTGACGCGATGGCGGTTATGGTTTGCGCAGAGAATTCGGAGGTTTTCCAGTTCCGTCCGACCACCTTTGGCCACCGGTTGAATGTGGTCGATCTGCAGGTTGTGCCGCGAGTTGCACTTCCTCCCGCCGGCGCCCACAAATTGACAGTGTTTCTGGTCGCGGATCATCACCGCATCTCGGAGGGCTTTGGGAATGTGTCGGCCGCGGGGTGCCTTGTAAGGGCGTTTGGGCTTCGGGCGCTTGCGCTCCAGGAAGAAGTGCAAGAGCTCTTGCATCGTCGCTTCGAGTGTCAGCTTGGCTGGAATCTTGCGACTCAGAATGGTCATCGCTTCTTCCAGCTTCTTGTAGTCGGCGGGATCGAGGCTAAAGGTGATGCGGATACGCTCGCGCGCGACGGTCGACTCGGCGCAATCCGTACGCTCCGCACTGGCGCGGGGCGCTTCGGAACCGGCATCCGCACTGGCGTTGACGTCAGCGCCGGCGTTTGCATCGGCGTCGGCGTTTGCATCGGCGTCGGCGTCGGCGCTTGCATCAGCATCGGCGCCGGGACGCGCATCTGCATCGGGGATTGCATTGCGCCCAGTCGGTGAACCAGCAGGGTTCTCGGACTCAGCTCCTGCTCGGTTCGTGTGCCGGGGGCCGGCTCCATTGACCCCGCCGTTGTCACCGAATAGGTCGCCCTTTCCACTGTCTTCGGCGGCGTCCGCCCCGGTGTGCCCCACCTCGAACTCCCGGCGAATCTGTTCCCGGCGCGGGCGCACTGGACTGCGCGCTGCCAGCCGACGCTCCACTTCCGCGGAAGATTGGCCATCGATCTCAGCGAGTAACGCTTCTGGATCACTTGCCTTAGCCAGCGCTGCCTCGATCGTTGCCAGCACACTCAGATTGGTGCGGTGTTTTCGCAGCATCTCTAGAACTTGCGGATGGCGCTCGGCGCACTTCATTGCTTTCCAGCGCCGCGATGCTGCCGCTTTCGAATACTTGAGGTGGTTGGTTAGAAACGCGAAGATCGATGGATAGCCCGCCGAGAGATGGGCACCCGTGCGCTTGCATTCAAGCAGCGCTTCGATCAAGGCGACGGTGGCGTGGTGTTCGCGATGCCGGAGCCTTTCGATTCGGGCAATGATGTGCATGGTGCATGCTCCTGAGTTTTCGCGGGGTCGACCCATGCATCTTACACCTCGAGTTTGTGCACTCAGGGGAGCTTGGTGGCTGCGCAGCATCGGTTCCGTTTGGCAAAAAGGAACTAGCACGCGAACCGATGCGTTTGAGGGGGATGTAGGGCATACTGGCGACCGCTCGCGCGACATGCCGCAACGCTCAACCACCCGACGCCCAAAAGCTGTCAAGAAGAAAATCAAATGGATGGCAAGAAAATTTGTGCGGATTCTCTGGTTTTCGTCCGTGCCGGCGGTCGATCCGGATGGGCGGGTAACGGCGAAACGATCGACTTGGTTCCGCAGCGGAACTCGTCGCCGAAGCGCAACTCCGCGCCGGTTCCGGAGCGGAACTCGTCGGAGTCACCACCGCCCCACCGATGGCTCACAACGAGCCGCTGCCCGGACCCGCCCCAACCGCCGCAGCTCGAGCTGTGGCGGCGTCGCACCGATCTACCAGAGGGGTCTTGCCCGAGCCGGGCAACCGGCCTAAGCTCAGCCGCCTCAGATGCCAGGTCCCGGGTAGCGCGGCCAACCACCGCCCCACCCAGTCCACCGGAGGAAGCCACGTGCGCGCAGCCAAGGACACCTTTGCCGACAAGCAGTTCACCCTGGACGAGACCCTCGATGCCGAGTTCATGCAGCATCGGAAGATCTTCCTGTGGGGTCCGATCGACGATTCGGTGTCGGAGCAAATCGTCAAGCAGCTCTACTACTTGGACACGGTCGGGCCCGGCAAGGAGATCACCCTCTATATCAATAGTCCCGGCGGAGTCATCTCCTCGGGCTTCGCGATCTACGACACGATGCAGGAGATCAAGTCGGAGGTTTCTACGGTGTGTCTGGGGATGGCAGCCAGCTTCGGGGCCGTCCTTTTGGCCGCTGGTGCCCAGGGCAAGCGTTCCGCCCTGGCGCACTCGCGCATCATGATCCACCAGCCGCTGATCTCGGGGCGCTACGTGGGGCCGGCCACCGACGTCAAGATCCACGCCGACGAGATGCTCAGGATGCGCACCTGGCTAAACCGCTTGTTGGCCCGCCACACCGGACAGGGCGTCGAGATCATCACTTCTGACACCGACCGCGACAACTATATGAGCGCCACCCAGGCGGTCGAATACGGCCTGATCGACACGGTCATCGGCGAGAACCCCGACGAGTAGCCAACGGGCGACACGCTGGGGGATTTCGCTAAGGTTGGAATGGCCAGTGCCGTTATAGGTCACGAGCGGTTGCGGGCCGCCAATGCCCGCACCTAAGAGATCGCCCCTTCGCCTCAATCCGATACGGCCGAGGGCAGAACCAGGGTCTGGTCCACCAACCCGGCTCACGGAGGCCAAAGCATGCGCCACCCCGCTTCGTTGCACCGGCGTGCAACTCGCCTGCTCATCGTACTCTTGACCGTCTTGCCGCTGGCGTTGTCCAGTTGCGGCAAGGACGAAGAAGAGAATCCGAACCAACCACAGCAACCGACGACTGCTGCCGGCTTTGTCTCCGGGGTTTCGGTCGGCGGCACGACGGGCGCCTACAACGGCGACCCCCTGCCGATCGGCAGCGCCACGCGACCTGCTGTGGTCGGTTCCAGCCAAATTGTCGAGGGCGGATCCATTGTTCTCGAGGTGACCGTCGAGGACACGGCTAACCAGCTGTTCGTCGGCGTCGCCGGCGTTGAGAGCGGCCACTACGCCATCAGCCTCGGAGCCGGCACCGCGCCGGCGCGAGCGATCGCTGAACAAAAGGGCATCCAGGTGACCCGCGCGCCGCGGACTGCTGCCGGCGCCGCCGCCGAAACCTACAACATCACAATCACCTCGGCACGTTCTGGCGTCGACAATTTCGTTTTGATGGTGGGCGCAAACCACGACGGTACCGCGTCAGAAACCACGGCGCATCCGATCCAGGTCAACGATGTCGCACAGCTTTCGGACAAGCTGCAGGTAAGTCTCAACTGGACACAGCCGGTCGACTTGGACTTGCATCTGGAAGTGCCGGACGGCAACACGATCTTCTTCGCCAATACCACAGCCGGTGGCGGCACGCTGGATCTCGACTCGAATCCAGCCTGCAACATCGATAACGTCAACAACGAGAACATCACCTGGCAGGACACCGAGCCGGCGGCGGGCGTCTACAAGGTCCACGTCAACCTCTGGTCGGCGTGCAACCAGCCGGGACCGTTCCCCTACGCGGTGACCGTCAACGTGCGTGGCAACGTACAGGTGTTCGAGGGGACGATCAGTGCCGCGGCCGAGGATCCCGGTGGTACCGGCCTCCTGGTCCACCAATTCACCGTCTCGGGCGGCGCCTAGGCGCCGGTTCTAGACCCAAGCCCCGTCTGTTCCGCCCGGCCGGGGCTTGAAGAGCGAACCGCCGAGCCCCGTGAGGTGTACACCCTCTGGGGCCGGCGACTTTCGTTTTTTTGTGTAGTATCGACCCGTTGGCCAGATCGGCTCCAGCCGGTCGGCGGGCGCCCGGTCGAGTGCGCGCTCGACATCACCATGGGTTAGTGGCATGCAGAAGTGGTTCTACAGCCTAGCCGCCATCGCCCTCCTCTGGGGGCAGTGGGTCCCTGCCGCCACCTGCACCTGCTTGCCCCAAGCGGGCCCCACGTCCTGCTGCGGAGCGGCACCCGCCCCCGAGAAGCCGGTGGACACACCCGCGGGGTGCTGCGAGCGCTTGGCGACGCCACTCGCCGATGACCAAGCGGGCCACAGCACCGGTGATGCCGTGGGCTCGAGATGCTGCGGGGGCAGTCAGCCGGCGCCAACCGGCCTCACACCCAGCCTCGAGCGCGCCAGCTCCAGCCACAGTCAGGGGCTGACCGTTGCCGCGGCAATCTTCTCCGAAACCGAGGTCGCTGCTCTGGCGCACCGGTACGCCGCGCCCCAACGCCAAGCACCGCTCTTCTTGTTGCACCAGCAGCTCCTCCATTAGACCAACTCCCCGGGCCAGTTCCGCCTCGGTGTTATGCGGTGCACCCCCACGGTGGGCCGCGGGCACCATGCTGTGCATCGTCTTTCAGGGGAGTTCACTCATGTTGCGTTCCATTCTTCTCGTCGTCGCAATTGCCGCTCTAGTCGCGGGTTGCTCGTCGTCCAACTCACGGGACGACCAGGCTCAAGCCGGTCACCAGCACGCGGCTCCGGACCACGACCAGGCCGTGCAGGACCACAGCGCCTTGGTACCCGGCCTCGGAGCCATCGCCTCGGCCGAGTTGGTCGCCACCCAACTCGAGAGCTACTCGGCCAAGCTCTGCCCGGTCTCGGGCGAGCCGCTCGGCGCCATGGGTGAGCCAGTCAACGTCCAGCACCAGGGCAAGCTCGTGCGACTCTGCTGCGACAGTTGCGTCGAAGCTTTCGAAAAAACACCCGCCGAGTTCACCGCCCAGGTCTACGGCGCGGACTGATGCGACGCATCGTCCTCGCCGTGGGCGCGCAGTGCTTGGCGCTGGCGGCGGGCGCGGCGCTTGCCGGCCCTGGCGAGGTCTCGGCAAGCGCACCGGCCGACTCACTCGAAGTGAGCGCCTTCTTGGACTGGGCGGAAGGTGAGAGCGCCGAACTACGCGCCTTTCGCGCCGAATGGCAAGCGGCAAGAGCGCGGGCGCCGGTGGTTGGTGCCCTCCCCGACCCAGTGCTGCGCTGGGGCTATGCGATCGAGCCCGTGGAAACGCGAGTCGGTCCCCAGCGCCAGCGCTTCGGGCTCAGCCAACGCTTCCCCCCCTGGGGGGCGCGCGGCATGCGGGCGGCAGCAGCCAAGGAACGGGCGGTGGCAACTGGCGCCGCCTGGGAGAGCCAGCGGCTCCAATGGCGGACGATGATCGCCCGCCTGTGGCTGGACCAGTGCTTCTGGCGGGCAAAACGCACCACCCTTCAGAAGCACGTGGCGCTCCTCGCCCAGCTCGAACGCGTCGCCCGCGCCCGCTACCAGACGGCCGAGTTGTCGCACGCCCGACTCATGCACGTGCAACTCGAGTTGGCGCGCGCCGAGCACGCTGCCCTGGTGGCCGCCGAGACCGAGCGGGCCCTCGGCGCGCAGTTGAATAGCGTTTTGGGTCGAGCGCCGGAGGCGCCGGTGCCGGCGCCGCGCCTCACCCACACCGCGGCACCGGTCGACACCCTCGGGCTCAGGGCCCGGATGCTCGACCAAAGTCCGGAGCTTCTGAGGCAACGCGCCGCGGTGCGCGCCGCCGAGCACACCGAAGCCGCGGCCAAGCGCGAAGGCTGGCCCGGGTGGACCTTGGGTCTCGAAGTCGTGGACATCGCCTCGGTGCCGGGCATGCCCGCCAGTGGCGACGACGCCCTTGTCGCGACTGCCGCGGTCAACCTACCGATTTGGCGCGGCAAGACTGCGGGCAAAGTAGACGAAGCGCGTGCCTTGCGGCTCAAGGCCTCGGCGCAACTCGAGGAACGGCGCCGCAATCTAGCGGGAGCCTTGGCGGTGCAGCTCGCCCGGCTCGACGAACACGAGCGGTTGTTGGCGCTCTACACCTCCTCCCTGTTGCCGCGGGCCCAGGCGAGCGTCGCCGTCCTCGAACGCGCCTTCACCCACGCCGCAGTCGACTTGAAGGAGCTGGTCGACGCCATCCAAACCCGCCTGGATCTAGAGCTGGAGCACGAGCGCGCGACACTGGATGTATTGGCCGCGCGGGTGAAACTGGAGGCGCTCCTCGGGGTGCCGCTGGCGCGGCCGGAGTTGAAACCATGAGTCGTGGGCGCTGGCGACTGGCGCTGGTTTGGGTCGGTACGCTGGCCGCGGCGTTTCTGGTGGGACGCTGGTGGGCGGCGTCGAGCCCCGGCGACGTTGCGACGCCGAGCAACCAGGCAACACACGCAGCGGAATGGACGTGTTCCATGCACCCGCAGGTGCGCCTGCCGGAAGCGGGACCGTGCCCCTTGTGCGGCATGGATCTGGTGCCAGCTGGGGGCGTCGACGCGGCGGCAACCGCGGGCGTGCAGCTCGACCCGGCGGCCATCCAGCGCGCCGCAATCACCACCACCCGCGTCGAGGAGCGTACTCCCCAGCACACCTTGGAGTTGAGTGGCCGGCTCGCCGTCGACCAGGCGCGGCAAAAATCGGTGACCGCCTGGAGCGGCGGGCGCATCGAGCGCATGCACGTCGAGTCGGTGGGCCAAACGATGGCGGCCGGACGGCCACTCTTCGATTTGTACAGCCCCGAGTTGGTGAGCGCCCAGGAGGAATATCTCCAGGCCCAACGTCTGGCGAACGACCAGCCGCTGACCCAGGCGACGGTGGTGGCCGCCCGCGCGAAACTGCGTCTTCTGGGTTTCGCCGCCGGGCAGATCGACCAGCTTGAGAGGCGTGGTACGCCGACCGAGCGGGTCACCGTCCGCTCGCCACTGACTGGCGTGGTGATGCAAAAGCACGGAGAAGTCGGCCAATACGTCCAGCGCGGCACTCCGGTGTATTCGATCGCCGGGCTCGAGCAGCTCTGGTTGTTGCTCGACGCCTACGAATCCGACGCGCCGTGGTTGACCCGTGCAGGTCATGTGGAGTTCACAATCGACGCTTTGCCCGGCCGGACGTTCGAAGGGCGCATCGAGCTGATCGATCCGGTGGTCGACTCGGCCTCGCGCACCCTGACCGTGCGGGCGGTCGTCGACAATCCCGACGGCATCCTCAAGCCCAACATGCTGGCACGCGCCCGACTCCACCCCGGAGCGGACGCCGAGCCCGTGCTGATCATTCCCAGAAGTGCGGTCCTTTGGACTGGCCCGCGGTCGCTGGTCTACGTCGAGGATGCCACCACCCCGGGCCACTTCCAGGGCCGACAGGTGACGTTGGCCGGCGAAACGGGCACGGATGTGATCGTCGCGAGCGGCTTGCGCGCCGGCGAAAAGGTGGTGACCCACGGCGCCTTCAAGATCGATAGCGCCATGCAAATCTTGGCGAAGCCCAGCGCCATGAGCGGTGCCAGGCACCTGCCGGCTACGGCTGGGCCGGTGACCCCGCAAGTCTTCACCGACTACTTCGCCCATCATCTGGAGGTCGCCGCCGCCCTCGCCGACGACGCTTTCGACCGAGCGCAACGCGCCGGCATGGCCGCCGCCCAGGCGGCCAGCCGTGGCACCGCGCCAGGCGACTCGGTTCTCGCGCGGATGAGCAACGAGTTAGCCAACGCCGACACCATCGACACCATGCGGGAACGCTTCTTGGAAGCGGCCACGCACACTCTGGTCACCCTCGAGCAACTCGAGCAGTCTGACGCCACCCTCCCCAAAGCTCTCGAGTACCACTGCCCGATGGCGGGCGACGGCGACGGCGCCAGTTGGTTGCAAGCCGCCGAGCCCATTGCCAACCCGTTCTACGGGAGCCGCATGCACCGCTGCGGTCGTTTGGTCCAAGTGCACGGGACGCACTAGACGTGGCCGGGCCAACCGACAGAGGCGGTCGCGTCAACTGGCTCGAACCGTTCGTCGCCCTGGTACTCCGCTACCGGCTGATCGTCGTGCTCTTGGTCGGCGGCGCCGTCTTGTGGGGCGCCAGTGTGGCGCCGTTCGACTGGCGCCTGGGCTGGCTACCGCGCGACCCAGTGCCGGCTGATGCGATCCCCGACCTCGGTGAAAACCAGCAGATCGTCTTCACCCGTTGGCCAGGACGTTCACCGCAGGACATCGAAGACCAGATCACCTACCCATTGACCGCCGTCCTGCTCGGCACGCCGGGGGTGCGCACGGTGCGCTCGACGTCGATGTTTGGCTTCTCGACGATCTACGTCATCTTCGAGGAAGACAGGGAAACCTATTGGGCGCGGAGCCGCATTCTTGAGCAGTTGGCCACCCTGCCGCCGAACGCCCTGCCGGAGGGAGCGGCGCCAACGCTCGGACCGGATGCCACAGCCCTCGGTCAGGTCTTCTGGTACACCCTGGAAGGGCGCACTGACGCCGGTGAAGCAGTGGCGGGCTTCGACCTCCACACGCTGCGCAGTATTCAGGACTGGCAGGTGCGCTACGCACTCATGGCAGTGGAAGGTGTCGCCGAGGTGGCGTCGGTGGGTGGCTTCGTCAAGGAGTACCAGGTCGAGGTCGACCCCGAGCGCCTCCGCCAATACGGCGTCGAGTTGGTGGAGGTCTACAACGCCCTGCGACTGGCCAACCGGGACGTTGGCGCCCGGACGGTCGAGTTGCAAAGCGCCGAGTACGTGGTCCGCGGTGTCGGTCTTGTCCAGGACATCGCGGACCTCGAAGAAACCGCCGTCGGCTTTCGCGGCGGCGTGCCGATCACCCTCAAGCAGCTGGGGCGAGTCACCGAAGGACCGGCACTGCGCCGCGGGGTGCTGGACGAGGGCGGCCAAGAGGTGGTGGGCGGCGTCGTCGTGGTGCGACAAGACGCCAACCCACTGAAGACGATTAACGCAGTCAAACAGAAGATCGCTGACATCGCCCCGGGCCTTCCCACCGTGCGGCTGGAAGACGGCACCGAGAGCCGCGTCACCATCGTGCCGTTTTACGACCGCACCGAACTCATCCACGAAACACTGGAGACGTTGTCAACAGCACTCCGGGACGAGGTGCTGTTGACGGCGATCGTCGTCCTGGTGTTGGCGCTGGAGGTTTGGGGAGCGGGGCTGGTGGCCAGCGTGCTGCCGATCGCCATCCTCCTGACGTTTGTCGCCATGCGCTTGGCCGGAGTCAACGCCAACGTGGTGGCGCTGTCGGGCATTGCCATCGCCATCGGCACGATGGTGGATATGGCGATCGTCTTGACCGACAACCTGAAGGCGCGCGCGCCGGGGGGCGACCCGCGTGCCATCGCCCGCGCCACCGCCGAAGTGGGGACGGCGCTGTTAACCGCGGTAGCCACGACTGTCGTCAGCTTCCTGCCGGTCTTCGTCATGCGAGGCGCAGAAGGCAAACTCTTCGGGCCATTGGCCTACACCAAGACCTTTGCCCTGGTCGCTGCCGTCGTTGTGGCGTTTCTGTGGATCCCGGTGGCGGTCAGCTGCCGCCCGCGCCGGGCAATCGTGCCACAAGCGTGGGCGCGCTGGCGGCGACCGCTGGTGGTGGCGCTGGCAGTCGTCCTGAGCGGCATACTGGCCTCGAAGTGGGCGCCCCTCGGAGCGGAGCGAAGATGGGTGGCTAACTTTGTCTTGGTCGCCGGAACTCTGGCGTTTTGGCTGGGAACGCTCGAGTTCTACCGGCGCCGGTATCCGCGGGTCCTCGCTTGGTGCTTGGCCAACCGGCGGGCGTTTCTGGCGCTGCCATTGGCAGTCATCACCTGGGGACTTCTGGTGTGGATGGGCGCCGAGCGGCTGCTGCCTCTGCCTAGCAACACCTGGCAAGCACCACCGCTGCGCTGGGTCGCGCGCGTTTTCCCGGGGCTCGGGCGGGAGTTCATGCCGCCGTTTGACGAAGGCTCGTTTTTGTTCATGCCGACGACCATGCCGCACGCCTCGATCGGCGAAGCCCACGACATTCTCCGCCGCCAAGATCTGGCGCTGGCGGCGCTTCCCGAAGTGGAACGCGCGGTGGGGAAGATCGGGCGCGTCGAGTCAGCACTCGACCCAGCGCCGATCTCGATGGTGGAGACGGTCATCCAATACGTCCCCGAGTATGCGCTCGATGAACGGGGTCGCCCGCAGAAGTACCGCTACGACCATGACGCTACCGATCTCGCCCGGAAGCTCGACGGCACCCCGGTGTTGGCACCCGATGGGGCACCCTACGAAGTCGCCGGGCGCTACGCGCGCGACGCGGCCGGGGCGCTCATCCCTGATCGAAGCGGCCGGCCGTTCCGCCGGTGGCGCCCCCCCCTCGATCCCCAGCGAAACCCGGGGCGCCAAGCTTGGGCGGGCACTCGCTCGGCCGATGACATCTGGCAAGCAATCACCGAGGTCACCCAACTGCCGGGCGTCACCGGCGCACCGAAGCTGCAACCCATCGCCGCCCGGCTCGTCATGCTGCAGAGCGGCATGCGTGCGCCGATGGGCATCAAGATCCAAGGACCCGATCTCGAGACCATCGAGGCGTTTGGCCTCGCCCTCGAGCCGATCATCAAAGCGGTTCCCGGCATCGCCCCCGCCACCGTCTTTGCCGAACGCGTGGTCGGCAAACCCTACCTGGAGATCCACCTGGACCGCCGCCAACTCGCCCGCCACGGCCTCCACGTCGGCGACGTGCAAGAGGTGATCGAGTTGGCAATTGCCGGAAAGACGGCAACCCGCACGGTCGAGGGGCGCGAGCGCTACGCCATCACCGTCCGCTACCCGCGCGAATGGCGCGACAACCCGGCGGCCATCGGCCGCCTCCGCGTCCCGGCGCCAGGCGGCGCCGACATTCCGTTGAGTGCCGTCGCCGACATTCGCTTCGAGCGCGGCCCACAAGCCATCCGCGGCGAAGACACGTTTCTCCTGAGCTACGTACTGTTCGACCGCACACCGGAACTGAGCGAGGTTGAAGCCGTCGAAGCCGTGCGGGAGTCGATCGAGCGCCACATCGAGGCGGGTGCGTTGGCCGTACCGGCCGGCGTCAGCTATCGGTTCGCCGGCACCTTTGAGCACCAAGTGCGGGCCACGCGCACCCTGAGGATCATCATCCCCCTGGCCTTGGCACTCATCCTGGCGCTCCTCTACCTCCAATTCGAGTCGATGGCCACGAGCGCAATGGTCTTCTCGGGCGTGGCGGTGGCGTGGGCAGGCGGCTTCATCTTCTTGTGGCTGTGGGGCCAACCGTGGTTCTTGAACGTCACCGTGCTCGGCGAGCCGCTCCGCCAGGTATTGAACGTCGCGCCCCACCACCTATCGGTGGCGGTTTGGGTGGGCTTCCTGGCACTCTTCGGGATCGCCACCGACGACGGCGTGATCCAAGCCACCTACCTAAGGCAACTGTTCGCCGAACGCCAGCCGCAAACCGTCGCCGCCATTCGGCAAACGGCGGTGGAAGCAGGCATGCGGCGCATCCGGCCGTGTCTCATGACCACGGCGACGACGGTCTTGGCGCTGTTGCCGGTCTTGACGTCGACGGGCCGCGGGGCCGGCATCATGGTGCCGATGGCCATCCCGTCATTCGGCGGCATGGTGTTTGCGCTGTTGAGCACCCTGATGGTGCCTGTCCTCTACGCCGCGCATTGGGAGAGGCAGCACCGGCGCGCTTAGCGTCCGACGCCCTGGAACGAGACAACGCCGAGACGTCGTCCTCTCAAATCGGTGCAGGCGATCTGTGCCACTGCGTGACGGTGTATGAGCATCAAAACATTCTAGTAACAACTAGCAGATTCCACCCGATAAATTCTTACAGGGTGAATCATGCAAGTTGATAGACTGGCGAGACGCAACGTCGCTGCTGGAACTCTTCGTGCCGCATGTGTCTGCGCTGTTGCAGCTGTTGCAGGCGCTGCAACGATGACGACAAAAGCAACGAGCGAAGAAAACTGGCGCGTGCACGCCCTTAAGAACATCCATAGCTTCGACGCGGTTGTTGGTAGTTAGGCGCACTGCGCCCAAGGGAGGAGCCGTTGACTGATCAAGCTCTCGCGAAGGAACGTAATTTCTTCCTTGCGGGGTTCCTCGTCTTGGTCGGCGTCGGTGTGGTCTTCAGACTCCTCGCCTTGTCCACACCGCCGCCGGCGGACGAGGGCCTGCAGGGTCTCGGCGCAATACTCACCCTTGTGGCGAAAGCAGTGTTCGTGTATCTGGTCTTCCGCCTATCCCGCTTCCTGCGACAACCCGTCTGGCTAACCATCGTATACTGCGTGCTGACACCATTCAGCCTCCTTTACCTAATCCCGTTCGTTGGTCTGCTCCTGGGTGTCAAGAACGCGCGACGCGCGGTGGTAGCGTCGGCGGCCAGCGGAGCGAATCGGAGAGCGCAGGAGGAAGCGCCACGATGAAGGCACTTCAAGGTCTCTTTGGCCTCCTGTCCCTTGCAGGCGTCATCGGGAACGGACTACTCTTTTCCTACGTGGAGTGGAGCTATCTGCGCCAGAGCTTCCTTCAAGTCTTCAATCCGCTCCTGCACCTTTATGTCGTCCTCACCTTGGTCATGATGCCTCTCTTCTGGATCTTGACCACCGTGACGGTCTGCGGCTACTTCGCGATGGCCGGCGTCCAGAAGCACATTGACGAGGGACCGTGATGGCGCCTAACAACGGCATGCAACGGACGGCGCCGCGCGCCGCCGCTGATGCTGAGGAGCGTTGGGCAATTCGGATGCCGTCGAACCGCTCGCGCAATCCCTCAGTGCGCAGATCAAACTGCGGTTGCGAACCGCTGGTATCAGACCAGGCCAAGTCGTGGATTTATCTCAATGTCCCAGCGCTTGAAACAGACGTCGGGACGATCTACACCGTCAACCTCAAAACAAAGTCAGTGGATAGCTGCCTTGCATCAAAGGACGAAGGTTGCCTCGTGACAATATGGGACACCCGAGGAAGCTGTATTGGAGTCACCCCACAGGAAAAGCTGCGAAGCAAACTTCGCGACCAAGTTGACGACTACATGACCGAGTTCTTGAACGACTACCTCACTCCCAATCCCAGATTTCAATAGCAACACATCCGCGTAGCGAGCAAGGATAAAACCTGACAATCCGGGCAACAGCGGCCTGGCAAGCCACCTGTCGTGAAGCGACACATGAGGAAACGCTGATGAAAGCTATCTCCACGCAATCGCTTCGCCACTGGGATGATCTCAAGATTTTTCAGAACCGAGGCGACTGGATGTTTAGGGGCCAAGAAAACGCTGCGTGGCCTCTGGTGACTAGCTTGGAGCGGGGGTGTCCCCTTCACTACCGCGAGTTGTCGAAAGCGTCGCAACTCGAGGAACAGCTGCTCCGAGAGTTCAAGCGTCGATATCGACCTCGCGCGCTTCACACCCCGCACCTCAGGGACGACCTAGAGTGGCTGTCAATCATGCAACACCACGGCGCCCCGACCAGGCTCCTCGACTTCACCTATTCGATCTACGTGGCGACATACTTCGCCATCGAATCCCTAAGCGAGGGCAACTGCGCGGCAGTCTGGGCCGTCAATGCCACGTGGGCACGCGAGTCCACGACACAGGCTCTGAGAAGCGCAGGTTGGAGCGGCCCGGAGCTACATTGGCTGGAGAACGCGGTGCCAAGCCCGGATTGCGAGGGGTTCTTCTCGTCGCTGTTTTTTCCTCGCTCACTTGCGCCTTGCGCAGCACCAGTGAACCCGTACTTCCTAACCGAGCGACTCACAGTGCAACGCGGCGTCTTTCTTTGCATAGGGGATCCGACTCAGAAGGCGCAAGCAAACATCGAGGCCATGGAGCCCGATGCTGATGCAGCAGTCAAACTCGAGATAGCTTCATCACTTCGAAAAGACTTCATCAAGCGCCTCCACGACATGCGGATCGATCGATCAAGTCTCTTTCCAGGGCTGGATGGATTTGCCAAATCTCTACTCTACTACCACCCTGTCTCCCCGGACCAGTCTCAATGCGTCAAGCCAAATAGCACGGCGAGGTGATTATGGCGCGAGGGAACGGGGAATGCGACGGTGAGTTTTGCGCGCGCATCACCCAACTCTGGGTTGCGCAAGCCAACGGACTCACTGGCGCGCGCAACTGTCTGAGCAGGCGCATTCCCCGTTCCCTCGTGCCCCCCGAACATCGTTCTGACGCATTGAGGCTAGGCGTCGGCGACAGAGGATGGGGCACTCTGAAGCACCGAAGTCCGGAGCTACTTCAGGAGCACTGCCTTTTCGTGCCTCACCACCGCGTGGCCGTCGAGTTCGGGGATGGCCAAGAGCTTGAACGCATAGAGCCCGCTTGGGGCGCGTTCACCGCCTAACGTCCGCCCATCCCAGGTACGGGTGAACTCGCCAGCACTCTGCAGAGCGTCGTCGACCAGCCGCGCGACGACCCGCCCCTTGACGTCGTAGATCGTCAGTGAGACGCGAGCCAAGCCCGGCAGCGTGTAGGAGATCGATGTGGTCGGGTTGAACGGGTTGGGCACCGCTCCCTCCAACTGGACGGCAGCCGGCGGTGCCGGACGGACGTCATCCTTCAACGCCGTCACTCCGTGCAAGAAGTCGAAGGCAGCCGCCAAGTCGATCAGGCCGTGCCCGTAGGTGTTGTCCGGACCGGGGTCGCCCAGGTCCAGGGCGGTTGCCTGCAGCGCCAGCTTGATTTCGGTACCAGTCAGCTGCGGAAACGCCTCCATCAGGAGTGCCACCGAACCCCCGACGTGCGGCGAAGCCATCGAGGTGCCGGTCTTGTTGCCGTAACCGCCCGGCACTGCCGAGCGGACGCTGGTCCCCGGCGCGCAGGCGGCGGGTTTGATGCTCACGCCATCGCAGCTCGAGGGACCACGACTCGAGGAATTCCGAATCGGAAAGCCGGGCTGAGCAGCCTGGATGTTGCCCGAAGCCCAGATGTTGACGGGTGTCGTAGCGCGATTCTTGGGTGGGGTAATCGATTCCGCAGAGGGCCCGGAGTTCCCGGCCGAGAACACCACGGCTCCGCCCAGTGCCTCGAACGCGTCGATGACGCCCCAGTAAGTGCCGTCGGGCCCGCACTCGTCGCTTTGCGATAGCCACGGATCGCGCCACGAGCAGCTCACCACGTCGGCGGGACCGCGGGTGCCGTTGCCACCCTGGGAGACCGGGTCCGCCGCCCACTCAAACGCTGCCAAGGAGTAGCTGGTCGAAGGCGAAGCACCGACGTCAATCGTTGCTGCGGCGACCCAGGTGGCGCCAAAGGCGACACCCACAGTGTCGGCGGTTGCGTCTTCCAGTCCGCACATAGTGCCCATCGTATGGGTACCATGCGTACCAAAGTCGCAAGGCGTCGTGCAGCTCTGCACGAACGGATCGAACCACGCGTCCACGGCGTCGACGCCGTTGTTCCCCGCCCAGCGGCTGGAGAGGGCGTCGTGGTCGCCATCGACACCGGTGTCGATGTTCATGACGATCGACCCGGCGCCGGTGTAGCCCATCGCCCAAAGCGCCGGGGCGTTGATCACCTGCAGGCCGATCTCGGAGCCGCCCGGCGTCGCCGTGGCCGGCGACTCCTCGTCAGGCTCTTCCAACTCTAGGCCACCATCAAAGAAGATTTGCTGCACGTCGGGGCGCGCCGCCATGCCACCGATCGCTTCGACGTTCGCCTCAAGGGCGAGGGCGTTGATCAACCAAAAGCTGCGGACGTTGGCGATCTCGCCAGCGGCCACTCCCGCGTCCGTGTGACTTCTGACACCCGATTGCGTCTGGGCGGCCACCGCCTTCAGCCGCGTCATGACGAAGTCATGGCGGCCGTCGCGGCCCAGCCGCACAGCTTGCACGTCAGCCTCGATCGACTCCAAATTCGCCTGCTCAGCGAGGAGCACAATGACCGGCACTCGAGCGCCCGGCGCCGCTTCAAGCATCTGGGTCGCCAAGGTCGGGTGAATCCTATCCTGGGCGTCGGGTTGGATGCCCCACTCGGGCGGCAACTCGACTGCTCCGGCGGGTGCCGGGGAATGGACCCAGGCAACGCTCAGCAGGGCAAGAGCAAAGAGGCACACGCGGGAACGGTGGGTCATGGCGGGGTCTCCGGGGGCTTTGGGCAAAGGTTGACGCCGGCCTAGGTCGCCTCGGCGGGAGGCACCCCTCAATCATAGCGCGACCACCCCTCAGTTCGCCATGATAAGCTGCGTCGCCTACCCCCTACCGCCCAGGAGTGCACCCTCCATTCTGACCGTGCCGATCCAAGTCCGCTTCCGCGACACCGACGCCATGGGCCACGTCAACAACGCCGTCTTTCTCTCCTACCTAGAGATCGCCCGCACCGCGTACTTCAAGGACGTCTTCGGCGTCCCGAGGTTCAACGACGTCGACTTCATACTGGCTCGCGCCGAGATCGACTTCAAAGCCCCGGTCCTAGTAGGCGACGCGCTCGAGGTGTCGATCCGGGCATCGGCGGTCGGCACCAAGAGCTTCCGATTCGCCTATGAGGTGAAGCGCGTCGGCGACGGCGCCTTGGTCGCTACCGCCGAGACGGTGCAGGCGATGTTCGACTACGAGCGCCACCAAACCAAACCCTTGAGCGATGAGCAGCGGGCGCGCATTCTGGCGCACGAGGCGCCAGGATCGGTGGTGGGTGGCTAACGCCGCATCGTGGCGAAATGCCGCTGGCTCGAACGTCACTCACCAGGCCAGAAAGCGCGAAGCCTCGGTCGAAATCACCGACCGGGGCTTGGCGCAACCTGGCGTTCCCATCAGCACACCACGAGCTAGGCACTCTCAGCGGCAGCGCCTCGCCGCACCAGGCCACACAAACGGTCAATAACCGCCGCCCCCACCGCGTCGCCCCAGACGTTGACGGTAGTGCGGCAACGGTCCAGGAACCAGTCGATTGCCAAGATCAAGCCGATGCCATCGAGCGGCAAGTCGACAGCCCGCAAGACGATGACCATCGTCACCAGCCCGGCCTCGGGGATGCCGGCGGCGCCGATCGACGCCAGAGTTGCTGTCAGAAAGATGATGCACTGCTGACCGAGGGTAAGGTCAACGCCGACCGCCTGGGCGATAAAAATGGCGGCCACCGACTCGTACAGTGCAGTGCCATCCATGTTGATCGTCGCCCCGATGGGGAGCACGAAGCTGGTCGCCCGCTTGGAGACCCCGTTGTTGTCCTGGGCGCTCTCCATGGTCACCGGCAGAGTGGCGGAACTGGACGCGGTCGAAAAGGCCGTGGTCAAGGCGTTGGCCATGCCCGAGGCATAAGCCAGCGGGTTCCGCCGCCCGAAGATGCGCAGGAGGAGCGGCAAGACGACGATGGCGTGCAACAAGAGGCCGACAATCACTGTGGCGGCGTACTTGCCGATCTTCAGGAGTTCACCCCAAAAGGCGTCGCCGCCGCCGGCCAACCCCAGGCGCGAAGCAATCAACGCGAACACGCCGATAGGCGCCAGCCACATCACCAGGTGGATCATCTTCATGATGGCTTCGTTGACACCGTCAAAGAAGTCGATGACCACCCGTCCCTTTTCGCCAAGCGTCGTGAGGACAGCACCAAAAATCAGGCTGAAGGTGATAAGCGGCAAGATCTGCCTGAGAGCTGGATCGGCAGCAGACGCCACCACGTTGTTGGATATGAAACTGAGGATGAGGTCGGTCAGTCCAATGGCCTCTTTGGCGACGACACGGTCGGGGGTTTCGACGCCGGCAATCCCGACGCCGACCCCCGGCTTCATGATGTTGACCAAGATGATGCCCAAGAGGACAGACAGACCGGTGGTTGCCATGTAGTAGAGGAGCGTACGGCGACCGATCGAGCCCACCCGACGGATATCTCCCAACCCGGTGATCCCAACAATCATCGACGAGACGATGAGGGGGACGATCATCATCTTCAAAGCACCCAAGAAGAAGTCGCCGATCCACTTGACGGCGGTCATGCGCTCACCGAGCGCCCAGCCCAAGAAGCCGCCGGCAACGATGCCGATCAGGATCCCAATCAAGATGATGCGGTTGGCGCGCTGATCCATCGCTCCTCCTAGAGCCCAAGCCCGCGCTGCCCGACCTCGACCCCGAGGATGGGCGCAAATTTCTTGAACGTGTCGGCCAGTTTTTGCTGGTAGTAAGCGACGTTCTCGTCCGGTGTGCCTCTATTCCAGGCCCCTACCGGTTTGGCGCACTCGTACACTTTGACGCGCTTCTTGTCACCGGTGACATAGTAGGACAGCTGATCACCAGGGCGATAATCGCGTTCGGCGGCGAGGGCCAGTTCGTAGGCGGCGCCGCGGTTGCGTTTCCCCGCTCCGATCTTGCGCTGGTACTCCGCAAGGGAATCCGACAATGTTTCGGTTTTCATGAGATCGGTGATGTGCGCTCGGTGCTCGGCGATCTGAACCATGGTTTGCTCGTAGAAGGCCTCGATGTCGGCGGCCCGCCCGTCCAGTGCTAGGCGGATTGCCTCGCGCAGGAAGCGGCGGAGATAGCGCTCGACCCCGCGCGACCGCAACCCGGAGCCGGCGATCCGTAGCTGGCCATCGTAGCCCAAGAGCGCGTAGTTCTTGACCTTGTAGCTCAGCATCGAGCGGTAACGGCCAGCCAATTCGACGTCGATCCCCTCGGGAAGCTGGGCGCCGAGTTCGGCGATAAAGGCACGCTCGGCGGCTTCACCGCGAATAGCCGGCGGCGGTACAAAGTAGACACCGTCGGTATCGACCTCGACTGACTTGGCGCCACGCCCCTCCAGCCAGCGCATCATCGATTGCACCAGCTCCCGCCCCTTGGCGGTTACCGCGTTCGCGGCTTCGGTGTCGGCCCAGTTGGGAAACGGACTTCCCAAAAAACCGTAGAAGGAGTTGATGACAATCTTCAAGGTCGACTGCAGAGCCTCGAGGTGGTGGGCCTCCACAGGATCGGTGGCCGACGCCAACCGAGCCTTGGCCTCCAAACGCATGGTCCGCAGATGTCCCAACAACTCCAGGAAGAGGCTCAGTGAGTCGTCTCGGGGTTGAATCTGGAAGGCCAGCATGACCGACGGATAGAGCGACGAAACGTCGCAGTGGACGATCGGCTCGACAATGCCTTCAGCCCCGAGCGCGGTGAAACCGCCGACGATCGGCACCCCCACCTCGGGCGGCTTGGGCACCGACTGACCGCGCCGCAAGTACTCGCGCAACATGAGCGCGTTAATCTTGGTGGCCTGGCCACGCACCATGACCTGGTGGTAGCTGTAGGGGAAAATCTGCGCTTGCACGAAGTAGCTAGCCTGGAGCAGCTTCGACAGCGCGGCGACCTGGTCGGCAAGCTCTAGGTGATACTGGCGGTGCCGCTCGGGCTCAGCGCCAAGCAACGCCTCGCGCTCGAAGGGTGTGCGGTATTGAAACTCTCCGGGGGCCAGGCCAAGCTCCGGCGCCACGTCCGCCAATTCGTAGCCGCCGAGACCGCGCCCACTGCCAAGGTCGTAGAACTGCGTCAACACCCAGGTGTCGACACAGTGGCGGCCGTAGACCATTCCCAGGGGGAAATCGATCGTCCGCTCGGCGATCTGTACGCGGCTCCGGCGGAAGCGCACGTTGGATCCGTCGCGCCCCCAGGCCAAGCCCAGCTTGTAGCGTTCGGCACGGCGTCGCAAGTATTCGAGTTGCTGCTTGTAGAAGTTGTGTCCCTCGATGATATCGGGGTCGCGCTCGCCAATCACCTGCGCCAGTTTGGTGATCAGCTCCTGCTCGCCCGAGCCATCCAACACCTCGCGGTAGCCCTCGGTGTCGGTCAGAGCGATCGACAGGATGCGATCTTCCGGGCAGTCGGCGCGCGGCGCATCGTCCCCAGGCGCGGCATGAGCCAAGATGTCGATCTGTAGTCGCCGCACATCATCAAAGCGCATGCCCTTGAACAGCGTGGTCCCCGTGGACATGAGGTGCAGATGCACGCGGTCGCTTACGTACAAGTAGGGTGCTTGCGCGTTGGAGGGGTTGTCACCGGTGACGCCAACCAGGTGGCGCTTGAGCGCTTCCAGCTCCTTGCCGGACCGAACTCGGACGACGTGCGCCAGCGGCAAGTCACCGGCGAGCGGTTGGATCTTGTAGTCGCCGTCGAACTCGTCTAGGAAGTGCGGATCCTCAACCCAGAGAAGAGCTTCCAGGGGGGCGGTGTGACGCTCGACGTCTGCGCCGTGCCGCTGCCAGTAAACAACCTCGCCGGCTGGGGTCGCTTCGACTGCCACCAGGCGCTGGGTGGGGTCGGCGCCAAACAGGAGTTCGGACGCAGGCGCCGCGGACATCGGCTGTGCCACTGAGACCTCGAGTCAAGGATAGGCAGGCGGGACCCGCTTCGAGGCCGGCATGGTAGCACAGGTGCTGTCGCTAAGCGACGACGCGGAGGTCGCGCAAGAGCAAGATGCGCATGCAGTGCTCGCAGTACGCAAGCTGGGGGTGGCTCACCTGGAGGTAGGCGTGGTCGGTGCCGTACTCGGCGTTGCAGCCGGTGCAGGCACGGGCGCGCAGGCGGGCGATCGGGTAGCGCGTCCAACTGCGCAACCACTCGTACTGCTCGCGCAACGGGGTCGGCAGATCCTGGATCAGCCCTTCGAGTTCGTTGACGCGAAGCTCGGCGTTCGTGGGCTCGAGCCCCACCAACTCTGCTTCGATATTCTCAATGCGAAACAACAAGTCGATGTGCTGGTCCATACACTGCCGCTCACCCCGTGGACGTTGCCTGCAAAACGCAGCGCCCCCGCCTGGGCGGGGGCCAGTCCATAGGAGTAATGCAGGAGATATGCCAACTGACGCCGGCTGGAGGCGGCCCAGGGCCGCTCCCTGCCCGATTTCACGCCCCCGTCGGCCCTGAACTGGCACCCTCCCCCAATGCACCGGGTGGTTTGCCCATCCGGCGAATGCGCAAGAACTCATCATTTCCGAGTTCGCTCAAGCGTGCGGGCCCCAATTCTTCGATCCGGCTGACAAGCCTCTCCGCATCCACCAGCAACAGGTCGATGTCTAAAGGAGACACGACGTCCGGGACAGATTGCAGTTTTGCAATGCCCTTGCGCAAAAGGCTCCGTGCCCCAGCATGATTCCCTTGAGCAGCCTTGAACATGGCGACGGCCAGCTGTATCAGACCCTGGTAGAGCGTCCGCTCAGCGCCCGACTTGGTCATCCACACTTCTTCCCACACGTCGTGGCAGGCATAGAACTCACCGCTGTTAAAAAGCTCGAGTCCCCGCTCGGCGTCTGGCCCCCAATCGAGTTGCATTTGCCCCCTCACTGGCGTTGGTGCTTGATCCCCGTGCGCCGCCGTGCTAGACAAACAGGACGTCCCCGGCGGAGACTTTGAACCATGTCGTCTCAGAGCTTAAACCACCTATTCCTGGAAGCGGTCGAGCGCTATCAAAAGCCCGACGCCTTCCGGGTCAAACGCGAAGGCCAGTGGGAGTCGGTCTCCCACCTGGAGTTTGCGGCACTCGTGCGCGGCATCGCTGCGGGGCTCAAGCGACTGGGCGTGGCGCGCGGCGATCGAGTAGCCATCCTCAGCCCGAACCGATTGGAGTGGGCCGCGGCAGACTTCGGGATCCTCGCCAACCGCGCGGTGACGGTGCCCATCTACCCTACTCTTCTCGCCCACCAAGTCGAGTTCATCCTGCGAAACTCCGCCGCCAAGGTAGTCGTTGCCGCGGATGAGCGCCAGCTGAAGAAGGTCCTCGCCGCTCGGGACCAGTTGCCGGATCTCAAGTCGATTGTGGTGATCGACGCTCCCGCCAGTTTGCCGCCGGATGCAGTCGCCTTCGAAGCCCTCACTAAGGGCAGCGCTGCAACTGGCGAGGGGGACTTTCGGGAAGCGGCCCTGGCCGCGACGGCCGACGATCTGGCAACCATCATCTACACGTCGGGGACCACCGGCGTGCCTAAAGGAGTGATGCTCACCCACGGCAATTTCGTCTCCAACATCGAGGCGATCTTGGATCGGGTGCCGATGGATCACACCGACACCTGCCTATCGTTCTTGCCGCTCAGCCACGTCCTGGAACGAATGGCTGGGCACTTCCTCATGGTGCGCTGCGGGGTCACTATCGCCTACGCCGAGTCGGTCGAAACGGTGCAACCCAACCTGGTCGAGGTGCGTCCCACCGTGATGATCTCGGTGCCGCGGCTCTATGAAAAAATCCACAGTCGCGTCGTCGAGATGGTGGGCAAGAGCGCGCCCGTGCGCCAGCGCCTCTTCAGCTGGGCGCTGGGTGTCGGCTGGCAAGAGGCCGAGTTGCGCATGCGCGGGCGGCGGGCGGGTGGCCTTTTAGCGGCCAAGTTTGCTTTGGCCGACCGTTTGGTCTTCTCGAAGCTCCGCGAACGGACTGGTGGGCGCATTCGCTTCTTTATCTCTGGAGGCGCGCCCCTCTCACCCGATGTCGCCAAATTCTTTTTCTCGGCTGGTTTTACGATCTACGAGGGCTACGGGCTGACCGAGACCTCGCCGGTCATCGCCGTCAACCAACCCGGACAGATCAAACTTGGGACGGTGGGGCCGGTCATTCCCGGCGTCCAGGTCAAGATTGCTGCCGATGGCGAAATTCTCTGCAAAGGCCCCAACGTCATGCGGGGCTACTACAAAAACGATGACGCGACCGGTGAAGTGTTCGACGCAGAAGGTTGGTTCCACACAGGTGACGTCGGTGAACTGGACGAAGAGGGCTACCTGCGCATCACCGATCGCAAGAAAGACATCCTGGTCACCGCCGGCGGCAAGAACATTGCTCCTCAACCGATCGAAAACCTGCTGAAGACGAGCACCTACATCAACGAAGCGGTGCTCATCGCCGACCGGCGCAAGTTTCCATCGGTCCTGATCGTCCCCAACTTCGACACCTTGCGCTCGGAAGCCATGCGGCGAAGCCTGGGCGCCAACTCACCGGGCGAACTGGTCGAGGCCCCCGACCTCGTCGCACTGGTGCGCAGCGAAGTCAAGCGCCTTTCAGCAACCTTGGCCGCTTACGAACGCCCAAAGAAGGTGCAGCTTTTGGCCAGCGACTTCACCATCGAGAGTGGTGAGCTGACCCCCACCTTGAAGGTCAAGCGCAAGGTGATCCTCGAGAAGCATCGCGAGGTCATCGCCCAGCTTTATAACGACGGCGGATGACGGCGCTGGGCGAGCGGCTTGCCCAGGGTCCGCCGCTTCTCATGGACGGGGCCCTGGGAACCGAACTCGAGAGACGCGGGGTCGCGACCAGCGGACCGCTCTGGTCGAGCCGGGCACTCTACGAGGCCCCCGACGCGGTGGGCGCCGTGCATCGCGACTACTACGCCGCTGGCGCCGAGGTGGCCGTCGCCTGCACCTTCCGGGCGCACCGCCGCGCCCTGCGCGCCGCCGGGCGCGACCCGGGAGCGCACCGCTCGCTGACCGAGTTGGCGGTCCGCTTGGCGCGGGACGCGGGCCCGGGCTACGTACTGGGCTCCATCGGCCCCCTCGAAGACTGCTTTGAGCCGGAGCGGGTGCCCGATGACGCGGCGCTACTCGAAGAGCACAGCGAGCGCGCCGCCGTGCTCTCGGAAGCCGGGGTGGACGGCCTCCTGATCGAAACCATGTGCTCGGCGCGTGAGGCCACGCGCGCCGTCGAAGCGGCGCAACCGACGGGGCTCTCGATTTTGGTCTCCTGGGTGGTGGACGAGGCGCAGCGGCTTCTCGACGGCACGCCACTCGACCGGGCGATTGCGATGCTGCCCGCCCTGCCGGCGGCGCTCCTTGTCAACTGCACTACCGTCGCTGCCGCAGTGGGAGCGCTCGGGCAGCTGGCGCGACCCGGCGTCGCCTTTGGCGCCTACCCGAATGCGGGCTACGGCCCACCCCGACCGGGCGGCGCACCGCCCGCCAAACCGCCGGCGCCGGCCGCTTTCGCCCACGCACTCCTGGCCGGCGGACCGCGACTCGTGGGAGGCTGCTGCGGCACGACCCCCGCCTACATCGCCGCGTTGCGCCGCGGCCTGAGCTGACTGCCGTGCCCACCCCAACCGATCGCGCCACGACCGATCCGAGCTTTGGCGGGTAAGGCAAAGGCACCCGGCCAATGTCGATTGGGCGTATAATCTCCGCCATTGAGGATTGGCGTCGAGTTCCGGCGAACACTCCGACAAAGCGGGACCACCATGCTTTCAAAGAAGCCGGCCGGGATGCCGCGAGCACCGAGCGTGACCAGTCAACCGGTTGGCAAGATTCTCCGAAGGCTAAGGCGCTTGGTCGCGGCGCTATGTGCCGTTGCGGCCCTTGCGCCGTCGGTAGCTGGCGCGCAAGCCTGGTGGATTGAGAGTGGCCTGGTGACGCCGCGCGGTTCTCTGCGGGCGCACCGACCCGGGCTGACGGGAGCACTTCGCCTGCATCTACACGACCATGGAGTGAGCCCCACCTTCACCGTGGACTACGTCGCCCTCTTTTCGCACAGCGGCCGGGTCCCCAGCTACCAGTCGGCAAGTTTCTACGCGGGCGCCAGTTGGCCTTACCAGATTGGCAAGGTGCGTACTTTCCTGCGAGCAGAGGCGGGTCCGGTCGTGTCGATTGACAGCTTCAACTTCTTTTTCCTGGGCCAGCGCATCGTCGACGACGACGTCGGCCTAACCCTCGGCCTCAAGGGCACGGCCGGCGTGCAATTTGGCAGGCTCAACGTATCTACCGCCGGGCACTACAACCTGCCGCATGCAGATGACTCGCGGTTGCTGGAGATTCGCCTTGGATACTTGGCGCGACGCTAAGCAATCGCGCGGCGCACAGCACCTCGGGCGCCTCGCTGTTGCCCTGTTGATTCTCGCGTCGCTTGGCTGCGCCGAGGACCTGTTCCATGGCAACCCACAAATAGATGGTCTGCGCATTCCTGTGCCCTACCCGGCCAACAACCCGCCGAACGCCAAACGAATCGAACTCGGACGCCTCCTTTTCTGGGACCCGATTCTTTCAGGCCCAAGAGACGTGGCGTGCGCAACCTGCCACCACCCGGCGCACGACTACGCGGACGGCAGGGCACGCTCAATCGGCACCGGCGGGATTGGGCTTGGTCCCAACCGTTTCTTTCCGATCGCCGACCTAGCTCCGACTCGACGCAATGCACCGACGGTACTCAACGTCGCCTACAACGGGCTTTTGGAAGAGAGCCGCATGGACACTGACCCAACAACAGCGCCAACCCTGTGGGATGCGCGGGTCAAGTCACTCGAGCTTCAGGCGCTCGAACCCCTGCGTTCCCGGGACGAAATGCGGGGCGACGCATACACGGAAGCGGCGGCGCTGGACAGCGTCGTTGCCCGGCTTCGGCAGATCGATGAATACGTGCGGCTCTTTGGCGAGGCATTTGCGGAGCCGCAACCGGTGACTAAAGAGAATCTCGGAAAGGCAATCGCCGCCTTCGAGCGCACGCTGATCGCCACCGACACGCGATTTGACCGCTACTCGAACGGCGATCGCTCAGCTCTGACGACATTTGAAAAGCGAGGATTGTCGGTGTTTCTACAGGCGGGTTGCTACCGCTGTCACTCCGGGCCGATGTTCAGCGACTTCCAGGTACACGTCCTGGGCGTTGCCCCCACGGGAGGGGCTCAACCCGATGAAGGCGCCGGCGCATTCGCCTTTCGCACACCCACTTTGAGGAATGTGGCCAATACCGCGCCCTACATGCACAACGGCTCGCAACGCACCTTGCGCGAGGTGGTCGAATTTTACGCCGATGCCCGATCCGCGCATCCAGCGGTGCCATCCGAGCAGCTTGACGAAGATTTTGAACCAATCCTGCCCATCGAGGACGACATGGTTGACGCACTCGTAGCATTTCTTGAGGCACTAAGCGACGGCAACTTTGATAGGGAAATTCCTCCTCGCGCGCCGAGCGGCTTGCAGGTAGGCGGTTCGATAACACCGGCCCCATGACTTGCAGGCGTTAGGGTTCCAATGCACTTCCGTGCCTTCTATGTTGCTGCCGTTGCGGCCCTGGCGCTGCGTCTAACAATCGCCCTCATCCCCGACCCCAGCGCCGTGTATCCCCAGTGGGTTTCTCCAGGCGGCGACTCCTTTGACTACGTTGCGATTGCCGAGGGCGTGGCTCGCGGCGAGGGCTTTCGCCACGGTGACGATCTAGCCTATCGTCCACCGGGATTTCCCGCTTTACTGTCGGCGGTCTATAGCCTCTTCGGCGAGGGCAACCAGCGAGCGGCGAGGCTGGTCCTAGCACTCGTCTCCACCGCGACGCTTTTGACGTTGAGCGGCCTCGCGCGGGAGTTCTTCGCTAGGCGCAGTGCTGTGTTGCTAACCGGCTTGGCAGTGGCAATCTATCCCTTCCTCCTATACTATGCGCCGCTCCTCCTCACTGAGACTCTCTTCGCCTTTCTGCTATCGCTGTGTGTGTGGCTTTTGGTGAGCTGGCAGAAGCGGGCCGGATCCGAGGCTCGCCTGGTCGCCGCAGGGGTCGCGGCCGGGATCGCGACCCTTACTCGCCCCAGCCTCCTACCTTTTGTCGGGCTCTCAGGGCTTTGGATCTTCAAGTATGGGAAACGACGCACCAGCGCAGCACTCTACCTCGTTGCTGCAGTGGTGGCGCTAGCGCCGTGGGCCGTGCGCAACGCTCTGGTTTTCGATCGATTTGTCCCGGTTTCGACCAACGGCCCCCGAAACGTCGTGAAAGGGCTGACCAGCTCATACCTGAATGAGCTTGGGATCGACACGCCTTTCGACACCGACTCCCTACTTGCGCTCAGCACTGTTGCCTCTGAACTTGAACGCCACGACCAGGCACGCGACAAAGCCCTGGCCTTTGCTCGATCAGAGCCCACAACCACAGCCCGCGTCACGCTGCAGAAAGCCTTCGTCTTGTGGAATCCCTTCTCCAACCGGCGCGGGAAAGTCGGCTTGGCCTTGAACCTAGGAGCTTATCTCCCGGTCCTCGTTCTTGGCACGGCCGGCATGGTCTCGCTGCTTCGTCAACACACATCTCGTCCAGGCGCCATGCTGTTGCTACTCCTCTTTGCATCGATGACCATCGTGCATGCCGCATCCATCGTCAACATGCGCTTCCGTATACCATTCTTAGATCCGTACTTGGTGGTGCTGGCCGCAGGTGCTGTCTCTGGGTTGAGCAGGCGGAGAAGCGCCTAGTCGAAAAATCGCACCTTCGGATTGCGTGCTAGGTTCCGACGTTGCGCGGCGTGAGCGTTACAATTTGTGTCCCGCCGATTGTTCGCTCGTAGGCAAAGAGGATTTCAGGAAACCCGTCACCCGAAGCGTCTTCGATCTGAAACCTCACCGGCTGGCGCGCTACGGGCCGCCCGGAGTGCGGGCCGTCGGCAATCGCGAGCGAGTATGTCGGCGAGGCCGGAAGCCCAGAGATCGGATCGTTGCGATACAAGCAGATCAGCAATCCGTCGTCTGGGTCGACGATCGCCAGTATCAAATCGTCGTAGCCATCAGGAGGCGTCGCCCCAACAGTTATGTCTTCCACGGCTAGCCCGACTATCTGCTGTCCCAATCCAACGTCCAGCGTCTCCTTGGATCCAAAGTCCACACCAGGCGCATACCACACTTTGTGCTCCACAACTTGCGTGTTCGGGTTTACTACCTGGAGGGCAATCGCGACTTCGTCGTTGCCACCCGGCATTAGATCGCCCGTCGCTACCATCTGTCCGCTAACGTAGTGAACCAGGTCACCACATTGACCATTTTTCCAACAGCCTGAGACGCATTCCCCACAAAGCACTTGATTTACGGGCTCGCCACTTTTGAAACAGTAGTAGTCTTCGGCCTCGAGCTTGGCCCAAAGTGCCCCACTTCGCCGCCCGCCGAACAGATGCAGCTTGACCACATGCCCTTTGCAAAACTCTTGGCTAGCATCGTCACGTGGGGAGCTTGTAGCAAGTACGACGTCACCATACGTGACATCGCCGTCGTACTCACCCACAACGGCCGCTACCGGCGTACTGAGTAAGTCCGAGGCGGCAAACGGCCCTCCGATATTGAATTGGTAGTTTCCCTGCACACCATCCTGAGGAACTACCGTGATCAAGGCCACGCCAGTGGGCGTTGATCCGGCGATCAAGAAATCATCGTTGTCGAGCCCCCAGGGGCTTTCCAGTAAGTGTCCGGCGCTGATCAAAAGCGGGCGAAAAACGTCGCCCGTCCGCAAATTGAGGTTACTGACTTCCTGCTTGTAGTTCGACGAACTGCAAAACCGAAGATGGCCCCGGCAAACCTGCCTACCTGCTCAAGAAACGTCTCCTCCTTCTCATTTGGGAGCGCGACATCGTCGCCCCTGTAACTCTTGCCCCAAGCCGTATCGTCCTCCCACCAGGGCATGCAGCCACCCGGGGCGGCCCCCATCTGTGCTCGCAGGAAGTGGTGCATACGATATTGCTCGCTTCTTTCCCTTGGCAGACCAAGAACGCACTCCAGATTCTCCCCCCATGGATTTGTCGTGCCCGCGACACCCAGCCGATCGCCACTAGTATAAAAGTTGGAACTGTGTACAAATCCGCCAATTCCGTTGTCGGCAAAGACTTCGAGGTTATCTCTGAGCCATTGGGGATCAGCCACAGCTTCCATTACGAGCCTCGCACGAACTTGGGCCACAGCCACGTCGGAAGCAAAGGTGAGTAGCGGTGCCAGAAAACTCAATGCCGGAGCCAAACAATGGACGGTGAAGTGCAAGGTGGGCATAACGACCTCCTGCTTCAACTTGAGATCTCAACGCCCGTCAGTCTGGACACGCGTCTCGTTCTCACAGAGGGCCCCGCATCCGCAGGCGCGCGATCGCACCAGCCGCGCCCCATGGGAACCTCTCGGCAACCTAACAGATACTACTTCGCGAAGCCACTGGCCTTGAGCCGTGAAATCCCAATTTGCTTCGCCTCGCGTTCTGGCAGCGATGGTCGCGATGTTGCGTTGCATTCCCAAGAACGAGTGACCGCACGGGCACACCGGTTTTGCTACCGAAGGGGTAGCGTTGCCTCAAAACGAGAGGGATTCAAGCCCATTCTCAATAGAAATGTTGATCGGCTCTCCCCTGCATGTTGGCGCGGCCTCAGCGATCTTTGCTTCAACTTCGATTCCGAGTTCTCGACTGATTGCAGCCTGAAGTATTGGCAAGAACCGATACCCCTGATGCGTCGCAGCCTTGGCTCGATATCGAGAAGGGCAGTTGCGAGTCATCGTTGTCTCTGGCTCGCGTTCTTCCAGTAGTCCACCTTCGCGCAGCACTCCTCAACCATCGCGTTGACCGATACCATGCCGTTGGTCGTCTTGAGCGATCGCCCGAGCAGCCCATACACCCCAAGTCGATGGAACGTCGGCGTCTCTTCGGGTCCTTCGGCGACTCGCCGCTGCAGACTGGTTGATCTGCTCGAGCGGACCTGGTCGAGTAGAAGCGCCGGTCACCCGACGCAACCCTCATAGATCCGGACGTGCGGCTTTCCCGCGTCCGGCTCTTCAAGCAGGGTCACGCTTTTCTATGGGTTTGAGATTCCGTGCCATGCTGCGCTGAGCGTCCGAATAATGTAGACGCGCCGTTCGGGACCGCAACGGGTAAGCCTCGCCGATTGTCGATGATGGGTGGCACGGCGACCTGAAGCGTCCACGGGTACGTGGGCTCAAAGAACGGTTCGAGAACCGAACAGGACAACCGAGGAAGGGTTTGCTGTCAGATTGGATGTTGACTCGGACATCCTACACGCCCGCCAAAGTAGCAAGGTCACTCCAAGCCCGAGCGCAACAACCTCACGATGTGGGCGCTAGTGGCAACGGAAATCGAGTGGTCAACGTTCTCCTCGTCGATCAGCACCTCGAAAGCTCCGCCAACTTCTCCAACCACTTGGGCGACTGTCCTTTCATACCTCCTAATTTCAGAAATCCGACCGTCAGCCCAAAAGCAGCACGGATCGAACCTGTTCAGAATCTGTAGCTGGCGTCTGCCTCGCTCCAGGCTCCCGAGCACGTATAAGTCCATATAGCTGGCTAGCCCATAGAGAGGCCTCGCCTCGAGTTGCTCAAAGTCTCCGAGCGACCGCGGATCCGTGCGCAGGAAAAACGGCAGCGATCCGGCCACAGGAATTGACACGCTCACCCTTGGGTCGATCGCAGCATACACCGTCGTCGTCCACCCGCCACCCGAGATGCCGACCATGGCAATTCGATCGTAGCTATCCGCAAGCGCGTTCACAAACGCCGCTACGGGCTCGACAAAAAATCGAGTCGTAGCAACACCATGTGCCTCGAACGCCGCAAAGTCCGCGTGACCTTCAAGCAGCACCATCTCTCCAGACGGAAGTTCAACTTCTTGGGGGACCGTGTTCTTACCCAACAGGGGCATTGACATTCCGAGGGTGGTGTAGCCCTGGCTCAGAAGGGTGGTGATCGTCTCGATTCCATGCCGAAAATCCCCACGGTGGCCCTGGTGGTAAATGACGAGATCGCCATTTGGCTCCTGAGGGTGGAACAGGTACGCCACGGAGGGTATGCTGAACTCGTTCTCGAAACGAAGCGAGTCTAGAGTCGCTACCGGCCCAAGCGAGGAGTAGGCTGGGTCATGAATATGCTCATCCCACGAGGGTAAGATGTTCTTTGGGACGTCGGGCACAGACCAAAGCAGAAGATTGATGGCCCGGCGTTTTGCCCGAAGCACCGGGATCGCATCGGCCGTCTTGACTGGCTGGGTCCGAACGGGGGAGTTCGAACAACCACCGAGCAACAGCAAGAGAAGCAGAGGAACTAAGTGTTTCCCGGTCCACAATCGGAGGGTTTGGCCTACGACCTTGGACATCTGCAATCTAACACTCCGGATACTTTTTGGATGCGCGCTTCTAGCAACGCCGTTGCACCTTGTTCACGCCACCGAAACCTACCTAGACCGTACCACAACGGGCATATCAACTGTATCGTACGACGCTCCGATCCCTACAATTGCGGGCGTCGACTGGGGTGGCCGGTTCTTTGACGGCGGAGTGGACACAGGCTGCCGGTTTCCCGGCAGCAGCGTCGTTGGGAGCGCGGACGACCTTGACTTCTGCCCAGGTCAAGTTTTTCTCCCCAACCACTTTGCCACGGTCGAGATCGACTTCGCAGGCAACCAACAAGCGTACCGATTCCTACGCCAGGATGTGCCCACGGCCAGCGGTGAACCTGGTGAAGCACCAACATCGGGGCGCCACTTCACCTTTGCAGGGATCCACCCCGTTCCATTTTCGGTGTGGAAGGTCGACGGCGACAAACGTGTTCAGCTCCAAGTCTTTTTTGTAGAACGACTCGCCACCGACGCTGAGGGCAGCCCTCTCCCCCTACAACCCGCTACGCACGACTCGACCTGGTCGCCTTCAGCGGACCCGAAAGGCGGTTACGAATGGCTAGGTGTCCTCGACGTCGCTGAAGCGGAAGGCCCTCTCCCGCACCTGATGCGTGATCGGCTAGTGGATACCAACCGACTTCCAGTCACAGTCTTCCTGTGGTTGAGGCGCGTTGCTCAGGGAGACAACAGAATCGACGGGCAGTTGGTCGTGGAATGGACAGACCTTGCAGACATGAAGCCGGGGCAAACCACTTCTGACGCCCACTGGGTGGACGTTGATTCAGACGGCGACCTTGATCTATTTTCGGTCAACAACTCGCTGGCGCCCAACCAACTCTATGTCAACGACGCTGGAACCTTCCGGGTGAGCGATGGCTCCGCCATTCAAAGCTCTCTTGCCACGCGGCTCGCGCTCTGGGGCGACTTCGACAACAACGGCCAGCTGGAAGCGATCACTATACCGCCAACCAGCGATCAACCTGTGCTGCGCTACTTCCAGAGCGCGGATGGGTTTAAGATTGAAGAGCTGTCTCGCGATTTCTCAGGGTGTCTAGACATCGACGCGGCCGACCTTAACGACGATGGCTTCCTCGATCTTGTCGGGGTCGACCGACTGCGTCGAGTAGCACACGGCACGAACCACGGCGGGATTGGCTTCGATCGCGCGCACACTCTTGAAAGTGAGCGCTACGCATCTGGTATAGAGTTGTTCGACTGGGACCAAAACGGCAAGGCTGACTTGCTAGTGTTGGGCACGAGTTCACCGCGCGCCTACCGAAACTTCGCCGGCTTCGCGGATCCTCCCGGCGTGGGCATCGGTGAGATCGCCGCCACTTGTGCCGCATTCGGCGACTACAACAACGATGGCCAAGAAGAGCTGATGTTGATCGACTCAACGGGCCACGCAGAGCTTCTTAACATGTCAGGAACCGAGCCCACGTCCATCGATGGCTTCACAACCTCTCGCCTGCCGGATTCGATCCACTGGAGTGATGTCGATGGCGACGGCGACCTCGATCTACATTTGGTGGCGCTCAACGCTCCTGACCTCCTGTTAAGAAACAACAACACCAGGCTTGTTGAGCAAACGGCCTGTATTGACGCCGAAGGACCTATTGTCTGGGGTGACTGTGACGGAGACGGAGACTTGGACGTATACGGGGCAACCCGGCGAGCCAACCGGTTGCTAGAGGCAAACAGCCCTGCTACTCGCTCTATCAACGTGGCTCTCGAGGGGGCATTCTCGAATGCGCGGGGCGTCGGAGCTACTATCACAGTCGTGGCGGGAGACTTTCGCCGGGGGAGTTTTTTGCGCGCCAGGAGTCCCTTGCCACTCACAGTGCCGCTACCGCCAGACCCCGTCGTAGGCGAAGTCGTCACGCTGTGGCCCTCCGGGCTAACCACTCGCGAGAACCATCCAGACATGGCCCTACTAGTCCGAGAGCGAAGCGGGCATCCATCCCCACGCCTAGAACTCGGGCTCTCAGGGAGCAATCCTTGCCGGCACCGGGCGCTAATCAATCTTGCGATGCCGAGCGACGCCTTCGCCCGGGTGGTCGTATTCACCGCCACCGGCCGGCGCGTCGCCACCCTGGCTGAAGCCGCGCTGGCAGCTGGACCACACCGACTCACATGGGACCTACGGGCAACCAACGGACAACCCGTGGCCAGCGGCGTTTTTCTTATCCGGGCGGACGCAGCCGGGACCGCTGTAACCCGAAGGCTGGTAGTTCTAAGGTAGGCACGCTAAAGTAAGAGTCGCGCCGGCATCGCCGCGGTGCACCACAGCCTGACCGGCACCCAATCGCGCCACACCGTGTCCGATGCTAAGATGGGCCGGTGACGACACCAACCGTCAAGAATGCCGCGCTCAGTTTCGTAGCGGACGAAGCCCCCTGATGCCCGGACGCGGCGTTACTGTCGTTGTTGCGGTCGCGGCGCTGGCACTCATCGCTTTGTGTCGCAAACTGGGCTCGCGGCGCCAGTTGATCGCCGCAACCGCCGTGTTTCTGTGGCCGGGAGTAACACTCATCAACGAGTGGCACCATGCTGGCGGACTCACCGGCCGGCTCGGGTGGTTAGCTCTCCTGATCGGTGCGCCAGCGGCCCTCTGTTTGGTGGTGATGGCACTCGTCAGCTACTCCGCCGAGCACGGCGAGCCGACCACGCCTGGGGACTCCAGCTAGCCCCACGTTGTGATCAACTCTCTGCTTGAGCGGCCTTCCAGAGTTCGCGGTACTTAACCTGAACCATTGGGTCGAGCCGCTCAGCAAAACCTTCGTCCAATTGCCGGAGGCGGATGAGTTCGAGCACGTCGGCTAGGTCTCGGAGCCGGTGGGGAGCGGTGAGCCCAGAAGCCAGCTTGAGCTCTACCAGCTTGTGAAGCGGGAGCAAACGCACGCCTTCACCTTGGATAGCCTCCTCCTCCGGATCCGGGAACGCAACCGCCTTGGGTCTGCCGTCGCCAGGAAAGTCGCCCGCCAGGATGACATCCACCGCCACGCCGTGCTCGGTGTCACGTAGCCCTCGACTTCCTGGAGACTTCTCGACGTATCCCCGCCCCAATACAGCGCGCTTCATTGCCTCGAATCCGTCCCGAGTTAGCAATACGTCGACGTCTTCGGTCGCCCGGCGGTATCCGTGCTCGTTTAAAGCCATAGCACCAATGATGGCGTAGGGGATTCCCTCCTCGTCAAGCACAGCTACGAGCTTGATTAATGCTTGATGGACATTGGAACGTGCCATGAAAAAGTCGCTCGCGAAGCGAACGCCTTCGAAGAACTGTGCTTCACTCTTGGGGTCAATTCTCTGCATCGTCCAAGCCACTCTAGCATCGAACCTGGCCCGACTGGGTCACTGTGGTATGGCGCGAGGGCATCGGTTTGACGCGTTGAGGCTAGTTGGCTGCCGAATGCTCGGCGAGCCGCTCCTGAGCTTGGCTCTTCACGAACGCCAAGTTGAAGTTCAACTCGTTGAAGTCAGCCACCTGCTCGTAGAGTGCAGCAGCCTTTTCGGCGTCGCCGGCCTTCTCGTGGGCGCCGGCTGCGAGGTAGAGAATCTCCGGGTCCCGCTGATTGGCCTGCGCAAACGCCGCGGCAGCCGCGGCGAAGCGTCCCTCGTGGAGTGCCAGCCGACCGGCCAACTCATGGGCCGCCTGCAACTCGGCGGGCACCTGGCTAGCCTTGGCGGCGGCGGCGTAGGCATCGCTCAAGCGGCGCGCCTCGTCGACCTTGCCCAGCTCGATAAAGCACCGCCCAGCGTCCAAAAGGTGCGCGCGCCGTCCCGCCTCCTTGGCGGACTGCGGCACGTCGGCCCGCTCCAAGGCGCCGACGGCGCGATCATAAGCATCTAGCGCGCCGGCGCCATCGCCGGCACGCATGAGGACGTCGCCGCGCAGGACGAGATCCTGGGCGTAGTTGGCAACATCACCAGCCTCCAACGCCAAGCGACCGCGCCGTTCGATCACCTCGAGAGCGGGATCGGCCTCCCCCGCGTGCAGGTATGAGGCCGCCGACCAGAGAAGCGCCTGCCGCCTTTCGGCGTCGTTCTTGGCGACGTCGTAAAACTTGCGGAACTCCGAACGCGCAGCCTCCTGGTTGCCCATCAGCATCTGGTTGTAGCCGATGCCGACGTGCGACGGTGCAAAACTCGGCTCTTTTTCCAGCGCCTCCTTGTAGTGCTTGATTGACTCCTCGTAACGCCCCGTTTTCATCAACAACTCAGCGTAGGAGTCATAGGGGTTGGGCTCGTCCGGGATCAGCTTGATGTACTTCTTGAAGGCTTTCTCAGCATCATCGTAGGCGCCGGTAAACCGATACGCGTAGCCCAAGTTGTTGTAGGGCGCCGGATAGTCTGCATCCACCTCGATGGCACGGTTGTAGTAGTCGATCGCCTCGGGCCAATCTTGATCGCCAAAGTAGACCCCGGCGACTTGATTGAGAGCCCGCTCGTCGTCGGGGTGGGCGGCGACCAAGGCCTTGGCGTACTCATTGCGTTTGGCAATGTCGTTGCGGACACCGGCGTTGAAGAGCAGGATGCGCAAACGCTCACCTTCCGACGCCCCCTCGGCCAGCTCGACGGCGCGGTCGAGCGCCGCCCAGAACTCTGCGGTCGATTGAGCGGTGGCAGCCCGACCAAAGTGCGCCATAGCGAAGTTTTTGTCCAGCTCGACGGCACGCTTGAAGGCACCGGCGGCCTCGCGGTTGCGGAGTTGCTCCTGCAGGTCGCGACCTTCTAGGTAGGCCGCACGGGCCTCGTCGGAGGACGTGGTCAACGGCACCGAGGCCGCACCAGCGGGAGCAATGAGGGCGGCAGCGGCGACCGCGACGAAGGCTCCAGTCAAAAACCAACGGCTTCGTAGCATGATTAGACTCTCCCATCCCAGTCTTTGGGGGTCACGGCGGCGACGAGGGTGTCGACTTGGAGGCGCCGCCCAATTGACTGCTTCAGCATAAACCGCCCAGGCGGCGGCTGATAGAATCAAAGCTCCACCGAAAGGTCAAGACGCTGTAAAACGGAGCTGAGAGATTGAGCAGAGAAACGCAGATGCTGGCAGCCGTGTGGTTTGGACTAATGGCTACCGGAACGCCGCGGCCGGTCGAGGCGGCCAGCCCAGCCTTTTGGGACCACTGGGGAGACGGGCGCGCCGAACTCTCCGGTTACTCCATCCGACTCGAGCGCTACGGAGCCGAACGGCAGGGCACGGTCGTCTTGGTCTACGTGACCGAGGACCTGAACCGCACGACCCTGGTCAAGAACGACCGCGGCAGCCTGGCGGCACCCGACAAACTGCCGGTTCTAAAACTGAACGCCATGCTCAACTTTCGCACGGGAATCTATCCCTATTCGGTCATGACCAGCGTCTTTGCCTCGATCGATGCTTCGGGCGGGGCTGAGCGCTTCGCACCGGTCAAGTTAACCTTCACTGCCCAAGAGTGGTGCGGCCAGGTGTTTCGAAGCGTCAAGCCGGAGTCAGGTCACTTCACCGAAAAGCTGCACTCGTACTTTGAGGTGGAAGGCGATGCCACACGGCAGGTTGACGTCGACGCCACCACCCTCTACGAAGACGCGCTATGGATCCAACTCCGCGAACTAGACGGTCCCTTCGCCGGCGGTGGCGACTGGCAGGGGCTCCTGGTGCCCAGCCTCTGGCGCGTCCGCCAGAGCCACGAACCACTGGCGCCGGTTGAGGCGCGGATCACCCGCGATCACACCACAGTCGATGGCGTGCCGGTGGCCCGCTTCGTGGTCGCGGCGCCTGACTTTGAGCGCGTTTTCGACGTCGAGGAAGCCCCCCCGCGCCGCATCTTGGCGTGGCGCACTTCCGGCGGCGAAAAGGCCACGCTGCTCGGCACCAAGCGGTTCAAGTACTGGCAGCTGAACGGACTCGGGGATGAGGCACTTTTGTCGGAGTTTGGGCTTGGCAGCTCGGAGCACTAGTCCCAGTACGATCGCCCCCAGGTCCTGCACCGCAAGCGTGTGCCACTTCACGTTTGCAGGTGTCCATCCGGTTCCCTTTTTAGTGTGGAAGGTCGACGGCGACCAACGCGTCCAGCTGCAAGCATTCTTTGTCGAGCGGCTAACAACTGATACTGAGGGCAACGCTCTGCCCCTACAATCCACGACGCACAACTCGACCCGGGCGCCGTCGGCTGATCCGGCAGGCGGTTACGAATGGATCGGCATCCTCGACATCTCCGAGGCTCTGGGCCCCTTCGGCACCTGATGCGTGATCGCCTAGTGGCACGCTCGAACGCGCGGCGTGTCGTGCGGACAACGTGTGCCCAGCAGCGTGTATCTGATCCGGGCGGATGCGGCGGGTCCGCCGTGACTCGAAAGCTGGTGGTTCTACAGTAAGCAGGCCTCGTTTCGGTGCTAGGCATCAGGCCTCCCGAGGTGATATCGCACCGTGCTCGCTGCCGCTCTGTCCTTCTACACCGCCCTTCCCAGCTCCCCGAATGGGGAGCAGAAACTGTCCGGTCGCCAGCTGAAGATCGCAGCGCGAAATCCAGAACTCGCAACGTCAAGTAGTCGAGTTCTCGAGTTATCCGGTGCATACGCCGGACGACTTTGTTGAGCAATCGCACAGGAGGTGGACCGATGCCAAGGCTAGCCGTTGTTGCTAGATCCGAGGACACAGTTGCTGCGCCTGGAAACCGAAAACCAAACTACATTGTTGCCTCAGTCACAACCGCACGGGGCAAACCGGTCGCTGGACTCACCAAGAGCAACTTCAAGGTCGACGCGATTATTGTCGGGCCTGGAGGAGCCCTCGTCAAAATCACCTCCCTGGCTGGCGGTAGACTACCCGGGTTCTACATCTTACAAGTCGTGCCGATCAGGAAGGAAACGTGGAAGTCGGGCGTCTATATCTTCGGCATTGCTGTAACCAAAGGCAAGTACCACGGGCAAACGTTGGCTCGCGTGCGGATGGACTGACAGGAAACACCCGCCTGCCAGGCGACAACATCGCCAGGACGGTTGGCCTCGAACCACTTAACAGCCATGCTCAGCTCTATTGGCTTCTGTAGCCCAACCTGATGGCGCCCCACGTTGTTGCTAGCACTGGGGTGGCACCAGGCTCACAAGTGTTGATGCCGCCGGGGCCAACGCAAACACGCCCCATCGCCTCCTCCGGCAATTGGACCGGGGTACCGGTACAATCCGTGACGTGCGTGCCGTTAGGAAATCCGGAGCGGATAACGTCGAAGCATCCTCGCGGCGTCGACGCAAAATGAAAAACTGAGACAATGGCGCTCGCACCTCCGGTGACGCAATCGAACGCCGTCGCGAGAGTGCCCCCGATAGGGCCCCATGGTGGCGACGCGCAACCGTCCAACTGATTCGGCAAGCACCCCCACCAGCAGAAAGAGAAGTTCCAAGAAGGATCCACTTCAAACGCCGCTTGGACCCCACCCAATACTTCATAGTTCCGAACTATGAAGTAGAGGGCCTGTGGCAAGTCTGGCTCAACTATGTCTATCGTGGGGGATCCTGGCGACGGCACGCACGGATCCTCGATATCGCACCCAAGGAACCCGGTTTGCACAGCGTGCAGCACCATCGTGGTGTTCTCGTTGGAACTAGCGTGGCCCGGGACAAAAATGAGAAACAAGATAGCGATGACCAAACGAGAGTTGCTAACAACACCCGCTGAACGATCTAACATAAAATAAACTCTCCCGACATTCGTTGCGCAACGGCAGATAGGCTGGTTTGGCCGGCAATCCCGGCATTCCTAGTCAAGAAACTAACGCGATGTAGTCTGCCGGGAATCCGAGTGCATCCAGTACCTCGCGGAGCTTCGCCGCATAGGTGTCGTCCCGTTCATGGGCAGCTGGAGCTTCGAGCAGATTGTAGCATAGCGCCGGCAGGCTGCCGCAATCCATCAGCGTCACCTCTACTGCCGCGGGCCGGTAATCTTCCAACCCCGGTCCGCCGTACAGCGCGTCCAGCTCACCGTGTGTCAACGCCAGCACCATGCCGTAGACGCGTCCCCGTGCGGCGGGGACCAGGGTTGCCCGGTTGCCGATGCGCAGTGAGTACCCGTCCACAAAAGCTCTCCGCGGATTCTCTGCGGTGACGCCGTTAGCCTTGAGTAGAGCCACATCCATGAACAAGCCATAAAAGAACCCATCCACGCGCCTGCTCATCTGCCTTCCCCCAGCGCACCGGACTTCGAACGCTAGGACGTACCGCGCGGTCAGTACCGCAAACCTCTACTGGCGGTATTGGCTCTTGAGCCGCGCCCACGACGTGGGAAGTACCGGTGTGGCCGCAGAATCGCACGTGTTCCGCCCTCCAGGGCCGTGACAGATTCGTCCCCAGTTCGCCGGGTGGACCGGGGTTTCAACGCCGGCGCCGTCAAGAACTTGAACTCCGCCGTAGCTCGGCTCGATGATATCAAGGCACCCAGCTCCGACCGAGAGAAAGAGCAATCGCCCAACCTCGATAGTGCTACCACCTGTGACCGCGCCAAAACACATGAAGAAGTGGCCTTGGTCGGGGCCGGGCCCGACGACTCGCGGTATGTCCACGATGCAGGCGTCGGGGAGGCAAGTATCAAATTGAGCGACAAATCCCCACTCCAGTGGGAAGTCAAAGCCACAGTTCACCCCGGAAACATCCTCATAGTTTCTGAGGAGAATGAAAGCGAGCATCAGATCGAAGTTTGTAATGTCGGTCGTTGGGCCGGTTTCCGCACAAATTCCATCCGCTTTCCAGGCCTCACACGATGCGATGTTGTCGACCGCGTGCAGGACAATTGAGGTTTGCTCGTTGGCAAAGGCTTCAGTGGTGACGAGAAGGCACGCCAATAGAACGAGTCGCACCATGATTGACCTCCAATACACTCTACGGGCCGCCGACGCCCATCCCAGCCTAACCCAACGCCAACCGCTGGCGCCACACAGCTAAGTTGGTATCCAGTCGCTCGATGTCAGCCAGAGTCATCGCTCCGAACGACAGGCGGACGGTGCCGGGGAGCCCAAAGGCCGAGCCTGGGATTGAGCTGAGGCAGCCGGCGGTGATCGCCGCCGCGGAGAACTCGACGTCGGTTCCCGTCCACCAACTTGGGAGATACGCCATCAAGAAGATGGTCCCCATGGGTGGGCGCCGAGCGCCACCCCAGGTCGCGAATCCGTGGCGGTCGAGCACACCAAGCAGGGCGTCGCGTCGTTCGGCGCAGGCGTCGCGGATGGGCGCCAGGATGCCAGGCGGCCGGCCTGCCTCGACGTCGGCCAGGTCGGTCCGCATCAGGTCCAGTAGGCGGCGCTGGCCCAAGACGTTCGGGCTGGCGCTCTGAGCGCGGGTGAGCTTGCGGAGGACGCGATCGGTCAAGGCAGCGTGGGCGGTGACCACGTAGCCCACGCGCGCGCCGGGCAAGAGGTACTCCTTCGAAGCCGAGGAAACCGACACGGCGTGGTCGGGGGCGTACTGCACGAGGATTTCGGGAGGCGCGCCGTCGTAACGGAGCCGCGCGTAAACGTCGTCCCCTATGGCGACCAAGTCCAAGCGCCGCACCAGGTCGGCGACGGCTTGGAATTCGTCGGTCGACAGGACCGCGCCGGTTGGGTTGCACGGGAAGTTGACGACCACCACCCGAGCGCCGGCGGTTTGGAGTTGTTGCTCGAGGCCGAGCAGGTCGAGGCGGCCATCCCCGTCAAAGTAGTCGACGACTACCGTGCGACCGCCAGCCAGCTCAACGCCGTTTTGGTAGTTCTCCCAATGGCCGCGGGGTAGCGCCACGACTCGGTCGCGGGCGAAGCAATGGAAGAGGAGGACCAGCGCCTCAGCGGCGCCGGTGGTGACGGCAACGTTGGCGGCATCGAGTGGCACTTCGGCCAGAGCTGAGCCGGGCGCGAACACCGCTCGGTAGGTGGCAGCGATCGTGGTCCGCAGCGGCTCGAGTCCCACCGGTGGCCCGTAGAGCACTTCCTTGTCGGGATCCAAGCCGACGATCTGGCCGATGTCACCCCGCACCAGTCGGACGTCGTGCGCCGCCATCGCCTGGGCTTCGGCGGCAATCGTTGGAATGGGCGTTTGGCGCTCAGCGAGCGCCCGCACGTGCGGCGACAACCGACTGTCCAGCTGGGTGAGGGGACCGGCCATCGCTAAGGTGCTTCCGCGGCGAGCGAACGCCGCCGCGTCATGCGCTCGAGAACCAGGCGGCGGAGGTCTTCGAGGATCAGATAGCCCGCGGGAATCAAGAGCAGGGTGATGAACGTTGCGAAGATGACCCCAAAGGCCAACGACACCGCCATCGGCACTAGGAACTTGGCTTGCATGCTGCGCTCCAAAAGGAGCGGCGTCAGCCCGGCGAAGGTGGTGAGCGACGTCAAGAGGATGGGCCGGAAGCGGGCGGCACCGGCCTCCCACACCGCCTCGACCACCGTTGCCCCCGCTCGGCGCCGGGTGTTCACGAAGTCGACCAGCACCAAGCTGTCGTTCACTACCACTCCAGTCAAGGCAACGATGCCGAACATCGACAGGATGGTTAGCTCCAACCCGAGGATCAAGTGCCCCCAAATGGCCCCAACCACTCCGAACGGAATGGCCAGCATGACAATGAGGGGCTGGATGTAGGACTTGAAGGGAATCGCCATCAGGGCGTAGATCATCACCAGGGCGAAGAGGAACCCGCGTGCCAGTGCCGCCATTGTCTCCCGCTGTTCGCGGTTCTCGCCCTCGAACGTGTAGTTGACCCCCGGGTAGAGGGCGCGCATCTCCGGCAAAACGCGCGCGTTCAAGTCGGCCAGGACCTGGTTGGCGTTACCGCGCGACGGATCGACATCGGCAGTGACGTTGACGGCGCGTGCCCGTTCGGCGCGGCGAATGACGTCGTACCCACGGCCTTGCACTGCCGCGGCCACGCTCCGGAAGGGCACCTCACCGCCAAGCGGCGTGCGGATGCGCATGTTTTCCAAGTCGCCGAGCGAACGGCGCTCGGCCGCTGGATAGCGGACCATGACCTTGACATCGTCGCGCCCGCGCTGGATGCGCTGCGCCTCTTCGCCGTAGAAACCCTGGCGTACCTGGCGCGCCAAGTCAGCCAGCGTCAATCCCAGGGCCTGGGCTTCGGGCAAGATGTCCAAGCGTAGCTCGTGCTTCCCGGCCCGAAAGGAGTCGGCGACGTCGTAGACGCCGGTGTACTCGGTGAGACGGGCCTTCAGAAACTCGGCGGCGTCGCGGAGTGACTCCAAGCGGTTGCCGGTCAGCTGCACATCGATGGCGTCGCCAGCCGAGAAGATCGACGACGTAAAGGCCAGCTCGACAGCATCGGGGATGACCCCCACCGCCTCCCGCCAGCGGTTGGCTAACTCGCTACTGGAAACGTCGCGCTTCTCAGCCGGGGTCAGCTCGATCGTCACCTCGCCTAGGTGTGATCCAACGAAGGCAGCCGTGGTACCGGGGCCACCCTGCGCCGCCCGATAGGGCTGTTCTCCGACGGCGGTGGCGAAGTGGCGAAACACTGGGTGTTTGTCGCGGCCGCCGTCGATCTGGTCACGAAGTTGGAAGGCGGCGTCCTCGAGGCGCGCGACGGCGCTGGCGGTGGTTTCGGCCGAGGTGCCCTGCGGCATGGTCAGCATCGCCGAGACGTAGTCGGCCTCGACCGGCGGGAAGAAGGTGAAGCGGATGAGTCCGCTGGCCACCAGCCCGAGAGTGACCAACAACGTTGCCACGGCCACCGCCACCGTGCCGTAGCGCCAGTCGAGGGCGAAACGAAGGAGCGGCCGGTACACGCGGTCAATGAAGCGCACGAGGCCGTCGGCGAACCCCGACTGCAGCCGGCGCCAGCGACGGTAGGCGGCAGCCCGCCATCCCGGACGCTGTCGCACGAGTTCCGCAGCGGAACTCGGTTGGCCCTTCCCAGCGGAACCGGAGGAGCCACTTTCGCCTCCGGAACCGCCTGAGCCACTTCCGCCTCTGGAACCGCCCGAACCGCGATTACCGCCCGCGCCGCCGTGCCCCAGATGCGCTGGCAAGACCAACTGCGACTCGACCAGCGAGAACACCAAAGTCGAAATGACAATGATCGGCACCACCCGCATGAACTTGCCCATCGACCCCGGCACGCTCAACAGCGGCGAGAACGCCGCCACCGTCGTGAAGATGGCGAAGAGGACCGGCACCGCCACTTCGACCGTGCCGTCGATGGCGGCCCGGAGCGGCGCTTTGCCGCGCTGCATGTGGGTAAAGATGTTCTCGCCGACGATAATGGCGTCGTCGACCACGATGCCGAGGACGATGATAAAAGCAAAGGCCGAGATGAGGTTGATCGACACGTCCAGGGGCGGCATCAACATGAGAGCACCCAGGAACGAGATGGGGATCCCCAACCCCACCCAGAAGGCCAAACGGAAGCGCAGGAACATGGCCAGCACCAGAAACACGAGGATGAAGCCGTTCCGACCGTTCCGAAACATCAGGTCCAGCCGGCTCCGTAGCACCGTCGAGGAGTCGCGCCACGGGGTCAGCGAGACGCCGGCGGGCATGCGGTGCTGGGCTTCGGCCACGTACGTGCGCACCTTGTCGCTGACCTCGAGGGCGCGCTGTTTACCGACCCGAAAAACGTCGATGTGAGCGGCGCGTTCGCCGTTGAAGCGGGCCAACTGGTCGGTGTCGGCAAAGCCGTCGACGACCTCGGCAACATCGCCCAAGAGGAGCCGGGTGCCGTCGGGTCGCGTCAGGAGTACGAGGCGAGCAAACTCGTCGCCCCGGTACGCCTGGCCTTCGGTTCGCACCAAGACCTCGCCGGCGGCGGTCTTGATCGACCCAGCCGGCAAGTCCAAGGACGAGCGGCGCACCGCCGCCACCACTTGGTCGAAGGTCAGCCCGTGACGCCGGAGCGAGGCCTCGGACACCTCGATGGCGATCTCGTAGGGCCGGACGCTGGACAAGGTGGCGAGGGTGATCCCCGGCAGTTTGGCGATGTCGTCACGGACGTCGCCGGCGATCTCCTTGAGCGTGGCTTCACCGATCCTCCCCGACACGGCGACGCTGATCACCTGCTGGCGGTTGGTGAGTTCGGCGATAACCGGTTCCTCGGCGTCTTCCGGAAAAGTGGTGATGGCATCGATCTCGGCCTGGATGTCGTTCAAGACCCGCGCCATATCGGCGTCGGTCGAGAGTTCGGCGGTCACCGCACCCAACCCTTCGGTCGCGGTCGAGGTGACGCGCTTAATGCCATCGACCCCCTGGATCTGCTCCTCGATGCGGATGCAAATGCCCTCTTCGACCTCTTCGGGGGAAGCACCCGGATAGATCATCGAGATGGTCACCATGTCGAGCGACACCTCGGGGAAGACTTCTTGGCGAATGGCGGGCAGTGAGAACAAGCCGCCGGCGACGATCGCCATCATCAGCAGATTGGCGGTCACCTTGTTCTCCGCGAACCAGGCGATCAGCGCGTTCATTGACCCGGCTCGGCGGCGCTCAAGCGCACCGGCATACCATCGATCGGCGTGTCCAGGTTGGAGAGGCACACCCACTCGCCGTCGGCGAGGCCCTGGTCGATGACCACCCGCTCGCGCGTCGATTGCACTACCGAGACCTGGCGAAAGCGCAGAGTGTCGGCGTCAACCACCCAGACCTGGGCGGCCGTGCGCAGTGCTTCGCGCGGCAAGACGACGGCGTGCTCCAAAGTCCGCCCGCGCACCGTGGCCTCGACGTACAGCCCCATGGGCAGCGGATGGGCCTGGCTCTCGTCGTAGGGGTCCTCTACCTGGGCGACTAAGTGCACCATGCGGGTCTCTGGATCCAGCTCGCCTTCGGAGCGCACGATGCGCCCCTCCCAAACCCGCGCTTCGCCGGCAAAATCACCGCGCAACTGGACAGCGGGGCCGTCGCCGCGCCCAGCCTGCAATTCCAAGAACGCCAGCTCGTGATCGCGGATTGGCAGCCGCACCTCGGCAACATCGGTGGCGTAGATCGCACCGACCGGTTGTCCGGGGATCAACACCTGACCGATGTCCACCTGTTCGGCGCGCACGCGCCCGGCAAACGGCGCCCGGAGTTCGGAGCGCGCCAAATCGCGGCGGGCTTTGCCGAGGGCAGCCTTGGCGGCGGCAAGGCTGGCTTTGGCTCCGGCGAGCTGCGGCTGGCGGAGGGTCAGGGCGCTCGGCTCACCAGTGCCCAGCTCCTGCCAGTCGCGGGCGGCGATCGCCGCCTCGCCTTCCTCGCGCGCCACCCGGAGTTCGGCTTGCTTGACTTGCGCCACCGCGGCTTCGACAGCCGCTTGATAGTCGGCGGGGTCGATGCGCAGGAGGACGTCGTGCCGCTCGAAGGTGCCACCCGCGACGCACTGCTCGGAGACCCAGATAACCCGCCCTCCGACCTCGGGGACCAGGGCGGTCTCCGTCCGGGGCCTGACGGTTCCCTGGCTGGCGACGGTCAACTCGACCGGCTGCACCGACACCTGGACTGCACGCACCACCGGGGTGGGTGGCGCCGGTAGCGCTGTTTTGGGCGGACGGCGGCTGGCCACCAGCGCCACGGCAACCAACACCCCCAAGAGCACAATCGCCAGCGGTACCCAAATCTTGGCTCGGGACTTCAACCCCACCCCCAGTCACTCACAGCGCCGCCTCTTAGGTAGATCCACCGCCCAAGGCCATGCACAGATCCACCCGCGCGTCCAGGCGCCGGCGACGCGCATCCAAGAGCGCGCTCGCTTGGGTGAGCGCCTGGCGCTGCGCTTCGAGGACGGCAAAGTAGGGTTCGAGCCCCGCCCGGTAGCGCGACTCCGCAAGGCGGCGGGCGCCAGCCGCCTGCTCGGCCGCCTCAGCGAGTGCGGTAACTTCGACGGACAAAGTGCGCTCGGCGGCCAGCGCGTTTTCCACCTCAGCATACGCCCTCAACAGGAGCGCTGCGACCCCCTCGGCGCTCGCTTCGAGCTGGGCTCGGGACAGCCGCAAGCCAGCCCGCAACCGCCCGCCTTGGAAGAGCGGCGCCAAGAGGTTGCCAGCCACATTCCACACCTTGAAGTTGGGGTCGCCGAGATCCTCGACGCGGCTAACGGCTGTTCCCGCCGAGCCGTTCAGGGAGAGACGCGGAAACTGCGCCCAAAACGCCTGGGCAACCCGGGCGTCGGCGGCCGCCAAGCGACGCTCGGCAGCGACCAGGTCGGGGCGCCGGGCCAGGAGGGCGGCGGGGGCGGCGATGGGCGGGGGCGGCAACGCCATCGCCAAGTTGGCGTCGACGTCGAGCGTCGCGTTTGGGTAGCGACCCAGGAGTACCTCCAACTGGCGGCGGCTCGCCTCCCAGCCACGCTCCCAGCGCGCCACCCCGGCTTGGGCGGCGGCTTCGGCCGCCCGGGCCAGTCGCACGTCGAGGGCCGCCGCCAGACCGCGGGCGTAGCGACCCTCCACCCACTGGGTTGCCGCTTGGTAGTTGGTGTGGGTCTCCCGGGCAAGACCCAGCTGCTGGGCGGCCTCGGCGGCGGCGAAGTACGCCTTGGTGCACCGCCCGGCGAGCGCCAGCCGCGCCGCCTGGGCGTCCGCCAACGCCGCTTCCACCCCCAGCACCGCGGCCCGCCGTCCGGCGCGCACCCGCCCCCACACATCCAGCTCCCAAGAGGACACCAGAGACAGCCCGAAGCTCGTCGAGCGCGACGTCAGGACTTCCGGACCGCCGGGGATCGGCAAACCAATGAAGTTCTGCTGGCGGCGAGCCGCGTCGACCGACACCGCCAAACTGGGAGTCAGCTCAGCGCCGGCGATCGTTGCTTGGGCAGCCGCAGCATCCACCAGGGCGACAGTGGCAGCCAGATCGTGGTTGGCAGCCAGGGCGGAGTCCACCAACGCCTCGAGTTCGGCGTTCTGGAATTGACGCCACCAGCGGTTAGCAAGGAGTGCACCCGGGCGAGCGGGTGCGGCGACATAGCGAGCCGGGGGGTGCGCGACCTCGAACGCGGTGTCGCCGACCGGTGGCGCTCCGGTGCACCCGGCCACCGCCAAGGTCGTCAAGAGCACCAGCCAATACAAAGCGCGCGCCGGCGGACCGGCGGCACGACCGATCACTGGGGGAACACCTCCTTGGCGCGAATGATCCCGACACCCTTGACGCCAGCTACCCGCTCGGCATCGGCAAGGGTCAACGTGCCGAAGAGCTTCTCACCATCGTCAACGTCCAGGTCGAGTCCAGCAGCCACGCAGCCCGCTTTGACCGCGCCCGTCGAGGAGTCGGGATGCGGTTCGACGACGACGCGCAAACGCTCTCCTTGGTATGGCAGACCAGCCCGCGCCGCATAACCCCGCACCGCTTCCGGAGAGGCGGTCTTCGTCAAGTGAATCAACATGTTGATGTGCACGTCCAGCTGTGGAATCCGATACCAACCACCGCCTACCTTGGACAAGTACGCCCGGCTACCCCGATCCAGGGCCGGGCTCAGGGACGTCGGGTGGCACCAGACCACCTCCGGCTCGTTGTTGAGGGCGGTCACGGTCTCGCCGGTCAACCCGGCGGCGGCCCGGAGCCGAATGCGTCGCGATACATAGTAGCTCCAAAAGTCGCCGCGCAAGTCGAGATGAGGATCTTCCGCGGCCGGACGGTTCGGATCGGCGACCGGCGTCAGGCCGTGCTTCTGGAGGAGCGCCGCGACCCGTGCTTCGGGGGTCTTGGGTTCGAACGCCACAGTCACCTCCGCCTGTGGAGCAAACACCTGCCGGTGCGTGTCGCTGTCAATCAAGACCGGGGCAACGCCCTCAACCACCTCGATATCGAGATCTCCCCCGCCGTCCGGCAGCGATCCACCGCCCGCCGCAACCAGCGACTGACAAGCGCGGGCCAGCTGCACTGCCGAACGCGGCGGGCGAACAATGTAGACCACGTAAGGGTCTCGGACGTTCAGGTTCTGGCGGATGGCCGCCCGGCGGAGACTCAACGCATCCTCGAAGCGCTCGATTGCAGCGGCGGGTGCGCCGGGCGCAAAGGTCACGACCATGAGCCGGTCAAGCGGGTACAACCCAACCTCATCGCCTTCCTCATCGGTGTACTCGAGCCAAGCCGTCCCCCGCCGGTAGTCCTGCCCGGCGACCATTTGGACCTCGTTGCGCGTCAAGAGCAACTGGGGCCGGCAGTTGAACACCGACGGTACGTCCTTCAAGACCTGCCGCGACACTGCGAACAGATCGTGCTCCTCGGTGCGCGCCACCACCTGGGTCATACCCCTAACCGTCTCGCGCGTAACTTCCTCGAGCCCCAAGCGGCGGAGTCCCAGGGTGATCTCGAGGTCGCGGACCTCGCCAGGATACTCGAGCACGATGTGGTGCGGGCGCATGAACCGCATGGTTTGCAATTCGATAAACGGCTTCCACAAGCCAGGAATGGCGCCAACCACCTGCGGCTCGGCAGCGATCGCCAAGGCTCGGTCAGCAGCCTCACCCGTACAACGAGCAAATTCCACGCGGCCGTCGAGACCGGGCACGAGAACGCCTGGAAGTTCCTCCAGTCCCGGGTCGAGCGGTGCGAGGCCATGCTTGGCCAAGAGCTTTCGGCGCTCGGCAGCGGGTAGTGCGCTGGCGTACTCCACCGCCACCAAGGTGTCGAGCCAGACGTAGTTGTGACGCACGCTCGACACGCGCTCGCCGTCGGCAACGTGCAAGATGAACCAGGCCGTCCTCAAATCCTCCTCCACCAAGTAGTGGTCGTTGGCGTCGGAGAGCGGGCTATGGAGTTCGATGATGCCGGTTCCGGCGACGCCGTCAATCTTGGCAGCGGCGGCAATCGTCTGGAAGAGGCCCTTACCTTCGGGCACCTGGACGCGCAGCCGGGTGCTCGGACGCGCCGGGGCCGGACCTTCGGGCCGCAGGCTACGTGTCGGCGCGGTGACCGGCAACGCCACCGCCCCCAGCGCAGATTCTATGGCCGCGATCAGTGCGCCCTGGCGACCTTCGTCGGAAGGTGGGTGGTTGACAAAGAAGGCACCGGGATGCACGAACAACGCCTTGCCATTCTGCTCGCGTAAGAGCGCCGGCATGACGTGGTGCACCTCTGGGTAGTCTAGCAGGCGGGTCAGCGCCGGGGCGCGCTCACCTGGCGGCAAAGCATAGATCGCCGCCCCGTGCTCCGCCGTTTCCTCCGGGACGCTGCGAGCCAAGAAACCCTCGGACTGGGCCAGCTCGAAGTTCGCATCCTCGCCGACGCCAGGCTCAAAGCCGACGACGAGCAAGTTGTCGATCGGCAGAAAGACCTCGCGGGCTCCAGAAACGTGGGTGACCAACTCGTAGCTGGGCTGAAAATTCCCCTCGGCCAGCGCCAAGGTTGCTCCGGCGGCCGACGCCACAGCCCAGCCCACCAGCACCGCCCCAAGTCTAGCGCCGGACCGCGACCCTACTGCGACTGCTTTTCCCATCACTCCCCCATAACGCAAAAGCGGGACGCCATCGTGAAGATGGCGTCCCGCGGCAACTTCAGGAGCAGCCCACGGGCTGCGTTCGAAGTCCTAATTGTTGTACATCGCCTTCATGCCACCCCAGGTGGTCTCTTGGACCGGGGTGCTGGTAACGCAGGCGAAGGGGTTGTGGACGCCAGCGGCATCCCAGGCGAACACCCGGTCGGTGGGGTCGCACTGGCAAATGGTCCAAAGGTTGCAACCATGGCTGGTCTGAGCGACCACAGCACCGCCAAAACTCGCAACCTCGGGAAGCTGGTTGTAGAGGTTCTTGGTCCCACAGGCGTTATCCAACTCGTAGAGCTCGCCGGAGGATGCAGAGGTGGTGACCCAGTAGCTGGCGTTGCCGCTATCGTAGGCCATGCCGTAGGCGCCCCCGAAAGCAACGTTGCACGATCCGGCCGGCACTGCCGCGGCCGCACCCGAGGTCCACACCCAGGTCTCGACGGGGAGGCTGAAGCCGGTGACCTTGTACTGCATCACCCCGCCGCCGACCAAGTCGACCGCGATTGCCCGGCAAGTGCCGATGCCACAGCCGGTGAACTCAGCATCCACCGCCAACGTGGTCGGGTTGAACTGGAAGATCTGGTTGTCGTGAGCGGCAGAGGCACCAAAGTAGAGGTGCGAACCGTCGTAACCACTGTCCCGCCACCCCCAGGTGTCGGACGTCGGCTGGGGTAGGCCACCAAGGTAGGCGCCGGCCTCGTCGTACAGGTAAACACCGTTGTCGCCGGAGCTGTTGGTCTGGTCGCCGTCAAAGTCGCTACCGGTGACGTAGAACACGCCGTTGTGGAATCCGAGCCCAACGACCCAGACATCGGTACCGGCCGGGCCCGCGGCTTCCCAATCAACGATCGACGGGATGTCGGAGCGGGTTTGGCCTGACTGATTCGGCACCGAACCCGGCGCCACGTCAGCGTTTTCGAGCGTGGCGGAAGCCGAGCCCGCCAAACAAAGAGTCAGGGCAAGCGTTAGCAGAACCCGTTGCATGCAACACCTCCAAGTGTCGTGTCTGAACAGCTGTTGTTTTAACTGCATGCAGGAAGGTTGCGCTTCATCCGAGAGGACCGGCCGGCGCTGTTAGACGTGCGGCACTCAAGGCGTCTAGGGTCCCTCCTAGCACGCATGATCGTAGCAAACTCCCATGGGGGGGGCAATCTCGGCGATTGGGGGCGGAAGGCGACGACACCAGGGGGGCCTTTGGGGCATCTGACCCAGCCACATGCGCTTCCGGTGTCGCCTCCGCAACCGGGCTCCGCCCTCGAGACTAGCCGCGCCGCCGAGCCAAAACCCGCTGCACCCCGGCCCGCGCCCGCGCCAACGCCTCGGCGTCGAACGACCGGAGCACCACCCGGATGCGCCAGCGCCCCTCCTGGATGGGGTAAATCCCGACGCCCACCTCGGGAAAGCGCTCCTGGAGCTGCCGCAGGTCTTCGGCAACCAGCCCTTCGCGGAGTTCGGAGCACTCGTCCGCCCGCAGGTACGGACACCTTGCCCAACTCGCCAGCAGCAGATTAGCGATGTCCTTCAGGAAGTAAGGCACGCCCGGGAGCGCATAGAAATGGCCGGCCCGAAAGCCGAAGGCCGGGGCCGCCTCGCCGTCCAAAAGTTCGGCGCCGACGGGGAGGTCAGCCATGGTGAGTTCGGCGGGCGTGATGGTCGCCCCGATGCCGCGCCGCAGGCGCCGCTCGGCTTCGGGATGTCGCGTACAGGGACAGCCCAAGCATTGGGCAACGGCCTGGCGCGTCAAGTCGTCGTGGGTGGGACCAATGCCGCCAGTCGCTAGGACCGCGTCGGCAGCCTTGCCTAGATCGGACAGCGCCTGGACGATCGCCGGCAACGCATCGCGCACTTGGCGGATTTCGCGCACGGTAATGCCCGCTGCGGTCAACCGGCTGGTGAGAAACTGGGCGTTCTCGTCGCGCACCTCGCCGGAGACAATCTCGTCGCCGACGATGACCAAGCCGACCGACGCCGGGCCACTGGGGTCGGCTCTCTCGCCCGCCACGCCCGCCTAGCCGGCCGACACCGCTTGGTGCTCGTGGGCAGCCAGCCAGCGCTCGCTGTCGATCGCCGCCATGCACCCCATACCCGACGCGGTGATTGCCTGGCGGTAGACGTGGTCGACGCAATCCCCACACGCAAACACACCGTCGACGTTGGTGTGGGTGCCGCGCTGGGTCAGGATGTAGCCGTTGTCGTCCAAGGCAATCTGCCCCTCGAAGAGCTTGGTGTTGGGGATGTGTCCGATCGCCACGAACAGCCCAGTAATATTGTGCTGGGTGCGTTCGCCGGTCTTGACATCTTTGGAGACGACACCAGTCACGGCACCGTTCTCGGCGACGACCTCATCGACCACCGAGTTCCATTGGAAACGGATCTTGTCGTTGGCCAGCGCCCGCTCTTGCATGATCTTGGAAGCACGCAGCGCCTCGCGACGGTGGAAAATGGTGACCGACTCTCCAAACTTGGTCAGAAAGGTCGCCTCTTCCATGGCCGAGTCGCCGCCGCCGACCACGCCCAGCGGTTGGTCGCGAAAAAAAGCGCCGTCACAAGTCGCGCAGGTCGATACGCCGCGCCCGGTGAGTTCGGCTTCGTTCGGCAACCCCAGGTGGCGGGGGGAAGCACCGGTCGAGATGATCACCGCGCGCGCCAAGTGCTCGGTGCCCTCCGCTACAACCTTGAAGGGGCGCGACGAGAAGTCCACCGCCTCGACGTCAGCGCGCACCAACTCGGTGCCGAAGCGCTCGGCTTGGGCGCGGAAGTTGTTCATCAAGTCCGGCCCCATGATGCCCTCTGGGAATCCGGGATAGTTCTCCACATCCGTGGTGGTCATGAGCTGGCCGCCGGCCTGCGCGCCCTCGAAACATAACGGCGCCAGGTTGGCGCGGGCGGCGTACACCGCGGCGGTCAGACCGGCAGGGCCAGAGCCAATGATGATGAGATTCCTGGGTTCCATAAGGTCTCCCCGGTTGGTTAGTGGCAGAGGGACGGTGTGGTGGACTGCCGATGGGCGCTGGACTCAGCTGCCCGGCGGATTGGGAAACTCGGGCAGGGGCTCTTCGGGAGAGCCGTCGCCGTCACCCCCGGCCAACGCGACGATAGCCACCCCGACCACCGCCGCACCCCCAGCAATCCACACCCACGGTTTGGCGTACCACGCGGATCCGGGCGGCGCCGACTGCGGCCGTCCGTCGCTGGAACACGCGGCGTGGGCCTCTTCAAAGAGATTCATCTCGCGCGTGGTGTAGAAGCCTGGCACAGGTCGCCAAGCGGGCTCGATCGCCAGCGCTTGGCAGAACGACTCGACCGCCGCCTCGGTGCGCCCCAGCTGCACCTGACAGCGGGCGCGCAGCACGTAGGCGCCGCGCAGGTCAGCACCGTCGAGCCCGCCGGCGCGCACGAGTTGGTCGGTGATGTCGTAGGCGCCGGCGTAGCGCGCCGACTGGAACAAGCCTTCGGCGCGCTTCAGCTCCTCGAGGGCCTCGGCAGTCGAAGCTCCGGCCGGTAACGGACAAATCGCGCTCAAGAACGCCACGACCAGCGCCCACGCCGTCCTGCGCACCCAAAGAGGCTGGTGAGGGTTTGACATCGATCTACTCCGCGGGTGCCGGCTCACGAGGGTTCGAAGCGGGCGACCTGAACAGTGATGTTGTCTGGCCCCCCCCGTTGGCGAGCCAGGTTCACGAGGCGCTCGCAGGCCTTTTCCGGCAGCAAGGTGTCGACAACGTCGCGAATTTCGTCGGCGGTGACCATGTTGGACAAGCCGTCAGAGCACATGACCAGGGCGTTATCCATCTCCAGCTCGACGTCTTCCACCATGTCGATCTTGACGTCGGGAGCAACACCCAGGCAGCGGGTCAAGACATTGCGGCCCGGCGTGTTGGCCAAATCGCTGCGCCCCTCACGGCGCTCCAGCTCAGCGGCCAGCGAGTGATCGTGGGTCAGCTGCTCGAGCGCGCCAGCGCGCAGCAAATAGGCGCGGCTATCGCCGACGTGGCCGACGGTCAAAGACTGGCCGGTGATCACCGAGACCGTGCACGTGGTGCCCATGCCCGCCAACTTGGGCTCGCGCTCAGCTTCGGCCAAGATCGCCAAGTTGGCCGACTCGATCGACTCGAGCAAAGCATCGCGGGCAGCGCCGGCGGCGCCGAAGTAGCGTTCGGACAGCGTCTCCACGGCAACCCGACTGGCCACTTCACCTCCAGCCGCGCCGCCCATGCCGTCGGCGACCACCAAGAGCCAACCGCGCTCTGGCGAACCGTTGTCGAAGAAGCCGTACGAGTCCTCGTTATTTTGGCGAACGCAGCCGAGGTCAGACCGACCCGCGACGATCAGTTTCAACTTGCCATCGGCCGTCGTGCGAATCTCCTGCACGCAACACTCCTTAAACTCGAAACTCGCGCGCACCCACCCGAGCGCGCCGGAGGGATGCTCCGGCAACGCGCGGCGCCGCCCCAAAAGCGGCGCCCTAGCCTAACAGAGTCGCCGCCGGTCAGCATCCGTAAACCCTTGTTCTGCTATGCTCTCGCCCCGCCGGTGCCGAGCGGTCGCCGAGCGCCTCTAGAGGCTAAATCACCGCGCTCTCAGGGAGATTTGCATGGGGCCCTCCACGGTTGTCATGGCTGTGTCGCTGGTGGCGGCCGCGGCCTTCTTTGGATTCCACGCCAAACGACTGGCCGGCTACACGCGGCTGGCGCTGGCACCTTTGGATCGCAACGACCAGCGGGTCCGGCGACTCGGCGGTGCCTTGAGCCAGGTGCTGGGCCATACCAAGCTCTTGCGCGATCCGATCCCCGGCGCCATGCACTTCCTGATCTTCTGGGGTTTCCTGGTGCTCGCCGTTGGCACCCTCGAAGCTTTTGCCGTCGGCCTGAACCCCAAGTGGTCGTTCGCCTTCCTAGGCATGCCGGTCTACGGCTGGCTGTCTGTGGTGCAGGACGTCCTCGCCGCGCTGGTGGCGCTGGCGGTGTGCTACGCGGTGTTTCGCCGGTTAGTGCTCAAGCCGCCGCGGCTGGACTCGCTGGCAGCCGACGCCAAGCGCGATGGCTTGCTCATCCTCGGCTGGATCTTAGTCCTCATGGTCACCCTCTTGGTCGCTAGGGCGGCAGCCATCGCCCTCGGCGAGCCCGAGGGGGCCGGCGCCGCCTGGCAACCGGTTTCCCGGGCACTGGCGCCGCTTATCGCCGGCTCATCGCCGGCGGCGCTCCACGTCATTCGGCAGTCGAACTGGTGGGGTCATGTCTTCTTGGTGCTCGGGTTCCTGTGCTACCTACCCTTCTCCAAGCACCTGCACATCGTCGCCGCCTTGCCCAACATCTTCTTCCGCAACTTGGGGTCGCGCGGCCGGCTGAGCAAGCTCGACCTCGAGGACGAGTCGATCGAAACCTTCGGCGCCAACCAGCTGGCTGACTTCACCTGGCGCGACGTGCTGGACGGCTACGCTTGTACGGAGTGCGGGCGATGCACCGATGTCTGCCCGGCGGCCACCACCGGCAAGCCGCTGGACCCACGCAAGATCATCCACGACATCCGCGTCTACGCCATGGACCGGGGGGCCGAGTTGGCGCACCAGGCGCCGGTGGAAGAGCCCGGCATCATCCGCACGCTGACCAGTGAAGAAGAGCTGTGGTCCTGCACCACCTGTGCAGCTTGCATGGAGGCTTGCCCCGTCGCCATCGAACACGTGCAAAAGATCGTCGACATGCGACGTCACCTGGTGCTGATGGAATCCAGCTTCCCCGATGAAGCGCAAACGGCGTTGCGTGGCTTCGAAACCAACTCCAACCCGTGGGGCGTGCCCGCCGAGCAACGCATGGACTGGAGCGAGGGGCTGAATGTACCCACCCTGGCCGACAAACCGAACGCCGAGTACCTGTACTACGTCGGCTGCGCTGCCAGCTTTGACGAGCGCAACAAAGCAGTTGCCCGCGCCGTGGTGAAGTGCCTCGAAGCCGCCCAAGTGGACTTCGCAGTGCTGGGCGCCGAGGAAACCTGTAACGGCGAGTGTGCCCGGCGGATCGGCAACGAGTACCTGGCGCAGGAAATGATGGCCAGCCTGACTGAGACCTTGAACCGCCACAATGTCAAACGGATCATCACCGGCTGCCCCCACTGTTTCAACACGCTCCGACATGAATACCCCGACTTCGGCGGCCACTACGAAGTCCACCACCACACGACACTGATCGATCGCTTGATTGCCAATGGACAACTACAACTCGACGAAGGAGCCAGCGCCGATTCGGTGGTCTTCCACGATTCATGCTACCTGGGCCGCTACAACGACATCTACAACGCGCCGCGCCGGGCGATCCGCACGGTCACCGGCGCGCCCGCTCGCGAAGGACGCCGCTCGCGCCAAGAGTCTTTTTGCTGCGGCGCCGGCGGCGGCCGCATGTGGATGGAAGAACACGGCACCAAGGTCAATTTGGAGCGCGTCGACGAGCTCTTGGAAACCGGCGCGACGACCATCGGTGCGTCCTGCCCGTTCTGCATGGTGATGATGACCGACGGCGTCAAGGAAAAGGGCCGGGAGGATGTGCAGGTCAAAGACATCGCCGAGTTGGTCGCCGAAACCCTCAAGTAGCTCGGCGCATGTTTGACGCAACTCGCCTGCGGCGCACCGTCAAGTTCCGGTTCTTCGGCGCCTTGACCGGAACCGGTGCCTACCAGCTCTTTGGCCCAATCTATCGCGGCCTCGGCACAGTTATCGCGCTGCATGGATTCAACGGCGGGAGTTCTCACAAGCCGCAGGGTGGGTTCGCGGCGAACACGGGGCTGGAGTTGACCGCCGCCATGCTCGAGGACCTGTTGGCGGCGATCCGCGCCACCGGCGCGGAAATCTTGGCGCTCGACGACGTCCACGCCGTGCTCACCGGCAAGCAGCGCCTGGACCGGCCGTTCGCCTGTTTGACTTGCGACGACGGTTCACAGGGCACCTTGGATGTGGCCTACCCGGTTTTGGCCCGACACCAGGTGCCGTTCGCGGTGTACGTAGTCAACCGTTTTGTGGAGCGGCGAGCCGCGTTCCCGTGGTACGTGGCCGGCTGGGCCATCGAACGGGCGACGCGGGTCGAAGTACGACTTGCCGGCAAGCACTTGGCCTGGGAGACCAGCTCGGCAGCCCAGAAGAGCCGTGCCTTTGTCGCTTTGAAGGCAGCGCTCCGACAAGCACCGACCCCGGTCCGCGACGCCGCGCTCCAAGAGCTGATCGAACGCCATGAGATCTCGGTGGCGGAAGCCAGCAGCGGGCGGTCGATGGGTTGGGACCAGGTCAAAACCTTGGCTCGCGACCCGCTCGTCACCATTGGTGCCCATACCCTGAGCCATCCGATGCTGAGCCGGCTGGAAGCACCCGAAGTGGAACGGGAGGTCCAGGAATCGAAACGCCAGCTAGAGGAGACGCTCGGCCGCCCCGTGGAACACTTCGCCTATCCGTTTGGCGGCCGCGCCGAGGCCGGGCGGCGCGAGTTCGAGGTGGTCAGGCGCTCTGGTTTCAAAACCGCAGTGACGACGCGGTGGGGTACGCTATTCTCGGCGCACGCCGCCCACCGCGAGTGCCTGCCGCGCGCCTCGATCGACGGGGCGTCGGGCGACATGCGGTTCGTCAAAGCGATCTTGAGCGGCGCCATCCCCGCCTTCAAGAACCGCTTGCAGCGCGTCATCACTGAGTGAGCCAAGACCCGCGAACACGTGAACAGATTCCCGGCATGAAATGAAACCGATTCGCCCCACGATGACCGAGATTTTTCGCACCGTGTTTGAAGACCCGGCGCTGGAAATCACCGATGACACCTGCGCCGAGGACGTCCCGGGCTGGAACTCCTTGACCCACGTCAGCCTCATCATCGAAGTGGAGCGGGCCTTTGGAGTGTCGTTTTCGGCCCGCGAGGTCCTCGGCCTCAAGCGCCACCTGGACCTCGAGACCTTGGTGCGCACCAAGCTGGGGGAGGCAGCGGGGTGACGGCGCAGGCCCTCAAGGTCCCCTTCTTTGACGCCAACACCGAGTCGGTGGAGGTCGTCGCCATCTGCTCAGAAGGGATTGCCCCAGTTAAAGCCGGCGAGGTCATCGCTGAGCTGGCCACGTCCAAATCGGTCCAAGACGCGGGGGCACCCGCCGACGGTTACGTGCGGCTGACGGTAGCGGTCGGCGATACTATCCGCCCCGGTGAGGTCTATGCCGTCTGGGGGACCGATCGCCAAGCGGTCGAGGCGTTTACCCTGGAGGAGGCGGCGCCGGTCGTTGAGTCGCCAGCGGCCGACGGTGATTATCGGCTCACAACGGGGGCGCGACTCGCGCTGGTGGCCGGCGGTGTCACCCAGGACGCCATGACCGCACACCTCGCCCGCCGGGGCACACCTGGCGGCGCGGTGTCACGCGCAGTGGTGGAGGCGGAGCTAGCGGCCTTCGAGTCAATCGACGGCCCGGCTGGAGCGTCCATTCAACGGTTCGCGGAACTGGAGCGCCGCTTGGACGCCGCCGAGCGCATCGCCGGTGACCACCTCCAGGCTGTGCAGAACCAACAAGTGCCGCTTTGGGTGACGACCGATATTGCTGGCGGCGACCTACTCGAGCGCTACCAGAAACACGCCGAGGACCAAGGTCTGGCCGGCAATCTGGGCGAGTTGGTTCTGTGGGCGGCGCTCGAGTGGTTACGCGCCGAACCCAACCTGGCGGGCTTTGTCGACCAAGACGGCCGCTACCGCTGGCGGCAGCCGGCGATCGCCGTCGTCGTCCAAAAACCCGACGGCGCGCTCATCCTGCCCACTTTGAAACCCACCGACGGCGACACACCGGGGGCGGTGGCGGAGTCGTTTCTGGAAGTGAAGCGCCGGATCGCCGGCGACACCTTGCGCGGGCGCGACTTCGAAGGCGGCGGCGTTGTCCTGTCGATCATTGAGTCGCCGCGCGCGGCGAGCTTTCAAGCCCTGCCACTCCCCCACATGAGTTTTGCCTTGGCGGTGGCTGGCCCGGGTGGCGACGACGCGTCGATCTCGGCCACCCTGACCTACGACCACCGCTACACCGGCGGCGCCGAGGCCACACGCCTCTTGGAGCGCTTCGCCGCCATCCTCGAGGGATGGCGACCCTAGCTGTGAGTGTCGACGACCTGCGCACGATGGTGCGTATTCGGCTGCTCGAGGAGCGACTCCTCGAACTGTTCGCCGAGGGCAAGGTGCGCGGCACCACCCACACCTGCATCGGCCAGGAAGCGGTGGCGGTTGGCGTCGGCGGAGCGCTCGACCCAGAACGCGACACGGTGGTCTCCAACCACCGCGGCCACGGCCATTACCTGGCAACGACCGGTGACGTGGAAGGGTTTCTGGCCGAGGTGATGGGCAAATCCGGCGCGGTCGGCCACGGCGTCGGCGGCTCCCAGCACCTGTGTCGGGACGGCTTTTTCTCGAATGGCATCCTGGGGGGCGCGCCGGCGGTAGCCACCGGCCTGGCGTTCGCCCACAAGTTGACCGGCGAGGGCGGCGTCTCGGTCGCCTTCATGGGGGACGGCACCTTCGGCGAGGGAGTGGTGTACGAGGTCCTCAACATGGCCGCCCTGTGGCGGCTGCCGATCCTCTACGTCGTCGAAGACAACGGCATCGCCCAAAGCACCCCTGCCCACCTGAACCGCGCCGGAACGCTCAGCGATCGCTTCGCCTGCTTCGGAATCGAGGCCGCCGAGGTGGATGGCCAAGACCTGCAAGTGGTGCGCGCCGCCGCCACCGAGCGACTGGTGGCGCTCCGGAACGGCAAGGGCCCGCAGGCACTCATCTGCGTCACAGCGCGTTTTGCACCGCATTCGAAGGGCGACGACACCCGGCCCGCCGAGGAGATAGCCGCCGCCCGCCGGCGCGACCCACTGGCGATCGCCAGCGCCGGCGACGCCCAACTCAAGACTCTCCGAACCGAAGTGCGGGCCGAACTAGACCAAGTGCTGGAGCGGGTCGAGCGCGCGTCACCGGTGGGTGCCCCCCCGGCGCCCGAGCGCGACACCAGAGCCACGGCCCTGGGGCTCGAGCCCGGTTTCGACGGCACGGTGGTCGAGCGCATCCAAGAAACTTTGCGCGACTTGTTGCTCGGGGACGCAGAGACCGTGCTCTTGGGCGAAGACATCGCCGATCCCTACGGGGGCGCCTTCAAGGCCACCCGCGGGTTGTCGAGCGCGGTGCCGGCGCGGGTGTTCACCTCGCCGGTCAGCGAGGCCGGCCTCGTCGCCTTGGCCAACGGCCTGGCGCTGGCCGGCAAACGACCGATTGTCGAGGTCATGTTTGGCGATTTCTTGTTCCTGGCTGCCGACCAGCTCATGAACCACGCCGCCAAGTTCACGCACATGTACGGCGAGCGCCGGCCGCTGCCGCTGGTCGTGCGCACGCCGATGGGTGGCCGGCGCGGTTACGGCCCAACCCACAGCCAATCCATCGAGAAGTTCTTCTTGGGGAACGAGGCGCTGACCGTCGTCGCCTTAAACCACGTGGTAGACCCCGGGGATCTCCTGCAGTGGGCTGTGGCAGACGACGGGCCGGTGCTGGTCATCGAGAACAAGCTCTTGTACGGGCGGCGGGCGGCGGAACGTCCCGCGGCATCCACTGTAGTTGCCGGGGCGCAGGGCCCGCGCCTCGTCGAAGCCTGCCACTCCCCGGCCTCCCCCGACGTCGTCTTGGTGGGCTACGGCGGCATGGCACCCATACTGCTTGAGGCGGCCGAAGTGCTGGCTGGCGACGACGTGCGTGCCACCGTCATGCTCGCTGAGCTGGTGAGTCCAATCGATGCGGCACTGGTCCACCGCCTGGCCGAGCTCGACCGAGCGGTTCTCATTGCCGAAGAGAGCACCACGTCGTTCGGTTGGGGGGCCGAGCTGGCGGCGCGGCTGGCCGCCCAGCGACCGGGCTCCCGGATCGCCCGCCTCGGCGCCCGCGCCGGCTGCATCCCGGCGACGCCGCACCTGGAAGACGGCGTCTTGCCACAGGTGGACGACGTCATCGAGGGCGCCGTCACCCTCCTCGAGCAGCAGCTGCGCGCCCAGCTCGACCGGACGTAGACCGATGTGCGCGTTGATCGACGTCACGCGTGACCAGGTCGAGTCGGTCATCCCACTGCTCACTCAACTGAATCCGCGGCTCAGCGCCGGCGACTGGCAAACCCTCCTCAACCATCCGTGGACCCAGAACTCGGAGAGGATCGGCCGGGCATTGGTTCGAGGCGATCGCCCGGTCGGCTTCATCGGCCTTTTGGAAAGCAAGCGGCTGGTAAACGCTGAGCCGCACACCTTCCTGAACATCACCTCCTGGATTGTCGAAGAGCGCTACCGCTCCCAAGCGGCAACCCTGGCGCTCGACCTCAGGCGACTCCCCAACCACACCATCACCAACCTGACACCCTCGGTCGAGGTCGGCGCCATTCTCCAGGCGCTGGAGTTCGAGGTGCTGGAGACTTCCTGGAGGGTGATGCCGCTGGTTGCCATCGGCAACCTGGGCAGGGCGCCAACCGTGCTCACCGACCCGCTCGCCATCCACCCCCGGTTGCCGCCGGCCGAGCAAGCGCTCTCTGCCGACCACCAACTACCTCGCTGTCGCCACCTGTGGCTCGAGGTGGCCGGCGGCTCGGTCTACATGATCTATCGCCTGGCCCAGCGCCGTGGACTGCTGGCGGTGGAACCGCTCTATCTGAGCGACGCGTCGCGCCTGGCGCGTAGCTGGCGCACGATCGCCCGCCACTTGCGGCGCCGGGAGCGGGCGACGGTGTGGGTCTGTGAAACGCGCCTCTTAGAGGGCGAACGGTGGGGTGTTGCGTGGGACCACCAGCTTAAGGTCCCACGCTACTACCGCTCCAACCAACTCCGCGCCGCCGAGATCGACAACCTCTACTCGGAGCTGTGTTTGTTGCCCGGGCCCTAGCGCACCCGCACGATCGAGCGGGTGGCCTCGAAGGCGCCGGCCGTCAACCGGTAGAAGTAGATGCCCGGAGCCACGGCGCGGCCGCGGTGGTCGCGACCGTCCCAGGTCATCGCCTGGGGTCCCGCTGGCAGCGCGTTCGAGGTCAGCTTCTTGACCAGCCGGCCGTTGACGTCGAAGACGGCGAGGTGGACGCCCTCCCCGGTTTCGGGCAACTCGAAATAGATCGACGTGTCGCTCCGAAACGGGTTGGGACGCGCGCCCAAAAGGCGCGCCGCCGGCGGCGCCGGCAGGGCGGTGGTCAAGCCAGCGCTGGTTCCGTAGGGCGGCAGCATGACCAAATCGACCCAAGCAGCGTCGGCACCGACCGAGACCAAAAAGTCCTTGTCGTACTCCCAGCGGAACGTGTGATCACCTGCGCTCACCGGGAAACTCGCCTCGGTCCAGGGGATGTTGCCAGCCCAACGATCCTGCAAGCTGCCGTCGATGTAGAACTCCAGATAGTCCCAGGACGCCTCGGAGTCGACCCGGTAGTGGAACTTCACATCGCCACCGCCCAAGAGGTGCATGTCCAACTCCATCCAGCTGACCTGCTCGTCGGCGATGTGGCCTGACTTAGAGCAGTAGATGCCCTCGTAGGGATCGGTGGTGTCGATCGTCCAGGGCGCCGAGCCGCCAAACGTCCAGGGCAAAAACGTGAAATCACCCGTTTCAAACGTTTCGTGGGTCTGCTCTTCGAGCGCAAAATCGAGGGTGGTAGCGCCCGCCATTGCCACCGACTTGGTAAGGGAGCCATAGCCCAGCGCCCAAGCCCGGACGTCGTAGCTCGCCTGATCGGGCACTGAGACCTGGTAGGTGCCATCGGCTTGGCTGGTCACCGGCGAGATCGGCGTGTTCAGGACGGTGACTGTCGCCCCGCCGATAGGCACGGCGCTCACGTCGGTGACGGTGCCCGACAGCAAAGCGCTCGGGACTTCGACCAGCGCCATATCACCGTTGGTCGCAGCGCCGGCAACGATCGTGAACCCACTGCTATTGCTCACATAACCGAAGGCGCTGAACTCGACCGTGTAAGTACCGGGCTCGAGGAACATCTGATAGCTACCGGTGGCGTTGGACGTCATGTAGCGACCGGTGCTCGGCACGTTGATCGTCGCGCCGGCGATGGGCGAGCCGCTCGCTTGGTCGCTGACCACGCCCTCCAGCGTCCCGTAGCCAGTCAACGCCGCCAAGACCGCCTCGTAGGCGTTGACGATGCCATGTCCGTAGGTGTTCTCTTCGCCCACCGGACCGAGGTCGGTCGCTGTATCCATCAGGATCAGCTTGATGGTCTGGACGTCGATGTCAGGGTTGGCCGAGCGCATGAGCGCCACGACGCCGGCGACGTGGGGGCCGGCCATCGAGGTGCCGCTCAAGAAGCCGTAGCCGCCGCCGGGGAACGAGCTTTCGATGTCGCTGCCAGGCGCCACCACTTCGGGCTTGGTAGCGTGGGGGCCGCCACAACCCGAGGGGCCGCGGCTGGAGAAGCTAGAAATCTCATACGGTGGAAACGCCAGAGTCGAGCCGACGCTGAAGGCGTTGTAGGGATCCGCAGCGCGGTCAGCCGGGCTCCTGAGGCTGGTGCCTCCCGGTCCCTCGTTGCCGGCGGACCAGGTCAGAACCACACCGGCGGCCTCGCAATTGTCGATCGCCGCCCACCAGCGGCTGTCGCAGTCGGGGTAACCAAAGGACTCGTTGACGCCCCAGCTGTTCTGCACGACGTCGGGCACATCGTCGGTGGTCAACGGATCACCATCCGGATCGGTGAACCACTCGAGCGCCCCCAAGACATCGTTGTCAAGCTCGGGACTGGCATCCTGGTTGATGGAGTTGTCGGCGATCCACAAGGCTCCAGGCGCGACGCCGATCGAGTCGGCTGGGGTAAACCCGGTGATGGTGCCCATGACGTGCGTGCCATGGCCATCACCGTCCGACGGTGAGGTGGTGCCGCCGCCCAACGCGTCGCGCCAGCACTCCGATGCGGGAGCAACGTTGCCGCGCCAGCGCGAAGCAAGGGCCGGGTGGGTGCCATCGACGCCGGTGTCAATGTTGCCAACCAACGCGCCGGTACCGTCGATTCCCAATTCGTTCCAAACCCGCACTGCCTCTAGCGCCATCAACCCGGGGGTCTGGCCGACACCACCGGCGCGAACCTTGTCGCCCCGCGAGGTCGGTTCGATTAGTTCGGCGACCAGGTTGGGCTCAACCACTTCGACGTCGGCGCGAGCGGCGAGGGCGAGGACGCCGTCGACCGTCGAGCGCACGACCAGGCCGTTGATGAGCCAATGCTCGGTAAATCCCAACACCTGACCCGCGTAGAGCCCTGCCTGGAGGTCGGCGACCAGGTCACGCTGCGACTGGGTTGCGGCCCCGCGCAAGGTCTCCATCACTTGGCGGTGGCGCTCGGCACGGGTCGCCCGCGCCGCTCGTAGCTGGGCGTCGAGCTCGGTCATGTCGACGCCGGCGGGATCTTCCATGACGACCAGCACCTTGATGACATCGTTGGCACCGAGGCCCTGGGCATTGATGAGGGCCTCGAGGCTATCCGAGAGCTGGCCGGCGTTGGCCGCGCTGGCGATGAGCAGGGCGGGCGTCATGAAAGCAAGGATCCACTTCACGCGAGATCTCCAGGGTTAGAGAGGTGATGCTGGGTGTCCACGCTGACATTATAGAGTAGGCAAGGCCTTGGCGCTTGCCGGGCGGGCCGGCCCCCAATCCGCCGGCCACGAGCGACAGTCTGCGGCGCCAAAATCGGCGGTTTGACCGTTTCAGGCGGGCGGGGCATGATGGGCGCGTGACAAGTCCCAACGACCAGCGCCCCACCGACCGGCGACGGATAGTCGAGCTTCTCAAGCGGTACAACCGCCCGGCACCGCGCTACACCAGCTATCCCACCGCCGTCGAGTTCGACTCACAACTCGACGCTCAGGCCTACGACCTCAGGCTCAGCCAGGCCAACCAGCGCCCGAATGCTCCGCTGTCGATCTACGTGCACTTGCCCTTTTGCGCCCATCGCTGCCTGTTTTGCGGCTGCCACGTCATCATCACCCCGCACCACGAGAAGGCGCTCCCCTACCTGGACCTCCTCAAGCGTGAAACCAAGCTGGTCGCCGAGCGACTAGCCGATCGTCGAACAGTCTCACAGCTCCACTTGGGTGGGGGCACCCCCACCTACTACCGGCCCGAAGAGCTTCGCGACCTACTCGAGCACCTCGGCACCTCTTTTGAGCGCGCCCCCGGGGCGGAGTACGCCGTCGAGGTCGACCCCAGGGTAACCACCGAAGAGCACGTCGACGCCTTGGCCGATCTCGGCTTCAACCGCATTTCTCTCGGCGTTCAGGACTTCACCCCCGAGGTCCAAGAAGCGATCGAACGTGTCCAGTCGTTCGAAGAAACCCAGCGCATCGTCGACCGCGCCCGCGCCCGCGGCTACCAGGGGATCAACATCGATCTGATCTACGGGTTGCCACACCAGACCCTCGAGTCGTTTGAAAAGTCGGTCGAGTCGGTCATCGCCATGGGCGCCGACCGCACTGCGGTCTACTCGTTTGCGTTCGTGCCGTGGATCCGCCAACACATGCACAAGATCACCGACGAGGACTTACCGACCGCCGAGACCAAGTTGGGGTTGTTTGCGCTGGCGCGCCAGCGTTTTCTGGAAGCGGGCTACGAACCGATCGGCATGGACCATTTTGCCAAGCCGGACGACGAGTTGGCCCGCGCCCGCCGCGAGGGGCGGCTGCGCCGTAACTTCCAGGGCTACACGGTGATTCCCGCCGAGGACGTCGTTGGCCTGGGGATCTCGGCGATCGGCGATGTGGCCGGCGCCTACGTACAAAACGCCAAGAAGCTCAGCACTTACGGGGAAGCGGTGACCGGCGGCGTGTTGCCCACCGAGCGCGGTCTCGCCCGCACCGCCGACGACGATGTCCGCCGCCACGTCATCCACGAGCTGATGTGCAACGCCCAGGTTGTGTTCGACGCCGTCGAAGCCCGGCACAACATCGATTTTCGCACCTACTTTGCGCCAGACATCGAGGCGTTGGAAGCTTACGCGCGTGAAGGTCTGGCGGTGGTCGGCGACGACTCGATTCACGCAACACCGACCGGAGAACTCTTCATCCGCAACCTCGCCCTTTGTTTCGACCGCTACTACCGAGAGAAGCACCAGGACAACGACCGACCGGTGTTCAGCCAGAGCGTCTAACGTGAACGATCGGCTGGTGGTGATTGGTGGCGGCATCTCGGGCCTGGCCGCCGCCCACGCCGCGTCGCATTGGGCGCGTCAACGCGGGCGGGCCCTCGAGGTCGTGGTGCTCGAACAAAGCGCCGAACCGGGCGGCAAGACCCGCACGATCGACCACGGTGACTGGCGGATCGAAGCCGGCCCGACCGGCTACTTGGACGCCGAGCCGCGCGTCGACGCACTAGTCGAAGCCGCTGGACTGACCAAGCTCCGAGCCAACGCCGCCGCCGCCCGCCGCTTTGTGATGCACGGTGGCCAGCTGCGGGAAGTCAAGCCCCAGCCACTCGGCATGGCCCGCTCGGGGCTCTTGTCACCAAAGGGACTCGCGCGCATCTTGCGTGAACCATGGGTGTCTCGGCCACCGGCGGGTCACGACCAGACCATTTGGGAGTTCGCCGCCCGGCGATTGGGCTCCGAGGTGGCCGATCGGCTGGTTGCCCCCATGGTGCTTGGCGTGTTCGCCGGTGACGCCAAGAAGATTTCGCTCCGGGCCGCCTTTCCGCTGATGGCGCAGATCGAAGACCAGCATGGCTCGTTGATCCGCGGCCTACTTGCCCGGCGGCGGGCCGCAGCACGCGCCCGGAAGGCTGACGGTGGTGGAGCAACCACGTCAAGGGGGCAGGGCGGACCGGCGGGCCCGCGCGGGGTTCTGACCTCCTTTGCCGAGGGCATGCAGGCTCTGCCGCGCGCCCTGGCCGAGCGGGGCAAGTTTCAGGTGCAACTGCAGACCGCGGTCGAGCGAGTCGAGCGCACGCCCAGCGACACTTGGCGGCTGTCCACGACCGCCGGACCTATCGACGCCCGGGCGCTGGTCATCGCCACCGAACCCTGGTCGGCGTCGGCGCTGTTACAGCCGCTAGCGCCCGGCGCTGCCGAGTTGCTGGCGTCGATCTACTGTCCGCCGGTCGTCGTCACCGCTCTCGGCTACGGATCCGACGCCCTGAGCCGCGTGCCGCGCGGGTTCGGCCTCCTGATCCCGCGCAGCGAGCGCTTCACCAGTTTGGGTTGCCTCTGGGACACCCACATCTTCCCGGACCGCTCGCCGGCGGGTCATCTGTTGGTACGAGCTATGTTGGGGGGCGCCACCGATCCCAGCGTCGCCGACCAAAGCGACAGCGAGTTGCTCGCCGCAGTGCGCGACGACCTGGCCCGGATGTCGGGCATCCGCGCGGCACCTCTCCACCAACAGCTCATCCGCTGGCCGCGGGCCATTCCGCAGTACGAACGCGGCCACCTCGAACGCGCTGCCCGCGTCGAGGAGCAAGTCAAAACACTGCCCGGCGTCTTTCTGGCTGGAAACGGCCTGCACGGCGTATCGTTCACCAAGTCTGCAGTCACCGGACTCGACGCCGGTGAACGTGCCGCGGCCTGGCTGGACCAACTCCAGTAGCTCTCGCCCAAGCGAAAGCCCACCCCTAAGGAGTGGGCTTTCAACGCATCTCATCGACACAGTGCGATGAGCCATGACCACTCCGGTCGGAGCGGTCAAACCTATGAGGCCAGCTCGCTAGTCGTATAGGGACCACATGCGGTTGAGCGAACAGGTCGAGCAGAGCGACACCTCGCCGTAACGGTGCTGGCGGTGCGCTTCGCGGATCTTCTGCATCATCGCACCGTGCCAGATCTGACTGAGCGACTGCTCCTTGACGTTGCCGAGGGTCTCCGCCCCTTTGATGTCCATGCAGCACAACGTCACGTCGCCCGAGTAGAGCACGGTCATCGATCGCCACAGGTAAACGCACGGCCAGCGGGGCCCAGCGTTGGGCTCGTGCAATGCCACTTCGGCCTGACCCGCCCAATCGTGCGCATCGATCACGAAAACGTTGTCAGCGTAGGGTTGCCAGTCGCGCAGAAACTTCTGCACTTCGGAAGCGTCTTGCTGGATATGCGTAAAGGATAGGAAGAGCTTGGGCGAACTCAGCCCCAGCGACTGGCGAATTTCGTAGAACCGGCGCGTGTTGTTGGCAACCTGGGTGAAATCGAGCGGCAGGCGGATGGTCTCGAAGGTCTTCTGGGTGGCGCCGTCGAAGCTGACGTACAGCTGGTCAAGACCCGCTTCGATAAGGCGGCGCGACTTGTCTTCGTCGAGCAGCGCGGCGTTGGAATAGATGGTCGTGGTCTGGATGCCGACCTTCTTGGCGTAGGCGATCTTCTCGTAGATCTGCTTGTCGACCAAAGGCTCTCCGAAGTTGTGCAGGCGCATTTCTTCGACGCCCCACTCGGCGCACTCGTCGGCGACCTTGTAGAACAAGTCCATCGGCATGATGCCGATGGTGCGTTCCATCTCGTCGCGCGGGCACATGACGCAGGTGGCGTTGCAAGCGTTGGTCGACTCGGCGTACACAACTTTGGGGGGTGGCATGGTGCCGTTGACGCCGACGCCATCGATGGCGCCGTCCACGGTCCGGCGGTAGTAGTTCTCGAACGCCGGAGACGCGACCACCTTGCGCCGAGCCAAGCGCTGGAGCCAATAGGGGGTACGTCGCTTGAATGCGGCCGAGTTGAGGAGCTTCAGGGATGCGATCAAGCCAACTCCAGCTCTGGATGCAATCGACTGTGTAAGCGGAGTTTACCCGGACGCCCGTTGGCAAGAGCGAAACTCGGGGTCCGCCGCTAGGGTGGGCGTCGGCAGGACACCGGGCGATCCAAAGGCCTCCGCCACCGGACGTTCCGGTGGTACTGCCTGATCGCCGAGCGACGGGAGTCTCGACGTGTACGAATCATAGGTCGAACAAGAGCCCGAGTCAAGTTGTTACGTATTTAGAGACACGCAGTTAGGCGGGTCGCCCGGCATGCGCCCCCAGGGTCGAAAGCCCCGCGCAGCCTATTCCGCGCCGGCGGCCGCGGTTAGACAGCGGCAGACGCGCGGCGGCCGCGGGTGGAATGCACCAGCCGCGTCAAACGCCGGGTTGGCTTGATCCGAGCCAGGTGGTCAGCCGGCGATCGCCGAGATCACCAGGCGCTCTAGGAACCTGAGGGCGAAAATGGCTGCGATTGGCGACACGTCGATCCCCAGCGTTTGAGGGGGAATCAAGCGACGGAACGGCTCGAGGACGGGATCGGTCAGGCGCTGTAACTGGCCGATCAACTCACTCTCTCTGAGGGCGGGGATCCAACTCGCCACCACGTCCACCAGGATGAGGACGGTGAGGACATCAAACACGGTGCTGATGGCGCGGACGGCACTCACTGGGCTGGCTCCACCGGCGAGCGTTCGTTCGCCTCCCGGAGCAAGCGGTACTTGTCCTCGATGGCCATGTCGAAACCCTCGATTGTCGGGCCGTGCTGGGCGCCCCGAACGATGCAGTGACAGCGATAGCAGATGGCGATAGGCGGCACGATTTGGTGCAGCGCAAAGTCGATGATGACCAGTGCTAGAAGACTCAACCCACGCGTTGGCCAGGCGAGAAGGACGGCCACCACCACCGCCGCCACGCCCACCTTGCGGTTGAAATCGCGCTGCGCGTAGAGCTCATCGCTCCGGCAGGTCGGGCAGCGCCCCAGCTGTTCGTCTAGAGCCGGCGCCAGGTCTTGGTGGCACGCCCCACAAGACAACAACGTCGCCGCGCCCCAGGGCCGGTCCTGGTTACGGGCCCCGCAGTGCGGACAATCGCAATCGACAGTTGTGGCGATCACACGGGCACTCCAGTCACAACCAAGAGATAGGCGCCCACCAGCTCACCGAACAACACGAACACCAACGCCACGTAGAGGAGACCAGTCGCCTTTTGGGTGGCACGCTGTCCGACGAAACGGTCGATCCGCCAATACAAGACTGCTGGCAAGATCAGTCCCAACACCAAGCGCAACGCCAAAAACGGCCCGTTGGAGAGAAGCCAGGCGTCGGTGCCGTGCGCCTGGGCACTGCCCCGGGGCCAGCCTGAAACCACGGCGACGACAAACACCAGAGCGCTCAGCCCGACAAAGACGCCGAAGATGCGGCTCTGACGCTGCAAATGATACACCGGTAGGCCGGGTGCCATCAGGTACCAGTGCCCAAGACACATCGACAGATTGACTGAAGCCAGGGTGCCGGCCGAGGTGGCCAGCGCCGCGAGGATGGCAGGCGTGGCGTGAACAGCACCAGGGTGGCGGGCGTGGGCCAAGGCCTCGGCGACCACGCAGATGACCAGCGGTATGGCGGCGGCGCCGGCGAGTTGGCGGGCTAGGCGCACGCGGCCCGCCAACACCAGGGCCCCGTAGCAGACCGCGAACGCCAAGGTGCCAGTCAGCGCCAATCGAGTGAGGGGCACCGCCGCCGCCATCCAGCCGGGCAGGCTGAGCGCCGCCACCAAGAGCCCGCCGGCGGCAACCGCTGCCATGAGGCGAAAGTAGCCGGGATCGATCCGGCGATGGTCCACCGACGGCAACAACGCCAGCGTCCCAGCGCCCAGGTAGAGTCCAAAAAGATGGAGCACGTGCGACATGGTCGGGACATCCTAGCAGACCCAATCTCTTGCTCGACAGCTCGCCCAACGCCGCCGATAGCGTAAGGTATGGCCGTTCATCTCGCGAGCCGGGAGACCGATCCATTGAAGACAGCCCTAGTTACCGGCGCCACCGGTTTCACCGGCGGCCACCTCGCCCAGAGCCTCCACCGCGACGGTGTCCAGGTGCGCGCCTTGGCCCGCCCCACCAGCAACCGCCAGGAGCTGGAATCGGCGGGTATCGGCATCGCCGACGGGGACGTGACGAACGCCGACTCGCTCGCCCAGGCCGTGCACGGCGTCGATGTCGTCTTCCACATCGCCGCCGCCTATCGGGACGCGGCGCTCGACGAATCGGCGATGCGGGCGGTCAACGCCACCGGTACCCGCCTGGTGCTCGAAGCGGCCGACCGCGCGGGGGTCAAGCGGGTGGTCCACTGCAGCACGATTGGCGTACACGGCCACATTCAGGACCCACCGGGGTCAGAAGAGACAGCGCTGGCCCCGGGCGACGCCTACCAGCGCACCAAGCTGGAAGGCGAGAAGATCGCCCAATCGTTCCAGCCCCAAAGCGCCATGGAGATCGCCATCTTCAGGCCGTGCGCCATCTATGGGCCGGGTGACCTGCGCTTCGCCAAGCTGTTTCGCGCCATCGCCCGCCGGCGATTCGTCATGGTCGGCAGCGGCCAGGTGCTCTATCACCTGGTGTACATCGACGATCTGGTCCGCGGGATCCGCCTATGTGGCACCCACCCGCGGGCGCCGGGCGAGACGTTCATCCTCGGCGGCCGGGGTTGGACGACCCTGAGCACCATGGTCCAGACCATCGCCGAGGTGTTGGGAGCGCCACCGCCGCGGTGGCGCGTGCCGTTCGCGCCGGTCTACGCCGCGGCAGCGCTCTGCGAGTCGGTCTCCAGCCTGCTCGGAGTGGAGCCGCCGCTCTACCGGCGCCGGGTGGACTTCTTTCGCAAGAGCCGGGCCTTCGACATCGCCAAAGCCGGATCAATCCTGGGCTACGAGCCGCAGGTGAGCATGCGCGACGGTCTCGCGCGCACCGCCGCCTGGTACCAAGAGGCTGACTTGCTGTAGCCCAACCCCATCGCTATACTGCACTATAGGAATGTAGGTCATGACGCAAGAATGTGGGTCATGACGCCGCGAGCGCCTCGAGCACCGCGGCTTCCCGCCACACTTCCCACCGAGGAGGTCCAGCGTGCAGCTTGTCCGTAGTGCACCCAGGCTGTTTCTCGCTCTCACGGCGGCGCTCATGCTGAGCGCGCTGCCGGCAGCGGCATTCAACGAATTTTTGGATGAGACTTCGTCCCGCTTGTCGGGCGATCCGGACATTCTTCACAACGATCCGGAGGAGAAGGACATCGTCGTTGCTGACCTGGACAAGGACGGGGACGACGACGTCATTGTGGTTCGCAAGGTGCCCTTCTCGATCGCTGGCATCCGGGAAGATATTCTCTTGATGAACGAGAATGCGGTGTTGGTCGACCGCACCGCCGATCTGGCACCGGCCATGCAGAACGGTACCGACGCCCGTGAGGTGCAAGCAGTCGATTTGGATGGCGACACGTGGCTGGATGTCGTGGTCGTCAACACCTTCGATCAACACCCGGTCGTCCTGATGAACCAGGGCGAAACCGGCGGCACGTGGAACGGGTTGGTCGATGAGTCGACCCGCATCCCCACCTTCCCGATCCCGCCGATGTTCTGCGGCCTGGGCGTCGGCGATGTCACCGGCAACGGCGCCCCCGACCTCTACTTCGTCGACTACGAGAACTCGCTGGAAGACCGCCTGCTGATCAACGATGGCAACGGATTTTTCACCGACGAGACCAATACGCGCATTGGCTCCGGACTCCCCGATAACATCTTTGGCACCGGCGGCGTCATTTTGGACGCCAACATGGACGGCTGGCAGGACATCATCGTCGACCACGCCCTGGAAGACGTCCACATCCTCTACAACGACCAAACCGGCAACTTCCCGTCCGAGCACATCCTCAACACCGATTCGGCCTACATGTTCGACTGCGCTGACATCGACGGTAACGGCCGGCCGGACCTGTATGTCATCCAAGACGGTCAAGACAAAGTTCTCCTCAACCAGAGCACGCAGCCGAACGGCAACGTCAGCTTTGCCAGCTGGACCCTGCAGCAAAGCTCGCGCACCGGCAGCTTCGGTGGCAACGTCGACTTTGGCGACGTCGACAACGACTCGGATCTGGACATCTTTGTGTGCGATATCGACATCGACATCGGCGGCTGCGACCGCGAGGCGACGCTGCTGGAGAACCCCGGCGACGGCCACTACTTCGATCCGCAGGGTCCGGATTTGCAGATGCACACCTCGACGTTTGACGCGCGGCTGATCGACGTCGACGACGACGGCTGGTTGGACATCTACATGGGTCTGTGCGTCGGTACCTACTTACTGCGGCAAAACGGACCGGTGACCGGGATCGACACGCCAGCGGCGGCGGCGCCCGCCACCGTCTTGCACCGCAGTCGCCCCAACCCGTTCAAGGCCTCGACGGTCATCGAGTACCAGATCGGCAGTGGGGCGGTGACCGGTGCCACGGCGGTCCTGGGCATCTACGACGTGCAAGGGCGACTGGTGCGGCAATGGGTCGATCGGCCGGCCAGCCCGGGCACGCATCGTACCGCCTGGGATGGTCTGGACGAGCGCGGTGAACGCGTCAGCCCAGGCACCTACTTCTACCGACTGACCGCCGGCGGCAGGTCGTACCGCGACAAGCTGGCGGTCTTGGAGTAGCTTGCGAGTCGCCGTAGTCTTCAACCCGCACTCCGGCAAGCAGGACACGCGCAACAAGCTGGCCGCCATCCACGCGGCTTGCCGGGAAGCGGGCACCGGCTATCAGGTCCTGACCGCCGGTGGCGACGGCACGCTCGACGCGATCCGGAAGCGCCTCCTCGAGGTACGGCCGGATCGCGTTTTGGTGTGCGGTGGCGACGGCACGGTCACCGCGGTGGGAAACGCGCTCCTGCACTCGGAAATCGCCTTGGGCATCCTGCCCGGCGGCACCGCCAACGCCATCGCCCGTGCCATCGGCGTCCCCGGACGCATCGGCGAGGCGGTGACCTTCGCCCTCCGCGAACAGCCGCGCCCGTTCGACGCGCTGCGCATCAACGACCGCACCTCCCTCCTAATCTCGGGTGCCGGCTACGACTCAGACGTCATCGCCTCGGCCGACCCCGAACTGAAGCGGCGGATCGGGCTGTTGGCCTACGTCTGGTCGGGGCTTTTGCAATTGGGGGCGCTCAACGAAACCAACTTCGAGGTGGTGGTAGACGACTTGCCGCCCCAACGGGTGAAGGGCAACTGCCTGTTGATCGCCAACATCGGCAAACTGTTCGGTGAGTTCGACCTGTTTCGCGACACCCGTCCGGACGACGGTGAAGTGCACGTTGCCGTCCTCACCCTGGGAGATTTGGCCGAGTTCCTGTCACTGTCGGGGCGCGCCCTGGCGGGGATCGACAACCCCTCTCACCAGAGCGCCTTTTTCTCCGGGAAAGAGGTCAAGGTCACCTTCAGCCGATCGCTGCGCACCCAGATCGACGGGGACGTCGGCGGCATCACCGAGCAGATGAACGCCAAGGTGCTGCCGGGAGCGCTGTCGGTCGTGCGGAGCGCTGAAGGCAAGAAGCCCCTTCTACAAATGCCCCAGTGGGTGGCGTCGGTGGCCGACAACCTCATGGGGCAACGCGAATCCTACCAGCGTAACCAGCCGCCGCGGGTGCCGGAACGTCCCTCGCGCTGGTAGCGCGGCCGGTAGCCCAGATCCTCGTCTTTGAACTCTTTGCGGTTCATCAGAAAGTCGATGTCCCAGACGCTTTGCGCGCGCGAGAACATCGCCTGTTCGTATTCGCGGCTCATGACGATCGCTTCCTCTGGGCAGGCATCGACGCAATAGCCGCAAAATACGCAGCGGAGTGCGTCGATATCGAACCGCGTCGGGTACTTTTCGATGGTGGTGTCGTCGGTCTCGGCCGCCTCGATGGTGATGCATTCGGCGGGACAGGCAGTGGCGCACAGGTAACACGCCACGCAGCGCGGCCGTCCATCCTGGCGCTTGGTCAAGATGTGGGTGCCGCGAAAGCGCTCAGAGTACCCTCGGCGCTTCTCCGGATAAAGAACCGTTGGTCGATCCCGCCCGATCAAGCTCCCCACCATGGTGCGGAACGTCGTGACCATGCCTCCAATGAGCCCCAGGCTCATAGCGCACCTCCGATGCGTGCCGGCGCATCAACCATGGACCCTAGACCCCAGCCGCTTCATTGGCCGCCAACTGCGGCGCCGGCGACACCTTGGCGACTTCCGGTCGCGCCACTGGGAAGCCACTCAGCTGCACACCCGTCGGGCCGATCAGATCCCAACTCAGGTCCTTCATGGCCGACACGGCACCTGCCAGTCCAAGAAAAACCGCCGCCGGCTCATCCGCCCCCAAGGGCCGCCCCAACTTCTCAGCCATCAGACACAAGACGCGGCCATCGGGCTCGGCCTCGCCCGGGGGCTCAACGGCTTTCTCCAGCCGCTGCAACCGCCCGGCGTAATTCACCAATGTGCCACTCTTCTCAGCCATCATTGACACTGGCAACACTAGGTCGGCGACCTCCAAAAGGTCACACTCCTGGGCGGCGTGCATGATCACGAAGTCGGCGGCTTCGCACAAGCGCCGCAGGCTGTCGAGCCGGTCACCCACCAACCGATGGGCAGCGAGCACGTACACGACTTTGAAGTGCTGGTCGGTGACGTTGGCCAGGGCCACACCGTCCGCGCCTGGGACCAACCCGAGGACTTGGGCTGCGCGGCTGCTTGGATAGCGGTCGTGGCGCAGCAAGACCGAATCCGCCAACTGGTCGGGCGACTCGCAGGTGGAAGCCACCCGAAAATCGACGTGCGGCGTCTCCAAAACGTCATGGGCGAAGCGCTTGGCAAGATAAAGCTCTTCGGTGGTCACCGCCGGCGTCGCCACCAGGTAAACCGAGGTCTCGCCCTGGCTTGCCTCGCGCAGGCGCTTGGCCGCAAGGTCCAGCGCCTTCTCCCAGGGTATCTCCACCGGCCCGCTGGATTCGCGCAGCTTGGGGTCGGTCAGCCGCTTGGCCCCCACCTCTTTGTACGACATGCGGCCTTCGTCACACATCCAGCTAGCGTTGACGAACGAGTTCCGGCGCGGCACGTACCGATAGATCTGGTTCTGGTCCGCGTCGATGCGCATCGAACAGCCGGTGGAACAGCCGTCGCACACCGAGTCGTGTGACTTCAAGAACCACACGCGTTTTTTGAAGCGAAAGTCCTTAGAGGTCAACGCACCGACTGGACAGAGGTCGGCTAGGTTGCCGCTGTAGTTGCTTTCCAGGGGCTGGCGATCAAAGGTGACAATCTCGGTGTGGTTGCCGCGGTTTTTGAAGCGCAGTTCGTGCGAGCCCGAGACGCGGTCGGTAAAGCGCGTGCAGCGCGAGCACAAGACGCAGCGCTCAGCGTCGAGAACGATCATCTTGCCGAGGTCGACCACTTTGGCCTTGTCGACCTTGTCGACCAGGGGCACTTTGGAGCGGTGCATGCCAAACTGGAAGTAGTAGTCTTGAAGTTTGCACTCGCCGGCTTGGTCACACACTGGACAGTCAATCGGGTGATTGACAAGGATGAACTCGAGGGTGGCGCGCACCGCGTCCTTGACCCGGTCCGACCGCGTGTTAACCACCATACCCTCGGCCGCCCGCAGGGTGCAGGTGGCAACCAGCTTGGGCGCCCCCTCCAACTCGCCCAGGCACATACGGCAGTTGCCGTCGATGCCAATGTCCGGGTGATAGCAATAGTGCGGAATGACGATGCCGTGATCGAGTGCCGCCTGGATTACTGGATACCCCTCGGGGACCGCCAACTTCTGGCCGTTGACAGTGACGGTCACTTGCTTGCCGGAACTGGTCACTGAACTCCTCCGCGGGCGGTCAGGCGCCGGCCGCCAGCACCTCGAGTTGTGGCGTTTTCATCGGCGCCGCCTCGGGCTCGAGCAGCTTCTTGCCAGAACGAATGAACTCCTCCCATTCGTCCCTAAACTTGGTGACGTAGGCGATCATCGGCGCCGCATCGGCGTCGGCCAGCGGGCAGATAGTAGTTCCCAACATGTGGCGAGCGATGTGCTGGATCAAGTCCAGGTCGCCCATCGAGCCCCCACCCGCCAAGATGCGGTGGACAATCGTCGAGATCCACCCGGTGCCTTCGCGACACGGCGAGCACTGGCCGCACGACTCGTGAGCGAAGAAATGGGCGATCGAGTACGCCACCTCTGGAATGCTACAGGTATGGTCCAACACGACCGTGGCGCCCGATCCCAAAAAGGTGTCGAACTCCTTCAGCCCCTCGAAGTCCAACGCGCAACGCCCGACCTCATCGAGCGTCAAGACGTTGGTCGAAGCGCCACCGGGGATGACCGCCTTCAGCTCATAGCCCGGCTGCATCCCTTGGCAGTCGAACTCGATGAGTTCGGTCAACGGGATGCCGAGCGGCACTTCGTGCACACCTGGCCGCTGGACTCGCCCGGAGACGCACGCCAAGCGCGTCCCGGGTGACTTTTCGGTGCCGTACTGCCTGTAAGCCTCGGCGCCGTTGTCGACGATCCACGGTACTGTGGCCAAGGTCTCGACGTTGTTGACAACGGTCGGGCAGCTGTACAAACCCACCGCCGCTGGAAACGGCGGTTTTAGACGCGGGTAACCTTTCCGGCCCTCCAGCGAGTTCAAGAGCGCGGTCTCCTCACCGCAGATGTAGGCCCCGGCACCGCGATACACGGCAACTTCCACGTCGAAATTGGAACCGGCAATGTTCTTGCCCACAAACCCAGCGGCGCGGGCCTCGTCGATGGCCGCCGTCACTTGGCGCGCCTCGGCGGCGTACTCCCCGCGGATGTAGATGAACACGTGGTGCACGTTGAGAGCGAAGGCGGCCAGCAACGCGCCCTCGAGCATCATGTGGGGAAAGCGCGACAGGATCAGCCGGTCTTTGAAGGTGCCGGGCTCTGATTCGTCGGCATTCACTACCAGGTAGATGGGCTTGTCGGTGTCCTTGTTGATGAAGCCCCACTTGATCCCCGTGGGAAAGCCGGCACCGCCGCGCCCACGTAGGCCTGACTCTTTGACCTCGGCGGTGATCTCCTCGGGGGATTTCTCGGCCAGGCTCCGCGACAGGGTGTTGTAGCCGTTCCGCGAACGGTAGGCAGCCAACGTGCACGACCGGTCGAGGTCCAAGTCGCGGGTCAAGATCTTTGGTCGTTCGGGCATGGTTCTCTTTGGCTTAGCGGTCGCACTCGCCGGCAATGACGTTCAAACTCCCCAAGATCGCCACCGCGTCGGCAATCATGCCGTCCTTGAGCATGGCGTCAAAGGCTTGGAAAATGGCGAAGCAGGGTGGGCGCACCTTGACGCGCATGGGCTTGCGGGTGCCGTCGGAAACCACATAGAACCCCAACTCACCGTTGGCTCCCTCGACGTAGGCGTAGGTGGCGCCGGCCGGCGGCAAGATGCCGTGCATAACCAGCTTGAAGTGCGCCATCAGCGCTTCGATATTCGTGTACACCTCTTCCTTGGGAGGCAAGGCAATCCGCCAATCATCGACGCGGATGGGGCCAGGCGGCAACGTATCCAGAGCCTGCTCGATGATGCGCATGCTCTCGGCGATCTCGGCCATGCGCACCTGGTAGCGGGCGTAGACGTCGCCCTCACTAGCAGTGGGAATGTCGAACTCAAAGCGGTCGTAGACCGAATAGGGATGATCGCGACGGACGTCGTAGTCAACACTGCTGGCGCGGGCGCAAGGGCCGGTCCACCCCCAGTTGATAGCTTCCTCCCGCGGCATGACGCCAATACCAGTCGCTCGATCTTTGAAGATGGGGTTGTGCGTGTTGAGTTTCTCGAGGTCGCGGAGCCCCCGGGCGATGTCTTTGCGCACCAGCCGCCGGGCGCGACTGACGAAGTCATCGGGGACTTCGGCCGCCAAACCGCCTATCCGGCAGTAGCTCACTGTCAACCGCGAGCCGCAACAAGCCTCCAAGAGGCCGTAAATCTCCTCGCGGGGGCGAAACGAGTACCAAAAGTTGGTGATCGCACCGAGATCGACGAGGTTAGTCCCGACGCAGACAAAGTGGTCCATGATGCGGCTGAACTCGGAGAGGATGACCCGCACGTACTCGGCGCGCTCGGGCACCTGGCAGCCGAGCAGCTTCTCTACCGCCATGCAATAGCCGGCTCCGTTCAAGAACGACGAGCAATAGTTCAACCGGTCCGTGTACGGGATGACCCCCCAGTAGTCGTGGGTTTCGGCCATCTTCTCGAAGCACCGGTGCAGGTAGCCGATACCAGTGCGTGAGTCAACGATGCGTTCGCCTTCCAGCACACACTCGATTCGGAAGGTGCCATGAGTGGCCGGATGCGACGGGCCCAGATTGATGATCTGCCGCGGTTCCTCGTCGGCGATCTGGGGAGCGGGCGGTTCTTGGACGGTCATGATTGGCTTCCTAAGCCGGTCGCCTTAGTCAGCGACCGGCGGCGCCGGGTCGGCCGCCGGCGCCAAATCGGCATCGTCGAAGAGGTCGTAGTTGCGCGACAAGGGGTGGCGCTGGCCCGCGTCGTAGTCCTTCCGTAACGGATGGCCGACGAACTCCGGGTGGGTCAGGATGCGAGCCAGGCGCGGGTGCCCGTCAAACCGCACGCCCATCATGTCCCAGGCCTCGCGCTCGAACCAGTCGGCGCCCTTCCAGAGGGGCACTAGCGACGCGACCGACGGCGCTTCGGCGGGCAGCCGCAGGTGCAAGCGCGCCCGCGCCTTGTGTTCCAGCGAGTAGAAGATGTAGACCAACTCAAAGCGCAACGCCGCGCCGTAGTGGTCGACCGCGGCAATGTCCATGAGGAACTCGAAGCGGAGCTCCGGGTGTTCCTTCAAGAGTTTGGCCGCTTCGAACAAGGCGCCGGGCTCGAGCTGGAGGCTCAGATCGCCGAAGTCGTCCCGCACCTCGAGGACGGCATCACCCAACTTGTCGGTCAAAACGCGCGCGGCCGGCCGGGCGTCCGCAAGATCGGTGGTCATGGGCACCTCACTTAGCCCCCGGCTCGGCAGCGGAACGGCGGTCAGCTCCCACTTCGATCCGCTTCTTGAGCTCCAAGATGCCGTAGATCAACCCCTCGGGGGTCGGTGGGCAACCCGGCACGTAGACATCGACCGGGATGATCTCGTCGATGCCCTGCATGACGTGGTAAGCGCGGTAGAAACCGCCAGACGAAGCGCACGCCCCCATCGAGATCACCCATTTGGGATCGGGCATCTGATCGTAGACCGTCTTCAGGACCGGCCCGAGTTTGTCGACGATGGTGCCGGCGACGATCATCAGGTCGGACTGGCGTGGCGAGAAGCGCACGACCTCGGCGCCGAAGCGGGCCAAATCATAGTGGGAAGAGACGACCCCCATGAACTCGATCGCGCAGCAGGCGGTTCCAAAGGGCAAAGGCCACAGTGAGTTGCCGCGCGCCCAATCCAGCATGGTGTCGAGTCGTGTGGTCAGCCACTCGGCCGACTGGCCTGGCCGGGCGGCCGGATCGCCGGCCTGGGCGCGCGGGTCCCTGACCGGGGCGCTCGCTGGGGCTGATTGGCTAGGGGTCCTGTCCATCTCTATCGTTCCACGCGGGTGAGCCCCGACTTTGAGCGCTTGTGACTTTTTTCACAAGCTCTTTCGGCGGCGGCCCTCAAGGCCCCTCCTGGGCGCCGACGCCTCTCCATAACCCCTTGTCAACACAAAGGATAGGTAGTTCATTCGACTGCCCGAAAGGGCGTCGCGTGCAAAGCCTCCGGAGTATGCCGGAGCCCCCCATGGCGGTCAAGGAACCACCGATCGTTGAGAACGCGACGGCGCCGAGATAGGATCGCTCCCCAAACCGGAAGGAGCCGGAAAACATGCCAGAAGTCGAACAGTCCGCCCTTATCCCTGGAGTGAAGCACGTCGTCCTCGTTGGATCGGGGAAGGGTGGGGTTGGCAAGTCGACGGTGTCGACCAACCTGGCCCTGGCGCTCAGCCAGGCCGGCCGCACCGTGGGTCTTTTGGACGCCGACATCTACGGGCCATCGATGCCGATCATGATGGGGGCAGCCCGCCCCGAAATCACCGAGGACCGGCGCATCCGGCCGCAGGCGCTGCACGGCGTGCAGGTCATGTCGATCGGCTACCTGGTGGATTCCAACCAGGCAATGGTCTGGCGCGGTCCAATGCTGAACGGCGCGGTCATCCAACTCCTGCGGGACGTGGAGTGGGGCGCTCTGGACACCTTGTTGATCGATCTGCCCCCCGGCACCGGCGACGTGCAGCTGACCATCGCTCAAAAGGTGCCGGTCACCGGCGCCGCGATTGTGACGACGCCTCAGGAAGTAGCGCTCGCCGACGTCGTACGCGCCAAGCGCATGTTCGACCAGGTGCAGATTCCCACTTTGGGCGTCATCGAAAACATGAGCACGTTCGTGTGCCCGTCGTGCAGCGCTGAGCATCCGATTTTCGCGACCGGCGGTGGCCAGCGGGCAGCAAGTTCTCTGAGCGTGGAGTTTCTGGGGTCCATCCCCATTGACGGGGCCATCCGTGAGGGAGGCGACGCGGCGGAGCCACTCTTGGCGGGACGCCCCGACTCACCCACCGCCGAGGCTTTTCGGCAAATCGCCGGCCGCCTGGAGGAGCGCATCGAGGCGCAGGCTGGCAAGGGCGGCCGCATTCCGATCCAGGTGGTCGGACCAAGCGACGGCTAAAGCGATCGGTCAGGCCGATTCGCGTTCGGCGCCGCCGTCCAAGTCGCCGAATTCGTCGAGCGACTGGAGCAGGTCTTTTTCGGAGATGCGCGACTGCAACACGAGAATCTCGCCCAGCCGCAAGCGATTCTCCTGCTGGATCTCCAAGAGCGCAGCGACCTGACCGCGGGTCAGGTAACCGCACTCGACCGCCACTTCACCGAACGGTCGCCGTGGCGAAGATGCATCCTGCCGGCGCAACACTTCGGACAGCTCATCGTGAGTCATCCAGTCGCGGTCCACAGCCAAGATGCCGATCAGGTGGTTGTTCACTTCCTGAGCGTGCTTGGCCATCTCGACCGCCGTTTTTGAGACACGGCCGGTTTGGATCAAGTACTCGCCAAGGCGCATGGGTTCCTCCATCCGAACAGGGGTTGCGGGGGGGGCCGACAATCAGGGCACTGATGTTCGATATGGCACAGATGGTCAGAACAGGCAGGATTCCCGGGAGTCCCCACCGCCACGGTGGGATCGACTCGACCAGCCGGCAACTTGAGAGAGCCGCCCGGCGCAGCGCCAGCCGCCTCCAGGGGCTGGCCAGATGTGCGACGCAGGCGGTCGGGCGGGGCAATTGCCGCAGCGGCTAGGCAGGAAGCGCCGCTCGGACCGGCCCGCCGGCGGCCACCGAGCGATAGCAGGCGTCCACCGCCGCCAGGGTCTGGACGCCGTCGGCGGCGGTGATCGGCATGGGCTCGCCCCCGATCAGCCGCCGGCAGAAGTCGCGGACGGTGGCTTCGACGGTGAACACCCGCGGCCCCAGCGGCAGTTCGACTTGCTCGCGGCCCGCTTCCCAAAACAAGCGATGGTTCCAATAGTCGCCCAGGAGCTGACCCCGTTCACCGACCACCTCGATGCGACAGCTGCGACTCTGAGTGTACTTCGAGATTTCCAGGTCGGCGTGAATGCCGGTCGAGGCCAGCGTCACGCTGGCGGCAAAGAAGTCTTCGTTGTAGAGATTCTCCACCTGGCGTGCCACGCAGTAAACCGTGTCGATCCGATCACCAAACAACCAGGCCGCCGTGTCGAACAGATGGACGCCGGTCAGGAGGATTGATCCAGCCCCCGCGGCATTGTGGGCGTGCTGCCAGGCCGCCGGACTCGGCTCCAGGCGCTGGGCGAGCCGCACCTGGACGATCGCCCCGAGTTCCTCCAGCCGGCGCTGCACTTCGATGAGCACCGCGTCGTAGCGGAGGGTCTGGGCCAGCATCAGCGGCACCCCGGCCGCGCCCACCAGGCGACGGAGTTCGAGCGCTTCGGCCAAGGTCGCCACCATCGGCTTTTCGACGAGGATCGGCTTCTTCGCTCGTAGAGCCACGCGGCAGGCAACCAGGTGGTGGGCAGGCGGGGTGACCACCACCACCGCGTCGACATCCGGGCGGGCAACCATGGCCTCGACTGTAGGTTCGAAGGCGACATCCCATTCGCTGGCAGCGCGGGCGCCAGCCTCGGCGTCGCGCCGGCACAGCGCGCGGAGTTCGGCCTCGGCCACATCATTGGCGATGTGGCGAGCGTAGCGCTCACCGTGGGCACCGACTCCGACTAGACCCAACCGCACCGGGGTCACGCGCGTTGACTCCTCTTCGTCAATTGACCGGTCCACCGCAGCTGAAGGGCCAGGCCAGCCGGGCATCCGCGTACCATCGCCGCCGGCGGCGGCTAGGCGTTGAGTGGCACCGAGCTTGCACTTTAGCCCCGGCGCAGGTCAACCCGGAGGGATCGGCGTCCGCGGGAGTTCAACTGCGGGGAGCGCTTGGACGCCGGTCTCTCCGATCTCGCCGGCTACACGCGGTTGACGGTCCGCGCCATGAAGATCGATTGGTAGTCAAAAACGTGATGGAATCCCAAGCGCTCGTAGAGCTTGATGGCGGCGACGTTGAAGTCATTGACATACAGGCAGAGGGTGGGCACGTCGCGCAGGAGCAGGGCGCAGCAGGCGGCCAATCCCCGGGTTGCGAGGCCCTGGCCCCGACGGTGGGGCGGGGTGTACACGCCTTCCAGCTGGGCCACATCTGGGGTTCGCGATCCAACGCTGCACTTGAAACACAAACCCTCGCCGTCGAGCCAGACGAACTCGTCGCCGCGCATCACGCGATCTCTCACGTATCGCATGTAGTCTTCGGGGCGTTCACTGAGCGGGTCTTCGAGCACTTCCTCGCGCATCATCGCCGACCCGGCGACCACCACGCTGTTCAGATCGCTGGTTCGGGCCCGCCTGAGTGGCGCCGGCTCCTGGGCGACGAAGCTCTGGCGGTCGAGGCGGTAGACCGGTTGCCGGTCGCGCAGGAGGCGCGGTTCCGGACGGCCGGCATCCATCGCCTGCCACAGCGCCGCCACGGTCTGGCGGCGGCCAACGATGTTGCGGATTTCGACAGCGGATCGGGCCAGATCGCTGCCGAATGCGCGCGCCGCGGCGCCAGACACCGCGAAGGGCACAACCAACGGGCTCTTCAAGAGGACGCCGCTCAATGCGCCGTCCTCGCGGAAGCCAAAGAATCCCGGCTGCCGATCGCCGTGGTTGTCCAAGCCCGCGCGCAACAAAACGCTCCGCAAGTAAACGCTTTCCACCGGATCGCGCGACAGCAGGTCGAGCGCCTCGCGTGCATCTCTGGGGCGCAGCTTGAACATGCGCGCGACTCTACAGAGTCGCGCGGAGTGCGTCTAGAAGCGACGATGATGGTGCGCCGGCCCCGACTGGCGCACGCAATCGTTAGCGGACGAACTGGGCGGCCAGGCGCGCCACGACGCGCCAGCCATCCCGCTGGCCTAAGAAGAGCTTCACCTCCGAAGCCAGGCTGCGCGAGCGCGCCGCGACTTCGGTTTGAGTCACTGGCGCATCCAACGGTTCACCGCCCGCTGGCGGGTAGCCCGAGCCGTACACCGGGATGACATCGAGCGGTTCACCGCCAGCCGGCGGATAGCCGGAGCCGTACACCGGGATGACGTCAAGCGGCTCACCGCCGGCCGGCGGATAGCCAGCCGACCACGCGGCGGGAACGAGACTTGCCAGCCCCACGGCCAGCACAGACGCCAACACGAGATTGCGCAACATCGGAGACCTCCTCGGGTTGCGGCGGCTCGGCGCCGGCTTCCTGCCGGCTGCGTACCGCCTCCACTGGAGGTCTCACTACAAGGTCTGTTCCAATCCGAGTCAGTTGGCGTAACTTGTGCCGTGTAGGTTTGTTACGGAATCACAGTGGTTCCATCCGAACGCTCTGCAGCGCAACTTCTGGCGCCCGCGCTGGGGATAGACGCGCGAGATTGGGTTGTTTCAACCAGTTGAGCGCCGGCAGGAAGCTGCGACGGGCAACAAGAACCTGCGGGCTAAACCTAGCTCTGGTGGCGCTTCAACTTGTAGCGCAGCGTCGCTTCCGGAATCCTCAGGAGCCGCGCCGCGGCGGAACGGTTGCCGCCGGTGGTGGCCAGCGCCACTTCGATCTCTTGACGCTCGAATGCCCGCACACGCTCGTCGAGGCCGGGGCCGTCCGGCGCCTGTTGGCCGGGTTGTTGGCCAAAGTACTCGCGGAACACACGCATCCAATCGTCGCTCGACTTGGCCGACACCGCACACCGTGTCACCAGGTTCTTCAGCTCGCGCACGTTGCCCGGCCAATGTTGCTCCTGGCACGCGGTCATGAACTGGGGAGGCGGCGCCGGGGCTTGGCCACGCAAACGCCGCTCGGCCGTGAAGAAATGCTCGACCAAAAGCGGGATGTCCTCCGGGTGTTCGCGCAGCGCCGGCGTGCGCACCGTCAAGGTCGAGACTCGGTGGTAGAAATCGGCACGGATCAGCCCTTCCTTGACGCCCCGCTCCAGGTTGCGATTGGTGGCGACGATGAGCCGGCCGTTGAACGGTTGGGGTTTGGTAGCTTCGCCGACCCGGTGGAACTCACGCTGCTCGATGACCGCCAGCAGCATGCGCTGGAGAGCCTGGCCCACCTCGGTGAACTCATCGAGAAACAACGTGCCGTTTTGCGTGGCGGTCAGAAGACCAGCGTCTTCGGTGACGCCGGTGGCCGTGCCGTTGCGCACGCCAAACACGGTGGTGCGCAACAGGTCCTTGGGGACGTCGGCCAATAGCTGATAGACAAAGGGTGCCGCCGACCGTGATGAGAGTCGGTGGATCTCGCGCGCCACCAACCCCTTGCCGGTGCCCGACTCGCCGTGGATGAGAACCGGCAAGTCGCTGGCCTCGGCGTAGCGTTCGATCTTTTCCTGGAGGGCACGCATGACCGCGTGCTCGCCCAACAGCACGCGATCTGAGCGCTCTGCTTCGAGTTCAATGTTACGGCGCCGCAGTCGCCGGTAGGCTATCTTGCGCGCCTCATAGAGCCGACCGCGGTGCACCGCCGCCGCAATGCAATGTGCCAGGTACGGCAAGGTGCGACTGGCCCGCAGGGCCAGATGGGACGCGCCGCGCGAGTCGATGTAGACCGCCCCCACCACATCCTGTTTCCCGGGCCGGTCCAGATCTTCCACCATCATGGGTTCGCAAGCGACTGCAGTGATGTCCTTGATGAGCAGGGACTTGAAACGGTTGCCGCTGCCGTCGGCGTAGGGAGTCTGGGTCACCACCGGTTCTCCCTCGGACAAGACCGAGCGGATGACCGAGCGCGCCACCTCCAACGCTCTGATTGACCCCTTGCGCTCAGTGCCGCGCACGGCGGCGACAGTCAACCGCCCTGTGCGCGGATGCTTGAGGATAATGACGCCGCGCTCGGCGCCAGTCACCTGCATGACCAAGTCGAGTGAGCGGTCGATCAACGCCTCGGACTGGTCTAGCGACTCAAACAGCTGGTGCACGCACTCGAGGACCGCCAGCGGCATGCCCGTGGAGCCTGCCACCGCCGGCACCAGCGACAATGCCCCCACGCCCACCTCAATGCGGGAAGGACACCAACCGCCAACCCGGCGGAGCCCGCTGGTGCCGCGCCGCAGACAATCAGACGCGACGCTGAGGAGACCGGCGTCGTAGGGATCGGCCGCCAAGAGCCGCGTGCCGATCGCAAACTCGGTCAGCCAACGGTCGGCCACTACACCAGCGGTCTCACAGCTCTTAGCCGCGCGGGCCAGCGCCCAGCGCAAGGCCCGCACCTTGCCAGTGTCAGCGACCACCCGCGCCCGCGCTAAAGAGGCGACGGCCGCTAGCCGCGGGCCGGCGCCCCGGGCTTGCAAGCGCAACAGAGCGGTCAGGCGCCGGGCCGTCTCCCACTCGCCGCACTCGAGGAAGACTTCGACCAGATCGCCTTGCAATTCCAGCTCGTCCCGGCTGGTGGACTCAAAGTGCAGAGCGATGTCCCGGGCGCGGGCAAGCGCGTCGGCGTGGTGGCCGGCCTGGAGCGCCAAGCGCGCCAACACCACCTCGGCGAGCAGCGGCCGGTAGTCGATCCCCCGCACCAACTCCAGCGCCTCCTCGGCGTGGCGTTGGGCAGCGTCGGGGTCGTGCTGGAGAAAGCGCGCCTCGGCGAGGTTGCAGCTCAGTTGGGCGCGCCACAGTGGAAAGGCATCGGCGGTGCTCAACGTCAAAGCGGAACGGTAGTGGCGCTCCGCCTCGGTGAGCGATCCCGACTGCCGCGCAACGTATCCCAAGCCCCAATGAGCCGAAGCTTCGCCGCTGGGGTCGCCGGCCCGGCGCGCCAAACCCAGTTCATCTTGGTGCAACGCGCGGGCGCGCTGCCAGTGGCCCGCCTGAGCGTGCAAGCGAGCCAAGACGCCGAGCAAGCGGATTTCAGCCAGGGGCGAGCCGAGTTCGCGGGTGCGCTCGAGTAGTGCATCGGTGCGCTCGCAGAGCCGCTGGACGGTGTCGCCACCGCCGGCTTCCAACATGGCCAAGTTGACCAGCGAGCGGGTCTCCAGATGCGTGGCGCCGGCCCGACGCGCCAAGGTACACGCCTCCGCGTAGGCAGCGGCCGCCTCGGCGGGTCTGAGGGCAACCTGCAGGGCATTGCCGAGGCGACTGGCGGCGTGGCGGGCCAAAAGCGTGTCGTCGAGCTCGGCGGCGATCTCCCGCACCCGCTCGACAGCCTCCTCAACTCCTTCCAGGTTCGAGGTGGTACCATGGAGCCAAGCGCGCGCCAGTTGCACCTCGGCTTCAACCCGCCGATCACCGGCGGCGAGAGCCACCTCCAAGGCTCGATCCAGCGCCGCCCAGTCGCGAAACTGCTTGGCAGTGCGAGCGGCAACAAGCGCCCAGTCGAGGCTCCCGGCCGGTAGCACCGCCAACAACCGGCGCCCCGCCGCGTCCAACAACTCGCCGTCGTCGGCTTCGATGGCAACCACCAGCGCTTCGTCGAGCGCCTCGCGTCGGTCAACGTCGGGCAACTCCGCGGTCAAGGACGCGACGTCACGAAAGTGGGAAGCGGCGCGGGCCTGGTGGCCGGCTCGGTGCGCCTGCCGCGCCAGCGCCAGGGCGGTCTGCGCGGCACGGGCGAACTGTTCGGCACCAAGGTGGTGACGGTAACGCTGCGCGTCGGTGGCAGACAAGTCAACCGCCCGCTCGTGCAAGTCGCGCTTCCAACCGGGCTCAATGCCGCCCAACACCGTGCCGACCGGCAACCCTGCGCCCAGCTCCAAGACATCCTCAGGAGTGACTTGGCACAGCCGGTGGACAAACAGCTCGGCAAGCGCGTCACCCAACTCAGCCTCGCCGATCTCCAGCAACTCGGTCAACTGGGCTCGAGAGGCGCGGCCATCCAACATGGCCAGCGCGAAGGCAACGTTCTGGGCGGCCGGCGACACCAGCGCCAGGGCCCGCCGGGTACACGCTGCGGCCTCCCCCAACTCGGGGAGCGCCTGCAAGACCTCGGCATCGACGCGGTAGCCGTTGGTGCCGCGGAGAACACCTCCCGCGTCGACGGCCTGGTCCAGGAGGGACGCCAAGCGGCCGGGGTGACCGGCGCTCCGGCGCTCCAACCACTGGGCCAGGATCTCAGGCTGGGCGGCGTCGGCGAACTCTGCGGTCAACGCTTGCACGAGTTCGCTGGCGGCGAGCGGTGGGATCTCTACGGTGTCGACCGTGGATTCGAACCGCAAGGCGTGCGGGTCTTGCACCCAATCTCCAGCCCGCGGGGTGACCGAAGCGACAACCGCCACCGCCGGACATCGTCCCTCACAGACAACGCGACGCAGCAATCGGCGCGATGTCTCCGGCAAGCGGTCAGCATCATCCACCAGCAACAGCGTGCGGCGCGTTCGCGGCAGGTGTTCCTCCAGCGCGGTGATCAGCGCGTCGTCGATCGCCGCCTGGTGGGTGATCGCCTGGGCCCGCTGCGCATCGGCGTCAAACTCCTGGCGCACAACGCTGGTGCCAGGCGTCTGGTTTTGTGCATCGACGTCCCGCCTAACACCGGCGAGCCGCTCGAAGGGCTCGCGGCCACGGTCAATCGGGTGGCTCACGAGGCGCCGCACCTCGCCGCCGCCCAGTTGGTGGGACCGCGCCAACCAATCCAACAGCGTCGTCTTGCCCGCTCCGCGCTCGCCGACCAACAGCACGGTGCCCGCACTACTCTCCGGGTCGGCCAGGGCGTGGACGGCGGCGCGGCTCAACAAGCGCTGGACATCAGGACGCTCCAGGTGAGGGTTGGCCATCAATAAGAGTGCACCGCGCCGCTTGCCTCCCCCACCAAAGTCTTCGATGAGCGCATCGAGTTCGGCCAGCACCGTGCTGGCGGAGTCGGGCCGCTGCCCCGGGTCATCGGCCAACGCGCTCAACACCAACTCGTCCACTGATGGCGTCACCACTGGATTCAGTTGACTGGGTGCCAACAAGCGGCTCCCAGGGTCGACACCCAACCGCTTGCCGCTCAACAGCTCCCAAAGGAGCGTGCCCAACGAAAAGATGTCGGCGCGCGCGTCAAGCGGCCGATCCAGCGCCTCTGGTGGCATGTAGGCTGGCGTGCCACCCAGGGCGCGCTCGCCAGGGGCAACGCTCAGGCCGAAATCAGCCAGCTTCAGCGCCTCGATGCCGGCGTCGATAGTCGCCGACTCCAGCTTCCCCGCCACCCCCTGCAAGCGGTCGCGCGGATTCGTACCGCGCAAGGCATGCAACGGCACCAGCAGGTTTTCGGGCTTGATGTCACCGTGGATAACGCCGCGCTCGTGCAGAAAGTGCAAGCCCTCGGCAACCGCGCGCGCCGCATTCAACGCTTGCAACGGTGACAAGCGCCCGATCAACAACGAAGCGTCGACGCCGTCGACAAACTCCATGGCGACGCTGGTCACCGCGTTGTTGTCAAACTGGGCAAGCTCAAAGGGGCGGACCAAGCGCGGGTGAGCCAACTGCAGGAGGCGCTGGAGTTCAGCCATCGGCGGGCGCTCGGCACCGACCAGACGCCACAACTTCAAAACCCGCTCGCCCCCAGTCTCGAAGTCGTGGACCAAGACAGTGGCGCGACCGTCGTTTGCTGCAAACGTATGCAGCGGAGCGTAGCGCTCGGTCAGGACATCAACAAACCAGTCGTGCCCGTTCATAGTGGCCTCCAGGATGCAACTCACCGGTTACGCGTGGCCGTCGCCCTAATCGTCATGCACTTCATGGGGGTCGCGTGGAGGTGCGTGCCATGTCACCATCGCAGTATCTCACGGCCCTGTCAAGCGGCCCAAAAGGCTGGGACTGGCGGGCCCAAGCGGCGATCCACGGAGGCCGCGGCGGGCGAGGTTCTCAACGGGGAAACAGCCGATCGGCATTCTCGTGCAGAATTTGCTTTTGCGCACCACCTGACAGGTTCAAGGCGCGAAAGTCTTCAAGGTTGCCACCAATAGTCGGTACCCCGGGGCCCGGCCAATCAGTGCCCCAAAGCGCCTTGTCAGCAACAGTTTCAAGCCTGGGAAAGTAGTCGAGCAACAACTTGGGTGGGATTCCCGACACGTCCATGTAGACGTTCTGGTGGCGCCTCAACAGGAAGAAGGCTTCGTTCATCCACAGCGGTCGCCCACCGTGCGCCAAGATGATCGGCAACTCGGGGAAGTCGACGGCGACGTCATCGACGTCCATCGGGTTGGCGTACTTGTTACGCGCCGCCGGGAACACCGACGTGCCCGTATGGACCATCACCGGCAACCCGAGCTCCTGAGCGGCGCCGTAGATTTTTGCCAGTCCCGGCCACTCGCCGCCGTCGCGGTAGGCGTTGGCATGCACCAGTTGATGCGGCGGGTGTACTTTGAGGGCGCGCACCCCCAGCTCGGCGATTCGGCGGACGTCGTCGCCCGGCGTCTTGGTGAAGCGCGGGTGGACCGACCCAAAGGGAATGAGGCGCTCGGGCGCGTGGCTAGCGTACTGGCAGACGAACGCATTGACCGAGTCGGTGAATCCCATGAGGTCGGGGCTGGTGTAGTTGATCAAGCCAGCGCGGCTCACTCCAGCGTCGTCCAAGAGCCGCAAGAAATGCTCGGGGTCGCGCATGATCGCCAAAAGTTCCTCGTAGTTCTGGCGGCCGCGGGCCATGCGCTGGCGAACGGCTGGCTTCAACTGCTCCCAAGGTTGAATATGGATGTGGACGTCGAAGACAGGACACGCCACTTTGAGCTCCCGTGGTTCGATTCACGACACCTCGTCGATTCGAGGTGCCGCAGGTGACGGCGCATCATTGTACACAGCCGCTTCACTCACGTGCTCACCGGCGCCGGTCGATAGCCCACTTGATTACCGGCGCCCGATATGTCTCGATACCAGGCACAACGCCACTAAGATTCACTTTCCGGGGGATCCATGTCCAACGCACGACCTCGCACGTACCTCAATAGCGTCTGGGCGCTGACGGCCTGGGGCCTGGCGCTGGGAGCCGCGGCCGGCTTGGTGGTGGCCTGGCGGCTGGTGCGCGCCCAGGCCTACGGCGCGTTGGGCTTGGAGCGTTTGGCTGCCTCGGAGATGGCAGCCGGGGTGTGGTCAGGGGCCCTATGGGGCGGCGCGTGCGGGCTGGCCCTGGGTGCCCTGGCCTGGCTCTGGTCATGCACCCAGCCGCGTGCGGCGCGCTGGCTACCATGGTTGGCATTCGCAGCGGTGATGGCGTTGGCGATCGCCCTGCCGCTCAACGCTCAAGCCTGGTTTCCTGGCGTACGCACACCGGCCGGGCTCTTGGCCAACGCGGCGATTGTCCTCGCCGGGTTGGTGGGCGCCGGGGTGTTCCTCCGCTCGAGCGTGGCTGGCTTTCCGCACCGCCCGTTCGGCAAGGGTCTGGCGCTGGCGCTCGGCAGCTTGGGGGTGGTGGCCGCCCTAGGCGCCTGGATCGCCCACCAACGGCTGCCAGCTCCGCCGAACGGTGCTCCGAACGTCGTGGTCGTCACCATAGACACGATGCGCTACGACCACACGGGCATCGGGGGCTATGAGCGCAACACGACGCCCAACATCGATGCCCTGGCTGGCGAGTGCGTCACCTTTACGCAGGTGACAACCCCGCGCCCGAAGACGACGCCCAGTATGGCGACGCTCCTCACCGGACTCTACCCGCACAACAACGGCGTCCGCCGCTTGGTCGACCGTCTCGATGCGCCTTACGTTACCTTGGCCGAGATTTTCAAGAACGCTGGCTACGAGACCGGCGCGGTGATCTGCAACTACGTGTTGAACGGCACCGCCACCGGCATGGCCGCAGGCTTTGACACCTACGACGACACGACCCCCGAAGTCCAAGGCACCCAGCGCGACGCCAAGCCGGCCACCGAAGCCGCCCTCAGCTGGCTGGCGGACCAGGGCGACGCGCCGGTCTTCCTGTGGCTCCACTACATGGACCCGCATGGGCCCTACACACCGCCGGCGCCCTACGACACTGCCTTCCAATCGACCGAGCGCGGTTCGTGGCACGTGTCGACCGCCGAGATCCCGGTGGCCTCGCGCCTCGGTGACGAGAAGGACGTGCACTACTACATCGATCAGTACGACGGTGAGATTCTCTATACCGACCACTATGTCGGCGAGTTACTAGCCGGGTTGGATCAATTGGGCATGCGGGAGAACACCGTGCTCCTAGTGACCACCGACCACGGCGAAAGCCTCGGGGAGCACGAGTACTACTTCGAGCACGGTAAGTACTTGTACGACAACTGCAGCCGGCTGCCGTTCTTCCTGGACTACCCGGGCGCCCCGAGCGGCAAGCAAATCGACGCCGTCGTCGAACTACAGGACGCCTTCCCCACTCTCCTGGAGCTGGCGGGATTGACACCGCCGGGCACCACCGACGGCCTGAGCCTCCTGCCGCTCATCGAAGGCAAGACAAAGACCCACCGGGACGCCGCCTACATCGAGCGCTTTACGATGATGAAGGGCATCCGCACACCCGAGTGGAAACTCATCCACACCTACGGCCGCGACGGCTCCGTGAGCCGCCGGGAACTCTACGACCTCGAAAGCGACCCGGCCGAGGAGTCCAACCTCTACGCCTCTGCGAGTCAAGAGGCCACCGCGTTGGAGCAACAGCTCTTGGCGTGGACCCGCGAGGACGTCTTCATGGCCGAGCGTCCCGGCCACGAGGGCGAAGGCGAGGCGGCCTCGGCCGAGGTCCTCAAGAAGCTCCGCGCCCTCGGCTACATCGACTGAGACTCAAGACCCGCGGATTCGCACCGACCCGGAGCCGGTATTAAGCCGCACATCCGAGTCGCCACTCCCGACCTGAAACTCCACGTAGTCGCGCTCTCGGTGTTCGAAACGAACACCGTCGAGATCGACGTCGATCTGGCCGTTGCCCGTCTCGGCCTCGACGAGCGCTGAGAAATCATCGGGCACGCTGAGCCTGATGCCGCCGGAGCCAGTGGCGACGGCGTAGGTGCCTCGGGTCATCTTGGTGAGGTCGAGCGTCACCCCGCCGCTGCCGGTGTCGATGTCGACCGCCTCGGACTCGACGCCGCGCGCCCGGACGTTGCCGCTGCCAGTGTCGACCTGAATCCTGCTGGCAGCGGCCGCCTCCAGTTGGACGTTGCCACTACCAGTATCGACGCCGAGACTTTGGAAACGCAGGTCCTTGACATCGACGTGACCGCTACCGGTGTCGATGTCCAAAACCTCACCGGCGGCGCGGGCGATGGTCACGTGCCCGGAACCAGTCGCCAGGCGCACGTCGCCCGCTAAGTCCTCGAAATCACAATGTCCGGCGCCAGTCACGATGTGCACTTGGCCTTCCAGCCGCCGGAGTTCCACCGCACCCGACGCTGTCGACACTCTTAGATCGCCCTCGAGATCTTCGGCATCGAGCGGCCCAACCCCCTGGTAGATCGCCAGAGCGCGACCCTTGGGCACGCGAACAACCAAGTCGGCCCAGATTTCCAACCCCTTGCCAGCCCCGGAGACGCGCACGCGCTTGGTGCCAGCATCAGCGAGGGCACGCTCAAGCAGGTTGTCGCGCGCCCGCTTGACACTCAGCTCGGTCCGCGACCCGCGACCCATCTCCGGATAGACGAAGCGCCGGTGCTCGTCCCAAGGCAGGCGCACGACCAAGGTCGCCTCAGCACTTTCATCCACTTGTAGTTCGACTCGATCACGGGTGGCGTCGGCGCCGCGCACGCGCACTTCGACCTCGAACGCATTACCGGCATGGCCCATCACCCACACTTCCCCCGCCAGGTTGGCAATGGTCAGCGACTGTCCGTTGATTGCCAGCGTTTCGTCGAAGTCGGCCGCCGCTGGCGGGGCCAGGAGCCCGACCGCGGCTACGACTAGGCAGCCGCACATTAGGTTTCGCATGACATCTCCTTCGCTAAGCAAGTGGGCGTTCTCGGCTGCGCCGGTGGAACGTCCCTCGCCGGAGCCTGGGCGCGTCCTTTTCTGCACAAGGCGCGCTATTGCCCAGCGGCCCTGGGAAGTGCCAGTGTCTACGGGGCTACGACGGCTGTAGTTTCAAGAATTTGCGGGATCAACGCCGGGTCTCTTCGGGACCCGCAGCTCTTGGAGCCTACCTTCGATAGTGCCCCTTGATCGCGCCCCATGTTTGAGCCTGAACGGGCACCGCCGCCGGATTGCAGGCTGAATAGCCACCTTGGCCTACGCAGATCCGGGCGCGATTCGACTCTGGGATGCTGAACGCGGCACCGCCGTCACAGTCATAGATGCCACTTATGACCAGTTGGCTGTCCTCGACTATCAAGCACCCTGAACTCCCCGATGTGAGCCAGATCTTGACTAGCGGCGCGAGCTCGCCTCCTGTAATGCACTCAAAGCTCGTGAGCAGGTGCCCGTCGCCGCCATTCGGCCCGGTGATTCCAAGCTGATTAGGAAGGCAGTCAGCGTTCGAGTGGGCAATGTCCCAATCCCCCCAAGGGTTTTGCGGATCACCATTATCCACCTTGAACTCGTAGGTGAACGACGATACCTCTTCGTAGTTTCTTAGAAATGCGAAGACGATCCAAAACTCAAACGCGCCCACGTTGACGCGTGGTTCACTTTGCGCGCTGCAGTCAAACTCACCAACCCAAGAATCACAGGAAAGAGAAGAACCCAACTCGTGAGCGTGCATTACGATCGTCGTACTCTCGTTACCCCAACCCACGTCAGCCATGACGCTCACACCAACACCGATACTAAGGACTAACGCTATCCACGCCTTCATCGGAACACCCTCCTACTTCAAGAGTATTGCCTTTCCTAGGAACCGCCGCTCATCCACGACTACGGTGTAGAAGTAGATACCTGAAGCCGCGGGCAAGCCCCGGTCACTTCGCCCGTCCCATATCACGGAGTACGTTCCCCGGCGCATCCGTTCATCCACCAGCAGCAGAGGCTCCGTTGGCTGGCCGCGGCGCACCTCCGTGCAGCGCAGTTGGTACCGGCCAACGACCGTAGGAGCAACGCGCTACTGAGCATCGGGCTCAATGCCATCGTCTCGGGAGATCCGCCGGCAGTGTTCTCAAAGGCTCCCCTTTTTCAAGCTACCTCCGATAGTGCTCCTTGATCGCGCCCCATGTTTGAGCCCGAACGGGCACCGCCGCCGGATTGCAGGCTGAATAGCCGCCATCCCCAACGCAGATCTGGGCGCGATTCGACTCTGGGATGCTGAACGCGGTACCGCCGTCACACTCATAGATGCCACTTATGACCAGTTGGCTGTCCTCGACAATCAAGCACCCTGAGCTCCCCGATGTGAGCCAGATCTTGACTAGCGGTGCAAGTTCGCCTCCTGTAATGCACTCAAAGCTCGTGATCAGGTGCCCGTCGCTGCCACTCGGCGCGGTGATTCCAAGCTGATTGGGAAGGCAGTCAGCGTTCGAGCCGACAACATCCCAATCCCCCCAAGGGTTTTGCGGATCACCATTATCCACCTTGAACTCGTAGACGAACGACGATACCTCTTCGTAGTTTCTTAGAAATGCGAAGACGATCCAAAACTCAAAGGCGCCCACGTTGACGCGTGGTTCACTTTGCGCGCTGCAGTCAAACTCACCAACCCAAGAATCACAGGAAAGAGGAGGATTATACTCGTGAGCGTGCATTACGATCGTCGTGCTCTCGTTGCCCCAACCCACCTCAGCCATGACGCTCACACCAACACCGATACTAAGGACTAACGCTATCCACGCCTTCATCGGAACACCCTCCTACTTCAAGAGTATTGCCTTTCCTCGGAACCGCCGCTCATCCACGACTACGGTGTAGAAGTAGATGCCTGAAGCCGCGGGCAAGCCCCGGTCACTTCGCCCGTCCCATATCACGGAGTACGTTCCCCGGCGCATCCGTTCATCCACCAGCAGCAGAGGCTCCGTTGGCTGGCCGCGGCGCACCTCCGTGCAGCGCAGTTGGTACCGGCCAACGACCGTAGGAGCAACGCGCTACTGAGCATCGGGCTCAATGCCATCGTCTCGGGAGATCCGCCGGCAGTGTTCTCAAAGGCTCCCCTTTTTCAAGCTACCTCCGATAGTGCTCCTTGATCGCGCCCCAAGTTTGAGCCCGAACGGGCACCGCCGCCGGATTGCAGGCTGAATAGCCGCCATCCCCAACGCAGATCCGGGCGCGATTCGACTCTGGGATGTTGAACGCGGCACCGCCGTCACAGTCATAGATGCCACTTGTGAACAGATAGCTGTCCTCGACAATCAAGCACCCTGAACTCCCCGATGTGAGCCAGATCCTAACTAGCGGCGCAAGCTCGCCTCCTGTAATGCACTCAAAGCTCGTGATCAGGTGCCCGTCGCTGCCACTCGGCCCGGTGATTCCAAGCTGATTGGGAAGGCAGTCAGCCACCGAAGCGGTAACGTCCCAATCCCCCCAAGGGTTTTGCGGATCACCATTATCCACGTTGAACTCGTAGGTGAACGACGATACCTCTTCGTAGTTTCTTAGAAATGCGAAGACGATCCAAAACTCAAAGGCGCCCACGTTGACGCGTGGTTCACTTTGCGCGCTGCAGTCAAACTCACCAATCCAAGAATCACAGGAAAGAGAAGAACTAAACTCGTGAGCGTGCATTACGATCGTCGTACTCTCGTTGCCCCAACCCACCTCAGCCATGACGCTCACACCAACACCGATACTAAGGACTAACGCTATCCACGCCTTCATCGGAACACCCTCCTACTTCAAGAGTATTGCCTTTCCTCGGAACCGCCGCTCATCCACGACTACGGTGTAGAAGTAGATGCCTGAAGCCGCGGGCAAGCCCCGGTCACTTCGCCCGTCCCATATCACGGAGTACGTTCCCCGGCGCATCCGTTCATCCACCAACACCCGCTTCAAACGACCCGCCACGTCGTAGATTTTGAACTCAACGTCCGCGTCAGCTGCCAAGTACAGGGGGATTGTGGTTATCGGATTGAACGGATTCGGATAGGGTTCCCCCACCCGAGTTTGCAGCCCAGGCGATGCTGAGCCCCCAATCCCTGCCGTTGCCAGCGTCGTGGCAATCTGTACCTCGAACGCCTCGATTGTGATGTCGCCTGGCGAGCTATTGACAACGACCAACTTCCAATCGCCACCAGCTTCAGTGGTGTTGAAAACCGTGAGCGGAACCGACTCCGTCGCCGCTCCGTTAAACGAGTACGTCCGGAAATGCTGGTACGGAGCGTCGCGCCCGTCGTCGAACCAGGCGTCAAACACTTCCGGCCAGCTGACGTGGTGGAAAACCAAGTTGCGCACAAGCCACTGCTTCGTGTTGTTTGGCGACACAAGCTGCCAGGTCGCCAAGGGCACGCGGCCGCCGTTTTCGCCCACTCTGACATGTACGTTCACGTCCTCCACGAGGGTCGAAGGTGGAAGCGGGACGTTCACGACAAGCGTATCCGTATCGCCAGTCCCCACCGTGTGGGGCAGCGGTGTGTTGCTCGCGTAAGTCGCGCGCACCATGTCCGTCCCCACCCAAAACTTCGCATGATCAAGCTCAGGGGCCGACTTGGGCCAGTGACTCGTAACCCCCGGGGCGGAGACCCCGTTGACCTGATTTACCGCACTTACATAGTACTCCAGGTAGCGTTCCGCAAAGGGTTCAGGATCAAGAATTGCAGTAAACGCACCGTTGGGGCCAACGCTTGAATCGAAGACCATTTGCGTCGTCTTCCCAAAGATCCCACCTGTACCGTAGTGAACGAAGACGCTGTCCGGTTTCACGCCCTCCGCGCTACCGAGTTCCAAGGCCAAATACCTCGGAGCCATGAATGCGGTATCTCCAGGCACGACTATGGGGTTGAAACTAACTCCGTAGGTGAAGTCGTGCTCCGTCATGAACCAGCCGTGCCTATCGAAAGCATCCACCATCACGTTGAGGTGGTTGCCGCCGGCCAGGCTATCCGCGTGCAACATCGCCTTCGCGACCGTGTGGAACGACTGATTGCCGCTTGTAACGGTTAGAGCATGTGCCAAACGCAGGTAGAAAGTGTCTCGCGCAGCGCAGCTCGCAACGAACGTCGTCGGGTCGATATCGGGACAACGACCATACCTCGCCTCGATGCTGTCGAACACACTCCACAGTGCGTTTCCGAAGATGTTGCCCGCGACATAGTCGCCGACATGCCAATCCCAGGGGTACTCTTGATTGAGGAACAAGTACTTGCCGCGCGCCTCCAACGCCGGAACGAACCACTCAGCCGCCAGGTACTCAAGCGGAGGAACGCCCCGCGATTGGTGTCCCGCTAAGTTCGTAGCAACAAAGTTCGCGATGCCGCCTTCGGCAAGCTTTCTGGACTCCGGCGTGGAGTTAGTTATAGGACCGTTCGTTTGGTCTTGATGAAAGAGGTGACCGTACTCATGCAAGACTACTTCAGCATCCTCCGCCCCATAGGCGTCCATCGTCAACCTGCGGCTCCCAGGACTGTAGGCCGGTCCCCCTAGGTCGTACTGGACGATGATTGGCGTGGGGGTGCTATGTGCCTTAGGATCTGGCAACAGCTCTTCAAAGAAGTACTCCGTCGCGTTTTGTACAACAAAGTAGGTCATCGCTTGGGAGAAGCGTTCCAGCGGGTCGGGCTCCGTCGTGACATCGTCCAACCGAATGCATCGCTCAAAGCTGAAGTCGGGATTTGCTGGAGTTGTATCCTGAAACGCCGGGACGGAGCCAAACGTGTAGTCAAGAACAACCAGGTCGCTTTCGAGGCCCCATATTCCTGGCTCGACCTCCTTCACACCAGTTAGGGTCACTGAATTGTAGACACCCGGCGGAAACGTGCACGTGGATTCAGGGCGTGCAATATTGATTGCGCCGATGTTGCTGGGAAAAGTCGTATCGCCGAGCGCAACCCGAGGGTTGGGGAACCAGAGGAGCGCCGATGCATCTGCCGCGAGCGCCGGGGAAACCGCAACGACACCACCGGAGTGCGCGCCGACAAACACGGTCCACCTATCGGTCACTACCTGCCAGGTGAGCCTGGCGCCTGAAGCATCTGGATAAATCACCAGCTGGGGCGCGTCGACAATGCCCTCACCAAGGCCAAGTTCATTCTGAGCAACGACGATCGCTGCTTCCGGGGCAATAGAAGGGACGTTTGACGCGAAGGAGGCATGCGGGATGTAGCGATTCACCAGCTGGAGCGGACGGCCGCTATTGTCGACGGTGACACAAAGCCCACCTGTGTAGACCGGCACCTCCCCCACCACCTGGTCGAAGTTCACCGTCCACGCGAACGGGCCGCGGCGCACCTCCGTGCGGCGCAGTTGATGGGGGCTAATCGACCCCAGAAGCTCCGCGTTGCTGAGCACCATGCTCAACGCCGTGGTCTCGGGAGATCCGCCGGCAGTGTTCTCAAAGGCGCCACGCCCCAGGATTCGGGGCGTGCCGGCGACGCGCTCCCATGCGTGGTACAGCCGGTCCATTTGCGTATCGACCAGCAGGTGGGGTTCGGGCGTATACACCGTCAATGGCAACCTGCCACCCAACACGTGCGCTGCACCAACGATGTGCAATTCATCCACCGAGCCATTCGAGTCCATGGCCGAGGCACTCTCCAGGAAGAAGCTGGTGGCGGGCGGGGTGTCGCATCCGCTGACGCGAAAGGCGAACGCAAAAACGTCCCGGCGCACCGTTCCCGGTGGAAAGACGATCCGATGGTCATAGGTCGCGCCGCCGTGCTGGCCTGGCTCGGAGTCGGTGAGCACCCTGCCGCAGTCAACCGACTGCGGCGGGTTGACCTGCTCAAAGCACCCCGGAGTCCCTTTCGGATTCCAGTGGAGTTCGACTCCCAATCCAGCTAGCTCGGGGGCGTTATCAACCTTGCAGTAGAGGACGAGGACGTCGTCTGGGGCACCGCCCAGGTGGGAGACATTCCGGTGGCGTTCGAAGCTCAACCTTACACGTCCGCCGGCGTTGGCCCCAGCATCTGCGTCGCTGGCCACAATGAGAAGAACCAGGACCACCGGCACAGTCCAGCGGCGGCCCATTCCTCCACGCACGGACATTGCGCTTGGAACCATTGGAGTACGTCTTGTCGCGAAGTTTCCTCTTCGCCTAGAAAAAGGCCCTAGATTTACTATCCCCGCCGCAGCTATCCACGCCGGGGCCACCGACCTCGACACTTCCCCGCCGGAGCGCGGGAATCGTCGCGAAATTCGCCTGGTCGTCGAGGATTCCCGTGCCCCCGGGAGCCCAGGTCTCACCCACCGTGAGGCTTGTTCCGCTACTTCCTGTAGTGCCAAAACGGAGCTTCCCTAGAGGAATCATATCTCCCGAAGTAACAGCGTCGAATGCTGCGATGTAGCTGTCACCCGATGAGGACGGTGCGCTCTGCCCTAGCACTTCGTTGGATTGACACGCCCCTATCCAATAGAGGAACGTCCAGCTCGGGTCCCACTCGAACGCCATCTGCACAGCAGCGACGGAGTCGAAGTTCTGGATATAGACGTACACCTCAGTGTCCGCGAACGACGCAACCGAGGTCGTTGGGCGGACACCATCGCAATCGAGGCCGGCGTCCTGAGGCGTAGAGCAGGTGTTCGAGGAGGAGTAGGGCTCGGCGTGCAGCACGATGCGCGCATCGTCGTTGGGTGCTGCGTGAGCCATGGGCGGCAGGCAGAGAAGGACGAAAATAGCGACCAGGAGCGGCTTCATTTCTTGACTCCCGCGTCTCAGAGCGGCGAACGAACGGGATCGATCGTAACGATGCTAGCGCCGGGGCCGATAGCCGGCAAGCGGTTTCTTGCTTGGCAAGGATTGCATCCGCAAGCTGTTGGGGTACTGCAACTTCGACGCGGGGCGGTTCATCCCCACGGCGCAACCAGCAAGCACAGATTCTACGTTGTGCTCGCGGCAGAACAAAAAACGCATCGTTGCCAGCAAGCAACGATGCGTTTAGTTGGCGCCGGTTGCTGGCCCGCGTACAGGCCTAGTCGGCGCCTACCGCGCCGAAACCCGGACGTTGGCGAAGGTGAACTTGCCACCACCCGAGTTGGTCTCCATGTGCCCGGATCCCCAGTAGCGACCCGGACCCTCGGAGCCCTCGAGAAGCTGGACCTCGTAGTCCTCGCCGTTCAGGGTCATGTGCAAGTTGCGACCTTCCAGCCGCCAGCTCCAATCGATGTCCACCCAACGATCGGGAACAAACTCAATCGGCAAGCTGCCGACGTTGGTGGCACCGCCCTCGCCGTTGACATAGTTGTGGAGAACGAAACGGGGATTGGTCGCCGGATTGTCAATTTCGACGCGGGTGACGCGACTCAGATCGCGCCGACCTCGCGAGAGCGGCGTCGACGCCAAGTTCACCAGGTGCTTGCCGCCACCACCCACCTCGAGACCGTCGGCGTTAATCTTGACGCGGAAGCGGACACGGCCGGACTTCAGATACTTGTCGGGGTTGTCGTAGCCACCGATACCACCCAACCAGCGGATCGAGGCGTTGCGCTCGCGGTTAACGCCGTTGCCATTGCTGTCGGTGGTGAGCTTGTCGAGGTGGCCGGTAAAGAAACCATCCCAGAAGCCACCTTCCTTGAGCCTGGCAAAGCGGCGATCCACCATGCCGGGCGGGTCGGCGACGCCGAAGTCAATGGGGTCGCCACCCGACGAGCCGCCGGAGCTGCCACCCGACGAACCACCGGTGCTGCCGCCCGAATCACCGCCGGTCGCCGAGCCACCACCGCCAGAGCCGCCACCACTGCCCACGGTTGGGTCGCCTTGCTCCGCCTGATGCGGTAGGCCCGCGCCATCTTCGGGGGCGGGGCCAACGATCTGGAGACACCCCATCATCCAGCAGGCAATGAGCACAGTCATCAGGATCTCCAGCTTGAGACGCGGTCGGTCGGCACTAGACATGGGGCTCCTCGATTCGCAGGGAGTGAGCGCGGAACGCCGCCCATCTCCTCCAAGCGGTCGCTTTGATCCGAGCCATTGCTCTGCATCAAAACGGCAAGGAGCGTGCCACAGCGGGTCATTCTGCCTGGTCTAGAAGTCATTGTCAATCAAAGAGATACACGAGTTGCAAGGTGAGGCACCGGTCTCAGAAGAGGGCACCCTGCAACGTTCAGGGTGGAGACGTGCAAAATTCTGATGCATGCTCCACCCGTCGATACTGCTCGAAGCCGGGCCAACACCCCCATCTCGCGAGACTCATGTCGAACCCAAGCACCCACTCTGAGATCCAGCGCTACGTGAACGGCGCCCAAGTCGACAACGCCGTCGCTTTGGTGACGGCTGCCTACGGCGACCGGCGGAACGTCATGACTGCGTCCTTTTTCGCCGAGTGCTCGCACGTGCCGCCGCTCTTGCGGGTGTCCATTGCCACCGGCACCTACACCCACGCGTTGATCGCTCGCTCGGGTCGCTTTGGCTTGAGCCTCTTGGGCGAAGGGCAGGAGGAGCTGGCGCTCGGGGCAGGCACGCGGAGCGGCCGCGACGCCGACAAGTTCGCCGAGTTGGATATCGTGTCGACCACCGGCGCCCACGGCGTGCCGCTGGTCGAGAACGCGCTCACCACATCTGAGTGCCTGGTGGTTGGGGTCACCCACCATCCGGATCACACCCTGTTCATCGGCGAAGTCGTCACCAGCTTCCGGCAATCGCGCCTGGCCTACCGCCGCACGCTCTTGGTGTCGGACCTGGCGCGCGCCCTGGCAGGAGCCACTGCAGCCTGATGCTGATCCCCAACACGACGATTTGGGAAACGCGCATTCAGAACATCGATGCGCTGGTGACCGCCATCGATGGCGACAGCCGTCAGGTCTACTACCTGGCGACGGTCTGCCAGGTGGAACTCGACCCACCCCTGGTGTCGATTGCTCCGAACCCCGAGTACCCTATTTGTGCGACCATCGAAGGCGCCGGCACCTTTGCCATCCACTTCCTGGGTGCTGACCAGGGCGAGTGGATCGAACGCACGACCGGTCTCGACCGCGAAGCCACCAACAAGCTCGAGCATTTTCCGCACGAGGTGAGCGCGCGCGGCACAGCGATTTTGAGCGGTTGCCAGCTGGTGCTGGAGTGCAATGTCGTGCGGGTGGTGGAAACCGGCGACCACCGCACGTTTATCGGCCAGGTCGTCGACCGTCACGCGCCGCACGACTGGTGGAACTTCGTGCCACACCGTTTCCGAGGAGAAGATCCACCGCGGCAACGCCAATTGAAACGCGTTCTCTCCCAATCCGGCGTGCACGACCTAGTCCACACGGTGCGGAGCCAAGTGCGCCCGCCCCTGACCATCGCCGAAGGGACCGGTCGCTACATGCACACCGCTCCCGAAGACCTACCAGAGCCGGAGGCGCCCGTGCCCGAAGCCTTAAACCCCGCCGAGTTTCCCGCCGAACGCACGAGCGGCCGCCGCTTGGCGCCCGAACGACCAGGCATCTGCCTGGTCGGGTGCGGCTTTTGGGGAGCGGTCCATGCCCTCGAATTGGAGCGCTTGGGCGACCGCGTGCGTCGCTACTTCGTCAGCCGGAACGCCGACAAGGCACGTGGGTTCGCCGGTCGGTTCGCCGGCGACGGCACCTTTGACAACTTGGCGACCGCGGCCAAAGATCCGCGCGTCGACGCCGTGGTCTTGGCCCTGCCTCACCACCTGCACGCTGACGCCGCGCGCCAGGCACTCGCCGCCGGCAAACACGTGCTCATCGAAAAGCCCATCGCCGTATCGATGGCAGAAGGCGAAGCGCTCGTCGCCGCCGCCGACGAGGCGGGAGTCTGCCTGGCCGTCGCCGAGCAGTACCGGCTGAGCCCGTTGGTCGAGCGCGTTCGAACGCTTTTGGAGGAAAACATCATCGGCCGGGTGACCATCGTCCACGGCGGCGTCGTCGGCCGCTTCCGGCCCGGTCAAGACTGGAAGTCGGATCGGACGCACATGGGCGGCGGCGTCTTGCTCGACGTCGGCGTCCACTACGTCGACATGCTCAGGAGCTGGTTCGGTGAACCCGCCACCGCCTGGGCCGTGTCACCGCCCAAGCTCTACGAGGGCTTTGGCGGTGAAGACGCCGCGGTCTGTGTCCTCGGCTTTACCGACGGCCCGGTCTGCGACCTAACGATTTCCTGGTCGGGGTTCCGCGCCCCAGGCATCCCCCACTTCGAGCTAATCGGCGAAATCGGGACCCTCCACATTGACTTCAAACGCCCCTACGTGACCTGGGTGCGGCCCTTGCCGGGCAACCACTGGACGCGCCAGGTGCAATCCCGCCTGCCGTGGCGGTTGGAAGAAATGGCTCGCCGCCATCTGCCCAAGGCAACCACCGAGCGCGTCCCGGTGGCGGACGGCGACCTGATCGGCAGCGGTGCGATGATCCGCGACTTCGTCACCGCCATCGCCAGCGGCGGAGAGCCAGCAGTCAGCGGCCGGGAGGGACTCAGAGACCTGCAGGTCGTCCTAGCCGCCTACGAGGCGCTGCAATCCGGCCGGCCAGCTCTGGTCAGTCCGGCGGCGTAGGAAGACGGAGGGACGCGATGCGGTGTGGATACGTCCAGTGCACATTACTCCTAGTGTGCCTTGCCAGCGCGGCGGCAGCGACCACCTGGGACGGCAAAGTGGCGCTCGGGGCGGCGGGGGCGCTCGAGTTTCAGGTGACCTTCACTGACACCGACAGTGCCCAGACGGCCACGTTGACCATTCCAGCCCAAGCGCTCTACGACGCCGTACTGCAAGAGGTGGTCTACACCGACCACCAATTGGCCTTTGAGCTGAGGATTCCAGGCGCGCCGGAACAAGCAACCGCGCAGTTTCGGGCGGAGCGACAGGGCAACGAAGCCACGGGTCAACTTCACCAACACGGGCGCACCTTTCCGCTGACCTTAACCAGGCTCAAATCGGCGCCGCCTCCGCCGGCGCGGCCGCAAGAACCCAAGCCACCGTTTGACTACGACGTCGAGCCGGTCACCTTCGCCGCGCCCGGTGACTCGGCAGTGATTGCCGGTAGTTTGGTGCTACCGCGCCAGCCACCGCGGCCGCCGGTGGCGATCTTGGTGTCAGGATCCGGCCCCCAAGATCGCGACTCGACGATCTTCGGCCACCGGCCGTTTTGGGTCCTGGCCGACTACCTCGCCCGCCAGGGGATCGCCTCGCTGCGCTATGACGATCGCGGCGTCGGCGACTCAGAGCTGGGCGACACCGGCGTCACCACACACACCCTGGCCGAGGATCTTGTAGCCGCCGCCGCGGTCGTGCGCGCCCACCCACGCCTGGACCAGGAGCGGATCGGCGTCATCGGCCACAGCGAAGGTGGCTTGATTGCCGGCCTGGCGGCACCGGCCGCCGACATCACGTTTGTCGTCTTGTTAGGAACCCCCGGGGTCAGGGGGGACAGCCTCTTGGTCATGCAAAACCGCGCGCTCTTGAGTGCCTCAGGGGTGGCCCACTCCTCCCAAGCGGCGATCCTCAGTGCCCACGCTGAGCTGCTCCGGGTGGCGAGGCAGGGCGGTGAGGTGGACGCGCTCCACGCGGCGGCGCGGGTTTTGGTGACCGAGCAACTGACCAGGCTGGGTGCCGGCGAGCCCAGCGCCGACGTCGTCGAGGCAAGCGCCCGCGGTGCCGCCCAGCAACTGGCGACGCCGTGGATGCAAGCGTTTCTGAACCTGGATCCCCACCCCATCTTTGCCGCGGTGGAAGCCCCCGTCTTGGCACTCACCGGCTCGGTGGATCGGCAGGTGCCGTCGCCCGCCAATCCCGAAGCACTACGCGCCGCTTTGGCTTTCAACCCCGAAGCGACTGTCGAAGTTGTCGACGGCGCCAACCACCTCTTGCAACCGGCAACCACCGGTCTGCCAGCCGAGTACGCCCAAATCGAAGAGACGATCGATTCCCGCGTTCTGGAGCGCATCGGTCAATGGATCAACGCACTGCAATAGAGCCGCCAGGTGAGCGCTCGAAGCTGAAGACCATGGCGGCAGCGGTCGCCGAACTCTGCATCGACGGCTCGAGCATCGCGCTCGGCACCTACCTGGACCAAAAGCTACCCTTTGCGGTCGCCCACGAATGCGTGCGGCAAGGCCGCCGCCGGCTCAGGTTCATCGGCCCCCTGGGCGGATCGCTTGCCGACCAGTTGGTAGGAGCCGGGGTCACCACCGCGTGTGCCGGCGCTTGGCAAGCCGCCGGTATCGCCTCCGCCAACCACGCGTGGCGGCGCGCCACTCAGGTGTCAGAGCTGGCGGTCGCCGAGTACACCGACATGGCGCTATCTCTGGCGCTCACCGCCGGCGCCATGGGCGTCCCCTACCTGCCGCAACAGCCCCAGGGCGACTCGGCGACCCTCGCCCGCAGCCGTCACCTGCACGCTTACACGGCACCGGTGGGCGGCGCCGAGTTGTGGGCGGTGGAGGCGCTGGTGCCCGACGTCGCGGTTATCCCCGTGCAACGCGCGGACGTCTATGGCAACAGTCACACCTGGGGGACGCACGGACTGAGCGTCGAGGCGGCGCACGCCGCCAAGCGCGTCATGCTGGTCTGCGAGGAACTGGTCGACGAGGAGTGGGTGCGCGCCGACCCCAACCGCAACGTCTTCCCGGGCCTGGCCGTCGACGCCGTCGTCCATGAACCGTGGGCGTGCCACCCTTCCGCCGTTCAGGGTTACTACCGGCACGACCACGTGTTCGACGGCGACTACGAAAAGGCCAGCGCCACGACCGCGGGGCTCGAGGCGTGGCTGGACCGCTGGGTCTTCGGCGTCCAAAACCGCGGCGAATACATCGAGCAACTCGGCGCCGCCCGCCTCGAGGGACTCGAGGTACGGGAGCACGCCTACGCCCCGCAGGTGGACTACGGCTACTAACCCCGCCGGCGGGCCTAGTAGTTTGGACGAGCGCTTGGGCTAGCGCCCGCTGTCGGGCTCAACCCTCCCCTCCATTGCGCCCAAGAGGATGTCGAAGATCTCGGTGTTTTCCAGCGTGCCGTGCACCCGCCCGGCGTAGCGGGCCGGGCCGGCGGCGTAGACCGGCACGTCCATGCCACCATGGGTCGAGAGGTCGCGCGGCACCGCCGCCAGTGAACGGTAGTCGGGGTCGGTGAGATCGGCCTCGGTAGGTGGGTGCCGGTCCGCCCGGTAGCCAGGCCCATTGCCAAACAGGATCGAAGTGTAGGGCAGCTGCTCGCGGTCGCGTCCACCCATGGCGATGGCTGAAGCACCGAGCGGTACACTGCCGCTAATGACCATCGTGTGGTCGTGGTCAGCAGTCACCACCATCAACGTCTCCTGCAAGTCAACGCTTTCAGCCAGGGCGCGCACCGCCTCGTCGAACGCCACCATATCCTCGAGCGTGCGACGTGCTTGATTCTGGTGCAGGGCGTGATCGATGCGCCCACCCTCCACCAGGAGGAAAAATCCGTCCTCATCGTGCGAGAGAATTTCGACTGCGGTGCGCACCATGTCGGCCAAGTGCGGCTCGCCGCCCAGGTCGGTCGGGCGGTCTGCCTCATACTCCATGTTACTGCTCTCGAACAAGCCCAACAGCTGCGTGGTGTTCTGGACGTCGACCGCCTCGAACGCCTCGACGTCAGTGACGTAGGTGTAGCCCGCCTCGATGAACTGCGGGCGCAAGTCGGAACCGTCGCGCCGCGAGCCGCGGTCGCCCTCCTCGTCCAGGACCGGGCTGCCGTCTGCAGCTTCGGCTGGCACGAAGTAGCGGCGGCCGCCACCCAAAATGACCTCGACGCTGCGGCCCGCCGCATGCAGCGCCAGAAGTTGGTCGGCGATCTCCTGCTCCTTGAAGCGCTCGTTGATGTGGGCAAATGCAGCAGCGGGGGTCGCGTGGGTCACCCGGGTGGTGGTGACCAGGCCCGTCGCCTTGCCCAGCGACTCGGCGATTTCGAGCAGCGTGCGCAGCGGTTGGCCATCCCCATCGCCGTTCTCGTCAGCCCGCTCGGTGGAGGCGTCCAAGGAGAGCACGTAGTTCTGGCACTTTTTGCCGGTGACGAGGGCAGTGGCACCAGCCGCCGAGTCGGTCACTCGATTGTCGGCGCTGTAGGTGCGCATCAACGCCGTGTGCTCGAGGGTATCCAGGTAGAGCGAGGCAGCTTCGGGCGGATCGATCCCGTCGCGCAAACCGCGCAACACTCGGCCAGCGGTGATTGTGGCGATGCCCATACCGTCGCCCACCAAGAGGACGACGTTCTTGACCGGTGGCCCGGCGCTGGCCTGCGCGCGGTCGTCTCCGGGGGTGCAGCTGAGTTGCAAACCAAGGGCGCCGACGGTCACACAGTAAACGGCCGCGCGCCACAGGCGGCGGCGTTGGGCTGGACGTTCGCTAAACACCAATCTCCACCTCATGTCGCCCGTGCTCAGCCTGAAACGGGCGGATCTCAACCCGGGCGTTGTAGTCAGGGATTCCAGACGGCCCGTCGTGCGGACCGTGCTCGATTAACGGGTTGGCCTCCGGCCAAAACATCTGGACGTTGCGTGGTCGAATGCGCGCCAGAAACACGCGGGCGACCACCTCGCCGTGCGGGCTGGTGACCACCACCCGGTCACCGGCCAAAAGGCCTAGACGACTGGCATCGGCTGGGGCCATGAACAAGTGGTCGCGCTTGGCGCCGGTCAACCCGTCGTGTTCGGCGTGCACCATCGAGTTGAACTGCTTGCCGCGGCGGGTCGACAAGACGAAGGCGCCGTCAGCCACGTCCAGGTCGGGGGGCGCGACGGCGCTGAACAGGGCGCGCCCGCCCGGGCGCGGGAAGTGGCCACCGGCCGCCAAGTGACGCCCTCCCCATTGCACGTGGTCGCCTTGCTTTTGGAGCTGGTCGATGCCGGCGTAGAACGGCACCGTCCGCGCAATTTCGGCGCGAATGGCGGCTGTGTCGGCAAAGTCGATGGCGCCGGCGGCGTCGGGTTTGACCAGCTTGGCGATCTCGACGAGCGGCTCCCACTCGGGGCGCGCCTCGCCCACGCGCGGGCCGGGGATCTCCGGGCTGAAAATGATCTGGCGCTCGGTGGTCGTCTCAGTGCCGCCGCCGGGCTGTTCGTAGCGCGTCGCCGCCGGCAGGAGCAGCACGGTGTCGGCCGGCTCGATGAGCATCTGGCTGGTGGTGACGATGTCCTGGTGGATGCGAACCGGCACCTTGGCCAGCGCTTCGGCGACCAGGGTCGGATCCGGCAAGGTCTCCAGGTAGTTGCCGCCGATGGCGTAGAGGACATCCAGGTCGCCACGCTGGGCGGCGTCGAGCATGCCGCGGGCGGCAAGCCCTGGCTGCGCCGGCAGCGGAAATCCCCATAGCCGCTCGACCTCCTTGGCGTGGTCTGAATCCAACTCCGCTCCACCAGGCAAACCATTCGGCACCGCGCCCACTTCGGCGCCGCCCTGAACGCCGGAGTGCCCGCGAATGGGCATGAGTCCCGCTCCGTCGTGGCCGACCGCGCCGCGCGCCAACGCCAGGTTGACCAGCGCCCGGATGTTGTTGGTCCCATGGACGTGCTGGGTAAGCCCCATGCTCCACACAAAGACGATGCGGTTGGTGGACGCCAGAGCCTCGGCAAAACTCTGCATCTGCCGCCGGCTGATGCCAGCCTGGCGCTCCAACATCTCCCAGTCTTGGTCGGCCAAGGCGGCGACCAATGCCTCGTAACCCTCGGTGTGGTTCGCAACAAAGTCGGCATCGATGCCGCCGCCATCGATCAAGCACTTCATGACGCCGTTCATGAAGGCGATGTCGCCGCCGGTGTGCACCTGATAGAACGCACTGGCCAGCTTAGTACCAAACAAGGCGCTCTCGGTGACCGACGGGATCCAGTAGCGCTCCATCCCAGGTTCGCGGTAAGGATTGACCACGGCAATCCGCGCACCGTTTTGCTGCGCGTGATACAGGTACTTGGTGGTGACTGGTTGGTTCTGAGCAACGTCCGAGCCCCAGAAGACGATGAGGTCGGCCTCCAGCCAATCTTTGTAGGAGCAGGTGGATGCGGCCACACCCAAGGTGCTCTTGAGGCCGACGGTGCTGGGCGCGTGGCACAGGCGGGCTGAGTTGTCGACGTTGTGGGTCCCCAGAAAGCGCGCCACTTTCCCGGCAACGTAGTAGACCTCGTTGGTGATGCCCCGCGAGGTCAGGTAGTAGGCGGTGCGATCGGGTTGGGTCTGGCGGATGGCTTGGGCCGCAGTCGCCAGCGCCGTCTGCCAGTCGATGCGGCGGAAACCCGGCTCGCCCCGGCGCCGCACCATCGGGTAGGGCAAGCGCCCCAGGACGCGGAGTTGACGACTCGAGCGGTCGGCCAACCCGCCGACATCGGCCAGGACCTCCGGGTCCAGCGCCCCCATGGTGTTGTACTTCAGCAGGTTCAAGCGCACCAAGCACAGGTGGACGCCGTCCAACGTGAAGTCGCGGAGACCGGTGGTGCCCAGCGCGCAACCGTCGCACACCCCCTGCGTGAGGATGCGCCAGGCATACGGCAGATTGCGACGATTCTCCCACGCCACGCGGGCCATCTCGCCGAAGTGGTTGGGCTTGGTGTGACCGATGCCATTGGGAGACCAACCCGCCCAGCGCCCCGGGCGCCAGCGCCGCACTCCGAACAGTCGGTCCAGCCGACGCTTGTCATTGGGCATGTGGGTCAGCACTCCGCGAAGATGATGCAGCGTTGGAATGGGGTGAGAATACAACCATGCCGCCCAAACCGCCAGGCCGCCAGCGCGTGCTATGCTGGCCGGCTGGCGAGCCACCGCCGGCAGCCGCGCCGCTGGAGACGCCTTGGACGCCACCCGCCCCAGCGCCCGCACGTTCCTCATTCTGCTGACCGTGCTGTCCACCTTGGGTTTCCAGCTGTGGCGGAGCCTGTTCAACAACTTTGCGGTGGAAGAGGCGGGGATCGACGGCGCCGGCATGGGACTCATCCAGTCGGTCCGCGAGATTCCGGGCTTCCTGGCACTGCTGGTCATCTACTTGACGGTGGTGATCCGCGAACAATCGATCGCCATCCTGTCGGTAGCAGTTTTGGGGCTCGGCGTTGCACTGGTCGGCCTGTTCCCAACACTAGGTGGGCTGCTGGCCACCACCCTCATCTTCAGTTTTGGCTTTCACTATTTTGAAACCGTCAACCAATCCATGACGCTGCAATTTGTCCCGACCGGCGAGGCAGCGCAGTTTTTGGGACGGGTGCGAGCCTGGGGTGCCTTCGGGTCGATCGTCGCCGTGGGTGCGGCGTTCCTATTGACCCAACTGTTGGGCTACCGGTCCTTGTTCATGCTCGGCGGCGGTGGGGTGGCGCTCGCAGCGCTCGCCACCCTGGCGGTGTTCCCGCGCTACGAAGCGCCCTTGCCGCAGCGCTCGAGGATGGTGTTCAGGCGACGCTACTGGCTGTTCTACGTCCTGACCTTTCTGTCCGGAGCGCGGCGGCAAATTTTCGTGGCCTTCGCCGTGTTTCTTATGGTCAAGAACTTCGGGTTCACGGTGCGCGAGATTGCCCTCCTCTATCTCGCGAACAATGTCATCACGCTGTTCACAGCGCCGCTCATTGGCAAGATGGTGCATCGCTTCGGCGAACGCTGGGTCATTACTCTGGAATACTCTGGGCTCATCCTCATTTTCTTGGGCTACGCCTGGACCACGTCGAAAGTGGTGTTGGTGGCGCTCTACGTCATCGACCACATCTTCTTCAACATGTCGATCGCCATTAAGACGTATTTTCAGAAGATCGCCGACCCCGCCGACATCGCGCCGTCGATGGCCGTGGCATTTACCATCAACCACATCGCCGCAGTGGTGATCCCCGCGGTGGGCGGGCTCATCTGGCTGGCCAACTACCAGTGGACGTTCTACGGCGGCGCAATCCTAGCTCTGGCGTCCTTGGCGTGCGCCCAGCGCGTGACCACCGCCGCCGGCACCAGTGCCCCGCCGGTGGCCCCGCCCGACCCCATACACTCGGTTGCCGCCACCCCGGTGATCGCCGACAATGGACGCGCGACGTCCAAGCCACCCATCAGCCCGAGAGGAGCGGCATGACCCGGCAACGCATCGCACTGGCAGCCGACCACGGCGGCTTCGCCCTGAAGGAAGCCTTGGCCGAGCACCTGACTGGGGCTGGCCACGAGATCGTCGACTGTGGCACGCACTCGACCGAAGCGGTCGACTATCCGACCTTCGCCTTCCAGGTCGCCTCGCGCGTCGCCAAGGGCGAGGTGGACTGTGGCATCGTCGTCGACGGCGCCGGCATCGGCTCGGCCATGGCTGCCAACAAGGTCCCCGGCATCCGCGCCGCCATGTGCTACGACGTGTCGTCGGCACTAAACAGTCGCGAACACCAAGACGCCAACGTCCTCACCCTCGGTGCTGGGCTGATCGGGCGGCAACTCGCCTGCCAGATTGCCGACGCCTGGTTGACGGCCGACTGCACCGCCGAGCGCCATCGGCGGCGGATTGCGCTAATCGCCGACATGGAGCAAGCCTGGGTGGAGAGCGGCAGTTCCCCAAGTCGCACGGCCGCAGCGGCGGGGCAGGCAACTCCCTGGCAGCCGTGGGTGGAGGGCGCCAAGGGCGAGATTTCCAACGAAGATCTGGAGCGCGTCGCGCACCGTGTCCAGTCGCTGCTCTTAGAGCGCGGCGGCATCTTGAGCGAAGGACTCTGCGCCGAACTTCCGGCCGACACACTGAAGCACTTCATCGACTTGGGTGTGTGTCGGGTCACGCGCTCAGCGCATGGGCCCACCGTCCCCAAGGAACTCGCCAACACCATCGACCACACGCTCTTGAAGCCAGAAGCGACGACCGACCAAGTACTCGAACTGTGCCACGAGGCACGTCAACACGGCTTCGCCTCGGTGTGCATTAACCCCACGTTTGTCAAGCTAGCAGCGCGAGAACTGCGAGGCTCGCCGACCAAGGTTTGCACGGTCGTTGGTTTCCCGCTCGGCGCCCACACCCCCGACATCAAGGCTGCGGAAACGCGGCGGGCAGTCCGTGACGGTGCGCGCGAGATCGACATGGTCATTAACGTTGGCGCCCTCAAGGGCGGGGACGACGCCTTGGTCCAGCGCGACATCCGCGCCGTCGTCGACGCGGCGCACGACGGCGGCGCCATCTGCAAGGTGATCATCGAGGCCGCGCTTTTGAGCGACGAGGAGAAGGTGCGAGCCTGCGAACTCAGCCGGGCGGCGAAAGCCGACTACGTGAAGACATCCACCGGCTTTGGCCCAGGCGGTGCCACGGCCAACGACGTCGCACTCATGGCCGGAGTTGTGCAAGGCGCCCGCATGGGGGTCAAGGCAGCCGGAGGCATCCGCACGCTCGAAGACGCCCGGGCCATGCTGGACGCGGGGGCCACCCGCATCGGTGCCAGCGCCAGCCTTAAGATTCTCGAGGAGGCCGAGGCGCACATCGCCGGCTGACCGGCGACTCGACCTCGGGCCGGGCCGCCGGCCGGCACGCCCACTGCTGCACCTTGTGTGCGCGGCTAACGGGTGCCTTCCATCTTGACGACGTTGTTGGCGGCTGGCCCCTTCTGGCCGTCGACGATTTCGAACTCGACCCGCTCCCCCTCGGCTAACGATCGGAAGCCGTTACTCTGAATCGCTGAGTGGTGCACGAAGATGTCGCGCTCTTGTTGGTCCTCCGGGATGATGAAGCCATAGCCTTTGCTGTCGCTGAACCACTTGACGACTCCGATCGTACGCATCCGGCACTCCTATGACCTACGGGTGATTGATCCGGACGGCGGCGCCATAGCGCCACCCACAGTTGCGGAGAAGGTTGTCGCGCGACTTGGCGTCGCGGGACCGGCACGCCAACGCCGTTGGATCCGCCGCAGCGGCAGCGACACTCCGGGGGGCCAGCTGTGTGGGCGCACCGAAGAGGAACTCTTAACGAAACCGCACCTATCAAAAAAGTAGCAAGCACCGTCACTTCTGTCAACGACACGGCGGGTCGGCGCGTCAGCCTTGGGGTTGGGCTTTCCCCCGAAAAGATTGGAAGAACGCGCGAATTGCATCGAGCTCTTGTTCGACAGCTCCGGTGGGTACAACGACGTCACCGACACCAAGCACGCGACGCCGGTAGTCGAGGTACACCAAGACAATGGGCACACGCGCCGAACGTGCGATGTGATAGAACCCGGTCTTCCAGCGGGCGACGCGACTGCGCGTGCCCTCCGGGGTCACGGCTAGCAAGAAGTGGGACCGGTTGGCGAACTCCTGGGCCATCTGGGCGACGACACCGTGGCTGGCACTGCGGTCAATCGCCACGCCACCCAACCAGCGCATGATCCAACCGAACGGGCGCTTGAACAGCGCATCTTTGCCCATCCACGACACCCTGAGGCCAAGCGCAAAGACAACCGCGATACCGTGGAGAAAGTCCCAATTCGAAGTGTGCGGCGCCGCGACGAACACGCACTTGTTCAGGTTTGGAAACTCACCTTCCATCCGCCAGCCAAACAACCGCAGAGTGAAGCGGCCCAACCAGCGCGAAAAGGCGTTGCCACGCCGTGGCACCTTGTCACCGAGCTTCACCAGATACACACAACACTCCTCCCCATCACCCGAGCGCTGCTCAGCGACACCCGCACGCTAAACAGGGGCACGCCGACGCTCTTTGGTGGCACGCGGCACGCCTCAGCGGCACGCGTGCTCAACCACACTGCGTGCGCCGCACCAGCAAGCCATCAGCGGGTGAGTGGCGCCAACTGCTGGGCGGCAAACGGCACCGCCACGTCACGCAGCATTTCGTGCGTTGTCGACAGCTGCATGTCACCGGCAAACGCGTAGTCGAGCGGCGCATCGCCACGCAGCAATTGGTACACCGCCATCCCGGTTTGTGCGAAACTCAACTCGATCGGCAGCGACACTACACCTGCTGACTTGGCATCCACCGTGCCCAGCTGATTGGCGACTCCGGTCGCCCACGGGCGGCCGTCGACGGTCAGCGCATAGCTGAGCGCCTTGAGTCCGAACGCAAAGGCGTTGGGATTTTGGACGTTCAAGTCCAATGCCAAGCGAGCACCAGTCAGACCGAGATCGGCCACTCTGAAACTCGACACCGAAATCTCCGGCAGCTTGAGCATCGGCAGTTCGCCCGACTTGGAGAGCGGCAGGCGGGTTCGCCCAACCACCGGCAAGTCGAAGGTGAGTCCGCCAATCAACTGGTAGGGTGCGTTGTCAGCGTTCGAAAGCGAGCGCAACTGCCGGTAAATGTCGGCAAACTCCATCGCCACGGGAATCACGACAGTGCTCTTGCCCATGGCCTCGACCGACATCCCCCCAGGATTCTGGCCGGCGACCAAGGTAGTGTTGGCCAGCTTGAAATCGTAGTCAAAGCCGGCGACACTTGCCGAGAACGGATTGGGGTTATGGACACCCACGTCGAACTCGAGTTCGACACCATTGAAGTCAATGCCGGTGATTCGCGCGTCGTCCACACCGATGCGTGGCGTGCTCGATTGGGCCAGCTCGTTGACGGCAGCACAGCCGCCGGCCAGCACAGCCGCCAGCGCGATCGTCAGGACAGACATGATCCAGGAGTTCGACATGGTTTCCTCCAGGCCCACCCATTGGGCCGCGTCATTGTACCGGCCGGTATTCTTCCGGTCAGCGAAAAGTGAGGGGGCTACGTGCATTCGGCAACCGTGAAATCGGTCAGCGCTAGGCCCGCCAAACCAGAGCCCGGGCGCTGGTCGGTGCCCGGCGCTGGCGTTTGGCAATTTGAGACACACTTGGGTCAGGCCGCGGTGGCTTGGACCGAGTCAGGAGTCGATTGGTTGGCGCTTCCCACCAGCCCGGAAACGCTCGAACGCGAGCTTGGTGCACGTGCGGAGCGCCCCAGCCCCAAGCGCCCACCACGGCCCATCGCCAGCCTGGGACGGCGGGTCCGCCGTCATCTGGCCGGTCACTCCGATCCATTCGACGACGTCCCAGTAGATCTGAAGGCGGTCACGCCGTTTCAGAGGCAGGTCTACGCGGCCCTGCGGCGGATCGGCCCTGGCGAAGTCATTTCATACGGAGAGCTGGCAGCACTGGCCGATCGGCCCGGCGGCGCGCAGGCCGTGGGCCGCGCCATGGCCACCAACCCAGTCCCACTCATCATCCCTTGCCACCGAGTGCTCGCGGCCGCGGGCCGGCTGGGTGGCTTTTCGGCGGCTGGTGGAGTCGCCCTGAAAGCCCGCATGCTGGTATCCGAGGGCGTCGTCCTCAACGCCGAGCACGCCGCTGGGGTCCGCCACCTGCGACGCGTCGAGCCCAAGTTGCGAGCGACGATCGACCAAGCCACACCCTACTTGCCGGGGCTCACTGCGCCGCTCCCGCCCTACGACGCCTTGGTGCGGGCCATCATCTACCAACAACTCTCGGGGAAAGCCGCAGCCACCATCGCCGCGCGCGTCAAGGCACTCACCCCCGGTGGGCGCTTCCCGCGGCCGGCCGAACTCGGCCGGCTGCGCGACCCGGAACTCCGGACCGCCGGTTTGTCGGCCCAGAAGACCAGCTACCTCCGGGACCTCGCCGCCCGCGTCGAGTCGGGCCACTTGAACTTGGCGCGATTGGGGCGACTGGACGACGACGCCGTGGTCGATACGGTCACCCAGGTCAAAGGCATCGGCCGCTGGACGGCGCACATGCTGCTGCTTTTCCACCTGGGCCGACTGGATGTGTTGCCGGTGGACGACCTGGGCATCCAAAAGGGCGTGCAGTGCCTGCATCGGTGCCGGCAGCGGCCCTCGCCGGAGACGGTTGCGCGCTATGCCGAAAGTTGGCGCCCGTATCGCTCGATTGGCAGTTGGTACATGTGGCGCATTCTGGAGTCCTAGTGAGTGCGGGTAGCTGCGCAGGCGGCGCCCTGGGGTTCGAGCGTTCAAGCGGCCGGCGGCGCCAGCGACCGCACGTCGCTGCCGGTCGGCGCCTGGAAGACGCGTAGCTCGAACTCGGGGACAACGGCCAAGATGTGGTCGAAGATGTCTGCCTGAATGCTCTCATAGATCGCCCAACGCCGTTCTTGGCTAAACACGTAGATCTCGATGGGGATGCCACTCGGGCCGGGTGGGAGCTGGCGCACCAGGAACGTCATCCCTTGGTGCACGAGTGGATGATCGCGCAGGTAAGCCTCGACGTAAGCGCGGAAGGTCCCAAGGTTAGTCAGACGGCGCCCATTCACCATGCTCGCCGGATCAACTCGACGCTCTTCGTTGTGGGTCTGCACGTCACTGCGCTTTTTGGCCAAGTAGTCAGACAGAAGCTGGATCTTCTCGAAGCGACTGAACATCGCTTCATCGCAAAAGCGCACGCTCGACATGTCGATCGAGATGGCCCGTTTGATCCGCCGGCCGCCCGACTCATCCATGCCACGCCAGTTCTTGAACGACTCCGAGATCAGCGCGTAGGTCGGAAGACTGGTGATCGACTTGTCCCAGTTCTGCACTTTGACCGTGGTAAGCGCCACTTCCAGCACCTCACCGTCGGCGCCGTACTTGGGCATTTCGATCCAGTCGCCGCGCGCCACCATGCGGTTGGCCGCGAGTTGGATGCCGGCCACAAATCCCAGAATGGCATCACGAAAGATGAGCATGACGACCGCGGTCATCGCCCCGAAACCACCCAGCAGCGCCAGGGGCGACCGGCCGGCCAAGATCGACACGACGCCGACCAGCGCAGCGCAGTACAGGATCAACTTGACGATTTGGATCGGGCCCTTGATCGGCACCTCGCGGGCCACCGCCAAGTCGTTGTAGACGTCGGCCACAGCGCTGAGGAAGGCGTCGAGCACCAGGACCGCGAACAGCACCATGGCCGCCAGGGCGATCGATTGCACCGCGCTGATAGCGCCCGGATAGTCTGCCAATGCCGCCGGCGCCAGCTGGTGGATCAAGAAAGCCGGCACCATGTGCGCCAGCCGATCGAACACCCGGCGGCGCACCAGCGCGTCGTCCCAATCGGTCGCGGTCATGCGGGCCAACCGCCCGAGCATGCGTACAAGGATCCGCTTGGCCACCCAATCGGCCACGAATGCGGCCACGACGACCGCAACGATCGATGCGGCACGCGCCGCCCAGCCGGCCTGCACCTCCGTCAAGCCCAAGCTCTGCAACCAAACTCGCAAATCACCCAACATGCCGCCGACCATACCACTGGTCGCCGGGAGCGTCATCGGCTACAGTCGGCGGTCATGAAAATTGCGACTTGGAACGTCAACTCGATTCGCTCGCGACTTGATCGCGCGCTAGCGTGGCTGAAAAAGCGGTCTCCCGACGTCCTTTGCCTCCAGGAACTCAAGGTCGAAGACGCCAAGTTCCCCCACGACGCCTTCGAAGCCGCCGGCTACCACGCCACTGTTTGGGGACAGCGCACCTACAACGGCGTCGCCCTCCTTTCCAAGGAGGAGCCACGCGACGTCCAACGTGGTTTCGACGACGGCGACGACAACGGCGAGGTCGACGCCGAGGCACGCGCCATCGGTGCGCGCTTCGAGGACGTGACCGTATGGAGCTTGTATGTCCCAAACGGCAGACAGGTCGGCACAGACAAATACGCGTACAAGCTACGCTGGCTGGCTCGCCTACGCGCCTACTTAGAGGACCAGATGACCCCGGAAGCAAAGCTGGTGCTGGCGGGCGACTTCAACATCGCCACGGACGAAAAGGACGTGGCTCGCCCGGACGCCTGGGAGGCCAGCGTCTTATTTCACCCGGAAATGTGCGCGGCTCTTCGAGCGCTCATGGATTGGGGCCTGGTAGATACGTTTAGACTGCACCATCCGGATGGCGCCACGTTCAGCTGGTGGGACTACCGGCGACTCGCCTTCCCGAAGAACGACGGGCTGAAGATTGACCACATCTTGGCGACCCCACCCCTGGCTGCGTTGTGCACCGGTGCAAGCATCGACCGAGACGAACGCAAGGGCGAGAAGCCCTCGGACCATGCCCCGGTGATCGCCGAGTTTGACTTGGGTTGAGGTGGGTGGTTGGTGGTGGACGCTGACGTGGCTGGCTTCGCGGACGGCAGCGCGACGGTCGCGGGTGGTTGGTGCGGCGGTCGCGGTGGTGGTTGCAGCGGGGACAGGTGATCGGTGCGGCGATCCCCGGAGTGGCTGGTGCCGCGAGCCCCCCGGAGTGGCAGGTGCGGCGAGCCCGGAGTGGCAGGTGCGGCGGTTCCGGAGTGGCAGGTGCTGCGATCCCTCCCGGAGTACTCGCGAGTCGCTGCCACGGCAAACTTTCTTTGCAAAAAACTAAACTTTTGTGTTGACCCGAGCCGCCGCGCTCTCTACACTGCGCTGTGAGCGTTGCGATCCCAAGGCCGCCAGCCTGACGCTCGAGACCCCACGGCAATACCCGGCAGCTTGCTGCCGCCAACTGTGATGCCCAACATAATGTGGGACCGCCGCTGCTTTGGCCGAACAGATCTAGGCAACGCCGTCACGGGTGCCGCAAGCGGTAGCCCGCCAGCTCTGGTTGCGCGCAGTGCTCTGGCGGCTGCAAGCAGCAATCTGCCACACGCGGCGACGAGCGACGATCTGGCAACTGCAGCTGCGAGCAGCAATCTCGCACACGCGGCGACGAGCGACACCCCGTATCCTGCGGCTGCGAACCGACTATGGGAACGGCTGCCTCACGGCGTCGTCGGCGAAACGGGCGTCGCCTACGGTGTCGAAACTAGCAACCAAGTAGGCAACCCTCGGGCGCGCGCGTGCGATGAGCGGCTTGCCTCGCTTCTCCGCAGCGAGCGGGCGCTGGACCAATACACTGCCCTCGGGCTTGCACGTGTTTGGGACGAACGGCGCTACCGAACGCTAGGCCATGTCCGGGCTAGCGACTACGTCCAAGAACGGCTGGGAATGAAGCTGGGCAGAGCGCGCTGGCTCGCGAAACTCGGGCGCGCTATCGGGCAACACACCGCACTGCGCGAGGCTCTGTCGTCCGGTCGGTTGAACGCCTCGCAGGTGCTCGAGTTGGTACCGGTTGTGGGTGCTTGCTCTGAGGTTGAACGGCTGGCTTGGATCGACCGCGCTGCACCACTGACTGTGAACGCACTGCGGGCCTTGGTGCGCGCCGCGACAGTGGGACGTGGGCCGGAGAGCGTCGGAAACGGCAATGGTCAAGGAACCGGCACCAGCAAGCCAGATTTGGCGGATGCGGGCGGCATCGCAGAGGACGCAGGCATGTGGTTCTCAACTCCCGCGCCTGCCCGCGTCGGCGAGCTTTGGTCGCTGGGAACTAGCCTCGCCCGGAAAGCGGCGGGTCATCACTTGCCACCCTTCGGGTGTGCCGAGCTGATTGCTGCGGACTATCTCGCCTTTGTTGGCGATGACACGCTCGCTAATCAGGATGCCCGCCACGGGAAGGCGGGCGCTCGTCACGATGGTGTGGCGAACGGCCGCAACGGGCTTGGAACCTTGGCTCAGGAATCCTCGCGCGGCACATTAGAGTCGCTACTCAATCAGCCACGGGTGCCAGGGTTGCTTCTCCAACGCCCCGCTCCCGAAACGGGCGATGCGGCGTTTACGCCGGGGAAGGAGACCGCCAGCGAGTTCACCGCCATCGAACATGCGACGGACGCCTGGGAGTTGCATGCTGCCCTGAAGCGTCTCGAGGAACGCCGGCGGCGCCTCCGTTTGGAGCTTGGACAAGAATTGCACCAGCTCAACCGCTGCAAGGGCTGGTCGGCGCCTGGATTCGACTCCTTCGCCCACTACTGCGACGCGCGGCTTGGCATCAGCAAGCGGCGGGCCACGGACCTCATTCGCATCTATTGTCGACTCAAGCGCTTCAAGCGACTTCGGCGCGCCTACTTGAGCGGCGCCCTCCACTACTCGAAAGTGCGATCGCTGCTTCGGGTCGTACGTCCACCGACTGAGCGCCTTTGGCTGGAGTGGGCGCGCGGACTTTCCTGTCGTGAGGTGGACGCCGTCACCGAATACGCCCAGCTCTACGTCCTGAACAAGATGGATGCTGCGGCGCTGGCAAAAGCCATGTCCAGATTTGCAACGGCGGCCGCAGACGAATCGGCTGCGGCGCTCGAGGTCAAGCCCACGTTTGCACCGGGGAACGTAGCTACCGGGGAGGTAGCCACCGGGGGTGTAGCCACCGCGGGTGTTGGTGCCGGGGGTATTGGCGCCGCGGGCGTTGGCGCCGGAAACACCTCCACCCAAGGCTCGGACGAAAAGCCACAAGTGGGGCATCCGCTCCCGCCACTCAGCCGCCGGAGCGGTCCGCGAATCGCCGGGCACACCGAACTCATCGCCGGCGGGAACGCGCGAGCCACGCGCATTCGCTTCTGGTCTCCAACTCCTGAAGCGGAGGTGTTCCAACGTGCACTGAACCGCTGCCGGGCGCTGCACCGGCACCGTGCTGGAAGCGGCCCGAGCAACCCGGGCGACAATGACCCCATAGCCAATCCACCCAACAGCGACCTCGATTGGATCTACTTGGAGATCATCTTGACCCACTTCATTCTCGAGCACATCCGAAGCGACAAGCGGTCAACCCTGCAATACAAGATCTTGACCCGCGACGACTTTCTCTGCGGTATCCCGACTTGTACTTCCCGCGCCAACTTCCAGGCCCATCACATTTGGTGGCGATCCGACGGCGGCCCAGACGACCCATGGAACCTGATCACCCTCTGTGCGGCCCACCACCAAATGGTGCACGAAGGCATTGTCGAAATCGGTGGGTGGGCGCCGTGGGCGCTCATCATTCGCCAAGGAGTCGACCCCCGCAACAACCGAGCAGCCGACGCCTTCAGAAACGGCCGCCGCACATCAGACGAGAGTGCAAGGGAGTGGATGGCGCACTGGCGGAAGTGGTGCCGCACAAGGGGGCAACGCACCAAGCAAGTTTTCCGCCAACAGAAGCGATGCAGATCTCAGACAGGTGGCACGCCGCCCGGCGGAGGTTAGGACGCCACCCTGAGATCAGGATACGAACCAAAAACTAACGATAGCGCGCGCGGATGGCGCCCCACGTCTCGGAGTTCACGGGCGTCGGCGCATAGCAGGTGTTGTATCCCCCGGGTCCTGCGCACACTTTCCCCCATAGCTGAGGATCGAGAATGGTGTGCGGGGGATCCGATGTGATGTCGACAACGTGGTTGCCGTAAGGAAAGGCTGAATCCACCAAGCGCAAACAACCACTGGGAGCGCTGGCAAAGGTCAACTGACCGATCACTGCCGCTTCGCCTTCGGTGATGACGTTGAATGCAGTGGTGATAGTACCTGCCCTAGCCCCAGGTTCGGACGGCTGGACCGCGGAGAGCTGCATGGCTTGGCAATCCCAGCTCCCCGATGCCAAAGACCAAGATGGATCCCACTCAAACGCGATTTGAATGCCGTGCACGCGATCGTAGTTGCGGAGGATCACCATGATCGACGGGCTGGACATACTGCTCACGTCGACGCGTGGGAGGGCGTCGAAGCAGTTCACAACCTGGTCGCAGGGACCCGCTTCTTCCACCGCGTGCAACACGACTGTCGTGTCTTCGTTCACCGCCGCAGCGGGCGAAACCGTGCCGAACCCTAGAATTCCAGCGATGAGGACCGCTGATAGGACGTACTGCTTCATAGTTGACCCCCCAAAGCGGCCCATCAGGACGGCGGGGCGTCCTCCACCAAACCCAGCAAATATCAGACGGGAATCGATCCGATCATAGCAGGATCGCCGGGGGGACGCTACCGGGCGCCTGTCGCCCGGCCAGAGGCTCCTAGGCACCAATCTCCTCGGCAAGCACCAGCCCAGCTGGCAGAGCCTCGCCGAAAACTTGAGCCTCCTCCTCCTCGGCCAGCTCTCCACCCTCGCGGACGAGAGCCGCCCATCGATTGGCGTCAGGCGTCGCCTCGAGTTTGGCTATCAACCGCTCACGCTGGGCGTCGCCGATGTCGCGCTGGCGATCGCCGGTGCGACGCGCCAGGTGGGCGACTGCTCGGGCCAGCGCCGGCGACAGCGCCCGGTCCTCATTGGCTTGATCCGCAGCAGCTTGCTCCTCAACAGCCCGATCCATCAACACTTCGATCCAACGCTCGACAACCTGGCGCTTCACCACCTGGTTAGCCGGCCCCGCAAAGGGTACCCGCGCACCCAAGCGGGCAATTGCCCAAAGCGCCTGCGCGTTCGGCACCGACTCCCGCGCGCCGTCCACCAACACCTGGCCCAGCTCTGCCTTGTGGCGCGGGTCGACCTCCTCCAAGCTAGCAGCGGTCATCCACATTTCAAGGCGCTCTTGTTTGCCGAGTCGCCGCGCCGGTTGTGCCGCCGCCCCCTTTTGTTTTTTCTTTTTCTTGCCGGGCCGAGCGCGCGAGGGCGGCTTCGCCGATGCCGTAAGCGGGCCGACCAACCGCGGCAAGAGCTGATCTTGTTGGCCCCGAGTCAATCCTCCAGCCACCCGTCGCCAAAGGATCCACCACTCGGTGCGACACTGTTCGTCGCTCGCGTGAACGACGCCGGCATGCCAAATCTTCCAGAGCTCGCGCAGCCGCCAGTCATCCATGGGATAGCCGAAGCCCGGACGCAAGCAGTAGCCGATCAGGTTGAGCCAACGCGACTCGTGAGCGACGCTCCGGCGGCGCTCGTCACGCACCTCGAGCAACAGCTCAGCCAACTTGCGGAGGGCGGGCAGCGGCCACTCGCCGCGCTCCATATCGAGCGCGCCGCGCAGCTGACGGGCAAGGTTTTGGGGAGTGACGCGCTCGGCGGCTCGGTCAGCGGCACCCGGCACGAAAGCGGCACGCACCAGTCCCTCCAGACGCTCGACGATGGCCTCTTCCAAAGTCACTCCCTGGTCAATAGTGGTGCCCAGTCGATGCTCCTCGCCTGGATCGCGGCGCAGCTGGAAGTTCAATCGCCAGCGGTGGTCGGTGTCGCGCGACACACAGAAGAGATCCAACGTGCCCACCTCGGTGAGGTGCGCCCCGACGCCCACCGGAATGCGCCGCTCGCCCGCCTTGCTGCCAAAGCGCAGCACCGTGCGAATGGGCGGCAACTCACCCAACTCGTCGCGCTCCACGTGGATGAGCGCTCCGTTCTCGTCCGTGCGCACGCTCGAGCTAAACAACGAAAACGCCACTGGCTGATTGACATGAGCGGCAAAGCCCCGATCCAACTCGACCGTCTCCCCCTCCTCGGTGCCGCGCCGGACCAGGCAAACACAACTCACCGGGTCCTCCAGATCGCTACCAGCCGCCTCTTGGGTGTCGACCCCCACGTAGTAGCCGCGGGCGCTGCCACCGTGGATGCGCACTCCCCGCCCGCGGCGCACGACGCCGTAGTAGGCGGCGCCATGCGCCACCGCCAGACGCAGATCTGGGTTCTCGAGCACCTCCAGCGCGTAGTTTGGATCGTTCGCCCGAAACCACGACGACACCACATCCACCAACTTCTGCCGCATCGCCGGTGGGGTCAGCGCCGCGCCATTCCAAAGCACCAGATCGGGCCGTGCCAAACCGCTGGGATCGGCGGCGCCACCAGCCGACAGCGCATGTCGCCGGAGAAACGCCGCCAAGTGCTTGGTAACTGCTGCGTCCGCAACGTATGGCAGCCCCCACTCCTGAAGACCCGATTGTCGTTTGAGGGGTTCGTCGGTCGGCTCGACTTTGGGGAAGAAGCCATCCACGACGATGTCACGGGTTTCGTCGCGACCCAGCTCGGTCTGGACGAAGCCACCCACCAACGAGGCGCCGGCGCGGGTGACACCGATCGGCACGGCAGCCGCCGAAGACCGTGCCAAAAGCTCCTCTTTGGCTTCCCGGCAGGCGTGAATGACGCCCGCCATCGCCTGCGCGTCGAGTTCGACCCCTTCTTCGCCCAAGCGACCTTCCACCAACTTGGCCAAGGCCAGGTCCATGTTGTCGCCGCCCAGCATCAGGTGCTCGCCCACCGCAATGCGCTCGAAGCGCAAGCCCTGGCGTCCCTCGCGGGTGACGATCAAGCTGAAGTCGGTCGTACCTCCACCGATATCGCACACCAAGATCAGCTGGTCGGCGCGCAGCACATCGGACCAGTTGGAGGCGTGGTTAGCCAGCCAAGCGTAGAATGCAGCCTGCGGTTCTTCCAACAGATGCAGGCGCTCGAGTCCAGCGGCTTTTGCCGCCTCCAGCGTCAGCTCGCGAGCCACCTCGTCAAACGACGCCGGGATGGTCAGAACCACGTCCTGGTGCTCAAGGCAGAGGGTGGGATCGGTCGCCGCCATCGCCTCGTTCCAGGCTTCGCGAATGTGCGCCAGATAGCGGGACGACACTTCGACCGGCGACAGTTTGTCGACATCGTCGGCGCCCCCCCAGGGCAAAATGGGCGCGCCCCGATCGACGTCGCCGTGGCACAGCCATGACTTGGCCGACGACACCAGGTGCCCAGGTACGCGCGCCCCTTGCACGCGCGCAAACTCACCGACCGCGAAGGCGCGCGCTCCGTCCCAGGGTAAGCTCAGTGCCCCAGCCGGCAACTCGTGCGGCCCGGGCAAGTACAGGTAGGAGGGCAACGTGGCGCGGCGGGCCACCGCACCCTCCTGAACCAACTGCGGCACATCGAAGGCGCGCACCGGCGGCCCACCACTCCAGCGCTCGCTGCTGTCGATGTATGCCACCGCCGAGTTGGTGGTGCCCAGGTCGATTCCCACCATGTAGCGCGACGGCTCGCGCGGATCGACGTGGACGCCCTCGCCTCCGGCGCCACCCCGATCGGCGCCGTCGTCGCCGGGGCCTTCGTAGACACCACCCGCTGCCGTTGTGTGGTCGAACATCGCGCTTTTCTCTCGGGCTAGACCGCGGCGCCTTCACCTTCGCGCACGTTGAACTCCAGCTTCCACTGGCCGCGCCCGTCTCGCGCCACGCACCACAGCTCCAAGGTGCCCAGCTCCGTCACCCGGCTCTTCAACGTCACCGGCACCGTGGATCCGGCGCTGCCAGCATCCGAGTCGCCAGCCGGCAGCGTCGTGGCCAGCGGGCTCAGCTCCTCGATTTCATCCCCCCAGCGCTCGATGAGCACACCGGGCGCGTCGTCGGGACGCGAAGTGGACCCCAGGAAGCGAAACTCCACGGGCTGGCCCACGACCAGGCCAAAGTCGGAATCGGCGATGGCGTGCTCGTCACCCTCCTCCATCCCAAACGGCACGACGCACAATGCCCGAAGGGGCACCGGCATCCCGGGCACCGCGGGCATCGCCGACTCGATGCCGACGTAGTAGGAACGCGCCGTACCGCCGCGGATGCGCACGCCGCGCCCGCGACGCGCCAAACCGTAGTAGGCAGCCCCGCGCGCCACAGCCACATCCAAGTCGGTCCCTTCGAGCTCGGTGACCGGCGCCTCTCCACCGTTCCACTCGCTCAACAGTTCGAGGAGCCGCCGGCGCACTGGCGCCGCCTTCATCACGCCGCCGTTCCACAAGACCCGATCGGCGGCGCGGGCGCCAGCCTCGCCGGGGTGTCGCTTCAGAAACCGGGCCACGTGGCGGGTGACCGCCGGGTCGGCCTCGTAGGGCAAGCCCAACTCGCGCATGCCGGCCCGTGGCTTGGTGCTGGGCGCGTCAGTGAGAGCGCAATGCGGGAAGAACCCATCGACCACCGTTTGAAGTACCTCGTCGCGATGGAGCTGGACGGTGATCGTGCCGCCCACCAGCTTCGAGCCTCGCCCAACCACGACAATGGGCAGGCTCTCGGTGTCGGGGTCGGCCAACAGGCGCTCCTTGGCGTCCCGGCAGCTGTGCCACAGGCTCTGCGTCTGCCAGGCGTCGAGGTCATGACCCGCCTCGGCAAACTTGGCGGCGGCCTGGTGGGCCAGGGCCAAGTCCATGTTATCGCCACCCAAGAGGATGTGATCGCCCACGGCGACGCGCTCCAGGACGAGTTCGCCGTCCTCCTCGCCGACCGTAATCAAACTCAAGTCGGTGGTACCGCCCCCCACATCGCACACCAAAATCCGATCGTCCACCTGCACGCGCTCGCGCCAGTCATTGCCGGCGCCCGCCAGCCACGCGTAGAAGGCAGCCTGCGGTTCTTCGAGCAACGTGGCGTGCCCCAAGCCGGCCGCCTCGGCGGCGCGGGCGGTGAGGTCGCGGGCGGCCGCGTCGAACGAGGCGGGCACGGTGACGTAGAGTTCCTGCTCAAGGAGGGGCGCCTCGGGGTGCGCGGCGTTCCAAGCGTCCCTGAGGTGCTCCAGGTAGCGCTGGGCGACGTCGAGCGGCGAGAGCTTGTCGACGTCGTCAGCCGCGTTCCACGGCAAGATGGGCGCCGAGCGGTCGACACCATCGTGCCTGAGCCACGACTTGGCGGAACCGACCACCCTGCCAGGCACCTCGGCACCCAGTGCGCGCGCCACCTCCCCCGCCGCAAAGTCGCGGTCGCGGGCCCAGGGCAAATCCAAGCTGCCCTCGGCCAATTCGTGTTGCCCCGCCAAGTAAAGGAACGACGGCAGGAGCGGGCGCGCCTGAGTGTTGCCGGGCTCGGTCACCTGCTCCACGGGGAACATCTCGATGTCGGGCTCACCGGCGTCATCGACGGCGATACACGCCATGGCGCAGTGGGTGGTCCCCAAATCGATGCCAACGATGTAGCGCGCCGTCGCCATAGGCTAGCGACGCACTTCGACTTCGGCGGGCGCTACGACGTTGGGATCTTGGCCGCGCGCGTCGGTGGGCAGATCGACCCGCGCCGCTCGCCAGCCGCGGTGACGGAGCGCGCCCTTGAAGGGTGGATCGCCAGCCACCTCACCGGTGAGTCGCACCGAGGAGGGGTCGAAGCCTTTGGCAACGGTCACCGCAGCGCCCTCGTCGTCGTCCATCACTGGCTCGACCTCAAGGTGTTCGGCCAGCGCTTTTCGGCAACCCGCATGCACCGACCGCACCGCTGCGCCAATCTGGGCGTCGGCGTAGTCGGCGATCTCCTCCTGGAGGAAGTCCACCAAGCGCCCCTCGCGCTGGAGGACGGCGAGCAGTTGGACCGCGTCGCTGCGGCGGCGCACCGGCCCGTCGTCGACCACCGCCGGACGCGCGCCCTTGACCGCCCAAAGCGCGGTGAGGAGGGCGCCCAAAAAGGTCAACGCCGCGGCAACCGGCGGGATGTAGCGCTCCGGCGCGCCCGCGAGTTCAGCCCAGCTCTTGGGCCAAAGCGATCGCCCGGCCACGGGGCTCGCGGCAGCCGGTGCCACCGCCAAGGCGGTGCGGAGCGAATCCACGCGCGCCAAGCTGTCCACAATCGCCGCGGCCAAGAGCGTGTCACCACCCGCCAACGCCAAGACGCTGTCGGGCCAGACGCCTGCACTGTCAGCCGCCGCCACGCCGTCGACACCCACGCCAGCACTGTCAGCGATCGCGCCAGCGCTATCGGCCGCGGCGCCAGCGCTATCGGCCGCGGCGCCGGCAACCGGCAATCCAGCGCCACCGGCCATTCCAGACTCGAGCCCGGCCGCACTGCGCTCGATAGGTGGCTCAGCCGTCGGCAAAGTCAACCGCGCAACCACCCAAGCCCCCACCGCGCTGGCGAGGGCAAAGACGAGCGCCAACCCCAGCGCTCGCCCCCAGGGAAACTTGGCATCCATGGGCGACAACTCCTCCAATGCACTAGCCTCAAAATGAGAATCCGGGATTCTCGCACGGACCCGGGTTGGGGGAAAGGGAGCCTTTGGCTGGTCTTGGGAAGGGCCCCAAGGGGCGCCCCAGCCTTTACCCGGTGCACCAGAGAGGCTACGCTCCACCGCGCCACCGACCGAAATCCATTCCAGCCACCACGCAAGGTGCCGATACCCTGGGCGAGGCTCCAATGCACCCATCCCGGCTGCGACAACCGACCGCTGGCGTCGCCCCCCTTCCTGAGCCTGCCCACCCACTCCGCATTCTCATGGTGGCACCGACGCCATTTTTCGCCGACCGCGGCTGTCACGTGCGGATCCTGGAAGAGGTGCGCATGCTGCAAACGCTGGGGCACCGCGTGCTGGTCTCCACCTACCACCACGGCCGCGAAGTGGAGGGTGTCGAGACCACCCGCTCGATCCGGGTTCCCTGGTACCAGAAACTCTCGCCCGGGCCATCCATCCACAAGTTCTACGTGGATTGGGCGCTGGTGTCATCGACCCTGGACGCGGCGGCGCGCTTTCGCCCGGACGTGGTCCACGCCCACCTGCACGAGGGGATCTTCGTGGCGCATTTTGCCTGCAAGCGTTTCAAGGTGCCGATGATCGCCGACCTGCAGGGCAGCCTGAGCGGCGAAGTCGCCGACCACACCGGGCGGGGCCTAACAAGCCTCATCCACAACGTTTTCGGTCGCGCCGAACGCTGGCTGACGGCCAAACCGGAGCGGATCTTATCGAGTTCGCCGCGCTTCACCGAAACCCTGCAGGCCGAGTTTGGGCGCGACGACGCCATCACGTTTGACGACGCCGTCGACACCGAGCGCTTCCAGCCGCACCCTCCCGACTCCGAGCTGCAAGCAGCGCTCGGTCTACCACCGGACAAACCGACCGTGGTGTTTCTTGGTGTTCTCACGCGCTATCAAGGCGTCGACGATCTACTCCAAGCGGCGCGCCAAGTGGTCGACCAGCGGCCCGACACCCACTTTCTAGTGATGGGCTACCCGAACGTCGAGCACTACAAGGCAGCGGCAACAGCTCTCGGGCTCGACACCCGCGTCATCTTCCCCGGCCGCATCGACTACGACCGCGCCGCCGACGCCTTGAACCTCGGCGACCTAGCGGTGTCGCCCAAGCTCTCGGCAACCGAGGCAAACGGCAAGCTCTTCAACTACATGGCCTGCGGGCTCCCAGTTGCGGTCTACGACACGCCAATCAACCGCCAAATCCTCGGTCCCTCCGGATCGTATGCGCCGCTCGGCGACCATGCAGCGCTGGCCCGCGTTCTCATCGAACTCGTGGACAACGCCGAGCGCCGACGCCATTTGGGTGCAGCCCTTCGCCAACGGGCGGTGAACGAATTCTCCTGGGCGCGATCGGGCGAAACACTCGTCGACATCTACTTAGAAGCGCTGCAACAACAGGCGGTCGCCCGTGCCGGCTGAGCAAGACGCCCCCGTGCCGGCTGAGGAAGAACGCGCCACATGCTGACTGAGGAAGACGCCCCCCGTGCTGCCTGAGGAGCAAGCCCCTCACCCGGCCACAGAACCCGTCCCGGCGCTTGGCTGGTCCGACCTCGCCATGGGGCTCGGCCTGATCATCGCCGCCGAACTGTTGTTGGCCCTGGCGTTCCTGCCCTGGATGTCGTTCGAGGATCCGTCCTTGAGCCCGCGCGAAGCCGCCGCCCTCGGCATGCAAACCCTTTTGACTTTCGTGGTGATGGCGGCGATCGCTTGGTACTTCCTCTGCGTCAAACAAGGCGTGCCCCTTGCCACCGGCTTGGACCTGGTGAAGCTGCAGTCGACCGCGGTGCGCCGCTATACGATCATCGGCGTGGCCATGGCGGCGGTATTCGGCGGTCTATCCGGCTTCGTTTCCAGCGGCAACTCTCCCCTCTCAGAGCTGGTCACCGACCCCAACGGCCGGCTGGTCATTGCCGCCAGCGCCCTCACCGCACCCGTCGCTGAGGAGTTCTTCTTCCGCGGCTTCATCTACGGCGTGATCCGCGCCCGCGCCGGTGCGAGGCTGGCGCTTTGGGTGACGACCTTGGTCTTCGGGGGGGCCCACGTCTTGCAACTGGCGGGCGACTGGCTGGTCATCCCGTTGGTGGTCACCGCCGGCTTCATCCTCACCTGGGTGCGTCACCGGACCGGCGTGCTCACCCCGTCGATCGTCATCCACTTGGCGTACAACGCGACGGTGGCTTTCCTGAGCTTCATGTTCCCCGAGTGACCGGCGCCAGCAGGGTCACGGCGACGCGGCGCTAGAAGGCCGCGTGGCCGGTCAGCTCGCGACCCACGATCAGCTGATGGATGGTCTCAGTCCCCTCGTAGGTGATGACGCTCTCCATGTTGAGCATGTGACGAATCGGACTGTATTCGACGCTGATGCCACCCGCCCCGAGCAAGTCACGCGCCTCCCGGGCGATGTCCAGGGCCAGCCGGCAATTGTTCCACTTAGCCAAGGACACCTGCGTATGGTGCATGGACCCCGCATCTTTGAGCTTGGCCAGCTGAAAAGCCAAGAGCTGCCCGGTGGTCATGCGCCGCACCATGTCGGCCAGACGGATCTGGATGGTCTGCTTGTGGGCAAGCGGCGCCCCAAACAGCTCGCGGGTGGCCGCGAACTCCCGCGCGGCGCGGAAGCAATCCTGCGCAACGCCCAAAGCGCCCCAGGCGATGCCGAACCGCGCCTGCGTCAGGCAGGAGAGTGGCGCACCCAAGCCCTGAGCCTTGGGCAAGCGGTTGGCCTCGGGCACCCGTACGTCCTGGAAAGCCAGCTCGGAAGTGATCGAGGCGCGCAACGAGAACTTGTGCTGAATCTCGGACGCTGTGTAGCCCTCGAACTCCTTCTCCACAATGAAACCCTGGATGCCGTCGTCGGTGTGCGCCCAGACGATGGCGGTGTCGGCGATCGTACCGTTGGTGATCCACATCTTGGCGCCGTTCAAGAGCCAATCCCCGCCATCCTGGCGAGCGCGCGTTTGCATCGCCCCAGGATCGCTGCCACCATCCGGCTCGGTCAGACCAAAGCACCCGATGACCTCACCCGCCGCCATCGCTGGCAACCAACGCTCCTTCTGAGCGTCGCTACCGAAGGCGTAGATCGGATACATGCAGAGTCCGCTCTGCACGGAAGCGAAGCTGCGCAAGCCGCTATCACCCCGCTCCAGCTCCTGCATGATCAAGCCATAGGCGACGTTGTTGAGCCCCGCACAGTCGTAGCCGTCGATGGTCGGACCAAACAGCCCAAGGCGCGCCATCTCGGGGATAAGTTGGCGCGGGAACTCACCGCGCTCAAAGCAATCGGAGATGACCGGGATCACCTGTTCGTCGACGAACCGGGCGACCAGATCCTGAATCTGGCGCTCCTCGTCCGTGAGCAGGTCACGCACGTTGTAGTAGTCGTCGGGGATGACCGACTTGGCGCGCTTCGCGTCAGTCAATGTCGTCATGCTTGTAGGTCCCTGGGAGCCGGCCACGGGCGGGCCACCCGCTTAGCTGCCGGCCCGCCTAGCCATCAGCTTTCTTTGGCAGCGCCTTCTTCACCGTCTTCTCGCCCGTCGCCCGCTTAGCCGCCAGCCTTCTTCGACGTCGCCTTCTTCGTGGCCTTCTTCTTGGCAGCCGCCTGCTTGACCGTCGACTTCCTAGCAGTCGACTTCCTAGCAGCCGACTTCTTAGCAGCCGACTTCTTAGCGGCGATCTTCCTAGCAGCCGACTTCTTAGCGGCGGTCTGCTTAGCGGTCCCCTCCTGAGCCGCCGTCGCCTGCCCCGCCGCCGCTCCGCCCTTCACCGCCGCCAACAGCGGCTCGTACGCCTCGGGTAGCGCCTGCAGCACAACGTAACGCCTGGCCTCCTCCACACTCAACCCCGCCAACAACGCCTCGGCTACCGGCCCGACCGCCGACTCGACCTTCTTGGCGTCTCCCGACTCCACCGCCTCATTCAGGGCATCGACCTGCTCGGCGTAGGCGTCGAGCTGCGCCTTGTCCAACGTCGTCTCCAAGTGGGCCGTAGCCAACGTCTGGAGGCATTCGAATGCATCGGGGCGTCCCGCCGCCAGGATGTTGCGCAAGAGCGAACCGATGCGCCCGCGGTCGGCGGTGTGAGGCAAGGTCATGCCGTTCACAGAGGCGTTAAACGTCGCCGCCGCTTGGGCGCGGGGCACGGCCTTCAACAGATCGCGGACCACCTTGGCAAGCTCATCGCCCGCATACGCCGCACGCAGCCGGCGGATGCCTTCGCGGGCAACTGGATCGACCCGCGGGGCTGATTGCTTGGATTGACCGAACTCCATCTCACCGACCTTTCATCGACACCCGGCGCCCGGGTACAGCGCCATGGTAGCCGACTAGGAGGGCGAGTGGAAGCTTAGCGGCTAACCAAGACCCGCTGCACCTGCGAGGTGCCACCCACATCCAGCCGCAAGAAGTACACCCCCGCTGCCAAGCGCCGCCCCGCAGCGTCGCGTCCATCCCAGGCCAAGCGATGGGCGCCCGCCGCCAAATAGCCGGCATGGAGTGCCCGGCGGGCTCGCCCCTGCACATCGTAGACGCCCAGGCGAGCCTCGCCACCGTGGGCCAGCTCCAGAGGTAGGAAGGTAGTCGCCGCCACCGGGTTCGGGGACGGAGCCCCCAGACGGATGGCCGGCGAAGCGGGCGCCGCCAACTCGGCCACCGCCGTCGCCCCGGCCGACAAGTACTCGCGGATGGCATCAACCGCAATGAACCCCAAAGGACTATCCGTCAGATTGTCGATGACTTCGAAATAGACGCTCGTCCCCCAATGCGGTGCCACATCCCAATTGACCGGCGAAAAGCGGTGCGAGTCGGTCCCGGTCGCTGACTCCAAGACAACCTGGTCCGCGGACCGCACCAAGTTCACCGCCAGATCAGGGTCATCCCCGCCAGCCACCAACAAGTCGATCGTGTCGCCGGTGATCGTAAATGGCACCGAGCGCAGCTTGCCGGTCGCCGCATAGTCAGGTGGGTTGGCGGGATTCTCGAGACCTAAGGGACCGTCGTACACCTCGGCCGAGTTGATCGAGAAGTACCCGTCGATGCCCGACTCGGACTCGCCGCGGGCATAGGGCCGGTCGCCAAAAGTGGGCTGCGTGTCGAAGGCGTCCCCCTCGACAATCCACCACTGATCCCACAGCGTGTTGGTGGAACCGTAGGCCACCGAATCACTGGTGAACTCCACCGGGTCGAACTTGGCGCCGTAGATCAAGCCGCCGCTCAAGTCGGCGTCGATCACCCGACTGAAGTACTGCCCGCCCGCCCCATTCACCACATCACCAGAACCAAAGGCAAAAAGATCCAGCTGGCGCGCGCTCGACTTGTCCCAGCCGGTAAACAACGTCGGCGAGGTCATGTAGTAAATGCCCGAAATACCCGACTCGTGATAGAACAGAAAGTAAAGGTTGGGCCGGCGGTGGATCCCCGGGGACTCCAACACACGAAACGTGTCGTTCAAAAGCAACGGGCCACCGACATCCGTAAAGGTGAGCCCGTCAGGCGACTCGGCCAGGCTCAACGCCCCCAACTCACCGCTGCCTGTGTGCGACGGCGACGCAGTCGCCGTGGACAGCAAGATCACGCCGCCGTCCACCGGTAGCGTCACCGGGTCGCGACCATTGGAGCGCTGGCCGTGCTGCCACACCGCCCAGCTCGAATCAGGATGGTAGGCCGGCTCTGCAACCGACAAGTCGACCCAGTTGTAGAGGTCGAGCGAATGGGCGATGCCGGTGGCATCGGCCGTTTCGACCGGATTGCCCATGCTGCCAGTCGAGTCCACCCCGGTGTAGTACATCAAGTAACCGCTTCCCGAAGGGTCTGGCACGACGTGCGGCGCAAACAGGTTGCGATTCTTCCAGCCGGTGACGTCGATTGACAGCACGCGGGGATGGAGCGTCCAGGTGATCAGGTCCGGCGAGGTGGCGTGGCCAAAGTCGACCATGTTGCCCGGGTGCATCCAACCCTCTCCGGAGATGCCGATCGCGTAGAACAGGTGGTAGCCGTCGCCCTCCACGTACACCAGGCTGTGGTCAGTAACCAGGCTGGCTTCTTCCAGAAAAAACCGCTGTTCGAAGTTGGATTCGAAGAACGCCGCGGCTGATGAGGCAATGCACAGGCCGATCGCAAAGAAGGCGACCCGCGCCAAGCGGCGAGGCGACGGTGTAACACCCATGGGTGAAGGTACTCCGCAGGCAGTGCTGGGATGGGGCGAACAAAGCGGGCCAGGACTCGACCGCGCCCAGGCGCGGCGAACCCCACCATTATAACGGAGCGCCGGTGGCGGCGTCCAGATGGACGATTTTGGGGGATTCGACCCCGCCACAGCCGAGGGCTAGGACAACCCGGACGTCGAACGACCCATGGGGCTTCGAAAGGCTTAGACGACTCGGGGCTACGCGGCTTCCTGCGTCACCAGGTGCGGCGCCAAGGTCCGCAGCGCCGTCCGCAACTGCAGGGTGGGGTTATCGCCATCCCCCACGCCCTCCAACACCCGCGCCACTTCGTGATTCTCCACCGCCCGCGCTAATCCGGCCAACCGCCGAGCGACATCACCCAAGCGCGGGTCGACCGAGTCGGAGCCAACGCAGCTGGTCAAGAGCTTGACGTCTTGGGTCACGTCGTTCCCGAACAACAAATAGACTGTCCGATCGACGTAGGTAAAGCGCTCGAGGGCCTCGATGAGCTCGGTGGGGCCGTCACCGCGCACCGCCGCCCGCTGCCGCTCGGTTTCACCGACCAGCTCTGCCAACTTAGCCTGTGCCTGGCGCAGCAGGCCCACCAACTCGTCGAAGTCGCTGGCGGCGATTTGCTTCCGGCCTCGTGCGGCAAACTCGGCCGCCTTAGCCAACGGCGTCATCGTGCAACCTTCGTAGAACGCTGAGTTACCCTTGATCGAATGAAACGCGCGGGTGATAGGTTCCCACTCGGCATCGCCGTCACTGGCGGTGACCGCCGCCAGACGCAGATTCAACTCATCGAGAGTCGATCGCGCCGAGACGACAAAGTCGTGGAAGTAGAGAGTCGCTGGATCAACATGTGACATGAGACCGCCTCGTCAAAAGCGCCACGATAGAATCAACACCCAGATCGGTTATCGATGCACACCGCGCCGCTCTTGATCTTCATCGGGCACCGCACCCAATCCGCCCCCCGAGACGTGCAATGACAGTCGGCCGCCCGTGCTAAACTGACTCGCTATGAGAACGCAACAAACCGAAGGGGCGGACGACGCCGCGGCCAACCTGGTGCCAGAAGACACGCCGCCCCAAACCGCTGCACCTCGCGCTCTGCGGGTCGGCGTCACCGGCATGCACTGCGCCGGCTGCGCCAACACGCTGGAGCGTGCCCTGGCCAAGGTAAAGGGGGCCAGCGACGTAGCGGTCAACTTCGCAACGGGCGAGGCCCGGGTCAGCGGTGACGTCACGCCGGTCGCCATCATCGCCGCCATCGAGCGCGCCGGGTTCGGTGTCGTCGAAAACGTAGTCGACCTGTCCATCGAGGGCATGCACTGCGCCTCGTGCGTCCAAAAAGTAGAGCACGCCCTCAACGATGTGACCGGCGTTGTCGAGGCATCGGTCAACCTCGGATTGGGACAAGCCCGGGTCCGTCAAGTCGCCGGCGATACGGTTGGGTCGCTCCTCGAAGCAGTGGACCGCGCCGGATTTCGCGCCTCCGCCCCGACCGACGCAACGACGGATGACGAGGGCCGCGCCGAACTCAACGACTACCGGCAGCGCTGCGCAGTCGCCGCACCGTTGGCGGTGATCACCATGATCATCTCACTGGCCGGCGGCATGCACGCCACCGACTGGCGGGTGCGCTGGCTGCTCCTGGTGTTAGCGGCGCCGGTGGTCCTCTGGTGCGGACAGCCGTTTTGGCGCGGTGCCTGGGCCCGCCTCCGTCACCGGAGCGCCGACATGAACACGCTGGTCGCCATCGGGACGGGAACGGCGTTTTTCTACAGCGTCATGGTCGTCCTAGTTGGCGCCCAGGCCCCCGTCTACTTTGACGCGGCGGCGATGATCACCGCCTTCATCCTCCTCGGCCGCTGGCTGGAAGCACGAGCGCGGCGCCAGACTGGCAACGCCGTGCGCCGGTTGATCGCCATGCAACCCCGAGAGGCGCGACGTGTCGCCGAGGGCGGCCGCCTGGAAGTCATCGCCGCCGACGACATCCAACCTGATGATGTCCTGGAAGTGCGGCCCGGCGAGCGCCTCCCAGCCGACGGCACGATCGTCGACGGACACACCGAGATCGACACTTCGATGATGACCGGCGAACCGCTGCCGGCTCGCAAGAGCCCGGGCGACCAGGTGCTGGGTGGCACGGTCAACGGCGGCGGGCTCATCCGCTTGCAAGCTTCCGGGGCGGGCCGGGAGACGGCTCTGGCCCAGATCATCCGCCTGGTGCGCGACGCCCAAACCCAAAAGGCCCCAATCCAACGCCTGGCCGACCGGGTCGCCGCTGTGTTCGTGCCGGCGGTGCTCGGCATTGCCCTGGTGACCTTGGCTGTGTGGGTGGTGTTGCACGGCTGGTCGGCGGGTTTGGCGCGCTTCGTGGCGGTGACGGTCATCGCCTGCCCATGCGCCCTCGGGTTGGCAACACCGACGGCGGTATTGGTAGGCACCGGCCGCGCCGCCCAATCGGGCATCCTGTTCGGGGGCGGCGCCGCCCTCGAGGCTCTCGGTCAGGTGCGTACCATGCTCTTCGACAAGACCGGCACACTCACTAGTGGCAGACCACTCGTGCGGAGCGTCCACCACGTCCACGGCGCCGAGCGCGGTGCCAAGGCCCTGGCCGCCATTGCTGCGGTCGAGCGCAAGTCCGAACACCCGCTGGCAGCCGCCATCGTCGCCGAAGCCGAGTCAGGAGAGACGGCCATTCCCGAGAGCGCAACTGCCGCTGCCGAGCCTGGGGGCGGCATCACCGGCACCGCTGACATGCACGACGTCCGGGTCGGCCACTACGACTTCGTCGTCGCGGAGGCGAAAGCCGCTCCAGAAGTGGCCGAGCAAGTCGCCGAGATCGAAGCGCGCGGCTACACGCCGGTGGTGGGAGCGGTGGACGGCGTCGTCGAGTGTGTCCTCGGCCTCACCGACGCACCACGTCCGGAGACCCGGGCGGTCATCGACGAGCTGCGCGGTTTAGGCATCCGCGCCAGCCTGGTCACCGGCGACCGCCGGGCCGCAGCCCAGGCGTTTGCCCAAGCCCTGGACTTCGATTCAGTGGAAGCCGAAGTCCAACCCGGCGACAAACTCCTGGCCGTCGAGCGCGCCAAGAGCCAGGCGACCTGCGTCGCCATGGTCGGCGACGGGCTGAACGACGGGCCAGCACTGGCCGCCGCCGACGTGGGAATCGCCCTGGCCAGCGGCACCGACGTGGCCAAAGAAGCCTCGGACGTGACGCTCTTGCACAACGACCTGCGCGGCGTTCCTCGAGCCGTCCGCATCAGCCGCGCCACCGTCAGAGTCATCCGCCAGAACTTGTTCTGGGCGTTCGCCTACAACGTCGTCGGAATTCCACTGGCGGCCGGACTCCTCCAGCCCATCCTCGGCTGGTCCTTGCCGCCGATGTTTGCGGCGGCGGCGATGGCCCTCAGCTCGGTGACGGTCGTCACCAACTCGCTCCGGTTGGATCGCACCGCCCTTTAGGGCAACGACCGATTGCCTAAGCCAGCTCGGGGAAGCGGGCGGACTCCAGCGTCTCTTTGATGTGGGCGACGAACTGGTCGGCCACCGCTCCATCCAGCAGCCGGTGATCGAAGCTGATGTTCAAGTAACACATGGAGCGCACGGCGATCGAATCGCTACCGTCCGCAGCGGTCACCACCATCGGCCGCTTGACGATCCCACCGACGCCCAAGATGGCAACCTGTGGCTGGTTGATGATCGGCGTGCCAAACAAGCTGCCGTATACGCCGGGGTTGGTAATGGTGAAGGTTCCACCCTGCACCTCTTCGGGCTTCAGCTTCTTGTCCCGAGCGCGCCCCGCCAAGTCGGCGATACTCCGGGCGATACCCACCAAGTTCTTCTCTTCGGCGCTGTGGATCACCGGCACAATCAAGCCCCAATCCAGGGCAACAGCGATTCCCAGATTGACGTGGGCGTGGTAGACGACGTTCGTGCCGTCGACCGAGGCATTGACGACTGGAAAGGCTCGCAACGCATCAACGGTGGCCCGCGCCACAAAGGCGGTGACTGACAGGTTCACGCCAGTCTCCTTCATGAACCGCGCCTTGTGCTGGCTCCGAAGCGCCATCACCCGCGTCACGTCCACCTCGAACACCGAGGTGACGTGGGCCGACGTACGACGGCTCATGATCATGTGTTCAGCAATGCGCTGGCGCATGACCGACATGGTCTCGACCCGCGCGTCTTCCCCGGGCGCGAACGCCGGTGGCGCTGCAGGGCCCGGTGCCGAGGCAGCCGCCGGTCCAGCGTTGATGTGGGCAAGGATGTCGGCCTTGGTCACCCGCCCCGAAATGCCAGTGCCCGAGACCGCGGCCAGATCGACGTGATGCTCGGCGGCGATCCGGCGCACCAAGGGCGAAGATCGCCGGCGGCGCAAGTCATCGACCGTCTCGCCGGCACGTGGCGCCGTCACTGCCCCGGGCTGGGCCATGGTTGCCACCGCTGGTGCCGGAGTCGCTGGTGCAGGAGTCGAAGCTGCCGGTGCCGCACTAGCCGGCGCTGAGCCCGCCGGCGCCGCAGCCGCAGCCACCCCAGCTCCGGCCGAGCCCGAAGCAGCCGCTGCCGGCGCCCCACCATTGTCAGCCGCCGCCTCTCCCGCAGCACCAATCCGCGCAACGATGACGTTAACCTCGACCGTTTCACCCTCACCATGGATGATCTCAGACAGCTGCCCGTCCGCGGGCGACGGGATCTCGGCATCGACCTTGTCGGTCGAGATCTCGAACAAGGGCTCGTCCCTCTTCACGGTGTCGCCCACTTGCTTGAGCCACTTGGTGATCGTGCCTTCGGCGACACTCTCGCCCATTTGGGGCATTACGACGTCCATCTGCACCTTCCTTATCGGCAAGACCCGGCGCGGCGGTGGCTGGCGCGGGTGGTGCGGCTCTTGAGCGCTACTCACAATTGAAGCGGCGAAGTGTAGCACAGAAAATTGGGGTGGGAGCTGGGCTCCCACCCCGCGCATCACTCGCACTCCGGCGACTAACGGTAGATCGACTTGATCTCGCCCCAGGTGCGACTTTCGACCGACACCGCACCGCACGACGCGCCAGCCGCGCCAATTTGCATCCCGCAACTCGAGTTGGTCGCCGTACACGGCGAGTCACTCTGTAGGACGAAGACGCCGTCCAGCTCTGGATTGAGGTGGCAGTACTGGGGATCGACAGAGCCGTTGTTGCCCCCGTCGGTGCCGCAAATGTCGTCGCCACCGGCTCCCGCGTTGTTGAACAGGTTCGTGCAGCTGACCACCGGCGTCGACCCTTGCCCACAACGGAAGGCGATGTCACCGGTAGAGCTGGTCACCAAGCAGCGCTCGATGGTCGGGTCGGAGCCATTTACAAACGCAATGCAGGATCCAACGCCGGCGCTGTTCGCGTGCATGGTGCAACCGCTGATTGTCCCTGAGCCGTTGTTGAAGGACATAGCACCGCCCTCGCTGGCGGTGTTGCCGTAGAGGACGGTGTCGGTGATCACCATCTCACCACCACCATCGACGGCGAACCCACCACCCGATGAGGCATCGTTGCCATTGACCATGGAGTTCGACACCGAGAACATGCCGCTGAAGCCGAGGACGGCGCCTCCCGGCCCACTTGAGTCGTTCGCGTCGAACGTGCAGTTGTCAAAGACGACGTCCGTCACCGCGGTCGAGGTCACGCCGGCCGCCGCGCCACCCGAAGCTGTATTGGCGGTGAAGCGCGTGTTCGACACCGACGCTTGAGCGTTGTTCACTCCGAGACCGCCGCCCTGGCCGTCGGCGTCGTTCCCGGAAATCACACAGTCCGCCACGGTGACGTTGGAACTGTTGAGCACGCGGATCCCACCACCCATGGTGGGGCTGGAGCCGCCGGTGATGGTGAAGCCGGTGATGCTGCAAGTCACACCGCTGGCGTCCATGACGGGCGTCGAAGCAACTACGTTGCTGCCGTCGACGGTCGTGGACGTCGCGCCGTCGGTCGAGGCCAGGTTGACGCCATCTTTGAGCGCCAGGTTCTCGAGGTAGGTTCCAGCGCGCACCATGACGTTGTCGCCGGAAACGGCGGCATCGATCGCCGCCTGAATCGTGGAATGGTCATCGGGGACAAAGATGTCGGCGCCCTGCGTTGGAGCGGCAAAGCAGACACCCAGAACAGCGACGAGCCCAATCGTTCTCATTGGCACACCCTCGTATAATGTTGGTCGAACGCTGGCTCAAGGCAAGCGAGTACGATGGGGCACCACACCCGAGCCTAACAAATGTGTCGGCGGTAGTGTCAACATCCCTGAGCGAGACATCCGACCGACTTTTGGTGTTTGCACCGTCGAACTGTCCACTTTTTTGACAGCCTGATTCAGGCGGCGCGGCGTTCTATCCTAAATGGGCGGCGAGGACGCGGCCAACACGCAGCTAGTACGCGGCGAGGGCGCGCAGCTGCTCGGCCACCGCGCCGACCCCCGGCAAGGCAGCGCCCTCCAGCACCGGGTGGTAGGGCACCGGCACGTCAGCCGCCGCCAGGCGAAGAATGGGACCGTCCAGCCACTCGAAGCACTCGCTGCCGGCGCGTGCGGCAAGCTCGGCGCCGACGCCGCCGGTCAGCGCCGCCTCGTGGACAATAAGAAGCTTCCCGGTTCGCCTGACCGACCCCAACACCAGCGCCTCGTCCCAGGGCTTCAACGTCCGGAGGTCCACCACCTCGGCGTCGATGCCCTCTCCCGCGACCGCCTCGGCGGCCTCCAAGACGACGTGGACCATGGCGCCATAGGTCACCACCGTCACCTGCTCGCCCTTCCGGGCGATCCGGGCGCTCCCCAAGGGCACCACTCCATCCCCAGCCGGCAGCGGATCGCGCTGGTGGCGATACAACTTCTTGTGCTCCAAGAACACCACGGGGTTCGGGTCGCGAATCGCCGCCTTCAAGAGACCGCGGGCATCCGCCGCCGTCGAGGGCGCGACAATTTTCAACCCCGCAGTGTGTAGGAAGTAGGCCTCGACATTCTGCGAATGAAAGGGCCCGGCACCGACGCCACCGCCGGCCGGCCCGCGCACGACCATAGGCACCGCTTCACCCAATCGGTAGTGGCACTTGGCAGCAAAGTTGGTGAGGATCTGAAAGCCGTTGGAGACGAAGTCCATGAACTGCATCTCGGCCACTGGGCGGCGGCCGGCCAACGCCGCGCCGACGGCAACCCCCAGGATGCCCGCCTCGGCAATCGGCGTGTCGACCACCCGGTCGGCCCCGAACTCCTCCAAAAGCCCAGCCGTCGCCTTAAAGGCACCCCCGTAGCCGCCGATGTCCTCGCCCAAGAGGAAGACGCGCTCATCGCGGCGCATCTCCTCCTGGAGCGCCAGACGCACGCCCTCGATGTAGGTGGTTTCCATCCGCGCCTATCAGATGTGGATGGGCGCCTCGGTGACGCCGTGGGCGGCCTCCATGATCGCCTCAGCCAGGGTTGGGTGAGGATGGATCGCCCGGCAAAGTTCCTCGCTGGTCGCCTCCAGCCGCAAGGCCACCACCGCCTCCGAAATCATGTCGGTGGCGTGCGGTCCGATAATATGCACGCCCAGCACCTCGTCGTACTGGGCATCGGCGACAATCTTCACGAAGCCGATGGTCTCCAAGAGAACCGAGGCCTTGCTATTGGCTGAGAACGGGAACTTGCCGACCTTGACGTCGTAGCCCCGCTCGCGCGCCACCGCCTCGGTCAGCCCCACCGACGCCACCTCGGGCGAGCAATAGGTGCACCCGGGTACTTGGTCGTAGTTCAACGCGTACGTCGTGTGGCCGGCAATCAGATCGGCGACGACGATGCCCTCGTGCGACGCCACGTGCGCCAGCTGCGGGTGCGCGCGATCCGCCACCGAGACAATGTCGCCAATCGCAAAAACGCCGCCGACCGAGGTGCGCATGAACTCATCGACGACCACGTACCCCCGTTCCAGCTGCACCCCCGCCTCGGCCAATCCCAAGCCCTCCGAGACCGGGCCGCGCCCGACCGCCACCAAGAGCTTCTCGCACTCGAGCCGCTCTTCACCGCTGTCTTTGTCCGTCACCAAGACGACCGCCCCCGCTTTGGAGCGCTCCACCGACTGGGCGCGCGCCCCAGTCATGACGCCGATGCCCTGCTTTCGGAAAGCGCGCTCCAGCTCCTTGGACACGTCTTCATCTTCGACCGGCAAGAGCCGCGGCAACAACTCGACGATGGTGACCTGCGATCCGAAGCGCGCGTAGATCGAAGCGAACTCGACACCCACCGCCCCGGCACCCATCACCACCATCGACTTGGGTACTTCGGGCAAGGTCAGCGCCTCGTTGCTCGAAATGACGCTCTGGCCGTCGAAGTCGAACCCGGGGATGGAGCGCGGCGTCGATCCGCAAGCAACAACGATGTGCTTGGCGCGCAATTCCTGCGCCCCACTCTCTCCCGCCACGCTCACCCGGCCAGCGCCAGCCAGCTTGCCGAGGCCGCGGTGCAGGTCGACCCCATTCTTCTTCATGAGGTATTCGACGCCCTTCGAGTTTTTGGCCACGACGCGCTTCCGGTAGGCGTGCAGCTTCTTGACGTCTAAGGACGCCTCACCGGCAACGATGCCCAAGTCACCAGCGCGCTCAAGGTCGGACCAAACATCGGCAGCATGGAGCAGCGCTTTGGTTGGAATGCACCCCCAGTTGAGGCACGTCCCGCCCAACGCTTTCTCCTTTTCAACCAACGCAGTCTTCAGGCCATTTTGTGCAGCGCGAACCGCACATACGTAGCCACCGGGCCCTGAGCCGATGACAATGACGTCGTACTCGTGGCCGTCTCCGTTCACTCGATTCCCCTTTGGCGTCGCAGACTTTGATCGGGTGACCGTCATCGAGACCTCCGGTCCTGTCGCAGTGCTCGGTGCGCGTGGTGCAGAATTAGGCGGGCGCGGAGTCGCGGCGCATTATAGCTGGGATTCGGCGTGGTAGGAACTCCGCACCAACGGTCCGGATTCCACGTGCCGAAAGCCCATCGTCCTGGCCGTCTTCCCCCACGCGTCGAACTCGGCCGGCGTCAGGTACCGCCGGACCGCGGCGTGCTTGGGCGTCGGCTGCAGGTACTGGCCAAGCGTCAAGATCTCGACACCCACCTGCCGCAAATCACGCAACACCTCGACGACCTCGGCGTCCTCCTCACCCAAGCCCAACATGACGCCGCTCTTGGTGGGAACGCCGGGGGCCAGTTCCAGCGACTGCGCCAAGACGCGGAGAGAGCGCTGGTAGTCGCCACCCAGCCGTATCGACGGGTAGAGCCGCGGCACCGTCTCGATGTTGTGGTTCAAGACGGCGGGACCAGCCTCCAGCACCTGAGCCAGAGCAGCGGCGCTCCCCTGAAAATCAGGAATCAACACCTCGACGGCGCAACCCGGCAGCCGCGCCCGAAGCTGGCGAATGCACTCGGCAAAGATTGCCGCCCCACCGTCGGCCAAGTCGTCGCGGTCGACCGAGGTGATGACCGCGTGGCGGAGCCCCATGGCCGTGGCGGCCTCAGCAACCCGCGCCGGCTCCTCGAGATCGAGGGGCGCCGGCTTCCCCTTGGCCACCGCACAGTAGCGGCAGCCGCGCGTGCAGATGTCCCCCAGGATCATGAAGGTGGCCGTGCCCCGCCCCCAGCACTCGGAGACGTTCGGACACATAGCCTCTTCGCAGACGGTGTGGAGACCGTGCTCCTTTAATGTACGCTTGAGCGCCTGGTAGGTCGGCCCCCCAGGCAGCTGCACCTTGAGCCAATCGGGGTGACGGCGATGCGGTTCACCCCGGCGCCGGGGGGGGCTCTTCTGGATAGGGATTCGGGTTGTCACTTGGAATGGGGGGCGTGTTCGTTCAAACCAGCCTAGTCAAGCCCCGCCGCCACGTCAACGCTGGGCCGCCGGCGTGACGGTCATCCAACAACACCTCCTGGGCGCCTTTGCGTTGGTCGCCCTCGCCGCGGTGACCTGCGGCGCGCTCGGCTCGACCAGCGCTCGCCGCCTGGCCACGGGCAGCCTAGCCCTGGCCACCCTCGCCACCGGCACCTGGGTCTTTCAAAGCGGCGCCGCCACCGCCCTCGCGATCCACGACCTCCACCACGTCAGCCATCCGGCCGTCGCCACCCACACCCAGGCAGCGCAGTCGAGCGCCTGGATCGGCACCGTGGCGCTGGCCGCCCTAGCCCTGGGCGCCGCCAACCGCTCCCCCACCCTCCGGCGCCCGCTTTGGGCAACCGCCATCCTCTTGGCGCTGGTCGGCTGGGCCGCGCTCGGAACCACCGTGACGAGCGGCCTCGCCATCCGCCACGCCGAAATGGGGCTCCGGGTCGACGACGTAACCAGCAACCCAACAACACCTTAAGTCGAACCGCAACCTGCTATAGACTACATGCGTAGTCTACCTACTCGGCCTTAGGGTCCTGGAGCGAGTTTCTGTGGTGCACGAACTTCTGAGCGATTTGCAATTGGCGGTCCTGCGCGCGGTGTGGGCGCGGGGCAAAGCCACTGTGGCCGAGGTCCACGCCGTCCTTGAAGCCGAACGCGGCTTGGCGCTGACCACGGTGGCGACGGTGATGAACCGCCTCGACAAGCGCGGCCTCCTCGCTCACGAGCGTGCTGGGCGCCAGTTCGTCTACCGGGCGCTGGTCAGCGAAGAAGATGTACGCCAATCGGCGGCGGGAACGGTGGCCGAACGCGTCTTCCAGGGGGATGTCCCCGACTTCGTCAGTCACCTGCTGAACGCTCGCGACATCACGCCCGAGGCGCTAGCGCGGGTCAAGGCACTCATCGAAGCCAAAGAGCGCGACCTGGACCAGGCCGCGGAGGAGCCGGATGCCCCTTGAGATCGTCTCCCCCCGCCTTCTAGAACTGTCCACCACGCTGCTCGGCTGGGGCTTGACCTACTGGCTGCACTCGACCTTCACGGTGGTGGTTGTCGCCCTGGTCACCCGGCGTATGCGGCACCGAGCGCTGCACGTCCGCGACGCGCTCTGGAAGGCGGCACTCCTCGGGCCACTGGTCACCGCGAGTTGGCAAGTCGCTTTGGACCACCACCCACTGGCTGGGCGACTGACGCTGGACGCCCCCAAGCGCGCTGTCGCGGCGATCGCCCTGAATCTCGAGCAGCGTAAGGTGGGCTTGGGCGACCCAACGGAGCACCGCCACGAGCCGCTCGAGGGACGGCGGCATCGCACCCGCACGCCCGTGCCTCCCCGCGCACCGAGCATCCGCCTCGCCAGTACCCAGCCGCCGGTCACGCCGACAGTCGCTGACGCGTCCGCTCCCATGCTTCCCAGCCCGCCAAGCGGCGAGCGTTGGTCGCGCCGCGCAGCGTTGGCCCAACGCACTGCCGCGGTCGTCGCTCAACACGCCGTCAGCTCCGCCCAAGCTGCCCTCGTCGCGACCCAACAAGCCATCGCCAACCAGCCCGATCTACTCGACGTTGCCTGGCGGACAACCAAACACCACTGGCCGGCGCTCGTCGTCGCTGCATGGCTTGCCGGAGCCGCCCTCGGGCTGGTCGGACTCTGCCGCCGGGCAATGCAGCTCCGCCGCGCCTTGAGGGGACGGCGCCGTCTCGACCATCCCGCACTACAAGATGTCCTGGCACGCCTGGGGCGCACTGCAGGTTGCCCGCGACGCATCCAACTCTGGCAGTGCCCGACCTTGTGCACCCCAATCGCCTGGGGTCGACACAACATCTGCGTCCCCGAGCGCTTTGCCACCGAGTTCACGCCAGCGGAGCAGGAACTCGTACTCGCCCACGAGGTCGCTCATCTGGCGCGCCGGGATCCCGGCTGGCAACTGACCGCCGCCATACTCGCCGCCATCTTCTGGTTTCAGCCCCTCACCCGACTCATCAGCCGGCAGCTGCGCGAAGTGTCGGAGCTCTTGGCTGACGCGTGGGCCGTGTACAAGCTGGGTGGCGGCCTGACCCTCGCCAAATGCTTGGCAACAATCGCCAGCTGGATGTGCGAGCAACGCCCGCACAGCTGGGCGCCAGGGGCCGCCGGCTCGCCGCTCTGCGCGCGCGTCGAGCGACTCGTTCGCAATCATCCCCGCCCCTGGTCCAATGTCTGGGTGGGGTTGGCACCCGCGATCTTGCTCATCGCTGGCGTTGCCGCGATTGCGCCGCGGGTCGGCGGCGCTCCGCTGGCTCATCGCGCAGCGCACCGCGACCAGGCACTCGTCATCGGACCGGACCAGGGCGACGCCATCACGGTGGTCCGCCCAGAGCCCAGCTGGGCGGGCTCTTTCGACTAGGGCGACGAGCTTGGAGCTGTCACTGGTCCGCCGATCGGCTGCGCTCGTGCGGCGTGCTCACAGATCACGGGTTTCCCATCGATTTGCTTGCCCCTGCTTCCCTGCCTACGATGGATTGTACGCTTGGAAGGTCACGCGACTTGGTGGGCTGACCCTAAACGATCTTCGGGTGGTTTTTAGCAGTGGCAAAGATGGCTAGAATGTTAGTTTCTGGTGTGCGGTCGAGGCCGCTACGGCGTGCAGCGACGCCTAGCAATCGCATGCAGCGGACGGCGCTGCGCGAAGCAACTAACGAAAGGTTGCGGCAGACAATTTGTCCTGTCGCCGCCCTGGCCGTTCGGCTGATAGAGATTAGCTGCAGCGGGATCGGGGCCTGGGTCGAACTAGGTCAGCCCGCTGCGAGAGCTGGACGTTAGGCGGGCAACCAAGTCTGGGCCGATTGATGTCCTGGTCAGTAATAGTCGTAGGCCTCGCATCGCTGTTCGTGACACTGACGGTGCACGAACTGGGGCACCTTGTAGCAGCCCGCCTGTGCGGGTTCAGATTCGGCTTGCTGGGCGTCGGTCCCGTCTGCCTGATGCGGTCCCGAGGCCGGGTACGGGTACGGTGGTTGCCTCCCACTCATTGGGGTCCGTTCGCCGTTGCCTACCCAATCGACACGAAGCGGCTATACGTGCGCGCAGGGTGGGTTATCGCCGGCGGGCCTCTCGCGAGCCTTGCGATGGCGATCTTGGCCGTAGTGTGGCTATGCGTGATCCCACCGGATGCCGCAGGTAGGGGTGTGGTGCTTCTACTGAGTCTCATGTCCGGCCTAGTGTTTGTTGCGACGGTGCAGCCGTTCGGCACGGGATCAGGTGTCCCGAGCGATGGTGCCCGCTTGTGGGACTTGGTTCGACAACGCGCGTCGGCACACGAAGCTGCGGCGCTCTGGGCACTATCCGGGCTGACCCACGCTGGCGTCAGGCCACGAGACTGGGACCCAGCACTGATGGCCTTGGCGGACAAAGTCGCCGCGCCACCCGCTTTCGTCGTCTATGCGGGCACGGAGGGGCTTCGATGGGCGATTGATCACGATGACTGCTACGCCGCGGGGAAGCAGGTACGACGGATCCGGCACGCGTACGTGCACGCTCCTCGCTGGTTGCGGGCCGAGGCTGCGGCCGAGGTGGCATTCTGGCTGGCGTATCGGTGCAAGGACGTGGCTGCGGCGCGCGAGTATCTGCCTGACGCGCGAGGACCGCTGGTAGAGACCCACCGCAGGCTGCGGGCCGAAGCCGTGGTGTTGCTGGAGAGCGGCGACGGCGAACAAGCTCGCGCCGTTATCGAGCAAGCCAAAGTAGCCTTAACCGAGGGCCACGGTACTGCTTCCAGTCTTGACCGTGAGTTGCTGGTTTCGCTCGAGCGCGAACTCGACGCCAAACCAGGCGGAACGCCGGCTCCCGCCTGAAGAACCCTGAGGACGCGACTCCTTGGCCTGACCTTCGCGAACGGATGAGAAGAGAGCTAGAGGACGACGGAGAGTGACCCAAATTCCTCGTATGACCGAACAGACGCAATGGGACCTTCGGCTGGAGATCCTGTCGTACGAGAAGCGTCAACCTGGACGTCGCCTAACACGGCGATGCAGCTGATCGCCAGGGACGCTGGGCGGCAAAGCAACCTTACTGAGACTCGCAGACGGAGGAGCAGGCATGTCGAATCGTGCAAAGAACACACGCGCCACGGTTATCCCGTGTCTACGCTATCGCGACGCACCCACCGCAATCGAATGGCTCTGCGAAACCTTTGGCTTCGAAAAGCAGCTAGTGGTTCCGAACGACGATGGAACCATCGCCCACGCGCAGCTGAGCTTCGGGAATGGGATGATAATGCTCGGGTCGGTCCTCCAAGTCGAAACTGAGTTTGGACGACTTATGAAGCAACCGGATGAAATCGGAGGCGCAGAAACTCAGAGCGCGTACGTCGTCGTTTCTGACGCCGATGCGGTTTACGCGCGCGCGAAGGACGCGGGCGCCGAGATTGTCATCGAGATTAAGGATGAAGACTACGGAGGGCGCGGCTTCAGCTGCCGAGATTTGGAAGGTCATTTGTGGAATCTCGGGACGTATGATCCATGGTGACGTCAACAAAGCCATTCCGCGCCGACGCTGACACCATCCATGAGCAACTACGCTCATCGCAGCTGAGCGTCAGATTTCGGGTCGTCTGGATCCCGGTGACGCGGAATGTCTCCTCAGCCTGGTTCCGCTCCGGAAATATTCATGGACCTGGGGTCCACCCCGGGCAATGAAAGTCGCAGCTCGCCGTGTGGGCTCGAGCGAAGGTCGCGTGAGTTTACAACGACTTACAGTTACTTTCTGAGCAACTCTGTGGAACCAATCGATGCGCAGGAGTAACCAAAAGGCGAGCGAACCTCGTTTCGCCACGATCAACGCGGCGCCGCCTAACATGGCGCTGCAGCGGACCTCAGCTTGGTTGTTAGAGGGACTATGAATCGCAAGCTCCACGAAACCCAGCACCGCGCATTGTCCACCGCACACAATATGCTTGGGTGTGTAGCGATTTCATTTGCGACAGTCGTTTCCGGGTGCGCGTCGCATGCGCCTAGTACCGATTGGGTCCAGGCATTCGGCTACACTGCGGCGGACGTCCACTCGATCGGGGTGGCCGATTTTGGCTACCCCTACGTACCCGTCGACGTGTCCGGTAATCGTCTCGTCTTACCGTTCGACACGGGCAACATGGTCGGAGTCAGTGTCTCTTCGGTCCAATTCGACCAGATGGGGCTGAACGCCGACAGATCCTGGAGCCCGCGTAGCTCTGCGGGCGAGACTGGCGCGAGCTTACGCGTGGCTGACGCTGTCAGCGTTTCGCTCCTCGGTCGCGACCTCGGTCCGACGCAGGTGTACGAGCTCGCTCATCCTGGCTTGGCTGGACTCGTGGGACCCACCGTTCTTGGCGGTGGACACTTCACCTTGGATTATGCCTCGCGGCGAATGGCTGTGGGGGCGGCAAGAATTCCTGACTCGGTGCCAGGTTTCAGGAAGATCCCTTTAGTGAGGTCCACTCGTCACCCACTGCTGATTCTAGTTCGAGGCACCGTCGAAGGGCGGTCAGTCGTACTCGAGCTCGACACGGGCAAGAGCCGCACGGTCATCAACCCAGCGCTCGCGTCTGAATTGGCACTCCAGCGGGATAGCCGGGGGGTTGCCATCAAGAACTTGCGCATTGGCGACTTGTCTTTTGAAGTGTGGAGAGCGAAGGAGGTTGATCAAACCGGCATCGATACCAATCTATCGGAGCCGATCATGGCGGGAGTCGGATCCGACATCCTTTCACGCTTCGTGTGGACCGTCGACTACGAGGGCGGCGTGCTATGGCTTCCTTCGTCGTGAACGAGGCTGGCCTTCTAACGGGGCGATCACCTGACGGTCGCCTCCGGAGCCCGCAGGTGATCGCCAACGCCGTTAGATGTGCAAGATGACGCGCCTAGTCCTGGCCTGTGCTAGTAAGGACTGCTTCCTGGACCGTCTCCACGCCGCCTCGGCGGACCCGCTCCTGCTGACCACTGGGTTGATGGCTCCAAAAGCCTAACCCTCGATGCCGTCGTGCGGTCTTGGTTGTCCGGGTCCGGCCCCGGCTTCAGGGGGAGCGCCGCGCCGCGAGGCGGCTCCGCGAGGGCGCCGGGAGCGTCGCCTCGAAGAATTTGCTGCCGCCCGAACTCCAATGATAGCCGCTTTGCAAGGCAGCTCCGTGCACCGCGCCGCAAGGGAGCGGCGCCCGGCAGCTGACCAGCACAACGTTAGGCCGCGTGAGCAGAGGAGGAACAAATTTGAAACGACCTGCGTCGCGCTTCGCCCTCGCCTGATTTCTAGGGGACGACGCCGATGCCAGTGAGGCTCAGCATCACCCATACCCGTGGAGGGTGGCGGACGCCGCCCTACAGTGGTCGGTACAAAAAAGCCAAAACCGATCGAGGTCCGGATTCAGGGATGACACGCCCTGATGAAGTTGGAATGGGAAGTAATCGCTAGCTCAAGAGGCGTGCGGTGAACTCGGCATCTGGCTGAGCCGAGCCTGGAACCCCTTAGGAGGGGGAGAGCCAACGGAACCCTGGCTCCTTGCTTGTTGGGATCAACCCACAACGAGGAGACCAGGGCGTGGGACGACGCGAAGAAAACACCTGGTTCAAGTGCGCTGTCTGCGGCGAGCAGGTGCAACCTCTCACGAATGGTAGCTCCCGGAACCACTGTCCAGAGTGCCTCTACTCACTCCATGTCGATCAGACACTTGGCGATCGGAGGTCCGATTGTCTAGGGGTGATGGAGCCGATTGCGCTGCATCGGGGGCGAAAGCGATTTCAAATCGAACATCGTTGTCTTCGCTGCCGCATCCGCCGAGTCAACCGAGTTGCAGATCACACAGTTCAACCGGACAACGCAGACGCACTGATCACGCTGTCCGTGCGCGGCTAACAAGGCGCTCTAGCTAACGAACTCTTCAGGACTCAAGCACTGATCCACACAGACCGCGCTGCACGCAGATATAGCTGTCGTTCTCTTCTAGCCGCGACGCTGGGATTCTGCGGCGTCTCAAAAACCGCGACCGTCCTACTACTCGTGGTTAGTGGGACCGCGTGTACCAGCGAGCAAAGTGTCGAAACCACCGCCGCTGAGCGCGCCGCCGCCTCCGTGCTTGGGCTCAGGGCACCAGTTGATGTTGTGCACGCTGGTGTCTACATCGACGGCGGAACCATCGGCTTCATCTTGCAAGACGTGCGCTCGAAGCCGTTAGAGGGGTGCTTCGACGGCCGCTTGGAAATGCCGAGCCCGCGACACCTCTACATTGGGGCCACCACGCCTCACATGCGCTACACGCGAATCGTAGAGTTTGGGAGCCAGGAAGAACAGGCCCTGCTTCAGCTACTTCAAATCTGGCTCGAACGCACGGAGCGCGAATCGTTGCACCTTGATCGACGTGCCAAGCTGCGACTTCGAGCTAGCGCTGTCCACGGCCTACTCACTAGATACAAAGGGGCAGGCAGCTGAGGTGGTTGACGAACGAGGCGGCTCCGCTGGTTGGGAAGACATTTCTTAGCCCGATCAACTCGATGAGCACCTTGGCATCCTCAGTTTAGGGACTAGTCGAGCAACGTCACCTTGCGCACCACCGGCTCCGCCCCAGCATCGAGGCGCAGGAAGTAGACGCCAGGTCCCAGCCCGACGTCTGCGGCATTCCAAGCCACCGAATGGCGACCGGCGGGCAAGCGCGCCTGCACGAGCACTTGGACCAGCCGCCCCTGTACGTCGTAGATCCCGAGTTCCACAGCCGACGGGGAGGCTAGTTGAATGTCCAAGCTCGCTCTCCCCCGCGCCGGGTTGGGTGCGAGCGGACCGAGCAGCACACCGACGCTCGGCATCTCAAGCGCCCCGCCTGCCTCCGAAACCCCCGTCACCCAGTCGGTCACAATCGACACCAGCCGCGACGCGACACCGTTGCCGACGCAATGGTAGTTGCCTAGATCAGCGGGTCCGAGCGTCACGAAATTGATCGTGGGCCCGGTCGCTCCGACGATCGGCTGCCCGTTCCGAAACCACTGGAAAGGGCCGGCGGCGAGCCCCGAGTTCATCACCACGTCGGGTACGTCGATACCGGTGCCGATCGCTATGGTCTGGTCATTGGCCGGATCGGTGGGTTCGATGACCAGCCGTGAATTTTCCCAACCACCCTGGTTCCAGGCGTCCCCCAACAACGTGACCGTCAACGGTAAGTTGCCGTCGTGGATCAAGCCGGTGTTGTGCAACAAGCCCTCGACCGTGGCATCCGGCGTGGCGTGGTTGCCACTCTGGAGCGTGTCAGCCACGACCAAGCCGCCGGTGAACAAGCACTGCGGACCGACTTGCAGCGCGCCCTGGGCGACGGCGTCCTGAACCTCAATGGTACTCACCACCCCCAGCCCGTGCATTGTAATGGCGTTGCCGTTGGCAACGAGCGTTCCCGACGCCACCGAGCCGTGCCCAGAGAGGTATACCGTCGTCCCGGGCTCCAAGATCATCTGGCCGCCCAGCCCCAATGTGAAGCCACCCGAGACCTGGATGTCAGTCAAGGTCCTGACGATGCCACTACCAAACTCTGGCATCATGAGCGAGGTTGCAATGTCGCCACTCGGTCCCATCCTGAGGTGGTGCAGACCATCGTCAAGCATCACCCAGCTACACCGGATGGTGCCGGTCACCACCAAGTCGCCGCTCACTTCGACGGTCAATCCGTAGGTGTTGTTGCGAAGTTCGCCGTGCACGGTGAGCCCATCCTCGATCACCACGTGCGCGGACCCGGTGGTCGGGTTGTTCTGCAAGATGTCCATGACGGTCACACCACCTGTAAAGACCACGGTACCGGCTACCGAAGCGACACCGGTCAAGACCGCGCCGTCCAGCGTGGCGTTTTGCAGGTACGACCAAGACTCGAGCCGAACTTCAGCACCGTTGCACTGCAGCTCGCCGTAGACGATGCCGGCCCGCACTGTCAACGGAGCGAGCGGATTGAGGAGCAACCTGCCGCCGCGCCCGTCGATGCTGCCTTCCACCAGGAGCGGCGTGTCGATCCAAACCTGGCCGCCGCCGATCGCCTCGAGGTCGCCTTCGAGAAGAACTCCAGGCGAAGCAGCGATGCGATGGTCACCAGGTCCGGTGAAGACCAAGGTCATCACCCTCCAGGCGCCGTCCTGGACCAAGTCGGCGCCGATCTCGACGGTCAACGGTTGGAAGGCGCCTCCGACCGTCCCCTGGTTGGCCACCGACCCCACTACCGCCAGAGTCACTGCCGCCGGACCACCTGCCAAGCTACCGGCCGCAGTCACCTCCAAGGCCAAGCAAGCAGCAGGACCGTCCACCACCACCGGGCCGACGATTGCGACAGAATCGGCGCTCGTGGGGACATTGCCGCCCACCCATGTGGCGCCGCTATGCCAGGCGCCACCACCAAGGGTCGAGGCAATCACCGCGCCACCGGCATCGGCGTGGGTCAAGTGCAGGCCGGCCATGACTGCCCATAACATGAAGGTGCGAGCCAGGAGCCCGTGCAGCGGGCGAGCGTCAGTTCGGTGGAACATGCGGGGCCTCCTTGCAAAGGGCGGGGGACCCAAAAGATAGCGCAGTCCCGCCGCCAAGGCCTGACCCAACTCGGCTACAATAGAAGCATGACAACTATGGAGCGACGATTCACGCTATGTCTGGTCCTGGCGGCGGTTTGTGCGGCCCAACCCACCGCCGGCCAATGCATCCTGGCGAATCCCAGCTTTGAAATCTCGGGCACCGGCGGTGAGGTGTTCGGCGGCTGGAATCAGTTTGGCGTGTTCGGAGCCTCGACCGACGCCACCCACGGCGACACCGCGGCCCGGGTCACCGGCCCCAACCAGGGCGGTTGGGACGTCTCCGGTTACTGGCAACGGCTGGACGCCGAACCAGGGCAGGTCTGGGCCGCGAAAGTCAATGCCTGGCATTCACCGGCGCGCCCGCTGAACGGCACCTCCAGCGCCATCGTCAACATCGAGTGGCGGGACGCGGCCGGCAACCTCATCGACTTTGAGTCGCACGCTGCGGCCGACGCCTCAACACCAGCCGGTGAAGTGCAAAGTGTGTCGATTACCACCGCACCCGCCCCACCCGGCACGCAATCCACGCACCTGCTGCTCGGCGTGCTGCAGAGTCCCAACGATCCGACGCCGGATGTGTTCTACGACCAGGCCGTGTTCGAGGACACTGGCCCGCCGACGCCCGAAGAGTTGCAGTGGGGCGACTTCCCGGGCGGGCGCGTTGTCCAGTTCGCCGGCCGCGATTGGCGGGTCAAAGGGCCAGGTTTCTACGGCCCGGGACCCAACCTTTTTTGCGACGCGGCCGGTTGCATCTGGGTCGATCCTGATGGCCGGCTGCATCTGACCGTTCAACAAACCGGCGGCGCCTGGCGAAGCACGGAAGTGGCACTGGTGGACGCCTTGGGGTACGGCGACTACGTCTTCACCACACGCGGAGCACTCGACACGCTCGACCCACGCGTCGTGTTTGGCCTCTTCCTTTGGGAGTACGGCCCTTGTTTCCAACCCGAAAACGGCTGGTGGAACCCGTACAACGAGTTCGACATCGAGTTCAGCCGCTGGGGCAACCCAGCCCACGAGGCCGGGCAGTTTGTCGCCCAGCCGTTCGATTGGCCCGGAAACATTAGCCGCTTCGACTTCAACCTGGGGCTGGAGGAAGTAGCCAGCCACGCCTTCCGCTGGCTCCCCGACCGGGTCGAATGCCGGAGCTGGCTGGGTGGGCCGAACGACGAGTCGGCCGCCAACCTGATCCACACCTGGACCTACACCGGCCCGCACATCCCCCGGCCCGAACGGCCGCGGGTGCACTTGAACCTCTGGCAATTCGACGGTCCGCCCAACACGCCCCAAGAAGTCGTGCTTGAGAACTTCACCTTCGTGCCCGAAGGACAGACCGCGGTTCAGCCAACGACCTCACCGACATACCGCCAGGCGCGGCTCCACGCGGCGCGCCCCAACCCCTTCAACCCATCGACGACCATCGAGTTCACCCTGGCAAACCCGGGTCACGCGCGGCTGGAGATCTTCGACGTTGGTGGTCGCCACGTCCGGACGTTGGTGGACGGGGTGACGCCGGCGGGCACCCATGCCCTTCGGTGGGATGGGCGGGACAGAAGCGGTGTGCCGCTGCCGTCGGGGGTCTACCTCTTCCAACTCCAAGCGGGCTCGGTGACTGAGACGCGCCGCGCCACGCTCATCAAGTAGCGAGCCAGCTCTCGGGCACGCCCACCTCGATCAGCGACAGGCGCCCGGTCCGCTCAAACAGCTCGCGGCTCTCTGCCGCTGTCAAGTCGGTCCCTTGCCGCTCGATCGGGGCGCGGCCGGTACGGGTGATGCGGAGCCACGCTGCCTCTGGAATCAAGCGGTAGACCACCGGCACCTGGCAAAAGCTGAACACCAAGGTCCCCGAGTCGACCGGCAATCGTTGGCGATTTCCGGCCAGGTCGTAGTAGCCAAAACTGGCAGGGGCGTCCAGGAACTCTGCACGCGACAAGAAGAACGGCCGGAAGCGGACGGCACCCTCCTTCACCCGCACGCCCAATTCACCCAACCGCGCGAGGATCTCCTCTTTCACTTGGCCGGTCATGCCGGGCTGCTGGGCGCCGGCGTGGCGCGGCGTGTGGGAGTAGGGGTCGGTTGGAAAAGCACCAAACTCCTCGGCGGTCTTTTCAAAGCCCAAGCCGCTCCTAATGCGCACGTACTGGGCAGCCAGCGCACTGGCGGTCACTGGGTCGCCCCGCTCATCCGCCGTCAGTGCTAACTCCTGCACCGCGAGCAGGAGCTTGGCCACCATGTGCCAGTAGACGCAACCGATGCCCTCATAGCCGTACATGGTGCCGGAGCGCCCAGTGAACGCCCGGTGCCCGAACACCTGTTCGTAGAGCTCGAGCACCTGGGCGCGATCGCGAGCGACATCCGCCGCCCAGCGATCGCTGGCGGCAAGTCCAGCCAGGGTCGCTTCCACTGCCGCGACGTTCTCCAGATCGGCGTTGAAGCGATAGACACCGAGGGCGTCTTCGACGATGAGGCTCGCATCGCCCGCCGCCAGCAACTCACAGAGAAGTGGCACCTTGCGGGCGGCGCCGACCGGCAGCACGTTCTTGTCGACAAACGCCGGAAGCTGGCGCTCGGGGTACAGGAGAAAACTCTGAAGATCTTTCCGAAACAGCGGACTGTCATAAAGCGCGTCCAGGACCTCGACCGCCTCGCGAGGTTCGACGACGCCCGAACTCAACGCCGCCACCTGCCCCTCCAACATGACGGCAAGCTGCTCCAGCTCGAGCGCATCGTCTCGAACCGACCAGATGTGGTAGGCGTGGTAAAGCCCATCGGCGCGTCGATTGGCACCGACCGACTGGCGGACCAAGGCAGCCGTATCACCGCAGAACTCGACCAGCTCGGACACGGCGACCGGCACCTTGCCCGAGAAGCCGCTGTCATACACCCGTTCACGGTAGTCAGCAAAGGCACTGCCGACTGCATCCAGGAACTGGCGGCGGTGTCGATCCCGGTCCCCGGCAGTGGGCGAGGTATCCTGGTTGGCGGCAGCTACCGCCGCCAGGCGCCTGGTAGCCTGGTGCACAGCCGCCAACCAGGTGGCAACCTCCGACGACACGGCGAGGCGCGCGGTCTCCAGTCCTTCGAGCCGCTCTTTCAGAAACACCAAATACCTATGCAAGTAGCACAGGGTCACCGCCGAAACGCCGTTCCCGGCCAGCGCGTTCTGCGCATCGTTCCACTCTGGACGCTGGGTGTTCATCCAAATTCCACCGTCCAAGATCAAGTTGGAGAGCTTGGCCAGAGCAGGCACCATGAGCTTCTCGACCAAGTTGACTCGATACACGGAGCCGCCCACATCGGCTAAGAGCTTGCCGTCGCCGCCGACCATGCCGACACGCTCGTCAATCGCCCGAGCGCGCCGATCGTCGAAGTCGACGGTGCCATGCGGGTCACGCAAGAGCTCGGCATAGGGCTTCAGCCGGTAGGGTACGTTGCAATACGCAAAAATCTCGCGCTCCGACAATGCGCACAGCGCCCCCGGTGCGAAGCGTTGCAACGCCTCCAACAACCGCAACAAATAGATGATCTGGTGGTCACCCCAATAGCCAATGTTGCTCCACGGATGATCTGGAGCCACCTCCTCCCAGTCGACGCCATCCCGGGTGATTCGATACGGGTTAAAACCGTCGACGGTTGAAGCGTTGACAAACGTCGCGATCGCCGCTGGCAGGAAGGCCGGGAAACTGTGGCAGAGCGCCTCCCAGTTCTGAAAAATGTCGCGCCAGTTGCCCTCGTACCCCAACGCCCGGTCACCACTCGATGACCGGGTTGCAATCGCAAAGCGGTTCCATGGGCGGCTGGGGTCGCCATGCCGGCGGCCGAAGTAGAGGGGCAAATACTCCAGACACAGACGCTCGAGATCAGGATCCCCGAAACTCACCGCCCGTTGCCTGAGCTGGCTGGGTGTCGAGCGGGGCGGCAACTCAGCAAAGAAACCGGCCGCCCGCTTCGCGACCGGGCTGTTGCGCGCCGCCACGAATTCTTCGAGGTCGGAGCGCTCGATCGAACCGTTATCGGCGAAGACTCCACCGCGCATGTTGTTGAACAAAACGTTGGCAAAGTGATGAATCGTCGCCCGCGGGCGACCGGTCACCTGCAGTCCGTCGGCGCTGCCGACGTTCTGGATCAACGCCTGATTGGCGGCGGCCAGACTCGCCTTGAGCTGATCCCCCACTTTCGAATGGGTCAACAGGAAGTCGCTGAGCTTGGCCAATTGAACGTGGCTCGAGCCCGCATCCGCCACCAGGTGCCACTCCACTTCCGAAGTAGGTTCGAGATGGAGATCGGCGGTTACCAGGTAGTTGCCACGCCGACCGGTCAGCGTATGGACCGGTGCCGGGCGTTCGCCGCGACGGAAATCGCCAACGGCATTGTCCGCTAGCGATACCTGGTAGGACTCGAGCCCGTGGCACCAGACTGTGTTGGCCCGCAGCACTTCGCCAACTTCGGGGCGATCCAGAATCTGCGCAGTCAGTGAAAAGACCGCAAGTCGAGCCCGCGGATCGTAGTCGCAGCGTTTGTAAGCGTCGATCAGCGAGCTGGCTTGTTGGTAAAGGGCTAAGGGCGCCCCGTGGGGCAGCACGTTCCGCAATCCATCGAGGAGCTGCACATCGACGCCGTCGGTGCCACGATTGACCAGCGCCGCCGTCCGTACCCAACCAAACCGCCCCGACGCCGCCCACCGGTAGCGGAACGCCAGGTCAAGATCGTGATTCAACTCTTCAAAGATGAGCCGCGACCCCAAGGTGTTCTTGTAGAGATTCCGCTCGATCCGAAACCCTGGCGCAGTGAGCTGCCCAAAGGGTTCCCAAAGAAAATCTTGTCCACGTCCCCGCGCGCCGCGTAGCAAGGTAATGGGACCAGTGTGGTGGTGGGCATCAAGGAGCTTGTCCACCGTCACATACGGGAACACGCTGCCGTCGGGGCTGGTTCGACCAGCCGTCAGTCCGCCCCGCGATGTCACGAACATCCACAGGTCGTCCGGGCTGGCGAGCGCCATCAAGAACGGCGACAGCCGCTCGTGCCCAGCGATGCGGGCGTAGACTTCGCCGTTGATCGCCGTGAACGCACCGGCGAATTCCTGGAGCGAGCCGCCTGCAACCTGGGTCGAATCTTCAAACATGATCGACGGTCAGTGAGCCAGCTCCGGAGCCCCAGCTACCTGACGAGCAGCATGCTCCGTGCGACCGTGCCGCCGGTGCCGCGCAGCACGTAGCGGTAGACGCCGCTGGCGACCTGGGCGCCGTTGGCGCTGGTGCCACCCCAACGAATCGAGTGCAACCCCTCGGACATCAGTCCCTCTACTAGAGTGGTGACCCAACGCCCTTGACTGTCGAAGACACTGAGGTCAACGACGCCACGGTGTTCGAGGTTGAAGTCGATCCGCGTCGACGGATTGAAGGGATTCGGCACGTTTTGACGCAGCTCCAGGGCCGGCGGCGCCGGCGCCGGCAACACGGCGATGCCGATGGGATCCACCTCTTGCAGCGATAAGTCGTCCACCCAGGCAGCGCCGCCCAACAACGACGGCGATACAAAGAGGATGAACGCCTCGGCAGTCGCGGCGCCGGTGGGAGCCGTCCCAATCAACGAGTGCTTCACCCAGGTGCCCAGCGGCGAGGTGGCATCCCGAATCACCGAGTCGACGGCATCAATTTCGGTGCCACCGCCGTCACGGAAAACAATCTTCGCCAACACCAGGTTGTCATTTGTGCCGGCGATTGGGTCTTCGACACAGGTTGTCATCACGTGCACATCGAAGTGCCACTCGAATCCAGGCGTTGCGGGGAACGACTGGAAGATCCCAGAATCCTCACCGGCGGCAAACGTCGAGAAGAGCTTGGCGCTGCCGGTGGGTGTGTGGACAGCGAAGGCGCGCTGGTCGTGGAAGACGTTGCCAAACGGGTTCCAGCCGTCCAGGTTGGTGTCGAAACTGGGATTAGCCAGCAAGTTGGGATCGGACGTGGGCGTCATTGCCTCGAACGAAGTGTCGTCCACAAACACTGCGCCGGTGTCGCACCCCGGCTGCAAGAACAAAAACAAGGCCTCGACGCGCAGGGCGCCGGCGGGGGCGGGTGCCGACTGCACGGTGAACGGGAGCCACTCGTCCTGAGCTGTGGCAAAGTCACCAATGACCACTTCGTTTGAGGCGATGACGGCGCCACCGGTCGCCGCGTCGAAGAAGGCAATCTGCGCCAACAAACGGTTGCCGTCGCAAGTGGAGTCCCCCGGGATCGGGTCGCCGCTAGAAATGAACGACCAACCGCTGAGTTCGTAGGTCTCGCCGGTAGTCGGAATGAAGGCTTGGCCAAAACCTCCGACGTCGAACTGCGGATTTGGGCAGTCGGTAAATTCGCCGAAGATCTTGGCGGCAGCCATGCCGGTGCGAATAATGTTGTCACCACCCGGAAGCGACAGCTGCGGACCGTTCCCAAACGTGAACCAGCCGTCGTAGGAGCCGCCTTGGTCCTCGAAGCCCGGATTGACTAGCAGATTTTGTGCAGCGCTCGGAACAGATGCCAGCACCACAGCGATCGACGTCACGCACATCAAGCGAATCATTGTCCAGCCCTCCAGAGCGGCAACGGGCCGCCGCTCAATGGCAGCGGCCCGTCCCTTAGTACGATGCCCGTTACAACACTCGGACTAGTACATCGCCTTGATTTGGCCCCAGGTGGTCGCTTCGACCGGGACCGCATCAATGGACAGCGAAGCGTCGTCCCAGAAGATCGAGCCGCCCTGCGCCCCGTCGACGTCCACCTTGACGATGACTGCCTGCGCCCAAGCGGTGTTGGCCGGAGCCGGTGCAGTGCCGACACCCAGCAAGGTCCATTGATCGAGCGGCGTGGCACCGTTGATCTGGTTGGATTCGAAGACGTCGACGCCAAAAAGGCCGCCAGCCGCCAGATTGCCGCCCACATCGAGGAACTCGATCTTGTAGACGCCAAAGTCCATGTCATCGATCGGATCAAAGCCGGCATTCATGGCGTAGATTTCGCCGATCCAAGTCTCACCAGGCGCTGCCGCCAGGCGTTGAGTAGCGCCGGAGCCGCCACCGGGAGCAAACGGACCGAACGTCTTGAGGGCCTGATTGCCGGTGCGCGACACGGCCGCGGTTGTGAAAACGTTGTTGAAGCTACCCCAGTTGTCGGTGCCACCCACGTCGCCACCCGAGGCGTCGGGCGACTCAAAGCTGGGGTTCAAAAGCTGGGCGGACGCGGTCGAAGCCATCGCCAAGAAGGCGACCGCTGCGATAGCGATGCCAGCGAACAGTAGACGGTTCCAATGCATGTTGGACGCCTCCTTCTAAGGTGAACTACTGCAATGTGTTCTGAGAGGGCGCCCCCGGCGCGTCACGCGCGGGAAGTCCCGGGCGCCTTGACAGGTACCATCTATAGCTTACACTATGTTCGCTCTCCGAACAAAGTATTTTAAGAGAGGCTCCTGCATGCCCATCGCCCAACCCAGCGCTCCCCCCGGTGCTCCCCTCCTGGAGCTCGAGGGTGTCCATAAGTCATTTTATTCCAAAGAATTATCTGGAAAGACTAGGCGCGTCGTGGCGGCTGAGGCGGTGTCCTTTCGGATCGAGCAGGGCCAGGCGGTGGCCCTGGTCGGTGAGTCGGGCAGCGGCAAGAGCACAATCGCCAAACTCATCCTCAGGCTGGAAGTAGCCGAGCGAGGCGCCATCCGCCTCGAGGGCGCCGACCTCCTCAAGACCGAACCCCGGCGCGCCTCGCTGGCCTTTCGGAGCCGCGTCCAGATGATCTTCCAGGACCCCTTCGGGTCCTTGAACCCCATCCATACGGTGGGCCACCACATCATGCGCCCGCTCTTGCGCCACGGCAAAGCCGGCGGCGACCCCCGCGCCACGGCCATCGAGCTGTGCCAGACCGTCGGCCTCGAGCCGGCGGCTGAGCTGATCGATCGCTATCCGGACCAACTTTCGGGCGGCCAGCGGCAGCGGGTGGCCATCGCCCGGGCGCTCGCCGTCGAACCCGATCTGGTCGTCGCCGACGAACCGACCTCCATGCTGGACGTATCGCTCAGGATGGACATCCTCCGCCTGCTCGCCGACCTGAAGACCGAGCGCCGCTTGGCGATCCTCCTCATTACGCACGATCTCGCCTCGGCGCGTTACCTGGCTGACCGCATCTTGGTGCTCTATCGCGGCCGCATCGTCGAAGACGGCCCATGCGACCAAGTGGTCGACCAACCACGTCATCCGTACACGCGCGCACTCATTGCGGCGATCGCTGGCGTCGATGGTGAGGTCGAGCGGCAGCCAGCCACCCGACCGGTACCGGCGGCTGGCTGCCCGTTTACACCGCGCTGCCCCGACGCCATGGAGCGCTGTGAGTCAATCGACCCCAGCCCCGTACCAGTAGACCAGCGTTTGGTGCGCTGTCACCTGTACTCTGCCGACTAGCGATGCGCCACGCGTTCGCAGAAGAATTCGTCTTGGGGGTGGCGACCTCGGCAGCACAAATTGAAGGCGGCTGGGACCTGGACGGCCGGGGCCAGTCGATCTGGGATCGCTTTGCCGCGCAACCCGGCAACATTGCCGACGGCTCGACGCCTAAGACAGCCTGTGACCACTACCACCTGTGGCAAGCGGACATTGAGCTCTTGCGCTGGTTAGGGGTCGACGCCTATCGATTCTCAATCGCCTGGCCCCGCGTTCAACCCGTGGGCACTGGCCCCGCCAACGCCGCTGGACTCGACTTCTACGACGCCCTGGTGGATCGCCTCCTCGAACTCGGCATCCAGCCCTTTGTGACGCTCTACCACTGGGACCTGCCAGAGCCTCTCCAAACCGCGGGAGGCTGGTCGAACCGCGCCACCGCCCAAGCCTTCGTCGACTACACGGCGCTGGTCGTCGGGCGACTCGGCGACCGCGTGCGACACTGGATCACTCACAACGAGCCATGGTGTGCAGCCCACCTGGGCTACGAAGCCGGGCATCACGCGCCGGGCTGGACCGACCCCGCAGCTTCGCTGCGGGCGGCGCACCACCTGTTGTTGTCGCACGGTTGGGCAACCCAACACATCCGGAACGCGGCGACCTCATCGGAGGTGGGGATCACCCTGATCCTCTCCCCGGCCCAACCGGCGTCGGCCAGCGCCGCCGACCAACAGGCAGCCGAATTGCACGACGGCTCCATGAACTACTGGTATCTGGAACCGGTGTTCCACGGGCGCTACCCTAAGGAGGCGGTCTTGGATCGTGTTCGGCACGGTCACCTACAGGGTGAGAACCCGCCCTTCGTGGAAGTGGGCGATTTGGCAACCATTGCCACACCGCTCGACTTTCTCGGCATCAACTACTATAGCCGCACGATCGTTGCGGCCGGCCCCGACGGCCAACCCCGAGCCTTGACGCCCAACGCTCCCCTCACCGACATGGGCTGGGAGGTGTATCCGGAGGGGATGGAGGCCGTGCTCGTCCGGTTGACCCAGGAGTACGACGTTCCAAAGATCTACATCACCGAGAACGGCGCAGCCTTTACCGATCCCCCCGGACCGGACGGTCGCATCTCCGACCAGCGGCGGATTGACTTCTTGCACCACCACCTGGCGGCGGCGGCGCGATCCATGCGCGCCGGCGTGCCACTGGCCGGCTATTTTGTTTGGTCGCTCATGGACAACTTCGAGTGGGCGCACGGCTACACCAAGCGCTTCGGACTCTACGACGTCAACTTTGCCACCCAAAGAAGAACTCCGCGTGATAGCGCCTATTGGTATCGCGACGTGATCGCCCGTCGCGCCATCGAGGCGCGGGCAGCGGAAACGCGGTAAGGAGGGCCCACGTGCCATCGACCCCCTCGGTTTCCACACGAAGCCACCGACTTGGGTTTTCGAAGACCTGTTCGGGCGTCACCGGCTGCCTCGGCGTAGTCTGCGCCTGGGCGTTGAGCCTCACCGCCGGCCCCGCGTTGGCTGACGATGCTGGCGCCCCGCACACCGTGCAAGTGGTCGCCGATGGGAGTGGCACGCGCCTCCAGGTCGACGGGCGCGACCTCATGATCATCGGGATGAACTGGGGCTACATCCCCATCGGACACAACTACAGCTACTCGATCTGGGAGCAACCCGACCACGTCGTCGAAGCGGCACTCGGCCGGGAAATGCCGTTGTTGCGGGCCATGGGCGTCAACACCATCAAGCTCCTGGCTGGGGTGCCGCCGCGCTGGGTGCGCTACATCTACGAACGCTACGGGATCTACACGGTCCTCAACCATCAAATGGCGCGCTACGGGTTCAACGTCGATGGCACCTGGATTCCGGCCGTGGACTATTCGGATCCCCGCTTACGCCAGGCGGTGCTCTCTGAGATCGTTGGGATGGTCAAGGAGTTCCGCGGCACGCCGGGGCTGATCATGTGGCTCCTTGGCAACGAAAACAACTATGGGCTGTCGTGGAAATCGTTTGAAATAGAAGCCCTACCGGCAGGCGAACGCCAGGCCGCCCGCGCCCGCCACCTCTACTCGATGGTCGAAGAAATCACCGCGGCCATCAAGAAGGTCGACGACACGCTGCCGGTAGCACTGGCCAACGGTGACATCCAGTACATCGACATCATCGCCGAAGAGTGCAAATCGCTCGACGTCTTTGGCACCAATGTCTATAGAGGCCGCTCGGTCCGCTCGATCGATGGGGTGATGCGCCAGGGACTGGGCAACGACGGCCCGCTGTTCGACGTCGTCCAGGCCAAGATGGGGCTGCCGGTCCTCTACACCGAGTTCGGCTCCGACGCCTTCAATGCCCGCGAGATGCGCGAAGACCAGGTCATGCAGGCCTATTACTTGGTTGGCCAATGGCAAGAACTCTACGAACAATCGGCCGGCAAGGGCGGCGTTGGCAACTCCATCGGCGGGCTCATTTTTCAATGGAGCGACGGCTGGTGGAAGTTCGGCCAGCAGACGCGGCTCGACATCCATGACACCAACGCCTCGTGGCCCAACGGCGGCTACTACGACCATGTCCCCGGTGAGAACAACATGAACGAGGAGTGGTGGGGCATCTGCGCCAAGGGACCGCCCGACGGTCGCGGCCTTTACGAAATCTACCCGCGTGCCGCCTACTTCGCGCTCAAACAAGCGTTTTCTCTCGACGCCTACGGGCCGGCTACGAGCGCCGAGACGATTCGAGCCCACTTCGAAGCCATCGACCCGGCGACCGCCGAGCTGGCTGCGCGCGGCACCAACGCCAAGCTTGGCCAAGACCTCCGATCGCGCGTGCGGTTGGCCGGACTCGAGCTGAAGTTCGAAACCATGAAGACCGGCGGCAGCCTGACCAGCACCCCGGCCGCCGCTGGCACCGCCCCGACCACCACGGTCCCGGGCTTTCGAGGCTTTGACCAGCTGGAATCGGTGTTCGCCACCTTCGAGGCCAACCCCAGTCCGAACGTCACCGGCCAGCTATCGCTCAACGTGCTTGGCAACGTGCCACTCAACCCCATCAACGAGATCTTCTACGAGAACCGCGGGCGCCCGCTGACTGTGACCGGCGAAAACGGCACCATCCAGGTCAATGACGCAGAACGACTGAAGATCTACCGGGCAGGCCTGTCGTGGGACGAACGCTGGTTCCTGCTGGATGGTTTCTACCGCACCGGGCACTTCCACTGGGGCTACGAAGGCGACTTCTTCGGCCTCTACCGCGAGGCCAACTACGGCGAGAACATCGACATCTACAACGGCGAGGCACCGGTCGGCTTCGAGCTGGCCGGTAAGCGCGCCCTGTCTGGACTGAAGGCGGCCATCGGCCCGCAGCTCTGGTGGGGCGCCAATCCAGCGCTTCTGCTCAAGTACCAGAGCCGCGCCGGCAACGCCGACTGGACCGCCATCTACCAAGAGGACCTCGACCCACAGACCGCCACCACCAGTTCGGTAGCGGTGCCAGTGCCGCCGACGCGCAAGGCGACCTTGCACGTCGCCACAAATCGCGCCGGCGTTGGCATCGAGCTGGGCGGCATCTGGTCGGGCTCGAACAAAGTAGGCGATAGTTTTCAAATTTTTGAGGAGCGCGACGGACAACCGGTCATCTTGCGCGATGAGGTGCGCGACGGTGACGCCTTTGGCGCCAAAGCCAAGGTCACCTATCAACAAGGCCGTTGGAACTGGTACGCGCAGGGCGCAGTCATGGGATTGGTCGCCGACGGCGGCCCCATCGTCATTCAAAACTACACCGGTTGGCACTTGAGAGACTCGGGGCTCGGCAATCAAAACAACTTCTTGACCGGCTTAGCGGTGAACCTGGGCACTCTTCAGATAGCACCCAACTTCCTTTGGCAAGAGCCGATCGCCGGACCGATCCCAGGCGATGCGCCGTCACCCGGGCGCCCACGTAACGTGCTCGACGACCCTTTTGCCGTCCGCGCCAACCGCGAGATGGTCGCCGCCGAACTGATGTTGGCCTTCGATCCGACGCCCGAAACCTGGATGTGGCAGTGGGACAACGATGTCCGCGAAGACGCCAAACTAGCCGCCAGCCTCGCCTTGGTCGTCAAGGACTACGCCACCACCCAGGACGCAGCGATTGGCATCCTGGGTGACGGTCGCACGACGTTCGCGTTCCCGGGGGCGCCGCCCGCCCGCCGGGTCGGTGAGGCGCACCTCCGGGTAGTCTCACGGCCGCGCCGCGACCTGCGGATCGTCGCGCACGCCTACGGCGCCAACGGCGAACCCAACGGCGAAAGCACCCGGCTAGTTCACCGCTACGGCGCCGACGCCCGCGTCGCCTGGAAGTCCACTGTCTTCTCCGGGTTTGCCAAGCGCAACGACTGGGGTCCTTACGACTACCACCGCGACTTTAATCTGACCTTTCCATTACAACTGATGGGCGATGTTTCCTACACGCTGGGACGCCCCCAGTGGTTTGCGTTTCCACAGACGCGGGTGGGACTGCGCTCCGATTGGCGCTCGCTGGACGAGCACTCGCCCCGCTACTGCCCAGCCACCACCAACGACGCGCTCGGCAACGCGGTGTGCGACCCCACAGCCGAGGGCGCGACCGGCAGCGAGTGGGAGCTCAGGACCTACTTGCACTTCGCCTTGTAGGGGTTAGTCCACCAATCGGCAATCGGCGGCGCGATTGCCGGCAAGTTCGACGATGCGGGGCGGGCGATCGGAGCAGGCGGCCACCGCCTCGGCGCAGCGGGGGTGGAATCGGCAGCCGCTGGGGGGTTTGCTCAAACTGGGTGGGGCCCCGGGAATACTCTCCGGGGCGACACCACGCGCATCCAAAGCCGGGAAGGCGTGCAGCAAACCTTGGGTATAGGGGTGGTGAGGTGCGCGTTGGATGGCGGCCGCCGGCCCAATTTCGGCCAGCCGGGCGGCGTAGAGAATCGCCACCCGGTCGGACACCTGCAGCATGCGCGGCAAATCGTGGGTGATGAAGATCACCGCGAAACCGAGCCGTTGCTGCAAGTGGCGAATCTCGGCAAGGATGTCGCGTTCGACGATGACATCCAGGGCGGTCGTCGGTTCGTCCAAAATGACCAGGGTCGGTTCAAGGGCAAGTGCCAAAGCGATCCCCACCCGCTGCCGCATACCGCCGGACAATTGGTGGGCGTAGGCGCTCAGCCGGTCGGCGGGCATCCCAACCAACTCCAACAGTTCACCGGCGCGCTCCAGCGCTCGGTGCTTGGGCGTATCGGTGTGCGCCATGATCGTATCGATCAACTGCTCGCCAACCGTGATGACTGGGTTGAGCGCATCCATGGCACTCTGGAAAACCATCGAGATCCGCTTCCAACGCAGCTGGCGGAGGTCATCCTCCTCGAGCCCCATGAGATCCTGGCCTTCAAAGAGCACGCGCCCGCCGGTGATGATGGCGGGAGGCGGTAAAGTCCGCATGACCGCCTTGGCCAGGGTGGTCTTGCCGCTCCCCGACTCACCGGCGATGCCGAGGATCTCCCCGGCTTCCACGTCGAGCGACAGGCAGTCGACGGCGCGCACCGCCCCCTCGGCGTTGACATAGTCGACCGAGAGACCGCGGATTGACAGGAGTTCAGCCACTATGAACCACCGGCGTCGAACGGCCAGGCGGGACGCCCGCTCCAGCGAGCCGCTGGCGCCACAAGCGCTCGAGAACCAGACGCGGGTTGGTCACTTCATCAAAGCCCGAATTGAGCATCGTCAGCCCGAAGCCGACCAGCGCCACGCACAACCCGGTGGGCACGAACGTCCACCAGGCGCCGGTCAACAGCGCCGCATCGTTCTGCGCCCAGTAGAGGTTGGTCCCCCAAGTGAACGCTGAGACATCACCGAGGCCCAGAAACTCGAGCCCCACCTGCGCGCCGATGGCGTAGATGGTGCCACCGATCACTTGCGCAACAAGCAGCGAAGTCATGGTCGGCAAGATTTCCTGCGCCACAATGCGCAGGTTGGACTCGCCGGCGACGACCGCCGCCGACACAAAATCCCGCTTCCTGAGTGCAAGGGTCTGCGCCCGAATGACCCGCGCGTTCCAGGCCCAGCCGGTCACCGTCAAGACCAGCGCCAAGGTCATCGGCCCCGACGGCAAGTAGGCGGCAATCACGATGGCCAAGGGCAACCCCGGGATGACCAAGAAGACGTTGAACAAAAGCGACAGTACGGCATCGACCCGACCGCCGAAGTAGCCAGCGGTGACCCCCACCAGCGCGCCGACCAAGACCACGGCGATGCCGACGCCAAAGCCGATCGCCAACGACGTACGCGTGCCAACCACAGTCTGCGCCAGCACGTCCTGGCCCTGGCCGGTGGTTCCCAACCAGTGGGCTGCCGACGGCGGTTCGAGTGGCACGCCGACCAAGGCGTCGGGGTCGCCCACGCACCACGGCCCAAAGATGGCAACCAAGACGAACGCAGTGAGGAGGGTGGCGCCGATCGACGCTTTGCGGTCGCGGCGTATGGCTTGCCACCAGAGCCCGATGCCCCCTGGACCGCTCACCCGAGGTCATCCCGGGTGCGCGGGTCCAGCCACCAATAGACCACGTCCACCAACCAGTTGGCCGCTAACACCGCCAAGGTAATGACCAGGAAGATGCCTTGCATGAGCGCGTAGTCCTGGTTGCGCACAGCTTGCACCAACAGATAGCCCTGGCCAGGATAGGAAAAGACAATCTCAGTTAGGAGCGAACCACCCAGCACAAATCCAAGCGCCATCCCAAAACTGGTGACGCTGGGGAGCAGAGCGTTCCGCGCCGCATAGCGCAGCATCACCCGGCGGGGACTCAGCCCCTTGGCGTGGGCGAGGCTGACGTAGTCGGAGCCCAAGACCCCAATCATGGTGTTCCGCATCGACAAGAGCCACCCTCCCAGCGTCACCAACACCACCGTGCCAACCGGCAACACCGCGTGGCGCACCACGTCACCGATGAAGGTCGCATTGAACCCCGGCGTCAAGTCGTCGCCGTAGGCATGCCCCAGCGGGAACCAACCAAGCGTGAAGCCCAAGACGTAGAGCGCCACCATCGCCAACCAGAAGTAGGGAAAGGCTCCGAGGAACACCAGGGCAGGCGGCAACAGGTTGTCCACCCAACCGCGCCGCCACCAGGCCGCCGCCACGCCCAGGAGCGTTCCCAAGACAAAGCTCAACACGACGGCGGTGCCAGCCAACAGCACCGTCCAACCCAGTCCAGTGCCGATGACCTCGGTGACCGACGCCGGGAAATAGGCAACCGACACGCCGAGGTCGCCCTGCAGCACGTGGCCCAAGTAAGTCCAGTACTGCTTCCAGAGCGGTGCCTCGGTGAGGCCGAAGGTGTCGCGCAAGGCATCGATCGCTGCCGGGTCGAGTTTGCCGCGAAAGCGGGCCAACAGCGCATCGGCGGGGTCCCCCGGCATCAGCCGGGGCAAAAAGAAGTTGAGAGTCAGCGCCGCCCACGCCGCCAGCGCGTAGAACCCCAGACGCTTGAGCAAGTAGCGCACTAGCGGACCTCGCGGGGCTGGAGCGCGGTGAGCACCAAGAGCGTCTCGCCGCGGTCAAACTTGTTAGGTGACGGATCGGCGTAGGGCTGGTCCGCCGACGGAAAGCCGACGAAGCGGCTGGTGTTGTACTCGGCCCACGACGGGTTGGGGTAGAGCGGAATAGCCGGCGCTTCGGTGGCGAAGATTTCCTGCATCGCGCGACTCAGCTGGCGTTGTTCCGCCGGATGGGCGGCGCGCTCGAAAGCTCCGAGGGCAACGTCGGCCAATGGACTGGCGTAGCGGTGCCAGTTGCCGCGCGCCTTCTCCCCAACCGGCAGCACGGTTGCCGACGACATCAACCAGCGGTAGAACGCATAGGGCGTCGGCCCCTCGTAGGACCAGCCGAGGCTCAGGTCGAAACGCCCTTCCTGCACCTGTTGAAACCACGCCCCAAAATCGGCGGTCGCAACCGACGCCGCTATCCCCAGGTCGCCGAGCCCGCGGGCGATCACCCGGGCTGCTCGCACCCAGTCCGACCACCCGGCCACGACCAGGACCTCGTACTTCCACGGCTGCCCGTCTGCGAGCCGGCGGATGCCGTCGGCGCCGCGCGCGTAGCCGGCCTCGTCCAAGAGCGCGTTGGCGCGCGTCAGGTCGTAGGTCGTCCAGTCCGCGGCTGCCACAACCTCCGGGTCCTTCCAGGTGGCGTAAGCGTCGCTGAGCCCGGTGGCGTCGGCCGGGCGGGTGTAGCGATACACCGCCACGTCCACCAGCAACTGCCGATCGATGGCCATGCTGAGCGCCTTGCGCACCCGCACATCGTCAAACGGCGCGCGAGTGGTGTTGGCGTACAAAAAGACCGTGCCACCGGTCAATGGGAACCAGTAGCCGTGGTGCTCGGGCTGGCGCCCGACGAACACCCGGTCGATGGCTGGAATGAAGTTGCCGGCCCAATCCACCTCGTCGAACACCAACGCCAGGTTGGCCCGGTCGTTGGACGGATAGGCTGGGAAACGCAGCCCGTCGATCTTGGGCAGACCAGGCTGCCAGTAGCGCGGGTTCCGGCCCAGCTCCCAAACCTGATTGCGAAAGACACGCACCTCGGTGAAGGGACCAGTCGCCACCGGTTCCTCGTTGGGAAAGGTCACCGGGTCGTCGACGTGGCGCCAAATGTGGGCTGGGACGATCTTCTGGGCGACGATGGCATCGAAGCCCGGGATGAAGACGCGCTGGAAGCGAAAGTCGACCCGGCTCTGGTCGACGACCTCGACTGCGTCCAGGAACTTGAAAACCGCGCGACCATCGAGCGGCGAGTGTTCCTTGAGTAGCGCAAACGTAAAAGCGACGTCGTCCGCCGAGAACGGTCGACCGTCGGACCACAGCACACCCTCGCGCAGCGTCAGGCGCAGCACGGTGTTGTCGTCGAGCCACTGGTGGTCAACGGCCAGCCACGGGACGTACTCGGCTTTGACACTGTTGTAAACCAGAAGCGGCTCGTAGATCCCAGCGTGGGTCGGCCAGCGCGGCGCCGCGGCAGTCGACAGCGGATTGAAGTTGCGCACCCAGGAGGCCTGCTGCTCCTGAGACACCACCAACACGCCCGGGGGGGCGTGCGGGCGGTCCCGCGTACACGCGCCGCTGGCGACCAACGCCAGCGTCAGGATCACCACACAGGACGGGGACGAAGGTCTCAGGAACCACCTCCATAAACGCGCACCCAGTCGACCAACATGGTCTGCGGAAAGCTGGTCGACGTATCCGGCGGACCGACAAAGTGGCCGCCCACTGCAACGTTCAGAATGATGAAGAAGGGGTGATCAAAAACCCAGCGTGACCCCGCCGGCAGATCGGCGGCGGTGAAGTTTTGGTACGGCGTGCCGTCGATGAGCCAAGTGATGCGCTCGGCGGTCCACTCGACGGCAAAGACGTGGAAGTCGTCGGCCAGAGAACCTTCGGGCAAGGTGTAGTGGCCGGTGACCGCCGAGCCTCCCGAATACCCGGGGCCGTGCAAGCTCCCGTGGACGATGCGCGGCTCCTGACCGCGGAACTCGAGAATGTCGATTTCGCCGCACTCTGGCCAGCCAACCGTACCGAAGTTGCCGCCCAGCAGCCAAAAGGCCGGCCAAATGCCCTGTCCGACCGGCAAACGCACGCGCGCTTCAAAGCGGCCGCGCTCCTGTTGGAATAACCCGCGGGTATTGATCCGCGCAGCGGTGTAGTCCTCGCCCTGGTACGACTCTTGGCGCGCGGTAATCGCCAGATGACCGTTGCCGTCCAGCGACACGTTCTCGGGGCGATCGGTGTCGAACTCCAGCTGCGCGTTGCCCCAGTCGGTGCCGATGTCGAAGCGCCAGCGCGATGGATCGGGCGATTGGCCTGCCGGGCCCTCGAACTCGTCGGCCCAGACCAGGGTTTGGGCGCCAACCCGTGGTTCCTCCCCGGCACAACCGAGCACGCACGTGGCGACCAACACGATAGCCAGAGTATTCTGATGCATCATCCCTCCGGTACAGAAGTCGTCGCTGTCGCCGCCGGAAAGAGACGCGGCTGGTCAAGCGCCGCCTTGACGGCCAAGGTGGCCGCACCGATGGCCACCGCCCGCGGCCCCAGGTCGCTGGTATGGATTTCCGAGGCGTCCAGCGAACTGACCAACGTCCGACTCTTGACCATCTCGCGCAGTGGCGCGAGTAGCAATTCACCGAGCCGGGCGAGACCACCGCCAACGATCACGCAAGTGGGGTTCATGAGGTTCAGCATGCCGGCGATGGCGATCCCCAGGTATTCAGCCGCTTCCTTGCACACTTGGAGCGCCAGGGCGTCCCCCGCCAACGCCGCGTCCTCGATCGAGGCCAGGGTGATTCCCGCGCGGTTCAAGACGCTGTCCGGAAACTCTCCCAGCATGGCTTGCGTGCGCTCGACCAGCGCCTGACCGCCGACCTTGGTGGTCAAGCAACCGCGCAGACCACAGACACACGGTCCACCGTGCGGGTCAATGGCCAGGTGGCCGATCTCGCCGGCGACACCGGTCGCGCCTCGATACAGTTGCCCACCGATGACGTGCCCCGAACCCACGCCGGTGGCAATCTTGATGTAGGCAAAGTCATCGACCTCGGCACCGACCCCCCACCAGTGCTCGGCCAACGCTCCGAGGTTGGCGTCGTTATCCACCCAGAGGGGAACCTGGTAGCGACGGCGCAGGGCGCCAAAACCGCTCCGGCCACCCCAAGCCGGCAACACTACTTCTGAGAGCGCGTCGGGTTTGGACTGATCAACGGGGCTGGGCACGGCGATGCCGATGCCCACCAGTTGCGAGCGGGGCTGGGCGCTCTGGTCTAGGCAGGCGTCGCACAGTGCAGCGACGAGCGCCCGCGTGCCGTCTGGGTCGTCCCGCACTGGGTGCGCGCGGTCGTACCACGCCAGCGTCCGACCACGCAGGTCGGTTTGCACGACGCCGACGTGCGTGGCGCCGAGTTCGACGCCGAGGGCAAAACAGGCGCTGTCTTGGAACTCCAAGACGATGGGCCGGCGGCCACCGTTGGAACGGCCAGCACCCACTTCTGCCACCAGCTTCGTGCGGAGCCAGGCGGCGACGATCTCTGAAACAGTGGAGCGCGACAGCTCCAGCAACCGGGCGATCTCGGCGCGCGACACCTGCCGCTCGCGCCAGATCAGGCGCAACACCTGATCAGCCAGCGAAACGGAGCGCGTTGCGTCGCGCCGCACGGCGCCCTGGCGGCCGGGCAAACGGCTAGCCACGACGACGAAGCGGCGCGGCGCTATGGGCCATGGAAGTAGATGTTATCGACATAAACGGTGTTGGACTGCCCGGATACAATGAGCTGCGCCAAGTGTTCGCGGGTAATCAACCGCGTGAAGTCCGCCAGCGGTACATCGAGCGACACCCAGGTGTCGGGCACAATCGGGGGCGTGCTGGACGCCCCGAACGTCAGCTCGTGCTCGGCGTCGGGCGCCCCCCCAAAGACGCCGTCCTCCCCAAAGTCCACGAGTTTCACTTTCAACTGGGTACCGCCCGAAACCCAGACATCCATATGAAAATGCGTCATGTCGGCGGCGTTGATCTGCGCCGAGTTGAATTCAATCCCGGCAAAGACAAGGTTGGTGTACGCCTTGACCAAATCACCATCGACCTCCAACTCGGTGTAGTCGGCCCGGTCCCAATCTGCCGACCAGGTATCAACAGTGATATCGGTGTACAGACCACTGAAGATGGAGATCACCTGGCCGGGACTATGGCCGGGTGGTGGCGCAGGGGCAAACGGTGGCGCGGTCGCCTGCAAGGTGACCTCGCCAACCACATCCACTTCACCTAGCCGGGCGGTGATGGTGGCCTCGCCAGCGCCGAACGCGCGGATCACCCCGTCAGCCGCCGTCGCCACCGCGGTGTCCGAGGAAAAGTAGGTCAGATACGCCGGCTGGTGGACCACGGTCAGGTCGCTACCGCCCACGTCGAAGGTCACCTCGGTGCCGGACACCTCGACCTCGCCACCCACGAAAGCGCTCAAGCTGCGCGATGCCATGACTGGACGGGGATTGGAGATCGTCGATACCTCTTCGAACTGGATCTGGTCGAACCATACGGTGTGCCCGTCGGGACCCTCGGCCTCCTCAGCGAAGTACATGAGCCCGCGTTCGGCCGACAACCGCGCGGGAAAAGGAACGGGGACGACCACTTTCGACCACGCAGTGGTGAGGGGAACATTGGCGATTGATGCCTCGTAGAGCGAAGTACCAGTGTTGTCGTTTCCGAGCCCTACGACATTCAATGTGCTCGGGACGCTCGATTTGGCCCAAAAGGTCAGCGCGTTGTAGCGGGACAGGTCCCGGGCGGTCGAGGTGGTCAGCGCCCCACCAGCGAAGCCGGCCTCGCCGCCGGGCGGGGGCACGGTGACCTTAATGGCGGCGGTGCCCTCGAACCGCTCGCTCGTATCGATCGACAGCGCATCGAGCTTGGAATATAGAAACGCCTGGTAATCCAAGCCGCCGGCGAACCCATCGGCAAACACCACCGGGTCGGTATCCAGGGGGAATGCTTTGAGGCCTTCGGTGGGACGTTCACACGCAGCAAGCAGTACCATCCACACCAGCGCCCCGCCAACAATGATCCGTATTCTCGTGTAACTCATTGTCTAAAACCCAACTAGGCTCAAACATCGAAGGTCCCGGGAGCATCCGGCTTTGTTCGAGCACCGCACAAAGTATCGGGCGCGACCATTAGAGCTGTCAAGCGCCGTCGCCCTAGCGCCTTTCAGGCCCTTGGCTTAGGCTTGGACGCCGATGACTCATTGCCCGACCTGCCAAGCTCCGGTCCAAGCGGACGTGCGCTTCTGTGGCGCGTGCGGCTCGCCTGTCCCCGGCGGTGCCGACGTCACCCGGGACGCCAGCCCGACCCGGCGGCCCACCCCCACACCAGCCGCCCGCGAGCAGTTCGAAGCGGGTACGGTCATCGCCGGTCGCTATCGCCTGCTTACGCCCATCGGGCGGGGCGGCATGGGTGAGGTCTACCGCGCCGAGGACACGACCCTGGGCCAGCCGGTCGCTCTCAAATTCCTATCCCCGTCGCTCTCGTCGGACCCGGCCCGCCTCCAAGCCTTCCACGACGAAGTGAGTTTGGCCCGCCAGGTGTCACACCCCAACGTCTGTCGCGTGTACGACATCGGTCGCTCAGACGGCACCCACTTTCTCACCATGGAGTACATCGACGGCGAAGACCTAGCCTCGCTCCTGCACCGCATCGGCCGACTGCCGGCCGACAAGGCCACCGAGATGGCGCGGCAGCTTTGCGCCGGGCTGGCGGCGGCCCACGCCAAGGGCGTCCTCCATCGCGATCTGAAGCCAGCCAACGTCATGATAGATGGGCGCGGACAAGCTCGCATCGCCGACTTCGGACTGGCTGCGCTGACCGGCGGCCAGGATGGAGACACCGGCGGCGCCGGCACCCCGGCCTACATGTCGCCCGAGCAGCTCAAGGGTGAGCCCTTGGACGAACGCAGCGACATCTACGCGATGGGGCTCGTCCTCTACGAGATGTTCACTGGCAAGCGCGTTTTTTCGGGTGACTCGGTGGCGGACTACAAAAAGGCGCACCTGGAGGAAACACCGAGCGAGCCGTCGTCGTTGGCCGGCGATGTCGGCCCAGCAGTGGACCGCATCGTGCAGCGCTGCCTGCAAAAGGACCGCGAAGCCCGGCCGGCCTCGGCCCTAGCAGTCGCCGCCGCCCTTCCCGGTGCCGACCCGCTGGCGGAGGCACTCGCCGCCGGCGAAACCCCGTCGCCCGAATTGGTCGCGGCCGCCGGCGACTCGGGGGCGCTTGGCCGCGGGCGGACCGCGCTTCTCTGGTGTGCGGGCGTGCTTGGCATCCTGGCGCACGCCTGGTACACCAGCGAGCACAACGTCATGGCACACCAACCTCCGGTCAAGCCACCGCAGGTGCTGGCCGAACGAGCGCGTGAGCTTGCGACCCAGCTAGGCTACACGGCCGACAAAGACGTGGCCTGGTCGTTTCTCTCCGATCGCGAGTTGCACCGGCACATCGATGACAGCGGTGAGGAGGTGGAGCGCTGGGCTGAGCTCAGGGCGCCGCACATTGCTCTGGTGCGCTACTGGCACCGGCAAAGTCCCAGGCACTTGATCCCCACCGATGTCAGCGGGCGGGTGCGCGCTGAGGACCCGCCGCTACGTACGTCGGGCGAATGGCTGGTCGAACTCGATAGCCGCGGCCGCCTAGTACACCTGTTGGGCGTGCCGCCCCAACGCGACCGGCGGATCGGTCCCGACCCACCGGTGGACTGGCAGGCGCTGCTCGACGCTGCCGGCTATGGCGGCGCCAACCTCAAACCATCGGTAGCCGCGTGGAATCCGCCGGTTTTCGCCGATACGCAGAAAGCCTGGACAACGGTCACCACCACCGGTGACACGCTCGAGATCGATGCTGCCGCCTATCGGGGCCAGCCGGTCTACTTCCACGCGGCAGAGAACTGGCGCATTCCCAGGCATCAATTGGAGCAAGGGGGGCAAAGCCGCGGTGCAGTGATCTTCAACCTCGTGGTGATTGGCCTGGTACTCATGGGAGCCGGTCTCTTGGCGGCGCGCAACATTCGCTCAGACCGGATCGACCAACGCGGCGCCTTGCTCTTGGCAGCGGTCGTGTTTCTCGCCCAACTCGTGGTTTGGCTCCTTACCAGCCACCACGTCGCCACCGCAGATCAGGTGCTGGACCTGTTTATTGCGGCGCTCGGACTGCCTGCTTTCTTGGCCGGTGCCATGTGGGTTTTGTACGTGGCGTTGGAACCCCACGTGCGCCGGCACTTTCCCGCGCGATTGATCGGCTGGAATCGCTTACTGAGCGGGCGGATCGCCGATTCGTGGGTGGGGCGTGACCTTCTCGCCGGAGTAGTCAGCGCCGTAGTCTTTGTGTTGTTTGCAAACCTCGCCCGGCAGTTGGCACCACTAGCCGGCGACGGAGCGCCGGGGCCGATCGTCAGCCCAGGTTTCATCTACTACAGCGCCAGCCGCACGCTGGGCCACATAGTCTCCCTGATTAGCCAATCGTTGTTCAATGCGGTGTTCATCCTGGCAGTGCCAGTTCTGCTGCGCCAGGTGGTCAGGTGGCCCCGTGTCGCCGACATGATCTACTTCGTCTTTCTCTACACGTTGACGGCAATCGGCCAATCCAACTGGCTTGGCCTCGCTGCCAGCGTTGTACCGGCAGCCCTGTGGTTTGTACTCACTAGCCGCTTTGGATTTACGGCGTTTGCCGCGCACCTGTTCTGCCTGTTCGTCTTGCAAACCTCTTACTTTCGCTTGGGGGCTGGGGATTGGTACATGCCCAACACGCTGGTCAACCCGCTCCTAGTCGGCGCCCTCCTCACGTTCGCAGCGCTCCAGGCAAGGCGCACACCGGCGGCGCAGCGGACAGCGGCGCTTTAGCTCTGGTCTTGTCGAATTCGGCCGCCCAAATCGATGACAACCTGATCCAAGACAACACCGCAGAAAACGTCGGTGGCGGAGTAACCATGCTCATTGGCGAGTCGTTAGTCCGCAACAAGCTCATCTTGCGGAACCAAGCCCTGCTAGGTGCGGGCGCCTTCGTCGCTGAGACCCCAGGTATCATCGAAGGCAACACGCTTGTGGCACCCTTCCCGCCGGCCGGGCGATGCGTTACACTGGCAGCCGCCGAAACGCAAACTCCGGAGGATGTATGACCCCGCGCGTAGCAGAAATTCTGAGCTGGTATGAATCCGAGTCGCCTGGTGTGCGCATGAACCTGGCGCGCATCATGAACCACGGACGCTTGGGCGGTTCCGGCAAGATGGTCATTCTACCGGTGGACCAGGGCTTCGAGCACGGCCCGGTGCGCTCGTTCCTCCCCAACCCCGACGCCTTCGACCCGGCGTTCCATTTCCAACTGGCGATCGACGCCGGTTGCAACGCCTACGCGGCGCCGCTCGGCTTTCTGACCGCCGGAGCGGAGCGCTTCGCCCATGAGATTCCGCTGATCCTGAAGCTGAACAACTCGGACACTTTGTCAACCGGCGGCGACCCTTGCCCGGCGGTGACCGGGTCAGTGCGGGATGCGCTGCGCCTGGGCTGCGCGGCGATCGGCTTCACGATCTATCCGGGTTCGTCCTTCCGCAACGAAATGTACGAACAGATTCGCGAGCTGACCGAAGAGGCCAAAGATTGCGGGCTACCGGTGGTGATTTGGTCCTACCCGCGCGGTTCGGGCATCTCCAAGGCAGGTGAAACGGCGATTGATATCGTCGCCTATGCCGCGCAGATTGCGTGCCAGCTGGGCGCCAACATCGTCAAAGTCAAACCACCCACCGACCACGTCGAGCAGAAGGAAGCCGCAGCAGCCCTCGAGAAGGCGGGGACCCCCATCGGCACGCTGGCCGACCGCATCCGGCTCGTATTGCAAAGTTCCTTCTCCGGCCGGCGCATCGTCATCTTTTCGGGCGGAGCGGCCAAGGGGCTCGACGCGGTCTACGATGAGATTCGGGGCATCCATGAAGGTGGCGGCTTCGGCTCGATCATCGGGCGCAACTCGTTCCAGCGCCAGAAGTCGGACGCCATCCAGATGCTGCACAACGTCATGGACATCTACGCCGGCAAAGGCGCCGCGGTCGGCAGCACCTAGGGCGCGGTCGTGAAGCTCCACTCAGCCGACGTCACCTGATTGCCGGCGCCGTCAGCCGCCTCGATGCGCCAGTAGTAGGTGGAGCCGGGGAACAAGAAGTTGGGCGTATAGGTCGCCGGCGACTGACCCGCTGACACCTGGGGCGGCGGGCTCGTGAAGCCGAAGTAGACGTCGTAGGTCACTGGATCCCCCTCCGGATCGATCGATGGCGCCCAGCTCATGGTGGCACTCACCGGTACCGCAATAGCGCCGTCCGCCGGGTTCGGAGACGCGGGCAAGGTGGGGGGCTGGTTGGCCACCGTCCGGAAACTGCGGAGCGTTCCAGGCGATTCACCGCCCCGGTCGTCACGGGCGCGCACCTGCCACCAATAGGTTGTGGCGTAGTCGAGCGGCCCAACGGCTAAACTCGTAGCCGTCACCGTGGTCAGTAGCGGCGGCGGCAGGGCCGTGCCCAAGTAGACGTCGTAGACCACCGGATCCCCGTCGGGATCGGACGACGCCACCCAGCTCAAGGTCGGCTGGACCGGTTGATCCGTCGCGCCGTTGGCCGGGCTGACCGGCAGCGGTTGACTGGGTGGTGTGTTCGGCTCGGGTGCCGTCGTGAAGCTCCAGTACGGCCCGCTGGTTGCGCCACCCTGGTCGTCGGCTGCTACCACCCGCCAGTTGTAGGTGGTGGAGTAGCCTAGATCACCGGGCGGGTCATAGTTGGGGCTGACCAGGCTACTGGCGACCAGCGGTGGCTCGTCCTCGACACCGAAGTAGACGTCATAGCTAACCGGGTCGCCGTTGGGATCGGACGATGCCGCCCAACTCAACGCCACATCGACCGCCACACCAACCGCGCCGTCCTGAACGTTGGGGCTGGCCGGCGCCTCGGGCGGTGCGTTGGGCTCTGGTCCGGTCTTGAACCACCAAACCGGGCCATCGACCCGCGCGCCCTCACTATCGTCGGCGATGATTTGCCAGAAGTAGGTGGTGTCGTATGAGAGATCGCCGGGCGGGTCAAAGGTCGACGCCGACTGGCTGACCATGAAGCCCGGCGGATTGGTCACCCCAAGGTGGACGTCGTAGACGATTGCATCGCCGTCCGGATCGATCGACGGCGACCACGCCAGGGTGACGCCAGGATCGACGCCCCCTTGACCATCTTGGGGGACCGGGTTCGACGGCGCCGAAGGCGGGAGGTTGGGCACGATCCCGGTTTGGAAGCGCCAAGTCGGTCCCGGCGTCGAGCCACCAAAGGCATCTTCGGCAACGATCCGCCAGTAGTAGGTGGTGCCCTCTTGGAGCGTGCCAGGGTCGAACTGCGTGTTGGCCGTTGAGCCGGCGTACTCGGGCGGCTGGGTCGGTCCCAGCTCGACCCGGTAAATCACCGGGTCGCCGTCCTGATCGGTGGCCGCTTGCCAGCGCAAGTCAGCGTTGATGTCGACGCCCACCGCCGCGTGCTGCGGTTCCGGATCGCTGACTTGACCGGGCGGCTGATTGCGGGTGCGGAAGCGCCAAACCGGCCCAACACTCGGTTCCACCAACCCGTCGGTGGCCCGCACCTGCCAGTAGTAGGTCGTGTGCGGCTCGAGTCCACGGATGAACAGCGAGCGATCGGTGAGCGACTCTGCAATCGTTTCTGCGGGCGGTGAGTTCCGGTCCAGGCGCACCTCGTAGGTGACCGGATCACCGTCGGGGTCGTCACCGCAACTCCAGGTGAGCAGCATGGCCAGCGGGGTTTGGTTGGCGCCGTCGGCCGGCTCCAGCGGCGGGCAGGGCGCGGCGGGCGCCTGGCTCTGACCGGTCTTGAAGCGCCAGGTCCCGCCCGGCGTCGTCAGGCCGGCCGAGTCGATCGCCTCTACTTTCCAACGGTAGCTTCGACTGTAGTCAAGCGCACCGTTCAAGGCGGCCGAGACGCTCCGGTCAGTCGTCGTCGCCAACAACTGCAAGGGCGTGCCGGCGGGCGCCAGGAAGACGCGGTAGGTCACCCCCAGCCCCTCGGGATCCTCACCGCCTTCCCAACTCAAGACGACATCGGTGGGCTGACCCTCGGCTAGGTGCTCTGGGCTCGGATTGTTTGGCGTCGACGGTGGATCGTTGGCCTCGGTGACAAATAGCCAAGTTGGCCCGATGGTCACATGACCCTGATCGTCGCGTGACTCAACGCGCCAGGCGTAGCTGGTCTCAAACTCCAGCGGTGCGGCCAGGGTCCACTCGCGGCTCGAGGTCGAACCCAGCAAGAGCAGGGCGCCCCCAGCCGACCCGAAGTACACGTTGTAGACGACGGGGTCGCCGTCGGGGTCGATCCCACCCTCCCAGGTGAGCACGGTCGGTGCGATCGGCACGCCGCTGGCTCCGGAACTTGGCGACGGTGCCCCCACCTGCGACGGTGGGCGGTTGTCGATCGACCCGGAGCCGGTGGCGAAGCTCCAAACCGCACTTTGGGTCTCGGCCAGGACCGAATCTTGCGCTGTCACCTGCCAATAGTAGGTGGCGTGCGCCACCAGCGACTCGGGCGGCGCGAACCGCTGCTCGACCAGGCCGCTCACCGCTTGAAGAACGCTGCTCTCGAACGCCAGCGACGTATCGAGGGCCACCGCGTAGGTCACCGGTCCGCCCTCCGGATCGATGCCGCCGAACCATTGCAAGAGCTGATTGCGGGCAACACCGGAGGCACCGTCAGCCGGTACCGGGTTGGAAAGGCTGGTGGGCGGCGCGTTCAAATCTTCCGGAGTGCGGAAGTACCAGGTCGGGCCCTGAGCCGAGTCACCCAGCGCATCCCGCGCTACGACTTGCCAGTAGACCACCGATTCACCGGTGAGGCGCTGGGGCGGGATCAGTTGGTAGTTGGGCTCCGCTGTCGTCGCCAAGTAGGTGAGCGGCGCGGCAAGGCCAGCGTAGACGTCAAACACCACGGCGTCTCGATCGGCGTCACCACCCCCCTGCCAGCTCAGCTCGGGGAGGAGCGACCCGACGACCCCGGTGGTGTCAGCCACCGGCTGGGGCTGACGCGGCGGCAACGGCGGCGTGTTGGTGGGTGCTGCCACCTGGTAGTGCTCGCAACCGAACGCATAGAGAACAAGTAGGCCCAAGACGAGGGCGGTGGCGCGCCGCGCTTGCCCCGCTGTCGCAGTGTGCATGTTGGTGGGTCCTCTCGCTCGGTACTGCGGCTATGCACCACGCACAGCCGCTGGACCGCCCCGAGGCACCGGGCGGCACCCAACACTTCTAGGTGCATCGGAGGCCGGGGGCGCGATCTTGGGAGGTCGGGTGACCCGGCCCAGGTGGTTAGGCTGAATGCATCAAGGCGATGCAACCGGGGCTCGGTGCGCGTGGTACGGTTCTGGGGATGAGCGCAGACAGATCACCACCGACGGCAAGGAGCAAGCGTCGTGTCCGACCCGAATGATCCCAAGCACCCAGAGCACAGCGAGCCAGAGCCCGTTTCGGACTGGAACGTCGTCGACCCAACCTCCGAGCCCAAACCGCAACCCGGTGGCGACAACCCGGGAGAGAGCGAGTTAGAACGAGCCGGCGCCGCCCGCCAAGCCGAGAAAGAGGCCGATGCCCGCAGCGCCGAGCAGGAGGCGAAGGCGCGCATCGCCGAGCAAGAGGCGGAGGCACGCATCGCCGAACAGGAGGCGGAGGCACGCATCGCCGAGCAGGAGGCGGAGGCACGCATCGCCGAGCAGGAAGCCGCCAGCCGCCGGGCCCAGGAGGAGGCCGAGGCCCGTATCGCTGAGCAGCAGGCAGTGGCTCGGCGAAACGCCGAGCGCCACGGCGTCGGCGATGAGGCCGACACCAGCGGCGAGACGCGCCATACGCCGCAGCCAGCCGAACCGATCGACACCGAGCTGCCACCTGCCGCCGCGGCGCCCACCGAGCCGCCGGCGCGGGCAGGCTTTTTGAGCTTCTTCTTGGGGGCGCTCGTCCTCGCTGCGACGCTTGCCCTCTATGGTGCCACGCTCTTGCCGGGCGCCGGGAACGGCGAAGACGCCGCCCAACAACTCGCTGCCCAACGCCTGGCGTTAGGCGGCGGTGCCGAAGACCACCCTCTGTTCGTCGCCCTTGGTCATTTGGGAACGCGGCTCGGCGTCGTGGACCCCGCCACGTCGGTCAACGCCTTGGCGGCGGTCTGCGGGGGGCTCACCGCGCTCCTGGTCTTCCTGTGCGTTGCCCGACTTCTCGACCACGCCCGCATCGGTACGCCACGGAGTCGACTGTTGTTCGCCGTGGCGGGCGCCGGCAGCTTGGTCGTCGCCCATGCGTTTTGGTTGCGCTCCGTAACTCCAGCGCCAGCGGCGCTCAACGCGCTGCTCTTCGCCCTGGTCGTCTGGCTGTGGATCCGGCGGTTGACCGGCGCGGGCCCGTGGAACCTTTTCGTCGCCGCCATGTGCTTGGGACTGGCAGTCGCAGTGGACGTGGGCATGCTGGCCTTCATTCCCGTCTTTTTGCTGAGCGCGTTCTGGTTGGTCTGGCGCCCCCAGTCGGACAAGGAGCGCGAAAGTGGCAAGCGGCGCGGCTTCGGTGCCGCGCTGACGTCCGTCCTCTTCGCCCTCCTGGTCGGCCTGGCGCCATGGCTGGCGTTGCAAGTCGGTGAACTCATGCAAACCAGTGCCGAGCTGGCAGGTGGCGACCAATACCGGCCGCTCGACACCGTGCGCTCCGTGTGGCAACACGCCGCCAGCGGCCGACTTTGGCCACCGGTCGGGGCGGCGGAGGGCGCCGCGCGCTTCGGGCAGTGGGCAACCGTGCACCTTTATAGTTTCCTGGCCGTCGCCACGTTGTTGGGCATTCTGGGCGCCATCACCATCCCCGGACGGCGGGGCACGGTGCGCGCCGGCCTCCTCCTTGTGGTCTTGTTCGCCGTCGCCATCCTCACCGTCGTCTACCTACCAGCTGCTGACACCGGCGCGGCGGCATTGCCCGGCGCCGTCATCTTCGCCATCTGGGTGGGAGCCGGAGCCGCCGTCTTGTTCCGGCGGGCGTCGCCGGTCATCGCCACCATTTTACTGGCGCTGGTCTTGGGAACGCCGGTTGCGGCGTACCTGGGTGCGGCGCGGGCCACCGACCATCCGACGTTGGCGCGCGTTGCCGGGGCGGTCGGACGGCGCGCCGATGGGGACGCCGCCACGCGCCTAGTTCCGTGGCGTCAAGGCTTCCAGTCCGCCGTCCAGACCATGGGTCCCTTGTCCCAGCTGCAGGCGGACAGCACCATCCTGGTCGCTGAAGATCCGGCGGGCAACCTGCTACACGCGCTCCGACTCAACCAAGCGCAGGGCCACATCAACCCCGGCGTTACCATCACGCACGTGCCGGTCGGTGAGTCGACCGACGTGGTCAACGCGGCGGTGGTGGCCCTATCAGGTACCAAGCCCGGCGCACCCGTCGTGGTCTGCGGGAGCCGCACCGACGTCCTGACCCCGGCCCTCGAGTCGTTCGCCGAGCTGCGGCCATTGGGGGACGGGGTCATCGCGCTCGAACGCATCAACCGCTTGGTCGTTACCCAAGCCGCCCAGACTTTGCAAGGAGTGAACCGGGGCCGCACCCAGCCTGATCCGCACATCCCTCCCGGCACTCCTCAACAGGAGGACCACCGTCCCGCCGAACCTGAGCCGGCCCAACCCTGGAGTCGCGGGGAGCGTGAACCAACGACCGTCGTCACCATCCCGCCCCCGGGGTGGCGCCATGACGCGCCGGCAGACTCCACCCCAGTCGCGGCGCCCACCGAAGCAGCGGCGGACTCCAGTGCTCTTACTCCGCCAGTCGACTCGGGGGCGGTCACCCCATCGGGTGCCGCAGCAACGGATACTGCAGCGGCAATGCCGCAGCCGGTGCACCGCTCGAGCGAGAACGCACGGCGACCAGAAGGCACCCGGACCGGCGGCCTGATCCGCACGACGCCCCTGGCCCAGGCAGACAGTCTGTTCGTAGCCGGCAACTATGCAGCGGCAGCAGACGCCTACACGACTGTTCTTGGCGCCGAGTCGGGAGAGACACCAGCACCGAGTCTCGCCCTAGCCCGCTACGCGGTTGCCCTGGCCCACGCCGGTCGCTCCGCCGAAAGCAGCACCATTCGCCACCGCTACTTGAACGCGGTATCCAACGCCGCCCGCGCCAACTCCGAGTTAGGCAGCCTCTTCTTGGAAGCGCAGCGGCCGCGCGAAGCGCTCGTCCACCTGAAAACCGCTGCCCAACGCCAACCCGACGACGCTTCGGCCCGCGCTATGGTCGGCCTGGCGTTCTTGCAAGCGGCGGCACCCGACAGCGCCCGCCCCTACCTGGAGCAAGCGCTGGCCATGGAGCCACAGCACGCCATGGCCACCTACTTCCTTGGTCGGGTCTGCGAAGCTCAAGGCGACAACGACTGCGCGCGCGCTGCCTATGAAGGCTATCTGGGGTTGGGGGGCGACCGCCGCCACGCCGCCGACGCGGCGACCCGACTGCAAGCCTTGGTCGACGCCGAGTCGGAGTGAGCGGCGCGCCGGTAACGCGCCGGCCCAAGCGCACGGTCCTCCCCGGCGAGGGCTGGACGGTGGTGCGTACCCGGCGTGGGGCGCGGCTAGTACTGGGCCGCGACGTGGTCTCCGAAATCCACGCGCAACCCAGCGCGACGCATTCGCTCTTCGACGTGCTAGCGGCGCTGGTGGACGTCTTTGGCGCGGAACGCGCCACCGCTGTCCTGGGGTTCGCCGGCGGCGGGCTGATAGCGCCGCTCCGGGCAATGGGGAACACTGGCGCGCTCGAAGCGGTCGATCTCTCGGAAGAAGCAGCTGCAGTTTTCCGGGAGGTGTGCGGCGATTGGGTTGAACCCATCGCCATCACCCACGCCGAGGCTGCCACCTGGCTCGGCGCTCAACGCCGGCGTTTCGACTTCATTCTGGATGACCTCTCCATCCCGGGGCCTGGGGGGATGACCAAACCGTCAGTCACCTTCGACACCCTGCCGGAACTCGCGGCGCACAAGCTCCTTCCTAACGGCGTCGTGGCGGTCAACCTACTCCCCGAAGTGGGGCGCACCTGGCAGGACATGTTCGACACTTTGGCGCGCCCGTGGCGGCGCACCCTGGTCGTGAGGATCGACGACTACATGAACCAGATCTTCCTGGGCGGCCCGGGGCTGGGGACAGCGCGCCAGGTCTCGAACGCCCTCAGCGCCGCGCTCAGCGCCATAGGGTCGCGCGAAACTTCTATGATCTCAGTGCGGAGTTGGTCCTAGCTGCCCATCAATTGATGTAGCCTAGGGCTTTTAAGCGATCCATGGTCTCCTCCCCCATGCCGGCGTCGGTGGATTTGGCGGGGCTGGCTACTTCCCGGCGCACACGCAACTCGGCAGCCATGTCCATGACCACGTCGCGCCGCGCCTCGGCGACGTTGACCTGGCAAGCAGGATCCGCGACCAAGTCGTAGAGCAGCACGCGCTTGTCGTCCCGCTTCGCAACTTCTATGTAGAGAAACGCCTGGTCGCGCAATGAAGCGGCTTCAAAGCCGTTCTGGTAGAGCTGGCTCATGGCGCGGTGGGCACTGGCGAGGGGCGCCACCTCGTCACCGGCCACGTCTTTGGAAGTCTCCACCACGCCGGGCGACGCATCCCGCAGTTCGACGGCCCGGCTGCGTCCTTCCACCTGCCCCGGAGCCAACTCCAAGCCGACCAGGTCGAGGACGGTAGGCGCGACGTCGATGTGCTCGACGACGCGGTGGAAGCGCGCCCCGGCGGCAATCTCACCCGGCATCGCCCAGATGAGCGGCACTTGAGTGACTTCGCCGAACAAGGACTTGCCGTGTCCCCAATGCCCGTGGTCGCCAAACTCCTCGCCATGGTCCGAGGTAAACACGACGAGGGTGTTTTGCGCGAGCGAACGGTGCCGCATCTCGGCGAAGACCTCGCTCAAGATGGCATCCTGGTAACGAATCTCGGCGTCGTACCGCCGCCACAGGTAGTCGTGCTCGGCGTTAGCCAGAACCGTGCCCTCCTCGAAAGGAAAGTATTGGTCCCGATCGGCGGGCGGCATGACCCGGTAACCAGGGATGGCTACGGCATTGCAACGCGCGTCCCAGGGAGCTGGGGGCGCGTAGGGCGCGTGCGGCTCGAAGTAGTGGAGGTAAGCAAAGAAGGGTTTGTCGGGCCGCCGATCCAACCAGGCGAAAAACTGGCGATTCAAATCAGCTCCGGTCCCATCGTTGGCTTGATCGCGCATCAGCAAGCGCTCGGTCGACAAACAGAGAGCGGCCGGCAGCCGTGCGGGCCAAAACCCCAACCGCATGGCCAAGCGGTAGCTGATCTGACCAAGAAAGAGGTACTGCCGGATGCTCGAGGCGGTCGAACTCATGAAGTCCACGCCCTGGGCAAACCCAAACGTCGGAGAGACGTGCCCGTTATTGCTAAACACCGCCGTCGTGTAGCCGGCAGCTTTGAACATCTCGGGAAGCAAGAGCGCTTCTTCAGAGAAGCCGGTGTAGTAGCTGGTCAAGCCGTGTGCCGCCGGCGACAACCCGGAAAAGATGGTCGCGACCGACGGGCGGGTCCAGGACGACGCCGCAATCGCCCGCTCGCAGGTAACACCTTGGGTCGCCAAGCTGTCAATCGCGGGACTGGTGTTGGTGCCATGTCCGTAGACTCCGAGGCGATCCGCTCGCAGCGTGTCAACCAAGAGGAACAGCACGTTGGGGCGAGCGCGCGGGTCGTCGGCGTGACGGTCGGCGGCGAACTCCGGCTCGGTGAGCCCGGCGCCGCCCGACGAGGTGAACCGCGCGACCAGGAGGACAGCAGCACCCATCACCCACGGCAGGAACGCGACCACCCCCCAGCGGAAGCCACCCACGCGCAGGCGCTGGGCGAGCCAGGCAACGCCGGCTCCCATAAGCGCAGCTCCCACGGCGGCTCCGGCTGCGGCCAGTGCGGTCTCGGTGCCGATGGCTCGCGGGAGGTGGCGGAAAATCAAACCCGCCCCCAGCACACCCAAGCACCAAAGGGCGGCGTGGAGGCCGAGCATGGCTGGCACTCTCAAGCGCCGCGCACCCAGGATGCCAATCGCCGCGCCGACGAGCGCTCCAAACAAGCCGTAGGCGATTCCTCCCAAGGGGACGATCTCTGCCGCCATCCCCCGCCCGGGGAAAGTGGCCAGCACGATGGCGGCCTCGGTGGCGCCGGCCCAAGCCCACACCCCGAGCCCGGCGAGGGCACCGACGATGGCAGAACGACTGAGCGTCCCGACTTGATGCATGGGTTCCATCTAGGACTCCTCCGACCATTGTAAGTCGTCTTGCGCTATTTGTCGGTAGGTGGCGGCCAGCTATGAACACTCTTCTCGCTTGGCCTGGTAGGCGCCCGCCGGGCGGAGCGAGCCGGGGGGCGGCCCTCATTGCCGCCTACGTCGCCCTCTACGTGCTGACGGTTTGGCTCCGGGCGGTGCGCTTCCGTTTGCTCATCCGCGCCGCTGGCGAGCGCCAACCGCCAAGCCTCCTGCACGTAGGACTGGCGACCCAAGTGCGCAATATGATGGTTGATCTCTTTTCGGCGCGGATCGGCGAGCTGTCCTACGTTGCAATGTTGAACCGGGGCTACTCGGTGAGCGCAGCAGCCTGCGTGTCGTCGCTAGCGATCAGCTTCGTGTTCGACTTCATCGCCTTGCTTTTCACTGTCGCGGCGATCATCGGCTACCAATGATTGCTGGCCGCGCGCGACCGCTTGTTGGCTTTTGCTACCAACGTCATCGGCCCAATCGACGAGACCCGGCGTTCGAAAGTGTTGGTTCCCGTCGCTCTCTTATCTGCCGGTGTGCGCGCCGGCAAGTACCTGGGGATGGTGCTCTTGTTCTGGGCGGTCGTCCGCCCCAATTTCCCGGCGCTGAGCGGCGCCGCCCTCCCCGACGTTGTCACCGCCATCATCGCCGCCGAGGGTGCAGCAAGCATGCCGCTTCCCACCTTTATGAGCTTTGGGACCTACGAGGCGAGCGGCACTGCCGTCTTGACCCGCCTCGGCTTTTCCGGCGCCCAGTCGCTCGTCACCATGTTGGCAATCCAGAGTGCGCGGTTACAATTGTCGCTGGTCAGGAGGGATGGGTGCCGTGTTGGTAAACCCATTCCCTGCTAGCGTCCTAGATGCTAGAATCTAGGTGCCGAGGGAGTTTCTCTTTCGCAGCCTGCTCCCGGGAGCCGCACCATGAAAGCACTTCTCCTCTCCGCTGTAGCGGCCGTATGCCTTTCAGCTCCTGCAGGCGCCGCGATCCTTCACGTGCCAAAAGACTTCCCGACCATCCAAGCTGCAGTGGATGCAGCCGAGAACGGTGACACGGTGCTAGTGGCACCGGGTCACTATCCGGAGAACTTGGAGGTCTTAGGAAAGAGCTTGTCCCTAGTCGGTAGCGACGGCCCCAAGCAAACGACTATCGACGGGGGCGGAAGCGGCCCTGTTGTCACAATAGACCAGGCAGAGAGCGCACTCCTTGAGGGGTTTACGATCACTAATGGCAACTCCGACCTAGGAGGAGGTGGGGTTCGCTGCATCGTCTCTACCGTGACGATTCGAGGCAACGTCATCACCGAGAACTTTGCCTCGCGCGGAGGCGGGATCCATAGCATTGGGTCCACAACAACGGTGGTAGACAACGAGCTGTCGAACAACCTCGGCTCTGGCTTTTGGTCGGCAGGGGGCGCCATCTTTTGCCAGGCTGGTGAGGTTGAAGCTACCTCGAACGTTGTTAAGAACAATCGCTGTCAGGGCTTTCTTTCTGGTGGTGGGGCTTTTGGCAACCGGGACGGCGGCCTTTTTGTGGCCACGCGCAACCTATTTCACGGCAACTCGACAGATGGTGGCGGTGGAGCTATCTCTGCTGACGACGACTTTGTCTTGCATGAAAACCAGTTTATCGGGAACTCCAGCTCGGACCACGCTGGTGCCATCGTCCTTCTTGGCGGCGGCCGCCCAATAACTGTCAGTGTTACCGGCAACCTATTTGTTGGCAACAGTGCGGGAGCGCGGGGAGGAGCGATCTACGCGGGTGGGGGGGAGCAGTCTACCACCAACATCTCAGAGAACACTCTTGTTTTCAATGAGCAGGGTTTCGGACCAGGCTCCGGAGCGATTCACCTAACAGACGGTGGCAGTCTGCTAGTTACGAATAACATCGTAGCCCACACCGGCAGCGGTTGGGGTATATGGTGCGTCACTTCCACAAGTGTGGGATGCAACGTGCTCTACGAAAACCCGACAGGTGGGATCAATTCCACTGGAGCTTGCGTAGACCTAGGAGGCAACGTCGAAACAGACCCCGAGTTTTGCGATCTGGAGCAGGGTAACTACTCCGTTGCCTCGACATCGCCTTGCCTTCCCGGCCAGCATCCAACCGGGCGCGACTGCGGGCAGATCGGAGCCTTCGGCCAAGGGTGTGGCCCTACACCCGTAGCTCGCACGACCTGGGGTGAACTGAAGTCGCGATACCTCAGGTGAGGTTGAGTGCCTGCCTCGCACTCAACCTCACTTCGAGCGCAGTTTCCGAGCACTGCCAACACGGAGGGATGGGTGCCGTGTTGGTAAACCCATTCCCTGCTAACGTCCTAGATGCTAGAATTTAGGTGCCGAGGGAGTTTTTCTTTCACGACCTGCTCCCAGGAGCCGCACCATGAAAACACTTCTCATCTCCGCTGTAGCAGCCGTATGCCTTTCAGCTCCCGCAGGCGCCGCGATCCTTCACGTGCCAAAAGACTTCCCGACCATCCAAGCTGCAGTGGATGCAGCCGAGAACGGTGACACGGTGCTAGTGGCACCGGGTCACTATCCCGAGAACTTGGAGGTCTTAGGAAAGAGCTTGTCCCTAGTCGGTAGCGACGGCCCCAAGCAAACGACTATCGACGGGGGCGGAAGCGGCCCTGTTGTCACAATAGACCAGGCAGAGAGCGCACTCCTTGAGGGGTTTACGATCACTAACGGCAACTCCAACCTAGGAGGAGGTGGGGTTCGCTGCATCGTCTCCACAGTGACGATTCGAGGCAACGTCATCACCGAGAACTTTGCCTCGCGCGGAGGCGGGATCCATAGCATTGGGTCCACAACAACGGTGGTGGACAACGAGCTGTCGAATAACCTCGGCTCTGGCTTTTGGTCGGCAGGGGGCGCCATCTTTTGCCAGGCTGGTGAGGTTGAAGCTACTTCGAACGTTGTTAAGAACAATCGCTGTCAGGGCTTTCTTTCTGGTGGTGGGGCCTTTGGCAACCGGGACGGCGGCTTTTTTGTGGCCACGCGCAACCTATTTCACGGCAACTCGACAGATGGTGGCGGTGGAGCTATCTCTGCTGACGACGACTTTGTCTTGCATGAAAATCAATTCATTGGGAACTCCAGCTCGGACAACGCTGGTGCCATCGTTCTTCTTGGCGGTCATCCAATAGCTGTCAGTATTACCGGCAACCTGTTCGTTGGCAACAGTGCAGGAGCGTTCGGAGGGGCGATCTACGGCGGGGGGGACATCAACACCAACATCTCAGAAAACACCTTTGTTTTCAATGAGCAGGGTTTTGGGCCCGGGTCCGGAGCAATTCACGTGTCCGACAGTGGCAGTCAGTTGATTAGGAATAACGTCGTCACACACACCCGGGCTGGCTGGGGAATACGGTGTTTTACGGCCACGAGTGTGGGATGCAACGTGCTCTACGAAAACCCCACGGGGGGGATTAGTTTCGCTGGAGGTTGCGTCGACCTCGGGGGCAACGTGGAAACGGACCCCGAGTTTTGCGATCTGGAGCAGGGTAACTACTCCGTTGCTTCGACATCGCCTTGCCTTCCCGGCCAGCATCCAACCGGGCACGACTGCGGGCAAATCGGAGCCTTCGGCCAAGGGTGTGGCCCTACACCTGTCGCGCGCACAACCTGGGGCGAACTGAAGTCGCGATACCTCAGGTGAGGTTGAGTGCCAGCCTCGCACTCAACCTTACTTCAAAGGCAGTTTCCGAGCACTGCCAACACGGGGGGATGGGTGCCGTGCTGGCAACCCATTCCCTGCTAACGTCCTAGATGCTAGAATCTAGGTGCCGAGGGAGTTTCTCTTTCACAACCTGCTCCCAGGAGCCGCACCATGAAAGCACTTCTCCTCTCCGCTGTAGCGGCCGTATGCCTTTCAGCTCCTGCAGGCGCCGCGATCCTTCACGTGCCAAAGGACTTCCCGACCATCCAAGCTGCAGTGGATGCAGCCGAGAACGGTGACACGGTGCTAGTGGCACCGGGTCACTATCCCGAGAACTTGGCGGTCTTAGGAAAAAGCTTGTCCCTAGTCAGTAGCGACGGCCCCAAGCAAACGACTATCGACGGGGGCGGAAGCGGTCCTGTTGTCACGATAGACCAGTCAGAGAGCGCGCTCCTTGAGGGGTTTACGATCACTAACGGCAACTCCGACCTAGGAGGAGGTGGGGTTCGCTGCATCGTCTCCACCGTGACGATTCGAGGCAACGTCATCACCGAGAACTTTGCCTCGCGCGGAGGCGGGATCCATAGCATTGGGTCCACAACAACGGTGGTGGACAACGAGCTGTCGAATAACCTCGGCTCTGGCTTTTGGTCGGCAGGGGGCGCCATCTTTTGCCAGGCTGGTGAGGTTGAAGCTACCTCGAACGTTGTTGAGAACAATCGCTGTCAGGGCTTTCTTTCTGGTGGTGGGGCCTTTGGCAACCGGGACGGCGGCTTTTTTGTGGCCACGCGCAACCTATTTCACGGCAACTCGACAGACGGTGTTGGTGGCGCCGTTTCCGCCTATGATGACTTTGTGTTGCACGAGAATCAGTTCATCGGGAACTCCAGCCTGGGCGAGGGCGGTGCAATAGTTCTTCTCGGCGGTCATCCGATAGCTATCAGTATTACCGGCAACCTGTTCGTTGGCAACAGTGCAGGAGCGTTCGGAGGGGCGATCTACGGCGGGGGGGACATCAACACCAACATCTCAGAAAACACCTTTGTTTTGAATGAACAGGGTTTTGGACCAAGCTCCGGGGCGATTCATATGAACACAGAAAGCAGCAGCCAGCTGATTACGAGTAACGTCGTTGCATACACCGGAAGTGGCTGGGGAATCCGGTGCTTCACTTCCACCAGCGTCGGATGCAACGTGCTCTACGAAAACCCCACGGGGGGGATTAGTTTCGCTGGAGGTTGCGTCGACCTCGGGGGCAACGTCGAAACAGACCCCGAGTTCTGTGATCTCGAGCAGGGCAACTACTCCGTTGCCTCGACATCGCCTTGCCTTCCCGGCCAGCATCCAACCGGGCGCGACTGCGGGCAGATCGGAGCCTTCGGCCAAGGGTGTGGCCCTACACCCGTAGCTCGCACGACCTGGGGTGAACTGAAGTCGCGATACCTCAGGTGAGGTTGAGTGCCTGCCTCGCACTCAACCTCACTTCGAGGGCATGTCCTACCGGAGAACTTGCATCCTTCTAACGAGAGTATGGTCACCAACCTTGACTCTCAACAGATAGACTCCCGAGGCCACTAGCGACCCGCCTTCGTTGTGTTCGTCCCACGCGAGCCTCACTTCCCCCTCGATGTCTTCATGCTCATCGAGTGCAGCGACTCTTTGGCCGAACACGTTGTAGACGGACGCCTTGACGTCAACTGGCGATGGCACATCAAGCAAAGCGACCCACCCTTCGGTTCGGCGCAAGAGTTTGATGGTCGGGGCAGCATCTACCGCTTGGCTCGCCAGCAACCCCGTTGCGCCGCTGGTGACAATGGTGCGATCGAACCTGTACCGCAAGCTGTTCATACCCAGGTCAATCACCTCAAAATCATCGCCTAGCAGGGTGACGTCGCCTGCACTCGTTGCTGTTAGATCGACGCGGCCGAGTATGACCGGCGCACCGCCAGAGATGGCGTTGAACGCAGTTGCGAAGTCTGGGCTGTCCTGACTCATTCCACCCTCGACTCCGAAGAGCTGGCCGTCTAGCATGATTTGATCTGCCCCGTCTAGTCTCCAGCCAATTGGCCAATCAAGCCCAGCACGGACGGCGCGGATGCCGCCGTAGCCAGACGCGAAGAGCCACACGGACACCTCGCCTGGTGAGGCAACCGCTCCAATGGCGACGGTCGCATCAACGATCTCGGGCAAAGTACCCGGCTCGAGCCGCGGTGTTACATGCAAGTAGAGCTGCACCGCGTCATTGTCTCGCAATCCACCCTCACCCCCCCAGGACGACACATAGGTCGCCGACTGCGGTCCGGGTCGAGAATTCAAGTTGTGATTGAAGTGAATCTGAAAAAATGACAAATCACCGAGTGTAACCGCCGCATCCCGATTGTAGTCGGCGCGCCATATATCGGTTTTCGTGGCAAAGGCGTGCTGAAACCAGAGCAAATCGGAGTTCGCAACGTCGCCGCCTCCATCTATGTCTACGGTGGACAATCCACCGACGACACTGTCGACCACCGTCGTACCGACCTTCAAGTAGTACGTACAGCTATCGGCCCCACCAAACCGTTGGTGAAACACGACACTAGACACACCGTTGGTGTCGGTTGGTTGTCCGGTACTCAACCTAGTGATGCCGCGTGGCCACAAAGGGTAGTCAGTGTCCGTATCACAAGGCGTAACGTCAAAGTAGGGAATGACACCTTCGACCAGAGAATCGTCGCTTCGCTTCACCGTGATCTTCCCCCACCAGTCCGACGAACCGCTGCCTGGGCCGGTCGGGTCGTGGTGGAGGTTGCGATCGGCGTTCTGTGAGCATCCGGTGATGCCTTTGTCAGTCGCCAGCGAGGCGGTGCCGTGAAGCAACTCGTGCGTAGATTTGTCGAAATCGTCGTCGAAGTCCTCGACGATGTAGAAAAGGTCGGCTCGTTCGATGAGGCCGCTGCCTCCGGGAGCGTCTTCGATTTTGGAGGCCCAGAAGTAGACGACACCGTCGCGCTCACTGAAGCCGTTTACGCGCTGATATTCCGCCTCCGTGGTCTCCCACACGGTTTGCCAGGTGGAGTTTTGGTACGCAAGAACAACCGCGGTGGAGTCAAAATTGGCTCCCGCGGCGTAGAGTATCCCGTTGTGCGCAAAGAACGCCTCGATCCACTCCTGGTGGTCGGTCTCCTCGTCATTCCCGTCACTGTCTGGGATTCTCCCGCTCCAGGAGCGTGACCACGTGCTTCCGTTGTTGCTGCTCTCCCAAATGGACACATCATGGGTTTGCGCCGGACAGCTACCGCACTTCGTGTAGCTAGCCCAGTTCGAAACGAACAGCTTCCCATTGAAGGAGGTCACCTTGAGAGGGCCCTTTACGCTCGATGGGAGTGATACCTCCTCCCAGTCGGTCAGATCGTCTACGGTCTTGTTCCTCACAAGCAGCGTAGAGTTGCTGTTCACCCAGTGGGTGTGCTCGGTTGCCGTGCAATTGCAGGTGCTGGAGGAAGATTCGTGTTGCGGCCCCCGGCGACGTACCACTTGCCGTCCGAGTGTTTCGTCGCTCGAAACGCCACCATCCGGTCATTTAGCTTGTACCTGTCGGTGGCAACCGTGTCGGGCTCCCATGGGGCTGAGCCCACCAGGTAGAGCGCGTTGTTGTTTCTCTGGTTTGGTGCGCCCCCAGGGAACGTATGGTTTGAAGCCCCCGAGTGGACATAGAGCACCTCGTCGTCGTCTCTGTCTACAGCTGCGACAAGCCCCCAGTGGAGGTTCGGGCAACCGCTGTCCTTTAGCGGGTGCTTCACAAGCCCGTTGGTGGCGCTATAGCTCCAACTTCTCCCATTCGGGCGGGCTTCGGTCGTCATGAGAAGGTAGTCGTCATCTGGTGAGACAACGAGCGAGGTTCCAGTTTCACCGCAATCTGGGCCCTTGTTTTGGCCCCAGTTGTGGTTCTCGCAGTCAACTCCGGATCCCGCTCCACCGGCACACCTGCCACCACCCAGCGTGTCCCAGAGCACAAAGTTGAACGAATTGGCTGGCTCTTCCCGCCAAACCTGGATCGTTCCGAAATGTTCACCGCCGTTCAGATCGAACGGCGTGTTTCCCGTGACATACATCACGTTGTTGGGGTCTTGCGTGTCGCCATCGTCAAAGAAGACGGACGTCCAGACCGCAATCGGCAGATAGGGCCGCACTGAGTCGGACTCGGTGCGGATGTACACGGGGAAAGCGTCAAAGTCGGTAGCAAGGGCCGGGCTGCTCCCCCAATCCCCCACCGATGACGCAACTACAACGGATAACAGGACTAAGTGCGTGAGTTTGGACATGGGATGTCCTCCGCTCTTAAGTGCAGTACGACCATGTGGACGGCCATGGGGTACGGCTGCTTTTGACATTAGCGCCACCGGCGGGTGGGACTTGCGGCGCTTGGGCACTGCACAACAGCAGACACCCTGAGGCACCTGGCGTCAAGGCGAGAATTGTTACGACCCAGCGTGGCAAAGCCCCGGTCGGCCTTCCGAGATGCCCGGAGAACGTGTAGGCTTCTCGGCATGCGTCGATCGAGACGGGAAACCAGCGCGAAACAGGGGCCACACCGCGCTTGGGCGCTCCTTGGCGGGGTGGTCGCTGTGCTCGCATCAAGCTGCGATGAACCGCCGAGCCTTGGCACACCGGGGGGCGGCTCGGGCAACCCCGGCGATCCCGCCGAGCTGAACGCCAACCGTCTGGCGATCGGCCTCCACTCGCCGACCTTCGGCTACGACCCGGGAAGTGGCCGGGCGGCCTTTGAGTTTCCCGCCCAGACCAGCAACCACGTGCTTGCCGGGGCGGGCCTATGGATGGCCGCTCAAGTGAATGGCGAGTTGCGCGCCTCGATTACTGGTCGCGCCACCGACTACGCGTACGGCCATCCCGACTCGGCTCCCGAAGTCGCCTTCCGGGCATTCAAGGTGAACAGCACCGACGCGCCTGACTCGCCGGCGGTCCAGGGCTGGCCGGTCGAGCTGGGGGCCCCGGTCGACACCACCGGCGCGCCGGCGGTGCCTGCCGACGGCCAGATAGCCTGGACCCTCTATCACGACACCGACCCCAGCCGGCACACGCTGTTGTCGGGCGACGGCCTTGGGGCGCTGGTGAGACAAAGCCTCGAAGCAGTGGTTGGCCCGCCGCCTTTGGACCGCACGGCAGTGGTGCGCTTTGAGGTCGAGAACATCGCCGAGGTCGACTGGAGCGCGGCCTACTTCGGATTTTGGGTGGACGCCGAGTTGGGCGGCGCCTTCGACGATGTGTGTGGATCCGACGCCACGCAGGCGATGGTCTACGTTTACAACCGCCAGGACGAAGACGCGGACTACCTCCTGGCACCGCCGGCCGCCGGCGTGGCAATCACGTCGGTGTCCACAGGCGACACGCTGCTCCCCGCTACACGGACGACCAACATCTGGTCCAACGGCCTGGACCCGCAGTCTGTTGCCGAGGTCCTCAACCTCTTGACCGCCAAAACCACCGCCGGCGAGGACAACGACGGTCCCTTCCTCTATCCCGGCGACCCCGCCACCGGCTCCGGCCAGCTCGATCAGGCGATGGGCGACAAGCGCATGATGGTCTGCATCGGCCCTTACAATCTGGCAGCGGGCCAAACACTGACCATCGAAGGCGTCATATGCGCTGCTTTCGGCACCGGTGTTGTGCCACGCACAGCATCGGTGACCGAACTCAAAGCTGACTTTCGGGCGGCGGTCGACATGCTCCGGGGATCAGGGGCGATTCGCTAGCGTTGGTGAGCCGCGCGACCATCCTGCGCATCGCCCTGTCCGTCGTGGTCTCGGGCATCCTCATCTGGGGACTCGACCAACTGGTGACCGGCGGTATTCCAGCAGCCGAGCGCCCGCGGCTCTGGGAAGTCATGCGGCGGACCACGCTGGGCCTCATTGCCGCCTACGTCGCCCTCTACGTGGTGACGGTATGGCTCCGGGCGGTGCGCTTCCGCTTGCTCATCCGCGCCGCTGGCGAGCGCCAACCGCCAAGCCTCCTGCACGTAGGACTGGCGACCCAAGTGCGCAATATGATGGTCGATCTCTTTCCGGCGCGGATCGGCGAGCTGTCCTACGTTGCAATGTTGAACCGGGGCTACTCGGTGAGTGCCGCAGCCTGCGTATCGTCGCTAGCGATCAGCTTCGTGTTCGACTTCATCGCCCTGCTGTTCATTGTCGCGGTGATCATCGGCTACCAATTAGTGACCAGCAATCTGGAAGGCTGGGTGCTTCGCACCGGTCTCGTCGTCCTGCTGATCGGCGTTGTACTGTTCTTGGGGCTCTTCCTGTTCTTGCCCCGCGCTGTCGATGTGGTCGGAGGCTTCAGGGTTCCCAAGCGATTGCTGGCCGCGCGGGACCGCTTGTTGGACTTCGCTCGCAGCGTCATCGGCGCAATCGACGAGACCCGCCGTTCGAACGTATTGGTACCCGTTGCTTTGTTGTCCGCTGGCGTGCGCGCCGGCAAGTACTTGGGAATGGTGCTCTTGTTCTGGGCGATTGTCCGCCCCAACTTCCCGGCGCTGAGCGGCGCCGCCCTCCCCGACGTTGTCACCGCCATCATCGCCGCCGAGGGTGCAGCAAGCATGCCGCTTCCCACCTTTATGAGCTTTGGGACCTACGAGGCGAGCGGCACTGCCGTCTTGACCCGCCTCGGCTTTTCCGGCGCCCAGTCGCTCGTCACCATGTTGGCAATCCACATTTGGAGCCAAGTCGTCGACTACGGCCTCGGGCTCCTGGCGTGGATGGCGTTTGTCACAGGCACCGGCAAGTCGCGCAAGCCCGGAGTCCGGCGTTGGGTGCCGGTCGCGGCGACCCTGTTGGTCTTGGCAGTTGGGGGCGCTTGGTTGGCGTTAAAGGCGCGCTCCACCAGCTCAGCCGCTGAGCTGCCACCGCCGCCGCCCGGCCACGCCTTGCAGGTCTCCCCCGCCGACGCGCGTTCGGTCGAAGCGTTCTTTTCGCGCCACCCGGCGCGCGGTGGGGTGGTGTGGAGTTCAAACCGGAGTGGCAACCACGACATTTGGATGATGGACTTGCCCGAGCGCACCATGCGCCCGCTCACCGACCATCCCCATACCGAGTACCACCCGCGCTTTGGTCCGAGTGGCCAAACCGTCGTTTTTGCCCGCGCCCACCAGACCTGGGTCTCGCAGCGCAACGTGTTGCCGTGGGACATCTACGCCGTCGACCTCAACACCGGCAAGGAGACTTTGGTAGCCAAGCACGGCACGACGCCCAACTGGGCGGATGGACACTCCATCGTCTTCCTGCGCCGTGGACGGCAAATCGTCTCCTACAATTTCACCTCTGGCGAGGAAGCAATTCTCTTCGAAAGTGGCAAGTCCGCCCTGGATGAGCGGCAGCCGATCTACACCCCGAACTACAACCCCACCCGCCAGGCGCTCGGCTTCAACTTCAAGCCGCGCGTGATGGGACTGGTACCAGCCGGCTGGACCACAGCTCTCTATTTCGGCGATGGCACCCTGCGCGAAGTCGCCGGAGGATGCCAACTCAACTGGGACCCGGACGGGCGTTTCCTCTACCAAGTCGCCAAGGGCGGCAAGCAAGCCAACGCCATCTACAAGGTAGATGCGGAGTCATTCGAACTGACCCAGTGGATCGACCTACCCGGCACCCATAGTCACGAGTACTTCCCGCGCCTGGACCCCAGTGGCAGGTTCATGGTCATTGCCGCCAGCACCGGCGACCACGAGCACGATCGCGCCGACTACGAATTGTTCCTTTGGGCTGTGGACACCCCCCCCGAGGAGGCAGTACGACTAACGTTCCACTCCGGCAACGACAACTGGCCTGATGTGTTCATGGAGTAGGCCCTATGCCAGCCACGATCGAGCTAATCCGCGCCGAACCCCGCTACTACGTTGCTCAGAAAGTAACTGTAAGTCGTTGTAAATTCACGCGACCTTCGGTCGAGCCCACACGGCGAGCTGCGACTTTCATTGCCCGGGGTGGACAAAATGTCCATGAATAGTTCCGCAGCGGAACGAGCAGGAAGTGTGCCGTCCCACCGACTACCTTCTTCGACCGATGCAAAAAAACCAGCGCTCGCGCGACTTCACCGTCACCCAACAATTCTCGGACAGCTTCCTGCGGAACCAGCGCGCCGGGGTTCCGCGTTTTCGGACAGCCCCGCTGGAGCCTGTCCGAGAAAACCACCTCGCGAGCAGACGAGTTGCTCAGAAAGTAGCTGTCGTTGCAAACTCCCGCGTCCTTCGGTCGAGCCCACACGATGAGCCTGCAACTTTCATTGCTCGGGGTGGACCCCAGGTCCATGAATATTTCCGGAGCGGTACTCAACCGCGCGGGCGGCAATCAGCGGGGAGCTGCGTCACGGCGTATGAGCCGCAGCCTCTACTGGACCAGGACCAGCCGGCGCGTGGCAATCTCGTCGCCCGCAGCAATGCGCAGGAAGTACACTCCCGAAGGTGCGCGGCCACCATTGGCCAACCTGCCGTCCCAGACGAGCCGGTGTCGCCCCGCCTCGACCGCGCTGTCGACCAGCAGCCGTACCGACCGCCCTGTAGCATCGTAGACATGAGCGGTAGCCGTGCCGGCACTGGGCAGCACAAAAATGAGATCCAGGCCGTCGGCCGGTCGAGCAGGGTTGGGAAACACCTGGCCCACCGCCAGTCTGGCGCCCGCACGGCTCGGTGAGAGCATCTCGATCTGCTGTTCTACGTCGCTGAGAATCGCTCCCGATGGCGCCAAGAGCAACCTCCCAACCACTTGCGATGCGCCGTCGAACTGCAAGCGAGTACCTCGCGTACCGATCACGACCGCACCCAAATCACTGCGCGCTAAGTGGACCACCGGGTCTAGCGTCCCGACGTCGCCAACCCGTTGCGGCGCCGTCGGGACTCTCGCGTCGATCAGCGCCACGCCACTGGCCGTGGTGACGGCGACTTCTCCAGCCTCGTAGTTGACATCATTCGCGCCGACGACGGCTAGCTGGGCCAGTTCGCGGGGCGGCCCATTGCCGAACTCGACGACGTGTAATCGGTCTTTGGAGCTGGCGATCGCTATATTGCCGTCCACGTCAAAGCGCTTGACGACAGTTGCTGGCGAAGAACTCCATTGGTCAATCCAAACTGCATCATTCAGGTCAGCAGCGTAGCGCGACAAGCCTGACGCGGTCAACACGTAGAGCACGCCCTCACTCGTCCGCAGTTGCCGAACCCCGGGAAGGTCCACGTGCCAGGCCGGGTGCGGGTCACGCGGATTGGCCACGTCGTAGGCGGCAAATCCAGCCGCGTCGTTGACAACCGCCACTTCACCGAGGACAGCGACCGCAAGCTGCTCGGCGCCGGCAAGCAGAACGCGACCGAGCAACTCAGGCGTTTGGGGGTCCGCAGTTGAAAACACCGAGAGTGCACTTCCAGGACCAAGCGAACCGCTGCGTTGAAAGGCGATGCCTCCTTGCCAAGCGATCGCGCCAATAGGAAAGTCCAGCGGACGCGACGACTTTTGGCCAGACTGCAAATCGATCGTCCACGATCGGTGCTCATAGTGCGGCTCGACACCCGACTCGGTCGACTGGAATGCGAACTGTTGCCTGGACGCCAGCGCCAGCGACCCACCCTCTGTCACGACCGGGACGCTGCGCATCGGCGGCAGGTCCGGCTGTGGAATCCATTCCACCCAATTTTCCCCAGCAGCAATGAGGCCGCCCGAGGCGGCATACAGGCGAGTGGCGGCCGACCGAAAGGGAGCCGCCCCTCCATAGACGACAGGCGGGCCGACAGAGTGTGCAAGCAGGCTCTCGGCAATGTAGTAGATCTGCGTTCCAAGAACAGCCGGTAGGCTGATGTGTTCGTCTCGGCCAAGCACCTCGTGAGAATAGGCATCGGGTTCATTCAAATCGAATTGGATGAGCGTCGAGCGCTCACAGTCCCGGCAAGGCGGCGAGCCGGTGGTGGCGGTAACGCCAACCGCGTACAGCCGACCGCCTGCGGCATGCATCTCATGGATGTAGCCAAGATCATCGTACTCGTAGAGTGCCAGGCGTTTGGGTTGCTCCGGCTGACTGACATCGTAGACCGCCACCCCCATGGATCCGTTCGCGTTAGCCACGTAAAGCCGGCCCGCATCGGCGGCAATCGAAGGCGAGAAGCCACCGGCCCCCTCGACCGGACCGGCGACCGCCATGGACGCCGGTTCGCGCGCGTCAACACCGTAAACTATCTCGTCGGCAACAAAGTAGATAAAGCCCGCGGTCGCCGCAAGTTCCCCGCTATCCGGCCGCGCGGTGGGGGCAATTGAGCCGAGGACATCCAGCCCGGCGGCCGACAGCGCGTAGATCGTCCCCGCGGCACTCACGCCATAGAGTAGCCCCCCGTCGACAGCCACGGCTTCAAAGACATCTGGTAATGCCGAGGTGTCGACGCGGGTCAGAACACCGTTTTGAACAGCCATCGACACCAGGCCGTCTAGGCCGAACACACCTACGGAGTCGCCAATCGGCGCCAAAGCAGTGATTCCATCCACCAACTCGGTGTCAACGACACGGACGTGTTCCCCGTAGATTTCGGGATTTCGCACCGTGACTTCGACATCTGCGCAACAGTACTCAATGCTGCCATCGGCGTTTCTGATGCAGACACTAGCGTTGTAGGTACCGGCGCCTTCGTAGACGTGGCTCACCACCGTGCCATCGCCCATGTGGCCGTCGCCGAACTCCCACACCAGCACGTCGGATGCTTCGGCATTGGACTCGACGGTCAACTCGAGGGGCATGCCGGCGTCGATGTCGATCGAGTTGGGCTCGATCACACAGGTGAGGGCTTCGCGGACGCCGATGTGGCGGGTGCAACAGGTCGTATAACCCTCCGCGTCGGTCACGCACAACCTAACTCGGTAGACATCAGGCGTCTCAAAAACACGGGCAATAAGGGCACCGGAGGCCACGCTCCCATCGTCAAACCACCAGCCGTAGGATGCGATTCCTTGTGGGTCGAGGTTTGCCTCGACGCCGAACTCGCAGGGTACGCCGGCCGCCGGCCGGATCGGCGGGCGCATCGCGCACCGCGGCGGTCCCGACACCTCAACCCGAACGCCGATCTCGAAGCCGCCGCACGGGGGGTCCGTGACCAGGCGAATCACCGATTCCGACAGTCGGTTGTCAGCCGGAGTCAACTGGTAGGTAAACTGCACGTCAGCGCCTGGGGACAGCTCGACAGGCAGAGGTGGCCCCAGCACGACGCCTCCTTCAAAGCCGCGCGACACGCCAGTGATTGTGATCGGCGCATCGTTGGTCGCCAACGCCAGCGCCTCGAAAGAGATCGAGCCGGTGGAGCCTTGCTCAACGACGCCCAAGTCAAGCAGCGCCGGCGCCGTGACGCGGGGGCAGCCGGCGGGCTGCGCAGTCACGGGAAGGGCAACGGCGCAGACAACAACCCACGTCAAAAACCAGCAGCTCGGGGTAGGACACATGGCAATCCTCCTCTGATTGCTTTGTGTCAGGCGGCTAGTCAAGCGTAGCACACCGGAACCCAGAACGGCCGTTGCGTCGCGTGGGTTGGCCGCTAGCGGCGGGTTACTGCAGGAAGCTGCAGGGTTTGGTCCAGCACCGGTCGCGGTTGTTCCAGATGTCGCGCGGGCTCTGCTCGGCGACGTTGCCGATCGGGTCCATCTCGTAGCAGAGTCGCACGTGGCCGTCGGCGTCGATGTCGAAGTCTGAAACCGCCGTGCGGCAGCGCCGTGCATGGTAGGCGGAGTCGTGGCTGACCACTTGCCGGCGGCGGCCCAAGGGGTCGGAGAAGTACTCCTTCATGAGTTGGAGCGATTCCGGTGAGTTGGCCACCGGTGCACCGGCAGCTTTGGCAGCGGCGACCGCGTCGATGGCGCGCTCGGCCGCTGCGAGATCGTCGACCCAGAGTGGGCTCCGCTGCCACCAATTGGGGTCGGGCGCTTCGCCATAGGTCTGCTCGATGGGCTGATACTTAATCTCATCAACGCCGTGTTCGGCCGCCCAATGGGCCAGCGGTCCCAGCTCGTCCAAGTTGTGCTTGAAAACCACGCAGGACAGCACCAGCTTGGTGCGCGCTTGCTTGGCGCGCTTGGCATCGACCAGGTAGCGGATAGCCGCCTGGGCGCGCTCTCCAAACCCATCGATGCCGCGCAAGTAGTCGTGGGTGGCGAACTCGGTGCCATCCAGCGACAGCTGCACCACCCGTGCGTCTAGATCCATGATGCGTTGGGCGCGGTCGGCATGAATCAACCAGCCGTTCGACAACATATAGAGCGCCAACCCCTGGTCGCGTGCCGTTCCCAGGATGTCGAAGGCGTCACGCCTCAAAAAGATCTCACCGCCGGTCACAGTCAACGGCGCGCCGTAGCCCAACCACTGTCTGAGGTCGCGGAGCACACGCGTCCAGGTCTCCCCTGGCAGCTCTGGGATGGTGTGCTCGGGCTTGTAGATGTCGCAGTGCTTGCACTGCGCGTTGCACCGCATCGTCAATTTGATGCAGACGAAGGTCGGTTTGGACAGATTCAGGCCGGTGCGCAGGGAGACCGACTGCAAGCGCTGCTGGGCAAACTCGTATGTGCGAGTACAAAACTCTCGTTGCAGCATGCGACACCTATAGGTGGCTGGGCTCCGCCCAGCGATCCGATTCGGGTCATTTTAGCACTGCGCGGCGCGCTCACCGGGGGCAGGCACAGTCGACTGCAAGCCGCGTACCGCCAGCCACTCTATACGTTTGATGAGTCGGCCGTTCTCTCGCAGCTTAGGTGCAACCTTTGGCCTCGACCACCGTACTACAGGTGTAGTCGCCAATCAAACACCGCTTAATCCCGACGAGGAAAGCGCCATGAAGACGATCCAACCACTCCGCATCGCCCTGGTGGCATCGCTTTGGAGCCTGCTCGCGGCGACCGCCGCCGCTGACACCATCGCGCGGCTCGACGACGCCGACTTTGGCGAATTGAAGTCAGCCGCGTTTGAGTTGCCCGCCAAGACCAAAGTCAATATTACTGGGCGCGGCATCGGCCACCGCTTCGACAAAACCCTCCGCGTCTACGGCTGGATCCTCGACGCCGACACCCGCGCACCAGTGTGGGTGATGACCCGTCGGACCACCGATCGCGACGGGCGCTGGCACCGGGTAGCCGAGGAATCCATCGAACTCGATAGCGGCCGCTACGAGGTGCACCTGTGGGCGTCGTTGCCGTGGGGCGGGGTCGAGACCTTTAGCAACCGCTCTTGGCCGCACTTGTTCGAGGCTTTCGCCATGGGCTTCGCCGATCGGCACGACTCCTGGGACGCCGACGATGAGGATAGCTGGGATGACGACGACGACGATCGTTGGCATCGGGATTCCGAGGACAGCTGGGAGGGCGAGTTCGAAGAAGAAACCGACGAGGACGACGACCGGCAGGTGCACCGGCACCGGCAACGCGTTTGGGACGATGAGAACGGCTGGGTCGAAGCTCCCAAGCGCCCCCGTGACCCGCGTGACCTGGAGGATCTGCGCGAGCGCCTCGACGCCCGCGACCGACACCGCGCCGAGCGTGACAGCGAGCGCCGAGAGAGGCGGCGCCGCGCCTCCGAAGCTGTGGAAGACGCGATGGCCGAGTGCTACATCCAACTCGACAGCGACGGGCCAGCCAACGCTCGGACCGCCACCGCCGGCCCCAACACCGACGGTGCCCTCATCGCCGTCATCGGGCTTGGTGACTCTGAGTACCGCCAGGTGGCGTTTGCGCTGAGCGAGCCGACCAAGCTCAACGTTCGGTCGGTCTTCGAGTACCCAAAGGGATCGGACGGCCCCGCCGACTTCGGCTGGATCACCACTGCTGACACCTACGAGCGCGTTTGGCAGCCGAAGGCGCGCCGAACCAAGAAGGCCGGCGGCGCCAAGAAGAACCGACTGATCGACGAGGAGATCGAACTCGGTCGGGGTTCATACATCCTCCACTTCGGTACCGATGATTCCCACTCCGCCGAAGAATGGAATGCGGCGCCGCCGGTCGACCCTTTGTCCTGGGGCATCGTCGTGAGTGCAGCGCCTGGTCAAGGTCGGACGGCGTTTCGGAAAACCAACCTGCCAAAGACGACGCCGGTCATCCAGCTCACCGAGGTCGGCGATCGGGAGCTGCGCGAACAAGCCTTCGAACTCGGACGTCCCACCCGTCTGTTGGTCGAGGCCCTCGGTGAATACGACGACTCGGACGACGCGTTTGCTGACTACGGCTGGATCGCCGACGCGGCCACCAATGAGCCCGTCTGGGAGATGCGCTACCGGAACACCATGCCGGCTGGTGGCGCCGAGAAAAACCGCGCCTTCACCGGGCTGGTCGAGTTGGACGCCGGCTCCTACGTGGCGTACTACGTCAGCGACGGTTCGCACTCCTACGAGGACTGGAACTCGGCAGCGCCCTTCCGGGAAAGCGCCTGGGGCCTCGCCATTGCCCCCGGCCCGGACGCCAGCCCCTCGGACATCCGGCTCGTCCAAGCTGATCAGCTGCCGCGCGACTCCAAGCTACTGGCCAAAGTAGTCATGGTCGGCGACCGGGAGCGCCAGCGCGCCACGTTTGAGTTGGAGCGCGAGGGCAAAGTACGCATTCTAGCGGTCGGGGAGGGCATGAACGGGCGCATGTACGACTACGCCGTCATCCGCGACCGCCAGTCGGGTGAGGCGGTTTGGAAGATGCCTTACCGGCGCACTCGGCACGCCGGTGGAGCAGAAAAGAACCGCATCTTCGACCGCACCGTCGAGCTGCCGGCCGGGAGCTACGAGGTTCTGTACCGCACCGATGGCTCGCACAGCTTCGCCGAATGGAACGCCGAGCGTCCGGACGAGCCCTGGAACTGGGGCGTCACGATCTGGCGCGCCGAGTAGGTGCGCCCATCTAGCGCATCTCCGGCTTCCGTTTGGCCTCTTCCCAAAGGGCGTCCATCTCTTCCAGCGTAGCGTCCTCGGGCCGTTGTCCACGGCCCGCTAGGCGCTCTTCGATGTAGCCGAAACGCCGGACGAAGCGGGCGACCGTGCCACGCAGGGCGCGTTCCGCATCGACGTCGCACCAGCGGGCCAGGTTGACGAGCGCAAACACGAGATCACCCAACTCGCCGGCCACCCGTGTTGGGTCGGGTTGGGCGGCGTTCAACTCGTGGCGTAGCTCCGCGAGTTCCTCGTCGATCTTCCGGAGGACTGGCCCTTGATCTGGCCAGTCAAAACCGACTGCCGCCGCCTTCTGTTGCACGCGGTGCGCTGCGCTGAGCGCCGGTAAACCCGGCACTTGCCTGTCCAACACGCCATCCTTACCACGCTCACCCTGCTTGATCCTCTCCCATTGTCTGCGACTCTCCGAGGCGTCGAGCGACGCGCCCTCACCGAACACGTGTGGGTGACGGCGTACCATTTTGGCGAGGTGGCCATCGATCAACTCAGTCAGGGTGAAATGCCCAGCAGCTTGCCCGAGATCGACCGCGAACAGCAACAAGAATAGGAGGTCGCCGAGTTCTTCTTGGATAGCATCAACATCGCTCCGTTCGATAGCGTCGATGACTTCGTAGGCTTCTTCGACGATCTGTGTGGTCATCGATTCCAGGGTCTGCTCCTGGTCCCAGGCGCAGCCGCCCGGACCGCGGAGCCGTCGGACGAGCGCGACCAGCCGCGCGAGCGCGCGCCTCTCTTCGGGGAGGAGATCCGGAAGGCCGAGAGCTGGCAACTTGCGCGGTGGGTCGGTAGCCATGCGGCCAGGCTAGCACGCCTACTAGGCCGCGCCGAGTCGATGCGAGGTCATGTCGATGCGAGCACGGCGCCCGAACCGATTTGGGCGGTTTGGTTGCTGGTCAGCGGTCCATCTGACAAGATGCCACGCGTCCATTGATGGCCCACAGACCGGCCCTTCGGGGGCTTTCCCGCACGCGAGGTTTTTTTGTCGATCGACACCGGCCCACCACACCCTCAGTTGCCGACCGAGAGCATGAGGGTCAAGTACCACGCCCAAAATCCTGTCACCCGCCGGCTCGTCCAGGGGTTTCTGGACACCTTTGACCGCTTCTCCAGCTGGGTGACCGCCCGGCGCACCTTGGAAGTCGGTTGCGGCGAAGGCTTCTTGACCGACCGACTGCAGGACCAAAAGACGGACACTTGGGTGTGCGGGTTGGACGCGTCGCGCCCCATTCTGGACGTTGCCACCCAACACTTCGGCTCGCTGCCATTCCTATGCGCGTCAGCCTACGCCGTTCCCTTCGCCGATCGTAGCTTCGATCTGGTCGTAGGCTGCGAGGTCCTCGAGCACGTCGAGGATCCCGATCGGGCGCTGGCGGAGGTGGCGCGGGTGAGCGGGAGATACGCCATCCTGAGCGTCCCCCGGGAGCCGCTCTGGCGCGTGCTCAACGTGGCGCGCGGCAAATACGTGGCGGCGCGCGGCAACACCCCCGGTCACCTGCAGCATTGGTCAACGACCGGATTCGTCGAGTTGGCCAACCGCTACTTCGACGTCATCGATGTGGCGACCCCGATTCCCTGGACGATGCTCCTGGCCGAACGCCACCGCCAAACAACCTAGTCGACCAAGACAAGCTTCTGGGCCGAGCGATGGTCTTCGGCCTCGAGTGCGTAGAAAAACACACCCGAACCGACGCGTTCGCCTTGGTCCGAGCGACGATCCCACTGGGACTTGGTGGCCGCCGGCTACTGGCTCGACAACCCGGTCGAGAAGAGTCCGCACCACCCTTCCCTGCGCATCGAAGACGCGCAGCTTGGCGTAACGATGGTAGAAGCCGAGTTCCAACTGGGTCCCTGCCGTTGCGTTGATCGGATACTGCTTGATGATCCCTTCAGACCAACCATCACCGTAGCCTGCGGTCCGCCACCACCTGCAGTTTTCCGGATTCCAATGTGTCTCCAGGGCGGGTCATAACAATTCTACTGCGATGCCGCGGTGGCCGCCGGCGCTGGGGCCACCGGGTAGCAAGGCACCACGGCAGAGGACTGCGAACCTGTGTTGCTGCGACTCCGGACCCGGTCGACGCCCCGCCTAGCGGAGCCCAAACACCGGGCGGCGCTTGTCGATGAAGGCGCTCATTCCTCGTCCTTGTCGGCGCTCTCAAAGAGAATGGCTTGGGCAATGTTCTCCATCTCGAGCCCGGTGGCCACTGCCGCAAATCGCGGCCCATGTGTGCAGCTTTGAACACTATGGACCAGACCCCACCCTATGTTGTAGGCTGGCTATAATATGGATCGAGAAGGCGCCCTTGTTCTAGGCACGGTGCAGTGAGGAGCCCGTGGGCAGAGATGAGACCAACCAGCTCAAGAGCAGGCGGATACATCCAGCAGCCGGCTGGCTATCGGGCCTTCGTTCCCGCCCCTCTCCCGCCCGATCCGCCCGTCACGATCGGGGCGGAAATGCAGGACTTGCTGTCTCGAGCGGACCGGGCGCTGGGCCGGCTGGACGGTTCGATCCAGACACTGCCGAATCCGGACCTGTTCGTCTTCATGTACGTTCGGAAGGAGGCGGTGCTTTCGAGTCAGATCGAGGGCACCCAGAGTTCCCTTCAGGATGTTCTGGCCGCGGAAGCTCGGATCCTGAGTCCGGATCGGCCCCGGGACGTCGATGAGGTCACCAACTACGTGCGGGCCATGAACCATGGACTGGAACGGCTGCAGAACCTGCCTGTTTCGGTCCGATTGATCCGCGAGATCCACGCCGAACTGGTTAAGGGCGCACGCGGATCTCGCCTCATGCCCGGTGAGATTCGCACCAGTCAGAACTGGATCGGCCCCGGAGGCTGTTCGCTTGCCGAAGCGACCTTCGTGCCACCCCCGCCGCATGAAGTTGCGCAGCACCTGGGAGAATGGGAAAGCTTCCTGCACTCCGATGTGCATCGCCCGTCGCTCCTTCGTATCGGGTTGGCTCATGCCCAGTTCGAAACGATCCATCCTTTTCTCGACGGCAACGGCCGTGTCGGTCGGCTTCTGATCACGTTTCTGCTCTGTGAGCAGGAAATCCTGATCAAGCCGGTCCTGTATCTCTCGCACTACTTTAAGCAACACCGCCAGGAGTACTACGACCGATTGCAGGCCGTGCGAGATCAGGGCGATTGGGAAGCCTGGTTGATCTTCTTCTTGCGCGGGGTCGTCGATGTCGGCAAGCAGGCCACGGAAACCGCTCGTCGCATCCTGCTTCTCCGTGAAACCGACCGCACCGAGATCACCGAGCAATTCGGTCGAGCTGCCGGGAATGGTCACCGCGCACTAGAGCATCTGTACCTGCATCCCATCATCTCCGTGAATGAAGTGCAGAGCCTGATCGGCACGACCTACTCCGCCGCCAACTCCCTGGTCGCCAAGTTCGTCGGCAGCGGCATTCTCCATGAGATCACCGGTCACGCACGGAACCGGAAGTTCATGTACCGCGACTACATCGATCTGTTCAGGGATGACGATGGGGAAGATGGGGCGTGATGAAGGAGATCCGGGCGGACATCCTGGCGCTGGAGAAGGAGGGCTGCGGCCCAGGATCGAGCCTTGGCTGGCGGCGCTCGTCCAGTCTGAGCACCTGTCGTTGGTGCTTGTTTCCGGCGCTGGATGACGGACACGGTGTTCGGGCTGACCTACGAGGCGTCGGAGCGGGAGGTCTAACAAGCCGATGAAGCTGACGGTCACCTGCGGCGCCCGCAGCTTATCGGCGAGGCGTCAGGCGTCAGAGCACAGGAGAACGAGATGGCGTTGCCCGACAGCGACACCTTGAAGCCGGGGTCGATTCCCGCCTACTTCGAGGCGATACTCAACGCTGAGGCGCCAGATCGCTTTACTACGCGGTTCTTCGAGGGCCCTGAGTTCAAGAGCATCGACGATCAGCTGTTCATCAACGTCCCCTAGCGCCGCCCAAACTCCGGACGGCGCTTGTCGAGGAAGGCGCTCATCCCCTCCTCCTTGTCGGCGCTCTCAAAGAGAATAGCTTGGGCGACGTTCTCCATCTCCAGCCCGGTGGTCATCGGCATGTCGCCGGACTGGTTGAGCGAGGCTTTGGCCAGCTCCACCGCCAACGGCGCCTTCTTGGCGATGCGTTCGGCCATGCGCCGCGCCGCCGGCATGAGTTCAGCCGGGGGCACGACGCGGTTTACAACACCCATCGCCAGCCCCTCTGCGGCGGTGATCAACTCACCGGTGAGCACCAGCTCCTTGGCTCGCGCTAGACCGACCAGCTTGGGCAGGCGTTGGGTGCCACCGGCTGCCGGCATGATGCCAAGCCCGGTTTCCGGGAAGCCCAGCTTGGCACCCTCGACCGCGATCCGCAGGTCGCAGGCCAGGGCCAGCTCGAAGCCACCCCCCAATGCCGCGCCGTTGAGGGCGGCGATCACCGGTTGCGGGTGGCGTTCGATGGCGGTAAACAAGCGGTTGTTCAACCCTGCCAGGGCGTCGGCGCGGCGACGCTGGCGCAGCTCGCCGATGTCGGCGCCCGACACGAACACAGTGTCGCCCGTACCCGTGACAATGACGCAGCGTACTTGCCGGTCGTCCGCCAGTTGGTCCAGCGCCGCGTACAGGGCGCGAATGGTGGTCAGATCGATGGCGTTTCGGCGTTTCGGGCGGTCAATCGTGACGGTGGCGATGGTGCCATCGATATCCAACCGAACGCACCGATCCTCCGCGCTCATGAGCCCGCCTCTTCGTCGTAGTCATAAACCCCGCGCCCGCTCTTCTTGCCCAGCCGTCCGGCCCTGACGTACTTCTCGATGAGCGGACAGGGGCGGTACTTCTCGCCCAGGGTGGCGTGCAGGAACTTGAGGTTGGCGAGCCGCGTATCCAGGCCGACCAGGTCGGCGAGCTCGAACGGGCCCATAGGGTGGTTCAGGCCCAGCTTAAGCGCTTTGTCGATGTCACGCGGCGAGGCGACCCCCTCCTGCAACAAGTAAAACGCTTCGTTACCAATCAGGGCGTTGATCCGCGTGGTCACAAAACCGGGCGACTCGTTGACTTCCACAGGATCCTTGCCCATGCGGCGGGCGACCGCAAACACGGTGGCGCAGGCGACGTCGCTCGACTGCAAACCACGAATGACCTCGACCAGCTTCATGATGTGAACAGGGTTGAAAAAGTGCATGCCGATGACCTGCTCGGAGCGCCGGACGGCACCGGCCATCTCGGTGATCGACAGGGCTGAAGTATTGGTGGCAAACAGAGTGTGGGCGGGCGACATCCCGTCCAGGGTCTGCAGCAACTCGACTTTGAGTCGAATGTCTTCGGGGATGGCCTCGATCACCAGGTCGGCGCCGGCCGCCTCACCGAGTTCTGCGGCGCCCTCCAAGCGTTCTAGCGCCGCGCTCGCTTGAGCCTCCTCGACTTTCCCCCGGGCGACGCCCTTCTCCAGGTTACGCTCGATCGTTTGCCGGGCACGCTCGATGGCGGCGGGGTCGGCATCGTAGAGCAGCGTCCGGAAACCGCCCAGTGCGGCGACGTGCGCAATGCCCAACCCCATGGTTCCGGTACCAATGACCGAGACGCTTTCAACGGTCTGGCCGGCGCCGCGTTCTACAATTGAATCGCCCATGCACACCACCTGGGAGCAGAAGGTTGAATGAAGGAGCTGCGGCAGTCTAGGCGAGCGCTTGACTCCCCGCAACCAGCGCGCGCTCGATCAGCTCGGTGCCGAGTTCGGCTAGGAGTGCGGTCTCCAAGTCGGTGGGCGGCGCGCTGTCGCTGATGCGACCGCCAGCCCAAACCACGTTGCCGGCCACCACAGCCCGGAAGTGGACGCCGCCGAACACCTCATCCGCTACCCAGCCGTCCAACCACGCGGCAGCCGACTCCGGGCCGCGACTCACCCCGAGTGCCGGGGATACCACGCACAGCGCTTCACGCGTACAGCCGAGCCAGCTCGACACCGGGCCACCGGGCCGCACCCAGCCGATTCCCAGCGCCGCCCGGCGGCGGTGCAGCATCGCCCCGACGAGTTGGGTGGTGAGGTTGGCGGTGGTCCGATGCGGAGCCAGCGCGCCGGTGGCGGCGTCGACCGGCAACCGGTCGTACGTCGCACCGGCGGCAGTGACCGCGCGTGAGCGCTGAGCACCGATGCCCTTGGCGAGCGACCAAATCAACAGGGACAGGGTGGAGTCGACAAAGACCAGTTCGCCGTCGGCCACCAGCCGCGACGCCGCCGCCACCGAGTGGACCAGAGCCGCTCGGCGTTCCGCCAGCCCATCACCCGCCAGAGCTACTTGCCCTGGAACTTGGCAATGCGCTTGGCCACGTAAGCGTCGAGGCCCTCCTTGGCGTCATCCGACTGGAAGAGCTGTTGTTGGAGTTCGCGCTCGATGGCCAAAGACTCCGAGAACGGCACCTCGGCCCCAGACTGCACCGAGCGTTTGATGCGGCCCACCGCCTTGGCCGCCTTGTTGGGCGGAGCAAACTGCGCGGCGTAGTCCATGATCTCGTGCATGAACGAGGTAGCGTCGCCTTCCAAGATGCTATGGACGATGCCCCACTCGCGCGCCTCCTCAAAGCTGAAGGTCCGCCCGGTCACCATCAGCTCCATGGCCCGCGCTTTGCCCACCAGCCGGCAAAGACGCTGCGTGCCGCCGGTGCCCGGCAAGACGCCCAGGTTTACTTCGGGGAGACCAATCTTGCCGGAGTCCTTGCGAGCGATGCGAATGTCGGCGGCCATGGCGATCTCCAGACCGCCACCGACGGTGTGGCCGTTGAGCGCGGCAATTACCAACTTGGGAGTCTGCTCCAGCCGGTTCAACGTCTCGTTGGCGTGCAGGCAGAAGTAGTACTTAAAAAGCGGTGTCACCTCGGAGAGCATCTTGATGTTGGCGCCGGCTGAAAAGAACTTCTCACCCTTGCCGGTGACGACGATGACGTGAACGTCGTCGTCGAAGCGCGCTTTCAAAATGGCGTCGTCCAGCTGCCGCATCATCTCATGGGTGTAGGTGTTGGCGGGCGGATCGTTCATCTCGATGATGGCGATCGGCCCCTCCGTGCGATAGTCCACCAGGGTGGTATCCATCATGGCTTCCGTAGTCATGTTTGGTTGCTCCTCTAAAAATCTTGCAAGCTCGAGATACTCAGCTCAAATCGACCCACACGCTCTTCACCTCGGTATACGACTCGAGGGCGTGCATCCCCAGCTCACGACCAAAGCCCGATTGCTTGTAGCCGCCGAACGGCGCCGCCGGATCGAACAACCCGTAGGTGTTGATCCAAACAGTGCCGGCCCGCACGTCGCGGGCGAAGCGGTGGGCCCTTTTGATGTCTTGCGTCCAGATACCGCTCGCCAAACCGTAGATCGTGTCGTTGGCTTTGGCGATGCAGTCGTCAAAGTCGTCAAACTCAATCGCCGCCAGGACCGGCCCAAAGATCTCCTCCTGGGCAATCTTCATGTCGGGGCGGACGCCGGAGAAAATGGTGGGCTCGACGAAGAAGCCGCGGTCCCCATGCCGCCGGCCGCCGGCGACCAGATCCGCTCCGTCTTCTTTGCCCGATTCGACGTAGCCCAAGATCGTCTGCATCTGCTCCTCGGAGACCTGCGGCCCCATGCGCGTGCCCTTGTCCATGGGATCTCCCAGGGTCATTTTCGAGACCGCCCCGACCAACTTGTCGAGCACCTGGTCTTTGACCGACCGCTGGACCAACAGGCGCGAGCCAGCGCTGCACACCTCGCCTTTGTTGTAGTAGATGCCGTTCATTACCCCGCGCACTGCATGGTCCAAGTTGGCGTCTTCAAAGATGACGTGGGGCGACTTGCCACCCAGCTCGAGCGACACGCGTTTCATGGTGCCGGCCGCCTGGCGCATGATCCCCTTCCCCACCTCGGTGGAACCGGTGAAGGCGATCTTGTCGACCAGGGGATGCTCCACCAACGCCGCCCCGGCCACCGATCCCTTGCCGGGGACGACATTCAGGACACCTTCTGGAACGCCGGCCTCGAGCGCCAGCTCGCCGAGCTTCAGCGCAGTCAAGGGCGTGATACCGGCCGGCTTGATGACCATCGTGCAGCCCGCCGCCAACGCCGGCGCTACTTTCCAGGTCGTCAGGAGCAACGGGAAGTTCCACGCGACGATCATGCCAACGACACCCACCGGTTCGCGCAGCGTGTAGTTGAACATGCCATCCCGGGCCGGGATGGTCTCGCCGTGCAGCTTGGTGGCCCAACCGGCGTAGTACTGGAAGCAATCGGCGATCAGCGGCAACTCGACCCGGCGCGACTCGAAGAAAGTCTTACCCGTGTCGAGGGTCTCCAATGCAGCGATCGAGTCGGCGTCGCGACGCAAGAGTTCGCCCAGTTTCCACACGACCCGACCGCGCTCGGCCGCCGCCATTGTCCGCCAGGGACCGGCATCGAACGCCCGGCGAGCGGCTTGGACGGCCCGATCGACATCCTCGGCGCCGCCCTCGGCGATCTCCGCGAGTGGCTCGCCGGTGGCTGGATTGACGGTGGTGTAGGTCTTGCCGCCCTGGGCGTCACTGAGTCCTCCATCGATGAGGAGCTTTTGCGGTTGGACCTGGGTCGCCTGAGCGGTCATGGAATCGCCTCATGGGGCTGGATCTGGCGGCCAAGCTATTGTTTTTAAATGGTTTGCCGGTTCCGGTGGATCGGCAGCAGAGGACCGCCAGGCTACTCCCGGGCCGGACTTCTGTCAATTGAGTCCGAGCCGCTTCCCAGAGACAATCGCGCCTGAGCGCGTCGCTCTAACCTACGTTGACACCGGGACACCGGGGCGCTAGGGTGGCGATTCGAACGAACGTTCGAACTAACCCGCAGTGTCAGGACCACGCCCAGACGCCATGCCGACGACTGTCGCCACCCCGACAACCCGCTACAAAGCCAAGCGCGAAGAGATTTTAGGCGTTGCCAGCCAGGTCTTCGCGGCCAAGGGTTACCACCAGGCCAGCATGCGGGACATTGCCCGCCAAGCCGACTCGAGCTTGGCGGGGCTCTACTACTATGCGCCCAGCAAGGCGGATTTGCTCTTGGCCATCTCGGTGGACGCCTTCGACACGGTCCTGGCCGGCGCCGAAGCCGCCGTCGCTCAAGCCCAGACCCCGGAGCAGCAACTGGCCGGCATCGTCTCGAGTCACCTGGGCTACTTCGCGGCGCATCTGGACCAGATGAAGGTCCTGAGCCACGAGGCCGAGGCCTTGCCCGGCCCCACCCGCCAAGCGATCGCCGAGCGCAAGCGCCGCTACGTGCGCCTGGTTGACGGCGTCTTGCGCCGGCTAGCCGGCGACGCCACCAAAAACCGGCGGCTCGAAACCTTCATCCTCTTTGGCATGATGAACTGGCTCTACACCTGGTATAAGCCGGGCGAAACCGACATCGAGCGCATCAGCCAAACCATTGCCGCATTGTTCTTGCACGGATTTCCCGCGGGTTCACCCGCAGCAGAAAGGAACACGTCCGATGGCGACCCGCATTTCAAACTTTGACGACTGGGTGGATCTCTTCGACCAATGGCTGGTCGACATCGGCTACGACCGAGAGATGATCAAGCAGTTCGAACTCGACGTGAAGTGGGCAGACCTGCCCACCGACGAAATCGAGTTTGGGGGCTACCGCGGCACCAAGAAGTGGGAAAACGCGCTGCAGATTCCTGACCAGCGGATTCGCGACTCACTCCTCCATCTCATCGTCTACCAGAGCGACACCGAGTTCGCGTCGGTGGAACAACAACGCAACCTAGTCGACACCGCCCCCTCCGACTACGACCTCTATTCGCTCCTGCGAGTCAACGCCGAGGAAATGCGCCACGGCTGGCAAATGTGCTACCTCATGGTCAAGTACTTTGGCGACACCGGCAAGATCGAAGCGCAAAAGCAACTGGAGCGCCGCGCCTTCGACCACACGCGGCTCTTGGGCTCGTTCAACGAGCCGGTCAACAACTGGCTCGACTTCTTCACCTACACCAACTTCGTGGACCGAGATGGCAAGTTCCAACTGAAAATGCTATCGACCAGCGCCTTTGCACCGCTGGCCAAGAGCGTCCGGGCGATGCTCAAGGAAGAGCAATTCCATATGGGCACCGGCAACAATGGCCTGCGTCGCATCTTGAAGGCGGGGAAGATTCCCTCGTCCACCGTGCAACGCTACCTCAACAAGTGGATCCCCACTGCCTACGACCTGTTTGGAACCGACCACTCATCCTCGGCCGAGTGGGCGTACGAGTGGGGCCTCAAGGGGCGCTACGACGAGGAAGACTGCAGCGACGACCCCGACCGCGAGTCGCTCAACGATCGCTCTCGTCACCAATACCACGCCGAGGTGTCGGAGTTGATCGATGCTCTCAACAAGGTGGTGCCGGACGATCAACCCAAACTCCGCGCCCCCGACCTCAAGTTCAACCGCTCGATCGGCGACTTTGCCGGCAAGACTTATAGTGTCACCGGCGAGCCGCTCACCGACGACGCCTACCAAGCGCACTTGGACGAGGTCGTGCCCAATGCAGCAGACGACGCCCAGCTCGCCGATATCTTCAAGGAGAAGGATTGGATCGAGCCCAAAAAGTCGACCGCCTCAAGCGCGTAGGTCAGCGCTCGCCGTCGGTACGCTCGGGTTGCCAGTGGGTATCGGTCACCCCCGCGGACTGGTTGGTGGCCCGCGCCGCAACAAAGAGCCAGTCCGACAGGCGATTCAGGTAGGTGACGGCGAGCGGCCGAACCTGGTCGGTGTCGCCGAGCGCCACCACGCGCCGCTCGGCCCGACGGCAAATCGTGCGGGCAGCGTGCAGAGCGGCGCCGCCGGCGGTGCCGCCCGGCAGGATGAACTGCGTGAGCGGCGGCAGTTTCGAGTCGAGCGCGTCGATCCAGTCTTCGAGAAGCTGCACGCGCGTTTCATCCAGCAACGCTCCGCCGGCAACAGCACCGGGGGGCGTGGCCAACTCAGCTCCCAGCGCGAAGAGGTCACTTTGCACGGCGCGGAGGGATTCGGCGATCGGCACACCAGCTCGGTCGGCGCCCAGCTCGACCAAGCAAGCGCCCAATGCGGCGTTCAACTCGTCGAGCGTGCCGTAGGCTTCGACGCGGATTGCCGCCTTTGAGACGCGCTCGCCACCGAACAAAGCCGTCTGGCCCGAATCTCCCTTGCGGGTGTAGATTTTCATGCGCGTCTCCGTCGCCGGCGCCGGGGCGCCCAGTAGGCTGTGTGCGAAAGCAGTCGGGCGCTCGGCAAAGTGTACCAACCCTCCGATACGGGGCTTGAGCCGGCCAGCAAAATGATGGAAGCCCTCACCCAGCACATTCAGCAAGTGGTCCGCCGGGACCAGCTGTTTCGCACCGGCGAGTGCGTCGTTGCGGCAGTCTCGGGCGGCGCCGATTCGGTGGGCCTCCTCGTGCTCCTCGATGCCATCGCCCAAGACACCGGCTTCGAGTTGGTGGTCGCCCACCTCGACCACGGCCTGGGCACCGAGGCGGCCACCGAGGCCGCGTCGCGGGTCACCGAGTTGGGCGGGCGACTGGGGTGGCCGACCGAAGTGGGCATCATCGATCTGGACCCGGAGGCTCCCAACTGGGAAGAGGCGGCGCGCCGGGCCCGCTACGCCTTCCTGGCGGCGGTGGCAGCGCGGCACGGCGCTCGCTCGCTGGCGGTCGGGCACACCGCCAACGACCAGGCCGAAACCCTCCTTCTGAGGCTTATCCGTGGTTCGGGTCCGCGCGGCCTGGCGGCCATGGCGACGATCAGTCCGATGCCAGCAACCCTGGCGGGCACCGAGCACGATGTTTCAAAAGGAGACAGTCGGGGGGCCGGGCTGCGACTGGTGCGCCCGTTGTTGGGCGTCGCCCGGGCCGACCTGCAGGCTTATCTCAAGTCAAAACAAATAGTTACAGTCAACGATCGGACCAACCAAGAGCTCTCCCGGGCCCGCAACCGCGTGCGCCACCAGCTCCTGCCCTTGTTGCAGGAGCGCTTCAATCCGCGGATCGTCGAGACGCTTTGCCGAACCGCCGATCTAATGGAAGACACCGACCGGTTCATGGAATCGGCAGCCGAGGTCATCTTGAGCAGCGAGGTCTTGGTGACCGCCGATGGAGCGCCCGAGGGAACGGCGCTCTTGCCCTGGCAGTCGGCGCCGCGCGGGTCGAAGGTACGGCTTGAACTGCCCCGACTCGCTACCTACGATGGCATTCAGCAGCGCTACATCCTGCGCGCCGCGCTGCGGCGGCTCCGCGGTGATTTGAGAGGAGTTGCCTTCCAACACATCGACGCGGTGCTGAAGCTGGCGAATGGCAAAGGGCAGGCGGCGCACCTCCCGGGAGGCATGGTGGCGACGCGCGAGCGTGGGGTGCTGTGCATTTGGTTGGAAGAGCCGGAGGAAGCGCCCGAGATCGCGCCCGTCCAAATTGCCATTCCGGGGAGCGCGACGCTCGACCGCCAAGCGCTTGAAGTCACCGCGGCGTTGGTGCAGGCCCCTGAAGCGCGGTTGCATGAGAACCGCGACCCGATGGTGGCGTTTTTCGACCCGGGTGATCTGGCGGGCCCCCTAACGCTGCGGTCGCGCCGGCCGGGCGATCGGATGCAGCCCCTGGGGCTCGCGGGCTCCAAAAAGGTCAAGGACTTGTTGATCGACGCCGGCATTCCCCGGCGGCTGCGTGGCTCGGTGCCAATTCTCGAAGACGCCGGGCGCATCTTGTGGATCGTGGGAGTCAGACGCAGCGCCCACGCCCTGGTCACCGGCGACGCGGATCGCGTCGTGGAGGTCAAACTATCTTCGTTGAACTCGAAACAGGCGAATCCGTCCAGCTAGACGGCCTCGGCGAGGTCGAGGTGCTGATCTCCGAGGCACAGATCCGGGAACGCGTCCTGGCCTTGGGACGGGAGATTTCCGCCCAATACGCTGGCAAGGACCTGCTTTTGATCTCCATTCTCAAGGGCGGCATCGTCTTCTTGTCCGACCTGATGCGCGCCATTGAAGTGCCCCATGCCATCGACTTTCTGTCGGTGTCGAGCTATGGCGAGAGCACCCAGTCGAGTGGCCGCGTGCGCCTCCTCCACGACCTGAGCGCCGCACTGGCCGGGCGACACGTGCTTCTAGTGGAGGATATTGTCGACACCGGCCGAACCCTGGCGTATCTGCTCGAGTATCTAAGATTGCGGGAGGCTGCTAGCATTCGGGTGTGTGCCTTGATTGACAAGGAAATCGCCGGTGAGCGGCGCGTCGAGGCCGATTTCGTCGGCTTTACAATTCCCGATCGCTTCGTCATCGGCTACGGCATGGATCTCGGCGAGAAGTTTCGGCAGCTCCCGTACATCGCGGCGCTGCCGGATGCGCTAGCCCGCGAGATCGCCGAGCGCCACCCGCGCCCGCAAGAGCCCTAGAAATGAACGCGCCCAACTGGAGCCGGCGACCGAGCGTCCGGCAAGACCAACCGAAGAAGGACGAGACCCGCATGCAGCGCGACGACGACCGCCGCCCGCCGCCCCCTCGCCGGCGCGGCTCACCCAAAAAGTCACTGCCGACGCCGCCCACCCGGCCACTGCGCACGCTGTCGTTGTGGATTGTGGTCGTCCTCCTGGCGCTGGTGATATACAACCTCGCAGACCCAGGACGCCCCCAACACCACGAAATCGCCTACTCGACCTTCCGCGAGCAAGTCGAGAGCGGCAACCTAAAGTCGATCAAGACAGCGGGCTCGACCATCACCGGTGAGTTCACCGAGGAAGTGTCGACCGCCGACGTCCGCGGGCAATCGGTCGTCGTCGAGAGCTTCAAGACGACGCTGCCGGTGGAGGATCCAGGGATCGAATTTGCCAACTGGATCCTCGAGAAGAACCCAGACGCGCAAGTCCAAGCCGACGAGCGGCGCTTCGATTGGATCTCTTTGTCGCTGGGATGGTTGCCCATCATCCTGATCATCGCCTTCTGGCTGTTCATGATTCGGCAGATACAGGCGGGCGGATCGACGGCACTCAAGTTCGGCAAGAGCAAGGCCAAAGTCCTCCTGCAAGATCATCCCAAGGTGACCTTCAGCGACGTGGCTGGCGCCGACGAAGCCAAGGCGGAACTGCAAGAGATCATCGAGTTCTTGCGCGAGCCCAAGAAGTTCCAGGTGCTGGGGGGCCGCATCCCCAAGGGGGCACTCTTGCTCGGTCCTCCAGGCACCGGCAAGACGCTCCTAGCGCGGGCGGTGGCCGGCGAAGCCGGGGTGCCGTTTTTCTCGATGTCGGGCTCCGACTTCGTGGAGATGTTCGTGGGCGTCGGCGCCTCGCGCGTGCGTGACCTCTTTGAGCAGGGCAAGAAGAACGCGCCGTGCATCATCTTCATCGACGAAATCGACGCGGTCGGCCGCCACCGTGGTGCGGGGTTGGGCGGTGGTCACGACGAGCGCGAGCAGACTCTGAACCAACTCCTGGTCGAAATGGACGGCTTCGAGTCGAACGAAGGGGTGATTCTGATCGCCGCCACCAACCGGCCTGATGTCCTCGACCCGGCGCTCCTGCGCCCGGGGCGCTTTGACCGGCAGATCGTCGTCGACCTGCCCGACTCCAAGGGGCGCGAGGGCATCTTGCGAGTCCACGCCCGCCATATCCCCATCGACGACGACGTCAAGCTCAACGTGTTAGCTCGCGGGACGCCCGGCCTGGCCGGCGCCGACCTGGCCAACCTGGTGAACGAAGCGGCGCTCTTGGCGGCGCGGCGCAATCATCCCAAGGTCATGATGCGCGACTTTGACGACGCCAAGGACAAAGTCATGCTCGGCACCGAGCGCCGGAGCTTGGTCCTCTCCGACAAGGAAAAGCGCACCACCGCCTACCACGAAGCGGGGCATGCGTTGATGGCGTGGTTGCAGCCGGGCACCGACCCCATCCACAAGGCGACGATCATCCCCCGTGGCCGAGCCCTGGGGCTGGTTTATCAGCTGCCGTCCGACGATCGCTACAACGAAAACCGCAAGAACCTGGAGAAGCGCCTGGCCATCCTGATGGGCGGCCGCGCGGCTGAGCACTTGGTGTTCAACCAGATTACCTCCGGGGCAGCCAACGACATTTCCTCAGCCACCGAGATCGCCCGGCGCATGGTCTGTGAGTGGGGCATGTCGAGCGAACTGGGTCCCATCGCCTTCGGCAAGCGCGACGACATGGTGTTCTTGGGGCGCGAAATCTCGCAGCAGAAGGACTACTCCGAGCAAACGGCTCAGCGGATCGATGGCGAGGTGAGAAAGTTGGTCGAAGGCGCCGAGACCACGGCGATGACTCTCCTGCAAGAGAACTTCGACCAGCTCAAGCTCCTTGCCGAGACGCTGTTCGACCGCGAGGTCATGGACGGCGACGAGATCGATCGCCTCCTAAAGGGCGAACCGCTCGACCCGAAACCGCTGCGACGCAACGGCGACCTCGAGGGCGACGGCCCAACCGCCGTGGAAGACTCCGACGCCAAGCCGGTGACCGACGTCGAGTCGGCCCGTGGCGAGGCCACCGGCGACCAGTCCGCGGCGCGCGGGATGGAGTCCCACCCACCTAAGCTACAGGCGCGGCGCGCCGAGTCGCCGGCCGAGCGCGAGGCACCAGGCCCCCAAGAAGCCTGATGCCGGGCGCCGCGATGTCGGTCAGGGGCCGCCACCTCTCCTGGCAAGCGGCGCCGGTGGTAGCCGGCATCCTAAACGCGACTCCCGACTCTTTCTACGCGCCGAGCCGCATCTTGAGCGCCGGCGCTGCGGAGCGCGCCCAGACGCTGGTCGCAGAAGGCGCCGGGATGCTCGACGTGGGCGCCTTGTCGTCGCGGCCGGGGTCTGCCGCCGTCCCCGCCGACGTGGAGTTGGAGCGGCTCTTGCCCGTTCTCCGGGAAGTGCGAGCCGCCGTCGATGTACCGATCTCGGTCGACACTTACGAGCCTCGCGTGGCACGAGCCGCCCTCGAAGCGGGCGCCGACTTGATAAACGACATCACCGGGCTGTCAGGGGGCGATGAGATCGCGGCGCTCGCCGCGCGCTATGACGGTGGGCTCATCCTCATGCACATGCGCGGCACTCCAACCACCATGCAGGACGACACCGCCTACGACGATCTGCTTGGCGAAGTCGCGGCGTTTTTGACCGACGCGGCTGAGCGCGCCGTGGCGGCTGGCGTCTCCCGGGGGCGCATCGTGTTGGACCCGGGGATCGGGTTTGGCAAGGATCTCCGCGGCAACTTGGAACTCCTCCGTCGTACGGGCGAACTGGCCGCATTGGGCTACCCCGTGCTGATCGGCGCCTCCAGGAAGTCGTTCATCGGCGAAATCACCGGTCAACCCGCCGGTGAGCGGTTGGCGGGGAGTATTGGCGCGGCGCTCGAAGCGGCGCGGCAGGGTGCGGCCATCGTCCGGGTGCACGACGTGCGCCCGACCGTGGATGCGCTCCGGGTGGCTGGGGCGATCCGCGATGATAGGAGCCCTTCGTAGTAGCGCTACAACTTGGCGCAAACGGAACCTTATCGATCGTCCGAAACCCAAGCTGGAACGCGGGTTCCAGGAAGATCGATGAGCGCCCAAGCAGACACAACCCCAGACCCATCTTCCACAGTCCTCACCGTTACGATCGTCACCCATGACTCACGGCGGTACATCGAGGCGTGCCTCGACTCGGTTCTCCAATCGGCGTTGCCCGAGCGCCCCGCCGTCATCGTCGTGGACAACTGTTCGACCGACGGCACCGTTGAGTGGATTCGCGCGCGACACGACTGGGTAACGCTGGTGCGCCCGGAGAGCCGCGGCGGCTTCGCCCGCAACGTCAACCTGGCATTGGACGTGGCGACGACCGACTACGTGCTCCTCCTCAACCCAGACACCGAGTTGGCCCCCGAGGCGCTGCACCGCATGGTCGACTACCTGAACCGCCACCCGAGCGTCGGGGCGGTGGGCGGTCGGCTCGAGAACCCCGAGGGGGTGCGTGAGTCGTCCTACCGCGCCTACCCCACGCTGTGGCGCGCCGTGTGCGAGAGCTTCTTCCTGGATCGACTGGCGCCGCGCTCCAGGTGGCTGGCGTCGCGCACCATGGGCTACGCCGACGGGGGCCGCGAGCTGGCGGTCGACTGGCTGACCGGCGCCTGCCTCATGGTGAGACGCGAAGCCTATGAGGGCGCGGCCGGGCGCTTGGACGAGGGCTTTCGGCTGTTCGTCGAGGACCTCGAGTGGTGCCGGCGGCTTCGCCAGCACGGCTGGGACATCCGCTACCTGCCCGAGGCGCGGGTCATCCACCACAAGGGATCGGGAAACGGCTTCAACGCCAACCGCTACTTCCTGAACTGCCAGGGCATGGTGCGCTACTTCAAGAAGCACCACGGCAGCGCCCAGGCGTTCTCCTACCAGTGCATCTGGGTGCCGGGGCTTCTCCTGCGCGCCTTGGTTGCGGCCGCCCAGACTTGCGCCAGCTGCGGGCGCCGCGGTGGGGACCGATTGCGCGGCTACGCGCGGGTGTTGGGCGCCATCGTCACCGGCCGCCTGGACCGCACGCGGGTCGCGCCGTGACGCCGCCCGCCTCGAGATCGAGGGAGCCCCGGATTGTTTTTGACGCTCGGATAGTCACGCACCGACCGACGGGGCTGGGGCGCTACGCCACCCAGCTTCTCCAGAGCTTTGCAACACATCGCTGGCCAGTGGAACTCACTGTCTTGGTCCATTCGAAGTTGGCCGCCGACCATCCACTCCGGGCGATCGAGGATGGAGCCACACCCATCCGCATCATCGAGGTACCGGTGCCGGGCGTGCACCCGGTGCAACACTTGGCCATCGGCCACACCCTGCGCCGGCTGGACTACGACCTCTACCACTACCCGCACTATGACGTGCCGTGGTCGGCGCGCGGTCGCATCGTCCTGACGATCCACGACCTCAAGTTTTGGCGCTTCCCCGAACTCATGCAAAATCGCGCCCGGGCTTTCTACATGCGCGCCACCATGGCCCGAGCGGTGCGCCGGGCGGCGCGCATTCTGACCGTATCGCGGGCGACCCGAGACGACCTAGCGGAGCTTTTGGACGTGGCGACCACCCAGGTCGACGTCGCTCACCTGGCGGCCGGCGTCGGCGTTCTGGCGAACGCGCCCACCATGACAGCTGGCTACTTCCTGTTTGTAGGCGAGCGCCGCCCGCACAAGAACATCGTGCGGCTCCTCCAGGCCTACGCCCGGCTCCGGGCGCGAGGCATCGATCTTCCGGCGCTGGTCATTGCCGGTCGGGCCTATCCAGGCGATCACCTCGCCGAAGCGACCTGTAGCGCACTGGGGCTCGACGATTGCGTGCGTTGGGTCAGCGATGCGGATGATCGCGCGCTCGCAACACTCTACGCCGGCGCCGGCGCCCTGGTCTTGCCGTCCCTCTACGAAGGGTTCGGCATTCCCCTCCTCGAGGCCATGCAAGCCGGACTCCCGGTCATCACCTCGAACATCTCGTCGATGCCTGAAGTTGCCGGCAACGCGGCGCTCCTGGTCGACCCGCGCTCGGTCGCATCGATCGCTGAGGCAATGGGCAAGCTAGCAACCGATCGGGCACTGGCCGAAACCCTCAAGGCCCGAGGCCTGGAGCGCGCCGCCCAATTCACCTGGCGGCGCACCGCCATGCTAACGGTGGCGTGCTACCACCGAGTGCTCGGGCTGCAGGTAGCCGGCGAATCGACTGCCGAACGTCCCGCCGCCTGAAAAACGCAGCTTTCCATCCAGACGTTCAGCCGCAGTCGCACTTATGGGCTAGTTCACCCCGCCCGCTGCGTGTTTGCACCCGCCGCCTTTGGGTGACGCGGCTCCACCTGCAAAATCTTCACCGCCCAACACAGCAACTTGCTATAATCATGCTTGCGAGATTCAACGGCTCGCCGTTCCCTCCCCGACCGCCCCTCCCCCGCTCGTCAGTCCCACATCGCACATATGCATCTTCGACTCCTGCACCTTGCAGCGGTTACCACACTTCTATCTCTGGCGGTACCCGGCGACGCCCACGCTTGGGGTGCCGCGTTCGAAGACGCCGTCCTCCGGCGCGCCGTCACCACCTCGGGTCGTCCGGCCTTGGTAGAGCTTCTCGAAGAAGAAGCGCTGTGGAGTGCGCCCGCCGTACTTCCAAAAAACCCCGCCGCGTCACCGGCGGATGTCGCGCAGGCCAGCTACCAAGATTTGGTCGACCACCTGCGCGCGGCGGACGCGGTAGGCGCCGCTGAGGCCTTGAGAAGTCTGGCCAAGCACACCGCCAACGTCTGGCAGCCCATGCACGCGGCGGCGGTCCACGACCCGCCCGGCACCGCACCCGGCTTTCACTTCCGCTACGAAGTCCTCCTGGCGCGGCGCGCCGCGCATCCCCAGGGGTTGTCGCACCCGCTGCCGCCCACCGACTTGGGCAGTCTGCTCCGGACCCACACGGCCAACGCCGCCGGTCACCTCGCCGATCTGGCAGCCACCGAAGAGGTAGCGCTGGCGGCATCCGGTGGCCGCTACGACCAGGTCTACTACGACGCCTTGTGGAGCCGCGAAGCTGCCCACCTCGAGGGTGCCGCCCGCCAAGCCAGCCAAACGCTGCTCGACGCCATCGAGGCCGCTTGGATCGAAGCGGGGCGTCCGGGGGAGGTCGGCGCACCAGAGCGACCGGCGTTGGTGCGTGCTGTCGGCCCCAACCCGGCCACCGATTTCCTCGAGGTGTCGTTACGCCTGGCCCAGGGTGGCGAGGTCGACTTTGCGTTGTATTCGGTCACCGGCCGCGCGGTGCAACGCCTGCGCCGGCGCCACCTAGCCGCAGGATCCCACAGCGTACGGCTCAACGGGTTAGGCCGCGGCCTGGTCGCCGGGATCTATCTCCTGCGGGTGGCAGCGCCGGAGGGTGCCGCTACAGCGCGCATCGTCCTGCTCGACTGAGCGGCGCTTCTACCGCTCGCGCGAAGCCCGGGGCGGCTAGGCGGGCGGGCGGTCCGCTGCCACATTTGAGCCAGGGACGCTTGATCAATCCCCGTCCGGTGCCGAGAACCCGGGGGAGCGGCCCACCACGAGCGCGCCGATCACCACACCACGGGAGCACTAGAGGTTGTCCAGCCAATCGCCCAATCTGTTTCTTATTGGGGCACCGAAGAGCGGCACGACCAGTCTGTACCACTGGCTGAACACCCATCCACAGGTGTTCATGTCGCGGCACAAAGAACCCCGGTTCTTCTGCAACTTCGGCGACCGCGCTTGGTCGGGCCCCGGCGGACAGGCATTTGCGCGCGGCCTTGTCACGAGCCCCGCCGACTACGAAGCCTTGTTCGAAGATGCGGGGGCTGCCCGCTGGCGGGGCGAAGCGTCCACCGACTACCTTTGGGTTCCGGAGGCGCCAGCGCGAATCGCCGCCGCCTGTGGCGACGCCAAGATCGTCGTCGTTCTCCGCAACCCCGTGGACAGAGCGTTTTCGGAGCACTCCCACCTGGTCAGGGAGGGACACGAGCCCCAGTCTTTCCTCAGGTCTTTGGAACTCGAAGACGAGCGCTTCGGCGCCGATTGGCAACCCCTGTTCTACCACCGGCGCCGGGGCGTGTACGCCGCAGCGCTCGAACGCTACCGGCGTACCTTTGGCGCCGAGCAACTGCACGTGATCCCCTACGCATCGTTGCAAAGCGATCCGGACAGAGTGGCAGCGCACCTGTTCGAGTTCTTGAAGATTGATCAGATCGCAGTCTCGACGACGACCGTGTACAACCGCTCGGGCAGGCCCCGCTCAGCCTGGCTCCATCAAACCGTCAAGCGCGACACGCTAGCCAAGCGCGCCATCCGCCTGGTCCTCGGGCGTTCGCGCGCCCGAGCGCTGAGGGCGCGCGCCGAAGCCGTGAACCTCAAGCCCTTGCGCCTGACCGACGAGGAACGCCGCACTGCCTCCGCGCTCTTCGAAGAGGACGTCGCTCAAACCCGCGACGCCTTGGGTGGAGTGTGCCCGCCGGCGCTGGCTGCTTAGACTAAGAGCGCCTAGGCTGCCTTGTCGACCGAATCGGCAGCGGCCGGTGGCTCTGGCGTGGTGCGCCGGGCGAAGAGGCGCGGGGCAACGGCTTTGATCAGTTCGCGCTCAGCCTTTCCCACCGCACCAGTGGTCAGCGCTGCCGCCGAGAACACCACTGCAAACACCGTGGCATGGAGCACCAGCATCTGGAAGGCCTGCCAGCGGTCGATCCCTTCCCCCAGCCCGACACCCCGCGTCACCATCCAGGCCACCGCTCCCGCGGCCAGGCTAGAAACGAGCGGTTTCGAAGCCAGATCCACGAAGGCGCGGCGGGCGGGGTAGCGCAACAAGCGGTGGATGGCGCGAAGAAATAGAAAATCAGCGGCGACGCCGCTGACCGCCATCGCCACCAAAGTGCCACGGAGCCCCCACACCGGCACTAAGAGCAGCGTCAACGTCACGTGCGCCAGTGCCATCGCCAAACGCACGCGGGCTTCGAACTCGGGCCGCCCACATCCTCTGAGTACCGCGCTGCCGATGCCGGTCAGAGCGTGCATGCCGTAGGTGACGAACATGGCTTGTAGGCAGAGGGCGGCAGCACCGTAGCCCGGGCCCAGCCAGGCGGCAACGATCCACTCGGCGCCGCTCACCACCAGCGCCATGCACGGGACGGTCACCATGAGGACGATGCCGAAGGTGCGCTTGTAGAGCTTTTGAATGCGCTCACCGCCCTCGCGGGCGTCGAGTTCCGACACCGCCGGCATGACCACGTCAGTCAGCATCGGCGGGAGCGCTCGGAAGCCGCGCGCCGCCTTTTGACCGAGTTCGTAAAACGCCGTGACCCCCAAGCCCAAGCTTGAAGCGATGATCAGCTTGTCGGCCTGCATGTGCAACAACTTGGCAATGTCGGCCACCTGCAGGTTGGCGCCGAAGCCGACCATGCGCCGCAGGAGCCGCCAGTCCACCGAGGCCGGATGGATGCGCGCGTCAGCCAATCGCTTCGCGACCACGAAAGCGGCCACCCCAGCCACGCACGTGTAGATTGCGTGCGACACCGCCAGTCCCTTGACTCCATACCCAAACTCGATGGCAACCACAGCGCCGACGACTTGCACGAGCGAGGTCTGCATCCATAGCCGGCGCATGAGATCCAACCGCTGGTAGCCAAACACCACCGAGCGAAAGGCGTTGGCAGTTTGCTGGCAGGCGTAGGTGACCAGCGTCACCCGGAATACGAAGGGGAAGTCGGCAGCCAGGCCGGCTGGGAGGTTCAGTAAACGACCGAGCTTCGTCTCCAACGACGACCCCAAGGCGCACATGACCAGCGATCCGACCAGGTAGAGCAACACGGCGTTGGTAATGACCGCCGATACCTTGCGTCCATCGCCTTGGCTCCGGTACTCAGCGATGAACTTGGCAAAGGCGTTGCCTCCCACGTGCAGCACGCTGGCGTAGTTGATGATGGCCAGCATGATTGCCCACAGTGCGAATGACTCGTTCCCCAAGCGACTGACGGTGTACGCCGTCAAGGCCAAGGTCACCAGGATCATCCAACCCCGCCCGAAGGCATTGTGCATCGAGTTCCGGGCTAGCCGCCGGGCAAACTCCGATCGTGCCGGAGCCTGATCGCCACTCATGGCGCTACTGCAACGCGCCAATGGCTTAGGTCGCGACCCAGAACCTCCTCGACGCGGGCGATCTCACGGTCGAACTGAAACTCCGCATCCAACCACCGGCGATCGTCGAGGCTGAGGCGCTCGGGGGCACGGTACATGAGGCGGTCGGCCCGGCGCTTGAGCGCCGTCCGCAGAGCCGGTGCCAGGGCGTGCTTGAGGCGCAAACGCGTCGCAGCGCGGTGCAGTGCGGCTATGCGCGGCTCCACCGAGGCGTTGTGTTTTGCCGAGTGGTGCGCCTCCACGACGTGCGCAACCCCCAGGTGGGCGTGGATCTCCCGGAACAAACTTGGAGCGTCCTGTTTGAGGTCGTCGAACAGCACGACTTTGACCTGCTCCGGAGGAAAGGCGCTCAGGTAGCGCTGGAGCTGGTCGGCGTAGTAGCTCAACTCAACGTAGAGCTTCGAAACACCCCACCCTTTCCGGCGGCGACGCTGGTCTTCGAGCACCGCCTGGCGGAAAGGACGGTGGGTGCCACCCGCGCCCAGCGCCATCAAGTAGTGCGAGTACGTGCGTTCGTAGGGATCACGGAGGATCGCGATGATCCTGGCGTCGGGCACCTGGGCGCGCATCTCTCGCGCCGCCGAGGCCGAGTAGAGATAGCCCGTACTGGTCTCCCCGACTGCCCGTTCGCCCGCCACCTTCTTGAAGAGCTGGCGGTAGGCGGTCAAATCGCGCACGAAGGCGATGTGCAACTCGCGTTCCTGCGGGCCGGCCAAGTACTCATCCAGGTTGGCAGGCAAGCGCCGGCGGTACTCCGCGTCGAAGCTCTCAGGATCAATGTCGGTGGCGAAGTAGTGCGGTTCCTTGATCGGCGACAGGAACACGTCTGGGTGATGTTTCAAGCCCTCATAGAGCGACGTCGTGCCGCACTTCGCCGCGCCGACCACGAAGAAGTTGGGAAACGCCTCTTCCACCGCCTAGTCCAGCCGCGTGACGATGAAGACCGCGGCCGCAGCACTCAACACCGTCGTCGAAGCATCGCGGAACCAGCGCCACCCAGCTCCCTGGCTGGGCTGTTTGGGGGGTACGATGATCGTATCGCCCAAGTCGACCCGCGTTCCCTTGCCAGCGCGGATGACCGCACCGTTGGCCTTGACGACCCGCAGACCACCCTTGTCGCCGCCCGGGGTGACGCCACCCGCCTGATCCAAGTAGTGGCGCACGCTGCGGGCGGGCTCGAAGTGAATCGCCCCCGACGAGGCGACGTAGCCGGTAACCGCTACTTCGGACGGCCGCCGGGGGACGATCAACCGATCGCCGTCGCGCAGCGCCACGTCGTAGCGTTCCTTGCCCGTGGCAATGAGCTGGGGCAAGTCGATGGCCACGCGCCCCGAAGCCAGGAACTTGGGCTCCAGGTCGTTGAGCCACGGCGCCGCCTGCATGGGAATGCCGGTAGTCGAATCGGCCCGGAAGCTCATGAACACGTCGTTGACGCCGGTCCGCTCCATGTCCTCGACGACCGACTCGCGGACGAACACGGCGCCCTCCAAGAACGCATGAGTGGTGGGGCCACCGGCGCGACGCAGGACCGAGTAGAGCGATTCACCGGGCTCCAGGAGGCTGTAGCGGCCGGGGAACTGCACCTCTCCCTCGATGGTGACCTGCTCGGGCTCGAGCCGTTCGGGCTGGCGCCGGATGTAGACCGCGTCGTCCTTCTCGAGGCGCACGTCCTCGCTCAAGTCGCCCCGTCCCAGGAGCTTTTCCAGGTCGGCGTATAGCACCTCGTTGGGTTCAGTGTCGGCGATGCGGACGATTTCGGCCCGTGACTGGTGCGCGTCTGGCAGCAACCCCCCGGCTTCGAAGAGAAGATCAGAGAGGCGCATGCCGTCGGCCAGCTCATAGCGACCGGGCTTTTTCACCTGCCCGTCGATCGACACGTGGTAGCGCCAGCCGACGTCCTCCGCCGAGTAGATGCGCAGCTCGTCGCGCGGCTGCAGCATGGGGTCGGTCTCGCCGGTCTCGTGCGGACCGTAGAAGGGCTCGTCGTCCAACCCGGTCTCGGACCTCGAGCCACTCCCCAGGTAGCCGTCGGCAGCCGACGCCCAGGACTTGGAGGTCTCTCGCAAGGCGCCCCGCCGCGCATCTTGGCCCAAGACGACGTTTAGGTTGACGGGAATGAGCCGGTAGGTGCCGTCGGCCAAGGGCCGGCGGATCACGGCCCGCGGCAAGTAGGAGTCGGGTCGCAAGTGGTCGCCCGAGCGCAGGAGATCGGACACGCGCATGCCCGGCGTCAATCCGTATTGGCCAGGATACTTGACCCAGCCTGCCAGGGTGACGACGTCATCCACGACGCCGTCGACGCGCACCACCCGCACCTGGTCCCCATCTTCCAGGGCTTGACCGGCCGACGCCGTTTGCCCCAAATCCACATCCAAGACCAACCGGTCGCCACCCGGTTGGACGCGCTCGATCTGCACGCGGTGTTGGTAGGCGTCGGCGGTCAGGCCGCCGGCCAACTCGATGACATCGGCAACCGTTTCACCGCCCAAGAGCTCGTAGATTGCCGGGCGCTTGACCGCGCCGCGGACAGCTGCAGTGGCACCAATCACCGGCACGAAGATGCCGTCGTTCGACTGCAAATGGATGCGCGGCTGACCAGCACCTTCGAGCAGCATGTCGTAGAGGTCAACGGTGCGGTGAACTCGGCCGCTGCGCATGAGCCGCAGGCGCCGGAGGCTGCCGCGCTGGTTGGGACCGCCAGCCTGGTGGAGGACGTTAAAAAACGTCGCCAAGGAGCTGACCGTGTACGAACCGGTCTGTTTGGCCTCGCCCAGGACAAAGACGTTGAGCGAGCGCAGCTTGCCCAACATGACGTTCATCTGAAAGTCCGAGTAGACCGAGGCCAGCTGTTCCTGTGCGGCTTTCTGGAGCTGGTCCATGGAAAGCCCCCAGACCACCAACGCCCCGGCCTCCGGAATGAAGATCTTCCCTTCCCGGTCGACGGTCAGGTGGTAGGTCTTGTCTACCCGGCCCCAGAGGTTGATGATGACCTTGTCCCCCGGCCCCAACCGATAGTCGGCCGGCACCGGCACCTCGGTGGCACCGGCAAACTGCTTGGCGCTGTGGCGAAAGAAATCGGCGCCGAACAGTTCGAGCTTATCTGCGGGGTGGTCCGCAGTCGGCTGGTCGGCGGCCGCGGCGTCTTTGGCTGCCGCACCGCCCCGAATCCGAGCCATGGGGTCGACCGTCAAGGGTGGTTCTAGCGCTTCGCGCGGCGGCGGCGGCGCGTAGATATCGGGCGTCTCCTCGATGTCGGTTTCCTCGAGCCGCTGCACCTCGCGCATGTAACTCCGCACCAGCTCATCCCGCACGACGTCGGTCTGGGCGGCCGCCGGCAGCGCGGCGCTCCACGCCAAGGTCCACAGTACAACGCCACACCAAACACTTCTGTTCGAAGACATCAAACTCACCTCGCGCTCATTGCGACCTGGCGACTTGCCGAGGAGCCAGCAATGAACAACATCTGTTCGGTCAGACCAAGACCCAGCAAAAACAAGTAGAGGAACGGCCGGCCGTGGAAGTTGGGCTCCAAGAGGCCATGTAAGGTGACCAACACAAACCCCACGAAGAGCCCGACCGACGTGGCGTGCCACGGGTTGTGGCGCCAGCGCATGGCCCGCCAAAACCGCTTTGCAGTCACGCCCAAGAAAGTCAGAAAGGCGACAAAGCCCAGGAGACCAGTGTCACCCAAGGTTTGTAGCGCCCAGTTGTGGGCTTTCTGGTTGCCACCCCAGCCGGCCGAAGTACTTTCGCCCAAAATGGCCAGGGTGCGGTCGACCCGACCGTTGAACACGCCGATGCCGATCCACGGACTGGACTGGAAGGCGCGCCAATAGAGGTCCATCAGCATGAAGCGCGTCACCAAGTTGCGTTGGGTCGCCAGGTTTTGAAAGCGACCCTTTTCGACCAGGCGGTTGACGTAGGGCGCGGACATCAAACCGACCATGCCGGCCACCGCGAGCGCCACGACCACCCGGCGCCAGCCGCGCCGACGGCGCTGGGTCAGCTCGAGGCACACGGTCGCGCCAAAACCGACCGGCAAGAGCATCATGCCCAGCCGACTGCCGGTCATGACCACGGCAAACGCGATCCACCCAAAGGTGGCGAACCAACCGACGGATCGCCACATGCTAGTAGTGCTCAAGCCACGGGCCAAAGGCACGCAAGCGCTCATCAACAGCATCGACGCCAGGAAGTTGGAACCGCCGTAGGGGAGTTCGATCTTCTGGCGACCCGGCTCCAAGAGCTGACCGGCGCCGGCCTGATGCAAGATGATCACGGTGGCCAGAACGACGATCGGTAGAATCAATGCCCCCACCGCCGCGTCGAACAGGCCGCGACCGGGCCGCCAGGCTGCGCAAGCGTGCAGTAGGAGGACGCCATAGCCCAACGCCGCGACGCCATAGATGAACCGCGCCCGGTCGTCGGCCACCAGCGCCGACGGCAAGCAGGCGACCAGGTAGACAGTCCATGCCACCAAGGACGGCGTCCAGTTCACCCGACCGTGGTGGACCCAGAGAATGACCGGCGTCAAGACGATCAGGACCAGTTCGATCGCGGCGATTTGACCGCCGCGCCCCAAGACTTTGAGCACCACCGGTGGCGCGCTCATGACGATCACCGCCAGGACGAGCGCACACTGCGCTCCCAGACCCATCCAGGGGCGTGGAGGCGATGCCGCCGCTCGGGCGCTCTCGGTCACTGGCTGCACTAGCGCCCCCTCCGGGCCAGTTGTTGCGGGGCGATGCCGCGCGCATCGAGGAACAAGACCGCCAAGAATCCCAGGAAGCTGGCGACCAGAAACGCCGCCACCACCATGACGGTGCGGCGCGGCCATGACCGCAACTCGGGGGGTGCGGCGCGGTCGATCACCTGGAGAAACGGCGCGTCGTTGCGCTCCTCGACTTGGGCCGATTCGTACTGGCTGGTCAATTCGAGCAGCACGCGGCTTTTGATCTCGACGGCGCGCTCCAGACGCATGCGCGCCACCTGGATATCGGGATCGCTGGTGGTCGCATAGTTGTGGTTCTTGTCGTAGAAGCGGTGCAAGCGCTCCTCGGTGTTAGCCAGCTCAGTTTCGACTTCGGCGATCCGTTCGCCGACAAAGCGCCGCACCGCCCGCGAACGACTCTGATGCTCGACGGTCGCGTAGCTCGACAAGGCGTCGACGTAGGTGTTCAAGGCGTTGGCGGCCAGGAGCGGCTGGCGAGTCTCGAGCGCCAGGTGGACGATGCGACTCTCGGGGTCGATGCGAAAGTGGGTCGCCCCGCGGAGCTTCTTGTAGAGCCGATCGCGGTTGAGCGCTTCGCCGGGCTGGGTCTTGGTGAGCCAGTATCTGAACGCCTGCGTCGGGCCACCAGGCTCAGCTTGCATTTCGGTGTCGAGGACGTGGTCGGCGATACGCCGGCTTTCCAAGATGCTGGCCAGCGATTCGACGGGCAAGCCCTCCGGTGCAGGTGCCAGGTTGGTGAGGCGCGCCAGCCGTCCGAAAGCGCCTTGCGGACCGGCTCCCGCCGCCGACATCAAGCTTGCCGTCGCCTTGTAGCGCGGCGGCAAAAGGAGGGCGGCGACGACAGTCATCAACGTCACGGTGGCCACAAAGAAAATCCAAGGGCGGACCCAGCGACGCAGGACGGGGACGAGGTCGCGCAACTCGCGCATAGGGCGCGGCGAGGTGGCCGCGGGTGGCGGCACAGCCGGGGGTGGCGCGTTGGCCGGAGGGGCCGGCGGGTCGTGCACCGGTTGGGGCCCGCGGCCGCTCGGCTCAGGGTCACCTGGAAACGGGAAATCTACGATGCTTTGCGTCATGCTCTCTTCGGTCCGCATTCGTGGCGCCCGAGTCGAGCGCCCAACTCCAAAGTCTTAGGCGGCGTCCAGCAACCGGTCGTAGAGCGCGGCGGTGGAGTCCACCATCCGATCCACCGACCACAGCTCGGCCAACTCCTCGACCCGCTCACCACCCATCGACGCGCCGCGGCGCACTGACTCCAATACCTGGCCCAACCGCGTAGTCAGAGCCCCGACGTCACCGATCGGGACGACGTAGCCATTGACACCGTCGTGCACGATCTCGCGAGCGCCTTCGACAGCAAAGGTGACGATCGGCCTTCCCACCAGCGCCGCCTGCACCAGGGTGCGCGGCAACCCCTCCCAGAGGGAAGTCAAGGCAACCACGTCGACGATCGCCAGCGTGCGCTGGATGTCGCGGCGGTGCCCAGCCCAGTGCAAGCGCTCGGTGATGTCCAAGCGCTCTGCCAACTCTTGTAACTCCCGCCGGTAGCCGCCGTCTCCCACGACCAAGAGGTGAAGGTCCGGCAGACGCTCACTCAACGCACGCATTGCCTCGAACAAATACACGTGACCTTTGCGACGCTCGAGCCGAGCGAAAACGCCGACCAGGGGCACCCCCAGCGGCACGCCCAGCTCACGCCGGAGCTGGGCCTGTTCGAACTCAGACATGGTCCGCGCCCCGACGAACCTCTCGACGTCCATGCCGCTGTAGATAGTGTCGTAGTCGCCGGAGTGCATGACGCCGGCGTCGACGTAACGCTGCCCGAGGTCGTCTCCCACCGTAATGAAGCGATCGGTCCAGCGGGCCGCCAGCCGCTCAAGCGCCAAGTAGACGTGCCGCGCCACCGGGTTCACGTAGGGATGAAAGGTGCTGCCATGGAGAGTGTGGACAACCACCGGTGTCCCCGAGGTAGCCGCCGCCACCCGACCCAAAACGCCGGCCTTGGCCGTGTGGGTGTGGACCAGCGCGTAGTCCTCCGCACGCATCAGCCGCACCAGGTGAGCGAGCGCCGCCAGGTCTCGGTGCGGCCGAATCTCGCGCACCAATTGGGGGACAACGAAAACCCGCACGCCCGGTGGCAAGGCGACGTCCTCGAGTTCGGAGTCGCGGCCTACCGCCAGGTCGGTGGCGTAGCGCGACGACATGCCGCGGATGGTCAGGAGCGTGTTCTCGTCGGCACCGCCTCGGATGAGACGGGTGATGACGTGGAGGACGCGTGTCTCGGCTTGGGGCACGCTATTGCCACCCTCCTCGGGACGGTGCGCCGCCTCGGCTGTCGCTTCACATCCTTGTGCCACCTGAGATACCCCTCGGCTCGACCCATAGCGGCTTGCAAGCGCGCGCTAGGCACCGCTGGGCAAAACCGCCCAGCGCTCGTCACCCACGTTGTCGGCACGGTGGGAGCGGCGATTGAGGGTGAAATGGCGCCGGGCGTTTGCTACTGCGCGGGCACCAGGGATCGGTTGGCGCGCCGGAGGTGTTGCCAGTACTCGGCCTGAGTACCTTCCAGGCGGTAGTCGCCCTCGAGGCGGTCGGGCGCCACGTGGAGGCTGTAGCTGGTGAAGATCCAGTAGCCGTCGTAGTCGCGCCCGGCTGCCTCCGCCACGTCCCCAAGGGGGGCGGGTTCCCACTTCAGGAGCCAAAAGCCGGGCACCAACCGCACGTTCAGGTCCCGCTCCCGGTAGGCAGCGGTGAGGTCGGCGTGGTTGACTTCCAGCCCGCGCCCGTAGGTCAACTCGGTGAAGTCGTACACCGTCAGTTCCAGCCGTTCAGCAGCGATCGCCAGCGCCCGAGTCACCAACCCATCGCGTCCCAGATCGAGCACCGCCAACTCACTGAACGCCTCCTCACCCAAGACTCTGGTCCAAAAGGCCGCCAAGTGCGCCAGTTGGCGCGCTCCCAGGTCCTCGAAGTCGCGAGGCTCGAGCGAGTCGCGCCACTCAGCCGCCAGCGCCGCATTCTCATCGGTGTAGCCGGTGTACTCGAGGATGCACGGATCGCACGTGCAAGGCGTAGCCGGCCAATGGTGCAGGTTGTCGGCGCGATACAGCTCGAGATCGATGGCCAGGCGCCCGGCAGCCCTGTAGGCCGGCAGCATCTGCCCCTCCCAAACCGCGCGCCAATAGTCAAAGTCGTTGGGACATGGAACGTTCTGCCAAACTCGGCCGTTGGTCCGGCGGAAACGGCGCAGGGGATCGGTGGCCTCGACCGTCAGGGTGCGGTTGTGGGCGTTGGCCACCGGCATGACCTTGACCCCACGCTCGGCGCCGTAGGCCGCCTTCGCCTCCATGTCGGCCAACTCCTCGGCCCCATACTTCTGTTGTGAGTACTTGATGAGGGCGGTGTTGAAACCGCGCTCGGCCAGCGCATCGATGTGAGTCATCGGGATGCCGCTGTAGTAGTAGGAGGCGATCGTCGGCCTGGTATCAGCGAACGACACCGGTCGCGCCGCCATGAGCCAGACGAGACCGGCGGCGAGGGGCGGCAGCGCCAAACCGGCGAGCCAGGCACGAAACTGGCGGGGACGATGGGTCATAGGGAGTCCATCGACCACCCTGGGGGCGAGCCGAACCCACGCCTAGTTCACATAGCCCAGCGCGCGCAAGTGCTTCAGTTGCTCCGGTGACACGGCGGTTTTGGTGCGATCGTCGTGAATGGCAGCCAGCGAGCTGTCCGCCCGACTGGTGAACGCACGGAGGGTGGCGGCAACCTCGTCGGCGGGTGTGGCAGCCGTGCTCCCCAACCTCACCACCTGTTGAGCCTCCCCGGCACGGGCGCGCCTGAGGTAGACATCGCCCGAGGCGATGCCCACCTGCTGGGGTCCCTCGGTGAACGCCGGCCGCGGCGCTTCCTGGCTGGCGTCGCCAGTGAGGAGTGGCCACAGGCTCGCACTCTGAGTGGCCGCCGGCACCTCGATCGACAGGAAATCGAGCACGGTCGCGAAGATGTCCAGATTGGATATCGGCCCGGCCAAGACCCCGCCGCTCAGAACACCAGGCCCAACGAAAGCGAGTGGGACGCGCACGAGATCGGCGCCAACCGAGTGACCATGCGCGAAGTAGAAGCCATCTTCACCGAGCGCCTCACCGTGGTCAGAGGTGATGGCCACAAGAGTTCGGTCCAAGAGCCCAAGCGCTTCGAGGCGCTCGAATAGTACCTTGAGGTGGCTGTCGAGATAGGCAATCTCACCGTCGTAACGAGCCACGTATTCGTCGATCCGTCGCTCGTCCCCAAGGACTTGGTAGGTGGGGATTGCCCGGTGTCCCGAGTCGTTGTCCCCAACCGGGAGGACGGCGGAGGAATCAGCGGTCACGCCGCGCACTGCCTCGACGAACTCCGGGGGCGGCGTATAGGGGCCGTGGGGATCCTGGAAGTGCAACCAAAGAAAGAACGGCGCATCGCGAAACTCGTCGAGCTTGGCGAGCGCCTTGTCAAGCGCCCGCGGCGCGGTCTGTTCAGTGAGGTCGCGGTTCAACTCTCTAGATTCCAGGTCGTCGTCGTAAGACTTGAAGCCTTGATCCAACCCAAGTTCGCTACGCAGCACTGGATTGCTAATGATCGCGGCGGTCTGCAGGCCGCGCTCGGCGCAAAGCTCCGCCAAGGTCGTCGCCGAGTCCTCCAGCTCGAACAAGCCATTCAACCGACCGACCGTGTTGAAGCTTGGGTACGACCCGACCATGATCGAGGCGTGGGACGGCGCGGTGGACGACGCCGTCGAGAACGCCCAACGCACCGCCGTCCCCCGGGCGATGAACGCGTCGAGGTGGGGCGACGTCGGCCGCTGGTAGCCGTACGCCGACAAATGGTCGGCGCGCAGCGTGTCTATAGTGATCAGGATCACCGAACCCTGCGGTTGGCGGGCGCACGATGAGAGAGCAACGAGGGTGGCGAGCGACGGGAGATGTCGCCACCACCGGCACGTGGGTCGCAGTAGTCGCTTCACTCGAACCCCCTACTCGACAAAGTGCTCATAACCCTCTTCATCCAAGGGTCGCGACAACTCACCGTCGACCAAGCGCACGCCGCTTTCTGGATCGGTGACATTCCCCACCCGGGTGGCGGTGCAACCAGCCGCCGCCAACGCCTGGGCGCAAGGTTGGGCGTCATCGGCGGCGATCGAGTAGAAGAGCTCGTAGTCATCACCGCCGGCCAGCGCCAGATCGAACGGATCGGTGGCGTCGTCGTGATCGAGGGCGGCGGCCGCAGCTTCCCAGGCTAGGGCGCCGGCACCGATCGGCAGGGCGTGCGCCTCGAGCCGTGCACCAGACGTGCTGGCCCGAGCGAGATGCCGGGCCTCCGAACCCAAACCATCCGACAGGTCGATGATGGCGCGGGCTTTGTGGGTGCGAAGAAGCGGGGCTAGGTCGACCCGAGTGGGCGGCCGATAGAAGGCGTCGAGGGCGCCCTGGATGGCGGCGCTTTCGACTGCTTCGAGTTTCGGCAGTGCGGCGCGGATAGTCTCTGCGTCGACCGGTTGCGCGGCCAAGTACGCGCCGTCCCCGAAGATGTCACCGCTCCCAGCTGCGCGCCACGCCTCTAGGAACCGCAAGCCGGCGGCAGCATCCCCCAGGCGGCCGGTGACCCAAAGCTCGTCGCCTTCCTCCGCCGAGGATCGCAAGCCGCATGCGGTGCCGGTGTCAGCGGCATCGCCGTCGATGGTACCAATGACCGTTGCCGACGCCGAGAGGAGCGGCGCCCCGGTTGTATCACCACCCACCAAGCTCAGCCCGGTGGTTGCAGCCGCCTCTTTGATGCCGCGGGCGAGCGCCTCCAGTTCGTCCACGAGCAGCATCTCCGGCAACAAGAGCGACACCAGGAGCGCTTGGGGTCGAGCGGCCATGGCCGCCAAGTCACTCACCGAGGTCACTACCAAGCGAAAGCCGAGTTCGTAGGGTGGCATCCACTCCCGCCGAAAGTGGGTGTCCTCCACCATGGCGTCTACCGACACGGCGATCGGGCCATCGAGTTGCAAGCGGGCGGCGTCGTCGCCGGGTCCGGCCGGCGATGCGGGCGGTTGCACAGCGTCGAGAATCGCGCTGATCACCCGCCGCTCGCCGAGGGCGGCAATGGTCGCGCGCGCGGCCGGCGTTTCGGGTTCTCGTGCAGCCACTAGCGCACCCCTGGTGGACAGTCGCTCATGGCGCCAACCCTAGTGTGCCCGAGTACAGTTGTCGAGTGGTCTGCGCGGCGTTCGAGGCGGAGGCGCGGCGCCTGCAGGGGATCGAAGGAGGCGGTAGCGGCTGGAAAGCGTCGCAAGGGAAGGCCGGCGACGCGGCTGCGAGGGGATGCAGCGGAGGCAGCGGCCCGGTCGGGCTTCCCGACCCCGGTGAGGAAACCCATCCGCGACCGCCCCCTCCAAGGGGAAACTAGAGCAAGGGCGGTGCCAAAGCTGCGGGGTGGCGCAGGTGCGCTGCGCGCGCGGCGCAGCCGCTTGCTCGGGGAGGTTCTGTCGGCGCCGGGACATCCGTCGTCTTACCGTCACAGGTGGGGCCCCGTCCACGGTCCGCCGACGGCGAGACGGCCGCAACCGCCGGGGAACGCCATTCCCTCCCAGAGAACAACGAGCCTGATTCTCACCTCAAGACGAGGAGTTTGCCCCGACGTGACTCCGAGGCCGTATCCAGGCGGAAGTAGTAGATGCCTGACGGCGCCATGCCGTTGCCCGCGTCGCCGACGTCCCATTCCACCCGATGCAAGCTTGGTGGTAGCGGACTAGCGCTGAGGAGTTGCCGAACCAGGCGCCCCTCGACATCGTAGATCGCCAAACTCACTACCGTCTCACGAGTCAACGTGAACGCAAACGATGCCCGCTCGCGGATTGGGTTGGGCAACACCACCAAACTGAGAATCTCCGGTGTAGCTTTGCTATGGCTCGAATTCGCGCCGTGGGTGGAAAGCGCTTGATGCTCGACTGCCACGGGAATCGGATTCTGGTAGAACCGGCCGCGCACAGTACCGCGACCCGAATTGGCGACGATCAGACTACGACCACCGCCGGTGCTAGCAACGCTGACGTTGCCATAACTTGCCGCATCGGTGTCATCGATGAAAGGAACCGGGTCGGGAAGCGATCCGTCATCTGCGACCCGGCGCACATGCACGCGGCCACGCTCATCCTCGTAGTGGGCCCAACCAACGATATAGTGCGCCCCGTCCCAGGCGGCGTGAAAGCTGCCCACCGTGCCAGAGCCCGATGACACGGTGAAGCCACCCGCGTCGAGCACGTCGCCGCTGGCGTCCACCCGCATTGCCCGCAGTTCGCCCTTCGGTGACCACAGCGCCAAGAAATCGGTGCCATTTGACACCAGATGAAAAGCACCATCACCCAAGCCAGCGCCCAGATCAGTCAGTAAGGGCGCAACCGTGAGGTCCATATCGATGCGCAGCGCATGCATGGATCCGGCGTCCGGCGACGAGAAAACAACGAGGCTCGTACCGTTGCGATTACACGCCGCGCCGAGCAGAGCTTCAACATCAATCTCAGGCTCCCACGCGCCCTCGCCCAAGCCGCTACCGTCGTGTCGCGTAGCACCCCAACGAAGCGCCGGTGTATTCCAATCCTTAAAGAAATGCACAATCCGGTGCCGATTGGCCGCGACCACCGTTCGCGGGATATGACATTCGGGCGATTTCGGCAAGGGAATCCATGCGACGCGCCCCTCGCCACCATAAACCTGCAACGAGTGCCCACATTCTGTTAGGGAGGGCCACGATTGAACCGTGTACAAACTCCGCATCGCAATCAGCGCGTGACCGCCCGCTGGTCCAACATGGCCGCGCCAATACTGCCGATCGCCTCCGCCAATAGGACACGTGTACGACTCCCCCAACTGGGTGGGTTCTGGGGTCAGCAGCCGGAGATGGTCACCCATGTCTTCCCAACGAGCGGTGATGAACCGTCGCTCACCGCCAACTAGATACCACGAGGTGGTCTGGTAGAGACCCGCAACTGATGTGACGCGGGTCTCTAGGCGCTGATCCCAGCCGAGGGCGATGTTCGGCCGTGTCGTTTCGGGCGGCTCCTCCAAGAAGTCAACCTCGGCACTCATCAGCGCATATTCGCTGTTGACGACCCCGCACTGTGGCCAGCTCCAGCTGTACATCCAAGCGATCCGCCACCGTCCGTGGGCGGCCGCCGCAGAGATTGGTTTGGAAATGCCGGCGCTATGCGGCCCAAGAGTGTCTTCAGAGAGAGTGATAGGTTCGAGATCGATCGGTTGCAATTCTGAATCGTACCGTCGCGCTAACGGCGCCGCCCCCCACTCCTCAGCCCAGACAATCAAGGTCTCCCCCGGGCGAGATGCGCCCAGGTTCGCACTCGGAATCACGTTGGCGCTGATCACTTGCATCGAACCAACCCGCCGACCTGCCGTCGAAATTCGAGCTGCGAGCAGGCGGAAAGGACCAAAAAAGACGATGACAAACTGCTCGCCGTTCCACGACGCCGAATAGTGACTCCCAGCTGCGGCGACGACGAGCGGCTCACTCATCGGCCGACCTGCGGAGTCGAGAGTACGGCAGCTGAGCCGTCCACTTGCATCATTCCAGACGGCGAGGAATGTGTTGTGGGTTGGAGCGAAGGCTAACTGCGGACGATGGTTGCCCGGCACCTCGGTCAGTACCTCAGGTGCCGGCACGTTGGGCCAACTCTCGCGATTGACCCTGGCGGTAAGCACGTGGCCCTCGCCGTCCGTCCAGGCGATGAGCGCCGCGTCACCCGCACTCGCGATCGCTGGCTCTTGCCCCGCCCCAAGATCGACGGGCGCCAGGCTCAGCTCTGTAGGCGAGTTGCGCAAATGCAAGACGCAGCGAATACTTGGATCCGTGTAGGGTGGCGCGGTCCAGGCGATGAGCGCATCGCTATTGATGGCGCCGACGGCGGGCGTCGTCGACCGCGCGTAGCTGGCATCGAGTTGCACAGGATCTTCGTGTACCGGATACCAGTCCGAGCCAAGCCACATTCCATAGATGGGTCGGTGCTCGGAGTAGAACTCGGCCTGGTGAACGTAGTAGTAGTCTTCGCCGATCGCCGTGTGGGCGGTGCCACTCAGATACAGATCCCAATAGGTCGGATGATTGAGCGTGCTCTCGATCCGCATCGGAAACGATGGGCCGAGTCCCGCTTCGCCACTGACGGAGGCAGGGATCGAAAGAGCAACGACGAGCGTCAACCGGACGTTGCACAACAACTGATGCAGGTAAGCTTGGCGGCGCATGATTACAGTCTCCCCGGCGGGCAATCTCGATGGTAGCACAATCCCAAAAGGTCACTTCGATGTGTCGACTTCGGCGCTTCGTGATGACGGCGCTGCAACAGTGGACGTTGCCTCCCCTACCCCAACCACTCGGGGCCGGCGTAGGCGTCGGCGTCGGCCACCAAGCGCTCGCCCGGTGGGTGCGGCAACAACCGCCCGAGTAGCTCTACCAAAGTCAAGAGATCGAGGGCATTGTGGTGCAGCACCGGCACCAACACCGACGGGTCCTGACATTGCAAATAGTGATGAAAGCGACCCGGCACATCGAAGCCGGGCACATCCCCCGAGCGACGCCGGCCGCAGACCAATCGCTCCAAAGTTTCGAGGCGGCAATCGTGTGGCGCCCGCCAAAAACGCCGGCGGGCGGTGTGGAGGAGGTCCAGGTGATCGCCAGGGACCTCTAGCGGCACCGTCCAATAGCGCGCACGGTCCAGGAGCATCGGCGCGTCGTACGACTTGCCGTTGTAGGTGATCAGGAGGCCGGCCTCGGCGAGGACCGTGGCGACGTAGGCCAGCAAGGCAGCTTCCTCCTCGTAGCCTTGAACGAGAACCTGCTGGATGCAGAAGCTCCGCCCCTCAACACGCAGGAGCCCCGCCAAGAAGATGGGTTGCCCGGCCAACCCACCGGTTTCGAGGTCTAAGAACAGGGCGCGTTCGAGCCCGTGCCGGCGGAGAGCTAGGGCACCAGGCTCGAGTTCCTCGGGGTCAAAAAGCCACAAGGTGCCGGTTGCTTCGTGCGCCGCCCTGGCGATCCGCGTTTCCAAATGAGCGCTGGCCCGCTGGGCGAGCGACTCGCGCGCGTGGACGAAGATCGGCCCGCGCACTGTCGCGACGGTTCGACCAGGCAACATATCGGCGAGGTTGAGCGGTTGGGACGCTGCGAGGTCGAGCTGCTGGGACGCCGCGGGGGCCAGCGACTGGACCGCTGAGCGGTCGAGCGCGCCCTCGCAGGGTTCGGCAGCGGACGCCTCCGGGGTTCTGGTCGTTCGCCTTGCGCGCGCCAAAGCTGCCAGGCGGCGGCGTAGAGCCTCAGACACCGGGACAGTCCGCGCCGAGCGACGCCTGCAGCGCCTCCATCAACCGCAACGTCGCGCGCTTGTCGGGGATGGGGCGCGCCGTCGCCAGGTCGGCATCCAGCTGTTGGGCGGGGTTCAACACCGTGAGTCCCACGCAAGCCGGACAACCATGCGGGCAAGGGCAGCTCCGCACTAACTCTTCACCCGCCCCGAGCAGCGCTTCAAAGTCGCTGTAGAGTCGATCGCAAAACCCAATGCCGCCAGGGTAGCGGTCGTACAGAAAGACGCAGGGTCGACCAGTGTTGGCCGAGTTGATGACCGCCCCCAAATCCTTGGGGTCAGCCATGGTGTAGAGCGGCGCCGCGGTCAACAGCACGTTCCTGAGTCCGGACAGAGCTTCGAACGGCCGGCCGTGTCGTGCCTTAATGTCAGTCAGGAGCGCTTCCCCAACCCACAGCCACATGGCGCGGGTCGGTAGCATCAGCCGCGGCAGGTCGAGAGTGTGGTAACCAATGGAGTCGCGCCCGCCAAAGCGGATCTTGCGCATGGCAATGGTCTGCCAGCTGACCTCGACCTCACCCAGCGCCAAGCGGGGGGCGCGCTCGCCGGCGACGCAGGTTGCCTGGGGAGCAGTGTGGCACCAATGGTCGGCACTGCCGTCGGCATCGATGGCGACCGGCACCGACTCGGCTGGACGCACCGGCCACCGCGTGGGTGTAGCGGCGCTGCGCGTGCTCGGGCGAGCGGTCTCCTCGCCATCCACGCGAATCCAATGCTCGACCACCGCCTGCGTGTAATAGTCGACGGCGCACTCCTCGACAAAGGCGATCTTCTGTTCCAAGTCCAATTCGCGCACGCAGTAGGTGACGGAGTCGTGCATGTAGACCGCCTGCGGGTAGATGAGTTCGAGGGCACTGATGCCATCGACCGTCCCCAAAACGGCGTTGGGTGGTGCCGCCGCCATGATGGTGTAGGTGTCATCCGACATGGTGCGCAGATTGACGCGGCGGGACGGTAACTCCGGCTGCGCCCAAAAGAAGCGCTCGGCCGTGTGCTTGAGCTGACCGTCAGCGGCAAGCGCCACAGCCACGTCGTGGGCCTGAGCGCCGAAGAGAGCGGCACCGCCGGGGTCGAGCGGCTGTTCGTGCGCGGCGCAGCCAACGTGGCCGGCGACCACGTAGGGGTTGTCGGGGTCAGCCACCGCTGCTTCGGTCGGCGCCCCAAAGAAGGCGGCCGGATGGCGCATGAAGTACTGATCGATCGGATCGTCAGCAGCAACTACAATGACCAACGACTCGGCGGTGCCGCGGCCGGCGCGTCCCGCCTCCTGCCACGCCGACGCTATCGTGGGTGGAAACCCCACCAGGATCGCCGCATCCAACCCACCAATGTCGATGCCCAGCTCGAGCGCGTTGGTGGAGAGGACGGCGAGCAGCTCACCCCGCCGCAGGCGCGCCTCGATGTCGCGGCGTTCGCTCGGCAGATAGCCGGCGCGATAGCCGTGGATCCGGTCGACCAGATCAGGACGCCGCTCGGCCAGCTGTTGACGCGCGTAACGCAGGATGAGTTCGACCGACACCCGCGACTTGGCGAAGACGATCGTTTGGACACCGCGGGTCACCAGTTCGACCAGGTGCTGGGCGGCGTCAACCGCGGCCAGGCGGCGCTGGAAACCGGCGGCGTCGGTCGTCGGTGGATTCCAAAAGGCGAAGGTGCGCGGGCCGCGCGGGGCGCCGTCGCCGTCGACCAAGGCCATCCGCCGACCGGTGAGCGCGGCTGCCAGCTCGGTGGGGTTTTGGATTGTTGCCGACGAAGCGATGAACTTGGGCATGGCGCCATACACGTGCGCCAGACGCAACAGTCGGCGGAGGACGTTGGCCACGTGCGACCCAAAGATGCCGCGGTAGACGTGGATCTCATCCAACACCACCCAGGAGAGCGCTCCCAAGAACCGACTCCAGCGCGTGTGATGCGGTAACAGCGTCTGGTGCAACATGTCTGGATTGGTGAGGAGGAGCTGGCCGCGATCGCGCAACCGCCGGCGGGCGTGGCCGGTGGTGTCACCGTCGAAAGTACCGGCCAAGCCGTCCGCCATGCCGGCGCCGCGCAGGAGTGCGTTTAGCACCGCCAGCTGATCCTGGGCGAGCGCTTTGGTGGGATACAAAAAGAGCGCCGTGGCGTCGGGCGAGCCGCCGAGCGTTTCCAGAATCGGCACGTGGTAGCAGAGTGACTTGCCGCTAGCGGTGCCGGTCACCACCACCACGTCGCGCCCCGCGCGGGCTCGTTCGATGGCCTCGACTTGGTGGGCGTAGAGCTGATCGATGTCGCGGGCGGTGAGCGCCGCCGCCAACCACGGCGGCAGTGGTTCGCTCAATCGGTCATGCAGGGCGGGTCGCGACGGCATGACCTCGACGTGTACCCACTCATCTTGATACTCGGCCTCGGCGGCGCGGGCAGCGAGGTAGGCAGCTGCCCATCCGGGTTGGGGGCGCGCAGATGTTGGAAATGGCGACCAGAGTTCAGCTTGACCCACGGGGTCGTCCTCCGGACTTCGGCGCGGGCTGGCACCGAAGGGTGTTGGGGCACCCTGAGTCCGGGGGGAACTTGGCTGGCGCCAAGATACCATACAAATGAACAGCTGTCGACGACACCCTTGCCCGCGCGGATTTGACGGTGCTAGCGTCCATCGCAACTAGAAACAGCACATTCAAGGTTCGGTCCTCGGTATGCACGTCGGCTTTTTCACCGACACGTTTGCGCCCAACCAGAATGGCGTCGTCGTTTCCATTGAGACGTTCGCCGCTGAGTTGCAGGCGCTCGGCTGTCGCACAACCATCTTTGCACCCGATACGCGCCATCCCCTGGCGGGGCGACGCCGGCGGCTGCACGCACGCGGGGCGGCCGAGGTGCGCTGGGTGCGCTCGGTGCCGTGGATGATCGATCGCTCGTATCGCTTCGCCCTACCGGCCATCAGGCAATTGGCGCAGGTGGCCGACGACTCTGCCGTCGACCTTGTCCACACGCACACACCCTTTGCCCTGGGTTATGCGGGGTTGCACGTCGGTCGGCGGTTGCGGCTGCCCGTCGTCCATACCTACCACACCTATTTCGCCGAGTATGCCCACTACCTGCGGGCCGGGGCAGTGTTCGGTAGGCGCGCCGCACCGCCGGTCAGTCGCTGGTTCTGCAACCTCCACAACCTAGTCCTAGCGCCGTCGTCCGACGTGCGGGCGCTGCTCGAAAGCTACGGGGTGCGGAGCCCCATCGATGTGGTGATGAGCGGCGTCAAACTCCCGGCGCCGGCAGATCCCGATGATGGGCACTGCGTGCGATCCCGGGCGGGGATGGCCGCGGACGCCCCACTGCTCCTCTACGTGGGCCGGGTGGCGCGCGAAAAGAACCTCGATCTTCTGCTCCGCACTCTGGTGCGTTTGGTGGCGCGCAAACCCGAGACACGCCTTGCCTTGGTGGGAGACGGTCCCGACGGCCCACGGCTCAAGGCACTGGCCCGCCGCCTGGGTGTCGAGGCCCAACTCCACTGGGCCGGCTGGATTCCCCACGACGCGTTGCGACCGTGGTACGCGGCAGCCGACGTCTTTGTCTTCGCCTCGTTGACCGAGACCCAGGGGTTAGCGGTCCTAGAGGCCATGGCCCACGCGCTGCCGGTAGTCGCCGCCAATGGTCCGGGCCTCCGTGACACGCTGGTGGACGGCGACAACGGCCTGGTGGTGGAACCCATCCCTGCGGCGTTCGCCGCGGGTGTGGCCAAGATATTGGACGACCGGCGGACGGCAGCCCGCTTGGCGGGCTCGGCACAGCGCACCGCCACCCACCTCTCGGCGACCAACCAGGCGCGGCGCCTGCTGAACCACTACGAGGCGCTCGGGGCCGCAACACCGGGCCGGCAGGGCGGCAGGCGGGGCATCCGCGACCTGGCGGCTTCGGCTTGGGAGACTGCCGCCGCCTGGCGCTAAACCCGGTAATGACAACCATGTACAGGTTGCGCGCGGCAGTTCCGGCGGCTATAATGTAGTGGTGTGGGCGCTGATTTTCGCCCCGCGCTCCGGCTGCCTCAAAAGGTCCCTGTCGTCGGCCGGCAACTCCTATCCACTCGTTCGTCCGATCGCTTCGTCGCGGAGTCGCGACAAGGAGACACCCTTGCAGAATCGCCTCACCCTGGGTTTGTGCGCCCTTAGCCTTTGCGCGATCTTTTGGGCTTCGCCGTCTACCGCGCAAATCTCAGAGAACGTCACCCTCTTGTCTAACGTCGACGACTTCGGCGGCTACAACGACGTCTGGGGCTACACTGCCCCTAACGGCGACGAGTACGCCATCCTCGGTACGACGAGCGCCACGGTGTTCTACAACGTCACCGACCCTGCCAATCCCGTACAGGTCGGCCTGATTGATGGCCCCGATTCCACGTGGCGGGACATGAAGACCTACGGGACCTATTCGTATTCGGTCACCGAAGGATCCTCACCAGGCAGCCAAGCAGGGATTCAGGTGGTAAGCCTGGTGGACCCCGAAAACCCGACATTGGTCAATACGATTCAGGGCGACTTCGTGACCTGCCACAACATTTTTATCGACACCGATGAAGGTCACGCCTACGCGGTCGGTACCGACTCCGGCACGTTGGTCTACGACCTGTCCGTTGACCCGATCAATCCCCCCCTGATCGGCCAACCCAACATTCCGTACGTGCACGACATCTACGTCAAGAATGGCATCGCCTACGCAGCGCACGTCTATGACGGCACCTGCAACATCTACAACGTGGCGAACCAATCCAATTGGGTGCAGCTCAGTAGCTTCACGTCGCCCGGCTTCGCGACCCACAACACCTGGGCGAACGACGACCAGACAGTGCTGGTTACCAGCGATGAAACCAGCGGCGGCCATTTGAATTTCTGGGACGTCTCCGACCCGCAAAACCCACAGCCGCTCGACAACTACGTGGCGGGCTCCGGCGCCAGCGCCCACAACGCCTTTTTCCGCGGCGACCTCGTCTACGTCTCCTACTACACCGAGGGAATGCGGGTAATCTCGGTGGCAGACCCTTCGGACGTCAGCGAGGTGGGTTACTACGATACTTTCCAAGGCAGTGGCTTGTACGCTGGCGACTGGGGAGTCTATCCCTTTGCCACCGAGGCCGGCATCGCCTACGTATCGGACATGTCGAACGGCCTGTTCGTCCTTCGGTTCAGCGCCGACTTCGGGACGCTGTCGGGCACGGTCACCGACGCCGCGACCTTAGCCCCCATCGCCGGCGCCACGGTCGACGTGCCCGGCACCGGGCAAACGCGCACCACTGGGCCCAGCGGAACCTTCTCCGTACCGCTCGATCCAGGCAACTACACGGTCGACGCAGCTGCTTTCGGCTACGCCTCGGATAGCGCGCCAGCGACGATCACCACCGGCCAGACGACCGTCGTCGACTTTGCACTAAACCGACTTCCCAACGGTCAGTTGAGCGGTACGGTGTCTTCTGGCGGAACACCGATCAACGGTGCGGCGGTTGAGTTGGAGAACACACCACTCGGCGAAACAACCGATGCGAGCGGCCAGTACGCCTTCCCGAACGTGCCGGAAGATAGCTACATGGCTACGGCCAACGCCTTCCGCTACGCGCCGCTGACCCTGGCGACGTCGGTCACCGCCGGGCAAAGCACCACCCTTGATTTCGACCTGGTACCGGCAATCTCTTGGACCGAACTGGAGAGCGATCCCGGCTGGACGGTGCAAAGCACCTCCTCTACGGGCCGGTGGGTCCGGGTCGACCCCAACGGCACAGGCGGTGGCACCATCCAACCCGAAGACGACCACACTCCGGCACCAGGCACGCATTGCTACGTCACTGGCCAAGGTTCGGTCGGTGGGTCGATTGGCGAAAACGACGTGGACGATGGCTCCACCGTCTTGACCACCTCGGCCTACGATCTGTCGCAGACCGCCGATCCCTACTTCCAATACCATCGCTGGTACGTTAACGACGGCAATGGCTCGGTCGACGACGTCTGGGTTGTCGAGATTTCGGCGGATGGCAACAACTGGGTGACGGTCGAGAACACCGGCGATGCGGCCGCCGAGTGGCTGCTCGTGGACGTGCGCGTGCGGGAGTTCCTGCCCGAGCCCACTGGCCTCGGCGCTGTCCAAATGCGTTTTACTGCCAGCGACCTCGGCGCCGGCTCGATCGTCGAGGCGGGCGTCGACGACTTCATGGCATACAACGCCGAACCGCCGTCCACCGGCATCGACACCCCCGCACCAGCGCCAGCCCCGGCGTTCCGCGTGTTGGGCAACTTCCCGAACCCCTTCAATCCGACAACTGAGATTCGGTTTGAAACCAGCGCTCCCGGCGCCGTGGCACTTAAGGTGTTTGACCTGCAGGGCCGATTGGTCAGGACCTTGGTCGAGGCGTCGCTGCAGTCCGGCTCGCACCAAGTGGGTTGGGACGGACGCAACCAGCACGGCACTCCGATGGCGAGCGGCATCTACTTCTACCGCCTCGAAGCGGCCGGGCAGGTGCAGGCGGAGCGCATGGTGCTAGCGAAGTAGCGACCTTCGCAACAGCTGTACCGGCAGGGTAGCGGCGGCTTCTGGCATAGCAGCAGCAGTGCTGGCCAGCTGGCGGCGCTGCCGGGCCCGGATAGCACCAAATTGCGTCGGTGCCGGCCAGAGGGCCGCCCACCGTGAGACACGGCCCGGCGGGGATGGCCCCGTCGGGCCTTCTTTTGTATGCTGCCGCACATGCGTGAAGCCCTCCTGCGTCCACTGATGGTCCTCGTCGGCTTGGCGCTGATCGGCACCATTGGTTACTGGGTGATCGAGGGCTGGTCCCCACTGGAATCCGCCTACATGGTGGCCATCACGCTCAGCACAGTGGGGTACGCCGAAGTCCAACCGGTATCGACCGCCGGGCGCGTCTTCACCATGGGCCTCATCTTCTTCGGAATTTCGACCGGCGCCTACGCTCTAGGTAAACTCGGCGAGACTCTGGTGGACGGCCAGCTACGCGGACTAGCCAGGAAACGACGCATGCAAAAGCAAATCGCCGAAGTCGCCGACCACATCTTGGTCTGCGGCTTCGGAAGAGTGGGCGAACAAATCTGCGAGGATCTGACCGATGAGGAGCGGGAGTTCGTCATCGTCGAGGTCGATCCAACCCTAGAAGAACCGCTGATCGACAAAGGCTACAAGCACCTGATCGGCGACGCCACCGACGACGACGTCCTCGAAGAAGCCGGCATCGCTCGCGCCTCAGTCATAGCCGTCTGCACCAACACCGACGCCAACAACCTGTTCATCACCCTCTCCGCCCGCACGCTCAATGAGCGCGCCAAGATCCTCGCCGTCGCGCGCGACAACAGCAGTGCTCCAAAATTAGTGCGCGCGGGCGCCTCGCGCGTGGTGTCGCCGTTCCAAATCGCTGGTCACCGCATGGCTCGCATGGCCCTGCGCCCGAGCATCATCGACTTCTTGGACGCAATGATGCACCGCTCAGGCGGCGAGCTGGCGTTGGAGGAGTTCGAGATCGTCCCCGGCTCACGACTCGACGGTCGCACCTTGGCTGAAGCCAACCTCCGGCGCGACCTCGGCATCAGCATCCTCGGCATCGTCGAAAGCGGCGGCAACTTCAGCTTCAACCCCGCCGCCAGCGTCACCCTGAGCGCGGGCCAGCGCTTGATTGGCTTGGGGACGCGAGAACAACTAGCGGGGTTCGCCGCGACACTTCGCTGACGGCGGTGCGGGGGTGGGCGCGGGTGCGCGGGTGCGGGGGTGGGCGCGGGTGCGCGGGCGCGGGGGTGGGCGCGGGTGCGCGGGCGCGGGCGGGTGCGCGTGTTGCGGGCGGGTGCGCGGGCGCGGGCGGGTGCGCGGGCGCGGGCGGGTGCGCGTGTGTCGTTTCTTAGACTCACCAGCGCACACGTTGCCTGAGCCCAACGCACCTACGACGCCCAGGAATCACCGGCTGGGATGCCGCCCCCCTCGCACTTTTAGGAACCTTCGATCAAAAAAAACTAGACTTTTGTATGGACAAGCCTAGTCTATATATCCTACACTTGCGTTGAGCGTTGCGATCCCAAGGCCGCCAGCCTGACGCTCTAGACCCCACGACATCACGGCAGCTTGCTGCCACCAACTGTGATGACTGCCCATGTGGGAACGCCGCCGCTTTGGCCAGACAGCGTCAAGTTGTGCCTCTGTAGCTTCGGCTGCGGGTGGCGTCGCTTTGCCCGCGGGGGTGGGCAGGCGACGCCTCCCGAAGCGTGGCCCGGAGGCGAGCATCGCTTCCGAAGCTAGCGCCGGTCCGGAGTCGCCTGTGGCTCCCGAGGCGACCGTAGCCTACAAAACTAGCGTCGCTTCTAGGGCTCGCGCTGCTTCCGAGTCTGGCTTGGCTTGCGAAGCGACCGTCGCCTACGGTGCCGAAACCGCCAACCAAGTAGGCACCGATCGCGCGAAGGCGCGTGATCGACGGCTCGCGACCCTCGCCGGCGTCGAGCGGGCATTGGACGAGCACGCCGCCCTCGGTCTCGCTCGCTTCTGGGACGAGGGGCGCTACCGGGCACTGGGTCACGTCCGGGGCGCCGACTATGTCCAAGAGCGCCTGGGGATGAAGCCCGGCAAAGCGCGCTGGCTCGTCAAGCTCGGACGTGCCATTGGGCAACACGCCGCCCTGCGCGCGGCACTGGCTTCTGGTCGATTGAACGCCTCGCAAGTCCTTGAGTTGGTCCCGGTGGTACGCGATTGCTCGGAGGCGGAGCGGCTGGCGTGGATTGACCGAGCCGCCCCGTTGACGGTGAGTGCTCTCCGCGCGTTGGTTCGCGCCGAAATGGCGAAAAGCGGCGGTGATTCTGATAGCGGTGGAAGTAGCGGCAACGATGGTGCGGGCGGCGACGGCGCGGGTGGCGGGGGCGACGATGGAGTCGGCGGCGGGCGTGGCGATGGAGTCGAAGGGACGGGGGTTGGCGCCGGCGAGGTCGCAGCGGAGGACGCGGGCCAGCGGTTTTCAATCCCCGCACCAGCCCGGGTCGGCGAACTCTGGGGGTTGGGAAAGAGCCTAGCCCGCAAGGTGGCAGGCCATCACTTGCCAGCCTATGGGTGTGCCGAGCTGATTGCAGCGGACTACTTGTCGTTCGTCGGCGATGAGGTGCTTGGGTCGAGGCGGACTGGAGCGCCGAGGCGCGGTTCTCCGGGCGACACATTAGAGTCGCTTCTCGATCAGACGCGCACTGGAGACTCGCTTCTCAATCGCCTGGGGCGCGATGGGTCGCTTCTCGATCGGCTGCGATCTGGAGCTCAATCTCAAGGGGAGCAGCCACTTGCACCCAGGAACGGAGTTGGAGCCCAGGATGATGGGTCGGCGCCGTCACTGCAGGAAGACGCGCCGGCACTCCAACATGAGGCGCCGGCACTCCAGCATGAGGCGGCGTCCGCACGCCAACATGATGCATCGGCACCTGCACTCCAGCATGATGCGGCGGTGCCCCCGCCTCCCTATGAGGCCGAAGTTGCCGCCGATTTCTCCGCCATCGAAAATGCGACAGACGCCTGGGAGTTGCATGCCGCGCTCAAACGCCTCGAGGAGCGTCGCCGCCGGCTGCGCTTGGAACTCGGCCAGGAGTTCCACCAGCTCAACCGCGACAAGGGATGGTCGGCGCTGGGTTTCGACTCCTTGGCACACTACTGCGAGCAGCGGCTTGGTCTGAGCAAACGCCGGGCCTCGGACCTCATTCGCATCTTCTGTCGACTCAAACACCTCAAGCGACTCCGACGCGACTACCTGAGCGGCGCCATCAACTACTCGAAGGTGCGCTCGTTGCTTCGGGTCGTGCGCCCGCCGACAGAGCGCCTGTGGCTGGAGTGGGCGCGTGGACTCTCTTGTCGCGAGGTCGACGCAATCACCGAATACGCCCAGCTCTACGCCCTGGGCAAGATGGATGCTGCAGCGCTGGCACGGGCCATGTCCAAGTTTGTAGCGGCGTCTGGCGGGGAGTCGACGCCACGGGTCGTTGAGCCCACGTTTGCACCCAGGAGCGGAGCCAGTGGGAACGCTGACTCTGGGAACGCCACCACCGGAGACGCACCTAGCGCCGCCACGCAAACTCCAGGCGACTCCCCACCGGTCGGCTCCCCACTCCCGCCACTCAGTCGTCGGAGCGGTCCGCGGATCGCCGGACACGCAGGACTCATCGTCGGCGGCCAAAACACCCTAGCCACCCGCATCCGCTTCTGGGCGCCGACTCCCGAGGCGGAGGTGTTCCAGCGCGCACTCAGCCGTTGCCGAGCCCTCAACCCATGGAACCCCGGCGATGGCGAGTCGGGAGGCGCCAATCCCCAAGGCACCAATCCTGGAGGCACCAATCCCCAAGGCACCGATCCCAAAGGCCCCATCCCTGGAGGCACCAATCCCCAAGGCACCGATCCTCAAGGCCCCATCCCTGGAGGCACCAATCCCCAAGGCACCGATCCCAAAGGCCCCATCCCTGGAGCAGCCGCCCCCGATTGGGCCTACCTCGAGATCATCTTGACCCACTTCATTCTCGAGTACCAAACCCCGAGCAACGAGCGCTCCACCCTCCAGTACAAAATCTTGACCCGCGATGACTTCCTCTGCGGCATCCCGACCTGTACTTCCCGCGCCAACTTCCACGCCCATCACATCTGGTGGCGCTCCGGCGGCGGGCCGGACGACCCCTGGAACCTCATCACACTATGTGCCGCCCACCACCAAATGGTGCACGAGGGGATCGTTCAGATCGGCGGTTGGGCGCCCTGGGCGCTCATCATTCGCCAGGGGGTGGACCCCCGCAACAACCGGGCCGCCGACGCCTTCAAAAACGGCCGGCGCACATCAGACAAGACCGCCCGCGAGTGGATGATGCGCTGGAGGAAGTGGTGCCGCACGAGGAGGAAACGCACACGCCGGTGTTCCGGGAGGACCGGCAAGGGGAACCTATGCTACTGACCCTACGAACAGGGCAACTTCACCCACTGCAGCGGTCAGAAGGCCTCACCCTGCATACCCGAAACGCAGGGTCGTCCCTAGTTGCTCACGGTGAACTGCCAGACTGGGCCGCGCGTGCTCTGGCCGTCCTCATCGATCGCCACGATCTGCCAGAACCAAGGACCGGCCGACACGCCGATCGGTGCCGCTTCGCGCACGCCTGGCGACGTGGTCTCGACCAAGACATTAGGAATCGGCGAACGCCCAACGTAGACCTCATAGTGTACTTGGGTGCCGTCCGGGTCCAGGCCACACTGCCAGCTGAATCCAACGACGCCACCGGTCAACAGCATGCCGTTGCCTGGAGAGGGCAAGCACGGTGCGCTCGGCGGCTGCGAAGTCATCTCGACCGTCTCGAAGGTCCAGGTGCGACCGGCCGTCGCCAATCCGCCCGGATCGCGCGCCACCACCCGCCAGCTGTACTCGGTCTCGAAGTCGAGGTCGAACACTTGATGCTGATTGTTGTGCGTCGTCACCACCAGCGGCGGATCGTCTCCCTCTCCAAAGAAGACATCGAACGACACGGTATCGCCATTCGGGTCGCCGGCGTGCTCCCAACGAAGAACCGGGTTGCGCGCGACGCCCTCGGCTTCATCAGCTGGGGTCGGCGACTCGGGCCGGTGCGGAGCGACATTATCATCGGCCACAAAAGTCCAGATCGGACCGTCAGTGTGCGAGGACGGATCCCGCGCCACAACCTGCCAGAAGTAGCGTTCCCCTGGCTCCAAGGCGACTGGCGGCGTCGCCCGCGAGACCGTCAACCCGCGCACTTCAGCGCCGGGGCTCGTCGACGTCCCGAAGCGCAGGTCATAGGTCACCTGGTCGCCATCGACATCGTCGGAGGCATCCCAGCGAAGCTCCACATCGAGCGGCACGTCCGAAGCATTGTGACTGGGATTGGGGTTGCTGGGTTGCGACGGTGGCGTGTTGGGCAATGCGGTCACGAAACTCCACACCGGCCCCAACGTCGGCTGCAGGCTGCGACCGTCGTCCACCGCGACCCGCCAGAAGTACCGCTTGGAGTGCTGGAGCTGTCGCCCCAGATCGAAATCCGTGTCGGTCGCCGTGCCGACGGAGGGCGGGTCATCCGACTCGCCGAAGAACACCTCGAACTCCAACACATCCCCGTCGATGTCGTTGGCCGCCCACGAGAGCTGCGTCTGGATGGACACGCCGATGCGGCCATCATCCGGGTTGGGATCGCTGGGAGCGTCCGGTGGGTGGTTGTCGGGATCCTCCGACGCGGTGGTGAAGGTCCATGTGGGGCCGGTGAACTGCATGCCACTGGCATGGTGCACCACCTGCCACTTATATGTTGTATTGCCGTCGAGGCGATCGGTTCGGAACGTGGCTTCCTCGGTGCCCGCCACCAATTCGGCCAGGGGCTCGCCCTCACGCCCAAGCCAAAGGTCAAAGGTTCCAGACGCCAACTCAAACACTTCCCAGCGCAGCTCAACAGTCCAGGCCTGATCCTGAGCGCCGTCAGCAGGTTCTGGATTGGCCGGCGATCCGGGCAATCGGGCGGTGGTGAACTCCCAGGTGTACGGGTCGCCCAGGGCGTTTCCGGCGATGTCGGTCACCGACGGGGCGATGGTCACCTCCGCATTGCCGTTGGCAGGGAGACGACCGCTCGACGGTACGAAACTGAAAGTCTGGCCATCGGCGGCGCGCACGATGCTGCCCTCTTGCGGCGCGCCGTTCACTTTAACCACAAAAGTCATCGGAGTGATGCGAGCGGCATCCATCACTTCCGAGAATGCCACGTTGACCGTCGTTCCAACCGGGACCAAGACGGCATCGGCAGCTGGAGTGACAGCCGTCACCGCCGGAGCCTGCTGATCCACCTGGATCGACAGCGGCTCGACCGACTCTTCGCAAGCCACCAAGCTCAGGACAACTGCAACCCACAAGCCTGGGGTCAGGTGAAACGAGCGTTTCGGGTTCTTCATAGGTGCACTGGCCTTGAAACTGTGCCTCTGGGAGGGGGCAGGACACGCACCTGGCGATGGAGAGCAGGGGCGCAGGAACCGAACTGGCATGGGACGGAATCTATTGTACCACTCACCGCTGTACCAACCACCGCCACCTCGCCGCCGGCAGCGGCAGGGTGCACAACGGGCGAAATCACCCAGTGCCAGCGGTTAGAGCGGCTAGAACGGGGCGAGCCGCCGAAACTGCGAGTTCCCCTAGAAGCGCATACGGCCACTGAGCGCAAAGAAGGGGTCGCTGGAAGCGTCGCTGATTCCATAGCGGTCGACCGACGGATCCTTAGCGCCTCCGAGTGCCGTGATGTAGCCGATGCGCGCTGCCCAGCTGAAGTTGGACGCAAAGACATAGTCGACGCCAAGCCCCATCTGGAAAGCCACCGGCGAGGTCTCCCGCGGTCCATCAGCCAGGTAGTACTGGGTAAAGCCGGCTGTCACAAAGGGAATAGGCGACTCCAGGGCCAACGGCAGAACGTTGTAGCGCACGTCACCAGAAACGGCTGCGAAGTCCCCCAAGTTGGCAATGCCAGCGCCCGCCGCCAGTCGCGCGTCAAAGTGATAGTCGCCCACGACACCCAGGACCAGCGGCCGGCCCGCCTCCATCCCAGCGGAGTAGCGACGCACCGCCTGTGGCCCAATGCCAGGGTCCCATCCGCGGCTCTGCGCCTCCGCGACCGAGGCCAAGGCAACACCAACGACGGCCGCGACGGCCAAGCACGGGCGAAAGCGACTTCGGAACATGGAAGTACTCCTCGTCGGACGAGGCAGCACTGGGGCACGCACCCTGGGGGAGACCGGCCAATGAGACCGCGTGTCGCCGGGTCACGTCATGGGGATTTGGTTGCGGGGCTCGAGCACGTTAGGAGGCGCGGCGCGCCGTGTCAACCCCACTCACCGACTTGCCCGCCGGCGGCCCACCGTTTCGACGCCGCTCGATTCTCATCATTGACGGCAAGCGACGAGCAGGCTTGAATGCCGCCATGGCTCCGCGCGCCTCCTCACCATCCCAAACTTCCCCACCCACGTCACGCAATCCGCGACCCGCCTGGGTTGAGTGGTTCCTGCACCCCCGCCTCTCGGAAAATGCCCGTTTGGTGGCGCTCTCCATGGTCGTCGGGGTTACCACTGGGCTGGCCGGGGCCGGCTTCGGCTGGCTGATCGAGTTTTTTCAGGCTCTGTTTTATGGCGAGGCCGGCCACGCCCAGACCGTCGCCTGGTGGCGATACCCCCTGGTCCTGGCGGTGGGCGGCTTGGGCGGCGGCCTCTTGATCCACAACCTGGCACGCGAAGCCAAGGGGCACGGCGTCCCGGAGGTGATGGCGGCGGTGGCCATGCGGGGCGGTGCCATCCGCCGCCGGGTGGCCGCCGTCAAGGCCCTGGCCTCCGCGATCTGCTTGGGCTCGGGCGGCTCAGCTGGTCGCGAAGGGCCCATCGTCCAAATCGGCTCGGCGCTGGGCTCGGGCCTGGGGCAGGCCACCGGCATGAGCCGCAACCGGCTCAAAGTGATGGTGGGGTGCGGTGCCGCCGGTGGCATCGCCGCCGTCTTCAACGCACCTATCGCTGGGGTGATGTTCGCCGTCGAGGTGATCCTCGGGGATTTTGGAGCTTTCACCCTCACGCCAGTCATCCTCTCAGCCGTCCTTGCCGCGGTCACCTCGCACATGATCGTCGGAGAACAGCCGGTCTTCACAATCCCCACTTTTGAAACGGGCAATCCGCTCGAGGTCCCGCTCTTTCTGTTGCTGGGCGTGGTGACCGGGGTGGTCGCTGTCGCCTACACGCGGATCCTCTATTGGGTTGAAGACGGTTTCGATCTCAAGTTACCTATCCATCCCATTCTCAAGCCAGCCCTGGGCGGTGCCTTACTCGGCGCTCTGGCGCTCTTCTACCACCAAGTGTTGGGCGACGGATACGCCACGATCGAGCACGCCCTCCATGGTGAGTTGCAGTTGACGCTACTCTTGGCCCTGGTGGTCACCAAGCTGGTGGCTACCTGCCTGACGCTGGGCTCCGGCAACTCGGGCGGCATCTTCGCACCGTCGCTCTTTCTGGGGGCGATGGTGGGCGGCGCCTTTGGCCTCGGTGTCGAGGCGCAGTGGCCCAGCGTCGTCGGTTCGCCCGGAGCCTACGCGCTGGCAGGGATGGCGGGCATCGTCGCCGGCAGCACCCACGCCACCATCACCGCCATACTTATTCTCTTCGAGATGTCAGGCGACTACCGCATGATGCTACCGCTGATGTTGACCGCGGCAGCGGCAACGCTCGTCGCCGGCCGCCTCTACCCCGAGTCCATCTATACGCTGAAGTTGGCACGGCGCGGCATCAACCTACGGCAGGGGCGCGAGGTCGGCGTCATGGCGTCGCTGCAGGTGTCAGAGGTGATGAAATCCGACCCCGAGGTCGTGCCTGCCCACATGGACTTATCGACCCTGGTGGAGTTCGCCCGGCAAAGTAGCGACTCCTCTTTCCCAGTGGTGGATCAAAACCGCCGCCTGACCGGCATTGTCTCCGTGCAGGATATTCGCGAAGTCCTGGATGAGAACATCGACGAAGACACTGCCCACCTGGTGGTGGCTCAAGACATTGCCACCCTGCACCCAGTGTTCGTGACGCCCGAAGCCACACTCAATGACGCCATGGCCGGGTTTGGGCGGCGCGACGTGCGTTACTTGCCGGTCGTCGACAACGCCGATAACCAGCGGCTCGTCGGTGTCGTCGACCGCGGTGCTGTCATCGGCGCCTACAACCGCGCCCTCTTGGACCAGCAACGGGGTGACTAGATGGGGCAAGCGGGCCGACTCAATATCGCAAAAAAGGAGCAGGTGGCGCACCCACCTGCCCCATCACTAACCCCTATTGCGGCCACGGATCGTGGCGCAGCTACTTCAGCAGCGTCATTTTCCGCGAAAGCACTTCGCCACCGGCATGAAGGCGGTAGATGTAGATGCCCGACGTGGCCGCTTGACCCTCGTCGTTCAACCCATCCCACTGGACGTCGTGCGCCGCCGCTTCCAACGCTCCGTCGACCAGCGTCCGCACCAAACGCCCAGCGCCGTCATAGACCTGCAGGGTCACCAGACCCGCCTCGGCAAGCTCGAAACCAATCGACGTCGATGGATTGAACGGGTTGGGGCGCGCTTCGTGAAGCACCACCCTCGCGGGTGCCCGGCGAACCACCGTCACCCGCTGGGGGCCGTGCAGCTCGAACGAACCATCGGCATCCTCAGCCCTGAGGGTGTAGTCATAGGTATGCCCAACTTCAGCAGTCGCATCAGTGAAGGAATACGACCGCTCGCTCGTCAGTTCGATCAGCTCATTGGTGAGCTCCAAACGCTCGCCGTCCCCTTCCTGCCGCAGCACGTGGAACCCCCGCGTGTCGCTCGCAGTATGAACGCGCCAGTCCAACTGAACACCTTCGTCCACAACCACAGCGTTGAAGGCGGAAAGCTCAACCGGCGTCGATCCGGTGTTCAGGTCGATCCGCCAACCACGGAAAAACGGCGGGGAGGGCGCTTGCCCCCAACCCACGATCACGTTGCCATCCGCCGAGCAGCCGGTCGGAGTGAACAGATCCCAACCTTGGGCGTCCAAGATGCCCAGCTCAACCAAGTAGTCGTCGAGCTTGCGCATTCCATCACCCTCAATGTAAATGAAGGCATCGCGGTCGCCACCAAAACCGGCAAAGCCGACCACGACCGTGCCGTCCTCACTCAGATCCGTGGCAATCGCCCGGAAGTTGAAACCAGGCAAGGAGCCGATCGCTTCCACAACTGCGCCGCCGTCGTCGGTGGCTTGCCAGCGCCAGGCATCGACGCCAACGCTGCCGCCGACCACGATCGAGCCATCGGTATTGGTGTTCTGCGCTTCGCCGACCGGGTTGCCAGTGTCACTGACGAACAGCGTTTGGCTCAAAGTGTCATCCCACATGGCACCCTGGCGGAAACCGGTGGGACCATCTTGCCAGCCGACGATCACTTGCGTGTCGTCAGAGATGGCGTTGGCGCGGGTTGCCCGATCGGGCACGGTGCTGCCCATATCTACCATGCCGGTCGACTCTTCCCAGCGGAACCCGTGAGCCTTGCACAGCTCGGGCAGCCAACCGAGGCCGACGATAACGTCGCCATCGCCCGAAATGCCGTAGGCGCTCGACAAGCTACCGTCGCAAGGGACGGCGCCGGGAATCGAGCCAATCGACGTCCAGCCATCGCCATCGCCCAGCGACTCCACCCAGTAGCCAGCGGTCCTGAGCCCCGTCTTGTCCAAGACATTGCCAGCGATGACCAGGCCGTCTGCCGAGATGGATACCGAGCCTCCCTCACCGCCGATGTTTTGCAAACCGCCGGCTTCGGTCCAGCGCCCAGCAGAAGCGCCAATGGTGCCGGCTACGACCATGCCGTCGGCGGACACGTCGGTGGGCGAAAAATCACCCAGATCCTGAAACGCCATGCCAGCCAGCGCTGGAGCTGCCAGCGCAACCCCGACGCCGGTGACGCACAACCATGCGAAAGTTTTCATTGTGATGTCTCCCTGCCATGTCTCCTGGGATTCTCCCTGGAGGGTGTGGCATCCTCCACACGGACCAAACCCCGAAGCGGGCAGCATAACAGCTTGGCACTTTCTCTACTAGAGATTCTCTGGGAGAATAATGGCTGCGCCTGCACCCGGGCTTGGCGCGCTCTGGAGTGCGTGGTGCCCTCTAGTATGATGCCGGCACCAAGGCATCCCTGACCCAACGGACGAAGATGACGATTCAACCCCCCACCGCTGAAATCCTAACCGAGATCCGCGACACGGCTGGCGCCCTGCAAGCCAGCCTCGCGGAGTTGGTCGAGGCAGCCACCGGACCGACGCTGCGCCCGGCCACCCTCAGCCGCGCGCTCGGACTCGACAAGAGCATTGCCAGCAGGATTGTGCGGGCAGTGCGCGCCGGCACCCCCTACGAGTTCATGCACTTTGTGCCTTCACCCGCCGGCCTCAAGCTGTTGACCGACGCGGCCGCCGGCGCCGGCGTGTCTTCCACCAACGACAGCATCGACACGGCGATCAGCCGCTTCCAAGCGCTGCTCGACTCGCTCCCTGGTGGCCGAGCAGACCTGGAAGTCGTCTTGGCCGACAAACTGGGCGAGCTTCGCGAGCGCCACACGCGCACCGCCCAACAGGCTTTCTTCAGGAGCGCTTCCTCCATCCTGGGGTACCAATGCGACGGGCTCGCATCTGCGCTAATTCTGACCCCCTCAGAAGCGGTCGGGTTCATCGATGCCACTGAAGTTCAGCACCGAGTCAATGTCCGGCTGCTGCGCCCCACTGCCGCCATCGGCCTTTTGCGCGTCACCGCCCACACTGGGGGCGACTCGGCGCCCGCCGTCGAAACGCTGGATGGGCAGTCGATCGACAACCCCGCCCATTTAATCCTGCCGGCATTCGGCGACTCCCCCCTTCCAGAACTGGAGGTGCACCGGGCGGCCGATGAAATCAGCTTGATCTTGAAAAGCGGCGCCGACGTGCCGCGCCGCGCGGTGACCTTGACCTCGGGACTCGTCCTCCGGCGGGCGTTGCGCACCCAACGCGGCAGCTCGGAGTCTCGATCGTACCTTCTCCACATTCCCTGCCGGCGGGTCGTGCGCGACATCTTCGTGCACACCGACTGCAAACTCGCCACCCCAGAGTGCACGTTCGAGTTTCCAAGGCCGGATGGCTTGGCCCCGGAGCGCCAGAGCGGCATTCTCGGTCAGATCGGCGCCATCGACGTTCCTGCCCCAACTGCCACCCTGGGGCGGGGAATCGGCCAGACCGGCATCCATGGCATGCCCCAATACCAGGGCGCCCTCACCGAAGCGTTCGAACGCACCGGGAAAGCTCCATCCGACTACCGGCACTACCGGATCGACGTCACCCACCCCATCCCTTTTGTCTACATGGTCATCTGGCTGACCTAAGTCGGCACCCTCAAAAACAACGGGCGGGAACCACGCGTGGGTTCCCGCCCGTCTCCTCGAGCCCTAGCTTGCCAGCTAGGTACGTTTGCTCAAGTCGCTACTTCAAGAGCACGAGCTTCCGCGCCGCCTCGCGCTCGCCAGCCACGACCTTCAGGTGGTACACACCCGAAGCCATGGCGGCGCCGCGGTCATCCTGGCCATCCCACTGCATCTCGTAGGCGCCAGCTTCGACGACACCATCCACCAGCGTGCGGATCTGACGACCCGCCGAGTCGAAAATCGCCACCAGCACCGGACCATCGTTGGGCACCGAGTAGGCCACCGTCGTCGACGGATTGAACGGGTTGGGACGCGCCTCATCCACCGCAAACCGCACGGCGCCCGGCGTGGCATTCGGGCTCTGCACCGCTGTCGTCGCGCCGCCGGTCAGGATGACCACGTCATCCACCGCCGCTTCGACGACCGAGCCCGAGCCCAGGTCAGAAGCCTTGAAACGCAGCTGCACCTGGTTGGGCGTGCCAAACACTGCGATCAGGTCCAAGTCAACACGGACCCAGCGCGCCTGATCGCCGTTAGGCGGATTGACGTTTTCGACACTGGTCCAAGTGCTACCACCGTCGTTAGAGACATCCACCACCCAGTTGTCGGCGTTGGGCGCCGCACCCGTGGCATTGGAGTACCAGCGGTAGTAACTGACGTCAGCGCGGTCGGTCGCCGCCGACAAATCCCACACCGGCGACAGCAGCGTGGTGGTACCGCCATCCACATCGTTGCAACCCAGCGTGCACGTTGGGCAATTCACCCCCGAGCACTGACCGGTCACAAACGCCATGGTACCCGGCGCGGGCGTGTGGTCATCCTCCGGCTGCGCTTCGGTGCCAATCGGATCCACCAGCTCCCAGATGCCGGTCGTGGCATCATCGCCGCTTTCGCCGATGGTCCAACCCGAAGCCGCCTCGAGTTCGTCAATGACCGTAGCCACAAAGAAGGCATACGGCGAAGTGGCGCCACCAGTCGGTGAAGTCCGCGTGTTGGCCGCATCATCTTCACCGTAAAGGTAGTACTCGACGAACGCGTCGTCGGCCTGCGCCGGGATGGCGCCCTGGTAGGAGTCTCCACCGGTCGGCGTCATCGCCACCTCGGTGTAGGCGCTCCCATCGACCCGGTAGAACATCGTGGCCACGGTCACCGTGCCATCGGTCGACACAAAGTCCGCGTTGACAATGTAGTTGTTGTTGTGGTCGGTGGTATTAGGCAGCGGTGAGTGCGCAATCAGCACGCCGGTCAACACCTCTGGACAGAAGTCTTCCAGTCCCGGCGGTTCGTAATGTGCTTCGCACGCCACGGTCAGAGCATCGAAGTTTGGCGTCCCGTTGTCCAGGTTGCCGTCATCGTCGTCTGCCAGGTAGTAGGCGTCGACTTGCGCCGTTTGGGTCGTTGGCGTCCACAGCTTGCGCGCAAAGTGCCACACCTCGGCCGCCCGCGCCTTGCCAGCGGCACCACCCATCGACGCCTCCAATTCAGTGCGGAAGACCCAGTTGAAGCCGCAAATGATCTGGCCATCGTGATGGATTTGACCGTTGGCATCGTCGGGCCACTGCAGCGTGTTGTCGCAGTCACGAATGCCGTTGACGCAGTCGCCAAGGTAAAAGCCACGGCCGATGATCGAGTCATCCACCAAGTTGGATCCCAGGACATCGGAGTTGCCTTCGCCGAGACCCTGCGACCCTTGGCTGCCGATCAGATCGCTCTGCACACCGTGGCCAAACTCGTGGGCCATGACGTCACCGATTTGGCTGGTATTGGCGCACTGCGCGCTCTCCCGAAAGAAGTTCATGACGTTGCCGTTCCAGTTCGCGTTGCAACTGGCGTTGATATTCACGTTGCACGTGTACTTGGGATGATCGTAGGTTCCGTCGATCCCCTTCACGAAAGCATCGGTCTCATTCACCCAGTAGAAGGTGTTGCGCTCAGCGATGTGAGAGTTGCTATCGCTCCAATCAACGGTGATCGGCGCCCCATCCACAGGCATGCTCAGCGAAGCGTTGGCACCGCCCTGGTTGGCAATCTGCTGCTCCGGGCCGTCGAACTCAGCCGTGAGCGTTGCGCTCGAGCTGCCGGCCAAGCTGAAGGATCCGTCGGGCAGAGTGACCGTCGAACCGGCTCCCGAAATGTTGATGTCCATGCCCCGGAAGGGCAACACGCTGGTGCCGTCGCAATAGGTGGTGTTGTCGATGTCGCCCTGCGACACTCCTTCGTAGCTGTGCACATCGTTGTAGCGCCAGACGATCTCACCGGAGTGAGCGTCGACGTGGGTTACCCACGCACCAAATGGATTGGTGCCGTGCACGGTCGTCCGCCATACCAGATGATAGTCAGCCCCACCCTCCGGCTCGGGCACCGGCAAGATCAACAACGTCGGCTGTGCTGCAGGCGCCTGATCGATCTCGACCGGCAGCGCCGCCTCAGCAATGCCCCGCGCCTGGGTCGCCGATATCACCGGCACCGGGCTGACGTTGATATCCTTGTAGAAGGTGGCGCCCATCGCATAGTGCCGGCCAGTTTCGGTCGACAGCGACTTGACAACACCACCGTGCACTGGCACCCCGTAGAACTCCTGGGTGAAGTGCACGGCCACTTTGCCCAGCCCGCGCACGACGCGCGCCGTGGCCAACTGCTCCATGTTGTCGATCGCCAACGCCCCGGCGTTCTCGGCCACAAACGCCCGCGCTTCAGTCTTGGCCCGGGAGTCGTCCATAAGCGCCCCACCGGTGCGCTCGACGCCGGCGCCGAAAATAGTCTCCGGGCTGCGCGAGAACTGGTTCCATTGGCGGGCGTGCCACGCACCACCATAGCGGCCGGCGACTTCCACCTCCGCATCCTGCACCGCGAAGTGGGCGCGCGGAGTCTCGATAAGTCGGTATTCGGGCAGCGGCACATCGTATTGAGTGAGCCCATCATCAGGTGCATAGGCTAGTGCCGTTGTACTGGCCAACAGCATCAGCCCCAAACAAGTACCGCCGAACGACCGCATGGTCATGTCAGGCCTCCCCTACCGAGAGTTACGGGATCGAAACTACGCCCGGCGCAGGCAGCGCCGGGCTTTCCAATTGACCAACCGAACAAGCAAAGGCGCGAGTTGCCCCGCACCTTGCTCGCAATCCAGAATTTCACCGAGTGGGACTCCAGGGTTTCAAGCTAGCAGCAACACCCCGAGGAGGTTCGGCCACCGGCGAAGATGGCCGAACACCCCGAGGTAGACTGCACTACTTCATCAGCACCATCTTGCGCGTCTGGGTGAACTCCGGCGCTTCGATCTTGTAGTAGTAGACCCCCGAAGCCACAGGCACACCGCGCTGGTCACGCCCATCCCAAGCAACCGAATAGCTGCCGGCATCCACCTGACCGTCAACCAGCGTGCGGACCAACTGCCCGCCGACGCTGTAGACATTCAAGGCCAGCGGACCGGCATCCGCCACCGAATACTCGATGGTGGTGACCGGGTTGAACGGGTTGGGTCGGTTCTGGTGCATCGCCGTCACCAGGGTGGGCGAAGCCACGGCACCACCCACCGCGCTGGTGGACGGATCCCAGACAGAGATGGTGAGGTCGTCGACTGCCGCTTCAACCACCGACGGGCCATTCGGTTGCGACTCCAGATCGACGGCCACAAAGCGCACCCGCATGTTGTTGGTGAACGGCACGACACCGTTCAACACAACGTTGACCTCGACCCAATCGGACTCGGAAATCAGCGCCTCTTCGATCGTCGTATAGGTCACGCCACCGTTAGTGGAAACGCCCACTGTCCAGGGATCCTCACTGCCGTTAGCGCCCAAGGCGTTGGTGAACCAACGGTAGTATTGGAACCTGACGTAGTCCTCACCGGCCACATCAAAGATCGGCGAGCGCAGGGTCGTCCGACCGCCGTCGACATCGTGGGCACCTGGCACGCCACCGACTTCGTCCTGTTCGGTGAACCAGCAGTCCGTGCCCACCGCCGAATGGTCGTCCTCGGGCGTCGCCAGAATCGGGTTGCCGGCGATGAAGGCAAACACACCGACGGGATCGCCGCGCTCCCAGACACCCGCCGTGGCGTTGTCCGGGGGAATGGTCTCGCCAACCACCCAACCATCGTCGGCTTCCATGTCAAAGGCTTCGCGCACTTGCAAAGATCCCACCACGAAGCTGTGGGAAATGCCCGGCGCACCGTCTGGGCTCGTAGCCCGGAAACCAGCCTGATCAGCACCGATGATGTAGTAGCGAACCAAGCTGCCCAGCGGCTGCGCCGGGATGTCGGCGCTGTATTCGTTGGGGTTGCCGGTCGGAGTCATGTTCAACGTTTGGTACGCAGCAAAGTCGACGCTGTAGCTCATCACTGTCGAATCCATCGCTGCCTCGGTTGAACCGATGGTGGCTAGCACCGTGTACGGGACGGTGGTATTGGACGTATCTTCCAACGGCTCGTGCTCCACCAAGACGCCCACAAAGAGCTCGGGGCACATGTAGCCATGCTGCATCGCCGCGTCGCAGATGTCGTCGTAGTTAGGAGAACCGTTGGAGATGATACCGTCGTCATCGTCATCCAAGAACCACTGGGTCACCACGTCGGGCCCAGTCGTCACTCCTGAATCACCGGTGTAGTAGACCAACGAATCCCAGAGCGACTCGGCGTTGGGCAGCCCCGACGCCAGGAAGTTCTGGTAAGTGTCCCAGCTGAAGCCACAAATGATGCGACCGTCGCTGTGCGCCTGTCCGGTCAAGTTGCCCGGATACTGTAGTGTGTTGTTGCAATTCCGCAGGACAAGGTTGCAGCTGGCAGTGTAGAAGCCGCGACCAACGCGCGGGTCGCGCGTCATCAGCGTCGCGTAGATGTCGGGGAACCCCTCAGACAGCTGTGTGCCGTTTTGGGTCGTCCCCCACAGCGCCTGCACCAATCCGTGACCGTACTCGTGGTAGACCACCTCTCCAAGAATACCGGTGTTGTTGCATCCACCACCCTCTTGGTAGAAGTTGATCGACGAGCCGTTGTAGAAGGCGTTGCACGTTCCGTGGACCGCCGGGTCCAGTGATACGTTGCACGGGAACTGAGCTTCGAGCTGCAAGAGGCTCCGCCCCGCCAACACCGCCTTGGCGAAGTCGTAAATCCGATTCTGGTGGATGTAGCACGTGCGCTCGTCCGCCTGCGAATTCGTATCATCCCAAAACACGTCGAGCGGTGTGCCGGGAGTCCCGGTCTCACTAATCAACGCATCGGGCTCCCCCGGTGCTTGGTTAAACACCTTGCAGTGCACGCCCTTCAACTCGAAATCGACCGGGTGCGGCAGCCCGTCCGGCACGTCGATGGCGTAGTTGCCAGCATCATCGGTGTCGTCGAAGCCAACCCCGTCAATGTCGACCCGCAGGTCCTCAAACGGACCGGCGACTTCGGGACCGTCGCAAGGCCCAACCTCGTAGTGGTTACCGCTGACGTTACCGGTCTGCTCGACATGCGCCAGTTGATCCTGACGCCAAACGATGTCACCGGTGGTTAAGTCAACGTAGGTCGCCCACTGGGCGGCTGGGACAGCCGTTTCGACCGTCAGTGCCTGGGTGAGGCGGTAATCGACGCCGCCCTGACCATCCGGAAGCGGCAGCAAGACAACCCCGTCATCGCGGACGCGGTCATGGGCTGGATCGGTCAGCACACCGTGGGTCGCTACCTGCAGGGCTACCTGGCTGGCAACCACCTGGGCCGGCACCGTTGCCTGGGGATGGAAGCTGGACATCGCCCGGATGAGCCGGCCGTCGTCGGTCACCTGCACCCGTGCATAAGCACCGTGGACAGGAATGCCCCCCAAGAACTGGCGGAAGTGGACGTACCAACGGTTGCGACTGTGCTCGATCCGATCGAGGACGAGCTGCTCGGCCGACGCGCCGAACAATTGAGTGCTGGTGGCCAAGTATTGGCGAGCGATCTGCTCCGCAGTGCCGTGCTCGGTGATGGTCCCCGAGTAGATGCGCTTGGCCCCACCGTAGAGGTCGTGCACCGTCCCGGTCAGCGAGTTCCAAGCGACCTGCCAGCGGCCGCCCATCAAGCTGTTGATGGCATCCTGTTCCTGGTGCGAGCGGAAGCCGCGGTGAATCGATTCGTCGAAACCGTTGGCGTCATAGTAAGGCTGCCGCACTGCCTCGACCGAACCCGAATGCTCGGGGCTCTGCACCGCAGCAACCGGGGCTACCAGCGTCGCCACCAGGGCGAGCGCGTAAACTGTTCCCACTCTCTTCATCTTCGATTGATCTCCCTCTGGCTCCCGGCGGTGGGGGCTTGAGTGCTGTTGCGAAGGACTGTGGAGTAAGTCGGGCAGCGGCTGCCACCGGCGCGCTCAGCGGGCGGAGGATGCACCCTCGAGGGTCGCGCGACATCAGACGCGGTTAAGTATAGCGCAGGAAGGCCGCCCAGTCAATCTGGCCAGCGCATCTAACTCATTGATGGATCGTAAGTTGCCAAAGGGGCCGGGCAGTTTTGGGCGGCCCCGGGCAGCACTCGAGCACCACACATTTGATTGGGTTCCAACCCGAAGCGGACGCAACGGTCGCTCCCGGTCAGGGTGGAGGAGCGACGTGGCGAGGGCCCCCAAACACTTGGGGGCCCTCAGGTTGCGGATCGTTTCGGGGCACGTCCGCTCACAACTTGCGATCCGCACGTCTAAAACCAAGCCTAGCACCGTCGATCCTGGGTCGCAAGACACGGCCCGGCGGATCGGCCAGACCCCGCGGGGCCCAAGCCACCAACCGCCGAACCGGCGGCCTAGCGCACCACCAACAGGCTCCGGGGCGCCCCGGTGACCCCCGCCATGGTCGCGAAGTACCTGCCGCCAGGCACCCACTGCCCGGCGTCGGTGCGCAGATCCCAGTGCACCCGGACCGAAGCGCCGCTGGGCGCCGAGAGGTGCCGCACCGTCCGGCCCTGCACATCGTAAATGACGATCCTCGGCGCCCTCACTGAGGCCCCACGCACGTCGAATGCGACGCCGCTGCGCGCCGGGTTGGGAAACGGCAGCCCAAAGACCACCGACTGGGGCGGTGCATCGACCGGACCAGCAGCCGCCGCCGAGTTGTTCAAAAAGACGAAGATGAGATCGGCCAACTCATCGATCGCCGTCAGGTCCAAGTCGCCGTCGCCATCCAGGTCATGGGCCCACGCATAAGATCCGGACTGCACCAGATCCAAGTCTTCGGCCAGAACAAACGTCTGACCCCCCTGGTTCTCGAACACCCGAATATCCCGCGAGCTGAAGTTGGACGCCACCAGGTCGCAGTCGTCGTCGCCATCCATGTCCGCCGCAAAGACCGCGAGGGGAAACGAACCAGCCGTGAAGCTCCAATCGTCCGTGAACCCCCCGGCCCCGTCCCCGGCGAAGACGTGCAGCTTCCCGGCCGAAGCTTCCGCCAACACCAAATCGAGATCACCGTCGCCGTCCAGGTCGTTGCCAAACAAGTCCCAGGCACCGTTTGCTACCGGCACGGTGGCACCCTGCACAAAGCTGCCGCCACCAGCGTTGAGGAACAACCGGAGTTGCCTCGGCACACTCTGCGAGGCGACCGCCACGTCAAGGCGCCCATCCAAGGTGAAGTCGCCGACCCAAACGGCGAACGGCCCAGCGGTCACACCCTCGGCCGCTCCCCAGACCGTCTGGGTAAAGGTGCCGTCCCCAGCGTTGGTATGCACGGTGACGCTCTGACTGTTGAAGCCGGTGGTCACCAGGTCGATGTCCCCGTCGCCGTCCAGGTCCCCCCCGTGCACCTGCCGGCAGACGGCGCCGCCAGCGTAGCTCTGGCCACTTACAAACTCAGCGGCGCCGCTATTCAACAAGAGGCTGACGGTGCCACTGTTGATGTCGGCGGTCGCCAGGTCGGTCCATCCGTCGTTGTTTAGATCTGCGCCAAAACAGCTGGACGGCACCGATCCGACCCCGTACTCCAGGTGACTAGCGAACCCCGGCCCGCCATCGTTCAAGAAAACCGACACGTCGTGGGTTCCCTCGTTGGGCGCCGCCGCATCGGGTCGGCCGTCCCGATCCAGATCCCCCCCATAGAGAAAGTACGGGGTCACCGCCGGCGACGTGCTCCAGCGGTCCAACTCCGCCAGCGCCAGCCCAGCCCCCTCGACGCGACTGGTGAATTGGAAGGCGTAACCGTCGGTGAGCGCCAGCCCGTTCGCACCGAGGATGGCTGACGAGAGGCCGACGGTCACCAACTCCCCCGCCGCCAACGGCACCGCCAGGTCAATCGTCAAGCTTTCGCCGGCCACCGCCAGAGAACTGGCGTGGATACCACTGACCATGCCCTCAACCCGCACCGTGGCAGCGGTCACCGTCAATGGATCGAGCGGACCGTCGAAGGTCACGACGATCGCGGTTCGTGTCGGCACACCGAGTGCGTAGGCGCTGGGGGCATGAGCGGTAACCTGGAGTGCTTGAGCCGGCGCCGCAGTCGATGCGATCAACCAGCCCATGCTGGCGGCGATCAGCAGCCCCAGCGGCAAGCGTTCAATGGTGGTTGTCACAGGGTTGTCTCCTTGGGGGATGGACGCTTCGGTTCAGCTGTCTCGCTTAATAATATGATAACCAAAAGGCGTTTCGACGATCTCAGAGATTTCGCCGACATCCAGCGCGAACGCCGCTTCGTCGAAGGCTGGCACCATCCGGTGTCGGCCAAAAACGCCCAGCGAACCGCCCCGCGGCCCCGAGGGACCATCCGAGTATTCCTTGGCCAACTCGGCGAAGTCGACCCCAGCGCGCGCCTTTTTGAGCACCTCCTCGGCGCGGGTTCGGGCCTCCGCCTGCGAGCGTTCCTGCGTGCTGCGCTCGGCCCCCTCGAATGCGACGAGGATGTGGCTGGCGCCAACCTCCTCGATCTTGACGCGGCTGATCACGTGGTAGCCAAACTGGGTTTCAACCACATCGGAGACGTCGCCGACACCCAGCGCAAACGCCGCATCTTCAAAGGCCTTGACCATGCGACCGCGGCCGAATGCACCCAAGTAGCCGCCGGCATCTTTGGTCGGGCCATCCGAGTACTCAGCGGCCAACGCACCAAAATCGGCCCCGTCCTTTCGGGCCAGCCTGACGACCTCCTGGGCGCGCGCCAAGGCCTCTTCCTTGGTGCGCGAAATCGCTTCCGGGGCGTTCGCCGAGCCCTGGAAGGCAATCAAAATGTGGCGGGCGGCAACGCGATCCGGCTCTTGGTCAGACGCGGCGCTCTGCGCAGTTTCCCCAGCGCCCTCGTGCGTGGCGGCCTGTTCCTTATCGCCGGTCGATTCGCCCCCACCACATCCGAGCATCCATCCAGCGCCCAACACGACGACCCACACTCCGAGCACTATTCTCAATCTGTCCATTTCCCAATCTCCTTGCGTGCAAGATGCAGCTCTAACCACCAGAAGCCTTCAACTCAACTCTGCGGCTCTGCACCGTTCGACGACGGGCGACTTCGGAAACGGCGGTCTTCCGCGTAAGCGGCGCTGAGCCGTTCGATCAAACGCGGCACATGGTGGCGGCTCGCCGCCGACACAGCAACGCTGCCGGGATGGGAAGCCCGCAGCCCCATGAGCCGCACATCTTGGCGCTCCAGCAAGTCCACCTTATTGAACACCAAGAGCGTCGGTTTGTCGGCGCAGTCCAGATCCTCCAGCACCTGGTTGACCGCCCCAATCTGGCGCATCACCGAGTCGCTGGTCGCGTCGACCAGGTGCAGCAAGAAATCGGCTTCGACAACTTCCTCAAGAGTCGCCCGAAACGACGCGACCAAATGATGCGGCAAGCTACGAATGAAACCCACGGTATCGCTCAACAGAACGACGCGGCGCCCGGGCAGGACCAACTGGCGAGTAGTGGCGTCCAGGGTGGCAAACAAACGGTCCTCGGTGAACACGTTGGCGCGGGTCAACACATTGAATAGCGTCGACTTGCCAGCGTTGGTGTAGCCGACCAGCGCCACTCGAAACAGATTGTGGCGGCGGGCCCGTTGCACCGACCGTTCCCGTTCGACCGCGCCCAACTTCTTCTTCAAGTGGGCAATCCGTTTGCGCACCTGGCGGCGGTCGACTTCCAACTGCGTCTCACCCGGCCCGCGCGTGCCGATGCCGCCGCCAGTGCGCGACAGGTGAGTCCACATGCGGGTGAGCCGCGGCAAGGTGTACTCCAACTGGGCCAGCTCCACCTGCGTGCGGGCCTCGCGCGTGCGGGCGCGAAACGCAAAGATATCTAAGATGATCGTCGAGCGGTCAACCACCTTGCGGCCCAGCATCTGCTCGAGGTTGCGCTGCTGCGCCGGGGCCAAGTCCTGGTCAAACACTACGACATCGGCCCGTCGGCGACCGACTTGCTGCTTGACCTCGGCAACTTTGCCCTTGGTGATACAAGTCTTGGGATTGATCCGGCCATGCGGCTGCACGACGGTCCCCGCAACCAAGCCACCAGCCGTATCCACCAACGCCGCCAACTCGCTCAGGGACTCGCGCCAGTCGCTCATCAAACCACCAGCCGCCACCGCCACCAACAGCGCCCGCTCCCGTTTGAGCAATTCACGTTTGATTTCGTAGATGGTGCTACCTCACTTGGGGGGCGCCGCGGGCCCTGGCGCTGGGGCCGCATCGTCGTTCAACGCTCCCCCGGCCTCGACTGCCAGCTCGCGAGAGATGACCCCGCGAGCCAACAGCAGATCGCCATCGAAGCGATAGCGGAGCGGACGGCGATCGACGAGTGCAGCAACTACGGGAGCGTGCTCACCCACTTCGACATCCACCTGAATGCTGCACTGAGACATCTGACTGGCTCCAAGCGGTTGGCGACCCGACCATTGCAAGGCCGGGAGCACCGCCTCATCCAGGGTCATGATGCCGCTCACCCCCACCAGGCTCACCGCGAACGGATTGGGGTTGTCGATCGCCAGCAGCAACCCCAAACGCGCACGTCCCGCCGAGTACTGCCTGACCGACACGTCGCGGACGCTCAGCCGCGGCGGTTCAATATCGTCGACTGCCCGACAACTGCACGCCGCGCTCAACAACCCGGCGACGACTAGTGCCGGCCAATCAACCCGTCCCACAACTCGCCGCATTCAGGGGATTCCCCACTACTTCCGGAACATGACGCGCTCGGCAGCAAACAACCGCGCCGCCAGCCAGAGAAGTACACAAGTGGCTGCCAGCGTCGAAACCAAGGAGACCACGACGAGTAGACCATGTCCCGACCCGGCCAGCAACTGCCGGAGCGCCATGGTGGTCCCCAACACCGGAACCGCGAAGAAGCCGGGCGCGACGTCGAAGTCGATGACCACCGAGGCCATCGCCAACATGATGACCACCATGATCAAGTAGCTCGAATACGTTTGCCCCTCCCGCGCCCCGCGTGCAAAGCAACCGACCGCCAAGAACAGCGCGCTCAAGAAAGCCGCCGTGGGCAGCAGCATGGCGAGGATCGCCAGCGCCTGTGGTAGAGCCACGCGACCTGGTAGGAACGCCTGACCCAGCCCGGAGGCGGGTACGGCGCCGGCGGCCAGCAGACCGAGGAAGCCGGCCAGCGCCGCGGTCGACGCCATGGCGACCACCGCCATGAACTTGCCGGTGACCAGGGCGGCACGCGGGGCGGCCGTGGCAAGGATGGTCTCCAGCGTACCGCGCTCCTTCTCGCCGGCGGTCATGTCAATCGCCGTGTGCGACGCCCCCGACGCGATCAAGAGCACCAACAAGTAAGGCACCAGCAGAGCCCAGGCCTCGGCACCGCCAGCCTGGCCGACGTTGATCTCGCGGCGCTCGGAGGCGGCCGCCAACGCCGCCGGCTGGCCGGCGCGCTCCAGGGCGCCGGCGACCAGCTTCTGCTGGTAGCTGTCGAGGGCGGCTTCGACCCGGTCCAACGACCGGCGCGAGAGGACTGCCCCAGCGTCATAGTGGATCACCACCGTCGACGGCTCCCCAGCCAGCACCGAGCGCTCGTGGCCAGCGGGCACCTCGACCAGCACGTGGATGGCGCCGTCGCGCACCGCCTCCGGTCCGACCTGGGCCGGTACCACCTGCAGGGTCGAGTCGGCAGCCAACGTCGCCGAAAGCGCCGGTGCGTGCTCCAACCCAGCCACCGCCACCTGGGTCGGGGCGTGCCGCTGGCGGCTATCGCTAGCTCCCTCCAGGCGACCAGCCACGAAGAACAAAAGGGGATAGATGACCAGCGGCAAGACCAACGTGAAAAAGAGCGTCCGTCCGTCACGCAGGGCGTCGGTCAGTTCTTTCTTGAGGACCGCGCGCACCGTGCGCATCATCGTTCTGCTCCCACCGAGCGCATCATCGCGCCCCGCCCGGAGCGGCGGTCACCAACTCGGCAAACGCCTCCTCCAGGTCGCCGCCGGCTGCCACTTCGCTCGGCGAACCTTCGCGCAAGATCCGCCCCTCATGCACGATCGCCAACCGGTCGCACAAGCGCTCCGCCTCCCGCATCGAATGCGTCGACAGAACGACAGTGCGCCCCTCATCGCGGGCCTGGCGGATGAGCGCTGCGACTTCGCGGGCACCGAGCACATCCAGCCCGGCACTCGGTTCGTCCAGCATCAACACCGGCGGGTCGTGGACCAGAGCCCGCGCCAGGTTGACGCGTTGCTTCAATCCCGTCGACAGGCGCCCGACCCGCCGGCGCACGTGCGGTGCCAAATCAAAACGCGCCACCAGGGCATCGATGCGCCGGCGGCGGTCCGGGCCGGAAACCCCATTCAGCGCGGCGAAGTAACCGAGGAGCTCGTCCACTTCGAGGCGGTCGTAGAGACGCGTGTCACCAGTCAGAAACCCCAGGTGGCGGCGCACGTCGTGCCCCTGGCTGGAGACGTTAAAACCCGCCACCCGAGCGGTGCCGGCGGTGGGGGCCAGAATCGTCGCCAGCATGCGAAGCGTCGTGGTCTTGCCGGCGCCGTTCATTCCCAACAGGCCAAACACCTGGCCTGGATGGCACACAAAGCTGAGCGCACGCACTGCGTGGATGGTGCCGCCGCGCCGGCCGAATACTTTGCCCAGGCCCTCTGCCTCGATCACTCCACACCCTCCCGCCCTTGGCCCGAGGCCCCAAAGAGAATCCAATCGATCGAGCCGGCCAGGCGGCTGCCGGCGGTCATCGCGCCAATCTGCTGGCGTTCGGCCACACTCACCCCCCCGAGTCGAAGCACGAGCCAGCGGTACAACACCAGAAGGGGAGGCGCCCCAACTAGCACTACCCACCACCGGGTACCGAGGACCGCCGCCGCCCAGCCACCGACCGCCGCGACCGCCGCGCCGGCCACGAGAATCTTCACGACCGCGCGCCCGTCCCACGACAGGCCAAAGGTGCGCTGGCCCACCCAAAAATTGTAGCCGAAGGTCACCAACGAGGCGGCCAATTGGGCAGCGGCAATCCCCAGGAGTCCCCAGCGCGGCACCGCCAGGGCGCCGCCGCCCACATAGATGACGATCCAAATGACGTCCGAGACCAGGGCCCAGTGAATGCGGTCGATGGCGCGCATGAGCGTGGTGACCGGGGCGTAGAGCGCCATCAACACCACCGATACCGATAGAATGCGCAGCAAGCGAGCGGCTTCCAGATACGCATCCCGAGCCACCAGGAGGACAGCGCTCTCCGCCAAGCCGATGGCTACCGCCGCCGCCCCCACTGCAAAGAACAGCTGCATTTTCAAGAGCAGCCTGAACTCGCCAGCCAGTTCCTGGTGCTTGCCCAATTCCCAACGCCGCGTCATCTCAGGCGACGCCACCTGCAACGGCAGCGCCAGGAGCCGCTTCATGAGGAAAGTCAGCCGCTCAGCGACGTAGAACACCGACACCACTTCAAAGGCCAGAAAGAGGCTGATGAGCACCTTGTCGGCGTACCCAAAACAAATCCCCACCAGGTTGTTGAGTGCAGCCCCCGACCAAAAAGGGGCGATGTCCCGCACTAACCCGCCGGGCGACGGCGACTGCCCTTGCACGCGGCGCGAGGTGATCCGCTGCCAGGTCGCCGCCGCCACCAACCAGACCGCCCCACCCGAGAGCGCCGCCAACGCCAAGATTCGCGGCACCGTGGCCGACTCCTGCATCATTGCGATGCCGGCGGTGACCACCGCAATGTTGACGTTCTCAAACACGGCCGGAAAGAACATGCGCCGGAGGCCGTCAAAGCCAGCGTAGGTAACGCTGCGCAGGGCGGTCGCGACAAACACGCAGGTGGCCAGAACGACGTTGACCACTTGCGGCGGCACGTCATAGAGGCGAGCCAACACCGGCGGAATCCACTGCGATTCTAGAGCGACGACCGCCGCCCCGCAGGCAACCACCACACCCCAGGCCAGCCACAACAGTTGCGACAACCGCCGGTGATCGCCGAGCGCATCGTATTTGGCGACAAACCGCACCACCACCATCGGCAAACCGAGCTGGGCAAAGACCGACACCAACGCACCTATGGCCATGGTGGTCGAGTACTCCCCCAACTGGCTTTTGGCCATGAAGGCGGTGAGCAGTTTGATCTGTACGAAGGTGAGGACGGTATTGCAGAGAAACGCCAAGCCGACCGCGGTCGTATTCTTAACGATCCGAGTCACGACGCGGGCCTAGCACGGGGGCGGGCGGTCTCGAACTGTGCCTGTGCCCCCAAGTTGCTTCGCGTGAGGTGGACGGGTTGGCCCTTAGAAGCCGAGCGATTCCTTCTTTTCTTCGGCGGTGGGCAAAGCGTCGATCTTCTCGTTGAAGACTGGCAGATCAGCTGCCTTCTCGGCGTTTACAGCGGTCCACTCTTGCTCGGCCTCTGGCACGTCGTCTTCGGCGAAGATGGCTTCGACCGGGCACTCCGGCACGCAAGCCCCGCAGTCGATGCACTCATCGGGGTCGATGTACAACATGCGATCGTCCCCATGGAAGCAATCGACAGGACACACGGTGACGCAGTCGGTGAATCGGCAGTCCTGGCAGTTGCTAGTGACCACGTACGTCATTCTGACTTCCCTTCCTTTCAAGCCGGAGCCTTGTGACCCGCCCGGGCGGCCGGCTGGCGAGCGCGCCCTAATGTATGCAAGAAAGTCCCGCCGTCAAGCCTTTTATAGGGCCCACGAGCCAGGTGCTACAATGCGCCCCATGAGCCGAGGCGGACCCAGTCGCGATTCAAGAACCATGCCGCAATCGGAAGAGGGCGGTGCCTATGCGCAGGCCGGGGTCGACATGGAGTCCGCCAGCCGCGGACTTGCCGGCCTGGTCGACCAACTGCGCACGACGTTCGGGGAACGCCCCAGCGGCGCCGGCCAGGTGCTCACCGACTTTGGCCACTACGCCGGGGTGATCGACCTCGGGGGCGGACTGGCCCTGGCCATCTCCACCGACGGGGTGGGCTCAAAAATTCTGGTCGCCGAGGCGGCCGGTGCCTATGCCGGGCTCGGGCAAGATCTGATCGCTATGAACGCCAACGACGTCATCTGCGTCGGAGCCGAGCCCCTGGCGATGGTCGACTACATCGCCACTGAGGCGCTGGACCCAGGAGTGCTGGCCGAGTTCGGGCGCGGCCTGACCCGCGGCGCCCGGGCGGCCAGGATCACCATCCCAGCCGGAGAGATTGCCCAGCTTCCCGAAATGGTGCGGGGAGCCCGCCCCGGCTCGGGCCTCGATCTGGTGGGCACGTGTGTCGGACTGGTGCCCAAGGACCGCATCCTCAGTGGCGACGCCTTGGCGGGGGGCGATCAACTCATAGCGCTGGCCTCGTCGGGCCTCCACGCCAACGGCTACACCCTGGCGCGCCGCGTGCTCTTCGAAGAGGCCGGCCTGACCGTGGCGTCATGCCCGGCCGAGTTGGATCGCCCCCTGGGCGAGGCGCTGCTCGAACCGACGACGATCTACGTGCGCGCCGCCTTGGACATTCTCCAAGAGACCGCGGTCAAGGCCATGGCCCACATCACCGGCGACGGACTCAAAAACCTGCTGCGCTGGGCGCCACCTGTGAGTTTTGCGATAGAGGCCCTACCGGAGCCACCGGCAATCTTCCAGCTCATTCAACGACGCGGCGCCGTCGACCTCGCCGAAATGTATGAAGTGTTCAACATGGGGATTGGGCTAGTGGTGGTCGTACCTCCCCAGGACGCCGAGCGCGTCATCGAGATTGCCGGCGCCCGCGACCACCCAGCCTGGCGACTGGGGCAGGTTATAGACGACGGCCGCCGCGCCGTCGACCTGATCGAACACCAGGTCAGCCTCGCCGCCGGGCGGCGGCCCGAGCCCCTTGGCGCGCCCTGACGTCCCCGGCGGCTGGCTGCCGGGCCTGGCCGGTGTCCTGGCTATCGCGCTACCGGTGGCCCTGGCGCTAAACGCCGGCGTCGACGAGCGCGCCCAGTTTATCTTTGATATCAACACCGAACCCGAGTCCCTGGACACGGCGGTGGTCAGCGGCCAGCCGGGCGGCCGGGTCATCAACTGTCTGTTCGAAGGGCTTATGCAACGCCACCCGGTCACCCTCGAACCGATCCCCGCGGTGGCTTACCGTCACACCGTCTCAGCGGACGGCAAGACCTATACCTTTCATCTAAGAAACTGCCAGTGGTCGAACGGCGCGCCGGTCAAGGCCAGCGACTTCGTCTTTCAATGGGAGCGGGTGCTGGATCCGGCCAGCGCCGGACGCTACGCCTCGATCCTCTTTCCGATCGCCAACGCCGAGCGTTACAACGCCGGCGACCTCGAGAACTTCAGCGAGGTCGGGGCCGAAGCTCTGGACGACTCGACGCTGGTCGTCACCCTGACCCATCCGACCGCTTACTTCTTGGACCTGTGCGCCTTCTATCCCTATTTCCCGAGTCACCCGCCGACCGTCAAGGCCCACGGCGAGGGATGGATCAAGCCCGAACACATCGTGTCAAACGGTCCATTCGTGCTCGAGCGTTGGGAGCTGAAGCGCCAGATCTTCATGCGCAAGAATCCCAGGTATTGGGATGCCGAGCACGTCCACCTGGAGAGCCTGGCAACCGTGCCGGTAGAAAAGGCGTCGACCGCATTCAATCTGTTTCTCTCCGGGCAAACCGACTGGATTGACTCGGGCGGTTTCCCATTGTTCGTGGTCGGCGACGTGCTGGACGCCCCATACATGCACCGCGCCCCCTATCTCTCCACCTACTTCTTCCGGGTTAACGTCACGCGTCCGCCGTTTGACGACAAGCGCGTGCGGCAAGCACTGAATATGGCGATCGACAAAGCAGCCATCGTCCAGTTCATCACCCGCGGCGGCCAATTGCCCGCGCCACACCTGGTGCCGCCAGGTGTCCCCAACTATGAGAGCCCCGCCGGCCGGCCGTACGACCCGGATGGTGCCCGGGCGCTCCTAGCCGAAGCCGGCTATCCAGGCGGCGCCGGGTTTCCCTCCTTCGAGCTCATGTTCAACACCTCGGAGGCCCACAAGCAAATCGCCGAAGTGGTCCAACAACAATGGAAAGAGGTTCTGGGCATCGAGTGCGAGCTACGCAATCAGGAGTGGAAGGTCTTCTTGAACACGACCCGGGCACTGGACTACGACGTGTCCCGGGCCGGCTGGATCGGCGACTATCTGGACGCCTCCACCTTCCTGAATATCTTCTTGCCGGGCGACGGCAACAACCGCACGGGCTGGGACCACCCACCTTACACCCGCCTGATCCGCGCGGCGATGAACGAAACCGACACCGACCGGCGCCGGCAATTGCTCTACGAGGCGGAGACTATCCTTCTCGAAGAAGCGCCGATTATCCCGATCTACTTCTACGTGGCTTTGAACGGCTACGACGGCGGACGCTGGGGCGGGTGCGAAGTCAACCTTCTGAACATTCCGTTTCCGAAGTACATCTACGAAATCGGTAAGGACACGCCGCATCCGGTGTTGACCGACCCGCGCTACGCAGCACGAGGGCGTGCCCGATGACTCAGACGATCATCAAGCGGGTGCTGGCCATCGTGCCCTTGATGATCCTCATCGCCTTTGTGTCGTTTGTCTTCATGCGCACGGCGCCGGGCGGCCCGTTCGACGACGAGCGGGCGTTGCCGCCGCAAATCGAAGCCAACCTGCGCGCGCGCTACCACCTGGACGAACCGCTGATCCAGCAGTTCGGTCGCTACCTCGCCGACCTGGCGCGGGGCGACCTGGGGCCGTCGTTCAAGTACCGGAGTCGGACGGTCAACGAGATCATCGCCCAGGCGGCGCCGGTGTCGTTGACGCTTGGGGCGCTGGCAATCGCCATCGCTCTCACTCTGGGTGTGGCGGCGGGGGTGGCCAGCGCCGTCTGGCGCGATCGAGCGATCGACCACCTGGCCATGCTGGCTGCCCTGGCCGGGGTCTGCATTCCCAACTTTGTGCTCGGCCCGGCACTCATCATGCTCTTCGCCTTCAAACTTGGATGGCTGCCGGTAGGCGGCTGGGGGTCACTTAGCCAGCTTTTCTTGCCGGCCGCGACCCTGGGGGCGATTCGCGCCGCCTACATCGCCCGCCTCACGCGATCCGGCATGCTAGAAGTCCTGGGGCAAGATTTCGTGCGGACGGCGCGCTCCAAGGGGTTGGCGGAGCGCGCGGTCATCATGCGCCATGCTCTAAAGATTGCCATCCTACCGGTGGTCTCCTACTTAGGACCAGCGATGGCGTCGATCATGGTCGGCTCGGTGGTCGTCGAGAGCATCTTCAATATCCCCGGGTTGGGTTCGTTCTTCGTGCAGTCAGCTCTGAACCGGGACTACACCCTGGCGATGGGTGCGGTGCTCTTCTACTCGGCGTTCCTCATCGTTCTCAACCTGGTGGTCGACGTAGCTTACGCCACCCTCGACCCGCGAGTCGAAGCTCAATGAAAGCAACTGGGCTGTGGGCGGACACCGCTCGCCAATTGCGGAAGGACCGCCGGGCGATGGCTGCCGCCTGGACCTTGGCCGTTGTTGTGGGCGCCGTCTGTGCGGCACCGCTTTTGACTCCCTACGAGTTCGACGCCCAGAACCTTGCCGAACAACTACAGCCGCCATCCTGGCGACATCCATTCGGCACCGATCTGGCCGGCCGCGACCTGGCCACGCGCGTGCTCTACGGGGGGCGGGTGTCGCTCATGGTTGGCTTCGTGGCGACGCTCGTTAGCCTGGTGATTGGCGTCACCTGGGGGGCGGTGGCGGGCTACAAGGGCGGACGCACCGACAACGTCATGATGCGCTTTGTAGACGTGCTCTACGCTCTGCCGTTCATGTTCTTTGTCATCTTGTTGGTCGCTTACTTCGGTCGCTCGCTGCTGCTCCTGTTCGTGGCACTGGGGGCGGTGCAATGGTTGACGATGAGCCGCATCGTACGCGGCCAGATCCTGACGCTGAAGGAGCAAGCCTTTGTCGAGGCGGCGCGAGCCCTCGGAGTGCCCGAACGCCGAATCATCTTCCGGCACCTGATACCCAACCTGCTCGGTCCGGTGATCGTTTACTCGACCCTAACAGTCCCTAGCGTCATGCTCGAAGAAGCCTTCTTGTCGTTCTTGGGCCTCGGTATCTCCCCCCCCGACGCCAGCTGGGGGTTGTTGGCCGCCGAAGGCGCCCAAGCCATTACCGCCGTGCGCACCAACTGGTGGTTGATTGTGTTTCCGGGAGCCGCCCTGTCGGTCACGCTGTTAGCGCTTAACATCCTTGGCGATGGTCTGCGCGACGCGCTCGATCCTCGACTCAGGGGGCAGAGCTAGGCCGGTAGGTTTCCAGGCAATGTTCGACCAGGGCATGGGTCTCAGGCAACCCGTAGACCGCCTGGTAGATCACTCTGAGCGCGTCGGGCACGAGTTCGGGAAAGACTTTGGGGTCGGCGACGGGGCGGGCGACGATCCAGTATGGCAATACCCGACACCCCGGCCCCAGTGGCGGGGCTTGGAAGTCGGCATAGATCAAAGACCCGCCCATCTTCCGCAGAAAATCCACACTCGCCTGCCGCCGCGACCGCTCGGCCTCGTCGGCAGCAGCCTCGGGTCGCAGTGCCTCCAACGTCAGCCAGTGCGGCGGCGCCGCCAACTGGCGGGTGACTGCGACAGTTTCCTCAAACAGCGCCCGGCCGACGCCCCGGCCGGTGTGCTGCTTGGCCACGCCGAGGTACATCATGTGGGCCATGCGGAACGACGGGAAAAACAGGGTGTAGGCGAACCCAGCGATAGCCTCACCCAGTCGGGCAATGAGAAAGGCGTGGCGCGAACTCTGCGGGGTCTCGTCGATCGTGCCGAGCAAACTGGAATCGGCGACCCGCTGCTCGGGTTCGAACGCCTGGTGATAGACCGCCAGAATACCGATCGCCTGCGAGCGGTTGGGCCGGTAGATCCGCTGGATCTCCAGCTCCGACGAGGCGTCAAGTTGCAACCGGCGGAGCAACTCCAAGCCAACTCTCCACGGCTGGCGCCAATCGGCGCCGGTATCGAAGCACCAGAGCCGCCCAGCCGTTGGACCGGGCGGCCCGGTTACAATCCCGCCTACGACCTAGTCGTCGGAGGCCTTGGCCTCGCCGAACTTACCGTCGAGCACGGTGTTCCATTCGTCCACCCGGTCCTTCATGGCTTCGAGTGCGCCACTGGCATCACCTTCCAAGCTGACTTGGGTCATCGTATCGCCTTGTTTGATGCGATCGACAATGTCCTGGCCCTCAACGACCTTGCCAAACACGGTGTGCTTGCCATCCAACCAGGGCGTGGCGACGTGGGTAATAAAAAACTGGCTGCCATTGGTGTTGGCGCCAGCGTTGGCCATCGACAAGATGCCGGGGCCCGTATGCTTGAGACCGGTGCGCACCTCATCCTCAAACTTGTAGCCGGGGCCGCCTCGACCGGTGCCGGTTGGGTCGCCACCCTGGACCATAAAATCCTCGATCACGCGGTGGAAGATCAACCCATCGTAGTAGCCACGCTCAATCAGATTGGCGAAGTTGGCGACGGTCAGGGGCGCCTTGTCTGGGTATAGCTCCACCTTGATGACACCGCGGGTGGTCTCAAAGATTGCCAGCAACTTGTCAGATTCCTTGTTGGGAGTCACTTCACTTTCAGCGGGTTCGGCGACCACGGTTTCGGTCGCGGACTCGCCTGCTTGTGCGTCGGTCGACTGACCGGCATCGCTGGCATACGCCTCGGCCGCGCCCCCGGCCGTCGCCAGGACGCCGAGTACCAGGGTCAGGAGCCATCGACTCCCGAATCGAATCAATTGCATGGTGGAATCCTCCGTAGAACTCTGCGCGACGGGTCACGCAACGTGTCAGCGATGACTAATGACACTCGAAAACGACCGGAAAATCAAGGGTTCTCGCACTCATCTGGACGCGCTCGGGTGGCGCCTGCAGCGCGCCTGGCACCCCGTGAGTGTTACCCGTCGCCGCCGCCGCAGGTTCCGTGTCAGGGCGACACCGTGCGCTGCAGCACTTGCCAGCCAGTCATCTCAAAACCGGATGCCTGAAAAAAGTCGCCCAGCGGATCGCCCGGTGCGATCAAGCACTGGATCTGGGGCACCCGGTACTTCGCGAAAGTCTCGAACATGGCGCCGATCAGCGCCTGGCCCACCTGGCGGCGCCGGTGCTCCGGATGCACACCAACGGTGACGATACGGCCGGAACGCGGAATGCCAAACTGCCAGCTTTGGATGTCACCGACCATGAAGCCAACCACGTCGCCGTTCACCTCAGCCACCTGGCAGAATTCCGGCGACAATCCCTGGCGCTGCTCTTCCTCGGGTGCGAGATAGGTCTGCAACACACCTCGCCAAAACCCAGCGCTCTTTTCGCCGGTGATCGATCGGTAAATGGTGGCGATGACCTCCTCGTCGCCCTCACGGATGGGGCGAACACTGATTGCAGGATCAGGACTCACCGTCCCTCCTTGGACTAGGGCTCGGACGCCATCGCACGATCGGTCAACACAAACATGCGCTCGATCGCACCCAGTGCTCGCTGGCGCAGCGGCTCCGGCACGTCCACCTCGGGCGCCTCGTTCTTCAAACAAAGGTACAGCTTCTCTAGAGTGTTGAGTTTCATGTGCGGACACTCGTTGCACGCGCAGCTCTCGTCAACCCCTGGAGCCGGGATGAAGACCTTGTCCGGACAGAGCTTTTGCATCTGGTGAATGATACCCGGCTCGGTGGCGATAATGAACTCCTGAACCGGCGCGTCTTGCACGAACTTTAGGATCGAGGAGGTCGACCCCACGTGGTCGGCAAGCTCCAAAACGTGCTCGGGGCACTCGGGGTGGGCCGCCACTTTCGCGTTTGGATGGCGGACTTTGAGTTCGACGATCTTCTTTTCTGAAAACACTTCGTGGACCATGCAGGTGCCGGGCCACAGAACCATATCGCGGCCGGTCTTCTTGATCAGGTAGCGGCCGAGGTGTTGGTCGGGGGCGAACAGGATCTTTTCGTCAGCAGGCAGTGCATTGATGATCAGTTCGGCGTTGGACGACGTGCAAACAATGTCGGTCATCGCCTTCACCGCCGCCGAGCAGTTGACATAGGAGATTACCGTGTGCCCAGGGTGGGAAGCAACGAACTCGCGAAAGGCGTCGGGCGGGCAACCATCAGCCAGCGAACAGCCGGCGTCGGGGTCGGGCAGCAACACCCGGCGAGTGGGGTTGACGATCTTGGCGGTCTCGGCCATGAAGTGGACGCCGGCAAAGACGATGATGCCGGCATCGGTCGCCTTGGCCTCCTGGGCCAACGCCAAGCTGTCACCGACAAAATCGGCAACGTCCTGAATGTCCGGCTCCTGATAGTAGTGCGCGAGGATGACGGCGTTCTTGGCGCGCTTCAGGCGGTCAATTTCCTCGAATAGATCGATCTGGGGGTCTGTGGAGAGCTGCAATTCGGGGACTCCTCAATCGCGGGTCTCAGACGGATGGCGAGGGTAGCAGGTCCCGCGAGGACGCACGAGGCTTTGGCAGTGCCTACCGCCGGGGCGGCGCTCTTCTACCTTAGACCACGCCCGGGCGGGCCAAGTCACCACCGCTCCGGGGGACACCATCGCACCTCAAGTGCTTGTTTTACAGGACGTTGACAGTTTTTTGGGCTCACTGCCCAAACTTGCCGGCCGAAAACTGGGTATAGTCTGATTGTAACGATTCTGCCCGCGACGGGCCGTGGCCTTTCGTCCACGGGGCCCGCGCTCCGGCCCCCGCCGGACCCGTCAGTCCAACGATGGAGGAAACATCCTCATGCGTAAGCTTCTCCTCTTGGGAGTTGTTTGTTTGACGACCCTCGCATTCGCCGCCACGGCGTTCGCGGGACCGGGTTGCGCCAAGGCTTCCAAAGCCAAGTCAGCTGCGGCGTGCAGCTACAAAGGCAAGACCGCACTTAATGACATCAACGTCGAGACCAGCCGAATGGAATCCGGCGCCTTAGTCGTATTCTACACCTCGGACAAACCCGAAGTCGTCGAGGCCTTACAGGCCAAGGCAGCCGAGGGTGCCAGTGCCTTCGATTGCGGCATCTGCAAGCAAGTCGCCGCTTCCGAGAACTGCAAGATCGAGTTTGGGACGTTTGCCGGTGGTGTGGTTGCCTTCATTTCCAGTGAAGAACCCACCAACGTCGATGCCTACGAGAAGCAATTCGCCGCCATGTTGACACCGGATGCCGTCAACTAGGATAGTCGGTCCGAACGATGGACACGGGGGGCGCTCAGCGCCCCCTTTTTTTTGGCTTCACGACTCTTTAGGCCCACGAGTGGGGCCATCTTGTCGATCTCTAGAGCCATGAGCCGCTACCTTGCCCAAATCGCTGGCGCCTCGATCGTGTGGGCGGCTGGCGCCGGGGCCACTGTCCCAGAATGGCCCGTTGAGCTGTCGGGGGCGGCTCGACTCGATGAGTCACACCTGTTGCTGGTGGACGACGAGGTCCGCCATCAAGCATTCGTCTGTGACTGGCGAGCGCTGGAGCGCGGCGTGCAACCGGTGGCCCTGCCGGTCAGCATGAACGATCTAGAAGCAGCCGCCACCGATGCCAGGGGGCAGGTCTACTTGTTGACCTCGCATGCACCCAGCCGCCGCGGCAGGTTGGGGGCGTCGCGCCGGCGCCTGGTGCGTCTGGGGCCCGGCTGGAGTCAGGACGACGCCGAGGCGCCCGTGGAGGTGGTGACCGATCTTCTGGCCGTGTTGCAGGGCGCCCTCGAGCAATCCACACCGCCCGCTGCCACCCACTCCGACCCGGTCGCGGTCCCAGTGCGCATCGATCGCCACCAGGCAAGAACGCCTGGCCGCGTCAATCTAGAGGGCCTGGCCGCCAGCCCGAACGGCGCCCAACTCTACGTCGGGGCGCGTTCGCCCATCCAGAATCAACGGGCAGTGGTAGTTGAGCTAGAAGCTGAGACGCTCTTCAAGGAAGACACCGTCAGCGCCACCGTCCACTGGCTGCCGCTCGGCGGACGCGGCATTCGCGGACTCGATTGGTTGCCTGAGAGCGGCGGTAGCCTGGTGGTGCTGGCGGCGGCGGAGACCAGGTCGGAGGGAGCGCCGATTCTCGCGCTTTGGGATCTGCCGGACGGCCATTCGGCCGGCGGCTTGACCCAACTTTCTGCCCCCCAGCTCGCCGAACTACCGCAACCCGAAGCCGTAGTCGCCCGCGGCGCCCCTGGCGAGGACGGTGCCTTCGACGTTTGGCTCATTAGCGAGCGGCGCTCCCCGGCGGTCGTTGCGCTGCGGGTGAACGCCGTTTCTGATAGCCTGCGCGGTTCCGAGACGCACCCCACCCAAGCGGGTCAAGCAAGATGAACGAACTACTGCAGATGGGCGCCGAACTGGCCGGCCGCATTTTCCTGGCAGCGGCCATCGGCGTGCTCATCTCGTACCGGCGCGACACCGATCGCCACCAGATGAGCATCGTCCATGCGCACACCTATTTGGCGATGGCCGGTGCCTTCTTCATCATGATCATTGGCGACCAGATGGAGCGGGCCGTCGGGCTGATCGGTGTCGCCACCATCATTCGCTACCGCTACGCCATCCGCAACCCCAAGGACGCCGGCACGCTCATCATCGCCCTCGGCCTGGGCATGGCCTGCGGCGCCAGCCTGGAAGCGCTGGCGTTGGCCGGCACCGTCATTGTCATGATCATCGTTCGGCTGCTCGACTGGCTCCCCGCCATCCTGCCGGGCCAGTTGTTCGTCCCCCACCACGACACCAGGTTGCGAGTGATTACAACGGCGCCGGTGACGACGCTTGGGCAAGTCGAGACCGTGCTGAAAGACGTCGGCGTCGGCTACACCTTAACGGCGCTCGAACGCAAGGATCGCGAGGGCCGCATGGTGACAGTCATCGAAGTAGAAGTTCGGTTTACCGGTGACCTGGATATCGCCCGACTTACCCAACAAATGGACAACGACAACATCGTCACCATATCCTGGCGCGACATCGATCCAGCTGAGCGCTGGAAGTAGTCGGGGCGGTGCCTAGGAGCCGCCGGACGGCGGCGCCTCTGCCGCGGCGATCGGCAACCAGTGACGCCGGATCCGCGCGTCGACCAGTTGTGCTGGACTCAGCCACGTGCGCGCCCGGGCCGGGTCGTCCAAAACGACGACGACAACGGCGTAGTTGCGGTCGGAGCCAGTCAACGCCGAGGCGACCGGGAACGACCGCAGGACCGGCAAGATACGCTCGACCTCGCCTTCGATTTGAGCGTTCCCCGAGGGATCAACGACGACGACGCGATTGCCGGGTCGCACCGACTGCTTGTCGGACGGACGGAGGTATGCTTCAACCCACAGGTCGTCGGCGGTCATGACGCTGAGCACCGCTTCACCGGCCGGCACAAACTCGCCCTCCTGATGGCGCAGGGCAGTCACCAACCCGTCGTGTTCGGCGGTGATGACCAACTCTTCGTGCAGACCCTGCATCCGGGTCAGTTCCCTCTCCTTGTTGCTCAAGGTCTGCTCGAGGTCATGGATCATCCCTGTTCGGTCGGACTCCAGCGAGGCCATGCGCTCGCGGTGCAACCTGACCAACCGCGAATAGGAAGCGACCTCTGCCGCCTTCACGCGCTGCTCCTGTAGAGCGCTCTGGTATTCGCGCTCGGCGCGGTTGGCTTGATCCCGCCGCTCGGCAAGTTCGGTCTGGGTCATGGCACCCTGCGCCACCAATTCAAGCGCGCGCTGGAGACGGGCATGCGCCTCGTTGTGAGTTGCTTCCAGGCCGGCAATGATGCGTTCCAAGCTCTCGCGCCCGTAGCGAGCAGCGGCAAGCTTGGATTGGACCTCGGCGAAGGACGACTCCAGCTCGATGACGCGCGGCAGCTGGCCGGCTTCGGAGCGCTCGGCTTCGAGCGTTTGACGCAGCTCGGCCACTTCCCGCTCCAGCGCCAGACGTTCGGACTCGAGGGCTGGATTTTCCAGGCGAGCCAAGGGGTCGCCAGCCCGAAACGTATCGTTGGCACGCACCAAGATCTCGGCAACCCGCCCCTCGCTGCGGCTGGACAACTCAACCGTGTTGCCGACAACCACCGCCTTCACCGTGTGGTAGGACAGAGCCGAGTAGCCCGACAAGATCACCACCAACAACACCAAAATGCAGACCGCTCCAAGCAGGCGGGCCTGGCCGCGAGTCAGCCGTGTCGTTGTGTTGCCGCCTATCTTCATGGTGTGGAGAGGCTCTCGTGCGGGCGGGGGAGGTCCATCATACCAGAGGGCGCGCCGGTCTCCGAGCTTGCCACCGCCCGACTGGCGCTCAGCGCCTCCACCAGTCGCCGAATCACCGCGCCGTTACCGACGGCGAGTTGGTGCTCGAACAGTTGCTTCGCCACCTCGCCGCGGGCTTCGGTGACGAGGATCTTGGCGTCTATCGCCGCCAACTCGGCGTCCAGGAGGGCCACCTCCGGCGGCAAATCGCCCTCGCTCTCACCGGCCTCGACCCTGAGGCGGGTCACCCGCAGATCCTCGGCCTGCAGCGCCTCGTCGGCGGCCGCGGCGGCCAACCCGGCGCGGGCTTCGGCGAGGGCCAACGAAGCCTCGAGCTCGCGCTCCCGAAGTCCCGCCTGCAGGCGATCAATCTGCAACTGGCGGCGTTCCAAGCGCGCCTCGACGTGCCGGCGGAACGAGCGGGCCGAACGAAAGAAATCGAGCGGCAGTTCGACTGAAACGCCCACCAAGGGCCGGTGGCCCCGCTCGCGCCGGCGCTCATCCGCGAAGTGGCGGTCGACCGAGGTGATCTCGTAGCCGAACTCGATGTTCACCTCCGGCAAGTTAAACCACACACCCTCGCCGAGGTCGGCTGGCCGGTGCGGCAACGGCGCTGCCACTTCTGAACGCCCGGTAGCGCCAGTGGCAGACTCAAGTTCACCGGCCAGCGCCGACCAGTCAATGGGCACAGCTTCAAAGGGCTGGAGGGACCCCGATGCCACCAACTCATTGAGGTCACCGCGTAGCTTGACGATGCGGCGGCGGCTCCGGGTCAGCCGCAAGCGCCGCTCAGCGCGGCGCTTGTCAGCGACCAGGCGCGTCCGCTCGAGGGTTTCGCCGCGCCCCGCGCGCAAGGTCAAGATATCGACCCGCCTGTCCTCGAGCGCCATCGCCGGCTCCAACAGCACCACTGCCTGTTGCTCCTCCGCCAGCTTCAGATACAACGACACCGCGTCCAACAGGGCGCGCTGCTCGACGACGCGCCGCTCGACTTCAAGCTCATAGAGGCGTTGGCGCTCGATGGCGCGCAACACGCGTTCCTCCTGTGAGCGACCCAGCAGCCGCCGCGAGATAGTCAGTCGCGCGTTGCGCTCATACTCACGCAACCGGCCAGTCTTTTGGTTGCGGCCGTTGACCTCGAGGCGGTCCAGGTCCTCCTCACGATAGGCACCATCCAGCTCGATGCCGAACGCGCGAGACCAGTTGAGCTGATTCAATTCCTCCCGTGCCTCGATTTGACGCAACTCGATGCGACGCACAGCCGCCAACTCAGGCTCCACCTTGGCCAGATACTCGGCCAACGTCAGACGCGAATAGTTTTCTGCAGCAGCCCACGGCAAGCCCAGCACGAGACAACCGGTCATCACAAGTGCCGGAACCCGGTGTGCCTGCCGCCGTCGGGATCTCAGGCCCATCGATGTCCACCTCCGATTGCTGATCCGCCTGCGGGGCCACAGACTAGCACTCCGGGGTTCGGTCACCCTCCTGGTATCGACCATCGCCACCGCAAGCGTTGCGCCCCCCAAACAGCCGACGCCCGGCGCCGGAGGGGGCGCCGGGCGTGGCTAGGTTGGGAGCGCCGGCCGGGGGGAGATCGCCAGGGGGATGGCCGGCCGCTCCCGGGGCTCGACTACCGGCGCACGGTGATCTTCATGGTGTCCAAGCGCTGGCGTTGGGCGTCTTCGACCACCACGACGTAGACGCCTGGGGCAGCTTGCCGCTGCCCCTGAGTGAGCAGATCCCAGCGCAATTGCCCGCCGTCACTGCCAGATTGGCTTAGCGCGCGGACCAACCGGCCATGCACGTTGTAGATGCGCACCGCCCCTCCCCCAGGCACGCCATTCACGTGGAGCTGTTCTGCTCCCAAAGGACCAACCGGGTTGGGGAAGGCCATGCGCACCAACGGCGGACTACCCTGCCCAGCGCTGCTGCCGCCGGCCGGATCGACGCCGGAGGTAACGCCACGCATGAGTACCAGGCCGTCTTCACCGTTCATCCACACAGCGTCGACCGCCTCGCCGTTGTTGATCGGGTCGAGTTCGCCGTCGATGCGGTAGAACGTCTCGCCTAGATCGACGAAACGACCTTGCAGTGTCGGGTTGACCAGCACGATGCCGCTGTCGAAGTCTCGGCGAAACACCCCACCCCGTCCCTCGATGACGTGGAAGTTATCCATGACGATGCGACCACCATTCTTGAGACCGAAGTACAAGTAGAAGTCGGAGTAGTTGCCGGTGGTAATTTCTTTGCGAATGTGCCCCGAGTCACCTGCTTCACCGTAGATGTCCTGAACTCCAGTGTTGGTGCTTGGATCCTGGTCGCTGCGCATCCCCGCGTAGAAATAACCGCCGGCAGGCGGCGTCTCGGCAATCGCGTAGTCATACTCGATTGTGTAGGTGGTGTTGGGTTCGAGCGATAAGACGCTGGGATCGGTACACATGAACCCGTTCCACGTGTTAGGAGGCGACTCCGGCTGGCCAACCACCGAATACTGACCATCGATCACCAAGTTGGGATCCGTGGTCAGCACACCAATGCCGTTGGCACAACTCAGCTCGAGTCCGGGCGTCTGACCACCCTCAAAATCGACTTCGGCGATTGATTCAATGCCGATCTCCACCCGCTCGCCTATGGGTTGCCCCAAATCGATGGTCAGTTCGTCATACATGGTGAAGTTGTTGGCCGGGCTCGGCGGCTCGTGCCACAGCATGCCGCCAACCAAGAGTGCCGAGGCCAGACCGAAGCGCACGCGTTGGTAGCCGGTCACCGAGCCGCGGGTCGAGAACTGGATGGCTCGCGGCCCCATGCCGAGCGCGTTCCAAGCGTCGGCTTCGGTGATCGAGCCGTTCCAGGCGCCGTTTACTGGATTCGGAAACAGCTCAAAGTAGCGACCGTTGAGGTGTTCGAACATCAAAGCTGAGCCGTTGCCAACGACCAACGGCGCCTGGCCGGCGCGCGCGCGGAAGGCAGCGTTCATGGCCTCCAATCCCGCCCAATACCAGGTCTCAATTTCCGTGTCGGTATCGGCAACGCCATCGTTGTTGAGGTCCATGTCATTGGGGATGGTGTCGTTGAACCACGACAGGGTTCCCCAGTGATTGTCCCAAAAGACGCCCTGGTAGATCCCGGTGGCGAGAAGCTCATCCGCTACAAACCGGGCCACGTAGTCTCCCCAAGTTTCGCCGTCCACAATCGGGCACTGGTCACTGATGTTCATGAGCGCCATGTGGGACCAGTCTTGAAAGTGGATGATCTGTCCGGCGTCGTCCCGAACCTTCCACTCGTCCTTGATCCCGGCCATGAAGCGGTGGGTGATGTGGGTCGGGTCCGAGTACTCGGGCATTGACAGGCCCAAAGCATTGAAGTAAACGAAGATCGTGACTTCCGGATTGAGAGTTCGAAGCTCATCCAAGATCACGCGCGAATCACCCTCGGTGTTCCACCACTTGACGTTCAACACGTCGAAGTCGACTAGATCTTCAGCGGGCACCTCGATGTGCGACGTGATGTATGCAAACACGTGTGGATACCCACCCAGCGGGAAAGCAGCGATGGCTGGCGACGGTGCGTTCACTGCAGCGACGCACACCAAACCGGCGCCCACCAACCCGGCGCGCCCGCTGGCCGCAATTCGACCAAGCGCTCTGGCCGGCCCCCGAACCTCGCCCGGCTGCGGCGCAAACTGCCGCGACATGCGTTGCAAAGAGCGGTGAGCAACTCCCCTCATAGCTTCTTGGAACATGGGTAGCGAACCTCGGTTTCTGACCGGAAGGGGACGTTCGGGAACCTCTAGTCCGTTGCTACGTCTCTATCTGGGGCCCTGGGCGTATTGCCACAGTGGACGCCAATGAGCCATTTGCCCGAACCTGATGCACCCGTCTTCTCAGACCTGCATCAAAACGGTTGCAAACGGTGTTCCAGGTGTCCCAAGAGCGGACGGCATGGATCATTGGGACGCAACTGGCGCTCTCAGATTGAGCACCGGCGACGGGGATCCCGAAGAGGGCTGCCCGAGGGCGCCCTCGAGTCTTGAGGCTCACCAAGCGTCGGCGGGACGCTCAGCGAGAAGCGTGTGGGTCAGAGCGCAGCTGGGATGTGGGCGGTGCTGCGTGACATGGACGGAATGCCACACGAGCGGTTGGATGTCGGGCGCGCCGCAACAAGTGGGCGTGGCCGCGCGCCGGCCGGCGGTAAGGCGCCGGAGGCGGGTTAGGCGGCGACGTGGCGTCTGAGCAGTTGGAGGATCTCGTCCTCGTCGGGAAACTCACCGGTGGCCAGCTTCGAGTAGATCTCTTTGCCGTCCACGGAGATTTCAAACTTGCCTCCGCCGGCAGCGATCAGCTCGTAGCTAACGAAATCCTGCTTGAACTCAGGTAGGAGCTTGGCCATCAAACTGAGGGCCTGGGGCTCGTAGTTTCACATCGAGCAGTAGATCAGCTGGAACTTCAACGCCCTCTCCTTGTAGAGCGCCCGCCGATCTCTGCAACTGGCGGGCTAGTGGCCCCGCGGCTCCGAGCCGTTCATGGGATCGACGATGACGCGACGGTTTTGACGCCGACCCTGGCTATCTTGGTTCGACTCGACTGGGAAGTACTCGCCCAGCCCCATCGGCAACAAGCGACTGGGGTCGATGCCTGGGAACCGTTCTACCAAAGCATCAATGACCGCGCGCGCTCGCCGCTCCGACAGGACGGCATTGTACCACTCGTGACCGACGCCGTCCGTATGCCCGGCTACGCGGACCCGCAATTCCGGCCACGCCATCATCGTCTCGCCGAGCTCGATCAGCTTGGGGACCTCGGAGTCGAGGATCTCGTGGTCATCAAAGGCGAAGTAGACGATCGGTAGCTGGAAGCGCCCGGGAGTGATCAGCACCTCGCAGCCGCTGCCGTCCACCTGCGTGCCCGGACGGCTGTCGGGACAGCGGTCCAGGCCATCGAACACCCCGTCGAAGTCGCTATCGAGGGGGCAGCCGCTCTGGCTCACCAAAGCACCACTGGGCGTCTCGGGGCAGTGGTCCAACCCGTCGTAAACACCGTCACCATCGGTATCTCGAGGACAACCGTGGCGGTCGACGTCCGCACCCACCGGCGTCTCCGGGCAGAAGTCCCGCTCGTCCGGCACGCCGTCGTGGTCGGCGTCCAGCCGGCGCGCCGCCCCGGGGCTGCCGTCGGTGCGCATGAGGCCGACCGAGATGCGATGCAGGTCCTCGAGGGTCGAAAAGTCCTCGAAGGCGTAGTCTAGCGTCAGATACCCAACTTTGAGCCCAACGCCGGCAGTGAGGTTGCGGAGGTCGTCACCGGCGTAGCCGCCACTCCGGTAGCCGGCACGGGCGGCGAGCCCCACCGGCGTTTGGGCGATGCGGTGGAAGCCAAGTTCGGCCCCGCTCCCCCACTGGAAGCGGCTACCTAGCGCGCGCCATAGATCGGCGACCGCGGTCAATGACGGGCCGCTTTGACCGGGGGCAACGCTCAAGAAGTGCAGCGCCGCACCGCCACGCACCGTGCGCGGCAGCGGGTCCTGCCGCCCCGAACCCTCCAGGGACTGGTCCGCCCCGAGATTCTCAACAGCAATGCCCAGATCCACGTAGGGAATCCAACCGGCCAACTGGGCGCCGGCGGCGAAGGCGGCGCCGGTTTCGTCGTAGGCGGAGGCGACGACGGAGTGACGGATGTCGAGCCGAGCGCCTAGATGGAGGACCTCGGCAACCGAGCCACCCAGCCCCAACATCAAGTCGAGGTCGGACGAGTGCAGCCGGACGCCGGTGCGGCGGAAGTTGACGATTTCATCAATGTAGCCAGCATCCAGGTAAGCCGCCCCCACCCCGACGGTGGTGGGCCCCACCGGCCAGGCCAGGGCCAGGGTCGAGACGTGGGTGTCCACGAAACGCTCGTGATGGTGCAGATCTAGTTGCAGGCGCGGCACGCGCGCCAAACCAGCCGGGTTGATCAAGAGCGTCGTCGGGTCACCATAGATCGCCGCATAGGCGTGGCCCAGGGCCGCCGGGCGGGCGCCGAGGCCCAACCGCATGACCGAAGTGGCAGTGGTCCCCACCCCCTCGTCTGGGTCGCCACCGTGCGCCGCCGCCGCCACGACAAGCCCGATCGCGACCAGGAGAGCCGGCCCCAACCGGCCCATGGGTGTTTTTCGCTGGTAGATAGCGCTGCAACTCATCGGATCACCACCAATTTCGACTGCTTCACGTGGTCGCCGCCGCGGCCCACGACAATATAGGTGCCATTGGCGATACCTCGACCGACCAGGTTGTCGAGCCGCCAAACCACCTGTCCTTGGGCCGGCAAGCCACGAAAGTCGCGGACTAGCTCGCCCACAAGGTTGAAAATAGATAGTTGGACTGGACCCTCGGGAAAATCGAACCGGATCGTGACCTCATCGCCAGTCACCGGATTCTGGTCCGGCAAGATGTCGTCGGGTGGATCGCCATCCCCGCTGCCGCCGGGCGGGTCGGTCTGGGTCTCGGTGGGTCCGTCGCCGGTCATAACTGGGTCGACGTCGAACGCAGTCACCGTCGCGCGGTTGACGATGGTGCCCGCCTCGGTCAGGTTTGGATCCACCTGCACTTGGAAGTTAACGGTGACGACACCGCCGGGCGCCAATTCGCGCAAGGCAACCGTCACGGCTCCTGGTGCCGAGGCGCCGAAGTCAGCGGCGTCCCCGTCGCGGACGTCGGTCTGCGGCGTGCCATTCACCTGGATGGTGCCCGGGGCATAGAGCGCCAGGTCGGGGATGGGATCAACGATTTGGACGTTTTGGGCGGCGGCGGAGCCGGTGTTCTGAACGACGATCACGTAGGTCACGAAGTCACCGGGTTCGGGATTCTCGCCGCCGTCGACGATGGCGTCTTTGGTGGCCTCGAGCACTACATTGGCAGTCACTTGGATGCGGGTGGGTTGGATACCGGGCTGCAGCGGCTCGCCGTCCGAGAGCACTGGCTCTGAGCCATCTCCCAGGCGCGCCTGGGCTTGGTTGACAATGAACGTGCCGCCCACCAGCCGGGCGTCGATGCGCGTCGTGAAGACCACTTCTGCCGTGGCGCCGGAAGCCAGGTCGAAGCCGGTGATTCGTAGTTGTCCGCGCCCGTTGGCGCCGCCACTGGTCGACTCGTTGGCGGCCCCCGCGGGCATCGATTCGACCTGCAAGCCGCTGGCGGTGGCTGGCACATCGTCGATGACGCTGATCCCGGTGAGCGCCGTCGTCCCGCTATTGCGCACTTCCATCCGGTAGCGCAAGAGATCCCCCGGCAAGACGCTGCCGCCGTCGGCATCCTCGACCTGCTTGAGGAAGGACAGCTGGCGGATCGGCAGGAGGTCGTCGGTGGGATCGAGCGGATCGCGCTCGCCGTCGTCGACTCGGCCGTTTTGGTTGGCGTCCTCGTCACCATCCAGCGCCGTGCCCCCGTCGGTGTCGGGATCCAGAGGGTCGGTCGTCGTCGATGGATCCAGGTCGGTCACCTCGAACGCAGAACCGCGCAGCGGCCCGGCGCCGTCGGGGTCGGGAATGCCGCCGGTGACCCCCAATTCAAGTCCATCGACTAAACCGTCACGGTCGGTGTCGGGATTGATCGGATTGGTCTCACCGGGGTCCAGGACGCCGTTACGGTTGCGATCTTCTTGCGAGTCGAGGAGGCCGTCGTCGTCCGAGTCGAGGTCGGTGGGCGAAGTGCCGAGGGCTTCTTCTTGGGCAAGCGTCAGCCCGTCGCCGTCCTCGGATGGATCTTCGTAGAAAATAGTCATCAGGCCATTGGGTAAGTCGCCGGCCCTGAGGTCGCGCAACACGACCCGCCCGCCCGGGAAGGTGACCCGCACGGTGAGCGGGATCGCCGCCGGCAAATACACATACGGCTGGGCGACGCCTTGGCCGCCGAGGCCCTCACCGCCGGAGATTTCGGTGGTGACGATGGGGTCGCCGCGATCTGAGAGCCGGTCCACCAACGTTTCACCTGCGGCACCGGTTAAGCCCTCCACAGCCTCGGGTAGGCCGTCGCCGTCGGCGTCGAAACGTTCGACTTGACCGTCGCCGTCGATGTCGCCCAAACCATCGTTAGCTGCAAAGAACTGGACGACCGCACCCAGTGCTGGGCGACCGTTCTGGATGATGTTGACCGCCACCGGCCGGCGTTGTTGCGGCGTGTCGTTGCGGTACAGGCGGTTCGGACCGCCGTCGTTGGCCACAAAGAGATCCAGGTCGCCATCCCGATCGACATCTGCAAAGGCGCAGCCGCGCGAGGCATCGTCGGCGTGGCCAGCCACGCCGGCAACCTCCGAAAAGTCGCTGAAGCGACCGCCGCCGTCGTTAATCCACAGAAGATTGCGGCCGGTCTGGTTGGCCATGAACAGGTCGAATCGACCGTCGCCGTTGGCATCGCCCCAGGCCACCCCGGCCAGGCTGTGGGTCCTGGCGTCGGGATCGAAGCCCGGCAGCGCCGACTCGGTGCCGTCGACCACGAACTCGCCCTGGTTAAAGAACAACCGGTTCCGTTCGGCACCTGAATAGATGAGGTCGAAGTCGCCGTCGGCGTCGGCATCGGCGAAGGCCAGACCACCCTTGCCGTCGTTGCGACTGTGCGCCCCGGGCAACACAAACGGTGCAAAGGGCGTCGGGCCGCGACCACCGGTGTTCCTAAAAATGTCAGCAAAGGCTTCAAACTCGCCCTTGCGCGCCAGAATGTCGACCGCCCCATCAATGTCAAAGTCGGCCACCGCCAAGTAGTCGCCGGTTTGGACGTCCTGAAAACCCTTGGCAGAGTTGTCATCTCCATCGATGACCGCGAAGACCCCGCCATCGTTGCGCAACAGTTCGGTGTCGCCGTGGTCGTCGATCACCAAGTCGAGGTCGCCGTCGGCGTCGTAGTCCAACCAGCCGGCACCCTCGGTATTGGTCAGCGCTGGGTCGTCGAGTCCCACCTGGGCGCCCACCTCGGTCAAGTCGCCGCCGTTGTTCTGATAGAGCCGCACGCGTTGGGCGGCAACGACCAGGAGATCCTCGTCGCCGTCACCGTCGTAGTCGCCCCAGATAACGCTACGCGTATAGGCGCTCTCGCCGTGCAAAATCTCCGTGAAGCGCAGGTCACCCTTGTTGCGATAGACTCGAAAGCCTTGGTGACGCATGGCGACTGCGAGGTCAAGATCACCGTCTCCGTCTAGGTCGCGGAACGCAACGCCGTTGGCGCCACCGGTGTCATCCAGACCGCTATCGCCGGTGACGTCGACGAAAGTCTTGGCGGCGGCCGGTGCGACCAGGTGGGCGACGAGGAACGCAGTGGTAGCGAGTAGGCGCGTGGAGAGCGCGAGGCGATGAGTGTTCATGATGCTCCGCGAGGCACTGGTGATCGGCGTGCTCAGCACCCACGCTCCGTATTGGCGGGGCACTCGAGCCGCCGCGCGCCCCGCAACATAGGTGGGACACCGCAGAGGACCAATAAGGTTAGGCAATTAAGGGTAAAGCTTCTTACCCGCCGAGTGCAACCTGTATGTGACTCGGCGAACGCTGCCAAACAGGCATATCACCCACTCTGCGCCATCCTCCCCAACTGCATGCAGCTTGACCGCCCCCACCGTCTCGCCTACGGTATTCGCCGGCCTCCTAAGGAACTCGTATGCGATCTTCTTGCCGCAGCACCTCAAGCGGCCCACTCGTGCGTCGCACAGCCGCCTGGCTCAGCTGTTTGGGCTTGGCGTGTTGCGCTCTTGGCTACGCCTACGACATCGACACGGACGGCGCGCCCGCAGCCCGCCGCGTCGTGCGCTGCGAAATCGCCGGTATTATTGACCTAGGGCTCGCGCCGTTTGTGGCACGGGCAGCGGCCAGTGCTGAAGAAACCGGTGCCGCCGCCTTACTCCTGGATATTGATACGTTCGGCGGGCGGGTCGACGCCGCCGTCAAGATCCGTGACGCACTGCTCGACGCCGGCGTCCCGACCATTGCCTACATCCACCCGCGCGCCATCTCAGCTGGCGCCCTCATCTCCCTTGCCTGCCAAACAATCATCATGACGCCCGGCGGCTCGATGGGCGCCGCCACGCCGGTCACCGGCGGCGCCGGCGGTGAAATGAAGACTGCAAGCGAGAAGGTCATCTCGTACATGGCCGCCGAAATGCGCGCCACCGCCGAGCGCTACGACCGCGATCCAGAAGTTGCCGCGGCGATGGTAGATCCGGCGATCGAGATCGACGGAGTCATCGACGAGGACAAACTCTTGACGCTGACGACGGCCGAGGCGTTGGCGCTGCAGTTTGTCGACGACGAAGCGCCAGACCTGAACGAGGCGCTCGCCGTCGCCGGCTTCCCTGGGGCAACGATTCAAACGCTGGGAATCAACTGGGCGGAGCGCCTGGCGCGCGCGGTATCGCACCCGGTCTTTAGCTCCATGCTCTTGAGCCTGGGTTTCTTGGGAATCATGCTGGAGCTATACCAGCCGGGCTGGGGGATCCCCGGAACCCTGGGTATCCTGGCATTGCTTCTCTTCTTTTTCGGCCACACCGTAGTGCAGTTGGCTGGGTTCGAAGAGGTGCTCTTGTTCGGCATCGGCGTCGTGCTCGTCGCGTTGGAGGTGTTTGTCATCCCCGGCTTCGGGATCGTCGGCTTCGCTGGACTGGCTGCCATGATCGGCGCCGCAGTCATGGCGATGTCAGGAATCGACTGGAACGTTGCCTGGGAGCTAGGTTACGCGCGCCAAGCGGCGCGCTCGGTGGCGGTGGCGCTCGGCGTCGTGGTCTTGGGTGGGGCGCTCCTAATCCGGCTGGTGCCCCGTTCGCGGGCAGCGGGGCGGTTGGTGCTGGACGAAGGCCTGGGGGCTGACCGCGGCTTCGTCGCCCACGCCACGCCGACGGCGTTGCCGATCGGATCGGTGGGCCAGGCGCTCACCGACCTCCACCCCACCGGCATTGCCAAAGTCGCCGGCAAGCGCGTCGATGCCATCTCGGAGGGCGGCTTTATCGCCCGCGGCGCGCCGCTCACTCTGGTCGGCTGGCGTGGCGGCTCGGCCCTGGTGCGGACGGCGCCGGAGGACCCCCCCAGTGTCTGATGCGTTTTCCTGGGTCGCCAGCCTGGTCGTTGTTGGCTACGTGCTGTTGCTACTCGAATTCTTGATCATTCCCGGCTTTGGCGTCGCCGGGGTGTCGGGCATCGTGTCAATAGTGGCAGCCATCTATCTGGCGGTGACGCGCTTGGGTGGCACCACCGGGCCGGCCACCGTCGTCGCCATTCTGGTGGCCACCACCGCCTTGATGACACTCCTTAGTCGATCGCGGGTCGGTAGGCGGCTCGTCCATGAAACCTCGCTCGCCGGTGCCAAATCCGCCCCACCGATCGCCGCGGTCGGAGAGCGAGGCATCGCTGAGACCGACCTGCGCCCTGCCGGCATCGCGGTGATCGACACACGGCGACTCAGCGTGGTCACCGTCGGCGACTACGTCGCTGCCGGTACCCAAGTCGCCGTCGTACAAGTCGAGGGCGGTCGCATCGTGGTCGAACCCGAGGCGTAAGGCCGTGTCGCCCGCACTCCAAGCGCACCTGCCATTCCCCTTCGCGGAGGTTGTTCCATGGATCTAGGTTTCGTCGCCATCGGCATTCTGGCGCTCATCATCCTGTTGGTCGTTCTCTACTTCGTGCCGCTCGACTTGTGGATCGCGGCGATGTCGTCGGGTGCCTACGTCGGCATCGGCACACTCATCGCCATGCGCTTGCGCCGCGTACCGCCCCACAAGATCATCAACCCGCGGATCAGCGCGGTGAAGGCCGGCTTGCACCCGCCTTTGAATCAACTGGAAGCCCACTTCCTGGCCGGCGGGGACGTCCAAAACGTCGTCAACGCCTTGATCTCCGCCGACAAGGCGTCCATCCCCCTCGACTTCGAGCGCGCCGCGGCCATCGACTTGGCCGGCCGCAACGTCTTTGAGGCGGTGCAGATGAGTGTCAATCCGCGGGTCATCGTCTCCCCGAAAGTAGCAGCGGTGGCCAAAGACGGCATCCAACTCATCGCCCAAAGCCGGGTGACGGTGCGCGCCAACATCGACCAGCTAGTCGGCGGCGCCGGCGAAGAGACTATCTTGGCGCGGGTCGGCGAGGGCATCGTCTCGACCATCGGTTCCTCGGACTCGCACAAGGACGTGCTTGAAAACCCCGACTCGATCTCACAGACCGTGTTGGCCAAGGGACTCGATTCAGGCACCGCCTTCGAGATCCTGTCGATCGACATTGCCGACGTCGACGTCGGCGCCAACATTGGCGCCAAGCTGCAGGCCGAGCAGGCAGAGGCCGACAAGCAGATCGCCCAAGCCCGCGCCGAAAGTCGCCGCGCCATGGCCGTCGCCGAGGAGCAAGAGATGGTGGCGCGGGTCAACGAGATGCGCGCCAAGGTGGTCGAGGCCGAAGCCAAAGTACCCCTGGCTATCGCTGATGCCTTCAAGCAAGGCCATCTGGGAATCATGGATTACTACAACATGCGCAACGTCGTCGCTGACACATCCATGCGCCAGTCGATTTCGGACGCCACCAGCGACACCGAAACACCCAAAGACGAGCTGTAGTGGAATCGCGCCCGCGCAAGCGCCGCCGGCGCCCCCTGGTAGACGCGCTCGAAGCCCCCGAGACGATCATTGACCGCTGGGTGCTGGCGCAGGTGATTGCTCCACCCAGGAGTCGCCGGCCGTGGCACCTCCGGGGACCCAAACGTCGTGGAAGCTGACGATCTAGCCCGGCTATTGCTGTTTGGCGCCTGGTTTCTGTGGCGCGTGGTCAGCCACGTTCGGAACGCCATCAGAGGACGACAAGAGCGGCCGGACGCTGGAGGTCCGAAAAGCCAGCCCGCTCGACACCCTGGGGCTGACCCCCAACCGGCGGAAGACGCCCCGGCCACCGCTCTACTCGGGGTTGCCCGGCGGCTCGCGCAAGAGGTGGCAGCACTGCCGCCGTCGATTCAACCCACCCTGGCTCGCCCCTTACGGGCGACCATCGACCAACTCGAAACCCTCGACCCAAGCGCCGGGCGCGAGGTTCTCCAGGGCATCGCCGCCACCCTGGCCATCCAGAAGAAGCTGATTCGCCAGCGGGCGCGTCCCAGTGATTTGGCGATCCTGGGCGACGCCGACGCGCTGGCGGCGGCTTGCTACGAACCGCTCTGCACCTTTATGGCTGACCGGGGGAACGCCCTCCGTTCCTCCCAACCCCTGTGTTTCTTCGACGAGCGCAGTCAGCCGGTGCAGTTTTGGTTTCGATCGTCGGCGGTGGCCCCCATTGCCCTGCCGCGCGCCTATGCCACCGAGCTGTGGCGGTGGCCAGCAATCGCCCATGAGATTGCCCACGATTTCTACGCGTCAGTGGATGGTCTGGAGGAAGAGGTCACCGCCGCCGCCGTCGGCGGGCGCTTCCTCGATTCGGGGGGGCCGATCCAACCGAACACCCCCGAGTTCACCGCAGTCCTCCTGGCGACGTGGACGGAGGAGCTATTCGCCGACGTCTTCGGAACGCTGATGATCGGCCCCACGTACCTGCGGACCATGGCGCACATCTTCGCGGAACCGAAAGCGCCCGAGCGCGTCGTCACCTTCGGGCTGGACGCCGCCGGCGGGCTTGAAAGCCACCCGCCCCGCCACTTGCGGGTGCACTGGACCACTCACGTTCTGTCGCGGATGGGCTTCGGCGGTGACGCCCGGGCGCTGGCCAGGCGTTGGGACGAGGAGCACGGCCACCCTGAAACGCTATGGCTGGCGGCCGCCGGCACCCAGCTGGAGATCGACCTGGACACCACGGCACGCGAATGCCAAGTCACCGTCGACCACGTCTATGACGAAGAATTCGCCGTCCTCTATGGGCACCGACTATCAGACGTCCCGGGGCTCGAGTTTTCGCACGTTCAAGCCCGGCGGGCTACCCAAGCGCGATCGCGGCTGGCTCAAGGGATACCGGCCGCCTTCGACGCCCGGGCGCTGATTGCCGGGGCTGCCGAAGCGTCGCTGGATCACCCCGACCGAGCGGTGCAGGTAGCCGAGGCGGCGCGCGCCTCTATCGTCGGCGTCGGCACCGGGGAACGCATTGCAACGGTGCGTGCCGCCGCGCAAACGCCGGTGCCCGGCCGCCCGCGGCCCCAGCTGGATCTCCTGCGTCAACCACTCACGGCGGCACGGCTCGTAGACGCCCTGATCATCGCTGAGACCCTCGAGCCGCCGTTGTCGCACACCAGCCCAGCGCGCTACGCTCCCCGCATGATGCGCACACCACCAGCGCCCGCGGATAGCCAGTGACCAGGTCGGCGGTGGGGCGGGCGGTGACGATCGTGCCGCCACGGCCTGAGTGGCCGGCCGAGTTCGACCACATCGCTCAGGCCCTACGCCGTGCCGCCGACTCCCTGGCGCTGCGCATCGACCACATTGGCTCGACCGCCCTGGCCGACATGCCCGCCAAAGACATCATCGACGTGCAACTGACGGTGCGGGCGCTAAGACCGGTGGAACGCATCGAACAAACCCTGGGGCTGGCAGGGTACACGCGGCTGGCGGCCATCGCCGGCGACCACCGCCCACCTGGTGACACGCTGCCGGACGAAGAGTGGCAAAAACTCATGTTTCAACCACCGCCAGCCCAACGCCCCACCAACTTACACGTGCGCGCCCTGGGGCGCGCCAATCAACGCTTTGCTCTCCTGGTCCGCGACTACCTGCGCGCCCATCCCGCTAGCGCCCGCGCCTACGCGCGCGTCAAGAAACGCCTGGCCCACTATCACGGCGACGATCGCTTTGCCTACAGCGAACTCAAAGATCCGGTGTTCGACGTCATCTACGCCGCCGCCGAGGACTGGGCCGAGCGGGTTGACTGGGCACCGGGACCCAGCGACGGCTGAGCGGCGGAACCCATCCCATCGCCGCGCAGTCCAAGAGGCACCGTCTGGCGGAACGGAGCCAACCCCACATGACCCCGATATCCCACCCCCGACTAGTGGCCGGGCTCGTAGCTATCGTCCTGAGCGGCCTGGCGCCGCCAGCCGTGGAGGCGGAGCGAACCACCGGCACCCTCGACCGCGACGCATGGCAAGTTGGCTACGCGTGGCGGTGGTCCAAGGTCCTCTTGGTATATGGAGACTCCTTGGCCGCTGTCCAGCGCGTCGATGGCCGTCGGGTACCGCCGCCCTCGGTCACCGTGCGGGGCCTGGCGATCCCTAGTGCGACGCACTCCGATTCGACGCTGGTTCCCTGGCAAGCGGTGCGCACGGTTGGGGTGCGGGACGGCACCTACGCTGCCCGCGGCGCCGTGACCGGTGCGTTCCTGGCCGCCGGCGTACTCACCTTGACCATGGGATTCCATTGTGGCGACTGGGCGTGCGATGGCTTCTTTTGGGCCGGAGCGTTGCTTGCGGTGCCGCCGGCGGCGGTGGTCGGCGGTCTGCTGGGCGCCGCCGTCCCGAAGTGGCGCACCACCTACCCGGAACCACCACCACGTCCCGCCGGACCAGCGCATCCCACCTACCACTCAGGCGGAGCGGCGCGTGCGGCCCGCTGCCGGAGGGCACCGCTCCTCGCACCGGCTTCCACCGCCGAACTTCGCGAGGCAATCCGTCGGGTGGACGGCGAAGTCGATGCTAGTGATGGAGTGGTGCGTGGCATTCGCTGGCGACAACAAGACTGGAAGGCGGGCGGACTGTGGACCTACCAGCGGCGCGGCTCGCATACCGTGCACTGCAGCGGTGACTCGCTGGTTGTTATGCCCGAGGGCTCGACGTCCCAGCCATTCCGTCTAGCCTGGGCAGAGCTCAACGCCATCGAAATCGAGCGAGCGCCCGATCTTGTTATACCGGCGGCGATCGGCGCGGTGGGCGGCGGAATTCTGGGGCTCCTGGTCCTCGACACCACCGACTCCGCCAGGCTGGCGATTGGCACGGGGACCATCGCCACCGCCGTGGCCATATTGGCAGCCCGTCCAGCGTGGCGACCACTCTACTGCGGCAACCCGCGCTAGGAGAGCGGCGGTACTTCGGACAACGCTCGGCGCACCAGGGCCCAAGCCCGAGCGACGTGCTCTTCGGTTGTGCGGATGTTACCGATCGCCAGACGAAGCGCCATCTGACCGTCCAGTTCAGTGTGGGATAGAAACACCTCTCCTGAACTGTTGACGCGCTCCAACACTCGCTTATTCAGGTAATTGCGTTCGGCGGGCGACACCGATTCGGGCGCCGCGCGAAAACAAACCAATGACAACGACGGTGGCGCTGCCAGCTCAAACGACGGATCTTCCTCGACCCACTCGGCAAACAGCGCGGCCAAACGCAAATGGTCGCGCAGGCGCGACACTAACCCCGAGCGTCCGAAAGCCCGGATCACCCACCACAACTTCAAAGCCCGGAAGCGTCGACCGAGCGCCAACCCGTAGTCCATGAGGTTGTCAGCGTCGCCGTCTTGAGGGGTTTGTAGATACGCGGGGACCAGGCTGAACGTCCGTTTGAGGATATCGGGGTGACGGGTATAGAAAGCGCTCAAGTCGATGGGCGTAAACAACCACTTGTGTGGGTTGACGACGAACGAGTCGGCTCGCTCGCAACCAGCCACGACGTGACGATACTCCGGAACCAGTGCCGCCGCACCGCCGTAAGCGGCATCGACGTGCAGCCAAACCTGCTCGTCCTGGCAAACTGCCGCAATCTCATTGACTGGATCAATGGCGGCAGTCGAGGTAGTTCCGACCGTCGCCACCACGCAGCACGGCAAGCGACCCGCTTCGCGATCGGCGGCGATGGCCACGGCAAGGGCGTCGGGCTGCATGCGGAAGGCTGGGTCGACGCCGATTTTTCGAACGTGCTGGCTGCCAAAACCAAGCGCCATTGCGCCTTTCTCAATCGACGCATGTGCCTGGTCAGACACATACACGCAGAGCGGCGGCAGGTCGGCGCGGCCGGCTAGCCCGCGCTGGCCAACCTCAACCCCCAGGGCCTCGCGGGCGGCGGCAAGGGCGTGCAGGCTGGCAATGGACGCGGTGTCGAGGATTTGCCCGAACCATGCGCCGTCAAGTCCGATGAGCTGGCGAAGCCATCCCAGAACCCGCGCTTCCAACTCGGTCGCGGCGGGCGCCGACCTCCACACCATGCCGTTGACGTTGAAGGCGGCGGCCAAGAGTTCACCGAGGATCCCGGGGTATGAGCCGCTGATCGCGAAGTAGGCCATAAAGCCTGGATGGTTCCAATGGGTCAACCCCGGCACAATCCAGCGGTCGATATCCTCGAGGACGGCGGACCAAGATTCAGGGCTGGCGGGGGGCGCCACCGGAATCCTTTCGGCCACCTCGCCGGGCGCCACCTGGGCGAGCACGCTGACCCGCTCTGGATGCTCGAGGTAGTCGGCGATCCAATCGACCAGCGCCCGGCCGGCTTCGCGAAACTCAGCTGCGGAGATGTCACCGGTAGTCTTCACTTGCGTTCAACCTCGCAATCTCTGACAGGAAGTCGGTGGCCGCGTAGTCAAAGTGTCGGGATTCAACGATCGCCCCAGCGTCGTGCATGATGCAACGCCCGAGTGGCTCAAAGTGAGTCGCGGCAGGCGCTAAAAACCGTCGCTCCCGTTGCGCGCGCTGGGCCACCGCTGCTACTATTTAGAGCGTGAGTTCGTTCTCACTGGTTTGCGTTCCCACCCCGTGCCGCAGCCCACCGATCGTTTGTGACATCCGGTCAACCTGAAGACACGCATCATGCTAACCACCGTTTCCAGCTGGTTCTCAATCCGTCCGCGGGCCTCGACTCTCGCTCTCTCGGCACTCCACGCCCTGGCGTTCCTGTGCGGGCTGTGGGCGAGTGGTGCCTGGGCCGGCCCCTTCACCCAAAACGGCACGCAACCGCCGTTGACCAACGCCATTGTGCCACCCACCAACTGCCAGGTATGTCACTGGGACTATGACACGCAAAACCATATCGAGCCGTTCGACACTTGGTCGGGCTCGATGATGGCGCAGGCCGGGCGCGATCCGCTGTTTTGGGCGGCGCTGGATGTCGCCAACCACGACATCCCCGGCGTCGGGGACTGGTGTTTGCGTTGCCACGTGCCCAGTGGCTGGCTGGCCGGGCGCTCCGAACCACCGGGCGGATCGGTCGATGGCTGCGGTTTCACCGGACCACTGGATGTGGCCGGCACTGATTTTCAAGGTGTTTCCTGCCACGTATGCCATCGCATGACCGTGAACGAAGCGCCGCCACCCGGACAGGAATCGGTCTACACCGAAAACGGTCAGTTTTGGATCGACGACAGTACCGATTGCCCCAACATGCCGATCGAGCCTTGTCGCTATGGGCCCTACAACTATCCGGAGGACGGCGTGCCGCCGCCTCACCCCTGGGCCTACTCGGAGTACCACATCGAGTCCACCAACTGCGGGTTGTGCCACAACGTCACCCATCCAGCCCACAACCTGATCGACGAGGCTGGCAACGACACCGGCATCCTTTACCCAATCGAACGCACCTACCGCGAGTGGCTGCAGAGCGACTTTGCCGACCAGCTGTCACTGAATTTTAAGACCTGCCAAAATTGTCACATGCCGGACGCCACCGCCGATCCGGCCTACGCCTGCACCGATCAGGTGAACAATCACACTGGCAATCTGGCGACGCACGTCTTCGCCGGCGGCAACGCCTGGGTTCCTGACGTGCTCAAGAACGAGTACCCATCGCTCCCCTACGGCGATGCCCTAGCCGCTAGCCGCGATGCGGCGCTGGACATGCTTCAGAACCAGTCGGCGGTCCTGGAAATCACCTGCCCGGACACCACGCAAGCCGCCGCGACGCTACCCATCTCGGTCAAGGTCACCAACCTGACTGGCCACAAGTTGCCCACTGGCTACCCCGAAGCGCGACGCATGTGGTTGGCCATCGAAGTGCGCGATGGCAACGGGACGCTGGTTTGGGAAACCGGCGCCTACGACGTGGCAACCGGCATCCTGACCGAAGACGCGCAAATCAAGATCTACGAGGCCAAACCTGGTATCTGGAACGCCGCCACTAGCGAGTGCGAAGTCGAAGACGCCGGCGGCAACTCCCACTTTCACTTTGTGCTGAACAACTGCTACGCCAAGGACAATCGCATTCCACCGCTGGGATTTACCGGTGGTGCAGACCTCGAAACTCAGCCCGTGGGCTACAGCTATCCGGAGACCTCGCCGGGCTCGGGGCGCCTGGTCAACTACGACATCACCCAGTACGCCGTGCCGATCCCGTCGACCGTGGTCACACCTCTAGCGGTGACCGCTCGACTCCTCTACCAAACCACCAGCAAAGAGTACGTCGAGTTCTTGCGCGACGAGGCGGTCGACAACGGCTTCCCTGATGACTGCATCGAGCGCTCCTGGGGATATCCCGACCAAAGTCGCGGCGAAATCCTCTACGACATGTGGACCACCCACGGCAAGGCGGCGCCGGTTACCATGCAAGAACTGCCCAAGTCGATCGTCGTCGAAGGCGGGACGACCGGCGTAGCGCTGGCTGGGGTGGCGCCCGCCGCCGACGCCCTTCTCCAAAACACGCCCAATCCGCTGGACAGGGCGGCGGCGCGCACGTCGATTCCCTTCACCCTGGCGCAAGCCGGGCAGGTGGCCATCGACATCTACGATGCCGGCGGCCGGCACCTGCGCCGTTTGGCCGATCGGGCGATGACCGCCGGCTCGCATGCGGTAGCCTGGGACGGCCACGACCGGCACGGCCAACCCGTGGCCGGCGGTGTCTACTTCTATCGACTGGAAGTGGACGGGCGGGTGGACACCCGACGCCTGGTGGTCTTGCGATGAGCTAGTTGTCCCGAGCGCCCTGGTCGATCCAGTCGCGAATCACCAAGAGCTCTTGATCGGCGATCGGCGCGCCAAATTGGGGCATGCGATCGCCAAACGGCGCCGGGTCGCGCAGCTTCTGAACCAGCGGACTGGCGCCCGACTGCCGCGGTACCACCACTGGCCCATGGTTGGATGTTCCGCTCATGAGGTTGGCGTAGGAATCCAACACCAAACCGCCGCGGCCACCGTGGCACCCGGTGCAGCCGTGCTGCACGAACACTGCTGCCACGTGAGCGTAGCTGACAAACGCCGGTGCTGGGTCAAAGGCAGCGTCGTTCGACTCGTGGTCGGGGGTAACCACTACAACGGGTCCCGATCGGGCGCCAAACGGCACGAGCACTCGGATCGAGTCGTCCGCCCAGCCGAGCACGCCGGCCATGACGCGGTCGTCGGACCCTGTAAAAAAGACCCGCGCATCGCCCTGCTCGCTGCCGAAATCGGCGCCCTCCACCCGCACGGTGTCGCTGACAACGGTGCGGGCGGGGACGAGCTGATCAATGCGCGGGGCACCGCTGGGCAGCGGTGGCAACCCGCCGTCGTCGTCGGTGCAGCTCACCGTCGTGAACGCCAAGACCAGGCACATTAGCGCGCCGCAGCGCGACTCGTGTCGAGCGAAGTTCAGCACCACCGGTCAGCTTGGGGAAACGGGTCCTAGTTGGAGGGGGTCCACCGAACTCTAGCACGCCCGCGTGCCACCACGCTCGAGGAGCCAGATCGCCACGCCCGTCACCCAGGCGAGCGCTGCCAAGCCGAAGCGAGCGTCCCAAACGACTTGCCTGTAGAGACCGCCCATTTGCATGCTGCCCTCGATGGCAACGCTGAGGTTGGTCAACACCTGGGTCGCAGTCCAGCGATCCTCGGGCCAAACACCGACAGACTGCACGGTCAGGAACTGGCTGGCACCGGGCAGCGCCTCGCGGACACCGCTCGTCGTCCGCTCGACCCACTGGCTCTCCGCAAGCTCCGGCGCGGCCTCGGCCAAATCGACGCAGCGCCAGTCGATCTTCAACGGCACGCCGCGAGCCACCTCCCAGGGGGTGGCGGGTGCTCTGTCCTCCACTCCCTCCAGGAGCCAGTGCACAGGTAAGTCCGCCAGCGCGTAAAACTCGTCGTTGTAAGGGTCGGTGCTAAATCGGTACAGGAGGCGCAGGGTGTCCGGCCGGCGCAGGCTCAGGCGGCCGTCGGCGGTAGCGGCGGCGGCGGCAAGGCCGACCGTATCGACCACTGCCGCAGCCCGCTGGACCCGCGCAAATCTGAGGTCACCGGCGCCGTGCTGGGGGGCGGTCGCCTCCCACAGCGCTCGCCCGCTGGCGGTCACAATCACCAAGCGCTGGAACGGCGCGGTGAGTGGCGCCACCGCTTGGGTGCGGTGCAAGCGCGCCCGGACGATGCCGAAGTCGGGTCCGACGGTGAGACTGGCAGTGGACAGGCGCGCGAATCCCATGTCGACGAAGGCGTGAAACTCGCGGGTGGCAGCGCCCAGGCGCGCGTCGAGTTGGCGGCTGGCGAACTCCAGGCGATCGCCCAGGCTTGCCAGCGCCAAGCGGTTGGCAGTGCGACAACTCCGCCCCACAGCCAACGACATGAGGATGAGACCGCCGACCGCACCGACGGCCAGGAGCGTGCGCACGTGATCAGACACAGGGGGCACCTTCAATCATGCGCTCACTCGCTCCGGTTGTCGACTATCGCCCCCCTTTCAGCAATGTTGCGAATCGGGGTGGGTCGATGTTGCCGCCACTGACAATGCACACCGCGCGCCCGGTTGCCCTGACTTTGCCGCTGAAGAGCGCCGCCACCGCCGCCGCGCCGGCGGGTTCCGCCATGACCTTGACGCGGGTCAACAAGAAGCGCATGGCGTCAACGATGTCATCGTCGGTCACCACCACCACGTCGTCGACCGTTTGACGAATGATGGCCAAGTTCAGAGCGCCAGCCATCGGCGCTGCCAAACCGTCGGCGATGGTCGACAGGGCCTCGAGGTGGACGGGAGCACCGGCCGCCAGGCTGCGCACCATTGCATCGGCACCGGCCGGTTCGACGCCCACGATCCGTGTCTCAGGGCGAATCGCCTTCACCGCCAAGGCCACTCCAGCGACCAATCCACCGCCGCCAATGGGTGCTATCACCACGTCGATCGTCTCGAGATGGTCGATGATTTCGAGGCCCACAGTGCCCTGGCCGGCGACGGTGTCCGGGTGATCGAACGGATGAACAAACACCAACCCACGCTCGGCGCGCAGCTCGTCGAGTTTGTCGAACGCCTGGTGTATGTCGCCGTGCAGTACCACCTCGGCGCCGTAGCCGCGCGTTGCATCCACCTTGACCGTTGATGCGGCCTGGGGCATCACCACCGTCGACCGCACCCCCAAGGCGGCAGCTGCGAAAGCCAAGCCCTGCGCGTGGTTACCCGCTGAGATCGTGATTACCCCACCGGCTCGCGCGGCGGGTGGCAACCGCAGCAGGTGGGTCAGTGCGCCCCGGGGTTTGAAGCTCCCTGTCTTCTGGAACAGCTCGAGCTTCAACCACCCCTCTACGCCCACCGCCGCCGACAGTGCCTGGCTGGCGACCAAGGGCGTTTCGTGTACGTAGGGGCGGATACCAGCGGCGGCGGCGCGGAGGTTGTCGAGGGTCGGAATGCTCACCACCGGACAATAGCAACGCGGCCCGCGCCCCAACCTGGAGGCGCGGGCCGGCTGGACTAGAGGGCGCCGGCCGACAACCCGCCCGCCGGCTGATCGGTAGTGGGCGTCGCCACCCGGTAGTTGAACCCCCAGATGACCGCGTCGTAGGGCGCATTCTCGTCGAGGAGAGTGTCGGCGTCGATCACGTCGATAGCCACCCGATGGCGCCCGCGGCGCTCCGCAACTCTGAAGGTCCCTTCGAACACTCCACCACCCAACCGCTCGAGCTCGTGCTTGCGCCGCGATGGGCCGTGCAAGAACACGAAGTCCGAAGCGTCTTCGGTAGTAACACGCACGGTCACTTCCTCGCGCGGGTCGAAGGCCGGGAGATCCTCGACCGGCACCAGCGCCAAGGGATCGAGGACGACGCGATTCACCGACGGCGAGATGATCTCCAGCGTGTGGATGATCTTGGTGGTCGGGTTGGATTGGATCTCGACGCCCGAAATCTCCGCAACACGCCAGTTCCGGAAGTGGCGGTCACCGCCCCGCTGGACAAACAAGGCGTTCCGCCGCGCCGTGGCGTTCAAGTCCTTGTCGAGCCTAGATGGCGAGAAACGGTCGTCGGGAGCGATGTAGAACAATCGGAAGATACCGCGCAGGTCACGGACGACTGACAAGCTGGCAGTGGCCGGCTCGCCAGCAGGGTGCTCAAAATGGACATCGCGGGTGACATCCTGGCTGCGGACGAGCCGCTTGAAATAGAAGGACTCGATGGGCGCGCCATCACTGCGCAGGCGACCTGACCGATCGCTCGATTCGACGTCGTGGCCGTCCATTTCGACCGCCAGGCCGAAATTCTCAGCGTCTTGGTCGACCATCAGCCCGATGGCTTGATTGTCGGTGGTGGCGGCTGGGGCGATCGTAGACTCGTCCTGGCTGCAGCCGACAAGGCTGCCCACTACCAGCGCCAGGGCGAGACCGGTCGGTACATCTAAGGCCCCGTACTTAAGCATCGTCATACTCCTTCAAAATCATAGAATTGCAATTTGCGACCGGACTTCCTAACGGCCGGACGCACCGGCCAATCTCCTCACTCAGGGCAAGTCGCGTTCCAGCCTTGGCAAGAAATGCTATCTCACAGCATAGCCAGAACTTAGAGGTCTCGCAGGGGGCCGCGGGCGGTCGCGCCGGCCGTGCACGCACGGAGTCGATGGCCGTCAGCGTACAGGGTGATACGATTCAGCGCAGACGCGCTGATCCATGCACCTGGGTGGAGGTCCCCGAATGCGCTTTCCCACCGTGGAGTATCTGGAGTGGACAAAGACCGCGCTGACCGAGGATGTCAACGTCATTGGGGCCAGCGGCGTGGAGCCGGTCACCCACGATGACTTGGGGATCCCCGCCCAAACCGCCCTGACAGTTGACGGCGCCTACGGCTCCGAAGCGGCGCGGGCGCGCCTGTCGGAACACCTCGGCCTGCCTCCAGAATCGATCTATCCGACCGAGGGGACGTCGCTGGCCAACTTCTTGGCGCTCGGAGCGCTCTTGGGCGACGGCGGGACGGCGCTGGTGGAAACGCCGGTCTATACGCCGTTCTCACAACAGGTGGCTTACTTCGCGAGCGAGGTACGCTGGCTCGAGCGGCGGTTCAGCAACCGCTACGCGGTGCACCTGGATGAACTGCGGGCGGCAGTCACCGACGGTGTCCAAGTCATTGCCCTCACCAATCTGCACAATCCGAGCGGCGTCCGGATGCCCGACGAAGCTTTGGTCGAAATCGCCCATGCCGCCGCCCGAGTCGGCGCGACGGTCTTGGTCGACGAAGCCTATCGCGATTTCATTGACGACGACGACTCGGTGGCGTCGGCGGCAGAGCTCGCCCCCAACATCGTGTCGACGGCCAGCCTCACCAAGGCCTACGGACTCGGGCACGTGCGTTTTGGCTGGATTGCCGGTCCTCCGGCGTTGATCGAGCGCGCCGGGCGCATCAACGACTACTTGGGAGTCTTGCAGCCGGCGCCGGCGGTGGGGGTTGGCTTGCGAGCGTTGGAGCGGTTGCCAAGCTTGCGGGCCCGACGGCGGGCACTGGTGGACAGCTGCCGGCCGATTCTGCGCGACTGGTTGGAAGCGCGAGCCGACCTGGAATGTGTTTGGCCAACGTTCGGACCGATCGCATTTGCTCGACTAGCCGGGAAAAACCTGGATGACGGCCCGCTCGAGACCACCGGTATGCTGGAAACGCTGCTCACCAACGAACGGGTGGCGGTGATTCCGGGGCAGTTCTTCCGCGACCCCCGCGGGCTACGCTTGGCGGCCACGGCCAAGCCGCTTGCCTTGGAGCGCGGCCTGGAAGCGCTGGGGCGCGCCCTCGATCGCTATCCGGCGCTGCGCGGCAGCTAGTCTGCGGCCGGAACGGCGGCCCTGTGCTAGGCTTCGTCCGATGCGCCCAGTGGTCATAAACGCAGTGCTGGCCCTCTTCCTCCTGGCCCCAGCTCAGTACGCACCCGCCCCGACCCAAGTGTCGAGCGCCGCTCCAATCGGCTGTTGCGTGGGCAAAGCCGACGCCGCTCGCTGTCCTTGTGGCTGTGCCTGCGCCAACCGCGCGGCAAGCCAGAGCGCTCGAGCATGGATGGCAACCGCGCCCTGTCCGAAGGGCGCGAGCGCGCCGAGCCAAGAGCGGGCCGCGGGCCCCGACAACCCCCGGCGCCTGGTCGCGACGGAGGGTCCCGGAGCAGCGCTCTCGACCAGCCGCACTTGGCTGGCGTCGCCTCGCTACACGCCACAGTGGCAACCAGATCCCCCGATCTCACCTCCGGAAGCGATGCGCTGCGCGACTAGATCGGGCTGAACCCTCCGGCAGATCAGTGCCGGGGGCGGGGCCGCCCGCCTGCTGCCCGCTCGCCCATTGGAGATCAAATGGCTCAGTGGCAGGACCCGAGCGCGCGCCAGCCGCGGGCCCTCACCGACTTTGCCCTCGTCCAACACCAAGTGGGATCCAGCGAGCGTTGGCGGATCCGCCTGGGATTAGAGCTACCCATCACCCGTTGAATCAGAGAACCAAAGCGCCGCATCCCTGCACAACGACCATCTCCCAGGAGACACTGGAACCATGAGTACACGCAACCGACGCCAATCGAGTTGGCAGACCCTTTTCCAATCGATGCTCATGGTCGGCGCCGCCGCCGCGCTCGGCACCGCAGTGGGCTGCGACAACGACGACCCAGCGCCGCCGACCGACACCCGAGAGTTCACCGACACCATCTTGCCGATCTTCACCTCGAGTTGCGCGACGGCGGGCTGCCACGACGCGACGACCGCCGCCAGAGGCTTGGTCCTCGACTCGTACGACAACGTCATGGCCGGCGGCGATCACGGCAACGTGGTCATTCCCTTTCAACCGCTCGAGAGCTTGATGATCCAGCTGTTGCAGGGACGCGGGGACATCTCCATCGACCACGACGCCGAAACCGTACTACCGGCGGCACCCAACCCCCAGGACACCGCGCGCCTTTTGCACGACGAACACTTTCTCAACCTGGTGGGCTGGGTCACCGACGGATGCAAGGACGACGATGGCAACGTGCCGTTTGACGAGGTCACCGACAAGGTCTACGTCACTAACCAGGGCGCCGAACACATCTCGGTCATTTCGGTCGACGATCTCGTGGTCACTCGACTCTTGGAGGTGGAGCCATTCGCCAACGGCGGGGTGAGCGCCCAACCGCACTACGGCAGCATGAGCCCCAACAACAGCGTGTGGTTTGCGACCCTACTGACCGGCTCGGGCATCTGGATCTACGATCAAAACGACGGCGTTGTCGAGAAAATCGAAACGGACATCGACCGCGCGGCGCTGTCGGTCATGCTGCCCGACGCCTCGAAGGCTTACATCAGCCATTTCGTCAACCCCATGTCGCCGAGTTCAGGGGCGGTGTCGATCATCGACATGGCAACGCGCACCAAGGCGGGGACCATCCCGGTCCTCAACACACCGCACGGTATGGCGATGGCCGCCGACGGCAGCGAGGTCTACGTCGGCAACTTCGGCTCGGACCACATTTCGGTGATCGACACGGCCACCGACCAAGTCAGCACCCACATACCGGTCTCCGAAACCGTGCGCGGCAACCCGGACTCGTTTGAGTTTCGGGTCATTCAAATCGCCGCACACCCGAGTGAGACGCTCATCTATGCCAGTTGCACGACGACTAATGAGATCCGCGTCATCGACCGAACCCAGGAGACGGTCGTCGACTCGTTGGTTGCGGCCGGCGGCGCGGCCCCGTGGCACCTGAAGGTGACACCCGACGGCGAGGAGCTGTGGGTCGCAATGCGCGGCGCTGGCCTGGGCTCGGGGGCCGGCACCAGTGCGGTGGCGGTGTTCGACACCGATCCGTTCGCACTCATTACGGTGATCCAGGCCCCCGGGTTGGCCCTCGCCCACGGGCTGGACTTCGACAAGAACGGCCGCTATTGCTTCGTAGCGTCCGAAAACCTGAATGGCGCTTACACAGCGCGCTACCCCGAGGACGGCGTCAATCCCGGCACCTGTGTGATCATCGACACAACCACCAAGCAAGTGGTGCAGACCCTGGAGATGGGGGCGTTTGCTACGGGTGTCTTCGCAACCCGCTAGGCAAGTGTCGCCACCGACCGCGCGGCGATTGCGAGACAGCCGGCAACGCCTGCCCCGCTCGTTCTACGCCCGGCCGACGCTGCGAGTGGCGCGGGAGTTGCTCGGCTGCCGGCTGGTCCACCGGGGACCGGACGGCCGCCGACTGGCGGGGATCATCGTCGAGACCGAGGCCTACATCGGCGAGGAGGACCTCGCCTGCCACGCGGCCGCCGGGCGCACGGCGCGCACCGAAGTGCTCTACGGCCCGCCGGGCCACGCCTACGTCTACCTGGTGTACGGCATGCACTACCTGGTGAACGCGGTCACCGAAGCGACCGGGCGCCCCGCCGCCGTCCTGGTGCGTGCTGTGGAGCCGGTCGAAGGCATGCAGCACATGGTCGCCAACCGCAGCCTCCCACTGGAGACGATCACCGGCACCCCACGGCAACGTGCCGCACTGACCAGCGGCCCTGGCCGCTTGACCCAAGCCCTAGGCATCGACAATGCTCAAAATCGCGCCGATCTCACCGCCGGCCCGCTCACCATTGAATCGGGCGAGGCGCCACGATCGGTAATCGCCACGCCCAGGATCGGTGTCGACTACGCCGGTCCCTGGAAGGACAAACCGTGGCGCTGGATCGTCCCGGGCAACCCATTTGTGTCCGGTCCGCGAGCGCGGCGCGGAATGGCGCGCCCTCAAAAGGAACGACATGCTGGTTAGAATCCCCACGCACATTCTCGCCGCTGGGCTCTGGGCACTCGCCCTGTTGCTAAACCCCCAACCCGTCGCAGCGGAAACGCTCGATCGCCAGGCACTCGAGTCGATCGAAGAGAAGACCGAGTCGGTGGCCAACCAACTACTTGCCCTGTCCGTCGACTTGCGGCGGGCCGACGCGCAGGCGGTCGCCAAGCATGCCGCCCCCGAGTTGCTGGCCAGACATTGGCCGCCGACGCCGGCGACGACACCGGCTCCGAAAGGACTCGCCCGGCGCCAGTGGCCGGAGGGTGCGCCGGTGCGCCTCGAGCCGACGCCCTGGGCGGCAACTTGGCTCGACTTCCTCGCGCGCTTTTCGATCGTCGAAGATGTGCGCATCAAGGTCAAAGGTGCCGACTTTGACAGCGACACTGTTCAGGCGCGCCTGAAGTTCTACTTCATCCTGCGCAACGCCGAGGGGCGCCGCGAGTGGCTGAAAGGTCTGGCCACTCTCAGCGCCCGAGCGCGCGACGCCGCAGCTCCCGACGCGGCCACCCACCCATGGCTCATCGAACGCTTCGAACCGGAGGCAGTCACCTCGCTGGTCGCCCCGGAGGACTACTTCGTCGAGGTCGGCGCGCCGGCGGGGGTGGCGGTGGAGCTACCGCCCTATGGCAACGCCGGCAACCGCGGCTTTGCGTGGCGCGGGGCGGCCGCCGGCGACATTAACGGCGATGGCCTGGTCGACATCTGCAGCGCTTCGAGCCAACAGCTCTACTTGTATGTCAACCAAGGCGACGGCACCTTCATGGACGTGGCGCTGGAAGCCGGATTGGTGACGCTTGAATCGGGCACTTCACCACTCTTCGTCGACTTCGACCAGGATGGCGACCTGGACATTTTTCTCGCCGCAGTCGGCGAACAAGTGCTGTTTGAAAACCGGTGGGCACCGGATGGCACCTTGAGTTTCGCGGTGGCCAGCCATCGATTGGGGCAAAGTGGCGCTGCCGTCGGCTTCAGCGCCACCGCCGCCGATTTGAACGGCGACACCCATCCCGATCTTTACGTCTGTTGCTACAACCGCTACGGCGACATCATGCCCAACGCCTGGGATGCCGCCGACAACGGCACACCCAACCTCTTGTTCCTAAGCCGCCGGCAAGCCGACGGCGGCGTTATCTACGAGGAGACCGCGGCTGAGTGGGGGGTCGACGACCAGCGCTGGAGCTACTCGGCGGCGTTTGCCGACATCGACCAAGACGGCGACCTCGATCTCTACGTCGCCAACGACTACGGCGAGAACGGCTTGTATCTAAACGACGTGGCCACCAGCGGGCGTTTCCGCGACGTGGCGCGCGAACGCGGTGTTCTCGACACCGGCAACGGCATGGGGGTGGCCTTTGGCGACATCGACAACGACGGAGATCTGGATCTCCACGTCACCAACATGTCTTCGACCGCCGGCAACCGCATCCTCAACCGACTCGGGGGCGGCGCGGTGCAGAGCCACTCCACCCTCAAGAAGATGGCTGCAGGCAACAGCCTGTACGAAAATCTGGGGGACGGCAGTTTCCGGCCAGCGATGACCGGCGCCAGCCAGTTCTCAGCCGGCTGGGCGTGGGGCGGTGGCTTCCTCGACATCGACAACGACGGTTGGGACGACCTCTACTCGCCGAATGGCTTCATATCGGGTAAGTCGATGAAAGACACCTGAAGCCTGTTCTGGCGCCACGTGGTGGCGTCCGAAGCCGACATCGAACAAGCCGGTGCGAGCTCGTTCACCCAGGCCCAAAACGCGCTGTTCGCCGAGGGCTTCTCTTTCTCCGGGTACGAGCGCGACCACGTCTACCTGCACCTGGGCGCCGCCGCCGAAGGCGACCGGCGCTACGTGGAGATCTCGGGCGTATCGGGGCTCGATTCAGTGACCGACGGACGGGGCGCGGTGTTCGCCGACTTCGACAACGACGGCGACACCGACATCTTCCTGACCACGATTCAGGGGCAGAGTCAGCTACTGTTTCGAAATCAGGTGGGCGCCAAGAACCGCTGGTTGCGGCTGGCACTGACGGGTACAAGAAGCGGTACGGATGCTTGTGCCACGGTGGTGCGGCTGACGGCCTCGCACGGCACGCAAGCCAAGATTCTTGCTTGCGGATCGGGCTACCTGGCGCAGCACGACGCCCGGCTGCTATTTGGCTTAGGGAGCGCTGGCGACGCCGACACCGTGCACGTGCAATGGCCCTCCGGAATGGTGCAGACCTTCTCCGGCGTCGCCGCCGGCAGCTATCAACTCACTGAGGGGGGAGCTTTGACGCCGGTGAGCAATCCACCGGCGGCGCTGCCCGACCCCGTCGACGAATCGACGCGCCTAAGCGCCCGCCTAGCCGTCAAGGTTGGCGACACGATGCCCGACGTGCCGTTGACCCGGCTGGATGGAAAAACCACCTCGTTGGGGCAGGCACTGACGCCGGGGCGCAGGACGCTGATCAACCTGTGGGCCACCTACTGCGTCCCTTGCCGCCGGGAAATGCCGGAACTTGCCGCGCACCGGCGCGAGTTTGCAGCCCAAGGCATCGAACTCCTGGGAGTGTCGCTGGATCAGGGCGCCCTGGCGCGCGCCGCCGCCTTCTTGGACGCTCATGATATCGACTACCCCAACCTGATCGCCGGCAGCGGTATCGCTGAACAGGTCTATGGCGGCGAGCAGGTGTTCATTCCACTCAGCTTCCTGGTAACCGACAGCGGACGTATCGAGGAGATCGTCGCCGGGGGATCGGTAGCCGCCACGCGCCGGCTCCTGGAGTTGGCCAGCGGCGACTGAGCGCTTAGGATAGGCGAGTCATGGAACCCCTGTGGATCGGCGACCAACGCCTACAACCGGCCGTTGCCCTAGCACCCATGGAGGGGATCACCGACCGCCCCTTCCGGCGGATGATCCGCTCCCTGGGCGGCTGTGGTTTAACGGTGACCGAGTTCGTGAGCTCGGAGGCCATGACCCGCGACGTGCGGCGGGCCTGGCGCATGGCCGAGATCGACCCGGAGGAGCACCCGGTGTCGATTCAGATCTACGGGCGCTCCCCCGAGCGGATCGCCCGGGCGGCGAGCTTTTGCCAGGAGCTGGGGGCCAACTTTGTCGACCTCAACTTGGGATGCCCCTCGAAGAAGGTCACTTCAGGCTGCGCCGGGTCGGCCTTGATGCGCGAGCCGGAGTTGGCCAGTCGCATTTTCGAAGCCACCGCCGGGGCGCTGGGCATCCCGTTCACGGTGAAGATGCGCACCGGCTGGGACGAGTCGACCAAGAACGCCGCGGACATCGCTCGCCGGGCCGAGGCGGCCGGCGCCCGCATGATCGCCGTGCACGGTCGCACCCGCGCCCAAGCCTACAAGGGCGCCGCCGACTGGGCGTTCGTGGGCCAAGTCAAAGAAGCAGTGTCAGTGCCAGTGCTGGTGAATGGCGACATCCTGACCGTGGACGACGCAAAACGGGCGGTCGCCACATCCGGGGCTGACGGGGTCATGGTGGGGCGCGGCGTCTTGCGCAATCCTTGGCTTCTAAGGCAGATCGCCGATGGTTGGGCCGGACGGCCGATCTTTGAGCCGACCCTGGATCACCGGCGGGCGCTCCTCTTTGACTATTTCGATCGCATGGTCCAAGAGTGCGCGGGCGAAGAGCGCCGGTTCATGGGGCGGATCAAAAAGGTCGCCACCTACTTCACGGCGGGGTTGCCGCATGGTGCCAAGCTCCGCCAGGCCATCTTTCACTCCTATACGTTGGTCGAGGTCAGGGCACTGGTGGAGCGCTACTTCGAGTTCCTAGCCACGCGCCGGCTGCGGGATGCCTTCGCCGCCGTTCACGACGACGAAGCGCCGTCGGTGGGTTTGCCAATCATTGCCAGCAGGCCGACAAGGGCGGCACCACCCACCACCCAACTGACCGCCCAAGGCAGCCCCAAGACAGCCGGCACGTAACCCAACAAGATAGCGGTCAACATGGTGACCAGCGCGTAGGGCATTTGCGTCCGCACGTGGTCGACGTGGTCGGAAGCGCTGGCGACGCTCGACAGGATTGTCGTATCGGAGAGTGGTGAGCAATGGTCGCCAAAGATCGAGCCTTCGAGCACCGCGCCGATCGACAAGAGGGTGAGCACCATCGGTCCGGCGGGGAAGGACTCGCCAATCGCAAACGCAAGTTGCACAGTATTGGGCAAGATGATGGCCATGGTGCTCCACGAGGAGCCGGTGGAAAACGACACCAGGCACGCCAGGAGAAACAGAGTAATGGGCAAGATGTAAGGTGAGATGACGCCCTTGAACAGGGCGATCAGCACATGGGCGGTTCCCAGATCCGCACACACCTCACCAATCGCCCAGGCCAAAAGCAAGATACAGAGCGCCATGACGACCCCGGCGGCGCCGCGCACACTGGCGCCCACGCATTCGCCGACGCTCAAGATGCGCTGCGCCACCATTAGCACCACGGCCGTCACCCACCCAGCGATCGACCCGACAAACAGCGCCCGCGCCGTGTCGGCGTTGGAGAGCACCTGGCGCCAACCCTCCAGGCTGGACCAGTCGATCGGCCCGTCAACTAGAGCGGCGCCGCCACTGACGATGGTGAGCAAAGTACCGCTGAGAACCATCAACAAGGGCAAGGCTGCGTTCCACGCCCTCGGCGGTGCCCCGGGTTTCTGTTGCAGGTTGGTGGAGCGGGCGGCAACCAAAGGCTGGGCGCCGGGCCGCAGAACCTCACCGCGAGTTTGGGCGCGCCGCTCAGCCCGCCACATCGGTCCAAAATCGCGGCCCCAAATGGTCGTGGCAAACACGAAGAACAAGGTGAACAAACAATAGTACCGATACGGCACGGTCTGTAGGAAAACCGCGTACGGGTCCTGGTCGATTCCCAGCGCCTCGAGCTGCGGAGCGAACTGCGACACCTCGTACGCCACCCAAGTAGAGAGCACCATAATCCCCGCCACCGGTGCCGCGGTGGAGTCCACCAAGTACGCCAGCTTTTCGCGAGAGATGCGCATGCGATCGGTGAGCGGCCGCATGGTGTTGCCGACGATGATGGTGTTGGTGTAGTCGTCAAAGAAGATCACCAGGCCCAAGAGTGCGGTCGCCAGTCGCGTCGACCGCACCGTCTTGGCGAATCGCACGATGAACTCGACGAGCCCGGCGATGCCGGCGCCCCGCGTCATCACTCCCACCGCGGCGATCAAGATGGCCACGAAGCCGATGATGTCGAGGCGAAAGCGATCGAGGAGCGAGCGCTGCCACAAGTAGTCATTCACAAACTTCCAGAGCCCCAGGAGGGGATTGGGCCAGGAGCTGGAGCCGTCGATGGGGGCGGCGGCTGCCTCAAAGCCGCGCTGCACGGTCATCGCCGACTGGAACCATGGCACCAGCGAGGCGCCCAACCAGACGCCGGCGAACAACGCCAGGAGGGTTTGGCGAAAAGCCAGCGCTAGAACGATGGCGACTAAGGGTGGCAACAGCGCCAGCGACCGATAGTGCGGCTCCGAGAGCTGCCAGCGCACCGGCTCGGCACCGGCTGGGCGCCACAAGCTGACGAGTTCAGTGGCGCCGCGGCGTTGGCGGAAGGTGAGCGACAGGGGCGGCACGCGGCGCTCTGGCGTCGCTTCCCATAGCAGTGGGACCGCATGTTCGGCGGCGAACTCACTGAGCGCGCGCTCGATCAGCTGGCGGATCGCCGGCGAGGCGGTGTCTGGACCGACCCGGCGGGGGCCCTCGAGGATGGCGACGGCGGCCGAGTCGACGGTTGCCAAGCTGGGTTCGGCGGCCAACAGTTCGAGCAGTCGATCCACTGAACCCTGGCTGGCGCGCTCGTGCAGGTAATCGGCATCACCGCGCGGCAGGAACCCGACCAGCGCGACGACGCCGACCAACACCAACACCAGCTTGACCAGGTTCTGGCGCCCCAACTTTGCCCTCGCCCCCCGTGGATGTCCTAGCCCGCAACCGGCGCCGCGCCGCGCAGTTTAGCACGGCGTCGCGGGTGGCTAGGCGGTGCGAGGAAAGGAGCGGTTCTTGGTTTAGGCTAGGCTAGGCGGCTTGGGGTGAGGCGGCTTGCGGCGCGGCCTTGGGGAGAAAGATCCGGAACTGCGTCCCCTTCGCGACCTCGCTGGCCACGTCGACGCGCCCGTTGTGGAGATCGATGAAGTTCTTGACCAGGTAGAGCCCCAGACCGAGCCCGCGCTCGGCGCGGCCACGCTTGGTGTCGGCTGAGCGATACTGGTCGAAAATGTAGGGTAGTTCCTCGGAGGGAATCCCGCGACCGGTGTCAGCCACACCGATCACCATGCCGTCGCCGCGCTCGACCAACTCGACAGTAATCGAGCCCCCGGCCTCGGTAAACTTGAGAGCGTTGGCCAGGAGGTTTAGGAGACTCTGCCTAATCTTGGTGGGATCCACGTGCAGCACCGTGTCGGCGTGCACGCGCCGCACCAGCGTGATCCCGGCCTCCTGAGCACGGGGCTCCACCAAGTCCAGCGCTGAGGTGACCAGTTCGCCGATAGAGGTGGGCTCGAGGCTGAGCACCAGGCGGCCAGACTCCAGGCGGGCGAAGTCGAACAGCTGGTCGACTAGGCCCAGCATGGTTCTGCACTGTTCGTTCAGGTCCTTGCACAGGGGGCGGCGCTCATCGTCGTCCATGGTGTCGTAGTACTCGGAGAGCACTTCGGCGTAAGAGACGATGCCAGACAAAGGAGTGCGCAACTCGTGGGTGGCTGTGGCCAGAAAAACTTCGCTCTTGCGGTTGACGTCGGCTAAGCGGCGGTTGGCGCGGTCGAGCATCTGCGTGCGGCGCGCCACCTGGTCGTGGCGTTCCATACGATCCAACATCCACGCGACGTGCGACGCATAGAGTCGCAGAGCGGATTGGCGCAGGCGATCCTCCAACTCCATGTCGCCGCCCACCACCCAGACGCCCTTGATTTCGGCACGCACCCGAAACGGCACGGCCACCAGGTACGGTACAGCCTGCAGGGGCGCTTCCGCCCGGCAGCCAGGGGCACGCAGTTGGTCGGTGCGAGCGGCAGCGCCCTTGCCGTACCGCGCCACGCGACCCAAGAAGCCATCGCCAACCCCGACGCGCAGATTTGCAACGGAGATACCGGAGCGACAAGCGTGGGCTTCGGTCTCCAGGAAAGCGTTGTCGGGCGTGATCGCCAGAAACGCCACCAGGGGCGCATCGAACGCCCGGACCAACCGCTCACAGGCCAGGCTCAAGAGGCGCGTGTGGTCGGGGTAGACGTTCAAAGAGTTGGCCGCGTCGTGGAGCGCCGCGGTTTCCTCCAACACTCGCGCCAGCTGCGCGCGCTCGAGTTCGACCTCGATCCACCGCGCCCGCACTTTGGAACGGGCGCGACATTGCGCTAGCCACGCCACTAGCAGCACACCCAACAGGGCGGCGATCTGGATCTCAGACGCTAGAGCCAACAATCTCCCCTGGGTTCGTGCCACGGCGCCAAGCGCGCACGGGCACACTACCCTAGAGGTATCGTCCGCACGCTCGCGCACCTGATCGATGGCACCGGCAGCGTGCTAGGCTGAGACCGTGAGCGGTGACCCTGTAACTGTTTCGGATCGACGCAACTGCGGGCGGTTGCCGGCGCGGGCCGAGGTGGCTGTTGTCGGCGGTGGACCAGCCGGGGCACACGGCGCCCGACTGCTGGCGCAAGCCGGCCTCGACGTCGTCCTCATCGAGGGGGCGGTATGGCCGCGCTACAAGACGTGCGGCGGTGGCATTGTCGGCCGCACTTGGCGCCAGCTCCAAGGTGTGGAACTCGACGACGTCATCGAGCACCACTGCAACACCGCCGCAGTCACCTTCGCCGGCGGTGCCTCGTTTAGAACCACGCGCGACCACCCCATCGTCTCGATGACCATGCGCGCGCAGTTCGATAACGCGCTGGTCGAGGCGGCCAGCGCCCAAGGGGTGCGGGTGGTCACCGGCTGCGCCGTCGAATCGGTTACCCGGTGCGCCGGCCGCGTCGAGGTAGCAACCCAGGCTGGGGCGGTCACCGCCAGCTGCGTGGTGGGCGCCGACGGAGCGCTCAGCGCCGTCGCCCGCTCAACTGGCTTCGGCGACCGGCGGCGGCTGTGGCCAGCGATCGAGTGCGAGCTGCCGGTCGCCGCCAAGGTGCACGACCGCTTTGCCGGCGTCGCCCGCTTCGACTTCCAAGTTGACCCGCCCGGCTACGGGTGGGTCTTCCCCAAAGCCAAACATCTGTCGGCCGGCATTCTGGCGGCCCGGCCCGGAGTGCGGGGCCTGCGCCGGGCGCTGGCGCGCTACCTGGGGAGCCTCGGTCTGGACGGCGCGTCCGGCGAATCGCACGGCTTCGTCGTCCCCATCGGCCGCCGGCGGCCGGGCCGAGGGCGCATTCTCTTGTGCGGGGACGCCTACGGCAGCGCCGATCCGGTGACCGCTGAGGGCATTTCCATGGCGCTCTGGAGTGGTGCGCTGGCAGCGCAGACCATTCTCGACCAACGACCGCGCCTCGAGAATGTCGGCACCGCCTACGGGCAGCGCGCTGAGCTCTCACTCGGGAAGGAGCTGACCGCCGCGTCCCGCCTGGCAGCACTCCTCTACGGCGCGCCAGCGGTCAGCCAGCGCCTCACCGGGCGCACCGGGCAAGCTCTTGCAGAGGCGATGACCGATGTCATGGCCGGGCACCGAACGTACCGTGACTTGGCCGGCGTCGCCTTCAAGCGGCTGGGTCAAGTGTTGCCCGGCAATCCCTGGCTCGGCGAGCGGCGATCCCCTTAGCTCGCCGTCTCGCTCCACACACCCGGCTCGGGGTGATGCGCGCCGTTCCCGGTTGCAGACGGCTCGACGGCGGCAACCGGTGTCAGGCGACCCCGGTAAATTGCCTCGGCCCACAGATGATCGCCGTCCAAGACAGCCCGCGCCACCTTGTACTTGCGCTTGTCATCGTTGTTCCAGAGATCGCTGAAGTAGCGATGTACCTGGCGGCGGGAATTGCGGCAAAACAAGTCCGCCAGCTCGACGGCTGAGCGCGCCTGTGGATGTCGTTCCACCTGCATCTGGTGGGCACGACTGACGGCCGCCGCCATGGCGAACAATTCGTTGGCGACATCGACCAACCTGAACAGGAACGCCTGCTTGCGCTGCAGCTTGGCCTGGTGGACCATCATGCCGTGAAACACCTCGCGTGCCAGTTTTCGCGAGTGGCGGTCGATGAACCTGAGGTGGGTGGCAAACCGGCCAAAGTCACCGTACTCCGGCCAGAAACCCCATCCCAACCACTTGGCTGGATACCAGCGGGCGTAGAACGAGATGATCGACGGCAACGACTTGAGCTTGGCTATGGGGCCCTGCTTCGGGTCGACGATGGCACCAGCCACTTCGAGATGCTTGTCCACCGCCTCGCGAGCCATAAACAAGTGCATGATCTCGCTGGAACCCTCGAAAATCAGGTTGATGCGAAAATCGCGCATCATGCGCTCGACACCGATGGGTGTTTCCCCGCGGTTGGCCAACGACTGCTCGGTTTCGTAACCCCGACCGCCGCGAATTTGCATGGTGGTGTCGACCATCTCCCAGCCCTTGACCGTGTTCCACTCCTTGGCAGCCGCCGCCTCCAAGCGGATGTCGTAGCCGCCGCGGTCGGACATCTCGCTGGCCAGGTCGGACATGGCCTCCATGGCAAACGCCGTGGCGTTCATATCGGCCAACATATGGCCAATGGCTTCGTGCTTGCCGATGGGCTGCCCCCACTGCACGCGCGACTTGCTCCACTCGCGACAGATCTCCAGGCAACGCTTGACCGTCCCCACCGCCGCTGCCGGCAACGACAGACGACCGGTGTTCAAGGTCACCAGGGCGATCTTCAGGCCGCGACCCTCGGCGCCAATTAGGTTCTCTCGAGGAACTCGCACGTCCTTGAAGCTGATCACCCCGTTGGCCAGGGCCTTGAGCCCCATGAACCGGCAGCGGTGCTCGACCTTGACGCCGGGCGACTGAGCTTCGACCACAAACGCCGAGATCTTATTGTTCTGGGGGTGGCGGGCCATGACCACCAACAACTCGGCGATCGTGCCGTTGGTGCACCACAGCTTCTCGCCGTTGAGGATGTAGGCGTCGCCCTCAGGGGTGAGTTCCACCGTCGTCGCCAAGCTGGCTGGATCCGAGCCCACTTCGGCTTCGGTCAACGCAAAGGCCGAGATGGCACCGCGGGCGCAGCGGGGCAAGAAGCGCTGTTTTTGCTCCTCGGTGCCGAACATCTTGATGGGTTGGGGCACGCCGATGGACTGGTGGGCGGATAAAAGCGCAGTGACGTTGCCATCATAGGCGCCAACCAACTCCATGACTTCACTGTACTCGGCCTGGCTGAAGCCCAAACCGCCGTACTGGGTGGGGATCTTCATGCCGAAGGCGCCGAGGCGCCGCAAACCCTCGACCAACTCGTCCGGGTATTCACCGGTGGCGTCGATGGTCACCGAGTCACAATAGTCCTTGAGGAATGCCTCAAGCTCTTGGTAGAAGCGCACGAACTCCGGGCGTTCGCTACCTTCGGTCAGTGGGTAAGGATGGATAAGATCCCACCGGAAGTTGCCGAGGAACAGTTCTTTCATGAAGCTGGGATGGGTCCACTCAGCCTCTCGCGCCGACTCGGCGACTTCTCTTGATTCTTGTTCGCTCGGATGATGCTGGCTCATGGATCACCTCTCCGTTGACGCACGCCGGCCGGTCGCCAGCTCCCCACGGGAGCACCAGTCGGTGCGGCGCTTGGCCCCGCCGTCGGGGCATTTGCAACGCCGCACCCATGCCCTGGCGATGTTCGATTTCGAGACCACTTTATCAGCTTACTGTCGTACACCGGAGCGCGGCCCGAATCTCCAGTAGTCGCAATGGCTTAGGCGTTCAAAGGCGGCACGCAGGGACTCCCACCCCGCAATCAGGGAGCTTTGAACTGCGCGCCGCCCACTGGAGGCATGCAAAGGCCAAGCCAAGGCCGGGCAAGTCGGGGACGCTAGCGCCGATGCCCCAAGGCGATCAGCTCGCGCTTCAGGAGATCTTCGCGCGTGTAGCGACTGGCCAACTCAGCCTCGATCTCCGGCGTAAGAAAAGCCTCGCCCTCCGTACGGTGGGTGATCCACTCGTCCACCTCGAGCGCCGGGGTTTCAGCAAACGCCTGTCGATAGTCGGCCTCGGTCAGCTCGTTCAGAAACACGTGGGCAGGGAAGCGGTTCTCCCGCAAGTGATCCCACGGTGGAATGTCGTGGGGTGGATCGGTGTCGGGGAACGCCCACCGCATGTGGTGCCCACCCGACAAGCTGGGGAACAAGTGGATGGCGATGTGAAAGACGCCGCCGGACCGCAAAAGGCGCGCGACCTCGCCCAGTGCCGCCGGCACGTCCGGTATGTGCTCGAAGACCGCATTCGAAATCATCGCATCGAAGCTGGCGGGTTCAAACGGCAGTGGCTCGGTGATCGACAGCTGGCGCACGTCCACGCGGTGGCGTCCGAGTTGCTTGCCGGTCAATTGATCCAGCCTGGCGTAGTAAGGTGGATCAAAGAGCGTTTGACGCACAGCGTTCTTGACGGCGCGTTCGATGCCGTCGCGGCGGGCCACCCGCCAATAGGCGCGGACGCCAGGTTTCGGATCGACGAGTTCGGTGTCGATGCCGGTGACCTGATTGCCGGCGGCGCCGAACAGCAAGGTGCCGGGGTAGCGCTGCCCACAACCGATATCGAGGAGCCGGAGGCCGGTGACCGGGCGGCCCAGTACCCGCTCCAACCGGCCGCGCGGCGCCAGGTACACCTCGTTGTAGTCGTGCTCGCCGAACGCCGCCGAACGCGAACGGTGGTAACGAAAGAGGTCGGCGTAGATCCGCAAGCGCCCGAGCATCGATCAGCCGTCCGGCGCCGACAGGCGGGCCGCCGCCCGCGCCAACCACGCTTCGACCTCAGAGCGCGCCAGGGCATTCCAACGGCCCCCACCGTCGAACTTGGCAGCGGCGGCCGCGCGGACTTCGTCGAGTTCACCCGACGAACTCGCCCGGCGCACAGCGGCGTACAAACGCCGGTGGTCGGCTGCCAGCGCCCGAGCTGCCAAGTCCTCGAGGGCGGGCATAAAGTGCTCCGCCACGGCGCCGAGCCGCGCCCGCCAAGAGAAAGCGGCGATGGGCCGGCAGTCCTCATTCAAGAGCAGGTGCCAGGGGCCGTGCCGCGGCTCGGGACCATCGACCGCGAACACGCGAAAGAGCGCCGTCCACAAGCGCGCTCCATGGATGGCCAACGAGTCCTGATCGGCCCGCTCAAGGCGCAGCTTGGCGCCGTCTCGCCCCTCGACCAAGGCCGACCACTGAACGCTGCCGTCGCCGGAGGCGGTACACGCAGCGCCCCCCAAGAGATCGGCCACCAAATCGGCCAGCGCGAACACTCCATACTCTGGCGACCATAAGAGTCGCCCAACGGCGCGCGGCACCACCAGCGTATCCCAAGCGACCGGCGCCGTTTCGGGTGCACGCACACCGCCGAGCGGTCCGACCACCAACGAATCGCGGTGGGCGGCGCGCTCCCACCAGAGCCGTTTGGCTTGCGGAGCGGGCAACGCCAGGGCGGCAGAATCGGCGGGGGCGGCGTTCCGCCAACTGATGCGCACGTCGATCGCTTGCCGATCGGGATGGTGGTGGATTCGATAATCCTCGGTCACCAGCCGGCGTGCATTCGAATACCAGACCAGCGTCCCTTCCTCCCGGCCCGTCGCCGAGGCACCGGTGGGCGCGACCACGCCAACCGCCAGCAACACCGCCGTAGCATGCTGCGACAACCTTCGGATCAACTCAATTTCCCTCCAGTGCAATGTGGTGGGCGGAGCCGACCGCCCGTCCCCTATGATAAACTGCCGCGGCCTGGACGACCGCCCCTCATTGCAGCCATGGATTCGCAATCGCTACACGATGGAGCGCGCCAGCGCGGGCTCCGCTGGCTGGTGGTCTCACTGACCGTGGCCGTGCTTGTCCTGGGTTTGATCGGCTCCGGCGAGATTTTCAACCGCGCCTACCTGGGAATGACGGCGCGCAACCTCCACGTCGTGCACGTCGAGCCGGGCGGCCCGGCCGATGCCGCGGGTCTCCTGGCCGGCGACACGCTCACCGAAGTCGACGGCATTCCGCGGCACGCGTTGGTCATGGCGCGGCTGCGCCTGCGAGGCGCCCGGGCCGGGCAGACCCTCGAACTTGGCGTTCAGCGCGGTGACCAAACGCCGCGCGCCGTGACCCTGAGGGGAGCAGCACCGCCCCGATCCGAGGTCATCTGGCGCTTCTTGATGGGCTTCGCCGGATTCGGGTCCTTGATCCTCGGGGCTTTCGTTGCCTACCGGCGCCCCGAAAAACTGACCTTGGTATTTTTCTGCATCACGCTGGCCATCGCCTTCTTCCTCCGAGAGCACCCGAGAATCACTTGGCCGCCGCTCCACTACGCCCACGAATTGGTCTACTCCAGCTTTCAGTGGTTTTTGCCAGCTTGGCTCCTGCACTTTTTCTTGCTCTTCCCCAAGGAGATCGCCAGTCGCCGCACGCAGTGGCTGATTTACCTACCGGCAATATGCCTGACCGGTGTTTGGCAGATCGTCCACGGATTGGGCGATCCAGTGCGCGCGGTTGCGCGCGAAGAGCTGCACCTAACGGTGTCGGTGGTCTACTTCATCCTCTACACCGCCATCTCATTGGGCCTGTTCATCCGTGCCTTCCGGCGCGCCGAGTCGGCTGAGACCCGCGCCCGGCTGCGGGTCGCCCTGTGGGCTACCGGGTTGGGGCTAGCGCCGACCTTGGGCGCTTCGATCATCGCCCAATTGGTCGAGAGCCCGCCCCCCAGCCTACGCTACAGCCTACTGGCCTGGGTACTGATGCCGGCGGGCTTCGCCTACGCCGCTTTCCGTCACCGCGTCTTCGACACCGAATGGGTCGTCAAGCGCAGCTTGGTCTACACCAGCTTATCGGCGCTGTTGATCGGTATCTACGTGGCGCTGGTGTTCGGCGTTGGTGGGTTCTTGAACCGGCTGACCGGCGCCACCAACCCCCTCTTGGTGCTGGTATCCATCGTCGCGATGGCGCTGGTGGCAGCCCCTGCGCGAAGCAAGTTGCAAGCTTGGGTCGACCGGGTGGTGTTCCGCCAGCACTACGACACCCGCGAGGCACTGCGGCGCTTCTCGCACGACCTGTCCCGCAAGTTGGAGCTCGGCGACGTCAGCCAATTGCTCCTCACGCGGGTCTCGGAGCTGTTGGACTTGGAGTCGGCAGCGCTATTCGTGCGCAACGATGCGGAACAACAGTGGGAGTTGAGCGATGCGCTGCCGGAGGGTGGCGCCAACAACACCAGGGCGCTCTCCACCCGGGTGGGGTCGATCTTTGAAAATGGGGTGCGCTCCCGCCGGTTGTCCGGTGCTCTCGATGGTGCGCGGGTCGAGGGGTTGTCCGCCGCTGATGGAGCGGTGCTGGCGGCGCACGGGGCCGAGGTCGTGGTCCCTCTCCGAGCGCGCGACCAACTCATCGGTCTCATGGTCTTGGGGCACCGGCGCCGGCACGAGTGGACCCACCAAGAGGACCTTGAGTTGCTCGAGACGCTGGGGGAGCAAGCAGCTATCGCTCTACAAAACTCGTTCTTGCACGAGCAAGCGCTGGAACGCCAGCGCATTGCGGCGGAGCTCGAGGTTGCCCAAGGCGTGCAGGCCCACCTGGTGCCCCGGAGCGAGCCGACGACGCCCGGGGTCGAGTTGGCCGGCGCCTCGCTCCCCTGCCACGAGATCGGTGGCGACGTCTATGACTACGTCCGGCTGACCGGCGGCCGACTGGGGATCGCCATTGGTGACGTGTCGGGCAAAGGCATTCCGGCGGCGCTGGTGATGGCTGGGCTGCAAGCCGCGTTTCGTGGCGAAGCAGAGCGCGGGCGGTCACCGGCCCTGGTGCTTGGCGCGTTAAACCACCGCATCGCCACTGTCAGTTCAGAGTCGCACCGCTTTGCTTGTTTTTTTTATGGAGTGCTAGACGCCGACGGACACAAGTTTTGCTACGCCAACGCTGGGCTCGATCCTCCGTGCTTGATCCGCCGCTCGGGGCGCGTGGAACGTCTCCGGCGGGGTGGGCCGGTCCTGGGCGTGTTGCCCGCCGCACGTTTCGTCGAGGGCGTCGTCACCTTGGCGCCAGGTGACACTTTGGTGCTGTTTACCGACGGCCTGATCGAGCCTGGCGACCACGGCGATCAAGACGATGAAGCCCAGTTGGTCGAGTTCTTGGTCAACCACCGGCAGCTGCCTGCTCCAGGCCTGAAAGCCCAGGTGATCGCCCGACACCGGCAGCGGTTGGGCGAGGCGCCGCCCGACGACACGACGCTGATCGTCGCCCGCGCCCTGTAGCGCACGCGTGCTATCCTGTGGCGCGCCCAGGTTGAGGAGGCCTCTTGCATGAGCGCCCCACTCGCAGTTCGGCACATTTTGATGGTCGCCTGGTGGATCGCCGCCGCCGGCCCCGCTTGGTCGCAGTCCCTGACAGTCTTGACCCCCACCGGCGACGCACCGTGGATCATCGGCTCGGACCAGGCGGTCACCTGGACTGCGAGTGGGTTCGAGGGACGCGTGCGGATCGAGCTGTCGCGGGACGGCGGCCTCAACTACGTCACCCTCCGTCAAAACTCACCGAACGACGGCGTCTTTGAGTGGCGCCCGCGCTTTGCTGCCGAGGCCGCAGTCTTTCGACTCACCTCAGTGGAGGAACCCAAGGCGTCGGACGTCAGCAACGTCTTCACGATCCCCACCGCCAGTCTCACCCTGCTTGAACCGACCGGGGGGGAAAGCTGGCCGCTGGGCTCCACTCAAACTGTGCGTTGGACGAGCTCAGTGCTGGCGGGCCGCGTGCAGATCCACGTGTCACGGAACGGCGGCGACTTTGAGCAGGTGGATGAAGTCGGCGTCCAGGCCTCGCCCTACGCCTGGGTCGTCGCCGGACCTGGCACCGTTGCCCTGCGCGTGCGGAGCTTCGTCGACCCCACCGTCCTTGATGTCAGCGGCCCCTTCACGGTTGAGGGCGGCAGCGGCCCCGCCACCATCGAGGTGGTGAATCCGAACCCGGGCGACGAGTGGTACATCGGCGAGACGCACACTGTGCGTTGGTTAAGCGACAATCTGGACGACACCGTGGACCTGTGGGTGTCGTCCGCCAACGAGCCCTTTGAGCTGCTCCGAGCGGGCGAGGCGGACGACGGCGCCTACAGCTACGTGGTTGGCCCACCGGCTGGCGGGCGGCGCTTCCGCGTCCAGGCCTCGTCGCAAGCCGCCGTCCAGGGCACCAGCGTTGGGGTGCCGATCCTCGAACCGGTGATCCAGATCACCCAGCCGCAGAATAGCGTCAGCTGGCCGATTGGTGCGCGGCGCTCGCTGCGCTGGCAGTCGGACGGAGTCCAAGGCCGGATCCACATCTACATCTCCCGCGACCAAGCGCCGTTCACTTTGGTGGCGGGTGACGAGGCCAACGACGGCGTCTGGCGCTGGGATCCAACGCTGCCGGCGGGGACTGTGGTCTTCAAGTTGGAGGACGCCAGCCGACCGACGAGCACCGCGACCAGCCCACCTATCACCATCCCCGTCGCGACTGTGGCTATTGGTGGGGTCCCGGACGTTGAGTTGGGTGCTAGCCAAAATGTCGAGTGGGAGACGTCGGGGTTGCGGGGTGAGTTGCGCCTCGAGTTGTCGCGCAATGGTGGCGACACCTACCAGCACCTGGCAACCAGGCCCTGGGACGCCGGCACCTACGCCTGGCAGGTGGAGGGCGCCAGCAGCGACAACGCCAGGCTACGGTTGATGTCGACCGCTGACCCCTCCGTGCAGGACGTAACCCCCGACTTCCGCATCGTCTTGCCGGCATCGTTGACAGTCACCCGTCCCGCCAGCGGCGATCAGTGGTGGGTTGGCGCCAGCGAGGAAGTGCGCTGGACAACGACCGGGGACGTGGGCGGGATCGATGTCTGGGGGACACCGCCCGGGGCGGCGCCTCGCCGGCTGGCCGCTGACATCCCCAACGATGGGGACTGGACGTGGACCGTGGCCGGCCCGCCGGGCGCGTGGCTGATCCAGGTACAAGCGCACGCAGATCCGACGGTGGCCGGCGCGGCGCCAGTAACCGTGCCCGAGGCGAGCTTGGCGCTGGTCCACCCCAGCCGCATGGTCGTCGGGGCTCGGACTTTTATCGAGTGGACGGCTACCTTCTTGGACGGCGACGTCCGTCTCGACCTGTCGCGCAACGGCGGAACGGCGTTCGAGACATTGGTGACCCGCCCGGTGCCGGAGACACCGTACGTCTGGCAAGTGACGCCGCCGATCACAGCACAGGCGCTTCTCAAAGTAGTGAGTACCGCTGACACGACGGTGTTCCACACCAGCGGCGTCATTGCCATTGATTTCCCCGACAGCGTGGCGCTCACCTTGGACACCCATGAGTGGCTGGTGGGGTCACACCAGCGTATTGCCTGGATCTCCAACAGCACCGCAACCGTCGAGGTGGCTCTGTCGCGGGACGGCGAGTCGTTCGAGATCTTGCGCGCTGCCGCCCCGGCCACCGGCGAATTGGAGTGGGAGGTGCGCGGACCCGCCACGACCGACGGGATGGTGCGGGTGCGGGCGGCCGAGACCCACGCCACCGCCACCGCGCCGTTCGCCATTCCCGAGCCAGCACTGACCATCACCTCACCGACAGCCGCCAGCCAGTGGGGGGTTGGTCAGCCGCAAACGGTGACCTGGGTGGCAAGCCACCTGGTGGGCCAACTCGCCGTATCGATCGCCCGCAATGGCGGCCCCTTCGAGCTTTTGGCCAGTGGAGTTTCAGTCAGCGCCGGCTCCCACACGGTGTCTGTGCCCGACACGACTGGGTCGGAAGGCGTCGTCCGCGTGGTCGCCGCCGCTGACACGACCTACCAAGCCCAAAGTGCGCCGTTTCTGATCCTCGCGCCGGAGCTTGCCGTCGACCGCACCATCCTGGACTTTCGGACCGACCTTCTCGAGTTGATGGTGCACGTGCGAAACGCGGGCCGCGGAACGCTCAGCTGGACAATGGATGGTCTACCTGACTGGCTGACCGCCCAGCCAGCCGCGGGAAGCCTGGGTGCAGAGGATGTCGTTGACATCCGGTTGCACGCCGACCGATCCGACCTGACAGCGGGCGAGCACTCCGGCAACTTCACGGTGGACGGCGGCCAGGCGGGTCAGGTGGACGTGGAGGTGCGAGTCGCGGTCGCCGCCTTGCAACTCGAGGGCGTGGCGATCGAGTCCATGGGGGCCGAATGGCGGTGGGTGATTACCTCACCACCGGAATTGATCGACGTCACCGGCTGGTTTCGCCCGGCGGGGACGGAGGCTACCTTCTCCCCCATCGGTTTGTTCACCCGCTCGCTGGACGGTAGGCAGTGGACCGCGGTCTTCCCCAATGCCGCGCGCTGGGCGCGGGGCATCGAGTACTACTTGGATCTCGCCGCCAGTTCAGGTCATCCGTCGCAATGGGGATCAGCCGAGCAACCCCTGGTGATCGGTGACTACGACGTGGTTGCCACCGGCCCCGAGCTCACGGCGCGCGTAGTGCGTCTGGTAGCGATGCCCATCGAAGTCTACGGCAACGCGTATGACCTGGTGCGAAACGCCATGGACGCCGATCAAGGCGACACGACCTGGCGTATGGGGCGTTGGGATCCGCGGCGCCGGGCCTACAACCTTCTGGACGCGGAGGCCCCCAACGGCCTGGCAGGCGGTCAGGCCTACTGGTGTGTCGCGGCGCGCGCTCCGACCTGGGAGTTCGCCGGCACCCCCCGCCTGCCGCGCCCGGGCGGTCCGTGGTTTGAAGTCGAGTTGGAACCTGGCTGGAACATGGTGGGGAACCCCGCCGCTTATGGCATCACTCTGGACCACGGGGCGCTCAGCGTGCGGGACATCGATGGAGTATCGAGCTTCGCCGCAGCGGTGACCACCGGTAAGGTCGGTAACACGCTCTACGGCTACGAGCCCGAGGGCTCGCCCCACTACATCGCCAACCCGGCGTTGCTCGAGGTGTGGGAGGGTGTGTGGATCGAAAACCTCGCCGGGGAGCCGCTGGCGCTCCTCATTCCGGCGCGTGAAGCGGGTGTGGCGGGCGAAGTCGGTGTGGCGCGCGAAGTCGGTGTGGCGGGCGAAACGGGCGCCGACCGGCAGGCGATTGGCGTGGGGGCGGCTCCACGCGCAGCTATCACCATCACCGCAACCGACGGCAGTGTGGAAGAGCGCGTGACCCTGGAAGTCGCCCCGACAGCCGAGCGGGGCCGCGACGGTTGGGATGTTGCCCGGCCGCCCGGGCCGTTGGGTCGGACGCTGGAGTTCGCCGCCGCTGGCGGGCTGGCGCGCGACGTGCGACCGCCAGCGGAGCCCACCTCCTTCGAGTTACACCTCACCACTCTCGCTACCGCCACCTTGAGCTGGGAGGTGGACAGCGGTGACTGGGAATGGCTGGAGCCAGCGGCGGGCGATATTGCGGGCGACAACACGCTGACCGTCGGGGCTGGCCACCACCGACTGCGAGTCATCGGCCGGCGGGCGGGCACCTTAACCCCGCAGCCGGGCGTTCGCTTGGCGGCGCGCCCCAACCCGTGCGTCGCCACCACCACCATCGTCTACAGGGTCGAGTCACCGGGCCTCGTGACATTGGAAGTCACCAACGTGCTGGGCCGGGTGGTCTGGCAACGCCAAAGTGCAGAACCTGCCGGGCAGCACGCGGTGGTGTTCGAAACGCGCGACCCTGCCGGGCGACCGCTACCGGCGGGCGTCTACTTCCTGCGCATCGACGGGCAGGGGCAACGAACCACCGCCAAGCTCCTGGTGCTGCGCTAGCCCGCCAAGCGCCTAGTGCCGCATCAGCGCTGCATCAATCCAGCTCCCGAGCCGGGCCAAGCTCGAGTCAGGATCCGCCCGCCCGCCGCCGATAACGCGGAGGTGGTGTGGAAGCGGCGGTAGTGCGGCCGCGTCCCCAGCCGTCTCACTTTGGCTGGCAGGAATGAGGAAGGAGGTTCCCATGGCTCGCTACTCGAACCTGTGGCTTGTGGGTTTGAGCCTGGTGGACATCTTCTGGTGGATCTGGCGCTAGAGCACCCTGACCACGGAGTACGATCCTTTGCTTGTGACGACCGCCGGCCGCGACTAGCGCACTACGACGATCCGCGCGGTGGCGCCTCCCCCGCCCACCTGCACGCGCAACCAGTACACCCCCGCCGCCGCAGCTCGACCACTCTTGAGTTGTCCGTCCCACACCAGTGTATGCGCCCCGGCCGGCAAGTCTGCGGCGCTGGCGTGCCAGACAGCGCGGCCTGAAGCATCGTAGATGCGCGCTGCCATGGATCCAGCCGCCGGCAAGACGACGCGGAACTCCGCCCGACCGCTGGCGGCAAAATCAGCCAAGGGCACCAAGGAGAATCCCCCGGCCACCGCCGGCAGGACCTCGGCGAATCGCTGGCCGACTGGGGCTTGGCCACCCTGGGTGGTGACTTCCTGAAGGGTGTAGAGGTAGCGGCCGGGGGGCACACTGCGGTCGACCCAGCGATATGGCGACTCGGTGAGTGGCGCTCGTGTGAGCTGCTCGCCGGGCTCGGTCGGGTCCGACGCGACGTCAGCGCCGCGACGCCACACGTGGAACCCCCAGAGGTCGATTGCCTCTTGGACGACCCAGGTGAGTTCGACGGTGTTGCCGGCGACCAGTGCCTCGAAGCGGCTGAGTTCAACTGGCACCGACGTCGTATTCCGGTAGAGGTTGAGCCCGCCGCCCTCTTCGCCCACCACCAGGTCGGTGTCCTGGTCACCATCCAGGTTGACAAACTGCGGAGCGGAGATGCGCCCAACGTTGACGCCGCCGAAGTTCTCGTCAACCAGGGTGAAGCTGAACTGGCTGGCACTCCCGTCGTTCTGGTAGAAGTTGATGTTGCCCTCAGACTCCCCGACGAACAGATCGAGGTCGCCATCTTCGTCGCAGTCGAGCAGCTCGGGCGCGGTGTTGTGCACGAAGACGCGCTCGGCAAAAATGTCGCTCCGATTGTCGCTCACCAGGGTCCAGACCGGCGCCTGGTTGGTGCCATCGTTCCGCACGAAGAAGATGCGCGGGGTGAGCGCCGAACCAAACTCGCCGATGAACGCGTCAAAGTCGCCGTCGGCGTCGATGTCCGCAAATGCTGGCGTGGCGTTGAAGTCGCCCGAGACCCCGGTAAACTGCGGGTCGACTAACATGAAAGCGGGGTTGGTCGGCGTTCCGACGTTGCGGTAGTAGACGACATCCCCCTGGCCACTGCCGATCAACAGGTCTTGGTCGCCGTCGCCGTCGAAGTCGATCAACTCCGGCGCCGCCCAAAACCCCAGGTCGATCACCTGCTTGGCGGCGTCTTCCAAGGGACCCAGCAGCTCAAAGGCCGGGTTAGCGGGCGATCCGATGTTCTCTAGGTGGTAGACCTGGCCGTCCGAGGCCCCCACCAAGAGATCCTGATCGCCGTCGGCGTCGATGTCGGCAGTCGCCGGGCGCGACCCCGACTTCAAGTCCAAGGTCGGCAGGAAGTTCAAGGTTTCGGCCGAATGGCTGGGTGACGTCGGGGTTCCCTTGTTGCGAAAGAACATAAGGTTGTCGATGCCGGCGGCTTGGTTGGCAACCCCGACCAGCATGTCGTAATCGGCATCGCCGTCCAGGTCGGCGAACACTGGCAGGTTCAACCCTGTGGTGAAGGGTGTGATGTACTCCTGGGCCACCAGGGAGAAGCAGGGTTCGGGGCCAACGGTATCGTCGCGGAAGAACCAGAGGCTTTCGTTGAACAAGTCACCGATAAAGACGTCGAGGTCGGAGTCGGCGTCGATATCGACTGCGGCTATCTGGGAAATCCCGTGTCTACCGCCGGCGTCGATCGCTTGGCTGCTGCCCGTGTCGATGCTGAACGCACCTGGGCTGCTGCTGATCGGTGATGCGCCGTGCGCTGGCCGGCCGTCGCCGGGATCGAAGGTGTTGATACAGGCCCAGGTGTTGGTCACAAACACCATGTTGGGCGACTCGGGAGTCCCATCGTTTCGAAACAGGCGCGCTGTACCGAAGTTGGGCTCCATCTCCAGATAGTCCAAGTCGCCGTCGGCATCGACATCCACGAACGAGGGGGTGTTGCCCAGGCCAGTGTTGTCGATACTCTGCCAGTCGCTGTCGGCGAGCGTCCAAACCAGCGATCCGGGTCCGGCGTCATTGCGAAAGAAGCGCACGGCGCCGGTGCCATCGCAAAATAGATCCAAGTCACCGTCGTTGTCGATATCGGCGAAGGTTGCCCACAATCCGACGTCCAACCCTGCCAGGTCATCCTGGACAAAAACGAAGTCGAAGCTCGTCGGTCCGCCGTCGTTCCGATACAACGACATGCCGCCGCCCCGCTGGACGATGACCAGATCCTGGTCGCCGTCGGCGTCCAGATCGGCGAACTGGGGGCGCGGCCCCAACAATCCCCCGACCCACGGTTGGGCGAGGAGCTCACCGTCCACCGACACTGGGATCGTGTCCAGTTCGCGCTGGAAAACGGGTGCGGCGGTTGCGACTGTCGATGTCACCAGCATCGCCGCCCAACAAAGCAGGGTCAAAAAGCGCATTCTTGCTCCTTCATCCACCAGGAGGGATCTAGTTCGCGGTCTTTGTTTGAATTATAGCCCAGTCACCCGGTGGGATTGGCGGCTTGTCGCCGCCAGCGGCCGCGCTTGTACCACAGGGCCAGCCAGACGCCGCGGGCAATGCACGTCAAGCTAATGACCCACGCAATGCCGTTCATGCCGCCCCCGACACCCAGCGCGGCCCACCAAGCTAGGGGCATGCGCAACCCGGCAATCGGCACCTCCGCCAAGGTCGGTGGCAGCGTGTCGCCTGCCCCCGAGAACCCATGCACCACGACAATCTCCAGTGCCATGAAGATCTGGCTGATTCCCAAGATGCGTAGGTAGGGAACGCCCATGCGCAGCACTTCGGGGTCAGCAGTGAAAACCGACAATGCCTGGTATGGGGCCAGGCACATCAGCAAGCTCGCACCCAACGCCAACGCCATGGCAACCGAGGCTGAAGTCCAGGTGGCCCGCTCGGCGCGGTCCAGCTGGCCGGCGCCGACGTTTTGTCCGACGACTGTCGAATTGGCCAAGCCGACGCCGTCGCTGGTCAAGTAGACAATCGACTCGATGCGGTTGGCAATGCCCAAGAGGGCAATCGCCGCCGTCCCCAGGCGGCCGGTCAACCAGGACAGGAACAGGTAAACGCAGGCGAATAGGACCCCGAGCAGAACGCGCGGCATGCCGATCTGCAGGGTGTGGAGCAAGGTGGCGGCGTCGAACTGTCTGAGGGCGGCGCTGTCGAACGGGAACAGCTCGCTGCCGCGGCGTGCCAGCACTACGAAGGCGCCGAGAGCCACAACAATGGATATGACCGAGGCGAGGGCAGCACCCGTGACACCGAGGGCCGGTGCCGGCCCCCAGCCGAAGATCAAGATGGGATCCAGAATGATATTGACGACGGTCGCGCCGCCCATCACCCACATCGGCGTGCGCGTGTCACCAGCGGCGCGCCACACCGTTTCTACTGCGAAGGCCACCATGACCACCGGCGTGCCGAACAACCACACGGTCAGATAGTCGCGTCCCGCTGCGGCCACCGCCGGTGGCGCGTCGACCAGGGCAAACAACGCCCGCGCGATCCAAGGCGCGGCCACCATCACCAGCACGCCCAACATGGCGGCCAGCACCACACCCTGCCCAGCCACGAACCCTGCGTGACGCCGATTGCCGGCACCCACCGCCTGGCTGACCAGCGCCAGGATGCCGACGCCAACGCCCTCGGTCAAAGCGAACAGCACCCAGGTTGCGTAAAAGGCAATCGACACCGCGCCGGTTGCCGCAGCGCCCAGACGCCCCACCCAAATTAGGTCGATGATTTGAAAGCCGGTGTGGAGCGCGTACATGAGGAGAAGCGGCAGGCTCAGGCGGGTGATTACCGGCAACAAAGGCCCCGAAGTGATGGCCGCGGTCGTCGCCGACACTTGGCGGTTGGCGGGCAGGGTGTCCTTCATGGTGCGCGCTTCGGTTCCTGTGGGCCGGGGAGGTGTGAGCGCCAGATGATAGGATAGCCGCGCTCCTACAGAAGTTCTGAATTTCGACACGAGAGGGCGGCATGACCCAACCGACTCCGACCATCCCCGACCACATTTCAGGCGAGGAGCGCTCGCGCTACGAGCGCATCATCCAGTCGCCGTCTTACCGCTTGGCGTTTGAGGATCCGGAGTTTCTCAATGACGACGACCTGCGGGGGACGCGGCTGATGCTGGAGCTCTTGAAGCCAGAGACGATTCAGCAAGAGCTGCGCATTGAGTCAACCATCGTGGTCTTCGGCGGCACGCGGGTGGTCGAACAGGACGACGCGGAAAGGCGGGTCGAGGCGGCGCATCGCGCCTTGGACCGGACGCCGGGGGATCCGATTTTGGTGCGCCAGCTCGCCGTCGCCGAGCGCATCTTGGCCAAGGCGCACTACTACGACGAAGCCCGGAGGTTTGCGGAAATAGTCTCCCGGCAGTGCCAAACCGACGACAAGTGCGACTACGTGGTGGTGACCGGTGGCGGGCCCGGCATCATGGAGGCAGCCAACCGCGGGGCGTTCGATGTCGGCGCCAAGTCGATCGGGCTCAACATCACGTTGCCCCACGAACAGTTCCCCAATTCCTACATCTCCCCGGAGCTGTGCTTTCAGTTCCGCTACTTCGCAATCCGCAAGATGCACTTCCTGATGCGAGCCAAAGCCCTGGTGGCGTTCCCGGGCGGCTTCGGCACCATGGACGAGCTGTTTGAAGCGCTGACCTTGGTCCAGACCCGCAAGATGGAGCGGCTGCCGATCATCCTGTGCGGCCGGCAGTTCTGGAGCGAGGCGGTGGACTTCGAGCATTTCGCTCGCGAGGGCACCATTGCCTACGAGGACCTGGAGCTCTTCCAGTACGCCGAGAACGCCGAGGAGGCCTGGGCAGCGGTCCAGGCGTTCTACCAGTAGAACCAACGCAACTCCCAGTATTTTAGTGGGTTAGAAGCGCCACAGCATTTTCTAATCCACATATCCGAATTTGTCGATATACTATGCGGGCGGCCGCTTGAGACAAGAACCCTTGGTGCTGGGCCGAAACACCCTATGGAAGCCATTGCCGATGCTTGCCGGTTGTTGGGCGATGCGACGCGCCTGCGGATGCTGCGCGTCCTCGGGCGCGCGGAGCTGAACGTCAGCGAGCTGACCGCCATCCTGGGCATCTCCCAGTCGGGAGTGTCCCGTCACCTACGGATGCTGAAAGAGGCGGGGCTCGTCCGGGAGCGCCGCGAGGGGAGTTGGACGTACGTGAGCGCAGCGCAAGATCCAGAGGGAGTCTCCGGAGAATTGTGGGCGCTGGCCGGCAAGCTGGTGCCCCAGGGCGCAGACCCCACCGGTGACCTGGCGCGGCTGGAAGAGGAGCTGCGGCTCCGGCGTGAGCGCGCCCAATCGCCCTTTTGGAGCGGCGATCAGTTGCCGGTGCCCGGACGCTCGTGGGTGGCGTGGGCCCGCACGCTGACCCATGTCTTGCGGGGTGCCGTGGTTCTGGACGTCGGCTGCGGCGATGGTGGGCTGGCGGTTGAAATGGCCCGCGGCGGTGCAGAGGTCATCGCGATCGATCGGTCGCCGACCATGCTCGAGCGCGCCCGCCGCGCCGCCGGCGCGCTACCCATTCGCTTCGAGATAGGCGAGCTGGAGGAGTTGCCGCTCGACGCCAACTCGGTCGACGTTTGCCTGCTCTCCCAAATCTTGCACCATGCGGCTGAACCCGAGCGCGCATTGATCGAGGCGGCACGCGTAGTGCGGCCAACCGGCAAGCTTCTAGTGACCGAACTCGCACCGCACCAGGAGGAGTGGGTGCGGGAGCGACTTGGTGACCAATGGTTGGGCTTTTCGCGGCCCCAGCTGGCAGCGCTGCTGGGCACCGCCGGGTGGTGCGACGTGCACCTGGACCACGCCCCCAAGCAACCGGGCGAGCGCTTCGAGGTGCTCATTGCCAGCGCCACCAAACCGGGAGCAACACTATGACCCAGGCCCGCTCTGCCACACTGCTTCGGGATGTATTGGCCGAGCGCATCCTCGTCCTCGACGGCGCCATGGGTACCGCCATCCAGGAGCTAGAACTCGACGCCGCCGACTTTGGCGGCCCAGAGCTGGAAGGCTGCAACGAACACCTGGTGCTCACCCGGCCCGACGCCATCCTCGACATTCATCGCGCTTACTTGGCGGCCGGCGCCGACATCATCGAAACCAACACGTTTGGCGGTACGCCGCTTGTCCTCGCCGAATACGGCCTTGAAGCTCAGGCCGGCGCCGTCAACCGACGCGCCGCCGAGCTGGCGTGCCAGGCGGTGGCAGAGTGTACGAGCGGCGGCCAGCCGCGGTTCGTCGCCGGGTCGATAGGACCGACCACCAAAGCCTTGACGGTCACTGGCGGCATCACCTTCGATGCACTCGCCGAGCACTTCTGCGTGCAAGCGGTGGGTCTCTTGGAGGGCGGCGTCGATGTGCTGCTGGTCGAAACCTGCCAGGACACGCGCAACATCAAGGCGGCGCTGGTCGGGATCGAGGGCGCCTGCGCACGCACCGGCCGTAGCGTGCCACTCATGGTGTCGGGCACCATCGAGCCCACTGGCACCATGCTGGCTGGCCAGACGATCGAGGCGCTGTACACCTCGCTCATGCACGTCGACTTGCTGGCGTTGGGGCTGAACTGCGCGACTGGGCCCGAGTTCATGACCGACCATCTCCGGGCGCTGGCGGCGGTGGCGCGCTGCCGCACAAGTTGCGTACCCAACGCCGGGTTGCCGGACTCGGACGGCCGCTACCTGGAAACGCCGGCGAGCATGGCGCAGGTGGTCGAGCGCTTTGTCGACCACGGCTGGCTCAACCTGGTTGGCGGCTGCTGCGGAACGACGAGCGCCCACGTCGAGGCGCTGGCCGCGATGGTGCGCGGCAAGCCCCCCAGACAAGTTGTCGCCCATCAACGTACGTTGGTATCTGGCATCGATTTCTTGGAGTTGACCGAAGACAACCGCCCGGTCCTGGTCGGCGAGCGTACGAATGTCATTGGCTCCCGGAAGTTCAAGCGGCTGATCGCCGCCGGGCGCGTGGATGAAGCCTCTGAAATCGCCCGCCGGCAGGTGAAGGGCGGCGCCCAGGTCATCGACGTGTGTCTGGCCAATCCCGATCGCGACGAATTGACAGATACCGAGGCGTTCCTCGAGCGGGTGATTCGCAAGGTGAAGGTGCCGTTGATGATCGACTCGACCGACGCCGCGGTCATTGAGCGAGCGCTGACCTACAGCCAAGGCAAGGCGATCATCAACTCCATCAACCTGGAGGACGGCGAGGCTCGCTTCGGCCAGGTGGCGCCGCTGGGCCGGCGCTTCGGCGCCGCCTTTGTCGTTGGAACCATCGACGAGGATCCCGAGGCGGGGATGGCAGTGACTCGAGAGCGCAAGCTGGAAATCGCCGAGCGCTCATACAGGCTACTAACCGCGCGCTACGGCGTGCCCGGCGAAGACATCATCTGGGACCCTTTGACTTTCCCGTGTGGGACGGGCGACCAGAAGTACACCGGCAGTGCGGTGGAAACCATCGAGGGCATTCGGCTGATCAAGGCGGCGTTTCCGGAGACCAAGACGATCCTCGGGATCTCCAACGTGTCGTTTGGATTGCCGCCGGCGGGGCGCGAAGTGTTGAACTCAGTCTTCCTGTACCACGCCACCAAGGCCGGCCTGGACATGGCAATCGTTAACACCGAGAAACTGGAGCGCTACGCCTCGATCGCGACCGAGGAACGCCAGCTGGCCGAGGACCTTCTGTGGAACCGTGGAGCTGATCCGGTCGGCGAGTTCGCCCACCACTTCCGCGACGCCACCTCGCGGGTCACCGCCGACACCTCCACCATGACCTTGGACGAACGCTTAGCACATGCGGTGGTTGAGGGTTCGCAAGATGGGCTCATCGACGACGTGGAGGCCAAGCGCCGCGACACCTCCCCTCTCCAGATCATCAACGGCCCACTGATGGCCGGCATGGATGAAGTGGGGCGGTTGTTTAATCAGAATGAGCTGATTGTCGCCGAGGTTTTGGAGTCGGCCGAGGTCATGAAGGCGGCGGTGCAACACCTGGAACGCTTCATGGAGAAAAGCGCCGTCCAGACCCGAGGCAAGGTGCTATTGGCCACCGTCAAGGGCGACGTCCACGACATCGGCAAGAACCTGGTCGAGATCGTCGTGGGGAACAACGGCTACGAGGTCATCAATCTGGGGATCAAAGTACCCCCCGAGGTTTTGATTCGCAAGGTGCGGGAACACAACCCGGACATCATTGGTTTGTCGGGCTTGTTGGTGAAGTCGGCCCAGATGATGGTAACCACCGCTGAGGACCTGGCGACGGCCGGCATAACCGTGCCGATCTTGGTGGGCGGCGCGGCGCTGACCCGCAAGTTCACCCGGACTCGCATTGCGCCGGTGTACGGGGGCACGGTGCTCTACGCCAAAGATGCGATGGATGGCCTGGAGCTGACCGGACGTTTGCTTGACCCGGGTGCGGCTGGTCGGCTGGAACGGCAGATTGGTGAGGAGGAGCGGGAGTACGGGGTGACGCGGTGTGCAGGCACTGGGGTGCAGGCGAGCCAGGCGATGACGACAAGCGCTGAGGCGACGTCGGGCGGGACGGCCGGCGATGGGGCGGGAGCTGGGGCGAGGACAAACTCCCAACCCGCTGGGCGATCGCCCGCGGTGCGGACGGACGTGATGCCGCCACCGGTCCCGGACTTGGAGCGCCACACCTTAGAAGTCACGGGCAGCGGGCTCGATGACATCTGGCGATTTTTGAGTCCCAACATGCTCTACGGCAGGCACCTCGGTCTGCGGGGCGACTTCAACCAACTAGTGGCGGCGGGTGACAAGCGGGCACTGGAACTCAAAGCCGCGGTCGAGAGCATCCAGGCTGAGTGCCGGGCCGGGGCCATGCAGGTCGGCGTCGTTTGGCAATTCTTCGCGGCCGAAGGCGACGATCGGTCACTTTCGGTATTTGACACAGTCGGTGCCAAGGCGGAAGTCTTCGAATTGCCACGCCAGACGGCGCCGCCGGGCTTGTGTCTCGCTGACTACGTCTTGCCGGTCCATGGTGGCGAGCGCGACCACATCGGTGCCTTCGTGGTGACCGCCGGGGCGGGCATTCGCGGGCTAGTCGAGGAGGCGAAGGCACGCGGCAAATACCTGCGCTCCCATTGCCTGGCGGCGTTGGCGCTCGAGACGGCCGAGGCGGCCGCCGAGTGGTTGCACGCCCGACTGCGAACGGCCTGGGGCTTCCCCGACCCGCCCGACATGAGCCTCAAAGACAAACTGCGCGCCCGCTATCGCGGCAAGCGTTACTCGTTCGGTTACCCAGCGTGTCCAGACCTGGCCGATCAGGCGCGGTTGTTTCGCTTGCTCAAACCTGCCGAGATCGGCGTGGAGCTGACCGACGGCTGGATGATGGAGCCGGAAGCGAGTGTCTCGGCGTTGGTCTTCCACCACCCTGACGCCACCTACTTTAGCGTCGGCACGGCCGACTCGGTGGTCGCAGCCTCGCTGTAGCGCCCCCGGACCCAGGACCCGACCGCGGAACACACACGCGACCAGGAAACCACCATGCAAGACGCCAGCAAACCACAACCTGATTCGGAGCGTCCTAATCTGCAGCTGCCGGTGGAGGGAATGCGCGACGCCTTCGATCCGACGCTCGACGACCCCAAGTACTTCATCAATCGCGAACTCAGCTTGCTGGAGTTCAATCGGCGCGTCCTGGAGGAAGGCGCCGATCCCACCAACCCACTTTTGGAACGCGTCAAGTTCTTGGCCATCACCCACACCAATCTCAACGAGTTCTACATGGTGCGGGTTGCCGGGCTAAAGCAACAGATTGAGGCCGGCGTCGTCGACATCCCGGCCGACGGCTTGACCGCAGCAGAGCAACTGGCCGCGATTCGCAAGTCGGGACAACAGCTTTTGGAGGAGGGCGGCACTGTCTTCGGTCAGCTGCAGCGAGAACTCTGCGAGACCGGCATCTATCTGCTTGACTACAAGGAGTTGTCCGAGAAACAGCGCGCCAACGCCCAAGCCTACTTCAACGAAATGATCTTCCCGGTGCTGACGCCCCTGGCGGTCGATCCGTCGCGACCGTTTCCCTTCATTGCCAACCTCAGTCTCAACCTGGCAGTTCTGTTGCGGGATGCCAACGGCGACGATGTGTTCGCTCACATCAAGGTCCCCAACACCTTGCCGCGACTGGTGCCGCTGAAGCGCTCTTCTGGGGGGCTGCGCCGGGACGGCACGGCGCCCCGCAAGCACTATTTAGTGTGGTTGGAGCAGGTCATCGTCGCCCACCTGGGGACGTTGTTCCCAGGACTGGAGTTGGTCGAGGCCCACCCGTTTCATGTGACTCGGGACGCCGACCTGGATATCCAGGAGCTGGAAGCTGCTGACCTGCTCGACCACATCGAAGCTACCGTTCGCCGGCGGCGCTTTGGCCGGGTCGTGTGCCTCTTGTTCGATAAAGCGCTGCCGCAGCGCGTCCGCAAGCTGTTGGTCAGTGAAATGGATGTCGACCCCAACGACATCTACGAGCTCAACACGCCGCTGGGGCTCGGCGACCTCATGCAACTCCATGACATCGAGCGCCACGACCTCAAGGATCGACCGTTCAAACCCGCGCAACCGCTGCAGAGCCAGCTGGACAGTATGCAGGGCGATCTGTTTGCCGCCATTCGCAGGGAGGACATCCTTCTCCACCATCCTTACGACTCGTTCAGCCCAGTGGTGGACTTTCTGGAGACGGCCGCCCGCGACCCATACGTGTTGGCGATCAAGATCACTCTGTACCGGGTGGGGCGAAACTCGCCGGTGGTCGACGCGCTACTCGAGGCCATGGAGCGGGGAAAACAGGTGACTGTGCTCGTCGAGCTGAAGGCCCGCTTCGACGAAGAGAGCAACATCGGCTGGGCGCGCAAACTTGAGAACGCCGGGGTCCACGTGGTCTACGGACTCCTGGGCTTAAAAACCCACTCGAAGGTGGCTCTCGTGGTCCGCAAGGAAGGTGACGGCATCCGCCGGTATACGCATCTGGCCACTGGCAACTACAACCCGGTGACCGCCAACCACTACACCGACCTGGGACTGTTTACCGCGTCCGAGGAGATCGGCGCCGACGCGTCGCACCTGTTCAACTACTTGACCGGTTACTCACACAAGACGGACTACACCGTGCTGATGGTGGCGCCGATCAACCTGCGACACCGCATGGAGCAACTGATCAAACGGGAGATCGCGCACGCTGAGGCTGGGCGCGATGCGCGGCTCATTTTCAAGATGAACTCGCTGGTCGACAAGCGCATGATCCAGCTGCTCTACCGCGCCTCGCAAGCGGGTGTGCAGGTTGATCTCATCGTCCGCGGCGTCTGCTGCCTGCGCCCGCAACTGGCGGGCGTTTCAGATCACATTCGAGTGGCGAGCGTCGTCGGTCGTTTCCTGGAGCACAGCCGCATCTACTACTTCGAAAACGGCGGCAGCGACGAAGCCTACCTGGGGAGCGCCGACCTCATGCCCCGGAACATCGACCGGCGGGTAGAGGTCATTTTCCCAATTCGTAAAGCCGAACCGCGGCGCTACTTGCGCGACGTGGTCCTCGCTATCTACCTCAAAGATGACGTTAAGGCCCGCGAATTGGGGGCGGACGGCAACTACCGGCGCAAGGAAGCCGGCGACCGCGCCCAGGTAAACGCCCAAAGCGAACTCTTGCGGCAACATCTGCTCGAGGGCGACAAGGGCATCGCCATCGTCCAGCCGATCAAATCTCCGCCAACATCCTGAAGAGTCGCTGGCGGTTCTCCGGCGAGAGAAAGGCCTGCCAAACTTCTGGAAAGTGTTCCCGCGCCCTAGCAATGCGACTCTCCTGGTGGGATTGAAAGGCGGCGAGCCCCACCGAGTTAGTGCAACCGCTGGCTTCGACAAGTTCCAAAGCAACTGCCCCGTCCTGTAGGGCACCCAGGACGTCTTGCAGGCCCTTCAGCGAGCGCACGATGCGACGAGCGGGACGTCGGTCGCCCGGCGCCATTTCGACCATGTAGCGCAGGCGCTTCAGCTCGATGCGCACGCCGTGGAGGGAGCGAATCGGCACCACCCTGTCGTGTTCAAACTGCGCCTCCATCGCCCGCACGCGGGCAAAATGCGCGTGCACTGCCAGCGGCCAGACGAGCCGCGTCGACGCCGAGGGGGAACTGAGCGCCGTGGGCTTGACGCCGCGCTTTGGCTGGCGGCACAGGCGTTCAAAACGGCGGATGTATCGCCCGTAGGCTTTCGAGTCCAACCACTTGCGCGCGCGACGGAGCGCCCGGCGCCGCTCTTTCTTCCAGGCGGCGCCGAGTGGCTGTAGATCGGCGGTGTATTCCGGATGAGCCTTCACGAAGGCCTTCAGGTCTTCAAGCGCTACGTCGAAGTCGCGCAGGGGGCCGAGCGTACGGCCCGTCCGTTTGAGACCGTCGGTGCAGGAACCCAGCGCCCCCGGGTCAAAGTAGGCGCCGAACAGGCGAGCCACGGCCCGCGCTCGACGCGTCGCCACCCGATAGTCGTGGACGGCGACGACGTCGTTCCCGGCGCGCACACCCGCTTCATGAAGCGCCATCTTTAGGAGTTGAGCCTGCCAAATGCGCTTGACGTGGAGGGGTAGAGGCTCGCCGGCGTGTGGCGGTCCGGCACGTTGCGCCCACCGAGCCATCATGCCAATGGCCCGCTCCAACTTGCTGGCGGTCGACGGAGCGGCGGCCTGCAGTTCGGCCAGTCGCCCGCGCACCGCCGTCAAATCAGCGGTGGCGCCGCCGTTCACCAGCTCGAATTCGATTTCGCGGAAGCGCCCGGCACTACGCCCGGCGGCCGAGGCGGTTCCAGGCGGAAAAACCTCGACCGCATCCAGCGTCAAGGTGCCGACCACGGTCGAATCGGAATCGCGGCTGGGGTGTCGCCAAACCGTGCTCTCATAGCGATCGTGGGTGACGACGCAAAGCGGCTTCAGCCGGCACCGGCGGCCGAGAAGCCTGCCCAACCGCTTGTGGATCACCGCCGGCAGGACCGACGACTCGAGTGAGACACCGTCCACACCTGGAGCGTCTTCGACCAAGCACTCCAACTCTTCGCGGGCAAACACGCCGTCCTGACGCTCGCCACGAGCTTTCAGGGTCCACACCGCCTGATGCGCGCGGATGCGCAGCCTGAGCGAGTAGCCCTGCCGGAGCAGCTCGAACGTCCGGGTGTCGTAGTAGGTGTCGACGCATGGGCGCCGCGCCGCGGTTTCAGCGCGGTGGGCGGCTGAGAACGTTTGCAGCTGGAGAATCTCCGCAAACGCCTCGTCCGAATCGACCAGAAACTTCGCTTCGACTTCGACCATGAAGGGGCGAGCAATTTGGCAGGGTTGGTGGGTGATGGAGCGTTTGACCTAAGACATGCGAGCTTGAATGATACCATGAAGCGTCGGTTGTGCGCCAGGCGACCGGAGGCAATCGTGACAACCTGCTTCAACAACGGACCGGAGGCATAAGTGGCGACTCGCTCCAAATCGGCAGTGGCTCCGGCGCAAGCCGCCGCCTCGATTGCCCGCCAACTCGGTGGCGCCGTCAACCAACTCAACTTTGCGCCGCCGGTGGCGTGCGTGTACAACCCGCTTGACTACGGCGACGCCGCCCACACTGCATATCTGGAACGCATGGTTCGTCCGGGAATTGGCGCCCTGCTCGTCGGCATGAACCCCGGCCCGTTTGGAATGGCGCAGACTGCCGTGCCCTTTGGCGAGATTTCGCACGTGCGCGACTGGTTGGGGATTCGGACTGGGGTCGGGTGCCCAGAACATCAACATGCCAAGCGCCCCATCTGGGGTTTTAGCTGTCAGCGCCGGGAGGTGAGCGGCGCGCGGCTCTGGGGATGGGCGAAACGGCGCTTCGGGACACCCGAGTCGTTTGCCCAAGCCTTCTTTGTATGGAACTACTGTCCGCTGGCGTTTCTGGAAGACTCGGGTCGCAACCGCACGCCCGATAAGTTGCCAGCGGCGGAGCGCCAAGCGCTGTTTGGTCATTGCGACCGAGCATTGGCGGCCTTGGTGACGCTTTTGGGGCCGCGCTGGGTGGTCGGCATTGGTCGGTTTGCGGAGGGCCGGCTGCGAGCGGTGGCGGCAAACGATGGACTCCCCGATGCGGTGGAGATTGGTTCGATTCTTCACCCCAGCCCGGCGAGTCCGCTCGCCAACCGCGGCTGGGAGGCGCGGGTCGAGGAACAGCTGGGCGCCATGGGGCTCGATCTGTGGCACTCGGAGCGCCTGGCGCAGGTTTGACGCGTGTTCGCGTCGGTTTGGCACCCGGCCAGCGCTAGAATTGGCACGCCACCTGCAATGCAACTGCAACAATGAGGCACTCCTGACGGGCCCCCGACGCTGGGAGCCCCACCCAAGCCCGGAGGCGATCCATGCAACGTTCTCATCTGCTCTTATGCACCGCCGCCTTTCTGTGTGCGACGGTGTGGACAGGCTGCGACAGCGACACGACCGCGCCACCGGCCAGTCTGGCGCCGGCCGTACCTCCCGTAGGAAGCATGGCCATCGATTTGAGCTTCTTTGACGGCGGGAATCCAGAAGGTGCGCCCTTTCACCCAGAGGCGGTGTCCACCCGAAACCACTGGCTGAACGCCGTCGTGCGCGTGACCCTGGTCAATCTCATGGTCGCTGACTTTCTGCACGAGCCGGTGCAGGTCTTAGCGGCGGCGCTCAGCGCCGACCCAGTGGTCCGCGGGGACCAGTTCGTCTGGTCGTTTGTATGGAACGGCGAAGGTCGTGACGTTACCGTGGAGCTGCGGGCAAGGCGCGACGGCGACACAGTCAATTGGGAGTTGGCAGTGGATGACCCGGACGGTGCACGGCCGCTGGACAACTTCGTGTGGTTCTCCGGCAGCGCCAACGAGGCAGCCGACAGCGGCCACTGGACCTTCCACGACCTCGTCGACGACCAAACAATCGCCGTCGCTCGACTGGACTACGCGTTGGGCGACGCCGAACAACGCACGCTGGCGCTACAGCTGATCGACGGCCGCCATCAGGACTTTGGTGATTCGCTTACCTACCGGGTGGATGGCGACCTCGTGTCCATCACCCACTACGATGCGTCGGCGGAGTCGGCAGCCGACGTTACCTGGAACGAGACCGACGGCACCGGCAGCTACCAAGACCATGGTGGCGAGCGTTCCTGCTGGGACGAAAACCAAGACGACGCGGAGTGTCAGGTCCTCGGTTAGGGAGCTAGAGCACAGCTCAAGCTGACACTCGGGCCGGCAACGCTAGCGCTGCCGGCCTTGCGATTTTGGTCCGCGGCGGTAGACTGGACCGATTTGTTGCCTGTTGTGTGCGGCGGGTGCCATCGTCGGGTAAGCCGCTAGCCTTTGTCCTCGGAGGATCCATGCATCGCGCCGTCGGAGTGGGCGCCATATTTCAAGCCGCTGGGCTCTGCATTGCCATCTCCGGCGTGGGTTGCAACAGAAGCGCTCCCGAGCCACCCGACATTCTGATCATCACGATCGATACGCTGCGGTACGACCACCTCGGTTTCGCTGGGCACCCAACTCTCGCCACCCCGGCGATCGACTCACTGGCTGCCGCAGGCGTCGCTTTCAATAACGCCGTTTGCCAGGTACCGCTGACGTTACCGTCGCATTGCTCGATCTTCACGGGGCTCTACCCGCATCGTCACGGCGTCCGGCTCAACGAGCACTACCTGGACGCGGAGGGGCCGGCGAGCTTGCCCGAAACCTTGGCCGAGGCCGGCTACCGGACGGCGGCGTTCGTCAGCGGCTTTCCACTCGATTCGAGCTTCGGGCTGGCCCGTGGTTTCGAAACCTACGACGACGCGCTCACCAGTCCTAGTGAACTCGACCTGCCAGCCGACCACCGGCACCGGGCCGAGCGCCGAGCGGGTGAAACGGTAGCGGCGGTGCTCCGATGGTTGGCAGGGGCCCCGGCCAACCCGATGTTTCTATGGGTACACTTCTACGATCCCCACGACCCCTACGAACCGCCGGCCGGCTTTCCAGCCGGTTACGCCGGCGAGATTGCCTACGTCGATCGGGAGGTGGGGCGACTCCTGGCAGCCGTTGGACAGGCGCGCGGCGATCGGCCCAGGGTCACGGTGCTTACTGCCGACCATGGTGAGGGTCTTGGCGATCACGGCGAGCCCACCCATGGGCTCTACATCTACGACTCGACGATGCGGGTGCCGCTGGTGGTCACCGGCCCGGGGGTGGCTGGGGGCCGGAGGATCGACGAGCAGGTCCAAACGGTGGACATCGCTCCGACCGTCTTGGAGTTGGCGGCGGTTGGGACGCCCGCAGTCTTTGACGGTCGGTCGTTGGTTAGCCATCTGGTGGATGGCGGGAGGCGCACTGGGCAGTTGGCGGATGCCAATCATACGCAAACGGCTGCATACTTGGAGTCCCGCTACGCCACGGTGATGGGGTGGTCGCCCCTGCGGGCGGTGCGCACGGGAGCGTTCAAGTACATCGACGCGCCCCGCCCGGAACTCTACGACCTCCGCGCCGACCCCGAGGAGCGCAACGACATCGCCGCCAACCAGGCCGAGGTCGCGGAGAGAATGATTGACCAGCTCTTGGTTCTAGCGCAGGGAGAGCGGCAACCGGACCGCGAAGCTACTCCCGATGCGGTTGCGCAGCTCCGAGCGCTGGGCTACATCACCGGAGGAAGATCGCCGGCAGGGGCGACGGCGGCCAGTTCCGATGCGGAACTAGTCGACCCCAAAGACCGGGCGCACATCGCTGCCCTCATCGCCCGAGCCGAGGGCATGCTTCTAGCCCGTCGGACCACGGAAGGGATCGCCTTGCTGAAACGGGTGGTCGACGAGGACCCTCAGAACACTTTTGTCGCCACGCGCATCGGCCTGCTCTACAAGCAAGACGGCGCCTGGGATGCGTCAGCTGAATGGTTGGGTCTAGCCTTAGCGATCGATCCCGCCCACGTCGAGGCCGCTTACCAACTCGCCGACACGCACTACCGGGCTGGCCGGGCCGATTCCGCCGCTTCCTATTTTCAGCGGGCGATCGAATTGGAACCGCGGCGAGTAGCGGCACACACCAACCTAGGCGTGTGTTTGATGCGGCTTGGGGACACCGAGGGAGCGCGCCGTGCCGTGCAGCGCGCCATTGACCTGGCCCCCGATCAGGCTGCTCCGCGCGCCAGCCTGGGTGCCATCGAGCTGGCCCTGGGGCACCACGAGCGCGCCCTGGAACTCTTGGAAACTGCCCGGGATCTTGATCCGCAGCGCTTTCGTTACCGCTACGAGCTAGGGACGATCTACCTGGGCCGGGGTGACACGGGCGCGGCGGCCGGTGAGTTTGGTCAGGTGCGCGGTCGAAAGCGGCCACTGGCCTTGATCGAGCTGGCCGCGATGGCAGTTGGTGCGGGGCGCCTGGACGAGGCGGGGAATCACGCCAGTGAGGCGGTTCGCCTGGGTGGAGCACCAGTCAAGGAGCGGCTGCGGACCGACCGGCGCTTCGAGGCTCTCCGCAATACCCCCGAGGGAAGCAAGCTGCTTGGCGGCAGCTAGTTACACGCAAGCTGCTTGGCGGCAGCTAGTTACACGCAAGCTCCAAAGAAGCAACCTCCACCAAAGAAGCATCCCCCGCCCCTTTTGGGGCGGAGGATGTGCGAGCAACCTGGACGCGATTACTACGCGATCCCTAGTTGTAGATCGCCTTGACCTTGCCCCAGGTGGTAGTTGCAACTGGTGTCGCCGGGCCCGTAAGGGCGACGGTGCTGTTGTCGAAGTCGACTTCGACGCTGCCGCAGCCCGCTCCGACGGTGCGGGTCACAGTGTAACGCAGTTCGTAGGTACCACCAGCAATTGCCGGGAAGGCAAAGTCCCTGATAATCGGCCCCAACCCGTCAGCTGCACTGATTTCGAACGAACCGACCACGGTCCCGTTGATCAGGAAGTCCATGTCCAGCACATCGCATGACAGGACAGTGCCTTCCAGCATTAGGGAAATTTGGGCCTGGGTCACCGGATCTTCTGGGACGGTGCGGTCACCCCAGGCGGTGTCGCCGAGGTTCCACCAGAATGGGAAGAACAGGACGCTGACGTTGTCGCCGGCGGACGGAAAGCTGACGACTGACGATGCGGCGTTGTGGTTGACGTCGCCGCTGGGCGGCTCGGCGAGCTTGCCGGTGTTAGAAGCACCGTCATTATTGTAGTCGGTAGCCATTGCGGTGCCGGCTACCATCAAGACGGCCACAACCACCGACACGGTTGCATGGCGCATGGGGACCTCCGGATTGTGTGCGGGCCGTGAAACAATGGGAGACACGGTGTCTCCCATAACCCGCCATCGTAGCAAGCCCATCCGGGACCCTCAAGGGTCGGCCTAGCCATGATTCTCGTGTCGATCTATCTATCGCAGTAGCACCATTTTGCGTGTCTCGCGCTGCTCGCCAAAATCGAGCGTGTAGAAGTACGGGCCCGAGGCCATTGCATTGCCATTGTCGTCGCGTCCGTCCCAGCGCACCTCCCCCGAAGTCGCCGGGCCGTCGAGCAGCGTCCGCACCTGATTGCCGGCGACGTCGTAGACCACCAGCTTGACGGGCGCCGAGGCCGATTGGGGCAAGTCAAAGCGAATCCAGGTGGAAGGATTGAAGGGGTTGGGAGTGTTCTGGTGCAGAGCGCGTTGCGCCGGGGCCGGGGCGACGGCGATCGCTGTGATTCCCTCGCATTCGTCAGGAATGCCATTGCCGTTTGAATCTAAGCTGGAGCCGCTTGAAATGTCTAAGCTGTCCGGCACGCTGTTGACGTTGCAGTCCCAGTCACCGATGCGCGTGAAGTACACATCTTGCTCGTCGTTGAAGGTGGCAGCCCAGGCCAAACTAGCTCCGACATTGTCGGAAACCATGTCGTAGTAGTCACCGATTTTATCTTGGTTGGGGTGGCCAATAATCGAGTTCCAGGCCGGGCTCAATGGTTGATTGGTCGACCAGGTCACGCCGGCATCGGTCGAGCTGGAATAGTAGAGTTCGCTCATGATGTTGGAACCGGTGTTGCGCGTGTCGTTCCAGATGACGTCCAACCGCCCATTGGGAGCGATCGACATCGTGGCGAACCACTGGTAGGCGTTGGTGCCCACTGGGTCGTCGTTGACCTTGACCGATGTACTCCAGCTCAGGCCATTGTCGGTGGAGCGCGAAAAACGCACGTCCAAAGGGTCCGGCCCGGGCGGGTTTACCGACGCCAGCAGGTAGACGTTGCCGTGGGTTGGCCCGCCGGAGTGATCGCTCACCACCTGCGCCTGCCCGAGCAGACCGCCGGGGTTTGGTGGGCCGCCGCTATCCAACTCGCCCCCCAGGTCGACGGCGATCGAGTTGAACGTCGGGTTAAATGGGCCGGCAAGCTGGGCGTCGAGCGACTGCGACACGTAGATGGTGCGACTAAAGAAATTGTGGCCCGAAACGTAGAGGATGCCGTCGGGGCTCACGTCCATCGTGCCCCAAGCCGGTTGTTCGGGAATCAAACTCGGCGTCTGGAAGCTCTGCACTGCGTCGGTGGAGCGGGTGAACGTGCGGTCGCCGCAACAACCCGCCGCAATGCTCCAAGCCATGTAGTAGTTGCCGTGTCCCTGGCCGCCGGTCCGATCGATTGCTACCCATTGTTTGTCGCCCCCGAAGGCGGGAATCGGCGTTCCCCAATCGACGCCCTGGGTGGTCGACTTCCAAATGTCGACCGAAAAGTCGCTCTTCAAGCTTGAGTAGTAGAAGTTGCCGGCAGCGTCGAAGTCGAGGACCGGGTCGCTCCGAAAGACGCCCGGTTCGAGCACTCCCGGGAACGTCCATGTGCGGCCGCCGTCGCCGGTGTAACCCCAGCCGGCCTGGCGAAAGTTGGAGCTGACGTTGTCGAACTGGCGCCAACCGATAGCCATGTGATTGGGGTCGGTGGGGTCAACGGCGATGGACGGTTCGTTGCCGGCATCGCCTAGAATGTTGGCGCCGGCGGCACCGACGTTGACTTGGACGATGTGAAACGCACCCAAGTCTAGAGCCTGGCCAGAATCTGGTGGGTTGGGATTGGGCGCCATGTACGAATCGTCGAGGGTTTCGCGCGGTTCGACAGCTCCGGCTTGGGCGACGAGGCTCAGGAGGCCCAGGGCTACTAGCCCAACCAGGGTGCGGGGTGCTGGTTTGCGCAGCATGTTAACAATCTCCTCAGGGGTGAATGGAGCCAGCCGGGGCAGCCTGCAGGTCGGGCCACCAGCCCTAAGTTTAGCGTAGTTCTCGGGCCCGTGCCGGCTCTGAGCTGTTTCGAGCCGAGCCGTGCAGAGTGCCAGTCGGCATCTCAGTCGCTCAGCACTCTGCACGCGCCATAGCCTGGCGTCGCGAATCGAGGCACGCCAAGCCGGGCAGCAGCGTGGCACCGAACTTGCAATATTTTGGGCGATCGTTTCCTACATCGACACCCCGGCAACGCGCGCAGCGGAGGCTCGTATGGTCTTTAGTTTCATGGGTAATCGGCGCCGTCCTTCTTCGATCCTGCAGAATCGGCGCGTTCAAATCGGGCTGGCGTTGATGATCGTCAACTACCTGATCGCCTATACGGCGATCTTGTTCTGTGTGGCCCTCGCCCCCAACATGATCATCGGATGGACGTCACCGGATGAGCTCACATCGGAGACCCTGGCGCAGCTCAGCCTGTTTACGGGGCGCGTCTGGCCCTTGTCTTGGCTGATTATTGCCGGGTGTGGGATCCACTCGATTTTCATGTCCCACAAGGTGTTTGGCCCAATCACCAACGTCCGTCGCGTTGCCAATCGGGTTGCGGAAGGTGACGTCAGTCAGCGCGTGCGATTCCGCAAGGGCGATATGATGGATGAGTTGCGCGACGATTTGAACGCCATGTTGGACCAACTGGACAGCAGCCTGCACGGTGCCCAAGAAGCCCACGCCAAGATTGCCGGCCACATCGAATCAGTCAATGCCGCAGCGCAGCAGGGCTCGGTGTCGCCCCAGCAGATTGCCGCACTCCGCTCGGAGGCCGAGGCGTTGGGCTCGGCATTGCAAACGTTTCACACTTCGCATGGCGATGAAGACCAGACTGACGACGCAGCGCCTGAAGCCACCGACACCATGCGCGCCGCTGCCTAAACCCGATGTCACAACACCTGGACTACACGCCGGTCATCGCCCAGCCGCGGCTGGGCAATCAGCGCCCGCGCCCCGCACCGACACCGGAGAAGGGTGGAGCGATGCGGGGCCTGGTGATCTGCTGCGCGCTTTTGATTGTCACCAGCATGCTGGTTTATGGCAGCGTCAGGCACTCGATGTCGGCAGCGCCCATCCAAGTCGAAGGCGAGCCCAGCCTGGTCCCGGAGGCGGGGTTTGACGCGGTGTTCGGCGCCGGCGAAGTAGTGCCGCAAGAGCCTGTCGAGACCTTGGTGGCGCCGGATCAGGGGTTTGTGAAGTAAGGTCGAGCCGCACGGCGCCACGGCGCCCTGAGCCGGCGGCCCACTGCCATCAGGGCGGCTGGGGCGTCCTCCACCAAAGTCACCGTTGTTGGCAGGAGCAGGGTGGTCAGGAACGTCGAGACGGTCAGCCCGCCCATCAGCACCAAAGCCATCGAGTAGTAGTAGATGCCACCGAGCGACGGCTTCTGCAGGGCAATGGGCACCAGGCCGATCAGCGTCGTCAGCGCCGTCATGACGATGGGACGGAGCCGTTCGCGAGCGCCGCGCAGCATCGCCTGCCGCCGCGGTGTGCCACCCCGGCGATAGCCATTGATGTGCTCGATCATGACGATGCCGTTGTTGACGACGATGCCGACCAACAGGAAAACGCCGACCATCGCCGGCGTGTCAAGGTCAGTGCCGGTTAGGTGCAGTGCCCAGGCGCCGCCGGCCAAGGCGGGCGGCAGGGCAATCATCAAGCCGATGGCCTGGCGAATCGACTCGAACAGGCCAGCCATGACCGCGAAGACCAAGAGCAGGGCCAGGGCGAAGTTGGTGCCGAGTTCGCGCGACTGTTCCTCGCGGCGATGCTGCCAGCGCCCGAAGCTCCAGGAATAGCCGTAGGGGAAAGTCATCGCCTCGAGCGCCTGGGTCACCCGTGGCATGTACTCCTCGCGGGATCCCTCTTTGTAGTTGGCCCACACCCAGACACTGGTGAGCCGCTCGTCGCGCTGGATCTGTTCGCTACCCGGCTTAGCCGCCACCTCGGCCACCGCCGCCAGTGGAATCTTGGTGCCCGCCGCGCTCCACAGGGGCAGGTTGGCCAGCTGAGCGACCGACTCGGTACGGCGTTCGTCCAAAGTCAGGCGCATCTCACGCTCGGTCTGCCCGCTGCGGAAACGCTGCAGTCGCTGACCGCGGAAGGTCAATCCGACCACCTCGGCTGCCTGCCGCGGCGATACCCGATAGCGTGAGGTCAGGGCGTGGTCGACGGCAACGTGGAGTTCCTGGCTCCCCTCAGCATTCGAAGAACCGGCGTCGTGCAGGCCATCGATGGCCGTGAGCCGTTCCTTGGCTTCCTCGGCCAATCGCGCCAACACCTCGGTGTCCTCGCCGATCAACTGAAAGGCGACGCGCTTGCCGCGGTCCTGTCGCCAGAATTGGCGGTTCTCCAGCACTTCGAGCTTCAAGCCCGCCATTTCGGGCAGCACCTCTTTGAGGGTGGTACGCACCGCGGCAATATTCTCCTCAGAGGCTTCACCCTCGCGCAGATAGACGCGCGTCAGGGTCCAACGGTCGCTCCAAAAGCTGTAGATCGAGCGAGCTTTCAGGGCTTGGCGATGGGGCTCGAGGGCGGTCTCGACTTGCGAGACGACCTCCTCCTTGCGATCCAGGCTTAGCTCCTCCGAGAAGTCGTATCTAATCTGCACGAACAGCTCACTCTCGTTGTGGTCGAAGTTTTTGTCGATCGACGTGAATGACCAGGCGCCGAGGGCGATCACTGTCAGCCAGATCAGCGGCGCCAGCCACCGGTGGCTTAGCGTGAAGTTCAAAACGCGCCCGTAGCGTCCCTCCAAAGCCTCCATCCACCCGGCCTTCCGAGCAGGAGCCTGGCGCAGAAACCACGAGGTTGCTAGCGGAATCAGCGTTTGACTGATAAACAAAGAGGCCAAAAGTGTGATGGACACGGTGATGCCCAACTCGCGAAGATACAAGCTCATCTCGCTGGGCTCATTGAAAATCATCGGCAAGAACACGATCACCGAGGTCAAGGTGGCGGCGAGAACGGCGGTGGACACTTCAGCGGCGCCGAGCCGCGTAGCCTGACGCTGATCGAGGCCGCGCTCCTGATGGCGGAAGATGTTCTCCATGACCACAACGGCATTGTCCACCAGCATGCCGATGCCAACGATAAGCCCCAGCAAAGTTAACGTGTTGAGCGACTTGCCCTGCGCCCAAACCACTCCGCATGTGACGATGAGAGCAAACGGGATGCAACTCACCGCCACCAGTGTCGTCGTGAAGCGCCGCAGGAAGACGTAGAGGACGATCGACGAGAGTAGGGCGCCGAAGACTCCGGTGAACGCCAGGTCCGTCAGGGTGCGTTTGATTTCCGCGCCTTGGCTGAACCAGACCAGGAAGTTCACGCCTTCCAGCTCGGGGTCGCCGCCCATGGCGGCGATCCGGCGCTCGAGTTCCTCACACACCTCAACGGCGTTGGCCTTGGCTTCGGTGGAGACGGTGATGCCGATGGCAAAGTCGCCGTCCAGATGGCGCCCGTACTCGAGCGGCGGCTCCTCAAAGACAACGTCGGCGACGTCGCGCAGCTTCAACCCATCGTCGCGCAGCGGTAGCTCGGCAATTTCGTTGAGGCTGGCGAAGGTGCCGACGGTGCGCAGCGTGTACTGGGCATCGCCTTCGACAATGCGACCCAGGGATTGGTCAAAGTTGGTGCCGCGCAAGATTTGGGCTACCGTCCGTACGTCGAGCCGGTGGGCCTCGAGGTCGGCGAGGCGCAGGTTGATGCGCACTTCGCGCGGATTGACGCCGTCCAAGCGCACCTGCGCCACGCCTGGCACGCGCTCGAGCGGGCCAACGATCTTCTTGTCGAGGAGATCGTAGCTCTCGGAGAGGTCACGGGGCGACGACAAGCGCCCCTCCAGGATAGGCTTGTCGGCCTCGCGGGCGTCCCAGTTGGAGCCCACTTGAATGTCGCCCAAGCCGCCGGGCAGGTCGCGACGGATGCGATCGAGCCGCTCCCAAACGTCAACGCGCTTGACGCGCATGTCTTCGGACCAATTAAAGCGCAGCTGTACGCGCCCGCCATCGGCGTCGCAGCGCGACCACATGCCCTGCAGGCCGGACATTGAACTCATAGCATCTTCGACGGGCCGCACCACCAGGCGCTCCACCTGATCGGGCGAGGCGTTTTCGTAGGGCAAGACGATCCAGATGCGCGGCTCTTCGACGTCCGGCAAGAACGCCAGGGGTAAGCGGACGAGGGCGACGAGTCCTAGCGCCACGATCGAGACGATGATCATCGCCGTGGTGACGCGGCGGTCGAGGGCCAGCTCGGGCAACGTCATGGGGTGACCGGCTCCGGACGGGGGTGGGGATCGAGGGCGCCGAGACTTGAGGGGACCACCAAGTACGCCACCGGAATGACCACCAGAGTCAAGACCATCCCAAACAAGAGGCCACTGGCGACGGTGATGGCCAGGGGGGCGCGTAGCTCAGCGCCATCGCCAAACGCCAGCGCCATCGGCAACATGGCCAAGATCGTGGTGAGGGTGGTCATCAGGATCGGACGCAACCGCAGGTGGCAGGCGCTGACCACCGCCTCTTCCTTGGCGAGCCCGGCGCGCCGGCGGCGGTTGATGGCGTCGATCAAGACGATGGCGTTGTTGACGACGATGCCGACCAGCATGATGGTGCCGATGAAGACAATGACCGATAGCGGCGTCCGGGTGACAAGCAAACCGGCAGCCACCCCGACCGTCGCCAGGGGGATCGTCGCCAGCACGATGAGCGGGTGGACCAGCGACTCAAACGTGGCCGCCATAACCAGGTAAACGAGGAATATGGCCAGGGCGAGGGCAAACCGCAAGCTGGCAAACGACACCTGCATTTCGCGGTTTTGCCCGCCCAGCTCGACCGACAACCCGGCGGGTGGCGGCACTTCGTCCAGGGTTTGGCGAACCGCCCGTTCGGCGGCGCCCAAACTGCGAGCAGTCAATCCGGCAGTAACCACTGCGGCACGCTGTTGCTGGATGCGGTGGATTTCGGCGGGGCCACGGCTCAGCCGCACCTCGGCCACCGACTGCAGGCGAAGCGGCATCCCGCCTGGCCCCGGCACCACTAGGTTCTTGACGTCGGTCGCCGAAGCGCGGTGCGCTTCTGCATTGCGAATCCGGATGTCGATCTGGCGGTCGGTTTCCTTGAATCGGGTCGGGACGACGCCTTGCACGCGACCGCGCAGAGTCTCGGACAACGTACGCATGTCGAGGCCCAGGGCCGCCACCCGGGAGCGGTCGAACACCACCTGGAGCTCGGGGTTACCGGCTTCCAAAGAGGAGCGCACGTCGGCCAATACCGGGGTCGCGGCCAACCCCTCGGCCAGTTCGACCGAGTAACTGCGGAGTGTCTCCAAGTCATCCCCGAAGACGATGACTTCCACGGGGGTCTTCATGCTGAAATAGGCCGGCCGGCCGAACTGGACGGCGACGTCGGGGATCGCTTCGAAGCGCTGGCGCAGATCGTTGGCAATCGCCAGTTCGTCTTCGTCGGTGACGCCGCGCTCCATAACCAGGTTGAGCTGGCCGAGATGTTCGGCCTTGGTCTGCAAGGATTGACCGCCGGCCACCAGGCGGCTGCCGATTGTGGCGTAGTGCCGCTCAACCCCGTCGGTATCGGCAGCAACGCCCTCCATCTGGCCGACGACGCGATCGGTGGCAGCCAGCGAGGCGCCTTCGGGCATCTTCACCTCGAAAAAGAACTCACCCTCGGACAGCGGCGGAATAAGCTCTCGGTCGATCCAGCGGAGGGAGCCGAGGGCGCCCGCAAACACCACCAGCGCGCCGAGCAGGGTGAGGGCTCGGTGGCGACTGGCACTTTGCAAGAAGCGATCGTAGAGCTTGGAAGTGCGGCCTATAGTCGGGGTCATCGATGAGACCTGGGTGCTCTTGACTGCGGGTGCTGGGGAACGGCGGCCCAGGCCAGCCAACATGGGGATCATGGTGACAGCCACAACCAGAGATGCTAACAAGCTCAAGGTGACAGTCAGCGCTTGGTCTTTGAAGAGCTGGCCAGCGACGCCCTCCACGAAAACGATTGGCAGAAAAACCGCCACGGTGGTCAGAGTCGACGCGACGATTGCCGCCGCCACCTCGCTCGTGCCTTCCACAGCGGCCGCAGCTGGGTTGAGCCCCGCCTGGCGCTTTCGGAAGATCGACTCCAAGACGACAATAGCGTTGTCGACCAACATGCCGATGCCCAGGGTCAATCCCCCGAGGGACATGATGTTCAGTGAGATTTTCATCCGGTACATCAGCATGAACGTCGCGATGACCGACAGGGGAATCGACGTCGACACGATGAGCGTGCTGCGGAAGTCCCTGAGAAACAAGAAGAGGACAATCACCGCTAGCACGCCGCCGATCAGGGCAGACTGGCGCACCTCGGCCACGGCGTTTTGGATGAAGCGGGACTGGTCGAACAGCACACTGAGTTCGTGTCCTTCGGGGAGCTTGTCTTGCCAGGCAGCGAGTCGTTCGCGCACCGCCGCCGCCGCCCTAACGGCATTGGCGTCGCCCTCTTTATAGATGGAGATCTCGACGCACTCGCGGCCGTTCACACGGGTAATCTCATCACGTTCCTTGGCGCCAAGGGTCACCGTGGCAACATCGCGCACCCGCACCGGGGCCGGCTCCTCGCGGACTATCAGTCCGCCGATCTCCTCGACGGCCTGAAACTCATTCATCGTCCGGATCAAGTAATGGCTGTCGGCCGAACGCAGCGCGCCGCCAGGTTGGTTGATGTTGGAAACTCCTACCACCAATTCGATCTGCGCCAGAGTGAGCCCCAGGGCCGCCAGGCGCTCCTGGTCGACATCGACGTGCACCTCTTCTTCGAGGCCACCTTTCACCTGGGCCGAGGCCACCCCTTCCAGGGTTTCAAACTCGTTCTTGAGCTTGCGCTCGGCAAGGTTGCGCATGTCGGTGAGGGCGCCGGGGCCCGACAAGGCCAGGCGCATGATTGGATCCAGGGAGGGGTCGAAGCGCAGGACCACCGGGTCCTCGGTACCCTCGGGCAACGCCAAGCGATCCAAGCGTTCGCGGATGTCCATCGACAGGAGGTCCATGTCCGAGTCCCAGTCGAACTCGAGGGTGACCTCGGAGACGCCAGCACGTGAGACTGAATGCATCGATTGGAGGCCGCGCAACACGCCCACCGCTTCTTCGACTGGGCGGGTCACCAAGAATTCGATTTCCTGGGGCGCGGTGTCGGGGAAATCGGTTTGCACGGTCAGGGAGGGGTAGGCAATGTCGGGGAACAGCTCGAGCGGCAGCCGCCCGTAGCCGACCAGGCCAAATGCCAGAACGGCCAGTGCGCCCATGAGGACGGTGACGCGGCGCCCCACCGCCGTCTCGACGATGCCGCGCACTAGGTGCCCGGGCGGCGCTGGCCGGGCTTGCCGCGGCGCTCGCCGGTGTCGGGAGCGGCCGGGCGCTGGGCGGCAACTTCATCCCCTTCCAGGATGCGCACCAAGGCGCCGTGCTTCAACGAGCGCTGGCCCTTGACCACCACCGGCTCACCTTCGGCGACGCCGCTCAAGAGTTCCGCATGGTCGTCGTCTTCGAACCCGACCTCCACGACCCGGCGCTCGGCAGTGGAATCGGCGACGACGTAGCAGACCCGCTCGCCGCGGTCGCTAACCACGGCGATTCTGGGCACCAGCGTGGCGCCAGTGTGGGTTTCGGTGACGATCTGCACTTGGGCAAAGTCGCCCGGGCGCACGTCGTCAGGGTACTCTGGAATCTCGATGGTCAGCTTGATGGTGCCGCTTTGCGGGTCAATGATCGGGCTCACCAGCGTGATCTTGCCGCTCAGGCGCGTGCCGGCTGAATCGAGCCGCAAGGTGACGGGCTGATCGGGTTCGAGGGCGTTGAACTCTTTGGCGGGGACGAACACACGCGCCAGGAGCGGGTCGAAGTCAGCCAGGCGAAAGAGTGGGGTCCCGGATGCAACGTGCGAACCGACGTCGACCAGCCGCTCGGTGACCCGCCCCCTGAAGGGCGCTTTGACCCGCGTGTAGCTCAGATTGAGGCGCGCCAGACCCTCGTCGGCCTCTGCCAGTTTCAAGTCGCTGCGCACGGTCTCAAACTCCTCGGCGGCCACCAGTGCCTTCTCCAGCATGCCCTCCAGGCGCTTGAAGCGCGAGGCGAGGCTTTGAGTACGGGCGGTGGCTTGTTGGACGCGCAGTCGATACTCGTCGTTGTCGATGCGCAGCAGCGTTTGTCCAGCGTCGACCCAATCGCCTTCCTCGACTTGGATGGCTTCGACGACGCCGGCGACGCGCGCCACCACCTCGGCTTCCTTTTGCGGGCCGAGGGTGGCGGTGGCCTGATAGGTGGCGGCGATTTGGCCGAGCCGGGCAGGCTCGACGGCAATGGGCACCGGCGGACCGGCGGGCGCGCGTCGCCGGGATTGAGGTCCACCTGCAGCGCCCGTGGCTGCCTCGCCGGTGGAATCGCCGCGCCCGCAGCCGGCCAGGCAAGCGAGCGCCAAGAGCCAGCCGAGCGCCGCGGTGCGCCGGTTCATCTTCGGGTTGCCAGTCACAGGATCTCCGTCTCGCTGGTGGGGTGCCACACTCCTTACCTATGCATCTTCGCCGGTTCGGTGTTTCGCAAAAAGAGCTGGTATCTGGTCAAGGTGCGGTCGTGACATACTCTTTACACGAACACGACACGCGCGTATAGACTAGCCTGTCTTCGAACTGGGTGAGCTGAGGAGGGGCGCATGATTCTCTCAAATCTCGAGACGGTGCCGGGCAAGACCATTGTCGAGCACTTCGGGCTGGTCTCGGGGAGCACGGTGCGGGCCAAGCACGTCGGCAAGGACATCGTCGCATCCTTAAAGAATGTCGTCGGGGGTGAGTTGCACGGCTATACCGAGCTGTTGTCCGAGTCACGCGAAGATTCGGTCCAACGCATGGTGGCTCAAGCCCAGGAGCTAGGAGCCAATGCCGTGGTCAACATCCGATTCGCTACGTCGTCGGTGGCCCAGGGTGCCGCCGAACTCTATGTCTATGGTACGGCGGTGCGGGTCGAGTAGACATGCCGTTCGACCCCGACATGATCATCATGGTCATTCAGCTGACGCTGCCGGTGGTGTTGATTGGACTCGGCTATCTAATCGGCAGCGGGGTTGAAAGGGGCCACTACCGATCGATTCGTCAAAGGGAATCAGCCACCGTCGAGCAGCCGGCCGTCACCCTCCGGCAACTCGCTCTGGGCGATGCGCAGGTGGGCTCGGCAACACTAGTCACCGGCAGCGTCGTCGTGTCCATCGACTACTTCAAGCGGGTCTTGGCGGCCTTGCGGGCGCTGGCCGGGGGACGTGTGTCAGCTTATGAGACTTTGGTGGACCGGGCCCGCCGTGAGGCACTGCTGCGCATGAAGGCGAATGCGTCGGGTGCGGACTTGATCGTCGGCGTGCGCATCGAGACTTCGACGATCGGCGCTCGCGCCAACAGTCGGGGGTCGGTGGGCTCAATCGAAGCCTTGGCGTACGGCACAGCAATCGTTTTGGCAGAAAGTTGAGGGAACGTCGCCAGAGGGGGGGTGAGCGCCAGCCGGGGGGTGAGCGCCAGCCGGGGGGTGAGCGCCAGAGGGGGGGTGAGCGCCAGCCGAGCCGCGCTGACCACTCCCGGCGGCCACTCCCCTACGTGGCCCGGGTCATCGGGTTCAACGCCAACGTCTCGGGTCGATCGCCGCTGGCGGAGTTCGCTTTTCTCTGCCTGGTCATCGGGGCGTTGGCGGTGACCGGCTATCTGTCCCTGGGCGCCGCCATCGATTGGGCGGCCACTCGCGTCCCCCACAGCGTCGAGGAGGAGTGGGGGTTGGTCACCGCGGTGGTCGCGGCGCGCGAATCCACCGACGCCTTTCCAAAGCTGCAAACCAGCGTCCAAGAACTCGTCGACCGTTTGGCCGCACAGTTCGACGGTCACGCCATCCCTCATCACGTCTACCTCTTTGATTCACAGGAAGTGAACGCTGGGGTCTTGCCTGGTGGCAACATGCTGGTCTATACCGGCCTGCTGCACGAGGTGGAGTCTCAGAATGAACTGGCCATGGTGCTGGGACATGAGTTGGCTCACACGTACTTGCGGCACCATGTGAAGAGCGGCGGTCGACAGCTGGTGTTGGGCGTGGTGACATCGATCGTCTTTCAAAATCAGGGACTTCTGTCCAGCTTGTTTGCGCAACCCCTAAAACTTCTGGAGCGCGGCTACTCTCGCAGCCAAGAGAGTGAGGCTGATCGATTGGGCCTCGAATTGGTGGCTGGAGAGTACGGGCACGTCGGCGGCGCTTTCGACTTTTTTGCGCGGAACGCCGCGGGCGACCAGAGCGATGCTGCAGGAGTGTTCTTTCGAACGCACCCGCTCTCCGAGGACCGGCTGACGGCGCTCGCAGCGCTTGCCGCTGAGCGCGGCTACGCCAGCCGACAAGTCACGCCGCTGGCACTCGATTGGTCCGAGGTAGGCCCCTAGATCGAGGTGCCGTCGGGCACCACCGCGTCCTTCGGCAAGACGATGATGCCGTCGCGGATCATCCAGCCGTCGCCCTCTGCACTCTGGACGCCGGCGGCGTTGACCAGTCGAACATTCTTACCGACGCGTGCGTTCTTGTCGATGATGGCACCTGCGACCACCGAGCCGCGGCCGATCCCCACCTGGGGCGCGCCGGGGATGTCGTGCGGTTCTTCGTCAGCCCCCATGATAAGAGTGCGCCGAACCGTTGCCCCGCGAATGCGGGACCGAATGCCGACAATGCTGTTGTCGAGGGTCGAATCGGCGATGATCGCCCCGTCAGAAATGCTGGAGCGCACAATGTGCGTGTCATCCATGCGGGTGCCTGGCAAGTAGCGCGGGTGCGTGTAGATCACCCAATCGGGACTGAAGAAGCTGAAGGGCGGCGTTGGGCTCAGCATCTGCATGTGGGCGTCGTAGAACGCTCGAATGGTGCCAATGTCTTGCCAATAGCCTTTGAACAGATGGGCCTGCACGCGATGGGATTCGACTACGGCAGGAAGCACGTCCTTCCCGAAGTCGAGGTCGTCGCCGTCCAAGCAACTCTGCAAGACGTCTTGCTTGAACAAATAGATGCCCATCGAGGCCAGGAAGCCGCAATCGGGCCCGAGGCGCTTCTGTTCGCGGAGTTGGTCGGGTATCTCGAATCCCCGCCGCTCGTCGGCGGTGGCCGGCTTCTCACGGAAGGCGACGACGCGGCCAGTGTCGTCGACGCGGACCGCACCGAACTGGGCGATGTCGGACTCCGAACAGGGCAGAACGCCGATGGTAACGTCGGCGTCGTGCACCATTTGGTCGCGCAGCATCATGCGGTAGTCCATCCGATATAGATGGTCGCCGGACAAGATCAGGACGTGCTTGGCGCCCAGCTCGGCGATGAACTCGATGTTCTGGCGGACGGCGTCGGCAGTCCCCTGGAACCAGGACTCATCCGACGGAGTTTGCTGCGCCGCCAATACCTCGACGAAGCCACGGGAAAACGGCGAGAACTTGTAGGTGGCAGCCAGGTGACGGTGGAGAGACACGGAGTTGAACTGCGTGAGGACAAAGATACGTTCCATCCCAGAATGGATGGCGTTGGAGAGCGGTACGTCGATCAGGCGGTACTTGCCAGCCAAGGGCACCGCCGGTTTCGAGCGCATGCGAGTCAGCGGGTCCAGCCGCTGGCCGCGGCCGCCGCCCAAGACGACGACGGTCACCTGCGCACCCACATCACGCTGCACACGAATGTTCGGCATCGCCCCCCCACCTGCATCGAACCCACATCAAAAGGCGCCCAAGCATAGACCGGCAGGGCTCTGCGGTCTACGCTCGTTTCGCCGGCTTTGCGCCATTTTCATATTTCGTGCACAATGGCGCCGCTTCATTGCGGCGGCAACGGATAGGGCGACAGAATCGGGGAGCGCATGCGCATTTCGTTCCATGGCGGAGCTGGTACGGTCACTGGATCACGCCACTTGTTGGAAACCAACGAGACCAGCGTGTTGGTGGACTGCGGGCTCTTTCAGGGGCTTAAGAAGCTCCGCAAGCTCAACTGGCAGAAGCCGGGCTTCGACCCCAGCGCCGTCAAGAATCTGTTACTGACCCACACTCACATAGACCACGCCGGCTATCTGCCACGGTTGGTGCGCGACGGCTACCGGGGGGCGGTGTACTGCACGCCCGCCACCCGCGACCTGGCCGAACTCCTCTTGATGGACTCCGCCAAGATCCAGGAGGAGGACGCGCGCTGGGCCAATAAGAAAGGCTACAGCCGCCACAAACCGGCGCTACCGCTCTACACGTCCAAGGACGTTGAAGCGGCCCTCAAGCTCTTTGAGCCGGTCGACTACGAACAGTGGGTGGAGCTGGCCGGCGACTGCCGGGGGCGCTTTGTTCAAATCGGCCACATTTTGGGATCCGCGATGATCGAGATGGAAGCGTGCGGCGACGCGGGTAAGTCGCGGACGTTGGTGTTCAGCGGTGACGTTGGGCGCTATGACATGCCATTGCATCCCGACCCGCATCCTCTGCCCGGTTGTGACATCTTGATCGTTGAGTCGACCTACGGAAACCGTACACACGAACATGAGCCGGTGGAAGATCAGATTATCGAGCCATTCAACCGGACCTTTGAGCGAGGCGGCACGGTCTTGATTCCATCGTTCGCGGTGGGACGGGCGCAGCAAGTCACTTTGATCCTCCGACGATTGATGAAGGCGGGGAAGCTGCCGGTGGTTCCCATTCACATCGACAGCCCGATGGCTATTGACGCCACCAACATCTACTCGAGCTACATGGACGAGCACAACCTGGAGACCTGCATTGCCCAGGACGGGCGGAGCGAGCTGTTCCCGCATGACGTGTACTTCCATCGCTCGGTCGATGACTCCAAACGACTGAACAATATGACCGGAGCGCGGGTGATCATCTCGGCCAGCGGCATGATGACCGCTGGGCGCATCCTTCATCACCTGAAGCGCCGGTTGCCCGATTCGCGCAACCTGGTGGTGCTGGTCGGCTACCAGGCGGACGGGACGCGGGGCCGAGCGCTGTTTCGCGGCGCCAAGGATTTGCGCATCCACGGCGAGGACGTGCCCGTGCGCGCTGAGAAGCTGGTGGTAGGTGGGCTATCTGGGCACGCCGATCGCGACGAAATCCTGCGCTGGGTGGCGGCAGCGCCGCGGCAACCCTCCCGAATCTTCGTGACCCACGGGGAGCCCAAGTCGGCCAGGGCGATGGCGAAGGCGCTCCGGGAACGCTTTGGAGATGTACGGGTAGACGTGCCGGACTTGGGCGACGGCTACGGTCTGTCTTAGGTCAGGCTACACTGGCCAGCTTTTGGGGCTTGCCTGGGGTTCGGGCTCACTTGCCCCTTATCCCAAAGGTTCGGGCGCGACAGCCGATGACCCGGGTGGAGGGTCAATCAATGGGCGCAAGACCAGGTATTTTCTCACTCTCGGGCATTCTCAGAGGGATCGTTGGCCGACTCGTGGGCGGGCTGGTGGGGATCGGCCTCTGCCTTTTCTGGTGGAGCCTGAACGGCGGTGACGGCGAGCGTCCCGAACCCCTGGAAAAACTGCCGGCTGTGGTCATGGCAGGCGACGGGGGCGACATGGCGATCGAGCTGAGCGTCAATCAAGCCGCCACCCTCTACGCGTCGTTTTTCCCAGACTCCGGCGACACACCGATCGAGGTGCAACAAGCGCTGGAACCCGGCGTGCACCAATTTGAGACACAGTTGCCGGCGGCGGCCTACACTAGCTTGACGGCGGCAATTCACCAGCCGGGAACGGGCGCGGAGATAAGCTGGCGCGTAGAAGTCAACGGTAGCACTGTGCGCCAAGACAGCCGGCGCGCGCCGATGCACATTGACGACGATGGCGAGCTGGCGGTGGGCATGGACTTCGATTCGCCCGAGTCGGCTGGCGTGTACATGGGTGACTAGAGCGAACGCGCGGCCTCCGCAAGGAGACCGCGCGTTGCACAGCGCTAGGGACTCTTGCAAGAGCGCCTAGTTCTTGTCTGCAGCTTCCCCGACCAGAGTCGCCAGCCGCTCCTCAAAGCGGGCGAGTTGCTCTTTGTAGTAGTCGTTGTCGGGGTCGGCGGCGATCGCCTGCTTCATTAGGGACACCGCCTCCTCGCAGTTGTCGACGGCGTTGCAGATCTCCGCCTCTGTATCGAGAATCATGGCGCGCTGGTGGTCGTCAGCTGCCAGTTCGACGCCGCGGTGAGCCTTCTCCTTGGCAGCCTCGAGATTGACGTTGTTCTCAAAGCACCACCAGGCGAAATTGTTCAGTTCGCCGGCGTCCTCGAGCCAACCGTCCTTCATGAGGCCGCGCTTGAGGATCAGGGCCTTCTGCGGATCCTTCTCGACGTGCATCGCGTGAAGCGGCAGGAGACCCTCGCGGATCTTCTGGGTGCGCTCGTCGTCGGCGTTGGCGGCGTGCTCCATGGCTGCTGCCAAATAGGGCGCGGCGGCGCTGACATCGCCAGCTTTGCGCGCGGCGCCGGTCATCATCTTGGCGACGTGTACCACCTCATCGGGGCTGGCGTGCTTCGAAGCGAGGACGGCGTCGGCCGCCTTGGTGCGCTCCTCAGCGGTGTAGACCGGCTCGTCACTGCGCGAGCCGCTGAAAATCGCGTCGAAGATCTCGTACGCGAAATCTTGGTCGGGCTCGAGCTCAGCTGCCTTTTGGTAGTAGCCCACCGCACGTTGGTGCTCACCGCGAGACGCAGTGAAGCGTCCCAGGGTTTCCGCGTCGCGCGACGTGGGTGCCTTGGCGAAGCGCGCCTTCTTCTCGTCGATGGTCGTGGGGTCTGCGAGAGCCAGCTCCAGCATTTGGGTGAAGTCGGCTTTCTTGTAGCCCATCCAACGATCGATCGATTCGCCCGCGGTATTGGCCAGGACGAACGTCGGGTAACCGTGGACCTGGTAGCGCTCGGTTAGGTCCTTGTGAACTTCGGCATCGACCTTGAACAGCACCACGTTGCCGAGAGCCGCTTGAATGTCTGAGTCTTCTTCCGCCGCACGGGCGAAGCGCTTACAGGCGCCTCACCACTGGGTGTAGAAGTCGACGAGCAAGGGTTTCCCTTGCTTGGAAGCTTCGGACAGAGCGTCCTCGATCGAGGCAAAGTCCCCGGCGACAACGTTCCCGGCCAAAGCGCCGCATAGAATGGCTCCTAAAAGGAGCGTGCGCTTCAACATGTGCATCCTCTCGTATGAGTAAATGAACAGGACAAACAATTGGCGGCAAGCACTGGAGCCGCGCTCATCGCGCTGACCCCGAAGCCGCCAACTTCTCTTCAAACCTTTCAAGCTGGGCCTGGTAGTACTTGTTCTTGGGATCGTCGGTGATTGCCTGGCGAATCAGGACGACTGCTTCGTTGCACTCGCCTAACGCCTGGCACAACTCTGCCTCGGTGTCGAGGATCGCAGCGCGTAACTCGCCGGGTTCGGCAAACTCGACGCCCCGGGCGGCTAGCTGTCGCGCCTCGCGCAAGTTCAATTCGTTCTCGAAGCACCACCAGGCAAACTCGTTGAGCAAAGCCGGGTCTTCGAGCCAACCAACGGGCATTGACTGGCGCTTTTGCAACAGCGCCTTGTCGGCGTCGTGTTCAATGAACAACGTCCGGTAGGGCAGCAGTCGCGTGCGGTAGCGGGCCAGCTCCGGGTCATTTGGATCCGTGCTTTGGATAGCGGCTTCGATATAGGGCGCCGCTTGGGTGGGGTCGCCAGTCTCGCGTTCGGCTCGAAGCATCATGAAAGCGACGCGCACTAGCTCCGCCGGTTCCTGGCTGCGCTCGAGCACCCGGTCGGCGGCCTGGCGGCGCTCGGCTGGGGCAAACTCCGGATCGGGCGCGCTGGCTCCAGACCACACAGCATCGAAGATCTTGAAGCTCATGTCCACATCACCCAGCTTCTCGGCGGCGCGGTAGTAGCGGGCGGCCTCGCGAAAATGGTGCCGCGAGGCGTGGTAGCGCGCCAGGATTTGCGCATCTTTGGCCTTCGGTGCAATCCGAAAGCGGGCAAACTTTTCGTCGATCGTCGCTGGATCGCCGAGCGCCGCCTGCAGCCGTTCGGGAAATTGCTCGGGCGCGTAGCCGGTCCAGCGCTCGATCGTGGAACCCTGGGCATTGACCAAAACGAACGTGGGGTAACTCTTGACCTCGTAGAGCTCGGCCAGGTCGGGGGTTACCTCGGCGTCGACGGCATAGGAAACGACGCGCTTGAGCCCTTGCACAATCCCCGGCTCGTGGGTGGAGTCGTCCAAGAAGCGTTGGCAGGACGGGCACCACTCCACGGAGAAGTCGATGAGCAGGGGCCGCTCTTGAGCCTCAGCCGCGGCGAGGGCTTCGTCGAGCGAATCGAACTTGGGCTTGGAGGCCGGCGCATCGGCCCAACTCTCACCCAAGAGTAGGATAAGGGCGAGGCAGATCAGCGTGGCTTTGAGGTCAGCGGGTTTCATCTGTTGTGGGGGTCTGTATTCGGCGGTCGCACGCACGCGGTCGGGCGCGAGGGAGGCAAGCGCTGCGATAGCCGCGACGTGCGTTCATGGTATCTACAGAATCGACTGTTGGCTAGGGGGACGCAAGAACTCACCGGCCTTGGGGGGTCACCTCATAACAATCATGATATCAATGGTTTATAGAGATTTCACGGGGTCTCTGACAGCCTTTTTACAGCGGCGCGCGTGCGCCGCTGGGCCCTTCGTGTAGGGTTCCACCACGCTCTGTCAGCACCGCGCCGAGAGTGCGGCGTTTGTCAGTGATCCCCCCGGCCTCGACGCCTCAAATCCGTTGTCCAGATGAAGGAGCCAAGCCGATGACGCGGCCTATCCCCGAAGGTTTCCACTCCATCACGCCTCACATTGTTTGCAAAAACGCTGGTAAGGCGCTTGAGTTCTACATCAAGGCGTTCGGCGCCAAGGAGCACTTCAAAATGCCTGGGCCGGACGGCAGCATCATGCATGCTGAATTCCAGGTCGGCGACTCCATCGTCATGATGGCCGAAGAAATGCCGGCGATGCAGGCAAAAAGCCCCACCACCCTGGGCGGCTCACCAGTGACGCTGCACATCTACTGCGACGACACGGACGCCATGTATAAGCAGGCAGTCGCGGCCGGCGCGAATGGCGTCATGGAGCCTAGCGACGCGTTCTGGGGCGATCGCTATGCGCGGGTCGATGACCCCTTCGGTCACTCGTGGGCGATTGCGACGAACAAAGAGAAGCTCACGCCGGAGGAGATAGCCAAGCGCGCCCAGGCCGCTTTCGCGCAGGGCTAACCCCGGCCTTCTCCAGTCCCTGAAGACGCGGTCGTCACCGGACGGGGCGGCCGCGCTTCGCGTATACGGGCCCCGAGCCAGGCGCTAGAATTAGTCAGCCATGCTCGGCCTCCTTCGTGTCGCTCACGCCATCGATTGGCTCAACGGTCGCCTGGGCGGCGCCGCCGCGTGGCTGGCGCTGGCTATGGTCTTGGTTGGCGCCTTTAATGCCGTGGCGCGCTATGCCGGTCGCTTCACCAGCCACTCCCTCAGCTCCAACTTCTACATCGAGTTGTCGTGGTACCTCTTCGCGACACTCTTTCTGCTGTGCGGGGCAGACGCTCTCAGGCGCGATGCGCACGTGCGGGTTGATGTCCTCTATGGGCGCCTGTCGCCCCGCGGTCGTGCTCTGGTCAACATCTGCGGCAGCGTGCTCTTTCTCCTACCGCTGTGTGCTGTGGGCTTTTGGGTGTCGTTCCCGTCGGTGCGAAACTCCTGGGCCGTCCTAGAAGGCTCGCCAGATCCGGGCGGGTTGCCTCGCTACCCAATCAAGACGTTGATCTTGGTGGCTTTCGCTCTGCTCTTTCTCCAGGGTGTGGCGGAGTTGATTAAGCAAGTTGCCTGGCTCCGTGGTGTCGTTCCCGACTCCGAACACGGCGACCCCATGCATCGGTCGGAGGGGCTGTGACCGCAGCATCTCTGGCGCCGGCGATGTTCGTGTGCGCGCTCCTCCTGATCTTCACCGGCTACCCGGTGGCGTTTTCGCTGGGTGGCACGGCACTCGCATTCGCTTGGGTCGGCGCCCAACTGGGTGTATTCGATTGGCACCTCCTCTACGCCCTGCCCGAGCGCATCTTCGGCATCATGTCCAATTCGGTCCTCCTGGCGGTGCCGTTTTTTATCTTTATGGGCACCATGCTGGAAAAATCTCGCCTGGCTGAAGACCTGCTGAAAACCATCGGCATGCTGTTCGGGCGATTGCGCGGGGGGCTGGCCCTGGCAGTCGTCTTTGTCGGCGCGCTGTTGGCAGCTGCGACCGGCGTTGTCGGAGCTTCGGTGGTGGCCATGGGCCTCATTTCGCTGCCGGTGATGCTCGAGTACCGCTACTCCCACTCTCTGGCGGCGGGGGTCATCACTGCCTCCGGCACGCTCGGGCAAATCATCCCGCCGAGCGTTGTTCTTGTCGTTCTTGCCGACCAGATGGGGATCTCTGTGGGTGACCTGTTCGTCGGCTCCTTGGTGCCAGGCCTGCTGCTCGCCGGGTTGTACGCGCTCTACGTCGCGGCCGTGGCTTGGTCTCAACCACATCGTGCACCCGCCCTACCGGAGGCCGAGTGCGAAATCGGTGCCGCACTCTTGCGACGTGTGGCGCTCATCATGGTGCCACCGCTTGTCTTGATCGCCTTGGTTCTAGGGAGCATCTTCTTGGGTGTGGCAACGCCAACCGAGGCGGGCGCTCTGGGGGCAGTGGGCGCCATGGTGTTGGCGGCTGCCAGCGGCCGGCTCACAGTTGCCGCCCTCCGGCACACGGCCATTGAGACCACCAAGCTCACTTCTATGGTGGTATTTCTGCTGATCGGCTCGACGGTGTTCTCGCTGGTCTTTCGCGGGCTGGATGGCGACATATGGATCGAGGGATTGTTGACCAACCTGCCGGGCGGTCGCGTCGGGTTGCTATTGGTGGCTAACTTGGCCATCTTCGTTCTGGGTTTCTTCATCGATTTTTTCGAAATCGCTTTCATTATCTTGCCGCTGATCGTGCCGGCGGCGCGCGTTTTGGACATCGACTTGGTGTGGTTAGGCGTGATGGTGGGGATGAATCTGCAGACGTCATTCCTCACTCCGCCGTTCGGCTTTGCCCTGTTCTACTTGCGTGGCGTTGCTCCTCCCGAAGTCGACACTGCGGCGATCTATCGGGGCGTGGTGCCGTTCATCCTGATTCAGTTGGTCGGACTGGCGCTTATTTGCTTGTTCCCAGAATTGGTGACCGGGTTGCTGCGGTGACGGTGGCAGGCCGCGGGCCCAATGCTTGGTGGATGGGTCTGGGTCCGGGGCGGATGGCTGGGACTGGATCCCGGGCGGATGGCTGGCACTGGATCGGCGGATGGCTGGCGCTGGATCCCGGGCGGGCGGCTGGGTCTGGGTCCGGGGCGGGCGGCTGGGTCTGGGTCCGGGGCGGGCGGCTGGGTCTGGGTCCGGGGCGGGCGGCTGGGTCTGGGTCCGGGGCGGGCGGCTGGGTCCTGGTGACAGAAGGCACTCATCCGCAGGGTTGGCTCCTGGCGCCGTCGTCATGGGCGGCCTGCTCATTTTCGAGCACGTCGCTGGGTGCGTTTCCTCCTCGTGCGGCACCACTTCCTCCAGCGCATCATCCACTCGCGGGCGGTCTTGTCTGATGTGCGCCGGCCGTTTTTGAAGGCGTCGGCGGCCCGGTTGTTGCGGGGGTCCACCCCCTGGCGAATGATGAGCGCCCAGGGCGCCCAACCGCCGATCTGAACGATCCCCTCGTGCACCATTTGGTGGTGGGCGGCACATAGTGTGATGAGGTTCCAGGGGTCGTCCGGCCCGCCGCCGGAGCGCCACCAGATGTGATGGGCGTGGAAGTTGGCGCGGGAAGTACAGGTCGGGATGCCGCAGAGGAAGTCGTCGCGGGTCAAGATTTTGTACTGGAGGGTGGAGCGCTTGTTGCTCGGGGTTTGGTACTCGAGAATGAAGTGGGTCAAGATGATCTCGAGGTAGGCCCAATCGGGGGCGGCTGCTCCAGGGACGGGGCCTTGAGGATCGGTGCCTTGAGGATTGGCGCCTCCAGGGATGGGGCCTTGGGGATTGGTGCCTTGGGGATTGGTGCCTCCAGGATTGGGGCCTTGGGGATTGGCGCCTCCCGACTCGCCATCGCCGGGGTTCCATGGGTTGAGGGCTCGGCAACGGCTGAGTGCGCGCTGGAACACCGCCGCCTCGGGAGTCGGCGCCCAGAAGCGGATGCGGGTGGCTAGGGTGTTTTGGCCGCCGACGATGAGTCCTGCGTGTCCGGCGATCCGCGGACCGCTCCGACGACTGAGTGGCGGGAGTGGGGAGCCGACCGGTGGGGTGTCGCCTGGAGTTTGCGTGGCGGCGCTAGGTGCGTCTCCGGTGGTGGCGTTCCCAGAGTCAGCGCTCCCACTGGCTCCGTTCCTGGGTGCAAACGTGGGCTCAACGACCCGTGGCTTCGATTCCCCGCCAGACGCCGCTACAAACTTGGACATGGCCCGTGCCAGCGCTGCAGCATCCATCTTGCCCAGGGCGTAGAGCTGGGCGTATTCGGTGATCGCGTCGACCTCGCGACAAGAGAGTCCACGCGCCCACTCCAGCCACAGGCGCTCCGTCGGCGGGCGCACGACCCGAAGCAACGAGCGCACCTTCGAGTAGTTGATGGCGCCGCTCAGGTAGTCGCGTCGGAGTCGCTTGAGGTGCTTGAGTCGACAGAAGATGCGAATGAGGTCCGAGGCCCGGCGTTTGCTTAGACCAAGCCGCTGCTCGCAGTAGTGTGCCAAGGAGTCGAAACCCAGCGCCGACCATCCCTTGTCGCGGTTGAGCTGGTGGAACTCCTGGCCGAGTTCCAAGCGCAGCCGGCGGCGACGCTCCTCGAGGCGTTTGAGCGCGGCATGCAACTCCCAGGCGTCTGTCGCATTTTCGATGGCGGAGAAGTCGGCGGCGACTTCGGCCTCATAGGGAGGCGGGGACGCCACCGCATCATGTTGGGGCGCCACAGCATCATGTTGGGGCGCCGCCGCATCATGTTGGGGCGCCGGCGCGTCTTCCTGGACTGACGGCGACGACCCATCATCCTGGGCTCCAACTCCGTTCCTGGGTGCAAGTGGCTGCTCCCCTTGAGATTGAGCCCCAGATCGCAGCCGATCGAGAAGCGACCCATCGCGCCCCAGGCGATTGAGAAGCGACTCTCCAGTGCGCCGCTGATCGAGAAGCGACTCTAATGTGTAGCCCGGAGAACCGCGCCTCGGCGCTCCAGTCCGCCTCGACCCAACCACCTCATCGCCGACGAACGACAAGTAGTCCGCTGCAATCAGCTCGGCACACCCATAGGCTGGCAAGTGATGGCCTGCCACCTTGCGGGCTAGGCTCTTTCCCAACCCCCAGAGTTCGCCGACCCGGGCTGGTGCGGGGATTGAAAACCGCTGGCCCGCGTCCTCCGCTGTGACCTCGCCGGCGCCGAGGTTGTCGCCCCCGCCACCCGCGCCGTCGCCGCCCGCACCATCGTTGCCGCTACTTCCACCGCTATCAGAATCACCGCCGCTTTTCGCCATTTCGGCGCGAACCAACGCGCGGAGAGCACTCACCGTCAACGGAGCGGCTCGGTCAATCCACGCCAGCCGCTCCGCCTCCGAGCAATCGCGTACCACCGGGACCAACTCAAGGACTTGCGAGGCGTTCAGCCGACCAGACGCCAGTGCCACGCGCAGGGCGGCGTGTTGCCCAATGGCACGTCCGAGCTTGACGAGCCAGCGCGCTTTGCCGGGCTTCATCCCCAGGCGCTCTTGGACATAGTCGGCGCCCCGGACGTGACCCAGTGCCCGGTAGCGCCCCTCGTCCCAGAAGCGAGCGAGACCGAGGGCGGCGTGCTCGTCCAATGCCCGCTCGACGCCGGCGAGGGTCGCGAGCCGTCGATCACGCGCCTTCGCGCGATCGGTGCCTACTTGGTTGGCGGTTTCGGCACCGTAGGCGACGGTCGCTTCGGAAGCCAAGCCAGACTCGGAAGCAGCGCGAGCCCTAGAAGCGACGCTAGTTTTGTAGGCGACGGTCGCCTCGGGAGCCACAGGCGACTCCGAACCGGCGCTAGCTTCGGAAGCGATGCTCGCCTCCGGGCCAAGCTTCGGGAGGCGTCGCCTGCCCACACCCGCGGGCAAAGCGACGCCACCCGCAGCCGAAGCTACAGAGGCACAACTTGACGCTGTCTGGCCAAAGCGGCGCCGTTCCCACATGGGCAGTCATCACAGTTGGCGGCAGCAAGCTGCCGTGATGTCGTGGGGTCTAGAGCGTCAGGCTGGCGGCCTTGGGTTCGCAACGCTCAACGCAAGTGTAGGATGTCTAAAACAGCTGGTCAACACAAAAGTATAGTTTTTCAAGCTACGCAGCGAGTAGCTTAGGTCGCCGGCCCTGGCTGCTGATCTGTTAACTCAGCGATTCCGCGAAGTAGCGGCCGTTGTGAAAGGTCCGAAAACAGCGGGAAACCAAAGGATGCTCGACTCGGCGTTTCGAGGGATCCAGCTCGAGGTTTTCTTGGGCGACGTAGGTCATCGCTCCGCCGTCGACGAGAACGTGGTACCACGGTTGGTCGCGCCGCGGCTGCGTTTGATTCTTTTCATACCATGCCTCTGTGGCACGACATTCGGGATCGCACTCCGCCACCACGCCGCGGTAACCGTAGCGGCGATGGTGGATGACGTCCCCGACCTCAAACTCAAAATCAATCATCGCGCACTCCTCAATTCCCGCAGGCGCTACCCAAAACCTCCGAGGCGGCGCCACCCTACCATAGCGCACAGTGACCACACTCGAGCCGATGACCGGCGCCACGCGGCATCCGCAACCCGCAACCCGGGAGGAGCCATTGCCGGGGGATAGACCGCAACCCACAACCCGGGAGGAGTCATTGCCGGGGGATAGACCGCAACCCACAACCCGGGAGGAGTCATTGCCGAGGGATTGACCGCAACCCACAACCCGGGAGGAGTCATTGCCGAGGGATAGACCGCAACCCACAACCCGGGAGGAGTCATTGCCGAAAGAGAGACCGCAACCCGAAACCCGAGAGAAGCAAATTGCCGAAAGAGGGCCGCAACGCACCAACTCGAGAACCAAGATCGCTGGAGGGGTCGGCCACACCCCCAGCAGCTATACTGGTCTGATGCTCGCTCCCAACAAGGAGACTCTGGGATGATGCGCTTGCCCGTCGTGTTCGCCCTCATCGCCGCTACAATCGCCAGCCTACCGACGTTTGCCACGTCGTCGAACGGTGCCACCCTGGAATGGGTAGAGAGCTTTCCGCTGGAAACCACCCTCGACAACCCCGACCTACGCGAGGCGCACGACGTCTGGATCGAGATGATTGACGCTGCCACCAGCTCGCTCGACTTCGCAGAGTTTTACGTCTCGAACCAACCCGACAGCCGCCTGGAAGCGGTTATCCAGGCGGTCGAGCGCGCCGCCGTGCGCGGCGTCGCCGTGCGCTTTTTGGCAGACAAGAAATTCTATGGCATCTATCCAAAGACACTGGACCGGCTGGATAGTGCTGAAGGCATCGAGGTGCGCATCTACGACGCGGGTGAGGTGATGGGCGGCGTGCTCCACGCCAAGTATTTTGTCGTCGACGCTGGAACCATCTACGTCGGCAGCCAGAACTTCGACTGGCGCGCCTTGGAGCACATTCAGGAGCTGGGCGCTCGGCTTGAGGACAAGCAGGTGGCGAGCGCCTTCTTGGATATGTTCGAGGCCGACTGGCGCACCGCGGCTGGCGACCCGACGCCGGTGCCACCCCGCGTATCCGCCCGTGCCTTTCCCATCGCTGCCACCGTGTCAAGTGGTGACACCGTGCGCGTCACGCCCGCCCTTAGCCCGCGGGACCACTTGCCCGAGGGCGCCCTGTGGGATCTGCCGCAGATCCTCGAGTTGCTGGACAGCGCCACGGATCGTGTTCAACTCCAGCTCTTGACCTACAAGGCTGTTGGGCGCAACAAACGCTACTTCGCCGAGTTAGAATCCGCCTTGCGCGATGCGGCGGCGCGCGGTTGCGAAGTACAGCTGCTCTTGGCCAATTGGTGTCAGCGTGCGGGGACGATCGAGGGATTGCAGAGCCTGGAGCCCATCCCCGGCATCGACATCCGCTTGGTCACCATTCCAGAGTGGTCCGGCGGCTTCATCCCCTTCGCGCGGGTGACGCACGCCAAGTATCTGGTCGTGGACGAAGAGCGGGCGTGGATCGGCACTAGCAATTGGGAGCGCGGTTACTTCTTCGACAGCCGCAACGCCGGCCTCATCCTAGAAGGCAAGGCGGCCGGCGAGCGCCTAGCTGACTATTTCACCAGGGGCTGGGACAGTCAGTACGCCAAACCGGTTGATGCTTGCGCACACTACGAGGCACCGCGGGTGGCGGAGTAGGCCAGGCGCGAGGCGGTCACACCCGGGTGGCGGAGTAGGCCAGGCGCGAGGCGGTCACACCCGGGTGGCGGAGTAGGCCTGGCGCGAGGCGGTCATACCCGGGTGGCGGAGTAGGCCTGGCGCGAGGCGGTCATACCCGGGCGAACGCGTGCTCGGCGTACGCCAACTCTGCCGTCCCAAACCATCGGTAGAGGTCGTCCCGTGCGACTTTCCACGCCTCATAGACGCGGCGGTAACTTGGGTCCTGGGCAGCTTCTTCCTCCATCACCTCGAACGCCGCCCGCTCGGCCGCCTGCATGACGTCGGGTCCGAAGCGGCGCAGGGTTACACCGCCAGCAACCAGACGCGCCAACGCCGCCGGATTCTTGGCGTCGTAGCGCGCCTGCATGGTGTGTTCGGCGACGCGCGCAGCAGCTGCCACCGTTTCCTGGTAGGTCGCCGGCAACTTGCTCCACTCAGCGGCGTTGATGTAGAGCGACAAGGACGGACCGGGCTCCCACCATCCGGGGTAGTAGTAGTTTTGGGCGACTTTGTGAAAGCCAAGTTTCTCGTCGTCGTAGGGGCCCACCCACTCGGTGGCATCGATGGCGCCACGCTCGAGCGCCGGAAAAATGTCGCCGCCGGCCAGGACCTGAACGGTGGCGCCGAGGCGATTCATTACCTGGCCGCCCAAGCCGGGGATGCGGATCTTGAGTCCCTTCAAGTCCTGAACGCCTTGCAGAGGCTCTTTGAACCAACCGCCCATCTGGGCACCGGTGTTGCCAGCCGGAAAGGTCATGATATTGAAATCGGCAAACAAACTGCGTACAAGGTCGAGACCGCCACCCTCGTGGAGCCACGCCGCTTGCTGGCGCGAAGTTAGCCCAAAGGGCACGCAAGTGTCGAAAGCCAAGGCGGGATTCTTGCCTGTGAAATAGTAGCTGCAGGTTTGACCAACTTGCACGGTTCCCTGCTGCACGGCGTCCATCACCTGCAGACCGGGGACCATTTCGCCAGCGGGGTAAACGCGGACGTCGAAGGCGCCGCCGGACATGGCGCGCAGTTGATCAGCGAATACTTCGGCGCCGCCGAAAATGGTATCCAACCCGCGCGGGAAGCTCGACGCCAATCGCCAGCGCAACTTGGGAAGGCCGGTGACCACCGCCGGCGCTTCTTGGGTTTCGGTGGCGCAGCCACCCGCTGTTGCGACGGCCAAGGTGGCTGCCGCTTGAGTCATGAATTCGCGGCGTTCCATGCGTGGTCCTCCAGATCGCACCGTTCAGGGCGGTCGGGTCACCCTCCTCGACCGCATCGAGCACACCAACTAGGATCGCGGCGCAGTCTAGCATTTGCCGCAAATGCCCCGCCTCGCTATCATTGAACATAGAGTAAGAGCGAGACCGAACCGCCAAGAACGGAGTCGCTCTCAGCTCCTTAGCCCACTCGGCTCAGTGCCCCCACGCTGCGGCCCATGACCCAAGCCAGAGGTACGAGCCATGCCCAACCACACCGCCAAGATTCCAGCAGTCCGCCCTGCCGGCACGCCCACCGTGCGCACCCCATTCATCGCCGTATGGGCCGTATCGGTCGTATGCGTCGTATGCGTCGCGGCCATCGCCACCACGCCGATGGCAATGGCCAGCGACATGCTGGTGAGCAACTGGAACACCCACAGCGTTCTCGCCTTTGACGGCGCCGACGGCGGCTTCATTGAAGCGCTGATCCCCAGCGGCGCTGGCGGGTTGAGTCGTGCCCACAGCGTCCGCCAAGGACCGGACGGCAACCTCTACGTCACCTCCAACGGCACCGACGAGGTGTTGCGCTACGCCGCCGACGGCACGCCGCTGGGCGCCTTCGTGACCGCCGGAAGCGGCGGACTGGATGGGCCGGCCGACGCGGCCTTCGGACCCGATCAAAACCTCTACGTCTCGTCGATCGGCCAGAGCATGGTGTTGCGCTACGACGGCACGACCGGGGCATTCATCGACACGTTCGTCACTGTCGGTTCGGGGGGATTGTCGGGCGGCGAGAACATCCAGTTTGGTCCTGATCAAAACCTCTACGTGTGTTCAGCGAACAACAACACCGTCAAGCAATACGATGGCGCCTCGGGCACGTTTTTGTCGACGTATGTGGCGGCGGGCAATGGTCTGACCCAGCCACACGACATGGCGTTTTTGCCGAACGGTCACTTGCTGGTCGCGTCGTTTGCTGGGGGCAACCCGATCATCGAGTACGACGAGTTCGGTGTCTTCGATCGCATCTTGGTGCCACCGGGGATGGGATTGACTTCGCCGCACGGTCTAGCGATCGGCCCCGACGGCGAGGTCTACGCCACGTCCTTCAATACCAATCGCGTGTTGCGCTTTCGCACGAGCGACGGGCAACCCCTGGGTGTTTTCGCCTCGGGCAATGGACTGGGTGGTCCGACTTTCGTTACCTTTGTTCCTGGCTCCACCGGAATCGCCACCGACCTAGCAGCGCCAACCACGACCAGCCGGATCGCACTGATCTTCCCCAACCCAGCGCGCGCCGCCGTCCACTTTGAGGTGGGCCCCGGCCCCAGGCCCGAGTCGCTGGTCATCTTCGACGCCCTGGGGCGGCAGGTCTGGTCGACGGACGTAGCGGCGAGCGGTGCGGTGGCCTGGGACGGCTGGCGGTCGGACGGCGAACGTGCCGCGAGCGGTACCTACTTCGCCGCCCTGCGCGGCGCGGCGGGAACAACAGCCACCCGGGCCTTCGTCCGCCTCAAGTAGAACGCCACGCTCCGCGCTCATCTGGGGTACACTGCCCTCTCGTCCTCCCCCGCCCATCTAAGTTTGCCTATCGAGGATCGACGGATATGCGCTTCCAACCGGTGTTGTACAAGTGGATCTGGGTCGTGGTTGCGGCCTCCATGTGGGGTTGCACAGGCGGCGGGCGCGAGCAGCCGTCCGCCGACCAGCAGGCGGTCTATCACCCGGATCAAGATCCGTTGGTGAACCCGTCCTCGATGTTCGAACCGGCTCCCAGCGATGATCCGCAGGCAATTTCCTCGGACGACATCCTCTATCGCACGCTGGAAGGCAATCCCAACAGCTTGAACCCGTTGTTCATCTCGTCGACGTTCGAGTTCTATATCGCCGGGCTGACCAACGATGGCCCGTTCGGTTTCAAAGCCGACCTCGAGTTTGACGTCAACGAAGAAATGGTCGAGAGCTTTGAAGAGTCAGCAGACCACAAGACTTACACGATCAAACTCAAGCCAGGGCTCACCTGGCAGGACGGCCAGCCGTTCACTGCCCACGACATCGTTTTCTCGTGGCGCGAGATTCTGGATGACCGTGTACCGTGCCCGGCGGTTCGGGCGGGGACCGACGAAATTGTCAACTGCGTGGCGCTGGACGACCGCACCGTCCAGATGGAACACAAAGAGGCGTTCGTAACCAACCCCTGGAATGCCCAGTTCCCAATCATCCCCAAGCACCTCTATGAAAAGGACAAAGAGGCGAACCCCGACCTTAAGAGCGGCGACTACTACGTCAACCTGAACCGCAACACTGTCGGGTGCGGGCCCTACCGGGTGACGCGCTGGGACGAGAACGACCGCATCGTGCTCGAACGCTGGGAGGACTACTGGGGCACCAAGCCACACTTCAAGAAGCTCATCTTCCGCATCATCCCTGATCAAAACATCCAGCTTCTTACCTTCAACAAAGGCGACATCGACGAGTTCCGGATGATCCCGAAACAGTTTGCCACCCAGACCGGACCCGACAGCGACTTCGGCAAAGTGGGGCACAAGGCCTGGGCAAGCCAATGGACCTACCTCTACATTGGCTGGAACATGGATGGCTCGAACCCCTTCTTTGACGACCGGCGCGTTCGTTACGCCATGACCCATGCCTTTGACACCGATCGGGTGATCCGCGATTTGGCCTACAACCTCTACGAGCCGTGCCGCGGCATCTACCACCCAGATTCGTGGATGTTCAACCCGGATGTCAAACGGCTGGAATACGACTTGGATCGCGCAGAGGCGCTGCTCGACGAGGCGGGGTGGCAGGTCGACGAGTCGCGAGAGGGCTGGCGCTACAAGGAAATCGATGGCAAACCGGTGCGCTTGGAATTCACGTTGAACATTCCGCAGGCGGCGGCGATCTCGCGCGACATCGCCGCGATCTTTCAGGAGGACCTGCGCTCGATCGGGGTGAAGATGAACACCCAAATCCTCGAGTGGGCGACTTTCGTGGAGCGCAACCGCAAGCACGAATTCCAAGCGTCGATTGCGGCCTGGGGAACGGGCACCGACCCTGATACTAGCCGCAACCTGTGGCTGTCGAGCCAATACGACAAGGAAGGTCGCTTCGGCCGCAACTACGTCGGCTTCATGAGTGACCGAGTCGACGAGCTGTTCGAGATGGGGCGCGTCGAATTCGATCGCGCCAAGCGCGCCAAGATCTATCAGCAAATCCACAAGATCATTTACGACGAGCAACCCTACACGTTCGTCTACAACCGTGGGACTTTTTGGGCGATCCACAAGCGCATCCGCGGGGTCACCTCAAGCCCGCGTGGGCTGTTTAACTTCGATCCAGCCGAGCGGGCCTGGTGGGTGCCGCGCGGCCAAGCCAAGGTTCCAACCGACACCAGTAGCTAGCCCAAACGATGGGAGGCATCAGGTATCTGATCCGCAGGCTGCTGCTGGCGATTCCGACGCTGATCGGCATCACGCTGGTCACCTTCGCGATCATCTCCTTGGCCCCGGGCGATCCGGCCAGCCTAGCGACCAGCGATGCACTTGATCCCGAGCAGTCGGCGCGCATAGTCATGGAAATCCGCGAACGCTTTCACCTGGACGAACCCGTCCACGTGCGTTACGGCATCTGGATAAAAGACCTCATCCAGGGCAATCTGGGCCGGTCTATCACCGACGACCGACCGGTCATCGACAAGATCAAGGCTGCCTTCTGGCCGACCCTGTCGGTCAACATGCTGGGGCTGCTCCTGGCCTTTTTGGTGGCAGTGCCAATCGGCACGTACGCGGCGTCACGTCAAAACGGCTTCTTTGACCGCTGGAGCGGGACCGCACTCTACATCTTGTATTCAGTTCCCAGTTATGTGGGGGCGATCATCCTCATTCTTTGGGTCGGTGTGAAGTGGGATCTCCTGCCGTTCCGCGGCATGTACGGCGACGACTACGACACGTTGAGCGGCACCGGCAAGATCATGAGCGTCGTTTCCCACATGGCGCTTTATGTCATCTGCACGGCCTACGGCTCGCTAGCCTACTATTCGCGGTTTGTGCGTCAGAACATGCTGGAAGTCGTGCGGCAGGATTACGTCCGAACGGCACGGGCCAAGGGCCTGTCGGAAAACGTCGTGGTCTGGAAACACGCCTTCCGTAACACACTTATTCCCTTTGTAACGCTGCTGGGGCTCACCTTTCCGGTGCTGATTTCGGGGTCCGTCATTCTGGAGGTGATCTTCACCTGGCCGGGACTCGGGCGACTCTTCTTCGATTCGATCTTGCAGCGCGACTATCCGGTCGTCATGGCCCTCTCCACCGCCACCGCGGTGCTGGTTCTGGTTGGCACCCTAGCCGCTGACATGTTGTACGGGCTGGTCGATCCGCGGGTGCGCCTTGACTGATCGCACTGGGCAGGGCTATTGGCAGAATGTATGGGAGCGCTACCGCACTTCCAAGCTTGGCCTGGTCGGGCTGGGGCTGGTCGCTTTTCTGATGGCTGTCGCTTTCTTCGCTCCGATTTTGGCCAACGGTCATCCGCTGCTTTGCAAGTACGATGGAAAGATCTACGCGCCGGCGCTCCACGAACTCCTGTGGAACGTCCCAGGCGGCAAGCAGCTGATCCCCAAGCCCAAACCGTTTAGCTTAGTGACCTTTGACTTTGATCGGCGCATGCGACCCGACCGCGGCGACTGGGCAGTCTACACGCCGGTCCCCTATTCGCCGAACTCCACCAGCCGCCACACACTCGAGCCACCCAGCCGCGCCCATTGGTTGGGAACCGACGAGGTGGGGCGCGACGTCCTAGCGCGCATGATATACGGCGCCCGCGTGTCGATGCTGGTGGGCTTTGTGTCGGTGGGAATCTCAACCTTGATCGGCCTGGTACTCGGGTCACTGGCCGGGTACTTCGGAGGGGCGATCGACATCGTCATCTCGCGCATCATCGAAGTGGTCATTTGTTTTCCGGTGTTCTTCTTCATTCTGTCGATCATGGCCTGGTTCGACCCGAACATCTGGAACGTCATGATCATCATCGGGCTCACCCGCTGGACGGGGTCGGCGCGCTACGTACGCGGCGAGTTCATTCGTCTGCGGGAAACGGACTTCAGCGTCGCCGCCGAAGCTTTGGGAGCCTCCAATGCCCGCATCATCTTCCGCCACATTCTGCCCAATGCCCTGGCGCCGGTCTTCGTGACTGTGACCTTTGGAATCGCCTCAGCCATTCTCATCGAGGCGGGTCTTTCTTGGCTGGGCTTCGGGGTCATGCCACCTCAAGCGTCGTGGGGAAACATCTTGCGGACAGCATTCGAGAACATCTTCACCAGCGCCCACATGGTGTATCCGCCATGCATCGCCATCTTCATCGCTGTCTTGAGCTACAACCTGGTGGGTGACACCTTGCGGGATGTGATCGACCCACGGCTGTCGAAGCGTTAGCCGTGGATCGCACCTTCTTTGTGCTAGGCTGCGTGCTGGCGGGGTTAGGCGTGCTGCTCGGCGCATTTGGCGCCCACGCGCTCAAGACACGGTTGGCCCCGGATCTCTTGACGATCTACGAAGTCGGAGTGCGCTATCACCTCGTCCACGCGTTGGCGCTCTTGGCAGTGGCGTTGGCCAGCGGGCGCTGGCCAGCGCCGCGCCTCCACACGGCGGGGTGGCTGATGGTGGCCGGCATCGTCCTTTTTTCGGGAAGCCTCTACGTCTTGGCGCTGAGCGGCGTGCGCCAGTTGGGTGCTGTGACACCCCTGGGTGGCTTGGCTTGGGTTGGGGCGTGGGGAATGGCCGCCTGGACGGTGGCCCGCTGGAGAGGCGAGCGCTAGGCGTCGGCCGCCACTTGGTCGTCGTCGTCCAGGTGCACCTGATGGCGAATCATCTCGCCGTCCACCATGAACACAACATCCTCGGCGATGTTGGTGGCCAGATCCGCAATGCGCTCGAGGTGTCGCGACACCGACAGCGTGTGCACGGCGCGGCTCACCGTCGATGGATCTTCGCGCATTCGATCCTGAAGAGCGTTGTACATCTGCCGGTTGATGTCGTCGACTTCTTGGTCCATCTCGATGACTTGCCTGGCCAGCGACGTATCGCTCTGGACCAATGCATCCAGGCTGCGACTGACCATTTCGCTGGCCCGCATGAGCATGCGTCCGAAGTCGAGGGGCACACCCAAGGGCTCGCGACGCGCCAGATAGTAGGCGCGCTCGGCGATATTGACCGCCAGGTCGCCCATGCGCTCCAGGTCGTTGTTGACCTTCAAGACGGTGATCAGAAAGCGCAGGTCGGCGGCCACCGGCTGGTGGAGCGCCATGATCTTGAGCACCTCGGTCTCAACGTCGACTTCCTTGACGTCGATCTCCCGGTCACCCTCCATCACGTCCTTGGCCAAATCAGCCCGTCGATCGGCCAACGCCGAGATGGCGCCGTTGATGGCGCGCTCGACCATGCCGCCCTCGGCCAAAAGGTCCTTCTTGACCTGCTCTAGGTCACGTAGAAAGTGTTTGGACATCGATTGCCTTGTCTTGCGCGCGCTTTGAACAAGCCGTGCGCTTGTCAACGGGAGTTCCACCTCGATGGACACTAGCACTCTAGACCCGTCTTAGCCAAACCGGCCGGTAACGTAGTCCTCGGTGCGCTGCTGGCGGGGTCGCGTAAACACCTCTTCGGTCTCGTCAAACTCCACGAGGTGGCCGCTGTCGAAGAAAGCCGTGTAGTCCGAGCAGCGCGAGGCCTGCTGCATGTTGTGGGTGACGATGACGATGGTGTAGCGCTCTTTCAACTCAAAGATGAGATCCTCGATACGTCCGGTGGAGACCGGGTCGAGGGCCGAAGCCGGCTCGTCCATGAGGATGATCTCCGGTTTCATTGCCAACGCCCGGGCGATGCAAAGGCGCTGCTGCTGGCCGCCGGAGAGGGCCAGGCCGCTTTCGTCGAGTCGGTCTTTGACTTCGTCCCAGAGGCCGGCTTGCTTCAATGACGTCTCAACGAGTGTTTCCAGGTCGCGTTTGGCAACCAAGCCGTTGATGAGCGGTCCCCAGGCGATGTTCTCGAATACTGACTTGGGGAAGGGATTGGGCTTTTGGAAGACCATGCCAATCTGCCGGCGGACGTCCACCGGATCGACGGTTCGGCCGTAGAGGTTGCGGCCCCGGTAGAGGACTTCGCCCTCCATGGAGACGATGGGGATGAGGTCGTTCATGCGGTTCAGCGCCCGCAAGAACGTGCTCTTGCCGCAACCCGACGGGCCGATGATCGCAGTGATGCGATGCTCGGGGATGGCGAGGGACACGTCGCGCACCGCCGGCTTGCCGGCGTAGCGGATCCACAGGTTTTTGACCTCGAGGATCGGCGCCTCGATCTGGGGGCCGGCGTTGCCGGTGGCGGAGTGCGTGGGACCCTCGCCGGCCCCAGAAGCGCCATGGTCACCAACAGCAGCACCATCGCCAGCGACGGTTTCGTCGCCGCGAGCGGCGGTGGACGCCCCGGCGCCTGGGCCGGGAGTCGTTTCGGAGGTGGAGCTGGAACCTTCGGTTCGCGGGGTAGCCGGCATCGACGTCCTGACCATCATTGGATCCCCTGCGACCGCATGCGAATAGTTACCGCCACGGCGTTCATCAGCAAGAGGACGACCAAGAGCACGATGATACCTGCCGCGGCCAAGTCATGAAAGTCCGCTTGGGGCCGAGACGCCCAGTTAAAGACCTGGATCGGCAAAGCCGTGAAATCGTCCATGGGCCCACTGGGCGTGAAGGCGATGTAGGTTAGAGCACCCGTCATGATCAGCGGCGCGGTCTCGCCAATGGCGCGCGACGTGGCGAGAATGACGCCCGTCAATACTCCGGGCAACGCCGCCGGGAGGACGTGGTGGCGAACGGTCTGCCAGCGCGTCGCTCCGAGCGCGTAGGACGCGTGGCGGAGTGACATCGGCACGGCGCGGATCGCCTCACGCGAAGCAATGATGATGACCGGCAGAATCAAGAGAGTCATCGTGAAGCTGCCAGCCAAGACGCTGCGGCCCAAACCCAGCCCTCGCACGAAGAAGGCGAGCCCGAGCATGCCGTAGACGATCGATGGCACACCCGCCAAGTTGGCGATGTTGATTTCGATCAGGCGCGACAACCAGCTCTTCTTGGCGTACTCCTCGAGGTAGATGGCCGCCGCCACACCCAACGGCACCGAGATCACCGCCGTCAAACTGATCATCCACAACGAGCCGGCCAGCGCCGACTTGATGCCGGCTTTGGCTGGGAAGCGCGACGGAAAGCTGGTCAAGAACTGCCAGTCGAGCCAACCGACGCCCTGGCGGGTCACCTCGAACAACAATATTGCTAAGAGCACAATGCCCGAACCCGTCATTGCTGCGCACAGGATGCGAAACCCACGGGCGCGCCGCTGGCGCCCCGAGAGGTTGGAGCGGGCCGGCATGGCCATCGGCGACGGCGCGGCGTGGGCGCTCATTCGTACACCTCCTGAAAACGCTCCAGCACGCGATTGGCGACGATGTTCATGCCCAGCGTCATGACAAAGAGTAACGCGCCAACGGCAAAGATAGTCTGGTACTCAACGGTGCCAGCCGGCGTGTCCCCGAGGCTCACTTGCACGATGTAAGCGGTCATCGTCTGGATGCTCTCCAGCGGGTTGGCCGTCAGCTTGGGCGTGGCGCCAGCAGCAAGCGTCACTGCCATCGTCTCGCCGATGGCCCTGGACATCGCCAGGACAAACGACGCCATGACTCCAGACAAAGCCGCCGGCAGCACCACCTGGGTGGCTACTTCGAACCGCGTCGCCCCTAGGGCATGGCCGGCTTGGCGCATGGAGTTGGGAACCGCCTTGAGGGCATCGTCGCAGAGCGACGCGACCATCGGCAAGGTCATGATGCCAACCACAATCGCGGCGCTGGCAGCGTTGAACACTTGAGTCTCAGGAAAAACCTTGGTGAGCGCCGGGGTGATCGAGGTCAGTGCAAAATAACCGTAAACCACGGTCGGGATGCCCGCCAGGATCTCCAAGACGGGCTTGATCACCTTGCGCACACTCTCAGATGCGTATTCGCTGAGAAAGATGGCACTGGCCAAGCCCACCGGCACCGAGATCAGACTCGACCCGACGACGATCAACAGGGTGCCGCAAACCAAGGGCAAGACACCGAACGAGCGGGGCTCCAAAAGCGGCGTCCAGCGCGTGCCAAACAGGAAGTCCGTCAGGGGCACGTGCGAGAAAAAGGTGGCCGACTCCTTGCCCAACATCATAATGATGCCAGCCGTCGCGGCGATCGAAATCGCCGCGCAGAGAAACAGGACGACATGCACGGCGGATTCGCGCCACCGCCGGACAGTCGCGGAGTGCGCCTCGCTACTGGTAGCACCCATCGGACCGCTAGCGCTCGCTGGTCATGAGTTCTTCGATCGTCGCGCCGACTGCGGCGCCCGCGAATACCGAACCGGTGACTCGGTCAGCGAAACGAGCGAGCGCCAGCTCGTAGCTCCGCCCGGGTAGCGGCACGTAACCGACCTGCGACACCAGGCTCTCAGCAGACTCCAGGTAAAACCTGACGAATGCGTCCACCTCGGGGCGTTGGGCAGCAGCGCTCGACACGTAGATGAAGATCGGTCGCGACAACGGCTGGTAAGTGCCATCGTTGATCGACGCAATCGACGGGGTCACCGGCCCGTCGCCACCATCGATGGGGACAACCTTGACCCGGCCCTTGTTCTCGGCATAGTAGGCGAAGCCGAAGTAGCCCAGGGCATTGGGGTCGCCCGAAACGCCTTGGACGAGCACGTTGTCGTCCTCGCTCGCAGTAAAATCGGCCCTGCAGGCCTGCGACTTGCCGTTCACAACGTGCGTGAAGTAGTCAAAAGTTCCGGAGTCGGTACCGGGACCGTAGAGTTTGATGGGCCGGTCCGGAAAACCGGGGCGCACTTCGGCCCAGGACTTGATGGTGCTCTCCGGCGCCCAAATCGTGTGCAACTCGTCGACGGTGAGGTGATCCACCCAATCGTTATCCGGATGCACAACGACGGACAGGCCGTCAAAAGCTACCGGCAACTCGATCAACTCCACCGAGTGCTCGGCCGCAGCGGCCAACTCATTGGACTTCACCGGGCGCGATGCGTCGTTGATATCGGTCTCGCCGACCGTGAACTTCTTGAAGCCGCCACCTGTTCCGGAAATGCCGACGGTCACGCGCACGCGCGGATGCTCCTTGCCAAACTCCTCGGCCGTCGCTTCCGTGATCGGAAACACCGTGCTGGATCCGTCCACTCGGACGGTCCCCGACAACCCGCCTTCGGCGTCACCGCCGCTGCCTTGCCCGCAGCCGGCAGTGAGGGTTGCAACCAACGCCGCAAACAAGAGCCCCGACGAGACACTGGGGGGGCGGCACACCCTGAGACGGTTCTCAATCACCACTGATAGCACTGCTTGCCTCCATGAAATGGTCCGGCGCCTACAGGCCCAGGGCAGAAACCTGGGCTGCAGAGTCGCGTCGGCACGGAACCTTAAGATGCGCCAATGGTGGCCCAGCCGAGGTTAAGAGCTGATTAAGAGCCCGCGGGCCGCCGCTGCCAGCACCCGGATGTAACTCACAAGCCGCTTTCTTACAATGACTTAGACTCATGAACCGGGACGTTCCCAAGGGGCGCCAGGGGCAGGCGTACCCGAAACGTGCTGCCCTGTCCAAGCGCCGACTCCAAGCCCACCGAGCCACCGTGGGTCAAGGCGGTGTGCTTAACGATCGACAACCCGAGTCCGGTCCCCCCCAAGGCGCGCGAGCGCGCTTTGTCCACCCGATAGAAGCGTTCAAACACCCGCTCCTGGTCGCGGAGGTCAATACCAATGCCGCTGTCGCGGACTTCGATGACCGCATCGCCGTCGCCGGCCACCAACTTGAGCGCCACGCTACCGCCCTCCGGCGTGTACTGCACGGCGTTGATCAACAAGTTGTCCACCAAGAGCGCCAACGCCTCGGGATCGCCCAAGACGATGACGGGATGATCGCTCCACTGGCGTTCCAGGGTGACGTCCTTGTCCTCGGCGGTGTTCTGCACCGACAAGGCGCACTCGACACACACCTGGCGCAAATCGACCACCTCATCCAGGCGGGATTTGCTCGGCGCCTCCAGGCGAGAGAGGGTCAAAAGATCGGTAACCAGTGAGGAAAGGCGATGGGACTGTTCAGCGATGCGCCGCACGAAGCGGTCTCGGGTGGGGCCATCCATCTCGGTGTCGTCGATCACCGTTTCCACCAACCCACGGATGGCCGCCAGTGGCGTCTTCAGCTCGTGGGAGACGTTGGCGACGAAGTCGCGACGCATGGTCTCCAGGCGTCTTAGGTCTGAGATGTCGTGCATGACCACCACGGCACCACCGCGCACGCCGCCCCGCCCGAACATCGGTGCCGCGTGAAACTGGATGACGCGGCCGGCCGCGACCTCGGCGTCCGAGAGTTCGCCGGTCAAGCGTTGGGAGGAACGAATGGCCTCGGTCACCGCTTCGCAGATCGGACGCTGGCGAGTCACCTCCCAAATGGGTCGCCCGTGCGCCGATGAGGCGTCGCCACCCAAGAGGGCAGTCGCCACGCCATTGATGTGGACGATGCGCTCGTCCCGGTCGACGGCGATGACCCCCTCGTCCATGCTCCGCAGGATGGAACGGAGCTCAGCTCGCTCGGCTTCAGAGGCACGGAGTTTGTTGGTCAGGCGTTCGCTGGCGACGTTGAAGGCGTTGACCAGACCACGCCAGTCGCGGTCGCCGGCGGGACGGAGTTGGGGGGCTTCGGTCTGGCTTCCCAGCCGCTCGAGGACTTCGACAGCACGCCCGACTTGGCGACGCCGCTCGCGGTGCCACCACCAGCCACTCACGCCGGCGGCAGCGAAGACGGCAGGCAACACCCACCAGAGCTGGACAAGTGCACGCTCGTACCAGGCGTTGGCCGGCTGGGCGGGGACGGCGCCGGCAAAGTGGAGCCCCAGGGCCAGAGCCAGGCAGACTAGAATGGTGGTGGTGACGACGTGCTTCCAGAAGAAGCGCGAGCTCAACATGGGGCCGCCAGGTTGGGAGCGGGTGCCGCCTCAGCCCACTTCGTGAAAGCGGTAGCCAACGCCGCGCACCGTCTCGATGAGATCGCGATAGGGGCCCAGTTTAACGCGCACAGCCCGCACGTGCACATCGATGTTGCGGTCAATGACCACGGCGTCGGTCCCAATCACACAACTGACCAGTTGGTCGCGGGTGTAAACCCGCCCGGGGTGGGTCGCAAGGAAGTGCAACAGTCGAAACTGGGTGGCGGTCAAGTTGACCGTCTCCCCATCCACCTGCACGACGTGGCGATCGGCGTCGATGACCAGGCCGTCACGCACGACACGGTTGGCCGGTCCGGCCGTCTCGGGCTTCAAGGGCCCGCGACGCAGCACGGCCTTGGCACGCGCCACCAGTTCCTTGGGGCTGAAGGGTTTGGTGATGTAGTCGTCAGCGCCGAGCCCCAGCCCCAATACCACGTCGCTTTCCTCGCCTTTGGCGGTCACCATCACCACCGGAATGTCACGGAGCGCCGGGTCGCTTTTGAGCTGGCGGCACAGCTCCAAGCCGTCGGTGGTTGGCAACATCAGGTCGAGGACAATGAGGTCGGGCGTCATTTCGCGAACGCGCTCGAGCCCCTCCTCGCCGTCCTTGGCGCCAACCACGTCGAACCCCTCGCGGCTCAAGTTGTACTTGATAACCTCGAGGATGTCGGGCTCGTCTTCGATGACCACAACCTGGGCGTGCATCGACTTGGGCGCCTTCTGAGGCGAGAGGGCCGGCTCCGTCACTGGGTGCAACATGATGATTCTACTCCTTCGCCCATAGTGGACGATGGCTCACTAGCACGCAATACAATGCTACGCGTGCACTATTAAGATCTGGGCAATCCGAGACGAAGGCCCAGTAAATCCCCTCTACTGGACGTCAAACTTGACGCCTTGCGCCAGGGGCAATTCACGCGACCAGTTGATCGTACACGTCTGCCGGCGCATGTAGATCTTCCACGAATCTGAACCCGCCTCGCGGCCGCCACCGGTGTCCTTCTCGCCGCCGAAGGCGCCGCCGATCTCCGCGCCGCTGGTGCCGATGTTGACGTTGGCGATGCCACAGTCGCTCCCCGCGGGGCTTAGGAAGGTCTCGGCGCTCAGCACGTTGGTGGTGAAAATGGCGCTGGAGAGCCCCTGGTCGACGGCGTTTTGCTGTTCGATGGCCTGCCCGACCGAATCGCACTCGAACAGATAGAGGATGGGGGCGAAGGTCTCCTCACGGGTGATGGCCATGTCGGCCGACGCCTGGACGATGGTGGGCTCGACAAAGTGGCCGGCACCATCGATGCGCTGGCCACCGGTCAGGATTTTCCCGCCTTGGTCTTTGACAGCGGTCAGGGCACTCTCCATGTCTTTGACCGCCGCCTCGTTGACCAGCGGTCCCATGAGTGTGCTGGCGTCGAGGGGGTCGCCGATCTTGACCGAGCCGTAGGCCCGCACCAAGCGCTCCGTCAACTCCTTGGCAATGCCCTTCTGCATGAAGACGCGGCGCGTTGAGGTGCAACGCTGGCCAGCAGTGCCGACGGCGCCGAAGAGGATGGCGCGCGTCGCCATGTCGATGTCGGCGTCGTCGGCAACGACGATGGCGTTGTTACCGCCGAGTTCCAAAAGCGCCCGCCCCAGACGCGACGCCACCACCTCCCCGATGCGGCGGCCCATCCGGCAACTGCCGGTGGCGCTGATCAGGGGGACGCGCCGGTCGGCAATGAGTCGCTCGCCAACGGTCGAACCGCGCCCGACCACCAAATTGAAGATGCCCTCTAGGTCGTTCTCCTGCATGACCCGGTTGCATATGTTTTGGATGGCGATGGCGGTCAGCGGTGTCTGGGATGAGGGCTTCCAGATCATCGTGTCGCCGCAGACGGCAGCGATCGCAGCGTTCCACGCCCAGACAGCGCCTGGAAAGTTGAAGGCGGTGATGATGCCGATCACTCCCAGGGGATGCCACTGTTCGTACATACGGTGATAGGGACGCTCCGAGTGCATCGACAAGCCGTAGAGTTGGCGGGAGAGGCCGACGGCAAAGTCGGCAATGTCGATCATCTCCTGGACCTCACCCTCGCCTTCGGAGCGGATCTTGCCCATCTCGTAGCTAATCAGCGCACCGAGTGCCGACTTCTTGGCTCGGATGGCGTTGCCTAGTTGGCGGACGACGTCGCCGCGGGCCGGGGCCGGCGTCATCCGCCAGGTCTTGAAGGCGGCGGCCGCTCTAGCGATGACCCGCTCGTAGTCGTCTTCGGTGGCCTGAAGAACGGTGGCAATGGGCTGGCCATCGGCCGGACAGCTAGAAACCAACTCGCCACCTTTTAGGTCGGGGTACCAGCTGCCGTCCGAGACGCCGCTGCCGATCGGGCAAATCTCCAATTCGTCTAAGAAGGCGGGCCTCGAGGCTACCGTGCTACTCATCGGGTCGTACTCCAATTCAGCCAAAGCGGCCGGGGAGGGGCGTTTGGGCTGGGATGCCAGCCGCGGCGTGTCGACAGTGCCATGATTGTAGGCCAAAGCGGCGGCGATTTGAAGGCGACAGGTCAGCGCACGATGGCCCAAGTCTGGGGCAGGGTGCGGTGCCTCACCGCTGTCACGAAGAACGGAGGATCGCCGCCTGAGGTTGTTTACACCTCGCTTGGCGTGGTCTTGGTGAGCGGAACACCAGGAGAGTGGTAGGTTATCGGTTCAACCGTTAGGAAGTGTGGCGGCTGCCGTCGACGCGTGCCGAAGGGTTTCGACCTTGGGTGCACGACCGAGTTTCCCGATGAGCATCTGCGATCAGAGTCAACTCTGCGCTTCTGGAGTCGCCCGGAGATTACGCATCATCTCGCATCTGCCGGACTGAGAGTAGTGGTTGTTTTTCGTCGACTGGAGCCGCGGCCCACTCGATCACGACTGCGTAGAGGAGATGATATTCATTGTCGATGCGAGTTAGACCATCGCGCCCTCCGAACGGGAGGAAAGGAGAACTCGATGGCACGTGCGTCAGATCCCACCGATCCGATTCGGAGGAAAGCTGCGGCGTTTCCCAACGTCGCCAAGGGGACGTCATGCAACCAGAGTTCTTTCAAGGCGGGGACCGGCACGTTCTTGTACATCGGACCGGGAGCCAAGGGGAAGGGCTTCAAGGCCATGTTCAAACTCAAGCGTTCTATGGCTCAAGCCAGGAAGCTGGCGACCAAGGATCCAGGGCGGTTTGAGGTGGGATCCACCGGATGGGTGACGACTCGCTTCACCGCTGAAGAGCCACTCCCCAAGTCCATCTGGGACGCGTGGTTGGTGGAATCCTACGAGCTGACGTGTTCATCAAGGGCAAAGAAGAAGTAGAGGGCTAAAAGGGGTGGCTCTCAAGTCGGCCGGGCAGGCGGGAATGTCGGCGCCAGCGACGCAGGCTGGCCACGCCAATTGCCTCGCGAATCCAAGCGCGAGCAGAGTGAAGAGCGTTGCCACGAATTGCCTTCTAGAGGGTGCTTTCATTGTGACACCGCTGCTTTTGGTAGCTCCGTCTAACCTCACGCCGATCAGCTGCCGGGCGCCGCCGGATACGAGACAGGAGGCGAACGACCTTTGCAGCGGTACAAACAGTTGGCTATCGGCTCGGTCCGGCCAGCTGCAGCAGCCGGTTAGACAAGACCGTAGATCCCAAGTAGTGCGACTTGATCGCGCCCCAGGTTCCGGAGGCTACTTCAACTACACGCTGGCATGTGTCGACTCCCCCCGTCCCGACACAGACCCTACCAAATCCGTCTGGCGCGATCGATGTTGGTGTCAGTTCGCAGTCAATCACGTGGGTTCCTAGCGGAAAGTCGGATTCCACTGCACCCATGCACCCGGTTGTCGGAATGGCAAAGATCCGCGCGAGAACCAGGCCTGCCCCGCCAACTTGACACTCGTCATAGATTGAAAAGATGTAGACCGCTTGGTTGCTGCCGAGGAGGCAGTCGAGGCAGTTCTCAATGCAGTCGAGACTGAATAGGTGGGTCCAGCCCGAACCCTATTCGATCTTAAGACTTGCTCCACGGATCTCGTCATAGTTGCGCAGCAAGACATACACAACATGAGATTCACCGGTTCCGGCTACTTTCACTGTGGCGCAGGTTCACGCCGCGGGCATGGCAGAGGCCCGCCGCGGCGTTTCCATCATCGCCGAGCATAGTGTAGTCGGCGTAGCGCTTGCTCGCGTCCTTCATCTCGACGTCCTTCGCGGTCCAGCCAACGACCTGTCGGTAGAACTCACGAGTTGCCGTGGTGTCAGATACCGTCAAGTCGAGCCAGGCGACGCATCCCACAGGCGTCGACTGGTCGCGCGATGCAGCGCCGTCAGATGCGGAAATCTCTGCCGCAGAAACGACTGGAATGATCCCGAACGCCGCCGCGTTTGGATCGAGCAGCACCGCCCACTGGCTCTTTCCGTCGTTGTCCTTGCAATGCATGAGCTCGCTCCCGCCCAGACGCAGGGCACGCCCAACACTCGCTGCGACATCAGCGACCTGAACATGCGGCATCCATTGGAGAGGGAGCATCTCATGTTCCGTGCTGCGCGCGCCCAATCCGATGATCGGCATGCCGAGGTTGTTCATTAGATCCTCGCGCCAAAGCGGGCTCTCACCCGTGCCTAGTACACGCGAGTAGAAGCGCAATTCACGTTCGTGTTCGGGAACAGCGATGTCGGCGCTGAGGACTCCGCCGACGCGTGGAGCAAAGGGGTCACTCATGGTTTGCGTCCTAATTGACATTGCGTGGGAGTGAAAGGTTCATTGGCCAGACATCGTACTTTAACCGGCACCGCGGAGACGATTGTCGAGGCAGGGGTGGAGACCTTCTCGAAGAATCGTGCCGGGTGAAGTCACACTTCGTGTCGGGTGATCCGGGGTCGGCCTAACGTTATGCTGCTCAGCTGCGGGGCGCCGCAAGGCGCGACGCGCAGCGCTGAACGTGCTGCATCGAGACTACCATGGTCGCTGAAGGCGGACCCCGTTGGCTGCAACAGCTTGTTAGGCCGCGGATTCACTCTTGACGTCCCAACCTGGAAAGACGAGAACGGCTGGGTGAACCTTCAAGGCTCGGGCAATCACCTTCGCCCTCTCGACGCCGAGATTCACTCGATCGTTCTCGATTGCAGAAATCGTGGACTGCGGAATGCCCGTCAACTCGGCCATTGCTGTTTGGCTAAGTTCCTGAAGCTCACGAATAATCCTGACCGACTCTCCTACGGAGACATCGACAGTTCTCTTCGCTGGTCGGAATTCTTTGGAATCCATGATCTACTTTTTCCGATAGCCATGGGGCGTAATCTCGAAGACCAAGACCCTGACGTGTTGCGCCTCGATCTTATAGATGACCCGATACTGGATGCCGAGACGTGAAGATCGATGGCCCTTCCATTCGCCTCGAAGTGCCTCATCGTGGAAGCCCTTGATGAGCCTGAGGCCCTCAGGGCCCGAGACCCGGACGATATCTTTCCATTTCTCGTAGCGTTTCAGAACTTCCTGCGGGAGCCTCGGCAGGCGCCTGGAGAGGGAGCGATGCTCAAGAACTTCCCACATATCCTTAAGATACTATATGTAATATGGTATGTCAAACTTCCGATGGCCTAACGTTATGCCGATCAGCGGCGGGCCGCGAAGCGCGGCCGTCTGCTGCAAGCGCTTGTTAGCTGGCCTTGCGCTCATCGGGGCCGGCCCGACGCGGTGCTGGGGCACAGCGAAGAAGACCTTCCGTACTCAGGTCCTCGTCGACTTCTGGCCAGTGAATACCAAACCCACCGCCTGCTAGCTCCCAGCGTTCGCGCTGCTCACGTGGTGCGGACAGCAATCGCGGGTACCATGCGAGTGGTACTGAGATAGACCGACCATCAACGAGATCGACAATGAGCGCGTCCTCGGTGAAACGCACATCCTTGACGCGCTCACCGGCGTTATTCGCCGAAGTACTCATTCCAAGCCTCTTGGAGTTGCGATTCGTGGCCCTCGACCATCCGTTGAATGCGCCTCAGCTCGGGCGCCCCGAAACCAAGATTGCGAGCCAAAGTGACCGGTGACAACCAAAACTTCGCGGTATCTGCATCACGATCGACGTGGATGTGTGGTGGCTCGTTGGGCTCGTGGCTGTAGAAATAGAAGCGATACGGACCACTCCTCAGGATTGTCGGCTTTGGCTCAGTTTACACTCGGGCCCTGTCGAGTCAAACGCCCGCCCTCGGACCCTGCGCTGCGGCGGTACAGCTAACGTCTTACCGCTCAGCCGCGGGCGCAGCCCGTCGGCTGCAGCGGCCTGTTATCCGGATCCCCCATCTTGAGCTTGGTCATGGGCCCGCCGTTGGGAGGCGAGGGAATCATAGGCGGTTTTCACGACGCCATAAAGATCCTCGGCCGCTAACAGCGCTTCCTTCCAGTCGACATCGTGGCCAAGCCACTGCATGCCGTCCTCGCTGTTAGACCAGACCTGGAGTTCGCGACGGGCGGTATTTGACCGCCGTAGGTTTGAGTCCACCGCATAGTCTTCCAGATGCTCAAAGACGTCACGTAGGCGTTTGAGCCACGGGAGCCTAGCGTCAAAAGCTTCAATCGCCCTGCGACCGGGATCCCACTCCTGCGGTGCATGCTCGAGGGTGGTGGCGACTGCGCGGAGCCGGCGCAATGCTATCAGAAGGAAATGGACATCAGCCTCGTTGAAGGTGTCAACCCGAAATGGATGAAAGGCTTTGTCCTGCGGCCGCGGTCTAGTGATTCGATCGTGCTGTAGTGACACCGCCCACATCCACTGGTTAGCCAACGACTTTGCGCGCTCCACAACTTCGGCCGCGCTCAGGTCCGAGGCCTTTGTTCGTTTCTTTCCCATGACTTCTGTCCAGCTCATCGACGTAGTCCGGACGTCGTGGCGAATCAGGTGCGACGCGGAGCGTCGTCAGCTGCATTCGCTTGTTAGACCTCGCGGTCGCCGAGTAAACGAGGTCCCTGCTGGTCATCAGTAACCTGATAGTAATCGATGTCGATTGTCAGACGTAGCTCTTTCGCACGTTGAATCGTACTCGCTGGCAGCTCGGATGGTTCCGCGCCTGATCCGCTCAAGTAGCAAAAGATGTCGGCGGCGTTTCCCGAGTCGAGAAGTTCAAAGAGCTTGATACTTCGTGGCTCGATCTGATCGAGAAGCCAACAAACGTGTGAATCTAACAGAGGAGAATCCACCCAGTTCTTCGAGGAAAAACTCCACATGCCGCCGGTGTATGGGCTGTATTCACTAACGGTGCCGTCCCGGCGTCGTACGATACGCGGTTCACCACTTCGATGGATGTGATCGTATGGCAGCCGGATCGCAAGTGTCACGTCAAGCGGGTCGAGCGCGTTTCCCATTATCCGGAGCGATGCATGGACGCAGGTGGTCCGTTCCTTTCCCGTACTCATGTCGCATCCATTTCGGCAACTTCCTCGCGACTGCTCACATTCCCCTGTAGGTCTAACGTCTAGCCGAGCAACGGCGGCCGAAGGCCGTCCGTTGCAGCGGCTTGTTAGGCGGAACTCTAAGCCGCCGACTCAAGGTTTTCCCATATGATCTTGGGGTGACGGGCTGCGATCCGCAAAAGGGCGATGGCGGGGCCTTCAGGTAAACGCCGACCCTGCTCCCAATTGCGAAGCGTGTGCACGCTTATACCTATTGCTTGCGCGAAGCGAACTTGGGTAAGCCCTACGAAGCGGCGCAGTGCGATCACATCATCGCCGGTCTCGAACTTGCCCGCCATCAATCGCTTTCGAACACGAGCGGGAATTGCTCGGGCAAGCTGCTCGGGTGAGAGCTCTGGAAAATCACTCATCGTGGTCGCTCCGCGAATCTTGTGTAGTGCGCGCGCTCGCGCTTGGTTGCCGGACGGGCGCTGATGATACGGATAGTCTCCTCGTCCTGCTCCATCCAAATCACGACTATGACGCCGCGACCGATTGGGCCAACAGCTATGAAGCGCTCTTCTTCGTCGGAGTGCGCTTCATCAAAAGCAATCAGATAATTCAGGCCCGATGAGAAGAGCGCACTCGCCTCCTCGAAAGAGATCCCGTGCTTGGCTTGATTCGCCTCGTCTTTCTTCTCATGCCACGTGAACCTCACCGATCTAGTATAAGCCAATGACTGACTCAGTCAATAGCTTACTTGCTCCAGCTCCGCCCTCGTCCGCAACCATGGCCCACTCAAGCTGGCTGGAACTTCAACGTCGCCGCCTAACGTTGTTTTCAGCTGCGGACCGGACAGGCGCGGCCCTGGCCGATACAAACCTAGAGATCAGTTGCCAGCCCTGGAGAAAGCATACCCCGCTCCGACCACCTAGTTGCCAGGGCCGTGACAGGCCGGATCCGTCAGCTGCAAAACGTTGTTAGACGGCGGTCTCCTGACGCTCATAGGCCTTGCCATCTGGGTCCGCCCAATACGCCGTTGCGCCCCAAACCCCGTTCCGTTTTCTGAACCCATAGAACTGCAGCAGCTCTTTTAGCCTGTGCTGCGGAGGCCCTGGTCGCCAAATCGTATGAACCGCGGCTTGATCATGTCGGGCTGTCCGATTTGGGACTGCCACGCGAAAATGTAAGCTCTTTTGGTTCGCAGGGAGAGCCTCGCAGTGGTTCCAGCAACTGCCCTCGTGGTTCCATACCGCCGGCTCGCACCAATCGAACTCGGGAATTCCACGCATGCTGTACCTTCTACCCTCGTATCCCGTGGGCCAGGCAAACCCTCCGTCGGCGGTCCAACGCGTCTGATGAGGTCGAAGCCAATGAGAACACCGACCTATTTCAGTCGTGACATCTACGGAGGCTGCGAGCGCGCTCAGTAGTTGCTCTGCATCGGAGTAGACAGCGTCCACGATCGCTCGCCACGCTTGCAAGTCGTCTTCTGTGGCGCAACTAGCCTCTATCGCGTGCCCAACTGCATTCCAGATCGTCGTGCTACACATTGCCTGAAGTCCGCCCAACGCCTTGCCGATCAGCGGCCGGCCGAAGGCCGGTCCGCTGCATCGGCTTGTTGGGCGACCCTATCCCGGGCGGCGTAGCGGTCTTTCTGGTCGAATAGAGTCACGTCCTTGTAGCCATTACGAATCCTGGCGCTGTGCCGCACGCCCGCCGGGAGGAAGTAGCTGTCGCCTCGGCGGAGCGACCTCCGTTCACCCTCCACAGTGAGTTCCATCTCGCCGTCCAGCACAACGCCCCACTGCGCTTCGTGGGCATGCTCAGGAACCTCGACATCACGATGGAAGCTCATGAACACGAGCTGCTGCTCGCTTGCCTCTACCAGGTAGGATTCCACTCCCTCAAGCCCGAGGTCCGCGGCAGGATGCCGCGAAATGATCTCCGGAAACGACGATACGTTCCCTCCCATGGTGGTCTGCTTAGTCAAAGTCCTTTGCCTCCTGCTCTCATACTCTGTCCGCCCAACGCCTTGCTGTTCAGCTGCCGGGCGCCGCAAGACACGGTACGGAGCGCTCGACGATCCAGCAATCACACTACCACGGTGGCGCGAGCGCTACTCGGTCAGCTGCAACAGCGTTGTTAGTTTGCCCCTACAGCTACGACGCCCACTTGAGAGACGGGCGACGGCCAGACACAACACAATCTCGAAGGTACATGTTGATGAGGTTCTGATATGGGATGCCCGTCTCTTCTGCGAGTTCCTTGAAGTAGTCGATGACGTCTACTCCCAAACGAATTGTCACCTGCTTCTTCAGGCTCTTTGCATACGGGTTGCGGCGTCCCCTGAGTTTGCTGAAATCGTACTCTTTTTTCATCATCGTCCTCGCCGCCGATACGCTGCGCGCTCCTTCTTGGTCGCCTTGCGTGCAGAGATGAGTCTGATGATCGAGTGTGTTGCTCGAAAGCAATGACAGACGACCAGCACGCGAAGGTGGAAACTCCTGCCGAGTAGTAGGAATCGATCTTTCTCATCTGAGTGGTCCGGGTCGGCGAACTCGATCGCGTCTTCGTCGAAGAAAGCCGACTGCGCCTCCTCGAACGACACGCGATGCTTGCGCAAATTGGCGCGGTTCTTCGATTCGTCCCACTCAAAGCGGATCATAATTATATTATATTTACTAGTTCAGGGACTCGCAAGAGGAATTCTGGGCAGGGACAAACTAACGTCTTGGCGCTCAGCTGCCGGCGTGCAAACTGTGCCCGATCCGAGCGCCGAAGTCTTACTGCAAGACGCTACCACAGGTCAATTGGCTGTCGCTAAGCCGGCCAGCTGAAGCGCCTTGTTAGGCCGAGCCCTCTCCGTCCTCGCGCCCGACGAGTAGATCCACAGCCCGGAACTGCAGGAGCGTATTGTGGTCGAGCCCATTCGGGCGGATCTTGGCCATCCTGGGCGTAAAAAAACTTCAGCATGCCCTCGGCGATTGCTGCGTATCTACCAGTTTCGGTGCCGGTCATGATTCGGTCCATGTTTCCATTAAACCGCTCGCCATCAGGGTACGGATGCACAAGAAAATGGCGGGAGACCTCGGATAGTTCTTTCAACGACTGCCACAAGCTAGCCTCTGCCTCGTGGGGCTTCTTGTAGCCGAGGACGGCGCAGAGCGTCTTGATGCGCTCGCCCAGCTCACGGACTTTCGAATGGCAGCTAAGAGCGTGGAAATCCGAGGTGTCAATGAGAATCGAAAGAAAGCGCGTGGCCTCCAATGACCCATCATGACGTCGTTCCCACAAGCGATAGAGCTGATAGTTGACAAAGGACTCGATCGCAAGATAGCTGTAGATGATCGTGATTGAAACTACCGAGAGCGTTGCATTGGCTATAGGGTTTTGCCCGTGGCGCTCCTCAAACTGCTCACGATCAAATGGGGTGACATAGTGGCACGATCGATCCCCGCGCAACTTCGAGGAACAAGTGGGGCAGGTCGTAGGTGAAGCGTTTGTCGCCCGACACAATAACTCCGCTTGGTGCAGCCTAACGGATCGGGTGCTCAGCTGCGTGGCACAGGCCGCCGACGTTCGCTGAGGCACCCAAGTTCGTTTCCAGACTCTACCAAAGGTCGGTTGAAACGCGCTGTGCCACGTCAGCTGCCGTTGCGAATCACCGACGTCCCGGTTCTGGGTGCAACTCGACTATCAGTTCGTAAATCGGATCGCGCTTGCCCCAATCGTTGAGTCGCCGGCTGATCTGAACGCCGGCCTTCGGAAACCCAACCTGATGCGCCTCATCGAGATCGGCGAGCCAGGTCCGAACCTGGTCCCACGTGCGCCAAGAATGCGTCAAGAGGTCGACTAGCATTATCTGTGCCGCCTCGGCCGCTTGGCCGCCAAGCAGCGGAATGCCCCGCGGCACTGGATGTCCGCCCTGTTCGCAGTGATCTTGATAGTCCTTGAACAGGAATCGGCCTTTCGCGTTGCTGCGCAACTTCTTGGGAGAGAAAGCTCGCATGCGCTCGTCAAAAGTGCTCCTGAGCCACGCTGTAACGCTCTCACGCCCCTCCTTGAACGTCCACGTCAGGTACTCGATCTCGACAATCTGGCGCAGCAGAGCAGCGCCCGCGTAGTACTCGTTGCCGGACAGCATTCTGCTCGCCGCCGATCCGAGTTCACCGGCCATCTGAAGGAGAGCTCCCACCGCTCGAACTGCCTCGCCGAGTTCGCAAGGCAGATCTGCACGGGCAGACATCGCTCGCCCGACCTCCGAGAACGCCCTCGCAGTTTGCAGGGCTGTCTCTCTTCGCAGCGCCCAAAGGTCCGGACCCCCGACACCAGCACGTAAACGTGATTGAAACTCGGACGCATCCATGGTTCTCGAGAGTCCGGGGTGCTCGCTTGGGCGTAGGCTGCTGCCGCCTAACGATCAAGTTCAGCTGCGGCGAGTTGGCGCGACCCTGGCTCGCCAAACAGGCCCGATTCGCTCTCGATACTACCTCAGCCAGGGGCGTGACACCTCGTCCGTCAGCTGCAACGGCACGTTAGACGTGACGCACGCGTTAACGAGTCATCGCTGGACGCGCCATCCAATCGTCAGAACCACTCCATGCTGCCTCAAAGCCCCAGCGATCGATGACAGCCTACAACGGCACTTAAGACTCTGGCGGTTCACAAGGGAAGCCGAACCGCCATTGTGACCATAAGCCCCGAGTTCTTGATCTCTGAACCAAACCTGCTTTTCGATTTGACGAGATCCCGAACGTAGACAAATCGAAGATCCACTCGCTCATGCAATGTCGCGCCGGTACCTGCTTGAAACGCTGGCGCCCACCGCGAGTCAACGCTCGTCGGTCGTTGCGACGACTCGGAGAGTCTGAACTCAAGGCTCGTGCCGGCAGCAACGTACGGCTGCACCGCCCCCACGACGAGCGTTCTCCGAAGCAGGATCGGGAGCGACAAATAGTCTGGGCTGCGCTCACCTGTCGTCCGATGGAAGAATGGCTTTTCGTGGTGCAGCATTCCCGTCAGAGGCTTGAAATCCCTCCACGGCAATCGCCACTCAACGTCTCCACCAACTACCCACCCCCAGCGGTTCTCAGAGCTCGAGTTGGTTTCCTCAAAGAACCGTGCGTTCGATGCCCCACCCCACTGCACGCTCACGGCGTCGATTGGCGAAGCCAGTGAATCCGTCGCAGCAACAATGGCAAAGACGACAAGTGCTCGACTCGCCCAGATCATCTTCTTACTCCAGCTTGGCCGAGATACGGCTAACGGCTTTGCCGCTCAGCTGCGGAGCCAGGTTGGCGCGACCGGTGCGAAAGCAGCGGTCGTGACAAGCTGGTTCCCTCGGCTGCAGCGGCCAGTTAGACCGCCCGGTGCGGACTGAGCGTCGACGCCCACTCCTGCGTAGCCGGCCGGTAGCGAACCACCTGAACCTGCGTCACTGTAGCGACTCCGAGTGCCTCGGAACTGCTGCACGCCGAAATCACGGCGTTCATGCGCGCCTCCGGGACGTTGATCGCCATCGTACAGTGCGGCTGCCACGCTGCCGGTCGATAGTACGGATCCACGAGTTCTCGGTCCTTTCCCAGCAGCGCCCCGACCCGGCCATGCGCAGCAGTGAGTTCTCGAGACGGCCCCGGAGCAAGGAACACTACCCCCTCGTCGCCGGGAAACCGGTCCACCCGCTCCAGATCGAGATCAAAAGGGGAGAGTCTGGCCGCCAGAGATGCACCCACACCGACAAGGTCCGTGGGTGGCGATTCGCGAAACACCGCCAACGTGAGGTGAGGTTGTACTCCGAGTTCCGAGTCGGCCGACCGGTCGTACAACGCGGAAAGCTCGGACCACACCGAAGCGAGGCGTTGCTCGGTGGCCGAGCCGAAGAACAGCTCGAGGGCTAGCGGTCTCATCTCATAACCCGTTGTCGGTCTAACGTTCCGCATCAGCAGCGGGCACGTCCGGGGCGAAGCCCCGGCTCGGCGCGACGCTTGCCCCGCAAGCGGCGTGATGAGAGTGCCTGCCTGGTGTACGCGAAGTTGCCGGAGACGACAACGCCGGCACCAGCATACCCACCCAGCGATCCGCGCCGGAAGTCGCCACGGCGGGCGTCGATGCCAACCTCACCTAGCACCTGTGGTCGAAACGGATCACTGATGTCGAAGAGAGTCAACTGACTCTCCGAGACGGCGAAGAGCCGCTCACCGGCAATGTCGAAGTCGTCGTATTGGACGGTCCCGGTGCTACCCACCCAACCCATATAGGCAGCGTAGTCATCGCACGTCGACGCCTGGGCGCTGGTCGCTAGGGCCCACAGGCAAGCTACGAGGCAATAGGAGCCGCGGTGGTGTTCCGGTCGCAAAGTCATGGCGTCCTCCCGTCCCTTTCGGCAAGCTGTCACCGCGGGTCACCCCAAGCATAACCCCGCGCCGCGATAGTAGCCATCCCGTGCGTGGCGAACCTTGGAGCCAGAAACAGTGCGACGTCCAGTCCAATTCCACAGCTTGGGACCCGCAATCGCCGTCCTTTGCGCCGTCCTGGTGGTCTACGCGCCGGCTAGGCACTTTGGTCTCCTCAACTGGGATGACCCGGGCTACGTGACCGACAATCCCTACCTGGCCGACACGAGCTGGCGGGGTGGCTTGCGGCTCTGGGCGCCCGATGCAGTGGTGATGGGCAATTGGGCACCGGTCACCGTCGCTTCGTTATGGCTGGACCAAGCCTTGGATCCGACACCCCAGCAGTTCCACCGCACCAGCGTCGTCCTGCACGCGATCTCCACGCTCCTCAGCTTCTGGGTGTTCCGGCTGATTGGGCTAGGCCGAGTCACCGCCCTTTTTGCAGCGCTCTTTTTCGGCCTTCACCCGATTGCTGTCGCGTCGGTGGCGTGGGTGTCGGAGCGGAAGAACGTCCTGAGTACGGCGCTGGGGCTGGCGGCCTTGGGCGCCGGGATGGGCGCGCCAGAGGCCGATCGAAATGCTGGGCGTTGGCAAACACCGGTCGCCCTCCTGCTCTTTACCGGAGCGCTCGCCGCCAAGGCGACGGTGGTTGGACTGCCCTGCATCTTGGTGGCGATCTGGCACGCGCGCGACGGCGTCGCACTCAAGCCGGCGCTGGCGCGGGCGGCACCTTTCGTTGCGTTGGCGCTGATCATGGCGCTGATCACTTGGCGCGCGCAAAGTGCAGCCGGGGGCATCGTCGACTTCTGGGGCGGCAGCTTCTGGTCAAACCTCGCGACGGCCGCGCGCATGGTGTGGGTAACGCTCAGTCACTACGCCTGGCCCACGCAGCTGGCGGCGGTGTATCGCCCAGCCGCGAGCGAGTCGTTGGCTGAGCCAGCGGTTGTCGCCTCGCTGGTCGGCCTGGGGATCCTAGCAGCGGCGCTGGTTTGGAGTCGCCGGCGGGCGCCGCGGGCCTGGATCTTCGGCGTCTGGTATGCGTCGGCCATCTTGCCCGTCGCCAACCTTGTACCACTCCCCCATCTAGTCGCCGATCGCTTCTTCTATTGGCCGTCGATCGGGGTGGCAGGTTTGCTGGGATGGGCGGGTGCCACCGTCCTGGCGCGGTTGGGGTCGGACACTGCTTCGGCTTTGGTCCGGAGATGGTCGACTGGTTTCGTGGTCGGACTCGGGGTCTGCATGGTCGTGGCCGCGGCGTTTGCAACGCGTGCGCGGCTGCCCGTGTGGCGCGACAGTGAGTCGCTATGGCTCGATACGATTGCTAAGACTCCCAACGCCGCGGTCGCCCATGCCAACCTCGGGTTGTGCTACGCCGAGCGCGGCGAACATGGCCGCGCCATCCCCCACTATCAACGCGCTTTGGCGCTGCGCCCGGACCTCCAGTCGGCGGCGGTGAATCTGGCCAACGCGCTACACCGGACGGGTCAACGGCAGGAGGCACTGGCGCAGCACCGGCGGGCGGCTCGCGCCGCGCCGGGCGACCCCAACGCCCAGTACAACTTGGGCGCCGCACTCCTTGACGCCGGGGACGAGGACGGCGCCCGGGCGGCCTTCGAGCGGGCGCTCGCTCTGGATACCAACCACGCGCCAGCACTCACCGAGCTGGGACGCATGGCCCTTAAGCGCCAGGATTTGGGCGGCGCCCTCGAGCTCTTGGCTCGGGCGACGGCGGTGCCGCAGCCGCCGGCGGAGGCCCACTACTTGCACGGCCTCGCCCTGGGGCGGGCGCGCCGGACAGACGCGGCGCTCGAGGCGTTGGAACAGGCAGTGGAACTCGAGCCCACCCACGCTCGGGCGCGGCTGCAGTTCGCGATGGCGCTCGCCGCCACCGGTCGCACTGAAGCTGCTCGCCACCACATTCAGGAGGCGTTGGCTCAAGATCCAACGCTCGACGCCACCATTCCCGAGGTCGTGCGCCGTGACCTGGGGCTCGAGCCGCGCTAGTCGGCGACGTGCGGCGGCTCGGGGAGGTCGGCAGGGAGTGCCATCCACCACTCGACGCGGCGGTTGCGGGCGCGACCGGACGGCGAGTCGTTGCGGGCGATCGGGGCGGCCTCGCCAACACCGCGCGCCCGGAGACTGAGACGCGGGCCAGTCGCCGCCACGTAGCTGCGTACAGCGTCGGCGCGTCGATTGCTCAGCGCCAGGTTTTGGGCGGAACTACCCTGTGCGTCGGCGTGACCCAGGATCCAGACGGGTTCGGGCACGGCACCGGAGACGACGCGCGCCAGCTCTTTGAGTAGCCCCTTTGACTCGGGCTGGACGGCGGCCGAGCCGCTGGCAAACTCCAAGCGCCGGGCGCGCACGACCAACGTGTCACCCCGCAACACCAGCTCGCCATCCTCCCCGACCAGCGCCCTCAACTCCTCGAGCAATCGGTCGAGCGCAGTTGGAGCCGCGCCGCCCTGGGCCAAGGCAAGTTCGGTGGAAAGGCCGCGCGCAGCGGCTGCCGTTTCGCCCAGTTGGGCGAGGGCGGTGCGACGTTCGTGGTCCCACGAGCGGATGCGCGCCAGAATGCGCTCGGTGACCGGCACGATCCCGCGGGAGTACTGGGGGTCAATGCGCAAGGCACCGGCGACGCGTCCAAACTGCACTTCGTAGTGACGGACTAGGAGTTCCGGGTGCCAAGTCTGGTCGCTCAGCATGACGCCGATGTCGTGGGCCAGGCGCCCGGCGTGCTGATACTCCTCGGCGGCGGCTAGCGCCAACTGGCGGCCGCCGGCAGCGTCGCCCAGCACCCAGGCGCGGCGATCGGCCGCCGCTAAGAGGGAGTCGGCGTCTGCCAAGGTGATGCGCGCCTGTCGTTCGGCACCGCGGCGAATGGCGGCATCGCGCAGAGCGCGGGCGGCTTTGAAGGGGTCGCCGGGCGATACAGCCGACGGGGGCGTCGGGCGCAACGGCGCCTTGGGCGAGGACGACGCGTGCCGGGGCGACGGACGCGAGGGCGACGCGTGCCGAGGCGACGGGCGCGAGGGCGTCGTCGTCGCCGGGCGCGAGGCGGCGGCGGGCGAGGGCCGCGGGTTCGGCTTGGGCGCCAGGCGGGGCGTCGGCTTGGACGCCAGGCGCGGCGTCGGCTTATCGCAATCCATGTGCTCGACGAATCGATCGTAGGCGGCCAGAACCTCCGCCAACGGACGGCCGCGGCGGAAGCGCTGTTCGGCAATCAACAGTTGGCGACCAGCTTCGTCGCGCCCTTCGGGGGTGGGACACAGAGCGCGCCGCGCACTTTCGAAGCGGGCGCGCGCCTCCTGGAGATCGGCGCCAATCGTCTTCGAGCGCGAGGCCGCGGCACTTGAGGAGGTCGCGCACACCAGCAGAACGGCCAGGAAGAGATCGACTACTCGATGAGCATCATCTTGCGGGTTTGGCGCACACCGCCGGCTTCGAGTTCGTAGAAGTAGACTCCCGAGGCGACGCGGGCGCCGCGGGTGTCGCGCGCGTCCCAAACCACCTTGTGGTCGCCCGCCAAGGCCTGGCCACGGCGCAACTCCCTCACCGTCCGCCCGGCGGCATCCAGAACGCGGACGCGCACCGCTCGTGGCTCCTTTAACTGATAGGAGATCGTAGTCGTTGGGTTGAACGGGTTCGGGGCGTTCTGGCGCAACAGCACCACCTGGCGGCGGCCGCCAATCTGGCGCACCTGCGAACCGTCGGTCGACTCGATCCGCACGTTGTCGATGGCCGCCTCGACGTAGCTCGGCACAATCGTGTCGAGGGCGACAAATCGAACGCGCATCCGCGAGGTCGGCTCGTGCCGGGCGGCGACATCCAGCTCGACCGCTTGCCACCCTGGTTCTACCTCGCGCAGCGTCGCCAGAGGTACGTAGTTCTGGCCGCCGTCGGCTGACACCTCGACCAGTAGTGGATCTTGCCATCGTGCACCACCCACGTCGTTCACAAACCACAAGTCGAATCGAAGGCGGAGCGCGCGGGCGCCGCCGCCCGAAAACTCAGGTGAGACGAGTGTTGTGCGCCCATCCACTTCGTGGGCAGCGGGGTCGGCCGCCGCATCACCGTTCTCGGTGATGAAGCAACCACCGCCGCTACCGGCGGCGTCCAGGTCCGGTTGCACCTGAGTGCCCAGTACCTCGGAGCCGCGCGGCACTGCCCACTCCCACCGGCCGCTGGTAGCGTCGTCGCCGATCCCGCCGACTTCGAACCCCTCGGGACCCGAATCGAACGTGGCGGTGACCAGCGGTGACCAGCGCGGTTCACCCACGAAGTAGCGAAAGAGCCGAGCGGGAGCGCCGGCGGGTGCCATCACGCGTCCACCACGCTGATCGGTGATCTCAATGTAGTACTCGAGCAGCGTTCCCTCGAGGTGTTCCGGAATGATCGCCTCGTGGGATTCCCGGCGCGGCGAGCGGCGCGAGAACAGCGCCGACCGAAAGGGACCGGCGGCGGCGCGGTACCAAAGGAGGGCGGTGCCGCCTGCTTCTGCCTGGCGGATTTGGGCGGGCACGACGAGGGTCCGGTCGGACCGAGGACGCGGTGTGCCCACCTCGATGACCGCCGGCGGTCCTTCTACCGGGTCGAGTGTGAGGTCCAAAGTTAAAACGCCATCGTCCTCGACGGCCACGGTGTGCACTTCATCACGAAATCCGGGTGCTGCGACGCGCAGGCGCTGGGTGCCAGCGAGTAGCGTCATGCGAAAGACGCCTGCATCGTCGGTCGTCGTCGTGACGCCGGAGTCCAGTGCCTCGACGACAGCACCAGGGAGGCTCTCATCATCGGCACCGTGGACGCCGAGCCGGCCGCGCACCAGGCCGGCGGCGTCGGTGGTGTGCCGCAGGACGAACAGCCCCGTCGCTGTATCAGAGGCGTAGATCAACCCCGAGGGCGCGTAGGGGTAGACCCCCCAGCAGCCGCTGAAGCTTGAACCGCCCAGCGAACTGGTGTCGTAGGCGCCCACTTCGCGGGGGCGCGCCGGGTTGGTCAGATCGAGTACCCGCACGCCGGCGGTGTAGTACGACAGATAGGCGTGGTTGAACTTGACGTGGACGTTGTGGACGACGGCGTTGGCAACTGAGTAGGCACCCACCTGGCGGAGACCAAAGCGCGTTTGTTGGTCGAAGACGCGCAGGTGGCCGCCCGGTTGCTCGTCGGTGATGTAAACGTAGCGCGGGTCCGCCCCCGGCCAGGCGTTGTGGGTCGCTGGGTCGGGGTAGGTAATCGGCTGGATGGGCAGCGGGTTGTCTTTGTCGCTCACATCGAGGATGACGAGCCCGGCGCGGAAGTACGAGGCGTAGCACAAGTCACCGCGCACGAACACATCGTGACAACCACCCGAACTGACGTGCGCCGGATGGCGGTAACTGCCGCGTTCGATCGGCTTCAGGGGATCTGAGATATCGAGGATGCGCAGGTCGCCGGCCCCGGCCCCTTGCATCGCCAAATATAAGAAGTCCCCCTCGATGGCGAGGTTGTGGGCGCCGGTGATCTGAGCTGAGTGGTAGGTGGCGGCCGTGTACGCCCGGTAGGGGTCTTGGAGATCGACGATCTGGAGGGGCCCGGCCTGATGGACGGCGTACGCGTAGTGTCTGGCGACTTTGACATCTTTCATGTCGGCCCCGACCGCCAGGACGCTGCGAGCGAGTTGCGGCCGGCCGGGGTCGGTAACATCATAGATGCGCAGTGCCCCGCCATCGGGGACCAGGGCGTATTCGCGACCGGCGGCGGCGTAGCCCCAGATGTCCTTGGCGCTAAACGACTGGTGGTGCTCGGCGGAACCGACTTCGAGCATGTCGATGGGTGGGTCGGCACGCTGGGCGGCAGCTTGGGGGCCGACCGCGGTCCAGACGATCACCGCGATGAGGCTTGCGCACCGGGCGGTGGCGAGCGGGTCAACCCGTTGTCGCATTGGGTCACCTCGAGCGGGGGTCGCTTGGAGAGTCGCGCCGCTGGGCGGCTCAACACCATTCGAGCTTACCGCAAGGCCGACGCAGCGGCCAGCGTTGGCGATCCTGCCCAGCCGTAAACTGCAACGGGCTCTGGGGAGGGGTAGTCTTGCCCGACCATCGCGGCTCCATCTGTGTCGGTAGCGGCGGCATCAATGCATGTGGTCCACTGGCGACACCGCTCGCCCGCTCGAGCTGGGGGGCAATCAAGAGCCGCTGCAAGAACCCCTAGGCGGGTGGCGGATAGTTGACCATCAAGCACGCCATGGCTCAGCGCCTCTCTCAAACCAAGTCGCGCATGGTGGAGTTGTTCTGCTGCCTAGCGCTCGGTTGCGCTCTGGTGCCGGGACAACGCCTGGCGGATTTGACCACCCCGACGCCGCTCGCCCCCGGTGACATCCTCGTCCTCGGCTTCCTGGGAGGACGCGAGGATTGGGACAACCCCAAGCGCAGCGTGCGCCAGCTCTGCCTCAAGCTGCGCGGCATGCAGCTAGCCCGGACCTACGTCGAGACCATCGAGAACAAGGAGCGTGAGCTGGCATTGCAGCTGGTGGTGCGCGCCTACGACCAGGACGGAAATGGCCACCTGGAACGCGAGGAGGCCGCTGCCGCGCGGATCCTTATATACGGCCAAAGTTTCGGGGGCGCCGCGGTCGTCAAGCTGGCGCGCGAACTGTGCGCGATCGGTGTGCCCGTCGAACTCACCGTGCAGGTGGACAGCGTCGGAATTGGCGACGAGGAGATCCCCCCAAACGTCCGCCGAGCAGCCAATCTGTACCAGCCGAATGGCTGGTTTGTTAAAGGCGAAAAGCGGATTCGTGCGGTGAACCCAGCTCTAACGACCATTCTCGGCAACTTCGAGTACGACTATGCCGGCAAGCGCGTCGACCTATCGCGCGTGGCGTGGCACAAGAAGATCATGCGCGTCGCCCACGCGCGGATGGAGGTCGATCCCGAGGTGTGGACACAGGTCGAGGCGTTGATTCTGGCGACATTGGCGGAGCTGGAACACTGATCAACCCAGAACTTCCAACCGCGACTCCGTGTCTAAAGGGGAGTCGTGTGGGTCGAAACACGCGAACAAAACTGCACCGCCCCGTCCGGTCCACATCTAACGCCGGAGCAGCTGCTATGCGCTTTTTCTTGATACTTACGCTCGCCGTCGTCGCTTTCCACATGCCATCCTCTACGGCCGCCGTCGAAGTCTGCATCTCGACAGCTGAGCACACAAGGCCGGTGTGCCAAGACGTGCCCGTCGACGACGGCTGGGTGGACTTTGACATTGGTGGTTACGTGGTGCGGGCCGCGATCAGCGACTTCGAGCCGTACTACTGCGATGGCACGGTCTCTTGCGCTGGCCAGGCGTGCAGCACTGGTTGGGCGCGCCAATACTTCTTACGATTGCACGATGCAGGCATCCACCCGCCGGGGGGGTGGTACGAAGCCTCGGCGGTCTTGCCCAGCAACATCTGCGATTGCGGGACGCTGGCAGGGGCCACCGACATCTTGGAGGGCTGCGGTTCCAACTCACTCCGCGTCCGCCGCTTTGAGGGGCACTCGGAGCCGCGCAGCGTCTTCTACTGTTTGCCGGACACTCCTGAGCCGGGTTCGAACCCGGACTTGACCTTGGCAATGCATGCGGTCCTGGACCCCTTCGGTACTTGCCAAATCGACGACCCGTGCGCAGGCGAGCCGCTCGTTAACATCCCGCTCGGTAGTGGATTCACCGCCTATCTCTTGGCGCGCAACTACAACGGCGTGCAAGCGGTGCAAACAGCCTTCGACTGGGGCGATTGGGTGCTGCATGGAGGCGTGTGGGATTGCCAGGTCAACCAGCTCTCTGCCATCGAACCCTCCGAACCCAATCGCCTGACCGGCTCGATCGCCACCGCCTTCGAGTGCGTTACCGGCGGCGACACCGCCGTCATCGGGCGGATGTTCTTCACCGCCACCACGCCGGGCTGCATCAGCCAGATCGCCTCAATTTTCCCCGGTGGGGTGCATGCTCTCGACTGCAACCTCGACGTGGGACCCATTCCGCTCTCCAACCGCGGCTCCATCTGCGTCAATAGCGGCGGCATCAATGCCTGCGGTCCACTGGCGACGCCGGTCACCCGCTCGAGCTGGGGAGCCATTAAGAGCCGCTACAAGAACCCCTAGGCAATCGTTGTAACCCTCCCAAGCTGGGCAGCCAGAGGGCCACCGGATATACTGGGTGGCCCAGTCCGCTTCCTTGACACCCCCCCGCTCCGCCATTAGCATTCAGCGGCCATTTGGAAGGACCCGGCCGCTTCGGGAAGCTCCCCCGAGCGCCGACTCGGGGCCTGAAGAACGACCATAACTATCGATCTAGCAGCTATTTAACTGTGCCCTAAGTCAATCGGAAGAGCGATGCCGCGACTCTATTCTGCCACCCTCATTCTTTGCCTCTTGGCGCCCGCGGCGGCTGCCCAGAACGGCGCGGGACCGGTCGCCGGGGCCCACCACCTTGCCCAAGCCACCGGCACGCCCTTGGTTCCGGCCCTGCCGCCCGAGCTGCCGTTGCCGGAAGACCCGCTGCCGAGCGAGGCGCCCGATGCCTGGACTCCGGCGCCCGTGGCGCCCGTCGAGCCGCTGGTGGGAGTGTGGCCAGGGGTGCCGGTGGTCAGCATGGATGCGCGCCATCCCATCCTGTTCGAATTGTCGGCGTCGCCCGCCGCCGACACCTGGTGGATGCGCGGTTCGATCACCGGCGAGCGCCGGGGCGAGGCGCTCGAGGTGTCGGTGTCGACCACCCCCGAAGGCAACGTCGCCATCGAGCTGGCCAGCCCCAGGCCGTTTGTCGCCGGCGAGCGCGTCGAGGCTGGCCTCCGGAAGGGAACTCCCTTGGTGTCCGGGGCGCTCAGCGCGGGGGGACAGTCGAGCGTCTGGATCGGCCCCGCTATGCCGACCCAAGGAGACGCCTTTCGTAGCCGCCAAGTGTTGGACGCCGGGCTGGGGCCAGACCTGGCGGTGGCGGCCGACTTCAACCAGGACGGCGCTCCAGACCTGGCGGTCACTGAAGTCATGGGCGAGGGACGCCTGCACATTTTTTTGAACAGCGGCACCGGCCACCTTACCCATCGTTGGGAACAACCGACGCTCGATGGCGAGCATCCAGGTCGCATCGCAGTCGGCGATTGGAACCAAGACGGCGCCCTCGACGTGGCAATCACCGCCCACGAATCGGCTGCGGTCGCCGTCTTCGAGGGCGACGGCAACGGCCGGTTGGTCGAAGGCCAACGCTGGGACCTACCGGCCGAGCGACCCACGGGTGTCGACGCAGCCGATCTGGACATGGACGGACAGCTGGATCTCGTGGTGAGCCACAGCCGTACCGGCCAGCTCACCTGGGTCCGACCGGCGATGGCGAAGGAGGCGCAAGTGGACGCCATTCCGACCTTGCCCGGGACCCGCGGCATCGCCGCGGCCGACCTCAACCAGGATGGCCTCTTGGATGTCACGGCGGTGAGCGAGGACGCGCACATGATCGCCACGCTCCTGGCGGATGGGCGCGGCGGCTTCCGAGAAGGGCGGGCCATGGCGGTCGGACAGCGCCCGCACACCGCCATCGCCGCAGACTTTGACGGCGACAGCCACACCGATATGGCCGTCGTCCACGAAGGATCGAACGACGTCGGGATTCTCCTGGGGTTGGGCGACGGTGGGTTCGCCGAGCCGGTCTTCATCCCTGCCGGCGATCGGCCGGCGATCCCGGCGGCCGCCGACTTGAACGGCGACGGAGCGCTGGATCTGGCCGTTCCCAACCTTTTTTCAGACGACCTGAGCCTATTGATGGGCACCGGGGACGGCAACTTCAACACCACGCGCCTGCAAGAGGCGATCGACGCCGGGCCGGTCGCCGCCGCCGCTAGCGACTTCGACCTCGATGGCGACGTCGACTTGGCGGTTGCCCACTCGGTGACCGACAACGTGGCGATTCTGGCCAACGGGGCGGCGGGCGAGATGGATGGGGCGCCCAAGAACCTGAGTCAGAACATCCCCAATCCTTTTAACCCATCCACCGACATCAGCTACACGTTGCCCGAGCCCACTCACGTCGTGCTTACGGTCTTCGACACCTCGGGCAAGGTGGTGGCGATCCTGGTCGATGCCGAAGAAGCGGCGGGGTCGCATACCGTCCCCTGGGATGGAACGAGCGATGGCGGCGAAAAGCTTCCCAGCGGCACCTACTTCTATCGTCTGACCACCGACTACTCGGTGGAACTGAGGCGCATGACGCTCATCCGGTAGCACCCCTAGGGCACGCGTAGCTCCGACGCGCGGCCTCCGGCACCATCTGACATCTGGCGGGTGTTGTGGGGATCGGTGACCCAGTGGACACCATCCACCACGTACTTGTAAGGGTGCCGACCGCGCGGGACGCGGACTGAGGCGTACCAAAGATCGGCGCTGTGCCGGGTAAGAGGATGGCGACCGGGCACCCAGCCGTTGAACTCGCCGGCGACGGAGACCTGGGCGGCGGTTCTAGACTCATAAGTGAAGAGCACCCAGCCGTCCCGAATGCGGGGCGGGCCAGCCGTAAGGGTGGTGGGATCTACCGCCTGGGGTGCCTCGGAGGTCATGGCGTCCGTAGTCCTTGGCTGGTGACTACCGGCGCACCCAGTGGCCAGGAGGGCTGGCAGACCCACGGCCAGGAGGGCTGGCAGACCCACGGCCAGGAGGGATGGCAGACCCACGGCCAGGAGGGATGGCAGACCCACGGCCAGGCGGGATGGCAGACCCAGGGCCAGGAGGGCGACGGCGAGCCTCGGCGGCTGCGGCAAAGCAACCCACCCGCCGAGCCGGGGGCGCCGCTCGGCCGGCGACCTGGGCGGCGCCGCACGGCTGGAACCCAGCCGAGGGCTCCCGGGTTCGAGGGGTGTTCTGATCATCATTGAGCTATCTCCCTGGCCAGAACACACCTCCGAACCTCCGAACGACCGGCCCCACGCTACTTTCAGCGTGGGGCTAAGTCGTTATGTTGAATTGCTTTATGCGCTTTGTGCGATGCTTAGAGTTGCCGGCCCGAGAGCCCGCCCGATAGAATACAGGCACCAGCCGGTGTCACCCAGCCCACCGCTCGGGTGGGCGGAGCGCTCGGCCTCCCCCGCCGACCGCGCGGTCTGCCCCCAAAGACCCCGGGACACCAGATCTCATTTCGGACCATACCCTCCGGTCCGCTTGGGGGACCGCCATGGGCAACCGACGATTCTACGCTGTGAGCGCCAGCTGCTTCTTGTGCGCCCTGGTCTACTGGGGTTGCAGCAGTGACACGACCCGCCCGCAGGGCTCCAGTGGGCAGGACGACGCCTTTTTGGAGGGCCTCGTGTTCTTGGCCGGTGACGGCGAACGCACCAACCAGATTGAAGTGCGCGTCGTTGACACGAGCGATGACACGGAAGCCGACACCACCTTTCCCAACGGGGATGGCTACTTCAAGACGCGAGGGCTGGCGGCTGGGTCGTACACCATCGTCGCCTCGGCACCCACCCTCGATGGCTTTGGCCAAGCCCGCCGCGAAAATGTGCCCCTGGTTGCTGGACAAACCCGACATCTGGGGACCATCGACGTGCCCGATACCTCCCGCGTGCGGGTGGTGAACGTCGAGCCTTCCCCAGCCTCGTTCATCATTCCGCGCCGGCCCACCATCAAGGGCAGCTTTGTCAGTGACGGCTCGGGTATCAGCCGCTCCTCCTTCTCACTGCAAATCGATGGCGTACAGGTGCGGCAAGAAACCGTGCTACGCATCGACGACCATCTCAGAGGCGGTAGGTTTGAGTACGTGCCCCCGTCCAACTTCTCACCCGGTGACGTGACGGTGGTCGTCGGCATTGGCAACCGGGCGGGCAACACGACGTCGCGTTCGTGGACCTTCAACGTACTGGACGGCGTACAACGCCGCGTGCCGTCTGAGTACGCCAACCTGCGCGCGGCGTACGACGCGGCCAACGAGGGCGACACGCTGATGGTCGCCCCGGGGGTTCACACGGTCGAAAACCTGTTCGTGGGCAAGGAGTTGGTGTTCTTGGCAGAGGCCATCTTGCACAAGGGAGGCACGCCGGAGATGACCGTGCTGCAGGGGGCAGGCAATCGGCACCTGCGATTCGACTCGGACATCACTCGAGAGACGCGCGTGCAGGGCTTCTTGCTGCGCGGTGGTTTGATCGCCAACACCGCCGACGCCGGTGGCTCGATCCGCTGCAACTCCTGCGATGTGACCATCGAGCGGTGCATCTTCGAAGACAACTTCGCTGGCATCGGCGGCGCTATCTCGATCAACAATCACTCAGCGATGTTGATCACCGACAGTGTGTTCCGCAACAACGAGGCGCTGCGCGGCGGTGCCGTGGGCGTCTTCGACGAGTCCGAATCGATCATCGAGCGCTGTGTGTTCGTGGGCAACCTGGCCAGTGCCAACGGCACCGATGGTGGCGGCGGCGGCGCGGTCTTCGTACAGTCGGGATATCCGACCATCCGACATTGCACCTTCTACGACAACGAAGCGCAACGTTCCGGTGGGGCGATCATGCTGGTGTCGGACGCCGCTTCGCCAGCCTCCTTGGTGACCTCGAGTTACAATGTGTTCGCCCGGAGCCGCTCTCCACAGGGCGTGGTCGACATCAACAACCAAGGACGCTTCGACTCGCAGTGCGACGCGTTCGCACTCGTGGCTGAGCAAGGGCCGGTATTCACCCAGACCGGCAACGGCGGTAGTTTTAGCCTGAGCAACAAGGTCGAAGTTGCTGCCGGCGTCGATCCCGGCTTCTGCGATGCCGCGGGCGGCGATCTGCACCTCCGCGCTGGCGCGCCGCTTTTGGCGGCCGACTGCGAGCCCGCCCCGGGTGCATTGAGCGTCGGCTGTGGCGGCCGCCGGGGGTGGCACTGGGGTGGCCACTAGGTGATAGGCTCTGCCCCGATGAAGACTCGGGTCTACTGGATCACTGCGGCGGCCCTGCTCCTGGCGTTGCCTCTTGCCGGTGGAGGCACGCGCGCGGCGGAGATCACTTTTGACCTCGCCAAGAGCCCGCTCGATGCCGCCCTGCACGAGCGGGCGGTGCGCGTCATGCATGCCTACTACAACTTCGAGTTCGACACTGCTCTGGCCGAAGCGGATGCCATTCGCAGAGAGCTGCCCGACAACCCCGTCGGGCACTTCCTCATCTCCGAAGCGCACTGGTGGCAGGCGGTTTACAACCAGGATGAGCCGGGTCACGTGGAAGCCTTCCAGGCGGCTGCGGACCGGGTGGTGGAGCTCTGCGAAGAACGACTGGGGGACGACGAACGCGACCCGATCGCGCTCTTCTTCCTGGGTGGCGCCTACGGCCGTAAAGCCATCATTGCTGGAATCGAGAGCCAACAACTCGCCGCGGTCAAAGCCTCGCTGGCCGGGCGCAAGTACATCAAGCAGCTCAACAAGTATCACCGGGAGGCAGAAGATGCCTACTTCGGGCTGGGGCTTTACAACTACTATGCGGCCGAACTGTCGTGGTTTGCGCGGATTGTCGCCAAGCTCCTCTTCGGGCTGAGCGGCAACCAGGCGCGCGGCATCGAAGAGCTGGAGCGCGCGGCCGGCGACGGGTTGTTTACGCAGGTCGAGGCGCGCATCTTCTTGTCCATCATCTATCTGGATCAGGAGGGGCGCTACGACGAAGCCATTGGCCTATTGCGCCAACTCAACGAGCAATACCCAGACAACCTGTCATTTTACGGGCTCTTGGCCTACGCCTACCGGACGAATCAGGACTACGCCAACGCCATTGCTATGCTGGAGACGCTGGTCGACAAGGCGGCGGCGACGCCGGTGTTCGGGCGGCGCTCGCGCTCACTCAGCACCTATTTCTTAGGCAGTACTTACAAAGTGGCGGGGCGGCTGCATCAATCGATCGCTACCCTCACGCAAGCAGTCGAAGCCGAAGCCGATGGCGCCAACAACTGGCTCTTGACCAACGCACTGCTCGAACGGGGCCGCGTGCACGACCTGCTCGGTGAGCGCGATCAAGCGCTTCGGGACTACGAGCGGGTCGTCCAGCTGCGGGACTTCCGCGGGTCTCAGAAGAAAGCGACCGCCCTTTTGGAAGCGCCATACGAGGCACCCGAGACCGAGACGCAGCACTACCTCGAACCGCAGGTCAACCAAGCGGCCGATTCGCGCTGATGCAAGGCCCGGAGCCACGCTCCGGCGCCCGGTTGGCGGCGGCGACTGCGACCCTTGCGGCTGCCATCGGCACCCTAGCGCTCAGGGCTGACACTCCCACCTACATCGATGCCGGCGAGCTTGCAGCCGGCGCCCACACCCTCGGCATCGTCCACCCGACCGGCTATCCCTTGTTCACTTGGCTAGGGCGGCTGGCCAGCTTGCTGCCGCTGGGCACGACGGTGGCGGCACGGTTGACGGCGCTGGGCAGCCTAGCTTTCGCCGGCGGGATTGGCTTGGCAACGTACACGGCGGCGCGCCGGTTGAGCGGCGCCTGGCCGGCGACCGTCGCCGGACTGACGCTGGCGGCGGCGGCGCCGATCGTCGATGCGGCGCGGGTGGTCGAGGTGCACGGTGTTGCGTGGGTCGCCGTGGTTTCGTTGGTGCACTTGTCGGTGCGGGCGACTGAGCCGGTAGTGGCGACTGAGCCGATGGTGGACGACGCGCGCCGGGTGGGTGCGGTGCGGGCAGCGGCTGGGGCGCGCATCTCGCCGGCGCTCTTCGCTTACTCATCAGGGTTGGCGGTGACTTGCCACGGAGTCATCGCGCCACTGGTGCCGTTGTTGGCAGTGCCGGTACTGGCGGCGCGCCGGGCGGCGTTGGCTGCGGGAGGTCGAGATAAGCCCCATGCGGCGGGCAACGCCGGCGCCTTCGCTGGCGCCTGGGGGATCCTGGCGTCCTGTGCGCTGGCGACTGTGGGGCTTGTCTTCGCACCCATATGGCGTGGGACCTTGGTTTTGGGCATGTCTTTGGCCGGGGTCGGCATCCTACGATCCGGGATCGGCGCCCTGGAGTTGGGGCGATGGTTCGGGTGGGCGCTCGTGGGGCTCAGCGTTACTGCCTACCTGCCGATTCGCGCCGCCGGTGCCCCACAGCTCAACTGGGGAGACCCGACGAGTTTCGGGGCCTTTTGGAACCACATCAGCGGCTCGGTCTATCACGTTTGGTACATGACCGGCGTACAGGCTGCGCTGGCAAATCTTGAGCGCTTCCTGGGGCTCGTGCATCAGAGCTTCAGCGCTCCGGGCGTGGTCATCGCCGCTGCGGGGGGCGTGGTGTTGGCCAGACGACGATCACCCTGGGCCTTGGTCTCGGCGACGTGCGTGGTGGCCAACGTTGCCTACGCCAGCCAGTACGACATCCACGACATCCACACGTACTTCTTTCCGAGCCTGGCTATCTTGAGCGGCTGGCTGGCAGTCGGATTGGCGAGTATTGCCGGCCGATTTCCGGGGCGGCACGCGGTTCGGGTCGGGCTCTTGTTGGTGCCGGCCTTGGTTCTTTTTAACACTGCGCGGGTGCCGCGGGCGCCCGCGACTTTCGTCGCCGACTACACGCGGAGCATGTTCGCGGCTCTCGAGGAGGGCGCGGTCTTGCTCAGCCGGCAGTGGGATTCGTTCGTCTCGGCGGCAATCTACAGCCAGATCGTCGATGGGGAGCGGCTGGACGTCACCTTGATCGAGAAGGAGCTGATGCGACGGAGTTGGTATCTCACCCAACTCGAACGCCAAGACCCTACTCTCTGCGCGCCCTGCGCCGAGGCATTCGGGCGCTTCCGGGCGGCGCTGGTGCCGTTTGAAAGCGGCCGGCGATACGATGCGAGCCTGCTACAACAGGGCTATGTCGGGGCGATCCACTGCCTCCTGGGAAGCGCCGAGGCCCGGGGACGGCCGATCTACGCGACGCCGGACGCTCTCGAGGGGGGGATCGGCGCGGCGTGGATGCCGGTGGTCGTTGGGCTGCCGGTGCGGTTGTATCGCACTCCCCCAGCCGACCTACCCGCCTTCACGACGCCGGTGGTGCGTGGAATCACCGAGGCCAGCCGCAGCGCCGATCCGCAGGACCACCAACTGGCCAACTTGGTTGGGCAGGCGCTCTTTCAGCGGGCGCGTTTGGAGGCGAGTGCCGGCCAGTGGGACAGTGCTCGGGCGCGGCTCGGAGAGGTGCTGGCTCTGGACGCAAAGCACAAGGGGGCAGTCGAGCTGCTCCGGCAGATTGAGGCGACGCGCCAAGGCGTGACTACGGGGCGCGGTGATCCGCGGCGGCGCGCCCCAGAGCTACGTCATCGGTAAAGACGCCATCTACCCCCCAGTCCAGGAGGGTCGCCAGACGCGTGGCGTCGTTCACCGTGTAGACACGCAGGCTGAGTGAATGGGCGCGGCCAGCGCCGATCAGGTCGGGCGTGACGAGGCGTTCGTGCAAGTGCACACCCTCGGCGCCGGCCAGCCCGGCGAAGCGGGCGCCGAGTTGGCGCCGATGGCGATCCAAGAGCCAGCCGGTGGGGTCCCAGCCTAGCCAGGCTGGCATTCCGAAGAGCCGTGCACGCGGGGCGCTTGGCGCGCGGTTGGCCAGGAGGTCGAACGCCGCACTCGAAAACGTGGAGTAGAGCACCGGAGTGGGTAAAGCTGCCGCGGCCTGATGCTGCGCCACGTCCCGCAGGGTGGCGTCGACGGCGGCGCCGGCCAGGGCGTCATCCTCAACTTTGACCTCAACGTTGACGGGGCAACGCCCGGCGACCAGGTCAAGGGCCTGATGAAGCGTCAAGAACTTCTCGCCCTTGAACTTCGCACCGAACCAAGCGCCGGCGTCGAGTGCGGTCAACTCGTTGGCAAGCAGCTCCGACACCTTGAATAGATGACCCACTGCCTGCAGGTGGTCGTCATGACTCACCACGGCACGCCGGTCGCGACTCAAGCGCGCGTCGAGTTCGATCATGTCGCACCCCAGCTCGAGCGCGGCCAGAAACGCGGCGGCGGTGTTTTCGGGCGCCACCTTGGAGGCGCCGCGGTGGGCGATGATCGGTCCACTGATGGGTGCCACCGGCGTCTTCCCCCTTTTGGTCCACCCAAGTCAAAACGCCCGGTGCTTCGGGGGCACCGGGCGTTTGAGTGTCGCGTGAGCTGTGCTGGCGCTACAAGACGTTGCGAACGACGATGTCGCGGTTGTAGCGGTACAGCTCGGGCTTAAAGGATCCGATGACTTGCGAGCTTTCGCGATCGTTGTCGCTACCGTCGTCCCAAGGTCGAATGGAGGTCAGCTCGCCGTACCCGACAAAGGGTACGCCGGTGTCTCTCGCCATATCCAGGAAGTACTGCATGTTCTTACCAACCGGCGACAGCTCGACCTTGAGATTGCGCGACTCGACGATGTACTGAACGGCACCGTCGCCCAGATCGTGGACCGAGAGGTTGCCATGGATACGAATCTTCTTGTCGAGGAGTGGCCGCAGCGCCCGCTCCTTGTCGAAGTCGTACTCCGCCAGGTTGGTCGTTTCGTACTCATCGGCGGTCCCCGGGTCAAAGGATTCGTAGCTCGGGAACACCGGGTTGACGTTGTGAGCGACCTTGCGCACCAGTTTGTCCTGCTGGACGACACCGTCGACTGCAAACCAGAGCTTTGGCTCACCCATGCGACGGCCGACAAGCGAGAAGTCCTGGCCGGCATACTGGTTGAGGATCTGCTCCAGGGAGTCACCCGCGGCTATGATCATGTCCTTGCTCTGACGCAGCACCACAAAATGCTCGCCCTCGGTTTGGACGTGGATCGGATGGGCAACGGACGAGTGCAGCTCGTAAAGTCCCGGTTGACCTTCGATGATTTCCTTGATGCCGACATCTTCATACAGCTCGCCCGGCGGCTGGGCGCAACCCCAAATGGCCGCCGCCAAGCTGGTGGCTGCAAGCAGCACCCATAACGAACGCTTGGAATCCATGACGCCTCCCTCGAACACTCAGATCAACCCGTGGGGGTGAACTTTGGAATGGGCACCCCACCCTGTGGCCCTGGCGCGCTAAGTAGCGGTGGTATCGTCAATTAACGACGGCGGGCAATCTACCATGGGGACTACTGGGCGTCAAGATAGGTTTCGCGCCCGAGGCGCGCGCGAAGCCGCGTGCAATTGACCGGCTCAGCTCCCAACTGATACGGTCGCGCGCTCTCGCCAGCGCCTGGCGACCCGGTCCACGCCACGTCAGAGGAAACCATGTCAGCACCCATTTCGGTGAAGTTCCCGATCAAGGTGGATCGCTCCGGCGACATCGAAGCCAAGCGCGATCCCAAAAGCGGGCTCATCCCCTGCATCGAATGCACCCAATGCTGCCACTACGTGGCCATCGAGATCGATACGCCCGAAGAGCGCACCGAGTTCGAGAACGTTCGCTGGTACCTCTATCATCCGGGGATCGAGGTCTACGTGGACCAAGAGCAGACCTGGAACGTCCTGGTGCACTCGACGTGCATGCAACTCCAGGAAGACGGGCGCTGCGCAGTCTACGAAACGCGGCCGCAGATTTGCCGCGACTTCTCCGAGGAGGAGTGCGAGCCGAACACCGGAGAGGCGGCCGAGCAACTGCTCTTTAGGACGCCGGCGGACTTTGACGACTGGATGCGGCTGTCGCGCACTGACGAGCTATTGGCGCGGCAGGAGCAGCGTCATCGGGGCAAGTCAAAGCGGCGGCGACGGCGTCGCTAGGTCAGCGCCGCGCGGGGTCGCGGTCGCGTTGGGTCGCGGTCGGTGAGCGGGGCGACGCCTTATCGCAGGATAGCGACCCGGCTAGTGAACACCTTGCCGCCAGCCTGATTCCACGCTAGGTAGTAGATACCGCGACCCAAGGGCCCTTCCCCAGCCGCCTGATCGAAAGCCACCCGCCCCGGTAGAAACACGTCGTTCCACTGGCGCTGCAAGCGGCCATTGACGTCGTAGAGCCGGAGGGTTCCCTGTCCAGGGGTTGGGGTGTGCACGTGGAACGATCCGGCCGCCGGCAGCGGATTCGGAGCCAGCGTTAACTCGGCGGTGCTCGGCGCAGCCGGTTGGACGACGATGGCGCCGGCGGGCGGCTGGAATTCGTCGGCGCCCATGTCGTAGAACGTCTCCGGTCCGACGCCAGTGTTTGGGGTATTGGGGTCGTCGACTCGACCTTCGCTCTCAAAATCGACGGCCGGGGCGCCGTCCGAATCACCGGCGTCGATGCAGGGGGAACCCGACTGCAAATGCAAGTCGAAGTTGGCCAAGTCCACGAACAGTGGGTCGGCGTTGATATTGCCTGCTCCAGCCAACACAGTATCGCCAGCCACATCCGAATAGACAAGAGTCACCGAGGACACAGTGTCGGCGTACACCGGGATCGTGACGTCCCAGATGATGTTGTTGGCTCCATCGATGTGGGCGCCATCGTAGCCTTCGTGCTTCTTTTCAGCGTGCATGCCCAGAAAGCTTGACACGATCGAGTTGTTCCAAGCTGCCACGACTGAGCTGGCGGTGACACCGAGTCCAGTGCCACAATCTTTGATCAGGTTGTTCTGAACGAGTGCGTTGCTATCCTGGCTGACTGAGATGCCCTTGTCGGTGCAGTTTTGGATAATGTTGGCGACGACGCGGCCCTCGAAATAGTCCAAGTCAATGCAGTCGCCGAACGTCCCCTCAAACACGTTGCCCGCGAGAACTGAAGGCACATCCGGATCATCCCAGTCAACCGGGTCGTCGCCGGAGAATCCAAAGTAGTTGTCGATGACAAACGCCGTCGAAGAAAACCCAATAATCGCCTGCTGGTGTTGATTCAAAAATGTATTGCGGGTGATAGAGCCAGCGCCGCCGGCAAATCGCAATGCCTCGCCAAGCTGGTCATCGAATAGGCAATCGGTGACATTGACGCTCGAAGTGTTGCGAGCGGTCACTGCCGCGTTGATGGTCGTCGTCCCATAGACTGTCGACTGGGTGTCATGAAACTCAGCGCAGTGAATCACCGAGTTCTCAGAACCCGGCTCCAGCAGGATGCCCGACCAGCGAGTGCTGTGAGGTCTGAAGACAACCATCGAGTCGACGGTGCCCTGACAGGTCAAACCGCCCTTGATGACGATGGCGGCTTCGGGGCCCATAAGACACTCGACGCCCGGTTCGATGGTCAGCCGGGCGCCGACGTCGATGGTCAGGAAACCATCCACCGTGTAGGGGCTGCCAGCAGCGGTGAAGGTGGTGTCGGCGGTGACCACGATTTCTCCAGCGACGGCTGCGGTTGCGCCGAAGACGAGAAGCAGGCTGGCGAATTGGGTGAGTGGCGAAGTGCGTCGCATGTTCCGGGGAATCCATGATGATGGGCGGCGGGTGGGACGCCGCCGCTGCGGTTGCCGGCCCCGAGTGGAGGGCCTGAGTGGGCATCGGTCCACTCTATTATAGTCGATGGGGCTGGCTGAGTCGATGGCGGCGGGCTGGTCGGTGGGGCGGGCTTGATCGATGGCGTGGCCTGAGGCGCGAGATGCGGCCGTGGTCGGTGGGGCGGGCTTGGTCGATGGCGTGGCCTGAGGCGCGAGAGGCGGGCGTGGTCGATGGGGCGGGCTTGATCGATGGCGTGGCCTGAGGCGCGAGATGCGGCCGTGGTCGGTGGGGCGGGCTTGGTCGTAGAGCCGGCTAGTCGCAGCGAAAAAGCGCCCAACCGTGGTGGCAAAGCACCCTCCCTAGGACATCGGCGCCGCTTGCACCTGGCCTGCCACCCAATTGCCGTAGGCGAGGCCGACCGCAGCCGGTGACAGGACCACCCACTCTGGCACGTCGTACGCGTGCCGCTCACAGAGGGCACGGTGCAGGGCGTCCAGATGGTTCGGCGTGGTCTTCATGAGGCACACGACTTCGGCCGTATCTTCGATGGCGCCTTGCCACCGGTAGAGGCTGCGTGCACCGGGCAGCAGGTTGGCGCAAGCAATCAGACGATCTTCTAGTAATGAGCGCGTCACTGTAACGGCCTGCTCCTCGCTCCCAAAGGTGGTGAGGGCAATGCACACCGCCGGGGGTTTGCTCTTGCTGGGCACGAGACCTCCTCCAAATTGTGGCTCTGGTTGTTGTCGCTCGCACTCGGCGAGTCTGTCGGCACCTGAGGCAACGAGCGTAGCTTTGCGTCGGGTTGCGTGTCGAGCCAGTTGGATTGCGCTTGCTAGGCCATGGGGCCGCCGGTAGCATCGTTCTTACCCCGGCCCTCCTCACTCAACTTGGAGTCTGCGTGACCCCTCCAACCCTTGCTCGTATTCTCTTCACCTGCGCCGCCCTCGGGGTCTGGGTAGCTCCGGCAGCCGCCCAACAGCCAAGCCGCCAGGATTCGCTTCTCGCCCTCCGCCGCGCCAAAGCTCAAACTCTGCGCGCCCACCGCGTCTCGGCCGCCGAAGCACGCATCCTGAAGATCGAGCAGACAAAGATTCCGGAGAAGGTTTTGGTGCGCGGTTGGCGGGGTTGGCGACCGGTGATCGGCGGTGCGCCGCAAGGTGCGGGCTTCTTGACTGGCGGCATCGGCTACACCCGCGGACTGACCAGCGAGGCGTGGCGCGCCGACGCTTCGGCGCGGATCTCCACTAACAACTATCGGCTGGTCGATGCGGCCGTTGAGTTCCCGACTGGCCACCATCCGCTACCTGTGCGGTTTCGACTGGACGGTGCTTGGCGCGACTTGCGCGACATCAACTTCTTTGGACTGGGCAACGACTCAGCCAATTTCCGCGGCTTCTACGCCGTCAAAGATGCCTGGGGAGGAGCGACACTTACTTACACCCCGAACCGGTGGTGGGCAGCGCGGGGGATGGTCCAGTACCTGAGCGTTCGAACGCGCCTGAGCGATCGCCAGCCCCAGATCGAGGAGGTGTTCGATGTCACCGCCGCCCCTGGCTTCAAGGAACCGCGTGCCGAGTTCGTCGTGTCGGGGGGTGATGCCGAGTTCTTCCTGCGCGATTCGGAAGTGCCAGCAGCCGGTGTGACGCTGCGGGTTTCGGGGCGGCGGTACGAGCACGTGCGCAACCTCTATGACTTCAACGTGTTGACCGGTGAGGTTGTGACTCACATCCCGCTGGGCTACCGGAATCGGTTGCTGGCGCTCCGTGCCTCGACGTCGCACGCCGTCGCCGACGGTGGATCGATCGTGCCGTTCTATCTGATGGGCGGCGTGGGTGGAGCGTCGACTATACGCGGGTTCCGCGCCGAGCGGTTCGTGGATCGCCGCAACTTCCTGTGCAGCGCCGAGTATCGCTGGGAAGTGTGGACGTATCTGGCGTTCGGCCTGTTCTTCGACGCCGGCAAGGTGTTTGCTGACGAGAGCGACCTGGGGTTTTCGGGCCTCCATACGGGCTACGGCTGGTCGGCGCGGGTGACCCCGCCAGGCCACCTCGTCTATCGCTTCGAAATCGGTCGCAGCAAGGAAGGGGTGCGACTCTACTTCGCATCCGGCGACTCGCGCTACCGATGATGGGGCGCGCGAGGCATGGGGCTGAATGGCCTGGCCCCCTAGTCGTAGCTGCAGGTCGCGCGGCTGGACGTGGGGCAAGCGACGTGGGTGGCCGGGTCCTGCTGCTCGTAGCCGTGGGTGTCGTAGCCATGAGTATCGTGGCCGTGGGTGTCGCCGGCGTATCCCAGGCGGGCACCAAGTTCTATGCGGACGACCCGCTCTTGGATGACTTCGACCGCCTCGACACTCCGAACAAACCGGCCGAAATCGAGCTCAGTGATCTGTACGACCGGTTTGGTCACATCTTTGTTGACTTGGGCAAGTCGCCGATCGGTTCTGAAGCTCAGAACGTCAACACTCTGGACGAGACGCCCAACTCGAGCTGGTTCACCAATCGGCATGCGAGCGAGCGCCTCCCGCTCGCCGAGCTCGTCCGTGGACCGGACCGCGGCGAGCCACCGAACACCAAAGGCGCCTGGGAAGTCTTCAAGAGCAAGAGCCAGGGGCTGACACCAGGTTTCCAGATTACCGACGCCAACGGCGACCGCTACGTCATCAAACTGGATCCGGTCGGCACCCCCGAACTCAGTTCGGCAGCTGAGGTGATTGCCACCAAAATCTTCTACGCTCTGGGCTACAACGTGCCGTCCAACTTTATCGCGCGCATCGACCCCGCCCAATTCACGATCAAGCCCGGTACGGTGGTCAAGGACCGCTTCGGAGATTCCGTGCCGCTCACCAACGAACGGCTGGAACGCTTGCTGCGGCGCGTGCCGCGCCTGGCGGATGGCCGGGTTCGGGTGACTGCCTCCAAATACATCGACGGCGTCCCCATTGGCCCATTCCGCTACTACGGGACACGCTCCGACGATCCGAACGACGTCATCCCCCACGAGGACCGCCGCGAGCTCCGGGGGCTGCGGCTGATTGCGGCGTGGCTGAACCACGACGACACGCGCGCCCACAACACCCAGGACAGTTGGGTGCAGGCAGCCGACGGTACCCACTACGTGCGGCACTACTTGATCGACTTTGGTTCGACATTCGGCTCGGGTTCGGTCGACTTGCAGCTCCCCAACCTGAGCTATCACTACTGGATGGACCTGCCGCTCATCCAGAAGAATTTGTTGGGTCTTGGACTCCATGTTCCCAAGTATCGCCAAGTCAAGTGGCCCAGCTTCCCCGAGTTTGCAGCGGTCGGCCGTTGGGAATCTGTGCATTTTGATCCGGCGGAGTGGCGAAACGACTACCCCAACCCGGCCTTCGTGCGGATGACGGCACGCGACGCTTTTTGGGCGGCCAAGCTTCTCATGAGCTTGACCCCCGAGGAACTCTTCGCCCTGGTCGAAACAGGTGAATTCAGCGACTCCAAGCAGGCCGACTACTTCTACTACACGCTGTTGGAGCGGCAGCGTCGCGCTGGACGCTGGGGCCTCATGGGTGTCAACCCACTCGACGCATTTCGCCTTGAGGGTGGCGTGTTGCAGTTCGCCAACCTGGCCGAGGTGCACCACTACGCTCGAGCGGGCTCGACTCAGTATTGGGCGCGTTGGTGGGAGCTCGACAACTCGAGCGGTCAGGAATCAGCGCTAGGAGCGCCATTGGAGCTAGAGGAAACGGCCGTCGCACTGCCAGCAAGCGGGGGGCAGGATTCCTCCCATTGGTTCCTGGAGCTGCGTTCGGTACACCCCGATCACCCGCATTGGGCCGAGCCCGTGCGCGTCTTTGTGCGGGTGGGGACGACGCCGGAGGTTGTGGGGATCGAACGGCAGTCGCCTTAGTTGGTTGCGATGTTGACCGGGGCGCTTTGTAGCTTTACGTCTTGGAGATGCGACTGATGACGAAGCTGTGGAGGCGCTCCCGCATTTCGCACGGCATCTCCTTCATGCGTAGCTCGCGCATGCACTCGACAGTCTTAGCGAAGACGGCCAGGAATTCGTGGCAGGGCGGACAGTCGGCCAGGTGGGAATCGATGTCTTCTTTGAGCTGCGACTCCAAGTCGCCGTCGACGTAGTCCGACAGCAAGTCAAGCAGCTGCTTGCATTGTTCACCCATCGCTGATGGTCACCCTCCGCCCATATGAAGGGCCGCGCCGCCGCGCGGATTCATCAAAATTAGGGACCGAAGCCACTCAAGCGTTTAGGGCTTTGGTGCCGGGCGACCAAAATAGCCGGCCAGGCGCTTACGCATGGCCAATCGCCCCCGGTGGAGTCGCGATTTGACGGCCGGGACCGACAGGTCCAGGATGCGCGCCACTTCATCATTGGTCATGCCCTCGACATCGCGTAGCACGACGACGACGCGGAAGTCCTCCGGGAGACGGTCGATCGCGTCGTTGATGACGCTGAGCGCCTCATCGGTGAGGACGGATTGATCCGGCCGCTCGGGCGGTGGCGCCCCGAGGTCGTAGCTCTCCTCGATCTGTGACAACTCCTCGTCCAAATCGGAGTGGCTATGCTTCTTCTCGGAGTTTAGCTTGGCAAAACAGATGTTGGCGGCGATGCGATACAACCAGCTGGAAAACGCCGACTCCCCACGGAAGGTGTGGAGCTTCTCGTACACCCGTAAGAAGACGTCTTGCAGCACTTCTTCTGCCAGCGTCTCGTTGCGGGTCAACTTGATAGCCAGGCGGTAGACCTTGTTCTCATAGCGGCCCATCAGCTCCTCGAAAGCCTTGACGTCGCCGCCAACCGCGCGAGTCACCAATTCTTTGTCATCTAAGCGTGTCATTCGAGGACCTTCGCGAACTTGTACCAAGTAGGACATACCAGTCTACCAACCTTCCAACCGTGGCCACAACTCGCATCTACGCGGTTTCGCAGTCGAAGGATTCAAATCGAGGCGCCGATGATTGAATGACGACTCGACCCCCTGAAGGAGGCGATTGACGTTGCACGTCGCAGCGCGCCCGGTGGTAGCGCAAAGCCCAGCCAAGAATTCCACGTTGACGCTGCCGCCACAATCTGACGTGGGTGTGCTCCTACAGCGCCAGCTATCCGCCGGGGCCAACGTCATCGACGCCGATTCTCTCCGCACCGAGTACAGCCGCGACCTCGGACAAGTTCCCCAATGGTTGGCCAAACTGCTGTTTCGCACAACGCCGGAGTTGGTGGTCCAGCCCCGGACAGTTGAGGACGTGCAGGCGACGCTGGCCTTTGCCGGCGACCTGGGCATGGGGGTCGTGCCGCGCGGCGTGGCTTCTTGGGGATTCGGCGGGGCGGTCCCCACCCAAGGTGGCGTCGTCATCGACTGCTCGACCCTAGACACCATCGATACGCCTGACTTGCGGGCGCAGCAAGTGGTGGTCGGCGGCGGCGCCAAATGGGGCCACATCGACGAGGCGCTGGGAAAGTACGGCCTGACGCTCATGTGCTTTCCGTCCAGCCGCTTCTCGACAGTCGGCGGCTGGGTATCGACTGGTGGCTACGGGTTGACGGCATTTGGCCGGGGTCACCTCCAAAACTCCGTGGAGTGGATCGAGCTGGTGACATCGACCGGCGATCTGGAGGTGCTCGATCGTGCCGACCGGCGGTTCGAACTGGCGTTTGGATCCGAAGGTCAGTTGGGCATCATCACGCGGGTGGCCCTGCGCGTGGAGCGCCAGCCTGAGAGCGTCACACCCTACTTGGTCTACGCCGATCGGCGATCGGTATTGTTTGAATTGGTTGGCGCCCTGGCGCAACTCGACGACGATGTGCCGATGGTCAAGTACTTGGATGGGCAGCTGTTGCGGCGCTTCAATCAGCTGCATGCGCTCGAGCCCAGTGCCCCGGTCGCGCATGATCCGCTGGTCGAAGAGCGACCAGCGATTCTCGTACAAGCCAACGGCCGGGCGGCTGCAGCGCGCGTGGGTGAGTTGATAGCCCGTTGGGCCGATCAACACCCAGACTTGGTCGCGGCTCCCGAGTTCGTGGCGCGCACCGTCTGGCACGACCGCTTTAACCCGCTGAAGATTCAGCTGCTCGGCCCGTCGCTGTTGGCAGGCGAACTAGTCCTCTCACCAGCCGAAGCCGACCGCTATCTCAACGAGCTGAACGAGCTGGGCCGCCGTTTCAAGCTCGACTTCTTGGTGGAATCGCACTTTCTAAGCGACGCCTCCGGCACGTTGCGGTTGCTGACGATTCCGATGTTCCTGAGCGACCGGCGTCGACCCTACATGTACCTGCAACACCTGGCGATGATTCCGCTGTTGACCCACCTCGGCGTACGCTTGGGTGGTCGGCCGTATGGGATCGGCATCTGGAACACGCCATTTTTGCGGGTGGCGAGGACCGCACAGTCCGTGTCCCAACTCTGGCGTCTTAAGAAAACCTGGGATCCGCGCGGCACCATGAACCCCGGCAAGTTCTGGGAGCTGCGGTCGCGCTGGATGGGTGTGTTTGGACTGGCCTTTAGGCCCAAGTTCTTCCGGGCGGCGCTTGAGGGGTTGGCCAAAGCCAGTGCCGTCTGGGGGGTGCTCGTGCCCCGCCGCCCGGAGTTGGCGGACGGCTCGGCAGCGCGCTTCTTGAGCGACGTCGCCCTCAAATGCACGCAGTGCGCCAACTGTGTGGCGGTGTGCCCAGCCTATCAAGTCACCAGGGACGAACGGACGACGGCGCGGCTCAAGTTGCGACTGGGCGAACGTCTGGACCGAGGTGGGACGGTCGAGGCGGACGCTGCCGCCCAGACCTGGCTATGCACGCGCTGCGGTGAATGCGAGCGCGTCTGCCAGGCCGATTTGCCGCTGCTCGCAGCTTACGACGCCATTGAAGCTGAGCTTCGCCCAATCTATGGGGCGCCTGAGGACAAGATGAACGCGTTTGTTCACGAGCTGGGGCAAAACCCGGACTACCTTCGACTCATTCAGTCTGAGTCGTTCCGTTCGGCGTAGCCCGGCGATCTCATGGCTTCCCATCGTTATCAGATCCTCACGGCACCCGCCGCGCACCGCCATCCACAACCCGGGGCCTATCGCATCCATCGGGGCGAGGGCTGCATCAACTGCGGCAAGTGCATTCAACTCTGCGTGTATGGCGTGCATGCGCGGCTGGACGACGATGTGCGACGCATGGCGGCTCCCGACTTCGACAAATGCATGAACTGCTTCGCCTGCGTACAGGACTGCACAGCCAACGTACTGTCGATGGATGCGAACCCAGCCTTCTACGAACAGGGCGATGCCATCTACCCACCGGAGCTAGTCGCCAGCTTGGCAGCGCAGGCAGAGACCGGCACGATTCCAGTGTTCGGATCCGGCTACGGCGGTGCTTTCTCCGGCGCCGGATTCGATGGCATGTGGACCGATATGTCCGAGATCGTGCGACCAACGCGCGATGGCATCCACGGGCGCGAAGCGATTTCCACCGCCCTGGAAATCGGCAGACATCCGTTTGATGTGCGCGCCCTGGGCTTCGACGCCAACGGCAACCCGGGAGAGCCGTTGGAGCCGGTCATCGAAATCCAGATTCCGGTGTTGTTCAATCGCCTGCCGTTCGCTCCGGACGGGCGCCGGTTGGCGCCAATTCTGAGCCGCGCCGCCGCCGAGGTGTGCACGCTGGCGATTCTCGACGAGGTGGACCTGCCGTCCGACCCGCCCCCGGGCCACGTGGTGGTGGGCTTGGGGCCAGGGCGGATGACAGCGGCGGACATCGAGCGCGTTGCTGGGCGCGGTGGTGCTGTGGAATTGGAAGTCGCGCCGGGCGACCTGGCTTTAGGCACGCAAGAGGCCGTTGTCCACCTGGAGGCGCTGAAGGCGCGGAATCCGCAGCTCTTTGTCGGGGCGCGCGTACCCATGGTGGTGGGCTTCGAGGACGCGTTGGAGCGGCTGGCGGTGGCCGGGGCTCAGGTGCTGCACTTGGATGCCAACCCCTATCGGCAGGGCCGGGGGGCGATGGCTGGGGACGACTTGCGGGCCAAGGCCGCGGCGGCCGGCACAAAGGCTGGGACGGGGTTGCCGGGTGGGGCTGGGTTGCCGGGTGGGGCTGGGTTGCCGGGTGGGGCTGGGTTGCCGGGTGGGGCTGGGTTGCCGGGTGGGGCTGGGTTGCCGGGTGGGGCTGGGTTGCCGGGTGGGGCTGGGTTGCCGGGTGGAATTGCCGCGGCGCACGAACGGTTAGTGGCGCGGGGTATTCGTGACCAATCGACCTTGGTGGTGTCAGGCGGTGTCGCAGCCGCCGAGCACGTCGCCAAGGCCATCATCCTCGGCGCTGACGCCGTGGCTGTCGACGTCCCGTTGTTGTGCGCGTTGGGCTGCAACGTCTGCGGGGACTGTGCGTTGGGTGAGCGCTGCGATCGCGAGGTCGAGGAAGCACCGCTCGATTGGGGCGTGCAACGGCTGGTCAACCTGATGGGATCTTGGCGCAATCAGCTTTTGGAAGTGCTTGGGGCCATGGGCCTGCGTGAAGTCAGGCGGGCGCGGGGCGAAACGGGTCGGGCGATCTTCAAGGAGGCGCTGGACCAGGAAGTCTTCGAGCCCCTGTTCGGGGAGCCGGGGCTGGGCGCCTTGCACTTGGCAAAGACACATTCGGGACCACCTGGAACCGGCGACGCAGGGCTGGCACCACGCAGCGAGGGGTCCAACCATGGGGGTTGAAGAGCGCCGCGGCCAGGTCAAGATCCACGCACCAGATAGAGCACGGCGCGAAACGCTGGGCAAACAGCAGGAGGACCACTACCGGCACGGGCTGGGGGCTTGGCTGGTGGTGCGCTCCGACGCTTGCATGGCATGCGGCATGTGCGAAGCGGTGTGCCCGACGGACGTACACAGGCGGCGGCCTGGGTTCCAGCAGATGGAACTCCCGAAGTCAGACGCCTGTCTGGGGGACAGCTGTGCTGGCGAAGCGGACAAGTGTGTCGCCTCTTGCCCGACCCGTGCCCTGGAAGTGCGGCGCAACCCGCAGGCGGCGGTTCTAGGAGATCGGCGGTGGACGAGTGATCTCGTAATCGCGACGTTTGAAATGGCGCGCACCGGCCAGCCGTACAGGGGTGGCCTAGAAAGTCGCATTGGTGACTCGGGCGGTGGCTTCGATCGCCTGCGGTTTGCCTTTGAGGACGACGGTCCGAAAGCTACGCAGGCGGGTGAGCTGGGGGCGGCTGGCGGCCACGAGTTGCGAAGCTCGCAAGGGCACATCGACCTCGGGTTGAAGTTGAACCGCCGTGGGAATGGGCGGCAACTGCGGCTTGACCTACCGATCTACGGCGGCGGCATGAGCTATGGATCGATTGGGCTGTCCACCATGCTGGCCCGTGCGATGGCGGCGCAACAGCTCGGCACCCTTTTCTCGACTGGCGAGGGCGGGTATCCCCCAGAACTCATCCCCTACGCCGATCGGGTCATCACTCAAGTCGCCACCGGGCTCTTTGGCGTGAGCGAAGAATCCATTCGCCGGGCGCCAGTGGTCGAGTTTAAGTACGCGCAGGGGGCCAAACCGGGATTGGGCGGCCACCTGCTCGGCGACAAGGTCTCCGCCGACGTGGCCGAGCTCCGCGAGTCGCAGCCTGGCGTCAGCCTCTTTTCGCCGTTCCCATTTCACTCGGTCTACTCGGTGGAGGACCACAAGAAGCACATCGACTGGGTCCGGGCAATCAACCCAACGGCATTGATTTCGGTCAAGGTGTCGACGCCCGCGGATGTCGACATGGTGGCGGTTGGCAGCTACCACGCCGGCGCCCACATTGTGCACCTGGATGGCGGCTACGGTGGAACCGGCGCCGCCCCGGAAATCGCCAAGAAGAACATCGCCATGCCCATCGAATACGCGCTGCCGAAGACGCATGCGTTCTTGGAGCAAGAAGGCATCCGCCAGGAGGTGTGCTTGATCGCCTCAGGTGGCATTCGGACGGCGTGGGACATTGCCAAAGCGCTGGCCTTGGGCGCCGACGGCGTCGTGATCGGCACCACCGAAATTGTCGCGCTGGATTGCGTGCGCTGCCGGAACTGCGAGAGCTTCCGTGGGTGTCCGCGGGGCATTGCGACGACCGATCCCGAGCTGGCGACGATCTACACCGCCGAGTGGGCGGCGACGCGGATCGTCAATGTATACGCCGCGCTGGCCAGCGAACTGCGGGCCATCCTGGCAAAACTGGGCATGAGTCGGGTCGACGCGCTGGTTGGTCGCACTGACCTGCTGCGGCACGCCGACTACGACGCCGGCCTGGAGGAGCGCCAAAGTGCTTGATGGGCGGAGTGAGGCTCGGAGCGCTGAGGGCGGCTGCGGCGTCTTGGGGGTCATTACCAGTGACCCGGTCGCCGGCAAGCACCTAATCCGACCGCTGGCGCAAATGCACAATCGTGGCAACGGCAAGGGTGGCGGCGTGTGTGTCGCCGGCTGTTTCCCCGACTATCGCGACTACTACGCCCTGCACATCGGTTACCTGGATCCCGCCGCGGTTGCCGATGTCGAGGAGCGCCACATCAAGCCGTTTCTGGAGGTCGAGCGGCGTCAAGTCCTGGAAGAAGTCGACGACTTTGCGGAGGTGGGGCTGACCTTGCGGCCGCCGCGGGTCGTCCGCTACTTCGTGCGGGTCAAGCCCGCCGAACTGGAGCGCTTTGCCGCGCAAGAGGGGTATGACGATCTCGAACGGGCCGAGGATGAGTGGATCTATCGCTCGAGCTTCCAGCTGAACGAGCGCTACTACGCCACGGTGGATGACAAAGCGGCCTTTGTATTGTCGCACGGCAAAGATTTGATGATTTTGAAGGGCGTCGGCTATGCCGAGGAAATCGCTCGCTACTACCTCCTCGAGGAGTTTCGCGCCCACGTGTGGATCGGCCACCAGCGTTATCCAACGCGCGGCCGCGTCTGGCACCCGGGAGGCGCCCACCCATTCTCCGGCATGCACGAAGCGTTGGTCCACAACGGTGATTTTGCCAACTACACGTCGATCTGCACGTACCTGCGGCAACGCGGCCACCGGCCGCTCTTTTTGACCGACACCGAGGTAGCAGTGCTGCTCTTCGACCACTACAGCCGTGAGCTCGACTACCCGCTCGAGTGGGTCATCGAAGCGCTGGCCCCAACGAGCGACCGCGACCTGGCGCTCTTACCGAAGGCCAGGCGACGCATCTACCGGGCGCTGGGCAGCGCCCACATCCACGGTTCCCCCGATGGCCCCTGGTTCTTCATTGTGGCGCGCAATGCCGTAGCGGCCGGGGAGCTGCAGCTCATCGGCATTACGGACACGTCGATGCTGCGTCCCCACCACTTCACTCTTTCAACCGGCGCGGTGGACATCGGCGCGGTGGCTTCGGAGAAACAAGCGGTGGACGCGTTTCTCGAGTCCTACCACGCTGAAGACTCCAGGGTATGTCCAGTTGCGGACAGCAGTTGGTGTGCGCGCGGGGGCAGCGCCACCGACGGCGGCTCGTTCGTGTTTGCGTTGACCGGTGATAAGCGTCTCGAGTGCCGGGACAAGTTTGGGAAGCTCCGCGCAGCGCCGTTGGATAAGTCGCCACCGTCGCCGGTGGAGTTGCAACTGGCGCCAGCGGCTACGACGAGACACCACGACGCCATCGAACTGAGTCTCCTGGCCGGTGACCATGATGCGCTCTTTGCAGAACTGGCGGGGCGCGCGGCCGAGCTCAGCTTTGAGGACATCAAGGGCGAGCTGGAGCGGCTGGCAACGTTGTCGGCGTTGAGTGACGCGGCCCGGGCAACGGCGCTTGGCGGGCTGGCCGCACTCATCGATCGACGCTTTTCGGTGGGTGGTAAGAAGCGCAGTTGGCTGGTTGCCCTAATCCAGGAAAGCTTGCGCACGGTCCTCGGTAGCGTCCCGGACATCGGCGCGGCGGACGCCTCCGGTTTCGTACGAGTTGACTGGGCGAATCGCCGGACGGCGCTGGGAGGCGGCTCGGTCAGGCAGGCCCTGGTCGTGGACTGCGAGGGGTTCCCGCCCGAGGGCAATGACGCCGCCTGCCGGTTGATTGTCGAGGCCTACGACGCCGGTTACCGCCGCTTCCACGTGTACAACTTGGCGGGCGACCGGTTTATCGGCTGCGGCCTGGGTGCCAATTCGCAGGGCACGCGCATCGATTGCTACGGATCCCTGGGGGATTACGCGGCCAGCGGCATGGATGGGGCCGAACTCTACGTGCACGGTGACGCTCAAGACCAAGTCGGCCAAATCATGAAGAGCGGCAAGTTGGTGGTCTACGGCAACGTCGGTCAGACCTTCTTGTATGGAGCCAAGGGCGGCACCGCCTATGTTCTGGGCAACTGCGGCGGGCGGGCGGCGATCAACGCCGTCGGCGACGTGCGCGCGGTCTTGAACGGCACCTGCCTCGACTATGCCGGTGAGAGCTTCATGGCGGGCTCCGACTTGGGGGGTGGTTTTCTTCTCTTGAACGGGCTGGCACCCAACGCTCAGGGTGATTTTGTCGGCTTGGAACACCGCTACAACGGCACGTCGTTTTTCTCGCTGGCGTCGGGTGGCGCCGGTTACATCAACGATCCGTATCACTCAATGACTGCCGACCAGCTCAACGGCACCCACTTCATCGAGCTGACGCGGGAGGACTGGCTGGCACTACTTCCCTACCTTGAAGAGAACGCTCGGTTGTTTGGCATCGAAATCGAGCGCGACCTGTTGACGGTGGACGGCGTTCGCAAGTGGCCGGGCGAGGTGTTCCGCAAGGTCACGCCGCAAACACCGGTCCGGTTGGACGACGCTTCCAAGTTCGCGATGGGCATGGTTGAGAGTATGTAGCTTGTTACACCGCTGTCACGTAGCGCGCGCCCTTTACCGAGTCATGGGCGACGACGCGGCGCATCCACGCCAGGGTTCGGGGCCGGGTCTCCGGCATCTGAAAATGGCGGTGAAAAAGGGCTGAAATCGGGTTCTCCTCAGCCTGCGTTGCGTCGACGTCCGCCAGGTAGAGTAGTGCAGCGCCGGCGATATCGCCCGCGGTCAGCGCGTTTTCCACCAAAAAGTCGCTAGCTGCCAGGCGCTCCTCAATGGGTTCGGTGCTCTCCTCGAGCGCCTGACGCGCCTGCGCAAGGACAGCCTGATCAGGCGACGGTGCAAAAGCCTGGCCGAACACCAGTCCCACGCCCTTGCTGATCTCGTTGCGCGCGTAGAGTTCCCAGCGCTCAATCTCAGCGTGGGCGGCGTAGTCGTTGGTAAAAAGGCGCGGGGTGTCGGGGAAGTTGGCCTCCAGGTAGCGCAGGATGGCGCCCGAATCAAAGATCACGGTGTCGCCGTCCTGGAGGACGGGCAGCCGCGGCTGGCGTGACAGGGCAACAATGCCGCCCCGCTCGCCAGGGAAACCGTCGAGGGGAACGACGACGCGCTCGTACGGCAGGTTTTTGTAGCCGAGACCGATGCGGGCTTTGACGTTGTTGGGAGAGCTGGTCAGCTCGTGAAGAATAAGCTTGCGACTCACCGGTGTTCCTTTCCTGAGGGGGCGAGCGGTCTAGAGACTCGAGCGCACGACATAGTTGCCACGGCTCTCGTCGTAGTCGAGGGCAAGGAGGCCGGCCTTTTCGGCCGCCTTCAACAGCTCAGTGAAGTTGCGAAATCCATAGTAGCTCTCGCTAAAGCCGGGGTGAACGCGACGGATCGTTTGTTTGACCAGCGAGCCCCACAGCGGTTCGTAGTCCTGTTCGAGAGATTCAACGATGTCCGTCAGACGGTCGAACACCTCTTGCTTCTTCTGACTCTGGCCGCGCAGCTTTTTGGACTTGCGCTCGGGCGGCTTGGCGGCGCGTACCAGGTCATCATAGTAGATGAACTCATCGCAGCCATCGATCAACAGTTCTGACGTGGAATTCTTGACTCCGCAACCAATGACCCGTTTGTCGTTTTCCTTGAGCTTGGAAACCAGGGGTGAAAAGTCGCTATCACCGGAAATCACCGCGAACGCGTCGATATGGCGCTTGGAATAGCAGAGGTCGAGTGCGTCTACGACCATGCGGATGTCTGCGCTGTTCTTGCCGCTCATTCGAGTTTGGGGGATGTCAATCATCTCGATGCCGTGGGCGTGGAACTTGCGCACTGCTTCGCGATACCTGCTCCAGTCGCTGTAGGCTCTCTTGAAGACGATGCGGCCTTTCTGAAGCAGTCGTTTGAGGACAAGGTCAATGTCGAACGACCCCGTCCGCAGTCGGCGAACGCCAATAGCGACGTTTTCATAGTCTACAAAGACGGCGATTAAGAGTTCGTCAGCCACGATCCCATCCCCCTACCAATGTGGCGAGTTGCGCCGCCTCTAGCGCGCCAGGATGAGGCGGCCGCGCCCCGCCCACGATGCGCCGGTTAATCTGTAGTAGTAAACGCCCGACGGTAACGGCCGGCCGCTCAGGTCAAGCCCTGACCAGACGACGGCATGGTCCCCGATGCCCAGCACCTCGTCCAGCAAAATCGCCACCTGCCGCCCACTGACGTCAAAGACGCGCAAGCTCCAGTGGGCATGCGCGTGCACGGCGAATCGAAGACGGGTGCCGGCGTGGGCTGGGTTCGGGGATGCGGGATGCAGCACGGCGACGGAGGGCGAAGTCCACGCCAAATCGACGGCGGTCGTGCCGCCCGCTTCGAGTTCCAGGGAGTAGATGTAGTCGCCTTGGTTGGTGGCATCATTGTTGGCAGCATTGCCGGCGACGTAGAAGGTTACGTGCGGCTCGGGACCAGCCACGCATTCGAACTGCCACGCGCCGGGGCCGCTCGTCCCGGCGTAGGTACCGTTTGCTGTCTGCTTGATGAAATCGGCCTGTGCGCCTGAGTTATCGCTCAACCGAGTATGCTCGAAGTCGATGACGCGCAGCTCCCCCGCCATCTCCTCCTGGTCGTTTAGCACCGTCATCTGAAACCCCCAGCGCGCCTGGCCTGAATCCGACAAGCGCACGGTGAGTGCGTAGATCGAGTCAGGATGCGGGACCGCCGGCACTCCCAAGAGTTCCAAGTGCCCATCGCCTGCGTTCAGTGGGAAGCTATTGTGGCAGGTGACGCACGTGGCCCGGGCTGGCGGGTTGCCGGCAAAGTGGTCGGGCGGACCGTTACTAAAGGCGCTTGCTGGAGCCACCCAAGCAGCGAGCGATGCCGAGACGACGATGCCACCGACGCCGGCGTGGCGCGCCTTTGGCCGCGTCAATACAACGACGGCATTCACGACCAGGAGAATCAATCCAGCCCACAACACCGCGAATCGCAGAAAGGGCGTCAGCAAGACTGTGACCGCGGCGGTGGGCGCCAGGAATCCACGCCAACTCCGTAGGGCACCCAGGGGGATGTGCAGGCACCACATGCTTAGCACGCAGACCGCGACCGGCACGGCAACTGCCGCACCGGCAGCCACCTGGCTAATCTGCGCTTTGCCGACTGCCTGATCGACGGCAACCGCCATGCCGGCGCCGACGGCGGCCGCCGACGCGTAGATCACGAAGTGTCCGTACCCGTAGAGGAAGCCGGTGCGCATCGACCCCAGGAGATCGTGAGTTGGATATTCGAAGTAGATCCACCACAGCGTAAAGACGATCAGCAATCCGCCGACGATAACGCTGGCGAGTGTCGCTGAATATGCTCCGACGTGGGTCGCGGCCTGGACGGCAATCGACGCCGCTAAGATCGCTTCGCCGAGGACGATGATCGTCAAGAGTCCATAGCGTTCGGCAATGTGATGGGGGTGCCAGGGTGTGGTGCCGGAGCGTTCGGCCCAAGCGGGAATGCACAACTCGGCGAAGACGCCGATCAACGCTAGAATTGGCGAGTACGGGACGGTCAGGGTTAACACCCAAAGGACTTGGATGAGGGCTATGGCGCTGGCGTAGCGGAGTGCCGTCCGTCGGCGCGGCGGGTCGGAGACCGCGACACGCAACCACTGCGTGACCAGGGCCAGGCGCATCACCACGTACCCAAGCACAACGACGCGAAAGTCTAAGCGGTCGAAGGCCGGCGCCACGCCTGCCGCCAGTATCAATGCACCGGTCAACTGGACGAACACCAACAGGCGGTAGGCAACGTCGTCGTTATCGTAGGCGGATGCGAACCAAGTGAAGTTCATCCACGCCCACCAAATTGCAAAGAAGACTTGGGCGTACTTGAGGAGCCCTTCGATCGCGTGATGCTCGGCAATGGCGTGGTGTAAGCCGGTCGCCGCTTGGGCAATAGCAACGACAAACACGAGGTCGAAGAACAGCTCAAGTGGCGTCGCCACGCGGTGCGGCTCGCTGGGATCGCGCGGACTGACTGAACGAAAGAAAGATGTTGCCATCTAGCGGATCACTCCTGCGGTAAAACGGCGACGTCTGTCACAAGTCTAACAGCTCGGGTCGCAGCCTCCCGCGAAGTCGTGCAAAGCGGGCATTGATTTGCCGAAATGCGCTGCGCTGAGAGCTAGTGTCGATGGTGGGCTCGACGAGCGCCAGCGCGTCGATGACCGCCTCAAAGGTGCTGAGTCGCCCTGGGGCCGGCGGGCGACGCACGACCCAAGTCGACTGCTTGCTTGGTGGCAGTGCCAGGGTGGGGAGGCAACCCACCCAGTCGAGCCGGCGGCGCAGGCGCGAGCACTGCCTCCACGTGCCGTCGAGGAAGATGAGGGCTGGGCGACGATCAATGGCCTCCGGTGTCGCCCCGGCTCCGCCCAGCTCACCGGCATCCTCTTGGGCGGCGACGGCTGGCTTCCCTTGGCCAGCCCACTTCACATCGGCCGGGAAGACGACGTACCAATTGAAGGGCCGCGCTTGCCAGACGGTCGGGTCGAAGCGTTGACCCGGCGCAGCACCGACCGTCTGCACCTCAAGGCCTGGCAAGACCCGTCGGAGCAACCGGACTGTGTTGGTGGCTTTGCCCGCCTCACGGATATGCTGGACAATGCCAACCGGTGTTTTGCACGCGATGGGGCGCAACAGGGCGCAGGCGCAATCTGCCGCGTGCAGGCCGCACGTCGTACAGCGGAACCTCCGAAATCGGCGTGCCACGTTCGCTACTCCTCCAGGGGTGGGCGACGCTCCAACACGACGAACCCATCGCCCGCCAACGACACATCGTAGTATGACTTCACTCGTTCTAGCGCGGCAAACTTTGTCGTTGTGTCGTGTCCACGTGGCTTTGACTTGGCTTCAACGTCGATCAGAAACCTTGGTTTCGCTTCGACCAGGCGGCCGACGAAATCGCGACGTAGCGCTTGTATCGAACGATGGGACACGTGATGGTAGAAGTGATAATCGTGGATATAGGGTGTTGCCGACACAGCTCGCGCCTTAAGCATGGCGTGGACGGCACCACCCGCCCAATCCAAGGACTGAACTCGATCGCCCGCTTCCAGGTGCTGGCGCAGGAAACGTGCGATTGCATCGGCTCTGACAGCGGCGGGCGCCGGCGGACCGCCGGTCAAGCGGCGCAGGAACTCATGTGATGGATGGGCACAGGTGAAGACGGCGACAAGCAGGCTGCCGAACGCCACCCACTTGGCGCCGACCCCGGGTGCCTCGCGGAGAGCAAAGCAGGCGAGGCCAGCAGTCAGGCTGGCGAAGTAGGCGAACGGCAGCCAATGGTAGGACCAAAACTGCCCGCTGATTGCCGGGTAGAGGCTATAGGTAGCGGTCAACCCGGCCAACAGCCATGCGCGGCGAACTAGCTGCTTCCCTCCCAGCCAAACGACGGCGAGGAGGCCCGTGCAGGCTGGAACCAGCAGCGGCCCTAATCCTCGAAGGGCGCGCCACTCGGTGTAGCGATAGATCCACCGGTCAGCACCGGTGAGGGCGACGTGCTCGCCGTTCAACTGCACGTGGAGCGGCAAGTACGTGGCCACCATGCGGCCAAAAGCGGGCAACGCACCCTGCTGCCACAACCAGATGAGCGGCAAGACCGCTGCCAAGACAACCCCAACCATCGCCGCCAGGGCGATGGAGACGCTCTCGGATTTTTCGCGCCCGCTCCATTCGATCGAGAGAAATGCGACCAAGGGCAATCCCAGCAAGAGATGCGGCTTGATAGTCGCAGCAGCGCCAAACAGAAATCCCACGGCTACAGCCCGGACAAGAGGCGCGCGCGGTTGGGCGCGACATGCAAGCAAAACAGCCAGTGCAATGAGCAAAACCCCGACGTAGTCGCGCTGCAGGCTCAAGGAGGGTCCATCGCTCAAATAGACCAAAGCGAATATTAGAGGCCCGCTCAACGCCGCCTGCCTCCCGAACGGACGCAGGATGCAATAGCTGGTGACTAGGAGCCCAACAAGGAGGACAATGTCAATCACTCGGAAAGCAAGATCGCCGAACCCCACCGACCTGCCGATTGCCCAATGAAAGAGCAGAGAGCCCGGCATGCTTGTTTCAAAAACCTCGCTGTAGGGCGCGGCACCGTGTTCGGCAATCAGGAAGGCTGCATAGTGGAGGAGCGGCGTGTCGTGTTGCGGGCCCCACCCGATCGATTGACCAAGCTGGGCCACGAACGCCAAGCCCATCGCGCCCAGCAAGAGGCGCGTCGCCAGTTCTGATCTATCCCCCAACATCATTGTGACCTTTCGCATGACCTTGCCTAGCTCTGCGTGTTCTGCATGTTCTGGCCCGGGCTGGGCAAGACCTATGTTCCGTTCGGTGGAGCCTGCAAGACGCCGACCTAGCCGGCAACTTGTTTCGTGCGTTTCCTCCTCGTGCGGCACCACTTCCTCCAGCGCATCATCCACTCGCGGGCGGTCTTGTCTGATGTGCGCCGGCCGTTTTTGAAGGCGTCGGCGGCCCGGTTGTTGCGGGGGTCCACGCCCTGGCGAATGATGAGCGCCCAGGGCGCCCAACCGCCGATCTGAACGATCCCCTCGTGCACCATTTGGTGGTGGGCGGCACATAGGGTGATGAGGTTCCAGGGGTCGTCCGGCCCGCCGCCGGAGCGCCACCAGATGTGATGGGCGTGGAAGTTGGATCGGGAAGTACAGGTCGGGATGCCGCAGAGGAAGTCGTCGCGGGTCAAGATTTTGTACTGGAGGGTGGAGCGCTTGTTGCTCGGGGTTTGGTACTCGAGAATGAAGTGGGTCAAGATGATCTCGAGGTAGGCCCAATCGGGGGCGGCTGCTCCAGGGTTGGGGCCTTGAGGATCGGTGCCTTGGGGATTGGCGCCTCCCGACTCGCCATCGCCGGGGTTCCATGGGTTGAGGGCTCGGCAACGGCTGAGTGCGCGCTGGAACACCGCCGCCTCGGGAGTCGGCGCCCAGAAGCGGATGCGGGTGGCTAGGGTGTTTTGGCCGCCGACGATGAGTCCTGCGTGTCCGGCGATCCGCGGACCGCTCCGGCGACTAAGTGGCGGGAGTGGGGAGCCGACCGGTGGGGAGTCGCCTGGAGTTTGCGTGGCGGCGCTAGGTGCGTCTCCGGTGGTGGCGTTCCCAGAGTCAGCGTTCCCACTGGCTCCGCTCCTGGGTGCAAACGTGGGCTCAACGACCCGTGGCTTCGATTCCCCGCCAGACGCCGCTACAAACTTGGACATGGCCCGTGCCAGCGCTGCAGCATCCATCTTGCCCAGGGCGTAGAGCTGGGCGTATTCGGTGATCGCGTCGACCTCGCGACAAGAGAGTCCACGCGCCCACTCCAGCCACAGGCGCTCCGTCGGCGGGCGCACGACCCGAAGCAACGAGCGCACCTTCGAGTAGTTGATGGCGCCGCTCAGGTAGTCGCGTCGGAGTCGCTTGAGGTGTTTGAGTCGACAGAAGATGCGAATGAGGTCCGAGGCCCGGCGTTTGCTTAGACCAAGCCGCTGCTCGCAGTAGTGTGCCAAGGAGTCGAAACCCAGCGCCGACCATCCCTTGTCGCGGTTGAGCTGGTGGAACTCCTGGCCGAGTTCCAAGCGCAGCCGGCGGCGACGCTCCTCGAGGCGTTTGAGCGCGGCATGCAACTCCCAGGCGTCTGTCGCATTTTCGATGGCGGAGAAATCGGCGGCGACTTCGGCCTCATAGGGAGGCGGGGACGCCGCCGCATCATGTTGGGGCGCCACAGCATCATGTTGGGGCGCCGCCGCATCATGTTGGAGTGCCGGCGCGTCTTCTTGGACTGACGGCGCCGACCCATCATCCTGGGCTCCAACTCCGTTCCTGGGTGCAAGTGGCTGCTCCCCTTGAGATTGAGCCCCAGATCGCAGCCGATCGAGAAGCGACCCATCGCGCCCCAGGCGACTGAGAAGCGAGTCTCCAGTGCGTTGATGATCGAGAAGCGACTCTAATGTGTAGCCCGGAGAACCGCGCCTCGGCGCTCCAGTCCGCCTCGACCCAAGCACCTCATCGCCGACGAACGACAAGTAGTCCGCTGCAATCAGCTCGGCACACCCATAGGCTGGCAAGTGATGGCCTGCCACCTTGCGGGCTAGGCTCTTTCCCAACCCCCAGAGTTCGCCGACCCGGGCTGGTGCGGGGATTGAAAACCGCTGGCCCGCGTCCTCCGCTGCGACCTCGCCGGCGCCAACCCCCGTCCCTTCGACTCCATCGCCACGCCCGCCGCCGACTCCATCGTCGCCCCCGCCACCCGCGCCGTCGCCGCCCGCACCATCGTTGCCGCTACTTCCACCGCTATCAGAATCACCGCCGCTTTTCGCCATTTCGGCGCGAACCAACGCGCGGAGAGCACTCACCGTCAACGGAGCGGCTCGGTCAATCCACGCCAGCCGTTCCGCCTCCGAGCAATCGCGTACCACCGGGACCAACTCAAGGACTTGCGAGGCGTTCAGCCGACCAGAAGCCAGTGCCGCGCGCAGGGCGGCGTGTTGCCCAATGGCACGTCCGAGCTTGACGAGCCAGCGCGCTTTGCCGGGCTTCATCCCCAGGCGCTCTTGGACATAGTCGGCGCCCCGGACGTGACCCAGTGCCCGGTAGCGCCCCTCGTCCCAGAAGCGAGCGAGACCGAGGGCGGCGTGCTCGTCCAATGCCCGCTCGACGCCGGCGAGGGTCGCGAGCCGTCGATCACGCGCCTTCGCGCGATCGGTGCCTACTTGGTTGGCGGTTTCGGCACCGTAGGCGACGGTCGCTTCGCAAGCCAAGCCAGACTCGGAAGCAGCGCGAGCCCTAGAAGCGACGCTAGTTTTGTAGGCGACGGTCGCCTCGGGAGCCACAGGCGACTCCGAACCGGCGCTAGCTTCGGAAGCGATGCTCGCCTCCGGGCCAAGCTTCGGGAGGCGTCGCCTGCCCACACCCGCGGGCAAAGCGACGCCACCCGCAGCCGAAGCTACAGAGGCACAACTTGACGCTGTCTGGCCAAAGCGGCGCCGTTCCCACATGGGCAGTCATCACAGTTGGCGGCAGCAAGCTGCCGTGATGTCGTGGGGTCTAGAGCGTCAGGCTGGCGGCCTTGGGTTCGCAACGCTCAACGCAAGTGTAGGATATCTCGAGCGGGCTCGTCAACACAAAAGTTTAGTTTTTTTAAGAAAAATTTGGACGCTCCCGCCTCGTCTTAGTGCTTGGACAAGTCGATCGGCCGCCGGTTCACGCACCATGCCCCGTGGAGCGCGGGCCAGCAATCACCGACGGCACAGCCGACAGCGACCCAACCCTCCGGGGCCCACCCACCGAGGTCCAACCCCACGCGGCCCACCACCGAGGCCGCCCTCCACGACCCAACCCCACGCGGCCCAGCCACCGCGACCGCCCTCCGCAGCCCACCACCCTCCGCGGCCGCCATCCGAGAGCCTGCCGCGGCTGCCACCGAAAGCGTAGCGCCGCCCCACCAAGCCCCCGCCGCACGGCGCCGTTTAGGCCTCCGCCGCCAACCTTCGGAGTACCGCGTGCAGGATGCCGCCGTTTCGGTAGTAGTCCACCTCCACGGGAGTGTCGATGCGACACTGGGTGACAAAAGTCGTCGCCTGGCCGTCGGGCGCGGTCGCCGTGACCTCGACCTCTTGTCGCGGTGCCAGGTCGTCGCCCAGCTCGATATCGAAGGTCTCGTGCCCGGTCAAACCTAACGCGGCGCGCCCCTCGCCGTCCTTAAACTGGAGCGGCAAGATGCCCATGCCGACGAGGTTGGAGCGGTGAATGCGCTCGTAGCTCTCGGCGATTGCCGCCTTGACGCCTTGCAGGAACGGCCCCTTGGCGGCCCAGTCACGCGACGATCCCGACCCGTACTCGCGACCGGCGATGACCACCAAAGACACACCCTCCTGCACGTAGCGCATGGCTGCGTCGAAGATGGTCATTTGATCGCCGCTTGGTAGATGCATGGTGAAACCACCTTCAGTACCGGGTGCCAGTTCGTTCCTCAGACGGACGTTGGCGAATGTGCCGCGCATCATCACTTCGTGGTTGCCGCGGCGCGAGCCGTAACTATTGAACTCGGCAGGTGGGACACTGTGCCTTTGCAAATAGGCTCCAGCCGGAGAATCGGGCTTGATCGAGCCCGCTGGCGAGATGTGGTCGGTGGTGACTGAATCGCCGAGCATCGCCAGGACGCGCGCCTGCCGAATGGGTGTAATCGGGCTGGGTGACGGCCCCATGCCCTCGAAGAAAGTAGGCCGCCGCACGTAGGTGGAGTCTGGTTGCCAATCGAACAGATCGCCGCCGGTAACCTCGACGGCGCGCCAAGCTTCGTCGCCCGAGAAGACGTCGGCGTACTTGGCGCGGAACTGCTCGCGCGTCAGGCTGGACTGCACCAGGGTGCGCACTTGTTCGGTCGTCGGCCAGATGTCGTGAAGGTAGACCGGCTGGCCATCGGTACCTCTCCCCAACGGTTCGTTGACCAGGTCGATGTCGACGGTGCCGGTCAAAGCGTAGACCACGACCAAAGGTGGACTTGCCAAGTAGTTGGCCTTGATGTCCGGGCCGATTCGACCTTCGAAGTTGCGGTTGCCGCTCAGGACGCTACACACGACCAAGTCGTGGCGGCGCACCGCGTCCGAGATGGGCGCCGGTAGTGGTCCGGAGTTGCCGATGCAGGTCGTGCACCCGTAGCCCACCAAGTTGAAGCGTTGGGCATTGAGATCGTCCAGGAGCCCAGCGGCGCCCAGGTACTCGGTGACCACGCGGCTGCCCGGCGCCAGACTTGTCTTTACCCACGGTCGGGTCTTGAGCCCGCGCTGGCGAGCGTTCCGTGCGACCAGCCCGGCGGCCACCATGACCGACGGATTGGAGGTGTTGGTGCAGCTGGTGATCGCGGCGATGGTGACCGCGCCGTGCTTGAGCGCAAAGCGCTCGCCGTCGAGATCGACGTCGACGCCTTCATAGCCAGGATCCGCCTCCACCGCCACAGAACCGCTGCCGCTTGCCGGCCGGGAGCCGCCACCCACCGCTGCAACGCCTACCCCACCGCCACCCGCCGCCGCGGTCCCCGGTCGAGGCTTGGAGAAACCTTGGGCCAACTCGCGCCGCCAGGTCGCCTGCATGTCGTCCAGACCGATGCGGTCCTGGGGGCGCTTCGGTCCCGCCAATGACGGCACGACGCTCTCGAGATCCAACGTCACCGTCTGGCTGAACTTCGCCGCCGAGTCGGGGTCGTGCCATAGGCCCTGCTCTTTGGCGTAGCGCTCGACCAACTCAACGTGTGCATCTTCGCGACCCGAAAGTCGCATGTAGTCGAGCGTCACCGAATCGATCGGGAAAAAGTTGATCGTCGAGCCGCATTCCGGCGCCATGTTGGCGATCGTGGCGCGATCAGGCAGACTCATTGCCGACAGGCCCGGTCCGAAGAATTCGACAAATTTGCCGACCACTCCCGCCTCCCGCAGTCGCTCGGTCACCGTCAGCACCAAGTCGGTGGCCGTCGCGCCCTCTGGGAGTTTTCCATGCAGACGAAAACCGACGACGCGCGGCAACAACATGTAGATGGGCTGGCCAAGCATGACCGCTTCGGCCTCGATGCCGCCAACGCCCCAGCCGACGACGCCCAAGCCGCCGATCATGGTCGTGTGGCTGTCGGTGCCGACCACGGTGTCGGGAAACACAGTGCCATCACGCTCCGCGACGACAGTTGCCAGGTATTCGAGATTGACCTGATGGACGATACCGGTGGACGGCGGCACCACCCGGAAATTGTCAAACGCTGCTTGTCCCCACTTCAGAAACGTATAGCGCTCGCGGTTCCGCTCAAATTCGCGGGCGGAGTTGAGCGCCAGAGCTTCGGGCCGTCCGAAATGGTCGACTTGAATGGAGTGGTCGATCACCAAGTCGCAGGGCACCTGAGGATTGATCCGCCGCGGGTCGGCGCCTAGCGCGCGACAAGCATCGCGAAGCGCCGCCAGGTCGACCACTGCCGGCACGCCAGTAAAGTCTTGGAGAACGACCCGCGCCGGCTTGAAGGGGACCTCACGAGCCGCTGGCTCTGCCTGCCAACTGGCCAGAGCCTCGACATCTTCGCGCGAAACTGCTGCGCCGCCCGCGTCTCGTAAGGCAGCCTCCAAAAGGATCTTGATGGTGATGGGCAGGGCATCGACGTGTCCGACGCCGGTTTCGGCCAAGCGGTTGAGGGCAAAGTAACGTCGAGCGCCGGCAGCGGTAGCCAAGTCCTTTTGGGCTCCGAACAGATCTTGGGTCATTGCACCCTTCCTGAATCGTGGGGGCCCCGGCCGGAGAGGTCCGGGAGGCGCCGTGGGGCAAGCCGAAGTTGGCTTCACAGTTGCGCTTAGCGGCGGCATTCTAGCATAGAGCCGGCACGTTCCCGGACGTCCCGGACCTCCCCATCTCGTGGTATAATGGAGGTGTTGGGCTGTGCCGCGTGTCCCCCCGCCTTACGGAGCGTTGTTCTCAACCGCTCGCCCTGGACCGGCCGCGCGTCGGCGCGCATCGTTGCAGAGTCACCTCAGAGCTTCACCCAGCCCACCTAGAGCCAGGACTTTGAGCCCAAAGGACATTGGAGGTCCAATCATGTGCCGCACCCTAGCCGGCGTCATCGCTACTGGTGTCGCTATCGTGACTCTGTGCGTTTCGGCCCAGGCAGCCCCGCATCCAACCACGACGCAATCCTTCACGTTTGACGCCTCGCGGGTGCGTATCGAAGGCGCGATGGTGCGCTGGGTCGGAGAGGCCTCAGTAAACGCCGCAGCGGCCGGCCATCCAGACCTGCCATCGGTGGTACGCATAGTGGAGTTGCCGGCCGATCAGCGGGCGGTCGAGGTGATCGTCGACCACGTCGAAACGATCTCTCTGGGCACGCATGATGTGCAACCAGCCAGAGCTGACCACCGCGCCGACATGAGTCCCAACCAGCGGCGCCGGGACCCAGACGCTTATCGGGCCGCGAGCCACCTGCCGAAACGTTGGGCAACCCTGCAGCTGCAGGGATCTATGCGCGGCCACCGGCTTGCCACGGTCGAGATCCACCCAGTGCGCTGGAACCCGGCCACCGGCGAACTCATCGCCGCCACCGAGCTGTCGATCACGATCGTCACCGAAACGGATCCAAGTGCTGCGCCGCTCACCCGGCATCGCATCGTACCTGCCACCGAAGAGCGTTTTCGAGCCTACGCTAGCCGCGCGTTTGGCGGCGTTGAGCTTGCCGGTGGCCCGGAAAGCGGCGTCGAGCTTGCCGGTGGCCCAGAAAGCGCCGTCGACCCCGCTGGCCCCGGCCCCTACCAACCGACGTTCCGGCCCACCACCGACGGCAGTCCCGTCGAGTACGTCATTGTCACCAGCGACTTGTTGGCGCCCGAGTTTCAACGGCTGGCCGACTGGAAAATGCAAAAAGGCGTGCGCACAGTCGTGCGTACGGTTGAGTGGATAGACGACACCTACCCGAACGGCGTTGACGCGGCTGAGCGACTGCGCTTCTTCATTCAAGACGCCTATCAAAACTGGGGAGTCTTGTGGGTCTTGCTGGGCGGCGATACCGACCAGGTCCCATTCCGCTACGCTTACAGCTCGCTATTTGACGGCGAAAACATCCCGGCCGATTACTACTTCAGCTGCCTGGAAGGCAATTGGAACGCCGATGCGGACGCTCTCTTCGGGGAGGCTCAAATCGACTCGCTGGCCGGGGACGAAGTCGATCTGTTGCCGGAGGTGTACGTGGGCCGTGCCCCAGCTTCGACCGTGGTCGAAGCCCAGACGTTCGTTGACAAGATCTTGCTCTACGAGAGAGACACACCTGCCGGCAACGGCTATCCGGCATCGGCGCTTTACGCAGCGGAACGCTTGTTTGGCAATATCCACGGGGCCGACATCGCCGAGACGGCGGTAAACACGCTACCGTCCGGGACGAAGGTCGTAAAGCTCTACGAAGAGTCCGCCAGCTACCCCGGGTCGATTGAACTGAGCCGCGAGGCAACGATCGACTCAGTGAACAACGGGTTTGGGCTAGTGCACCACGTGGGGCACGGCTACCGCAATACAATGTCGCTCTCTGACTTCTCAATGAGCAACGCCAACGCCGACAACCTCACTAACGCCGAGCGCCAATCGTTCGTGTTCGCCATTAACTGCTCGTCCGTATCGATCGATTTTAACACGATCGGCGAACGGTGGATCAAGAACCCCAATGGCGGCGCCTTTGGCTACTACGGCACGTCGCGCTATGCGTTTGTCAGCTCAGCAACATTTGTGCAAGACGAATGGTATACGGCGTGGACAGACACGACGACCACCGAGTCGTTGGGCGAACTTTGTACCTTGGGACGGGCCACCTTGCTGCCGTTTTCAAACACGGACGGCACTTTTCGCTGGACGGTCTTTGCACTATCGCTGCTAGGCGATCCAGAAATGACGCTGTTCATGCGCAACCCCGAGGCATTGGAAGTCGCCCACGCCGACAGCCTGACGATCGGTAACGCCCCGCTAGCGCTCACGGTCACCCACGCCGGCACACCGGTCGAAGGGGCGACAGTAGCTGCTTGGAGCGCCAGCGGCACATTCGCTCGGGCGACGACCGACGTCACCGGCACCGCCAACTTGTTCCTCAACCCCGAGGCGTCCGGCGCAGTATTGATTACCGCCACGCACCCCAACACGCGGGCCTATCAGGCCTCGATCGAAGTGGTCGCGCCGGCCGACGCCCTGCCCTACGTCGAACTCATGGAAATTGACGATGACACGTTGGGCAACTCCCAGGGCGACGCTGACGGCATCGCTGACGTCGGTGAGACGCTCGAGATCTCACTCTTCGTCCGCAATCGTGGCGGCGCGCCGCTCACCAATGCCACTGGCACCTTGAGTCTCGACGATCCGGCAGGGCACGTCACCCTCGAGAATGCCCAGGTGAGCTATGGCGACATCGCAGCTGCTGCCCAAAGCAGCGGGATCGACACCTACCGTCTGGCACTGGACCTAGCAGCACCTGAAGCCTACCAACCCATCATGACCTTGACGATCGTTGCCGACCAAGGCACGTTCACCGACGAGTTGCCGTTAGCCATCCATCGACCGTACGTCGAGCATCACGCCCACAGCGTTGACGATTCGGCTGGTGGCAACGCTGATGGTCAAGCCCAAGCAGGCGAGCAGTTCTTCTTTGCCGTGGAGAGCCGCAACACCGGACCCGAGACCAGCTATGGACTGGGAGCGACGGCGCGCGTCTTGAATCGCCAAACCGGCGCCCCCGAGCCACTGGCGACGGTTGCCGATTCCACCGCCGTGTTCGGCGACCTGGCCTACGATGAGACCGCGGTCGGCGATCCGTTCGACGTCACTTTGGATGCCGCGCTCGACATCGGTGATGTTTGGCTCGAAATCACCTTTACGGACCAGACCGGGGAAGCGCGCGTTGATTTGGTCGACCTGGTGACGCCGGCGGCGCCGGACAGCCTGACCGCCTTTGGATCGCCGACCTCGATCACACTCACCTGGCGCCCACCGGCAGACACCGATGTCTTGGGTTATGACGTTTACCGCGCCGACAGCCCCGGCGGCACCTTCACGCGCGTCAACCACTTCATCGCTCAAGGCTCGGCGCGCTACGAAGACGCCAACCTGCCGGGCTTGACACAATTCTACTACCAGGTCGTGGCGCGCGATTCATCGTTTAACGCGTCCGAGCCAAGCCTCATCCTGGGCGGCACTACCAACCCCACCATTGCTGCCGGGTGGCCGGTGGAACTCGGGCAGTCCAGCACCTCCTCGGTCAAGTTGGCAGACGTCGATGCCGACGGCGACATCGAAGTATTCGCCGCCTCTGACTTGGTGTACGGCTGGCACGGTGACGCCACTGAGATCATCGACGGTGACGAGGACGCGCGCACCAACGGTCCGCTGAACGCGGATGGCTACGACGACCTGCGAGGCTACAACGCCACCACCGCACTCGGCGACGTCGACGGCGACGGTCAGCTCGAGCTGTGCAATGTTTCCTGGACAACGCGCGAGGTGTTCCTGTGGGACAACACGGGCGAGACTTTGCCAGGTTGGCCCAAGGCGCTCTCGACTCAATACAATTGGGCGTCGCCCGTACTCGTCGACCTCGACCTAGACGAAGACCTGGAAGTGGTGGCGTTTCCCGCCAACGGCGGTCGCCTCTATGCGTGGCATCACGATGGCACCGAGGTGTTCGACGGCGACCAAAACCCGGCCACGGACGGCGTCCTGCGGGTAGTCGATGGCACGCTGTTCAACTATTCGTCGCCGGCGGTCGCCAACCTCGACCAAGATCCCGAGCCGGAAATCGTCATCTCTACCAACCTCTACTCCGGGGCTATGCCACGCGGTGCGGTCTACGCCATCAATCCGGATGACGGGAGCGATGTCCCCGGTTGGCCGGTCCACACCGGCGACGGTTCAAACCCCTCGCAAGTAAGCTCCTCTGCAGCCATTGGCGATTTGGACGACGATGGGTTCAACGAGGTGATCGTTGCGTCCGAGCGCAGCGGCGGACGACTCCACGTGCTACGCGCCGACGGCACCGACCAGCCGGGCTGGCCGGTGGCGGTGGCGTCGACCACACCGCAAGCCAGACAGCCATCACCCGTGGTCGCCGACATTGACTGGGACGGGAAATTCGACGTGATCTACGCTGCCACCGACGGCAAGTTGTGGGTGTTCGACTCCGACGCCGTTGTGCGTCCCGGCTTCCCAGTGATCTATCGCTCGGCGCTCGGAACCGCCCAGGCCACCGAGTCGACACCATCGGTCGGCAATATCGACAGCGACATCGAGCTGGAGATCCTCTTCGGCGATGAATCTGCGAAGCTTCATGCCTTCAACCACGACGGCACCGAAGCCGCCGGGTTCCCGATCCAGCTCAACGCCGAGGTGCGCTCGACCCCAGCCCTTGGCGACGTGGATGACGACGGATTCGTGGACGTGGCTTTGTGCGGATGGGATGCCAACGTCTACGTCTGGGAACTGCCGACCTCGTGGGTGCCAACGTTGAACCCCTGGCCGTCGTTCCGGAGGGATATCAACAACACCGGGTACTTCGAACGGGTCGACGTCACTGCCACTCAAGAGCCCCAGGCAACACCGGCTCCCCTGGCGCTAGCGCTTCACGGAGCCAACCCCAATCCCTTCAACCCAACGACGGCCATCGACTTTGACGTGCCGGCCGGCGTCAAAGAGCGGGTGCGTCTGGACATCTATGACGTGAGCGGCAGGCTGGTGAGAACCCTGGTCGACGGCGTCGTCCAACCGGGGCAGCACAGCGCGGTGTGGGACGGCAGCGGTCATCGGGGGCCCGCACAGTCCGGCACCTATTTCGCACAACTCCGGGTCGGGCGTTTCACGCAGAGTCGGAAGCTCGTATTGCTGAAGTAGCGCCCCGCCTAGTTGTAAGAACGCTTAATCGCGCCCCAAGTCTCAGACTCCACAGGAGTCGCGCAGCCCGGCTCACCCAGCTTGGCGAGAACCTCATGGGCGTTCGCCAGCGGGCGCGTGTAGGTGCAAAGATGGGTCATGAACTTGGAAAACGGCGCACCATCCAAAGCGAACACCAGGTAGTCGACGCCGACATCAAACTCGACACCGCAGGCGGCCTCGGTGTCATACGTCCACAACACCACTTCGGTCGACAAGTCGCCCTTCCAACACTTGGCGACGGTCACCACGACCTCGATGATTTGCGGGTGCCCCGGAAGTGGCTTGGCAGCCAATACCTCGCCAGCGAACACCGCCGATGCCTCGTCCACCGCTTTCGATACGGGTGGCAAGGGCAAGCAGCTGCAATTGCGGGGAGCAGGCACCGCTCCAGCGAGCAGAATAGCGGCGGCCGCCAGGATAGATAGGCCCAAAGTGACACGCATGATGCAAAGAACTCCTCTGATTGATTTGCCTCCAAGCTGGTGAGGACACGTGGAAGCCGCACCATCATAACATGGAGGCAGTACACACCTCCGTCCGGGTCTTGGGTGAAATTCCCCACTTCTGGGCGCCGCCGCTCCACCGCCCGCGCCGCAAAACGGCTCATTCCGAGACGCCCGTCACAGTTGGATCAACAGCGTCTTGCACAGGGCGACAGATTGCATCTTTTGTTTCAATTGACCGCACTCCAAACCGATCAATACTGCGTAGCAGCAGGTTTCGCAGATTGTCGCCATCCACCCACAGAGTCGCCCCGGAATCGGCGCCGGGCAAGCGCGAGGGAACTGCATGTCCGTCCAGCCACAAGACGCCTTCGAGCCAGCGAACGACGAGCACCTTGCAAAGATTCGAGTGAACTCGCTAGGTCATCGCTACATTGGCTACGTATATCTGGGCAGCGGGCGCCTCCGCACTTCAGATATTCTCAACCAGCGTGATCCGTTTCTAATTCTTCACGCCGAACTTCAGAGCGGCGCCGGCGCCCCACTCATTGCCATCAACAAATCGTCGATTAGCTATCTGGCAACTTTGGTGGAACCCGACAACAACGAGACGCGTGTGATGGGCAGCTTTGAGCGGATCGCCGCCACTCTCCGTCAAATTGGCAAGCTGAGCGGCGAGTTGTTCATACCGACCGAGAGCACCTTCGAAGCCGCCCTTAACGACGAGCGCTCCTTTCTCAACCTACGCAACGTGACGTTTCCCAAGTCGCCCGAGCAGTACTCCTTCCTCGCCGTCGCCAAACGGCAGGTGCTCGAGGTGGTGCCGGCGATCTAGCGTTTCTTGCGGGCCCGGCGGCCCGGATCGAGGGCAACGAGATCAGAAGCGGAGCCGGTGCGCGCAGCGCGTCGGCGCGCCCTCCGTGCCACCCAGACTTGCTGGAGTCGCCGCGGGACGCCGCCTGCCAGCTGGGTCAGAGCCGCGCCCCAGCCGCGCACACCGCCAGCATCGCTGACCTCGTAGCCATACAGCCGGAGCTGGCGGCGGGCGACAGTCTCGAACGCGCGGCGTTCGCTCTGGGTCAACCGCTGGCGCCAACGCTCGGCGTTCTCCTGATCCACCGGTTGAAAGATGAGGTCGGAGTGGCGGCTTCCGACAAAGCGATCCGCAGTTTCATGGTAGTCGAGCATGTCCGGCACGAACTCCAGCTGCAAGAAGCGGCATAGTGCCTCGACCTGTCGCGCCGGCTCAGCCACTAAGTCCTCGTAGCGCACGGTGGTGCGCAGTCCCGCCGGCAGTCTCGCAAAGGCACGCTCCACCCAAGCCGTCTTGATCGACCAATCCAACCCGACCGCAGCCGCGTTATCCTTCGTGGAATCAAAACGCCGCCAGCTATCAAACACCGCCCGCCCGTCACGGACGATGTGCACGAAGCGCGCGCCGGGAAAAACGTCGTGGAGTAGAGCCACCTCGCGGAAAAAGAGGCTCTTATCTCCCCAGATGCGTTTGCCCCGACTGGCGGCGTAGCTGCCGTGCAGCGCCTCGAACAGGTCGGCGAGACGCACGCAGGTCGCCGCGCCCAGCTCGGCAAGCACTTGGGTGTGGTCGATGTCCCAGGCCCGAAACTCCAGGTCGGCCCGCAAGTAGTCCACCAGACGCGCCAGCTCCTGACCTTGGAGGCCTTCTGCAGCCATGCGGCGGTTCAGGTGCGGTGACAGAAAGCGGGCCTCGGCCGGGATCGCCAGCTCGGGGTGAGCGTTCAAGATCAACCGGAGGAGCGTGGTGCCAGACCGCTGGGCTCCGACAATAAAGACGGGCCCCCCTGGACGCTCGTCCGGATCGGGGGCAGCGGGCCATGGGATCGTGGTCAGCAACATGAGTCAAGAATGGCACGGAGTGCGGCGGCGCCAGACTATACACCCCGAGCCACCGCCGCCCAGGCCAGCCAGGCAGCGAGCACCCCATACCATCTATATTGACTAATCCGTATACTTTGCTAGGGTGTGTGCTGCCATGCATTTGTCCTCGCAAGAAGAGTACGGAGTCCGCTGCCTGATCCAGGTGGCCAAGCACGTGGGCGAGAAGCCCCTGACCATCCAAGGCATCGCCAACGCCGAGGGGCTCAGTCCTGAGTACGCCGCCAAGCTCTTGCGCATGCTACGCCAGGGTGGCCTGGTGACCAGCACGCGCGGCGCCGGGGGTGGCTACCGACTGGCCCGACCGGCGACCCACATCACTGTCTGGGACGCGATCCAGGTGCTCGGCACCCCGCTTTTTCCGGAGTCGTTCTGCGCCAGCCATCGCGGACAGCTGGACGACTGCGTCCACACGTCCGACTGCTCCATTCGAGTGGTGTGGACGGTGGTGGAAGATGGGCTGAAGTCGGTCCTCCAGCGCGTCACCTTGGCAGAGCTGACCGGCAACGCCAGTCAACTGGAAGTCAAGTTCCAGGGTGTCACAATTCGGCCGGGCGTGCCGCCCACCAAGTCAGTCCAATAGGTCACGGTTGAAACCCATGAGTACAGAAGCCCACGACGTAGTCGGCAACGAGTATAAGTACGGTTTCGTCACCGACGTGGAGTCCGAGATCGTCCCGCCGGGATTGGACGAAAGCGTCATCCGGCTGATCTCGGCCAAAAAGGAGGAGCCCCAGTTCATGCTCGACTGGCGCCTCCGCGCCTTCCGGCGCTGGCTCGAAATGCGGGAACCGAACTGGGCACACGTCAGCTACGCACCGATCGACTACCAGGCCATCAGCTACTACGCAGCACCCAAGAAGAAGGAAGCGCTCGAAAGCCTCGATGAAGTCGACCCCGAGGTCCTGGCGACGTTCGACAAGTTGGGTATCCCGCTCGAGGAGCAAAAGCGCCTGGCTGGAGTGGCGGTGGACGCGGTCTTCGACAGCGTCTCGGTGGCCACGACTTTTCGCGAGAAACTCGGCGAAATGGGGATCATCTTCTGCTCGTTCTCCGAGGCCGTGCAGCACCATCCCGGACTGGTAGAACGCTATTTGGGCTCGGTCGTGCCCTACGCCGACAACTTCTACGCGACGCTCAACTCGGCGGTGTTTACCGACGGCTCATTTGTCTACGTTCCCAAAGGCGTACGCTGCCCGATGGAACTGTCCACCTACTTTCGCATCAACGCCGCCAACACCGGTCAGTTTGAACGAACGCTGATCATCGCCGACGAGGGCGCCTACGTCAGCTACCTGGAGGGCTGCACCGCCCCCATGCGCGACGAGAACCAGCTGCATGCGGCGGTGGTCGAATTGGTGGCCCATGAGGGCGCCGAGATCAAATACTCGACAGTGCAAAATTGGTATCCGGGCGACAAGAACGGCAAAGGCGGGATCTACAACTTCGTCACCAAGCGCGGCAAGTGCGCCGGTGCCCGCTCCAAGATCTCCTGGACGCAAGTGGAAACCGGCTCAGCCATCACCTGGAAGTACCCCAGCTGCATCCTGCAAGGCGACGATTCGGTCGGCGAGTTCTATTCGGTGGCCGTCACCAACAACCGCCAGCAGGCCGACACCGGCACCAAGATGATTCACATCGGTAAGAACACGAGTTCGACGATTGTCTCCAAAGGCATCTCGGCCGGGCACGGCCAAAACGCCTACCGGGGGCTCGTACAGATCCTGCCCGGGGCGGACGGGGCGCGTAACTACTCGCAGTGCGACTCGCTACTGGTAGGCGACCGCTGTGGGGCACACACCTTCCCATACATCGACGTCAAAAACCCGACTGCCCAAGTCGAGCATGAGGCATCGACGTCCAAGATTGGTGAAGACCAGCTCTTCTACTGTCAGCAACGGGGCGTTTCGACTGAAGACGCCGTGTCGATGATCGTCAACGGCTTCGCGCGCGAGGTGTTGCGCGAACTCCCCATGGAATTCGCCGTCGAAGCGCAAAAGCTCTTGGGGATCAGCTTGGAAGGCAGCGTCGGCTAAGACGCTGGGGATGAACGCAATGCTCACCATTGACAACCTGCACGCCGGAGTCGACGGCAAGCAAATCCTCCATGGGCTCAGCCTGAAGGTCAAACCGGGGGAAGTCCACGCGGTCATGGGCCCGAACGGTTCCGGAAAAAGCACTTTCGCCAACATCTTGGCGGGGCGCGATTCTTTCACGGTGACCCAGGGGTCGGTAACCTACGAGGGTCACAACCTTCTCGACATGGAGCCCGAGGAGCGGGCGCGGGAGGGGGTCTTTTTGGCGTTCCAGTATCCGGTCGAGATCCCGGGGGTGACCAACGCCTACTTCCTGAAAGCGGCGGTAAACGCCGTACGCAAGCACCGGGGCGAGGAGGAGATCGACGCCCTCGACTTCTTGACCTTGGCCCGCGATAAGATGAAGCTGGTGGAAATGGACGATAGCTTCCTGAATCGTTCGGTCAATGAGGGCTTCTCGGGCGGCGAAAAGAAGCGCAACGAGATCTTTCAAATGGCTCTCCTAGAGCCGCGCCTGGCGATCCTCGACGAAACCGACTCGGGACTCGATATCGACGCCCTGCAGGTGGTGGCCGGCGGCGTCAACGCCCTGCGCTCGCCCCAGCGCTCGGCCATCGTCATCACCCACTACCAACGCTTGTTGAATCACCTGGTCCCTGACTTCACCCACGTCTTGATGGGGGGACGCATCGTCAAGTCAGGCGGTCGCGAGCTAGCCGAAAAGCTCGAGAAGCGCGGCTACGGCTGGATCGAGGATGAATTGGGCCTGAGCGCCGGCGCCAACTCGTAGGTAGCCCTATGTCGATTTCGATGGACGCCGACGCCAAGACCGCACAATTCGAAACCCTCTACGCCGAGCGCGCCGCGGACGCCGGAGCCCCCGCTGCCCGATGGCTGCCCGATGTGCGGCGAGCGGCGCTGGAGGACTTCGTCAAGCAAGGCTTCCCATCCAACCACCTGGAAGCCTGGAAGTACACCAACACCCATCGCCTCTCCGACACCACCTTTCACCGGCCAAGCCGCACCGAAGCGATTGCCGAGTCGCACGCCGTGCTACCCAACCTCGGACCTTTCAGCGCCACGCCAACCACGCAGGTCGTTTTCGTCGATGGCTACTTGATGCCGCGCCACTCCCAGCGGGGGGATTTACCCGAGGGCGTGCAGGTCACCAGCCTGGCGCGCGCCCTCGACCAAGAACCGGGACTCTTGGAGCGACACCTGAGCGCCACCGAGCACGACCGGGCACTTACTCAACTCAACACCGCCCTGTTCGAAGACGGCGCTTACGTCCGCGTGCCGGCCGGCGTCACGGTCGAGCGGCCAATCCACCTGACGTTCGTATCAACCGCGACGCAAACTCCTTTCGTCGCCAATCCAAGGGTCGTAGTCGAACTGGGCGCGGGCGCAGCGGTGACTATCATCGAACACTTCAGCAGCGCGCCCAACGCCGTCTATTGGAACAACGCCGTCACTCAGGTCGAACTCGGCCCGGGCGCCCGGGCCGACCATTACAAACTACAGCGAGAGGGCGGGCGTGCCTTCCACACGGCGACGTCTTGGGCCCGCGTGCCGCGCGACGCGTCTTTTGCCTCCCACGTCATCACGCTGGGCGGCGCCTTAACCCGCCAAGAGGCGGCCGTCCACCTGGCCGGGCGCGGTGCCGACACGATACTCGGCGGCCTTTACATGCTCACTGGTGAGCAGCACGCCGACCACGACGTGTTCATTGACCACGCCGAACCGCATGTCAACAGCAGCCAGTTGTTCAAAGGCATTATGAATGGCAGCGCGCGTGGTGTGTTCACCGGGTCGGTCTTGGTCCGCAAGAACGCCCAGCAGATTAACGCGCAACAGTCGAACAAGAACCTTCTCTTGTCGGACAAGGCATTGGCCGAATCGCGGCCACAACTGGAAATCTACGCGGACGACGTCAAGTGCGCCCACGGCTCGGCCATCGGTCGCCTGGACGAAGAAGCCATCTACTACCTGCGTTCGCGCGGGATAGGCCTCACCGAGTCGCAGGCGCTCTTGACCTACGCCTTTGCGCGAGAGGTCCTGGATGGTTTCAGAGTGGCAAGCTTCCGGCAGCACCTGGAGGAGCTGTTCGCCGAGTGGCTGCCGGCTGGCCGACTCTTGGGGGGGATTGGTCATGGGCCAAGCCGCAGCTAATACGGTAGGGTTCGACGTCGCCCGGGTGCGCCGCGATTTCCCCATTCTGGCGCAGCAAATCCATGGCCAGCCGCTCGCCTACCTGGACAATGCCGCCACCACCCAAAGACCTGCGCCGGTGGTAGACGCCGTTGCCCACTACTACCGGACGGCCAATGCCAACGTCCACCGCGGTGTGCACACCTTGAGCGAGAGAGCCACCGAAGCCTACGAGGGCGCCCGAGAACGCGTGCGGCGCTTCTTGGGTGCGGCGGACGCCGGAGAAATTGTCTTCGTCCGAGGCACTACCGAGGGGATCAACCTCATCGCCCAGACGTTCGGGCGGACGCGGGTGGGCACCGGCGACCAGGTGCTTATCTCGGAGATGGAACACCACTCCAACATCGTGCCCTGGCAAATGCTTTGCGAAGCCCAGGGCGCCGAGTTGAAGGTGGCACCGATCACCGATCGGGGTGAAATCGACATGGAAGCACTCGCCGGGCTGATCGGACCCAAGACGCGCCTGATCGCCGTGGGGCACGTCTCGAACGCCCTGGGGACCGTCAACCCCGTCGACGCCATCGTCCGGCTAGCGCGGGCACAGGACATCCCAGTCGTCGTCGACGGCGCTCAGGCGACGCCGCACTTGCCGGTCGACGTCCAGGCGCTGGGTTGCGATTTCTACGTCTGCTCGGGCCACAAGATGTACGCCCCGACCGGCATCGGGGCGCTCTGGGGCAAGCGCCAGCACCTGGAGACAATGCCACCCTACATGGGGGGCGGCGACATGATCTTGTCGGTCACCTTCGAGGCCACCGTTTACAACAAAGTCCCGCAGAAGTTCGAGGCCGGCACTCCCAATATAGGTGGCGCGGTCGGTCTAGCAGCGGCGATCGACTACTTGGAGGCGCTTGGTCTAGACCAAGTCGCCGCCTACGAACGCGAGCTTTTGGACTATGGCACCGCCCTCCTCGGGTCGATTGACAAGGTCAAGTTGATCGGCACGGCGCAGCAAAAAGCCGCCGTTTTGGGCTTCGTGGTTGAGGGCGTGCATCCCCACGACCTCGGCACGGTGCTCGACCAAAGCGGCATTGCTGTCCGCGCCGGCCACCACTGCGCCCAGCCGGTCATGGCCCACTTTGGCGTGCCGGCGACAACCCGAGCCTCACTGGCGGTGTACAACAGCCGGGACGAACTGGATCGCCTGGCCCGTGCCCTGCAAAGCGCCATCAAGGTGTTTGCCTGATGAACGACCTGCGCGACCTCTACCAAGAAGTCATCCTCGACCATAACCGCCAGCCGCGGAATTTTCGCACCCATCCCGAAGCCAGCCACCACGCCGAGGGATGGAACCCTCTGTGCGGCGACCGGCTTACCGTCTTCCTGGATATCGATAGCGACCAGCGGATTGCCGACGTGAGCTTCCAAGGTTCCGGCTGCGCCATTTCGACGGCTTCCGCTTCACTCATGACCGTCGCAGTCAAAGGCAAGACCAGGGATGAAGCCGACGCCCTGTTTGACAAGGTCCACGCTATGCTGACTGGCACCGAAGCACCCGACACCGCTGCGCTTGGCAAGCTCGCGGTCTTTTCAGGAGTGCGTGACTACCCGACGCGGGTAAAGTGCGCAACTTTGGCCTGGCACACACTGAAGGCTGCATTGCAAGGCTCACAAGAGCCGGTGACTACGGAGTAGATCGATGTGGAATCCGTTTAGCAAGAAAGAGAAGAAGGTCGAAACACCCCCGGTCGGGCAGGCCCAAGTCCCAGCTCCAGAGGTGACCCGACCGATGAGCCCAGCTCCGGCGTCGATGGCGCCACCCGCACCCACCCCGCCGGCCGCTGAACACGCGCCGCCAGCCGCTGAACCCGCGGCGAACGCCGCCGCTAAACGCACGCCGGCTGAGGTGCACCACGACGTCGTCGAAATCCTGAAGACGGTGTACGACCCGGAAGTGCCCGTCAACATCTACGAGTTGGGGCTCATCTACAACGTCGAGGTGTCCCCCGCCTGCGCGGTCGACATCAAAATGACCCTGACTTCGCCCATGTGCCCGGTGGCGGGATCCCTACCACCAGAGGTGGAGAACAAGGTGCGCGGCGTCGCCGGCGTCAGTGCCGTCACCGTCGAGTTGGTCTGGGAGCCGCCGTGGAGCCCCGAGAAAATGAGCGAAGCCTCACGCCTGCAACTGGGGCTGATGTAGCGGCGCTCAGCCACCACCGCGCGCTATCCCCCGGTCGCCACCGCCCGGGCAATCGTCTCGATCGCCGCTCGGGCGCTGGCGCCTTCTCGTTGGCGGAGTTGGTGGCACCCCTCGACCGAGTCGCTGACGCGCTCCAGTTGCGTCTCCAGCGCCGGGTGGCCGCGGCCGCGGAAGGCGTTCTGGGCGCGTGCCATCAGCTCTGGGTCGCACCGATCGAAGAGATAGGCCAGGCCCGGCACGCTGACCGGCGCCACCCGGCCGGCGATGGTGTCGAGGCGCCCCGACGCCCAATCCAGCAGCAGGTCGCCGCGCTCGGGTTGGCGTGCCAGGGCACGCAAGAGGGTGGAGACTTCCTGGGGGCGCACGGGGCCGGTGAGGATGTAGTCCAGCGAGGCCTTGGCAAGTTCGGGAGTGGCAAACCACCCCAGGGCACCCAGACATTGGCGGCGAACCGCTGGAAACGGGGTCGTTTCAAACACCTGGCGGTAGGCGTCGTGGCGGGCGCGGTTGCCGTGGAAGGCGGCGACGTCCAAACAGGCACCGGCGAGGTCGGGATCGATGCCGGTCGGATCCTGTAGATAGCGTGCCGCCAGATCGTCGGCAAAGGCTCGCACCTGGGTGTCGCCGCCGCGAGTGCCAAGCCAGCGAACCAAACGCGGGCGCACCATGGCGATGGCCGGTGCCTCGCGCGGTGCGGCCTCGAGTCCCACGGCACCCATGACCGGCGCCAACACTTGGGCCGTGTACCGACCAAAGGGTTCGCGCAGGTCCGCGTCAACGAAGGCGCGCTCGACGAAGCGCAAGCCGTGCAACACCGCGCCCACGACATGGGGTTCGCGGTCTTCGGCAAACTGAGCCAAGAGTTCCACGTACTGATCGCCGCGCAGCTTGCCGGATTCCAAGAGGGCCGAGCACTGCTCGACCAAGGCGACGCGCTCGCGGGCGGTCAGCTTTGGAATGCCGCGCTCGATCAATGCAGCAAACCACTCGTCGGTCAACGCCCAGCGGTAGTAGCCCGACTCGTCGGCGTTCAGAAGAATCCAGTCGGGCTTCCCCGGCAGGTCGAAGGCGATATCCAAGGTGCGCTCCTGCAGAACCACTGCCTTGGTGATGACGCGCTCGCCATGCCCATAGCGAATCTTGATCGGGATCGTCCACAGCTGATTGGGATGGCGAGGCGTCACCCCAAACGGGGCATAGGGAGCCTGGGTCAGTCGCAACTCGCCGTTCCCCATGACCACGCCGGTCACCAGCGGGATCCCGGGTTGATCCAAGAAAGTCGTCAACACGCCGGCCACGTCTTTGCCCGACTCCTCCGACAACGCCGTCCACAGGTCGTCGCCGGTGGCGTTCCCCCACTCGTGGGCGCGCAGGTAGCGTTGCACGCCGTGCAGGAAGTGCTGCTCGCCGATCCAGTCGTTGACCATCCACAGAACGCGCTTGCCCTTGTGGTTGGTCAACGGGCTAACAAAGTCCATGATGCTGGTGATGGTGTTGACCGGCTTGCGGATGGCGTAGCTCGAGGGCAACGCGTCGATCGCCATGGCGCGATTGGTGTTGGTCACAGCCGACAGGCGGGTGCGCAGCTCTGGGAACACCTCTTCTGTGGAGCGCGCAGCGATCAAATAGGCGAAAGCCTCGTTCAACCACAGGTCGTCCCACCATTCCATGGTCACCAGGTTGCCGAACCACTGGTGCGAGATCTCGTGTGTGATCACCTGGGCGAGCCAGCGCCGTTGTTCATAGCTCACCGTCTCAGGGTCGAGCACCAGGATGTTCTCCGCGTAAGTGATGGCTCCCGGATTTTCCATGGCGCCGGGCCAAAACTCGGGCACGGCGATGAAGTCCAGCTTTTTGAACGGGTACGGTCCGAACTTCTGCTCGAGGGCATCTAAGATGGCCGGTGTTATCTCAGCAGCGGTTCGCGTCCACTTTGCCTTGCCGGCGACGGTAAAGATCCGACCCGGCACCCGCAACCCGGGAATCGGCGCCGACTCCAGGGGCCCAGTGGCGATCGCCAGGAGATACGGCGGCAAGGGCTTGGTCTTGGCGAACAACCGGCGCACGCTGCCGTCTCCAAACTCCTCGAAGTCGGCGGTTTCGGTGTTGGTAACCACCTCGTGCCCCGACGGCGCGGTAACCTGCAACTGGTAGGGAATCTTGAAGGCTGGCTCGTCAAAGCAAGGAAAGGCGCGCCGCGCATCCACCGCTTCGAACTGCGTGAAGGCGTAGCTCTTGCCTTCCACCTCCAAACGGTAGAGCCCGACCGCTTGGGTACCGAACGGCGCGTCAAAGTCAATCGTCAATCGATAGTCGCCGGCTGGAAGGGCAGCCGGCGCCTTTAGGGCGAGGACCCCGTCGTCTTCCTGTTGAGCCTGCAACACCCAGAGGTGCGTGGGGTTGGGACGGCGCGGATCGTCGTCGCCCGACAGTACGGACTGAATCTTCACCTCGGTGACCGTCGGGCCCTGGGCGTGCAGGCGGACGGTGTCGAGCGCCTCTGCAAGGTTCAGCTCGATCCGGACCGTGCCCGAATAGTTTGCCTGCCCCGCGTCGAGGGTGAGGTCGATGAACTGTGAGATCGGTCGCACTTGATCAGTCAGTCGAACGCTGGCGGCAACCGGCGACGCCAGAGCGCTCGCGAAGATGATTCCGGCCAACCAATGGAGTGACCAGGCGGGGATTCGGTGAGTGCGCATCGGCAATCCTCGGGTTCCAGGTGGGGGGAGATGGGCCGAGTCTACCAAGCTCGGACGGCGGGTCGAGCCCAGCCACGGCACCCCGCCACCGCGTTTCAATCTGAAACCCAGCCGTTCAGGCGCCGCCACACTCTGCAACAGGCCAGCCAGGCCATTCCATAAAATGCGTAATAACAATAGGTTAGAAAACATCCGGGGTTGGCACGTGAGTTGATCTTATTAGAGACTCAGAACCATCCCAACGTCCAACCCGGAGAACCCATGAGCCCGAACAAACTCACGGTCAAAGCCCAAGAGGCGGTGGCGGCCGCCCAGCGCCTGGCCGGCGAACACGACCACCAACTGATTGAACCCGAACACCTGTTAGCCGCCCTCGCGCAGGACGCCACCGGCGTCCCGGTGGCGCTCCTGCAAAAACTCGGCGGCGGCGCGGCGCCAGCCGTGGCATCAGGCGCGGTCGCACTCGTCAAAAAATTGCCCCGGGTCTACGGCGAGGGCAGCGGGCAGTACGTGTCACCGCGCACCTCAAAAGTCTTCCAGCACGCCGAGCGCGCAATGGAGGAGCTCAAAGACGAATACGTCTCCACCGAACACCTGCTGTTGGCCCTGGCCGGCTTGGGCACCCACGACCCGGTCGCCAACCTTTTGGCCGACGCCGGCGCCACCCGCGACCGCTTGCTCACCGCGCTCCAAGCAGTGCGCGGCAGCCACCGGGTGACCGATCCGAACCCCGAAGACAAATACCAGGCGCTCGAGCGCTACGGCCGCGACCTTACCGCCGCTGCCCGAGCGGGCAAGCTGGACCCAGTCATTGGCCGGGATGACGAAATCCGCCGCGCCGTGCAAGTGCTCTCCCGCCGCACCAAAAACAACCCGGTCTTGGTCGGCGATCCTGGCGTTGGAAAGACCGCAGTCATCGAGGGTATCGCCCAGCGCATCGCCTCAGGGGACGTGCCCGAAGGGCTCAAGGACAAGACTGTCTTTCAGCTCGATATGGGCTCGCTCATCGCCGGCGCCAAATACCGGGGCGAGTTCGAAGACCGCCTCAAGGCCGTTCTTAAGGAAATCACCGACGCCGACGGTCAGATCATCCTGTTTGTGGACGAGTTGCACACCATCGTCGGCGCCGGCGGCGCTGAGGGTGCCGTGGACGCCGGCAACATGCTCAAGCCGATGCTCGCGCGCGGTGAGTTGCGCATGATTGGCGCCACCACCCTCGACGAACACCGCAAGCACATCGAGAAAGATAAGGCCCTAGAGCGCCGCTTCCAACCCGTACTGATCGGCGAGCCCTCAGTCGAAGACACCATTTCTATCTTGCGCGGACTCAAGGAACGCTACGAGGTACACCACGGCGTGCGGATCGCCGACGCCGCTCTGGTCGCTGCCGCGACCCTGTCGCAGCGCTACATCGCCGAGCGCTTCCTGCCAGACAAAGCGATCGACTTGATCGACGAGTCCGCCGCCAAGCTCCGCACGGAAATCGACTCAATGCCCGAGGAAATGGACGAGATCGACCGGCGCGTCAAGCAACTCGAAATCGAGCAGGTAGCTCTCAGAAAGGAGAGCGACGCCGGCTCGGCCGACCGACTCGAGAAGTTGCAAGCCGAGTTGGCAAGCCTCAAAGAGGAGTATGCGGCGCTCAAGGGCCGGTGGCAGGTGGAGAAAGAACAAATCCAGAGAATCCGCGGGCTCAAGGAGGCCATCGAGGTCACCAAGAGCGAATCCGAACGCGCCGAGCGCGACGGCAACTACGACCGCGCCGCCGAACTCAAGTACGGGAAACTGGTCGAGCTGGAACGGCAATTGGGCGAGCTCAACAGCGCCCTTGAAGAAGCGCACGCCTCCGGCGCTCTCTTGAAAGAGGAGGTCACTGAAGAGGACATCGCCGACATCGTCGCGCGCTGGACCGGCATCCCAGTGTCACGGATGCTCGAGTCCGAACGCGACAAGATCTTGCGCATGAAAGAGCGCCTGGCTGAACGCGTGATCGGTCAACGGGAGGCAGTGGAAGCCGTGTCCGAGGCGGTCCTACGCTCACGCGCCGGCCTGTCTGACGCCGGTCGACCGATCGGCAGCTTCATCTTTCTGGGCCCCACCGGCGTCGGCAAAACCGAGCTGGCGCGGGCGCTCGCTGAGTTTCTCTTTGACAACGAAGACGCCGTCGTGCGGATCGACATGTCCGAGTACATGGAGCAGTTCAACGTTTCGCGCTTGGTCGGTGCGCCACCGGGTTACGTCGGCTACGAAGAGGGCGGCCAACTCACCGAAGCCGTCCGCCGCCGCCCCTACTCGGTGGTGCTCCTCGACGAGATCGAAAAGGCCCACCCCGAGGTCTTCAACGTCCTCTTGCAAATGCTCGACGACGGTCGACTCACCGACAGCCAGGGACACGTCGTCGACTTCAAGAACACGATCGTCATCATGACCTCAAACCTCGGAGCCGAAAGGATCATGGAGCGCTTTGGTGCTGCCACCGACGCCCAGCGCGACCAGGTCTACGAATCTGTGCGCCACGACGTTCTCGAGCTATTGCGCAAGAAGCTGAGTCCCGAGTTCCTGAACCGTGTCGATGAAACGCTGGTCTTCCACCCGCTGGGCCGTCAGGAGCTGGCCAAGATTGTCGAAGTACAGCTCGAGCGGCTGGTCCGTGAACCAGCCGCGCGGCAAGGCTTCCAGGTCACGGTCGCCGAGCGCGCAAAAGCGTACTTGGTCGAGACCGGCTACGACCCAGTGTTCGGCGCCCGACCGCTCAAACGACTGATCACCAAGGAAGTGGTCAACCGGCTGGCTCGGGAGTTGGTACGGGGCACAATCCAGCCGGGCGCCCAGGTCGAGGTGGACTACGGGGATGGCGAAATCATCGTCGGCTGCGGCAACGGCCAGCCCGCCGACGTGGCCTAGCCTTGCGACCAGCGCGGGACGGCGAGGCTCCCGAGGCTCTCCTAATCGGTGAAGCCCAGAGCCTCGAGCTTGCCACGGCACTCCTCGCAACCTGCCAGGTGCCTGACCGCAGCGGAGCGTTCGGCGCCGACGAGACGATGTTGCGCAACCTGCCAGCGCGCTAGTACTGCATTGGGGATGTGACCCGCCAACACCCCGGGGGCGACTTTCTGGGCACGGTAGTCGACGAGCGCTGCTCGACACGTCGTGCATTCTCCCAGGTGGCGCACTACGCGTGCCGCGGCGCCAGCGTCGAGGATCTCAAGGTCAAACGCTGGCAACCGAGCGAACACCCAGACGTGTTCGTCTTGCATCATTCTCTAGTCCAGAAAACTCCGGAGCACAAAGAGTTCGGGATCCTGCTGACCTAGCGCCTTCAGGCGCTTCTTGCACCGGCAGTATCGCTGGCGGGCGGCTGCTTCGGAGATACCCAGGCGCTTTGCAATGCTGGCAAACGATTCACCAGCAAAGTCGTGTGCGGCCAACTCTGCACAACCTGCATCCTGGCATTGCCGATCCGATTCGTAAAGACCCATAATCGCAAAGTATGCGCGGCTCCTAAGAGCCGAGCCCGCCGGATTTGCCGGCGGCGCCACCCAAAGTTGACCATCCCGTTGGACGCGCTGCCGGCGACAATGGCCCGCTACCAGGTTCCGCACCACGCCGCGCAAGTAAGCGCGCTCGTGGGTCACACCCTCGGCGTCCAACAGCGCCAAGAGTGCCTCATTGGCCACGTCGTCCACCTCGGCTCCCAGCCAGCTCGGGATCACCTGGCGGCAAAGCCAACGCCTCAACTCTTCGAAGTGCTGCTCGCGACCCACGTGTGCTGCTCCGGCAATTGGAGCGCGAACCGGGCAACAGTACTGCTCGCCCACTTAGTTGCGTCCCCGCCCATTGTGTGACTCGAGATTCCCCGGAAGGCGCAATCTCTTCTGAAAGAGCGCGTTACGAGCGACTGCCGGTCACCAAAAGGGGCGCCGCGAACACCACGCTGGCGCCAGCAGCCGACATCACCCGCCTAAAGACGCGCCCCCCACCCGCTTTTCGCGCCGCCAGGGACCGGCAGCAGGGCCTGCTACACTGCCGCCCATGCGCTTTCCATCGCTCAGCTACGTGCGGGATGAGGCGGCGGCGTCCCTTCGGCGCTTTCCGTGGGTGGTCGCTACCGCGGTTTTTTGTGCGGCGGTGGGGATTGCCGCAATGGAGGCGGACGACGACGCGTTGATCTGGCGAACGCTGGTAGCCGGCGCCCTGGCGTTGGCGGGTCTGTTGGCCATGTCACTCACGGCCGAGCGCTTCCAATTGTCCAAAGCCAAGAGTGTCGTCATGCACCTGGCCGTGGTGGTGTTTGCCGTCTGCTTCGCCTGGTGGAGTGGCGGCTGGTCGCACGGGGTCACGGGCCGTCGGGTTGTCCAATTTGCACTGACCTTCCACCTCTTGGTGGCCTATCTGCCGTTCGTGCACCTCGGCGAGGTCAATGGCTTTTGGCAATACAACCGCCACCTGTTCCTTCGATTCTTAAACAGCGCGCTCTTTTCAGCGGTGCTGTATATCGGGCTCGCGGTGGCGCTGTTGGCCATTGATCGACTGCTGGGCATCGACGTCGACGAGGCCCACTATGGGCGGTTGTTTTTTGTCGTCGCGTTCCTCTTCAACACCTGGCACTTCGTAAGCGGCATTCCGGAGCACCTGGCGGCGCTGGAAGAAGTGCACGACTACCCGCGCGTCCTGAAAATCTTCGCCCAGTACATCCTGATTCCGCTGGTGACGATCTACCTGGTAATCCTGATGCTCTATTTGGGGCGCATTGCCATCACCCGAGAGTGGCCGAGCGGCTGGATCGGCTACATGGTGTCGAGCGTTGCGGTGGTAGGCATTCTGGCGCTGTTGCTCGTCCACCCCATCCAAAGTCGGCCCGAGAACAAATGGGTGGCGTCCTTCTTGCGCCTGTTCTACTTGGCGTTGATCCCCGCCATCATCATGCTGTTCCTGGCGATCGGCAAGCGCGTCAACCAGTACGGCATCACCGAAAATCGCTACTTCCTGATCATCTTGAGCGTCTGGTTGAGCGGCATTGCCATTTACTTCCTAGTGCGCCGGCCGGGCAACATCAAGGTGATTCCGGCGAGTTTGGCAGCCGTGGCGCTGGTGACCACCGCTGGGCCTTGGAGCGCCTACGCCGTGGCCAAGCGCAGCCAGCTGGCGCGCTTCGAACACATCATGAGCGAAATAGGAGCGCTCGGCGACGGCAAAGCCACCAAGGTCGACGGCGTGCCGGCGTTCGAAGATCGGCAGCAGCTGTCCTCAGTGGTCGACTATCTGATCGAGAACCACAGCGTCGAGACGCTGCAACCATATTTCGCCGAGGACCTGGAGCCGCTGGGCGTTCCGGAGGGGGCCGAGGAAAACGGTTACGTCGCAGCGTCTCAGCGCAGCCGAGCCATCCTGGACACCCTGGGCATTGACTATGTGGCTGACTGGGAAGAACTCGATGCCCGGCACATCCACCACTGGAGTAACTTCGACGCCACCGCCGTGGACGTCGAGAACTTCGACGTCCTGCTCATGGTCAACCTACCCGATTCCCAACACCATACCCGCGACGGCTATAGCGTTACCTTGGACCAGAACGCGATGATGATCAACGTCGAGCACGACGGGGCCCTGCTTGGCCAGCTCGATCTGTCCGGAACTCTAGGGGACCTCGGTGAGTTCGGCTCGGAAGTACCCGCCGAGCGCATGCGCGTCGAGATCGACACGCCCGAGGCTCGGCTCCGACTCAACATCTCCGCCCTCAACGCCGAACGACAAGAAGACGATTCGATTAATCTCAACCACGTCGGCGGCTACCTCCTGATTGGGCCACCCAAGCACTGACCCGATGGCAGACAAGATCACCCTCAACGTAGGCTCGGAGGTAGGACGACTCCGCTCGGTGCTCATGCATGAGCCGGGGCGAGAAGTCGACCTCATGGTACCGGTAATGATGGAGGAGTTGCTGTTCGACGACATCCTCTACGGCGACACTGCCCGGGCCGAGCACAGCCGCTTCCGCCGCGTCTTGCAGCTTGCGGGAGTCGAGGTGATCGACGCCCAGGATCTTTTGGCCGAAGCGCTAGCCATCAATGAGGCGCGCAGCTGGCTGGTGGAGTCGCTCTTCGATGTGTTGGCCGAACCGACGCGCGAGCGGCTCTTGGCTGTCGAGCCGGCGCAGTTGGCCAAGCACCTGGTGCACGGCATCCTCCTCGACCACCGCACCACCGGCATCGACGTCGATGATTTGTTCGAAGTGCCACCCATTCCCAACTGGTGCTTTCAGCGCGACCCACAGGTAGTGATCGGCGAAAACGTCATGATCTCGGCGATGGCCACGGCGGCCCGCTGGCGCGAGACGCTCTTGGCTTCGGCCATCTTCCGCTTCCACCCGCGCGTCCAATCACCAGTGCTGCTCGACCTGACCGCCCCCGGCGCCGGACGGCGAGTGCACTTGGGACCGATGCGACCGCGCTTCGAGGGCGGCGACGTCCTGGTGCTGTCGCCCGCTGTGGTGGCGGTGGGGCTCTCCGAGCGCACCAACCGGACCGGCGTCCGCCGGCTAATCGACGCGCTGGCGACGCTCGATGGCGGACCGCGGTGGATGGTGGTCGTCCAGGTACCGCCGCGCCGGGCCTACATGCACATCGATACCGTGCTGACGCCGATAGACCACGGTGCCTGCCTGGTTTATCCGCCGATCATCAGCGACCGCGGCTCGGACGCTGCCCAGGTCTACGAAATCGACCTACACGCCGCCAATCGCCGCGCCCAGAGCCGTGAGTCGCTCCTCGGCACCTTGAAGGAGCTTGGCATCGACTACGAGCCCATCCCGTGTGGCGGGGACGACCCCGTTCTCCAGCAACGCGAACAGTGGACCGACGGCGCCAACGCCTTCGCGATCGCGCCGGGGGTCATCGTGCTCTTCGACCGCAACCGCGCCACCGCTGAAACTCTCGACCAGCATGGCTACCGAGTGGTGAGCGCCGAGGAACTCCTGCTAGGCAGAGCTGAGGTGGACGTCGACTCGGACGAGCGCACTTGCATTCTGCTGCCCAGCCACGAAATCTCGCGAGCCCGCGGCGGCCCGCACTGTTTGACTCACCCGCTGGTCCGGGATGTGGGTTAGCGGCGGATCAATGCGCCCTCGAGGTCAACGCAGCAAAAAACACACCGCCGGCTAGATCTACCAGCCGGCGGGGTGGGCACCAAGGGTGCGGGTTGGGCCAGGGGCTCAGTTAGTCGATCCAGGCGCTCTTCACCTGGCCCCACGTCGTCGCCTCCACCGGCACGGCGGCGCCCGAGATGGTGATCTTGTAGGACGGCGGGAAGCTGTAGGCGATTGTACCCTGGTCGGGGTCGTCGACCACCGAGTACATGCTGATCGCCGCGATGGGCATCGACTCGTCCGGGCCGCCAGCGTTCCCGTAGAACGGAATGTGGGCGATCTGGCCCGTGTTCTCCTCGGTGCCGGCGTCGTAGACCGTCAGGTCGGCAAGCATCGTCATCGACGAATCAGCCGGCAGCGGCACGTCGTGAATGCCGCTGATCAGGTCATTGGAGCGCGCCAGCATGAAAACCACTGACAAGAGCTCACCGGGGTTGCCAGTCACCATGAACTCAACCTCGTCGAAGAACGGGCCGGCGGCGCCGACGGTCGAAAAGGAGACATTGCCGGAAGCGTCGGCTTCGGCCTTCAAGTCGGCAGGGTTACCCTCCTCGGCCAACAGTTCGAGACCGGCGGTTGCCATCTGGCCGGGCCCAAACAGCGAGTAGCCGGCGTCGTGAACGACGGCCAGGGGCGGCGTCGCGGGCTGCCCGGTAGCGGGTCCGCCCGGAATCATGTTTTCCACCTTCACCAGGTAGGTGCCGGCGAACGCGGCGCTTGCTGCGCAGGTCGCGACACAAGTTGCAGTCAGAAACACACGCCAGTTGCGCATGACAATCTCCTTCAGGGTAGTGCGGGTTCTTAACTGGGGGAGTCTTGAGCCTAACGGGAGTTCTAGAGGAAAACCTCACCGACAAATCACAGACAGATCACGCTTTAGGCCAATTTCTATGAAGGCCTACGCCGGGGCACCAGCCGCCAGCTCGAAGGCAAAGGACGTACCCAGACCCTCGGTGCTCTCCACTTCGATTGAACCGCCGTGCAATTCGACGATGCGGTTGGCAATCGCCAACCCCAACCCGGCGCCGCCCGAACGCCGCGAGCGCGACTTGTCGACCCTGAAAAAGCGATCGAAGACATAGGGCAGATCAGCCTCCGGAATGCCGATGCCGGTATCGCTCACTTCGACCCGCACACCGCCGCCAGCTCGCGTGAGCCCCAGACTGACGCGACCGCCGGGCGGGGTGGCGCGTATAGCGTTTTCGATCAGGTTCGAAATCGCACGCTCGACCAGCGCAATATCGGCAAACGCCGCCGGCAAGCGCTCGTCCATGTCAGTCGCAAGTTCGACGTCCCGCTCGGCAGCGGTGGGAGCAAACTTCAAGGCAACGTCCTGGGCGAGTTCGGCGACCGAGAAGTACTCACGCTCGGGCTCCGATTGGCGGGCGTCGAGCTTGGACAGCTCGAACAGCTCCGAAACCAGGCGATTCAGCACGCTTACGTTGCCGCCAATGACCCCCATGTAGCGCTGACGGTCCACTGGCGCCAGAGAGTCACGCTTCATATCAATGGTTTCCAGATACCCCTGGATCGAGGCCAAGGGACCCCGCAGATCATGGGAAACGTTGGCGATCAGCTCGCGGCGCAAACGGTCTGTCTCCTGCACGTCCTCCATGCTGGCCACCAGCTTGTCAGCCATGCGGTTGAACGTTAGCCCCAGGCGGCCGATCTCGTCGTCGCCGTCCTCGGCGGCGCGCTCCGTTAGATCACCCTGGTGAAAGCGCTTCACGGTGTCGGTAAGGGCGGTCAACCGGCGCGTTACAAAAAACAGCAACAAACCACCCAAGACACCGGTTCCGAGCAGCGTCGTCAGCGTCCCCACCGACATCCAGCGCCAGATGTAACTGGTGCGAACCATCGCCGAAGCCGAGTCGTAAAGCTCACCGCCCAGGATGATGTAGACGTAGCCGGGCTCGCCGCCGACGGTTGCCGGTGCTGCGGAGAAGGTCTTACGTCCATCGATGCTGAGAGGATCGTCGCCGTAAATCGGCGCGTGGGCATCGGCACTCAGAAACGCCCGGATCGGGACGGTGTCGACATCCATGCGGATGACCGGTCCATGCTCGTGAAAGTAGGCCAGCGTATGGCCGGTGGCGTCAAGGATGTAGATCTCGACCCGCGGATTCATCACCATGAGTTCATGGATGCGGTGCTCGATGGCGGCGGTGTCCAGGCTGTCGGCCATCATCGGCGCAAAGTCGCCGGAGAGATCTTTGGCCAGGCTCCAGCTCAAGACTTGATCGGCTTCGTGCGCGAAGCGGGTCGACATACGCATGGACCACCACAACTGCACAGCCGCTAGGCCCAACAGCAAAAGCAACAAGATCAAACTGATCTTGGCGAACAGCGCGCGCCGAAACCAGCCCATCTCAGTCGCCTGGCGTTTCGGCCATGCGGTAGCCGACGCCCCAGACCGTCGTAATGACGCGGGGATTGGAGGGATCCGCCTCGATCTTGGCGCGCAGCCGGTTGATGTGTGAGTTCACCGTGTGGCCGTAGCCCTCAAAGTCGTAGCCCCAGACGCGACTGAGGAGGTCGTCGCGCCCAAAGACCCGACCGGGGTGCTGGGCAAACAGCACCAAGAGGTCGAACTCCTTGGGGGTCAAATCCACCGGTTTGCCACCCACCACCACCGAGCGGCGCGGCAGGTCGATCGAGATTCCGCAGACGTTGATGGCCTCCTCAGCTGCGGGGGCGGCGGCGCGGCCGTGGCTGCGGCGGAGCAGAGCCTTGATCCGGGCGATGAGCTCGCGCACGCTAAAAGGCTTGGTCAGGTAGTCATCGGCCCCCAACTCCAGCCCCACGACTTTGTCCAGCTCCTCGGACTTGGCGGTCAGCATGAGGATAGGCAAGGTCTCGCTCGCCGCCCGGATGCGGCGGCAGACCTCGAGCCCGTCCATACCAGGCAGCATGAGGTCGAGGATCACCAGCTCATAGTCAGTGTCGAGGGCGCGCTCGAGCCCGGTGGGGCCGTCGGTGGCCAGCTCCAGCTCGTAGTGGAGGTCACGGAGGTGGATCCCGACGATCTCAGCGATGTCAGGATCGTCCTCGATCATCAGGATGCGCTGCGGCTTGCTTGGAGCCGCCGCCGGGTCCGTGGCTGGGTTGCCCCTCTCTGGGTCAGTCATTTGGTATGTTCTCCAGTGTCAACAATAGGCTATCAGGGTCCGGAGGTCGGCCACGCACCCTTAAGGATTGCTCACAATTTCCTCACGACGGGAGGATGCTCGGCGGCGGTCCCCAACGTCGATTTGCCATGAGGAGGACATGAATGCTCAAGTCCCAGCGCACCAAGTCAACCATCCACCGGACCCGGGCTGCGCACCGATGGGCCCTGCTGGCACTGCTCGTTGCTGCCGTGTCCGTTCAATGCGCCAAGAATCCGGTCACCGGCAAGCGCGAAATCAACCTCATGAGCGAGTCACAGGAGGTCGCGCTAGGCGCTCAGAGCGACCCAGGCATCGTCGCTCAGTATGGTTTGTTGGATGATCCGGCGCTACAAGCATACGTCGAGCAGATCGGTAACCGCATGGCCGCCGTCAGCCACCGGCCCAACCTCAAGTTCCACTTTCGTGTCTTGGATGATCCAATCGTCAACGCCTTTGCCCTGCCTGGCGGCTACGTCTACCTGACGCGCGGCATCCTCGCCTACTTGACCGACGAAGCAGCCATGGCCGGCGTTCTGGGACACGAGATCGGCCACGTCACCGCCCGCCACGGCGCCCAGCGCTACACCCAGCAGCAACTATTTGGGCTCGGACTCGGGCTCGGTGCGGTCTTTAGCCCAACGTTTGCACAGTACGCCAACGTCGCCGGGGCGGCGGCACAGCTGCTGCTTCTCAAGTACGGGCGCGACGACGAGCGACAATCGGACGAGCTGGGCGTCGAGTACGCCACCAAAATTGGCTACGACACCGCCGAGATGGCCAACTTTTTCCATTCGTTAGACCGCCTGACCGCCGAGGCGCGCAGCGGTTTGCCGTCGTGGGCCAGCACCCACCCCGATCCAGGGGAACGTCACGAGAAAGTCCTGGCGCTGACCCGCGACTGGCAAGGGCGAGCGGCGCGAAGCGGCTTCTCGACCAATCGCGAGGCATACCTCAGAAAAATCGAGGGTATGGTCTTCGGCAACAACCCGCGGCACGGCTTCGTCGAGCAAAACCACTTTCTTCACCCCGACTTGGCCTTCAAGTTTCCAATTCCACCGAACTGGCAAGCGGTCAACTCGGCCACGCAGGTGCAATTGATCGCACCGCAAGGCAAGAGTGCGGTGATCTTCTCCCTGGAAGACGGTGTCGCCAACCCGCGCGCCGCCGCCTCGCGCTTTGTCAACGAAACCCGGGCGCGGGTCTTGGAGCAATCGGACCGGCCGATCGGCGACTATGAGGGTTTCCGAGTGCACTCCGCCATTCAGCAACAGGACGGTCGTACGCTCGAAGTGGTGTCCACCTGGGTCCAGAAGGACGGGCGCGTCTTTGTCTTCCACGGTTTGGGCGCCGATCTGGGCGCCAGCCTGCAAGTCTCGAACGGTTTCCGGCGCTTGACCGACCCAGCTGCCCTGGCCGCGCAACCCGCCGTCGTGAAGATTGTGCCCGCCCAGAGCTCAGGGCCCTTTCGCCGTGTCGCATTTGACTACAAGATCCCCAAGCACGCCAACGTTGACCTGGAGGGGCTTGCGGTTCTCAACGGCGTCGGGTTGAACGACCCGATTGAGGCCGGCCAGCTCATCAAGGTATTGGAAGAACGCTAGGCGGCCCGCGACTGCACGGCTTCGGTGGAGAGCCAGATGGAAAAGGTGGTGCCGCTGCCGAGTTGGCTCGTGCAAGCGATCCGGCCGCCCATTTGCTCGACGAGTTGCTTGGCCACCGACAATCCCACTCCCATGCCGCCGTGTTGGCGGGTCAGCGAACCGTCACCCTGACGAAAGGGTTCGAAGATTGCGGCATAGATGTCTGGAGGCATGCCGGGACCGTTGTCGGTAACGTCGAGCCGCAGCCAGCCCGGCTCGACGGCCAGCGCCAGTTCGATGCAAGCCCCTTGCTGAGTGAACTTGACGGCGTTGTCAACGACGCAGTCCAGCGCGCGCGCAAGCTGCTGCTGGCTGCACCACGCCGCCGGCAGGTCGGCGACGGCCTCGTAGCGCAGGTCGCGTAGGTCAGCGGCGACACCGGGCCGCCGGCGCTCGCAGTAAGTCTCGACGAAAGCCCCGATGTCACAGGCCTCGAAGTCGACGACGGTGGACGCGTCGGTCATCTTCGATAGCTCAAGCAGGTTGACCAGCATGCCTTCCAGCTTGGTCATCTGTTCACGAATCACACGGACCACGTCGCGATCTTCCGCGTCCGGCACGCGTTCGGCAACGATATCCAAGTAACCGGTCATGATGGTCAGCGGCGTGCGGAGCTCATGATTCAGATTGCGCAGGAACTCCGACTTCATTTCATCAGCTTCGGACATGCGCCGGTTGGCTTCCTGGAGCTGCCGGTGGTTCTCAAACAGCTGGTTGTAGAGGCGAGTGTTATCCAGCGCCACTCCCAGAAGACCGAGAGACGCGCGCATCAGGCCGACGTCCAGGTTGGTGTACGGCTCGCCCCCCAAACGGGCGCCGACCGCCACAAAGCCCAAGATCCTATCACCGGCAGCAATCGGCGCGAGTACAGCAATCTTGTGCTGGTAAGCCAGCGCCAGCTCTTCACCGCCAATCCCATCACGGCGAAAGTCCTCGACCAAAATCGGCCGCGGCGGGCCCGAACGGCGCTTGAACCACCGTGCCCAAGCGACACCCATGCCGCGCGCCACGTTCTTGGGAATGCCGTGACCGCGAACCAACACGGCAACGTCGTCACGCCCGGTGGCGAGAAGCCAGAGGCCGATGCGCGAGGCGCCAAAATGCCCCATGAGGTTGTACAGGGCAACGTCAGCCAGCTCGTACAGTCCGCTTGAGCCGCTCAGCTCCTCACTTAGCTCGACAAGCGCCAGAAGGCTATGTTCGTACTTGGCAGCAGGATCGTTGGTCAAGACGTTGTCCCTGGAGCCCCCCAAGCTAGGCGGCGCGGCGGGCCCCCTTTTGGATCGCGTCGAGCGCCTCGGCCTCCGAGGCGTCAATGCTCAGGAATTGGGCAAGGTTGAGCAGCTTGATGACCGCCTGCACCGCCGGCGAGGGCTCGGCCAGCCGCACGGCACCGTCACCCTCGAGGACCTCCTCGCGGAGCGCCAGAATGGTGCCGATGCCGCTCGAGGCAATGAAGTCAACATTTGCCAGATTTAGCACCAAGTACTTGTGGCCCTGGGTGAAGACGGTACGACAGCGCTCCATGAGTTCGGCTGCACACTTGGCCTCGAGCCGCCCGGTCACCCGCACCAGGGCAATCTCACCGGAAGTGCCCACGCGAATCGAAAAATTATCCGGCATGTCGTTGCTGCTCCTCGACGGGTTCCTCAAACTCGAGTACCGTGATGTTGCCGCGCGGCGTCGCCGGCGCGAACGTGACCCGGCTCATGGCCGCCCGAATCAACTCGAGTCCCAGACCCCGCCCTTTGCGCCGGGCCGCGGCGTCAGTCAAATCGAGCCGCCGACGTGGCTCGGGGCGAAACGCCGTGCCTCGATCCACCACAACAAAGCGCAAGGATTCGGGCGGCCGACGCGGCACGAACCACAGCTCAATTTTCTGGTCCTGATCGCCGCGGTAGCCGTGCTCGACGATGTTGGCGCAGACTTCCCACAAACCAATCTCGAGCAGGCTGCGCCGCTCTTCATCTAGATCGGCAAGGTCAGGGCAATGATCCAGCCATTGGCGAATGGCGCTCAGGGCATCCAAAGATGCGGGTAGCGTCACCCCCATGCCACCGGCCCGGGCGCGCTGCACTAGCCGCAGCGGCCCGGTGTGAGCCACCGGCTTGGGCGCCGCAGCTGGGGCCGGCTTTGGGTTGACCGGAGCCGCCGGCTGGGCGGCTTCGGGCAACTCGCGGCTCACCACCAGGAGCGTCTCGTCGTCGTGCGGCATGCTGGCCGGTGACCAGCGCTCAATGGCGCCGTTCATTGCCTCGATCAACGCCTTGCCACCCCGCGGCGCGACCGACCGCAGGCAATCGCTCATGCGCTCGAAACCAAATTGCTCGATACCGGTTTCATCGAAGGCCTCGTTGAACCCATCGGTGTATTGAATCAGGACATCGCCCCGCGCCAAGTCGACGACCTCGTCGCTGAGGGTCTGCGCCAAGGCACCACCCCGAATCGTCCCGACCGGAATGGCGCGCGAGTCGATTCGTTCGACCTTGCGGGTGGCAGCCCGGTAGATCAACGTCGGCGAATGTCCCGCTGATGCGAAAACCAGCTTGCCACTGGCCGGATCCAGAATCCCGTAAAAGACAGTGACAAAAGTGCCGCGGTGAATCGACTGCACCAAGCCTTCCTCCAGATTCACCAGCAGGCGACTTGGGCTGGTTTCGCCGTTGCGGAAGGAGCGCAGGAGGACTGCGAGCATCGAGGTGACCATGCAACCCGCCAGCCCCTTCCCTGATACATCGGCGATCACCATGCCCATCAGTCCGCCGGGCAGTTCGAAGACGTCGTAGTAGTCGCCGCCCACCTCCGCCGCGGCCCGGTGTGAACCAATTATCAGGAAACCGCCCGAGCGCCGCTCGCCATCGGGGAGGAGCGACGCCTGGATCTCGCGGGCCAGATGCATCTCACGCGCCAGATGTTCCTTCTCGAGCATCTCCTCCTGTGCCACGCGAATGCGGGCCGACATATCGTTGATGGTGTCCGCCAGCAAACCAAATTCGGTTCGGTCATTGATTTGGACTGGCGTCTTTAGGTCGCCGCGACCGATACGCTCGAGACCGTCGCGCAGCGGCTTAACCGGCCGCAGCAGATAGGTGATCAGCAGCGCACTTGCCGCAACGCTGAGAGCCAGCAGAACGCACAGCAGCAGCAACAGTGCGTGGCGTGCTTCGGCGACCGCGGCGTTGATGTACTCGTTGGTGTAGCCCAGGGCGACGGTGCCGATGGACTCGCCGGTGGCGATAGCCACTGGTGTGCGGACAACAAGCATTTGGCCGTTGCCAAGCACCGCCTCGCCACTCTCGAGATGCACCTGGGTTTCGCGAATCCGCAGCCCGGCTGGCCAGGCGAACCTCTCCCCCAAGGCGACTGATTCACAGTGCCCGCGCACGCCCCCTTCCTGATCCAACACCACCGCGAACACCAGCTGCGGTTGTCGCCGGTGCATTTCCATCAAGAGCGGTTGGAGGGTCAACTCAGGAAACTCGTTTAGGAGCGCCCGCGAGCTCACCTGCGCAACGTTCCGAGCTTCGACCATGAGCCGGGTGCCCAGCTCGCGCGTCAGGATGTTGCGGGTCGAGCGGTCGCTCAACAAGGCGAGCGCGATGATGCTCAGAGCCGTCGAGCCAACCGCCGCCGCCACGACGATCCAGCGAATGCTGAACAGCCGGCGCCCGGCGTTGGCAGTGGGGGCTTCCGAGCTTTGTTTGGACATCTTGGCGACGCTCATACCTGGCTACTCGGCATAGGGCCCGACCAGTTCTTGAGAGCGCGCCAGTTGCTCGCGGGCGCTCGCCAAGTAGCTCTGGGTCTTCTCGTCGTCTGGATCGACCTGCAGGGCCCGTTCCCACAAACCCACGGCTGCATCCAACTCACCAAGCGAGAAGGACTCGAGGCCGCGCAGTAGGTAGTCGCGCTTGATGTACTCGGCGACGTTCTGATAGTCGGGCGCCGTCGCCCAAACCAGCTCCCAATAGCGCATGGCGTCGGCCGGCCTGTCGGCCTCCATCGAGGCGATGCCGCGCTCGTAGAGGTCGCGGACTTCTGCCTGGCGGGCAGCGTCCAGCAGCGCGTACGAGGCGCCCGGGGTTTCCTTGGAGAGGGGCCGGACCGGGCCACGGGCCGGCTCTTGACTAACCGTAGCCTCCTGCAAAGCGCTTGCGACATAGCGCTCGGCCCGGGCCAAGGTGACACCGGTAGCTCCCAGAGCGCGGGCACTCTGCAACGCATCCTCGGCGTCGCCCCGGAGACCCCGGTCAGCGAAGCGACGGGCCTGAGTCAACGCCTCACGCCGGCGCGTGTCGATGGCACTCTCAACCCGTTCCAACATGACGGCCGCTTCGGTATCAGCGGGCGAGTCGTTTAGGACGCTTTGCAGATACCCCTTGGCCCTGACGAACTGACCGGCGGCGAAGGCGTCCAAAGCCGCTGCGAAGTCGCTCTTGCGCTGGGCATCACGCTGAGCACGCCGGTCGCTCTCCTGCCGGAGGCGGTCGTGCTCGATCTGGAGGTTGCGCTCGTCGGGTGTCAGAGCCAGGGCCCGGCCGCACAGCACGGCGGCACCAGCGTAGTCTCCCTGGCGCTCCAGTTTTTGTGCCTGGGCGCGGAGCGCCTCGACCTCGAGCGCCACACCGCGCGGGTGACCCGGCTCGATCGCCTGCACGGTCGCCGCCGCTCTGAGCACTTGCTCCAGATCGCCGGCGGCCAGCGCCTGTTCGGCCTCATCCACCAAAGTCGCCACGCGTGATTCCTGCTCGGCTCGGAAAGATGCCTCCATGCGCTCGTTGAACTCGGCCTCCTGGCGAGCGGCAGCCTCGAGCAGCCGCTCACTGACGGTCGCTCCGAAGTCCATCGACAGGCCGATCCGTCGCGTGCTTTGAAACTCCCCCGATTCGTGGACGAAATCCGCGGTCAGGCTGCGCCAATGCACCGCCGCGCCGGCGGCGAACGTGCCGGCATTCGAGCCGGCCCGCACGGAGAGGGCGGGGTGCATGGTTAGCTCGGCACCCATGTGCCAGTCGGCGTCTGACAAGCGCGCCTTCTCCACGTCGACAGTCAGCAAGATGTGACCACGGCCAAACGCCGGGTGCGTGTAGGCCAAACCACTCTGGACAGTCATCGGGTCGGGCACCTCGTCCGCCACCAGCCGGATCGTCGGTTCGACCGCGTTGCGGAGCGCCAACCCCCACCGCAAGCGGCGGGCAAGCGCCCCACGGCCGCCGAACAGGGTGGCCGGGCTGCCGACCAGTCCCAGATCCAAGCCCAGTCCGCTGCCTTCAGTGCCGGCAATCGACTGGCGGCGTACCTTGACACCGGCCCCGATCATCCATTGGGCACCCAGGTGCCGGCCCCAACCGACGAGCACCTCGGCATCTTGGGCCGATTGCCCATCGTCGATCAAAGCGTTGCGGTCGTCGCGGAGGTCGATCCCCCCCACGCCGAGGCGGCGGATACTCACGGCCGGCACCCCAAACCTGGTGCTCGGCCACACCACGGCACCAAAGTGTTCTTGCAGATCCAAAGCGCCGACTGAAGCGGTCGATGCCTGGAGACCGGCGCGCTCGACAGCCGCTAGCCCGGCCGGGTTCCAGAGCGCGGCGCTGGCATCATCTGCTACGGCCACAAAAGCGCCCCCCAAGCCCAAAGCCCGGTTGCCGGCGCCAAAGGCGAACACCGAACGGGTACCAGCATTCTCGGCCGCCGCCGCCGGGCACACTGTGACCAACCAACACAGGACAAGCACAGTAAGGCGCGGCATCGGTGAAGAAAGCTCTTGTCTCATCGCACTACCGCTATCTTTCGGAGCAACCGCTCTTGGCGATCACCCGAGTCGACGCGCATGTCAGCCACATAGACGCCGTTGGCGACGACGTCGCCACGGCCGTTGCGTCCGTTCCATCTCAGCTCTTGCCAAAGTCCGGCGGGCAGCGAGCGGCCGCTGGTCAAAGTCTCAACCACATCGCCACGCAGCGTCCGAATCACCAGCGTCACCCGTGACGGCGTCGGCAGGAACAATGAAAAGTGGGTTTCCTGCCGCCCTGCCGCAAAAGGATTTGGGAAGTTGGTAAAACTGTCCCGCAGGCTGGGCGCGGTGAAGTGACTTGCAGCCGTCCAAAAAGGGAAGTTGCCAGTTTCGGCGACCACAGCAATCGTAAAAATGGCGCCACCGGATTGGACGACACCCAGGTCGTCGGATTCGACCCGGAAACGCACACCTGGGTAGTCGTTCTCGCGCCAGCGCAGGCGGTAGTCCACCGACACGGGCTCACCCGGCGGCACGACGATCGGCGTGGCGCCGACGAAGATCACCGAGCTGGCATCGCTGCTCAGCGAGTCGGTGGTCGCCCAGTGCTCGCCGTTCACGAACACCGACGCCTCCGACACCAACTCGGCCGGGGCCAGCGGATTCTGTCCGAGGTCTGCCACGTCGATGGACAATCGATCGAGAAGCACCGCCCCCGACTCCCGAGGCGCAGCATTTACCAACTCCAACTCGGCAACGCGGACCGAGGTCCCATCAACTACCAAGACCGGCGGCGCCACGTCTTTGAAGTGGACACCGAGTTGGGTTGGAGGCGCGCTTAGCTGCGTTAAGCCAGAGGTCAAAGGGAACGACGAGCCCGAGCCAGTGCGGGCGGTGACCGCTTCGCCGGTTACCGCATCGGTGCAACTCAATCCCCCGTCGCGGAGCGCCAGCTGCACAGTCCCCAGCGGTGCTGTGGCCTCGAAATCCAGCGCCACCGACCATCGCACCGTGGTCTCGGGCGCCAGCAATGGATCGGGCAGTTGAATGGCGGCGGGCACTACCGAGCCCGACAAGTCCCGGTGCTCTACGTTCAACTGGCCAGTCTCATCGAACAGACGAATGCCTTCCAGATAGGCGCCGGGGGCAAGCAGAACGCCGGTGCCGTCCCAAAGTTCGAGGGTAAGCGCGTTCAACCGCACGGCGCTTTCGGTCGAACCGCCCGGATGGGTGATCGCCAATTCCATAACGCGGACGTTCGCATCGCCCAAGGTCGCCGCGGGTGCCAAATTGGCGGTGTGGGTCACCTGCACTTCCCCGGCCGGATCAAGGATGGTCAGTCGATCGCCGTTGCGTGCACCCAAGGTGACTGCAACCGGCGCCCCGGAGTTGGTATCGCGAGCGTCAAAGCTGGCGGACTCCATTAGCTGGGCTTTCAGGGCCGCCAGCGGTGCGTCGCTGCGGATGTCGGCAGCCACGGTTAGCGTGCGGGGGGCATTCACCTGAACCGACACGGGCGGCGACAGGGTCAGCGCCAGCGTGGAGTCGGCGGTCGACACTGCCCTCGCCAGATAGGTTTGGGCAGCATCCTCCACGTAGATGAAGCTGGCGAAGTTGCCGAGCGCCAAAGCTTGGCCGCCCCCATTGATGCCTGCCAGCCCGAACTCAAGGAGGCGAATTTCTGCCGCCTGGCCAGCTGCGTCGAGATTGTCGAGGTCGAAAGTCAAAAGCTGTGTGTGCTCGGTGCCGCGCACTACCTGGCGAACCGCTTCGGGGCCAGCGGCTACCTCCAAGTCGTTGGCGGGCGTCACGATGCGACCCAACCCCGATTCGACGGGGAAGCTGGAGCCTGGCAGCAATACGGCCACCGGCACGCCGGTGGTGGCGTCGGCGGCGTCGATCGCGGTGTCACCGGCGACGACCACCCGAAAATCGTTCGCCGACGTGCTTGGAGCAATGTCGAGCGAGATGCTCACCGAAGCACCGGCGTCGGCTGAAACCACGATCGGCTGGCTGAGCACCGCGTCGACTTCAGAGCCTGTGTCAGGCAGTGAGGTGGTGTCCAGGTAGACCACAGCACCTTCGTTGATGACCAGGCGCTCCACCAGGTTTCCGGCTGGCACACCGTTGCCATGACCGTCTACCAAAGAGAACCTCAAACGCTCGACAAACACGTGTGAGGCCTCGCTGCCCGACGGCAGCGAAAACGTCAATCCCAGGGGGACCACGCCCACTTGCCCCCGGTTGATTGAGAAAGGCATCGACTCGACGGTGTAGAGGTTGACCGAATCAGCCTCCCTGACAATTTCCAGGCCGTTCGATTCGGACTCCAGCGACACGATGGTCGCACCGGTTCCCGCCTGCGAACCCGCGGCACTCCCAACCACCGAGACGGCGCCCGCCGACGTGGCCGTCAGAGTCCAGGTGATCGTCGCTGCCGCTGAGGGCGCCAGGTTCACTACCGGTGGATTCGGACCGCCGGAGACTTCCAATCCGCCATCGCCCAAGAACTCGAGGGGCTCGGGCGCGATGTTGTCGATCGCTGCCGACCCGACGTTGCGCAGCTGCATGGTGGCGGTCGGCATCTGCCCAACAGCGCTGACGACCGGGGACAACTCCAGCGTCGTCAACAGATCGACGGTGCTGAGCACGACGCTGCCAGCCTCGGCGACCGGTTGGTCGATCGGCCCATCGTTGCCCGACTCCATGCTGACCGCCCCTACTGGCAGCTCCAACTCGACAATCCCGCCGGCTTGAGGCTGGCCGGCGGCGACAATCGAAACGTACACCCGCAAGCCGCCAAGCGGCACTGGTTGATTCAAGAAGTTGCTCACCCACCGATTGCCGCTGGCAGCTAGTTCGCCCAGATCGACGTCGTCGCCGGAGCCCCAGTCGGCATTGCCGTCGCCGCCGTCGGCCCACAGCCGCAGCTGCCCGATGTCAGACGCGGCAGCGGAGCCGGTGTTTTCCAGCAGTACACCGCGCAGCACGTCGGGCTCATAACCGTTGGCCGGCAACACGGCTTCGAAAGCCAGTGCCGGCCCCTCCCCTGGCGCCAGCGCGGTGGAGCCCACGGCGACCAAGTCGACTGCTTCGGCCAGAAAACCATCCACCGTCAGGCTGGCACCAGAATCCAGCGGAAAGCTGGCAGCAAGGGCGGCGGCGTCCAAAAAGTATAGGTCGTCGGCACCCGCAACTCCCACTCGGACTACGTCACCATCCGGCGCCAAGTCTCCAGAGACCTGAACTTCCACGAACAGCTTCCTTGACTCACCAGCGGGCAAAACCAGACCCAATCCGCCCCAGGCGGCGCGCCCGTTGGAAAAGAAGGACGTCCCCAGTGGAGTGTCGATCTCCGGATCCAAGGCGCTATCAAAGTCGGCGTCCAAGTACAATGTCATCGCACTTACCAACCCATCCAGGTCGGCGCCAACGCCGGAGCCTGTCGAGTAGTTGGTCAGGGTCACCGTCTCCAGCACTTTGTCCACCGTGTAGGTGTTGCCAAACTCCAACTCGAGCGCCAACCGCTGCTCACCCGGGTGGATAGTGGCCGGCGCCAGAACGCCGGCGGCCGCGGTGACCCGATCCGCGGTGGTAATCGATTGAACGCTGGGCGATGTCACCAACAGGTCATTGGGGCCATCGTTGGCGCTCACCATTCCCAACCCGGGGTCTGAAGATGCGGGTAGGCCCAGTTGAATCGTGCGGCCGTCGGCGGCGGTGGCGGCGATGTCGCAGGTCGCGAACACGCGCACGCCCGGAGCCGGCACGGGTAGTTCGATGCCGGTCAGTTCGTAGCGGTTGCCGGTGTAGGCCAACTCGCCAAGCAGTTGATCGCTCGCCGCGTCAAACACCTGGTCGCCGTCGTCCAGCCACGCTTCGATCGTGGCAATATCTACACCGTGCTGCGCACTTCCCAGACTAACCACGTCGAGGCGGTTGAGGCGATCGTCCGCGTAGCCGTTAGCCGGCACCACAAAGTCAAAAACTAGATTGCGCATTGTCCCAGACATGACGGTTGAAGCCTGCACCGGGCGCACAGCAATCTGTGCAGCGGACATCCCGTCCACTTCGAAGTCACCGCTGGGATCCAACGGCCAACTGGAATCCAACGCCAACAGCGAATCCTCGAAACCGAAGGCCGCAGCACTCTCGACCAAGAGGTCGAGCTGGTCGCCGTCGCGAGCGCTGAGGCTGGCGCCCCCCAAGACTTCGAGGACACCCTGCGCGCCCGATGGAATGGGCAGGTCGAGCCCTTCGAAGCGCGCCACACCGCCGGCAAATCCCACGGTCGGACTGACGACCGACGAACCGACTCGCAGCTGTAGTCCAACCCAACTGGCATCCAGCTGCGATGCGGTGGCTCCCCCCGCCGTCGAGGCGTTGACCACTTCCAAGGATTGAAGTACCTGCGTGGCGTCGGTGTTGTTTTGCAGCGCCAAGCGCAACACGGTCGACGGCGCATCCCCGGGCACCAAGACACCAGCAGATTGCTGGGCCGTGACCCGCAGAAACTGGGGTTGGGGCTCGTGCACGATAACCTGAGCAGCGTCCTGGTCGTTCTGGTCGATTGGGTCTTCGGTGGATCGCGCGTGGATCCACGCTCGGTTGACCAGGGTCATCCCCTCAGTGCCGGTCCCCACCCTCACCTCCAATCGCATCGTCGCGGTGGAGTCGGCCGCTAGCGCGCCGATCGTCCAGACGCCACTCGTCGTGTCGAGCGTGCCGACCGAATACAGCGTGCCCGCCAGACTCAAACCGGCGTCCAAGGAGTCGCGGACCGCCAAGTCGGTCGCTGGATCGGGCCCGCGATTCTTCACTTTGAGCAAGTACTCGATGAGCTGACCAGCGAGGGGTGCCGGGTTGTCCACCGACAGGGTGATGGCCACGTCAGCCGCCGGTAGAGGCGGAGCCACCGTCGACACCACGGCCGTGGCTTGGTCGTTGGTTGGATTCACTTCATCTTGGTCGAGCGCTGCCAGGCGTGCGGTATTGCTGACGCTGGTCCCGGCGACGCTCTGCAACTGCACCACAATGTCTAGCGTCGCGGTCTCACCTGCCGGCAAGTCGCCAAGCATCCACTGACCTGTTGCCAAGTCATAGCCTCCTGGCTGAGCCGAGTGGCCGACGTAGGCTACTTCGCCCGGCAAGGAGTCCACAACAAGCACCCCGGTGGCGTCATCGGGGCCATTGTTGGTGGCGCTCACGTGGTAGGTGAACTGTTCGCCGAGCTCCACATCGGTGTGGCTTGCGGTCTTGTCCACGGCAATGTCGACCGCCGCGTCGACCGGCAGTGTAAAGTAGTGGTTTTCGTTATCCAGTGACTCGTGGTTTCCCCAAACGATGTCCGGACCGCTCAGGCCGACCATGACCCCGGCGGTCGCCGACCGGTCGCCCAAAGGCAGCGATTCGTCGGTGGTCATATGGAAAAACCTGGCGTAGCCAGGGTAGCCACCATCCACCGAGGCCACAAACGCCGCCGCCGCCTGGGGGACGCCGGCGACCGGGCGCCCATTGCCGACGACGCCTGCGCTGGCCAAAAAATGATCGGCGAATACAAACCCGTGGAAGTTGCGACCCTCTTCATTCACCTCGTTGGCATCACCGATCGTCACCACCCCGTGGGCAAACCCCTGGATCCCGCGGTACACGGGATCGCCGTCGCGCACGTCCAGCGAAAATGCCTGGGAAAAGGTCCCGAACCTGTGCGTTGCAGGCGTGCCGGCTTCGCTGACGATCAACGCGTAGCCAGGCAAACCACTGGCGGGCAGCTGTCGACCGTCGATCCGATCACCAGTGTATTTTATAATCGAGACGTCTCCAGGCGCCGCCTCAATGGCCAGATAGTGGTAGGTAGTGCCCGGCCCGTTCACAAAAGCGGAGTCACCGACTTTGAACCCGTTGCTGTTCAGCGACTGGATACCACCTGCCACAAAACCACCGCTCCCCGCCAAGTGAGCAGAGATACCCGCATCCATGGTGGCGGTCTTCAGAACCGCTGACCGAGAGGTTTCGGACTTGACCATCACCACATGTGGTGCCACATCCAGGATCACACTGACGCTTCCACCGTTGCCGATGTAGCTGCCGCTGCGCACGCGGCTGGTGGACACGCTGCTCGTAACGACAATCAGGACCGGTGGCGCACTCGATTCTTTCGAGCCAAACCGCACTAAGTCATTCCAGTCGAAGGTCACCAAGGACAACCCGTAATTGGCGGTACCATTGTGCCAGTCGCGCACCAAGTCGGTGATCTCAAAGTTCTGCCGGACGAGCTGCCGCACTTGCGAAAAGCCGTGCTGCGTGAAGTCGGGGGACTGGTACACCGAGTTCCACGTCGCAGTGTCCTCGTGCCAGGGCACGGTAACGCGTTGCACCCTAACCCCGACGGGTGGGTCGTTGACCGACCAGACCTGCGTCTGCAAGGTGGCGAACAACACGTCCTCGCCCGGCGGGATGACGCTCAAGTCAAACTGGTACAAGGCCGCCCGAGTCTCGTAGGCCTGGTCCACCTCGAGGAGAAACGCCTGGCCAAAATTGGTGTCGGGCTCAAGCGAGTCCACAAAGGTGTCGCCGGTAGCTGGGAGCCGATAGGTCGCAGCGGCAGCCATTTGGGGCAAGGCGGCCGCGATCCACAGCAACATAATCGATGCAGCCAGACGAGAATGGGTTCGCATGTGCAAGACGTAGCTCGTTGAGAATTGGCCAAACGGGAGCCCACGGGCGAGCACCCTCCTCCCTGTCGCATCGGATGAACAGACGTTGCGCTTGACGCTCGAGAGTGGTTGGCCGGCGCTAGTCGAAGAGGCTGGGCGGTGGAGGCGGTGGGTGCCACTCCTTGATACAGGTGGGATCGTCGACGCGTGGGTCATTGACTCTGGGCGAGACGTGGTGCAAAGCCAAGGCCTCACCAGCGTGTGGGTCCAGTGCAACTGATGGGGGACCAGGTGCCAGCCACTCGCGCCGCTGGCAAGGATCGATGATGGCCGGCATGCGGTCATGGAGCGGCTCGATCACCGCGCTGGCTGGCGTCGTCAACACCGAGAAGCTGGTGAGCCAGTCGCCGGCACCGTCCCGCCAGCGCTCCCAAAGTCCCGCGAAGGTGATGAGCCCCCCCGACTTGAGCCTGACCAAGACCGGCACCTTGCGCTGGTAGCCGGGCAGTATGCGCCACTCGTAGTAGCCGGTGGCCGGCACCAGACACCGGCGGTGCCGCCAGGCATCGCGATACGCTGGGCGCTCAGCGGCGGTCTCAGCCCGAGCGTTGATGAGACGGTGGGCAATAGCGGGATCGGCGGCCCATACTGGGATCAGTCCAAAGTGAGCGCCGACCAGAGCTGGTCCATCGGCGCCGACGACGATGGGCACCCGCTGGGTGGGGGCAATGTTGTAGCGGGGCCCGAGGAGCGCCGGGTCTTTGACAATCAGTCCGGTGACGATCGACTGCACCTCGGACAAATCGGTCACCAACGTATAGCGTGCACACATCGGTCGGGCCCGCGTCGATTGAGGAAGTGATAGGATCCCAGGGTTGGATGACAGGCTCGATCCACCCTGCATCGAGGAACACCTTGGACCATTTTGAGCTAGAAGCGGCGAGCCCCGCAACACCGAGGGGGCACATGGCACGTGAGATAGGCCGCTACGACAGCGGGCAGCCCGGGCCGCTGTTGATCTGCGTGGGTGGCATGCATGGCAACGAGCCGGCGGGGATCGAAGCCATTCGTGCGGTCGTCGACAAGCTCCACGCCACGCGCCCGGCGATGCGCGGCATGATCGTCGGCCTGGGCGGCAACTTGGCGGCGCTGGGCCGCAACGAGCGCTTCGTCAACCGCGACCTCAACCGCCAGTGGCTCACCGAGCGGGTCGAACACCTGCGGTCCCGCGGGCCCGGCGACAACCCGCCGGCCGAAGACGTCGAACAGTGGGAGCTCTTGACCGCAATCGACTCGCTTATCTTGGCCCGTACCGGACGCCCCATCTTTCTAGACTTGCATTCCACGTCAGGTCCGGGCGCTCCCTTTGCCATCATCGAAGACACGCTTCCGAATCGGCGGCTGGCCTTCAACTTGCCGCTACCAGTGATCCTCGGCCTGGAAGAGAAAGTCGAAGGCACCTTCATTGACTTCATCAATGGCTTGGGTCACCGCGGCATCAGCGTCGAAGGCGGCCAGCAGGGCGACCCTGACACCGTCTTGCACCATCAAGCCGTCATCTGGCTGACGATGGAATCGGCCGGGTTGATCCGTAGCAGTGATGCCGAGCCAATCAAGCGCGCGCGCCAACACCTGCAACGTGTGGGCAAGCCGTTCCCCCGCGTCTTGGAAACGCGTCACCGCCACGGCGTCGGCGACGGCGACTGCTTCGTCATGCGGCCCGGCTATTCGAACTTCTCCAAAGTGGAACCGGACGAACACGTCGCAGACGACCGGCGCGGAGCAATCCGCGCGCCCGAACGCGGAAGGCTTCTGCTGCCCCTCTACCAGGAACAGGGCAACGACGGCTTTTTCCTGGTCCGCGTGGTGCCCAGGTTTTGGCTATTCGTGGCTGCGCTATTGCGCCACCTGCGGGCCGGCCGCTGGTTGCGCTATCTCCCTGGCTTGTACCAACCGCCGGGTATTCCCGACACGCTCATCGTCGAACGGCGCGTCGTCCGCTACTACCCGAACGACCTGTTCACGCTGCTGGGTTATCGTCGCCAGCGCCAACACGAGACGCGGTTGGTCCTGCAACGCCGGAAGCAACACCTGTAGGCCGCCGGCTGCGCCTATCGCGCGGCTTCCAACAGCGGGTACCACGTCAGGAGTTCGTCGCCACCGCTGGCCGTCGACGGCGGCACAAGACTGGTGACTGCCGGCATCGCCTTCAGGTAGGCGACCACCGACTCCATCTCCTCTGGCGTCAACCGGCTGGTGCGCTGCCAGGGCATCGCCTGGCGCGGCACGATGGTCAGGTCACTCCGCAAGCCGCTGGTGAGGAGCCGTCGCAACTCGGCGGCCGACCACTCACCCAGCCCGGTTGCCGGATCGGCGGTCAAGTTGGCTGGGTAGCGCACACCTAGGCCCTCCCAACTGAGACGCGTGCCACCCGCTAGCGGTTGGCCGCCGGTAGCTCGCCCCACCGGCACCACCGACGTGTGGCAGCGCCCGCAACCGGCGATCTGCACCAGATAGGCGCCGCGCTCGGCGATGCGCCGGTCGTTGCCATCGACCTCAACCGGCGCCGGCGGGTCGGGCGCCAAGCGCTGGCGGCTCGCCGCCGGGTCGAGGGTGCTACCGCTGGGCGGCCACCAGGCCAGGGTGACCAGGGCCGCGGCCAACGCCACCGAACCGACAAAGATGGGGCCACGCACGTACTCGCGCAACGTCTTGCGCCGCCGGCGCCGGCGCCTCAGGCCAGTCATCCAAATAGGCTGCCAAAAGTAGAGGGCTTCGACGACCAGCCCCAGGGTCGAGGCCAACGCCAGCGTCCGCCAGAGCCGGCGCGGACCCGCAAGTGGTTTGGCTGACGCCGCCTCCGGCCGGCGTGCCAAATTCTGGGCGCCAGCGTTACCGGCGTGGAAAACCAGGCGAGCGCTCGCGGCACCACGCCAAACCTGCAGGCGCTCCCACACCGCCCCCAACCCGTCGATGGGCTCGGTTCTGGGTATGGTGTTATCCACCGGGCGCAGCGAGCGCAGGTAGTGGAACACGGCCCGGACATCGGCGTCGGTCATCGCCGCGTAGTGGGGCCAAGGCATCGCCCAGGCATCCAACTGGCGACTGCCGGGAGTTTGCCCGGTCCGCAGCGCTGTCGCAAACTGCTCTTCGGTCCATCCGCCAAGGCCAGTGGCGTGCGGCGTCAGGTTGCTGGACACCACCGTTCTAAACGGCTTCACATCGATCCGCCGGCCGCCAGCCATGTCGTAGGCATGCATGACGTGGCCGCGGTTGTCGATGGGCGTGTGACATTCAGCGCAGCCGGCCAACTGCACCAGGCGCTGGCCGCGCGCCAAGAGCGGTTCGTCGGCGCCGGGAGGAGCAGTCGCTTGGTGGGCGGCAGCTGCCCGCAAGTCGACGTGCTGGCGCAGCGACAGCACGTAGTCGGATAGAGCGTAGAGTTGATCCGCCCGCAACCCCTCGGTTACCAGGCCGTGCATGTCTGTGCCTTCGATGCCAGCCAAGACGCGCAGAGCGATGTCGACAGGCTCGGCGCCCCCCTTGAACGTCCACGGCTTCTGCAAATTGGTGGGCAAGACGCCGCCCGGGCCACTGACGCCGGCACCGTCTTCGCCGTGACAATCGACACAACCCAACCGTTGATACAGGCGTTTCCCCTGGGCAAGCGCGCGCGCCCCGCGCTTGGGCGCCGACGAGACTTTGAGGGAACGCCGGGACGGCTGACGGCCGGACAATTCCAGCACGTAGGCAGCCAACGCTTCGATCTGGGCTTCAGTCAACCAGCCATCAAAGGACGGCATTGCCGTTGCGGGGATACCCCTCCGGATGGTCTTGGCTACGTTCGCCAGGCTTGGGGGAGTACCCGGGCGCGTCGTCTTGATCTTGTACTTGCCGGCGAGGAAGTTGCGAGGCGGGGGCTCGAGCCCATCTGCATCGGGACCACGACCATCTCCCGCCAGGCCATGGCAACGGGCGCAATGGTCGCGGTAGAGCGGGATGGGTGCGACCTGAGCTTGAGTCGCGATTGGGCCACCGAGGACGCCAAGCAGCGCCAGCGTCAAACCCCACCGGCTCCGGATGTTGCTGGACGCGCGTGGCCGCCCCCATGCACACAACGCCACCACTGCGAACCCCCCGTCCACCCGCCTACGCCCGGTCGTGGGCTGACTACCTTGCCCGGCTCACGCCTCGGTCGCAGCCGCTGGCTCCGGCTCGGCGCCGCCGGCCGCGGCAAACTTGAGCCGCGGACGCATGGCTGTAGCGAAGTCGGCGTTAAAACAGACCTCTCCAACCTCCAACAAGCAATGGCGCAGGAAATCGTTGATCAGAGCGCCGCGGTCGTTGAGCAGCGGCGTTGGGAACGCCTTCTCAGTCTGCCGGTCTTGACCGCGCTCCAAGTCCGCAATCAACCCCTCGGCCAGGTCGGCAAGCGCCGTTGCCGTGATCTCTCCGTCTTGGGGAACGCGGCTGGACAAGAAACGGCAAAAGGTCAACGCATCCCACTGGGGGTTGTCGAGGACGAGGCGGGCATCTGCCAACGCCGTTTGTAGCTTCTTGGCGGAACCGGTTTCCAAATCTTGCCTCCAGCGAGTGTGGGACAGCGGCCCCAGGTGACTGGCGATCATAGCAGTTCACCCCGATGGCGCCCACCCGCTGGCGGCTCCGGCTAGGCGTCCGAGAAAGCCGCCTGCAATGGCTCCAAGCTCTGGGTGACGACCCAGCGCTTCAACTGCACGGGTTTGCGCGTGGGACTAAACGGCATGGTCCAGACAAAGTAGTGGTCGCCCAGGTCGATGGCCTTTACCTCTTGTCCGACGCTCAACAACTTGTCGCCGCTGGCGGGGTCGAACACATCTTTGCAGACCCGGTGAGTAGATTCCAACACGATGGGTTACTCCTCGAACTGTCGTCCTTCGGCCTGAAAATAGCCATCCCGCTTGCTGATTTTTCCCTGGCTCTTCATGCGGCTCAAAGTGCTCGACAGGTTCTGGCGGGTGATCGTTCGCGACTTGGCCAACCCGTCATACAACTGGTCGAGCGTCGCCCCTCGACCGCCGGCGGCATGGATGATGGACATGATGTCAGTGGGCAGCGTGCGCCCCCGGCGCCGGCCGCCGCGGGCGCGGCGCGGTTCTGCATAGCGCGTGATGAGACTAAGAACATCAGTGTCGTCGGTCGCCATGGTGCGCGACACAGCCGCCACCTGGTCCAGTTGCTTTTGCTTACTCTCCAGAAGCTGCGGAATGGTCTCAGCCAGCCGCTTTAGGTTCTCGATATCTTCAATGAGCTCGCGGCTAATCTCCTCGAGCTGGTTCAACAAGCGTGTCATTGCATGACCCCTTGCGGCGCTTGTCCTCTCACTATGCTTGCAAGTGCGAATTGCCCTGGTACGACTCAGCCCAATGGGCGGGTTATCAACGCGGGGATTTCGAAGCGGCGTGGGCGAGCGTGAAAAAGCCCCCACACGCCTCAACCCATTGTAGGCACAATGAGCGATGGCGGTTCCACAAAAAAACGACAAAGAACGCAACAAAACATTGGGCTAGAGAGCTGCAGAAGGCAAATGGTAGGGGGCGAGAGTAGTCCGCAAAAAGTTGCGCGTTCGTCAAGTAGGGTGTGTTAATATGGTCAGGTGACGACAACACGCCACATAAACACGAAGTAGCTCACCACAAGCAAGATGCCTGCCCAGCGGCTCATCCCCCCGGCAACCGCCATCAGCGCGTACGCGACTACGGCGAAAGCGATCATCGCGGGCAACTCGAACGACAAGAGCGATCCCTCGACTGGGACCGGGCGGAGCATTGCCACCGACCCCATGACAAACGTGAGATTGAACAGATTGGAGCCCACGACGTTTCCCAGGGCCAACCCCACCTCCCCGCGGTAGACCCCCACGATCGACGCGGCCAACTCGGGAAGCGAGGTGCCCAGCGCCACCATGGTCAGCCCGATCACGACATCAGGCACGCCCATCAATACGGCCAACCGGGAGCCCGAGCGGGTAATGAGATCAGCGCCGCCCAGCATCACGATGAGCCCCACCAGGAAGTAGGCCAGGGCCCGCCCACGCGGCAAACAGGGGCCCGACTCAGGCAGGGGTTCGGCGGCACCGTGGTGGATCATCAGAACGACGTGAGCAGCAAGCACCAACAGGAGCAGGAGACCGTCCAGGCGTCCAATGCCGCCGCCTCGGGCTGCCAGCCCTGCAAATGCTACCGACACCGCCAGCATGATCGGGATATCACGGCGCATCAACAGCCGATCTGCCGGCAAAAAGGCGATTAACGCACAGGCGCCCAGTACCAACCCAACGTTCGCAACGTTGGATCCGACCACGTTGCCAAGGCTGATGCCAGTCGAGCCGCGCAGGATAGCCAGCAAGCTGACGACAAGCTCTGGCGCTGAGGTAGCGAACGAGACAATGGTTAGCCCAATCACCAGGGACGACAAACCCATGGCCCGACCAAGCGCCGAAGCGCCTTTCACCAGCCACTCGGCGCCGAACCAAAGAAGCGCGACGCCGACCAAGAATAGGGCGACCGCCGTCAGTACGGTCACCTCACTCCTCTTCTTGGCGCAGTTTGTCGAGGATGCCGGCGTCTTCGAGCGTGGTGACGTCGCCTACTTCTGCCGAACCGGTGGCGATGTTGCGCAGCAGCCTCCGCATGATCTTACCGCTCCGCGTCTTGGGAAGCGCATCGGCAAAGCGAATCTCTTCCGGTCGGGCAATGGCACCGATCTCCTGATCGACGTGGGTGCGCAGCGCCGCCGCCAGCTGCTTGGATGCGGTCTGACCCGACTCGAGGCTGACAAATGCAACGATTGCCGAGCCCTTTATCTCGTCGGGGCGTGCCACCACCGCCGCCTCGGCGACTGCTGGATGGCTGACCAAAGCACTCTCCACCTCCATCGTGCCCAACCGGTGGCCGGAGACGTTGATGACATCGTCCACCCGCCCCATGACCCAGTAGTAGCCGTCGCCGTCACAACGAGCACCGTCCGAAGTGAAGTAGGCGCCCGGCACATCTGACCAATATTGCTGCTGGTAGCGGGCGTCGTCCCCGTACACCGTACGTAGCATCGAGGGCCACGGCTTTTTGATGATCAGGTATCCACCGGTGTTGGCTTCGCAGGGAGTCCCGTCCTTGGCGACAATCGCCGCCTCGATGCCAGGGAGCGGCATGGTTGCCGAGCCCGGTCGGGTGGGTGTGGCGCCGGGCAAGGGGGCGATCATGATGCCACCGGTTTCCGTCTGCCACCAGGTGTCGACGATTGGACAGCGCCCCTTGCCAATGGTGGCGTGATACCACATCCACGCCTCCGGGTTGATCGGCTCACCGACGGTCCCCAAGAGGCGCAAGCTCGACAACCGGTGCCGCGCCGGCCACTGCTCGCCCCACTTGATGAAAGCCCGGATGGCGGTGGGCGCCGTGTAAAAGATGTTGACCTGGTATTTGTCCACAATTTCCCAGAACCGATCCGGCTCGGGGTGGTTGGGCGCACCTTCATACATGACCGTCGTGGCACCGTTAGCAAGGATGCCGTAAACAATGTAGGTATGCCCGGTAATCCAACCAATGTCAGCCGTGCACCAGTAAGTATCTTCGTCTTTGAGGTCAAACACCCACCTCGAAGTTAACGCGGCGTTTAGTAGGTAGCCACCGGTAGTGTGCACGACGCCCTTGGGCTTGCCGGTGGTGCCGCTGGTGTAGAGAATGAAGAGCAGGTGTTCGGAGTCGAGCGGCACCGCCGGGCAATCGTCCGAAACACTCTCCATGACTTCGTGCCACCAGTGGTCGCGCCCGGGCTCCATGTGTACCTTGTTGCGCGTGCGCTCGAGGACGACGACTGCCTTGACCGACGGCGTGCGCCCCAAAGCGTCGTCGACCGCTTGCTTCAACGGCACAATGTTGCCGCGCCGGAAGCCACCGTCGGCGGTCACCACGACTTTGGCCCGAGCGTCGTTGATACGATCGACCAAGGCTTCGGCGCTAAAGCCACCAAAGATGATGGTGTGGACGGCGCCAATGCGTGCACAAGCCAGCATGGCGATGGCCAACTCGGGCACCATCGGCATGTAGATGGCCACCCGGTCACCGGCGACCACGCCCTGCCCCTTCAGCACGTTGGCAAACTTGGAGACCTCGCGCTGAAGATCCTGGTAGGTTAGGACGCGCGTGTCACCAGGTTCACCTTCCCAAATGATAGCGGCTTTGGTCTTGCGCCAGCTGGCGGCGTGGCGATCGACGCAGTTGTACGCGACGTTCAGCTTGCCACCCACGAACCACTTGGCGTGCGGCGGCTGCCAATCCAACACCTGCTCCCAGGGCGCCGCCCAGTCCAGCAACTCCTGAGCCCGGTCGGCCCAATACTTTTCGGGATCGGCGCGGGCCTCTTCCACTAGGCGGTGGTACTCCGCCATCGAGCCGATCGCGGCGCGCTCCGAGAACTCCTTGGCCGGCTGAAACTGGCGATCCTCCTTGAGCACCGAAGTGATCCCGGACTGTGGCATGTGAACCCCCGTTGTTTTCTAACGCGCGCGCACCGCGGCAATCTCCAAAGACCACGACGCTTAGAGACACCAGTAGCGAAACCCGGCTTCCTCGAACTCGCGGCGGTCGAACTGGCTCTTCACATCGATGACGATGGCGCCCCCGTCATTGGCGAGGCGTTTGAAGCGCTCGACGTCGAACCCGCGATAGGCGTGGTGGGCCACCGCACAAATGATCGCGTCGACTCCATCGACCTGATCGATATTGCACAGCTCCACATCCATCTCTTCCCGGGCTTCGATAGGGTCGGCAAGCGGATCGTGGACCAGCACCTCGACGTCATAGTCGCGCAGTTCACGAATGATGTCGACCACCCTTGAGTTGCGGAGATCAGGCACATTCTCTTTAAAAGTGAGCCCCAGAATGAGCACCCGCGAACGCTGCACCACCTTACCCGCCTTGATCAGGCTTTTGACCGTCGCCTCCGCCACATATTTGCCCATGCCATCGTTGATCCGCCGAGCGGCGGTGATGACCTGCGGGTGGAGACCAATTTCCTCGGCCTTGAACAGCAGGTAGTACGGATCGACGCCAATGCAATGGCCACCCACCAGCCCAGGCCGGAAGGGCAAAAAGTTCCACTTGGTGCCCGCCGCTTCGAGGACGTTCTTGGTGTCGATCCCCAGGCGATCGAAGATCATGCTCAGCTCGTTCATCAGTCCGATGTTGAGATCCCGTTGGGTGTTTTCGATGACCTTTGCGGCTTCGGCAGTGCGGATGTCGGCAGCGCGAAAGACCCCCGCCTCAACCACCATCTCATAAACCCGCGCCACCACTTCCAAAACCTCTGGTGTCTGACCGCTGACCACCTTGGTGATGTTTTCAACCCGGTGAATGGGATCGCCAGGGTTAATGCGTTCGGGCGAATAGGCCAGAAAAAAATCTTTGCCGGCGGTGAGCCCAGAAGTCCGCTCGAGGATTGGTCCGCAGACATCCTCAGTGACCCCCGGGTAGACCGTCGACTCGTAGACGACGATGTCACCCGGATCCAGGTGCGGTCCAATCGCCTCGGAAGCGCCGACCAGCGGGCGCAGGTCCGGGCGCTTGTTGCGATCGATCGGAGTCGGCACCGCCACCACAAAAAAGGCAGCATCCTTGAGGTCAGTGGCGTCCGCCGTAAAGGTGACGTTGGTGGACGCCAGCTCTGCTGCTGACAGCTCGCCGGTGCGATCGCGGCCGGCGCTCAGCTCGGCAACCCGCTCCCTGCTAATGTCGAAGCCGATCACCGCACAGCGCCGGCCAAACGCCGCCGCCAGCGGCAAACCTACATATCCCAGACCGATCACGGCGATGCGTGCTTCGCCCGCCGCAATGCGTTCCACCAAATCGCTCACACCGCTCCCTCCGTGCTCCGCCACTGGCGCGGAGCATAGTCGGCCGACTCAGGCCGGGTCAAACGAACCACTCCGTCAGCGTCCGACGCGCAGCACGTGCACGGCGTTGGAGGCGCCCCGCTGGCCGACGGTGCCGACGACCGCCACCACCAAGTCCCCGGCTTTGACGCAGTGCGCCTTTCTGAGGAGCACCTCCCCGGCAGTGATCATGTCGCCGGTCGTGCGCGCCGTTTGCATCAACAACGCCTCGATCCCCCAGACGTGCGACAACCCACGCGCCACATGGTCGGATGGGGTCAATGCGTAGATCGGCAATCCCGGCCGTTGCCGAGCGATCAACCGCGCCGTGCGCCCGGACAGGGTGAAGACGACCAACGCCCGGGCGCCGGTGTAGCGGGCCAGGTCAGCGGCGGCATGGGCGACCGCAGCGTTCACCGGGGCCCCTTCGATCGGGGTGGCCGATTCCACCGTCTCGTGGGCCTCGGTGGAGGTGACAATCCGCGCCATCATGTCGACGGCTCTCACTGGATACTGGCCGCTGGCAGTTTCGCCGGACAGCATGACGGCGTCGGTGCCGTCCAAGACGGCGTTGGCCACGTCGGTTGCCTCGGCGCGCGTCGGCAACGGGTTGGCGGTCATCGACTCCAGCATCTGGGTAGCGGTGATGACCGGTTTGCCTACAAGATTGGCCAAATCGATAATGCGCTTTTGGGCCAGCGGCACTTCCTCAGGCGGTAAGTCCAACCCGAGATCGCCGCGCGCCACCATCACTCCGTCCGCTTGATCCACGATGGCTCCGAGGTGATCGAGCGCCTGCACGGTTTCCAGCTTGGCAAGGATCGGCCGCTCAAAGCGCCGCCGCCGCATCAGGCGGCCAAGCACCTCGACGTCAGCAGCCCGGCGGACAAATGACAGGGCGACGAGATCGACCCGCTGCTCGACCGCAAACGCAAAATCCAGCTTGTCTTTCCGGGTCAGGGAAGGCGCCTCAGCCCAGGCGCCGGGCAGGTGCACGCCCTTGCGATCGCCCAGAGCGCCGCCGACAACGATGCGGCACACCGCGCGGTGACCCTGGATCCCCTCGACGCGAAGTTGGAGCTGCCCGTCATCCAGCAGCAACCTGCTGCCCGCCTGGAGTTCATCCATCAGGCCAGGCTGCGGAATCGCCAAGCAGGTGGGCGTCGAAATCTTGGTGCGGTTGGACAGTTCGATCGTCCGCCCACTCTTGAGCTGGATCGGTTCGCCGTCCTGGTTGGGTCCGGTCCGGACTTTGGGGCCAGCGAGGTCCACGAGAACGCCGATTTGCGGATCCAGCTCCCGCAGGCGGCTGATCACCTCGGCATGCTCAGCATGGGTGCCGTGCGACATGTTGAGACGCGCCACGTCCATGCCGGCGCGGCGGAGCTGGCGCAACACCTTAGGGTGGCGCGATGCGGGACCGATTGTTGCAACGATCTTGGTGCGGCGATTGGCCTGGCGACGCTTCAACGAAACCTCCACAGTGTCCAACCGGGGGGGCGATCCTGCTAGTCTTTGGATTACAGGCGCAGCGACTGCGCGCCTGGAGCTTGAGGCAAGCGCCGGGAGGACCGCAACCAGGAAACGCAGCCTGGCTAGGGCGCCCAGTTGTGGTTGGCGCCGACGACGTCGCAGGTGACGTCACGCGGCTCGTTGCCCACAAACCTGATCGTATAGTCGTCGTAGCCGACAGTGGTGCTCTCGGGACACTCAGCGGCCGACTGGGTGACGTAGTCCCCCACCAGGGCGTTGACGTTGATGTCTCCCGTACCAACGAGGTTGTCGGCGGCATAGAGCATCGACGACTCGTAGATCGTCCGCTGCGCCTCCTGGCACTTGGTGCGTCGGGCGGCGATCGCCGTACTGTTGATCCTGGGGATGGCGATGACGGCAAGAAGTCCGACGATGGCTACGACGTTCGCCAGCTCGACCAGCGTAAACCCTGCGGTCTTGGACGCCGCACTCGAGGCGCCGTAACACCTGGTTCCCGAACCCATCCGGTTGTGTGCTCCCTGCGCAGCGTGGTTGCCTCAAAAGGCGACGCAACCCAACGCCGAGCGGCTCAGCGACGCAGCTAGGAATAGCAGAGGACCAAGGCCTAGCCAAGTGCAGTCAAACTTTAGCAAGCCAAATGCCATACGGCGCCCACGAGTGCGTTTCCCCCGGCTCCTGCACCGACGACGCGGCCGGCCAAGGGGCCCGCGTGACGTTTCTCGCCGGTGGCGCGTTGTAAATCGCGATTTCCCGCGCCCAAGCACTGCGAAGTGCAACTCTCGGATGGCCGGCCGTGGGTGAGGCCGTCGGAGAGTCGATTCACGGCGTGGTGATTCGAATTGATGCGGGGGCTTGCCTCGTCGACACGACGATCGGCACGTTGCGGTGCACGGCGCGCAAGCGCTTACGCCGCGGCCGCACAGCACTTAAGCGGCTTTTGGCCGTGGGCGACCGGGTCCAAGTGAGCCCGACCGGCCCCGACAGCGGCGTCATCGGCAGGATCGGCGAACGCCGCTCCAAGCTCTCACGACGCGCCGCCGGACCGCGGGCGCGCGAGCAAGTCATCGCTGCCAACGTCGACCAGTTGCTGGCCGTGACTTCGTTCGCCGTGCCACCCCCCAACTTTGAAGTAGTCGACCGGGCGCTGGTAGCGGCTGCCGCCGGCGGACTGGCGGCGGTCATCTGCGCCACCAAGCTGGACCTTCGCCCAAACGCCGAGGCCCACGCGCCGGAGTTGGCGGTCTACCGCGACATGGGCTACCCGGTGGTTGAGACCAGCATCGCGAATGGCGCCGGTCTCGAAGCACTGAGAACCCAACTCAGAGACCAAACGACCGTCGTCGCCGGCATGTCTGGCGTGGGCAAGTCATCCCTCTTGAACGCCCTAGAGCCCGGGCTCCGGTTGCGCACTGGACCCGTCTCCACCAAATCGGGTGAGGGAACACACACGACCACCGCCTCCAGCCTCTTGAAACTCAAGGGTGGTGGTTACGTCGTCGACACTCCGGGCATCCGCGACTACACTCTGTGGGACATCCACCCCGCCGCACTTGCTCAGCTCATGCCCGACTTGGAGCGCCACGCGGATGCCTGCCGATTCACTAACTGCGTCCACGATCACGAACCCGACTGCGCGCTCAAAGCTGCGTGCAAAGCAGGACTGATCAGCCCGCGACGCTACACCAGCTACATCACCATGCTGCACACCTTCCAAGCAGGCGGCGCCCATTGAGCTTCGAGCCACCTAAAAGAGGAACCTATGGCCATCAATATTTTTTCGGTCGATGCATTTGCTCACGAGCCCTTCACTGGCAACCCAGCGGCCGTTTGCCTGCTGGACGCGCCGCGCGGTGCGGACTGGATGCAACGCATCGCCGCCGAAATGAACCTGTCGGAGACCGCCTTCGTCCACCCCGGCGCTGATTGCTTTGAGCTCCGGTGGTTTACGCCAGCGGTCGAAGTGGCGCTTTGCGGCCATGCGACGCTCGCCACCGCCCATGTCTTGTGGAGCGAAGGCGTCGTCCCGTTGAGAGAAAATCTGACTTTCAAAACACAGAGCGGCCAACTGACCGCCACCCCGGCCGGTGACGGCCACATTCAGCTCGACTTTCCAGCCACCGCGCCCACCACCGGCCCGCCACCGGCCGGCCTGGTGGAGGCCCTCGGCGTCGAGTGCGTGGCCAGCGGGCGGTCAGACTTCGACTGGCTCGTCGAAACCGACTCGGCCACCGCGGTCCGTCAGGCCAACCCAGATTTTCGGGCCCTGCGCGCCCTGAACGCCCGCGGCCTGATCCTGACCGCGCCGGCCGGCGTTGGGGAGCCGTACGACTTTGTGTCGCGCTTCTTCGCGCCGGGCGCCGGCATCGATGAGGATCCAGTCACCGGCTCGGCACACTGCTGTCTAGCACCCTACTGGGCCGCGAAGCTCGGCAAGACCACCCTCCGAGCCTTCCAAGCGTCGGCCCGTGGCGGCGAACTCGGGCTAGAGGTCGGCGGCGACCGCGTCCTCCTGCGCGGCCGGGCGTGGACCATCCTCCGCGGCACTCTGGTGGTCTGACAGCTCCTGGATAGCCGAGAGCTGCTACAATATAGAGAGCTTGGGCGAGCGCCCCTGCCTCACCCACTGCGATGCCGCGATTCCTCCCTAAACGCCTGTGAATAGAGGATTTAATCCATGCGACTTGCTTTTCTGGCGGTGGCTGTCGGGCTCGCCCTCAGCCTCACCCTGACGGCGGCTCAAGCCGACGAGACCTGGGCCATGCGCTCCGGCCAGTCCTCGGTCCACTTCAACACCAATCTGCTCTCCGACCTAGGCATCGAAATCTCGGTGACTTCCAAAGAGGCGCTGCCCGCCACCGACCCGTTTATGGAAGAGCCCAACTGGAGCTTCCGCATCGAACCAGGCACCGACCTGGCGTTCCTTGTCGAGGGCGGGGCGCCGGTGCCACGCGGCCTGGTGGATGGAGTCATTCGGCAGGACGGTGTCATGCGGTTTACCGACAGCCGTTCCGGACGTTCCTTAAGCGTTGCCATGGACCTGATCTTCCTGCCGGAAACCGTGTACGCGCCAGCCACCGGCATCGATGACGTCCCCCTTTACCTGCGGAGCACCGATGGCACCGTCGCCGTCGATGTCATTAACACCATGGTGCGGTTCATGCGTGAAGAGAGCCGCGCCCACCTGCACTACATGAATCTGCGGCTGACGCCAGCATTCGCCGAGGCCCTGGGCCGGCCCGAGTTGGAAGGTCTGATTGTCGGTATGGGCGACGTCGCGGCGCGTATCGAACACGTGAGCGGTACTTCGGACGAACCGCCCTACGTGCCCAACTTTGGTGGCGGCTTTCTGGATGTCAAGCTGGGAATCCTCGGCAGCATCCAACAAGTGGGACACGAAGGCTCCTACCCAAACGGACTCGCCGGACTGTCGATGGCCACCACCAGCTGCAACGTCGGTGACGTCGACGTGCCGTGGTTGGCACCCATGGATGAAGACCACCCGTCCATCCATATGGCACTCTACCGCGAAAAAGACGGCCGCTTCGAGCAGATCGGCACTTCGTGGATGAAACACGGCTTTTACGCCCTGTCCCATAGCCAGTGCACGCCATGCCAAAACCACTCCGGCGGGACCTTCCTGGGGGTAGGCTGTTCCGACACCTACGGCGTCGGCAACAACTCAGACCGCCGTTACCTGGGCCCGCGGGTTGAGTGGGATCCGTTTGGCGGCACTTGGGAGTGCACGGCTTCGCACTTCGCCGGCGGTCAAAACGACTGCCAGCGGCGGCACTCGTCGAGCGGCCACCTAGCTACCGAGCATCGTTTAGTGGTCGAGGACCAGGACCTGGGCGACTCGAACGCCACCTACTACTACGAGGGCTACTACATCGTGCGCGGCGACCAGGACAGGGAGAACAACTGGGCCTCGCTCATCTGCACGATGAATTGGAACGGTACTTGGGACTTCAACACACCCTCCGGCAACAATCCGCACACCTACGGCCCAGCCGTGCGCCGGTGGAACGCCGACCAACACACCGACATCCAGGTTCCCGATGACGGTAAAGCCATCCTGTCGGTCAAGACCACCGACTTGGGCGGTGGCACCTACCACTACGAGTACACGCTCTTGAACCTTGACTCAGACCGTGAGTTCGATTCGTTCGAATTGCCGATGGTCGGTGTTCCCAGCATCACCAATATCGGCTTCCACGATTCAACCGTGGATCCGGCCGACGACTGGCAGGTGACCCTGGCCAACGGCGTCTTGAAGTGGGAGACAGCCGGCAACAACCCGCTGGTCTTTGGCTACATGTACAACTTCCGCTTCGACGCGGATGCAGCACCCACCAACACCGATGCGACCATGAGCCTCTTCCAGCCAGGTTCACCGACGGAAGTCAGTGCCACCACCCTGGGGCCGACGCAAGCAACGGCGGCAATTCTTGCCGGCACAAGCCCCGGCGCCAACCGCGTGCAACTGACCAGCCGCCCCAACCCAATCAGCTCGCGGGCGACCTTCGCGTTTGAGCTGCCGGGGGCGGCGGGCGTCGATCTGGGGGTTTACGACGTCGGCGGACGCCTGATCGCCAAGCTGGCCAGCACCACGCTGGGCGAGGGCGCCCACCAAATCGACTGGGACGGGGCCGACCTCGAGGGGCAGGCAGCCGCCTCGGGCGTCTACTACGCCCGCTTCGAAGTGGATGGCAACCTACAGGTGCGCCCGTTGGTCGTGGTTCGCTAGGCAACGACACGCCCTCCCGGTACAGTCGGGAGGCTTTGGAAGTGGAGCAGCCCGCGCTCGCCAGGCGCGGGCTGCGTCGTTTCTGGCCGATGCGCCACTTCCATCGGATAAGGTGTTGAAGCCGTGCTGTCGAAAAGGAAAACTAGTGCCTGCTCCGTCACTCGAGCACTTGCTGAGGATCGACCATGAACAACGCTTCGTCTCAATCGGCGACCATTTCGGTTCAAATCACGCCCCCCCCGAAGCCGGGCTACGAGACCATCCTGACCCAATCCGCCCTACAGTTCGTCGGCGAGCTAGCCCAGCGCTTCTCGGAGCGGCTCAGGTCACTGGTAGCGGCGCGCCAGAACCGCGCGACGCTAGCCCAACTGGCGGAGACCGCCGCCATTCGCGACGGGGACTGGCGGGCAGCGCCCTTGCCGGCCGACCTCCGCCGCCGCAAGGTGGAGATCACTGGCCCGGTCGACAGGAAGATGGTGATCAACGCCCTGAACTCCGGAGCCGACATGTTCATGGCCGACTTCGAGGACTCGAGCACACCGACCTTCTCGAACATGGTGGACGGTCAAATCAACCTGCGGGACGCCGTCGCCCGGGAGATCACCTACGACGACCCGGGGACCCAGAAGCACTACGAACTCAGCACCACGCCCGCGACCCTCCTAGTGCGTCCGCGCGGACTCCACCTCACTGAGAAACACTGCCTGGTGAACGGCACACCAATTCCCGGGGCCATCTTCGACTTCGGGCTCTACTTCTTTCACAACGCCAAGGCACTGATCGCCAGCGGCAGCGGCCCCTACTTCTACCTGCCCAAACTGGAGAACCACCTCGAGGCCGAGCTGTGGAACGACATCTTTGTGGCAGCCCAAAAGCTGCTCGGCATCCCGGTGGGCACCATCAAGGCGACTGTCCTCATCGAGACCTTGCCGGCGGCGTTCCAGATGGACGAGATCCTGCACGCCCTGCGCGACCACTCAGCGGGACTGAACTGCGGGCGCTGGGACTACATCTTCAGCTTCATCAAAACCCAAAAGGACAACCCGCAAGCGGTGATGCCGGATCGTTCCCAGGTGACCATGGAGCAGCCGTGCATGCGCGCCTACACCCAACTGGTGGTGCGCACTTGTCACCGGCGAGGCGTCCACGCCATGGGCGGGATGGCCGCACAAATCCCCATCAAGGCCGACCCCGACGCCAACGCCCGGGCGCTCGACAAGGTACGAGCCGACAAGCTCCGCGAGGTGAAAGACGGCCACGACGGCACCTGGGTCGCCCACCCGGGGCTGGTGCCCTTGGCCCGCGAAGTCTTTGATGCGCACGTCGCCGGTGACAACCAGCTCGATGTCATGCGCGAGGACGTCCGCTTTGACGCCGCCCAGCTCCTGGCAATTCCTCAGGGCCCGCGCACCGAAGAGGGCCTGCGCCTCAACATCCGCGTGGGTATCCAGTACATCGAGGCTTGGCTGCGCGGCCAGGGCTGCGTGCCCCTTTACAATTTGATGGAAGACGCTGCGACGGCCGAGATCTCGCGCACGCAGATTTGGCAGTGGATCCGCCACGGCGCCCAACTGGACGACGGTCGCCAGGTCACCGGGACGCTTTTGGCGGCGTTGGTCACCGAGGAGATGGAGCGGATCGCCTCGAAAGTGGGTGCCGAGCACTTCAGCGCCGGACGCTTCGCTGAAGCGCAGCACTTTTTCACCGAGCTCTGCACCGCTCCGGAGCTGGCGCCGTTTCTCACCCTGGGCGCCTACGAGATGCTCTAGCGCGCCTCTATCTCACCCGCACTTTGAACTGCACCGAAAACTGCGGGTGGTTGGTGCCGTTCGAAGCGGCAAAGGTGCCGTCCGGGAGGATGCGAACGGTGGTGACCGCCGGGTCGTAGCCTTGCGCATCCGGGGCGGGTGTGTAGCTAAACGTCGTCCCACCGTCGTTGGAAAACTCGACCCCGTCAGTCGTGCTTCCCAAGTTGGTAAAGGTGAAGCTCAAACCGCTGGCCGGCGATCCGTCGATAAACCGAATCGGCGAACCGCCGGCCAAATTGCCCACGAACATTTCGGTCTCCGCTGGCACTGCGTCGGTCAACATCACCGTGTCGGAGTCGACCGCACCATTCCCCTCGTTGGTCACCGCCACCGTGTACAACGCCGAGGACCCCGGGATGCCCTTGGGGTTGGTAGTGCCATTGACCGGGTCCTCCACCATCTGTAGAAACTTGACCGCCAAGAGATCCGGCAACACGGAGCAGTTGAGGGGGTCGGCAGGGTTCAGGTAGTTGAAAGTGCCATCGGCGATGCGGGCGCGAGCGGTGGTGTTGGCGGCATTGTTGGCGTCGCCGGGCGTCCCTAGAGCCTGGCTGATTCTCGAGAAGTTGGCGCCGTGGTACCAACTGCCACAGGAGAAGATGTAGCTCTGCTGCGCGCCGGTGGCCGGGTGGATGTTGAACGAGTTCGCCGGGTAGGGCGGGTTGATGTCGCCGTAGGCAAAGCCGTGGTAGAGAGTGCCGGCAGGGTCGCGGGTCTGAGCGGCGTCGCCGCGGTTTCGCAAGTGGAGCGGAGCCCAGCTCTGGATGTTCCGGGGGACGCAGGGGATCGTGTAGCCCGAGTTCGTGGCCGACGGGTTCGGCCGGCACGCAATAATGCAATTCCCCGGTAGCGTCAGGACGTAAACGCTGTCCCCGTTGGCGTCGTTCAAGTCCACGGCGGGCACACCCGGGGCTGGATCGGCCCCATTGTACACCAGGATGATCGACCCCGGCGGCACCGACGCCAACCCTCCACAATTAGCCGGGTCAGTTTGGGTATCGAAGACGGCGTAGCCCTGCGCAATCCCTTTGCCGCTGCCGCCGCCTCCCCAAGAACCGTTGTTGTCGTCGACGATCCAGCCATCCAAGTCGAGAGGTGCCAAGGGGCTCGAGGTATCGCCGACCACCAACAGCTCGAAGTACTCCTTAGTACCCGATGGCCCGTTCGAGATCTCGTTGACGATCAACCCGGCGGCACCCGTGGCTTGCGGTGCCAGAGCACCAACAGTCAGGACGAGGCCGGTCGCCAACCACCTAGGGCGCCTCACCGGAGCAACTCCCGCAGGCTGGCCTGGTCGACTTTGACTCGGAAGGTCACGTAAGGACCCCGTGCCGAATAGCCCGCCGCCCGGAAATCGGGATCGTCGAACCCTTGGACGTTGTAGCCCAACTCGAGCCAGGTGTTGTCGACAAAGCGTGAACCCACCGACCCGCCCCACTGGTAGCGCGTGGCGCCTGAGCCGGATTGCCGGTGGGTCGTGGCCCGTACCCCAAGATCAAACCGCGGCGACAAGTCATGTCGGGCGCCGATCCCGAGGAGTGCAGTCCAGCGCCCCAATGCTTGGGCTTCCGACCACCTGAGCCCCCAGTGGCTTTCGAGCTGGGTGCGCGGGCTGGCCAGCCAGTTGACGTGCAAGTTCTCCACCGCCTTCCAACTCGAGACGCCCACCTGGCGATCAAGCTCCCCTTCCAACCGACTGACCATGATCCAGCGCGCCGGCACCGGTCGGGCCGCCCAACTCATCCGCACCTTGCCCTGGGTTTGGGCCGGTTGGTTGGTCGGCCCGACCCGGTGCATGTGGACTGACGTCGCGGTCGACAGACCAACCCGTACCTCGCCGTAGATCCCGCTCGTCACGCCCCATTTGGTTTCGGCGTCGCCCCGCCGGTGCTCGAGGCGCTGGGTCCAGGACCAATGCTCGCCGCGGCGAGCGGCACCGGCCGAGACCGCCACGTAGTCCTCGTCGGCGCCAAAGGTGGGCTCATCGACGGGAGTGACGGCACCGGGACCGGCCGCCAAGAGTGTCCGGCCGCGCTCGAGTGCCAAGTCGATTGACCAGTGGTCACCCAGCGGCACGTCTTGGCGCAACCCCAAGTTGGCGTACACGCGCGGACCAAACTCGCCGTGCCGGTGTCGGAGTCGGGCCCGAGCGGCGCCACCACGCCAGGCGGTGGCCTCGACCCCCAGCCAGGTGGCGTCGACCTTGACCGAGTCACTCGCCACCCACTCGTGCTCGGCGGTGACGACTACGGGTGGGACAACCGTCCAACCGGCCGCCACCCAGGTGCGGTTGGGATAATCGGCAGCAGCGCGGTCGTCCAGGTTGTGCTCGTGGTCGGCACGCAGCCGCAGCCGGTCGCCTACCGGGCCCAACTCGCCGCCCACGAGGAACTGCCCGGCCTCAGTGTCGCGACCTACCGCTGGACGATCGACCAGGTGGCGGTAGCCCGTGCGCACCAACGCCCCGTTCGTACGAGCCGTCAGGCGCGCTTCGATTGCATCCTGCTCGGCGGCGGTCACCAGGTTCCGGTGCCGATGGGCAGAGGCATCCACTCCCCAGTGTCGATCGTGCTCGTAGGCCACTTCGGCGCCGAACTTGCGAAGCCCACGCTCAGAACCCGGTTGGTGTCCCAAGCCAAACTCCGCTCCTTGCTCGCGGGCGTAGAGCAGGGCGTCGGCGCGGCTCGCCTGCAGGGTGAGTTCGGCCAGGTAGGCGTCGGCGCGCCCCAAGCCACGGCGATGGCTGCGAGCCACTTCGCCGCGGAGGGCAGCCCCTTGACCCAGGGCCAGGCGAGCATCGAGTCCGACCAGGTCGTCAGCGCCCTGGTCGTAGTCCTCGCTGAGCGCCGTGGCCCCCACAGTCACACCGCTCAACGCCAACTGCCCGCGCCCGCCAGTCCGCAAACCACGACTTTCCTGGTCCAGCGTCTCAAACTCGGCGACGATGGTGATCGGATTAAACCCCGCGTCGCGCGTCGGAATCGGTTGCCGAAACCGGACGGTGCCACCGAGCGGGTCGATCGAGTAGTCGACGTTGCGCACCAGAGTGTCGCTCCGCAGCACGCGCTCCGAGCGATGGCGATCGCGCGTTTCGAGCGTCAATACCTCTGAGTTCTCAACCAAGTCGGTGCGTCCCAAGAAGTACCGCCCGCTAGTGCCGTCGGGACGGAGTTCGACGCGGACGAAGTCGCTGGCGGTCTCCGACGCAAAGGCGGCCAGCGACACTCCACTGTGGGTCCAGCGTGAGTTGAAACCGTTCAGGCGGCGCGCATAACGGGCTAGCTCGGTGACCTCGAAGCCGGTGTCGAAGTCCCCAAACAACGCCAAAAACTGGCGGCGCTCCACTTTGACGTAGAGTTTGCCGGCGGTGGGGGCATCGTAGCCGGTGCCGGTGGCATCGCCGTAGAGGGTGAAGATCTGATCGGGATCGACTTCTCTGAAGAGCCGCTCGGGATCATTGCCGGCGGGGCGGGCCGAATCGAAGGCGACCGTCAGCAGCGTGCTGCCGCGGATGCGGCCACGTGCGAAAAACGCGACGCGGCCGTCCTCGTAGAGGTCTTCTTCGAGGGCGCGGTGGCTGAGCGCCTCTTGGTGGCCGGCGACGGTTTGATAGCCGGCGGTGCCCTCGGCAAAGCCGACCAGCACCCAGTCACGACCCTCAGGTTCCAGCCAAGCACGCACATCCTGGGAGCGCTGCTCGAAGGGCACGCGCAGCGTCAACTGGCCGGACTCGGTGGTGGGCTCCAGGTCGACGAGAGCGATGCCGCCATGGCCAATCGTATAGCGCACGTCGCCGTCGACTTGTGGATCCAGAGCATTGGCGGCGAGCCGATCGCCGCGGGCCAGCGGCCGAAACGGCGGCATGACCTCCATGGTGCCGATCAGACCGGGCCGCGCCGGGCGGCCCCGGTGGTCGTAGAAGCGCAGCGCCACCACCGGCACCCGGCGGCCGTCGGCGACCAGCTTCGAGTGCTCTGGCACCAGTTCAACACGCACCGGTTGGCCAGCGTAGTAGGCCGAGCCGTCCAGCCGCACCAACCCACCGAGTGAGTCGCGTAGCACTGCCACGAAGCGGTTGTCGCCGTCGGTCAACGGCACCGCCGACCACCGACTGATGGCGCGACGGCCGTCGGTGGAGCGGCTGGCTCCGTCGTAGAACACCGCCTCCACCGGCTGGCCGTTCAAGCGGAGCGCCGGCCGGGCGCCAGCGGCGTGTTGGACAACCACCTTGGTGCGCGGAATCGCTGGTGCGTGGTCAGCCTCGGGCCACAACCAGCAGTTCGTGTCAGGCTGCGCCTCGAGCCAAACGGCGTCAAAGGCCGGCATGGCGGGGGCGGGCAGCGGTTCTGAGCGGTGGGCTTCGGCGGCCGGCGCGGCGCCCGCGTCGACCGTGCCGCCCTCCGGCAACAAGACGACCAGACTGGCGTCCTGCAAGTGGCGGCGGGCGACGGCACCTCGGGCAGTGGTGTGCGCTGTGGCTGAATCGAGGCGACTAGCGAGCAGGATCTCGACCTGACCAGCGGCCGGCGCTGCGGGCTCGACTCGAAAATCGGCGCGCCAGACTCCACCGGCGCGCAAATCCACGAACCGGGACCAGGCCCGACCGGCGAACCTGCTGTTGTCGTCGCAGAGGAGCGGCGTCACGCCGGGGGGCAAAGACACCGAGTCGAGCTGCACGACGTGCCCGCCAGGCGCGGCGGCCGCGAAGTGGTAGCGCCCGCGCTCGTCGGTCACTGAGACGGTGCCATCCTCCAGATAGACGCGCACGCCAGCGATGCCAGCGCCGGGTGTTCCGGCTCCGCAGTCGGATTCAAAGACTCGGCCAACGATCGTGCTTTGGTCGCGCCGAAAATCGTCCTCGACGTGGACTGTGGCTGACGCCACGTTGCTTGCCAAAGGACCACTTGCGACGATGGCGCGGTTGGTGGCGGTCCCGGGCGTCGCGTCACCTGTCACCTGGGCGCCGTAGGTCACCTCCACCGGCTGGGGCCCGCTCAAGACCGGCAAAGTCACCTGGAAAGCGCGGCCATCCGCGTCTACCAGGACAACTGCTGGAGCGCCATCGACGCGCACGGTCTCCGCCAGGAGGCGCAATCCCACCGGCAGGCGATCGGTCAGCGTAGCGGGGTCGGTCAGCGGCGCGCCCCTGTGAGTGACCCTCACCGAAAAGCGAGCGACGTCGCCGATCCCCACCTGGCGTTGGCGCACAGTCTTGGCGAGGCTCAACCCCGCCCCAATCGGCGCTAGTGGAACATCGAATGCGAACGACGGCCCGGGATTCACAGCAAACGGCTCGCCCCGCGAGGCAGCCTCATCCAACAAGAACGGAGCGCCCGGCAACTGGTTGAGACCATCGACGTCAACGACCGCCAACACCTGATAGCCCGGCGGTGGCGTGATGGCATAACGGTAAGCGCCGGTGGCCACGGTCGGGAAGCGAAAACCACCCGCCGGGGGGTCGCCGACCCCCGCGACCGCAGTGCCGCTCACCAAGCTGGCCGGCACTTGGCTCCGGAAGTCGTCGTCGTGGACGGTCGCCGGAGTCCCTGAGGCGTCATCCAGCAGTGTAATTGTGGCGCCATCGATCGGCGCACCGGTGACGCTGTCGAATACGCGTGAAAAGGGATCGACTCGGGCCAGGTTTTGGTCGGCGTCGGTCGGGTCGGCGACGTCGATGTATTCCACCAGCACCGTGGCCCCCAAGACGACTGCCAGCGTCCCAGCGCCAGCCTCGTCCGCCGGCGCCACCGAGGTGATGTAGCCGGTAAAGACACCGGTACCGGGCCCCGTTTCCCAGAGTCGTACGGTCGCCCGGTCGGCCGTTTCTGGGACGTCGAGGTCAACCACGACGCTCTCCGCCTCGAACGGATTGAGGTTCTGGTCGAAGTCAGTCAAGCGCAAGAAAATCGGCTGCCTGCGGTGATAAAGGGTCGCCTCCACCAACGGGATCGGTTGGGTGAGGTCCGGCGAAGTGCCCGCCCCGCCCGCCAGCGGCGGCATCTGTACAAACTGCCCAGTGCCACTCAAAAAATCGCTGCGCGTCACCCAGACCCACTCGCCGTCGGCGCGGTGCGGGGCGTAGTGCAAGAATTCGACGACGGCTGGCGTCCTCTGCACTTGCACTTCCACAACCACATCGTTCGACGTCACCTCCGCGGCCTGGCCGCCGGCTTCGTAGGTGAGCGTTGCAACGTTATCGATCGTCCACGGATCAGCCTGGACGCTGGGCACCGCAAGCGTCGCTACGCCGACCAAAGTCGACGCTAAAACGGCGGCACGCGCCGCTGCGCTGCGGCGCGTGCCTAGCTCATCCAGGTAGTTCGTCACCGCCGTCGTTCTTGTGGTTAGTCGACGACCACGTCGAAGGTCACACTAGCCGAGCCGCCGGAAGCAGCGATCGAGGCCACCGACACGGTGACAGCACCGGCGTTGGTGACGTTGTAGTCACCGGCGTCATCGCTACCGGCATCGGTTAGTGCACTGCCATCCAGGGTGATGGTGCCGGCGTCGTAGGTGGTGTTGGTCGGAATGTCATCGACCAGAACGACGCTGGTCGCCGCCGCCGAACCCGAGTTGGTCACCATGATGGTGTAGCGCATGGTGGCGCCGGGGATGGCCTTGGGGTTGGTCGTACCGTTGATGGGATCGTCGACCACCGACGACGACTTGACGACCGACAATGTGGCACTCAACACGACGTAGGCATCGCGGCTGGAGTGCTTGCCATCGTTGGCGGTGTCGGCGGTGCCGGCGGCATCCGCAAAGACGATGTCAACGGCATTGGGATCGTCGGCGGTGGCCGCGTCGTCGCTGGTAATGTCGGAGCCCTGCGTCCCCGAAGTCCCCCCGGCAGCCGTCTGTGCCACCAGATCGTACTCGGCCCGGTCGCCGTCCGACTGAGTCGAGGGAATGTCACCGACGATAAAGACGTTCACCGATTGATCGATGCCGAGTTCATCGATGTATGTCGCCGTATCGGTACCGGAGTCATAGGTGCCGTTGGCGTTCGAGTCTACGAAGATTCCCACCGATGTCGCATCAAAGTCATCCGACGCCAGCGCCACCAAGCTGAGCGAATAGTCCTGGACCGTGTTGCCCGAGTTGGTGACGGTGTAGGTCAAGACTTGGCCGGTCGACGCTGGCGGCACCTGCACTTCTCCACCCGCATTAACGGTAGTCACCACCACGACGACGCGGTTGTCGACGACGAACGTAGCGTCGTTGCTATCGACCGGGTCCTGGTCGACGGCGCCAACCTTGTAGGTGACCGTGGCCTTGTTGGTCACCGTTGTGCCAGACGGTGTGCCGCCGGCCAGGGCCGTACCGTTGACCACGACCAGGGCGAGCACCACCCATCCCAGGTGCTGCACCAAGCGGCTGTATGATCGTGTCACTGCTTACCTCCGAATGTGCAGTTCGCCTAGAGCAATACGGCGCGAAATCCCACGAACCCGGACGCTCCGGGCTCTAGAGCCGGACCCACGACCCAGCGCACGTGGGTGTAGTCGGCGACCGTCGCTGGGCGTTCGACGCCCCGGTCGGTGACTGTCAGGCGCTCGGGGACGTCGAAGGTTTTGCCGCCGTCCACCGAGTAGGTCACCAGAGCGCCGTCCCCAAACGCCGACCCCGCCTTGAACCGCACGTGCTCAGGAATCGGGTTGGAAATGACCAGGTCTTCAGCGACGTCATCGCCGACATTGGCGTACTGGGTCGTGAAGATGACCTCTTCACCGGGCACCACTTTCTTGGCCTCGACGCGCTGGGTCCGTTCTTGGCCATCGGCGCCGACCGTGGCGACTTCCCGTTCGACTACCGCGACCAACTCGACCGTCCCACCCGCGGCAAGCACCCCCGGGGCCAGGCTAGCGCCCAGGGCACACACCACCACGCCCAGAGCCGCGGATTGACATCGTGATTGAGTCATGACGAACTCCACCTAAGTTGCTAATTTGGGTCGATAGTGACCTGAAAGGAAACTGTCTGAATGGGCGACGCAGCCGCCACGTCGCCCAACCGCACCGTGACTGCACCGCCGGTCATCTCGCCCGCATCGGCGTCAACCGCGTCGCTGAGCGATGTGCCGTCGAGCGCCAGCGTTCCGGCGTTGTACCGCGTCCCTGGGGGGATCGGATCGCGCACCACGACGTTGGTGGCGCTCCCCGACCCCGCCGCCTCCACGGCAATCGAGTAGGTAATCGTCGCCCCAGGGATGGGTGATGCATCGCCGAAGGGATCGACGACCACCGCTGACTTGACAACGGATACAGTGACCGCCGACACCACATAGCTGCCGCTCGCCGACCGTTGGCCGCCGCTGGTGCCAACCACCGCATCGACGCCGCCGTCACCAGCGCCGGGAAAGAGCGTTCCCGAGGCGCCGCTGCCGGTGGTCGAGGTTGCGGTCAGCTCGGTCAACCCTTCATCGCCGTCGCTCAAACCAGCCGGCATATCGTTCAAGACGAACACCACCAGCGAGCCGTCAGGCGGCAACACCGGATCGTTGACTCCGGCCACGTACTGAGCGTCGATCGTCGCATCGAAGACGCCGTTCATGTCCGTGTCCAGGTGGATTCCCACCCAGCTGGGGTCGAAGTCGTCACCGCCCAGCGCGCTGGTGCCGGTCAGCGCGAACGTTTCGCTGCCGTTGCCCTGGTTCGCCAGTAGAAACGTCGTCACTTGGTTTGCGTCGCCCGGCTCGACCGGCACCGGCGCGGCGTCGATCCAGGTGAGCTCCAGTTCGATCCGCTCGGCAACAGTGGTCGTCACCGTGTTGCTGTTGGCGGTAACCGGCGTGGTGCCAACGGTAAACGTCGCGGTGGCTCGATTCTCGATGAGGGTGCCAGCAGGCGTGCCGGCCGCACCAGCCAGGGCTCCACCCCAAAACTGAGCACACACGACGAGGCCGACCACCTGCAGCTGGGCTGGGCGGCTGGCGCGGCACCAGCGGCTAGATGGCCGATTGAGCAAGGAGATCTCCGTTCGTCTCGTCGAAACCAGCGCGCGGGCTGGGCCAGACGCCGCCCGTGTTCCGTCGCGGGTCGTATCGACCAAAATCGCCCTACTATTGACAAGCGACCCGGGTCCCGTCTCCGGGACGTCCGAATCTGGCACAGTGTTTTGCTAGGCTGGCCGCACCATGGAAACCGATGTCATCATCGTCGGCGCCGGACTCATCGGCCTCGCCACCGCCCGCGCCCTACATGCGTCCCACCCCGATCTCCAGACGGTGATCGTCGACAAAGAGGCAGGGCCCGGGCAGCACCAGAGCGGTCGCAACTCAGGCGTCTTGCACACCGGCATCTACTATCCACCGGGGTCCCAAAAGGCCGCCCTCTGCATGGCCGGCCGGCTGGCCATGGAGACATTCTGTGAGGAAGCAGGTGTCCCCTTTCGGCGCACGGGCAAGGTCATTGTGGCGACCACGCCTGCTGAGCTACAAGCCCTCGAGGACATCCTCCGGCGCGGCCAGGCCAACGGCGTGCGCTGCGAACGGATCGGAGTCGAACGCCTGGGTGAACTCGAACCCCACGCCGCCGGCGTCGGCGCCATCCACGTCCCAGACGCCGGCGTCGTCGACTTCGCGGTGGTGTGCGCCCGGCTAGCCGCGCGCCTGGAGGAAGCCGGCGTAGAGCTGGTCTTCAACGCCCGGGTGCAAGCGATCGACGAGAGCCAGGGGCGGGTAACGGTCAACACCACGGCGGGGCCAATTGCTGGAAGCCTGGTGGCCAACTGCGCCGGCCTCGCGAGCGATCGGGTGGCGCGCCTGGGCGGCCAACAACCGCCGGCCCGCATCGTGCCGTTTCGCGGCGAGTACTTCGCGCTGGCGCCGGCGGCGCGTCACCTGTGCCGGACACTCATCTATCCGGTTCCCGACCCGCGCCTCCCTTTCCTTGGCGTCCACTTCACCCGGCACATCGACGGGCGGGTCACCTGCGGCCCCAACGCCGTCTTGGCCGCGGCGCGGGAGGGCTACCGGAAGCGGGACGTGGCAATCCGAGACATCGTAGAAACGGCCACCTACGCCGGCTTCAGACGCATGGCCGTCAACTACTGGCGGGCTGGGGTTGGTGAACTCTGGCGGTCGCTTTCAAAAGACGCCTTCGTGGGTGCGCTGCAACGCCTGGTGCCAGAGGTACGCTCCCAAGATCTCACCGCGGCGCCAGCCGGGGTGCGCGCTCAAGCCGTCTTCCCCAGCGGCGAACTCGCCCAAGACTTCGTCATTCAAGAGAGCCCCCGGGCCGTGCACGTGGTCAACGCGCCGTCGCCGGCCGCCACCGCATCTCTGGCCATCGGACGTCACGTCGCCACGCGACTTGCTGCCCACCTCTAGACGGTGGTCAGAGCACCGCCAAGGCTGCTTCGGGTGGACGCCCCAGAGCAGCGCGTTTGCCGCAGACGACGATCGGCCGCTGAATGAGGGCGGGGTTCTGGTGCATGACTGCCAGCCATTCGGCGCGGGTCTTTGCATCTGTGGTCGACAGACCCAACTCGGCAAACAGCGGATCGCCGGTGCGCATGACCTCGAGCGGTTCCAGATCCATGGCCTTCAAGAGAATGTCCAGCTGCTCGGCGGTCGGTGCGTGCTTGAGATACTCAATGACCGTGACGTCGTGGCCGCCGGACTCGAGAAGTGCCAGCGTTTGCCGGCTCTTGGAACAACGGGGATTGTGGTAGATCCAAACTTTGGACACGCTATGCACTCCTTGGCGAGGCCGGCCCTGAACTGCACCAGTCTAAACGAAGGTGGCGATCTCAGCGAGCGACTTGCGAGCAATGTCCGGCACCACCGCATCCGGCTCCGGATAGCCCACGACCAGCAACAAGAAAGGCTTCTCGCGGGCTGGGCGCCCCAGTAGTTCGTTCAGAAACCCCATGGGCGAAGGCGTGTGGGTCAGGGTTGCCAGTCCGGCGTGGTGGAGCGCAGCGATCAACAAGCCGCTCGCCAAGCCAACCGACTCTAGGGCGTAGTAGTGGCGCACCCTGCCGCCGTCGGCGCGCACTCCGTAGCGCTCTTGAAAGATAGCGATGAGGTAGGGCGCGCGTTCTAGGAAGGGCTTGTCGGCGTCGGTCCCTAGAGGCGCCAGCGCCTCCAACCACTCTTTGGGTGCCCGGTGTTCGTAGAATTCGCGCTCTTCCCGCTCGGCGGCAGCGCGGATCTGGCGCTTTAGGTCGGCGCTGGCCACCACCACGAAGTGCCAGGGCTGCAGGTTGGCGCCGCTTGGCGCCGTGCCCGCAGCACGGAGACAGTCGTCGATAACACCCCGGGGCACCGGCCGATCGGAGAATTGGCGGACTGTCCGCCGGCGCTTGACCCCAGCGTAGAACGCGTGGGCGCGCTCGGTCATCACCGATGGCGGGTACTCCTGATAGTCGGGGAGCGGCACAAACTTGGGCATGGGTTCCTCGCGCTAGAAGCGCGGCCGAGATTCAGCGACTAGTCGGCAAACTCTATCCTAAAGGAACCGCCTGGACCAATGCGGGCGATATGGGCCGCTAGTTTGGCGTGAAATTGGATCACTTGGGAGGCCGGCCAAGCTTCGAGGGACAGGGTTTCTTCACCGGCCTCTTCGGTGCAAAGAGGCGGATAGGCCAAGACCAAGTCGCCCGGCTCCAGGGCGCCCTCGGCGTGCCGGTAGTTGATCAGCGGCGCCAGTTCGAGCAACTCCATGGGATCGCTCTGGCAGGCGCGCATGAACGACCCGATGTCCAGCTGCGTGTTCTCCAAATGGCCTTGCTCGCCGTCCAACCTCCACACCAGGCTGTCCCTCACGACAAACTGATCGCCCAGGCAGTTCTGGGCTAAAGGCACGTCCGTGGTGCGTACTTCACTGTACAGCACGTGCAGGGCTTGGGGGCCGTGCCAGGCTTGCCGGAGCGAGTGCCACTCAGGCGTCAAGCAGGCGCCGCGTACGTGCAACCCACCACCGTACTGAATAAACCCATTGTTCAATTGCAAGAGCTCTTGCACGCCGAGCGGCAGGCGATCAAAAAGCTCAACGTCATCAATCGCCGGACCGCGATAAGTAACGTCGGAAAGCTCCAGGGAAGTCGACATAGATGTGGGCTCTTGCGTTGTTGGGAGGAGGGACGGGACTCTGCGTCGCCGCTACGCATTCGATTGTATGGGAATTCGAACACCCAAACCAGTCCGAAGTGGCTACACACCCTGCGCTTGGGCCAAATCACTCAAGCGCGTGTCGAGCCGTTGCCTGAAAACCACATGGTTGGGCTCTGGTTTGGGGCGCAGCGCCCAGCCGGGACTAACGCGCCGCTTCTGGCAGCGCTGGACGCACTTTCAACACCTGGTCGCGTCGAATCTCGACGGTGCCCACCGGCTCGCCGCGTGCCTTGGTGACGAAACGTGCGCGGGTGTACGACACCGCGACCGTGCCGCCGCCGCGCGCCTTGCTGTGGTAAGCAGCGACGGCAGCCGCCTCCCTGAGCGCCTCTTTGTCGACCTCCTCCCCCTTGGCGACTTGCAGGATGACGTGGCTCCCGGGCATGCCACGCACGTGGAACCACCAGTCGTTGGGGCGTGCCACTTTCAAGCTGAGCCGCTCGTTGTCGGCATCGGTCTTACCCGCCAAAACCGTGAGGCCCGATCCCAGGGTGTACTCAAAGACGTTGAGGGCGGGGCGCCGGTTGCGGGCGGGCGGCGCGTCCTTGGCACTCATAGCTTGATGCAGACGTTTTTGGCCTCCGTGAAGAAAGCCAGTGACTCTTCGCCGCCTTCGCGGCCGACGCCGGAGTCTTTGGTGCCACCAAACGGCACGCGGAGGTCACGGTGCAACCAAGTGTTCACCCAGACGGTGCCGACGTCCAGCGCCGCCGCCACCCGGTGAGCCCGGGTCAAATCGCTGGTCCACAGCGTGGCACTCAATCCGTAGCGCGTAGCGTTGGCCTGATCCACCACGGAGGTGACGTCTGTAAACGGCGAGATGGTCACCACCGGCCCGAAGATTTCCTCCTGCATCGTCCGGCAGCTCGAGTCCAAACCGGTCAGGACGGTTGGCTCCAAGAAGAAACCACCAGCGCAGCGCTCGGGCAAAACGCTCGGGCACTTGCCGCCGCAGACGATGGTGGCACCTTCGGCCACCGCCAGCTCGATGGCCGCGGCCACCTGGTCGCGGTGGCCGGCGCTCACCAGGGCGCCGAACTCGGTGGTTGGGTCGGCCGGATCACCGACGCGAAGCGCCGCCGCCCGCTGGCCGAGGGCTTCCACAAAGCGCTGGTAGATCGGCTCCTCCACGAAGATGCGGGACCCGCACAGGCAGATTTGTCCTTGGTTGGCAAAGGACGAACGGACCGAAACGTCGACCGCCTCCTCAAAGTCGCAGTCGGCAAAGACGATGTTGGCGTTTTTGCCTCCCAGTTCAAGGGAGAGCTTCTTGAAGTACGGTGCCGCAGCCTCGGTCACTGCCTTGCCAGTCTGCGTGCCACCGGTAAAAGAAATGAGCGGCACGCGCGGATGGCCGCAGAGCGCGGCTCCCGCGGCACCGCCTTCGCCGTGCACGATGTTCAAGACTCCCGGCGGCAAGCCGGCGTCGCCAGCAATCTCGCCGAAGGCGCGAGCGGTGAGTGGGGTCAACTCCGATGGTTTGGCAACACAAGTGTTGCCGGCCGCCAGGGCCGGCGCCACCTTCCAGGTCAACAGATAGAGAGGCAAGTTCCACGGCGAGATAAGCCCGGCAACACCCAGCGGCTGGCGCAGGGTGTAGTTCAACGCTCCGGCCATCGGGTGACTCGCGGTTTGAGTGTGCAAGATGGCGCCAGCAAAGAATCGGAAGTTGCGAGCGGCGCGAGGAATATCGAGCTGGCGCGCCAGGGCGATCGGTTTGCCGGTATCCAGCGACTCCAGCTCGGCGAGTTTTTCGGCGCGCGCTTCGATACCCCGAGCGATAGCATAGAGCTGCTCAGCGCGCTCGGCGGCGCCGGTCGACGCCCAGCCAGAGTGGTAAGCGCGGACTGCTGCCTGCACGGCGCGGCCAATGTCACGGTGGTCGCCAGCTGCAACCCGACAGAGGCGCCCGCCGCTGGCGGGTTCGACGTTTTCGAGCCAGGCACCGCTGGCGGCGGGCTGAAAGTCACCGTCGATCCAATGCTCGACGTCGGCCACCGGCGCGCGCGCCGGGCGCTCTCGTGTCTCCGGAGCGGTCACGACACCGAGGCGGGACTCTGCACTGCGGGAGCCACCTGCGTCATGAACAATTCCATCTTCTCGATGACCTTGTCGGGCCGATGGTCATTGAAGTCGAACCACAGCATCAAACGGTCTTGGGCGTCGAAGCGCTCGCGCATCTGTTCAGCCACCGCCGGGCAGTCACCCATCAATGCGTTGAGCACCGCCTGCTCAACCCGCTCGGGATTCAGCGTGCCTTCCATCGCCTTCCAGTAGTTGGACAAGGCGGCGCGGGCCTCAGCCTCGGCGCGCCGGCAGCGTTCGTCGCGGCTGACCCCCGGATCCTCGTTCAAGTAAACCAGCACCGTACGCGGCATCAACTCGCGGCGCCATCCACCACCGTCTGCGTGGTAGTGCTGGCTCATGCGGGCGTTGGTTTCCTCAATAACCGCCCCCGAGGTGATCGACAAATTGAAGACGCCGACCGGCATGATGGTGTTGGCAAACACCTGGACGCCAGGGTCGTGGGATCCCAACGTCAGGCGCAGGCGGTCGAGCGGGGCTTCCTTGGGTACGGTTTGCAGGTGCGGAAACTGCCACCAGTGAGGCAGGGTGATGCGCTCGGCGTTACGCCCGTGCGCCCTGAGCACGGCTTGCCAGTCGGCGACGCTCCGAAACTGACGAGCTTCCAAGACCAGCGGCTCGAGCTCGTCGGCGGCGAGCACCTCACCACGGACCAGTCGCAAAAAAATCTCGGTGGCTTCTTTGAAGACCAATCCCTTCAACACCGGCCACGCCGCCGCCTCCACTGGCGTGCGCGGCAGGATGCCGTAGGGCACGTTGATGAACGGAAAACGGCCGGCCGCGAAACCGATGTCGATACCTCGAAGCTTGTCGGCACACAATGACTGCAGCAGCAGGAAGTAGCGCAGGCGCTCGGCGTGGGCGATAGGGCCACCGTTACAGAGGATGTTCATGACCGCAGAGCCGACGCGGATCTGCTCGGTCTGGGCATATACCCATTGAGCCAGCTGCAGAATGTCGACGTTGAGGCCGATCTCGCCTTCGAACTCGGGAATGACGGCACCGGGGTTCTGCTTTTGCACTTCGCAGGACAGGTGAGTCTCAGCCACCCAGGCAGTTCCGAATCCCAGCCTATCGGCAGCCCGAACCTCCTCGAAGAAGTTCTGAAACATCTCGGCTTCCGACGGCGTGTGGCCGTCAATTTTGTTCTGACAAATCGAGAAAAAAACGTCGAATTGCATGACACCCTCGATGATCGGCAGCGACGGCCAGCGTCCCACACCTGATTGGAGATTGCAACGCGGCGCCCCTACAGCGTTTGGAGGCGCCCGCCGTCCACCGGCAGGTTGATACCGTGGACGTACGACGCCATCGGTGACGCCAAGAACAACGCGGCAGCGGCGGTCTCCTCGGGCAGCCCAACCCGCCCAAGAGGGATCGTCTTGGCCCAGTCGGCCATCACCTCGGCTTCGCCGACGCCACGATCAGCGGCGGTTCTGGCCGCCAGGGATCGCAGTCGCTCGGTGTCGGTGAATCCCGGCAAGATGTTGTTGACGGTGATGCCGTAACGCCCGACTTCCCCGGCCAGGGTCTTGGCCCAGGCAGCCACGGCGCCGCGGATGGTGTTGGAGACGCCCAGGTTGGGGATCGGCTGTTTCACCGACGTGGAGATGACGTTGATGATGCGACCGTACCCAGCGCTCCGCATGCCCGGCAGCACCTCCTGCACAAGTCGCTGACTGGCCAGGACGTGGGCGCGAAAACCAGCAGCGAACTCCTCGGTGGACGCATCGACGATTGGACCCGGAGCCGGGCCGCCGGTATTGAGCACCACTATATGAATAGGGGCGGTTGCCGCCACCGCGGCCACCGCTTTGGCAGTCGCTTCCACTTCCAACATGTCGCAGACCAAAGGCTCGAAAACGCCACCGGCAGCGGCAATGGCAACACCGGTCTCCGCCAACCCAGCCTCCGAGCGGGCGGCACCCCAGACGCGCGCCCCGGCTCTTGCCAGCGCCTCGGCGATCGCCCGGCCAATGCCGCGACTGGCGCCGCCGACCAGTGCCTGCCGGCCACGCAAGTCCACCTGCACTGCCATCCAACCCACCCTTTCCGGCGGCTCAGTTGAACACCCTAGTAGCTGCCGCCGCCGATCTCAGAACGCACTTGCCAAAGCTCTGGGAAGAAACGAATCCCGACGCGCGATTGCAGGAACTTGACACCGGCTGATCCCCCGGTGCCCGGCTGGTCACCAATGGTGCGCGCCACCATCCACGCGTGGGTGGACCGCCAAAGGCCGAGCAAGGTATCGAGGTCGACCAACGCTTCGCACATCAGCACCCAGTGGTAGTTATCCGAGGGGTCGGTGTAGATCTCACGCACCCGGCGAAGAAGACCCTCGTGGACAACGTGCGGCTGGGTGACGTCGCGCTCCAGGAGCGTGCGCTCTATCGTGTATCCGGCTCGGTGTAGGGCGCGGATAAACTCATCATAGACCGACGGGTTGTCGAAGCGGCGGCGCAGCTGCGCTTGCGCGGCCGGATCCTTGTCGAAGTAGCGAAAAAAGAACTCCTCGCGGAGTCCCAACATCATCTCCAGCTCGCGAAACTGCACCGACTGAAAACCACTCGCCGGCCGGAGTCGATCGCGAAAACCAGCGAACTCCACCGGCGTCAGGGTCGACAACAAACGAATCTGTTGGACCAGCACGTCCAAGATGGCGTTGACGCGTTTGATGACCTTGAGGCTGCGGGACACGCTGCCGTCGCGCATGAAGCTCACCAAAAGGTCCATCTCGTGCAGGCATTCCTTGAACCACAGCTCAAAGGCCTGGTGGATAATGATGAAGAACATCTCGTCGTGGTGCGGTGGATCCGACCGCTGGTGCTGCAAGGTCAAAAGCTCGGGGATCTTGAGGTAGCTGCCGTACGTGAGGTTAGGATCGATGGGGGCAAGGTGTTCGTCCATAGCAGTCGCCCGCCCTTCCGTGTCAGATTGACTCATGCTCTAGCGCTCCTTCTCTCGTCCGCCACCCGGTCGCAGTGTAGTTGGCCGGCACAACCTGGTCAACGAATGCACGGGGGCGATTTGCCACAGTGACCACCGGTGGGGAACGACGGCGGTCAAGGTTCGGGCGCCGTCCTCCGAAAGACGTGGGTGGATCACCCTGACCTCGGCCACCGTGTGTTAGCCCATGACAGCGGATCATTCTGAAACATCTGCGCACGCAGCCGGCGGCGTGGCGACCGGCACCATCCGTGTGCCCCCACGCCATGCCGGCACGGTGGGGGTTGAAGACGGCGCCCCGGCCGCGCCGGCAACTGAGCCCAATCGCCAGTTGGCCGATCGCGTGCAAGAGCGGCTGCTGGGGATTCGCGTCGAAATCGAGGCCTACGAGGCCAGCGCTGCTCAGGCCAGCGGCCCGGCGATAGCGCTGCTCAGGCGCGTTAGCCAACAGGTGGCGGCGCTGCAACACGAAGTGGATGGCTGGGCAAGAACTCCTTGCGACCGTTCCTCCATCCAGCTGACGTGCCGGCCCACTGACATTGTCTCGGTGGTGCACCGCGCGGCTCGCTCCCTCGAAGTCGCTTGGCGCGATCTCTCGGTCCCCATCGACATTCAAGCCACGGCTGAACCGCCCCTGATCCACGCCGACCCCGAGCACCTCCATGAGGCGTGCATCTTGGTCCTGGAGACCTTGACAACGAACGATATGGGTCGCATCCAAATCATTGTCACCCACGAAGGCGGTAGCGTCGAGACCTGCTTCGTCCACCACGCCGATCCCGCCAGCAAGAGGGTTGCCGATCCAGCTTCGGCCACCCACGACTTCAGCGCCGAACTGGACGTGGCGCGCTCCGTGGTCGAAACGCACGGTGGCGCGCTCGAGCGCATTCATCAAGGTTTCCGCTTGACACTCCCCGCGACATCGGAGTAACTACCGTGTCGTTTTCTTAGGACCTTTGGAACTCGCATGCACCGACCCCGCATTTTGCTCGTCGACGATGATCCAGTGCTCTGCGAACTGGTCTGCGCCAACCTGCGCGAAGATCAGTACGAGGTGACGATGGCGACCGACGGTGCGACCGCCCTGGAGCTGAGCACCCGCGTGCAGCCCGACCTTGTGTTGGTGGACTCGACGATGCCGGACTTCGACGCTGCCGAGCTGACCCACTCGCTACGTAGTCGCCCCGAGACGCGGGAAACGCCGGTCATCATCCTCTGCGCCTTCAATGGTATGAGCGGCACCCAGCAAGCCGACGCCGCCGGCGCCGATGACTACGTCACCAAACCCTTCAACCACGCCTTGCTGGTCTCGCGGATCCGGCGGGCGCTGGATAGCCGCTAGCCCCCACCGGCGGCGCCGCCAGCGACCTTCCCAGGCGCCTGCTGTTTGTGGCATAATGGCCGCCTCCGGAGTGCTGGTGCTCGCAGCCGCTCCGTAGCAAAGCCGCAGGTTGGTTGACCCGCCCCAACACACCCTGCTCCTACATCACCAGTTACAACAAGGGTTCTTACATCGATGCACTCAGACCACTGGTCATCGGTCTCGCATTGGTCATGGCTCTTACATCGTCTGCCGCTGGCTCTTCTCGCCTGCGTTTGGGCGATTGGGCTCATGGCGGCGCCCGCCCCGGCGACGCAGATCCTCATCAATGAGTTCATGGCGTCCAATGACCGGACGATTGCTGACGAGGACGGCGACCACGCCGACTGGATCGAGCTGTATAACCCAACGGATCGGGCCATTACGCTCCAAGACCATTTTTTGACCGACGACCCCGGTGCCCCCAGAAAGTGGTCCCTTCCGTCGCGCACGGTGCAACCACACGGCTACCTGCTGATCTGGGCCTCCGACAAGGACCGGCGCGGTGGCGAGTTGCACACCAACTTCAAGCTGGCCTCGGGCGGCGAGTTCGTCGGGCTCTACACCTCATCGGGGCCGATCGACACGGTCGAATTCGGCCCTCAGCAGCGCGACGTGGCCATGGCGCGGATCCCTGATGGGGCGGATCACTGGCGTCTGACCCGCCGACCAACCCCTCGTGCGACCAACCGCTGGGAACCGGCTCAGGACTCCGACATCGTCTTTTCACTAGCCGCTGGCCAAGTGGCGACCGGCAGCACCCTGACCCTGACCAGCAGCCTCGCCGGCGCCGAGATCCACTACACGCTCGACGGCACCGAGCCCACCAGGCACAGCCAGACATACGTGGCACCGTTGACTCTCGACGCGAGCGTCTGTGTGCGTGCCCAGCTCTACGAGGGCGCCACCCGGCGCTCGCACGTGGTGTCGCGCCTCTACATTGTCGGCGCCCAACACCAGTTGCCCGTAGTTTCGATCATTACCGACCCCGACCATTTGTGGGACGACCAGAACGGCATCATGGTCCACTATCAGGAGCGGGGCCGCGACTGGGAGCGCCCCATACAGTTGAGCTTGATCGAGAACGGCGTCACCCGCTTCGACGTGCCCGCTGGAGTCCGCATTCACGGCAACATCACCCGCGAGTGGGACAAGAAGTCGCTGCGGCTGGAATTTCGCTCCAGCTACGGCGTCGACGAGCTGCCGTATGTACTGTTCGACCAAAAGCCTGACTTGGACGAATTCGAGGCGCTGGTCCTCCACTCCGGCGGCAACGATCAACCATCCAGCCACCTGGACTGGACCTTGCTCCGCGACTCGCTGGCGTCGTCACTCTATATGGACACGGGTGGGGTCGCCGCGGCTCACCGCCCGGTCATTTTGTACCTGAACGAGCAGTACTGGGGCATCTACTGGCTGCGGGAGCGGATCGACGATGAGTACGTCGAGTCCAACTTCGATGTCGGGGACGATATCGACTTGGTGGAGGGCGGCTTCAGGCAAGTCGCCAAGGAAGGCAGCCTATCCTACTGGAACCAGACGTTCAGCTTCTTTGAAGATGCGGACTTCACGCAGGCCTCGGACTACGAGCGCGCGCTCAACGAATTCATCGTACTGGACAATTTCGTCCGCTACTTCGCACACGGCATTTTCGTGGTGAACGTGGATTGGCCGCACAACAACCAGCTCCGCTTCCGTCCCCGATCCGGGCGGGCGCCGTGGCGCTGGCTGCCCTGGGACTACGACTCGGCCTTGCATGTGCACGATGACTTCGGCCCCGAGCACAATACTGTGGCTTTTACCACCCGCGCCGAGCTGCGGCACGACTTATCCCACGATGGCTTGGACAAATCCTGGCGCCTGTGGGGCACGGTCATGCTGCGCAAGCTGCTCCATAACGACGACTTCAAGGAGAGGTTCGTCACCGACTTCGCGGACGATCTGAACACCGTCCTGGCTCCCCAACACGTGCGCGCGCGAATCGATGCGCTGGCCGGCGCGCTCGCCGCCGACATCCCCGATGAACTGAACCGCTGGCGTCCAGGCGAATCGCCCAACGCTTGGCACGCGCACGTCGATCGGCTGCGAGCGTTCGCCGCCCAGCGCGCCGCCCATGTCCTGGACGACCTGGACGCGGAGCTGCAACTGGGCGGCGACGTCCAGGTCACCATCCATCCGTTGCCACCCAGCGAAGCACGCATTTGGATCAACGGCGTTGATTTGAGCCAGGTCGAATCGGTTTGGAGCGGCACCTACTTCCAAGGAGTGCCGCTCGAGCTACGCGCTGAACCCGGCCCGGACGAGCACTTTTTGGGCTGGGGGAATGCCACCGTCCCCAACCAGGCACACCTGCACCTCGAGCTGACTGGCGACGTCGAACTGCGCCCCAGCTTCACCTCGCCAAACGAGGCACCGTCGGCAGCCGACGACTTAGTCAGTGGTGCCGAGGACACGCAGATTCAAATAGATGTTTTGGGCAACGACTCGGACCCGGATGGAGACCCGTTGGATGTCACCGTGCATGAGGCCCCGGAGCACGGGGCGGTCAGCGTGGCTGCCGACGCGCGCGTCTTATACCTTCCAGACTTGAACTTCCACGGCGAGGACTACTTCGCCTACCGGGTCAGCGATCCGGCCGGATTGACCGCGACTGCCACCGTGCACGTCACAGTGTTGGCGGTCAACGATGCCCCGGTGGCCGTCGCTGATTCAGCCTCGACCGGCGCCAATGCACCGGTGTGGATCGACGTCTTGGCCAACGACACCGATGTCGAAGGCGACCCGCTCACCATCGCCCGGATCGTCCAACCGCCGACCGGTGGCACCGCCTGGATGGATGGCGCGGGCTTGGTCTTCTCTCCCGCCGAGCAGGCATCGGGTCAGCTGACGTTTGCCTACGTCGCCCAAGATCCCGCCGGCGGCGAAGACACCGCCACCGTAACCGTCGAGGTCAGCGCCACCAACGATGCACCGCAGCTGGTGGCGCTCGCGCCCCTGACAATCGACGAGGACTCGACCCACCGCGTCGCGCTGGATGATTGGGTGGACGATCCGGACGATCCCGACTCCGCCATCCAGTGGACGGCGCAACTCTGGGACGGATCAGCCGCCACCGACACGGTCCGGGTGACAATCAACGCCGGTACCCGCCAAGCCACCTTTGGGGGCGCTCCCAACTTCTTTACCCGCGGCGCCACGCAGGTCATCCTCACCGCGCGCGACCCAGCGGGGAACGAAGCCACCGGTGCGCTGGCCCTGGCCATCGCACCGGTCAACGACCCGCCCGAGCGTGCACTGCCACGCCGGCCGCTCGGGACACCGGTCCAGCCGGGTCCGGTCGAGTTCCACTGGCAAGCGGCCGCCGACGTGGACGGCGATTTGGTAGCCTACATTCTGCGGTTCTTCAGCGCCCAGGGGGACACGGCGGTGGCCACCGACGCCACCAGCCAGACGCTCGATTTGCAACCCTTTGCCACAATCGAACAAACCGTCGCGCGCTGGCGCGTCGACACCACCGACGGACTGCTGTTGCGCCCCGGCACTACTGTTGAGCTGGAACTGGGGCGGCTTCCCTCTACGGAACAACCCATCCGCTTTGCTCTCCACCCCAACTATCCAAACCCCTTCAACCCTGCCACCACCATCGCCTACGATCTGCCGGTGGCGGCCGATGTCGCGTTGGTGATCTACGGCGGCGCCGGCCGAGTGGTGCGTGTCCTCCACCAAGACTATGCCGCACCGGGCGAGTACCGAGTCGAGTGGGACGGCACTGACGCCGAGGGCGCGCTGCTACCCTCTGGCATCTATTTTGTGCGCATCACCGCCGAAGGGTTCTCAGAATCCCGCAAGATCGTTCTGAGCCGCTAGCGGGGCGACGAACCGGCCGCGGCTGGCAACAATGCGTCGAGGAGGCAGACGAACAGGCCGCTGGACGGCGCTGTGCATAGAATGTGCTGCTTGGCAGACGCATCAAGGTCGCCAACGTGATACTATCCGCCCCGCACTTGAATCCAAGGCCCGCTCACTGAAGGATCACCAATGGCTGAATCGACCGACTCGAGCCCCCGCATGCGCCAGCTGGTTGACTGGAGCGCCGCGGTCTGGGCTGGACTCATCGCCGGAGCCGTATTTCTGCTCCTCAACCTGTTCTTGATCCCGCAGTTCGTCGGTGCCAACGCCCACGTCATCATTCGGCTGATGGCTTCCATTGTCATGGGCGAAAGCATTCTGGCGCCGCCTGCGACCTTCCACGCCGGCGCCACCGTCGCGGCGGTGGCTGTACACTTCACATTGTCGGTCCTCTACTCGCTGGTCATCGCCTACATCATCCACCGTTGGGGGCTGGTCGTCGGCTTCCTGGGGGGTGCGGCGTTGGGACTGGCGCTCTACGCCATCAACTTCTACACCTGCACGCTGTTCTTCCCCTGGTTCTTTGCACTGCGCAACTGGATCTTCGTGTTGACCCACGCCGTGTACGGGGCACTTGCCGGTGGCATCTACGAGGCCCTGGAAGTGGAAGAGTTCGTACCGGTCGACGCGCCAGCGAGCTAGGGAAGGAGTTCAACCATGCCCATTTTTGGACAAAGCCCCCACGGCCGGCGCCGGACGATGCGGCGCGCCCCGGCGGCGCGGCGCGGTGGTTCGGCACGACTCTTGATTGGTCTGGCGATAGCTGGATTCGCACTGTTTTCCTATTGCGGTTCGCGCGAGTTCAATCCGGTCACCGGCAAGAAACAGTACCTGAGCATGTCGCCGCGCCAAGAAATTGCCCTCGGATTGCAGGCGGTGCCGCAGATGGTACAACAGCACGGCGGGCTCTACCCAGACCAGCGCGAGCAAGATTTCGTCGACCGCGTCGGCTGGCAGGTGGTCAATGCGAGCCGCGCCAAAGAAACCGATTGGCAGTTCGACTTCCACCTCCTGGACGATCCGCGGACGGTCAATGCCTTCGCCCTACCGGGCGGACCGGTGTTCATCACCACCGCGCTCTACAGCCGCCTCGAAACCGAGGGTCAACTGGCCGGTGTCCTCGGACACGAAGTGGGCCACGTGGTGGCGCGACACTCGGCCCAGCGCATCGCCAAGCAAAAGTTGACGCAGGGGCTGATCGGCGCGGTCCTGGTTGCCGCACAAGGTGGCGGCAGCGCGCAGATGGCGCAAATGATCGCCAACATGGTCAACATGAAGTACGGGCGCGAGGATGAACTACAATCCGATCAGCTGGGGGTCGACTTCATGGCTGACGCGGGCTACGACCCGCGCTCGATGGTGCACGTGATGCGCATCCTGAAGGAAGCCGCGGGCGGCGCCCGCCAGCCGGAGTTTTTCAGCACCCACCCCGATCCGGAGAACCGTGTCGGTCGCATTCAAGAGGCGATTCAGGCCAAGTTTCCGAACGGTGTGCCAGCCGGGCTAAAACCCTAGGCGGGCATGCCGCTTGACCCACTGTCGGTCAACGAGGCGCTGGTCATCCCGGCCACTGAACTCCGGGTCACCACCTCGCGCGCCTCGGGACCGGGCGGCCAGCACGTCAATCGGGTAGAGACGCGCGTCTCTCTCGTCTTTCAGCTCGACGCCTCGCGCGTCTTGCCGGAGCCAGTCAAGGATCGGCTCCGACTTCTGGCCTCGCACTTGATCACTGTCGACGGTGAGCTGGTCGTCCACTCCGGTCGCCACCGCTCCCAGTACCGAAACCTCGAGGAATGCCGCACGAGGCTTCGAGGTCTCATCTTGCGCGCCTTGGTCCCACCCAAGCGCCGGCGACGGACGCGACCGCCGCGCAGCGCGGTCATCGCCCGGCGGCGCGCCAAGCTGCACCAAAGTCGCAAGAAAGCGCGCCGGCGGCGGGTGATGGACGACAGCGACTAGGGGCGGCAGCTAGAGCTCCCCGACAAACCGGGCGCAGATGTCCCGGTGGACTGCAACGTTGTCCCGCACAAAGTACGAACTGTGGGCGCAACTCGGAGACACACCGAAGAAGCCGGTGCTGCAACCGATCGGTTCCAAGTTTAGGAACTCCCGGTCGACCGCGAAGGGTAAGCCGCGGAGCGTGCCGCCGACGATGTCGCCGCGCGCGTCTAGATTCACCCAGTTGTCAACCAGCGCTGGGCGTTCGCCGGTTTCGGCGCCAAACTCCAACCGTCGTTGCACGGGGCCGACGCTCAGCGCCGCGCCGAACGTGAAGAGGTTGTGAACACGACCGGGAAACGCCTCCCGGCTCAAGAAGTGGAGCGCCTCCAGGGCGACGACCGTGCCCCAACTGTGGGAGACCACCTCGATCGCGCGATCCTCCGCCAAGAGTGGCTGGACGACGCCGACAAACTCGTCCACCACCGCCTGGCGCGTTTTCTTCCGCAGCAAGTATTTTATGAAGTCGTCGACACAATCGAGCCCTGGAATCCCCAGGAGCGCCCGATCAATGTCCCCCTCGGTCACCTGGGAACGCGTGACCTCGGATCCCGCCCTGGGGGCTTGCGCCTCGAGCAGCTGACTGGCGCGATCCCTGAGGACATCCGCAATCTGGTCAGCCAGGTCTTGCTCCTTCGTAGAGCGACTGGTTCGCCCGACAGCCGCATCTCGACCTGACGACACATGGCGACTCCACAACACCTCGTGGCGATTGCGACGGAAGTGGTGCTCGACACCCTCGTCCAGGTGCGGTCGCAGGGACTCGTACCATGGATCGGAAAATCCCCGGTCGTGCCAACAGATGCCATGGACGTAGACGATGGCACGCTCGCCAATGGCAGACTGGCGTTCTCCGTCGCTATCCGCTTCACCCGGCGCCCGCTCCAGCCTCTCGACGCGCCGCACGAGGGCTTCGAAGTCGCAAGCTCGGACATACCCGCTGTCATCGACCCGCCCATCGTCGCCGCTCCCGCCAAAGACGGGTCCGCCGGCATTCTTAGGTCGCAGTTGCGGAACCTGCTCGAACCCTTCGCGGCGCAGCACCTGCCGCACGCGTTCGATGAGCGCCTGTTGACTAATCTGTGGGCCGGCCTTGCGCACTTCGGAGCAAAAGTAGTAGGTGAAAGCACCGTGCCGGTCGCCGTCAATCGGTGCATCGGCGCTTGTCTGGTCATCGCGACAGCCGCCAAAGGACACGTGGTTCATGTCGGTCACGGTAGCGCCCACGCGCTTCCTAACGCCGTGGCGCTGCCAGATGCGCTCGACGTGGGCGGGCGGCGACACGAACCGCGCCAGAGCGATCGCCGGGTCGGCCACGTCCTCGTCGCGACCCAGCGCACCATAAGGACCCCGGGCTTCGCGCACTTCGGCGCGGTCAGCGCGATTCTGGGTGACCGACTCGATCACCAGCGGCAATTCAGCGCCCCAACGCGCCCCACGCCTCACCGACGGCGCTCGGAGTGACCGGGTTCCTGTCCCGGAGTGGCAACAATCCAGAATGAACGTGAACTGCAACTCCCTGGGAATCCGCTGGGTGAGTTCGCGAATACGATCGTCATCGAGATAGGTGCCCGGATCATTGAAGTCGTGATCGTAAAGGCACAAGACTTCGTCGACGCCGTCTTCTTCGTCGCCATCGGCGTCGGCCATGTACGTGCCGTGTCCCGAAAAGTGGAAGATCCTCCGGTCACCCGCTTCAGGGTTGGCAATCAACCACTCGAAATCCTCGAGGACTTGCTCCAGCACGACCTCCTGGTTGACCCGTGTGCGGATATGCTTCGGCTTGAACTCAAACTGGTCGACCAACAAGTCGCGCATGTTGTGGACGTCGTTGATGCAACCACCCAAGTCAGACACATGTTTGTAGTCGTTGATGCCGTAGATGCAGGCACGATCGCCCATGCTCGTCCTCCTTGCCGGTGAGCACCTTCGCCGGGAATCCGGAGCCCTCTACTGGCACCAGGAGTCCCGACCTTTCCCGGCATTTCGATACAAGGCGCCCCGGGCAGCCGATTTCGCGCCGCTTTCAGGGCCAATCCGTGGATTTATAGAGACGCAGGCCCATGCTAGATTTCGCGCATGGCGACGTTTCGTTTTGTCCACGCGGCTGACCTCCACCTCGACACGCCATTCCACGGCCTCTCCCGCACAGCGCCCGCGGTCGCCCAGGCGCTGCGCGATGCATCTCTAGAAGCGTTCGATGCACTCATCGCCTGGACCTTGGAGTCCGAGGCGCAGCTGTTGCTCTTGGCTGGCGATATCTACGACGGCGCCGAGCGCGGCGTGCGGGCGCAACTGCGATTTCGGGACGGGGTGGAACGCCTGTCGGGCGCTGGCATCCACACCTGCGTCGTGCACGGCAACCACGACCCCTTGAGCGGCTGGTCAGCGATTCGCGAGTGGCCGGCGCGGTGCACGGTGTTCGGGGCAGAGGCAGTGGGCGCGGTGGCGGTCAAAGACGCCGGCGGTCAACTGCTGGCGACGGTCTACGGGCAGAGCTACGCGCAAAGCGCCACCCACGACAACCTGGCGCTGGGCTTCAAGCGCGGCGCTCCAGGTGGCTTGCACATCGGGCTCCTGCACTGCAACGTCGGCGGCCACGCCGACCACGCGCCCTACAGCCCCTGCACGCTCGACGACCTCGATGCGGCTGGCATGGACTACTGGGCGCTCGGACACGTCCACACCCGCAAGGTGTGGGAGCGCGGGCGCTCCCACGTGGTCTACCCCGGCAACCTGCAGGGCCGCTCACCCCATGCCGGCGAACGGGGAGAGAAGGGTGCCTACCTGGTGCAAGTTGAGGACGACGAGATCCGCGAACTGACCTTTCGAGCGCTGGATCGGGTGCGCTTCGAGCACCTGGACGTCGACCTCACCGAGTCGGAGGATCTCTACGCCGTTAAGAGCCGGTGCCTCGAGGCGGCAGACACGGCGCGGCGCCAGCACGGCGAGCGTGGCGTGCTGCTCACCGCCACGCTGCGCGGCCGCACTGCGGTCCACCAGGATTTGGCGCGTCCGGGCACCGTCACGGATCTCCTAGCCGAGCTGCGCGACGCCTTCGACGGAGAGTCGCCCTTTCTTTGGTGGGATCTGGTCCGCGACCGCACGCGCTCCCCCGTCCACATGCAAGCACTCTCCGACCGCGACGACTTCCTGGGTGCGCTGGTCCGCCGCTCCAACGCCCTGTGCGCCTCACCCGACAGCCTCCAGGCGTTCATCGAGGAGCACACCCGCCAACTCACCAGTCGCCGACTGCCGCGGGAGGCACTCGAGGCGCTGGTGAACACCTGGCTGGCCAAGGGCCCCGGCGAGTGGCCGGCGAGCCACACCCCCGCTCCGGCGGCAGATCCCCAACCCAGCTTGTTCGCCGACGCTCTAGGCCCGGCGCGCCCGCTCGTCGAGGCTCAAGACGACCTGGCGGCGCGCCAGGACGCCGCGCTACTCAGCGAAGCGACCGAGCGCGCCCTCGACGCCCTCGCCGACGACGGAGGGACGGCACCCTGAAGATCTCCAGCTTTGCAATCGACGGCTTCGGTGTGTTTCACGACTTTCAGGTCGAGGACTTGCACGAGGGGCTGACGGTCATCCATGGCCCCAACGAAGCGGGAAAGAGCACGCTGCTCGCCTTCGTCCGTGGCGTCCTCTTCGGCTTCCCCGACAAGCGCGCCAAGACCGGGCACTATCCGCCCCTAGCTGGCGGCAAGCACGGTGGCCGCATGACCGTGCGCACCAAGAGCGGTGAGTTTGTCATCATCCGCCGGGCCGGCCGCAACCTGCCGCCGAGCGTCGTCCTTCCTAGTGGGGACGAAGGCGACGCGACGACGCTAGCAGCGCTCATCGGGTCGGCGGACGACCAGCTCTTCCGCTCCATCTTTGCCTTCAGCCTCACCGAGTTGCAAACCCTCGACAGCTTGTCGGCCGATGGCATCCGCGACCGCATCTTTTCGGCGGGGATTGCAGGGGCTGGCCGCTCGGCGCGCGACGCCGCCGCCGCGCTGGGCACCGAAGCGGTGGCGTTGTTTCGCCCGCGCGGCAAATCAGCGCTGGGCACTCTCCTTCTCGAACTCAAGGAGCTGGACGTCAAGATTCGCGCCGCCCAGGCCCAGACCCTCGACTACGACAAGACCGTGGAGCGCGCCGCCGCGTTGGCCAAACAAGCCTCGGAGCTGCGGCAGAAGCTCCGGCGCGCCCGGGAGCGGCAGGCGCGGGCGGCACGATTGGCAGAACTTTGGCCAACCTGGCGCGCCGCGCAGGAGACACGCCAGCGCCTCGCGGACTTGGGTGCAACCCTGCCGGCGGTGGACGATTCAGAGACGCTGGCCACCGAGAAGCAGTCCTTGGTCCAAAGTCGCGCCCTCCACGAAGACCGCCTGGCCCAAGCCCGGGACTTGGAGCCCGAGTTGGACGAAGGGCAGCTAAGCCTCGCCCGGCAACTCCGGCGATTGGGCGTCCAGTCGGACGCAAGAAGATTGGCGGCGTTCGACCTATCCATCCCTCGCATCGAAGAAGCACGCGGTTGGCGCACGCGGCTGGAAGAGGCGGATCAAGCGGTCCAAGCCTGTCGGAGCAAGCTGGCAACCGTCACCCAACGGCGGGACGACCTGCTCGCCAACCTGCGCCGTTCCGAGAAGGAGCACACCGGCACAACGCCGCCCGCTCCGGCCCACCTGGAAGCGGTGGAACGCGGGCTCCGGCAACTGCGTGCGGCGCGGGGCGAATACCAGGAGCTACAAAGTGCACTCGACGGCCAACGCCTCGAACTCAAGCGGAGCCGCGCCGCAGCGCGCACACTCCTCGCCGACACGCGCTGGGCACCACCCTTGTGGCTCGAGGTGGTCACGTGGCTAGCAGTCGCCGCTCCCATTGCCCACACCGTCCGCTTCTGGGAGCGCCAGACGCCTTGGCTAGATGTGCTGGTTGCCCTTTCCCTGCTGGCGTTGGGCTACGTAGTCCATCAAATCCGTGTGCACGCCGCCGAGCACAACGACGACCGCCGCCAAGAAGCGCGGGAGTTGCAAGGGGCTGCCGACGACCTGGACGCCACCATCGGTGCCAAAGCGGCGCGGCTGGAGGCGCTCAGCGAAACGCTCGCCCGTGAAGCTCAGCCTCTGTCATTGAGCCCCATCCCCACGGCTTTGGAGTTGGAAGAGCGCCACGATCAACTCGCTCGCGAACAACAAGCCCGGGCGCGCTTCGAGCAGGTTGCCGGCCGACTGACTGAAGAGCGCAACCGCCTCGTTCAGCTAACGCGCGCCATCGGTAGAGCCGAAGACAGCCTGGTTGAATCACAAACCGCGCAAGAGTCAGCCACCGCCGCGTTCACGCGCTGGAAAGAGGAATTGGAAGTCCCGGGCGCCCTGCACCCGCGCGCCGTTCTCGATTTCTTCGACGCCGTGCGCGCAGCGCAGCAAACGCACCAGCAACTCGAAGAATCGAATCGCCGCCTCGGTACCTTGCGCGCTGAAATCGCCACCTGGGAGAATCGCGCCCGGAGCTGGATCGGAGCGGTGGCTGGCAGCGCACCGGAAGATGAGGGCCCAGCCCTGGTCGAGCACCTGAACGCCAAGACCGAGTCCTACGCCGAGTGGCGGGCGCTCACCCAGCAAGTTCAATCGCTGGAACAACAGCTGACCGCCCGTGCCGGCAGCGACAAACGCGCCCGCGACCTCACCCAAGAACTGGGCCGCGGCCGACTCGAAGCCTGGCGAAAAGACGAGCGCTTGGCCCAAGACGCTATCCACACCCTTGAGGCAACGCGCGAGGAGGTTGTCCGCCAGCACGAAAACTGCCTCACAGAACAGAGCCACATCGAATCGTCGGCCGACCTACCGTCCCTCCACACGGACCGCCACGCGCTGATCGCCGAGATCACCCGCGCACTACATCGTTGGCAAACCATTACCGTGGCGCGGGCGCTGATCAACGACACGCTCCGCGAGTTCGAGCGCTCGCGCCAACCAGCGGTCCTCACCCACGCCTCCGAGCTGTTCGCCGACATTACCGACGGGCGCTACCAAGCCGTTGTCGCCGAATCCGAATCGGCGCGACTCTTAGCGCTCACCGAACAGGGCGCCCGGCGTGCCGTCGAAGAGCTGAGCCGCGGCACTGCCGAGCAGCTCTACCTCTGCCTGCGCCTCGGCCTCGCCGCCGAGTTCGCCAAGCGCTCGACCGAGCTGCCGCTGGTCATGGACGACGTGCTGGTCAACTTCGACCCAGACCGCGCCGAGGCCACGGCTCGGGTCCTGGCGAAAGCCGCCACTTCGCAGCAGCTCCTGTTCTTCACCTGCCACCCGCACGTGCGGGATCTATTGGCAAGCGCCGCCGGCGGTGGGTGTCACGTCGTCGAATTGCCGCGGAGCGGCGTCGGAGCGCGTTGACCCAATGCAAGAACCGATCGAACACACGCTGCGCGTTCGCTACGCCGAGACTGATCAGATGGGCGTGGTTTACTACGCCAACTACCTGGTGTGGTTTGAAGTGGCGCGCACCGAACTCTGCAAGGCGCGGGGGTTCAGCTACGCCGAGATGGAGCGGCAGACCGACTCGCGGCTCATCGTCACCGAGAGTGTGTGCCGGTACCGGGCGCCGGCCCGCTACGACGACCTCATCCGGTTGCGCTGCTGGATCGCTGAACTCAGGACCCGCGCGCTCACGTTTGCATACGAAGTGGCCAACGCTGAGTCCGGCGCGCTCCTCGCCGAAGGACACACCAAACATGTGGTCATGGATGCGGCCGGCAAGCTGAAGCGCTTTCCCGACGAGCACTACCGGATGCTGGCGGGGCACGGGTCGGGCACCGGACCGGCGCCCTCAGAGTGAGCTTACAACCAAAGGGCGCTGGCGGCGAGGCTCGCAGCTAGGCGCCGGTCGTTGGCAGCGCCGGACGCTTCAGGCGACCACCCAGCATGACTCCCGCGTAGCCAATCAATGGCACGGCGAGGTGGTACCACATCGGCGCCACTCCAGACGCCGCCGCCTCACGGAAGCTCACACTTTCTGGCAAAGGTTGAGGCGTCGCGCCTGCATCGCCGGCCCTGGAAGCGTTCCAATGCCCAGCAGCCACCAAGAGACCAAGCGCCAACACCATCGCCGCCAGGGCAAAGACCGGACGGTTTCTAGGACTGCGCCCCACCCAGGCGGCCACCACGCCGCCGATCAACGCACCGATCAAGCTCAGCGCTAGAGCAAGGATCACCCAGTTTTGCGACACCTGGGTCGTGCCGCCGACAAAGACAAAGTCCACGCCAAGTAGGGCAAAGGCCACCGTCATCACCACCGACACCCACGCCGCCATGGTCACGTAGCCCACAATGACGGCCAAAACACCTCGCAACCTATGACTCCTCTCCTTGCCAGGCTCGCGCCAGGATCGATCCGACGTCACCGCGCCCGACCAGCACCTCGACCCCAAGCGGCGGCTGGGGGTCAGTGACCGGCTCCGTCAACGTGCGGTGCCACCACCCCACATCATGCCAGGCGCCGCTTTTATAGCCAACGCGCGCGTAGGTTGCGAAGCGTCGAAACCCCAACGCCTCGTGCAACGCGACACTGGCCGGATTCGGCAAGGTGATCCCCCCGTAAGCGTTCACAAAGCCCTGCGCGGTCAGTACCGCCAACAGCGCCTGGTAGAGCGCCCGGCCGACGCCGCGCCGGTGGTGGATCGGATGGACGTACACCGATACTTCCGCACTCCACTGGTAAGCAGCGCGCTGCCGGTGCGGAGCGGCGTAGGCGTACGCGGCCACCTCGTCTGAACCCCGCGCCACCAGCCACGGATGGGTGGCTGCATGCGCCTCCATGCGCCGGGCAAACTCGGCCGCATCGGGTGGCTCGAGCTCAAAGGAGGCCGCACCGTGCCGAACCGCGGGCGCGTAGACCCGCGCACAGCCGGCTGCGTCCCGCCTTGAATTGCCCAGCTCGATCTTCAATCGTGCTTCTGGCACACTCCACCGTCGAGCCTAGACCAGCAAGTCCTGGATGACCGCCGCCTCCTCCTGCAGCTCAGCCAGAGTGGCCTGCACCTTCTCCTGGCCAAACGCGTCGAACTCGACGCCCTCCACCACGCTCCACTGGCCGTTGACACCGACCCGGCACGGAAACGAAAAGATGATGCCCTCCGGCACACCGTACTGACCGCTCGACGGCACCGCCATACTTACCGCTCGCTCACCCGTGCCGTTCCACCAGTCGCGCATGTGGTCCACCGCTGCCGACGCCGCCGACGCCGCCGACGAAGCGCCGCGCGCCTCAATGATCTTGGCGCCACGCTGCTGGATACCGGTCAAGAAATCGCCCTCCAGCCAAGCGCGCTCCACACAATCCGCCGCCGGTTTGCCGGCAACAGTCGCGTGGGAGAAGTCCGGAAACTGGGTGGCAGAATGGTTCCCCCAGATGATCATGTTATCGACGTCGGTGGACAACACCCCCGCCCGGCCGGCCAACGCCGCCACGGCGCGATTTTGGTCGAGGCGGGTCATGGCCGTGAAGCGCTCGCGGGGCACGTCCGGCGCGTTCTGCATGGCGATGTAACAGTTAGTGTTGCACGGGTTGCCAACGGTAATCACCCTTACGTCGGGCGCCGCGGCTTGTTGAATGGCTTGTCCCTGGCCCACGAAAATCGGGCCGTTTTCGCGGATCAAATCGCTCCGCTCCATGCCTTTCGAGCGCGGCTTGGAACCCACTAAGAAGATCTGATTGGCGTCTTTGAAGGCACGACCGGGGTCGTCGGCCAGCTCGATCTTGTGCAACAAAGGAAACGCCGAGTCGGAGAGCTCCATGGCAACGCCTTCGAGCGCCCCCATGGCCGGCGGAATCTCGAGGAGCTGCAAGATGATCGGTTGATTGGCGCCGTAGCAGTCGCCGGCGGCCAGGCGAAACAAGAGGCTGTAGCCTATGTTGCCGGCAGCGCCGGTCACAGCGATCCGCAGGGGTTGGCTCACGCGCGTCCTCCACTTCCTAAAAACATCACACAAGCATCACAGAACGACCGGGAGTATAGCGCAGCCGTCCTGGCGACGGCCAGAGTCGCCCGTTCTCCGTTTTCGCCGAGCTAGACCGTCAAGAACCCCATCCTCCGGGGTCTTTCGCCCTCAACCGGGGGATGCCTCCGTACTCAAAATCGGCTACAATAAGGGTGGTCCCCACGTACCTCCCTTCGCCCGCCAAACCACCCTTCGCCTGACCCTTACAGATGGAGCAATTCCTACAATGAGCCGTCTCCGTGCTATTGCACTTGTGGCGACAGTTTTTGCTTGCCTTGCCGGCTTGCTGCACGGCGGTGTCGTTGGCGCCGCTACGCTCTTCGACTTCGAGCAGCGCTACTTCATCGAGCCGGACATGAACGCCGCCGACCACACCTTGATCTACGCGGGTGACACCTATCACCTGTTCTACACGGTCGGCAACCAGGGCGAGAACTGGACTCAGCCGGGCAACCTGATCGACTTCGGACATGCGACGTCACCGGACCTGATTCACTGGACGCTGGAGCCACGCGTCTTATCCATCGAGTCGCCGGGATGGAAAGAGCGCAACCTCTGGTCACCGCATGCCACGCAAACGCCAGCCGGCGACTATGTCCTCTACTACACGGGCGTCAACTGGCCTGTGTCCCAGCAGATCGGTCTGGCCACGTCGAGCGATCTATTCAATTGGACGGAAAGCCCCGACAACCCGGTTTTCCGCCCTGACACGACCTGGGCCCTCTGGGGGGACAACGTCTGGGCCGACTGCCGCGACCCGTTTGTTTTCGAGCAGAACGGACAGCTGGCGCTGGTGACAACCACTGACACCAAGCCAGGCTATAACGGCAACCCGACCAGTTTGGGGGCCTTGGCGCTCGCCACTTCCGATTCGCTCGACAACCCAGGCACCTTTGTCGACTCGGGTGGACCAATGTTCACCAATGACACGCACCTGGTCATCACCTCGCCGTTCATCTCGACCGACGGCACTGACTGGTACTTGTTCTACAACGAGGCTGGTACTGCCGGCATCCACACCATGACCTCGGCGGATGCGCTCTCCGGATACGACAAGGCGGGAGCCCAGCTCTTCGAACTCGAGGGATTCTCCTGCACGGTCACCGACGGCCCCACCAATGCCTGGTTCGGGCGCACGCGCGACGCCATCTGGAAGGATCAGACCATCCTCGGCATCAAGTTCGACGAACTGACCTGGCCCGGCGGGCCAGCGCTCGGCCAGCCAAACACCCTGTTGGACGCCTGGACGATTGTCTCGGGTGATGCATTCGAGTTCCAGCCCACCTTCGGCGACCGCCCGCAGGACCGCACGTCGGTGCCGTCCGAAGTCGAGGGCCACTTCTGGATCAACACCGCCGAGCAGCACGGCGGCCCGCTGGCCTGGGGTTGTCCGTCTTGCGGTCCCGACTACGCGCGCACCGGCATCCTGCGCTCCCAGACAATGAACGTCGACACCGGCATCATGACCGACTACATCAAGCTGCGCGTGGGCGGCGGTGCCATGGCGGACAGCACCTACGTGGCGCTTTACACCACCGCGTCGACGACCCCGGTCGACGTCGTCACCGGCGACGACTCCGACGTCATGCAAGAGGCGTGGTTCGACATTCGCGCGCTGAGCGGCGAGGACGTCTACCTGGAGATTGCCGACCTGGCGACCGCCGGGCCCTTCGGCTACGTCAGCGTCGACCTCATCGAAGCCACCGACGAGCCGCCGGTTGCAGGGATCGACCTCCCCGAGGCGACGCCGATCCGGCTGGCCCGCGTCATGCCCATCTCGCCGACGAGAGCCCCGGTGCGCATTCACATGGAGCTACCGTCCCAGCAAGAGGTCACTCTGGCGGTCCACGACGTCGCCGGCCGGTTGGTCCAAACGCTCGACTTTGGGCGCTTGCAGGCCGGCACCCATACCGTGGGATGGAACGGCATCGACCAGCGCGGCGCTCGCGCCCCGCAAGGCGTCTACTTCGTCGGCCTCGACGGCGTCCCGGGGGTTACGGGCCGCCTCGTGCTTGTTCGCTAGCCTGGGGTTCCGACCCGTGGACGTCGGGCTGGATCGGCGCCGCGGGTACGGCCGTGGCCGTGCCGATTCCCAACGGCTCACCCAACCCTGATGCCGCCAAGCGTTCGGTGGCGACGTCGGTCCGGAACGTGAGGTCGCAGCGCTCGCCCAGCTCCGGCTTGTTGGCCAGAAGGACAACTTGCTGGAGCGGGCCGTCGTGCTCGCGCAAGAGCGTCAAGAACCGCTGGGTGCGCTCCATGTCGAAGCCGTCCATCGGCTCGTCGAGGAGGAGGAGGTGCAGGCTCTGGGCACGCCCGCGCGTAGCCAAGAGCACCTCGGCAAACGCCAGCCTGAGCGCCAGCATGAGCTGATCGTGCGTGCCACCCGACAGGTCAGCGGGCCGGACGAAGGCGTTTCGGTCATCCGAATAGATGTGAATGCCGAAATCGAGGTCGACCGAGACGCGGCTGTAGCGTCCGCCGGTAATACGGCTCAGGCGCTTGCCGAGCGAGCGGCCGATGGCCGGCGCCAGGCGGCTGCGCAGCTGGTCGGCAGCGCCACGCAACAGCCGCGCCGCCTGCAACTCGCGCTCCGACTGGGCCTGGAGGTCCGCAAGGCTGGTCTTCAGCGCGCCGATTTCGTCCTCGACCGTCTGGCGCTTCTCAAACTGGGGGCGCATGCGCTCCATTTCCGCCCGGCGCTCCGTGAGGCGCGTGCGCTCTTCCGCCAGCTTGCGCTCCATTTCCTCGGCAGCGCCGCCCAAGCGCGTGACCTCCTCGCGCAGCGCTCCTTCGCCGGGAAGTACCTTGAGGAGGTTGTCCACCTTGCCCACCAGGTGGCGCTCAGCCCCCGATTCGTGCCGCGCGGGACTCTTAAGAAGCGACTCCAAATCGCGCAATCGCGAGCCGGGGTCGGCACCGAAGCGATCGAGCTGCTCGTGCAGCTTGTCGAGCCGCGCCGCCAGTGGCCGGCGGTCGTTGTTCAACCGGCGCGACAAACTGGCGACGCGTTGCTTGTACTGGGCAAACTTCTCCTCGAGCGCGCCGAGGCTCACAGAGTCGATGGGCAAGGGCGCCGGCGGTTCGTCCACCAAGATGGCCAGCTCCTGGGCGTAGCCCTTCACCGAAGTCGAGAGGTGGCCCAGGCGCTCAGCCGCCACATCGATCTGGCGGAGCTTGTCGTCGGCGGCCTGGGTTTCGGCGCTCAGCTGGGCGGCGTATTCGTCGACCGACACCGAGCGCTCGATGAACTCGCGGTGATCCTCGTGGAGGGCGCCGACGATGGTCAGAGCGCGCTCATCCTGGATACGCGCCGCCCGCCCATCACGCACGACCTGGAGGACGTTGCCGCTTAGAACCTCACGCTCGCTCATGAGTTGGCCAATCTCGGCGTCCAACTCGCTCAAGCGTTCGGTCGAGGCGGCGACCAGTTGCTGGGCCACAGAACGGCGCCGCGCACCCATGGCCGCGGTCATCAGTCCCAGACCGAGGAGCGCGGTTCCAGCCCACAAGACGTGGATGGGCAGGAAGGGCTCGGGCAAGGTCACCGGCACCAAAGCCTGCCCCCATTGCCACCAGGCGCAGGCCACCGCGCCCAAGAGCATTAAGAAGATGCCCCAGCCGATCGAGGCACGCCCGCGCCCGCGCAGCCGCTTCAGATTGCGGGTGATGGCGTCTTTGGCGTCGACCAAGCTGTCGGGGCTCTGTGGATTCAGCCTGGCATCCAACTGGGCGCGACGCTCGCCGAGGCGCGCGTCCAGTTCCTCGACCAGCCGGCGAAGACCGGCAACGCGCTCGTGCTTGCCGCGCACGCCGTCACGCGTCCCCTCTTCGCGCGCCCGCTCCTTCTCGAGCTTGGTCCGGCGCACCTCGAGGCCAGCCGCCAGCCCGGTCACCTCACCCGCCAGCTGCTCCTCGAGGACGGCGGTCGCCAGGCCACCCAGCTCGCGGTTGGACTGGGCGCGCACGTGCACGCGCTCGAGGGCGTCCTGGCGCCGGCGCTTCAAGCCATCGAGGGACGCCTCGGTGGCTTGAATCTCCTCTTGAATGTGGCCGACTGCCTCGACCAACCCGCGCTCGTCGGCGGCGGTCACCCCCATGGCTGCCATGAGCCGCTCTTGGACCCCCAACTCACCCTCGAGCTGGCGCATTTCGTCACGGATCGACCCGGCCACCGCCTCGGCCTTGTCGATAGCCCGGTCCATGGTCGCGATGCCGGTCATACGAAAGAGAACGCCCGACCAATCCGGCGCCTGGGTGGCCGGCCCGAGCGCCTCGGCACCGTGTTGGGCCAGGAAGAAGCTGTGGCGGAAATCCTGAAAGTTGTAGCCCAGTAAGCGTTTAAGCTCACGAGCCACCCGCAGGGGACCCGACACCGCGCCCGGCGGCGGCTCGTCACCGGCGAAGAGCCGGCTGGCCTCGGGAACGATGCCCTGGGCCTCGGCGCGGGGGGCGCCCAACTGCTGGAGCTGGGCCAGATGGTCACCCATCCGATCGATCTCTCGGAACAACCGGTAGCGCCTGCCGCCGTCCAGCTCGAACTCCAGCTCGACCTGGCAGACGTCCTCGTCCCAGTGGATAAGATTGGTGAGGTCGGTTTCGTCGCGCTCGGTTTCGGTCTTGGCAAAGAGCGCGAAGGTGATGGCGTCGACCACCGTGGATTTCCCAGCCTCGTTGGGTCCGACGATGCCAATCAGACCTTTGGGCGGCAGGTCGGCCAGTTCGAGTTCTCGGAACTTCTTGAAGTGGGTGGCTTTCAAGCTACGCAGGATCATCATCACCCTCCGCTTCTTGCAACAACTCCAGGGCGCGATCCATGGCGGACTCGATGCGGTCGGCTTCTTCGAGATCCACGCGCTTGAGACTCTCCAAGCGCCGGAGCGCAAAAGCGCGCAGCTCTTCTTGGGGGGCGCGCACAGTGTACGAGAGGGTGGGGTTGTCTCCGGCCGTGCTCGGTACTTCAGTCGACACGTCGAACCTCTCCGTTCAGGAGGATGGCGGAAGGGGCAAGCTTGGCGCGATCGTAAGAGGGAGCGCCGCAAATTGCAAGCAGTTGCGGCTGTTGCGGTACATCGACAGAGGTCTTGCGACGCGGCCCGTGGTGCGCCGCGGCCAACCACATAACCCATTGCAAAACGACGTGTTATGCGAACACCCCAATCCTCTTCAAGAGTCTCTGTAATACTCCACGCATGGCCTCGACATCAGCAGTCATCGAAGCGCTCCGAGACCGCCAGCAAGGTCGGCGAGAACCTGGTACCAAGCTCGGCGTCGTCGTGCAAGGCGGCAGCATGCGCGGCGTGTTCACCGCCGGCGCCCTCTGCGGCCTCGACGCCCTCGGCCTAAGCGACGCTTTTGACGCCGCCCACGGCTCGTCGGCGGGCTCGATCAACATTGGCTACTTTTTGGCCGGTCAAGTCCAGTTGGGGACGTCGATCTACTACTGCGATATCAACAACGACACCTTCATCAGCTTTCGGCCGCGTCGCGTCTTCCAGGGCCTAGCCCTCAACATTGACTATTGCTTTGATGATGTCGTCGGCGACCGCAAAAGGCTGGACTTGACGCGCCTCCGCCACCACCCAACCGACTTCAAGATCTACACCACCGACCCCTCCATCATGCGCTCCATGGTGTTCGCGCAGCACAGCGCCTCGTCGGACGAGGAGTTGCTGGCGATGCTGAAAGCCTCGGCCGCCATGCCGCTGGTCTACCGGAAGCCGGTCTTGGTGCGCGGGCGCCCCTACGTGGATGGCGCCTTCCTGAACCCAGTCCCAGTCCTCGACGCCATCGCCGAAGGCTGCACCCACATCCTGGTCATCCTCTCGAAGCCGGAGGACGCCCACCCGGTGGGCATCCCCCCCTGGGCCCGCTACCTGATCGCCCGGCACATCAGCCCGGAGAACATCCTGGCCGCCGAGCAAGCCTGGCGGGTCGGCCAGGAGCGCTACGAGGAGATTTTGGAGCTGGTCATGGGGCCCCAGCCGGCAACCCACGGCGCCCGCGCCGTACACTTGGCGTACGTCGCGCCCCCGTCTGGTTTTTGGGTGAAGCGCTTCTACCGGGACCGGCAGGGGCTCATCGACGCGGCGGTGGAGGGCGCCCGCCGGGTGTTGGGGCTGTTTGGGGAGGACGCCGGCGCCAACGGCGCGAGTTTGGCCGCTGCCGGGGAGGCTGTAGGGTTCGAGGCGATGGCGGGCGCGGGCTAGAGTCGCCCCCTCATCCAAGAGGACTGTGGATCGCGGGCGATGTTACGATGCTTGCGTCTAACGAACTCGGGAGTCGCCCGCATGGCACGATTTCGCGACAGAAGGACCGAGACCGGCCAGAAAGCCAAGCCCAACGACGGCGTCGACGTTTCGCTGATCCGCTGGATGTTGTCTCTCAGCCCGGCTGAACGACTTCAGGTTCTGCAAAGCCACGTCGATGCGGTCACCCGGCTGAGGCGAGGACGTGCAAAAGGCTGATTTTGCAGAACTCTTGAGCGTTCTCGCTCGACACCAGGTGAGATTCGTAGTCGTTGGTGGGGTGTCCGGAGTTCTTCAAGGCGCCCCGATTTCTACTTTCGACCTCGACATCGTCCATGCTCGGAGCGCGAACAACGTTGTCCGACTCCTTGAGGCTCTCGACGATCTCGACGCCATCTATCGGGAAGCAAGCTGGAGGAAGTTGCGCCCAAGAGCCGAGCATCTACTTGGCCCGGGGCACCACCTCCTTATCACCCGAGCCGGCCCTCTCGATGTCCTTGGCGAAATCGTCGGCGGTCGCAACTACGCAACGTTGGCCCAACAGAGCATCCAGATCGATTTGACACCGGACGTTGCCGTCGACGTGGTTGACCTCGAAGTACTTATCGCAACCAAAGAAGAGCTTGGCCGCGAACGCGACCGCGCATGGCTACCAATCCTCCGGCGCGCTCTTGAGGAGCGGGACAGCTGACAACAACAGCCGTCGTCACCCGTAAGACACTACCTACCGGAGGTTCAGATGAAACGCGTCACTAGCATCGGGGGCATCTTCTTCAAGGCGAAAGACCCGGAGGCGCTGCAAGCTTGGTACAAGCGCCACCTCGGCATCGATGTCCAGGAGTGGGGCGGCACCGTCTTCTCCTGGACCGACTCTGAGGGCAAGCCCACCGGCGGCACGACCGTCTGGTCCATTGCTCCGGAGGAAAGCGACCAGTTTGCGCCAAGCAACGCCCCGTTCATGATCAACTACCGCGTTGAAGACGTGCACGCAGTAGCCAAAGCTCTCAAAGTGGAAGGCTGCAACGTCCTCGATGAGATCACTGAATCTGAGTACGGCAAGTTCGCTTGGGTCATCGATCCTGAGGGCAACAAAGTCGAGCTGTGGCAACCCCCACCGAACCCCACTCGCTCGGGCCCACGACCATCTCCGTCAGTGAACAGTCGACTATAGCCGTACTATCGGGCGGGGCATTGCCAATCGCCAAGAACGTTCCTGGGACCCCACTTCTCATAACAAGCCATCCAAGTGGAATGAGTCCGCTCGTATCCGCAGCAGCTCAATTGAACGCTGCGACGTATGAATCTCCAGACTGAGATGGCGTCGCTATCTCAACGACGCCCTGGTGGCAGCCCGATCGCCATTGCGTCAAGCTCCATGAAGGATCCCAGTCGAAACGGATTGCAGCCCCCGCGATCTCTTCCGCTCCGTGAACGAAAACATGCACGTCGACATCAGTGTCTGGAGCTACATCCGTCCCGGCTTGAGTGCAGTCGAATCCGCCATTCTGCGGCGCGAAACAACTCGCAACCGGGTCGTGTGGGACTGCGTGCAGGACAATCGTGGTTCCGTTCGCAAAGGCGTCGTCAACGACCAGTGATTCAATCATGAGGAGTAGGATGAACGCACGCATAATTGCCCCCGCTTTTATTCACTTAAGGACGATCATTTTCTGCGAATCAGTACCCCGCTTCGTCCTTACTCTACTCTAGCGAAGTACACCCCAGACCCCACCATAGCCCCTTGGCCGTCAGCCCCATCCCATTGAACCTCGTGGTCGCCTTCGGACATATGGCGATCAACCAGCTGCCGTACAAGGCGACCGCGCAGATCAAAAACGTCAAGCCTTACGCGCCCTTCGTCCGGCACGTAGAATGCAGGGGTCGTAACCGGGTTGAAGGGATTCGGATAGTTCGAAATCGTAACTACGCGAGGAAACGTTGATATCGACGGGACTTCCGCTATCGAAACTGCCTGCGGCCCACCAACTTCTGCACAACCCATCCCGTAGCCAGATCTGTTGGCATGCGGGTCATAAGCACATACAGAAACACACCAAAGCAGACGCAATTTGCCGCGCATGTGAAGTTAACATGAATGAGTGAGCTGATAGCAAGAACAAAAACTGTCGCTCTGCGCATCTGAATTGCCCTTTCTGCTCACCTAACGACAACGATTCTGGTTTCATCTCTGAGGTGGATTGATAGGAAGCGGTCGCTATCGAGGAACTCCAACTTGTAGACGACGTCACCGTCGACAATGTGGTCGAGTACTTCGTTGCCCATGCGATCCACAACCAGTACTTTCGAGATTTGATGCTGACTAGGTCGTCCGCTGCTGTCGAGTACCAACCAAAACAGGCTAATCGCCAAGTCGCCGCTCATCGGAGCGACACTCACCTCTCGAGAAATGGCGAAGGTCGCCCCCCAATCACTTCCCCAGTCTTCAACGCAATCCACGACGCGGCGCCATTGTTCAGTACCGGTCTCCACGTTGAAGGCAACCATCTCGACACACTTCGAGTAGGTTTCAGTATGTCGAAACAGATACATGGTGTCTCCCTGAGAGCCAAGTACCGGTGTGAAGTGTGGATGCTGTTGGGGGGCGAACTCGTGTGCAGCCAAGATTGCCCCCGTCTCAGCGTCCAACACAAGAATCGCGGGAACAATAGAGAGATTCCCCTCTTGCGCCAGAGCCAACAGCACACGCTCGCCCCGCGGGTCCGAACCAAGCGCCTTAGTAAACCCTTCGGCGACAGGCGTTGACCACTCATGGTTTCCATCGAAATCGTACTTCACCAACGTGTGCCCGACCTCGTAACCACGGCCGGCTGAGGCATCATCGACTTTGTCCACCACAAACCCACCAACCACCGGCTCAGCCTGCGTCACAAACCCAGTCCCCAAATCTAGTGGAACGCCCCCAGGCTTAACGAGCCGCACGCCGAGGCCTGAAAAGCTGCCATGGCCACCCCCACCAAAGCATAAGACGACGTCCGATTCTGCAGCGTAGCGAGCATAAAGGTGTTTTTGTTCCGTTTCCCAAAGCACTTGGCCGTTGTGATTGACGCGTTTGAGTTTTCTGTTGGACTCATAAATGAACCCCGACTGTGTTTCAATCAAACCGACCTGAAGCGACAGCTCCGAATCTAACTGATTCCCAAGGTTCCCCGCATTGTCGAGTGCATACAAAGCGCGGGCTGTCATTACACCGCTCATCGGGCAAGGCTCACCAGGACCAAACAACGAAGTCGTCGCCTGTCCCTCCCCCCCCTTCCATACCACTCTCCCCGGCGGCCATCCTGAAGCTGATGCCGGAAGCACAAGCAACGTCTGAGTCGACATGTCCTCGTTCACCCCCCTCAGCCCAACCCTCCATTCCCCGTCGGATCCGGCCGGAATCTGGAACTGAACCTGCACGGACTCCTGGCTAGCTTCAACAATAGCCCCATGGACCATGCCCCCGTCACGCATCAGGTACGCAGTGCTTGCTTGATCCACGTTGCCGCCGTAGACCGTCAACGCAAGACTTGCAGCAGACCGGGCAGTGCGAGGAGCAAAATCAAGTACATGCACGGGCGGCTTTAGCTGACTACCACCTGCTATGTAGGCCCGCGCTGACGACACATCTGCATAGGCCACACTACCGTTCAGATCCACCATCGCGTAACTAACGACAACGGTTGCCTCCCTGCAGGCACTCGGTTCCTGAAGCTTCACCGCGACAACATCGAAGTCGTCTCGGATCTTTAGTTCAGCCCGATGTTCCCCCCACTCTGCTTGAGCGACTGATTCGGTCCAACCGACATCACCGGAAACAACACCTGACGCGGTCACTTTCAATCCGCTTGGATCGTCGCGGTATCGTGTAGCATCGATTTGAATACCACGCATTTGGTCGCTATCGAAACCGCTCAAGAAAAGATACAGTAGACCATCAGCCGGCATGCATGCGGTGTCGACAACGATCGCATTTGGGGACCAACTTAGCCTAACGGAGGGCTCCGCAAAGCAAGGTGACATCAAGAGCGTGCATGACAATACGAGCACGAAAACGTGTCCCCAGCATCTCACCCTAATCGGCCTGCACCGTGACGGTGGGAAGGCAGGATAGTCACTGATGGATTCCGACATGGGTTCTTCCATCTCTCGGCAACTGCGACGCATGGATTTTGCCCGAACCATACGCCGAATGCAAACGTTTCTGCGCCTGTAGAGCGACAACGTAGACTCCCCGTAAGGCGACAATACCGTAAGGGTCTGGCGTTCGCATCGATTGTTGTCGAGTTCGACCTCAACCCCGAAGCTCACGTCCCCGAGTCCGGAGGTGGGAGCGATGGCGACGCGAAGGCAGTTTACGCTCGAGTACAAGAAACGCATTCTGGCCGAAGCCCGTAGGTCGAACTGTGGCAACCACCTGTGGGGCAATGACCGTGGCACGCAAACTGAGCAACTTCGTAGTACGCTAGCCGTCCCGCTAATCCCGAAACACCCCTTTGATGCGGCCCCAGGTAGATTTGTCCACCGGCGTGCTGGAATCACACCCAACCGGATGCGCTCCGACAAGATCACACCCGTTGCTGTTTTTAGGAGCACACGGCGAGGTCGACCGCAGCGTGAAGTCGCCTTCCTCCATCCGGCAAAACTCTGGATCTGCGGACAGGTTGTTACGAAGCGCGCCTTGCCCCTCTAGACAACCCACCCAATCTCCGCCCAAATGGCCAAACACATCAGTGCAGCTCAATGTCGCCTCACTACCAGGTGCGCAACCTACCGCCCGCCACTCGTTAAATGCGAAAATCGAGTTCGATATGACACCCTGAGAGTTTCCGTCCAGGAGCACAATTTCCCCTGTAACAGTGGAGCTGTTTCCCACCAACGTGCACCCGTTCATCAGAAGGCTTGAGCTGGACAATCTAAGAGCTCCATTGATCCGGCATTCAGTGAAGGTGCACGACTGCAATTCAACCTCGCTGTTGTCAGCGATCAACGTATTCTTCGACAGACTCCCACTCATCGAAACGGTTGCGGAGCTGGCGACGACACCCGTACCATCTCCGGGGTTATCAATCTCACACTCGCTCAAGAGAGCCGAACTAGCCCAAAAGTGGAGGCTACCGCCCCAACCCGTGTTTAAGACCTGGTTGTTTTCGATCGTGCATCGAAAGACACTCACCGTTGAACTGTGTCGTCCATTCACGGCAACTCCATAGCCACCGGAATTGGCCCGAAAGTCACAATCTTGGATTGTCACATCGGATTCCCGACATCCAACGCTCCCGTTGCCCTCGTTGCCCAAGAACACACAGTTTCGTATTGTGGCGGTAGCCATCGACACTTGAACGCTTGCTCCCGTCGTCCCTGAATACCAGTCAACCCATCCACCGGTCAGGGTAAACCCCTCGATCGTCGCACCCGTCCCTGCAGCACCAACGTAAAACGCGCGCGACGGCGAGTTCAAACTCCCTTCCACGTCAACAATTGTGGCTGATGCACCAGCCTCGGATCGTATCTCCAGATCTTGCTTGTTCACCACGATGCCACGATTGCCAACGCCTGTGTACACTCCTGGAGCGACCAGGATAAGATCACCGTCGCTCGCAGCATCCACGCCTTGTTGAATTGACGGATAGTCCTTTGGGACACGGATCGTACCAGCCCACACCGGCGCCACGACGCCGGCGAGTGCGCACATCGTGATTCCCAACTGCCATGCAGATCTCTTGTTCACGGCGACGCCTCCGTGTTGAAGTCCCTACTGAAGAACTAGTACCTTTTCGACTTGGCTAGCTCTACCTGATGACAGCCTGGCAACGTAGACTCCCGACGCGAAACCAGTGTTTGGATGCCACTCAAGCGAATGTGGACCAGGCTCCAGGTTGTCCGTTACCATCGTTAGAAAGCGCCCAGCAATGTCATAGATGGCCAAGCTCGCACCGCGCATATTCGCCGGAACTGCAATGCCGAAGTCAACAGCTGCGCCGGCCGGTCGCTGGCGAACGGTCAACTCGAGCTGAGCTTCGCCGCCTGCGACTACCACCCCCCCCATAGCTCCAAGTGACAAACAGGTGCCGTCCATGACTTGAACAAAGGGCGCTTCGACACACGGCAGTCGATTCGCCTCATTCCAATCAGTAGTCGCCCAGAGCATGTACCAACCCGCTTGCAAGATTTGCTCGGCCCTCTCGGGGAGAGTAATCGTAACCCTGTAAGTGTCTCCAACTACATGCCTTTGCTCGAACGGGACAAAAGCATGTGACTGAGACATCGAACTCGAATGCGTGTTTGTCGCTTGTCGCATAAGCAACACTCGATTGTTGGTCGGATCTGCGTCCCAATTGGAAACCTGGAACGTGAAATCGCAGCCGAAGTATGCTGTCGTTGACAGAACTTGGGTTACCTGCGGGCGAGCGGCGAGCTGAAAAAAATATGGTGGCTGGTAGATCTCGTAGTTCTCTTCAAAGAACTTCGTTCCAGTGAGAAGTTCGTTGCAGCTCACAGGCGCCTGCGTAAACCATTCTCCGCCACCGACAAACACACTGCCATTTGGCAACAACACAGCAACCGAGTGGTAGAGGCGCGGCCTAAGATGAGCATCCACGATTGTCCAAGTGTTCGTGCGAGGATCATAGATTTCCGGGTTGTGCTGAGCACAGTCAATGCCGAGTGTTGTGCCCGCGCTGGTCTGCGTCTCATCATTTCCGCATGTAGGCGCCCCCCCGTTTACACAGCTGGGCGCCGTTGCCTCTCGACCTCCGCCGACGACCAAGATAGTTTCGTCTGGCAGCAACACGGCATCGGCATCCTGCCTTGGGTAGTTCATCTCAGCAATTTCCGTGGTTTGCCACGATTGCGTCGCCGCGCTAAAGTATTCAGCCTCATTATGCGGGTCTGTCGAACCGCAAAGCGAGCAGTTCGAGTCCAAAGGATCAACCTCGAACCCTCCGAAGACGTAGATGTTCGGCCCTGGCTTGTATTCACGTTGAGCGCCATCGAACTCGTATGGAGCAAGCACTTCAGCTCCATCGCGGTGTTGCCGATCTGGGCGATGCTGCGGTCTATGCGAAGCAACAGCTATGGGAGAGAACGAGCAATTGCTTGGAGTGGGATCAAGCACCCAAGTGTCCGAAATCTGCGTGGCCGACGCTGGCGGATGGCTGAGCGACCACCATTTTCCAGCTTGAGATGACACCGGCCATGACGCTGGCAGTGTAAACGTCGGCGAGTACAGCTCGAGAGGCGGATGGCACGGCCCACCTGCACTATCTACGAACTCCCACTCTTGGTCCGAGAACCCTTCGAGAATTTCGATAGTTTGGCTTGATTGAGGAGAATTAGGGCAATACGTTGCGGAACTGCCGGTCCACGAATAGAACGTGTTGTTGAACGGATGGACACGCACCCAGGAATACCATCTGGTGCGGTTCAAGTTTGGACCAGGCGTCCAATAGGTTGGCGCATCTGTCACGTCAAACCACATCGTGTGGTTGGTTTTGTGAACAACGTCTCCGCCGGGGCTATCCTCCAGGTCGTTCCCGCCAACGATCAAGAGTCGTCCATCTTCATCAAAATCGTGACCGGCGCAAAACGGAGTGTAGTCGACCAAATTTAGTTCAGATTGGCACGTGAGATGATCAAGGCCGCTGCCGTGCGGTGCATCAGGCAACGGGGTTAAAGTCCCGCATCCTCCAGTTGGGCTCCAGACGTAGTAGTGTTGATCCCAAAGTCCACCGTTATGGTGCCGACCATATACGAGTAGCTCACCAGTATGTAGCAATGCTGCGTGAATGATCTCAGTGTCGTCAGCCAAACACAGAGGGAGCCAAGTCCCACAGACGTTCTCTGGGCAAATTGGACCCAGGGGGCCAGGCTGCGCTAAACTCGGAACACTCGAGCTAACTACAAAAGCCGAGACCGCTAGCACTAGCAAGCTGACCTGGGTTGAGTCATGGTGAGATAGATTCATCTCGCGCTCCTGCGGCAGGCCGGCTCGGCTTGCCAGCAAATCGCACGACCAGTGGGCAGGGCCACTGCTTGCGGACCATATCAGGTGCGCCGGTAGCGACGCGCGCGGCGCGGGGAAACTATCTTGGTCCAGCTAAGCACTTTCGCCAAAGCCTGTCAACGAGGATTCTGTTTCTCTCGGAGACGGTTTCTCGGGGGAATCTCTCCTGCTGGCTCACTCTTGGCGACCTCCGAAAAGTCCTCTGTGTCTCCTTGACTCCGCTTGGCCGCCCCGGTCCCTGTTTGACGCCACGTCACCCCGGGTGTACGTCGCCCTCAATTTGACGGGCGTTGATCACACAGCAATCCATAGAACTGTACCAAGAGTGATTGCTACAATGATGCCGCAAGAAAGCAGTGTTTGCCACGTGGACCAACACGACCATGACGGTGTCGATGCGTCGCTGGATGAGGCGCCAGCCAAGGGTTCTGGTTTTGCAGAGCCACGTCAATTGCGTCGCTAGAAAACCCACTACCCCTCCTCCGCCTTCAGCGCATGAAACTCGGCGGCCGGAATCCACAGGAAGTTGGCGATGAGCCGAATCTCGCCGGCCACATCGTCGCCGTTCAGGCCCGTCACCTCGGCGAAGCGCAGTAGCTCCGTCACCCAATCCTGGCGTTCCTCCATGGTCGAAACGCGGTTCCATTCGGCGCAGACGCGCTGGCGGTCCATGCCATAGTCGTGGCCCTCGGCCAAGATGTCGACCAAGAAGCGGAGAACGTGGGCATCGGCAAGATGTGGCGCCAAGGCTTCGCGGGATTGGCGGCGGCGGTCAGGGGTCCACCCGCGGTCCGACGCTTCGACGGCGCGGGCAAGCATGGCGGCGCGGAGGGTGACGTCGTTCAGGTCGGCGGGATCTGCCGCGCACTCGTGGCCGCCAGCGCTCATGACGTCGGCCAGGTGCAAGAGCAGCGAGTTCTTCCCGTAGGCACCGAGGTCGCCGTTGAAGCGCCCGCCGCCGGTGGGACGTTCAATAGGCTGGCGCTGGCGCGACCAGAGGGCGCCCACCACGGCGCGGAACTTGCCAATGGCAAAGTCGAGGGCGCCGTAGTCGGCGAGCGCCGATTCCACCTCATCGAGCACGGCTTGCTCGTCTTCAGCCACTTCACCGTCGGCTTCGAAGAGGCCACGCAGCTCTCGGAGGAAGAGCTGGCGGTCGTCATCGCTGGAGATGACGCGCATCAACTCGCCAATCACCCCCAGGGCACGGTCGTAGGGAATGGGGTGATCGAGAAGAGGCTCGACGTGCGTGCGAAAAACTTCGGGCGACAGTCCGAGGCGGTAGGCCACGGCGGTTAAGTAGCTGCGCTCGGAGCGCTGCAAGACACCATCGGCCCACGACACCGCCGCCAAGGCGCGGCTCAATGCGATCGATTGCGCCTGGTTCATGATCCCCCCTACAGGTTCCGCCCACCTTTGGCTTCGAAATGCGCTTCTACCAGGCGGCGGACCGCTTGCTCAGGCAAGGGCTCCGCGCCACCCAAGAGGTGTGCCCTGAGTTGCACTTGCGCGCAGTGCTCGACCAGCTCGAGTCGCGCCACTGCCTCTTGGGGGCTGGTGCCGACCGCGACAACGCCGCGGTTGGCCAGAAGAAACACCTTGGCTTGGTCGAGGTGTTCGAGGAGCGAGGTGGTCGTTGAGTCGGCCACCAACGAGGCGTCGCGACGAATGAGTGGCACACCACCCAAGCGGGTGAGCACATCGGGCAGAAGCTGCGGTTCGAGGCGGGTCCCAGAGGTGGTGAAAGCAGTGGCTGCCGGCGGCTGCGCGTGGATGATGGCGCCCACTTCCGAGCGCTCGCGGTAGATGACCAGGTGGGTCCAGGCATCCGAGTTGGGCGGCACCGAGCGCTTGCCCTTACCGTCCAGTCGCACCTCATCGAGCGCCTTGGGGTCGAGCTGACCGCGGTCGGCGCCAGTCGGCGCGAAGTAGATTTCGGCGCCGGCGCGGACCGAGAGGAGGCCGAGGTCGGCGACCAAGTAGCCGCGCTGAGCGAGCGCGGCGCCGGCCTCGACCAGCTCACGCTTGGCTGAACGGCTCTGTTTCATTGCGGCTCTCCTTGATGGCGACGTCGCCTACCGGCGATGATACACCCCGCAAGTCTGACTCAGTCGCCGCCAAACAGCATCTCATCGCCGTGGGCGACAAGGCTGGCGATGGCTTGGGGCAGCCGGTCGACGATGTCCCCCGCCATCATACCGTGCACGCCGCGCTCGGCCGCGGCCAGATCGCCGGCAGCGCCATGCACGAAGGCCCCGAGGACGGCAGCGTCGAAAGGCACGAGACCCTGTGACAGCCAGGCGGCCAGGACGCCGGTCAGAACGTCACCGGCACCGGCGGTGGCCATGCCTGGATTGCCGGCGGGGGCGACGGCAAGCGGGCGTTCGGTCGAAGCGATCACCGTCGGCGAGCCCTTCAAGAGGACCACTTGCTGGGCGGTGTCGGCGGCGAAGCGCGCGGTGCGGGGCCGGTCGGCCTCGACCGCCAGGGCATCGATGCCGGTCAGGCGACTGAACTCGCCGACGTGCGGGGTGAGAACCAGAGCGCCAGGTGCCTCTGCCAGCTCCGCCAACGCACCCTCGAAGGCGTTCAGACCGTCGGCGTCGAGCACCAGCGGTGCGTCTATGGTACTCACTAGGTGACGAATCAACTCGGCGGGCTCCAGGTCGCGGGTCATGCCCGGACCCAACGCCACGGCGTCGACCGTCGCGGCAGCGGCCAGGAGGTCGTCGGTGGCGCGCACCGACACACCGCCGCGCCCGGTTTCGGCGACCGCGAGCACCATCACTTCGGGAAGCGCGGCGTCGACCGCAGCGGCAAAGGGCGCCGGCACCGCCAGGGTCACGAGCCCCGCGCCGGTGGCCAAGGCGGCGCGGGCGGCAAGGGCGACCGAGCCGGTCATCCCCGCCGAGCCGCCAATCACCAAGACGCGGCCGCAGTCACCCTTGTGGTCGGTGGGATGGCGGGTCGGCACGAGAAGCGCGGCGGCGCGGCGATCGATGAGGTCGGCGGTCGGTTCCTGCGCTTCTAACGCCGCCCTGGGGATCCCGATATCGGCTACGCGCAGCTCACCGACGAAACCGCGACCGGGCTCCAACGTGCACCCGAGCTTCGGGCATTCAAAAGTCACCGTCAGGTCGGCGAGAAGTGCAATGGGATCGATCGCGCCGGTGTCGGCGTCGAGTCCCGACGGCACATCCACGGCCACCACGAAGGCGGGATGGGCGTTGACGATCTCGCACACATCGAGGAGTGCGCCTTCGACGGCGCCGCGGAAGCCGGTACCCACCAGAGCGTCGACCACAACATCAGCCGCGGCCACTTCGCGCCGCAAGCGCAACCAGGCGGCATCGCCTTCAAGGGTGATGACCGGCGCTCCCAGCGTCCGGTAGCGGTCCATCTGGGCGTAGGCGTCGCCGGTCAACTGGGCCGGGTCGTCGAGGGCAAACACCACGACCGCAGCGCCGCGCTGGCGAAGGTGCCGGGCGATGACGTAGCCATCGCCACCATTGTTGCCCTTGCCACACAACACGACGGCGCGCAGATTGGCGCGTGAGGCAAAAAACTCGCTCATCTCCCGGACAACGGCGCGCCCGGCGCGCTCCATCAAGGCCAATCCAGGGACGCCGTAGTCCTCGATGGCGGCGCGGTCAAGCGCTCGCATCTGGTCGCGGGTGACAAGCCTCATACGCCGAACGCCTCAGCCAACGACCACCGCCGCCGCTGCCATGGTGTCGGAGTGCGACAAACTCACCCGCAGCCTTGCCCCGCCGAGGAGTGCAGCCAAGCGCTCAGAGACCACAAGCTGCGGCTGGCGATTGGCGATCAGGACTTCCACCTCGGTCCAGTTAGGTTGCCAATCGACCTCGACGGCCTTGGCAAACGCCTCCTTGGCCGCAAAGCGCACCGCGAAAGACGGCGCCGCGTGTCGACGGGCCCGGCAGTAGTCGATCTCGGCCGGCGTGTAGATTCGCTCCAAAAAACGGTCACCATGGCGATCGATGACCCGCTCGATCCGCTCGATTTCGATGATGTCGATGCCGAGCCCTTGCATGCGGCTAAGCGTCGCTCGGCGCCGATTCGCGGCGACCCGTCGCACGCTCGCTACGGCGCGCCGCCAGCGGATCGCCGCCGTTCAGGCGCTTGACGATGTCGAGCAGCTCGAAGATGTCGTCGATCTCGAAGTCGGCACCCGACTCCTCGGTCCCAAACGTATCTCCGTAGCGCGCGAACACAGTGCGGATGCCAACGCTGGAAGCGCCGGCCATGTCGCGCTCGGGCCAATCCCCGACCATGAGTACTTCTTTGGCCTCCAGGCCCAGCGCGTCCAGGGCGGCACGAAACGGTGCGGGTGAGGGTTTCCGCTCGCCAGTGTCTTCGTAGGTCACCACTTCGTCGAAGATGTGGTGCAGGTTGAGGTTGCACAAGCGAAGCCAGGCTTGGCGGCGCGGCGCGTCCGTAACCACTGCCAACAAGAGGCCACGCTTGGCCAGTTCGACCAGCGTCAGTTTGACGTGCGGGTAGAGCACGAGTGCCGAGTCCCGCAGGCGCCGGTAGCCGACGATCCCGGCCGCCAGAATCTTGTGGTCAATCTCGCCCAGTTCGGCCTGCAAGAACAGGTCGAACACGGTTTGCGACTCGATGCCCTGCTCGTCGTAGATGGCGTAGATTCGTTTGAGCGCCCTCTCGGGGTCAACCTGCAGCCCGGCGTCGATCATCCCGTCGATCGCCCCGCGCACCGACAGCTCCTTCATGCGCATGAAGTCGGTAAGCGTATTGTCCAGATCAAAGAGGATGGCTTGAATCAAGGGGAACCTAACTGGGGTCGAGCGGCTTCTGGGGTCTATGAGGTTGAAGCTGCTCGAAGGCGCCGGCCCGCGGACCCAAACGACCAGCTACTTGTCCGAGGTCCCGACAGTGCGCCCGAGGCTGATTTCGCCGTTGTCGATCCGAATATTGAAACCACACGGGGGGTTGGAGCAGACCCATGCCTTGTAGGTGATCGGCGCACCGTCACGGCCGTAGTCTGACAAAGGAATGAGCACGCCTTCATTGCACTTCTGGCACTTCGGAAAGTTGAGTTCCATGTTGCGCAACCTCCCCTCCCAACGGCGTTCCCCCGTGGAAAGCGCTCCAATACCGCGCATTCAAGCAACGCAAACCAGCGTAGCAGGGGGGTCTAGGGGTGTCAATCAGCCGAACTGTGGCTGAAACTAGCGCCTTTTCCAGCTCAGCATGTCGGCGACCAGGGCTCGCGTAGCCTGGTAGATCTCGGGGTCTTTGCTGAGCCGGGGTCCAGCCACGTTCAACACTTCGGGGCGCACGGTGTCGACCCACTCGCGCACCAGGCACCACGCCTCGGCGAGGGGCGTTCTGTCCAAGTCGACGTGCAGGTGCGGTTTGTCGAGACGCCGGGCCATGTCGATGGTCAACGCCGTGCCTCCGGTCGCCGGTCCGTGGCTCAGGACCAAGGTCGCGCTGGAGTCGCGCACGTTGAGTTCGGTCCGCACGGCAGGATCGGCCGAGGCGGTTTCGCGGAGGCTCGGGTAGCTCGGCGGGATCGGCCCTTCTTCGGACATGCGTTCGCGCGGCACCCAGCCACCACACGGCACGCCCGCTTCAAGCGCTGCGTCGAGCGCGGCGCGGTCAGCGCCGGTCTGGCCTCCCGACACGATCCGGCGGATCATACTGGGCGGTCGGGCTTCGTCGTTGCAAACGAAGCCGCACTCAACGGACGACGGTGATCTTTTGTCGCGATAGGGTCGTTTGGTCGCTGTCGGTGAGCCTTAAGAAATAGGTCCCCGGTGCCAGCCGCCGCCCGGCCTTCCCGCTGACATCCCAGCGCAGCGTCGAGGAAGCATCCACCGGCAGACGGCGGACAAGCCGTCCCATCACGTCGAAGACCGACACGGCCCCGCCGCGAGCGAGCAAAGCGCCGGCATCGGCGCTCAAGCCGATGTTCAACTGACCGCTCCGGTAGGGTGTCGGCCACACGCGGAGAAGCGGGGCGCCCAAGGGTCCGAGGGCGCTCGGTTCAGACACTCCCGTCGAAACGTTGTGCGACTGATCAAAGACGGCGGGGTCGTGCGCCGCGGCCCACACAGCACCGTAGTCATGGGCACCCCCGAGCTCATCGACGAACTCGACAGTCGGCCTCACCTCCAGGTCAATGCCCGTGTCGCTAATCTCAACGGGGGCGCTCCACGGCGGTGTTCCGTAGTCGCGATGCCGGGTTACCGTTGCGCCGGCACCGACATCGAGGTAGACGGCCCGAAAACCGCCATCACCTTGAGCCGTGACGTCCGGGAAGTAGTAGTCGGTGCCACCGCCCGTCGACAACTCACCAAAGAACCAGGATGCACCGCCATCGTAGGACACCTGGTAGTTGAGCACAAAGTTGGCGCCAGCAATCTCCTCGTAGGCCAGCATAAATCGGTTTTCATGCGCAGCGACCGACGTCTGTAGGCCTAAGCCCGACGCCAACGATATGACCGGTGCCCAAGTACCGGTCTCTAGGAAAGTGAGGAGGTCTAGCTCACCACCCACGTTTCGGTACGTTGCAAGGAGAACAACTGGCACACCAGAAGCCCAACCGTTGTGGAACTCGAAGTCTAGCCCGTCGAGCGCGTCACTGACGGGCACCGGAAATGGATTCCAAACAGCTCCGGTTTGGTCTGACCAGTGCAACTGCAACGAGTTGTCCTCGTGCAGCGACATCGCGTAAATTCGATTGTTGGAGTCACGATTGTTGGACGTGACCGAAATCTCGGTGACCGGAGACGTCACATGGACCGACGTGGAAGAGACGTCTGCCATGCCGGTCGCGGCGTTAATGCGCCAAATGAAGAGAGTTTGAACAGGCGGGGCAACCGCAGAAACCAAGAAATAGTCGTGCCCGATCGGCACCGTTTCAGCATCGGGGTACGTCACCCCAGAAGTATTCCAAATCAGTAGCGCGCGAACCCACGTTTCTCCGTCCACCGAGTGATAGGCCGCCAAGAATGAGCCCCCCGTGAAGGTCGCCAGCATGGTGCCCGTATCCGCATGGGCGCTCAGGTGCGTCGTAGCGTTCGGCGCCAAAGGAACCGAACCTGACGCCGTCGGAAACTCATGGTCAACGCCCCAACTTTCGCCACCACGTCCCGGTGCCGCCGCCTTGACTCTGGCGAGCGTCACCCGCGCCTCCGTAGCACCCTCACTTTCCAGGCCACGTAAACTCTGAATAGCCTGGGCGTGCTTGCCTGCGGCCCACGCGGCTTCGACCTGGCGCATGGCGGCCTGGGCTGGAGCGTTGGGTGCCAACTCGATGACAACGGCGAACTCCTCACGCTCAGCTTCTGGGATGCTTTGCAACAGCTCGGAAACAAGGCGGGGTTCGCGGTCAGAAGACGCGCCGGCGCGCCCCGCCTGGGCCCCCGGATGGTGCATGACAACCTGGGCGGGACCTGCCGGTTGAACGAATCCATCGGGCTGACGAAGCGGCACCACCTCGGACGACGACGAGTGCCGGTCCACCCGCACCGGCAAGATGCTCAGGTCGGAAGCGGCGTTCCCAGTCACCAGACACAATAAGGCGAGCGTAGGCCACAAGGACGGGGAAAAGCGCATGAGGACCTCCTTCACTTGGGTCCAATGACCCAGCGGCAGCGATGCAACGCACCGCAGCCTGAGTTCAGACAACACCCCGATGGTAGCAAACCGGCTCAAGGGGAGGTCGGCGCGCCTGGGGACCTGGCCGGCGCGCGTGGTGGCGGCTTTTCGCCCCCTTTTTCGAATGGACAGGTGCGGCTTGGCCGTCAGAGCTAAGCCCAGATCCACGGGTAAGAGTACGATCCGATGGTATCGCGTCGCATGAAGCGTGATCAAGGCGCGCGTCCGGTACGTGACAGGGGTACGGACGCGCGGGAGCGTGCGCTGGAGCCGGAGGACCGTGCGCTCACGGCGCACTTCACCCTCGGTCGTGCAATAAGGGTGAGTTGTTGTTTGTCTTTCGGAGAACTGGCGAATTGCTACAGCAAGAGGATTGTCGCTTGAGCTCGAGCGAATCGTTCTGCGGCGTCGTGTCCCCTGGCGAGGGCGATCTTGGTGCGCCGGGCTGAACGGATGATACGTGCCGCCACGCAGAACCAGTGAAGTCGGAGCTTCTTGAACTGATGGCTGTGAGATGAAGCTGGAAGCACGAGAAGTTTGAACCACTGGCCGAGGTTGTAGGCGAGTTGAGCGATGACCAGCCACGCGTAGTTCGCCATGAAACTCTGGCTGGGAAGCAGACGCGCACTGACGTTGTTCTTGAACTCCTCGATATAGTTCTCTGCACCGCCTCGCGCAAGATGGTACTTGAGCAAACTCGATGCGGCTCCCCTGCGATTGGTGATCACGGGGGTGTAGAAGTACCCGCCAAGCACGAGCTGATTCCCCTCGTGGAGCGGTTGCCGTTTGACCAACATGCGAAACGCGCGAGGCCAGTTGGAAGGTTTGTAGGAAAGCTCGACGTACTCCGTCCCTTCTTCCCATGGATAGGGTTTCCAGCTCTCCTCGGGAAGGGCGTCGATATCGGCCCGCAATGCCTCTGTCAGTCGCGCCGAGATTGAGAACTCCAATCCCCGGCCGACGAGGAACTCGACGATCTCTCGAGCGTAGAAGCCGGCATCCATTCGAACGTGGATGCGACGGCCTTCCGGCAAGCGCGCCAGACATTCCTTGAGGAAGCTGACGGCTTTGTGGGCCGAATGGCGGTTCCCCGAACGCAGTCTTGCACCGATCAGCAGTCGCGTTTCGGACCAGAAGCAAAGCAGCGGGTTGAATCCCTTCATGTTGTTGTAGGCGTACCGAACTCCCTCCTTGAGGTAACCGTAGACTTGAAAGATCGAGCTATCGAGATCGAGGGTGATAGGCTCGTCCCCGCCCCGCATGTCATCGGCGACGTAGAGGGCTCCGGCGATCACTTTCTCGAGTTGCTTGATGTGGCCGATCGTGAACTTGCGCAGCATCTCTCCCGCGGTGGTCGGGGCCGGGACCTCGAGATCGTAGAGATGCTCGCGCGTCGCCTTCTCGTCTCGCAGGACCTGCAGGTCGGTCAGGTGTTGTCCACCGACGACAAAGTTGTGGACCAGGCTCATGACAAAGTCCGCAACGGGTATCCCGCGGCGGCGCTTCTTGACTGTCAGGGTGTCGAGCCCCCGGATGATTCCCAGCTTGTGAGCGAGGTCGGTGATGAGCTTAAGGCCGGCGAACGATGTGACCGAGTCGGGGGCTGCAAAGTACTTGACTCTTCGAAGCTGATGCGGGAGTTTCACCTTACAAGTGCTCCTGGCTTTGGCGAGAAGGGTTGTTACTACCTCCTTTTTTGCCAGGACTGGAGCACTTTCTTGTGTCTAGATATTGACCGGCACCGCGTGAGTCATGCCGTTACCCGTGGATCTGGGCTAAGCCAACCTCAGCGCGCGAGGACGAGCCGCGCCTCCACCCCGGTGGCGCCATCCACGCGTAGCCAGTACACACCAGCCGGGACGTTCCGAGCGTCCCAGTGCGCCCGTCCTCCGCTAAGGCGGACTGTGTCAACGAGGTGGCCACCCACGTCGAAAATACGCACACTGCGGGATGCAACGCCCGGCCACTCTAGGGAAACGTACGCACGCGCGGGATTTGGGTACGCCCGCAGCGCTGGGCGGGCGGGCGGCGCGCCTTCACCCGCGAGAATAGCGGCAACGCCGCAACCGACGCGTAGGGCGCCAATCAAGCCGCAGGTCCCCAAGGCTGCCGGCGAGTTCGCTGCTAGTCGGTAGTCGCCATTCTCAGGGTCGCAGAAGAGCGGATCGACGTAGACGTTGTCGTTCTCTCCGATGGCCAGGCCGCAATCGTCATCCAGTGGAGTGGCGCTACCCCAAAATACGTTGCAACTTGCGATGGGAGGTGTCGTACCTCCACACTCAAGTCCCACACCCGGCCCGTTGTGCTCCAGGACGTTGTGCTCGAAAGTGCCGGTAGCAAACAGCCCGTGCCAGCTTTCATTGCCAGCTATCGTGTTGTTCGCACAATCCACGTCCCACAACTCCAAGGTTCGATCCACACCGTTGTCAGTCACGACATTTCCAGAGAAACTGCTAAGCACAAGGTACACCACCTCGTGGCCTAGATTCCCTTCGAGCACGTTGTTGCGAACAACAGCGTAACCACCCTCAACACCAGATACGCTTTTGCCGCCGACGTTGTTACGAATGACATTGTCCTCGATCAACCCCAGCGAGTTGAAGTACGCGGCGATGCCGGCAGTGCCTAGTGCGTTTTCGTTATGCTCCACGATGTTGCCACGGATCGTAGCTGTGGGCGTGCCTGCAACGAAGATTCCAGCACCCCCATCTGCCCCGCGAATAGTAAACCCCTCGATCGTTGAGCCGTCGGCTCCTTGCCCTATCGTGATGACGTGCTGCGGAGCCCCACCGGCGTCGATCACAGTGGTGAGTGGACCACCTTCACTAAGGAGAGTAAGCGGATGGGATACGGCAAGGACCTCGACGTAGACACCTTCAGCGACAAGCACTGTGTCTCCAACAGCAGATTGAAGGATTCCATTCTGAATCGACTCGCCCGATTGGACATACACCACGTCCGCTTTCGCCCCAGCAGAGAGAAAGCAGCAAAAAGCCGCAATTACAAGCCCGCATCTTCTCATGACTGTTCCCCCTTGAAACTCACTTGGTCAAAATCAACTTGCCGGACCGCGTTTCGCCGTCGAAGCTAAACCGGTAGAAGTAGACACCCGACTCCTGCTGTATTCCGCTACCGTCCTTGCCATCCCACACCAGACTGTGCTCTCCGCCCGGAAGTGGATCGTCAACGAGTCGCCTCACCAAGCGCCCGTCAACCGAGTAAAGATCCAGTCGCGCCTGCCCACCTCGGACAAGCCCAAACTCGATTTTTGTGTTCGGATTAAAGGGGTTCGGACGGCCGCCGGATACATACGCAATGGCGCTGACTGGATCCTGCTCGGGCAAGCGCTCCCCCGCCGCCTCTGAGTAGTAGCCTTCAAACGCTACGGCAACCGACTGCACCCATCCGTCAGCAGGCGCGGAAGCGGTGACGCCGAACGTCAGCTTTTCAGCGTGGCCTATCGTTGCAGTTTGCCCATCAGCCGCAGCCAACACGGCTGGGTCGACAACCTCATACGCCACCTCCAGCGTGTCTGGCACCAGCGACCGCGCCACGAAATCGGCGGCGGCGGCAGGGCGCACCACCGCAACCCGATCGATCGAGTGGTAGTCGAGCCAACGCAGTCGAAGAGCCAGTCGCCCGCCCGTGTGACCGATATCGCTCACGCGAATGCACTCCTCGGCAAACCACGCACGCCGGGGTAACACGCCAGCCGGGCTCCATGTGCCTTCGACGATCTCGCGCTCAACCGACACCGCGGGGCTTGTAGGAACGTCGTCGCCAGCAAGTCCCTTATGCACCACGATCAAGGCGTCTTCGCTGGCAACCTCCTGCCACTCGACGACCATGACAGCGCCAGGCTCGGCGTGAACGGGATCGCCGGACCGCACGATGTCGCCGCTTGAGCCGTCGGGCAGCGTTGTACTCCATACGGCACGCTCAGCTCGGTATCCAAGCACTGTCCCTGTACGATCAACCGCTACCGAGACGTTCGGATCGTGGTCGATGACCACAACCTCCGCTCGATCCAGAACAGTAGTCGAGTACCCATCTTCTCGGACTTTGAAAACGTAGGGCCCGTCGACGGGATTCTGCGCGCCGACCAACACGGCATCCGATCTGGCTGTGCCGGGCTCTGCCTCGCTTCGCACCGTCTTGGCGTCGACGTAGTGCTTACCGTAAGACTGCCAGTCGTAGTACTCCTCGAACTCGGTCTCCATTCTGCGGAACCAACTCGGCAACAGCGTCCCATCTCCGTAGGTGTATTGGATGCAAGACGTGCTGTCTTCGAAGCCAACCCAAACAATCAGGACGTTACTCGTATCTGGCGGGCTACCCCCAGAGTACCCGGAGGTTGGAGCGCCCTCCGAAATGCACTTGGCACTGTCGGGTAGCGTCCCTCCAGCCCACAACACGCTGGGACCCCTTAGCGGACTAGAGAGAGAGAGAGAGAGAGAGAGAGCAGGACGGAGCAGACCGCGAGGAGAAGCGTGCGGTGCGCGGTTAATGCAGCCATTGTGACCTCCATGGCGTACGCGGCAGCACGACCGGGGGTCGAGGAGCGGCCCTCGGCGGCACTTCCATGTCGGGACAGGCGCGCTCAACGCCTGGCAACCACATTGACGTTAGGCGTCGTGATTGACTCTGTCAACGCCTATCCTGGCAATCTCACGGGGGCTCGCTTGGCGGCTCCTAACCGCATGCTGCAAAGCGATCTAGCCAAGTTTCTTGCAGGCGGCCATGTTGGAACTCACCAGCGGTCAACGCGTTCTTGGGGATTTACCGCGGCGTCTCCCTGGGTACCGGTGTCAGCTGGCTCTGCCGCCCCGTGCGCTGCGCAACCACTGCCGCCGCTAGCGCGCAGCCAATCGAAACCGTCGCCGCCACGCGGAAGACGCCGTCGATACCCAGCTGGTTGGCCAGCCAGCCACCCAAGAGCGGTCCGACAAAAAAGCCGAGGATGGTTGCCGAGTTGGCGAGTCCGGTGATGCCGCCGCGCATGCCTTCGGGGGCTTGACGACCGATCATCGCGTGGAGCGCCGGGCCGATGCCGGCGATCGCTAGGCCCAGCAAGGCGCGCAGCGCAAACATCGCCGGGAGGTTGTGGGCATGCGCGTGGAGGAAGAGTGACGTCGCGGCGAGCGTGGAGGCACCGACCAGGAGCGGCTTTAACCCGACGCGCGCCGAGATCTTGCCCAGCAAGGTCGAGCCGAGGAGCGTGAAGGCGGCGACCACCGCAAACCCAAGGCCGGTAATGAGCCGCGCGTCCAGCGCCGCGCCGCAGAGGTCCTCCACGTAGAGGGGGAAGATGGGCATCGTCATCGCGATCCCCACCATCGAGAGCATGAGACCCGGGAGGGCGATCCGCAGCTTCCACTCTTTGAGGACCTGCCGCAGGGGCGCTCCCAGCGAGAGGGAACGCGCGGTGGCATCGCTGGGCGTCTCCCGCAGTTGGGCTGCAACGTAAACCGCAGCCGCGCCGATGATCAGTCCGACGAGCAGGAAGAGTTGGCGAAACGGCAAGAACCCCGCCAGCACACCGCCCAAGGCCGGTCCGAGTAGCCGCCCCGCCGACGCCGACGCCGCCAGGCGCCCCATAGCCCAGGGCAGTTCCCCGCGGGGCGTCGAGGCGGAGACTAGGGCGAGTGCGGCGGGCACGAAGCCCGTCACCATGCCCTGAAACACACGCAGCAGAAAGAAGTGCGCCGGCGACTCGATGAAAACAAGCGCCAGATTGACGACGGCCAACCCAACAATGGCGCGCACGACCATCTTCTTGTGGCCAAACCGGTCGCCCAGGTGCCCCCACAGGGGTGAGACGATCGCCGCGGCTAGAAACGGGCCGGCGAAGATGAGGCCCGACCAGCGTTCGATGGCGGCCCGATCGCTCATCCCCAGCTCGCGTAGGAAGAACGGGATCAGCGGCATGATGATACCCATCGACGACACCGTGGCCAACTGCGCCGCGCTCAGCACGTTGAGGTTACGGCGCCAATGGCCCGGCTCCGTCATCGATGCAGCTCAGTCATGCAACCTATGTCTTTTGTTCCTTCTTCTCCGCCGCCGGGAACAGAATGTTGTTGAGGATCAAGCGGTAGCCCGGTGAGTGTTTGTGCAGCGCCAGGTTGGTCGGTGGATCGCCCACCGCGTGCTGGTAGTCCTCGGGATCGTGCCCACCCAGGAACGTGAACGTCCCCTGGCCGTAGTGGCCATGCAGGTATTTGACCTCTTCGGTGCCTTCCACTTGGGCGAGGATGGTCACCGAGTCCTTGATGAGGGAGCGCTTGTAGCCGGTCGTCTGACCGAAGAAACCGTTGACCACCGCCACGTGGCATTGAGTGAGCATGGTGGGCACCGGGTCGTGCTTGGCGGAGAACTCGAAGAGTGAAAAGTAGTCGGCCTCGGGCCCGCGGGCGATCCGGTAGTTCGACGTGTCGATGTCGGAGAACTCGTAGACCATTGGGTTGCGCTCAAGGCGGAAGTCGCGAAACGCCAAGCACTCGTCAAAATCCAAGCGCGCTTCGGCGTCAGGGGCCATCGGGTCGCCGTCGAACATCGCCTCACAGATGTCGGTCGGCGCCGCCGACAAGGCGATGTCGAAGGTATCGGTGGCCGAGCACATGGCGAACATGAACCCACCCCGCGCCACGTAGTCGCGAATGGCCCGGGTCACCGCCAGTTTGTGGCGGGACACCTTGGCAAAGCCCGCCTCCTCGGCCATCTTCTCGTAAAGAGCCTCGCGCTCGCGGTACCAGGGCTGGTTTCGGAAGCTGGCCCAGAAACGCCCGTACTGACCGGTGAAGTCTTCGTGGTGGAGGTGCAACCAATCGTAGTTGCCCAGCTCACCGGCCATGACTTCCTCATCGTAGAGGGTTTCGTAATCAATCTCGGCATAAGTGAGCGCCAAGGTCACCGCATCGTCCCAGGGTTCCGACGTTGGCGGTGTGTAGATGGCGACGCGTGGTGGCGTTTCGAGAAGAACCACCTCCATGTTGCCGCTCTCCATGTCGTCGTAGATCTGGGTTTGCATGCTCGGGTCGATCGGCTCGTAGCGCACACCCATCAGCTTGGCTCGCCGCTCGACGACCGGAGAGTCTAGCACCAGGAACGAGCCGCCGCGGTAGTTAAGCAACCACTCGACCGTCTCACCCTTCTGAAGCACCCAGTACGCCAACCCGTACGCCTTCAGGTGGTCAGTCTGCACCAAGTCCATGGGCACCAGGAGATCGGCACGAGCCGACGGTGCTCCGAGCAAAGCTGCAAGCACAACCATGCGCACGACGCGGGCAAAGCGGCGAGCAAGCACTATTACGTCTCCTGGTTCAAGACTTGCAAGATCTTGCGCGCTTCGGCGGCTTCCAAGCTTTCGGGAAAACGCACCAGAACCTCTTCGTAGGCGGCGATGGCGCGCGGTACGTCTCGCACCGTGTCGCTGTAGTAGTGGCCGATGCGCATTTGCGCCGTGACTTGGTGCGGCGTCTCGGGGAGCGAGTCGACGAGCGCCTGATAGAAGGGCAACGCCGTCTCCGGTGTGGCGGTTTGGACCGCCGCGTCGCCCATCATCAGGTACACGTCGTCTTTGAGGTCGCCGTCTGGGAAGGCGCCGAGGAGCGCCCGGCACGCCGCCAACGCCGAGTCGGGCGCCGCCAGCCGCAGCCACATGGCGGCGCGGCCATAGTGCTGGAGAGGTTCGTGCCCGCCGCCCAGATTGTCTCGAATCAAAAGGCCGCGCGAGATAGCGTCGTTCGTCAGGTAGCCCCGGCGATACTGCTTGGCGAACTTGGCGTAGCCCTCGGTAGCGACGTCGATGTCGCCGCCGAACAATGCCAGCTCGACCAGATCGAACGCCGCCACCTCCTTGACGACGGGGTCACCCCGGGTGGTATCGGCGACGGCCTGGAGGGCGGCGCCGGCTGAGTCCAATGCACCCACAGCCAGGAAGCGCCGGAACTCGGCGAACGCCGGCCCGGCACGCAGCTCATCAATGCGCGCGTCCATCGAGTGACGGCGCACGGCTTCGATCGGATGGACACGCCGTTTGGGACGGGCGCGCCGTAGTGAATCGAAGTTCGTGTGGATGCGAGTTCGGAGCGTGTCGACAACCGTGGCGCGCAAAGTGTCGATGCGGACAACCACAGGGGCAGATCGACGCGCTTGGATTTCCGCCGGTGGCGCAGCCACCGCCAGCGGCGCCGCACCGGGGATGGCTGCGGCAAAGAGCAGCACAGCCCAGCCGAACGTCGTCCGCTCTTTACTGGATCGAGTCATCAACTTCATCCCCAGCCGGCTCCTGAGCGAGGGCGCGGAAGTAGCGCTCCACCCACTCCCGGTAGTCCGCCGGGTAGGTGTCGGAGCGACCGCGCAGAATGTCGGCTTCGAGCCGCTCCTCGCGCGACAACATCTCCTCGGTGAGGGGCGCCGGCTGGCGTGCTTCGAAGACTCGCCCGGCGCGTGATTTTCGCTGGCGCCCAGTGTCGCGCTTGCGGATCGAGCGCTGGGCGTCGAGGAGGCGGGTCAAGAAGCGCTGCTGCTTCTCCAGTACACGCTTGTCGACGTTCTGGCGCTCGAACTCTTCGACCACCTCCTCCATCTCCTTCGCCAGATCGCCGAGGCGACCAAGCGCCTCGCGGCGCGTGTCGAAGCTCTCCGCCAATTTTTGCAGGCCATCCTGAATGGCGCGCTGCTCGGCCGCCATCCGCGCCATGCGTTGGGCGCCGCTCTCGGACATGCGCTGCCCGCGCTGCTGCATCATGGCGCGCGACTCTTGGTTCAGTTGGCTCTGCTGTTGTGACATCTGCATGAGCTGCTGCATCGTCTGCTTCGGCGAACCGCTGGAGCCGGCCGCCGAGCACATCGACTCCTCCTCTTCGAGGAGCTTGGCGACGGTTTCGTTCACCTGCGCCAGCGCCTGGTAGCCGTGCAACCGACCCGACGAACGACTGCCCCGCTCGAAGGAGCGCGTGGCGTTTTCCATGAGCCGCATCGGCCGTCCCAGCGCGCCGGCAAAATCGGTGTCCACCAGGTGCGACGAACCAACGACCTCCTCCAAGAGCTCGTTAACGGTGCGGGTGCCATCGAGGAGTCGACTCTGCCATTCCGCCAACTCGCGGGGGGGCCGCTCCGACTCCAGCAACATGCCCTCTTCCTGATGCGAGATCCACAGGAGTTTGTCCGCCGCTTCGCGGAGCTTCTCGGCAGCTTCGAGCGACTGCTGGTTCATCATCGACTGCTGCATGAGCTGCAGATTGTTCAGCATCTCCGAGAGCTTGCCGCTCGCCTTCTGCGACGACTTTTGGGCCTGCGACATCTGGTTTTGTGCCATTTGCTGGAGAGTCTGCTGCATCTCCTGAGCCGCCTCCTCGTCCTCGGCAGCGGACTCGGCGGTCTCCTGCATCTCTTCAGCCATCGGCTCTTGCTGCTCGGCCATCTCGTCGGCCAGCTCTTGGAGCGCCTCGCGGAGCTTCTCGAGTTCGGCCATCGCTTCTTCCTGGCGCTGGGCTAGGCGCATCAGGTCATCCTCGGATGGCGAGGAAGCGTCACTTTCGGGCGACTGCTCACCTTCGGGAGATTCTTCTTGGGCAGCGGCGTCGCTCTCGGATGCGTCAGGGTCTTCGGCGTCGGCTTCCTCGCTGTCGGCGTCGTCGCCCTCTTGGTCGTCGCCTTCTTCGCCCTCGTCACCTTCGCCGTCCTCGGCGTCTTCGCCTTCTTCGCCTTCGCCGCCCTCGGCCTCAGCCGCTGCTTCTTCGGTCGCCTCCTCCAACTCCTCCGAGATGGCGTCTTGCTCCTCCAGGAGCGCCTCGGCCATCTTGACGGCGCGCTCGAGTTGCTCCTCCAACTGCACCTGGCGCAACAGTTCGAGCGACTTCTCCAAGTTGCGCAACAGCTCGTCCTGGGTCAGCTCGAGGTCGCTCATGGCCCGTTGGATTTGGTTCTGGTCCATCTGCGCCATCGACTCGCGGAGCTTACGCATCGCTTCTTGGAGATCGGGGTCGGTGATCTCCTCCATCAACCGCTGCACCTCAGCCAGCTTCTCGACGACCTCCTCGTTGACCAGCTCCTGGTTCTCCAGCCGCTCGAGGGCGTCGCCCAGGGAGTCAGCCACCTCGGAGATCTTCTCGCGCAGGGCCTCTTGCTTCTTGAAGGCGCGCTCCATTTCCTGGCGGTCTTCGAACGTCGCCTCGGGGAACTTCTTCATCTCGCGGGCGATGTCTTCGAGGGTGTCCTTCAAGTCCTCGGAGCGCTCGAGCGCATCGAAAATCTCCTCGGAGCCCTGCTCGTGCACTTCCTCGACCTCGGCGTAGAGTTCGGCCATGGTCGGGAATCGCAAGGTATAGGTGGGCGTGCGCGCCGACTTCGGTCCCAGCACCGTGTCGTTGTCGAAGACCTCGAGGTAGTAGCTGACGACGTCGCCCGGCAGCAGGTTCAGCTCGCCCAACTCGAAGTCGTAGGTGTCGGTGGACTCGCGCGGGTAGCCCGTGAAGCGCGCCAATTGCTCGGCGTGCTCGACGCCGCCCTCGTAGCTGTAGTGCAGGTGCAAGCTGGAGAGTCCGAAGTCGTCGGCGGCGTGCACTTTCAGACCGACGGTCATGTCACGCGGCACATCGCTGTCGCCCGCAGGCTCCAGCATGGCGACAAGCGGTTCGCGGTCGGCCGTCGGCCGAATGACGAACGGACCAAAGACGTTGCGCTTGGTGCTTTCCACTTCGAGTTGATAGGCGGCCTCTTGCATCACTGTCAACTCAGCCGTGAGGACGTTGTCACCGTCCCGTTGCATCGACACCAAATCACCGGCCAAAACCTGGCAGACGCCCGATTCGACCGGCTGATTGAACTGTGCGCGCAAGGTGACACGGGTCCCGGGCAGGGCAGCAATCAAACCTTCGTCGAGAACCAAGCTTTCGCCGTCGAGCCCAGCGTAGGTCGGATAGGCGTAGTCGGCACGGATTTCGGTGACGCGGAGCGGCTCCAAGACGTCGATCCGGTGCTCAGCGCTGACGCCTTCCTCAGCGACAATGCGATAGGTGGCGGATTGGTCGACCGACTCGATCCGCTGTGCAAAGAAATGCGCGCCCGGATGGCTCGCCGCTTTCCCGTCGCGGATGGCGTCGGGCAGCTCTGCTGTCGAGACCGGCTGCATCGGCACCGCCCGCCACACCCCCGCGCCGCGGCGCACTTCGAGCTGGGTGCGCGCGGATGACGCGCCGCGGACGCTGGCGACGACTTCGACCGGCCGACCGCGCTCCACTTCGACGTCGCCTGTCAGGCTCTGGACCACGACGACTCCCGGCGCCGGCGGGGTGGGATTGACCAGGGCGCGGAGGGCTTGGGCACTCCGGGACGGTGCCAGGGTCCACATCGTGACGAGTCCCAAAGCGCCTAACCCCGCGGTCCACCAATACGCGCGGCGAAGCGGGGCCCGGGCCGGGGCCTCGAGATCGACGGCGGCGACCGCATCGAGCCGCTCGCGCACCGCCGCCTCGGCGAGCTGTGTCGAGGTACCGACGCGTACGGGCTTGGCGCCCAGCTCGAGAGCGGCCAGGAAGGCCCCGCCCTCTTGGGAATGCGCTTGCAGCCACTCGTCCACTGCCCGCGTGTACGCGGCCAAGCTTGGTGCGCCGAACAGGGGCCGCAGCACCAACCACGCCAGGCCGACGACCACCGCCACCGCGAGGGCAACGGCGGCGACCACCGGCGTCCACCCGCCAGGAATCAAGACCAACGCCAGCGTTGCGGCGGCCAGGGCCGCCAAGCAGACGGCTCCCCACGCCATGGCACCGCGCGTGGCAAGTCGCCGCAGGAGCGCACTGCGCGCGTCGCGCAAGTAGCGCGTCAGCTGCTCGTACGCGGCGCTGGATTGTGGGTGGTCGCTCATTGCCTGCCGTACCCTCTCTAATGTGTCGCCAGTCGCAGCCGCTCGGCTACGAGGTCAGGGCGTACACCACAATGTTGATGGCCATTTGGAGCGCCGCCTCCCGCACGTTGGGCGGATCGCGGTGCACGCCGGCGTCCTCCAAACCATCGCCGATATCGGCTTCGTAGCTGTAAAAGAGTACGAGTCGCCCCTCATGGAAGATGCCGAGCCCCACCGGTTCCTGGCCGTCGTGCTCGTGGACCTTGGGCAGTCCATTGGAAAGGTCGTAAAACGCCCGGTAGATCGGATGGTCCAGGGGAACTTCGACCAAGCTCTGATCGGGAAAGACCCGCCGGAGTGCCTGGCGGAACGATTGATCCATGCCGTAGTTGTCGTCAGCAAAAAGGAACCCGCCCGAGGTCAAGTAGCGCCGCAACCGTTCCGCTTCGTCCTCCGAAAAGCGGACCGTACCGTGCCCATTCATGTATAGAAAAGGATAGGTAAAAAGCTCCTCGTCGGTAATCGCCACGCGCCGCTCCTCAGTGGACGCCACCGGCACCGTTGTCCGCTCGCCCAACGCCCGCAACAGATTCGGCAAGGAGGAGGGATTCGAGTACCAATCGCCCCCGCCCGAGTACTTGAGCCGCGCCAGAACGAAGCCGACCGGCACGTCCTTTTTGGGCAGCTCCGGGCGACGCTGGGCTAGGGCCGGCGCCAAGAGGCCGGTACCCAGCGCCAGGAGGAGGATCACGGCCACGGCCGCCACCACCGGAGACCCGCCCACCGACAGCCGCAGGCGCCGCGCAATCGGGCGCCGGGCTATCTTGGATCGTGCATCAATATGCCGCATGGTGTTGGCTTCCGGCAGCTGGGGGCGAGGGCTCGTCTATTTTACGGCAGAACCCGGACTTACGGCCACAGGTTCCGGCTGCCAGGGGGCATTCAGGCGCCTTACTTCTCCCCCACGGAATTCAGCTAAGTGATTTATCGGCAGAGAGGTGGCAAGCCGCCAGGCATCGTGCTATAGCGGCTGTCGTATCAGGGACATACGGTCTCGAGGGGCTCCCCAGCCCTGGCGCTCGGTTGGGCTCTCACCGCATTCTACTTCTGGAGGTTTCGTTCATGGGGAAGGCAATCGGCTGCATTTTGGGCATCCTGCTCATCGCCGGAATCGTCCTGGGCGGGTGGTTCTTCTCGACCTACAACGGCCTAGTCGGCAAGGACGAAGGGGTCAAGACGGCGTGGAGCGAGGTTGAGAACAACTACCAGCGCCGCATGGATCTCATCCCCAACCTCGTCGAGACCGTGAAGGGTGTCGCCGACTTCGAGAAGGAAACCTACACCGAAGTCGCCGCGGCGCGCGCCGCCGCCGGCCAAGTCAAGCTGGACGAGGGCCTGCTCGACAACCCTGAGGCGTTTCGGCAGTTCGAGCAGACGCAAGGGGCGCTGTCATCGGCTCTCAGCCGACTCTTGGTCACCGTCGAGCGCTACCCGGAGTTGAAGGCGCAAGCCAACTTCCAGGATCTGCAGGTACAACTCGAGGGCACCGAAAATCGGATTGCCACCGCCAGGCGTCGCTTCAACGAGACGGCGCAGGGTTACAACACCACCATTCGGCAATTCCCCGCCAAGTTTGTGGCGATGATCTCGGGATTCCGCGAGCGCCCGTACTTCTCGGCCACCGAAGGCGCCGACCGACCGCCCCAAGTCAAGTTTTAGGCGCGGCGGTTGACCGCTGACCTCGCCACGATGCTGACCTCGAAGCAGAGCCCGAGTGGCGCTGAGCGCCGCGGTGTTGGTGTTGGGCGGAGCGTCGGCTGGCCGAGCGTCATGGTGTGGCTCGCTGCCGCGTGGTTTTGCTGCCTGTCGCCGGCCGCCAGCGCCCTGGATGTGCCGCCACCGCCGGTCGGGCGGGTCCTCGACCGGGTTGGCCTCCTCAGCTCGGAGGCGCGCGCCGCCATCCAAAACGACATTCTGGACTTCGAGAACCGCACCTCGAACCAAATCGCCGTAGCGATCCTCCCGTCCCTCGAGGGTGAAGCGATCGAGGACTTTACGATCCGCCTCGCTGAAAGCTGGCAACCGGGGGACGCCGAGCGCGACAACGGCGTCATCCTCGCCGTCTTTTCGGAAGACCGGCGCGTGCGGATCGAGGTCGGTTACGGCCTCGAGGGTGCCCTCCCCGACGCGCTCGCCGCCCGCATCATCAGAAATGAGTTGGCGCCGGAGTTTCGCGCCGGCCGCTTCGAGCTGGGCATCGCCAAAACCGTGCGCGCCATCATGGCGGCCACCGAGGGCGAGTACACCGCCCGCCCGCGGGCTGCCGACCAAGAGGGCATCCCCATCGGGCTCATCATCTTCTTGGTGATTTTGGTGCTCATCATGTTGAACTCGCGCGGCGGCCCGCGCACCTACAACAAGCGGGGCGTCTTCATTGGGTTGCCGCCAGTGGGACGGCGCTCACGAGGCGGCTTCGGTGGTTTTGGCGGCGGTGGCTTCGGAGGAGGCGGCGGTGGGTTTGGTGGCTTCGGCGGCGGTGGGTTCGGAGGCGGTGGCGCCTCGGGAGGTTGGTAGCCGTGGCGCGCGACGTCGATAGCATTAAATGGCCTTGTCGGGTGGTCGGTTGGGCGCTCTTTGTGGCTGGGCTTCTCTTGGGGATCTACGCCGCGGTGTCGGCGGCAGTGCCTGAGGGAAGTTGGGCGCCACAGGGGGGCCTCTCGACCCGCTGGTTGTTGGCTGGGATTGGCATCTTGCTGATGTTGGCCGGGTTTGGCGTCCTGCGCGCCGGCCAACGCGTCTGCCACGACACGCCCGATACGTTCCTGGATCCCGAGGAAGACCAGCAGGTCGTGGACGCGATCGGCAGGTTCGAACGGCTGACCTCAGGTGAGATTCGCGTCCACCTGGCGGCGCGCTCGGGCGGCGACGTCATGGAAGCGGCGCTCGAAATCTTCCACAAGCTGGGGATGACCGGCACCCGCGGGCGGAACGGCGTTCTGTTCTATGTCGACGTGGATGACCACCGGCTGGCGGTGCTCGGCGATTCTGGAATCGATGCCGTCACTCCCGACAACTTCTGGGACGCGATCGTCGCGGAAGTGGAGGCACGCTTCCGAGCCGGCGACTACGCCGGCGGTCTGGTGACGGGCATCGAGCGCGCCGGTGAGGCGCTGGCGGCGCATTTCCCGTATGAGCCAGGGGATGTCAATGAGTTGCCTGATGAGGTGTCGCGGGGATAGGTGAGCACTGGTGTATGGCTCCCCTTCTGCCCCGACCGGGGCGGTTTGTTTCTGGTTTCGGGAACCATACACCTTTCTTCTTTGACAGCTATTCTAGGACATCACCACAACTTTGCGGTCAAAGCCCTTCGCCACGTTGGGAGACGCTTACCAACCCCGCGCGAGGCAACAGCCGACACCTCATTGACGCCGGCGCGCCTCGTCAAGCCAACGCTGGGCCGTGGCGTGGTCGGGCTGGCGTTCCAAGACTGCGGCCAGTTCGGGCACTGCTTCGCCGAAGCGCCCGGCGCGAATGAGAATCTCGGCCAGTTCCATGCGGGGTACGATGCGGTCCGGGTCAATATCGATGGCGCGACGCATGTGATGCTCGGCCAGTGCCGCGCGCTCTTGGGCGCGGTGGATGGAACCAATCTGATGGTGAAGCTTGGCCACCGGGAGCAGGCCCCACCGCTCAGCCCGGGCAAGGTGAGCGAGGCTCTTCTCTAGCACCGGTGACCGCAGTTCCTCGCTCATTGCTTCGGCGCGGAACAGCAGGCGCTCGCCTTCGCGCCGGGAGGCCTGGACGAACACGCTGTGCACGACGACAGTCGCGAGCAAGGCGCTCGCCAACATCACCAGCCAACCCGAGCGACGGAACCGCCCTTCCGAACGCAGGACGTGGTGCTGCAACGTCATCTGATCCGATCGCAACATCCGCAGCGCAGCGACGGCCAGCACGGCGGTCATGACCGCCAGCCCTACAGCCAGAAGAAATGGAACGAGGTCGTACAGCCCGCGGTACGCGTACAACGCCACCAGGAACCCCGCGCCCGCCAGACATTCCTCGGTCCAGGTCAAGTCATACGCGGGTCGCTTGAGCGGCCGCCTCAACGTTTCTCGCCATGTCGGCCGGCCGAAACCGAACGACAGCGCCTTCGTGGGGCAAACGCTGACGCAGTCCAAACACTTCATGCACCCTGGGTCGACCACCATGCCGTGGCGGGCAACTTCGGCGTGGACCTGGACGTTGCTCGAGCACTTGGCTGTGCAGTGACCGCAGTGCTCGCAAGCATCCGACACGCGGATTTTACCGACGGCAAACCGATCGGCCACCGCCAGAACCGCTCCGTAGGGACAACCGAAAGTACAAAAGGCTTTCGATCCCAAGAGCCAGACGATGAGCATGCCATCCACGGCAAAGGTCAATGCCGCGATCCACGGGCCCGGGAAGGTCGCCCAAAAGGCGTCCGTGGTCAGGTGGGCGACTAGCGGCGGAAACGACCGCCCCTCCAACAGCCTCAAGACCTGCGGCCAGACGAACATGTAGAGCGCTGCACCCAAGGGCACCCATTGGAGGAGGCGGGAGCGCAGCGGGCGCGGTTCCCAACCCACCTTGCGCAGAAGTGCGGCTGTCAAGTCCTGGTAGGCAACCAGGTGGCAGGTCCACCCACAGAAGAAACGCCCCAGAATCAAGGTGGCGGCGATGGCAACCAGGAACAGCAGGAAGCCCGCATTGACGTATCCCAGCTCGAGCGTCTGCATCGCCTCCGACGGCTCGAGGGGCGATAGCGTCTGCCGGGCAACCTGCCAGTGCGCGAGGTGAGCGAGGGCGATCACATGGACCAAGATCAACGCGGCGGCACGCCACCGGGTCGCACGGGACCGAGCGATTCGGCCTCGCACCGGGTGCAGTTTGGCGCGTGGCCACTCCGATCCAATACTCACGGCGTCAACGCCCCCTGATGCTCTGCTCGCCAACCGACGTTTGAGGATACCACCCACCCGTCGCGCGAGCAGCGGAGTCCCCACCACCTCCCTCCACGCGGCAACCGCGCAACCAAACCTGTATGCTGCCGGCACGCTCGTACTGTATCAGCGGCGCCGTCAAGCCCAACGCCGCGCCGACACCTAGCACCAGCCGGAGCGAGTGGCAAGCGCCACCGGCCCAAAGGGGAGTTCCATGGGCATTGCGGCGGACATCGCGGTCATCGTCTCCGCCGGGTTCCTGGGTGGACTCGTCGCTCAACGACTGCGGCAACCCCTCATTCTCGGCTACATCGCGGCGGGGGTCGTGCTGGGACCGCTGACCGGTGGCGCCTTGGTGTACGACTCCCACGACGTCGAGCTGTTGGCTGAGATTGGCGTTGCGCTGCTCCTATTTGCGCTGGGCATTGAATTCTCCCTGCGAAAGTTGCGCCCGGTGCGCCACGTAGCGCTCTTGGGTACTACCATCCAGCTCCTCCTCACCATCGGCGCGACGGCCGGGGTGGGCCTCATGTTGGGTTGGCGTTGGACTGACGCGGTCTGGTTTGGTGCCTGCGTGTCGCTTTCGAGCACCATGGTCGTTCTGAAAACCCTGCAGAGCCAAGGCCGACTGGGAACGTTGTCGAGCCGGGTAATGATCAGCATGCTGCTCGTGCAGGATCTGGCCGTCGTACCCCTCTTGATTCTTCTCCCGAAGCTCACCGACCTCCGCGCGGGGCTGCCCGATCTCGGGTGGGCGCTATTACGAGCCGCCATCTTCTTGGTGCTGGTGGTTCTGGTCGGCCCGCGCCTCATCCCTAGACTCATGCGCCGAGTCAGTTCCTGGAACTCGCGCGAGTTGTTTATCCTGGCTGTCGTCGGGCTGGGGCTAGGCATCGGCTACGCCACCTACAAGGTGGGCCTAAGCTTCGCCTTGGGCTCGTTCGTCGCCGGCATCGTCATCAGCCAATCCGACCACGCCCACCAGGCTCTGAGCGACATCATCCCGTTGCGCGATGTTTTTGGTCTGTTGTTCTTCGCGTCGGTGGGCATGCTCTTGGAACCAGAATTCCTGCGCGAGCATTGGGAGTTGGTGTTGGGATTGGCGCTGGCGGTGTCGGTCTTCAAGAGCCTCGTGTTTGCCGGGATCGGTCACGCTTTCGGCTACCGCAACGTCGTTCCCCTCGCCTTGAGCCTCACCATGTTCCAGGCTGGGGAGTTCGCCTTCGTGATCGGCAGGGTTGGCGTCGCTACAGCCAGCATTGACTCGGCGCTCTATTCGCTCATTATCGCCGTCGCCCTGGTCACTATGTTCGCGACGCCGCTTGTGTCACGACTTACCGCCCCGATCTACAGCTTCCTGAAGCGCCAGCGGCCGCACGAACCGGTACTCACCATCAACATCGAGCGCACGGAACTACGTGACCACGTGCTAGTAGTCGGCATGGGCCGTACGGGGCAGGTCGTGACCAACGTCCTCGGGCGCCTGGAGTTACCTTTCGTAGTCGTTGAGTTGGATCAGCACCGGCTGGAAAACTGTCGGGATGCTGGCGTGGCCGCCCTCTTTGGGGACGCCAGCCACCCGGTCGTGCTAGAGGCGGCCGGACTTCAACGAGCCCGCCTCCTCATTGTCACGACCCCGGCCCCGGAAACCACGCGGGCAATCGTCGCTCTGGCATCCGCACAACGCCCAGACCTTCACATCGTCGCCCGCGCCGAGTCAACCGAGCTCGCACGGGAGCTTGCTGCGATGGGCGCCTACGAAGTGGTGAACCCACATTTCGAGGCCGGGCTCGAGGTGACCCGTCAAGCCTTGGGGCACATGGGCGTGGCACCCGCACGGATCGCCGAGTTGACCGGCGAGCTACGCGATGCACCGGCGGTTCCAACGCCTCAGTCCAGCTGAAGGCGTAGCGCGGCGACGGGGCGCGTCGTGCGGCATTTTCCTGCCTCCAGGTGGTGTGTCGGCTCTCTGGCTGGCAGGTCAATCCTAACACGCGCGCGGCCCTGGTCACACCGCAGTCACCGGCGAGCTGAGGGCCGACTTGATCCCTATCGTACGAGCACGAACCGCTGGGTCTCACGAACGTTGCCGTGCAGTACTTCGAGGAAGTAAGTGCCCGACGACGCCGCCCGCCCGCGGTGACGCCGCCCGTCCCAGACGAGCCGATGGCGACCTGGTGCCATCTCACGATTCACCACGGTCGAGATCGAGCGCCCACGGGCATCGTAGACTTTGCCGACCACTGTTGCGCTCATCGAGAGTTCGAGAGCGAACTGGGCCGAACTTCGAAACGGCGAGGGGCCTGCGGGCGCCAGGGTCAGCCGCGCCGGCTCATTGGGCTGACCACCGGAATCGGGGCGGGTCAAGCCTACGTAGACGCTCACCTGGTCATTCGAAGTCGCGGCACCATCCCCGACCGTCAAATAGAAGCTATAAACACCTGGGACCGATGCGCTGAACGTTGGCGTCGGCGTGCCCGCCCCCGACAAGAGAACCGGCGGTCCTCCCGCTTGCGACCAACTCCACGACACGATCGTGTCTGGCGAATCGGAATTGCGGCCGTCGAGCTGCACGTTTGCCTGCAGGGGCACCGCCTGGTCGACGCCGGCGTTGGCGCGCAAGGGAATCGTCACCTCGTAGATGTAGAGCCCACCCGGCACACCAGGATCGTTTGTATGCGTCACCAACCAGCGCCCGGACGGCAGACCATGGTAGATATTCCAGTCTCCCGGATGGGGGGCGCCGCGCACCGGCGGAAAGGTCGGTACCGGATTGTGCGGATCGAAGATGTCAAAGATCTTGAAGCCTCTGATGTAGTATGTGACCAACAGGTGGCTGCCGTAGACCATCCCATTGTGCACGCGCTTCGGGGTCCCCACACTGGTCACGTAAGTCGGATTGGTGACGTCCCTCGCGTCGTAAACCAGCAAGTTCTCCTGATTGAACTCTTCGAAACCGTAGAGCGTGTTGCCGTCTTCTGAGAGCCAGCAACTGTGGGCATAGGTTCCGGGAATCTCAACCGTTTCGCCGAGGAGAACGGGGACAGACGGGTCGCTGATGTCGACGAAGTGGAAGTCACCTTGCGTGCCGCCGGCGGTCACCAGCAAGTCGCCGCGCACGAACGAATCATGGCAATCGTTACCAGTGTACCGGGCGATCTCACTGATCGTCTGAGGCGCCTGGCTCAAGTCCAGCATGATCAAACCGCGGTCGAAGTCCGGGTGGTTGGCCGAGTTCAGGTACAGAATTCCATCTTCGATGTTGAGTGTATGGGCAGCATCGGTATAGGCACTAAGGGTGCCGTAGATCGACGCATTTTCCGGATCGCTGATGTCAATGATATAGAGCGGCGCGTCCTGCTGGCCGCCAACGTAGGCGTAGTCGCCCCACGTGCAAACGTCTCGATTGTACGTGCCACCGGGCATTTCGAAGAAAGCAACCTCCACCAGCGACGCCGGATCAGTCACTCTGACAATACTCAACCCCATCGAGCTGCAAACCAGCGCATACTCCTCGCCGTTCTTTGCAAACCCCCAGATACCATTGAAAATGGCGGCGGGGCTCACCAGCGGTCGTGTGAAGAACCCCACCTGCTCGATGGTGACCTGGGCGTCGGCATCGCCAGGAAGTGCGGTTTGGGCACTCATTAGCGCCGCCACCAGCGCTACGGTGCGAACAATTGATCTGGCGTGCATGGATGTCCTCCAGTCGAGAGCTCTTCGATTTCCGTTCCGCAAGTTCTGTACCAAGCTCCGTATCTGGCGTATTGCCAAGTGGGAGCGACGGTTAGCGGTGGAACGTTCGAGCGCCCGAGGGAGGGCGCACCGCACAACGTTGCCCGCAGCCGCCCAAAACCGACCTGGACGCTGAGAATCTGCGAGGCCCAGCGCGAAGATGGTGAGCGAACCGCGTCCTCTGTTGGAAGGTGCACCGCTGAGGCTACAGTGCGAATGGAGGCTCCAATGAGCAGTCGCTGTGCAGTCGGGGTTTTCCTGGCAATCGCCGGGTTGACAGTGTCGGAGGCAACACTCGCGTCGCAGGTCACTTTCGCGGTGGTGACGGAGAACGAACAAGCCGCCGCATCCGCGCGGCTCAAAATCATCGGGCCCAAACGCCTCTACTTGCGGGCAGACGAGGTTGGCAAAGTCACGGCCGATCTTCCTAGCGGCCTCTACCGGGTCGACATCCTCCACGATGGCCGCAAGATGACGTTCAAGCGGATCAAGATCAAAGACACCGAGCAGCCCCTGTTGTTGCGCTTGAGGGTAGCGTGGTGAGCCCCGGGGGCAAGGACCGGTGGGACAAAGCGGACATCCTCCTCAAGGGTGTCTTCGCCGTGCTGATTGGCGCGTTGAGCACCTACTACACCATCGAGACGAACAACAGGCGCAGCCAAGAACAGAAAGTGCTCCAGGATGATCGTGACCGCAAGCACCGAGCGCTGGCTGAAGAGCAGCAGATCAACCGACAGTCGCAGGTGTTCTCAGAGCTTATCGGCGTTCGGCAACAGTCGCAGATGCAGCTTCGGGCGCAGGTGTTTAACTCGCTCTTGAGCTACTACTTGCAGCAAGATGCCTTGGACCACAAGATTCTGTTGCTGGAACTGATCGGCATCAACTTTCGCAACGCACTCCACGTCAAGCCGCTGTTCGAAGTGGTTGAAGAAGAACTGGCGACGAGAAACCTCAGCACTTCCGAAGCCGAGAGCTACCGGAAAAAGCTCCACCGTGCCGCGCGCAAGATCGTCGGCTACCAGCTTGATCAAATCGCTGTTTCGGAGGACGGCATCGTGGTCACCGACACCCTGGACCTCGGGCGCTCCAAGGAAGTCATCGTTGGCGGCAACTCAGTCACTCTAACGTTGCTAGACGTCGGGGCAACCGGTCATGGGGTGCGGATTCGAGCGGGCTGGCCCGACTGGTTCGCCCAATCGCTTGAGCCATTCGTCGTCAACTACTTCGACATGCCCTTCTCCGATTACACCGTCGTTCGGGATGCGGAGGGGGATCTTCGCTACGCCGTCGTCCTCCTCGACCGAGATGCAGCCGGCCGGCAAGCAACCGTATCTGTGGCGAAGCTGCCATCCGTCTTCGATTTCGACAACACGTTCTACTTCGAAGAAAAACTGCAAAACCTGGTCGTTTCACCGAGCGACAGCACGGTCGAGGCGATCGTCGAAGCCGAGGAGATGGAAAACCCAGAGGCAACCCCGCCGGCCCAGACGCAAGACTTGGCTGGAAACTGAGCCGCGCCAAGGGAACACTGGCGCCGTACCCGATCACCGCAGCTTGCGAACCGCCACCGTGTGCTCGTCGTTGCCGGTCGTCAGCCGCACAAAATAGACACCATCGGCTACCGCGTGCCCAGCTCCGTCGAGGCCATCCCAGGCTGCCACTCCGGTCCGACCAGATGCATCCAGGGCACGGACCAGCCGCCCAGCCACGTCGTAGACCGCCAGCTCAGGGTGGCCAATTGCCGGCGCCGTGAAGCGCAGCGCAACTTGGCCGGAAAACGGGTTCGGTGTGGCGAGCAGTCGGGCACCGCTGGCTGGCGGGGCGCCCGCCTGAATCGCCGCCGGCGACGGTGCGCGACTGGCAACCAGCACATGACCGTCGGGCCGGAACGTAAAATCTGTGATGAAGGTGAACAGATCCTGGATGAACGTTTCGCTAACGATGTTGCCATTTGGATCGAACCCATAGAGCACGTGATCGAGGGCGTTCAGCGCATAGATCTCGCCGCCGGGGCCCACCTCCAACCCCACGAAGGAGCTGCCGGGCACGGCGGCGGTAGAGTTGAACTGATTGGTCTGGACACCATCGCTCCGAAACTCACGAATCAGGTCATCGCCGGGCCCATTGCGCGGCGTGCGGATCCACAGCGTCCCCGCAGGCGACAGCGCGATGTCCCGGTGAAAATAGGTTGCGCCGGTCGGGCTAAACGTGTTGACCGTGGCGCCGGCGCCGCTGAACTCGGTCACTTGATCCACATTTCCGATGCCGTGCCAAGCGGTCACGTAGGGGTGGTCACCCGCGCGAACGACCAAGTCATAGTAGGTATCGATGGGTCCCCAACCTGCCGTATGAAAGGAGAATAGAAACGTACCCGACGAATCAAACTTATAAACTTCGGAGTTAAAGAAGTCGTCCTCGCCACTCACAAAGATGGAGCCGATATCATCCCAGCCCACGCCGAGCGGGTGCCGCATGCCGCCACCGGAAATTGTGCGGATTTCGGTGCCGTCCAGCGTGAACACGGCAACCATATCGTTCGGATTCGGGACACCGATGGTATGAGAGTTATCGGAGCGGGTCAGCCAGATGTTGCCTTCGGGACCAATCTTCAATTGGTCGATGTGCATATCGACGTCCGTTGCAATGAACTCATCGACCAACGTTCCGTCGGGGGAATGAGTCGTGACACGGAAGGGATTCCCCACACCGTCGGGCAGGGGCGGATGCTCCGCGCGCGCATACGGCGCCAGGCCGAGCTGAATAGAAATGGCGAGGGTAGCGATGATTCCGGCCGAGAACGTGGTGACAGCGTTGGTGCGCTTCATGAAGAGGACCTCCAGCAGCATGGTTAGCATAGGGCGCTAGCAGTTAGCCTTCGCCGCGTACCAAAAGCTGTCAAAACGGCGCAATGGCCGGGCGGGCCATCCCGCTGAGGGATGGCCCGTGTGCGGTGCCCACGATTTGCAGGCCACCAAGGCGCGGAGTTCGGCGCTAGCGATACACCGCCTTGACGCCACCCCAGGAGCGCTCGGTGACCGGCGTCGAAGCATCACCCTTCAACCAATTGATGATGTTCTGGAGAAGCAGCTCCTCCTCGGCGTCGAGTTGGTCCGGGTACCAGTTCGGATGAAGTGGCGTGGAGTCGCCCCCGAAGACGGCGCGACCGGCACCCAACTCCATTGCCGCAAGTACGGGCGGCGTCGACCCCAGTGCACAATTCGGAGAACTTGCGTTCGGCCCAGCAAACGCCAGTGGACCGGAGGGGGCAGCGACCTCGAAGCACGGACCGAAATAGTAGCCGAAGCTGGAAACTCCATCGGTCACCGGGTGGGCAACGATGTCAGTAATGTCCGGCCAGTTGCTATTCGCCGACCGGTTGTCCACTGGGTCACTCAGATTGTCCATGTGGTAGGTGATCCCGAACTGCGAGACAAGCGAATGAATGCCGTCCGGATTTCCATTCGCCTCATGAATCGCCCAGAGACCGGCACCGGCGGTCACGAAATCAGCCACCGCGCCTGCTTCAGCTGCGGTGAACGCTGTGATTCCCGCTGTGCCCAGGCGATTCGGGACAATCAGAATGTCATAGCCGGCTAGCGTCGCCGCCGTGATGGGATCGTTGTTCTCATCCACCGTCGCGCCCGCACTGACCAGGAAATCAGTAAAGCCGCTGATATCGAAGTTCTGGTCGTGTGCCCGATCCACCAGGATGGAGCAGGTGCCAGCAAGTACGGACGGCGCATCGCCATCCCCGATGATCGTAGCCTTGATATCGCCGGAGCCATCCAAGTCCGCGAGGGCAGGAGCGGCGCACAACGCCAAGGAGAGAAGAAGACCAGCACCCATCTGCAGTGATTGCTTGCGCATTGCGGGACCTCCAGTCATGCGGGTAGACCTGCACGGACAGGGACATGCCCTAGTACCTGCAACGTTATCACATGCTGGATCGGGCTGCTTTTGGACCATGACCCACCAAGGACACACCTCCTAGGGCTTTTCGTACCACGTGCCCCGCCCTCGGCCACACCGCACCAACCTCCCGGAAATCACGAGCCCTTGCAGGTGCGCCTTGACCGTGTTGCGGTTGGCTCCGGTTAGAGCCGTCGCGTCGCGCACAGTGATTCTCCCATGGTCCAACACAATTTCGAGGATCTTCGCTGACAAGGGCGCCAGGGGCGCCATCATTCCCTCTGCTCCCACCTTGCGCTCCAAAGACTCACTTTGCCGCTGAAGGCACGCCAGGAAAAAGGCGATCCAGTCGGCAAGCTGAGATTCATCTCGATCCAATGTCGCTTGCGCGCGCCGTAGGCTTCGATAGTAGTCGGCTTTGTTTTCCTCAAACACGCGTTCCAATGAGCTATAGGGAACGTACTCGTAGCCGCATTGCAATAACAACAGTGTCGTCAATGCTCTCGATAGTCGCCCGTTGCCGTCCTCGAACGGATGTATGGCCAGAAACCGAAGAACAAAGACGGCGACCACCAAGACGGGGTGGTGCTCTTGACGCTCTAGCGCCGCACGGGTCCAGCCGACCAGCTCACCCATAAGCCCGGGAGCTTCGAACGGCGTAGCCGTCTCGAAAACGACACCCAAACTGCCCCCGCTGGCATCGAACGCTTCGAGGTGATTGGCAACCTTTTTGTAGCTGCCTCGATGCCGAGCGTCCTTGTCGGAGTGCTTGAGCATCGTGCCGTGCAGTTGCCGAATGTGGTTTTCGGTCAGCCCAATATCGCGCCACGACTCAAAGACGAGGTCCATGACCTCACCGTAGCCGGCGACCTCCTGTTCATCTCTGGAACGGAGAGGCCGGTGCGGCACATTGGTGAGCAACCTCTCTACCGCGTCGTCGTTGAGTCGAGCCCCTTCAATGCGGGTCGACGAGCCAACCGACTCGATCGTGGCAATGCGTTGAAGTGAGCGGAGCCGCTCGGGCGCCAGAGCGCCGATGGCACTCCAGCGCCCTTTGAATTCGTCGAGCCGCCCGATCGCGCGCACCGTGGAAGCCGACAAAACGAGCCGTTGAAGAGGGTCTCTATCCATGAATATATCCATAAATATCCATATCGGCGCCAAATGTCAAGATATTTGGATATTTCTGGATATGTTCTTGGGTGCCCCTTACCGCCAGAGCCGCTCCCACCAGCGCCCATCATCGGTGCTGCCGGTCGTCCCTGACGCACCTAGCTCCATCCGTTGGCGAATGTCGCCCACCCGCCAGCCGGTGAGGGCTGCCAAACGTAGCGCTTCGCGCTCCTGCCGTTCCCGCAAACTTGCCCGGTAGTTCCGCGCCGCGTCACAGGTGGCGTTGCCATCCCAGGCATGCCGGATGACGTAGCGCCCCTGGAAGTTTTGCCGGTCGCCGGTCTCGTGAAAGACCAGATCGTCTGGGAAGTGCTCGCCGTCGTAGCGGACGTGGAGCCGCGTCACAAACACGTCTTGGGCACCACCCTTGCTCGGCGGCATGATGCGCGGATCGCCCGGGCGCCGGCCACCGCGGTTGTTGTCACCCACCCAGTACACGCCCAGCGATCGTAACTGCTCGGCGTTTAGGGGATCGGCGGCACATGGGTCGCACCACGCCATGTCCCAAGCGTACTCGGTGAATACCGCTGACATCGAGTGCTTGCGCACCTGCTCCTTGAACATGTCCAAGTAGAAGGACTCGAAGTCATCCTTCACGAACGCCGGCAGTTCGTCACCGGTCGGCAGCTTGACTGTGCGGTAGTTGGTGGTTTCCACGCGCCCGGTGCGGGTCAGCGCGTAGATCAACAGGTCTTGTGGGCCGCTGGCGTTGACGGTGCCCAGACGAATCGGCAGCATGAACTTGCGCGACTCAAAGGCGACCTGCAGCGGCCGCAAATAGTTGTAGCCCAACGCTTGCTGCTCGCCCAAGTTGACCTTGGCGACGAAAAAGCGCATGCCCTGCTTGATGTACGAACCCAAAACTTCGCTCGCGCCATCAGGCAGATTGTAGCCGTTCTCCCGCAGCCAAGTCTCAAGCCCCTGACTCTGGGAGGCTGACAGGATGAGAATGTCGTACTCGCCGACGGTGTAGGTAGCTTCAATGGTCACGCCGCTCGACTGCTTGGCAACGCTCGACGGGACCGTCGCCAATGCGTCGGCAGATTCCCTTCCCCCTCGCATCATGACGACCGTGCACGGATCGTGATCAAAATACTCCACCAAGCGGGGCGCCGAGTAGGCGTCCAGGTGGTCAACCACCGCCATGTCTCCGACGTTGATCTGACCGCGCTCGATGAAAGTGGGTACCGGCACCACCAGCGCGAATTCGGTGGGGTCACCCTTATAGTCGTTGACCATGGTCAGTACGGTGCGGTCGCCGTCACGCACCAAGACGACGCGCGAGGCTTCGTTGTACAAGGTGGCGTCCGCCTTGGCGACGTAGAAGCCGCAAAAGGCGTGGGCGGCGGCCGGCATCAGCACCAGCATGCACGCCACAGCCTGAGCCAAAGGGAGGCGACAGGTTTTCATAAAAAGTTCTCCTTTGAGGATGAGGGCCAGGTGTACTGACGTCCAGGCCACAGCCGATTCAAGACGGGCACCACCGGGGAACACAGGGCGAGCGACCACACCAGACCATTGGTGTCGTACAACCCAAACTGGAAAGCAAGCGCCACCGCAGCGACCAAAGTGGCAAACAAGATGCGCGCCGCCCGCCGGTCGGGAGTGGTGCGCGGGTCCGAAATCATGAAAAAGGCAAAGAGGAGAAGCGCGCCGTTTTGCAGGCGGTGGAGAGGAATGGCTAAAGGCTCGCCCAACCACACCGACCTGACGACCAGGAGCGCCGCGTAGGCGAACAAGAAGGCGTAGGTCACATCGCTCCGCCGTGCCCGCCGGACGACAACGCCACCCAGTGCTGCGAGCCCGAACGCCCAAACGGCGGCGTTCCCCCACTGTCCAGGGGAGACCCAAGCTTGGTCGGTAACCAGAAGAACCGCCGCCAGCCCGAAGTTGGTGGGGTTCATGATGTGCTTGCCGTCGACCCGGACCAAAAACTTGCTGGCGATGGCGACGACCGTGGCGACGACCGCCCACACTGGACTTGCAATTCGTAGGAGGAGGCACATCGACAGGGCGGAGATGAATGGGCTCCGGGGGTCAAACGGCACCCGGCAGACCTTGCAGCAGATGGCCTGGGTGACCAACGCCGTAGCTAGCGTGACCAGCGCCTGCCCAACGCCGATGCCGATCTCGAGCCAGCCAATCCCAGCAGCAAGGAGGGCACCCAAGACTAGGAGTTGATACAGCCGGGGATCAGCGGCCTTGAATTGCCGCCAGCCACCGACAAAGCGCCGATTGACCCAACTGAGCTGCGACCACTCCGTATCGAGTTGTCCAACGCGGCCCACCGGAATCTCTGCAAGTTTGTCCATACCTCCCAATACGACCCAGCCAACAGAAAATTCCCGGCGTTGCAGGGTGGATGGGTTTGATTGAAACTCCCGATGCCGTGCCCCGGTATTGGAACAAGCTGGCCGAGGAGATCCATGCAAGCAAACGCCATTGGCTGGGCGGCGACGCTCACTATCGCCGGCCTGGCAGTGGGTGACGCGGCCTGCGCCGAATCGACGAGTGTGCCCGCTGATAGCGCCCGCGCCTACGGTCCAGCAGTGGTCGGCAACGATGGCACCGTCGAGGTTTGGCGGCTGCCCGCACTCGCCAAAGAGGACACCTTCGGGGTCAAACTCCGCTACGAGCTGCGCGAAATCACCATCGAGGGAGATCGCGTCACTTTGCGCGAGATCCTGCGTCGCGCCCAAGAAGGTGAGAAGCGCCGGCGCCACCGCGTCGAGGACGTGCAATACACCCAGAACGTGCGCGCTGTGGTGATCGGTAGCAGGACGGGCGACCAACGCCGCCGCATCTTCGAGGAGCGCAGTCGCATCTACCTCCGGCCACCAAACCAGCAGGTCACTGTATCTCTCGGGAACCGGGAGTACGGCGACCAGGACGAGACCGAGAACATCGACGTGGAAGCCACGCACGAGTTGTACGATGCGCTGGACTTCGTACAAGCGCCATTCTACCTGGAGGACATCGACGCCTATCGCTACGAGATCGCCGACCGCCAAGTGTTTCCAGATCGGGTGGTCTACGCCGTCGCCTTCGAGCCGCGCAGCGAGTTTGCGGTCGAACCCTCGGGCACGTTTTGGATCGATGCAGCCGAGTTTGTGGTCGTCCACGAAGAGATGGAATTCAAGAACAACCCCGCGCCTTTGTTCATCCGATCGATCGACAAGCTGGTGCGCGAGCACCGGATGATCGACGGACACCTCGTCCCCACCCGCATCCAGGCCCGCGTTGATCTGCGCATGAGTTGGGCGTTGGGGTTCAAGGCGGTGGAAGTGGAGGCGACTTACACCGACTTTGAGTTCAACGTCGGTCTCGACGATGCGATCTTCGACCCGCAGTAGGCGACTGAGCGTTGCTTGGCTCGGCGCGGCGCTGGTGGTGGCGATCGCGGCGCCCACCCCAGCAACCGCGCAGGGTCGCGCCCCCGTCGACTACGGCGCCTTTCTCGACAGCCTCCGGGCCTCGAGTCCGCCGCTCAGCCGCGAGGGCGTGCGCGACGCTTGGGCGGCGGCCGATTCAGCCGAATCGGTGCTGCGGGAACGCGGCGTTGCTGCGGCCGACTCACTCGACCTGTCCGGCGGCTGGCGCCCGCGCCTTGAGTTCCTACCGGCGGCGTTCACCACCTTCAACCGCGTCGAGGGGTTCCGGCCGGGCGCCGGCATCGAACTCGATTTCGGACCCCTGGAGCTACGCTCGGCAGCGGCGTACGGCATCGCCAACGAAGTCTGGCGCCACCGCCATCGACTCAAAGTAGATCTCCCGAATGGGCACATCGAGCTGGGCTTCCGCGACGCGGTCGAGCGCTACGGCGCCTTGCCGGTGACCGGCAACGCCGCCTACGCCCTGATCGGCGGCGCCGACGACCAGGATTACCTGGGCGTGCGGGCAGCACACGTCGCCTTGAACCTTCGATTGGGTCGGGGGCCCGTGCACTTCGACGATGGCGCCGCCTCGCCTGCCGCCGAAGTCACCGCCGGCTTCGAAGTGGCCGATGAGACAAGCGTCGCGGCGGTCACCGACTGGAACCTCTTCCAGCGCCGGCGCGGACCGCGCCCCAATCCACCGATCTCGGCCGGCGAAGCCCGGCGGGTCTTCGTCGAAGTGAAGAGCGGCTGGTCGGTCGCCGCCCTCCGCCAGGCACGCATGCAGCTGCGAGCGACCAGCGCCTGGAATGGCAGCGGGCTGGGTGGCGACTTCGACTACCACCGCCATCTGGTCGAATGGACGGCGGACATGCGCTCGTTCGGCCGCGACGACTTCCGCCTACGCACGGTCCTGGGCGCCGCCCTGAACACCCCGCCAAGACAGGGCGTCCTCTACCTGGGGGGTCCAGACCTCTTGCGGGCCTACCCAGTGCACGGGCTACGCGGCGACCGCGCCCTCGCCGCCTCGATCGACTACCACCTGGGCACCGACATCCTGGGCCGGCTTGGCCTCGATTGGGCGAAGGTCCAATTCATCCCCTTCGCCGAGATCGGTGCGGCGTGGTTCGACGCCGTGGGGCGTCGGACGGCGGATTGGCGGGGCGACGTCGGTCTGGGGCTCCAGCGCAACGTGGCGTTTGGCGCGTCGGTGCGGAGCGACTTCGCGGCGCGACTCGACCGCGACCAAGACCGCCTGCGGTTCCGCTTCAGCTTCCGCCTGCCGCTCTTTGCTCAGTAGCCGGCGGCGTCATAGCAGCCCCAGTTTCGCTATTCGTCTGCCGCGAGCTTCCTCAACAGATCCATGTACGGTAGGGCCTCTACACGATCGGCAAAACGCTGGGCATGCTCCCCCCGATAGGCGATGTAGCTTTGGAGAGGCTTGTAGTCGCCCACCGTTCCGGCAAGAGAATTGAGTCCTCGCGTATCCACAACCGAAACGTTTCTTCCCGATTTGATCTCAATCGCCACGATGTCAGAGTCCCGCTCGACCACAAGATCGACCTCGGCCCCACCTTCCGTGCGGTAGGAAGATAAAGTCCATCCCTTTCGCGCTGCGCGATTCAAGTAGATGACCTGCAACATGAACCACTGCTCAAACGCTGACCCGACTTGGTTCAGGGGAAGGGGATGCCGGTGCATGGAAAGCAGTGCATTTCGGACGCCCACGTCGAATAACAGCAAGCGATCACGCTGTGCAACGCGCCGGGAAAGTTTCAGCTTTGGACGAAACGACGGCAAACGGAACAGAAGCAAGGTGTCCTCGAGGATCGAAACATACCTCCGCACCGATTCCTTGGGGATCTCAGCGTCGGATGCCAGCTTCGTGTAATTGAGCCAACCACCGCTCAAAACCGCTGCGGCGTCAAGGAAACGTGCATAGCCGCCGATGTTGCGCGCCAAAGCTTCGCCCCGAATTTCTTCGCGCAAGTACACTTCGGCGTATGTTCCCAGCACTTGCACTGCTTCCTCATCGCCCAGATAGATACCGGGTAGCATTCCGACCTGAAGAGCGCGATCGATATCAAAGGCGTCGGCGACTTCCAGGCAAAGGAGGGGGTCCAGGTACTCCAAGATCACCCGACCGGGGAGCAGGTTGGCTTGGCCTCGCTTCAGCTTCCGCGCGCTCGACCCAGTGATCATGAAACGGAGAGCGTTTTCCGGCGCGTCGATCATGGTCTGAACAACGTTCAGGAGAGCCGGCACCCTCTGCACCTCGTCGATGCACACCAGCCCGTCTAGCGGAAGCGCCTGCAGTTCCCGTTGGAGGCCAGAGGGCTCCTTGCTCAACTCCAGGAAGCGCCGCTCATCAGCCAAATCGACCGTCCGAACGGGCTCTAATCTATTGCACAAAGTTGACTTACCAACCTGGCGCGGCCCCAACAGCAGGATGCTGCGGCGACTCTCGGCAAGGCGTTTGCCTATCCACCTGTCTATCATATGGGTAATTTACGACCAAAATGACCCACGAGCAAGACAAAATCCAGAAACTCTCGCTTGGGTGCAGCCCGCGCCTGCCGGTAGGCGCGCGTGCCCTCGAGACTGCCGGCCGCGCTATTCTCCGGCACACGGGCGCCGATTGACTCTCACCCTGGAGGTCAGATGAGCAAACTCGTTCTGGTGCGCCACGGGCAATCGCTCTGGAACCAACAAAACCGCTTCACGGGGTGGGTGGACGTGCCACTCACTGAGCGCGGCGAAGCCGAGGCGCGCCGCGGCGGCAGCCTCATCCGTGACATTCAATTTGACGTGGCCTACACCTCCACGCTCGAGCGCGCGCAGCGCACGCTCGACATTATCTTGGACGAAATCAACCAAGCCCCACCGGTGATTCGCGACTCAGCGCTCAACGAACGCCGATACGGCGACCTGCAGGGGCTCAACAAGAGGCGCACCGCCGAAAAGTATGGAGACGAGCAAGTCCACATCTGGCGTCGCTCGTTCGACGTGGCACCGCCCAGCGGCGAGTCGCTGAAGGACACTACCGAGCGCACCCTCCCCTTCTTTGAGCGCGCGATCCTGGGCGACGTACGCGATGGGCGCCACGTCCTGGTCGTTGCCCACGGCAATTCGAACCGCTCGATCGTCATGCACCTGGACCAGCTGAACGCAGACCAGGTCACCAAGCTTGAACTCGCCACCGGCGAGCCGCTGGTCTACGACATGGCCGAGGACGGCACGGTGGTGGCCAAGGAAGTGCGCGCCATCGGCGCGGAAGCCTGAGCACCGTGAACCCGCACCGCGAACTGGTCAAGCTACTGGCGAAGCGCTCCTACGACGAGGGAGAGTTTGTCTTGACCTCGGGACAACGCTCGACCTTCTACGTCGACGTCAAGCGCACCACCTACGACGCGCGCGGCCGGCTGCTGATTGGCGACGCGGTGGCCGATTGGCTGGAGGCACAGGCGTTGGACGTCGATCTCGTCGGCGGCATGACCCTGGGCGCCGACGCCATCACCCACGCCGTCGGCACGGCGCTGGCCGCACGCGGCCGAGCGGTGCGCGAATGCAGCGTCCGCAAGACGGCGAAGGCACACGGGCAATCCCGGCTCATCGAAGGCAACTTCGAGAGAGGCGACCGAGCGCTGGTCCTGGATGACGTGGTGACAACGGGCGGCTCCACGTTGCGCGCCATCGAGGCGCTCCGGGAGGCGGGCGCCGACGTGGTCGCCGCAGTCGCCGTGGTGGATCGTGAGGAGCGGGGGGCCCGCGCCATCGCGGCGGCGGGCGTTCGGTTTGGCGCCCTATGCACCTTGGCAGAAATTCAAGCGACCTTCGCGGCGCGCTAGTCCGCCGCCTTATCGACGGCGGTCACTAGGCAAACCTTCTCCTGGCCGCGCGCCCCACTGCCGTCGTGCACCGGCTGCAATCTAATGTAGGGCACCCCCTGGGAGTCGGCACCGGCGGTGCCGGCGACGATCCACTCTTCGTCCAGGTACCTAACCCGATCTCCGATGGCCGGTTGGGTGCGGGTCGCTTTGTACAGGTTCCAAAAACGTGGCACTGGATCCCTCTTCCGAGGCCAAACGGCGTTTAGACGGTCGACACGTGGAGCACGGCCGACGTCCCCGCGAAGTGTACTCGGCTCCCGGCCACGCGGCAACGCCAAGTGCCGGCGCTTGCCACTGCGCTGGGATAGGCTTACGATAGCAGTCGGCTGGGGGAGCCTTCGGGCTGAGAGGCGAGGCAAAGACCTCGCGACCCCTCGAACCTGACGTGGACAATCCCACCGCAGGAAAGCCTGGGTGCCAACCTCGCACCTTGCCTTCCCCGATGAGATCGCGTCCCGCCGCCCAAACGCGCCGCAGTGGCCCGCGCGCACGAGCGCGACACGGCCCGCGGCTGGGGGAGCACGCATCATGATCCACCAAGCAGACAACATTCGAGAATGGGGGCGCCGCGTAAGCCGCGAAGCTGAGGGCGTCACCGTTCCCGAGCGCGCAATCGCCTTGGCCGACGGCAATCCACCGTTTTGCGTATACGACACGGCGGGTCCCGGCGCCGACGACCCCACCGAAGGCCTGCCCAAGCTGCGCGCCGAGTGGGTGCGCCAGCGCGCGGGCGACGCCAATGTCACCCAGCTCCACTACGCGCGCCGCGGAATCACCACCGAAGAGATGCGCTTCGTAGCGCTCCGCGAAAACGTCGAGCCCGAGTTCGTCCGCGCCGAGGTGGCGGCGGGCCGCGCCATCATCCCAGCCAATGTCAACCACCCCGAAATCGAGCCGATGATTATCGGCAAGAACTTCTTGGTGAAAGTGAACGCCAACATCGGCAACTCGGCGACGACTAGCTCGATCGAGGAAGAGGTCGAGAAACTGGTCTGGGCCACACGCTGGGGCGCCGACACCGTCATGGACCTCTCCACCGGCAAGGACATCCATCAAACCCGCGAGTGGATCCTGCGAAACTCGCCGGTGCCGATCGGTACCGTGCCGATCTACCAAGCCCTCCAAAAAGCTGGCGGCCAGCCCGAAGACTTGACCTTCGACATCTTCATGGAGACGCTCGAAGAGCAGGCGCAGCAAGGAGTCGACTACTTCACCATCCATGCGGGCGTTTTGCTGCGCTACGTACCGCTCACTGCCAACCGAGTCACCGGCATCGTCTCCCGCGGCGGCAGCATCATGGCCAAGTGGTGTTTAGCCCACCATCAGGAGAACTTCCTCTACACGCGCTTCGGAGAGATCTGTGAACTGATGAAGCGCTACGACGTGGCGTTCTCCCTGGGCGACGGGCTCCGACCCGGCTCGATCGCCGACGCCAACGACGAAGCCCAGTTCGCCGAGCTGCGTACTCTAGGCGAGCTGACCAACGTGGCCTGGCAGCACGACGTCCAGGTAATGATCGAAGGCCCCGGCCACGTGCCAATGCACAAGATCAAGGAGAACGTCGACCTCCAGCAGGAGCTTTGCCACGAGGCGCCCTTCTACACGTTGGGGCCCCTGGTGACGGACATCGCTCCAGGCTACGACCACATCACCAGCGCCATCGGCGCCGCGATGATCGGCTGGTTTGGAACGGCGATGCTCTGTTACGTGACGCCCAAGGAGCACCTCGGGTTGCCCAACAAGGACGATGTCCGCGACGGAGTCATCGCCTACAAGATCGCCGCCCACGCCGCCGACTTGGCCAAGGGTCACCCCGGCGCCCAAGCACGGGACGACGCCCTCTCACGCGCGCGCTTTGAGTTTCGCTGGCAGGACCAGTTCGCCCTATCACTCGACCCCGAGCGCGCCCAAGAGTTCCACGACGAAACGCTCCCGAAGGACTCCGCCAAAGTCGCCCACTTCTGCTCGATGTGTGGGCCACAGTTCTGCTCGATGAAAATCACCCAGGACGTGCGCGACTACGCCGCCGCCCAGGGGATGCGCCCCGAGGAGGCCATCACCACCGGCATGGAGGAAAAGGCGCGGGAGTTCACCGACGCCGGCGGTGAGATCTACGCGCCGGCCAAGCCGTAGCGTTTGGCGGCACGTGCCCGAGCCCGCGCCGCTTCGACTTCGCGATCCAGTGGCGGTGCATTGGTCACCAAGGCGTCGAGAAGCTCGTGAGTGATGCGTGCGACCTCGTCGACGGCGCGGTCGAAGGCAACGGTGTTGGCCTGAGAAGGCTTGGTGTAGCCCGAGACCTTGCGGACAAACTGCAGCGCCGAGGCGCGCACCTCGTCGTCAGTGGCGGGGGGCTCGAAGTTGTGGAGTCGCCTGATGTTTCTGCACATGCTACTACCGGAGCATCGTGACGCGACAGAAGTGCGATTGGCCAGGGTCTGGGAGCTGGCACAACGCCGGCGAGGCAAGAGCCGCCGACAGAAGCACGAGCAGTACCGCTGCTACTTGAACCCGTCGTGCCCGGCGGTGCGGTTCGATGGTGCCTGCCGGCAGCGGCAGACTCAACGCTGCAGCGCAATCTCCACGGTCAGTCTCGGCGCGGGTGCGCCTTGAATCAGTGTCCATGCATCCTCCTGGCTTGCTGGGATTCCGCTAACCCGATCAACCGCGTGTGCAGCATTGTCAAAAATGGCTCTTGATCTTGCCCCAGGTTGACTTCTCGACGGGAATGATACACGGATCGACGGTGATTGTCGCTGAGAGTATCAGTCCGCTAACCGAGCAACCGACATCCCGCTGATAAGCATACAACCAGTTGGACCCAGTCTGAAGCTGCACCCCTGCTTGCGACGCAGACGTTTCAGCGCTAAAACCACCTCCGGAAAACTGGCTCTCGAGCGGCTCTTCAGCACCAGGAGCGCCAATGTAGGTAGGCCAATCCAACGCAAGATGGACAGCAGTCACATTGTCGTAGTTGACCAGCAGAACGAAGACTGTGGTTGGCGAGTTTGGTTGCACGCGCACGCCGAGCGGCTCGGTGCAAGGATCTCCGATGTCGCAATCGGTAGTGTGCCCGTCAATGGCATGGAGGGCAATCGTCGCTTCCGAGTTCCTGTCACAGCTGCCGCAGTCCGCTCCCGGCTCCAGCCAACCCCCATCGCCAGGTCGCACTTGGCGCGGGTCAATTGCTGGCACGTGTCATCAGGAAGACAGCATGTGCCCAGGAGCTGAGCCGAAGCAGATCCTCCCGCTTCAAGTCCAAGGGCAATCGAGACCGCCAGAATTGCAGGGAAAAAGCAACCCCACATTCGCGCCTCCTTGTAGGTCCGGCACATCAGGGGCTCGTCGTATTTCTTCTCGAGGCGGTTGAACTTCCTAGCGAGGTCCTCGTGCGTCGCCAACATCTCGCGAAGTTTTACGAAGGCGCGCATGATGAGGATGTTCACCTCCACGGCGCGCCTGCTCCTAAGCACGCTCGATAGCATCGCCACGCCCTGCTCGGTGAAGGCGAGCGGTAGGCTGCGGCGGCCACCCCAGGAACTTGAGGTGCCAATTTGGCGCCTCAAGTCTGTAAGCTCTTGTCTTGTAAGGACAAACATGAAGTCAGAGGGGAAGCGGTCGATGTTCCGCCTCACCTGGCGGGTCAGGTATTTGGTCTCGACGCCGTAGAGCTCGGCCAGATCAGCGTCGAGGAGCACCTTCTGGCCGCGAATGAGCAGGATTTTTGATTCGACCCGTTGGATGTGCACAATTGCACGGGAAGCCACTCGAGGTTTGTACCAACGGAGGCCCTGCCCAGTCGCGGGCTCCTGCAAAACCAGCTGTACTGGAAGCCGTCCTCGGGGCAAGTGGCCTTGTACTCCTCCCACAGCAACCCCAGCGTGACGCCTTTGTGCTTGAGTTCCTGGTGGACCTGCGGTAACTCGGCTACTTACGCCAAGCTAGGGTGTCCGGCTTGCCGTGGAATCGGTGTCCGCCTTCGCGTGGAATCACTGTCCGCCATGCCATGGAATCAGTGTCCGGCTTCGCATGGAATCACTGTCCGGCTTGCCGTGGAATACGCACATGGTTGTTCGATCATTCCAATCACGATGCACGAGTGTCGCACCCGGATGAATGGTGATGTCTCTCGGGAAGCCGCATCCCTCAGCTGATGTGTCGCATGTTCGTGCCAGGATGGGCACTTCACGGGTGCCAGACAATCCTGATGCCGCAACGACTACTGCCCTACCTTCAACAGCACCGCCAACAGAGGGTGCAAAGCGCACCCGCAGAGTCACTGGCGCGCCGTTGCCCGGCAACACCAATGGCAGCGCAGGTGTTCCGCGCAGTGAAAGGCCTACTCCTTCGACTCGTATTTCCACGATGCGCAAGGTCGCACCTGGGTCTGAGTTCTCGTTATGGATCTCCAGGGTGCGCTCGCCAAAGGTCCCAGTTTCCACGCACCCAAAATCGAGCGTTGTGGGGGTGATCGCGAGCATTGGGGTTTGCGCTGCTGCCGGAGAAACAAGAAGAAGTGGTCCTAGCGTAAGGCCCTTCCACAGCCCGTTCATTGCACAGTCCTTTGTTGATGAGTGAGCAACAGGTGCGGAGCCACAAAACCTGGAGATACCTGTATTGTGGCACCGCTAGCACAGGGATCAAGAGAGAGCTGGCATGGGCCAATACCAACCTCCGCATGAAGTACTAGTCGAGCGCGATCATTCGGTGCGGCACCAACCAAACACGCAACCAGGAGAAGGACAAGGGTACAAGCACAAGAACAAGTATGGGATGTTCGCACGGGGCACCCCCCTTCTATCGTGTCACTTATCAAGCATCAACGACTTCAACTTCCCCCAGTGAGCGTGAGCACGTTGTTTGATGGTGGTCGGGTCAAGCTACTCGAGGCGTTCGCGATTCTGTGACAGGCAAGGTGCCGGTGGGCAAAGACCCGCTCGAGGTTGATGCGAAGCTGCTTAAGAAGTTCAACGTGGCGCTCTCGAGCAGTGAGCGTTCAAGACGAAGGCAGCGGGGCCTCGCCGGCGTGCACTATCTACGTTACGGTGAGGACTTCGTACTTTGCGCGTCTGAGGGTGAGCACATGTTCTACGAGGTGCACCCACCGGAGCAGATTCGCAGTTTCAGACGAGAGCCGTATGTTATTGCGGGCTACCGCATTGGGTTTCGAAACCGGCGCGCCAGCGTTGAGCTTGAGAGGCAGGGTATTGGCGGCTCAAAGCCTACATGTTGGAGCTTGCAACGAAGCTACCGCGCAGAGAGCTCGAGGAAGAGTTTCGCTCGCTGGGCATCATTCCCTACGCTCCGGTCAGGCGTCAGCTGTTGGCCATCGTTGTTGCGGTGAACGAGAAGCGTCACACGGCGAATCGCGAGCGGATTTCGACGAAAGTGTTTCGAGACGACGCGCACCCAGGTGCGTCCGTTCGTAGCGGCGGGGGAGGATGAACCGTCTAAAGAGGCTGCGTAGTTGAAACTACGCTGTGCGGCGGCGGGCAAGTGGAAGGAAGCGAATCTCGATACGTTTGTTAAGCACATGAGCTACGCGGTGCAACAACGTTAACGAGAGCTCGTCGTAGCCGTCATCTTCAACGCGGGCGATAACAGAGTGGGTGGTTCCGGCACGCTTGGCCAGCTCCTGCTGAGTGAGCTCGGCGCTTGTGCGGAGTTGGAATACGTCGCGAGCGATTTGGGCGGTTCCTCGAGCATCTTCGAGTTCCGCTGTAGCTTGGTCACTGCTGAAGTAGCGGCGGTCAACTATCTCGAGGGCGTCTTTGGTTTTCTTGGCCATGGTCAGTCACCGGCGTCAGGAGCATCAAGTTCTTCGCTGAACTCCGATTCTAACTCTTCGACAGTAGGAAGCTGGCCTTTAAGATTGTGAGGAAGGGCCTCGGTCAGTTGGTGTTCGGAAACACCCATCGGCTTTGCCATGTCCTGCAGGGCGTATTCGACGACGAGGCGGCTTTTGCCTTTGCAGAGGATGAGACCGATGCTGGGGTTGTCGTCGGGGTGGCGCAGTTGGTCGTCGACGACGGAGAGGTAGAAGTTGAGTTTACCAGCGTATTCCGGCTTGAAGTCAGTCGTCTTGAGCTCGATGACGACAAACGAGCGCAGTTTCAGATGATAGAACAGTAAGTCGATGTAGAAGTCGTTGCCGTCGACGTCGAGGTGATACTCGCTACCGACGAACGCAAAGCCGACGCCGAGCTCGGTTAGAAACTCCCGGAGGTGGGTCAGTAGTGCCCGGTGGAGTTCACGCTCATGTGCTTCATCTCCGATGCCCAGGAATTCGAGCTTGTAAGGGTCCTTGAGCACTTGCTGCGCGAGGTCAGACCCCGGGGCGGGGAGTGTTCGCTCGAAGTTGGTTTGCGCTTTGCCCCTTCGGTGGTAGAGGCGGCTCTCAATTTGGTGAACGAGCACCGCTCGACTCCAGCCGTGCTCAATCGTGGCACGTAGGTACCATTCTCGTTCAGCCCGGCCCCGGAGCTTTGTGAAAATGGCGATATTGTGCCCCCAGGGAATTTGGTCAACAGGCTGTTGACCATTTTCGAGCTCCGGCCACGCTTCTGCTAAGTGGCGCATATACTTGAGGTTAGTGAGAGAGAACCCCTTCATCTCGGGAAATTCCCGCTTGAGGTCAGCGGACAGCTGCGCGAGCACACCGTCGCCCCACTTGGCCTGCTTCTGGCGTTCGAGGATGTCCCTTCCGAGTCGCCAGTAGAGCAGAACAAGCTCGCGATTCACGTTCAGCGCCGCTCGGATGCGGGCGGTGCGGATTCGCTCCTTGAGCTGTTCTAGAAGCTCGGGATAGTCAGATGGGACTGGGGCGATGTCTTTCGGCATTCCGTGTGTGTACCACGGCAAGGCGGATAGAGCCAAGTGGGAGCGTCGACTCGATTCCAGGCTGTTGTGCGAGGTTAAGGCTTGCTGCATTGGTCCACGGCCCGCGGTCCAAATTCTGGCGTTTCCGGACGTTCGATGGGTCAGAGTGTGGTTTGGTGTACCATGAAAGGCATCGTGCCAAGGGCGAGCATTGTCGGGTGGAGGTCGATGCGATGATGCGACATCGAGTCAAGGAGTGGTTGCAGCGAGGAGTTGAAGGGTTCCCGGCGTGGTGGTTCTGGGCTGTCATCGGACCGATTGTCGCTGCAGTGGTCGGCGGATTGCTAACTCATAGGTTGACGGAGCAGCCGAGGGAGCCAACAAGGCCAGAATCTGGGCCAATTGCGGTCACCGGCACTCCTGGACCAACAGCTACGACCGGGCCACCCACATCGGGACCGACAGGCAGACCGTCGGAACCGGCCCCAGAGCCGAATCCGAAGGTCGTGAAACCCCGACTACCCGAGATTCACGAGCTAGGTGAAAGCGGGCCTGTCGTGGACGAACGCACCGGGGTCACGGTGAACGTATCTGCGTTTGATGATATCGGTGGCCACAAGTTCGTAACCGTGCACGTCTCGCCCGTGCAAGGTGCGACACTAACTGAGGCGTTCTATGCCCCGTCGAAGCTGGGAACGGAGTTTCGAGGAGCGACAGGTGTTAGCGGTTTTGCAGAAGCGCGTAAATCTGGCGCTGTCATCCTAGGTTTTTGATTGTCCAGCGGTTCTCGAACGTCGCTTTTTCGCAGCTCGTTCCTTTGCCTCCTTCAGGCGGTAGCTCTCACCTTCGATGGGAATGATTTCAGAGCGGTGGACAAGTCGGTCGACGAGGGTGACGACGCAGGCGGCGTTGGGGAAAATCTCTCCCCAGTCGGTGAACTGCTTGTTCGTGGTGATCACGATGGATCGCTGCTCATAGCGCCGGGTGACCACTTCGAAGAGCAGATCGGCGTAGCGGTTGTCGTATGAGAGGTAACCGACTTCGTCGACGACCAGCAGCTGTGGCTTCGAGTAGCGGCGTAGCCGGCGCACGAGCGCGTCGGTTGAGTGCTGAGCGGCGAGGTCGCCGAGCATGTCGCTGGCGGTGGTGAAACGCGCCGTATACCCACGCAGCAGCGCCTGGTAGGTCAGGTTCTTGGCGATCATCGTCTTTCCGACGCCGTTGGCACCGAGCAGCACGACGTTGGCTCCCTCTTCGATGAAGCTCAGGTTGAACAGCTCATCGATCGAGGAGCGATTGATCTTCTTAGGCCACTTCCAGTCGAAGTCGGGCATCGCTTTGAAAGCACCGATCCGCGCGTTACGGATGCGGCGCTCGAGGCTGCGCCGCTTCCGTTCGCTCTCCTCGATATCGAGGAGTTTTCGGAGCCAGGCATCGTCATCGGTGATCTGATCCCAGTGAGCCAACAAGCCGTATAGACCCAGCTTGCGCGCTCTCTCTCGTGTGGCGTCTTGGTGATCAGGCATCAGTCCTGTTCCTCCGGTTCAATCTGGTCGTAGGTATCGAGCGAGTGAGGCTTGACGACAATGTCGCGGATTCGCGGGTCGGCTGTGAACTGAGGGGCGACTGGAGGCGCTTGTCCCCGAGCCTCTCGGCGGCGGTCAATGATCCGTCTGACGGCTCGAAGGTGTGGGGCTCCTTGCTCGAGCGCTTCCTCGATCGCCTCATCGAGAGCGCGGGCGCCATGACGCTCGAGCAACCTCAGGAGACTCGAGGTGGTTGCGCCCAGATTGCCTCCCTGTTGCGCGATGTGCTCGAAGAGTTTGCGGCTCCGTGGCACGGCGTGATGCAGCCGATCGATGCCGCGGTGCTCTCGAGCGTTGCTCTTGTGAGCCACAAGAGCTCGAAGGTGAGCTGGATCTTCGATTTGTTGACCACGGTCCCAAGACCGACGGTGAGTGGCGATGACCTCATTGCCCTCGAGGACTCGTACGGTATCGAGGGTGGCAGTCACCACCAGGGTGCGCCGGGTGTGTTCATGCGGGACCGAGTAGTCGTTGAGGTCGAAGCGCACGTAGGGAGTCTTGCCAGCGCGCACCTCGAGTCGCTCTTCGGTCGGGAAGGGGTTGTCTGGGAGGGGCAGTAGCTTCGGCGCTTCTTCGACAAAGACCTCGCGTACGGTTCGCGCTCGGTCTTCGGGACACCTGCGCTCGGCGGCAACACCCAGGCACCAGTCGCTCGCCTGGGCGTTGAGATCGTCGAGGTCCTTCCAGATTCGAGCGGCAAAGAAGCTGTCGCGTACATAGCGGATTGCTCTTTCGACGCGCCCTTTCTCGTTGCCCCGTGCCACAGCCACCGGGCGGGGGGCAAACCGGTAGTGTGCGGCGAGCTCGAGCAGGGTGGGGTGAAAGCGGATGGCGTCGTGGCGTCGCTCAAGGACCGCACTTTTCAAATTGTCGTAGAGAATGACCCTGGGCACCGACTGAAACGCTTCGAAAGCCGCCACATGACCGCGCAGAAAGTTCGCCATGGCGCTGCCGAGATAGAACCGCAGGAAGAGGTGGCGCGAGTAGCTCAGCACCATGACGAATCCCATGAGTGAGCGTTCCGCCCTTCCCACCGTCCACTTGCCGAAGTGTCCCCAGTCAACCTGCGCTTGTTCCCCAGGCAGAGTTCGCAGTCTCAGGTACGCCTCTGCCGACGGGCGTGGGCGGTAGAGGGCGACGACATGCCTGAAGTAGTCGGGGCCGCCGGGGTAGCCGCGCTCTTTGGCCATCTCGTAGAGCCGACTGGCGCGCAACCGCGGGTACTTCTCCAGGGTCTGAACAATCAGCGGGATGAAGGGATCGACGATCGAGGGGCGCGAGATCTGCTTCCCGGCTGTGATCCCGGCTTGAGCAAGCACGCGACGAACGGTCGAGTGGTGGACTGCGAGCTGGGCTGAGATCGTGCCGATCTTCCACTTCTCTGCATGATAGAGCCTGAGGATCTCTGCTTCGAGTTCGCGCGAGATCACAAGTCGACCTCGAGCACCCAGGGTTCGTTGTGCAAGTACTCGAGAAGCGGATGCTCGTCGGGCCACTCATTACCAGCGTGACCCAAGCCGAGCGAAGGGTGCACAGGGCTCTCCGCATCGATGACAACGCACAACCGTTGACCCGTCCACAGAGCTAGACCCTCGAGGATGAACAGAAGCGCTCGCGGGTGAGCTGGCGTCGGGGGAAACCAACCGTGCAAGACCTTGCGACCATGCTGGGTCACCAGTAGATCGACGCGGTAGGGAGTAATCACCACCCGCGCCTCGTCCCAGTACTTGTTCATGATGTCCTCCTTCGGAGCCGGGGGCGGTGGTGGATTCCACACCATCGACTCGCGTCGGAGGAAAACTGGCAGATGCGCCCGGAACAGAGAATCGGTGATGCGTCACTTTCTGGGATTGACGCTGACGGTAGGCGCGTTGCCGGGAGGCGTGGTTGAGAGCACCAGGACGGGTTTGCTGGTAGCGACGACCGGCACGGCGCACCGATGCCCGGCGGGCGAGCAACGAGCAGCCATCGAGGCAGTACAGCTGGCCACGATCACACCGCGCGCAGAGCTGCACCTGCTTGTGGCACCGCTGGCAGTTGTAAAGACGATAGCCCCGCTCCACCCATCCCCACCGCCCGAAGACACTGGACAGTGGGGTCGATCAGGGGCATCCTTCTACACCTCAGTGGTGTCGTTGATATCCCCAACGACCACCAAAGAAGGCCCGGGGAGGACCAAGTCCCTGGGCCTTCAACCTTCGTGGCGGTGACCCACTTCTACCACAACCTTCGCTCATTCGCACCAGCGGCCGCCCCACACACGGCAATCCTCAGCAGGTGCTCATCCGGGTCGCCATTCTCCCCCTCAGCGCCAAATTTGCGCGCATACTCCAAGCCACTGACAGAGGTGTAACCCCGCACTCTCTGCTGTCTGATTTGGTGCTGTCGTTTCCAAGCTGATCGCACAAAATAGGCGTTGCGGGCTAAGCTTCGTGGTTCTGAAACGAACACGCAGCTCAAACCCGCAACGGAGACGTGCGGTCGCGAAACGGTGTAGTGGCCTACTCGCGGCGCACGCTGAGCGATCAGTGTACTAGCGTCGACGCTCCCCGTCTACATCGCCGTGATCAAAGGCGAGCAGTATGATGTGGGCGCTCTGGCGAGCGAGGCCGGGCTTCAGGGCACTCGGTGCGGGTCTGCGGATTGCGCGCGTCGCCACCAGGTCCGCCGCCGCAAGCGGGTGACCGATCATTCGGGCGGCGAGGCGTTCGAGAACGTGCCAATCGTCCGCGCCAAGTTCTGCGACGGGGCGACGGCCTCCTGCATGCCTGCTGAGCTCTGGCGCGGCCGCAGCACGGTAGGCTCTGTCATCGAGATCGTAGGTCGCCTTCTCAACGCCGGGATCGCAGGCGCTCTCGAGTGGTTGCTCTACAACAGCAGCTCTGGCGAAGAGCCGCTCAGTGAGCGCACTCTGCGCCGGTGGCGTGATCTCGTCAACTCGAGGCTGATCGGCTCGGCACTCACGTGGCTGGGACCTGAGCTCGGCATCAGGTGGTCGGACACCCGCGATCGAGCCGAGCAATTCGATCTCCTCGGCCACCATCTGACCCCTGAGGTGCTGCGTCGATTCCGCGCTGCGACCGGCCGTTCGGTGCTCGATACCGTGGCAACTCGCCGCGAACCTCCACACTCTCAATCGCGCCCGATCCCGGGGCGCTTCGCTCCAGCTCCTCCACCCGATCCGCCTTCGTCTCTCCTGCGCCGCGGTGCACGGTCCCCGAGACCCGGCCGGAATCCACCGGGCGGTGATACCGAAGGAGATCAACCACCATGATCGAAGACAGAACCCCGACCCCCAAACCCTCACCCCGCGACTGGGCAGTCTTCCGCTACGGACTCAGTTCCGAGGCCACCCGTCCGCTTGCCTCCGAAGTCGCTTCCGAGATCCTCGGACGTGTCGCCGCGCGCCAGCACTCTCTTCCCGACGGTTCCCTCAAGCGCTTCAGCACCTCTACTCTGCGATACTTCGACAACCCAGCGCGATTGAGATGAGCACCACCACAAATAGAAGCTGTGCGCTACCACAAAGGGCAGGATGAGTTTGCTTCCATGGGGTCTTTGGAAAAGCAGACGCCACAGTGCCTTTGTGCTATGCCACGAACTGACCGTGACTCTTTATGTCGTGGCTCACGCGATCATTCCACCGATACCGTCTGAGGCTTGGCCGGCGAACCGCGCCTTCTTGGCTAGGATTATGGCTTACGGAGCCACGTTTTCAATCAGTCCAGCCTGGTGCCATACGGAATCGACCATCCACGATCGAAATCGTCCTTCGAAGCCATGATTGGTTCGATACTCTGCATTGGACGCAGCGGGAGTCAGGAATCCGTCCTCCGCATAGAGATACCAGCCAATTTGTGGCGCCCAGATCTGGCGGATAGCTACTTTGGCGGCAGGGGTATGACCCCAAACGATCCATATTCCGACCGAGCGCTCAGGTGTTGGCGCCGAGGTGTGAGCTACCCATGCAGCAAACTCAGAATTGTCAGTGGCGAGTTGGACGGCGGGGTACCCGCCAAGGACAGTCGCTTGGACGCCGTCGAGCGACCAGGGCGCGTGGTGCTCCTTGAGTGGCGAACCTTGGGTGGTCAGAACGTCGCCGAACAAGGGCAACACCGGCGGGCCTCCATCGAGAGCGGAGAACATTGTGAAGTGTGGCGAACGAGCTTCGGGATGGATGACCTTTGGCCCAAGAGCATCAGGCCTCTCACGCCCGTCGGAACGATCGATCGCCACAAGGGCAAGGTTGTGGGTCGCGACGTAGAAAGTCCTACTATGAGTCCGTGTATCGCTGATCATGGCGGCGCGGATCTCGTAGCACAAAACCTCCGCTATGGTTGTGGTGCCAGTCACCTCGTAGCGCCACCGTTGCGGCATCTCGTGGTAGCTGGTGTCCTCGGCAAACGCGTTCTTGCGTGCGAAGGCCATGACCCACCAATCGCCGACATTGAGCGTCGGCACGGGGAGCGACGTGGTCGAGCATGCGACGGGGGAAACAAACATCCCGACCAGCAGAAACATTGCAAAGGTCGCACTTAGGAGAATGGTCATTTGTCTCATCGGTCCATCCTTCTTGGCTGCGCTACCGAACGAGGAGCAACCGCCGCGTTTCGGTCCCCGCGTCCGTGGTGAGTCTATAGAAGTACACGCCACTGGGAGTCATTTCGCCATTGTCAGAACGGCCGTCCCAGGGGACCTTGTGGCGACCGACTGTAAGGACTCCGTCGACAACAGCCCGGACTCGCCGCCCGAGGATGTCGTAGATGTCAAGCCGCGCCGCCATGTTCTCCGTAGTGTGAATTTCAATCCACGTGCTCTGCCCAAATGGATTGGGCTGATTCTGATAGAGAACGATACGAGGCCGTGGCAAGGCTTGTGGTCCCGCGGGGTCGCCGACGCCGATTTGGTGCTGTGTAATGGCGAGAACATCGTCTCTATCGATGTAGGGATTCTCGTCAGGCACGACAAATCCGGGATCTTGAACGAACAACCACTGGGGACGGTCGTGAAAGCCATTGCCATTCCAGGCTCCGGATCCCACTGAGGGCCTACCGTCCGCCTGGAGTGCGAGGTTGCTAAAGCCGTACGTGTACTGGTGGGTGAGGGTGCCTACGTAGTCGGGGACGCGGTACTCAGCGTAGGAGATGGTGATCGTACCATTCACGACATCATCCGAAATCGGCGCGTAGTCCACCTCGTAAGCGTAGATTGGACTCGCGAATACCGGTGTGCCCCAGAAAAGGTCACCGCCGACCAGGTCACTGCGCAGAGGATTGCCGGGGGCGCTGCTATCGCGGATGATGTCCTGAAGGAATCTCCAGAAGGATCCAGGGGTGATGTGGTCCCCGGGCGGATCCGCGATCTTGAGGCGATCCACCCCACCGCCCCACGTTTCCGTAAGCAGTCCTTTCTGATAGCCGACGGTGAAGCCAAGGCGCGGAACAATAGGCTCTACGTCGTACATGGCGGCGGCGGCGTATGCCGGACAATGTCCGTACGATTCCGAAGCCGGGTTTGTAGTGCGGTGGTTGTCGTACTCCCACTGCCATGAGGTGTTCGGTGGAGCGAGTCCAAAGAACTCATCGTATGCGGCCATTGGTCCAGGGATGTCATACAGATTCGCTTCCGTGCTCTCGTAGTCGGGCCACCACCAACCGGACCACGGTTTTGGATCTGGCGCGGTCACTTGCTCATGACCACTCCATGCCAAGGGGACCGGTCCTAACACATTATTCGATTCGTTGCTTTCGGGCACGGCTTCGAGAGCGTCAACCTGAGCCCACATCTCCCAAAAGGTGACGACGGCAGAGGAGCTGGAGAAGTGAATGATCGCTACTTGGCCGGGGTTGAATGGCGGCGGAATCGGCGCATGATCATCCCCCGTGACGCCCGGCGCCGGGGCGGTCGCGCGGTCGCGGTAGAAGTCGACGTAGAAGGTACTCGTTGTCGGACCAATCCCCTGATTCGAGATTCGGATTGCGATATCCACAAGTTCGTTGACTTCTGGGTTTGAGGGCGTCGCGATGAGACTCTCAATGACAAGGTCCGGGGCTCCCTCGGTGTAGTAGATGTCAATACTCCAGTAGTCGATGTAACCGTCGTCCAAATGGCATGTATCTTGAGCCCAAAGGTACCAACGTTGGTTCACCGGCTCGCCGTTGCACAGCGTGATGCCCGTTTCGTACTCATAGATGTTCTGTTGGCTTCCTCCTTGGTTCTCCCACAAGTCGACTGTGCAGTCTAGGTTTTGGTCGTTGAGATCCACGTCGAGGTCGCCAACATAGGTGTGGATGATCTCATAGTAGACGTCGATCTGCTCAACCGTCGCGTTTGGAGGTGCTTCCGTGATGAGGATGTCGCTGTACACCCAATTGCCGGGATCAGGACACCCAGGAGGATCAGGAATGGTCACATCAAGGTAGCTCTCCCCATATGCCCATGCTTGCGGTGCCCTGTCGAGTTCGCGGCGCGGCAATCGCACGTCGCCGCTGGCTGAAATGACACTGCGGAGGATTTCGAAAGTCGCGCCCAACTTGATGAGCGCAGCCGCCTCAATAGAACTCAGTCGCACTGGCTCACTGTAGGTGACTGGCAGCTCTTGACGGAGAAGAAGTGCTGTTGCTCCCGGAGTCAACGATTTGAACCGTACCTCAAACGCGCGACGTTGTTCGCCAACACTTGCTGCTTTGGCAGCCGTTAGGTTGTGATTCTGAGCAATTGAGGTGAGTGGAATGAAGTTGAGCAAGACAAAAAGTAGGAGAGCAGCCCTCATGACCCAGTTCCTTCCCAGTAGCGGTCTCTCCAAGTTGTGATGAGCCACTTGTTTGGCTGCACTTCCGCAACGATGAACGTCGCTGGCCCCTCGCACTCAACATGCGACCCTGAGGTACGGGCGTAGTCGATGATCAACCGGGCGCGACACTGCACAGTCCAAGTGGGCCGGCCCTCGCGATCACGACCGTCTCGGCGAAGCGATAGGTTGCCGAGAGATAGTTCGATGGAAGTGGCCCCCGGGGGCGTACTAGAAGGATCAAAGAACTGCTCATGGATGCGGACTTCACGGTCCCTCCCCCAACTGACGTACTCGTCGGGGTCGATGAGACGCTGGAAGCGGAAGTCTGGCGCTAGGGTGCGAGCGAACCGCGTGATATCGCGAGCGTTGTACGATGCGACGAGCTCCGAAAGGACACGAAGGGGCGTACGGACGGGAACCTCGATGACACGAGACAGAGTCTCTACCGGGCCACTCGGCGTCTCATGAACCGCTGCGAGTCGGTAGAGGTATGTTGTGCCTTCATCGACATCGATGTCCTTGTATCGCGTTTGAGTCTTGGGGATGGACGCATACGGCGCCAAACTGGCACCGGGTAGTGTCCCACGGTAGAGGCGGAAGGCGATGACGCCAGGGATCTCCGGCCATTGGAACGCCACGCCGAACGGACGAACGCCAGCCCCAATGCCGACCGAACCAGCGAGCTGTGGAGCTTGGAGTTTGGAGCCCTCCAGACCGCCCGTTGGGAAGTGTGGTTGGCGCTCGGTACAGTTCGAGAGTAACGCCAGCAAAGTACATAGAAGGAAGACAAGAAGTCGGCCAATCATCGTTAGGCTCCCAGGAAAGTGAAAAGAGCTATGATCGAATGTTGTGGATGACATGAAGAAAGAAGGCGGCGTATCCTCCTCATCTAGAAAGTAAGTTCATCAACGAACACAAGGAGGACACGCCATGGGAATGGTAGTCAAAGAGGTACCAGAGGGTCCAGAGAAATCGTCGCGGGATGTCCTGACCGAGATTGCGTATTCCACGGCAAGCATGCGAAGCCGGACACTGATTCCATGGCATGGCGGACAGTGATTCCACGCGAAGGCGGACACCGATTCCACGGCAAGCCGGACACCCTAGCTCGGCGTAAGTAGCCGAGTTACCGCAGGATAACCCGTTGGTACCCTGCCTGGCTCCTTTGGAGCGAAAGGACGCCAGGGTGCCGGCAGTGAGGTTGTCCATGCGGAAAGTCAGAGAGGTGTTGCGGTTGTCGTGGGAGCGCAAGCTCTCAGCGCGGGGGTGTCGAGCCCACGGCTGATTCCCAGCTTGTGAGCGAGGTCGGTGATGAGCTTAAGGCCGGCGAACGATGTGACCGAGTCGGGGGCTGCAAAGTACTTGATTCTTCGAAGCTGATGCGGGAGTTTCACCTTACAAGTGCTCCTGGCTTTGGCGAGAAGGTCTTGTTGTCACCTCCTTTTTACCAGGACTGGAGCACTTTTTCGTGTCTAGATATTGACCGGCACAGCGTGAGTCATGCCGTTACCCGTGGATCTGGGCTAAGTATCCTGGGCGCTGGCCGCGATGCTACATCGGTAACCAGCGAAGTCGGGTGCTTTGAAATCCGCGAGGACTCCGACATCAAGCTTAGCGGTCTCGATGTGATGAGTTTGGGGAATGCTGCTTCCGGCATAGTAATGAGTCATGCGCGGCTCGAATTGGAGGGGTGCCGTATCCACGACTCAGATGGTGGCCTAGCCGGGGGTGGGGCGCTCCGCGCTGCCGCCGGCAGTGAGGTTGTCTGCAGAGATGTTGAGTTTTTGAGAAACACAGGGGTCACCGGGGCGGTGCCCGTTACCTCCGGATCCCAACGCGCCTACTTTGACGGTTGTCTGTTTCGGGACAACGAAACGCGTCTCGTGCTGAATGACGCTGGAGCTCTTGAAGTTGCAGCGTCTGTGACGGAGCTTGTGGACTGTGTATTCTACAGAAACAGAAGTATCGCGGGCTCCGTAGGCACTGTCGGTGCCGTCCACTACTACGGAAGTGACGGGGGATCGTTACTCATTGACAATTGCCTGATCGTCGCAAATGAGGGCGAACACCATGGTGCGATACTTGCCGAGTTTGGCGGTGAAGTCACGATTCGAAATTCGACCATCGCCTCGAATGTCGGCCAGACTGCGTCAGGACTGACTCATATCGCCCCAACGGTCACAACGATCGAAAACTGCATCTTCGCTTCCAACGGTCCCGGTCCAGCTCTCCTATGCGGGTTGGCTGGCGCGGGTCCCATTACGGTGACGTGCTCCGACATTTGGGGGGATGCTGCGTTGCGGTCCCATTGGCGGAGATGAGAGGTGTCGTTGCACACTGGTTGTCAGAAAAGGATAGGATGTTGGTGGATTCGGGGTGAGTGAGGCGGTGTCTTCTGGAGAAGTGAAGCCCACAGCTTTGATGGAGCTGTGGGCTTCTTCGCGTTGAGTTCGTTATCTGAGCATAGACACGCCTCGCGAAGCCCCCACGAAGGGGGACAGAGTAAGTGTGCCATGAAATGAGCGGTGGTGGCCAGGGAGTTCGGAAAAAAGAGTGGGCAGTGCAGCCGTTCATCAGCTCTCCGTATGTTGCGGATGCGCAGGGTAGGATGCGACCGGCGGTCGCGGTGGCCGAATGCCTGAAGGCGAGTTCGGACGAGCCGTGCGACGTCGTGGGGCACGGCTACCGCAAGCGGAAGGCGGGTCCGGAGTTCCCGATTGCGACACGACACTGCCGCGAGCACTCGTGCTACTTCAGCGTTTATCCCTTCGGCCACGTGCCCTACGGACGCATGGCGATGGCGCCGATCGAGGTGAGCGGGTTCGCGTCGGTGGAGGCGGAGCGCGAGGACCGAGGCGGGGTGGGGTGGCAGGGCACTGTGTGTGTTGCGGCTATCGAGGCGGCGCGGAATCGGCGCTGGTCGCGCGAAGGAACCGACGTCGAAGCGGCACAACCGGGGCGCTACGGAACGCAAAGACGCTGGTTAAGGCGGTGCGCTCGGTTCCTCGGGCTGGCTGGGGAGATCAAGCAGCGCACCGTCGAGCGCCTTCGCGACTTCCTGGGAATCGATGGGCTCGAGCACCAACGGCTTCGTCGCGAGTGGCCGATGACATCCCGACTCTCTGAACGCGCCCAGGCCGTCGTGGCGGTTCTGAGCGCGCAGCCGCTTGCCGATGATCTGTGGTCGCGGTGGCTTGCCGCTGGCGCCCTGGGTGGAGCGTGGGGGCCGGCTCGGATCGCTGATCCCTCCCTCGGGCGCCTCGTCTCGCCCTCGACACTCCTCAAAACAACGGGGCTCGCACCCCCCTGAGCCATCCCTCGACAATTGTCGCTGCGCAGTGATCGTAGTTCCCGCAAGGTGCTCGAGGGAGGACACACGCTGTGCAGGACGACTCGAGACATCACATCTCTCCGCAAGCGCTGTTGCGCTACCAGGTCATCTCCGAAGTGGAAGCGCGCGTGCTGTCGGGCATGAATGACGCGCAGGCAATTCGCGATGTGCTCCGCTTGCCGCACGTCGATTCTCGCGGGCGCTCGGTGCGACTCACCGAGCGCACCGTCTATCGCTGGCTAGGTGCCTACCGACAGACGGGGATCGAGGGTCTCGAAGATCGAGCCCGCAAAAAGATCCGGGACTCCACCGTGCTGTCCCCGAAACTGGTGCGCTTTCTCGAGCAGGAGAAGAAAACTGACCCAAGAGCCTCAGTCCCAGAACTCATCCGCCGCGCGCGTGAGCAGGGTCACATCGGCGAAAGGGAGCCGGTCGACCGCACCTCTGTGTGGCGAACCTGCAAGCGCCTGGGGTTACCTCTCACCCGGCCCTCACGCCGGCGGGATCAGGACATGCGTCGGTTCGCCTATTCCCAGCGCATGCTGATGGTTCTCGCCGACGGAAAACACTTCCGTGCCGGCTCTCAGCACCTCAAGCGTGTTGCCATCTGTTTCATTGACGATGCCACGCGTTTCATCCTCGGAGGACTCGTCGGCACCAGCGAGTCCACCGAAGTCTTTCTCCGCGCGCTCCACCAGGTGATCCTCGAGGTCGGGTTGATGCGCGTTCTGTTTCTCGACAACGGCGGCGGCTTCATTTCGGGCGACACCCGTAGCGTGGCTGGACGTTTGAGGTTCTCTTTCATCTACGGCACCGAGGCGTATCCCGAAGGGCACGGTAAGGTCGAACGGTTCAACCGCACCCTATGGGAACAACTCCTACGCACCTGGGACCGAAACCCTGAAATCGATCCCGCGCCCTCTGCCCTTACGTTGCGCCTCCTTCACTGGGCGCGCCACCACTACAACCACGCACCCCACGAAGGGCTCAAGGGCAAGACTCCCGCCGAGCGCTGGGCCGAGGATGAACGCGACCTCAACTATCCCGAGCGCGCCTGGCTCGACGCCTGCTTCACACTTTCCTTCGAACGGCGCGTCTCAAACGACAACGTCATCTCGTTCGAGGGTGTGCTCTACGAACTACCTCGTGGACACGCCGGCTCGAAGATCACCATCACCCGCGATCTGCTTGACTCGAGCGCTCTGTCGATCCTCGACCACGGACGCCAGGTCCGCATTCACCCCGTCGACCTCGAGTCCAACGCCTACGCCCGGCGCGCACGCCCTCGCTCTGTCTCTCCCCCCGAACCCACCGCTGCGCCGGACACCGCAGCTCACCTCGCCTTCCAGGCCGACTTTGATCCCATCGTCGACCCCGACGGCGGCTACCCAAAAGGATCTGACGATGACTCAGACGATCACTGATCTACGCAGCCACTTTGGCTTCACACAAACTCCCTTCACCAGGGAGATTCCCGTCCGCGACCGCTGGACGTCCTCGATCTTCGACGAGCCGCTCACTGCGCTCCGCTCGACTCTCGAAGCTCGCATGAGTGCTGTCCTCGTCGCTCCCTCCGGTACCGGTAAGACAATGCTTCTGCGCACCCTGTGTGATCGCCTCCCAGAAGCTCGCTACCGCGTTCACGAGGTCAAGGTCACCTCGCTCTCGCGCCGCGACATGTGCCGAGAGATTGCCGTGGTCATCGGCATCGAGCCCGCCGGGACTTACCCCACGCTCATGCGCAAGCTCCAGGTGCACTTTCGCTCTCGCGCCGAGGAAGATGGCGTCCGCCCGGTATTGATCATTGACGAAGCGCAAGACATGAGACCCGAGGTACTCGCCACTCTTCGAGTCATGACAAATTTCGACATGGACTCGAGGCTGCTCCTCAGCCTTATCCTCGCCGGCGACACCGGGCTCAAGCGTCTCCTCGAACGACAAGACCTCGCCCCCATCAGCCGCCGCATGGCACACTGCGCCACGCTCAGGCTTCTCAGCCGCGCAGAGACTCGTTCCTACATCGAGCACCGCGCTACCATCGTCGGCTCAGACTCGGCGCCCTTCGACGATCAGGCGATCGACGCCATCTACGAGATCACACGCGGTAACCTCCGTGCTATCGATCACGTTTGTCTCAAGGCGCTCGAGACCGCCGCCGCTGCCGAGGTGCCCACCGTTGACCCCGCGACCGTTGCTACCGCTCGCCGACACTTGTTGATGTAGCACCTCGGAGGGCTGCGATGACTACCTCAACCGATCGTGTCGCACGCGTGCTCGACTACCTCGAGCACAAGCTCCCGGACTACCCCTTCGATCCCGCTCTCGACACGCCGTTCGTCGAGGAACTCGTTGACGACTTCGATCACATTGACATCCTCGACCAGATCAAGGCATTCCGCTGGTTCCATCACAACGCGCCCTGCTCACGAGTCACCAACCCCCGCCTCTCACTCCGGCGCTGGCTCGCCCGCGCCTCGAACCGATGAACATCCCATACACCACAAACAAAAAAGGGCTCGAGGCCCTCCGACATCCGCACAACCACAGCACACCGATGACATTCACTCAATTCGGCAGCTCAAACTTGCCATCTAATGTGCAACGAGATCAGCCCTTGGGACTGCAACGCAACAACACGCAACCAGGAGAAGGACAAGGGTACAAGCACAAGAACAAGTATGGGATGTTCGCACGGGGCACCCCCCTTCTATCGTGTCACTTATCAAGCATCAACGACTTCAACTTCCGCCAGCTCATTGACTGAACGTGGGTCAAACATGCGACCTCTCTAGCTCCAATAAGGCCGCACGCTGGGTTAACGGATGGGGCACATGGCGAATCGGCCAACAGCTCCCATCGGTCAATTCCACAAAACCGTGGATCCAAGAAAATGTTGCTTCCTCCAACACATTCAGGACCCTCTCCGTTCCCCCAAATGTCGGAGCACGTCACCGTAATGGGACCCGCGCCAGCCAACCCGCATAGGAGAGCTGGACCGGGACCGTTGGAAGCGAAGATGCAGTTTTTGATCGTTGTGACCGTTGGGGCGATATGAGTCAGTCCTGACGCAGTCTGGCCGACATTCGAGGCGATGGTCGAATTTCGAATCGTGACTTCATCGCCAAACTCGGCAAGTATCGCACCATGGTGTTCGCCCTCATTTGCGACGATCAGGCAATTGTCAATGAGTAACGATCCCCCGTCACTTCCGTAGTAGTGGACGGCACCGACAGTGCCTACGGAGCCCGCGATACTTCTGTTTCTGTAGAATACACAGTCCACAAGCTCCGTCACAGACGCTGCAACTTCAAGAGCTCCAGCGTCATTCAGCACGAGACGCGTTTCGTTGTCCCGAAACAGACAACCGTCAAAGTAGGCGCGTTGGGATCCGGAGGTAACGGACACCGCCCCGGTGACCCCTGTGTTTCTAAGAAACTCAACATCTCTGCAAACAACCTCACTGCCGGCGGCAGCGCGGAGCGCCCCACCCCCGGCTAGGCCACCATCTGAGTCGTGGATACGGCACCCCTCCAATTCGAGCCGCGCATGACTCATTACTATGCCGGAAGCAGCATTCCCCGAACTCATCACATCGAGACCGCTAAGCCCAGATCCACGGGTAACGGCATGACTCACGCTGTGCCGGTCAATATATAGGCACGAAAAAGTGCTCCAGTCCTGGTAAAAAGGAGGTGATAACAAAACCTTCTCGCCAAAGCCAGGAGCACTTGTAAGGTGAAACTCCCGCATCAGCTTCGAAGAGTCAAGTACTTTGCAGCCCCCGACTCGGTCACATCGTTCGCCGGCCTTAAGCTCATCACCGACCTCGCTCACAAGCTGGGAATCAGCCGTGGGCTCGACACGCTGACGGTCAAGAAGCGCCGCCGTGGGATACCCGTTGCGGACTTCGTCATGAGCCTGGTCCACAACTTTGTCGTCGGTGGACAACACCTGACCGACCTGCAGGTCCTGCGAGACGAGAAGGCGACGCGAGAGCATCTCTACGATCTCGAGGTCCCGGCCCCGACCACCGCGGGAGAGATGCTGCGCAAGTTCACGATCGGCCACATCAAGCAACTCGAGAAAGTGATCGCTGGAGCCCTCCGCGTCGCAGATGACATGCGGGGCGGGGACGAGCCTATCACGCTCGATCTCGATAGCGATCTTTCAGGTCTACGGTTACCTCAAGGAAGGAGTTCGGTACGCCTACAACAACATGAAGGGATTCAATCCGCTGCTTTGCTTCTGGTCCGAAACGCGACTGCTGATCGGTGCAAGACTGCGTTCGGGGAATCGCCATTCGGCTCACAAAGCCGTCAGCTTCCTCACGGAATGTCTCGCGCGCTTGCCGCAAGGCCGTCGCATTCACGTTCGAATGGATGCCGGCTTCTACGCTCGAGAGATCGTCGAGTTCCTCGTCGACCGGGGATTGGAGTTCTCGATCTCGGCGCGACTGACAGAGGCGTTGCGGGCCGATATCGACGCCCTTCCCGAGGAGAGCTGGAAACCCTATCCATGGGAAGAAGGGACGGAGTACGCCGAGCTTTCCTACAAACCTTCCAACTGGCCTCACGCGTTTCGCATGTTGGTCAAACGGCAACCGCTCCACGAGGGGAATCAGCTCGTGCTTGGCGGGTACTTCTACACACCCGTGATCACCAATCGCAGGGGAGCGGCATCGAGTCTGCTCAAGTACCATCTTGCGCGAGGCGGTGCAGAGAATTACATCGAGGAGTTCAAGAACAACGTCAGTGCACGTCTGCTTCCCAGCCAGAACTTCATGGCGAACTACGCGTGGCTGGTCATCGCTCAACTTGCCTACAACCTCGGCCAGTGGTTCAAACTCCTCGTGCTTCCAGCTTCATCTCACAGCCATCAGTTCAAGAAGCTCCGACTTCACTGGTTCTGCGTGGCGGCACGCATCATCCGCTCAGCCCGGCGTACCAAGATCGCCCTCGCCAGGGGACACGACGCCGCAGAACGATTCGCTCGAGCTCAAGCGACAATCCTCTTGCTGTAGCAATTCGCCAGTTCCCCGAAAACAAACAACGACTCACCTTCATTGCACGACCGAGGGAGAAGTGCGCCGTGAACGCACGGTCCTGTGGCTCCGGCGCACGCTCCCGCGCGTCCGTACCCCTGTCACGTACCGGACGCGCGCCTTGATCACGCTTCATGCGACGCGATACCATCCGATCGTACTCTTACCCGTGGATCTGGGCTAAGCTTGTTCGCATCCGGAAATTCGATTTGGCGCATAAGGATGCGAAAAACAGTGAATCGGAGTCGGCATTTGTTCATACTGCCAGGTGTTAGAAACCAAAGCCTGGATAGGCTTAACGGCAGAAACGAACAAAGGAGCCGACCCCGATGAGGACAATGATCAGGCAACAGCAGGTGTTCATGCAAGCGTTCATTGACCACGAGCATGCTCGCGAGCTCGCCGAGATGAGCGACGCCCTGGACCGTTGTTCGGCGGCGCTGAGCCGGGTGACGAAGGACATTGCCCGAGGACGCAGTGTGAATCGAGGGCGACCTGGGATGACGGCTGAGCAGGTGGTGCGAGCGCTTGTCGTGAAACAGATGAACGACTTCAGCTATGACGAGCTGGCCTTCCACTTGTCCGATTCCACCTGTTATCGCGTATTTTGTCGGATCGGCGATTTCGAGAAGGCGCCGAGCAAGTCGACGCTTCAGGAGAACATCAAGCGAGTGTCGGCAAGGGCGCTGGAGGCGATTCATCGAGCCCTGCTTGGTGTTGCACAAGAAGAAGAGATCGAAGATGGTCAGACTGTGCGCGGTGACTGCACGACGGTGGAAACGAACATCCACCCGCCGACGGACTCCTGGCTGCTTTGGGATACGGTTCGAGTCCTGGTTCGACTGCTGAAGCGCAGTCGCAAGTTTGGAGTCGACTTCAGCAATCACCAACGGCTTGCAAAGCGTCGGTTTCGGCAGATCGGCAACATGAGAGATCGAGAGGAGCGCGCCCGGCTGTATAGGGAGCTACTGGAGGGAACGGAAAAGACGCTTGGGGACGCGCAGAACGCGATTGAAGAACTGCAGTCTTGGGACGATGGAGAAGCGCAGATCTTGGTCGCTCGATTGAAGCATCACGTCACTTTGGGTCGCCGGGTGATCGAGCAAACACGTCGGAGAGTACTGCAGGGCGAAACCGTTCCGTCAACGGAGAAGGTGGTGTCGATCTTCGAAGACCACACCGACATCCTGGCGAAGGGGAAGCCTAGGCCCGAGTACGGTCACAAGATCTGCTTGACGACTGGCCCGGCATCGATGGTGCTGGACTGTGTGGTGTTGCGCGGCAACCCGGCAGACAAGACGCTGGCGACACAGATGATCGAGCGTCACCGCGACATCTTTGGCGCCGTCCCTGAACAAGTGGCGTTCGATGGAGGGTTCGCATCGAAAGCGAACGTCAACGAGATCAAGAGGATGGGAGTGGATGATGTTGCTTTCAGCAAACGATGTGGACTTTCGATCAGCGAGATGGTGACAGACAGCTGGGTCTACAGGCGATTGCGGAACTTCCGCGCTGGCATCGAAGGATGCATCTCATTCTTCAAACGCTGCTTTGGCTTGAGGCGCTGTTCGTGGAAAGGTTGGCGATCGTTCGAAGCCTACGTGTGGGCTTCGATTCTGTCGGCGAACTTGCTGACATTGGCGCGGCATCGTCTGACCGCATGAGCGTAAGTTCGCGGTAACACATCTTAAGTTGAGTTGGTCAGCGATTGGTCCTGCCCTGACAGCGCCGCAAGTGACCCGGCATGGGCACTTCGCCCTGGCTCAAGACACGGAGAGACGACCGGTAGAGCCCGTTCCGCGCCATTCGGGTGCTGAAACGGACTTTTCCGGATGCAAACTAAGCTTGATGTCGGAGTCCTCGCGGATTTCAAAGCACCTGACTTCGCTGGTTACCGATGTAGCATCGCGGCCAGCGCCCAGGATACTTAGCTCTTTGCCGAAGAGCGTGACACCATGTACCTCGTTGTACTGACCAGGCGCCACGAGGATAGAGTCGCCGGCGACTGAAGCATCAACTGCAGCCTGAATCGTTGAGAAATCGGAAGGGACTTGAAGCGTGGCCGCAAGCACGCTAGAAGGCGTGGCGGCCAGCAAGATGGGAATCACGACTCCACGCCGGATCAAAGCGAGGCCTCCGGTCAGAGGATCCCCATGGGGGCGGCCATGGGGTGGGCTGCTTGTAGTAGCCAGTCCCTCCAAGGGACTGCACAACCTGAGAAGAGCACCACGTTTCTCCCCCTGTCAAGCGAAAATCGCCGCCTGGACACTCCGATGGAATCTAGTCACTTAGCGCGTCGACAATCATCTAGCCAAGCCAGCCTTGTCCACATGTGGGCGCTTCCGCCGAACATCCACCCCCCTAGGGCAGATTGCCTCTCCTTCGTAAGGTGACAATGTACCGTGTCGCGACCGCACATCTCCGTTGCGGGTTTGAGCTGCGTGTTCGTTTCAGAACGGCGAAGTATCGCAACACAGATTACCAGGGTGTGGGGGGAGTCGAGCGACCGGTCCAAAGAGCTTCTCCGAATTTTTCTTGGCTCCAAGTGGTCGTGTGCCGCAATCGCTTAGCGACTTTGTCACCCGATGCGGCATTTTAGTGTTGTATGCGCGTCTTGCGCGCGCTACCGTTCGAGTGTGGCTTCGATGTGGTAGAGGAGGTAGCGAGCTCCAAGTAAAGCGCCGAAAAGTATCGTCCCAGGGAGCATGTAGCCTATAAAGCCACCCATAACCGCACTTGCAAGGCCGTTGATGAACTCGCCTTGGCCCTTTATGAACTCACCGTTTAGAACGCCGTAGATAAACCCAGCGAGCCCACCAAACACAGTAAAAACAACCTGCGTCCCCTCAGAAAAGAACGCATTTAGGTAGTCTGAAGCGCTTCGGCGCTCGTCTTCTTCCCAGTCGTCACGTCGGCTACGCATCTTAGATATTCCCCAAGAGCTTTTTAACTACAAGTGCCGTAGTCGTTTAGCGGTATTGCCGCTTGATGGTAGCAGTTTAAGGGTTGTGCGCGCCTCTTGCCAGCGCTACCGTTCAGGTAGCGGCTCCGGTGTGGCGCCGCACCGTGTCGCAGGTAATTGCTAAAGAGCAGGGTCGCGATGATCGTAGTATCGTAGTGCCGTTTGTGTTGCTCCACGCGCCGCCTCATGTTTCACCCAACGGTGATGGCCGTGCCCATGGCTTCGTCCATATCTTTAGCACATCGTAGCTTGGCGCCAGCCTGGCCAGCGGTTACCCGTTGTTTACCCACGGACAGCTGTCTCCATTTCGTCAAGCTGCGACCCGGCCAGTCGTCCGGGGTTACTTGGGAGGCTAGAAGCGCCTTGCTAATGAGTGGTTTTAGTTTCGCCTGCAGCCGTCTTTGCCGCCCCAAAGGCACATGTCTTGCAAGTGAGCATAGAGCGCCACGGAAACACTGGACCAGGAGGCTTTGACGTGCGCAGCCTATACGCCGCTCTACTTCTAGTCTCTCCAATATGGAACGCGTGGGGTGCTGAGATACACGTCCCTGCAGATTTCCCAACGATTCAGGAAGCTCTCGATGTCGCGACCCCTGGTTGTGAAGTCTTGGTCGCCAGCGGCACCTACGATGAATCGCTAACGATCAGCACAGGCAACGTGGCTCTTCGTGCCGAAGAGGTGGGAGGTGCGACTATCCGGCACTTACTTAGAACCGTTATGGTGTCAGCGGATAGCGTGACTGTTGCAGGATTCGTGATTGAGTGTACACAACAGGTACTGGGCGGTGCCCAGGCTTTGGTCGTTCAAGCGCGCGCATTCAAGAGCGTTAACAACGTTTATAGAGGTGGGGGAGAATGTGTCGTTGTCGAGGGCACTGCTCACTTCTTAAACGATCGCATTCGAGGTGCACGGACCGGCCTTGCGATTGAGGGAGATAGTGGGACTACCGCAAAAATGGAATCGTGCGTTGTGGAGGACAACGTGGCCACGGGTTTTCTCGGGGGAGGAGCAGCTGTCCTCGGTAATTCGTCACTCATGCTAACGGACTGTGTATTTCGACGCAATCAAGCGCTTGGTGGGAGTGCCCTTGTAGCGGAAACCAGTCCGGGATTCCCAAAAAACACTAACGTTAGCGCTCTTCGTTGCGTTTTCTATTCGAACGAAGCGGCGATCGGCACAGTTATGAGTATCGGTGCCGACGTGTCCCTTGTGTCGTGCACCTTCTGGGGAAACACAATCACCAATGTGGAGGCGGGTGTCATCGATGTCGGAGGTAGCGGGACCAATGTCATGCGCGTAGAGCGCACGGTTGTCGCACACAATAGCGGCGCGGCTTTTGGCTGTGAGGGTGTTCCTGCCTTAACCGTTGTGTGCTCCGATGTGTTTGGCAACACGAACGATGAAATAGTAGGGTGTGGTACGGATCTCGGCAGCAACTTTAACGCTGATCCCCTCTTTTGTGACCCAGCCGCTGGCGACTTTCGTCTCCGAGCAGGGTCTCCATGTACGGCAAACTCGTCACCGCCTGGCTGCAGCCTCGTTGGCGCATTCGATGAGGGATGTGTCGACGCAGTGCTTCCTGCCACGTGGGGCGCCCTAAAGTCTCGGTTCCTAGACAACGGAGGTCGACCATGAACCTCTATCGCAAGAAGGTGCGGCACAAGGCTCCGCGAAACTACCAGCTCGATCTCTTTGATCCTGTCCACGGATACTACGAGTACTCGGCAATCGCCACAAACATGACGCTGGATGGCCGTCGACTTTGGCGGTTCATGTGCGGCCAGGGAGAGTTGAAAAAGACTCCGGGCAACTCAAGAGCGGCTGGGCGCTGGACACGATCCCGACGAATCACTACCAGGCCAACAGTGCCTGGCAGCAAATTGTGATTCTGGCGCACAACCTATTGACGAACTTTCAGATCGACTCGGGGGCCGCGCGCAAGGCGCGGACCCAGAAGCCCACTGCGATCTATTTGCTGAAGTCGATTCGAACGCTGCGCTTCGAAATCTTTAGCCGAGCCGGTCAGCTTATCCGGCCAGGAGGAACCACGGTGCTCCGGCTGGCCAAAAACCCGACCGTCGAGGCTGCATTTTCCCAGTTCTCGAAGCCGCTTGCCGCGTGAGTTTTTGACGCATTGAGGCTAGCTGCAGGGCGGCGTTAGGCAGGCCCTTCTATGCAGCTAGGAGGGGCGCGATGTCGTCACGCTTCACACGACCGAACCCAAGTTCCCTTAAGACCCTGTTCAGTGCGGCGAGAGAGATCTTCGAAGGCGCTGTGATCTCGATACCGATCGGCTTCCCACCCCGGCTGTAGTCGACCAGCATTCCGGCCTCGACTCGTTCTGTGCGATGGCTACGTTGCCCGGATCGGCGCGGCAAGTAGAAGTACGCCGCTAACGGGCGTCCGCCTCTGTACGTCACCTCGAGATACATTTCTTTCATCGATTGCTACACCGGGTATGCTGTAACCACTACAAGCACTTCCAGAGAGTCATCGGGCTCGACGATGACTTCCCATCGCCGCCGTTTGTGTCGAGTCACCACGATGAAGCGGTGTGGATCGACGTCGCGCTCGAAGCCACTTGCTCGGTCCAGCATAGCGCGAAGCTCCACTTCTGTGAACGAACGGTCCTCCATTCGCTTTAGCAGGTAGGGGCTCAGCTCAAGCTCCCACTCCCACCACCCTGGCCACCCCCTAGCAGCCACTCGCGCTCCTCTTGGCCTCAGCTACGGTCGCTGGTCGCGTGCCCTCGGCACGCCTTGGAGTCAAGTCCCGTCTACATCTTGCCTCACCGAGGGCATGGCGCCGACGATCCGGATCAAAACACTCCGGGGTGGCCTGGTCTCTCAAGACCGCCCGAGAAGGCCGAGGCCGTTGTGCGTGCTTACCTGGTGCACTGCCACCCACGACGCCGGTGCTGAGGGGAAGAGGCTCGAGCAACCAGTCCTCCTGGCGAGCCTCCCCGTGCTCGGAGCGCGCATCGACGTCGATCCCGGCCACCAATTCGCAGTGGTCGTCGATGACGGCGACCTCCTCGTAGTCGATCTCAGTGGACCCCCTGCACCACCGGCCATCCACGGATCCGATGACCCAGTTCCGCGTTTTTGGACAGCCTTCTGTGGAACCGGTCGACGGCGACGCACGTTGACTCGCCCGGCGAAATGGCGTTTCCTTATATGGACCGCCATGACCGCCCAAAAGCCCCCAAAGCCGACCCTCAGCTCACTCCTTCGCGTACTCACCAAAGACCGGCTGGTCGACGTGGGCCGCGAGTTCGACGTGGCTGTCCGCGCCTCGGTAACCAAGGCGGAGCAGCTGAAGACGCTCGAGCGCAGTGGGCAGCTGACCTTCGATGCGCTCCTCCCCTGGCTGCGGCGCGATGAGCTGAAGGCAGCTTGCCGCGCGCACCAGCTCGACCCGGCAGGGCGGGCCCGCGCCACGCTGGCGGCACGGCTGAGCGCGGCGCGCAGCACTGATGCGGCGCACGGCACCGAACCGGCGCAAGATGCCGGAGCGGCGCACGGAGCCGAAGCGGCGCAAGCTGCCGGAGCGGCGCGCGGCACCAGAGCGGCGCGCCCCACGACGACCAAGCCCCCAGCCAAACCGACTACAAGAGCCAAGCCGCAACACCCCCACCCACCCGACGCCGCGGCGCACGCGACCCCGGCGCCGGGTGACATCGTCCTCTGTCGCCACCGCCAGTACCTGGTCGAAGCCGTGACGCCACCCGCCACGCCCGGCGAGCAAACGCTCGTCGAGCTTGTCTGTCTCGACGATGACAACCAGGGGCGCCGGCTCGACGTCCTTTGGGAGCTGGAGCTGGGCGCGCGCGTCTTTCACCCTGAAAGCCAGGGCCTTGGCGAAGTCGACCGGCTCGACCCGCCGCGCCACTTTGCTGCCTACCTCCATGCCCTCAAGTGGAAAGCGGTGACGGCCACCGACGCCCGCCTGTTCCAAGCACCGTTCCGCGCCGGCATTCGGATCAAGAACCTGCAGCTCACGCCGCTCCTTCGAGCGCTGGAGCTACCGCGCGCCAACCTCTTTATCGCTGACGACGTTGGGCTCGGGAAGACCATCGAGGCCGGACTGGTCTTGCAGGAGCTGGTGCTGCGCCAGAAGGTCGAGTTTGCCCTGGTTGTCTGTCCCGCCTCAGTGGCGCTCCAGTGGCGGGACGAGATGCAACAGAAGTTCGGCCTGCATTTCGAACTGGTCAACCGGGCATTCGTGGCGCGCCGCCGCCAGGAGCGGGGCTTCGGCGTCAATCCGTGGAGCACGCACAACCGCTTCATCATCACTTACCAAACGCTCCGCCGGCCGGAGTACCGGGACCCGCTCCTCCAGCACATTGGCGAACGCATCAAGAAGAGTCTCTTGATTCTCGACGAAGCACACACCGCTGCTCCAGCCAGCGCCAGCAAATACGCTACCGACTCACAGATTACCCGGATGGTGCGCGATGTAGCGCCGCGCTTCGATCACCGGCTCTTTCTTTCGGCGACGCCGCACAACGGCCACTCCAACAGCTTCTCAGCGCTTCTGGAGCTTCTCGACCCCCAGCGTTTCACGCGCGGCGTGCCGGTCACCGGCGCCAAACAGCTCGAGCCGATCATGGTGCGGCGGCTGAAGAGCGACCTTCGGGCCATTGATATCGACGAGTTCCCCGAGCGCGTCGTCGTTCAGATTGGGCTCCGCCGCAAGGGACAAACATGGTACGCGCGCGCGCGCACCGCTTCGGACGATCCGGACGATAGCGCTGGCGAAAACGCGAACGCCACCGAAGGCGGCGATCTTACCGAGCGCCCGCTCGGGGAAGGCCCTGCGCCCGAGCTGGAGCTTGCCACGCTCCTCGCCGAGTACACCCGGCTGATGAAGCCCAAGGGTCGCCGCCGCCGCTTGGTGTTCGTCAACTTGCAGAAGCGCCTCCTGAGCAGCATCGAAGCCTTTCACCGCACGCTCAACGTACACGCCCGCCGACTGCGCGGCGAGAGGACCAGCCAAAGCCACCTGGCGTTGATCGCGGCGGAAGAAGATCTGGAAGACGACTACGGAACGGAAGATGAGGCCCTCGAAGAAGCGCTCCACACCAAGGTGGACGCCGCCTCAGCCGAGCTCGACCCGCCCGAAGGCCAAGCCCTGAAGCTCCTCGAGGTCATGCTGGACCTGGCGGCGCGCCATCGCGGTGCGGCCGATGCCAAGGCCCTCGCCCTCCTCGATTGGATGCGCCGCCACCAGTGCGCAGCCCTCGAGGTCGGCGACGCCAACCCCGACGCCGAGCCGGCATGGTCCGATCGCCGCGTCATCGTCTTCACCGAGTACGCCGATACCAAGCGCTACCTGCGCCAGCTTCTCACCCAAGCCGCCTTCGGCACCGAGCTGGAGGACGAGCGCATCATGGAGCTTCACGGCGGCATGTCGGACGAAGGACGCGAGCACGTGCAACGCGCTTTCATGAGCTCGCCAGCAGAGCACCCGGTGCGCATTCTTCTCGCCACCGATGCCGCCCGCGAGGGCGTCAACCTCCAGGCCCACTGCGCCGACCTCTTTCACTACGACGTGCCGTGGAACCCGGCGCGTCTCGAGCAGCGGAACGGCCGCATCGACCGCATGATGCAACCGGAGCCCCAGGTCCGGTGTCACTATTTCCGTTACGTCGACCGGCCCGAAGACGTCGTTTTGGAACGACTGGTTCGCAAAGTGGGCACCATCGTCGCCGAGCTGGGCTCGGTCAGCACCGTGGTCATGGACCGTATCGATAGCGTCATGCGCGACGGGATCGGCGAGCGCACCGACGAACTCATCGACGCCTCTGGGGACGGGACCAAGAGCCAACTCCAAACCGTGGCCCGCGAGCTTGAGGCCAAGCGGCGGAGCCAGGAGACCATCCGAGCGGAGATCGATGCGGCCGGGCGGATCTACAATGACTCCCAGAAGGTCATGGACTTCTCGCCCGACCTCCTGCGCGACACGTTGAACGTGGCGCTGGAGCTGGCGGGCACCGGCCCCATCGCACCGGCGCCGGCGAACGGCTCGAACGCGCCGGAAGAGGGCCTCGAGCGCTTTTCGATTCCAGACCTTCCCGACTCCTGGGCGCGCACCCTCGACCCGCTGCGCCCACCGATCGGTCGCGATGAACCATTCTGGGAGTGGCGCGAACGGCCGCCCCGCCCGGTAGTCTTTCGCCCCCTCGAGCACACCCGCCAGGACGTCGTCCAGCTCCACCTCCAACACCCATTTGTCCAGCGGCTGTTGGGACGCTTCCGCGCGCAGGGCTACAGCGCCCACGAGCTGTCGCGGGTGACGGTCGTTTCGGTGCCGGACGACGCCATTGCGCGGGTCATCGCCTTTGGCCGGCTGTCCCTCTACGGCGATGGTGCGGTGCGGCTCCACGACGAGATCGTCTCCGTTGCGGCGCAGTGGCTCGAGTCGGGGGGCAAGGGCCACCTCCGCCCCTTCGCGGACCGCGCCGACCAGCGCGCCCTGGAGCGGCTCGACACCTTGCTCCAACGTTCCCCCAAGCTGAAAGTGGGCCAACGCATTCGAGCGCGCCTGGCCTCGAGCGCTGCAGGCGACTTCGCCGCCCTCTGGCCGCACATCCAGGACGAAGCGGAGCATCGCGCCCACGACGCCAAATCAAAACTTGCCGCCCGCGGCGCCACCGAATCCGAAGCGCTCCGCACGCTCCTCGAGGACCAACGCGCCGCCATCGAGCGCACGCTCGAAGCAAATCTCCAACCCGCGCTCGAGTTCGGTGACGCCGAGGCGGCGGAGCGCCGGCAGTTCGAGGACGACCAAAAGCACATGCGCGAGCGCCTGCGCCAAATCGACGGCGAGATCATCTCCGAGCCGGAGCAGATCCTGGCGCTCTACAACGTCCTCCTCGAACGGCTCGAGCCGGTCGGGCTTGTCTACCTCTGGCCGGTATCGCGGGGGTAGACGTGTCGGACCGCGCAGTCCGCTTCCACGAAACCTGGCTGGGGATGGTGCAGCCCATCGAGGGGCTCGTGGTGTCGGTCCCGGTTCTGGTCGACGCCCAGTGCATGGCGCGGCAGCCTCCCGCCACCCGCGAGCGACTACGAGAGCTGTGTCCGCCCACCCAAGAAGACGACACCGGGCGCACGATCAGCGACCTGTTGGCGTTTTTCTCCAACATTCTCAAGCTGACTCCCGACCTGTTCGACCGGGCTGAAGCCTTGCCCGAGGACTTGGCCCTCTACGTGCCCGAGGGACGCCAAACGATCCGCCCGTCGATGGCACTCAGGCAACGGCAAGCCAGCCCCGCTCACTCCGTGAGCACGCCACCGGAAACTGCCGCGACGCGCGCCGGATCCGCCTACACGCTCCTTGTTTGGGAGCTGCCCCAAGGCCTCGACTTTGACAAGCCGGAAACCCAAACCGGCGCATGGGAGCATCCACCGGCCGCCAAGTTCGACCGCCTCCTCCGCCACACCGGCGTCAAGATCGGCCTCGTCACCAACGGCCTGGCCCTGAGGCTGATCTACGCGCCGCACGGAGAGTCGTCGGGAGCCATCACCTTCCGGATCGACGACATGGCGTCGGCAGGCGGCCGTCCCATCCTCGACGCCTTGGTCATGCTCCTCTCGGCGTTTCGTCTCTTCGGCGCGCCCGCGGAACAGCAGCTGCCGGCCATCCTCGAGGAGTCGCGGAAGCGCCAGCTCAACGTCACCAACGAGCTGTCCCGCCAGGTCGGCGAAGCGCTCGAAATCTTGTTGCGCGGCTTCGAGGGAGCCGCCGAGCGCGACGCGGACTACCGGGCGGTTTTCAGAGACGCCCTGGAGCGCGAAGATGACCACGTCTACGGCGGTATCCTGACCGCTCTGCTAAGAATGGTGTTCATCCTCTACGCCGAAGACCGCGCCCTCCTGCCGATCGATAGCACGCTCTACGCCAATCACTTGAGCCTCTTGGCGCTCTTCGACACGTTGCAGCAGGACCAGGGCACCCACCCCGACACCATGGCGCGCCGCTTCGGCGCCTGGCCGCGCTTCATCACCTTGTGTCGGGCCATCTACCTGGGCGCTCACCACGGTGACTTGTCGATGCCCAAACGACAGGGCTCGTTGTTCGACCCCCAGCGCTTCCCATTCCTCGAAGGCTGGGCCGGCGGCAGCGCGCCGATTACCATGGCCGAGAACCGCGCTCACGTCCGCATCCCAACGATTGACGACGGCACGGTCTTTCGGGTCCTCCACAAGCTTCTTATGGTGGGCGGCCAGCGCCTTTCCTACCGCTCACTCGACGTCGAACAAATCGGCAGTGTCTACGAAGGGCTGATGGGCTACCACCTGCGCCGGCTCGTCGCTCCCGCCGTTTGCCTGGGCACCCAGCGGGTTTGGGTGTCGGTCGACGAAGTCGAAGCCGTCCCCCCAGCGCAGCGCGCCAAGTGGCTGAAGCTCACAACAGGACTTACCAAGTCACGCGCCGACAAGCTCGCCAAAGCCCTGGCAGCCGACGACGACACCCTGGCAGCGCTCGAATCAGAGCGCTTGCGCGGGACGGCAACCGCCCGCCCGGACCAGCTTGTCGTACAACCCGGCGCCGAACGCCGCCGCACGAGTTCGCACTACACCCCGCGGTCGTTGTCAGCGCCGATTGTGTCGCGGACCCTGGAGCCCCTCATTCGTGTACTGGGCGACACACCCACTGCCGAGGCCCTCCTCGAGCTGAAAGTCTGCGACCCAGCCATGGGGAGCGGCGCGTTCCTCGTCGAGGCTTGCCGCTACCTGGCCGACCGAGTCGTCGCCGCCTGGACCCGGGCAGGCGCCATCGAGACCATCGCCGACCCGGAGGAAGATGTCACCAACCTCGCGCGCCGGCTCGTCGCCCAGAGCTGCCTCTACGGTGTCGATAAAAACGCCTTTGCCGTCGACTTGGCAAAACTCTCGCTTTGGCTCGTCACCCTATCCCGAAACGCGCCGTTTACGTTCTTGGACCACGCCCTTCGCCACGGCGACTCGCTCGTCGGTCTCGACTTCGAGCAAACGCGAGCGTTCCACTGGCAGCCAAGCGACCCGAACGCGAAAGGCGTACAGCTGGACACGGTGAGCCAACGCATCGACCAGGCCTTGGACGAGGCGCTCGACTCCCGTCGGCGCATCCTAGAGATGGCCCTCCGCCCGGGCTCCGGCTCGACCCGCGACAAAGAACGTCTCTTGAGGGACGCAGAGGACGCCCTCAGCGACGCCCGACTGATCGCCGACCTGGTCACCGGCGCCTTCTTCTCGAAGTCAAAAGCCAAGGAGCGCGACTTTGAGCGGCGGCGGCGGCTCGGCCTCGTGGAGCAATGGCTCGGCTCCGGCGACGATCGTCCGGAAGAACTCGCCGCGCTCCAGGAAGAGCTGCACCAGCGCCTTCCCGCCTTTCATTGGGCGCTGGAGTTTCCCGAGGTTTTCTTTGCCGGGCGTGGCGACCCCCTCGACCACGGCCGCCCGAGCGAGGCGGCGATGATGGACGCGATCATTGGCAACCCGCCCTTCGCCGGGAAGAACCTGATCAACGAACTCGGCGGCCCCGGCTACTTGGATTGGCTCAAGACCATCCACCCCGGCGCCCACGGGAACGCCGACTACTCCGCCCACTTCTTCCGCCGGGCCGACGTCCTAAACGGCGCCCACGGCACCATTGGGCTGATCGCCACCAACACAATCGCCCAGGGCGACACCCGCGCCACCGGCCTCCAAGCCCTCATCGCCCGGGGCCACACGATCTACGAGGCCACGCGCAGCATGCCGTGGCCCGGGGAGTCGGCGGTTGCCGTCTCGGTCGTTCACCTGGCAAAGGGCGCGGCCGCCCGCGGCATCACCACCAGGCGCCTCGGCGACGCGGAGGTGCCGGCCATCAACTCGCGCCTTAGGGGCAAGCCGGAACGCCCAGACCCCCAACCGCTGGCCGCCAACGCTGGGCTGAGTTTCGTTGGGAGCTACGTGCTCGGCATGGGGTTTACGCTCACCCCCGAGGAGCGCGACGCGCTGGTGGCGCGCTCGCCTCGCAACGCCGAGCTGATCCAGCCCTACATCGGCGGCGAGGAGGTCAACTCGAGCCCCACCCACGACTTCCACCGCTACGTCATCAACTTTGGCTCGATGACCTTGGAGGAGGCGGCTGAGTGGCCGGATCTGTTGAGGATTGTGCGGGAGCGGGTCAAGCCGGAGCGGGATCGGAACAAACGCGACGTCTACCGGAAGAGGTGGTGGCAATATGGGGAGAAGCGCCCGGCCCTCTACGAGGCGATCCGCTCCCTGCCTCGGTGCTTGGTGACGGCACAAGTCACAAAGCACCTCTGCTTCTCGTTTCAACCCACAGGACGCATTTATAGTCAAAAGCTCATCGTGTTTCCGTTCGAGGATTACGCAACCTTCGCCATCCTCCAATCGCGCGTGCACGAAGCATGGACGCGGCTCCTGTCGTCGACGCTCCGAGGCGATCTAAACTACGCGCCATCGGACTGCTTCAGCACCTTCCCATTCCCACAAGCGGACCCGTGGGCGGCGTTCCCGGGCCTCGCTAAAGCCGGCCAAGAGCTGTACGATGTCCGCGCCAAGTACATGGTCGAGACTGATCAAGGCCTGACGCCAACCTACAACCTCCTGAAAGACAGCGCGTGCGACGCCCCCGCCATCGTCGAGTTGCGCCGCCTGCACGAGGCGCTGGACTGCCACGTTTTGGGCGCCTACGGCTGGGAAGACGTAGCCGTTCCCCCGTATCTCTCCCCGACGTGCGAAGCCGAGGCGATGGCGCTCGAAGCTTTTCAAGACGAAGTCCTCGACCGCCTGTTTATCCTCAACGCCGAGCGCTCCAAGGCTGCGCCGAAAGAGGAGCTGCCAGCAGCGCGCAGCCGGTGACTACTAGGCGATCCTGTAGAAACGTCCCACTCTTTGAGGATCCATGACCAGCACTCAACACGCATCAACTAGCCGGAACGACGTTCACTATCGACTCGCCGCGACCGATATCGGGCAACCGCGGGAGATCGAACTCTCTCCAGCAGAGGCGGAGAGAACCGTAGGTGCAATGCGAACCTGCACTGTCACCCTTGAACTGGAGGAGAAGCTGCAGATTTTTCTGGACAACCTCATAGAACTGGAACAGTTCATCCTCAAGCGAGCCGCGGAGAGCGCGATTTGGACCCACGTTACGTGGGAACTCTATCGGAAGGATGCAACCACAATCGTTCGGCACCTCACCAATCTCTTGAATTCAGGGCGACTACTACAGAGCCACACGCCCAGGGGCCTGACGGCGATCGGCCAAGACAACGACGCGCGCTCCTACAAAGAGGCTCGAAACACCAACCGTAATCAGTCCGTTGCTTATGGATGTGTGGAATGCGTACGAAACGGCCTACAACACGAACGTCTGCTCGCCGACTCCATCCATTACCCGCGGAAACTCGATCTTTCCGAATCAAACGATCGACCGACGAACCAGATTTTTGGGATTTCTCCGCGACTTGAGCCCAACAGTCTACGGAGCTTGACGGGGCGCCATCTACCGAAGGACGCAGCCTTCACTCGCGCGCTCAAGCAATGGGTGGAACCGCAGCAGCTGATGCCACTGGTCCGCGAGTACGTCGAAATCCTGGCCATAGCCCACGAAAAGGAGACACGGTCTTCCATGGAAAAGGCGACTGGCGAGGCTGACCGAGTTGTCGAAGGCGCGATCGCACGAGCTAAGAGCCAGTTCGACAAGGCAGGTTGTCTTTGCGTCATCCGGCGCACCGACGGGGACCCGCTTGACGAAACTGAGATTCTCACTGAAGTTGTTGATGAACCGATTAAACGTCGACGCCAATTGCAAACAACCAATCGAGGCTTCATGGGATTTGCGCGTCGCTGGGTCCGCGGCGACGAGGCTACGACGTCTCCTGCGCCAACCTCCAACGTTGGATAGCTCCTTAGGAAGCTCTTGAGGGGCCAGCAACTGCAACACTGCCCTTTCTTTGTCTCTTTGTGCCTAAGGTTCCCCTGCTCAGGGTGCACGCATGATCCTCAACCGGATTCCGGCGGCCCATGTTGGCGGTTCTACAAGAGCGCGCAACGCCCGCGCTACGGTAGGTTCTTTGACGACTTTCCGTTAGCGGCGATCAGCCCCAGTTCAGATCAGGATTGCTAGGTTGGGCGGGCAAGTCAACCATCGATGGAGTGGCGTCGAACCCGCTGTCGGGGTTGTTGCGTTGCAGCCCTAGGAACCCATCTCGTTGCTCGCAGAATGGCAGAGGTGGAATTCCGGGCGGTGCAGCGCGGGCTGGCAACGTAGCTCCTGCGACGGACTTGCCCGCGCTGTGGCGCCCCGCGCTTCGCTGCGGGACGCCGTTGAGCAAGATGCATACCCTGACCGCAAGCGATTCCACTAGCAGCGTTTCCACCAGCTGGGACCAAGTGAGCACGGATCTTCGCCGTTGAACTTGCCAACGAGCCAGTCCGATATCTGCCACTGGGACTGCAACGCAGCAGGGGGTCCTACAGCCCAAAGCTGCGCACTAGAGTTTGTGATCGGCAAGGCGAGTGCTGGGGAGACTCTTCTTGCCTTTACCCTGGTTGAGGGACCGCGTCGCCAGCGTTTCATCCGCCGCTACACCACCACTGACAACAGATGACAAACCTCCTCTGCACGTCGCCGCAAACCATCATCCATCGGCCAGATCGGAGGCGGAAGGCGCAAGCCGACCGGCCGACTCGACGTGGCGATGATCCAGAGCCTGGCGCGGCGCGAAGATCTCAACGATGCCGTTGCACACTACGGACACATCCTGGTCGACGATTGTCACCACCTGCCGGCCCCCTCCTTCGAACGCGTTCTGCGAGCTGCACCAGCACGCTACGTGACAGGGCTTACAGCAACTCCCGAGCGCCGCGACGGCCATCATCTCATCCACGGCTACCACCTAGGGCCGGTGCGCCAGTCAATCGATCCGCGCAGCGAGGCTGCGCGCCGTCGATTCGAGCACCGCCTGATCGTTCGCGAGACCGAGTTCCACTACGTTGTCGAGGGGAACCCCAAGATCCAAGAGATCTACAGCTGCATCGCCTCCGACTCCCGTGTACCGTGCCGGCCGCAACGAGCTAATTCTGGACGACGTCGTGAGCGCGCTGGAGGAGGGGAGATCACCTGTCTTGCTGTCCGAACGCCGGGAACACGTCGACTACTTTGCCGAGCGCCTGACCGGAGTCGCGCGCAACCTGGTGGTCTTCCGGGGTGGGATGGGCGTGAAGCAGCGACAACAGGTCGCCGAGAAGCTCGCGGACATCGCCGACGATGAGGAGCGCTTGCTGCTAGCGACCGGGCGGTTCATCGGCGAGGGGTTCGATGATGCTCGACTCGACTCGTTGTTCCTGGCCATGCCCGCGTCTTGGCAGGGCACGCTGTCTCAGTACGCCGGTCGGCTGCATCGTGCGCACCAAAGGAAGAAGGAGGTGCGCATCTACGACTACCTGGATTGCGGAGTACCGATGCTGGCCCGCATGTTCGAGAAGCGGCTCAGGAGCTACCGATCGATGGGTTATGAGCTACGGGCGTTGCCCGAAGCTGCGCGTGGGCCTAGCTCACCGCCTGGACCACCCCCCCTTTTTTGCGGGCAAGATCCAGCCCGCTACCCACAAATCCTCCTGAAGACCCAAAATTTTTGGGGCGGTGTCCTCGGCAAACGCAACAGCCCACGGAAGTGTCCCAACACGCCAGCGTCTACGTATGCTAGCCTCTGCACGTCGCGCTCCGCTAAGAGCGCCGCACCTTGCAAAGGGAACACCTGGGGATCCCGTGGGTTTTCGTCAAAGAGTCCTTATTGGCGTGCTTGGCTACTGCATGGCGGTTCTCTTTCGTCACGCGCCTCATGGTCACTTGGGCGCCCTTACATTCGGACTCGTAGTTGGGTGGCTTGTGGGGCGTGGCCGCCGCTCGAAGGATTCAGAAGCAAAGGGTGATGATTCAGAAACGGCGGACCATTGGCTAGGGCTGCTTACGTTGTCAGCGATAGTCATTACCTTCTGGGTTGCTTGGCCAAAGATGATGGTTTGGCTGAAAGGTAACTTCCCGGTGCATTTAGATTGGGCCGCCATTGGTGATAGTTTTGGCCCCATGAACGCTCTTGTTTCAGCCCTAGTTTTTGGATCGCTTATCGTATCACTGTGGTATCAGCGCAAGGACCTAACAGATTCCGTCAAATCGCAGAGGACTACGGCCGGTGCGCTGAAGGACCAGCTCAATCTGATGAGCAGTACCAACGCAACTCGAAAGATCATGGAGCGAGAAGAAGCAACTCTCGACTACTTGCTAAAGCGAGCCGACATGCTGCGCGTCGATGACAAGTTCAACTTCAAGCGGGAGAACAACGGCGTAGAAACCTATTCCGGTGCAAACCTCCAAGTTGAGCGGGAGACTCAGGAGATTCTAACCGCCTATGAACACCTTGCTGCAGGAGTGAACAGCGGACACTTTGACATCGAAACCGTTAACAACGCACATGGACGCCGCCTCTTAGAAAATCTGACTTCGCTCAATCGTTACATCAGGGCCGCTCGGCGCGCCAACGTTAGCCGTTACGGTGAAATCAATCTCTTGGCTACAAGAATTTTGGAAATGAGGTTGTCCTACTATCACCTCGACGAAAAGGTGAAGGACCAGTACTGCGAGATTTTGCGCGTACAGTCAGATAATCTCCTTCCAGTCATGAACACTGTTTTCCATTCGAGGGAGGGGTTCAAGGCCGCCTTGATCCGAGCCAGGGTTCGCCATCCTAATCTGCTCCTTGGCCTTGCACGGCGCCCGCTGGTAGGTGTGTGCGAGCGGCCGTCAAAAGAGTGTGATGGTGTGCCACCTTTGCCAGCGCACAACTTCGAAGCCGACGTCCTCGCTCTTGTAGTTTATTCTGGCGCGCGAGAGACCTTGATCGGCTACGCCCGCTTTAGCAAGCTCCCACCAGGATTGCCGGAGGAATACCAGAAGCTGGAAGACCGTGCTGTTCTCGCCGAACTAACGACGGAAAATGAGGGGCGCAAACTCGAAGCTGGAGCAAGACGCTTTCTCTTGCGGCGTTCAATAGACGCCATACAAGACCGGGACTCCATTGGCAGCATTGGGGAGAGCAACTCTTCAAGGGTAGCTGTGGTCGTTGTGCCCACCGAATGGAAGAATATCTGCGACTCTGAAGGTGGACTGCAACTACGTGAGGGCGCTGGCTACATCACCTTCTTGATGTAGCAGCACATATAGGAAGCTGGGCAGAAATGGGGGAACAATGACGCTGACTCCGCTGCGCGACCTGGTGGTCCGCAACGGTTCCGTCAACCACGGAGCTGTTGACATTGCTACTAGGCTTAAGAACCAGATCTTCCTTCCTGACTTTCGCCCAGGTCAAGGAGACTACATACTAACTAAAGTCAAGACCCTACCGGCAACGCGGCTGACACCAGAACATGAGCGAGGCGGGTTGCCGCAAACGTATGAGGAGATATTCGCGAGGAAGTTCGTCGAGGCAGCACACAATGTTGTTCTTATCGGCGACACGGGATCGGGAAAGAGCCACAAGCTGGATTACGTGCTGACAAAAATGAGTTGTGGATGCCGGAGCAAACAGAGTTTGAGGCTGGACGTTGACAGGCGGCGTCTTGAGAAACGGGGTGAGTTGTTCGCTGACTTGACAACTCATATTGCTGGATTCCTTTCCTCGGATAGCTCCTGGTATGATCAATACAAGGATTTTGTGTCTGGTTTGTTTCGCCATGCTGGGCAACCAAGCGCACCCCACTACCTCTATGGCCTTGTGGAGGTCGGATTGACGGAGCCTACGCCCCCAGGGTTGCTTGAGCTAAAGCAGGCATGCAAAAAAAAACCGCAGATGCGCGACCTCGCGTTGTTTGGTGTAGATTTCTTGGGCCACTTGCGCAACGCCAGATCAATTTGCAATAAGTGCGCACATCTGATAGTTGACAACATTGACGGGTCGAGCCGGGCCGTTCAAGATGACATCGTGGATCTATTGACCCACACGCCCACCTCTGACTTGCTGATAGTGACGGCCTGTCGGCCCGAAACTTTCATTAACTGGCGAGCCAAGGCTCAAGTTCTAGACCTTGTGCGGCACGTCGGTCCAACTGGACATCAGGTAGTCGTTCATCGTCTAAAAGCTTTTATTGCAGGCGACCCAGAACTTGATGGGGATCTGACACGTAAGCTTGGCGTCATTGAGAAATGGTTGAATAAGCCCTTTTTTAGCAAGTTGTTTGAACGTTTGTTCGGTTCCCAAATTCGAGAAGCACTACTGTTCGCTCAAGGCCTGGTGGATCTGGCCGTGTTCAGGACTATTCAGGAGCTTGAGGAAGCAGAAGCAAAAAGTGATCAAGCGATCCAGCGGCTGTTTTTTCGGCCCTGGGGAGTGAGCGGCACGGTGAGCAAGTTGCCGAACGTGTTTGACATGGGTGGTGCGTACGAGGACCGCTTGACCTGCCTGCGGGTGCTCCGCATGTTGTCGCGGGAAGGTGATTGCAGCATTCGCGGGATATGGCGTCGAATCCGCGCGTGCGGCGGTGACCGTGATACTTTCATGAATGTCCTTGGCGAGATGCTACGCGCGGGCCTGATCCTTACGACATCACGTGATGGCATTGCGATGAGCAAGTACGGGGCTTGTAAGTCTGAACAGGTGAAGCTCCGCTCTCTTGGAAAGGGGATCATCAAGTTAAGTTCCGACTTGGAGTATTTGAGCACAGTAATGCTTGGGACGCTGTGCGAAGACACGCGCTACGAGTCCGTGCAAATCAAGGACGAGGGCGTCGTCCCAGTGCTTTGTTGCGTCCGTGTGTTCCTTCAAGAAACGTGGGGCCTGGAATCTGTGGGGATCGAGAAGGCGGTTGAGAAGGCGAAGGTCCGCGACGATCTTCTGAACGATTTTCGCTCTGAGTCTATTACTGAAAACCTCTTGACTGGCGTCATCCAGTCTAGCTTTCGTATTGGCAAGGCTGTGGAGGGCAGACTAGGTGATCAGTCACGTGAAATATACGAACAAGTTCTCTACCTTGTCAGCGACTATTGGGGAGTCCTTAATGCAAGGACGGAACACGACGAGAGCTTTGAAGCTTCGCCCTCGTCGGTTGAAATAGAGAAAATCAAGGCAGAGGTTGGTCGGAGTCTCATGGCTTCAAGGAGACGTAACATCTAGCTAGCCTAGCAGCTTAGTTTGCATCCGGAAAAGTCCGTTTCAGCACGCGAATGGCGCGGAACGGGCTCTAACGGTCGTCTCTCCGTGTCTTGAGCCAGGGCGAAGTGCCCATACCGGGTCACTTGCGGCGCTGTCAGGGCAGGTCTACTCAGAAAAGCACACGCGTTAGACAAAGTTCGCACAATTGAGAGACTCGTTGGTGTCTTTAGTCGCCCGCTGCCTGTCTGGAACCACAGCTCCGGGGGCGCTTGCACGCTTTGGCACCCACGGGCCATCTTCGAGTCGGTACCCTCAGAGCCACGGACTTGCGGGTGTACCGCTCAACACTCATACTGCAGCATTCCTCGGGCGTGCTTGAGCAATACGGGTGCCCACATGGAGGGTGGTTGATAGGGACTGGTTGAGGAGGCCGATTTCGGATGAAACTTACCAAGGTGCATGTCACAGAGTTCCAGAGCATTGTCGATTCAACGGAATTCAGTATCGGCGATGTCACCTGCCTGGTGGGCAAGAACGAGGCGGGTAAGACCGCGCTATTGCGCGCGCTCTACCGTTTGAAGCCGATTGTTGATGACGATGGCGTCTTCGATGTCACCGACGACTACCCGAGGCGGGCGGTGAGTGACTATCAAGACCACGTGGACGCTGGGCGTAGGGAGCAGGCAACGGTCGTTCACGCCACATACACACTCGAACCCGACGATGTCGCCGCGGTCGAAGGGGTCTTCGGCCCAAACTGCCTGGCCGATGATACACCAATCGTCACACTTCAAAAGGGATACTCGAACACCCGGAGCTTCAGCGCGGTGCGCGTCGACGCCGAAGCAGCCCTGAAACACCTCGTCGAGGCTGCAGGCCTACCCGCGTCGCTTGCTGCAGAGCTCCTGAAGCTGCAAACGGCTAAGGCAATGCTTGGACCCCTCGCTGCTGCTGAGCAGACGACGGCCACACAGCAACTTGCCGGCGCTCTCAAGCCGATTGCAGAACACGATGTTGCCTACGCCGTTTACGACACGATTCTTTCAAGTCGGATTCCGAAGTTCCTCTACTTCGACGAATACTATCAGATGAAGGGCCACGACAACGTTGACCAGCTCAAGAATCGCGTCACTAGCGGCAATCTCGAGGACTCCGACCATCCACTTCTAGGGCTCATCGAGCTCGCCCGTCTTAATCTCGACGAGCTCACGGACCCCAAGCGCACTGAAGCGCTCCTTGCGAAGCTCGAAGCAGCGGAGAATCAGCTGACCGACAAGGTGCTGAAGTACTGGTCCCAGAACCGCCACCTTCGCTTGAAGTTCGACATTCGCCCAGCACAGCCCGAGGACCCACCGGGCATGACGCATGGGATGAACATCTGGGGACGCGTCCACGATACCAAGCACATGGTCAGCACAGCGCTAGGGACAAGGTCGCGCGGTTTCGTCTGGTTCTTCTCGTTTCTTGCTTGGTACTCGCAGCTTCGCCGGCGAGGTGAGAACCTCATCTTGCTGCTCGATGAGCCCGGGCTTTCTCTTCATGCTAAGGCGCAAGAAGACCTGCTTCGTTACTTCGAAAAGGAGCTCAAACCGCACCACCAGGTCCTCTACACGACGCACTCGCCGTTCATGATAGATCCCGAGCACTTCGACAGAGTTCGCATCGTGCAGGACCTAAGCATTGAGCCGGGCTCCGAAGACCTCCCGGACGACCTTCAGGGCACTCGGGTAACTACAGAAGTGCTTGAGGCTACGGCGGACAGCCTCTTCCCGCTTCAAGGTGCTCTCGGCTACGAGATTTACCAAACATTGTTCATCGGGCCGAACAATCTCGTTGTCGAAGGGGTGTCGGACCTGCTCTATCTTCAGGCTGTATCCGCGCTCCTCCAGGCCGACGGAGAGGACGGCCTTAGTGCGGACTGGACCATAACCCCGGTTGGCGGTGCGGACAAAGTACCAACGTTCGTCGCTTTGATTGGCGCAAACAAGCACCTCAACGTTGCAGTACTCATCGACTACCAGAAGAAGGACCGGCAGAGCATCGAAAACCTCTATAAGAAGAAACTGCTCGAGACGTCGCATGTCCATACCTACGCCGATTTTGCGCCCGGAAACGAGGCGGACGTTGAAGACATGTTCAATCCCGGGTTCTACTTGAAGCTTGTAAACGGCGAGTATCGCTCGACTGTTTCCGTCAACGACCTACCCAAGGGCCCGCCGCGTGTTCTACCGCGCCTTGAACAATACCTTGCAAGCGACCCTCTCCCAAGTGGTGCAGCATTCAACCACCACCGACCCGCACGCTACTTTGCGGAGCACGCTGGAACGCTGAAGAAGGACCTCGATGGTCCACAACTTGACCGTTTCCGCGCGGCGTTTGCGGCTTTGAACGCGTTATTGTAAGCCGCACGGATTCGCGCTTGTCTACTCGGAAAAGCACCTATTTGATGCGGATGGTGGTCTCTGAGATAGCTCGGCCGCCAGATTGCAGCCTTGTAAAGTAGACACAGCTTGGTGCCTGGCCTCCACCAGCGGTTCTACCATCCCACGTCGCCGTGTACAACCCGGCGGGCATGTCTTTTTCGACGAGAGTAGCTACATCTCGGCCAGAAACATCGTAGACGGAGAGTTGCGCCGGTGCGGCCGTGGGTAGCTCGAATTCAACTCGAGTTTCACTCGTAAACGGCTTCGGTCCAAGGAGCCGAAGCCTGGGTGTCAGGCTGGGGCCCGAGGACAGCTCTACCGGGCCGAGCCAGTACATGTCACCACCACGAAGGTCCGTAACCTCGAGCCAATAACTTGCACCTGCTCGAGACGGAGTGTTGGCGATCACGACCTAGGGACCCCTGAGCGTCGAGTTTTTCACGACCTTTCCCCCCTTTGAGCTGCCGATAATCAGCAGCATTCCCCCCCTCCTGACTGGTCAATTATTCACCAGCATTCCCCCCTTGCGGATCGGTGGCCTAGCGGGTACGCCCCTGCGCGCAGAGTCGTGTGGACTTCAGCGCGGAGGAGGCAATGGCAGATCGCGAGGTCACGATGCTCGAGACGAAGGAGGTTCTGCGGCTGTGGTTAGCCGGCGTGCCGAAGAAGCGCGTGGCGCGCCAGCTGGGAGTCGATCCGAAGACGGTGCGCCGATACGTCGCGGCCGCCGAGAGTGCGGGGCTGAGCTCAGACGCGGGCGAGGCCGCGCTCACCGACGATCGGTTCGCAGAGATCTTGATCACGCTGCGCGCGCCGCCAGAGCGGCCGCGAGGCGAGAGCTGGGAACGCTGTGAATCGAACCGCGCGTTCATCGAGGGGCACCTGAAGAACCGAGGTAAGCGGTCAGCCAGCGGAGTCGACGTGACTGGAAGAAGCGAGCCCTGCAAGGACCCGGCGCCGCAAGGGCGATGAGCGCAGGACCTAGGTGGTGAGGGTGATTGCTTCGGAGCGCAGTGGGGAATCGGCAAATAGCATCGCCCAGAGCCTAGGAGTCAACTCCTGGACGCGCTTTGCCGGATGCGATTGGATGCGCTGGAGCACGTCGACAAAGTAGGTGTAGCCGTCAATGCCGTGCAGTCGGCAGGTCGTCAGCAGGCTTTGAAGTACGCCCAACTGCTTGGCGCCAGCCTCCGTCCAACAAAAGAGCCAATTTTTGCGACCCATGGCAATCATTCGAATGGCCCGCTCGAGGTGATTGGTGTCGAGTTGCACACCCGGATGCTCCAGAAACACTCGGAGTGAATGCTCGCGGTCGAGCGTATATGCCATGGCCCTGGTGAACAGGTCGGTTGGCAGTAACGCCCTTTCCGCCTGGAGGGCAGTCAGCCACTCAAAGAAGCCATTGACGATCGGTAAGCTGTGCCGTTGGCGATGCTCCAAGCGCGCATCCGGCGACAAGTCCTTGCAAGACTCCTCGACCTCGTACAAAGCACGGATCTGGTCAAGGGCGTTGGCGGAAAGCGCAGCCTCCACGGGCTCCGACGCCAGAAATTTGCGCCTCGCGTGTGACCAGCAATTCGCTAGTTGCACCTCATGGTGCTTCGCAGCATAGCGCTCGTACGCCTCGTAACCATCGACCAAGAGCTTTCCGCAAAACTCCTTGAGCGTCTGCGACACCACCTCGTAAGCTCGGGTCTCAGCAAACGGAAACACCACCTCGTCTCGGTCACCGTACACCGGCCAAAAGTAGCCCAGCTTCATCCTCCCGCGCCCAGGTGGCTTTTGCTTCTTGCGACCCGCTTTGATCGGCGTCTCGTCCATCGCAAGAACATCGCTCTCCAGCACCGAGACCAGCTGTGCCTCGTACACCGGCTCCAGCAACTCCGCCACACGCTGGAAATAGCTTGTCAGCGTCGAGCGGCCAATATGGATCCCCAAAGCCTTGAGTCGTTGATGCTGGCGATAGAGCGGCATGTGATAGGAAAGTTTGTCCACCACCAGTCCCGCCAAGAAACTCACATCCACCCGGCTCCCCTCGAGTACTGAACTCGGCGCCGGCGGACACGAAAACTGACCATCGTCCTTGCGTTTTAGAACCTCACGCTCGTAACGGACAACGTAGTACGCGCCTGGGCGCTGCACCAACATAAAGCTGACTTTCTCGCCTACCTTCGTGTACTTGTCGCGCTCTTCGGGAGGGACGGTGGGATCCGATATCTGCACGGTCTTGACCTCCACCGAAGGGTCGAACTGAGGTGGCTTGTCTTCGAACCGGCGTTCCCGGCGCTTGCGGCGCTTGTGCTCGGGTATCGTTACTTCAGAATCTGGCGCGGTCTCTTCGGCAACATCCAGCTCACCCAGCGAAAGCTGCGCGGCGGGAACTGGGACGCGCCGCTCGGACTTCGGACCAAACACTTCGCGCTTGAGCCACGCGACTTGTTGCGCAAGCGCGTCGTAGTCCTTCGATAGAGAGTCGTGACGAGCTAGTAAGTCAGCAACCTCGCTGCGGCTCATGCATGCTGCTCGCTCGTCGTACGTCATGCGTCGATTTATACCGCATCCGTCGCCTGCCACCAAGAACTATCCCGTCCAAAATGAGTCGAAACGTTCGCTCATTTAGTTCTTGGCGCTGCGCTGTTCCCGGTATGACGAACCGACCTTGCTCGAGGCGTTTTGCAAAAAGCGAAAAGCCTGTTCGATCCCAATAGAGGGCCTTTAGGTAATTGCCACGACGGTTGATGAAAACAAAGAGCGTGCCGGAGAGAGGCTATGTATCGCGACACATAGCCTCTCTTATGTGGCGGGCGTGATTATGCAGCGGCCGGCTACGAGCACGCCTCCAAGAGGTTGACAAAGTGGCAGTTTGCTCGTTGTCGCCGCCACATAGGAATCACAGACTCTCGAGCAGACCAAGCACCGCATCCCTGGGTTGGAACCGGTGCGCTGCGTTGCCTCGGATGCCGGCCTTGTCCAGGCCACGACGCATCATGTCGACATCCGCTGCCGCGTAGCGATGAGTGATGGCAACGTGCGCGTGCCCAAGCCACGCCTGGATCGTCAGAAGATCTACGCCCGATTGCAAGAGGATCATCGCGAAAGAGTGCCTGAACACGTGCGGCGAGACCCGCTTCTGGGCGAGCTCAGGCATCTGCTTGGACGCTGCGGCAACGGAGCGACGCATGACGTGAGTAGCGCCGAAGCGTGTCAGGCGCTGCCCGTGTGGACCGACGAATACCGGCACATGCTCATGTCGCCCTACACGACGCTCGCGGAGCAGGTTGTCGATTGCTGCGACGACATCGCTGGCCAACGGGACCCGACGCTGCTTGCGGCCCTTGCCACGAAGCAGGACGTGCGAGCGCGCTCCGTCCAGCGAAAGGTCCACAGCGTCGACACCTAGTGCCTCCGAGACCCTGGCTCCGGTGCGAGCGAGGAACAAAAGCAGCACTCGGTCGCGACGCCCGCGCGGTGAGTTCGCCTCCGGGGCCTCAATGAGCGCGTCGAGCTCAGCTCTGGAGAGGTAGGGTGTCGTGGGGACATCGGACTTCTTCCTCGGTATTGCGAGCACGCGCTGCGCGACACCGATTGATGCGGGATCGCTGGCCGCGACGTGATGGAAGAATGACCGTATAGCGGTCAGACGCGCGTTGCGGGTGTGGACCCCGTTGCCGCGGGAGCGCTCCAGATGCTCGAGATACGCCAAGATCATATCGCGGTCGAGGTCCAGAACACCGAGATCACACGGCTTCTTACCGGTGCGTTCCGAGGCGAACAGGATCAGTAGCCGAAGGGCGTCCCGGTACGCCTTCACCGTGGCTGGGGTGACGTTGCGTTGCTGCGTCAACCGCCGGTAAAAAAACGACTCAAGATGTTGAGCCAGTGAGGTCGGGCCCTTCATACAGCACCTCCGCTGCCGAATGCGTTTGCTGCAGCCGAGCCCAACAGCTCCGGCGTAGCTGTGATGTAGTAGGCGGTGTCGCTGTATCTGGCGTGACCCAGGTACGTTGCAAGCAGCGGTAGCATCGATTGCACATCCACCTTCTGTCGATACCATTCAGCCAGGCGCGTGACAGCGAATCGATGACGCAGATCGTGAGGTCGGAGCGGCCTGGTTGCATGCGCGTTGACACCAGCAAGAACACAGGCCTGCGCGAACCCGTAGTACAAGCCTGATGTTGACAGCCGGGTGCCGCGAGTACTGACGAAGAAGGCCGACGTCTTCGGCGTCGGGAAAGCCAGATTGCGGCGGCGCACGTAGTCTTGAAGCGCGGTCAACGTGCTGGCATGGACAGGGACCAGTCGATCCTTGCGGAACTTGGTCTTGCGGATCTGAAGTACCCCGTTGGTAAGGTTCACGTCAGAACAGTCCAGGCGCAGTACTTCGCCCGACCGCAACCCGGTGCTTGCCAGTAGGCCAATCACAGTCGCCAGTGTACTTCCCCGCAAGGGGTGTTCGGTCGATATCCGCTCGCTGGCTGCCATGAGTGATCGGAGTTCTTGTTCGCTCAGGATCCGCGGCGGTGGAATGGCGCGGGAGCGCGGCAGAGCGCGCGGATCGAGCGACTCGGTGCGAGGGTCGAAAGCCGCATGGTACGCCGCGAACCGCCGAATCACCGCATAGCGGATGGCTCTCCCGTTGGGCGTGAGGTCGCTGGCCATGGCGAAGTCCAAAGCAAGCGCCTGCGACAGGGGACCGCGAGCATGGGTTGCGTGCACGTACCGGAGAAAGGCGTGGAGCGACGCAGCCTGTTTACGATACTGATAGCCGAGCGACTGCTGTAAGGCGATGTAGCGGTCAATGCTGTCGGCGATTCGCTTGGCGAAGGTGGTCATAGGGCACCTCCGGGGAACGGCAACGCGACATCGGCGAGCTGAGGCACGGCGACCTTGACGTACAGCGATGTGGTGTCGATGTGCTGATGGCCCAGCAGGTCGGCAACCTCCTTGATGGGTCGTCGTTGCGCAACCAGGTGTGTGGCAAGACTGTGACGGAGAAGATGTGCTCCGCCCCGTCGAATCGCGATCCCGGCCCGTTGCAGTCGCGTGCGGACAATGCGGGACACAGTGCCACTGTTAGAAAAGGGACGGACCGGGGGAACGTGCGAGAGAAAGACCCTGCGGTCGGCGGTCTGTGGACGCTCGTGGAGCACGTAGTCCGCGATGGCCGCGCCTACCTCCTCGAGTAGCGGCAGGACACGATCGCGATGCCCCTTGGTTTGGCGCAGTACCAACTCCCCTGCACGCCAGCGAATGTCGCCGAGTTCCAACTCACGTAGCTCTCTGTTGCGCACGCCCGTGGTTGCCAACAGCAGCATCATCGCGCGATCACGTACGCCTGACGGCGTCGTCGTTTCGATCGCGTTGATCGCGCGCCGCACGTCCTCCCACTCCAGGCGAGGCGGCAAGTGGGCCCGGCGCCAGCACGGGGTCCTCGGTACGAACTGTGCCAGATCCTGCTCATTGAGGTTCGCCCAGTGGAGGTAGCGCAGGAATGAGCGCATGTAGGCCGTGGTGGATGATCGCGCGCTATCACTCCGGCATCCGGCTAGCACGTCGTCCGTCATGGCCAGGACATGCTTGGCGGTGAGTGCAGAGAGCAGCTTACCAGCGAGGTGCTGCGTCTGCCACGCCAGCATCCGCCGCGCCGTCATAACGAGACCGTCACACGTCTTCGGTCGCAGACCGCGAAGGTCGCGCACGTGCTCCAGATACGCAGCAAGCAGCGGACCATCTGGATCGTGCTTCTTCTGAAACAGTGAATCTGCAAACCGCGCCGGACAACAGCGCGCTGCGTGCTTGATCGCAATCTGTGCACCCCAGCGAGCTGCAGTCGTTTGTCTCTTTCGCAGATAGCGTTCCACGACCTCGCGGGGAATCGGCTTCGACTTGCTGCAGCCGCATCCAGTAGCGTGGGCGCTGAAGCGAGCGATGCGCGCGAGATACAGTTTGACCGAATCGTGCTTGTAGCCAGAAGTCGACAGATCGGCTGCAATGTGATCCATCTCGTCGCCGAGAGCACCGCGTCGGAAGCGCGCGATCACTCGACCGTACTTGAAATAGCGCTCTAGCATGGTTACACCCTCCCCTTGTCAATGCCCGGGAACACCCCGGTGAGGGAGAGAGTGGACCTTGGGATGTTATGTGGCGGCAACAAGGTCGATCACCCGGGATCGAAAGGACTTTGTCCGGCGACGCTACATATCACAGCCCGCCACATAAGAGAGGATCCTCGTTCAGCGCGTATTTGACGACACCGACCAATCCATGGAACGGCTTACGCATGTCGACAGGCTCACGGTAGGCGAGGATCCTTCGGACGGGCGACGGACCGAACATTGAAGCTAACCGTGGATCCGCAGCATGCGCCCGTCGGGGAGTTCGATGTCGACAGCCCATCCGCCAAGTGTGTTGCCGACTTCTACGAAGTCGTGTCGTTCGACTTTAGGGTCGTCCTGGCGCTGGTCGGCCAACTTTCGGCGCCAGCGATGCAGGCTGGCCACGCCAATTGCCTCTTGCTTGCAAAACTCGCGGCTCGGGACCCCACTTCGCTCGTAGCGCGATACGATCTCGCGCCATTCGGAGGCTGTGCGGCGGACGGGGCGGGTCGGAGTCTCGTTCATCGGGATAGCTCCTGGCTACAGGTTCATGGCGACACCGACCATCGGCATCAGTCATGTTGTAGCTCAAGATGCGGCCCCAGGGAAGGCTCCCTCTGCTGAGCGCTTACACAGCTGGCAGGACGAGCTCGCAAAGCTCAGGGGCAAAGGGTACATCACCGACGATACGCGGCGCCGAATCCGCGAGCTCGATAGCTTGACAGGGTTACTCGAGCTTCACTTCACGCGGTCGGAGTATCTCTTCTTCAAGCATGCAGCTGAAGGCGCCGTCGTGTTCCCGCATGAGCGAGCACCGGGGGTTGCCGTTCCTCCGGTGGAACCGCCGCCGGCGAATGCCGTCTTTCCACCGGAGCTCATCGCCAAGCTTCCGGGGTCGATTCAAGAGCTCTGCGAGGAGTTTAACTTCAACTACGAGCACCGGAAGCCCAACGCGTGCATGCTGCTCCTGCGGAGGATCTTGCCTTTATCGATCGTCCGTCGGTTCCAACAACTCAACCGTGAGGCTGACATTCGTGACCACGGCGAGCTTCTTGAGACGAAGGCCTTGCTTGGGAAGGCGCAGCCGCTTCTCTCAACAAGTCGAATCTACACGGATGTAATGAACGCAAAGCTCTTGATCGATGGTGCTCAGCACGTGTTCACTATGCGGGTTTCAACCACCGACGTGAACGGAGCGGCTATTGCGGTGCGTGTGTTCTTGGAGGACCTCTATAAGTCTGCGACCTAGCCTCGGTCGTTAGTCTGTGGGGTATTCGAAGGTTCGTATCTCTGGGGTCTGCAGGAAGTCGCCTGCCACCATCCACTCGCGCTGGTCCGGCGTGATCCCTCCGAACATCCATAGTCCCCCAGCCCGAATCTGTGGCACCTCGACCTTGTCTAGCTCTATCCGTGTCCGCCGATTTAGGTAGATGGCAAACACCGTGTCCTTCGGCCCGCAATAGCGGCTTAGTTTGCCGAGGAGCTCATCCAGTGCAGCATCCTCGTTTAAGTGCTCCGGCACCAGCTCCTTGAGCTGGACCGGGCAGTAGTTGTCGTTCTCGTCACGATCAATCCACCGAGCGACAAAGTCAAAATCTTCGTTCTCTTCTGGCGCAAACAAGATTGGATGCCCAAGAAACGCCTGGCTAACGCCGTAGCAGAAGAGCGCTGCTTGCCGCGACTCGCGGTGAATTTTCTGATTCCCCTTGCGCAGCGTACGAGTCTTCTCCGGTAAGTGCAGGATGCGTGGGTCGGCCTGTAGGTCCCACAGACGAGGTAACACGGTCGCCGGGTTGATGTACGTGTATTTCGCCCACGTGTTCGTGCGAATCTGGTCGTTCACTCTTCGCACTGTTCTTCATTCCTTGGTCCGCGAGCCTAACTCGCGACGATCGCCTCAGCTCCAGCTAGCAACTCTTGGAGTTGTTCGACTTCATCGTCTCGAACCGTCAGTAGCTCCTGGTGAGCGTTCAAATACATCCACGCCCACGGCTGGATGTTGAACGCGAAGTATGGACCACCAACCGAGATCGCGCTTGCGCGGGCGATGATGTCTTCGGCTTCGAGCTCCGTCACGACCCCGTACGTGATTGGAAGCCATTGCGTCCGTGTCTTTGGGGCAATGAACTGCAAGAGAATCGCACGCTCTTCGCCGGTGAGGGTATGGAGCCTGTGGTGATGCCGCCGTAGCCACCGCTTTTGGAACCACCATCGCTGTACGCGACGTGCCGCCGTGACGAGCACCATGGAAGCCAAGACCGCCAGGCTTCCCAGAAAGGCGACCCCGATCCACAGCTGATGCTCCGCAACCACCCGCTCGAGGCCGATGCGTGACAACCACGCCGGCGGAAGGAACAAAGCCGCTCCGGTGCTCAATGTAATCGCGAGCAGATATTGGGGGCCGAGCTTCCCGACCCCGCTCAGTACCTTGCCCAGATCCCCCATGCTCATCGCTCACCTCGCCGGCGCAACGTTGTACCGTTGCTTCGCATCAAACACCACCCGCTCTGCGAGCAGCCGGGTCCCCGCGTCCAGTGGGGCGCTTTTCAGCCAAGCTGTCGACCAGTTGCAGCCGACCTCGTCGATGCCCTGAAGCCGATGCAGCCCGTAGAACGCGCAGTCGATCCCACTTTCCTCCTGCAGCTCGAGTGTCAATCGTTCGAGGAGCTCTTGTTCGGTCACTTCGATCCGTCGTTGCATCCCTGTTGTTCTTTCCGTAAACGATATAACCCCCATTGGCCAAATCGCCCGAGTTTCGCGCGTCTTCGCGTGTGGCGCAACGCTTGACCGACATCCGATGGTCCGCTACAAGCACGGGAACCCGAGCCGTGGAGCGCACTCGTGGCGAACCTGCTCACCCAAGAGGTTGAGTTCGTTCATTGGCCAAGGCAACAAAGCGGCTCATCGATGCACCTCCGTTCGGATCAACTCGAGTGTAGTCTTAATGCGATTTGCGCCGGCCCGGGACAGCGCTTTCTCGTGCAGTAGGACCTCTCCGTCATCGATAGCTAGAAGAAGTCTGGGAACAACATATACGCCAGAGATGACACCACCCAGCAACACTTCGGAACCATGCATATCACCTATGTCCACAAAAACCTCTTGCTGCAGCGTGTCTGTCAGCACCTCATTCTTGCTTATCCGTACCTGATTCACCTGATCGATTGGTCCTATTGCCTCAACAAGGGAGAACGAATACAGAAACGAGTCGTCATTCTCTTGAGCCGCAGAATTGCTCAGTCGCACGACCGCCAGAAAATCGAACCCTCCCAGGACTGCGGGTTCGAGCCGAAAGACGTTAACGCTCTCATGCAAAACGCCAAGAACGTCAGAGAGGTCAATCGTCTCGAGCCTTTTCAACCCATAGCGAAGTGTCGACCCGTTGAGCTCAAAGAAACCACCTAGGACACTATAGAGTCCGGAAACGCCGGGCCCGTTTTCACCCAGCAGAAAGAGGCCGGATTGACCTAAACCCGGCACGGGAGGATCGAGACTTGTATCGCTTGTTCCCACTGGCCAGCAATCTGCCTCTACGCCAAATGGGAATCGCTCGTACAGGGCAGCGCGCGATCGCAACTCCCTAGGAAGTGTCCACACAGTGGTCCAAAACGCTTCCTCTGGACCTTTCCCCCAGTACCAATTGGCAGGTTCAAGTCTCATGAAGTAAGCGTAGTTGCAGAGCCCACTGGACCACATGATCGTGTCAACTCTTGCGTCAACAACTGTAGCTTCAACGATGCCATCGTAGTAGATCGGCCAGCTGCGAACCTCTCGTTTGAATTCATCCTCAACCGCGGCGAAAGCAGCATACGAACTAACCACGCAGAGTACAGCAAGAGCGCTGGAACCAAAGAGTAGCTTCATGGTTCATGGTCTCCCAAGAATATAGGGGTCAAGTCCCAATTTTGCTGTAAATCCTAAGAAGGCGTGGTGGTCACGACTGGCCCGTTGGCCGCTCTCCCATTTCTCCTCTGCTCGTCTCGCATGATCTCGAGTTGTCGCTTCTCGATGTCCGAGATCGTGATACCTCGCCATCCGTCCGACACTCGACCAAGCACGCCAAACATCAGCTTGAGCACCGGTCGCTCACCGAAGGTCGTGCCGACCGCGCGCTGCCGGCGTCGTTCTTCTCTGAACAGGCGCTCCAGCAAGTCCGTCGTCCGGATCACCTTGCGATGCGTCGGCGGGCTGCGAATGTGTGCGACGCACGCATCGAAATCTGCCTCGAAGTTAGGTACTGCCTAGCTGAGGTGCTGAACGTGGAAGGTGGGCAAAATCACGAGAGCTGGCCAACAAGCGTCGCATCGCGTTTCACCCCGCGCTTCTTTTGCGGCTGCGGCTACGACCCAACGGGCACTGCAACCGAAAGCTAGCGCACCAAGGTGGTACCTGCAAGCGTTTTCTGTACAAAAAGCGCGCGCGACGTTGTCGTCCAACTGCCCGATGACCATCCAGCCGTGTCTGGCGTCAAACCAACGCCGCCGCGAGAAAAACGTCAGTCCACTCCCTGCCCTCCGGTCCCGCCCCACCCGCCAGCGTCCGCATCGCCTGGTGTAGAGCGACAGCGTAGACTCCCCGTAAGGCGACATCTAGATTCCCGCAGCGCCGCCACCTGACAAGAGGATCGGAGCGGTTCAGACTCCCGAGCGACGGGAGGAGGAACCGTAACGTGAAGATCGATCAGGAGGCACGGATGACGTTGAAGGTACTGGGCCAGAAAGGGCACAGCCGGCGAGAGATCGCTCGGCTCCTCGGAGTCGATGAGAGCACGGTGCGATATCACCCCTCGGACGCATGGCAGGCGGAGCACGGGATCGGCGGGCCGATCAGCAGCAGCGGGCAGCGGCCTGGTCCGAGCCGATCCTGCACTATATCGAGTCGGTGGATGGAGGCCTGTGCGGTACGATAGACGCATGAAGGACGAACGCCCGTCGTCGATCGCAGGCAGCCGGAAGCAACTCCGCGCTGAGGTCGAACACCTGGAGGAACGCCTCGCACGCCTCGCGGAGGAGCGCGCGTCGACAAAAGAGCGTCTTGCGGCGCTACGCGCTGCACTGGGCTCGCATCCAATGGCCGACGCGCCGCCCCGGCAGAGCCAATCAGCCCCCGAAGCCACACCAGCACCGCAATCTCCTGCCGCCAAAGTCGCGCTCTTTCGCTCTCTCTTCACCGGCCGCACCGACGTCTTTCCCACCGAGTGGCACAGCGCCAAGACCGGACGCAAGGGGTATTCCCCCGCGTGCGACAACGAGTGGGTGCGCAGCGTCTGCGACAAGCCCCGCATCAAGTGCGCCGAATGCCCGAACCAGGCGTTCACGCCCGTCACCGCTCAGGTGATTCGCGATCACCTCACTGGGCGCCACATCGCCGGCCTCTATCCGCTGATCGAAGGCGATACCTGCCACCTCCTCGCCGTCGACTTCGACAAGGGGAGCTGGGAAGACGATGTCCGCGCGTTCGCCGAAACATGCCGGAGCCACTCGCTACCGGTCGCGGTCGAACGGTCACGATCCGGCGAGGGTGCCCATGCGTGGTTCTTCTTCTCGGACCGAGTGCCCGCGGCGTCGGCTAGGAAGATGGGCTGCTACCTCATCACCGAGACGATGGGGCGGCGGCACCAGCTCTCGATCAGCTCCTACGACCGGCTGTTTCCCAACCAGGACACGCTGCCGAGCGGTGGATTCGGCAACCTGATCGCGCTCCCGCTTCAGCACGCTGCACGTCGCGCCGGCAACACGGTGTTTGTCGACGAATCGATGCGCCCCTTCCGCGACCAGTGGGCCTACCTGGCACAGGTCGAACCCATCTCGCCGCAGCGTGTCCTGGAGATGGAGCGCGATGCTGCACGCGCAGGCAACGTCATCGGCGTTGGATCGATCGACGTCGAAGAGTCCCGACAGCCCTGGCTTGAACGACTGCAACACCCTAGCCGCCCCATTGAGGGGCGACTTCCGTCCAGCGTTAACCTTGTGCTGCGTGAGCAGCTCTTCGTCGAGAAGAAGGCGCTTTCACCGGGGCTGATCAGCCGAATCAAACGGCTTGCGGCCTTTGAGAATCCGGAGTTCTACAAGAAGCAGGCGCTACGGCTGTCAGTGGCGCTGACTCCCCGAGTCATCTCCTGCGCGCAAAACCATCCGCATCACATCGAGCTGCCGCGCGGATGCGTGGGCGCCGTCACCGCGCTTCTGGGTAGCTGCGGAGTTGAGCCCGTCGTCGATGACCAGCGCTGCGACGGCGACGCGCTGCCACTCATGTTCCAGGGCGAGCTGGCTCAGCATCAGAAGAAGGCCGCTGAGGCGATGCTCGCCCATGAGATGGGGGTCTTTGTTGCCCCACCCGGCACCGGCAAGACCGTGGTCGGGACCTACCTGATCGCGGAGCGCGGGGTCAACTCGCTGGTGCTGGTCAACCGGACACCGCTTCTCGACCAATGGCGGGCTCAGCTTGCCCTGTTTCTGGGTCTTGGGCCTGCGGAAGTCGGCCAGATCGGAGGCGGAAGGCGCAAGCCGACCGGCCGGCTCGACGTGGCGATGATTCAGAGCCTGGCGCGGCGCGAAGATCTCAACGATGCCGTTGCACACTACGGACACGTCCTGGTCGACGAGTGTCACCACCTGCCGGCCCCCTCCTTCGAGCGCGTTCTGCGAGCTGCACCAGCACGCTACGTGACAGGGCTTACAGCAACTCCCGAGCGCCGCGACGGCCATCATCCCATCCACGGCTACCACCTAGGGCCGGTGCGCCACTCAATCGATCCGCGCAGCGAGGCTGCGCGCCGTCGATTCGAGCACCGCCTGATCGTTCGCGAGACCGAGTTCCACTACGTTGTCGAGGGGAACCCCAAGATCCAAGAGATCTACAGCTGCATCGCCACCGACTCCGCCCGCAACGAGCTAATTCTGGACGACGTCGTGAGCGCGCTGGAGGAGGGGAGATCACCTGTCTTGCTGTCCGAACGCCGGGAACACGTCGACTACTTCGCCGAGCGCCTGACCGGAGTCGCGCGCAACCTGGTGGTCCTCCGGGGTGGGATGGGCGTAAAGCAGCGGCGACAGGTCGCCGAGAAGCTCGCGGATATCGCCGACGATGAGGAGCGCTTGCTGCTAGCGACCGGGCGTTTCATCGGCGAGGGCTTCGATGATGCTCGACTCGACTCGTTGTTCCTGGCCATGCCCGTGTCTTGGCGGGGCACGCTGTCTCAGTACGCCGGTCGGCTGCATCGTGCGCACCAGAGGAAGAAGGAGGTGCGCATCTACGACTACCTGGATAGCGGAGTACCGATGCTGGCCCGCATGTTCGAGAAGCGGCTCAGGGGCTACCGATCGATGGGTTATGAGCTACGGGCGTTGCCCGAAGCCGCGCGTGGGGCCGAGGACGACTATGTGATCGAGTACGACGAGGCAGCGCTTCGGGCGTTGGAGTACGACGACTTCTAAAGGCCGCGAGCGACGGCGAAGGCCTACATCCCGAGCTGTGACGACCGCTCCGGTGTAGGAGGGGCGCGTTAAGCGCGACAGCGGACCCGTTATGGTATCACCGACCCTGTCCGTTTCGCCTCCGTTCTTGTCATGAACGCGCCGCATTGGGTGTCGCATGAAAGGAATCACACCCGTGAGCTTAGACGCCAACCTGCTCGATGTCCCATGTACACTCCAGCAGCTGTGGGCAGGCTCGTAGGACTGCAGCCCGCACGTGTCCGACGTTGGTTGATGGGATATCACTACTCCTATCCCGTGTGCGGGTCGCGACGTGTGAAGGTCCAACAAAGGGTCCCGTCGTTCGCCGTAAGGGTACGTCTACATGGCGAACTACTCAGACAAATTGGTCAAAGCCCTAGGTCCTCTACGCTAGCTTGGTTGGTCGGCAAGCAGGGCGATACGATCTAGTGATGGTCGGGTCGTGGCAGACGCAAGCTCTTAGCCTGTAGCCGAGGTTGAGACTGGGCAATGCGATAGTAGCTCCACGACGTGGCGAGCGGACGTGGTCCTACTGCCAGGGCGATGCAGTGCCGTGGCTCCTAAGAGTGGCCGCAACGAGCGTTGGTTCGTGCCGAATCGCGCGAGATCAGTGAGAATTGGGTGGATCCGCGCTGCTGCCGTTGGTGGGCGTGAGACGTGGACCTTGTGGAAGTTGTCGGTGTCACGGTGTTGCCACAGGACCGACTGCAGGCGTCGGTTAGTTCGTTGAGGGCCGCGGTCACTTCAGGAGTACACAACACCTGGAGCCGGTGGGCTGTTTGACTCGAGTTCATGCGCTCTGAGTATCACACCCCTAGGTAGGGTGCAAAGCCGCGCGAAAGACGGCAACGCTCACGGCTCACCAACCTTGAGTTGCTTGCCGCGCTTCACGTGCACGACGTTCACCGAATCCACCCGAATCTCGAAGATGATGACGTGCTCTTTGTAGAGGAGGTAGCGCACGTCGCGGCCCAGGATGCCCGCATTCCGCCGTAGTTGGCACCGAGCGGGATTCTCGCTTAGCGACTCGATAGCTTCGTAGAGTCCATTTAGCCATGGGTCTGCGTGAGTCGTTCGCTCCAACAACCAGCTGTAGGCAGCATCGATGTCCTCAAGTGCCGGTCTTTCGATTATCACCCGGTAGGCCATGCCTTCTTCTTATCTCATCAAACGCTTCATCTAAAGGCAGGCCTTTGCCAGCGTCAGCTTCATCGAGCCCACGGCGAATCGCTACAAGCTCTTCCATCTGGCCGGCGAGGTCCCAGAGTCGTTGGAATTCCGGCGCGGTCAGCACGACGAAATCAGCTTTGCCATTCTTCGTGAGCACGAGCGGGCGACCGCTCTCTCGGAGTCGCTCGAGGAAACGAGCCATGTCGCGCTTGAACGCGCTCATCGCCTGAACGTCTTGGGTGATGTCTAGCATTGTCTCATCCTCAATGGTACTGATTCTCGGTGCTACTTTATTTAGCCTACTATTTAGACCTAAATTTGATGCTATCAGGCTCACGTGCAGCCTGCAAGACCCCCCAACTAGTTCCTCGGCAGGGGGGTTTGACCGATATGTAGAATGTTGTATAATGTTGAGCATGGTCTTAGAAGGCAAGTCCTAACCGAGACCACCATCACCTGTAGTAGTGGCCACCAATTGGTTCAGTGCGTGCTAACGTGTGCCCTGCCACCCCACCCCGCCTCGGTCCTCGCGCTCCGCCTCCACCGACGCGAACCCGCTCACCTCGATCGGCGCCATCGCCATGCGTCCGTAGGGCACGTGGCCGAAGGGATAAACGGTGAAGTAGCACGAGTGCTCGCGGCAGTGTCGTGTCGCAATCGGGAACTCCGGACCCGCCTTCCGCTTGCGGTAGCCGTGCCCCACGACATCGCACGGCTCGTCCGAACTCGCCTTCAGGCATTCGGCCACCGCGACCGCCGGTCGCATCCTACCCTGCGCATCCGCAACATACGGAGAGCTGATGAACGGCTGCACTGCCCACTCTTTTTTTCGAACTCCCTGGCCACCACCGCCCATTTCATGGCACACTTACCCTGTCCCCCTTCGTGGGGGCTTCGCGAGGCGTGTCTATGCTCAGATAACGAACTCAACGCGAAGAAGCCCACAGCTCCATCAAAGCTGTGGGCTTCACTTCTCCAGAAGACACCGCCTCACTCAGCCCGAGTCCACCAACATCCTATCCTTTTTCTGACAACCAGTGTGCAACGACACCTCTCATCTCCGCCAATGGGACCGCAACGCAGCAATTTTGGTACGCCGGGCTGAGCGGATGATGCGTGCCGCCACGCAGAACCAGTGAAGTCGGAGCTTCTTGAACTGATGGCTGTGAGATGAAGTGGCCATTGAAGGTACTACAGCGAACGTTGGAGTAGGGAACGCACGTGCGCGCCGCGTAGTTTTCGCTTGACATCGGACCGGTGACGGTGCTTGTTTGAGTATGAAGCGCTGCTTGTCTAGATCAGCGTGACTTCAAGAGAGCCCACCCCATGGCGCCCCCATCGAGAGAGTTCCCTACTACGAAAGGGGGCCTCATCCCCCACGTGCGTTTGCATTGGCCCTGCGCTGACCCTCCTTCGATGAGGTTGCTCATGTCACTCCGAATTTTTCTAGCAGCTCTCTGCCTTAGTATTGCGCATTCATCAGCCATAGCCTCAGAAGACCAACCGCGACCATTTGGTGTCGAGGTCACAATGGACCGAGAGGTTCTAACTGTCGGCGACACAGTGGCCATCCACATGACTGTGTCTTCCGCTGAACCCGCAAGATATGTGCAAGCGGGCCTAGGAACACCGTGGAAACTTATCCCTTCTCCTGAGCTACTTGAACAAGAGTCTGAGACCCCTCATCTCTGGAACTCCGGGTTCGTGCTTGGCAAAGCGTCCGTGATCTGGCGCGGTGAACTGGCAGCAAACGAATCTCTTTCTTTTGTCGCGCGCTTTCTCGTTAGTCAATGTGGCCAAGATACAGTTTATGCGAGTTGCTACGACCCAAGGGAGCCCATGGAAGCTGCTATCAACTCACTCATTAAGATCCCTGTTTGTGTCAAAGGCATGCCCACGACGCCCACGAAAGAAGGTCGATACACCCCACGTCGCAGGCCAGAAGGCGACGTGTCTAAAGAAATGACCATCGACGGCAAACGAATGACTGTGACTGCTCCGGACTATTACCCACCACCACCTCACGCCGAACTCAAGGGGCTGCTATACGATCCTGAGACGGGGCGCACAAGACCGTTGCAAGAACAGCAAGAGCAAGAGCAAGAGCGCGATGATGGGTGTTGTGAGTCTGCTCCTATGTAATCGCCCCCAGAACAACAAGGGAGTAGCAGCGGAAGTTTCTATATTGACGATTGCTTTCCCAGTCCCTCCTCAAGTTCAATTACTGGGTTGCGACAGATCGTTAGCGAATACTGCATGACTTTCTGGTATTTGAATTCGACTACCGGCGATACTGTAGCAATGGACAACTGGCACGCAGATCCATCAACCTTGGGAGACTTCGAGCAAGTCCCGGGTCGCGATGTTATCCACTTCAGGGCGAACTCTACGGCACAGACTGGTCGGATATACGGCACGGTGGGGAATCCACCGGTGCCGGGCCCCGATTACAACGTTCGTGTCGTGAATAACTTTGGCGTCAGAGGGGGCCCCCTATCTATTTTCCTCAAGATTAGATACCGTCCCCATGCCATCTACCACGCTGCTTCAGCCCGTGGTAATCAAGATGCAGAAACGATGGACGACTGAATCGCCCCGGATTTTTCGGAGGCCCTTTTGTCTGACTACTTCCCGCCTCCATGGTTGGGTGACAGGGATTCGGTGGGTCGGAAACGTCTCGTCAGTGTAACTCCTTTCCAAACGGCGAGCGCAGTCTCTCGTTGCAAAAGAAGGCCGCCACATGCCGGGATAACCTCGAGCAGATCTAGACCCAGTACACCTCCGCGCACAAGCGAGGGTTGGGTTACCCCTTCGGGGGGCAGTGAAAGGGAAGGCTTGTGGGGCTCGAAATCTTTGCTCGATGTCATCATTCGGTCGTTCACCCCGGCCTTTTTGAACCAAATGTGGGATTCGATGGCCATCAGTTTGCCACCACTGCTGGCGACGATGCGGAGCGCTCATAGTACGCGCGCTCGAACTCCGCCGGCGCAATCCAGCCAATGGGCCCCAGAAGTCTGTGCTCGTTGAACCATCCAACCCAGCTCAGCGTCTCCAGCTCAAGATGCGCTCGGTTACACCAAGGCCCCTCGTGATTGATCAGCTCCGTCTTGTACAGACCAATCACCGTCTCCGCCATCGCGTTGTCGTAGGAGTCTCCTACGCTACCGACCGACGCTTCGACCCCCGCTTCCCGCAGCCGCTGCGTGTAACGGATCGAGAGGTATTGCACCCCGCGGTCGCTGTGGTGGATCAACCCCGCGGTGTCCGGGCGAGCGTGCAGAGCTTGCTCCAGGGCATCCAAAGCCAGGTCCGAGTGCAACGAACTCGACACCCGCCAACCTACGATCATGCGTGAGAACACGTCGATCACAAACGCTACGTACAGCGTCCCTGCGCGGGAGGCGACATACGTCAAGTCGGCAATCCAAAGTCGGTTAGGCTTCTCGGCGGTGAACTGACGCTCGACAAGATCGCGCGGCCTCTCCGCGTGTTCATCGGGAATCGTCGTCCACACTCGCTTGCCTCGAACGACGCCGCGGATGCCCATCTCGCGCATCAAACGCTCCACTGTGCACCTAGCTACGTCCGAGCGAGTCTTCTTCAGTTCTCGCCAGACCTTCCTTGCTCCATACACCGAGCGGTTGGATTTCCACACCGCCCGGATCTCTTCTTGAAGCTTCTCGTCTCGCTTCGTGCGATCCGAGCGCCCTTCCGGGTGTTGTTCCAGGTACTTGTGGCGGTGGTAAGTCGATGGGGCGATCGGCAACACTGCGCAGATCGGCTCGACCCCATATTCATGCTTGTGGTCGTCGATGAACTGGACCATCACTTTGGTCGGCGGTCGAACTCCGCCTGGGCGAAAAAAGCCGACGCTTTGCGCAGAATCTCGTTAGCGCGTCGCAGCTCGCGGTTCTCGCGCTCGAGATCCTTCACCCGCGCTTGTTCCTCGCTGGTCGGGCCAGGGCGCAAGCCCTCGTCCCGTTCCGCTTTACGCATCCAGGCCCGAAGAGTCTCGGGTGCGCAGCCGAACTTCGAGGCGATCGAGCGGATGGCTGCCCACTGGGACGAATGCTCCCTCTGGTGCTCAAATACCATCCGGACCGCCCGTTCACGTACTTCTGGGGAAAACCTGTTTCGTTTGCTCATGGCTCAATCCTCTCAGAGAATCAAGCCTCCGACAAACCCGGGGTGCCTCACGACTTACACCTAATCCGCACGACCATCATCACGGCCCTCTTTTCTGACGACCGGCTAGTTAAAAGACTTGTTGTAAAGGGCGGCAACGCCCTAGAACTCGTTCATGGCATTGCTCAACGCGGCTCCATCGACGTTGACCTCTCCATGCCCGACGAATTTGCTGCCGATGAGCTAGAGGAAGCGGAACAGACTTTTAAGCGCGTTCTCACGGATAGATTCGATGCCCTATGTGCCAATATAGCTTGAGACAGTTACTGGTACGGAGAAATCTCCCGGGCACTGGAAACAACAGTACCAGAACATGGCGCGAACCGGACGAAACCCCGGAAGGCCGTCGAGCGAATCTTGTGGACCCGCGCTATGCCAATGACCGTAGCAGCGCTCACCGTGGGACTCGTGTTTCTCCCCACGGCCATCTCCATCGTCAATGCGTCGCTTCACGGATACGCCGTACAGGGCCTCCGCTTCCTGAAGAGCTACGACCCCATCCGAACAGCCTTCAGTCTGGTCGTTCTCTTCTCCTTGACCCTTGCGACTCACAGCGTCACTAGGCTCGCTAGGTTAGCGTTTCTTTCCCGACGACTGCGTGGGAGCTGACTTTGCGCGACGACTTTTCTTCTGGAACCAAGCAGCGCCTTGCTCATCGCGTGGGCTTCCGGTGCTCGAATCGAGACTGCCGGAAGCCGACCTCTGGGCCTACAAGCGACCCGCAAGGCAGCATCAACCTCGGGGTCGCGGCGCACATCACTGCGGCATCGCCAGGGGGGCCTCGGTATGACCCCCTTCTCACAGAAGCGCAGAGGCGCTCCATCAAGAACGGTATTTGGCTTTGCCAAACCTGCGCCAAGCTCGTCGACAGCGACATGCTTGCCCATCCAACCGAGTTCCTTAGACGATGGAAGGCCGACGCGGAGCGCGAAGCAAAGACAGCTCTTGAAGACCCAGTCCGCCGTGCGAGAACCGGGGAAGACCTACGAGCTCAGCTCGCGAGCTTTCGCTCAGAAGTTCTAACAAGCCTCGATTCAATCGCGGCGTCCCAGTGGGAAAGAAGCCAACACTCGCTCGAAACGTAGGTTTGTACCTCGACCTCACCGTCAGTACTGCGCAAGCGGTAAGAATCGCATTTCCAGACGTGGAGCGGCCATTGTTTGAGGCTTGTCCGCGAAAAGTGGCCTGGGTTCCGTCTCTGGTGTGACCGCGGAGTTGTGCATCCAATTGGTGGAGGATTCCATGTCACAACTGGCTGCGCTCTATGCCGATCGTGCGCTCGTCGCTGAGCCCGAGGAGCGCTTTCATGCAAGAGTGCCATGCTTACTCAAAATTCGAGATGTGCAGGGACGACTGGTGCGAGCGTTCGATCTTGACTTGCGAGAACCAAGCTGGCACGAAATCCAGTAGGACGGCCGCAACAACTCTGGGAGACGCGTGGCCGGCGGCATGTACATCCTGACATTCCACCTACGGAGCGTCAGTTCACGGCGCGCATCGTAACTGCTGGCCATTGAAGTTAGTGCTGAATGGGAGAGGGCTCTGATGACAAAGGAACAGCTATTGCTGGTCGCCGCTCTGGTGCCTGCGCTGGCAACGGCCTCGGGATGGAGTATGGCGACGCACGCTGAGCAATGTGGCTCCGAAAACGGCAGCACCCCGATGGATCCGACACAGTATCAGCGTGACAGCGCAACAAGACGCGGTTGGGGCAGCACTGATGACGATGCGCAGAAGCAACTGCTCGTGGTGCCGAACTGGTTGAGCTATCAGGGATATCTTACCGACGCGCCAACCGGCGCACCGCTCAAAGGCTCTTTCACCATGAAATTCGAGATATTCGACCATCCCGTCGCTGGAACTGCCTTGTGGGATGAAACCCAGACTGTCCCCGTGGACGAGGGCATATTCAGCGCCCTTCTCGGTTCCGCCAGCCCGATCTTGGAAATTGTCTTTGCCTCGGGTTTGCCCAGGTATCTTGAGCTGACGGTCGACGCCACAGTCCAGTTCCCGCGTGCGGAGCTGGCGGCCGTGGGATACGCATTTGCTGCGGACCTTGCCCACGATTCGGACGCGATCGAAGGTCGAGACCTCTCCGGGCTCGACACCCGCTACGTCCACCTTGGCGAGGCAGTGTCGGTCGATTCCGGAATGATCGTTTCGGCCGCTGTAATGGCCATCCATGTCGCAGATGATGCCGCCACCAAGAAAAGGGCCGATCAGGCCGGAGCCACTGGCCAGGTGCTGAGTGGACGGGAACAGGCTGGGCCCCGGCTTTAGACGAACGTGGAGCCCGGGGAGCAGACGGTGACTGGGTGGTCAGCGGAAACAACATGCATGCTGGCGTCTCCGGGAACGTGGGAATCGGCACGACGCTTCCGTCTCATCCCCTCGACGTTCGTACGAATGAGGACCGTGCGGTCTATGCTGAGACCGACAACACGGTCGGCCGTGCTGTCTTCGGACTCGCGACTTCGACCTCTCCCAACAGAACGTACGGTGTCTGGGCGAGTCCGAGACAGCACGGGGCACGGGTGTTCGTGGCAGGGCAACCAGCACCCTGGGCGAGACCGGCGGCATAACCAACTACGGCGGCTATTTCGAGGCTGCGGGCCATGCGGGTCGAGGAGTCTACGGCGAGGCCACAAACACCGGAAACGGCGAAAGTTTCGGGGGATACTTCACGAGCCAGAGTTCGAGCGGTATCGGCGTTTATGGCGAAGGGAAGAGATCTGGCGTCCACGGCAACACAACCGCCACCAACGGCGTCGCCGGACTGTTCACCGCCGACGCTGGCAACGGTTCAGACCCTCCACGCGCGCTACGACTCGACACGTCGTATAGCAACGAACTCTATCGGCATTGGGTCACCTTTAGGGGGCCACAGATCCGAGTTTGGGACGCAAACAACCTCGAATGGGCGCCTTTGCTCCTCAACCCGACCGGCGGGGGCGTCAAGGTCGGAAACGATGGACCGATACACGACGATGTCACGTTGCACGTGCAGACCTCGGACTTCTCAGTGTCCAGCTCGGATATCCAGGATGAGGACATCATCGTCGAGGACAACAACGCGTGGCTTGGCCTATACAGTGACGACGGCGGTGGTATCGCCTCCGGCATCACGCTGGGCGAGAAGCAAGCTGGTGGCTCCACACCACTCAAACGGGCAATCTACGCCCGCACAGCGCACAACGCCGGCGACCTAAACATCACGTACGGGACCAACCAGAATCCGGGAGGCAACGAGCAGATGCTTCAGATCTCCCCGGAAGGACATACCAAGGTGAAGGTCCTCGAGATAGAGGGCATGGACGTGGCGGAGCGCTTTCCCGTGAGCGATTCCGCGGAGCCGGGGATGGTAGTCGAAATCGATCCAAATCACCCGGGGAAGCTCCGCGTTGCCCGCGGAGCTTATAACCGTCGAGTTGCCGGGATTGTGAGTGGTGCTGGCGACATCCCTGTGGGAGCAATTCTTGGCAGCGAATTGGAAGCAGAGGGAGCCCCTCCCATTGCGCTCTCCGGTCGAGTTTGGGTCAACTGCGACGCCCGCGAGCAGGACGTTAGACCGGGAGATCTTCTCACCAGCTCTTCACTCGCTGGGCACGCTATGAAGGCTACCGATTCAGTGAAAGCGCAAGGCGCGATCATCGGCAAGGCCATGGGCTCGTTAACTGGGGCTACCGGTCTTGTGCTCGTCCTCGTTAGCTTGCAGTAGGGTGTCACGGTGAACCCTCATAGGATACGAAGGCTAAACGCGGAGTGGGGCGGTTTCAACTTCGGAAGCCGAGCTATCCCGCCGCTGATGGCGATTGCGCTCGTGGTCTCCGTTTCCGCCGGCGCAGAGCCCCTTGAACGATGTGGGATAGGAGTCGGGGATCCTGCGTCGTGTCGTCGCTATTACGAAGACACACACGGCCCCCTTCCGTTCATTGTGATCTTCTTGCGCTTCAACGACGTTCCGGATACCCCACAATGCGACAGCCCGCACACTGACTGCTGGGACTACTTTCGCGAGGCCTTTCGGAGCACGTATCCAGGTATGGACAACTACTGGCAGGAAGTGTCCTACGGTGCGGTCGACCTTGCAGGTTCGCACGTGCTGGAGCAATGGTACGACCTACCGGGTGACCAAGACGACTACACCGTCGACGGCGTTGATTGTATCGACCGCCTCGCGAAGGACGGTGCGGCAGTAGCTGATGCCGATGTCAACTTCAACGACTATGCAGGGATCGTTCTGGTCCTGAACGGTGCCCTGTACTCGAACCGCGGCCGCAAGTGCGAGATGACCCTGGATGGGACGACGCGCACCTGGCACGTCGCCTTCTTGTTCAACTACGGCCTCGATGTCGTGGCTCACGAGATTGGCCACTCCCTCGCCATGCCATGGCATTCTTGCGTGGATGGGAGTAGCTATGGTTCACGTTGGGATGTAGTGAGCAACGTCGGGAACTGCCAGAACCCCGATACGGTTTTTCGGTGCGTTCCGGTTCACCCAATCGCCTTTCACAAATGGCAGTCAGGCTGGATCCCGAACAATCGTCGCTTCACAGTACCGAACGGGACGACCCGGATCATTACCCTCGAGCGAACGGCTCAGCCGCCTCCAACGGGGTACCTAATGGGCAGAATACCGATCGGAAGTAGCTCGAAGCATTACTATACGATTGAAGCACGGAAGGCGGTCAGCTACGACGTGGAGATACCTGGGGAAGCGGTGCTCATCCATGAGGCCAATGAGAACCTGCACCCCCAAAGCTGCGACGCGCGCGTGGTCGACGGTGACGACAACGGGAACGTCAACGACGACGGAGCAATGTGGTTGCCGGGTGAGACCTATCTCGACAGCACCAACAACGTCATGGTGTCGGTGTTGGGAGAAGGCAGCACAGGCTGGTCCGTCGGCTTGAGCACGGCTCCCCAAAGCCCATGCTACGTCGATGCCTCTGGTGCTGGTACCGAAGACGGCAGCGCGGCACATCCCTTCGACACCGTCCTGGAAGGCGTGGCGGCTGTTGTTCCAGCCGGTACGGTCGAGATTCGACCAGGACACTACCCCGAGCGGATCACGATCCGAAAGCCATGCACGCTTCACCGCGAAGGAGCTGCCGGTCTGGTGTCCATCGGGATGTGAGAGAACCGCGGCTGCCGGTGCCCCTATGTGCCAATATAGCTTGAGACACGTAGACCCACTCCGAGGAACCCAAGGGCCATCGCTCGTCAAAGTGCTCATTGCAATCACACGCCGCGGAGGCCGTAGGATAAGTGAGCAACACCAAGACCAGACATCTGGTTTGCCTTACCATGATCGAATAGCCCCCTTCAGTTCGGCAAGACTGCAACGCCGAAGACCATCAGAGCGAAGCCCCGAATGTTGAAGAGCAATGGTCCCGTCCGAAAGAATGGGCAAAACGCCCCAGGGAATAGGCGTCAACACACCGCCCACTTCACTCCCAAAGACAACGACGCGATCACAGCCCGCAATAAGTTGCTTCTGGAACAGCAAGCGACTCAGGGTTCGCCTCACTCGACTGTCAGAATCGACGGCGCGCTCCTCGATCAAAAGGTGACTTATCGCGTGGTTGCCCTTAAGCTGTTCGATTACCTGTACGGGCAACAGCAGTCCAATATCGGCCCTTTCCACAGACCAACTTCGCCGCGCTCCTGTTTCCACAACCACAATTGCCTCACTGCTAGCAGCTAGGCCATCTAGCATCAAGCCGTCACCAACGTTTTGAAGTGCCTGCTTGTATGCAAAATATGACCACGAGTGCGGTATCGCCGGTCCCGCGAAGATCGTTATCTTCTCGCCCTGAGTCGGTTTTCGCACGACAGAGTGGCGCACGTCTGGGAGCATCAACGTCTGTGTCGCCGCATTAGCGCTTAGGAAAAAGATAGCCTGCGCGCCGATCGCAGGAGGAGGCTCGTCTCCAAAAGTGTAGGCACACCCAGTCGGTTCTGAAAAAATGCCCTTCTGATACTCAGCTGGCAGCGAAAGTGTTTCTACGGCAATTTGATCCGCGTCGATAGCACCGGCCAGCACGAAGTCAATGTCTATCGCAAGTCGTGTAATCCAAACACAGCCTGCAGGCGCATCCTTTGTTATTGGTTTCATGCTGGCAACCGTGCCCTCAAGCACGACCGCGTGCCTGGCCACCGCCATCTGGGCGCACTGCTCTAGAGTGAACACCTGGGTCGCCAGCGCCAAGGGGGGATGAAGAACCGCCAAGCAGACAAGAGGTAGGTAACGCGGCTGCATTTGTCTTCTCCTTAGCTTGCTAAGCTGCCCGAGGCCGCAGGCCGAGCGTCGGCTTGAGCGATTTGTTATCCAGATATGTTGGCACAGGCCGTCAGCCCCGGTTCTTCGGTTCGCGAGCAAGGTCGTAGTAGTTGAAGAACGTCCATGGACGCGTTTTCAGCTCTTCGGCAGTCCCTGATTCGAGCTTCTTGATTAGCACGACATCTACATTGTCCACCCACTTCTTACGCGACGACTGGACCTCTAGTTGAACCGACACGACCGATCGTGCGACGGCCTCATCTCGGACATTGGTGATCTCGTAGCCCTCGAGATCCTTTCCATCGAACCAAGCGCGAAGGTCCGCAGGCTTCGCTGGATTGTTTCCGATCGCGGTAATCGACATGGCCATCTTTCCATAATTCGAGGTCTGCCACCACGTGAGGAATTGTACAAGGGCGCGCTCGGGCGTCCGCTCGCCGTAGTCTTGGGGCGCGCCACTCTTCGGAATGCTGCCTTCCTGCCAGAGGGTGCGTGGCTGGAACGCCGCCGTTGCGGCTTTCAGCTTTTCGGTCTCCTGAAGTGTCTTTACTGTATCGCGCATCTCTTCCAGTGCTGATTTGGATGGTTCTCGTTCTGGCTCCGCAAGTTTCCCTTGCTGGGCCAGGTGGGCCCATTCGCCAACGGCGAATAGCGCCGCCCAGCTTTGGCGGCCACCATCTTCAAGTTGAAGTTCACATCCATGCCGTGGACAATCCCGTGTCGATACGGGATAGCCACGGGCTCAGTGTTCGTCTTCTTCCGCTGCGACAACAGGAGCTTCTTGAGCTGAGCTAAACCAGTCGAATGACCTGCGATGGAATCCCATGCTTCGAGAATTGTCTTCTCTGCCGAGAAGTTCTGGCTAACGCGGAGGAACCGAGCGGAGGTTTCCTGAACCATCCCGTCAAGGACGGCGAGCACGACAAGCGTACACGCGTGATAGTGCCCCTCGCCGTACAGGCCTTCGGCATCGACGGCAAGCCGCCATCTGGAAGGGAATGCGTCAACGCGCTTCAAGCGTCCGATGTGAACGCGAATCATGTCGACCGTCCAGAAGTCGACAAGAATCTCCTCGCCTTCCTGAGGCTTTCCTCCCTCGGCCAGATTAACAGCTTGGGTCGCGACTTCCGCATTCATGTCCTCAAACATCACCCAGCCCCTCTCTGCGAAGGACCTGTTGAATCTGTCTGGCAAGGCAGCCAAGTCGGCCATTTCCTGGCGGGTTGACTCAAGCTCATCCGGATCCAGTTCTGCAATGGCGTCGCGTGCCTTCTTCGGAAAGATCGGGGCCAAGGTCTTGGCCAAGCGCGACAGCTTGACCACGGCGTCGGCTTCGTCCAAGGCCTTCTTGTGCTTGGGAAGGTCTCGAATCTCATCTCCACTCATACGCTTGCACCTGCGCCCCGGTTCATTGGCCTCACGGTTCACGTTACGGCATCTCGATAACGTTATGGCGATCAGCGGCGCGCGAAGCGCGTCCGCTGCAGCGGCTTGTTGGGCAACCCGGTCACTGCCCCCGCTGGCGGGAACTGAATAGTCGACACAAAATTCCTAGGGACCAAATTGGCGCTTGAACTACGGAGCCAGATCGTAAGCGAGACAAGCAGGACGATCCAGCTAAGTAGCCGTCTCATCTTGAGCTCCGGTTTGATGCCACGATTTGCGCCTTCACCAGCAATGCGGCTGTCTCCTTCGCATTCAACATCATCCACGTACCAGCACTGGTCCTCCAAAGGGCCATCTCGACTTCGTTGCCCGTCGGTGCTCTGCCCGCGACGAACCCGACGACGAAGCTCGCCTCAGCCTCAGCAATCGAGACCTCGCCATCCTTGTGAGCCAAACCCGCCGCAGACCAATCCTGTGACCTTGCTCCATTATTGAAAGGAATTCTGCTCTGTCCTCCACGGGGACAAGCTGAGCAACCCACGAGTCCATGTCATTGTTCAGGCTCCAAACAATCTTGGATATCAACCACTCCAAGTGCTCATCCGCTTCTGACTCTACAACTGTTCCCATCGCGGCCACCAGAATCAGCGCGAGCGTGGTGCTACCGCTCAATTTCAAGACCGCGTACATTTCTTGGGCCCTTTCGTCGCGCGGCTAAGCGCTGCGCTTCATTATCCTGATGAAGGCGTCTTCGAGCGTCAACGATGTCAAACATCATTTCCTCCTGCAGCACAAACCCATCAAGCTCCGGAGCGTAGCGCTCGAGGAGCACCAACATCTCGCCCAGTTCATATTGCGCAAACGCGTACATATACTTTGCGTAGGGTTCATAAACCGTGTTTGCGAGACTCCCCACGAGGGCAGGCCCGAGAATCTCCGCCACTTTCCAATGGTAAACATACTCACGCTGCGCCCACGATTTGAAACCCCATCGCGCCGCTTCAAGCCATATCGGGTATGCGATCTGATCTGAACCCTGTGGCGCAACGACAGAGACGCGAACTCCATGCACAACAAGTTGGCCGCTCCAGTTGGGCTCCTCCGACACCGGCTCATAGGTCACCTCAATTTCGTAGTTGCCAACGAGCGGAAGATCCAGGCAATACCACTCACAACCATCGAGTGATCGTCTCGGATCCTGAGACTTGCCTACGTAACTCGCGCCAAATACATGGATCGCAACCGCATGCCTGTCCGGCTGGATTACATAGTGTTCACTTCCCGGCACAAGAAACTGATGGAACGCCCTGAGATGCGAATACTCTGTCCCGCTCTCGTGACGAAAGCGTACCCCAACATGCCCCACCCCAGGAACCTGATGCGCGGGACCTGGCAACCTAATTACATTTTGGGACTCATTCGCAAATACCAAACTCAAGACGACCGGTTCGCCCAATGTCAACTTTTCTTTAAGCGGAGTCACGCTCAAGCGCAGTCCATCAACGATGGGTGAGCTACTCGCGCCAGCTGTTGCTACCCCTGACACAAGCGCTAAGAGTCCTGCTGCTAACTCCTGTTTGAGTCTCATGTCTTATCCTAGGTGAGCGTCAAAGTAGCAGTAGGTGTGCTGAGGTGCCGGACAGATTTCCTCGCCCGGCTCCCCTCGCGTGTGGCCGTCACTTCGATTTACCCAGATCTGGGTCTTGCATTCGTGGCACCGGCGGCAAGGCAACCTTAGCTAAGAATGCTCTATGCGGCTGTTGCTCGGCAGATCCGTCCGATCGATCCCAATCGGCCCCTGGTCATCGCCGCTCGAGGCGTGGGGCCACGGGCGATCAAGAGAATCCGAGATGTGCAGTCGGTTGTGGGCCCGTATTGGGTGAGCGTTCATCTATGGACGCGACCGAACCCTTACATTCAAACCGAAGTGCCGAGTGCGCCAGCATACCCGAATTCGCAAATGAACAGGGCAATGCTGCGCAATTACATCAAGCCGTTAATCGAATACCGACAAGCAAACCCCAGGCGGCGCATTTTGGTGGGCGAGTTCGGGGCGCTGCATAGTCGACAAGGCCTAGATCGATTCTTCGCCGACTACATCTCGCTCTTTTCACGGCATGGAATCCACTGGACAGCGCACGCGTACCGGGAAGCCTCCGTTTGGAACTATGAGCTCAATCCGGATGCTTGGCTCGTACTTACGAACGGGATGATGCAATAGCCAGGAACCAATCTCACTGATAGAAGAGACCTATCCGGCCTTTCTCTTCTGTGGGTCAACAACTCGAATGCCGGGCCTCGTGCTTGTTCGGGGGCGCGGCTTCACCGTAATCTCGACATCGCGGCCAAGGGCGTTTAGGAAACGAAAGAGGCGGTCGGTTGAAAACCCGCGGAGGTGACCGTTCAATAGAGCAGAGACCTTGGGTTGGTCAATTCCTAGGATTTCACCCGCTCTTTTTTGACTGATGTGCTTACTTCGAATCACTTCCACAATGCGAGCAACGAGTGCTGCCTTGGCGAGCATGGCATCAGCGTCTGGGACACCTAGGTCCTCAAACACGTTCCCGCTACTTCTCGTTACTTTCGATTCTCGCGCTGCCATTTCTTGTACTCTTCTTCAGCGTCCCGAAGACGTTGTTTAATCAACTCAAGGTGCTCCCTTGGCGTGCTGATTCCCTTTCGCGACTTCTTCTGAAAGGCATGCAGCACACACACCGCATCCTTGAAGCGCACCGTGTACACTGCCCGGTAAGTACTACTGTCGTGGTTCTCGACCACTTCCAGAACGCTCGCTCCTCCAAAGCCCCGAAGGGGCTTCGCCTTCCGATGCTTCGTTCCTAACTGTGCCTGGTAGAGCGCGAAACCCATCTCATCTCGCACCTCTCGCGGAAACTTCCGAAGGTCTCCAAGAGAGGAACCAACCCAGAACACCTCTTTCGGTCTACTAGCCATAGTATGCCAGGTTTAGCATATCCCTGTCAAGAAGGCTAGCGCCGAACGTCCAGCAGGGAGCTACAGGTCGAGGAGGTCCCGTTGTCCCTGAATACGCCTGATGACAGTGCCCTTTGCGGTCAGCGCTGCCGAAACATCGGAAAGAACGGCGTCGAGCCTTTTCTGGTCGGTCGTGAACTTCCTAATCTCCACAGCTATGTCTCCAGGTGGCGTACCCCAGAGCCGAGTCGCAAGACCGTGCTCGTCAAGAACCGAGTCTAGGTCGTTGGTTGACGCTGCACCGAGGTCCAGGTAGAGCGTTGCTCCGTAGGAACTCGTCTGTTTCGCTTCTGCTTTCGTGGGAGCCACGACGGCGAGGATGCTCGCCACCACGGCGTCAGGTGCATTCTTGCTGATCACAGCGACCTTGTCGGCTAGCGTGGGGAAGAAACGAAGCACCTCTTCTCGTCCTACTCCGTGCCAGATGGGGAGGACTGCGCCCTCGCCCGAAGTCTCCCGAGCGCTTAGCCCGTCGAGCTCGCGCTGAGGCCATTCCTTGGCAAAGAAGGAGGGGCTAAGCACGACCACGCCGAATTGACTCTTCGCCAACCCTTCATCGATTTTCCGGCGCTGGCTATCGCCAATCTGAAGCGTCCATTGGTCGTACCAGACTTCGAGCCCGGCGTCCTGGAGCGCCTTCGCAAGAGGTGCAACGAAGGACTCTTTGTCCTCGCTGGCGTGACTGATAAACACATCCCATTTCATCACCGCTCCCGGGGAGGAAGTCTTCGATGGTGTGGCCTCTTCTTCGGTGGCTCGCTCCGGCGCTTCTCGCTCTGCGGTTCGAAGTTCTTCCACGTAGATGTCTACCTCGGCAGCAATGTCGCCGTTCGCTTGGCCCTCCGCTTGGGTCACATGGCTTTCCAGGTTAAGCCGCTCGACGCCGGGGAGTTAGGCTGCGAGCGAACCTACTCTTTATGGAGCCACTTCGAGATACGCTGCTCGATCGCGAAGCTCAAGCCGTACAGTTCCTCTGGGTGGTAGACGAACCGGGCCTCGGCCTCCTGGGCGCCACGCGCTAGCCACTCCGCCCCAAGCCTCGCGTACTCGTCTTCAGATAGCCCCTCGTACGCTTCGTAGGAGTAGCGGAGCGCCACAAAATTCTGGGAGTACGTGTCGAGAAGTGCACCGATGTCTGAATAGCCGGCACTTGTACTCATTCGATCCATAGCGGACTTGGCGACCTCAGTTCGCGCGCTCTGCGGTAGACAACCAAAGAGTCGTCGGTACCTATTGACTGGTGCTGGGCTTTCCTGTTTCGGCGAGAACCAGCGCCTTGAGCAGAACCTCGAACGCCAGGAGGTTCAGCAAATACCCGGAATCTGAAGATCCGACGTGCCGCTGCAGGAGCTCGGCATCGTCGCGGCGAGATCTCGCCGAGGCGAGCATTCGTGAGACTTGCGCGTGCAGAACGTCCGACATCCTTGGCTCTCGCTGCCTAACGATCAAGTTCAGCTGCGGGCGCGAGGCTTGCGCAAGCAGGCGGCGTGACCGTCAGCTTCAAAAAGCATTGTAATACGGTCGCTCCATTCTTAGTTCGGCCAACTGATTCCGATCTTCTTGAGCTTCTGACCTCCTCATTCGAGCCGTTGCCAACCGTTAGACACAAGTAATAGTCGGCGCCCTGTAGAATCTTGCGCGACTTGTCGTTGGTCGCCTTGATCCGCTGGTACCACTCCGGTCGAAATTCAACATCGGGCTCATCTCTTGAACGCTCGAGGTACAAGGAATTGTCTCGCAAACGCGCAACACCAGGAAACACGGCCCAATCATCTTCTCCATCCCCCGCCTCTCCGCAGAGCAAAAGCGCGAATGGTTTTCCGTCGTATCGAGTCAAGTCCATCGTACTGTTCGAAATCCGCCTAGCGGACTGGCGGTTCAGCTGCGAGCCACAGCGCCTCCGCGGCCCGACCGAACCGCCCAGGTTTCAATGCCAGACTCTACCAGAGGGCAATTGGAGCGCGCTGTCGCTCGTCAGCTGCAACCGCTTGTTAGGCGCCATCCCTCCTCACAGGTACGTGAAGGAGCTGGTGGACGTTCGCACGCCATTCGTCAGGGACACTGTGTTCCCGGCAGTAGTTGTCGAGCATGGCCTCTAGATTCGCCGAAGTCGGTGCATTGAGCGAAGGCTCTTGCTGCAGTGAAGCGAGGACATCCGATTGCATATGCACCCAATCGATGGACACGAGCTCGGTCAGCGGGATGGGTGCGATCGGTACCGAGGGGCCGAGCCAAGATAGGAGCACTCACACAAGACACCGGTAGAAATTTCCACTTGAACCCCGAGCCAAGATAAGAGCTCTTCGACGAGTGGATCGTGAGAAGCGGGCCGCGTGACCACCTTGTCGATTCCGACAGCGCGAATGAGGGCGGTGCCCATGACCGGACTGATGGTCATGAGGCCCATGTGGAGCGAGACGGTGTGATCGCGCTGGTGGTGTCAAGTCTGTTGCGTAAATGGCTCCACCCATTTTTGATTCATAACCTACCGGTGGCAGTGGGCATGTGGGCAACGAGCGGATCGTCTACCTCCCCAGTCTGAGCTTCAAACCGTTGTGATGCACGCCCATACAATCCAGGGTTCGTTGCTTCGCCTGCCGCGCTAGGCCCTCTCAAACGCACGCGTCCAGCGCTCCTTCGGATCGTCAAAGCGCACGCTCCCTGGAGCGAAGTCCTCAGGGTTGAAACTCCCTCCTGCCCAAGTCAGCATTGCTTCATGCTCAGGGTCAGTGGGGTCCGCAATGACACGGAGGAAGTTCTCGTATCCGGACACACCGCCGCAATCCTCAGGGGGACAGCGGCGAGCGCCATCGAGGCAGCGCGGGTAGACTTGCGATGGTTCCGCGCGGCGTACATCTTCAAGCCGCACTTCGTGTATCCATGAATCGCCGAAGTCGTATTCGTAGACTGCGATGGGGCGATGATCGTCAAAGAACTTGCTGACGCTTGCCTTCCAGCTGGGCTTGGTGGGAAATGGATCTCCACCGTCTTCACAGGGAATGCCAAAGGAGGTGCCGACTCCCGGGAGACGAAAGACGTGAAGGTGGTAGTCAAGCCATCCCATCGAGTCCTGGATGGCGACGTGAAGGTCCCAAAGCGAGTAGTTCGCTGGCACCTCAATGCGTCGCCAAATGGGCGGGTCGATGCCGACCAACTCCACGCGAAAGCGCATCACAAAGTCGGAGTCCGTGTAGCGTGAGTTGCTGGCACGCGCGTTTGTTCTTGTCTGCATTGTGACCTCCCTCTCTGGCGGCTCTGCTGCGGCCAGCGACTGTATCACGCACGGCGGGCGCCGGTTCGAGTAGACTTGTCCGGATGATGAACTGGAGTTGACCGACTCCCCCTGCATATCAATGCTGAGGCTCGAAGTCCAAAGAGCCGCTCCTGGATGAAGTTGAAAGGCTTGAGAACGCACGGCTCAAACACGGTGGCGGTCAACCCACCAAAGCTGTGATCATCGAACCGCTCTCGCCGCTCCTAGCCGCCAGCGCAGGCGTGCTATTGTCTGGAGCGTCGCCAGGAGCTAGCAGCCGGGGGTCGACGACCGTGAATCCCAAACCCAATATCTTTGATGTGCCCATGTACACACCTGCGGCGGTAGGTAAGCTCGTAGGGTTGCATCGCGATCGTGTGCGACGTTGGCTCCTGGGCTACGAGTACTCGTACACAGTGCAAGGAACTCGGCGCAAGAAAACCCAAAGACAGGGGCCCGTTGTGCGTCGGCGAGGCACCGAAGGTACGCGTCACGCCTCTTTCTTCGACCTGATTGACCTCGTCTTCGTCAAGCGTTTCTTGGACCACGGGCTGTCACCTCAGAAGCTAAGGCCCAAATCCACGGGTAAGAGTACGATCCGATGGTATCGCGTCGCATGAAGCGTGATCAAGACGCGCGTCCGGTACGCGACAGGGGCACGGACGCGCGGGAGCGTGCGCCGGAGCCGGAGGACCGTGCGTTCACGGCGCACTTCTCCCTCGGTCGTGCAAGGAGGGTGAGTTGTTGTTGGTCCCCGGAGAACTGGCGAATTGCTACAGCAAGAGGATTACCGCTTGAGCTCGAGCGAATCGTTCTGCGGCGTCGTGTCCCCTGGCGAGGGCGATCTTGGTACGCCGGGCTGAGCGGATGATGCGTGCCGCCACGCAGAACCAGTGAAGTCGGAGCTTCTTGAACTGATGGCTGTGAGATGAAGCGGGAAGCACGAGGAGTTTGAACCACTGGCCGAGATTGTAGGCGAGTTGAGCGATGACCAGCCACGCGTAGTTCGCCATGAAGTTCTGGCTGGGAAGCAGACGTGCACTGACGTTGTTCTTAAACTCCTCGATGTAATTCTCTGCACCGCCTCGCGCAAGATGGTACTTGAGCAGACTCGATGCCGCTCCCCGGCGATTGGTGATCACGGGTGTGTAGAAGTACCCGCCAAGCACGAGCTGATTCCCCTCGTGGAGCGGTTGCCGTTTGACCAACATGCGAAACGCGTGAGGCCAACTGGAAGGTTTGTAGGAAAGCTCGACGTACTCCGTCCCTTCTTCCCATGGATAGGGTTTCCAGCTTTCCTCGGGAAGGGCGTCGATGCCGGCCCGCAACGCCTCTGTCAGTCGCGCCGAGATCGAGAACTCCAATCCCCGGCCGACGAGGAACTCGACGATCTCTCGAGCGTAGAAGCCGGCATCCATTCGAACGTGGATGCGACGGCCTTGCGGCAAGCGCGCGAGACATTCCGTGAGGAAGCTGACGGCTTTGTGAGCCGAATGGCGATTCCCCGAACGCAGTCTTGCACCGATCAGCAGTCGCGTTTCGGACCAGAAGCAAAGCAGCGGATTGAATCCCTTCATGTTGTTGTAGGCGTACCGAACTCCTTCCTTGAGGTAACCGTAGACTTGAAAGATCGAGCTATCGAGATCGAGGGTGATCGGCTCGTCCCCGCCCCGCATGTCATCGGCGACGCGGAGGGCTCCAGCGATCACTTTCTCGAGTTGCTTGATGTGGCCGATCGTGAACTTGCGCAGCATCTCTCCCGCGGTGGTCGGGGCCGGGACCTCGAGATCGTAGAGATGCTCGCGCGTCGCCTTCTCGTCTCGCAGGACCTGCAGGTCGGTCAGGTGTTGTCCACCGACGACAAAGTTGTGGACCAGGCTCATGACAAAGTCCGCAACGGGTATCCCACGGCGGCGCTTCTTGACCGTCAGGGTGTCGAGCCCACGGATGATTCCCAGCTTGTGAGCGAGGTCGGTGATGAGCTTAAGGCCGGCGAACGATGTGACCGAGTCGGGGGCTGCAAAGTACTTGACTCTTCGAAGCTGATGCGGGAGTTTCACCTTACAAGTGCTCCTGGCTTTGGCGAGAAGGTTTTGTTTGCACCTCCTTTTTACCAGGACTGGAGCACTTTTTCGTGTCTAGATATTGACCGGCACCGCGTGAGTCATGCCGTTACCCGTGGATCTGGGCTTAGACTTAGTTGGGAATCCGAGACCAGAATCGCGGTGCGAAGGCGTTTCCGCTGCGCCAAGGATCAAAGGTGATGGTCGAGTAGCTCAGCCATGCGGCTTTCGCCCTCACAGATCCCAGCGTGCGGCTTTCCCGCACTGGGCTCCTCCTGAGGTTCACCCGAGATCAACGCGAAGAGCAGACCAGGAACACGCGAGTCGAGGAACCGGAAGAGGAAATCTGTCCGGCACCTCAGCACACCTACTGCTACTTTGACGCCCACCCCAGGATCAGACATGAGACTCAAACTGGAGTTTATAGCAGGACTCTTAGCGCTTGTGACAGGGGTAGCAACAGCTGGCGCGAGTAGTTCACCCATCGTTGATGGACTGCGCTTGAGCGTGACTCCGCTGAAAGAAAAGTTGACATTGGGCGAACCGGTCGCCTTGAGTTTGGTATTTGCGAATGAGTCCCAAAAGGTAATTAGGTTGCCAGGTCCCGCGCATCAGGTTCCTGGGGTGGGGCATGTTGGGGTACGCTTTCGCCACGAGAGCGGGACAGAGTATTCGCATCTCAAAGCGTTCCATCAGTTTCTTGTGCCGGGAAGTGAACACTATGTAATCCAGCCGGACAGTCATGCGGTTGCGATCCATGTGTTTGGCGCGAGCTACGTAGGCAAGTCTCAGGATTCGAGACGATCACTCGATGGTTGTGAGTGGTATTGCCTCGATCTTCCGCTCGTTGGCAACTACGAAATTGAAGTGACCTATAAGCCGGTGTCGGAGGAGCCCAACTGGGGGGGCCAACTCGTTGTGCATGGAGTTCGCGTCTCTGTCGTTGCGCCACAGGGTTCAGATCAGATCGCATACCCGATATGGCTTGAAGCGGCGCGATGGGGTTTCAAATCCTGGGCGCAGCGTGAGTATGTTCACCATTGGAAAGTGGCGGAGATTCTCGGGCCTGCCCTCGTGGGAAGTCTCGCAAACACGGTTTATGAACCCTACGCAAAGTATATGTACGCGTTTGCGCAATACGAGCTGGGCGAGATGTTGGTGCTCCTCGAGCGCTACGCTCCGGAGCTTGATGGATTTGTGCTGCAGGAGGAAATGATGTTCGACATCGTCGACGCTCGAAGACGCCTTCATCAGGATAGTGAAGCGCAGCGCTTAGCCGCGCGACGAAAGGGCCCAAGAAATGTACGCGGTCTTGAAATTGAGCGGTAGCACCACGCTCGCGTTGTTTCTGGTGGTCACGATGGGAACAGTTGTAGAATCAGAAGCGGATGAGCACTTGGAGTGGTTGATATCCAAGATTGTTTGGAGCCTGAACAATGACATGGACTCGTGGGTGGCTCAGCTTGTCCCCGTGGAGGACAGAGAAGAATTCCTTTCAACAATGGAGCAAGGTCACAGGACTGGTCTGCGGCGGGTTTGGCTCAAGGATGGCGAGGTCTCGATTGCTGAGGCGGTCGCGGGAAGACTTGCAGGAGGTGGTTGAAGCGCGCCCAGGTCAAGGGACGGCGCTGGTAGTAGTCGATCACCGTCACCGCGTAGTACCAGCCGTACCCCGGAATGTGGATGTACGTCACGTCCATTTGCCACAGGTCGTTCGCCTTCTGAGGCAACAGCTCGTAGAGCTTGGCTGCCTGATAAAGCTCCGCCTTCGACGAGCGCCGCTTCTGGAGCAAACCCTCTTCGCGCATCACCCGATACGATTCGCGGTTTCGCACCTTCTTTCCCGCCCGCCTGCACATCACAGCGATCCGCTTGTACCCGTACCACGGATTCAGCTCGGCCAGCGCCACCACCACCTTTCGCACTTCCTCGGCGATCGGTTTCGGCGAAGGCCCTGGACGTTTCCCTTCGCCGGCGGCCACGCGGGGCCGATACCACGAGCTCGGTGCGATGCCGAGCCACCGCAACACCTCGGTCAACCGGCTCCGGGGATTCTCGCCTACCTGCTGGCGCACGTGCTCACGAACCTCGTCGCTCAGCCCGAGACGTCCATGCTTTTTTTTAGCACCCGATTGGCAATCGTGATCTCGCCAATCACCTGTGTCGCGCTGCGACAACTCCCGCTCGAGTTCCTCGATCCTTCGCTTGAGCGCAGCGCCAAGCTTGCCGGACCCGGCGAGCGCACTCTCCCCGGCGCTGACGAACTCGTCGCGCCAGCGGTACAGCGTCTGCTCAGAGATCCCATACCGCCGCGCTAGCTTCGTTCCTGGCTCCTCCCGTCGCAGCAGGGCCAGCACTGCCTCACGACGTTTCTCTACGCTCAGCTCTGATCGCCTTCCCAGGGAGTTCGGAAAAAAGAGTGGGCAGTGCAGCCGTTCATCAGCTCTCCGTATGTTGCGGATGCGCAGGGTAGGATGCGCCCGGCGGTCGCGGTGGCCGAATGCCTGAAGGCGAGTTCGGACGAGCCGTGCGATGTCGTGGGGCACGGCTACCGCAAGCGGAAGGCGGGTCCGGAGTTCCCGATTGCGACACGACACTGCCGCGAGCACTCGTGCTACTTCAGCGTTTATCCCTTCGGCCACGTGCCCTACGGACGCATGGCGATGGCGCCGATCGAGGTGAGCGGGTTCGCGTCGGTGGAGGCGGAGCGCGAGGACCGAGGCGGGGTGGGGTGGCAGGGCACTGTGTGTGTTGCGGCTATCGAGGCGGCGCGGAATCGGCGCTGGTCGCGCGAAGGAACCGACGTCGAAGCGGCACAACCGGGGCGCTACGGAACGCAAAGACGCTGGTTAAGGCGGTGCGCTCGGTTCCTCGGGCTGGCTGGGGAGATCAGGCAGCGCACCGTCGAGCGCCTTCGCGACTTCCTGGGAATCGATGGGCTCGAGCACCAACGGCTTCGTCGCGAGTGGCCGATGACATCCCGACTCTCTGAACGCGCCCAGGCCGTCGTGGCGGTTCTAGACCTCGGTGCAGCGTCAACCAACGACCTAGACTCGCTTCTTGACGAGCACGGTCTTGCGACTCGGCTCTGGGGTACGCCACCTGGAGACGTAGCTGTGGAGATTCGGAAGTTCACAACCCACCCCAAAAGGCTCGATGCCGTTCTTTCCGATGTTTCGGCAGCGCTGACCGCAAAGGGCATTGTCATCATGCGCATTCAGGGACAACGGGACCTCCTCAACCTGTAGCTCCCTGCTGGACGTTCGGCGCTAGCCTTCTTGACAGGGACATGCTAACACTGGCATACTATGGCTAGTAGACTGAAAGAGGTGTTCTGGGTTGGTTCCTCTCTCGGAGACCTTCGGAAGTTTCCGCGAGAGGTGCGAGATGAAATGGGTTTCGCGTTCTACCAGGCACAGTTAGCCTCAATGCGTCAAAAACTCACGCGGCAAGCGGCTTCGAGAACCGGGAAAATGCAGCCTCGATGGTCGGGTTTTTGGCCAGCCGGAGCACCGTGGTTCCTCCTGGCCGGATAAGCTGACCGGCTCGGTTAAAGACTTCGAAGCGCAGCGTTCGAATCGACTTCAGCAAATAGATCGCAGTGCGCTTCTGGGTCCGCGCCTTGCGCGCCGCCCCCGAGTCGATCTGAAAGTTCGTCAACAGGTTGTGCGCCAGAATCACAATTTGCTGCCAGGCACTGTTGGCCTGGTAGTGATTCGTCGGGATCGTTTCCAGCGCCCAGCCGCTCTTGAGCTGCCCCAGAGTCTTTTCCAACTCTCCCTGGCCGCACATGAACCGCCAAAGTCGACGGCCATCCAGCGTCATGTTTGTGGCGATTGCCGAGTACTCGTAGTATCCGTGGACAGGATCAAAAAGATCGAGCTGGTAGTTTCGTGGAGCCTTGTGCCGCACCTTCTTGCGATAGATCACGACCCTTAAATCCATGCCCCAGGGTTCCATCGGCAAGCGCTTTTCAAAGAAGTCGACTTCTGCATCGATTCGACTCCAGCGTCGGCGCGATTGAATCAATGGCTTTAGGCCAATCCACTTCCAGAACGGCACTTTGATCCCGTAACCAGCACCACGGGCTTCCAGAAGGCGGATCACTGGTTCAAGGAAAAAGGCCGCATCCATGCGGAAATTCAGCTGGTAGCCTTTCCCCAACGTGCACTCGGCCTGGGAAAAAACGTCCCGCAGAAACGACGTTGAAGCCTTCCCGTCGTGCACGTTACCCGACCGATTCTGAACCCGGAGAATGTGCGTTGTCTCACCCACGTGCGCGGCGATCGGGTAGTAGCTCGGCACTTTGCGACGGTGCGGGTTGTAGCCGCGAAACGCTCTGCCAACCTGGAGCCCGGTCGAAAGCACTGAGCCGTCAACGCCGATCGACAACGTGCGTAACGGCATTTCGCTGAGCGACTGTGCAACAATGAGTGCGTTCAGCTCTTGCAATCTGGCGACCGTCACTATCTTGAATCGTTTGAGCCAGCGGCTGATCGTTCGCTGAGAAGGAAGACGTCGCAACCCCGCGAATCGATGAACCAATGGGTCACCTTCTAAGAACGTTACGTGGCGCAGGCGCTGTCCTCCTACGACCAACATGCCAATCAGCAGGCGAAGCATCGCTACCGACCCGAAATCACCCCAGTCGGCCGCGTCCTTCAAGCAACCGCGAATCAAGTTGTTCAACCGGATTCGCTGGAAATATCGAATTAGAAGCTCCAAGCCAGCGTACGACGTCAGCCCTTCGCCTACGAACTCGACCTGCAATTGCCCATTGACTCGGCGCGCGATTTCCGCTTTCCTTCGTCTCACTGAAAGTGGCCTTTCTGTTGCGGGTTGGATGCGTTTCGACACACCCATTTCTACCTGCAACGAAGGGCCCTTTCAATATCCAGGTTTTAGGCACCCCACCGAGTTTTTGACGCATTGAGGTTAGGAACGAAGCACCGGAAGGCGAAGCCTCTTCGGGGCTTTGGAGGAGCGAGCGCTCTGGAAGTCGTCGAGAACCACGACAGTAGTACTTACCGGACAGTGTACACGGTGCGCTTCAAGGATGCGGTGTCTGTGCTGCATGCCTTTCAGAAGAAGTCGCGAAAGGGAATCAGCACGCCAAGGGAGCACCTTGAGTTGATTGAACAACGTCTTCGGGACGCTGAAGAAGAGTACAAGACATGGCAGCGCGAGAATCGAAAGTAACGAGAAGTAGCGGGAACGTGTTTGAGGACCTAGGTGTCCCAGACGCTGATGCCATGCTCGCCAAGGCAGCGCTCGTTGCTCGCATTGTGGAAGTGATTCGAAGTAAGCACATCAGTCAAAAAAGAGCGGGTGAAATCCTAGGAATTGACCAACCCAAGGTCTCTGCTCTATTGAACGGTCACCTCCGCGGGTTTTCGACCGACCGCCTCTTTCGATTCCTAAACGCCCTTGGGCGCGATGTCGAGATTACGGTGAAGCCGCGCCCCCGAACAAGCACGAGGCCCGGCATTCGAGTTGTTGACCCACAGAAGAGAAAGGCCGGATAGGTCTCTCCTCTCAGTGAGATTAGCCCTGGGATTCATTTAAGTTTACACCCCCTGGCTTGATGGCCGGCGTCGTGTTCATCGCACAACGACGAACTTGCGAGTAACTGCAGTCTCGCTGGTAAGCGCTTGCACAAAGTACACGCCGGACCCTGCGGCGCGTCCGCCATGGTCTCGACCGTCCCACTGAAAGACGTGCCTCCCCGCATCCAACTTTTCTCGCTCAGCGACCCTCGACACCAACCTCCCGGTTGCGCTGAAGATATGCACCGACACGGCCACCTCGCCTTGAACGTCAAGGACAAAATTCCGACCGTCAGGCGATCCCGAGGAAGAAGTCACCCTCAGTTCGAGACCCGTTCCGGCGCGGATTGGGGCCGGAAGCTCTACGCCGACCGGCGGCCCAACAACTCTATCGAGTGCGTCCAGGTCATCCACAGGGTTCACGCTGAGCCCGAGCTTGCCAGCCTTGGCATAAATGGCAGGTGCCGCGTGCGAACCGGAACACCCTTGTGATGGCGGCATCAAGATATCGCCTTCGCTTATCGCTAGAGTGGGATCGTTGCAGGGAGCGGCCCCAATCGAACTCGACCCACGGCGAACCGAAAAGTACATTTCATCGGTTGGCCAACCGTCGTAGATGCCGTTTTCATCAACCAAGACGAGAGCATCCAGATCATCGCCTTCTGAGCTGAGGCCCAGGTCGGCGGCAGAAGCAAAGACCCTCGGCTGGATCGCCCCGACGGAGTCAGGACACGAGTCAAGCACGAGAACATCTGCGCCGGAAAACCCGTTGGCCGCCGCGGTATCGCTGCCCCCAAGTTGCTCGTTGACGTCGTGGTTGCTCCCTTCTAGCGAGAAGTAGATCCGACCAGCCAGATCGTCGGACGAGGTTTGGACGTCCACAGCGTCTAGATTGTCTCCGTCATCAGGGACACCGGTCGCCATGGGACTTGGCTCGACGAGACCCAGTTCCCCACCATCCAGGTAGTGGTCGTTGCCGCCGCCAGGGATATGGGCGAATAGATCGGCAGACGCCTCGTTGTTTGTCGCTCCTCCGAAGTCGCATGAACTCACACATAGATTGCACACCGTGGGGTCGGCGCAGCAAATCAGCGACCCAGTACATCCGCCCTCTGCATGTAGGGCGCTGGGTTGCGAGCAGAGTTTGCCCGGCGTACCCGGAATGCAACCTACGGCCCACTCGTCAACGGAGAAGACGAACTTGTTGCCGCGGTCAACCCCGTAGGATAGCGCGTCCACCTCTGTGATGCCGCTTCCGGTGGCTGACAGTCCCAACCCTTCGGCAGATACCAACACCCCCGGGGGCGGCGCACCGGTGCTGGGCGGGCTCGGAAGCCGGAAGGCGCTATCGCTCACGGTTAGGATGTCCCCTTCTCCAATCGGCAGGCCCGCAAACCCGTCGCCCAGGCCACGCGAAGCGCCTTGATGGTCTACGGAAAAGGTGATCCCCAGCGCTTCTTCTCTAGTTGTAACCACTCGAACCCAATCACCCGGCGTGGTGACGCTCATGTTCAGTTCTAGCGTGGACCCGTGGTAGCGATACGAGTCGAGCGGTTCTAACCCACGGTTGCTGAACGGGCTTGGATAACATACCGACGCGTCGCCAAGAGCAGCGTTGCTTGCCTGCTCAAGCAAGCCGCCCTCGTCCGACATCAACCCGAGAATCAGCCCATCAAAGCACCAGATCGCGTTTGTGCTCGCACCGCCGGGTACTTGCAAGAAGATCATATGGCTGTCTAAGGGGCTTCCAGAGGGAATAGTCGCGTTGTGGTCTAACGATACCGTCGTGACGACGCCCTGCGTTTCGTCAAATCCTTGCTGCCCCGAGTTTGTCGGACCAGGGCTCGCGCAGCTCACAGGCGGATCACGGTCGATTGAGAGCGGTGGCGGAATCTTGTCCGGACCGAGCAAGATACTCGCACGCGCCACAACAGTCAGCGACATCATCCCGACGGCAACAACACCGTACATCCGCATCTTAGCACTCCTCGTGAAACTCAGCAGCTGATCCGGGGGCCTCACAAACCCTGCGGTTTGTGGCATGCCGACCGATTGCTACGAACGGAATGGGCACAGATCCGGGGCTATGTAACAAGACGCCGTCGCGGATACTTTTCGCGCCCGGTGCCCAAGCAAGTTCCGCCTCTATTCGTGGACCAAGGGCTTGTGCAGGAAATCGTCCGCTAGAGACAACACGCCGGCCGTACCACCCTTACCTCCGCGCTCGCTATCCGCCCCCAAAACCCAGTAAACTCCCCCCATGAGCGCCGCCCAAGAAGTCCGCCAACGCCTCGTCCAAGCCCTCGAAGCGTGTCTCATCGGGCCGTACAACCTCGATGACACCGAAAGCCGTGAGACCCTGGGCGTGCCACCGTCGCGGTGGTACATGGCGGGCTTCCTCGCCCCGGAGGGGGCCGCCCAGGAGGCCGACGCCGACCCCACCGCCGACGAGGAGTTGGGGGCAGGTGTCGACGAGACCGAGGATGAGTCGGCCGGCGACGAGCCCGAGCCAAAGCAACGCAAGCGCATGTACCAGCCCGCGCTTTGAACGTGGAGTTGTCCTGCTTTGGGGGCGACGTTCCGTGGGAGCGTTCCGCAACAGCCCAGGGTTTGACGGGAACGGAACACGGAAGGTATGGGCACGCGTGGTTGGGAGGGGTGGAGTTGGGTGTCGGTTGCGCGCGGAAGGGACAACGGTTTGTAGCGGTGTGTCGAGGCCGCGCGGTGGCGCCCCTGCGCTGCGCTTCGGGGCGCGTTGTTCGTAGGGCTTGGTCAATCGTGGGCCTGCCGCCCGACGAAAAGCCACCCCTGCTGAGAGCGCCTTGCGACACCCCGGGAGTCGAGATCAGCGAGGGCTTGACCGAGGCGCTGGTTGTTGACCCGCAGTCGCCGACGCAGTTCGACGCGCGTGACAGGTAGCGCGAGCGCTTCGAGAAGCTCAGCGACCCGGCTGGCGAGCGGAGTCGCCGAATGTGGTGGGTCGATGGTGTCCGGCTGGCGACCCTGGCCCGAAACGACCTCCAGATGTGTTGCGGATCCGTCTGGACGTGAACAGAGTCGGAGCTCGAGGGGCTTGGGAGCCGGAGCGGCGCGGTGCTCGGCGGAGAGCACGAGGCGATCGCGCCGTAGCCTGAGGTAGAGGGCGCTGTCGGTCCAGGCGTGGAAGTCGCCGGAGCCTCGCAATGCCTGCCCGGAGTGTCCGGCACCGCCCTTGCGCATGTGATGCACTATCGCGATGGCCAGGTCTTGGGTCCGTTGCAGCTCACGCAAGAACGCCAGCAACTCAGCGACATCGCCGGCGTGGTTCTCGTCTCTACGGTGCAGCCTCACCAGCGGGTCGAGAACGAGCAAGCGCGGCTGGATCCGCTCGACGGTCTCTGTGAGCCTGAGCCGATCGTGCTCGAGATCGAGTCTCAGACTGGGGGCGGTGATGACGTGGACGGGGACGTTGTCGATCTCGAGGCCGCGGTGCTGGCAGAGCCCGGCGAGACGTTGACGCACCAGCGTGGGGTGATCTTCGGCAAGGTACACCAGGGCGTCGCCGGGCTCGTGCGTTTGGAATCGGTCGAGACACGGAGTGGCGGTGGCGACCGAGAGGGCGAGATCGAGCCCGAGCCAGGTCTTGCCGAGCTTCGGCGCGCCGCCGACGAAGCCGACGGCCGCACGGCCCCAGAGCTGGTCAACGAGCCAGCGCGGAGTGGCTTCGGGCTCCCCGAGATCCCCCACACGGCAGACCGGCAGCGCTCCGCAGCTCACGGCTGAACCGGCACCAGCACCTCGTCGATGGCGTCCTCGAGGATATGCTCATCGACAAACAATTGTTCGCGCTCGTGAGCGATCCTGAGTGCTGCACGAAGCACCTTGGAAGCGACCCTGGGCAAGCCGTGACTCGAACGCATCAGCATCTCCAGGGCGGGATCGGCGAGGATCTTCTCGGTGGCGCCGACGGCCTGGAGACTCTTGGAGATGAGCGCTTCGAAGGTCTGGCGATCGGTGAGCGGCTCGAGGTGTACGTGTGCGGAGACTCTCATCGCCAGCGGAGCGTGTTGCTGCATCTCGAGATGGCGTCTGAGAGCCGGCAGTCCGACGAGCCACATGGTGAGCACGTCGCGGCTGTCGAAGGCGACGTTCAAGAACCCGGAGAGATCGATGAGGAAGCCATCGGAGAGATGCTGGGCTTCGTCGATGACGACGATCGGAGCGCTGTGGTGCTCGTCGCGCATAACGGGTGGCAGCGTCGATCTGGCGCAGCAAGTAGGACTTTCGGAGCTGGCCGCCCGGTGCGATCACCTCGGGTCCGTGCATCGCGTCCCCGATCCACAAGTCGCTGGCGTGCTCGACCAGGAACGAGCGCCGTTCGGCGGACGGCCCGCGCTTGGGCCGCCCAGAGATCCCGTGCGCACAGAGCAGCCGGTGCACGCTGGAGCGGCTGAGCTCGCCGGGCTTGACGACCGGGCGCGCTCGAGCATGCGGATGATGCGGCGAATCGAGCGGCGCGGCCTCTCACGTTTGGCGCGGATGACGAGGTCCGAGACCACGTCGCTGATCGAGCGAGTCTGCCCTCGGTCGGCGCGTGTCTGGCGCGCGAGCGCGGTGACTCCCCCTCGACGGTATGCGTAGTACCAGTCTTGGATCGTTCGGGGCGAGAGCTTCACCAGTCGGCCGTCGGGCCGCTGGTGAAGCCGCTCGGCGATCTCAAGGGTCCAGGCCGCGAGGTCGCCGTGCTCGAGCCGTGCGCTGACCAGCGGTCCGAGCACGCTCATCTTCCACAGTGCGAGCTCCAGCTTGTCGTCGTTCATGCGAGGACGCTACGACGGGTGCACGGCCGCTTCTGGTGGGATGATCGGCCGTCACCGCGGCACCCCGACCACCGTTGTATGGACCACGGCGTTACATGAGACGGACTCCGGGAGCGAGTCGGTGGAAGAGACTGGCCAGCTCCGCGAAGCAGTGGCCCCGGCCGGGTTCAGTCCGCCCGATCTGCTCCGCGTAGCACTCGACGAGCTCGTGCCGGCTGGCGTCGAGACCGACCGCCGTCGCCACGCCGCACAGCATCTCGTCGGTCGTCGTGGTCAACAGGGCGATCAGCAGGCGGGCGGCGGTGGCCAGGCGACTCTGCCAGCGGCGACGGGTGCGGGCGGGAACCGCGGAGCTCCGAGGCGTTGCAACGGCCTTCTCGACCACCGGCCAGCTACGCCACAGGTGCCGGGCAAGGAAGGCGGGCAGGACTTGCCAGGTGGCGCCGCAGCGCTCGCGATCGGCGCAGCGGAACCGGATCGCCTCGGTCGAGTCGCGGGGATCGCCCAGCAGCCGCCGTGGACGCAGATCGTGAATGTGGACCTTCGCACTGCACCGCAGGCAGCTCGCAGGCCGATACGCGTCGGGAGTCTGCAAGCGCCGCTCGTGAGCTTCGAGATCCTGGACGTCTTCCGCGATCAGCGTGCCACCCTTCTGGCTGGACGTGTACGCTCGATCCAGGCATTGCGTGTTCCACGGCAAGCCGGACAGTGATTCCAGACGAAGCCGGACACTGATTCCATGGCATGGCGGACAGCGATTCCACGCGAAGGCGGACACCGATTCCATGGCGAGCCGGACACCCTAGCTCGACGTAAGTGACCGAGTCGCCGCAGGATAACCCGCTGATACCCTGCCTGGCTCCATTGGAGCGAAAGGAGGCCAGGGTGCCGGCAGTGAGGTTGTCCATGCGGAAAGTCAGAGAGGTGTTGCGGTTGTCGTGGGAGCGCAAGCTCTCAGCGCGTCAGGTGGCCAGGAGCGCTGGCCTAGGCCGCTCGACGGTCTCGGATTACCTGAGGCGCGCCAAGGTGGCGGGGTTGAGCTGGCCTTTGCCAGAGGGACTCGACGACGCCTCGCTCGAGCAGCAGTTGTTTCCTCCCCCCTGCCGCACCGACTCGGTCAGTCGCCCAACTCCCGACTGGGCCACAATCCACCAGGAGCTCAAGCACAAAGGCGTCACGCTGGGGTTGCTGTGGGAGGAGTACAAGGCCACTTGCCACGAGGACGGCTTCCAGTACAGCTGGTTTTGCAGGAGCTACCGGGACTGGGCAGGGCTGTTGGATCTCAGCATGCGCCAACACCACAGGGCCGGCGAGAAGCTGTTCGTTGACTACGCCGGGCAGACCGTCGGGATCGTCAACCCCGCAACGGGGGAAGTGCGCGATGCTCAGATCTTCGTGGCGGTGCTCGGTGCCTCAAGCTACACCTACGCCGAGGCTACCTGGACGCAATCGCTCCCCGATTGGATCAGCTCGCACATCCGCGCCCTGGAGTTCTTTGGCGGCGCCACCGAGATCCTAGTGCCCGACAACCTGAAGTCGGCGGTGATCAAACCCCACCTCTATGAGCCCGAGCTCAACCCCACCTACCAGGAGATGGCATCGCACTACGGCACTGCGGTAATCCCAGCTCGAGTGCGCCGCGCAAAAGACAAAGCCAAAGCGGAGGCCGGCGTGCAACTGGTCGAGCGTTGGATCCTGGCGTGCCTGAGGAAGCAGACCTTCTTTTCTCTCCCGGAGCTCAACAAAGCGATCGCCAAGCTCCTCGAGCGACTCAACAGCAAACCCTTCCAGAAAATGCCGGGCTCGCGCCGGAGCCTGTTCGAATCGCTCGATCGCCCTGCGCTCCGCCAACTACCGGCCACACCCTACGAACTCGCTGAGTGGAAGAAGGTCGCCGTCTACCTCGACTACCACGTTGAGTTCGATCACCACTACTACTCGGTGCCCTATCAACTCTTCAAGCGCAAACGCAAGGTGGAGGTGCGCGCTACTGCCACGGTGATCGAGGTCTTCTACAAGGGCAAACGCGTCGCCTCCCACCGGAGGTCCTTCCAACGTGGCAGGCACACCACGTTGCGCGAGCACATGCCACCCTCGCATCGCCTTTATGCCGACTGGACACCGGAGAGATTCGTTCGATGGGCCGGGAAGATCGGCCCCCAAACCCAGCGTTCATCGAGCACGTCCTCACCTCGCGCGCTCATCTTCAGCAGGGGTTTCGTTCGTGCCTGGGGATTCTCAAGCTGGCTAAGACCTACAGCGACGAGCGTTTAGTTTTAGAATAGTCAAAGTCAAATTTACTTCCTCCGGTTCTACTAAGAATGTGGGCTCAGGATGACGAGGTCGGGCCTAATCGGTAGGCGGACCTGGCGGAAGGATATCGTCGAAGTTGATGTCGCATTCGATGCTGAGCTCGCCCAGGCGCCGGTAGAACTACTTGTGAGCTCCTTTCGCGGACGCACGGAAGCGGCTCAAGAAGAGGCTTGCGCTGCCGCTCAGCTGTAGTTACTGTTGCAGTCTGCCTGCCGGTGTGCATTTGGCGGTCGGGTAGGGAATAGGGTTTGTGGGCTTGCCACTGTTAAGTAGAGGTGCCGACGTGGGATATCTGCGGGGCTCGGGCTTCGGAACATGCGGCCGCGCCACTGCATGTGTAGCACTCTTGCTTGCCGCTAACACGGTAGCCGGGGCTTCGAACGAGGCTACAAGCGTTGTCTTGCATGCCCGCCAGCGAGACCTTTCTGCCACCTGCGATGTTCCAGTGTCAGTCGATACTGTTGACTGCGCCAATGTGTTTCCTACTGTCAACGTGTCAGCATCGCTTGAGTTGGATGTGTTCGTGCTTTTGAACAACTACGATGAGGTTGCCGGTCTCCAGTGCAAATTCGATCTTGCTCAGGGGTGGTCCATGGTTGCCTGGGTTGAAAGCTGTCAGCTCAATCAACTGAGCGCGGTGGTGCCGGGTGGCGCCGAGATGAATCTGTCGACTGCTTTTGATTGCGTCACCGGGGGATCACTTACTCCTGTGGGGCGCATTTGGGTGGATTCCGGTCTGTCTGGCTGCGCTGCAGTCGTGGACTCTGATTTTCCTTACGGTACACATGTTGTCGACTGCAGTGGCGCGTCTACTCCAGTCCCTCCTGCGGCCCGTGCGCGCGTTTGTATCGGTTCTGGTGGTGTTCACGCATGTGGCGAAGGTGGATGGGGCTTCGGTATCGGGGAGTATTGAATGATGAATCGGGCACTTGAAGCGGCTTCGCTTGGTGTTGTCTTGATCCCCGCCCTCTCGTTCAACGTGCTCGCATCGCCAGTGCTGGAACGCTCTTGGCACAACATAAGGGCTGAGAGTAGTGTGCTTCTCCGAGAGGAAGGCATCGTTGTCCTTGTGCCCGGCGAAGACGGCGCCACGCTCGAGGCGTTGACATACGGCGGAGAGCGTAAGTGGTCAACGGAACTCGACGGCGGCCCTTACGCGATGGATGCTGACCGTCGCGGCGACACCGTCTTGCTCCAGAAGGGGACTGGCCGTGAGTTCTACGCTTCACATCAAGTGGTTGTAGGCGGTGAGATCACCTTCGGTTTCGGCGAATCCAAGGATTGGCTTAGGCTCTCACCGGATGGGCACTACCTCTATAGCTCCCGTGCTGGTGGAAGTGGCTTTGGTGCGCTCTATGACCGCTCCGGCTACAGGCTGGAGAAGCCGGGACTGGGCGAAAGTGGACCAAATGTCGGCTCGGCCAATTTTGTTGGCTCAAACCACCTTTTGCTCACCGGCAACGACGATGCTGGTCGACATGCTGTAGGTCTAGTAGCGCTGCCTGATCACGTATTGTGGATCACACACAATGTACCAAAGATCAACTTGCTATCAGCTCGGGAGCACGAGGTTGCTGCCGCGCAAGGTCGCTTGATCATTGGGTGTGGAAGTTGGAAGCAAACAAGCATTCTTTGCTTCGACTTCGATACCGGTGAGTTGCTTTGGAGCGATTGCAGCCACGACATTCCACCGAATGGTGTGGCTATCACGGCAGATGGGTCGGCACTCGTCGTTTTTCCGTGGGGTGTCCTTGCTCTAGATCGTGATAGTGGGCGTGAGTTGGCGCGATTAGCCTTCAACGGTTGGCTTGTGACCTCCGTCTACTCTCGTACCGTGGGCGGAGATCAATCGATCGGGTTTGGGTGCCTTGTAGCAACTGAGGCACACACCGGCCAAAGGCGGGAGTTGACTGCAGAGCGGCGGGTCCAACTAGTAGTGACCATGACTGACGGCCAGCTTTTCGTTCAGCGAGTTGAAGCTGTTTCGCGATGTGTGACGCCGTCAGGTAGCGAATATCGGGCGGCCGCTGATCGAAGCGGGTTTCGCGTGGAGAAAGTCAAGTGACGCGACCAAGCTTAGTATTGAGTTGCTTGATCTTCTGGGTTTTGTGGGCATCCAGCTCCACTTTTGCCGACAGCTGGCCCTTGACCAACCCAAACCTTACGTCGGCCTTTGGCCCTCGAGTGGGGGACGACTACCACTTTGGCGTCGATTTGTCGGCCTCTGTTGGGACGGACGTGTTCGCAGTGCGAAGTGGAACTGTGTCCAGATCAGAATGCATCAGGGGGTTCGGCCAGACATTGATAGTAGAGCACGAAGGCGACAAGTACACTCTGTATGCGCATCTTTCAGAACGGCTCAAGTCGGTTGGCGACTTCGTCACAGAGGGAGATCTGATCGCGCGTTCGGGCGACACTGACCGCGCCGACTGTACACACTTGCAAGTCGATCCACACTTACATGTGGAATATTGGGCGGGGTGGGCCCTAGACGATTTCAGAAACAAGCTCCATCCGATGCGATTGCTGCCTTATCAGGACGCGGGTGGGCCATCGATCAACGTGACTGAACACCAGGACAAGATTGAGATCATTGTTACGACGAGTGATGATGAGTTGGATGTAGTCGGTCTTATCGCGGACATAGATTTCGATGTATCTCCACCGACTGTTCCGCACGCGGCGGAAGATCTGGTTTTGTTGGATGTTGCCGATACAAGTCCAGCTGACATTGGGTCGGCGGGGGTTAGCACACCATGGAACACGGGCGTCGCGTTTGAAGACCCACGAGTGCCGACTGAAAACACAGTCGCGGACGACGATGGAAACGGTGTCTCTGTATCGTGGGCCGCCGTCAATTTCGATGGCGACAATGATCAGCAGGTTACCTGGACCTTCAGTTGGCCAGCGGACTATGTTTTTACGCCGTCGAGCGATCGAGCCTTTATCGGAGTGTTTGACTGCGCAGAGAATGTGACCACGTACGGTGTGGACCAAGTTGCAGTCAGATCAGTGGTCAGTTTTGAGCATGACCTCTGGAGGGGAAAGCCACGACTTTCCTGGTTGGTAGACAACACCCTCGCGCCATCGGTAGGCTTTGAACTCGAACGCCGCTCAGCCGTCCAATCAACATCTCTCGTACATTTCAGACACCACGTGGGACAGACCGCCTATAGTTTCGTTGATGAACAAGCCCCAATCGGAGTTGATCTTGCGTACTTGTTGTATGTTGACTTCGGCCGCGGTCGGAGACTGGCTGGACAAAGAAGTGGAGTCGTTACCCCAATGTTTGAGGGCGTCGTTGTAGCGCCTAACCCATCGCGAAGTACGGCATCATTTACATATGGTTCGGTAACGAATCAGCCGGGACGGGTGCGGATTTTTTCGCCGACTGGCCGTCTGGTCGCCGATTTGCTGGACGGAGCGACGACAACCCGGCGTCGGACCTTGACCTGGCGGATCAATGGTCTGCCTTCCGGTGTCTATTTTTATGAGGTTGACTTGGGGGCACGAAGCCACTATGGCCGCTTCACCGTCCTCAGGTAGGAGGTGCAAATGGGACGTGCTCGCAGTTTCCTAAGCGGCTTGCTTCTGGTGCTTTCTGCACCGGTGCATGCTGGATTGAACGATGGAGCTAGGGTCTTTCTGACATGGTCGCCAACCCGCCACGAAACCGACGTGGTTGCTGCGGGTGAAACGGCTAAGCTCTACGTTAGGATAGTCGGCGCTAACGACGTTCGAAATGCGCGAGTGCGGCTAAGGTGGAGCCTTGGCAATGGGTCGGAATGCATCAAGCTCGTTTCGGGAGTCCAAGACAGCGTCTTTTGCGGTGATCTCGTGGAACGGATCGACGGCCTTGCGTCGAGGTGGCGAATTGAATTCAATGGAGCGCCACGAAACTTGATTCGTTATACCTTCGATCTTGCAGGTTGCACAGAGACCCAAGCGACATTTATGTTGGACTTCGTCGAAATCGTGGACGCGATCGGTAGCGTCGTGTACGCTCGCTCCGACGCAAGCGTGGCGACGATAAACGGTGGGGCCGTCGACGTGGGTGCGATTGCTCCGGAGTTGTTGCACATGGATACTGTAGTTGCCGTCGAGGGCTTCCCGGTAAAAATCGACGAGCTCTACGGGTCTAACCTTCCACCCTCCCTATCAGTGCTACTGCGTCGCCAGGAGGATGGTTTGACCTACCAGCCTGACTACCTCCACGTTGAACCTCATCGTCTCGAAGCGCGTTTCAGCACGTTGCCTGGCGATGAAGGGACCTGGGACGTCGTTGCTTCTCACCAAGGTTTCCAAAGCCAGTTGGAAAGCAAAGTCATAGTTCACGAGACTGGGGGGTCTGGCAGCGCTGCCATTTTGGACCCCGCCAACATGGCCGAGTACATCATCATCACCGGCGATGCGTTCATCTGGGAAGCGCATCATCTGCGATCACACATACTCTCCAGGTCGTACAATCGATTGCAGGACGTTTTTGTGGTTGGCGTGAACGATTTGATGAGCACGTTTGCAGCAGATGACACGACTTCAATTCGTGAGTTCCTGAAATATGCTCACAACGAGTGGGCTTCGATGCCCCAGTATATCCTCCTCTTGGGCGATGCGGATCGGGCCGGAGGAGCTTCCGATGTTGTGCCAACCCTTTACCGCGAGGCGCGACCCGGCCCGTCCGGGGCAACCTTTGCATACGATGACGGCTACGCTCTGTTGGAGGGTGATGACGACTACCCTGACGTAGTCATTGCCAGGATTCCAGCGCGCACGGGTCTTGATGTCACAAACTACTTGAGCAAGCTCATCAGGTATGATGCTCTTTCGAGAGACTTGCCATGGTCGAGGAGGGTGTTATTCGGGGTTGGTGACCGCGGGGGCAGCGTAAATCGAAGGTTCACAGATGGTGCGGAGCGAGTTGTTTCGACAGTCGCTCCGGAGTTTGTTGTTGCCACCGAGTTTGCGCATGAACATGGGTTTGACTACGAGAGTTTTGAGGCAGCACTGCGTGGCAGATTGGATGACGGACAACTCTTGTTCAACGCCTATGGCAACACGGGAAGTTCGCGTGATCTCGTTTTTGGTCTGGACTACGGTGGGACGCTTGGCGGGCCATTCTTAACGAGTGACCTTGGCAACGAAGACAGGTACTTCTTACTCTGCGCTTTGACCTGCGTTGCCCATGCGTTTGATCGCTCTAACCCTTCGATTTGCATTGGAACTCACTTGCTCTGCGACGATCCAGACGTCGGAGCTATAGCTTCGATCTCAGTTACCAACAACATTTTCCATGTTCCCATGGAAGATGTGAACTCCCACCTGATTGACCAGTTGATCGAAGCGCCGCAGCGCCGTTCGGTAGGCTCAGCGTTTTGGACCGCTAAGGCCCGTTCGCTGGCTTTGTGGCGAACTCACAAGCGGGAAGTTCAAATGCTCTCTCTGCTGGGCGACCCCGCTCTCGAGCTGAACCGTGTGCCAGATAGGTCGGGTTCGTTTCTTGAAAGCGGTTTCGAGTTGTCGCAGCCCTTGGCCAAACAAAATGCTATTTGGGCGGCCACAGCAGTTTCGGAAGCTACGGCTCGAATTGTTGGAAAGTCGAACGGTAATGCTGCAGAAGGTGTTCGGAGCATGCGGCTTGGGCACGATGCGCAAAGTAGCAATTCAATCGTCGATTATTCGTTGTTTGAAGGCTCATGGACAATTGACGAATTTGCCCGGCTTAGTTTTCGAGCCCTTGTGGAGGAAACAGCCGAACCTCACGGTCTTGTGACGATAGACGGTGTGCTTGCGAGTGGGGGGTTGGTTAGTGGGCATGCCGCTGCGCCGGTCGACCAGCATGGAACCCGACTGCTGCTCGAAGAACGGACTACACCGATTGGCAGTTGGGTGCACTACTACGTGGATTTGGTGGGAATGGGGGGTGAACGAATTGATCGATGGATTGCGCGGTTTGGAGGGCGGGCTGCTGGTGGAATCGCCAGGGCCTTTGTTGACGATGTCCGCTTTAGAACGGGGTCTCGCTTTGATGGCTACCAATTCCTCAGCAATACTTCCTTCGAGGATGATGTAGACCGGGACGGCGTACCGGACTTCTGGTCAGGATATAGATTGCAAGCTTCAGCATCAATCGCGGCCGTCAACGACGCAGATTCTCAAGGTGGGAGCCGATCTGTTGTTTTGACACCGGTGACTGGGCAGACAAATGCGATGGCGCAGGCGACATCGCTTCCGGTGGGGGCTGTGGTGGTAGGGTTTTGGGCGAAGACTGACGATCCTGGCGCTTACGATGTTTCTGTCGAGTTAACCGACAAGCACAACCCCTCGAACCAACCGGATCGTCAGACTGTAGTTGTGTCGGATCAATGGAGTTACTCGCTGCTGTCGATGCAAGTTCCGCCAGGTCAAGAGCAAAGCGTTCAGTGTGAACTGACGTTCGTTCTAGCTGGCGACTCTACACGCTACTGGTTCGATGATGTCGAACTAACGTTACCCTCTGCCATAGGCCAGAGTGCTCCTGAGTTGGTCCCTGGATTCGGGTTTATGCGAGTGCGGCCCAATCCGTTCAACCCGACGGCTGAAATCGTGCTCGGCCTTGACGGAGAATCTGCGGACGCCAAATTGCGTGTCTTCAATGTAAGAGGCCGTGTCGTGGACACGATTGTACTCGAAAGCGCTCGCCCTGGGATTCATCGAGTCAATTGGACCCCCACAGCATTGGCAAGCGGGAGGTACTACCTCCAACTGCTTGCAGCCGATGGGCGCAGTGCTGTGCAGAGCATCACGTTGGTGAGATAAGGTCCCGCGCCGAAACACTCGGAGTGAATGCTCCCGGTCGAGCGCGTGTGCCATGGCTCTGGTGATCAGGTCGGTCGGCAGTTGTAACGTATGTAACGTAAGGGTTCGGCGAAACCATGGTGCTGAATTCCGACTTCGGTTGTAAGCGTTCAGCCGCTGGAGCCTTCCACAGCGGCGTAGGTTGGGCTACAACATGACTGACGCCGATGGTCGGCGTTAGCGTGAACCTGAAGCCAGGAGCTAGCCCGATGAACGAGACCTCGACCCGCCCCGTCCGCCGCACAGCCTCCGAATGGCGCGAGATCGTATCGCGCTACGAGCGAAGTGGGGTCCCAAGCCGCGAGTTTTGCAAGCGCGAGGCAATTGGCGTGGCCAGCCTGCACCGCTGGCGCCGAAAGTTGGCCGACCAGCTCCAGGCCGCCCCTAAGACCGAACGACACGATTTCGTAGAAGTCGGCAACTCTCTTGGCGGATGGGCCGTCGACATCGAACTCCCCGACGGGCGCATGCTGCGGATCCACGGCTAGCTCGGTGTTCGGCCCGTCGCCCGTCCGGAGGATCCTCGCCTACCGCGACCCCGTCGACATGCGCAAGTCGCTACTACCTCTGCGACCCGCCGGGCGGCGGGATCACCGGAGCTTGCGTTAAAGCGCCACCAACGCCCGGCTCCTCTAGCGTCTCACCCAGAGCTAGAGAACGTCTCCGCTTGAATTCACGAAGCCGCCGAGCACCAACATGACCATACACTGGGTGGGCTTCTCTCGCCCGCTCTTCAGCGAGTAGCTTCGCCTCCTCGTACATCCAGTGAGGCAATAGACGTGGCCCCGATCACACCGCTGGCAGATCCGCACCTGCCGGCGGCATCGGGCACAATTGTAGAGTCGGTACCCTTCCGCCACCCCACCCCATCGACCGAACGGGCTGGACAGATGGCCGGCGGCAAGGCAACCTTAGCCCAGATCCACGGGTAACGGCATGACTCACGCTGTGCCGGTCAATATCTAGACACGAAAAAGTGCTCCAGTCCTGGTAAAAAGGAGGTGACAACAACCCTTCTCGCCAAAGCCAGGAGCACTTGTAAGGTGAAACTCCCGCATCAGCTTCGAAGAGTCAAGTACTTTGCAGCCCCCGACTCGGTCACATCGTTCGCCGGCCTTAAGCTCATCACCGACCTCGCTCACAAGCTGGGAATCAGCCGTGGGCTCGACACGCTGACAGTCAAGAAGCGCCGCCGCGGGATACCCGTTGCGGACTTTGTCATGAGCCTGGTCCACAACTTTGTTGTCGGTGGACAACACCTGACCGACTTGCAGGTCCTGCGAGACGAGAAGGCGACGCGCGAGCATCTCTACGAGCTCGAGGTCCCGGCCCCGACCACCGCGGGAGAGATGCTGCGCAAGTTCACGATCGGCCACATCAAGCAACTCGAGAAAGTGATCGCTGGAGCCCTCCGCGTCGCCGATGACATGCGGGGCGGGGACGAGCCTATCACCCTCGATCTCGATAGCTCGATCTTTCAAGTCTACGGTTACCTCAAGGAAGGAGTTCGGTACGCCTACAACAACATGAAGGGATTCAATCCGCTGCTTTGCTTCTGGTCCGAAACGCGACTGCTGATCGGTGCAAGACTGCGTTCGGGGAATCGCCATTCGGCTCACAAAGCCGTCAGCTTCCTCACGGAATGTCTCGCGCGCTTGCCGCAAGGCCGTCGCATCCACGTTCGAATGGATGCCGGCTTCTACGCTCGAGAGATCGTCGAGTTCCTCGTCGGCCGGGGATTGGAGTTCTCGATCTCGGCGCGACTGACAGAGGCGTTGCGGGCCGGCATCGACGCCCTTCCCGAGGAAAGCTGGAAACCCTATCCATGGGAAGAAGGGACGGAGTACGTCGAGCTTTCCTACAAACCTTCCAGTTGGCCTCACGCGTTTCGCATGTTGGTCAAACGGCAACCGCTCCACGAGGGGAATCAGCTCGTGCTTGGCGGGTACTTCTACACACCCGTGATCACCAATCGCCGGGGAGCGGCATCGAGTCTGCTCAAGTACCATCTTGCGCGAGGCGGTGCAGAGAATTACATCGAGGAGTTCAAGAACAACGTCAGTGCGCGTCTGCTTCCTCAGCGTAAGCACGCTATTTGATGCTCATCCCCCAGATTCTGATCACGTTATATAAGGTTGTATAGAAAGGCCCCCTCAAAGAGCTTGCTCTAAGCGCCTCGAGGGGGTTGTCTCCTTCTTCACTGCAAAACGAGGAAGGAGACCCCCAGTGTATCAAACCCTGCTGAGTGACAAACGACTTTGGCACCTGCTGTTTCGAATCGACGAAGAGCTTGCCGACAGCGCGCGACGGGCAGGGTGTGGGTGCGGGGGGCGGCTTCACAGCGCTCGCTACCCTCGCAAGCCACGTGGTGGGGAACTCGGTCCTGACTCCGATCGTCGACTGAGTTTTTGCTGCGACCAGGCGAACTGCCGACGGCGCACAACCCCGCCATCGGTTCGCTTCCTCGGCCGCAAGGTCTACGCCAGAGCGGTGGTGGTGGTCGTCTCTGCGCTCGAGGGTCAGGCAACAGCGGCTGAGCGCAACAGCCTCCTGGCTGAACTTGGCATCAGCCCCCGAACTTTTAGTCGGTGGCACCGGTGGTGGCGTGAGGCGTTTGCGCAATCTCCCTTCTGGCGAGCCGCTCAAGGTCGCTTTCATCTTCCGGTCCCGGCTCGCGAGCTGCCCCGCGTACTCCTCGAGCGATTGCGTGGAACGGCGCTCGATCGTTTGAGCGCCGTCCTTCGATTCATCGCGCCGCTCACGACCACCAGCGGTCTCGCTTTCTAACGGTCGCTGCGCGCCCGCAGACGATGCGTGGTGCGCCGCCCCTTGCCAGTCGAATAGCGTTCGCTCCACCTCTCGGGAAGGAGCGAACGACATGCGCGACGACGACAAACCCCCGGTGCACCAACGCTGGGCGCACCTGCGCTTCTCGGTGATCGGCCCACTGCTGGCCGCTCCGCCTGAACGTGGGCAGCTGCGCAACGAGCTCGAGCGCCTCTCACAAAAGCAGTGGACCCACCCGATCAGCGGTGAGCCGGTGCGCTTCAGCTTCTCGACGATCGAGCGCTGGTATCACCAGGCGCGCAAGTCAGGCACCGACCCCGTCGGCGCACTCCGCTCCAAGCTCCGTGCTGACTCCGGGCGGCAATCGGCAATCTCCGAGACTCTCAAGCAGACGATCTTCGCTCAGTACCGAGAGCATCCCACCTGGAGCTTCAAGCTCCACTACGACAACCTCGAAGCCTTAGCCCAAGAGGGCAAACTCCCCGGACCGTTTCCCTCCTACTCGACGGTCCGGCGCTTCATGAGAGCCAACGCCCTGACCAAGCAACGCCGGCGGCGCCGTGACACTCCCGGTGCGAAGCGCGCCCAGAAGCGGCTCGAACAGCGCGAGGTCCGAAGCTACGAGGTCGAGTACGTCTGTGCACTGTGGCACCTCGACTTTCACGAAGGCTCCCGAGCGGTACTCACCCCGGCGGGTGAGTGGGTCAAACCCCAGCTCCTCGGTGTCCTCGACGACCGCTCCCGAGTGGCATGCCACATCCAGTGGTATCTGCACGAAACCGCTGAGATGCTCGTCCACGGCCTGACCCAGGCGATTCAGAAACGCGGCTTACCCCGATCGCTGATGACCGACAACGGCTCGGCGATGATTGCCCGCGAGACCACCGAAGGGCTTAGCCGGCTGGGCATCGTGCACAAACCCACCTTGCCCTACAGCCCCTATCAAAACGCAAAACAGGAGTCGTTCTGGGGACAGATCGAAGGACGCCTCCTCGCCATGCTCGAGGGCGTCGATGATCTCACCTTGCCCTTTCTCAACCAAGCCACCCAGGCCTGGGTGGAGCTTGAGTACAACCACCACTTTCACTCAGAGATCGCTCAAGCGCCGCTGGAGCGATTTCTCGAAGGTCCCAGCGCTGCACGTCCGAGTCGCTCGGCCGAAGAGCTCCGTCTCGCCTTCACCGCCCGCACGGTGCGCAGCCAACGCCGTTCCGACGGCACCGTCTCGATCGCCGGGCGGCGTTTTGAGATTCCCTCGCGCTATCGCACGCTACGCCGCGTCACCCTCAGGCTCCAGAGCTGGGACTTGACCCACGTCTACCTCGTCGACGAGCGCACCGACACGGTGCTCGCGAGACTCTACCCGCTCGACAAAGCCCGAAACGCAGACGGCATGCGCCGCACCCTCACGCCGCTCGAACATCCCGAGCCCCAAGACACTCCCCGCAACTCAGGCGTGGCACCGCTTCTGCGCCAGCTCATGACCCACTACGCCGCCACCGGTTTGCCGCCTGCTTACATCCCTAAAGATGAAGTCGATCACAACCCCAACCCATCGGAGGATCAACCGTGACACAGAAGCTCTTGTCTCTCTACGGACTCAAGTGGAATCCCTTCTCGCCTGAGATTCCGGCCCAGGGACTTACTCTCACCGAGGCGCTCGAGCAGTTTCACTGGCGGGTCGGCAACCTGGCGCGCTCGGGAGGGTTTGCGCTGGTCACCGGTGACCCCGGCTGCGGGAAGTCGGTGGCGCTGAGGCTTCTCGCCGAGCGACTCGCCACAGAGCGCGAACTGACAGTCGGTGTTCTGACCCGACCCCAGTCGAGCCTCGCCGACTTCTACCGCGAGATCGGCGAACTGTTCGACGTCAAGCTCTCACCCAGCAACCGCTGGGCCGGCACAAAGATGCTTCGCATGCGCTGGCTCGATCACATTCAATCGGCGCTACTGAGGCCGGTGTTGATCATCGACGAGGCACAAGAGATGCGCCCGGTGGTGCTCGGTGAGTTGCGACTCCTTGCTGCAGCCGATCTCGACTCCCGCTCGCTCCTCACTGTCGTCCTCGCCGGTGACGACCGGCTCACTGAGAAGCTCCGTTCACCCGAACTGTTGCCCCTGGGCACCCGCATCCGCGTCAGACTCCGACTCGAACCGGCCACTCCCAAGCAACTCGCCGACACCTTGCTTCACGTGATGACCGAGGCCGGAAACCCCAACCTCATGACCGAAGAGCTCATCACCACCCTTGCCGAGCATGCTGCTGGCAACCCACGGATCATGATGACCATGGCCAACGAGTTGCTCGATGCTGCTGTCCGCCGCAAGCTCAACCAGCTCGACTAAAAACTCTATCTCGACTGCTTCGCACCCCCAACTCCGCCCCGCCGCCAAAAACAACGGGGTGCCGCTTGAGACCTTCGCACTTCAAACCATCGATTAGCGTGACTCAAACACCAGCAAATACCGTGACCACGCTCACTTCCCAGCCAGAACTTCATGGCGAACTACGCGTGGCTGGTCATCGCTCAACTTGCCTACAACCTCGGCCAGTGGTTCAAACTCCTCGTGCTTCCAGCTTCATCTCACAGCCATCAGTTCAAGAAGCTCCGACTTCACTGGTTCTGCGTGGCGGCACGCATCATCCGCTCAGCCCGGCGTACCAAGATCGCCCTCGCCAGGGGACACGACGCCGCAGCGTCGCAGCCATCTTCCGACCGTTTCGAACCCTCTCTCCCTACGTCCAGTTCATCGGCCGCGTCATCATGCGCGTCAACCATGAAGCCGACCCGAGCCATCCTGATAACCAAGGCTTCGTTGTGTCGCACGTGGGGCTTAACAACGACTCGAATTGGTTCGACTTTCGTGAGATTGACTTGGACGACCAGGAATTCTTCCGACGCCTCCTCTCGGACCAACCGGGCGATGAGCAAGAAGGCAGCGGAGAGGGCTCACCTCGCCGCTTTGACCTTGGGATGCGGGTCCAAGACGAGATTGTGAGCCACTTCATCGACGAGGCCTTTCTGAACCCCAACGACGAGCGCGTGCTCGAGAAGATTCTTAGCCAGAAAATCCCCGGGACGCCGCTTACGGTGCGAGACCTCAAATCCCCTGAGGAGCTCCGGACGATGCTTCGTGAGAAGCAGCTCGAGCTGCAGATGGAGCCCCAGGAGTTGCCAGTTCAGCCGCTGCGACGCCGGCAGGCGCTCAAGAAACGGCTTCACGAACGGACCAACTCCGTAGTCAATCGGGTTCTTCGAGACCTTGACCTGGCGTTCGCCGGTCGCGAAGTCGGAAGAGCATTCCCTGCCGTAAGGAGAAAGGACAACCGCACGGCCGTCACCCAAATGCTCAATACGCTTGTCAACGAACGGATGGGTATCGGCCCCGGCAAGCGAGGCACAAAGAACGCAGACGACCTCGATGCTGCCCTCGCAGAGCTAGACACACTCGGTGACGAGTTAAGAGACGCCATTCAAGAGAAGATAGGAGAGGGGCGTGCCTAAGATTCGCGACCTTCTATGCCGGGTCGATGTCGAGGTTGCTGCAGGGAAGCGAAGGTGCCACCGCAACTCGGGCCATTCGATTTCGAAAGGTGAAGCGCACCTTGCTGTCTACGACCCATCCGGCGGGGGGAGGAAGAACTACTGCGAGCAGTGTGCGCGCCCAATTCTTCGCCACGCCAGGGACAGAGTCGCGACCATCGAGGCAGCGCTTGAAGCGGCGGAGACCTAATTCAAACCCTCGGCGGCCAACTGTGCGACCTCGCGCATCAGGCAACGCCGGTCCAACCGCCTCTAGCGAGGGGGATTCCCAATGGAAGTAACCGCAAACATCCAGCTGACCACGGAAGAGAAACGTGAACTCGCAAGCATCCTCGGCTGCACTCAAGCGAGAATCGCGGAGAGTCTCCAAGCTCATGCAAGCGCGGCGCTGAAGGAGTATGTGTCCATGTTCCTCGGCCAGAAGGTGTTCAGCCGAGGCTCGGACATCCACGAGTATCGTCTCTTTCTGCTCATTCAGAAGGCGTTCGGAAACCGTGTCCCTAGTGAGGAGGATGTGTGCCGGCTCTTCCAAACGACTGCGAACGAGAGCCGCTCCCTCATCCGGTCGGTACTGTCAAAGTACCAGTACAAACTGAAAGACGCGTCAGAAACCTCGATGAAGCAGGTAGTCAGCGATGCAAAGCAACCGGGCGACGGTGACTACTTCGAGGCGACAATCGTCAGCTCGAACATCGTTCACGAGCTCAATCGCCTGCTTGGCACCCTTGACGGCACGCTTCAACCCGTTAAGAAGAGGCGCGGTAGTGTCACCAGTCCACGTTAGAGCGGTCGCGGGCGGCGACGGCAGGGGCGGGGAAACCCACCGGGCCGCGTTCGGCGGAACTCACGGGCTCGGGACCGGGAGGCCGTTCGTGACACGCTCTTTGGTAGATCTAGAATACCCTAGTCGGCGTCCCTTGGCTTTCGGTTTAGCAGCGGAGGGGGTTTCTGGGGAGAGAAGGAGTTGAAAAGGGGCTCCCCGACTGGCTAAACGGGAATTGCGAAAAACTCATCTGCCAGATCGGAGGAGGCCACCCCTCATGAAGTCCAGTGAAGCAGAAACGCGCCCGCGACGCGCCTACTCGCGTGCCTGCTTGGAGCCTTCGCGAAAGCGACGCACCAGCGGTTCGACGAACGGTCGATAAGCCCATCGCAACAGGCGTGCCGGTATCATGCGTCCCCGCTCCTCCTCGGCGACGCGCGCCCGCGGGTGATCCATCCACCTCCAGCCCCCGACCGCGTGCGGCTGCGGAGCATCCCAGAACTCTAGGCCGTTGAGATGCTTGGCGCTTTTGTAGCCGTAGTGAGCAGGCGCGACAACGCGCAGCGGCGCGCCGTGCTCCAGCGACAGAGGCTCACCTTCCAGTCGGTCGGCCAAAAGGACATCCAGGGCCAAAAGGTCCCCAAGGGGCAAGCTACTCCGGTAGCCATCGGCACAGCGGAACACGACGGTGGTCGTTTCAACGCTAGCTTGCAGCCGCGGCGCCAAGATCTGATTGTAGACTGCGGAGAACTGCCAACCACCAAACCGCAAGTCACGCACACTCCACGTCGTCACGCAGTGAAAGTCGCTCAAGATCTCGACGCGCGGCAGAGCCTGCAGCATGGACTGGGTCACAACCCAGGGCGCGGGTACGTTTCCCCCGATCCGGAGGGCGATCTGGTCAGCGGCGCGGGGTAGGCGCGACGCAAACCTCGGTAGCCCGAAACGCGGAAAGTCACTTCTGAGCCTTTGTCCTGGCGGTAGCGGCCGGCTGTCACCCGACGCCTGGTGTTCTGGTCCCCAGCTCATCGCTCTATGCGTAACATGCAAGCGCGGCCCGGAGCAAACCAAGAACCACTGAATGCCTCACTGCCGTTTGCGTGCCTCGAGAAGCCAACGCTGCGCCGTCGCGTGGTCGGGTTGACGCTTGAGCACCGCGGACAGCTCCGGCACCGCCTCGCCGAAACGTCCGGCACGAACGTCTCAATGCGCGGCGCCCAAGGGGAGTTGACATTCAATCGCCGCCGCTTCAACATCTACTCTGTTGGGAGCGTGCTTCTAGCATCCCGTTCCGTTACAGACCTCTGCAGCATCGAGATATTCCGTGGTCGCGAAACCCCGACATCAGGGTCTGACACGCCTCCGTTTCGGTTTCAAGGGCGGCGCGGAAGAAGGTCAAGCGCACAAGTACGTCAGCCCACTCAACCTGCCCCTCACTAACGCCCATTCATGTGCTGCTACCCAGGCGCGGGAGCGTCCAAGCAGGGAGATACCATGATATGCACTACACACCGCATCATCGTCCTGGGTACAGTCACCGAGGACTTTAACATTGCCCTAGTTCCACGACGCGAACGGGACGCCACAATACAGAACATTTCAAGCCGGGCGGGCGGAGCACTGCTCCTCCAGACCATATTGCACGAGCTGGTGTCCCACAACACAAAGGTGCTTGGGCATTACCCTTCGCGAAAGAATCAACAAAAGGCACGAAAAGTCGACTTTTCGAAGCTCGGTAGGCCTTGGTACTCGGAGACCGAGACAGGAGCAGCTCGCCGCCGAGACGCACTAGACGAATCTCTCCGGAGCGTTCGCGTGCAAGTACGTAACTACATGCATTTCCAACTTCAACCTCGACACACTGGAGACTATCTGACAGAATCGGATCAGATTCTGAGGGAGCTGCGTTTCGATTTCGTTAACGACTGGGAGAAGCGCGACAAGCAAAGCAAGGCAAGCAGAGCAAAAGCACGCAGTGCGAAGGCACTCGAAGTCAAGAGATCCTCGTGGCGCATGAGCCAAGTCCTTGCTACAAGTCGTACTCCGCAAACATCCTCACGAGTAGCTGACAAGATCGAGTGCAAGTATCCAGTTCCGAAGCGGGGTGACGTAGTTGTAGTAGAGGATGAGGAGCCGGACAGCAAGAGGCGCGATTCTGACCCCGTTTGGCTCGATGCCTGCCATAAGGTGACAGGCGAGAACATACTCCTCTACAAGCACCGATTCAGAGGAAAGAACCCGACGGTCGATTGTCTTGCCACGCTTGCGCGAGCGGGGTGTAGCCTCATTTCCTTTGTCCGAGCGTCCGACCTGCGTGACTCAGGATTGGGTATCAGTAGAGGGATCTCTTGGGAAAGAACGTGTGGGGACCTGCTGGGTTACCTTGCAGATCGACCGGCAAACACACCCGCTCGAAAGACCTTTCGCGAATTGTGCAGAAACTCGGTCGTTGTAGTTTCCTTCGGTACAGCCGGCGTACTTGTCATCTCGCCACGCAGCCGCGGTGGAGCCGGGAGGAGCCAAAGGGACTGTTTCAAGACCGCCCTAGTCTTTGATGAGTGGCGCCAAGAGGGTGCATGGGATGAGGAGTATCCTGGCCAATTGTATGGCGTCAACGCAGTCATCGCGTCCACGATTGTTCGCGAGTTGGCAAGACTTAAGAGTCCATTGAAGTCTGTCTTCAAAAGAGTAGTGCAAGGCGCTAAGATCGGCCTTGGTGCGGCCCGCTACATGTCTGTGGCGGGGTTTAGCGATGACCTTCCACTCGACGATACCGACGGCGTAACGCGTACCACACTTGGAATTCCTCTTGACCAACTTGGCGTGCTACTAGACGGCGCCCGAAATCGACAACCGAGAAGTCGGCGGTGCAAGCGCTGCAGCAAGCGCAACGGATGTTCCAAATGTGTGGATGTGTGTCGAAAGTGCACGACGTCTTGCAAACGCTTCCACTCGCACACTCGCAAGTACGTAAAGCGCTTCAGAGACTACATTTCCAGCCTGACCGTTGTGGGGATCCCGCTTCAAAGCAACGCCAGCGACTACGACGATTGGACACTGTTGGAACACTCGACAAGTCGGAACCGAGAAAACACCGCCCGCAGGGTGGCTATGGAAGGGGTCGGAGCTTTGACAGGTGTTCCTAAGGTTCAGCTTGGTGACTTGACCATTGTTGACCGCCGGGAGATCGAAGCGTTCACAGCAATAAGGTCACTGCTCGAAATCTATCTCGATAGCAACGCGACGCGGCCAATCTCATTTGCCGTTTTTGGTCCACCGGGCTCGGGGAAGAGTTTCGGCATTCGCCAACTCGCCGAGTCACTGAGCTCAGGGCCAACGCGCCTCGATACAGTTGAGTTCGACCTTTCTCAGCTGAACGCGCCGAGTGATCTCTTTCAGGCCTTTCATGTCGTTCGTGACCGCGCCTTTGAAAACAAGGTTCCCCTGGTGTTCTGGGATGAGTTCGATTCGACTGTCAACGCTGAACTTTTTTGGCCGAAGTTTTTCCTGGCTCCAATGCAAGAAGGGCGGTTTCGACAAGGCGGATTCGTTCACCCGATTGGCCGGGCTGTGTTCGCCTTCATCGGCGGAACTTGCCACTCGTTTCGAGACTTCGTGGCGCGGCACGGGTCGAAACGAGACCAGAAGGTGCCCGATTTCCTCAGCAGACTAAGGGGGCACATTAATGTTCTAGGTGCCAATCCTGGCCCTGGGCGGAAACTTGGGGACCGGCGCGATCTCTCCTACCTGCGTAGAGCGCACTTTCTGCACCATGCGCTACGCAAGAGCGGATTCGATGGGTTTTCCGCAGGCAGTTCGAACATCTCACCAGGAGTCTTGGATGCGTTCCTATTCGCTGAGGACTACCGGCACGGGGCCAGGTCCTTGGAGGCCATTGTACAGATGTCCAAGGTGCGAGGAGCAACCGTGTTCGGACCATCAAACCTCCCAATGCCAGAGCAGCTTGAAGGCCACGTGGACGCCGTCAAGTTCATCCGAACCATACACCTCGAACGTAGCGAGTGAGTTACACTGTTGCACTCAGTTGCGACTCCATTTGACCGCCTGAGCAAACCCATCAATCTGGGTGGCAACCTCCAGCACCTACCGATCCCTGCCAAAGTGGGTGCCCGAAACTCACCGTCCTCGCGGAGGCGTACTAGAGCACAGCATCGTCGTCGGCAACCGCATTGGCTCAATGCTGCTGCGCGATGCAAACATGCAACCTCGGCAGCCCGAAACGCGGAAAGTCACTTCTGAGCCTTTGTCCTGGCGGTAGCGGCCGGCTGTCACCCGACGCCTGGTGTTCTGGTCCCCAGCTCATCGCTCTATGCGTAACATGCAAGCGCGGCCCGGAGCAAACCAAGAACCACTGAATGCCTCACTGCCGTTTGCGTGCCTCGAGAAGCCAACGCTGCGCCGTCGCGTGGTCGGGTTGACGCTTGAGCACCGCGGACAGCCCTGGCACCGCCTCGCCGAAACGTCCGGCACGAATGAGGATCTCGGCCAGCTCCATGCGCGGGACGATACGGTTCGGGGCGATGGCGATCGCACGACGCATGTGATGCTCAGCTAGAGCCATGCGATCCTGAGCGCGGTGGATCGAGCCAATCTGATGATGGAGCTTGGCCACTGGCAGCAATCCCCACCGCTCGGCCCGGGTGAGGTGAGCGAGGCTCGCTTCCAGAAACGGCGATCGCTCGTCCTCATGGATCGCTTCGGCTCGGAACAACATGCGCTCGCCTTCGCGGCGGGACGCCTGGATGAACAGACTGTGGACGACGAACAACGCGAGCAAGGCGCTCGTCGTCATCACCATCCAACCCGAACGACGCAACCGCCCCTCCTCCGACCGCAGGACGTGATGTTGCAACGTCATCTCGTGCGACCGCAACAGTCGCTGGGCAGCGACGCCCAGCACAGCCGTCATCACCGCTAACCCTACTGCGAGAAGGAACGGCACGAGGTCGTACAGTCCGCGGTAGGCGTAGAGCGCCACCAGGAACATGGCCCCTGCAAGACACTCCTCGGACCATCTCAGGTCATACCGGGGTTGCTTGAGTGGTCGCCTAAGACTCTCTTGCCACGTTGCCCGGCCGAACCCAAACGAAAGCGCCTTGGTGGGGCAGACGCTGACGCAGTCCAGGCACTTCATGCACCCCGGATCGACCACCGGGCGACCTCCGTGTGGACCTGCACGTTGCTCGAACACTTGGCGGTGCAGTGCCCGCAGTGCTGGCACGCATCCGACACGCGGATCTTGCCCGCGGCAAATCGATCCGCAAACGCCAACACCGCGCCATATGGGCACCTGTTAACGGAACAGCGATCATTTTGAAACTCGCTATTCCACGTCCGGTTCAACGCCTTGATTCTCATAAAGGCCTCCTCCTCGCATACCAGCGTCGTATGCTGGCTCGTTGTATCCACACACGAGGAAGGAGACCCCGATGCGATTCTACACCAATCAGCACAAGCACTACTGCGGGATCGATCTACACGCACGGAGGATGTACGTCTGCATCCTCAACCAAGCTGGAGAGATCTTGGTGCACAAGAACATGCCCGCGTCACCGGAAGCGTTCCTAAGCGTCATCGCGCCCTACCGCGAGGACGTCGCCGTCGCCATCGAGTGCATCTTCACCTGGTACTGGCTAGCCGATCTGTGCAGGCGCGAAGGAATCGCGTTCGTCCTCGGCCATGCCCTATACATGAAAGCGATTCACGGCGGCAAGGCTAAGAACGATCGGATCGATTCCCACAAGATTGCCGTTCTGCTGCGCGGAGGGATGATCCCCACAGCCTACATCTACCCTGCCGAGATGCGGTCCACTCGCGACCTGCTCCGGCGTCGCATGCATTTCACTCGCAAGCGAGCTGAGCTTCTGTCGCACATTCAGAACACCAAAAGCCAATCCAATCTCCCTGACTTCAGTGGCCGGATCGCCTACAAGGCCAACCGAGAGGGCGTCGCTGCACGGTTCAAAGATCCGAGCACTCGCAAAAGCGTCGAGGTCGACCTCGCCCTTATCGGCCACTACGACGAGTTGCTCCGGGACCTCGAGCTCTACATCCTCCGCACCGCCAAGCAGCACGATCCTCACACCCTCTTGCGGCTGCAATCGGTCTACGGCATCGGCAAGATCCTTGCCCTCGTCATTCTTTACGGGGTCCACGACATCGATCGCTTCCCAACGGTGGGCGATTTCGTTTCCTACTGCCGGCTCGTCAAGTGCAGCAAGGAATCCGATGGCAAGCGCTACGGCACCTCCGGGAAGAAGATCGGCAACGCCCACCTCAAGTGGGCTTTCTCCGAAGCCGCGCTCTTGTTCCTCCGAAGAAACCCGGCAGGGAAGAAGTATCTCAACAAACTGGCGAGCAAGCATGGCAAGGGGAAAGCGCTCTCTATCTTGGCGCACAAGCTGGCACGCGCTGTGTACTTCATGCTCAAGCGCGGGGAAGCATTCGACATGGAGCGGCTTATGAAAGCTGCGTGAGCGAGGGGGGCGGGTGAGCCTGCCGTCTAACTGGACCGAAAGGGTGAAGCCTTCGCAGATGCTCTTCGTCACTGCGGCTTGACCGCACCGAGCGTCGTGGCGAAAGACCCGGATCCCTTCGGCTTGATTGGACACCCGCTCCCGCTCGACAGATCTCGGTGATCTTTGCGGTTGTGAACGTGCTCTGCCCCTCACCCGAGCCGGGAGATAACTGGGACGTGGCAACGACTCAACACCCAGACCGACACCGCCATGAACCCGCTCGCTTTTGAGTCGGACGGCACGAGGGCACTGATGAGTTTCTAGGACGCGGAGTCGTCAAGGACTTCGCCGGCCAGGGCACGTCGTCAGCCTGGCCGTTGAGCCTCGATAGGTGTTTGGTGCAGGCACGTCCTGCCACCTGAAGTTGAAATCAAGCCAGAGCGTCCGTCACGCCGATCAATCACCGAAAACCGCGGCAAGGGACCACCCCCCTCCCCGCAACAGACGTTCTTGCCCTTGACACGAGGAGGCCTTATAGGTGTTAGGCGCCATCCCTCCTCGCACGTACGTGAAGGAGCTGGTGGACGTTCGCACGCCAGTCGTCAGGGACACTGTGTTCCCGCCAGTAGTTGTCGAGCATGGCCTCTAGATTCGCCGAAGTCGGCGCATTGAGCGAAGGCTCTTGCTGCAGTGAAGCGAGGACATCCGATTGCATATGCACCCAATCGATGGACACGAGCTCGGTCAGCGGGATGGGTGCGATCGGTACCGAGGGGCCGAGCCAAGATAGGAGCACTCACACAAGACACCGGTAGAAATTTCCACTTGAACCCCGAGCCAAGATAAGAGCTCTTCGAAGAGTGGATCGTGAGAGCGGGCCGCGTGGGGCCACCTTGTCGATTCCGACAGCGCGAATGAGGGCGGTGCCCATGACCGGACTGATGGTCATGAGGCCCATGTGGAGCGAGACGGTGTGATCGCGCTGGTCGTTGCTTCGCCTGCCGCGCTAGGCCCTCTCAAACGCACGCGTCCAGCGCTCCTTCGGATCGTCAAAGCGCACGCTCCTGGAGCGAAGTCCTCATGGTTGAAACTCCCTCCTGCCCAAGTCAGCATTGCTTCACGCTCAGGGTCAGTGGGGTCCGCAATGACACTGAGAAAGTTCTCGTATCCGGACACACCGCCGCAATCCTCAGGGGGACAGCGGCGAGCGCCATCGAGGCAGCGCGGGTAGACTTGCAATGGTTCCGCGCGGCGTACATCTACGCTGAGGCTCGAAGTCCAAAGAGCCGCTCCTGGATGAAGCTGAAGGGCTTGAGAACGCACGGCTCAAACGCGGTGGCGGTCAACCCACCGAAGCTGTGATCATCGAACCGCTCTCGTCGCTCCTAGCCGCCAGCGCAGGCGTGCTATTGTCTGGAGCGTCGCCAGGAGCTAGCAGCCGGGGGTCGACGACCGTGAATCCCAAACCCAATATCTTTGATGTTCCCATGTACACGCCTGCGGCGGTGGGTAAGCTCGTAGGGTTGCATCGCGATCGTGTGCGACGTTGGCTCCTGGGCTACGAGTACTCGTACACAGTGCAAGGAACTCGGCGCAAGAAAACCCAAAGACAGGGGCCCGTTGTACGTCGGCGAGGCACCGAAGGTACGCGTCACGCCTCTTTCTTCGACCTGATTGACCTCGTCTTCGTCAAGCGCTTCTTGGACCACGGGCTGTCACTTCAGAAGCTACGGGCTTCACTGGCTGAGGCATCGGACCTGCTTGGTGCGAAGCACTTCGCGCGGGAGACGTTCTTCACCGACGGCAAGCGGCTTTTCCTGCAGGTGCAGAACGCAGCGACGGGCGCCGACTCACTCATGCAACTCTTGTCGGGAGGACAGTGGGGCATCGCTCCAGTAATCAAACAGGTGGCACGGCAAATCGACTTTTCTCCGGAATCGGGCTATGCCACTCGGTGGTATCCGCTGGGAAAATCTAAACCCATTGTTTTGGACCCGTCGATAGCGTTTGGCGCTCCAAGTCTGCGGGAGAAGGCCGTTAAGACAGCCACGGTGTATGACATCTACCACGGTGAGAATCGCAACGTTGACAAGGTTGCCGAGTGGATGAACCTCTCAAAGAAGGAAGTAGCCGTGTCCGTAGAGTTCGAGGAGTCGCTAAGGGCTGCATGTTGAGTAGCTGGAGTTCATCCGCAGCAACTGAGACCGATGAACTTGTGAGCTTGCGCAGCATCGAAATCACGTTGTCCACACCACTTAATCTCCAAACCAAAACCCAGTAAACTCCCCCCATGAGCGCCGCCCAAGAAGTCCGCCAACGCCTCGTCCAAGCCCTCGAAGCGTGTCTCATCGGGCCGTACAACCTCGATGACACCGAAAGCCGCGAGACCCTGGGCGTGCCACCGTCGCGGTGGTACATGGCGGGCTTCCTCGCCCCGGAGGGGGCCGCCCAGGAGGCCGACGCCGACCCCGCCGCCGACGAGGAGTTGGGCGCAGGTGTCGACGAGACCGAGGATGAGTCGGCGGGCGACGAGCCCGAGCCAAAGCAACGCAAGCGCATTCCGGCGTCGATCGGACTGTCTGTGCTCCTGCCGCCGGGCGGCGGGAAGACGGACGCCATCGAGGCTCGCGTCCGCTATGCCGACTACGTGCGTGAGCCGGGGAGCGACTCCCGCGAGGGGGACAGCGCCGAGGGCGCTCGGGAGCGGTCTCGCTACGTCTGGACGCGAATTCCTCGGACGCCAAGCCCAATCCGCGTGCCGCTCGACCCCGAGCTTTTAGCGGCAGGGGTCGAGGTGCCCGACTCAGACGGCGTCATCTTGATCGGCCAAATCGGCTCGGCTGACGTCAAGGGTCTCCCGAAAGGCACGCGCGCTTTGGCCCTCTTCCTGGTCAACCGCCGGCAACCGTCCACGGTCAAGGGGCGCGCCGACGAGGCGTTCCTCTTCCAAGCGAGTCTCGAGCTTCACCACGACGGCGGGTTCGTGGCGCGGGCTGACCGGCGCGGCGAAGACTCGCCGGAGTGGGACGACAAGGTCGCCGACCTCAACTTTCGGAACCACACCGAATACGCCGTCGGCCACGGAGTGGCAGGAGAGGTGCCGCCCGGACAGGATCCGGTGCAGGTGGTGCGCACCACGTGGGTGCCGGTCTCGGAAGTGCGGCGCGTCGCTACCCACAGCGAGCCTGGCGTCGCCGTGGGGATGGAGACTTTGGCCGAGATCGAAAGCGCCAGCGCCGCGGTGGCAGCGCTGGCACCACTCACGGAAGCCTACGGTGCGTGGATCGAAGAGCAAGCGGCTCTCGACGTCGGTTCTCGGGAGCGGGAGGAAACGCGCGATGCCCTCCTCGACCGCGCCCGCTTGGCCAGGAAGTCGATCGACGCCGGCATTGCCCTCCTGGAGGAAGACCCCGAAGTGTTCGAGGCGTTTCGGCTCGCCAATCGGGCGATGGCGATGGCGGCGCGGCGGCGGAACCCCGAGCGCTACGCGGATGGGTCTGTCCCCGAGTGGCGCCTCTTTCAGCTGGCGTTTGTGCTCTTGAACCTTGTTGGTGTTGCGGATGGCCAGAGCCCCGAGCGCCGGCGGGCCGAGTTGATCTTCTTCCCCACTGGTGGCGGCAAGACCGAGGCGTACCTCGGCGTGATCGCCTTTGCACTGGTGCTGCGCCGGTTGCGCGGGCGGGGGCGTCCTGACGGCGGTTACGGCGTCACGGTGCTCCTCCGTTATACCCTCCGACTCCTGACGCTCGACCAGCTGGGTCGGGCTGCAACTCTGATCTGCGCGCTCGAGTCGCTGCGCGTGGACGATCCGAGTCGTTTGGGTGACGTGCGCTTTTCGGTGGGGCTCTGGGTGGGGCAGTCGGCCACCGCCAACACCATCTCCGAGGTGTCGCGGAAGATCGACGCCTACCGGGATCGCGGTGGACCGTCGCCGTTCCCGCTCACCCACTGTCCGTGGTGCAACCATGAGTTGGGGCCCGAGACCTTGGTGAAAGACGACGCCAAGCGGCCGGCGTCGGTCCTTGTGAGCTGCGGAAACTTCCGCTGTGACTTTGCGACGAGCCAGAATCCCCATGGGCTGCCCGTCCTCTTTGTCGACGAGCAGGTGTACCGGGAGCTGCCGCCGTTTGTGGTGGCGACGGTCGACAAGTTCGCGATGCTCCCCTGGCGGGGTGAAACCGGCATGCTCTTCGGCCGGGTGGTCGCCCGAGACGACGGCAAGTTCTATGGTCCCCTCGACCGGGAGCCTAAGTCGTCCGAGGCGTTGCCGAATGGGCTCCGGCCGCCGGAACTCATCGCTCAGGACGAGCTGCACCTCATTTCAGGCCCCCTGGGCACGATGGTAGGTCTCTACGAGACGGCTATCGACATGCTCTGTACCTTCCGGGAAGGGGAGCGGACAGAGCGCCCCAAGATTATCGCTGCCACGGCGACCGTCCGGCGGGCCCGCGAGCAAATCAACACGCTTTTTAACCGCCGGGACACGCGCATTTTTCCGCCGCCAGGCGTCGACGAATCTGAGACCTTCTTTGCGCGGGTCGATCGGGACAGCCCTGGCCGCCTCTACGCCGGCGTTGCCGCGGCCAGCACCTCACTGAAGCAGATTCTCATCCGCACCTACGAGGTGCTGCTCTTGGCCGCCGAGCGCTGCAAGAGTGAGTTTGGACCGGAGGCTGCAGATCCCTATATGACGCTGGTCGGCTACTTCAACAGCCTGCGCGAGCTGGGCGGCATGCGCCGTTGTGTCGAGGACGACATCCGCACGGCCGGCGACAAACGCGCCGGCAAGCGTCCCGAGGGCGAGTCCCAACACCGCTGGCTCGCCAAACGGAACCTCGGGCGCGAGCCGGTCGAGCTGACCAGCCGCGAGACGACCGCCAAGATCACCAAGGCCAGGAGCCGGCTCGCCGATCCGCACGGCGATGACGGCTCGGTGGATGTGCTCCTTGCCAGCAACATGATCTCGGTGGGCGTCGACATCGATCGGCTGGGGCTCATGGTCGTTGCCGGTCAGCCCAAGACCACGAGTGAGTACATTCAGGCTTCGAGCCGCGTGGGCCGCGACGCCAAGCGCCCCGGCTTGGTGGTGACCTGCTTCAATCTCAACCGGCCGCGCGACCGATCGCACTACGAGCGCTTCGACGCCTCACACCAGAGCTTCTACCGTTTTGTCGAAGCGATGAGCCTGACGCCCTTCTCGGGACCGGCGCTCGACCGTGGCCTGGCCGGGACCCTCGTGGCGATGACCCGGCTGGACACGCTCGAGCTGACCCCCCCCGCCGCTGCCATCCAGATCGAAGAGAGGCGCACCGTCGGCGAGCGCGCCGTCGAGCGGTTGCGCGCGCGTGCCGCTGCGTGCGCCAGCGAGAGTCGCGGCGACGAGCTGGGTGACGCGGTGGGAAAGCGCGGCCGCGGGCTCTTGGACGCCTGGCAGCAGCTTGCGGTCGCGGTGGTCGAAGGCGCCGGGACGCTCGCATACTCGCGCTACGACAAAGCCAAGAGCAACAAGCATCTCCTGCGCCCGCCGATCGATGAGACGCTCGACGACGACCCCGGGGGCGACGAAGGTAAGTTCGTCGCCCCGACCTCGATGCGCGACGTGGAACCGTCGGTCCATTTGTGGCTCAAGAAGAGGCGGCTGGGCACCAGGGCCGACTCGGCGCAACCGGGCGCGGGTAAACGCCGTGGCTAGCCGCAATGCCTGGCGCGGTGGCCGGCGCAGCGCCCCGCCGCCGGAAGGGCGCGCCCGGCAGAGTCAAATGATCGGCACCTATGGAGCTGGGTCGCTGATGGACCTGGTCGACCGCGCCGTTTTGGTCGGCGGACTCGACTTCTGGAAGTTCGTTGGCGAAGGCGAGCAACTCAACCTACCGCGCCTGCGCGACACAATTGCCGAGCGCTTCCCCGACCTGACGCTCGCCAACGACGCGCCATTTCGAGTCCCCCCCGCTGGCGAAGACCGGCACTTTGACCAGCGTGTGGGCGTCCAGGCCCTTGAGTTTCCAACGTGGATGGTATGCCACCGCTGCCGGGCGCTTGTGCTCGCTCGCAATCTGGAGGAAAAGCGCGGCCACTACCGGCATCGCTGCACCGGCTCCAAATCCGGGAGTTGTGTGCCCGTACGCTTTGTGGCTGCTTGCCAGCGCGGCCACCTCTCGGACGTCCTTTGGGTGCCTTTTGCCCACAGCGGCAGCGGTCGTTGCTCATCGCCAGCTTTGACGCTCCACGAGGGCAACACCGGTGACTTTTCGGAGATCGTTGTCGGTTGCGTCTGCGGAGCGCGTAAGCGCCTGTCAACCGCAATGGCGCCAGAGGGGTTGTGGACCTGTCGCGGCGAGCGCCCCTGGCTTGGGGACGAGGGGCGCGAAGAAAGCTGCGACGAGAAGCTCCGGCTTCTGGTGCGGACCGCCAGTCACTCGTACTTTGCTCAAATTCAAAGCGCCCTTGACGTGCCCGACCCGGGCGATCCTCTCATCGACGGTATTCGCGTCGTCTGGGATTTCATGAAAGAAGTGACCGCCGAAACGCTCCCGGCGCTCCGAGCGTTTTCCAAGGTGAAGAACGCCCTTGGCGACACCACTGACGAGGAAGTACTCGAGGCAGTGCAGCAAGTCCGGGACGGGCAGCTACCGCCCCGCCAAGAGATTCGCACCCAGGAGTTCCAACAGTTTGTCGCCGCACAGCCTGAGCAGCTCGGTGAGCTGCCACCGGCCGACAAGACCTTCTTCGCGCGCTCGGTTACGCCGCCGGCCGACCTACCGGCTCAAGTCGCCCGGCTCGTGGTCGCGCCGAAGCTTCGAGAGGTGCGCGTCCAAGTCGGCTTTACGCGCTTGGAGCCAGCCACACCCAACCTCCAGGGTCAATACGAAGAGGACGTGACCCCGGCCCTCCTCGGCCTCAAGACCGATTGGCTTCCGGCCAGCGAAGTGATGGGTGAGGGTATCTTTGTAGAGCTATCCGAGGCAGCACTCACCGAGTGGGAAGCGCGGCCGCCGGTGAAAGAGCGCGCCGCGGCGCTCCAACGCGGTCACCAGCGCTGGGCCGAAGACCTCGAGCGACCGCCCGAGTTTTATGGTCCGCGCTTCTACCTCGTGCACTCCTTGGCGCATCTACTGATCTCGGCGATCGCCCTGTCCTGCGGTTATGCGGCGTCCGCCATCCGCGAGCGCATCTATTGCTCGACGCCGGGCGAAGAGCCGTCCATGGCCGCGTTTTTGTTATCGACAGGCACCAGCGGCAGCGAGGGAACCTTGGGCGGGCTCGTCCACGAGGGGAGGAACATCATCCAGCACCTGCGCCGCGCCTGGGATTTGGGGCGGCTCTGCTCGAACGACCCGGTTTGCGCCGCGCATTCGCCGGAGGGCGACCCGGCGGGTCGTTACCTGGAAGGCGCGGCCTGCCATGGGTGTCTCTTTATCGCCGAGTGTTCGTGCGAGCGCTACAATCGGTACCTGGATCGAGCGCTGGTGCTACCGACAATTGGGCACCCGCCAGAGCTGGCTTTCTTTCCCGAGCGGCCGTAGTGGCAGGCGGCGCGCCCAACCGGCGAGCCGGTCGTGAATGACCGCCGCGACGCCACGCTCGTTGCGATTCCCAGCTCGACCCTGGAGGCGTTCGCCGACGCCCTCGCTTCAGGCACGCTCCGCCCACCCTTGACCGAGGCCGCCCTCATGTCCGTGGGATTGGACGCCATGGTGCCGGCGCTTCCTACCCTACCCACCGAGGGCGCCGAGGCTTGCGTTCGCTGGGTTCTTGCCGAGCGCCGCGGGAACCGCCGCCCTCCAGTCGAGCTGGTGTGGACCGGCCCCGAGTCGCCCCGGAGCCGCACCCGCGACACCTGGGTAGCGCTGCGCGAGCTGTTGGCCGCTGCTGAGCGGTCGGTGCTGATCGCCGGCTACCGCTTCGATCACGGCGCCGAGCTGTTTGAGGGGCTCTACCAAAAGCTCTTGGACGGCAGGGTATCGGCGCGCTTCTTCCTCGACCTCCCCGGTCACGCCAACGACATCGCCAAAGTCCCTGACTACGCCCAGGAGCAGATTTGGGAGTTCATTCGTACGAACTGGCCCTTCGGTGCTCCCTACCCTGAGTTCTACTACGACCCGCGCACCATAACGCCGCGTGTCTTCGCCAGCATGCACGCCAAGTGCACTGTTGTCGACGAAGCGCGCGTCCTGGTTGGCTCCGCCAACTTCACGCGCCGTGCCCGCGAGCGGAACATCGAGCTGGGTCTCTTGGCCGAGGATCCGAGGCTGGCCCGCGACATCGTCCGCCAGTGGCAGGGGCTCATCAACACCGGGCTGGTGTCGCGCATCCAGCCGTGATGGCCTGGATCGCCGCGCGGACTCGGAGCGTCCCTCGCCTCTCCTTAGCTTGCTTAGCGTTGCCCTGGGTCGATCCCTCCTTAGACTGCGTACGATGCGTTCCGGCCAGCAACTGAACTCGGGGTGTAGGCGGCGGGGCTGCTCATCGATGCGTTGGGGGAGTAACAGCGGCTGGGGGGGTAGCAACCGCTGGGGGAGTGGCCGCCTGGTCGCGGCGGAACCTGGCGCGGAACTCATCGAGGCCGCCCTTCTCCGCAAGATAGAAGCGGCAGGTGACCGACTTGGCCTGCTCCTGCTCGATGTCGCCGAACGCTGCCGCAGAGTGCAAACAACCCAGCCGGGTGTTGTTGAACAAGAAAAGCGCCGCCGGGCTGGTGGCGGCCATGTAGCCACCGCCCTCGGCCACTGTCACGAACCAGGCGTCGTCGGTGCGGTCGGGATTGGTCGATTCGAACTGCTCCACGAAGCTCGGTCGCCGCGCGTCGCCGACGTCCGCGTGGTAGTAGACGCCGAGAGTGCCGCCCACGGGCGCTAACCGCGGGAGATCGGCGAGGCGGGCCGGCGCCCCCGAGCGCGAGAAGTAAGTGCGCTCGAGGTCACCGTCGAAGAAGCGAGGCGCGTTGGCCGGTGCCAGGCAGTTGAACGCCCAGACTTCCTCGACAACCTCCTTTCCGAGGTTGTGCACCGTGAGCGTGGCGTCGACGTAGTCCGGTCCTGCGCTGATCAGCAGGTCGTAGGCGGCAATCCCCTCGACGGTGACGCTGGTCTCGGCGCGGTCTCGTGCCTCGGACACCGTCCACCGCACACGTTCTCTCGCAGCATGCGGGATGAGCACTCCGTCGGCTGCACCGATATCTTCCGGAACTGTGAGGGCGAAGACCTGACGCTCCGGCTCGCGCACGACGATGTTGCAGTACATCGTCCCGTCTTCCGGAGCGAGGATTAGTCTGGCGGCGTGTGCGCACTCGCTCGCCCCCATTGCCGCCATGTGGGCGGCTGTGACGGCGGCTAGCGCCGGGTAGGTTCGCATGGCGTAACTCCACGAGCGGCCTCGTACGAAAGTGACGTCGCCCTCAAGTTACGGCGCACATCGCTCGCGAGTTTCAGGCGGCGGTGCCGGCGCTCTCCGACGGCCTCGCACGCCTGGCTCAACAACCACGGTCGGCGCCGGCAGCTTCGAAGCCTCAGGAATGTGCGTTCGAGCTTTTTGATTCGGCTTGCGTGGCCCCGCTGGACCGGCAGGCTACAGCGCGCTAGGCTCGTACGAAACAATGGCGTGCCTCGAAACCGGCTGCCCTACATGCCGCCGGGTCGTGCCCGCCGCAAACCCGACTAACGGGAGGCCCCCAATGCGTAGCCGCCTTCTTCTCTGCCTCGCGATTCTCGTCTCGTCCACCGGCGCCTTAGCGGCGGAAACACCTGAGAGCGTCGTGTCGACCTACGATGCGCTCGCCGACGCGCTCCTGGCCCTGAAAGCGACCGAGGCTAATTTTGTCCGCTCGCTCCTCGACGGTCATCTCCACGCCGCCGAAGGCGCGATGGCGCGCGGCGACCATGCGGCGGCCGCAGCTGAGATCGCACTCTTTGCCAACGAAGGGGACAACGCCATCGGTGGGGTTCGCAAACGTCTCCTCGAGGGCGGTCATCACCATCACTCCGACGCCGAGGCAACCGGGGAGTACGAGCCGGGCTTTGTCATCGTCACCGCCAAGGCCAAGGCGGAGCTGCTTCAGGCTGCCAGTCAGCTCCGTGCGGCGAGCAATGATACCGATCGTGATAAGGCTTGGAAGCAGTTTACGAGCGTGGCGAACGTTCTCCTCGCAACGCCGTGAACCGAGTAGGAATCTGGCGGCGCGCGTTGATGGCCATTGCGGCTCCGATTGCTGCCGGCTTGTCGCTGCCAAGCCTCGCCAGCGCCGAGATCAGCGCCCTGCATTTCGTCGATATCGCCGACTCGGCTGGAGTCCGAGACTCGACGTGGGCTGGACGCTCTGAAAAGCCCCACCTGCTCGAATCGGCTGGCTCCGGCCCGGCGCTGTTCGACTACGATGCCGACGGCGACCTCGACCTGTACGTGGTCAACGGCTGGCGGCTGCTGGGGGCAACGGTGGTCGAGCGCGGCCGCAACATTCTCTACCGCAACGACGGCGCTGGGAGCTTCGTCGACGTCAGCCGCGACGCCGGGGTCGACGACGATGGCTGGGGCTCCGGCGTGGCGATTGGTGACATCGACGGCGATCAGGATCTAGACCTTTTCGTTGCCAACTTTGGGCCGGACGTCCTCTATCGCAACAACGGGGACGGTACCTTCGCCGCGGTGCCCGACGCACCGGGGATCGACGGTTGGTCAGCAGCTCCTGTCTTCTTCGACTCGGACCGCGACGGTGATGTTGACCTCTATGTCTGCGCGTACGTGGACTGCACGCTGGACGACGTGCTCCACGCCCAACCTAGCCTCGTCTGGCACGACACCAAGGTCATGCTCGGACCCTTCGGACTCGAGGGGGAAGCGAATCGCTTCTTTGAGAATTCGGGGGACGGGACGTTTCATGAGGCCACCGAGGTTGCCGGGTTGACCGACGCCGGGCTCTACTACAGCTTTGCCGTTGCTGCGGTCGATCTCGATCTCGATCTCGATCTCGATATCTACGTAGCCAATGACTCCAACCCCAACTACATTTATGCGAACGATGGAGCCGGCCGTTTCGAAGAAGAAGGTCTGTGGAGCGGAGCGGCGCTCGATCGGAAGGGCGTCGCCCAGGCGGGCATGGGCTTGGCGCTGGGTGACGTCGATGGCAACCTGCTGCCCGATGTCTTTGTTTCGAACTTTGCCAACGACCAGTGCACTCTTTACCTCAATCTCGGACACCTGCTGTTCGAGGATGCAACCAAGGAACTAGGGCTGTTTGAGGTAACGTACGCGCCCTTGTCGTGGGGAACGGCTTTTGCTGACTTCGACTTGGACGGCGACCTCGATCTGTTCGTGGCCAACGGCCACATCTATCCTCAAGCCGACCACACACCAGCGGCGAAGACGAGCTACCGTCAGACCAACTTACTGCTCGAATTCCGAGACGATCGGTTCGTTGACGTTAGCGCTGCGGCTGGCTCTGGGATGGCGATAGCGGCGTCAAGCCGTGGAACCGCTGTGGGTGATATCGATGCCGATGGCGACTTGGATCTGGTTGTGACCAACATCGACGCCCCGCCGAACGTGCTGCGGAATGACTCATCACCGCGGGGAGCCTGGCTGATGGTCGGGGCGCCGGGGGCGGCACGGGTGGTCGTTGACTGCGGCGACCGCCGCCTGACCCGCGACTTCGTGGCTGGCGGTTCGTACGCTTCGGTCAGCGATTGGCGCTTTCACTTTGGCCTGGGGGACGTTGAGCGCGTCGATCAAGTCACAGTGATCTGGTTCGACGGTGCGGAGTCGGTCCGGCGAGGCGTCGACGCAAACCAGATACTCATGATTAGCCGGGATCGACCGTAGCGGAGGGTCCCACTGGCTTGATCCGCTCGGCCAGCACCGCTCCCTCCCGCATGATCCTGCCGCCCCCGGCCCCTCTGAAGCCTGCTAGACTCCTGGGGCTATGGCCTTCTTGCCGAAACTTCGGGGGCAGCATGGATGCTCATCAGCGCTCGATAGCCCACCAAGCCGTATCGCACCTCAAAACACCCGTTCTACTACTCGCGGTCGCCGCCAACCTGGGCCACGTCACTCCGCTGCTAGCCAGTGAGGTCAGCGAACGCCAACGCATCGTGCGCAGCGGCGCTCCGCCACCACAACCGGCCATGCGATCTGGCACCCACGTGGGTGGCATCGATCGGTGGTGCCATGTCGGAGCAATCGTCGACCTCGAGATGGCCACTGACGGTACTCACATGTTCGCCCTGGTCCGCACCGAACCAACGCCAGGCTCACTCAAACTGTTCGAAAGCAGGAACGCCGGGCAAACGTGGTTGGAAGTGCGCACGTTCAGCGGCGCCGGGGGTGGTGACGTTGCGATCGGTGAGGGCAGCCTGCCCCAGGTGTTCGTTGCCTGGGTCAACGAGGGACCGGTCAGCAAAGTGGCCCACGTCGACAGCCGTGCGCTCGACTTCGGCGCTTGGAGCTCAATCGACGTCGGCGCCGTTTTGGCGCAATCGACCCAAACCCCGGTGGCCATCACCACCGACGCGTACGACTTCGATGAATACTACGTCTATCTACTTCTTGGCGGGCTGGAGAGTGCGGCGCCGGAAGCCGGCGCGCTGGTTTTTGCACAATCCCTAGATTTGGGAACCACCTGGAGTCCAAGCGTCAACATCAACCTTCCTGCCGGCGAACTCGAGGTTGTTGACGTAGCCTTTGACTACAACGAATCGAGTGGTGCGGTGCACGCCGCGTACCTAGCCAACGAGCCAGTCTTCGGCACTTTGGCGCGCTACGCCCGTGGCACCTTCTGGGGAGACAAGTGGGCACCGGTCCAAACGATCGGTCTAGTAGGCACGAACACGCGCGAGCGCGATTTGGCACTCCTCGCCCTAGGCTCGTCGGTGCAGTATTTCTACGAGCAGGAGCAATTGTTTGACGACGCCTACCTTGCGCAGTCGACCGACGATGGACTCACCTGGGGATCGCCCGCGCTTGTTGCGCCGTCGATTTCTGGATCTGGCGAAAACCACTCGGCACTGGCGCGCACGCCTGACCGAACCCAGCTGGCGCTACTGCGCCACAACGACTCTGCAAACGCCACCACGCTGCAAACCGCCTCCTCGACGCTGCCCATCGCCTTTGGCAGCGAAATTACTTTTGCCGACGCAAACACGCTGGGCGCGACCGACGTCGCCCTCGCAGGAAGCGATTTTCATGGTAACCGTTGGGCGTTCGGTTTCGGGCGGACCCGGCTTGGAGAAGCCTGGGTGCATGTGGACGCCGAGTGGTATGCGGACCCTTGGTACGCGCAAATCCCCTACGGTTTTCCCGCAGCCGGCGGCGGCGCCAATCCAGCGTTGGTCGACCTGGACAGCGACGGTGACTTAGAGATCGTCTCGACCACAGTTTCGTTTGGCAGCTCCGGTATCGACAGTGTGTACGTCCACCACCACGACGGAACCAGGGGTTGGGCCCAACCGGCAGGCGTCGGCGTTCTGGACGCCTCGGTCGCCGACTTAGACGGCGACGGCGAAAACGACATCATCGTGGGCAACCGCGACGGGAGCGTCCACGCGTTTCGGCGCGATGGAACGCTGCTACCAGGCTGGCCGGTGTCAGTGGACAACTCCGGCGTAATACACACGTCGCATGCGTTGGTCGCCCGCCACCTCGACACCACCGGCGCCGCCTACGTCGTGGCCACGGGCCTCAACAAGGTCGTGGTTCTGGACGCCGGGGGCGTCGAGGTTGACGCTTTTGCGACCGGATGGAACGATTCAGCCCGCGAACCGGCGATCGCGGACATGGACGGTGACGGCACCAACGAGATCATCTTGTCGTCGGCCTCATTCACCATGGGACGTATTGGGATTCGTAAAATGGGGGGCAGCGGCTGGTTCGCGGAAAGGTCCCTCCCGTCCCTTCTCCTCGTAGCTCCCATTGTCGGTGACGTGAACAACGACGGCCAGACGGAAGTACTGGCGGGGCTGGAGGGCGGTCAAGTGCTGGCGCTTGACCAAAGCCTCAATGCGCTGCCGGGCTGGTCCTTCAACGAAGAAATCGAAATAGGCGGGTTGGCTGCGGCAAACGTCCTGGGAGACGACAAGGAAGAAATCTTAGTCACGAACGTCCTGACTATCTATCTGCTGGACCATACCGGGACCGCAGTGCCAGGCTACCCACCCACCCCCGCACCGATGGGACAAGCGTTTGACCAACCGCTGCTGGCCACGATCGATCCCTCGCAAGCGCCGTTCACCATCCAGCGCCGCAGTGGCTCTCTGTGGATGTGGACCAATGATGGCTCCGGCTTTCCCGGGTGGCCGGTGCGAACTGGCGCCGGCGACTATGGCGCTGCGGTCGGCGACATCGATAACGACAGTATTGTCGAAATCGTCACCAGCGATCGAAACAGCACTACGGTGGTGTTCAAAGTGAACCCAGTCGGCGGCAGCAGGCCTGGCAGCGCGGCGGTTCCATTCGGCGGCGAGGTTGATGCTTGGCCAATGGTGGGTGGAACACTGGATCGCCACAATTGCTTTGATTGCTCGAGCGTCTCGACGGGGATCTCGGCAGTCCCGGCGCCACCAAGAGTTTCAAAGCTAGTGATTTTTCCCAACCCGACGCCAGCGCGGGCGCGGGCGGCGTTTTCGATCGCGGCGGAGGCCCGCGTGCGTCTAGCGCTGTACAATGCCAGCGGACGCTTGGTTCGGGTGCTGGCGGACGGGCAGCGCGCGGCCGGTGAACACGCCGTGTTCTTTTCACCGCGAGACGCGACCGGTGGCGGCATTGCCAATGGCACCTACTTTGTCACATTGCAAGTCGGCGGCCAGCGGACGAGAACCCAACGCTTGGTGGTCACACGTTAATGAAGCGACTCCTAGAGATTGCCCTGTTGGCCGGCGCCTTGGCCCGGCCATTCGCCGGAGCGCCAGCGCTCGCCGGCGACTTCGCCGTTGTCTTGGTCGACGACCAGCGCGCCGAGTGGGCTGGCATCGCGCCAGTCCACATCGACCCAACCGGCGACCAAGGCAGCGCCCCGATCGACCTCGGCGCGATTTATCTGGCCAACGACGATGACTATGTCTACGCGCTCATCCAGGTGGGGGCGCTCGTCAACTTGCAGAGCCTCTCCCAGCCCCTGCGTCTCCATTTTGACACCGACCAGAATAGCGCCACCGGTTACGCAGTGTCAGGCATCGGCTCGGATCTCCTCATCGAGTTTTCGGGCTTTGGCACGGGAGCTGAGGTTTACGAGCAAACCGCGGCGGAGTTTTACGCCACCGAGTTGGGTCACGGTGCCGTGGGCTTTTATCACGGACCCACCGTCGCCGACACCGACTTCGAGCTCCGCATCGAGCGCGCGGCACACTTGCCCCAACACGGCCACTTCGCTTTTCCCGGCGCCGGTTTTGATTGGGTGGCGCGTGCTCTGCAGCCCAACGGTCAAGCGGGCGACGTCGTTCCCAATTCGGGCGCGGCGAGTTACACGTTTGCCACCGGGAACCAGCCACCGCCGCCCGACAACGACCTCGCCAAAGTCAACCCTGACCACGTGCGCCTCCTCAGCTACAACACGTTGCAGGGGAGTCTCTTTGGATCCCAGTCGCCCCGCTGGACGCGCATCCTCCAGGCACTCAACCCCGACGTCGTCGCCTTCCAAGAGCTATGGGACTACTCCACCTCCCAAGTCGTGGCGCGCATGAACGCCGACCTGCCGTTGGGAGGCGGACAGAGTTGGCAGGGCTTCAAGGGGAACCGCGGACAAATCACCGTCAGCCGCTATCCCCTGACGCACGATGCCGGCGGCCCTTGGGACGAGCTTTGCACGACCATCGACCTGCCAGACGCCAGCCACGCGTCCGATCTCTACGTCATCAACTCGCACTTCAAATGCTGCGGCTCCATTGGTTCGAGCGAGGACGCAGAGCGTCAGGCGGCGGCGGACGCGACCATTGCGTGGATCCGCGACCTGCAGACGCCGGGCGGCACTACCCTGCCGGACGACACACCGATCGTGCAGATGGGTGACTTGAACTTGGTCGGGGGACCGCAGCCATTGGTCACGCTCATGACTGGCGACATCCAAGATGAGGGCTCGTACGGTGCCGATCACCCGCCCGACTGGGACGGGACGGGCAACGAACGAGCGCGCCCGATCCACACCGACGCGGTGGCGTCGTACACCTGGCGCCGGGACTCGTCGAGCTTCGCCCCCGGCAAGCTCGACTACATCATCATGACCGACTCGGCTGTTGAAGTCGGGAATCACTTCGTCCTCAACACCCTCGACATGACAGCCGCCAAGCTCCAAGCCCTGGGCCTTGAGGCCGACGACACGCTCTGGGCGTCGGACCACATGCCAGTGGTAGCCGACATTACGCCGGTCGGGGCCACCGCCATCACACCGGCGGGCGCGCCTCCGGTGACCTTGACGCTGTCGATCGCGCCGAACCCGAGCGCACGCACCACCCACATCCACTTCGATACGCCCGCCCGGACGCGCGTGCGGTTGGCCATCTACAACCTGCACGGGCAGCTGGTGCGCCGACTCGTCGACGCGCGGGTACACGCCGGTCGGTCGAGCATTGCTTGGGACGGACGCGATGTAACGGCGCGCCCGGTCCCTGCCGGCCACTACTTCGTGCGCCTCGAGTGGCCCGGCGGCCAAGCGGTTCGGAAGCTCTCCCTAACGCGCTGAGCACGGCGGGGCAACCGGAACTCAGTCGGCGCCTTTGAACATGGCGAAGGTCGCCTGTTGCAAATCGGCGCATACCGAGAAGCGTCCGACCCCTGGGATGCTGGCGGGGCCGTGCCAGACCTTGCCGCCCAGCTCTTTGACCTTGGAGGTTGCAGCGTCGATGTCGGCGGCGGCAACGTAAGCGACCCAGTGCGGTGGGGCGGGTGCCTCGGGCGGCATTTGCATCATGCCGGCACGGTCCTTGCCGTCCCGCGCGAAGACGGTGTAAGTGCCGTTCGGCCCCATATCTATCTCGCGCGGCTCGTATCCGAAGATCGACGCATAGAAACGCGCCGCACCCGCGGCGTCGTTGGTCAACAGCTCATCCCAGCAAAATTGGCCGTGGCGATGCGTTGCCGGTGGCGGCTCCGGCGCCTTCTTCAACGCCATCGGCGAGATAACCGCCCCCTGCGGATCCAAGAGGACACCGAACCGGCCGACGTCGGGAATGTCGACGCCCGGATTGACAACTTGGGCGCCCAACTCGCGCGCCTGGGCCACAGCTTGATCGACGTCGCCGACCGTGACGTAGCCCATCCAGTGAGCCGGGGCGCGCTGCGCAGGGTCCAGCTCGACCATGCCGCCGATGCCGCATCCGTCCAAGAGGATCATGCTGTAGTCGCCGAAGGCCATCGTCTCGACTTGGATGGTCCAGCCAAACAGCTCTGCATAGAACTCCTGCGCACCATGCAAGTCGCTTGTGACCAAGTCGTGCCAAATGAACCGCCCGTAGTGTGCTTCGGACATGTTGAGCTTCCTTGTCGATCAGACCCAGCGCCGATCTTAGTGGGAGACTCTCACGGTGACAACTCTCAGCAGCGGCTAGCGACAACGCCAACTATGACCGGCCCACATGATAGAATGGTGAGAGACTCGCCCCGCATCTCATCCTCAGGTTAAGGTCCTCCAATGAAGAGTGAGCGAATCCGCCGACTGCAGGCGCTGTTCGACGAAGCTGTCAAGCTAGCTGGCGACGAGCGCCAAGCTTTCGTCGCAAGACTCACTGCCGAGGACGCGCCGTTGGCAGGAGACCTGCGGGACTTACTGGCGCACGACGGCGACTCGGCCTTCGTGTCGTCGGTGCAACCATCGATCGAAGAACCGGTCGCCGCGCCGGTCCCAGAGAAGATCGGTCGCTACTCGATCATCCGCCGGCTTGGCGCCGGTGGCATGGGTGTGGTGTACGAAGCCGAGCAAGCCGAGCCACGCCGGCGCGTCGCGCTGAAAGTGATCCGCGGCGGCTTTGCAAGCGGCGAGTTGCAACTCCGCCTATTCCAGCGCGAAGTCGAAGCACTAGCTCACCTGACCCACCCCGGTATTGCGTCAATCATCGAGGCTGGTCGGGCCGACGACGGCCTCCCATACTTTGCCATGGAGCTGGTCGATGGCGAACCGCTCGGCGATGCCTGCAACCGCCTGCGCGAAGAGGAGTCGCCCCCGGCAGCGCGTGATGTCATCCTCGCGCTTTTCCTACAGGTTTGCGACGCGGTTCACTACGCTCACCAGCGCGGCGTGGTGCACCGCGACCTCAAACCATCCAACGTTTTGGTGCGCACCCCCGGCACCACCGAGTCGACGAGCCGCGCCACATCTGACATCAAGATTCTCGACTTTGGACTTGCCCGCTTCGAAACTCCCGACAAAGGGCAAACGCTGTTGACGCACGCCGGCGACCTGCGCGGCACGCTCCAATATATGAGCCCCGAGCAAGCTGGCGGCGATCCACGCGACGTTGACGTCAGGAGCGACGTCTACTCGCTCGGTGTCATTCTCTACAAACTCCTGACCGGAACGCTCCCCTACGACGTCAATCGGGGGTCGCTGAGCAAAGCGTTCAAAATCATTGCTGAACAAGCTCCCCAGTCACCCGCCGACGCCGCTGGTGATCCTGGATTCCCCAAGGATCTCGAGGCGATCTTGCTGAAAGCGCTGGCCAAGGACACCCGCGAGCGCTACCAGAGCGTCTACGCCCTCCAAGAAGACCTCGCCCGCTACCGCGGCAACCTACCCATTCAAGCGCGACCGCCGAGCGCACTGTACAACGTGAAGATGCTGGTTCGCCGCCGCCGCGGCCCGGTGGCCGCCGCCGTCACCCTGTTGGCGTTGTTGATTGGCTTCGCGGTGGCGATGACCGTCGCCCAGCGGCGGACCGCCATCGAGCGCGACCGCGCCAACCGCGAGGCGGTCACCGCCCAACAAGTGTCGGCGTTCTTGACGAATCTGCTCAGCAAATCCGACCCGCAGTTCGCTAGAGGCGACACCTTGACAGTCCGCGAAGTCCTGGACGCCGGTGCCGAGCGCATCCAGACCGAACTCACCGACCAACCACTAGTGCGCGCCCAATTGCTGAACACCATCGGCTCGACCTACGCCAACCTGGGCATCACCGCCCGCGCGGTGCCCCTTCTGGAGGAATGCCTGGCCATTCGTGAAGACGCAGTCGGCGAAGACGACACGCTGGTCGCCGCGACACTCATCTCGCTGGGCAACATCTACCGTTACACCTACGAGTTCGACAAAGCCGATGCGGTTCTGAGCCGCGCTCTGCGAATCCAAGAGCGACACTTCGGACCCACCTACCCGCAGCTGGCCCACATCTATAACAACCTGGGGGTCATAGCTTCTCAGCGGGGCGACTACGTAGCTGCCCACGCGCATACCCAACGTTGCCTGGAGGTACGCCGCGCGGTTCTCGGCGACGAACACCGACAGACCGCGACGTCGATGGGCAACCTCGGCACCTACGCTTGGGACCTCGGGCGATTTAGGGAAGGGCGAGAGCTGATCGAAAACTGCCGGCGCATCCTCGTGGCGTTGCCCGAAGTTGGCCCCAATCACCCACACGCCATCATCGCCAGGATGCAGCTCACGACCATGGACGTCGTGTTCGACAGCACCGGGCTCTACGAGCGCATGGCCGTAGTCCTCGCCGACATCGAGGACGTCATGGGTCGCTCCAACCACGCGTACACCTACGCGCGGTCGTTTGCCGGCAGACAACTCATCAAGACGGGCCGCTACGCCGAAGCGCGCGACCACCTCGAAGAAACGGTGGCCAACGCCAAAGACTGCCTCGGCCCCGACCACCGGTTCACCTGCTCGGCAATCCACGCCCTGGGCGTTGCCCTGGCCCACCTGGGCGAGGCAGAGGCGGCGCGCCGAGAGATGGCGAACGCACAGGCACGCGCCGTGGAGACGCTGGGAGCGGAGCACTCCGTGATCGATGACCTGCGAATCGAACAGGCAGAAGCCGAACGAGTCCTCGGCAACATCGCCGGTGCCCGCGCACTACTGGAGACGGCGCGCGCCAGCCTGGTTGCACGGGCGGAGACCCAAGCGCCGGGCGCTTCCACCCTCGCTTACTACAAGGAGTGGGCGGCGTTTCTGGCGGCGATCGGCGAGGTGGATTCGGCGCGTGCTGTCCAGGCGAAGGTGGAGGCGTTGGCAAGGCAGTAAGGCTGGTGGCGGAGTCGCTGTGTTGTTGGCGCAATCAACGGACTACCTGCCAGCCGGGTTGACCCGCTCGTCGCCCCGAGGACCCAGCCGATAGTATGGCCAAGCGACGGTGGGATTGAACCGCACCCGTTGCTGCGCCTTGCTGACGCGTCCCACCAGCTCAAAGCGCCGCTTCGTCCTACCCATCATTGCGAATCGGAGCTCGCGACCATATCCCACTACTTCCTGCAAGTGCTCTTTCAGTGATGACACTGCGTCCAGCTCCACCTTGGTCAGCTCGATCAGCTCCCTTGGCAGGACGAAGTAGTTGCCATCTTCGTCGGTTAGAACAACTGCATCATGAGTGTCTTCGGACATGAAACTCTCCTCTCGGTTAGGGATTTACAGCACACCAGCGCTCTGCTGGCGCTTACAGCAACTCGCCGTAGTGAAGCGCCGCTCCGGATCACTTCGATCTCACCCAGGACATCCATGCCACCAGGGTCTCCAGGAGCCCTCCGACACTCCGGTTGGCTTTTCGGCGGTACGCTCATCGCCCTCGTCCTTGGCCAACCACCGCTGCCCTCATGGAAATCGCGTGACGTCGGCCAATGAAGGAGCCGCATGGGGCGAAGGGACCCGCCAGGTGAACTAGCCGCGCTTGCCTGGCGAGAATCGACGCTTGCCTCCGCCTCGGTGCGTCTCGCTTCGCAGCGTCCGCTACTGGTATAGTTCCCCGGCAATTCTCTTAAGGAGGAATCTCATGAATCGATCCGTGTGGGGCCTAGCGATCGTTCTGGTTCTTGCCGGAATGAGCGAGCCGCTCCGCGCCGAGGAAAGGCAAGGTGGCGACGCATACCCGAGCGTCCGGCCCGTGGGGGGGCGCCTCACCATGGGCGTGGTGATTCCCGATGACGCTGAGGCTGGCCTGGTCATCGGCGCAGCCCTTGATCTCGGCACTATCTGGCAGCCGTGGATCCACCTGCGTTCGGGGCTGAGTCGCTGGTCCACAGACATCGATGAGGCAGCACTGGGCGCTCCCGGCTCGATGCGCGACGTCAAGTGGCACGCCGACATCGGCGCCGAGTTCTTCGAGACCGGCGGGGTGCAAGGCTACTTCGACGTCGGCCTAGGAATGCACTTCCTGAGCGCCGACGTCCCGTCCAACCCCGCCCTCCAAGACGCGCTCGGCGGCACCAATATCGGCATCGAGCTGGCCTTCGGTATGACTTCGGTGCGCCAACGCTTCCGCGTTCTAGGCGAGGTGCGCAGGGAGATGGTCGACGACGCTAGCAATTGGTCATTGGTCTTCGGAGTCGGCACCCATTGGGGCAAACCGACCGAGCCACGTGAGTCTTCGCGGGACGCAGGTGGACGCGATGACGCGCGCCGGGGGTTTGACTCTGGCGCAACCGGGACCCAGTCGCGCGACGGGAGGCGCTCGTCTGGCGACGCGTACTCACGCGATGGGCGCGACTATTCGCGGGAGGGCGACACCTACACGCGTGACGGGCGCGACTATCCGCGGGAGGGCGACACCTACACGCGCGACGGGCGCGACTACCCTCGGGAGGGAGACTCCTACACGCGCGATGGGCGCGACTATCCCCGGGAGGGAGACACCTACACGCGCGACGGGCGCGACTACCCTCGGGAGGGAGACACCTACACGCGTGACGGGCGTGACTATCCGCGGGAGGGAGACACCTACACGCGTGACGGGCGTGACTATCCGCGGGAAGGCAGTCGCTACCCCGAGGGATCTAACCCTGCGGAAGCTTGGCCGCCCCCACGCCGCGGTACCACCGCCGACCCCCGAGCGGAAAGCAACTACCCTCCACTTCCGGAATCCGGTCGCTCGTCTGCAACCGACCCGAAGTTGGCGCGCGAAAATCGTGAGTTGCGCGCGCAACTTGAAGCCCTGCAAGCCGAATTCCGCCGCTACCGGGAAGATGCAACCCTCGAGGAACTCCGCAAACTGCGCGCCGAGCAAGCCGAGCTCAAAGAAGCGTTGAACCGGCGCGGTTCCGACCCATCCGCCTCACAGGTCAGCGAAACACAATCCGGCGTGCTCCTATCCTTGCGTAGCTCGGTGCTGTTTCGCGCATCGTCCCTGCAACTGGAAGCGGGAGCGCGCGAGGAACTCCGGCGAGTGGCCGAAGCCCTGCGCCCCTACCCAGACGCTGTCGTCATCGTTGAGGGCCACACCGACCGCTCCGGCGACGAATCCACCAACCTCCAGTTAAGCCAAGAACGCGCCAAGCTTGTCCGCGCCGAACTGATCCACCTCGGGCTGCGCCCCTCCCGCGTAGAGGCCGTCGGCTACGGCTCCGAGCGCCCAGCGGCGGACAACTCCACCGAACTCGGCCGGATGCAAAACCGACGCGTCGACATCCGCGTCCTCAACTAGCGCCTCGCCGCCCGCGAGCTAGCGCAACGTAGCTCGCTTGCTGCCCCGCTGTTGCGCCAATGCTGGCCGAGGGCGTCGGCCTGCATCCCCCGCCCCTTCTCTCTCCCGGGAAGCACAAGGCCCACGGTGCTCATCCTTGCGCGTCTCCAGCGGAGGCTTTCGCGCGACACTATAAAGGTAACTGAAATTCAGGCCGTACTTGCTATCGTGCTTTGTTCGCTCCTCCCTGAGGTGAGCGGCGCAAGTGCAATCCGCTCGCCGGTCAAGTCCGCCCCTGATCACGGGAGTCAATGATGACTAGAGCGTGGAAGTTGCTGGTGATGGTCTTGTTCGTGGCCGCGGCTGGGTTTGCGCCCGCGGGAGAGGCCGATGCCCGCACGCACGCACGAGAAGCCGTAGAGCTCGGATTGCCAGGCCAAGACGGCGAGGGCGAAAGCGCGCTCAACCGCCGGATTGCCATGAGTTCCGCCGAGCCTTCGCAATCGCGTCAGGCCGCGGAGGATTCGGTGTTCGACGACCCTGGCCACACCTACGCTGTTGATGGCTTCAAGTTGATGTTCCGAGTTTTTTCTGCAAATGAGGCTAATGCCGTCGCACTAGACGCCATTCAAAGTCGCCAGACCCGATTCGAAGGTACGCCTATGATGCCCAAGGTGTGCAAGTTTTTGCTGGCTTTCTCAATTGTTGCTGGAGTTTGCCTGCTCCCATCCCACAACGCCCGTGCGCTGGAGCTTGAGCGTGAAGTTCTGGGCCTGGGAGCCCCAAGACAAGATGAAGAGGGCTCGGGGGCGTTCAACCGACGTATCGCTGTCGGTGGCTCGGCGCACTCCCGCCCCGCCGAGCGCACGGACACATCGTTTGCCGAACATTCCCGACGCAACGCTTGGAACGATGGTCGCATCGCATGGTTCAAACTTGCGTTCCGGGTCCTGCTACAAGCGAGGCAACTACCGTGAACTGTGCATTGGCCATCTGACAAGCCTTGCAGGCAAAGAGCACTCTAACATCAATCTACGCGAAGGATGCGCCGCCGATCGCGTATTAAAAAGGTTGACACCCCATTCCAAAGCCTGCTAGCCTCTTCCGCCACCTCTTCCCCGCGGCGGCGCTGGTCATGCTTCGCACCATGTCACCAGAGTCGATTCGGAGGTGCCCCGATCACGGGAGTCGTATGATGTCCAAAGTACGCAAGTTGTTGCTGGCAGTCTCAATTGTTGCTGGAGCTTGCTTGCTCCCGTCCCACAACGCCTTTGCGCTGGAGCTTGAGCGCGAAGGTACGGGCCTTGGAGTTCCAGGACAAGATGAAGAGGGGTCCGGCTTGTTCAACCGACGCACAACGACAACTTGTCTGCCGCAAGCAAGGCGAGCAGTCTCGCGCTTGCGGCGCGAGCCGCTTCAAGGGCTGGACATCCGGCAACAGCTCGGCGCCTGGCAAGGGATGGTCTTGACCTTGCCATCTCTTGTGGGGATGCTCTGGCACTGGCGAACGCAAAACGCGCCGCCGCAGCCGTGTCTAGCGCCGATTTGAACCTGACGGAGGCCACCACCAGCTTTCAACACGCTATCTCAATCTATCAAGCGTTGGGACGACGAGCCCTGCACTGCTGGGGAGGCTGATGTTGCCTACGGAATCAAAACCGGAAACAACGTTGGCACCGATCGAGCGCGGCGTAGCGATCGGCAACTCGTTAACCTCCTGGCTACCGAGAGGGCGCTGGACAAACACGTCGCCATTGGTTTAGCACGCGTCTGGGACGAGCAGAAGTACCCTCGCTCGGCCATGCCCGCGGGGTTGACTATGCCCAGGAGCGCTTGGGGATGAAGCCAGGAAAGGCACGCTGGCTTGTGAATCCCTGGCGTTAGCGCGACGGGTGCGTATTCCACGGCAAGGCGGACACCGATTCCACGGGATGGCGGACACCCCTGGATCTCGCTAAGTAGCTGAGTCGAAGCAGGATAACCCGCTGGTACGCTGCCTCGCTCGATAGGAGCGAAAGGAGGCAGAGGTGCCAGCTGTGAGGTTGTCCATGCGGAAGATCAGAGAGGTCCTGCGGCTCGGCTGGAGGTGCGGCCTGTCGATGAGAACCGACACACAGGGAGGCCGTAAAGACAATTGACATCACCAGCAGAATTCTGCTAGCTTGCATGGCTCGCCTCTTCCCCTCGGCCAGCGGCGATTGCACAAACCGCATCCGCCGCAGCATCAAACTCAGAGGTGCCCCGACCACGGGAGTCATGATGTCTAGAATGCGGAAGTTGTTGCTGGCCGCCTTCGTGTTGGCGGCTGGAGCATGCCTAGCGACTCATGCAAGCGCTTTAACGTTAGAACGCGAAGCACTATCGCTCGGCCTCCCCGATCAAGATGAGCACGGTAGCGGCCTCAACCGGCGCGTTGCGGTTAGCGCTGGCGAGAACTCCCGAGCAGTTTCCGGGAGCACAGCCACGTCGCGGCAGGACCCCGTCCATGTCACGGGCAGGGTTGATTCCTTCAAATTGGTGCTCCGGATCCTGCTGCAGCTGCATGTGAGGTAAAATCTTGAATTCTTCAGAGGCTCTCCACCAAGCACTGACCAGCCGAGATTCGTTCGACTATATTGAGCGCGTTTCAGGACTGATCGACTTCCTTCTCGCCGGTGACGAACTGGCGCTGGCCGCCGAAGAGTGCGAAGCACTATTGAAGCGATCGCGCGATTTGAAGGTATCGCTGCGGGTTGAACTTCAACTGACAACGTCTTTGACTGAGGCATTGCTTGTCTCGGCCAACATCGGTGCTGCCGCCATTGCCGCCGAACGACTCGTACGTCTTGTTGATGGAAGTCCGGGGCTCGCTCCTTCTGACAAGAGCCGGGACCTTGCGGTCGCAGCGACAGCCTTCTCGAAGGCCGGGCGGCCCTCTGAAGCACGGAAGCTCTCGAAAAGAAGCTTCGACCTCGCACTTTCCAGCGGGGAGGCGCTGACTCTCGCACGTGCTAAGCGGACGGAGGCGGTGCTCTTCCGCGCCGAATGGCGTTTGGCTGAAGCCACAACATGCCTGACACAGGCCATTTCCATTTTCCAGGTAATGGGACAAAACAAAGAAGTCGCAGCACTTCAAACGGGGCTGGCAGGCGTCCTGATACGCCAACGCCGGTTTCGAGAAGCTCTTGCTGTGATTGACGGACAGCCGGATTCGATCCGTGTTGAAGCCCGCTGCGTGCGACCAATCAACCGGGCAATCTGCTGTATGTTTCTAGGTGACCACGCAACAGCAAGCAGCACTCTAACATCAGTTGAACGCCTCGCTCACGAGAGAGGTCAAAAGGCCCACCATGCCGTAGCGCTCTGCCTCCAAGCAGAACTTAGCCGCCGCCAGGGCGACCTCGAAACCGCGAAGCCCAAGATCGAACAAGCCCGGGCGATCGAGATGCCCGTCCGCTCGCGCGAACACACGATCTGTATCGAGTACGCCGGCAAGATCGAAGCTGACCTCGGCAATCGGAAAGCGGCCATCAAGCTCTTCCGCGAAGCGCTGGCAATCGAAGAGCAGGTCAACCCGAAAAGCGACACAGTCTCCGAGTGTCTCAGGCACATCGCCGACAACTTGATCGCGCTTGGGCAATACGGACAGGCGATCGATTACGCCAAGCGCTGCCTCGATCTGTCGCGCACCAACTACGAAGCAATCGAAGTGGCCGCGGCCTTGCGTGCACTGGCCAATGCGCAGTCCAGGCTGGACAAGCCGGAAGAAGCCGAGTCGCTGTTCCAGGAGTCCATCGCCGGTTTTCGGGCCGTGGAAGAGCCCTACGAGCTGGCCATCGCGCTGCACGACTTGGCCGTACACGGGCTCCGGGAAGACGCCTTGGATGTCGACGTCATGGCTCGCGTGACCGAAGCCGAGGGCCTTTTCGAACGACTCGGAACTAAGACGTGGCTTGAGCGCACTCGCCAACTGCGTGCCGAGGCGATAGCGCAGCTCCCCCTCACGGCCGGCAAGCGCGAAGGCTCCCCGGGCAGCCGGCGGTCGACCCGGCGCCGCCAACCCGATGCCAAGGACACGTGCGGCTTCATCACGTCGGATGCAGGCCTACTCAAGGAACTCAAGGAACTTGTCCTCGTCAGCCAGGTCGACATCCCCGTCCTCATCACCGGCGAACGGGGCACTGGCAAAGAGATCTTTGCCCAGGAAGTGCACCGCCTTTCCAAGCGGGAGGGGAAGCTGATCGCCCTCAACTGTGCGGCGATTCCATCTGAGCTTCAAGAAGCCACCTTCTTCGGTCATGCGCGGGGTTCGTTCACCGGCGCCATCGCTGACCGCCAAGGCGCCTTCGAACTCGCCCAAAACGGCACCTTGTTCCTCGACGAGATCGGCGACATGTCGCTCGAGGCGCAAGCCAAGTTGCTCAGGGTCTTGGAAGAGAAGAAGATCTGGCGCATTGGCGACTCGAAGCCGCGGGACGTGTCGGCCCGCATTGTCGCCGCCACCAATCGCAACATCCACGAATTGGTGCGCAGTGGCCGCTTCCGACCCGACCTTTTTGATCGACTGGACGGACACGCCGTCGACCTCACGCCCCTCCGGACGCGCCGGGACGACATCGATCTCTTGATTGACTACTTGTTGGATGAGGCGAACCGGGAAACAGGGCGCAACGTCCGTTTTCCTGAGGAGCTTCGTAAGCTGTACAAGCGCTACCCGTGGCCGGGCAACGTGCGTGAGCTAGCCCAGGACGTGAAGCGCCTAGTCGCCCACAAACTCGAGGGCGATGCGGACGTGGAACACTCGCGGGTATGGAAGCGACTCAAGGGTGGCGAGGAGATGCTCGAACCCGAAGGCGGCTCATCGCCAACGCTCCTCGAAATCCAACGCCAGGCCATCCGCGAAGCGATGGAGCGCGCCGACGGCAACCAATCCCAGGCAGCGCGCATCTTGGGGCTGAGTCGCACCACACTCATCGGCAGGATGAAGCGCCTGGGAATTATCGACTAACGGACGCCGCCTCCGCGCCGCGGCCGCCCACTACCCGCGCAAACGACGGGCCAACACATCGCCATACCAGCTTCCTCAAGCGGCTAATTTCTTGTCGCACCAAAACTACACTTTTGTGTTGACAGGACACTCCTGCCACCCTTGAGTCGCCCTAAGCGTTGCGACGTTGCGACCCCAAGGCCGCCGTCTGACGCCCAGACCCCACGACGCATCGGCAGCTTGCTGCCGCCAACTGTGATGACTGCAGATGTGGGAACGCCGCAGCAATACCCAGACGCGCAACTCGACTTCTGTCGGATCAATAGCACCAGTGCTTCCCTGCACTGCTGGGGAGGGCGCTGGACAAACACGTCGCCATTGGTTTAGCACGCGTCTGGGACGAGCAGAAGTACCGCACGCTCGGCCATGCCTGCGGGGTTGACTATGCCCAGGAGCGCCAGGGGATGAAGCCAGGAAAAGCACGCTGGCTTGTGAATCCCTGGCGTCAGCGCGACGGCGGCGATCTGTGACAAGCCCTTTTGGCGCCACGACACTACAATGTGGTTTCCGATCTAAGCGCTACCGGTCTTGCACCACAATCTTGCATCGGACGACCGCCGAAACAACTCGCGTTACAACCGACCGGACCCGCGAAGTTCTGCAATACGCAACACAACACTGCCCCCTGGAACACCGGTTACCCCTGCGCTAGCTCGGCAAAGCGCACTCCAGGGGGGCCCTCCACCAGACGCCTGCGAATGCGCTCCGCACACTCTCCTGGGCTCAGCATTGAGGTGTCTACTTCGAGATCATAGCCACCGTGGGGGCATGAACGGCCTCGACCCCGAGTTGAACGGAGCCCCGCACACCATCATCGACCGTGTCGCGTGTCTGTCCCCATGTAGATTCTCGACGTGCCCAAAGCACGTCCATCGGGCAGCGGACACCAACGAATAAGACCGCCAGGCCGACTAAGCGTTTCGCGCATGCGGGGAGAATGCGCACGGGTCGTGAGTAAGCTTCGTGGTGACCGACATCAACCACGACATTCAGGCCGAGGCGAGCGTGCGCGCCCACGGACTAGTACAAACCTGCGTAGAACGCGGGCAAGGTCTGCTCCAAGATCTCGACGGGGACGCGACCAGGACCAGCCCTGGACCTTTCAGACTTCTGCGGCCGCAACCCAACGCCGGGGCGAAAGGCGGGAGGCGTGCATCTGATGTGAGCATCGGCGCCGAGACTCATCCAGATGCCGGGGAACGTCTCTTGAATGACCTGGGCGATACTGGTCTTTCCGGAACGCTGAACGCCGTTGAGGATGACGATCTGGCCTGGCTCGACGGTCGTCAAGGTTAGCTCCACTGCAGTCTTCGTGGTGTCAAACTCCAACCCGTACCCGCGCTGGAGCTTTGTCATACGCGCCGAAGCGTTCGGGACGCTTGCTCAAGAACCTGCCGCGCACCCTCTCGCGAGTCCTGTGCGATGAACTCGAGAATCTCGTCCAGGTTGGTTCGTGCCTCACGCGTCCAGTCTACGCCTCGCCGAGCAGCCACTGTTTCCTTAGTTCGCGCTCTGCCTGCTCGTGAGGGATTGTCTCACCGGCGTCCGCATCGGCTATGCCGCGCGAGACACGCTGAAGAACGTAGATGTGGTATAGAACATCGTCCAGTGTGCAGTCGTCGGGCAGCTTGTCCAATAGCTCGCGAACCGTTTGTTTTGCTTCCACTCGTTAACGCTACCATAGGAGGCCCACTACAACCCGGGCTCTAGAACGGGACAAGCGAAAACACCGACTCACGCACGGAAGATCGCAGCCTCGGAAGGCCGAGTTCGATGCGTGCTCATGCGAGCTCTCGAAACGCGTGGGAAGAACCCAAAAAACCTATTCCGACTGTGACGCCTAACGTATATGCGGTTCAGCTGCCGGCCCGCAGGAACGTCCCGCCGCGGCAGCCCGACCCGATGCCCAAGGCTACACGACTCAACCGCGCCCAGCTGTAGCCGGTCAGCTGCAGCGGCTTGATTCTCATAAAGGCCTCCTCCTCGCATACCAGCGTCGTATGCTGGCTCGTTGTATCCACACACGAGGAAGGAGACCCCGATGCGATTCTACACCAATCAGCACAAGCACTACTGCGGGATCGATCTACACGCACGGAGGATGTACGTCTGCATCCTCAACCAAGCTGGAGAGATCTTGGTGCACAAGAACATGCCCGCGTCACCGGAAGCGTTCCTAAGCGTCATCGCGCCCTACCGCGAGGACGTCGCCGTCGCCATCGAGTGCATCTTCACCTGGTACTGGCTAGCCGATCTGTGCAGGCGCGAAGGAATCGCGTTCGTCCTCGGCCATGCCCTATACATGAAAGCGATTCACGGCGGCAAGGCTAAGAACGATCGGATCGATTCCCACAAGATTGCCGTTCTGCTGCGCGGAGGGATGATCCCCACAGCCTACATCTACCCTGCCGAGATGCGGTCCACTCGCGACCTGCTCCGGCGTCGCATGCATTTCACTCGCAAGCGAGCTGAGCTTCTGTCGCACATTCAGAACACCAAAAGCCAATCCAATCTCCCTGACTTCAGTGGCCGGATCGCCTACAAGGCCAACCGAGAGGGCGTCGCTGCACGGTTCAAAGATCCGAGCACTCGCAAAAGCGTCGAGGTCGACCTCGCCCTTATCGGCCACTACGACGAGTTGCTCCGGGACCTCGAGCTCTACATCCTCCGCACCGCCAAGCAGCACGATCCTCACACCCTCTTGCGGCTGCAATCGGTCTACGGCATCGGCAAGATCCTTGCCCTCGTCATTCTTTACGAGGTCCACGACATCGATCGCTTCCCAACGGTGGGCGATTTCGTTTCCTACTGCCGGCTCGTCAAGTGCAGCAAGGAATCCGATGGCAAGCGCTACGGCACCTCCGGGAAGAAGATCGGCAACGCCCACCTCAAGTGGGCTTTCTCCGAAGCCGCGCTCTTGTTCCTCCGAAGAAACCCGGCAGGGAAGAAGTATCTCAACAAACTGGCGAGCAAGCATGGCAAGGGGAAAGCGCTCTCTATCTTGGCGCACAAGCTGGCACGCGCTGTGTACTTCATGCTCAAGCGCGGGGAAGCATTCGACATGGAGCGGCTTATGAAAGCTGCGTGAGCGAGGGGGGCGGGTGAGCCTGCCGTCTAACTGGACCGAAAGGGTGAAGCCTTCGCAGATGCTCTTCGTCACTGCGGCTTGACCGCACCGAGCGTCGTGGCGAAAGACCCGGATCCCTTCGGCTTGATTGGACACCCGCTCCCGCTCGACAGATCTCGGTGATCTTTGCGGTTGTGAACGTGCTCTGCCCCTCACCCGAGCCGGGAGATAACTGGGACGTGGCAACGACTCAACACCCAGACCGACACCGCCATGAACCCGCTCGCTTTTGAGTCGGACGGCACGAGGGCACTGATGAGTTTCTAGGACGCGGAGTCGTCAAGGACTTCGCCGGCCAGGGCACGTCGTCAGCCTGGCCGTTGAGCCTCGATAGGTGTTTGGTGCAGGCACGTCCTGCCACCTGAAGTTGAAATCAAGCCAGAGCGTCCGTCACGCCGATCAATCACCGAAAACCGCGGCAAGGGACCACCCCCCTCCCCGCAACGGACGTTCTTGCCCTTGACACGAGGAGGCCTTATAGGTGTTAGACCGCTCCTCGATCTGTCCAGTACATCGGCCGACGCTTGTCGTGTGCGATAGCTACCACAACGACAACATCCGATGCCTGACGATAGACGATGCTGAACGGATACCTTGAAAGCGGGCATCGGCGGGAATCGTTTTCGTAGATTGGCCAAAGCTTGGGCATCTCGCTGATGATACTCAGGCTTCTCTCGATCTCCCTCACAAAGCCTCGCGCCGCCCGAGGGCTTCTCTCCAGATACCGCTCTGTTGCTTGCTCCAACTCCTCGCGAGCGGCGCCCAGAAACTCAATTCGAGTCGCCACTCAGCCTCTCGTAGAGTTGCTCTCTTACCTGCTCCCAAGGAACCGTCTCCACGGTGCCCGCATCAAGCGCCTCGAGGCGGCGGCGCACTTCCTCGCGCCACGCTCGATCGACAGCTGCATCCGGAGGTGGCTCCAAGCTCTCGAGCAATGCGCCGGCTATCTCAGCGCGTTCCCTAGTGCTCAGCCGGAGTGCTTCGCGCAGAATGTCCCTGCCTTTGTTGGTCATAGCTCGATTGTACCCGATTCTGGCGCCACCGCTCGGTCGGTCTAACGTCCCTGGCGATCAGCTGCAGCCCGTCCTGCAGGGCTTGGCGTGACGCTTGGAACAACCGGCATGACAAGAGGGACTGTCAGCTGCAGCGCCGTGATTCTCATAAAGGCCTCCTCCTCGCATACCAGCGTCGTATGCTGGCTCGTTGTATCCACACACGAGGAAGGAGACCCCGATGCGATTCTACACCAATCAGCACAAGCACTACTGCGGGATCGATCTACACGCACGGAGGATGTACGTCTGCATCCTCAACCAAGCTGGAGAGATCTTGGTGCACAAGAACATGCCCGCGTCACCGGAAGCGTTCCTAAGCGTCATCGCGCCCTACCGCGAGGACGTCGCCGTCGCCATCGAGTGCATCTTCACCTGGTACTGGCTAGCCGATCTGTGCAGGCGCGAAGGAATCGCGTTCGTCCTCGGCCATGCCCTATACATGAAAGCGATTCACGGCGGCAAGGCTAAGAACGATCGGATCGATTCCCACAAGATTGCCGTTCTGCTGCGCGGAGGGATGATCCCCACAGCCTACATCTACCCTGCCGAGATGCGGTCCACTCGCGACCTGCTCCGGCGTCGCATGCATTTCACTCGCAAGCGAGCTGAGCTTCTGTCGCACATTCAGAACACCAAAAGCCAATCCAATCTCCCTGACTTCAGTGGCCGGATCGCCTACAAGGCCAACCGAGAGGGCGTCGCTGCACGGTTCAAAGATCCGAGCACTCGCAAAAGCGTCGAGGTCGACCTCGCCCTTATCGGCCACTACGACGAGTTGCTCCGGGACCTCGAGCTCTACATCCTCCGCACCGCCAAGCAGCACGATCCTCACACCCTCTTGCGGCTGCAATCGGTCTACGGCATCGGCAAGATCCTTGCCCTCGTCATTCTTTACGAGGTCCACGACATCGATCGCTTCCCAACGGTGGGCGATTTCGTTTCCTACTGCCGGCTCGTCAAGTGCAGCAAGGAATCCGATGGCAAGCGCTACGGCACCTCCGGGAAGAAGATCGGCAACGCCCACCTCAAGTGGGCTTTCTCCGAAGCCGCGCTCTTGTTCCTCCGAAGAAACCCGGCAGGGAAGAAGTATCTCAACAAACTGGCGAGCAAGCATGGCAAGGGGAAAGCGCTCTCTATCTTGGCGCACAAGCTGGCACGCGCTGTGTACTTCATGCTCAAGCGCGGGGAAGCATTCGACATGGAGCGGCTTATGAAAGCTGCGTGAGCGAGGGGGGCGGGTGAGCCTGCCGTCTAACTGGACCGAAAGGGTGAAGCCTTCGCAGATGCTCTTCGTCACTGCGGCTTGACCGCACCGAGCGTCGTGGCGAAAGACCCGGATCCCTTCGGCTTGATTGGACACCCGCTCCCGCTCGACAGATCTCGGTGATCTTTGCGGTTGTGAACGTGCTCTGCCCCTCACCCGAGCCGGGAGATAACTGGGACGTGGCAACGACTCAACACCCAGACCGACACCGCCATGAACCCGCTCGCTTTTGAGTCGGACGGCACGAGGGCACTGATGAGTTTCTAGGACGCGGAGTCGTCAAGGACTTCGCCGGCCAGGGCACGTCGTCAGCCTGGCCGTTGAGCCTCGATAGGTGTTTGGTGCAGGCACGTCCTGCCACCTGAAGTTGAAATCAAGCCAGAGCGTCCGTCACGCCGATCAATCACCGAAAACCGCGGCAAGGGACCACCCCCCTCCCCGCAACGGACGTTCTTGCCCTTGACACGAGGAGGCCTTATAGGTGTTAGGCGGAACTCTAAGCCGCCGACTCAAGGTTTTCCCATATGATCTTGGGGTGACGGGCTGCGATCCGCAAAAGGGCAATGGCGGGGCCTTCAGGTAAACGCCGACCCTGCTCCCAATTGCGAAGCGTGTGCACGCTTATACCTATTGCTTGCGCGAAGCGAACTTGGGTAAGCCCTACGAAGCGGCGCAGTGCGATCACATCATCGCCGGTCTCGAACTTGCCCGCCATCAATCGCTTTCGAACACGAGCGGGAATTGCTCGGGCAAGCTGCTCGGGTGAGAGCTCTGGAAAATCACTCATCGTGGTCGCTCCGCGAATCTTATGTAGTGCGCGCGCTCGCGCTTGGTTGCCGGACGGGCGCTGATGATACGGATAGTCTCCTCGTCCTGCTCCATCCAAATCACGACTATGACGCCGCGACCGATTGGGCCAACAGCTATGAAGCGCTCTTGGTCGTCGGAGTGCGCTTCATCAAAAGCAATCAGATAATTCAGGCCCGATGAGAAGAGCGCACTCGCCTCCTCGAAAGAGATCCCGTGCTTGGCTTGATTCGCCTCGTCTTTCTTCTCATGCCACGTGAACCTCACCGATCTAGTATAAGCCAATGACTGACTCAGTCAATAGCTTACTTGCTCCAGCTCCGCCCTCGTCCGCAACCATGGCCCACTCAAGCTGGCTGGAACTTCAACGTCGCCGCCTAACGGAATGCGGTTGAGCGGCGAGGCGAAGCCTCGTCCGTCTCCAACCGCGGGTTAGGCATCTTGCCCGTCAAGGGTCGCAGTGAGCTCTTCAAGGTCCTCTGCGTCCAGGTTAAACCACTCGCCCCGTTTTCGCTTGTGCTTGTATGTTTCGTGCAGTGCTTTCTCTATCGCGCCGGCGATCTTGCGATTGACGAACTTCTTCCAGGCAATCAGCTCCGTGGCCGGTTGCTCGCTCTTGAGCGTTCCCTCGCGACGCCACGGGTCCCGGGCAATGCCGATCTTGTGACGCCCGTTCCGAGAATCTCGCATGACATACACGAAACACTCTTCTCTTTGAGGCACGTCCGGATCGAGGTTCCAGGCCTTAATCAGACCATTGACGTCGATCTTCCAGCCGGCGAGCGATTCGACCTCGGATGAGCGACGCTCCTCATAGGCGAAGCGTAGCAGGCGCTCCTGGATGCCGAACATCCCCCCGAATCGTTTCTCTGCCGAGTGGATCGGGAAACGCCCAGCTCTCACCCATGCTCGCAGCTTGGCCTGATGCGGAACGGTTCCCTCAGCTACGCAAAGATCAAGGAGACAGCTTAGAAGGTCCTCGTCGCTCCGCATGTCGTCGCCACCGCTCTTGTTCGGCGCAAGACCGCAGTAGCGCTGAAACTCCGAGACCGTCATCCCGAAGTACGAGTACTCGCTCTCCTTCACAACCGCCGAGAGTTCCTTGCGACTCGGTGTCTTGCCGCCGAGACGCTCGGACAACTCGAGAGCGGCCGCCCGAAGTTCGTCGAGAGATCTTCGATGAGATGGGTTGTCAACCATTGCTCATGCTCTCAAGCAGACGACGCGGGTCACAGTGCCGCGCCTGTATGCCTAACAGTAACTGGAAAGTTCAACATATCCGAGGCGACACCACAACGACGCCGTCTATCGCCACCGGGCAGGCGATCAGCCAGCCCATACCGCCCGGCCTATCAACCACAAGTGGGCCATACACGAACTTGCCGCAGACCACCCAACCAGCCACTACAGACAACGATAGCCTGCCGCACTCAGTCGATCAAGATGATCGATTTTCTGCAATGGGCCGCCCCCCCGGGACCAACTGGGACTTGGGCCGCTGCAATAGATTGCCAGTTTAATCCAAGGGGCTCTTGATTCCACACCCCCCACGATTGAGTACGTGAGTGTAGATCATCGTGGTCGACACGCTGGCATGGCCGAGGAGTTCTTGGATTGTCCGGATATCGTACCCATCCTCGAGAAGATGCGTAGCGAACGAGTGACGAAGGGCGTGACACGTCGCTCGCTTCTGCAGCCCAGCCATGCGCGCAGCTTGCTTCACTGCTCGCTGGAGCACCGACTCGTGCAAATGGTGACGCCGGCGCTCTCCCGTTTCGCGGTCACGATAGATTCGCGTGGCCGGGAAACACCATTGCCAGATCCACTCTCGCGCCGCGCTTGGGTACTTCTTACGAAGTGCGCCAGGTAGCTCAACAAAGCCCGCGCCTAGGTCGAGATCCCTCTTGTGCTGAAAATAGACCAGCTTGAGATGCTCGCGCAGGTCTTCCCGCACGCGACGGGGAAGAACAGTATATCGGTCCTTGTTGCCCTTGCCACGGCGAACGATGATCTCGTTTCATTCGCGGGTATGGAAGCGCCCGAGGGCGGCGAAGTCATGCTCGAGCCCAGGGCGGCTCATCAGCCAACCCTGCTCGAGGTTTAACGCCAGGCCATCCGCGAAGCGATGGAGCCACCGGCAGCCACCAACCCCAAACTGCCCGCATGTTGCGGCGGAGCCGCACGACGCGCATCGTCAGGGGGAAGCGCTTGGGCAACATCAGCTGAATCGACGCAGCGCCCCTCGCCGCGGCCGAACATCACCCGCGCAAACGAAGCGCCAAAAACATCGACGCGCCAGCTTCTTCAAGCGGCTAATCTTTTACCACCCCAAACTACACTTTTGTGTGGACGAATAACTCCACCTGCCCTAGAATCGCTCCTAAGCGTTGCGACCCCAAGGCCGCCGCCTGACGCCCAGACCCCATGACCAACCGGCAGCTTGCTGCCGCCAACTGTGACGACTGCAGATGTGGGAACGCCGCCGCAATACCCAACCGCGCAACGCGACCTCTGTCGGATCAACGGCACCAGGGCTTCCTTGCGCCGCTGGTGAGCAGCATGTTACCTACGGAACCAAAACCGGAAACGAAGTTGGCACTGATCCAGCGCAGGTTTGCGATCGGCAGCTCGTTACACTCCTGGCTACCGAGAGGGCGCTGGACAAGCACGTTGCCATTGGTCTAGCGCGCGTTTGGGACGAGCAGAAGTACCGCGCGCTCGGCCATGCCCGCGGCGTCGACTACGCTCTGGAGCGGCTGGGGATGAAGCCAGGAAGAGCACGCTGGCTCGTGAAGGTCGGCCGTGCAATCGCTGAGCATGCGGAGCTCAATCAGGCGCTCACGACGGGGCGCTTGAGCGCATCTCAAGTTGTCGAGCTGGCGCCCGCGCTGAGTGCTTGCTCCGAAGCTGAACGCGCCGCGGGGGTCGAGCAAGCTGCGTCGCTCGCCGTGCGCGCCCTGCGCGCGCTCGTGCGCGGCGAGCCAAACGGCACGACCGCGAACCTCAGCGAAGAGGCTGCTGCCGGTGGGTCCATAGACGGACGATCTGATCCCAGCCCTGACATTGACCCGGGGGTGTGGTTCTCACTCCGGGGTCCAGCTCGCGTTGGCGAACTCTGGCCTCTTGCCACCAACCTAGTCCGCAAGGTCGCGGGGCGACACTTGCCACTCTACTGCTGTGCTGAGCTGATCTCGGCCGAGTATCTTTCTTTCGCCACTGACACGCTGCGCGAGCGGACCGGGTGCGACAAGTGCGGCGGAATCGGAGACCTCCTCACCGCTCCGTCCGCGGAGCAGGCCGGTACCCGATCGAACACATTAGAGTCGCCGGGAGAAGAATCGCCTGCAGAACCGTCGAGTGAGTCGCCGGGAACGTGGTCGGAGAAGTCGTCCGGGGGATCGTCGCAGAGCGGGGCGTCGCTGAGCCGGGAGTCGCTGAGCGGCGAGTCGCGGGACGGGGCATCTGAGAACGGGTCGTCGGCTGCCAACGGATCATTGGATGCTGATACTTCCGGCGAGACCGGCGCTTCAACGCATGCCCGTTTGCTCGCCACGCTCAGCGGAAGAACAAACTCACCCATGCAGCCGGCTGGAAGCTCTTCTGCGAGTCCTGGCCACCAACGGCCAGGCGCCCAGCCAGACCCAGAAACCGCCGATGACTTCTCAAGTATCAAGAATGCCGACGACGCGCGGTCCATTCATGCAGCGCTTGAGCGCCTTCAGGATCGCCAGCGCCGGCTCCGCCTTGAAATCGGCGAACAAATCCACATCCTTCAAAATTGCAAGGGATGGCGGGGACTCAGTTTCAACACGCTGCGCGACTATTGCGAGAGCCGCCTCAACATTAGCAAGCGACTCGCCCTCGACCTAATCCGGTTTTACCGTCGGCTCCGATCGTTCAAGCGGCTGCGCCGCGCCTACCTTGGTGGCGCCATTCACTACTCAAAGGTCCGCTCCCTGCTGAAAGTCGTACGCCCGGCCACTGAGCGCCCATGGCTGGAGTGGGCGCGGCGCCGGTCCTGCCGGGAAGTCGAAGCCATCACCCAGTACACCGAACTCTACGTCCTGCCGCCTAGTGATGCGCCCACGTTTGCACCAAGAACCGCGGCGAGTGACGAACGCAAGACCAGCGAGAGTTCCAGCGTCCCCCAACCCGGGGCCCCCCTACCACCCCTAAGCAACCGCAGTGGTCCCCGAATCGCCGGAAAGGAAGAGCTGATCATGAACCATCCCGAGAAACTCTCGACACACATCCGTTTCTGGGCGCCAACGGCGGAAGCTCAGGTGTTCAAACGCGCACTGGCGCGTTGCCGCGAACTCAACGGTCCCTGCAACGATGGCGATGATGCCGATTGGCGCTACGTGCAGATCATCCTGACCCACTTCATCCTGACGCACGACGCCCCAGGAACTCGGCGGCCAACCCTTCGATACAAGATTTTCACCCGAGACGACTTCATCTGCGGCATTCCAACTTGTACGTCGCGCGCCAACTTCGAGGCGCACCATATCTGGATGCGCTCCGAAGGCGGACCGGACGATGCATGGAATCTGCTCACCCTATGCGCGTCACACCATCACATGGTGCACGAGGGCATTGTCGAGATAGGTGGCTGGGCGCCGTGGGCGGTGATCATCCGCCAGGGAATCGATCCGCGCAACAACCGGGCGGCCGACAGCTTCAGAAATGGCCTGCGAACGTCAGACGCTGAGGCACGAAAGTGGATGGCCCACTGGCGACGCTGGTGCCGAACAAGGGGAAAGCGCACCCATCGATTTAGCGGCGCCGCAGCCAACGGAGTGGCTGCCACATCCGAAGCTGAGTGACCGCCAAACCGGAATCTGAGTGCCCGCCACATCGGCACCTAAGTGACCCCCACATCGGCACCTGAGTGACCCCCACATCGGCACCGGCAGTGGAGTAAAGAAGCCTGCAGTGACCCAATGAAATCCCGGTCAAACTCTTCACTAATGCGCGCTGGGTACCGACCGCTGGCTCAGCCCCTCGGCTGCTGCGCGCTCCAGCTCCGTCAGCGCCGTCAAGATCCCCGTCTCCGGATCGTTCAAAATCGCACCCTTCATCTCCGCAAAGTAGTCGAGCAGATTTTGGCGAAGGATGGGTCGGTTCTCGTCGCGCGTGCGGTTGTGGTCCCAGGCGTCCCACACCAAAACGCCCACGCCAACGATGGGCCCCAGGAGCTTGCCCCCGGCTTTGGCGGCAACCTTGGCGCCGGTCTTTGCCGCCACCTTACCGGCCGCCTTGGCTGCACTCTGAGCGGCGAGTTTGCTACCAACCTTGCCAACCAAACCTGCCACATGCTTGCTCAAGAGTATTGCGCCGCCGGCTCCCGACACGGTCAGCGCCTTCAGAGTCAGCGACACGTCGCGATTGCCCTCGGTCGCCGTAGTCAGAAGCGCAACGTCCTCCAGGTAGCGCGACCATGCAGCGTGCGGAATGGCGTGGCGCTCGGGAATGGCGTCCAATCCCTCGCGCAGGGTGGCTATGTAGCGCTCCACGACCGCACGCGCAATCGCTTCGAGCTCCAATTGGGCAACCTGGGGACGCAAGACGCGCCGGGCAAACTCGCCTTGGATGCGCTCGGTAATGCGCTCAGCCGCGGTAGGTTGCGTTTCGAATACTTGGTGGAGCGAGCCATACCAAAGGCTCTGCAGACCAATGAGCTGCTGATTCCAGTAGTTGAAGTACCAACTGAGGAAATTCTGATCGACGCGCTCGGTCAACGTGGCGATCCAAGCATCCAAGCGCTCGTCGGCCAGCGCGGCGGCGCTTTGACGAGCAGCACCAAAAGCATCCACAACTTCGGTGTCCACAGCACTCCAGTCGACCGGCTTTGGGATAGACTGAGAAGATGGGCGGGAAGCTGGTCCCGGCTCACCCGGTGCCGACGCCTGACGACCCAACCAATAGCGACCGACCCCTGCCAACACGACGATCAAAACAGCGATCCAAACGCTGTTCCAGAGCAGGACGCGCACTGCACGCATTCGGCCCGCCCAGCAGACGAGCGGTTCTCGCGCGTCACCCTCGCGGCGAGGACTGTCGGGATCAGAACCAGAACTCAACGGATGCCACCCGGACTACCAGCGATGGTAGGCAGGATGATCGGGCTTCACGGCGACGAACAACCCACCAAACGTCACGCACAAATCATCGCCCGAATGCAGCGATGCCTCCACCCGCGCCTTCCGCTCACTCAACTCAACGGGCCAGGCGCGCAGGACGACTGGCGCCCGACTGGGCGTCGGCCGCAACAACTTCACCTCGAACTGGGCGGTGACCGTGCAGGGGAGTTCATCGACGGCGAGAGCGCGCATGATGTTGTAGGCAGCCGTCCAGTTGGAGTGGCAATCCAGAAGGGTCCCGAGAATGCCACCCGAGATCATGCCCTCGAAAGCCTCATGGTGTTTCGCAGCGTGCCAAGTGCATACCAGGGCCTCACCCACATCCGGACCGGCACCGTCGGCATAGCTCTTGATTTGCAGGCCTGCCGAGTTCGCAGCACCGCAACCGAAGCAAGCATTCTGCGGCGCCAGAGCGTCTTGAAGCGCCCCCTCTTGGAGTCCCTGTCCCATCCGCACCTCCTTCACCACCAGCGCCACACGATCATGGAAACGCCGCGCCATGCCGGCCCATCACCGCAGGTGGGTCACCCGTGCCGTAGCCACGGCGTCACCAGCTTCCAGCCGCACAAAAAAAACACCCGGCGGCAATTCCCCACCAGTCAACCCCCTGCCATCCCAGCGGTACTCGTGCTGGCCGGCCGGCAGGAAGCGATTGGCAAGAACGCTCACCACTCGCCCCGCCACATCGTACATCGAAAGCCGCACTCGGGAGGCCCGATCCAACTCGAAACGAATCGCGGGGGTACGTCCAGGGTTGGGCGCCGCCTGCAACCGATATCCCAAGGCCGGAGCTCCGACTGGCTCAACACTTGCCGCGCCCTCGACCTCGACGATGGAGTCAACGTTCAAGTGACCGGTGGTCGACAAGTCAGCCAGCTCAATGTAGACCTCAAGGCCGCTCATAGCGCTCGTGTCCCACGACCGGCGCGACATGACGTCCGATCCCGTTCCGGTTTCGGTGAACAACACCTCATGGGTATCCGATCGCTTCAACGCCGCATACACTTGCGCCGGATCGTTGGCACCGCCAACCAAGAGTTCGACACGGTCGCCAACCAAAGTAAATGGATGGGACCGGACAATGCCAGTGCGCGCCTCGATAACCCCACAGGCATAGCAATTGTTGCCGATCGGGCCCTGCACGGCTTCACCCGTGTTGATCCAATAGTGGCCCTCGAGTTTCGACTCGACGCCGGTCCGCCCGTGCGGTCGGTCCCAAAAGGTCGGCTGCCAATCAAAGGCGTTTCCCTGCACCAAATTCCAGTCATCCCAAAAGTGATTGGATTGGCCGATGATCAAGTTGCCGCTGTCCACCTTGGCCGAGTCGATCAGCGCCACGCGCCCCACGTCGCCGTCGGGGAACAAGACGCCGCGCACCCGGCTGAACCAGGTTTGGGAGTCCAGGTCGACAAGTTCTGCCGCAAAGCTGGTGGCGTCGACCACCGAGGCGCCGGGAATGTCCCAACCAGACAACAGCGAGTCGCTCACTGCCATTTGAACACCGGTGGTTGCCGTCTCAGTAAACAAAAGGTAGTGCTTGCCGCCGCTCGAGTAGATCGACGGCGACTCGAGCACGCGCGGGCCGTCGTTGGCAGCAAAGGGTGCGCCGGCATCTGCCCAGTTCAGACCATCGCCCGACGTGCCAAGAGCAAGGGCCCCGAGCTTTGTACCACCACCGTATGCAGCGTTGGTTTGCGCCGTCGCAACCATCATCCACTCGCCGTTTTGCATGCGCCGCAGGTAAGGATCGCGGCAGTCCGCCCACGTCCCCAAAGTCCACTCAGCCCAGGTCGTGTCGGGCCGGAAGGCCGCTTCAGTCGTCGACAAGTCAGTCCAATTGAAGAGGTCGCTCGATGTCGCCAGTCCAATCTGCTGAGCGACGTCGTTGTCGACGCCGGTGTACGCCAACGTAAACGTCCCGTCATGCTCAAACACATGCGGCGCCCACAAGTTGCGTTCCTTCCAGGTGCCCGGCACGATATTCAAAATGCGCGGGTGCTGGGTCCAGTGGATCAAGTCGGGCGACGACGCGTGCCCGAAGTCCACCTCGTTGCCTGGATCGCCCCACCCCTCGCCCTTATTTCCCACGATATAGAAGATGTGATACTGGCCGTGGAAGTAGACCAGGGTGTGGTCCTTAATATAGGTCGAATCTTCCTCAGCAAAGATCCGCTGCTCGAAGTCAAGCAGCACGGCTGCCTTGGCCGATGGGGCAATCAAGGGAACTGCAGCCGCTGCCACCGCAGCAACGCAAGCCAGCCCCGCAGCAACAATCCTCAGGGAGCGAAACAACCGCCAGCGGGAGACACTATGATTCACAGTTGCCCTCTGTCTTCGATGGATGCGATACGAGGCCATGCAATGCAATAGGAAGCGTTGAAACCACGAACGGAACGCGGGGCCACGAACGGAACGGCGGGTGCCCGAAGTTTAGCACAGGACGTGCCCGAGCGCCGTTTGGCCCAACCGCCGGGCTACTCACCCCAGCCCGGCAGAGCGCCGCGCCCCAAAACCACCAGGACAGCGCGCCTCAGCGCCATCCAGGCCACACACAAGCGGCCTCCAATCGGGAAGTGCAAGAAGCAATCCACTGCCGCGAGGAGGAGGAGCCAGCGAGACTAGGCAGGCCACGACTGCGAGACCGCGAACGACGCCCTGCCCTTACAAGGAATCGTTGGACCTCATGCAGTCGCATCTTCCAAAGGACGTACGGCAACGTGAAGTGACGAAGCACAAAGGTCAGCTTTCATCGGTCACGCCCTGCACCCAAGTCGAAGGCACCCGGCCCTGCACCCAAGTCGACGGCATCCGGCCCTGCACCCAAGTCGACGGCACCCGGCCCTGCAGCACCCGCCCCTGCGGTCCCCGGCGCCCCCGCAGCACCCCGCAACTCTAGCACCGACACCTCCGGCGGCACGCGAAACCTGACCGGCACGATACTCGTCCCCAACCCCGGACTCACAAACAAGTGCTTCGTCGCCTCAACCACATGACCGATCGCCAAGCGCTGGCCAAACTTGGACGGCACGATCAAGCGCCCCACCCACGGCAGATTCACCTGTCCACCGTGAGTGTGCCCCGCAATGGTCAGCTGCACACTTTCGGGCACATCGTCAAAGACGTCCGGATTATGCGTCAACGCAATCACCGGCTCCCCAGGGATGACCGGCTCAAGCGCATAGTCGACGTCATGCGGGCCCTGCCAGTAGTCCGAAATCCCCACGAGCCAAAACGCCCCAACCTCAGTCGACACCCGCACCGCGTCGTCTTCGAGCAGCCGGATGCCAGCCGCGTCCAGCGCCCAATAGACCCGCTCGGGATCAAACCACCAGTCGTGGTTGCCCAGCACGGCAAAAACGCCATAGCGCGCCCGCAACCCCCCCAGGATTGGCGCCGATTCCTCCGGCGCCACAAATCGCCCCCCGAGCACGCCATGGATCACGTAGTCCCCCGCCAGGAGCACCAGATCGGGGTCGGCGGCATTGGTCAGCGCGACGATCCGCCTCAGCGTTTCGGGCCCATGGTAGGGCGCCCCGGTGTGGACGTCGGCCAAAACAGCGATGCGCAAGGGCGTCGAAGCCAGCCAATCAGGCACCACAATTGTATAGTGCCGGGCCCGAATCGAAGCCGGCTCCACCCAGAAGCACCAAGCTCCCAGCAAGCCAACCACGAGGCTAACCAGAACCAAGAGCATCAGATAGGCGTGCCGCCGGGTCATTGGGGAAGGATGACAGAGAGTTGCAACCCGTCCCCGCAAAAAAAAATCACCACCCGCGCGGGAGATGGCACCAGCCGACCAAATCCCCCGCATGACAGTAGTACCGGGGCGGTGCGAGTGTTTAGCAGCAAGGAAGCATGAGCGCTCGACGCCTGGCGCGCGTTGGTGCCGCCCCCTCCAGCAGGTCCTCACGCGCGCCATCCCCACCGTCCTTGACCGCGAGGTCAGGCCGGTGCGGCGTGCGACCGCATATCTGCCACACCCGCAAATCCCTACCAACAACGTCATCGGCGACGTGGCCGTGCGAAGCCCTCGTCACGGAGCGTGCCGCGCATTAAGCATGGAGGTTTCTATGAGAGCTGCCCCTAGCGGTTTCCAGATCCTTGGACCGCTCCTACTTGTCACCTGCCTAGCGGCGCTGCCCGCCCAGAACGCCTCGGCGCAGGTGAACCTGATCAAAGTCGCGATCGCCGGCGGAGCCACGGAGTCGTCCGCCGCCAACTACAACCTCCGGGGTACCGTCGGTGAGTCGGTGGTGGGCTACGTCACCTCCGCCAACTTCCTCCTGGGGCAAGGGTTCTGGGCCGGCCACTTCAACCTAAGCAGCACCGGGGTTCCGGAAGTCGCACTCAGCTCAGCCGCACCCCCGGTGAACCGGCTCTTTCCCAGCCACCCGAATCCGTTCCGCTCCCTGACCACGTTCGGCTACAGCGTCGCGGAAGAAGCGCCCGTATCACTCCGGGTCTTCGACGTCACCGGGCGCCGCGTCGCAACGGTTGTCGACCAACGCCAAACCCCCGGTGTCTACCGGATCGAGTGGGACGGCCGCGGCGACTCGGGACAACGCATCGCCAACGGCGTTTTCTTTTACCGGCTCACCGTCGGTGATTGGACGCGCACGCGACAAGTCGTGAAGCTGAAGTAAGCCCGCGCCACCCGCGCGCACAACCGCATGCTCTTAGACCAAACACGCAAGAACTTTCACATTTGGAGTCCTCAATGCACAAGAAATCCACCCTTGTCTTGACACTGTTCGTCTTGCTTGTCGCGGCTACAGCCAGCGCCGAGGGCACGAACCCCAGCGATGACGGCGTCATCTACGACGCTCCCGCGATTCAGCAAGTTGAAGACAAAGGCACTACCCAACCAGCGCAAGTCGCCGGGCAAACCGCACCGCAGTCGGACCCAGGCACTTCCACAGCCGCCGAGTCCGTCCCCTTGCGCATGCCTTTCCAGGGCTTTTTGACCGACGCCTCAGGCACGCCGATCGGCGCCGGCTCACCCGCCACCGTCGATATCGATGTCGAAATTCACACCCACCCGGTGAACAACACGCTGGTTTGGGGACCCGAATCCCACAACAACGTGCCGGTTGCGGACGGCGTCTTCGCGATTCCCTTGGGTGGGAATGGCGCGCCGCTCGACGTCGCTGACTTTGCCGGCGGGGGTCCGCTCTATCTTGAGGTCACTGTCGACGGCACGACCCAAACACCACGCACCCCGCTTCTGACTTCACCTTTCGCCATGCACGCCTACAGCGCCGACGTAGCCATCGCCGACGACGGCGACTGGAACTTCTCGGGCAACGACCTCATCTCGGGCGTCCCCGGCGACGTGGGCATTGGAGATGTGACACCGGACGCCAAGTTAGACGTATCCTCAGGCGCTGCCAAAGGCATTGAGGTCACCAACTCTGGCGGGACCGTCAACCACGCGCTCGTCGCCCGCAACTCGGTGGGCACCGCCGCGCGGTTCGAAAGCCCCAACGCAAACTCCAACGGGTTTCCTTCAACTCCCGCCTGCATCTATGCGCCAGCGGGAGCAGGCGACACCGGCGCTTTTCTGACCGCTGACACCGGCTACGCCCTCCTCGCTCGCGTGGACGACACTGGCGTCGCCGTTCGCGGCTGGGACTTCGGCGGGCTAGGCAAAGCCGGACAGTTCGACGGTACCGTCAACATCTCCGACCAACTCACGGTTGGCTCGGATGACATCGAGAGCCACGACTTCTACCTTCGCCACCAGCAGTTCACCAATGGTGGCATGGTCCTGGAGAATGGGTTCACCGGCAACACCTGGCAATTCTATGTCTCGCAATCGATCGACGACTTGCGGCTCTTATATAACGCGAGCTTCCGGGGGGCCTTTGATGACGTGACCGGCAACTACACGCCGGTTTCGGACCGCCGCCTGAAGGAAGCGATCGAGCCGCTGCCCAACATGCTGGACAAAGTGATGGCGCTCGAGCCGCGCGAATACAGCATGATCGATGACCCCAACGCCGCCCGCCACTTCGGGTTCATCGCCCAAGAACTGGAGCAGGTGCTGCCCAACGTCGTGTCAACGACGGCGGACGACGGTGACGGCATCACCGACCTGAAAACGGTGGCCTACACCGAGTTGATCCCGGTGCTGATGAGAGCCACCCAGGAGCAACAGCGCCTCATCGAGGCGCTCGAAGCCCGTCTGGAAGCGCTGGAGCGCTAAACACCACCGGCGGCACGCCCTAGTGCGGCGTCGCCCTAAACACCGTCAGAGAGGGGACACTCGGCAGTCGAGTGTCCCCTCTTCGTCTTCACACCAGTTTCAACACGCTACCTCGGACGCCGGAGCAGGACCGGCAACGCCACAACTCCCCACGCCACTGTCGCCACCAGAAACGCCGTCGCCGCCCCAGCAATCCAGTCCAAGTAATGGGCACGGTCCAACTCCACAACGATCCGCAAGAGCAAAGCCACCACCAGCGCCCCGGCCATGACCACGACAGCTCGCGGGCTGGCGCCCATCAACTGGCGATCCCCCGCGTGCGCATGGGTGACGTGCATTGAGATGGCCAACGCCATCAGCGCGAACCCACCGATGAAGACGACATGCAGCCCAATATGTTTGTGCGCCGGAAAGGCTGCACCCAAAGCAAAGCCCACCGGCAACATCCAGGTCGCCACCCAAACGAGCTTGCGATGGAACCCAGGAGTACGCGGCAACCGCCACATGGATCGCGCCCCGCTCAGCACGACGAGCGTCGCCGCACACCTGAGCGCCATGGCCAAACGCAGCGACACAAAAGGCTCGACCCAAAAGCTCGCGACCAAAAGCACGAGACCTAAAACGTGCCACACCAAGAGGCCGCGCTCTTGCACGGAGTCGGGAACGTTGCCATGCGTGACGAGCGGCAACACCATGCCGCCAATCCCGGCAATCAACCCCAAGAACATGCCCTGCAAGACATGGAGCTTGCCAACGGTGTGCAACCAGTGGAGGTCCGCGCCAAGAATGCCAAAGGCGGCAGTGGCCAACGACCCCACCACCCCCAGCAACAACCCCCAGACGATCCAGACAAAGCTCGCCGGCAACGGCTTCGGCGACCGCGGCCGGCGAATGCGCCGCGACGCGAAACGCAGCAAGACGACCGTCGCCGACAACCAGGCCACCTGCGATAGGTCAAAACGCTCGAGCCAAGCGGCAACCACGGTCGCCGCCAGGAGCCCAGCCACCGACCACACCTCCCAGACCGCGGGCGGCGCGTTGCCGGTACGCCTGGGCAACGCGGTCATCAGAAAGCCCGCCGCAAACGCCATCATGAATCCTTGGATCTGGGTGATGGCGTGAAACGCGGGCCGATAGTCGGCCAGGACCCCGCTCCAATGCAAAACCCAGTGGGCAATGCCCGCCCACGCCAGGAGAATGCCGAGCGGAAAGAAGACGCGAAACGGATCTCGGCGGCTCAGGCCAGTCGGGTCGGGCACCTCATTCGCCTTGCGATTGTCACTACTCATGCGTAGAGTTTCCATATGGGCGCCGGGAGCCCCGCCCCGACCGGGCAGTCATCCACCCGTAGCTGCGGGCTCGATCTGAACCGAGATCATCAGAGAGCGGCAGATGGTACCAAGCGCAGCCCCACCTCGAGTCGTCCTCCACGTCGACATGGACGCGTTCTACGCCGCTGTCGAAGTCCGCGAGGACCCAGCGCTAGCCGGCAAACCCCTCATCATTGGTCACCGCGGCCGCCGGGGCGTGGTGGCCACCGCCTCCTACGAAGCGCGCCGCTTCGGCATCCACTCGGCCATGCCCTCGGTCCAAGCCGCCCGCCTCTGCCCGCACGCCGTCTGGCGGCGCGGCCGCCACGCCCTCTACGTCGACGTTTCAAAACGCATCCGGGCGCTCTTCGAAGAGCTGACCCGAGCGGTGGAACCCCTGTCGATCGACGAAGCGTTCCTAGACCTGACCGGCATCGCCCGCTCACTCGACGAAGGCGCCGACTTGGGCCGGGCGCTCAAAGACCGCATCACCGAGGCCGAGCGATTGACCGCGTCGGTCGGCGTCGCCGGCAACAAGTTCCTCGCCAAGGTCGCCTCGGACATGCAAAAACCCGACGGTCTGGTCATCCTTGCACCCGACGACGTCGAAGCCGAACTCTGGCCCTTGCCCGTGGACCGCCTCTGGGGCGTCGGCCAGAAGACGCGCGCGCGCCTGGAAAAAGGCAACCTCCACACTGTGCACGACATCGCCGTCGCCGACCCCCGGCGCCTCGAGGACCTAGTCGGCGCCCGGACAGCCGGGCACCTCCAAGCCCTGTCCAGGGGTGAAGACCACCGCGCCGTCGTCAACGCACACCGCCGCAAGTCGCTCTCCGAGGAGCGCACCTACACCTATGACCTTAAGAGCCCCCAACGCATCGACCGCGCCCTCGTCGAGCGGGCGAGCGGCGTGGCAACCACTCTCCAGGCCAAGGGATGGGTGGCACGCACCGTGCATCTAAAGGTTCGTACCGGCGACTACACGACCTTCACACGCTCCTTGACACTGAGTGCGCCCACCAACTTGGCTGATGACATTTTGTCTGCAGCCCGCTCGCTTCTCGCGTCACGGGTCGATCTGGCGGGTCGCGGCGTGCGCTTGGTCGGTGTCGGTGCCAGTGGATTGTCGGCCGCGGATGCGGTCCAAGGGTCGTTGTTCGAAACGCTTTAGTCGGAGGCCGCTAGCCACACCTTTGGCCAACCGCTACGCGGCCGCTGCCCCTCCCGAGCCGACCACCAACCCGCCCTAGCCGGGTTGCAAACCCCCCGCCCACGCATTATTCTGCGCCCTCCTTTCGGCACGAACGAGACGCATGCCTCAGGTATTCAAGCGCAGCACCAACGCCATTGCCCGCGTCACCATCTTCGGGGCGCTCATTTTTTTGGCTGTCGCCGTCTGGGCGGTTGCGTTGCTCGATGGGTCGGCGTACTCGTCCAGAAAAGGGCTCATCCTCGCCCAGCCGGTGCCGTTCAGCCACAACCACCACGTCTCGCAGATTGGCATCGACTGCCGTTACTGCCACACCTCAGTCGAGGAAAGCGCCGTCGCCGGCATGCCCGCCACCGAAATCTGCATGAACTGTCACAAACAAATTTGGGGCGACAGCCCGATGCTCGAACCAGTGCGCGAAAGCTATCGGACCGGCGAGCCGCTCCGTTGGAGCCGCGTGCACGACCTCCCCGATCACGTCTATTTCGACCATTCCATCCATGTGGCCCAGGGCATCGGCTGCGCCTCGTGTCACGGTCGGGTCGACCAGATGCCGCTTATGTGGAAGGCCGAGTCGCTCAAGATGAAGTGGTGCCTCGATTGTCACCGGGCGCCCGAGCAACACCTGCGCCCGCGCAGCGAGGTCTTCAACATGGATTGGGACACGCACGAAGCGGACGGCACCACACTAAAGGACGACTACCAGATCGCCGGCGAGCGACACCTGACCAGTTGTTCCACCTGTCACCGGTGATCGGGCGATGAGCATGGACATCCACACCCTCAGAACCAAGCTCGCCCACCAGACCGGCAAGAGCTACTGGCGGAGCCTCAACGAGGCAGCCGAGTCGCCCGAGTTCAAGGCGCTCCTCGAAGCCGAGTTCCCGATGCACGCGGCGCTCTGGGCCGAGGACTTCGACCGGCGCCGCTTCCTACAGTTGTCGGGCGCCACCTTGGCGCTCGCCGGGCTGGTGGGTTGCGGCCGCCAACCGCTCGAGCACATCGTGCCCTACGTCGAGCAGCCCGAGGACATCGTCCCGGGCAAACCACTCTACTTCGCCACTGCCATCCCACACGGCGGCTACGCGCACGGTGTGTTGGTAGAAACACACATGGGACGGCCCACAAAGATCGAGGGCAACCCGTCCCACCCAGCCAGCCTCGGTGCCACCAACGCCCATACCCAGGCGGCCATTCTCGACTTCTACGACCCCGACCGCTCCCAAGTCGTCACGCACCTGGGACGCATCCTCACGTGGTCGTCGTTCCAGACCGCCGCCGCCACCATCATGCGCACCCTCGGCGAGCGCCGCGGCGAGGGGCTCCGCATTCTGACCGAGCAGTCGACCTCGCCCACCGTCGCCGAACAAATGGACCGCTGCCGGCGCGCGCTGCCCCTGGCGCGCTGGCACCAGTACGAAGCGGCGGGCGCCGCCAACACCTGGCAAGGGGCCGAGCTGGCCTTCGGCCGCCCCTACGACACGTATTACGACCTGGCGAAAGCCGACGTGATCCTCACCCTCGACTGCGACCTACTCGGCGACGGCCCGGGACACGTCGCCTACGCCCGCCAATTCGCCGATCGCCGCCGCCTGGTAGGGCGTGCCAACGGCACCGGCGGCCACGCCACCACCGGCCGCCCGGCCGCCACCCCCCACATGAACCGGCTCTACGCCGTCGAAGCGACCCCCACCCAAACCGGCGCCATCGCCGATCACCGCCTACCCCTGCCACCGGCGGCTATCTGGGATGCCCTGGCGCACATGGCCCGGGGCAGCGCTAGCGGCGAGTTGCCCGAAACCCTGCGCCTGGCGGTCGACGACCTCAACGCCCACCGCGGGCGATCGCTGGTGGCCGCCGGCCCCCAAGCGCCGCCCGAGGCCCACGCCCTCGTCCACAGCCTCAACGCACAGCTGGGGAACGTCGGACAGACGGTGTTCTACACCGAGCCTTTGGGTCGGGCCGAGACTGCCGGCTCGCTCTCCGAGTTGGCCGAGGCCATGCACGCCGGACAGGTCGACACCCTTATTGTCATGGGTGCCAACCCGGTGTACAGCGCGCCCGGCGATCTTGCATTCGCGCAAGCCATGGAGAAGGTGGGCATCCGCATCCACCTGGGCGCCTACGCCGACGAAACCGCCGCACTGTGTCACTGGCACTTACCAGCCGCGCATCCGCTGGAAACCTGGGGCGACGCCCGCGCCTTCGACGGCACAGCAACCCTCATGCAGCCGACGATCGCCCCGCTCTACGATGGTCGCTCCCCGGCCGAATTCCTCGCGCTACTTTTGACCCCAGAAGGCGCAGCACCCCAGTCCGGACACGCACTGGTGCGCACCACCTGGCAGCAACTCGACGACGCCAGCTGGCGCCAGGCGCTGCACGACGGCGTCGTCCCAGCGACGCGGACGCCAACGCTCCGCCCGACCGTGCGACAGTCAGAGGTAAGGCAGGTAGCTGCGACCCTGGCGACCAAAGCCAAGACCCTGCCGCCGGCAGCCGGCACCACCCCGGACGTCACGCTGCTCCTGCGTCCCGACCCGTCGGTCGGCGACGGGCGCTACGCCAACAACGGCTGGCTCCAAGAACTGCCCAAACCCTGGACGCGCCTCACCTGGGACAACGCCCTCTTAGTCGGTCCAGCGCTCGCCGAGTCACTCGGAGTCAAAGACGAAGACGTAGTCGCCGTCACCGCCGGCGCCCAGCGCCTTGAAGCCCCCATTTGGATCTTGCCGGGCCAAGCACCGGGGACCGCAACCCTGCACCTGGGCTACGGGCGCCGGACCGGCGGCCAAGTTTTGGCGGGGACCGGCACCGATGCCTATCCGCTGTTGGATTCCGCACATGGTTTCTCGCGCGCCGCCCGCATCGAACCCACCGGCCGCCACCACGAGCTGGCCTGCACCCAAGACCACTTCTTGATGGCGGGACGCGACATGGTGCGCTCGGCGACCGTCGCCGAATACACGCACCACCCCGACTTCGCCCACGCCCACGGCCACCACGGCGACGAAGACCTTTCCATGTTCCCACCCCACGACTACCCGGGCCACGCCTGGGGAGTCACCATCGACACCGGCGCCTGCATCGGCTGCAACGCCTGCGTCGTGGCGTGCAACGCCGAAAACAACGTGCCGGTGGTCGGCAAGGATCAGGTGCGCAAGGCTCGCGAAATGCACTGGCTGCGCATCGACCGCTACTTCGAGGGTGAGCTAGACGACCCCACCATCGCCCATCAACCGGTGATGTGCATGCACTGCGAAAACGCCCCCTGCGAACAGGTGTGCCCGGTTGCCGCCACCACCCACTCAGCGGAGGGCCTCAACGACATGGTCTACAACCGCTGCGTCGGCACCCGCTATTGTTCGAACAATTGCCCGTACAAAGTGCGGCGATTCAACTTCCTGCAGTACCAGGATTACGACGCCGCCTCGCTCAAGCTGATGCGCAACCCCGATGTCAGCGTGCGCCATCGCGGCGTCATGGAAAAGTGCTCCTACTGCGTGCAACGCATCAACCAGGCACGCATCGCCGCCAAGCGCGACGGTCGCCCAATGGCGGACGGCGACGTCCAGACCGCCTGCCAGCAGGCTTGCCCCACCCAGGCCATCGTCTTCGGGGACACCAACAACCCCGCCGCCAAAGTCAGTCAGCTCAAAGCAAGCCCGCTCAACTACACGCTCTTCGACGAACTGAACGTCAAGCCACGGACCAGCTACCTGGCGACGGTGCGCAACCCGCACCCGGATGCGACTGAGTCATGACCGACCTGGAAACCCAAGGACAAGCTCCAGTCCGGGCCGGCGGCCACCCAGCCATCATCCGCACACCGGTGGTGGCCCCCGGGCACACGCCAGCCTCGGTCACCGACAAGATTTCATCGGTGGTCCTGGACCGCATGCCCAAGTGGTACTTCGTAGCACTGGCGGGCGCCTTCACCCTGTTCATGCTGTTTCTGGTCGCAGTGACCAAACTCTTCGTCACCGGCACCGGCATCTGGGGCCTGAACGTGCCGGTGGCCTGGGGCTTCGCCATCGTCAACTTCGTCTGGTGGATAGGCATCGGCCACGCCGGCACGCTGATCTCGGCGATCTTGCTCCTGTTCCGGCAATCCTGGCGTACGTCGATCAACCGCTTCGCCGAAGCGATGACGTTGTTTGCCGTCGCCTGCGCCGGGCTCTATCCGATCTTGCACCTGGGGCGCCCCTGGCTCTTCTACTGGCTCCTGCCCTATCCGAACTCACTCGGCCTATGGCCGCAGTTCCGCAGCCCACTCATCTGGGACGTGTTTGCGGTGTCCACCTACGCCACCGTCTCGCTCCTCTTCTGGTACGTCGGGTTGATTCCCGACTTGGCGACGCTCCGCGACCGCGCCAAAGCGCTGCCCGCCAAAATGATCTACGGCTTCTTGGCGCTGGGTTGGCGCGGCAATGCGCGCCACTGGCACAACTACGAGACGGCGTATCTCTTGTTGGCCGGGCTGTCGACGCCGCTGGTGGTGTCGGTGCACACCATCGTCAGCTTCGACTTTGCGGTCGGCGTCATCCCCGGGTGGCACGCCACGATCTTCCCGCCCTACTTCGTAGCCGGCGCGATCTACTCGGGATTCGCCATGGTACTAACTTTGGCCATCCCGCTCCGCCAGCTCTTCGGATTGCAAGACTTCATCACCACCCGCCACTTGCAGAACATGGCGAAGATCATGCTGTCGACCGGTCTGATCGTCGGCTACGGCTACCTGATCGAACTCTTCATCGGCTGGTACAGTGGCAACGAATACGAAATGTTCATGCTCTGGAATCGCATGACCGGCCCCTACAAGCTCCACTGGTGGGCGCTCATTCTGTGCAACGTCTTGACGCCGCAGCTCTTGTGGTTCCGCGCCATCCGTCGCTCGGTTGTGCCACTGTTCATCATCTCGTTGATCGTCAACGTCGGCATGTGGCTCGAGCGCTTCATCATCGTCGTCACCAGCCTACACCGCGACTTCATGCCGTCGTCTTGGGACATGTACGCCGGCACCGGCTGGGACTGGGCAACCTACATCGGGTCGATCGGGCTGTTCTTGTCGCTCCTCTTTCTCTTCCTGCGCTTCCTGCCAATGATCTCGATCTTCGAGATGCGCACCATCCTGCCGGAAGCCAAAGTCGGGGACCACGCGCCATGAGGGGCGACCGTCAATTCGCCGTCCTGGCGGCGTTCGACGCCCCCGACACGTTGATCGAGGCGGCCGAAAGCGCCTACAACCACGGCTATCGGCGCATCGAAGCCTACGCCCCCTATCCCGTCGAAGGGCTGGCCGAGGCAGTGGGCCACCACCACTCGAAGCTGCCGTGGATTGTGCTGGCGGGCGGCCTCTTTGGCGCCATCGCCGGCTTCTTCTTGCAGTACTGGGTGTCGGTCATCGAGTACCCGATGAACATCGGCGGGCGGCCCTTCAACAGTTGGCCGGCGTTCATCCCCATCACCTTCGAAACGACGGTCCTGTGCGCGGCGTTTGCCGCGGTCTTTGGCATGTTGGCCCTGAACGGCTTGCCGCGCCCGCACCATCCCTTCTTCGCCGTCGATGGCTTCGAGCGCGCCACCCGCGATGGCTACTTCCTGGGCATCGCCGCCGACGACCCGCTCTTCGACGCCGCCGAAGTACGGGCCTTCTTCAAGTCGATGCGCGCCACCGAGGTCCACGATGTGGTCGAATAGGCGGAGCGCACTGGTGTCCCTGGCCTGCGCGGCGATCCTCGCGTCCGGCTGCATGCGCGAGATGCGCGACCAGCCGCGCTACGAACCCCTCGAGGCCTCGGACTTCTTCCTGGACGGACTGGCGTCACGCCCTCGGGTGCCTGGCACCGTCGCCCGCGGCACCCTCGGAGATCCTTTGGTCAACTCTGGCCTGACGGCCGAGGGCGCGCTGGTGCCGACCAACCCGCTGCCGCTCAACCGCGCCCTGATCGAACGCGGCGGCGACCGCTACGCGATCTATTGCACGCCGTGCCACGGCGCCAAAGGTGACGGCCTCGGCATGGTCGTCCAACGCGGCTTCAAAGAACCCACGTCGTTTCACGACCCCAGGTTGCGCTCGGCGCCCGACGGCTATTTCTTCGACGTCATGACCCAAGGCTTTGGCGAGATGTCCGACTACGCCGCTCAACTCAGGCCCGCCGACCGCTGGGCAGTCGTCGCCTACATCCGCGCCCTGCAGCTGAGCCAGCATGTCGCGCTGGGAGACTTGCCATCCGCGAAGCAACGCCACGTCGAAGCCATGATTCGCTCGCAAGCGGACGCCGGCGACGCGACCGGGGGCCCCTCGGAGTCGCACCCATGACCGTCCACGCGGGAGCCTTCCCGACCCGCTACCGGGCCGACGACTTCGCCCCCCCGGCTGAACTCAAGCTGCGGCGCGACCGCGCCCTCTTGGTCGGCGGCGTCGGCATCCTCCTCTTGGGCCTCGGCTTTTTGACCAACGCCCCCCAGTTCTTCCGCTCCTACCTGGTGGGTTACCTCCTGTGGTTCGGGGCGGCAATCGGCGGCCTGGCACTGGGCATGCTCCACCACGTCACCCACGGCGCCTGGGGGGTCATGGCGCGGCGCGTGTTCGAGGCCTGCGCCAAAACAGCGCCGCTCATGGCGCTCCTGTTCATCCCCATCTTCCTGGGCCGCGAACACATCTATGTGTGGGCCAATGCCGATCAAGTGGCGCACGACCCGCTCCTCCAGCACAAAGCGCCATATCTGAACTCCACCGGCTTCCTGCTGCGCGCGGCGATCTACTTCGCAGTCTGGTTGGTGATGACCTGGGCGGTGACGCGCTGGTCTGCCCGCCAAGATGGCGAGCCGGACGCCCGCCTGGTCAGGCGCATGCGACTGGTCAGCGGCCCCGGCGTTGGCGTCTACTGCTTGACCGCTACCTTCGCGGCGATCGACTGGCTGATGTCGCTCGAGCCCCACTGGTTCTCCAGCATCTATGGCGTGCATTTCGTCGCCGGCCACGCCATTACGACTTTAGCGGTGACCATCATCGTCATCGCCTACTTGGCTGACCGGGCGCCGCTCGAGGGCCGGGTCAAGCCCGCCCACTTCAACGACTACGGCAACCTACTGTTCGCGTTCGTGATGCTCTGGACCTACTTTTCGCTCTCTCAGTTTCTGATCATCTGGTCGGGCAACCTGCCGGAGGAAACGGTCTGGTACCTAACCCGCTTCGGGCACGGCTGGCACGCAGTGGCCCTGGCATTGGTCATCTTTCACTTCTGCGTGCCGTTTCTGGTGCTCTTGTCGCGCTTCGTCAAGCGCAGCGCGCAGATTCTGCCGTGGGTGGCCGGTCTCGTCCTGGTAATGCGCTGGGTCGATCTCTACTGGCTGGCAGCCCCGAGCTTCTCCGAGCGCTTCACGATCCACTGGCTGGATATCGTTGCGCCGATCGCCCTGGGCGGACTTTGGGGCGCGGCGTTTTGGCACGCCCTCAGGAGCCGCTCGCTCCTGCCGGTGGGCGAACCGTACTTGGAAAAGGCCCTCACACACCATGGCTGACCCGTTCGATTCAGAGATCCGCTTCGGATCGATCCTGACGGTGGGCGGCGCCCTCTTGGCGCTGACGGCCGTGTCGGCGCTCCTCATGTGGCTCCTCTTCAAGGGCCTCGAGTCGCGCGCCGCCCGCGTCGACCCGACACCCACGCCGATGGTGGTCGCCGGGCAAGCGCTGAAACCCGCCGGACCGAAGCTCGAGCCCAATCCGGCGGCAACCCTCCGCGAGGCGCGACAGGCGGTGCGCAGCGAGTTGGAGAGCTACGGCTGGGTGGACGAAGGGTCCCGCGTCGCCCACATCCCCATCGACCTGGCGATCGACTGGTACGTCGAGGGTGCCGTCGAGGGTGCTGGCGAGGGTGCCGTCGAGGGTGCTAGCGGGGGTGCCGTCGAGGGTGCCGTCGAGGGTGCTAGCGGGGGAGGCACCCGATGAGACTGATCCTCACCGTCGCCGCACTCTGGCTCGGCGGCGCCGCCGCGCACGCCGAACTCCCCGAAGCCCTCCTCGACGTCAGCTTCGACCAGCGCCTGGGCGCAACTTTGCCCCTGGACACACCGTTCGTCGACGAAGCGGGCAACACCGTCCAGCTTGGCGACTACTTCGGTGAGCGCCCCGTCATTCTGTCGTTCGTCTACTTCGACTGCCCGATGCTCTGCACCCAAGTTTTGAACGGCCTGGTTACCACCCTGAAGGCCGTCCCCTTCGAGCCGGGCGAGGCGTTCGAGCTGGTCACCATCAGCTTCGACCCGCGCGAAGGCGCCGATGTCGCCCGGGCCGCCAAAGCCGGCTACGTCGAGCGCTACGGCAAGGAGAACGCCGCCCACGCCTGGCATTTTCTGACCGGCACCGAGGAGGCCATCCAGCGCGTCACCGGAACCGCCGGATTCCGCGCGGTCTACGCACCGGCGTCCGACGAGTACGCCCACGCCTCGGGCATCATCATCGCCACCCCGGCTGGCCAACTGGCACGCTACTACTACGGCATCGAGTACGCGCCCAGGGACGTCAAGCTCGGACTCATGGACGCATCCGAGGAGCGGATCGGCAACCTGGTCGACCAGGTGCTTCTCTACTGCTTTGCCTACAACCCAGCCACCGGCACCTACAGCGCGGTGATCATGCGGGTGCTGAGGCTTGGCGCGGTCGCCACCGTCTGCGCCCTAGCCCTCACCATCGGCACGCTCCTCTGGCGCGACCGGCGACGGCGACCAGCCACGGAGGTAGCCTCATGACCGCGCTCCTGGGGGCCGCGCATTGCATGACCGGGCTCCTGGCACCGCTCGTCGTCTTTCCGGTCTTCCCGCCGCAAGCTTCCACCATGGCCGGGCGGGTCGACGCCATCTACACCTTTGCGGTGGCGCTCACCATCTTCTTCTCCATCCTGATCGCCACTTTGGTCCTGGGATTTTTCGTGCGCTACCGGCGCAAGCGCCCCAACGAAATCGGCGCCCCCATCCACGGCAGCAACCTCCTCGAAGCGGTGTGGTCGGTCATCCCCCTGGGCATCGTCCTCGCCCTCTTCCTGTGGGGGACCGACGTCTACTTCGCATTAGCACGCCCGCCCGCTGACGCCACCGAGTACACCGTGGTCGGCAAGCAGTGGATGTGGAAGATCCAGCACCCGGAAGGCAAACGCGAGATCAACGAACTGCACGTGCCGGTGGGGCGTCCCATCAAGCTGACCATGACCTCTGAAGACGTCATCCACAGCTTCTTCATCCCCGCCTTCCGCGTGAAGTCAGACGTCTTGCCGGGGCGATACACCACCATTTGGTTCGAAGCGACCCGTCCCGGCCGCTACCACCTCTTCTGCGCCGAGTACTGCGGCGCCGAGCACTCCAAGATGATCGGCAGCGTCGTGGCCATGGAGCCCAAGAACTACGAGGCGTGGTTGCATTCGGGCACAGCCACGCCGACGGTCGCGGCAACCGGCGCCGAGTTGTTCGTCAAGCACGCCTGCAACACCTGCCACCGCCCGGACACCACGGCGCGCGGGCCAAGCCTGGATGATCTCTTCGGAAAGGCGGTCACCCTGGCCGACGGCCGGCAGGTGACTGCCGACGACAACTACTTGCGCGAGTCCATCGTCAACCCGGCGGCCAAGGTCGTCGCCGGCTACGACCCGGTGATGCCCACCTTCAAGGGTCAGCTGTCTGAGGAGAACATCATGGCGCTCGTCCGCTACATCAAGGAAGGGAACCAGGCCCAGTGAGCACCGACCGCCAAAGCCACTACCTGAACGCCTCATACGACGCCAAGTCGTGGCTCTTGACCACCGACCACAAGCGGATCGCCCTTCTCTACCTGATCTCGGTGACCTTCTTCTTCTTCCTGGGCGGCCTGTTCGCCGTCCTCTTACGCCTTGAATTGTTGACTCCGCACGGCGACCTGGTCGAACCCGACACCTACAATCGACTGTTCACCATGCACGGCGTCGCCATGGTGTTCTTCTTCCTGATACCGGCGATCCCAGCCGTCCTCGGCAACTTCCTAGTACCGCTCATGGTCGGCGCCAAAGACTTGGCGTTTCCTCGATTAAACCTGGCCAGCTGGTACCTCTACAACGCCGGCGCCCTGCTCACCGTCTGGTCGATCCTGCACGGCGGTGTCGACACCGGCTGGACGTTTTACACGCCGTTCAGTAGTTCCTACTCCAACACTTACGTGATCGCCACGGCTGTAGGCATTTTCATCAACGGCTTTTCGTCGATCTTCACCGGCCTCAACTTTATTGTCACCATCCACCGCATGCGCGCCCCGGGCCTCACCTGGTTCAGGCTGCCGCTCTTCATTTGGTCGCACTACGCGGCGTCCCTGATCATGGTGCTGGGCACCCCGGTAGTCGCCGTCACGCTGCTCTTGGTGGGGGTCGAGCGCGCCTTTGGCGTCGGCATTTTCGACCCGGCGCTGGGCGGCGATCCCATTCTCTTCCAGCATCTCTTCTGGTTCTATTCGCACCCAGCGGTCTACATCATGGTGCTGCCGGCCATGGGCATCATCTCGGAGTTGATCGCCGCCTTCGCGCGCAAGCCGATCTTCGGCTACAAGTTCGTCGCCTTTGCATCCCTCGGCATCGCCGTCCTCGGCTTCTTGGTGTGGGGCCACCACATGTTTGTCTCGGGCCAGTCGCTCTACGCCTCGACCATCTTCTCGGTGCTGAGCATGCTGGTGGCCATCCCCTCAGCAGTCAAAGTCTTCAACTGGACGGCGACCCTCTACAAGGGATCCATCTCCTGGGACACGCCGATGCTTTACGCGTTGGGGTTCATTGGCCTGTTCACCATCGGTGGGCTGACCGGCATCATGCTGGCAACCTTGGGGATCGACATCCACGTGCACGACACCTACTTCATCGTCGCGCACTTCCACTACATTATGGTGGGTGGCACGATCATGGCCTACTTGGGCGGCCTCCACTACTGGTGGCCGAAGATGACCGGTACGATGTACAACGAATTCCTCGCCCGACTGGCCGCTTTCATCATCTTCATTGGCTTCAATCTAACGTTCTTCCCACAGTTCATCCTGGGCTACCTCGGCATGCCACGCCGTTATCACGTCTATCCTGAGGAGTTTCAGGTCCTGAACGTTCTGTCCACCGCCGGTGCCTCGATTCTGGGAGTCGGCTACATCCTGCCGATGGTCTACCTGGCCTGGAGCATGCGCTACGCCAAACCCTCCGCCCCCAACCCCTGGGGAGCCGTCGGCCTCGAGTGGCAGACCTCTTCGCCACCCCCGACCTACAACTTCCACCAAGTCCCTGTGGTCACCACCGAAGCATACGACTACACCAGCCTGAGCGAGCGGGAGGTGGTCCGTGTCTAACGTAACGGCACCCTTAGCCCACCACTTCGACTCGCTCGAACAGCAGCGCGAGTCGGTCAACCTGGGGATGTGGCTGTTTCTGGTGCAAGAAGTGCTCTTCTTTGGCGGCCTCTTTGCGGTCTACCTGGTCTACCGCACGCAATACGCCGCCGCCTTCACCGAGGGCAGTCACCATCTCAACATCACCCTCGGCGCCACCAACACGGTCGTCTTGATCTGCAGCTCACTGACCATGGCGCTGGCGGTCCGCGCCGCCCAGCTCGGCCACAAGAAGAAGATCATCGGCTTTCTGCTCGCCACAGCAATCCTCGGCACCGTCTTTCTGGGCATCAAGACCGTCGAGTATTCGCACAAGTATCACGAGCACCTGATCCCCGGCTCCCACTTCGCCGCCGAGGCTCACCACGCCTCCCCCCAGAACTTGCAGCTCTTCTTCTCGATCTACTTCTGCATGACCGGCCTCCACGCATTGCACATGATCGTCGGTCTGGGGCTCCTCATTTGGCTGATGGTCGGCGCCGCCAAGGATCGCTACGGTCCCGACTACTACAACCCAGTCGAAGGCGTCGGGCTCTACTGGCACTTCGTCGACATCGTCTGGATCTACCTCTTCCCGCTCCTCTACCTGATCGGCCGAACATGACGGAGCCCGCCATGTCGACCCACGTCGCCTCTCAACGCACCTACATCGCCGTCTTCCTGACCCTGATGGTGTTGACCGCCGTTACCGTCGGCGTCGCCTTCGTAGACTTGGGACGCATCAACGATGTGGTCGCCATGACCATCGCCTCCATCAAGGCACTGGTCGTCATCCTATTTTTTATGCACGTCAAAGACGCTACCAAGCTCACATGGCTGGCAGCGTTGGGCGGCTTCATCTGGCTAGCAATTCTCGTCGGCCTGACCCTGTCGGACTACGCCTCGCGCGGCTGGCTGGGCGTGCCGGGCAAGTGATTCGCGAGTCCTGCGCGTGAGCGGCGAGCCGTTCATCAAGCTCGACCAGTTTCTGAAGGTGATGGGCGTCGCACCCACCGGTGGCCAAGCCAAAATCATGGTGCAGTACGGCGCCGTCCAGGTGAACGGCGAAGTCGAAACGCGCCGCGGCCGAAAGCTCCGCCCGGGCGACCAAGTCACGGTCGACGACCGGACGTTCGTCGTGGAACTGGACGAGCCGGAACCGGCGGTCAATCCCACCATGGACAAGAAACGCCCCTCCGACACGGTCGACTTCGGCCGGCACGCCCAGGACTACGCGACGCATCGCCCCGGCCCACCCGCCTCGTTCTACGAGCGCCTCGACACCTTCATCCCCCTCCAAGGCTCCAGAGCGCTGGACTTGGCCACCGGCCCTGGGACTTTGGCGCTCGAGCTGGCGGTGCGAGGGAGCAAAGTAGTGGGCATCGACAAGTCGGCCGAGCAAGTCGCCGCCGCCGAGCAGGCAGCCGTGCACCTGCCCCAGGGGCGCCAGCTCGCCGCCCACTTTCGCGTCGCCACTGCCGAGGCGACCGGCCTCGACCCAGCCTCATTCGACCTGGCCACCGCCGGCCAGTCGTGGCACTGGTTCGACTCAGAAGCCACCCTGGCCGAACTCCAGCGCCTGCTCCGGCCGGGCGGCATCCTCACCATCGTCCACCACTCTTACTTGGCCGAGCACTCGCCGGTCGCCGGCGACACCGAAGCGCTCATCCTCGAGTACAACCCGACCTGGACCATGGCCGGCTCGACGGGGGTGTTCGCCGGCCAAATCGACGAGGTGATCCGCGGCGGCTTCAAGCTGGTCGAGGCCTTTTGCTACGAGTACGACCAATCCTTCACCCATGCCGCCTGGCGCGGCAGAATGCGCACGTGTAACGGTGTCGGATCTGGCTCCCTCACCCCCGCAGAGGTCGAGGATTTCGATGGCGCCTTAGGCCGCCTTCTCCGAGAGCGCTACCCGGATCCCCTGGTCGTTCCACACCGCATTTGGAGCGTCGTCGCTCAGAAGCCCGCATAGGTCACCCCACCTGCATCGATCACCCAGCCTCATAGGTCACCCAACCGCCTACGCCACCCGGAGCCTGGGCGATTCCGCCCCCGGCTGGATCACCCCGAGACGCCCCACCCCCCCACCAACCACCAGCCAGCCAATTGACTTTATATAGCGCAGAATCAGAAGATACTGAGGATATCGACGGCCCGTGGCTGTCGAGTTCTGAGTCAACGAGCTCGTACGGAGGAGACGCATGGCACAGCCAACGTTCATGGTGATCGGGGCACAAAAGTGCGGCACCACCTGGCTGGCCGAGATGCTGCGCCAACATCCCCAAGTCGCCTCCTCCAGCGAGAAGGAACTCCACTTCTTCAACAAGAAGTCGCGCCACGGGCTGGGCATCGACTGGTACGAATCGCAATTCGCCGGCGCCAACGGCGCCAAAGCGATCGGCGAGTACACGCCCAACTACCTGTGGACAAGCCCCGACCCGGGCGAGCCGAGCGAGAGCGATCGCATTCACGACATCCCCGCCCTCGTCCACCAGCACTACCCCGACCTGAAGCTCATCGCTCTCCTGCGCGATCCGGTCCGCCGCGCCGTTTCGTCGTACCACCACCACATTCGTCACCGGCGCTTCTCACCGCGGCGCCGCATCTTCGATGTCGGTGACCGCTGGGGCATCATCACCATGGGTTACTACCGGGAGCAGCTCGAAGCCTGGAGCGCCCTCTACCCGCCCGAACGGATGATGGTGCTCCTCTACGAAGACAGCGTCGTCAAGCACAAAGCCGAAACCCTCGACCGCGTCTGTCGCTTTCTAGAGATCGACGAAGGGTTCCGCCCGGCCGACATGGAGGCGCGCTACAACGTCCGCCACGGCGGCCTCTACCTGCACACGAACTTCATGTTCCCGCGCCTGGCCCGCAGGATCGTCGAGGTGGCGCCCGCCTTCGCACGCATCGACGTCCCCAAAATCACCGTCAGCGAGGCAGAGGAAGTCCGATTGGCCGACCACTACGCTGAGCCCAACCGCCGCCTGGCCGAATACCTGGGCCGCGACTTGCCCTGGTCGAGCTAGCCCCGGCGGCCACGCCACCATCAGCAACCGTTTAGCCCCTCCTGCACCACCGTCCATCCGCGGCCACGCCACCATCAGCGTGCTACACTGATAAGTGAGCTGGAGCCCTAAAGGCGCATGATCGGGCGGCTCGGCCCGGCACCAGCCACTGGGCACAGCATCACCAGACGCCAGCGAGGCGGATCCGGACGACGGGCGCCGACGCTGAGGTCGTGAGCCGCGAGTCGTGCCATGCAGTACATCTCCGCTGGTCGATGGTGGACCGCCCAACTGCGCCACCCCCTAGCCTCACTCGCTCTATGGCTGCCGCTTCTCTGCTTGCTTCTGCCCCAATCTGCGCCGCGGGCCCAGGAGCGCGGCTGCGAATCCTACAACGACAACCAACTGTCGCTCTTCCAAGGCGGCACGCAAAGAGGCGATCTGGCGATGGACTGTGGGGAGTCGCTCCTCTGCATGTCGTGGTCCAATGAATTGCGCCTAGTCAACGCCAGCTCACTCAATCTCTACTCCTCCAACACCTTGGATGCGCGCATCACTTTCCTGGCTGCCGCTGACCACCAGGTATTCGTCGCGTTCGATGACGACCCCACGGTGGCCGCCTTCGATCGACAAGAAACGCAGTTCGTCCAAACTAACGAAATCACCCTGAGCGAGCCGGCAGCTGGGCTTGCCGTTCTCGGCGAGACCTTGTACGTCGCGGTCGGCACGACCCTGCGCGCCTTCGACATCGCCGGCAACAACGCTCCACAACCTCTCAGCGAGACGACCCTGCCAATGCAACTGGGCAGTTTGACCGCCGCTGACAACAATCGGCTCTTCAGCCTCGGCGCCGACCTCGTGGCGTGGAACGTCGCCGATCCCACTTCCCCAGAACTCCTATGGCAATCGCCGGGCTTCCCCCGCGCCTCGATCGACTCTCAGGGCATCGCCTACGCCGCCGTGCCACCCCACCTAGAGATCTACGACTTGACCGGCGCCAGCGGACCGGCTCTCGTGTCACGCACCCCAGGCCTAGCCCACGGTAACACGGTGGCGTTCCGCTCCGGAACTCACCTGTTCATCGGTCGCAGCCTACTGCAACTGTTCGACGTCGCCGAGTTGGAGGATCCCATATTCCTACTCAACCACGACGACGATGTGCGGTTGATCGGAGCAACACCCGAAGCAGGCTGCCTCGCCGAAACCTGGCGCTACGGCCGCCTCGTGGTCACCCGATTGTTACCATTCGGGCGATCGCCCATCCGCGGCCAGGTGCCCACCGAGGGCCTGGCGCTCCGGTTGGACGCCGATAGCCACGTCGCCTTCGTCGCCAGCGAGCTGGCCGGCCTCGAAGTGCTCAGCTTCCAAGACCCCGAGGTCCCAGCGCTTGATGCCACTCTCAAGCTTGGCGACCGCGTCCTGGACGCCGACATCGCCGGTCAGTTTGGAGCGGCGGCTTACACCGAGCGGACAGGCGAAAGTGCTGTGGCCATCCTAGATCTGGCATCCCCCGCCCATCCGGCTCGAGTCGGGGTCGCTGCCACGCCAGGTGAAGCAACCAGCGTCGAATGCTTTGGCACGGTGGCCGCGATCGCCGACGGCCTCGCCGGATTGACCCTTATCGACTTTGCCAATCCGTTGCAACCCCAAGTCGCCGCCAACCTCGCCCTACCCGGCTTTGCCTGCACGGTCGACTTCGACGGCCAGCGGGCGATCGTCGGTGCCGCCGAGGGTGGCTTCCACGTCGTCGACGCCCTCGACTTCGGGAACTTGCGCCTCACCGGCACCCTCCCAGTCGTCGCCACCGAGGTGTTGTTGCAGGGCGACCACGCTTACGTGGCACACCGGCAGGGACTAACCATCGCCTCGGTGGCAGGCGACTCGCCCACCGTCGTCGCCGAGATTCCGTCGACGCAAACCCCCAGCGGTCTGACCATTGATCGGCACCTACTCTACATCAGCCACGCGAGTGGATTCGATGTCATCGATGTGTCGGTCCCCAGCCAGCCGCGCCCCGGACGCCGTGCGGTCATCGACGCGGGCGCTGTCGACATTGACGCCGCTGAAGAAACGCTGGTGGTGGCGAACTACACCGAAGGGGTGTCCTTCCACTTCTTCGCCTGCCCGGAGGATCACGCCTGCCTTCACGACGGTGACCTGAATGGCGACGGCCGACTCACGCCGATCGACGCGCGCTGCGCACTCGATTGGTACCTGGGTGTCGCCGACCAGGGGCACTGCAACGACCGCGGTACCTGCAGCAGAGAGGTAGCCGATGTCAACTGCGATGGCCGGCTCACCCCCAGAGACGCACTCCACATCTTCCGGCGCTGGCAAGCCGGCGGCGCACCCGAGGACTGCTTTGCCGCCGCCGATGGAACGCGCCATCCCGCCGACGAGCCCACTGCCGCCTGGGTCGGCGCCATTCTCGGTAGCCAGCCGGCGCCTCCAGCGCTAGCGCCCCAGATCACCCCACAGCCGACACGTGGCCCGGTGGTACTCGTCCTCAGTGAGGACAACCCGGCTGTCGAAGTAGGTCTCTACGACGCCACCGGTCGGATCGTCCGCACCTGGAGCGACCCTCAGCCGCTCACCCGGCTCGACTGGGACGGTGCCAGCACAAACGGCCAGCCGGTCGCCCCGGGGGTGTACTTCATGCGCGTCGTCACCCTGCACGCGGCGACAACCCACAAGATCGTCGTCGTCCGCTGAGAGGAAGAGCCATGCCGCAACAAAACCAAGTGTCAGCAACAAACCGCCTGGTGCCTCAGAAGCTTCGTCTGGTAACTCTTATCTTGGTCGCGACCACCCTGCCCCTGGCACCACGCACCAGCCAAGCGACCGACTGCAACGCCTACGACACGGGCTCGGCCCTGATGTTCGACAGCTACGTCGCCGGACTGACCACGGACTCCGAGCGCGTCTGCGCCCTGACCGCTCAGGGCGCGTTGGTCGTCTGCCTGCTCGATGGGGGCACGCTTGAACGCTCCGGCTCGGTGTCGCTGCCGTTTGCCGGTGGCAATCGGCCATCCTTGACGCTGGATGGGGACGTCTGTTGGGTGAGTTTCGACCGACACCTCATGGCCGTCGACATCCAGGATCCAGCCAACCCGCTGGTCCTCTCGGACCTCGAGCTGCCATCCGCGTCCACCGCCATGACCCAACTCGGCGACGTCCTGTGGCTAGGCGGCCCCGACTTGCTGGGCGTGTCGGCAAACAATCCAACTGCGCCGGCTCTCATCTCTCGGGCGCCGATCAGCACCGTCGATCTAGACACCGATGGACGCTACCTGTACGCCGCGACGTCAGCGTGGGAGACCGGGGCGTGGCTCCAAGTGATCGACGTCTCCCGGCCCAGCTTGCCACTCATTGCTTGGGAGGAACCACACCGTACGGCCTGTTCCACCGCCGTTGCCGTGCGCGACAACCTGCTCCTCGCCACCTACAGCTACACCGATGGCCACGACGACGATCTTTTTCTCACCTCCTACGACGTCGCTCACCCAGAAAGCCCGCGGCGCATCGACGACGCCGAGGTTTGGGGTCGAGAAATCGCCTGGGCCGGCTCTGCCGTGGTGCTCTCACGCTCCCCGCGCGTGACGGAAGTCAGTGACGAAGGTACGCTCGGCATATTGTCCACCGAAGGCGCGATCCATGAGCGCGTCGCCGCCGCCGGTTCGATCTTGGTGACCAGCTCCGGACCACGCCTCTACGTGCAGGATGTGAGCGCCATTCAACAATCCACCGCCGGCGCGCTGCGGCCGACCCTCCCCATCCGAACACCGCTGACCGACTTAGAAGGCACCGGCACCCGTCTCGCTTTGGCAATCAACCCGGAGCATTTGAGCGCCAGTGCGGTCGAGCCACCGGCCATGGGCCGCGGCTCGTACCGGTTTCTCGAGGTCGCCGGCATCCGGGACATTGCCCACTACCCACTGGGCGACCAAGCGGTCATCGTCTTCGCCGCAACGGCCCAGGGTGTCACCACCTGCAGCTTTGACGTCGACCTCAACTGGGGAACGATCAACCTGGTGACTGAGACCCGCGCCCCGGTGCAAAAGTTGACCTATCTGGACGACCACCTTTATGCAATTTCCGACGACCTGGCGCTCGACACCTACTCGATCAACGCCGTCACCCTGCCGGTATGGGAGGCGTCGCACGCACTGGCGGACACGGCGATCGACGTCGTCGCCGGTTTGAGCCGGCTCGTTGTCACCTACGGCGATCACCTCGAAGTCTTTACGGTGGACGATGGCACCTTGCAAGAGGCCAGCTCCATCGCCTACGGGGCCGGCGACCGGCCCATCGTCGCTCCCCAGACGTGTCCAGCCGCAACTCCATCGATCGCGGTGGCCTACGGCCGCGGTGGGGTCGGCGATCCTGCCTGGGTCGAACTCATCGACTTGAGCGACCCGCACAACCCAGAGCGGGTCCACACCCTACCCTTTGGGACCGACTCCCGAGAGTATCGGAACTGGCGACCCACCGAACTAGCCTGGCACGGCGACACCGTCTACGTCCTCACCCCTGAAGGCGTGGCGGTGGTCGATGCGGAGGACTGGACGGCGCCGATCGTTCGAGCTTCGCTGGGCCTCGACGCGTGGATGAAGAGCGACCTCGAGCAACTGGCGATCGCCCACGGCCAAGTGGTGGCGGTGTTCAAACGAAGTGGCCAAATGGTTGCCCACCCACTCCGCTGCGACGCGCGGGCGGGGTGTCACGCCCTCTCGGTGGACGCCAGTGCGACGGTCCCGGCGATCGTGGTCGCCTTGGTCTCGGCAATGCCGCACCGCGCTGGCTCGGCCCTCCGCTTCGAAGTCACCGCCGCGCGACCGGCCGCCGCAACCATCGGTGTGTACGACGTGCAGGGGCGCCTGATCGAACGCATTGGCGGGGTCAGCCAACTGTCGGCGATTCCCACGGCGTTCGAGTGGACCGGCACGGCGCGCCGCCGGAGCGGTGTCTACTGGCTCAAGGCACAGGCGTCGGCGGGCGCCGCCGCGCGCAAGGTGGTGCTCATCCGCTAGCCACCCCCGCCCCGCCCCACCCTGGGCCAGGACGAAAATACTTTTTACATTTGGTCCGACCAAATGCTAAATTGGTTTTCATGGTCAAGCGTCCCTTTTGGCTCGAGGCAATCCAGAATGCCTGGCAAGTCAAGTCTGTAGTATGGCTTACAGGCGTCAGGCAGGTCGGCAAGACCACCCTGGCGCAAGCCTTGCCAGACACCGAATTTCTGAATTGCGATCTACCCAGCACCCAGCGGGCAGCCCGAGACCCCGAGCGCCTGTTGGCTGACGTGCGCCGTCCGGTGGTCGTCCTCGACGAAATCCACCAGCTGGACGACCCCAGCGCCGTCCTCAAGATAGGCGCAGACGCCTTTCCACACATGAAGATCTTGGCAACTGGTTCGTCGACGTTCGCCGCCACCCGAAAATTCCGAGATAGCCTGACCGGACGCAAGCGCACTTTGCATCTGCCACCCGTTCTCGAGAGGGAGTGCACCGCCTTTGGCGCTCCCGATCTGGGAAGCAGGCTCCTCCGCGGCGGTCTCCCCGAGGCGCTACTCAGCTCGTCGCAAGATCCGGCGTTCTTTGCCGAATGGCTCGACTCGTACTATGCACGCGACGTCCAGGAGCTGTTTCGGGTCACCAAGCGCCACGAGTTCCTGCAACTCATCGAACTCCTCCTGCGGCAAAGCGGCGGTCTCGTCGAAATCTCCAGCCTCGCCAAACACTCGCATCTCACCAGGCCAACCGTCCAAACCTACTTAGACTACTTACAGATGACCCACGTCATCCAACTCCTGCAGCCGTTTCACCACGGAGGCAGGCAGGAGATCCTCCGCCAACCCAAAGCCTACGCGTTCGACACCGGGTTTGTGGCGCACTGCCGGGGCTGGCAGTCACTGCGCGCTGAGGACCACGGACAACTTTGGGAACACGTCGTTCTGGATGAGTTGGGCACCAGCACCGCCCGCCCTATCCACTTCTGGCGCGACAAACTCGGCCGTGAGGTTGATTTCGTACTGCCCGCCAGTCGCGATGCGGTCGACGCAATCGAATGCAAGTGGGATGCGGAGCGCTGGAGTCCGCGCAGCTTGCTAGCGTTTCGCGCCCTCCACCCTGCGGGTACCAACTATGTCGTGAGCCCACAGCTCGGGCGCGCCTACCAGCGTGACGTCCAAGGCACCGAAGTCACGTTCTGCAACTTGCCGCAGCTCTTGAAGCGCCGCGCCAACCGCTCCACCTAGCACTCAGTCCAGCGTGTCGCGCGTACTCAACGCCGTCAAGCGCCAGCCACCCTCTTCCAACTTGAAGTTGAGATACAGGGGCACCCCGGCCTCTTCCGAAACACCCCTACGGAGCCAGGTGGCCTGGCAGGAAACGCCGCGATCAACGTTGGTCGGATCCCACTCCACCTTGTTGAAGTAGAAAGTCACGGTGTTCGAGTAGGCCAGCAAGTCGCGGATCAGAAACTCGGCCTGAGAACGCGCGTAGAACCCGTCGGGGCCGACGGTGCCCATCTCGAGGCGCAGTCCCTCGTGGCTGGTAGAGGCGAGGAGCGCCTCGACGTCGGAGTTGGACCACGCCGCCTCGAAGGCAACCAACGCCGACAACGGCGAAGGTTCTGGCAAGGCCCCGGCGGCCAGTTCAGCGCTCGCAGCGCCGGCGGACCGGGCGGCATGCCCAGCCGCAATCAGTAGCAGGACGCCAGCGACAATCCGGAAATGCAGGCGATGCGCCATAAGCCAAGCTCTCCAGTTGAACCCACCTAAGAGCCAGCTTACCATGGCGTCAGACGATTGCCGCCCGACCCCACGCGCACGATCAAACCGAGACCAACGATGTCCGAACCCACGACCTCTGAGAGCACGAAGGCCGAGCAGAAGAAGACCGACGGCAAAGACGCGCCCTTTCCACCGCCAGGCGCCGCCACCCGCGGCACCCTCAACCTCCCCAGCGGCGAACTGGACTACCGAGCCGTGGCCGAGTGGCTCACGCTGCGCAAAATCCACAAGCCAGTCGGCCACATCTTCCACACCGCCTACCTGGCAGACACCGATGACCCCCGCCGCCCATTGACCTTCGTCTTCAACGGTGGGCCGGGCGCCGCCTCGGCCTACTTGCACATGGGGGCCGTGGGGCCCAAGCGCGTCGCCTTTGGTCCGGACGGCACACTGCCGCGCCCGCCCGCCCAGGTCGACGACAACCAAGAATCCTGGCTCCGCTTCACCGACCTCTGCTTCATCGATCCGATCGGCACCGGCTTTAGCCGCGCTCTCCAACCCGAGAAACCCAAGGACAAGGCAAAAGAAGGCGACGCCGCCGACGCCGAAGCGCCCAAGGAGAACGCCGAGTTCTGGGACATCGACAAAGACTTGGAGTCGCTCGGCGAGTTCATTGGGCGCTTCCTCTCCAAGCACAACCGCTGGACGGCGCCGATCTTCGTAGCCGGCGAAAGCTACGGCGGCTTTCGGGCAGCCAAGATGGCCCGCAAGCTGCAAGAGGACCACGGCGTCGGCCTAAACGGCGCCGTCCTCATTTCGCCGGCGATCGAGCTGGACTCGCTGATGGGCACCGACTACGACCTGACCTACTGGGTGGAGTTGTTCCCCTCCCTGGCCGGCGCCGCCTGGCACCACGGGCGGGCGACCGCTGCCCCCGGCGCCACCCTGGAGTCGGTCCTGGCCGCAGCCGAGGCGTTCGCCACCACCGAGTTGCCACAACTCTTGGTCCAGGGGGCTGCCGCCACCGAACGACAGGGCATCATCGACCGAATGGCGGCGCTCTTGGGATTGCCGGCCGAGTTGGTCGATCGCTCGGCCGGTCGCATCACCTCGACCGTCTTCTGCCGCCAGCTCTTGAGGGACCAGCGCCGGCTCCTCGGGCACTACGACGCGTCGATCTCGGCGGTGGATCCGTTCCCCGACCGGGACGACTACGCCGGCCCCGACCCGACGCTCTTCTCCATCGATCGTTTGTTCACGAGCGCCGTCAACCACCACCTCAGGACGACGCTGGGCGTCGACACCGACCTCGACTACCGGCTCTTGAGCCTCGAGGTCAATTCGGCGTGGAAGGACAGCGCCAGAACCCACGTCTTCCAGCGCACGGCGGGCGCCATGGACGACCTCAGGTACGGCATGAGCCTGAACGAGCACATGCGGGTGTTTATCGCCCACGGCTATTTCGACTTGGTGACGCCGTACTTCGCCAGCCGCCGTTTGGTCGACCAGATGAAGCTGACCGAGTCCCAGCACCCGCTCCTGGAGACCGCCAACTACGCGGGCGGCCACATGTTCTATAGCTGGGACGCCTCGCGGGCGGCGTTCACCGCCGACATGGCGCGGTTCTACGAGGCGGCGACCGCCTAGACCGAAGCAGTTAGGCTGGGCCGAGGCAACCGCCTCCCCGAATGGCCGCCTAGCGCTCCCCCAATTGGGCGTCGACCAAGCCTTCGGCCTCGAGCCAATCGGCAGCGTCGTCGCCCCCCTTAAAATCCCGCGCTTCAGCCAGGTAGTAGGCGGTTTCGGCGATCATCCGGTGGCGCTCCTCGGGAGTCACCGGCGGCGCAGCGTGAGGCTGCACGTCGGCGACCGGCGCCGCAGCTTGCGGGCGGGCTCCCGGCTTCTTGACCGCCGACTGCTTCACCGCCGCCTTCTTCGGACGCGACTTCTTGGGCGCGGCTCTTTTGGGGGTCGCGTTTTTGGGGGTCGCGTTCTTGGGCTTCGCCGGTTGACCGGCGCGCTTCTTACGCGTCACCCGCCCCGATGGTTGGGGAACAGGCGCACTTTGAGCGTTGTACTCGAGCCCGCTGGTGGGCTGACCGCTGGTGGACATGGTACCTCCTGGTAGAAATAGACCGATCCGGTCGATTGTGTTGATGGATTCGGCGCTCTTCTACCAGGTCACGCGGCGAACTGCAAGCAACAAACGCACGCTCAACGCTTGCGCGCCAGGGTCAATCCGTCACCGATCGGTACCAAACTCAGATCCACTGTCGAATCTTCATGAATCTCTTGGTTGACCCGCCGAATGGCGGCGGTATCGGAATCGGTGACGGACAGATCAGCAACGGCACCGCCCCACAGCACGTTGTCCAACGCCACGATGCCACCGGGCCGCACGAGCTCACGCGCCAACCCGTAGTACGTAGGGTAGTTCACTTTGTCTGCGTCGATGAAGGCGAAGTCAAACGTGCCGGCCTGGCCACCGTCCAGGAGGGAACGGAGCGTCTCGACGGCGGGCGCCAATCTGAGGTCGACTTTCGTCTCGACTCCAGCCTCGCGCCAGTAGCGCCGGCCAATCGATGTCCACTCGTCACTCACATCACACGCGACAATTTGTCCACCGGCAGGGAGAGCGGTGGCGACACACAACGTGCTGTAGCCGGTGAAGACACCCACCTCCAGGGTGCGGGTGGCGCCCAACGTGCGCACCAGAAGTTGCATGAACTGCCCCAGCTCGGGCGAGATTTGCATGCGGGCGTTGGGCAACGCGGCGGTTTCGTCGCGCAGCCGGCGAGCTACGTCGGACTCGCGCAAGGAGACGTCGACCAGGTAGCTGTAGAGCGCGTCGTCGAGCGCCAGGGTGCGGTTAGACATGGCCACGATCGTAGCAGCCGCCTGGAAAAGAGGAGCACCGCGCGGCGCTCAGGATGGGTCGAGTTCGGCCGGCGTCATGTCAGGTAGATGAAACGGGCACACGCCCCAAAGCTGGACCCACTCTCAACCGCCGCGCGGTGTACCCATGAGATTAGCGAGGCCCGTGCCAACCCCGGACCCATGGCGCAACTCCTAGCCCCACAGGAACTTGGCACCCCGGCTGGGGAATCTAGCGCCCCCCATGCTGCAAGATTGGACCACCGGTCCGTTCGAACTGAAACCCCAAGGGGGGAATCCGCCGCCTAAGCCGACAGGTCGACCGAGCGCCCCCCCACCTGCACCGTCAGGGACTGGCAGTGCGGCTGAATCGCCCGGAAAAAGTCGAGGATGGACGCTTCGCCGGCCCCCGCCTCCCAAGCGCCCTCCCACCGAAACTCGGCGTCGAACTCCAGGCGTCGTGGCGGATCGGTCGCCGTGTGGAGGATCACCCCAAAGGTCGGCCCATGGTGGATCTCCGGGTGGGCGCCCGCCCGCCGGACCACTCGGCGCCGCGCCCGCAGGAGGGGCTCCACCCGCCATCCCCGCTCGCGCGCGATCCGCCGGATCGCTTGAGCGACGGCCAGGTAGGCGATCTCATCGGCCAGCTGGCCTGAGTGGTGCACAGTCACCGGAGTCGTTCTTAGCTCGTGTCGGGATCCTCGACTTCGTAAAACTCACCTTCGAGGTCAACGAGCTTATCCTCGACAAAGGCGCGCGCGTCTTGGATCGCCTGGTTGTAGACCGGGGGACCGAGGAGTTCTACGAAGAAGTCCAAGAGACTTGCGGCGCGAAAGTCGCTCAGCTCCTCGCCAAACCGATCGGCGTAGAACGCCTTGATCATCACCAGAAGGCGGGTGCGCCGCTCATCGGTCACCGTCACCCGCATCAACCGGCGGCGGGGCGGGTGAGATGGCTCATCCATCGAGTGTCCCAGCGTGCAACAAGGCGCCGCACCCCAGGCCGGGGACCTGAGCGCACGGGTCAGCCCAGCGCTCAGGTGCCGGCAGCCGCCGCCTGCGCCTTCTTCGTCTTGCCGCGCGCCGCCTTCTTGGCCTGGGCGCCGCTCGCCGAGCGCGTCCGTTCGCGCCGATTCCACCAGAGCTGCATGACCAAAACCAATGCGGCGGCCACGAAGATCGATGAGTAGGTGCCAACCACCACACCACAAAGCACTGCAAAGGCGAAGTCGTGGATGACGCTGCCACCAAACACGTGCAGCGAGAACACCGCAAACAAGGTGGTCAAACTGGTGAGCACTGTGCGGCTGAGGGTGCGGTTGATCGACAGGTTGAACACGTCCTCAAGCGACCCCTTGCGCATCGACTTCATTTGCTCGCGAATCCGGTCGAAGACAACGATCGTGTCGTTGATCGAGTAACCGGCAATGGTCAGCAGGGCCGCCAAGATCGACAGCGATACTTCCTTGCCAGTCAACGAAAAGATCCCCAAGACAATGAGCACGTCGTGGGCCAGTGCCGCCACCGCTCCCAAAGCGAAGAAGAGCCCATGAAACCGAAAGGCGATGTAACCCAGCATTAGGACCAGCGCCAAGATGATGGCCTGCACGGCTCGATTCCTAAGCTCGCCACCGATCTTGGGTCCCACCTTCTCCTGCCTGAGGAGCTCGGTCTGGCTGTCGGGGTGCGATTGCTTGACCAACGCGTCGACCACCGCAAACGGCGTGGCGTCGGAGCCCGGCGCCAGAACACTGGCGCCGACCGATTCGACGTCTTCGTTCTTCATGCGGATGATGTACTCGTTGGAGCCCGACACCTGCTGGATCTCGGCGTTGATGCCGGCGCCAGTCACCGCCGAGCGCAAGGCGTCGGCACTCAGAGGCGGCGTAAACGCCATCTGCACGAACGAGCCGCCCGTAAAGTCGATCGAGTACTTTGGACCGCCGTGCACCAAGAGCGAACCAATCGCAACGGCTAAGGCCAGCGCCGACAAGACAAAACCGATCTTGCGCTTGCCCATGAAGTCATAGTTGGTATCGACGAGAATTTGCATGAGTTCCTCGAATCGCTAGCCGCTAGATGCTGACAGTGGCGGCGGTCGATCGCCGGTAGATCGCGTCAAACAACATCCGGGTGACGACGACAGCGGTGAACAAGTTGGCGATAATGCCGATGGAAAGCGTAATGGCGAAGCCGCGGATTGGCCCGGTCCCGTATTGGAAGAGCACCAGAGCGGCAATCAGCGTCGTCAGGTTAGAGTCCATAATCGTCGTAAAGGCACGACCGTACCCGGCGTCGATAGCAGCGCGCGCCGTCTTGCCGTTCCGCAGCTCCTCGCGGATGCGCTCAAAGACCAGCACGTTGGCATCGACAGCCATGCCGATGGTCAGCACGATTCCGGCGATGCCGGGCAGGGTTAACGTGCCGCGTAACATCGACAACCCCGCAAACACCAAGAGGATGTTGAGCGTCAGCGCCACGACCGCGATGACTCCCGACAGCTTGTACCAGAGGATCACAAAGACGACAACCGCCGCCGCCCCGATGAGACCAGCCTTCAACCCCTTGCGGACCGAGTCCTGGCCAAGGGAGGCCCCGACGGTGCGCTCCTCGATGATCTTGACGTCGACCGGCAAGGCCCCCGCTTGGAGTACTGTCGCCAAGACCTGCGCTTCTTTGTCGGTGAAACTGCCGTTGATCGAGGCGCGGCCGCCGCGAATCGCCTCGTTGATGCGCGGCGCCGACTGCACCTTGTCATCCAAGACGATCGCCATGAAGTTGCCGACGTTCTCGGAGGTTAACTCCCCGAACTTGCGGGCGCCACGGCCGGTGAAGGTCAAGCTGATGCCCGGCGCGCCAGGGTTGGATGGATCCAGGTCGAAACCCACCGAGGCGTTGCGAATTTGGTCGCCGGTGAGGGAGAAGGCGCGGTCCAAGAAGTAGAGGACGTAGCCCGTGTACTGGCCCAGGTTGAATTCCTCGGTGCCGAGCGCCAAGTCGGCGCCGGCACCGACCACCGAGTCGACCTGAGCATCGGCAAGAATCGCTTCCACTTCCGCCTTGGCTTCCCCGCGCACGAAGGCGCCGGTCGGCACCCCCAAATCGCGCTGGTAGAAGACCGCCAGCTTCGAACTCAATGGCTTGGTGTCGGTCGAATCGACGGCCACCGCCGCCAGGTACTTGTCGACCCGGTCGAGGATCTGGCTGGCTTCGGCAGCGCTCTTGCACATCCGAAACTCCAGCCGCGCCGTGCTGCCGATCAGCCGGCGGGCCGCTTCGGGGTCCTTCAAACCGGCCAGGTCGACGACGATGCGGCGATCACCCTGCTTTTGGATTACCGGCTCCGAGACGCCAAACTTGTCGACGCGGTTGCGAAGCACCTCGACCACCCGATCCACCGCGGCGCTACCACTCTCGGCGTCTTCGTCCAGCTCGGTCTCGAGAACGACGTGCATGCCGCCCTGCAAGTCCAACCCAAGGTGGAGAATCTTTTCGCGCAACTCAACAACTTCGGACGAAGGGTTCCTGGACGAACGTTCCTCCGGTGAGAGCCCAAAGTAGTAGCGGTAGGTCGGCCACAAATAGAGCGCCGCTCCAGCCAAAATGATAAGCAGCGTAATGACTTTCCAGCGTTGTGTTCCCATGCGTTACGTCTTCCGATTTTCTAGGCCGGGGCAGACCCGGCGACCAGGGAGCGAGCAGCGCGTCCCAAGCTCACAACTTCTCGTACAGCCTCACTCAACCCCACCATCACCGCCCGGGCAGCGAGGCCATGCCCCACCTCGAGTTCGTCGATGGCGTGAAAGTCCAACAGCGTTTGGCAATTACGGTGGTGGATGCCACCCCGCGCCCGCACTTTGAGGCCCAGCTTCTGGGCGTACTCGCTGGCGTTCCGCACCGCTTCGGTGGCGCCTTCCGGGGCACCGGCCTGGGTACAGTCACTGACATCCAGCACCACGTGCCGCGCACCCCAAGCGGCGGCCTGCTTGACGCGCTCGGTGTCGGGGGCAAGGCGGCAACCGACGCCCAACCCAGCCTGCCGCAATCGATCGACCGCGCGCCTGATCTCCGCTTCGCCGGCGCCGGTGGTGTCGTTGTTTAGGACCAGCGTCACCGAGTCCGGCTTGATCGCCTCGGCAATCGCCACCATTGCTTCGGCGAGGGGGATGGACAGGTGAAACGGTGTTTTCACCGTCTCTTTCAACAACCGTACGTCGCGGTCCTGGATACCGTCGCGGCTCTCGCGGATGGTGACGCCGATCCCCAAGGCACCGGCGGCCTCGGCGAGGGCGGCGGCTTGGACCGGGTCAGGCTCCAAAGAACCACTGCCGGATCGGAGAGCAGCCACCCAGTCCAGATTGGCAATCAAAAGAGGCGTGTGTTTCATCGAGCTGGTCTCGCGGCGCCGGCGCGGCGTTCCATGCGTCTAGTGTCCTTACTTGGCAATTCGCTACTTCGTACGTCGTTGAGGCGTCGCGCCCTAGTGGGCGGTGAGCACACCGGTGGGTGGCAGGAGGTTTGAAGCCGTCACCAGCTCCAGCCGGCGTTCCGCCAGTTCATCGAGGGTCTCGATCAACACCCGATGGGTTTCCGGGTAGGCGTGACCAATGACCAAGACGGCGCCGAGCTTTTCGGCGATGCGCATGGCTTCACTCATCTTCTGGCGGATCGCATCCGCTTCCTTCACATCATCCAAGAACAAGCGGTTCTCCAAGAATGGCACGCCGAGGCGGCGCGCCATGATTCCCACCACCGAGCGCGGGGTCGTGGCGCTATCCACGAAGTAGAGCGAGCGATCTCCGGTTTCCTCCAAAACAATCTTCATGATGTCCGGGTCGGCAGTCGCCAACGACCCCATGTGGTTGGAGATGCCGCGCACGTCACCGACCGACCGGAAGGCGCGCCTGAGCCGGGCGCGCACTTCAATGGCGCGGTCGTCGACGAGGATCGCGTCATCCCCCGGGTCAACCCGCGGGTAACCCTGGGGCTCCATCGGCATGTGCAAAAGCACCTCGAACCCAACTTGTCGGGCCAGATCGGCGACGGTGGCCGACCCCGGCCGGTGCGGCAGCACGGCCAACGTCAACGGCGCCGGAAATCCCAAAAAGGCACGCGCGGTTTCGTCCCACGCGTGTCCGAAGTCATCGATCACCACCGCCACTTGTCCAACGACGTCGGGCGGCGACTTCTCAAATGTCAAACGAAAACGTTCACTGGGCGGCTCGGCTTCTGCCGGCGCCGCTCCAGAGTTCGCAAAAAAACTACTGAGCACCGATGGTTTGGAACCCTGTTCACCCAGCACCATGGTGATGGCTGGGCTACGTTGGCCGTCTGGCCCGCGCGTCTCGTGCTCGAACACATCTAAGACTGCTAGCTGCCAACGGGGCGCGCGACGGGTGACCGCCAGGTTGCACTCGACGAGCGATAGCCGGCGTGGCAGCCGCACCGCCCAGTTTTCAACGCCGGATCGACCGGTGGCCACCTCGACTGGACGCGTCCGCTGGACCGCGCTGGCCGAGATACCCAGCTCACCCAAGAGCTGACTGAGCCCAGTAATCCGCGCCTCATAGTCGGTCGCGAAGCTCAGCCGGGGCCAGCGCCAAGAGCGCGGTTCAAAGGCGTCCCACAACTCGACGGCGGCAATGGCCACCACGGCGATGACACCGATCCACACGGCCAGCCTGAGCGCCCGGTGCACGCGTTCTGCCCGTTGCCGCCGAGTTCTTGTGGATTTCCTGGCCAACCCTGTTACCCGACCGATCTGAACGAATGCCGCCCGGCAGCGGGGCCCACCGTGCCAATTTTTTGCCGACCAAAGCCTACGAGCGGTGCCGGGCTAAGTCAAGGCGGCATCAGCGCTCGAGGGCAAAGCGCACCTGGGCGTCGGCCTGGCCCAAGGCGAAGCGAGAGCCGTCGGCGGCGATTTGTAGGAGATAGACGCCACTGGGCAGATCGGCCGGCACCAGGGTCGCCAGGGGCACGTTCACCCGCCCGACGTCGAAGAAGCCGCTGCCCCGACCCACCTCGCGGCCGAGGGCATCGAGGACCCGGAAGGCCACGTCACCGCGCTCGGCGATCTGGAAGCTGGCGGTCCCCGCACTCGCGCCACCGGCGACGGGGTTGGGCCGGACGTGCGCGTCGGTGATGGCCAGGTCGAGACCGAGGACGCGAATCGAATTGGCGAACCCGAACCTTCCCAAGGTCGAACCCTGGGAATCGGCGACCAAATCCACCACGACGCGCTGCAACCCGAACTGCTCGGCATTCGGCACCCAGGGAATCGCGATGGCCTTCCACTCACCGGTTTCCCAGGCGGGGAAGGTAACGTCCACTGCCACCGGCTCCGGCGCCGCCTGGCCGCCCCCCGCGTCTCGGTCGTGCGACACCTCCATCCGGCCGACGACCCGGGCATTAGCCAACGGTGCGCCTTCGTTCAAGAGCCGGGCGCCAATGATGACCTCCTGCCCCACGCGCGCAAAGCTCACCGCGCCGCCAGCCTCGGCGCTGAAGGTCAACTCACCCAAGCTCGACACCCCGGCCACCGGCGCGGCGTACTGGCCGACGACGGCGACGATCAACTCGGCGGTGCGCCGGATGCGGTCAAAACCCTCGGTCGACGTCAAGGATTCGAGGCGGTCGGTGACACGATGGTATTGGGGGTTGGTGGCGTCGACGTTGGCCGATTCAATCAACAACAGCGCATCGGCCCCCACTTCCCAAAACGCACCGTGGTCGGACCGATTGAAGGTCGGCCGCACCAGGTGGTTGACCGCCTCCGGAGCGTGAGCGGCACCAACCACCCCCACCGCCTCCTCGAACTGCTCGCCCAGCCAGGCTGAACGCGGATTGGTAAAGATGGTCAAGGAGTCGGAACTGTCGGCCCGAAAGCCCACCATGTCGGCGGCCACCATCCCCAACACGTTGTGCGTGCCATAGCCCAACTCTTCCACCAGCACGCGACTGCCCAGCAAACCGGGAAATGGCCCGAAACGCTCTTCGGTGGTGAACAACATCACTTCGATATCGAAGGCATACTCTTGTTGCAGCAAGACCCGGGCTGCTTCGATGACGCAGGCAACACCCGAAGCGTTGTCATCTGCCCCAGGTGCCGCATCGAGTTGCCAGTCCCAGTCACCGGTGTTGGATGCTACGGCGTCGTAGTGGGCGCCGAGGATATAGGTGCCGGTACCCGGGGTGCGGCCGGGGCGGCGCGCAATCAAGTTCTCGAAGGTGACCGGCTGGCCATCCACCTGGACCTCGAGGGTGTGGGACACCACCGAATCGGCGGCGCCGTCAAACACCGCCTCGAGCACTGCGCGCAAGTCTTCTGCCACGGTCGCGAAGTCAGCGTGACCGGCGTAGCGCGAGCGCGCCACCCCCGGCGCCGACTCGGCCAAGAGGCGTACCGTCGCCTCGATGTTAGCGGTGCTCACTTGGCCAGCGCGATGGGCGGCGGCGCCCTCAGCCAGGCGCGATCGCCGGTACGGATGGGCCAGCTCGGCGGCGGTGTGGAGTTGCAACGCGGTCAAATCGTAGCGCGCCGGGCGCGGCACAGAATGGAGACAGGCCGCGTGGTCACCGGTATGGTCGTGGTAGGACGCTTGCCGGCCATGCGCCTGCGGAACCGCGACGAACCAGGCGCCGTCCACCTCCCGGACCGGCGTCCCATGCTCCGGCAGCCGACCTCCGGTCACAGCAACCAACTCGACGTCGACCAACGGCCCGGTCAGCCGCTCCAAGTTGGGGACGTGTTGAGCGACCACGTCCACCGCGTGGCTCTGGATTTCGACCAGCACACCGTCGCCATCGAACATCCGCACACTGAGGTCGTCGGCCAGCGCTTTCAGCTGACCCGCAACCCGGTCGGGCGCACCGGGAATCCAAAAATACTCGACGGAACTTCCGCGGGCGGCAAGTTGCCCACCCGGGGTGCCGGCCAGGAGTACAGCCACCAGCACGAAACCGGCGGCGGCGCGGCGCAGCCTGGGGAACGGCGCAACAGAATCGGCGTTCATGGAAGGCAACCTTGCAAGCGGTGGGCGGGGTGCGATGAACTCACCAAACACCCTAGCACAGCGCTTCCAGAGGCGTCTATAATCCGCCCGCCCCATTGGCACCGTGCGCAAACCGGTGCCCATCGCATCCGTTTCCGGTCCTTGTGACTTCCGTGGTCCTCACAATCCGTGGTCCTTGTAACTCCCGTGGTCCTTCTCAATCCGTGGTCCTTGTAACTCCCGTGGTCCTTCTCAATCCGTGGTCCTTGTAACTCCCGTGGTCCTTCTCAAGGAGACCCCTGTGCACGTTCCAAAATCTAGGCCGGCAATCTCCCGGTGGAAGAGAGCCCTCACTCTCATGGCTCTCTTGGTCGCGATTGACGCCACGGCGCAAGACACCAACCTCTTCGACCCACTCGACCAGGCAAAGCCCGAGGAACCCGAGCCGTTCGGCTGGCTGAATACCCTGACCGCCAGCGCCAACTTCTCCCAAAACACCTTCAACAACTGGCAGGCCGGAGGCACCAACTCGGCGGCGTGGGCCTGGGGACTGGTCGGTCGCTTCGTGGACAACCGTCCGGCATTCTCTTGGGAAAACAACCTGGGCCTCGAGTACGGACTCATCAAGCAGGAAGGCCAGGATGCCCGGAAGTCAGTCGACCTCTTGGGATTCGAAACCGTCTACCTGCGAAACATCGACTACGCGGTGCAGCCGTTTGCCTCGGCGTCCCTGCGCACCCAGCTCGCCACCGGGCGCGACTACAACCCGGCGCCGTCGATCGAAACCTTGGGCCGCGAGGAGTATCCAAAAACCTCGGCGTTCGCCGACCCGCTCTACCTGACCCAAGCGGTCGGGGTCGGCCGGCGTTTCGACCCATTTCTAAAGAGCCGGCTGGGCTTTGCCATGCAGGAGACCTTGACCCGCGACTTCCACCGCTATGCCTGCAAGGAAGAAGAACGCAACGCGCTGCTCGCCGAGTTTGGCGCTGGCAACTTGGACCCACCCTTGGGGGACGACGCCGGCCAGGATCCTCGCGCCCTGGAGTTTTTGGATGAGCGCTGTGACGGCAGCAAAGTGGAGCCGGGCCTCGAGTCAGTCACCACCTACGACCGTGCGTTCAACGACAACACGGTCTTCAACTCGCGACTCCGGCTCTTCTACTCCTTCGACCAGACCGACCAGCTTGACACGCACTGGCGAAACGACTTGACCACCAAGGTCTTCAAGTTTCTGGCGTTTAACTTTGGGGTGGAGCTGCTCTTGGACAAAGACATCAGCGGCGACTTGCAGTTCAAGCAGGTTCTGGGCCTGGGAATCGCCTACTCGCTGCTCTGAGCCCGGACTGGCGGGTCGCCGGCAGGGCTCGCCGCCGGCGACGTCGCCGTCTCAGCCGCAGCCCACGCCAGCACGTAGCCCAGCAACACCTGAGACAGGTAGTGCTTGTCGTCGTTCAGGCGCGACCAGCCCCCCAGGGGCGAGGCCAAGCCACTCAGGGCGCGCACCCAAGGGCGAGAACTGGAGCGCGCCAGCACCAGAAGTGGCGTGGCGCTCACAAACGTGTGCCCAGACGCGGCGTTGTCGTCGGCCAAGGGCGCGAAGCGCGGTCCGTGCGGACGTTCGCCCGGCCGGGAGCCGCCCAAGAGCCGCTGGGTGAGCCACAAGCACGGCAGCCCGACCAAAAACGCCGTAAACACGCGCCGCCCCCAGCGACTCACTGGCGTCGTCCGCAGGCGGGCATCGACCAGCGCCGCCACCGCCCACACTCCCACCCAAAAGCGCTCGCCGAAAAAGTGCAGGGTGGCGGCCAGGCGATCAGTCCTCGGCCGTTTCACCGCGCCGCGGTGCCAGCGCTGGATGGCCTCGTCGGCCCCCGAGTAGGCCAAAAGCGCCGCCACCGAGACGGCGCCGCCCCAGCGCAGGAGATTCCGCCGAGAGGTGTGCCGGCGGGCGGCGTCCCGCCACTCTGCTCGTAGGCCGGCCGCTTGTCTTCGGTCGGAGAGCCCTGGATACTCGTGTGAAGACGTGTGGTTCATCGGCGCCCGCAGTATAACTGTGGGCGCCCCAACCCCATCCCGAGCGCATGGACGCCTCCGTCGCCTCCAACACCCCCGATGATCCGGTGAGCGCGGTCAGCGCCCTCAGGGCCCGCTACCGCGCCGCCGCGCGCCTGCCCAAAAAGCACCTCGGTCAGAACTTCCTGGCCGACCTGAACCTGGCCGGCAAGATGGTCGACCTCTTGGGAGAGACCGGGGACGCGCCGGTGTTTGAGATTGGGCCGGGCCTCGGCGCCCTCACCGCCCTCCTGACCGCCCGCGGCCGCAGAGTCCTCGCAGTCGAGAAAGACGCTGCATTGGCCAAAGCACTTGCCGGCGCCTTGGCACCGTGGCCACGCACCGAGGTGCGCCAGGGAGATGTGATTGAGGAGTCGATCCCAACCTTCTTAGCCACCGAGGCGGCGCGGCCGAGCACACCGACGGCGGCCGAGTCCCCGAGCCCCACGTGGCAGGTGATTGGCAACTTGCCCTACTATGCGACGTCGCCCATCTTGTTTCGCCTGATCGAATCTCGCGCCTGGATCGACTCGATGGTACTCACCATGCAAGCGGAGGTGGCCGAGCGGCTGGGCGCCGCGCCGGGGAGCCGCACCTACGGCGGACTGTCGGTCACCGTCCAGAGCCAAGCCACGACCACCGCCCGGCTCCGCCTGCCGCGCACCGCCTTTTGGCCGGCGCCGGAGGTCGATTCCACTACCCTGCGCCTCGATTGGCGCCAACCAGCGCTGGTGCCAGCCGCCGGCTGGCCCCAGTTTCAACGGGTGGTGCGGGCCGCCTTTGCCGAGCGGCGGAAGCAGCTGGTCAACTCACTGGAGAGCGCCTTGGACTGCGACCGCGCCCAGCTCTTGGCGGCCTGCGAAGTCACCGGCGTGCGCCCTGACGCCCGCGCCGAAACGCTCGCTCCCGAGGCCTTTGCGGCCCTGGCGCAGGCGCTCCAGGACGTGGCATGACCGCCGCCCACCACCTACCAGCACCGCCCTGGCGCCGTGGAGCGCGCGACCCTAGGTTTTGGATCGCTATCCTTTCAGGGCTTGCCCTGGCAGCCGCGCTTGCCCTGGCAACGCCGGCGGTCGCCCAGGACGACGCCAGCGAAGCAGGGGACGATGCCCCCACCCCAGTCGATACCGGGTTCGACGACCCGTTTGGCGACCTCGAAGTCGAGGCGGGCGCAGACTCGCTCCACGCCGCCGACGCCGACACCACCCGGGCGCCCGGCGACTTGGGCGGCGACGGCGATGGCGGCACGGAAACCGGCCAGGCGCCACCACGCTTGGCCTACAACACCAAATACACCATCAACCGCGCCTCCCAGAACTGGGAGCAGACGTTGGCGTACAACGAAGTGGTGAACGACCTGACCATTGCGTCGTCGGCCTCGGCGATCGTCGACACCGAAACCACGCTGAACCGCGACCAAAGGAATCGCAGCTTTTCGACCAAACTCACCTACAAGCCGTACCCCGACCTGGCGCTCGCCTCCCAGTTTCAGCTCACCCGCAACGTCACCGACAACGCGCGCTCGGACAACACGCTCTTGGAAACCGACCTGGTGACTCTGAGCGCTGACTACACCAGAACGCTCCTGCCGGGGTTGAAAGGTACCTTCGGCGTCGACGGGCGGGGCAAGCTCAACCGGCGGGACGACCCCAACACCTCCAACCAGGAGAGCGACGGCCCCGAGGGAGAAGCGCGGGCGCTCTTCGCCTACGAGCAGGGGATCACCAACGTCACGCTCCACACCTCGACCGGTGGCGCGCGCTTCAAGACGTTGGAATTGGACACCGGACTGCGCACGGTCGACGCCAATCGCCGCAACGCCATTCGCTTCGACGCCGAGTTCAAACCGCCGCGCGTCGAGTCGATCAAGCTCAACGCATCGCGCGATCATCACCGAACGCAGGCGCCCTACCGGGTCAGCGAGGAACTAGCCGTCCAGGAAACCAGCACCAACTTGCAACGCGGTTTGGGAATCGACGTGTTGGCCAAGCCCATCGAACGAATGACCCTCACGGGCAGGGCAAGCTTTCGGGGCACCGATATCAGCCGCTCCGAAAACTTGAGCGCCAGCCAGGAATCGGAACACACCGACCTGGGCGGCGAGGTCCGCTACTTGTTTCCCGACTCGACGTCGGTGAGCACCAAGGCATCGCTGTCGTCCCAGCGCGTCACTTACGACCAGCTCACCCGGCAATCGCTCAACGGCGATACCGAGACCGCGCAGATCGCCGGTTCGTTGCAGCGCCCGCTTACCAAGACCATGCGCTTTTTGACGCGCGGTTCGTATCAAGTGCGGAAGATTTTCTTCGACGACGTCACCAACCTGAACGAGCGCGACGTGGTCAACGTCGACTTCGACGCCACGTTGACCTACAATCCGATGCGCAAGATGCGCACGTCGGTGAAGTTCGTGTTCAGTCACGCCCATACCATTTCCTTGGATGCCAGCCAGTCCGGCGCCAATCAAACCCAACAGACTTTCCGCGTCACCCCGACTTTGACCTACGACATCACCCCGCGCATCAAGTTCACCGAGGACGCCTCGGTCATTGCCAATGCCCGGGTGTTCGACTTCGACGAAAACTCCAACACGCTGGCGCGCACCACCGAGTTTCGCTCGGGAATCGAGACAACGCTGAGCCGGAAGCTGCTCATGAAGCTCCGGCACGTCCACCGCTTGACCCTGAACGGCTCATACAGCCGCGAATCCCCCGGGGCGCCGCGCAAGTTTGGCAAGTCCAACGACGCCCTCACCGGTGACTTGACCGCCCGCTTCGAGTACCGGCCGCTGCGCGCCAAACCTCAAAACTTGGTGTACTTCGACATCAATCGGCGACGGGGCAATACGATCGAAACGGTGTTCCGGTCCGGGGGCTTCGTCGACGAAGCTACGAATTCGGAGTACACTCAAATTCAAACGGGCACCACAGTAAACTACCCGATGAAAATAGGCCCCACCGTGTCGGTCGACATGCGTCGAATCCAAAACTGGAACCAAAGCGGGCGGCGGAACAACTACTGGCAAGGCAACATTTCCGTGCAGCACCGATTCTAAGGATGAACGCAGCACCGAAGCGGCAAGCTCCTGGCGGTGTTGCCCTCGCCTTGTGCGTGGCGCTAGCCTTGACAGCGTGCGACGCACTGCGACCGCGCCAGCCCGCAGACCCGCTCGGCGACATTCCGCTGGTGCCACTGAACGATGTGGACGCCGTTCTCGAGCAGTTGATCGTCGGTGTCGACTCGCTGGTAGTGCCGGCCTACATCAACGCCTTCGCCGACGAATTCATCTTCGAACCAGACGCCACCGACGCCGGCGCTTTTCCAGGCACGTTTCTGGATTGGGGCCAGTCAAGCGAAGAGCGGGCAATCCAGACCGTCTTCGACCTTGTCGACTCCATCCGCTTTGAACACGAAACCTGCGATGACGCCATCCACCAGGGCTGCGGGCCAAGCTCCGACGGCGACACCGAGAAGATCTTCGACTATCGCTACACGTTCGAGGCGTCGACCGAGATCGGCCAGGGCTCACCGTGCGCCGGGGTCACGACCTTCGCCGGGATCGCCACCCTGACCTTCAGACTGGACACCGGTGAATGGCGGATTGTGCGCTGGGCGGACCGCCAGGACCCCAACCTGGCCGAGAACCTACCGACCGCCACCGTCCTCCGGGGCTGCGCCGGGCGCTGAGCGGGAACCGCCGGCCTCGAAGCAGGGTCCAAACGGTGGGAGGAGCCCGGCGGCGGCTGGCGATCGTCTCAGAACGAGGCAAGAACCGCGTAAGCCCATGTGTTGCAATGACCTGCGGTGCTCCAAGCGCCGCTTCGAAGCTAACTCCCTGCATGCCATCGCGTTAGACCGGGGTCAGCAGGCTCCGACCACCGACCTCGGCTGCAGTTTTGCTTTCGCCATTCACCGGGATCCGGTACCATTGACACTCTCTCTAGCCCCTGGCGCAGAGTTGACGCATGGCCCAAAACCCACCGCGAGGGCCGGCCGGACACCAAATCCAAGTAGAAGGACAACTGAGATGTGGAGTGCAATGCGTAAAGCTTGTCCTATGATCGTTTTGATCGTCGCGCTCGTGAGCACCGGCTGCCTGTTCAGCCCCGACGAGACCACCCCACCTGAGGAGATAGCGACGCCGCTACCGCCATTCGATAGCCCCGAGAACGTTCTTCTGGCGTTCGAGATCCTCTACAACGACGAAGTCCGCAGCGCCAGCCAACGGCTGGAGGAGTTTCAGGAGCTGTTTCCTGCCCCTGACGCTCAAGACATCGAACCTTATATTTTCAAACTGCAACCGGCCGACGTCGGTGGCGGTGAGTTGCCACCTAATTGGGGCGTGTCGGAGGAGCTACGGATCCACGAGAACATCTTCGCTGCCCAAGAGAGCCGCGAGATCCATAGCCTGACGCTCACCTGGTTGAAGGCGCCCAAGACCCAGCGACTCGACGGCAACTGGGAGATCGGCGTCAGCAACGTCAACCTCCGCCTCCTGTTCGGGCCGGACGACGGGTTCGAAGTGCGGGCCGGGCTTGCCAACTTCGTCTTCCAGGAGGATCCGAACACCCCGGATCGCTGGTACATCATCGAGTGGGAAGACGTCGAAGCCACCTAGACGGCTGGTTGCAACTCAGGATTCGCGAAGACCCGGTACGCATTCCGTACCGGGTCTTTGTGCTACCTCGCCGGAACCGCCACCCGGCGGTAGCTGCTAGAATCTGGCTATAGCTAGACCCCGCCCGAAAGGAAAGCCCATGCGGACCGCCTTGAGCCTGACCCAACCGTGGATCCTGGTCGTCGCCCTTATCGCTACTTCGACCGGCTGCTTGTTCGAAACGGACGACCCCCAGCCACAGACCGGCCGCTCCAAGCCAGCCATTCCGGCCCCGACCTCTCCCGAAAACGTCCTGGAGTCGCTGCTCATCCTCTACAACGACGATGTGCGCACAGCGGCGGAGCGCCTCGCCGAGTTTGAGAAGCTGTTCGTGCCGCCCGATCACCCCAACTTGGAGCCGTACCTCTTCAAGTTCTCGCCCAGCGCTGTGGACGGGGGACTGCCGCCGACCTGGGATCTCGAAGCAGAGCTGCGCAGCCATGAACACATGTTTGCAGCCCTGGATGCCGGAGATCTCTTCGAGCTTCGGCTGGAGTGGCAAACTGCGCCGATGACCCAGCGCCTCGACGGCGCCTGGGAGATCAGTGTCAGCAACATCAACCTGCGCCTCTTGTTCAGCGCCAACGACGGCTTTGAACTGCGATCGGGCCTGGCCAACTTCGTCTTCCGGGAGGACGCGGGGCGCTGGTACATCATCGAGTGGCAAGACCTAGACGCTATTTAGCCCCTTCGGTGGCGCCAAACTCGGCGGGGTCGACGTCCTTGACGTGCTGGGCAAAGTACCAGCGGTGCCCTTCGGGATCGTCGGCGCCGTAGCGCCGGTCCCCGTAGAACTGGTCGGCCGGTTCCTCGACGATCTCCGCGCCGGCTGCTTGGGCGCGGGCGAAGTGGGCGTCGACGTCATCCACGTAGACGTGTAGGCACTGCGTCCGCTCGCCAAGGCGCTTCGGGCATCGGTAAGCGGGCCCCGGATACCCCATCATGATGACGCCGTCAGCCAGCCGCATCTCCGCATGGGTGATCTGGCCGTCCTCGCCAGTAATGCGCATGTGGTCTTCGAAACCGAACGCCTTGGCCAACCACTCCATCGCTGCGGCCACGTCCTCGTAGTACAAGTACGGCGAGATACGCGGAGTGTCTTTGGGTGGGTTCTGTGGCACGTGCTACCTCCATCAATTCCAGCTGAGTGCCGGTCCGCCGGGCACGATACCCGTTGGATTAAGCGCTCGGTGCGTGACGTAGTAGTGGCGCTTGATGTGGTCCATGTGGACCGTTTCGGCGACACCCGGCACCTGGTAGAGGGTGCGCGTGTAGCGCCATAGGTTCGGGTAGTCCACCAACCGGCGGCGGTTGCACTTGAAGTGGCCGACGTACACCGGGTCAAAGCGCACTAATGTCGGGAAGAGTCGCCAGTCCGCTTCGGTTATGGCGTCACCCACCAGATAGGCTTGGGTGCCGAGGCGCGCTTCGAGCCGGTCGAGCGCACCAAAGAGTGCCTCAAAAGCGGTGTCGTAGGCTTCCTGGGTGCCGGCAAAGCCACAGCGGTAGACGCCGTTATTGACCTGGGCGTACACCTCCTCGTTCACCCGATCGATCTCGGCGCGCCAGCGCTCGGGGTAAAAGTCGACGTCGGCCCGGCCCCAAGCATCGAACTCGGAGTTCAGCATGCGGATCACCTCGGCCGACTCGTTGTTGACGATGCGCTTCTCCTGCGAGTCCCAAAGGACCGGCACGCTCACCCTGCCAGTGAAGCCGGGCTCCGTCGCCAAGTACGCCTCGCTCAAGAACTGGAAGCCGTTGAGCGGGTCGGGACCGCATCCGGGGGCGTCGGTGAACGCCCAACCTCGCTCGTCACGGATCGGGTCGACCACGGTCATACCGATGGCCGACTCGAGGCCCTTGAGCTTCCGGTAGATGATGGCGCGGTGCGCCCACGGGCAGGCGTAGGACACGTAGAGGTGGTAGCGCCCCGGCTCGGCGCGGAAGCCCGACGCACCGTCGGCCGTCACCTGGGCCCGAAAGACACTCTCCTGGCGCACAAACTCGCCCTTGACGCCGGTCTCCTTGGGGAATTGAGTGGTCACAGCAATCTCCTTCTACGCGGTGCGTTCCACAATGGAACGCGCCATCCATCTCGAAACGTTAGGCGTTCTATTGTGTAACGGCACCCACTCGCCGCACTCGGACCGCCCACCTAATCTATTGATATAGCACGACTTGTGCTGGCTTCCCCGATTGGCACGCCTGCTGCTACTACAGGGCAGTGCGCGCCGAGAGCGCAGCGAGGTCGGAGCACCGCGACGGGTTGGCTCCGCTCCCGGAAACAACCTGACGGGGTCAAACCCCGCTCTCTAGGAGGAATCAGACATGCTATTGACTCGCTTCCACCCCAACGATCAACTCGAAAGCCGGAACGATCTGGATCGCTTCTTTGGCGACTTCTTCGCCCCGACGACCGGCGCCGGCACGCCAGCGACCGACATCGTCGAGACCGAAAACGACTACCGCCTGTCGCTGGAGTTGCCGGGCCTCGACAAGGACGCCTTCAAGATTACCGTGCAGCATAACCAGATCACCGTGTCGGCGGAGAAAACCCGCTCCGCAGAGGTCAAGGAGAGCCAGTACCACCGGCGGGAACGGAGCTACGGTAAGTTCGAGCGCAGCTTCCGCTTCGCCGACGACGTCCAGACCAACGCGGTCAAAGCAGCCTACCGGAACGGCGTCTTGGAGATTGTCCTCCCCAAGGCGGAAGAAGCCAAGCCGCGGCTCATCGAGGTGAAGCTGGAGGACTAACCGCACGCACAGGCGACGGCGCTCCGACGGGCGCTGACTCGAGCGAGGCGCACCCTCCCTGCCTCGCCGGAGGGCGGAACCACAAGGTTCCGCCCTTTCGCTTTGGGGCGACTGCTACACTGGCTCGCGCCGAGGAGAAATCGATGTCCCAACCCGCAAGAAAGCGCATCTTAGTCTGCGCCGCCTGGCCTTACGCCAACGCCACCCTGCACCTGGGGCACATGGCCGGCTGCTACCTGCCGGCCGACATCTTCGCGCGCTACCACCGTCTCCTCGGGAACGACGTCCTCATGGTGTCGGGGAGCGACGAACACGGCACGCCGGTGACGGTCACCGCCGAAAGCGAGGGCACCGATCCGGCGACCGTCGCCGAACGCTTTCATCGGGGCAACTCGCAGGCGCTCCTCGATCTGGACATCAGCTTCGATCTATTCACCCGCACGACCACCGACAACCATCGAGAAGTTGCCCAGCGCATCTTCAAACGACTCGACGCCCAGAACTACTTCGAGAAGCGCGTCCAGCGCATGCCCTACTGTGAGCCTTGCAACCGTTTCCTGCCCGATCGGCTGGTCAACGGTCGCTGCCCGCATTGCGGTTACGAACGCGCCCGCGGCGACCAGTGCGAGAACTGCGGCAAAACCCTCGACCCCGACAAACTATTCGACCCGCGCTGCGCGATCTCGGGTGACGCGCCGGTGATGCGGGACACCGAGCACCTCTTCTTCAAGTTGAGCGCCTTTGCCGAGCCGCTCCTCGAGTGGCTGGCCACCAAAGACTTCTGGCGGCCCGGCGTCATCCACTTTTCGCGCAACTACATCGAAGATGGGCTGCTCGATCGCCCCGTCACCCGTGACATGACCTGGGGCATCCCAGTGCCGCTCACTGGCTACGACTCGAAGCGCATCTACGTGTGGTTCGAAGCGGTGATGGGTTATCTGTCGGCGTCGATCGAGTGGTCCGAGCGCCAGGGGCGCCCCGGTGCCTGGAAGGACTGGTGGCAGGACCCGGAGGCCCGCTCCTACTACTTCTTGGGCAAGGACAACATTCCCTTCCACACGATCATTTGGCCGGCCATTCTCCTGGCACACGGCGACTTGAACCTGCCCTACGACGTCCCGGCGAACGAGTTCTTGAACTTGGAAGGTGCCAAGTTCTCCAAGTCGGCTGGCGTTGGGGTCACCGTCAAGGATGTGGTGGGCCGCTTCCAGGTAGACGCCGTGCGCTACTACCTGACCAGCGCCATGCCCGAGACCCGCGACTCCAACTGGAGCTGGGAGGAAATGCTGGCGCGCGTCAACGACGAGTTAGTCGGCACGTTCGGCAACTTGTGCCATCGGACGCTGACCTTCACGCGCCGCACGTTGGGTGGCGTACCCGCCCTGGGCGAACTCGACATAGCCAGCCGCGCCATGCTGGCGCGCATCGACGCCGGCGGCGAGGAAATCGGCGCCGCCTACGGGGCGTGCGAGTTTCGCCGGGCACTGCGCGGGGTGATGGCCCTCGCCCAGGCCGGTAACCAATACTTCGACCACCAGGCACCCTGGAAGCTCAAGAAGACCGATCCCGACGCCTGCGCGACGACCCTCCACGTCTGCTTACGCGCCATCCAGGCGCTGGCGGTCTACACGGCCCCGATCACGCCGGCCGCCGCCCTCCAACTCTGGGCGTTCCTGGGTCGCACCGACCCCCTCAGCTGGGAAGCAGCTGGGCTGCCGCTGCCGGCCGGGCAAGAGCTACCCGAGCCAGCCATTTTGTTCCAGAAGCTCGAGGCCGAAGAGATCGTCGCCGGTTAGTCGGCGCGGTGCCCGGCGCCATAGACGAGCGTCGACTGGCAATAGCGGCACAGGGCGCGAGCGCGTAGTGCCAGGCGCACCAGCCCGTCCCGGTGACCCTTTTTGTTCTTGAGCATGGCCCACAGCCGGCGCCCCGGGCTCCTGAACCCCTCCCGCCAGGTGCGCTCCATCCAACCCAACGCTACCGGGCGGATGGCTGCCGGCGTGTAGCCTAGGTCAATCAAGTCCTGGCGTGCTACCGACTCGAAGAGCGTCACATCTTTGTCGCTCATCGCCACCAGCCACTTGCCGGTGTTGTCGCGACGGAGCGGAGTTGCCAGCATCTCTTGATTGCGCCGATCGGTGGCGTAGGCCTGGCCTTCATGGAAGCGCAGCATTGACTCGTCGAACTCGAAGCCCAAGGTGCGGCACAACCGCCCCAGCGTCTCCTCGGGTTCGGCCAACAGGTCCTCGTAGCGCACGCTGCACCACCGACCGGGGGCGCAGCGCGTCTTCAAGGCCCGCGCTGCCTCCAAGTATCTCGACCAGGAACGCGCCGCCCCAAGAATGGTCTTCGGGCCGAAGCGGGCCCGTATGACCGACAGCGCCACATCCCGACCATCGCGCACGATGTGAATGAATCGAGCGTTAGGAAGTAGTGCAAAATCGGATCGGCAAAGTAGACGTTGTGGGGTGTTTTCTCGCCGCAAATCACCTTGCCGCACTGCGCCGCCCAAGCCGCCATGAAGGCTTCGAAAACCCCGCCGAAGTCGGGGCGAGTGACTGCCGCCAAGACCCGCGAGCGCACCGGCCGCGGCCACCAGTCGTGCATGACGTCGGTGGCCAGGATGTCATCCACCAACATCTCCACGTGCTTGGGGTCGCGCAGATCACCATACAACCGGCGCCAACGATAGAAACCGTTGAAGATGTGCGACTCGTAAGGCACAGCGATAGACGGGTGCCGGTTGAGCATTTGGCTCAGGAGGGACGTACCCGAGCGGGGCGCACCGAGGATGAAAAACTTGAATTGAGGCGCCCGTACTGCCACAACCGGCATAGGCGCCGGTGACTTCAATACCATTGGGACAACCGCGGTTGGAGAACCGGCCACCTATTATAGTAGCACGCCTCTGACCCGTCGCTATGCGGTTTTTGGCCCCCTGGAGCGCAGCTCTTGGAACCGCGGTTTGATGACATCGTAGATGATGTCGCAGCGCTCATCGTAGTGGAGGAAGGCGCTCTTCATACCGTTGACGACAATCTTCTCGAGATCGTCCAAATCCAGGTCGAACGAGCGCACCGCCAGCTCCAATTCGGCGCTCATCGTCGTGGCGCTCATCAGCCGGTTGTCGGTATTCAGGGTCACCCGAAACTTGTTGTCGAAGAACAGCCGGAACGGGTGATCGGCGATGTCCTGGACGGCGCCGGTGTGCAGATTGCTGGACAGGCAAACCTCGAGAGGAATGCGCTTGTCGAGCACGTAGCGGGCCAGCGGTCCAAGCTGCACGGCGTCGCGCCCACTCACGGCGATGTCGTCGACCAGCCGCACGGCGTGACCAATGCGGTGCGCGCCGCAGTATTGGAGAGCCTGCCAGATCGAATGGCGCCCGAACGACTCGCCTGCATGGATGGTGATGTTGAAGTTCTCGCGCTGGCAGAGGTGAAAGGCATCGAGGTGGCGCTTGGGTGGATGGCCGCTCTCCTCGCCCGCCAGATCGAGGCCGACGCAGCCGCGGTCGCGGTAAGTGACCGCCAGCTCGGCCATCTCCAGGGAATCGGTGCGGTGGCGCATGGCGCACACCAAGAGTCCAAAGCGGATGCCGAACTCCTTTTGGGCGCGCTCCAAACCACGCAGGACGGCGTTCACCACCTGCTCGAGATTCAACCCGCCCTCGGTGTGGAAGACCGGGGCAAAGCGGGTTTCGGCGTAGACGACGCCGTCGGCGTGCAGGTCGGCCAAGGACTCGTAGGCGACGCGCTCCAAGGCCTCCCGAGTCTGCATGACCGCCGTGGTCACCTTGAAGGCACGCAAGTAGTCGGCCAAGGAACCGCGGTGGCTAGCTGAACTCAGGTAGTCGGCCAGAGCAGCGGGGTCGCGAGTGGGAAGCGCCACGTCCTGTTCGGCAGCCAGCTCGAGAATGGTTGGCGTCCGGAGCCCACCGTCCAGGTGGTCGTGCAACACCACCTTGGGCATTCGCTGGATGACATCGGCGCTCACCTGCATGGCCCGGGAGCCTAGCACAGGGTCATTCGGCCCCCACCAGACGAGTGGTTGGATACGCCTCGGCCCAAGCGAACCAAAAGACGACGGTCGCGTCCAGGCGGGTGAAGGGTTCGTTCGAACCAATCGGGCCGCCGCCAGGCGGCTCAACACCAGCGTCGATGGGGCGCCCCCTGCCGGTAAAATCACCGGCGTCGATGGGGTGACCAGCGAAGTCAAAGTGTCGATCCCCAACCGACCAAGCTGCCGCTCCCAGCCGGCGAATGGAAGCGAGGGAGTCCGGCGCCACAAAGACGCGCACCGCGCTGGCCGTCGAGTCGTACAGTGCCACCGCTCTGTGGCCGGCCAGCTCAAAGTCGATGAAGACGCGCTGTTGGACGGCACCGAGGGCGATGGCGGCGCGCTCACTCCCGTAGGCGACGCCTACCACCAGCGCTTTGCCCGGCAAGCGCGCATCAGGGTTCTCCGACCCGAAGATCCCCAGACGTTGGGGATCACGGAAGTAGTCGGCATAGATCGACTGGCGCCGCTCGGCTGCCTCACCTCGTTTGACCAATACTTTGGTCTCGGGGTAGCGCGCTTTCCAGGCGGCGTAGGTCGTGCGTTCGAAGGGATAGGTCACCAAGCGCTGGCCGGCATGCTCGCCGCGAATGGCAACGCCCTCCAGCTGGCTCCAGAGCGTATGGGAAACGTCGTCCCTCAAAATCAACGCGTCTTTCCAGAGGCTGCCCGACGCCGACAGTTGAACGGCGCGGTGCTCACCAGCTGGCTGACCCGTCAGTTCGGGACGGCGGTACACGACCGCCGCATAGGAAAGGGGTCACCAGGTGACGGCGAGCGGCACGCCAGCCACCACGTCGTTGACGACCTCGTGGTGGTCCAGGAGCTGGAGGGAATAGCACCGGGGTTCGGCGCCCCCAGCGCCGGTGACCCCAACGACCGGTTCGTCAGGCGCCATAAAGCGATCGGCTTCGTCGGTGCTGACGAAGCGCGGCTCGTCGATGGCGGGGATGTCGCCCCAATCGAGAACGGTGACCAACTCGGCCCCGGCCACCCACTCGCGCTCCGGTGGCACGCGCCGCTCGGCGCCCGATGTCGCTGACACCAAGGCAACGCCAATCACACCAGTCCACACGCTGCGGCTCCACCGGCGCGGGGATGCGTCCATGCTAAGTCTCCTGGATGAGGGAGGCGGTCACCACTTGAGATACGCTAAGCTGGCGGACGATTCGCGGCTGACAACCGCCCCCAAAACCGGAAACGCGGAGTGCATGCGTGGAAAAGACCTACCTCGGCAACTCGGGCATCCCAATCTCGCGGGTGGCGCTCGGCACCATGACCATGGGCGGGCAAACCGACTCCACTGAGTCAACGACCATGCTCGACATTGCCTTCGAGTCGGGGATCCGCTTCTTCGATACTGCCAACATGTACAACGCCGGCAACGCCGAGAAGATCCTGGGCGATTGGGTGCACGAGCGCGGCGTGCGCGACCAGGTGGTCATCGCCACCAAGGTCTATTACGAAGTCGGTGATGACGGTGGCAGCCGCGGACTGTCGCGCCCCAACCTCTACCGCCAACTCGATGCCAGTCTCCAGCGGTTGGGCATGGACTACGTCGACGTCTACTACATGCACGCCCCAGACCACCAGACGACGCTTGAAGACGCACTCCACACCATGGACACGCTGGCGCGGGACGGCAAGATTCGCGCCCTCGGCCTCTCCAACTTCGCTTCGTGGCAAATCGCCGAAGCCGTAGCCCTCTGCGACCGGCACGGCTGGCTGAAGCCGACGGTAGTGCAGCCCATGTACAACTTGGTCGCACGTGACATCGAACGTGAAATCCTCCCCTGCTGCAGGCGCTATGGCCTGGCGGTCTGCGCCTACAACCCTTTGGCGGGCGGACTCTTGACCGGCAAGCATCGCCACGACGAGGACCCCGAACCGGGCGGGCGATTTGCCACCAACCGCTACTACGTCGAGCGCTTCTGGCACAAAGAACACTTCGAAGCGGTGGCCGCCCTCTCAGCCGTCGCCACCCGCACGCGCCACTCGCTCATCGGCCTAGCGCTGCGCTGGCTCCTGGATCAACCGGCGGTGACCAACGTCCTCTTGGGCGCCAGCAACATCACCCAGCTCCAAACCAACCTCAAAGCGCTGGACGAGCTGCGCGGCGAAGCGCTGGCAGCTGACGTGCGCCAGGAGTGCGACGCGATCTACGCGACGCTTAGGGGCCACCCGCCCCGCGTCGTACGCTAGGCGGGTAGCATCCCTCACTTCTTGGACCTACGGGCAGCGAGGATGGAGACGGCGGAGCGCCTCCAGGATCTCCTCTTGCTCGGCGGTCAGGACTTCGACAACGCGCTCGTGCAACGTAGCCCGCGTGGCACGCATTGCCTCCCGGGCATCCGCCCGCTCCAGGTCACCCGCCGCCCACTGTTCGAGGGTGGCGGCGATCGCTGCTCGGGCGGTCTCGAGCTCCGGGGCTAACTGCGCCTCCTGCTCGGGAGTGACACCGACCAGCGCGCGCAGCATCTCCAGCCGGCGATCGAAGTGACGCTCCAACCCCTCCAGCCGGCGCTCGGCTTGCTCGGCAGCGCCGGGGCCCTGGTCACCACGACGCCCGGGGCAGCCGGGCCACTCGCGGGTCGCGATCGGCGCGCGCGCTTCGCGCCGGTCGGCCAGCGCATTGATCAACGCCACGTACTGATCGTGCTCGAGGATGTCGCGCGCCTCGACCAAGAATTCGGCCGCCAACTCGACGCGCTGGTGTCGCACCTCCCGTCTCTGTTCCCTCGCCAGACGATCGCCACGACGCGGGCGCTCGGGCGCTGGGAGGGCCGCGGCGCTGGTCCGCCAGTCATCGAGCGCGGCACTCAACGCCTCCGTCTGGGCGGGGGTCAGCTCTAGGTCGGGAAAATCCCCGAGGGCGGGGACGGTCCAGGTGGCCGCTTCGGCGGTCGCCACTGCACCGGTCAAGCCGGCGCCCAAGGGGCCGGCTTCTTCTTCGTTACAACCCGCGAGCCCCAGGGCGGAGCCCACCAGCACCGCTGCCGCCAAGGCAACGAGCCGCGGGTCATTGTGGTTTATCTTTCGGTCTAACATCGCACCTTCCTCCACTGCCTCGGCCGCTCACCACCTGGGGGTCGAACACCGCCATCAGTGGCATCGGCCTGTCCTCTTTCTTCTACGTCGCAAATGTTGCAGAACTATGGCAGCGGCTTGATTTTGTGTCGCGCCAGGGCGGTCCTAGTCGGCGGCCGGCAGGCGGAGCTGCAGGGTAGCGCCACCGTCCGGCAAATTGGCGGCCAACGCCTGGCCACCATGTTGGCGGACGATTTCTTCGACGATGGCCAAGCCCAGCCCCGAGCCGCCGGCGGCGCGCGCCCGGTGCCCGCGAAAGAAGCGGTCGAAGGCGTGTTCCAAATCCTCCTCGGCGAACCCCGGGCCGTTGTCTTCGACGTGCAAGGTGTGCCACCCCACGGCGCTCGTCAGCCGCACGCGCACTCGACCACCCGCCGGCACATAGCGCAGGGCGTTTACCAGGAGGTTCTCCAAGGCACGCTCGAGCCGGAAGCCGTCCGCCAGAACCCAAGCCGGCTCCGCGGGCTCGACCGAGTCCAACCCGAGACCGTGTTCCCCAAAGCGCGCCTGGAACCGTTCGACCGTGTGGCCGGCCAGCGCCGCCCAATCGAGACGCGAACGCTCCAGCTCGGCGGCGCCCGATTCCATCCTGGACAACTCGAGGAGTTCCTCGACCAACACACCCATGCGTTCGGACTCCTCGACAATGCCGGCGAGCGTGCGCTCCCGATCGGCTGCCGCCAGGGTGACGGCCGGGTTAAGCAGCGTCTCGGCCGCCCCGCGGATCGAGGTCAGGGGTGTCGCCAGCTCATGGGAGAGGTCGGCGAGCAGCGCGCGGCGCTCCACATTCTTTCCCTCCAACCGTTGGCGCGCTTGGCGCAAGCTCCGAGTCATCTGGTTGAACTTGGCGGCCAAGTCACTCAGCTCGTCACCGCGGGTGTCCTCGATCGTCGCCTCGAGGTCGCCAGCGGTGACCCGCTCGGCGAGGGCGTCCAGGTTCCGGAGGCGGCGCAAGAGCGTCCGCAGGAGCCACAACCCGGCCAGCCCGGAGAGGATGAGCGCGATCGGCAGCGACACCAACAGCCGGCGCGACACGTCGGCCGGCGGCACCAGCCCGCGCGCCAAGCGTGGTTCGGGCCGGTACACGGTCAGGGTGCCGACACCCTCGCCGTTCTGAACCACCTCTAAGCTGAGCAACCGCTGCAGGCGGCGGAGCGGACGACGGCCTGGAGGTGGATGCTGGTCGTCCGGCGGCCGGCGTCGGAAAGGCGGCCCTCGCCTCAGGCCCGGCACCGTCATCGCCTCGCCGATCTGGGGCGCGTACTCCAAGACCAAAAAGCCGCCTCCGGGCCGCAGGCGCCCGGCGAGCAGGCGGCGCGTCCTAGGCGTCGGTTGGCCCGACTCGGTCAAGGTGACCGGTATCTCGGCAACCACCTCCTCGGCAATGCGCGCCGCGCGCTCGGCCCAATGCCGATCATGGACCCGATGCAAAACAACGGACACCACCAGCCACTGCACCAAGCCCACGCCCAAGAGCACCAAGAAGATGGCGCCGGCAAACGTCCAAAAGAGACTCTTCTGCTTCGCCGGAATCATGGAGGACTGAACCGGTAACCGGCCCCCCAGACCGTTTGGATGTAGCGCGGGGCGCTGGGGTCGGCTTCGACCTTCTTGCGCATGCGGCTGACGATCGAGTCGATCGAGCGCTGGTCGACGAAGCGGTCGTCCCCCCAAACCTGGTGCATAAGTGCGTCGCGGGTCAGCACGTGCCCGGGGCGCAACGCCAGGGCGTAAAGCAGATCGAACTCCAGGGTGGTGAGGTCGATGGCCTGTCCCGACCGGGTGACCGTGCGCGCCGCCGGGTCGATGGCCAACTCGCCGCGCACCAACGGCGCCGCTTGGTCCGGTGCTTGTGTCCGGCGCAACAAGGCGCGGACGCGAGCCACCAGCTCGGCCATCGAAAAGGGTTTGGTCAGATAGTCGTCGGCTCCCAGCTCGAGGCCCAAGACTTTGTCGGCTTCGCCCGAGCGCGCCGTCAACATCAAGATGGGCACCCGGCTTTGCGCGCGAACGCGGCGGGTCAGTTCCAACCCGTTGATGCCGGGCAGCATGATGTCCAAAACAATGAGGTCGGGCAACGCCGCCCGCAGCGACTCCAAAGCCCGATCGCCATCGTGGACAAGCTGGCAGTCAAAACCGGCTGGTGCCAAGTTGGTGGCGACCAACTCGGCGATCTTACGGTCGTCTTCGACCACCAGGACGCGCGGTTTCATGCCGACTGCCAACCCTCGTGGCGCAAGAGCCAGGCTTTGCGCTCGAGGCCGCCGGCGTAACCGCGCAACGCGCCGTCGGCGCCGATGACCCGGTGGCAGGGAATAGCGATGGCGATCGGGTTGGCGCCGTTGGCCGCACCAACGGCGCGCACAGCCTTGGGTCGCCCCACGGCGCTGGCCAACTCGGCGTAGGAGCAGGCGGCGCCGGTGGGAATCTGCGTGAGCGCCCGCCAAACCTGGCGTTGGAAGGGGGTGCCGCCCGGGTCCATTGCCAGGCCTAGGAAGGCCTGGAGGTCGCCGGCCAGGTAGTCGCGCAGTCGCGCGGCGCAATCGCCGCGGGCGGCCCGCCCGGCGGTTCCGCTGCGGAACTCGGCGGCTGGAAAGCGGCTCCGGAGCCGCTCGAAGCGGGCGCTGCCGCCCGGCTCACCGGTAAACTCGAGGGCGCAAAGGACACCGTCCCGCGCCGCCAACGAAATCGGGCCCAACGCCGTGGCGATTGTCGCGATTCCCAACATGGTTATCTCCGCGCGGTCAAACGCGTCCACAGGAGCATGGCCGCGTAGGCCCGCCAAGGCTTGAAAGGTTCTAGGCGTTCTGACACTGCCTTCGGAGTTGGGAGCCTGCTTTGATGACCCGGGCCTTCCAACGCCAGCGCTTGCCTGAGGCCCAGGTCCCCTTCGGGGAAGGCGTCGGGGTCGCGGAGCGCCCGCATGGCAATGTAGCCCGCCGTCCACGGCCCAATCCCCGGCAGTGCCAGGAGTGCCTGGCGGACACCGGCTCGATCCGGCGCGGCGGGGCTGAGCACCAATCCCGACGCGCAGGCGCTCGCCAATGCCCGTAACGCCGCCGCCCGCGCCTGGGTGACACCCAGCGCCGGCAACCGGGCCCGCGCCACCCGACTCGGCGCCGGGAAGGCGTGGGTCAACCCCGGGCGCGCCATCGCCGGCGGCAGCGGCGCGCCGAGTTTGTCGACCAAGCGGCCAGCCAGAGTCGTCGCCGCCTTCACCGAAACTTGCTGCCCCAGAATGGCCCGCACTGCCAGCTCGAAGCCGTCCCAAGCCCCGGGCACCCGCACACCTGGAACAGCGGTCAGTAGCTGCTTGAAGTGCGCATCCTTCGCGAGAGCGGCGTAGATTGCCCGCGGATCGGCGTCCAGGTCGCAGAGCCAACGCACGCGTTCGACGTGACCGATCAGGTCAGGTCCAAGCGCCCCTTCGTAGGTGAGGACGAGGTGCGAGTCATCGTGCGGCTGAATGTGGAGGATCCGCGCGCCGTCCGCCGCGTCGCATACACGCGAGTAGCGCTCCCCCTCGATGAGCTCGACGCCGGGAATAGCGCGCGCCGCCATGAACGCCAGCCACGCCGGCCAGTCGTAGGGCGGCCGGTAGGCAAGCTTGAGCTGCACGGTGGCTGGCCGCTCTGCCCCCGACTTTTGCCGCAAGGCCGACGGCGTCTCGCCAAACGTCTTCCGCATGGCGTCGTTAAATTGGCGCACGCTCCCAAAACCAGCCGCCACCGCCACGTCGGTCATCGAGAGGCGGGTCTGATCGAGCAGCTGTCGGGCGAAGTGGGTGCGCTGGGTGCGCAGCACCTCGCGAGGCGCGGCGCCGAGGTGCTCGACAAAGAGGCGCCGCAGTTGACGCGACCCCACACCCAAGCGCTCGGCCAACGCCTCGACGTTCTGCGTCGCCTCACCGCCCGGGCTCATCAGCCGCAGGGCGCGCCGCACGATCGCTGACGTGCCGTTCCAAGCCGGCGACCCCGGCGCTGCATCCGGCCGGCAGCGCCGGCACGGGCGAAACCCGGCCGCCTCCGCCTGAGCGGCGCGCCCGAAGAAGTCGACGTTGGCGGCTCGCGGCGTCTTGGCCGGACAAATCGGCCGGCAATAGATACCCGTGGTGCGGACGGCCGTGAAAAACACCCCATCGAAGCGCCGGTCGCGGCGACGCACCGCTTCGTAGCACTGTTTAGCGTCTGGAACCATGCGCTAGTTATAGCACCATCCCGGGCGGTGGATTGGCGGCTTTCGGACATGAAAGCCACTGCAACCCAAGCGCTCAAAAAGCGAGCTGCCCGAGCACTTCGCCCTGAGCAGCTCGCCCTCGGGGCAATCGCTAACGGCTCGCGCTCGCATACAGCGACTTAACGCGTCCCCACGTTGTGGCCTCCACAGAGATCGTCACGTCCTTTAGAGATGGAACGAAGAGAAATTCGTTCGGGTCGAACGTGTCTATGAAGGTCTGATGGATACCGAACTGATCGAACGCCACCAGCGGATCGATGAAAGTGGGAGGGAACACCTCGTAGACCGCCAGGTGCAATTGTGGATCGACGATGGGGAACACCACACCGTTGTGCGTCTTCTGGCATGGTGTGCACAAGTATCTCGGGTTGAGGACCTGTGTCGTGAATGACAGAAACTGATCGTCCAGAGCGACGACCGCGTCTGGAGAGGGACCCTGTGCACGGTAGCAGAGGTAGTGGTTGAAGTTATCGGGAGGCGGCGCGGTGTCACCCTTGCGGCCAGGAGCCAGCAAGAACTCCAGCTGCTCTACCAACCAGTCGGCCTCGCCGAACTTGTTGGCAACCAACACCGTTTGGCCGACGGTGGGATTCGGTTCGACCCGCCACCACTTGTAGTGGGTTTCGGGGTCGAAGATGCCAGTGCCATCCTGGCTGACAGGATTCAAGAACCGCTCGAACACGAGGACAGCCGCGTCAGTAGCGGGAATGAACTGATCGGCCACGGTCACCGGGGCGCCGAGCGTCACCGGGTTGACCCGATAGCTCAGATAGTGATCCCCAAGTGGACCAGGTTGAGCAGAGGCCACCTGGACGCAGAGCGCCAGGCAACCAGCAACGCATAGCGTTGTTATGAGTTTCATGGTCTTACCTCTCAAATGTACGTTGGCACTTCCTCCTGGTTGTCGAAGGGGACAGGCACCCGATGACTCGGGCGTCCGCCACCGGTCAAGCATAGCGAGATCGAAGCATCCTGGGGGAACTCACCTGCACGGGGACCGCGGCACTCCGGGGGCGGTAATTGGCCTTTTGGAGGCAAGGGCACGGTAGGCGCCATCCTCGAACTCCGGCCGGAAGCGCTCGATCTGAGAGGGGGCGTCTGCTACCTGAAGGAAGCTTTGATCTCCCCCCATGTCGCAGATTCGACTGGGACTGTCCGGTCGCCACAGGCGTCAACTCCACCGGCGCCGACGCAGATCGATCCGCGACGCTCCGCAGCCACTGGAACGGCGTTAAACCCACAGTCGATGACGTGGGTGCCGAGGGGAAAGATCGATTCCACCTGGGTCAAGCACCCTTGTCTTGCGGAGGTGAGATTCATTGAGCCCACGACCGCCGAACTCCCTCCGACGATGCAATCAAAAATCGTCGCCAGCGTACCCTCGTTCGGACCACCCAAGCCCGTTGGTGTATGGATCGTCAGCTGCCCAGATAGGCAAGACCAGCTACCGTCGAAGAAGGTCCAGTTGTCCCATTCGAAGGCGGTTTGCAGCCCGCTTACGTTGTCGTAGCCGTGCAGCACGACATACGTCGTGACGTTGCTGTTCGGAGGGACATCCACAAGAGGTGGACCGGGGTCGCAGGGATCTGCGATCGCGCACGGCTCGGGGGGAGGCTTTTGCAAGACCACTGCGTGCATCGGAAGAGACGCAAAGTCGTTTGGGCTGGTGCCGTTGTCGTTGCCGTCGCATGCGTTGACGCCGGGTCGGCCGCTGCTGCAGATGGACCCCCAATTCGACTCGATGATCGATGTGTTGTCGTAATCGCAACTCAAGACGGTGTTTCCAAGAGAAAAAGCAGACTCGACCTGCGTGAGACAACTGGTTCCCGATGTGAACTGCATCCAGCCGATGACTGCAGTGCTGCCGCCTATGATGCAATCGAAGGCTGTCGCGATCGTGCCGTCGACCGGTCCTCCTTTGCCATCAGGTACTGTTGCAGAAATCTGGTTGCTCTGGCAGCTCCAGTTGCCGAAGTGAAACGTCCAGTCGCCCCAATCGAAAGCCGTCTGTACGCTGACAGCGCTATCGTAGTTGCGAAGCAAGAGATAGGCGCGCACCATGGAGCCAGCATCCACTTCCACCAGAGGATCTGGGCACGGATCGGGTACTTCACAAACTGGCGGTGGGGGAGGCAAGGACTGAACCACAGCGTGCAAGGGGATTCGGGTGTCGCCATTGGCACCAGCGAGCGCGTTGGTCGAGTGGAGTAGAGCGAGGGCTGCGAGCAGCAGCACCCCAAAGACAGGGGTTGGGATCGAGAGCTTCATCTCGTCTCTCCTTGGTGCGAGCGGAATCAGGAGAGCGCCGGCTCAGCGGTAGACCGCCTTCACCGCCTCCAGATGGTCGGCCACCCTCTGTTGTTGCTTGCGGTCGCATCAATAGTAGCATACGGAGCACAACACCCCGCTCAAGGGCGCGGGTGGATCACAAAACCGCCCGAATCCACCGACGCCGAACCAAACAATCCAATGCCACCGTCGACATGGAAGAGCGGGCGCTCGAACCGCGAGCCACTGGGCCCAGTGTCGTTGAACTCGGGCGATGAGCGGATCAAGTCGTACCAGTTGGCGTCGAGGGCGTAGATCTTGGTCTTGTAGCGGCCCTCGTAGTAGACGGCCTGCCAAGGTAGGCGAATGACGCCCTCGGCAGACTGCAGGGGCGGCGACGACTCGTGCCTCAACAACAAGTCGAGATCGTCTTCGGAAAACTCGGAGATGTCGATGACGTAGTCGGACTCCGGATCCAGGCTCTCGAGCCCAGCTTGAAACGCCGGCACGTCCAGGCTGCGGTCGAATTGTGCCTCCAGGAGGCCGTCGGCGTACACCACCTGATTCTCCGGCGCGGCAAACAGCTCCTCCTGGGTGGCGTTCCGGTAGTCCCTGAGGACGGCGCGCTGGGTCTGAGCGTCACCCTCCAGGTGCACCCACCGCTCCACCGCGAAGGCCGGCGGCGTCAGAGTGGTGGCGCTCACCACGCCCCCGGCGGGCAAGGTCACTCTCAATGTATAGGCGGTCTCCGATTGCACGGCCTCGGGGGCGACCGGCGCGTAGCGACCCGGCGTGCCAGGCATGGACTCGTAGGCAAAGGTACGCGCCCCGGTAAACACCTCGACTTGGGCGCCGACCACCGCTGCGGCCTGGCGCGAGAACGGCTGGGCGGGCGACAGGGTGCGGGTGACGTCGATAGGCGGCAGGGGCTGCCCGACCACCAAGCGACCGAAGACAACTGGGAGGGGCTCCCCGGCCGGCGCCAAGAGTTCGCCTGGCTGCCGGTCGGTCGAGCAACCCAGTGACGCACACACAAGAGTTAAAACCAACGGGAAGAGGCGTTTCATGTCCGGCGTATCCATCTCCGGTTAGAACTGAAAGGCGATGCCGAGCGAAGGAATGACCGGCAACATGTGGGCGACGATGGGCTCGGTGTCTGGATCTTCGGTATCGTATTCCACGAACCACTCGTTCCGGCGGTTGTAGACGTTGAACGCCTGCACAAACCACTCGGCCGGCGTCCCAAACAACCCAAAGGACCGGGCAATCTTGACGTCCAAACGGTGATAGGGAAGCAGGCGGGCGCTGTTGGTTGGGGCCGGCAACAGCTGGCCATCGGGGAACTCGCCGGTCGCCGGATTTTGCAGGGCGTAGCGCGCCGCCGCCGGAGTGAACGCCCGCCCAGTCGCGTAGATGAACGCGGCGCTGTAGGTCCAGGGACCCCGCGGATAGCTCAACACGACGCTCAAGTCGCTGCGCCGATCGTAAGGCGCCGGGAAGCGTTCGCCCTGATTCAGCTCGGCAAACTTGCGGCGGGTGTAGCCCAAGGTGTAGCCGACAAAGCCAGTCAGCTGACCCAAGCGGCGCTCGGCAAACACCTCGACGCCGGCCTGGTAACCCGTGCCGCGGGTAAGGAACAACGCCTCGGTCGTGGTGCGCTGGTCGTCGACCGGGGCGCTTTGGTCAGGCGTCACCAAATCCTCCAAGCCGGTGTAGTAGCCCTCGACGGCCAGGCGGTACGCGCTGGACGGCTGCCAGTCAACGCCCAGGACCGCCTGCCAGGACTTGCTGGGGTTTGCCGTCTCATCAATGGGCAAGTAGAAGTCGCCTGCTGAGAAGCCCTCGGTGGAGATGAGCTGTAGCTGCTGGTGGTAGATGCCGCCACCCAGCTTCAAGTCGACGGTGTCGGTGAGTTGGCGCGTCACCGACAGGCGGGGTTCGGCCAGCAAGCGCTCGCCCTCGCTAAAGTAACGGAGCCGCACACCGGGACGGATCAGCGTTTTCCGATTCCATTGGAAGTGATCCTCGACGTACGCCGCGAGTTCAAAGGGCCGGCTGTCAAAATTGAAGGCGGTCTGCTGGTTGAACACCTGGCGGAGCAACAAGTCGTAGCGACTCCAGGTCAAGCCGCCGCGCACGGTATGGTGCTGCATGCCGGTCCACGTCGCCCCGGCGTTGAAGGAGATGTCGCTCAGTTCATTGTCGATCCGAAAGGGCGTCTCGAAGAAATTGGCGTTGAACTTACTGACGTAACGGCTGCCAGAGAGCGCAAAGGACGTCACCAGAGTCGAACTCAGGAAGTGGTCCAGGCCCACCTGGCCCGCCGTGTTGCCCCAGCGCAAGGACAAGTCGCTGGTACCGTTGATCTCCAGGCCCAAAACATCCCGCCCCGAAAATGCCCGCGCCGACACCTGCGTGCGCGGGTTCAAGGTCGCCGTTACCCCAGCGTTCAAGTCGTGAAAGTGGTAGCGCGGCACTTCGGGGTCGCTCTTGCGCGCGGCGTTCAAGACCGGATCCAAGTAGGTCCGCCGACCGCTGGCAAACCAAGAGCCGCCGGGCGTCGGCCCCTCGACAAAAGCGCGCCCCGAAATCAAACTCACCCCACCCCGGCCGCCGCTCGACAACGCCCGCTGGCTACGGGTCTGCACGTCCAAGACCGAACCCAGTCGCCCGCCGAAGGGCGCCGGGTAGGCACCCTTGTACAAGGTGACTTCGTCGATGGCATCGGCGTTGAAGGTGGAGAAGAGCCCAAAGGCGTGGGTGGGATTGTAGAGGGTGACCCCGTCCAACATGATGAGCGTCTGGTCTGGCCCACCGCCCCGCACGTAGAGGCCACTCGAGACGTCGGTCGCCGCCTGCACGCCAGGCAAGAGCTGCAACCCACGCAAAGGGTCCGCCTCACCCACCGCCGGCGTCGTCGACAGGGTCCTGGCCGTCAACGACACGACGCTGGGCAAGCTCTCCTGGTCCGAGCGGATGCGATCGTCTTCGACGGTGATCTCCTCCACGGAGAATGGATCGACCTCGAGTTTCAGGTCGACTTCGATCGTGCGTCCCACCATGTCCGGGGTGATCACCAACGCGCGCTCGAGCTGGTGGTAGCCAACGTAGAGACAGCGGAGCTGGTAGCTACCGGGCTCGACCTCCTCGATGACGTACTCTCCAGTCTTAGCGTGGCTCCGGCGGACAATGGTGCGTTGTCCCTCTAGGACGACGCTCGCCAGCCGCAGCACCTCGCCGTTTTCGGCGTCGGTGACCGTACCGGTGACGGTCGCGGTGTCCGCCCAAGCGCCAGCCGCACCGCCAAGGCTCGCCATCACCACCACGAGCGCCCCCCAAACTGACCTCAAGACCGCCTCCTCCTGAAACTCGGCCGGCGTGGCGCCCGCGCGCCCAACGAGTATGATGGTCGAGTAGCTCCCGTGCACCCCGAGGATAACCATGTCCCAATCACCAGGAAGAACACTACGTGTCGCCGCCGCCCAGGACGCCCCGGTGTTTCTCGACCGGGCCGCCACCACCGAGCGCGTGCTCGAGTGGATCGAGCGCGCCGCTGACCAAGGAGTCAAGCTCCTAGCCTTCGGCGAAACCTATCTTCCCGGCTACCCATTTTGGATCGGGGAAACGGACGGCGCCCGTTTCGAAGCCGCCGACCAAAAGGAAGTCTACGCCGCCTACCTGGACGCCGCCATCCGCGCCGACGGCCGGGAACTTCAAGAAATCGCGGCAGCCGCCAAGCGATTCGAGCTCACCGTCGTACTCGGCGCCGCCGAGCGCGGCGTCGGCTGCGCCACCGGCTCCCTCTGGGCCAGCGCCTTCGTCGTGCACCCCGACCGCGGCGTCGCCCCCGCCCACCGCAAGCTAGTGCCCACCTACGAAGAGCGCCTCGCCTGGGCCCACGGCGATGGCCACGGCCTCCGGCCACACGACGTCCAAGGCACCACTGTCACAGTCCTCAACTGCTGGGAAAACTGGATGCCGCTCGCCCGACACGCCTGCTGGGCAAACGGCGCCGAAGTCCACGTCGCCCTGTGGCCCGGATCGGAGAAACTTACGCGCGACATCACCCGCTTCGCCGCCCGCGAGGGTCGAGTCTTCATCCTGTCGGCATGCGCAGTCTTGGCCCCGGAGGACGTGCCGGCGACGTTTCCTTTGCGCGCTGCGCTGGGCGAGCGCAGCGCTCCGTACCAAGACGGCGGCTCAGCTGTGGCGGGGCCGGACGGGGAGTGGGTGGTGGCGCCGGTCGTCGGAGAGCGGCGGTTGGTGATCGCCGATCTGGATTTGGCGGCGGTACTCCGCGAACGGCAGAGTCTCGACCCCACCGGGCACTACGCGCGCCCGGATGTGTTTGAGGTGGCGGTGAGTCGGCGGAGGCTTGAGGCTGCGCGGTTTGGGGAGGACGGGGAGTGCGCGTCTGAGACCCAATCTATTGCATCGGAGGAAAGTCGATAGCGACCTCGAGTTCCACGCATGCTGGATGCTGCGCCGACGGCAGCTTGGTGAGAAAGCCACGCGGATAACACACGCCGCGTCATCTGAACATCGAGGAAGGTGGCGAATACAAGCACTCCATATCGTGGCTTCGAGGCTCCACCCCCCTCGTTGCGCCAACCCATTTCGAAATGGGCTTTGCGGTCCGTTGCACGCTTGGAAGTCCAGACCATGACTGGAGTTAACCGAGGCGAACGGTCATGCCGATCGGCGCTCGTTGTGCTGCAACGACTTACGCCGAAAACTCGCGTCAGAACGGCTGGTGGTCCCGCCCGATTCAGTAGGTTGCCGAAAACAGCGTTGCAAGTTACTGTCAGACTGTGGGATAGCACCCCCGCTGTCGCAGCACCGCCCCGTTGGAGAGGGGATTGAGACAACCCATTTTGCGCAACCGGTCAGCGGCATCTTTAACGTCTGTGTCGCAGCACCGCCCCGTTGGAGAGGGGATTGAGACGCACCGAACTGACGACGAACCGCAACTGCCACTGCTTGTCGCAGCACCGCCCCGTTGGAGAGGGGATTGAGACTTTGTCGCCCGAATGAACGAGCAATTGAAGAACTCTACGTCGCAGCACCGCCCCGTTGGAGAGGGGATTGAGACTTCTTCGAGCGGTCGCATGGAGTTCGCGTCGCGAACCTCGTCGCAGCACCGCCCCGTTGGAGAGGGGATTGAGACCTTTCTGTCCAAGACGAACTCGTAGTGATTGGCAGGAAAGTCGCAGCACCGCCCCGTTGGAGAGGGGATTGAGACACCGGGATCCAGCGCGACGAGGCCGCGCCCATAGAGAGTCGCAGCACCGCCCCGTTGGAGAGGGGATTGAGACTTCTCCGGAGGTGCTCCCGAAGCCGTTTTGGCGGGTCGCAGCACCGCCCCGTTGGAGAGGGGATTGAGACAGGTTTTTGAAAAACGCCGGCTACGGCGAATTGCTCGAGTCGCAGCACCGCCCCGTTGGAGAGGGGATTGAGACCCTTCGGCTTGCAAACTCCCGCCGCCGACGTTGCAGTCGCAGCACCGCCCCGTTGGAGAGGGGATTGAGACCTAGCCACGCACATGGCTAGGCTTGTCGTTCCTATTGCTAGTCGCAGCACCGCCCCGTTGGAGAGGGGATTGAGACTTGGTCTATTTCAATGACACTGGAAGCTTTTTTTTTGTCGCAGCACCGCCCCGTTGGAGAGGGGATTGAGACCTCCTTCGCCCGCTTCCCGAACCCGGTAACTCCAGCTATTGTCGCAGCACCGCCCCGTTGGAGAGGGGATTGAGACTTACGGCCTCGATCGCAGCGAGTTGGTCATCCGTAGGTCGCAGCACCGCCCCGTTGGAGAGGGGATTGAGACAACACTCTGAAGCACCTACGCATGAACTCCATATCGCTCGTCGCAGCACCGCCCCGTTGGAGAGGGGATTGAGACGCCACGATGATGGCGACAAAGACTGCTACCATCGCAGCAGTCGCAGCACCGCCCCGTTGGAGAGGGGATTGAGACCGGTTCGAATTCGGTGACGAGATGTCGAGCCAACCCCTTGGTCGCAGCACCGCCCCGTTGGAGAGGGGATTGAGACGGATTCTCATCGACTTCCACAGTGGTCCCTTCGAGTGTCGCAGCACCGCCCCGTTGGAGAGGGGATTGAGACTAGGCACTCAGATACGGGCGAGCGATCATGCCGAGTCGCAGCACCGCCCCGTTGGAGAGGGGATTGAGACTGGTAGTACGACCCCATCGACCCGCCGTTCGTACAGGTCGCAGCACGGCCCCGCTGGAGAGGGGATTGAGACGAGTTCCAGCCGCCGCTGAACGTCCTTGAATGAGACTTCGGCCGAGAACGGCCTGTCATCTGACAACCAAAAGGAAGTGGACTCGGGGGTCGAGTCGAAGCTAGGCTCCACTTGTGCCGGTCCATGCTGTGAGGTCGAAACCCATGCAGACAACCTCCGATGCTGTTGAATCAATCTGCGGTCTTCTTGACGACATTGACAGGTTGGCAAAGTGCATGTCCGAGGCCGACGCCGGTATCTCGGAGCGCGCTGCGCAAGTTCGGTGGGCCGTCGAACGCGTGGGCAAGCTGCATGAGCGCTTCGATTCCATCACCTTACCGTTTGAGCATTTTAATCTACTCGAAGCCGCCATCGACAGGACCCGTGCAGAAATCACGACCTTGCTTGAGGGGGACAATTCCGACTGCATCGACGCTGCCAAGATGCACATGCGCCACGCAGTTGACAATGCGAACTCAATAGCATTACTGACGTCGGGGGCAACGCTGGTGCAGTTAAGAAAGGAGAGCGCCGATGCTATCGACTATTTCGAGCGAAAGAAGATCGAGGCTGAGCGCATTCTTGGGTCGATTGGCGGCGGTGGGGCAAGCAACAGCTACAAGCACCAGGCGAAGTCGGAGCTTGGTGCGGCGCGGTTTTGGGGCGTTGGAGCAATCGTGCTACTAGTGAGCGCCGCGTTGACCGCCTGGTTTCTGCCTGCATTCCGCAGCGCAAGCAGTACTCACCACCTGGCAAACTGGGTTGCGGCCGGGTTTGGTGCAGTAATGGCAATGGCTGTCGCGATCTTCGCGGCTTGGAAGACCACAACCCACTACCAAGTTGAACAGCGTTATCGGCGCATGGCTCTTGAGCTCGAGTCGAGCGACGTCTATCTCGCATCCCTTCCAGACGTTCAGCGGCACAAGCTGAAGGGTGAGTTGGCACGTCGCTTTTTTGCGCAGGGCACGACCGGGCGTCGGGCAAACAATCGGTCTTTCGACTTCTCCAAAACTTGGTAGTTCAAGTCCACTACCTCAACGCACGAGGTCGCGGAGAATGGGCAAATCGCCTAGATACGAAGCCGATATTGCCACGACCGAAGACGAGTTCGACTTCGCTACCTACGGAGACGCGCTCTTAAGTTTAGTCAGCCATACGGAGACCCCCGCTACGATTGGAATATTCGGGCCTTGGGGCAGCGGCAAGACCTCGCTCATGAAAATGCTCCAAGAAAGGATCGACGCGGCTGTAGCTGGTACAACCACCGTCTGGTTTGACGCGTGGAAATTCGGCACCGAACAAGCAATCTGGCGCGCACTGTTTCTCGACATAATCGAGACGTTGCGCAGTAATAGAAGTTACGACGACGCCCTTTGTGAACAAATGGACCAACTCCAGGCTAGACTCTACTCAAACATTGACAAACTAGAGGAGGGCTCGTTGGAGTTCCATCCAGGCTCGATGGCCAAAGGAACTCTCAAGCTCGGCTTGAGCTTCCTTCCGCAGTTCATCGGAGCCGACGACATTCCTCGAGCGCTAGGATCAAGGAAGCTTTCTCGCTTCCTAAGCCCACCGAAATCCGCACTAGGAGACTTCATGGAGGTCTTCTCGAAACAACAAACGCGCATTCGACGAGCACGCGTTCAATTCGTCGAGGAGTTTCAGCGGACTTTTGAAGCAATCGTTGAGGCCGCCGTAGACGAGAGGCTCGTAGTCTTCGTGGACGACCTGGATCGCACCTTGCCTCAAAAGTCGATAGAGGTGTTGGAGGCGATGAAAATGTTTCTTGCCGCAAGAAAATGCGTGTTCGTTGTTGGTGTAGAGCAGGCCCACATAGCCCGCGGTGTGAGGGCAATTTATGAAAGTGCTGGTCTGACAGGGAGTCCCAACGAAAATGAGTACATTGAGAAGATCATTCAACTCCCCTTTCATCTGCCGCCTCTGCATCACACGGTAAGTGAAGAGTTCGTGTCACGACGGCTTGACAGTTCAACCGTTGCCAGGATCTTGGCGGTTGGGGCGCTCGGGAATCCGCGTAAATTGAAGCGCATCGCCAACCAATTCAACCTTCTTTGGGACATTGCTGAACGGCGGGGACTTTGCGCGCTGCACAAACTAAGCGCGGAACTTCTGGCAAAACTCGTTGTGATACAGCATCGATGGCCGTCAAGTCTATTCGAGGACATCTGCCGTTATCCGCACCTGCCCAGTGCGCTCGAACGACAATACTACGAAGCCGCCGGCAGCGTCTTTACCGCCGAAAGCGAGCAGAGTGGCACCAAGCTGCCATCAGACACGCTCGTGAGCAAGTATTCAGCCCTTCCGGGCCTCGAGGACATCATGATGCTGGGCAACACTGCTCCGTTCGCGAGAACCAACTTGCAGCCGTACATCTTTCTTGCCAGCTTGCAAACGACGGAAGCGCCGGACGCCGCAGGAGGTACACCGACAACTCGCCGCAGGATATGGTCCCACCTTCTCTGCGGTGATGAAGTGCTTGTCGAGCAAGCCTCGATGGAAGCAAGAAGGCGCGGCCTGGACCAGAAGGGTTCCGAACTCGTAAGCCAACTGGAGCGAATCACACGTTTGGAGGCCGAGGCATTTGAAGTGCGTGCATCAGCGCTCCTCGCGCTGGCACATCTTGGTGACATTCGGCTCAAGTTCGACCGGCCGGACATGTTACCCGAGGTACTCACTGGCTCCGCATCCGTCCAGATCGCAAGGTACCCAGTGACCAATGGGGAATACAACGCGTATTTGTCTGAACGATCCGGACGCCATGCGCGCGGTCGCGCGACTGATCCGTCGCTCGACAATCACCCGGCAACTCATGTTTCACAGAGGCAAGCCCAAGCCTATGCGGATTGGCTGCAAGGAAAGACAAGTCGACCATATCGACTCCCAACTTCCCAGGAGTGGTCAGCAGCCGCCGGAGGTGCGGATCGAGACTATCCTTGGCCCACCGGTGCGAAGCTTAAGATGCGCTGCAACACAAGAGAGGCTGGCATCGGCAAGACAACTCCCGTCGGATTGTTTCTCGACGGTGTGACTCCTGAAGGTATTTTCGACCTTGCCGGGAACATCTGGGAGTGGTGCGGAGATCCGGCTATGGACTCAGATGGGCTCAGCGGGGAGAACTGGTACATCCTCGGGGGCTCCTGGAGAAGCTCAATCTCAGAGGCCAAGAACAAGCCCGAAACTGCTATACACTATGACGAGGCCCTTGACGACGTTGGGTTTCGACTGGCGCTCGACTCTCGCAGCAGCTAAGCAGTAGTGGGTGGTGGCAGCGCCTACGGTGCCTCATCTTTCTCGATCCTCTCCGCAATCTCAGCAGATTCTTCCTTAACAGGCTTGGATTTGATACGGCGACGGATCAGCTGAGCAGCATGTTTTCGCTCGTTGGCGTCTAGGTCCAGCAGCTTTTGCATCCATTCCGACTTGACTACGCCTAGGCGCTGCCGCGCTGTTGGGGGCCCTTGACCACCCTCCCACGGCGAGTTGTCCCGGATCCAATCCTCGAACGCAGCCAGGGTATCGCTCGACCAACGGTCGGCGGCAAATCGACCGTAGCCGGCCGCTGTCTTGCCTCCGACGCCCCACACCTCAAGTGCCGCCTTTAGGTAGGTCATCGCCAGCTTCATCCACTCCGCGTTCCCAGTCAGTGCAATGAGAAAAGTCGTTTTGGGGCGAACGCTAAGAAACGCCACCGGATTGGGTTCCTCATAGTCGTTGGGTTGCGCTTCGGGATTTTGATAGTACTGGCCGTGATGCACGGTCAGTACATCTTTGGCGTATGGGCCGGTTTGGTGGTCGCCCTGGGCGGCGGACGGAACGTACCACGCGTCATGGAACTGGATCAGGCCCCGGCACGAACCAAAGTGCGCGAGAAGTTCGGGATGTTTTTTCTTCAACTCGATATCACAGTCAGCTTCAGGGGCCCCAAACAAGGCACGATAGTACCGGCCAGCGCCCTCCTTGACTCGGTTCTTGCGCCGCGTAGGCCCTTGGAAATCAGCCCGATGAACTTCTTCACCTCGGGCGGCAAGTACAGGATGGTCCGCTTGGTCATCTGGACCGAATGTTGCGCAGATGTAGTGAGCGAGGAGGCCTTTGAGCGCCGTCCCCGGGATGATTGGGCACCCCCAAGTATGGTTGAAAGCAAGGCCGACGTCGAAGGGTGAGCTTAAGCCGTGACCCACCAAGGCCCGAGACGCCAAAACACCTCGCACTATGAGCGCACGGCTTTCGCGCAACCCAGCCAACCACCGCTCGTACGTCGTGCGATAGCCCTGAGGCTCTTCCCACTGCTCGAGTTGCACGAGCCACTCCGCCGCATCGCAGATCTTCCCGTCTTCCCCGACAGGAGCCCAGCTCCCAAACGCCAGCCCCATGTGCATGTCCGAAGGGCAACTCTCGGCGGCTACCCCCAACTTTCGAACTTTCGCCCTCAAGCGATCGAACCAACGTTTGCCCGCGAAGATTCATGCGAGTCTGTCATCGCCTGCGCTGCGCGCTTTAGCCAAACAACGACGCGCAGCGCCTCTCGCGTCGTAAGGATGTAGTCTGGAGTGTCAAGGTCACATGCCAAGCTCAGAAGCTGGTCGCCCTTGGTGTCCTCGGGAATTCCGTGCAGCCCTGACGACGCCAAGTGCTGGAGGACAAGCGCTGACACCTTTCCTCGACTACCACGGCGCAACCAAGACAAAGTGGTCGCAAGACCATGACGGACAATGTCCGTGCCGACATCGCTCACCACAGCTTTGTAGTCTTCAAGATCTGACGTTGGCAGCACTTCCACGCATTTGTACGCGTGCTTCGCTCGAAGCTGATCCCTGGACAACGCCATCGATTGCCTCCTATGACAAAAGAACCACGCGGCAGCGGCCGCGTCCCACCGTTGCCTTGCCGCCGAACTGCATTGTGCCCAGATGGCCTGCTACTTCCTCGATGACCGCTTCGGACGACAGCCTCAAACCGTCCCTGCGACTTCGATCAGCGCATAAGACGCCGAACAGTAGCGTCTCTGGAGGCAAGCTCTCCTCGGTCCAAAGCTGGTTCCGTGCAGCAGTGCCAGTTTTTTCGTCGATCCGGACACGGGTATCGACTTGTGTCGCGGTTTCCAGCAGGAAGTTCATGGTGTCATCGTCCACAATTAAGAACCGCCGCCCAAACGAGGCATCGCCTAGTGGGTCGATGGATGCAGCGATTTTCGTTGCCCACGACTGCGCAAGCTCGCTACTCTCCGGCACAAGGTCCAGATCCTCCAAATAGACCTTCCTATTCTCGTCCGCCCCGTGGATGTTTATGGATCTCCCGTCCCCTTCGGTGGCTCCGACAAGTGCGCCTCCGCCAGAGATGTTGGCTGGAACCGCTGGCCAGGAATCTCCAAAGTCTCGGCGCGCCAGCGACAGGAGAAACGGCGAACTCACCCAGGCGAATGTTCCCCGGAATGCACGCACGGGCATTGCCAAGACGAGCGCATCACTAACGATCAACGCACCGGCGTTTTCCGAAGCTTTCTTGTAATCGGGCCCGAAGATTGCGAAGAGGTTTTCTTCGTTGTTCCCCTCCTCCCGGTACCTATCCCTGATCACACCCTTGATACTTGATCCCGGCACGAATGGCACACCGGTTCCCTTCATTCTCGCAATCGGCAGGTCGATCACATCGATCGCTTGCCCCACCCCCGCGTGCAAGGGGGAGAGAGCGTGAACCAGAAACCCCTTTGTCCTCATGCAGTTTGCCTATCCTCCGTCGCTACTCTTTTTCTGTTGGCCAGAGGGCAGGCACGACGCATCCGTACCCCTCGTCAGCCGCCTGTTGACAGCGCTCAGTGTTTAACGTGCCCCCGCTGTCTGGTGACGACGATAGTCTCGCGAGCCACAGCGACTGTATTTCATCTCGTGTGAACGTCCGCTCTTCGGTTTTCTCGACGAAGTAGACGCTTCCGGGTGGTACAAGTCGCACGGTAGGCTTGGGCTGCCCTCGGGATCCATTGCGTCGCAGGCTTTGTGCGGGGACCATTTCCCACCCCGACACGTGCTCGGCCCGAGGCACGAACGCAGATACTAGGCGCAGGTCGCCCGCCACGCCGTCAAGACTTCCTCGGTACTCGCCGTCGATCCACAAGAACGCATCGGGCAGCCAACCTTGAGCGAACTGGCCAGGTGTCGCCGCAATCAACCTTAGTCGCCGGGCGCCATGGAGGGCATCAAGAAGTTGTGCCGGTGCTTCAAATGCGTCCGTTTCTATTGGGTCCACGTCACACAAGCGACGATCACCGCCTAGAGTGAGCGGCGTTTCGAGCCCACGTGGGATTGAACCTTGCACTGCGATACCCCACTCTTCGCTACTGCGGGCGAACGGTTCGATTACATCATGGGAGAACAGAATGGAACGTTGGCTCGCACGGGTTTTTGGATCGATACCGACGTGTGCCTGAGTCCGGCGTGGCGGTTCAAGTCGATGTCGCTCTCTAGCATTGTACTGAACTGGCTTACACAAACACCAATTCACAAACATGCGGTTGGTCCACCAACGAGGAGGACCAGCAGCCTTCGATACATCGATCCGCGGCCAATCGAGAGCTTTCGCCCCCTCATCGCCCAGAGGCCCCAACGTCATTGGCCACTCTGGGCGCGCATCCTTTGGCAGCGGTGCCAAACGTACGATCCGACTGTTCTCCTCTGCATAGAGCGCATCTGCCGGAACCGGCCACATGCGGTGGCGCGCGTCCCACACCTCGCCTGTCTTGCGCCTCAGTGGCAGCGAGCACGCGATGGCAACGCTTGAAGTCTTATCTCTCCAATCATCCGGGCTTAGGACTTCATCGGGTTCCTCCAGACTGCGGCCATAGCCGGTCCGAAGCGCTCCGCGCAGGGTAGAGAGCTGGGGCCAGTCGAGCGTATACGCCTTTCCCAACCCGGTCGTGTACCAGCCGCGCCCATCCTTTAGGAACAGGCCATCCCGCGGGCGAAGGACGTATCCGTTCAAAGCTTCCTTGGTCATTGTGCGGGGCGTTGCGGGCGGGCACCGCTCTCCATGAGGACTTTGGCAATCAATAGCCGCCGGGTCCACTTTCGAACGCGCTCGAGTGTCTCTCCATAGAGCGGGGTACTATCCTCATCCTCGAGTACCAAGCCGCACTCTTCGGGTGTCAACCGTGTTTGAATTGCTGCGCCCCCGTCTTCACGCGAGGCCCGGGCTAGAGTCCGTTCCGTATCCAATTTGATAAGCCTTGTCCAAGCCACCTTCTCGTCCTTGGGCACATCGCTGGCGCGCGGGTAGAGACGTTCTTGGGCACGAACTTCCTGTATCTTTCTCAGCGAAAGCCGCTCCTCGAGCAGGACCAGATCTTTCGCTAATCGATCCGCCGGGCTACCATGACGCCAGCGCTCCCGCCATTGGGTCTGATCTCCTGAACGCTTGTCCAAAATGATCGCCAAGGCATCACGCCTCTCGTCGATCGGCAGGTCATTTCCTTTCGCCAACCTCGCCGCTGCGCGGCCAAGTTCCAAGAGTTCGCCCATGTTCTCGAGAAAGTGACCAATGCCGATGCCCACGGAAAAAGTTGGTTCTACCGTTCCGTTATCTGTCGGAATTCTCAGATTGGCCCTTTGGCAACAACGGATGTACGCTGCCTTAAGCTCTTCCGCACAAGAAACCACGTCGGCAGGGCAGACGAATGCCAGGACATCATCGCCCCCAGCATAGACAAGAGAGCCTCTATGCCGCTGCTCGACAATATCCCTAGCCTCTCGAGAAAAGCTCAGCAGTTCCCTGGATGCAGCTTGCAGAGTTTCCTTGTCTAGGGAGGCTAGGGCTTTGCCTAAGTGGTCGCCGTCTCCGATCAAACACGCGACATAGGGATTAGGCTGGCCAAAGTGTTCGATCAATGGTTCGACGTAGGTCTTTCCCCACCGCTCGGCCGGCGTGCTTCCGGCCTTCAGGTCGGCAACATTGCTAATCGACAAACCTCCTTCTTCCTGCATTGACTCCAGTCGGCTTGGGAACAGAACTTGGGCATCGCATGGAAACCGAGATACCCACTCCAAGTCAGGACGATGGATAGAGCTAACTCGAGCACCCTTGCACGCCGCCACAAAGCGGTCTAGCGGATGAGTTTCACGATCGCCGGTGCGCGCGCGCGCGGCATCAACCCATGCCGCGACCGCAATGTTTGCCAGTGGAACAAACTGCTCAGATCCACGAGTCGCGCGCTTGATTAAGCCAAGTGCATCTAGCTGCTCGCCTGGCGCGATTCTCAGCCTCCTTAGCACCTTGGTCTGATCGTCTGTGGCATCTTCACGCTCACGCAAGACGGTACGACGAGCCCCATCCAGGCTGGACTTCGGAGCGCCTTTTCCTTGGTGTCGAAACTGCTTGAACTCGCGGAGCAGTTTTCGACTGCCGATAGCCTCCTCCACATCTTTACGCACGCTACCAAAACTTCCGAGAGGACAAGGTTTCCACGCCGCGTAGACTTCGATCGCCTGGTCGAGCTGCTCGTCCCAAACCTCATCAATTTCCGGCGCTACCGCCGCCGCACAGTCTTTGCGGATCTCATCACCCGCCTGACGGAGTTCCTCTTTCACTACGCGCTGAATTGAACGGGCCGTCTGCGACGCGTCACTCGAAGGAACAAGCGCCAGAATACGGTTGGGCACATTGAGTGTCGACCGCGACGTTTTGTCCTCCACCTCGGGGTCCCGGGCTGGAAACACCAGTTCACCATCGCACTCTAGAATCTTGTCGATCGCCGCCTTGGACAATCTGCTGAGAAGAGCGCTGCCCGCCCAAAGGTCGCGCGTCCGTCTAGCCTGGGCCAGAAACTCCTGAACGGGGCCCAGTGTCACCAGCATGAGGGACCGAGCAACCTTAGACACAGACCCACTCCTTCTGCTCCCCCAACCATTCCGTAAACGCTGTTCGCAACTGCCCGTCTTCGGTCTCTAGCGGCTTGAAGTAGGCTGTGTCTCCTGGCGCGACCAGGGCATCAAAATCTGCAAGCGACCCGCTTAGCAGGTCAGACTTCCCCTCCTTCGGGCGAGTGTTCTTGGGCCAACGTAGACCTACCTTGCCATCTTCCGGGTAAGCTCGATTCAACCAGAGCGCGATGGGCATGAAGCTGCAATCTCCATCTCCATCTCGAACGGGCATCGCCTTGACGATAAGGGGACTCGCCAATCGATTCCTCATCACATCGTCTGCCGTCTGCCACAGGAGTTCATAGGCATCTGGCTCGGGCTTTGAAAATCGCAAGTACCTCTTCGGCTGACTCGGATCTTTTTGTCGACTCAACGTTTGGAAGCGGCCGTTGATCGGCAACCCGAAACCAGCGCGAGGCCAAACGGGCGTTGCATTGTGTCTTGGTGCGTGCTCCCAAGGGCCTGTGCCTGCGCAATGTCGAACCTTGTCAGGTTCAGGCCACGAAGACGGTCCCGGCCTGGCCGCCATTCCAACCGAACCTCGTGCTGGTGCCTCCCTAGCGCCGGAGCTCACTCCCTGGCGAAACTCGCGCAAGGCATCGAGGGCGATCACCCAAGCTTCCACCGCCTCCCTCTTGAGCTTCGAAACGACCAAGGTGCAACCGGGCAACATTGGCGTGTCTGTTGGCTGCGCAGCAGTCGCGTCGGTGATATCGATGCCCAACAGATCAACCAGGCCGCCTTTAACTCCGCTGGGCGTCGAAATCTTGGGGAGCCAGCGGCGCCGGTCTCCGTCCGACGCAGATGCAGACAGTCCAAGTCCACCCAAACCGCGTCGCGTGCGACCGCCATAGCCGCCAAAGAGAATCCACGCGCGGATACACCTTTCAAGCTCGAGGACCTTTGTGTCCGGGCAACTAACGGACAGCTCGAACTCAACACCAGGCTCCATCCTTGGTGCGGTCGGTTCTCTCTGTGTTCCGCGCGCCGGCCAAAGCGCATAGGCGCCCTTGGTATCCGTTCCGATAAAGCTCGAATCAATAAAGCTCGAATCAATACCAGGTTTCGCTGTCACTCGTATAGAAATGTCCACCTGGGAGCGCACCGCGTCACCGCCGTGGACCCCGCCCCAAAGTTCTCTCTCAGCATCGGCTAAGGATTTCCCTTCAGCTCCTTGCCAAAGACTTCTCCACCACATTCGCAACATGCCTCGAACGGCAGGGACGCGGATGTAGTCGACGTGGTCAACATCTCTAGGGGAGACGCCCCCACCCAAGATAGGTGTCACGACCCTAAGTGGTACCCGAAATGCGGTACAGGCGTTGGGCCCTCGTCGGGAAACAGGCCGCTCGAGTTTCCTGACCTTCTCCAGGTCTGGCGGCTTCGGCTGTTTGGGCGACTCGGCTTCTGTGCTATCGTGCGGCATCGCGGCACCCTGCTTCGAGGAGATTGGTAGCGCGCTCTCGCCCATCAGTCATTTGACGAGCGAGCAAAATCCTAGGCTCTTCCCTACGAGAACACAACAAAAAAAATGAATCTCATATTCATCCCCGCTGGCACATCCTTTGTCGACGCTGAGGGTCTTTTGCCCGCGATCAACGGATCACATTTTGAGTATTCAAGCCACGACGCGTGGCGAAGCTGCCCGGACGACGCTCAGGACTACGCGCAAGCAGCCGGTGAGATCGTTGTGGAGAGGCTCGCGAGACGGAGTACCGAGCCACCTGATCGGTTAACGGCGGAGATTGCCAGCCTTCGGGCGATTTTTGCCAACGACGAGAGCCTAAGCAAAGGCAATACGAGGGGCGTGTTTCTGGCATCCGATAGTATTGCCGGTCGCTACGGAGCCGCTTGGGCAAGGCAAGCAGCAGCTCTCATTTGGGAAGAAATTGATTGGAAACCCGACGTGGATCCTGAGAATTTTCCGACGGTAGGCGGACTGACTGGAGAAGAGGCTGGGCGTTTCGAAACGGAGGGACTGCCGAACCTCGCGGACGCGGTGCTCGAGCACGTCACCGATGCAATTCCACAGTCCGGAGACCAGATCGTCTTCAACATTACAGGAGGGTTCAAGGGTGCAATTCCCTGGCTTTACCTCATTGCTCTCGCCACGAAGGCGTCGGTGCGTTATCTGTTCGAGCACTCGGCTGAACCGATTTCCATTCCCCTCCTCCAAATCGACTTCTCTCGTGTGACCAACTGCCCACAATCGCTCGACATGTTTTTTGAGCGACTCAGGAAATTGAACAAAGTCGTGCAGGGACCTATAAGTTACCCATGACGGCGCCAGACAGCAAGAAGCTTGCGCTTGTTGACGCTCCGGATAATGAAGTCGAATTGTATTGTTGCAACGTTCGTATTGCCAAGGTCCCGAGCCTAGGTGACAGAGTGCGGTGCGCTGCCGAGTACGGTGAGAAGTTCCTAAGTGGCATTGACGCGAGACGCGCCAAGGAGGACTCAAGTGAGGTTGGCTCGAGGCACGGCGAGGAGGACTCAAGTGACGTTGGCCCGAGCCTGGCCGAACTATTGATCCAGTCATTGATCCAGTCATTTCAAGAAGCGTTTGAGCCGCTTCACAACCAATCGGGCCTTCATAGCCTGCCTTCCGGTGACACTTTCTTTGAACACCCTCCTCCGGCGAGTACAGGTCTGGGGCCTTGGCGCCGGTGGTTTGCTCTCAATACCTTCCACGGAATACTCACTCACGTCATGGATCATCGCGGGATGGCTGACTGCGTTGAGCTCCGACACCTACGCTACTCATGCACATACGCCAGGTACGACGCCGCCCTAAAAGTTCTATCAGCTAACAAGCCCAGCGACAATGTGTGTATCTACATGAGCCAAGCCGCGTGGGCATGGATTTCCCTGCTCACAACAGACGGGGTAGATGAGCAGTTTTTCCTGTCGAAGTTCAAGGTCGATCGCGAGCGCATGGTGAAAAAGGCGCTTTTCCGCGACAACGGCGCCGTGCACCGTGCATTGGCTCCAACTGAGCACGAACGCCTTTTTAGCCAGGAGGATCGCTACCGGGCCATCTTCATGATCGTTCGAAGATGGTTTCTACCGCGGTTTGATCTCGCTGGGGCGCGCGCTTGCCTGAAGGCCACCGTTCACGAGCAACGTGAAGTGCAGACGGGAGCGAAGTTTCCACAAGTTTTTGGTTTCTCTGACAAGTTCTTGGGTTACAAGTACTGGGCGGCGTGGACGACGGTGCTATTGGTCACCGTCGGCAGTGTTTTTCCCTCATTGCCTTATGCGAACGGACTAGTCGGAGCAGGCATGACCCTTCCACTGCTCCATGGGCTAGTAGTCTTCGCAGATTCGGCGCTCACTGGCTTGCCGATGAGTTTACCGCTCGCGCCTCGGCTCATTGCAGGTGTCGCCGTCGGGGCGCTTTTTCTCGCTTCACTTGCCGAGCCAATATCGAGCTGGCTTGCCAGGGGCGGTGCTGAACTCTGGGTCACCGGCATCGGTGCGTGCATCATGATGTACGCGGGAACCTATTTCTACTTCCTGTCAGAGGTAAGGCGAAACGCAACGATGTTGCCTTCGCACGGCAAGAGAGATAGACGGGCGATCGGCGCGCACGCACGCAGGGCATTCACTGTGTGGTGGATCGGACTTGCCTATTCACTGGTGGCGGCCGCATGGATCAGTGCAACTTTGGCCGGCCCGAAAATGTTAAAAGCTCGAGGCGGGGCCGACGCGGCCGACGACAGGTTGTTTTCGAGCGCCTTTGGCTTGAATCTACCGGTGCTTCCAGAGTTCGTATTTGTCGGTTCTGCGGTGGTGCTGCTTGGCGCAATCGCGCTTCAAATGGTGTGGGATAAATCAGTAACAACGGATGCTCCTCCCTAGTTCAAGGGGTCGAGACCCTGACCTACGCCCCAACCTCTGGAAAGCGTCCGTCCGCAACCAAAGCTGGGGTTCTCTCCGACACAATCTTTGCAAGCCGCCAAACCTCGCCACGTAGCCCCTCGAACGTCTGGGCCCCAACCGGCACCGTGCCATGGGCCAATATTGAGTTGTTCCGGGAGGCAAGCGCCGCTCGCATTCTTGGGCTATCCAAGTACGCGCGCGCCAAGTGCTCGTCGCTGAGGCCAGCAGCAACCGAAAGGCCCGATCGAGTCCGCATGCCGTTGTTCCCTGTGACCACGCAGCTTGCTCTCGATCGCAAAACTCAGGGAAAAACTCCCTTGCCGACGCCGGCACCTGCCCGCTTGCCACAGCCGCCGAGTCGATTCCGTACCCTGCCAGGCCGTGCTGAGCCACGAACTCAGTGGCGCGGTACAACCGCGCCACCGCGTCGTCGTATCGGCCCCCTGCAGCTCGACGATCCGCGTTCGCAAGAAGGTCAGCGAGAATCTCCACGCAATACTTTGCGCCAAGCCGCTCTCGTACATCTTCAGCCTCGGCGGCTTTGTTCAGTTGGCGCTCAATCTGAAACAGAAGCCGCTTGTTGGTGTCGACGTGGCATCCCAGGCTGCAAATCTGGTCCTTGGTGAGCGCCCGCATAAGCTTCGCGGCATCGCTGTGCTGGAAGCGATCCCACGCATCATAAACCAGTGCGACACGCTCCCAGGCCCTGAACTCGTGCTGAACTTCAGGGCTTAAGCATAGCTGCTGGACATCGCGGGCGACTTCTGCCACGCGGCTAAACCGGTGGGAGTTGAAGTGCAATATCATCTCAGATCGAAGGCGGTCGATAGCTTCCTGGACGGGATACACGCACAGCAAGCGCTCGGTGCCGCTCAACACTCTTCCAGTAGATTGGTCTCGACGGCCGGAGACATATGACAAACTGTGGACGCCGATTGACGTCGCCGCGATGCATAAGGCCGCAGTCATCACCTTGGTGCCACTTGTAAAGTCGGCCCCGATTCCACTGGTGGGGAATCCGTCCGCAACTAGCTGGGCAAGCGCGCTTCTCGCATCTTGAATGCTCGTCTCAAGGTCGTTGACGTCACGCATGACGACAGGGGCAATGACGCTCAGGCTGCCCGGCGAGACACTCAGGAGCTCGTCGAGATTTGCTGCACTCTCCGACGACACCAGAGGCAGCAGTTTGTCAGGATTCTGCGTAGCAATCGAATGGGCAAGACCGTGAACCACACCAACGCCCGTGCCGATCGTCATCACAAGAACTCTTGCCATACCACTCTCAGATTAGGTTCGTTTGCATCCGGAAAAGTCCGTTTCAGCACCCGAATGGCGCGGAACGGGCTCTACCGGTCGTCTCTCCGTGTCTTGAGCCAGGGCGAAGTGCCCGTGCCGGGTCACTTGCGGCGCTGTCAGGGCAGGACCAATCGCTGACCAACTCAACTTAAGATGTGTTACCGCGAACTTACGCTCATGCGGTCAGACGATGCCGCGCCAATGTCAGCAAGTTTGCCGACAGAATCGAAGCCCACACGTAGGCTTCGAACGATCGCCAACCCTTCCACGAACAGCGCCTCAAGCCAAAGCAGCGTTTGAAGAATGAGATGCATCCTTCGATGCCAGCGCGGAAGTTCCGCAATCGCCTGTAGACCCAGCTGTCTGTCACCATCTCGCTGATCGAAAGTCCACATCGTTTGCTGAAAGCAACATCATCCACTCCCATCCTCTTGATCTCGTTGACGTTCGCTTTCGATGCGAACCCTCCATCGAACGCCACTTGTTCAGGGACGGCGCCAAAGATGTCGCGGTGACGCTCGATCATCTGTGTCGCCAGCGTCTTGTCTGCCGGGTTGCCGCGCAACACCACACAGTCCAGCACCATCGATGCCGGGCCAGTCGTCAAGCAGATCTTGTGACCGTACTCGGGCCTAGGCTTCCCCTTCGCCAGGATGTCGGTGTGGTCTTCGAAGATCGACACCACCTTCTCCGTTGACGGAACGGTTTCGCCCTGCAGTACTCTCCGACGTGTTTGCTCGATCACCCGGCGACCCAAAGTGACGTGATGCTTCAATCGAGCGACCAAGATCTGCGCTTCTCCATCGTCCCAAGACTGCAGTTCTTCAATCGCGTTCTGCGCGTCCCCAAGCGTCTTTTCCGTTCCCTCCAGTAGCTCCCTATACAGCCGGGCGCGCTCCTCTCGATCTCTCATGTTGCCGATCTGCCGAAACCGACGCTTTGCAAGCCGTTGGTGATTGCTGAAGTCGACTCCAAACTTGCGACTGCGCTTCAGCAGTCGAACCAGGACTCGAACCGTATCCCAAAGCAGCCAGGAGTCCGTCGGCGGGTGGATGTTCGTTTCCACCGTCGTGCAGTCACCGCGCACAGTCTGACCATCTTCGATCTCTTCTTCTTGTGCAACACCAAGCAGGGCTCGATGAATCGCCTCCAGCGCCCTTGCCGACACTCGCTTGATGTTCTCCTGAAGCGTCGACTTGCTCGGCGCCTTCTCGAAATCGCCGATCCGACAAAATACGCGATAACAGGTGGAATCGGACAAGTGGAAGGCCAGCTCGTCATAGCTGAAGTCGTTCATCTGTTTCACGACAAGCGCTCGCACCACCTGCTCAGCCGTCATCCCAGGTCGCCCTCGATTCACACTGCGTCCTCGGGCAATGTCCTTCGTCACCCGGCTCAGCGCCGCCGAACAACGGTCCAGGGCGTCGCTCATCTCGGCGAGCTCGCGAGCATGCTCGTGGTCAATGAACGCTTGCATGAACACCTGCTGTTGCCTGATCATTGTCCTCATCGGGGTCGGCTCCTTTGTTCGTTTCTGCCGTTAAGCCTATCCAGGCTTTGGTTTCTAACACCTGGCAGTATGAACAAATGCCGACTCCGATTCACTGTTTTTCGCATCCTTATGCGCCAAATCGAATTTCCGGATGCGAACTAGGTTCGCCGGGTCTGAAGTGGTACCATCAGCCCAACGAAGCAACCCTTGGGATCGTCGTCGCCGCCGGAGAGGACTCTATGGCCGCGCTCTTCGACCAACTCGTCACCCTTCCAACCCTAGTCCGCGCGTTCGACAAAGTCCACGAGAACCGCGGCGGGCCGGGCTCGGACAGTGTCACGGCTGAAGTATTTGGCGCCGGGCTTGAGCGTAACCTGGAGGAGCTCCGAGAACAACTTGTCAGCAAGACATACCGGCCGCAACCTCTTTTGCGGGTCTACATCACCAATCGAGGCCGAAAGGAGCGGCCGCTGTCAATCCCCACGGTGCGGGACCGTGTCGCGCAAACAGCAGCTGCCATGGTTCTCACACCAATCCTCGAACCAGAGTTTGAGGATGTAAGCTTCGCCTATCGTCCGCGCCGTTCGGTCGATCAAGCACTAGCGCTCCTGACCAGTTACCGGGACGACGGTTACCGCTGGGTCGTGGACGCCGACATCAAGCGTTACTTTGACTCCATACCCCTTGATCCGCTTCTGGGCGTGCTCGCAACCTTAGTGGAAGACGCCGACCTCTTAGACGTGATCAAGCTCTGGCTTTTTGGGGAAGTGATCGAAGGGAAGCGCGTCTGGCGCATGGTGCGTGGCGTCGCCCAGGGGTCGCCGCTCTCCCCACTGCTTGCCAACCTGTATCTTGACCACATGGACGAGGAATTCATCCGCCACGGGCAAAGGGTCGTTCGCTTCGCTGACGATTTCGTCGTCGTTTGTCGCGATCGGCCGACCGCTGTGGAGGGTCTTGCGCTCGCCGAACGCGTCCTTCGCGAACTGGGGCTTGAGCTGAACCAGAAGAAAACGAGGATCACCAATTTCGACCAGGGATTTCGGTTCCTGGGAGTCGAGTTTGTTCGCTCGATGACAATTCGTACAGAGAAAGACAAATGCTGCGAATCGAAATCCCCATTGCGAACCAGGGGCAGCGACCCGGCGCACGTCCCCACCGCCCCAAACCCAACCACCGTAGTTGGTCGCGCGTTCGGCGAAGCCCTCCAAGCGCTACCGCCCGGAGAAGCTACCAAACGGTGGACCGAAGTCAACGCGCCAGGGGTGGTCGAGGAGCCTGAACCCCTGCTACCGACGTCTGGGAATCACCCGGTACTCCGAACGCTGTACATGATGGAGCAAGGCGCGGAGCTTGGCAAAGAAGGCAAGCGTTTCGTTATCCGCAAGCAACGAAAGGTGATAGACCGCATACCCGCCCTTAGAGTCGATCAGATCATTCTTTTCGGGAATGTCAGGGTGACAACACCGGCAATGCATTTCTGCTTGCTTGAAGGCGTCCCGATTTTTCTACTCTCCAGCCGTGGGCGCTACTACGGCGTCGTCGAATCGACGAACCGCAGCCGCGTATCGGTACTGCAGATGCAATTCAAGCGCGCCGGTGATCCTGCATTCTGCCAACGGGTAGCCCAAGGTTTCATCGTTGGGAAGGTCAAGAACCAGAGGACGCTGCTTCTTCGACAGGCGCGGCGAACGGGCGATTCCGTCCTAACCGAAAGCGCAAGCGCCCTTAAGCTACTTGCGGAACGAACATCCAGAGCGACGAGCCTTGCAGAGCTCAGGGGCATTGAGGGCGCCGCTGCGTCCAGATACTTCACTGCGTGGCAACACATCCTCAGCCCGACATGGGGGTTTCGCGGTCGCAAAAGACAACCCCCGCCTGACCCGATCAACAGCCTGCTATCCTATGGCTACACGCTGCTTTTCTACAACGCCTATTCACTAATCCGCTCGACCGGCCTCCACCCAGACCAGGGGTTCTTGCACGTACAGCAACGCCATCCTGCTCTCGTCTCCGACTTGATTGAGGAGTTTCGGGCTCCTGTAGTCGACTCAACTGTGCTCGCGCTTATCAACAGAAAGCAGGTCCGCAAGGACGATTTCGATAACGAGGGCCGCCAAGGTAAGCATCTATTAACGAACGAGGCGAGGAAAAGAGTGACCAAGGCGTTCGAGGTGGCGTTCAACCGATCGGTTTCGCACCCGAAGGGTGGACCGGAGTGCAACTACCGGAGGGCGATCGCGTTACAGGCGGCACAGCTGCTCCGGGCTATGGCATCCGATGAAGTCGAGTACCAACCTTTCTTAGTTCGTTGACTTCAGCCGGTGGAATTGTTCGCGCACGGCCGGGACTGCCTCCAGTTCACGGCCGACGCACCTGGGTGATCGCATACGACATAACCGACAACGGCCGGCGCCGCAAAATCGCGCTGCTCCTCGAGGGCGCGGGCCAGAGAGTTCAGTACAGTGTGTTCCTCACGCAGCTGACTAGCAGTGAACTTGGCCATCTGCGGCGTCAAGTCCTATCCGTCATCGAGCCTACGGAGGACTCGGTGCGCTATTATCCCTTATGCAAACCATGCACCGTGTCGATCCGAACGGACGGCACCGGTGAGCTGGACGGCAACGGCGGTCACATGATCGTCTGAGCAAGATGCTTGTCGTAGTCGCATATGACGTTCGGGATGACAAGCGCCGCTCGAAGGTGGCGTCTGAGCTGCTAAACTTCGGAACCCGGGTGCAGTTCAGCGTATTCGAGTGCCACCTTGACGAAGAGCGCCTGGTCGTTCTAAGAAAACGACTAGCACTTCTTTTCGACGAGGAGCGCGACAGAATTCACTACTTCCTGCTTTGTGCACGGGACCAGGCCGCAGTGGCCTGCGATGGTCTAGGCAGCGAACCCCGCGATTGGGACTTCTACCTCTATTGATCAGCCGACAGCAACAGGTCATCTTGCTTGATGCCTAGCATCCAGCCACAAACCTTTGAAGAGCGGGGCTAGATGGGGCGGGGCCACGATCTGCGCCAACCCTCTGAACGAGCGCTTCGCCGAGCTAACAAACCGCACTAACTCCCTATGACCATTGACATTAGATCCGATCAATGCGGCCCAAGGTCGGCGATCGTTGCGCTGCAACGACTTACGGCGAAATACGAGCCCTCGCGACCCCGTTTCGACGTGCAAGCGCGTGGGTTGCCGAAAACGGCGCTGCTAGTTATTGTCAGACTGCAAGATAGCCCCCCCGCTGTCGCAGCACCGCCCCGTTGGAGAGGGGATTGAGACTTACCTCCGCCCTATGTCGCCGGCGAGCGCAGCGCTATGAAGTCGCAGCACCGCCCCGTTGGAGAGGGGATTGAGACTGTGTCTGCTTCTTTCCGTGCCGCCTCCGCATTCGCTGTCGCAGCACCGCCCCGTTGGAGAGGGGATTGAGACTCTGGTGCGGGAACCGCCTGCGCGCCGTTGTCGTCGGGTCGCAGCACCGCCCCGTTGGAGAGGGGATTGAGACCAGAGCGCGGGCAAAGCGCTGCATCAGCTGTCTCTAAGTCGCAGCACCGCCCCGTTGGAGAGGGGATTGAGACCTGCGTTCACCGAACGCGATCTCCGCAAGCTTGCTCAGTCGCAGCACCGCCCCGTTGGAGAGGGGATTGAGACTTAGTGCGGAGGTATCGAGCCTCCGCGAATTTTACAAAGTCGCAGCACCGCCCCGTTGGAGAGGGGATTGAGACTGACGTGGGTCCAGACCGCCAGGAAACATCTCGGGGATGTCGCAGCACCGCCCCGTTGGAGAGGGGATTGAGACCAGTCGCGAGCGCTTCGAAGTCTCCAGAGCTGTCGAAGTCGCAGCACCGCCCCGTTGGAGAGGGGATTGAGACATCAACGCTTTGTCGACATCGACCGCAGGGTAAGTCGCAGCACCGCCCCGTTGGAGAGGGGATTGAGACGGATTTCCCGGCCGCGCCACGACAGGCAAAAGCGGCAAGGTCGCAGCACGCCCCGTTGGAGAGGGGATTGAGACACGCCATCGATCAAGAAATCACCGTTCGGTTGCCGACTTGGTCGCAGCACCGCCCCGTTGGAGAGGGGATTGAGACACCTGGAGGTGACGAACGCGCCTTCGGGCGCCGGCGTCGCAGCACCGCCCCGTTGGAGAGGGGATTGAGACGAGTCCGGATTAGCTCCGTCGTAGTGCATTTCTTGGAGCAGGTGTCGCAGCACCGCCCCGTTGGAGAGGGGATTGAGACTCACCCATAGCAATATTGTGGCTGCGGTGGGTACATCGCAGCACCGCCCCGTTGGAGAGGGGATTGAGACCCTCCTTTCTGGTCGCCCTGGCAGTCCCAGAGGCCAAACTGGTCGCAGCACCGCCCCGTTGGAGAGGGGATTGAGACGCCAGACGGCTCGTTTCTTTAGGGTTGTCGATCATGTGTCGCAGCACCGCCCCGTTGGAGAGGGGATTGAGACGGGATATCCCCGGCTTCCATCAACAAGGATTCGTCGCAGCACCGCCCCGTTGGAGAGGGGATTGAGACTCTTGTGCGTGTCTGGCTGGGGCGCACGGGCCCCGGCCTACAGTCGCAGCACCGCCCCGTTGGAGAGGGGATTGAGACTTCCCCGCGAATGGCACAGCCAGCAAGGACGCGGGTCGCAGCACCGCCCCGTTGGAGAGGGGATTGAGACACGCTCGGGAGTTGCGCGACGGGGATCAACTTTTGATCGGGTCGCAGCACCGCCCCGTTGGAGAGGGGATTGAGACCGCATCTGGCTTGCGCTTGACAGCCCGCTTCACGATGTCGCAGCACCGCCCCGTTGGAGAGGGGATTGAGACACAAGAGAGCTTGGTTGGATCCTTGGTAAGATCAGTCACGTCGCAGCACCGCCCCGTTGGAGAGGGGATTGAGACTCACCCATAGCAATATTGTGGCTGCGGTGGGTACATCGCAGCACCGCCCCGTTGGAGAGGGGATTGAGACCTTGGTGGCGAGCGCGCTGGGGGGTGGGTGAGACGTCGCAGCACCGCCCCGTTGGAGAGGGGATTGAGACCTGACGCCGTTGTGCCGCCTGCGTCTCTGTAAGCGCTCAGCAGAGGGAGCCTTCCCTGGGGCCGCATCTTGGGCTACAACATGACTGATGCCGATGGTCGGTGTCGCCATGAACCTGTAGCCAGGAGCTATCCCGATGAACGAGACTCCGACCCGCCCCGTCCGCCGCACAGCCTCCGAATGGCGCGAGATCGTATCGCGCTACGAGCGAAGTGGGGTCCCGAGCCGCGAGTTTTGCAAGCAAGAGGCAATTGGCGTGGCCAGCCTGCATCGCTGGCGCCGAAAGTTGGCCGACCAGCGCCCAGGACGACCCTAAAGTCGAACGACACGACTTCGTAGAAGTCGGCAACACACTTGGCGGATGGGCTGTCGACATCGAACTCCCCGACGGGCGCATGCTGCGGATCCACGGTTAGCTTCAATGTTCGGTCCGTCGCCCGTCCGAAGGATCCTCGCCTACCGTGACCCTGTCGACATGCGTAAGTCGTTCCACGGATTGGTCGGTGTCGTCAAATACGCGCTGAACGAGGATCCTCTCTTATGTGGCGGGCGTGATTATGCAGCGGCCGGCTACGAGCACGACTCCAAGAGGTTGACAACGTGGTAGTTTGCTCGTTGTCGCCGCCACATAAGAATCACAGACTCTCGAGCAGACCAAGCACCGCATCCCTGGGTTGGAACCGGTGCGCTGCGTTGCCTCGGATGCCGGCCTTGTCCAGGCCACGACGCATCATGTCGACATCCGCTGCCGCGTAGCGATGAGTGGTGGCAACGTGCGCGTGCCCAAGCCACGCCTGGATCGTCAGAAGATCTACGCCCGATTGCAAGAGGATCATCGCGAAAGAGTGCCTGAACACGTGCGGCGAGACCCGCTTCTGGGCGAGCTCAGGCATCTGCTTGGACGCTGCGGCAACGGAGCGACGCATGACGTGAGTAGCGCCGAAGCGTGTCAGGCGCTGCCCGTGTGGACCGACGAATACCGGCACATGCTCATGTCGCCCTACACGACGCTCGCGGAGCAGGTTGTCGATTGCTGCGACGACATCGCTGGCCAACGGGACCCGACGCTGCTTGCGGCCCTTGCCACGAAGCAGGACGTGCGAGCGCGCTCCGTCCAGCGAAAGGTCCACAGCGTCGACACCTAGTGCCTCCGAGACCCTGGCTCCGGTGCGAGCGAGGAACAAAAGCAGCACTCGGTCGCGACGCCCGCGCGGTGAGTTCGCCTCCGGGGCCTCAATGAGCGCGTCGAGCTCAGCTCTGGAGAGGTAGGGTGTCGTGGGGACATCGGACTTCTTCCTCGGTATTGCGAGCACGCGCTGCGCGACACCGATTGATGCGGGATCGCTGGCCGCGACGTGATGGAAGAATGACCGTATAGCGGTCAGACGCGCGTTGCGGGTGTGGACCCCGTTGCCGCGGGAGCGCTCCAGATGCTCGAGATACGCCAAGATCATATCGCGGTCGAGGTCCAGAACACCGAGATCACACGGCTTCTTACCGGTGCGTTCCGAGGCGAACAGGATCAGTAGCCGAAGGGCGTCCCGGTACGCCTTCACCGTGGCTGGGGTGACGTTGCGTTGCTGCGTCAACCGCCGGTGAAAAAACGACTCAAGATGTTGAGCCAGTGAGGTCGGGCCGTTCATACAGCACCTCCGCTGCCGAATGCGTTTGCTGCAGCCGAGCCCAACAGCTCCGGCGTAGCTGTGATGTAGTAGGCGGTGTCGCTGTATCTGGCGTGACCCAGGTACGTTGCAAGCAGCGGCAGCATCGATTGCACGTCGACCTTCTGTCGATACCATTTAGCCAGGCGCGTGACAGCGAATCGATGACGCAGATCGTGAGGTCGGAGCGGCCTGGTTGCATGCGCGTTGACACCAGCAAGAACACAGGCCTGCGCGAACCCGTAGTACAAGCCTGATGTTGACAGCCGGGTGCCGCGAGTACTGACGAAGAAGGCCGACGTCTTCGGCGTCGGGAAAGCCAGATTGCGGCGGCGCACGTAGTCTTGAAGCGCGGTCAACGTGCTGGCATGGACAGGGACCAGTCGATCCTTGCGGAACTTGGTCTTGCGGATCTGAAGTACCCCGTTGGTAAGGTTCACGTCAGAACAGTCCAGGCGCAGTACTTCGCCCGACCGCAACCCGGTGCTTGCCAGTAGGCCAATCACAGTCGCCAGTGTACTTCCCCGCAAGGGGTGTTCGGTCGATATCCGCTCGCTGGCTGCCATGAGTGATCGGAGTTCTTGTTCGCTCAGGATCCGCGGCGGTGGAATGGCGCGGGAGCGCGGCAGAGCGCGCGGATCGAGCGACTCGGTGCGAGGGTCGAAAGCCGCATGGTACGCCGCGAACCGCCGAATCACCGCATAGCGGATGGCTCTCCCGTTGGGCGTGAGGTCGCTGGCCATGGCGAAGTCCAAAGCAAGCGCCTGCGACAGGGGACCGCGAGCATGGGTTGCGTGCACGTACCGGAGAAAGGCGTGGAGCGACGCAGCCTGTTTACGATACTGATAGCCGAGCGACTGCTGTAAGGCGATGTAGCGGTCAATGCTGTCGGCGATTCGCTTGGCGAAGGTGGTCATAGGGCACCTCCGGGGAACGGCAACGCGACATCGGCGAGCTGAGGCACGGCGACCTTGACGTACAGCGATGTGGTGTCGATGTGCTGATGGCCCAGCAGGTCGGCAACCTCCTTGATGGGTCGTCGTTGCGCAACCAGGTGTGTGGCAAGACTGTGACGGAGAAGATGTGCTCCGCCCCGTCGAATCGCGATCCCGGCCCGTTGCAGTCGCGTGCGGACAATGCGGGACACAGTGCCACTGTTAGAAAAGGGACGGACCGGGGGAACGTGCGAGAGAAAGACCCTGCGGTCGGCGGTCTGTGGACGCTCGTGGAGCACGTAGTCCGCGATGGCCGCGCCTACCTCCTCGAGTAGCGGCAGGACACGATCGCGATGCCCCTTGGTTTGGCGCAGTACCAACTCCCCTGCACGCCAGCGAATGTCGCCGAGTTCCAACTCACGTAGCTCTCTGTTGCGCACGCCCGTGGTTGCCAACAGCAGCATCATCGCGCGATCACGTACGCCTGACGGCGTCGTCGTTTCGATCGCGTTGATCGCGCGCCGCACGTCCTCCCACTCCAGGCGAGGCGGCAAGTGGGCCCGGCGCCAGCACGGGGTCCTCGGTACGAACTGTGCCAGATCCTGCTCATTGAGGTTCGCCCAGTGGAGGTAGCGCAGGAATGAGCGCATGTAGGCCGTGGTGGATGATCGCGCGCTATCACTCCGGCATCCGGCTAGGACGTCGTCCGTCATGGCCAGGACATGCTTGGCGGTGAGTGCAGAGAGCAGCTTACCAGCGAGGTGCTGCGTCTGCCACGCCAGCATCCGCCGCGCCGTCATAACGAGACCGTCACACGTCTTCGGTCGCAGACCGCGAAGGTCGCGCACGTGCTCCAGATACGCAGCAAGCAGCGGACCGTCTGGATCGTGCTTCTTCTGAAATAGTGAATCTGCAAACCGCGCCGGACAACAGCGCGCTGCGTGCTTGATCGCAATCTGTGCACCCCAGCGGGCTGCAGTCGTTTGTCTCTTTTGCAGATAGCGTTCCACGACCTCGCGCGGAATCGGCTTCGACTTGCTGCAGCCGCATCCAGTAGCGTGGGCGCTGAAGCGAGCGATGCGCGCGAGATACAGTTTGACCGAATCGTGCTTGTAGCCAGAAGTCGACAGATCGGCTGCAATGTGATCCATCTCGTCGCCGAGAGCACCGCGTCGGAAGCGCGCGATCACTCGACCGTACTTGAAATAGCGCTCTAGCATGGTTACACCCTCCCCTTGTCAATGCCCGGGAACACCCCGGTGAGGGAGAGAGTGGACGTTGGGATGTTATGTGGCGGCAACAAGGTCGAGCACCCGGGATCGAAAGGACTTCGTCCGGCGACGCTACATATCACAGCCCGCCACATAAGAGAGGCTATGTATCGCGACACATAGCCTCTCTCCGGCACGCTCTTTGTTTTCATCAACCGTCGTGGCAATTACCTAAAGGCCCTCTATTGGGATCGAACAGGCTTTTCGCTTTTTGCAAAACGCCTCGAGCAAGGTCGGTTCGTCATACCCGGAACAGCGCAGCGCCAAGAACTAAATGAGCGAACGTTTCGACTCATTTTAGACGGGATAGTTCTTGGTGGCAGGCGACGGATGCGGTATAAATCGACGCATGACGTACGACGAGCGAGCAGCATGCATGAGCCGCAGCGAGGTTGCTGACTTACTGGCTCGTCACGACTCTCTATCGAAAGACTACGACGCGCTTGCCCAACAAGTCGCGTGGCTCAAGCGCGAAGTGTTTGGTCCGAAGTCCGAGCGGCGCGTCCCAGTTCCCGCCGCGCAGCTTTCGCTGGGTGAGCTGGATGTTGCCGAAGAGACCGCGCCAGATTCTGAAGTAACGATACCCGAGCACAAGCGCCGCAAGCGCCGGGAACGCCGGTTCGAAGACAAGCCACCTCAGTTCGACCCTTCGGTGGAGGTCAAGACGGTGCAGATATCGGATCCCACCGTCCCTCCCGAAGAGCGCGACAAGTACACGAAGGTAGGCGAGAAAGTCAGCTTTACGTTGGTGCAGCACCCAGGCGCGTACTACGTTGTCCGTTACGAGCGTGAGGTTCTAAAACGCAAGGACGATGGTCAGTTTTCGTGTCCGCCGGCGCCGAGTTCAGTACTCGAGGGGAGCCGGGTGGATGTGAGTTTCTTGGCGGGACTGGTGGTGGACAAACTTTCCTATCACATGCCGCTCTATCGCCAGCATCAACGACTCAAGGCTTTGGGGATCCATATTGGCCGCTCGACGCTGACAAGCTATTTCCAGCGTGTGGCGGAGTTGCTGGAGCCGGTGTACGAGGCACAGCTGGCCTCGGTGCTGGAGAGCGATGTTCTGGCGATGGACGAGACGCCGATCAAAGCGGGTCGCAAGAAGCAAAAGCCACCTGGGCGCGGAAGGATGAAGCTGGGCTACTTTTGGCCGGTGTACGGTGACCGAGACGAGGTGGTGTTTCCGTTTGCTGAGACCCGAGCTTACGAGGTGGTGTCCCAGACGCTCAAGGAGTTTTGCGGAAAGCTCTTGGTCGATGGTTACGAGGCGTACGAGCGCTATGCTGCGAAGCACCATGAGGTGCAACTAGCGAATTGCCGAGTAGGCGGGGACGTTGCCGCCCCCGCCCCTCACAGACCCGTACGAGCGCGATTGACGCATACGGTTCCTCACGTGGCAGATTCGCTCGTCGGGACGTATTGGTGGACGATGCGAGCCCGTGGCAGGGGGTACCGTTCGAGTGTGCGTCGAAACACGCACCACGGAATCGGGTTGCCCCGATGTCGTCGGGATAGCCAGAAACGCCAGATCCGTGCCGCCTGATGGGCGTACCAGCGCAGCCGCTGGCCGTTGCCCGTGATGCCATAATAGGCATAGTGCCCTAGCATCTTGCGCGACAGCCGTGCGTGCTGTTCAACCAAAGGTCGATGCCGGTTCAGCCGACACCACCGGTGCAAGGATCGAAGCGCCCGAGCGTATCGGTCCTTCGACGTCCGCTGGTAGACGACGTGTTTCCCTCGCCGCGACCGCCCCCAGACGTGGAGGAAGCCGAGAAAGGAAAACGTGGTCGCCTGCGTGGCAGAGTGTCGCTTCCCGTTCGGGCGTTTGAATCGGAAGTCGACCATCCGAGTCTTCTCGGGGTTGAGGCTCAGCCCAAAGCGGCCGAGTCTCTTCCCCAGAACCCGCTGGACCCGAATGCAGTCGAGAAAGTCCTCAAACACCATCACAATGTCGTCGGCGTAGCGGATCATCGAACTCCGTTCTTTCATCCGCGGCGCCACATCATGACTAAACCACTCGTCTATCACGTGGTGTAGATAGACGTTGGCCAGCAACGGGGAGGCCACCCCACCTTGCGGAGTACCGCGATCGGTGCGTTTCCATTGCCCCTCTGCGAGTATCCCAGCCTTGAGCCACTTGTCGACCATCCGTCGTACAACGCCATCGACGACTCGTTTGGCCAAGAATTGCCGTAGACGTCCGTGATCGATCGTTTCGAAGTACCGACGCAAGTCAACATCCAGAACCCAACGACCGCCGCGGTCCATGATCTGGTTTCGCAACTGCCGTAGAGCCGAGGCGGTTGCCCACAGCGCTTGGGCAACGCTTCGCGTTGCCCACATGCCCCACAGCAACAGCAGGTGATGCATCGAAAAAGTGGAGCCATTTACAGAAAGGAGTTGACACCACCTGCTGAATGAAAAACGCTTGCGAGGTCAAAAGTGCGGCTCCGCGCATGACTTGCGCGCGATAGGAGGAAACGAATAACACTCTCCCGACTCAGCCCCCCTGATCAACCCCGCTATTCTCGATCGGGTGCCACTTGCTGCAGCCTCCAGATTTCGCCACCGGCAAGCTGCCTGGCTTCCCAGCCTGTAAGACGCGCAAGCCGACCGGAGCCTCACAACAAGCCCATGGAACCTCTCAAACCAACGATCAAGGCCGAGTGCGGGGACCGGCAAACGTCAACTGAGTTTCGCCTTCCGCTAACACGATGCGTATTTCGCGCGATCGCGCGCGATCGCATTCAACCACAGTTCTTCATTGCCAATGGTTTGCGCGGGGGGCTTGGGTACGTATTGAAGGAGTTGGTCTGCACCTTTGACACGGGCGACTGTGTGGCGTGCTCTGAATCATCACGCTGCGTCTACACGACGACGTTCGACACGAGGTTTGCGCTGGAAGGACGCACGAGAGGGTCACTTGCTTCTCCGCCGCCACCATACGCCTTGCGTTGCGACACGTTGTCTTCCTCTTTGGAAGTAGGCCAAGAGTTTGAATTCATCCTGTCGCTCTTCGGCCGTGCCACTTTGGCGTTACCAAATCATCTCGCGGCGCTGCTGGAGCTTGGGGAACGGGGTCTAGGGCCGAGTCGCGCGAGGTATCGTGTCACCAAGATCACTGCGCTAGGACCATGCAGTGAAAGCAATGTGGTCTTCGAGAACGGTAGTCAAGTGACGTACCCAGATGCATGGTGTCTCGGCAGCAGCAGACGACGCCCAGATCGAGCAGCAAGGGCGGTCCGACTTCGCTTAGTGTCGCCAGCTCGTGTCAAGACAAAGGGCGGGCTATGGCGCGCCCCCTTTCCGTTTGCGTTGGTGATTCGGCAAATCAGCCGGCGGATCCGGCTGTTGGAGCGGTTCTACACCGACAGCGAGCGCCTGCCCCCCTTCCCACTACCCGCGCACGATGCTGTGCAGATTCGCGCGAGCGCACTAGAGTGGAAGGAGCTCAAGCGCTACTCAACTCGCCAACGGTCTTCGATGCCGATCGGCGGCTTGATCGGTGAGATCGTCTATGAAGGAGACGTCGCCCCACACCTGGACCTCCTTCACGCAGGCTCCCTCGTACAACTCGGCAAGGGAGCCGGCTTTGGACTTGGCGCATACGACGTCGAAGTCGTGGACTGAGGTCAACAGACATCCCGCGTCGATATCGCCGGCAGCTGCCGCACCTACCGAATCGTTGAGCCGGCCCCCAGTGTCCTAGGGGTGGATGACGCGCGATTGAGGCTTGGCGCCAGGGAGGAAAAGTGCACGTCGCAATCTTGGGAAACGGCATCGCCGGGGTGACCGCAGCGCTCCGCATTCGCCAGCGCCAGCCCGACTGGCGGATCACCATGATCTCCGGCGAGTCCCAGCACCACTACTCCCGCCCCGCCCTCATGTACATCGCCATGGGGCATATGCGCTACGAGGACACGAAGCCCTATGAAGATCGGTACTGGGAGAAGCGCCGCATCGACCTCGTGCACGGCTGGGCGACCAAGATCGATACCGAGGGTCGCGTGCTCCACTTCGACGGCGAAATCGCGCCCCTCGAATACGTGCGCTTCTCCTAGCCACCGGATCGATCCCCGCTAATCATCCACCCCACCACGTAACGACTGAACAGATCCAGGATCACGTAGAGGTAGTAGAGCTCCCTTCGCCCCGGACCCTTCAGCTTCGTCGTGTCCCAACTCCACACCTGGTTGGGCGCCGTTGCTACCAGGCGAGGCTTCTCGTAGCGAGGGGTGGCGGCGTTGATTGCGGCGTTCTCTCACCTCGCCCGCCGAGCTTCTTGCGCAACCGCTTGTTCTCCCGCTCGAGCTTCTCAAGCTTGAGGCGCTGCGGACGGTCTGGATCCGCCTTTCGCCCACGCTTCTTGTCACCCAATGAGCCGTTACGCTCCTTCTTGCGCCAGTCCGCTAACTGCGATGCATAAAGCCCTTCGCACCGGAGCAGCGCACCCACCTCACCACGCCCCGTACACCTACGGGCTTCGGCCAGAATGCGTTTCTTGTACTCGAGCGTAAACTGCCTTCGCGTCGCCATCGCTCCCACCTCCGGACTCGGGAAACGCTTGAGCGAACCGTCGGGAAGGGAGTGCTGGCGCGCGGCGACCCGGCCCGAGGATCTCGGAAGCGACTTCGGAGGCAAGCGGACGGGTGGCCTCGGAGATGAGTCCGTAGCGGAAGACTGCCCAGTCGCGGGGTGAGGGTTTGGGGGTCGGGGTTCTATCTTCGATCATGGTGGTTGATCTCCTTCGGTATCACCGCCCGGTGGATTCCGGCCGGTTCTCGGGGACCGTGCACCGCGGCGCAGGAGAGACGAAGGCGGATCGGGTGGAGGAGCTGGAGCGAAGCGCCCCGGGATCGGGCGCGATTGAGAGTGTGGAGGTTCGCGGCGAGTTGCCACGGTATCGAGCACCGAACGGCCGGCCGCAGCGCGGAATCGACGCAGCACCTCAGGGGTCAGGTGGTGGCCGAGGAGATTGAATTGCTCGGCTCGATCGCGGGTGTCCGACCACCTGATGCCGAGCTCAGGTCCCAGCCAGGTGAGTGCCGAGCCGATCAGCCTCGAGTTGACGAGATCACGCCACCGGCGCAGAGTGCGCTCACTGAGCGGCTCTTCGCCAGAGCTGCTGTTGTAGAGCAACCACTCGAGAGCGCCTGCGATCCCGGCGTTGAGAAGGCGACCTACGATCTCGATGACAGAGCCTACCGTGCTGCGGCCGCGCCAGAGCTCAGCAGGCATGCAGGAGGCCGTCGCCCCGTCGCAGACCTTGGCGCGAACGATCGGCACGTCCTCGAACGCCTCGCCGCCCGAATGATCGGTCACCCGCTTGCGGCGCCGGATCTGGTGGCGACGAGCGCAGTCCGCAGACCCGCACCCAGTGCACTGAAGCCCGGCCTCACATAGGGTCGCCAGAACGCCCACATCATACTGCTCGCCATCGATCACCGCGATGTAGACGGGGAGCGTCGATGCCAGTACACTGATTGCTCAGCGTGCGCCGCGAGTAGGCCACTACACCGTTTCGCGACCGCACGTCTCCGTTGCGGGTTTGAGCTACGTGTTCGTTTCAGAACCACGAAGCTTAGCCCGCAACGCCTATTTTGTGTCATCAGCGTGGAATCGAAGGCAGGGATTCAGACAGCACAGACTGCGGGGCTACAGTTCTTACTGGTGTTTGCCCTGCTACCACCGGAATCGGCTTGATCCTGGTGACCGGGGGCCGAAGCACCCGATCCGAGGTCGGAGATCCCGGCTTGACTGTGGTCGCCGTCCAACTCCTCGAAGGAGACGATGCCGATGTTGACGGCATCCCGGAGGGCGCGGGCCTTGGCGCGGGTTTCGGCCATGCGGATCACGTGCGGGACGATGAAGCTGTTCACATTCTCGGGCGAAGCATCGCCGATGGCTTCGAAACGGCCCTTGCCGGCCTCGATGATCACTTTTGCGATCGCCGTTCGACCGTTGCCGTCATCGGGAACTTGGAGGAGCTTCGTCCGTACGCGGACGAGCCCTTCTTCGTGGGCTTTTGAGAGCAGACCCTGGTAGGTCACGACATCCTTGGTGTCAACGATGCGTCCGGTTCGATCCTTGATCTCGATCGTCCGGATGAGCTGCTGTGTTTGCACAGCACACCTCCTTGTAAAGGAACAGGGGAAACGCGGAGTTGCGCGCCGCTTTTGTCACCTTACGAAGGAGAGGCAACCTGCCCTAGGGGGGTGGATGTTCGGTGGAAGCGCCCGCATGTGGACAAGGCTGGCTTGGCTAGATGATTGTCGACGCGCTAAGTGACTTGATTCCATCGGAGTGTCCAGGCGGCGATTTTCGCTTGACAGGGGGTGGAGCGTGGTGCTCTTCTCAGGTTGTGCAGTCCCTTGGAGGGACTGGCTACTACAAGCAGCCCACCCCATGGCCGCCTCCATGGGGATCCTCTGACCGGAGGCCTCGCTTTGATCCGGCGCGGAGTCGTGATTCCCATCTTGCTGGCCGCCACGACTTCTAGCGTGCTTGCGGCCACGCTTCAAGTCCCTTCCGATTTCTCAACGATTCAGGCTGCAGTTGATGCTTCAGTCGCCGGCGACTCTATCCTCGTGGCGCCTGGTCAGTACAACGAGGTACATGGTGTCACGCTCTTCGGCAAAGAGCTAAGTATCCTGGGCGCTGGCCGCGATGCCACATCGGTAACCAGCGAAGTCAGGTGCTTTGAAATCCGCGAGGACTCCGACATCAAGCTTAGCGGTCTCGATGTGATGAGTTTGGGGAATGCTGCTTCCGGCATAGTAATGAGTCATGCGCGGCTCGAATTGGAGGGGTGCCGTATCCACGACTCAGATGGTGGCCTAGCCGGGGGTGGGGCGCTCCGCGCTGCCGCCGGCAGTGAGGTTGTCTGCAGAGATGTTGAGTTTTTGAGAAACACAGGGGTCACCGGGGCGGTGTCCGTTACCTCCGGATCCCAACGCGCCTACTTTGACGGTTGTCTGTTTCGGGACAACGAAACGCGTCTCGTGCTGAATGACGCTGGAGCTCTTGAAGTTGCAGCGTCTGTGACGGAGCTTGTGGACTGTGTATTCTACAGAAACAGGAGTATCGCGGGCTCCGTAGGCACTGTCGGTGCCGTCCACTACTACGGAAGTGACGGGGGATCGTTACTCATTGACAATTGCCTGATCGTCGCAAATGAGGGCGAACACCATGGTGCGATACTTGCCGAGTTTGGCGGTGAAGTCACGATTCGAAATTCGACCATCGCCTCGAATGTCGGCCAGACTGCGTCAGGACTGACTCATATCGCCCCAACGGTCACAACGATCGAAAACTGCATCTTCGCTTCCAACGGTCCCGGTCCAGCTCTCCTATGCGGGTTGGCTGGCGCGGGTCCCATTACGGTGACGTGCTCCGACATTTGGGGGAACGGAGAGGGTCCTGAATGTGTTGGAGGAAGCAACATTTTCTTGGATCCACGGTTTTGTGGAATTGACCGATGGGAGCTGTTGGCCGATTCGCCATGTGCCCCATCCGTTAACCCAGCGTGCGGCCTTATTGGAGCTAGAGAGGTCGCATGTTTGACCCACGTTCAGTCAATGAGCTGGGGGAAGTTGAAGTCGTTGATGCTTGATAAGTGACACGATAGAAGGAGGGTGCCCCGTGCGAACATCCCATACTTGTTCTTGTGCTTGTACCCTTGTCCTTCTCCTGGTTGCGTGTTTGGTTGGTGCCGCACCGAATGATCGCGCTCGACTGGTACTCCATGCGGAGGTTGGTATTGGCCCATGCCAGCTCCCTCTTGATCCCTGTGCTAGCGGTGCCACAACACAGGTATCTCCAGGTTTTGTGGCTCCGCACCTGTTGCTCACTAGCTACGACGACGTTGCCGGCGTTCAAACAGCTTTTGAATGGGATAGCTGGTCGTACTCCTTTGGTCTATGGGATTGTCAGGCGAATCAAATCACTGCTCACACGCCATCTGGGTCGGGTGCGACTCTTGGAACGTTAACTACGTCCTTCGACGCCATTACAGGCGGTGCCACCACGGTGATCGGGCGGCTTGGGATGATTGCGACGAACGGTGAGTTGCGCCAAGTCGACTCGAGTTTCCCTGGTCGCACCCATGTCATAAGCCAGTTTGGTGAGCAAACACCTGTTGTAGCAAGTAGTCGTGGCTCAATCGCAGTCAATCAGCCTGGAATCGATGCGTGTCCGCAGCAGGTAGCTGCGATAGATTCCGCCCTTGCGAGCGCAATGTCGGGGGCTGGTCCAGACGATCTACTTCCTGTCTATGCGGTGTGCGCAGATCAAGTGTCAGAGCTTGAAGCGGAGGTGTTGACAGGGGGGTTGTCCCGCGAAGGACGTAGACGCGCACTTCTTGCAGCGACGACAGCCCAAATGTCGTCTCAGACGTCGGTACTCGACTATCTCTCCACGCAAGCAGCGCTTGGAAATGCAACGGCTCCACGGTCCACGTTTGTTGTGAATGGGCTCTCCACAGAAGCGAAGGTCAGTGTGATAAATGAACTCGCATCAATGCCTGATCTCGCGGCTCTTTTCTTGAATCACGATAACTTGTCTACGCCGGTGACGTGCCCTATCCCAGGTCAGCCGTTCGACTACTCCATTTGTGACACAACCCCGTTGGCTTGCGCTCCTGGTCCCTGCGACACAATGCTGGTGTCCTACGCCTGTCAGTCGCTGGATGAGCAGGGTAATCCAACGACGATCTTCACTCCAGTTGCTCCGAGCACCGACCCCGACAATCCATCCGTAAGCGCAGCACTTGATTACCTTGGTTTGCCGGAGGTGTGGGGCAAGTTTGGAATCTCAGGTCGTGGGAGTTTTGTCCTGAACTACGACAACGGCGTTGACTATTGTCAGCCGTCGATCGCGAGTCGCTACTCTGTGAACCCGTGCGACCCGGTAGATGAATTCGACAACGACGGAAACGATCTTGTTGATGACTATTGGGGATGGGACGCCCTCGGGGATGATGGAGACCCATATACAGAGCCAGAATTCCCGGATGAGGCGTGCGACCGATCGGGGCACTCCTGTGGACAAAATGGCTGTGCCATCGGTCATGGAACAACCACGGCGTCGTGCATCGCTGGTGACGGAACACCTTACCCAGTGTATGGGAGCAAGATAACCGGCTCTGCCCCAGGTGCGCGACTTCGAGCTTATAAGGGCCATAGACTATACGATCCAATCGATGGGTTGGGTTACGCGATGAAAATTGGCGCGGATGTCGTTGAGTCAAGCCTATTCTCAGTTGAAATGTTGACCGGCTCTCCCCTGCATTCTTACGCGACCTCCTTCAGTTGTGCTGTTCCGTCGATCCCGAGCTCCCGACCAATTGCATCTTGAAGCTTGGCCAGGTGTCGGTGTCCCTTGATGCGTCGGAGCCTCGGTTCGATGTCCATCAGTGCAGTTGCCAACCATCGGTGTTTGTGTCCTGAGTTCTTCCAGCAATCCACCTTCGCGCAGCATTCCTCCACCATGGCGTTTACCGACTCGAGGCAGTTCGTCGTCTTGAGAGATCGACCCAGCACTCCAAACACTCCAAGACGATGCAAGGTCAGCGTCTCCTCGAGCCCTTCGAGGAGACTCGCTGCCGCTGACTGGTTGCGCTGCTCGAGCTCCTGATAAATCACCTTGAGCTCGGCCACTGCCTCTTTCAACGTCGGGCGATCATAGGCACGCTGAAGCCGCTTGCGCATCACTGCCTGCTCCTTCTTCGACAGGTAGCGAAGCACGTTTTCTCTCTTGTGCCACTGGCATCTTTGCACCACTGCGCGAGCCTTGAAGGCGCGCTTGACTGCGGTGCGAAGACCCTTTGCCCCATCGATCACCACCAGGATTCCCCGGCTGATGTCGAGCCCCCGATCGATCAGCGAGCGAAAGAACGCCGTCAGCACATCTGCGTTCTCAGTGTTGGTTTCAACGAAGCCCAGAAAGTGCTTCTCGCCACCCTGCGTCACCCCCTGCGCAACCACCATCGTCGAGTCGGCAAACGACTTGCCATCGACAAAGAGCACCAAGTACTGCTCTTTGCTGAGGTCTCGATCTTGGAACTCCCGCAGCCTGGCTGCGCTCGCTTCGACAAACGACCGCGACACCGACGAACTCGATAGCCCGATCGCTCCGGGGACCGATTCTGCAGCCGCTTCGTAGTTCCGGCACGATAGCCCGTAGAGCACGCGTTTCAGTAGCAGATCGTCCACTTCGCCACGCTCACGCTTCAGCGCCGCGTACGACCGCAACGGGATCTCTCCTCGATCGCCTCGCACACGAGGTACTTTGACTCGCATCCGCTGACCCCCCAGTCGAACAGATCCATCATTCGACCCGTAGCGAACTCCAGCAGTTTCGCCGCCCTTGCGTTCATACCAACCTCCGGCCAACGCCTCCACCTCTTGCTCCAGCACCTCCGCCACATGCATCAGCCCGAGCGGGATTAGCTTTTGGATGAGTGCCACCTTCGCATCCAAGTCGAGGTCTTGGTACTGCTCCCGATCCATCACTTCAACCTCACCCAGCACCTTCGACTTCTTGCGTCTTCCGACCTTTCGTAGGAAACTCGACATCTCGGCTCCTCCTCTCTGCGGCCTCATGTGTGTCTCGCCAACTTCATGAAACCACAGGGGTTGGAGCCGATCAAATTTTCAACTGATTATAGGACGCCCTCATGTCGTTTCGTTTCAGCTTGTAAGTAATCACAGTCCTTTCAATACTCAGCTTCGAGACGCGATCAGCATGGCAGTCCAGGCCGGCATCACCGTTGTTGGTCCAATGGGTAATAGCCTTACCAACCCAGTGCACGACATCGCCGCCGTCCCCGAGGCTATTGGAGTCGGGGGAATCTGGAACGATGGTCCGGGGCCAGCGCCCAACTTCTGCGATGACACTCGGTATCGACACCCGGCTGGTCCAGTGCGGTGGGGTTTTCCAGGACAGTGGTTTACAAAGCCGGACTTGGTGGTTCCTGCTCACGGAGTTGCCAAAGTGAGCGGCAGCTGGTCATGCCGTCGACAAACCTGTGACGCGACAGGATACCACTTTGCAATCACGGAAATGGGTGGAGGGACGTCGCTCGCAACACCGATCGTGTCGGGCCTTGTTGCGCTCCTGCTTGAGAAAAACAATGAGCTTATGCCAGCAGAAATTCGAAATGCTCTCGAAGGAACTGCGCGAGATCTTGGCGTTCCAGGAAAGGACAACGACTTCGGCGCGGGCGTACCACAAATCGATGAAGCACTCAAAGCGGTCAACTTCTTGAACAATTTCGACCACTTCATCGAACCCCATGCTGTTCAAGACGGCGGGATGCCCACGAACTGGACATTCGAGGTGTCCGATCCTGCGCAGACCCCAAACGTCGACATCGTTGATCTAACGCCTGGCTACAATCCATGCATCCCGGAACCGAACCGCCCTGAGCCTCAAGCAGGCTTGCAGATCGCTTCACCAAATGGCCATCGGACTCTTGGCTATGCTTGGGAGCCACGGGAGGATCATCTTTTTAGCTTCAGGATGAAATTTGCTGGAGACTCAAACAAGACGAGGTCTGTTGGAGCGCTTCTCCGTTGGGATCCCGTCACTAAGGATTGTGTGTATGTGCGCACGCACAAGGCCGATCCACAAGATCCAACCACGACGGAGTTTGTTTTTGGTCGTGAGGAGAGCGGAACGCCACATCTCTACGCGACCATCCCGCATAGCGAGCATCAATTTGACTTTGAGGATACTAGCAAGGAGTACTTCTGGACGATAGAAGACCATGACAATAGGGTGACTCTTCTCGTAGGAGAAGTCGGAGGCAATCCCGTCCAAATTTTCTCTCTACCGACTTCGCAACCGACTACCGTACCAACTACTTTCAAAGGGCTCTTCGCTCAGAACGGTGCGATTGTCGTGTTCGACGATGTGACTATCGAAGATGGCAACTTGGCAATCGGCGTGACTGAAGCTCTGGGAATGAATTTCGAGAAGATGGTGCTTAGCGTTCCGAGCGTGAGTTCATCGCGCGTGACGCCGTTTGAGGTTCAGAAGCCGAGTGGGACAGGCATTATCTCAGTGTTTGACGTCAAAGGTCGCTTGGTGAGTCGCATGAATCTCCCGGTAGAAGCTGGGAGCTACGTGGTGCACTGGGATGGTCGCTCCACGCGCGGCTTCGACGTTTCATCGGGTGTGTACTTTGTGCACGCCGTGAGTGGTGCCCTTGCAGAGAGGCAGAAACTTGTGCTGGTACGTTGAAACGAGTCAGTTGGTTCAAGTTGGTTCTGTCCCTGTCGGGCCAATTGCGTATTTGGGGGTGAGCGTGGTCACGCTATTTGATGTGGTTGAATCACGCTAATCGATGGTTTGAAGTGGGGAGGGCACAAGCCGCTCCCCGTTGTCGTTGTCGTCGGGGCGGGGTTGGGGGTGCGAAGCAGTCGAGATAGAGTTTTTCGTCGAGCTGCTTGAGCTTGCGACGGACAGCAGCATCGGGCAACTCGTTTGCCATGGTCATCATGATTCTCAGGTTGCCTGCAGCATGCTCGGCGAGCGGAACTCCATGGGCGGCCCTGGAGAAGGCATTCTCGGACAGCCTCCTGCGGAACTACCTCGACTTCGTCTCCGGGCTATCCGAAAGAACTCCCTTAGAGTGACGCTCCGGTGCGACCGCAGAACTGTTTTCTCTGTCTAGGATGGGAGCCGGCTTCGGACTTGGCGCATACGACGTCGAGTTCTTCAACGCAACTGACGTCGACACCCCGCCATTGTTACGCCCGTGTCAAGATCACCGGTGGCCGCCCCAACGACCGAACCGCTGAGGCCATCCCCAGCATCTTAGGAATGGACCGCGCTGCAAACCCGAGCGCTGCGCCAGGGAGGAAAAGTGCACGTCGCAATCTTGGGAAACGGCATCGCCGGGGTGACCGCAGCGCTCCGCATTCGCCAGCGCCAGCCCGACTGGCGGATCACCATGATCTCTGGCGAGTCCCAGCACCACTACTCCCGCCCCGCCCTCATGTACATCGCCATGGGGCACATGCGCTACGAAGACACGAAGCCCTATGAAGATCGGTACTGGGAGAAGCGCCGCATCGACCTCGTGCACGGCTGGGTGACCAAGATCGATACCGAGGGCCGCCGGCTCCACGTCGACGGCGGAATCGCGCCCCTCGAATACGATGCGCTTCTCCTCGCCACCGGATCGATCCCCGCTAAGTTTGGGTGGCCAGGGCAGGACTTGGGCGGCGTCCAAGGCTTCTACGGCTTACAGGACCTAACACTCCTCTACCAGAACCTCGAGGGCGCGCGCCAGGCGATCATTGTCGGTGGCGGGTTGATTGGCATCGAGCTTGCCGAAGTCCTCAAGTCGCGCAATCTCGAGGTCACCTTTCTGGTCCGGGAGCAGACGTTCTGGAGCCGCGTCATGCCCCCCGAAGAGTCGCGCATGCTGAACGACCTGATCCGCCACGAAGGGGTGGGACTGGTCGTCGAGTCAAACCTGCGCGAGATTGTGGACGACGGGCACGGTCGCGTGTGCGGGGTAGACACCGAAGAGGGAGAGCGATTCAATTGCCAGTTTGTGGGGCTGACGACCGGTGTGCGACCCAACGTCGATGTCGCCAAGCGGAGTGACATCCCCGTCGGGCGCGGCGTACTGGTGGATTGGCAGCTGCGAAGCTCAGTGCCCGGCGTCTACGCCGCTGGGGATTGCGCCGAGATCATCACCGAGGGCGATGCGCGCAACCTCCTCCAACAAGTGTGGTACACCGGCAAGCTGCAGGGCGAAGTCGCCGGCGACGTCATCTCGGGCGACGAACGCACCTACGACCCCGGCATCTGGTTCAACTCAGCCAAGTTTCTGACCCTCGAGTACCAAGTCTACGGCGACGTCAACATGCAGGTGGAAGGCGAACACAACCTCTTCTGGAAGCACGCCGACAATCGCCGCTCGATTCGCATCGTGTATACAGACGACGGGGTCATCGGCTTCAACCTCTTGGGCATTCGCTACCGCCAGGAAGTCTGCGAGGGTTGGATTCGGGACCGGGTCGACATCGATACTGTGCTCGCCCACCTCGGCGAAGCCAACTTCGACCCCGAGTTCTACGCCCGGCACGAGGACGCCGCTCGCCAAGCCTTTGCCGAGCAGCTTCGCGCCCAACGCCGAAACGCCGCACAGGCGCCAACGACGAGCTAGGCACGGAATGCGCACCGACACCCTCCCCCTCGAAAGCCGCCTCGGCGAACCGCCCAAGCAACCCGACCCACCACTCCGGTCGAGCGAACAGCTGGCGCTTGGCGCTTTGGTCGTGGGACTGGCTCTTTGGGCGATAGCGTTTGCGGGCTCCAACAGGGGGAGCTCCATCGTGACGGTGCTGGCGGTCTTGGCACCGCTGGTGGGAGGCGCCGCCTACTTCTACCTCCGGTTCAGACGCACCGAGCCCGGCATCCAAAACGACGGCGTCTGGTTCTCGAGCGCCACCGCCCGCGGCGCCGTCGGTTGGGCGCTGGGTGTGGCGCTCACCGCCTTCTACACCCTCCTCTACTGGTTCCCGGACCGACTCGCCGGGCTGGTGCGGCTCGCCGACCCCCTTGCCCGCCAGCTGGCGGGCAATCCGGCCGACCGCTGGTTCGTCTACGGACTCTTCTACACCCTGGCGATGCTCGTCTTTGGCGTGCGGATGCTCATGAAGTACCGCCACAACCGCTACCAGCTCCTGCGGACGGTGTCGGTCATTGTGTGCCAACTCGGATTCGCCTTCCTCCTCCCCCAGCTCATGCGCCAGCTGAACCAACCGGAGTTCTACTTCACCTACTTCTGGCCCCTCAAGTACGACTATCTATTTCCGGGCACGGTGAATTGGTTGCGCAGCCACCCCTCCGGGATCGGTTGGTTCTTGGTGATGTGGGGCGCGATCATGACGTTTGTCGCCACCCCCATCCTCACCTACTTTTTTGGCAAGCGCTGGTACTGCTCGTGGGTGTGCGGGTGCGGCGGACTGGCCGAAACCGTCGGCGATCCCTTCCGGCAGCTTTCGGACAAATCGTCGCGGGCGTGGAAGTGGGAACGCTGGGTCATCCACTCGGTTCTCATCTTTGTCGTCCTCACCACGATCCTCCTGTGGATCAATGAGCGGACGCAGGGTGGCCTCTTTGGGGGCGCCTCGATGGCACTCAAGCGCGCCTACGGCTTCTACATTGGCGCGCTCTTCTCGGGCGTTATCGGCGTCGGCTTCTACCCCATCGCCGGGAGCCGCGTCTGGTGCCGCTTCGGCTGCCCGATGGCGGCAATCCTCGGCATCCTGCAGCGCTTCTTTTCGCGCTTCCGCATCACGGTCAACGGTATGCAGTGCATGTCGTGCGGTAACTGTTCGACCTACTGCGAGATGGGAATCGACGTGCGCGCCTATGCCCAGCGCGGCGCGAACATCGTCCGGGCGTCATGCGTGGGGTGTGGCGTCTGCGCGGCGGTGTGCCCGCGCGGCGTCCTAAAGCTGGAAAACGGCCCGGTGGCCAATCGCTTTCCTGGCGCCGGCCAGCCGCTGGCGGCACTGCTTGAGAGCTTGGGGCTGAGGCGGCGAAAGGCTCTGGGCGTCGATCTGGAGTAAGGGCTAAAAGGGTCAACGACCGTGTAAAGCGCTACTGGCAGCGCGCCGGCGGGGTGCAACGCTACGCTGATATGCCCATTCGATCGTCGCTGGCTTCTTTGCGTAGTCTGTGCACAGGTAGTCCGCATGAGGAACGACACCCACGCGCCCGAGGTCGAGTCTGTCGGCGTCCCAACATGCCACGACAGACGGGCGTCCGGCGATAAGTCCAGAGCTGTGCTCCATACACGCGACTACGAGGTCCTCCATTTCCTGGTCGTCGAGGACAAAGTACTCGCCGCGTAGCTCACACGCCAGCTCCGCTGCTCGTAGTCCGTGCTCTGGGTCGTGTCCATCGCTCGTTCGACATGCATCGTGAAGAAAGGCGAACAATTCGACAACACGGAGGCTGGCGCCATTGGCGCGGCCAATGCGGATGCCGTTATTGCGTACGCGTGTCCAATGGGGCACTCCATGCACACCCTCCCAATCCAGGCGGAACTGACGCCTCAGCAGCGCCACCAAATCTCGGCCAATCATGTGTTCGCCCCCTGCCACGGCGACTATGAGAATCCTGGCACCTCGGCATCGCCCATCCAGCCGACCGAGCGCGCCTCAGGCGCGTCTATACGGCATTCATTTGACCAAAGCGAGCTTCTGGGTGCCATGGAAGCCGGGCGTCTCCATGCGCACGAAATAGAGCCCCGAAGCCACCGGTTGCCCGGCGGAGTCGCGGCCGTCCCAAATCACCTCGTGTACACCCGCCTCGAGCACCTGATCGACTAAGAGCCGCACCAGCCGGCCACCGAGGTCGTAGACCCTCAGCTCAGCCCTCCCGGCCGCCTCCAACCCGAACGACACGCGGGTCGAGGGGTTGAAGGGGTTGGGGCGCGCCACACCCAGGTAGGCGTGGAGCGGCATGACATCGGCCGATTCGGTCGGTGCGATCGCGGTCACGTCGCACGGCTTGCTGAACGCTCCCATCACTCCGCACTCCTGAGTGAGCGCCGGTGAACCCGGAAGCACCCGGAAGTCGCCGCCTTCGGGGTCGCAGAACAGCGGGTCATCGTCGATCGTCGTGCAAACGCCGACGAAGCTCTGGTTCGGGCCGTGCACTAACGAACAGCGCACGATCGCGTGCTCGCTAGCGTCACCGACGATCTGGCCGTCCGCGCCGTGGGAGACGATCGAGTGGCCGAGGGTAAGCTCGGCATCATCGTATGGATCGCCAAAGCACTCGACTTCGTGCATCGAAACGTTGGTACCGTTGGCGGCGATGGTGGAGTGGTTCACGATCGCTTCGCCTGCCGAATAGCAGGACGAACCGCCAAGCCAGAGCCCGATGCCTGAGTTGTTGGCGATGACGCTGCCGGTAATCGTGGCGCCCCCAATTCCAACGCCGATGCCCGAGCCGTTGCCGACCACCGCTGAGTTCGTCAAATCCAAAGATCCCAGATCGACAATGATCCCCTGGCCGTTCTGCTCAATCGTGCAATCATCCACGCCGGTACTTCCCCAGGCCCGAATGGCGGTGCTCTGTCCGGTGAATCGGCAGCGGGTCAGCGAGGCGCTGGCCTCCACCTGGACGCCGACCCCGCCGTTGTCTGTAAAGGTGCAGTCGGACAGATTGGAGCCATTGAACGCCCTGAAACCGTTGCTGTTGTTGCTAAACGTGCAATCCAGAACTTCGGTGCTGACGCCGCCAATCCCGGCCACTAGGGACCAGGCGTTGTTGTTGTCGAACACGCAGTCGTGTGCCGTCAGCGCCCCGAAGTTGGTGACAGCACCGGTTTCCCAACTGGGACCGGTTGCGGTGCCGCCCACGAACTTGAGCCCGATCAGCTCGACCGTGCCCGAGGCGATCTCCAGAATGCCGTTCCCCTGACCGTCAATCACCGTCGCCTCGGCTCCGTCCTCGCCTTCGAGGGTCAGATCCTTGTCGATCACCAGATCGTGCTCCAGGTAGGTATCTTGAGCGATGAGGATCGTGTCGCCGGGCAACGCTGCGGCTATGGCCGCGGCGATGGTCGGCTGATCAGCGGGGACCCGGATGATCGCCGAGGCGGCAAGCTGGGGTACATGGATCACATCAGCCACCAAGTCGCTTGGTTCCTCGACGACGGGGCGGGGTGCCGGCAACGCAACAATCGCAAAGGGCTCCGAATCGACGAAGACCTCGGGTTGCTCGGAGCTTACGAGCCGGAGCACGGCGTTGGGGGTCGTGTGGGGCTCGACGATCCAGCAGTAGCTCCCTTCATGGGCGGGCAGGGTCGGCGAGGAGACGCCTTGAGCAATGGTTGCAAACGTAGCGCCGCCATCCAGCGACAAGTCGATCGTCAACGCGTTGAAGATCGAGCTCGCAAACCATCTGACGACGGCCGGCTCGTTGATGTGGAGCGGCGTGCCGAAGACCGCGTCGCGGTCGATGCCCAGCAACCGAACGGTGTTGGCGATCGTGAACGGTGCGTCGCTGGTGTCGGAAACCTGGGTGTTGTGATCGGTCACTTTAACGAGGCACTGGGTCGACTGATGGCCAGCCGCGGGGGTCCAATAGTATCTACCGCCGCCAAGCGGACCCCCGAAGTAGTCATCCACTAGCACCTCGTAGGTAGTGCCGCCATCGAGTGACAGCTCGATGCGATAGGGGCCACCGCTCGGTTCAAACTCGACGGACTCGATGGCATCCACCGCGTATAGCTCGCCGCCGTTGGGAGCGTAGATCGTCGGGGTTTGGGCGCAAACCCACGTTGTCTGGAGCGTCAAGCAGCAAACTGCGGCGAGCGCATTGGTACGGATTCTTTTCATCGTCGGGCTCCGGGGCTCGTAGACTTTCCGGGGCGCCGTCGAACGCTCATCACGACGCGAACGTTGCGAACGCCCCTTACTATTGTGGCAGCAGGCGTCGCTCCCGGCAACGCGCATTCCGACACCTGGGTGAAACCACCGCCGACTCGGTCAATCTGTTAATCAACTCGTGTGCACAATCGACCCAATCCGGGCAGTGCCCGATCGCGCCAGCGATTGTGTGCCTGTCGTATTGGGGGTTGACGGCTCGAACTGTTGTATATACACTTTTTCTCATGAACCGATCGCTTTCTTCAATCACGCGAGAGATTTCAGAAGAGTGTCTGTCCCGCAAGCTCCGTTCGCTCAACCGAGTGATTTCGGCTGTGTACGACGACGCGCTCCGGGAACACGGGCTCAGAACGACGCAACTGACGCTGCTCGTCGCTATTGACCGGCTGGGTGGAGAAGCAACGTCTACAAACCTTGGTGCTCGCCTGAACCTCCAGAAGTCAACGCTCTCACGGAACCTCGCTCGGCTTGAGGGGGAGGGTTGGATTTCTCGGAGGCCCGACGGCCGTCAAATCTTCCTCAGTCTGAGCACTCGCGGCGCGAAGGTCCTCAGGAAGGCCTATCCGGCATGGTGCGGCGCACAGCGGGAGGTGGCAGCCTGGATGGACGGTGAGTTTGTCCAAAGTGTGGAGGACCTGCTGGCGGGGGTCCCGGAGGAGCAATCAGCGTAGTTCTTTCTGGGAAGTATAGTTGCATATACAACTAACGTGGCACGCCAGAGTCAATCCCGCTTCGGGATTTCAATGGCGCACTCAAAGAAGGAGCGTTCGGCATGACGACACACTCGCCTCGACTCGCATACCTTGTGTTTCTAGCTTGGATGGCGCTGGCGTTGCCTCTCGTGCTCGCAGGGACCTTCGCCACCGACCCTGGAGAACCGAGCCTCGCGCTGGCCCTCCACCTCGCTGCCGTCGTCACCGCTACCCTCGTGGGCATTGCGGTGTCGCCGCGCTTGCGGGCGAGCATTCGAGCTTTGGACCCCGAGATTCTCACTTCCCTTCAGGCGTGGCGCGTTTTGGGAATGATGTTTCTCTTCCTCGCGGCCCTAGGAGACCTGCCCCACGTGTTCGCCATCCCCGCTGGGGTCGGCGATGTCCTTGTCGGGCTGGCGGCACCGATAGTTCTCATTCACATGAGAAGTAAGACACTCAGCCGGCGGGCTTTTGGCTGGTTCACCGGACTCGGTCTGTTCGACTTCGCTGTCGCCTTTGCACTTGGCAACTACGTCAACCTGACGATTCCTCCGCAATCTGGGTTCGCCTCAATGGCTGCCTTGCCGCTTGTTCTCGTGCCAGGTCTCTTCGTTCCAGCTTTCGCCGTGCTCCACCTCGCCGCTTGGTTCAGTGTGCAATGGCGCCAGAACACGGCAGTTGCGGGGTCAAACGTCCTTCGCCCCAGTTGCTCCCCGCCGGTCGCTTCTAATGTTCAAGAAGCCCAGTCCAACTAAGCGGAGCTGATCGCCAGCGCGACCCCGAAGTCGCCGCCGGCGCGCGAGCGCACCTCGACCGAGATCTCGAGGAGCGCGGCGATTCGGTGGACCAACGCCAGGCCGAGCCCGCAGTGGTTGCCACCACCGCTGCGCGCCTGGTCGGCGCGAACGAAACGATGCGCCAAACGTTCGACCTGCGATGCATCCACTTTACTGCCGCTGTTGACCACCTCGAACCGAGTTCGGGCGCCGCCGTTTACAACCCGCACTTTCACGTAGCCGCCCTCGTCGGTGTAGGTCACCGCGTTCTCGAGGAGATTGCGAATGGCCACCGACAAGAGCGCCGGATCGCCGACCACCGGCGCCCGAACCGGCAACGACCACTGCACGTCCAAGTCGCGGGTTGTCGCCAAGCTAGCGATCGGCGCCCAGGTGCTGCGAATCAACTCAACCAACTCAACGGGACGCTCTTCGACATCAACCTGGTCGCTCTCTAGGCGGCACAGGTAGAGGGTGCTCTCGACCAGCTCTTGCATGGAGCTGACGATGGCGAGCGACTCGCGCAAAGTCGCAACGTACTCGCCCGGCTCCCGGGCGCGGGCCATCGCCACCTCGATCGTCGATCGCAAGCCGGCGAGCGGCGTACGTAGCTCGTGGGCGACGTCGGCGCTGAAGGCACGCTCGCGCTCCAACGCCTCGCTGACCCGGCCCAGCAGCTGGTTCAACTGCTGGACAATCGGCACCATTTCCGGCGGCACGCCCCGCTGGTCAAAGCGCCGCTCCAAGTCCCGGCTCGACAGGGTACCGATCTCGTGGGCCACGCGGTTGAGCGGGCTGAGCGCCCGCCGGATGATCGCTCCCAGGAGGCCAGCAACCAAAAGGGCAGCGGCGCCGCCGACCGCCGCCAAGAGCCGGCCGACCCGCGTCAGCACGCCGTCGATTTCGGCAGTGTCGCGCGCCAGGGTCAGCTGGACAAGTGGTGCATTGATCGCCGTCTGATCCGCGGCTGCCTCCTCTTCTCCCTCTTCATCACTCTCGTCGTCGTCCTCGTCCCCCACGTCGACCCTCGGATAGAAGCTGAACCCCACTGCCCGCACCGAGCGATCACCGAGGCGCGACGAGGCGAAACCTGGCGCCTCGGTCGTGCCGGCCACATCAGCCAACGGCTCGTCGCCCAAGCTCGGCGAGCGATACAGCAGCCCGCCGGCGCCGGCGGTAAGCTGCAAGAAGGCGGCGCCCTCCCCGAAGTCGCGCATGTCGAGTTCGGCGTACTCCCAGTCGATCCCCTCGGCATTCACGTCCACCGTCGACGCCAGCAAACGAGCCTCGGCCTCGAGGCTGCGGTCGAACTCGGCGAGCAGCGTCGTGCGCACGCCGCGGTGGGTAATCAACCCGGCCGCCCCCAACACCGCCACCACCGCGATCACGGTGCCGATCACCAGCGTCCTGCGAATCGACCATCTCATGTCGCATCGCCGTCGCTGGCGGCCAGCACGTAGCCCATCCCCCGGCGAGTGTGGATGAGTCGGCTGCCGCCATAGCACTCCAGCTTGCGGCGCAGATAACCAATGTAGACGTCGACGACGTTGCTGTTGCGCGTCAACCCGAAGTCGTAGATGCGGTCCCAGATGTCCTCGCGCGACACCACCTGGTTGGCCCGATAGGCCAGAGTCTCGAGGATGCTGAACTCGCGGGCGGTAAGCTCGATGATCTGATCCCCGCGCGTGACGACCTTGGCCGTGGTGTCGATGCGCAAATCCGACACCTCGATCACCGGCGACGCCTGCTCGTAGCGACGGCGGCCCAGCGCCCGCACCCGCGCCACCAACTCGTCGAAAGCGAACGGCTTGACCAAGTAGTCATCCGCCCCGAGATCGAGTCCGTGAACGCGGTCGCGCACCGTGTCTTTGGCGGTCAGCATTAGCACGCGGCTGGCGCTTTGCTTGCACCTTAAATAGTGGAGGATTTCGAAGCCGTCGGTCCCCGGCAACATCACGTCGAGGATGATGATGTCGTACACGTCGGAATCAGCATAGGCCAGCCCTTCGTCGCCGTCCGCCGTTGCGTCCACAGCACAGCCGGCTTCGGTGAGGCCCTGCACGAGGGATCGGCGCAGCGGCTCGTAGTCTTCGACGACCAGCACTCTCATACCATAAGCATAGAGCGATACGGAGCTCGCGTACGAGCACAAGACAACCGCTCTCATCCCCCTCTCATCTTCACCAACCTAGCCGGGTCAAATCACCGAGCGCATGGCCGCGACCGCTCAGTCCCCACTCCTCCCGCAGAGACGGCCGCTCCTCACCCGACTCTCATCGTGCGTGCGTAGGGTCAGTGGGGTCAAGGAGGGAACACCAATGGCTGAAGGAGCGAACCGGTGGCGACCGGTGTGTAGCAAAGCGATCGCCTGCTGCCTGCTGTTATGCGGCGGCGGACCAGGCGACGCCGCGGCGAGCACCAGCGACTCCGAACGCTCAAGCCGTACGTCCAACCTGCTCAAGACGATCGCCGGCGACGCCGGCCGCCTGCTCGGGGGCCATGAGTCCTGGCTGATTCTCGGCGCCGGTCTCGCCGGCAGCGGCGCCGCCCGACCCTTCGACCAAGACATCGCCGGCAGTCGATTCAACGCCGAGCTCTTCGAAGACAACGCCGGCGACCGCTTCTTCGAGAGCGGCGAGATCCTCGGTGGCGCCGCGATGCAGCTGGGCAGCGCCCTGGGGGTGTGGGGCCTCGAGTTGCTCGCCGGCTCCGACCGCGGGCTCGGGTCCGATCTCTTCCGCGCTCAAGCGCTGACCCAAGGAGTCACCCAAGCCATCAAGTACTCGGTGGGGCGCACCCGCCCCGATCGAAGCAGCTCAACATCCTTTCCCTCGGGTCACGCCTCGGGCACCTTCGCCACCGCCGCCGTGTTGCACCGGCACTTCGGCGACAGGGCCGGGGTGGCCGCCTACTTGATCGCGAGCTACGTCGCGGCGTCGCGCCTGAGCGAAAACAAGCACTACCTGAGCGATGTGGTGTTCGGGGCGGCGGTTGGCATCGCGGCGGGGCGCGCGATTCGACTCGCGCCAAGCCGCGCCCGTCACCGTCTCTCGTTCGCACCCGTTGGTCCATCGACGGTGGCGGTGCGCTTCAGCGTGGCCCTCTAGCATGCGGGCTTTGATTCAACTCGCGCGGCCGACTTGGGCGCCGGCAGCGGCGATGGGTTGTGCTGCTTTCATCCTCTTGTTCCGTTTGGGCCAGCTGCCGCTCCTAAACCCCGACGAGGGCCGCAACGCTGAGATCGCCCGCGAAATGATCGGCGACTCTGGATGGTTGGTACCCACCTACAACAACTTGCCCTACCTCGACAAGCCGGCCCCCTACTTCAAGACCGTGGCGCTGTCGATGGAGGCGCTGGGGGTCTCGCCAGGCGCCGCGCGGTTGCCATCGGCGGTCGCCGCGTTGACGGTGTTGGCCTTGGTCTTTGCGTTTTGCCACCGAATCTACGGCCTGCGAAGCGCCGCGCTAGCGGTCTTAGCACTCGCATCCATGCCCCTGTTCATGATCTTCGGGCGCACGGTCATCTTCGATATGCCGCTGACCTTGTGGGTCACCGGCGCCATCCTGGCGGCGTTTACCGCCGAGCAGCAAGCCAACCGGCGGGCGATGCACACCTGGTACGCACTCGGCGCCCTGTGCGCCGGCATCGCCACCCTCGTCAAGGGACCGGTGGGCTGCGTGCTGCCGGCGGTGGTGGTTTGGGCGCACGGCGCCTGGGAAGGGCGGCCGGGGGTGCTCCGGCGGCTCTGTCGTCCCCTCAACCTGGTGGTGTTCCTGGCCACCGTGCTCCCTTGGTTCGTGGTAGTGACCATGGCGCGACCCGACTTCCCCTACTACGGCCTGGTCAAAGAAACCGCCGAACGGATCAGCACCAAAGCGTTCGATCGCCCCGGGCCGGTGTACTACTACCTGCCGGTCCTCCTCGGCGGCTGCTTCCCTTGGAGCGCCCTATTCCCCGCCGGCGTCCGACTGGCCTGGGCCGTGCGCCGGCGTCTGCGAAGCGCCGACCGCCTGCTGGTGGCCTGGGTGGTGGCAGTAGTGGCGTTCTTCTCGGTCTCCCAATCCAAACTCCCCGGCTACGCGTTGCCGGCGGTGGTGCCGCTCGGGATCTTGGTCGGGCGGCTGCTCGACCGCGCGTTCGCCGGGCGGTACGCGGGTACGGTAGGCGCCGGCGGTTGGACCCTAACCGCGCTCGGTAGCGTTTTGACCGCATGGCTGGCGCTCGAGGTGTTAGCGCCAAGCTTCCTATCGCGGCTGGTCGACCTGAGCGGCAGCGACTACCAAAAGGCACGCACTCTGTTCCCGATCCTGCTCCCGGGCGTCGTGGTCCTCGGTTTGCTGGGAACGATTGCCGGGTGCAGACGGCAACCCGGCGCGCTTGTGGGCGCCGGCCCTTTCTTCGCCGCTTTTGTGCTCATCGCGCTCATCCCGGCCCTCGAACGCAACGCCAATCACTGGTCGTCGGTGGAGCTCGCCCGCGAGTTGCAAAGCCAAGACCGACAGGCGGCCGTGGTCTGCCTGGGCTCTTACCCGCCCGACCTGGCCTTTCTGCTAGGGCGCAGTCTCTACGTAGTGACCGAGACTGGAAGCGAGTTGCCAAGCAACTACATCCCCTTCTTCCTTGAGCAGAGCGGCGCGCGGCCCGCCGAGCTCATCTACCCCGACGCACTCGAAGACTGGCTCACCGCCGCGCCGGCGCCGGTATGGGTGATCGCCCGCCCCAATCGCTTTAGCCGGCTCCAAGAGTTGGCCGCCAGGCATGAGGTGTCGGTGCGGACCCTCAGTCCACCTTGGCGCGGCGTGCTTTCGAACGAGCCGCTCAACGTCGCGCGCGCTCAATAGCAGGGGGTCCAAGTGCCAGAGCTATCCATCATCATCCCCGCCTGGAATGAGGTGGCATCCTTGCCGGATTTGGTCCGGGCGATCACCGAAGCGTTTCCACCTGGGTGCGAGCCGTCCATCGAGCTGGTGGTCGTCGACGACGGATCCGACGACGGCAGTTGGGAGCTGCTCTCGGGCCCGCTCCGCGCCGCCGAGCCTCGCTTGGTGCCGGGGCGCCTTCCCCATCGCGGCGGCCAGACCGCCGCCTTGTGGGCGGGCTTGGGTTGGGCACGCGCCGACTGGGTCGCGCACCTCGACGCCGATTTGCAGAACGACCCGCGCGATTTGCGGGCGCTCTGGGCACTGGGGAAACGCGGCTTCGACGCGGTGCTCGGCTACCGAGAACGGCGCCAAGACAGCTGGTCGCGGCGCCTGGTCAGCTGCTGCGCGCGCCGGGCGCGGCAAGCAATGCTCGGCGACCCAATTGTCGACATCGGTTGTTCGACGCGCGTGGTGCGGCGGGAGGCGCTCCGCCACCTGCCGCCGTTGACCAACGCCCACCGTTACCTGCCTGCCATGCTCTTTCTGCTCGGCTTCAGAGTCATCCAAGTGCCGGTCGACCACCGGGCCCGACGTTTTGGGCACAGCAAGTACACGACGGCCGGGCGCACGCTCGAGGCGCTACGCGACATCTGGGGTGTGCGGGCCTTCCTGCGCGCCCAGGCACCCGCCATCGCCTGGAGCAAACCGCCCGCTGGCCGGCCGGCAAGCGCCGAGGGCGGCTAGATCAGCATGTGTGGGATTTGTGGGATCGTTCGCTGGCGAGGCGACGAAGCCGACCACCGCGGGCGAGTCGAGCGCATGACCGCCAAGCTCACCCGGCGCGGGCCCGACGATTGGGGGATCTACACCTCGGGGCGGGCGACGTTCGGAGCGACGCGGTTGGCCATTCGCGGCGGCGCCTCCGGACGCCAGCCCATCCATCACCGCGGCGTGGTGGTGGTCTGTAACGGCGAGATCGACAACGCCAAGCCCCTGATCGACGAGTTGGGGCTCGCCCCCAAACCGGGCGACCGGAACGACACGTGGTTCCTGCCGCACCTGTACGAGGAACGCGGCGAAGCATTCGTGCAGAGCCTCTACGGCGCCTTCGCCCTGGCGCTTTGGGACCCACACACCGCGCAGCTCCTCCTCGCGCGCGACCGCGTCGGCGAGCGCCCGCTCTACTACGTGCAGAATGCGGGCGAGCTGGTCTTCGCCAGCGAGCTGTCGGCGTTGCTCGCGGGGCTTCCCCACCCACCACCAGTCGACCTGGGAGCGCTGCGCGCCTTTGCGGCTCGGGGACACATCCGGCCACCGCAGAGCCCGCTCTCCACAGTTTGTAAGCTGGCGCCGGCAGACATGCTAGTCGTCGAGCGCGGCAGCCACCGGCGGCGTCGCTACTGGCGCTGGGGTCTGGGGACTGCGCCCAAGCGGCGGCCCGACGCCTCGGCCTTCGATCGGGTGTTTCGCCGGGCGGTAAACCGCCAGATCGATGGCGACGTACCCTACGGCGTCTTTCTAAGCGGTGGGATCGACTCGGCCTTAGTCGCCGCCGTCGCCCGCGACCTCGAACCCGATCGGCTCATCCACTCCTACACTCTGCGCTTCGGCGAGCCGTCCTACGACGAGGGGATGGTGGCCAGGCGAGTGGCGGCGCGCCTGCACCTCTGCCATCACGAAGTGTGGGTGAGAGCCGCCGATTTTCCGCGCACCCTGCGGGCGTTGATCGCCTCCTCGGGCGAGCCCTTGGCCGACCCAGCGTGGATCCCGACCGCGCTCTTGGCGGAGCGGGCCGCCCAAGACGTGAAGACGGTGCTGGTCGGCGAGGGCGGCGACGAGGTCTTCGGTGGCTATCCCACCTACCTCGGTGCGTTGGCGGCCGGCGTTTACACCAAGCTGCCTGGTCTCTTCAGGCGTGGCTTGCGGCAGGTGACGCGGCGGTGGCCACCGTCTGAGCGGAAGGTGACGCTAGCGTTTCTGCTGAAACGCTTCACCGACGCGGCGGAGCTCGACCCCTTGGCGCGCCACCTGGCGTGGACCGCGGCGGTGCCGCCGGCTTTGGCGGCGAGGCTTGGACTCCCCGCCGTCCCTCTGCGGTGGCCGGTTGCACCGGGGACGGTACTCGACGCCATCCAACGCTTCGACTTGGAGGAGTCTTTGGCCGAGGGCCTGCTCGTGAAGGCGGACCGCGCCGCGATGCGCTCGGCGGTTGAACCCCGCGCGCCGTTCTTAGACGCCGGCGTGTTGGAGTTCGCCGAGACGCTCCCGGAGGACGCGCGGGTGTCCGGACTTCGAACAAAGCGTTTCCTCAAGCTCTACGCCGGCCGCTACCTGTCCAAGTCAATCGTTCACCGGCGTAAGCGCGGGCTCTCGGTGCCCGTGGCCCATTGGCTGCGCGGCGAGCTGCGCGACTGGGCCGCCGGGCTCCTGGCTAGCGGCGCGCTCGATCGAGTCGGCATCCGCACGCCGGTTGCACTCGAGCTCCTCGATGCGCACCTTGCCCGCGCCGACGACCACAGCCGCCCGCTTTGGACGCTGCTGACCGTCGTCGAGTGGCTGCGCTGGTACGAATGCAAGACGCAGTCCGCGCCGGTCCCCACCAATCGACCGGCGGCCCCGGGCGGGGCGCTGGTCCGCCCTTCATGAGACTCTCATCTTTCCTCGCTCACCGAGCGTTCATTGTCCCGCGGTAGGATTCGCCGGTGTAGTCCTGGCGTGCAGCGTCCGATCATCGAATGTAGAAGCACGCTACCTCGACAGCGCCGCCGCTCGGGCGGCGCGCCACGTCGCCAACCGCGAGAACGCCATGCGTACCATTTCACTCTTGCTAGCTGCAGTCGTCATGTCCTCGGGACTGTCTTTCACCACCCTCGCCGCCGATCGTCCGCTGGACGTGACCGCCACCATCGGCACGGCTCAGCTGCCGGCTGCCGTCGGCGGCCGGCTCGCCGAGTTCCATCCGGGCCAGCCCACTGCCGTCGCCAAAATCGGCGGTGAGCGCTACGCGATCACTTGGCAAGACGCCGATTCGGTCACGCAACTGGTCATGACCGCCGCGGGCCGGTTGCTGGCCGAGCAGTGGCGAAAGCTCGCCTTCGAGGAACCGGTTGGCGCCAGGGAGCAGACGATCCGGCTCGGCCAGCTGCCCGAGGCGGTACGGCGGGTAGTCGATGCGGCAGCGGGCTCCCACCCGCTCACTGAGCTCGAAGCGGTGCACCATCCCGCGGGGTTGTTCTACGAGGCCGAGTGGCAAGAGGGCGGCAACGAGGTCGAGATCAGCGTCGCCACCGGCGGCGAGATTCTGGCACGCGAGACCGAAGCCCCGGGCTACGACGACCGCGAGGACGAGGGCTCGGAGGAAGGCGACGACGGCTAGAGCGCAGCGCGCCGTTGCGTGCGTACGGCACCGGCACCACTACCGAGCACGTATCAAACGCGGCCCGCGTCCGTCTCATAGGGAAAGAGAGTTCAGGCGAGCAGTTCTTTCAATAGACCCAAAACCAAAGAAAGTCACGCACAGGGAAAAGGAGTTCCTGGTGAGATTCTGCGAACGTGTCATCCACTCAATCACCGGGCACCGCGCCGCCCTGATTCTCGCTGTCCCCCTGCTGTTCGTGGCTCGGGCAACCACCGCCGAGCTGTCATTCGGTAACCCGGTGCCCCTGCCCGGCGACGCCGCATCGGTGGCAGCTGCCGGCATGCAGGAGGACACCCGGATCGCCAGGGGCGGCAGTCGATTCTTGGCAGTTTGGGCCGACTCTCACACGAGCCTGGACGAGTACCCGCCGTGGGGCGAGGGCGGGAACGGCGTCGATGTCCAGGGTGCGCTGCTAGACGCCACCGGCAACCCCATCGGCGGCTCTTTTCCGATCGCCGATCACTTCGGCCACCAGATCGATCCACGCGTTGCCTGGGATGGCACAAACTGGCTGGTCGTGTGGAAGGTCGCGACTCCGACCCTGCCGACGTACGAACGGGTAGAGGCGGTGCGCGTCGCCACTGACGGTACGGTGCTCGACGCCGATCCCATCGTTATCCACGACAACCAGAGCTACTACACGGAGCTGGATGTCGAAGGCGGAAGCTCGGGCTGGGTCGTGCTGTTTCAAGGAAACGGACCGGCCGAGGGGTTGTTCGCCGTGCGCGTCGGCGCCGACGGCACACCCGAACCTTTCCGCACGATCCACGCCACAAACTTCTTGATGGACTTCGCTTTGGCCTTCGCCGGGGACGAGTGGCTGATCACCTGGGGAGGCCCGTTCGACACACCGCGCGGGCGCCGCTACTCGTCCACCCTGGAGCCCATCGGTGCTTCGTTCGGGCTGCCCTTCGTCGAGAGCATCGCCACGGACGGCACCGACTATCTCGTGGTCGCAGCCACCGGCTCAGCGCCGCTGGCCAAAGTGCAGGCGGTGCGCATCCTGCATGATGGCAGCATGCCGGCGCCAGCGTTCACCATCTTCTCGGCGGGCAACCAGGCGGGGACATGCTGCGCCGGTGCCACATGGGACGGCTCGGTCTACTGGGCGACGTGGGGCCAGCTCTACATGGCCCGCGTGACCGTCGACGGACAGCTCTTGGATCCGGGCGGCATCCAGATGGCGCTCCCGCAGTCGTATCCGATCAGCGAGCCGAGCTTCGCCGGCGCACCGGCCGGCGGCCTGCAGCTGGTCTGGAACAGCGGTGTCAACGGTGCCGCCTATCCCAAGGACATCTACGCCGGCACGGTCGACTCCGGCGCTCAGCTCGACAACGAGATCGTCATCTCGCAGAGCGCGCCGGCCCAGGTCGACGCCGACTTCGCCGAAGGTGACGGCACCCACCTCATCGTCTACCGGAGCCGCGCGTCCGAAAGCGCCCGCCTGCTAGCCCAGCGCATCGATGCCAGCGGTGCGGCGCTCGACCCCGAGCCCATCGAAGTGGCGACCGGCCCGATGCCGGGAATCGGCGTGCCATCGATCGGCGCACCGGCGGCGGCCTGGGACGGTTCCCGATTCCTGATCACCTGGTCCGACGGCCTGCAGGTTTACGCGCGCCGGCTGCTCGCCGACGGCACGTTCGTAGATGCGACGCCGCTTACGGTCATGGACGGCTTCGATCCCGATGTGGCTGGCCTCGACGGAGTGTTCGTCATCGTCGCGATCGATTTCCTGCTCGGCAACCCGCAATACCAGGCCACGCACTCGATGCGCGTCGAGGGTGCGACCGGGCAGAACTTGGATACCGAGCCGAACGCGCTCGGCGGCTTTGTGATCTTCGCGCAGCATCCGCACGTCGTCACCTTTGGCAACCGCTGGCTCGCCGTTTGGCAGACGAACATCTCGCACGACAATTCGATCGCCGACACCAAGGCGGCGTTCATCGATCCCGACGGCACGACACCGGGCATCATCAATCCGAACCTCGGCTGGCGCCCGGATGTGGCCGTTTCTGGTGATCGGGCCCTGTTCGTGGCGGTGACCGGCACGATCTCGACGGCGTCGACCGACATCGCCGGACAAATCATGCTGGCCGACGGCACCTTCATCGGCGATTCGTTCCTCATCACCGCCGCCGGCGACCAACAATTCGATCCGACGGCGACGTGGAACGGTTCGGAGTTCGTCGTGGGCTGGGCCGACCGCCGCAACGCGGTCATCTACTTCGACGAGCGCACCGACATCTACGGTACGAGGATCACTGCCGGCGGCACCATCCTCGATCCGGCCGGCGTCCCGATCCTGGCGACGCCGGTTCCCGAGTTCGATCCCGAGCTGGTGACGCTCAGCGGCACGACACTGCTGGCAACCTCGATGCTGCGGCCCGAGCAACCGTACGCTGCCGTCCGCATCGGCGTCCAGCGGGATGGCGCCACGACGGGCATCGGCGAAGCCACGACTTCACCACCGCTGACCCATCTCTTGGGTGCCTTTCCGAACCCGGCGAACCCCGCGACGACGATCCGGTTCACCACCGGTGCGTCGGGACCGGCGACGCTACGAATCTTCGATCCGGCGGGGCGGCTGGTCCGGACGCTCTTCGAGAAGCGCTGGTTCGAGGCGGGCACGGTGCCGACCGAGGTGCGCTGGGATGGTCACGATGACGGCGGACATGCCGTCAAGTCGGGCGTCTTCCTCTACCGGCTGTCGACAGCGAGCGGCGCGGCGAGCGACAAGCTGGTCATTCTGAAGTAGTTGCCGCTGAGCATGTGGGCGAGCCCAACAATGCGGTAGAATCGGGTCAGGATGATTCTCACCGTGCGACGAGGAGGACCCCGATGCGACTGCGCCGATTTCTGTTCGTGTACCTTGCCGTTTCCAGTGCCTGCCTGATCAGCCCCGGGACGCTCGGCGCCACACCGGCCGACACGACTTGGGTGACGACGTTCGATCACGATTTCTACAACTGGGCAACGCCTCACGTCGAGACCTTCGAGTTCCCACCGGCCGGCAGTCTCTGGAGTGAGATCCTTCTCTACTATGAGATCGAATGCCCCGGTTCGCCGGCCGACTGCGACCCCTGGGACCGACTCGGCCACCTGCGCGTTCTCGAAGAGGAGGGTCCTGAGACCGTCCCTTACGAAATTGCACGCATCATCACGCCTTATGACATTACGGGCGGTTCGTTTCCCGGCTCGTGCACCTGGGTTCTTGATGTTAGCGACTATGAAACCCTCCTGCATGACAGCGTCACCTTGAGCAACTACATCGAGAGCTGGATGGGTAACGACCGCGGGTGGATTGTCACCATCAAATTCGCTTTCATCGCCGGCTTCAATCCGATCGAACCTTACAAAGTGGTGAATCTGTGGACCAAGGACCGGGTGATCTTCGGCGATCCCGAGCAGCCGATTGAGGACGAGTTGGCTCCCATCAACCTGGTGATCGATGCCGAAGCTGAAGCAACGAAGCTCCGGGTGATTACCACCGGCCACGGACAGGGCAACACCGACAACGCCGCCGAATTCTCGGTCAAGTGGCACGCAGTGGAGGTGGGAAACGACACCTACAGTCACACGCTGTGGCGCAGTGATTGCTTACAGAACCCCTGCAGCCCTCAGGGCGGGACTTGGCAATTCAACCGCGCCGGCTGGTGTCCGGGTGACAAAGTAACCCCCTGGGACTCCGACATCACCAGCTCTGTGACCCCGGGTCAATCGATTGTCCTCGATCACAACGTGGAGCCGTATACCAATTGCTGCCGCCCAAACAACCCGAGCTGCTCATCGGTGAACTGCCCGTCGACGCCCACGTGTAGTGACTGCAATTACAACTTCAACGGTCACACCGAACCGCACTACACTGTGCAAAGTCAGCTGATCTTCTACCGGACACGCGCTACGTCGGGCCTGACGGCGGCAGCGAGCAGCCCACAGGCCGGACTCCAGGTCGGACAAAACCGTCCGAACCCATTCAACCCCACGACGCGTTTCGAGTATTCGATCGCCGCACCTGGCGACCTAGTGATCGCGATCTACACGATTAGCGGGCGCAACGTCCGCGATGTCGAGAAACATCACGCGGCTGCCGGCTCCTACACGTTCGAATGGGACGGCAAGGACCAAAGCGGTGCCACCATGCCGGCCGGGGTCTACCTTTACGAAGTGCGATCGCAGGGCGTGCGTGGCACGCGCAAGATGATCCTGCTCGAGTGAAGCCGAGCGACGGGCGGTCACGGATGCGCCGCTAGTGTTCGTCAAGTTCGCCAGCCACCACAAGCAGTCGATTGACCCCAACGTCCTGCCGCACCGACTGACTCCCATTCGGCCAGGTCACGGTGACTTGATCAACTCGTTGAGCGCGCCCCAGGCCCAGGTGAAAGCGCCGATCGCCCACCGAAGCATAGGAGCCGCCGGCGACAAACTCGCGGACGATCGGGTGAGCGGCTCCTGCAACCACCACGCGCGCCGCGCGCGGCGCGTCGATCATCAACCAACTTCCAAGACGTTGGCTTTCATTGCGCAACACCGTCGGCGGGGCGTCGATGTTGGTGATAATCAGATCGAGGTCGCCGTCGCCGTCGAGGTCGCCGACGGCGACCGCGGCGCCCCATCCGTCGTCATCCACTCCTGCTTCCCGACTGACGTCTGTGAACGTGTCGTCACCCTCATTTCGGTAAAGGAAATTGCGACCGCGTTCGAGGACCTTCGCCCCCTCAAGGCGCCAACCATTCACGATGTATAGATCGAGGTCTCCGTCAGCGTCGTAGTCGAACAGTGCCGGCCCGGCCCCGCCCAACTCGAGCAGATGGGGTTTGTCGGGGCGCCCGGCCCAGGTCGGCGCCCGCACTCCCACCGAGTCGGCGATGTCGACAAAATGAAACGGCGTCTGGGCGTGCGTCGTGCCCCCCAAGAGCAGGGCAATCACCACAGGCATGCCACCGGAAGCGATCTCTCGCGCCGCCGGCAATGTCACGGTGTGGCGAGCAGTTCGCTCGTTACGCGCTGAATGGTGTTCCACGCTGCATCGCGATCGGCGTCGCTGGTCGCCGCACGCAGCGTCGTCGCAAGTTGGAGCAGCTCAGCTTTGGATTTGGCGGTGACGATCACGAAGCCCGGTTCATAGACCCCGGTCGCCGCGTCGTCGGAGTGATGGTGATGGCCACCTTCCAGCAAGCGCTTGCGGACGCCGCCGACCGCGTTGTCCCCTTCGTTTGCAAAAAGGGCGGTTTCCTCCGCGGCGGTGGCGTAGTCGCCGCTTGCCATCGCAGCCTCCGCTGCGTCGCGATGACTTGCAAGAATCGCGCGCACAAGATTGGTTTCCGTGGTCTTGACCGCCAGGAGCGCGTCGGCAAGCGACTCGTAGGTGGACACCATTGTTTGAGATGTTTGTGCCGCGAAGGCGATGGACGGAATCAACGTCGCAAGGAATATAAGCAAGAAGTTTCGCATGAGGGGCCTCCAAGGAGTGACAGCTGTTAGAGAGTCGAGCCGATTGTACAGGATTGGAAAGCGCTGGCGGCGCGGCTCGAGAGTCTGGGATTGAGACGGCGGACTGGCTAGCGCCTCAACATCAGAGCCTTAAGCCTCCCCCAGCTGGTTCTTTCGACCGGCGTCATGCAAGCAACGTCGTACGCGCCGACCAGACCGCACGTTCCGCTATTGGCGGGGGCGCACGGGGACGCCGCCTGAAGGTCCCAGCGGGCAGAACCGCAGAACAGGGGATCCAGGAAGATAGTCCCGATTGCCGTGCCACACGGTGCATCGTTGCCGTTTCCCCATATGTTGCAGCAACGGGTAGTCGATTGTGACCCGGCACAGGAAACGCCTGGTCCGGGTCCATTGTTGGCAACGATCGTGTTTTTGATTGTGACAATGGCGTTCGGCGCGGTGATCCCTGCGCCTTGGTTCCCGGTGTTCGCCACCACCGTGCAGTTCCGAATGTCGACGGTCCCGAACTCGGCGTGCAGCGCCCCGTATGATGAACCCACGTTGTGCGCCAAAAGAGTTCGTTCCATTACGAAGCTGTCGCCTGGGCCGGCGATATAAGTGATTCCACCGACGAAACCACCACTTGTGTTTCCAACAAACTCGCAGTCGGTGATCCGCACGTCACCATCCCTTACTTCGAGTGCTCCGGCGACCAGTAGAGCTGCAGCGGATTTGTTGTCCCTAAAACTGCACCGCGTGAAATCGGCCTTTTGGGATTTGCGCATCGACACGGCACCAGACAGCCCGGTGTTGCGAACAAACTCAACGTCGTCACACACTAGCTCCGATCCCGCCGAACCGGCGACGCCACCGCCCCCTACTCCGCCATCCGAATCGTGGATGCGACTCGACTCTAAGGTGACTCGAGAAGTCTGCGCTACAACGCCAGACGCTGTTGCAAAGCCGTTCGTCGTTATATCGAATCCAAAGATGTAGAGATCAGTTTCCAATGCACCGAAGGCATAGCGCCCATCAGATCGGGAGAGAAACGTCGCATCGCGCCCGGCGCCAATGATTGACAGGGGTCTTTCGATCAATGCCCCCTCCGCATACACCCCCGGTGCAACCAGGACAGTGTCTCCCGCCGCGGCGGCGTCTGCAGCCTCCTGAATCGTGGCGAAGTCGTCCGGCACCCTATGAACAGCGCCAAGCACGGCGACTGGTATCGGGGCCAGAACGGTGCTGAAAGCGATTCCAGAGGCCCAAACGCCCTTGATCAGCGTGCTGCTCAAACTCGCGGTCCTTTGCAATAATGGATGCCAAGCCTACCCGCCATCCGGTAACGGCTCCGAGCGGTCGAGGAATTCGAACGCGAGGGGGCGCGTGCGCGACCTTCAACAGTTGCCCACCTCGATGCCCTGCGGCAGGAACGTGGCGAAAGCGGAGAATAGGCCTAGGCCTCGGCCGCCTGTTCCTCCTCCTCCGCCGGCAACGCCACCACCTTGATGCGACTTGCGCGCCGCCTGTGCACTTCGAGGACGGTGAGGCGGTAGCCCTCCATTTCCACAGTATCGCCCTGCCGGGGGAGGCGGCCGAGTCGCGCCACCAAATAGCCGGACACCGTCTCCTCACTTTCGTCGTCGACCGAGACGGCGAGTCGGGCGCAGAGGTCCGGGAACGGCAGAGCGCCGCTCACCTCCAACTCGCCCGCATCCGTTTCCCGAACCAACTGCTGGGCATCGTCAAATTCGTCGCCGAGCGGGCCAACGATGACCTCCAGCGCATCCTCCCGGAAGGCGACTCCGATGACGGTGCCGTGCTCGTCGACGACAGCGGCGAGGTGCGAGCGCTTCCCCTGCATCTCGCGAAGCAAGGCAGGGACTGCCATGGTGTCGGGGACCAGGAGGGGCTCCCGGGCGATGGCGCGCAGGTCCAGGGCGTCGCCGGAGAGCTGGCGCTCCAACACGTCCTTGCCGTGGACGAAGCCGACGATCGAGTCGAGGTCAGTTTCGCAGAGTGGAAAGCGACTGTGCGAGCTGGTGCGCATGACCTCGAGCGTGTCGTCGGTACTGGCCGCCAGCGACAGATACTCGATCTGGGTGCGCGGTACCATGATATGGCGCACTTCCAGGTCGACCATGCGCAGGACGTTGGCGCTGATCTCCAATTGGCGGCGCGAAATCTCGCCGGCTCCGGCTGACAAAGTCAAAATGCTGCGGATCTCATCGACGCTCGCCACTTCGTGGCCGTGTCCGGCGTCGGGCAGGCCCGCGACGCGCAACATCCAGTTGGAAACGCTGTTCACCAGCATGATGAACGGACGCAGCAAGAAGGTGAACGCCCGGAGGATGGGGGCCGAGGCCAACGACACCGACTCCGAGCGCCGCAGTGCCCACATCTTTGGGGCTTGCTCGCCGACTGTCATGTGCAAAATCGTGATGATTGCAAAGGCCAGGCCGATCGACACCACCGGCAACCAGCGCGCGTGGGCATCGAGCTCGAGGCCCATGGCTCCGGCCGCGGCCAAAATAAGCCGCGACACTGCCGGCTCGCCCAAGGCACCGAGCACCAGGCTGGCCAGGGTGATTCCCAGCTGACAGGACGAGAGGTAGAGGTCCAGGTGGTTGAGGATGTGGCTCACCGACTTGGCTCGATCCTGGCCACGGTCGGCCAGCTCCTCGATGCGGGCGGCGCGTACCTTCACCAGGGCAAACTCCGCGGCGACGAAGAAGCCGTTCAACAACACAAAGAAGAGCGTGGCGCCCAACCGCCAGGCGATCCCCAAAAGGTCTAGCTGCGGCGTCTCGTGCATGGATTGTGGTCTCCAGCCAGCAGTCCCTGGTTGACGGCGTTCAGTCAGATGTGGCGCCGCGGGCCCGAGTCTACTACGCCCGGGCGGCAATTTGACCGCGCTCTCATGATCAGGCAACAATCAGGCGACCGAACCGATCTGGACCACCAAGCAGCGTGCCTAAATCACTCTGACCCAGGGTTCGTTCCCGAGCCAGCGCCCCGAGTCCGCGAGGCAGAGTGCTGCATGACCACCCATCGACTCAAAGACGGATCCACCCTGGCCATCCGCGAGGCGACTCCGGACGACGCGGCGGCCATCCTGGAGTTCGTCCACGCCATCTCGCGCGAGTCCGAGTTTCTGAGCATGGGGCCGGGCGACTTCGAACTGTCGGAAGCCGAGGAGGTCCAGTTCTTGCAGGTATACCAGCAGACGGACAACCACGTCTATCTGACAGCCTGGGTGGGCGAAACGCTGGCCGGCACCATCATGTTTGCCGGCGGCAGCCGACCGCGCGTCCGCCACACCGGCGAGCTGGGCATTTCGGTGCGCAAGGCGTTCTGGAGCTTGGGGGTGGGCGGACACTTGCTGGATGCGCTGATCGACTGGGCCCGGCAATCGGGAATCATCACCAAAGTCAACCTGCGGGTGCGACCGGACAACGACCGCGCCATCCACCTGTACGAACGCAAGGGCTTTCGGCGCGAGGGTGCCATCAGCCGCGAAGTGCGCGTCCACGGCCGCTATTATGAACATGTATGGATGGGACTTGAACTGTGACATCGCCCTCGGACGGCGGGCGCTCTCCTCGAGCGTTCTGCCCGGAGGATGCACCATGAAACCTCGCCTCTTTATGGCCACGCTGATCTGCGGGCTTCTGTCCGGAGCGGCCTTCATTCTGGAACGACTGGCATTGACCGACATCTTCCACGGTGAACCCAACACACAACTAGAGTGGAAGTTAGTGAATGCTGCGTTCCTCCCCGTCGTCGCGTTCCACATCCTGGGGATCTGGTCGGTGATCACGGCACTCAAAGTCGCGCGGGAGGACCGGCGTTGTATCGAGACCAGCGCGTCTTCGTAGTCATGCCGGCCTACGAGGCCGCCGAAACGCTGGGAACCACCTACCGGGAAGTCGTCGGCCAACCCTTCGTCGACGAGGTGATCCTGGTCGACGACTGCAGTCGCGACGAAACCGTGGCCCTGGCCGAATCTATCGATGGCCTCAAGGTGATCCAGCACGAGCAAAACCTCGGGTACGGCGCCAACCAGAAGACCTGCTACACGGCGGCGCTCGAATCGGGCGCCGACATCGTCATCATGGTGCACCCCGACTACCAGTACACGCCCAAGCTCATCCCGGCCATGGTCACCATGATCGGCAACGGGCTCTACCACTGCGTGCTGGGCTCGCGCATTTTGGGCGGCTACGCCCGCCGCGGCGGCATGCCGATCTGGAAGTACGCGTCCAACCGGCTCCTGACCCTCGTCGAGAACATGATGCTCGACGCCAAGCTTTCGGAGTATCACACCGGCTACCGCGCCTACTCGCGACAACTCCTGGAGCGCCTGCCACTCGACGCCAATTCGGACGACTTCGTGTTCGACAACCAAGTCTTGGCTGAGATCTTGTGGCAGGGCTATCAAATCGCCGAGATTAGCTGCCCGACCAAGTACTTTCCTGAAGCGTCTTCCATCGGCTTCGGGCGGAGCGTCCGCTACGGCACCGGCTGCCTCCAAACTTGCCTGGAGTACAAGCTTGCCGATTGGAAGCTGATCGACTCCAAGCGCTTTCCGACAAGCGCTCGCCGGCGCTTCGCCTTGCCGTAGGTCACGCGCCGTCGATGTCACGACCGATCGATCAAGGCGCACCCCTTCTGGCTCGTCACCACCTCCTGCTCGGGGCCGCGGCGGTGGCAGCGCTCCTGGCAGTGGTGTGGATCCACTGGCCGCTGGCCACCGACCAGAGCCCGGTCAACCGCGATCTTCTGGCCCACTACTACCCGGTCGCCCGGCAACACAGCGACATGCTGGCGGCCGGGCACGGCGCCGCCGGTTGGAATCCGCTTCTGAACGGCGGCATGCCCTACGCCGCCGACCCCCTAAACGGCGCGCTCTACCCGCCGAACTTGATCTACAAGGTGGTGGGCGACGTTCCTGTGGCCTTTGCTTGGCTGGTGTTCTTGCACCGACTAGTGCTGGGTGGGTTGACGGCGTGGTTGGCGATGCAACTCGGTCTGAGCGGTTGGACAGGCATTGTCGTGGGCTTCGTCACTTGTTTGGGTGGGGCCCTCTTGTCGACCGACGCCGTCCAGTACCTCTTCGCCTACACGTGGATGCCGCTCTATTTGGGGATGCTGGTGCGCTTCGGACGGGGCGGCAGGCCGCTGGCGTTGGGGGGAGCCATCCTGGCGCTCGTCTTGGTGCTTTTGGCCTCGGAGCCCCAGACATTCTATATCCTGGTGCTCATCACGCCGTTGCTCTATTGGGGCGCTGTTCTGGACGAAGCAGGCGGTTCCACACTGCGGACACGACCTTGGGTGACCGGAATTCTCGTGGCGGGGATCGTGGGATTGGCGGCAGCAGCGATAGGTGCTGCGCTCCTCCTGCCTCTCCGCGAACTGTCGGTTTACTCCAACCGACCGCACGTCAACAGCTATGAAGCGGCAACGGTCTGGAGCTTTCACCCGCTCCGGTTGATCGAGCTGTTCGTCGCTGAGCCGTTCGGGCGCCCAGAACCAGGCGCTTGGACCTTTTGGGCGTTGCCGCTGGTGCGGTCGAACTTCGGTGGGTTCTACTTGCAAAGCCACTACGTCGGCGTGGTGGCAGCGGGATTGGCGGTGGCTTGGCCGTGGTTGGCGCCCAGGAGACTCCGCCGGCTCGCCTGGACGCTGAGCGCCATTGGGGTGCTCGCGCTCTTGGTGGGAACGGGGGATGTCCTCGACGTCTACAAGCCCCTCTACGAGTTCCTGCCCCGCTGGGAGTTGTTTCGTTTTCCGGAGCGCCTGTTGGTACATACGCTCTGGCCCGTCGCGCTCTTGGTGGGAATGTCGCTTCAAGGGCTGGGTGAGCGCGCGCTGTGCCGGCGATTCTTGGCGCGGTTGGGATGGGCAGGTGCGGTGGGCGCTGGCGTTCTGGCGTTAGCGGCCGGGGCGCTGCCGCTCGAGCGCATCGCGGCGGCATGTGTCCCCCAAGAGACGGCGACGGCCGTCACCGTCATTCAAGCGACGCTCGTGCCAGCGCTCTGGCGAGCGGCTCTCGTCCTGGGGTTGGCTGCCGCTTGGGTCGGCTTGGCCGCCTGGCATCCGCGACTCCGGCCGCTCGTCCTGCCGATCCTCGTGGTGGGGCTGGCCCTAGACTTGGCGAGCGCCAACGCGCGCCTCCTGGAGTTTGCGCCGAACGCGCTACTCCGCCAACGACCGGCTGTCCTGACAGCGATCGCCGACCAAGAAGACGCCGCCGACTGGCACGGACCACGCCTCTATTCACGGCTCAACATCCTAGAAGCGGGGGGCCAACCCGGGACCCTCGAGGCGCGCTGGCAGCAGGCGACGCGCAACACACCCCTGGGTTGGGGTCAAGCGACCGTCAACGGCTACACATCTTTGGAGACCAAGGCGGTCGTCGACTTTGTGCGGGCGGTGCCCTTTGAGCGCATGGCCGCCGTCCTGGGCGTCGGCTACGTCATCACCACGCCGGCTGATCCGTGGTTCGCGGGCGCGCCCCCCATCGCCGTGGAACCGAGCGCCGCAGTCTATGGCACCGGGCCGGTGCGACCCATCGTCCACGCCGTGACCCGCTGGTCCTTTGTGAACGGGGCAGAGGCGGCGCGACGCCAGGTGGCAACGGCGGGGTTCGATCCGTTGGCGCAAACGGTGTTGGTGAGGAGCGGCACACACGAGACGGAAGCAGGTGGCCGACACGGCACCACGCCCAGACCGCCGGTCACGCTGATTGAGCGCACGCCGGACCGAGCCCATGTACGCGTGGATTGCGCCGACTCCACAGCCGTCATACTCGGCGAAACCACCTACCCGGGTTGGCGCGTGCAGGTGGACGGAGGCGCGTGGCGACCACCGCTTGTCGCCGACGGCGTTGTGCAAGCCACGCTGGTCCCACCTGGACGACACGAAGTTGTCTTTGAGTTCCGCTCAGCAACCGCCCGACGCGGCCGCGTCGTGTCCTGGGTGGCGCTGGTGTTGACAGTTGGCGCGTTAGCTGTTGCCGAGTGGCGCCGTCGCGGCTACGAGGCAATGAAGTGATTTTGGAACCTCGCAAGATCACTCAAATCGATAGTGCCGTTGCAATCCTGGTCCCCAATGTGGGGATCGATGAAGTGGACGAAAGATAACCGAAACTCCAACAAATCGGCGAGCCCAATCGCGCCATCGCCATCGACGTCGGGGCTTCGCACGTCCGAGAAGGTCCACAGCACCGTTGTGCCATATACAATCTCCGCAGCAACAGGTGCAGCGATTGTACCCAAGCAAGCGCCACCGCCTTGAGCCAGGGCGAGCGGGTCCCACTCCACGCGACCGCTTGGCTCCGAAATGGACGAAGGTATGACGACCGGGTTGTCGCACGGCGGATTCAGGATCCTCAGCTCCACAGAAATCCCCGTGCATGGACCGTTCGCGTCGGCAAGTGTTCCCTCCAGCATGTATTGATGCACTGGGGAGGCAAGGTGATTGACCGGGCTTCGACCGAAGCAGGAGGCAAAAGTTGAATTGATCGCGGTTGGCGGACAATCGGCATCTGCCGTAGTCCACGCGAATCCGAAGATTGCCAGTAGGGTGAGAATCCTTGTCATTGGGGATCGGTCCTCGATTTTGAGTGATCGGTGCCAGGCATCGCTGGTGACGACCATATGGTAGCACTTGATCCAAGATCCGGAATCGACGCGCCAGAACTGGGTTTCCCTCCCCACCGGCCCCTACCGCGGCAGCTCCGGGGCGCTAGAAATGAGCTTGAAACCGTGCAAGATCCGACAAGAAGATGTTGCCGTCACAGTCCATGTCCCCGACGTATAGATCGCTTTGATCCACGAAGGACTGTTGGAAAGCCGACAGGTCAGCGAGTCCAATCGTGCCATCGCCATTGACGTCGGGGCTTCGCACGTCGGGGAACGTCGCTAGCACCGTGGTGCCAAACACAATTTCCGCAGCAACCGGTGCACCCAAGCAAGCACCACCGCCTTGAGTCAACGCGGTCGCATCCCACACCACGCGACCATTGGCGTCCGAAATCGACGAGGGAAAGACGCCTGGGTTGACGCACGTTGGACTCAGGATCCGCAGCTCCACCGAAACACCCACGCACGGACCACCGCCTGCACTAGTGAGGGTTCCCTCCAACGTGTACTGGTGCGAAGCCGGAGCAACGTCGTTGACAGGACTTCGGCCAAAGCATGAGCTGAAGCCCAAGTCGATAGCGGTAGGCGGGCAAGCGGCGGCTGCCGTAGCCCACACGCATCCGAAGATTGCCAGTAGGGTGAGAATCCTTGCCATGAGTTCGGCCCTCGTTTCCTACGGTAGAGAGTGCTGGGACGTTCGCGGGGAGCCACCCTCAATATGGTAGCACTCAACCCAGGTTTCCGCCGCCCGGGCGCCGCCTACTCCCGCACCTCCAGCTGCAAGCGGTTGGACTCGACGCGGCTACCCTGCAACCGTCGCACCGCGATGTGGTAGGTGCCAGGTCCGGGAAGCTGCTTGACGGGTGCCTCGACGCCGGCATCGGGCCCCACCGGAATCGACAGCCGCAGATCGACCGACTGCCCCGGCTCCAGCGCAGCGCCAGGCTTCCCCCCACCGAGAAGTGACATCACCAGGCTTGGATCAACGGTGATCGAGCGCCAGCGGTTGTCGATGATTGAAAGCTCAAGCCCGGCCGCACCTAGACGCAGCTGTGCCGGCCAGGACACTGCCTGCGTACCGCGGTTGGTGACGTGGATCAACAGCTCGAGCGTGTCGCCCACCTTGAGGGACGCCCGGGAAGCTTGCAACTGCGCGGTGAGGGTAAGGGGACCTGCCTCCCGCGCGATCAACTCCGCTTCGGGCGGTGCAGCTTTCTTGGCCGCATCCGACTCCTCGGCACCGGCGTCGCCGGACGCCTTCATGACTCCTGGCTTCAAGTCAATCACCGATTCGACATCCTCTAGAGGTACTTGAGCGCGCACAGCTGCGCCACGCCCACCCCGGAAGTGCATACTACCCAGAGCGCGGTTCCCCATCCCCATAGACGAGTGCAACGCCGGGCCGCCGTCTCCGAACACACCTTCGTAGTCGACGCCTTCGGGTAGCTCGACCGGCACTGTCACGGTGCGGCGCTCGCCGCCCACCACTTCGATGCGGTCCTCGACGGCGACAAACGACGTGAAGCGGCTCATCAACCGGTGGTCCAGCGCCAGCTGGGTGATCGCTTCCTCGACCGATGCATCGGTGGTGCTGCGGTAGGTCTGGCGCTCCAGAGCAGCGATTTGCCGGCGCGCCCACACCGCACCGATGGCCGGGCTGCCGCTAGTGGTCTCGGGCAAGGTCACCTGGTAGCGACCCTCCCAGGCACGGCCGCCCAAGAGGCCGCGCACGACTACTTCGCCGGTGGCTGGGGTGTCGTAGCGACCTGACAAGGCTATGGTCTGTCCGGCAAAGAGGTCGGGGACCGGATCAGGTGACACATCAGTAACGCTCAGCGCACCCCAGTCGACGCTCACGTCGGTGAGGAGGGGTTGGCCGATCCGCGCGTAGAAGCGTTCGACAACCTTCCGGGTGTCGGCGCTCAGGAGCACGTACTCGACGGCACCGCGCCCCTCGCGCGCCATGCCATCCAAGAGGTAGCGATTCACCGAGTTGCCGACGCCGAACGAGAAAAGCCGCGCATCGCCCAGCCGCGCGCGGATCTCACCCAAGATCTGCGTCTCGTTGCCGATGTAGCCGTCGGTCATAAAGGCGACGATGCGCAGGCGCTCGGGATCGGGCGCGTAGCCCAGCGCCGCGCGCACCCCTTCGATCATCATCGTGCCGCCGGAGCCGGCCAGCTGCTCGACGTAGCGCAGGCCGTCGCGCACGTTCTTAGGCGTCGCCGGGAGTGGTGCGGCGCTCAGACCGGAGGCCATCTCCGAGAAACGGACGATCTGGAAGCTGTCGCGCGGATCCAGGTGCTTTAGCGCGTGGCGCATCGCTTCTTTGGCCTTAGCCATGGGTTCGCCCCGCATCGACCCCGAGCAGTCGACCACAAAAATCAGCTCTTTGGGGCGAATGTCGGCGGGGTCCGGCGCCGCCGGTGGCACCATCAGGGCGTGGAAGTACCCCACGCCCGCGTCGTCGCGATAAGTCCGCACGGCCAACTCTGGCGCCTCGCCGGACAGGCCGTAGTGGACCACCAGGTCCTTGTTGGGAATCGTGTCGGCTGGGTGCAGGCGGACGCGGGCGGTGTTCGGGGCGGGGCGCTCTACGTCGATGGCATGGGAGGGACTCTCCAAGTCGCGCAAGGCCGTGCCCGCGGCGATCTCCAGCTCCACCTCGATCGTGTGACCGCTCCGGGTGTCGGGCGGCAGGACTGGCGGCGTGATACGCGACGCGTCCGGCACCTGGTCGGTGTCGGGCACGGTGCCGGTTCCGGCCGGCGGCGCCGGGCGGCGCTCGGGCGCGCCGGGCTTCCCGGCGATCATGTTCTCCGGGGTGGTCGGCGGTGCCCCGGGGATGAAACGCGGCCCCACCACCATCGGGAACACAAACGCGTAGCGCCCGTTTTCAAGGGGCAGCGCCTGGACGTAGGTAATGGACACTTCGATCGCATTCCCAGGCAGGATATTGGCTACCGACTGCGTAAAGATGTTGGGGCGCTCCTGGTCGAGCAGCGCCGCGACGTGCCCGGCACGCTTGGCGGTTTCGTAGATCTGCCGGGCCTCCTCCTTGCGCCTGATCTCACCGCGGATGACTCGGTCGCCCAGGGTCATCCGCATGTCATTCACTGCTGCGTGCGTAGGCAGCGGGAAGATGTAGATCGCCTCGATGGTGTCGTCGTAGGGGTTCTGGAACCGCTGGGTGACGGTGACTTCACTCTGGTCGCCGTCGACCCGAGCGGCGACCCGGGTGTGCTCGAGGGGCAGGGCGTCGACCTCGCGCCCCTCGGTCACGACCCGTAGCTCGCCCTCGGTGGGCTGCCGTCGGCGGGCGCTGATACCGGTTTCCGGGGCGGCGATTACCTGCGCAACCGACTTGCCGCGCGCCTGCATGGGGTGCACCTTCGGGGCCTCGTCGGCGGTGATCCCCAGGCTCGGGGCACCCAGGCACCCAGCCCAAGCGGCCCATATTGCGATCTTCTGGAGCTGATTACTCATCTTGCCACTCTCCCGGGCCGGTCGTTCAATCGACGCGCTCGTCATAAGCCCCTGCCGGTGGGGCAAAGCCCGCCGCCGCCGGGGCCTTCCAAAGACGCGAGCTTGCTTCTCAACATGTCTACGACCGAGAGCCAGTCGAATTCCCCACTTGTCAACAATTCGAGCCCCGGATCGCCCCCGAAGCCGGCTGCCGAGCCCTTCGTGATTTGGGGGCCCAGCACCAATCCTGTATAATGATGTCGTCGGCGGCCATGATGCTCGGATCAAGCCCGCCTCAAGAAAACAACTTAGTCGCTCACCACCTTGTCAACGCATCGGGGTTGCACCTTGCGCTCTCTCATCGCTGTCGCAATCGTAGCGGTACTCTCCTACTGTGTTCTCGTCACACCATCGCATGCAGGTTTTCCCGCCGGATTTTTCACTGAAGAAGTCGCCCCAGGTGCAACGTTCTCCCAACCCATTGGTCTAGCGTTTGCCACCGATGGGCGCGTCTTTGTAGCTGAGAAGCGCGGGCGAGTCTACATCATTGAAGATGGCATCAAGCTGGCGACGCCCTTCATCGACATCTCCGGCGAAGTCTTGAACCAGCACGACCGCGGGCTCTTGGGGATTACCCTCGACCCCAACTTTGACGTCACCGGCCATGTCTACCTGCTTTATACCGTTGACCACGCGGGTGGCGACAACGACTTGGACACCTACGGACGATTGACGCGCTACACTGCCAGCGCCGGCAATCCCAACGTGGCCGATCTCTCCACGCGGCTGGTCTTGGTCGGCCAAGACTGGGGTTCGGCGTTTCCGAACTGCGACCGCTCGCACGCCATTGGCAGCGTGCGCTTCGGCTCGGACGGCACCCTCCTGGCCAGCTGCGGCGACGCGGCACTGTTCACCACAGTTGATGACGGCGGCCACTACCCCGACTGTTTCGGGCCGGGGCGCTTCGACCCGAACGAAGATATTGGCGCCTTCCGCAGCCAGTACCTGGCCAGCCTCGCCGGCAAGATCATTCGCGTCGACCCGGTCACCGGCCACGGACTGCCGTCCAACCCCTACTGGACTGGCGATCCCGACGACAACGAGTCGAAAGTGTGGGTCTACGGGTTGCGCAACCCCTATCGCTTCATGGTCCGCCAAAACGGCGCTACGGACCCGGCGCTTGGTCAGCCCGGTACGCTTTACATTGGTGATGTCGGCTGGGCCACCTGGGAAGAGCTGAACATCGCTCGCACCAGTGGGCTGAACTTCGGGTGGCCGTGCTACGAAGGCGTCAATCAGCACAACGGTTATCAAAACGCCAACCCGGCCCACACCGATTGCTCGACGATCGAAACGCCCCCCAACCCCGGCCCGCTCACGGCACCGGATGTGGAGTGGGTGCACCCCGACGCCAACTCCGTGATCTCCGGCGGTTTCAACGAGGGGTTGCGCTACCCGGCCCAGTACCAGGACAGCTATTTCCACTGCGACTACGTCCGGCAATGGGTCCGCGAGGTCGAACTCGATGCCGCAGAGCAGGTGGTGAATGTCTCGGACTTCGCAACCAACGTCGGCTCGATTGTCTCCTATGAGTACAACCCCTTCACGCAGTACTTCTACTTCTGCAACATCGGCTCCGGGCAGGTGCTCCGCCTGCGGCACACCGGCGAGCCCCAGAATTTGGCGCCGGTCGCCAATGCCAGCGCCAATCCGACGTCGGGGAACGTGCCGTTGGATGTCGACTTCTCGAGCGTTGGCTCGTTCGACCCCGACCAAGATCCGATGACTTTCAACTGGGAGTTTGGGGACGGTGCGACCTCCAGCGCGGCCAACCCCAGCCACACCTACCTGACAAGCGGCGCCTTCTCGGTGACCTTGACGGTGACCGACGATTCGGGTGCCACGGGCTTCTACCCGCTGACGATCACCGCCGGCAATACGCCGCCGACGGCGACCATTGTGACCCCAGCCCAGGCCGCGAGTTTCCCGGTCGGCGCCCAGGTGACTTTACAAGGCTCAGCCACCGACCCGGACGAGCCGTCATCCAACTTGTCGACGCTCTGGGAAGTGTCGCTTATCCACGACGACCACCTGCATCCCAACGAGTTTGCGTCGACCCAAAACCCTGCCACCTGGACCGTGCAAAACCACGGCACGCCAGGCGAACTCTTCTACTTCCAGGTGGAGTTCATCGTCACCGACTCAGGCGGCTTGGCTGACACGACGCGACACTACGTCTTCGTCGACAACGTCGTGCCGCCCCCGGGGCAAATGCTGGGTGAGTTGCCCTCGACCAGCGTCGCCCAGTCTTCGACCGACTTCGGGGGCGAACCCAACCGCGCCCGCGACGGCGATACAAACGGCGACTATTTCGACAACTCGGTCACTCACACCAATTGGGAGACGACTCCTTGGTGGGAAGCCGACATGGTCGGCACCTTCTTCGTCGACGAGATTCGGGTGTGGAACCGCACCGACTGCTGCAGCGCCCCGCTCACCGACTTCTATGTGTTCGTGTCGGACGATGCTTTCACGTCGCAAGACTTGGACGCGACGCGCAACCAACCCGGGGTGGGCACCTACTTCGTGAGCGGCGAAGGGGGCCGGCCGTCGGTCGTAGCGGTGGGTCGCACGGCCCGCCACGTACGCGTACAGCTCAGCGACCAAGATGTCTTGACCCTGGCGGAGGTACAAATCGTCGCCGGTACTCCCGGATCGACGCCAGTCAATCTGAGCTTGGATCCGGCGGCGACCGCCAGCCAGTCAACCACCGACTACGGTGGTGACGCCTCCCGAGCGATCGACGGTGACACCAACGGCAACTTCTTCGGCGGCTCGGTCAGCCATACCGCCTGGGAGGCCAACCCAATATGGGAGATCGACCTGGGAGCAGTCCATCCGCTTGGCGACGTGACCTTGTTCAACCGCACCGACTGTTGCACGCACGCACTCGGCGACTTCTACCTGTTCGTTTCCGACGTGCCGTTCACCTCCCAGGACCTGGACGAAACACGCAACCAACCTGGGGTGAGCAAATGGTACGTGGCCAGTGAGGTGCCCGGCAGCTTGGAGACCGCGGTGAACCGCACCGGCCGCTACGTGCGCGTGCAACGCGCCAGCTCCGGCGTTTTGACCATCGCCGAATGCCAAGTTTGGTCGGGAAGCGGCGGGCAGCCGCCCATCAACCGCTGTGTGAGCGGGTTGGCCACCACCTCGCAGTCGTCCACCGACTTCGGCGGCGACTCGATTCGCGGATGCGACGGCGACACTAACGGCAACTTCTTCGGCGGCTCAGTCACCCACACCGGCTGGGACCTGAACGCCTGGTGGGAGGTGGACCTCGGCGAAGCCGGAGCGATCGACGACATCGTCGTTTGGAACCGCACCGACTGCTGCGATGACATCTTGCAGAACTTCTACGTGTTCGTCTCAGACGCCCCATTCACTTCCCAGGATCTCAACACGACGCGAAACCAACCGGGAGTGACCGAGTTTTACTTCTTGGATCCGGTGGTGGAGTCGGTGTCGATCCCGGTAGGCGGCACCGGCCGCTACGTCCGCGTGCAGCTCAACTACCAGGCAGTGCTGACCCTGGCCGAGGTACAAGTCTGGGCTGATCCGCAAGCAGCCACTGGTAACGGCGCTGAACAAACCGGCCTCGGCGACAGCGCGCAGACCGCACCGCCGCGTCTCCACTTCGGCATGCCGGCACCCAATCCTTTTAGGACGACGACGACGATCGACTACGCACTTCCAGAGGCGGCGACGGTCAAGATCGGCATCTACGACCTACACGGCCGCCTGGTCCGCCAGCTGGTGGATCGCGCCGAAGGTGCCGGTACCGGCCAGGCCCGGTGGGACGGCAACTTCGAGGGTGGCGCGCCCGCCTCGTCGGGAATCTACTGGCTGCGGATGGAGCTGGGCGATCAACTCCAGACCCGGAAGCTGCTCCTCGTACGCTAGGCCTGATAAGCTCGAAAGCCGGTTGACCTGCCAAGACGGCCGTTCGTTATCAGCGCACCAGTACTAGGCGGCGCTGTGATGATCCGGCTGACGATCGGAGCGTCGCGTGGTACACGCCGCTGGGCTGTTCACGACCAGCATCGCCACGCCCGTTCCATGCCACCTCGTGCGCACCCGCATCGGTTGCTTGTGCGTCGACCAACGTGCGCACCAAGTGCCCACCGGTGTCGTAGATCAACACGCTAACGACAGCAGCTTGGCCAAGTTCGTAGCGGAGCATCGTGTGCGGGTTGAACGGGTTGGGGAAATTGGACAAATGCGCGCGCGCCGGAACCGGTGCCAACTCGGTAGCCAGGCCGGTGTTGCCGCCTTCAAACAGCGTCAAGAACTGGTTGGCCTCCACGCCCACCATCACATCGACGTTGCCACTCGGCCATTCCACGACGAGCGAGTCCACCGCCACCGCATCACCCAACCCAAAATGCTGGCGCAAGCTGTTGTGTGCGTTGAACGCGTTCTGCGACGACACCTCTCGCATTTGCCAAACGGTCTGGCCAAAGAGAGTCGCCTTGACCCGCACTTTGGCACCGATGGCTGACCAATTCGAGTCGGTCCCCCGAAGCGTCAAGTTGAGGAACCCGTTGCCATTGTCGGTGTCGTTGCGGTACAGCGCTCGCAGGCTCAGGGCACCATTTACGAACAAGTCCAAGTCGCCATCGTCGTCGTAGTCTGCGGCGCTCGAACTGCGGTGCGCTCCCGGCGTCGTTGCCAACGGGGTTGCGTCGATGCGCGTGAACGTCCCGTCACCCTGGTTTTGGTAGTAGCGGTCTAGCTGGTTGCCATCGTTCGACACGAAACAGTCAAGATCTCCATCGTTGTCGAAGTCACCCCAAGTGGAGGAAAGCGAGATATCGCCGTCTGTGACGATCGCCCCGCTTTGGATGGCGGTAAACACGCCCCCCGCATCCTGGCGGTAGAGCCGATTCTCTAGCCCGCCGACGCCACCGCTCCAATTGGTCAAAAAGCCGTCTAGGTCACCATCGTTGTCGTAGTCGATCCAATTCCACAGCTGGCCGTCTTGCTGTTCCGTTCCGATCGGCGCATCCGTGATGCGCTCAAAATCGGGGCTGCCGGTTTCCGCCAGCAAGTTCCTGTACAAGTTGTCTGGCTGTTGCGACCCCGCCGGACCACTCCCCACGAAATAGTCCATGTCGCCATCGTCGTCGTAGTCCGACCAGCTGCCGACAGTGTAGCTGTCGAGCCCAGTCACAATTGGGTTGCCTGCTACTTCGGTGAACGTGTAGTTCGGAGGGCCGTCACTCAGCAACAGGTGATTCTCGGTCGCCGCGCCCCCCGGGATGAAACCGGCCGGGTGCGTGATCGCCAGGTCCAAGGCGCCATCGTTGTTGTAATCGGCCCAAGCGCACGCCCAACCCCGATGCGCTGCACCCATTCCAATGACCCCGGTCAAGATCGGCGAAAAGTTGTTAGAGCCGTCGTTCTCGTACAGAAACGACCGCTCCCCCGACAGCAGGGCATCCAAGTCGCCGTCGTTGTCGAAGTCGACCCAGCTGTTGCCAGCCATGCTGAAACCGGGACTCGTGACCTGGCCACTGCCAATACCTGTGTCGGTCAGGCGCTCGAAGTTGCCGCCACCCAAGTTTTCATAGAGCTGGTCCTGAGCGACAAACAGATCCTGATCGCCGTCGCCATCAAAGTCGATCCAACTGGAACCAAAGTAGTGCGGCGCGGCGTGCCCTTGGTCGGTAACGATGGGGTTTTGCGGGTCGGTGACCAATACGAAGGTCTGGGCGGTCGCCGGCGTGGGTGGGGCCAGACCACTCACCGTTAAGCACAAAACGGTCGCCGCAACTTGAAATCCAACTGGGGTGGACGAGCGACTCATGCGAAAGCTCCCTTCACAAATGGGTGGCGAGGAGATTGGTGGTACCCAACGGGTTGGGACCACTCAGCCGTAGCGCGTTTTCCTGGGGGATTCCGCAACGTGGAGAGGGGAACTGACTTGAGACTAACGGAAGGCGGTCGGGGCGGATATCCCCCAGACTGGGGATTTTGGTCAACTGGCGTCGCCAGCCAGACGCACAGATCGCCTCAGACCAATCGATCGTGGATCGCTTTTACGATTGCCTCGGAGCGCGAATGCACCTCCAACTTGCGATAGATGTTCTTGAGATGCGAATGGACGGTCTCTTGACTGATGTTTAGCGCTTGGGCGATCGCCTTGTACGACTTTGCCTGACACAGCATCGACAGCACTTCGGTTTCCCGGGGTGTGAGCGGTGATTCGCTCGCGTTGCGAAACGACTCGGCCACCAATCGGGCAATCGGCGCACTCATCGGCGCGCCACCGCTCACCACGTCTTGGACGGCATCCAAGATTTTCGCCGGCGGCGTCGTCTTGAGCAAGTACCCACAAGCCCCAGCACACAGCGAGTCAAAGACCGTCCGCTCATCTTCGCTAATCGTGAGCATGATGATATCGATCTCCGGCAACAGCTGTTTGATCCGCCGGACACCTTCGACGCCCGACACGCCGGGCAACGCAACATCCATCAACAGCACGTCGGGCGGACGCTGTTCGATATCCTCGATCGCCGTTTCGCAACAGTCATAGGCACGCAGGCATTTGTAGCCTGCCGTGCCGTCAATCAGCTGCGACAAGCCGCTGCGGATATCGGGATCGTCCTCCACAAGGGAAACTCGAATGATTCTCATCGTTTCGCGTCCATTGCATTGAATGACAAGCCATCGATGCGTACTTGCGTCCCCTTCCGACTCGATTCAATGGTCAACTGCCCGTCCATCGCCAAGCTCCGGCGTCTCATATTGTCCAAACCGCTGCCCGGACGCCCGGCACCGTTCACGTCAAAACCCAAACCATCATCCTCAAGCAACACACTCACCGATCCGCTTTTCCTGCCGAATCGCAGGGTCACGCGGCGCGCTTGCGCGTACTTGAGGGCATTGGTCATCGCTTCCTTGACTATTAGGATCAAGTGGCGCTTGCGATCGCTGCTCAACCGTTTGCCTTCGAGATCGCGTTCCAACCCCTCAACGCCAAACTGCACCGGGACGTCCTCGAACAAGCTTTCACCAAAGTCCTGCAGGTAGACGCCCACGTCGTAGAGCGAATCGTTTTGTGGATTGAGCGTCCAAACAAAATCGCGCGCATCTCGCGACAACCGTTGTGCCACGTCCGCAACCTTTGAAACGTGTCGTGCCAGGTCCTCCGCGTCGCCGTCCACACTCCGCTTCACCAACTCCGTGAAGAGAGAGATCTTGGTGAGATTGTGTCCCAACTCGTCGTGGTAGTCACGCGCCACCTGCTCCCGGACCCTATCGCGCTCGTCGAACCGCGCCTGCTGAATCGCCACCGACTGTCGCACCTTGACCCGCACGCGATAGGCGTGCAGCAACCAAGCGAAGGCGCCCAACGCCAGCGCCACGCCCGCGTAGAAGAGCGGCCGCCGCCAGAAGGGTGGATGTACAACCATCGCGTACGAAAGCCCTTGCTCGTTCCACACGCCATCGGGATTGGCAGCTTTCACTTGAAATTGGTAACGACCCGGCTGCAGATTAGTGTAAGCAGCATAGCGCCGCGTGCCACTCTCGACCCAGTCTTCGTCGAACCCTACCAAGCGATAGGCATATCGATTTTTGCGTGGATTCGTAAAATCCAACGCCGCGAACTCGAACGAAATGAAGTGATCGCGGTGTAGCAGATCAATCGCGCCATCGCGCATCACTTCACTGAGCGGCACGCGCCGATCAAACTTCTTGAACGCGGTGAGGCTAACCGGGGGTGCGACCTGGTTGTCGCGTATATCCTTTGGGTGAAATCTGTTTAGGCCACCGACCCCACCAAAAAACAACTCGCCGCCGACAGACCGAAAGCATGAACGCTCCAAGAACTCGTTGCTCTGTAAACCGTCCTGCCAGTCGTAGTTCTTGCACTCACCCGTTTCCGGATTGAATCGGCTGAGGCCTTGGTTCGTTGAAACCCAAAGGTTGCCGGAACCGTCTTCCAAGGTGCCATTTACTTTGTTGCCGGCCAAGCCTTCCCGCACGGTCAGGTGCGTGAAACGCCCAGTCGCCCGGTCGAGTTCGTTAAGCCCACCGCTGTAGGTCCCAACCCAAAATCGCCCCCGCGAGTCTTCGAAGAGACTGGTCACCGACTTGCTGTTGATCCCGCCGGCGTCATCTTCTGCGAATACGAAGTTCACGAACGCGTCGGCAGCGGCGTCATAGCGGCTCAGGCCGCCAATGTAGGTGCCTGCCCAAACGGTTCCGGTGCGATCGATCATCACCACCTGCACCAAGTTCGAGGGAAGTGAGCTCGGATCGTCGCTTCGATGGGTGTAGCGACGAGCTTTACCGGTGCCTGGATCATACCGGCAAAGCTCGGCTCCGGTTGCTAACCAAAGGCTGCCGTCATCCGCAGCCGCAATCGAGCGCACGCCGGACTGCAGTTCAATTTTGTGCCGGCGAAAGACGGGCGCCTCCCAACCGTTGGTCTCGGGACCCACTTGCTCAAGTGGGACCGTCAACTCGTCCAGGCCGGCCCCGGTTCCCAACCACACCCGGTTGCCCGCATCCACAATCGCTCGAATCCGGTCATGGCTGAGTGACTCGGCATCATCGGGACGATGTCGAAAGAGCTGATGCGAACCGTCGTGCATCAAGATCAAGCCGCCGGGAGTACCCAACCACACCACGCCACTGGGCGCCTCATAGATTGCACCTACGAGTTGCGCGCTGGACGAGGTCACTGGCGTGCGGGTGTGCTGAAATTGCAGGCGCCGTTGATCGAGCTTGTTTACTCCACCGCCAAAGGTGCCAATCCACACGATCCCCGCTCGATCCTCGTACATCGATGAGATCGCGCTACTGCTCAACCCGTCAGCGGTGCCGGGTCGGTGTGCCACGCGGGTCACCAGTTCCCGACGCCAATCGTAGACGAGTAGCCCGGTGGGCGAGCCCGCCAACACCAAATCGCCGCGCGTCGCCAAGAGACTCGTAACGCCGCCGCCGTACTTCGGAGGCACGCCGGGCAGCATTTCGAGTCGTGCCGGCGCTCGCCCGTCGACGCTCAAGCGGTAGGTGAACCCATTGTCCGCCAACACCCAAACATCGCCCCGCCCATCTTCTTCGATAACGCTCGCCGACGCGCCGTCAAGGTCGAGTCGCCGTCGCCATTCCCCATCGCCTGTGGCTTGAAACACGCCGAGCCCGATCGTTCCGACCCAAAGTGCACCTTCGCGGTCGAATCGCAACGCCCTCACACCAGGTGACCGGGACCCGAGGCTCTCCAGCCGCACGCGCTCGAGCCGTAGCCCCTCTTCGTCCACAATGCGCCCAAGCCCCGCCGCCGTCGCCACCCAAAGATCGCCGGTTGGGCTCGCCGCCAGGTCGTACACGGGCACATCGGCGCCTGATATGCGTTCAAATCGAAGCCCGCCGCCACTGGAATCCCGCCCGTCAACTGCGAGCGCCAATCCTGCCCCCGTCCCTAGCCACATCCGGCCCGCACCGTCTTCTAGGAAACAGCTCACCGTATTGCTTGGTAGCGACTCCGAGTCAGTCGGGTCCGACCGGCAGTGCCGGAAACCCCCACGGTCGGCGTCGAAAACGTCGACGCCACCAATCCCAAACGCAATCCACAGCCGCCCCTGCGAATCACCGTACACCCGGTTCACCCAGTTGCCAGCTATCGAGGCTGGATCGTTGGGATCGTGTCGGTAGGTCAACACCTCATAGCCGTCATATCGATTGAGGCCATCTTGCGTTGCAATCCACAAATAGCCCTCTCGATCTTGGTGCGTCGAGTTGATGAAGCTGTTAGATACCCCATCTTCGTGCGACAGCACGTCGAAGCGCGGTTGTGGTCGAGCACCAGCGCTCTCTTGCACTGTCGCCGCCAACACCAAGCCCACTATCCAACCGCACACAACGTGCTGGTTCACTGTTGCGCCTCCCAATGCTCGCGCAACATCAACGTCAAGTCTTCGAGTGAATACCGAAGCGCGGGGCACCGATTGGCCGAAACCACGCGCTTCAACAACTCGTGGATGACCCGATCGCCCTCCCAACGGGTCCCCACCAAGTAGCTCGCGTACGGTGCCGCGGAGTTCAAAGCGTGATCCACAGCATCGGCGACGATTGCGGGCGACGACGGTTTGCGATGGCTTGCAGACTCCGGCACAGTGTGGTTTTCGGGCGCGTCCTCATTTACCCCGTCCGGCGCTTCCGAAAGCGCTGCCAACAGCGTACGGGCATCGCTAGCAAAAGGGGGCGGTGTCCGCTCAAGTCGCGCCAACGTCCGCGGCTTCGACTTTTCGCCAATCTCGGAGACTATCCCGCCGGGCTGTACGATACTGACGTGCACTCCGTGCGGTGCCAACTCATCAGCCAAGGCACCGTTGAACGCCTCAAGAGCGTGTTTGGTCATCGTGTAAGGACCAAAGTGTTTCATCGTGAGCATCCCACCCTGCGAACCGATATTGACCACCCGGCCCCGCGCACGTAACAACATGGGCAGCACCGCCCGCGTCACTCGGTGCGGCCCGAACACATTCACGTCAAAGAGCGCCCGCAAGTCAGCATCATCGAACGACACCAGTGGCCCAATATCACCGACGCCGGCATTGTTGACCAAGCCATCCAAGCGCTCGGCGATTGCCGCCACCTGCCGTCCCGCGTCGTCGACAGAGGCAGGGTCCGTCACATCCAAGTGCAGCGGCATGACGCCTTCTAGCGTCGCCAGCGCTTCGAGATCTTTGGCCCGGCGTGCAGTCGCAATCACGCGTTCGCCGCGTCCGGCAAAGTGCTGGGTCAAATGACGACCGATGCCGCTCGACGCACCGGTCACCAGAATCGTCTTCATTGGTCCCCCGCTGGTCGATGCCAAATTCGTTCGGTGCCAACCGGCTGCTGACAATCTCCGCATCCATTAGCCTAGCAGCTGCCACAAGTATCATTGCACGCAGGTTGTCGAGAGCATACTCCTACCGCTCCCGGACGAAAACGACGTTGCGTGTCGAGTGGCGTTGGTGCGTATCGGATTGATGGACCAGGAGAGTTGGCTAAGCTTCTTGGACATCTGGCGTGATGACGAATACGATGCGCCTGAAGGCCGACGAACGAGTTCTCAGGAGCAGTCAGCCGGCCGGCGGGTAGTGTGGTGGAGTTCCGGAGCGGAACTCAGCCGCGGTTCCGGAGGTCCGGACTCTGCACCGGTGCCCGAGCGGAACTCAGCGGCAGTTCCGCAAGCAAGGCTCCGGCAGTTCCGAAGTCAACACTGCTGTTCCTGGTTCACCGAGAGCCCCAGCCTCACTCCGTCAGACCAAGCGCACGGCGACATACGTAAAGCGCGAGGGGGCGGGGATTGCGCCGGCGAGTTTTGCGTGCGCCATCACCGAATCCAACGTTGCGGCAGCGGAGAAGCTTGCTGGCGCGCGCAACTATCTGAGCCGGCGCATTCTCCGTTCCCTCGCGCCCGCACCCAACAGTCGCTTTGCTCGTCGCAAGCAGTTGCGGCGGAACTCCATGGGCCGCCCTGGAGAAGGCATTTTCGAAAATCCTCCTTCGGTCCTATGCGGCACTGAAAGGTCAGCGAAGTGAAGTGGACGAGCTGCTTTTGAGACGGGTGCTGTACGGCCTTCGTGCCGAAACTACGAGGCGGCAGCGGAGTCGATTCCGGGGGCGATCGGTCTATCGAGCTCCTAGTACGCGAGGGCGGGCGGTTCGGGCCAGAGTGCGGCGCGGCCAGCCTCGGGGTCGGCCAGCGCCGCCATCAAGCCGTGCGCCGCAACGGCGTAGCCAACGTTCCGATCCATCGCCAGGCGCAACCCCTCGAACAGCGCAACACGGCGGCCAATCTCTGCCGCCTCCAGCGTTTTGGCCTGGCGCTTCAACTCGTTGAGCTGGTCGGCGTTGGCCAGTCCATCGGTGTTCAGGCCGTAGCGCACAGCCAGAAGGTCCCGGTGCCAGAGGGCCAGGGTGTGGGCGACGCGCCTGACCTTGTTCCGATCGCGGAGCGCTGCCAAAGCATCCACCGCTTGGTGGTAGGCAGCGCCACCGGCTGCCGCGCCTTTCAGGAGGGTCAACGCCAAGTCGCGGGTGCCGCGGACATCCTCGGCCGCCAGGAGGAGGGCGCGGGCCAAGCTGCCCTGGGCGAGGGCGGCGCAGAGGGTGGCGTCGGTGTGCTTGACGCCGCGCTCATCGGCGAGCACCTCGGCAATGGTTGATGCCGGCAAGGCGGCGAACTGCACCACCTGGCAGCGCGAGACGATTGTGGGCAACAACGCCTGCGGTCGCGAACTTGTAAGGATGAAGTGCGTCTCGCGCGGTGGCTCCTCCAGAATCTTCAAGAGCGAACCAGCCAAGTGCTCGCCCATCGCGTCGGCGTCGCGAATGACGAAGACCTTGCGCTGCCCCTCGCTCACCGACAGAGCGCTGGCGCGGCGGAGCGCCCGCACTTTGTCGACCCAGATCGTCGCGTTCTTTTCGAACTGGATGACCGCCAGGGGATCGGTGGCGTAGGTTTCGAGGGCGGCGCTTTCGATCTTTTCCTCTTCAGCGTCGTTCCGTCCGCGCGGCATCGGGAAAACGAAGCGCAGGTCAGGGTGGGCAAACTTGAGCGCCTTGGTGCACGATGGACACTCGTCGCAGGCATCCAACGTTTCCCGGTGGCAATTGAGCGCGCGGCCCAGGGCCAATGCCAAGCGCGTCTTGCCCACACCCCACGGCCCCTGAAACAAGAGAGTGCCCGGCAGCTGGTCGCGCTCCAGATAAACCCGCAGCCGCTCCTTAGGACGATCGTGCCCCAAGACGTCGCTAAACGGCATCGTTGACCTCTGTGGCGTCGTCACCCAACGCCAGCTCGCGCGCCTTCCGGGCGGCGGCGGCGTAGGCGTCGTCCAAAACCGCGGTGATCGGTTGGCGCTCCCGCCACCCGGCTGGTCGCCCTAGACCGCGGATGACCGCCATCCGCACGCTCGGCTCGACGATCCGGAAGCGAATCTCGGCAAGCTCGCTGGCTTTTCCCAAGAACTCCTCAGCACCGAACGCGGAGTCGGTGCGCGACCCTCGTCGAGCCCGCGGTTTTTTGGCTTTGGCCTTGGTCCTCTTCGGCAGGGAGCCGCTTCGGGCGTCACCGAGTTCGTCCAGAAGCGCTGTGCGATCGCGGCCGCGCAGGGCAAAGAGCAGGAATGGGTCGTGGTCAAGCGCCTCGCCGAGAGCATAGTGAGCGCCGGCAATGTGTTTGCACGGCAAGGCATGATCCGGGCACGAACAGTCCAGCTGGAAGTCATCGACGGAGATCGGAAAGAGCGCCACCCGGCTTTCTTCGAAAGCCTCTTCGATGTCGTCAGGCATCTCCCCGGCTAAGAGGCGGGCAGCGTACGACGCGCGGCTGGCCAGTTGCTGAACGACCCGTCCCCACTGCCGGTCGTTCAACGGGGTCAGGCGAATCTCCACTTCGTAGGGACTGGGCCTGGTGCCCACCACGTAGGCGCCGATCAATCCGGACTCGACCCGTAAGCCGACGACCCTCCCCTCACGCGCGTAGGTACGCCCGCGCGGCAGGCGGTTGCGCCAGGTGATGCTAAGCCCCTCCATGGCGCTCGTCCAGCGCTTGCCCCACCAGGTGGCGGCTCTGCCTTTAGTTTTCTTGATCGCCATGCTCGCTCGGTATCTATGAGTTTTGATCCTCGCCGCCGACGACGGCATCGGTCGACAGCTCGAACAGCTCGCGAAGTTCGGTGTCGTTGAGTTCGGTGAGCCAGGCCTCGCCGGTGCCAACGATACGCTCGGCCAGCTCGCGCTTCTCGATCAACATGCGGTCGATGCGTTCTTCCAAAGTCCCCAGCGTCACCATCTTGTGCACCTGCACGGTGCGGGTTTGGCCGATACGGTAGGCACGGTCAGTGGCTTGGTCCTCGACGGCGGGATTCCACCAGCGGTCGAAGTGGAAGACGTGGTTAGCTGCTGTCAGATTCAAGCCGGTGCCACCCGCCTTCAGGGACAGGACAAAGATGGGGGTATCGTCGCCCTCATTTTGAAAATCGTCGACCATGCGCTCGCGGTCGGCCACCGGCACGCCGCCGTGCAGGAACAAGACACGCTCGCCCAGCCGCGCCTCGATTGCCGCCACTAGGAGCTTCCCCATTTCGCGGTATTGGGTGTAGACCAGCGCCTTGTCGCCGCCGTCGCGCGCCTCGGCCAGCATATCCAACAACCGATCCAGCTTGCCCGAGCGGCGCGCCAACTCACCAGGCTTGCGCTCGAAGTGCACCGGATGATTGCAGATTTGCTTGAGGGCGGTGATCAATTTCAAAATCAAGCCGCGCCGCGACATCCCCTCCGACTCCTCGATGGAGCGCAGCAACCGATCCAGCGCCGCTTGGTAGAGCGCTGCTTGCTCGCGGGTCAAGGAACAGTGGACGGTCATTTCCAGCTTTTCGGGAAGATCTTGGATGACCCGCGGATCGGACTTGACGCGCCGGAGAAGGAACGGCCCCACCATCTTCTTGAGCTTGGCTTCGGCTTCGCCGTCCCGATAGCGCTCCACCGGAATGGCCAGCTCGCGCCGAAACGTTTCGAGCGGACCCAATAGTCCCGGGTTGAGAAACTCGTAAATCGACCACAACTCGGCCAGGCGGTTCTCGACCGGCGTTCCGGTCAAGGCAACGCGCCGCGCCGCGCGCAGCGACCGCACCGCCCGCGCCTGCTGCGAGGCAGCGTTCTTGACGTACTGCGCCTCGTCCAGGACGACGTACGACCAGGGCACATCGCCCAGCATGGCGGCGTCGCGTCGCGCCAACGCATAAGTCGTAAGGACGACAGCGTGCGCATCCAGCTCACCGGTGAGGTCTTGGGCGCGCCGATGGCGCTCCGGACCATGGTGGCGGCGCACCGGCAAGTCCGGAGCGAAGCGCTCGATTTCTCGCTGCCAGTTGCCCAACACCGAGGTTGGACAGATCACCAAGGAAGGCTGGGTGTCCTGTGGATGGATGGTGCGCCAGTGCAAGAGGAGGGCGATCAGCTGGATCGTCTTGCCGAGACCCATGTCGTCGGCCAGGCAAGCGCCGAGCCCCAGCTTGGCCATGCCGACCAGCCAGCGCAGCCCCTGCTTCTGGTAGGTCCGGAGGCTGCCGCAGAAATCGGTCGGCTCGGGGACGTCCTCGAACCCCTGGGAGCGCAGCGTGTCGATGACTGCGTCCACCGCGTCGGAGGCCACCACTTCGACGCGCGTGCCCGACTTGGTAGTGTAGTCGCCCGACAAGACGGCAGCCAAAGCGCCATGCCCCGCCAGCTCCAGCTCTTTAGACTTATCCATCCAGCGCTTCAGATCACCGACGACGTCGGGGTCGAGAAGCACCCACTCGCCGCGCCACTCGACCAGCGGCTGCTTTTCTTCAAGGAGCTTGTCAAACTCGGCGGCACTCAGGGTTTCGTCGCCAATCGCTGCCTCCCAACGGAAGCGTGCCAGCGCGTCGGGCCCCAGGAACCCCGCCAGCGGCGAGGGGGCGCCGGCGGGGCTTCCGTCACCAGCGGGCGGCGCGGGTTCGGTCGCCATCTTGCTCCGCTGGGTGCGCACGCGCTTCTTTGGGGAGGCGGGCGCCGCGCCGCCTTCGATCAATCTGAGTCGCGGCTTGACGCGGAGGCCGCTCTGACCGGCGAGTTCGTCCGGCAGGACCACACCCATTCCCGCTTGCTCGATGATCGGCGCCGCCTCGAGGAGAAAGAGCCAGGCCTCCCGTGGCGACAGCTCGATCGTGACTGGTTGTGCCTCTTCCAGGCTGTCGCCAATCGGCGGAAAGATGCGAGCAGCTTCAGCTAGGTCGCGCAGGAGGATATCCTGCGGCCGGTCGACCTGGTGCGAGCCAAGAACGAGCGTGCGACCGGCTTCCCAGACGCCAGCGGCGTCGACGGTGAGAGCCGGCTCCGAGGCGACGCGGAGGCCGAAGCCCAAGAGCCAGGGGTTGGCCAGCTTGCGGCTGGCGGACTTGGGCGGGGTGAGGATGAACTCGGCGCAAAAGTCGGTGAAACCGGCACCCAGGGCCGGCCGCGCCCAACGCTGCACCTCCTCAACGACGCGCGACTCCCCCAATCCCCAGGGGATGAAGCATGAGGGCCCATCGACCAGGGCGTGGGTAAAGCGCTCCTCCCAGGGACCGGGGCGGCGGGCGCGGCGCGCCTGGGGGGAAGGATTGTCACCACTTTGCTCTTCTCTCCCGTTGCCCTCGGCAGGGTCGTCGTCGTCTGTAGAAGTGTCTTTGGCTGGGGCTTCAGCCAGGGCGGCGCGCACCAAGCGATCGGTCAGTGCATCCAGCGCCTGGCGCAGAATGAGCTGGGTGTTGGCGGTTTCCGGCAAGCAGTGGGCAACCGGCGGCATGGCGTGTGCCAAGACCTCGAAACGGGCGCGATCGTGGGGGGCGGTCAACGCCGTCACCCAACACGCTTCGACCGTGCGCTCGTCGCCCAGGGTTTGCAAAGTGGGCACGAAGTGCTCGCGGCCGACCAACTCGAGCACCAACTTGCAAGCCAAACTCCACGCCGACAGCGATGCCGACGGGGTGTGGTGGGTATGCGCGTCATCCAGCCGCGATAGAGCGCGTAGCCCATCCAGGAGATCCACCCGGTAGCCAGTGACCCGCGCCGCGCCGTTTCGAGCCCGTGCCCCCAGCTCGGCCACCGGCCACTCGCTGGGGAGGGCCAGGTTGAGCGCGCTCCGCCTCAGACGCTTGGGTGGAAGGAGGACGCCCCAATGCGCCAGTGCAGCGCTCACGTCCGACTTGCCTGGGACGGGAAGCGACCAGAGAAAGAAAAATGGCTCGTGGTCAGGCGACGGCGCCGGTCGGTATACGACTTGCAGGTCCGTCAGCCCGGCTGGGGCGTGCAATGTGGTGAGGCCTCGTCCTAAACTCTGAGATGCTTGGAGGTCGTTGGCAAACATCCGAGGGTACACGAACCCCGAGGTCGACGCCAGCACTTCGACCAACACCATGAGAAGCGATAAAACACCACCCACCACCATCGAGGGCACCCTCGAACACGTCGTCTTCACCAACGCCGGCAGTGGTTGGTCGGTCGTGAAGATTCGGGCCGAGAGCGAGGAGATCATTACCTGCGTCGGGCACTTTCCCGGCGTCCAGCCCGGCGAGCACCTGCGACTCTCCGGCCGCTGGGCACACGACCCCAAGTTCGGCAATCAGTTCAAAGTCGAATCGTACACCTCGGTCCAGCCGTCGACGTTAGTCGGTATTGAGCGCTACTTGGGGTCGGGCTTGGTGGACGGCATTGGTAAGGAAATGGCGCGGCGGTTGGTCGAACACTTTGGCCTGGAGACGCTAGAAGTCATTGACGACAGCCCGGAGCGGTTGACCGAGGTGCCAGGCATCGGACCGAAGCGCGCCGCACAGATCCGCGCCGCCTGGCAAGACCAGCGCTCCATTCGGGACGTCATGGTGTTCTTGCAGGGACACGGCGTTGCGGCGTCCCACGCCCAGCGGATCTTCAAGCACTACGGTCCGGAGGCCGTCGACATCGTCCGAGCCGACCCCTACCGACTCGCCACCGACATCTTCGGCATTGGCTTCAAGACCGCCGATCGGGTCGCCGCCGAGTTGGGCATTGCTCCCGACGCGCCACGCCGTGCCGAGGCTGGGACACTGCACGTGCTCGGCGTCTTCGCCGAGGAAGGGCACGTCTACGCGCCCTACAGAGCGCTCGAGGAGCAAGCCACCGAGATGCTCGGCGTCGAGCCGGCGCTGGTCCGCACCGCGGTGGAAACATTGGCGCGCCAGGCGGATGTGATCGTCGACCGCGACGCCACCGGCACAGCGCCCGGTCAGATCGACGGCGACACACCCATCTACTTGAAGCGTCTCTTCGTCGCCGAGAACCAGCTTGCCGCCCGCCTTCGCGACATCGTTGGTGCCGAGGCTCTGCGCGTGCCCACCGACCTTGGACACGCGCTGGAGTGGTTCGAAACCAAACACCGCCTGAGCTTGGCAGCGGCTCAGCGCCGGGCCGTCGTGGCGGCCGTCGACAACAAGCTCCTTTTGTTGACCGGCGGTCCAGGCACCGGCAAGACCACGATCATTCGCGCCGCCTTGGAGATCTTTCAGAAGAAGTCTCTGCGCGTGGTCCTGTGCGCACCCACTGGCCGGGCGGCCAAGCGCATGGCCGAAGCCACCGGCACCCCCGCCAAGACCATCCACCGGGTGTTGGAGTTCAGCCCCAGGGAGATGCGGTTTCAACGGGACGCCCAGTTTCCCATCGAAGCAGACGCCGTCATTGTCGACGAGTTCTCGATGGTAGACGTGCTCTTGGCGCGCTCCCTGGTGGCGGCGATGCCGGACGCCGCCCGGCTCATCGTCGTCGGCGACGCCGACCAATTGCCGTCGGTGGGCCCCGGCAACGTCTTGCGCGACCTTCTCGAGTCGGGGGTGTTGCCGAGCGTCTGCTTGACCGAGATCTTTCGGCAGGCCGAGTCGTCCCTCATCGTCCACAACGCCCACCGCGTGAACCGCGGCGACATGCCCCGCTTCGGCGAGGCGGCAAGCGGCGCCGACTGCTTCATAGTCGAGCGCGACGATCCCGAGCGCGCCCTGGAAACGGTGCGTCACCTGGTCACCCAGCGCATCCCGCAAAGCTTCGGGCTCGACCCAGTGGACGACATCCAAGTCTTGGCGCCGATGCGCCGTGGCACGCTCGGTACCCTGCGCTTGAACGCCGAACTGCAGGCGGCGCTGACACCACCCGGCCCAGCCTTGAACCGCGGTGCCGCCAGCTTCCGGGTGGGTGACAAGGTCATGCAAACCCGCAACAACTATGATTTGGAGACGTACAATGGCGACATCGGTCGGGTCCTGGCTATCGAGCGCGGCGAGGCACTGGTCGTGCGCTTCGACGAGCGCGACGTGCGCTACTCATTGGCTGAAGTTGACCAGCTGACGTTGGCGTTTGCCTGCTCTATCCACAAGTCGCAGGGCAGCGAGTACCGTGCCTGCGTTATCGTCCTGCACACCCAGCACTACCTCCTCCTGAAGCGCAACTTGCTCTACACGGCGCTGACTCGAGGGCGTGAGCTGGTGGTCCTGGTCGGCACCAAGCGCGCCATCGGCATGGCGGTCCGCGACCGCGGCGAAATCCGCCGCTACACGCGGCTGGGGGAGCGGCTGGCTGCCAAGGTGTCGCGCAGCGAGCCTGCGCCTGACACCTACGGGTCGATGGAGTGACCGCTCGGCAGGGTGGGCGGACGCACGCACATGCTAAGATGCGCCGGCCCCGGCGATCCCAGCTTGCTCGCGGCGGAGCGCAAGCAACTCAGCGGGCGACACGTGGTGAGGTAGATGGCTAGCAGCCCCGAATCGGTCAGCGACGAGGCTCGCCGCCCTTCGTGGCTGCGTCTCTTGGCCGCATCCTACATCGACTTCATGCTGCTCTCGGCGTGCGTCTTCTTTGTGGAGGCGGCGGGAGGCGGCCACGCGCGCCACGTGTTCTTGACTGCCATTGCCTTTCTCATCCTGGTGCCGATGGTGGTGCGGACGTTTGGGCGATCCGTCGGACACCGCGTCATGGGGATCTACCAGAACCCCGAGGCGCACTGGCAGTGGCTCGTCGATCCGGACGTGGACCGACGCACCAATCGCCTGTGGGGCGCCCTGGTCATGTTTCTCTTCTACAGCGCCCATCACCTGGTCCAGCAGGGCTTCTTGAACTACGACTCGTACTTCTTAGCCAACCAGCGGCTCTTGCCGCCCGCCTCCCATTTCCTGATTGGCGGCGCCGCAGTTGTCTGGTTCACCGGGGCGTACGTCTTTTCGCAGGGACAAATCGCTGGACTGCAAGCGATCATCGTGTTGCAAACGTTGCTTGTGGTGAACGCCTTGGCGAGTTTGCCTCTTCTCCAGGAAGTCGCCGCCCAGACCTTGGAGAAGGCGGGGACGTCGACGACGCTGGATATCGATCCGACGTCGATCATGTGGTTCTTGCTCGCTGCCGATATCGCTACGCTGATGGTGTTGGTCGTCGCCGGTGTTGCCTATCGGCACCGGTGACCGCCATTTGTCGGAGCCTGAACCGCCGCGCTATACTCATTGTTGCATCCTTTACCCCCTCTCTTGGAGTTTCAACCTTGCCGACCGCAATTGAAGAGCGCTTGAGCGCGGCGCTGCTCGCCGAGCGCTACCAGGCTATCCGCCAGCAAACCGTCGCGCTGTGCGCACCCCTGTCGCCCGAAGACGCCGTGCAACAGTCGATGACCGACGCCAGTCCGGCCAAATGGCACCTGGCCCACACAACGTGGTTTTTTGAGACGTTCGTCCTGGAGCGAGCGCTGCCCGACTTCCAGCCGGTCAATCCCGCCTACCGCGTCTTGTTCAACTCGTACTACCAGGGTGTTGGACCGCAACACTCTCGTCCGGCCCGCGGCATGCTCACCCGCCCTTCGCTGGACGAGGTCAACGCCTACCGCCAGAGCGTCGACCGTCACCTTGAAACGCTGCTTGAGAACTCGAAGCTGACGGAGGAGCAATTGGCCGTCTGCGAGGTGGGACTCCACCACGAACAGCAGCATCAAGAGTTGATCCTCACCGACATCAAGCACCTACTGTCGCTCAACCCGACGCGGCCCAGCTATCGCGCGGACCTCGCCGAGTCGCCAGACGCCACACCTCCTCCCAAGCGTTGGCACCACTTCGATTCGGAGGTGGTGTGGATTGGCGCACCCGAGGGCGGCTTTGCGTATGACAACGAACGCCCCCGACACCGTGTCATTCTGGAGGCGTTCGAGCTAGCGTCGCGCCCGGTGACGGCCGGCGAGTATCTGGAGTTCATCGAAGAGGGTGGGTACACCAAGCCCGAGCTGTGGATGTCAGACGGTTGGGCAAAGGTCACCGCCGCGGGCTGGCAAGCGCCACTCTACTGGCACCAGCTTGACGGAGACTGGCACCACTTCACCCTCGGGGGACTTCGCCCGCTGTCGTTGGGCGCGCCGGTTTGTCACCTGAGCTACTACGAGGCGGACGCCTTCGCCCGTTGGGCTGGGGCGCGACTCCCAACCGAGGCGGAGTGGGAGCACGCCGCCACGACGTTGGGCTCGCCCGACGCCGGCAACTTCCTCGAGTCAGGGCTTCTGGAGCCCCAGCCAGCCGCGGCGGGTGGCACCCTCGCCCAAGCCTACGGCGACGTCTGGGAGTGGACGCAAAGCCCGTACGCCGCCTACCCGGGCTTCCAGCCCCTCGCCGGTGCCCTCGGCGAATACAACGGCAAGTTCATGTGCAACCAGATGGTGTTGCGCGGAGGTTCGTGCGCTACCCCCGCCTCGCACATTCGAGCTACGTACCGGAACTTCTTCTACCCGCACATGCGCTGGCAGTTTGCGGGTGTGCGCTTGGCGCGAGGTTAATCCACCTGGCAAGGAGCCGTCGGTGTGACCAGGTCGTCGAACGCGTGGTTGTTTCTTGGATTGCTCTGCGTTTGTGGCGCGGGCACCGCCGGAGACCCAAGTCTGGCCGACTATGGCTCGCTCTTCGCTGAAGCCGATGCGTGGTTTGCGGAAGGGCACTACGACAGCGCATTCGCTGGGTACCGGTCGATTTGGCAGCAGTCACCCGAGACCAACGGCCGAGCACGCGCAGCCGTGGGTGCCGGCTTGGCGCTCGCCTCCCTCGGCAAACCGGATTCGGCGAAAACCTGGTACCAGCGGGCCACGAACAGTGATTCCACCGCTTATTGGTGGGCACGGGCGCACTACGAACTGGCTGCAATGGACCAGAAGCGGGCCCGAAGCCACTCGATTAGGTCGGATCGGCCAGCCCAGATACGGCTCCACAAAAGTGCACTGTCCCGAGCGCGCCGGGTCACCGCGGCGACGCGTGCCAGTGCCGCCGCGGATAGTCTGGCAGCCAGTGCTCACTTGGCGGCGACACACATCATCTTCGATCAACTGTATCGGGCCACCTTTCACACGTTTCGATGGCCCGATGACCCGGCGCGGACAAAGCCAGGATTTGTGCCACGCGTGCTCGGAGAGCTCAAAGCCGAATTAGACGACGCCGTGTCAGTGCACACGACACCGGAGCACGTGGCCACATTGCTCCTTGCCTATGCACAGACGCTCGCTCGAATCAACCCGGGGGCGACCACCAACGAGCGTGCGGCACGCGATCGCCAATTACGCGATGTCGAACAGCACCGGGTGCTTCGGCGGCTCGTCGACGAGCACTTCGACACCCCACAGGCAGCAGAAGCGCTGCGCCTTCTGGCGTCGGCCGAATCCGACGAACCGGCCGAAATGGCGATTCTCAAGCGTCTTCTCGCCTCTTTCCCTGAGAGCGAAGCAGCGGCCCAAGCCGACGAGAGGCTCCGTCGCATGTCTACCGTTGAGTTTTCAGTGGACACGTTGCAGCAGAGCTTCGGGGCGCGAGACTCGGCTGTGGTGCGCGTCACTCAGAAAAATCTCAATCAGCCGATTGAGATTGCTGTTCGAGAAGTGCCTTTCGCATTGGTGCTCGGTCTCATGGCTCAATTGCCGGACGCCGAGTTCGATTCGGTGCGGAACAAACCCCCGGTTCTAACCAAGCAGCTCCCCAGTTCAGGGGTGGCTAGACGTCAAGAATTGGTGCCGCTCCGCTTGGCCCCAGGCTACTACGTCGTCGAAGGAATAAGCGGCGACCACCGGGCAATGGCCAACGTCACGGTTACAGATCTTCTCTTACTTCGAGGAGTCTGGGGCGACAGCACCGAGGTGCTGCTGATCAACAGCCAAGCGCAGCCAATAGCCCACCATCCCATTCATGTTTATTACTCCTACCCAGAAGTCCCAGGCGACAGGCACTCGGTCCGCATGGATACGCTCGACACGCTCGAGACCGATGAACACGGCCGATTGGTAGTCGAATTACCCAAGCCAGTCGTCTTCGATGACCCCGGGCGCGGGGGACAACGCCGTGAGTTAGGCGCACTGCTTTTCACTGCAAGCCGCGGGGAGCATCACGCCATCCTCACTCAGCAGCTGTCCCGCGTTAGGGAACGGTCGCGGATTGTCGTGTGGACGGATCGGACTCTCTACCAACCGGGAGAAACGGTCCATTTTCACGCCTTGAAGCTCGATGGACCCGCGCACGCCCTGCGCCCGGCCGCGGGACAGGAAGTGCGGGTCTCGGGCCGATTCCCCGGCCCCGTTGAAACTGGCGGTCGCGACGCTTCGTGGGATACGACCTTGGTAGCGAACGGCTTCGGCGTTGCCTCGGGAACGCTGCGGATCCCAAAGAGCTCCGCTGATGGACCCTTCCGGCTTAGCGGCCGCTCCGGTCGCATTGCGTCGTTCAAGCGTTTGGACACAGCACTGGCTGTCAAGCCGCTCGATTCGGCGTACGCGGCGGGCGACACCGTTGAGCTTGAAATCGGGGCGCGCACGCACCAGGCGCAACCGCTAGCCCACGCTCGGGTCGAATACGTCGTGTCTGCAGTCCGTATCCCGAGGCGCTTCGAGCCGATCAATGTTCCCCGCACACACGGTTGGTATCGTCCGGTCGATGGCGGTCCGAGGTTGACTCGACGCATCCCCAAGCAAGAAGTCGTTCTCGAGCGCTCGGCAGCGATGCTTGACGAGTTGGGCCGGCACGTGTTGCGAATCGCTACCGCCGGCGTCGTTGACACGCTCGGCATCCGGGCGGAGCAGGCCAAGCTTCCCGGACTGGTCGTTGACGTGACCTTGGTCGATGCTGCTGAGCGCCGGTTGACCAGCTGGGAAGCGGTGCCGCTGTACGTAAGTAAGAGTTGGTGCAGGGGGGTGCCACCGATCTCGATCCCGCTGCACCTCGAGCCGACTCCCATCGCCCGAATCGACAATCGCAACAATCTTGCGCCAGGACCGGTGTTCTACCGTTGGATCGATCGAGTCGCCGACATTGCTCGCGACACTTATATCGAGACCGTCATTGACAGTGGTCGGGTCGAGACGGGTGGTAGCGGCATTGCTCTACTGCGGACCACCAGTGCACCTTACTCTGGTGCACTGGCACTGGAGGTGCGCGGGGACGAGACAGCACCCTACGCCACCCGCATCGCGCCAAGTTCTCAGGACAAGGACGGCCACACCAGGCAAAGGGCGATGCGGCGCGCGCAGCTTTATCCAGACCGGGTGCAGTATGCGCTTGGCGACACCGTGGTGCTCGAGCGACCCGATGGCAAGAAAGCTCCCCCTTGCGTGATTCGACGCGGTGAGCATGCGCTACCGCTCTTGGCACCGGAGAGCGGCGCGGTGCGGGTTGGAGTCGACGGGACCTTCATCCCCAGCGCCAGTTTGACCATCGAACCGGTGCACTCGGGGCCGGACAATCCGTGGCGCCAACACGCCAAGGTGGTGACCGAGCCGCACTCTCGACTGTTGCATGTGGAGGTGGAAAAGACTGGCGAGAAGCCCATGGCTAGTGACTCGGTCGAAGTAGTAGTGCGCGTCAGCAACCACGTCGGCCGACCAGTCCGAGCATGGGTGAATGTCTTCGCCGTCGATCGTGCAATCTATTCGATCGCAACAGATGACTTCAACCTAACTCGCGCGCTGTTCTATCTCCAATCCAGCAGCTCGAGCGCCAATACGTCGATGTCGACGCCAGTGGTGGCGCAGCCGCCAGCACGGCTGTCGTTTCGACCGACGGCTTTCTGGGCTGCGGCTGAAACCGAGGCGTCTACCGGCCGTGTTGCGTTGACGCTGCAGATACCCGATGACATAGCACGATGGCGGCTCGTGGCGCGAGCGGTCGACCTAGAGGGTCGGGTCGGCGAGGGCGAGAGCGACTTTGCCAGTGTCCAACCGATACAAATGCGACCGCACCTACCGGGAGTCGTACGGCGCGGTGACCAATTCGAATTCAGCGTTTCGGTGGATAATCTCGGCGATCCGCATCGGCTGTTCGTCGTCGATTGGCACGCGCCGCACCTTGAACCTCGTGGACCACAATCAGTTCGTGTTGAGGTCGGGCAACAACAGACCAAGGTGGCTCGCTTTGCCGCTCATGCCACCGATGTCGCCGGCGACACACTGTCGATCCGCCTAGCACCCGCGGGCAAGGCCAGCGTCCAGCAGCTCCCAACGGCCGATCACTTGCGGCTGGCGCTGCCCGTCCTTGAACCCGGGCCACCGCCGCTCGCTCCGCTGTCAGCTCGACAGGATCGTCTGACGACCGACTTTGTATCAATCGTACGCAGCACGATTGTGGCGCACCGAGATACTCCGTTGGGCCGACTTGTCGAGGACATCGAACTCCTACTCTGCCTGGATGAGGCGAGAGTCCTGCTCAGCGAGGAGGAGCGCCGCGATCTTCCCGAGCTGGCGCCGGCGCCGCAGAGGACACTTCAGTTCCGCGCGCGCAGCCTTTGGAGCATACGTCGAGCGGGCCGCGAACCGTACGGCCATTGGACCCGTCAAGCGCAGACCTTGCGCGACTTCGCGTTGCTAGAGGAGCGTGGCGATTGGGCAGACACCACCCATGCGATCGCGACCTCCCGGGATTCGTTGACCGAAGCCGTGGTGCATGCCCGAATGAAGCCTTTGAGGCGACTGGCAGTAGCCGAAGCTCTGATCTCCTACGCCACCCGCACGAGCGACAAGGAGCTACTACAGCGCCTGGGCGAAGCGCTCGACGAGATCCACAAGGGACGAAGTACGCTGGGTCCGGGCGGGCTGGCGCGCTTGGCTATCGCCCAGATGCAACTGCAACGGGCGGGGGGACCGACAACAACAGTCAGAGCGGCTCCACTTATCGACCAGGCTGCTCAGTTCGCCACAACTCCGACCGGCTCAAGCTACGCACACTTCTACGTGGACGCTCCTGGCGAGACCCGAATGGGTGCATCTTGTGCGCTGTTACGCACACTAGCGATGCGGGGAACCGAGCACGCGCTGATCTCGCCGCTGGTCAACGCCATTGCCCTGGACCGCGCGAGTCTGGGTTGGAAGGCAAACAGCCACGCCGTGCCGATGCTTCGCGCCTTCATGGCGCTGGAGAAACTACACCGCGGCAGGGCCTACTCCCCTCCCATAGACTTTCTAAGTGTGGAACGACGCGTGCGCGTCGTGCCGCGGGGTGCGCGGAGGGGCGAACCGACGATCACCGGCTTCGACGCCGACACACTCAGCTGTAGCGTCGGTGACACGCTCGTCGTTGAATTCAAAGTTAACCTCGTGACCCACGTTCATGGCCTAGCGTTGGAGAGCCCGGTGCCCGGCAGTTGTCAGCCCATCGCGGAACCCAAGGGACGCGAGTGGCAGTACACCAATCGAGCGCACGCCGTCAGGATGCACCTGGTCGGCGGTAGGTCCATGGAACCAGGGACCACCACTATCAGGCATCGTTTGCTGGTCGATCGCGCCGGCGTGTTCCGCCTCCCGGAAGCGCGTGTCTATCTCGAGCAACTCCCAAGCGTCGAATCGCGGAGCCCGCCCCTCATCGTCCACGCGGCCCGCTGACGTTGGGCGCTACCGATGATGCTTGGCGGCCTGTGGACGCAAGAACCTTGACCTAAACTCCCCTGCACGGGGTCTCTACTCCGAAAATTTATTCAGGCACAAGATTCGTGTAGTTGTGTCCGGGCATGTGGTGACCAGGGTTCCACCTGAAGAGTTCCGTCGATTTCGGGTCAAGGTTCTCAGAAATGCAGGGAGGTGGACGGCGCCGCAGGTAGCGAGAACCTTCTGGAATTGTGGCTAACTGCCTTACAAGCGTGTTCAAATTCAGTTGGGTGACCTGCTCGATGAAGTGAACCGAAAACGCCGCGCAGCTGGGCTTACAGAAGTTCGAGAGAGCTGCATCCAGACCCGGATTCCGCCATTGAGAGTGTTCGACGAATCCGAAGAGGCAGCTTGAGCACAGAGAATCCCTTTCTCTTGGTTACCGAGCTTTGAGTGACGAGCATGAGGAACTTTTCGCGGGGAACGAAGTTGTAGCTCTAGATTGCCTCGGACACGGCTTCGGGTTAAACTGCGGACTAGCTCGGGGGGTGGGCATTGGCTTGGGAAGACAAGCATCGCAAGCCTACTGGGCGGCTTCGCCTGGAATCCTCATGGTGGGTCCTTGTTTCAAGCAGACTGCTCAATCGGCGCCTCGGGGGTTTTCAACGCCCCGCCGCTTGATAGGTATCTTGCCGGAATCGATGACGGAGAGGGACTTGTGGTGTACCGTCACAACTTAGACGAAAACTGTCCGCAAGCGATTTTTGGCTCCGACATTGATGTCGTCGTTGGTCTGGAGGACATTCAGGCTGCCTACGGCGTGCGCTTTCCGGGCCCACTAACTGCGCAGCGAGACTTCACCATAGCGTTCGTCATTGGTTCCCTAAACAGAAAGCTAACGGCAACAGAGATGACGTTCTGGGAGACAATCGCCGCTCACGCTACAAGTGCCATTCCAGAGAATGATCCTGATCCGTTCTTGGGATTCAACCGGTTCGCATCGATGGTGCGCTATTTCGGCAAGGACGAATCGAATTGGCGAAGCGACTATCCAATTCTGTCCCCCATTGGTGTCGATGTCCCGCAACGCGTTCGAAGATCAATCGAGCTCACGGTGACACCTAACTCCTCATTTGCACGTAGCTCAGTGTGGTACTGGTTGCCGCAAGACGTAGAGGCCAGCTTGGAGATTTATGACGTTTCGGGAAGGCTGGTGCGGCTGCTTGCCCGTGGACCCCACCGCGCCGGAGAGCATGTGATAGAATGGAACGGGCGCACACATAGGGGCTACGCGGCAGCCTCTGGTGTCTATTTCATTAAGCTGCGTACGGAGAAGAGCACGAAGAGCGTTCGAATCATGCTGCTGAAATAGGAGAGGTGCCAATGTGCAGATTACTCCGTGCTTTAGCGCTCCTAGCAAGCCTGTTCTGGTATGGGGCTAGTCATGCCCAGGCCCCGTTCTGTGATACAGGGGGACCCTACGCTGGGAGCGTCGGTGAGCCAATAACGTTTGACGGAAGCGAATCTACTGCGGTGCCAGGGCAATTCATCGTCACGTATGAATGGGAGTTTGGCGATGGGGCCGTGGGAGAGGGGGCCATTGTAGATCATACCTATTCAAACGCCGCGAACTACTTGGTGACGCTCACCGTGTGGGACGACGCTGGATTGGCATCGGCTTGCGTCACAGATGTTCCAGTCACCCCCGCGGTTGCGGTCGAGCGCGAAACGTGGGGTTACATTAAGGCACTCTACGGCGTAGTGCTGTTGCCGTGATGTGCCGCGGACTGCGCAGGTAGAGCATCGATCGGTCGTCAACCGGGAGTTCCTCGCGAACTGTGGAGAACGACCTCATCTGACAGGTGCTTCCTAATGGGCAGGGATATGAACCCAAAATCTTGGACATAGGGTAACTGTGAAGTTGACCGCCAGCAACAGGCGCGCGCAGAATAGAGCGAGCGCTGCGCACCCGAGACTCTTCGGGCCTGGATGCGTAAAGCGGAACGCGAGGGCTTGCACCCTGGCCCGACCAGCGAGGAACAAGCGCGGGTGAAGGATCTCGAGGGCGAGAACCGCGAGCTGCGACGCGCTAACGAAATTCTGCGCAAAGCGTCGGCTTTTTTCGCCCAGGCGGAGTTCGACCGCCGACCAAAGTGATGGTCCAGTTCATTGACGACCACAAGCATGAATATGGGGTCGAGCCGATCTGCGCAGTGTTGCCGATCGCCCCATCGACTTACCACCGCCACAAGTACCTGGAGCAACACCCGGAAGGGCGCTCGGATCGCACGAAGCGAGACGAGAAGCTTCAAGAAGAGATCCGGGCGGTGTGGAAAGCCAACCGCTCGGTGTATGGAGCAAGGAAGGTCTGGCGAGAACTGAAGAAGACTCGCTCGGACGTAGCTCGGTGCACAGTGGAGCGTTTGATGCGCGAGATGGGCATCCGCGGCGTCGTTCGAGGCAAGCGAGTGTGGACGACGATTCCCGATGAACACGCGGAGAGGCCGCGAGATCTTGTCGAGCGTCAGTTCACCGCCGAGAAGCCTAACCCACTTTGGATTGCCGACTTGACGTACGTCGCCTCCCGCGCAGGGACGCTGTACGTAGCGTTTGTGATCGACGTGTTCTCACGCATGATCGTAGGTTGGCGGGTGTCGAGTTCGTTGCACTCGGACTGGCTTTGGATGCCCTGGAGCAAGCTCTGCACGCTCGCCCGGACACCGCGGGGTTGATCCACCACAGCGACCGCGGGGTGCAATACCTCATGATCCGTTACACGCAGCGGCTGCGGGAAGCGGGGGTCGAAGCGTCGGTCGGTAGCGTGGGAGACTCCTACGACAACGCGATGGCGGAGACGGTGATTGGTCTGTACAAGGAGCTGATCAACCACGAGGGGCCTTGGTGTAGCCGAGCGCATCTTGAGCTGGAGACGCTGAGCTGGGTTGGATGGTTCAAAGCACAGACTTCCCGGCCATGGCGTTCACCTTGGCCACACGAATCATTTCCCGGAGCTCGGGGTCGTCACCGGTGAGCTTGTCGAGGATTTGCACTGCGTCTGTCGTCTTTTTCTTGGCCACTAGAGCTCAACCTCCAGCTTGTGCGCATCAGGGTTAGCCTCGAAGCGCATCTTTCGGGCAATGGCTCGGTCAATCTGAACCTGTGGGCTCAAATCATCCTCGAAGCCCGCGAGGCCGCCGGCCTCACACAGCGCCAACTCGCTGAACTTGTCGGCACAAAGCAACCCGCCATTGCCCGCCTCGAGGACGCTGACTACGAGGGGCACACTTTGTCGATGCTGCAACGAATCGCTGACGCACTCGGCCAGCGCCTCCTGCTTCGCATGGAACCCAAGGACGAAGCCGCCTAAGGCCGCGTGTCGTAGTTGCCCCGAGATTGCGTCTGCTGGACGCTTTCCTTCCCGGCGAGTGAACTCTCAAGCTATATTGGCACATAGGGAATCCCCTACCGATACCGTAACCACAAGGGACAACAGAACTAACTACTAAGTGCGCGAATTTGGACATGGGACGTCCTCCGCTCTTCAATGCAGTACTACCTATGGAGTGGGCGGCCATGGGGTACGGCTGCTTATTAACTTAGCGCCGCCTGCGGGTGGGATTTGCGGCGGTTGAGCACTAGTAAACAGGAAACACCTAGCTGCACCGAGCGTCAAGGTAAGATATTTGCCAATTGGAGCGACAAGCTCTCTAAACGGTAGCGGCTATATCACTTGGCACGTCAAAAAAGAGCTTCGAGAGGTGCAGGCAAGGCGCATCGGACTATCGAGCGCGTCGTGTCTTCCGTATCATCGGCCCCGATCTCCAACCTAGAGGAGCTAACTACATGCACATCGCGTGGCGCGGTCGGGGTGCGGCCGCATTCTGGATCGTTGCGTTCCTGGCCGGGCTTGGGACGTCTCATGCATCACCGGTGGCGGCGGGTGAGGACCGCTTTCTCTCCAACGTCCGCCAGCTGACCTACGAAGGCCGGCGCGCGGGCGAGGGCTACTTCTCAGAAGACGGGCGGCGGCTCGTCTTCCAAAGCGAGCGCCAGGCGGGGAATCCGTTCTATCAGATTTACGCGCTCGACTTCGAAACTGGCGACGCCGAGCGGGTGTCGCCCGGTGTTGGTAAGACGACCTGCGCCTACTTCCAGCCCGGCACCGATGCGATCGTCTTTGCCTCGACGCACCTCGATCCCGAAGCCGGAGCCAAGCAAGCAGAGGAAATTGCCCTCCGGGAGTCGGGGAAGGAGCGCCGCTACAGCTGGGATTACGACGAGACCTACGACCTGTTCGTCGCCGGGGGAGCCGGCACTGAGCCCAAGCGATTGACCGACACCCTCGGCTACGACGCCGAAGCGTCCTACTCCCCCGACGGTTCGCTCATCGTCTTCTGCTCGACGCGCCCGGCCTACGAGGGCGAGCTTACAGCCGAGGAGCAGAAGCGCCTCGAAGTCGACCCGGCGTATTTTGGCGAGATCTATCTTATGAAAGCTGACGGCAGTGAGGTCACCCGACTCACCGATTGGCCCGGCTACGACGGCGGTCCGTTTTTCTCGCCGGACGGCGAACGCATCATTTGGCGGCATTTTGATGAGTCCGGCGCCATTGCCGATGTCTACACCATGAAGTTGGATGGCAGCGGGCGCCGTCGCCTGACCGATCTTGCATCGATGTCGTGGGCGCCCTACTTCCACCCCAGCGGTCGCTACGCCATCTTCACGTCGAACAAGCACGGCTTCGGCAACTTCGAGCTGTTTCTGGTGGATGCTGCCGGCAAGAAGGAGCCGGTGCGAGTAACCGAGACCGATGGCTTCGACGGCCTTGCGGTCTTCGACCCGACCGGCAGTCGATTGGCCTGGACCTCGGGGCGGACGGCGTCCGGCAAGTCGCAACTGTTTCTCGGTGATTGGGATCACCGAGGGGCGCTTGCCGCCATCGATGCGGCGCCCGGCCGCTTAGCGCCGCCGGCAGCCAGCGTTGCCTTGACGCCCGCGATCGCCGCCGGCGAGTTGCGGGGTCTTGTGGAGTATCTAGCCGGCGACGCACTCGAAGGGCGCATGACCGGCTCGAAGGGCACCCAACTCGCCGCAACCTATATCGAGGACGTCTTCCGTCGCCTGGGTCTCGAACCCGCCGGCGGAACGGACAGTTACCAACAGACGTTCAGCTTCACTTCGGGCGTGCGCGTGGATTCTGCCAGCTCGTTTGCGGTGACGATGGGCGATGAACGCCGCACGCTTGCTCTCGATCACGAGTTTCGCCCGGTCGCCTTCAGCGAGAACGGCGAGGTCAAAGGCGAAGTCGTGTTCGCCGGGTACGGCCTCAAGGTGCCCGGTGAACTCGGCGAGGGGTATAACTCCTATGTCGACCTCGACGTAGAAGGCAAGATCGTCTTGGTGCTGCGCGCCATCCCCGAAGACGTGGAGCAAGATCGCCGGGTGACCCTGAACCGCTACGCCGGGCTACGCTACAAAGCCTTCGCTGCGCGCGAGGCTGGCGCCAAGGGCCTGATCGTCACCAACGGTCCGCGCACCCAAGGGCTGCAACCGTTGGTGCCACTCCGCTCAGAGGTCAATGCGGCCAGCAGCGGCATCGTCATTGTCTCGCTCCACCAGGACGTAGCCGCGCAGATGTTGGCCGCCGCCGGCTACAGCCTCGACGAGGTACAGGCAGAGTTGGATCGTGAGAATCCTCACTTCGAGGGGAGGTTCGCGTTGGAGGGCGTGACCGCCGACATTGCCACGCATCTCGAAACCGAGACCAAGCGCGACGCCAACGTCGTGGCCGTGTTGCCACCAGTCGGTGCTGCGGGGTCACCCGACTCCACCGGCGGGTACATCCTGGTCGGCGCCCACTACGACCACATTGGCTACGGCGAGACCGGCTCGCTCGCCCGCGCCGGCGAAGAGGGTCAAGTCCATAACGGCGCCGACGACAACGCATCGGGGACGGCAGTGGTGCTGGAGTTGGCGGCAGCCTTGGCCGAGAAGTGGTCGAGCGCGGACGGCGGCGGCGCGCGTCGCGGCGTCCTCTTCGCGCTCTGGTCCGGCGAGGAGATCGGGCTCGTCGGATCGTCAGCGTTCGCCAAGGATCCTTCCGTCCCCCTCGAGAGCATTGCCGCCTATGTCAATTTCGACATGGTGGGTCGCCTGCGCGACAATCGCCTGACGCTCCAGGGTGTTGGCTCCTCCTCCGTTTGGCGGAAGTTGGTCGAGAAGCGCAACGTCGCCGCCGGTTTCCAGCTCAACTTGCAAGACGACCCTTTTCTTCCTACCGATGTGACGGCGTTCTACCCCAAAGGTGTTCCCGTCGTGCACTTCTTCACCGGCAGCCACGAGGAGTACAACCGTCCGGTCGACGATCCCGAGACCCTGAACTACGACGGCATGGAGCGGATCGCCAAGTTCGCGCTGGGGATGGTGGCGGACTTGGCGGAGGCGGAGGAGCGCCCCGACTACCAGGAGTTGGAGGACAGCCGCCCCCAAATGGGGAGCCGCGCTTCGCTCCGTGCTTACCTAGGCACGGTCCCCAATTACACTGAAGAAGGCGTCAAGGGTGTGAAGCTCGACGCCGTCCGGCCCGGAAGCCCAGCCGACCGAGCGGGAATCACCGGCGGTGACGTCATCGTCGAACTCGCCGGCCTACAGATCGGCAACATCTACGACTATACCTACGCGATTGAGGCGTTACGGATCGGCGAGGAGGTCAGTGTCGCCATCGTGCGTGACTCGGAGCGCCTTGAGCTGGCGATCGTTCCGGCAAGCCGCGAGTGAATGACGCGCCGGGGCGCTCTTGCGTCAGCGAACGACGGTGATGGCTTGGCTCGCTACCTGGCGACGCCCGGCGTCCCCCAAGTACTCGACCCGCAGGAAGTAACGGCCGGCAGGAACTGAGGCGCCGCGGCGATCGATGGCCGGCCACACGACGGCGTGGCCCCCGGCGTCGACCCGCTCGGCGGCGTGCCAGACGGCGCGGCCCTGGACGTCGAAGATCCGGAGGGTCACTTGTCCGGCCGCCGGTGTGGCGAAGTCGAGGCTGGTGGCGCCCCGGAAGGGGTTGGGCCGTACTGCAGCCCAAAGGTGGGCGGGCGGCGCCGCTGGGGGCGTTGCACCGCGCTCGGCCCGCACCCGAAGGATGTGACGACCCGCCCCCAGGCTGAGCGACCGCACTGCCGCCATGGCGTAGGTCAGCCCGTCTCCCTCGATTTCAAACGCCCAGTCGGCCGGCGCTCGTTCGGCGGTCCAGCTGAGCTGCACCGGCTCGTCGCTGGCTACTTCCAGCTCCCACGTGTGGTTGGCTTGGTTGGCCGGCCTCAAGTCTCGCTGCAAGAGCGCGCGGCGCTCGGCGTCGTCGAGGCGGGAGCCCAACGCGAAGGTCACGCCAGGTGGCGGCGGCGGTGCGTAGTCGTCCCGCCAGTCGTAGCCCACCTTGGCCTCGACCTGGGCGCCCAGCTCAACCCGGGCGATCGACCCACCGCTCGTGGCATCGATCAGCACCGTCCACCCCTTCTCGAGGCTCGGCGCGGCGGCCGGCGGTGCAGGTCTTCCCCGATCCTCGGTGGCGGGGATGAGCAGGGTCAACGTGCGCGGCGTACGGTTGAACACCCAGCCGCCCGACTGCGGATTCAGAAAGCTACCGTCGAAGTACTTGTCGGGGCCGTTGATCTGGGCGTCAAAAACCTTGATGCCGCGAGCCACCAGCGGATCGCCGGCGGTGGCCGCAGCCTCAAAGGTTAGCGTGTCGGTGTCGGCAATGCGAAGCGCGGTCGAGCGCAAAGTCACCCGGTAGGCGGCGGGGTTACCCACCATCGTCCACCCGGGCGCCAGCGGCACCTCGAAAAACCCCTGGGCGTTGGGGAAATGGGCGTCGCCGGTGTGCGACCAGGATTGACCCGCTTGGGTCACGAGCCAGTACGCCTCGCCCGGACGCATCGGTTGGTTCAACTCATCGACCGATTGGTAGCGATCCAAGGCGTCGTTCCAGCGCCCCAATCGCCAAGTGCGGTCGGAAGGCTCGCCGAAGAAGTTGCTCAGCACCTGGGAGATCGATGATCCCGAGCCGGGGACGATCGGGGTGGCCACCATTCTGAACTCACGGGCCGCCAGGCGGGCACCGGATTCGGTCACCTCGCCGGCAACGCGCTCCGGAGCCGCCGCGCTACCCAACTGAAAGTCTTGGTCGCCGACCGAATAGTCGATGAAAAACTCGATGCCACGGGCAGGGTTGGTGCCCGCCGGCAAGGTTGCCCGCCAGGTCGTTGTATCGCCCGCGGTGGTCGGTGCAAACGGATCGAACGCTACGAAAGCGCTGGTGCCACCCACCCGAAATTCGCCGGCCAGCGCGTCGACGGTGGCAGGGGTGGATAGCGTCAAGACCAAGTCGCCACCGCTGGCCGCCACCACGGGTGGCGTCACCTCCGGCGCCTCGGCGCTGACGGTGACGGTGGTGGCGCAGCAGACCTCGGACGACTCGTTGTCGGTGACGCACAAGGTCACCGTGAAGGTGCCGGTTGCGGCGTAGCTGTGTGTCACCATCTCGCCGGTGCCGGTGGCGCCGTCGCCGAACTCCCAGGCGTAGGCAACGATCGAACCGTTGTCCGAAGAGCCCGAGGCGTCCAACGCGATATCGGTGTTGGGAAAGCCGGCGTAAGGCCCGCCAGCCATACACACCGGCGGCGGGTCCTCGGCAACGTTGGCGGAAGTGGCGCAACACGACTCCAGGCCACCGTCGTCCGTCACGCACAAGGTGACCGTGAAGCTGCCGCTGGTCGCATAGGCATGGGTTGGCGACACGCCACCGGCCGTGGCGCCATCGCCAAACACCCACAAGTAGCTGGCAATGACACCGTCAGGGTCGGTCGAGCCTGAGCCATCGAAGACGATATCCTGGTTGACCTGCCCCGAGTAGGTGCCGTCGGCATCGCACAGGGGCGGCCCGTTGATTGTGGCGGTGGAAGTGCACGACGCCATCTGGTCATCGTTGTCGGTGACCGTCAACGTGACGGTGTAGGTACCAGCCCCGGTATATGTATGCTGCACGAGCCCGCCGGAGCCGGTTTCGCCGTCGCCAAAATTCCAGCTAAAGCCGGCAACAAACCCATCCGGATCGCTGGACCCGGAGCCGTCAAAAGATACCGGTGACCCAACGTTCCCCGAGTACGGGCCGTCGGCATTGCACTCAGGTGGATCCAGCTGACCGGGATTGATCGTTGCCGTCGTCGAACACGATGCGGTCATCGCATCGTTGTCGGTCACGGTCAGGGTGACGGTGTAGGTACCCGCCGCCCCGTAGGTGTGGTCGGGGAACTCACCGCTGCCCGACGCGCCATCGCCGAAGTTCCAGTCCCACGTGGCGATGGTCCCGTCCGGGTCGGAGGATCCACTGCCGTTGAACGTCACTGGTTGGTTGGCGTCACCCGTGTAGGGACCGGCGGCGTCGCAAACCGGTGGCGCATCGCCCCCGGCGATCGTTGCGGTCGCCGTCGCTGTCGCCTCCTCGCCGTCGTCGTCGGTGACCGTTAAGGTGACGGTGTAATCGCCGGGACTACTGTAGGTGTAGGAGGGACTCATGCCGGTGCCGGTGCCACCGTCTCCAAACTCCCAGGCCCAGCTGGCGATGTTGCCGTCCAAGTCGCTTCCCGATCCCGTAAACGCCAATGCCACGCCCGCGTCACCGGTGTACGGTCCGCCAGCGTCGCAAACCGGGGCGACCAAAATCTGGCGATGCAAGAGGTGTTTGGTCGTTGTGTTGACCAGCTTCAAATAGTAGATATGGCGCTTGTTGGCCGAGTCGACGAGTTGGTGGATGCCCCCTACACCGCCGGTGTCGATCGGATAATCTGTCCACGAGCCGCTGGTGCGCTCGGCGTAGCCGATGGCGTTGTCGGTCCGGTCAGTGTCGTCTTCCTGGTAGACGACGTGCGGATGCCCCTGGCTGTCGAAATCCAGCTCGGCGCCACGGGTGTCGCGGCCGAAAGTCTCCTGTCGAATCTGCTCGTTCACCCAGCCGGCGCCGCCGAAGTTGTGGGCGTACTTGAGGCGATCCTCCCCCCAGTGGCCGTAGGCAATAGCGATCTGGTCGGGATCGCCGCCGATGAGCCGGATCGACGTGGCCGCCTGGCCAACGTCGGTGCCGGTGTCCACCGTGGTCTCGGGCCAGGTGTTAGACCCGGTGCGCGTCGTGTACAGGAGTTGATGGGGCGAGCCGTTCCGGAAACTCACATGAGGCTGGTCGTTGGTGTCCAAGATCAAACTCATGCGCGTGCGGTCGGTCGTCGTCACCTGCTCTCGCACCCAAGTGTTTGGGCCGGCGCGCCGCGCGTACCAGGCCGAGTGAACTGCACCCTGGTCCCGATAGATGACATGGGGCGTGCCGTCCGTCTCGAGGCCCAAGCGGATGAAGTTGCCGCGATCAGGATTGGAGTCGATGCGCTCAGGCGTTTGCCATGCGCCGGTCGGAATCGTACCGCTTCGAAACGCATAAAGGGGGTAACGATCAGCCAGGACGGTCTCGTCATCCCGCCGGTAGGCGACGTGTGGGCGGTCGGCGCTGTCAAAGCGCAGTTGCAAGTTCTTCCCCACATCGCCGGTGGAGTCGATAGTCACCCGTTGTTGCCAGTCGAGGGTCTTTTGATGGAAGTAGATGTTCTGGTCGACTTCGCTGTAGTAGACGAAGCCCAACTGGTCGCTCGAGTTGATGGCGATCGACGTTTGCACCGGATCGTCGATGGCGATCGAAAAGACCAATTCAACGGCTGGCGGTCCGAGGCGGATCTGGGCCGCAGCGGGGGACGCGAGGCCCAGGCACAACACCCCAAACCAGAAGAAGGCCGACACCAGCCGAGGATTCCGCTTCTTCAACGCTTCGTTCTCCTTACCATCGAGTGGGCGGCCGTGCCGTCGCGACCACCTTTCATTCATTTGGGTTGGCCTCGCGAACTCCCAGCCTATCGCGACGGGCAGCGCTTTTCCACTCGCCGCTGGGCCCGTCACTGCAGCCACTTGTGGGGGTTTAGCGCCTTGGCGCCCTGCCTCACCTCGAAGTGGAGGGCGGTTCCCTTCAAGGAACCGGTGTCCCCGACACGGGCGATGACGTCCCCCGATTCGACGGTCTGCCCGACCGTCACCAACACCTCGGAGGCGTGGGCATAGAATGTGTAGTAACCGCCCCCGTGGTTGAGCAGCACACAGTTGCCGTAGCCGGTCAACCAGTCCCGAAAAGCGACCTTGCCGGCGGCCACGGCCCGCACCGGCTGGCCGGCGGCAGCGCGAATGTCGAGTCCGTTGTTGCGGGTGGCCGTGCCGTCGGGGTTGGTGTGCTTGCCAAAGCTGGCGATGACCTTGCCGCGTACGGGCCACGGCAGCTTGCCACGCGCCTCGGCAAACGGACCGGCGAGCGGCACAAAGTCCTCGCCCTCGGCAGCAATCTGCGACTCCAAAGTCTCGATCAGCTCCTCGAGCGCCTTGCCGGCGGCGCGAAGTTCAACGATGGCCTGCTCGCGGCTGGCGCGTTGGGATTTGATCTCACCCAGGCGGCGCTGGCGCTCCTCCTTCAGGGTGACCAGCTCTTGGTGCTCCGAGTCCTTTTCTTCCTGGATCAACTGAATCTCGAAGCGGCTTTTCTCGACTTCGCGTTGCGCAGCCAGGAGTTCGTCCTGCGCCTGGCGAATCGAACCCATGAGCTTGGTTTCTTCGTCGGCCAGCCGGTGGTTCATGTCGATGCGGCGCATGACGTCGGGCAACGATTCGGCGCCAAAGACGATCTCGACCAAGGTCGGCCGGCCATCTTTGTAGAGCTGGCGAATACGGGCGTTGAGCCGCGCGCGGCTCGCTTCTAGCTCTAGCTCACGTGTGCTGATCTCTTCGGCCAGTTCGGTCAAGCGCTTGCCAAACGCCTCCTCCTGCTCCGCCAGCTTGGTGAGGTAGCGCTCGACCGCATTGACCTGGCGGTCGATGCGTTCGAGTTCGCTGAGCATCTGCGACTCGCGTCCCTTGAGGGCTTGCGCTTGCTGGCGTTCGCTGTCGATCTGCCGCTTGAGAACGCTAAGTTCACTGCGCCGGCGGGCAATCTCGGTTTCGGTGGAGCGCGCGTCCAGCGTGCCTGGCAATGCCATCCACAAGACACCCATCACGCCAACGGCGGCTGGCCACCGGTGGCCGCCGCCCATCACGTCAGTCCCTCGAGCGCCGAGCGCAACGAGATCCAGCTGCCCAAAACCCCAAGCGCCGCCGCGAAGGCCAGAAACAATGAGGCCCCCGGCGCGCTCAGAAACTCGACCCCGGCCACCCAGTGAGAAACGATGCCGACGATCAAACGCAAAACGCCCAAGGTCAGCAATCCCGCCACCAGCGACTGCCCGACGCCTTCGACGAGAAAGGGCGTGCGGATGGTTTCATCGGTAGCGCCCACGACCCGCATGATCTCGATCATTTCCTGGCGCGCCAGGACAGTGAGGCGCAAGGTAGAAGCCACCACAAAAATGGCCGACAGCCCCACCAAGAGTCCCATCACCACATCGGCGACTTTCATGGTCAAGAGCACTGACTCCAGCCGGTCGACCCACTGCTCGCCGAAGCGCACGTCTTCCACGCCCTCGACATCGCCGGCCGCCTCGGCGACCGCGCGCATTGCTGCGCTGGTGCGCGAGTCCGGCGCCAAGCCCAGGCGGAACGATGCCGGCAGCGGGTTGTAGCCCAACGCCTCGATCAAGCCCTGGCGACCGGCGTCGTCTCCAAAGCGCTCGAGGGCGGCGTCTTTGGAGATGTACTCGACGTGCTCGACACCGCCCAGGTCAGCCAGGCGCTGACCGAGATCGGGCAAGGTTTCCGGTGGGATGCCGTCAGCCAGATACACATCGACGATGCGGCGCTGGTCAATCGCCGACGCCACCCGCTCCACATTGGTGGTGAACACTAAGAAAAGGCCCAACATCAGGAGCGAGGCAGCCATGCATAGGATCGCCGCCAGGGTCAGGCCGGGATGGCGCCCAAAGGCGCGCACGCCTTCCCGAAGCAAGTACCAGGCGCCGCGCACTAGTTCGTCGCCTGCCGCCGCTGGGACCGAGCAACGCCAGTCGCCGACCGCCCAGCGCCGGCGTCCACCCGGGGCGCCGGCTCGACGCGCCGCGGCAACTCGTGCAGCCGACCGGTGGTTACTTGCAACAGGCGGTCGCTGCCCGGGCTGGCGATCGATTGGTCGTGGGTGGCGATCACTACGCCGGTACCACCCAGGTTGATCTCGCGCAGCAAGGTGATGATCTCGGCCCCGGCTGCCGGGTCGAGGTTGCCGGTGGGTTCATCCGCCAACAGGAAGACCGGATCGTTCACCAGCGCCCGAGCGATGGCGACGCGCTGCTGCTCGCCACCTGAAATCTGCCTGGGCCGCGCCAGGCGCCGGTGGTGCAACCCCACTTTGTGCAGCGCCCGCTGCGAGCCGGCCTCCAGGAGCTTGGGGTCGTGCACGCCAGCCATACGCATGGCAAAGGCGACGTTCTCCTGGATGGAGCGGTCGTTTAACAGCTTAAAATCCTGGAAGACGACGCCCAACTGGCGTCTGAGCTGCGCAATGTCCCGGCGCGACACCGACGATGACCTGAATCCTTCGACCACCACTTCGCCCCGGTCCGGGAGCAGCTCCATGTACATGCACTTCAAGAGGCTGGACTTGCCCGAACCACTGGCACCACGCACCACCACAAACTCGCCGCGCTCAATGTTGAGGTTGACGTCCTGCAGGGCAATCTGGCCATTGGAGTAGGCTTTGTTGACCTGAAAGAAAGTTATCATGGGCCGCGCATCGTCCAGTCCAACCGTCCGGTTCCGACGCGGCTGGCCAAGCGCCCGGCGGTCGCCAGCGCCCGCGCCATGCTTTCGTGGTTGGCGACCCCCTTCCAGGCGATGTCCGGAGCGGTGCCGTGCTCGACCGATGTCCGGATAAAGGGAATTCCCAAGCTCAGGTTGACGACGCGCCGGCGCCCGAGCGCCCGCAGCGGTGCCAGGCCCTGGTCGTGGTACATGGCAACGATGGCGTCGAACTCCTCGTCCTCGGCCGCCCGCTCGAACAGGCTATCTGCCGAGTAAGGGCCGCAGGCGTCGATGCCAAGCTTGGTCGCCGCCTCGATCGCCGGTCGAATCACCTCGCCTTCCTCGACCCCCATGTGACCGTACTCGCCGCAATGCGGGTTGAGGCCGGCGATGGCTATGCGCGGGCGCTTGCGGCCGAAGAAACGGCACATGCCCAGGTGGGTGTAACAAATGGCGTCGAGGATACGTTCTTTCGAAAGTTGCGTGACGACTTGGGCCAGGGGCACATGCGATGTCGCCAAGGTAACGCGCAGGCGGGTGCTCAAGAACATCGGCATCGACCGCGGAACCTCGCACAATCCTTCCAAAAACTCCGTGTGGCCGCCGAAGCCCAGCCCCAAATCGAAAAAGGCGTCTTTGGAGATCGGTGCGGTGGTCATGGCGGCGACCTTGCCATCGAAGGCCAGCTTGGCGGCCAAGCGTACGGCGGCGCCGGCGGCGCGACCGGTGGCCTTGGAGTGCGAGCCGGGGATGACGGTCTTCATGTCCGAACCAAACGCTTCGATGAGATAGAGCTTGCCGCGCTCGAAATGGTCGGGCATCTCATCAATACGAATGGCGCGGAGCTGCAGCGGCCCGAAGCGCTGGCACGCCTCGCGCATGACTTCGGCGCCGCCGACCACTACCGGCCGGCACAGACCCACCCAACCGCCGTCGTGAATGGCCTTGACCACTACTTCCGGCCCGACGCCCGCTGGATCGCCCATGGTGACCGCGACGACGGGCGAAGACGAAGGACGCGGGTCCCCCCGCATCACGGCGCGAACTCGGGCGTCTTCAGCAGACCCTCAGTCGCCAAAAAGTCGCGCAGAACTTTCAGATGTTCCCACATCACTTTCTTCTTGCGCGGGTCTCGCAGCAAGAACGCCGGGTGGTAGAGCACCATGAGCTGGACACCGGGAAAGCGTGACAGGGTGAAGAGGCGACCAGCTTCTTCTTCCATCTTGAAGTCGCGCCGCGTGGCGTCGACCCACTTCAACGCCACCGCACCTAGTAAGACGATGACCCGTGGCCTGACCAACTCGATTTGCTTCTCGAGATAGGGCAAGCACGCTTCGGCTTCGCCAGCGCTGGGAGCCCGGTCCATGGCCGGCTTGCACTTGACGACGTTACAGATCAGGACGTCGCGGTTGGAGTTGAGCTGAATCGCCGCCAGCATCTTGTCCAACAACTCCCCGGCGCGCCCCACGAAGGCCTGGCCGGTTGCGTCTTCGTTCTCGCCCGGCCGCTCCGAGATGATCAGAATCTTGGCCTCTGGATTGCCGCGGTCGAGGACAACTTGGGTGCGGGCCTGACATAGGTCGCAGCGCCGGCAACCGTAGGCGCGCAGGCGTTCCGCAAAGGTGGCGTAGGAGTTGGCGGCCAGGATCGCGTTGTAGTCCTCGTCGAAGATATCGATTTGCATGGGGTCTCCTCGAGCCCGCAAGGCGACCGCACGGACCGGCGCCAAACCCAGCAAGTTGCAGTGTATGCGGGACTTCCCAGGGTGTCAACGGTACCGATTAGGCCCCTGCCCTTGGGGACAGGAAGGCGATCGAGTCGGGCTGCGTCGGAGGCGGTCTACTGCCGCTTTCGTTCCGCCGATTTGAAGTGGACTGCCCGCCGCGAATTTCGCAAAATCCCTTGAGTATCCGCTCCTATGGGCCCCTCCGACAAAGGAAAGAAACCGGTGGCATTCACGATTGGTCAACGTGTTGGCGTGCCCTGTCAAATTCAGCCTGGCCCGTTTCCCGGAGAGCGTTTGGTCACCATCGAAACGAACGATGGCGTGATTTCCGGGTTTGTCAGGGACCAAGAGGTCAGAGTTACCACTGGCAACAATGGGACCGTTTTTGGAACAGTCCTTGAAGTGTCAAACGAGTATGTCTCCGTGCGAATCGCAGGATCTTTCTTCACCACAGCCTCTGGGTTCACCAGGGTCTCGTCCGATTGGGCGCAGTCCCATCTGCAAGAAGCGGTGTAACACCCCAAAGGGAAGATGGGCACGTGGTTCTCTCAAAACCGGCGATCCAGAGAGCGGTGGCAAGCGGGGATGTCATCTTCAGCCCCAAGGTTGACGAAAGTCAGTGGGGGCAGGCGTCCGTCGACCTCCGGCTTGGGTTTGAGTTTTCGCGGCTTAAGGCACTTTCGGGGACAACGATATCTGTGGCTGAAGGGCTACCAAGCGCCGATGGTCTTTGGGAAACCGAAACGCTGAGGGAAAAAGATTCGCTTGGAAAGCCACAAACGCTTCGGCTTGACCCCGCCCTTGCCAACTGTCATTTATGCAGCTAAGTGAGCCGTTGGGCGATGATGCACTATATGGCTCCCGCACAGCCGAGACCTACAAGGGGCAAACGCATCCGTCCGGCAAAAGAAAATAGCTCCCGCCTCTGCATCGACCATGGACCAAAACAAAGCCGATGCCTCCTGGTGGCTTTACCTGCTGCGCACTGCTGACGGCGCGCTCTACTGCGGCATCTCCACCGACGTGGAGCGACGCCTCGCCGAACACCTGGGCGGACCGCAGGGCGCCAAGTTCTTGCGGGGACGTGGACCACTGAAGCTCGAACTGAAACGAGAAGTCGGCAGCCGCTCGGCGGCCTTGCGCCTCGAGCGCCGCATCAAGCGGTTGGCGCGGCGCCAGAAAGAGGCGCTCGTCGGCGAGCCTCGGGTGCTGGATGGATGGGTCGCGGCGCTGGTCGAGAACGATGGCAACGTCACGTAGGTGGAGCTTGTCCCGTTTCTTCCGGCGGTACACCCGAGGCGCACTGACCATCCTGCTCGGCTGGCTGGCGGTTGGTTGCGGCGGCGATCCGGATCCCTTTTTGAGCGAGATCCGCGTGGCTCCTGGTGGTGACCAGCTGGCCCTGGCGGCTCGGGGGCGATTGTGGATCGCCTCCTCGGAGGCCGGCAGCGGCTGGAGCGCCGTGCCGCTGACCGAGCCCGGTGCCTTTGAGCACGTCGCCCATCCCGCCTTTTTTCCGGATGGCAAACGGCTGGCCCTCAGTGTCTGGGTCGACGGTCAAGCGGACCTGGCCATTGCCAACCTCGAGAGCGCCCAAGCCACCGTCGAGCGCCTGGGGCCGACCTCGGCGAACGAGTTCCTGCAAGACGTAGCCCCCGACGGCAAGCGGCTCCTATTCCAGCGCGCTGGCGAGCTGTTCGAATACCACCTGGAGCGCGGCGTCGAACGCCGGCTGGGGCGCGGCGGTGACGCCCGCTACGCCGGACCACATACCATCCTCTTTGCCCAAGGGCACCAAGTGGCGGGCCTGGGGCGCTATCGCCAGCGTTACCGCGGCGGCGATCAAAGCGAGATCTGCCGGCTCAGCCTGCGCTCGGGACGGGTCGAAGTGCTTAGCCGGAACGACACCAACGACATCGCCCCACTGCCCTTGGCCGGACGACCGCAAGCGTTTGTCGCGCTCTCCGAAAAGGACGGGCGTTACGAACCCTGGTTCTGCAGCGTCGAGGGTCAGAAGCTCCGCATCCGTCGACCCAGCCAATTGCCGCCGGGACCCCACCCAATCCTCTGGCACGGCCTCCGGGCAGCCACCGGCGATTCACTCGAATTGTGGATGGAGTGCAACGGCCGCCTCTACCGCGCCTGGCAGGTGCTGACCGATTCGGCCCTGGTAGCCGGCGAGGTCGAACACGTGCCGATCGCCCTCCAAGACGCCGCCCCCGCCAAGCTGAGGTCACGGTTGGCCCGCACCGCCAGCGATCCAGCCTGGTTTGGCAGGACGCTCCTGCGCAACACCGAACAAGCCTTGGGGCAAAGTCCCCTCACCGTCGAAGCGTGGCATGCGATCCCACCGCGCTGGAAGCGACGCTTGGAAGCCGAGACGCGGCGGGTCAGTTCGCAGCGCGCGGCTGTAGACCTCGTGCACCGCTTGCTTGGCCAGTTCGGCATGTCGCACCTCTACTACGAGCCTCCCTGGCCGCCGCCAAAGCTGGCACCGATCGCCGCGCCAGAGGTGCGCGCCAACCTGCGCGTCGCGTTGGCCGAACGCGGTGTGGCGTACCTGGCAATTGACCGGCTCGACGACCAAGCGGTCGAAGCAGCGGCCGAGTTGCCGGCCGGCGCCACCAGCGTCGTCTTGGACCTCCGGGACAACCGCGGCGGCTACCGGCACGACGCGTTCCTAGAGGCGCTGTGCAGCCCCCCCGCCGGCACAGCCGCGGGTGCCCGGCGGCGGCCACTGGTCGTCCTGGTGAGCCGGCGCACCTACTCCTCGGGCGAAGTGGTCGCCGACGGAGTCGTCCAACAGGAGTGCGGCATTCTCATCGGTGAACCGACTGCCGGCGCCGGGCTGGTGGCACGCGCGATTCCCCAAGACGTGGGTGGTCGCCTCTTTGTGCCCGAAACCGCACTCAGCCGGGCCGACGGCACGCCCTTCGAGAACCACCCGGTAGTGCCCCATCGCTTCGTGCGTTGGTCGGACGGCCAAGGTGTGGCTCGGACGCTGGCCGCCATCGATGAGGCACTCGACCTCCTCGCCCGCCGGCAGGCGCCGGCCCGGCAAGAAGGCGACCTCGACCTTTAGACGGGAGGCGTCGGACTCCAAAGCAAAACGGCGACCTCCAAGGGGAGGCCGCCGTTTGCCACTACCCGCGGCGCCCCGCAGCCACCGTGGCCGGCGGAGCACCTTAGTTACGAGCCGCTAGTCAGTGCGATGGAACTCGACGCGGCGGTTCATCGCACGACCCTCGGACGAGTCGTTCGAGGCGACCGGCTGGCTTTCGCCAAAACCGCGCGCCCGCATCCGCTCGGGGCTGACACCAGCGGCAATCATATACGCCCGCACCGATTCGGCGCGACGCTGGGTCAAGGACAGGTTGTAGGAACTCTCACCCATGGCGTCGGCGTGCCCATGGATTTCGACGCGGATCTCAGGGTTGTCGACCAACGACGCCGCCACCTGATCCAACGTTGCGTACGACGCTGGCAAGATGTCAGCGCTGTTGCTTGCGAAGTTAACGTTGTTCAACACGACCTCGCGGGCGATGGGCTCGACGCGTTCCACAACTTCGCAGCCGCGCGAGTCGACCTTGGCACCACGGGGTGTGTTGTTGCAAGAATCGAGGCCGTCATAGACGCCGTCACCGTCCTGGTCGGTCGGGCACCCGCGCTCGTCGACCATGGCACCGAGCGGCGTCGACATGCAACGATCCAAGCCGTCGGAAACACCGTCGCGATCCTCGTCGGTAGGGCAACCCACTTCGTTGACCCAGACGCTGGCCGGGGTGTTGGCGCACTGGTCGCGGTAGTCAGCAACGCCGTCCTTGTCACTGTCGACCGGGCAACCGAAGGCATCAATGGAAACGCCGTAGGGCGTGTCGGAACAGCGGTCGATCGAGTCGGGAACGCCGTCCATGTCGGCATCATCCGGGCCGCCATCGGTATTGCCGGCACCGAAGGTCAGACCCACGGTCGAGACGACATCGCGGTAGCGGTCATCGGAGCCACCCGTCTGCGCGCCATCGGCGTTGGTCCAGAATGCGTGCACATCACCCCGGAGGGCGACGTGGTCTGACATCCACATCTTGAAACCGCCGCCGACGTCGTAGTTGAACTTGTTGTCCACCGGCGCCTGACCGGCGATCAGCGAAGTTTGATTGCCCATGCCACCGGCCATGAACGGCTGGAACCAGGAACGAGAGAGATTCCAGACCAAGTTGGCCTGGGTCAACCAAATTGCCTCGTCAGCGACACCGGCCCGCGGCGAAGACGTGTTGCTGCGGCCGATCGACGTCTCGAAGCCCACGTGTGGGTTGAAGTTGATGCCGAACCGCCCGCCATAGACGTTGCCGTTCAAGCCGCGGGCGTGGTCGAAATGCACGATGCCCCCGAAGCCACCGAATTCGACTCGCGGGGTGTGATCGGCGGCAATCGCCGGTAGGGCGACGACGCTAATCGCAAGGAAGGTCACGGCAAGCTTGCCTAAACTCATGAAAGTCACTCCTCCAGCCGCGCGCGTGGCGATCTTCTGGATTATGGATTTGCAGTTTGGGTTCTCAGAGCGGTGCTCTTTGCCCCGCGCTGGCAGCAGGGTGTTGGGCACTAGCTCCTCGCACCCACCTGCTCGCGGATTGCCATTAGAATCGGCACACTTCGAGAACTCTTGAGGCTTGTGCTGGGTCGTTTGACCGCCCGGGCGCCCTGGTGTATCAGATGGATGCAACCGTTGGCCTCCCAAACCCTGGGGGCAGGATGAAGACACCCGACGACCACACGCCACGCCACCGCCGAAAGGCTGGGGACAGCTGCCCGGAGCCTTTGGATCCCGCCCGGTCGGGGCTCCACGGCACCCGACCCAAGCTGGGATCGGCCTACCCAGACGTTTGGGAGTTGCGCCGCGACCTGCACGTCGGCCTGCGACCCGACGTCGTTTCGGTGCGCCAGGGCTCGGACCAGGTTAACTTCGACCTGGAAGGCAGGTTCCACCGCGCTTGGTTGGACGGCGAAGCCTATCAGCGCGGCCTGGACGGCCGGCTCCGCCGCGTCAAGCTGGAACGGGAATCGGCTGAGGAGCGCTGGTTTGAAGTCGACCAACTCCGGGGCTCCGACAAAACCGACGTTCTGACCCGCGCCAACCAAATGCTGCGCGAAGCGCTCAGGTCGCTCGGCGAGGAGAAGACGGCACCGGCTGCAGGTGCCCCAACGCAGGCTGCCCGCGAGCAGTTGGAGCGCGCCAGCCATTGGACGCGCGAGCGCTACGACGCCGAAGACGAGCGCTACGCCGCGGTGTACTCGCCCCTGCGCTTTCTGCCTCCCGATCAACAACTGGCGTTGGTCCTAGAGGCGACCGGCGGTTGCAACCGTGACAGCTGTCCTTTTTGCGGGGCCGCGCGCCCAGAGCCGGCGCGCACGGCCGCCGAGTTCCAGGAGCACGTCCGGGCGGCCAAGGACCTGGTCGGTCGCGCGCTGGTCATGCGCCGCGGCGCCCTCCTCCTGGGCGCCCAGGTGCCGCACCTCGACGCCGAGCGCTTGGCCGAGGTGGCGGCTGCCATCCAGGAGGAGCTGGGCCCCGCCGACCGCTGGCCGCTGGCGGTCTTCACCGACATCTTCGAGCCCGCGCTTACCTCCGAAGCGTGGCGCACACTGCGCCAAACCGGCGTCAAGAGCGTCACCCTGGGCATTCCGAGCGGCAGCACCGAGGCGCTGCGCGCTGAAGGCTTCGACGAAGAGGACGCTGCCGGCGCCATCCTCGCCGCCCGCCGTTTTCGCGAGGGGGCGAAGGAGGGAAGAGGCGCCCCGATGCGGCTGGGCGTCGCCGTCTTCTTGGGTCTGGGAGCTGACGCCGAGCACGAGCGCGCCACCGTCGAGATGCTGGCGCAGATGGAGCTGGAGCGCGGTGATCGGATCTACCTGTCACCACCCAGGGACTTCGTTACCCGCGACATGAGTCTCGCCGAGTTATCGGAGCAAGCCGCACGCCTCAGGCTGGCGCTCCGCGAGTCGGGGGCTACAGCGGCCATCGCCGACACGAATCTCTTCAAGTTCATGCACTAGGTGGCCTCGTTTTCATGGACCGGGCCACCAAAGTCCTGCTTCTACCAACCGCCCTCGGTCTTGCCCTCGTCGTGACCATCGGGCACGCGCTGGGGCAGGTCGGGGTTGTCGGACGCAGCGTCAGGAGTCATCTCACCCGCCGCCGGTGCTCTATCTTTGGCAAGCTCGGCGGGGGCAGCGTCCAGCGCGGCCAGCTGCTCCTGGATCATCGAGCGCACGTAGGTGACGGCGTCCCAGCACATCGCCTCGGAGAAGTCCTCCTTGAAGGAGGGCATCGGCTCTTTCCCCTGGCGCACCTTCCAAAACAGCTCGCCGTCCGATTGGTGCTCAATGCGGCCGAGGAACGCCGGTGGCGTCACGTCCAGCATCTTGGCCACGCGCCCGTCGCCGGTGCCGGTGCGCCCGTGGCACTTGGCGCAGGCCTTCTTGTATAGAGTCTTGCCGCGGGCAATGGCTTCGGGGTCGCCGGCGTGGGGATTTTCGATGCCGCGCTCTTCCTCGGGCGCCCGCCAGCCATCCAGCTCGAAGCCCTCGGGGGCGGATTCGGCGTCGCTTGCGGAGCTGGCCGGTGGGCTCGGGGTGGCGGCAGCATCTGGGTCACTAGCAGGCTCATCAGCCACCGCCCACCAGGTCATCGCAGCGCTGAGTAGCAGAACGGCCCCGAGCGTGGCGGACGTAGTTCTCTTGTGTAGCATTCTTGGGATTCCAGGCGTTTCGCGGGAGTGGAAGGCGCGGCGCGACTCTCCACAATCATACTATGGCGGGCGCCGGCAAGTTCCAGCGCCCGACCGCCCACGTTTGACCGCGCCCACGCCGATAAGATAGCCCGGGCCGAGCCCCGGCCCCATGAGACACTAACGCCATGCACCGTAAGCTCGAAAACCTCGCGGACCAAGCGTTCGACCTGGTCGTCGTTGGCGGCGGCATCACCGGCGCGTTCACGGCGTGGGACGCGGCTCTCCGGGGCCTCCGTGTGGCGCTGGTCGAGCGCGGCGACTTCGGGCACGCGACTTCTGCCGCCTCGTCCAAAGTCATCCACGGCGGTATCCGCCACCTCCAGCAGGGTGCTGTCGGTCGTGTCCGCGAATCCCTGGTCGAGCGCCGCCACTTTCGGTACATGGCACCTCACTTAGTGCGGCCGCTGCCGTTTTTGATTCCCACCTACGGTCATGGGCTCCGCGGCAAGGAAATCCTCGCTGCCGGCATGTGCGTGTACGAAGCGCTGGGGTTCGACCAGAACCGCTTGGCCGATGCCTCGCGCCACCTGGGGCGTTTCCGACTGCTCTCCAAGCGCGCAGCCCTCGCCGAGGAGCCGCACCTACCCCCGGCGGGGTTAACCGGGGGCGTCCACTACTGGGAAGCCCACATGCACAACTCGGAGCGGATGACCCTGGCGGTGATTCGCTCGGCGGCGGCAGCCGGCGCGGTGGTCGCCAACTACGTCGAGGTCACCGGCTTTCTGGGCGACGCGCGGCGCGTCCGGGGGGTGACGGTGCGCGACGGCCACGGCGGTGACACCTTCGAGATCCAAGCTTCGATGGTGGCCAACGTCACCGGACCTTGGGCGCGGCGCTTGGTGGATCGCGCCCTCGGCCGCGCCCCCTACTCGGTGGCGTTGTCGAAGGGCGTCCACCTGGTGACCCGGTCGCTCAGTCGATCGGGGGCGATTGCCCTCGCCACGCAACACCAAAACGAAGCGGTCATCAACCGCGGCGGGCGCCACTTCTTCATCATCCCCTGGCGGGGGCACTCGCTGATCGGCACCACCAACGTACCCTACGAAGGCGATCCCGGTGACGTCCACGTCACCGCCAAGGACATCGATGAGTTCGTCGCCGAAATCGACGCTGCCTACCCGGCGGCGGGGTTGAAGCGGCAGGACGTCCTCCACGCCTTCTGTGGCCTGTATCCCTTGGTCGACAAGGACGTCGCGCCCGGCGTCTACCAGGGCGCTGGACAGTATCAAGTCTACGACCACGCGACGCTCGACGGGGTCGACGCCTTGGTCACGACGATCGGTGCCAAGTACACGACGGCGCGGAACCTCGCCCGCCAGACGGTGGACCTGATCTTTGAGAAGCTCGGGAGGGAGGCACCCCCCTGCCGCACCGCCCAGACGCGCGCCTGGGGTGGTGCGTTGGAACGCTGGGACACCTTCCTTGCCGACTTCCTACGGCGCGGCGAGGCATTGGCTGAGCCAATCGGCGGAGAACCACCGGGCTCTGCAAACGCCGACGTCCTGGAGGAGCTGGCACAAAGCTACGGCAGCGAAGCCACCCAACTCCTCGACCTGGCCTTGACCGATGCGCGCTACGCCGAACGTTTGGCCCCGGGCCGGGAGACGATCGGTGCCGCAGTGGTTCACGCAGTCCGCGAAGAGATGGCGCAAACGCTCGCCGACGTCGTCTTTCGCCGGACGGGGCTCGGCACGCTCGGGCACCCCGGGCACGACGCGCTGGCGCGCACCGCCCAGCTGATGGCGCCGGAGCTGGGCTGGCGCGACGGGACAGCGCAGCGAGAAATCGGTGAGGTCGAGCGCTGCTTCTCGATCGGGGCTCGTAGAACGCCACTGCGCCGCTGCGGCTAACCGCCGGCCGGAACTGGCACCGGAGAACTAGGACCGGGGAACTAGGACACGACGCGCGCCAGCGGGTACGCTAGGGTCATAGATTCCGGCCGTAACCAACCTCTCCGGAAGGTGCCATGCAGCTCTTCGTTCTCTCCGTAGCTTCGGTACTCATCATTTCGGCGCTGTGCTCGCTCTCAGAGGCGGCGCTCTACGCCGTCGCCCCCGCCTACGTGCGGCGATTGGCCGACACCAACTCCTTGCAAGGCCGCATTCTGACGCGCTTCAAAGCCCACATGGGGCGGCCGATCACCGCCATTCTCATCGTCAACACCATCGCCAACACCGCCGGCGCGTCGATTGCTGGAGCGCAAGCACGACTCTTGTTCGGTGAGCAATCGCTGTGGTTTTTCTCGGCGGTGTTCACTCTGGCGGTCCTGCTTTTCTCCGAAATCCTGCCCAAGGTCGCCGGCGTCACCTTCAGCCGCGGGGTGGCTCGGGCGGCCGCCGTGCCGCTCAACACGCTCATCTATCTCTTGTACCCGCTCGTTTGGTTGGCGCAGCGCTTTGCCGACGTCTTTCCCCGCCGGCCGGTGGCGCCCGAAGATGAAGTGCACTCGCTCGCCGAGATGAGCGCCGAAGAGGGCAGCATCCACCAGGCCGAAGCGCGACTGGTAGGGAACGTGCTGCGTCTCGACGAGGTCAAGGTGCGCGACATCATGACGCCCCGCACTGTCGTCTTCCGCGTACCCGCCGACGCCTCTGTGGGCAGCGTGTCGCAGGATGCCGCCGTGGTGCCACACTCCCGGATCCCCATCCACGTCCCGGGTGACGACGACGACTGGAACGGCATCGTGCTGCGGCGCGACATCTTGTCGCGCGCTGCCAGCGACGAGTTCGGTCTCATGATGCGGGAAATCTCCAAGCCGATCGAGTTTGTCCACGAGGGCTTGGGTGGACTTGGTGTGCTGCAAGAGTTTATCGACCGGCGCCAGCACCTGTTCGGCGTCGTCGATGAGTACGGCCACATCGTCGGCGTCGTCACCCTCGAAGACGTCCTCGAGTCGCTCCTGGGTTCCGAGATTGTCGACGAGACCGATCACGTCGTCGACATGCGCGAGGAAGCGCTCAAGATGGGCACAAAACAACTCGGCGACGCCGCCGAACCCAACGGTTCGAAACCGGCGTCGCCGAGTGAGTAGAGGCTTCGTCGACTAGAAGCGGATGTAGTTGGGCAGCTCCTGGAAGGTCCAGAGCACTTCGATGTTGCGCTCACCCGGCACGCCAATCGAGCTGGTCAGGATCTCGATCTTGCCGTAGTGGCGCTCGCCGTTGACATCCAGCGGCGCTTGCACTGCGATGACTGTGCCGTTGATCTCGGCGGCGTCGGTCCCCAAGGCGATCTGGTCTTGCCAGCCGCCCGGCGTCTCGAACGACACGTCGCGGTCGTCGAGCAGCTTGAAGCCGGCTGTACGGTTGGCCCAGGCGGCGTCGCCGTTCAAGACCAGGTGCGGACTCTTGATGGCCAGCTGGCTCCCCGAGTCGTCGTTGGCGTCGGTAGTGCCCAGGTAAAAGTCGATGAGCATGCGGTTGTCAGGGTTGGTGCTGGACATAGCCACGGCGATACCAGCCGACATATCGTAGCCACTCGGATCGGCAGCCGAAGCGAACTCGGTGACCGTCACCGGCCCACCCTCGAGCCGGCCGGCGGTATCCACCTCGTTGCTGGCCTGGCTCAGGTCGCCGTTCGATTTCACCGACCGCACATGGTAGTAGTAGATCGTGCCATTGGTGACGCCGGCGTCGGTGAGCTGGTTGACCGTGGTCGGGTTCTGGGTGACCTGGGCGGCCGCCAACTCGGTGGTCGTCGCGCCAATCAGGGTCGAGGTGCTGCGATACAGGTTGTAGCCCTGGAAGTCTGAGCGCGCCTCGTCCGGCGACGAGTCCCAGGTAATGGTAATGGCTTCGTTGTCGTTGATGAATGACACGTTTGAGGGCGGCGCAAATTCTTGGGGCGGGCTCACGGTGTCGTCGCCGCACCCGGCCACGGCTAGGGCAAGCGCGAGTATGCCTGCTGCTAGTAACAACACAAGGCGCGTCGCACGCGGATCGTGTGCACCCTGGATCATGACGGTTACCTCCTCGTCGAATGATGCTGATCCCGATCAGAATGACCGCCGCGGGGCCACGAGCGGCAAGGGGCGGCGCGCTCGTCAAGCGAAATGCGATCAGCAGTCGGGGACGATAGGCCAAACGGCGCGGTTCAGCAACCCCGGCTTAAGGGCGGCCGGCGAACCCCGGCCTAGCCGTGGTAGAAGCGCCGCCTTGTCCGCACCATCTCCTCGAGGAGGGGTGCGGGGGCGTAGCGGGAGCGCCCTTCGCCGGCCAGGGCGCGCAGCTTATCGACTGCCTCATCGAGCCCTTCGTGGTCGACGTAGCGCAGGAGCCCGCCCCGGAAGGGCGGGAAGCCGGTGCCCATGACCAGGCCCAAGTCGACGTCGGTCGGCGTGGCCACCACCTTTTCGTCCAAGCAGCGCGCCGCCTCGTTCAGCATTTGGAGGAGCAGGCGATCGAGGATGTTGTCGAAGACGACGCTGCCCGGCTCCGGCCGGTTGGCGTCCGCCGTCGCCCGGCGCACTACATCATAGATGGTGGGGTCGACCACCGGCTTCTTGGGGTCAGCGTAGTTGTAGAAGCCGCGGCCATTTTTCCTGCCGAGGCGATCGTCGGCACCGGCGGCCGCCAACAACGCAGCCGGCTGCAGGTGGTCAGAAAACGCCGAGGTTAAGACACCGGCGGCGTGCTGGGCGACGTCCAGCCCGATCTCGTCCAAAAGCCGCAAAGGCCCCATGGGCATGCCAAAGTTGACCATGACCTGGTCGACCTGGTCGATCGAAGCACCCTCCTCGAGCAGCAAGCAGGCTTCGTTCAAGTAGGGCATGAGGATGCGATTCACCAGGAAGCCAGGGCGGTCGGCAACGACGATGGGTGTCTTGCCTATCTTCCGCGACAGGTTGTAGATCGTCTCCACCGCCACGTCGCTGGTCTGGGGACCGCGGATAACCTCGACCAGCGGCATGCGGTCGACCGGGTTGAAGAAATGCATGCCGCAGAAACGCTCGGGGTGCAGGAAGGCGCTGGCCATATCGCCGATCATCAAGGACGACGTATTGGAGGCGACAATGCAATCCTCGCGGACGTAGTCCTCCAGCTCAGCGAAGACGCGGCGCTTGATTTCGATGTTCTCGACGATGGCTTCGACGACCACGTCGACCCGCTTGAAACCTGAGTAGTCCAGGGTGGGCCGAATAAGCCCCATCTTCTGGTTGAACTCGCGCTGGCTCATCCGGCGCCGCTTCAAGCGGCGGCCGTAGACCGAGGACGCCTGGCGCATGGCACCGGCGATGGCCTCGGGGTTGAGGTCTTTGATGCGCACGGGAATGTCTTTGTGGGTAATGATCTGGGCGATGCCGCCGCCCATCACCCCGGCTCCAAGCACCGCAGCCTTCCGGACTGGCAAAGGTTCCACTTCGCGACCGGTGACATGTTTGGCGCGCTTGACTGCTTCGGTGGCGAAAAAGAGCTGCACCAAGCTCTTGCACACCGGCCCGGTCACCAACTCCCCGACGAACGTCGACTCCAAAAGGTAGCCGGCGCGGTTGCCGCGCTCGATCCCCACCTTTATAGCTTCCAGCGCCTTAGGCGGCGCCGGGTAGTGACCCTGGGTGGTCTTGAACACCGAGGCCGCCGCCTTGTCGTAAATGATTCGGCGGGTCAGCCGGTTGCTTTCCAGGGCGCGCTCGGCCGGCTTGAGTTTGGGCTTGGCCCGCCTGGGCCCGCGACCCGCCGCCACCTGCTTCTCCAGATAGCTGACCGAGTAGTCGGCAAAAAGTTCCTTGGGGACGACGTCGTCGACCAGCCCTATCGTCCTGGCCCGCCGGCCGTCGATCGAGCGTCCGCTGAGGATCAGATCCAGCGCGCGCGCCAGGCCCACAATTTTGGGCAAGCGCTGGGTGCCGCCCCAAGCGGGTAGGATACCGAGCTTGACCTCGGGCAAGCCGATGCGCACGGCGGGCGAGTCGGAGGCCAACCGGAAGTGGCAGGCAAGCGCAAACTCGGTCCCGCCACCCAGGCAAACGCCATTGATGGCAGCCAAAACCGGCAACCGCAGGGTCTCCACCTTGGCGAACACGGCCTGCCCCATCCGCGAGGCCTCGACCGCCGCCGTTTTGTGCTCGGCGCCGGCAATCGACTCGAGGTCGGCGCCGGCGATGAAGCAATCGGGCTTGAAGCTCCGCGCCAACACGCACGTGGCATCGCTCATGCGGCCGATTTCGTCGAGCACTTGATCGAGCTGTTCCAGCGCATCGAAGCTAAAGATGTTGACCTTCTTACCGGGCGTGTCGAACGTCAGGTAGAGGAGCCCTTCGGGCCCGCGGTCGAGGTGCACCGCAGCCGTTGCCCGTTCGCCGACGGCGGGGCGGTCGGTGGTGGCGGCCAATGCCGCACCAGCGTGCGACCGCGGCTCATCGCTTCCCGCGCCGACGGCGGGCCCTTTGGTTTCGCTGAATCCGTCGTTCACTGTTTCTAGCCTCTCAAGCCTGAGGTGCCTAGGCGAGGCGCTCGAGCACCATGGCGGCACCCTGACCGCCGCCCACGCACAAAGTGGCGAGTCCCAAATCGACTTGTCGCCGCTGCATCTCCCTGAGGAGGGTCAAGACCAGGCGCGAACCGGTAGTGCCCACCGGGTGGCCAATGGCGATCGCACCGCCGTTGACGTTCATGCGCTCGGGATCGATCTCACCGACCGGGGTTGAGCGGCCCAATTCATCCGCGGCAAACTCGCGTGAACCGAAGGTGATTTCGTTGGCGATGACCTGGGCGGCAAACGCCTCATTCATCTCGATCAAACCGATGTCCTGCATCGACACGTGGGCGCGGTCAAGCGCGGCCGGGGCGGCAAACACCGGCCCCAAGCCCATCTGGCTCGGATCCAGGCCGGCAGTGGCGTAGGACTTGAGCCGCCCGATGGGCGTGTAACCGAACTCGCGAGCGCGCTCGGCCGACATCACCAAGAGCGCCGCGGCGCCGTCGGTGATGCCGCAGGCGTTGCCGGCGGTCACCGTGCCGTGGCGGCGGTCAAAGGCGGGGCGCAGCTTGGCAAGCGCGTCGATCGACTGATTCTCCCGCGGCCCGATGTCGTGGGTCACCGCCTCCGAGTACTTGGGCGGTGGGTAAACCGGGTGGATCTCCTCGGACAGGCGCTCGCGGGCGGCGACGGCGCGCTGGTGGCTTCGCAGTGCGAACTCGTCTTGCAACTCGCGTGAAATGCGGAAACGCCGCGCCAAGACTTCGGCGGTCTCCCCCATGTTGAGGCCACAGACCGGGTCGGTGAGCCCCACCTCGAGCCCAACCATCGGTGCAAAGTGCTCGGGTCGAAACTGCGTGAAGCTTTGGAGCTTGGCCCCGGCGCTCTTGGCCCGCCCCATCTGCACGAAGGCGTCCTTGGCCGACTCCTTGAAGAAGAACGGCACCATCGACATGGATTCGGTGCCGCCGGCAATCACCACGTCCGACTCACCGATCATGATCATGCGCGCCGCGGCGGCGATCGACTCGAGCCCCGAAGCGCAGTTGCGATTCACGGTGTAGGCCCCCACCTTTTGCGGCACACCGGCCATCAGCGCCACAACCCGCGCAATGTTGGCGGCATCCGGTGGCCCGGCGATGTTGCCGAGGACGACGTGGTCGATGGTAGTTGGATCCAGGTCGTTCCGTTCGATGAGTTCGGCGACCACCCAGCGCCCCAACTCCTGGGCCGGCACGTGGCGGAGCGCGGTGCCCACCTTGCAAAACGGCGTGCGGATGCCATCGACAATCACCACGTCCCGCATCACTCGTCCTCCTCTGAGGTTTCGTTTGCCGTGCTTGGCGCCGGCGCTGCGGCTTGATCCAGGGCGACCGGTCGCGAGATCACCGTCGGGGCCGGGCCCGCTTGAGCGAGGGGATCGGCGGTGGCGCGGCGGATGTAGTAGTTGCTTCGAATCTTGGTCAGCCAGGTCTCGACATCTTGGGCGGCGCGCTCTTCCAAAATGAGGTTCCGCAGCTGGTCGCGAATCTCCTCCAGCGTGACTCGGCCCCCGGCCTGCCTTTCGGTCACCTTAAAGACGTGGTAGCCCTGGTCGGTTTCGATCACTTCAGACGTTTCACCGACGCCGATCCCGTCGACCGCCTCGGCGATGACCGGCACCAGCTCTTCGACCGCAAAGTGTCCGAGATCGCCCCCCTTTTCGGCGGACTCGGTGTCATCCGAATAAGTTGCGGCAAGATCGGCAAAGTCGGTGCCGGCCTTGGCCAACCCTGCCACCTTGTCGATCTTTGCCTTGGCGCGGGCAATGTCGCTTCGACCGGGCGCCAGGAGCACCAGAATGTGCGAGGCCCGCACCTTAGAACCATCGTCGCCGCGGTCGGTCACTTTGAGGATTTGGATCCCCAAAGGCGTTTGGAAGGGCTCGGACACCTCGCCGACTTCCAGCCCAAAGAGCACTTCCTCGATCCGCGGGTCGATTTGGCCGCGCTCCAGCCACCCCAGATCGCCACCGAATTGGCTGGCGCCGGGATCATCCGAATACTGGCGGGCGACGGCGGCGAAGTCTTGCCCCTCGTCGAGGGCGCTCCGCACCTGGTCGAGCTTGCCTTGGGCGCGGTCAATGACTTCTTCCTCCGGGCGCACGGAGGCGAACACGTGGGCCAACCGCACCGCCTCTTGCTTGTCGGGGATCTCGTCCCGGTGCTCGCGGTAGTAGTCCTCCACGTCGGCATCGGTAACTTCAATTTTCGAATAGATCTCGCGCTGCAAGAGGCGCGAGTAGAGGATTTCGTTTTCTGCCTGGGCTCGGTAGCGTTCGCGCAGCTCGTCGTCGGTGACCCCTTCGCGCTCCATCTCGGCGCGCAGGTTTTCCTCAGAGCCGTACTGCTGCCGCAAGGTTTCGAGCAAGCGGTCGACCGCCATGCTGATTTCTTGGGGTGAGGCAGCGACGCCGCGGGCGCGGGCTTCTTGAACGAGCACCTGCTCGTCGATGGCCCGGGCCAAAATGTCCTCGCGCGCCTTGGCGAGCAGACTGTCAGCGACCCCATAGCGCAGGCGGGCCACCGCCAGCTGCTCGGCCAACTCGCTCTCGAGGACGATCTCCTCCCCCACTTGGGCGGCGATGCCCTCAAGGAGGATGGGGGCGGCGTCCACCGGTGGCGCGGCGGCCCAGTAGGCGCTCGCCAACGTGAGGAGGGCGCCTACCATTGGTGCAATCCGCAGACTCGGCAGCCGTTTTGTCACACTTCTCATCATGACATTCCGTGGGGCTTCTGTACTCTGCCACTCTCGGTGGGCGCCGTCAATTCGGCTCCTCAGTCTGGTCATCGGCCCGCGCCAGAGCTTCGAGGAGGTGGCGAGTGGTAGTCAGGGGTTCCCCCTTGAAACGCGTGGCGCGCACGGTAAACCGCTCGCCGGAGGAGAACTCCAAGTGCTGATCGGTCTCCTGCATAAACCCCGCAACCTGCGATTTAGTTGGCTGTCGATGAAACTCGAAGCGGATCTTTGATTCGCTCACATCCACTTCCTCGAGGCCCACGGCACCGGCCATGAGCTTGATGCGGCGGAGCTCGAAGATGTTCTGCGCCGCCTCGTCGGCCCGCCCAAAGCGATCCTCCAACTCGGCCCGCAGCTCATCCACCTGGGCGATATCCCGAGTTTCGGCCAGGCGCTTGTAGAAGTCGATCTTGTCCTCCGAGTCGACGTAGTGGTCGGACAGATACGCGTCGAGCGTGGTGGTGACCCGAGTGTCGACGTGCGAGACCCCGTCGCCCTTGAGGTCGCGCATGGTCTCCTCGAGCATGCGGCAATAGAGGTCGTAACCCACCGCCGCCATGTGGCCATGCTGCTGGGAACCCAAGATGTTGCCAGCGCCGCGGATCTCCAGGTCCTTCATCGCCACCTTGATCCCCGAGCCCAGATCGTTGTACTCCTCGATCGCCCGGAGGCGTTTCTCAGCGGTCTCGGTGAGCGCTCGGTGGGGAGGCACCATCAGATAGCAATAGGCGCGCTGGTTGGAGCGCCCGACGCGCCCGCGCAGTTGGTAGAGCTGACCGAGGCCGAAGCGGTCGGCGCGGTTGACCAAGAGCGTGTTGACCGTCGGCATGTCGATGCCCGACTCGATGATCATGGTGGTTACCAGCACGTCGTACTTGCGGTCGACGAAGTCGATGATGACCTGCTCGAGGCCCCGCTCACTCATCTGGCCATGGGCGATGCCGAAGCGCAGCTGCGGGCAAAAGCGACGGAGAAAGCGCGCCGTAGCGTCGATCGATTGCACGCGATTGTGAACGAAGAAGGACTGGCCGCCGCGGTCGGTTTCGCGCAGCAAGGCATCGGCGATGAGATCGCGGTCGAACTCAACGATTTCGGTCATCACCGGCACCCGGTCGCGAGGCGGTGTGGTGATGAGCGAAATGTCCCGCGTGCCGAGGAGAGCCTGGTGCATGGTGCGCGGGATGGGGGTGGCGGTCAGGGTCAAGACGTCGGCCAGTTCTTTGAGCTGCTTGAGGCGTTCCTTGTGGCGGACGCCAAAGCGCTGTTCCTCATCCACGATGATCAAACCGAGCTCTTTGAACTCGACGTCTTTCTGGAGCAGGCGGTGGGTGCCGATGACAATGTCGACTTCCCCCGCCTTGACGCCGGCCACCACTTGGCGCTGCTCGGCCGTCGTGCGAAAGCGCGATAAGAGTTCCACTTTCAACGGGAACTCGCCCAGCCGATCGGAGAAGGTGTCGTGGTGCTGACTCGCTAGAATGGTAGTGGGCACCAACACGCCAACCTGTTTGCCGGATTGCACAGCTTTGAAGGCGGCGCGCACCGCCACTTCGGTCTTGCCAAAGCCAACATCGCCGCAGATCAGGCGGTCCATCGGCCGCGCCGCTTCCATGTCTTCTTTGATGTCGGCGGTCGCCTTGGCCTGGTCTGGCGTGTCTTCGTAGAGGAAGGATGATTCGAGCTGGCGCTGCCAGACGTTGTCGGGCTCGCAGGCAAACCCGGAGCGACCGGTGCGGATCGCCTGCATCTTCAAGAGTTCCTCGGAGATGTCGTCGATGGCCTTTTGCGCCTTGGCTTTGGTCTTAGCCCACTGGGTGCCACCAATCCGCGACAAGGGGGGCGCCTTCGAGCCTTCATCGACCGCGTAGCGCTGGATCAAGTCGAACTGATCGACCGGGATGAAGAGCTTGTCACCCCGCTGGTAGTGCAGCTCCAGGCAGTCGGTCTCGTGCCCGTCGATGGTGAGGCGCTCGGTCCGGCGGTAGACGCCAATCCCGTAGTCAATATGGACCACGTGGTCGCCCGGCTTGAGGGCGGTGAGGCTGGGGATCGACAGCCCGGCTTTGAAGCGCCGGCGGCGGCTGCGTTTACGCCGAAAGCGCGCAAAAATCTCGTGGTCGGTTAAGACGGCGAGGCGCACCTCCCGCCAGGTAAAACCGCCCGAGAGCTGGCCGACGACGATGTCGATCGCCGGCAAGGCGCCGGGCTGGGCGCCGTCGACCACCGCGGCTTCATCGTCGCTGACGATGAGCTCGCGGAGGCGATCGCGTTGCCCGGGGTTGTCGCACAGAATGACCGTGTGGTTCTTAGCCGCCGCCTGCGCCGCCAGGAATTCGCGGAGCGCCTCCATGGACCGCCCGAATGACTCCTGGGGGGCGGTGCGAAAGTGGTGGCGGGGCCCGCGACCCAGGGGGGTCCCGACCGCTGATTCACTGCCCTCACCCACGTCGTCGCCCGCGTCCTCCGCGGGATCGCCGGCGTCACCGACGAGGTTCAGATGGCGGAGACCCTCGGGCAACTCGACGTCGAGGCGCACTTGGGTACGCACGACCGGGTCGATGTCGGCGCCAGGCGCCTCGCGCAATGCAGTGGCGATGGACTCCCAAGGCACCAGGAGCGTCTCGGGCGGCGAGGCGGCCTGGCGGTGACTTTGCCGGCTGGCGTAGCCGGTTTCCAAGCCAGCCTTTTGGGCATCGACCCGCGCCTCGAAGCGCCGGGGGCGATGGGTCAACACGATGACGTTGGACGGCAAGTAGCGCAGCACCGAACCCCACTCTTGATCGATGTAACCGGCAATGCGCTGCATGTCGACGAAGTAGGCCTCGGTCTCCAACTGAACGGCGAGGGCTTCAGCGTCTTGGGCGTCGGTTTCTCGCAGCACCTTGGCTGCTTCGATCGCCGCCGCGTCGTCGACCACCATTTCGCGCCGCGGCACCAGCGTCACTTGCTCGTGGCGGACGACCGAACGCTGAGTCGCCGGGTCGTACTCGCGAATCGACGCGACTTCGTCCTCGTCGAACTCGAGGCGCAACGGATTGGCGTAGCCGAAGGTGTACACGTCCAGAATGCTGCCGCGCCGGGCGAAGTCGCCGTGGGCCTCGGCGTTTGGCACCTGATGATAGGCGAGCCCCACCAACCACTCGGCCAAATCGTCGGCGTCCATGGGGTCGCCTACCGTCAGAGTCATGGTGCCGCGCCGCATCACCGGCGGCGACGGCACCGCCGTCGCCACCGCCGCCACCGTGGTGACCACCACCGCCTCGTGCCCCATGGCCAGCCGCGACAGGGTGGTCTGGCGAGCGTCCAAGATGCTGACGTGGGGCGAACGCACGTCGTAGGGCGAGCTTTCAAACTCGGGCAAGTAGAGGGCGCGCTCCGCTCCGACGAGGCCCTCGAGGTCATCCCGGAGCGCTTCGGCTTCGGGAACGCCTTCGGTAACCACGCAGACCGTCCGGCGGAGCTGCCGGTAGACGTGGGCGACAACCAAGGAAAGCGCCGAGCCGGCCAACCCGGCAACTTGCGGGCGAAGGGGCGGGTGGCCAGGCTCCTGACCCTCGATCGAGTCGCGCAAGTCCCCTAGGAGCGCCTCTAGCGTCGGGCTGGCGCCCGTGCGCTCCAAGAGGTCGGCAAGGATTTCTGTCCGGCTGGGGGCCGCCGGACCGGCGAGAGTTTCAGGCATTCGAGATCGGCGTCCGGGGAGGCTACGGAACTCCGGGGATGGCTGAGAAACGCGCGAGTTTAGGCGCCCTGGCCGGCAGGTGCAAGGCAGCTTGTGCGGAGTGCCATGGCAGGCGGCTAGGGACTACCTCAGCCGGTACTGGCGCTTGATCGAGGTCCAGGTGGTGTTTTCAACCGCGACCGGTTGAGTGTCGCAGGCATCGTACCCTTCGCCACCAATGCAGACCCGGCCAATGTTGGGGCGAGCAATAGGTGTAGGCACACCATCAAACCCGTAGACCTGAACGTCCTCCTTGAAGGTTAAGCACCCGCTCAGCCCAGAAACAAAGTGGACAGTCATGATAGGAGCGAGGGAAGGGCCGGTCAGCACCTCAAACGCTGTCACAAGGCAGGACGACCCCTGATGAGGTGGCCACGGTGTCGTCTGGTTATCCGCACACGTGCGCCAGTTGACAACTGTCCAATCCCCCCAAAGTCCGCCGACGTCCGTTTCCACAATCTCGAACGTGCCCTCAAAGCCCAAAACAGATTCGTGGTTTCGAACAAACAAGGTCACTTACTCAGGACGGCCAGGGTCGATCATGGTCATCGGGCGTGAACTGTCGCAATCTATCTGCACGGTGCACGCTGCAGCTTCCGTCCCAGGGGGCTGGTCCACGTGCAGTACGACGGTGGTTGAGTCGTTGGTCGCGGCAACCGAAGGCAAAGCGCACATGAAAGCGATTGCCCCTGCGATATTCTCGTCATTTTGCCAAGATCACTTTCTTGGTCAAAGTCGTCGTGCCTGAAGCGCGGCTTCTATTCTATACTAGGCGACTTACAGCCTCTGGGCCGCTGCGTCGAGCCACGACGCCGATTCATTATGACGGAGTCCCGCCATGCCTCATGCTTTTGACCCACCGGATCCACCTGCGTCGCCGGTCGAGCCGCCGCCCGAGGAACCGAACCCCCAAATGCCGGACTTCGAAGAGCCCGGTGGAGCAGGCATTCCCTGGGAACATCGGCGGCGGCTTGGGTTTTGGCCGGCGCTCAGCCAGACGATCGTGCAGGCGTTCTCGGAGACCGCTGACTTCTTTCGGCGAGTGCCCCCCGAGCGCCCGGAGCCAAAGCCGCCCTTCGGGCCGATCGGCAGCCCACTGGTGTACGCGTTGCTGGTGACCCTAATCCCGCTCTGGATTGCCATGGTTCTGCAGATCCCGTTCACGTTGTCGCAACTTGGGGGACAGGGCACCCTATTCGTCCTCTTCGAGGCCTTTCTGTCGCCCATCTTGATTCCGCTCGGGCTCTTGCTGGGTGCAGCAATCATGCACCTGATACTGGTGATCCTCGGCGCCGCGCGGCACAGCATGGTCGCCACGTTTCGGGTGGTGTGCTACGCCCAGACACCGCACATCCTCACCGCAGTGCCCTTGTGCGGTGCGGTGATTGGCGGCATTTGGGCGATCGTGCACATGATCATCGGTTTGTCGGAGCTGCACGGCGCCTCGCGGGCTCAGGCTGCGGTAGCCGTCCTCCTGCCGATCCTCTTCAGCTGCGGTTGCTTTACGGTCGCCGGCTTCTTGATCGCTGCCGCGGCGCAGGGGTAGCTTTGCACCCTGAGGAACGCTCGCGCGTGCAGCTGTTGATGCTGCTCGGTTTGGCCGCCGGCATGCTGTTGGTGGGGATTCGCGCTTCTGGTGTGGGTGGCTCCGAGCCGCGGTGGTTGGCGGCACAACCTACGTCTCGCTGGCTGGCGTGCGCCCCGCTCCTGACCGCAACGATGACCGGCTGCACCCTGCGCCAAACTACAGGCATCGCCTGTTTCGCTTGCGGCGGCACGCGCTCCCTTGCCGCGCTGAGCCGCGGTCACTTCGATGAAGCGCTGCGCTTGAATCCACTCCTAGCGGCGGCAACGGTGGCGCTCCTGAGCCTCGGGGTCGTCGCGACCTTGGCCCCGAGAGCCGCTCTGGTCATCGTCGGAGCTGCCTCTCGCCGGCTCAGAGAACCGTGGGTAAGGGGCGTCGCGATCGCGGCGCTCTTGGTGCAGATGTGGCACCTGAACAGCTAGGCCGGCCGCCCCTATCAGCGCAGGACTAGCGCCGATGCCCCTGCCAGCCTCGTAACAAGCCATCCCTAACAACTTTAGCAGGCTTCAAAGCGCGGCAGCGCTGATGAGGGGGCACCGACACCCACGGGCAGCGTGTGGCCTCGGGGACGTACTTCTACCAAATCAGCATCCCCAGCGGCTCGCACACGCAGAAGCTGAGCGTGCACTAGTCTCAGTACTCGACAGGAACACGCCAGCGGTAGAACGGGCGCCCGGTCCCCCCCCTCGGGCGCCCGGTCCTACGCCGTGGAGTGGTTCTGGCTAGCAGCGGCTGGTAACCAGCTATTTTCAAATAGCTTACAAAGATTCCAAGGCCCCAGATGCTGCCGCTCAGTTGCTCGGGGGTTCCTCTCTATGTCAAAATGATATGAGCTAGGACCCCGCCGAGGCGGGATCAAAAGTCGTGTTGGAGCCTCGCCCACTAGGTTTTTGGAGTTGGCCCAACGACGGCGGTTCACAGCACAACAACACGCAGAACAACACAGTGTGGGCCTGCCCTTATGTCCCGCATACCGCACCCATATGCCATCGGGCACACATGGAGGTCTTCGATGCTCTCAAGGTTTGGTGTCTTCAACATTGCTGTGCTCAGCATTGCGCTGCTTCATCCCACTCTAGCTGGCGCCGCCGGCGAGTCGTCGGTGACTCTCGTCATCGACAACCTAACAACCCAGCCCGTCGGCACTGGGCTGATCGCAGCTTCGGGCGACACGTGGATTGTCTTCCACCAAGGCGCTGAGTCAATCGGGGACGTCATTGGCCATGAGTATTCCGATGGCTGGTTTGGTTCGAACGGCATGGTTCGCCTGCGGCGCGTGGGTCAGCCGAGGCCCGATCTGCCCTACGGAGCGGTCCTCGGTACTTTTGGAACGTCGCTGGCGTTTAGCAACTTCTACGCAGACACAGGTGTACACACCACAGTTACCAATGATCTTGGTAGAGAGCTGAAGTTTGGCGTCAACATGAGCGACAGCGACCTGGCGGCAATGGACGTTCAGGTCGTGATCACGGTCATCCAAGTGCCGGCTTCGACGGCCGTCGAGGACTCGCTCGTCATCATCGACAATACGACCACGCAGCCGGTGGGGACCGGCATCGTCGGAGCCTCCGGAAAGAACTTCGTCCTCATTCCGCACGGATCGTTGCGCCTCATCTCCCGCCCGTACACGGATGGCTGGTTTGGACCCGAAGGTCTGACCCGGCTGTTCCGGAACGGTCAGCCCGTCAGCAGCATGCAGTTCGGTTGTGTGATGGGCACCTACACCTCCAGCTTGGAGCAAGGTTTTGTCATCGGTGACGGCGGCTTCATGAAGTCCCAAACCAACGACTTTGGTAATGAACTGAAGATCGGTGTCAACATGAGTGACGCGGATCTGGCCAACACGGAAGGCCAGTTCCAAGTAGCCGTGATCGCATTCCCGGAGGGGACGTCAGGCATCGGCTCGCCTGGGCAGAGCCCGCAGGCGGGGCTGAGGCTCGGTCAGAGCCACCCCAACCCGATGCACCTGTCACCAACCCGCATCGCCTACGCGACGGAAGTTCCGGGTCGGACGCTGATCCGCGTCTACAACGCCGGCGGTCGCTTCGTCCGAACGCTGGTCGACCGAAACTTGCAACCGGGTGAATACGAGGCGACCTGGGACGGCACCGACACCCACGGGCAGCGCGTGGCCTCGGGGACGTACTTCTACCAAATCAGTACCCCCAGCGGCTCGCACACGCAGAAGCTAAGCGTGCACTAGTCTCACCCAGCTACCACGTTGTGCGCACGACGTAGATGCTGTCGTTGACAGCGCCAACGCTGGGAGTCAACGAGCTGGTATAGATTGGCGACGTCATCTCACCCAAGTCCGGCAAGGTGCGGGGCCGCAGTGTGGCGACATAGTCGACGCCCGATGCTTGAAGAATCGGGCCGAGCGGTTTGCCTGCACGGCGGGCCCGCGCCACGGCCGGGGTGATGAGACCGATCGTATCGACAATTCGGCGCTCGCTGAAAAAGCCGACAGCTCCCACGTCGTCGGCACCGACGATGGCGTTCGGAGGTGTCTCGCGGGCCAGCCAGTTACCGCAGGCGACGTGCAGCGCGTTGATGGTAGCGACTGAACGGCCATGGTACTCGGCCATGCCCGCCAATCGGCAAACCGTGCAAGCCAATGCCAGGCAGAGGATGGCGACCTGAAGCCGGCGTGCTGGCACGAGGCGAGCTGCACCAACCAGCGCCACGCCGATCATGCCGAGGAAACCGGGGCCCAACGCCGGCGCGTCGGGGGCAGCACCCAGCTGATACGGAAACTGCTCGGGTAGGGGCGCGCCAGCGCCGGCAAAGCGCCCCAGGATTACCAGGCCCACGGCAGCGGCGAGTGCGCAGACACCGGCAAGGCTGACCAGGCGCCGTGGATCCAGCGACGCCTCGAGTGTCAGCCAACCCATAGCGCCCAAAGCGACCATGAGGACGAAGATGTGGGTCGCATACCGGTAGGGAACCTGGGTGCCGGGATCGGCCAAACCCAGAAGGACGACGCTGACCAGGATGGCCCCCGCTAGAAAAGAGAGGCAGCGTCGCTGGGGTGCCGGTAGCGTCCGCCCCCGAGCGACTCGGAACAACGGCATTGCACCCAACGCCAGGACCGGGTTCTCGACAAACACTTTGGCCAGAAAGGCAATAACACCGAGCGCCACGCCGCCCACCGCGGTGCGTGCTGCCTGAAAGAACCCCTTGGTCATCGCCGTGCCCAGCAGGTGCTCGCCGGCTTTGACTTCGAACGTTGCGGGTAAAACCGTTCCGTTGCTTCTCAGGTTAAAGAGCGCGGTTGGCCACAAGGCGGCAACGGCAATGGCTATGTGGGCGCTGGTCCAACCCAGGTGCTGAGTCCACTCGGAGCGTTTCGGCCACTGTCGAAAGCCGCCGGTGATAGCGTCGAGCCGGGTCGCCACCAAAAGACTCAGGCACTCGGGTCGCGCCAGCGCCGACAGAGCCAGGACAAGTGTCGACGCAAGTGCCCAATAGCCCGCCCGACCGTAGCCGCTAGCGATGTGCAGGAGGAGACCGGCAATCGCAAGGGCGACGTAGAGCGGCATCTCCATGCCGCTCAACCCGCCGAAGGCGTGCCAGCCGGTCATTGCAGCCAGGGTCGCGACGACCACCGCGTCGCGGCGGCAGCTCGTGCACTGCCTGGCCAGTGCTAAAACCAGCACGTTGGCCAGGACGTAGAGGATCCCACCGCTCACTTTGGCAGCGACCAGCATGTTGCCGGTGGCGCCATAGACGATCCCCAGGATGTAGGTCCACAGTGGTGCAGTGGAGCCGGCCACCGGGACACCGGCGTTGAAGGCCATCCCTTCCCCGGTGGCGAGGTTGCGCGCAAAGACGGCGTGGATCCACGCATCATCGAAGGGGAAGCCGGATCCCCCCGCAAAGCGCCTCTCGGCGATCCCGAAGAGCCCTAGCACTAACAAGCTCACTGCAGCTAGGACAATGACGCCCGCGGCACCTGGTTTGCAGCAGCAGCCTTGGCCCTTCATACATCCCCGCAAGAGGTTGTCCGAAAATCGGGTCGGCACTATCAACCGCGCGTGGTTGCTCAGAAAGTAACTGTAAGTCGTTGTAAATTCATGCGACCTCCTGCTCAACCGAGACGGTGACTCCTAGATCTTTGAGTCGGCGCAGATGGTAGCGTGCTCGCCGTTTGGTGTTGATCTGGTCGAAATGGTCGGGACCGAGATCGATGTAGGGCAGGTGGCGATCGAGGATGTGGTAGGCGGCGATGAGAAGTCGATGAGCAATCGCAATCGTCGCGCGCTTCTGGCCCCTTCGTCGAGCAATGCGTCGGTGAGCGGCAGCAAGATAGGTGTTTCGTGAGTGCGACGCAGCCCAAGCTGACTCGACCAAGGTCGTGCGCAACCATAAGTTTCCCCTGCCGGTTCGTCCTGATCGCCGCTTGCCTGCACTCTCGTTGTTCCCTGGGCAGACGCGAGCCCATGACGCCAGGTGCGCTGCGCTCGGAAACCTGGACATGTCGATGCCGATCTCCGCCACTAGCACCTGAGCGGATCGCAGCCCAATCCCCGGCACGGTCTGGAGTAGCGCGACCTCCTTCTCAAAAGGGCGAGTCATCTCCTCGATTCTCTGGTCGCACTCCTCGATCAACTTCTCGCTTACCCATCACGTCGCTTGCGACGCTCGCGAGTTTGATGTTCGCTGTTTCAAGCACCTTTTGGATGCGGTTGATCTCGGTGGCTCGGTCTCGGACCAGCGACTTGCGGTAGCGTGTGACTTCGCGGAGTTCTCGAATTGGCTCGGTGGGATGAAGCTGCCACGAATCAATCCGTGCGCAAGAAGATCAGCAAGCCACTCGCAGTCCTTCACATCGGTCTTTCGACCTGGCACGGCTTTGACGTGATGGCCGCCGTGGTGCCACACTCCCGGATCCCCATCCACGTCCCGGGCGACGACGACGACTGGAACGGCATCGTGCTGCGGCGCGACATCTTGTCGCGCGCAGCCAGCGACGAGTTCGGCCTGATGATGCGGGAAATCTCCAAGCCGATCGAGTTCGTCCACGAGGGCTTGAGTGGACTTGGTGTGCCCGGCATCCTCGTACTGTGGATGGTGAGAGATATAGTCGACCGAAGCGATGACGTCCTTGGCTTCCTCGGGTCCCCAGGAGACCCACGGGCACGTACCGAGATCGCTCTCGCCATGGTTGCGCAGGTCATACATGAGGACGGTGTAGGGAGGCGTCGGCGAAGTTCTCGGCGCGTGAGACGTTCACACCGCGCCATGCGAAGTGAGATTCGCCCGAGTCGCCCGAGCTCATCGCTGCGTCACGCAACATGCCGTGTTCCTCCGAGGTTTCACGCTCTCGGCCCTGGCCGGAACGCATGGCACGTTCGCTCGGACCACGTCCGGGGTTAGAAGAGTGCCTTGATCCGCCCCGACGTGGATGGGTCGATGGCGAGTGCGCCCGGATGAATCGTCGCGCTCCAATTGTCGAGGCCGCCGTCCCGGACCTGCGTGATGTTCCAGTTGGTCCCGCTGGAGGTTGCGTAGCCGAGCTGGATCGGGCCACCCTGGTCGGTGAAGTCGGGGTTCGCCGGACCCGGACCGTCGAGGCGCCCGAAGTTGACGGACTGCACTCCGGTCTTGCTGAACGTCCGCCAGACCGACTCGCCTGCGTTTCCGGCACTGGCTCCATAGTAGGTGTCGTTCTGGAAAAGAAGGAGGTTGTACGACATGTACGCGTTAGGCGCCGGATCGAAGCGATACACGTCCATCGAGAAGTCGATCAGCAGCCCACCGCCTTGCGTGCTTGGATCGTACACGGCGCCATCGCGCATATGCCCGATGATCAGGTACCCATCGACGAACGTTAGGGTCACGCGGTGATGGGCGTCGGGATTCCCGCCTGTCATGACCTGTGTGGCCGTGAAGATGCCCGATTGACCCGGCGTCGTGTCCTCGATCTTGAACGATGTCCAGTCGGCCGCGTCGAACGTACCATCCGAGAACGTGATCGGACCGCTCGATGCTGGGAGATGGGTCGAGGAGAGAAAAGCTGCAAGGAGCACGATCGCAAGCGCCTGTTGCAACATGGTTGACTCCTGTGAGTGAAAGCGAGTTGTCAGGGAGAAGAGCATAGGAGAATTGAACCGCGTTTTAGCCGATCACCATTGTATCAACCCACGCTGGCGGCGGCGACAAGTGGTTGTTGTTGTCGGCGTCAGCACCTCTTGGAGTCGCTCGTGCCGCGGGAAAGAAGCCGGAGACCGCGGAGCTAGTGGCCGAGTTGCTCGGATGAGCATGCGGTGACCTGCGCTCAGCGACCCCGCGGGCCAGAGACGTCGCCATCGTCAGATTCGGGATCTCGAGACGAGGGTCGAGTCAGGGGGGAGGACGAGCCGGCAACCTCGCCCCAGAGCGGCCAGGCTCGAACAGCGGTCCCAGATCACCCCCTCAACCCCGATGCGGATTTCGCCTATGCGATCTTCGAGTCGATCTACGCTGGTACCAAGGACGAGGACGCAAAGTTCACTGCCGCTGATCGTGATGCGGCTGCGCAGCAAGTCCTCAAGTCTCCGAACACCGAGCTGTCAGACCTGGTCTACACCGCCAAGATGAGGACCGGTGCTGCACGCGAAGCCGAAGATGTGGCCCTTGCCGTGCCGTATATCAAGGCTGGCGTTGAACGCGCTTCCGGCGGTGATGACGAGCGGACGTCGAAGCTGCGCGAGCAGCTGCTACCGGAGTACGCGTTGCACGTCGAAGAGGATCCGCAAAAGGCGGTGCTCCTCAAGCGCGGCTCGATGGAAGATGGTTGGACCGAAAACTCGGGAACGCTGAACGGTTTCGCGTGGTGGTGCTTCGAGAACAAGGTCAACCTGGCGGATGCACGTGAAAAGGCAGCGCGCGGTGTTGAGTTGGCCGAAGATGATTCGCAGCGCGCGATGGTTCTCGATACCGAAGCGGAAATCTGCAACGTCATGGACGACTGTGAAGAAGACGTCGCCTTGATCAAGCAAGCGATCGATGCAGATCCGGGGAACGACTACTACGAGAAGCAGCTGACCCGTTTCGAGGAGCGTTGGCGCAGTTGAACGGCACAGCGACGTCCAACTAGTCGACGTGACTCCAGCAACGTCGTAAGACGAAGAGTGAAGGCGGCTCGGGCTCAACGCCCGGGCCGCGTTTGCATGCCCGCGCGGCCGCACTACTCACCGCTCACCACGTCAACGCAGTCCCGTCCTGATGTTGAAAGCAGCCGCTTTGTTCGGGCGTGAGGTCGTCGATGCGCTGGATGAGACCGCTCGCCGATTCCTCAACGCTGATCCCGCGCCGACCGGTCATTTCGGTTGCCACCATTCCGGGGTGCAACAGCGCGACCGAGATTTGGCGGTCTCGCAGGTCGTGGGCCAGATTCACGCCGACCATGTTGACGGCAGCTTTGGAGATGCGGTAGGCGTAGTAGCGCCCGCTGCCGTTGTCGGACATCGAATCCATAAGGCTGGTGACAATCGCCACCTGCTAACACGTGGTCGCCGCGCGCAGACACTTGGCGGGTGAGTTCAAGACCGATGCCGCGGTTGGCACCGGTGATAAGCCATGTCCAGAACAAGGGGGTGAGCGTGTGCTCACCACCTGTATCGGCGGCCGGAGCGGCGTCTTGAACCTGGTTGAGGGCGTTCTGCGGTCGGCGCCGGTGGTGATGGCCCCTGATTCCAGCTGTCTTCGTTCTGGTGGATGAAGCGGGTCTCCTTGGGAGACTCCTAGTCGGATCGGGATCGATCGTGTCGCGATCCGGCCATCCACAAGAACCACGAAAATCGGAGAGTGAATGTTACGCACGAAGAACTTTCTCAACGCTACGTGTTTGACCGCCCTCGGGCTGTTCGTGCTCGCGACTCTGGCCCCGATCAGCGCCAATGCTGCCTACACCTTCCTCTGGGAGGTCGATTTCTACCTTCCCGGCGACGGTCTGCCAGCAAGCTACGTTGGTGACTTGGACGGCGATGGTGACGACGAGCTAATCGGTCGCTACGCCAACACCACGCGCATCATTGACTTGAAGACAGGCGCGATTGAGTGGACGAGTGCTCCCTATCAGGGGCTCAGCGCTTCCATCACGTTGATGGACATCGATGGCGATACGTTTCCGGAGGCCATCTTGCTAGGCGACCAGGTTACGTACGTTGTCGACTGGGTAGCCACCGCCGCGCCGGCAGGCACAGGAGCTGATCCGGACCACGCGGACTGAGACGCAGAGCGTCATTGGAGGCTAAGGCGATGCAAACCAAACGACGACTTTTGGTGAATCTGACTTTCACGGCCGTAACCTTGCTCTTGCTGAGCAGGGTGACACACGCTGACGACTACGGTGAGTTCTGGTTCGAAGGCCTGGTACCGAGCGGCGCGGGGCTCGAGCCGAGCTACATCGGCGACCTGGACGGCGATGGGCAGGACGAGTGTATCGGCGCTCGCGGTACGTCGGTCAGGATCATCGATCTGGCGACCGGGGGCGTCGAGTGGACCAGCGCCAGCTACAGCGACTTGAGGTCGATCACTCTCATCGACATCGACGCGGATGGGACGCCCGAGGCCCTCTGTTTCACGGCCGATGGCGAGGTTGCCGTTGTCGATTGGCGGTCGACCTCGGGCGTCGACGGCGTCGGGTCGCCACTCGCCACGGCGAGCTATCAGCTCTTCCGTGCGCGCCCCAACCCGTTCAATCCCCGGACCACCATTGTCTTCGACCTGGGCGGGCCGGGTGATGTGGATCTCAAAGTCTACGACGTTTCGGGACGGTTAATCCGTCAACTCGTTGACCAAAGGCTCGACCACGGGCGCCATGAGGTTCAGTGGGATGGGCGTGACGCAAACGGTCGCGGTGCCGCGTCAGGCACTTACTTCTACAGACTCTTCGTCGACGGCGTTGTACACGGCAGTCAAAAAGCGATCCTTGTCAAGTAGCGACGCCACGATCGTTCACAACTCGAACCCGTCGCCCAAGTCGGGCGTGTCGACTTCTGCGTCAAACTTGTGGCGGAGCGCGTCGGCCATCGCCTTAACCGACTTGGGCTCGCCGTGCACCACAAAGATGCGGCTGGGCGGGTTCGGTGAGGAGCCGATCCAGCGCAGAATCTCGTCGCGATCGGCGTGTCCGGAGAGGCCGTTCAACACCAGTGTCTCGGCGCGTACTGGTACCTCTTCGCCGTGCATGCGCAGGTACCGAGCACCGCGCAGCAGTGCGCGACCGCGGGTTCCGTCGGCCTGGTAGCCCACCAAACACACCAAGTTTTTGGGGTCGGGCAGGCGGCGCCGGAGGTGGTGGAGGATGCGGCCGGCGGTGAGCATGCCGCTGGCTGAAATGATGATGCGCGCGCCGCTCGAGCGGTTCAGCTCTTTGGATTCATCGACGCTACGATGGAAGCAGACGTTGTTGGGGAACAGCGTGCTCCGGCCGTCTTTACCGATGCATTCATCCAGATTGTGCCCATCCATGTAGCGACCGTAGATCGTGGTCGCGTCGATCGCCATCGGGCTATCGATGTGAATCGGCACATCCGGCAGCTTGCCGGCCTTGAGCGCATAGGAGAATTGAACCGCGTTTTAGCCGATCACCATTGTATCAACCCACGCTGGCGGCGGCGACAAGTGGTTGTTGTTGTCGGCGTCAGCACCTCTTGGAGTCGCTCGTGCCGCGGGAAAGAAGCCGGAGACCGCGGAGCTGCCGGCCGAGTTGCCCGGATGAGCATGCGCTGACCTGCGCTCGGCGACCCCGCGGGGCAGAGACGTCGCCATCGTCAGATTTGGGATCTCGAGACGAGGGTCGAGTCAGGGGGGAGGACGAGCCGGCAACCTCGCCCCAGAGCGGCCAGGCTCGAACAGCGGTCCCAGATCACCCCCGGGCGAGCACGGAGCGATCGGCGGCTCCAATGGGTTGCGAAAAAGGACGTACTGCGCTCGGCCCTGCCGCAAATGTCGCCCGAAGCAGCTGCAGCAGCAGCCCAGGAACTGGCGCACGAACTCCTGAAACTCAAGACCACTTACGCCGCACTCTGGGATCGCGAGAACCGCCCATGGTGGAAGGACCGGATCCTCGAGCGCTACGACGTCATGGTGCGCGACCTCGAGACCCTCACTAGCAACTGATGTGCGGCGCTCGGCGGCCTTCCAAACCCGAGGCGGTTCATTGCGGCCCCTGACATCCCAAGAGAGCGGACGCCAGCCGGGTATCTCCGAAGAGCACCGACTGACGCCCACCTCATAACCTACTGATTGTGGTGATACTACTTCAGCAACACCATCTTACGAGTCAGCACAGATGTACCGTCATCGAGCCTGTACACGTAGACGCCAGACACTGCGGGCGCACCGTCCGCCGACGACCCATCCCAGGTCGCACGGTGCGTGCCGGCAGCCAACGGTGCATCGATTAACGTCTGCACCAGCCGCCCCGCCAAATCGTAAACCCGCAGCTGGACGAGTGCATCGTTGGGAATCGCAAAGTCGACGACGGTACTTGGGTTCAGCGGGTTGGGACGGGCGTGCCCCAACCATGCCCGGGCCCGCGGCGCGTCGGCGGCGTCGCTGACACCGACCGGCAGCGGATCCCAGCGCACTATCGTGACGTCATCGATGGCAGCTTCCACGAACGAGTCGCCGCCAAGGTCCTTAACGACGAACCGAAGACGCATCTGGTCGGTGAAGTTGATGAGTCCATTGAGGACAATCTCTTTCTGCTCCCAAAACGGCGCCGTTCCGAGCGACTGCTCTTCAAGGACCGTGTACGTTGCTCCACCGTCAGACGAGATCGCGACCTCAAACGGATCCTCGTCAGGGTTATCCCAAAAAGCGTTCGTAAACCACTGGTTGTACCGAACCCTAACGTACTGCTCACTTGACAGATCGAACACCGGTGAAACAAGAGTCGTCTTGCCACCGTCGACGTCGTCCGCCCCGAGCACACCCGTGTCCAACTGAGTCAACCAGCAGAACTGACCCGATTCAGATGTATCGGCGTCCGGGGTTAGGAGCAGGTCGTTTCCATCCACCGTGACAATGAGCCCCTGTGGAATACCGCGTTCCCAACTTCCCCCAGTGGCGTCGTCGGGCATACTCGCGTCGCCGGCTGTCCACCCACTCGCCGTTTCCATGTCCCACTGCTCGACGACGATTAGATTTCCCAAAACAAAGCTGTGCTTTTGTCCACCTGCAGGCTCGGTGTACGTGTTGCCATCCGTATCCTGAAATTCGAGGGAGTACTCCACCAAGGTGCCTGCAGGTTGCGCTGGTATTGTTCCGCGGTAGCTGTCGTCGGGCTCAAGCATCATTGGAGTCGTCATCGCCGGGCCGCGATTGGTCGCGTAAATTACCCGCGACGAATCCGGGTCCACATCGATGTCGCTGTCGCCCACCACAATTGCCGCTCGAAGGTCGATGGCAATTGGGGAACAATTAACGCAGTCGGGGGTGGGACGGTGAATGATAATGATGTCCTCGAGCGCATCCGACTCGCAACACTCGCGCCCCCCTCCTAGGAAGAGGCACCTGAACACATTAATGTCGTCCATCGTGAACTCACCGTCACCGGTGCTGTCACACGGACACAGTGGGTCTGCGCATGTGTTCGGCGAACAGAACCCGTCGCAGTCCGTTAGACATTGCCTGCAGATGCCCAAGTCCGAGAGAGAGATGTCGCAATCCTGGTTCCCACACGGCGTGCACGGCTCGCAACACTCCTCTGCTGCCCCCCCGTTGACTCGACACTCCCACGCCTGCACATCCAGGTGATTGATGCAGCCGTCCTTGTTGATGTCGCAATCCTCGATGGTTCCACCAGTCGGTGGGGTTCCGGCGATGCACCTGACGATCGCCTCGCGGTCGTCGCTTGCCACCCTACCGTCGCCGTTCACGTCGGCGTCGTTGCAGGGCTGCGGCCCACAGGTACTACAGTCGGAAACCACGTCGCCACCGAGTTCGCTGCAGATGCCCAACGGGACGTCAACGCAGAGGTCCTCGTCGATCGTCGCTCCTCTGATACAGCAGCGCTCCACGTCTTCCGTGACAAGGCAATGCAGAAGCACTTGCTCGATGGCTGCGGCGGTGCCGCTGCCGTTCCTGCCAACTTCCGCGAACACGCCACCGCTTGTGGCCGCGTAGTCAAGCATGATCGGTCTTGCATGTGGGTGAGTGCCAACCTGCACCGCACCGATCGCGACACCAGCCACAGCAGCGTCGAGAGCGCGCTGGTGCGCGTTTACGTCGTCGATACCGGAGGTAAAGCTGTCGTCACACCCTCCTGGCGGCGCGTCGGTCACCAGGATTGCAACCTTGCAGCACTCGGCTCGGAACGCGCCGGGATCAAAACCACCAACGAGGGAACACTCAGTCGCCGTCAGCACCTCTCGGAGCGCCTCATCTGAGGCTTCGGGGACACCGCGCCCACCTGACGCCGCGATTGCATCGATACCTGTCTCGACGGCGACCAGATCGAGGGTGAGCGGGACATCAACCTCGATCTCGTCCTTGAAGGTCACCAGGCCTGCCTTAACATCCCCGCCACAGGTCGACTCGGCAACGCTGAGAATGTCGGCGATTCCTTCCGCAACGCTCTCGATCGATGCGACCATGCTACCGGTGTCATCGATTACAAACACTAGGTCAACGCAATCGCACGAGTCGCCCTGCGCGTAGGCGCCACCACGTGACTCCAGCTGAAATCCCAACTGCTCGCGACGACCTGCTGGATCGACGGCGTCCAATGCCTGGGCTAGGCATACGTGCGGGGACAAGAGCACGAGAAATCCGAGTATCAAACCGAACAGGTCCCGCTTTCCACGACCGCGGGAGTCGGTGCCAACAAATGAATGAGTACGACCTGCAAAGCGATGCATGCGATCCTCCTGGCGTGATGGCTGTTTACTGGCTGACGGGGGTCGAGCTACTTAGCCATTGCCGCCAAGAGGAAAATCGCTGCATGTTGGAGCACAACGCCGCACGCCAGTACGACAGGTAGCACTCAGGATATTGTTGATTATCAGGACATAGGCTCCAGATATTCGAGAATTGTGACACCCCGCCCCCGCTCACTGCACAAGCGTAAACCGATCGTTCGCTGCAAATGACTCGCCAGTCGCCTTGACGAAGTACACGCCGCTCGCCAGCCCGCGCACTTCCACATCGAACTGGTGCGTGCGCCCGTCGAGCCATCCATCATGAATGACACCAACCTGGCGCCCCTGAGCATCGTGCAGAGTCACCGCCACCTGCTCGCCGCGCTCCATGCTGAGAGTACCGCGCCGCTCTCGCCAGCTGCGATTCCCAGTGCGCGACCGCGCCGCCGTTGCCAGGAGAACACCGTGCGCAGGAACGCGCCGATCAGTGCCGTGAACAGGCGCCGGTCGACCGCCAGCCGGAAGCGCAGCCGCCAGGGGAAGCTCAGCACCCACTGACGGTAGGGCGCCTCGGGCAACAATGTGTCCACCAGATAGGCGGCGGTCTCCGCCATGCGCCGGCCGATGCAGCTCGCGCACAGCCTGCCCTTGCACGAGAAGACGACCAGCCGCTCGAAGCCACACTCCGAGCAACGCAGGCGCGCGAACCCTCGCTCCAGCTGACCGCAGTCGAGGTAGCGGTGAAACTCGCGCTCGATGAAATGGGGATAGCCCTCGCCGTCGCGCTCCCGCGCCTCGTCGAGAAACCGATCGAGGTGCTCGCGCACCGCCCGGTAGAGCGCGGTCGTCTCGGGCTGACGGCGACGGTAACGCTCGGGGAGCGCAGCGGTGGCCGCACCGGGAACGCGCTCGTAGGAGAGCGCCGGCAGCCCCAGGGCGGGCGCCGCTCGATGCGCCAAGTCGGCCATGCCCCGGAGACAGGATCATGTTTAGTGCCAACGGAATGCGAGACGACTGCAGGGGATCAACGAACGGCACGGCCGGTCGCGGTGAGTTTCCTTGCGATGCCCGGAGCTCAGCGCGGCAGCGTCATGCTAGTGGCTCACGGCAATCTTCGCGCGGCGGGCGCACGCGTCCAGCGCTTTGTCGAACGTCCAAAGCCCGCAAGTGTTGAGCAGTGCGGAAGCAAGAAGGTGCGCATCGACCCACCCCAATCCCTTTCCGTAGAGGCGACGCTCTTCGAGCAATAGCATCACCTCCCGGTCGGCGGCGATGCGCGCCCGCGGCAGAGCACTTAGAAGTCCGAGGATCTCGCCCCGGTTTCGGAGCGTTCCGCATGCAAGCTCTCCGACCACAAACGCGTGACACAGGACCACTCCCTCTTTGAGCAGTTCGGAGAGCGCTGCGTTGCCCCGTCTGAGGTGTTCGACCCAGACCGACGTGTCGACAAGGACCACTAGGCAGCGCTCGATCGACGGCGCGGTGCGCGCTTGAGCTTCTTCTCGGTGCCGCCAAGGGCGGCGAGTCGGCGAGCGCTCTCGAGTGCGATTAGAGCCTCCAGACCCATGCGAACAAGCGCAGTTTTCTCGTCAACCCCAGTAAGCTTTGCGGCCTGCTTGAGGAGCTTTTGGTCGATGTTTAGTGTCGTTCTCATATGCATCAATATGCACTATTTGGTGCTTCGAATCAAGCACCGAGTTTCCTATTCGGTGGAGCTCGGCAACCTTGACGCGGCCCCGCGGCGGCAACGCTCGACGTGGTGGATCGAATCGGGCGACGTCCAAATGGTCGGTGCGCACCCACACCATCCGCGGGGCTTGGCGCTCCGAGTCAATGGCCTCGTAGATGCCCTGACCATCACCCTTTTTCCATCTCGACTGGGACGGGACAAATGAAAGTGGGGTGAACGACGAAATCATGGCATCGGTGAACCTGATTTCGGGCTGATCTGCGGTGGTCGACGGTGAACTCACTGGTCTCTCGCTATGCTGCCTTGTCGCCGGCGCGCTGCGCGCGCTGGTGCATCCGGTAGCTCTTCCCTTGCATCTTGACGATCTGGGCGTGCTGGAGGCGCATAGGAAAATCGAACCGCGTTTTAGCCGATCACCATTGTATCAGCCCACCGTATCGTCGGCGACAGTGGTCGTTGTCGGCGTCGAGCGGCTCCAGGACTCGCTCGTGCGGCGGGGAAGTGAATCCGGACACCGCCGAAACGATGCCGAGTGGCTCATGCGAGCATGCGGTGACCGGCGCTCAGTGACCTCACGGGCCGGAGACGTTTCCATCGTTTGACTTGAGATCTCGAGATGAGGGAGCGAGGGGAGCAGCGTGCGGCGTATCGAAACGCTGTTTGTCGGCACCGCGCGCCCGCTCTCCCTGATCGCCTCGGTCAGGGGGGAGGACGGGCCGGCCACCTCGCCCCAGAGTCGCCGCGCTCGAACAGCGGCCCCAGATCACCCCCGGGCGAGCGCGGAGCCAGCGGCGGCCCATCGGCGGGCAGCTCGAGGTGCGAGAGGATCCGCCGCAGCACCGGCGGATCGGTGATCAACGCCAGCACCACCATCGGCACCCGGCGCCCCCTCGCGGGTGTACAGCGCGGGCAGCTCAGCGCGTCGACGAAGAACACCCGCAAGAGGAGCTGCGCCCAACGCAGCGGCCGGCGGCGGTGCGGGGAAGCCGCGCCGGCAACGTCGGCTTCCTCCTCCGCTGATCCCGACGCGATGGGCAGCGCCTCCACCTCTTGCTCCACCTCCCCATCCTCTACCGCCGGCGGGGAGGGCAACAGGGGGCGCCAGCGCGAACGGTTGGCGAACACGCCGTGATAACGGACCATGTGGCTGTAGGGTGCCGGCACCAGCGACGCCAGCCGCTTGAGCAGCTCACCGGGCTCGAGCACCAGACACCTCGCTCCACCGGGCTTCGGCCACGGCTTGCGCAAGCGGTAGACGATGCGCCCATCGGCTGCCAGGCTGAAGCGCGACACAGCGAACGGCGCGCGTAGTCCGTAGCGACACAACCGCTCGAGCGCCACGCGGTCATCTGCCGGTACCAGCCGCGCCGCGTGCAAGGAGAACCCCGCCACCTTCGCGCACAAGGGCGTCTGAGGCGGTTCGGGACGAGCGTCCTCGGGCCCCAGGCCCGCCTGCGGTAGCGGCGCCTCCACCGAGCGCGCCAACGCCTGGCGCAATGACGCCACCGTGCGCTCGAAGAGCTCCTCGGTCGCGAACGCATCGGCGCACAGTCGCTCGATCACCCGCGTCAGCCGCCGCGCGATGCGCCAGGTCAGCGCCTCGATCTCCTCGTGCGTCGATGTAGGTAGCGGAAGCCGTTTCGGAGCGGTTGAATGACCCCGATGTTCGATTCAGGAAACTGCTGGAATGGTGTCTGCGACACGGTCTCGTGCCGCGCCGAGGCCAGTAAGGAACCCGAAACCGATAGGCTCTAAGAGGTTTTCCATAAATCAGCGGCGACCTACCACCCTGCCGCGGTGTAACGGAGGGCCGGGTTCTTCGATTTTCTTGCTTCGGCTGGAGCTTGTCGGGAGAACAGGGTCCGTGTCACGTTTTTTTGTTTACTTGGTCTTCCTGTTGGGTTGAGCCAAGCGTGGGTGGCCCCCTGCGAAGCGGTGCAAAGGCCCAAACTGGCCTAGAAGTGGACCGTGTTCATCTCAGCCATGGAGTGGTAGCGCCCATCTCCCCACCCTGGGCGCTGCCGAGTATCACGTGGTCGAGCACCTTGACACAGAGGTGCTCGCCAGCGTCGACAAGCCGCTTCGTAACCACAATGTTTTCGGCGCTTGGCGTCCACTTGCGGGAAGCGCTGGTCCACCTGCTCGAAACGGCGGTCTACCTCCTCGAAGCGCCGGTCGGCTTGTTTGAAACGGCGCTGCACCTGAGCAAATCCAAGCGTCTTTTGGTGTTGGCAAGTTGTCTTAAGCGTTGGGCCAACATCGGGAATCCCCCACGCAGATGAGCCATGACCAGGAGCCAAGGGCGCACGCTCGTGGAAGCTGCTTCCCCGCCGGCTGCCAGTTGCCTCCCCTATCTGGTCAGCATGACCTTGTCGCGAGCGACTTCTCGCCCATTGAGGCTTAAGCGGTAGAAGTACGCCCCGCGGGAAACACTTCGTCCGGCCGAGTTCTGGCCATTCCACAAGAGCCGGTGCTGCCCCTGCTCAATTTGCCCGTCGAGTAGCGTCGCTACAAGCCGCCCGGTCGCGTCGTAAATTTGTAGGAGCCCACGGGCGCGCGCTGACACGTTGAGTAACAACTGGGCTCGCCCACGTGCGGGGTTCGGAGCTGCAAGAATGCGCACCGGGCGTTCGGGGACCGCTTGGTTCAGAACAGCAACCGGGGACGTGTTTCCGATTGCGGTTAGAGCAATTCGCGCTTCCTCGGGTGTGCTCGGGAACCAGCCGATGAGGCTCCCGCTTCCGATGTCTCGAACCTCATAGACAAACGTCTCACAGGTGATGCTCGAGCTGTTCACGCTCACGGTCGTTGCGTAGGCCGGAGGGTCTTCTACGAATTCGTATGGGTTCTTGGCGCTCCACCCAATCGTGCCTGAGTTTCTTACCCACGAGTCAGGAGTACCGACGAAGCCACTTTCAAACGTGTGCGTGCCCCGGAGGCGGTAGCGCGTGGTTGGGTACGTTCCGTCTGGTATGTCCGGGTGGCCGAAGAACGTGTGGTTCTGTTGAACGGTCTCGACAGCTTCGAGTGCCGCCAATTGGCGCTGTTCGACCGCTCGGTGCGGTGGGCTCACAAAGCGCAGGGCGGCGTCAGCGCGGATGAGCCCAAAACCGGTTTCGGGGTCGTGCCCGGCTCCGTACTGAGTGATATCGACCGTTGTACGAGAGAGAATCTCTGCCAAGTCATCGCTCGAAAGCGACTGGTGGTAGCTTCTCAAGAGTGCTGCGGCACCGCTCACAACGGCCGTAGCAGCTGAGGTCCCTCCGAATCCATCCCAGAAATCAACCGGTAGTGGGGGTCCAGGGTCGAGGTCGAAGTAATCATTAGCGCGCTTGGCGGAGACGATTCCGCGGCCGCCGGGTGCGGTCACGTCAATCCAGCTTCCCGTGTTCGAGCCTTCAGCGTAGTTGGTAGTTATTTCCGAGTCGTCCCACCGGTCGCGGTTTAGCCACAGCGCACCCACTGCAAAGACCGTGTATCGGTGCGCCGCAGGAAACACTTCGAGGTCATCTTCGTTGTCATTGCCCATGGCTGCAACTTGGAGCACGCCGGAAAGGCTGGCGTTTCTCGTTGCCGTGAAAACGCCTAAGTCCTCTGGCCCACCTAAGCTCATGTTTGCAATGTGAGCCTCAGCGGTTCGCGAAAAATCGATGGCTGCAGCCACGCTTTCGCTTGTTGGAAACCCGCCTGGTAAGTTGGCTTTTACTGGGAGAACGCGCGCATTCCAGCTCACCCCAACACTTCCAGTGCCGTTGTTTCCTGAGGCAGCTATCACCCCCGAGACCGCGGTTCCGTGGCCCAGGTCATCCTCCGGAGACGCGCCTGGCACGGTTATATTGGTGCCGGGTTCCAAGCGCTCAACGAGGTCTTCGTGGTCTAGGTCCGCCCCTGAGTCAATCACAGCAACGAGTCCCCCAGACCCGTCTCGGTGAATTTCCCAAGCTTCCGGCGCGTTGATGTCCGTATCAAACGCAGACCCTGGGAGCGTGCCGTCGTTGTGGAGCCACCACTCGCCCCCCTTCCCGGTCTCGGCATCCCTCACAAAGAGCGGGTCATTTGGAATTGTAGTGAACTGGTAGAGGTAGTTCGGGGCAACGTATCGAACGCCGGGCGCATCTCGAAGCTCGCTGCAAGCCGAAACGACGTTCGAGCCTTCATCGAGCTCGACAACGTAGAACCTTGAGACATCAGTAAGAAGCACGTCTTCGCCGAGCGCGTTGGAGGTCCGGAGCTCGTGTGCAGAAAACTGCCGAAATACTTTTTTGAGTGTTGTTACACGGGCATTCTCGAGCGCTGCGGCTAGGGGCTCTGGGAGGCCAAACTCGGCTAGTGGTCCCGCAGAAGGGAGTGAGAACCCAGAGGCGTGGTGCTCGAACTCGACTATCAGCTCCTTTGGCGCGTAGTCGTGTTCGTAGGCAACCGCGATTGCGGGAACGTTAAGGGTCCCAGCACTAGTTTCGATTCGAAGCGCACCAGAGCTTGTTCCAGGTGATTCAGCACAGAAGCGCACACGCAGGTGCGTTTCAAAGTCAGGGCCGGAAGCGACAGGCTCGTTCATCAGGGAGAGTTGCTGTGTGTCGCTCAGAACACGCTCAATTTCGACTGCGCCTTGCACCGTCAAGGTCCTGTATTCGCAGGAGCCAACGGGTACGCGGCCAAAGTCAAGCGCCTCGGGGCTCACGCTTGCTTGGGAGATTCCAGGTAGGAAGACAGCGAGGAAATAGACGGACAAAGCCTTGGAGCAACTCATGGGACCTCCTTAGTAGTGCCCTCCGCCGTCTCGCGGCGCTTCCTACGGTGGTGTGTAATTCGTCAACTCCCGCTGTGTTGTGCCCGCCTCGTCATCGATTCGCCTCACGAAGAGGACACCGATTGAATCGGCCCGGGCGCGGATGTCGACAAACCATCTCGAATCAGGAGAGATGGCATCACCGATGAAAAACACAGGCCAGGTTGACTGTCCCGACCCGTCTGCATTCATCACGTGGGTTCGCTTTCCCTCCACAACCCCTGGGTCCCACTGGTAGAGAATCCGTTGGCCGTCATCAATCCAGCGGGGCCACTGCACTGTTACGGGACGCACAGCGTTGGTAAGGCGGCGAAGCCCTGTTCCGTCAGACCTAATCGCAAAAATGTCCAACGACTCTGTGCGGTCCCCCGACCAGAACACGATTGGCTCGCCAAGCGGCGACCACCTGGCACCACCCCCGTAGACGGGAGTGCCCTCATAGAACAGGGCCCGCTCGTTTCCCGTCGCTACGTCCACGATGTAGACACCCGAGGAGTCAACGTCAGCCCCCCGGCTTGCCGGCCTCGTGTAGACGATTGAAGTCCCGTCCGGTGACCAGTCGGGGTTTCTCGCGTTCCCTCCTGTTTGCGTGAGCGTGCGCAAGCTCGCCGTTTCCAGGTCGACAATCACCACTTCTAGTTCAAACGTTAAGGCAAGCTCCGTGCCACTGGGTGAGAAGCGTAACTCTTGAAATCCCAGAAGCGCGCCGGTGGGAGTTTCGATGAGTAGCCGGTTGTTTGAACCGTCTTGGTCGATGAGGTAGAGCCCCGGGGGGCCGTCCGTGGCAGCCGCTTTTCGTTGGTAGGCAATGGTGGTGCCGTCTGGGGACCACGCCGGCGCGTCTTCAGCGATAAACCGGATTGTTGGCGTTGGTGGGACGGGTGTCGTGGGGGCGTCACTATGGCATCCAGTTAACGGACTGGTCAGCAGCGAAACGAAAAGCAAGGCCTGGACGGACCGTTTCATTCTCTACTCCACCGGCTTCCGTTCCACCGGTTCAGTTCGACCGGCCCTGCTGCACCGGGGCCCGTATGTTGCATACTCTGTGCCCGCTTTGAGCTTAGTATGCGGTTGTGTTTCTGCGTTGGGGAATCGACAAGCCGTCGGAAAACGGACACCTGTTGGCGAAGGAACAGGGCTACTCACTAACCAAAGATTTGGTGCTTGGTGCTCAAACTCCAATGCTAGGCTTGATGAGTGGGCCCACGTGAGCGAATTGCCGTTGCGGCCACGGCATGATTCTCATGTGGGCCCCTTCCCCTAGATTTCAACCGCAAAGCCCGTTTCAAGGTCAAACACGGTCCATTTCTCGCCGCACCCCACGCAAGTGACCTTGCCGGTCGCCGATTCCCATGGGCTCCCCTTGGGATGGCGCGGCCGCTTCTCGTAGGAGCCGGGTTTTCCGCGGAGTTCAAACCTTTCCTCGTGCTCAATTTTGGCGGCTCATGGAACGGCTCGAACCAATACACCGTTTCGGTGTCGTTCGAGCGGTTGCGCTCATTCCTGCAGATTGAACAGGCTTGAACTCCATCTCGCTCGTCTCGGTCAAGTAGGCGTGCCATGTGGCCCTCCCCTTCGATGCAGCCTGGGTGAGTGAATTGTATACTGGTCGCACACGGCCAAGGGGGTGAGATGCGAAACGTTGTGTTGCTTGCGCATATGGTGGTGTTTCTGGCTTTGGCTGTCAGCGCGTGCTCGAAGAACTCCTCTGTGTTTCCAGCATCGATGCTTTGGACCGAATTCTTTGAGCGCTCAATCGGTGCTGATTGCAAAAACGGATACTGGTTCGACGGGGTCGAGCCTGGTGCTCCGGCCTACGCGGAGGTTTTCGCTGCTCCTACTGATGGAGTCGAGTCTAGCGACGCGGAATCAAGCCGCGGCCGTCTTTACATAATAAGTGGGCGCGTGAACGAGGAGACGCAAGAGCAACCACGCTTGGAGTTGCTTCCGGTTCGCGAAGAGCCTCGGCAGCTTGTCTACGCGGAGCTGAGCATCAAGGTGAACCGGTTGCACCGCCCGGCGAGCCCCAATGTGATTCTCCGGCGTTTGCGGGAGCGGAGGATCGACGCCGGCCGAGTTGTGGTCTCGGAAAAAGTCCAGGTCCTCGAATCGACCTGGAGCGCCGTGGCGCGCCCTGACACAACGAAACTCGTGAGTTTTGGTGGAAGCGAAGACGGCATTGTCTACGTCAAGCGTTTGGATGACCGGATTGCCCAACCGCAGCTCTCAAGCGTGTATCGGAAGAACCGCCGAGGCCAATGGGAACAGCCTACTGGGGAGTGGGTGCGTTACGACTGGTCTGACCCGGAACTTGGCGATGACCCGTTTGATTACACGCTTTTCAAAACTCGAGCACTTTCGGCTGAGTGGCTCTAGCTGTGACGCACCGGTTCTTGACCGACAGTCCAGGGCGGGATTACCTGGTGTGAGGCGAGGCGGCCCTCACTACGCTGCGAACTGTTGCAGCATGCTCACACCTTTCCGGCTCACGAATGTCGCCAGCCCCAGATAGACGTAGAGGTCCCTCTTCAACTGCTCCCGGTATTCCACGGCCGCCAACCGAAGTTTCTCCGCGTGACGCTCGCTTCCAATCAGCAGTTCTCAGCGCTGAGTAGCTTGGCGAAATAATGTTTTGACCGGGGCGCATAGGAAAATCGAACCGCGTTTTGGCCGATCACCATTGTATCAGCCCACCGTATCGTCGGCGACAGTGGTCGTTGTCGGCGTCGAGCGGCTCCAGGACTCGCTCGTGCGGCGGGGAAGTGAATTCGGACACCGCCGAAACGATGCGGAGTGGCTCATGCGAGCATGCGGTGACCGGCGCTCAGTGCCCTCACGGGCCGGAGACGTTTCCATCGTTTGACTTGAGATCTCGAGATGAGGGAGCGAGGGGAGCAGCGTGCGGCGTATCCAAACGCTGTTTGTCGGCACCGCGCGCCCGCTCTCCCTGATCGCCTCGGTCAGGGGGGAGGACGAGCCGGCCACCTCGCCCCAGAGTCGCCGCGCTCGAACAGCGGCCCCAGATCACCCCCGGGCGAGCGCGGAGCCAGCGGCGGCCCATCGGCGGGCAGCTCGAGGTGCGAGAGGATCCGCCGCAGCACCTGCGGATCGGTGATCAACGCCAGCACCACCATCGGCACCCGACGCCCTCGCGCGGGTGTACAGCGCGGGCAGCTCAGCGCGTCGACGAAGAACACCCGCAAGAGGAGCTGCGCCCAACGCAGCGGCCGGCGGCGGTGGGGGGCAACGGCGTCGCCGGCCACGTCGGCTTTCTCCTCAGCTGACCCTGACACGAGCGGCAGCGTCCCCTTTTCCGGCTCATCCTCCCGATCCACCACCGCCGGCGGGGAGGGCAACAGGGGGCGCCAGCGCGAACGGTTGGCGAACACGCCGTGATAACGGACCATGTGGCTGTAGGGTGCCGGCACCAGCGACGCCAGCCGCTTGAGCAGCTCACCGGGCTCGAGCACCAGACACCTCGCTCCACCGGGCTTCGGCCACGGCTTGCGCAAGCGGTAGACAATGCGCCCATCGGCTGCCAGGCTGAAGCGCGACACAGCGAACGGCGCGCGCAGTCCGTAGCGACACAACCGCTCGAGCGCCACGCGGTCATCTGCCGCTACCAGCCGCGCCGCGTGCAAGGAGAACCCCGCCACCTTCGCGCACAAGGGCGTCTGAGGCGGTTCGGGACGAGCGTCCTCGAGCCCCAGGCCCGCCCGCGGTAGCGGCGCCTCCACCGAGCGCGCCAACGCCTGGCGCAATGACGCCACCGTGCGCTCGAAGAGCTCCTCGGTCGCGAACGCATCGGCGCACAGTCGCTCGATCACCCGCGTCAGCCGCCGCGCGATGCGCCAGGTCAGCGCCTCGATCTCCTCGTGCGTCGGTGTAGGTAGCGGCACGAAGCCCAGCGGCTCGCCCTCGCTCTCGCCAGGCACGAACAAGCCGTCGGGGATCAGGCTATGTAGGTGGGGATTGAGATTTAATGCACCGCCGAAGCGCTGCACGAAGGTCACCGCGCCGCTCTCGCCACCGGCGATTCCCAGGGCGCGACCGCGCCGCCGATGCCAGGCGAACACCGTACGCAGGAACGTTCCGATCAGCGCGCCAAACAGGCGCCGGTCGACCGCCAACCGGAAGCGCAGCGGCCAGGGGAAGCTCAGCACCCACTGACGGTAGGGAGCCTCGGGCAACAGCGTATCGACCAGGTACGCGGCGGTCTCCGCCATGCGCCGGTCGACGCAGCTCGCGCACAGCCTGCCCTTGCACGAGAAGGCGACCAGCCGCTCGAAGCCACACTCCGAGCAACGCAGGCGCGCGAACCCTCGCTCCAGCTGACCGCAGTCGAGGTAGCGGCGGAACTCGCGCTCGATGAACTGGGGATAGCCCTCGCCGGCGCGCTCCCGCGCCTCGTCGAGAAACCGATCGAGGTGCTCGCGCACCGCCCGGTAGAGCGCGGTCGTCTCGGGCTGACGGCGACGGTAGCGCTCGGGGAGCGCAGCGGTGGCCGCACCGGGAACGCGCTCGTAGGAGAGCGCCGGCAGCCCCAGGGCGGGCGCCGCTCGATGCGCCAAGTCGGCCATGCCCCGGAGACAGGATCATGTTTAGTGCCACCGGAATGCGAGACGACTGCAGGGGATCAACGAACGGCACGGCCGCGACCGACAACAACGTGGACGAGACTGGTGGCGACGTGCGCACCGAGTGCCTGCGATGTCCCAGCCGGCATGCGCCTGCGATCCTGTGCAGAGAGCTCGAGGTGCAGCTGTTCGAGGATCGGCCGGACTATGTGTTCGGCGTGCTCAGGGTTGAACCGCGAACGGAACCGCGCATGGCTACCCACCCTGCGCCGCGTGCTCCAAGAACGCGACGGTTAGCGCAGGTCACCCTCCCCGCCAAAGCTGCCGGGTAGTAGGCGGTGGCCAGAGCCGGGCCGCGTGACCAACCGCGGCGCCGTGCTGATTCGGGTCAGCGGTGTGGCGGCTTGGGGCCACGTTTTTCGAATTGAACATGCAGAGAGGTCGCTTCGAACTTTCGTCCCCTGTTCTTCGGAGGCTTTCATGTTCAACTCCGTTCGCTACATATTGATCATCGCCAGCACGGGGCTGGTGGCGTTACTCGCTACCAGCCTGGTCACCATCCCTTTCCACGCAGGCGCCGCCAGCACGTCCTCCGCCGCCGGCGTCGCAGGCACGCCCATCACCACCACCCTCGCCGCCTTCTCGCCCAAGGCAGAGGTCCTCAATGCAGACGAGAACTGGTGGGCCGCGGTCAAGCAACAGATCGCCGAGGCCGAGTACGAAGTGACCAGCGCCGATTACGGACTGCAAGCGCCCAACCGCGCCCAAGACATTCGCACCCAGTTCGCCGGCGACGGAATCTGCGTCACCCCGCGCCGGGACGAAGGACCGCGCTGGCAGTGGGCGTGGCAGACACAGCGCTTCGGGCGCGACGGCAACTGGCGCACCGTCGAAAGCGGCGAGCCCGCTGCCGCGGGCGCCCGCGTTTCCTACGAGAGTGCCGGCCTCACCGAGTGGTATATCAACCGCGCCGATGGTCTCGAGCAGGGATGGACCGTCCGTGAGCGTCCGGCCGGCGACGGTCCCCTGCGCATCGAAGGTGCGCTCGCCGGCGGCCTCCGCGCAGTGTGCAACGCGGCTGGCGATGCCATCGACTTTTTCGACGACAACGACGTCCACCTCCTCCGCTACGCCGGACTCAAAGTCTGGGACACTGCCGGCACCGCATTGCCCGCACACCTCGAGGTTGGCGGCAACACCGTCGCACTTGTCGTGGACGACGCTCGAGCGCACTACCCCATCACCGTCGACCCACTGCTCACGACCCCATCCTGGACCGCCGAGGTCGATCAAGGCTGGGCCTACTTCGGCTTGTCGGTCGCCACCGCTGGCGACGTCAACGGCGACGGCTTCTCAGACGTCATCGTCGGTGCGCCCGGTTACAACGGCCCCTTCTCAGACTGTGGGCGCGCCTACCTCTACCTGGGGAGCGCCGCCGGGCTCTCATCCAACGCCGCATGGGTTGGCTTCGGAGAACAGAACGGCGCCTACTTTGGTGTGTCGGTCGCTACAGCCGGCGACGTCAACGGCGATGGTTTCGACGACGTCATCATCGGTGCAGAGTTTCACGACGAAGCATTCTCCCAACAGGGTCGCGCTTATCTCTACCTGGGATCCGCATCCGGGCTCTCGGAGACACCCGCATGGATTGCCGACGGTGAGGGCACCGACGACAGGTTTGGGTTCACCGTCGGTACCGCCGGCGACGTCAACGGTGACGGTTTCGACGACGCTTTAGTGGCAGCCATCGACTTCACGGGCGACCAGGACCGGGAAGGCCGCGCCTACCTCTACCTCGGATCGCCGGGCGGTCTCGCTTCCAGCCCGGCGTGGACGGCCGAGGGGAACCAAGGCTTCGCGCGCTTTGGTACTGCTTTGTCGACCGCCGGTGACGTCAACGGTGACGGCTACGACGACGTCGTTGTGGGCGCCTACCTCTTCAACGCCGGCTGGACCGACAACGGCGCCGCCTGGGTGTATCACGGATCGCCCTCGGGGCTCGAGTCGACCCATGCCTGGATGGCCACCGGTGGCTTCACCCAGGACTACTTCGGTCGCGCGGCGAGCACCGCCGGAGATGTCAACGGCGACGGCTACGCCGACGTCATCGTCGGCGCGCCCGGCTACGACGATCTCAACACCAACCAGGGAGCCGGTTATGTTTACCACGGCTCGGCGAGTGGTCTCGGAGCCGCGCCTTGGTGGACGGCGTCCCCGCTGTTTGACGACGGAGCCGAGTTCGGCACCGCCGTGGCCACCGCCGGCGACGTCAACGGCGACGGTTACGCCGATGTCGTGATCGGCGCTCCAGGTTTCTCAAACCCGGGCGGCGGCGACGCATTCGTTTATACCGGATCCGCAACTGGAGTCCGCTCCTCTTCCCACTGGTCCTACGGTCTGGGACAGGACGGCGCCCAATTCGGCTTCTCGCTGGCAACCGCGGGCGACGTCAACGGCGACGGCTTTTCCGACTTGATCGCCGGCGCGCCCTACCTGGACGCCCCTTCCACCGACGAGGGGAAGGCATTCTTGTTTCTGGGAGGTAGCGACGTTCCAACATCGGTTGCCTGGAGTCTTGAGGGAGGTCAACCTGAAGCGCAGCTCGGCTTCTCAGTGGCTAGCGCCGGCGATGTCAACGGGGATGGATTCTCGGACGTCATCATCGGCGCCCCCGTGTACGACAACGGTGAGGAGAATGAAGGCATTGCCTACGTCTACCACGGGTCGCCGACCGGCCCCGGTACCAACTCGGCCGCCTGGATCGCTGAAGGCAACCAACCGCATGCTGTCTTCGGAAGCGTCGTGGCAGGAGCAGGTGACGTGAACGGCGACGGCTTCGCCGATGTGATCGTCGGCGCACCGGGGTACGACGACTCCGGCGAAAACGGCGGCCGAGCCTATGTTTATCTCGGATCTGCCGAGGGCCTCGCCAGCTCGGCAGCGTGGATCAAGGAAGGCGGCCAGCCGAGTGCCTCCTTCGGGTGGGCGGTTGATGCGGCGGGCGACGTCAACGGCGACGGCTTTGCCGACGTGATCGTCGGCGCGCCCGAGTCCGGCGACGATTTCGAAGGACGGGCGTACGTTTACCTTGGGTCAGCGGCGGGCCTTGCCACGGCGGCTGCGTGGACCGTCGAAGGGACCCAACAGTATGCGGGATTCGGAGTCGCGACATCGGGCGCGGGGGACGTCAACGCGGATGGATTCTCGGATGTGCTTGTCGGTGCGCCCTGGTTCGGCAATCCGCCAGAGGGCCGGGCATTCCTTTATCTCGGCTCAGCCGCGGGACTTGACGACACGGCTGCCTGGACCGAAGACGCCAACCAAGTTGACGCTCTGTTCGGATGGGCAGTCGACACGGCGGGCGACGTCAACGGCGACGGCTTCTCCGATGTCATCATCGGATCACCCACGTTCGAAAACGGAGAAGTGAACGAGGGCCGCGCGTTCGTCTACCACGGCAATGAATCCGGATTGGAATCTGTGGCGGCGTGGACCGCGGAAATCAACCAGGAAGACGCCAGGTTCAGCGAATCCGTGGCCTTCGCCGGCGACTTCAACGGCGACGGGTTTTCCGACGCCATTATTGGCGCGCCTGGCGCCTTTGTGGTCTATCTCTACCAGGGCTCAGATTCAGGCTTGGACATGTTTCCTGTACGGGGTACGTTGGGCCCGGGCACCTTTGGCGAATCGGTTGCTTCTGCCGGTGACGTCAACGGCGACGGTTTCTCCGATCTCATCGCCGGTGCACCTGGCGCCGGAGGAGGTGGAGTCTTCCTCTTCTACGGCGCCAACGGTGGCGTGCAACGCGTGCCACAACAGCGGCGGAGTGACGACTCGGCCCCGATCGCGCTCCTCGGTCGGTCCGACTCCGAGACTTCGTTCCGTTTGAAGGCGCTGGGGCGATCTGCCGCGGGGCGCAGCGACGTTCACCTCGAAGTCGAGGTCAAACCTGCGGAGGTCCCCTTCGACGGCACCGGTCTGCTTTTGGGTCCCGATGTCAACAGCGGACTGGACGGCGCGACCCTCGACCAACTCGTGTCCGGCCTGGTGCCCGACACGCCCTACCGCTGGCGGCTCCGGATCGTCTCCGACTCGCCGCTGTTTCCGCACTCGCCTTGGCTCTCACCGCAAGGGAACGGTGCAACGGAGATGGATCTTCGGACGGGCGATGGGCAGGTCGCCGTCGGCGCAGCACCGGCGCCGAGCGTTACACTCGCGCTGGCACCCGCAACGCCCAATCCGTTCCGCGCCGTTACGCAGCTAGCGTTCGCGTTACCCGACGCGAGCAACATCAAGCTTGCGATCTACGACGTCGCCGGGCGGCAGGTCGCGGTGCTTGCCAAAGGACGCCATGCTGCGGGGCGTCACGTCGTGCAGTGGGCGGGTCGCAATGAAGCGGGGACGCGGGTCGCTGCCGGCGTCTACTTCGCAACTCTCGAGGGCGCAGGCCGATCTGTCACGCGTCGGATCTTGCTCCTCCGATAGCGCCGGCACCGGAGTCCGCGGCACAGCATCACCGAGATGATGCCGCGGGCTCCATCCCCTTCGCATCGGCCGGCGCGCCCTGGCGGCCAAGAAACTCCACGAAGTGAGTCTGCCTCTCCTCAACCTCGGGGTGGTCCTCGTCCAGCGCAGCGCTCAGGATCGCCAAGCCGCGGCGCAACGCAGCTTCCGCTGCATCCAGCTCTCCCAGCGCCTCGTGTGCCAGTCCCAACGCCCAAAGCGCTTCCCCGAAAAGGGAGTGCTCCTCTCCGTATATCCTCGCCGCAAGGTCACGCCAGCGCTCGATGTGCGGTTGAGCCTCGCCACGCCTTCCACTTCGCAGCAGATGTTCCGCGTAAGCTTGGTGGCCGGCGACCAAGCCGGCGTGGTTCTCGTCGAACAACTCCATGCGCATGGCCAGCGCCGCATGATGAGCCGAGTCGGCATGTGCCGTGTCACCCAGAGCAAGAGCGGCGTTTCCGATGTTGGTGAGCGCATACGGGATGTCTGGATGTGGTCCAGGGTAGACTTGCTCCCAACCGGCGAGCGCCTGCTCCGCCAGCTCCAGCGCTTCTGTGTGACGCCCGGCCCGCCTGGCCATTGCCGCAAGATTGTTAAGACGAAGTGCGATTTTGGGATGCGGCTCCACCAGCACTTGCCGATCGTTTTCGAGGGCCTCTCGCATGGTCAACTCCGCCTCTTCAAATCGACCTTGGGCGTAGTAGATGTTGGCCAGGTTGTTGAGCGATCCTCTCGTCCCTGCGTATCCCTCTGGGTGCGCGTCGCGCTCGAGTTGAATCAGCTCTTGGAGCAATTGTTCCGCCCCAGCCAGGTCCCCTTGTGACTGTTTGATCGTCGCCAGGTCGTTGAGTCCCGTCAAATAGCCCTCGCTGCGCTCGCCGTACTCGCGCTTTTGGACTTCGATGGACTCCTGAACCAACGAGTCGGCCCCTGCAAAGTCTCCGGTCGCCCACAGGACCTTGGCCAATATGAGCTTCGAACTTGCCACTTCGACCGCGTCGTCGCCGAACAACCGCAATCGAGTATCGAGCGACTCGCGCAACAGCTCGCCCGCGGTGTCATCATGACCGAGGTAGTAGTAGACGAGCCCAAGCGCCTCCTGCATCGCCGCCAACACAGCGGGTTCGCCAGCGAGTTCCTCCCTGGCGAGCGTCACGCCGCGCTCGACCAGTTGCAGAGCAGTCGCATCTGCGGCGGATGTCGCGTGGGGATCGGCGGCTCCGAAAACGCCGACCATGAAATCGGAGACGCGGGTCGCCGTCGCCGCCTCACGCTGGGCGCGGTCCCGCTCAGCGCTGATACGCAGGACACCGTAAGTGGCTGTCGCCGCATACAAGAGCAACGCTGCAGCAATACCGGTAGCGAGCTTATGTCTGAGCACGAACTTGCTTGCCCGCTCGATCGGTGTCGGCGCGCGCGCCTCGAGCGGTTGGTCTTCGAGAAAGCGCCGCAAGTCCGACGCAAGTGCCGCGACCGACCCGTAGCGGCGGCCGGGCTCCTTTTCCAACGCCTTTGCAACGAGGTGATCGAGATCGCCCCGGAGCTTGCGCCGCAACTTGTCGGTCGTCGTCGACCGTGTTGCAGCAGCGTCTGGGGTCACGCGCGTCGACGGCGGCGGCGGCTCTGTGTCCCGCACAATCTGACTGACTTCGGCGAGGCTTTTGCCCTCGGTTTCGAACGGCGTCTTTCCCGAAAGCAGCTCGTACAAGACCGCCCCTAGCTGATAGACGTCAGTGGCGGTTGTGGCCGGTTCGGCACCGAACTGCTCCGGTGCCGCATAGGCGGGCGAGAGCACCAGCAAACCGGAGTGCGTCAATTCAGATTCCAGATCCTCCTTCAGCAACTTCGCGATCCCGAAATCGAGCAGTTTCGGATCTCCAGTCTCCGTCACCACGATGTTGGAGGGTTTGATATCACGGTGAATGATCAGGTGCGCATGGCAGTAGCGCACGGCGTCCACTACCTCGAGTATTAGTGAAAGTCGCGCGTCAACCGACAACCGATGGTGGTCGCAATACGTGCCGATCGCCTCGCCGTCGACGTATTCCATCGCGAAGTACGGCGTCCCATCGTCGGCGACGCCCGCGTCGTAGAGCTGGGCAATCGCTGGATGCTCGAGCCCGGCGAGCACCCACTGCTCGAACAGGAAACGCTGGGTGCGCTCGGGAGAAGCGAACGACTCCCTAACGAGCTTCACCGCGACCCGCTTGGGAAGATCTTCACGCGTGGCAAGAAAAACTCTACCCATGCCGCCGCGGCCAATCTCGCGCTCAAGCTGATAGGGACCAACACGCCGACCGGCGACATCCTCTGGATCCGTGGCCGCACGAGGCGCTGGCAGGTCGTGCCCGACCGGCGAGCCACCGAGTTTTTCACGAATGGGGCGCGGCGGTAGGCCCGCTTCCATCGTCTCAGGCACCGACTCGTAGTGTCCGATCAGCGTTTGCACTTCGCGCCGGAGCGCGGCGTCGTCGCCGCAGCGAGATTGGAGCAGCGCGTCCCTCTCGGCCGGCGCTGCGTCTAGTAGCTCCTGAAAGATTGCCTCGATCCGCCGGCGGCGCTCTTGGTCAGGTGAGTTCAAATCGACCCCCGCGGTTTGGCGGCGTGCGTCAGTTCTTGATGAAGCCGAGCCACGACGTAACGCCACTCTCGTTCGACGGTTCGCACCGAGACGCCGAGCGCCGCTGCTGTCTCCTTGCCGGTGAGGCCGGCGAAGTACCGAAACACGGCGATCTGGGCTTTGCGAGGGTCCTCTTGCTCGAGTCTCTCCAACGCATCATGGAGGGCAAGGACATCTTCGTGGGGAGTTTCGATGGCGAGTTGCAACTCATCGATGTCGAGTCGTTTCCGGTCACCACCATGCTTCATGGCTGCCTTGCGCCGCGCTTGGTCCACGAGAATCTGCCGCATCGCCTGTGACGCCGCCGCGAAGAAATGCCCGCGATGATCCCAGCCGGGATCGGCTTTGCCAACCAGGCGGAGATACGCTTCGTGAACGAGGGCGGTGGGCTGCAGGGTGTTACCGGGCGGCACGTGGCTCATGCGCGCCCGCGCCAAGCTGCGCAGTTCTTCGTAGACCAACGGTAGGAGTTCGGCAGCCGCCCCCGGCTCGCCACGACCAACGGCGTCCAGCGTACGCGTGATTTTCGAGTGCTTCTCGCTCATCGTTCCGCCCGTGTTTGCACGGTTGCTCGCGGTTCGCGTTTCGAGGATAGCACAGCCGGCAGCAAACACTGGTGGCGGAATCGACGACGGCGCGCTGCTGAAAGTAGCTAATCGACAACGATACTTCGATTGAGGGCGTCCTATAATCAGTTGAAAATTTGATCGGCTCCAACCCCTGTGGTTTCATGAAGTTGGCGAAACACATGAGGCCGCAGAGAGGAGGAGCCGAGATGTCGAGTTTCCTACGAAAGGTCGGAAGACGCAAGAAGTCGAAGGTGCTGGGTGAGGTTGAGGTGATGGATCGGGAGCAGTACCAAGAGCTCGACTTGGATGCGAAGGTGGCACTCATCCAAGAGCTAATCCCGCTCGGGCTGATGCATGTGGCGGAGGTGCTGGAGCAAGAGGTGGAGGCGTTGGCCGGAGGTTGGTATGAACGCAAGGGCGGCGAAGCTGCTGGAGTTCGCTACGGATCGAATAATGGATCTGTCCCACGTTTGGCCGCCATCGGTGGTGTGGTAGAGCAAGTCATCTTCAGTCAGCGTCCCCGCAAAACCGGTCGTTGCGTCAATGAAGTGAAGACTTCGGACGTTGCCGTCAATCTGCAACTGATTGACCCAGTTCTCGCCGCCGTCAGTCGTCTTCCAGACCTGACCGTTGTTGTTACCGACCCAGCCCAAGTCGGCGTCGAGAAACTGCACGTCGTTGCTGCGGGGCGCCACCGGGGCGTTGGGTAGTACCTGCCACGCATACTCTCCGGCGAGGAGCGGCAAGGGAAGGGGTGCCGCAAACAACACGGAGACTAGAAGCGCAAGGGCTCGATAGCGAAGCATGGGCGTACCTCCGTACACGAGCGAGGAATCTCAGCAAACCGGCCGCGAGCTGACGCCATATACATGATACATGAACCGTATAAATGAACCGTAGCAGTGGCCGGCTCCCGGCGCCCTCCAATCGTGCGATCGGAGCCAAGGGATCCAGCCGCGCCTCGGCGGTTCAGCCGGCTGCTTAACTCATCGGGCCCTCATTGTTGGTTGCCGGTGCTTCTTTGGCAGCCACCTTTCACATTTCCCCAGGCCCCCCAGGAGGATCGCGTCTTGGACAACTCTGCCTTGCTTCTTACAAGACCTGCAGCCACCGGCATCCGTTCAGCGCCGCGACGGGGTGCCAACAGATTTCTCAACGATTCAAGAGGCGATAGATGCCGCGGTTAACGGCGACAGTGTCCTTGTGGCTGCTGGCAGCTTTACGGAAACCGTTGTTGTCATCAAGTCAATTTCACTCATCGGAGCTGGAAAAACAGCGCGTAGGAGAATTGAACCGCGTTTTAGCCGATCACCATCGTATCGACCCACCCTGGCGGCGGCGACAAGTGGTTGTTGTCGGCGTCGAGCAGCTCTTGGAGTCGCTCGTGCCGCGGGGAAAGAAGCCGGAGACCGCGGAGCTAGTGGCCGAGTTGCTCGGATGAGCATGCGGTGACCTGCGCTCAGCGACCCCGCGGGGCAGAGGCGTCGCCATCGTCAGATTTGGGATCTCGAGACGAGGGTCGAATCAGGGGGGAGGACGAGCCGGCAACGTCGGCCTTCTCCTCAGCTGACCCTGACACGAGCGGCAGCGCCTCGACCTCCTCGTGCGTCGGTGAAGGTAGGGGGAAGAAGCCCAGCGGCTCGCCCTCGCTCTCGCCAGGTATGAACAGCGACGGTCGTCGGTGTGCCGTTGTCGCGATCTCTCACCAAGCGCGCCCTGCGACCAAACTGACCTCAAGACAACTCGCGCAGCTCGTCGGCGTGATCGACGCTCACAATCGCGCGTTGTCGACTAAAAAGCTAAAACAGCTCACCGCGGGAGAGCAGCCGCACAAAGGTCGTGAAGGGGAGGATTTCGATCCCGTCGTCAGTGCGCCGAGCTCTTGACTCGAGACTCACGACGATGCGCCGCTCGACACGATGATCCTGAACGAGATGTCGCAGCCCCTTCAGGTGATCGCTGGTCACCTTGGCGCTTGCCTTTGCCTCGATCGCCAACTGCATATTGTTCACGATGAAATCCACTTCGATGCCGCTGGCCAGCCGCCAGTACGAAAGCAGACAGTCAGCATCAGCATACATGTTGTAAGCAACGAGCTCATGATGAACCCAGTTTTCGAACGCCTTTCCGTAGAGCTCGGAGCCACGATGGAGTCTCCCGCGCCGGGCGAGTCGATTGACCACACCAACGTCCGCGAAATAGAACTTCGGCGCGCCAATGACTCTGCGCTTCGGTCGCTTACGATAGGCTGGCAACCAGCGACCCAAAAGCGTGTCCTCCAGAATCCCGAAGTAGTTCCTAACGGTCGGGCTTGTCACTCCGCACTCTCTAGCGACGTTCGAAAGATTGACGATTTCGGTATCGCTCAGCGATGCAGCGTTCAGGAACTCGGAAAATACTGGGAGGTTACGAACCAACCCTTCCGAAGCAACTTCTTCCTTCAAGTAGTCACCGATATAGGAATCGAGCAACCGGCGTGGCCGTTCCATTTCGTACATGTTCGGCAGGTATCCGTGGTTCAGAAGACGATCCAGATCGAAGGCGCGATCGAGCTCCTGTGCCGTCAGGCCATGAAGCTCATATCGGACCGCCCGACCGCCAAGGAGATTGGCGGAGCCACGCTTTACTTTGCGGGCACTCGACCCGCACAGAGCGAAGTGCGCGTTGGTGTTTTCAAGGAGCCAGTGCACCTCATCAAGCAGCTCCGGGACTTTTTGGACTTCGTCAATGACCACCTGGAGCACGTTCGGACCCGCGTCCGCTTGAGTCAGCTCCTGGCGTAGCAACTCTGGGTTCTGGATGTAGCGCCGAAATTCGTCGGCCTTGAGCAGATCGATCCATCTCGCCCCAGGATATACCTGCCGGAGCAACGTGCTTTTACCGGTTTGGCGCGGGCCCCACAGGAAGAGGGTCTGCGTACCCGGCGCTGGTAGCCTGAGCGCTCGCTTAAACATAAACTTTAATTTATCATGATATTTTAAACCAAAAAATAAGAAAATGCTCGTCGGCCCCCCCCGAGCCCCATTTCCGTTCAGCCCCGCCTCCCCACTCCAGATGATGATTCTGGTCGCTCGTGACGTTCCCCAGGCGCTGGGCTCAATGTCGATCACCCTCCGGTCGCCGACTGTTGACCTATGTTCTATAGTTCTATAACATGGCTTCATGATCAACGTCAGCCGCTCAAGCCCAATTCCCCTCTACCACCAGATCGCCGAGGCGCTGCGCTACCAGATCGCCACTGCCCGATTGCGATCCGGCGATTCGCTCCCCTCAGTTCGCGACGCTGCAAAGATCTGGAAGGTCAATCTGCACACGGTTCGACGTGCATACCAGACGCTGGCCGAAGCCGGTATCGTCGAAATCCGAGCGCCTCATGCTGCCCGAGTTGTCGCCCCAACCCGCAGTGACCGCGCCGGTGTACGCAAGCTCGACACTTTTCTCGACTCGGTTCTCGCTGAAGCAGCACGCAAGCACGGGCTGTCGCCACGCAACCTCGCCGACCGACTGCTCGATCGATCGGCGACGCCCTCCAACTCCAACGCAATCGTCCACGTCGTTGAGTGCAGCGAGATCCAAGCAACTGCGCACGCCAAGGAGATTGAGACGAAGTTCTATGCCCGAGCCGAACCGTGGTCGCTCGAATGGACAGACGATCCGCCACCAGGTCCGATGATTGCGACCTACTTCCACTACAACGACATCCGCGTACGCTGGCCCGGGCGACTCTCGGAGATTCGATTCGCCGGCATTCGCCCCAACCCCGCTTTACCCAACCGTCTACCGCGTTCGCGCGGGAATCGACGCCTCACCCTGCATCTCTGGGAGCTCGACGCACCACTGGCCGAAAGCGTCGCGGCTGACCTCTCCCTGTTGTTTCCAGCCGAGCGGTACCACATCGTTCCCCAAGTGGTTAAGAACCCGGGACGGCAACTCGCGCGCAGCAAACGAGGGATCTTCCTTATGCCACCTCGAGTCTGGAATCTACTAGCACCGCAAGAGCGAGCGGACGAACGTGTGTTTGAAGTGCCCTACACCTTCGAGCCGAGTGAACTTGACGCACTCGGTCGACACTTTTCGTGGCGAAGGAAGAAGGCATGACACGCCTGCTGGCCAACCCTCCATTTTGCCGAGCACTATGGGTCCTGGCGACGACCGTGACATGCGCCGGACCAACGCTCGCACAAGCACCCGTAACCAACGCCCTCGATACCGGTACCGGTTGGACCACTGAACAGCTCGACCTTGAGATCGACATCGCCAACGAAGGCGAGCAAGTAGAAATACAGGGAACGGCATGGCTGACACTCAGAGCCGATGAATCGCTTGGACCAACCCTCGGCATGAACAACCGCGAGCCGGTCTTCGAGTTTCGTGAGGTAAGCGTCCGTGACTTTTCGGACGCCTCTGTTGATATCACGACTCCTCACGCCCACGCCGCTTATGCTCGGCTAGCTGCGATCCGACTGGGCGAACCATTTACTGCGGGCGGTCAGCTCGTCGTCGACTTTCGCGTTGCACGAACGGGGCAAGCATCGCAAGCCGTGTTTGGGAATGGAATCGCGCTTGCATCGTGGGTCGAGGCTTGGTACCCCACGCCGATCGTTGCCGGCGAAGATCCTTTCGCGACGGAGGAACTCACGGTCAAGGGCGCGACGACGTTCCGACTTCCGCAAGGTTGGAGCGCCGTCACCAACGGAGCGCGCGTGGAGTTCACAGAGTCTGACGGTCGACCCACCGAATCCTGGTCGACGCAGTTGCCCGTCGCGCGATCGTTTGTCGCCGGCCCGTTTGAAGCAGCCTACGACAGTTTCAGAAACCGCGAGATCGGCGTCTACCTTCTATCTCCCAAACCCGTCAGCGCATCGAATCAGGCGGTCACACTATCGGCCGCACTCACCGCCATGGAGCAACGGTTCGGCCGTTACCCCTACCCGAGCTACGCAATCGTCGAGCTGCCCGAAGAAGCCGTTCAGTGGTACGCATCCTCCGAGCAAGGGTTCATCATGGCGCGATCGTCAGCATTTGAAATTGAAGACGGCAACCTGCCACTCTTCGCACACGAAGCTGCGCACGGCTGGTGGGGCAACTTGGTCACCACAACGGGTCCGGGATCCTCCCTCTGCTCCGAATCGCTGGCGCAATACGGTGCGGTTGTCGCGATCGAAACGATCGAAGGCGATAACGCGATGGCCGAGTTTCTCGAGTACTCGCGCGAGGGCTACTCGGGTTGGCAATGCGCGCTGGGATATTTTGGGATCGTGCGCCGAGGGGGCGACAAGCCCCTCTCACAACTTGAACGTGACCGCTGGGATCACGATCTCTCCGACTCCAAAGGGCATTGGTTTTATCATATGCTGCGCCGACGCGTCGGCGACGAGCTTTTCTTCGCCATACTACGGGGATTGCTTCGCGATTTCGCGAATCAGGCGATGTCGCTCGACGACGTTCGTAAGGCGTTTCTTGAGGCTGTTCCGAACGACCCTGCGCTGCGCGCGTTCCTCGAGCAATGGCTCGACCGGACCGGAGCACCGGTCATCGATCTAGAGTGGTGGGCGATCGACCGTGGTGCCGCGGTGGAAGTCGTCCTGACCCAGCAACAAGCCGGTGACCCGTACGCGCTCGACGTGCCGATCGAGATCGAGGTACGCAGCGGCGAGCGGATGCGACGCACAGTCAAAGTCAAGGATCGCGAAACGCGCGTCACGCTTGAGACTCCCGCACGCCCCGTCGATGTGTCACTCGACCCTGACGTCGAGCTGCTTTTGTGGCGCCCACGCTATGGCGCCGTACCGCCGCAACTACTCGAGTGACCAATCAACGATTGTATTGCTTCTCCATCTCACTCTCCTCGGTACGCCGAGCACGCTCTCTGCGGCGCTGACGAGGTACGCGCGCAGATCGTCACGTCCGGTCAACTCGAGCCGATCCGTCCACACGCCTTCCGAAAGGTCTTCATTCATGCGTGCCTCGACGAGCTCAAACACCAGGAGTCGCCAAAACGCCGATGCTCAAAGGCCATCGCACCATTCGCAACCACAGCAGACAACGAATCCATCGAGCCCACCTCGAGACACGCGCTTCAGAAGAAGGGCAACGAACCGATACTCAGGGCAGAACCGACCACGCCGCCAACGTCGGCCTTCTCCTCAGCTGACCCTGACACGAGCGGCAGCACCTCTGCCGGCACCATACGCGCCGCATGCAAGGAGAACCCTGCCACCTTCGCGCACAAGGGCGTCTGAGGCGGCTCGGGACCAGCGTCCTCGAGCCCCAGGCCCGCACGCTGTACCGGCGCCTCCACCGAGCGCGCCAACGCCTGGCGCAATGACGCCACGGTGCGCTCGAGGATCTCCTCGGTCGCGAACGCATCGGCGCACAGTCGCTCGATCACCCGCGTCAGCCGCCGCGCAATGCACCAGGTCAGCGCCTCGATCTCCTCGCGCGTCGGTGAAGGTAGGGGGAAGAAGAGCCTAGCCTAGCCTTAGCCCAGCCTAGCCTAGTTCGCATCCGGAAATTCGATTTGGCGCATAAGGATGCGAAAAACAGTGAATCGGAGTCGGCATTTGTTCATACTGCCAGGTGTTAGAAACCAAAGCCTGGATAGGCTTAACGGCAGAAACGAACAAAGGAGCCGACCCCGATGAGGACAATGATCAGGCAACAGCAGGTGTTCATGCAAGCGTTCATTGACCACGAGCATGCTCGCGAGCTCGCCGAGATGAGCGACGCCCTGGACCGTTGTTCGGCGGCGCTGAGCCGGGTGACGAAGGACATTGCCCGAGGACGCAGTGTGAATCGAGGGCGACCTGGGATGACGGCTGAGCAGGTGGTGCGAGCGCTTGTCGTGAAACAGATGAACGACTTCAGCTATGACGAGCTGGCCTTCCACTTGTCCGATTCCACCTGTTATCGCGTATTTTGTCGGATCGGCGATTTCGAGAAGGCGCCGAGCAAGTCGACGCTTCAGGAGAACATCAAGCGAGTGTCGGCAGGGGCGCTGGAGGCGATTCATCGAGCCCTGCTTGGTGTTGCACAAGAAGAAGAGATCGAAAGTGGTCAGACTGTGCGCGGTGACTGCACGACGGTGGAAACGAACATCCACCCGCCGACGGACTCCTGGCTGCTTTGGGATACGGTTCGAGTCCTGGTTCGACTGCTGAAGCGCAGTCGCAAGTTTGGAGTCGACTTCAGCAATCACCAACGGCTTGCAAAGCGTCGGTTTCGGCAGATCGGCAACATGAGAGATCGAGAGGAGCGCGCCCGGCTGTATAGGGAGCTACTGGAGGGAACGGAAAAGACGCTTGGGGACGCGCAGAACGCGATTGAAGAACTGCAGTCTTGGGACGATGGAGAAGCGCAGATCTTGGTCGCTCGATTGAAGCATCACGTCACTTTGGGTCGCCGGGTGATCGAGCAAACACGTCGGAGAGTACTGCAGGGCGAAACCGTTCCGTCAACGGAGAAGGTGGTGTCGATCTTCGAAGACCACACCGACATCCTGGCGAAGGGGAAGCCTAGGCCCGAGTACGGTCACAAGATCTGCTTGACGACTGGCCCGGCATCGATGGTGCTGGACTGTGTGGTGTTGCGCGGCAACCCGGCAGACAAGACGCTGGCGACACAGATGATCGAGCGTCACCGCGACATCTTTGGCGCCGTCCCTGAACAAGTGGCGTTCGATGGAGGGTTCGCATCGAAAGCGAACGTCGACGAGATCAAGAGGATGGGAGTGGATGATGTTGCTTTCAGCAAACGATGTGGACTTTCGATCAGCGAGATGGTGACAGACAGCTGGGTCTACAGGCGATTGCGGAACTTCCGCGCTGGCATCGAAGGATGCATCTCATTCTTCAAACGCTGCTTTGGCTTGAGGCGCTGTTCGTGGAAAGGTTGGCGATCGTTCGAAGCCTACGTGTGGGCTTCGATTCTGTCGGCGAACTTGCTGACATTGGCGCGGCATCGTCTGACCGCATGAGCGTAAGTTCGCGGTAACACATCTTAAGTTGAGTTGGTCAGCGATTGGTCCTGCCCTGACAGCGCCGCAAGTGACCCGGCAGGGCACTTCGCCCTGGTTCAAGACACGGAGAGACGACCGGTAGAGCCCGTTCCGCGCCATTCGGGTGCTGAAACGGACTTTTCCGGATGCAAACTAGCCTAGCCCAGCGCCGTCGCCTCCTTCGTCGTTCCAAAGAGACCGAAGGCCACTTCCGCGGTCATTGCGCTTACGTGGATGTAGCACGTCTCGTGCTCCAGCAAGGCGACAACCAACTGAGCAACGATCTTGTCCGTGTCGTGGTACACGACAGTCAGAAGTGTCGAAGGCCCGGGGGGACAGCCGATCGTCACTGCTGGAAGTGGGCCGCTCGACGGGGGAAATCCCGCTCCGTTGATGATGACCGTTTCGGTGGGTGTCGAAAACTAGTCCACTTCAACGTAGTCGATCTGTGCGCTATACGCCTCGACTGCGAGCAAGTGCGGGAAAGTAGGTGTCGCATAAGTGCGGGAATCTAGATGCCGTTTGACAAATGAAGCGCCGCAGCCGGCTCCGAACAGGTCGCTCCTCCCCCTCCAGCCAGCAGCTACTTGACCAGGACCAGCGGCTGCGACTCGCTGTTGCCGTTCGAGTCGACGCGCAGGAAGTACTTGCCGCTCGCCGCCCCGTGTCCGGCATCGTCGATACCGTCCCAGGTGATGTCGTGCGCGCCGGGCGCCAGGGCACCCTCGTAGAGGTTGCGCACCCGATGCCCGCGCACGTCGTAGATGCCGAGCTGGACTAGGCGCTCGGACTCGCCGTCGATCCGCAGCGAGATCGTGGTCGCCGGATTGAACGGGTTCGGGAAGATGCCGTCGATCATCGAACGGCGAACGGGCGTGGCGACCGGGTCCAGCTCGACGGACGTCGAGGTCGGCACCGGCGCGAAGATGAACAGGCCGTTGACGACGTCGCTGGCCAGGATGTTGCCCGACGGCAAGAAGGGATAGACGCCCCAGGTTCCGGTGAGGCTGCCGGGCGGCTCGCCGGGGGTCGTGTCATAGAAGCCGGCCTCCACCGGATTGGCGATGTCGGTCAGATCGACGACGCGCACGCCTTCGGTATAGTACGAGACATACGCGAAGTCGCCGCTGACGTGCACGTTGTGGACGGTCACGTCCGGGCCGAGCGAGTACTCGGACACCGGCGTGATGTTGCCGAGGTCCCGAACGTCCCAGATGCGCACGTGCCCGCCGGGGTTCTCATCGGTGGTCAAACAGTAAGCGCCGTCCTCGGTCGTCCAGGTGTTGTGGGTGAAGGCGTCCGGATAGGTGACGATGGTCGGGGCCGGGATGGCGCCAGGCGTCGCCACGTCGATGATGACGAGGCCCACGGGGGTACCGAAATCGAACATCTTGGCGCCGAAAAGCAGATTGTCCTTGACGTAGCCGTCGTGCAGATACTCGTCGCTCCAGTTGCCCATCAAAACCGGTAAGGTGACGGTCGAAACGTCCAGGATGGGGTTGCTGGTGGTGGCGTCCGCGCCGAAGATGTAGGCTCGACCGCTGGACTCGTCGACGTACAGATTGTGGCCGGTCAAGAAGTGCTGGGTATCACTGGCCACCTCCACGGCGTTGTACGGATCAGAGGCGTCGATCACCTGCAGGCCACCGCCCGCCTCGTTGACGCTCAGGATGAACGAACCGAACATCTTCACGTCCCGCCAGTTGGACACCTCCCCCGCCACGGCCGACGCCACGACCGGGTTCACCGGGTCGGTCACGTCGATGATGTAGACACCCGTCGAGGTGCCGAGGACGGCGAACTCGCTACCGTTGCTTTCGAAACCCCAGACGTCCGAGTAGTCGAAGTCGAGCGGTGGGGCCGGGCAATCGCACGGGTCCAACGTGCCGAGCACGGTCAGCTCGGTGGACGCTCGAGTGGGTGTGCCCGCCAACACGCACGCCGCCACGATAGCCAGGGTGAAAAGACCCATCATCAGGTTCGTCCTCCGGAACGGCCTTCGGAGCAAGGAAAGGGGGCGCGGTCGGAACGCGCTCGACACCAGGGAAGGCAGGTCGCAGGGGTGGGGACGGGATCGGACCTGTGTCTAAGAAATTTAGCAGAGCACTGTCACACGGTCAATGAAGGCGCGCGCGCGGCCTCGCCGGCGATCCTTGTCGTGGGCTCAGCTCCCACTCCGGGTCTTGTCGATCGGCGCGCTGAGCTACCCGCGCTGCGCCGAGCGGCTGTGCGCCGATGCGTTCGAGACCGAGGAGCTCTTCGCGCGCACGGTGGCGCCATTGCGCCATGCGCTGGCGCGCTCGGTGGAGGCACCGGTACCGCGTGCGGGCCTGGGGCTCGAGGACGCTCGTCCTGAGCCGCCTCAGGCGCCGCTGTGCGCGAAGGTGGCGGGGTTCTCCTTGCACGCGGCGCAGTCTGGTACCGGCAGATGACCGCGTGGCGCTCGAGCGGTTGTGTCGCTACGGACTGCGCGCGCCGTTCGCGGTGGATCGGTTCAGCCTGGCACCCGATGGGCGCGTCGTCTACCGCTTGCGCAAGCCCTGGCCGAAGCCCGGCGGGGCGAGGTGTCTGGGGCTCGAGCCGGGTGAGCTGCTCGGGCGGCTGGCGGCGCTGGTGCCGGCGCCCTACAGCCACATGGTCCGCTACCACGGGTGTTCGCCAACCGTTCGCGATTGCGCCCCCTGTTGCCCTCCCCGCCGGTGGTGGCGGAGCGGGAGCATGAGCCGGAGGGGGAGGCGCTGCCCACCGCGTCGGGGTCAGCCGAGGAGGAAGCCGACGTTGACGGCATGGCTTCCCCGAACCGCCGCCGGTCGCTGCGTTGGACACAGCTCCTCTTGCGGGTGTTCTTCGTCGACGCGCTGAGCTGCCCGCGCTGTACACCCGCGCGAGGGCGCCGGGTGCCGATGGTGGTGCTGGCGTTGATCACCGATCCGCGGGTGCTGCGGCGGATCCTCTCCCACCTCGAGCTGCCTGCCGATCGGCCGCCGCTGGCTCCGTGCTCGCCCGGGGGTGATCTGGGACCGCTCTTCGAGCACCGCATGCTCATCCGAGTAACTCGGCAGCAGCTCCGCGGTCTCCAGCTTCTTTCCCCGCGGAACGAGCGACTCCAACAGGTGCTCGTGCCCCGACAACAACCACTTCTCGTCGCCGCGAGGGTCGGTTGATACAATGGTGATCGGCAACAACGCAGTTCAATTTTCCTATGCGCGGCGTTCGTGCTCTGTTTTCCAGGCACGGTGGTTGCTCGGCTCGATCGCACTGTAGGCAACGACGACACCCAGAACGAGAACGGCGAGAGCCAGAAATGTGTATCGAAGTCCTTTGCGCTTCATTGAACGTCGATACCGCGGCGCGATAGCTCCTCAACGAATTCCGTGGGGTTGTCGATGGCGAACCAGATGCGGTTTGTTGATTTGCGCATGCCGTACACGCCGAGCACGTCGACGGAGTGGTGGGTCGTCACTTCGAAGTGCGCGTCACCCAGCGCGACGAAACTGAGCGTGCCGCGCGGTTTGTCTTCCACGGCGCTTATACGTCGTAGCGACCGGATCGACGTGAATGGAATCTCGACTTCGTAACGCATGCCTGCGCGCAACACGAGCGAGGCGTTCTCGATCAAGGTCGGACGCAGCCGATGCGAGTGCCACTCCGCCATCAACCACACTCCCGCGTATGCCGTGAGAACGGACAGAATCCAGGCACCGGTGGCACTCCAGAAATGCTGCACGAGAACATGCACCGCCACCAGCTCGACGAGAAGCAGCACGCCGAAGCCGAACAACATCGATCCATAGCTGTTGCGTTCATGGCTCGTGAAACGACCAGGTCCCTCGACAGGCCGCTTGCGCCAGGATCCCAACCCGTAGTACAGGACGGCGATCTCGTAGGCAAAAACGTCCGCGACTCGCTCCGAATCAATCATCTCCCGCGCGGCACTTCGAATGGCGAGCAACCCGTCGTCGTTCCGATGCACGTTTGCAGCCGCACGAAGTCTCCGTATTCCCTTCGTCGCTTTCCACGCGATGAAACTGAGAATCGCGACCTCGGCAACGACCGCGACGATTTCCAACGGAGTGAGGATCCCGCGCTGATCGGACGGGATGATCTGAGTCGCGGCGATCAAACTGAGAACGAAGATACCGGCGACCGACACTACGGGCAGACCGAGTCGACGGACGACGAAGAAGTAGTAGTAGGCTGCCGGGACGAGGATCACGATGTCGGCGGCCAACGCCGCGGCAATAATGTGCGGTGACTCGAGTGTGTCGATCACACCGCGAATGTAGAACGCGGTCGCGTAGACACACACGACGACCAACAGGAACAACAAAGATGAGATGTTTCGGGTCAGTTGCATGTTCTCGTTACCACCCTGTGACGCAGAGGGTCGCCCCCGTCACACCAGACACCGCAAGTAAACTCCGTTAACACGCGCTGGCGCAATAACTTAATGGCACAAAACATTTGAGTTCGTCGCACCATGCCATACAATACCCGCTCGCTGTCGATCCCATCCGGCAGCGTTCTTCATGTAACCGCAGCACCTGGTACGACATCAAGGAGGACTCCATGACCACTCGGTCATTGTTCGCGCTCTCGCTGGTAGCGTTGCTCGTAGCGAGCAGCACCCCGATTCACGCACAACCCTGCTCGGGTTTCACGACCGACCCCGCAGACTTCGCCGGTGTGCCGGCGGTCGACCTGCTGCCCATGCAAGGCTGGGGTGGACCGCAGCCGATCGTTCGCGACGGCGTGGAATATACGGGCGGATCGATTGCGGTTTTCGATCAATGCCCGGGCGCGTATGGCACGCTCGCGATGTGTGACTTCAGCGGACCCGTCACCGGTCTGGTGACCGGAACCGTGTTGCTGCGCTGGGGGGGGTCGATTACTGGGCGGAACCGGGCATCAACCCGTTCCGGCTTGAGAGACCACTCCTTGACCATCATGATGCCACGCGTGAACGTCGTTCCCGGCGAAAATGATCTCTTTGTCGCCGTCGGCGCCATCGAGGTCAACTACGAGCGCCGTTCCTTCCGCGCCGAACTCCACCTGTTGCGGCCATCCCGGCAGTTCTGCCAGCCACGTCCTCGCTTCCACCGTATCAGACGGCGCGCTCTCCGCACAGGACCTTACCGTTCACCGACAGCCGTACGCCGGCGGGGGCCGCGAGGGTCAGTTGATACAATGGTGATCGGCAACAACGCGGTTCATTCTTTCTATGCGCCGTTGACTGTGACGTTGTTGGGCGACGCCTGGAACCAGGGTGATTGGCAAAATTCACGGCTGGCGTCGCGACTTGGAACTAGGGGTCTACGACGTGCAAGGTCGGTTGGTCCAGGTGCTCTTGCAGGCGCGCTTGACCGCTGGCCGCCACCCGGTGGCTTGGGACGCCGCAGACGTCGGGCTGGGAGGTGGCGTTTACTTCCTACGCCTCGATGCTGGGGCTCAGCGGGTCGTTCGGAAGGTGACGGTGCTCGACTAGTGGCGTGTAACACGTGAATCGGTACCACCGATTCGGTTGGAAGTGTCCGTGTAGGTCCACTTGGGTTTCGGAGTCTTGTTGTAGTGGCGGATGTAGCGCATGAGCTTCTGAGCAAGATCTCTGACCGACGAGAAGACGCCGCGAGCGATAACGTCTCGCTCGATCTTCGCGAACCAGAGTTCCACTTGGTTGAGCCATGACGAATAGGTCGGCGTGAAGTGAAGGTGCGCATTCGGATGATTCGCCAAGAACTGCCCGACCAGCTTCGTTTTGTGAGCAGACAGGTTGTCCGCTATGATGTGGATCTCCTTCCGGCGAGGCTGACGCGCGACAAGATCAAAAAAGGAACGCGACGAACTCGGCACTCGTGTGTCGCGACGCAGTCTTACCCATGACCTCTCCCGTCTTGGTGTTGAGAGCTGCGTAGAGCGACAAAGTCCCGTGTCGGAAGTACTCGAATCCGTGACGTTCTGCGCGCCCGGGAGACAACGGCAGTACCGGGTCTTTGCGATCCAGCGCTTGGATAGCTGTCTTCTCGTCGACGCAGAAGACAGCAGCGTGCTGCGGCGGATTGACGTATAGACCGATGATGTCGGCGGCTTTTTCTTCGAAGTCCGGATCGTTCGATCCGATGTAGCGCTCGATCCGGTGTGGTTGAAGGCCGGCTCTCGCCCAGACCCGCGCCACCATCATGTGGGTGACACCGAGCTCCGCTGCAAGCTTGCGCGTGCTCCAGTGAGTGGATCCGTCTTTCGGCTTTCTGTTCAGAGTCCACTCGAGGATCTTTGCTTCCAGCCTGGGCGTGCGCTTCTCAACGGGACGACCTCTGTGGCGGGCATAGAGTCCGGCAAGGCGCCCATCGAGAAATCGCTGCTTCCACCGACTGACGTAGCTTCGGTTGCACTCGAGCGTTTCGACGATCTCGGAGTACGAGTCTCCGCGATCCAAAGCCAAGATCAATCGCGCGCCTCACATCTTCGGCCCGCAGAGTTCTGGAGCGGGATCGCCGATGCAGCTCTCGTCGCTCATCGACGGTCAGACCAATCGGGACTTCAGATCTAACCATGCCAGCAGCATGTCACATGCCGGTCCCACTTTCAATGGTACAGTCCACTAGCCCCAAGGCCGAGGATGCAATCGCGCCTATGAAGGAGCGGAATCTCCGGCAAACAGCGACAATTTCATCTCGACCAAATCAAACGTGTGGAGTCCCTCTCTAACCGACGGATCTTGCCGCAACATCTCAGCCGCCGCTTCCTCCGAGGAGGCATGGATTACGACCAGGCCGAACGGTGGCGACGAGAAACACGGGCCGGCGATGAGGACCTGCCCCTCATCCACCAGCCTCGAGAGGTAGGCGAAGTGTTGAGCCATGATCTCCTGTTCGGATTCGCTCATATCCATTGGCCACGTGGATCTCGTGCCGAGCAGTCTGCCAAAAAAGTGCTTTTCGCCAGCCATCACTCTTCCTCAGGGACCTATCTGGTCCTAAGACGCTTGGGCAACAAAATGCGGACGGCGAACGAGGCCGGTCTCGCCACTCGCTGCTTCGTCAACTTATTGCGCTATACAAGCTGCAGCGGTTTCTCCCTTTCAAGTGATCGAGCCACCTGAGCACCGCATCGCCCCGTCCCCTCGTTTCGATCGTCACTCGACCATCCGGCCTCACTTCCACATCGTTCTTCATGCACCTTCCGCGAATGTAGTCCGCAGAGAAGTGGAGCCCGCCTCGTTCAAATCGAAGGCAGTCGAAAAGATCCGCCACGTTGAACTCGTCATCTTCCTCGAAGTCAATGTGCGAGGATCCGCGCGGTCGCGCATCATGGTAGGACAAAACGGCTAGAGCGAAGACGAAGCCAAGAGCACCCCACTCGGCATCCGAACCATCATCGTCGCCGAGCTGCAGCTCAACTCGACTGACGAGTGCGTCTCCGCCAGCCGTTGCCTTGATGTCGCTTTCCATAACCTCAAAGGCGACCAGCGCTCCGGCTTCCAGAAGCTTGTGTGCTGCCGTGATTCCTGAGTCAAACTCCGCCATGCTGCAACCCCTAGTCGTTGGCTTCCGAACCCGCTTCGAAAGCACGAATGCCCTCTGCCTTAACCGTCCGAAAAAACTCCTCAAGAGCAAGCAGATCGTCCGTAAACGTGTCCTCCCAAATAGTGGAGCCGCCTAGTTCGTCTACCACCTCGAGGAACCACCCACTGCCTTCGCCCGATAGATCTCGACGCGAACAGTGTAGCCTTCGCGTGTGACGTCCTGGCAAAGTGGCGACATGATTAGGTCTGGTTCTAGATCTGACACGTGTTAGTCCTCCGGTGAGGCGAGCGCCGATGTCCACTCTCGTTCAGCAGGCCGGTAACGAACCACCTGCACTCCCGAGATTGTAGCTACTCCGAGCGCGTCGGAATAACTGCACGCCGAGATGACAGCGCTGACGCGCGGTTCCGGCACGTTGATCGCCATCGTGCAATGCGGTCGCCATGCACCCGGCCGATAGTAGGGGTCCACACGGTCTCGGTCCTCTCCCAACAGCTCTTGGGCGCGTTCGTGTGCTCCGGTGAGTTCCGGAGACGGCGCGGGAGCGAGGAACACGACACCTTCGTCGCCGGGAAACCGGTCCACACGGCAAAGGTTGACGTCGAAAGGAGAAACCCCGGTCGCCAGAGCCTTTCCCACACCAACGAGGTCGTTTGGCAGCGAGTCCCGAAACAGCGCCAAAGTGATGTGAGGTACGACCCCGAGCTGTGAGGCGGTCGAGTGGTGGCAGTACCCGGCAAGCTTTTCCCATACGGACGCGAGCCGCTGTTCGCTGGCTGTGTCGAAGTACAGCTCAAGGGCTAGTGGTCTCATCTCAAACTCAATGGCAGTCAACAGCCCAACGGATGGATTCTGCTGCGCTCATCGATTCGCGTGCAATAGGGGGGCGACGGCGGCGGTCCACTTGCTGATTGGCAACGGACCCCGCAGAAAAACCCATCTAGCGTTCGATGGCAGCGCTTGTTAGGTGGGGCGTCGAGTTGGTCCGTCGCCCCAGAACACAAGAACGTTTCCGTCCAGATCTTTGACTTCGAACTGAAACACCCCTTGTTGCCATGACACCTCGGAAGGAGGGCCATTGGTGGCCGCGCCGCGGCTCGAAAACTCCTCGTAGAGCGCGCCGAGTGCGTCCGAGTCGTGAAGGGACATGCTGAGTACGGACGGCGACTGCGCACTCGGGATGGCACTTCCGGAATCCAGGATGATATCGAGTCCGTTGCGCCCGACCTGGGCGATGATCGGTTCATCCTCTGGATGTCGCCAGTTGCGGTCGAAACCGAGCGTTTTGCAGAAGTAGCGCGTGCTAGCTGAAACGTCTCGAACGCAGAGTATCGGTCTTAGGTAGAACTCGTCACGATCGTCCATCGCTCACGCCACCTCCCGGCCCAGCCTTCGGCTGCAGGCGAGGCAGCGCAACCGTGGCGCGCTCCGACCCGCAGCGCTTTTTCAAGTATGCCCCAATTGGGGTAATGACGCTAAGTCCGGGAGCTGCAACGCCACTTCGCGGCTACCGCGACTCCCATAGGACGAGTCATGATCTTCCACCCTTCTTGAAACCTGGCAACATGCAAGTAGGTATGTGATGCTCGCTTGCTTGACCGCTTGAGTTTGCGCTTCAGCAGCGGTCGCGAAAGCGGCCCGCCGGCTGCACGCTCAGTGGTGTTTCTCCTCACCATTACCGACGGTGCTGCCCTCCTCGGCAATACCGTAGATCAGAAAGTACTGTTTCGGCAGGAAGTCGAACTCTTCCAAGACAACGTAACCTGCCTTGATCAGTTCAGACGTGACCTGTTCCGGGTGGATTCGCGCCGGCGACGGGTCGCTCGGGTGGCGCCTGAAACCCACGATGGCCAACCGACCAGTTGGAAGCAGATTCTCTCGCAGCGCAGAGAAGTAGGCGATTCGGCCATCTATGTATCGATACGTGTTGCAGAGGAAGACCAGGTCGAGTGAATCTGGAACGCCAGCGGACTCCCGCCCACCGAGGACGGGGACGACCTGGCTCGTTCCCTCCTCCTCCGCTCGGGCCGTCATGTAGGCGACAAGCTCGGGTTCAATCTCCTGAGCGAAAACACGGCCCGAGGGGCCAACGAATGTCGCGGAGTTCCGCTCGAAGATGCATGCCGACAACCTCGGTGTTGAGAGACCACCAGCGTAGAGCGCACCACCCACATCGCCCGAATTCTCGAGAAACAGGCAGTCGCGAAGCTTGGGAGTCCCACCGACAAGGCAATGGCACCTCCATCGCCGGCGTTCTGAACGAAGCCGCATCCCTCGATCGTGGGTGAGCTAACGCTACAGTAGAATGCACCACCTCCCCAGGCAACATTGTTCGCGAATACACAGCTCCTAATCGTAGGAGACGCCAAGTGTAGGCGGATCGTTCCGCCATGGTAGTCCGAGCCGTTTCGGAACGTGAATCCTTCTACCAATGTTCCGTTCGTTTGGCTGGATTCGATAGATAGCCCTCGACCGAACCCACCGCAATCGACAACGGTATTGTCGGCTCCCGCTTCCGAGACGAGATAGACATACTTGTCGTTGAGTACGAGGTTTGTGTTCCCCGGACCAGTATAGGTGCCGGGGGCGACGAGGATCATGTCGGCGGCGGAAGCAGCGTCAATGGCTGCTTGAATCGTCGGTTGATCGGCTGGCACATGGGTCGTCCTGCCGTGGGAAATGGACGAAGTGAGGGCGATGGCAGCCAAGCCAAGACTGAACTGTCGGCAGAGCATTGAGCGGTCCTCGTGTGGGGGCTTGCCCGACGCTATGAAGGCGCATCAGCGACGGCGGCGACGAGCGTTGGGCATCGGACATTGGGCGGGCTCCAGAAGAGAGCGTCGGCCTCATGACTTTGTTGGGCGTCACCAGGGATCATACGTCCCGAGATTCCATAGATGACCTTCCAAATCTCGGCAGCTGAAGCCGCGCCCTCCGTAGTCTTCATCCTTAATCTCAATGACAATCTCAGCGCCCGCGTCCTTCGCACGCGCGTAAACCGCATCGGCGTCGGATACGACCACATAGGCGCTTTGAGTTTCTGCGCCTCCGATTTCATCCGGTTGCTTCATCAGTCGTCCAAACTCAGTTTCGACTTGGAGTACCGAGCCGAGCATGATCATCCCGTTCCCGAAGCTCAGCTGCGCGTGGGCGATGGTTCCATCGTCGTTCGGCACGACTAGCTGCTCTCCGAATCCAAAAGTTTCGCAGAGCCATTCGATTGCGGCGGGTGCGTCGCGATAACGTAGACACGGGATAACCGTGGCGCGAGTGTCCTTCGCATGATTCGACATGTTCGACTCCTCGCTGCGAGTCTCAGTAGGGGTGCTTTTGACGCCTGGAGTACCTGGCGATCAGCTGCGGGTCGCTGCGTTGCGACAACACGGCGATGACGACAGGAACTGGTTCCTCGACGGCTTCTCCCAAAGGTGTCCGGCTCACCTTTGGCCGCACGCCAGAGTCAACATTCTAGCTATCTTTGCGACTGCTGAGAACCACCCGAAGATCGTTCAGGGTCTGCCCGCCAAGTCGCGTGACGTTCCAAGCATACCATCCATCGTAAGCCGGGATTTGGGCTGCTTCCATCGCCGCGCGAGATGGTGAGGAGAAGGCGCGCCCATCCTCCAGTCGAATCGACCCATTCTCGAGCACCGTTGCGCGGTACGTGGCAGCAAGGCGAGGACGTTCCCAGACCAGCTCTTCACCTTCCTCCAGGAGGTTAGCATCCGACAGGTCGGCAATGCGGACACGGCGCCCCCAATCATGGTGTGGTCGGGTTTTGACTCTTCACTGGTGCCAGTGCCGAAGTCAGGCTCGTGATCGCCCTCGACGTCGAGGAATCGACGTCCTCGTAGGTCCTCGTACATGGCCACGCGAATCAAATGGACTGGGAGCTTGTGGTCGGCCAGAGGCGCTCTTCGAAACGCAGCTGGTCAACCTCTGGGGTGCGCAGCTGTTCCTCTACTCTACTCTAATCAAAGGAGGATGCTGTGGCCAAGAGAAAGACTGATCTACCTGGCGCTCCAGCCGGTGTGCTCATGAAACACGGGTTGCCCATCGATTGGCTTGCTCCTGCTTGCCACCCCCGCTAGCGTGCACACGCCGCGGCACCGCTGCGCGACGCACCTGCTCCTCCGGGGCATCCCACGTCGACGTGCGCCATCCAGGAGTTGCTCGGCCGGTGCCCGCACGCCGCCGGTTGGGCTATCAATCGGTTTGTGGGTCACATGATCATGGGATATCGATGCGGCACTTTGAGTAGTATGTTGAGTCGAGCGGGGCGATCGTTATCCCGCGCTGCTACATCCGCGGGGAAGGTCCTTGCGTCGATGCCACACGCTAGTATCGGGAGGAATCATGAAGTCTTTTGGAATCACCTCGTGCGCATGCGCCGCCTTGCTTGCCGTTGCGCCGCACGCCATCTCAGGTGTGCTGACCAACTCCGACTACCCTGGTATTCAAAGGGATCCTGCGCTGGGCCATGGGTCTCCGCAACGCCTGGGAGACCGATTGCGTAGTCGCGAGCGAATCGCGCCGGTTGAACAGGAACGTATGTGGCAAGTATTGGAGAAATTTCCGGAGCAGCTGCGCGGGCGGTTTGCCGTTGAGCTATCACTCGCTCCAGATGCTCCAATCGAACTGGCCTTGACAGCCGGCGCCGTAGAAAACGCGTGGTTGGTCGGTTCATACGACGACGCGATTCAACGGTTGCGGGCGATCGAGGAGTCCGCAGCACAGCTTGAGATGCTCACCATCTATCGCACGTTGCCAACGGGCGTTTCATCCCAGGTGGAGAACGCATGGGGGGACGACCATGAGTTCGTCATGTTTTTTGAAGGGTACCCAATGTTACCCACACACGCCGTCAAGATGGAGGCTGATCCCAGCACCGGCGTCACGTACGCCATGGTAGGTGGACCCCAGCACCTTGCGGGCTTCTATTCGTACGACCATGGTGAAACCTGGAATCTGACGAGCTACCAACTCCCGGGCCTAGGCGTGACGTGGGGCCAGTTTGATTGTGAGTTGTACGAAGGATACTTCTACAGTGGTTTTGAGAGCGTTGAGGTGGGCCGAGTGAATTTTTACCGGCACAGCAGCACAAACGGACTTTGGGACCGTAGCTGGGGAAAGTCGCTCTTCTTCCCCCAGTCTGTCGTGGAATTCGCGCTCGCACACAAGGAAGAAGATCTCTCACGCCTATACGCGGCCGTGATACTCGACGACGGCTCGCTGGCGGTCTCCTTCTGGGATGGAAGCGGCAGCTTTACCCACACGTATCCGCCCATTTCGAACGCGGCACGAGCCTTGGATGTCACTTTCAACCCCGGTTTTGGGGTGGACGATGTGGCGGTTTTGGTCAGCGTCGTCGACAGCGACGCGAATCTGGTGCTTCTCAAGTATCAGCTAAGTACAGGCTGGCAAGCACCTGAAATATTCGACACCAATGCCGGCTTGGGGACGGCGGTGGCGGCCAACGGCAATCGATTCCTGGTTGCCTACGAGCACTTTGATGTTGACGATTCCACCTATTCCATTCGCTACTATACCAACTACAATGGTGGCAATGGCATTTGGTACTTCGGTGATGCTTCGCCCCTGACCGGTACCGACTACTACTACCCATCGCTGACAGGAAGATATGGAGACGGATTTCAGCTGGCATTTATTGATGTTGCCAGCAACCGAGTGGTCACTCGGCACCGCGCCTACGGATCCGGACCTGGAACAACCATGTTCGAGGACGTCGAAGTCATCAGCGACAGTGACGTCAACCTAAGCTACATACCGTCCATCGAATGGATCCCACCCGCAGGGACCGCGACCGCCTACGGTGCTCTCTGGATTGGCCTCGATCCCGATCGACACCCATTCTTCGACAGCACTGAAGCATCAACTACAGCTCTCGCAGACAGCGGCCCTGTGGGCGCAACGATGGGGGTTTCCACGCTTAAAGTGTTCCCAACGCCATATCGGAGCGGTGGACTACACGTGGTTCTCGGCAGCGAGGCGCGGGGTGCGCTCAGTGACAGCGGATTGCTGTCGGTCTTCGATGCTAACGGTCGGCTCGTTTGGCGCACGCGAGTCAGTGCGGCGTCGCCAATCATTCGCTGGAACGGTCGTGGGCTTGATGGTCGCGCTTTGGCCGCCGGTACATATTTCTTAAAACTCGAGGGTGCCGTCTCGTCGAGGTCCGTCGCCCAGAAGTTTACCGTCGTCCGCTGAGCCGCAAGCACAGAAGTGCCTACCACGGCGGGCCGCGGCTCAGCGAGCTGATTTTCGCTACGCCGGACCACGATCCACAATGCGACGCAGCCGCTGTACGCGGGGCGGGCATTGCCAGCGCGCAGCCCCCCGCGCGCTTGCTCCGCACCGACGTAGCCGATTGCCGCACCCGCGACTCCCGAGGTCAGCGCTAGTCGAAAGAGCCCGCCCAGCTCGGCTCTGGGCGGACCTCCGTAATGGCGTCGCCCTGGTCCGGTCCGATGACGAGTGCTTGGCTGCGGTGCCCGGTGGGCTGCACCAGCGGGGTGCCGCCGACCCGAGGCGCAATCGTGGCAACGCCGGCGATGAGCAAGATCGTGGGTGCCAGCCCCACCCAGACATTGGACCAGGGACGGGGATGATTGCGGACGAGTCGGTCGACGCGTGCGTAGAGCGGCGAGCCCGTGGCCGCTGGCGCCCAGCTGTGCTCGCACATCCAGCTGGCGATTGTCGCCAGGCATTTGGCGAGGGTCGGGCCGCCGACAAGTACCCGCCGAAGAAGCTGAGCGCGTTCAGGAACTCCATGCCTGAGTGTCGGTGGCGAGTCGGGGCAACCAAGGACGCTCACGCCTGGCCGGGCTCGCGAGCGGTCGCGCAGACGCCGGTTGCGCACGTGTGCAGGCGGTGACGGCGGGCCGCCACCCAGGCGTACACGCGCGGTCCGAAGGCGCGGGCAGGAGGCAGCCCGGCGAGCCAGCCCAGCGGCCAGAGGGGCGGCGCCAGCCGCGCGATCTCCAAGAAAGCAAAGAAGCCGGTGGCGATCGAGCCATCGGTGTGAAAGAAGTGCATCTCGCGGCGACAGGCCGCCAGCGACAGCTCGGGGTGCCTCGACTTCATAGCCGGCCACTCCGACTCGAGATCCCGAAAGGTGAGACGGTCGAACCAATCGGCGGCCCGCGCGATGGTCATCGAGCGGATGCACAGCCCACACGTCCCGTCGTAGAGCACCACGGGTCGCTCGTGCTGCGCTGAACGCCTTTGGAAACTTTGGAGCAACCGAGCCCACGGGACGAAGACGGTGTAGAGCGCAAAATACTGAAAGAACGGTGCGGCCATCGTCAGGTAGATGCCAGTATGCAGGGCGACGCCCAGCGGTATGTAGATCCGTCGCAGCCGGCTGGAGAAGAGCGCCAGGAAGAAGGTGCCTTCGAAGAGAATGGTGAACCATGAGAGCAGCAACAACACTGTATGGTGCTGACCGAGCCAGATGCCCAACTCCACGCCCCAGCGCTCGGCGTCGCGCAACATGTAGTACTGCAGGGTGTGGCCGTTCAGCCAGGCAAGGCCGCCGTTGACCAGCTTGCTGATCGTTGCCGACAGATAGACCAGCGCCATGACCCACTGGATCAGCAGCAGCGGCCAGCGGGCAAACGTGTCCCGCACGGTCAGAATGGATGGCACCGACTCGAATTGCCCCCGGCGTTTTGCCCGGCGCACTCTCTGAACCAGGTCGTCGACCGATAGCACCTTGCCGCAGGGGCTGACTGCGAGGATCGACAGCGCGATGAGCATTGCCGCCTCAGGGTGGTGAAAATCGCCGAAGGAGTATTCGTACGCCTGCAGGAAGACGCAGGTGATTGCGAAGATCGAAAGCGTCAGGTTGGTGCGCAGTCCGATCAGCCCCAGGACTCCCGACGCCAAGCCCGCGCTGTAGATGGCGGCCAGCACGCCGAACGACGCGCGAAAATTGTCGCTGAAAGGCCAGCCCAGGACGTGGAGGACCGGCAGCGGGTCGTAGAGAAAGTCGGGGCGCGCCGCAAACGTGCGCAGCTGCTCCAGCGGATCCATCGCGATCAGGAAGCCGAGCTGAACGCCGACCAGGATGATGCGGACGATCGCCAGATTGACACTCGCCGCCGGGCGGAACCAGTATGCGTCCCAACCGCGCCGACCGGTCACGGCTGGAAGTCTTCGAGGTGGGTGTGGAACTGAGCCAGCTTCACAGGCGGCGCCGGTTCGGTGCCCTGCGTGAAGACCCGCAGGCCGTGATTCTCCAGGTGGAGATCGGTGATTCGGTAGTCGTGCCGGCTATTGAAGAAGCGAACGAACTTGGCGACGCGATTGTGGTCCTTATTGCGCAGGGCTGCCACCAGACCGCGCTCGAAGATCCAGAAGGTGAGCCCGAAGTCCTCGTGGGTGATCTGGCGCGAGGAACCATCATCGAACTTTGCGACGACCCGGTAGCGGTTGATGCATTCACCCTCGGTGTACGAACGCGAGTACATCGGGTAGTCGACGAACGGGTAGAGCTGTGGCGCGCGCAGCATGCCGAGCCAGCGGCTCGTCGCGAAGGTGGATCGAGGCACGAGCCCGGTGAGTAGCGCGATCGATTGCGGCATCAGAACCGCGAGGATCGCGCAGCTCGCGAGGGACCGTGCGCGCTTGGTGTTCGAGGACCACAGCATGTTCGTCTCAACGAGTCGCTGGTCGTGCGTTGCGCGGAGGATGATCCAGCGACGATGTGGTGCTTGAGTCCGCGGCTTTGCGAGGGCGACCTCGCGGTGTGCAAACACGTTGGGTGTAATCCAGCGTGCCCAATCGGCTAATGTTACGCTGATTTTGTGCTAGCGCACAAGTGTCTGTGCTTCATGGCTTTGGGTGGTGTGTTTCGAGTGACTTGACAATAGAGCATCGGGTGCCTCCGCCCGCGGGCGGCCGATCGCCGTTGCCGGCGGATGACCCCTTCAAGAGTAGGCACCGAAATCAGGCGGTGTGACCCGCCACCACAGAGGGCGTTTTTTGGGGCCAGCGGTTGATCTGACTTAAGCCCAGATCCACGGGTAAGAGTACGATCGGATGGTATCGCGTCGCATGAAGCGTGATCAAGGCGCGCGTCCGGTACGTGACAGGGGTACGGACGCGCGGGAGCGTGCGCCGGAGCCACAGGACCGTGCGTTCACGGCGCACTTCTCCCTCGGTCGTGCAAGGAGGGTGAGTTGTTGTTTGTCTTTCGGGGAACTGGCGAATTGCTACAGCAAGAGGATTGTCGCTTGAGCTCGAGCGAATCGTTCTGCGGCGTCGTGTCCCCTGGCGAGGGCGATCTTGGTGCTCCGGGCTGAACGGATGATACGTGCCGCCACGCAGAACCAGTGAAGTCGGAGCTTCTTGAACTGATGGCTGTGAGATGAAGCTGGAAGCACGAGAAGTTTGAACCACTGGCCGAGGTTGTAGGCGAGTTGAGCGATGACCAGCCACGCGTAGTTCGCCATGAAACTCTGGCTGGGAAGCAGACGCGCACTGACGTTGTTCTTGAACTCCTCGATGTAATTCTCTGCACCGCCTCGCGCAAGATGGTACTTGAGCAGGCTCGATGCCGCTCCCCTGCGATTGGTGATCACAGGTGTGTAGAAGTACCCGCCAAGCACGAGCTGATTCCCCTCATGGAGCGGTTGCCGTTTGACCAACATGCGAAACGCGCGAGGCCAACTGGAAGGTTTGTAGGAAAGCTCGGCGTACTCCGTCCCTTCTTCCCATGGATAGGGTTTCCAGCTCTCCTCGGGAAGGGCCTCGATATCGGCCCGCAAAGCCTCTGTCAGTCGCGCCGAGATCGAGAACTCCAATCCCCGGTCGACGAGGAACTCGACGATCTCCCGAGCGTAGAAGCCGGCATCCATTCGAACGTGAATGCGACGGCCTTCCGGCAAGCGCGCCAGACATTCCTTGAGGAAGCTGACGGCTTTGTGGGCCGAATGGCGGTTCCCCGAACGCAGTCTTGCACCGATCAGCAGTCGCGTTTCGGACCAGAAGCAAAGCAGCGGGTTGAATCCCTTCATGTTGTTGTAGGCGTACCGAACTCCCTCCTTGAGGTAACCGTAGACTTGAAAGATCGAGCTATCGAGATCGAGGGTGATCGGCTCGTCCCCGCCCCGCATGTCATCGGCGACGTAGAGGGCTCCGGCGATCACTTTCTCGAGTTGCTTGATGTGGCCGATCGTGAACTTGCGCAGCATCTCTCCCGCGGTGGTCGGGGCCGGGACCTCGAGCTCGTAGAGATGCTCGCGCGTCGCCTTCTCGTCTCGCAGGACCTGCAGGTCGGTCAGGTGTTGTCCACCGACGACAAAGTTGTGGACCAGGCTCATGACGAAGTCCGCAACGGGTATCCCGCGGCGGCGCTTCTTGACCGTCAGGGTGTCGAGCCCCCGGATGATTCCCAGCTTGTGAGCGAGGTCGGTGATGAGCTTAAGGCCGGCGAACGATGTGACCGAGTCGGGGGCTGCAAAGTACTTGACTCTTCGAAGCTGATGCGGGAGTTTCACCTTACAAGTGCTCCTGGCTTTGGCGAGAAGGTTTTGTTGTCACCTCCTTTTTACCAGGACTGGAGCACTTTTTCGTGCCTAGATATTGACCGGCACCGCGTGAGTCATGCCGTTATCCGTGGATCTGGGTTAAGTTCTACGCAAGAGTTTAGGTGTTCCATTTCCCTGTGTGACGCTGCTGTTCCTGTGGTGGGTGGGCACCTGTTGGGTGATTTCCCGCAGTCCGATTCGACCGCGTACTTGTTCTCTTTGGTGCGGGGCGGGGGGTGACGCAGCGCGCGAACGCTTGGTGTCGCGCTATCTGCCGCTGTCGAAACAGTGGGTGCACGGCCGCCCGCCCCCAACAGTCGCCCTGCTCGTCGCCGGCAGTTCCGGGCGGAACTCATGGGCGGCCCTGGGGAAGGCATTTTCGGACAGCCTCCAGCGGAACTCGGCGGCCAGTTCCGCTCCGGGAATCGGCGGGCAGTCCTCAGTGCGGGCGAGCGGCAGCGCTACCTCAAGTACTGCGCCTTGATGCCACCCCAGGTTTTGTCCTCTACCGCCGGCAGCCACGTGTCGCAGGTGTTGATCCCACCACCCCCAACACAGACCCTGCCCCAGTTGGCCTCGTCAATGGCAATGTTCTGGGGGTCCGAATGGATGTCGAAGATGTGGTTGCCGAATGGATAAACCGATTCGACCAAACTGATGCAGCCGGTGCCGGCGCTGGTGAAGCTCAGCACGCCGACACCAACCGTCCCGCCGCCGCTGATCTCGTTGAAAGCAACAGTGATTGTTCCGAGCGAGTCACCGCTGGCTTGAGGGGTGACGGCGGTGAGCGCTGACTCTTGGCAGTTCCAGAGGCCGAACGCGAGGGCCCAACTCGGATCCCATTCGAAAGCGCACTGGACACCGCTCAACCGCTCGTAGTTCCCGAGCAGCAGATAGATGCTGGGACCGGCAACACCCGTCACATCGACCGTCGGCCCGGCGCCATCGCAGGCGTTGGCCACCGACGCACAGGTAGGATCGACGCCCGCGCTGCCGTGCAGGATCAAGGTCGTGCGAACATTCGACGAGTCACTACGGTTCATTTGACCACTCGCCGGGGTCAGCCAACCCGCAGTCCCCGCGGCCAACAACACCGCAAACAAAATGTACATCCCGGCCTCCCTTCGCGGCCGGCGCGCCGCGCGACATTGACGCGTCGTCACGGCCGCAGGCGCGGCACACAGTAGCCAGCGCGACCCACAACAGTCGCGCAACGCCCGGCGCCTCCGGCTTGCGAGCCAGAAAGTCCTCTGTACTCCCGTACCTGGCCAACAACATTCCGCTGCCCGGCGTCTCCACTCATCGGCAGACGGTAACCGGGTGCCCGACACAAAAGAGCGCCTTCTCTCCAACGTCCTGCTCCGAGACTACCACGGAAGCATCGTACACCTCGGTAGCCACACGCGAAGCGACTTCAGCGGCCGGCCGCCGGTCGGTCTACATGCAACTGCTTGCGATCTCCAGACACTTCGATGTTCCGACTACGCGTGGCAAGCACCGACTGCACCTCATCGATCAGCTGCGCTTTCATCTCGTTGGGCAAAGAGTGGCCAACGCCTGGAAACACATGCGCCTCGGCAGCCCATCCGCGGTTCCGGAGAGCGTCAACAGCCTCGAGACACCACTCTGGGCCGTCCTCGGCGCCGTGGAACGCGATGACGATGGGACGCGCTTTCAACTGCGAGCCGCTGGGAACCAACTCCGTCGGCAACCACCCGGCCACCGGGAACGCGGCGGCGATCGAGCTCGGGTAACGGGCCGCCAACGCGAAGCTCAAGACGCCGCCTTGCGAGAAGCCCGTTACGAGCGGCTTGCCGATCGTCGGTCGCGTCCCACGTAGGTGCTGGATCAAGGCTGCGAGCCGGTCGGTAGATCGAGGAATACTCTCGCCAAGAGCCTCCGAATCCAGCGGAAACCAAGAGCGCCCGATCAGGGCCCTGTCCGGGCCCGCCGGAACGACCAAACGCACGGGCACCTGAAGCGCGTTCCAGATGTGCCCGTGCACCTCCGGAAATGCGCTGTACCCATGCACGTCGACGATCATCGGGAGCGGCGTCTCGGGGTCGACAACGCCTGCGCCCCGACCGACGACGCGTTCGACATAGGTAAGGCGATCGCCATGCTCGTCGATGGGCCCAGCGTTTCGCCATGGAGCCCACATGAGCAGCGCGACGCTGATGACCAGAAGAGCGGCGAGCACGCCCAACGGCATCACCACGCGCGACAGCCAAGCAGGCTTGTAGGCGGAACGTTCTGGCTGGGACATCGACTGCTACGGATAGGCCCTAAGTTACGGCTGCAGCTGGCGCAGACCTGCTTTGCATCTGCGCAGCACTCTACAACATCCTCCGCATCGGTACGTGCCCCCCATAGCCGGCCCAGGCTCCCGGCAGTCGACCTCCCGTTAGCCAACCTTCCGATAGAGCGCTAACGCACTCGGATCGACGTTGGGAACGGAGGCAGGTACAGCCCCGGGACTCGGCAAACTGCTCCACGAGCCGGATGAGCTCACGACCATGGCCCTGGCGCTGAGGTCCTCCCGAATGGCCACCCGCCTGACAACCGCCGTCGCCCCGGCAAGATCGACGCGTACCACACCGATGGGGTGTCCGTCATGCGCAACCAGGAACGGTGACTCTCATGCGCGTGCTCGTCCGGGTGGGTGCGGTCGTAGACGCCGAGCTGGCCCCTCGCCCGCGTGATCGCTGAGCGCAGGTCACCGCATGCTCACCCGAGTAACTCGGCAGCAGCTCCGCGGTCTCCAGCTTCTTTTGCCGCGGAACGAGCGACTCCAACAGGTGCTCGTACGCCGACAACAACCACTTCTCGTCGCCGCGAGGGTCGGTTGATACAATGGTGATCGGCAAAAACGCGGTTCAATTCTCCTATGCGCATGCGCACCTAGTGGACGTTTGGGTTGATGGACTCTAGGGTCCGAAGAGCAACCATCGCGACATCTTGCAGTCAGGAACCTAGCCAGCAACGCTGGCATCCCGTCGCGCGTGCTATGCTCAACGGTAGCAATCGAGAGCTGCAAGATGAGTGCGCGATCGCCCAAAGGCGCCGACGGCGCGCCGGGGCCCGACCGGCCCACGACACCCACCATTCTCCTCGGGCGTATGCGACGCGGCGAAGCTGCCGCCTTCAACGAACTCGTCGCGGTCCTGTACGACGACTTACACCGACTGGCTGCCGGGGCGCTGCGCGCCGAGCGGCCTGACCACACGCTGCAACCCACTGCCCTGGTCAACGAGCTGTACCTGCGCATGGTTGGCAACGATCCTGCGTTGTGGAACGACCGGGGGCGGTTTCTCGGTGCCGCGGCCAACGCCATGCGCCGAGTGCTGGTTGACCACGCCCGGGCACGTCTCCGCGTCAAGCGGGGCGGTGGCCGCCAGCGCGTCGAGCTTCACTCGGGGATGGGTGCGGTGGTGCCAGCCCTTGCGCCAGAAGATGTCATCGCCCTCCACGAAGCGCTTGACAACCTCGGTGCCCGCGACGAGCGCGCCGTAGAGGTGGTGCATCTCCTCTACTTCGCGGGCCTAACTGCACAAGAGGCCGCGGAAGTCCTCGGCGTTTCGAGTCGGACTGTGGAGCGCGATTGGCGCCGGGCGCGCGCCTTCCTGGTCGATGTGCTGGCGCAGGAAGGTGCTCTGGATCCCGACGAAGCGAAGGCGTTGTTGCGCCGGCCCACCCGTCCCGGAAGTGCAGCGGTGCCGCTACCGGCACGGATTGGTCGTTATCCCGTCACGCGCCGCTTGGGTACGGGCGGGCTGGGTGACGTGTTTTTGGCAACGGACACCAAGCTCGACCGCAAGGTGGCGATCAAGATCCTGAAAGAGCCGGTCTTGTCAGCAGTCGGCCGCCAACAGATCGAGCGCGAGGCCCGGCTGCTTGCCTCGATGAATCACCCCAACATTGCGACGCTGTACTCGTTGGAAGAAAGCGACGGTACGAGTTTCTTGACGATGGAGTGGATTGACGGGCAAACGTTGGCGGAGGAACTCCGCAAGTCAGCTCTGGCTCCGGACGAAGTTTTGGCCACGGGGCGCCAACTCGCCTTGGCCGTGGCAGCAGCGCACGACCACGACGTATTACATCTGGACTTGAAGCCGGCCAACGTCATGCGGCTCGCGGATGGGCGCATCAAAGTGCTCGACTTCGGGCTTGGCCGCGGCGCCACCGTTCCCCAGGAAGCCGGACAAGGCCTGGGGCTGGGGACGCCTGGGTACATGAGTCCCGAGCAGTACGCGGGCCACGCGCTCGACAGCACCAGCGACATCTGGTCCTTGGGCGCCATTCTCTATGAGTTGATCACCGCCGTGCCGGCGGTGCCGCCCTCGGCGCCGCCCGCAGTGGACTTGGTGGATTGGTCTCGTCTTGGCGAACCCTATTCGGAAATGTTCCACCAGCACCTGCGACGTCTGCTCGCGGACGCTCCGCAGGAGCGGCCAGCGGCGTCGCTGGTGCTCGCCGCCATCGAAGATGAGCGGGCGCGCTTGGGGGCGGAGCCGGACCTAGCAGCCAAGGGGCAGCCCAGACCCCAGGACCAGCCGCACCCGTTGCCGCGCCTTGAAACCCTGGTCGGGCGCCAGGCGTTGGTGGTGGAAGTGGAAGGGCGCCTCGAAGGCGGCACGATTGTCACCCTGACCGGCGCGGCTGGCGTCGGGAAGACCGCGGTGGCTCTGGGCGTCGCGCACTCCGTGGCCGCGAACCAAGGTCTCGAGAGCGTCCAATTCGTGGATCTGGCAGCCGCTGGTGACGAGCGCTCGGTTTGGGCAGCCGTGGCGGCCGCCTTCGATGTGCGAGCCGCCAGTGGCCAACACCTGATCGATGCGATCCGGCAGGCATGTGGTGGTCGCGCGCCGACTGTGGTGCTCGACAATTGTGAGCGCGCCCTCGAGCCGTGCGCAACTTTAGTGGCGCGGCTCGCGGACGAGGTGTCGGAGCTACGTCTCCTGGTCACCAGCCGCCAGCCGCTGCACGTGCGCGGTGAGCAAGTTATCCGCATCGAGCCGTTGGGTGTTCCTAGCCCCGAGTCTACCGCCGACCAGGTAGCCCAGTCCGATGCGGCCCGGCTGTTTTTGGCACGGGCTGGTGTGACGACGCCGTTGAGCAAGGCCGAGGCCGGGTCGTTGAGTCGCATCTGCCGGAGCGTCGACGGGCTCCCCCTGGCGATCGAGCTGGTTGCAGCGCGCGCCACGACGCAGTCGCTGGAGCAACTGGCGACGCAGGTGGGAGAAGATCGCTTTTCAAGCTGCCAGACCGGGCGTCACCAACACCACCGGAGCTTGGACGCGGCGATTCGCTGGAGCTACGACCTATTGAGCGCTGACGAGCGTGTCTACTTTCGCCGCACCGCTGTCTTTGCCTCTGGGTGGGTTGCGGAAGTGTGTCACGCCGTCGCCGGCACCGGGTTTGAGGCCTGGCGGCAGGCGGAACTCTTGTCGAGTTTGGTCGACAAGAGCCTGGTGGAGATCGCCGTCGACGGCGGGCTGGGTTGGCGAGGTGGTCCGGTGCCCGAGCCTGTGCCCCGCTACCGACTTCTGGGCCCGGTGCGGGTCTTCGCGGCGGATGAGCTGAAGCGTAGCGGCGACGGACGACCGACGCGGCAGCGCCTGTGTCACACCCTGTTCCAATGGGTGGGCGACGTTGCCGCTCATCTGCGCTCGCCGCAACAGGCACGCTGGCTGGACTTGCTTGAGATCGAGCGCGACAACGTCCGCGCAGCGCTGGAGTGCGCGGTGAGTGACAGTGCACTAGCCCCCGATGCGCTAGTTGCTGCTAGGCGCCTCGGCCTCTTCTGGGCGTTGCGTGGCGATTGGTCGGAGGCGATGAGTTGGTATGAGGCTCTCTTGGGATTGGTGCCTGATGAGCCCGCGCTAGCGCCTCAGTTGCAGCGCGCTCGCGCCGACGCCACCATTTGGTTTGGCAACCTGGCGTTCAACCGCGGCGAGTTCGACCGGGCGCGCACCGCCTATCAGGAAGCACAGGCCCTTGCCGAGCGCATGGACAACCAGGAGATCCGCGGACGCTCACTCACCAACCTTGGGGCCGTGGCGCTGAGTCAAGGTGAGTTCGACGAGGCCCGGCGCGTCCTTTGGTTGGCACTGCGCGCCCATCGCGCCCGGCGCGATCGTGCCGAGGTGGCGACGGTGCTCTTGAACCTCGGCGTCTTGGCGGAGCGCCAAGGCCAGCTCGGCAACGCCTCGCGGTTCTACCGCGCCAGCTTGACGCTGCGCCGCCGCTTGCTCGACCCGCAGGCTGTCGCCCTGTCGCTCAACAATCTAGGCGTTGTACAAGAAAAGCTGGGTGATCTAGATGACGCCAAGGCCAGTCACGAAGAAGCACTAGAGATCCGCAACCAAACGGGTGACCGGCGTGCCCTGGGTGAGACGCTCTTCAACTTGGCGGCGGTGGAGGTTCGGTTGGGACAGCGCACGCGCGCCCTTGAGTGCTACGCCGAGAGCTACAGCTTGCGCACCGCCTGCGGCGACGCGCTGGGCGCTGCCGATGCGATCGATGGCATCGCGGTCCTTGAGTGTGACGCACTGCCTGCTCAGGCCATCGTGCTGACGGCTGCGGCCAGAGGGCTTCGCCAAACATTGCCTCCGGCCGCTAGTGGACCCACCTTGGCGCGCCAGGTCAAAGCGATGCGCCGGGCGGTCAAGAAACGCCTGGGAGTCGATGCGTTCGAGCGCGCTGATAGCGGCGGGGCGTCCCTCACCGGTCCTCAAGTCGCTCAGACAGTGGCCGATCATATCTCGCAACATACTGCAAAATAGTGATTTAAGTGCCTCTTTGGTCGCCGTGTCGGTCGCCAGGGCGTTTTGTCGCCATATCTCTCGAGGCCGGAGATTTGGACACCCACGTTTGGGGCGCCCAGCGCCCGAGGAGGAGGTATGGACATGCCGAGGCGCAGCACAAGAGCTGACGACGACCGCGGCTGGCCGGACGCGAGTCGCTTGTTGCGGGTGGCTTTCTTGCTGTTGGTGTGCGCCCCATTGTTCTCGGGCATCGCCCTTGCCGCCTGCACCATTCCACCCAGTGGACCAGAGTGTGGGGACTACGGGGACGCGCCGGAGGGGGAAGTCGCTTACCCGGCGCTGGGCGTCGTCGGCAACTTCCCCACCTGTTTGGGTGGCGCCAATGGTTTTGCGCGGCACGCGTACAACTTTCCGGGCAACCCCAACATGTGGTTTGGGCCGTCGGTGGACTACGAAGACGATGGCAATCAAGCCAGTTGTTTCGTTTTGCCCTACGACCAGGACGAGTGCCGGGTCAACGATGGCGATTCGGGACTTCTTTTTCCGGAGCCTCTGACGTTGGTGAATGGTTTGGAAGTGCCCTGTGGTCCGAGTCCCACCACCGCCGTGGGTGCCGCATGTTCGGTGGTGTTTTTGGGTACGGGGCTGGATCTCGAGGTACACAACACCACGAGCTTCGCGGGCGTTGTCAACATCCTATTCGATTGGGATCAGAACGGAGAGTGGGGAGGCGGCTCATTGTGCGCCTCCGGCACGGCGATGGAGCACGCCGTGGTCAACCTACCGGTGCCACCTGGCTTTTCCGGGCCCTTATCGGGGCTAGGAGCGGGACCGGTGATGATCGGTCCGAACCCGGGTTACGTTTGGATGCGCGTGTCGATCGCGCCGGACGCCAACGCGCCTCCCCTCGACTGGGATGGCTCGGGTATCTGGGAGGTGGGCGAAACCGAAGACTATCTCATGGAGATTGTGGCGACAGGAGCTGACCTCGGTGATGCCCCCGAGGACGACATCGCGTATCCTTCGGGCGTCATCGGTGAGTTTCCCACCTGCAAAACCGTTGGGCCGGCAGGGTTTGTCGAGCACCTCAACCCCGGCAATGCCTACTTCGGCGCCTCGGTCGACCTAGAACTCGATGGCAATGCTGGGAATTGCCCGCAGCTCGACCCCGACTACGACGAGTGCGACATGGGCGGTGGCGATGCAGGGCTGCTGTTGCCGGAGCCATGGACCATAGTGGGTGGCGTCGAGCGGCCTTGTCCCAACGTCGGTGGCGGGTTGTTTTGGGACTCTTGTCACTTGATCCAGTGGGGACTTGACCTCGACATCGAAGTCACCAACAACAGCGCCGATGATCTGGTAGTGAACATGATGGCGGACTGGAACCAAGACGGTCGCTGGACGCCACATGCGGTGCAGTGCCCCGGTGGATTGGCGTTCGAGCGGGTGCTGGCCGACTTCCCCGTACCGTCTGGTTTTTCCGGCCCCCTCAGCCAATTGCAGCCGCCAGACTTCTTCGCCGGCGGCCCAGAGGGCTGGGTGTGGTGCCGCTTCACCATCTCCGAGACGGGCGTGGCGCTGCCTGATTGGGACGGCTCGGGCAGCTTCCAAGAGGGCGAGACCGAGGACTACATGATCATGCTCCACGAAGAGCCCTTGGGCATTCAGGACGCGGCGCCGGTGTCGCTGGGTGCGGGTGGGTTGCAGATCGTCGATGTGCATCCCAACCCGTTTAACCCGCGTGCTGACTTTGAACTGGACGTGGCGCAGAGCGGCGCCGCCCAGGTAACCATCTACGATGAAGAGGGGCGTCAGGTCCGCCAGCTCTTGGCGGGGCATTTGGATGAAGGCCGTCACCGCTTCCAGTGGGACGGGACCAGCGACGACGGTCAAGCTGCCACGTCGGGGATCTACTTCCTTCGCGCTCAGGTCGGCACCGAGCGCGCCGTCGAGAAGCTGGTGTTGGTGCGCTAGCTCGGCCGGTTGGCCGATCCGGCCATTTTGGATCGGTAGCGATGCTTCGCCTGCTGATTGGCATGTTGGTCGTAGGAGGACAGCGCGTGCGCCACGTAACGTTCTTAGAAGGTGACCGCCGGCAGCCCCAGGGCGGCGGACCCCTTCGACTACGAAGCCGAGGATCGGGTGCTTGCGGCCCTTGAGGGCGGGGCTGCCGGTCGGAGTTGACGCACAGCTCCACCTTGGGGACTACGGCGGTTCCGAAGCGGTACCAGTGGTTCCGCTCCGGAAATATTCATGGACCTGGGGTCCACCCCGAGCAATGAAAGTTGCAGGCTCATCGTGTGGGCTCGACCGAAGGACGCGGGAGTTTGCAACGACAGCTACTTTCTGAGCAACTCGCGTCACAATCTCCACCGGGCGCATTGCGCCGGCCGCCACGTCCTATCTCAGCAAAGTCGCCGTGATGACGGAACGATCATCCCCGGCAGTCAGCCTCAGGTAATATGTGCCGCTGGCAACCGGCGTCTGGCGCTCATCGTCCCGCTGCCGTGACCGAGTTTCTCGAAGGTGCGGACTACTACCTCGTCGCACATGCTCATGCCCCCACAAGCACACGGTCGTCACGCACGAAGTGCCGAGCAACAGCGACCGGCGCCGTCAAGATCCCGGAGGCGTGCATCGGAATGGGCACCAAGTTCATGACACCGTTCCAGATGCTGCGAATGGAGCGGGCGCGATTCGTGCTGGGCAAGAGCTGAACTCGTCGTTGACGTTGGTGGGCAAATCAAGTCAGTCTCGGGGAGGCGCGCCGGTTCCGCCGACTGGCTGTCAGCGCGGGGCCAACGAGACGCAAGAAAACGCCCCCCTCCAGTTCATTTGCCCTTGCGGGCGATTCGGAGAGAGGGCCATCATTCGACGGACGCTTACCAAAGCGCTTCTCGCGGGCACCCTGTTGCACGCAGTTCTATGACGTCGCCAGAGACCGATTCGTCCTTGACGCGACGCGAGTTGGACACTCCGCCGCGCTAGCAAACGTTGCTGCGGCGAAGGAAATCCGCGAACTGCGGTACGGTGAACTCGCTGAGCCCGTGCGAAGGACTGAAGATCAAGCCCTTCTGAACCAATCGGGACCGCGTAGGAGCGACGTTTTGCGGTCCGGCGCGACCTAGCTTGGTCGCTACGTCGCCGGAGCGGTAAGGACCGCTCCCCAACTCAGCCATAGCGTGCATGTACTCGAGCTCGGCGTTAGTACAGCGAGCGACCCGCACTCGGAAGAAGTTCTCATCCAGTTGAAGTTGCACAGCCTGCCGGGCGTTCAGCGCATCGTGACACGTGATTGTCGGTCCCTCTGCCATGTTCCACACGTGCTTACCGAACTCCTGAAGGAAGTATGGATACCCCTCGGTGAACCGAGCGATCTCTTCGACAGCAGCGTCTTCGTACTCAACTCCCTCTTCGCTTGCGGGAATGACCAGTGCCTGCCTGGCGGCCTCCGGAGACAAAGATCCGATCCTCGGAAAGTCGAACAGCCTTTCCGAGTACGACTTCGCCGCACCAGTAAGCTCGGGGATCTGGGGAAGACCCGCACCGACCAACGTGACGGGCAGCGCTTGCTGAGCTGCGCGGTGCAGCGCAGCAATCAGTGCTTCGAGTTCCGCGCGTTCGAGAAACTGAACCTCGTCGAACAGGAACACTACTCCGGAGTCGTGGTCCGCAGCCGCATTGCCAAGGGCAACGAAGAGGTCGGTGAGATCCTCGCCCAGGTCACCGGAGTCAGCCCGGCCGACGGCAGCTTCGACATCAACACTGATTTCCGGTCCCTCCGGCACCTTCAATGTGAAGGCCTTGAAAACAGCCGCCGCTCGCCGTGCTCGTTCTTTCATGCGATCAACGGGGCTCAGCGACAGCAGGGCCCGACGGACAAGTCGAGCCATGAGCGGCCGAAACTCAGTCTCGTGGGTGATTTCGGTGAAGGTGGTGGCGAATCTCGCATGCTCGGCAATCGAGCCGAAGGTGTTGAGCAGAACGGTCTTTCCGACTCCGCGGAGACCGGTGATGATCATGCTCTTTTCAGGACGGCCGCGGCGCAGCCGCTCGAGAAGAACACGAAAGGCATCGAGCTGAGCGTCTCTGCCGGCGAGCGCTGGGGGCTTCGATCCAGCTCCAGGCGTGTAGGGGTTCCGGATGGGGTCCATGAAAGTGGAATATAGCAATTTATGGCGTGTTTACTCAAATAGGATAAAGTCTGCTAATCTCCCTACATTTGGCTTCTTCTACCGGAAGGGGCCCTAGGATGCCCGCCCCGACGTTCAGGCCTGGCTCACAAGAACCGGCCCCCTGGAGCAACCTCATAAGCCCGCAGCGAAACGCGACGCTGCAGGAGCAGATTAGTCGAGAGCATCTGCTTGTCTCGCAGTTCCCAAGCGGCTCGGCCGTGCAACGTTCGAACTTCCCACAGCGAAACCGAACGATGGCGCTTCTTTCCGACGGTACGATCATCGGACCTCGAGTGGCCACGCAAGATGCTCGACTACGGCGCAATCGTTCTCTCGTCCCCCGAAGAGCTCCAGGACGCTCTACCGATCGCCAAGGAGCAGATCAGTGACGACGAGGCTTTATGAACTCGTCTTTGGGTCGTTTCTGATCTACCCTCGCTGGCCCGCGCCGGAGACTCTCTTCGCTTCAAGCGAGCTGTTCTCCATATCACTCCACCCCAGCGAGGCGTGCGAGCTGCACGTCATCGTCATCGATCACATAGCCGCCGTCATCCACCAAGGACGAGCGCCAACCACCCTGCTCTTCCTCGACGTGGACCAATTGCACCCGGGACCATGGGTCGGCCCAGCCGGGAGCGCTACCAACCACGACCTCGAGGGGCACACCGCGCTCAAGGGCTTGCTCCTTGAGGTGGTAGAGCGTGACTTCATCACGATGAACCCACGGCGCAACCAGGCGCTCATCCAGAAAACCCCAGCGGAGCCGCACTGTACCGTGCAACCGCCCATACTGGTAGATGGCGTAGAGTGACTTAGCGTCCGCCTCGAGTCGCCGGCGCAACTTGGTCAGCTTGCCATCCTTAATGTACTTGCGCATCTTCTTCTCGTCGCCAAACGGGCGGCTGATGCTGCATGAGCCCTGCACGAGCATGCTGGCGGTGATGTTGAGCTTGCGACCCTGCTTGTTGATCGTCATGGTCTTCTGGGGGGGGCCGAGCTCTCCGAGTCGCCGCGCTCCCGCCTCAAAGCCCAAGATCCGCAGCAGCGTTCGCACATCGATGGCCGCAATGATGTCGTAGCCCGAGAGTTTCTCCATGGCGACGGCAATCTCTTCACCCACAAAGGTGCTGACCTCCCGTTCCGCCACATCCACTAGCGCCAGGGCGTCTGGCTGCTTGGAAGGAAAGGCGTAGAGCAACACTCGCCGCATGCGGGCAAGTTGTTCGGCGTTGGCCTGCCGCTTGCGCTCGAAGTGCTCGCGGTTGGCAGCGGTCACCGCCGGGTCAGTGCGCATGTGGGCCCAACGCCTGGCCGTTTGGATGCGCTCGATGACGGCCTGCCGCGCCGAACGTAGGGCATCGTGGTTGGGATTCAGCTCCCAGCGACCATCAGCCCTCACATGAACGGCGGCCCCGCGCCGCCAGTATTTCGCCGAACCGGTCGACAGCAGACTCCATTCGTCGCGCGCCGACACGAACGAGGTCACGTCGCCGGGCTGCATGGCCTTGCCGTGCGCATCTAACACGCAGAGCGCCAGGCGTTGGGCCGACCAGTTGTTCGGGATGCCATCCCGCCACGCTTCGTCGAGGTGAGCCACGCTCAACGGCGCGTCGACGGCAGGAAGCGGTCCAGGGTCGGGGCGTACCGTACTGAAAGGGGCAGCCTTCGGTGGCCGCAAGCCCAGGCGGAACGCCCAGAGGTCAGCTTCAGCGTCTTGGGGGTCGAGCGAGTAGAAGTCCCCATCGCGGTAGATGGGAGGACGTCCGGGTTTGCACCGCTTGAGTGACGCCAACGCGCTTGCCGCGGGCACCACTCCGGCCTCTTCGAATCGCTCCGCAGCCTCCTGCAACGTGACGGGTTCACCTCGCTCCAACAGGACTACGATCAGCAATGCATAGTAGTTGGCGTCAGCGCTGTTCTTGGCCACCTCGAGGCTGGGAACTTCGATCCCCAGAACCTCGCAATATGAGTTCGTTTCGGACGTCATTTCTGCTCGTCAGGTGTCAATGCGTCCGACAGTGGTCGCACCGTGGTCAGCATCGTCGTCCTCTCGGGTTGGAGGTTGGATCCAGAGGACGAGCTTAGCGCGGAGCATGTGGGTCGTCCAGAGACGCACGGCCGCGAGTGGAAATTCCTACCGGTGTTTTGTGTGAGTGCTCTACGATCCATGACGGTGCCTGATAGCCAGGCAACCCTCGGGTGATTCAACACCTCCCTTCTACTGTTGTTGTTGATCGAAACGCTGTTGGAGCTGTGGGCGTGTGGGCAACACGAAGCGCTGTCCAAGCGCTGTGGGCAATCGCCACCGCGGAGCCCCTGGCTCCGTCCAAAGTCGCGCAGCGGTTGTCCACGGTTCTCCGACGGCTGTGGCGAAGCTCAGAGGTCACGACGCCTCCGACATCATTTCGTCCAACTTCGCCTTCGCACCGACCGCCCAGCCTTGCCACTTTGGAATGCCGATCTCCTGGGGCTTGGCGTAAACCTCCGCTGGGACCAACGGATCGCCGCCGCCCGCCGGCACCAGCGCCCAGTGAGGACGCTCCTCGTTGTAGCGAGTGCGGAGCGCGTCGAGGCTGCGCTCGGGTTCGCTCGTAGGAGCCCGCGCCCAGGTACTTTGAGCACTCCAGTTACATGGCCTCATTCAGCATCGCACTAATCGCCTCCGCCATGCCGTCAAGCCACTGTCGACTAGGGCTTCCAAGACTCATTCGAGCGCGCTACCATCGACTTGGTAGGTCATGTCAACTTGTTCGTTGGTTGATGTTTCTGAAAGACTCATCAAACGAGAAGAGCAGATGTGACCCGCCTCTTCAACTTTGCCGGCTAACCGGCTCCGTGTCGCGCACGCCCGAAGGGCGCCCCGACGTGCAGCCGACGTTTGCCAGGGGGTCCACCCAACACCAGGGAGAACTCGTTCTAGTGGGCTCGTCCGAGATGTTCAAAAACACCTTGCTGCACGCCCCGGGCTACTGGCGCGCCCCAGCAACTTCCCTCCGGCCGCTCGTCCTTCTCGCGTGGGGGGTGTCGCGACTGAGACAGCGACGATGAAGTGGGCGGCCCTTCTCACCGGCGCTCTGTGCGTCGCAGTCACTGGGTTCGATTGCACAACCCAGCGCCGCAACCACGCCCGCCGCGCCAACGCCAGTCGCGTCGCACCTTTGACCCAAGTCCCGATCGAAGCGCTCAGCGAAATCGAGGTTGCCTTACCCGGTCACCCAGCTTGGCGCTTCGTACGACGCGGCGCCGCCTGGCGATTCCCCGCCTACCGGGACGCCTACCTCCGCACCCCAGCGTTCACGAGTTTTCTGAAGACGCTCGTCGAGTCGGGAGCAACCTTGGTGCAGTCACTGCCGCCGGGCGCGCCTCCTCTCGCATCCCCGGCCAACGCCGAGCTCCGGGTCAGGCTCAAGGGATCCGGTCAGACGGTTGAAACTTGGTTGGGCACAGGGATACCAGTGCCTGAAGCCCCTGCGGTCTACGCGCGACTTGCCGGCGAGGAGACGCTCTATCACTTGCACGCCAACCCCGCCATCCACCTCGAGCGCGAGGTGCAAGGCGCACGCGGCCAACCGACAGGGGTTCCCTTCGTCGACCGCGCGGTCTTCCCTCGAACGACACGGCCAGGTCCGCCCGCCGAGCTTTGGTTCCAACCACCGGGAGTCGACTCGCTGCGAGGACTTGTTCGCCAAGAACGCCCGCCCAAGGTCAGCCCCACTGACGTGCCCTTCGACCCATGGATCGCCGTGTTCGATGAGAGCGAGGTGGAGTGCCTGCCCAAGAACGCCTTCGCCTACTTGGCGTTTCTGGACCGACTGCGGTTTGACGCGCTGGTCGCCTCGCCGCCTGACCGCCCGCCGCAACACCTCGAGTGGGTGACCGTGGCCGAGCGCGACACGCTCTGGATCGGCTCGACAACCGGCACGACCGCATCGGGCGCTTCGGTCTTTGCCGTACGGGCGAGGCAGGCGGCGGTGGTCGGCGCCACGAAAGCGGCTCTCCTTATTCCCACGCGCGCGGCGCTCTTCGACAGCGCGTTTGATCTCTCTGTCTATGAGCGGGCCGAGCCGCTTCGTCGCTAACGCTGTTTGGGACTGGCCTTAAGATCGCTCGCCGACCGAGCCAAGGGGCGGCTAGCGCTGCTTAGTCTTCAGGCGCCCCCAACTCACGGGGTGAACGAATGGCTCGTCGGGTATGGACGTAGTCGTCCTGTACCCCAAGCAAAAGCCCAAGTCCCAATCTTCAGTGACTTCAGTGCAAACAGGGTTCTCAGGCGGAAGAGTGAACCAAAAGCGGCATGCACCGTGCGAGCCGTTTCTGACGAACATGACTCCAGAGTGGGGTACTGCACTTCCCCACGAGTTTTCGATTTGAAATCCGATCGAAGTTGCTGCAAAGGGCAAAGTGACCGGTTCCGGAAGGGGAACGCGCGCTTCGTACACCACCCACGGGTTTCCAGGCCACCAGAGCATTGTTTCAACGTCCGCCCATGGTACACGATACTCGGCGAACGCATCGTCCGGCGGCGGGCACGTTCCGTCGTATAACCGAACCCACACTGCGTCGGGATCGACCCAGTGCGATTCATCGGGGATCTGCCATTCAGCGACCCAAATCGTCACCTGATTGAAAGTCTGTCCTGACAGCACCAAAGGGATATCGTCGGCCACCTTGCTGCTCCAGCCAGTCGAAGCGTTGACCGAGCCAAAGGGCTCTGGCGTCTGGCAGTAGAGATCATCTCCACTGGACTCCGGGGGCGCCTCGAGCCCCTCGGCAAGTTGAACCGCCTCCCCGCCTCCGGCACTCGCTCCAACCGCCCAAACGAGTGCTCCTAGCGAGGCCATCGCTGCGAGGCAGGACTCGCCGCTGGTCTCTACGACAAGAACGAGATACCGTTCACCCATAGCGCCCAGCGTCCGACGTCGTCATTCTGCTCAATCTGGATAGAACTATGACCTCCAAGACATTCGCCATCTGCTTCTTGCTCTCGTGGCTCGTCTCGCCGGCGCTGGCCGCCACCTACCACGTCGCGCGCCAGGCGCCCGGCGCCTCCGACGCCAACGACGGCCTGTGAACCCTCGCTCCAGCTGACCGCAGACGAGGTAGCGGTGAAACTCGCGCTCGATGAAATGGGGATAGCCCTCGCCGTCGCGCTCCCGCGCCTCGTCGAGAAACCGATCGAGGTGCTCGCGCACCGCCCGGTAGAGCGCGGTCGTCTCGGGCTGACGGCGACGGTAGCGCTCGGGGAGCGCAGCGGTGGCCGCACCGGGAACGCGCTCGTAGGAGAGCGCCGGCAGCCCCAGGGGCGGGCGTCGCTCGATGCACCAAGTCGGCCATGCCCCGGAGACAGGATCATGTTTAGTACCACCGGAATGCGAGACAACTGCAGGGGATCAACGAACGGCACGGCCGCGCGACCGACAACAACGCGGCTTGGGGCCGCGTTTCTCGAATCGAGCATGGCCGTCACAAAGGGGATCGCGCGCTCTGCAATCAGCGGCAGCGCGTTGACTCGAAAGTCGCCGGACACGGCGGTGAAGTCGCCAAGTGCGGCGATCCCCACCCGCGCCGAATAGCGCGAGTCGAAGTGGTAGCCAGGTGACATCGAAGACGAGCGGTTGCCCCATCTCGAGGCAGAAACTCATCTGACGAGCTGGGCGTGTGCGGATCCCGTGTCCCAACCAGCCTGGTTTTGGCTGAAAGCGTGGCATGGGGTTGTCGCCAACGTGAAGAGGACGGCCGCTCCGATAGCAAGCAGCAGACCGCGGGCGTGCGAAAATTGGCAAGACATACGCGTGGCTCTGATCCAGGCAAGTCGATTGGAATTGCGCAAGCGTCGACAACGACTGGATTTCATGGCGGGGCACTGCGTGGCGCAACACTCGGGGCAGCTCAAACTTAGGCGGGGCAACAGTGGTTGTCAAGTTGGCGCCGTCCGCCCCGCGCGCCCGCTGGACCTCGGGCAGCGCCAGCGTTAAGCTGGCTATGTGCGCCAGCCGCCAGCACGCGGCGGTGCAACCTATTGGAGACGACATTGGACGCAGTCATCGAAGCGCTGAAACGCGAAGTGGATCGCACACTCATTCGCGAAAACCTGGCACGCACGCCCGATGAGCGGGTACAGGAACTGATGGAGCTTCTTCGAGCCGCAGAGGAGTTCGCCCGCGCCGGGCGAGTCCTCCGAAATGAGATATCGTGACGGATTTCGGCCAACTCCTGGCCACCCTCACCAAGTCGGAAGTGGAGTTTCTCATAGTCGGCGGCTTTGCCGCGACGCTGCATGGGTCGGCGATTCCCACCCGTGATCTTGATATCGTCTACGCACGCGATGGAGCCAATCTAGCGCGACTCGTTGCTGCACTCTCGCCGCACTCCCCGTACCTACGCGGTGCACCACGCGGTCTCCCCTTCCGTTTCGACACGGAGACTCTCGAGCAAGGCCTGAACTTCACTCTGACAACAACGTTGGGTGCAATAGATTTGCTCGGCGAAATCACCGGTGGTGGTGACTTCAACAGCCTGCGGAAACACACGGTGGCGATCGAGGTCTTCGGCCAACGCGTACTATGCTTGGATCTCGAGACGCTCATCCGGGTCAAACGCGCCGCCGGCCGGGTCAAGGATCTCCAAGCGGTCGCAGAGCTCGAGGCGGTGCGGGAGGAACGCGCCGACAACAAGTGACCTTCGCCCTCGAGCAAATGTGGCATCCCGTCAGGTTTCAGCGGCGCGCGCTTCTATCGGACATGCATGCAACCCCAACCTCCCACTCCGTCTGAACTCCCACCCGAGGCTCCCGGCAAGCTGCCTGCTTGGGTCAACTGGATCCTGCGTCCTCGATTCAGTGAGAACACGCGGCTCGTCACGCTGTCGCTCTTGGCCGGCGTCCTGACCGGCCTGGCTGGCTGGCTGGCGACTGGTAGAAGCCCCAAAGCCTCCCTCTCCCGAGGACTCCATGACCTTGTTCGTTGCCCTCAACAACTCGGGCCCACAACCCGCACCCAAGACCGCCCTATTCGTGGCCGACCCGCCGTTCTCACACGATCTGCCCCTGCAACCAGCCGCCACAATCGCCGGCCCCGTGCTCGCCGCGCTCACCGCTGGCGCTTGGCGCCCTCCTCGATGATGAGCTGCCACGCTTCTCCGGCATCGTCCTGTCGCAAACCGACATCCCCGATGTCGAAAGCGCCGTCCTCAACGGAACGCCAGTCTGGGATGGCGTCCTGTCAGCCGGGGAGATCGCCAACGAGTGGCAACTGGACGCCGAGTTGGTCACCCTGAGTGCCTGCGAGATCGCCTTCGGCGAAGCGATACCCGGCGAAGGTTTCGCCGGCCTGACGAGTGCGCTGTTGGTCGCCGGCGCGCGGAGCGTGGTTGCCAGCCTCTGGCGCGTCAACGACAAAGCAAGGCGAGTCGTCGGTGACTCTCGTCATCGACAACCTAACAACCCAGCCCGTCGGCACTGGGCTAATCGCAGCTTCGGGCGACAGGTGGATCGTCTTCCACCAGGGCGCAGAATCAATCGGCAACGTCCTTGGCCATGAGTACTCCGATGGCTGGTTTGGTTCGAACGGCATGGTTCGCCTGCGGCGCGTGGGTCAGCCGATGCCCGATCTGCCCTACGGAGGGGTCATCGGTACTTTTGGAACGTCGCTGGCGTTTAGCGACTTCTACGCAGACACAGGTGTACACACCACACCTACCAATGGTATTGGTAGAGAGCTGAAGTTTGGCGTCAACATGAGCGACAGCGACCTGGCGGCAATGGACGTTCAGGTCGTGATCACTGTCATCCAAGTGCCGGCTTCGACGGCCGTCGAGGACTCGCTTGTCATCATCGACAATGCGACCACGCAGCCGGTGGGGACCGGCATCGTCGGAGCCTCCGGAAAGAACTTCGTCCTCATTCCGCACGGATCGTTGCGCCTCATCTCCCGCCCGTACACGGATGGCTGGTTTGGACCCGAAGGTCTGACCCGGCTGTTCCGGAACGGTCAGCCCGTCAGCAGCATGCAGTTCGGTTGTGTGATGGGCACCTACACCTCCAGCTTGGAGCAAGGTTTTGTCATCGGTGACGGCGGCTTCATGAAGTCCCAAACCAACGACTTTAATCCGGCAACGTGTGGGGCCGCAGTGTGGCGACGTAGTCGACGCCTGATGCTCGAAGAATCGGACCGAGCGGTTGGCCCGCACGGCGGGCCCGCGCCACGGCTGGGGTGACGAGACCGATCGTATCGACAATCTGGCGCTCGCTGAAGTAGCCGACGGCCCCCACGTCGTCAGCGCCGACGGTGGCGGCCGGAGGCGTCTGGCTGGCCAGCCATTGACCGCACACGACGTGCAGCGCGTTGATGGTCGCGACTGAGAAGCCGGGACCCAACGCCAGCGCGCCGGGGGCAGCACTCAGCTGATACGGAAACTGCTCGGGTAGGGTCGCGTCAACGCCGGAAAATCGCCCCAGGATCACCAGGCCCAGGGCTCCGGCGAGGCCGACCACGCGCCGTGGGCGTGGGAACTCCTCGAGCGCCAGCCACGCCATTGCACCGAGAGCAAGCATGAGGACGACGGTCCCAGGAAATCCGTTGACTAAGTTGTGGATTTGCACGATACTTCATATGTGTCACAACGATTTTCTAAGTTCTATCGTCGACTTAAGTTAGACGTCCCCCGCAATCCTCTGACTGGGGCTGGAGCGGCTTTCCTCTGGGGGCCGCGGCAAACGGGCAAGACCACATTGCTCCGCGAGCGCTTTCCGACCGCCCAGTATTACGACCTTCTGGACACGGAGTTGGCGGCAGAAGTCAGCGTGAAGCCACGGCTGCTTCGAGAGCGCGTACTAGCGGAGCGGCCGAGCACTGTGGTCGTCGATGAAGTGCAACAAGTACCAACTCTCCTTCCAGAGGTCCACTGGCTCCTCGAAAACTCCGCGACGCGCTTCATTCTTTGCGGCTCAAGCGCTCGCAAGCTCCGACGGTCATCTAAGAACCTACTTGGCGGGCGAGCCGTTGACTACCACCTTCACCCTCTGACTTCGGTCGAAATCGGTGAAATTGACCTCGGGAGACTTCTGCAGTTTGGCGGTCTACCGGTGCACTACCTCGCAAACGAACCGCAGCAGCTCCTGCGAGCGTACGTCAACAACTACATCAAGCAAGAGATCATCGACGAGTCCGCAACCCGAAACATCCCGGCTTTTTTCCGCTTCCTACAAGTTGTCGCGCTTGGCCACGGACAACAAATCAACTACACGAACGTGGCGCGCGAGACGGGCGTCTCGGCTAGCACGGTCCGGAACTACTACCAACTCGTCGAGGACACGCTACTTGGTTTCACGCTCGAGCCGTGGCGACGCCGGCGCAAACGGCGGCTGGTCGACACCGCCAAGTTCTACATGTTTGATGTCGGGGTTGCAAACCAGCTCAACCCCGAGGCAACGTCAATCGACGAAGGCACAGACCTTTTTGGTCGCGCCTTCGAGCACTTCATACTCAACGAAGTCCGCGCCTGGTTGGAGTACGAACAACGCGACCTACCCTTGGCTTTCTGGCGAACCAGTTCGGGTTGCGAGGTCGACATCATCGTCGGGAGCATGGCAGCCGCGATCGAATGCAAGGCGACGCGCACGGTGCGCGCCGCTGACCTCAAGGGGTTACGGGTCCTGATGGAGGAGCATGAAGTGGGAAGAGCCATGGTTGTTGCCCGCATCGCTGAGCGGCGGCGCACCGAGGACGGTATCGACATCCTGCCGTGGCGCACCTTCTGTAACGCACTATGGTCGGGGCAGTTGTTGGCCTAAACGGGCGACCACGTCATGGCAGAACAGTCGCCCTCCCAGGCCAGCGTCACCCTAGCGCACGTAGGTGAAGCGCTCGCTTGCCGTAAAGGACTCCCCCACAGCCTTCACAAAGTAGACGCCGCGTGCCAGGTCGGGGACGTGGGCGTCAAAGCTGTGGCGCGTCGCCGTCAACTCACCGTCGTGTATCGTCGCCAGCTGCCGGCCCTGGGCATCGTGTAGCGTGATCGTCACGTGCTGGGGCGTGCCGACGTCCAGGGCGAACTGGGCATGCGGCAGGGTTGGGTTCGGGAAAACGCGGAGGAAGCGTTGCTCCACGGGCGGCACGCCAGACGCGTCCACCGCAGCAGTGTGGTCGTGGACCGGGTTTTTTTGAAACTCGGTCAACAGATCGATCCAACCCGCCACTTCGGCTGACAGTCCGCCCAAATCGCCAAGCGCCACCGTGTGCTGGATCCAACCGTCGTGGGTCATCGGCAGCGGCTTGATTCCCTGACCACCGGTGCCGTCGGTGGCACCCGCTCCGGGGGAGCCGTTCGCCAAGACAATGGTGCCGGCGATCGCCGCGTCGGCCCCGTCTCCATCACCGTTGGGGTCGGGATCGACAATGACCATAGCGTTCGAGTGCTGGCTGGAAACATAGGCGTAGTAGCCACCGCCGAGTTTGGCGCCCCAGTTGACGCCATGCGCACCGGCAGGAGCCGGTAGGTACGCCACGACCGTGTTGGTGTGCGTATCGATCACCGCCAAATGGTCGGCTGCCCCAGTCGGCGAGCGCGGCACCGTGGTCAGCGACAGGACAGCGGTGACCACCCACCTCTCATCTGGGCTGACCGGCGTTTGGATCGGCGCCTGCAGCGTGTGTAATAGGTCGAATCCCGTCTGACCATCGGGCGTCAAGGTCACCGGAATATTGGTGACCAAGCGCATCTCATCGACGTTGACAACCGTCACCATGCCGGTCACGACGTTGGCAACGTAGGCCATTTGGACGCCTTCCACGTGGCAGTTGCCGACGGCAATCGGCATTAAGAGGGCGCTGGCCACCGGGTCTTGGGCGTCGTGCTCGAACTCACCCAAGACCTCACCCGTGGCGGTTTCGATGACGCTCACGGATCCTGCAAAACCCATTCCCTGGAAAACATTCGGGACAATGGCGCGGTCTCCCAAGCCGCAGGTGATCCAGTGCCCGTGCGGGTTGTTCTCGCCAGCCCCAGTCGGCTCCTCATCCACTTTGTCCAATCCACCGGCTGTGTCTTCGACGATCGCCATGGTTTTCTCGGCGCTCAGTGGGATCGTCAGCGCTCCCAAGCGGGCTGAGTTGGGCGTCGGGATCGTAATGATGTGGGTCGGGGCTTCACCAACGGTGATGCTGCCGGTGATCGCGCCGCTTTCGCGGTCGATCCGATTGACCCACTGCCCGAACCAGTTGCTGTTGTAGATGACGTCGTGGGCGAAATTTGCCCACATGTTGTGGGGGTTGTTCCACATGCCATCGGCACCGAGGCCGTTGATTTCACGCTCGATAGTAAATGTGGCGGCGTCGACAACTGTAATCGTGCCCGGTTTTTCTCCGCCGTTTAGGTCCGACTGTCCAGGAACACGCTCGAATTGGCTGTTCACCCAAATCTCGCCGACCCCTGGCACCGCCGGCCGCGACTCATCCGCCGCAGTGAGGAGGTCCCACTTGGCGATCTTGGCGTCGTCGTCGGGAGCGATGGTGGTGATGGCGTCGAGGACCGCGGTGGCCGCCAGCTCGGTCACGCCTAGATGGCCAATGAACGGCAGTTGAGCGGCGGACACTGGCGGAATCGCCCCTCCGGCATCGGTCACGGCCACGACCGCTGTCATGTAGGGGTGGATCTTGCAGACCAGCACGTACACACCGGGCACGTCGAACTCGAGCGACAGGGTGCCACGCTGCGATTTATCTTGGTCCAAGTCGATAGCTGAGCCGACCGGTTTGACCAAGAGCGTCACCGTGTGCCGGGTGCTGGTGCAGCAATTGTTGATCTTAAAGTCCACCCGCTCGCCTGGGGCGATGACGCTCAACGGCGTTCCGGTCGTTTCACTTCGAAACCAATTGCCCGGCTCGTCGGTCAGGTGCATGGTGTCGGCGGCCTCAGCCTGAACTAAGGCGGGCACCGCGCAGCTGAGCGCAACCAGGGCGCACGTAAGACGGTGGTTCATGACGATCTCCTTTGGGTGCCCGTCGGGGGGAACACACTCAGGAGTCGGGGCCGAGCGGCCCCTGATACGTCAAGATTTGCCCCGTTCAGCTGGCCCGGTGCGGCGCGATCTCGTGCAAGAGGATGGTGTTGCCCTCGGGGTCGGCGATGATCGCCATCTTGCAGACTTCGTTGCCCTCTTGGTCTTTGTTCTCGAAGACGTCGTGGAGGGTCTTGACGCCGGCCCCCTTGAGCCGCTCCATTTCCTTGGCGATATCGTCGGTTTCGAGCGCCATGTAGACGGTCGCCGCAGGATTTTGTTTGGGCGAGAAGGTATCGAGGGCGATGGTGCTGCCGCCAGGAGTGGTGAACTCGATCCAGCAATTCTGAAAATTGGCGACTTCCTTGAGGCCCAGGACGTCCTGGTAGAACTTTCGGGTGCCTTCGAGGTCTTTGGTGGGATGCCCGATGAACGCGACTTTCTTGATCATGACTCCTCCAGGTGCGGTCGGTGGCGTGACGACTCGGCTTGTTGGTAAATCCTTGGTAAGGGGGTGCGCCAACCCCATTGTACTCCAGTTACTCCAGGCCGCTGGGCAGTTTCAGCGGCGGGGGCTTTCACTTCCGGCAAGCGCGGCGACATACGCAGCCAGGACGGCAACGGGGCGATCCAACCGGGCCAGCTGTCCGTTGGGGACGATCAAGTCCGCACGCTGCCGCGACGGTTGGATCAGGTCTATGGCGGCCGCTTTCACACTATCTTTGCACTGTGCCGCAACCGAGCCGGGCGATCGCCCCCGCTCTCTCGCATCGCGCTCCGAACGCCGGGCGAAGCAAAGGTTCAGCGGCGCATCGACGAAAACGGCCAGGTCAAGGCGCTTGCGGATTGCTTCTTCAACGAGGACGAATAGTCCTTCGACCACGATGACCGGGGCGGCCGCCACCTGTTGCGTCTTGGCAGTCCGCGTGTGGTTGGCAAAGTCGTAGACCGGTTGCTCGACCGATTGACCGCCCACCAGCGCATCCATGTGTTGCACCAAGAGCGCGTGTTCAATGGCCGCGGGGACATCGTAGTTGACCAGTTCGCGCTCTTTGATCGGGACGTCTGCTTGGTCGTTGTAGTAAGCGTCGGCGTGGAGGACAGCCACGCTTCCACTGGGCACTGATTCCACCAGAAGATCGACCAGGTAGCCCTTGCCCGCCCCTGAGCAGCCGGCGATGCCCACGGCGGCGCGTCCTGATGATCGAGCCTCATTGAGTTTGCCCATGTTCAGCCCACCTTTGGGGACGGCGTCGCTTCGGCGTATGCCACTTGCGTCACCGACCGATCCTCCAACCGCAGGGCGGTCAAGCTCCCGCCCCAAACGCAGCCCGTGTCCAGCGCAACAACTCCATCTGCAAGGTGCAAGCCGAGCATCGACCAGTGGCCGAAAAGCACCGTGTGGGTGGTCATGCACCGGTCTGGCGCGCGAAACCAGGCGTGCGACCCCGAGGGTACGTCAGCCAACCCCCCCTTGAACGCCAAGTCTGGATCGCCGGCGGCGTTGACCACGCGCATGGCCACCAAAGCCCGAGCCGCTGCAACCACCTCGCGATCGGGGTGGAGGAAGAGTTGGTCGCCGGTGCCGGAGCACAGCGCCCCTCCGACGGCGTGGGCGCCCCGTTCGGCCTCCTCCAGCGACCAGCTCGGGTGCAAACCGGCATGCACCAATACCCAGTCGCCCTCGGCGTGGAGTAGCGGGCGGCGGCGGAGCCAATCCAGTAAGTCGTCCCGGTCGGGGGCGTCGAGGATTGGCTGGAGCGTATCGCGGCCCTTGAGGCGACGGTGACCCAGCGCCACACCGAGCAGGTGCAGGTCGTGGTTGCCGAGGACGCAGGTCACATGCGAGTCGTGCTCCACCAGCCAGCGCAGCATTTCCAGCGACTGTGGGCCGCGGTTGACGACGTCGCCCACCAACCACAGTCGATCTTGGCCGGGCACGAACGCCAGCTGCTCGAGGAGCCGACAGAAGGTGGCGAAGCAGCCCTGCACGTCGCCGATGGCGTAGGTCGCCACGACCTAGCCCTGGCGCCGCGCCTTCAGCGTCCGGTCGACGTAGGCTTGGATAAGAGCGAGGGTCTCGGGGGCGTTCCAGAGCGCTTCGATGCGCTCCTCGAAGTGTGCATCGATTTCCTGCCAGCGCCGGTCGAGGTGGAGCCGGCATTGGGCCTTGTGCAACGCAAACACCTCGGGCTGGATCGAAGCGTAGCTCCGCGCTTCAGCGAGGGCGCGCTCGACGAGCATGCCGGGCTCGACCGCTTCGTGCACCAAACCGAAACGCTCGGCCGTTTCAGCGTCGACGGTGACGCCACTGGTCACCAAGCGCTCGAAGTGCGGCGCCGGCACCGCCTCTCGCATCACTTCCAGGGCGGCGGCGGGAAACGGCACGCCGACGCGGAGCTCAGGCACACCAATCCGCCCATCGCCCTCGGCCATGAGTCGCACGTCGGCGGCGCACGCCAAGATGCAACCGCCAGCGATCGCATGGCCGTTGACCGCCGCCACCACGGGTTTGGAAAAAAACACCAGCTTGCGAAAGGCGCGGCTTAGAGCCGGCAAGAAGGCTCGCATGTAGTCGGGGCCGCCGGCGACGAGCCGCGGCAAGTCGACCCCGGCCGAGAAGATCGAGCCGGTGCCGGTCAACACCACGGCGCGCACTTCGGGTACTTCCAGATCGGCCAGGCAACCTTCGAGGGCCATGCATAGTTCTAGGTCCAGGGCACTGGCCTTGCCGTGTTCGAGACGTACGGTGACGACGCCGTCGGTGCGTTCGGTAGCAATCATCCGCGTGGCTCCTGGGGGGTCGATGCGGCTGTGGTCGATGGGGTGGCTTCGACAGCCGCCGGTGGGTTCGCCGGGATCAGCCAAACCGCCAACGCCGGCAGCAGAACGAGCGCCCCCAACATGTTGGCGAGGAACATGAACGTCAACAGGACACCCATGTCCGCCTGGAACTGTAGGGCCGACAGGATCCACGTAGAAACGCCCACCGCCAACGTCAGACCGGTGATCAGCACGGCGTTGCCGGTGACGTCGAGGGTGGCGTGGTACGCCTGACGCAGGCTCAAGCCAGTGGCCAGCTGCTCGCGCAGGCGGCTGAAGATGTAGATGGCGTAGTCGACGCCAATGCCGACGCCCAAAGCCGCGACGGGTAGCGTCGAGGTCTTGAGGCCGATTCCCAGGCGACTCATGAGTGCGTAGGCCAACACGGAAACCAGTGCCAGTGGCAGGACGATACACACAGCCGCTCGCCACGACCGAAACGTCACTAGGCACAGGAGCAAGACGGCGACATAGATCCACAGGAGCATCTTGAGTTGCGCATCGCTCACCACTTCGTTGGTAGCGGCCATCACTCCGGCGCTGCCGGTGGCGAGGCGAAAGCGTGTCCGGTCGGAGTCGTTGTTGCGGGCGAACTCTTTGACGGCGCTCACCACGCGGTCCAGGGTCTCAGCTCGATGGTCTTCCAGAAAGATCATCACCGGCATGACGCTACAGTCGCGGTTCAAAAGACCGGTGGATGTTTCAACCGAACCCACCGCCTGCGCCATGACTTGCGAGTTGCGCGGCAGCGTGCGCCACTTGAGGTGCCCTTCGTTCCAGCCGGCGTTGACGATTTTGGCCACCTGCGGCAGCGAAATGGTCGACTGTACGCCGGGGACGTTAGCCATCGTCCAGGCGAAGCGATCGATGGTCGCCATGACATCGTGCTCGGTGCAGCCGTCCGGCACGGTTTCGACGATGGTCGTGATGATGTCGAGCCCGATCGAGAACTTGTCGGTGATCATCGCCGTGTCGCGGTTGTAGCGCGAGTCCTGGCGCAGCTCGGGGACGCCGGCGTGGATGTCGCCGATCCGCAAGTTGCGACCTTCGTAGTAGCCCCATGCCAGGAGCGCCAGGGCGAGCACCAACACCGCCCGCGACCAAGCCGGTTCGGCAAAGCGTGCCGTCCAACCCCAGAGCCGCGCCCGCCAAGCGCCGCGCTGGCTACCCTGCTTCTGCTCTGGGCGGGTGTACGACAAGAGAACGGGCAAGAGCAACAGGTTGGTGACGATGATCACCATGACGCCAAGGCTGGCAGTCAGTGCCAACTCACGAATGATGCGGATTTGGATGAACAGAAGCGTCAAGAAGCCGACCGTGTCGCTGGCCAAGGCCACCGCCCCGGGCACAATGAGCCGCCGGAAAGCGCCTCGCGCCGCCTGTAGCGGCGTGGCGCCCCGCCTCACTTCGCTGGTGGTGGCGTTCACCATCTGCACGCCGTGCGACAAGCCGATGGCAAACACCAGAAATGGCACCAGAAGCGACATTGGGTCCAACCCAAAGCCAAACAACGTCAAGAGCCCCAGGGTCCATACCACGGCGATGATCGAGCAGACGAGCGGCTTCCAGGTCAGCGCCCAGCGGTTGGCGAACATGTAGACCAGCACGGCCGAAATCAATAGCGCCACACCAAAAAACGCCAGGACCCCCTTGGCCCCGGCAGCGATGTCGCCCATCGTCTTGGCAAAACCAATGATATGAACATCAAAGGCGTCGCTTTGATACTTCTGGCGGATCGATTGCTCGAGGCGATCGGCCACTTGCAGATAGTCCAGGCGCTCACCGGTGCGCGGGTCGTTTTCGACGAGCTGCGCGGAGACCAGTGCGGCAGTGAAATCGTTGGCCACCAGGCGGCCGACGATGCCCGCTTTCAAGATGTTCTCGCGCACCCGCCCCAGCACCTCTGGCTTCGGCTGGAAGTCGGCGGGAATGACGTTGCCTCCAGCAAACCCTCCTTCGACGATTTCAATAAAGCGCACGTTGGGTGTGTAGAGCGAAGTCACGGTCGCGCGGTTCACACCCGGCAAAAAGAAGACGGCGTCAGTGACCTCCTTCAGCGTTTCGAAGAAGGCCGGCGTGAACATGTCGCCATCTTTGGCGCGGACGGCGATGATCAGCCGGTTGGCGCCGCCAAACTCCTCTTGGTGCTGCAGAAAGGTGACGATGTAGGGATGGGTGATCGGCAGAAGCTTTTCGAAGCCAGCGTCAATCCGCAGGCGCGTGCACATGAAGCCCAAGAAGCCGGTTATGAGCGCCATGGCGATCAACACCGCCCGGCGATGGTTGAAGACCGCGTCTTCGAGCCGGCGAATCACCGGCGCCCGCCCCCAGCCAAATCGGCCAGCGCCAGGCGCCTGACGCCTGACTCACCGGTGACCAGGAGGGCGTCGGGCTGCAGCCAAATCCCAGCAATGCCGCGCCGGTCGTCGCGGCTCAAATTGGCAAAGGTGGTGCCTCCGTCGCGGCTCCTGAGGAGCGTTCCGGCGAGGCCAGCCACCCAGACCTCCCCCGCCGCGCCGTTGGCTGCGGCTAGGAGGCTGGCTTCGACGCCGGTCGGTACTGCCTGCCAGGTATCACCGCCGTCGGTCGAGCGATACAGGTGACCGCGCAACCCATAGACCAAGACACTGCCTGAGCTGGGGACGTGGACACCGAACAAGGTGCCCGTATAGGGCGAAGTCAGCGCCGCAGCATCACCGCTTGAAGTGGCAAACGTCACACCCCGATCGTCGGAGCGCGCCACGAAGCCGAACTCGCCGGCGATGTAGAGGCGGTCTGCCGCGGCGTCGTAGGCGATCGAGTAGAGGTGAGGTTCTCTATCGCCGGCAATCTGGCACGCCTGCCAACTGGCACCGCCATCCGCGGTCTCGAGGGCCAGCCCGTACGCCCCGACCGCCAACCCGCGCGTCGCCGTTTCGAACCACACGTCCAAGAGCGGTGACTCATCTTCCGGCGCGGCGTACTGAAGCTCCCAGTGAGCGCCGGCGTCGGGCGAATGAATGATCGTGGCATCGTGGCCCACCACCCACACGTGTGGCGGGTGGACAGCCACCGCAGTCAACATCGCCTGGGTTGGGACCGTCACCTGCGCGAATTCGGCGCCACCATCGCTTGACACGAGGACGTGGCCGCGCTCACCGACGGCGATCAGCCGACGACCGCCGACGTCGACCGCCGCGACATCCAAGAGCAGCGACCGGCGACTCTCCGGGCGCAGCTCCGACCAACCCTGGAGCGAATCCTCACCCGAGGCGCTGGTCGCCAGCCACACCAACCCGACGGCGATGGTGCCGAGCACTCGTGAGACAGAAAGCTTGAGCACCCACCGCACGCTGGGCCGCCCGCCTACCGCCGCCCGGACCGGCGCACCGCTTCCGGGGTGAAGTTCTGCCGTGACAGCTTCACGTCGAACTCGTCGATTTTGCCCTCGTTGTTCAACCCGTAGACCAGGTAGCGACCGTTTTGTAGATCGTAGTGCACCTGCAAGGTGTCCCAACAAAACGGTTGGTCGTAGTAGTTGATAGTGTGGGCTTCGGACACCCGCCAAATCTCGCCGCGCTTGTCGTATTGATCGACCGCCAAGGCTTGCCAAGTATCTTCGTCAAAGTAGAACGTGCGGCGCGCGTAGATGTGGCTGGTTCCGTCCTTGACCGTCGCCTCAACAACCCACACCCGGTGCAATTCGTAGCGCAGATTGTCGGAGTTCAAGTGTCCGGCCATCAAAATGTCATCGTTAGACAACTGGTCCGAATGCACCGCGTAGGCGTTGTACGGGACGTACATCTCCCGGCGACCGATCAGCTCCCAGTCGTAGCGATCGGGCGCGCCGTTGAACAGGTCGAGCTGGTCGTTGGTACGCAAGCCGTCCGACGCGGTGCCCGGGTTGTCGTAGGCAACATTCGGGGCGCGGCGTACGCGGCGCTGACCGGGGTTGTAGACCCAGGCCTTGCGCGGCTCAGCCGCCTGGTTGAGGGTCTCGTGCACCAACAAGATGTTTCCCGCCAGACGCGCTGGAGCCGAGACCGTCTGTAGGAAGTAGGCAAGCTTGTTGTCGATGTCCTCAATCGTCACGTCCGGCTGCGCATACGCCCAGAGGACCTGTTCTTCGATGGTCACCATGGTGTAGTTGCCGCTGGCCGTCGGCGCCGTCTGTCCCACCACGCGCCGCACCGAGCGACCACGGTAGCGCAGCAAGTGGTTCCAGATACACTCCAGGCCGCTTTGTGGGATTGGGAAGGGCGACGTCAACCGCGCCCCGAGGACACCGTTCCCATCCGGCGTCAACTCCGCCGACACGGCGTTGGCCTTGAGCGCCTCATACACATCTTCGGGCCACGAAGCGCTCCGTCGCGTCGGGTAGACCTTCATGCGCCAGCTCGCCGGGTAGCGTGCAAACATCGCCAGTTGGCCGGGCGAGAGCTTGTCGGCATACTGCTGCGCGTTGGCAGCGGAGATGGTCATCAGCGGCTCGTCGGCGGCGAAGGGATCCGGATGGTGCATCCCCTCGCGGTAGCCGGCGGGTGGTTCGGTGATCCCCCCGTCCCAGGCGGGGATGGTGCCGTCGTCGTTGCCGGCGCGAACGGCGCCGGTCGGCGTCAACTCACCGTCCAGCTTCTTGGCCTCGTCGGCACTGACCGCGGCATCCGCGGGCGCCGCCACCAGCACCGCTGCCACCACGGCTGTGGCCACTGTCAACACACTGATGCTGCGATTCCATCGCATCGTCCGATTCCTCCTGACTGACTGCTAGAACGAGTAGCTGAACGTTGCCGACAGAAAGTCGCGATCCTTCAGCAAGTTGAATGCGTCCCCACTGCCATCGGTATAGGCTAGTTGCGCCCGGTACCTGTGCAAGTAAGTAGCAGTGAGCGACACCGTCAGGGCTTTGCGGTTTTCGACGAAGTTGACAACCGGTGAGGGTGTCGTGCCCGACACATCATGCGACCAGGCGATCTGGGGCGTTAGGTTGACCGACCCTATTGCGTCATTGTAGGTGCCCCGGAGGATGAACCGATAGCCCTGGGAGGTCTTGTCGGCGAAGCCATCCATCTGGGTGGCGGGCTGCACGCCCTGGTCTGTAAAAAACTCGTTGCCGCTCGTAAAAGTTCCCGGGCCCTCGTAGCGCAATACGTCGGGGTCCTTGAGGTCGGAAAACGACGTGATGCCATACTCGCCCAACGCAATGTACTGGTTGCCACCGAAGAGCGGCCCCAAGTTCATAGTTGCGGTGGTCTGGAACTGCATCATGTCCTGCCGCTCCCAGCCGCGAATCTCGTCCTCAAAGTCGAAGACGCCAATCTGATTTTGCCCGAAGAGGGTCGGGCTCACCGGGGTCAGGGCGGCGAACAACAGCTCGACGTCGTCGATCTGCACCGGTTGGTCCTGACGCAAGGCTAGTTCGCCCTGAAGGGCGATGCCACTCGACCCGAGGCTGGTGTTGAAGCTCACCCCGTAAGTGTCTATATCCTCGGGAAACTCGCGGAAGTAGCGGGCGGTGGCCGCGTAGTTGCCGTCGGCTAGGCCAGTCCGGGTCCCGGCGAGTGCGCTGATGAGCGGCAACCGGCTGTGGAGCCGCGTCATGTAAAAACCAAACTCGGTGTCGTTCAGGACCGGCGCGAATAGCCTGAGCGCCACACCAAACTGCCCGTCGTCTTTAGCGTCCCGGTCCTGTTGCCGCGGCACGGCACTCCCCACCGGCACGTTGGCCCCGCCGAACACCGGGTTGTCGCTGATGCCGGGCTGTCCGAATCCGAGCATGACGGTGTTGCCGCCCGGGCTAGCAAAATCGTTGGTTGAAAAGAACGTCCCCTCGGGCTCTATTTCGGTGTGGTCAAAGTAAAACTGGTAAAACCCCTCAAGCGCCAGATTGGAGTTGAGGCTCCAGTTCAAGTGCGCGGTGGGAACAGCGGTCAAGCCGTCCCGCAATTCGGCGCCGGCAACGCGCAGCTTGGACACGTCGATGGGGCTGATGGTATTGATGCCGTTTTGGATGAAAGTGCTCTCACCCCAGCTCAACACCTGGTTACCACCGCGCAAGGTCAAGTAGGTTGACCCGAGCCCGACATCCAACGCCGCGTAGGCGTCGAGCAGCTCAAAATCGCGGCCGATCTCCTCTTCGGCGCGCTCGGTGTAGGCCGTACGATTGCCGCCGCCCTCGATGATCTCACCATCTATAAAATAGAAGCCACGCCCGAAGAAGCTCAGCGGGCCGGCCTCCAGGAACAACTCATGGGTCATCTTGGCGACCGCCGAGGTCAAATCGCCGCTGTCGTAGTTGAGGTTGCCGTTGTCGCCGTTGACCGAGTTGGCAGTGCCGCCGTTTTCCCGGCCGATCAGCGCGTCGTCCGCACCGCTGGTGCGCACCGTGCCGCCAAAGGAAACGGTGGTGTCAAAGTTGCCGGTCAAGCCGTCCCCGAGTTTGATCTCGAGTGCGCCGGCGTCTTTTGGAATGCTGAGGGCAACCAGACACGCGTACACAAGCCACCCAGTTCGACACTTGTTCTTGTGGTTCATCTTCAACCCGCCCTCCATCCCATCAACGTCGAGCAACTGAACGGGGACCGGCGCGATCACAGCCCGGCCCCGACTCCAACTTGCGCCGTGAACAGCTCCAACATGTCCTGCAAGGCCGCCTGCCCCTCCTCGGTAAACAGCGTGCTGGCCCCGAGGACGGCGGCCGGCCGGCCGAGCGGGGCTTTCTCAAAGCCGACGGTGTTTTGCAACGACCCGACATCGACGCTGGGAATGGACAAACCGTAGTTGGAGTTCAACGCGTCGATGAAAGCGTTGGCAATCAGGCCCTGGCCGACCTCGCTGGGGTGCACGCCGTCCAAGCTAAAGGCGCTCAACCCATTTTGGAACAGCGTTCCCGTCTGCGGATTTGGAATCCAGCCAAAGATGGCGTTGGGTTGACCGAAGGTCGCCGGGTTAGTCGGATCAGCGGGCAATGCTGCCAAGGCAGTGGCGGCGTCGACCAACGCCCAGCCGCGTGCTTGCACGGCGGCATCGATCGTCGCGTTGAAGGCTTCGGTGGTGCTCTCGATCAACGCCACTTCGGACTGCGTCAAGGTGACCGACGACGGCAGTGACAGCGTGCCACCGAGATTGGGTGGCAGGTACTGCGGGGCGACGGCGGGGTTGATGACCGGAGCCGACAGCGTGACAAACTGCACCGGATCTTCAGTCGTATCTTCGTCCATCTGCCAGCGGACGAATCCAACCCCCGGCACGTCGGTGCCGAGCGGCACGGTGCGCACGAAGGGGATCTGGGTGACGGTAGGCACGTTGGCGATAGCCACCGTCTCGGCATTCATGGCGTCGACGGCATCCAGGACGCTGGCGTAGATGCCGGCGAAGATCGCTGGCGGGGTGATGTTGACGCCCACGACTGGATCGCCGCCGGTGGCGCCCGATAGAACGTCGTTCGAGCCGATCCACAACGTCAATATGTTGGGATTACGAGCCGTCATCGCCGACAGTGCCGTGGCGTCACCCGGTGGCAGCGCCGTGTTTCTGAGGATCAAATCGAAGAATGGATTGGCACCCGACTGGCTGGTGGCGCTGCTCGTGGCGTTCAGAAGATCAAGAGCGGTCGCCCCCGGGATCGCCAGATTGTCATAGGGTACCGGCAAGGTGGCGTTCCTGAGCAGCACCAGTGGGTTGACTGGGTTGGGCAAGCTGGTGATCGCCCCGGTGGCATCGACGAATAAGGCGCTACCACTCGAGCCCAATCCCGGCGCGGCGACCAAGGGCATTTCAAGCGACGCGTAGCCGGCCTGAGCCGCGATCAAGGCGGGATAGCTGGAATTTTGCCCACCAGCAATCAACCCACCGTTGATGAAGCCGGCTGTCAAACTGTTGCCCAGCGCACCGTAGCGACTGGTCTGAGGCGTTTGGTTGACGGGCCCGGTCAGGCCGTCCAGTCGGTCGTCAGTGCAATCCGCCCCCATCAGCAGGACGGCCAGGGCGCACCAGCACGCCCCCACGGCCAGACGTCGGGTCATTGAAATCATGGTCTCGGTCTCCGATAAGGTTCCGGGGAGCGCTCCACGCGGCTGTCTGCTCGGGAGTCGCGCCTGCCGGCCTCGAGCCTTGGCCAGCCGATGCGCTTCAATCCCGGTGCACCGAGGGAGAGTGGCGCGCGCACAGGAAGCGGATCTGGGGTGACCAATGTAGGCTAATGCCCAGCGAGCGATCCCGCAAGGGCCCCAGCGGCAAACCGACCAGGCGACGGGAGCCGAGACGGTGGGGCGGCGAGGGCGCGGAGGCGGTGAGGAGTCGGTGAGGGCGCGGAGGCGGTGAGGAGGCGGCGGGGCCGTGGCGGCTGGCCGTGGCGGCGGGGCGGATCAGGCGGCGGCTGGCCGATCAGGCGGCGGCTGGCGTGAACGACTCCTTGCCGCGCGACACAAAGACCTCGATGACCAACAACGCCATGGCGAGCGCTAGGATCCACCGCCACAGCTCGCGCCCGTAGCGGGCCTCCTGGACGGCGGTCCCAACGTCCGCCTGGTCTGACACGAACGTCCAGGGGTGGCCGCCGAGGGCAACCGACAGGGTAGAGCGCCCGATCCGCGTCAAGTCGCTTTCCACCGGGTCGACGTTCACTGCTAGCTGGGCGTGGGCATCGCCGCCGCGCTCGACGGTGTAGATGCCGGCGCGCGGCGCCGACGCCACACGCAGGGTACGCACGCCATCGCGGCTGACCATTTCGGTATCCAGTGGCTCGCCATCCGGGCCATTGAGCGTGAAGGCCTCATTTGTATGGTTCTCCGTCAACCTGAAGTCGACCACGCGCCCGGTCAGGTGCTCTTGGCCCATCTCGCTCGCGTCAGCCAGGTAGGCCACAGCTTGGCAGACCAATGGCACAAACGCACCGCTGGTCGGCAGGTCGTTCCACAACCGGTCCATGGACGATGCAAAGAACAACGTGCGATGGCCTTCCACCAACGCCGGCAAGTCGCTTCGGAAACGAGCCAAGACCCGCGCTTGGCGCGGGACCACTTTGACAACCTTGTGGAAGCGCGCGCGCGTCAGTTGCTCGTTGGGGCCGGCAGTAAAGCCAGCAAACACGGGATGACCGGCAACTGCCGGCGTCAGTCTAAAAGCACCACCGGCTGGCGCTTCGACGACCGCGGCCAATTGCACTTCCAGAAGCCCGTCCGCCAAACGATCATTGTAAAAGCGCAGATCACTCTGCTCGCTGGGGATAATCAAGAGCCCACCCCCAGAACGCACAAAATCTCGGACCCGATCGACGGCGACGTGCTCGAGCCGCACCGGACCACACAAGACGGCGACATGGGCTGCCGCCAGCCGTTCTGCGGTGACAGCGTCGGTATTTATCACATCCACAACCATGCGCCCGGTACCTGGCGCTGGCTCCAATGCCAGGCGCATGAACGTGGCAGCCCGCGCCGACGGGCCTTGCCGGTCGGCGATAATTGCCACTGGCACACGCTCGCCCTCCCCCAGAACCACGTGGCGCACATCGTCGGCAGCCAGCGCGTCTTCGGGGATGCGCACTTCCACGGGCCCCTCGGCAACCCCGGTGGCCAAATCGATGCGCGTCCGCACGGTGCCGTGTGCCGAAAGGTCGACGAACACCTCCCCCAGCCGATGACCATCGCGCTCCACGTCCACCGGCAGCGAGGCGAGCGGTTGGTCGCTGAAGTTGGCAACCGTTGCCTCGACTGCATAGCCGCCCCCAGTGCGCGCCACCGAGCGGGCGGCGATCAGCGCGACGTTGGGGGGAGCCGCCCGCTCGGGTGGTGCCACGACGCAGACCCCGACATCCTCCGGCAACAAGCGGGCAGTCATCAAACTGTCGCCAATCGATCGCCACGCCGATCGCTGCAGGTCGGTCAAGACATAAACTTCCTTGTTCAACGTGGACGCGGCGCGCAAGAACCGACCGGCACGCTCCAACGCGCGCAACATGCTGCCGGGCTCCTCGGTTACTTCGAGCTCGTCCAGCTGTCGGACAACTTCGACGGCAGCTTGCAACGGATAAGGCCGGGCGATGCCGTCATTGCCAGCTGTTGGAATCACGTGGACTTGATCACTGGTGCCGAGCGTCCCGGCGATTTCCTTGGCACGCTCTCGCACCCGCTGAAAGCGCTCGACGCCCTCTTCTGCAGCGGACATCGACAGACTGGTATCGATCACCAGACACACCGTGCTGGGGGCACGGCCGCTACCAAGGAAACTTCCGGTTAGAGTCGGGCGCATCATGGCAAGCGCAAACAACAGAATTGCCAGTGTTCGTAGCGCCAGCAACAACCATTGCCGCAGGCGCACCCGCCGGACGCGCCGGCTATAGAGCTCGCGAAGAAAATGCACCGAGCCCCACTCGGTACGTTTGGCACGGCGCCGGCTGAGCAGATGGATGAGGATGGGGACTGCCGCAGCAGCCAAGCCGGCGAGGAACGCTAGATTGAGAAACGTCAAGCCCGGCATCTTAATGTAGCCGGGCGCGCTTCTCGACGAAGCGCAAGAGCGCCCGGTCAAAGGGCGTCGCATTGGTCAGCTCGACGAAGTCGACGCGCTGTTCGCCGCAGGCGCGGCGCAGCTCGACGATCCATTGATCGAGGCGCTGGCGGTAGTCCTGGGCAATGACCCAAGGTTGGGTGATGACCTCGTCGCCGCTCTCAAGATCAACGAAGGCTGCTTCCTCGGAAAAAGGGAAGGCGCGCTCGTCCTCGTCCAAAATGTGGAAGACAATGACCTCTTGCTGCCGGTGGCGAAAATGTTTGACAGCCGAGATGACCTCCTTCGGATCGTCCATCAGGTCGGACAAAACGACGACCAGGCCTCGTCGATGAATGCGCTCGGCAACTTGGCTGAGACAACTGCCCACATCCGTGCGCATGGCCGGCTCCAGCGCCTCCAATTCGCGCAGCACGATCTTCAAGTGGCGACGCGCCGAGCGCGGCGGCACATAGCGCCGCACGCTGTCGGCAAACAAGGCTAGACCGACGGCATCCTGTTGGTGCAAGAGAAGGTAGGTCAGGGCCGCAGCCAGATGCTTGGCATACTCGAGTTTGCTGATCCGACCTTCGCCGGCATAAGTCATCGAGCGACTTACATCGACCAACAAGTGCGCTCGGAGGTTGGTCTCTTCTTCATACTGCTTGACGTAGTAGCGGTCGGTCTTGCCGAACACCTTCCAGTCGATGTCGCGGATCGGATCGCCAGGCATGTACTGGCGATGCTCGGCAAATTCGACCGAAAAGCCGTGGTACGGGCTCCGGTGCAGCCCCGTCATGAAACCCTCAACTACCAGTTTGGCCTTAATATCCAAACGGCGCAGGCGCGAGATGGTGACGGGGTCTAAGTAGCGGCGTGACGCCGCCTGTGCCGTGGCTGGCGGAGAACTCATCGCCTAGACCGCCACCGCCGATGATTCCAATAGCCGATCAATCACGTCCTCACTGCGGATACCCTCCGATTCAGCCGCAAAGTTGGTGACCACGCGATGACGGAGAACCGACGGCGCCACGGCACGCACGTCATCCTCAGTGGGTGTGAACCGCCCGTGCAGCACGGCCCGGCACTTAGCACCGAGAATCAGATACTGCGAGGCACGCGGGCCCGCCCCCCAACTCACATAGTCGCGTACGAATTGCGTGGCGTCGTCGCCTTTGGGCCGCGTCATGCGCACCAAACGCACGGCGAACCTCGTCACATGGTCTGCGACCGGCACCCGCCGCACCAGTTTTTGCAACGTCACCACCTCCTCCGCTCCGAGAATGGATCGCAACTCGGCGCGATGGTCGCCGGTGGTAGAGGCGACGATTTCGACCTCCTCCGTTTCGCTCGGGTAGTCCACATGGATGTTGAACATGAACCGGTCGAGCTGCGCTTCGGGGAGCGGGTAGGTGCCTTCCAATTCGATCGGATTCTGCGTGGCCAGCACGAAGAACGGGCGATCCAAGTTGTAGGTCTCACCCCCGGCAGTGACCTGATACTCCTGCATTCCTTGCAAGAGGGCAGCCTGTGTTTTGGGCGGTGTGCGGTTGATCTCATCCGCGAGGACGATGTTCGCGAAGATCGGACCGCGAATGAACTTGAACACCCGGTGGCCGGTGGATTGATCTTCCTCGAGAATTTCGGTGCCAGTGATATCAGAAGGCATCAGGTCGGGTGTGAACTGGATCCGCTTGAACTTCAACTCCAGGAGGTTGGCAAGCGATTGAATGAGCAAGGTCTTGGCCAACCCTGGGACACCGATCAAAAGACAATGGCCACCACCGAACAATGCGGTGAGCAGCTCTTCGACGACACGATCCTGACCGACAATCACCTTTTGCAGCTCGGTCTTGACCTCGCCGTAGGCTCGATTCAACCGCTCGACCGCCTGGCCGTCGTCGGCTGGAAGTCCTTCCTGGTATTCACTCACCGTCGCCCTCCTCTGGGGTGTAAAAGTCGGCCATTGTTCGTGGTCCTGGGTTTTGGGGTTTGGGTTTGGGTTTGGGTTTGGGTTTGGGTCTGGGTTTGGGTTTGGGTTTGGGTTTGGGTTTGGAGTTTGGGGCGGGGGCGCCGCATTGGGTCGCAGTGCTTGGGGGCCGCCTCTAGGTTCGCCGTGTTTGGGGTCGCCGTGTTCCAACGCCTACACCGGCCATGTCGTTGAGGTTTCGGCGCGAATCGGAAAAGGCTTTCAATTCACCAAGTAGACGCGAGGATCCACCGGCCGGCCATTGCGGCGAACCTCAAAATGCAGGTGGGGACCGGAGCTCTCGCCGCTTGATCCTACTTGGCCGATCGTGTCTCCCCTCTTCACATGGTCTCCTGCCGCGATGCTCAGCTGCGAGTTGTGACCATAGTACGAATGGACTCCCCGGCCATGATCAATGACAACCAGGCGCCCGAAGACGCTGTCCTGGCCGGCGAAAGCGACAGTGCCTGCGCCCGCAGCGCGCACCGGTGCTCCGAAGGTCGACGCGACGTCGATGCCGAAGTGTTTGGCCCCTACGTCATCACCTACCTCAAACTCGCGGGAAATCACCCCTTCCACCGGCCACAAGGACGGCAGGGTGCCCAGACGGTCTGCCGCCGGGTCGGGCCTCCCCAGCTTCGGTCCTCCGTAGGCCTCGGCGCGCGCAGCCACCTGCGCGTCGGCGTCGCGTATTCGTTGGTCGATGCGCGCGTCAATGGCGTCGCGCACGTCAGCACCCATCAAATCGAGCACACGCAACCGAAAGTCTTCGAACTCCTGTAGGTTGCGCTCCAAATCTTCGATGCGCGCAACTTCAGCTTCCAACTCGATGTTGCGGGCTTCCAGCGCCTGCGCCGTACGCAGGCGCAACGCCAAGTAGGGCGTCAGCAGAATCGCCGCCGCGACGATGACCGCTGTGGCGCCGAGCGCCACGACACCCAGGTAGTAGCCCCATGCCGGCACCGCGATGGTATAGGGCTCATCGCGATCGGGCGGCACAATAACGACGCTGGCGCCCCGTTCACTAATGGGTCTGGCCTCCACTAGCCTTGCGACAAGACTTGCAGCTCGCCGAGAATGCGCTCCAGGTCATCTTGGTTATAGAACTCAATTTCGATACGCCCGCGGCCACGACGTTGGGCAATACGCACTTTGGTTGCGAAGCGCTGGCGGAGTCGGTCTTCAAAGCGTGCGAATTCGCTGCCCTGCGGCGGTCGCGCCCGCACTTTTGATTTGGGCTGGACCAGCGACTTGACTAGGCGTTCGACGGCACGCACAGAGAGTTGTTCACGTGCAACACGGCGTGCCACCAGCGCACACTGTGTGCGATCCTCAAGCGCGATCAATGCGCGGCCGTGACCAGCCTGCAACTCACCAGATCGCACAAGTTTCTGCACATCGTCGGGAAGCTTCAACAGACGCAATAGGTTGGCAACGGTAGAACGGTCGCGCCCGAGAATGTCGGCCAACTCCTCAGTCGACAAACCAAAGTCCAGTTGTGCGCGCTTGTAAGCCTTCGCCGCCTCTATAGGGTTCAGGTTAGCGCGATGCTCATTCTCGACGATGGCCAACTCCAACATCTCTTGGTCACCGGCGTCCCGCACAATGGCTGGCACCGAGGCCAACTTGGCGCGCCGCGCCGCGCGCACGCGACGTTCTCCAGCGATGAGTTCATAGTTGACCCCGCGCCGGCGTACCAGCACGGGTTGCAAGACGCCGCGTTCCTGCACGGAGTGGGCCAGCTCATCCAGGTGCTCGCGGTCGAAATCGGTGCGCGGTTGGTACGGATTGGGTTGCAATCGGTCGAGCGAAATCTCGAGTACGGCAGTGGCCCGCCCAGAGGTGAGCCCCCGGCGCGCGGTTGCCGGTGCAACTTGGCCAGCAGCGCCACTCCGGCGCGGCGACGCCGGGCGCGCGGCTGGGGGCGGCGACGCGGCGGTTGCTGGCGGCGCTGCGGTTGCCGGCGGCGCGGCGGTTGTTGGCGGCGCGGCGGCGGTTGTTGGCGGCGCGGCGGCGGTTGTTGGCGGAGCGGCGGTTGTTGTCGGCGACGGTGCGCTGCGGGTCTGCGACGGCGCCGTCGTTGGTGACGCCGCGGTTGTTCGCGGTGACTCGGGCGCGGCGGGACGCTCCAACGGCTCGGCTGGGCGCGGACGCCCCTCCCCGGGACTAGGACGGGGCGCCGTCAAACCCGGGCCGCCTGGCTCGGTGGACGGTGCCCCCGCCTCTTGCTGCGGTGGCCGTGCCGGCTGGCGCCCCTGGGCCGCAGCGTCAGCCGGAGCCTCGTCAGGCTCAGTCGGTGCGAGCACCTCCGCTGCATTCGGAATGAGCGCTCCCAGCCCCCGCCCCAACGCTTTCCTGGCTGCCATTGGCAAGTAACTCCTTGGCTAGATTGCTGTAGCTTTCGGCTCCCGCGCACTCCCGGTCGTACAACACAATTGGCTTGCCAAAACTTGGTGCTTCGGAAAGCCGCACGTTCCGGGGAATGACGGTCCGGTAAACCCGATCAGCGAAGAACTTCCTGGCTTCGTCCACAACTTGCTGCGACAGATTTAGCCGCGCATCGAACATCGTTAGCAGCACACCTTCAATCCGCAGGTTCGGGTTCGGCCCCTGCTGAATCAAGCTGATGACATTGAGCAGCTGTGAGAGTCCCTCGAGTGCGTAGTACTCGCACTGCAACGGAATGAGCACCGATCCCGCCGCAGTCAAGCCATTGATGGTGAGAAGCCCAAGCGACGGCGGGCAATCGATGAAGACATACTCATACGTCGGCAAGAGCGGTGCCAGCGCTGTGCGCAGCACAAACTCGCGCTGCAACCGCGGCACGAGTTCCACCTCGGCGCCGCCCAAGCGCTGACCCGAGCAAATGACGTCGAGTCCGGGAACCAAAGTCTTGCGGATGGCCGAGGCGCCGGCGGCGCCGTCGATCATCATCTCGTAGACCCCGACATCCTGCTCGTTGCCTACGATCCCCAATCCACTGGACGCGTTCCCCTGCGGGTCGAGGTCAAGGACAAGCGTTCGCCTTCCCTCAAGGGCCAGACACGCCGCTAGGTTGGTCGCGGTCGTCGTCTTCCCAACTCCACCTTTTTGGTTGGCCACCGCGATGACTTTGGCAAGACGACCGTCACCGCGAATCCCACCGCCACTTATGTAATCCATATTACACTTCCACGGCGCGTTTCAACGGGCACGCCGCTATCCTGCCCAATCCACCGGCCAAAGTCCAGCAATTGGGTCAAATGGCGCAATTGCAAGGGCTTGGCGGCCGCAATCCTTCGCTTGTTTCACGTGGAACAAGCGACAGCGCGGTTCCGCTCCGGTACCCGGACGAGGACCTGTTTCACGTGAAACGAACGGCGGCGCGGTTCCGCACCGGAACAGTGGCAAGCCTCCTGTTTCACGTGAAACGATCGGCGGCCGGTCCGGAACTCAGGCGAGGCTCAGCGCCAGAACAGCTGCCGGGGTCCTGTTTCACGTGCAACCGCCGGCGGAGTTCCGCACAGGAACCGTGGCAAGCCTCTGTTTCACGTGAAACGATCGGCGGCCGGTCCGGAACTCAGGCGAGGCTCAGCGCCAGAACAGCTGTCGGGGTCCTGTTTCACGTGGAACCGCCGGCGGAGTTCCGCACAGGAACCGTGGCAAGCCTCTGTTTGTCGTGAAACGATCGGCGGCCGGTCCGGAACTCAGGCGAGGCTCAGCGCCAGAACAGCTGTCGAGGTCCTGTTTCACGTGGAACCGCCGGCGGAGTTCCGCACAGGAACCGTGGCGAGCCTCCTGTTTCACGTGAAACGATCGGCGGCCGGCCGGAACTCAGGCGGGGCTCCGCACCGGAACACTGGCTGGGTCTTGTTTCACGTGAAACCGCCGGCGGAGTTCCGCATCGCAACCGTGGCAAGCCTCCTGTTTCACGTGAAACGATCGGCGGTCCGGCCGGAACTCAGGCGAGGCTCCGCACCGAACACTGGCTGGGTCTTGTTTCACGTGGAACCGCTGGCGGAGTTCCGCACCGCAACCGTGGCAAGCCTCTTGTTTCACGTGAAACGATCGACGGTCCGGCCGGAACTCGGGAGAGGCTCCGCACCGAACGCTGGCTGGGGCTTGTTTCACGTGAAACGAACGGCGGCGCGGTTCCGCACCGGAACAGTGGCAAGCCTCCTGTTTCACGTGAAACAAGCGACGGCCGGAACTCGGGCGAGGCTCCGCACCGAACACTGGCTGGGTCTTGTTTCACGTGAAACCGCCGGCGGAGTTCTCACTGGGATCTTGTTCCACGTGAAACGAACGGCGGCGCGGTTCCGCACCGGAGCGGTGGCAAGCCTCCTGTTTCACGTGAAACCATCGAGGCCGGAATTCAGTCGGGGCTTCGCACCGGAACACAGGCTGGGTCCTGTTTCACGTGAAACAAGCGGCGGAGTTCCGCGCCGGAAATATTCATGGACCTGGGGTCCACCCCGAGCAATGAAAGTTGCAGGCTCATCGTGTGGGCTCGACCGAAGGACGCGGGAGTTTGCAACGACAGCTACTTTCTGAGCAACTCAGGCAAGCATCCTGTTTCACGTGAAACAAGCGGCGGCCGGAACTCGGGCGGGCCCCGGACCGGAACATTGGCGGGCTGGTGTTTCACGTGAAACAAGCGCCCAAGAGTTGCTCCAAGACCCGGGCCAGGAGGTCCTGCGCGTGGGGGCGGGGAATGCGCCGGCGAGTTTTGTGCGCCAACCGGACGATGCGAATGCTGAGAAGTTCGCTGGCGCGCGCAATTGTCTGAGCGGGCGCGCCCCCTCGCGCCCGCCCGACCGCTGCCCGGTTCCCGGAACCGCGCCAAAGGCTCTGTTTCACGTGAAACATGCGGCGCCGCTCTTCAAGACTAGAGGCAACCCGACGGACCAGGCACAAAGCAGCAACAAGAGACCAATCCCGACTGGGCAATGTTTCATAATGAAACACGGTGATACGGGCTCCGGTAGCATTGGTCGCCGTATGCAAAGGTCAAGATGGACTCTACTCGGTAGGTCCGGTCTTTGTAATCTGTATCACACATCTCGCGGAGCACAAGCCAACGGTCCTCTTTCAAGTCGACCACGCGACCGGTCCTGGCGACCACCGGCTTGGCTGCACTACCATATTGGATGGTAGCTCGACCGCCCTCATCCAAGGCTCTCGATAGGAGGGCCAAGAGGAAACTCGACGGCCGTCGGACAAAGTGCTGGGCGGATGCGGCCAACCGGGCGGCGACTAGATCGCCCACTGTCCGGAGTCCGCGGTGCTCCAGGTAGGGGACAAGCGCGTGGTAGAGAAGCGCCGCTGCTTTGGCGTCGGCAGCGGCGCGATGGGCCGAAGTCTGCAGCAGCCCGTAGCGCCCGGCGAGCTTAGGCAGGGCGTTGCTGCCGCCGCGGGCGACGTGGCGCGCAATCAACAGCGTGTCGATCGTCAGATTGTCGATCGGTGGCAAACCAAGGGCTGCGGTTCCTTGGGCGATAAAGGCAAGGTCAAACGGCGCGTTGTGGATCACCAGTGGGCGCTGGCCAACCAGGTCCAGGAGCCGCGGCATCAATTCGGCAAATGGGGGAGCACCAACCAGGTGCTCGTCATGGATGCCGGTCAACACCGTGACCTCGGGCGAGAGTGGACGGCCAGGTGCAGCGAACTCATCCATCAGTACGGTCGTCCGATCGCCCACGGCTTCGACCAATCCGACTTCGCAGACCGAGTCCCCGGCCCAAGCAGCAAGCCCGGTCGCCTCGAAGTCCAAAGCGACAACGGGTAGGTCGTAGAGCGGCGTTTCGTCGGGAGGGTCGTGGGCAACTGAAGTTTCGAGCATTTAACAGGATATGCGCTCGCCGCCGAGAGAGTCTAGGTGATCTTGCGTAGCCCGCCGCCGGGCGATCCGCTGTCGATCAGGAGTTGATCTTGCGCAGTACGACCAGTTTGCCAATCCCCCAGCGCAACGGCGCCAGGTCGACGAGTTGCATGCATGTGCGGCTCATCATCGGCAATGCCTCTGACAATTCACCGTCAACGTCGTGCCCTTTGTAGGCAATGAACTCGCCACCAGGCACCAACAGCGGAGCCACCCAGGCAAGGACTTGCGACAGCGCACCGATGCCGCGGCCAGTGGCGATGTCAAAGCGCTCGTGCTCCGGTAGGGTGGCGGCGTAGCTTTCGGCGCGCTCGTCGACGACGTCGGCGCGGCCGCTCAGCTCACACTCGCGCAACACCTCCCGCAAGAAGCTTGCTTTCTTCTGGACGGACTCGATCCATTGGTGGCGGGCGTCGGTGAGCCAAATAGCTAGCGGGACACCCGGGAACCCCGCGCCGGCGCCTACATCGACGATGCGCCGCGCGCCGGCAACTGAGGGCCACAGGACGGCATTGAAACTCTCGAGGACGTGGCGCACTTCCAGGCGCCCGACACTCAGATCCTGGGGAGCCACCAGGTTGAACTGGCGGCCGCGGAAACGGATCAGCTGAAGATAACGGCGGAGTTGGCGGAGCTGTCCAGCCGACAGCTCCACTCCCGCAGCGCCTAGCTGCTCGATGACCGGTCCGAGAGAACTTATCTGCGGATTCAAACCAGCCTTGGGACGCCGGGACCTACCAACGCCGGCGCGTTGGCCGTTCCGTTGGTTCTTCGCGACGCGGTTCGGAACTGCGCTCGGGCGTACCGCTCGGTCGCCGGCGACGCCTGCTGCTGTCGCTTCGACTGGGTTCGCTGCGACCGCGCCGGCTGCGTGTGCGACGCCGCCGCTGCGCGTCTTCCCGCCCGCGGTCGTCATCCCGGTGGCGCGACTCCTCGTCAAAGCGTTGGGGTTCATCCCGATCGCGGTAGTCTAGATCGCGATCATGGCGACTTTCGTCGTCGCGGTCGTGGTGCTTGCCACGATCGTACTCGTCATCGCGAGGCCCCCGATCACGAGGGGCGTGATCGGCGTGACCATAGCGATCGTCGCGGGACTGCGGCCGGCCACGACGCCCTCGGCGGGGACGCTCTTCGCGAAATTCGCCGGCGTCACGCGCACCGCGAGCGTCGCGTGTATCGCGTGTGTCGCGCTCGTAGTCCCGATTGCCGCGCGAGTCATCCCAGTCCCGCCGGCCGCGATCGCGGTCTTCGGTGTAGCGCGGCTCGCGGGAGTCCAGGTCGCTGGCAGCGCGAGCTGGCTCCCGGTCGCGGGAACGCTCGCGACCACTGTCACGTCCACGCCCACGCCCACGACGCGGGGGGCGGTCGCGACCACTGTCGCGACCGGAACCCCGGTATCGATCGCGCTCCCTGCCAGCGACAGAGCGCTCGCCGCTGCGCTCGTCGTCACGATCGTGATCGCGGCCGCGGTCGCGCTCACTCCGCTCGCCGTATCCGCGATCCGGCACTTCGTCGCGGCGACCCCGCCCGCGGTCGCGATTCTGGGCGTCACGGTCCCGATAGCCACGACCACCGCCGCGCGGTGGGCGCCCGCGCCGCCGGGCGCTGTCCCGACCAGGCGAGCGTTCACGCCGCCGTCCGCTCAGACTGGCACTGCGCGACTCGGGCGGCGGCGCCTGGTCGATCGGGGCCACGACGATCGGCTTGAACAAGCCGTCGCCCTCAGCATAGGTGGTGATGTCCGGGTCTTCGTTGAGTGCCAAGTGGATCACTCGGCGATCGGCAGCGCCATACTCTTCGGTGGTGTGCGCTTCGCCGTTGGCACGTACCTGGTCGGCAATCACGTAGGCAGTGTCACGCAAGTCGCGCTCGCGGCGCTTCCGGTAGCCATCCACGTCGACCTGCACCATTTGGCGTTCGCCCGAGCGGCGCGACACGATGCGGCTGACCAAATGCTGGATGGCGTCGAGCCCCTGACCTTCATTGTCGGTCAACCCGGCGTCTGAAGCGCCAGACTGGATCGACACGCTAATGCCATTGTCGACTCGGGCAGCGGCAACCTGGGCTTCCAACCCCATGCGGTTGAGGATCTCGGCGGTTACCGTCTCGGCGAGGTGGACTGGATCCGCTCCTCGGCTCACCCGGACGCGGGCTAGTCCGCCCTCGCCAAACAATGCGCGGCTCCCGGGGTCGATTACTTCGACTGTCACTTCGTCACGCGACCAGCACCGCTCCATGAGCGCACGGCGCACCGCCTCGTCCGGCGTCCGTCCTTCGTACTCGACAACCTCGACGCCACTGGTGCCACGTTCGCTTGTTTCGTTGTCGTGCTCGTACGTCATTCCCTGCCCCTTGCTGCTTGTTACCCTTGGGTTTGTATGTCCGCGTCTCCAGGCCGCGCTAGTGACGGCCCCAAAAACTGCTACTTCTTGCGCTTGCGTTTACGTCGCTTGCCGGCGCCCTGTGCCACCGGAACGCGCCCCTTGTCACCGCTGGCCGCGTCGTTGGCCGCCGCGTCGTTGGCCGTATCCGCGTCGTTGGCCGTATCCGCGTTCGTTGCGTCAGCCGGTGCGTCATTGGCCGCCGGCTCACCCGCCGCCAACAACCGCTCTTGATCACCATTGGTGGCCGGATCGGCCGACGACGGCAGCGGCGGATCCACTACCTCGGTGCCACCCGCGTCGCCGGCAACGTCGCCACCCTGATCGGTGGCAGCGTCGCCTGGCTTACCATCGCCGCGGTTCATCTGCGCCTGTTGCAGCCACGCCATCAGGTTCATCACGGTGATATAGAGGACCAGGCCCGACGGCATGCGGTAGAAGATGAACAGGAACATGATCGGCATCATGGTCATCATCGCCGCCTGGCGTGGATCCTTCGGCGCCGACCGTGCCTGCAGCACCGACACTCCGGTCATTACCAGAGGCAGGACGTTGACCGGAAAACCGCCGATGGTGCCCAGCTGATCCGGTGACGACAGGTCGTCGATCCAACCGACGAACGGCGCCAGGCGCAGGTCGACGGTGTTCATCAAGATTTGGTAGAGGGCAAACAGGAAGGGCATTTGCAAGAGCATGGGCAGGCAACCACCCACCGGGTTAACGCCCTCTTCGCGGTACAGCGCCATCATCCGCTTGTTCATCTCCTGCGGATTGTCGCCGTACTTCTTGCGGATCGACTCCATTTGGGGCTGCGCAGCTTGCATCGCCTTCATCGACTTCATGCTCTTCTGGTTCAAAGGATGCAAGAGCAGTCGAATGCCGACGGTAATCAGAACGATGACGACGCCGTAGTTGCCAACGAAACGGTGCACTGCCTTCAGCAGCCACAACATCAGCTTGCTGAGCGGGCGCAAGACCCGCGGCCCGAGCCTGACAGCCTTGCCGGCGTCCGAGCCCAGGGACTGCACCAGGGCGTGGTCACTGGGACCGGCGTAGAGGCGCGTGCCGGTGGCAAATGAAGTGGCCAGCGAGATGGGCTGCTCGAACCAAACCTCGCTCCGGAAGGAAGAGGGATCGGCGCTGGCGTGCACGGCCGTCGCACTTTGCTCATCGGGGATCATGAGTGCCAGGAAATACTTGTTGCGCACACCCACCCAGCGCACGTTGCCGTCCAGCGACTTGGGTTGACGATCCTTCTTGAACTTGCCGGGCTTCCAGCTATGGATATCGCGCCCGACCAAGGCCAGGGCGTCCATTTGTCCCTCATCCAGCGACTTGTTGCTCTCCGTAAACGCAACGCCCGAGCGCCATCCAGTCACCACGCGCGCCGGCGGGTTGTCGTCGGCAGCGATGACGCGCACCGTGTGCTTGAAGTCGTAGCCGCCGTCCTTGAACTCGTAGATCCGTTCTACGGTCAAGCCCGGGCGTTCGGCCCGCAACACGATCGTCCGCGACCCAGAATCGCCCGGGGTGTCGCTGACCTGCCGGAACCCGACTTGGTGCAGGGGTTCGACAGCTCCGGTGGCGCCGGACACCGGGTCAGTCCAAACCAAGGTGCAGTCAAGAGCCATCTGACCGGCGCGAATCAAGTCGACCTGTTTCGACCGGTCCGCGCCGTTCCTAAATTTCTGGAGTTCAACCCCCGCCAGTCCACCCCCGCGCGCCTGTAAGTGGTAGGTCACCCAGTCGGTAGCAACGGTGTAGCGCTGATCTTCGACTGTCTGCCAAGACGGCCCACCAGGCTCGGCGCCACTGACGGTGGGTGGGGCGGCCGGACGCGCCTGTGCCACCGGCGTCTGAGTCTGATCAGAAGGCGCCTCAGCCACTGTCTCCTGGACCGGCTCTTTGACCTCGGCCGGCGGCGCCTCCGGCGCCTGGCGCTCTGGCGGGAATAGCGCCGTCCATACCAGGAACACCAGCGACGAGAGGATGAGGGCCAGCAGTGTTCGGCGATCCATGCGTCAGTTTTCTTTCTGGCCTAGCCGCGATTCGGCGGCACGTCGGCCCACGCCGCGCCATCGACCGGCGGTACCGGATCGTGACCACTCGCCCCGAACGGATGACAACGAAGCAGCCGCGCGCCACTTAACCACACGCCGCGCAACGCACCATGGGAGCGCACGGCCTCCTCGGCATACGCCGAACAGCTAGGTTGAAAACGGCACAGACTCGGCAGGTAGGGCGATACGCCACCGCGGTAAATTCTGATTAGGAGAAAAAGCAAGCGCGCCGCGGCGGTCGTGGTGTTCGCCGAAGTGTTCCCATTGTCCGAACAGTGGGCAGGGTTCATTGTGCCCCGTCGGGCCGGCAACCGGGCACCGCGGATTCCAGGACGCACCCCGCCCGCCGCAGATGCTTCAGCAACTCGCCCTCGACCTCGTGCCGCTTGGCTTCTACGCACGCCGATCGCGCCACCATGATGAGATGAAAGCCGCCGTCGTTGAGTTGGGGTCTGCACAATCGGAACGCCTCGCGCATCAGCCGTTTGGCTCGGTTTCGCTCCACAGCCGGCCCCACGCGACGGCTGGCCACGAAGGCCACGCGGGTATCGCCCGGCACAGCCAGCGCCCACAAGGACACCACCCGGCCGCTGTAGCGACGTCCGCGCCGGTAGACCGCGCGAAAGTCGCCGCGGCGCTTGAGTCGCTGTCGATGCGGTAACGTCGTCCCGCCGGGCAACTTGGGCGCGGACACAAGTCTTGGTGAGTTAGACGGTTAGGCGGCGGCGACCCTTGGCACGCCGGCGGCGCAAGATTGCCCGCCCGTGGCGTGACTTCATGCGCGCCCTGAATCCATGCACCCGCTTCCGGCGCTTGTTGTGTGGTTGATAGGTTCGTTTCACGGCGATAGACCTTTATTCGGAGGTGGCTGGCCCTCTGGCCGGGGTGCCGGTGCTCCTCGCGACCCGGCGCCCAACGGGCCTCGTCAAGACGCCCGGTTGTCCACATTTTGAGCACAATCGACGGAGCCTAAGTCCTTGTGAACACGGCGTCAAGCCAAATCTTTTACCTTGTTGGGAAGCGTCGCGGCGTGATAGCGTCTGGTTCGCTCGAGGGGAGCATCGGGGAACAAGCGGTCCCGCACGCAGAGGACCCAAACAAACCCATCGGTTGGCACACCAAGACTCATCCAGCACGACGCCAACCTCGCCAAACTGCGGAACTTGCCTGACCCCACTCCAGGCTGCAAAGCCGTTTATCAACAGGGCGTGGATAACTTGTGTGTTTCACGTTAGGTGAAACGCGAATGGGTATCTGTGTCCCTATTGAACCCAGAGCGCCACGTGAAGGCGCCGCGGCTCACGGTCGGAAGTCTCGCTGAGAGCCTTAGTTCTATGTGACTAAAGGAGTTAGGGCTTCCAACTGGGTGAGGTGGGCGTGCCCCAAATCTGCTCGAATGACTGGGATCGAGTTTTGGCGCTCCTCGAGGAGCGCATTCAAGTCAGGCGGTTCGAAACATGGATTCGGCCCATTGTTCCACTGCAACAGGAAGGCGGCGTGTGTGTACTCGGCGTGCCCGGCGTCTTCTTTGCCGAATGGCTCGGTGAGCATCACCAGGCGCTGATCGAGGAGACCATCTCGACGGTGTTGGGCGAACCGTTCGTCGTCCGCTTCGAGGTGCTCGACGAAGGCGCCATTCCGGCGCCTGCTGTGCCCGGCGCTAGGAGCGAAGAAGTGCAGGGGCACGAGGCGACGGCCACCTTGCCGAGCGCCGACCCCCTGGTTGGCACCCGGCACGGGCGCCCAAAACGCCGCGTCCTCCACTCCCGGCACACGTTCGAGGAATTCGTGGTGGGCAAGTCGAATGACTTCGCGATCGCCGCCGCCCTCGCCGTCGTCGAACACCCCGGAGTCACCTACAACCCCTTGTTCATCTACGGGGGGTGCGGTTTGGGCAAGACCCACATCCTGCACGCGGTGGCGGAGCGCGTGCGCGCGCGCCAACCTGAGATGCGAGTGGTCTACTGCACGAGCGAGCAGTTCATGCTGGAGATGATTCGTTCCATCCGAAAAAACACCATCATGGACTTCAAGCGCAAGTACCGTGAGGTGGACGTGCTGTTGGTGGACGACATCCAGTTCCTCAAGGGCAAGGAAAGCACCCAGGAGGAGTTCTTTCACACATTTAACAGCTTGTTCGACAGCGAGCGGCAACTGGTGATCACCGCCGACTGCGCCCCACACGAGATCCATGGGCTCGAGGATCGGCTGAGCTCCCGATTCGCCAGCGGCTTGGTGTGTGACGTGCAGCCGCCAGATTTCGAAACGCGCGTAGCCATTTTGCGGAAGTTTGCCGACTACCGCGGCATCGCCCTCCACGACGACGTCGCTCTGATGATCGCCACTAACGTCACCAGCAACATTCGCGAATTGGAAGGGTGCCTCAACCGTCTGCACGCGCGCGCCGAACGGCTCGACCGACACATCGACGTTGCCAACGCCAAGCGCTTGCTCGGCGATTTGTTCAGTGCTGATTCACAGCCGGCCAAGCCGACGCGTATCATGCAGGTCGTCTGCAGCATGTGCGGGGTGGACGTCAAAGCCGTCACCGGCAAGCGGCGCACCCGACTCATCGCCCGCCCGCGACAGCTCATCATGTACCTCCTGCGCCAGCATACATCCTTGAGCCTGGCCGAAATCGGCCAGCAACTCGGGGGGCGCGACCACAGCACCGTCCTGCACGCGGTCAACAAGATCGCCCAGCTGCAAGAGGACGATCCCGAAACACGCAGTCAGTTGGCTGAGGCTTGCAAGCGCCTCGGACTAGCGGCCGGCGAGTAGCCGACGGCGCCGGCCGAGCCGGCCGAGCAGTCGTACCGGCCGAGCCGGCGGAGCAGTCGTTCCGGCTGAACCGGCCGGAGCTTCGAGCACGCCGGACTAGCGACCCGCGACCCGCAGCTTTTGCCCAGGGTAGAGATAACGACCCAGCTTGTTCCACGCACGTAGTTGGCCGACCGAAGTACCATAGCGCTTGGCAATGGCGATCAACGTGTCGCCGCGTTCGACGACGTGCACAGCCTCGCCGGCCGGCGCCGCGCGAATCTTGAGCTTTTGGCCGACGACAATGCGGCTGCGCACACCATTCCAGGCCTGCAGTTGGCGGACGGTGACGCCAAAGTCACGGGCGATGTGGGTCAGCGTGTCGCCCGAGCGCACCGCGTAGATGTAGTGCTGGCCGCGCCTATCTTTGGCAAGTTTCGCGTGGGCCACGCGTCCCTTGGTCCGCCTCGGTGCCGCTGCTGCCGCCGCCGGCGAGGATGCGGATGGTGAGCGAATCTCGTTGGGGAAGATGGTCAGCTTCTGCCCGGGGTAAATGCGCGATCCCCGCAGATTGTTCCAACGCTGCACCTTCCGCCACGACACACCAAACCGGCGGCCGATGCCGCCCAAGTTGTCGCCCCGCCGTACCACATAGGTGATATGCCGCCGCGGGGTTAAGTCGGCAGTTTGAGCGATCTGCGCTCTGTAGAGCTCCTTGGTACCCACCGGCAGCTTCAACGCGTACTCGGGATAATCAGGCGACAAGACCGGCGTCACCCACATGCGCACTTCGGGGTTGAGATCGCGCAGCTCCCGCTCGGTGATTCCGACACAGCGCGCCGCCACTTCAAGGTCGACCACATAGTCGATCAACACGGTGTCAGCTTCGACCGGCTGATCAAACTCCATGCTAAAGCCGTAGCGCTCCGGGTCCTTGGAGATGATTGTTGCCGCGTGGATCTTGGGAACGTGGTTCTTGGTTTCCCGGTGCGTGCCCCCAAGCTCCGCCATCTCCAAAAAATCCACCACCTGGGTGTTGCGCAGGTCGCGGCGGATCCCGTGCTCACCACGGTTGTAGGCCGCCAATGCCAGGTCCCAGTTGTTGAAATACCTGTACAAGTCTTGCAGGTAATCGAGCGCCGCCACCGTCGACTTGTATGGGTCGCGACGCTCGTCGATCCAGTGATTGACGGTGAGTCCGTAGTTGCGGGCTGTCGACGCCACAAACTGCCAGATGCCAACCGCGGCGGCGCGCGAATGAGCCGACGTTACGTAGCCCGACTCGATCACCGGCACGATCCAAAGTTCGCTGGGCAGCTTGCGCTTTGCCAACTCCTGTTGAATGAAGTCGCGGTAGCGCCCAGCCCGCCAGAAGGTGCGCTCCAAGTACGCCTTGCGCTCACCCTGCTTAAACAGCGCCAAAAACTTCTGCACCAATGGGTTTTCCGGATCGACGGGTAGCTCGTAGCTCGCCCCATCGGCCGGCGCCGCCTGGCGCGCAACGGCGAGTTCAGCCTCGCTGGCCGACAAAGGGTCAGCGGCCACCACGTCGGTCTCCAGACTGGAACGCAACGACGCTAGAAGCTTGTCGTAACCAGCCTTCAACGCCGGGTACATGGCTGGATCGACGGCCAACCGATCGGCTGCTTCTTCGGCGAGGTGAAGCGCCTCCTGCATGGCCGCCTGGTACGCCACCAGCGCATCGCCGCCAGTGTCTGCCGGCCGATCCAGCTCTAGGGTCGTGCCGCCGGCAAGGGTGGTGTCAGGAGCCACACCAGTCTCCGGCGGTGTGCTGGCGCCCTCCAGCTCGACAAGTTTGTCGCCCGCCAACGCCAGAGCCGATTCGGCTGCCTCGATCAACTCATCGACCGAGGCTTCGTTGGCCGGCATCGGCGCGTCGTCGACGAACACTTTGAGGTCGCCAGCCGGGCGCTCGGCGGCCGGCCGCTGCCCGATGTCCGGGTCGACTGCCGCATGACGCCCAGCAGAACAACCGGCGGCCAGAAGGACCAGCCCAAGAGCCAGGCGGCTCAGGAAAACCGCCCGAAATCGCATGCCTAGAGCCACCGTCAACACCACGCCTCACCTCCAGTTATCCACACCTCGTGGAGAACGCGTTCATTCCTCTGCAAACTCCGGCGGCACAGCTTAACACGATCTATTGCAATGACTTATCTCGGGAAAGAGAGGGCTGCGAGCGACCCATCCAACCCTTTTTCCACCGCCGTGGTCAGCGGCCGCCCTCACCCATGTAACGGCGGAAGAAGGCCTGGATCCGGGCCGTGAACTCTTGCAGCTGCACCAATTCGGGAAGTGCGTCGCCAGTGTGACCAGCCTCCGGCACCTCCCAGTACTGGCTTCGACCGCCCAGTCGTCCGTAGAGCGCCTTGGCAACCGCGGGCGGTGCCAGGGTGTCCTCGGCGCCGGAGATCAAAAAGATGGGCGTCGTCACCTGCGCCGCCACCGACATAGGATCGAGCGCCGAGCTGAACTCCTCGTTCACCGTCAGCGGCGGTGCTCCCTCCGCCAGGGCGTCGCTTTGGTTGAGTGCCCCGACGTAGTCGGCTTGGTTGGCGTAGACCCCGCGCAGTGCAGCGCAGGTCACGTCGCTTCGATCCGCCAGCGTGGCCAGGGAAACGGCCGCGCCCATGTTGAAGGCTAGCAAGCCTAGATGGTCACCATCCCACTCGGGTCGCGTCTGAGCATAGTCCAGTGCTGCACTTAGATCGCGGATGAACTCGGGAACGACCACCACGTCCTCTGGAAGTTCCCAACCCGCGGACTGCCCGAAGCCGCGCCAGTCGAAGGTCAACACGTGCCAACCGAGGCCAGCAAACAGTCGGTAGTAGTGCCATAACAAGTTGCCCATGTTGCCTTGATTGAGCGGCACCATGATGACGATCGGTGCCGGGTCCCGGCGTTCCTCGCCGGTGTCGCTTTGCGAGGGAAAAAACCAGCCCTGCAACTCGAGTCCGTCGGCCGTTGGGATCCGCACCGCGTCGTAGATCAGGTGGGCCTGTTCGGGAATTTGTTCGTAGTCCTGAGTCGGGTGCAGGTGACCCGTCACATTGGCGCTGGCAGGGAGCACCATACTCGCCATTTGCACGGCCGCGACCAGCGCAATCAAACATCGTGTCAAGTTTCAAACCTCCGCGACTGGTGTCGAGGGATCAACGACATCCATAAATGCACTCACCGAGAAAACCGCCCGACCGACACCCGGGTCGCCGTACCCTGGCGGGACGGGCAACCGATAGCGCGCGTGCGTATCGCGCCACAACTGCAGCAGGCCAGCATGATACTCGAGGGGCGCCGGCCCGGCGTTTGTAGCCCCCAACTCGCTGAGGGGTTCCACGCACCAGGTTGTAAACCGCGGCACGATCCCCTGCGACATGAAATGGTCGAGCCCCTCACCCGTCGACGCCAGTGCTTCCTGCACCCCGGCGAAGCCGTGGGGTTGGGCCAGCTCGACGCCGGCGACGAAGTTGGGGATGACGTGCGACGCACCGAACACCGTAGCCGCCTCTTCAATCCGCCGCATCCAAGTCTGGTAGCCGATAGTGCGCGCCTTGCCTGGGCAGAGCGCTTCGAAGAGCGCTTGATCCCAAACTTCGTAGTTTGGATGGTAAATCTGCACGCCGGCGTCGTGGTAGGCGCGGACGTCGTCGAGGGGCAGCGCCTGCGTCACCATCTTGCTGATCCAACGCCGCGGGAACTCTTGTTCGATGGCGCGCACGTAGCGCCCATAAAACTCAGCCTCTCGCGTGCCGCGCAGCTGGTCGGTCACCGCGCCACCGGTGAGCGTGTAGGCACGAGCCACGTCGTCAGTCTCGGCGATCACCCGCAGTGCCTCCAGAACATCGTCGACGTTTTTAACGGTGACGTAAGGCCGGCCCGCCGCCCGCTGCTGGCGGTAGTTCTCGTTGATGTCGCAGAAGCGGCACTCCTCGTCGCGCCCAAAATACTGGCAGCGCCTATAGACCGTCAGGTAGATCAGGTAGCCCCACTCAATGGTGGGGGCGACCTCAGTGAGCGGGCGCCCGCCGGCTAGGGTGTGATCGTAGTAGGCCGGACGGTCGGGAAACGCGACCCGGGCAAGCGGTTCGCCGGCCAACCGCAGCTCCAATCCATCGCCGTCCCCGGCGCCGGCCACCACCCGGTAGGGCGAGCGGGGATTGATCCGCACCGACACGATGGTGCGCCTGAATGACCAGGCGCCGCCCGACAAGGCGATTTCCTCAGGGACCCGGGCGCCTTCCGACTGCTCCATCGCATCCAGCTCGACCCGGTCGAAGGAAAAAATGAAGTAGGACTTGGGCTTTGCGCCCTGCGCCCGCTGGAGGGCCGCATTCTCGAAGGCGATCCCGAGCCGCAGGAGGTCTTCTTTGACCAACGCCTCGAGGGGTAGCTCGGCGTGGGTGCGGTGCACCTCGAGAACCGATTCTGGCGCGTAAGTCTCTTCAAAATAATTAGTTACGCTTTTTGAGCGGGTGCTAGAGGAGTCCATGCCGACAGTATACACAGCCGCTGCCTGCAGATGTCCCGGGGGGCCAATTGCCCCACTCAGCGGACCCAACGACCAGCTCCGCGTCCACTTTTGGCCGGCTTCCACCCCCGCCCCATTATTCACCGCCATCTGAATCAACTTTTTGATCTAAGAAGGCTAAGTTTTTGTTTTCGGACTATTGACCCAGGCCCGCCCGGCGGCTAGAGTGGGGCCAGGCGTAACACAAGTCCGATTGCGCCAAACCAAACAGAGGGGCGGTTGGCCGCGGCTCTCGTTGCGGTGAGCAAGCAGCGAGGATCCCGCCCTTTGGGCAAGCCGTGTGGCTGGCGCCACCAAGTATTGGCGCCAGCCACCAGCCTGCACGAGGACGACCGATGCCCACCGGTCGCCCAACAACCCGGAACCCACAAACCGGGGCATTGCTGCTCGCCTGACGAAGGAGGCCGCCCATGCTGCCAGCGTTTCAGATCACCGGTGGCTTTGAGGTGCTGGAAGACGGTTCCTGGGAGGCGCGCGCCGACAACGGCTCCCAGTTGCGTGGGGTGCCGGTCGAACGCGTCTCGACGGACAACCTCACCCAGTACAGCCAACTACTGCGGCAAATCCGGGCACTCGATCCGCCGCACGTTCAAGCCCCCACTTCTTGCAACGAACGGGACGGCACCCTGCTCATCGTCTCCCGGCCCACCGCCTTGCGGCCGATTCGGGATGCGCTTGCCGACTGTGAGACGTCCGTCCGTAACGAAGCGGTGCTGGGCTTTTGGCAGGCGCTGTCGACGCTCCATGCTAGCGGTCTAACCCACGGCACCCTCCGCGCCGACCACCTCCTCGCCTCCCACTCCCAGGTCCGTTTGGTCGACTTTCAACTTGCCCATCCGTTCCTGAATCAACTGCTGGGGCGATCCAGGGCACCTTCACAAGCCAATGACGTTGCTGACCTGGGCGACGCGCTCTTCGAAGCGCTCGCCGCAATCCAGCACAGCCGAGAGCCCAGTGGCCCGAAACCCCGGTGCTTTGCCGAGCTGGCTGGCGTCATCGGGGGTGGATTGGGAGCCGCTCTGGACGATGCCCTGGCCGCGCAACCGGCGCTCGGTGCCGCCGACATTAGAGCCAGGTTGATCCGCGCCGCCTCACCACCTGAGGCACATCCCGACTTGAGCGCCGCCTCGTGTTTCGTCGATACACTAGTCGGACGCAACGCCGAAATGGACCGCATGCGCGAGGTATTTGATACGGCCTCGAAAGACGGCTCGCGGCAGATCGTCGAGCTGATCGGCGAAACCGGCACCGGGCGGTCGCGCATGCTGGCAACGATCGAAACCATGGCCCGCGACCACGGCTGGATTACCCGGACGTTCGATGCCGCCGTTTTGCCCGAACCACCTGCCGGCCGACTTTGGGCCAGCGACAAGACCCTGGTCACCGTCGACAACTTGGACCGTGCCACAGCTCAATGGATGGAGTGGGTTACCCAGCAGTCGAACGAGGCCAAAGAAGGCCCCGGTGTCCTCGTGGTCAGCTCCAACTCTGCCATGCTCTTACCGGGCGGGCGCGTCATCGAGCTCGGGCCCTTGTCCATCACGCAAACTCATCTGCTGCTGGTTCCGGCGTTGGCTGGCGCTCACAACCCCGAGAGGCTCGCCCGTGCATTGCATCGCGGCAGCGGCGGGCGACCGGGCTGGATGCACATTCTCTGGGGAGCCTGGACGGCGGCCGGACACATCAGTGCGGTCAACGGGCGGGTTTACTTCGACGGTCTCGCCGGGCGCACCGCCGCCGCGGAGTCTTCGATCGACGCCGCGGTACGCGAAGCACTCACCGAAGCACCGGCGCCGGTGCAGCGCGCCCTGGGCACGCTCGCCCTCTGCAGACAGCCCGTATCGCTCGAAGCGCTGGTCAGCTGCGCCCCGGGAACGCGGGCGGCCCTGACCCACCCGGCCACAGCTGGGCTATTGCGCTGGGCAATCGGCGACGGCACGGTGGGCTTCGCCTCCGAGGAGGCCAGCCGCGCGGTCGAGGGCTGGTTGGACCCGACGCGGCGACGGCAAGCTGCCGAGCAGTTGTTGGCGGCCGTCGATCGTTTCGGACTGGGGGCTGCAAAGGGCCGTCTCCTTCTCGAAGCGGGCAAGCTGGACGAAGCGCTGCGTTGCCTCGACCAGCGGTTTAGAACCCTCGTCCAGGCTGGTGATCTATGGGAAGCCCTGGCCTGCGCGCGGTCGTGGATTGACCCTCTCTTCCTTGACGCCCAGAGCGTGGACCACGCCACCCTCGAACCGGGTGCCACAACCCATCGCCTGCTGGCGGCGGCCGAGGTTGCTGCAAAACTGGGCGAACGCCAATGGGTTAAGTCCGTGAACGATCGTTTGGACACGTGGCTCCAGAAAGCCGCGCTAGAAAGCGACGCACCCAGAGCCGGCAGTGCCAAGGGCCGGTTCGAGTGCGACATCTTGATTCGCCGCGCCGCAATCGCTACCGACTGCGGCAACCGCCAACAAGCGGCGAACCACTTGGGCAAGGCCGCGGGGCTGCGGCCAAGCGCTGCCGACCAACTGCGGATTGCCGTCGAAGAAGCTCGACTTGCGCGGACCAATCAAGGACCAGACAGCGCCCTACAAGCGCTGGCCACGCTGGATGCCGCGCTCGATGCAGCACCCGACGCGCCCCGCGCCTTGCGCGCCAAAGCATGGATTGCCAAGGGCAACCAGCTCCTCCGACTCAGACAGCGCCAAGCGGGCTGCCTGGACCAGGCTCGCCAGGCGTTCGAGCGCGGCAACGACGACGCCCAAGCCGGCGGCGAACAGGCGCTTCAGACCGTCGCTCTCCACAATTTGGCAATCGTCGATCGCAACCTTGGCGACTATGACGCAGCTCTTGCATCACTAGATCGCGCCCGAGTCATTGCCCAGCACTGGAAGCTGCATCCCAAGCAGGCGTTTTTTGCCGCCGCCATGCGCGACCAGCTGTGCGAACGGCTCCAGTTTCAGAAGGCCGAGTCGTACTGCGCCCTAGCGCTGATGATCCGCAAACGGCTCGGACTGGAGGCCCACGCGGTCGCCACGACGGCGGTCTTGGCCAGCACCGGCATCTACTCCGGCAAGGCCAAGCGCGCTGCCGAGATCTTGGAAGACCTCCTAACCTCCCATCCGCAACACCAAGAGCGAGGCTTGTGGATTGCCAACCTCGGAAACGCCTACGCGGCGTTGGGGCGGTCGATCGACGCCGAGGCGGCGCTCTATTCGGCGCTCGCTGAGCCCAACTTCGAACCCTGGGCTGGATTTGCTCACTTGGGCCTTGGCCGACTCTACGCCGCCCAAGGGCGCACCGCTGAGGCGCTCGCCGCCCTCGGGCAAGCGAGCGAACAGTTGGAACGGGCGAGCGTGCTCGACGAGCACAAGGCCCGGAGTCTCCTAGCCGTCGTCCATGCGGCAGACGGCAGCGATGCTGCAGCCGCCGGCACGTTAAGACAGAAGCCACCGCATTCAATGTGCGAGCGGCCGCCCGGCGCGACAGCCAACGCCCTTTGGTGGCGCTTCGCTCAGGCCGCGTGCGAACCACGTGCCTCACGGCTGGCGGCTCTAGGCGCATTCTTCGAACAAGTCCGACGCTCCGAGGCGATCAACGACGTACTACTCTGCTCGCGACTTGCTAGCCGGATCGCCGCACACCTCGAGGTGCCCAGCGTTGTCCTGAAGAGCTGGCTCCACAAGCTTGAAATGCTTGCCGCCGAGCTGTGTCAGGCCACCGACACGCCGCAGCAAGCTACAGTTCTGATCCGTGAGCTGCGGACCAACCTGGGACAACAAGACGCAAAGGCCGCAGTCCAGCGCGGGGCAGAGCACCAGATCATCGACGAGCGGCTGGACCTCGAGCAAAAGACCGGTGACCGGCAGCTCGACGTTCTTGCCGAGGAAAACCAGCGGCTAAAGCTCGAGCTTGCTTCCCTACGTGGCAACGGTTTGGCCGAGGGGATCGGCGCTCAAGGGGTATTGCGAACACTGAGCGCCGCTTGTGCCAAGCGTCAACCCAGTTTGATCGTAGCCCCCCCGGGGTGTGGAAGCGAGCGCCTGGTACTCGCCCTGCACCGCCAAATCCAACCCTCTGGCCGGGTGCAGGCCGTCTTCTGCGACAGCGAGCCCGCTTGGCTGGGAAGGTCTGGCAACACTTTACTCGCTGAAACTGACTTGAGCGACGGTGATCTCATCCTCTGCCGCGACGCCGACGGGGTGCCCGCGAAAGTGTGGGCGTTGCTGAGACACCGCACAGGAGGCAAGGGGGTCTGGGTGGTCGCTACTACCCGGGAGCCCCTTGACGCCGAGTTGTTTGGCGGCTGCCAGGTTCACCTGTCAACCCTCACCGAGCGCGCCGAGTTCTTGCGCACCATCGTTGCCCTCTTGCTCAAGGAAATGGCCCCGGAGCGCTGCTTGGCGGTGCCGGAGGCTTTCATCGCGCGCTGCCAGAGCTACCACTGGCCGTGGAACTTCGACGAGTTGCGCGATGCTGTCCGCGTGGCGCTACGCACCACCAACGGCGACGTGTTGAACCACGAACATCTACCCCGCAGCCTGCACTTCGGTCCGTATAAAAAGCTCCTGCAGGAGTTCGAGCGGCAAAAGCTCAGCCAAGTCCTTGCCGCATTTACGGGGAACGCGCCATTGGCTGCCGCCCACCTCGAGTTGCCGGAATCGAGCCTGCGCTACAAGCTACGTCGGCTTGGCCTGCGTCCAGCCGACTTCTCGACCTAGCCGACCGACCCCGCCCCTCCGGCGCAAAGAAATCACTGTCACGAAAGCCCGCCCAACTCCACTTCAGGGGTAATGGCATCACTCGTGGACTGACTCACCGCCCCTCGGAGGGCGGCGCAGCCGCGGGCGATGCATGCCGTCAACCCTTAAGGCAAGCGTTCCGACCTGGAGCACTTGCCACTCAGCGAGGTGGATCCTATGCGTCGTCTCATTCTCCTGTCCGCTGTTCTCACCCTCAGTGCAACCGCCGCCTCGGCATCGATCCCGTGGGACGATGCCATGGACCCGGCTGCACCGTGCGTCTTGACCGTCACCGAAGCCGGAAGCAATCGAACCTGCGCCTGGTCGTCTGTCTCGGGGGCGGACCACTACAAGGTCGGGCGTTACAAGAACACTACCGAGGGTGTCGTCGACCACCTGGCGACGGTCTCCAACTTGAGCTATGTCGATTCCACTTGGAACTCGAGTTGGTGCTACGACTACGTCGTCGTCGCCTATGATTCCGCCGGCGACAAGATCTGCTCGGCGTTGGTCACCGAGGTCGGGAGCTGCCCCTAGACCGACAGATTCTGCCGAGGGGTAGCACCCGAGGCATCGATGTGGGGGAGCCGGGCAAAACGCCGCCCCCCCCACGGCCGCATTGGCGCCCTTGGCCCAGTGTCGTATCATTAGAGGTGGCACTCTCCTTCCTTTGGTCCACTCAAGGAGTCCACCGTGTTCCACCGCCTTGCTCTTGCCGGAATTGCCGCACTCACGTCGTTGACACCTGCGCCGGTCACAGCAGGGTGGGTTGACACGTTCGGACAAAACGGACTCGATGCTAGAGCGCGCGCACTAACCGTTTTTCAAGACGACCTGATTGTCGGTGGTGACTTCACGCTTGCCGGGTCGGTGCCGGCGGCATTCGTTGCACGGTGGGACGGGACCGATTGGCACGCTCTCGGTGACGGACTCGACGACGACGTCCATGCCGCCGCAGTCTACGGCGACTTGCTGGTCGTCGGCGGTAAGTTCACGCACGCGGGCGGACAACCGGCCAGCCACGTCGCCGCCTGGGATGGCACAGGCTGGGCTGCGCTCGGCAGCGGCATCGACGGCGTCGACGACACCGTTTTGGCACTCACAGTTTATGACGGCGACTTGTTCGCCAGCGGCTTTTTTCTCACTGCGGGCGGTGCACCGGCGCCGCGTTTGGCGCGTTGGGATGGCGCTGCGTGGTCGGCAGTGGGAGGCGGCATCGACGGTCCGGTTAACGCCCTCCACGCCCACGACGGCCAGCTATACGCTGGGGGCGATTTCGGAAATGCCGGGAGTACTCAGGCTGAAAACATCGTGGCATGGGACGGCAGCACCTGGAGCAACCTGGACATTGGCACCAACGGCGGCGTGCGCGCCATTGCCACCTGGGGAGCGGACCTCGTGGCCGGGGGCTTCTTCACCCAGGCACACCTGACGACGGTGAACTACGTCGCCGGCTGGGATGGCCAGGATTGGTATCCACTAGGGAGCGGTGTGTCGGTGGGCGTGCATGCGCTCAGCGTCTATGCCGGCGATCTCCTGGCCGGCGGGCCGCTGACCACGGCCGGCGGGCACACCGCCGACCACATTGCGCGCTGGGATGGCAACGACTGGGCGGCCATGGACGGCGGCGTCAACGGCTTGGTCAACGCCCTCACCGCCCAGGGCTCAGCGGCCTGGGTGGCTGGCAACTTCAGCACCGCTGGCGGCGCCACGGCCGGCCGCATCGCCCGCTGGAACGACACGGTCACCTCGGTGGCGATCTCTCCGGCGCCGGTGGCGCCGGCAGGGTTGAGCGCGGCGCCCAATCCGTTCGTCTCAACCGTTGTCCTGCGCGTCGGCACCGGCCTGATCCCGGCCGCCGGCGGGGGAGCGATCCAGATCTACGACAGCAGCGGGCGGAGCGTGGCGCAGTTGCCGCTCAACCGCGGCACAGCGACTTGGAACGGACGTAACTTCGCAGGCCGCCTGGTGCCGGCCGGGGTCTATTTCGCGCACACACCCCAGGTATCGACCAAGCTCCTCGTGGCGCGCTAGCCGCGACCCACGACGCCGTCAAGCATCAGCGGCTGCCGGCGAAATTTTGGGGCACGCCGACCGATAGTTGCAAAACCGGCAAGGCGCATCGGTTTCGGCCAGCGCAAATGCTTCTTCTGCCTCAGGTACATTGAGCAGGGCATCGCTCAATAGCCCCCTCATAGCGTCGGCGCTGGCAACGATTTCTGAGCGTGTTGCACGCACCGCGGCTTCGCTGATACCGAGCGTCTCGCGCTCGCCGAGCGCCAGATTTTCGACCAAGGCCTGGATATTGTGGGGTTCGACGCCCCAGCGCTGACCACAATAAAGCGCGTAACACGCCAGCTGCTGGCCAAAGTCGTCGCGGTCGGAGCGCCCGGTCTTCCAATCGATGACGACCACCGTCGCCCCGGCGCGCAGCGCCACGTCCAGCTTTACCCATACTTTGGTCCCGGCGACGGAGAAAGTCGACAGTCGCTCGACCTCCAAGTAGTCGTCGTCGGTGAAATCTGCCAGGCGCCGAAAGGTGTCGGAGGCATAGAAGTTCCGAATGCATAGCGCCACGTGCTCGGCATTGTCCGCCCAGTCGGCGTCAGCCACTTCGATCCCGAACTCATGCTCGGCGAGCCCGAGGGTCTTGGGCTGTTGCCAGTACCGGCGCGCTCGCGAGTTGGAAAAATCGCGGCGCATTCTGGCGCGCGCCATGGCCACCACGTCTTCCACGCGGGGCTTGGTGATGCCACGACGCAGGTCACGGATGGCCCGCTCGATGACGCCATGAACAACCTCGCCGGCCCACATCTGCCGCGTCTTGAGTTGTTTCAGCACATAGAGCTGCCGCGTGGTGGTGGGTGCGTCCGCTTCCCAGCCCCCCCAACTGCCGTAGTAGGCGTAGTAGTACTGCCGGCGGCAGGTGTCAAATATGGCTGCGCGGCTCCGCGACCAACTGAACTCGTTGCGGAGCGGTTCCCGGGGAGGCAGCGCCCCCGGCGTTGTGGCCACGGGTTGCTCATTCAAATTGAAAGTCTCCGCCACTCCGGTCCGCCGTTTCGAATTGCGACTCAGAGCTGGGTTTCACCACCCAGCTGCCGATCTCCCAATAGTATCACCGACTCGGTTTCCAATCTCGATGTGAGACGTCATCACGGAGGACAATCCAGGTCCCATGCTTGTCTCGAACCCCTGGCGGGTCACCGGCTTGGCGCTCGCCGCCGTCCTCAGCGCACTTGTTTTGCAAACCGAAGGGGCAAGCGGTCTCTGGCTAGACTTGAGCGCCGGCCGCGACATGCTTCGGTCCCGCACGTTGCAGTTGACTGATTGGTACACCCACACACACCAGGGGGCGCCGATCGTCAACGTCGAGTGGCTGCGCCAGGCCCTGACCTACGTGGTGTACGCCGCCTCGGGGCTGGCCGGCGTCACGCTCTTGAAACTACTCGCCGCGCTCGCCGCCTATGGGGCCATGCTGGCGACTCGAAAGCTGCACCGCTGGCCCGCGGCGGCGGCGGCGCTCACTTTGCTAGCCATCCTCACCGCCCAATCTCGGCTGCACGCCATGGATGATCTGGTCGCCCTCCTCGCTTTGGCAGTGTTGAACAAGGTCTTGCACGACGCGCGGGCCGGTTCGACCAAACGGCTGGCTTGGACGGTCCCGATCATGATTCTCTGGGCGAACATGGGTTCCGTAGCGATTTTCGGCTCGCTCTTGATCGCCATCCACGCCGGCGGTGCGATCGCCTTGCACTTGAGCGGCGCCAACCGCTGGCAACACATCGGCGCCTGGGCTGCCGCGGCACTGGGCGGCGCTCTGGCTCTAGCTCTCACCCCATACGGCGGCCGAGGAGTCGTCCATGCTGGTGAGTGGATCCACGCTGGCCTGCGTCCGGCTCACGCCGTCGACCCAGCCGTTTGGGCACCGCTGTGGAGCGCGCCCATCATCTTGTCCACCTTGGCGGGCACCGCCTTTCTCCTTGTGGCAATTTTGTTGGCAGCGCTGGCGCCGCGGGCGCTCAAACCGGTCGATTGGGTGCTCCTGGTGGGGTGCGTCATGCTCGCAGCAACCACCCGCCGTTTCGCCGGCCCGGCGGCGCTCATCTGCACACCGTGGATGACTTTGGCCGCCGTGGAGGTCAGCGGGCGACTCAAAGCCCACCTGCGCCGCCGTCGGGCAGGCGCACCCGACGCATACGCAATCGTCCTGCGCACTGGCCTCTGTGTGGCTTGTCTAGTGGTCGTCGTGGACACAGTCACCAATCGGTTGTACGCACGGGATGGACGAACCACGACGTTTGGCATTGGCATCGACCGAGCGGCGCTACCGGCCAGCAGCGCGGCGGCGCTCGCCGGACTAAAAGCGGCGCCCCGGCTCTACAACAGCGCGCGGTTGGGTGGCTACTTGACCTGGCACCTCTACCCGGCCCAGCGCACCTACGTGGACGAGCGTCAACACTTCGAAGACGCGTTCCTGGCCAGCGACGCCGAGCGCCGCACGATTCCCGCCAGCCTGCCAGTGGCGCTCGCGGATGAGGGTGTCGACGTGGCCCACGTCGATTCGGAGATGCAACCGCTCCTGGCACTCCTGCGCTCCTTCGCTGACCATCCTGATTGGATGCTCTATCACGCTAGTCCGACCGGGGCGATTTTCGTTCGCCCGGGGTTGTCTGCAGAACCGCGCGGTGCTGAGCAGTGGGAGTTGGTGAATCCGGTGCAGATCGAGATTGATCAAGGCATACGCTACACAGAGATGCTCCTGGCTCTGGGCTTGGTCGACCACGCGGTCGCGGTAGGCGAACAACTGCGGCAAAAGCTACCCAACTCGCCGTCAACCGCCGCCTTGTTCGGCCAACTTGCTCTTGCCACCGGCCACCCAGACCTAGCTGCACACAATATGCAGGCGGCTTTGGAGCACGATCCCAAAAACGCTTTGCACTGGGCGCGGTTAGCAGAAGCAACGGCCGCCAGCGGCGACTCGGCGCAGGCGCTTCGACCGCTATCCATCGCCTACTCTCTCGATCCAAGGAATCCCCGCATCCACCGCCTGCTGGGGACCTTTTACCTCAACCTGGGTCGCCCGACGGAGGCGCTTCAACACTTCGACCAAGCCATTCAAGCGCGACCGTCGGTTGCCGCTGTTTGTGGCCAAGCCAGCGCCTTCTACGCGCTTGGCCGCGACCACGATGCCATCGCTCTACTGGATACCTGGCAAGAGGACATTCCCGGGCTTGAGCGCCAGGCCCGGGCGCTGCGCACCGACTGCCTCGAGCGCATCGCCAATAGGGCGCATGCGGCCGGGCAGCTAGCCCAAGCCGCGGAGGCTTGTGAAGCAGCACTCTTACTCCTGCCCGACCGCGTCTCTCTACACCGGACCCGGGCTCGAGTCGCTCTCGACCAAGCAGACGCAGCGACCGCGGCCCTGGCAGCGCGCCAGGCGCTGGAGTTGGACCCCGGTGACCCAGACACTCTCCTCCTTGCCGCGCGCGCCGAGGCGCGCCTGGGACACGTCCAAGAAGCCCTCGAAGCGATCACCGCGGCGATCGATACAGGTCTGTCAGGCACTGCCGCCATCCTCGAACTTCAGGAATTCGAGTCTCTGGCGGACACGCGAGAGTGGGCAGCAATTGCCGAAACAATCGGTGGCCTTCAAGCGACGACAGCCGCTGCCGACTAGTGCACCTCGACCGCCGCTCAAAGTGTCAACAGCAAGTTGGGCGCCAACGCGGGATTTATGAACGTTTTCCACAGCACTGTGGATAGACCAAAGGATCACCAGCATGAGTCTAAGCGCGTTTCGCGCAACCCAACCCGCAGACCGGCACCACCGGGCCGCAACCGGGCCCCAAACGTGCCGCCCTACTTTGTTTGCAATTCCGCTTACTTTGTTGACATCTCATCGGGCTCGTCGAATCAGCCAGTCATCCGCAAGGTGTCCTCCCGCTTGCCGCCCATTTGTTCGAACCAAGTGACACGTCTCAGATGCCCAGGCTCTTCTCAAAGCCACACTCCACAATTCAACACCCCCTACAACACCAACAACTTAGGGATCTCTAGAAAAATTGATTTGATTGGGACTAATAACTGCTACACGCGAGTGCCTTCTTGGTGCCTTTGGTGTTGCCGGCCTTGGGTCGGTGAGATAGAATCGCCGAGCCAGACTAGATACTACTGTTAAGTAGTTGGCTGTTAATAGGTTAGACGCCAAATCCGGACCAGAACAAACCCTCGTCGGTGGAGTCAACGCATGAAGTTTTCGATGGTTGCCGGTGACCTATCCAAGACCCTTCAGTCGGTCGTTGCCGCGGTGCCCCCGAAGTCGACAATGCCCATCCTCTCGAACTTCCTTCTCGAAGCTAAGGACGGGCAGCTGGAGCTGACCTGTACGGACCTGGACATGGCCGTTTGCACGCGGACGGCGTCGGACGTCAAAAGCTCCGGCCGAGTCACGGTACCAGCGCGGCGCTTCACCGAGATAGTCAAGGAGCTACCGCCGAGCGAAATCAGCGTCCAATCCGACGACATGCGGATTACAGTCGACTGTTCCATGGGCCAGTTCACGCTGATGGGCATGGACGCAGCAGAGTACCCGACCCTTCCTGAGGTCGACGGCGGTACCCAGGTGCAACTGCCAGCTGCGGCGCTAGCCCGGGCTGTGCGCTATTCGAGTTATGCAGTCGGAACAGATGACGCCCGGCCAGTGCTGAACGGTGTGCTTATTGAACTGGCCAAGGGCGAGCTGCGATTGGTCGCCACCGACGGACATCGACTGGCGCGCGTGCTGGTCTTCGACAACGGCCTGAACGGGAAAGCCGTTCTGATCGTTGCACCGCGGACACTGGCATTGGTAGGCCGGCTGGCGGCTGATTCGGGTGATGCGGTCAAAATGACGCTGGCCGACAAATATGTCATCTTCGAGTTGGCTGACACAACCGTCTACTCGCGCTTGATCGACGGCCCTTATCCGAACTACGACAAGGTAATCCCGGACAACAACTCCAACACATTGGTTTGCGACCGGGCGGCGTTGTTGGCGGCCGTGCGCCGAATGTCGATTCTTTCCGACTCCATTACCCATCAGATCCAAATGCGCTTGGAGCCGGGCAAAGTTGACCTCAGTGTTCAAACCGCTGACATCGGCGAGGGTAATGAGACGGTCGAAGCAGAGTACAAGGGTGCACCCATGGTTGTGGGCTTCAATGCCTCGTACCTGATGGATGCTATTAAGGGCATGGACGCTGAAAAACTCACGGTGGCTCTAGGTGAACCGGGACGTGCGGTCACCCTCTATCCAAGCGAACAGGCCGACGGCGAAGACATCTTGTGTCTCGTTATGCCCATCAAGGTGCCGGGCGCCGATGGCTACTAGACTGTCGTCGGTTGGAGGCAGCGAGTGCCGGTAGCCCCTCGACGCGGCGGGATGGGGCGCGTCGATACCGGCCTGGTGCAACGGGCACTTCCAGCGCGTGCTCAGGCCCACCTTGAAGGTTATCGAGCGGTGGGCTTGTGGCCCGAGGTGGCAGGTGTCGACACCGCCCGGCGAAGTGCCGCCATTGCCTACCGCGATCGTAAACTTGTGGTTGAGGTCAAGAGTTCGGGTTGGTTGTACCAACTTGCCGCGCGGCGGACCACGATTGTGCGAGCCCTCAATGTGAAGTTGGGCGCACAGCTTGTGGACGATTTGATTCTCCGGGTCAATCCGCGCGTGGTGCCGAACACGGTGCCGGTAGCGGACTAGGCCCGCTGGGAAAGAAACGATGACACACGACGTGGAAGATCCCACCAAGACAACTGATCCAGGTGGCTCGCCTGAAGACAACGGCGCCAGCCCAAAGGCGGGCGGACATCACTACGACGCCTCAAAGATCCAAGTGCTCAAGGGGCTCGAAGGTGTTCGCAAGCGCCCGGCGATGTACATTGGCTCCACCTCGCAGCAGGGGCTCCACCACCTGGTCTATGAGGTGGTCGACAACGCCGTCGACGAGGCGCTAGCCGGCTACTGCCAAAATATCGATATCGCCATCAAGAAAGACGGCAGCGTTCGGGTGACAGACGACGGCCGTGGTATTCCCACCGATGTTCACGAGGGCCAAAACAAGCCGGCCGTCGAGGTGGTGATGACCACCCTGCACGCTGGAGGCAAGTTCGACTCGGACTCGTACAAGGTGTCTGGCGGTTTGCATGGAGTCGGTGTGTCGGTGGTTAACGCCCTCTCTGAGTGGCTGGAAGTGGAAGTGCGCCGCGAAGGGGCTAAGTATTTTCAGCGCTACGAGCGGGGCGATGCAGTCACCGAGTTGCAAAACAAGGGAGCTACCGACGAACACGGTACGACTGTCACTTTCATGCCTGACAAGGAAATTTTCGAGACACTTGATTTTAGTTTCGATACGCTCTCTCAACGCTTACGTGAACTAGCCTTCTTGAACCGCGGCGTACGGATCACTATCAAAGACAAGCGCATTGACCGCAGCCACGATTTTTTCTATGAGGGTGGCATCGTTTCTTTCGTCGAGTTTTTGAGCAAGAACAAGAACCCGTTGCACCCGGCACCGATCTACATCGAAAAGACGCGCGATGATGTGGCGGTCGAAGTCGCGCTCCAGTACAACGATTCTTATCAAGAGAACATTTTTAGCTTTGCGAACAACATCAATACGCTAGAGGGCGGCACGCACCTCATCGGGTTCCGCGGGGCGCTGACCCGCGGCCTCAACAACTATGCCCGTAAAGAAAACATGTTCAAGAACTACAAAGGCACCCTGTCCGGCGACGACGTGCGGGAGGGCTTGACCGCGGTGATTAGCGTCAAGCTCACAGAACCGCAGTTCGAAGGACAAACCAAGACCAAGCTGGGCAACAGTGAAGTGAAGGGCATCGTCGAGTCCTTAGTCGGCGAAGAGTTATCCGAGTTCCTGGAAGAGAACCCGGCGATCGGCAAGGCGGTGGTCGACAAGGCTGTGCAGGCGGCGCGGGCGCGCGAAGCCGCTCGCAAGGCTCGCGATCTGGCGCGCCGCAAAGGTCTTTTGGATTCGGGGTCGTTGCCGGGCAAGTTGGCGGACTGTGCGTCCCGTGACCCCGAGGAGTGTGAGCTGTACTTGGTAGAGGGTGACTCGGCTGGTGGCACCGCCAAGATGGGGCGCGACTCGAAATTTCAGGCGATTTTGCCTTTGCGCGGTAAGATAATCAACGTTGAGAAGGCGCACCCGAATCGCTCGTTGGCCAACGAGGAAGTGCGCACCATTATTACTGCGCTCGGCACGGGGGTGGGCGACGACGACTTTGACCTCTCAAAGTTGCGCTATCACCGGATCATCATCATGACTGACGCTGACGTGGACGGCGCCCACATTCGCACTTTGCTTTTGACTTTCTTTTTTCGCTACCGAGACGGCGCGCTCATCAAGAACGGCCACGTGTACATTGCACAGCCGCCCCTTTACTTGCTGAAACGCGGCAAGGCCCAAAAATACGCCTGGGGAGAGGAAGAAAAGGAGCGCATCTATGAGGAGTTGGGTGGCAAGGGCGTCGGTATCCAACGCTACAAGGGTTTGGGCGAGATGAACGCGGACCAACTCTGGGACACCACAATGGACCCCGACAACCGCGTTATCTTGCGAGTGACCTTGGAAGATGGCGTCGAGGCCGACCGCATTTTTACCATCCTAATGGGTGAAGAGGTGGAGCCCCGCCGGTTGTTCATCGAGGAGAATGCACTGGCCGTTCGCAACTTGGATGTCTAGCTCGGCGCCCAATCACGAGTCATGCAATAGTGCTGGGGAACCCAAAGAATGGGTGTAGCGGGAGTGGAACGGGAGCGTTGGGAAGAGCGCCACGGCAAGTCGCTCGAGGAAATGAGCCTCGAGCCAGCGGCACTGCTCCTCGACTTCTCTGAACTCTTTGGTGGTGCCGCCCTCGGCAAGGCTTTGGACGTTGCTTGCGGCAACGGTAGAAACGCGCTCTTTCTGGCGTCCCTTGGTTTTGAAGTCACTGCTATCGACTTCTCGGGGCCGGCGGTGGAATTCGTCCAACGCCGGGCTCGAGAGCTGGACGTGCCGGTCAATGCTGTCCAAGCCGATGTCTCCGACTACGACTTTGGAGATCACATGTACTCGGTGGTGTCGAACTTCTTTTTCCTGGACCGGAACGTCGCACCGCGCCTGGTTCGCGCTCTGGCGCCAGGCGGCCACCTCTTCTTCGAGACGTTTACCGTCGACGAGCGCACTCTCGGGCACGAGATCCGCCGAGAGTTCTGCCTCGAGCACAACGAAGCCTTGCGGCTGTTCGCGCCGCTCAGAGTGCTCTATTACCGTGAGGGGGTCATGGCGGACGGTCAGTCGGGCGCCGCACCCCGCGCCGTCGGTCGGCTCGTGGCGCGGCAAATGACCGCTTGACACTCTTCTAATCCCATGTTTTATAAGCGGTTATCGACGCTCGGTGACTTCTGTTTTTTGCGCGGTGTCAGTGGACTGTTGAACTGTGCTCGCGTGGGAGGGACACGATGCCTTTGGGTCAAAAAGTGGGTGCTGAGTTCTTTGGGACAATGTGGCTTGTCCTGGGCGGTTGTGGCAGCGCGGTCTTGGCGGCGGCTTTTCCGAGCGTCGGAATCGGCCTTTTGGGCGTATCCTTGGCTTTTGGTCTGACCGTCTTGACCATGGCGTATGCCATCGGGCACATCTCGGGCTGCCACTTGAATCCGGCTGTGTCGGTCGGGCTCCTGGCTGCCGGACGCTTCTCTTCGAAGGAGTTTGTCCCGTATGTAGTTGCCCAGGTGTTGGGCGCGATCGCCGGTGCCGGCATCTTGTACGTCATCGCTAGTGGCGCAAGTGGGTTCAGCACTGCCGATGGATTTGCGGCCAACGGATACGCTGCACATTCTCCGGGGGGTTACTCCCTGGTCGCCGCGCTGGTCTTGGAAGTGGTGCTGACCTTCTTTTTTCTGATGGTCATTCTTGGCTCAACTGATAGTCGGGCGCCCGCTGGGTTTGCACCGATTGCCATTGGTCTCTGTTTGACGCTGATCCACTTGATTGGGATCCCTGTTACTAACTTGTCGGTCAACCCGGCCCGCAGCACGGGTCCCGCGGTTTTTGTTGGTGGTTGGGCCTTGGCCCAGCTCTGGTTGTTCTGGGTAGCGCCGATCGTCGGGGCGCTGATCGCTGGATTCGTGTACCCGCGGTTGGCTCGCAGCTAGAGGTGCATCGGGAACGACTGGGCATTCTTTCGAGTCGTACTTCCTTTGGAGGGAACCAATGGAAAATCAACTAGTTGCTTGGCTTATCAACCTGGTGATCGGGGCGGTTGGCGGTAACCTGGCCGGCGCCATCCTCAAGAACTTTAGCTTGGGCACCTTGGGCAACACGATCGCCGGCTTGTTGGGCGGCGGCATCGGCGGTTCGATGCTGAGTTCCGTGGGCGCCGGTGGCGGTGGCCTCTTGGGTGCGATCGCTGGTTCCGGTGTCGGTGGTGCGGTGTTGATGGTCATCGTCGGCATCATCAAGCGCGCCATGGGCGGCGGGCGAGCCTAAGCACCAACAGTTTGGCCTCCAACAGTTGAGTCGCTGTAAACGCGGCGCTTGGGACCATCGGTCACTTCAATGGTCTCCAGGCGCCGCGCTTTTTTGTGGGTGCGACTAGCCGGCTCGCCGCTCAGCTTGCTCAGGCACTGAGGCGATGGGCAGCACACCAGCTGCAGCCACAGAATCCAAGAGTTCCAGCGAGCGGATGGGGTAGGGGATGGTGATGCCCTCGGCGTCGAAGGCGCGCTTGATCGCGATGATCACGTCACTGCGCACTTCCAAAAGGTTGGTTTCGGGCACGCGGATCCAGAACCGCACCTCTAGGTCGATCGAGCTGGCACCAAACTGCATGACAAAGACCCCGATGTCCTTGGTGTGGTCGATTGCCTGCACCTGTGAGGCGGCTTCGTGGGCCACCCGTTTGACGTGCTCCAAGTCGGCGTCGTAGGCGACACCGACAGGTACATCGACGCGCCGCTCGCCGGTCTGCGAATAGTTGGTCAATGGCTGGCCGAACACATCTTTGTTTGGGATGACCACGCGTTGGCCAGCAAAGGTCTTGAGCAGCGTTGACCGCAAGCTAATGGCCTCGACTTTGCCGAGGATGCCGTTGGTCTCGACGACGTCGTCCCGCAGGAATGGCCGGTTGAACGCCATGAGCACGCCAGCCATAAAGTTGGCAGCGAGGTCCTGGAAGGCGAATCCCAGCGCCAGGCCCATGATGCCGACGCCAGCCAAGAGCGAGGTGACGGTCTTATCAAGGTGCAAGATGTCGAGCGCTACGAACACGCCGGCCATGACGACGGCAATCTTGGCAACGGTGGCGATGAGACGTGCCGCCTCGGGGTTGGCGGCCGTGCGGCCCAATGCGTTCATACTCAATCGCCGGGTCAACTTGGCCAGCATGTTGAACGCCACCAGGACCGCGAGGGCGAGGGCCAGGGAGGGGATGAGGGCTGCCGCTTGGTTCAGCCAGGCTGTGGCCGCCTCCATCAGTGCGGCGCCATCGATGTTGCTAAACCAATCCACGATGATTCCTTCCGTTCGTAAGCGCACGACTAAGGCGCTTTGATTTGAGGCTGTCTCAGGCGGGGACACCGCAGCACCGAGCAGGGCTGTCCCAGACGAGTGCGATTGAGCAAAGACCACGCCAGCGGCGCGGTTCCGGTTACAAGCGGCGTGCGCCTGTCCGGCTCGGGCTAGAGGCAGCCGCGCGAGGGTGCCGGGGGGTGGTGGATTGCATCGCGCGGCCCGGCGTTGCGGAGCGCTAGTGGATGGCGCCGCCTACCGGCAGCCCGCTGGGCACCCGGTCGGGGATCGTTCGGTCGAAGCGGTTGTCATCCATCGTGCGCAAGAAGGCCACCAGGGCGTTGACCGCATCGTCCGGCAGAGTCCCAATCGTGTTGAAGGCTGGGTCCAGCTGGGAGTCCTCTACATGGGGGGTGTGGCTGGTGGCTTGCTCGTAGAAGCGCACGACGTCCTCAAGCGAGTCGAGCGTGCCGTTGTGCATGTAGGGGGCGGTGGCGCTCAGGTTGCGCAGGGTGGGCGTGCGGAAGGCAAAGGCGCCGTTCCCGGCGTCAGGACCTGAAACGTCCGGATGTTCGGCGACACCTAAGGTGTGGGGCAGGTAGTCGCTCATCATCGGCCCCGAGTGGCACCGGTAGCAGCCCACCTGCACGAACATCAAGAGACCACGTTTTTCGACCTGGGTCAGGGCGCCTTGGTCGCCGGCGACATAGCGGTCGAAGCGGCTGTCGGTGGCGACCAACGTGCGCTCGAATGCGGCAATGGCTTGGCCGACGTGCTCGGCAGAAATGGCCGGCGTCTTGTCTGGGAAGGCGCCGGCAAACAGCGCCACGTATTCGGGAATCGCCTCGAGGCGGGCGACGACGCTGTCGAGTGCCGCCTCTTGGGTGTAGGCGTCGCCGCGCATCTCGGTGCGGTCCGCGATAGGCGCCAAGGCTTGGACCTCCAAGCTTTCCAATCGCCCGTCCCAGAGGAGCGGGGCGGTTGTTGCGTCGGCTACGCCGCCGTTGTCTTCGGTGGCGCCGGCGAAGGCGGCGTTGATAATCGTCGGGGTATTGCGGTGAACCGGTGGGATGCGCCCGCCGGAGTGATTTCGCCGGTTCGGCCCCAGCCCCTTGGCGCCTACTCCCAAAGCCAGCGCGAGTCCGTCGGCATAACCATGGTCGGGATGGTGGCAAGTTGCGCAAGCGACGTCCTTCTCGCCGGCGAGGATGGGGTCCCAGAAAAGGAGCTTGCCGAGCGCGGCGCGTTCCAGGGTGGTTGGATTCTGTTGGGGCTCCGGAACCGGCAGCGATGCTGTGTCAATCTGGGTGTTGACGTTGAAAAGCTGGTCTGAGCAAGCCACGCTGAGGCACGCAAGTGCCGCGCCCACCGTGGCAATCCCGCGCCGGCGACTCACCTGAGCGCCCCGCGCACGCGGTAGCCAAGACCAAGCTGCCAGTAGGCGGCATCTCGGGAGCTGGGCAACAACCATTGGTAGCGAGCGCGCCCTAAGACGCGCCGCCAGCTGTAGCCGGCTTCCAAATAGGGCCCGAACTCGGTCGTGGAGCTGTCGTCTTGCACAATGCGCTCGGCAAAACGAAACCGGAAGCTCTCAATGGCTACCAAGATGCTGGCGCCGACGCCGAGGAACGGCAGCGCCGGAGCTGGTTGCCATTCCAGCCCAGCAGTGAGCGGAATGACCTGGTAGCTGGGAGTTTTGCTCGTCAGAAAAGTGGTGTAGCCTAAGCCCGTCGTTAGGCGCATCTGACGTCCCAGCGAGTGCACGTAGTTCACGCCGAGACCAGGCCCTGGGCCATGCGCTGACAGCGACCGGCGCGGCGTCGCCAGATGGCCGTCGATTGACCAGGCCGCGGTGTTTGCGCACGCCCCCAGTGGAAGAGCAGCGCTCGCGAGTAGCGCGACGAAGGTTCCTAGGTTACACCGCAAGCCAGCCCCGCTATTCTAGAAATCGGACCTCGCCGTTCGCCAGATCGTACATGGCGCCCACGATGCCAACTTTGCCCTGCGCTTCGAGTTCGCTCAGTACTTTGCTGCGTTGACGGATTTCGGCGATGACGCGATTGACGTTGTGTTCGGCGATTTCGTTGACCAGTTTCTTGTTGGAAGACGAACATGCGTCGCCATCCGGCGTGACGGCTTCCACCGACGGTTGAATCGCCTCCACCAGCGCGGTAATGAGGCCGATATCGACCGCGTCACACGCACCTTTGACAGCGCCGCAAGAGGTGTGACCGAGTACGACGACGAGTGGGCTGCCGGCGACGGCGGTGGCGAACTCCATGCTGCCGAGCATTTGGTCGTCGACGATGTTGCCCGCGACCCGACCCACGAAGATATCGCCGATGCCCTGGTCGAACACGGTTTCAACCGGAACCCTGGAATCGACGCAGCTGAGCACGAAAGCGGCGGGGTACTGTCCCAAGGCTGTTGCGCGCACCTCCGCGCGCAGATCGGACTGGGTCGTCGCTCCCGAGATGAAACGGGTGTTTCCGGCCCGAAGTCGCGCCAGGGCGTCCTCTGGAGTCATTTCCTTCTGAGTCGATTGGGTTATCACGGCGTCCTCAGAGAGTGCTTGGGCGCCCGCCGCAATGGCGAGCACAGTTGAGGCTAGGGTTGTCCCCAAGAGTAGGGTGAGCGTCTTCCAGCTGTATCGTGGTGAAAGCATGGGATCTCCAAGTGGGATGTGCAACATCGGCACGAGGATAAAACAAACGGCGCGCGGGTCAAGGCGGTGCGGTGCGGTGCGGGCGTCCGCGGCGTCGTGTAGGCTGTGCTCGTGAAGCAAGAAACCTGGCTCGCGACGATTGCCCTAGCGGGCATCGCTTTTGCGGCGCGCTTGGCAGCGGTGATCTGGCTCGGCCCTGCCCACCCGGTCGGTGACATGGCCAGCTACGCCCGCGCAGCGGCGGCTTTGATCGACACCGGTCGATTTTCTGGTGCCTTCTTGCCACCGGCGTACCCCGCGGCCTTGGCGGCCTGGTGGGGGGTTTTGGGCACGAGCGTAGGTGCAGGGGCGGTCTTGAACGCTTGTTTGGGCGGGCTGGCCGCTGCCGCAATCTTTTTGGCTGTGCGGTGCCTCGAGGGGCGGCGCACGGCGCTGGTGGCGGCGGCGATGTGCGCCCTGGGGCCTGGCCTGATCGGCTACTCCACGATGCTCCTCTCCGAGTCGTTGGCCATTGCCCTGCTCTCGCTTGCGCTTCTTGCCTGGACCCGCGGTGAGTCGCAGCCGGCCTGGCTCGGCCTGGCGGGCGCGGCGTTGGGCCTGGCGGCACTGACCAGGGTGTCGCTCTTGGCGCTTTTGCCAGCGGTTGCCTTGGTCACGGCTGCCGCCTATCGGTGGCGGGACGCCGCCCTTTTGGCCTCCGTCGCGCTCCTAGTCATCATGCCGTGGACGTTCCGTAACATTTCCCATGGACTACCCGTCCTCATCTCGACAAGCACCGGCTACAACCTCTTGGTCGGCAACAACCCCTTCGCCGACGGCTCGCAAGCGGGGGGCAAGCGTATCTTCAGCCAACCCAACCCGCCGGTTCCTGAGAACCTGCCCGAGTACGAGCGCCATCGCCGAGGCGCTGACGTGGCGATGCGCTGGGTGGCGGCTCACCCCGTCGCTTTTGTCCGTAAAGCCGTGAGGGGTGTGGCGCGGATGTTCGCTCTCGACCGGCAGTACCTCTACGCCGCGCGCGAGGGCTACTTTGCGTCGTCGCTGCCAAAACCCGTCCGGTGGATCCTGGCGCTCCTGAGCGTCGCCGGCTGGCCGGTCGTTTGGGTGTTGGCAATCGTCGGCTATCAGCTGGCCAGCGGGCCGACGCGTCTTCTGGGTGCGGCGGGTCTCGGTTGGCTGGTGTTGGCTGGCGCCATTGCTTTCGGGGAGTGGCGCTTCCGGTTGCCCTTGACGCCGGTGTGGCTGGCGTTGGCGGGCGTCGGCTTTCAGGCGATGTGGGAGCGGCGCCTCACCCGGGCGATTTGTGGGCGCTCGGCCGCCGTCGTCGCGCCATTTGTGGTCTGCTGGATCGCTGAAGCTACCAGTCGCGCCGTCGATGTCTTTTGATCTACTTTGGTAGAGTGGTTTGACCCAAGCCCACTACGGAGGGAACATGTCGCAGCGAGTGCTTGTGATCGCCTTCATTCAGTTTGCGTTGGCCAGCGGCGCCGCGGGCCAGTATCCACCGGACCCGACCGCGGATATTCCTTGGTCGCCGGTCAACTTCGCCGAGATCCCGGTCGCCGAGATCGAGCAGGCGTTCAACGACGCGCGGGCCGTCGAGGCAACACAGCTCGGCATTACCTTGCCCGATCTGGTGATGCCGTCGCAGGTCGATTGGGACGCGATGACGGCCGACGAGCAGGGGCTCTTTCTGATCAACGATGAGCGGGCGGCGCGGGGCGTCCCGGAGCTGGAGAATCACCATACGCGCGTCCACGACATCGCCCAGCAGTTTGCCGAGTGGCTCCTGGCAAACGATGCTTGGGGTCACGACCAGGATTGGGACGACGACGGCGACCTGGACTCACCATGGGACCGCCTTGAAAGTGATCCAGAGATCAACGACTGTCACGATTTTCTGGGGATCGCCGAGAATTTGGCGGTGTTTGTGTCGAGCGGTCCCAACCCTGACGAGGTGGTGGCCCGGTCCATCTACTCGTGGAACTACCACGACTCGGGATTCGCGTGGGGACATCGTCACGCCTGCCTATGGAACGCCTTCAACGACAACGGTGGGGTGACCGGCATCGAAGGCTTGATGGGCATGGGGGTGGCACTTGGCGGACCGTATCAAGGACCGTTTGGCGATCCTTGGCCCACCGCCGCGTTGGTTGTCTACAACGTCTTCGACCCCTGCAGCACCTGGGACTACGGCGGCACCGGCATCCTGTCATTGCCGTCGCCGCCGAACACGTTCGCTGTGCTGCCAGCGCAGCCCAACCCCGCCCGGCGCGGGGCGACGGCGCTTGGTTTCGTGACGAAGTCGCCGTCCGACGTCGGCTTGAGAATCTACGACGTGGCCGGTCGCTCGGTACGCGACTTGAGCCCGGGGTTCGTCGCCGCCGGTCGCCACCAGATCGAGTGGGACGGAGCTGACGCACGCGGCGAGCGTGTTCGGCCCGGTGTCTACTTCTTTGAAGTCAGTGCCGGGGATGGTGCCCTCACCCAAAAAATTGTCGTGACCCGGTAATCCCGTTGCCTATTGTGGGAATGCGGTTACAGCCTCGCGCCTAAGAAGGCTGGTTTCTCGGTCCAAACGCGGTGTCGTGGACTTGTAGCGCGCGCTGGGGATCGCTAACATTCTCGCCTTATGGGTGACTTGTGGATTACCGACATGCGCCACTTCCTGGGACCGGTGGGCGAAGAGGTGGACTTGCCGTCGCCGGTGCGGCTGCGGGCGTCGTACTTTGCTTCGATCGTGCAGCTTGCTGTGTGCGGCGAACCCGAAGTGCAGTGTCGCCGCCGCCCGGGTCACAGGCGTTGCCAGGGGCGGATCGAAGCCCGATTCAGCCAAGATGTGCCAGACGAGGTGCAGTGGCAATGCCCACTCTGCAACGACCGTGGCTTCTTGTCGGGCTGGCGAGACACGCGCTGGGATCCGGCGGCGTCGACGCCCCGGCCGCCAGCGTCGGCGCGCCGCCGGTCAACGCCGCGGAAGAAATCGCCGGCCCCGCCTGCCGCGGCGCCCGATGCGCGCTTTCCGAGCGACATTGAGATTGAACGCGTCGTCGCTGCCCTCGCCGACAAGTTTCGCAAGGAAGCGAGCCGCAAAGACCCACCGGTGAATCGGCGGAGCATGCGCGCGGTTGCCCGTTTCATGACCGTGGCGCAAAAGTGCGCGGCGGCGCGCAGCGACCGAGGGATGACCCTGCGGCAAGCCGCAGCCGCGTCCGACGCCCCACCCTATCGCCTGCAGGCGATCGAAGAGGGTACCCTCAGCCTCATCCACCCTGAAGTCTTGCGCCGCTACCTGGGCTATCTGGAGCTGGAGGACTGGTACGCGGCTTGGGAAGAAGCCAACCCCGATACAGCAAGTGCGATCATCCTGGGACTGGCGTAGGTTCGCCGCTGTCTCTTGCTTGGTCGGCTGCGCCATGGCGCAGCCCGCTGGCGCCCAACAACTCTCCAATCCGGGTTTCGAGCCACCCTACGAGATAGTAGAGTCGATCGACTGCGGCGCTCTGCGCGGGGCCGTGGCGCGGGGTTGGCGCGACAACTCCTGCTGGGACGGGAACACCGATGTGCAGCTCGAATACGCCTCAGATGCATCTGGTCCGCATGGGGGCCGAGGTTGCCAGACGTTCGAGGTCGGCCGGGGCAGGGCACAGCTTGGCCAACTCACGACCCTGAACGACGGAGACGTCTATTCGGCGTCGGTTTGGCTGCGTTCACCGCAGGAAGTAACGGTCACGTTGTCCCTCCGTCAAGCTTCGTCGCCGTACGTCGCCTATCCAAGTCGCACGTTTGCGCTCTCGAGCGTTTGGCAACGCTTCGAAATCGCCGGCGTCCCTACCGCACGGCGCTCCTACTTCATGATCGAGTCCGGCGGACCCGCCCGGATCTGGGTGGACGACGCGCGACTTGATGCAACGCCGTACCGCCAGCCTCTGCCAGACGCACCGGTTGATCCAGCCTTTTTCGGCATGCACTTCCACCGTTCGAACGTCACCTGGCCGGTGGATCAGACGATTGGTGCAGTACGCATCTGGGACGCTTGGGGAAAGGGCGGGCTGGCGCAGTGGGCGGAGGCGCACAAGGGCCCCAAGTCCTACGATTGGCGGGCTATCGACCAGCACGTGCTGCGTGCCACGCGGGAGGGGGCCGACGTCCTGTTTGTGTTGGGCCGCACGCCGCGGTGGGCGTCCAAGCGCCCCGATGAATCGAGCGCCTATGGACCGGGCGAAGCGGCCGAACCGCGCGACATGGCGCTTTGGCGCGAGTGGGTGACGGCGGTGGGCAGTCGCTACGCCGGGAAGATCCGTTACTGGGAAGTTTGGAACGAGCCCAACGACGAACGGTTCTTCTCGGGCACGGTCGAGGACTTGGTCGCCCTTACGGCCGAGGCCTACGCTATCCTCAAGCACCTAGATCCGGCCAACCAAATCGTTTCGCCAAGTGCTTACGAGACCAGCTACCTGGAGCGTTTCCTGGAGGCCGGAGGTACGGAGTGCGTCGACATCGTCGGCTACCATTTCTACACCATCGGTCGCCAACCCGAGGTGCTCTACACCAGCGATATCCCGCGCGTCAGAACGATGCTCCGGCAGGTGGGCGCCAGCGACAAGCCGCTCTGGAACACCGAGGCCGGCTGGTATGCGCCGCCGCGGCTGGCTGACGACGTCGGCGTCGCCCAGCTGGCGCGCTCCTACCTGTTGAATTGGGCCCGCGGCATCGAGCGCTTCTATTTCTACTCTTGGGATGGCGACGAGGAAACCGGCGTGGCCTTGGCTGAGGTGCCGTCGTTCAGAGTGGCGACGGCTGCGGGTCTGGCGTTTCGCGAGTTGTCTGGCTGGCTGGTGGGGAGCCGCATGACGGCAGTGGAAGTCGGGTCGCCCTGGTGGGTGGAGTTGAGACGAGCGAACGGCAGCCGCGCCTTCGTCGTCTGGGAACCCAGTGGGAGTCAGCGATCACGTTTTCGCGTGCCTGAAGATTGGGAGATCTCGCACGTGCGGGATTTGTCCGGTGCGGTGACACGATTGGTGGCGGATGATACCGGGGCGCGCCAGGTGTGGATCGACGGTCGCCCGCAGCTCTTTGAGTTGCAGTTGCTGCCTACCGAGCGATGACGTATCGTCGCCGACTGAGACCCCTCGCTTTTGACCTTGGCCGGCGCCCGGATTCGCGGCCCCTTCCGGCGGAAGTTGCAGATGGCGCAGCCGATTCAGGACCTCACCCCGACCCTCAATAGTCTGTTTGGTTTCTCCGCGTTTCGCCCCAATCAAGAGGCGGTCGTACGTTCGATCCTGGCGGGTCGCGATGCTTTCGTGGTGATGCCCACCGGCGGCGGCAAGTCACTGTGCTATCAGCTACCGGCGCATGTGCTGCCGGGGATGTGCGTGGTCATCAGCCCGCTCATTTCACTAATGAAGGACCAGGTGGACGCTGCTTGCGCCATTGGTCTGCGCGCCGCCTGCCTAAACAGCAGCCAGCCGAGTGCCGAGCGTCATGCCGTGCGCACCAAGCTCAGTCGTGGCGAATTGGACCTCCTCTACGTCTCACCCGAACGCTTGGCGATTCAGAGCTTTGCGGACACCCTCGCCGGCACCCGGGTGTCTTTCATTGCGGTGGACGAGGCTCACTGCATTTCGGAGTGGGGACACGACTTTCGACCGGACTACCTCGAGTTGGCCAACTTGGTCGATGTGTTTCCCGAGAGTCCGGTGGCGGCATTTACTGCCACTGCGACCCGCAACGTGCAGAGTGACATCGTCTCCAAGCTGCGGCTCCGCGACCCGCACGTGGTGCGTGCCTCGTTCGATCGACCCAACTTGTTCTACCAGGTTGCGGCCAAAGAAGACGCCGAGCGACAGATTTTAGACTTTGTGCGGCAGCGTCCCGGTGAACCGGGCATCGTCTATCGCACGACCCGGAAAGCGGTGGAGGCGACGGCTGCGCGCCTGTCGCAATGGGGTGTGCGGGTGCGCGCCTACCACGCCGGGCTGGAGGATGAGCGACGGGCGGCAAGTCAAGAGGCGTTCAACCGGGACGAGGTGGACGTGGTGGTTGCCACCATTGCCTTCGGCATGGGGATCGACAAGTCGAACGTGCGCTACGTCGTTCACGGCGACCTGCCTAAAAGCATTGAGGGCTACTACCAGGAGACCGGCCGCGCCGGGCGCGACGGCGAGCCTGCCTACTGCCTTTTGCTGTTCGGGCGGGGCGATATCGGCAAGGTGCGCTACTTCATCAATGCCATGACCGATGAGCGGGAAAAGCGGCATGCAGGGCAGTGCTTGAATGACATGGTGGGCTATGCGTCGGTGCACGTGTGCCGCCGCCGCCAGCTCCTGGCCTACTTTGACGAGGCCTACAACAGGGACAATTGCGGCGCCTGCGACGTTTGCACGGGTGAAGTGGAAAAGGTCGACGCGACGATCGACGCACAGAAGCTGCTCTCGGCGATTGTTCGCACCGGGCAACGGTTCGGCATCAAACACATCATCGATGTAGTGGCCGGCGCCGATACTCAACGAATCCGCGATCTAGGGCACGATCGGATCAAAACCTACGGTGTCGGACGCGAGCGCAGCAAGGCCTACTGGCGCCGGCTGGTCGATAACTTGCTTGGCCAGGCGATCATTCGCCAGTCGGACAGCGAATACCCGGTCTTGGTGTTGGAGGAGGCCGCACGTGACGTCCTGTCCGGGCAAACGACGCTCTACCTCTTGCGCGAAAAGGAGGGCGGCGGGCGGCGGTCGCGACGCCGGGTCGCTGAGGAGGACGGCGGTGGCTACGAGCACGCGCTCTTCGAGCGCCTTCGTGCCCTGCGCAAGCGCTTGGCATCGGCCCAGGGTGTGCCGCCCTACGTGGTGTTCTCCGACCGCACGTTGCGCGAGATGGCGCGGGCGCTGCCGGCCACACCGAGCGAGTTGATGGAGATAAGCGGCGTCGGCGAAACCAAGCTGGCGCGCTACGGCACCGAGTTCCTCGAGGCGATCGCCACGCATGGCGGCGCCACGATCCAGCCCGACGGCGCTAGAAGCGCACCGTGATGTTGGCGCTGAACTGGTCGCCCTGGTTGAAGTGGGGTGCACCCGAGCCGTTTTCGTAACGGAAGTCAAAGGCGCGCCCACCGATGCCGTAGAACTCGGCGATGAGTTCCAGGCGGTGGTAGGGCTCGGCGTTCGCCACATCCCACCAACCGGTGCCGTTCGCCAGCAGCCGGAAGCCGCGATCCCCGCCGGCAGTGGACGCCCGCCACAAATCGCGGACCGCCTCGAGCTCACCGCGAACGCGCAAGAGACCTGAGTCGGTGGTTTCCAGGCTTTGGTCGGCGCCACCGCCCGGTAGAACCAGGTTGGCTTCGTGCACCGCGAACTTGCCCCCGCCCTGGAGGAAGATTCCCGCCGCTGAGACGAGTTCGAGCCAGCGGCCGGGTTGACGGTCGGCAATGAGGCGGGGGGTGTAGCCCACCTCGACGAGCGTGCTGATCGTATGGAAGCCCCGGTCGGTTTCAGTGGCGAGGGCGACCTGCACGATGTGGAGGGTCTGGTTGGGGGCGGTCGCGGGTGTGCGAATGGCGTCAGGTGTCGACGGGTGGACAACCCGGCCGGCTTCGTCGACGTAGACCACACCAAACTGCATGTAGTTGCCGGCCAGGCGGGCGACGACGCCGTTGAAGCTGTCGTGGTCGCCGGTCAAGATGGTCAAGCTGGGGGAGAGGTCCCAGAGCGAGCCGCGCTGGCGGACCGCGTCATAGCGCGGCAGGAAAATGTCGGGCAGATCCTCTGAGTACTCGGCCGCTAGCCGCACGGCACCCACTTCGAGATCGGTGAGGAGGCTGCCTACGGAAATGGACACGGTCGAGCCATCGCCAGCGCTGGCTGCCGGAGCCCCCAGGATGACGAGTGCGATCCAACCTGCTACGCCCCGGCCTGCCCGCCTCATTCGATCCCCAGGAGCCGCTTGGCCAAAGTGTCCACCCGCATGCGCATCCAGTTGGCCGGCCATGGCCGATCCGGCAGACCGTGGGTGACGATGGTCCAACGGATGAGCGCTTTGTAGATGCGCTTTGAAGTGGCGGTGCCGGTGCCGTCATCGTCGCTCAGGATGCGGCTGTGCACGGTGCGGTCGGTGACCGGCTCGTCGCGCTGCCGAAAATTCCTGAGCTGGAACTTCATGGCGCCCCGGAGCTGGGCCTCTGTGAGAGCCACGTTACTGCAGGGTGACGAGGATCAACGCATCTTGGGAGTTGCCGTTGGCGACCGACTCCAGTGCCTTGCCGAGTACCGTGCCGACCGCCGGGCTGCCCGAGGCGCGAATAGCGCTGCCGTCCGAGTTGGAGACCAGGATGTCACCTGGACTGACCGGCCCTGTCACCCGACACATGGCCCGCCCCATGATAAAGACTCGGCAGGTGTTGGCCCCGCTCCCAGTGGTGCTAATGCTGTGCACCACGCCCAGGACCCGGTTGGAGGCCACCGCATTGGACAATACGGCCTGGCCGTTGTTGTCGACGAGGGCAACGCGCCGCTCAGTCAGCGGTGTTGGGCTCAGAAAGAATTGACCGATCCCGTCCTGACCGAAGTAGGCACCGGTCTCAGTGATGGCAAACTGCACCTCGACGCCCGGGACACCCTCCGCGCGCGTCAAACCGCGAACGAAGTTGAAGGCGTTGTCACCGACGTTTTCGCCGCGCAGGCTGATGAAATCGTGGACACTCCCCGGCCCTGGGCCACCGAAGCTTCCCTGGCGTCGCACTTCCACCATGCGTGTGGTCGCGGCCAGGCCACCCACGTGTTCGACGAGCAGCGCCCGGGCATCTTCGTTGGCGACGACGTGGAACTGCGCGCGCGGCGCCTCGTTCCAGTTGACGGCGACCCGCGTCGGCAAGCTGGGATCGACGTGGAAGGCGCCGTCGAGCAGCGGATTCCCGCCGCCCCCGCCCCCGCCCCCCAGCACGTACGGGGCGGCGGTCAGTTTGATGCGGTCCTGGAAGGCCGAGCCTAGAACTTCGACCTCCAAGTAGAGCTGTTGGGTAAACGGAATGATCGAGGCCAGGGTTTCTACCGTTCCCAGCTCGACGGTGAACACACCATCCAGAACCGCAACGCCGGTGTGGGTCTCGGACCAGACTTCGGTGCCCCCGGTTTGAGCGTCGAACAGCCGGAAGGTCATGGTGTGGGTTTGGGGCCCGGCCTCTACCGCGCCGTCCACGGCCAACACACCCTGGTAAGTAAACGTCGTGGCCTGGGCGCCCGCCACCGCCGGCGCCAGCAATAGTGCAGTCAGAACTAGCAGAAGGCGTTGCATTGTGAACTCTCCATCGTGAACGCACGCCTTCTCAGCGTACGAGCAACACTTTGCGAGTGAAACGCCGCTCACCCACTTCCACTTCAAAGTAGTAGATACCGGCGGCCACGGCCCTTCCCCGGCGCCGCCCGTTCCAGGCGATCGTATGCACACCGGCCTCCAAGGTCGCGTCGGCGAGGCGCGCTTGGGTGCGACCTTGGACATCGAGGACGCGGGCGCGGACGGCCGCAGTCTCTGGGAGCGCCAGCTCCACGAAAGCGCGCCCGCCCGATGGGTTGGGCAGGGCGTGACTCAACCGCAAGTGGTTCACCGGCGGTGCCAAGCTGGCAGTGCGCGCCTCGACCTCCTGCGTTTCGCCGACCAAAACGATTACCTCGCTGCCGGTTGGGTTGGCCAGGATTTGGAGCCGGCTGTTTGGACTCAGAAGAGTGCTCTCACGGGCGCGGGGATCGACGAGTCGCGCTTCGAATCCGTCGGGCAGCTTGCCGGCCAGCGAGGCTTCAATCGTCACCTCGCCGCCCAACTCGGTCAGGCGCAGCGGAAACTCATAGAGCGGGGAGCCGGCGGGCCGAACATCGGTGGCAAACGCCTGGACCGCGGCGGGGACCGACGTATTGATCGCCGACAGCTGTCCGCGCCGGTTGGGCGGTGCGGGCCAGGCTGGCGTGTCGAAGGCGTCGAACCCAGCCGCGGCATCTCGGTGGCTGCCCACCACGACCGGACTGGTCGCTCGAGCCGCCTGCACGGTCACCGACCAGTCGGCGAGTTGCGGCGCCCGGGCCGCATCCGCGGCGCGCGGCAGCGGTGCCGGCGCTGGGCTGAACAAGAGGGCAACGGGTTCGCTCGTGCGGTTCTGAATGAAATAGCCCTGCCATGGTTCAAGCACGCCCGCACCGACTGCTTGGTAGTCGCCGTCGTAGCCGGAAAAATCGGAGACGATGGCGCGGGCATCCGCGAAGTCGACGAGGTTGGTGCCGTCGAACACGCGCACGGCGCTGGTCTCGATGGCGAAGGGAAATGGATTGGCCACTTGGTGGCGCCCGGGCGCCAGGGCCAGGCCGAAGTCATCGGGGACGACGTGGGATTGGCCGCTGACATCGAAGGATTGGCCGGCCTCGGTGATCAACCAGAAGGCGTGCCCGGGGCTCATCGAGTGAGCGCCTGCTTCAGTGGTCAACTCGCGGTAGCCGCGCCCCTCTTCGAAGCGGAACATGCGCCAGCGCTCGCTGTTGGGTTCGCCGAGTTCATTGCCGAACACTGCTTGGCTCATCGGGTTTTGTTTGTCGTCCAGGTCGAAGGGGAACCCCACCATTCGGTACTGGCGCGCGGTGGTGGCCAGTGCGTCAGCCGGGTTGTAGTTGTTGAGCCGGGCGGCCACCGGGCGGGTGCGGACCGCGGTCAAAGGGCCCGCCAGGGTTACGAAGCGGAGGACGCCGCCGGCGGCCGGCAAGGTGAATTCGGCGTTGACTCGGTCACCGTCCGGCGTCTGGTCCAACTCCACGAATTCGGTGGTGCCGTAGGCGCGGTATTGCACGGCCAGTGGTAGTCCGGCTGCCGGTGGAAAGGGCGTTTGCGCGCGCACCGACAGGGTCACTGGACCGGGAGCCGGTTGTAGAGGGAGCTCCAGCACGAAGTCTGTAGCGGCGGTCACTGAATTCAAGACCGCCGGCGCCGCTTCGAGTCCGGATCCCGTGCCCAGCGCGACGTAGGATGACTCGATCGTCGAGAAAATGGTTTGGTTGCCGTTGGCTGGTACGCCGGCGCCGTACACGACGCGAGCGGCGCGGAGCTGAGCATTGGCCAAGCCCGGCGCCAAGAGCGACAAGACCCCGCCCACTACCGCGACTTGGACAAGCCGCCGAGTCATGACCCCCCCCGCGCGGCAGCGGGTGGATCGGGAGGCAAGGGCAGTGGATTGCCTTGGGTCTCGTCTTTTTTGCAGAGGCCGACCTCGGCGGCGCATAGGGTTGCCAGGAGGCTCGGCGGACCGACGATTAGGAGCGTGTTCCTTAGCGACAACGGCCACCACCCCGAGCTCTTCTTGTCCCCGATTGCAGCGTCGGTTGCAGTCGGGCCGCAGCGCTCCTCCGCCTCGGCAAACACTTGGATGTCGCGCGGGCTGTAGGAGGGATTGGTGGCGTCCAGTTGGGTTTCCGGATCCAGCTTCAACGCCGCGCAGAACGACTCTTGCGCCGAGAAGTCGCGGTCCATCTTGATCTGACACTGCCCCTGGAGGATGAGCGCATCGCGCCGCTGCCGGGTGCTGAGATCAGCAGTTTCGAGGAGCGCTCCAACCGCTTCCAGCGCCTCGACGGTTGAGCCCGACCAGTAGAGATCGTAGGCGTCTTCGAGGCTTTCGGCTTGGGTGGTCGCAGTGGCCAGGGTCAGGGCGAGCCAGCAGATCGCGACCACGTGATAGAGACGTTGGGTCGGACTCATAAGTTGAGGACCTCCGCACGCTGAGGTGGTGTGGCGGCGTGTGCGACCTTGCTTATAAGACGCAGCACAACCTGCTTCAGCCTAGCAAACGTTTATGGCACTGGGCAAGGAGCGGCAATATTGACTCAACCACTGGGCAACGCATAGTGAACGCCGCTTAGTGCTTCGCTCTCCTGCCAAAGTCGCGCCGCATCCGCGGCGTTTTGGGCGGCCTTGACCATCGAGACGCGCACCGGGGCGCCGCGCATCTGCATAAAGCCCCGGGGGCCGAAGTAGTCGCCACCGGCAGCCTCAGGATCGGTGGCGGCACGGAGGGTCGGCAACGCCCCCTGGGCGGCCGACTGCGCGAAGAAGCGGTTCAGTAACCGCATGAGACCGCTGGAACGCTGGAGGTCCGTGGCGGTCCAACCTGGGTGGGCTGCTGTGACCCGCAGGTCGGACCCGGCGGCTTGGAGTCGCCTTTGCAACTCGGACGCGAAGAGTTGGTTGGCCAGCTTGCTCTGCGCGTAGGCTTTCCAGGGAGCATAGCCCCGCTTCTCGAATTGCAAATCGTCAAAGTCCATGGCCCCGCGGGCGGCGGCGGCGCTCGACACGACGACGATGCGAGCGCCAGGCGTTGCCATGAGCCGCGGCAGGAGTTTCCCTGCGAGTGCGAAGTGCGCCAGGTGGTTGACACCGAACTGCAGCTCGAACCCCTGCGCCGTCCTGGTCGCCGGCGGCACCATGACGCCGGCGTTCAAGATCAGAAGGTCGAGCTGCGCGTGGCTTCCGAAGAAACGCTGAGCGAACGCATCGACCGACGTCAAGTCGGCGAGGTCGAGGGCCTCGAGGGTCACCTGGGCGCCGGGCAGCTTGGCCTTGATCCGCTCGAGAGCTGCCGTTCCCTTGGTAGCGCTGCGGCATGCCAACACAACCTGGGCACCGGCGGTCGCCAGCGACTGGGCCGTTTCAAAACCGATGCCGGTGTTGGCGCCGGTGATAACCGCGAGCCGGCCAGCCTGATTGGGTATGTCGCGCTGAGTCCACATGCCGGCGAGGATAACGCATGGCGCCTTGTTGCATCAGGGCACAGCGCGCTACACTCATGGGGAGCTGCGCCAATCCTGAGCGCCACCTCTGTACACCTGGCGGCTTGCCCCGTCATAGATTAAGGAATTCCCATGCGCCACCGGTCCGCCTCTCGCCTCGATCGGCTGTATCTCTCGCTACTCGTCGCCGCCCTTATCTGCGGCGGCTTCGGGCCAGTTTCTGCCAAGCAAGCCCACGTCCACCCGGGGGTGGCTCTGATTCCCGGGCCGGGGCAGGGGCCCTCGATTACCACGGGCTCCATGCGGTTGGATGCGACCACCGGCACGCCGCGGGCGGTCTACCACACCGATTTCGTAGCCACTGCCGATCAGCCCGAGGCGATGGCGCGCCAGTACATGACGGCGCGGGCCGAACTCTTCGGTTTGGCAGACCCAGCCCTTGGCGATCTGACCCATCGGCACACGCGGACCGGCCGAGCCACGACGACGGTGCGGTTCGATCAGCACCACGCGGGGGTGCCGGTCTTGGCGGCGCAGGTCGCCGTGACCCTGGATCGAGCGGGTCGGGTAGTCTTCGTGGCCAACTCCTACGTGCCGGCCTTGGACGTGGCCAGCCTGGATGCGGCCTTGAGCGCAACACAAGCGCGCAGCGTTGCGCTCTCCCACTTAGGCATCACCGCAGCGCTGGAATTCGAGCGCACGCGGCAAGTCATCTACCCCGAGGCGGGCACCGATCGATTGGCCTATGAAGTGCGCCTGGTACCGCGGTCGGGAGCTGTGGGAGATTGGCAGGTGGTTGTGGATGCTAGAAGCGGCGCCGTCTTAAGAGCCGTGGACCTCGCCCACTACGTGAATGGCAACGGCAACATTTTCGATCCCGATCCCCTGTCCTCGGCGGGTGCCACGTATGGGGATCCGGGCTTTGTAGACGGTAACGACGCCAACACGCCCGAGATGGACGCCGAAATGGTCGACGCCACGCTCTTGGACATTACCGAGAACGCCGGTACCTATTCTTTGGTCGGCCCCTACGCCGAAATCGTTGACACCGAATCCCCGTTCAATGGGCTCTTTTCGCAGTCCAGCTCGACCTGGGCCTTCAACCGCTTCGACGACGCCTTCGAGGCGGCGCTGGTGTACTGGCACATCGACAACTATATGCGCTACATCAATGAAACGCTGTTGATTCCGGTGACGCCGCACCAGTACTCGGGAGGCGTGCGGTTTGATCCCAGCGGCCTGAACGGCGCCGATAACGCGCACTACACCCCAAGCACCGGTGTCGTCGCCTTTGGTGAGGGCGGCGTCGACGACTCCGAGGACGCCGACGTGGTGATCCACGAACTCGGTCACGGCCTGCACGACTGGTTGACCAACGGCGGTCTATCCCAGGTCGATGGCTTGAGCGAAGGATTGGGCGACTACTTTGCCGCGTCCTACAGCCGCGGCCTAGGGCAATGGGGACCTGGGGACCCGCAGAACAATTGGGTGTTCAGCTGGGACGGCCACAACCCCTTCTGGTCGGGTCGCGTCACCGACTACGGTGCCACCTACCCGGGCGGGCTGGTCGGACAAATCCACACCGATGGGCAAATCTGGTCGACCTGCTTGATGATGATTTGGGACGAGATCGGTAAGGAGCGCATCGACGCGGCCGTCATCGAAGGCATTGCCATGACCGGCTCGAGCACCAGCCAAAATGATGCGGCCAACGCTGTATTCAATGCGGCGGTAGCCATGGGCTACACGCCAGCTGAGCTGAGCGCCATGGTGACCAACTTCCAAGCGACTGGCTACGACGTCGGGGCGCCGGCTGAGATCGACGTGACTCCCACCGAGCTGAACTTCACCTTGCTGCAAGACACGATGGGCACTCAGGGGCTGACCATTGCCAACCTGGCTGACGCCACGCTTGGTGGCGAACTGCACTTTACGATCGCCGAGTTGCCGGCCGGTCCCCGGGGAGTGGGCGGCGGTTTGGCCAGGGCGCTGGCGACTTCCGGTGGGTGGCCAGCTGTGATGCCAGCCAGCGCGCCGGTAGGAAAGAACGCCATCGACCACGGCACCGGCGGTACTGTGGAAGCAGGAGCGGGCGGGCCCGACGCCTTTGGTTACGTCTGGATCGATAGCGATGAACCGAACGGCCCGGTGTTCGACTGGTCCGACATCACGGCGGTTGGCACGCCGGTGACGCTGGTGGACGACGGTTCGATCAGCGTCGCACTGCCGTTTCCCTTTACCCACTACGGCACCGTCCACAACAGCGTTTTGATTAGTGCCAACGGTTACCTGACTTTTGGGTCGTCGGGTGGGGTTTACGACAATACGATACTTCCCAGCTCTGAGCCGCCCAACAGTACTGTGGCCGGCTTCTGGGACGATTTGAATCCGTCTCTAGGCGGCACCATCCACCACTACGCCGACCAAGCCAACGGCCGCTTTGTCGTCCAGTGGACCGACATTTTGCACTACGGGACGTTGTCGAATCCCTACACGTTTCAGGTTATCCTGAACGCCGACAGCTCGATCTTGTACCAGTACTTGTCGATGTCTGGTCAAACCAACTCATGCACCATCGGTACGGAGAACGGCGCGGGGGACACCGGTCTCCAGGTGGTCTACAACGCCAACTATGTGCATGACAACTTGGCGGTCAAGATCGACGTTGCTGATTGTGAGTGGTTGTCGATGTCGCCGAATTCCGGTTCGGTACCCGCCCAGTCTTCGGTGGCGGTGGATGCCACCGCGGATGCAACCGGGCTGGCGGTGGGCACCTACCACTGCGACATTTTTATCGCCAACAACGACCCGGATGAGAACCCGGTGGTGGTGCCGGTTGAGTTGGTGGTGACCTCGAGCACCGGGGTGGCAGGGCCGGCGTTGGCGCCTTTGGCATTCCAATTGGTTGGGGCAACGCCTAATCCCTTCAATCCAGCGACCGAGGTGCGTTTCGAGCTACCCAGTGCCGCCCAGGTGACGCTGGCCATCTACGATGGTGCCGGTCGCCTGGTCCGGACGTTGGTGGCAGAAGAGGTCCACGACGCCGGAGCGCACAGCGCGCGCTGGGATGGCCGGAACGACGCCGGCGCCCAGGTGGCGTCGGGCGCCTATTTCTTCCGGCTGAACGCCGGGGTCTACCAGGCGACCGAGCGGGCTGTGCTGGTTCGGTAGTTGCTTTGCTGGCTTGTCACCGTGTTCTTCGCGGATTGGCCAGCTATGCAGGCGCGCTCGGTTCCGAGGAGAGCTGACGGCCGAGCCCGCCTAACCGAAACGACAAGACAGCGGCGACGCTCATGATTGCGCCTGCGATGCCGAACACCGCCCCGCCCACCAGACCGAAGACAACGCCGCCGACAAGCAAACCGACGATGCTTGCTACGCTGGAGACGCTTCCCGCGACTCCCTGGACCGTGCCCTGGGGTCCCGCGACGATGGCCATGGCGAACCGTCCACCCCAGGTCACGCGCGGCGTGAAAACGAGGAACGGCAGGACGATGGAGAACCCCAGCGCCCCGATCAAGTTGACCAAGAGAACCGGGACAAGGGTGGGAGCGTGTTCGCCGCTTGGGACCATAGTATGTCGGATCCGGCGTTTATCCTCGGTGCGATCTGCGACCCTGCCGGTTAACCGAGCCCGCATGTTAACATTGGACGGAATGGAACCGGCGCGCGAGCGTCACCAGGAAGGCACGATCATGTCCAAGTCCACGAAGCAGATTTACCAATGGTCGGGCAAGGATGTCACCGTCTCGTGGGATCGGCGGCTCTGCATCCACATCGGCGAGTGCACCCGCGCCCAGGGCGCCGTTTTCGAGAGCGGCCGTGACCCGTGGGCCGAACCGGATCGCCGGCCAGCCGACGAGATTGAGGAGGTGGCGCTCCGCTGCCCCACTGGGGCGCTCGTTGCCAGTCGCCCGGGCGCGGGGCGCGAACCCGACTCCGAGAATACCGCGATGGCAGTCTCGTGCGGACCCCTGTACCTCCGCGGTGACCTTGAGATCGACGGAGCGTCAGAAGACATGCTCGGCGTGCGTTCCCGTGCCGCTCTTTGCCGCTGTGGCGCTTCGTCCAACAAACCCTTCTGCGACAACAGCCACGAAGATGCTGGCTTCCGTGACCGTGGAGCGGTGGGCGACAGCTGTACAAGTGCGCCCCCAGTCGCCGGGAAACTGCGCGTGAGTGCGGCCAAGGATGGTCCGCTCCTCGTTCAAGGGCCGCTAAGCTTGCTGTCGGGTTCGGGGCGTCCGGCATGGCGGGGAGAGAAGGCAGCCTTTTGCCGGTGTGGCGCCTCCAAGAGCAAGCCCTTCTGCGACGGTGCGCACGCTGAAGTCGGTTTCCGCGCCGACTAGGGCCCGAGCAGCGTGGTGTCAAGGTAGCGACTAGTAGGTAAACCGTGCAAGCGCGAGATTTGCGTGGTCCCAGTGTTGGCCGTCACCGCCGTCGCCTAGGTGGAGGGTCATTACGCTGGTGCCGCGGACATCGGCGCTGATCGGGATGGGGTCAGATCCCCCGGTCAATCGCGGTGAGCGATAAACGACGGCGCCATCCGCCTCGATGTCGATGGTGAAGCTGCCGCGCCCGTTGGCGGCTCGATCGACCCCGACGACGGCTTCGAAGCCAGCTGCTCCCGGTGGCACCGTGTACACCAGAGTTGCAGGCGCATGGGTGCCGATGCCCCGCAAATAAAAGCGACCCGCCATTTCCAAGACACCACCCGCCACTGAGCGGTTGCGTCGGGGCTGTCGCCAACCCTGTTCCACGGCAAGCGGCACCTCTTCCGCGAGCCAGCGCCCACTGGACGCTTCGGGTGGTGAGCGGCGCTGGCCGGCGGCAAAGACAGCGACGCAAGCGATGAGAGCCAAAGCCACGGCGATCCCCGTCGCCCGCTGAAAGATTCGAATCACCGGTGGGCAGGCACTGGTTTCTTCGAGCGGCTGAAGTGGCGGCGCAGCAGCTGGTGTCAGCCGCGACAAGCCGGCAATCAACAGCCCGAATAGCACCAGATTCGCCGCGGCGATTTGCGGCGCCAGCGGGCCGGGAGACATCACCGAGGTCAGATTAAGCAGCACGGCTATGGTGATCCCCCAGTAGATGCGCTCGTGGCGTGGCGCCGCCGCCGCCCAGGGAACCAAGAGCGCAATGGCTGGGAAAGCGTAGCGTTCGTGCATCTCGGTAGGGACAAGGTAGAAGCCAAGAGCAAGCGCTCCGGCCGCCGCGTAGCGCGCCACTGGCCCCGGTCGGCGCGCATAGAGGGCGAGGATGACGGCGACCACGAGCGCGTAGCCGGCCAGCGACAGCCGGCGCCAGGTGAGGCCAAGCAGCCACGAGTCGCTCGTTTCCAGGACGTTGCGACCGGCGGCGACGGCGCGGAGAATAGTAAAGGGCGGACCCGTGTCCGAGAGGTCGGCAAGTCCGGCAAGAGTCCAAACGTTGTAGGCGTTCATGGACATGGTGCTGTATTGACCGACGACGTTGACGTATGCGCGGCTTACCACTTCCTGTTGGGTGCTGGTCGCCCAAAAGGGGATAGCGACCGTAAGCGTGGTGACGGTTGCGGCGAGCGCCAGGCGCCCGAGCCCCCGCCGCCCGCCCAGCCGGAAAGCCTCGAAGAGAACGATCGGCAGGACGGCTACGGACTGAAACTTGGCGAGGACGCTGAGTGCTGCGGCGCCGCCGGCTAGCGCCCAGCGGCGGTTGGCGACGCCGATTACCGCGGCCAGCACCCACGCGGTGTAGATGGCATCCAGCTGTCCCCAGTAGGCCGAGTCGTACACCGCCACCGGATTGAGAAGGTAGAGACCGCTGGCCACGGGCGCGACGAAGCGGCCGAACAGTCGCTTGACCTCCCAGAAGAGCAGCGCTGCAATCGCCAAGTCGGCGAGGATTGCCATTGATTTGACCAGCACCACAAGCAGGTGGTCGTTGGCGAGGAGATCGAACGAGGCGGCGATCGCTCCAACTGCCCAAAAACAAAGAACCATGAGCGGCGGATAGTCGCAAAAGTCCTCTGCCGCATAGAAACCGGCGAGGCCGTGCGCTGCCAATCCACGTACCCAGCGCACGAACAGATCGAGGTCGTCAAAGAACCCTAGTTCCGGCTGGGCTACAATCCAGGCACGCAAGCAGATTGCCAGCGCGGCGATGGCAATCGCCGTCCACATCGGCGAGCGGTTCAGCAGCGCTCCGAGTCGCGCCGCGGAGATCGTCACGGGCCGCCGTCGACCGCCGGGGCGCCAGCGGCGATGAATAAGGCCTCTGCCCACGACACGTGATCGAAGCGGTCGCCGTCCTCGGCGGTTTCAGCGCATAACTGGATGCGCTGGGCGCCGCCCAGATCGATGGCGACTTCAACGGGCGCCTCGCCGCCGCGGAGCACCCGACTCGAGAAGGCAAGCTGGCCGTCGACGAAAACCCGGACCACCACACTGCCAAGACCATCGGTTTCATCGTCGACCCCGACGATCGAGCGAAAGGCGGTAGTCCCGGGTGGCAGCGCATAGGTGATTCGCGACGGGGCGTGGGTGCCGATGCCGCGCTCGTAAGGCTGGCGAGCTAGACTGATTTCGTTGCCGTCCACCGAGCGGTCCGCCTGCAAGTTCCCCCACCCCTGAGAGACGGTGACCGGTGTCAGATCACTCAAGAAAATGTCGCCGCCACCAGCATAGTGCTCTGTATCCTCAGACGCCGCCCGCACTCGAAACAGGAGAAACGGCGCGCGCAACGCTGCTTGGTAGTCGGTGGTTGGATGGATGAGTTCAGCAAAGTGTGGCGCTTGATGAAGGCGGTCGGCCAGCGTTCGGTGGTCGTGGTCCACGACCACATACTTGGCGCCAAAGTGTTCGCGGATGTCCTCCAGCGCCACCGGCAACCGCGCCCCCTCGTCCGTGGCCGCAACCGGTTGGATGGTCGAGGGGACCTCCCCACGCGACACTTTGACGTAGCGATTCCACAAATCGGGCTCGCGACTGTGAGTGAACTTTGGATCTAGTCCGACAATGTAGTGGTTGTGGCGGTTGAGGTAGAAGTAGAGGGGGAAAATGTCCCAATCGTCGGTGAACACAACGTCGCCCGGGGCCGAGTGTTCGCGCAATGCCAACATCACGTCGCGTGCCGCATCCAAGTCGTAGTAGCAGCGCAGCTGCCCTGCGGCGGAGGCCAGCCCACTGGCGGCGAAGTGGTGGGTCAACCCGGCAAGCAGTGCGACTGCCGCGACTCTACCGGCAGCACCGGCTAGAGTGCGGCGCGCCTCAGACAAGGTGTTCCATTTGCCGCTGGCGACGCTTAGCAGTTGGGCCAACGGTGGAGCTGCCAAGTAGGCGGCGCTCAGCAGGCAAATCGGTGGCCAGTATTCAATGAACCGCCGGGCCTTCAAGGTAAGGGCCAATAGCACGCATTGGAGCACCAGCAGCGCCGTCTCCCGGGCGTCCAACCGGGGGCCGAACCGCGTACGTACGACCAAAGCAGCAAACCAAACGGCGAGGACCACCGATGCCATGCGCACGAGAAACCAGGCGTCGGTATAGGGTTTCCACTCACGGCCCACTTCGATGTCGGGGGACAGCCCAGTTCCGAAGATCTGTAACCTCAAAAACTCAAACATCCCTGCGGCGTAGGGATGGGTGATAACACCAACCGTCCAACCGAGCGCTGCGCACGCGACCAGTTTCCAAAGTTGGCGACGCTCGGCGCTCGACCCAATCGCCAGACTGGCGCCGAAAATCGCCACGACGAGCGGTCCGAAGGTCACCGCTCCCAGATAGAGATGCACATAGGCAGCGACGGCTATTGCTGCCCACCAAAAACGCCCGGCAAACATCGCCCACAGCAAGAGCAGCATGCCGGCCAGGGATGGCCCGATGGCCCGAACGAGGCCATGCCGCGCAAAGAACTGGTCGGGCAGCAAAAAGAAGAGGGCCAACCACAACCAAGGCAGAGGCACCCGCCGCTGTCGCAGAAGGCCGTGGAACAAGAATAGATTGACGCCGAAGATAAAGCACATGGCCCAGCGGCCGCCAGCCAAAGCATCATGTTTGAGCCAAGTGGCCACCTTGACCCAGGGAGCCAGGAATACGTGAAAGCCCCAATGGTGGCTGACGAATTCGCTGCCCGCGTCCCGAAAGTAGGTGAACTTCAACCAAGGGAACTCGGACATGGCGCCCAACTCGGTGACTAGCGACGCCATTGCCACGTGGTAGTACGAGTCGTGCCCGGGCGCACCGATCTCGCCACCGGGTGCCGGTGGCGACGCAGCGTAGAGCAAATGCATGACGCCGGCGCCCAATAACAGGACGCCGGCGCCCTCTAGCCAGAAGCGGCGACGGGCCTCCATCAACCCGTTGCCTGCTCCTCGGCCCCCACCGGGCGGTGAACCGGACTTGCCGAACCGGCGATCGCACCGCGCAACGCCCATAGCTCGGCGAAGGCGCGCAGGATCACCTTAGGGTTGGCACCCGTCGACTCGCCCGCCGTCCTCGCGTAGTGGTGAACGCCGACTTGGCCGATCGTGTAGCCACGGCGCTTGGCGCGAGCCAGAATCTCCGTATCAATAAGAGCGCCCTCCGACCGCAACTCAATCTCCTGAAACAAACGGCGCGGGAACAGTTTGAAAGCACAGTCGATGTCGCGCACGCTGAGGCTGAACAGGCGGCGGACCAACATCCCCCAACAGGCGGCATTGACTCTACGATGAATAGGGTCCTGGCGATCCATTCGGTAGGGGCTGACGATGTCGTACTTCCGCATCAGTGGCAGCACCTTTTCCAGCTCCTCAAAGTCGAATTGACCGTCGCCGTCCGTGTAGAAGATGTAGGATTTCTGCGCCTCAGCGATGCCTCGCTGCAGGGCACCCCCGTAGCCCCGATTTGGCTGGTTGTGCACAGCGCGCACGCGGCTGTGTTCGACTGCCAATCGATCAGCGATCTCGCCCGTGCGATCGCTGCTGCCGTCGTTAACGATGATGATTTCGTAGTCGTCTAGCAGTCGGTCGCAAGCGCGCAGGGCAGCGAGGGTTGTTGGCTCGACGTTTTCCTCTTCGTTGTAACAGGGGAAGAACACGCTGACATCGGGCTTGCGATTGGCTTCGTGCATCTGTGGCTCCTCGGGTCCGGCGCCGAGCGTCGACGCCCACATTGGACTGGTTGCTATGCGTGAAGGCTCTTCCTGGTCGCCGCGCTTGAGCACGAACACGAGTCCAGGGAGTGAGCAGAGCAGGTTGATGGCGCGAATGGCCGCGGCGGCACTGACGATTTGGGCGGGGGTTGCCCAAGTGGCGAAAAACGCACCGTAGGCGGCTTCGAGCGTTCCCAAACCCTGCGGTGGTCCGGGCATCGCCTTGACTATTTCACCCGCCGAGAACAGGGCGTAGAAAGCTGGTAGGTTGGCCGGGACCACGTGAAACTCGAGAGCCACAGCGGCGCAGAGAAAACTCAGGGTTGCCGCAAGTTGAATACCTAGCGTGTCGATCACGGCGAGGACCAGCGACCGCCGCGCCGACAGCGTCTCTCTTGCCGCTCGAAGATACGGCCGCAAGCGCTCCAGCAGCACCAGACGTTGTGCCAAACGCCCGGGCCAGGGCATCCACCGGAGCGCAGCCAGACCCACACCGCACGCCAAACACGCGAACATGAGGTGCGGGCGGAGCATCGCCAGGGGGCTTTGGGCTGGGACAATCAGAGTGATCAACGCCACAGTCGCGAGCAGCGTGCCCAGTCCAATGGCACGATCGATGAAAGTTGTAACTACCGCTCGGCTGGATAAACCGGCGAGCAGCGCTGCCTTGTAGACATCCCCGGTCGTCGAACCGACGGGAATGGCAAAGTTCATGAAGTTGCCCGCGAACGACAACCGAATCGCTCGCGACAATGACAAAGCGTCGCCATGGATGGCGAGGAGTCGGCGGAGACGCACGCCCTGTAAAATCGGCGTCGCCACGAAGACGACCAGAGATAGAGCGATCAGCGGGAGGTTCGCTTGCACCCAAGTTCCCGCCAGATCGGTTGCGGAGACACCCCGCATCGCCCAGCGTAAAGCCAGGACACCGATCGTGGTCTTCGCTGCGAAAGAGATCAGGTTCTTGGTCTTCAAGGTGCGATCCCCGTGATTTGGTGCGGGGCGAGACGGAGCCCGCCCCGCACGATGGTTTGATCTTTCCTAGGGACAGTTCGGAGCGAACGATCCAGACGCTGGCCCCACACCCACAGCATCCCCCGAAGAAGCCGTGGGGAATCCAGATGGCAGGGTGTCGTAGCGCAGCTCGCCGCGACCTGCGTCGTCAGTCGTCAGAAGACCCACTTGGGTTCCTGCTACCGTGACGCTGTAGGTGGTGTGCGGCGCCATGCTCCGCACTTCGGCGCGAAAGTCACCTGCACCGCTGGGGAACAGGTTGTAGTCGGCGCGGTTGTTGTCGTCACCGCTCAGCTGTGCGCGGAGCTGGGTCGACCCATCGGGGCATTCGCCCGCACCGCCGCCGTTGGTGTTACCGTTGGTTCCACCGTTGGTGTTGCCGTTGGTTCCGCCGTTGGTGTTACCGTTGGTTCCGCCGTTGGTGTTACCGTTGGTTCCGCCGTTGGTGTTACCGTTGGTCCCGCCGTTGGTGTTACCGTTGGTCCCGCCGTTGGTGTTACCGTTGGTTCCGCCGTTGGTGTTACCGTTGGTCCCGCCGTTGGTGTTACCGTTGGTTCCACCGTTGGTGTTGCCGTTGGTTCCGCCGTTGGTGTTGCCGTTGGTTCCGCCGTTGGTGTTACCGTTGGTTCCACCGTTGGTGTTACCGTTGGTTCCACCGTTGGTGTTGCCGTTGGTTCCGCCGTTGGTGTTACCGTTGGTTCCGCCGTTGGTGTTACCGTTGGTTCCGCCGTTGGTGTTACCGTTGGTTCCGCCGTTGGTGTTACCGTTGGTTCCGCCGTTGGTGTTACCGTTGGTTCCGCCGTTGGTGTTACCGTTGGTTCCGCCGTTGGTGTTGCCGTTGGTCCCACCGTTGGTGTTGCCGTTGGTTCCACCGTTGGTGTTACCGTTGGTTCCACCGTTGGTGTTGCCGTTGGTTCCGCCGTTGGTGTTGCCGTTGGTCCCACCGTTGGTGTTACCGTTGGTTCCACCGTCTTCGCGGGTTTTCATCATGGCGCCTTGGAAGCCGTCGACCCGCGGACTGATCGGGTTGGTCTCTTCAGAGCACCCCATCAAACCAAGGCCAATGACAACCAGAGCCATGAAGCATGTACGACCAAGCCACTTCAGCACTCTGCACTCCTCCTTACTAGCCGTTCCAGGTCTAACGTCTCGCCCATTGGGGCTACTGGCGAGTAGTCGTGGCAATCGACCGGCTGATACGCTGACTTTGGAGGAGATGGGGCAGTTCGGCCTGACCCAGCGTCAACTCAACAGGCAGCTTCAACCCGTCGGGTGTGGTGCGCCATAGACGCTGAACCCGCCCCAGTAGAAGGGGTGTGGGTAGCGCTGTCGGAGGTCGGCGGCAGCGCGCCGCATGGCTGCTGCCGCACCCCAGGCGCCTGGCACTTGCTGAGCCAGCTCGCTGTAGAAGCTACCCATTAGCTCGCACGTGGCCAAGTCGTGCACCCGCCAGCGGCTGGCGACGAGCGTCCCAGCCCCGGCGGCGAGGAGGCCGTGGGTGACGCCTGAGAGGTCATCGCCGCGCCCGGCAAAGCAACGCCCGGTATTGCAGGCGCTCAACACCACGAGGTTAGCGCGCATCGTGGCGTTGAGGAGGTCGGCCAAGAAAAGCGCGCCGTCTTGAGTGGTGAGGCGGGAGAAGAGTGGATTATCGTCGCGAAAGTGTCCGTGTGTGCTCATGTGTACGGTACCCGGGTGCGACAGGGCGGTCATGAGTTCGGCGCTGGTCGGATCGATCCGGACTTTGGCTCGCTCACCCAGACGGCCTGCGACGAGCGCGACTTCCTCGGCGACGGCGGGAGGACCGGAGCCGACGGCGCCGGTGATCAACACCGCATCGTCCGAAGTCTCATTGCGCTGGCGGCGGGCTAGAATGAACTCAGTCGTAGGCGCGCGCGTTACCAGGCAACGGTCAGCAAGATACCGCTCTCCGTCGAATAGACACTCAAACGGCACGTGGTGCAAGAAGCGATGCGGCAGGATGACGAGCCGGGCGCGCGCGGGGAGAAGCGGCGCCAGCGGCGCGATCAGCGCGCTGTACAGTTTCTGGAGCAATGTGTCGGCGGCAGCTTTCTGAAAGGCGCGATTGGTCTCGACTCCGGCACTGGCGGCCAGTGCCATGCTGTCAATCTGCAGTGACAGGTCCTCGGCGAGGGCTCTCAGGTCATCGACCCTTGCCGTCAGCGGCAGGCGCACCAAGCCGTTTGATTGCATGACCATGGCCACAAGTGAGGCCTCGGTGACGAAGTACTGACACACGACCTCGCCGGGCGCCAGGTGTCGCGCCAGCGACTCGGCTCGCTCCCTGGCGCTGGCGACGTTGTCGGTGGTCCAGTCGAACGGGAAGGTGTCTCCAGCGCCCTGGTCCGCGCGCGCCAGCGTCGAGTCGATGCGGCGCTCGACGTCCTGGACTTGGGAGCGCAGCGCGCTGGCGCCAGCGTCACCCGCCAGCTCAGCCTGCTCCAGGCGGTGGGTCAGTGAACCTAGAAGCAGCCGCTCATCGTCGAGGCTTGGCGACGAAGCTTGGACACGGGGTGATAACCATTGCTCGCGGAAACCGCGGGCGCGTGCCGCATCCATCGCGGCCAGCAATCGATAGTTGTCCGGTTGTCGAGCGTTGAGTTCCAGGTCGACCAGGGCGTGGTAGACGCCGACTTGTTCTTCAAATGCGCGCGCTCGAATCCCCATGGATGGAATGAGTCGGCGCTGGCGTTCGACGTCGCGGGCGGCGTTCAAGAGCCGATCCTCGGCCAGCCTGTGGTCGCCGTTGGCTAGAGCAACTCGGCCGGCGATGGCCCAGAGCCGCCAGCGTTCGCCGGCAGGAAGCTCGCCCAAACTTTCTAGGCCATGACCCAGCGCCAGCTCGGCGGCGGGCGCCTTGCCGGTTCGCAAGAGCGTTTCGACCAGCAGTCGGCGAGCACGCGCACTCCACGTCCTACTGCCTGAGGTTTCGAAGGCGCGCAGCGCGCTTTCGGCGAGGGCTAGGGCGCGGTTGGCGTCGTCCAGCATGAGTCGCGCCTCGCCTTGATGAAGTGCACAAGCGTGGGCGCGCGGGTCCATGGCATGGTGGGCGAAGTGTGCCTGTGCCGACTCTAGAAGTGGCAATGCGGTGCTCGGGGCTCGCGCGGCCATGCGACCGCGGGCGGCGGCGATTTGCGCCAGCATGGCGTCGGTCATCATTCCCTCGCTGGCAAACGTGCGGCAGGCCTCCAGGGCAAGGTCTAGAGCTTCCACCGGCATGCCTAGTTCCAAGTACGCTTCGGCGCGACTGAGCTGGGCGCCGGCCAACAACGACCGAGCGCCCTCGGCGTCGAACGTGGCGGTGGCGCGCTCGAGTAGCGCCAACCCCCGGCGAAAGTTGCCGTCCAGAAGCTCGACGAACGCCAGATTGGAGTCGCTCTGGGCGGTCAAGAGCAGGAGTCCGTGGTTGCTCGCAGTGTCGCCGGCTTCGTGGAGCAGTCGATGAGCGTCTGCGAGGCGACCCAGGTTCGTACAAGCGATGCCGGTGTTCATCAGCAGTCCGACGCGCATTGAAGGGTCGACCGAGCTGGGCTCCTGATCCCAAAGGCGGCGGGCTTCAGTGTAGGCGTTAAGCGCCGCATCGTAGTCCTGAGCGTAGTAGGCGGCGTTGCCTTGGTTCATGTGCAGTTTGGCTAGGTATGCATGGTCGCCGGCCGACTCGAGGAGCGCGGCCGCCCGAGAAGCAAGCGTGCGCGCACTCTTTTCTTCGCCGGTGACGTTCATCAAACCGACCCTCCCGACCAGGATTTGGCCGAGCAAGCCTGTTTCACCGGCCGTCTCAGCCGCGGCGCAAGCTTCCTCGTAGGCTGCTTTGGCCGCCATCTGTTCGCCGGAGTAGAGATGGGCTTCGGCGCGCGCACGCCAAGCGATGGCGCCGACGGCGGGATCGAGGGATGCGCCTTGCCGTTCGCAGGCGTGGAGTAAGGCAGTGGCCAACTCGGTTGCCAAGGAGGGAGCGATGGCTAGAAGCGCCGCCGCCCGATCGCGCGTGTCCGCGGCGATGGCACGATCGGGTGCCGCGGAGTTTAGGTGCGACACTCGCGCGGCGACTTCGTCGGCGAGTGCGGCGCTGGGGTTCGACCCCCCCGCCAGAACTAGGCTCCGGGAGCGGTGGGGGGCGGCGCGAGGGGCGCCATGCGAACCAGCGTCCTGCCGACGCCCAGCTCGACTTGGAGAGTTCCCCTCGGCAGCGAGGTGACTCGGAATCTACCGTCGGCTGCCAGGTTGACCTCGCGCACTTGATCCCCCACCCGTGCGCCGACGCGCCCGTCGCCCGGAAGCGCGTCGGCTGTCTTCGGCATGACCTGTCCGGCTACGTCGACCGTTTCCGGCTGGGAACCCGGCTTGAGCGACAAGCTGATCGAGTAGTCCGGAGTATCGTACAACACCGTTTGGGGAGCAGTATCACCACCGCGCAATACGGGGCTGGGTTCGCCGCCGGCCACCAGGGTTGCCCAGACGGTCGTCAGCTCGTCGCGGGTTGCTTGCGCCCATTCGACTAGCACGTCGGCCAAGCTCGAACCGGCGGCTTGGTGCTTGGTTCTAAGCGCATCGGTGACGCGGGCCATGGTCAGAGCGACGAGTGCGGGCGGTGGTTCCTCGAGTGTAGTGAGAACCGAAACGCCGGTAAGCGCGGAGGCTCGATCAGCTAGATGCCGGCACGTAGCACAGCTAGAGACGTGCGGCAGAACCCAGTCGAGCGCACTACCATTGGCGGCGCTCGTTGCCCCGCCGTCTGTACCGGCTTCGATGGCGCCGACGATTTGTTCCCAGCTTGGATGCTTACTCATTTCGCCACTCTCCCCTTCGAGGGTCTGCTCCAAGAGTCGCACCGGGCTCGTCGCTTGATACATCACCCATGAGGCGGCGGGCTTTTTCGAGACACCTGGCGCGGGTCGGGCCGATAGAGCCGATCGGTATCCCCTCCTGTGCCGCGAGCTCGGTGTAGCTGGGGCGCGGGTCTTGGAGATAGAGGGCGTTCAGAAGACGGCAGCAGCGCTCGTCGAGCCGGGTGAAGAGGTCGGCGACCTGGGCAGCGGTGGCGAGTTCTTCGAGGCGTGCCAACGCGTCGGGCTCGCTGGCGACCGGTTCGAAAGTGCTTTGACCATCGGGTTCGTCGAGTGAAACCGTCCCGCCGCGGCGGCGCCGCACGAGGTCCACGGCGTTTCTGTAGGCGATCGAATACAGCCAAGAGGTAAGCTTGGTGGTGTCGCGGAGTTGGTGGATTGCGCCCACCAGGGCTACACAGGTGTTTTGGAAGTGGTCGTCACGCTCGCTGTCGGTGAGACCGGTGCGCCCACCGACCGCGTAGATGAGCCGGCCATATTGATCAACGAGGTGGCGCCAGGCCCTCTCGTCGCCGGCCATGAGTCCCTCAACTAGAACGTCGCGTTCCATGCTATTTTTTTGTGGACCTCAGCGTATTTTCGAGAGCGGGTGGCGCGACAGCTAGTTTGTGCGAGGGCGCCCCAGCGTGAGTGCACGTTTGGCCCCACAGTGGGGGGTTGACTGCCGCTCAGGATCATACACTGGGCGGCGTAGACAGCGTATGCCCCAAGCCTACGGTGATTGCCGGGAGAAGGTGCCGTGGTATTTCAGCTCATCAAGCCAACAGCTTTAGCGATGGCTCCGACAGCCGCTCGCAGGCTTATTTCCGGCCTAGTTTGCACCCTGGCCCTAAGCCCGAGCGCCGCCGGCGCCACCGAAATCTACGCAGATGGCGAGATCATTCTCGAGCTCGCCCCCGGCCACACCGTCGAGGAGATCAACGCCACTTGGGGAACGGTCACCCGCGATACCTTCCCGGAGGGTGACCTCCATCTAGTGTTCAAGGAAAATGCTGGCGACCTCGAGGCTTTTGCGGAGATGATGGAGAACACTGACGCGCGGATCCTCGAGACCGAGGCCAATTACCTGGAGGACACGCCCGAAGGCACGCAGCAGATGGTGTTCATCGCGGTCGGCGGTACGGTCGTCGACTTCGAGGATCAGTTTCTAACCCAGCGGATCGGTGTCGACGAAGCGCATACTTACGCCACCGGCGCCGGCGTCACGGTCGCGATTATCGACACTGGTGTCGACCCCAACCACGAGATCTTTGCCGGCCGTCTGTCAGCCGCTGGCTGGGATTTTTTGGATGGAGACGCCGAACCTTGGGAGATCGTTGCCAATGGCGTGGACGACGACGGCGACCAGGCCATCGACGAGAGCTTCGGGCACGGAACGATGGTGGCCAGCATGGTCGCGCTGGTGGCGCCCGACGCCACCCTGCTGCCAATTCGTGCCCTCGATGACGACGGGCGCGGCTCTACCTGGGACTTAGTTCGGGCGACGCGCTACGCCCTCAACCAGGGCGCCCAGGTCATCAACATGAGCTTCGGTGTGCCGCGCCACATCTCCATGCTGGGCCACCAGCTCGAGTACGCTGCCCTCCAGAACGTGACGATTGTCGCCGGGGCCGGCAACGAGAACCGTTCGTCGCCGTCTTATTATCCGGCCGACGACAGCAAAGCGTTCATGATCACGGCGCTTGACTCGCTCGACGTCAAGGCTGATTTCGCCGACTACAACTCGAAGGTCGTAGTGTCAGCGCCCGGCACCGGAGTGCGGGCGGCGTTTCCCGGTGGAGGTTGGGCGCTGGGGTCGGGGTGCTCGTTCGCCGCTCCAATAGTCACCGGGGAAGTGGCGCTAATCCTCGGGCTTTTGCCCGGACTTAGCCCCGCCGCAGTCGAGAGCCGCGTGGAAGCGGCGGTGCAGCCGGTCGATCACTTGCCGGGCAACGGACCGTACTCCGGCGACTTGGGCTCCGGCCGGGTGTTCTTGCCCTTTGCCGTGGAAGAGATTGTCGCGGTGGCGGAGCCAACATATCAAGCACCGGCGCCGACCGGCTTGCAGCTGGCGCCCAATCCGACTGACGGGGCGCTCACCCTGTCGTTGGAGTGGATGCCGCGGGGGACCCGCGCTCTGGTGCGCGTGTTCGATGTGCACGGGCGGCAGCGCCACACTTTTGAGGCTCGCGGAGCGACCAGCGTCGGCTGGAACGGTGAGGATGCGACGGGTAGACGGCTGTCCCCCGGGGTCTACTACGTGCGGGTGGAAGGCTCAGGCTTTTCACGCACCGCGCCGGTGCAGCTTCTGCACTGATCAATCGGTTGTCCAAGGCCATGGGCGCGAAGATTCTGAATGTTCGCGCTTTCATGAAACGCGACCAGGAATGGACAAGTAGCTCGGGCCGCCCGATGCTAGACTCCGCCCATGTCGGTGTTTCGTATCTTTTGGTTGGCGTCGGCGGTCGCCTTTTCGGCGATCGCCCTCGCGGCGCGAGTCTGGCCCCAGGCGCTTTGGGCGCTGGTGGTTGTCGTTCCGCTCTTCTTGATTGGCGTGCGCGACGTGACCCAGCGCCAGCAAGGTGTACGGCGGAACTTCCCGGTCATCGGCAACCTGCGCTACTTGTTCGAATCGATCCGACCCGAGATCCAACAATACTTTGTTGAATCGGATGTCAATGGGTTGCCGTTCAGCCGCGAGTTGCGCAGTGTGGTTTACCAGCGCGCCAAGGACGTGCGAGACACGCGGCCGTTTGGGACAATTCGCGACCTCTACGACGACGGCGCCGAGTGGATCGCGCACTCCTTAGCTCCGCTGGCACCGCCCGAGACGCCGCCGCGCATTCCGATCGGCGAGGGGCGTTGTAGCCAGCCGTACACCGCGTCGATCCTCAACATCTCAGCGATGAGTTTTGGGTCGCTGTCCAGCCGGGCGATTAGGGCGCTGAACGGCGGCGCCGAACGGGGTGGCTTCTACCACAACACCGGCGAGGGTGGTGTCAGCCCCTACCACGTCGAGCCGGGTGGTGATTTGGTCTGGCAGATTGGCACGGGCTATTTTGGCTGCCGGACTCCCGACGGCAACTTCGACGCCGACACCTTCACTGACCGCTCGCGCTTGCCATCGGTCAAGATGATCGAGATCAAGCTTTCACAGGGTGCGAAGCCCGGCCACGGCGGTATTCTGCCCGGCCCCAAAGTCACCGCCGAGATCGCCGAGATTCGTGGCGTACCGATGGGCGGAGACGTTTTGTCGCCGCCCTACCATCGAGCCTTCTCGACGCCGCTGGAGTTCGTCGAATTCATCGCCCGGCTCCGTGAGTTGTCCGGCGGCAAGCCCGTTGGCTTCAAGCTGTGCGTCGGGCGAATCGACCAGTTCATAGGTATCGTCAAAGCGATGTTGGCGACCGGCGAAGGACCGGACTTCATTACAGTTGATGGGTCCGAAGGCGGCACTGGGGCGGCGCCGCTCGAGTTTTCCAATTCGGTCGGGGTACCACTCACGGAAGGGCTCTTGATCGTGCACAACTGCCTGGTGGGTGCCGGTCTGCGTAAGTCGGTCAAAGTGATAGCCGCGGGCAAGATCGTTAGCGGTTTCAACGTCATCCAGCGGATCGCCATCGGTGCTGATCTTTGCAACGTGGCGCGCTCGATGATGATGGCACTGGGGTGCATCCAGGCGCTCAAGTGCAACACCAACCACTGCCCCGTGGGCGTCGCCACTCAGGACCCGGACTTGGCGCGTGGTTTGGATGTAGGTGACAAGGAGCGACGCGTGTACAACTTCCACCGCAACACGGTGCACGCCGCCCTCGAGTTGATCGGCGCCGCCGGGCTCGGCCATCCGGACGCGCTGCGGCCAAGCCACATCGTTCGCCGCGTGGATGTTACCGAGATCCGGACGTACGAAGAGATTTACCACTACATCGATGAGGGCTCGCTCTTGGACGGCGGCATCGCTGGCGTCGATAGTCCGGTCGCTGAGCTTTTCGCCGGTGCCTGGGAGCGGGCGTCGGCTGACAGTTTTTAGAGTGCGGTGATGGTGACGCTCGGCATCTTGGCCTCGCACCGGGGCAGCAACGCGCGGCGGGTGATCGACGCCTGCCGCGCCGGCGAGCTGGACGCTGTGCCGGGCGTGGTGATCAGCAACAACGCCCGCTCGCGCGCCCTGGCTTACGCGCGCGAGGTAGGAGTGGCGGCTCGCTACATCGGCGGCCCGGCCTTCGCCGACGAGACACGGCGCGATCGTGCCATCGTCGAGGTGCTCACCGGTCACGGAGTCGAGCTGCTGCTCCTGTTGGGGTACATGCGACTCCTGGGCTCCGAAACGGTGGCAACTTTCCGGGGGCGCATCATTAACATTCACCCGGCGCTGCTTCCCAAGTATGGTGGGCAAGGGATGTTCGGGTCGCGCGTCCACCAAGCGGTCATCGCCGCCGGGGAGACGGAGACCGGCATCTCGATTCACCTGGTGGATGAGCAATACGACCACGGTCAGGTGTTGGCGCAGCAGAAGGTGCCGGTCGTGCCCGGCGACACAGCCGAGAGCCTGGCGGCACGCGTCTTGGCCCAAGAGCACGAGTTTCTGATCGCGACCCTCCGGCGCATCGTCGCCGGCGAGATCCGGCTCGACAGTGCACCGGAGTTGTAGAGCATGGCGGGGCTCCGCATGCGGAACTCGGCGCCGAAGCGGAACCCAGTGCTGGTTCCGGAGCGGAACTCCGCGCCGGTCCGCAGCGAGACTCCGGCAGTTCCGCAGTCAACCCGGCTGCTCCTGGTTCACCGAGAGCCCCAGCCTCACGCCGTCAGACCCAATCGCACGGCGACACAGGTAAAGCGCGAGGGGACGGGGAATGCGCCGGCGAGTTTTGCGGGCGCCATCACGCACCCCAACGTTGCGTCAGCGGAGAAGCTAGCTGGCGCGCGCAACTGTCTGAGCGGGCGCATTCCCCGTTCCCTCGCGCCCGCACCCAACTAGCGACAGGGTAAGCCTGGGAAAGGGGAAAGACCGATGATGTAAGTCAAAGTCGGAAACCTTTCGTAGCGATCCAGAGGGTTCGACTCCCTCCCGGTAGAGGCCAGCAACCAGCCGGAAGCGAGCCTTGCACGCGTGCGGCAACGTACGTCGTGAAGCGTAGGTAGCAGGTGCTAAAGCCGTGTGATGGAACCTCGAGATCAGGGTGCGCGTTGAGGCCTTCGTCGTGTTGGGAGCGGGGGCAGCATCCCCAGATGCGGTAACGCGAGGATCTGGGGACTCGACCGGGGTCTGAGAGCAGGGCAGAGGTACAGGATGGATCGCCCAGGAACCTGTGAGGTCCAGCAGACTGCCACGTTCCATGAGCCGTTGGTTCTCGGCTTCAACAGGACCGGGCCCGCGAAGAAGTCTCCGCTCCGCGGGAGCGAACAAGAGGGACGAGACGTGGAACCTGGCGACGAATCCATAAGTCGCCAGGCATCAGCTGCTGGAAGTCGTAGCGCCTTCATAGTACTGACGACGCTGGGGAACTTGGCTCACGAGGACCCAGCCGAGGGAAGGGGGGCGTCACGTGGACAGACCCACTCTTGAGAAACACGGAGGGCGCTTTGAAGCCTGCAAGCGTGTCAACGAAACAAGGGCGGATAGCCGCTTTGGCCCGGGACAATCCGGACATGGCGTTCACCTCGCTCAATCATCACCTCGATAAGGAGTGGCTGAGGTACGCGTACGACCAGACCCGGAAGGATGGTGCCGTTGGTATCGACGGGCAGACTGCCGCCGAGTATGGAGCCGACCTCGAGGAGAACCTGACGAGTCTCCTGGATCGGATCAAGTCGGGGCGGTACAAGGCACCGCCGGTGCGACGAGCGCACATCCCGAAGCATGACGGTACGACGCGTCCTCTGGGCATTCCGACCTTCGAGGACAAGGTGGCGCAGCGAGCGATCGTGATGTTGCTGGAACCGATCTACGAGCAGGACTTCTTGGACTGTTCCTTTGGTTTTCGGCCCGGCCGGTCAGCACATCAGGCTCTACGGCAGTTGCGAAACCAGATCATGGACCGCGGCGGTCGTTGGGTTCTGGATGTTGACTTGCGTCGGTACTTCGAAACGATCGATCACGGACGTCTACGGCAATTCTTGGCCAAACGAGTCGTCGATGGCGTTGTACGACGGATGGTCGACAAGTGGCTCAAGGCTGGGATACTCGCAGAGGGGCAATGGAAACGCACCGATCGCGGTACTCCGCAAGGTGGGGTGGCCTCCCCGTTGCTGGCCAACGTCTATCTACACCACGTGATAGACGAGTGGTTTAGTCATGATGTGGCGCCGCGGATGAAAGAACGGAGTTCGATGATCCGCTACGCCGACGACATTGTGATGGTGTTTGAGGACTTTCTCGACTGCATTCGGGTCCAGCGGGTTCTGGGGAAGAGACTCGGCCGCTTTGGGCTGAGCCTCAACCCCGAGAAGACTCGGATGGTCGACTTCCGATTCAAACGCCCGAACGGGAAGCGACACTCTGCCACGCAGGCGACCACGTTTTCCTTTCTCGGCTTCCTCCACGCCTGGGGGCGGTCGCGGCGAGGGAAGCACGTCGTCTATCAGTGGACGTCGAAGGACCGATACGCTCGGGCGCTTCGATCCTTGCACCGGTGGTGTCGGCTGAACCGGCAACGACCTTTGGTTGAACAGCATGCACGGCTGTCGCGCAAGATGCTAGGGCACTATGCCTACTATGGCATCACGGGCAACGGCCAGCGGCTGCGCTGGTACGCCCATCAGGCGGCACGGATCTGGCGTTTCTGGCTATCCCGACGACATCGGGGCAACCCGATTCCGTGGTGCGTGTTTCGACGCACACTCGAACGGTACCCCCTGCCACGGGCTCGCATCGTCCACCAATACGTCCCGACGAGCGAATCTGCCACGTGAGGAACCGTATGCGTCAATCGCGCTCGTACGGGTCTGTGAGGGGCGGGGGCGGCAACGTCCCCGCCTACTCGGCAGTCGCCCTGCTCGTCGCAGGCAGTTCCGGGCAAAGCTCCATGGGCGGCCCCGGAGAAGGCATTTCGGACAGCCTCCTGCGGAACAAATTGGACGGGCGTGGTTGCACCCCGCCGCTAGGTCACCGCTCCGAAGAAGGCGTCGAGCGCCGCCAACAGGCCGTGCACTTCCCAGGAGTCCATCCCCAGCGAGTGACTGACGCCGGCCACCCTGACGTGGGTCGCGCGCGTGAAGCGCCGCCGATCCTTGGCGAGTTCTTCGTCGGTGAGGAGGGCGCCGCGTTCGGGGTCGCCACCCACAAAGAGAACCGGACCCGGATAAGCGGCGGGTGCGGCTGGCAAGGCGGAGTCGCGAAAGAAGGTGGCGTAGCGCTCCTCGACCCACGGCGCGAAGATTGTTGGGTCGCAAGTGGCGAGTTCGGAAACGTCCCGTAGTCGACTGGCTTCGTCATAGGCCGCAGCCATCGTCGCGCCACCGCGCAGCTGGATGGCGTCGTAGTCGGCGAGGCGCGTGGCCAAAGGCGCAGTCGATCGGGCGATTTCCTGAAAGGCGACGAACATGTGGCGCACGGCGCCGGCGTGTTCTATGTGAAATTCGATGTCGAGCGGCACGTCCCCAAGCGCTAGCGCCCGCACCCGCTCCGGTTCCTGGGCGGCAGCCAAGAGGGCAAAGAGCCCGCCGCCCGAATGGCCGAATACCAAGCAGGGCTCGACTATGACGCGCTCCAGAAAGGCGTGCACGTCGGCCCCGAAGTCCTCCAGGTTGTAGCGCGCGGCTCGCCCCGAGCGGCCCTGGCCGCGGGCGTCCAGGGCAAAGACGTGGTAAGTGGCGGCGAGGGGTGCCAACAGGGCGCGGAGATTGGCTATTGAACCGGGAAAGCCGTGCAGCAGGAGGACCGGTGGCCCAGCGGGCGGCCCTTCCACGTAGTGCAAGCGGACGCTGTTTAGCTCGGCGAACTGGTGCCTAAACACAGCGCCGACAGGGTCGCGTCACTTGGTGAGGACGAGTTTCTGCTGGAAAGAGCGCTCGCCGACCCGCAGCTTGCCAAAGTAGACGGCGGAGGCGGCACGGCTGCCGCTCGAGGTGCGCCCGTCCCACGTCACGCTGTGCAGCCCCGGATCCAGCTTGCCGCTGACCAGCGTGCGCACGTGGCGACCGGCGGCGTCGTAGATGTCGAAGCGCGCCCGATGGTCGCGGGCGTCCGCCTCGCTCAGCTCGAAACGCAAAGTGGTTGCTGGATTGAAGGGGTTGGGGGTGGCGCCGATCCATCGTGTCGTCAGGCCTGGCGAACCATTCGCCGAGATGCCCGCAGTCTCGATGTAGGTGGATGAGAAAGCGTAGAGGGTGCCGTCGGAGCCGGCGATGAACAGCATGTTGCCGGCGATCGCCGGTGACGAGCGCAATGGCACTCCCAGATCGTAGGTCCAGATCGGGAAGCCGTTTTCTGCATCTAGGCAGTGCAGCTGGCCGTCGTCTCCGCCAAAGTAGATGAGTCCGGCGGAGCACGCTGGGGTTGACTGCACCGAGCCCACGTCACGCTTGTACGGGGCGGAGGTGGTGATCATGCTGCTGAGCGAGTAGCTCCAGTCGGCGGTGGTGCCCGGTGGCACGAACGCCCGCAGGCCGCCGTGGATGGGGGCGCCGGTCGTGCCTAACTGGTTGCCGGCATGGGCCGCGACGATGCGGTGGCCGCCCAGCCCATCTGGGGCGGCGATCGGCGACGAGGTGGACTCATATAGGGTCGTGGCGGCTGTATACACTTCCGCACCGGTGAGATAGTGGAAGCCACGCACTTGCTGGGCGCCAAAGACGGTGCCGGCGGTGTAGGCCACCGAGTCGGCAATCGCCACCGACCGGCAGACGTTGCCCCCCGACGTCCAAAGGAGCGTACCGTCGGTCCGGTCAAAGGCGTGTAGACCGCGGTTGCCCGAGAAGATCACGACCTCGTCTTTGACCGCTGGCTTGGTGTACGTCGAGGGGATGAAGTCCGGGCGGCTGCCTGCCACTGAGTAGTCCCACAAGATGGCGCCGTTGGCTCCATCCAGCGCTGCCATCATCGCGGCGCCGCCGACGTACACTTCGCCGCCGACGACCGCCGGGGAGGTCATTTCCCAGCGGTCCAGCGAATCGCCGAGCTGGGTGCTCCAAACCAGCTCGCCATCCAGCGCGTCCCGGGCGAACACCGTGCCGGTGGAGTTGGTGAAGTACACGTTGCCGTCGGCGACCGTCGGCGTGCTCTTCACGTCGTTGTGGGCTGATTCTTCCCACAACACCGCACCGGTCACCGTGTCCAAGCAATAGATCTTCGCCTCGGAGGTCGTCGAGGTGTTGCTGGTGCCGAGGTAGACGCGATCTGCAGCGACCGTTGGCGAAGCGATATTGGTCGGGCTGCCCATGTAGCGCGCCCATTCCAACCGGAGCGGCGGCAGGAGTTCAGCGGTGGAATGGCCGGTGCCCTCGGTGTTCAGCTTGTAGCTTGGCCAGTCTGTGTAGGTGCTGGCGTTGTCGATGTAGGTGCCCCGCACGAGATGGAATGAAACCGAGTCTTCGTAGGCCGCGCCGGCGTCCGGGATCACGCGAGCGTGGAGCGTGTAGAGCCCCTCGGCCTCGGGTGTCGCATCCCAGTCGGCAGCCCAGCCCCAGGGACTCTCTTGGGTGAGGGCGGTGACTGGCGTCGTCCCGAACGGACCGTCGAGCCAGAATTCTGCTGATTGCTCGTCGGCAGCGGTGGTGAATGCGCTCACCCTGATGACCTGCGGCCGGTTCAGAACGGTGTCGTTGGCGGCCGGGTGGGTGATTCGCAGGTGCTCGACCAACCCGGCTTCCCGGAACTCGGTGACGATGCCGCTTGGCGACATGTCGACGATACGGAAACCGCGGGAAGACTTGTCGATGCCGCCGAAGCGTGACGGCGGTGTGTTGACGTCGAAGATGCCCTGCACGTCTCGCACACGCGAGCCATGCCAGTGGCCCGAGAACACCCCCATGACTTCGCCATGTTCGGGGCTGGATATCAGACTGTAGAGATCCAGCTCGGGCTGCCCGGGTAGGGTGTGTTTGCAAATGATGACTGGCAACGGATCAGGGAAGACCCGCGCCCGTGCCTCGATGACGTCGGCCAAGAACCATCCCTCTTGGGTGAAGCAGCCCTCGACATCGGCTGCGAAGATGTCGTTGTACATGATGAAGTGGATGCCGCCACGCTCGAATGAATAGGACGTTGGGCGGTCGACCAAATCCTCGAAGTTTTCGACTTGCAAGCAACCGGGATTACCGTCGTGGTCGCCAAATCCGTGGTGAATCTCCACCGATGCCCCAGTCAAACCGCTCGTGTAGTTGGAAAACTGCAGGTCGACGCCGCCGGTCTGCACCAGGTCGCCGGTGATGACGATGAATTCTGGAGGTGTGGCCAGATTTTCGACTTCGGCGACGTCGTCGCCGTGTTGGAGCCCTTCCTCAGCCAAGTTGGCGACTTGTGGGTCGCTCATCTGCACCCAGCGGAAAATCGGGTCGGCGGTCGAGGGATCGCTGACCAGCCCGAAGTAGGCAGTGTCCGGAGAGGCGGCGCTGATTCGCCTGTAGAACGGCGTTGTCGCCCGGTAGCCCGAGGGAACGGTAACGAACACGAAACGCGAATCCCAAGAGCGTGTCACGAAGGTGTGGCTGCCGGTGGAGTCGGTGCGCGTCGAGCCGGGACCCAGCGCGCCGTTGGCGGTGCCGTTGGACACTTGAATGTTGGGGATGCCGCTCTCGCCGGCGTCGAAGACGCCATCCTCGTTGGCGTCATCAAAAACCTGCACAAAGGTGGCTAAGGTATCGAGGACCGGCGGGTCACCTACTGCGGGTGTGTGCCCCGTGGGTGATTGGGGCCGGCCGCCGCTCGATGGCACACTCGGACAGGGCTCGATGGTGCGCTCGCGGGCCGACGCCCACATCGAAGTGAGGGCTGCTTCGACGGCTGGAGTCAGTTGGCTCGTGGCGAGGCCGGGGTGCGCTGTGCGCAACGACGTCACCAGATCTTGGACTTGCTGGGTTAGCGGCTGGTTGCACTCGGGGCACTGAGCGGCGGCAGGACTAGGACCGAAGCCAAAAGACCAGAGGCCGAAACAAAGCCCGAGCACCCAAGATATAAAAACACGCTGCATGCAGGCAGATCCCATTGGCGCGGGAAGCGACGTGCGACCGCTCCTAGCGACTTAGCTTGGGCGGCCAGGGAAACTACGGAGGGTTAGCAACTGGGGTCTGGCACGTCCCTCGCGAAGCGGTGCTGGCCGCTCGTGGAAAACTGCATGGATAACGGCTCTTCAAGGCCAGAGGGCGGGAACAACACCCAATTCTAGCCTAGAAAGCACTGTTTGCCAAGTGCACTGGACGTTGCGGTTTGACAGCTCTGGTGTCAAAAAGGGACAATAGGGGCGGTCTCAGGGCCGATGTGCTCCATCCAAACAACACCAGCGGCGCTGCTTGCGCCCCGATTGAGGCTCATGATTGCCCCTGCACGCCGGATCCATAGCTCCCTTAGGAGGCGCGCGCGCCAGACCGGCTTGAGATTTGCCGTCGCCTGCTTGGTGGCTGCCGTGCCGCGGGCCGCGGCTGACTGGCCGCAAAGTGCTGACCGGCAGGTGACGACGGTCGCGGGCGATCTGGGCGGGCCCAAGATCGCGTCGTTGGCGGACGGCACCTTGGTGGTTGCTTTTAGCCGCTACATCGCCGGTGAGGGCACGGCGGTCGAGGTCTGGCGGGCAGACCCTCAGGGCTTCTCTTTCACGCCCTACGGCCTCTATAGCGACTCCGACCCGACCCACAGTTTCTCACATCCTGACCTTCAACCCCTAGAGGGAGCCGGCCGACTCGTCCTCTCCATGCTGGAGCAGAAGGCCGGCGGCTTTGAGGTGGTGACCACCTACACCCCCACCAGCGGCGGACCCGCTTGGAGCAAATTGGAGACGGCGGCGACGGCCGCCCAAGCGATGGTACCGGTGCTCGGGGCAAGCGACCCGGAGAGCCTGGCGCCCGTCTTGCACCTCCTCTACACCTCGATCGTGACCGAGCCCGGTGTACCGGGCGCGCTGCCTCTAGCGACCGAGTTGCACTACGCGCGCTCGGTCGACTTTGGGTTTTCCTGGGCAGCGTCCCTGGCGATCGACAGCGTGCCGTACCCTGAGGCCTACACGACCTATTCCGTCGGTGGCGGGTTGACCGGCAGGGTGCACGTCACGTACGCAGCCGGTGCCGATCTGAACGCGGCGCTCTATCACCGGCGCCACGATGACTTGGGTGATCCAGCGACTGCCTGGGGGAGTGCAGTGCAGGTCTACGGCCAACCCGGTGCCCACGTCCTCGACCATGCGACGGCGATCAACGATGTGGGACCCGAGCTGTACATTTTCTCCAAGCGCGCCGACGAATTGCACGTTCGCGGCTTCTGGTCCGACGATTACGGAAACAGCTTTCCCACAGGCAACACCTTGGCGCTGGTGTCCACCATCGACCCGGAGTTTCCGCGGGTCGTCAGCGAAAACGGGGTCATCTCGCTCTTCTTCCGCCAGGGGAGTGAGGTGGCGACCAAAGACATCGACTTCACCACCCCTTTGGTCCTCAACACGCCGGTATCGATCGTCTCCGACGTCGGTGAGGCGATCCATGCAGGTCTGGACGTGGACTTGCGGGTGGGGGAGGGGGCAGGTGTTGCTTGGTTCCAGGACGCCGCGGGCGTGAGCGTGCCCTACGCCGATGCGGCTTGGTTCTCGAGCGGCGCCGCCGTCGAGGCTCCAGCGGCGCCCAGCACTCGGGCGACCTTAGTCGCCCAGCCCAACCCGTTCCGCAGCCGCGTTGCTCTGCACCTCGCCGGGGCGCCGGCAACCGGGACACCGGCGCGCTGGCGCGTGTTCGATGCGCTTGGGCGTCTGGTCCGAAGCGGCGCCGCGCCAGACTTCTACGATGGGTTCACTTGGGATGGACTCGACTGGCGCCAAAAACGCGTGGCAGCGGGCACTTACTACTGGGTGGTGGACACCCCCTCGGGCCAACACACGACCCGCATCGTCCGACTCCCCTAGCGTCGCGTGCGCCAGTGGGCGCGGATTTGTCCCCAGCTCTCCGATTGGAGCGCCGTTGGCCCGCAGTCACCGGAGATCGACACAAACACGCCCCATTCGTGGTCGAAGCCGTGGGCGGCCAGATCGACCCAGTCGCCATGGTTGCCCGACAGGTTGACGTAGCCGCGATCGATGAAGCCGGACGTCGAGTTGTGGCCGACGGTCCAGTCGGGCCCAAAGACGTTGTTGAGCGCCCGATAAACCACGCCGATGTAGAAGCGCTCGCCCGCCTCGACGTGCACGGCGCCGTCGCAGACCGAATGTGTTGAGAAGAAGGCACCCTTGCCGTTGACTTGCTCGAGGGCGACGTAAGGGGTGGCTTCGCACGCGTCGTTGGGCCGTCCCGCCGTGTCCCGCCACACGTAGAGAAAGAAGTTGTCGCCGATCTCGGCTTGCCAGAAGCTCAAGAACACTTGGTTTAGACCGCCGGATTGGCAAGCGATGAGCGGAAAGGCGAAGCCTTTGAGGTCGCCGGCGGTGCCTGGTGGATTGGGCAGGCAGAAACCCTGTAGCTGAAACTCGTCAGTGAGACCTGCACCGCTGTCAAGATCGTTGGATTGGCCGACTGTGCAGTCGCCGGCCAATGGCAACGGTATGACCGCCGGCGCCGTGGTGGTGGCTTGGCCAACGACTAGTGCTTGGGCGCCGCACACTGCTGGCAGGATCGAAAAAACGGCGGCGGTGACAACAGTAAGCGCTCGGTGCATGGTCGCTGCTCGCGGGGCTGAGAACTTTTGAGGGTGGCGCCCTCGGGGGCGCCAGCGTACCTCAAGTATAGCGATTGCCTGAGGTCGGAGGGATTGCGATAGCCGAGCGATGGGTGATGGTCACCGGCGCCTCGAGTGGCATCGGCGGCGAGTGTGGTGGGCGATGGAGTCGAAGATGCGCTTTGGGCCGAGCGACCCAAGCTGCCTCTTGGATTAGGCGCTGGCGGCGCGGCGCGTGGCGCCCGGCCGTGCGTGCTAACATGGGTGATTCTCTACACTGCGTGATGGAGGGTCTGATGCGGGTCCAACGACTTACCCTGATTGTTGTAGCGTTGACGGTCGCGGCTGGTACCGCCTTGATGGGGCTGCCGCCGGGGGCGATTTCGGCCGATCCAGCGGCGCCCGCTGATCCGACGCCGCCCGCGGCGCCGCCCACCGCTCCATCGCCTCCACCGCCGGTGACCCCCGACCTCCCGGATTCAACCTTGGCCACGGCAGCTCCTGACTCCACGGCCGACGAGCCGACCTTCGACGACTTGGTGGCCGACGCCACCCACAGTACGGGCTTTGTCAGTGCCTACCACGCACCCGAGCATTTGTACGTGGAGGTCACCGACGCGCTGCTGGACTCGAGCACCGGATTGTGCGCCCAGGTGATTGGTGCGGTGGGTGATTGGCGCGCCCGTGGCACCGAGTTGGCCACCGACCTGGTGCGGTTTGAGGCGCTGGGCGACTCGCACGTGCGCGTCGTCAAGCAGAACATGGATTTTCGCGCGGCGGCCGATGCCGAGATTGCCCACGCGGTCAACGCCTCGTTTCCCGATTCTCCCATTCTGACCGCGGCGTACGAAGAGCCCAGCGCCCCTAGCGGTAATCGGGTCATCGACCTCAAGCCATTGTTTGCGGCTTCGACCTACCAGGTTCTGTCGCATCGATCCCACTTCAAGGCGGAGGGGGAGCCGGCGGTCGTCGCCGTGCACAACAACCCCGCCAACCTGAGCGTCGTTGTCGCCTATCACTTCACGCGCTCACCGAGCGCCGGCGACGGTGACCAAAAGGCGCTCGACATTGGCCGCCTGGCAGATTGGCGCAACATCGAAGTCACCGTGCAGTACGACCTCTTCGCGCTGCCGGAGGATGACTATCGTCCGCGCCCGGTCGACGAGCGGGTCGGTGTCTGGGGTCTGACCTTCAAGGACTACACCGGTATCGAAGAGCGAGCCACCGCCTACAAGCGTTTGGCGATGCGCTGGGACTTGCGCAAACAAGACCCCGCGGCGCCGTCGTCGCCGGTGGCGACGCCCATCACCTTCTATATCGACCGGGGTGTTCCCCGGGAGTATAGGGAACTGATTCGTCAGGGGGTGGGATGGTGGGACGCGGCGTTCGAAGCGGTCGGTCTGGAAAACGCGATTGTCGTCAAGGATCAGCCCGCCGCCGCCGACTGGCACCCAACCGACATTCGCTACAGCATGATCTATTGGAACGTCGCCGATAAGCTGAACTTTTCGGGCATGGCAGGACCGCAGCTGGTGGACCCGCGGAGCGGCAAGGTTCTCAAAGCCAACGTCTACCTAAACTCCGAGTTTCTGTCGTTCTCCCGGTACCGCTACATGGTGTATGCATGGTGGCGAGCGCCTGGAGTGGGCGAGGGCGAGGCCCCCTGGGCTGGCGGTGCTTCCCAAGCCGCGCGGCTCAAGCGCCACTGGATTGAAACCGGCGGTCGACGCTGTGACTACAGCGCCAGCTTCTCGAGCCAGCTGGCGTTTGCGCGGCTCCTTTTGCAGTCGCGCGGCCATATTCAACCGGGTAGTGCGGAACAGGACGCCTACGCCCGCGAGGCCTTCTTGGAGCTAGTGGCCCACGAGATCGGCCACGCCTTGGGCTTTGCCCACAACTTCAAGGCGAGCCAACTGCAGGATTACGGCGCCATCCAAACGGGTGAGGTGGGTACCCTCCTCACTGCGTCGGTGATGGATTACAACCCGATCAATTTGCCGGCTGCCGGGCAAGAGCCCGGGGCTTTCTTCATTGATGGGTTGGGTCCCTACGACCACTTCATGGTCGAGTACCTCTACCGTCCCTTCGACGGGTTGACGGCCAGCGAGGAGGCGGAGGCGCTCGACCAGATCGCGACGCGAGCCGAGACCGAGCGCGGCATCATTTTCGATAGCGGCGTCTTGTCGGGGGCCGACCCAACGTCGAGCACCGATGACTTGGGGGATGACAGCTTGGCGTTTGCCCGCGACCGCTTGGAGATGGTGCACGAAGTGTTGCCGCGTCTCCCCGAGTTGGTGGTGGCTGAGGGCCACAAGTACAACGTCATCCAGTCGGCCCTCGATGCGGCGGTGGTGTCGATTGCGATGGACTACTTCGACCTGATCAGTCGCCACGTCGGTGGGCGCCGCTTAAGCCGCGCGCATCCGCCGGCTGGCGCCGATGCCGCCGGCAGCACCCCGCCACTGCCGATCGAGCCACTGCCTGGAGAACGGCAACGGCAAGCGCTCGATCTGTTGGGCGAGTACCTCTTCGCCGACGAGGCTTTTGTGGTCGACGCTGACTTCTTGAACCGGCTCCAAGCCGATCTCTTGTACGACTGGAACTACTCTTACCGGTTCGGTCGCGACTACATCTACGAGTCGCGGCTGGCGTACCTGTACCGAACGACGTTGGCTACCCTGCTGGAGCCGGGGCGCCTGGCGCGGATCAAAGACAACGAACCGCGCTTGGCGGCAGCGGGCGACACGTTCGGCCTGCCCGACCTCTTCCAGAGCTTGAGCGAAGCGGTGCTGGACGGCTTGGAAACCGGCAACATTGGGCAAGGTGTGTCGCCCATGGTCGCCTCCAAGCGCCGGGCCATGCAGCGGATCTACGTCAACATGCTGTCCGAGCTGGCGCTCACCCCGAAGGCCGGCACCCCGGCCGACGCCAGTGTTTTGGCGGCCTACGAACTGCAGTCGATCCGCGAACGGGCGCGGCTGGCGGCAGCCGCCCAGGCGGGGGCAGCCGACACCTATGCTCGAGCGCATTTGGCTGACCTAGATGCGCGCATCCAGCGGGTGTTGGACGCCAAGATCGGCTTGCCGGCGACGGCCCACTAGCCTCGCGCTAGGTGTTCTTCGAAGCCTGAGCGGCCGGCGGGCAGGGGTAGGGTGGGATGTGCGTGCGCCGATCCCGCTCGGAGGTGATGACCGTGTCGGGGTCGCCCCAATCGTGGTCGATGCGCTCCGAGTTGAACGGGTAGCGGCCTTCGTCGTCGGGATCGTAGGTCTTGCTGGTGATGTAGAACAGGTGCGCGGTGTCTGACGCCACCTTGCAACCGTGCGCGACCCCCGGGGGGATCTTGACGACCACCGGGTTCTGCTCACCCATCTCAAGAGTCATCTTCTGGCCGGCAGTCGGGCTTGCCTCGCGCAGGTCGTAGAGTGCGACTTCGAGCGTGCCGATCGGGCAATACCACCAGTCGACCTGGTTGTGGTGAAAGTGCCAGGCTTTGACCACGTTCCTGCCCATCTTGCTGTGGCTCCACTGGGCGAAGCCTTCGCCGAAGAAGTCGTCGGTCGTGCGGATGACTTCGCGAAAAAAGCCGCGGTCATCGGGATGGGATTGGAGTTCTTTGGTGACGACTCCATGGATCATCGAAGGTTTCTCCTTTGCCCGGCGATTGAGCACGCCGGTGGATTCTGGTTAGCGCCAGGCAGCAAGCACGTAGTAGCCCGAGTTCAAACGCAGCTCGCCCATCTTGACCAGGGCGCCACGCGACATCGCTCGTTCGAAAAAGCGGCCCCAATGTTCTTCGGACGGGCTGACACCTGGTCCGTCGCGCCACAGGGCAAAACTGGGTTCGGCAACGGCCAAGAGTTCGGGTGCCTCCGAGGTGTCGATGGGTAGGGCGAGCACCGGCCGGTCGCCGTACCAAACCAGACCATCCAGGTCGCTGAGTATGGCGTGGCCCTCGGGCACGAGCAACTGCACCCAAGCGCCGAGGCTTTGCGCGTCGGTCTCGGTGGCGGGCGGTGGTCCCAACTGCGGGCGCGCGTAGGCGTCTAGGGCGGCATGCCCAAACGGCAAGACAACGCCGATCAGGAGGATAGCGACGGCTCCCGCTTCGGGCCAAGTGCGGGAGACGCGGTACGCCAGGCTCCGGAGACCAGCGGCGGCCGGGATGGCCCACAGGATGATCATCGGGACCCAGCCGGCCGGGTCGAGCGTAGTGGCGGCGCTGACCACCCCTTGAATCGTGGTGACGGCCAGGATGGCAAGGACGGCGCGGCGTCCGGCGGGCCGGTGGTAGAGGGCGATCATGCCGGCGACGACCATAAGCAGCTGGACGGGATTCAACAGCCGCAAGGCGATGAGTCCCGGCAGCTTGACCCAATTGGCGAGCCATTTGCCCGCAAACTCCAGCGGGTGACCGAGGATGTACACCCACGGCTCGGGCGCGAATAGGCTACGCACGACGTTGTCGCCGTGCCACGGACCCAAGCCATGCAAGAGCGCATAGTGTTCGAGTTCAAAAGCGGTCGAGCCGTAGAAGCCGGCGCGGAAGATGAACCACGGGATCAGGAGCAGCAGGGTGAAGCCGGCAACCAGCGCCAGGCGGGGCCAAGCCGTGCCCGAGCGCGGCGGCGGGTCGGGCGCCGAGAACGTGGTGTCGCCCGAGTCGGCGGTGCACACGACCGGATCGTCGGTCAGGTCCTCGGGACCCATGTAGTCGGTTGTCTCCCGTGCCGGCGTCGTATCGGCGGCAACGTCCCCAGTGGGCGCCCCAAAGTGGACGTCGCCATTGGCGCGCGGAGTGGCGTCCCGCTCGAGGCGTGGCCGGCCAGCCAGGGTGAGTGCCGCCGGCAGAAACCAGAGGGTGACGGGGCGCATGAGCTGGCCGATGCCCCAAAGGACCCCGGCGGCAGCTACGTGGTGCGCCGAGCGCCCCGGTAGGATCAGGAGCCCGAGCGCCATGATCAGGGTTCCGGCCCACAGTCCGTGGGGAGCACCGCTGGTTGCCAGCTTCAGGACCTCGGGGTGAAGCGCGACCACGAGCGGCGCCACCCAACTGAGCGAGCGGCCGAGGAGAGCGCGGGTGACGCCGTAGACTGCCACCAGCGCCAGGCAGAAGCCCAGCGCGCCAATCACCAGCGGTCCCCGTGGCGAGTGTTCGCCAGTCAATCCGAACCACATGCCGGTCAGGGCCGGGAACATCGGTGACCAGTGGGCGGCAGGTTGGGGGGCACCGGTGCCAAAGGCGTTCACCTGCACGGGGGTGACGTAGCGATCGACGTAGCCCTGGCGCCGAGACAACGAGCGCGCCAGGTCGGCGGTGTGGGCTGCAGTGTGCTGAAGCCGGGCGCGGTCGGGACGTTGAACGGTCAACCAATAAAAGAGCGAACCGGCGCCCAGCGCGGTCAACGCCAAGAAGATGGCGGTGGCGAACGAGAGGAACCGCGCTGGGCGCTCCGCCTGCGTCACCTGGGACGGCGCCGCAGCGATCGCCGGCTCGCCGGCAAGGGGACGGGTTGGCTCTGGCTCGAACATTGTTGTAGTTCCATCGGCAACCTGACGCGCGGACCGCGGCGGGCTGCCCCGTTTCGAGACGGCTAGTGCTTGGGCTGGAGGGCGAAGCTAGCACGGCGCGCCCAATACGCCGTCAGTCCCGCCGCCGTGCAGGTGGTCAACACATAGGTGAAGGCACTTCCCAAAAGGCCAAAGCGCGGCACCAGGGTGAGGGATGCGGCGATTAACACCAGTGCCGAGGCGGCGAACGCCCGGCTGGAGATCTGCGGGCGGTCCAGCACGAGGCTGAGCGGTCTGGCCCACAGGAGGAGTGCGTGGGCCAGGACACCGATCGCCATGATCCGGATAGCGACCACCGCCGGTGCGAAGTCGGGCCGCACCAGGACCACAATGACCGGTGCGACCAAAACAAGCAGCAAGAGGACGGGCACGGTGATGGCGGCGACGCGCATCATGGCGTGGCGAATGAACTGACGTACGTCGGCAACCGAGCCGCGCTGCCGAATCTGCACGAGTTCGGGGAGAAGAGCCTGGTAAAGCGGATCGGTGACCCGCATGAACAATTGGGTGAACTGCCGGGCCAGCCGGTAGATGCCCACCTCGGCGTCCACCCGAAAGTACGCCAGGATCAAGACATCGAGGTGGCGGGAGACCAGCGACAAGGTCGAGGTCGCCACGTTGTGCGCTGTGAAGCGGACAAACTCCGCGAGGCGCGGGCGGACCAACGCCAGTTGGTCGGCGCCGGGTGCGCCGAGCCCCGTCCGACACGCGGAGCGCGTCAGGGCGATGAGGGTGACGGCGCCGATGATCTCGGTGAAGACGTACATCCAGACAATAGCGCGCAGGTCGCCGCCCCGCCCAATGGCGGCGGCGATGCACAGGAAACGGAGCGCCTGCAGCGTGACGCGGTGGGTGGCGAGCCAGTTGAAACGGTCCAACACCCTGAGGACGCCCAAGAGGGTGTGGTTCAAGGTGGCGGTCAGCAGTGTGACTGCATACAGGCGGACGAGTGGAGTAGCCGCCGGGCGCCCCAGCCAACCTTCGCAGACCCACGGAGCGATGACGTAGACCACCGCGAACGCCACGACTCCGGTGATCGCGTCGACCCAGAGGGCGAACTTGACGAAAGCGCGCCCTTCGCCGTGCCGCCCGCTCGCATGGGACTCGCCCACGAAGCGGATGACTGTTTCCCAGAGACGGATGTCCAGGAGCTGATTGGCGATGGTCGTCGCGGCGATGACAATCGCCAACAGCCCATACCCCGATGTCCCGAGTGCCCGCCCCAGCATCACCGACTGCGCGAAGGCGATGGCTGAGGCGAGCACGTTGGCGCCCAGCAACCACGAGGCGTTCTTGACCAGACGCCGGAAGGTGGCGGCAGGGCCTTGGGTCACGGCTCAGTGGGCATGGGTCGCCTGTTGACCGTCTAGTCGCCCGAGGCGGCCTGCGCCGCGTTGGCCTGCAGGGCTTCGAGGGCGCCGGCAGGGTTCATGATTCTGAGTTTCTGTTCGCCTTCTTGGTGCAAATCGGCCGTGGCGACGATGAGGTCTTTGACCTGCGCCGGTGTCAGGCTGGGATCGACCGCGAAGAGCTTGGCCGCCAGGTTGGCGACGTTGGGCGATGCCATGGATGTGCCCGACAGGGCCAAGCGGTCGCCACCGGGGACGTAGCTATCGACCTCGAAACCGTTCGAGTAGATATTGACGGTGGGGCCGAAGCTGGTGAAGTCGGTGGGTTCACCAGCCTGATCGACGGCGCCGGCGATGAGCAGGTTGTCGAGTTCGAACATCGGCGGGTAGAACTCGTCAAAGGCGATGTCGTTGTTGGAATTGCCGGCGCCGCCCACGAACAAGATGCTGGGCGCACCGGCCATCGCTTCGCGCATGGCGTCGCGGCCGACATCGAACATCTCACGCGCCATCTGCTTGCGCTCTTCCGGGCTGTCACCCACGCCATTTTGCTCGAGGGCGCTCTCGAACGAGCTGCGGGGCACCACCCAGCTCATGTTGACCACCCGCACACCGGCAGCCTTGAAGTAGTCAATGACGTCGCCATAGGCCTGGGCAGCGCGCTTGGAGTCCTCCATAGTCGGGATTTCTGGTACGAGCGATACTTCGCCGGTCAGCCGCGCCGCGAGAATCGAGGCGGCTGGGTTGCCCTCGACGGCGATGCCGGCCACGTGGGTGCCGTGCGAATAGAGCGTGTACCGGGTCATGTCCAAGATGAAGTTCTTAACGTCATCTTGGGCAAGCGAAGCCATGTACTGCTTGAAGGCCGTGGCTTCCTCGCTATCCTGCGCCGCCTGCATGTCGAACATCCCCTTGAGGCGCGACTGCAAGGTTGGGATCGAGGTGGTGGCCTCGTCCATCGGAAAGAGGATGGAATCGGTCTTGCGCCAGTGCACATCGTAGGCAATGCCGTGCACGTCGTCGACATAGCCGTTTTGATCGTTGTCCTGACCGTCAGCCGTCTCGTCGGGATTGGTGAACATCTGGTCGCCGAAGACTTGGGCATCGACGCCGGTGTCCCAGATGGCTACAACTACCGGATTGAGGTCGGCCTTGCCGGTCAGGTCGACACTGCGAGCTTCCCAGATGTCCTCTTTGGTTTCATGGTGGGCGTCGATGTAGTCGTTCAACACTGCGACAAAATCTTCTTTGAGCGGCAGCATGTGGTTGAGCATGAAGTGCATGCCGACGATTTGCGCGGCCATTGGTGTGGAAACTTCACCGTTGGCGTTGTCGATGGCTGGCTGCAGGCGCTCCTGGACGAGGCCCATCAAGAGCGGTTCGGAGGACATCTCGAATTGGCCCTTGGACTGCTGGACCTTGTCAGCCACGACGTCGTAAGGAAGCTTGGCCAGCTCGGCAGCAAAGTCTTGGGCAAATGCCGCGCGAAACGCGTCGTCGTCATCGCCTGCAGCGTCACGCGCGCGCGCGCGGCACCCCAGCGCGACGCCGGTCATCAGTTTGTCGGCGTCCTTGTCCTCGAGGTCCCGCATCTTGGCGGCGTAGTCTTGGGCCATCGCATAGTCGCCGCGCATTTCGGCGATCATCACCAACCGGCCAAAGAGGTCTTTGAGGGTTGTCTTGTCCTGGATGTCGTAGTTTTTGAGATCGGCAACGGTGTCCTTCTCCAGCGCCGCCATCAGGTCCTCGACCGCCTCAGCGGATTGGATGAGTGTTGCGGCGGGCTCGTCGATCTTGTAGGTGTGGCGCGGTAGGTCATCGGCCTTGGTGATACGGGGCTTGGCGGCGCCAGCATCCTCGTCGGCCAAGGCGGTGGGGGCGCCGCCGACAGTGACGATCAGGGTCAAAGTCAGCGCGGCGCAGGCGCTGATCATGCGCATCGAATACATCGTTGGAATCCTTACTTTGAGTCGTATGGGTTGAGCTGGAAGAGGGTCGAGGGCAGGCCTGTTCTCTCCCGGCCGAGTTGGTTGAACGGCATTCTGCGCCAGCTCCGGCGCTCAGTATAAGGGATACGCGCGGGCGGCGCTCAAGGTTGCCGGGCTGGGCGCTCGGGCAGCTCACCCGAGAGGAGGCGGGCGAAGTTTCGCTCGACCGTTTCGGTCAGCGCCGCGGGCGTGACGCCGCGGGCGGCGGCCAGAGGCTCCAACAATCGGGCGATCCAGGTGGGGCGGGCGCTCGCGCCTGCGAAGGGTACCGGGCAGTCGGTTTCCAGGAGGAGGCAGTCGTCAGCCACCGAGGCGGCGACTGCCAGGGCGTCCTCGGCACCGAGGATCGCCGGGCCGACCGACACCAACACCCCGGCGGCGTTGGTCAGCCGCACCAGTTTCTTGGATTGCGTGAACCAGTGGAGTTGGGCCGGACAGCCACTGCGTGCCTGAAAGGCAATGGCCGCCTCCATGACCGGCCTGAGGGCGCGACGCGAGTGGAGGTTGACTGGCTTCTGCTCTGCAGCCGCCAGCCCGAGTTGGCGGTCCAACCAGTGGGCCTGACGCTCTTGCAGGGGGCCGGTGGTGGCCACCTTGTGGTCGAGGCCGATTTCACCGACGACGTCGGCGTCGGCGAGGTGATCCGCCAGGAAGCGAAAGGCGGCATCAACCTCTGGCTCCGACATGGCCGGGATCTCCTGCGGGTGAATGCCAAGTCCGGCGACCACCGTGCGCGGGTGGCGGGCTTTGAGTTCCAGAACCACGCGCATCGAGGCGAGGTCCTGGGAGACGGCTAGCACGCGGTGGACGCCGGCGTCGGCGGCCCGGGCGATCGCCTCGTCGGGGTCGGCGATTTGATCCAGGTGGCAGTGGGCGTCGCTCAGCATGGTTGTGCGAGGCCGTGCAGTCGCTGGGCGGCGGCCAGAATGTCGCGGCAGGTGGGGTCGAGGCCGGCGGGGTCGGCGCTGACCGGCTCCACCGGGCGCTCACCGCTCATCACTTCGACGGTGGCGGCGACGCTGTCGGCCAGGGCCTGGAGGTCGTAGCCGCCCTCCAAGCAGGCGACCAGCCGACCGTCGCAGAGGGCGTCGGCGAGCCGGCAGAGGGAGTCGGCCATCATCGCGAAGGCGCCGGTGGACAACAGCATGTTGGCCAACGGATCGGCGGCGTGGGCGTCGTAGCCGGCGGACACCAGGATCCAGTCGGGCGCGAAACGTTCGAGCGCCGGACCCACCAAGGTCTCGAAGGCGCGGCGGTACGACACGTCGCCGGTGGCAGGGGGGAGCGGCACGTTCAAGGTCGTGCCGCGTGCTTTGCCCGCGCCGGTTTCCTCCAGGGCACCGGTGCCGGGATAGAGGGGTGACTGGTGCAGCGACACGTAGAGCACCCGTGGATCGTTGTAGAAAATGTCCTGGGTGCCGTTCCCGTGGTGGACATCCCAGTCGACGATGGCGATGCGTTCAGCTCCGGTCGAGCGGGCATAGGCGGCGCCCACGGCCACCGAGTTCAGGAGGCAAAAGCCCATGGCCCGCCCGGCGGTCGCGTGGTGGCCCGGCGGGCGGGTGAGCGCAAAGGCGCGTTGGGCGCCGCCGCTCCTTACCAGATCGATGCCGCGAATGACCGCACCGGCGGCGTGTAACGCTGCTCCCCAAGAGGCTGGGACCGCGTAGGTGTCGGGGTCGAGGTAGCCGCCGCCACGCTGAATTGCTGTCTGCAAGGCGGCGACGTGCGCGGGCGGGTGGACGCGTTCGATGACGTCGAGCGCCGCCGCCGGCGACTCGACGATCCAGGCGTCGTCGGTCTCGGCATTGGCCAGGCGTTCGTGCACAGCCAGCAGGCGCTCGGGCCGCTCCGCGTGCACGGTGCCGCCCGGGGCGCGGTGCTCCAGAAACTTGGGGTGCTGGATGAGCGCCAGGCGCGGGCCGGCGGCGTCACCCATGCAGCCGCCCAAGAATGTGGGGGTGCTGAGCCAAGAACAGCGCGGAAGCGATCACTGCCACCACCGAGGCGACCAGACCGGCGATACCGGCCAACTGGAGCAAGGCGCTTTCGCGCGGTGCCACTCCCGACCCCAGCGCCACGGCGGCCAGCCAGCCGCCGGCGAAGCCACCGGCGTGGGCGTAGTTGTTGACCGCTGGCGACACCAGGCCAATCAGAAACATGAGAATGGCGATCGTCGTCAAGCGTTTGGTAATCAACGCGTCGCCAGTCTTGCGGCTGTGCACCAAGAGCGCCCCGATGAGTCCAAAAATGGCGCCGGAGGCGCCGATGGTCGGGGCGCCGCTCAACAGGTTGGAAGCGACAAACCCCACTGCTCCGGATGCCACGAAGACGATCAAGAAACGCCCGGCGCCGTAGGCGCGTTGCACGGCCGGTCCCAGTTGTTTGAGCCAATACAAGTTGAAGACGATGTGCAGGAGGCTGCCGTGCAACAAGGTGGCGCTCAGCACCGTCCACCACATGCCGTAGGCGTGGGCCAGTCCACCGGTCATTCCCAATAGGTACAGCGGCTTGGTTGCCGGGGAGAGCAGGTTGAAGAGTCCGAACGAGGCGCCCAGCGCCGCCGGCACGTCGAGCAGCACCGACAAGAGGTAGAGGGTTCCAGAGATCAGGACGATCCACTGGGATGGGTCGCCCGTGGTTCCGAAGAGACGCTTGAGCGCTGGTCCGAATCCCCACAAGCCGGGTCGGAATCGCCCGCAGTAGGGGCACTTGGGCTCATCCACGCTAATCAGCTTGCCGCAGCCGTCGCAAATCAAACTCCCGGTACGTTGTCGCATCGTTCGACTCCGTTACCCCAGTAGGCTGGCGCCGACCGCGCCGGCACCCAATAGTCCCAGGGCGATGCCGACGTAGAGCGCCCAGTGTCGCCAGCCGGCGGCGCCGGCGACTGCGCAGATCATCATGTAGGAGTAGAACATGTGCATATGGCGCGGAATGGCCCCACGAAAGACGATGGCGTGGATGACGTCGGTGAGCAGCGTCAACACCACGAAGGGCAACACCCACTGCCAGCGTCGCCGGATGAGCACCCAACCGCCGCGCAGGGCAAGCGGCATGATGGCGAACTGGGCAATCGCACCGGGCACAACGTACGGCTCACTCGCCTTCCATGGGATGGGCGACACCAAGAACTTGAACATGGCGACCGGCAGGATCAAGAGGTTCGAGGCGCCGGCTTGGACGAGGGCGCCAATCGCCGAACCGTGCACCACGAGGTCTGAGGCAAAGGTCAGGGCGATGATGTTGAGGGCGCGATCGTCGATCCAAGCCAGTCGGGCAGGCAACGACCACGAGGCGGCGACTAGGGCGGCTGCGGCCGCCAGCCGCCACCAGCGGCGCTCCACGACCCAGCCGACCAGCACGGTGATGCCGAGTCCGAGCGCCATGAACCCAAAGGCATAGGGGCGGATCTTGACGAGCGGCAAAGTGGCGGCGAAGGCCAGACCCAACCAGCCGACTCGCCGGCTGCCGGCGGCATAGCGCACCCAGAAGGCCGATGACAGGGCTAGCCAGAAGGCCACGTACATGTCTTTCAAAAGGACGGCTGACCAGTAGATAGCGGTCGGCCACAGGGCGTACAGCCAGGCCGCAGTCTTGGCCCGGCGGCGGCCAACCAGGGGCCGGGCAACAGCGTAGGTGAGGACGACGGTCGCGGCTCCCAAGAGGCAGTTCAGTGCTTTGACGTAGTTGGCATTGGCGCCCAACCAGTGGTAGACGTAGCCAACGATGTGGTGAAAGCTGAGCGAGTAGCCGGTGGTGTGGTACTCGACCCGAAACTGGGTGCCGGCAGCTAGGATCGAAGCTAGTGTCGTTCCGACGCGGTGGTAGCCGTGCGAATCTCGGTGGAACAGTCCGGCGGGATTGTCGGCGGTCGTGTGGGTTTCGGTGAGCCAAGCGGCAACCAGGAGTCTCAAGACGAGCGCCACCAGAAACGCCACGGCGACGTGCAGCCGGTCGACATCGTCGACCAACGCCAGCCCGGCCAGCCCCAGGCAACCCGCTACGCAGGTCGCCAAAAGTAGGGCGGGGTGGGCGCTCAAGAGCACCGGCACACCGACCACCCACAAGAATCCAAGCCAGGCGAATGGAAAGCCGCCCGTCTGCGCCGGCGGCATGGTGATGGCTCCCGTTGCCACTATTCGTCGAGCGACAGGGCTGCCAGGCGGTCCTCGAATACCTCGACCGTGTAGCGCTGCTTCAAGGTGTCGAGGAGCGCCTTCACGTAGGGTTCGTCGTTGTGGGCGCGGTAGTGGTCCAGCACGTCTTCGTACTGCTCCGCGAAGTTGGGCTCGCCGGCGCGGCGTTCCTGGACGTAGAGGACGCAGTCGTTGCCGCTGGGGTTCTCTGCAGCGACCACGCCGCCCACAGGTGTCTGCGCCAGGTGGGTGCCGCGCCAACCTTGCCCTTGGCGGGCTTCCAGGTCGCGTGAGACGACCCATGAATCGCCAGCTTCGGACTGGAGCAGGTTGAGGGAGGCGTCGAACGTTTCACCCTGCTCCAACTGGCGATGGAGCTTGATAAGCAGCCCAGGTTTGGAACCGCATACTTGGTGGGCGATGATCACCTCGCGCATCGGGAATTGGTCTTGGTGCGCCTCCCAATAGCCGCGCAGGGTTTCTCGGTCAGGATTGATCTCCGGGATGATGGCTTGTTGGTACAGGGCGTTGACCATGAACTCGTCGTAGCGTCGTTCACGGGTGGCCTCGTAGTCAATCTTGACGTCCAGCCCGCGAGCCTTGGCTTCGTCGGGGTAAACCTCGTCTTTGAAAAATTCTTCGCAGAACGTCGCGATCTTGTTGGGGTTCATGCTGGGCGTAATGAGGTCGACCGGCACCTGGGCCATGCGGTCCACGTAGAGCCCGACCGTGCGCCCACCCTTATCGTGCTTGTAGAGGTACGCGGCCCGCAAGCTGTCTGGGAGCCCCCACTCATCGCCGCCGTCGCGCGGTTCAAGGACGGGAATGCTACCACCGGTGGGTGGAACACCCCCAGCCGCCTTGATGCGCTCGACTTCCTGGAGGTGGAGGTGCCAGAATTCTTGGACACTCTGGGCGATGCGGGAGGCGGCCGGTGCGTTGAAGGTGTAGTGGTGTTTGGCTTTCATGGCTTCCAGGAACTCGTGGAGAGCCTGTTTGCGCTTGTGGTTAACGATGACCTCGCGCATCTTGTCCTCAGTGAGGCCAGGGGCATTGCTGGGACGAGTTTCTTCGATCCGGAGAACCACGTAGTGCTCTCCGATCCGCATCGGCCCGATGATGTCACCTGGGCGGTGTTGTAGCACGAATGCATATGGGCTCATTGCCAGGCCAGAGTGGGTCAGGGGTGGTGAAAGGCCGCCTGAGTAGGGGGCGCCGGGGTCGACGGAGTGCCTGGTGACTAACTGGGCCAAGTCGTGCCCGCCTCGTGCCGAGTCGGCCACGGTGGCCGCCGTCAGCGAGTCTGAGGCGACGCACTCGCGAACGACGCTGACCAGCGCCGAGGCCTCGAGAAACTGGGCGATCTCTTCATCCGTCACGCTCAGGTCTTGGACGAGATCCTCCTCGAGAGCGCGTTCAAGAAGGTCGCCGTCAAGGACCTTCCAGGTGCGCTGGCGGCGCTCGTCCTGCCAGATGCCTTGGGCCTCAGCCTCGACCACCATGAGCTTCCGAGCAATGAGAGCGTCGAGCGCTTGCTCCTTCGCAGCGCCGGGCTCGAGTCCCTGTTGGGTCAGTCGGGCGGCGGCTTGTTGGACGAGACGGGCGGAGATGGGCTGGTCTTGGACGGTGGCGATTGGCGCCGGCACCGCTGGAGCGGTCGCGTGAGCGCTTGGCCCGAGCAGGGCCAGTGCCGCCATCAGGCTGGGCAGGCGGATGGGTAAGTCTCGTTGGGACATAGGTCGTGGGTACCTCCTGGTCGGGCCGGTGTCGCGTCTGAGGCGCGAGTCTAGCAGGCGACCTATAGCCTCGGGGCAGGCTACCCCAGGGACCCGGGCTGCGCGTCTAAACAGCCTGTTCGTAACGCTTTAGCGCAATGGCCGCGAAAGTGCTTTACTTTGCTGCATCTTTCTGGCTAGACTCGTAAGCACTTGTACTGCTTTGTCTTGTGCGCGGTTCCCCGGCGGAGCCCGCACGTACATCTGAGTCCTTTTCAAGATGGAGGTCCGTCTCATGCTCAAGACGGCGACTTACCTCTTTGTTGCTTGCTTGTTCGCCACGGCGGCGCACGGTAGCGAGAGTCTGACCGGTCAAATCCAGGCACAGCCCGCTGCTGATGGTGGTGCTTGCTTCTCCCAGACGCTCGGCACCTGTGACGGCGGTACGTTCGTTAGTGCCATCGTCAGCCAGCTAAACACCTCTGGCGCCAACTGTGGCACCTACAGCCCGCCGCCGCCCATGAACCGCACCGCTGACGAGTTCCAGTGCGACGGCCCCGTGGACACGGCCAAGTGGTGGGGTACGTATTTCGGTGCCGGTTGGGATCCAGCGCTTTGCCCGGCCTTGGGTGCCGCGGCTGATTTCAACCTGATCTTCATCCTGGGTGGCACGCCGTGCCCGGACGATCTGTTCGTGCTCTGTAACCTCGCCAACGTTCCGGCGGCGGCTACCGACCTGGGCTCCAACGACTGGGAGTACGAGGCCAACTTCGCCTGCGCATTGATTCCGCCGGCGACTCCGGTCTTCTTCACCGCGCAGATCAATGAAGACGCCTATCCCCAGTGGGGTTGGGGCGAGTCCGCTGACAACGCGGTCGGTGGCTTCCCGTGCCTCATCGCTCCTGGTTTCGGCATCAATGACTGGACTGATCTCCCTGGCGCCCTCGGCGCGCCGTGGTGTGGTCAGGCGTTCGAGATGAGCGCTGCGGCTTCGACGCCGGTTGAGGGCACGAGCTGGGGTGCCATCAAGGGGACGTTCGTCAACTAAGCTCTCAAAATCAGCTGCTCTTCGGGGCAGCAACAGAGGGGAACCCCGGTGGTGTAAGGCCACCGGGGTTTTTTGTTGGGCTTTGGGTTTTCGGGGGGGTTGGGGCGGCTTTGGTTTGCTTGCCAGTGGCGCTTTGCTGACCTAAACTCCCCCAGTTTGGTAGCCCCATCCCAACCCCTGCGACTGTTGTCAGGACTCACTGAGGCCGCCCCTACAAGCGTCCAGTTTTCGAGGAGCTGTCATGCCTGAGAGTGGCGAGCGCGTCGTTCCGATCTACATCGAGGACGAAATGCGCAACTCCTACATCGACTACGCCATGAGCGTGATCGTTGCGCGGGCGCTTCCCGACGTGCGGGATGGGTTGAAGCCGGTGCACCGGCGCGTGTTGATCGGTATGCGGGACCTGAACCTGATGCACGATCGGGCCCACCGGAAGTCAGCCAAGGTCACCGGCGATGTGCACGGCAACTACCACCCGCACGGCCCGACGGCGATCTACGACACCATGGTGCGTATGGCGCAGGAGTTTTCCATGCGCTACCCGCTGATCGACGGGCAGGGAAATTTCGGGTCGATCGACGGGGATGGTGCGGCTGCGGAACGTTATACCGAAGTGCGGCTCACCCGCTTTGCCGAAGAAATGCTCCAGAACCTCGACAAGAACACCGTCGATATGGAGCCCAACTACGACGCCACCCGCGAAGTGCCTGTCGTATTGCCGGCTATTGTGCCCAACCTCCTGGTGAACGGGTCTTCGGGCATCGCTGTGGGCATGGCGACCAACATTCCGCCGCACAACCTGCGCGAGATCTGTGACGCCGTGACCCGGATGATCGACAATCCGGAGATTTCCGAAGAGGCGTTGATGGAAATCGTCAAAGGGCCGGACTTCCCGACCGGCGGCATTATCAACGGCGCGGCGGCGATTCGCTCGGCGTACAAGACCGGCCGCGGTCTCATTCGGGTCAGGGCGCGCACCCGTATGGAGGACCTCCGCAAGAATCGACGGGCGATCATCGTCGACGAAATCCCGTTCCAGGTGAACAAAGCGACCATGCTCGAGCGCATTGCATCCTTGGTCAAGGAGGGGCGCATTCAAGGTGTCGCTGACCTGCGCGACGAGACTGACCGGACGCGCATGCGCGTGGTCATCGAGTTGAAGTCGGACGCTGACGAGCAGATCGTCCTGAACCAGCTCTACAAACACAGCCAAATGCAGACGACCTTTGGGGCCAACATGATTGCCCTGGTCGGCGGTCGACCGCAGGTTCTGACCCTCCGGCAGATGCTTGCCTACTTCATTGAGCATCGCCGCGAAGTGGTGGTGCGCCGCACGCGCTACGACCTCGAGCAGGCTGAGAAGCGCGCCCACATCCTTGAGGGCTTACGCATCTGCGTCGACAACATCGACGAGATTGTCGCTTTGATTCGCGCCGCGGCTGACCCAGCCACAGCTCGCGCCGAGTTAATGGAGCGCTTCAAGCTGACTGAGGTTCAGGCCCAAGCTATCCTTGACATGCGCTTGGCGCGGCTCACCGGGCTTGAGCGCCAGAAGATCGAGGACGAATACCAGGCTTTGCTCAAGGAGATTGAGCGGTTGAAGGCGATCTTGGGCGACCCGCAGCAAGTCTTGGACATCATCAAACAGGAAATTGGTGAGGTGGCCGGCAAGTACGGTGACGACCGGCGTACCGAAATCGTCGAGGAAGTCCTGGAGGGTTTCGAAATCGAGGACTTGATTCCCGACGAAGACATGGTGATTACCATCAGCCACTTCGGGTATGCCAAACGCTTGCCGATCGGCACCTACCGTAGCCAGCGTCGCGGCGGGCGCGGCATCCGCGCGGCAACCGCCAGGGAAGAAGACTGGATCGAGAACGTCTTTATTGCCTCGACTCACTCGTTTCTCCTGTTTTTCTCGAGCACCGGGCGTTGCTATCGGCTGAAGGTGCACGAAATACCGCAAGCTTCCCGGACAGCGCGCGGCAAGGCGCTGGTCAACTTGCTGAAGTTGGCCAAGGAAGAGCGCATCAACGCCGTGCTGGTTGTTAGGGAGTTCGACGACGAGCACTTTGCCGTGTTGGCCACCCAAAACGGTGTGGTCAAGAAAACGGCGTTGTCCGCGTTCGTGAACGTGCGCCGGCATGGGATCAATGCCATTAACATCGACGAGGGCGATGCCTTGATCGACGGCGTGCTGACCGACGGCAAACAGGAAATCATCCTTGCCAAGCGTCTGGGGCGCGCGATTCGCTTCAAGGAGAGCGATGTCCGCCCGATGGGTCGCACCGCGCGGGGCGTGCGTGGCGTCACCTTGGATAGCGACGACGATCGCGTGGTCGCCCTCGTGACGGCGCGCGATGATGATCAGCTCCTGGTTGTGACCCAGAACGGTTATGGCAAGCGTAGCCCGCTCACCGAGTACCGGATGACGGGTCGGGGCGGCAAGGGTGTGATCACGGTCAAGACGAGCGAACGCAACGGCCCGGTCGTTGATATGCAGAAAGTCGTGGATGACGACGAGCTGATGATCATGACCAAGAACGGCGTCATCATCCGCCTGCCAATCGCCGGCGTATCACAGCAGGGTCGAGCCACCCAAGGTGTGCGCTTGATCAACTTGGACGAGGGCGACGAAGTGGCTGATGTGGCGCGATTGGCCAACGAAAGCGATGCGGAGGGCGGCGGCCTCGACAAGGGTGACGGCGGCACCAGCTAGGGTTCCTCCCGCGGCTATGCAAAACGAGATTTCATCCTCGACCGTGCGTCGCCTGGCGACGTACTACCGAGCGCTTCGCGAGCTAAGCGATGCCGGCGACTCCGTGGTTTCATCGCGGGTGCTGGCCGAGCGCTCTGGAGTCACCCCGGCCCAAGTCCGCAAAGACCTGTCCTACTTTGGGAACTTCGGAAAGCGCGGCCTGGGCTACGACATCGGCCATTTGGCCGAGCGGATTCGGACCATCTTGGGGTTGGATCGCCGCTGGAAGGTTGGGTTGGTGGGCGCCGGTAACATCGGCTCGGCGCTCTTTTCCTACGAACCGTTTCGCCGGCAGGGGTTCGATATCGTCGCCATCTTCGACGCCTCGCCCCAGAAGGTGGGGCAGGGCTGGGAGGGGCTCGAGATCCAGCCGATGGGTGAGTTTGCGGCGTCGGCAGCGGCGACGGGCATGGAAATCGCGATCTTGGCAACCCCCGCTAAGGTGGCTCAGGAGGTGGCTGACGTGGTCGTGGCCGCAGGGGTCCGAGCCATACTCAACTTCGCACCGGTGCGGCTCGATATCCCCAGTGGTGTCGCACTTCGAAACGTGGACATGGCGGTGGAGCTGGAAAGCTTGTCCTTTGCGCTTAGAGCCGAGGGAGGCGTGGTTCCCGAACCGCCCTAGCGCTTGCCGAACAGTAGCGGGACGATGACCCAGTTCTTGAAGTGGGCGCCAGGGATCGCCCTCGGCCTTGCCCTGGTGGCCTACGCCAACTCCATTCCAGGTGCCTTTCACCTCGACGACTTCCACGTGGTCGAGCGCAACGTCCATATCCGCTCACTGGACAATGTCCCGCGGTTTTTCACCGACACCACGACCTTTAGTGACCTGCCGGCCAACCGCGACTTCCGGCCACTGCTCCTGACGACCTACGCTGTCATCTATCGGTTGGCCGGGCTATCGCCGGCGGCGTTTTCGGCTTGGAGTGTCTTGTTGCACGCGGCGGTGGTGTGCCTCGTCTTCTATCTCGTGCGCGGTATGCTCCTCTGGGCGCCGTCCGAAGAGTTGGAAGTGCCGACGCGCCGAGCGGCGCACACCGGTGGGTTCGTCGCTGCAGCGCTTTTCGCGGTGCACACGCTCGGCTCGGAGTCGGTGAACTATACAAACGGCCAGGCGGTGCTCCTGGTGACGTTCTGCTACCTGCTGGCGACTTGGGCTTACGCGCGTCACTTGGTCGGCATCGAACGCCGAGAGGGCACGGGGCGTCGCGGCGCACTGGTTGCTCTAGCGCTAGTTGCGCAAATCGGCGCCGTCTGTTCCAAGCCGACGGCGGTCACCTTGCCGGTCATGTTGGGCCTCTACGACTTCATGTTTGGGCCGCAAGTCGCGGCGGGTTTCCGGCGGCGCTTGCGAGGCGTCTTGGGGCGACTCTGGCCCTTTATCGCTGTCAACATAGCCTACCTCGCCTGGCGCCAGGTGGTGATGGAGGCGCCTTTCGGCGGCGAGAGTCCGCGTTCCTACGCCGCCAACGCCTTTGTCCAGGCGCAGGTGTTGGTTTTCTACTACCTGAAGCGCTTCTTGTGGCCGGCGGGGCTGAGCGTCGACCCAGCCTTTACCGGAGTCGAAGGCGCGTCGACACCGGCGTGGTTGGCGATCGGCGCCCTAGCGGCGCTTTTTCTGGCCGCCTGGTTGGTGCGCAAGCGCTACGGGCTTTTCCTCTACTCCCTGCTTTGGTTTGTGGTGACGCTCCTGCCGGTGAGCTTTCTCAAGCCGCTCTATCAAATTGTCAATGAGCATCGGATGTACTTGCCGATGCTGGGGCTCTTAGTGCCGGTGGCGGCGGGGTTGTCGGCGGTTTTGAGCCGCGAGAGCCCGCGCTGGTTGCCGCGCGCGGGATGGGCGGTGTTGGCCGTCGCGGTGTTGGCGCTCCTCGGCGCTACGCATCTTAGGAACCAAGTTTGGCAGTCCGAGCTGACCCTTTGGGAGGATGCAGCCCAAAAGAGCGGGGAATGGCGACCGCACATGAACTACGCATTGGCGCTCGAAGGGGCCGGTCGCGCCGACCAGGCTCTCGCCGAGTTCGAGGCGGCAGTCGAGGCCGGCGCCTATGCCAGGCCGCGCATCAACCTCGGGCTCGCCTACTTGCGGCGCGGGCGCGCCGACGAGGGTGTTCAGGAGATCGAGCGTGGCGTCGCCCAGTGGCCAGCGCTGGCTGAGGGGCACTACTACCTCGGCTACGCCTATGAGTCCACCGGCAACTGGCAGGGCGCGGTCGAGGAGTACGCTAGAACGCTGGAGCTGGCGCCGACCTTCTTGCATGCGTACTACCGCTGGGCGCAAATGGAGAAGCAGGCGGGCAATTTGGACAAGGCGCGAGCCCTCTACAACGAGGTGCTGCGTGTGGCGCCCGGCGATAAGGAGGCGACCCAGCAGCTCCAAACCCTGGATGAGCCAGCCACCGGCGCGGGCCCGGTGCCGCGTAGCCTCAAGGGGACGGTGCGCCCTGGCGGCCCGTAGCGCCGTCTGAACTGGGACGCTACCGGTCGGCGTCCTGTATCCTGCGGCCAGTAGCGACGCTAGCTTGATGAGTCACTCTCCTACCGCGAGTCGCCGATGCATCTGGTCGTAGTCATCCCAGCGCTCAACGAGGCCGCCTCGATCGAGGCGGTGGTGGGGGCGGTGCCCCGAACCATCGACGGTATCGACTCGGTCGAGGTCATCGTGGTCGATGACGGCTCCACCGACGACACGGTTAGCCTGGCGTCCCGCGCCGGCGCGCACGTCGTCTCACACGACACCAACCGCGGCGTTGGCGTTGCCTTTCGCACGGGTGTCGAAGCCGGACTTCTAGCCGGCGCTGACGTCCTGGTCAACATGGATGGCGACGGGCAGTTCGACCCCGCTGATATCCCGCGGCTTTTGGCGCCGATCCTCGCTGGGCGCGCCGACGTGGTCACTTGCACGCGTTTTCGTGATCCGGCTTTGGCACCGCGGATGCCGTGGCTGAAGCGCGCCGGCAACGCCGCGATGACTGCTCTGGTCAATCGTTTCACCTGGGGGTCGCAGTTCACCGATGTCTCCTGCGGGTTTCGCGCCTACACCCGCGACACCCTCTTGCGGCTGCGCCTCTTTGGCGACTTCACGTACACGCAAGAGAGCTTCGTCCATTTAGTGAGCCAGCACCTGCGCATCGAGGAGGTGCCGCTGGCGGTGCGCGGCACGCGCGAGCACGGGAAGTCGCGTGTTGCGGGCAGTCTCACCCGCTATGCTGCCCACACGCTGCCGATTCTCTTGCGCGCCGTACGCGATCACCGGCCGCTCTACTTTTTCGGCGGTCTCGGCCTGTGGGTCTTGGGAAGTGGTATCGCCTTGGGTCTCTTCGTCTTCGGTCACTGGCTGGCCACCGGACACACCTCACCCTACCGCTCGGTCCTCTTGGGCTCGGGGTTGGGCATCTTGGTCGGTTGCCTCATGCTCTTCGCAGCGCTCATCGCCGACATGTTGAATCGCGTGCGACTGACCCAGGAGGAGCTTCTGTACCTGGAGCGCCGGCGGCTCTTTGGCGCTGGACGCGGAGGTGCGGACGCACAAAGTGGCGACCAGCCCCCAGCCGGCGGGGGTGGCCGTTGAAGCGGTGGGTGTCAGTCCTCCAGTCTGTCTGTTTCTTTGCGGCGCTGGCTTGGCTCGGCACCTATTGTCTCGAACACTGGCAGGCGCTTCGCGCGACGCCGGTGGAGATTCGTTGGTCGTGGATGGCGCTGGCTGGAGCCCTTGGCGTTGTTTGGTGGATGGTGCAGGCCCAGTTGTGGCGGTGGCTTCTCGCGCGACTCGATGTGACCGTGGCGCTCGGCGAAGCGTTCGCGCACGTATGGATCGCCAACTTGGGGAAGTACGTGCCGGGAAAGGTGTGGGCGGCGGTCAGTCGGGTGGCTCTTTGCCGCACCAGTGGAGTGCCCATGGCCACCGCAGTCGGAGCGTTGTGGCTCGAGAATGTGTGCTTCATCTTGGCGGGTGCTTTGGTGGCACTCCTCGCCTTGCCACTCGCCCGATTTGACTCTGGAAGATTCGTCGAGGTGGCCTTGGGTATCGTGGTCCTCGTGGGTCTTATTGCTGCGCACCCGCGCATTTGGGGAGGACTGGCGTGCCGTCTATCAAGGCACCGAACACCCATTCCGGCACCGACCTCGTACCGCCAGAGCTTGGCGTTTGTAGCGGCGTATGTTGGGTCATGGGCGGTGTGGCTGGGGGCTGTCGTGGCTTTGGTGCTGGCGCTCGTCCCAACCACCCCAACCGCCGCACTAGGCGTGGCGGCGGCAGCGATCATCGCCTGGGCTCTGGGTTACGTGGCACCATGGGCACCGGCGGGACTAGGCGTCCGCGAAGGGGTCTTGGCCGCTCTTTTGGCCGGGCGTTTTGCGCCCGAGTTGGTCTTCCAACTGATCGCCGGACTCCGGCTCTTCCAAACGGCGCTGGATTTGGGGGCGGCCGCTGTCGCTGGCTACAGTTGGCGCCTGGACTCGTCGGGTGTGCTTGGCGCTGGGTTACCGCAACCTCGACACCAGACACACGTAGATGAGTGATCGCCGAGGATTTTTGGCAACTCATTGCACAGAAAGTGTTTAGCCGGCATCCGAGGTGTTTTGCAGCCTTGCAGAGTGTTACGTAGGGAATTTCTGGCTTGACAAGATTCCTTCGTGGAGGTCCACTGAAGGTGTAGCGCCCCGCGCGCCGAGTTCTGTGGGTGGAGGTGCGAAGGGGGCGCAGCCGCGCCGCCAGTGCAGTGGCACCAAGCGTCCGCGCTTGCGGGCTACGCCGGCGGCATTAGGTCGACAACGCACCCAACGAGGGAGCCGCACATGGCCGGTTTGTCCGCACGCAGTTTCGTCGCGCTTGCATTTCTTTCTGTCCTTCTCTCTCTCTCTCTCTCTCTCTCTCTAGGCCCGCAACCGTAGGTCCTGCCATGGCGTGGGCTGTCGGACCCGATCCTGATTCTGCGCTTTGCAACTCGGAAGGGTTCCATTGGGAAGGCATCACGGGGTCTAACTCTCCCCCCGACTCGATGGAAGTGCTAATCATCTGGGTTGGATTTGCCAGCCATCCTGACAGCACCGATCTGACCTATTGTAAGTGGCGGAACCTCGGCGACGATCTGCCTTCCTGGTACCGCGACGTTGAAACGGAGTTCGAGCAGTACTTCGATTGGCAGTCGTACGGCAATCAGTACATCGATTTCAAGACCGTCCAACAGCCCGGCGCAGATAGCCTGAAGGCGTGGAGTCTTGGAATGACCCCTTGCTATTGGAAAGCGGCTGCTACCGATCCAGCCATCGGTGATTCGCTTTGTCCTTACGCGAGGGATGGTCGAGAGTCAGAGGGTTGCATCAACCGTCGAGTCGTAGATCTAATTGCCAATACTTTAGGTACTTCGACCTTCGACGGAGTGGATGCCGCGTGCTTCATTCACTTGGCGTCCGCGTTCACGCGGGAGGACGTGGCGGGCTGGGGCGGCGAGTGGGGGCATGCCTATAATTGTTCAACGTGCGCGTTCAACGGCCCAGGAAACACACAAAGACCTGTCAAAGGGCATGCTTCCGGTGATGAGGTCAGCACCAAGTGGATGTTGGCGCACGAGTTTGGGCATACGATGGGTTTGGCTCATACGCCAGGAACAGATCGCGACTCGGATGACTGGGTGGAGACGGGGCGCTACAGCCCGATGCAAAAGGGCGCGCCCCAGCCCATCGATTTCGTTCCAGCTGAGTTTGTGCCATACCACCCGTGGAACCTGACCGAGTATCCACTGGTCCTTCATGGGGAGTGGGACGAACGTGGGGCGCTCGGCTGGGTGGATTCCACCCGCCTCGAGTTCATCGACGAGAACACGCTGGACATTTCTGTACCGGACATCCGTAGTAGCGGCGGCAAAATCGTACGGGTCGACACGAAGATCGCCACGTACCGGTCTGAGTTTTGGATTGTTCATCATCAGAACAACGAATTCGACGACGTGTATGGCGTCGATGGGCTGGCGATCTGGCACATCAGAGACCCTGAGGCGGCTTACGAATATCCACCGACAGACTTGGATTTGGAGCTAGCAACCGGTAAGCGAGAAACACCCTGCCCGGGAACCGTTGGCAACGCAGCGACTGGCCTGGACAGCCTAGAGTGTGAGGTCAACAAGGGGGCAAGTAGCGACTTCTTTGTTGCCGGCGATGAATTCAGCGACACGACGAATCCGAGTACGCGCGACTACAGCTCGGGTGCTTATCCCGGCAATCAAAACACTCGAACTGACGTCAAGGTAAGCGATATCCGGCTGCCGGGACTTGTCCAAAACCCGAACTACCTCATCGACGTGACGTACGAAGGGCTTACAACGTCACCGTACTTGTATACATGGAATGGACGCCACTATCCTCGCTTCGTTAACGTGCTTCCGGTGCGTCGAGAAGCGGACCCGTCGGCGAATCGATCGGATTGCGTTTTCGTGGGTGAACAGACCCCTGTCCATGGTCGCTATCTGTTCAAGATCAGGGAAGACGGTAGTTCCAGGACGACGGTCGATCGCGCGACGCTGCTGGTTGTAGATCACTCTCCGAACGTCTCCATCGGTGTCGAAAATGACGGTACGGTCTTTGGGTACTACGGTCGACGCCCGTTGGGAACGGTGGTTTTACCCGAAGGATCGCTCGGTGACGTGCGCTTCCTCGGAAACGCTGTCCATGGGGCTCCTGGGTCGCAGATGGAACTCGTCTGGCCTATTGCCAGCGCAAACGACGCGCTGGTCTTTACTCACAAGGGCTTGGCCGCAAACGACGTGTTGCCGAGCCCAGCGGTGGCAGTCGAGAGATTCGAGAATCAAAGTGGGTGGATTGAGGTTGCGCACCTGCCTAGGCGATCTGCCTATGCGACCGAGTGCATCTCGCTTGACGAGCTTGGTCACGGATCAACTGGTCCGCTTGCGATCCGCCTACGTTGGCTTGACTATCATTCAGTTGATTTGGTGTCTGTAGTAGAGCCAGCCTCCGAACAGGAGTACATGGTTCGTGCAATTCCTCCAGATACCGTCGAGGTCGCCTACGAAGTTGTGGACGACGAGCTGCTGGCCGTGGAGGACGGCGAGGAAGCTGTTTTGAACCCCGGCCAGAAGCTGACTTTCGGCGCGCGCGTGCCACAGGTGAGGGAAGGGTGGAGGCAGGTTGTGGCAGTCGCCCTGCAAGGATCGTATAGCATCCCTGCTGGCCAGCGCGGTGCGCCGTCAGGTGTTGGCACGCCATCGATTTCCTACCTCGCTCCAGCCCGGCCGAACCCTTTCAACCCGACGACGACCATTAGGTTTGGGTTGGGCAAAGGCGGTAACGCGGAGTTGGCGATCTATGACCCCACAGGCCGGTTAGTCAGACGATTGTATGAGGGCCCGCTGCCGGCCGGTGAGCATCATTTTGACTGGGACGGACGCGCGAAGGATGGTCTCGCGGTCGGTTCTGGGGTCTACTTCTATCGGCTTGAGCTGCTCGGCGAATCGAAGAGCGGCAAGCTGATCGTCATGAAGTGACGGGGGTTCTAATGCGCATAGTCCAAACGATACTAACGTTGTTGTGCCTCGTTGCTTCACCAGCGATGGCAACGATCATTCGAGTGCCAGCGGACTACGCGACGATCCAAGGTGGCGTGGACGCGGCGAGCTCCGGAGATACAGTGTTGGTTGCAGCGGGAACCTATCCAGAGTCGATTGTCGTTGACAAAACCCTAGCCTTGATCAGTGAGTCGGGGGCGGGTGCAACGACGATCGATGCTACTGGCGCTGAGGTCGGTGTCGAGATCGATGGAGGTGCGAGCAATTCGCTCCTTCAGGGGTTCACGGTGCGCGGGGCAGCGACGCGGGGAGGTGTCCTCAGCAACGCGGCGGGGGTTATCATCCGTAGCAACACGATCGAGGAGAACTACACTCTACATGGTGGAGGTGGTTTGTTGGTCCACAGTATGGGCACTGTCCTTATCGAAGGCAATACGGTCCGGGCAAATCACGGGGGTAAGGGCGCAGCAGCGATCGACTTGCTCTCCTCTGGAGTCGCGACAATCCGCGGGAATCGATTCGAGCAAAATATTGGCGGCTACTACTTGGCGTGGCTAGAGGGGTTGCACGTGGTTTTTGAGGGCAATGTTGTCGCAAACAACAGTAACAGTACTGGTCGCTTTGTCTTCTTCGTGCCGAACGAGATACGCGGAAACACCTTCGTAGGAAACGGAAATCAAAGTGGCGCTCTCGTCGTTTGGGGGCCAGAGTCGTTGCGCAACAACATCTTTGACCACGATTTTGGACTGACTTTGAGCTGTGGGGACCTGGACCCGGATTCTGCGTCGTGCAACATCTTTTGGGGAAGTGCCGACCCCTTTGACGACACTTGCGCCGTTCTACTTGGGGAGAACGGCAACGAGTTTGTGGACCCCCTGTTCTGCGACGCGGAGAATGGCGATTACACGCTGCAGGCCAACTCGCCAGCGGCCAACGGCCCCTGCGGGATCATCGGCGCGTTGCCGGTGGGTTGTGGGTCGACTGGCGTGGGTGTGCCTAGCGCCGTCGGAGCAGCGCCTCAGTTAGTGGCGTACCCGAATCCGGCGCGGTCTCGAGTGCAGATTCAACTTCGGTCCGGTGCGCTTGATTTGGCGGCTGGGTCGGCGCCAGTCGACGTGTTTGGCGCCAGCGGTCGGCTCATCACGACGCTGTCGCTCGATGGAGGCGGTGTCGAGTGGAACGTGCGCGGTGTTCCTGCCGGGGTCTACTGGCTGCGTGTTTCCGAAAATCCTGAGCTTCCGCCCCTGCGGCTGGTGCTGACGAGATGACGCACCGCCTAAACCACAACAACCGGGATGACGGTCCGATTCGCACGTAGCTTTTTCGCGCTAACAGTTGGTTGATCGTCATGAAGTGATGGGGATTCTAATGCGTATAGCCCAAACGATACTAACGTTGTTGTGCCTCGTTGCATCACCAGCGATGGCAACGATCATTCGAGTGCCAGCGGACTACGCGACGATCCAAGGCGGAGTCGATGCTTCGAGCCCCCGAGATACAGTTCTCGTTGGCCCAGGAAGCTACACTGAATCGGTCGTGATTCAGCAACCGCTGACCCTAGTGAGCGAGGATGGGCCGGCAAGTACGGTCATAGAAGCCGACGGAGCTGATGCAGGAGTGAAGATTATCGAGGACGCGGACAACTCGGTGCTCGAGGGCTTCACAATTCGGGGAGGCGCAACCAGGGGAGGCGTGTACGCGGGGTCGACGGCCAATGTGACCATACGAGGCAACCTAGTTGAGGAAAACTCCTGGGGAGGGATACGAGTCTCATTCACCCAGGATGTTCTGTTAGAAGGAAACACCATTCGGTCAAATTTCGGTGGCAAGGGATACTCAGCGCTCGATGTTTACGATACGGGGACAGCGACCATTCGAGGCAATCGCATCGAAGAGAATTTTGGCGGCTACTACCTGGCTTGGCTGGAGGGGTATTACGCGATCGTCGAGGACAACGTTGTTGTGAACAATAATGATACGGGGGCGTTTGTTTGTTATCTTCCCTCCGCGATTCGCAACAACACGTTCGCGGGGAACGGCAACTCGATCGCTCTTGCAGTTGCGGGCGTGGCGTCGATTCGCGGGAACATCTTCGAGCACGCGTCGGGGCTTGCTCTGGGTTGTGCAGGAATCGAACCAGACTCAGCGTCGTGCAATATCTTCTGGGGGGGCGCAGACCCGGTCCACGATGATTGCGGCATTACCTTGGGAACGAACGGCAATCAGTTTGCCGATCCACTGTTTTGCGACGAGGAGAACGGCGACTACACGCTGCAGGCGCACTCGCCCGCGGCCAACGGCCCGTGCGGGATCATCGGCGCGTTGCCAGTAGGTTGTGGGTCGACGGGCGTGGGTGTGCCTAGCGCCGTCGGAGCAGCGCGTCAGTTAGTGGCGTACCCGAATCCGGCGCGGTCTCGAGTGCAGATTCAACTTCGGTCCGGTGCGCTTGATTTGGCGGCTGGGTCGGCGCCAGTTGACGTGTTTGGCGCTAGCGGTCGGCTCATCACGACGCTGTCGCTCGATGGAGGCGGTGTCGAGTGGAACGTGCGCGGTGTTCCTGCCGGGGTCTACTGGCTGCGTGTTTCCGAAAATCCTGAGCTTCCGCCCCTGCGGCTGGTGCTGACGCGATGACATTCCGCGGCAACCGAGCCGTCCGATAGCGGGGCTACCGGAGTAACAGCATCTTCCGAGTGATGGCCTCCCCCGCCGCTTCCAGTCGATAGTAGTAAGCACCTGACGCCACGGATTGGCCGCGGGTGTCCTTGCCGTCCCATGTGACGTCGTAGTAGCCGGCGTTGCGTTGGCCTTGGGCAAGTAGGTTGACCAGTCGCCCGCCGGCGTCGTAGATCGCCAGCTTAGCATTGCCGGGCTCCGGCAACTCGAAGCGGATGGTCGTGCGTGGGTTGAAGGGGTTGGGGACGTTGGCATGGAGCGCGACGGCGGCCGGCAACGCGCTGGGGGAGTCCAGGTCCACTGTTGCGGTTTCAGGTTCTTGAACGGTTAGCCTTTGTCCGGCCTCGAGCGGTCCTGTAGATTGGACGATACCGGAGGGCCATTCGATCCTGAGCTGGTCGACTTGCAGGGCGTTCCCCAGGCCGAACTCGACGGTGGGTGAATGGTGCTCATTCTGTACTTCGCGCATTTGCGTGACGCCGCCCGCTGTCGCGAACACCCTGGCGCCCAGTCCCATGCCGTTCGAGACGGTGCCTACCAGGTCGATATGCAACCAGTTGGTGAAGCTGAGCCCGGCCGCCCATAGGGCGTTGGGGCTGCCCTCGGCGTTGGCGACAAAAATGTCCAGGTCGCCGTCGGCGTCGTAGTCGGCGAGCGTGATGTCAACGAGGTCACCGCTGTCGTCGCTCGTTTGTAGGGCGAAAGTGCCACCCTCGTTCTTGAGGATGGCATTTTGCCCCAAACGACCCAGGTGTAGATCCAAGTCGGCATCGTGGTCCAGGTCAGCCCAACTCACCGTAGTGGTGGGACCAGGCTCGCTGTGGAACGGTGTGAAGGTGGCGCCGTCTTTTTGGAACACAGACACACCCACTCCAGAGGGCGAGGCGATGGCGATGTCCAGGTCGTGGTCGCCGTCGAAGTCGCCCCAGGCAGCCATGCCACCCGGCGCACCGTTGGCAAGTGGCAGGGGAGTTGCGTCCACCATGCCACCACCCCCAATGTTTTCGAAGAGCTGATTGATGGCGTCGCCGACCAAGTAGAGGTCGGTATCGCCGTCAGCGTCGTAGTCGGCTGCCGAGGCGTGGGTCGGCGAAGCGCCGGCCAAGGCCGCTGAGGCGATGTCAGCGTAGTCGCCGCCGTCGCGTCGCAAGAGGACGTTGTGGGTCGATGCGGACCCGAGGAAGAGATCCAACGCGCCATCTAGGTTTGCATCCAACCAAAGCGGTGCGTCGGTGTCACCAGCGTTTCTGATGATGTCTGGAGTGGCGTCGGTGAAGCCGCCGGCGCCGTCCCCCGTGTAGAGCACGTTGTCGGCACCGACGTTGCCCAAGAAGACGTCGATGTTGCCGTCGCCGTTGGCGTCTCCAAAGGCGATCGAAGCGGCATGCTCAGGGTTGCGCAGATCGCCCTGGACTTCCTGGAACCCCAACATCGAGTCGGCGCTGGTGTTGGTGTAGAGCCGATTGAGACTGGCGGTGGCCAGGTAGATGTCGTGGGCACCGTCGCTTTGGACGTCGGCGGAGGCAACGGCCACCGCATTGTCGGTACTTGCCATGTTGGCGTAGTAGAAGGCGAACTTGTCTTCAGGATCGATCACATACGGATCGCCGCCATCCAGTGGCGGCCGATGTTGGAACCAGGCGCCGTAAATGGCGGGGATGTCACCAAGGAAGAAGATCCCGTCCATCATGAACTCTGGATCGGGCGTCTCCGAGTAGGGAATGTCCAAAAGGATCAGGTACTCGCGCCCGCCGTCCAGCTCCTCGGTTGGGTCCCAGAGGGCGTTGTGCGACTCTGGTTGGTTGGGCCAAAGTGTTCCGTCGTCGAAGGCGTAGGCGCGCTCGGCGTACATCGCGCTAAGCTGGGTCTCCCCCTCCGGGGTCACCTTCCAGACGGTGCACCGCAAGTCGTCGTAGCCGGCGTAGTCGTAGCCCCTGCCAGTGGCGGGAGGGCCCCCGCCGGGGCCCAACTGCTTGCGCAGGTACCGGTAAGCCTTCTGGGTGGCGTCGAAGCGGAGTTCCACGGTGCCAAAGCGCTCCGGCACCAACTCCGCGTCCGGGCAAAGACCGGCGTCCCCGGCCTCGCCAATGATCGTCGAACCGGACCAGCGGCAACCGGTGTCGACAGCGCCGTTGAAGAACCTGCCTCCCCAATCGACCCAAGCTAAGGCACGGTCGTGGGTGGTGTTGATGTTGAGGTACTCAGCGCCGGTCATGCCGGTTGGCGTGGCTTCCGTATAAGGTTCCAGACTTCCAGAGCTGGTAATGATCACTCGCGTGGCGCAGTGGGAGGCGTTGGCGGCATCGTCTTGGATGGCGAGTTTGACGGTGTGGCTGCCAGGCGTGTCAAAGGTGTGGTTGAGGAGCGCCCCGCGGCCGACTTGGCCGTCGGCGAAACGCCAGCCGTAGCGGGTGAGTGCCCCGTCCGGATCGTAAGAAGCCGCGGCGTCGAGCGTCACCGGTGCGGAGGTGGTGCCCGTGTAGGGGCCGCCGGCGTCGCAGATGGGAAAGGTGCCGCCGAATCCGTCGTAGATGGCGGCGGCGTGGCGGGCGTAGCTTCGCAAGCGCTCGATGTTCGAGAGTCGATCCCCAACCCCAGCCTCGCCGCCCACGGTGATGGCGATGACCAGCTCCTCAACCTCGCCCGGCGGCAGGTCGACGGGACCGGTCGCCAAAAGCATGCGCTTGTCACGGGGGTCCTGGTCCAGGACGCCAGTACCAAACACAGGGTCTCCCGTGAGGCTGAGGCCGCCCTCCAAGTAGGCGTAGCTCTCGGTGGCGCTGGCGGGGTCGGTGCCGTTCACGAACTTCGTGAAGCTCGACAAGCCCAGCTTGGTGCCCTGGTCGCCGGCCCCGCGGATGATTCGGCAACCCACGGCGGGCGCGTGGTACCCGTACTGCGCGTCGGGCTCGGATGCGTCGTAGCAAAAGCCCAGGTAACCATCCGGATCGCAGCCGACCAGGTCGTTGTCGCCGTCGCCCAGATCAGGGTCGAACCAGAAGCCCACGTATACGTCTTCGAGGAAATCCCCGCCCTTGTTGTCGAGCGTGAATTCGAGGTACGTCGTATGGGCAGCGGCGCCGGGTGGTGCGCTGTCGAAGCCCCAAGCCATTTGGCGGACTTCGACTCCCAAGGGCTGGGTGGCGCCAGCCGCGTGGGTGTGCATGATTGGAACGGCGTCGTTGTACACGCACCAAAGAGCCTGGTCGCCGCGGAAGTCGGGATTGCCGCTGGCGTCTATGGGTGGCCCGTCCGGGCCCAGGTCCAGGGCTTGTTGCTTCCAGAGGGCGTAGTCTGGGTTGGTTTCATCGTCGCCGCGGTTCACTTTGAGGACGCGCCACTGCGAATCGGTCTGGTTGGGGTCCACAGGGTCGCCGGCGGCGTTGAGCGGGCCCGCTGCGAACTCCGTGCTGTACTGCGCGACTGTCACCCGCGTCTCCCCATCCACTTTGGCGCCGATCCAAAGGCCGGCTGCAAACACGGTGTGGCTGTCGCTGCCGCTCGGCCACTCTAAGCCGGGACCGCCGGTGAGCGGATCGAATCCGAACGAACCGATGTTGCTGACCACCATGTTCAGCTGGTTGACGTCGGCGTGTCTTGTGGAATCTCGAATGCGCGCCGGCGGCCCCACGGGGTGCTCTGGGCGGGCGCCGGCGTTGCTTGGGAAAGCCAGGGTGGGTACTACAAAAGCGGAGATCGCGGCAATGTAGAGGGTCGGTCGCAAGTCCATGGCACACTCCCGCATCCGTGGGTCGTCCCGAGTATAGCACTTGCCTCGTTCTACCCGATTGGGAGCCTGAGGTTTCCGAACGGCTGCAGGAACCAAGGCTGTCGCAGCATCGCGAGCAGTGTTGTTCGATTCTGAACAGGCGCCGCAACACTCCGAGGTGAGCGGTGGCGTGGTAGAATGGTGGTCAGCATGGCTAGCGCTCTCGACAACAATGGCCCGCGCGTGGCGGCTACTTGGCTTTTGGTTGTAGCCGTGTTCTTTTGTGCTGCGGAGCTGGGCGGCTCGATGGCTGCCGCCGAGCCGCCTTGCGGGAATTCTTGTCCTTGCGACGACGCCACCATGGGTGGTGGCACCGACGCCCCAGAAGACGGCGCGGCTCAGGGCCTCTCCAGCCCCGAGCAGGGCGAGCCTTGCAAAGACGCGTGTCCCGACGACTGCCCGGACTGCGGCTGCTGTCTGAGGATTGCCGCGCCTGTCCTCCTCCGGCCGATGACGTCAAGTGCAACGTCCTGCACGTCGGCGCGTCTGCTGGTGCGTATTGACACCCCGGCGGGCGGTCCCTGCACCGGCGTTTTTCGACCTCCACGCTCCCAGACCTGACCAACACGTTCGTATTTGTTGGGTCGGCGAGTTCGCGTCCCCTAGCGAGGGGAATGTGGACTTGTCCTAGAGGGAGAATCGTATGTTCCAACGGAGGCTAGTCGGTCTTCTGGCCGGTGCGCTGGTGGTTCTGGCGCTGCCAGCCTGCCGGGACCAGAGCGAAGTTTCGGATGACGCCGGGAATCGCACCGGCGCCCCAAGCGCGCCAGCTGCCGGCGCCCATTTGGCGGTTGCGGCGGATTGGTGTGCGGGGCACGGGTTGCCCGAGTCGCAATGCACCCAATGCAATCCAGAGTTGATTCCCAAGTTTCAGGCTGCCGGAGATTGGTGTGAGGAGCACGGCTACCCCGAGTCGGCTTGCCCGGCCTGCTCGCCGCCGCCAAATGGTGACGGTCAACCCATTGCCGATTGGTGCCTTGAGCATGCACTTCCCGAGTCGCAATGCACCTTGTGCAACCCGGCCCTGGTGGCCGAGTTTCGCGCGGCTGGGGACTTCTGCGGCGAGCACGGCCTGCCGGAGTCGGTGTGCCCGGTGTGCAATCCGCAGGCGCCGCCGGAGGGGGTTTGGGAGGCCGCGATCGAAGCGCGCGTGGTGCGACTCCGCTCGCCCGATATCGAGCGCTCTGCCGGTATCCAGACCGCCACCGCTGAGCGGGGGCACGTCACCGCGGCCGTCGAGTGCACGGCGCGGATAGCGTTTGACGCCGACAAGGTTGCTGACGTTCGGGCCATCGTCCCCGGCATCGTCCGGCGCGTCCTTGTGGAGCTCGGTGCCTGGGTCGACCGCGGTGCACCGTTGTTCGAATTGGAGAGTACGCGGGTCGGTGAGATCCAAGGCGCTCTGCAGCAGGCTCGTGAACACGTGCGTACCGCTGAGGCTAACCTCGCACGTCAGCGGGAGCTACGATCGCGTGACTACGCTTCGGCGCGCCACGTGGAGATGGCTGAGCAGGAGCTGGTCAGTGCCCAGGCCGAAGTGCGCACCGCCGAGGCAGCGCTGAGGATGGCGGGCGCCGCCCCCTCGATGCCGTCCGGTCGCTACACGTTGTCGGCACCGGTGGCGGGCACGGTGGTGCGGCGGCCGGCTGTCGTTGGCTTGTTGGCCACCGACAGCGAGTCTCTAGCGACCATCGCCGACACTTCGGTCATGTGGGCGCTCTGCGAGGTGCCTGAGGCCAACGCCTCACGCGTTGCGTTGCACCAAAAGGTCGTCGTGACGATCGACGGCAACGAAGACGCACCCGTCGCCGGCGAGCTGACTTGGATCGCCGCTGAGGTGGATGCGCGGACCCGCACATTGGCGGTGCGGGCCGAGTTACCGAATGCAGACGGCCGGTTGCGTGCCAATCAGTTTGCGCGGGCCCGCATTGCGACTGACGCCCCGCGCCTGGCCGTAGCCGTCCCGAGGGCAGCCGTTCAAAGAGTCGGCGAGCGGGAGGTGGTCTTCGTGCGCACTGCCGTGGGCGTTTATGAACCCCGCGTCGTCCGACGGCGCGGCGACGGCCGCCGCGTCGACGTCGAAGGCAATGTCCAACCCGGTGATGAGGTGGTGACGACCGGCGCCGTACTGTTGAGGACGGAGATTTTGCCAGGCAGCATCGGCGCCGGCTGTTGCGAGGTTGGCCCGCCGGGAGCCGAGTAGTGCTGACGGGCCTCATCGATCTGTGCCTACGGTACCGCCCCATCGTCTTGCTGGCGACGGTGGTGCTGGCGCTCGTCGGCCTCTTGAGTCTCTCGCAGCTACCGTTCGACGCGTTTCCCGACACGACGCCTGTTCAAGTGCAGGTCAACACGGTGGCGCCATCCCGGTCACCGGTGGACGTCGAGCGGCAGATCACTTTTCCCATCGAGCAGGCTATTTCTGGACTGCCTGGTCTCACCGAGGTGCGGTCGATCTCGAAGTTTGGCTTCTCGCAGGTGACCGCGCTGTTCGATGATCGAACCGGCATCTACTTGGCGCGTCAAGTGGTTGCTGAACGCCTGGCCGCCGCAGAGTTGCCTGTGGGTGCTGGCAGGCCTGCACTGGGCCCGGTCGCCACCGGGCTCGGCGAAGTGTTTCACTACGTGCTGCACAGCGAGACGCTCTCGCCCCAAGAGTTACGTACGTTGCATCATTGGATCATTCGCCCGCAGATGCTCCAGGTTCCCGGTGTTGCTGAGATCAACACTTGGGGCGGCTATGAGAAGCAGTACCACGTCATCGTCGATCCCCAGCGCCTCATCAAGCACGAGTTGACGCTGGACGACGTAGCCCGCGTGCTACAGCGCGGGAACCGCAATGCCGCGGGCGGGCTCCTCGTCCAGGCGGGCGAGGCGCAGCTCATCCAGGGACAGGGCCTGGTTACCGGCAGTGCCGATCTCGAAGCGATGGTGGTGGCGACGGTCAGCGGCACACCTATCCACCTCGAAGACGTGGCCGAGGTGCGTGAGGGACATGAGATCCGGCGCGGTGCCGTGACCTACCAGGGAAAGGGCGAGGCGGTGCTGGGCCTTGGCTTCATGCTGATGGGCGAGAACAGCCGCGAGCTCACGCGTAAGCTCGAGGAGCGGCTACGAGAAGCGCAGCGCAGTCTCCCCGGCGACGCCGAGCTGACCGAGGTTTACAGCCGCACCGATTTGGTGGCCAAGGTACTCCATACGGTTCGCACCAACCTGCTGGAGGGCGCGCTCCTGGTTATTGCCGTGCTCTTTGTGTTTCTCGGCAACCTCCGCGCCGGTCTGATCGTTGCGCTGGCTATTCCGCTGTCGATGCTGTTCGCGTTTAACGCCATGCTGCGCTTCGGCATCGCCGGCAGTCTCATGAGCCTGGGGGCGATCGATTTCGGCCTGGTGGTCGACAGTTCGGTGATCATGGTCGAAAACGCCGCGCGGCGGCTCAGCGAAGAGAACTCTCGCCGCACCGTGCGGGAGATCGTCCGCGACGCGGCGGTCGAGGTCCGCAAGCCCACTCTCTTCGGCGAGCTCATCATTGCCATCGTCTACCTGCCGATCCTGGCGCTCGAGGGTGTCGAGGGCAAACTCTTTCGCCCGATGGCTCTCACGGTGATCTTTGCGCTCGCCGGTTCAATGGTTTTGTCGGTGACGCTGATGCCGGTGATCGCCAGCTACGCGCTCAAGAAGGGCAAAGGCGATGGCGACAAGGCCGTGGTTCGGTGGCTCAAGCGTGGCTATCGCCCGTTGTTGACGTGGGCTCTCGGCCATCACCGAACCGTGTTGGCGATTGCTGCTTTGGTCGTGATTTGCGCCGGGTTGTTGGCGACTCGCCTCGGCTCTGAGTTCGTGCCGCGGCTCCGTGAGCAGGCGATCGCCATCAGTACTGTGCGCATCGCCGGCGTCTCGCTCGAGGAGTCTGTGCGTTATGGCACAGAGATCGAACGGCTCCTGCTCGAACGCTATCCGGACGAGATCGAGCACATCTGGACTCGCACCGGCACTGCGGAGGTGGCTACCGACCCGATGGGGCTTGAAGTCTCCGACGTCTTCATGACGTTGAGCCCCCGGGATCGGTGGCGGCGAGCGAGCACTCAGGACAAACTTGTCGAGTCGATGGCCGCCACGCTCGAAGGTTTGCCCGGCATGCGCACGATCTTCACCCAGCCTATTGAGATGCGTGTCAACGAAATGATCGCCGGGATTCGTGCCGATGTCGGTATCAAGCTCTTTGGGGACGACTTTCGCGAACTCCAACAGCAGGCTGACGTGATTCGCCGCGCCGTCGAGGCGATTCCGGGCGCTGAAGACGTCACCGTCGAGCAGCTCACCGGCCAGGCAATGCTTACCCTCGAAGTGGATCGACAAGCCGCCGGACGCTACGGCATTCCCGCCGGCGAAATCCTCGAGGTCATCGAATCGTTGGGGACTAGGAAGGTCGGTCAGGTTATCGAAGGACAGCGGCGCTTCGACTTGGTGTTGCGACTGGGGGACGATGCCCGGAGCTCCGCCGAGCGGATTGGTCAAGTGTTGATTCGCACCGAGGCCGGTGCCCAAGTGCCCCTCTCGTCAGTGGCGGCGATAGGTGTGGCTGAGGGTCCCTCAACAATCCAGCGCGAGTGGGCCAAGCGGCGGGTCGTAATCCAGGCCAACGTTCGTGGCCGGGATGTCGGGACATTCGCCAGCGATGTTCGGCGGGTCCTGCGTGATGTCGAATTGCCGGTCGGCTATTACACGACTCTCGGCGGACAGTTCGAAAACCTCGAGCGGGCCCGGCGGCGCCTGCTGTTCGTGGTGCCCGTCGCGTTGCTCCTAGTTTTGTCGCTCCTCTACCTCACCTACGGCCGGGCGGCGGACGCCCTGCGCGTCTTTACCGGTGTGCCGTTTGGGGCGGTGGGCGGGGTTATTGCGTTGTGGGTACGCGACATTCCGTTCTCAATCTCGGCCGGAGTGGGCTTCGTGGCACTCTCCGGCGTCGCGGTGTTGGGAGACATGGTGTTGGTTTCCTACGTCATGCAGCTCCTAAAGCGGGGGCGCGCGCCGCTGGCAGCGATTAGCGAGGCGGCCGAAACTCGCTTGCGGCCGGTCCTGATGACAGCGACGGTCGCTGCCTTCGGCTTTTTGCCGATGGCTTTGAACACCGGGGTTGGTGCCGAGGTGCAACGGCCGCTGGCAACAGTGGTAGTGGGGGGGATGGTGACATCGACCCTGGCGACGCTGCTGGTGCTCCCTGTTTTGTTTGCGGTGTTTGGGGTGCGGCTGCCCGAGCGACCGGAGACAGTGCATGGGACCGGGTCACCTCCCAATCGGCCAAGCCCGCGCTGACTTGGTACGCAACCCGTCGGCCCTCTACCATGCGGGTTCGGTTCCTGTGGGTTGGTCGGGCACCGTGGAACTCTTTTCATTGCGCCTCTGCGGACAGAATCGCCGCAATCCGGGCGCCCAAATCGCGAGAGAATCGCCGTGCTTGTGCTTCGCGCAGGTGGCTGCCGTCGTAGGTTGCGTAGTCGTCCATTGGAAACGCTAGCCAATGACCGCCGCCGGCTATGAAGCTCGATGACATCAGCTTCTCGTCGAAGCCGGTGAGTGAGTCTTCCAGGGCTCGCAGGGAGCGCGTCGTCGGCGGGCGACAGGCGAACACGTGGGTGCCGTTGGCTGTCCAGCGGCGAGTCTGGGCCACCAGGGCGCCGATTAGCTCTGGGTCGACGCGTTTGTCCTTCAGGTTGGCGGCGTAGAGGGGCAACGCCTCGGCAGTGTCAGGCGGCACTTCGTTGGTGGCGATCCAGCCCCGGCGGTGGAATGATTCAAAGTGCAGCGAGCGCAGTTGGATGTCGAACGCTCGCACCACCAGCGGTCCGGCGGTTAGTGGCTCAAAGAACTTGACGAAGCGCGGCAGTCGCGTTTTCAAGAACACTTCGTCTGGAGGCACGCTGCGGAACTGGGCGAGCTGCGGGTTAGCGGCTTTCGACCGTAGGAGTGTCAAGGGTGTGACGGCCAGGACCACGACGCCCCCACGCCGGGTGTCGAGCCGGCGGTCGGCTAGGGCGTAGATTTCCGGGTTGAGGCCGCCCGAGTTGTAAGCCAGATTCAGGGCACTGTGGCTGGTCAAATTCGATTCCAGCTCGGCCGGTGCGATGCCCCGCAAGGCGCGCGAATCGCCGAGGATGACGATGTCGTGGCGGCTGCGCTCGTGGGTTTTTGCCAGAAAGAGATGATCCTCATCGACAGGTGAGCCCTGGCCCGGCAGGGGTGTGCGCGGCTTTATGGCGCCAATGGCAACGATCAACACTAGAGCCAGCACCAGGACTGGGACAATGCGCACGGGCGTCACCATTAGAACTGAAAGTAGATGAACTCGCTGCCGGCGCCGCGGAAGTGGACGCAGGCGGCAATCATGGCCGCAAGCTTCAGAGTGACCACGTACGGCGCTAACGCTGCGGGCGGTTGCCAGCGCTTCTGCAAGTCAAAATACAGATACGCCTCCCGCCCTGCCGCAATTGCCAGAAGTACGGCGATGTTAGTGAGGTGAATACCGTCGAGTTCAGATTTCAGGGTCGCCAGGCTCACGCCTTGCAGGGACAGCATGGTTCTGAGGATGTGCGTCGCTTGGCTGAGTGACTCGGCCCGGAAGAACACCCATGCAACCCAGACCTGCACCAACATTGCCACGGTGGCGATGATCCGGCCACCCGGAATCCTCGACAGGTGCTTGGGCCACGCCAGACGCCGCTCGATCGACAGATAAAGGGCGTGGCATGCTCCCCACAAGACGAAGGTCCAGGCGGCCCCGTGCCAGAGCCCGGAGACCAGCATCGTCACCCACATGTTCCACTCCGAGCGCCAGGCGCCAAGGCGCGAGCCGCCCAGCGGAATATAGACGTAGTCGCGAAACCAAGTGGACAAAGAGATGTGCCAGCGCGTCCAGAACTCCCGGAGTGATGCAGCGCCGTACGGGTGGTTGAAGTTGACCACAAAATCGTAGCCCATCCACCGCGCCAAGCCCCGGGCAATGTCGCTGTAGCCACTGAAGTCGCAGTAAATCTGAAAGGCGAAGGCAGTGGTGATTAGCCACCAGTAGAGGGATGAGTTGGACCAAGGTGGGTTCGAAAAGGCGCTCGTTACATACCAGGCCAGACCATCGGCAATCACCATCTTCTTGAAGAAGCCGTGGACGATGAGGCGCAGTCCCTCGCTCTGCGCTTCGGGGTCGGCGCCACTGGATTTCTCCAGCTGTGGCAGCAAGTCGCGGGCGCGGATAATGGGGCCGGCGACCAGCTGCGGGAACATGGATAGATAGGCGAAGAAGTGCAGGAGATTTCGGGTCGGGCGCAGTTCGCGACGGTAGATGTCGATGGTGTAGCTCATCGATTGGAAGGTGTAGAAGCTGATGCCTACCGGCAGGAGGGTCATGAACTCTGGAAGCGTCGCCCGCAAGTCCGCTTCGATGCCCAGCAGCCGTAGGATCGCCGTGGCGTTGTCAGCCAAGAATGCAGAGTATTTGAAGGCCGCCAGCGAACCGACGTTGCCGGCAATCGACATCGCCAGAAAAAGCCGGCGCCGTCTGGGAAAAGCCTCCATACCCAGCCCGGCTGCGAAGTCCAAAAGGCCGCTGGCGATAATGAGGAAGAGGAAACGCCAATCCCACCAGCCGTAAAAGAGGAACGAGGCACCCACCAGGTAGGCCCAACGCCGGTTCGAACGCCGTCGTGCCCAAGGCCAGGCGGCGAAGAAGAGGGATGCAAAGACTAGGAAAACAACAGAGTTGAATAGCATCGGCGCCTACGGTCTAACGCCGGTCGATCTGGCCGAGAGGAGTTGCACGGTACGGGCAGCACCTTCCCAATAGAAGTGGGTGTGTTCTTCCCGGCAGCTAAGGCAGTGCGCCTCGAGGGCTTGGGCTAGGGCGCGCCGGTACGGACGGCCAGGGTCTGAGACAACAACCTCACCGGGATGGGCAGTGAGCTGGTTGATGGTGGCCGCGATCGGGTCCACAAAACGTTCTTCGTAAAGGATGTCGGCCGCCAAGACCAGATCGAAGCGCTCCTCTAGATGGCAGGCGTTCCAGTCGAGCGGTTGGACGTCGACGGCCAGCTTGTTCAAGGCGGCGCTTTCGCGCACCACAGCCAGCGCCTCCGGGTCGCGATCGGTGATGAGGACTCGCGCTCCGGCTGCCGCTGCGGCCAACCCGGCGACGCCAATCCCGGCGCCCAACTCGATGGCGCGGATGCCGTTCAGATCGCGAACAATCAACCGCCGTGCCAAGGCCACTGCCGCCGGCCAGATGTCGACCCAATAGGGGATCGCATCGGCGATGGCTTCGCTGCCCTGTTCGAGCGCCGCCTCGATCACCTCACCGGGTGCGGCGGGGCACATGACCCGAAGCGAGCGGGCACCGGCGAGCGTCAACCGGCGCTCGACGAGGCGGACAGGCGGGGTGGGTGTGTTTGGCGGGCTTTGCATGGGCTTGCTACAATTGCAGTGTATCGCCTGGGTCGATTGAGCTTCCGGACGATACAGCCTTTCCGAGCCCACCTCAAAGAGCCAATCCCCTCTATATCTGAAGGTCAACCATGTTTGAAGAGCAGTCGGTCTTGTCGTCGCTCCGAGCGCTCGCCATCGCCTGTGCGGCGTTGTGCGTGGCGCCGGCCCAGAGTGGCGCGGCTACGGGCACTGACTTCGGGTGGTTCGCCCCGGCACGGCGCGACGTGGAGGTGGGCGACGGAGCGCGCGACGTCGTGGCGTTGCAGGTGAACAGCGACGCATGGCTGGACGCGGCCGTCATCAGCTTCAACTTGTTCGGGCCCAGCTCCGTGTCGATTTTGTGTGGCGATGGAGGCGGTGGTTTCGAAGAATTGGAGCGTCTCAGCGTGCCGCCGGGCGCCGCTACCCTGGCCGCCGGCGATCTGGACGAGGACGGGCACGACGACCTCATCGTGCCTGGCTTTTTTGACGGCACGTTGGCGCTCTTTCTGGGGGATGGGGCCGGCGGTTTCGTCTCGCAGGTGATGACCGTCGGTGATCCGGCGCCCTTCCACGCCGCGGTGGCCGACTTCAACCAGGATGGGCACCAGGACGTAGCGCTGACCGGTACCGAGTTGGGCACGCTGACAATCTGGGCGGGGGATGGGGCCGGCGGTTTGACAGAAGTGCAGGCGCTGGCAGCGGGGTTGGTCCCCCAGCATGTGGCGGCATTCGATGTGTCGGGTGACGGCTGGGTCGACGCCATGGTCACCGATTCGGAAGGGGACGCGCTCCTCTACTTTGAGAACGACGGGGCGGGGAACCTCGTCGAGCGTCAGGTGCTGAGTTCCGGCGAAACGCCGGTCTGGGTCGACGTGGCACGTCGCGCACTTGGTGCACCGGCCTACGCGGCGGTGGCACTCCGAGGCGCGGGTGCGGTCAGGCTTTACCGCTGGGACGGTACCTGGACCGAAGACGCACTCTTGCCTGCAGGCACCAACCCACAGTCGGTCGAGTTGGAGTTCGACCTGGGTGCTGCGCCGCGCGTCTTCATTGCGGATCAAAGCAGCAGCGAGCTGATCGTCTACCCGGACCCAAGCGCATCGCCGCAGAGGTATGTGACGCCGAACCAGCCGACGGCCGTGCATCTCGCTGACTGGAATGGGGACAACCGACGGGATCCGGCGTTGCCGTGCTTCGGTGCCGCCGCCGCCGCACTTTTCTTGGCCGACGGCGCCGATGGCTACCAGGTGGCGCCCGCCTTTGGGCCCGTCGAGGGAGCGATGTCGGCGCTCACTGCCATCGACCTGAACGCCGATTCACACGTGGACGCCGTGTTTCTCCGGCAGGTCGCCGGACGCGTGAGCGTTGCCTACGGGGATGGGTCGGGCAGCCTGGGGCCACCCGTCGACATTGGCCCACAGACTCCGGCGTTTCCGACCGGGATGGCGGTCCTCGACTATGATGGTGATCAGGTGCCGGACTTCGCGGTCGGGCAAGGCACCGCGTCCAACCTCTGGTTGTATGGCTCGGCCGCGGGCTACGCGATTGAGACGATCGTCTCACCCGGCGCCGGCCATACCGACGTTGTCGCCAGCGACCTGGACGCTGACGGCCGCACCGATTTGGCCGCCACCTTGTTCTTGAGCAACCTCGTCGCCGTGCATTTTCAAGACGCCGCAGGGTTTGCGTCGCCGGTCGCTGTGCCGGTGGGCCAGGGGCCCAGTCAGGTGCTCCCCATCGACTGGGACGACGACGGATTGCAAGATCTCGTGGGGCTGAACGTCACGGACGCAAGCCTCAGTGTTGTGCGGCAATCGGCACCGCGCGCGTTTGACGCACCGGTCACCCTGCCTCTCGGCGTGACCAACCCCAACGACGTGGTGTCCTTGCGCCTGGATGGTGACGGGTTTGTCGATTTGGCGGTCACCGGCAATGATGGGCTGGTCCTCTTGATGGGTGACGGCGCCGGCGGTTTTGCTATTGAGGAGACTTTCTGGGTGGGTGGGGCGCTCGAGGAAGCGGCAGTGGCCGACGTCACTGGCGATGGCCTTGAGGATGTCATCGCCGCTGACCGCGCCGCTTCGGCCGTCGCCGTTTTCGCGGGTCTCGTGGGTGGTGGATTGGCTCGTCCGCGGAGCTTTGGCAGCCAAAGTCGACCCATCGACGTAGAGCTAGGCGACTGGAACGAAGACGGGCGCACCGATGCCCTGACCATTACGCGCGGCGACGATCGATTGTCACTTCTCTTGGGTAGTGTGGGTGGGTTGACGCTGGGGGTGCAGCCAGGCCTGTCGCCGGCGCCGGTGCCGCGCTTGGTGGCGGCGCCCAACCCCTTTTACAGGTCGGTCGAGTTGAGGGTGGATCCGGCTTGGGTCGGTCAGTCCGCCGTCTTAAAGATCTACGACGCCAGCGGCAGGCGGGTGGCGACTCCATTCACCGGCCGCTTGGGGCAGGTCGTCCGCTGGGACGGCCGCGCGGCCGGCGGTCGCCTGGCGCCGCGCGGCCTCTACTGGTATCGCCTCGATGCAGGATCGGGTCGCGTGGTGACTGGTAAACTCACCCGCCGGTAGAAAACGGCGGGTTAGAACCCCACCGTCACCATGGCGTAGCCCCAGAGCGGCGCCGAGGGATCGCCAAACACCGCCTCGTCCGGCATGAACCAGGCGCCGCCGAGTTGCAGAGCCGTGTTGGCATTGACCTTGTGCTTGGTGAACACGTCCAGCTCGTTGCCGAGGGCGCTTTGCTCACCTGCGGGCACCATGAACGACTGCGCCGCGCGCAGCACGTGGAAGGTGGCACCGGTCGTCCAACGGGGTGGCCACTGGGCCTTGACGCCGCCGTAGGCATCCAGGAGCCCGGTTGGGCCCGAGGCCAAGAACTGGTCAAACACGCCGCGGAATTTGTGGCCGGTGTAGTACAGGTTGTTGAAGGCGTTGAACGAGTCTGAATCAGGATCGTCGCCCGAGGCATAGTCGACCCCACCAAAGAGGCGTACCTTGGAGTCCTCGGGAGTGACGCCGACTTCTCCCGCCAAGAGGTAGGCGCTCAGATCTGTGTCGCCCAGTTTGCCGAACTGGAAGGCGACGTTGGCATTCACATCGATGGCGTCCTGTTTCCGGGACAGGTAGGTGCCGGCGGTAAAGCGGCTGATCGAGGCCGACGTCGTGCCGGTGGCATCTTCGTTGTCACGGTCATAGAACAGGAACGGCTCCAGACCCAGTTCTTTGAAACGAGCGACGCCGCCGTAGAAGTTTCGGTCCTGGTCGGGTCGGGTGCCGGTGCGGTCCGCCAGCTTGGTGGCAAACAGTTGGACGCGCCTTTCAGCAACACCCAGGCCGACGCGCACGCCGTCAAAGGCACGACCGGTGTTGCTCCAGCCAACGGCGCCGACCAGCCGTTGATTGCCGTAGTTCATTTCGAAGCGACCAGCTTGGAAGTCGAGACCCTCGGCCAAGAAGTCCAAGACCTCCAGAAATGCCTGGTGGATGCCAAGCGACTCGTCGTCGATCAAGCTGCCAGAGTTGGGCCGGCCGAGGAACCGGGCGTCCTGGAGTTGCACGAAGGCTCGGGTGCTGCCGCTATTCGAGAACTCAGCACCGACTCGAGTGCGGAGGAGAGCGAAGGAGTTGGCTCCCGCCGGTGCCGTGCTCAGCGGCCGCGGGTGCGACTCGGTTTCGGCACGCCAACGGACCTGGCCGGTGATCTTGACCTCGGCGGCCGTCGCGCCGGTTGCCGCCCAAGCCGCGAGCGCTACCCCAAGAGCAGTGATAACAATGCGATGCATGTGAACCTCGGGCGCCGGTGCGTCCTCCGCGGAGGGGCCGGCGCAGAGTGCGCTCTGGTCAGGGTGCCGAGGCTGCCGTCAGCGCGGAGATGAATGTGGAGCGCGACCGAATCGGCACGTGGCATTGCTGGCAGCGGGCGCGCTCTGGATGCGATGTACGAATCTCTTCGCGGGCTGCCTTGCCGCTGTGGCAGGCTAAGCAGTTTTCCCGCATGAACACTTGGTGCGGAATGCGCGGCGGCGCGGTGTCGCTCTGCCGTTCGCCATGCCGCAAGTCTTGCGTCAGCCCTCTGAAGCTGGACTGAGTGAACAAATCGTCGGTTTGTCGCCAGAGGTGGCACTGCTCGCAACGGCTGATGGCGCTCATGCCGCCGGTTGTGGCGTGGGGCATGGGCGGTGCGAAGCCGACGTCGGGCACCTCGATGCCGTCGGCCGTGTGGCAGGCGACGCAACCCGCACCGAAGGGTTGGTGAGGAATCACCGGTGGTGCACCGTCGAACGCCCGGCGGCTGGCGCGCACGGAGGCGGCGCTTTTCAGTCGCCCTTCGCCGCCCGGTACCCGAACCTTCTCGGTGTTGCCGCAGCCAGTGGTGAGCCACCACGTGGCGAGCGCGAGCATAAAAAGCCGATGCATGGCTAACCTCTGACCCTCTCGACGCGCACCGCGCACTTCTTGTAGTCCGGCTCCTTGCTGATGTTGTCCATAGCGTCGACTGTCATGACGTTGATCAGACGCGATTCGTCAAAGAAAGGGACAAAAACCGAACCGCGTGGCGGCTTGCCGCGACCGTCGATGCGTGCGGCCATGACCATTTCGCCCCGCGGGGTGATTAGCTTGACCAGGTCGCCGTCTTTCACTCCCAGCTCACGGGCGTCGGCTCGGTTCAGCTCCGCATAGGCCTCCGGCATCGCCTGGTGCAGTTCTTTGATGCGGCGAGTCATCGAGCCGGTGTGCCAGTGCTCGAGGACGCGGCCGGTGGTCAGCCACAAGGGGAAGTTCTTCGACGGCTCTTCCGCCGGCGGATGGTAGGGCCTCAGCCAGAAGGCGGCCTTTTCGCCGAACTTCTTGGCCTTGTAGAAGTGCACACCCTCTGCCTTTTCGACGTACGGATCGAAACCGGCAGCGTAGCGGTAGCGGGTTTCCTTGCCGTCGACCACCGGCCACATGAGACCGCGGGTCTCGCGGAGCTGGTCGTAGCTGGCCAGGTCTTTGCCAAGCCCCAGCGTGAAACTCCGGTACTCCTCAAACATCGGCCGATGCCAGTCGTCCTCCGGCCACGGGAAGAGGTGTCCCATGCCCATGCGCTTGGCCACCTGAATGATTTGCCAGGCGTCTTCTTTGGCCTCACCAGGTGGGTCGACCAGCTTGTCCCACTGTTGGGTGCGGCGCTCCGTGTTGCCAAACACGCCTTCGCGCTCCACCCACGCCGCCGCCGGTAGTACCAAGTCGGCGGCCCGGGTTGAGGGTGTCGGGTAGATCTCGGAGACGATGACGAAGCGACCGTCCCCTGGGGAGCGCTGAAAACGATTCAGGTTGGGCATCGACACCCACGGGTTGGTCGTCTGTACCCAGAGCGTTTTCAGGTCGCCGCGGGCCAGGGCCCGAAACATATCGACCGCGTGGTAGCCGGGCTTGGCGGGGATGGTGCCGGGCTCCAGCCCCCAAAGTTCTTCGGTGCGCTGCCGGTGGGCGGGGACCGTTACCAGCATGTCGGCCGGCAAGCGGTTGGAGAGGGTACCCACCTCGCGGACGGTGCCGCAGGCTGAGGGTTGCCCAGTCAAGCTAAACGGGTTGTTGCCAGGGCGCGAAATTTTGCCGGTGATAAGATGCAGGTCGTTGATGAGGTTGTTCATCCACGTGCCACGGACGTGCTGGTTGACTCCCATGCACCATAGGCTGACGGTGCCACGACCGGCGTCGCCGTAGATGTCGGCGAGCGCCCGGATTTGGGCGGGTTGCACGCCGCTCAGCTTGGCGACCGCTTCGGGCGTGTAGTCGGCCAGGAAGGTCTTCAGCTCCTCGAAGGACGAAGCGCGCGGCGTGTCTTTGAACGTGTAGCGCTCGGCGTTGGCCCCACGCATGCCGTAGCCGATCTTGTCTACATCCTCCTCGCCGCGTTTGAAGACGACGTTTTCGCGGATGAACGCCTGGTCGATCCGGTTGGTGCGAATGAGTTCGTGCAGGATGCCGTTGGCGATGGCCAGGTCGGACCCTGGGCGAAATTCAATGTACAGGTCGGCGTAGTCGGACGTGGGGGTGCGGCGGGTGGCCAGGTCAACGATGCGGACGTTGGGATTTTGGCGCTTGTTCTCGAGAATGCGGCTGAAGAGCACCGGGTGCATCTCAGCCATGTTGTTACCCCACAAGATGAAGTCGTCGCCGGCTTCGAAATCTTCGTAACAGCCCATCGGCTCGTCGCTGCCGAATTGGGTCATGAAACCCATCACCGCGCTGGCCATGCACAGGCGGGCGTTGGGGTCGAGGTGGTTGGAGCGTAAGCCGGCCTTCACCCATTTGAGGGCGGCGTAGCCATCGAACACGGTCCACTGGCCCGAGCCGTACATGCCGACCGCTTCGGGGCCATGCTCGGCGAGGGTTTGGCTGTAGCGCTCGGCGACCAGGTCGAGCGCGTCGTCCCAGGAGATGCGCGAGAATCCGTCGCCCGACTTGTTGCGCAAGAGCGGATACATCAGGCGATCCTCGCCATAGAGGAGTCCAGGGAGGTGATAGCCCTTGACGCACAACAGGCCACGGTTCACCGGCGACGCCTGATCGCCGCGCACCGCCAGCACCTTATTGTCGCGCACACCGACTTCGACTCCGCAGCCGGTGCCGCAGAACCGGCACGGCGCTTTACCCCAAGTGAGATCGGCAGGCGACACTGCTGGGTCTTGCTGGGCGATCTCGGTGGCGCGGCGGCGGTCGGCGTCCGAGCAGGCGACGATGGCCAAACTGGCGGCGCCGCCTTGAATCAAAAAGTCACGGCGTTGCATGGTGGTTCCTCCTATTTGCCATAGCGCTCTTCCATCGCTTTCCTAATGCGAGCGGCGTCGGCTTCGGCACCACCTTCGAACCAGGCGTGCTCGGGGCGCTTCAAGATGTCTTCGATGACCTGGTTGACACGACCGGCGGCGCCTCCCTGGCCGTGGGCGCGCGCTTCGGCCACCATTTCACGCGCCTGCGGGATCAGCTCCATGTAGAAGCGCTCGGCCACCTCGTACATGCCGTGCCAGTGCGTGTAGTCCGGTGCCATCATCGACGCACCGTGGCGGGCACGGCGGCCTTCGTGGTGCCAGAGGTAGAACCAAGTCCACTCGATTTCTTCGTCGAACTGCGTCGAAGAGCGGAGGCCGTTCTCGGCCAGAGCCTTCATGATCTTCAGGCCAGGCTTGGCAAACTTCTCGTTGTAGAGGATGACGAGGTCGTCGTACTGGACGTAGAAGGAATTGACGTAGTCGGGCGTATGACAGACCGAGCATGCCTCCTTCATGCGGTTGCGCTTGGCTTGCCAGGAGTCGTGAATCAGCTCCGAGCGCTTGGCCGGGTCGGTTTCCTTGACGATGGCGTGGTTGATGTCGGTGTCCATCTTCAAGCTCACCGGCGGTCGATTGGTCCAGGAAATGCGCTCGCCCGGATCGTGGGTGATCTTGCCGTCGTTGCGGATGTTTCCAGACATGTGGCAAGACGCACAGGTGGGCGCCTCTGCGTAGTCAGAACCCAAGACCCAGGTCTCGGAGTCCAAGTTCATGCGGTCTTTCAAGTCGCGGTAGGCGACGCCGTGTTTGGATTCCTCGAAGATCTCCTTCTGCGGGTGATCGGGCCCTAGGTGGCACTTGCCGCAGTTCTCGGGCTGCCGGGCGCGGCGCGGCGAAAAGTCGTGGCGGCTGTGGCAGGCGGAGCACGAGCCGCGCGAGCCGTCCAGGTTCAAGCGGCCGATGCCGGTGTTGGGCCAGGTGCCGGGGTGGTAGAGCGGCCGCCCGTCCGGGTCTTTGGCGATCATCCCCACTGCATCCATGTTGGTGGGCTGGCCGTTCTCATCGGGCTGGAGGTCGTCGACGGTGATCATGCCGCCCGAGGTGCTTTGCAGGGCTACTTTGCTGCCGTGGCACTGCTGGCAACCGGAGAAGGCGCTGGCCAAGCCGTTGACTGGGCCGTCCGGTCGCCCCGGTGTGGGTGAATGTGGGTTGAACTCGACCCGCGAGCCCTCGACGGTTTCGGCTAGAAAATTGTCGAGCGACGCCAAAATGTTGCCCCCGGCGGCGTGGTGGCTGGCGGCGAACTCGGTGGCCTCTGCGTCGTGGCAGCGCGAGCAGTCGCGCGGCGACACGACCGTGGCGATCGTCTGGCCGTAGTGATCGAAGGCGTCGGCGTCGGCTTCGGTGGCTTCGTGGCACTCGTAGCACCCAACGCCGCGCCGGGCATGGGTCGATGAGGTCCAGTGGGCGACGATGCCGGGGCTGGTTTGCTCGTGGCAGTCGACACACTCTCGGGAACTGGACGGCACCGAGATGCGGTGACCGGCTAACCCGGCTTCTTGCCGTTTGCGGCTAACCTCCATCCATTGCACGAAAATAAGCGACAACAGAAAGAGCAGCCCGAGGGTGGCAACGATCAGTTGCTTGGTGCTCAGCGACATTTCGAACAGTCTCCTCGCCTTGGGTCGAAGGCGACGCTAGTGGGCGACTGCGGCCTCCCATACAGTGAGTCCGACGATCACCGTGACCGCGACGATTCCGAGCCAAACATGGAAGTTTGAGCGTGGTAGCCAGCGCTCGATGCGGGCGTCGATGAAGGGCCACAGGTACATGACGAAGACGATGAGACCCATGCTCAAGACGGCCAGTGTGCCGGAAAAGAGCTTGAGCCAACGGAATGCTACGTAGAAAAACCACTCTGGTTTGATCACCTCTGGGGTGACCAACGGGTCGGCCTTGGCCCCCATGGTGGCTGGCAAGACCGTGGCTAGAACGCTAAGGACGATCATCAGGGTTAGGCCGATGATCAACTCGGTCATCAGGTGATCGGGAAAGAAGTTGAAGTGGCGGGGCTTGTCCTCCCGCTCGTTTGGGTCGGCCAGTTCAGTGACGCCTTGCAGCCGAATGAGTCCGATGTGCACTGCGATGAGGGCGATCATGAACATCGGAAAGACGGCACCGTGCAAGATGAAAAAGCGGGGCAGCGTGCGCTCGTTGTAGGTCTCTCCGGCCAGGAGCATCTTTTTGATAACCGTGCCGACGAAGGGCACCATGTCGGTGATGTTGGCACCAACTGTCGCTCCCCAAAAACTGAGCTGCTCGTACACCAAGCTGTAGCCAGTGAAGCCCAAGGCTAGGGTGCAGAGCAGCAGGGTCATGCCCACCATCCAGTTCAGCTCGCGCGGCCGGCGATAGGCGGCGGTGAAGTAGACGCGCATCTGGTGGAGAATGACTGCGGCAATCATTAGAGTGGCGCCCCACTTGTGAACGCCGCGGATGTACCAACCAAACGCCGCTTCGTCGGTGATGTAGCGGACCGACTCGTAGGCGGTGTGGGGCGAGGGCTCGTAGTAGAACGCCAACAGGATGCCGGTGACGATCTGGACAACGAACAGGTAGGCCGGCGTGCCACCTAAGCAAAACCACCAGCGTTTCAGGTGGTTGGGGACCGGCTCGTTGGTGAGTTCGCGGAGGTCGGCACCAGTGACCGGGAAGCGCTCCTCGAACCAGGCGCGGACGGTCATGCTGGTGTTCCGTCTGGCGGCGCCTTCGGTGCCTGGCTTGCCAAGCAGGGGTCGTGGCCCGAACCGGGGCCGTCGCCGCGGGCGAGTTTCATTGTCGGCGCCTGGATGTAGAGCAGCCCGCCGTCGGTTTTGAGGGGAAAGCGAACCAGCTCCTGGCCGGCATCTGCCGGCGGCCCGGCGGTGGCGCGCCCGGTTGGGTCGAAGACACCATTGTGGCACGGGCAGAAGAAGCGGTTGTGATGAGCTTCCCAGTGTACTTGGCATCCGAGGTGCGGACAGGTACTGGACAGGGCGATGAAGTCGCTTTCACTGGAGCCTGAGGTTTGGCGAGCGATCGTCACCGGTTCGCCGGTGGGGGTGCGATACACCATCGACTCGCCTACTTTGAGTCGGTTGACTTCGGTGGCAAAGAGCCAACGTTTGGGGTCGGGGCGCGCTGGGAACAAAAAGCGCGTGGCGATGGTGGCAAAAGCGCCGTAGCCGGCGGCAAGACCGACACCGGCGAGCGTCGATGCAAGCGATAAAAAGCGGCGACGTTTGGGCGGCGATTCGTCGCGATTGACCTTTGAGTTCACTCTCGACCTCCTCGGCGCAACGCGCCACACGTAACACTCTGCACGATTGGGTTGCGACAGTGAGACGCACGGCGGCGAGTGCAGCCCCGAAAGCTAACAGCGTGCCTCAAACGAGGTCAACAAAACTGACAGCCCATTGGGCTGTCAGAGTGTCCGACGGGGACGCGTGACGCTGACACTTCGCGGGCGCCGCCGACAGGCCAGCGCCTGATTTGTCAGGCCGGTGAGGTGCTGGCTTGAGTGACGGCCGCTTGGATGCGGGCGAGGCGCTGGTCGCGCTCCTTAACGAAGCGCTCGATGCCGGTGAGGATCCATTCGGGTGAGAGATGCGCTTCGGCGATGATTTCGTCGACGGCGCCGCCGGTGCGCCAGCGGTTGTCGAAGTCGGAGGTCATGGCGTACTCGCCGGCGACCGGGTTTAGGAGCCAATCGTAGGCCAACCGGCGCGAGCGGTTGGAAATGACCGTGGAGTCGATCTTGTCGGCCTCGGTCAGCACACTGCGCCGGTAAGACTCGGGCTGCGCGGCGAACAGCTGTGGGCTGATGGCGGCGACGACCTTGACGTTGAACCCGGCCTTGTCGATCTCGGGCAGTGCCCGGACCAAGTTGTTGGTCGACATGGTGCCCTGGACGATCAGGCACCCGCCGCGGGGGCGACTGGCGTCGTAGTTGCGCAAGATGTAGGCGCCCTTGGCAGCTTCCAGGTGGCTGGGGATTCCCAACGCCTGGCGGTCCGGAATTGGAATCGCCGGACGCGTCAGATGCAGGGCAATAATTGGCTGCGGCATGTTGAGGTTCAAAGAGGCGCCCAGGACCGGCGCCACCTCGTTGTGTTCCCAAGGGTGGAGGTCGATGACGTGGTTGTCTGGGAAGAGTTGGGTAACGCCAGGCGAAAAGATGCCGAAATGGGTGCGCGAGTCTTCGGCAGTCTCGGGGCCCGAATGACTGGCAATCCACAGTACTTTGCCCACTTTCAAGGGGCTGTCCTGGGCCAGCTGGCTGTATAGCCGCATGAGGCCGTACTTAAGGTAGACGAACGAGCCGTAGGTGGCGCAAGCCGTGTAGAACCCCTGGAAGTCCCGCTCGGGGTCGGGGTGCATGTTGACCGTCGCCACGCCCACTGAGATGCCGGCGTTGGCAAATTCGGTGATGCCTTGCGGCAGCAATACACCATCGGGATTGTCGCGCCAGTCGTACCAGCCATAGCCGTCGAAGTCGCCGTGTTTCTTGGAGAAACCCGAGACATTGGTGGAGTCGGCCAGGTCGGCGGCCATGGCCAAGAAGAGCGGGCGGTCGTAGCGCTCGTGGCAGTAAGCGTTGATCCATGCCCCCCAGGATGCCAGCCCCTGACGGTTGGCCTTCTTGTCGCCCGGAGCGGCGTAAATCTCCGTCGGGTAGTTGGCGTAGTCGTAGAGGGCTGTGTCGTGGATGGGGTTCTTGTTGTGGCGCAGTTTGAGGCCAGGGATTTTGTCCGGCACCGACTCGCCGATTTCCACCAAGCGCCCAGCCAGGTAGTCGACGAGCGCCGCGTTGTCTCGCAGCACGTCGAGTGCTGCATTGAAGTTGTTGCGCGCCTGTTCCCTAAGGCGGGCAGGGTCCGAAGGGGCTGGTTCCCCGAAGCCATCCCAGGTGATGTTGTACTTGTCGGCGAAAACGCGCTTGGTCTCCCAGAACAGCTCTGAATTCATCTTGTGGGCGGCGCCGTGGCTCTTGTTGTCGTAGACTAAATACTCGCGCCCCTTTCGGGTTTTGAGAAACGCCATCCCAGGGCGGCCGGTTGGATTGTCGCCGTGCACCAGGTCGACCAGGGCGGTGGTAACGCTTTGCCACTGGCTGCCGTCCCGGGCCTCGTGGACGTGCCAGCCGTAGGGTTCGAACCAGTCGCGCGGCGTCCCATGCACGTACGACGAGATCGGGTTGTCGTCGATCCCGAAGTCGTTCCAGTCCAACACGTAGTAGAGATTGTCCAGCCCCAGCCCGAAGGCGGAGTTTTTTGTCTCGTGGGTGGCGCCGGTGGTGTGCCCGCCTTCACCCTCGAAAGCAAAGACGTTGACTTCGCCAGCGCCGGCCCGCTTCAAGGCCAGCGCTTCGCCCGCCGCCGGTGGTGATCCGTGTCCGGAGGGGCCGGTGTTGAACTTCACAAAGAGGATCTTGCCTTCCATCTCGACGTGGCCCGGTAGGCCGCCGTTCCGGCGCAAGGTCAGGAGATCTTCCCAGGTCAGCATGCGCTCGCCACCGCCGGGCACATCGAAGCAGGCGTCGCCGCTACGCGCTTGGGCAACGCGCAGGGCTTCGTTGAAAACAGCCAGCGTGCCGTAGATGAGCGGTGCGGTATGGCCGGCAACCAGGATGAAGCGGTCGCCGAAGCGCTTCTCGGGACGGCGGATGTCCCAGCGCATGACGCCGCCAAGGAGCGTTGCGACCAAGGCGTGCACCTTCGAGCGGCTGCCGCCGGGGTGGCCCGATTGGCGGTAGTTGAGCATCAGATCGATCATCTGGTCGATGACGTCTTTGATGATCTCCCAGTCGCTGAAGTGGGCGGCTTGCTCGTCGATGCGCGCGGTGAGGGGCGTTTCGGTCTTGAGGCTCAAGGCGAGCTCCTTCAAGGAGGAGGGAAGCACGGACGACAGCCCGGCGTGGCTGGGGGAAATCACCCGATGGTGCGGCCGGCCCGCAGCCTCCGCAATCAGTAACTGTGGCTCCCTAAGTCTATGTCTTACAACGTCTCAGCCATGCTAGGCAACGGCTCGCCGGCAGTCAAGAGGGGATGCTTCCACCGATGGTTTTGCTTGAATGCCCGGTCAATTCGCAATACACTTGCTAGGTGCACGACTCGCCAGGTCCCCACCGCTTGGGTCGTCGATGGGGCCTGTACCAAACCACTCTTGTAGGCCGGGGCCCGTGCGCCCCAGCCAGACACGCACAAGGAGCTGGCTCCAATGAAGAAAGTTATCGTGTTCGCAGCTACGCTGATGTTGGTCGCGTTCGGCGCCAACGCCAGCCAGAAGGCTCTGATGGACGTTCCGCCCGCCGGCGAGCCTAACGCCGATGGCCTCTTAGATTGCACCGGCGCCGCTAGCGTCACCTGCGGCGACGTTGCGCCCGGCGCCTGTGGCCCCGGTGGAAATGTCGACAACACCTACGGATGTACTACGCTCAGCTATCTGGATTGCCAGGAAATCGTCTACGAAGTCTGTTTGGGCGGCGACGGTGACCTGACCGTGGACATGAACTACCTCCACAGCGCCGACAACGACCTCGATCTGTTCCTGCTCGGCAGCTGTGAGGAAGCCGACTGCTTGGATTCCTCGACCGGCACCAGCGGCGCAGAAACCGTTGAGCTATTGGGCGCAGCGGCAGGCACCTACTACGTGGTGGTGGACGGCTGGAACAGTGGCACCGGTGGCCGCTGCGACGGTTCGGTCTTCGACGTCACCATCAACTGCGGCGAGGGCTGCGGTGCCACGGCGGTGGATCCGGCTACGTGGGGCGAGATCAAGTCGGCCTACGGCATCGACTAAGCGCGTACGCGTGCACAAGCACGCCGAATGTGGAAAGCGGGAGCACCGTCCAGTGCTCCCGCTTTTTGCATTTGCACCGGTAGGGGAAGCGGATGTGGGTTCAAGAATCTTCTCGTTAGCGCTGCCTTGGGTGGTGGTGACCACCGGTTGGGGGACGGCGGGGCTTGGAGTCGCTCCAGCGTTTGCGACGCCTCGGTTCGTGGACATTGCTGAGGAAGCTGGGGTGCTTTTTGAGCACCAGACCGGTTTTGATGGGTCGTATTGGTTCCCGGAGATCGTCGGCCCGGGAGCGGGGCTCCTCGACTTCGACCTGGATGGCGACCTGGATGTGCTGATGGTGAACGGCGGCGCGCTCTCGACGGCAGCCGAGGTGGTGGCGCCGCATGCGCTGTATCGCCAGGAAGCGGCCGGGGGGTTCCGAGAAGCGGCCCCACTGCCAGCGCCTCAGCAACCGAGCTACGGCCAGGGGTGTGCCGTCGGTGACGTCGACGCGGACGGCTGGCCTGACATCTTGGTGACGACGGTGGGTGCCAATCAACTCCTGCGGAACCAGCGCGACGGCACTTTTGCTGATTGGACGTCGCGCTCGGGATTGGTCGACGAGGGTTGGTCGACGAGCGCATCGTTCGGCGATGTGACAGGCGACGGTCACTTGGATCTCTACGTCGCCAACTACTGCTTATGGACGCCGGCGGCCCAGCTTCCCTGCCGGAGTGCCAAGGGCGAGCCGGACTACTGCAAGCCGCAGGCCTACGAAGCGGCGCCGGATCACTTCTATGTCAACGCCGGTGATGGCACCTTTGTGGACCAGAGCGGCGCGGCGGGGATTCATGCCGCTTATGGGCGTGGATTGGGGGTGGTGATTGAGGATTTGAACGGCGATGGCCGGCGCGACATCTATGTCGCCAACGACGGGGATCCCAATAACCTCTGGTTGAACCAGGGGGACGGTACGTTCGTCGACGATGGAGCGCTGAGTGGCGCCGCGCTAAACGCCGTCGGCAACGCCGAAGCCAGCATGGGGATCGGCGTCGGGGATTTGGATGGCGACCATGATTGGGACTTGTTCCTCTCGCACCTCACCGGCGAAACCAACACGCTGTATTTGAACGGCGGCCAGGGCTTGTTCGAAGATGACACCGAGTCGTTGGCGCTGGGTGCTGCCAGCATGCCGTTTACGGGATTTGGGACCCAGCTCTTCGATGCCGATTTGGATGGCGATCTGGATGCCTTTGTCGCCAACGGGGCGGTCGTCAAAGATGCCGACAGCGGACGTGGCGATTGGCCATATGCCCAGCGCAATCAATTCTTTGAGTGGCGGGACGGCGGGTTCGTCGAGCGCCAGCCGGACCGGGGTAGTTGGCTTAGCGAAGAGCGGGTCAGTCGCGGCGCCGCTTTCGGTGACATCGATGGCGATGGGGACATCGACGTTTTGGTGGCCAATGCCGGGGCCCGGCCCAACCTCCTGCGCAACGAACATCGATCGGCGGCAAGCTGGTGGGTGGGATTTCGCTTGGAAAGCGATGGAGCCAATCCCTTCGGCATTGGCGCCGGTGTGTGGCTGGCGTGGGGAGCGGGGCAGGTATCTGCCAGGCAACGCATCGCCCGCGACGGTAGTTTTGCTTCGGCTAGCGAGCCGCGTGCGGTGTTCGCCGGCGCCCGCGGGCAGGAGCCGGCGCAGGTGCACGTGCAATGGCCCGACGGGAGTCGAGAAGTTTGGGCCATCGAAGCGGTCGATCTCGACCGGACGCTGCGCCGCGGCACCGGTACCCCAACGGCCGAAGCCGGGGTCGGTGCCGGCAGCCGCGCGGCGCCCGATCGGGGCGGTCAGGCAGTTGCCGATCCTGTCGTCCAAGACGAGCTGCCCGATGGCTTGCCTGCCCTGCCGGCGTTGGACGGCGTCGACCCGGCCGTGGCCGAGCGCGCGCGGGCGGCGCATCGGCGTTTGGCTGAAGCCCCAGGTTCGGCTGCTGCGTGGAAGGCCTACGGCTTGGCGCTCTACGCGGATGTCGAAGACGTCGAGGCGGCGGGTCGCGCCTTGGCCAAAGCGCATGCCCTGGATGCGGCTGACCCCCGCACCAGCTACCTTTTGGCGCTGACGCGCCAGGCGGCCGGCGACACGCCGGGCTATCGTCGCCTGCTCGAGCACACGGTGATGCTCGAGCCGTATCCCCCGGCGCGACTCCGGTTGGCCGCTCTGGCCGCCGACCTAGAGGACTTCGACGCGGCCGAAGCCATCTATCGAGAATTGACCCAGGAAGATTCAGACGATGCTTGGGCGGCGCTCGGGTTGGGGCGCGTGTTGCGACGGCGCGGCAAGGCGGCGATCGCTGCCGACCAACTACGCTTGGCCGTGGACTTGGCGCCCCGGGCGCGTGAGGCGCGCCACGAACTCGGTTTGGCGCTCAGGGATTTAGGGGACCTAGAGGCCGCGCGCGGCGAGCTCCTGGCCGCCCAGGAACTCCCGGCGTCTGAACCTCCCGATCCGTGGCTCCATGAACTCTTCGAGGGCCGCCGCGGCGATGCGGCACTCTTAAGTAGCGCCAACCACATGCGCCTGGCGGGGGAGTTCTCGCGCGCCTATGAACTCTACGGGCAATACGTGCTGCGGCGCGGGGATGACCCGGTGGGCTGGGCAAACTTGGCGGCAGTGGCTCGTGACCTTGGTCTTGCCGACCAGGCGTTGCAGGCCGCCGACCAGACGTTGCGGCTGGACCCCGAACGGGCGGAGACCCTGGCACTGCGCGGCGTCCTCAAGGCTGCGCGCGGTGACTCGGAGCCTGCACTTCTCGACTTCGACCGCGCCCTCGAGTTGAATCCGAGCCTCGCCCCCGCCTGGAAGGATCGAGGCGTGATCCTGACCGAGACGGGCAATGCCGCCGGTGCTAAGCGCTCGTTCGAGCGCTATCTGACGCTGAATCCCAAAGACGCCGATGGGTGGCTGAGGTTGGCCGAGGTCCACCTGGCGACAGCGGCCCTGGACTCTGCCCGCACTGCTCTCGAGCGGGCGCTGGCATTGCAGCCGGGTTTGGCCCGGGCGCGCTTCCGGGCAGGAGGTCTGGCGCTTAAGGAATCCCGCCCTGACGACGCCGCCACCCACTTCCGAGGCGCCGTCGCCGCGCGCCCGGATTGGGCGGAAGCGCATATGGGGTTGGCCATGGCGCTCAAGGCTGGCGGCGCCCGGTCGGAAGCGATCGCTGCGTTGGAAGATGCTGCCAGGTTGAAGCCGGAGCACCGACGTATCCAAACAATGCTTCGCGCCTGGCGGGCGGAATCGGCCGCGTCTGGCCAAGACCCGTGATGGCAGCGGGGTCGGTGGGTGGTATTGTACTGGCCTACCGAGTCGTAATTCGATCGCTCAAAGGGCACGCCGACGCCAGGGGATGGTGTGCAGGAGGTCTTCCATGTTGACAATCGGCATCATCGGCGCTGGCCGGGCGGGGCGGGCAAGGATGCGCGCTATTGAGGCACATCCCAACTGCGACTTGGGAGGTGTGGTCTCCAGCCAAGCCGACGTGACAACCGGAACGTTGGACGAAGTCTTGAGTGACGATCGTCTAGATGCAGTGTGCGTGTGTTCGGTGAACGCGGCGCACGTTGAGCAGGTGCGCGCTGCTCTCGAGCGCGGCAAACACGTGGCCTGCGAATACCCGCTAGCGTTGTCGCACGAAGAAGCCGAGGCGCTTTTTGAATTGGCGCGCGCCAAAGAGCGAGTCCTGCACGTCGAGCATATCGAACTCTTGTCGGGTACCCAACGGGGGATCCGCGAAGCGTACGAAGAAATGGGGTGCCCGCGGCCGGTCGCCGGCACTTACTACTCCCAGGCCAATTCCGAAGGGTGGATTGCTTCGTCAGCAGTGGGCGGATTCCCGTCGTTCTCCGGCGTGTCGCGCTTGCACCGTCTGGTCGATTTGTTCGGGAGCGCCAAGCCGGTCGAAGCGTCTTTCGCCGAAGGCGCCGAGGAGCTACGGCTGCTCGTCGAGTTGGAGTTCGACGACGGCGGGCGTTGCGGGCTCGACTACCGGCGCGGCCGCGGGTTGCCGCGCCATGAGAAATGGTCGGTCGACGTCGAGGGCGGCGTCTTGGAGACTGTGCCGCCGCTGCCGACCGCGCCACTTTTCGAGCAGGATTTGGACTATTTCGTGCGTCGCGTGGAAGAGGGGGCCGATCCCTACGTGAGCGACGAGCGCATCCTCGATGTCCTGAAGTTGGCCGAGGCGATTCGTGAGCGGGCGGCGGTGGTGCCGGTGGAGTTGGCCTAGCCCGCTTCGGTGCGCGTTTCCAAAAATCGCGCCAGCTGGTGAAAGTCGCAACCGGGGCGGATGAAACGCACCTGCGTTTTCAGGGTCTCGGCGTCGATCAGTTGGGAGAAGGGCACGTACTCCAGGTCGAGTTGGCCACTGACGCTAACCATGTGCCCGTCCAGTTGCTTTTCGACCAAAGCCTTGTAGGCACCGATCCCTAGCTGGCTGCCCAACATAACGTCGAAGGCGTGCGGCGGCGCGCAGCGCGATTCGTAGCCGAGCTGGATGCCGGTGACCTTCTTTTTGCGGCCGGTGCGCTCTTGGTAGGCAGATGCCACTCGCGCCGCCACCAATTTGCCGAGGTCCAGCCGCCCGATCGAAATGTGGCCGTGCTCGTCTTTGGCGACGTCGTGGATCAGCGTTTCGGGCAGAAGCTCGGCCAAACCTTCGGCGAGCACGATGGTGCCAAAGCCCTTCTTCTCGCGTTCCTCGCGGGTAATCATCAAGCGCACGATGCGATCGACGAGGGCGTCCAAGCTCAGGCGGCGGCTGGTGGTGACGTCGCCGGTGTCGGGGTGGGTGAAGACGTCGTCCATCATGAGGGCGTCGTCGATGTCCTCGACGCTGACGATCATGTTGGCCTCGCCGGCGATGCCGACCCCATACGCCAACCAACCTGCCTTGCGGCCCATGGCTTCGATGATGAAGTAGCTGTCTGCCGCCCGCGCGTCGGCGCGGACGTTCAAGAGCTCCTTGGCCATGACGTCGGCGGCCGTGAAGTAGCCGAAGGTAAAGTCAATGCCTTCGTAGTCGTTGTCGATGGTCTTGGGTAAGTGGACGATGCGCACCCGATGGTTGTCGGCGGCATGCCGCTTCTGGTACTCGTACAAGTAGTTGGCGGTCTTGAGGGTGTCGTCGCCGCCGATAGAGATGAGCGCATCGACGCCCAGGTCGGAGAAGGCTTGGCAGACATTGCGCAGCCGTGCGGTCTTTTCAGGGTCGTCAAGGTCGGCCGGACAGCTGATGGGTTTCCCGGGGTTGGCGCGTGAAGTGCCAATCAACACGCCACGGGTGTTGCGAATCCCCGAGACGTTGCCAACCTTGAACTGGCGGTAGTGCTGGTCGAGTTGCAAGCGGTTGGCAACCGAGTTGTACTCCTCCAGGAACCGATAGCCAAATTGGAATCCTAGGACGTCGCGACCGGTGTCCAGGAAGCTGACAACGGCGGCGGAAATGACGGCGTTGGCCGCGGGGGCCGGGCCCCCTGAGAAAATGATGCCAACGCGGCGGACCTCGTTGCGCTCAGCCATGGGTCACTCCATCCTGCGGTGTGTGGTTCAACTCGGCGGCGCAGTCTATCATTGTGGCTGGTCGAGTGAAGGAGCGATTGGCGAGATGAGCTGGAAAGTGGAGCGCCTGGACGCGGCGCGCGAGGGCGACTTCTGGCGGTTCCACGCCGCCGGGTACTGTAACTGGTGTTTTTGTGCGGCGTGGACTGTGCCGAGCTGGGAGGACTGGGGCGAGCGCACCAGCGACCAGAACCGCGCCGTCCGGGCGGCGATGTTTGACACGGCTCGCTACGACGGCTTTTTGGCCTATGACGGCGCCGGTCAAGCGGTCGGCTGGCTGCAGTGCGCGCCGCTCGCCTGGTTTCCCAAGCTGTACCAGCAGATGCATCGCACCCCAGAGCCAGGAGTGTACGCGCTGGGATGCTTCTTGGTGGCGCCTGACTCGCGGCGACAGGGGGTGGCGCGGGCGCTTCTGGCCGGGGCACTCGAGTGGCTGGACGGCGCGGATGCAGTCGCGTGCGAGGCTTTTCCCAGGCGCGGCGTCTCTGGGGAGGGCGAGGTGTGGACCGGTCCCGAGTCGCTCTTGGTGGCGGCGGGGTTTCGGGTAGTGGTGGATGACTCCGCGCGCCCGGTCTTGCGGAGGGAGTGCGGGGCCTAGCGCCGATCTTACGGGCCGGCGGCGTGGCTTTCTAGCAAAGCGACGTCGGCTAAGTCGCGTGGCCGCCCCACCGCCCGCTTATTGGTGATGAGGTCCTGCAGGCCGATGGTCGGTACCTCCAGATCGCCGAAGGCAGCTGTGACTCGCCGCTCCCACGCCCGCGCGAAATCGACGGCAGTGACTGACGTCAAGAGGTCGATGCGGCGTGGCGGTACTCCCAACTGGAAGACCACGTCGGGCGCGCGTAGGTCCTCGACACTGAGTTGGTCGAGCGGTGCCCCAAACGCGGTGAGGGCACTCCATACACGCTCTGCGTTGTCCGGTGTGGGTTCTATCCAAACGTCTAGGTCGCCGGTTGAGCGGGGCACGGCGTGCCACGTCACTGCGTACGCACCGACGATTAGGAACCGCGCGTCAGCGGCGCACAACGCGCGCAACAGATCGGTAAAGTCCTGGTTCACAAATGGGCCATTGTTTGAAGCGCCACAATTCGAGCGTCAGATTCCATGCTGCTTCGATTCGGTCAGCTGGATCCACGGCTTGCCAGTAGGCCAAGTCAGCCGCGGTTTCTTCGGCCGAGCCCAGCCGGAATTTCTTGATGGTGATATGCCGGCGGTCCGCTGGCATGGCCGCTCCCTAGTCCTTGTCCTTCGCCCGTTGGCGCTTCGCCTTGGTGACCCGGATCTGGCCAACGCCGGCGACGACCCTCAAGAGAGTGACATCATCCAAGACGCGCCCGATCGGATTGACCTCGCTGGCCGGCACCGGGCGGTCGCTGTTGGTCGGGCTGGCTGGCGTCGGACCGTAGAAGATTGCGAAGCAGCGTCCTTGGGGCCAATAACCCAAGTCGCCGACGTCGACCTCGGTGGTTGCGGTGTCGTCGGCCGGCATTTTCACCGGGATCTCAAAATAGTACTCGTCGCCCCAGGTGGCGAACTCCGCTTCAATCGGCAATGCTTTGGCGATCGCCTTGGCCGTAGGGGTGTCGGACAACTCCGCTGCCAGAGTCAAGTTGCCTACTTCGATGGAAATCGGTGTCGCCATGCGGATACTGTATCAAGGGCCCCCGGAGGCGGCAAGGAATCGTCGCGTAACTCATCCAACTCTCACGTTGATCAGGGTATCGTCGATCCGTACGCTAAGATCAGGGTGGTGACTTCCCTCGCCCTCTCGCTGTCATTGTTCAGGCACACCCGCCCCCCCTCTCTCGAGTCGAAGCGCTGGATCGATGGGACCAACCTCACTAGCCCCGCACCGTGTGCTCCTGTTTGTTGGGGCAGTGTGTGCCGCTAGTTTTGCTGCTGCCGCCGGTGGCGCCCCCAGCTCCCACGACTGTGGCCACGAGGTCCGCGTCACCGACATTACGTTGGCGGGGAACAAGCGCACGCGGGATCAAGTAATTCGCCGCGAGTTGCGCTGCAAAGTCGGCGATCCGCGCTGCCAGGTCGATTGCCGCGCCATTTCCTCCCGCCTCTATAACACCGAGTTGTTCAGCCAAGTGGAAGTGGTCGCTGACTCGCTGACTCAACCCGGTGCCCTCATCTTGAGGATCGCGGTCAAAGAGCGACCCTACTTACTGCCGTATCCGATCTTCAACAAGTCGACCAAGAGCGGTTTCAGCTATGGCGCCGGCGTCAGCTTGCACAACCTCCGGGGAAATCGGGAGGAGCTGGGGATTTCGGGCAGCGCCGGTGGCGTGCGCGGCGTGTCGGTCGGCTATCTGAATCCATGGCTGACTGGAAACCGTCTGTCGCTCAACGTCTCGACGTCATTTCGGTTGGAGGACAATCGCTTCGAGGACTTCGTCGAGGAAACGGTGGGGGCAAGCGTTGCTTTGGGCACCGCCTGGACCTCTGACAACACCTGGCGATCGCGGATTGCCTTCAACTATCTATCGCTGATTAGCAATCAGGAAGGCAAGACCATTGACTTGGATAACCACGACATTCTTCTGAGTCTAGGCGCCGGGGTGACCTACGACACGCGCGACATCTGGAAGAATCCGACGCGCGGATCGCGGTATGACTACGTCGTGCGGTTCTACGGCGGTGCACTGGGCGGCAACGTGGAGTACGCGCACCACCAGCTAGCGGTGAGACACTTCGTGCCAACCCCGATAGGGCGCACCTTGGGGTTGTACCTGCGTGGCGTGCGCCGTGCCGGCAACGTGCCGCCCTATCGGCGCTTGCATCTGGGCTCTGGCAGCACCGTGCGCGGCTACGCTACCTCCAGCCGCGCCGGCTCACACACCTTGTTGGCGGGTGTTGAGTATCGCTTGGACCTCATGCAACCGCGCATCTACCACGTCGGCGAAGTGCGAAACCTCGACTTTGCGCTGGGAATGGCGTTCTTTGTCGACGCCGGTGCGGCCTGGACCGACGATGCGCGGCTGCGGTGGAACTCAGTGATTTCGAGCTACGGTATCGGCTTGCGCGGGCTGGCCCACTGGATCGACGTGGCCCGCGCCGATCTGGCCATGACCGCGGCCGGTGAACTGCGAGTGGAGTTTGGCGGTGGGATGAAGTTCTAGCTGTCGGGTACACTCGCCCGGATGCCGAGTTCGCCCGCCCCACATCCGTCCGCACCACATCCGTCCGCCAACCGCATCTTGGGCGGCGCCGCCCTGGTGCTCGCCGCTGCCACTCTGCTGATGCTCGCCGAGATCGAGCCAGTGAGTACCTGGTACTACTCCCTCGCTTGGTACGCGACAATCGCCATCGTCGATGCTTGGGGGCATCGCAGGGATCCGTCGGTGCCGATGCTGGTAACTCGCCCGCGCGTTTTCGCTTCGCTGGTCTTCTGGTCGGCGGTGTTTTGGCTGTTCTTCGAACTGTGGAATCTGCGGCTCAGGAATTGGTACTACGTGGCGGTCCCCGCTGAGTGGTGGGCGCGGCGGATCGGCGTTTTCGTGGCGTTCGGCACCGTGCTGCCCGGAATTTTTGCATTTGACAAGTGGCTAGCCGCTCACCGGTTCGGTGAGGGTAGGCGCACCCGCGGTTGGCAGCTGCCGGCGTGGCTGCCGGCGGCCTTAGTCGCTGTCGGGTGCAGTTGGGCGATTATGGTCGCCGGCTGGCCACGCCTCTTTTACCCCCTGGTGTGGGGCATCACGGTCTTGGTGTTGGCGCCCTGGAACCGGGCAATGTCGGGGGCCGGCCTCCTCGTCGACCTGGAGCGCGGCGACTGGCGCCATGTGCTGCGGCTATTGGTCGCCGGGATGTTGTGTGGACTGGTGTGGGAGCTAGCCAACGTCCAGGCGGGCAGCAAGTGGATCTACACGGTACCTGGTTTCGAGGAGCTCAAACTCTTCGAGATGCCGGTGTTGGGCTTTTTGGGTTTCCCGCCCTTCGCCCTCGAGTGCTACGTCATGTACCGCTCAGTGGTTCTCCTGGGAGTGGCGCGCGATTGGGAGCCGGCTGGGGCGCGGGGTCGGGAGGTGCCGCCGGTGGTGGGCGCCTCGTGCAAGTGGCTGCGCGTGGCGCAGGGGGCCGTAGCGCTCGGTGCTGGGATAATCTTGCTGGTGGCGCCGCCCTTGATGGATCGCTACACGGTCGATTCCTACCGGAGCGACTTCGCCAGCTTGCCGGCGGTGTCGACCGAACTGGCGCAAGCGCTCCAGGCGGATGGGGTACGCGGATGGGGCGGGCTCTACCGCCACGTGCGCCGCCAGCCACAAGTGCACCAGTCCCTCCAACCCGACCAAGCCAAAAGGGTCGTGGCTCAAGTTGAAATGGCGCGCCTCAAGACACTGGGCGCCCAAAACGTTGCGCGCCTCGTGAGCCTCGGAGTGGAGGATCTAGCGAGCCTCGCCGCCGCCGACGCCGGCGACGTCTATGCAGCGCTGAGGCAGCGTTTTCCGGACCATCGGACGACGCCGGCGCGCGTCAGGCTCTGGGTGCGAGCGGCGCGGCGGGCACTGGCCGGCGGTCGGATAGCGCGCTAGCCCTTGCTGAGCTCCGCACACCGGAACCAGAGCTCCGCACACCGGAACCAGAGCTCCGCACACCGGAACCAGAGTTCCGCACCGGAACCGGAGTTCCGCACCGGAACCGGAGTTCCGCACCGGAACCGGAGTTCCGCACCGGAAATATTCATGGACCTGGGGTCCACCCCGAGCAATGAAAGTTGCAGGCTCATCGTGTGGGCTCGACCGAAGGACGCGGGAGTTTGCAACGACAGCTACTTTCTGAGCAACTCGTCTGCTCGCGAGGTGGTTTTCTCGGACAGGCTCCAGCGGGGCTGTCCGAAAACGCGGAACCCCGGCGCGCTGGTTCCGCAGGAAGCTGTCCGAGAATTGTTGGGTGACGGTGAAGTCGCGCGAGCGCTGGTTTTTTTGCATCGGTCGAAGAAGGTAGTCGGTGGGACGGCACACTTCCTGCTCGTTCCGCTGCGGAACTATTCATGGACATTTTGTCCACCCCGAGCAATGAAAGTTGCTAGCTCGCCGTGTGGGCTCGACCGAAGGTCGCATGAATTTACAACGACTTACAGTTACTTTCTGAGCAACCGGCGCCGAAGTCTGCACCTCCGGACCGCCGCGGAGTTCCGCCGGAACCGGCGGCGAAGTCTGCACCTCCGGAACCACCGCGGAGTTCCGCACTACGAAACCGGCGCCGAGTCTGCACCACCGGAACCACCGAGAAGAACCGCTCGCCGCATGACCGACCGTGGGCTAGAACGCCGTGTTGGAAGCGATAGTAGACGGGCCGGCACAAATTTTTTGAATTTTCGAGATTTTCTTCTTGACAGCATCTGGGACTCACGTCGCCGCGCGTTGCAGCAGATCGCTCGGGCGGTTGCCTGCATACCTTGCAGCGTCACCATGCGTATTCGCTCGCACGCCGGTTTGTTTTTTCGAACGAGACCGATGTCGTCCCTCTGTCAGGCTCTACTGAGACCGCAAAATCGGAGTGTAGGATGTATGGACCGGCCCCGCATCCAATCAGGAGCACACACCATGCACATCATTACTCGAATCGAAAGGCTCCGGCATCGTGAACATCACGCCACAGTTGAGCTGATCGAAGCGATGCTTGAGTGTAAGCGGACAGGCGCCCATCTCGCCCCCGGCTACCCATCGATCTTCCAGTTTCTAACCAACCACCTCAAGTATTCGAAAGCAGCAGCATCGCGGCGCTGGAAAGCGATGAAGTGCGCCGAGCGACATCCGGAAGTTCTAGAGATGCTGCGGGAACACCGTACCAATCTGAGTGTGCTGGCAACGATCGAGGCTACGCTTGCCAAGGCGGCTGATCCAGCGGTGTTGCTGTCGGAGATTGACGGCCAATCCTCTGCGGAAGTGGAGCGTCGGGTGGCAGCGCGAAACCCAGTGCGCCCGCGCCGGGAGCAGATTCGCCGTGAGTTCGAGAGGGGGCATACGGGAGCAGGCTCAGCCCAAACTGGTGGCAATCTCTTCGGCGATAACGAGGAGGGTATTGGAGCTGGCCGTGAACACGAGCCCCGAGCAGGCGTTGAGTCTGAGAACCCTGCTGGTGCATCGGCTGGGCGCGAAGGAAACCTCGATGCCGATGTGAGTTCCGGTGCCGACGCTGAAGCGAACACCAGTGCAGATCGCGACTCTGACGCGACCGACTCCGGCGCCACCGGCTCCGGCGCGACCGACTCCGGCGCCACCGGCTCCGGCGCGACCGACTCCGGCGCCACCAGCTCCGGCGCCACCGACTCTGACGCCACCGGTGCCGGTGAGGATTGCGCTGAGCCCGCGGCCAGGCGCGAGCGCATCCGCATCGCGTTTAGCCTCGATCCGGCGGCCTACGAGAGGCTCGAAGAAGCAATGACCATACTGAGCCGCAAGATCCCCGCCAAGCTGACGCTCGAAGCGACGATGCAAGAGCTTCTGCACTTCTTTTTGGAGCGCAAGCGCCCGAAGCCCGAGCGTCCTTACAAAGCGCCCCGCGGGCGACATATCCCCAAGGCTTTGCGCGACGCGGTGATGATCCGTGATCGCGGGCGTTGTCAGTTTGCGGGCATCGGTGGCCGGAAGTGTCACTCACGGCACAACCTGCAGATCGACCACATCCAGCCAGTGGCCAAGGGTGGCCGCACGGAGTTGGAAAACCTCCGAGTCTTGTGTGCCAACCATAATCGCCATCGGGTCAAAGTTGCTGTGCGGAACCGATTCGGACGGAACGCGCCGGTGTCGAACCCGCGGGCGGGGAGCAGACAAGCGTCGAACTCGCGCGCACGGAGCCAGCCTGGGCGGGGGCAAGTTCCGGGGAGCCAAGCTAAGCCGAGACAATCTTCGGGCAACCAGGCGACTCGAAGTCCAGCGACTCGAGGTCCAGCGGCACGGAACTAGGATGCCATCTCCGTTGGACAGTGCGGCGGAGTCCCGTTCTCCGAAACGTCCAGCGATCGGGTCTGCCGGCCCAGGAATGGTGGCGAGGTCCGCAGCGGAACCACGGGCAATCGGCGTGTTGGGAAACTGCTAGCGCTGAACCAAGCCGGCCGGAACAAGCTAGCCAGAACCAAGCTAGCCAAAAAAGCAGCTAGTCAAAACGCAAGCCGCGCGAAGTTAGGACACGCGACCCGGCCACTGGCAGACGATTGTTTGCGCCCTGCCCGAACCTCTGTGCCTCAGCTTGACGCGTTGCAACTTGCCTCCAGCGGAAGACTAGCGGAAGACTAGCGGAAGACTAGTGGCAGTGCGGCCAGTTCATCGATCACGAAGTCGGGGGATGTGGCCTTCAGCGCTTCGGCGTCAGTCCAACCGTAGGTCACTGCACAGGTCTTGGCGCCGACGGCGCGGGCGCCCTCGATGTCGTTCAAATGGTCGCCGATTACGACGACGTCGTCGGCTTCGAGGCCCATGAGTGCCAGCGCCTCCTCGAAGGGAGCCGGGTCGGGCTTGTAGACCGCGATGGTGTCGCCGCCGACGATAGCCATGAGGTGCGAGTCGAGGCTGAGTTTCTTCAAGATCGTGCGGCAATGGTGCTCGGGCTTGTTGCTGACCACAGCGCACGGCTTGTCCTTGAAGTGCTCGAGGATCTCTAGGGCGCCGGGGTAGGCGGTGGTCGAGTCGACGCAGTGCTGGGCGTAGTGCTCTTGAAACTGCAACACGGCAGCTTGCATGGCGTCGTCGTCGAGACCGTCCAAGAGTTGCGCCATCAGGTGATAGACCCCGTGGCCGATGTGGGCGGTGACCTCCTCGAGCGTTTTGGTGGGGCGACCCAGCGACTCCAGGATGGCATTGGCGGATGCTGCCAGGTCTTGGCGTGAGTCGACCAAAGTCCCATCCAGGTCGAAGATCAGCCCGGCTACAGGGTGTCGGGTATCATTGGGATCGACCGCGGGCTCTTCGGTGGCCGCTGGGTCGGACGCTGCAGCGGTTGCCGACCCTGGCGGTGCCGCTGCCTCCGCCGCCGCCGCTGCCGCTGCCTTCGCCTCGGTTGCCTCGGGCTCCGCAGCCGCCGCCGCCTCGGACTCCGCAGGTACCGTTGCCTCGGACTCCGCCCCCGCCGCGGGCGACTCCGTGTCCGGACGCGTTGCTGGCGCCGCCGCTTCGGCGGCCTCTTGGGTCGTGGCGTCGTCTTGCATTTCCCGATTTCTCCCCTTACGTTGGCGTGGCGATGCGGCACCAGACGCCAGTTCTCCTCGGCACGATCGTGCTTTCCAGTGTCCTCCTGGCATTATGGCGGAGGGATGGGGTCGACGCAATTCCCTCGCCCCTGGACGGTGGGCCGTGGTGGGCGGCTCGTCGACTCTGCGACGCCGTGGGTGTACCGGACGCCGCTTTCGGGTTGGCGCTGGCTAGCGTCGTCGTCGTCATCTGGTTGACCCATGATCTGGCCCGCCGGCTGGACCCCGGAGCCGGATGGATCGTCTGGGTGGCGCCGGCGTTCGTTGCCTGGTCGCCGCCGGTGGCACTGGCGCCGACCACGACGCCGGCAATTTGCGTCTTTACTGTGCTCCTGTGGGTGGCGGCGCGGCGGACTTGGGAGGAGACGTTGACCCCTGGTGCCTATTCGTGGTCGGTCTTGCCCTGGGCGTTGATTTGCGGTTTCGGGGTTTGGGGCTTTGCACTGCTGGGTGCCACCGGATTGCAGCGCCTCTTCTACGCCAGGCGTTACCAAGCCAGTGGCGATCACCTGCGGGTGATTGGTGTCTGGGCCCTGGCCGCCGGAGTGTTGGGGCTCTTGTGTGCTTGGGGGTGCCGCCAACTGGGCAGCGTGCCGGGCGGCAACAACCTCCATAGTGGCGAGGCGATCGGTGCCTGGTGGCGGGCTGAGCGCGGGTTGGCCATCGCGCCGTTCCTTCTCTTCTTTTCCACGGTGTGGAAGCCGCGCCCGATCTGGTATTGGGCGGTGTGGACGGCGATGGTCGTCGCCGTTTGGTCGGCGTTCTTGGCAATGACCGGGGAGAGGCGGCTCTGGGTGCTGGGGATGCCGATGGTGCCGCCGATTGCGGTCGCCCTGGGCCTCGCGATCGGCGCCACGCGTGCGGCGCTCACCGCCGGAGGTTTTCAGGGACGAGCGGCGACTGTCGCAACCGCTGCCTACCTGACGCTCTTGGCCACCGCACTTGCCTGGCCAACCTTGACGAGGTCTGCCCCTTGACCGAGCACGTGATCGTCGACGGCTACAACGCCATTTTTCGCTTGCCCCGGCTCGCGTCAATTGCCAACGCTGACCTCGAGCGCGCCCGTGGTGAGCTTTTGCGGCTGGTGCAAAGTCTGGCCAAGCCCGACCAGCGTTGCACAGTGGTGTTCGACGGCGTCCGCCAGCCGGCGGCTAGCTCGGCCCGAGTGCGGGGTGTCAAGGTTGTGTTTTCCAAGGCGCCTGAAACCGCAGACGCGCGCATCCACGCGCTGGTGGACGCCGAGCGCCGGCGGTCGGCGTCGTCGCGGCGGCTGGCGGTGCGCGTTGTCTCGTCGGACGAGGAAGTGTGCCAACAAGCGCGACTCTGGGGGGCGAAAGCCGTGCGGGTTGAGGAGTTCTTTGCGACGATGGCGCCGCAACAGCCGAACATTTCCGCGTCGCCGGCACCGCCAGCCCAAGGCACCCGCGAGCGCGATCCCGGCGCCGACCCGCGCCCGCGCGCGGCCAAACGCGAGTTGGATCAGCTGGAGTCGCTCTTTCGGCGCGACGCTGAGCTGGACGATGAGGGCTAGGGGATCCGCGGCGGCTCCGAGTCGCACTCGCACTCCAAAGTGCCGAGGAAGCTCAGCAGGTCGCCGAACTCCTCTGGAGTCAAAGCGACTTTCTTGAGGAGCGGGTCGATCGCGGGGTTCCGGTGGCCACCGCCCAGCATGAATTGGACGGCCTCGGCGAGCGAGGCAACGCTGCCGTCGTGGAAGTAGGGCGCTGAGCGCACAATATCCCGAAGCGTTGGTGTCTTGAAAGCGCCGTAGTCGCTCTCTGCCTTGGTGACTTTGAAGCGCCCGACGTCGGGCGTGTCGGCGTCGAGTCCAATGCCGACGTTGTGAAACTTGAGGTCGGTGAATAGCGGTTCGGTGTGACATTGGGCGCAGCCGGCTTTGTCGATGAACAAGGCGTGGCCGCGCACCGCAGCAGCGTCGATGGCGCTTGTATCTCCGGCGCGCCAACGATCGTAGGGGGTGGTCGCGCAGGTGATCGTCCGGACGTAGGAGGCGATCGCCTGGACGACGTGCTCAGGCGTTGCATCCGACCCGAAGATGCTTTGAAACTGCGAGCGATAGCCGGCAATTTCATTCAAAAGCTTGACGGTCTTGTCAGGATCAGCGCCCATGTTGCCGCCCGACCAGGCGGCCAGGACCTGCTTTTCGAGGGTGGGAGCGCGACCGTCCCAGTAGAACGAGTCATGGTAGCCGACGTTCCACATCGTCGGACTCGAGCGCGTGAGCTGCTTCTTGAAGGCACCGACGGCGGTCGGGATGCCGTCGGTCAACCCCTTTTCGCAGAGGTGGCACTTGTAGCACGAGCGCGAGCCGTCGCCGGAGAGGCGGGCGTCGTAGTAGAGCTGCTTGCCGAGAGCCACTTTGGCATCGGTCATCGGGTTGTCAGCGGGCACCGTCAGCTCGGGAAAATCAGCCAGTGGGTTCCAGCCAGCGGTGTCGAAGCCCGTGGCGGCCGGCTTGGAGTCGTGCTCCTGAGCTGAGCGCGCGCGCTCGGTGGTGTCGTCGCCCCCTTGGCCGGTGCAGCCAGCAGCGACCACTGTCATGAGTATCAGTGCCTTGGTCGTACGGAGCGGCGTCATGGTTCCTCCGGAGTGTGGTTGGCGGAAAATCGGGGCCTGGGGCTAGGAGGTGTCGGGCTTCTTGAACAGCGCCTCGAGTTTAGAGCGTGCTTCCTGGGCGCGGGCGTCGCGGTCAGCCCCAGGCTGACCCCCGGGAGACTTGGCGTCTGAGGCTCCCGGAAGCTTGAAAAACTCACAGAAGTTGGCTTTCTGGCGGTCGGCGACGTATTCAGACTGGGGTTCCAGGCACTGATTGTGCGCCGTCGGCTCATAGAACCGACACTGTACGCAGGCGTGCAGGTAGGCGTCGCAATGCGCGCACACCGTGTTCCGAAAAACGCGCACGCCGGTAATCGATTCACCGCATTGGAAACAGTAGGCCATCTGGGTCGTCGCCCCGGGAAGTACTGTGTCTGGAGCCAAGCCTCCTTGGGCGGATTATGCCACGCGGCGCCAGCAGTGTGCAGCTGGCGGCTGCCGGTCGCCAACCCTGCCTAGATGCGCTAGGCTGCCTGCCAATCGCGGGAGGGATGCATGCCCAGCTCAACTCTGGCCGTGGTGTTTGGCGCGTGGCTGGCGCTTCTGGGTCTGACGGTCGCTTACTACGCGGCGTCCAGAGACGAAGACGACTGATGGAGCACGGTGGCGGTGATGTAGCGGTTCTCGGCGGGCTGGTCGTCTATCTGGCGATCGTCCTGGCGGTGGGGTTCGCGACGTTCCGCCGCATGCGTTCGCTCGACGACTTTGTGCTGGGTGGCCGGCGATTGGGGCCGTGGGTGACGGCGATTTCGGAGCGCGCATCAGGCGAGAGCGCCTGGTTCCTCCTGGGGTTGCCGGGCGCTGCCTACGCCCTCGGCTTCCGCGAGTTTTGGTCGGTCATTGGCATCGCGGCGGGAATCTTCGCGTCGTGGACGCTGTTGGCCTGGCGGCTGCGGCGCGACACCGAGCGCTTGAACGCCCTGACCTTGCCCGACTACTTCGAAGAGCGGTTCGACGACCGGTCCGGAGTGCTCCGCGTCGTCGCCATGCTCATCATCGTCTTTTTCTACACATTATATGTCGGTGCCCAATTCGTCGGGGCGGGGAAGATTCTGGACGCCACTTTTGGGCTGCCGCAAACCTGGGGCATGGTGCTGGGTGCGGCGGTCGTCGTGTTCTACACGCTCATGGGTGGTTTCTTGGCGGTGGCCTGGACGGACTTGGTGCAGGGCGTGCTGATGGCGTTGGTGGCGCTGGTGTTGCCGCTCCTGGCTATCCAGCACATGGGTGGGGCGGCGGCCTTCGTCGACACCTTGGCGGCGCGCGGGCCCGGCTTCCTGGAGATTTCGGGTGGCGAGGTTGGCGGGGCGCTGTGGTTTGGCGTGGTGTTGGGCGGAGCCACCTGGGGGTTGGGCTACCTCGGCCAACCGCACCTTCTTACCCGTTACATGGCCATCCGGCGGGCGCGTGATCTCAGGAAGAGTACCGTCATCGCCATGGTGTGGGTCTTGTGCGCCTACTGGGGCGCGGCGTTTATCGGCCTTGCGGGTCATGGGGTGTTGGGCAGCGAACTGGCCGATCAAGAGCAGGTGATGCCGCTCTTGGCCAAGGCTCTCTTGCCAGGCTGGATCGCCGGCTTGGTGATCGCCGGCGCCATTGCGGCGATGATGTCGACGGCTGACTCGCAGCTCCTGGTCGCCACGTCGTCGGTGATCGAAGACCTCTACGCCCGATTCCTCAAGCGCGATGCAAACCCGGCCCTGTTGGTGACGGCGAGTCGGGTGTGTACGGTGGCCATCGCCGGTGTTGCCCTGGGGTTGGCGTTTGCCAACCAGGACCTCATCTTTAGCCTGGTCGAGTACGCCTGGACCGGCCTTGGCTCCTCTTTTGGCCCGGCTCTGCTCTTGGCTCTCTGGTGGCGGGGCACGACGCGCTGGGGGGTCTTGGCCGGCATGTTGGCCGGCACCGGTAGCACCATCTTGTGGAAGAACGTCGGCGCCCTGGAAAACCTGGTGGACATCAAGTTGGCTAGCTTTGTGATTGGCTTCCTGGCGGTCTGGTGCGTGAGCTTGGTGACACCCGATTCGCGCCGCCAGATGCGGATCGCCGCCGGTTGATCGAAGGACGCGCGGATTGCCCGATCTTGAGCGCTTCGTAGTCGAGCCTTTGGTTCAAGGCGACCAGACCGTTCTCTTTCTCAAGGGGGAACTGGTCGACAGCGCCGCGCCGGTCTTGGCCAAGGTGTTGGACCAACACCGCGACGCCAACTTGCTGCTCGATGTGTCAGAGCTGGAGCGGGTCGATTCGGCTGGCGTGGCGGTCATCTTGGAGGCGCGCCAGGCTGGGGCGGGTGAGCTGGTGCTGCGCGGCGCCAACCCGGCGGTGCGCAAGATTTTCTCGATCTCCTTGGCCCGCATGGGTGAACTCGACGAGACCACCGACGCCGCGTTTTGGGATCCGATCACCCAGGCTGGCGAAGCCGCGTTGCGCTTCAAGCACCAGCTCCACGAGCTGGCGATACAGGCCGGCGACATGTGCTACTGGCTCTTGGTCAGCCCGCTGAAGGGTAAGCCGCTGCGCTTGGCAGCAGCCGTGCGCCAGGCTGGATTGGTGGGTGCCGACGCCGTACCGATCGTCTGCCTGATCAGCTTACTGGTCGGATTGATCATGGCGATGCAGGCGGCGCAGCAGCTCAGGCAGTTTGGCGCGTCGATCTTCGTGGCTGACTTGGTGGGCATCTCGGTGACGCGGGAGTTGGGCCCGCTCATTACCGCCATCGTCGTCGCCGGCCGCTCGGGCTCGGCCATTGCCGCCGAGCTGGGCACCATGCGCGTCTCGGAAGAGATTGACGCCCTACGCACCATGGGGTTGAACCCAACCCGCTACTTGATCGTGCCGAGGCTCCTGGCGCTGTTGGTGGCCATGCCTTGCTTGGTGATGATCGCCGACCTGGTGGCGATTACGGGCGGACTCCTGATCGCGGTTTTCAACCTAGGCATCGGCGCCAACACCTACATTAATCAAACGGTGCAGGCGCTCTTCTTGTCCGATATCGTGACCGGCTTGATCAAAGCCGTGGTGTTTGGCGGGGTCATTGCGAACGTCGCGGTGTTTGCCGGCATGCACGTCCACGGCGGCGCCGAGAGCGTCGGGCGGGCGACCACGGGGGCGGTGGTGGCCTCCATCATGTTCGTGGTCATCGCTGATGCCTTGTTCACAACGTTGTTCTACGCGTTCTCCCGATGACCGAGAAGAGACCCATCATCGACGTCCGAGACCTGGTGGCGGCCTACGGTGACCGGGTGGTTTTGGACGGTGTGTCGATGCGGGTTCTGCCCGGGGAAGTGCGCGTCATCCTCGGGCCGTCGGGCTGCGGCAAGACGACGCTCCTCAAGCACATTATCGGTCTGTTGGAGCCGCGCGCCGGGTCTATCTCGCTGTTGGGGAGGGAGATTGTCGGTCTCCCCGAGGATCAGCTGTCGACGGTGCTAACCGACGTCGGCATGCTCTTCCAGGGGGGTGCCCTCATTCAATCGATGACGCTGTTTCAGAACGTCATGGTGCCGCTCGAGGAACACACCGATCTGGACCGGGACTCGGCGGCCCGGGTGGCCGGCATCAAGCTGGCAATCGTCGGCTTGGGCCGCTTTCTGGATCTCAAGCCGGCTGAGATCTCTGGGGGCATGCGGAAGCGGGCTGCGTTGGCGCGGGCCCTGGCCTTGGACCCCGCCGTCTTGTTCTGTGACGAGCCCACTGCTGGGCTCGACCCGGTGACGGCGGCCGGTATCGACCGCTTGCTTCTCGACCTGCGCGATGCCCTGGGCATTACTATAGTGGTCATATCGCACGAGTTGGTCTCCATCCGCCGGATCGCTGACCAGATCACCATGTTGCACACTGGCGTCGTCATAGCCGACAGCCCGCTGGCGGAGTTGGAGGCAGCTGACGACCCCCGGATCAGCAGCTTCTTTGCGGGTGAGCCGCCAGCCGATGTTGGGGTGGCGGCGTCGGCGGTGGAAGAATTGTTCGTTGATTGAACCGAACGCCGCGGTTGGGAGGACCCAGCATGGCCCGCAGTGAGAACTTCAAGGTTGGCCTTCTGGTACTGACGGCGACGCTCTTGTTGGCGGCGGCAATCGGGGTTATTACCGGTCTGCGTCTCCGGCAACCGGAGGACCGCTATTCGATCCGCTTCGACGAGTCGGTGAGCGGCCTGGATCAGGGAGCTGACGTCAAGTACCGGGGCGTCAAAGTGGGAACGGTGCGCAAGCTGACCATTCCACCCGACGACATCACCAAAGTCGAAGTGTGGATCGGCATCAAGGAGGGCACGCCGATTCGGGCGGATACCAAGGCGAAGCTGACCAACGTTGGCATCACCGGGCTCAAGTTCGTCGATCTGATCGGCGGTTCACCGCGCCAGCCACCCTTGGAAGTCGGTCAACGCATTCCGTCGGAAGTGTCGGTTCTCGAAGAGTTGACCGGCAAGGCGACGACCGCAGCCGACAAGGCTGACCTCCTGCTCGACAACCTGCTCCTGTTGACCGACCAGGAACACTACTCCGAAAAAATGGGGAGCCTCTACGACGAACTCTTGGAGTCGACCGAGCAGATGAACGCCTTGCTCAAGGTGCTGGTGCGTGCCTCCGGGCGCTTGGACACGACGTTGGTGCGGACCAACAGCCTTCTGAGTCGCAACGAGGGTCACATTGACCACGCCTTGGCTGAAATGGACGGTGCCCTGACCCAGTTGCACAAGACCCTGGTCGATGTCAACGAATTGGATGTGGTTTCGAATTTCAATGCGACCGCGGAGTCGGCGCGCGTGGCGGTCAACGATCTCCGGAGCCTCATCAGCAGCAACCGGCGGCAAATCGCTGAAACTCTGGCGAACCTGCGGGAGGCCAGCGCCAATCTCAACGAGTTCTCGGGAACGGTGCGCGACCGTCCCTCCCTGTTGCTGCGGAGTACCGGGCCCGAGCCGCGCAAAGTGCCGGATCGGCGCTGAGAGGATGGGATGATGAGTCGATGGAGAAGAGCGCGGCGGTTGCACGGGGTTCTGGTGGCGGTGGGTGCGCTGTGGGTTCTCGGATGTTTTGGCGGCAGCATTCCGGAAAAGCGCTACTACATCCTGGACTACCCGACGACCAACCCGCGGCGGGCGGCGCCGCTGCCAGTGCTCTTGGGTATCGATACGTTTGCTACGCATCCGTTGTATCGCGACCGGCGCGTGGCGTACCGCGCCTCGCAACACGAGGTGGCCTACTACCCCTATCGCTTGTGGGCGGCGCCGCCGGGCGAGCTGGTCGCTGCTCAACTGGCCAGTGAGCTGCGCCGGCGGGCGGTGGCGGTGGCGATTGAGGAACAGCCTTTCCAGATCGAACCCCTGTGGGTGCTTTCGGGGCGCGTCCAGCGCTTTGAGGAAGTCGACCGGGGCTCGAAGTGGTCCGCACTTCTGGAAGTGACGGTGCGGATCGAGACCTTCTTGGATCGCCAGATCATCTCCGAAGTCACCTGGCGGGAAGAAGTGCCTACCAAGACCCGCACCCCGGAAGCGGTGGCCAATGCCATGAGTGAGGCCGTGCACTCGGTGGGGCTGAAGGTGGAGGAGCTGCTCCGGCAAAAGGCGGGCGAGCTGGGGGTTATGGCGCAATAGGTCGGCCTCAACATTGACCGGGCGCTTGCTAGCCTTCAAAATGGGGTGACGTACGCTGGCGCCGCCGTCCGCTGGCGGGTCTCCCGCGCCCACTCGATCAGGAGCCACCACCATGAAGATGCGCGCCGCGGTGCTCGAGGAATTTGGCAAGCCCCTGGTAGTGCAGGATGTTGAGCTGGCGCCGCCCAAGGCCGGCGAGGTCCTCGTCAAGCTGCATGCCTGCGGGGTTTGCCACACCGACCTCTACACAGCCAGCGGTGCCGATCCGTCGGGCTACGTGCCGTGTGTGTTGGGGCACGAGGGGGCGGGTGTCGTCGAGGAAGTCGGTGAGTCGGTGCGTCTCGTGCAACGTGGCGATCACGTGGTAACGCTCTTCTCGCCCGAGTGCGGCGAGTGCGTCCATTGCCAGAGCGGCAAGACCAACATCTGCCTGAAGATTCGCGAGCAGCAGGGGCTCGGCATGTTGCCGGACGGGACGCCACGTTTATCCCGGGGCGGCGAGCCGATTCGCCACTTCATGGGCACCAGCACGTTCGCCGATTATACGGTCATGCCCGAAATCGCCCTGGCTAAAATTAACCCGGAGGCGCGCCTGGATGCCGCATGTCTCTTGGCCTGCGGTGCAACTACCGGCATAGCGGCGGCGCTTTGGAAAGCTGACGTCGAGCCGGGATCGACCTGCGCGGTGTTCGGCGCCGGCATGGTCGGATTGGGGGCAGTGGTCGGCTGCGTCTTGAAGGGCGCGGCGCGCGTCATCGTCGTCGACTTGTCCGCCGAGCGGCTGGAGCTTGCCCAGCGCCTCGGGGCCACCGACGTCTTGCAGGCCGGCCCCGGTGCAGTCGAGCAGATCTTGGCAAAGACCGATGGTTTTGGTTGCGACTACACCTTCGAAGCGACCGGACGGGTCGACGTCATGGAGCAGGCGGTCGAGGCGGCGCGCATGGGTTGGGGGTTGTGCACCGTCTTGGGTGTGGCGGGCAAGGGCGAGACCCTGGCCGTCGTGCCGCGTCTGTTGATCACCGGCCGCCGCATTCAGGGCGGCAGCTTTGGCGGCGCTCGCGGGCGTACGCACGTGCCACGGTTGGTCGACCTCTACCTGGACGGCAAGATCGATTTGGACAGTTTCATCTCGCACCACATTACGCTGGACGAGGTGCAGAAGGGTTTTGACCTCATGGAAGCCCAGGATGGCATTCGGTCGGTTGTCCTCTTTGGCCAGGCGGCGACATCAGATTCCACTGGAGAGACGCATGATCATCGAAAAGACGATGAGTCCGGATTGGCTGTCCAACACCTACCTCGTGGCGGACAAACCGGGCGGCCACGCAGTACTGATTGACACGGGCGGGCCAACCGCACCCATCCTCCGGCGGATCGAGGCGCTCAAGCTCACCGTGTCCCACGTGCTCTGTACCCACCACCACATCGATCACATTGCCAACAACGGCGAGTATCGGGACCGATTCGGGTGCCCCATCTGCGGCCACACCGACGAGCGCGAGCTGTTCGGCGAGCTGGACGTGGAACTCAAGGAGGGGGATGAACTGGTCACCGGCGGTTTGACGATTCGTCCGTTGCATATCCCCGGTCACACGCTTGGTCAGCTGGCGTTCGTCGTCAACGACGAGCGCGTGTTTACCGGCGACACCCTCTTTCGACGGTGCGTGGGTGGTACGCGCGCCCCAGGGCACACGACTTTCGAAGATATCCAGCACTCGATCATGGACGTATTGCTGCAGTTGCCGAAGGGCATGCCGGTGCACCCCGGGCACACTGACCCAACGACGGTCGAAGAGGAATGGGAGGAGAATCCCTTCGTTCGCATGTGGCGCGGCGTCGACCAGCCTGAAAACCGGCCTTGTACGGCGTTCGGCCAGCCGGCGACGTTGCTCTTGCGGGCCGACGACTACGACGGTGGCACCAAGTGCTGGGTGCGGTTTGAAGAAGGGCAGAAACTCGATATCGTGCCTGGTTCGCAGGTCAAAGACGTGAACGCCTAGGGAGGTACAAGGACCGCGCCTCCGAACGACCAGCCCCCTGGATCGGAGACACAAGTGATAAAGCGTTTAGCTGTCGGTGCGGCGCTGGCGGCAATGTTGGCTAGTGCGACGGTGGTGGTTGGCCAAGAGCGGATCGACGGGACATTCGCCTTTGGAGGCGACCCCGCCAAGCAATACTCTCTCTACATCCCATCCTCGTACTCGCCCGTGGTTCCGAATCGGCTGATGATTGGACTGCACCCCCTCAACGTCAACCGCTGGGACTCGGTGTCGTGGTGCGACACGCTGATCGTCTTTGCCGAAACCCACGGGCTGCTTATGGCCTGCCCAGACGGCGGCCCTGACGGGCGCGTCGACGATCCCATCGACCAGGGGTTCACCGACGCCCTCTACGATTCCATGCTGGCCTGGTACAACGTCGACACGGAGAAGACCTACGCCATGGGGTTCTCGTGGGGTGGACGCGCCACCTACGAGTACGGGTTGTCCCGCATCGACAAGATCCATGGCCTGGTGCCGATTGGCGCGGCGATCAATGGCACGGCACAGGTGGACTCGGTGCTGCACAACGCTCAGGACATGCCGGTCTACATCGTCCACGGCTCGGCGGACTCGCCGGGCACCCGATTCTATCCGGTGCGCGATGCGCTGATTGCCAACGGCGCCATCGTTGAATGGAATCTGATGAGTGGGGTCGGGCACACGATCGATTTCCCCAACCGGAACGCCATTCTGGGGACGGCGTACGCCTGGGTCGATTCGGTGAACTGTGTCTCGACGGCGGGCGTCGGCGACCAAGGTGCGGTGCCAGTGGTCAGCCCGGCGTTGGTGGCGCGTCCCAACCCGTTCTCGGTGCGTACGCACTTCACCTTGGGCGGGCCAGCAGTCGCAACTGGTGCGCTGCGCATCTATGATGTGCGCGGCCACTTGGTGGCCGAGCCGCCGTTGCCACACGGGCGGGCGTTGCATTGGGATGGGCGCACCCGCGAGGGACGCTTGGCGCCGTCGGGTGTGTACTTGGCGGCCTTGGCAGTGGAGGGGAATGTGCGGTCGGCCAAGGTGGTGTTTCAGCGCTAAGTTGACGGCACGCCGTTGAGGTGGTGGACGGGCTAGTGCACCTTGAGGATTTTCTCGGTGACGCGCTCGGTCCCGGTGTCAATCTGCACAAAGTAGACCCCGGCGGCGGCCGGTTTGCCGGCGGGGTCGGTGCCGTCCCATCGCAATCTGTGTGAACCGGCGAGAAAGAACCGATCCTCAGCGAGGACTCGTGTGAATTGACCGCGGCTGTTGTAGACCACCGCGTTGATGCTGGCGGGCGAAGCAAGCTGCACGCTGAGTGTGGTCGCGTGCCGGAATGGATTCGGTACGCTACCCAAGTGAACAGAGTGAGCCGGTGCTTGAGGAGGAGCGATCGCGGCGGCGGCGGTCGAGCTAAACACGATGACGGCGGGGTCAGCGGCGGCGACGACGTCCAGCGCCGCGTCGCCGTCCAGGTGGCCAAGCACCACCCGCGGGACCCGGCCGTACTCAAAGTTGCACCGCAGGATCTCCTCCAGAAAGTGGCCGTCCGGACTACCGGCGCTGACCTCGACGGTGGCCCGTATTCCACAGAAGGCGTGCGACGTACAGTTGCCGTGGGCAGTGGTTACCAGATCAGGATGACCATCGGTGTTCACCGCGGCAGTGGTTTCCAGGCTGGCACATGGTGTGGCCGTGAACAGCGGGCCAGATTCAAAGCCACCCCCGGCGACGGCGTAGCGCTGTGCCACTGACGTGTCACCGAAACTGTCAATGTAGTGCACCCACGAGGCGTCGGCCAGGCCGTCGCCGTTCATGTCGCTGAGCATGCCGTTACCTGGAACCAGGCTCGTGGTGGACAGAAGCGGTGTGGCGACGTCGAACGAGCCGTCACCGTGGCCGAGAAACACGTAGACCAGGTAGTCGAAGGTGGCGGCATCGGTGCTGCGCACCAGGAGGTCGGCGATCTGGTCGCCGGTGACATCGCCGAGATCGAACTCCTGGATCGGGTGAGGCAGAGGTTGAGTGGTGAGCGGTCCAAAGCCACCGCCCGGTGCCGACATCACCACTCCCAGCCCGCCCAGATGTGGTGCTGCGGCGTCCCGCAGGCCGTCCTGGTCTAGGTCGTGCCAATGCACGGCGCCCGCCGGTGCCGGGTAACTCGCTGGTGATCCAAACGTTCCGTCGCCGGCGCCAGCATAGATCTCGATCGCTCCGCCTGCTTGTCCGACCAGATCCAGGATCCCGTCAGCGTTGCGGTCTTCTAAGAGCGGCGCGTCGATATCGATGGGTAGGTAGACCGCCGGGTGGAAGGAGCCCGTTGCCGAGGCCAGGAGCAGGGCGACATAGCTGGGGCCGTTGACCAACACGTCGATCCGCTGGTCGTCGTTGACGTCACCCAGCACCGGCGTCTCGATACCCGTCCCGATGGTAAAGACCGCTGGTGGCTCCAGCGTGTTGGTGGCGCAGGACACCTCGAAGGGCCGGTTGCAGCCGTAGTCGCACGGGGCTATGCCAAGCCCGCCGACTTTCACTCGACCGCGAGCGCTCTCCACCACCGGGACGACGTCGGGTGTTTGGACGTGGGTTCCGTCTTCGTGGGCCGATTCAATAACGCGCAGGTCACCCGAAGTGGCTTGAAACCGCATCCAACCCAGTACCTGCGCTGAACCTTCGAGCACCGGGTCGAACAGCATGGTCAAAGTGCCGGTGTCGGGGCCCGGCTCGCTCGGCGCGCGCGTCACAAAGGCGCCGCTTGCACAGAACCAGTTGACGCCAAGAAGCTGCCAGTTGTCCCAGTCAAACGCGGCTTGCGCTCCAGACATCGTACCGTTGCCGGGCCCAAGTTCGTCGACCGCTTGAACTAAGAGGTAAACTGTTGCGAGTCCTGGTCCTGGCAGCGACGTGGTCGGGGTGGCTTGTAGGCAATCGGGAGTCGGGGCGCAGGGCTGGGACCCTGGCACGGCGTGAAGGATGAGGCGCGGGTCACTGATGGTTGCGACGGCTGGATCCGGGAGCCAGAGCCCAACGATGACGAGTAGCATGGCGTGCCGCATACGCACCTCCAGTGGAGGATAGAGAGTATAGCAAGCCCGACCTGCTGCCGACAAAGTGTCACAAGCACGCCGACAATGTGTCGGGTGCTTATGGGCGTTTGCCTTGGTGATTGACGTAGCGCTTCAAGCTTGGGACGTTACGCGGGTGAGTGCGTCCTGGCCGTGGAGGGATTGTTAGCCCTGTCTCCCAAAGTCTTTGCCCGAGCGTTTGCCGGTTGCGGTTCGCGGTCGGGGCTCCGGCTCAGCGTCGTGTGGCTCAGCCTTTGGGGCATTCTCCCAGTCGCCGGGCGTGCCGGCGCCCCGCCCCCTGCCCCCTCCGATTACTGTCAGCGTTGCCACGCCAACGCCGAGTTCTTGATCGGCAAGGGCGGCTCGCCGGAGCGGGATGCGGCGCTTTTCGTCGCTGATTCGACCCTGGCAGCAACCCGGCACGCAACCTTGACCTGCGGGCACTGCCACTTCAACTACGACGAGGCCTACCCCCACCAGCCTAAGAAGCGCACCGTCGGGTGCGGGAGCTGCCACGAGAGCGAGGCAGCCGATTGGCAGCGCTCGGTCCACGCTGCCAACGTCGAGCACTTCGGCGACGCGCCGAGTTGCGTCACCTGCCACAGCGCCCACCTAGTCTTGGGGGCCGAGGACCGGCGTTCGCCGACCCACCCTTTGAATGAAGCGGCGCTCTGCGCGCGCTGTCACGATGATCCAGCCATTGTCGAGGCTTACTTTACCGATCCGAACGACGTTACCGCCTGGCACGCGGTCGAGCGCTACCAGGAGACCGTGCACGGGCGGGCAGTGACCGAACGGGGCCTCGTCGTCTCGGCAACCTGCAGCGACTGCCACGAAGCCCACCAGGTCTTGGAGCACACCGAGGAAGATTCGTCGATCCACCGTGCTCAGGTCACCGAAACCTGCGGCGCGTGCCACGCCGGAGTGGTTGAGACCTACTCGGTGGGATCCCATGGGCGCGCCCTCGCCAAGGAGGGCGAGGAGTCAGGCGCGGATGAGGTACCGGTCTGTATCGATTGCCACGCATCGCACGGCGTCGCGCCAGTCGACGAAGCTTGGAAGTCGCACGTCATCGAAGAATGTGCTGACTGCCACGAAGAGTTGTACGCGCGCTACTTTGAGACCTACCATGGAAAGGTGACACGGCTCGGAGGGCAACTGACCGCCAAGTGTAGTGATTGCCACACTGCTCACGGCAATCTGCCGGTCAGTGATCCGGCATCGTCGGTGCATCCCGCCAATCTGGTGGCGACTTGCGCCAAGTGTCACGAGCAAGCGACCGTCAAGTTCGCCGAGTACCGCCCGCACGCCGACCACCACGACCGCGAGCGGCACCCGTCCTTGTATTGGACCTACGCCCTGATGTCAGGTCTGTTGATTGGTGTCCTCGGTTTCTTCGGCACCCACTCCCTCCTCTGGTTGGCGCGTGAATCGTTGGAGCGCCTGGTGCACCGCCGGGCGGCGCCAGCCCTGGCACGGAGCGAGTTTGAACTGTCATCTTCCGACCGGGGCAGCGGGCACTATGTCTGGCGCTTCAACCGGGTGCAACGCCTCTCACACCTGATGGTGATCGTCTCCTTCTTTGGATTGGTGATGACTGGCCTGCCGCTCCATTTTGCGCACGAACCGTGGGCGCGCGTTCTTGTTGAGCTGCACGGCGGTGTTCGTATGGCCGGAATCATTCACCGCGTTTGCGCCGTTATCACATTCGGTTACTTCGCAATTCACCTGACGACCTTGGCTCACAGGGTGGTGCGCAGCCCGCGGAAGCGCCGTTTCTTCTGGGGACCGGAGTCCATGGTGCCCCAGTCGAAAGATTTGGCGGATCTGGCCGGCATGTTTCGGTGGTTTTTTGGGTTGGGGCCGCAGCCCAAATTCGAGCGCTACAGCTATCTCGAGAAGTTCGACTATTGGGCGGTCTTTTGGGGCGTGGCAGTGATCGGTGCCTCGGGCTTGCTCCTGTGGTTCCCGGAGTGGTTCGCGCGCTGGCTGCCGGGTTGGGCCTTCAACGTCGCAACGATCGTGCACGGGGATGAGGCGCTGTTGGCGCTGTGTTTCATTTTTACGATTCATTTCTTTAATGGCCAGCTGCGCCCGGAAAAGTTTCCGCTGGATCTTGTGATGTTTACCGGGCGAGCGACAGTGGACTACATCCAGAAAGAACACCCCCTCGAGTACAAGCGGCTCAAGCGCGAGGGCCGACTGTCAGAGCTGGAGGCGCCGCCACCGCCGCGATGGTTGTGGAGGGCGGCGGCCGTCGTGGGCGGGCTAGCCGTGTGCATTGGACTCACACTCACTGCTTTGGTGTTGTGGGCTAGCTTGAAGTAATGCCGATGGTGGGTGGTCACGGACGCTCGTCGGTAGGTGCGGTGTTGATGCTGGTTGTCATGGGTTGTCAGGGAGGGGTGGCACCAACATTGTCGGGCGGTGCGCACGACGGCCTGGAATGTGGCGCCTGCCATTCCGGGGAGGCGGTCGGAGCCATCGGCTTCACCACCTCACAAAGTTGCGACGGCTGCCACGCGTTGGACGGGCGGCCGGTGACCTTGGCCGGCGTCACCCTGCAGCACCAAGCGCACGGTGGCGGTGCCGGCCTCCCCCATGCCGCGTGTTCGAGTTGTCATACCCACGCCGGCGGTGCAGAGGACTTGTCGGTGCCGGTGGGCAGCTGCTTCGTATGTCATGACACGCCCAGCGCTTCTGCCGCCAGCGCGGCGGATGCGCCGGGTCCGGAAGTCGAGTGCACTGTGTGTCACGACGACCCCGGGGTCAGCCTGCCAGCCGGCCATGCGCTGATCCGCGAGCGCGGCCTGTCTTGCCTGCAGTGCCATTATGATGTGGTGGAGGGCGATCGCACGGTCGACCCACGAAGCTGTCGCGTCTGTCATGGCGCCGGCGAGCCGACGACCGCCGGCGAGGCGCACGCCCTCCACTACGCGGGTGGTTCGACGCCGAGCTGCGGGCGGTGCCACGCTTCGCCCCACCACGCTCGGACGGCGTTGGCCAGCGCGCTCTTGCTCGACTGCAACGAGTGCCACCACCCAGACGAACCTGTCCTTCACGCCGCCCGGTTGGACTCGAGCGCGCACCAGGCGGCGCAGGCGCTTTACGCTGGCCTGGTGCCGGTGGACCTGCCGATTCCACCGGCCACCAAGTTTGTGGCAAGGATTGGTTGCGCCGCTTGTCACCCGCCCGCCCAAGCTCGGGGTGGCGCCATCCGGCACGCGTCCCCAGAGATGATCAACCGTCGCTGTGGCGAGTGTCACGGGGAGCGATTCCGCGACCTCATGCGCGGTTGGATGGAGGGCATGGCGCGCCACACCGAGTCGGTAGGCCGATATCTGCGAACCACCACTGCGGCACTGTCCAAAAGCCCGGAGGCTCAAGCAGTTGCCGACAGCGCCAGCACTCTGTGGCGCTGGGTGGAAGAAGGGGGTGGGGTGCACAACATTCCAGCGGCCGATCGCTTGTTGAGGCGGGCGCTAGAGGACGCCGAGCGCGCCTGGCGGTTGGTGGAGCGCTCGGCCCCGCGGCGGCCCTGGTTGGGCCCCGATCCCAACGCCGAGCGCTGCGTGGCTTGCCACTATGGCATTGAGTTCCGCGGCTCCGGTGACGGTGGCGATGGGTTGGACCACGGCATCCACACCGGCGCCGCCGGGCTGGCGTGCAGTCGTTGCCACAGCGACGCCGATCTCTACTTGGACGCCGACCGTACCTTTAACCCCGAGCATGGTCGGGTCACCGTGAGCGCCAACGATTGTTTCGCTTGCCATCACCGCCAGACCGCCGGCGGCGACTGTTTCAGTTGCCACGCCGTCGACGCGTTGGCGGCGTCCGTGCCAGCGGCGTTGGCGGTGCAAGTGGGAGACGGTCCAGAGCGGCAGCGCTCGGTGCGCTTCAACCACGAGGCCCACGGCGTCATCGCCTGTCGAGATTGCCATCTTACCATTGCCAGCGCCGCGCCCGGGCCGGCGGTTGCCTGCAACACGTGCCATGCCGACCATCACCAGGGCGCCGGCGGCTGTGCGGCTTGCCACACCGGAGCCGAGGAGGCCCACGCCGGTCTTCTGGTGCCGGAGGCGGGCGCTGCACACACTGCCAGCACCCACGACGTGCACACCGCCTGTGCAGGCTGCCACGCCGCCGGTACGGTCGAGACCCTGGTTCCCGACCGAGCGTTTTGCTTGATGTGTCACACAGATCAGGAGGCGCACTACAGCGATGCATCGAGCGCCGCTTGTGTGATTTGTCACTTTTTGACGGACCCGCAGGTGTTCCAAGCGCGCTTCTTATCCGGCGGTGGGTTGCAATGAGCAGGTGGTGGGTGCTCGCCTGGGTGGCGGTGGCGAGCGCTGTGACTGCCAACGTTGCCGCGGCTGGCACCGGCTGGAACCTGCGCTGGCAGAATCGGGTGCGCGCCGTCGAGTTTCGAGGCGTCGTTTTGGATAGCGTCTCCAGCTCGGACGTAGTCGCTGGCGCCGGTGGTCGACTCTATACCCGCGACGGCTACGCGGTGCGGTGCCGGGCTGGATCCTTGCACTGCACCTACTACCGTCCCGGCCCGCGCTTGGCGGCGGCGCCCCTGTCGAGCGAGGTCGAGGCTGCCGTCTGGGGGTTTGGGGTTCAGGGGCTCTACGCTAAGGCGACCGTCCAGTGGTTGACCGATGCGCGCACCACCGACGCTTGGCCCGAAGTACCCCCGGCTGTGCGGTTCATCGACGGTTTCTTGGAGTGGCGCCGCACCCACGTACTGGTGCGCGGTGGGCGGTTGCTGCGCGGTGGCCGCTTTGGTTTCGTCGGTTGGGATGGCGGTCAGGCGATCTTGCGCTCGGCCGACCGCCGGTTTGAGATCGGCGCCTTCGGTGGTGTGGGATTGGCGCGTGCCACGGCCACGGTTGCCACCGACCCAGTGCTCGCTCCCCTGGGGGACTTTGTTCCCGTTCGTCGCCAGCGGCTCCTGGGGGCGAGCGGTGGCTTCACGGCCTCAGCCTTGGAGGCGCGGGTCGAGTACCTGCGCGAGGTCGACCCGCGGGCGCGCGACTTCGTGTCGGAGCGCGCCGGCGCCAACGTACTCGTCGACACTCGGGCGCTCTGGGTGTCGATGGGCTCCGACTGGGACTTGGCCTTGGGCGTCTGGGGGAGTGCCGAAGCGGAACTCGGGCTACGGTTGCCGGGCGGCATCCGCGCGCAAGTAGGTTCGCGGCGCTACCGGCCGCACTTCGAGCTGTGGACCATCTGGGGCGCGTTCAGCCCGGTGCCCTATCACACCCGCGCCGCCGCGTTGCGCTGGTCGGGCCCAGGCGTTCGCCTCGGAGCGCGTTCCGAGTGGTGGTTTTACGACGATCCGGCGGCGGCTACGCCCTTGACGACCACCGAACCCAACGGCCAACGCTGGAGCGCCGACGCCGGCTGGCAGGTGGCGCCGCGGTGGGCGGTTGCCGCTGAGAGCCTTTGGGAGCGCAGCCCCGGCGGCGGTTCGGTCGGTGGCAACGCCAGCGTGCACTACCAGGCGCGGGACGCCTTGGTAGTCGCGGTGGAGGCCGGTGTGCTCGAGCGCCCGCTCGAGTTTCGCTACACCGATACGGAAGTGGTGAGCGTCGGAGGGTCGTTGCGCTGGCGGCCGATGGCCCAGCTGGCGGCCGACTTGAGCGTCCAGCACGTTGACGAACGGCGCCGGCGCCCCGATGCGGCGACCATCCACTGGACCCACTGGCGCCTGTCAACCGGGCTTCAGTGGCAGATAGGTTCGGCTGTGGGCAAGAAAGTTCCGGACGCCGTCCTCCGGATCCCGGAACGCCAGGTGGACCGATGAAGTGGATGGGTCTGGGGGCTCTGTGGCTGGTGGTCGCGTTCCCCATGGGGCCGGCGGCGGCCGGCGAGGCGGTGGACGACTTCGACCACAGTGCCCACCAGGACCTCTTCCCATCGTGCATTGCCTGCCACGCTTTTGCCAGCGAGCCCGGCCAAGCGCGGATGCCCGTGGCAGCAGGCTGTGCGCATTGCCACGATGGTGTCGAGCTTGACGCGGTGGTTTGGCGGCAGCCGCCGATCCGTCCGACCCACCTGCGCTTCGACCACCTGGCGCACGCCGGTGCGGTGGACGCCGGGGGAGATGAACCGCTCGACTGCACTGCCTGCCACACCCTGACGCTGGGTGCCGACCGCATGGACGTGGTGCGGACGGCGGTGGGCCGGTGCATGGAGTGTCACGGTGGCGTGGCGCACCTGGCTCTTGAGTCGCGCTGCGGCCTCTGTCACGTTGCCCTGGCCGAGGCTCCAGGCCTGAGTGTCGAAACAGTGTCTCGCTTCCAAGCGCCGCCCTCCCACGCCGAGCCGGCCTTCGGACTAGGCGGCCACGGTGTGGTGCTGGATTCGCTGGCGACTCAGGCATTGCCCGGCGAACCGGCGCGTTGTGCGGTATGCCACGCGCGCGATCAATGCACCAGCTGTCACGTCAACGCCCCGGAGGTGCGGTCGATTGCCGCGATGTCCGAAGATTCGCGGTCCTTGGTTCACGCCGGCACCCTGCCGGCCCCCGCGGACCACGCCGCCGGGAACTTTCTCCAAAGCCACGGGGGATCCTCGAACCAAAGCTGCGCCACCTGCCATACCCGCGAAAGCTGCTGGACCTGCCACACCTCGACACCCGAGGTGGCGGCCGGCCTCCCTGGTGGCGGACCTGGACGAGGGTCCGGTGCGGTCACCGAGCTGCGCGCGCCGCCTTCGCACGATGCGGCGTTTCGGTACGACCACGGCCGTCAAGCGGCGGTGCGCCCGGCAGCCTGCGCTGCCTGCCACCACCGCGGTGAGTGTCTCGACTGCCATCGCCCGGGAGCGACGAGTGTCGAGCCGCGCTACCACCCGCTGGCGTTTTTGGAGCGTCACCCGACCGACGCCTACGCCCGTGATGCGTCGTGCGCCGATTGCCACAATACCGGCCACTTCTGCGCCGCCTGTCACGAGCGCGCTGGGTTGACCAAGGCCGGGCGGGGACTCTTGGGGGCTGGCTACCACGACGGGCGCGCCCATTTCCTCCTGGGGCACGGCGAGGCTGCCAGACGCAACCTGGAATCGTGTGTGAGCTGCCATCGCGAAGCTGACTGCTTGGCTTGCCACTCGGCCCAGGGCGGGCGGCGGTTCAACCCGCACGGCCCAGAATTTGATGCGGCGCGGCTCAGAGAGCGCGCGCCGCAAATGTGTACCGTCTGTCACGGGGCAGCCATCCCCGGGGGTTAGCGCCCAGCGCGTTCGAGGAACGCTTGGATCTCCTGGTCGTAGTTTTGGCTGCGAGCCAGGTTGACGCCGTACTCATCGCTGACTGCGGCGGCACTGGCGATCAACAGCCCTTCGGTCAGGAAGGGGTTGTGCGCCGCGGCACCGATGACGCTGCCGCCAAAGGTTGCCAGGTTGTAGTTAAAGAAGGCGCCTTCCGCAACCGTGAAGGTGGGGTTGGTTGCGTCGATTTCGCCGCCGGCACTCCCTAAGTTGGCATCCACTGCCTCGAGCAACGCAATGAGTTCGTCGGCCCGCATCTGCAGGCGGTTGGTGGCAACGGTCAGCGCTGAGAACGCTGCCTGTTCGGTGCCGTGACAACCCGAGGTCGTGCAGCCTGCGAAGCTCCGGGCCTCGACGGTCACGTCGCAGTCGCCTGGCACCGGCACACCGTTGGCATCCACGCAGGGCAACGCCGTGAACAGGTGGCCAGTGGCGTTGAACACAAACTCACCGGTTTCCTGATCGGTCACTTCGAATGAGTTGACGTGGCAGGCGGCGCAGAGGGTGGAATTCAACTCAGTGCCGTGCGAAGCACGGATCTGCCCCTGATCGATGCCGACTCCTGGCGGAAACCAGCCAGCGTCGCCGAGCAAGAGCGCGGTCTCGGGCGAGTGAGGTGCCAGTCCGTGGGACGAGGCCGGATCAGGTGCGGTGCGCCGGTCATGACAGCGGGCGCAGAGGTGCAACTCGGGTGATGTGGTGTCGATCGGAAAGCGCAGTTGACCCTTGTTGTGGGCCGAGTGCGGGTCGTGACACACACCACAGGTGATCGCCATGTGCTCGGCTGAGTCCTTTTCCACGTACTCAGCGTTGACGCCCCAGGCTTCCAGCGCCCCCTGCCCGCGGTGGCAGCCGGCGCACTCTTCGCGCCCAGCGGCAAAGCCGATGACCGCGGCGTGCCCGGACATCGACCACTCTTCGGCGAATGGGTGGTGCGTGCCCTGGTGACACTCTGCACACCCTTCGTCGAGTCCAGCGGGGATGTCGAGAGAAGCCAGTGGTTGGCTGGCGTCAGGGTTCTCTACGTGTGCGAGCCCTGGGCCGTGACAGCTCTCGCACTGCACATCGTGGTAGGCGGTGTTGTCTACGACCGAGAATCCGGCCGGCTCGGTGGTGGGGTTCCCCAGCTCGCTCACCGTGTGGCACGCGAAGCAAAACTCCTGCGCGTGACCTGAGTTGACCAGGCCGGCATAGGCGTCGGCGTGTGCGGTGCCCGCCCAGTCGGCATCTTGGCCAACGTGACACTGCCCGCAGGTCGACTCCTTGTCGCCGGGGGTGAAGTAACCGAGAAAGCCGCTGCTTTCGTCGGGTGGGTCATTGAAGATGGGGCGGTCGCGAAAGACGATCTTTTCGGTTTCGTCGCAACCGAATCCGCCGAGTGCGACCAGGCCTACCAGAACAACTAGCGCAAGGCGATGCATCATCACCTCCTTGTTGGAGCGTGCACTCGCAAGTTTGGCCAAAGCTACCACAGTGCTGAGTGTAAGGGAAACGTCGACCGGTGGCGGCCGTCTAGCCCTGTCAACTTGTCCGACTTGCGCCTGACGTGCTTGGTGGGCGACTGACGAAATGCCGAAATGATGTCGCGTGCGGACGGATTGTCGTTGCGCGAGATTTTGTTGCCGCTGGTCCTGAGGTGTACGCTCCATAAGAGAGCAACAGAGTGCAGCGGCCCGGAGGGCGAACCTGAACCTGAACCTGAACCTGAACCTGAACCCGAACTCGAGCTTAGAGCCACCCCAGTCAACACGTCCAGGAGACGCTTTATGCGCAAGAAAGTGGCAATCACGTCTCAAGATGGGCACTATCGCGTAGTGTTCCGGGACTTCATGGGGCCCTACGAAAGTAAGCGGATACGCGAACGGTTGGGGCTCAAAGAAGTCGGCGCGGATGCCGTTCCGTCGCAGCCGGGAGAGTGTCGGGGCGTCGACGCCATGTCGCGTCATCCTGAGTTGCATGCTCTGCTCGACGGCGATTCCCTCAAACTTCTGGCGGAAGTAGTGCGCGACTTCCACATCGACGTTGAGGAGGGTCGCGACTTGTTGCCTGCTGTGGAGGCTATCCAATCTCTGGAGCACCGCGGCTCCTACGTCGAGGAAATCGAGCGGCGGCACGAGAGCGCCTTTGCGCGCGGCCCGAAGGCGGTGGCCCAAGCGTTCTTGGTGCGTGCTATCCCGGCGGCGCTCGTCTTGGGAGCGCTGTTCCTGGCGTGGCGTCATTTCGGCGACCACCACCGCCCGGCGTCTCTGGCGTCGATGTTTGTCACCGCCGACCGGCCAGCGGTGTCGCAGAGTTGGTTGGCGCAGTTGTTCGATCCAGACCATTCTCGCGAGCTGCGCACGCAGTTGCGCGGCGTCCGTTTTCTGCGCGACAATCGAATTATCCTGATGGACGGATTGTATTTGGAAGTCGAAGGGATCGACGCCCTGCGACCGGTGTTCGATGCCGCCCAGAAGGAGCAAGTCGCCCCGGTCCTCGACGCGACCGCCAGCGACGGTCAAGTGCGCATCGAACGGCTGCGCGTACAGGGCCAGGACTTTATGCCGCAGGGTGGGACGCTCAGGAAATTGGCCGAACTCGGGCGGACTGCCGAGCGGCCACGGCGGGACAACCGGGCCGCGAGCGGTGCTTTCCGAAACGTCGATGACGTGGCCTACGACGACGAGGAAACACTGCGAGCGCTCCTAGGCCAACGCATCGCCTTGGTCGGTACCATCGAGCCGCACGCCGCCGGTCGTTTGCTGCGGCTGGATGGCGGTGCCGCAGTTCTCCTGGCCCGCCCGAGCCGCGGCCGCGTCGTCGATCTGCTCGAGACCTTTTCGGGAACCGACACCGAGCTGCAGGTGGATCTTGAGTTGAAGGAAGTGTTCCCGTGGAAGGCCAGGTCCGACAAAGTTAGTCGCGGCGACACGCAGATCGTCGGGGCGGCGACCGTGCACTCGGCGTCGGCGCAGAACTACCACGTGCTGGCTCGCCCCTAGCTCAAACGTGCGTGGCTCCAGTACGGCGGCGGCTACCACCAGGCGCTGGTGATCAGACGCACGGCCAGAATTGCCAGGGCCAGGCGGAACACCTTGCGAAACAGCCCCTCATGCAGCTTGCCGAGAACGCGCGTGCCGACGAAGGTGCCCCCGGCGGCGCAGACGGCCAGCGGCACCAACCCTCGCCAATGGCCGGCGTAGTCAAAGCCAATGGCTAGGAACGCTGGAATCTTCGCCAGGTGGCCTATCGTCTGCACTGCGGCTTTGGTGGCCACCACCTGCCGCCGCTCGAGGTCATCGCGCAGAAAGAACGCCGCCAAGTAAGGGCCGGATGCACCGACGAGAACGGCGACGACGCCACCGATGAAACCCGCTGGCACGAACAACCACCGGGGAAGTTGCAAGCGCGCCGGCTTGAAGCGGTCCCAGAGCAAGAAAGCCAGCACGAAAGCACCGATGAGCGGCCGAAACCAAGGCATGCCGGCGCCTCGGTAGAAGGTCGTGCCGACGGCGACGCCGAGCAACAGGGGCGGTGCGTAGAGGGCGACCACCCACCAGGCGACGTTTCGGAGAAGGACGAGTGAGCGCGACGAATTAGAGACGAGCTGAATAACGCCGTGCAGCGGCACGACGGCGAACGGCTCCATCCACGCCGCCATGACCGCTACCAAGATGACGCCACCGCCCATGCCGATGATCCCCGACAGGGTGGCGGTCAAGAATACGGCCGGAATCAGAATCGGCAGCGGCACCTCGGCCAAGGTCAGCCGCCGCGCGTGTGCATTTCGAGATGCGGGTTGGCGCGCAGCGCCTCGGACGACACCAGCGGTGCACGGTTGCCCAGCTCCAGGCGTCCGACGGCGCCCCGGTCAGTGCGCGCTTCCCAGCCTTGGCGGATGCGGGTGGCAAGCTCGGTGGTGGTGGAGCCCGCGCGCAGCGGCCCGCGCAGGTCGATGCCCGAGCTGGCGTAGAGGCAAAGAACCCACATGCCGTCGGCTGTCAGGCGGCTCCGGTCGCATGTATCGCAGAACGGTTCGGTGGTCGAGGCGATGATGCCGAAGGTGGTGCCGTCCGCCAGCCGATACCGCCGGGCTGGTGCCCACGCCGCCTCGGCCAGCGGCTCGATGTTGCCATAGTGCTGGTGCAGCCGGTCGAGCATTGCCGACTTGGGAAAGACGCGGGCGGCTGACCAGCGCGTCGCGCCGCCAACGTCCATGTACTCGATAAACCGTACTTCGGCGGCGTGGTGTTTGCCGAACTCGATCAGCTCGATCAGCTCGTCATCGTTGAAGTCGCGCAGGATGACACTGTCGATTTTGGTTTGGGTAAACCCGGCGTGCGTCGTGGTCTCAAGTGCGGTGAGTACTTGGTTGAGGCTGGCCCTTTGGGTCAGCGCTGTGAAACGGTCGGCGCGCAGCGTGTCGAGGCTCACCGTGACCCGATCGAGTCCGGCGGCGCGGAGTGCTTCAGCGTTCTCAGCCAACAGTAGACCATTCGTGGTCAAGGCGATGTCTTGGAGGGCTGGGCGCCGGGCCAGTTGCGTAACCAGCTGCGCGAGATCACGCCGCAAGAGTGGTTCACCGCCGGTGAGGCGCACCTTGGTGACGCCCAGGGTGATGAACACGTCGACGAGACGGCTGATTTCCTCAAAGGAGAGCAGGTTGCCGCGAGGTAGCCAGGTGTACTCAGGTTCGGGCATGCAATAGCTGCAGCGCAGGTTGCAGCGGTCGGTGACCGACAGGCGCAAGCTCACAAGTGGCCGGCGCCACCGATCAAGGGGTTGTGTGGGCTGGAGCTGCATGCGCTGGGAGCCGTTCCATAGAGTGGGTCGTCGGAGTGGCAAGTCCACAAACACGACCATGCTACCAAATCACCCTGGGGCGGTCGAGAACAGCCCTCCATTGCGGGGGTGTCGGCTGCTCGTATAAGCTGCCCGTTGGCGGTGGGAATGGTGCGCAGTTGCCCGCCGGAATCGACGGCAGTGCGGCTTAGGAGGTGCGCGCTGCTTGGAGAAGCTCATGCGTTTTGTCGTAGCGTTGGGGGGCAATGCTCTGCTTCGGCGTGGCCAGCCCCTCACGGCTGAAAATCAACGCGCCAACGTACGAGCCGCGGCACAGTCGTTGGCCGAAATCGCCGCTGACAACGACATCGTCGTCTCGCACGGCAATGGCCCGCAGGTTGGGCTGTTGGCCTTGCAGAGCGCTACCACGACGACGGGCGACGGTGTTTTTCCCCTCGACCTCCTGGGGGCACAAACGGAAGGCATGATCGGCTACGTTATCGAGCGCGAATTGGGCAACCTGCTGCCCATCGAGCGCCCCTTCGCCACCCTCCTGACTATGGTGGAGGTTGACCCCTGTGATCCGGCCTTTGACGACCCAACCAAGTTTATCGGGCCGGTCTACGTCAAGTCAGAGTCGGAGCGGTTGGCGACCAGCATGGGTTGGACGTTCAAGCGGGATGGCCAGTACTACCGGCGTGTGGTCCCGTCACCCGAGCCCAAGCGCATCTTCGAGATTCGCCCCATCAAGTGGCTGTTGGATCGCGGCACCGTGGTGATTTGCGCCGGCGGCGGCGGTATTCCCACGACGTACGCCGAGGGGCGCCAGCTCGTCGGCGTCGAGGCCGTGATCGACAAGGATTTGGCGTCAAGTCTCCTGGCCCGCCAAGTCGAGGCCGACATGCTTCTCATGGCCACCGATGTCGATGCGGTCTACGAGAACTTCGGGACGCCCGAGGCGCGTGCGCTCAGGCGCATCGCTCCGGAGGTGGCAGCCGAGGGCGGGTTCCCGGAAGGCTCCATGGGGCCCAAGGTCGAGGCGGCCTGCACTTTTGTGGAGCGCACCGGGCGCCCGGCGGTCATTGGGTCCTTGACCGAGCTGGCGGCGATGACGCGCGGTGAGGCCGGCACCACGTTTGCGATTGGTGTGGAAACCGAGTACGCCTAGCCGCTGCGCTAGACGAGGTCCAGCACCATTGCCACAGTTGGGCGGCGGTAGCGGTGGGCGTTGGCCGGGTGGTTCGGGTCGTCTCGTGCGACTGGACGGAAGCCGAAGCGCCGGTAGAGGTGAGTGGCGGCTTCGAGTCGGTCGCTGGTTTCGAGTACCAGGCGGCTGGCTCCTAGCTCACGGGCCCGGGCGATGGCGGCGCGCATGAGGGCGCGCCCAGCACCCCGGCCGCGCGCCGCTTTGGCGACCGCCATTTTGGCCACCTCCACAGTACCGGCGTCGTGCTTCAGAAGCGCCACCGTACCGATCATGGTGTCGCCGGTCGCCGCAAACAAGATGTCGCCGCCCTCCTCAATGATCCGCTCGGGATGATCGAGCGTCTCGCGATCGAGCGGTTCTACTTCGAAGTGCTCGGTCAGCCACTCTAGATTCAGCTCGCGGAAGGCGGCGGCATGCGCGGGCGCGAATTCGACGATGGTGATGCCCGACGTGCGGGTAGCGCGTTCAACGACGCGCGTGTACATGCTCGCTCGGGCGAGGCGATCCTCGAGGGCGCTGACGGTCGGCAGGAAATCGCCGCCGATTTCGTCGAGGAGTTCGTGGGTGGCCTGGGCGATGGCTTGCCAGGTGGGTTGCAGTTCGTGCACCAGCGCTCGCCCTTCTCCGGTCAGTCTGAGGAGGCGGCGGCGCTGGTCCGTGGCATCTTTGGAAGAGTCCACCAGACCCGCCTTGCTCATCGACGCGGCGATCTGGTGTACGGCGGGATGGGTGAGCCCCACTGCTTCGGCGATCTCGGTGACCCCCATTGCCTCTTGGCGCGACAGCATCATGAGGACTGGGAACCAGCGAGATTCGAAGTCGACGTCCAACTCGGCGTAGACCGCCGAGATGTCCCGGTAGAGCCGGTCGCTCAGCCGTTTGAGCCGGCTGGCTAAGGCCAGGGGGCCCAGTTCTTGTATGAGGTCGCCCAAGGCGCGCCGCCGAACTAGCCCGGCGGATGGGCGGCCAGCTCAGCCGGTTGGCCGGGCGCCGCCGCCCGCTCGGTAGTGCGCGCTGAGCGCGATCGCCATCGGTCAAGCGGCACCATGCCGAGAGCCATGATCGCGAGTTGGCTGGCCACGAACACCAGCATCCAGAAGACGGCGGAGTCGATAAATCCGTAGGCGTGGAGCCCGACGCCCAGCATGTTGGTGCCGAACCACGACCAAGCGGTGACGATGTTGCCTGCGACAGCCAGGACCGCCAGGCCGCGCTGCCGGGCTATGCCCCCCCAGCGGGCGTGCAACACCAGGGCATTCCACAAGACGATGAGGAGGGCGCCGTTCTCCTTGGGGTCCCAACCCCAGAAGCGTCCCCAGGACTGATCTGCCCAAATGCCGCCGAGGATGGTGCCGACAAAGCTAAACAACGTCGCAAAACATATGATGCCGTAGATCATGCGGTTGAGGTTGCGCGCCTCCTCTTTGACCAGGGCGCGCGTCAACACACCGCGCAAGATGTAGATGACGCCCAACGTCCCCGCCAGGAAGGTGGCGGAGTAGCCCAAAGTAATGACGATGACGTGCGTTGCCAGCCAGAAGTTGGTGTCGAGGACGGCCTGCATCATGGTCATGGTGTCGCCGTCGAGCGACAGGTGATGGGCGACCAACAACGAAAGAAAGCCGGTGACCGCAGCGGTGATGGCGCCGACGCCATTTTTGTAAAAGCGCTCGAGGATCGCACCCAAGAGCACGGCGCCCCAGCTCACGAAGATCGCCGAGGAGTAGAGATTGGTGACCGGCGGGCGCCCCTGCATGTAGATGCGCGCTGCGAGCCCCAGGGTGTGGGCGATCCAAGCGACAACGATGACGGCCAGGGCCGACTTCGCCAGCGCTCGCGCCCACCCGGCGCTGGAGCCGATTGCCAGCCACGAAAAGAGGACGAGCAAGAGCGCCAGGACGTATAGCCCCGCTGCTCGGATGAACGGCGACACCCGGTTGAACGTAGTCTCGAACCCCATCTTCTCGGCAACTGGGCCGTGCTCGGTCGAGATGGTGGCAGCCAACGCGTGCACCGCGGCGTTGAACTCGGCCGGCTGCTCCTGATGCCAGGCGGTGAGGGCGGCGACGTAGCGCTCGACGGTCGGGTTCAGGGCGTCGCTCTGAAAGTTGGGCGCGGCTTGGGCGACGGTGCGCCAGTCGGCGTTGGCCGACCCGGCGGCGGGCGGTACCAGAATCAATCCCACCACGTCCTCGAGCGCCAGGTAGGTGTTGAGCTGCTGTGACAATCGCAAGAGGGCGCGGTGAAAGGGTGAGCGCTGGTTGGCCGGTAGGTCGTGGGCCTTCCGCATTTGCTCATTGAGGGATTCCCGCCGGCGTAGCACTTCATTGATCGAGAAATACTGGCGGTCGTTCGGCCCCGAGGCGACCCCGGGCTCTTCAAACACCTCGCTACCGGTGGGGCCGATGAGGGATAAGACCTCGGGATGGTCGATCCGTACGACCCGGTAGTCACGGGCTTGGGCCGGGTGGGCCATGACATCAAGGAGCCAGCGGACCGCAGGGGTGCGGGCGTGCCCGTCCTGCTCGTCACGATCGGCGGTGCCGTCGAACAGTGGCGTGCCCTCCGGGCCGGCGCCGGGGACCCGCTTCCAATAAAACTGCTGGCGGTTGGAGAGCACCATGAGGCTGATGCGAGCCAGGGTGTCGAGTGGTTTGATGCGACCCTGGTCGACCACCGGTAGGTTGCCGAACGTCCCCAACGCGTGATCGCCGGTCCTCGGTGCACGCACGGCGGACAGGAGGTAGAGGGTGGCGAGCACGGCGAAGACGATCGGTAGGTAACGGCGGTTCATGCTGCAACCCTCCTCCGCAGGAACTTGGTCAGGTGCATGCCGAAGTGGATGAGCATGCCGATGGCGCCGATCGTGCAGGCGATGTAGGGCAACAGCCAGCCGGGGTTACGCACGACTTGGAGAATGGTGGTGGTGTCGCCGCGCTTGAAGCTGGCTTGGTAGAAGGTCTCGCCCCGGTAGCGCAGGGGGTTATTCATGTAGATCAGGACTTCCCGGTCCTCGTTTCTGGACTGGTCGATAAGCCGCACCTGGCTCGAGAAGTTACGGGGTGTCTCGGTTCCAAGATAACGGTCGTGACGAAAGTCGAGGAGTTGGAGGGAGTAGGGTTTGTAGGTGCGCTTGTAGCGCATAACCAGGCGGTAGGGCTTGCCGCCGGCAACGACCGTTTGCTCGCGCTCCTGGGGCACCACGTGAAAATAGAGAGAGGTCAGGTAGGTGCCCAGCTCTGCGCCGGCGTCGATTAGTGTCACAAACGCTGACGGAAGATCCATGACGTTCTGATCGACCCCGCTCACCACCGGGCGTTCCAGAGCGACCAGGTCGAGCTCCTGAGCTAGCCCGCGGTCGGCCAACTCAAGGGCGCTGTCGGGAGCTTCGTCGCGCCGGAAGAGGTCAGCGTTGGGCAAGAAACGATCGACGCGCAGGCTGAAAGGCAGCTCCGCATGCTCGATCGTGGCACCGGTTCGCAGGTGGGAGGCGGGAATCGCCACGACGCGGTCGTGCTCGGGGTCAGACCCATCGATGACCGCCAGCTCGATCTCGCGCGAGTCCTCGGTGTAGTTGACGGTTTGCCCCTCGGCGATTGTCATGTTGGCTTCGTTGGCGTAAAGGGCGGTCACCCACTCACCCACAATGAGTAGGACGATGCCAAAGTGGACGAGGATGATGCCGAGACGCCTCCAGCTCCAAGCGAATCGCAAGGCGTGGGCGGCCAGGAGGTTGGCCAGAAGGAGTCCCCCAAGCACGTAGCCACCTGGGAATGGGATGCCACCCGGCACCTCCCACTGGCGGGGAAAGAAAATCTGGAAGGGGATGAAGACGTAGAGCGTCCGGAAGTAGGTCTTCAGCGTTGCCCAGATGCCCATGTCGATTTGCGCCCAGGTGCCAGCGAAGATCAAGAACATGGAGAGGGCCAGTAGGACCACGGTCAAACGCAGCGATGAGAGCGCGCGGAGAAGGGATCGCATCTTAGGTGTCGCTTTGGAAGCGCAAGCTCTCGGCAAAGGTGCGGAAGCGCCGGTGTTCGGCGTCGACTGCCGCCCCGTCACCGGTCATCTTGACAAACCAGGTCATATCGGACCGCCGGCAGATGACGACGAGCATCGCTTGGGAAGACGCATTCGGCCCCGCCAGTTCCATCAGCTCCATGTGGACACCGGCCGCGTCGAAGTGCTCCATGGGTTGGTCGTCGGCCGTGGCCACTGGCTCCAGACCAAGCTGCGAGCGCCAGCGATTGACGTTGTCGACGAGGCTGCCGACGGCTCCTGGAAAACGGGTGATGGCGACCTCGGTGTCGCCGGCTTGAATTGTCGCCACGCGCATGCTCGAGGTGTTGGGCGTTTCCTCCCAGCCTTCCGGCAAAGTCCAGGTCAGCGATTCGCCGCTCGCGGCTGGTGGCTGCGCCGCCGCCCCTTCGCTCGCTCCAGCTCCGCTCTCGTCGCTCGGTGGATCTGCCGCGCCTGCCCCGCCGATCGGCGGGTGGCCCTCCGGAAGCCCCCCGCCCGAGCCGCCGGCGTCCCCGGCGGCTAGCTCGCCCCGCGGCACCTGGCGCTCGGCTGTCTCGAGGCGCAGGCTCCGCGTCAACGCGTCGAACGCATCGACCTGACCGGCGACGCGCGTCGCGTCAGCCATCATTAGAAAGAACCAAACCCGTTCCTCTCCCGGGAAGATCGCAGCCAGGATGCGCTGCGCCGGATGGTCGTCGTGCCCGTCGCCTTCCATGTCGATCTTCAGGGCTTGGCGGTCACCAGTCAGCTCGACCACCTCGGCCACCGAGCCGATCTCGTCGTCGGTGATGGGCTCGAGGCCGATCTGCCCGCGCCAGCGGTTGATGTTGGCCAGCGGGTCCTCAGCGATGCGACCGAGCGGCGTCACCCTCACCTCGAGCGGCGGCTCGGTTGGATCGGCAATCAGCGTTGCAAAGCGCATGCCCTCACCCGGACGCTCGGTCCAGCCGTGCGGCAGGTCCCACGCGGCAACCTCGGCGGGGTGGGAGTGGGTGGAGGGCCGGCTGGCTGCGGGCGGCGCCTCCTTGGGGGCGCGGTAGGTGCGGATGGACTCGTCCCCGCAGCCGGACGCCGCGAAGAGCGTGGCGAGGACTGGCGTTAGGATTCTGGATGTACGTTGGTTCATGGGATTGACCCGCTGGGCGAAAGTGAAAGCTGGCGAAGCGAGAGAGCTTAGCGCGAAGATCCCGACCGCGCTAGAGAAGGCGACGCAGGTCGGTGGAGGCGTCTGGAGGGCAGGGAGCGGACTGACGTTTTGTCTTGCAGACGGTGTTGATGGGGAGCGGTAACCTCAATCTGTCTGCGGAGCTGGCTGCAGGGTTATCAGGCTGTTAGACAACGTGTGCATTTTGTTCAAAAAAGCGCTTGCGCCGTGCGCACTTGGTGCGCTAGCTTGGTTGAAGTACCCGTTAGGTCGTAGCCGCTGCCGCAACAAAAGCGCGGGGAAAACGCTATGCGACGCTTGTTGGCCAGCTCTCATGATTTCGCCCACCTTCCACGTTCAGCACCTCAGCTAGGCAGTACCTAACCAGTACCCATCTGGGCCGAAGTCGCCTGCTTGTTGAGCAGCGGAACGCTCTGGGTGAGTGCATTGCTCTGCACTCGCCTTGGATGCTTCGCCACTCAATGACTTGGGGCTATCTGAAGTGTAGCCGTAGACGAGGAGTGGGATGGTGGTTCACTCGATGAGGCTTGCGCTGCCTGCTTGGGCGAGCGCGATGTTCCTGGCTTGCGTCGCCAGCGCATGGGCATCGCCGGCGATCGTGCTACACGCAGAGCCGATGGGCATCAACCCAACCTGTGCTCATCCGGTGCTGAACGGGCTCGACTGTGACGGCCAAGCTCCGTCAACAGAGGTTGGTGCAAGTCAGCTCTACTACGTTTACGTGTACGTAAACGGCGCTGAGGATCTGACGGGTGCCCAACTGGCCTTCGACCTCGGCGAGGGCTGGTCGATCTTGGGTTGGATCGGGGGCTGTCTGTCCAACGAGATCGCCGCTGTGACCCCAACATCGGCGATGCCGGAGCTGGTGACGGCTTTTGATTGCGTCAGCCAGGAGAATCTCGTTCCGCTGGGACGGCTCATTGTGCGGTCGGGGGTATCGGGCAGTGAACTGGCGGTGACCCAGGCCTCGGCGCCGGGCTTAACACAGGTTCTCCACTGCGACGGTTCGCACACCAGCCTTCAAGATAGCGACTTTGGCTCGGTGATGGTTGACGCGCCCGGTGTCAACGTGTGTACAGGAGAGCAGCCGAGCGCGCCGGCGCGGGTTCGAATTCTCTATCACGCGGGAAGCTGATCGATGTGTCGTAAAAAAGGTGCCGCAGTTTTCGTCGCAGTAGGGCTCATGGGATTGCCGAGCGCGGGTGCCGCCGAGAAGTTCGCTGCCGAGTACCTCCGCCTCGGAGTTGGAGCACGCGCCCTGGGAATGGGCAACGCCTTTCTGGCGGTTGCGCAGGACCCTGGAGCGCCCTATTGGAACGCGGCCAATCTGCCTGACGTTGCTGCTACGGAAGTGTCGGTGATGCATTCTGAGCGGTTCGCCGGTCGAATCAACTACGACACGATCACAGCGGTGTTTGCGAGTCGCGAGGATCACGCGGAAGGTCAGGACTTGAACCGTCAAGATGGGATGGGCGTGTCCTTCATTAGGCTGGGCATTGACGGCATACCCATCACGACGAACCTTGCGTTCGATGACTTCGGATTAGATCAGATAGATGGAACGGGCGACCCGGGAGAAGGAAACGGCGAGTTTGATCCCGGTGAACGCGTGCTGTTTGATGAGGGGCTTATTGAGTACCGGTCTGACGCAGAATACGGCCTCTTCGCCGGCTATGGTCGACGTTTGGGTCCGCGATGGTCGCTCGGGGGCTCGCTGAAGCTTCTGTATCAGAACGCCGCGGGGATCAAGAGTTTTGGGATTGGGTTGGATGTTGCACTGGCAACCAGACTGTGGCACGACGCTCGCGCCGCTTTGCGAATCGCAGATGTCACACGCACACTGCTCGCCTGGGACACTGGGCGCCGCGAGTGGATTGAACCGACGGTGCGCTTCGGCTTTGCGCAGGCGTTCGCACTACCCAAAGTGCCAGGTGCCTTTCTGGGGGCTGCGGATTTGCAGCTGTACTTCGAGAATCGTGGATCGGTAGATCAGATCAGTGTCGCCTCAGTAAGTGGTGACTTGCACTTCGGTCTTGAGTACCGGTCAAGCGGCATCGCACTTCGCCTGGGAGCCGAGAGAAATGAGCTGGCCGCCGGGGCCGGATTCGGCGTGAACAACTTTGAGGTCGACTACGCTTTCGTCGGGCACGACGTGCTGGGCAACAGTCACCGTGTTTCGGCAAGCATGGTCTTTGCGGGTGCGCAATGAAGAAGCTCGCGGTGTTTGTGTTAACAGTCCTTTTCGCCGGTGGAGCAGCGCTCGCAGACTCAGCGGGCTGGCGCCGACCGGAGGTAGCAGATTTTCTCCCCGCCCCCGGAAACGAAGTGCTTACCATCGGCGACGACGGTCGCGCTTACGTATGGGGCAACGATCTCTCACTGGCGCCCAATTGGCCTCCCCAGGCTATTGGCGCCACCACCTGGATTTGGTCACAACCAATCGCCACTGATATTGACGGCGATACCTATGCCGAGGTCCTCGTCTTGACTGAATCGTATGGCGGGGCTACCCGCCTTGTCGGTGTCAGTGCGACCACCGGCCAGGTCTGCAGCGGATGCCCGAACCAGGCGCTTGGTTTCAGCCCGACGAGCTTGGCAACGGGGTCGCTCAGCGGGGCAGGAAGTCGCGAGTACGCGTTTGGGACGGCCAACGGGAAGGTGAGGATCTACGACGCGAACCTGTCGAGTTTCAACGAAGTGACAGTTGCGGGGTCAGCGGCAGTTCTGCTGGGCATCGGCGAGACCGACGGTGATGCGAACCAGGAGCTTGTCTACATCGCTGGCAGTTCAGCTGGGGGAGTTGTCGGGATCGTTGACTTCGATGGCACCAGCTACGACGCCACTGCGGTATCCGGGTTCAGCGGACCGACCTGGGGGAGGCCAGTCGTACGCAGCATCGACGGATCGCCTATCGATGAGATCGTGTATTCCACAGGAAGCGGTTCAGTGACTGTGCTCGAAAGAGTCGGCCCTACGTCGTGGGCAACCAAGGCGGGGTGGCCAAAGCAAACATCTGCAGGGGAACCACATTCAGGACCAGAGGTCGCGGATATCGTTGCAGGAGGAGACCTGGAGATCACCGTCATCGTAGGCGACAACAAAGCGGAGGCTTGGACTTCGAGTGGCCAGCAGTTGGCGGGGTTCCCCTACTCGCTCCCGGTCACCGGCAGCACCTTCGCCGGAGGGGAGCTGACAGGAGCGCCAGGCAATGAACTCTTGGTCTCTGCGGTGGGCACCGATATCGGCGTGCTTTCGGTTCCGGCATTCGACTACTACGGACGCCACTACCACGACACCGGCATCGCCAGCCCACCGATCGCAGTATCCGATGTGGTGCCGATCTTGGTTTGGATCAATGGCAAACTGGTGGGCTCGCAGATCAAGGAGGGAGATCTGGTTGATCGGCAGGTGCGGGTCGAGGTTCAGCCCAAGAGCCAACCTGCGCCTGCGTACTCTGCGTCCATTCAGCGGAAAGGAAGCGCTGAGCTGATCGTCGACAGCGTGGCAGAGGAAGAGGGTGTCAAGCTGGAAACGGATTTGGAGGCTGGACGTTACACGTTAACTGTGCAGTCCGCAGGCCACGAAGTCCTCGTTTTCAACTTTGCTGTCGATCACCGACTTCGAATCAGTGACTTTGTTTGCTATCCGAACCCCATGCGCGGACCGGCAGCGTTTACGTTTCAGTCGACAAGCGCGGCCCGCGCGAACTTGGGCATCTACACCGTGACCGGGAAGCGAATCTGTTCGATGGAGGACGATTGCAAGGCGGGGTTCAACAGCATGCGGTGGGATGGGCGCGACGATGCTGGGGACCACATCGCCACGGGCACGTACATGGCGGTTCTCACTCTGACGACACCTGCGGAGCAGGTGCGAGAGATCAGCACTGTCGTTTGCACTCGAAGGTAGCCAGGAGAAGTGCCGCTATGCACAATCGAAAGCTCGCCTCGATCGTAGTAGCCGCGTTGGTTTCTTCCCAGGCATTCGCGGGAGAAAGCGAGGACGCGACGGCAAGAGTGAGCTGGGCGTCTGACTCGCTCGTCACAAATCTCGAGATATTCCCTGCGGGAATTCAATCTCTCTACGTCTTGGTTGAGGACTCCCGGGACGTGGTGGACTGTGGCGTTTCGCTGTCGTGGGTGCCGAGCGATACGTTGGCGGCGTGCTACGACATCGTACCGCTTGCGCTTCCAGGCGATTGCTCGGTGGCGACCGACGCGATGCCAGCAGACTCTCTGCTCGCCGGAAAGTTGTACACGTGGGAGCTTGCTGAGGGGGCTGCAGGGGTCGAATGCATCGAAGTACAGTTCGAATTCTCGGGATGCCTGGAATCAGTGCCGGGGAGCTTCTACCTCGACTATGTGACGCTTGTGGACAGCAACGGCGAGGTCGACCACGTCTTCAGTGCCGCACCAGCCACCATCTTGGGCGGTGACGCGAGCCCGGGGCCGCCCGCAGTTGCAAGCATCTCCGATGTGGCCGCCGCGGCAGGCGATACCGTTGCAGTGACTCTGTACGGCTGTCACCTGTCTGGTGTGACCGATGCCTGGCTTAGCTCAGGCATTGGCACTGCGACAGGCGGGCTTCTCGGAACGTGGGCGGATTCGGCTCACGTGTCTTTCGCGATCCCAACCTATCTGGATGGCGCGTTGGATCTCGTTGTGCAGTCGAACGCGGGGCGCGATTCGCTGATTGGGGCGGTTTCAGTAGCCCAATACCAAGGCGATCCGCTAGATGTTACGAATGGACTGAATACACTCGAGCAATTCAATGAACGAGGGTATCGCGGTGCGGATTCATACACGCGAATCACAGAATACGAGCGGGTTTCGAATTTCAATGGAAACCTGACCTATGAGCATCCGCTGTACAGCGTTCCACTTGGCGACGGACTGACGCTCGACCTCACGCTAAACTATAACGGTGGAGGTGGTTTCAGGATCGCGCGCGTCAGAAATCCACCGGTTGATTTTGATGTAGATTCGGCGCAGATTTCGCTCCCTACTTGGTATCTGGGCTTGAACGGCATTGCAATCCTGAACTTCAACTTCACCACCGAGCTTTGGGACAACCAGAACGACACACCACCTCCTTACGATGTCTACCGGACGGAAGGGATTACAATCTGCGACCGGGGTCATGATGACCTGACGAGCGGGTACCGTCTCTATCAAACCCGCAACGTTTACGTCGCCCGCAACGACGGATCGTTGTTGGAGTTTGGATACTATCAGAACGACGGGGCCTCCCAGAAGCTCGCGATGGCGGCTGCCAACAAGCGCAACTACTTTCGGGCGTGCGTTGACATCCCTTTCCAACGGTTCAACCGGGATCTGGTCGTGAAGGCGCCCGAGGGTCTCAGCTATCTGTTCAAAGAGCACGATGTTCGCCCACCGGTTGGGCCGACGAACCCGACGTGGGCGCCGTACTCTACCAGCGACATTCAGTTCACACGCTGCTTCCGATTGCACAAGATCTTTGGCAAGACCGGTACCCACCCCTCCTCCAGAGCCTTGAAGGTTGAGTATGAGTTCCACAATCCAACAGGTGGTTCTGAGAACTCAGCACAGCTGTCAGTCAGGAGTCTTCATATCTTCGTCGGGAACGATGCTATTGGCTGGAGGCGGTTGCTGACGTTCTTTGATGATCAGGGTAGTGATGGGTATCGGATCGACGCGGTCTCTTGGTGCCCCGACGGAGGCCACGCTGATTGTACCGAGTTAGGGGACGTATACATCAAGCGCTGGAGTGGCGACACCATTAGTGGCGATGAGATAAAGGGCGGGCTGGACTACGTTGGGTACATAGTGGATCAGGTCGGTCGAACGACCTATTTCGACTATGAGCCTGACGAGCGACAGGTCGGTTTTCCCACGCGCTGTGCGTACCAAAGAGAACCCTATAGCGCGAGCAGGCTGAAGGAAATCAAGTACCCCACCGGCGGAAGGACTGAGTACGCCTACGTCGACCGCGACGATATCCCGTTTGGTTGCACAACGCAGCTGAACGATGAGTTTTTCCTCAGGACGACGGGGCGTTCAGCTGTATCGCAGAGCATTGTCGGGAGCGCCAGAGTGTACCTGGATGAAGCCTCGAGTTTGCCGACGAGGACCACCACGTATGAGTACGACTTCGTTCCCGGCCATGTGCATGATATCAACCACAAAGACCATGTGTACAGGACTACGGTTACCACGGGACCGCCGTTTTCCCCCGAGGGAAGCTCGGCGACGCCGGATGAAGTGGTCAGGCGGTTCGAGTATCGAAAGGCGCCATATTTCATGCCGCATGTTCTCGACAATGCGCCCGACGAGGACGCTCTATGGGAAACGTTGTTGGTCGAGGAACAAGTCTCTGGTCAAGAGCTGATTGAGTACGTTCACGACGCTTCATTGGATCTCGACGAGAACAGACATCGGTCGTTGGAGAACACGGAAAAAACTGTCACGCACTACGTGTCGGGTGGTGTCGCGTCCTACGAAGAGTTCTATAGGGAGTTTGATGAGTTTGGAAACATCACGCTGCATCGAAACGCGCTAGGTGATGAGACGATAGACATGCCGCATAACGTGATCGCTAGTCCCAGTTCTACTTGGGAGGTACCACCGCCTCCCGGCATCCCAAACCCAGATCCAGCGAGTGCTGTGTCCACCCCTTGGTTTATCCGCGTAATGAAGGAGCGGGCGACCTACAAGGGAGGAACCGGACCCAAGACGTCGCTTGAGGAGCGAGACATCGGGGACTTTGAGAACGGCTGTCGAGTGGAGGAGAGACGCGTAGCTGTGACCCCGGATGGATCAGGGCACCTATTTGCCAGCACGATCTATGACTATGACGTGGATGCATACTCGGTGCCGGACTTCAATCCGCGGTGGGCGGTGTCGAAGGTCACCGGTCCGTCGGGTCGTGTCGTGCACCGGAAGTGGGTGGATGAAAACTCGAGTCCGTTAGAGCTAGGGGGGCCCTACGCCGCCTTTCTGCGTCCTGATTGGATGGAGCGTGGTGACACGGATGCAATTCTTGACTACTTCAGCTATGACCGTCGCTGGGAGGTGTTGTCGCACACGGGGCCTGATGGGTATGCGACGGACTTTGTCTATGATGAGATCGGGAGGATTCAGGCAGTACGGCGTGAGACGGAGTTGGCCGCGCGGTTGACACAGCTCTATGATGATGAGCCGGGCGAGACAAAGATCAGTGTGATCGCCACCCCGGGTGTAGGACCCGAACAACCGCAGCAAGAGACAACTCATCACGTCGACGGAATTGACCGCATCTTTCAGACGGAACGAAATGGTGCGTTGAAGGAAGTTGAATTCAACATCCTAGATCAGGTATGGCAGAGCACCGATGAGGAAGGTCGCGTAACGCAATATCGTTATGACAAGCTCGGTCGCTTGGAGGCGACCACACACCCTGACTTGCGTATCGAGTATGTAACGCGCGATTTCGCCACGTCCTTATCAGGCGACGGCTTCTCGTATCCCTGGTCGAGTGACCTTCAAGGAGCAAGCTACTTCAAGGCGGAGACAACTACGGATCCTTTCGGCCATCAGGCGATACGTAAGTACGACGCTCTTGGACAGCTCCGCGCCGTAGCATACGTGAAGGACGACGGATCGAAAGCGGTTACCTACTACAGGTACGACGACCGAGGAAACCTGATTCGCATTAGAGACGCCGAAGGCCGCGATTCGGTCTACGAGTACGACATGGCAGGTAGGCTCTTGCGCCTCAATCTTCCCGACTTGGGAGGCAAGCATTCCGAGCACCACGAGATCCGCCACGAACCTGGAGTGGGGACGCAAGCTTCCGTCTTCACGCCATCAATGAAGGCGATACAATACAGTGCGACACTCGAGTTTACGGATGGATCATGCGGTACCCCGACATTTGTCATTCGCGAAATTGGGGGCGCGGAGCTCGTTCGACTTTATCACGAAGGGTCGCACGGCGGGATGGTGCGGACGACGCCCGGGGTTGCGCACGAGGTTCTGACGACCGTCGCGTGCGCTGCCAATGGCGCGACGACATCGGTCATCTATCAAACGCAATCAAACCTCGGCTCTGGATGGGACATCGTCTACGTCTATGACTTGTCGGGGAAGCTCAGATTCTCCCAGGATAGACGGCAAAGTGCCGCGGTGAACGAGTGGACGTACTACAAGTACGATGAGCAGGGCCGGGAGGTTGAGCGGGGCGTGTTGTCGGGCGTGACACAAGCCCAGCTGCAGCCGGAGGATGCAAGCTACCCGGAGGCGCCCCTGAATCATGATCCGATCGTGTCGTACAGCTATGACACCGGCGTGGGCACGAACACGGAGGGTCGCCTTGCTCAGGTTGGTCGCCGGGCCCGCGGGGCGGGAAGCCCGCACTTCATTAGGGACTTTTGGTATGACACGTCCGGGCACGTGACTTTCGAGAAGACCGCGACGTGGAAAGGTGTCGGCGCGGGATCGAACTATCTCGTGCAAGACGTAGACGTTGGGCAAGATTGGCTCGACGAGACGATTGAGCTTGAGTATCCGGGCAGCAGCTTGGCGCTTGAGTACCGCTACGACGATCGAGGCCGCGCTTCCAAGGTGTTTCGGCAAGAAGGGCTGGGCCTCGACCAGATTCTCGAGCTTGACTATTTCGATGATGACCGCCTGAAAGAACTCCTCTTCGCGGATCAAGGGGGCCTTGGCAATCCACAGACGACGCTCACCTATACGGATCGGGGTCGGGTGGCGACCCATCAGGTTGACAGCGACGGCGCCGCGATATTCTCAGAGAGCTTCTCCTACTATCCGAATGCGTCGATGCACCAGCGGACGACCGACAACCTCGCCACCACCACATATTTCCCGGACGCACTGGGTCGTCTGAAGAGCGTGGTGTTCGATGCAGACGCCAGCATGGCGTTCGAGTACGATGACACGGGAACTCGGACCGGCGTGGAGCGCCCCTACGGGAATCACTTCAGCTACCTGCATGAGGCCGGGACGAGTCGGTTGACGAAGGTGGATCACTTGGCGTCGGAGGCTTCGGTCGAGTTTGCCCACGATGGCAACGGCAACGTGATCGCGATCAACGAGCATGTAGGATCGCGTGGCATCCGGTCCCACTATTTCTGGTACTCGCACGACAACCGCGTGGTGCGTCAATCGCTGGCCACGAGCGACAACTTGATTGCGAAAGAGAGTTTTTTGGACGGTGAGGGCGAACCGTGCTTGGAGCTGCGAACGAACAGCGCCGTGGATGATGTGGTCGATGCAACGATCGCGCTGCGCCGAGGCGGGAAGCTCCTCGGTCTCTTCGAGGGCGACGGTACGGAGAAGCAGCGGTATCTGTACGCGGATGGGCGGTTGTTCGGCACGGTTGACGATGGGGGCTTGATCCAGCACTGCCACGTCGATGGAGAGGGAAGCGTCCGCGCGGTAACCAATGCAGACGGCAGCCTGATGCAGCGGATTGACTACTTCCCGTTTGGTGAGCCTAGGCGACTGGAGTCCAACCGTTACGATCAACCGTTTCGTCACCATAAGGGCGAGCAGGAGCTTGGTGGCTTCACCCGCCAAGGTGCTCGTTTCAACATGGCCAGGTACGGGCGCTTTGGAGCATTGGATCCGATCCTGCTGGAGGCGCCGGAGAAGAAACTGCTTGCGGATCCGCTCCGGCTTCATCCGTACGCTTACGCGCGCAACAATCCTTTGGATTGGATGGATCCGACCGGGGAGTTCCCCGCCGCCGCTGTTGCGCCATTGCTTGGTCCCTTCCTGGCCAACCCAGCTGGTCTTACGGCCGCCGCGGTGTTGGGAGGTGCCGTGCTCGCGGCAGCAACGGTGTCGCCTCAAGCTAGGGAGTTGATCAGTGATTTGATGCTAAGCTTGCTGGAGAGCGGCGGTGACGCTGCGGCGCCCGAGGGAGATACCCACGAGGGCGCTGATGCAGCAAAGGGGGGAAGCAAGGTCAAGCCCGGCCAAAAGATAGGTGGGAGTGGCAAGCCTGTCTCACCGACCGTCAAGCATCCAACCAGGAAGAGGGCTCAAGACGCTGCACAGGCCGAGACGGCAAAGGGGCAAGCCCCAACTCGTGATGGTGCCAAGAAAGGAAACCCTCCGCACTATCACGGAACGGATCACAAGGGGAATCCCAAGCCGACGCATCATGACTACCCGAAGAAGTGAAAGCGCAGGGCAATTATGGATAGGCCTGGTAAGCCTCAAGGGGGATCCGTCGAATCCGATTCTTGATGGTTGCCGCGGCGCATACGCCACCTTTTTGGCTTTCGCCCGTGATCGACGATCGTTCAAGGAATCTATGAAAGAAGAGGCGGGAAGATTGGGCCTGCAACATGAGGAGGTGCTGTGGGCGGAGCCTCTTAAGGATCGGCTTCACAGGTTTGGCATTGACGATTATCTCCTCGAGATCGCTGGGAAGCTACAGCCTGGTGAAGAGGGTGCCTTCGGCAAGTTCCATGCGTGGGAGGGAGAGGAGTAGGTGGAGAAGAACTCTCTACCAGTGGAGGAAGAAGCGTTCGCGATGGCTTTTGTTTGTCCGCTGAAGCGGCAGCGCGTGCGCGGACTCTTGCAGAGCGAGAAAGGGAGAGCAAAGTTCCTGTCTCAGCTGCCCCACTTTTCGGACTTCGATCCCCGCTTCTCGAAGAAGATCGAGCCTTCCCAGCAACGGGTGGAGCTGATACTAAGCGTGCTCCTTGACAAAGGGGCTGGTGTAGATTGTTACGTGATTTCCGCTTGGGCGGAGATAGACCAGATGAACGGGCGTTTGGGGCAGGTGTTAAGAGAGGTGGTTGGCTATCATCCCGGAACCATCGTGTCGTGCGTACCGGGTCGGCTGGCCTATTACGAGGGGGAGGCGAGGAACGATCGCTACATCTTGGAGCGGTGATGTCCTGAGGGGACGTCCCTCAATGCCCTTGTCGGTGAAGGGGAACGGGACGAGGACGACATCGCCGAACTCATAGGCGGTCGTAGTCGGCATCGTCGTCGTTGTCCCAGGCCTTGGCGAAGGCATCCTCGGAGAGCCGTGTGGCGGCGCGGGCGAGCTCGCGGTCGCTCTCGCGCTGGGCTAGGAAGTCGACGAAGTCCGCGACCTCGGCGGCCTTGTCGGGCGGGAGGCGCTTGATGTTCTCGAGGAGCTTCTGCTCGGCGTCGTTGGTCGGTGCTATGGGGTCTCCAGACTCTATCCCGGTTTGGCGTATGCGATCCTGGCCAGCGCGTCGCGGATGAGGCTGTCGAGGACGTCGAGGATGCGCTGCCGCTCGCCCTGGGGCAGCGCGTCGAGTGCCTGCCAGCGCTCGAGCATGGCCTGATCGCCGAGCACGTCAGGTAGCTTGGAGTCGGCGACGAGGGCGTCGAGGGTGACGCGAAAGGCGCGAGCGATCTTGAGGGCGACCTCGATGGAGGGGGTCATCTCGCTGCGCTCGTAGCGACCGACGATGGCGCTGGATGTGCCGATCTCCTTGCCCAGCTATGCGCGTAACGAAAGAGCGGGGCGACCTACAAGGGAGGAACCGGACCCAGGACGTCGCTTGAGGAGCGAGACATTGGGTGTTGACGGTGGCGTAAACCCGCGCATAGTCGGTGAAGTTGTGTTGATGCCCTAGCGGTTCCTTCGGATAGACGGCAAAGTGCCGCGGTGAACGAGTGGACGTACTACAAGTACGATGAGCAGGGTCGGGAGGTTGAGCGGGGCGTGTTGTCGGGCGTGACACAAGGCGCTTGAATACCGCTACGACGATCGAGGCCGCGCTTCCAAGGTGTTTCGCCAAGAAGGACTGGACCTCGACCAGATTCTCGAGCTTGACTACTTCGATGACGATCGCCTGAAAGAACTCCTTTTCGCGGATCAAGGGGGCCTTGGCAATCCACAGACGACGCTCACCTATACGGATCGGGGTCGGGTGGCGACCCATCAGGTTGACAGCGACGGCGCCGCGGTATTCTCAGAGAGCTTCTCCTACTATCCGAATGCGTCGATGCACCAGCGGACGACCGACAACCTCGCCACCACCACATATTTCCCGGACGGGTTGGGTCGTCTGAAGAGCGTGGTGTTTGATGCAGACGCGAGCATGACGTTCGAGTACGTTGACACGGGAACTCGTACCGGCGTGGAGCGCCCCTACGGGAATCACTTCAGCTACCTGCATGAGGCCGGGACGAGTCGGTTGACGAAGGTGGATCACTTGGCGTCGGAGGCTTCGGTCGGGTTTGCTCACGACGGCAACGGCAATGTGATCGCGATCAACGAGCACGTTGGGTCTCGTGGCATCCGGTCACACTACTTCTGGTACTCGCATGACAATCGCGTGGTGCGTCAGTCGCTGGCCACGAGCGACAACTTGATTGCGAAAGAGAGCTTTCTGGACGGTGAGGGCGAACCGTGCTTGGAGCTGCGAACGAACAGCGCCGTGGATGATGTGGTCGATGCAACGATCGCGCTGCGCCGGGACGGGAAGCTCCTTGGTCTCTTCGAAAACGACGGTACTGAGAAGCAGCGGTATCTGTACGCGGATGGGCGGTTGTTCGGCACGGTTGACGATGGGGGCTTGATCCAGCACTGCCACGTCGATGGAGAGGGAAGCGTCCGCGCGGTAACCAATGCAGACGGCAGCCTGATGCAGCGGATTGACTACTTCCCGTTTGGTGAGCCTAGGCGACTGGAGTCCAACCGTTACGATCAACCGTTTCGTCACCATAAGGGCGAGCAGGAGCTTGGTGGCTTCACCCGCCAAGGTGCTCGTTTCAACATGGCCAGGTACGGGCGCTTTGGAGCATTGGATCCGATCCTGCTGGAGGCGCCGGAGAAGAAACTGCTTGCGGATCCGCTCCGGCTTCATCCTTACGCTTACGCGCGCAACAATCCTCTGGATTGGATGGATCCGACGGGGGAGTTCCCCGCCGCCGCTGTTGCGCCATTGCTTGGTCCCTTCCTGGCCAACCCAGCCGGTCTTACGGCCGCCGCGGTGTTGGGAGGTGCGGCGCTCGCGGCGGCAACGGTGTCGCCGCAAGCTAGGGAGCTGGTCAGTGATTTGATGCTAAGCTTGCTGGAGAGTGGAGCAAGCGTCAGCACGGGTGACGGTGGCGGAACCGCCACAGCGTTTCGGATCGCGACTGGAAAGGGTGCCTTCGGGCAAGCGGTCAAGGAACTTGGTCTTGATGAAAACAAGGCGAGTGAAGCGTTGCACAAGATCAAGAAGGCAGCGGGGCGAGGTGGAGGGGATGATGTGGCGTTCGATTTGGAAACGGGAGACGTCATCGCGCCTGAGACTGGCGAGGTGATTGGGAATCTCAATGACGGTTAGCGAGATTTATGGTGATGGTGGGCGAGCGAACTCGAGGGCCACGGCGTGCTTCAGAGTGATGGGCGAGACATTGTTGCCGGAGCGGGTTTCGGCGGCACTGGAAGTTGCACCCGATCAAAGCCACCGAAAGGGAGATGAACGCGTAGCATCTTCGGGGCGCCGCTACAGTGCTTTCTCGGAGGGGTTGTGGGTTCTTGAGTCCAGCGCTCGCCCTGACTCTAGTGTAGACAAGCATATTCGAACGATTGTCAAGAGATTGCGGGGAAAGGAGTTGGCGCTGCAGAAGCTCAAGCAAGAGGGGTTTCGTATGGACTTGTTTGTTGGTGTTTTCGGTGTGAAAGATGAACTCGCGTTCTCGATTAGCGACAAGACAATAGCGGAGGTCGCCCGCTTGGGTTTGACTGTTGAATTCGCTGTCTACGGCAGCTGACCTTACTTGGTTCCGCTCTATTACGAGGTTCGCACGGCGGGATGGTGCGGAACGACGCCCGGGGTTGCGCACGAGGTTCTGACGCATGTTTCCGTGCGCTGCCAATGGGCAATGACAAGGGTCGCCTTGCTCAGGTTAGTCGCCGGGCTCGCGGGGCGGGAAGCCCGCACTTCATTAGGGACTTTTGGTATGACACGTCCGGGCACGTGACTTTCGAGAAGACCGCGACGTGGAAAGGGGTGGGCGCGGGATCGAACTATCTCGTGCAAGACGTAGACGTTGGGCAAGATTGGCTCGACGAGACGATTGAGCTTGAGTATCCGGGCAGCAGCTTGGCGCTTGAGTACCGCTACGATGATCGCGGGCGCGCTTCCAAGGTGTTTCGCCAAGAAGGGCTGGGCCTCGACCAGATTCTCGAGCTTGACTACTTCGATGACGATCGCCTGAAAGAACTCCTCTTCGCGGATCAAGGGGGCCTTGGCAATCCACAAACGACGCTCACCTATACGGATCGGGGTCGGGTGGCGACCCATCAGGTTGACAGCGACGGCACCGCGGTATTCTCAGAGAGCTTCTCCTACTATCCGAACGCGTCGATGCACCAGAGGACGACCGACAACCTCGCCACCACCACATATTTCCCGGACGGGTTGGGTCGTCTGAAGAGCGTGGTGTCTGATGCAGACGCGAGCATGACGTTCGAGTACGATGACACGGGAACTCGTATCGGCGTGGAGCGCCCCTACGGGAATCACTTCAGCTACCTGCATGAGGCCGGGACGAGTCGGTTGATGAAGGTGGATCACTTGGCGTCGGAGGCTTCGGTCGGGTTTGCTCACGACGGCAACGGCAATGTGATCGCGATCAACGAGCATGTAGGATCGCGTGGCATCCGGTCACACTACTTCTGGTACTCGCATGACAATCGCGTGGTGCGTCAGTCGCTGGCCACGAGCGACAACTTGATTGCGAAAGAGAGCTTTCTGGACGGTGAGGGCGAACCGTGCTTGGAGCTGCGAACGAACAGCGCCGTGGATGATGTGATCGATGCAACGATCGCGCTGCGCCGGGACGGGAAGCTCCTTGGTCTCTTCGAAAACGACGGTACTGAGAAGCAGCGGTATCTGTACGCGTATGGTCGGTTGTTCGGCACGGTGGACGATGGGGGCTTAATCCAACATTGTCACGTCGATGAGCAGGGGAGCGTCCGTGCGGTAACCAATGCTGACGGCAGCGTGATGCAGCGGATTGACTACTTTCCGTTCGGGGAGCCGCGCCGACTCGAGTCGAGTGGGTACGATCAGCCGTTTCGGCATCACAAGGGCGAGCAGGAGCTTGGCGGGTTCACGCGTCAAGGCGCTCGTTTCAACATCGCCAGGTACGGACGCTTTGGTGGCTTGGATCCTATCCTACTGATGGCACCGGAGGAGAAGCTGCTCGCGGATCCGCTGCAACTTCATCCGTACGCGTACGCTCGCAACAACCCTCTCGATTGGAGTGACCCAACGGGCGAGTCCCTCGCCCTTGCTGCGCCGCTGCTTGGTCCTCTCCTGGCCAACCCGGTCGTTCTTGCCGGCGCCGCTGCGCTCGCGACGGCGATCGTGTTAACGCAAGCTGGGGAGTTGATCAATGATCTGATGCTAAGCTTGCTAGAGAGCGATGGTGACGCTGCAACCCCGGAGGGGGATACGCACGAAGGTGCTGATGCCGCAAAGGGGGGAGGCAAAGGGCTCACTACTCCAGGGAAGTTCTTTGGTGACAAGACGGCCAAGGAGGCCGATGAGGCGTTGGGCAACAAGTTTGGGCCACCTCGTAGTTCACGTCCGGGCGCGGACACCTTCTACAACCCCAAGACTGGTCGTTCGTACAACGTTCATACCGACCCTGCGCACGGACCACCGCACGTTGACATTCGAACGCGAGGCCCAGTACCAGATCGGAAGGTTCCGCTTGGAGGAGGAAGCTGAGCATGACGGAATGGGTGATGGTGAACGGAGCGCGGGTCGAGCGATCGTTCTTTCAGGAAAACGTCTCCGAGGCACGGACGTACGTCTGGGAGAACGGTCGTTGGGAGAAGGTTGCCGACCATGGGCACTGCATGGTGTGCAACGTCACTCTGTCAGGAAACGACGAGTGCTACCGTTCCGAGGGCGGATGGCTCTGCCCTTATTGCTTCGAGACCTTCGTGATCCCGGAAGGGTGATCTGATGGGAAGCCGTCGGCCTATCCTCGTGCTGCTGTGCGTCCTGGCGAGCTTGCTCGTGCCGGGAATCCCGTCGACGGATTCCTCCACCGGTGCTGAAAACCGCGTCTGGGCTTTCGACCTGGCCGACCAGGCCCACGTCGCGGGTCAGCGCGCTCTACCCCTCAAACTGCACCCGAGCTACGAGCTTGCGGAGTACGATTCCGTGTCGGGCTCCCCCCTTGCCGCAAGGAGAACAGGTGGCTCGGTTGATGACCTCTTGAAGGGCGCCTCTAAGGGCAAGGCAGGAAAGACGCGCCAGTTCGACAAGAGCGGAGGCCTTGACCAGGCGAACAAGGACTTCGATAGCCTTGTTGGCGGAGGGGCTGTGAAGAATCACGGCGGCGGAGTCAGATCCGGGACACTCCCAGATGGTTCGACTATCAGCGTCCGACCGGGGAGTACCCAAGGGTCGCCAACTATCCAGATCAACCCGCCTTCGGAAAAGCCGATCAAGGTTCGATATGGAAACTAGACGCTTACGGTGCGCATCGAACGGGACGAAGGCTGCAGCTTGGGAGGAGTGGGCTGGGAAAGCCCTCGAAAGTAGCCATCAGTTCACTCGAGCTTTTCTGAAGGAACAAGGTTGGTTAGTCGTGCCCGTGGAGTCTGGACAGCACTTCGACGACCAGGATGCCGAGCGCCTCGCGAGTGCTGCCACTGCTTTTGGCGCAACAAAACTGAGAGCTGTGTCGCTCGAAGACTTGCGGCACGTAAGAGACCCCCTGGAAGTTGACGCCACAGAAGTAGGCCTACTTTTGTTTAGTCGGGAGTGCGCACACTTCAACTTCGCCCTTGTTCCAGAGGACTACTCATTTGCCGTGGTGTGTACGACGGACGATTACTTCTTGGTGGCCGGCCCGAGAACCTTCGTGGAGCTAGCCACGGGAAAGAGAGTCCCTGAGGCACGCTCTGACTTTGACGAATTCGCCGCTGACGATTCGTGGAGTGATGCTGACAGGATTCGTCTCCTGGGGGTGTCTGCGCGGTATGAAAGGGCAGAGCCTCCGTAGACACCGAGGGCGGCGGAGGGAAGAGGAAGCTATCGGCTACTTTCGTGCGGCGATTGAAAAGGATGAGAGCTACGCATTGGCATGGCAGGCATGGGAAGACAAACAGCGGCAAACAACGACACATTATGTGAAGCAATTTCGGCGCTTCGCAAAGCCATCGAGCTAAACCCTGAAGATGGCTGGGCTATGGCTTTTGGCAAACGCACTCTGGAGAATGGATCGTACTGACGAGGCCGAAAACTGGTATCAGCGTGCGATTTCAGTATTTCCGGATTGTGATGACGTGAAACGATCGTATGCACAGTTCCGCAGCGATGTGGAGACTACGTAGAAGAGTCGTCCGCCGGGTTGGTACAGCTATGACACGGGCGTTGGCACGAACATGGAGGGTCGCCTTGCTCAGGTTAGTCGCCGGGCTCGCTTGGCGGGAAGCCCGCAGAGACTTTTCGTATGACACGTCCGGGCACGTGACTTTCGAGAAGACCGCGACGTGGAAGGGGGTGGGCGCGGGGTCGAACTATCTCGTGCAAGACGTAGACGTTGGGAAAGATTGGCTCGACGAGGCGGTTGAGCTTGAATACCCGGGCAGCAGCTTGGCGCTTGAGTACCGCTACGACGATCGCGGGCGCGTTTCCAAGGTGTTTCGCCAAGAAGGGATCGGGGTCGGGTGGCGACCCATCAGGTTGACAGCGACGGCACCGCGGTATTCTCAGAGAGCTTCTCCTACTATCCGAATGCGTCGATGCACCAGCGGACGACCGACAACCTCGCCACCACCACATATTTCCCGGACGGGTTGGGTCGTCTGAAGAGCGTGGTGTTTGATGCAGACGCGAGCATGACGTTCGAGTACGATGACACGGGAACTCGTATCGGCGTGGAGCGCCCCTACGGGAATCACTTCAGCTACCTGCATGAGGCCGGGACGAGTCGGTTGACGAAGGTGGATCACTTGGCGTCGGAGGCTTCGGTCGAGTTTGCTCACGATGGCAACGGCAACGTGATCGCGATCAACGAGCATGTAGGATCGCGTGGCATCCGGTCACACTATTTCTGGTACTCGCACGACAACCGCGTGGTGCGTGAGTCGTTGGCCACGAGCGACAACTTGATTGCGAAAGAGAGCTTTCTGGACGGTGAGGGCGAGCCGTGCTTGGAGCTGCGAACGAACAGCGCCGTGGATGACGTGGTGGATGCAACGATCGCGCTGCGCCGGGGTGGGAAGCTCCTTGGTCTCTTCGAAAACGACGGTACTGAGAAGCAGCGGTATCTGTACGCGTATGGTCGGTTGTTCGGCACGGTGGACGATGGGGGCTTAATCCAACATTGTCACGTCGATGAGCAGGGGAGCGTCCGTGCGGTAACCAATGCTGACGGCAGCGTGATGCAGCGGATTGACTACTTTCCGTTCGGGGAGCCGCGCCGATTCGAGTCGAGTGGGTACGATCAGCCGTTTCGGCATCACAAGGGCGAGCAGGAGCTTGGCGGGTTCACGCGTCAAGGCGCTCGTTTCAACATCGCCAGGTACGGACGCTTTGGTGGCTTGGATCCTATCCTACTGATGGCACCGGAGGAGAAGCTGCTCGCGGATCCGCTGCAACTTCATCCGTACGCGTACGCTCGCAACAACCCTCTCGATTGGAGTGACCCAACGGGCGAGTCCCTCGCCCTTGCTGCGCCGCTGCTTGGTCCTCTCCTGGCCAACCCGGTCGTTCTTGCCGGCGCCGCTGCGCTCGCGACGGCGATCGTGTTACCGCAAGCTGGGGAGCTGATCAATGATCTGATGCTAAGCTTGCTGGAGAGCGATGGTGACGCTGCAACCCCGGAGGGGGATACGCACGAAGGTGCTGATGTAGCAAGGGGGGGACGTGGGCTCGGCGCGAAGGCACCTGATCAAGTGACTCCAGGAGTACGACAGCTTGACGGCCAGTACGTGGACGATGTAGGACAGGTTCAGCCGTGGCGGGCGCAGTACGACGACTACGGACGACAGGTGGAGAGAACGGACTTCACCGACCTGCCAGACCCATCGACCCACACGAACCCTCACCACCACACAAGGGAGTTTGGCCCTGGCTACGGACCCAAGGGCAAGGAAACCTATCATCCAGGGGCCGGGCCGGGTACCGGGGGTGGGCAATGAGCACATCCACTTCAATCAACGCAGACCTTGCCATCGCGACGATCGTCAGGCGAATTGAGTTCACGACGGAACTACCGACGGGGCGGTGTTCGCTCGTCCTCGAGTTGGTCGATGACGATCGATTTCCCGCAGCTCGAATACTAGCCGAGGCCGGCGGGGTCTCCGAGTGGAACGTGCAGTCGCTAGGAGGTGGGATCTCGCAGCTACTGTGCTTGCGCGCCAGAGATGTCAGTGATCTTCAGCACGACCGAGTTCGGTTTGGTCTCGAGGATCTTGAGAACGGAGTGCTTTCTTTGAAGTGTGAGACGCTCGTCACCAGGCGCGTTCCGGTCGATGAATAAGAGCATGCCAAGCCGCGGGCCCCTTCTCTCAATCCTGTGCGCCCTGGCGAGCTTACTCGTGCTGGGGATTGCGTCGGCGAGTGCGGTCAGTAGCGGCGAAAACCGCGTCTGGGCTTTCGGGCTCCAGGACCATGTCCACGTCGCGGGTCAGCACGCTCTAACCCTCGAACTGCACCCGAGCTACGAGCTTGAGGAGTACAACTTTGCGTCCGGCTCCCCCCTTGCCGCAAAGGGGGGAGCGAAGGCGACGAAGGGGCTTCAGAAGCAGCTCGACAAGCATTTGAAGAAGCTAGAGGACTACAAGGCCAACCCAGACAAGTTTGACAACAAGGGGTTTCTCAAGGGCGCGAGTCCAGAACGTAGGCAGAAGATCATTGAGAGCCGCATTCAGAAGCTGGAGAGACAGATCGGGAACTTCCGCAATCAGATCAACCAGGGTGGAGGCGGATAGTGAACGTGAAGGTCGCAGAGCTGAGGGCCATTGCGGACCGACTCTTCACGTATCTTGAGGAGACGGGGCGGAGCGACTTCGAGATCTCGGAGGACTACTACTGGTCGATTGAGAAGGATGAGGTCTACGATCCCTACAAGGATCCGAAGGCGTTAACGATGGGCCAGCTGAGCGACGATTGGGATGAGCTGAGCGACATTCTGAAGGAGGAGAGTCCACCGATCGGATACGCGCTCGTGTGGCTCTCGGCCATTCTCCGGAACATCGGGGAGAAGGCCGTCTACTGATTGATCGGGCCACCCTGCTTCCCGCGTGCCGTCCTGTCGGCTCATGGCGCGGCGATCAGCGGTGACGCAAGCCGGGCTTAGCCGTCCTCGTGCCGTGCGTGGTGACCGGTAGCTCCGCGCGCAGCAAGCGGAGGCCACCGCAGGCGGCCGCAGCGCGAGCACGGAGACCGCGGGCCACCACCCTCCGGGGAGCCACGAGCTTGGCGCCGGCGCGTCGATGAGAGAGACTGGGGCCATGCGAAGCCGCTGGCCCCTCCTCGCGATCCTCTGCCTCCTGGCGAGCCTGCTCGTCCCGGGGATCGCGTCGGCGAGCACGGCCGTGGGTGCCGAAACTCGCGTCTGGGCTTTCGACCTCGCCGACCAGGCCAGCGTCGGGGTCGAGCGCTCGCTAACCCTCGAACTGCACCTGGGATGCGAGCCGACGTACGACCAACTCGCGTCCGGCTCCCTCCTTGCAGCAAAGGGGGGAAGCAAGTCGAACCCTCTTCGGGGAGAGCCGGGATCAACATCGAGTGCGACCCGACCCGATGGAAAGCCCGGTCAGCGGCGATATGGCGATGACGGCTTTCCAGAGGTTGATGTCGATCCTCCGCACCACGGCATTCCTGATGGCCACGCGCATGATTGGGGGCGTCCAGAGGATGGAACTCCTCCAACCAACAAGGACAGGGGCCCATGGCGACCTCTTAAGCCGGGGGATCCTCAATGATTGGTTCACACTTCGGTTTCGACGCTGGCCTCGTGAACACCCCGAATTTCCACGATGGGAGCGTGCTTGGGATTCACGTATGGCGAGACCAGGGTGTTTTGCTTTTCTTATCGGATGGAGCAGGAGATGTCTACAGGATTGCTCTCGAAGGGGTGGAACGTCTACTTGCGAGCGACTTTCGGGCCGGAAATCTGATTCTGGATTTGACGATTCGTGTTGGAATTCAAATTCCCCGTGAGTATGTTGCGGATCTTTACGATCGTCCTGCCAATCGGGTGATAGATGGCGTCGTCGATCGAGTGGTGCGGGAGGATTTCAGGTTGGTGGAGATAGTCCCTTCCTATGGATGCCACTTGGTCGCGTTGTGTGAACGAATCGCGCTGCGCAAGATCGGGGATCCCAACTCGATTTTTGCTGCCATGTAAAGAGCTTCGAATTTGCGTTTCGAGCTTTACGGTGTTACGTTGCACTCCTATCATCTCGCATCAGCATGAACACGCTCAGCCCCGGGATTCTGATGATCAAGTTGTTTGAAGTAGTATAGAAGAGCCGGGTCTTCAGGAGAATTTGTGGGTAGCGGGCTGGATCTTGCCCGCAACAGGGGCGTGGTCCAGGCGGTGAGCAAGGGTTAGACCTCGACCAGATTCTCGAGCTTGACTATTTCGATGATGACCGCCTGAAAGAACTCCTCTTCGCGGATCAAGGGGGCCTTGGCAATCCACAAACGACGCTCACCTATACGGATCGGGGTCGGGTGGCGACCCATCAGGTTGACAGCGACGGCACCGCGGTATTCTCAGAGAGCTTCTCCTACTATCCGAATGCGTCGATGCACCAGCGGACGACCGACAACCTCGCCACCACCACATATTTCCCGGACGGGTTGGGTCGTCTGAAGAGCGTGGTGTTTGATGCAGACGCGAGCATGACGTTCGAGTACGATGACACGGGAACTCGTATCGGCGTGGAGCGCCCCTACGGGAATCACTTCAGCTACCTGCATGAGGCCGGGACGAGTCGGTTGACGAAGGTGGATCACTTGGCGTCGGAGGCTTCGGTCGAGTTTGCTCACGATGGCAACGGCAACGTGATCGCGATCAACGAGCATGTAGGATCGCGTGGCATCCGGTCACACTATTTCTGGTACTCGCACGACAACCGCGTGGTGCGTCAGTCGTTGGCCACGAGCGACAACTTGATTGCGAAAGAGAGCTTTCTGGACGGTGAGGGCGAGCCGTGCTTGGAGCTGCGAACGAACAGCGCCGTGGATGACGTGGTCGATGCAACGATCGCGCTGCGCCGGGGTGGGAAGCTCCTTGGTCTTTTCGAGGACGACGGTACGGAGAAGCAGCGGTATCTGTACGCGGATGGTCGGTTGTTCGGCACGGTGGACGATGGGGGCTTAATCCAACATTGTCACGTCGATGAGCAGGGGAGCGTCCGTGCGGTAACCAATGCTGACGGCAGCGTGATGTAGCGGATTGACTACTTTCCGTTCGGGGAGCCTAGGCGACTGGAGTCCAGCCGTTACGATCAGCCGTTTCGCCACCACAAGGGCGAGCAGGAGCTTGGTGGCTTCACCCGCCAGGGTGCTCGTTTCAACATCGCCAGGTACGGACGCTTTGGTGGCTTGGATCCTATCCTACTGATGGCACCGGAGGAGAAACTGCTCGCGGATCCGCTGCAACTTCATCCGTACGCGTACGCTCGCAACAACCCTCTCGATTGGAGTGACCCAACGGGCGAGTCCCTCGCCCTTGCTGCGCCGCTGCTTGGTCCTCTCCTGGCCAACCCGGTCGTTCTTGCCGGCGCCGCTGCGCTCGCGACGGCGATCGTGTTACCGCAAGCTGGGGAGTTGATCAATGATCTGATGCTAAGCCCAGATCCACGGGTAACGGCATGACTCACGCGGTGCTGGTCAATATCTAGACACAAAAAAGTGCTCCAGTCCTGGTAAAAAGGAGGTAGTAACAACCCTTCTCGCCAAAGCCAGGAGCACTTGTAAGGTGAAACTCCCGCATCAGCTTCGAAGAGTCAAGTACTTTGCAGCCCCCGACTCGGTCACATCGTTCGCCGGCCTTAAGCTCATCACCGACCTCGCTCACAAGCTGGGAATCATCCGGGGGCTCGACACCCTGACGGTCAAGAAGCGCCGCCGCGGGATACCCGTTGCGGACTTCGTCATGAGCCTGGTCCACAACTTTGTCGTCGGTGGACAACACCTGACCGACCTGCAGGTCCTGCGAGACGAGAAGGCGACGCGCGAGCATCTCTACGAGCTCGAGGTCCCGGCCCCGACCACCGCAGGAGAGACGCTGCGCAAGTTCACGATCGGCCACATCAAGCAACTCGAGAAAGTGATCGCCGGAGCCCTCTACGTCGCCGATGACATGCGGGGCGGGGACGAGCCTATCACCCTCGATCTCGATAGCTCGATCTTTCAAGTCTACGGTTACCTCAAGGAGGGAGTTCGGTACGCCTACAACAACATGAAGGGATTCAACCCGCTGCTTTGCTTCTGGTCCGAAACGCGACTGCTGATCGGTGCAAGACTGCGTTCGGGGAACCGCCATTCGGCCCACAAAGCCGTCAGCTTCCTCAAGGAATGTCTGGCGCGCTTGCCGGAAGGCCGTCGCATTCACGTTCGAATGGATGCCGGCTTCTACGCTCGAGAGATCGTCGAGTTCCTCGTCGGCCGGGGATTGGAGTTCTCGATCTCGGCGCGACTGACAGAGGCGTTGCGGGCCGGCATCGACGCCCTTCCCGAGGAAAGCTGGAAACCCTATCCATGGGAAGAAGGGACGGAGTACGTCGAGCTTTCCTACAAACCTTCCAACTGGCCTCGCGCGTTTCGCATGTTGGTCAAACGGCAACCGCTCCATGAGGGGAATCAGCTCGTGCTTGGCGGGTACTTCTACACACCTGTGATCACCAATCGCAGGGGAGCGGCATCGAGCCTGCTCAAGTACCATCTTGCGCGAGGCGGTGCAGAGAATTACATCGAGGAGTTCAAGAACAACGTCAGTGCGCGTCTGCTTCCCAGCCAGAGTTTCATGGCGAACTACGCGTGGCTGGTCATCGCTCAACTCGCCTACAACCTCGGCCAGTGGTTCAAACTTCTCGTGCTTCCAGCTTCATCTCACAGCCATCAGTTCAAGAAGCTCCGACTTCACTGGTTCTGCGTGGCGGCACGCATCATCCGCTCAGCCCGGCGCACCAAGATCGCCCTCGCCAGGGGACACGACGCCGCAGAACGATTCGCTCAAGCTCAAGCGACAATCCTCTTGCTGTAGCAATTCGCCAGTTCCCCGAAAGACAAACAACAACTCACCCTCCTTGCACGACCGAGGGAGAAGTGCGCCGTGAACGCACGGTCCTGTGGCTCCGGCGCACGCTCCCGCGCGTCCGTACCCCTGTCACGTACCGGACGCGCGCCTTGATCACGCTTCATGCGACGCGATACCATCCGATCGTACTCTTACCCGTGGATCTGGGCTAAGCTTAAGCTTGCTGGAGAGCGGCGGTGATGCGACGCCGGAGCGGGATGCGCACAAGGGTGCTGATTCCGCAAAAGGGGGTACTCGTGCCGACGATCTGCCAGCTAGAGGAGAGCCGAACTCGACCGACGTGGTAGACCGAGGCGGAGGAAAGGGCACGATCCGAGACTACGGCCCCGATGGAAAGGCCAAGATTGACTACGACTTCGGGCACGATCATGGAGCCGGAGACCCACATGCCCACGATTGGGATTGGTCGAAGCCCAAGCCTCGCCAGCCAGCCAGGCCGGCCACTCGAGCGCGGGGAGTGAACGATATGGGAGGCCTTACCTTCGGGCATCTACCGGCTGCTACCGTTCCCGACGCCCTGGCGGAACTGCGGGACTTGTTGGGCTGCGCGTCTCACGCCATCATCAGGAGCCTCGACAGTTCCCATTCGGAGCGCGATCTATCACGTGCGCTGTCCTTCCACGGCGTGGACTTTGAAGTGAGCTTCGGGAACGTTTGCGTGTCCATGGGTTCCCTCTGGAAGGCGCTGGAAGCAGATGTCTTTACAGGATTCGACGAGGTGTGGATCTTTCGCAACGAGTTCCCGAGTACCACCCTCGAGTCTCTGACGAGTGCGACATCAGACGGAGCGGACTTCTCGGCTGGGATGCCCGCCAGCTTGGCGGGCGCCATGGACCGAACAGATTGCGTTCTTGTCCTTGGCGATGGTTGCGGATTGAACTACGCAACTACTGAAGACCAGATCACAGAGAGGTTCCGGAGCAATGCCGCATGGTCCCACGCGTAGCGAATCCCTCCTCGCGATGCGTTCTTGCGAGCTTGCTGGTCTGGCGAGCGCGCTGGGTACCGAATCCCGTGTCAGCGTCTCCGACCGCCAAGGACATGTCCACACCGGGGTTCTGCGAACGAACAGCGCCGTGGATGATGTGGTCGATGCAACGATCGCGCTGCGCCGGGGCGGGAAACTCCTCGGTCTTTTCGAGGACGACGGTACTGAGAAGCAGCGGTATCTGTACTCGGACGGGCGGTTGTTCGGCACGGTTGACGGTGGGGGCCTGATCCAGCACTGCCACGTCGATGGAGAAGGAAGCGTCCGTGCGGTCACCCATGCAGACGGCAGCCTGTTGCAGCGGATTGACTACTTTCCGTTTGACGAGCCTAGGCGATTGGAGTCCGGCCGTTACGATCAACCGTTTCGTCACCACAAGGGCGAGCAGGAGTTTGGCGGGTTCACCCGCCAGGGTGCTCGTTTCAACATTGCTAGGTACGGGCGCTTTGGTGCTTTGGATCCGATCCTTCTGAGGACGCCGGAGAAGAAACTGCTCGCGGATCCGCTCCGGCTCCATCCGTATTTGGCCAACCCAGCCGGTCTTACGGCCGCCGCGGTGTTGGGAGGTGCGGCGCTCGCGGCGGCAACGGTGTCGCCTCAAGCTAGGGAGTTGATCAATGATCTGATGCTAAGCTTGCTGGAGAGCGGCGGTGATGCAACGCCGGAGGGGGATGCGCACAAGGGTGCTGATGCAGCAAAGGAAGGAGGGAAGACGTTCCCCGGGACGAATTCGGCCGAGGCAACCAAGGGATTCGAATGGCGCGGAAAGCCGGGGTCGACGCCAGGATCGAAGGAGGGCAACTGGTACAATCCGCAGACTGGCGAGTCGCTGCGCCCCGACCTGGATCACCCAGGCTCGATTGGGCCACACTGGGACTATCGAGACCCGTCGGGCAATTGGTTCCGCATCTTCCCGGACGGAAGTCAGGTTCCGAAGTGACTGGCCAGGTGAAGAGGCCGGCACCGGATGACTGGCGCCGCCAAGGGCAGGAACGGTATCTGAGCGGCGTCAAGCTGGTTTCACGAGTCTATCGTCCGTATCGGCCAGGATGGGAACACGATCACTGCGAGTTCTGCGGAGCAAAGTTCTCATGCCAGGAGGGCGATCGCAAGAGCGGGTACTCGACCGAAGACGGCTATCATTGGGTCTGTGCCGAGTGCTTTGCCGACTTCAGAGACGAGTTCGGCTGGGATCTGGGGGATGATCTGCCTCAGGAGCGGGACTGATGTTACGTTGCAGTCCCAGGATGTGATCTCGTTGCAGTCCGGAGAAGAAACTGCTCGCGGATCCGCTGCGGCTCCATCCTTACGCGTATGCGCGCAACATTCCTCTGGGTTTGATGCAGACGCGAGCATGACGTTCGAGTACGATGACACGGGAACTCGTACTGGCGTGGAGCGCCCCTACGGGAATCACTTCAGCTACCTGCATGAGGCCGGGACGAGTCGGTTGACGAAGGTGGATCACCTGGCTTCGGAGGCTTCGGTCGAGTTTGCTCACGATGGCAACGGCAACGTGATCGCGATCAACGAGCATGTAGGAACACGAGGCATCCGGTCCCACTATTTCTGGTACTCGCACGACAACCGCGTTGTGGGTCAATCGCTGGCCACGAGCGACAACTTGATTGCGAAAGAGAGCTTTTTGGACGGTGAGGGCGAGCCGTGCTTGGAGCTGCGAACGAACAGCGCCGTGGATGATGTGGTCGATGCAACGATCGCGCTGCGCCGGGACGGGAAGCTCCTTGGTCTCTTCGAAAACGACGGTACTGAGAAGCAGCGGTATCTGTACGCGGATGGGCGGTTGTTCGGCACGGTGGACGATGGGGGCTTGATCCAGCACTGCCACGTCGATGGAGAGGGAAGCGTCCGCGCGGTAACCGATGCAGACGGCAGCCTGGTGCAGCGGATTGACTACTTTCCGTTCGGGGAGCCGCGCCGACTCGAGTCGAGTGGGTACGATCAGCCGTTTCGGCATCACAAGGGCGAGCAGGAGCTTGGCGGATTCACCCGCCAGGGTGCTCGTTTCAACATTGCTAGGTACGGTCGCTTTCCTCGCCTCCCCCTCGTAATAGGCCAGCCGACCCGCTTACCCGGGTTACTCGGAGGTGACGTTGCAGCAGCGGTACCTGGCGTTCCGTCGCCGCGCGGTGCTAAGTTTGTGGCGAAGCTCTTTGGAAAAGGGGCCGATGCCGCTAAGGGGGCGGATGCCGCAAGAGGGGGACTGAAGCTCACCGAGGGCCAAGCTTCGAACCTCGCGCGGTTCAACATGAAGCTACCCAAGGGAAGCACGGGCACGCATGTGGACGAACTGGGCGATGGCGTCATGTTCACGGCCGAGGTTCCGGGATCCAAGGCGGCGTATCAGAAAGCGGTTGACGCGAACGGCGTTACGACCAGCTTGACCAAGACGACCTTTGACTCTCAGGGGAACATCGTCCACATCAAGAACAAGTTGCCGTGAGGGAATCCATGGTTGCGGATGCCATTCGGCGACTTGTTGCTCTCGAAGGCGAGTACCAGAATCTTGCGAGGGACGCCCGGGAGCAACTGCGAGCCTGGCGGATGCGGCAACCTACGACGGTTGTGGTCTTGGGTCTTGCGGATGTGGATCGTGCACTTCGGCTGTATGAGGAAGGTCTCCTGTCGGGAGAACAGTTGCAGGAGTGGGCGGAGATCTTGGAGATGAACGACCACGTCGAGTACGAGCGTGACGCCGAAGAGGCGGTCGCCAACTTGCTCTTCTCTCTCTCGTCTCCTGAAATCAACGAGCCGATCACCCGTGCTCTCGTGGGAAGGATGCGTGCTTGGTTGAAAGACCCTCGAGCGGGAGAATGATGGTGCTCGAGCGTTTGGAGGTCAGTGAGTCAAAAGAGGGTTTGCTTGCCGATCTTGACTACCCGTACTGATTGACGGGACGCCATGAGTAAGGAGAGAAGCATCCCGGCACGCATCGGTCCCCCTTCCTTCCTTAGCTGCCTTGCTGCACTGCCCCCGATGCGGGAAACTGAGTGCATGCGAAACCGATGGCCCATCCTCGCGCTGCTGTGCGTCCTGGCGAGCCTGCTCGCGGGTGGCATCGCGTCGGCGCACTCGTCCACCGGAGCCGAAAACCGCGTCTGGGATTCTTCAGTCCAGGGGCAGACCCGCGCCGGGGGTGCAGCGGCCCTAACCCTTGATCTGCACCCGGGATGCGAGCTTGCGGAGTACGATTCCGCGTCCGACTCCCCCCTTGCCGCAAAGGGGGGAGGGCTCGGTGCGAACCCATTCAAGGGTAAGACGCCTGCGCAGATCGACAAGATGTTGCGGGATAAGGGGTACGTTCCGAAGGGGCCGGATCCGCTGAATGGCAAAGGCACATATCTCAATCCGAAAACCGGACGCAGCTTCCACATCGACGCGAACCATCCGCCGCCGAAGTCGCCCCATGTCGGCGTGCAAAGGCCGCGCGGCCAACGAGGACTCCCGCAGGGAGAGTACCCCCTTGAGTAGGAGGTTCTGAAGATGCACTTTTCGGCGGAACTGAAAGATCTGGAACTACTAGGCGATGCGAAGACCGAGATCGAGCTGTATCTAGACTCGGAAGGGCTGGCCGCTTTGCTTCAGCAACTCGTTCATCTAAAGGAGTCGGGAGATCACTGCCACTTCATGACACCGTCATGGGGGGGCGACTCTTTGAGTGAGTCGACTCGCGGGAGAAGCACGGTTCTCGTGAATCACCTCCGGATCACGCTTGTTGGAGAGAACGAGCAGTCGAATGCGAAGGAAGTCTGAGCGGGGTGGGCTGCTTGGGTCTTCGTGTCGAGAGTGCGTCCTCCGAAGTATCCGGAGAACGTCTGGGTCAAGATGCAACATGTGCACGAGAGGATCGTGCTAGGCAGGAAGTGGACCGCCTGGACGGTCTTCGCGTCTCGGGCGACGAAGTGGAGTACTTCGGGCGGGTGACTCGGCTGGAAAGGGAGCCCACGACCTCCGGAATGAGCTCGGGGCCCGAGGTTGACGTCGAAGGCGGCCGCAGCGCGAGCACGGAGACCGCGGGCCACCCTCCGGGGAGCCACGAGCTTGGCGCCGGCGCCGCGATGAGAGAGACTGGGTGCATGCGAAGCCGCGGCCCGATCCTCAGCTCCTCTGGGTCCTGGCGAGCCTGATCGTCCCGGCGATCGCGTCGGCGAGCACGGCCTCCGGCGCCGGAACTCGCGTCAGGGCTTTCGACCCCGCGGACGGGGGCTGCGTCGGGGTCGAATGCTCGCTAACCCTCGAACTGCACCGGGGATGCGCGCCGACGTACGACGATCTCGCGTCCGGCTCCCTCCTTGCCGCCAACGGAGCAGTATCCCGATGGGTATTGGAAACTGGAGAAGCCGATGAAGGATGGAAGTTGGCAGCCAATCGACTCATCGACGATGAAACCGGGTGGTCGTCCAGAGACGCACATTCCGTTTCCGCCTAAAACGGGGTAGTGCGTTGTACGGCTTGCCCAGAGGATTCGATGCGTCGAGGTTTTCCGGTCTGACCTTGGAGCAGGTGTCGTTTACTTCAAACACAGTCCACTTGTCGTTCACTGGGGACGTGTCAATCACCATCGAGTCGAGCTTTAGGCACTGTGCGAGGGATGGGGGGCAACGAAGATCGACCGTACCTGTAAGTGAATCACAGCTTATGCAATTGCTTGGTGCGTCCGTCGAATCGGCAAGTGCGTGCGCCGACGGTACGTTGAGCTTGCGTTTTGGCGACGGCCAAGTCATCACCTGCTATGACGACTCGCCGCTGTATGAAGCCTACCGGGTGAGGTTCGGGGATGAGGAGGTTGTGGTCTAGCAGCTAATCTCACTGAATCGCCCCGGGTTCTTTGGAGACCGTTTTGTCTGATTCCTTGAAGCAGCGGTATCTGTACGCGGATGGTCGGTTGTTCGGCACGGTTGACGGTGGGGGCTTGATCCAGCACTGCCACGTCGATGGAGAAGGAAGCGTCCGTGCGGTCACCCATGCAGACGGCAGCCTGTTGCAGCGGATTGACTACTTTCCGTTTGGCCAGCCTAGCCGACTGGAGTCCAGCCGTTACGATCAGCCGTTTCGGCACCACAAGGGCGAGCGGGAGCTTTGGCGGGTTCACCTGTCAGGGTGCTCGTTTCAACATTGCTAGGTACGGTCGCTTTGGTGCTTTGGATCCGATCCTGCTGAGGCGGGCACGTTCCAGCATGTCTTCGAGGGCGTACGAGTCATCACGAACGAGGCCGGTCGTGTGATCACGGTCATTCCACGATAGGTGCAGCGCGATGACGACTCTGACCCTGCATGGAGAGCTTGGAAGAAGGCTGGTCATTGACGTGCACGGCTTTGAGCGCGATGCAGCGGAAGATCCCTACGATGCCAACTGGTTGCGGTGCTCTGCGGAGGTCGAGCAGGGCGCGTTTCGGGGCAACGTGGACGCCTCATTCACAACGAACGACTTCGCGCGCTTTCTCTCAGAAATGGACCGGCTCATGGCCCGGGAGAGCGCGGCTGCGTCCTTCAGGACGATGGAGGAGGCGCTCGCATTCCGCATCGAGGTCGATCGTGCTGGCCGGGCAACGGTGGTCGGGAAGCTTCGCGAGGTTGAAACGGGCGGGGCTGAACTGTCCTTCAACTTCGAGTCCGACCTCTCCTTCCTGATGAAGACGCACTCCGATCTGAAGGGAATCGTCACCGCCTTCCCACATCGCACTGCGGGCACCTGATCCAGCTGGAGGCGCCGGAGAGGAAACTGCTTGCGGATCCACTGCGGCTTCATCCTTACGCGTACGCGCGCAACAATCCTCTGGATTGGATGGATCCGACGGGGGAGTTTCCCGCCGCCGCTGTTGCGCCATTGCTTGGTCCCTTCCTGGCCAACCCAGCCGGTCTTACGGCCGCCGCGGTGTTGGGAGGTGCTGTGCTCGCGGCGGCAACGGTGTCGCCGCAAGCTGGGGAGCTGGTCAATGGATGTGATGCTAAGCTTGCTGGAGAGCGGCAGTGATGCTGCGAGCAACGGAAAAGGATGCCAACAAAGAAGCGGATTCTGCAAAGGGGAAGAAGAAGGCTGCGAAGCAGCTGGAGCACCGGGTAAAGGAGGCAAAGGAGGCCCTGCGGCGAAACAAGGAGTTTCGCCGGTGGTTCCATCGAGAGTACAAGCCGGACCAGACGAACGCCGAAACAACCCAGACGTTCCTGGCGAGCAGATCCTCGACGCCTTTGAAGAGTGGCGACAGTTTGGAGGGCGGTTGATGTTCACAATCATCCGCTTCACGTCCATATCGGCGGGACATGAAGACCATGAACGAATAGGCGCCCAGTTGAATCTCCTGATTCCTGGAGCTTACCGTGGCCTTCGACGTGCTGGCGATGGGTTTGCATCCGAGCTGTCCGAGGCCGGCTGTTGGGTGGATCATCGAACCGCAATTCTTAAGTTCGTCCATGCTGGCTGCGCAGCCATTGCAGAGGCACACGAGGTTGGCATAGACGTGTGCGTTGACGTTGCCATCGAGCCAGAGGATCTTGCTGGGCCTCAGGTGTTTTCCCTGCACGCAGATCCTGAGCTGATTCAGAGGCTTGCAGAAGCGGGCGTTAGCTTGGAGTTCTCTGTGTACGGAGTCGGTCCTGAAGATGGCGGCAGCAACATGTAGCGCGTGGAGCGTCCCTACGGGAATCACTTCAGCTACCTGCGAGGCCTGGACGAGTCGGTTGACGAAGGTGGATCATTTGGCTTCGGAGGCTTCGGTCGAGTTTGCTCACGATGGCAACGGCAACGTGATCGCGATCAACGAGCATGTAGGATCGCGTGGCATCCGGTCGCACTATTTCTGGTACTCGCACGACAACCGCGTGGTGCGTCAGTCGCTGGCCACGAGCGACAACTTGATTGCGAAAGAGAGCTTTTTGGACGATGAGGGCGAACTGTGCTTGGAGCTGCGAACGAACAGCGCCGTGGATGATGCGGTCGATGCAACGATCGCGCTGCGCCGCGGCGGGAAACTCCTTGGTCTCTTCGAAAACGACGGTACTGAGAAGCAGCGGTATCCGTACGCGGATGGTCGGTTGTTCGGCACGGTTGACGATGGGGGCTTGATCCAACACTGCCACGTCGATGGAGAGGGAAGCGTCCGTGCGGTCACCCATGCAGACGGCAGCCTGATGCAGCGGATTGACTACTTCCCGTTTGGTGAGCCGAAGCGACTGGAGTCCAGCCGTTACGATCAGCCGTTTCGGCACCACAAGGGCGAGCAGGTGCTTGGCGGGTTCACCCGCCAGGGTGCTCGCTTCAACATTGCTAGGTACGGGCGTTTTGGTGCTTTCCGTCGCAGGAGCTACGTTGCCAGCCCGCGCTGCACCGCCCGGAATTCCACCTCTGCCATTCTGCGTGCAACGAGATGGGTTCCTAGGACTGCAACGCAACGATAGCCGGGGTATTGGTGCCGATGCAGCAAAGAGAATACCAAAGATAAAGGGCCAAAATTACGAGGAACTCACCGAAGCCCAGGATCTCGCGAAGAAGCGACGTCCAATAACGAAAAGCAAAGACGCTGACTCGGACTGGGAAGGTGCGAAGAGACCGAAGCAACGTTCGATCGAGAGTAAACAAAAATCGAAACAGCGTGACCTTACGGATGCAGATGGCGATGACTTCTAATCCCACAGATAGAAATGACCCAGCGGCGGAGCAATTGGCTGTCTATCACGCCAAGCTCCGCGATGATCCGGACGACGGCGCCGTTTGGCTTGAGTATGGCGACTTCGTGGACGAAGAATACGAACTGCCGGATGAAGTTGTCCGTGCTTATGAGAACGCTGCGAAACTGTTGCCGAAGAGGGACCTTAGATTGCGACTGGGAAGCGCATATGTCAACGCAGGAAAATCAGATGTAGGTATCGCGTTGATTCGTGACAGCGTTGCTGATAATCCGCGCGCACATGGATTTTGCTTTTTGGCGGATGCGTACCTTCAGCTCGGCGATTACGAATCGGCGAGGAGCGCTTCGAAGCGAGCAATTGCTGAGGATCCGTCTTTTGAGGAAGGTTATTACCTTCTTGGCGAGGCAACACGCCATTTTTCTCAAGAGGAAGCTATCGGCTACTTTCGTGCGGCGATTAAAAAGGATGAGAGCTACGCATTGGCATGGCAGGCATTGGGAAAAGAACTGGCGGCAAACAACGACACATTGTGTGAAGCAATTTTGGCGCTTCGCAAAGCTATCGAGCTAAACCCTGAAGATGGCTGGGCTATGGTTTTTTTGGCAAATGCACTCTGGAGAATGGATCGCACTGACGAGGCTGAGAATTGGTATCAGCGTGCGGTGTCGGTATTTCCGGATTGTGATGACGTGAAACGATCGTATGCACAGTTCCGCAGCGAAGTGGAGACTACGTAGAAGAGCCGCACGCCGGGTTGGAGTCAAGCCCATTCTCAATCGAAATGTTGGCGCGGTGTCAAGTCTTTTGTAAACGTATCCACTCGGCGAAGTCATGTTGATCTAGCTGAGGGTGTTTAGGCACGGCACCCCCAAGCACCGCGCCAGCGGCAAGAACAGCTGGGTCGGCCAGGAGGGGGCCCAGCAGTGGCGCAATAGCTACGGCGAACTCACCCGTCGGGTCGCTCCAATCCAGAGGATTGTTGCGCGCGTACGCGTAAGGATGGAGTCCGCAGGGGATCCGCGAGCAGTTTCTGAGCGGGGTGGGCTGCTTGGGTCTTCGCGTCTCGGGCGACGAAGTGGAGTACTTCGGGCGTGTGACTCGGCAGGAAAGGAAGCCCACGACCTCCGGAATGAGCTCGGGGCCCGAGGTTGACGTCGAAGGCGGCCGCAGCGCGAGCACGGAGACCGCGGGCCACCCTCCGGGGAGCCACGAGCTTGGCGCCGGCGCCGCGATGAGAGAGACTGGGTGCATGCGGAGCCGCGGCCCGATCCTCATGCTCTTCTGCGTCCTGGCGAGCCTGCTCGTCCCGGGGATCGCGTCGGCGAGCACGGCCTCCGGCGCCGAAACTCGCGTCAGGGCTTTCGACCTCGCGGACGGGGGCTGCGTTGGGGTCGAATGCTCGCTAACCCTCGAACTGCACCGGGGATGCGCGCCGACGTACGACGATCTCGCGTCCGGCTCCCTCCTTGCCGCAAGGGGGGGGACGAGGGTAGATGCCGCAACCCCCATCGGTAGGCGTTGCAACCCGATGAACGTCCCTCGGGGCACGAACGCGCCGCCGACGATCGGGGGCCTTGAGTTCAGCGGTCACACGATCGACCAGATGCAGTATCGAGCGGCTCCCACACTGCTTTCTCGGCTGCGCAGTCGCCCTATTGGCCATGAAAATTGGATGGAAACTCTCCAATTTTCATGGTAAAACATGTCCATGATAGAGCGACCACGGCAGCTCAGGACCCTCCGGCAGCTACTCGATAGGAACCCAGTCGTTGCGATTCTAGGGGCGCGCCAGGTTGGCAAGACGACGCTGGCTCAATCGTTTGCGGGTAGCCAAAACCGTCCCGTCACGGTGTTCGACCTTGAGCGCGCTCAGGATCTGGCTCGCCTCGAAGACGTTGAACTGGGACTCCGGGACCTGAGGGGAATCGTGATTCTCGACGAGATTCAACGGCGGCCCGAGCTGTTTCCGGGCCTTCGCGTTCTCGCCGATCGCCCACGTAGGCCGGCTCGATTCTTGGTGCTCGGGAGTGCGTCACAGGAGCTGCTCCGGCAGAGTTCTGAGTCCCTGGCGGGCCGAATCACCTACCATGAGCTGACGGGCCTAACGCTCGACGAGGTGGGCATGGGTCGATTCAATCGGCTCTGGCTCAGAGGTGCATTCCCTCGTTCGTTCACGGCGCGCTCGTACGCTGATAGCCGTAGCTGGCGGGACGACTTCATCCGCACGTTTCTGGAGCGCGATATCCCTCAGCTCGGTGTCAACATCCCATCCGGCACGCTGGAACGCTTCTGGGCGATGCTGGCTCACTATCACGGCCAGACTTGGAATGCCTCTGAGTTCGCGCGCTCATTCGGCGTTTCTCATCACGTGACCCGGCGCTATCTGGATGCCCTGCAGGCGACCTTCATGGTTCGTATCCTGAGACCTTGGACGGCCAACATTGGCAAGCGGCAGGTCAAGTCGCCGAAAGTCTATTTTCGCGACAGTGGAATTCTCCACAGCTTCCTGGACATCGACTCGATGCGAGCTCTGCAGCGCCACCCAAAGCTCGGAGCGTCTTGGGAGGGGTTTCTGCTGGAGGCAGTAATCCACCAGCTGGGTGCGACCTCGAACTCATGCTACTACTGGGGCACCCACAGCGGAGCCGAATTGGACCTCATGATGGTGCTCGGTAGCAGGCGCTATGGTTTCGAGTTCAAGCACACGACTGCGCCTAGCGTCACTCCCTCGATGCGATCGGCACTCGATGATCTGAAGCTGACCCGCTTGGACGTCATTCACGCTGGTTCCGACACCTACCCGCTAGGACCAAAGATTCGAGCGGTGGCAGCGGAGCACGTGCTATCCGCCATCAAGCCTGGTAGGGCGTAGCGGGGCGTGCGGAGGCGCGCGAATGTGTGTTTACACTACTAGATCCACTTGCTCTATCTGCGTATGCCTGGCGACATCGAAGGACGGTGTGAAGGTGGGCGCGACCAATGCACTCAACAGGGCGGCCCCGTCCACCGTCAATCGCACGCGTTTGACCCGGGGAAAGCTCACCACCCAGTGGGCGGCAAGCATCGCTCGAACACCGGTGTCGCTCGCCCTACCGCGCCGAACGACGCCGCCGCAACCAGCTGAGCGCCACCAGGGCGCTGACCGTCAACACCGGCGCCACAAAGTTAAACAAGATGTCGCGAGGATCAAACACGCGATTCGGCAGCAACGCTTGGATGCATTCGTCGAGTAGGCCGATCAGCGTGGTTGCAAGCACCGTGAGCAGTGCTGGGGCGGGGATCTTGCGACCTTGGCTGGACCGCTCGCTGAGAGCTTCGTAGATGAAGACGGCGACCACACCGTACTCGATCAGGTGGGTGCGCTCCTCCGCTGGGATCGCCATTCGGACAAACACCATGAAGTAGGCGGCCGCGACGCCGAGCGCCACTCCGATCTCCCAGCCGCCCGGCCGGGTCCTCAGACCCTGGGTGGCGATGGTTGTCAAGACGAGGACGAAGCCGGAGACGAAGAGCACGTCGATCAAACCGCGATCGCGCAGGAACCGGGCCAGTGGCCCCGCCAGGCCCAAGGTCGAGTAGATCGCGGCCACCACCCCTGCCGCTGAGAGCCAGAGGCGTCGCTCGCGATTTGACGTGAGGGTCGGCATGCCGGCAGTCTAGCGGTCCGCCGCGCCGACCGCGATGCTCCCGGCCCGGCCGGGTTGGCGGAGACCGCCGCTTACCTGGTCGATACGTTGCCCGAGGTACCACCGGTGAGTGCTGAGCTTCCCTGTGGGGTAAGATGATCGACGGCGTGTCTGGGCGATTACAGAGGAGGGGCGCCGGTGCTTGCCATCCTCGGCTATCACAAGGTCGGCGAGCCCTCTGCGGGCGGCTGGGAGACTTGGAACTACGTTCCCGAGTCGACCTTCGAGGGTCACCTGAAATGCCTCGGCGACGAAGGCTGGGAAGTGATCGATCTGGCCACCTTTCTCCGGGGCCTGACCGAGCCGGCAAGCTTGCCCGAGCGATCTGCCCTCGTTACCTTCGATGACGGCTACAGATCCATCCGCCAGACGGCGCTGCCTATCCTGGCCCGTTTCGGGTTTCCAGCCGTGCTTTTCGTCCCCACCGATTTCGTTGGCAAGCAGAACACCTTCGACGCGAAGATCGAGCCGGAGGAAGCGATCTGTGACTGGGAAGACCTGCGTGCTCTGGAGCGTGCCGGGATTTCTGTTCAATCCCACGGCGTGAGCCACCGCCGCTTCTCGGAACTCGGCCCCGACGCACAAAATGAGGAGCTGTGTCTTTCCAAGTCTACGCTCGATGCGGAGCTAACGGCGCCGGTCAAGGTCTTCGCCTTTCCCTACGGTGACGACGGGAAGGACCCGAAGGGCGTGCAGTCGCTGCTCGAGCGCGCGGGTTACGAGGCGGCCTGCCTCTACGGCGGGGGCGCGATTCAACTCCCTATCGCCGATCCCTATCGGCTCACTCGCCTGGCCATGGGTCCCGACTCGGACCTGGATGCCCTGCTGGGTGGGCTATGAGAGGCGGACGAGTTCTTAAGGAAGTAGCCAAAGGACTCGTCTCCACCCTGGTTTTCTTCTCCATCGCCGAGATCGTCGTGAGAATCGCTTACGCGGTCCGCAACGCGCAGGTCGAGTACGTTGTCCTGCCCTACAAGGCGGCGCAGGATTTCGGGCCTCTCCCCCCGTGGATGGACGCGGTGCGGATCCTCGAGCCCGACCCGATCATGTCATGGAAGACCCGAGCCAACGTCCACCGACGATATCTGGATGTGTACAGCCCGGTCCACGTCGAGGCCGATCGTACCCGGCTTCTTCGCTCCTTCATTCCTAAGGTTCCAGCCTCGCTCCGCGACAACCCGGTCTGGGAGGTCAAGACCAACTCAGCTGGCTTCCGCGAGGACGAGCTTCCGAAGGTGAAGCCTGCTGCCGCCTTCCGCACTATCTGCCTGGGTGATTCTTGGACCTTCGGAGCCAACGTCGACCAGCAGGAGGCCTATCCCGAGCGCCTCCGCACCCTTGTGAAAGATGAGTTCCCAGACTCCGGTTTCGAGATTCTGAACCTCGGCGTCCTCGGCTACTCCTCCTATCAAGGTCTCGAATTGCTCAAGAGAGTGGCGCTCGACCTGGAGCCTGACCTACTCCTGATCGGCTTTGCCATGAACGACGCCAACGTCGCCGGATGGCGGGACAAGGACTGGTTTGGGAACCAGGGGCCGCCGCCGGGCAAGTCGATCTCAGAGCGGGTCGGCGGCGTCCTCGAGAAGGCAGAATGCTATCGGCTCCTGCGATACGTGGCGTTGATCATCAGGTACCAATCCTGGTCGATCGGTGATTACATGCAAAAGCTGGCAGCTTCGGCCGGGACTCCGGACGAGGCCTGGTTCGGTGGCGTTGGCAACGAGTCCGCGAACTACGAGGTGCTCGAAGAATACACGCGGGTTTCGCCCCCGAACTACGAAGAGAACCTTAGGGAGATGATCGGGTTGGCGCGCAGCCGGGGCATCGGCGTGATCCTTCTGTTCAACGAGCTTTGGGACACGGCCTATCGACAATCCGTGCGGCGCGTCGCCGAGGAGGAGGAGGTCCAATTTCTCGACAGCAAAGTCTTGATCGACCAAGGCCGGATCGCCTTGGAGCGACAAGTCGAGGAGAGGCTCGACCTCGTGACCGAGCCAATTGGCGGCGTGGTTGGCACGGCCGACGAGGTGAAGGTGATTTTTCGTGTCTTCGCCGGTGACTACCGGGTCTCGAGCGCCATGTACATCTCAGGCACGCACACCGAGCTGGGGGATGCCGAGCCCAACCGTATCGCCATGTATGACGACGGTACGCACGGCGACCAGCGCGCCGGTGACCGGGTCTGGTCGTACACCGCGAGTTTGCCGGCGGACTCCACTTTCTTCTATGTCTACACCAACAGTGGAGAGGCTGGAAAGTGGGAGGGGCTCGACATCCCCGAGATCCGCCGCTTCACCACCCACCGGCCGAATGTGGGGGGCCACCTTTACCGGCCGATCGACACGTTCGGCGAGATGTACATGCAGGCCGATGGCTGGCATACCAACGCGGCAGGGTACCAGCTCATCGCCGAGGCGGTGCTCGAAGAGCTGAAGCAGAACGCCAAGGTGATGGAGCATCTCGGCCAGGGCGCGGTTGATCCCTAGGAATCCCTTGAGCACTACGGTCTGTCTCTGCGCAAAGACTTTGCACTACCTAAATGGTGGTGGTCATTTCTGGGTTTACCTAAACTGGGCCCTCGGGTTGCGAGCGAATGGCTGCCGCGTCATCTGGCTCGAGGCGATCACGCCAACTGCGACGGAGCCCGACGTGCTCGCGCGCGTTGCCGCCCTCAAGCAAACTCTCGAGCCCTACGCGCTGGCCGAATCCGTCGCTCTTTGCTCCTGGTCGGGCGAGCCGTTGCCGGATGAGCTGACGGAAGGTTGCCTGGACCTTGCCGCGGCGGCCGAGGCTGATCTCCTTCTTAACCTGGCCTACGGGATTCCGGCGGCGGTGGTTGGCCGCTTCAGGCGCCGGGCCCTCATCGACATCGATCCGGGACTGCTGCAGACTTGGATGCACCGCGCGCAGGTGTATGTCGCTCCCCATGATCTCTACTTCAGCACCGGCGAGACCGTCGGACAGCCTGGAGCCCGATTCCCGGACTGTGGCCTCAGGTGGCTGCACACTACGCCCTGCGTGGCGCTTGACTACTGGCCGGCGCGCGGCGCGCCGGACCAGGCACCCTTCACCACGGTGACCCATTGGCACGCCGGCGAGTGGGTGGAGGAGGCGGGCGAGGTTTATCTCAATGACAAGCGAAGCGGCTTCTTGCCATTCCTCGATCTACCGAAGCGTGTCAAGCAACCCCTGGAGCTGGCACTCTGTCTGGCGCCAGAGGATGAAGAAGAGTGGGCGATGCTGCGCCGTTGCGGTTGGGCGGTCCGTCATGCCTGGGAAGTCTCATCAGATCCGCAGTCGTATCAGAAGTACGTTCAAGAGTCGCGCGGGGAGTTTAGCTGTGTAAAACCCTCATGCGTTCGCTTCCAGAATGCCTGGATCAGCGACCGGACCATTTGTTACTTGGCCAGTGGCAAACCGGCGATCGTCCAGCATACGGGGCCGAGCCGCATCTTGCCTCATGGTGACGGTCTCTTCCGCTTCGCTGATTTGGACGAGGCGGTACGCTGTTTGGAGCTGGTGACGGCCGACTATGAGCGACATTCCCGCTCCGCGCGCGCCCTCGCCGAGGAGCACTTCGGAGCGCGCGGGGTGGTCGGGCGGGTGCTCGAGCAGGCCCTCAGCTAGGATGGCCGGATGAGTGCCTCCTCGCTTCGCATCATCGTAGCTGGACTCGCTGGCCTGCATCCCGTCGGCGGCGTCGCCTGGGACTACTTGCAGTACGTGATCGGGCTAGCGCGGCTCGGTCACGACGTCTACTACCACGAGGACACGTGGAGCTGGCCCTACCACCCCATCCGCCAGACGGTTACCGACGCGGGTGACTACTCGGCGAACTTCATCGGCGGCTTCTTCAGTCGTTACGCGCCGGAGCTCAACAATCACTGGCACTACTTGCATCTGCACGAAACAAGCTACGGGATGGACTCTGCGGCATTTGAGGCAATCGCCGAAACCGCTGACCTGTTTATCAACGTTAGTGGATCGTGCATGTTGCCCGACGCGCTTTCGCCAGGTTGCACAAAGGTCTTCCTGGATACTGATCCTGGCTACAATCAGATTATGCTCAGCGAGCGCTTTGGCTGGTCAGAGAATGTGGAACGATGGTGCGCATTGGTCGAGGCGCATGACCGGCACTTCACCTATGGTGAGAACATCGACGGTGACGATTGCCGCATCCCGAAGGTGGGTTTCGACTGGCAGACGACCAGGATGCCGGTCGTCCTGAGTCTGTGGGACCGGATTGCCGGTTCTATTCCGCCCGAGGGTGCCTTTTGGACCACTGTCATGACTTGGAACGCCTTCAAGGGCCCGGTGGTTTACCGCGGTGTCGAATACAAGAGCAAGGGGGCCGAGTTCGAGAAACTGGCTGACTTGCCAGGTCAGATGGACGTGCCGCTGCAGGTCGCTGTGGGCGGCGTTAACCCGCCGCTCGATCAGCTAGCGAACTGCGGTTGGAGCGTCGTCGACGGACCGACCGTGAGCTTAACGCCTGGCCGCTATCAGGACTTCCTAGCCCGCTCTCGCGGAGAAGTGTCTACGGCCAAACAGATCTACGTCGCTTTGCGGAGTGGCTGGTTCAGCTGCCGCTCGGCCTGTTACCTCGCCGCCGGTAGGCCTGTGGTCGTCCAAGACACCGGGTTTTCGTCGCTGCTGCCGGTCGGCGAAGGCGTCCTGGCCTTCACCAGCGTCGAGCAGGCCGCCGACGCCATCCGGGTGGTGGAGGCCGACTACGCGCGCCACACCGGAGCGGCACGCGACATCGCGGGAGCGCACTTCAACTCAGACCGTGTACTAGCTGAGCTGATTGACCAAGCGCTCTCGGTCTCCTAGCGTCGACCAGGGCATGAAGCCCTGCGGCTGGGGCAAGTTCCCCAATTGCTCGTTCGCCCACAACAAATCTCGCCCGCCGAGGCGACCGAGTGCCCATCCCTGCTCCGCTTGAGCGCGCCAACTGTGGTAGAATCAATGTTGCTCGACAACTAAGGACCACAGCCACTCTGGTTGCCGGCCATTACTGGTCAGAACATCTGAGAACGGCAACTGAAGGTCCTTCCCCAGTCCTCGACGTAAATCCCGGCGCCGCCAGGCAACGATCAGCTCGCCGCAACGGCCTCCGCGGTTTCACGCGCGGGCATGGACTCCTTTTTCCCCGGGGAGCCACCGATCTCTGCGCAACCTCACTCAGCGTCCGCGATCCCAATGATGAGCAAGTATCTACGACTTCGCCACTACGCACACCGCGAGTGGCGGGGGTTGCTGGTCATCTTTGGACTCACGGTTGTGGTCTCAGCACTAGTCGCACTCGAGCCGTGGCCGCTCAAGATCCTCGTCGACTACGCGCTCAGTGACGTGGCGCTTCCGGGACCGCTGCGTTCTGTTCTTGAACTCCTCAGCTTGAACCCGACGCCGATGGTGCTTGTTGCCGTGGCGGCAGTAGCGAGCCTTGTTCTCTTCGCTCTGAACAGCGCGGTTGATGTCGCGCTCAGCTTGGCCTGGGCTGGGTCGGGGCAGCGCATGGTCTACGGCCTCGCCGCTGATCTTTTTCATCGCCTGCAGCGACTATCGCTGCAGTTTCATGCTCGCCGTCCAGTCGGCGACTCGCTGAGCCGGCTGACCGAGGACACCTCCTGCGTTTTCACATTGATGGAGCTTCTGCTTGTCTCTCCCGGTCGCCAGCTCCTCACTCTCGCCACGGTCGGCGCCGTTGCCTGGAGCCTCGATCCGTGGCTGACGACCGTCTCGTTCCTAGTAGCGCCGTTGCTGGCGGCATCCTCGCTTTTCTTTGGCCCGCGGCTGCAGCGGCGGGCGCGCCGGTCTATCGAGACGATGTCCTCGCTGCTCAGCTTTGTCCACCAGACCCTGAGTGCCATCCCGGTGGTCCAGGCTTTCGACACCGGTCGGCGAAACGCTGCGCGGTTCCGCGACCTGGCGGCGCAGGCGACCGCCGAGTCGCAACGCCGCGCTTTGCTGAACAGCTGTTTCGGACTGGTGAACGGTATCGCTACAACGCTCAGCATCGCCATCATCCTTTACATCGGTGGTACGAGAGTGATGTCGGGAGCGCTCTCGGTCGGTGGCCTGCTGGTCTTTCTAGCCTACGCGCGCACCATCCAGTACTCATCGCAGAGCCTCATGGGTACCTACGGGAAACTCAAATCGATTGAGGCGAGCATCGATCGCGTGCTCAGCATACTGGATGCGGGCGCTGGATTGGCGGAGCGACCGGGCGCGAAGCCGTTGCCCCGGCGCGCAGCGCGAGAGCGTGGCCACGTGCGCTTGGAAGGCGTCACCTTCGGCTACGAGGTAGGTCGTCCGGTCCTTCACGAGATCACGCTGGAGGCGCAGCCGGGCGAGACCATTGCCCTGGTCGGGACTACCGGCGCCGGCAAGAGCACTTTGGTTTCCCTCGTTCCGCGCTTCTTCGATCCTTGGGAGGGGCGTGTGACCTTTGACGGGCATGACCTGCGCGACTTGCAACTGTCGAGCCTGCGCGATCAGGTGGCGCTGGTGCTGCAGGAGCCCTACCTCCTGCCGCTCTCCATCGCCGACAACATTGCCTACGGTCGTCCGGGCGCGGCTGGCGCGTCGATCGTTGCGGCGGCCAGAGCTGCCAACGCCGACGGTTTCATCGGGCGGCTGCCAGGGGGCTACGAGACGGTAGTCGGCGAGCGCGGGGCGACACTTTCGGGAGGCGAGCAGCAGCGCCTGGCGATTGCCCGCGCCTTTCTGAAGGACGCGCCGGTGTTGATCTTGGACGAGCCGACGTCGGCGTTGGACGCAGAGACCGAGACGCTGTTGCTTGGGGCGCTGGAGCGGCTGATGGCGGGCCGGACGACGTTCATCATCGCCCACCGTCTGTCGACGATCCGGCGCGCGGAGCGGATCGTGGTGATCGATGAGGGTCGGGTGGTGGAGATGGGGAGCCACCGGCAACTCCTCGACGCCGGCGGACGCTACTCGCACTTCCATGCCCAGCAATTCCACGACGGGGAGGTAGTGGCATGAGCGCGTGGTGGCGGCGACTCACGCACTACGCCCGTCCTCAGAGCCGCGGGCTCATCGCCCTCGCCGCGCTGATGCTCTTAGGTGTGGGCGTCGAGTTGCTTAATCCCTGGCCACTGAAGTTGCTGGTCGACCATGTGCTGGTCGCAAAACCCCTGCCCGACGCGGTTGCGTGGATCGGCAGCTTACCCGGCGGGTCGTCGGCCTACGTCCTCCTCGGTTGGCTCGTCGGTGCGACCGTTCTCCTCTTCCTCGCGCGGCGTGGCATCACCACGCTGCAGGATTACCTGCAAGCGGGAGTTGGCTGTAGGATGGTCTACGACCTGGGTGCCGATCTCTTCGACCAGCTGCAGCAACTTTCTCTTCGCTTCCACCGGCGTCATCACGTCGGCGATCTGGTGCGGCGGATCACCCATGACACCAAGTGTGTGAGAGACCTGGTGATCGGTGTGTTTCTCGCCGTTGTCACCTCGTTGGCGGCCGTGGTCAGCATGCTCGTGGTCATGTGGCGACTGGATCCGGTGTTGTCGTTGCTCACCCTGTTGGTGGCCATTCCTATCGGCGTACTGATCAGGATTTGCTCGCGACCGATGAGCGAGCGCTCATTCGAGCAGATGGAACTCGAAGGCGAGATCATGTCGCTCGCCGAGCAAACCCTGACTGCGCTCCCATTGGTCCAGGCGTTCGGTCGCGAGTCGTATGAGGACGAGCGATTCAGGCGCCTCTCAGGGCGCACTGTACAGGCCTATCTGCGTGCCGTTGTCGCGCAGCTCCAGTTCAGAGTGGGGACCAAGGCGGCGACCGCAGTCGGCGCGGCGGTGATCATGGCGATCGGTGGTATCCACGTGCTCCGTGGATCGCTCTCGGTCGGCAGTCTGATCGTTTTCCTCTCTTACTTGGTGAGTCTCTACGCGCCGCTCGAAGTCCTGGCCTATCTCTCTTCGGGGTTCGCCACCGCCGCCGCCGGCGCGCGCCGCGTGCTCAGCATATTGGATGCGGGCGCTGGATTGGAGGAGCGACCGGACGCGAAGCCGCTGGCCAGGCGCGCAGCGCGAGAGCGTGGCCACGTGCGCTTGGAAGGCGTCACCTTCGGCTACGAGGTAGGTCGTCCGGTCCTTCACGAGATCACGCTGGAGGCGCAGCCGGGCGAGACCGTCGCGCTGGTCGGCACTACCGGCGCCGGCAAGAGCACTTTGGTTTCCCTCGTTCCGCGCTTCTTCGATCCTTGGGAGGGGCGGGTGACCTTTGACGGGCATGACCTGCGCGACTTGCAACTGTCGAGCCTGCGCGATCACGTGGCGCTGGTGCTGCAGGAGCCCTACCTCCTGCCGCTCACCATCGCCGACAACATTGCCTACGGTCGTCCGGGCGCGGCTGGCGCGTCGATCGTTGCGGCGGCCAGAGCTGCCAACGCTGACGGCTTCATCGGGCGGCTGCCAGGGGGCTACGAGACGGTAGTCGGCGAGCGCGGGGCGACACTTTCGGGAGGCGAGCAGCAGCGCCTGGCAATTGCCCGCGCCTTTCTGAAGGACGCGCCGGTGTTGATCTTGGACGAGCCGACGTCGGCGTTGGACGCAGAGACCGAGACCCTGCTGCTTGGGGCGCTGGAGCGGCTGATGGCGGGCCGGACGACGTTCATCATCGCCCACCGGCTGTCGACGATCCGGCGCGCGGAGCGGATCGTGGTGATCGATGAGGGTCGGGTGGTGGAGATGGGGAGCCACCGGCAACTCCTCGACGCCGGCGGACGCTACTCGAACTTCCACCGGATCCAGTCCGGCGGCGATCGGGCTTTCGCGAGAAAGGCAGAGTGTTGATATGGCGCGCATCGTCGTCACCGGCTACATGATCCGTTACCCGCTGGCCGGCAATCTGCTCGCTTTCATGCACTATCTGCTGGGACTCTCGCGGCTCGGACACCAGGTGGCGTACTTCGAGGAGAGTGGCTGGCCCTACTCCTGTTACGACCCAGGAACCCGCGAGTGGCGGGACGAGCCAGCAAGCGGGCTGCTCCGGGTGCGAGCGTTGCTCAAAGACTTCAAGTTGGATATCCCGATCTGCTTTGTCCATCGCGACAAGGGTGAAATCTACGGAGCGGATTGGGCGGCGGCCAAGGCACTGTTGAGTGCTTCCGACCTGTTGCTCAACATCGGTGGTGTCTCCTGGCTCCCGGAGTTCAACTACGCCCGCCGCCGCGCCCTCATCGACATGGATCCGCTCTTTACTCAGCTGGGGCGTTTCGGCGCCGAGATCCTCGACGATCATCATGTCCATTTCAGCTATGGCGCCAACATTGGTCGCCCGGGTTGCACTGTCCCGCCCGGCTCGGTCCACTGGCATCCGTTGGCGCCGCCGGTTGTTCCCGAGCTCTGGGAGAACCTGGTTCCGGACTCGCCGGATCCGGATGGCAACGGCCGCAGCAACGCGGTCTACACCACCATTGCCAACTGGAGTGCATACAAGTCCATCTCTCAAGATGGCAGGCACTATGGCCAGAAGGATGAGGAATTTCTCCGCATCATCGACCTCCCCGGTCGCATTGAGCGACCAGTCGAAGTTGCACTCTCTGGTGCTGGTCAGGATATCGAGGAGCGTTTTAGATCGGCGGGATGGCTGATCTCGTCGGCCGAGGCGGTGAGTGCCGATTTCCCGACTTATCGAGCCTACATCGCCGGGTCGCGCGGTGAATTCAGTGTCGCCAAGCACGCCTATGTCGAAACGCGCAGCGGTTGGTTCAGCGACCGCAGCGTCTGCTATCTAGCCGCCGGCTTGCCGGTCATCCTCCAGGAGAGCGGGTTCAGTGACTGGTTGCCGACTGGCCGCGGACTCATGGCCTTCTCGTCACTCGACGAGGCAGTGGACTGCATTGAGAGGACCGACGGGGACTACGCCCGGCATCGCGCCGCGGCGCGGGAGATTGCCAAGGACTTCTTCGATTATCGCCCCGTGCTTGGCGGCCTGTGCGACACCGCGCTTCGCGACGCGAGTCGCGTCCGGGGCAGGGCGGTGACATGAGAACTCCCAGGGTCAGTATTGGCCTGCCGGTCTATAACGGCGAAAACTTTCTTGCAGAGGCGGTGGATTCTCTGCTTGCCCAGTCCTTTATCGATCTGGAGCTCATCATCTCCGACAACGCCTCGACTGATCGGACCGAGGAGATCTGCCGCGACTACGCCGATCGCGATCGCCGCGTCCGCTACTTCCGAAACCAGGCCAACGTCGGCGCCGCCCCCAACTACAACCGGACCTTCTTCTTGGCTACCGGCGAGTACTTCAAGTGGGCTGCACATGACGATGTTTGTTGTCCGGAGTTCCTGCGCAAGTGTGTCCATGCTCTGGATGAGGACCCTGATCTGGTTCTCAGCTATCCGAGGGCCAGTACCATCGACTCGTCTGGAAAGAGGATCAAGGACTGGCCGCCGCGGCCGGGACTCGCCGCTGCTGCTGTTCATCTACGGTTCCGCGAGGCCCTCGCCCCGGTTGAGACCCACCCGATTTGGGGCCTCATGCGCTCGGAGATTCTGCGGAAGACACCTCTCTTCGGCAGCTTTCCGGGCCACGACCTGCCACTGCTCGCCGAACTCGCGCTCCACGGGCGCTTCCACGAAGTCCCCGACGAACTCTTTCTACAAAGAGAACACGATGGAAGGTCCGTAAGGGTCTACGACTTTCGCGATCCCCATGGGGCAATCGCCTGGTACGACCCGACGCGGGCCGGCCGGCTTATCTTCCCGCGCTGGCGTCTCCTCGCCGAATACACCGCGGCGATCTACCGCGCTTCGAGAAGCGGTGGCGATCAAGTGCGTTGCTACGGCGAAATGCTTCCCTGGTTGAAACGCTCCGCCGGTCCACTGCTCGATGACCTCCTGGTGGGGGCGGGACGAATTCCACTGGTCGGGCCGCTGGTCATCGGGGTTCGACGACGTGGCCTGCGATCGCTCGAGATGGCGCGCTGGCGGCGCGCGGCGCGGGAGATCGAAGCGATCACCGCAGACGATGATCTTGTCATCCTGGTGGGTGAGCCCTGGTACGGAGACGACTCGCTGGTGCAGCGCCGGACCCTGCCTTTTCTCGAGCGCGATGGGGAGTACAACGGTTTGCCAGCCAGCGACGAGCAAGCGATCCGCGAACTCGAGCGGATGCGGCTCGAGGGAGCGACCCTGGCGGCCTTCGGGTGGCCGAGCTTCTGGTGGCTCGATCACTACCAAGAGCTTTATCGCTACCTGAGTACCAATTTCTCAATGGTGCTCGCGAACAAGCATTTGATCGCGTTCGACTTGAGGTCGCACGGAGCGGATTTGACCGGAGAGCCCGCGCGCCTCGGGCATGAAGTTGCGTCGCGGAAGGTCGATACCATTGACGTCCCTTGGGCATTGCGTTCCATGGGAGGGCGATACCGATGAAGGTTCTACTTCTCGCTGGCGGCTACGGCACGCGGTTAAGCGAAGAAACGGCAGTCAAACCCAAGCCGATGGTGCGTATCGGCGAGAAACCGATCCTTTGGCACATCATGAAGATCTACACCGCCTATGGCTTAACCGACTTCGCGATTTGTTGCGGGTACCGGGGCGAGGTGATCAAGGAGTACTTCGCCAGCTACTTCCTCAACCGTAGCGATGTCACCGTCCATATGCGAGAGAACCGGATCGAGATATTGAGCAACTACGTCGAGCCGTGGACGGTCACTCTGGTCGACACTGGGGAGAAGACCATGACCGGTGGCCGGATCAAACGAATGAAGGAGCAGATCGGCAACGAGACTTTTTGTTGCACCTACGGGGATGGTGTGAGTGATGTCAACATTCGTGAGCTCATCGCCTTCCACCGCCAGCAACGGTGCCTGGCGACATTGACCGCGGTGCAGCCTCCAGGGCGATTCGGTGTTTTCAGCCTCGAGCCCGATCAACTGCACATCAGCACCTTCAAGGAGAAGCCACAAGGTGGGTCCGGTTGGATCAACGGTGGCTTCTTTGTGCTTGAGCCGCAGGTGCTCGACTACATCGATGATGACTCGACGGTCTTCGAGCAAGAACCCCTCGAGCGCCTGGCCGCCGCCGGCCAACTCGCAGCCTACCGGCACCGCGGCTTCTGGCAGAACATGGATAGCCTGCGGGACAAGATGTTTCTCGAGCGCTACTGGGCAACCACGAAGCCGTGGAAGGTTTGGTGATGATGACGCCTATTTGCCGCGCCTGTGGCGCTTCCTTGCCGGAGCCTTTTCTCGACCTCGGGATGGTGCCGCTGGTCAACAGCTACCGGATACCTGCTGAGCTCCAAGCGGCCGAGAGCTTCTACCCGCTCCGCGTGCACTACTGCGAGGAGTGCCATTTGGTTCAGCTGCCCGCGGTGCTTGCCCCGCAGGAAATGTTCGGCGATTACTCCTACTTCTCATCCTACTCGGACAGTTGGCTGCAACATGCGGCCGCCTACTGCGACGAGATGGTCGAGTGCCGGCAGATCAACGGACACAATCTGGTCGTGGAGATCGCCAGCAATGACGGCTACTTGTTGCAGCATTTCGTACGCCGGCAGATACCGGTGCTCGGCATCGAGCCGGCGGTCAACGTGGCAAAGGTGGCCGAGGAAAAGGGGATTCCGACCATCACGCGCTTTTTCGGCGAGGAGACCGCGCTACACCTGGCATCGTTGGGCAAGACGGCAGATTTGGTGGTCGCCAACAATGTGCTTGGACACGTGCCCGACGTCAATGACTTTGTTCGCGGCCTCAAGATCTTGCTCAAGCCGGACGGTCTGATCACAGTTGAGGTCCCGCATCTGCTGCGGCTGATGGCCGACAGACAATTCGACACAATTTACCATGAGCACCTCTCCTACTTTTCTCTGCGGTCCGCGGAGGGTCTGTTCGCCGCCAACGGTTTGACGGTGTGCGACGTCGAAGAGCTTTCCACGCACGGCGGATCACTGCGGCTGCATGTCGGTCACTCTGGAAAAGTGTCGGGGGTCGACGGCCGGCGATTGGAGTCCCTCAGGCGAACCGAGAAGGAAGCGGGCCTGACCAACTCGACCCGCTACGCTAGTTTCGCTGCCGAGGTCCAAGAGGCCAAACGAGGACTCCTCGAATTCCTCATCGAGCTGAAGCGCCGGGGCAAGTCGATCGCCGGCTATGGAGCGCCGGCTAAGGCTGCAGTGCTGCTCAACTACTGCGGTGTCCGCGCGGATTTCATCGACTACACGGTTGATCGCAGCCCGCACAAACAGGGTCACTTCCTGCCGGGGACGCTCATTCCCATCCATCATCCCAATCGCATCAAGGAAACCCGTCCGGATTACCTGCTCATTTTTCCCTGGAACCTGAAGCGGGAGATCATGGAGCAGATGTCGGCGATTCGCGACTGGGGCGGCCGCTTCCTGGTGCCCGTACCGGAGGTGAGTGTCCATGACTGATCGCCTGGTGCCAGCCAACATCGGCGAGGAGATGCACGGGCTGATCGCTGAGCTCTACCCGATCTGCCGCAGCATCACCGGAAACGGCGTTCGCGAGTCGCTGCGGATCATCCAACAGAGGGTCCCCCTGACTGTTCACGAGGTGCCGACGGGGACGAAAGTCTTCGACTGGACGGTTCCCAAGGAGTGGAACATCAGGGATGCCTATATCCGGAACCCGCGTGGGGAGAGGGTTGTCGACTTTAAGAAGTCCAATCTGCACGTCGTTAGCTACAGCATCCCGGTCAAGGCGCGAATGCAACTCGAGGACTTGAAGGACCACCTCCATTCGCTACCCGAGCAGCCCGATTGGATCCCTTACAGAACCTCGTACTACAACGAAAACTGGGGTTTCTGTCTGTCCCACAGACAGCTCGAGGCTTTGGAGGATGGCGAGTATGAGGTCTGTATCGATTCGACTCTTGAGGAAGGCCACCTGACTTACGGCGAGTACTTGTTGCCCGGCGAGAGCAACGATGAGGTGCTGATCTCATGTCACATTTGTCATCCGTCACTTTGCAACGAGAACTTGTCGGGAGTATCTCTGGTAGCCCTGCTTGCCGCGTCACTGAAGCAGCTTTCGCTCCGCTATTCCTATCGTTTTCTCTTTTTGCCGACGACCATCGGTTCGATCACGTGGCTCTGGATGAATCAAGGTCGAGTGCCCGCGATCAAGCATGGGCTGGTCGCCGCTTGCGTCGGCGATCCTGGGCGTTTGACCTACAAGAGGAGTCGCCGGGGCGGCGCCGAGATCGACCGGGCGGCCATCCATGTGTTGAAGTGCACCGCCGCGGATTACGAGCTCATCGACTTCGCCCCCTATGGATTTGATGAGCGCCAGTTCTGCTCGCCCGGGTTCAATCTGCCGGTCGGCGTGTTGACGAGGTCGAGGCACGATTCATTTCCCGAATACCACACATCGGCTGACAACCTCGACCTCGTTCGGCCTCATTATCTAGCGGATTCTTTCGACAAATACCGTCGCATCCTCGACGTGTTGGAAAAGAACCGAAAGTACCGCTCGTTGAATCCGCACTGCGAGCCGCAACTGGGTAAGCGCGGGCTCTATCGCCAGGTCGGAGGTCAGTCGGGTGGCCGCGTCAGCGAGCTGCCGCTCCTTTGGGTGCTCAATATGTCGGATGGCAACCATGACTTGCTCGATATTGCCGAGCGCTCTGGCCTCGACTTCGAGGCGCTGACGGTCGCGGCCGATGCGTTACGCGAGAGCGGACTGCTGCAGGAACAGGCAACATGAGAGGAGTAGCCGCACCCATATCGATTACTGACGTGGTTGCTGGGAGACCTCGGGCGCACGGGAAGTTCATCTACGTTGGGAGCGAGAAGCTCTATGTCCGGGGCGTCACCTACGGCACATTCGACCCCGGTGTGAACGGCAATCCCTATCGCGATCCGGACGTCGTCGAGCGGGACTTCGCCATGGTCGCAGCAAGCGGGGCAAACGCCGTCCGCACGTATACGGTGCCTCCGGGCTGGCTGCTCGACCATGCGCACCGGCACGGTCTTCGAGTCATGATCGGGCTCCCCTGGGAGCAGCACATAACCTACCTGGAAGATCGCCGCCGGGCGAACTCGATCGTCGAGCAAGTGCGTACCGGTGTTCGTTCCTGCGCTGGTCACCCGGCGGTGCTCTGCTATGCCGTCGGCAATGAAATCCCCGCGGGCATCGTTCGCTGGCACGGACCGCGCCGCACTGAGGAGTTCCTCGGCCGGCTCTACGAAGTCGCCAAGGAGGAGGATCCCGAGGGGCTGGTGACCTATGTCAACTATCCCTCCACCGAGTACCTGGATCTGCCTTGGTTTGATCTGGTCTGCTTCAACGTCTACCTGGAATCTCAGCCCGACCTGGAAGCCTATTTGGCTCGGCTGCACAACATCGGCGGCGAACGGCCTCTCTTAATGGGCGAGCTCGGGTTCGACAGCCGCAGAGACGGCCAGGACGTCCAAGCCCGTACGTTGGACTGGCAAGTGCGCACGGCTTTCAGTTCGGGCTGCGCCGGCGCCTTCGTCTTTTCTTGGACTGATGAGTGGCACCGCGGGGGCCAGGCGATCGAAGATTGGGATTTTGGTCTCACCCGCCGCGATCGGAGCCCCAAACCGGCACTCGAGGCCGTCCGCTTGGCCTTCGACCAGGTCCCCTTGCCGCGGGACGCTTGCTGGCCGCGCATCTCGGTAGTGATCTGTTCTTACAATGGTGCCCGCGTCATCCGCGACTGCCTGGAGCACCTGAGGTGCGTGGAGTATCCGGACTTTGAGGTCATTGTCGTCGACGACGGGTCGACGGACCAGACCGCGGCGATTGCCGCAGAGTACGATGTAAAGCTCATTAGCACCGAGAATCAAGGATTGAGCAGTGCGCGGAATGTCGGGCTGCACGCAGCCGATGGCGACATCGTCGCCTACATCGATGATGACGCGTACCCCGATCCCCACTGGCTGAGTTTCCTTGCCAACACGTTTATTCGCACGAGCCACGCCGGAGTAGGTGGCCCCAACATCCCGCCTTCCGGCGACGGCTTGGTCGCCGACTGCGTCGCCAGCGCACCAGGCGGGCCGGTACACGTTCTGCTCTCGGATCTGCAGGCGGAGCACATTCCCGGCTGCAACATGGCCTTCCGCAAAGACAATCTGCTGGCAATCGGCGGCTTTGATCCGCAGTTTCGGGCCGCGGGTGACGATGTCGATGTTTGCTGGCGCTTGCAGGAGTCCGGCGAGACTCTGGGCTTCAGTCCTTCGGCGACGGTTTGGCACCGGCGCCGCGGTTCGGTTGCCGCCTACTGGAAGCAGCAACAGGGCTACGGCAAGGCTGAGGCGCTCCTCGAGCGCAAGTGGCCGGAGAAGTACAACCCCTTGGGGCACGTTAGCTGGAACGGCAGACTCTACGGCAACGGGTTGACACGGGCGCTCGTGCCCAAGCGAGGCCGGATCTACCACGGCACGTGGGGGAGCGCCCCGTTCCAGTCGGTCTACGAGCCTGCCACTGGCCTGATTCGCTCGCTGCCTCTCATGCCAGAGTGGTATGTGCTGATTGTCGCCTTGGCGGCACTTTCTCTGTTGAGTCCGCTCTGGTCGCCGCTCAGTGCGGCGCTACCTTTGTTTGTGGCCGCCGTCGGTGCGCCGCTCTTCCAGTCGGTGATGAGCGGCGCGCGCGCCCGCACCCCGAGTACTTGCCGGTCGCCAGCGGAGAAATTTCGATTCCGGGCGTTGACCGCCTTTCTGCATCTGATCCAGCCGCTGGCTAGGCTGCGCGGTCGCCTGACCTTGGGCCTAACACCCTGGCGCCAGCGACAGGCACAGCGATCCACCTTGTCGTGGCCACGGCCCATCAACATTTGGAGCGAGACCTGGCGGGAGCCGCGCGATTGGCTGCGTAGTGCCGAGGCGGTGCTCCGCGGCCACGGGCTGGTGGTCAGGCGCGGCGGGGATTTCGACCGCTGGGATCTGGACGTGCGTCTCGGTGCCCTTGGTGGCGTGCGGATACTCACGGTGGTCGAGGAGCACGGGGCCGGCAAGCAGTTCGCCAAGTTTCGCACCTGCCCGATGTTGTCACCGGGGGGGGTGTTCACTGTGGTTCTGCTGGCGATTCTCGCCACCGGCGCGGCGCTGGGTCAGGCGTGGCTGGTGGCCGGTCTCGCGGCCGCGGCGGCGCTCATCCTTGCCCTGCGCATGTTCCAGCAATGCGCCGGGGCATTGGCGATGGTTGTTGGGCTCCTACAAGAACTCCACGTCGGGAGGCAATAAGATGCGCGCTCTAGTAACCGGCGGCGCGGGATTTATCGGTTCGCACATTGTCGATCGGCTGATTGAATCAGGACACACAGTGCTGGTCGTCGACAACCTCTCCAGTGGCAGCGCCGACAACCTGTCGCCGCAGGCTGACCTCTCGGTACTCGATCTCGGCAGCGCGGCGCTGCCGAAGCTCGTCAAGTCTTTCAAGCCGGATCTCATCACCCACTGCGCGGCGCAGGCGTCCGTGATTGTCTCGATGGAGAGGCCCGAGCTGGACGCCAACATCAATATCCTCGGCGGCATCAATCTCTGTAAGGCCGCCGCTGACAGCGATTGTCGGCGATTCATCTACATCAACACCGGGGGCGCGCTCTACGGCCACCCGCTCTGCTCACCGTTCGACGAGACGCATCCAATTCGACCGATCAGCGCCTACGGGCTGAGTAAGTGGACTATGGAGTGCTATGTGCGCATGCTCTTGCCGGCGACGATGCCGGCCACGGTTCTGCGCCTGGCGAACATCTACGGACCGCGTCAGGACCCGGACGGCGAGGCTGGTGTCATTTCGATTTTCGGCAAACGGATGCTTCGCGGGGAGCCGGTGACCATCTACGGTGATGGTGAACAGACCCGCGACTTCCTCTTCGTGGGCGACGTGGTGCGCGCGCACGAGCTGGCGCTCAAGAGTCCCCGTGCGGTGACCGTCCACATCAGCTCGGGCAGGGCGCTTTCGGTCAACGACTTGTTCGAGCTGATGGCCAGGGAGACCGGCTACAGGCTCGATCCAATCTATGAGCCGGAACGGAACGGCGAGGTCAAGCATGTTGTCCTGGACAACGAACGGGCAAGCCGCTTAATGGCATGGGAGCCCGAGGTCTCACTGGAGCACGGTTTGCCTCGGACCCTGGAGTGGCTGGGCAACGGCGGTTGATTGTTGTGGCCGCTAGCGGTTGTTTGGTGTCGCCACTGCACCGCCGCGGCGCTCATCGGCGATGGCGATCCAGCTGCCGTCCGGACGCTGCTCGGCCAGGTGGACATGGCCGACCACACGTGGCTCATCGGCGATAACATGGCCGCGCTTTTTGAGATCCGCCCTTACCCGAGCGTTGAGCGCTCCCGGTTCGTACATGACGTGGTCAGGCAGGAACTGATGATGCACGCGTTGGGCGGCGACGGCAGCGTCTGGGTCCATCCCGAAGAGCGCGGTGTTGAGGAGAGCCTGGAAGACGGCGGTCGTAATGCGAGAACCGCCGGGACTGCCGAGAACCAGCGCCGGTACTCCGGCTTCATTGAGGGTAATGACCGGCGTCATGGATGACAGCGGTCGCTTGCCAGGCTCGATCGTGTTGCGTTTCCCCTGCACCAAACCGTAGAGGTTCGCCGTACCGCGTTTGGCGGTGAAGTCGTCCATCTCGTTGTTCAAGAGAAAGCCGGCGCCGTCGACGGTGATGCCACTTCCAAAGCTGGCGTTGAGCGTCGTCGTTGTCGCCACGGCGTTGCCGGCGAGGTCGACCACGGCGAAGTGGGTGGTGCTCGAGCCCTCGGGGCTGGTGGGGTGCGGCTGCCAATCGGCCAGCGGTAGGGTTACTTGGGCACTCGGTGTCGCTCGGGGCCCTATGGAAGCAACCAAGCGCGTGGCGAATTCGCGGCTTAAGACGGTGTTCAGATCCATTGCCACAAAGTCGGGATCGCCGAACTCGGTGGAGCGGACGGCGTAGGCGCGACGCATGATTTCCAGGAGGACATGGTCGATGGGCGCCGGCCAAGTCTTCGGCAGGCGCGGTTCCGAAACCAGTGCTTCGACCATGTTGAGCATAAGCAGAAGGACACCGCCCCCCGATGACGGCGGTCCGACCGTGACCACCGTGCGTCCCAAGAACGTGCCGGTCAGGGGTTGGCGCTCGCGCGCCGTATAGCGGGCGAGGTCGACGGCGTCGATGATGCCGCCGGTGCGCTGGACGGTGTCGATCAGACGCTCGGCGATCGCACCCTGGTAGAAGGCGCGCGGGCCGTGGCTCCCGAGCAGGGCCAGGGTCTCGGCCAACTCGGGTTGTGCGAAACGCTCGCCTTCTCGGTAGGGACTTAGGCCGCCGCGCAGGAAGATGCGGCGCGTTTCCGGGTGTCGAGCGAGGCGCTGGCGGTGGAGGTCAAAGAGTGCGGCCAGTCGATCGTTGACCAAAAAACCCGCCTTTGCCAGTTGGCGCGCCGGCTCGACCAAGTCGCCCCACTCGAGGCTGCCGAAGCGCTCCAGGGCCAGCGCCAAGCCGGCAACGGTGCCGGGTACGCCAACCGCCCGGCCACTCCACAGCGCGCGGTCGGGGTCATAGTTGCCATCGTCGTCCAGCAACAAGGAGGATGTGGCTGCCCGCGGCGCTGTTTCTCGAAAGTCGATGAAGTTGGCCGGACCGCTGGCGGGCTGGATCAGCATGAAACCACCGCCGCCTAAGTTGCCGGCTTCGGGTCGGACGACCGCGAGGGCCAATGCTACGGCCACGGCGGCGTCCACCGCGTTGCCGCCGCGCTGCAAGGTGCTGGCGCCCACCTCGGAGGCGATGGCGCAGTCCGACACCACGACGCCGTGGCTCGAGGCCGCGGCATGCGGTGCCGTGAAGAAAAGGAAGAACGCGATTCGGAGTCGGTGCATGGGTGATTCTTGCACGAACGCGCGCCGCCATGCACTGGGAGCAGCCCAGCCGTATGCTATGATTTCGGCCCGTTTCGCCGTTGCAAGCAGGCGCTCACTTTCGGGGCAACGGCTTCAGTCGGATCTTCCGCGTTGCTCTTCAATTCGTTCATATTCTTGCTGTTTCTGGCACTGGTGTGGCTCGTCGATCGAGTTCTACCGGGTCGGTGGCGCACCCACTTTCTATTGGTTGCCAGCTACGCCTTCTACGGCTATTGGCATTGGGGGTTCTGCTCTTTGCTGGCGGTCTCGACCGTGGTCGACTTTTTTGTCGGCCAGCGTTTGGGAGCCCCAGAAGTATCGTTGAGTCGCCGACGGTACCTGCTGGCGTTGAGCGTTTGTGTAAACCTGGGGATTCTTGGACTCTTCAAATACTTTGATTTCTTCGCGTCGTCGCTAGAAACCATGCTGGGCACGTTCGGCCTGGAAGCTGATCTGTTTCATCTTCATGTGTTATTGCCCGTAGGCATCTCCTTCTACACGTTCCAGACGATGTCGTACACGATTGATATCTTTCGTGGCGCTATGCAGCCGACGCGTTCGTTTGCAAGCTTCGCACTCTACGTGGCGTTTTTTCCGCAGCTGGTCGCCGGACCGATAGAGAGAGCGCGGAGGTTGTTGCCGCAGCTCGAACATCGCGGCTATGCGACGCGAACCCAGCTCCAAAGTGGCTTGGCGCTGATCACCATCGGGATGTTCAGAAAAGTAGTGATAGGCGACCTCTGTGGTCGGTATGCCGATCATATGTTCGCGGGGCCAGAGTACTATGCATCATTGGAGTTGCTGGTTGGCCTTTGCTTGTTCTCGTTGCAGATCTACAACGACTTTGCTGGCTACAGCTCGATCGCCCGTGGTAGCGCAAGATTGCTGGGCGTCGAGTTGATGGAAAACTTCCGGCAACCCTACTTTGCGACCAGCATCACAGATTTCTGGCGGCGCTGGCATATTTCGCTGTCCACCTGGTTGCGTGACTATCTCTACATCAGCTTGGGTGGCAACCGCCGCGGGCGACGCCGCACCTACGCGAACTTGATGATCACGATGCTGTTGGGTGGGCTCTGGCACGGTGCGAGCTGGACCTTTGTGGTTTGGGGCGGTCTACATGGACTCTACCTCGCCGTCCACAAGTTCTGGGAGTGGGGGCGGGACGATCGGCTAAAGGCCCCGCAGAGGATTGTCGGAACGGTGGTCGGTTGGGGTGCTACTCAAGCCTTGGTGTTGTTGGCTTGGCTGTTCTTTCGTGCTGCCGATTTTGGCACTGCCTCGTACGTCCTCAACAAAATGGCAGAGGGCACAGCGGGTGATTTTGCCCCGAGGCTTCTGAGCATTCTGTTGAGCTATTGCGCGATGTCGGCGGCGCTCGACTGGTTGGAGGTGGGCAAGGGGTCACACGCCTGGTTGGTGGCGCTGCGTCCGGCGCGCGCCGTTGCCCTGGGCTGTATCATGTGGTTTGCGGCGCTCGGCTTCTTGTACCTGGCCGAGCCCCATCCTTTCATCTACTTCCAGTTCTAGGAGATGCTGTGAGGCGCCAACGTTGGTCGTCTATCCTGAATTTTGCGGCGGCAGCTGTTATCGGCTTGATTGCGCTCGAAATCTTTTTCTTGACGAGTGAGGCGTGCCTGCCGGCGAAATCTGCGGCGGACCCGCTCTTGGGCAAGAAGTTGATCCCTGGCGCACGGATGAACGATTTTGGCGATGGGTTCCACTTGGGCCGAGTCAACGCCTACGGCTACTTCGGGCCGGCCTATCCGGCGGCGCGGTCACCGGCATTGCGTGTCGCCCTGGTAGGCGATTCCTACGTCGCCGGGGGCTACGTGTTCGATGCCCACGGCCTGCGCGGCGTGCTCGAATCGGAGCTAGACGCAAGGTTGGATCGTCGAGTGGAGGTCCTGAACTTTGGAAGGACGGCGATTGACTTTCGGAAAGCCGTCTTGATCTACGAGCGGCTGGCGTCGGAGTTCAAGCCCGATATCGTGGTTTTGGTGTTGAGCGCGAATGACTTGACCCGGAGCGATCGAGCCTTGGGGCCCACGTTCACGCTCGATGCCGGTTCGGAGTTGGTGGTAGACGACGATTTCTTAGTGAGCCGCCAATATCGTTGGGCGCGGAGGATTGATTTGCCGCAACGCTTCGCCGTCGTGAACATGGCGCTCCGCATGGTGCAGTTGCACCAAGCTGGTCGAACCCCCGTTAGGCTCCTCGACAAGCTGGCTAAGCCTCTGGGTTTTGGGCAGACAGCTCCTACGTCCGTCGAGCGCCGCGAGCAACCGGATGCGCTGTTCCCGCTGAACGGCGCATTGGTGGAACGGTTGGTTGGGCAGCCTGATGCACCCTGGTTCGTTGTGGCCAATCGCACGGAGCTTCCCGACCACTACAGCAAGATGTTCGCTGCGGCTGGCATTGAGCAGATTGATTTGCGTCCGCCGCTCGAGGCGATGCGTGAAGAGGGCTTGGATCCCAACTACTGGCCGGTATCCAAGACGCAAGGGCACTGGAATCACTCGGCCTGCCGGCGGGTTGCGGTGCATCTGGCCCGCCAGCTGGTACCCGCGGCGCGCGCGGTGTCGTCTGATTCGCCGCGGTAACGATCGGCGTACGTGGTAGGCTTTGCAGCGTGTGCACTGGACCCTCCCCCGGACGCCACGACGTTGCACCTTCGATCCACAAAACGCGAAGACCGACTCTTGGTGCGCGACGGTCGGCGGAGCTACCGGCGGCGCTACTCGCTCCACGAAGTCTGGACCGGCGTTGTTGTCCTCGCACTGCTGGGTCTGATTGCCGCTTGGGTGGGCTGGAAAGGGGCGCATCCCGACCCCAGTTTGTTCGAGGATCCGATCCTCCAAGCGTCTGCCCAGCCAGTGGCCGATCGGGGCGCCCTGCCCGCCGGGCTGGCGGGCGACGGTTGGACCGAAACGCGGGTTGCCCAGTTCGATCACTCCAACCTCTACGAGAAGATCAACGGGCGCGAGGACTACTACAAGTCGTACGGCTTCGAACGGCTGTACTGGGCGTCATTGGTGCACGACGGTGACCCCGACGTAACGGTCGATATCGAGCTGTTCGACCTGGCCAAGCCAGAGAACGCGTTGGGTGCGCTGGCTGGCGAACGTCCGCCCGAGACGCCGTTGAACGCCGACCAGGGTGGGGTTTGGGTGGTTGCACAGAACGCTCTCTTAGAGGCGCGGGGTCGCTACTATCTCCGGGTGGTCGGTTCGGAAGAATCGGAGCGCGTCACCCAGAAGCTCGAGGAGCTGCGTGAAGTGATGGTGGGCGGGTTGGCCGGCCAAGCGCTGCCCTGGGCCTACGCGCTCTTTGCCGGCATGGGTATTGACGTAGGGCGGGTCCAGTACACTGCCGAGGCCGCCTATTCGTTCGACTTTGCCAAAGACGTTTGGTCGGCGGTGGGTGAGGACGGGGAAACTGAGAGCTTCGTGGTGCGGGTCGCCGGCGAAGCGCAAGCGCAAGCCTTGGCCACCGATTTTATCGAAGGGTTTCTTTCCTATGGCGCCGGTGTCGGCAATGCTGGAGGTTGGGTGCGGGATCGCTACCTGGGGCGCGTGTCGGGCGCCGAGCCGTATGGTCGCTGGGTCCTGGGCGTGCATAGCGCCCCGGCAGTGGCGGCGGCCGAGGCGGCGCTTGCTGCCTTGCGAGGCGGCGTCGACCGATTGCCGCTCGAAGGTCTTCCGGAAGGGGAGCAGCCTCAGGAGGTCCAGCGATGACCGACCCGCGGGTCAACCGCCGCGCCTTTCTCCGGGACGCCGGTCTAATCGCCGGGGTGAGCTTGGCGTCGGGCTGGGCAGCTTTGGCACCGCCAGAGTGGCCTTTCTCCCGGCGCGACCCGGACGGTGAGCGCGGTAAGCCGCGCGCGCGTCAGCGGGTCCTGCCAGCCGGCGGCTTTGCCGTGGGCGGCGTGGCGGCAGCGTTGGGTGTGGCGCGAGGTGGTGCGATGCCACAGATCGTCGAAGCAGCGATCGACGCCATCGGCGGCATGCGTCGCTTCGTTGAGCGCGACGACATCGTTGTGGTGAAGCCCAACGTTGCGTTCGAGCGCGCGCCGATCTTGGGAGCTACGACCAATCCCGAAGTCGTTGCCGCCGTCGTGCGCCTGGCGCTCGCTGCTGGTGCTCGGGAAGTGCGGGTGGTTGATAACCCCATCGAATCTCCCGAGAGTTGTTTTGCAAGGAGCGGTATCCGCGCGGCTGCCGTTGAGGCGGGCGCCCGGGTATACTTGCCGGCGGCGGCCGACTTCGAGACGCTGAACGTCCCCGGCGCCACCTGGATCGAGGCGTGGCCATTCTTCTGGCGGCCGTTCCGCGACGCCACTAAGGTCATTGGCGTGGCGCCCGTCAAGGATCACAACCTCTGTCGCGCTTCGATGACCACCAAGAACTGGTATGGGCTTCTGGGCGGACGCCGCAACCAATTCCACCAGGACATCCACGGCATCATCGCTGACCTGGCTCTCATGATGAGGCCGACGTTTGTTGTCTTGGATGGCAGCCGCGTACTCTTTCGGAGTGGCCCCACCGGTGGCAGCTTGAGCGACGTGCGGGTTGCCAACACCATCGTCGCCTCGACCGACTCCTTGGCTTGTGACGCCTACGGTTGGGACGCACTCCTGGAGCGCCGCTCGGAGGAGCGGCCCGCCTACTTCGAGCGGGTGGCGGCGCGGGGGTTGGGGGCACCGGACTGGCGGGCTCTGCCGTTGAAAGAAGTGCAGTTGGGATGAGGTTGTTGTCTCCCAACCCGGACGGCACGCCATGGTGGGCGCGGGTGCTCCGTATCACCACGGTGCGCATCGTTTCCCAGGCATTCTTTTTTGCCCTCTTCATGTTCTTGTTGTGGACCACCTGGTTCAGTCGGTTGGGTGGCTATCCAGTGTCACTGTTCTTGGAGGTCGATCCGCTGGTGGGCTTTGCCACCGCGCTATCGACCCACACGGTCTATCGGTGGTTGTGGCGGGGGCTCTTTGTCCTGGTGCCGACCTTGCTTTTGGGTCGGGTCTTCTGCAACTGGACTTGCCCGTACGGCACGCTGCACCACTTCGTGGGGTGGGTTTTTAACAATCGGGGCAACCGTTCGAACATCGATCAGAATCGTTATCGATCGATCTATCAGCTCAAGTACGTCATCTTGACCATCATGTTGGTGATGGCAGCGTTTGGCTCGTTACAGATTGGCTTGCTCGACCCCATTTGCCTGTTGGTGCGGACGATGGCCACGACGGTGGCGCCGGCAGCCGACTTGGCGGCCGAGCGCGCCGGTGCCATGCTGGACGCGCGGGGGCTCAACCCGGGTTGGGTGGACTGGCTGTCTTCGGCGCCGGGCGCTCCGGAACAGCGGGTTTTCTCGGGCGCCTGGTTCGTGGGGCTGGCGATCATTGGCCTGGTGGGCCTGAATCTGGTCGTGCCGCGTTTTTTCTGCCGGGTGCTTTGTCCATTGGGCGCTTTCCTAGGCTGGTTCTCGCGGTTTTCTCTCTGGCGGATTGACCGCGACCTCACCCGCTGCACCGACTGTGACCTGTGCTTGAAGCACTGCGAGGGAGCTGCCGACCCGCAGGCGGCGCTTCGCAAGAGCGAGTGCTTCGTGTGCTTCAACTGTATCGACGACTGTCCGGAAGACGCCCTGGCGTTCCGCTTGGCGCCGGCTCCGGCCAACCGCGAGACGGTGGCGGCGCTCGGTTCTCGGCTCCTTTCCAAGGTGCACGAGACCGAGGTGCGGACGCCGGCGGTGCCGAGACGGCGCTGGATCTTGGCGGCAGCGACTGGCGTTTTGGCGTATCCCTTCGTGCGGTTTTCCAAGGCGGTCAACAAGCGTGGCTTCCACGAGAAGGCCATTCGGCCGCCCGGCTCGGTCGCTGAGGAGGAGTTCCTGGAGCGCTGCATCAAGTGCGATCAGTGCATCAACGTCTGCCCGACCAACGTCTTGCAGCCCTCGACCTTCACCGAAGGCGGTTTTGAAGGCTTTTGGACCCCGGTCATGGACTTCTCGGTGGGTTTTTGCCAGCTCAACTGCACGCTCTGCAGCGAAGTGTGTCCGACCGGTGCCATTCAAAAGACCTCGCTGAGTCGCAAACTCGGCAGCGGCGACTACGCCGACGAGGGACCCATTCGCTTGGGGACCGCGTTCTTCGACCGCGGGCGGTGTTTGCCTTGGGCTATGGAGACCCCCTGCGTGGTCTGCGAGGAGGTGTGTCCGACGAGTCCGAAGGCCATAGGCACCTACGAAGAGGAGATCGTCCGCTGGGACGGCCAGCGCGTCACCCTCCAGCGACCCTACATGCGTCCCGAACTTTGCATTGGCTGCGGAATCTGCGAGCATGAATGTCCGGTGCTCGATGACGCAGCGGTATACGTGACGGCTATTGGCGAGAGCCGTTCGAAAGAGCGCTCGCTCCTGTTGAGCGCAAGCGAGCCCCTACCCCCGGAGGAACAGACATGACCAAGAGGCAGAAGATCAGTCGCCGGAAGCTCCTCAAGCTGGGTGCCGGGACGGGAATTGCCGGGATGTTGGGGGCGCGCGCGTGGCATGCGCTGGCGGTGGAAGAGCAAGGGACCGACAAGCCCGGCGAACCGGAGGCGTTGCCGCAGGTGCCCCGGCGGACGCTCGGCAAGACCGGCAAGACCGTGCCGATTCTCCTGATGGGTGGGGCGATGCGTTTCGATCGGCGCTTTGACCCGAAGCTGGCAGAGGCACTCAGGTTCGGGGTCAACTACATCGACGCCGCCGATTGTTACGCCGGTGGCAACTGTGAGTTGGCCGTCGGCGCGTTTCATACGCGTGGGTCGCTCCGTGATCAGCTGTGGATTACTTCGAAGAGCGACCGGCACGACCCGGCGGGATTCGAAGCGACGCTGGTGGCCGGGCTCGAAAAGCTCCAGACCGACTACGTCGACATGTACTACTTGCACAATCTCAAAGATGCCTCGTACCTGAGCCCCGAACTGGAACGTACGGTGACGCGCCTCAAGAAAGAGGGGAAGCTCCACCACTTTGGTTTTTCCTGCCACGAAGGGAATGTGGCTGAGTTGTTGCACCGGGCGGCCGAAACGCCGTGGGTTGAGTCCGTGATGTTCCGCTACAACTTCCGCGAGTACGGGAATGAGAAGTTGTCGCGCGCCATCGACGCCGCGGCCAAGGCAGACGTGGGGCTGATCGCTATGAAGACGCAGGGGTCCGAGGCGTCTTTCCGAGATGCATGGCAGACCTTTGAGAAAACCGGCAAATGGAATAAGCACCAGGCAGTCATGAAGGCCGTGTGGGCTGACGAGCGGTTGGCGGCCGCCGTGTCGCACATGGATACCTTGGGCAAGCTGAAAGAAAACGTCGCGGCAGCGCTCGACAAGTCTGATCTGGGGCAAGCGGAATGGGAGGCGGTGCGGCGCTACGCCGAGCGCACCCGCTCCCACGCCTGCGACGGTTGCGACCACCTTTGCGGTGCGGCAGTGGCGGCGCCGGTGCAAATTGGTGCGACCATGCGGCTGCTCATGTACCACGACGCCTACGGCGAGCGCGGCAAGGCGCGCCAGCTGTTCAAGGAGCTGCCCGAAGCGGCACAGCGCCTGGGCGATGTCGACTTCGCGCCGGCTACTGGGGCTTGCCCGCACGGTATCGACGTGGCGGCGCACATGCGCCGGGCCCAGAAGGTCCTGAACGCCTAGGCGGCGTAGAGCAAGATGCCCAAAACGATCGCTGCGACCCCGGTGATGTGGTGCTTGGTCACCGCCTCGCCCAGCCACCAATACGACAGGTAGAGGACGAGCACTTGGGTGGCCGCCGTGCTCATGTAGACGACGCCCACCGACAGCTTGGTCAGTGCCACGAAGAAGCCCAACTGGGCGACCGCGAAGGCCACCAGTGCCGGGACCAACCGGGAGATCGGCGCCAAGCGACCGGCCGGCTGGGCGGCGGCGCGGGCCAGCGCCCACCTCTTGAAGAGCACCTGGCCGATGCCGGCCAGACCCAACGAAACGACCAACGCGATCTCGGGTGCACGTTCGGGGATCACGCCGCTTGATCCGGTGGCATCGCGCGGCTTTGCACAGTAATCCAAGCGCTGCCGGCAGTGATCAAGGCGGCACCTAGCCATTGCCGCCAGGTGATGGCATCGCCAAACGCCCAGGCTACCGCCAACATTATCGGGAAGAAGAGGGCGGAGAGCGGGAAGGTGTCCGACAGTGGAAAGCGCCGGTGTGCCGCTCCCCAGATCCCGAGGCGCAGGACGTTGAGCGCCATGACGCCACCCACCCCGGCGATGAGAAGGAACGGGTGCTGGGTGGTGGCCGAGCCGGCCAGAAGCTTCATCAAGACGGCGCCGGTCACTTGCACTCCGACAGCGGCGAGCATGATGGGAAGCGCCGTTCTGCTCAACCGTCAGCCTCCCGATCACGCGGGTGGATCAACTCCGCCAAGCGCTCGAACTCGGCGCTGGGCAGGCGGCGCGTCTGGCTGGCGCGCAGGGGTGGCGGTGTTTCGCGCAACTCGGGGCTGAGCCCCAAGGCTGCCGCGGCGCGCTCCACCAGGATGTGCGGCGCCGCGCAAAACGCCTCGTACGACACCCGCCAAAACCGATTGGAGCCTAACTCCTCGACGTGAGCGCTTGCCGAGCGTTCGTAGAATGCAACTTGCCGGCAAACGTCGGCCAAGGGGTCGTCCAGCCAGCTGCTACGCGGTTGGTCGATGCCGTAGGGCCGGCTGTCGTTCCCGTGCACGTAACGCCGCGCCAGCAGGAGCGACTGGGCCAAGTAGAGCGGTTCGCGGTCCACGCAGACGAAAATAGCCTCCGGCAGTGCCGCCGCCGCGTGGCGGGCCAAGATGTTCAGCGAATTGTTCTTGGTGATGACTGGGCGGCCGCTGAGGTCGCTGAGCGCCGAAAAAAAGCGCTGGAGCTGATCGACTGCATCCCGGTCGAGTGCGGCTTTTGCGTCGGTGCGGTCGGCGCCGAACCAACGATCCCAGACGAACAAGCCGTCGTTGGGACCGTCGAAGCGTGGCGTTTTCCCGTAGTGATTCTTGAGTTCAACGGTGTGGTTCCGCGGCGGCACTCGAAAGAAGCGAGTCGCCGCCAAGGGGGCGCGGGGGAAGATCCCCATAAGATTGTTGATGTAGGTGACAGGGAGGTGGCGAATGAGGGTTTGCGTCACCACGCTGGTGCCCGAGCGCGGCGGGCCGCAGACGAACAAGAGTGGCCGGTGGATGGGCCCTGCGGCTTTGTAGAGCTGTCGCTCGCGTCCCTCTAGTGCTATGTCGAGGGGCGTGGTGATGACGCCGGCCAGGGCGGCGAAGAGGGCGAATCGCCCGCCGTCACCGCCGCGTTGCAGGACCCTGAGTGCCAATCGGGCGCGGTTCTCGAAGTGGCCCGGTACCTGCCGGCTCAAGGGTTTCATGGGCGTTTGCCGGTAGTGGTGAGGCGGCGAATGGGCGAGACGGTAACGCCAGCGAACGTTGCGGCGGGCTTTGGGGTGAGGCGTCCTTCACTCTCGAGACTCCGGCGCAGGTGGCCGGCCGGATCGCCGTGGAACGTCCGGGTCTCGACCAACCAGGTGAGTGGCGCGTCGAGCCAATCAAGCATGCCGCGCGCCGCCTCGAGTCCTTGGCCTTCTGCGGTGATGTCGGGCGCCGGCAAGACCAGGCGTTTGGGAACCGCGTAGTAGTTGACGACGTCCGCCATGTATCCAGACTGGACCAAGATCGGTGCTCCAGTGGGGTCGGTTTGTTCGATCCACTGGGCGGCGGCGCGGGTGTCTTCGTTTTGGTAGGCGGTGCCGGCGTGCCGGTTGAGAAGGGCAACCGCCGCCAAGATGCACAGGGCGCCCGTTGTCAACCACTGCTCGCGTCGAGGTGCGTGCGCCAGGCCGACTGCGGCGCAAGTCAGGAGCGGCACAACGATGTGCACCACGTGTCGGGGGTTGAAGCCGTGTTGGCCGAGGGCGCTGTAGAGCCCGACGATGACGATCGGCAGGGTGGCCAGAACAGCAAGGCCGGCCCGTGAACGGTGCTCCAGAGTCAGCCAACCGCGGATCCAGAGTGGTGCGTAGGCCACAGCCAGCAAAGCGAGCCAGGGGGCGGCTTGGCGGAGCGCTGCACCGAGGTCCAGAGTGTGGAGGTCGCGGAGCGAAGGGCCGAGCGTGTAGCCAGTCAGGGCTGAGATGAACGAATACCCTAAGGCCGCCATGCTAAAGCCAGTTGTTTGGGCAAAGCCCCAGTCCCACTCGAGGTCGAACGCCATGAGAGGGAGGAGCGGCAGGCAAGCCAGCGCTCCGGCGATCAAGGCGACGAGCGTGCGGCGCGAGCCGAGTGCGGCAGCACGCCAACAGCCGGCGGCGACCACCAAGGCTACGAGGTAGATGCTAAAGAAGTAGTGGGTGTAGAGGCCTGCGAGCGAGGCTACGACAAAGCCGAGCCAGTCCCGCCAGCGGTCGCAGTGTGCCAGTTGCCAAGCCGCGTAGGTCGCCGCGGCGGCACAGAGTAGGTAGACACCGTAAGCTCGAGTCTCGGTGGAGTACCATACAAGAAAGGGCGATATGGCTGCCAGAAAAGCGGCGACCAGACCGGCCCGGCGCCCGCCAATGGCTCGGGCGAGGGCGACCATGGCAGCGACAGTCACCAGCCCGATGACTACCATGAACGCCCGCGCCCCCACGTCGGAAGAAAAAGCCCAGAGCCACGCGCGCATCGCCAAGTGGAACAAGGGGGGGAAGCGGCGCGCGCCCCGCATTTGGTCGGTGAAATCGGTGTCGCGCCGCGCCACGCGCAGATCTTCGAACTCATCACCGGTGAGGCTTTGGCCGTCCAATTCCCAGGCGCGCAGCGCAATCGCTATAAGGGCTGCGGTCACGTAGGGCGCCAGCCGGCGAACGGGCGCTGGCGACTTGGGATGTGGTTCGGGTGGCGTCACAGTGCGTCTCGGGTTGGTCTCGGGTGGTCGGAGCCAACATGGCTCCTAGCCCAGGCGGCGCAGTGTAACGCCCGCTGAATCAGCGAGCCAAGACGATCTTCTGGGCGGTCACCAACCCCGGACCCTCGAGTCGGTAGAAGTAGACGCCGGAGGGCGCCGGGGGGCCGTCGAGCGTGCGGCCGTCCCAGCTGTAGGCGTGAGTTCCGCGTACCTGGCGGCCGTCGGCGACGAGCTGTACGAGGCGGCCGCGCGGGTCGTAGATCGCCAGGCGGACGTCGCCGTCCTGGGCGAGTTCGTAGCGAATGGAAGCGCGACTCCGGAATGGATTGGGGAAGGCTGGATGAAGCTTGGCAATGGCAGGCGCCGGCGTTTCGCCGACGGCGGTGATGGTTGTAAAGGTGACGGTCAACGCCGGTCGGCGGCTGGCGTCGGCGCTTTCGGAAGAGCGGAGGCGGCGCCTAGTGTTGGGGCCCTCATCCAGACTCTGCAAGAGGACGCCGTCGTTTTGCCAGGTGCCATCGACCCAATGCACGACCGCGTTGGTGAGATCCCAAGCGTAGGTTTGGTTGACGCCGTCCAGGGTGACGACGTCCTCGGGCGTCTCGAAGCGGTCAAACACCGGGTCGTTGTTGACCGCTAAATCACTGGCAGCCTCCACTCCCGGGGTCGACCAGGCCAGCTCTTGGCGGCGGGCGTCGTTCCAGGACGAAGCGCTGGGTTGCGGTGCCGGCACCGTTTGCGAGCCCTCCAACCAAGTCTTTGTCACCCGGTAGGCGGCAACGTCGACGGGGTCGGCGGACGACGCCTCGAAGTGGTAGAGAGTAAGCGTTGCCTCGTCGATGGCGACTGTGTCCGGGATGTCGCTCAAGTCGAAGCGAATGAGGGCGCGCTGCACATCGTTCACTAGAGCCCCGCCACCACCGTGCAACCCGACGCCCAGTTGAGTGCCGTTTCCGTAGTTGTCGTTGGGGCGATTGTTGATGATGGCATTGTCTTGGGCGCCGAAGTAGCCGTTCTCGCCGTCGCGGAAGGTCAGCGTCACCACCGGCGGGCCAAAGGTGACGACCGAGACCTGGTTGGAAATGGTGCTCCGGTTGCCGCCGTCGTCCACCGCCTTGACGGCGATCGTATAGCCGGTGCCGGGCAAAAGACCGGCGAGTTCGATGGTCTCGAGCTGTCCTGGCGCCGCCGGGCGCGGCTCGCCGACCACCTGCCGGGCGCCGCCAAAGTCACTCGGGGCGAATCCACCGACGTTGGCGCGGACGTCGTACATGAAGGCCTGGCCGCTCGTGCCGTCATCTCCCGGTGCGGTGAATTGAATGGTGACGCTGTGGGTGTCAGTGGCGGCCACAGCCAAATCGGTGATGGTTCTGGGGGGCGTCACGTCGCCGACGGCGGCAACGATGGCCGGATGGTAGATGGTGGCCATCTCGTCGTAGCCGGCGTCGTTGGGGTGCAGGGCGTCGGTCATCCAGTCACCAGGGCCGAAGGTGAAGAGATCTGGGTTCGACAGGAAGTGGGTGTAGTGATCGGCCAAGGTGACCTTGACTGGCGATCCGGTCAGCTCGCCTTCAGCCAGATCTTCGGCAATGGCGATGACAGCGTTGTTCCAGTCCTCGACGTCCTGGTCGCGATTTTGCATCGGGATGTTCATCGACAAAACGATGTGTGCCAAATCGGAGGAAAAGGTGCCATCCCGCCACTGCAACAAATACAGGAGCAGTTCAGCCAGCTGGCCGGACTGTGTTTGCAAGCTTTGGCCGTGGTCGAGCGAGTACGGCGCGTAGGGTCCCGGTTGGCTGTTCAGGTCGTTGGTGCCGAGGTGAATTGCCACCATCTCCGGGGTCGACGCCTGCATGTCTGGAGTGATGTCGAAGCTGCCGTTTCCCCAGCTATTACCAAAGCCCGACGGGTAGAAGTCGTCGATCCTGCGGCCGCCTTCGAAGTGACCCTGAATGGGTGGGCTGCCGCTCGAGCCGACCCAGGTGAAGGTGTGGTTGGGTTCGGCCGCCAGGAGAGTGTGGAGTTCGTCGCGGAATCCCGGTGCGAAGTCGTCGCCTACCGTGATCGAGTTCCCCACCATCATCAGATCGACGTCGACGGCGGTGGCGACTCCGGGTGGCAGGGTCCACAAGAGCGTCAGACTGATGAAGGAGAGGGGCGTTCTAGCTGTCATCGGACACGCACCGTTGGAAGACCGTAGACGTTGGACGGGTAGCGTCCTGTCGCCACCGAATTAGGTTATCGGCCAAAGTCGAAACAACCTGTGGATTTGTCTCGGTTGCCTGGGGGGTTTGCCCCAGGCAGATGTGCGGTGGGCTCCGCGGTGGGCGGGTGCTAGACTGCGCGGCCCCTCCATTCTGGCAGACTGCGTGCCTGGTCGCCACTGCTGGGCGCCGCCGTCCCCTCCACCTCCGAGAGCGTTTCGTGAGCCAGCCACTGCGAGTGAGCAGCGCCGTGGCCATGGTGGTTGGCGTTTTGTGCGAAGCGCTGTATGTCGGGCGCCGGGCACAGTCGGTGATCGCCGACCTGCCCCCAACGGCGGCTCAGGCACCTCTCACGTTTAGAGGGTTCCTGGCGTTCTACGTGCCACTGTCGTTGACCTCGGTGCTGGGGCTGTTGGCGATGCCGATCGGCGCGGCGGGCCCACCAGAGTGGGGAGGTGAGGAGGCGCTGGGTGTCACCGTCAAGCCAGCTCGCTGCCTCGCCGATAGAAGACGGGTATCAGTAGGTCGCCTCAATCGCTGTTTGATGGTGGTGTGTGGGTCCCTAAACGGGTGGAAGCCGCAGCCTTTGACTCGTATTAATGCAACAACCGAAACGCCAGCCACCAACGCCATTACGCGTGGGCTGGAAGAGTTTCTCAACGAGCGCGACTTGGAGCATCTGTCTCGCGCCGGCATCGGCCGCGACGAGTTGGTTGCTCAGATTGAGACACTCCGGCGCGGGACCAGACCCGTCGACGTTCAACGTTCCTGCAGTCGTGGCGACGGGGTGCACGTGGTCCCGCCTGGACACCGAGAGCGGCTCGGCGAGGTCTACCGGGCTGCCCAGGCGGCTGGCCGGGTCATGAAGTTTGTGCCAGCATCCGGAGCGGCCAGCCGCATGTTCGCGGCGCTGTCGGCGGTTCATGCGCGCTATCAGTCGATCGATGCCCGAGTTTTGGAACGGCTGCGGAATTCTGCCGACGAGGCGGACCGAGCCTTTGCCCAGGTGGTAGATCACCAGGAGCGCTTCGCCTTTCACCGGCGCGTCACCGCGTTGGGAAATGGCGAGGTGTCGAACGGCCGGCTGGCGCCGAACGCTCTCTTGGATTTGCTGTTGACCGACAGCGGTCTATCGTACCGGCAACTTCCCAAGGGGATGGTCGAGTTTCACGCCTATCCTGAGGGGGCGCGCACTGCTCTCGAGGAGCACATCGTTGAGGCGTTGGCCTACTGTCGGGATGAATCAGGCTGTGCCCGCGTGCACTTCACGGTGCCAGCCGCCTCAGCGGCGCTGGTTGACGCCCACCTGCGCCGGGTGTGTCGCACCTGGAGCGCGCAGGGCGTTCGCCTGGAGGTTGGGACGTCGACGCAGCGCACCTTCACCGATACGGTGGCGGTGGACTTGGAAGACCGGCCGCTGCGCGACGGTTTCGGCCGTTTGGTACTCAGGCCCGGCGGCCACGGGGCGCTCCTCGGCAACCTCAATGACTTGCAAGGCGACATCGTTTTCGTCAAAAACGTCGACAACGTCGTGCACGACCATGCCAAACCGGTTGTTACCTATTGGAAGACGGTGCTGGGGGGATTCCTGGTGACCTTACAGGGGCGTGTGCATCGCTTCCTACACCGAATTGAAGCGGGTGAGGGTGGCAGGGATTTCCTGGCCGAGCTGCGCGAGTTTACCGAAACGGCGCTCGGTAAGCGCTTGCCCGGCGGTTTGCAAGGGCGAGGCGACGCCGAGCAACGCGAGTATTTTCGAGCCCTATTGGACCGGCCGTTGCGAGTCTGTGGTGTGGTCGAAAACGCTGGCGAAGCAGGCGGTGGACCGTTCTGGGTGCGGGACGAGGACGGCAGTTCCGCCCTACAACTCGTCGAGTTTGCCCAGATCGACCATCGCTCGGCTGACCAGCGGGCGTTGTTCGCCGAGTCGACCCACTTCAATCCGGTTGACCTGGTCTGTGCGGTGCGCGACCACCATGGTCGACCTTTCCAATTGTCGCGCTACGCCGACGCTGGGGCTGCTTTCGTCACCACCAAGAGCCGCAACGGCACGGTGCTGAAAGCGTTGGAGCTGCCCGGGCTTTGGAACGGCTCCATGGCCTATTGGAACACTCTTTTTGTCGAGGTGCCGCGCTCGACCTTTGCGCCTGTTAAGTCCGTCCTAGACCTGTTGCAGCCGCTGCACCAGCCGGCCGCAGAATGCCTGGAGGTTGACCCATGAGCGGGGCACGGAACGTGAAGCTCGCGCCGTCACGCGACAACGAGTACGAAGAGTCCATCCGTTTTCACCTCGCCTATTCCATCGGCAAGACCTGGGACTCGGCGACACCGGCTGATCTTTACCAGGCGGTGGCGCTGGCTCTGCGCGAGGAAGTTCTTGACGCCATGTTCGCCACCGAAGAGCGGATCCAGGCGGCGCGGACCAAGCGTCTTTACTATCTGTCGATGGAGTTCTTGGTCGGGCGCTCCTTGGGCAATAACCTGCTCAACCTCGGCGTACGCACAGAGTTTACCCAGGTTCTGCATCAGTTGGGCGTCGATCTGGAGGATCTCTTCGAGCGCGAGCGCGACGCAGCACTTGGCAACGGCGGCTTGGGCCGCCTGGCAGCGTGCTTTTTGGATTCGATGGCGACGTTGGGATTGCCGGGGTTCGGCTACGGGATCAACTACGAGTTTGGCCTGTTCAAGCAACGGTTTCGCCAGGGTTACCAACACGAGATGCCCGACAATTGGTCGCGCGGCTCCAATCCATGGTTGATCGAGCGCGTTGACGAATCACACATTGTTCCGGCCTACGGTCGAGTCGAGGAGCAGGAAGATCGTGACGGCGCGCGCTGCTCCATGTGGTTGGATTGGCAGGCGTTGATCGGCACGCCTCACGACATGCCCGTCGTTGGCTATGGCGGTGAGACGGTGACCTGGCTCCGCCTGTTCACCGCCCATGCATCCGACGAATTCGACATGCAGGTGTTCAACTCCGGCGATTACTTGCGTGCCGTCGAGCAAAAGATTGCTTCTGAGAACATCTCCAAGGTCCTCTATCCCTCCGATGCGTCTGAGGCAGGTCGCGAACTCCGTCTCCTGCAGGAGTACTTCTTGGTGGCGTGTGCGCTCAGGGATGTGCAGCGACGCTTCACCGAGCAGTGCGACGACTACGACAAGTTGCCACAGTTCGCCGCTATCCAACTCAACGACACGCATCCGGCTCTGGCCGTCCCCGAGTTGATGCGCGTTCTGGTCGACGAGAAGAGTTTGCCGTGGACGGCGGCCTGGGATGTTACGAAGGCGACCATCGGTTATACGAATCACACGCTGTTGCCGGAGGCGCTCGAAACCTGGCCGGTGGCGCTGTTGGAGCGCGTGTTACCTCGCCACCTGCAGATCATCTATGAAATCAACCGGCGTTTCTTGGAGGAAGTCGAAGTGCGGTGGCCGGAGGACGGTGAGCGGCGGGGACGCATGTCCTTGATCGCCGAGGAACACGACAAGCGCGTCCGCATGGCCAATCTGGCGATTGTCGGCAGCCACAGCGTCAACGGCGTCGCTGCCTTGCACTCGCAGCTGATTCGCGACGAACTGGTGCCGGACTTCTACGAAATGTATCCGGAGCGGTTCAACAACAAGACCAACGGCGTGACGCCGAGGCGTTGGCTCCTCAAGGCCAACCCTGATCTGTCTGAGCTGATTACCACGACCATCGGCGATGGCTGGGTCACTGACCTGTCGGCTCTTGAGAAGCTCGAGCCGTTGGCGGATGATGTAGCGTTCGGCAAGAAGTTCATGCGTGCGAAGAAGACGAACAAGCAACGTTTGATGGACTGTGTCAAACGCGAGATTGGGTTGACGTTGGATCCCAACAGCTTGTTTGACGTGCAGGTCAAGCGTATGCACGAGTACAAGCGACAGTACTTGTTTGCCATGTATATGATTCACGAGTACCTGAACGTCTTGGACGGGCAGGTGCTCGAGCCACCGCGCTCGTTTTTAGTGGCGGGGAAGGCAGCGCCGGGCTATCAGCGGGCCAAGCTCATCATCAAGTTGCTGAACAACGTTGCCGCTGTCGTCAATCAAGACGCCAAGGCCTCGAACCACATGAAGGTAGCTGTGTTGCCCGACTACCGTGTGTCGTTGGCGGAGCGCATCATTCCGGCCGCTGATCTAAGCGAACAGATTTCGACGGCCGGGATGGAAGCATCAGGGACCGGCAACATGAAGCTGGCCATGAATGGTGCGTTGACCATGGGGACCTTGGACGGCGCCAATATCGAGATTTGCCAACGGGTCGGTGAGGAGAACATCTTCATTTTCGGACTCAAGGCGGACGAGGTCGCGGCGCTCAGGCGGTCGGGCGACTATGACGCCAATCAACACTACGAAGCCAACCCCAACCTGAAGCGGGTGCTGGATGCGATCGCTGGCGATCAATTCAGTGCCCAAGAGAGCGGGATCTTCAAGCCGCTGGTCGACAGCATCTTGAGCGGTGGCGATCCATACTTGATTGCGGCTGACTTCCAGGCCTACGTCGACGCGCAGAAACGGGCGTCGCGTAAGTACCGTTCCACCAAGGAGTGGACGCGCGCTGCGATCCTTAACGTTGCCCGCATGGGCTACTTCTCAAGCGATCGCACCGTCCAGGAGTACGCCGACGAGATCTGGGGGATTGGGCGGCTAGGCGGCTAGTCTCAGGCGTCGCCCACTAGAACCACGACGGCCCGCGGCGCCACGTGGAGTTCGTGGGCCCGGAGCCGGGTGGCAGCGTCCGGGGATGCGAAGTCGTGGGGCGGCCGCTCGGCGGTGTCGATCACCCGGTACCAGTGCGCCCTGACCGTCGGCGCTGGCAGCTCAAAGCGCAGCGCCTCCCAGAAGGCGCTGGCGCAGATGTACAGTTCTTCGCCGGTGTCGGCGTTCCACAAGTGCATGGCCAGGGACCGTGACTCGTCGGACCAGTCGGGCTCGTGAGGTTGAATGCCGTGCCAGCTGACTTGTGTGCCGCACGTCGCGGTATCCGCAACAAATCGGCTTTCCCGAAGAATGGAGTATTGCTTTCGGAAACTGATCAGTTTCTGTGTAAAAGCAAGTAGCTCGCGCGCCTCCTCGTCCAGCGTCCAGTCCAGCCAGCTCGTTTCATTGTCTTGACAGTAAGGGTTGTTGTTGCCGCCTTGGGTGCGACCGAGCTCGTCACCAGCCAGGAGCATGGGAACGCCATGCGACACCAGCAAGAGAGTCTGCAGGTTTTTCATTTGACGCCGGCGCAGCTCGCGGATTGTGGGGTCGTCGGTGGGGCCTTCGACTCCGCAGTTCCAGCTGTAGTTGGCGTCGTTGCCGTCCCGGTTCTCTTCGCCGTTGGCCTGGTTGTGCTTGGTGTTGTACGAGACTAGGTCGCGGAGCGTGAAGCCGTCGTGGCAGGTCGTGAAGTTAATGCTGCACTCGGGTGTGCGGTCTTGGTAGAGGTCGGCGCTGCCCAGGAGCCGCTGGGCTAGGGCGCCCGCGGCGCCGGCGTCGCCTTTGACGAACTTCCGCACGTCATCCCGGAACAACCCGTTCCATTCGGCCCAGCGTTCAAAGTGCGGAAAACTCCCGACCTGATAAGCGCCGCCGGCATCCCACGGCTCGGCGATTAGCTTGGTGCTGGCTAGAATCGGGTCCTTGGCAATGCGTTCGATCAAAGGTGGACTGTCGAGCAAGGCGCCGTCTTGGCCGCGGGCCAAAACCGAAGCGATATCGAACCGAAAGCCGTCCACGTCAAAGTCGATCACCCAGCGTCGCAAGGCAGCGAGGATGTGGTCTGCGACAATCGGGTGATTGGCGTTCACGGTGTTGCCACAGCCGGTGACGTCGATCGGCTTGCCGGTCTGGGGATTGTGCAGGTAATAGAGCTGGTCGCCGTAGCCGCGCCAGGCGTGGGGTGGCGCGCCAGCGCGGCCCTCGCCCGTGTGGTTGAAGACAACGTCGAGGATGACCTCGATGCCGGCGGTATGCAGTGCGTGCACTACCTCGCGGAACTCAACCAGGGGAGCAGATCCGGTGGGATCGGCGGCGTAGGCGCGCCTGAGCGCCAAGAAACTGACCGGGTCGTAGCCCCAGTAGTTTTGGAGCGGCGCGCCACCGGGCGGCGGGCGCGCGGGTGCCTGGCTGTCGTCAAACTCGGCGATCGGCATGAGTTCGAGGGCGGTGACGCCGAGTGCGCGCAAGTGGTCGATCTTCTCCAAGAGCCCACGATAGGTACCGGCGTGAGTCGCCCCGGCTGATTGGTGGCGGGTGAAGCCGCGGACGTGCAACTCGTAGACGATGGAGTCGCGCCAGGGGGTGCGCGGTCGAGTGGTTTTGGCCTCGAGACCCCTGGGGAAGTCGGCGGTCGACGCTGCCCGCCAGGTGCTGCCGTGGCGGGTCAGGAGTTGGGCTTGCAGATCGATGAGCGGGGTTTCGGTGTCTGGCTCCAGGCTGACCGTGTATTCAAAGGGATGGTGGAGGTTGTCGATCCGGGCGTGCCAGACGTCGCCGGTGCGGTGCAGCAGGGGATCCAAGGTGAGTTGCGCGGCCGTTGCCGCCTGGCCGGGGGCGTAGATGTCGAGCCGCGCGCCCAGCGCCTCCGGAGCCACGAAAGCGATCTGGGTGCCGCCCGGTACGGCAACCGCGCCCAGAGGTTCAGCGGCACCGCGCCTGAGCAGGTAGCGTGCTTGGGCTATGGCGCTGGGTGCCGCGCCGCCGTCGGGAGGAGGATCTTGCACGATGGCGAAGGATAGCGGCCCACTGCCGCCCTGCCAACTATCGAGGGCTGGTGTTCCAGATGTCTCGCCAAGCCAGCCAGCTGCCGCCGTCGCCCTGGCGCCAGATCACCAGGTGCTTGCCGTGCTCCTCCAGAATCTCGCCGGTTTGTCGGTGGGTCAACCTGAGGGCGAAGTGGCCGCGGACGAAGCCCAAGGTCCTCTCGCGGGCGACCTCGACATTGTCGAGCTGCTGGTGGGCGCTGTAGGTGGCTAGGAACCCCGTGAGCCAGCGGTGCGCCGCGGGTCGGCCGATGACTTCGGGCTCTCCCGGGGGCATCAAGATCACGTCGGGGGCGTAGATGGAGGTGAGGCGCTCGACGTCACCCTGATTGAAGGCCCGAACCCAGGTACGGTCCGCGTCGAGGATGGCCTCTTCGGCGGTCGCGGACCGCGGTGTAGCGCGGTGGACCACAGCTAGCGAGGGCGCCGGCGCCACGCCGACCAAACGGGCAGCAGGAAGACGGCGCCTTCGGCTGAAAATGTCCACGCGTTGCCTGGTGCCAGGTTGATGATGCGCCGAAACTCGTCGGCGTTTGGAGCCCGATTCACCCGGATCGATCCAACCATGTCGGCGTTGGTGGTGAAGGTGCGGTCCAACCGGGTCACGAACTTGCCCGGCGCGATGAATGGCGAGAGCGTTGGGAAGCGTGCGGCGATGCTCGTGTACTCGCCGTCGGAGACGGCGTTGGCGTAGAGCGTTGCAAAGCCCGGTAGCGCCGCCTTGTGGTCGTCGACGACGTAGACCACAACCGGCAGGTCGTCGCCACGGTTGATGGTGAGGAGGTCCAACGGAATCTCGAAGGTCGGGGCGCTGAACGTAACGAGCACCGGGTCGACGTTGGTGTCCCAGCCGACGACCGGCATCTCGGCGTTGGGGTCAAGTTTCATGGCCGTAAAGAACCATCCGCGGTCCACATAGGGGCTGAACAGGGCGGCGTCGTCGGTGGAAATGGCGTAGTCGTTGTCCTCGAGCCAGCCTACCAAGGCGCCGGTGTCGGTGGCGGTGATGATCGTTGCTTCGAAGTTCCCCACCGACTCATGCCGAACGATATCGACGCCACCAGCGTCTTCGGCCACCTGGACGCTCGGCGGGCTGTTGGCCCTAAAGACACCGTCGTCGCAGCCGAGCCCGCCACCTGAGTTCTGGCGTTGCCGGCGGATGGGGGCGGTGAGGGCGGTGGCTTCCCGCCAGATCGCCGCGCTGGCAGGTGCCAGGGTGGGCTCGGTTGGGGTCGGGACGATGAGCGAGAAATCGGCGGCTTGGCCGAACACGCGGATGTTGGGGATAAGCTGGACGGTTTCCGCCTGCCGGTCAATGACCACCCAGTTGAGCTGGCCGCGGTTTTCGATGGCGCAGTCGTCGATGCAGGGAAACGGGCAGCAGATCGCTTGGACCTGGCTGGGGAGTACCGTTAGGAGTGCAACCAATAGGGCGGCAAGAGTTCGCATGATTCATCCTCCGATAACCTGGGCGATCGGTGGCGCCCGAGGCGGGCAACGGCTTCTTACACCTATTGTACACGCCGATAGCGGCTAGATTCCCGTAGTTTGTATGGAGCGCCGCGGTGCTGCCGCAGGCCCCGGAGTGCGTTGTAACGCGCACAATATCAAAGGGTTGAAGTGTTGCTGGGGGTTTGGATTTGGTGACCTCCGATGAATCGCCGATGGACGAGACCCAGGCCCGCCGGGCCAAGCCGGCGCGGGTCGGTCGCTACACCCTGGGCCAGACGCTGGGGATTGGCGGCATGGGTGAAGTCTACGCTGCCATCGACCCGGGACTCGGGCGCCGGGTGGCGATCAAGGTGTTGCCAGCGGCGTTGAGCGCCCATCCCGAGTTGAAGGAGCGGTTTCGGCGCGAAGCCGAAGCGACGGCGGCGTTGAATCACCCGAACGTCGTCACCATCCATGAGCTTGGCGAGGACGGCGGGCGGCTCTATCTGGTCATGGAGCATGTCGACGGCCCAACCTTGAAAGAAGTTTTGGAACGGGACGAGCCGATCGATGCCGACCGGCGCCTCGGTTGGGCGCGCGACGTGGCCGAGGGCCTGGCCGCCGCCCATGCCGCCGGCATCGTCCACCGCGATGTCAAGCCGGCCAACGTCATGGTCGACGCCGGCGATCGCGCCAAGCTCTTGGACTTTGGCCTGGCCAAACTCGGCGCCAGCTCAGAGTTGACCCAAGCCGGCCGCCCGCTGGGGACGCCGCTTTACATGTCGCCCGAGCAGATTCGCGGCGAAGCGGTGGATGAACGCTCGGACATTTTCTCATTCGGATTGCTCCTCTATGAGTTGTTGAGCGGTAGCCATCCCTTCCGGCGTGATGACGAAGCGGCGACGCTCTACGCCATTGCGCATGAGGCACCCGCACCCTGCCGAGAAGCTGGGGCGTTGGAGCCAGTGGTGGCGCGGGCGCTGGCTAAAGATCCGCAAGATCGCTACGCGAGCGTCGAGGCGTTGATGGCCGAGTTGGGCGGTGCCGGAAGTTCGGGGGTGCGGCGGTCGCGGCGGTGGCGACGGCGCCCTGGGCTGATGGTCGCCGGGGCGCTGGCTGTCGTCTTGGGGGTGGCAAGCCAGTGGGTGCACCTGGGGGGCGATCGGGTCGGTGCCGCCGAACCAAGTCTGGCGGTCATGTACTTCGAGAACTTGGCCGATTTCGGAGATGCGGGCAAGCACGGCCGGATGTTGTCCGGTCTGTTGACCACCGACCTGTCACAGTCCAGCTCGTTGAAAGTGACCTCTCGCCAGCGACTCTTGGATTGCTTGCGACAGGTGGAGGGTGCCGAGGCTTCGGTCGTGGATCGCACCAACGCCTCAGCGGTGGCTCGCCACGCCGGCATACGCTACATGCTCAGCGGTGAGATCTTGCAGGTCGCCCCGTGGGTTGTGCGGACCGAGATCTCCGACGCGGACAGCGGTTCGATTGTCGCTGCTCAGCAAGTTCAGAATAGCGGTGGCGCCGACAGCGTCTTCGCGGTGGCGAGCGCTTTATCCAGGGCTGTCCAGCAGGATTTGGCCGAGATGCTGGGGGAGGTGCTGGAGCCAGCGCACGCCAGCGTCAGCCAGGTCACCACTTCGTCGTCGGCGGCCTACCGGCACTATGTTGACGGCATTGATGCACGGGAGAACTTTTTCTTCTCGGAGGCGCGCGACGACCTCTTGCGCGCCGTGGAGTTGGATTCGTCGTTTGCGATGGCGCACTACGCGTTGGCACAGCTTGGCAAGGACCCGGCCGTTCATATCGCCAGGGCGGTGCGCCACATCGACCAGGCCAGCGACGTCGAGCGGCGCTACATATTGGCCGAGCACGCGGCTATCATCGGCGATCTCACCGGTTACCAGCTCCAGCTGGCCGAGTTGCTTGAGCACTACCCGGATGAAAAGCGTGCCCACCACCTGCTTGGCGCCACCGCCCGCAATTCCGGAGATCATGACGCTGCCATCGGTCACCTGCAGCAGGTGATCTTGCTCGACCCTTTTGAGTACAGCGCCTACAACGATCTGGCATACACCTACAGCGCCGCCGGCCAGTTCGACAAGGCGATTGAGGCGATCAACAAGTACATCGAGGGGGTGCCCGATCAACCCAATCCGTACGATTCACGGGGCGACATCTACGCCCGCCAGGGCTTGTGGGAGGAAGCGACGGCTTCGTTCAGACGGGCGTTGGAGCTGAAGCCCGGTTTCACGCCGGCCGCCTTCAACCTTGCTGATGCGGCGTTGTTGCAGGGGGACTTTGAGACGTTTGAAACAACACTTCAGTCCTTGTTCATGTCGCCATCGGTCGACGTGCGAGCGCTGGCGCGCGGGCGGTTGGGCGTGGCGGCGCTCTACCGGGGCCAATTTACTGAAGGGTTGCGGCTCTTGGATGAGGCGATCGCTGCCGATCGGTTGGAGGGAATCGAAAACGGGCCGCTCATCGGCATGAAGCAAGCCGTCAAGGCGGCGGTCCTGGAGTTTCAGGATCGGCCGGGCGCCGCGCATGTTCTTTGGCGCGACGTTGTGGCGACCTGGCGCCGCGTTGCGCCACACCGCATCTACCACGCCGAAGACCGTTACGCTCAGGCCTTGGTCGCAGACGGCAAGTTGAACGAGGCGACCAGGGTCTTGGACGCGCTCGCCGCGCACTTGGAGTTGCGCCAGGAGTCACGGGATTTCGCGGTTCTGGCCGGCCGGGGTTTCATGGCGCGGGCGCGGGGCGACCACCAGCAGGCCATCGCTTTTTTTGAACAAGCCAACGCCAAGTCGTCGCATCCGTTGACCCACGTGCGGTTTGCCCTGGGCGAGTTGTACCTGATCGAGGGGGCGCTGGGTGCGGCGGCCGATCAGTTCGTATCGATTGAACGCACCTTTGACGAGGGGCGGACGCTGTCGCCCATTCAGTCGGTGCTGAGCAGCTACTATCTGGGTCGGGTCTATGAGGCGTCCGGTTGGCACAGACGGGCACGGGCAGCCTACGAGCGCTTCCTGGCCGCCTGGGGGGCGGCCGAGGGGCCGCCCGCCGAGGTCCGCGACGCCGAACAGCGCCTCGCCGCACTACAGTCGTAGTTGATGCGGGAATGGGGTTATACAGGCCTTTGACCGCGATTTGAGGCTACATAAGCGTATTATTGATGTTGTCGCGGGCGCCCTGCGCTCAAGAATCCGACCCTAGGAGAAATGCTGTGTCCAACTATTGCCGGTCACTTTGCGTCATTGCGTTGGCGCTGACCTTTGCCATCCCTGCCGTCGCCCTGGCTGGTCCTGGCGAGCGCTGCAGCTCCTCGACCCAAGAGTGTCTGGACTACATGGCGGCGCACTTTCAGAACCGCGGTTGGGTTGGCATCGAAATCGACTCCGACGAGGAAGGCCGCCGAACCGTGACGCGCGTCGTCGAAGATAGCCCCGCCCAAGCCGCCGGCTTTCAAGTGGGTGATGTGCTGTTGGGGTTCAACGGCGTCCGCTTTGGCGAAGGCGACGAAGAGGCGATTCGCCAGGCCAAGGCGCGGATGCACGTCGGCGCCGAGGTGACCTATCTGGTGGAGCGTCGCGACAGCGACGTTGAGTTGAGCGCGACGCTGGCGGCGGTCCCCGACCACGTGCTGGCCGGTTGGGTCGGACACCACATGCTCGAGCACGCGACGGTGGCGGTAGCCGACGCCGACGGGGCGCCCTAGGAGGCGACTGCCATGAACGTCCTCGTCGTTGAAGATGAACCTGGCCTGCGACGGGCGTTGGTCGACCTGTTCCACGGGGCGGGGCACGTCGTGGAGGCCGTCGAAGACGGCAACAAGGCTATCGAGCGCGGCGTTGACCGGCGTTTCGATCTGATCTTGCTGGACCTCATGTTGCCGGGGGTCGACGGCGTGCAGGTGTGCGAGCGTGTCCGCAGCGTGCGCCCTGACGTCTACATCATGATGCTGACCGCGCGCGGCTCCGAAGATGACAAGGTGGCGGGGCTGCACATAGGCGCGGACGACTATGTCACCAAACCGTTCGGGGCGCGTGAGCTGTTGGCGCGCGTCGAAGCTGTCGAGCGGCGCAAAAAAAATGGTACGGTGCCGCCTGAGCGGGTCGAGGCAGACGGCTGCGAGTTCGACTTGGGGCGTTGCACCGCGCGGCGCGACGATCAAACGGTCACCCTGACCGCCAGGGAGACGGCTATCCTGCGCTTGTTGTATGCGCACCGGGCGCGGGCGGTGTCCCGGGCCCAGCTCCTCGAGCAGGTTTGGCACAGCCCCGGCGACCTACCGACCCGCACTGTCGACATGACCATTGCCAACCTCCGCCAAAAGATCGAACGGACACCGGCAGAGCCCCGCATCGTCGTCACCGTCAAGGGCGTTGGCTACGCCTGGGGCAACGTCTAGTACGTTGACGCCGTGCGCAGGCGGCGCGCTCAGGGGTACGGCGCGATGAATCGGACGCTCGCGGCGATACTCTTGACGTTGGCCGCGGTGGCCATTCCGTCGAGCGCCTGGTTTGTTGCCGGCCGCGACGCGGCCGAGCGCGAAGCGGCGCGCATCGAGGGGGCGATGCGTTTCGAGGCCTTCAAGGTGGCGCATGGCCTGGCGCAGCGCCTGGGCGGGCACCTGGAGGCGTTGCGCGAGTCCGAGTCGCGCCGCCCGCCCTTCCACTACCAGGCCGACTTCCACGATCCGAACAGCAACTGCGAGTGTGCGTCGGTCACTCCGTCGCCCTTATCGCTGGGCCCCACTGACCCGGTGATCCTGGCGCACTTTCAGGTCGACACCGGTGGCCGGTTGAGCATGCCCAGCTTGAACCGGGTGGCGGCGCGCCGGCGGGGGGCAAACTGGTACTCGAGGCAGCTGGCGCTGTTTCGCGAAATCCAGTCCCTGGTGCCGGCCCTGCGGGCGATGTTGCGCGAACCAGGTGCGGCGCCTGCCGCACGCCCGACTCGGGGATGGACAGACCGGCGTCCCAAGCGAGCCAAACGTTCGGCGTGGGTGGATGCGGCCGAGCTGGGCGCGGGGTTGGGGGGCGCGGCGTCCCGGCTGTTTAGTCGCCCCGAACGTTCCGACTACGCCAACGAGGACAGCCCGGACTTCCAGCGCTACAAGGTTGGGTTCTTTAAGTGGCACGTTCAGGAAATGCACGGGGACCCAACCTTGTTGGCGCTGCGCCGAGTGGAGGGGCCCGAAGGTCGGCTCTTGCAGTGCTTCGCGATTTCGAACGAGTTCGTCAACCAGTCCATGCGGCACTCGTCGCTCTACGACGCCCGTTTCCTGCCGGGGGGTGCCACCGACCACCCCGATTCCACGCGATTTGTGGAAGCGGGCGTGGCGCTGGCCGGATCGGAGTGGCGGGTGCAGGTGGATCCGGGCGAAGCAATGCGCGAGGCCGCCGAGCGGGGCAGTGAAGTGCGCGCCAGTTTTCGCCGTACCTTCGCCAAGGTGGCGGCGGCGTCGCTCCTGGCCGGGCTTTGCATCGTCGGGTTGATTTGGCAGACGGATCGCTTGTCGCGCCAACGCCAGCGGTTTGCAGCATCGGCGGCGCATGAACTGCGGACGCCTTTGGCTGGACTCAGGGTCTACGGCGACATGCTGGCCGAAGGGCTCGGTGATCCATCGGCGACCCACGAGTACGCGCGCCAAGTGTCGGCCGAGGCTGAACGGTTGGGTCGAGTGGTGTCCAACGTGCTCGGTTACTCGCAGTTGGAGCGCGGGGCATTGAGTGTTCAACCGGTAGTGGGCGACTTGGCTGGGGCCGTGCGTGATTGCATTGGTCGCTTCGAAGCGGCCGTAGAAGCGGCGGGAGCGCGGATACGGCTGTCACTACCGAGTGGCTTGCCGAGTGTCAAGTTCGACCGCGATGCGGTCTTTCACATCGTCCAGAACTTGGTGGACAATGCTGAGAAACACACGCGAGGTGCGGCCGATCGTACCATCGACGTTGGTATGGAGCAGCGCGGCGATCACCTAGTGCTGTCGGTGGCGGACCGCGGTCCGGGTGTACCGCCATCGCTACGCGGCAAGTTGTTCGAGCCGTTTGCACGCGGCGCCAATGGTCCGGACCAACCAGCGGGTTTGGGGCTGGGGCTGACGCTGGTTAAGAAGTTGGCGGAGGAGCACGGGGGCACGATTCGCTACGTCGATGTGCCCGAGGGTGGCGCCAAGTTTTCTGTGAGTTTTCCGGTCAGTTTGACCCACTAGCCCAGGCGTTGCGGATTACCCCTTCGATCGCCGGCGTTGCCAGCGGGAAGGTTCGGCCCACCGAGTAGGGATTGGGAAACCACTTCCACAAAAAGGCGCCGACGACGGCGGGTTCGGCTTCAACGGCGGTGAGGGCGGCGGTGAGGCAGCGGGCTTGCAACTCGGCGGCAGCGGCTCCCGGGTCGGTGGCGTGGTCCCAAGGCTGGCTGGCGGCCTTGAGCGAGCGGTTGTAGCCCAACTCGGTGAAGACGATCGGTCGTGCGGCTTTGCGGCTGAACTTGGCGAGCCGCGCCATGTGTTCGACCCAGCCGTTGGCCAAGTCGTGGTCTGAGGGTTCGCTTGCGACTGAGACCGGGAAGTAGGCTTGGACCCCGATGAGGTCCAGCGCGTCCCAGAAGGGCACCTCGGCGAAGCGGTCCCAGTTGGCGGCGTAAGTCAACGGTGCGTCGGTCACTTGGCGAACGCGGGCGATGAGTCGGCGCCAGTCGGCCTCGAAGTGGACCGTGGCATCCAATTCCGTCCCCACAGCGAAGGCGTCGGCGTCGGGGCAAGCGGCCGCAACGCCGACGATCCACTCGGTGTACGACGCGAAGAAACGTTGCCACGCGTCGGGGGTGTCGAATTGGATGGCGCCTCGCCAACCGAATCCCGAGCCCCAATGCGCCAGATGGGGCTTGATGAAGGCCTGCATGCCCTGGGCGTGCGCTTCGGTGACTGGACGGGCGACGTGTGGGGGCGGCGCGTCGTTGTTTCGGTGGTGGAAGAGGACGGTACCGTCGGCGCGAATGCCGGCGTAGGGATGGGTGCAGATCCAGGTGGCGCCGAGTTGACGAATGTCGGCGACGGTGGAGCGCATGGCGGCGGTCCCCCACTCGCGGCCGTTGGTGTGGGTAGAGATGACGATGCCGCGGATCGGCGGGGTAGGTGGGGTGGCCACGGCCGCCCCGGCCAAGCCGCCGGCCAGCGCTACGGTGACGGCCCAGAGTCGCTGGCGTCGCCGCACTTAAGTGTCCGTCGATTCGGGGGGTATCGCCCCCTGTAGGCGCGCCAAGTTCAGCTCGATCGAGTGGTTGGAGCGCATCAGTTCGGCGAGGATTTCGTCGCGGGGCTTTTGGTTGTCGCTCCGCCGCGCGGTCGACGGTGCCAGGTGAGGCAACAAGCGGTCGCGCAGCTCGGCGGGCAGGATGCTATCCAGGTATTCGAGGGAGGTACCGCGGAGCGCTGGGTCGTCGGTGAAGAGCCCGCGAAACGCGACTTTCAAGGGCTCGCGTGGATAGATCAGCGACAATAAGGTAAACACATGCTGCAGGCTCAGGTTGGTGCGCTCGCGGAGGAAGCTGTCGATCAGCTCCGAGCCGCTTGACTCATCACCTTCCAATTCGTCTAGGAGTCGCTGTCCGCGCCAGACGCGCTCGCCAAGCCGCACTTCACGGTCGATTGCTGCTAGGACCGGTTGGCGATCGATCGATCGGCTGGGCTGGGCGTCACGAATCGAGGCTAGCGCCTGGCCGCACTGGTAGCGCACCTCAAACCGGCGATCGTCCAAACCGAGCACCAAACCATTCACCGCCCGCGGAGACTTGGCGCGGTAGAGAATGCGTGGCACGCGCCGGCGGATGGCGAAATCGCGGTTGGGATCAACGAGTGCGTCGGTGAGTTGACCGGCGATCGAGTCAGCGTGCGGTCGGAGCGCGCGGATGACGTCCTGGCAGACTTCCTCCCAGGCGAGGAGCGGCAGGACGGCGCCGGTGAGCTCCAGCGGCAGCGGGTTGGCTGCTAACACCTTCCTGATGCGCGCTGGGTCGCGGGATCGGAGGTCGGCGAGTTGGTTGACGATCGCCTCGTCGGTTCGGTTCGCCTCGGCGCGGAAGGTTAGGCGGGGCCCCATGGCTTCGTACGGGGCCAGTCGTGGTGCGGGCTGGGTGGGTGATTGGGGTTCTTCCACTCCACTCTGGCTGAGACCCGGATCGCTAAACTCGAGGGCGGCGATTGTCTGCATGACCGCACTCACCGTCGGGCCGCGTTCGGCGGCTTCGAGTTTGTCGCGCTGGTCGATCAAGCTGGTCTCGAGAGCTGTCACCCAGCCTCGATGCAGGCGGAGGGCGATGTACAAGCCGACGGCGCCCAAGAAGATGGCCGCACCCAACAGCCAGCTGTGCGCTTGGACGCCGGCAACCGCGAGCGTCAGCGCCACGATGCCGGCGCCGGCGGCATCGCCGAGTCGCTCGAATCCGACGTCGATGATGGACTTGGTGGCGCGCTTGTCCTGGGCTAGGACCGGCGTGAAGAACAACTCGTACCCCGAGCGGAAGATGGAGCTGCGCAAAACCGATTCCAAGCCGCGGGCGACTCCCGCGGCGGCCACCCCGGGCGCCAGGAGGGCCAGTACCCCGCCGCTCGAAATGACCAGCGGCAGGGTGGCGACGGAGCGGGCCAGCCCGAGCCGCTCTAGCGACAGGCGCCCCAGCAACATTTGAATGATAAACGTCACCACCGAGACCGAGGTGTAGAACACCGCAAAGAAGCGGAGCAACCCAGCGCCGTCGGGTGCCGCGGCGGTGGCGCGCGCCTTGAAGACGTAGTCGATTAGCGTGGCGGCGACGGTGGCCACCAGGACGAGGACCGCCAACTCCCGCAGATACGAGACGTCTTGGAGAACGCGGAACCCCGAACGTCCCGCGTTGCCAGTGGCCGTAGGCTTGGCCGCGGAGCGTGCCGGTGCTCCTAGGGCAGCAACCAGGGCGGCACAACATAGGTGCAAGAGAGCCAAGACAAGAAGCATGGCGCCCGGTCCAAACGCGGCGCCGACGCGGTCGGCCAACAAGCCGCCCATGAGACCACCCAGGGTGCCGCCGGCGGCAATTTGGGAGATGCGGCGCCTGGCGCTGTGCGGGTCGAGGCTTTCGTTGACCAAGGACCAGAAGGCCGAAATCAACACCGCGCCCAACGATGCCATGTGTAGGTAGAAGAGCACTGTCGCCAACCTGGGCGCTCGCAGGCTCAGGGCCCACTCTCCGAGAAGCAATGCGGCGCTGGCTACCAGTGCCCAAGGCACCACTCTTGCCGGGCCGAAGCGGGTGAGGAGGCGCGCCGTGGCGAAGACGAAGGCGGTCGAAGTGACCGCCGCCGCTACTAGCATCGCCGGCAGCGAGGTGACGGCGAAGGTGCTGAGAAACAACGCATCGCGCGTGGCCTTGGCGCCAATCTGATGGGCGATGAGCGCGACCGCGGCGAAGGTGGCGATTTGGGTGGTCCGGCGGTCGTCAGGCAAACGGCATCCTCGGTGCTGGGTTGCCCCTGAGTATAGGTGATCAGTCGCCTGGGCTTCGCAGCCGGCGCAGGAGTTGCATGGCGCGGCGGTCGCTGGGACGGAACTCTAGGAGCCGTTCCAAGGTGGTCTCGGCCGCGGCCGAGTCCCCTAGCGCCAGATGGGCGAGAGCTAGGTTGCCGTACGCCGGTGCGTATCCTGGGCTCAGCTGCACAGCGTGGGCGAGGCGCTTGGCGGCGAGTGTGTATTCGCCGCGGGCCAGGGCCACGGCGCCCACCCCCTGCCAGGCGTCGGCCTGGTCGGGCGCAAGATGTAATGCTCGCGCGTAGGCAGCGCCGGCAGCCTCGAGGTTGCCTGACACGGTGAGGTGGAAGCGCCCGCGGTTCAGGTGGACGTCGGCGTTGTGGGGCTGTAGTTCGCGCGCTTTGGCGTAGGCGGCCCAGGCGCCGGCGCTGTCGCCGAGGGCGGCCAGCGCGTTCCCCAAATTCATGTGCGCCTGGAACAACTCGGGGGCGAATTGCGTGGCGGCGCGATAGGCGCCGGCAGCGGCGGCGTTGGCGCCGCGTGCCGCCAAGAGGGCACCGAGTTGAAAGTGGGCGCGGCCGTGGTCGGGTTGGTCGGCGATCAGGTTCGCTAAGAGGCGCTCGGCTTGGGCCGTGTCGCGCAAATGGGTCAGGACACGGGCGAGAGCGTAGCGGCCTTCGACGTGGCTGGGTGTGGTGCTGAGCGCGCCTCCGAGCAGAGCGCCGGCACGTTCGAGGTGATCGCTGTCGCGCTCGCGTGCCTCGTACAGTCGCATGTAGGCGATTCCGAGCCGCATGGGCGCGAGGGCCGTCGTGTCTGGAAAGAAAGCGCGCAGTTCGGTCGAGGCGCTTGGGGTGGAGGCGGTGGCTCCATCGCTGGGCGGTCGAATCCAGTGGTCGGTGAAGTTGACGTGCCGCGCGTCCGTCGTGCCGCCCTGCCGCATGTGGCAGCCGACGCAATCGTCGGATGCGGCGTTCGGCGCGTGGCGCTGGCACGTGGAGCGTGGGGAGGGTGGAGGGTCAGCCGCATGGCAGCCGATACACACGGCGTTGAAGCGTTGCCGTGGAACCTCGGCGACCGGCTCGTGCGGGTTGTGACAGGTGATGCAGGTTAGCGCGCCTCGCGTTTGCGAGTAACAGGCGCTTTGGACAAAGCGCTCGCCGTGGCTGGTAATGCGTAGATCGCCGAGCTGCGTAGTCTTGGAGACGAATACGGCGCGGTGGTCGGCAAGCCGCTCACCGGCGTGGAAAGATCGGTTGTCGGCGCCCGCCAGCGGGAAGCGGACGCTGCCCACCAGATGGCATTGCAAGCACACGTCCATCTGCCGCTGGGGGGGCAGGCGGCGCGGATTGACGATGGTGGAATCTGGGACGCCAGCTGGCGGTCCGTTGCCGGCGGCGCGCAGGTCGACGTGCCGGGCGCCGGGGGCGTGACAACGTTCGCAGGCGATCCCCAAGGGCAAGTGTTCCGGATAGTGGTGCTCCGAGTCGGTTGAGAAGGGTGTGTCAGCGTTGTGACACTGCACGCACTCCTCGATAATGGGTCGATCGAAGCGGCTGTTTTGGGAGTGGTAGCCGGGGCTCAAGTCCCAACGCCCCACTTGGGAGTACCAAGCAATCGGCATTTGGTACAAGTAGCCAGACTCCTCCCACACGTAGGCGCGGTTGTGATTGCCGGAGCCAATGATGTACTCGACTTGGTGCCGGCGCTCGTGGATGCGCTGCCCCGCTGCGTCTTGCCGATACTCGATTTGGTAGAAGGAGTCGCCCTCTTGAACCATACGGTAGTGCAGGTTGGTGCGTGGATCGTCGACTTGGTTGTATTCGGTGTAGTCCTCGATGACGTTGTCCGCGGCCGGTCGATAGAGCGAGCGCCCCATGCCGGTCCGGTGAAACGACTCGGCGATTCCAACGTGGCAAGCGCTGCACACTTCGTTGTCGATGGCACGCGCCTGCGGTTGTTGGGGAGAAGAGGCCGTGGCGCTGGGTTGGCGACGGTGCTCCAGGGCGCCGATTGCGGCGGCGGTCACTGCCAGCGCCAATGGAATGATGAGCTTGCGTTGCATCGCGTAGGGAGCCTCGGATGCCAGCCATGCTACAACACGCCAGGGGCTATGGTGGTTGGATTCCTCTTGGTGCCACGCGTTTGTACAGCTTGGCGTCGAGAGAATCAGAGGCGTAACGGGCGTCGAGGACGAAGCCGGGCAGCGGGCTCTGACCACTCCAGACCCGCTGCCAGCTTGAGTGCCAGGTGGGTGTACGCAGGGAGGTCAACAGCACGGCGTTGATTGGAACGCGCTTGTCGAGTTCCTGAAACTCGGAGACGGTGACCGGTAGCCAGACGCCTGTCCGGTCGGCTCGCCAGAGGGCGACTTCTGAGAAGTCGGAGCCGACCGTGGCATGGGCGTGGACCCGGGCGTCCAGAAAATCCTCCAAGGGGCGGAGCGCATTGGAGGGTGCCGCACGCGTCCATTGGGCGACCCCACCCAGGATGGCCAAGATGAGGGCTAGGCGCCACAGCCGGAGCGAACTCGGTTGGGCGAGCTGGATGGCGACGAAGGCGGCGGCCAGTGGCACGAAGACCAGATAGTGGCGGGGGATCATTTGGAAGAAAGCCAGTCCCAAGATGCTAAGCCCGGTGGACCAGAGCCAAAGTCGGCCCACCCAGGCGGCGCGTGGCACGCCCAAGCGCCGCCGGTGGGCCACCCACGCCAAAAGACCAATGCCGAGCAGGGGCCAACCCAGGGCGCGCGCGACGTTCAGGGGCGCTTTGGCCCAATGGAGAAGCACTTTGGCAGCCAACGCTCCTGGGTACTCCTTGGCAAACTGCCAGGCCGAGGGAGGTTCCAGCATGCGGGCAACGTCCAGGGCAGGGTAGGGGGCCGAGTAGGCCTGCAGCCCGTACTGCGTCAAGAGTTGTGGGCCCACGCTGGCCGTGTACCAGGCGAGCCAGGCAAGGGCGGGGATGAACCCGACGATGAGCAGCGCGAGCCGCTGGATGGTGGCATGTGGGTGCGCGGTCGCTGCGGGCCGCGCCCATACGTAGCGCGCCGCCCACGCGTAGGCGGGAAGGGCGAGTGCCAGGTTGCCCCGAAAGAGCTGTGCGGTGGCTAGCAGAGCACCGGCACCCAGCGCCGCACCGGCTCGGCGGCTGGTCAGACAGGCGGCCGCGGTCACCGCGCAGGCGGTCGCTGGCGACTCGGCCAGCGCCTGCCACGCATAGGTCGACAGGTGCGGATGACAGGCGACCGCCACCGCGGCGAGCCAGGCGGCGCGAGCGCCGGCCAAGCGCCAGGTGAGCGCAAAAGTGGCGCCCACCAACCACACAAAGCCAACTGCACTGGGTATGACGGCGGCGGCGTCGCGCACGCCGAAGGTGTAAAAAGAGGCGGCGATTGCTGTGGCGAGCCCTGGTGGATGGATGTACTCGGCGTGTGGTGCACCGTCGAATTGGCGGAGGTCGACCGGTAGAAGGTGTTGGGTCGCGAAACCGGCGCCGCGCCAGATGTTGCGGGCGACGGAAACGTATTCAAAGTCGTCTGACCGCCAGATTCCACGATAGTGGCCAGGAAAGGCGGCGGCCAACGCCCCGACCGCGCAGGCGCAAGCCAAGAGGCATTGCACCGCGAAACCGGCGTGGCGGCGGCGCGCGGTGGGTGGTTGAGACATGGCGAGGAGGATAGCGCATGCCTGGATGGTCGAAGAGTATCAGGCGGCGTCGCGCCGCCGGGCATGCCACTCTTTCAGGAAGCTGCGGAGTTTGGCCGGTGTCAATGGGCGCTGGAGGGTGCCACCGACATGCCACTCTTCGATCTCTTCGGCGGTTAGCTGGGTGCCGGTGTCGACGATTACCGCGATATCAGGACGTCGGGCGTATAGGTCAGATTGAATGCTGATCGCGAGCCTGAAACCGCTCTGCGCCATCACTGCCCAGTCCAGGAAGACCAATTCGTATGACAGCGCATCCTGGTCCGAGCAGTGGATCAACTCCAACGCCTCGGATGACTCGCTGACACAGTCCACCTGAACGCCGACTGAGGCAAACATGTCAGCCGCTGCGGTCTGCGCCTCTTCGGTCGACTCGATGCACAACACGCGCAACCTGTCGAAGGCGGGGGTCTCTTCGGGTTTGCCATGGGGCTGGCGAGCGATCAACGGTAGCGTAAACCAAAAGCTGCTGCCCATGCCGGCTTCGGAACGAAAGTCGATGTTGCCACCCATCAGCTCGACCAATCGCCGGCAAATCGGTAGTCCCAGTCCGGTGCCTCCATAGCGGCGAGTGGTCGACCGCTCAGCCTGGGTAAAGGCCTCGAACACCCGTGACTGGCGTTCCGGTGGGATGCCGATACCGGTATCCTTGATCTCACAGCGCACAATGGCTTCGGTGGCGTTTTGCGTATCGGCGCTCAGGTTCACTGTGACGCGTCCGCGGTCTGTGAATTTGATTGCATTGCCAATCAAGTTGACTAGCACTTGCCGGATACGGGTCGGGTCGGCCATCACGCGTTGGGGCGTGTCCGGTGCCAATCGATACGACAGGTCGATTCCCTTCTCGTTGGCTTGCAAAGCAAAGACTGTGAGCGATTCGCCTACCAGGTCAGGCAGGTTGAATTCCAATTGCTCAAGCGCAATGCGACCCGCTTCGATCTTGGATAGATCGAGGATATCGTTGACGGTGGCGACGAGATTGCCACATTCCTTGTGGGCCATCGATATGAGTTCGGCTTGCTCGCCGTCCAATTCGGTTTCGAGGACGAGCTCGGCGAGACCCATGATGTTGTGCATCGGCGTGCGGATTTCGTGGCTCATGTTGGCAAGAAAGGACGATTTGGCGGCGTTGGCGGACTCGGCATCGATGCGGGCGGCGTCGACTTTGGCGTAGGCATCGTCCAGCTTGGTGCGGAGTTGCTCTGCCTGGCGATGGCGATGGCGCGCAAACAAGAGCAGCACGAGGTTGGCCATGGCGATGGCTAGGGCAATGAGTACCACCAAATCCATGCGGGAAAGGCGCTGGTCGAGACGGGCGGCGAATACCGCATTGGTGCTACGGAGCTCGAGGGCGACTAGATCCAGTGCATCGACCAGGCGTGCGGCGGGCCAGGGCGACTCGGTCTCGGCGATGACCGTCATAAGCATTTCCACGCCGCGCCCGTCGGCCGGCACCGTGCTGCGAAGTGGAAACAAGAGTGCCTCAACGCGGCTTCGCAGCTCGGCGCGTGCGGCGTTGGACAGATCTGGGCCAGCTTCCACCGCATCGCGACGAATGTCCTGGACGGCGAACAGAAGTTCGTAGCTTAGTTCGACATCACTTCGCGCTTGGCTGGTGGAGCGCAGGAGTCCGTGGCACCAGACGACGAAAACGATCATTGCCATCCAGGTGCAGGCAATGCGCAGGTTATCGCTGGCGGGCGACCGCCACAGCCTCCGCACCCAGCGGCTGCCGAGTGCGTGGGCTCGTTTCAGCGCCGCAGATGCGGTCCCGATCTTCAGTCTGGGGGTTGCCATGGGTGTGTTGGTGGCGGCCCCTCGCTGTGGTGCATTCTGGTGCAGTTTTGCTGGCACCGTTGCCCCCAGACGGGCGGAAACCGTGGGTGGACGAGCAGGCGCGCCACCGCCAACAATATCGGTGGCTGGTCTCCTGGGCTTGAGAAGGGCGAGGCGCTAGCGCGTTGTGCGTAGGTGCTGCCGGCGGTCGTGACGATCGATGGCCAGCGTTACCAAACGCTCGACCAATTGCTCGGCGGGCACTCCACTGGCCGCCCAGAGGCGGGGGTACATGCTGATTGGCGTGAACCCAGGGATCGTATTGAGCTCATTGACCCAAACTCTGCCCTCGTCAGCGGCGACGAAGAAATCGACGCGTGCCATCCCGGCACAGTCGACCGCCTGGAAGGCGAGAAGGGCAAGCTGGCGGATGCGCGCGCTGGCCGCTGCCGAGAGTTGGGCTGGAACAATTAGCTCCGCCTGGTCGGCGGCCAGGTACTTGGCTTCGTAGTCGTAAAAGCCGGTTTCGGTGCGGATCTCACCGAGCGTCGAGGCCTCTGGGGTAGTGTTTCCTAGCACGGCACACTCGATCTCGCGGGTGCCCTCCAGTGCTTCTTCGACGATGACCCGGTCGTCGAACTCGAGGGCCAGCTCGATCGCCGCAGCCAGCGCTCCAGGCTGCACGACTTTGGACACCCCAATGCTCGAACCCATGTTGGCTGGTTTGACGAAGACTGGCGCTGGAAGTGCACCAGTGATCCGGGCGAGGTGGCCATGCTTGTCACGTTGCCAGGCGTCGGCGCCAAGCGCCTGGAAAGCGGCGGTCGGAATGCCCCGCGCCATGAACAGTTCCTTTTGGGCAATCTTGTCCATCGACAACGCCGAGCCGAGGACGCCGGCTCCGACGTAAGGGATGCCGGCTAGCTCGAGAAACCCCTGGAGGATGCCGTCTTCACCGTACGGGCCGTGCAGCACTGGAAAAGCGACATCGAAGTCTTCTGTTGCGAGCTTGGCGTGGGTGGTTGCGATGAGTCGCCGAGTCGCGGTGGGAACGACCGCGTCACCGCTGATAGGATCGGTTCCCATGGCCCCGACGCCGCCGGGCAGGCGCCAACGGCCGTCGCGGTCGATGCCGATGGGGACGACGTCGAACCTTGCTGGGGAAAGGCTTTGGGCGACGAAGCGCGCCGAGACCAGGGAGATATCGTGTTCTGCCGAGCGCCCACCATAGAGCAGGGCGAGACGGCATCGGTTCGACGCGCTGCTTCCTGTCCCGGTCGGCTCGCCCATCAGTCCAGTCAAGATAGGGCAGGGGAAGTGGGCTTGCAACGCTTGCATGTTGTCGGGGTGACTCCTAGAATCTGGAGGCTTTGACAGTAACGGCTCTGCTCGGTGCCCATGACCGCGGGCGAGGATGCGTGAGAGGGGGATGTTTCGATGGCGCTTATCATGGCTTTGGTCATTTGGTTGATCACCATCGCCAGCGTCGTCATCCTGCGACACGGCGCTACCCATATGCCCGGTACTATTTCAGAGGCGGCACGATCCATCGATGGACAGTTTTTCCTGACGCTTGGTGTCACCGGCGTGGCGTTCGTACTTGCCCAGGTGGTGCTGGGGATTTTTGTCTGGAAGTTCAAAGGAGACCGCCCGGGCGCGTCGCGCTACGTGCACGGCAACAATGCGGTTGAGGTCGGCGGTGCGCTGTTGTGTGCGGTGGTTTTCTTGAGTCTTGGCGTGCTGGGCCAGCGGGTTTGGGCCGGTTTGCACTTGTCGGACCCGCCGGCTGAACGCATGGTGGTCGATATCCTCGGTGAGCAGTTCGCCTGGAACGTGCGCTACTCTGGCGCCGATGGCAAGTTCGGTCAGACGTCTCCGAACAACTATGACGCGGTCCAGAATCCGGTGGGCATCGACTCGGGCGACGCCGCAGGTATGGACGATGTGACGGCACTTAACAACCTGTACGTGCCGGTCGACACGCCGGTCGAGCTGAGTTTGCGTTCCAAAGATGTGCTGCACAGTTTCTTCATGCCAGAGCTGCGCATCAAACAGGACACTGTCCCTGGGATGGTCGTTACCCTACGGTTCGAGGCTGACACGGTCGGCGACTACGAAGTCGCATGCGCTGAACTTTGTGGGTTAGGTCACTATCGTATGAAGGGCTACTTGCACGTGTTGCCCAAGAACGAATTCGATACGTGGCTGGCGCAGGAAGCCACTCAGACAGGTCGCTAGGCTGAAGGAGTTGGAGAGCATGTCCGTTGTGCAGCAGCCGCTCGGTGCGGAACAACACGTCCACCACGCAGCTCCATCCAACTTCGTGACCCGGTGGATTTTCTCCAAGGACCACAAGGTCATCGGCATTCAATACTGGCTCTTAGCGCTGGTCGCGGCGGTGGTCGGCATGTTCCTGTCGTGGTTGATGCGGATTCAGCTCGCCGACCCAACCGGTGCCGACTTTGGTTTCTTCGAGAAGATGTTCCCAGCGGGGTTGGCCGGCGGCGTGATGGCGCCTGAGTTCTATCTGTCGCTAGTGACCATGCACGGCACCATCATGGTGTTCTTTGTCCTTACCACAGCACCCCAAGGCGGCTTTGGAAACTACGCGCTGCCGATTCAGATCGGCGCCCGGGATATGGCCTTTCCAACGCTCAACATGTTGTCATTCTGGACAACGCTAATTGGGTTTGGGTGCATCATGGCGGCTTTCTTCGTGGAGGGTGGCGCACCGCTCGGGGGGTGGACGGGCTATCCGCCGTTGTCGGCGCTGGGGGAGATTGCCGGGCCTGGACAGGGGATGGGGATGAATCTGTGGATTCTGTCTATCGCCTGGTTTTGTGCAGCCTCGCTGATGGGTTCGGTGAATTTCTTGGTGACTACTTTGGCCATGCGGTGCAAGGGGATGTCGTTGATGCGCATGCCGCTCACCACCTGGGCATGGTTCACTACCGCCGTCTTGTCGCTCTTGGCGTTTCCGGTGCTGCTGGGCGCTGGAGTGTTGTTGCTCTTGGACCGCAACGCCGGTACCAGCTTCTTTGTGCCCGGTGGCTTGGTGGTGTCGGGGGAGGCGATTGACCACCGCGGTGGCTCGCCGATCCTGTGGCAGCATCTCTTCTGGTACTTCGGGCATCCAGAGGTCTACATCGCCATTATTCCTGGCATGGGGGCGACGTCGCAGATCCTGGCCACCTTTGCCCGCAAGCAGGTGTTTGGCTATCGGGCAATGGTCTACGCGATTTTCGCGATCGGGCTGTTGGGCTTTTTCGTCTGGGGCCACCACATGTTCGTGAGCGGTATGAGCCCGGCCACCGGCATGGCGTTCAGCCTGATTACGCTGGGGATCGGCGTACCGTCGGCGATCAAGACTTTCAACTGGCTTGGGACGCTTTGGGGTGGCAAGATCCAGTTCACCACGGCGATGCTGTTCTCGATTGGTTTTGTCTCGCTTTTTGTGAGCGGCGGCTTAGGTGGAATCTTCCTGGGGCAGACGTCGGTCGACTTGTTCTTGCACGATACCTACTTCGTGGTCGGGCACTTCCATATGATCATGGGGGTGGCTGCCATCTTCGGCATGTTTGCTGGCACCTACTACTGGTTCCCCAAGATGTTTGGTCGCCATTTGCATGAAGGACTGGGCAAGATCCACTTTTTTGTTACGATGATTGGCGTCTACTTTATCTTCATGCCGATGCATGCGTTGGGGATCGGCGGGCACCCGCGCCGCTACTACGATTCGACGCAGTTCGATTTTTTGGGCGGCGTGGTAGACCTGCACAGCATGATTAGCTGGGCGGCGTTCATCACCATCGCTGCGCAAATACTCTTCTTTATCAATCTGGTTTACGGATGGGTCCGTGGTCCTAGGGCCAGTGCCAACCCGTGGAACGCCACGACCCTTGAGTGGAGCGTTCCGTCGCCGCCACCGCTTGAGAACTTTGATGAAGATCCGGTTGTCCACCATGGGGCGTACGAGTACAGCGTGCCGGGCGCCGAGCGAGACTACGTGATGCAAACTGATCCGGAGGCGGCGATGCCAGCGGGGGTAGCACACTCATGACCACAACCCCAGTTCTCAATCCTACTCTTACCGACCGACAGTCACCGACGCCGCCGTTCGGTGGCAACGGTGGCTCTGGGAACGGCGGCTTCGGCGGCGGTGGTGGGGATGGCGCGGCGGCCGAGCGCATGGTTCTTGTGGGGGTGTGGGTGGCGTTGGCACCCATCCTCATGCTCTTCCTGGCCTTTGCCAGCGCCTATGTGGTTCGGCGCGGGTTGGGGACCCAATGGGTCACGGTCGATCTGCCGGCCCTGGTTTGGTTGAACACCGCGATGTTGGCGGCGTCGAGCTGGGCGTTGCAGCGCGCGCGCGGCAAGCTCCAGCGTGGCGAAGATGCTCACCGCCTGCTGGTCGCCACACTGGGGCTTGGCATCCTGTTCATGCTGGGCCAGGTGGCGGCTTGGTGGCAGCTTCGTTCCACTGGTGTGGGGATGAGTGGCTCGCCCCATGGTGCCTTCTTCTACTTGCTGACCGGCGCCCATGCTGTGCACTTGTTGGGAGGCGTGGTAGCGCTCGCTGCAGCTGCTTTTTGGCCGGAGGCTGGGTTCAAGCGACTGCGTCGATCGGCGGCAGTGCGGGTTGCAGCCATCTACTGGCACTTTATGGGTGCCTTGTGGTTGGGGCTTATCGCCTTGTTGCAGTTTTTGGGCTAGAAGTTCGGAGGTGGACTTGCCAAATGCAGAGGCAACCCGGAACGGTCCTTTCGGACTGTGGGGTGGCGGCGTCAGCCCCTACGGGGTAACAAATCAGAAGTTGGGGATGTGGCTCTTTATCGTCTCCGACTCGTTGACCTTCGCGGCACTCTTGTTTGGCTACGCTTACCTGCGAGGTGCCAGCGACCACTGGCCGACGCCCTTCGACTTCTCACCGTCGATTTTGGGCGCTACGTTGATGACCGCGTGCCTGTTGACCTCGTCCTTAACCATGGTGCTTGCTGTCCACCACGCTCAGTGCGGCGACGCCCCCAAGACGATCCAGTGGCTGTTGGCGACGATGGCGGGTGGATTGGCGTTCCTTTTGTTACACATCCGGGAGTGGATTGAGCTGATCCACCACGGCATGCGCCCCGGTTCGAACCCATGGGGTGACGCCATGTTCGGCGGCACCTTCTTTACGATTACCGGCTTGCACATGGTTCACGTGCTCTCCGGCGTAATCTATTTGGGCGCCATTGCCTGGCGAACCGCCCGGCGTAGCAATCGAGAAGACGACGTTGAGATTTGTGGCCTCTATTGGCACTTCGTCGACCTGGTCTGGATGTTTGTCTTCCCACTCATCTATCTGATGTCAGTGAACATGGGTACCGGCGGAGGGCACTAGAATGGGTAGCGCATCCCACCGTATGAAGCCAATGTACCTGGTGTGGACTTGGCTCTTGGTCCTCACTGTTGCTGAGGTGCTCCTGGCCTATTTCGAGGTGCCCTTGACTATGATGCTGGTCCTGCTCTTGGGCATGAGTATCGTGAAGGCGGTGCTGATTATGGGCTGGTTCATGCACCTGAAGTTTGAGCGGCGCAACCTGATCGCCTCGCTGATTCCGGCGATGGTCGTGTGTATCCTCCTCTTCTTGATCATGTTCCCCGATTCGGCGCGCCTCTCCTCGCTGGGCATCTTCCGCTAGGGAGCAGGATGTTCCCGCGGGAACAATATTCTGCCTTACGCTCAAATGTTCCCGCGGGAACATTTCGCGCTTTGCGCGCGATGTTGTGCACACTTGTGGCAACTGGGTTGACGTCAGCCGCTTGGGGCCAGTGCGCCATGTGCGGGCAAAGCGCCGCCGCCGCCGGTGAAGCGTCCGGGAATGGCCTCCTGCCCCTGCTCCTAGGTGCGCTCATCTTGCTTGTCCCGGCGTTGGTCCTCATCGGTGGTACGGGCTATCTCGTGTGGCTCTTTCGCGCCGCTGACGGCACTGCCAGGATGCCGAAGTGCAGGCAGCCTTCCAGAACACCAGCCGCGTAGGTTCCCTTGGCGAAGTAGACCGACCGGCTCAGTGATCGCCGGCGGGCGAGGGCCTTGGCTAGTGCCGTCCTAACGTCGCCGCCAGCGTTCCCCACGACCACTGAGCAGATCCCACTCTCGAATACTGCAAGATCGTTGCCAGAATCCCCGGCAAACACGATGCTCTTTGCCCCGGTCAGCCCAGCCAGAAAAGCAACGGCGCTGTCCTTGCCGGCTCCGCGCGGCAAAACGTCCACCAGTCCCCGGCGGTCAACCGGGTCAACACTCCACACCACCGTTGCTTTGACCCCACGCCTGGTAAGGCGTCGACCGAGGGCGCCGGCGATCCCCTTGCCATCAATGCCGGGCGGTGCATAGAAGCTCCACTTGAAGGGAGCTTGGCGCTCTTTTGCCTGTCGGACCAAGAGCGTGTCGAGATCGGCGGCTGCGCGAATAGCAGTGTCCACCTTGCGTCGCTCCAGCCCGCCGAGCCGCGCCAGCATGTTAGTGCGGTAGGCACGGTTCTGTACCCAACGCCCGCGCTTCAACTCGTAGAGGGTTGTCCCGACGTCCGTCACCATAAAGCGCGGTTCCGGCAAGTGCAGAGCCCGCACTGCTTCGAGCGCCGAGCTGAGGTGCCGCCCGGTGACGTAGGCGAGCTCCAAGTTGGGTGCGGCTTCGATCGCCCGCGACAGCTTGTCAATGTCTGCGCGACGCCGAACCGTCGGCCGCGGCGGTACCAGAGTGCCGTCCAAGTCGCTTGCCAGGAGAGTTCGAGTCTTTGACGTCATACGGGACACCTGCTAGATTGAGCCGCAACCGCCTCTGAAGCGCCGTCAAGTGAATCGCGCGGGCGAGCATCCTAACAAGGCGCCGCTTCCCTGACCCAATCTGAGTCAAGTGCGCACCGTCAAGACTCTGCCGCAATCGCCTCGATCCCGCACCCAAGCGCCACCCATCGTTTTCGGTGAGGTACTGTTCGACTGCTTCCCGGACGGTTCCCAGGTGCTGGGCGGTGCGCCGTTCAACGTCGCCTGGCACCTGCAAGGCTTTGGAGCCCAGCCCTTGCTCGTGACCCGGGTCGGGGACGATACCCGCGGCCGAGACGCGCGCCAGGCCATGCAACGCTGGGGGATGAGCCTCGAGGGTGTGCAGCTTGACCATCACCGTCCGACCGGCGTCGTCACCGTCTCACTTGAGAACGGCCAGCCCACTTTCGATATTGAAGAAGGGCAGGCCTACGATGCCGTGCAATGGGACGAGCGCTTGCGCTACCACGCTGGGCATGGAGCAAGCGTCCTCTACCACGGTACGTTGGCGAGTCGGGCGCCCGAGTCACGGGCGACGCTGGCTCAACTGCGAGGTGCAATGGGTGCGCCGGTCTTCTTGGACATCAATCTGCGGGCCCCGTGGTGGACAAGAGAGGTGGTTCAGAATGCGGTCAGCGGTGCGCAGTGGATCAAGCTCAATGAGGACGAGTTGCCGGTCGTGTTAGCCCAGATGGAAGTGACTAACGCCAGCCCTGCCGCACTGCTCGACTGTCAGCCCAACTTGCACGCCGTGCTCCTGACTCTGGGTGAAAAGGGGGCTGTCTATCAGACGCGGGAGGGGGAGCGGCACGCCACCGCCGCCGGCACGGTCACCGACCTGGCGGATGCAGTCGGTGCCGGTGATGCCTTCAGTGCAGTGGCGCTCCTCGGCACCCTGCGCGGTTGGTCGCTACCAGTCACCCTGCGACGTGCAGCTGCGTTTGCTGCCCGGGTTTGCGGGATCCGCGGCGCCACCTGTGCGGATCGACGGTTCTATGACGTAACTCTCGAGACGTGGCATGATGACAATGATTGCGTCTAGCCAAACTTCACCGGCGCTGCCTGAGGAGGCCCAGACCACTGCCCCACGGCCCACTCGCAACGCTGTTCCTGGCACCGGCCACTACATCCTCCTGATCAGCGTGCACGGGTTGGTGCGTGCCACCGAGATGGAACTTGGCCGAGATCCCGACACCGGTGGCCAGATCAAATACGTCGTTGAGCTGGCGGAGGCACTCGCAGCCAACTCACGCGTCGACAAAGTCGATCTGCTTACCCGCGCCGTGGTCGACAAGCATATTGATTCAAGCTATGCGCAGCGCTTTGAGCCCATCGCCGAAGGCGCCCGCATCGTGCGCATTCCGTGCGGCCCGCGCCGCTACTTGCGCAAAGAGAATCTCTGGCCCTACTTGGATAGCTTCGTCGACCATAGCCTGAAGTACATCCGCGACGTCGGGCGCATTCCCGACCTTATCCACGGACACTATGCTGACGCCGGCTACGTGGGATCGCAACTCGCCAGGTTGTTGGGTGTTCCCTTCGTGTTTACCGGCCACTCCCTGGGGCGCGTAAAACAGGAGCGACTTCTGCTGCGAGGGAGTGACGTCGACGCGCTGGAGGGTAAGTTCCACTTCACTGCGCGTTTTGAAGCGGAAGAGATGGCGCTTGAAACCGCCGCGTTGGTCGTGGCCAGCACGCCGCAAGAGGTGGCGAAACAGTACGAGCTCTACGATCACTATGTGCCGGCGCGCATGGCGGTGATCCCTCCTGGCATTGACCTCAGTCGTTTCTACCCACCGAAGCCGGGCGATTGGCGCCCGAGTATCCAAGAGGCCATTGGCCGTTTCCTACACGATCCCGGCAAACCGATGATTTTGGCGATGGCGCGGCCCGATGACCGCAAGAACTTCGAAACACTGATTCGTGCCTACGGTGAGCACCACGAGTTGCGCAAGCTCGCCAACCTGGTGTTGATTGCTGGCACACGCCAAGAGATCCGCGAGCTCGACAAGGGTGCCCGCCGAGTGTGGACGCGCATCCTCGAGTTGATCGACAACTACGATCTCTATGGCTCCGTGGCTTATCCCAAGCATCATGACGCTGGCGACGTGCCCTACATCTACCGGCTGGCGGCGCGCTCGCGCGGCGTTTTCGTCAACCCCGCTCTTACCGAACCGTTTGGCTTGACGCTCATCGAGGCGGCCGCCAGCGGCCTGCCGGTAGTGGCCACTCAGGATGGCGGCCCCACCGACATCCTGCGCGCCTGCAGGAACGGCGTCCTGATCGACCCGCTGGACGGACCGGCGATGGCCGAAGCGATCTACGAAGCTTTGACCGATCACCACCGCTGGAAAAAGTGGTCAGAGCAGGGGTATCTCGGCGTGCACGAAAACTACTCGTGGCCGGGCCACGTGCGGCGCTACCTTAAGGAGGTCGAGCGCGTCACCAGCGAACAACGGCCGGCGACCCACGCTAGCGAGCGTACTCGTCTACCGACAGCGGATCGGATGATCATCACCGATGTGGACAACACGCTCACCGGCGATACTGACGGGCTCAAGCTCTTGCTGGACCATTTGGCGTCGCGCGACACCGCCGCCGGCTTTGGCATCGCCACTGGCCGCACACTAGAGGCTGCCCGGGAGGCGCTCGAAGAACTGGACGTACCGACCCCGGACGTGATCGTCAGCTCCATCGGCACCGCCATCCACTACGGCAGCCAACTGACGGTTGATCGTTCGTGGCAGCGGCAGATTGACTACCACTGGCACCCAGAGGCCATCCACGAGACCTTGGCTGACTTGCCCGGCCTCTACCCGCAAGAGGGTCAAACGGAGCGTTTCAAGATCAGCTACAACCTGGATCCGGAGGCGACCATAAAGATCGTCGACATCCGCCGCCGCCTGCGCGAGCGTGGCTTGCGCGCCAAGGTTGTCTTCTCCCTCGGGATGTTTCTAGACGTGGTGCCGATCCGGGCGGGGGCAGGGTTGGCAATCCGCCACCTGGCCTTCAAATGGGGCTTACCGCCGGAGCGTTGGCTGGTCGCTGGCGACTCGGGCAACGACGAGGAAATGCTGAGCGGCAACACGCTGGGGGTAGTCGTTGGCAACTACAGTCCTGAGCTTGAACACTTGCGCAGCCGCCCTCGCGTCTATTTCGCCGAGGCGTGCCACGCCCGCGGCATTCTCGAGGGAATTGCCCACTACGAGTTCTTAGACACCATCCGCATCCCGGACGAGGAGGCTATGTGATCGACCGACTGCAGCGGCAAGTGCAGCAACAGCGAGCTGAGATGCACCTCTTGCTGCGCCGCTATCTCGACCAAGACGCCGATTTTCTATTGCGCTCTCAGCTGGTCGAGGTCCTCGACACTTTCTTGGCGACCTCCAAGGGGGGGGGCTTGGCGGGGACGACGCTCGAGGGCATGGTGCGCTCGAGTCAGGAGGCGGTGATCCGCCGCCCGTCGCTCTTTTGGGCTGTGCGCCCGCGAGTCGGCGTCTGGCAATACGTCCAGTTCGATGTCGAAGCGATGCTCTGCCGCGAGATCTCACCATCGGAGTTCCTGCGGGTCAAAGAGCGCGTCGCTGGCCGGTTGCAGGCACCGGACGCCTGGGTGTTGGATTTGGACATGAGCCCGTTTGAGCGCGGGTTCCCGCGCCTCAAAGACTCGCGCTCGATCGGTCGAGGTGTTGAGTTTCTAAACCGCCACCTCTGCAATCGGCTCTTTGACCAGCGGGGCGCTGGCAGCCAGCGGCTCTTCGAGTTCTTGAGCTTGCACCAGGTGGACGGGCGGCAGTTGATGTTGAATGACAAGCTTGCCAACGTCGACCGTCTGCGCGAGGCACTCAGCGACGCCGATCAACTCTTGGCTAACGTTGCTGACGAGACTGAGTGGCCGGCCGTCGCCGATCACCTGCAGGGCCTTGGGTTCGAACCCGGATGGGGGCGTTCAGCCCGGCAGATGCGCGATACCATGGGGCTTCTAGCCGACGTCCTTGAGGCGCCGGAGGCCAAGGCTTTGGCGCGTTTTTTGGCCAAGTTGCCCATGGTTTTCAACATCGTCATCGTTTCTCCGCACGGCTACTTCGGTCAGTCTGGGGTGTTGGGATTGCCGGACACCGGAGGCCAGGTTGTTTACATCCTCGATCAGGTGCGCGCCTTAGAACGCGAGATGCGGCGCGTGATCCACGAGCAGGGCCTGGACGTCGAGCCGCAGATCGGTGTGATCACCCGGTTGATCCCTGAGGCCGGCGACACAACTTGCGATCAGCCAGTGGAGCCGATCGTCGGCACCCAGCATGCTCGCATCCTGCGCGTGCCGTTCCGCGACGGCTCGGGTCAGGTGGTGCCGCACTGGATTTCCCGGTTTGAAGTTTGGCCCTACCTCGAACAGTTTGTCGTCGATGCCGAGAAGACAATCCTGTCGGAGCTGGGCAATCGCCTCGACTTCGTGATCGGCAACTACTCGGACGGGAACCTCGTAGCCACACTGCTAAGCCAGCGCCTGGGCGTCACGCAGTGCAACATTGCGCATGCACTCGAAAAGACCAAATATCTGTACTCCGACCTCTATTGGAAGGAACATGAAGACGAACATCATTTCTCGTCGCAGTTCACCGCCGATCTCATTGCGATGAACACCGCCGACTTTATCATTACGAGTAGCTATCAGGAGATCGCTGGTACCGACGACAGTGTCGGCCAATACGAGAGCTATCAAGCATTTACAATGCCCAATCTTTACCGCGTGTCCAACGGCATCAACGTCTTCGATCCCAAGTTCAACATCGTTGCACCCGGGGCTGACGAGGACGTCTACTTTCCCTACACGGAGACTGAGTCCCGTCTTATGGGACTCCATGCTGAGATTGAGCTGCTGGTCTACGGCGCGGCTGGTGACGCTGCCCGCGGCCAGCTAGCCGACCCCAAAAAGCCCATTCTGTTCGCGATGTCCAGGCTCGACACCATCAAGAACGTCACCGGACTTGTGGAGTGGTTTGCCCAGAGTGAGCGCTTGCGCGGCCTGGCCAATCTCCTGGTCGTGGCCGGCCAGCTCGATGCGGGCCAATCGGGTGATGCGGAGGAACGTTCGCAAATCGAACGTATGCATCAGCTCTTTGATGAGTACAACCTCGAGTCGAGCGTCCGCTGGGTCGGGCAGCGCCTCGACAAGAACCTGGGCGGCGAGCTTTATCGGTTTATCGCCGACCGACGCGGCGCCTTTGTGCAGCCGGCGCTCTTCGAGGCCTTCGGCCTCACGGTCGTGGAAGCGATGGCAACCGGGCTGCCGACGTTTGCTACGCGTTACGGTGGGCCGAGCGAGATCATCGTCGATGGCGTAAGCGGCTTTCACATCGATCCGAACCACGGAGACCTAGCCGCTCAACTGTGCGTTGAGTTCTTGGAACGCTGTGTCGGCGCTCCGGCTCACTGGGAGGCGGTCTCGCGGGCAGCGATCGCCCGCGTGGAGAGCCACTACACCTGGCGGCTCTACGCCGAGCGCTTGCTGACCCTGTCGCGTATCTACGGTTTCTGGAAATACATCTCGAACATCGAGCGCGAGGAGACGCGGCGCTACCTGGAGATGTTCTATGGTCTGATGCTGCGGCCTTTGGCTAGTGGTGTAGCGAATGGTGAGAAAGCCCCAACGGCGGAGTTGGTGACGGCGTCGTAGCCTGGCGCCGCTTGGGTATTGGACTGCATCGCGCTAAAATTGTCGAGTGGCCGCCACTACATAGAAGATACGGACATCATCATGCTTCTTGCACCTCGACTTCCTCCGATAGTGCGGTTCTTCGCGGCTGCGATGGCTTGTGCCGCCCTGGTGCCGCCGGCCGGGGCGCAGTTGGGGAGCGACGCCAACTTGCCGCCCGTCGATCAGCCACTGTCGCCGCCGGCAACCACGGGTGGCGCTGGCCCCCAGCAAGTTGTTTGCACGTTCCTGAGCCCTCTCGGCAACTTGTTTATCCATCTAGTGATTGACAACAGTACTTCGGAGGGCCTCGACGCGCTGGTCTTGGACGGCATGCCGGCGTCCATTGGGCCGATCGTCTGGGACTCCATGGGCGAGTTCGTCGGTCCCGCTCAGCTCGAGTCGTTGCTCGGTGAGGACACTACCGAAGTGAGTGCTACATTCGCTGCGTTCGATCCTGGGGATGTCGCTGAGTTTGCTGGCGTCGACCCCGATCGCCAGGGGGAGCCCAATTCAGCGCTGGCACCTCATGAGCTGGCTGGGGCACGCGTGACCGTGACGGCCGGTGGTCGGACAGCGAGTGCCATTTTCGTCGACCGCGGAAGACAGTCTGTCGCCGTTGTCGAATTTGGCGCGACCCCGGTGGCTCCGTCGAGCTGGGCCGCGATTCGGTTTCTTTATCGTTAATCTTGCAATCGGTGTTGAGAATGACTAGCGCGGTGAAGTACCGTGCGCCACATGGATGAGGTTACGCCGGCATCGGCCAGAAGCGCCGCATCGCCATTCTGACCCACTCCTACACCACCGATCGCGACCTCGAACTGAGTGCCATTTACTACCTGGCGCAGCTCTGGGACGAGGCAGGCTATCAGGTGACCTTCCTCCGTGCTCGACGCCAACAAGACCACCGGCGCAGCTACCTCCGAGCCGAGCGACGATGTTTGGGCGCGACGTCGCATTCGGGCCCGCGGCATTGAGGGCTACTTTCGCTAGACGAACTCAACGCCCTTGAATTGGGGTGGCAGGCCGCGTCAAGGTCCAGCGGCCAACACTTGGTTGAGTGTCGAAGCCCCGATGTTGGCGCCGCAGAGGACGACGCACACCGTGCGTCCAGCCAACCGGGTGCTCACCGCCCTGCACGCCGCCGCCGCCATGGCCGCGGAACCCTCAACCAAAAGCCGGTCTCTTTCCAGTACGTCAATGAGCGCTTGTCGAATCTCTTTCTCCTCGACGGTGATGAAGGTATCGACAAAGCGTTGTACCAAAGGAAAAGTGAGTGCATCGCCCTCGACGCCGCCGGCGGTGCCGTCCGACAGCGTCGGGCCGGACTCAAGGTCCAGGAGCCGGCCGGCCCTTACCGATTCGATCATCACTCTTGATGCGACCGGGGAGCAGGCGATGATCTCGGTGGCCGGCGAGCGCGCCTTCAGGACGCCCCCGACGCCACTGGCCAAGCCGCCGCCGCCCAGTGCCAGGATCACTGCATCGAACGGCACCTCGGCTGTGGCCAGCTCGGAGCCAATCGTGCCTTGTCCGCCGATCACCTGCGGGTCGTTGTACGGTGAGATGTAGTGGGCGGCGTGTTGTTGAGCCCAGCCTCGGGCATGCGCTTCAGCGGCCACCGAATCGGTGCCGTGGAAGCGCACCGTGGCGCCTAGCTGTTCGATCTTAGCCAACTTGGCAGGTGACGAGCCCTCAGGCACGAACACCGTCGCCTGGGTATGCCGCAGGCGGCTGGCCCAGGCCACCGCGGCGCCGTGGTTGCCGGTAGACGCGGCGACCACACCGCCAGCCAACGCCTCGGCCCCCAGCGCGAGAATCTTGTTGAGCGCCCCTCGCACCTTGAACGAGCGGGTCGGTTGGAGATTCTCGCACTTGTAGTAGGCGGGGGAGCCGAGCACCGACGAGAGGTGCTCGGAAACCACGAGCGGCGTCGGCGTCAGATGCGGTGCCAACCGCAGGGTGGCTGCATCAGTTTCTTGGAGGACGTCCACCAGCCGACTAGCTCCGAGCACCCCCGGGCGGGAGGCTGAGCTCGTCTTCCTCGTCCAGGAGGCGCTGGCGCTCCTTGAGCGACTCTGCCACCACGCGATCGAGGGATTCGTTAGAAACCAGGGTCAAGGCGGCGGCCTGATCCTTGGCGACGGCGTGTTCGACGGCTCGCGTAACCACCTCTGCCTTGGTGGCACCCCGGCGGGCGCCAATGAAGGGTTTGAGCAGAAGGTAGCCGACGTCGCGGGCGGGCATATGGCGCAAGAAGCGGAGCAAGAGCTTGAGCGTTTGCCGGGGAAAGTGCCGCAGCTTGTAACGAAATAGACGTTTCAATCCCGCTTGGCGCTCGGCGTTGATCACTTCGCCAGGTAGGCACGTCGGGTCGATTTCGGAGCACTTGAAGTACTTGTACCAGTCTTCGGCGTCGTCGACGACACCGCGCTCGACATACTCGCGCCACAGCGGCGTGCCGCGGTATACGCAGAGCCGGTTGAATCCAAACGTGTCTAGCGGTGTGCGCGCCGCGAAATCGAAGGTGGCGCGCAAGTCCTCGATCGTCTCATCGGGACTTCCCACCACAAAAAACCCGTGCACGATTTCAATGCCGGCGCGCTTGGCGTTGGTAGTCGCCGTTTCCATCTCTGCGAGGGATTGCTCCTTGCGGAGCCGATCAAGCACGCGTTGACTCCCGCTCTCCAGGCCAAACATGACGGTGCGGCAATGTGCCGCTGCCATGGTGGGAAACAGATGCTGGGCGACGGAATCGACGCGGCCCTCGCAGCCCCATTCGATCTTGATGCCTTTATCGATGATGCCCTGGCAAATCGCCTCGATGCGTTTGGGCTTCAGCAAGAAGTGGTCGTCCACAAAGTAGACGGCGCCGTAGCCATTTGCCTGCAGTGCCTCGAACTCGGCAACGACGTGGTCGGCGCTTCGTGTCCGCCACTTGCCCTCGTTAAAAATGGGGATGTCGCAGAAAACGCAGGGCCACGGACAGCCGCGCGAGGTTTGCATGGTTGTGAAGCGCTCCATGGACAGCACGCACGGAACATCCAGGGGCATCGACTCGATAAAATCGAGCGGCAAGCTCTCGCGGTCCGGAAACGGCCACTGGTCCAGGTTACGTTCGAGCGGCCGATCGGGGTTGTGGACGACGCGTCCGTCTTTGGCCCAGGTGACGCCCGTGACCGACTCTGGATCGTTTAGGCGCTCGAGTAAGTCAAGAATCAATTGCTCGCCGTCACCCCGGCAAACGAAGTCCACGTCCGGGCATTGACTCTTGACCAATTGCGCGTTGAGACTGGCGAAGACGCCACCAAAAGCCAGTCGGGCCGCCGGTACAGCGGCGCGGATTTGGCGGGCCAGCACTTTGGCGTACGGGTAGCTGGTGGTGCTCAAGAAGCTCAGTCCCACTAGGTCGGGCTGATGCCGGCGCACTGCTTCGATGATAGTTTCGTTGGGTGTTTCGGGGTTGGCCTGGTCAAACATCATGCACTCGTGCCCGTGCTGCTTTAAGACAGCTGAGAGCGACATGATGCCAATCGGCGGAAACCCCATGACCCGAATGTTGCCGTTGGGGGCGCGCGTCTTGGCAGGCAGCGCATAAAACTGCGGGTCGCGGATGTGGACGAGGAGTACGCGCATCGTGCGCTTACTGTAGCAACGATTGGCACCGCTTGGGGGCATGCCGCCCATCTTTTTGCCGGGCGTGGGGGTGGTCGTGCTAGCCTTCCAGGCTATTGAATGTTGTGGGGGCGCGCTCGAGCGCAGCCGGAGGAGAACGCCATGAAGACTAGCGAGGTGGTGCACGCGTGGGGCCGTATCCTCCGCGGCCATTTGCCTTCACTGTCGATCGAGGTGACGCGCGAATGCCCGTTGACTTGCGCGGGCTGCTACGCCTATGGCGACGATCACCTAGGAGTCGGCCAGGGTTTGACTGGGATTGCCGATTTCAAGGGCCAGGCGCTGATCGATGGCATTCTGGACGCCGTCGATCGGTACAAGCCCCTTCATCTATCCCTGGTGGGTGGCGAGCCCCTGGTACGCTATCGGGAGTTGACCGAACTCTTGCCCGTGCTTGAGGCTCGGGGGGTGCATACCCAGGTGGTGACCAGCGCTGTGCGCCCCATCCCTGAGGAGTGGCGCCGCATCCAAAAACTCAACCTGGTCGTGTCTGTGGATGGCCTCCAGCCCGAGCATGATGCCCGCCGGGCCCCCGCTACATACGATCGCGTCGAGCAGCACGTCTCCGGCCATCAGGTGACGATTCACTGCACGGTGACCAGGCAAATGCTACAGAGGGAAACCTACTTGGATGAGTTTCTGGAGTACTGGGCGGCTAAGCCCGAAGTACGCAAGGTGTGGTTCAGCATATACACCCCGCAGCTGGGCGAGGAGGCGGCAGAGATCCTCTTGCCCGCTGAGCGCGCCTGGGTCATCGACCGCCTAGATGATCTCAGGCACCGCTACCCCAAGCTCGAGGCCCCGAAAGGGATGCTGGACGGCTATCGACAGCCTCCCGTCGATCCCGATGACTGCATCTTCGCGTCGACCACCCGCACGCTGACCGCTGATCTCCACCAGGAGATCATGCCCTGCCAGTTTGGTGGGAGTCCGGACTGTGCGCAGTGCGGCTGCGTGGCGTCGGCGGGTTTGACTGCGGTGGGCCGCCACCGGTTGCCCTACATCGGCCTGCGAGTCGGGGCGATCTATCGGGCTTCAGCCCGGTTCGGCAGCTGGATGCGGAATCACAGCCGCAGCGCTACGCCCCCGCCACCACCATCGGTTCAAACACCAAAGTCGGCGTCCGTAGCGAGCTGAACGGGTAGGGATCATCCCCGAGCCCGGCGAGCTTCTTCCAGAACTCGAGGTGGTTGCTTGCCAGGTTCATCCCCGCCACCGGCCGGGTGACTTGCCCGCCCTCGATCTGGAAGCCTTGCACGCCCACTGAAAAGTCACCGGTCGTTGTGTTGGAGTTGCCGCCTAAGAAACCGGTGATGAGCAGCGCGTTCCCCAACTCCTGCTTCCAGGCTTCGGGCGACTGCGTGTGGGTCGATTGGAAGGTGAGATTCGAGGTTGAGCCGGTGGTGGCTGACATCCCTAGCTTCCGGCCGTAGTAGGTATCGATGTAGAAGTTGGCCAACTTGCCAGCCTCGATCACCGGCATGGGCTTGGCTGTGATGCCCTCGTTGTCAAATCGCCGGGAAGCCAATCCCTTGGGGATCAGTGGGTCGTCTTTGATTGTCAGGTGCTCGGCGGCGATTTGCGTGCCTGCCTTGCCCTCCAAGAATGAGCGCTTCTGTTGGAGCGCGCTACCTCGCATGGCGCGAAGCAGAAAGCGGACCAAACGTCCAGCGGTGCGATTCTCTACAACGATCGGCATCGAACCCGTGTCGATCTTGTCGGCGCCAACGCGTGCCAGGGCGCGCTCGGCACCGCGCCGGCCGATCGCCGCCGCCGAGTTGAGCCCTTCTCGTAGCCGGTTACCCTCCCACCAAAAGTCGGAGGGGCGTCGATCACCCTCATCTTTGGCGGTGACATTGCTGCCACACCAGAACGCTGTCGTTTCCTCCGCTCCTTCGAAGCCGTTGGAGGCGACCAATGCCGACTGTGACCGGCTTTCGGTGTAGCCAGAACTCACCGAAATGATCTGGTCGCCGCCGCGTTCCAATGCTGCTGCCTCGATCTCCTGGGCGACGGTGTGGCGATCCTCAGGGGCAGCCTTGTCGTAGCCCGCGTCGGCAAGCTGCAAGTCAACGTCTTTGAGCCCCGCGTAGTGACTGGGTTCGGGCAGGCGCCGGTGAGGGTCTTCGGTCAGGTAGCGGGTCATGGCCACCGCTTCGCGGACGAACTCCTCAAGGGCGTCGCGACGCAGGTCGCTCGTGCGGTGGGATGAGTACTTCCCGTCGATGTAAAGCGTCAGACTGAGTCCCTGGGTTGTGGACTCGTCAAGGGTCTCGACTCGCCGCTCCCGGTATTCGACGCTGGAGTAGTGTTGGTGATCGACGCGGGCCCGCGCCTCGCTGGCTCCCGCCTGCTTGGCTTGGGCGCACGTCCAGTGGGCGAGGTCGACTTGTTTCGTTGCGCTCATGGAAGTCCTCGCGTTAGCCGGCGGTGCCGCCGATGGTGACCGAACTGTCGATCTTGATGGTCGGTTGGCCTTGGCCGACAGCAACTGATTGCCCGTTTTTGCCGCACGTCCACCCGCCTTCGGCGAAAGCGAGATCGTTGCCTACCATCGACACATGCCTGAGTGCTTCCGGTCCGTTGCCAATCATGTTGATGTCTTTGACGGGCGCGGTGAGCTTGCCATCCTCGATCAGGTAGCCGGCGCTGACGTAGAAGCTGAAATCGCCGGCACCGATCTTGACCTGACCATTGGAAAAGTTCATGGCGTAGACGCCCCGCTTCACCGACTTGATGATGTCTTCGGGGTTCTCCGGTCCGGATTCCATGTAGGTGTTGCGCATTCGCGGCATCGGCTTGTGCCTAAACGATTGCCGGCGACCGCTGCCTGTTGCCTCCACCCCATAGTGGCGGGCGCTGATGCGATCGTGCAAGTAGCCCTTGAGGATGCCGTTTTCGACAAGCAGAGTGCGCTCGCTGGGGTTACCCTCGTCGTCGACGTTGATTGACCCGCGCAGGTTGGGGTTGGTGCCATTGTCGACGATGGTCACGGTCGGGTGCGAAACCAACTCACCGATCATCTCCGAGTAGATGGAGATGTCCTTGCGGTTGAAGTCGGCTTCCATGCCGTGGCCGATGGCTTCGTGGAGCAACACACCAGACTCACCCGCTGCCAGAACGACTGGCATTTCACCGGCGGGTGGTTGGACTGCGTCGAACAATCGCACTGTGCGCTCCACGGCCGTCGAGGCCAAGGTTTCGAGTGCCTCCGGAGTGAAGCTCTGGATGTCTCGGCGCCCGGCCAGGTTGTAGCCGTTCGACTCTCGCTTGCCGTTTTGCTCGGCGGTCACTTGTGCCGAGAGGCGCGACTGCGGCTTATAGTCTTCCACCGCCGCGCCGTCAGTGTTCACGACCAACATGCGACTCGTGGAATCGTTGAAGTGGATGGACGCTTTGTCGACGCGTTCGTCCAGGTCAAACACGCGGGCGTTAAGCGATTCCAGGAAGGGGATCTTCTGGTCGATGCCGACCGTTTCCCAGCCGACGTCGATTGGATAGTAGTTTTGGTGCCCCGCAATCTTGAAAGCGTCGGGGATGTTGCCGGCTGCCCCCTTGGCGATGGTCGCGGCGGTGGCTGCGGCTTTCATGATGCTGGCTGGGGAGAGGTCTTCAGTAAAGGCAAAGCCGGTCTGGTCGCCGACTAGGACGCGCACGCCGACCCCGAGGTCGACCGAGCTGTAGGCGCGATTCACTTCACCGTCTTCCAGCCCGACGTAGTTGGAGGTGGAATGTTGGAAGAAGAGGTCGGCGAAATCACCGCCGCGGGCCATCGCCGCTTCGAGGACGCGGCGGATCAGCGCCTCGTCGACGCCGAAGTGCTGGGCGAAGTAGGTGTCGTCCAACGCCGCTGCGGCGGAACCCTGGGCGACGTTGCCGCCGGGGTCAGCCAGGGCTTTGCCGGCGCGCACCAGATAGGCAGGGACGACCAACATGCCCAACCCCGCCGTGGATCCCTTGAGGAAAGCCCGGCGCTTCAGAACTCGCATGATGCCTCCTTATATACGCGCGATATACGCGCGCGACCTCATGGCGCCCGCCAGTGCTCGCCCGGGGCGGATCGATCGGTCATTATAGATAACGAACAACGCGCTTGGGAGGTTTCGCGAAAGATTACATGCTCTTTACACGATTCAGCGGGCTCTAGCGATAGCTGGCTTTGATTCGACCCCAGCTTGCGGCCCCCACCGGCGACGCGCCGCAGACGGTGTCGGAGGCGCCGATCAACATGCCGCACAAGCTTTGAGATGCCAAGCACGGCGAGTCGCTCTGTAGGGCAAAGTTGCCGTCTTGACCGGGCATCGTCGAGCAGAACTTTGGATCGACCGAGATGTTGTCGCCGCTGTCGGTGCCGCAGATCGTGTCGCCACCGGGATTACCAAACGTGTTGCTGCAGCTCACGATGGGCGTCGAGCCCTGCCCGCACGCGAAGGCCGGGCCGCTGATCGCGTTGGCGATGATCGTCCGTGAAATCGTAGGCGACGAGTTGTTCGTGCAAGAGATGCCACCGGCCCGCCCGCCGTCGTTGCCGTAGATCGTGCAACTGGTGACGATGCCGCTCGAGCCGTTGTGGAACTGAATGGCGCCGGCCTCCTCGAGCGCGGTATTGGCGTACATCGTGCAACCGGTGACCACCATCGTTGAATTGTCGAGCGACATCGAACCCCCAATGTCGGCGGAGTTGCCGGTGAAGATGCAATCCAACACTTCGACGTCCAGTGCATCCTGCGTGAGAATGCCGCCGCCCGGGCCGCCGGTGGTTGCGTTGGAGTCAAACATGCAGTCGGTGACGTCGACCGAGCTCGATGCTCCGCGCACGAACATGCCGGCACCGCCGCCGGCGGAATTTTGGGTGAACAGGCTGTTTTCGAAGGTCGCCGTCGAGGTTTCAACGCCGACGCCACCTCCGGATCCGTCAGCCGCGTTGGAGTCGAATATGCAATCGGTAACGGTAACCGTAGAGTTGGAGATGACACGCAGGCCGCCTCCACTGTTCGGCGAGTTACCGCCTGAGATGGTCAGGTTGGATAGGTTCGCAGTGACGCCGTCGGCAAGGATGGTTGAGCCGACCCCGGTGCCGACGACCTGGACCACACCCTCAGTGTCGCCCACCACGTTGACCATGTCCTCTAGATTGAGATTCTCGTTATATGTTCCGGCCCTGACAAAGACGAAATCGAACGTCAGCGCGGCCGCGTCAATCGCTTCTTGGATGGTGGCGTGGTCGTCCGGGACGACGATGGGGCCGGCGCTAGCGGCTTGGGCAAACAACAACGTGCAGGCAACGAAAAGCGGTGCCTTCATGCGATGACCTCCAAAGCAACTTGCTGGTGAGCGGCGTTCAACTTGCTTGACTTGATAGGTGTTCGGCCGCCTGACGTGACAACCTTCGGCGGTATTGGTTGATGGATAGCAGTGGAGGAGTTGGCCGAGGCGCTCAGGACCGCCCGGCCACCGAGGATGGCTCGGTGCTGGACGCTTCTGGCGAGCTGTGTCAGTTTGCGTCAGTCTACCGATAGGTCGGCCAAATGTCTAAGTGAATGTCTAGGCACGTTGGGAGGTCGCTTGGAGAAACGGGTTTGGATCGCGGCGGTCGCCGGCGAGCGATTGGGCCTGGTCCGGACGCAACTTGGGGTAGGAGCCGGGGGCACCACCTGGTTGGTAGCCCACTCGCGAGCGGCGGCCGACGCCCTAGCGTTCGACCTGGCCCGCGACCGCGGCGCGCTGTTCGGCGTTGAGCGGTATCGCTGGCGCGGGCTGATCGCCGCGCTGGCCGCACCTGAGCTGGCTGCCACCGGCGCCGTGCCGGCCAGCTCCGTCGGCATCGACGCGTTGGTGGCCCGCGCCTCTTACGAGGCGTCGGCGGCCGAGCTCGGAGCGCTCGAGCGCATTCAGCGTACGCCGGGGTTCACGCGGGCGCTCGGCCGCACGCTCCGCCAACTGCGGGCCGCCGGTGTCGCGCCGGAGCGATTGGAGAAACTTGGTGCGGCGGGGACGCCCATACAAGCGCTCTACCGCGCCTACATGCGCCAATGTCACGCGGCCGGCTTGGTCGATGCGGTCGGGTTGGTCGAAGCGGCTCGCCGCGCCCTCACCGATGGCCGCGCGCGCCCACCCAGCCGATTGATTCTCTTGGACGTCGCTCTGCGCTCGCGGGCCGAGGCCGACTTCGCCGTCGACCTAATCGATCGGTCAACCAGTGGCTGCGTGGTGGTGCCAGCAGGTGACGAAACGACGCTCGAATTTTGGAGGTCAGCTGGGGCTCAGCTGATGCAGATCAACCCAACGACCGAGCGACCGACGCTGAGCCGACTAGCTGACGCGCTCTTTGCCACTGGGCCAGCCGCACCACCGCCAGCCACACCAAACGGTGAAGTGCGTTTCCTCTCAGCGCCGGGAGAGGCCCGCGAATGCGCAGAGATCGCCCGGGTGATTCTCACGGAATCGCGTGGTGGGATACGGTTCGACCAAATGGTTGTGCTGGTGCGTTCTCCCGCGCAGTACGCAGCGCACTTGGAAGCAGCATTCCGGCGGGGCGGGATCCCCGCCCATTTTGCACGCGGGGTCAGGCGCCCGGATGTGTCGGGGAGGGCGTTTCTGGCGCTCTTGGCCTGTGCCGAACAGGGTTTGTCAGCCCGGTGTTTTGCCGAGTATCTGTCCTTCGCTCAAGTTCCGGCGTCCCCTCCCGCAGACGCGCTACCAGGCGAGCAGTTGAGCCTGCCCCTCTGGGAGCCGCCCGAGGATGTGGCGCTGGGGCATGAGCCCACGGCTCAAACCGGAGAAGCGGAAGACGAGACCGAGCCACCGTTTGACGCGGCGTCGCCGGTGGCGTCGGGCAGCTTGCGCGCTCCCTGGCGCTGGGAATCTTTGTTGGTCGAGGCAGCGGTCATCGGCGGCTATCAGCGTTGGGAACGGCGGCTGGCGGGGCTCGAAGCCGAACTGCGCCTCCGGCTCGAAGAGCTGAGCGATTTGGAACCGGAGGCGCCGCGGATCCAAGCGATCGAGCGGACCGCGGTCGAGCTGGGTCACTTGCAGCGCTTTGCGCTGCCCGTCATTCGCGCCTTGGACGCGCTTCCCAAGGTGGCACCTTGGGGCGACTGGCTGGATGCCTGGCGGCGGCTGCTGCCGCGCGTACTCCGCCGCCCGGAACGGGTGATGGCGCTGCTTGCCGACATGCAGCCGATGGCGGCGATCCCCTCGGTCACCATCTCAGAGGTGCGAGAAGTGCTTGCCGAGCGCTTGGAGCGGTTGGAACACCTCACCGAGCAGCCGCGGTCTGGGGCGGTTTGGGTGGGACATCCGGACGATATCCGCGGCCAGACGGCGCGACTGGTGATCGTGCCGGGTTTGGCCGAACGCATCTTTCCGGAGCGCCCGCGCGAAGATCCGCTTTTGCTGGACGAGGCCCGTGCCGCGCTGGAATCCTCGCTGGCGACGCAGCGGAAGCGCGTCCTTGCCGAGCGGTTGCTCCTGCGGCTGGCCGTTGGCGCCGCTCGGGAGCGGCTGATTCTCACCTATCCACGGGTCGAAATGGTGCAGGCGCGACCGCGGGTGCCGTCGTTCTACGCCCTCGACGTGGCGCGGGCGACGAGTGGGGCGCTGCCCGACTTCCGCGCCCTGGAAGCAGAAGCGCGCCGCCTGGGCGACACGCGGCTGGCCTGGCCGGCACCGCGCTGTCCGGAAAACGCCATTGATGCTCTAGAGCACGACCTGGCTTCCCTGGCGGAGTTGTTCGAGTTGCCGTTGGAGGAATCGAGAGGCGGGGCGCGCTACCTGTTCGATCTCAACCCCTACCTGGCGCGCGGCCTGCGCCAGCGCTGGCAGCGCTGGGCGCCGAAGTGGTACGCGGCCGACGGCGCCCTGGCCCCTGGCGCCCGTACGGCACCGCACCTCAAGCAACTGCGCCTCACCCGCCGCGCCTACTCGGTGACGGCCCTCGAAAAATTTGCCAGTTGCCCCCTGCGGTTCGTCTTGGCGGCGGTGCACAGGTTGTCGCCGCGAGAGGAGGCTGTGGCGCTCGTGGAGATGGATCCACTCACCCGCGGCCGGCTGATCCATGAGGTGCAGGCGGCGGCGTTGGCGGCGCTGCGTGCCGCCGGTGCCCTGCCCATCGGCGAGTCCCACGTGGATCAAGCAAGGCGCGTGTTGCAAATGGTTTTCGAAGAGATTACGGCCCGCTACTACGACGACCTGGCGCCGGCCATCGATCGCGTTTGGTTCGACGAGGTGGCGCGCGTGCGGAAGGACCTGGATGTGTGGCTCGAGAGTCTGAGGCGGGACGCGGCAACTTGGACACCCACGCACTTCGAGCTTGGATTTGGGTTGCCGCCGCATCCCAGCCGCGATCCTGCCAGCGGCACCGACCCCGTGTCGTTGGGCGACGGTTGGCTGGTCCGTGGCGTCGTCGACATGGTGGAGCGTGATACGGCTGGGCGCCTGCGGGTGACCGACTATAAGACCGGACGCTACGCCTTGCCGCGCGACGCCCACCTCGCCGGCGGCAAGGTCCTGCAACCGGTGCTCTACTCCTTGGCTCTGGAGCAACTGCTCCAGGCAGAGACACTCGAGAGTCGGTTGTACTTTTGCACGGCGCGCGGTGGGTTTGCCGAGCACAACGTGTCTTTGTCGGAACTCACGCGTCACGATGCCATGCAAGTCCTCCGCACGGTCGACGAGGCGATCGCTGGCGGTAGGCTCATGGCCTATCCAGACAAGGGTGCCTGTCGGTTCTGCGACTACCGGAGCGCCTGTGGCCCGGCCGAGGAAGCCCGAGTGGCTCGCAAGCCGCGCCTCATGGAGATCGATCGTATGCGGCGCTTCCAGTAATCGCTGCGTCTAGTTGAGACACCGTTGCGGATGGCAGCCGCAAACTGAAACGCACGTCCTCAATCCGGGTTTGGGCCATTGCCGAAGCACCGTTGCCAAACAACGACCCGTTGGTATCGGTGGTTACTCGGTCGATAGAGCGGGGACAGACCTTGTCCCTTGGCGCCGCTTGCCCGGAGCTGTCCGGGCGCGGTGTTTCGCTTGCCCGACTTAGGCTGCCTAGTTGCCACCGGGGAGTCGAAGCTGCGTGTCATCTGAAGCGCGACAGTTTGAGACCGGAGCCACGATCGCTGGTCGCTACCGCGTCACCCAGTTTCTGGGTAGTGGCAGCCAGGGTGAGGTCTACCAGGTCGAGGACACCGTCCGGCAGGCGACCGTTGCCCTAAAGTGCATCCGCGGTGAAACTGACGCCGCTGCTACCGAGCGCCTGCGAGATGAGTTCCGGCGCCTCGCTGCGGTTCACCATCCGCACGTCATGCGGGTGTACGACCTTGGCACGGTCGAAGCACCCGACTCGGACTCGGTGGCCCGCTGGTACTTCACGAGCGAGTTGGTCGAGGGTACGGATCTGGTGGTTGCCGCCGCCACTGCCCAAGTCGCCCAAGTCCTGCGTTGGTTGCAGCAGGCGCTTGCGGCTCTCGACCGCGTGCATGCCGCCGGTCTCCTGCACCGCGATCTCAAGCCTGAAAACATCTTGATCGACGCAACCGGCTCGCTGCGACTGATGGACTTTGGGTTGGCCCATGCTACCGAAGGTCAGGTCGAATCCGGGTTGTCCGGCACGCCGCTCTACATGGCACCGGAGATCATTGCCGGGGAGCTACCGCAACCGGCCAGTGACTTGTACGCCCTGGGGGCAGTTTTTTACCACGCGCTGGCTGGGGAACCGCCCTTTACCAGGGACTCGGTGGCTGAGGTGTTGCGTGCGCACGTCGAGGATGTCCCGAACCCGATCGCCGATTTTCGGGCCGACGTGCCCGGCGAGGTCGAGCGGCTGATTGCCTGCCTCATGTCGAAGGAGGCGGCATCACGCTTTGCCAACGCCGTCGCTGCCGAGAGCGCTGTGCGCGCTGCGCTGGGCTCCTTGGATCCGGCAGCGGTCGAGAGCGATGAAGCATCGGTGCAACTAGAGACGAATCCACCCTGGGGTCGCTCCGACGAAATCGGTACGCTCCGGGAGTTCTTGGGTGAAATCTGGGATCCGAACGATCCAACCAGAGCGCAGCGTGGGGCCCAGTTTACGCGCACGGTGTTGGGTCGCGTTGCTTTGGTCAGCGGCGATGCTGGAGTGGGCAAGAGCGCGGTCCTGCGCGAAGTGCTACGCGAGGCAACCCTGGCCGGAGTCCACGTGGTCGAGGGCTACGCCGAACGCGGCTACCGGCCGCTCCACGTTGTCGCTCAGATTGCCAACCAAGTGCTCGACTTCTTGCCGCGAGTCCACCGGTCTCGCTTCGACTGGTTGGCCCAACGCCTCGGTGGTGATACCGATGTCGCCGGCGATCCGGATGACAGCGAACGCTTGCGTCTGGCGGTGGAAGTGGCCGAGTTGGTCGAGCAGGCGACCTTGGAGCGTCCGCTGGCCTTGTATTTCGACGGCCTCCACGCTGCCGACCTGCCGTCTCTAGAGGTGATCACCTACTTGGCACGCAACCCGGGTCGCGGCCAGTTGGCGGTGGCGTTGGAGATGCGAGCGGACGGCCACGCATTCGAGTCGGTCGCGCAAGCGGTAGCCGACAGCGACTTTGCCCTGCATGTGCAGGTGCCGGTGTTTGACAAGGACAAGCGCCCGGAGTTCGTTGGTGCCCTCCTCTCGGGTCGCGAGCTGCCCGGCGGCCTCCGGGACGCTCTCTGCCGGCAGTCTGGGGTGCCGCTGGTTACTGTCGAAACCCTGAACGCCTTGATCCGCCGCCGCACGCTGGTGCTGGACTCGGCCACGGGTGCCTTGGCCTGCCCGCACGGCGTGCCCGAGACGCTGGGCTCGGGTAGCCTACGGGAGCTGGTACGCGACAAGTTCGACAACCTGCCGCTTGACTTGCGAGCGGTGCTCGAAGTGGTGGCGGTGAGCCTGGAGCCCATCGGTGCCAGCCAAGTCGACCGCGTCTTGGAATCGACGCGCAGCGGCGTGGCGGGGTTGGCCGGGGCTCACTTGGTCGAGCTTGCCGAACGTGAACTGATCGTCGGCGCCGGCGTCGCAGAAGAGTTCGACGCCATGAGTCTGGCGCCGCCGGTGACCTATGAGATGTGCTCGCAGCTCGAGCAAGAGGCGGTCTACGAGAGCATCCCGGGAGTGCGGGCGCGCGACATCCATCTGGCGCTGGCGGAACTGATTCGCTCGTCCGGTGCGACCCCCGGCGCCGATGAGGCACTTGCCCACCACTATTGGCGAGCCGAGCTGCGCGGCGAAACGTACAGGTATGCAACCCTGGCGGCTCGCAGCGCTAGTCGGCTGTTCTCTGATGACATTGCCAAGCGCTGGTACTCGGTGGCTCTGGAGGCAGCAGAGTCAGACTCGCAGAAGATCGAGGTGATTCGGCAACTGGCGGCGGTCGGCGCACGGAGTGGCGACGAAGAGGAAGCTCTGTCGTTCTTGTCCAATGCGTTGGAGCTGGCTGGTGACTCACCCAACCAAGCCAGAGCGGCGCTTCTGTGTCAGCGGGGTGCGCTGCTCAGCGGCATGGGGGACTTCGATGCCGCGGCGGAACAGCTGACCGCTTCGATCGCCGCCTACGAAGAGTGGGGGGAGGGATGCTCGGAGGAGCGCACCGAACCCTTGGTCAAGCTGGCGCGCGTTCACGTCTACCGGGGCGAATTGGACAAAGCACGCGACCGTTGCGAACTTGCCTACGCGCTGGTGCGCTCGCAACCCTGGCCAACGTTGAGCGGTGAGCCGGTGCACACCGAGTCGTTGGAGGCGCGACGCAACGTTTGCATGGCGATGGGCACCTTGCATCTGGCCGAGCGAGACTTTTTCGCCGCCGCCCGCATGTATGAGAGCGGACGCGAGCTGGCTGAGGATGTCGGCGATCCCTACGCTGAGTCCTCGGCCCTGATGAATCTCGGGGTTGCCAGGTGGGAGCGAGGAGATTCCGAAGCGGCGGTTCAGGCGTTCCAGCGCAGCCGAGAAATTCGGCGCGGCCTCCGGCATTTGAAGGGTGTGGCTGACTGCGAAAACAACCTGGGCATCGTCCACCGCTACTGCGGCCGACCCGCTGAGGCGCTGAGCAGTTTTCAAGGGGCGCTTGAGGTTTACCTGCGCACCGGCAGACGGCTGGCGGAGGCGATGGCCTGGCAGAACATTGCCGTGGTCTGCGAAGAAATCGGCCGACTGCAGTCGGCGTTCGCGGCGGGTTGGCGCTCGCTGGACATTTATGCCGAACTCGGCGAACGGGATGGTGTGCTGAACGCCGTTGCTACCCTCGGTGCCACCGCCGGCCGTTTGCGTCAGGGGCAGGCGGTGGCAGCCTTGGCCGAGGTGTTGGACGAGCTAAGTGGCGGGACAGAGGCAACCGACGCCAAGTTCTCCGAGGCGACGCGCCAAATCTTGGAGGGAGCCGCCGCGCTGGCACGCGACGATGTGGCAACCGCCCTCGACGCCTGGGTCCGGGCTTCCCATGGTTTCGCTGACCTACCCGGCGAGGAGAATGAAGCCAGCACTCTGCTGCTCGATGCCATCGAGACTGCGGTCCAGGTGCCGGCCTTACGCGAGCGATGTTTGTCGCTCCTGGACGAAGCGAGCGCCACCGATCCTATCCCGCTGGTGCAGGCGAAGATCAGTGCGCTGGCTCACGTCGCCTCTGGCGGTAAGATGCCGGAGGATGCGATCTTGGAAGATGCTGAGCGGGTGGCGACTGCTGCGAACTCAGGTTACGTCGTTTCGCAACTCTTGGCTGCTCGTGCTGAGCGTCTGGGGCACGCGCACCCGGTGCGGGCGACAGCTCTTCTGAAGCGCGCTGCCGATAAGTTGGATGCCTGGTTGGGATCGGATCAGAGCTACGCGGCTTGGATCTCCGAGACCAGACCCGCGGCGCCGCGGCAGGCAGTTGTGGAGCGTTTCGTCGAGGCCGTCGCCCCGTGTTTCCCCGAGCGCCCCAGGCAGGCATTGGGTCGCCAGCGGCTCGAAGCCGACATCCACAAGGCCCGGGAGCAACTCAGTCAGCGGCGCCATGCTGGTGAGACGGCCGAGGGCGGCGTCGCCGCTTCGGTCACCGAGGGACTTACGAAACGCCAGCAGCGCTTCGTGGAGGAGATCGGGCTCGTTGAGGGAAGCGACGCCTTCGAGGAGATCTGGCCGGCGCTCGGCCAGGCGCTTCTGCGCTACTGCGATGCGTCGCGGGTTATTGTCGCCGCGGGTCACAACCTGCACTCGCTCGCCGTGTCGTGCATCTTGGGCGACGATGTTTCGAGCGACGACAGCGTCGTACGAGGAGCCCTTGAGGTGATGCGGCTGGTAGGTGCCGCCGACGATCGACCGGTGTTTTGGGTGCGCGGTGAGGATGGTGGGTTCGCAGAGTTTGAGAGTGCGATCAGCACGCAGGTGACCAGTGCCCTGGTTGTACCGTTTTCGTGTGGGACCGGCCGAGATGAGCTCGTCGGCGCCATCTACGCGGACTGGGTGGACGTTGAATGGTTGCCAAGTGGTACCGACGAGTTGTTGTTAACCCTGCTGCGCGACGCCACCAGGCGCGTTGCCCGGGTTACCCTGCGCTACTCGTCGGACCAGCGGCGGCTGGACCAGATCACCCGGCTTTATGAACTGTCCAGTGCGCCGGCCTTGAGCTTGGATCCCGACCAGGTATTGGGCTTGTCGCTCGATGCCATGGTTGAGCTGACCGGCGCCGAGCGCGGCTTCATCCTATTGAGTTCGGCGGAGGGTGGTGAGATTCGTTGTCGAATGGCCCGCGAGCGCAGCGGCCAGGCGGTTGTCGACCCCGACCGTGAGGTGAGCTGGTCGATTGTCAACGAGGTGTTCTTTAGCGGGCGTCCCCTGAAAGTGGACGACGCTATGGAGAATCAGCACTTGGCGGCGCAAGACAGCATAGTCGGCTTGAAACTCAAGTCGATCATGTGCGTGCCTATTCGCACGAAAGAACGGTCGCTAGGCGTGGCGTACGTTGACAATCGCTCCTACACCGGTGGCTTTACCGACAGCGACCTGCAAATCTTCGACATGTTCGGTCCACAGATCGCCGTGGGGCTGGAAAAGGCCTACCACCACGCCAGCTTGCAGAAAGCAGATCGCATCAAGTCGCAGTCGGTGAGCGACCTAGAGCACCAGGTGGAAGAGCGCACGCGCGCCCTGAAGGAACAGACCGAGCTCGCCCTGGCGGCGAATCGTATGAAGAGCGAGTTCCTCGCCAACATGTCGCACGAGATACGCACGCCGCTGAACGCCATATTGGGGTTCGCGGAGTTGCTGGCCACCCAGGGCGGTCTCGAAGAAGAAAACTCGGAGTTTGTTGGCATCATTCAAAGCAGCGCCATCAATCTCCTCGATATCGTCAACGACATCCTGGACCTGTCCAAGATCGAGTCCGGGCGGTTGTCGGTGGAGCGCGTCGTCTACTCGCCGGTGCACGTCGCCCGGGAGGTAATCGATGCCGTGCGGCCGCGGGCAGTGTCCCAGGGGTTGGAGCTGTTGCTCGACGTCGATGAACACATGACGGGTGAGGCCGAGGGCGATCCGGTGCGGGTCCGACAGATCCTCATGAACCTGGTTGGAAACGCCGTCAAGTTCACGATCGAGGGTTCGGTGACCGTGCATGTCGGCACCACCTACCTGCCGGGGCAAGAGCAGGCGGTGATCTACCAGGTGGAAGATACCGGCATTGGCATTCCCGAGCCGAAGCGTGAGTTGATCTTCGAGGCGTTCTCGCAGGCGGATGGCTCGACTTCCCGCAAGTTTGGCGGGACCGGGCTGGGGCTTGCCATTACCAAGAGCTTGATTGAACTCATCGGTGGGACGATCGATCTCACCAGCGAGCTGGGGCAGGGCACAACCTTCACCGTCGTCTTGCCGCTGTGTTTCGGGAGCGACGACCGTGCTGACGGCGCGACGCTGCTCGGCGACGCTGCCTAGTGCAAAGGCTCCCGACCTGGTGGCCGGGAGCCTTGTGCTCAGCGAAGTGACACTCGTCTCGATTTAGTCGACAGCCCACTTGTCCCCTTGGGCGCGAAAGCCCCAGCCAGCGACCTCGCTATTCTCTTCCATCGTGACTTCGGCGGTGTCAGGTCCCATGACTTCTGGGCCCTCGCCGCAACCAGTCATGAGTGCCGCGGACCCGGCGACCAAAACCAGGAGTGCCAGGGCGCGAGTGGACTTCTGCAACAGGCTGCGATACTGCTTACGAATGCGCTTCATGGTGGGTACCCTTTCTAACCGGGCGAGTAACTCCCCGGTCTTGACCAGCACTCCTACGGTTGCGCCGGTCGGTGGATGAACAGCTTGTAATTCCAAGCTGAGACGCAGAAGCTGCAACCCTTGTGCCAAAATGAATGAAGCGCTACGGCGCTGTCTTACAATGGATTACGATCGATTCTCGGGTGCTTTAGCGCATCCACGGCGGTGGGACCCGGTGGCAGTGCGAAGAACGCAATGGTGAAAGCTCTAGAACTGCAAGGTTTGGGTGAGACGGCCCGGCGGCAGCCGCAATGAACGACGACCAGGACGCGCGCCGCCTCATCCGCCAGGCGCTTGACGAGACGCTGGTGGTCGAAGCTGCGGCGGGGACTGGCAAGACGACCGAACTCGTCGGGCGGATAGTGCGGCTGATCGAAACCGGCGCTGCCAAGGTCAGCGGCCTGGTTGCCGTGACGTTTACTGAGAAGGCGGCTGGCGAGCTGAAGTTGCGTCTCAGGCAGGCCCTGGAGGAGGCGCGTGCCCCCGCCGGCGACGCGGGGCAGCTGGAGCGCGCTGTCGCCCGCCTCGAAGAGGCTCAGGTTGGCACTATCCATGCGTTTTGCACCGAACTCCTCCGCGAGCGCTCCGTAGAGGCTGGAGTCGATCCTGAGTTCGTCACTATGGATGAGGTCGAAGCCAAGCGCTTGTTCGCGCGCGCCTTTGACCACTGGTTTGCCGAGCAACTCAATGATCCGCCACCGGGCATCCGCCGGGCGCTCCGGCGCTGGCCCGGGCGGCGCTTCGCGCCGGGTTCGGTACGCGCCTCTTGGGGGCCGTGGGAACGTATTCGCGCCGCCGGTTGGAGCTTGGTGGAGTGGCGCGACTTCCCGGCGCGCTGGCGACCGCCAGACTTCGATCGCGACGCCGCGCTCCTCGACGTGCGCAGATCGGTGTTGGAGCTAGCTGACCGCCTGGAGCGCAGCTGCCTGGATCACGCTGACAAGTTCTTCCGCGATTTGGCCGGACTTCGGGACCTGGCGGGATCCCTGCGGGAGGCGGATGAAATCGATGCTGCTGACGCCGACGGCGTCGAGGGGCAGCTCGTCGCACTCCTCGATGGCCAGTACGGCCGGCGGGTGAGCTGGCCATCGGGCGGTTCGGCCAAGAACTACCGGCGGGAGTTGCCGCGCGACGCATTGCGCGAGCAGCACAAGGCCTTGATCGCGTCGCTGCGGGCGTTCAAAGCCGGGGCCGATGCGCAAATCGCCGCCAGTTTGCAATCCGAGTTGCAGGGCGCCATCGAGGTCTATGAGGGACTCAAGCGCCGCACCGGGCGCGTCGACTTCGTCGACCTCTTGCTCTTGACCCGCAATCTGCTGCGGGACGATGCGCATGCCCGGGCCGCTTTCCAGGAGCGATTCACCCACATTTTGATCGATGAGTTTCAAGACACCGATCCCCTGCAGGCTGAAATCCTCCTGCTCTTGGCGTCCAACGATACATCCCAGGCGGATTGGCGAAGCGCCCGCGTGCATCCCGGCAAGCTCTTCCTGGTGGCCGACCCCAAACAGTCGATCTACCGCTTCCGGCGGGCAGATGTTGGAACCTATCTGGAGGTTAAGGACCAGCTCTTGGCACAAGGGGCGCGCTGCGTGCAGTTGAGTCGCAGTTTCCGCGCGGTGCCCAACATTCAACGATGCATCAATGCGACCTTCGAGCCAGAGATGACCGGCGACCGCCAGGCGCTGGCGGCCGACTACGTGCCGCTGACCCCGCACCGCCGGGACGCCGAGATGCCCCCGTCGGTCGTCGCGCTGCCGGTGCCGCGCCCTTACGGTGCCTACGGAAAAGTGACGAAGGCGGCCATTGAGGCGTCGCTGCCACGAGCGGTGGGAGCTTTTGTGGCCTGGGTCGTTCAGGAAAGCGGCTGGTCTGTGGTCGGACGCGACGGCAAAGAGGAGGCGGTTCAAGCCCGCCACGTTTGCCTCCTGTTTCGGCGGATGGCTGGCTACTTCGCTGGGGACGTCGGTCGCACCTATACCGAGGCTTTGGAGGCGCGCGGTGTCCGCCATCTTCTGGTGGGCGGCCGGTCGTTCCACAAGCGCGAGGAAGTCGAGGTGGTGCGTACAGCGCTCACCGCCATCGAGTGGCCCGACGATGAGCTGTCGGTGTTTGCGACCTTGCGTGGCCCGCTCTTCGCCGTCGGTGACGAAGCGTTGTTGGTCTACCGGAGCGAGTACGGGCGACTCAATCCGCTGCGGCTGCCCGACGATACGTTTGCTGCCGACCTCGAACCGTTACGCTTGGCCTTAAGGATCCTGGCGGCCTTACACCGCCGGCGCAATCGACGGTCGCTGGCGTCGACCCTCAGCGCGCTCCTCGAAGAAACACGGGCACACGCGGCGCTCGTACTGCGGCCGGCTGGGGAGCAGGCGTTGGCCAACGTGCTGCACCTGGTCGAGATGGCGCGGCGTTTCGAGCGCGGGGGTGGCGTCTCGTTCCGTGGCTTCGTGGAGTACCTCATCGAATTGGCAGCTGGTGAGGACGCCCAGGAAGCACCCATCCTTGAAGAGGAGAGCGATGGCGTCCGGCTGATGACCGTCCACAAAGCTAAGGGTCTAGAGTTTCCTATCGTCGTGTTGGCTGACCCAACTGCCGGCGGCCAGACTAGGGTAACGCGCGTGGTGGAGGTGGGGGCCCGCCGTGCCACCCAGGCTTTGGAGGGCTGGCGACCCGCCGCGCTCGACCACCACCAAGAGGTGGAACTGCGGCGACAGGCGGCCGAAGACATGCGGCTGGCCTACGTCGCTGCGACTCGGGCGCGGGATCTGCTCGTTGTGCCGGTGGTCGGATCTGAACGTTACGCGAGCGGTTGGTTGGCGCCGTTTAATAAGGCGCTCTACCCACTCCCACAAGAACCGCCGCCCGAGCCGGCGCCGGGCTGCCCGGCCTTTGGTACCGAGACCGTGGTGGCGCCACCCAACATCTTTGTCGCGGAGGACGCCGTCCAACCAGGGCAGTATCGATTGCGTCGCGCGCCGGGGGCGGGGGCTGGGGAGTATCGTGTGGTCTGGTGGGACGCGGCCCTGTTGGATCGGCCGCTCGGCCCACCACCTGGCATCCGCCACAAAGAACTCCTGGAGGAGGTCGCCGACGATTCAGCCGCCAAGGCCGCTGCCCAGAGCTTTGCGGTTTGGACGGCCGCCCACCGCGAGTGCCTCCGCCAGGCGTCCCAGGAGAGTGTCTCGGTGGTGTCGGTGACCGACGCAGCGTCTCTGCCGGAAGCAGTGATCGCCGAACTGCTCGGGGACACCAGCCCCGAAGTGGCGGTCGAGGTGGTGGCAGAGGCTCCGGCGCCGGCGCCGCGCGTGGGCGGGCGTCGGTTCGGGACCCTGGTCCACGCGGTCCTGGCGACCGTGCCGTTGGATGCCTCGCCCGACGCCGTGGCCGAAGTCGCGCGCCTCCAGAGTGCCATCCTCGGCGCGCTCCCCGAGGAAGAATCGACGGCCACCACCCGCGTCCTCAAGGCACTCGACCATCCACTCCTGAAGCGCGCGCTGGCGTCATCGTCGTGCCATCGGGAGACGCCAGTCACTTTTCGTGCCATGGACATGATCGTCGATGGGGTTGTGGATCTGGCGTTTGAGGATGATCAGGGCTGGCACGTGGTTGACTTCAAGACCGACATCGAGATTGACCGCGGCATCGCCGACTACACGTTGCAACTGCGGCTCTACGCCCGCGGCTTGGCGGCGGCGACCAGGCGGCCGGTCGATGCGACTTTACTGCGCATCTGAGCCCTGATCAAAAAAGTCCGACGCACTGTTCGGCGACTTCGTGGACGACGCGAACGATCTCGTCGCCGGTGACGGCGCGGCGGCCGTGACGCAGTTGCTGCACGCGTTCCAGCAGGTTGGAATACTCGGCCGGCGACAGGTCGTAGCCCAGGTCGTGGGCCCGATCGACGGCGACCGATTGGAGTGGGTCGGGGTGTGGCAGGTGCCGGGCGAAAATCTGAGTGCGAGACTTTCCTCGCCGACGCTCGGCCGGTTCCAGAAAGCGCTCGGGGCGCAGTTGCCCCGGTTGGCTGGTGGTTTGGAAGCCACCGCGGCGGAGCGCGGTCATGACCTCTGCGGCAGCGGCGGCTGATTGGAAGGCTGTGGCCAACGGCCGGGTTTCAATCTGGTCGGCGCCAGCGGCGACCAGCGCCCGTGCTGCCGCTGCGTTGGCTCGCAGTGAGCCGGCGCTCCACTCGTAGCCCAAGCGCAGCCCGGTCTCACGCCGCAGGCCCGCCATTGCCGGGATCAAGCGCGCCAAGTCTTCGGCTGGGCGCGTTCCACTCAAGGTTAACCCGGTGGCGCCGGCATCTTCCAGGTGCCGGCCTATTTTGATGAGTTCTTGGCATTCGACGCGGCAGGCGTCGGCAATGCTCAAATGCACACGAGTGCAAGTTCGCCGGGTGGCACGAATGGCGTGCTTTGCTTGGGCAAACCATCGGCTCCGAGTCAGCCGCGCGACGTGCATCAGATGGTAGTCGCTGGCGCCGGTGATCCAATGGAGACGGGTGACGCCCATTCGGCTGGCGCGCTCGATCGCCTGGGCCGGCGTGTCAATCGGGGCTGATAGTGCCAGGCGATCGAGCAGCTGCGGGCCGGGGCCGCCCTGCAGGAGCCACAATGGGTCGTGGATGGAGACGTCGATGACGTCGATGCCGGCTGCCAGCATCGACTCAACCCAGTCCAGATGCCGGGGTGGCCAGCCAGCGACTCGGCACACGCCGAACCCAAGCGTTCTGTCGACCATTGCCACGCGTCTCACGGTGCGCTCCACGGAAGTGGATCTCCAGAATGTGCTGATTCTCCCTGGAATACGTCAATAGTTACAATTAATAGTTGTAGGCTATGGAATAATCAGCAATTATTGAAGGCCATGGACTTGTATCTGCTTCGAGTTTTGGCGACCGTCGCCGAAGAAGGCAACTTCTCGCGGGCTGGAGAGCGGTTGGGCCGCACGCAGCCGGCGGTTTCTCTGGCCGTCCAGCGCCTGGAGGCGGAGCTGGGCGAAAAGCTCATCGACCGCTCGGCCCGGGAGGCGCGCCTTACCGAGGCCGGCGCCCTGGTCGTCGAGCGTGCACGGCGGTTGCACCACCAGGTAGATGACCTCAAGAACGCGCTCGTTGAACTCCGGGATGTGGAAGCGGGTCGACTGGCGATTGGTGCCAACGAATCGACGTCGCTCTATCTTCTCAAACACATCTGTCGCTACCGCCGCACCCACCCGCGCGTCACAATCCAGGTGAGGCGCTGTCTCAGTAGCCGCATCCCACGCCAAATTGTCGACGGCGATCTGGAACTCGGGGTCATCAGTTTCGACCCGGAAGACGCCCGTCTGGAGAGCAGCGTGGTCTACACCGACCACCTCTGTTTCGTCGTGTCGCCCGAGCACCGACTGGCGCGGCGCCGACGCATCTCGATCGACGAGTTGGCCGAGGAGAGTTTCGTCGCCCACAATGTGCAGTCGCCCTATCGAAACTTGGTGATTCGCCGATTCCGGCAGCACCGTGTGCCGCTGCGCATGGGGATCGAGATGCCCACTGTGGAGACCATCCGCCGGATGGTGTTGTTGAACGAGGGTGTGGGCTTCTTGCCCAACCTCTGCGTGGAGCGCGAGTTGGCCACCGGTGCCCTATGTGAAGTTAAGGTCGACGAACTGCAGATGGACCGGAAGATTCGCCTGGTGCGCCCGCGCAAGCGAGCGCTAAGCCACGCCGCGCGTGCCTTTCTGCGGCTCGTCGTTGCTGGCGAGAAGGGCGCTGGGGTGAGCCCGGCGCTGGCCGGAGCGGCTGCGCCTTGAGGATGCGGCAGGTGCCTCGAGGGTGCAACGGTCACCAATGCGTATGAGGTCACGCGTCCGATGCTTCTGACCGTCGTGGTGCCAGCCTACAATGAGTCCACGACGATCTCTACGGTGATCGAGCGCGTGCGCGCCGTGAAGATTGCCAAGGAGATCATCATTGTCGATGATGGCTCAACTGATGGTACCGGCGACTTGTTGAACCGCTACGCTAGCGACCCCGATATCACCGTCATCCGCCACGCGGTGAACCGCGGCAAGGGCGCTGCGCTGCGTAGCGGCATCGCCGCGGCCAAGGGTGAGTTCGTAGTCATTCAGGACGCCGACCTCGAATACGATCCGCAGGAGTATCCAAAGCTCATCCAACCTTTGGTCGATGGTGTTGCCGACGCGGTCTACGGGTCACGTTTCGCCGGCGGTGAGTCACACCGCGTGCTGTACTTTTGGCACTCGGTCGGCAACCGTTTCTTGACGGTGCTCTCCAACATGCTGACGGATCTCAACCTCACCGATATGGAAGTCTGCTACAAAGTGTTTCGCCGACAGCTGATTCAGGCAATCGAGATTGAAGAGAATCGATTTGGTTTTGAACCAGAGGTCACCGCCAAGCTCGCGCGCCGCCGTGTACGCATGTACGAAGTCGGCATCACCTACCACGGGCGCACCTACGAAGAAGGCAAGAAAATTGGTTGGCGGGACGGGCTTCATGCCGTGTGGTGCATTCTCAAGTACAACCTCAGGCGGTCCTAGCCTCGACCGGGGTTTGACTCAGACTGGCTGCGAGGCGCCCGCCTCGTGGTCTGGCCTTGGTTCCGCTCGAGGCTGTCCGAAAATGCCTTCTCCAGGGCCGCCCATGGTGTTCCGCGCCGGAACTGCGTGCGACGAGCAGGGCGACTGGCGGGTGCGGGCGCTAGGGGATGGGGAATGCGCCTGCTCAGACAGTTGCGCGCGCCAGCGAGCTTCTCTGCTGACGCAACGTTGGGTTCGGTGATGGCGCGCGCAAAAACTCGCCGTCGCGTTCCCCGCCCCCTCGCGCTTTACCTGTGTCGCAGCGCGTTTGGTCTGGCGGAGTGAGGCTGGGGCTCTCGGTGAATCAGGAGCAGCGGTGTTGACTTCGGAACTGCCGGCGCCTTGTTTGCGGAACGCCGCGGAGTTCCGCTCCGGAAATATTCATGGACCTGGGGTCCACCCCGAGCAATGAAAGTCGCTAGCTCGCCGTGTGGGCTGGACCGAAGGTCGCGTGAGTTTAAAACGACTTACAGTTACTTTCTGAGCAATCGGCGCAGAGTCTGCACCTGCGGAACCGCCGCCGAGTTCCGCTCCGGAACTCCACCACACTACCCGCCGGCCGGCGTCGCTTGGTTCCGTGCAGCGGCGTACCGCGCATGTTGATTCTTAGCCACTCGGTTCCGCTCCGAAACTCTGACACGATGGCGGTTATGGTTTGGGCAGAGAATTCGGAGGTTTTCCAGTTCCGTCCGACCACCTTTGGCCACCGGTTGAATGTGGTCGATCTGCAGGTTGTGCCGCGAGTTGCACTTCCTTCCGCCGGCGCCCACAAATTGACAGCGCCCCTGGTCACGGATCATCACCGCGTCTCGGAGGGCTTTGGGGATGTGTCGGCCGCGGGGTGCCTTGTAAGGGCGTTTGGGCTTCGGGCGCTTGCGCTCCAGGAAGAAGTGCAAAAGCTCTTGCATCGTCGCTTCGAGCGTCAGCTTGGCTGGAATCTTGCGGCTCAGAATGGTCATCGCTTCTTCCAGCTGCTTGTAGTCGGCCGGATCGAGGCTAAAGGTGATGCGAATGCGCTCGCGCGTGACGGTCGACTCGCCGCGAACCGTACGCTCCGCACTGGCGCGGGCCGCTTCGGAACCGGCATTCGCACGGGCGTTTGCGTCAGCGTCGGCCTTTGCATCAGCGCCGGCCTTTGCACCGGTACCGGCCTTTGCATGGACGCCGGCGTTAGCATCGGTACCGGGACGCGCATCTACATCGGGGATTGCATTGCGCGGTGAACCGGCAGGGTTCTCGGACTCAGCTCCTGCTCCGTTCGTGTGCCGGGGGCTGGCCCCATTGACCCCGCCGTTGTCACCGAATAGGTCGCCCTTTCCACTGTCTTCGCCGGCGTCCGCCCCGGTGTGCCTCACCTCGAACTCCCGGCGGATCTGTTCCCGGCGCGGGCGCACTGGACTGCGGGCCGCCAGCCGACGCTCCACTTCCGCGGAAGATTGGCCATCGATCTCAGCGAGTAGCGCTTCTGGATCACTTGCCTTAGCCAGCGCTGCCTCGATCGTTGCCAGCACACTCAGATTGGTGCGGTGTTTTCGCAGCATCTCTAGAACTTGCGGATGTCGCTCGGCGCACTTCATCGCTTTCCAGCGCCGCGACGCTGCCGCTTTCGAGTATTTTAGATGGTTGCACAAGAACGCGAAGATCGATGGGTAGCCCGCCGAGAGATGGGCATCCGTGCGCTTGCATTCAAGCAGCGCTTCGATCAAGTCGACGGTGGCGTGGTGCTCGCGATGCCGGAGCCTTTCGATTCGGGCAATGATGTGCATGGTGCATGCTCCTGAGTTTTCGCGGGGTCGACCCATGCATCTTACACCTGGAGTTTGTGCACTCAGGGGAGCTTGGTGGCTGCGCAACATCAGTTCCGGTTGGCAAAAAAGAACTAGCACGCGAACCGATGCGTTTGAGGGCGATGTGGGGCATGTTGGCGACCGCCCGAGCGACATGCCGCAGCGCTCAACCACTCGACGTCCAAAAGCTGTCAAGAAGAAAATCAATTGGACGGCAAGAAACTTTGTGCAGATTCTCAGGTTTTCGTTCGTGCCGGCGGGCGATCCGGATGGGCGGGTAACCGTGAAGCGATCGGCGGTGGTTCCGCAAGCGGAACCCGGCTGGTGGTCCTCGAGCGGCACTCGACAGTGGTTCCGGAGAGCGGAACCGGGCTAGTTCCGCAGCGGAACTCCGCGGCGGTCTGGGAAGCAAGACTCCGGCAGTTCCGAAGCCAACACTGCTACCCCTCGTTCACCGAGAGCCCCAGCCTCGCTCCGTCAGACCAAATCGCACAGCGACACAGGTAAAGCGCGAGGGGATGGGGAATGCGCCTGCTCAGACAGTTGCGCGCGCCAGCCAACTCCTCGGTTGCGGCAACGTTCAGTCCCGTGATGGCGCGCGCAAAACTCGCCGTCGCGTTCCCCGCCCCCTCGCGCTGGACCTATCGCCGCGCGATTCGGCTTGCGCAAGCGATTGCCTGCGCGCCGTGCATCACCGCCAGTGGGCAGCCAAGTCGGCCGAGTTCCGGAGCGGAACCACCGGGTGCCGCGTCCCGGAATCGGAAGCCCAGTGTTGCACAGCAAACTAACTTACTAACAGTTAGCCTAGCCTACGCTAAGTCTAGGCTTAGGTTGCCAATCTGGGCGATTCTCTCCACTGCGTGCTAAACTGAGGCAGAGCCCGTAGGCATGCAGTTCGAGCTGTCCCGGAAACGGTCGCCTTGGACTTGAACCGTTGGAGGGATCACATGTCTCGCATCTTGATTGTGTCACTCATCGCCATCGTTGGATGTTTAACGGAAACCCAAGCTCTGGCGCTTGACACCGAGACGCGGCCGGTGGGACCGGTGCGCCACTGGACGGTGGCCGATGGCGACTTCATTGATTCGAGTTGGTTGCACGTCAAGTTTGTCGAGGGAGCTGATGTCACCGTTGACGGGCTAGCATTTGCCGATGCGACGCACGATTTCCAGGGCTTAAACGGCCTGCTTGCTGCCCACGGAGCCGTGGCTCTGCGCCCCACCTTCCGCGGCACGCGCGCCGCCTGGCGGGCCAAGCAAGCGCTTGCCGAGGCGCGCAGTGGCGCGCGCGGTGGAGATCTGTCCCTCTGGTTCGATGTGCAAGTCGCCGGTGGTACCCAGGCGATGGTTTCCCTGGTGAATGCGCTCAACGCCCTGGAGCTGGTGGAGATTGCCCATCCGTCGCCGCGGGTGCGCAGTGCTCTGCGGCGGTCCCAGGCGACGGTGACGACATCGTTCGCTGGTAACACGCCCGACTTCACTGGCTCTCAGGACTACCTGTACGCCCCGCCTGTGGGCCTGGATGGTCCGGCTGCTTGGGCGACGCCGGGGGGCACCGGTGAGGGCTTCAAGTTTATCGACGTGGAGTTAGCCTGGACCGAGGATCACGAAGATTTTGATGCGTCGCGGAATTTCTACATTGGTGGCGCTTCACAAAACCCCAACTACGAATCGCACGGCACTGCCGTGCTCGGCGAGGTCATTGGGCAACACAATGGCTTCGGGATCAATGGCTTCGCTCCGGACGTTGAATACGGAGTGGTGGCGATCACCGTGGCTGAGTGGCCCTTGGTGCCGCACCGGTTTCAGGAGGCGATCGACCAACTCGACGCCGGGGACGTGTGGCTTATCGAGCTTCAAACCCAAGAGTTGTTGCCGATGGAGTATTACCAGGTGAACTATGACGTCATCTGGGCTGGAGTGTGGTCGGATGGCGTCGTCTGCGTTGAAGCTGCGGCCAACGGCTCGCACGACCTGGACCACTCCCAGTGGGGCGGATTGTTCGACCGTAAGGTGCGCGACTCAGGCGCCATATTGGTCGGCGCCGGCACGCCCACTGGGCTGGTTGCCGAGGATTTTAGCAACTACGGGAGTCGGGTCGACGTGCATGCCTGGGGCTCGCAAATCGTGACCACTGGCTACGGCGACCTCTTCGATCCAGCTGGCTTGGATCGGCGCTATACCGCCGTCTTCGGTGGCACCTCCGGCGCCTCACCGATGGTGACGGGCGCCGCACTTTGCCTCCAGGGTGTTCAGCGGGCGGTACATGGATCGGTGCTCGACCCCGTTACGTTGCGCGCCTTCCTGGTCGACACCGGCACGCCATTCAACGGCAGCCGCTTCATTGGCCCGCGGCCGGACTTGGGTGCGGCGGTGCAGGCGGTCTTGGCGACGGCGGCGGTGACCCAGGTGTCGCCAGCACCGGCTGCGCCGGTGGTGTTGGCGGCGGCGCCCAATCCGTTCCGCGCCCCGCATCAGGTGACGTTCACGGTGCGGCTCGCTGGCCCGGTTGAACTGACCCTCTTCGACGTGCATGGGCGCCAGGTGCGCCGGTTGCACCGCGGCATACTGGCGGCAGGTGCACACAGCTTCACGTGGGACGGGTTGAACGAGCAAGGTTCGCGCGCCCCCACCGGCCAGTACTACTACCGGCTCAACCTCGGTGGAGAGGCGCGCACGCTGGGCGTTTTGAAGCTGCGTTGAGGCTTGCCCGGGGGATTTTGAGCGGCGGCGCGCTGGGTGTACAATGGTTGGGACGCGGGGCGCTGAAACCCCAGCGCCCTGGCGGGACCGCACTTCTCTGGATGCTTGTGGTCTCGCCGCCGCAACCAGGGAGCCGCCCATGGCCCGCACGATCCATCCTGCCACCATACTCATGGTGGTAGTGCCCGTTGCCGCTGCCGCTCAGCCGGACCCACAGCTGGCCGCCATCCCCAACTGGGTTATCAACGAGACCCCGACATACGAAGGATCGGGCCAGGCGATGCACCCAGACGTGGTGTACTTCCCTGGGGGATTTAATGGTTACCGCTTCTATATGAGCATGACGCCTTACCCATGGAACGATCAGTTCGTTGAAAACCCGAGCATTCTGGCCAGCAACAACGGCTACGTGTGGACCGAACCGCAGCGTGGCATCAATCCGTTGATGCCGACACCGCCAGTCGATCACAACGCCGACACCGACCTCCTGTGGAACGAAGCCACCCAGGAATTTTACATGCACTACATGGACATTCGCCGCCCGCATCAGGTGTCCATGGTGCAGCTTTTGCGAAGCACCGATGGCATTCGGTGGCAGCAGAGCACGGCATTGACCCTCCTTCTACCCCAAGATCCGGAGATCGTCTCGCCGGCGGTGCTGCTCGTGAATGGCACCTACTACATGTTCTACAACAACATCTCGACTGCACCGTTTCGGTTCGAGTATCTGACCAGCCCGGACGGACTGACGTGGGACATGAGCACGGCGACGGTGGTCGACGTGGAATGGCCAGCCGGTGTGGTGCCTTGGCACCTGGATGTGTTTGCCGGCCCCGATGACCGCTACTACATGTTGGCCAGTCGCTGGCTCGGGGGCATTGACTTGTACCTGGCGGTGAGTACCGACTTGCAGCATTGGGAAATGCGTCCCGAGCCCATTCTGACCGACGGGGACTACGAACTGGGAGGTCAGGTCTATCACCTCAACCTGATCCACCGAAGCACCGGACTGATCGATGCCTCGTTGGACCAACTCATCGTTTGGTTCGGCTATCGAAGGAGCGGCGACATATGGGGCACGGCAGTCGCGAAGTTCCCACTCAGCGAATTGGTGGAACCCCGGCGGATGCCGGTCCCGGAGGTCTACGCGACGATCCAGTCGGCGATTGACGCTTCGGTCTACGGGGACACGGTGGCAGTGCAGGGCGGCGTCTACGACGAGACGATCCGTTTCAACGGCAAGGATGTTGTCGTGTGCGCCGCCGACCCAGATTTCCCACCGACCTTGACGGGCGATTCGCAAACCGACCTCGTCGTGTTTGAGTACGGGGAGTCGGATGCTGCCCTTTTCGAGGGATTCAGGGTGGATGGCGGACGGCTCGGGGTTTGGTGTCGGGGCGCCGCACCCAGCTTGCACCGCAATCTGTTCACCAACCAGGCGTGGCGGGCCGTCTTGCTGTCAGGTAATCAACCGAGCGTGCTCGGGCCTAGTTCGGCTCGCATCGTCAACAGCACGATCGATGGAGCATCGGACGCGGGTGTCTCGATGTTTTCGACGGCGCCCGCCGAAGTGCGCAACACGATCGTCGTCGGCTGTGGGGTCGGTATCGAGGTTGGGCCCGGTGCCGAACAGCCGGTCCTCGACTACAACGACGTTTGGGGATGCGACAAGCTCTACGAGAATTGCCCCACCGTCGGCGGTGGGACCATCAGCCTAGATCCGCTCCTGGCGAGCGACTACCAGCTGCTGGCTGGCTCGCCCTGTCGCGATGCGGGCGATCCCGGCTCGCAATATCAAGATCCTGATGGCACCCGCAACGACATGGGCTGGCGACACTATCGGACCGTCACCGGCGCGGCCACTTACCCAATTGCCCCTCCCAACCTCGCCCTCACGTTCGCCAATCCAGTGGAAGGGGAGTCGGCTTGGATCGAGTTTGGCCTGGAACGGTCGAGGTGGATCGAGTTGTCGGTCTTCGACGTGGCCGGCCGGCGAGTTCGGACTTTGACCAACCAGCGCTTGCGGTCGGGCATCCATCGCCTGGTCTGGGATGGACGCGACGCGCGCGGCCGGTCAGTCTCACCCGGGGTTTACTTCTACGCCTCGACCTCCGGTGCCCCGTCTGCCCGCCCCCTCACCGGCAAAGTGACGGTCATCCGCTAGCCCCGGCGAACTACTTCAAGAGGGTGATCTTCTGGGTGTCCGTATCGTCGCCGGCCCGGGTCTTGACGATGTAGACACCGCTCCCCGCTTGCGCATGCCGCTGGTCACGCCCGTCCCAGTGGACGCTGTGGTGGCCGGCGGCAAGTTCCTCGTCGACCAGCACCCTGACCAGCGCCCCGGTGACCGAGTAGACCTCGATCTTGACCGGTGCTTCGGCTGGCAGGTCAAAGCGAATATGGGTGCTGGGATTGAAGGGGTTGGGCTGCGCCGGCAGCACGCGAAAAGCGAGCGGTGCTGTAGCTTCGGGGGCCTCGATGCCCGTGGCCGTACCGCCCTGGCCGCCCCAGAAGCCACCCGCGAGTTCGAAGTCGCCGCCGGTCATCACTCCGGCGTCTGGTTGGCCGACCGTGCCCGACAATTCGAAGGAGCCGCCACTGCTGGTGCCCCCTCCACCGTCGATGGTGAACCAATCGATCGCCATGCCGCCGCTCGCAAAGGCATACAGCGCCAACCCCGCGACAAGCGCGGCGACTAAAGTGAGAGAGAATTGGTAGGTACGCATGACATTGACCTCCTTGGCCTTAGAATTGGGTTGTTTCCAAGCTCGAAAGTTTGACGGTCAGGGCGGCAACCACTGCGTCCCGTTCGGCGCGCAGCGCTTCTAGTTCAGCATTTTGTTGTGCCCGCAACGCGGCGATCTCGTCTGACAGGGCTTTGACCGCTTCGATCAACAGCGGCGTCAGTCGGGAGTAGTCCATGCCGACGGCGTCGATGCCGTTGGGTTCGTAGGTGACGATCTCGGGGATGACCTCGCCCGTTTCTTCGGCGATCATGCCGATATCGTGGTGGCCGCCGTGGGTTTCGTCCCAGTCGAACGTCACGCCGCGCAAGCGGGTGACCTTGTCGAGCGGTTCTCGAATCACCTCGATGTTGCGCTTCCACCGGCGGGAGGAGCTCGAGCCGTAGTCGGTACCGGCTCCAGCGGCAAAAAAGTCGTAGCCGGCCGGGCTCGTGGCGTTGCCCTGGACGCCGACGGTGACCCCACTGGGATGGATGGCGTTGCCTTGGACGCCGAAGCCCTCGGCGCTCCCTGTATGTCCAGTGACCCCAACGCCCCAGCCATTGCCTGTGTGAAGGCCTTGAACGCCGGAGCCGTCCAGTGACTTGCCACGCACGCCCACGAAAGTCGATATCCCCTGGATCGCGATCTCGTCGTCGCCGTCGACGTCCAGTGCGTAGAGTGGCAACTGTATGCCGATGCCGACCTTACCGCTTTGACTGACGCTCAAGCGGTCGAGGCCGCCGTTGTTCAATCGCCAATACCCCTGGTGGTCGTAGTAGTGCCAAGCTTTGGCTACTCCCGCCGTCGCGTAGCCGTAGAACGGCCAAGCGCCGGCTCCATAGGTGTGCATGTACATGCCGGCGTAACCAGAGGTTGCATCGGAGTGCACGCCGAAGCGTTCCTTCGGAGTGATCGGATTGACGCGGCCGATGCCGGTGAAGGTGGCGTCTTCGTTCACATAGACGTCGCGCGTGGCGATGGCGTAGGGGGCGCGGGTGATTGGTTGGCGTGGGTCTAGCGTCGTGTAGTTCCCCCCACCAGCGGGGTAGCGCACGGCGATCTCCAACCAGCGTTCCGCTTCGGTGTGCCAGGCGCCGGTTCCGAAGTCCAAGGGCACGGTGAACTGACCGGCGACTACTTGAATGTCCAAATGGGTCACCGTTGGGGCGACGGGCGTGCCGCCGGCATCCACCGAGTAGAGGGAGAACTCGAGATCGCAGGCGCCGGTGATAGGGCTTCCGGCCTCGCGCACCACCCCTTGGTAGGTAAACGTGGCGCCGGCGTGGGCCGAGACGGCGGTGGGTAAGAGCAGGCTCCAGACGAGCGCGGTTTTCATAGTGATGCTCCTGAGACTTGCGGCAGCCAGTGCTGCCACGGTGTACTCAGGGAACCGTGGGAGGACCGGCAAAACCGCCAGGGCGTCCTCGAAACTGCCTAAACCACTCAATGAAGACGAGTTAGACGGTCGCCCCAGAGGCGTAGAGCAATCTTGATGTTCTGACAATGGCCGTGGATCGGGACCCGTTCCCAGGCTCAGGGCGGGAGATTGGCTAGCCGGTTTCGCGGCGCGGTCGGCGAGGAGGGTCGCCTGGCGATTGTTGGGATGGGCGCTGGAAAGGCCATTCCGACGGATGGCGAGATCTCCGGGCAGGCGGCGCCTTCCCCCGGCGCGAGCTGATCCGGATCAATCCTCGCGATCCCGAAGTTGCGAATCCGCGCCACATCTCTCTTTCGGTGGGATCGAAGAGGGGAATCAGCAAGATCGCCTCACACTACCGGCCGAGCTGATTCCGCGCGGTGTCGGTACAGAGAACGGGCGGTCCCCATGGGGACCGCCCGCCTGGTTACCGTTCGAGGTTGATGCGAGCGACTAGCGGAAGGTCGCCTTGACGCCACTCCAGGTGGCCTGTTCGACGGCGGTGGCCATCTCGAATCCAGAGATCTCGAAGATGGTGTCCGGAACCGAGCTGTCGCCCAGGAAGACGTGCCCGGTCGCTGCATCGTAGGAGAAGCCCTCGGTTCCCCCGATTCCGAGCAGAGCCTCAATGTCCCAGCTGTTGAGCAGAGTGCCGTCGAGGGCGAACTCGTAGATGTAGGGTGCATTTTGAGTGTCGTCACCGACCAGGAGTGTGTTCGAGGCCGCGAGGTAACAGATCGCGTCCGCGTCGCCGTTCGGCGCAGCCGACCAGCGTCCGACGAGGGCGCCGGCCTTGGTCCACTCCACCACCTCGTTCACGTCGTCATCAGTGACGTAGACATGGTCGTTGCTTGTGGCGATGGCGATGGCGGCTGCGTCCGTCATCTCGAGGTCGACCGAGAACTCACTGACCAGGACTCCGTCCCTGGTCGTCTCGACGACCTTCTCTGGGTCGTCGCCGTCACAGATCCAGAGATTCCCGGTGGTTGCGTCGAATTCCATGCCGATTGGCAAGCTCAGTCCCACCAGAGCACCCGAGAACTCGGAGACAAACGTGCCGGTGCGCGTGTACTCCTGCACGCTGTTCCCGGTGTGGTTGACCACCCAGATGTGATCGCGATCCGAGTCGTAGCAGATACCACCAGGAAGCCCCCCGGTGTATTGCCAGCTCTGGACGATGCTGAGCTGAGCGACGGCTGATGCCGTCCAGGAGAGGGAGAGGACTATGAGCAGGGCTGGAAGCACGCGTGACATGTTGAGTATCTCCTTAGGTGGAATTTGAGGACCGGCGTCAAGGTCGGATGGCTTGGAGGGTAGCAGCAACGAGTATTTGCTGTCAACGTGCATTGTGGTTGATCTTTCCAGGAACGAAAAGCGTTCGGGAGGGGATTTCCCTCCCGGGCATGAGCGCCGATCGTCAGGTTGAGGGTGAGGGCGCCCCGTGGAGTGGGGGGCCTCCACACTTGGGTCAGCCCAGCGCCGACGAACACAGCGGCTGATACAATGTGGCCGGTGGCATTGACCTGCTGCCAATCACGCTGCAAGCTAGCCGACGCGACACGTTACTTTGATTGTTCGGGGCGCAAGCAACGGTCGTGAACGAGTGGGAGGGACAGACCGTCATGGAAAGAGAGTCCGTGATTAACCAGTTGCGAATCGAACACGAGCTCATCAACCACATTGCGGGGAGCCTGCTCAAGGCGCTTGACTGGACAACCGACGAGAAGGGCTCATCTAGGAAGCTGTCAACCCTGCGATTTGTCGCGGACGCGTTTCGCAGGCACCTCGAACGGCTAATGGCTATACACGAGTACGACGGCTACAGGTCGTATGTCACGCAATCCGACACGCGGCTGATCCCCGCCGTCGAGAGACTCAAGCAGGAACACAACCAACTGCGGGAAAAACTCAACCGCGCAATGTCTCAACTGGAGCGGCTTTCGTCTCAGGACCATACAGCCCTGGAGCACGCGTCGGATAGCCTACGAGCCGTATTGAGAGCGTATGACAACCACAGCCAAGAGGAAACGCGACTCATACAAGAGGCGCTCCTGCGGGATGTCGGCGGATCGGGCTAACGGGGCACGATCAATGGAACGAAAGCCCCCGTCGAGTCTCATCTGGCCGTTTTGTCGGCGCTAGTGGGTTGTGCGGGGATGCCCGGCATGCACCCCGTCTCCCGGGGCGAACTTTGCGTTGCCCGCACATTCCTCCCAGGCACGCCCGAACTCATATCAATGAAGACCAGTCGCCTCAGAGGCGGTAGAGCATCCAGTAGACGACCACGCCGGTCATCGAGACGTAGAGCCAGACCGGCATGGTGACCTTGGCCCAGCGACGGTGGGCCTGCAGCCGCCCCTTCAGGGCCAAGCCGACGGTCACTGGCACCAAGCAGGGCAAGGCCGCGGCGAGCACTGAGTGGGTGATGAGGATCGTGAAGTAGACCATCCGAATTGGCCCGACGCCACCGAAGCGCACCGATCCCACCTGGGCATGGTAGTAGAGGTAACTGGCCAAGAAGGCGGCAGAGGCGATCACCGCCCCCAGCATCAACCGCCGGTGCAAGGAGACGCGGCGCTGGCGGATGGCGATCACCCCCGCCGCCACCAGTAGAGCGCTGGTGGCGTTGAGGAGCGCATTCAGGTGTGGGAGGTCGTGGACGTGCATCGCCCTAGGGAGCGGCCAAGAGCCGGGTGGCGTCGCGCACCAGCTGTTGCGCGGCTTCTTCTTCGGTGCCGTCGTAGTAGCCGCGGATCTGGCCGGTGCGGTCCACGAGCACCAGGCGGGTGGAGTGGATGAACGGCTCACCGCCGGCGTTGGTGGTATCGCCGGTGGCGTCTTCGACGCCCAGGTGGAAACCAGCGCGGATCAGCCCGTAGGTGCGGGCCTTGTCACCGGTCAGAAAGACCCATTGGTCGTCCGTGCGGTCGGTGTAGCGCTCCGCGAATGTGTCGAGTCGCTCGGGGGTGTCGTACTCGGGGTCGACCGTAATGGTGACGAAGCGGACCGGCGTATCGGTCAGTTGGCGTGCTACATCGGCCATGCGCGCGGTGACCATCGGGCAAGTGCTGGCGCAGCGCGTAAAGATGAAATCGGCGATCCACACCTGTCCGTCCAACTGGCTCGAACCGAACGGCTGACCGGTCCGACTAGTGAGTTCAAACTCGGGCACCTGCCCGTAACTTGGCAGTGTGGCGTGGGATTGGCGCCACTCCCAAACAGCGACGACACCGACACCGATCAGTACGGCGATCAGTGCTCCCCAGCTCACCATGCGGATCAGCTGCCGGCCGCTCACGAGCGCCACTCGAAGCGTGACGCCACGCGCGCAGCCAACCACCACATGAGTGCGGCGAACAGGACGGTGATCGCCAGCGCCCAGGGGAGTGCCGGGTCGCCTGGGAGCGTCCGGCCTTCGTAGAGGACGCTGCGAAAGGCGGAGACGCCATAGGTCAAAGGATTCAGCCGGGCGATCCAACCCACCACCGGCGACGCCGAGCCGACCGGGAACACCGCTCCGGATAGGAGCCACATGGGCATGAATAGGAGATTCATGATGGCGTGAAAGCCTTGCGTCGAGTCCATGCGCCACGCCAGTACAAAGCCCAGCCCGGTCAATCCGAAGGCCACCACCGCCAGTACTCCAAGGCCTCCCAGGCCCGACGACCACGTGACGGGCACGCCAGCCGGCCGGGCCAGCATGAGCAAGATGACGCCCTGCACCAAGGCGACCGTCGTGCCGCCCAGTATCTTTCCCAAGGCGATGGAGGCGGGGGAAGCGGGGGCCACGCTCACCAGTTGTAAGAAACCCTCTTTGCGGTCGTTGATAATCGAGATAGTCGAGAAGATGGCAGTGAAGAGCACGATCATTACCACCGTGCCCGGGAAGAAGTACTCGAGATAGCTGGTGGCTTCGGTGCCCGGCGGTCGGAAGGAGCCCCCGAATCCCAGACCTAAGAGCAGCCAGAAGACCAAGGGCGAGGCCAGGGTGCCGCCGATTCGACTGCGCTGGCGGAGGAAGCGCTTGAGTTCCCGGGACCAAAGGGCGGTGGCTGCGCGCGTCACGAGCCGCTCTCTCCATCGAAGCTCTGGCCGGTGACGTGCGCGTAGGCGTCTTCCAGGGTGGGCTGGCTGAGGGTGACTGCGGCCAATTCGCCAGCCATCGACTCAACGAGGGTGGGGATGACCCGGTGGGCGTCGGGATGTTCGACCCGCACCAGGGCGCCCAACCGCGTGGCCGGCACGCCCAATTGTTTGGCGACTTTGTCTCTTACTGCGTCCAGATCGCCTTTGGGTTGGATCAAGAGAACATCGCCGCCGACCTGGGCGCGAATACCGTCCGGTGTGTCGAGCGTCACCAGGCGTCCTTCGCACAGGACGCCAAGTTGATCACACTCTTCGGCGTCGCTCATCAAGTGGGTAGCGACCGCCACTGTCAAGCCTTGGGCACGTTGGGCGTTCAGCATTTGCCAGAGTCGTTGGCGGGCGCCGGGATCCAACCCGGTCGTCGGTTCATCCATGATCAACAGATCGGGTTGGTGGATGAGGGCGCGGGCCAGATCGGCACGCCGGGCCAAGCCGCCCGATAGGTCACCGACCAAGTCGCCGGCGCGCTCGGTGAGTCCGAAAGCGTCGAGGAGTGCATCGGCTCGCGGCTCCAAGGTGCTGGAGGCCACTCCGTATAGCGCGCCAGCGCAGCGCAAGTTCTCGCGGATGGTCAGCTTGTCGTCCAGGGCCGGAGTTTGGAAGGCGACGCCGAGACGCGCTCGGATGGCGGCTGGTTCGGTGAGCGCGTCGTGTCCCAGCACCCGGACTTCTCCCGAGCTGGGACGCAGCAGAGTGGTAATGATGCCGAACAGCGTGGTCTTGCCGGAGCCGTTGGGGCCCAGGAGCCCGAACACGTCGCCCTGCCGGACGGCGAAGTCGATCGCGTCGAGGGCCAGCCGGTCGCCGTAGCGGTGGCTGACCGCCTGCACCCGCACGGCGGGTTCGAGTTCGGCTGCGTTCACGCGGGCTAGCCGACCCAGCGGTCAGCGAGCAAGAGACCCATGAGAAGCGGCAAGTAGATCACCGATGCTAAAAAGAGCCAGCGCGCATGCTGCTCGGCTCGGGTCAAAGCAACTTTGAAGCCCAGAAAGGCGATGCCCAGACCCAGGAGGGAGGCGCCAATGAAGTAGAGGGTGCCGCTTAGCCCCATGGCAACCGGCGCCAAACTCACCGGCAGCATCGCCGCGCAGGTGGCGGCGATGTGACGGGAGGTGCGCTGCCCATTCGTATCGACCACGGTAAGCATGGGGAATCCCGCCCGCGCGTAGTCGTCGCGCAGCATCCAGGCCAAGGACAGAAAGTGGGGGAGTTGCCAGACAAACAAAATGGCAAAGAGCATCCAGGCGCCGGTCGCCAGATTGCCAGCCGCCGCTGCCCAACCGATAACCGGTGGCAGGGCGCCAGGGATGGCGCCGACCACGGTGTTCCATGCTGAGATGCGTTTCATGGGCGTGTAGACGAAGACGTAGAGCGCCAGCGTCGCACCGGCAACCACCGCCGACAACACGTTGACTGCCAGCGTCAGGTACAAGAGCCCAGTGACCGCCAGCCCGGCACCAAACGCCAGCGCTTCCTCGGGCGCGAGCCGGCCGGCCGGCAGCGGACGATTCTCGGTGCGGCGCATTTGGGCGTCGAACTCGGTTTCCAGGAGTTGATTGAGGGTGCTGGCACCGCCCGCCACCAACGCCGTGGCGATCACTGTGTGGATGGCCAGAAGCACGGAGGCGTGTGACCCGGCCAATTCGGGGAGGGTGGCAACCGCCATGGCGAAACCCACCGCGGTGGTGGTGACCACCAGCGCGGTAATGCGTGGCTTGGTCAACTCGGCAAAGTCAGCGGCGCGGCTGCGGAGGGAAGGGGCCGCATCCAAGCTGCGTGGACCGACGGTCATTGTGCTCCCCCAAATGCATGTCGAAGGGCCGGGGCCGATTTCGCCTCTGCCGGCGGCGCGCCCAGGTGTAGCCGCGCGGCGACCAAGGCCAGGGCCACCGAGGCAGCCAAGATGATTGCACCGGTGGCGACGTGGGCCGTGGTTGGGGCGACAGCCTTTTGAGACAACACCGTCGCCGCGCCCAGCCAGACCTGGACGGGTAGTGCGACTAACAGAACATAGGCGGGCACGCGGACCAATCGCACCGGGCTCTGCAGTGCACGGGCCGCAGCGGCGAGGATCATCAGGGCGACGGCGGCGGCGCCGATCCGGTGGAAGTAGTGGATCGCCACGTGGGTGTTCCATGTCTGTGGCCACAGACCGCCATCGACCAGCGGGAACTCGGCGATCGCCAGGCCCGCCCCCAGGTGGCGCATGGTGGCGCCAAGCACCAGCTGCACATACACCAAGACGGCGGTGACGATGGCCAATCGCGCGAAGCCACGCATCCAGCCCGGCGGTTGGTCGGCGACCACGCTCACGGCGTCGAGGCGTTGCCAGTCCGGCGAGGTGATGACGGCGATGGCGGTCACCAAGGCCAGAAACGCCTGGGCCAGGCAGGCGTGGGCGACCGACACCACGGTGGGTAGTAGCAACAGAACGGTCAATCCCCCCAGCAGCCCTTGGGCGATGACGCCACCGAGCGCCAGCCAACCAAGCCAGCGAACCCGTCCGCTCAGTGCTGAACGCCACAGCCAGACGGCGAGGACGATGGTCATGGCGCCGACCGCGGTGGCGATCATGCGGTGGCCGTGCTCAAACAAGATGCCGCCGACCATGGGCGGCATTAGCTGGCCGTAAGATAGCGGCCAATCGGGCACGGCCAAGCCCGAGCCGGTGCTGGTTACCAGCCCACCCGCCACCACCAAACCGATGGTGGCGCCGGTCAGCACACACGCGAAACGATGCAGCGGGCGGGAGCAGGCGCTCCCGCCGCTGGCCGGCCGGCTAGGCGCCGAACGAGAAGGAGACGTTCTTGGCTTCGCCGTCTTGGACGGTGACTTGTTGAGTTTGTGCACCATGCTCTTCGTGCCAGGCCTCGACCGTGTAGGTTCCGGCCGGCAATCCGTCCAGACTGAATGCGCCGTCGTCGCCGGTGACCGCAAAGAACGGATGGCTCATGACCCCCGCCCAAGTTTCCATCCAGGGGTGGACGTCGCACTTGATCCGCACCATGACTTCTGCGTCCGAAAACTTCTTGGTGAGTTCCATGCCCTTGCGAGGCATGGCCAAGTTGAACTGCTTGGAGTTCTTGGCGAGCGAATGGATGTTGTGGAGCGTATCGTCCGAGTTGAGGATCTTGAGTGGTTGGTTGGCCATGATCCCGAACATGTGCGGCTCGTAGCGGCACCCTTCTTGATTGAGCACGACCGGTTCGGAGGGCGGGTTGTAGGACTTGCCTTCGAGGCCGCTCTTGACGTAGACAAACACCCACTTCAGGGTGCTGTTGGTATTGACCACGACGTCGTTGGCCAACCCGTCAGCCGCGTCGACGATTTTGCACCGGGGATCGGCGTCCATCTTGATTTTCGCGGGGGTGGGTGCCGTACCGGCAAACTGCACGCTACCCGTGATTTTGGCGCTGCCGGTGGAGCCGCCGCCGCCGGCGGTGGTGGTCGAGCTGCCTGAGTGCGAGCCGCTTTGCTGCGACGGGGAGTCGCTGCCGCCGCCCCCACCGCAACCGACCGTAACTACCAACGCAAGCGCGGCCAGGATGCCGCACGACTTCTGCATGATCATGGGGGCTCTCTCCTTCAAGTGAGCACTCTCGTTGACTGACGGCCAGATCGCCATCGATCCGGCATTCGGATACTCTTTAGCGCTTGGGATGACGGTTGGCGTGTGGCGATGGATCCTAGAGAATCCCCCGGCAACCTTCAATACCCGTTTGAGATGTTGCAATTGATTGATTTACAACAAGTTAGCTGGATGGCCAGCGATCGGAGGAACGCCCATGGCGCCCGCCACGACGCCCCAGGAGCCCGGAGAAACTGCTGTCAGCATGCGTCGTGCGGTCAGTAGTGATGTCCCGGCCATCGCCCGCCAGCGGGCCGAGGCTCAGTGGTCGGGTCTGGCCGATACCGAGCGGGTGGAGCGTGAGCTCGAGCTTTTCAGCGGGTGGGTGGCTGAAGCTGGAGGCGAGGTGGTCGGGGCAATGTTGTCGGTGCCGTTCGAGCAGTGGGTGGCGGGCGTCTCGCTCAAGATGGCCGGCATTCGAGCGGTAACCTGCGCTCTCCACGCTAGGCGACGCGGCGTCGTCGACAAGATGTTGCGCCACGCCCTGCACGAACTGCGGGAAACGCACGACGTGTCGACCTTATGGCCGTTCTCGCCGCCCTTTTATGAGCGCTACGAGTACGGCGTTTGCGGGCGCGATATTGGCTGGCGCTTGTTGTTGGAGGATCTCGTGGGCGAGCCACCCCCGACGCCACCGCGCCGATTGGACACCACGCACGTCGATTTGATTCGCGAACTCATTCGCGCCCATTTGGACCGGTTGGGGAACGGCGCCATTTTGCCCGAGCGCTACTGGATCGAGCGGCAATATTTTCCCAGGAGCCAAGACACACACGAGCCCATCACCTACGGGTGGTTCGAAGGCGAGGCGTTGGTGGCGGTGGTGACCCTCTCGTCGGTGGAAGGCGGCGGCGAAAACACCAAGAATGCCTTGTCGGCTTCGAACGTCTTGGCGCGCGATGAGATCTGGACCGGCTTTGCTTGGGGGTTCCTCAAGAGCTTCGCCGACCAATACGTCGAGGTGGTCACTTGGCAGCGGGAAGCTGATCTCTTTTTTCACCGGATCCGGAAGCCGTACCGCTATGTCACCACGGTGTTTCGCCCGGGGCATCGCGAGCGCGGTACCGAATACGAGCCCAATTGGCAGGCGCGGCTATTGCGCCCAGACGTGGTCCTGGCCCAGCCGCGGGCGCTGCATGGCGACGGCGGCACGCTGGCCGTCGCTTTGACGGACTCCGTGTTCCAAGATCTAAATGGTCAGTACGAGTGGACGCTGGGCCAATCGCCGGGTTGGCGGGTGGCAACTCCGGCCGCGGCGGCGCTGCCGCAGGCGTCGATGTCCATGGCCGAGTTGTCGCGTCTCTGGTACGGCGGTGCCCAGGTCTATGAACTCAGGCGGGCCGGTCGCCTGCGTTGTGACGATGCCGCGGCGCGGATCCTGCACGGTCTGTCCGGCTTTCGCTGTGACATGCAGGTGGGTTTTTAGCTGGGTGGTGAGGCGGCCGGCCAGGGGCGGATGAGGTAGCGACCGCCAAGAGTCAGGGCGCGCGCCACCATGAACAACAGCATGGTGATCCACAGGCCCGCAAGGCCCAAATCGAAGCGGTGCACCAGGAAGTAGAGCCCTGGTAGAAAGGCCAGGCTGAAGGATGCCGCCATTTGGGCGAACAGGTAGGCCATGTCCCGGGCACCGATAAAGACGCCGTCGAAGATGAACGCCACCGCATTGAGCGGTTGGGCGATGGCGGTCACCGCCGCCAGTGCGACGACAGCCGCAATCACCTCTGGATTGGGCGTGAACAGCGCAGCGATCGTCGGTAGCCCGATGGCGTAGATCAGTGCGAACAAAAGGCCCAAGCCGACGCCCCACGCCAGGCTGCAGCGGGTCACTGACCGCGCCAGATCCGGGCGGCGGGCACCGAGGGCGTTCCCCACCAACGTTTCGGCGGCGAACGCAAAGCCATCCACCGAGTAGGAGGATAGGTGCCAGAGCTGCAAGACGATGGCGTTGGCCGCCAGGGCAACCTCGCCCATCCGTGCGGCCGAGGCCACCATCAAGAAGTAAGCCGCCAAGAGGATGAGGGTGCGGCCAAAGAGGTTGACGTGGGTGGCGACCAACTCGCGCAGTCGCTCGCCGTTCCACACCTCCAGTGACGCGAACACGTGGCCCAAGACCGGCTGCCAGGTATGCCGGTAGCGGTACCAGGCGACCGCCGCCGCCGTCACCAGGCCAGCCATCACGGCAATCAGGCTGGCCCAGGCGGCGCCGGCGACGCCCAGTTGGGGAGCGCCGAATCGCCCCTGAATGAGCGCAAAGTCCAAGACGACGTTGGTGGTGTGTACGACCAGCGTGACAATTAGGGGCGTGATCGCGTCCTTCATGCCCCGGAAGAAGCCGTTCAGCGCGTAGGTTGCCAGGACGCCGGGCGCGGCGAAGATGCGGATCGTGATGTAGACGCGGGCCCAGTCGGTGACCTCGTCCGAACCGCCTGCCAAGCGCAACCCAATCCTGGCCAAAGGTTCCCTGACGGCGACCAGCACCACGCCGCCGATGCAGCCGATCAAAGTCGACTGCAAGAGGGTTTCGCCGGCGCGCCGATCATCGCCGGCGCCGTAGGCCTGGGCGACGAGTCCGGTCGTGCCCATGCGCAGAAAGCCAAACGCCCAGTAGACCGTATCGAAGATGACGGCGCCGACCGAGACGGCACCGATCAAGGCCACCTGCCCGAGGTGGCCGACCAGGGCGGTGTCGACAATGCCAAGCAGGGGCACCGATACGGTCGACAGGAAACTGGGGACGGCGAGGGCAAGAACCTCGCGGTTTAACCGGCGACTGGGAGGCCGAGTCGTTTCAGTCATGGTCGGCGGAGCGATCGCGCCCCAGCCGCTCGGTCGTGCGCTCGAGGGCCTCGAGTGTTTTGGGCCAATCTTTCTTGAGAACCCTGGACAGCGCCCGATCAGCCAGGAGCTTGCCGCCGGTCTGGCAGGTTGGGCAGTAGTTGGCCTCGTTCTCGGCGTAGGCGATCCGTTGGACCGGCGTTGAACACCGGGGGCACGGCTGGCCAAACTTGCCGTGCACCGCCATCTCGGGCCGAAAGGCTGTGACCTTTGCCGGCCAACCGTCGCCGACTTCGGCGGCCAGCGCTGCAACCCATTCGGCCAAGGTCGAGCGCATAGCCCGGTGGAGCGACTCGGCCTCCTCGGCCGAGAGTCGCGCCGCCATCTTGAAGGGAGATAGTCCGGCGCGGTGGAGGATCTCGTCGGAGTAGGCGTTACCGATGCCACTTAGGATGCGGGGGTCGGTGAGCGTACGTTTGAGCGTGTGGCTTTGTCGGTCCAACAGTTGGCGAAAGTCCTCGAGGGAAATCTCCATGGGTTCGGCGCCACCGGGGTCGAACTCGGGCACCGACCGGGCTTCCACCAGGTGCAGGGAAGCCCGTTGTTTCCGGCTGGCTTCGGTGAAGACCAAGGTGCCGGTGTCGAAAGAGAAGAGCGCGAGGACGTTCCGCCCGCGGGTCTGGTAGTGGGGCTCTTTCCATTGCAGGCGCCCAGCGATCATCAGGTGCAGAATGCAGGCTTTGTCACCCTCGAGCTCCAGCACGATGCGCTTCCCGAGGCGCTCGACACACCTGACGCGGCGGTTCTCAACAGCGTCGGGCGGCACCGCCACCGAGCGCAGCACAAACGGACTCTTGAGCGTCAGCTGCTCGAGTGTGGCGCCGACGATACGCGGCTCCAAGCACGCCACGTAGGTGACGATGTCGGGGAGTTCGGGCACCCCCAAACCGTAGCAGAGACCACCCTGCCGGTCTGTTAGGCGGTGGGTGTTGCGCCTAACCCGAGGACCTCGGCGTAGCTGGCAAAGGTGAACTCATCGAGCAAGGCGCGGAGCTTCGGGGCGGTGCTTCGCAGGTTGGCGTAGTGGGTGAGCATGGCGCGCCGTCGAAAACGCACCCGCGGGTGATTGGGGTCCAGCTCCCAAGGGTGCAGATAGAGGACGGCCGGTTGGTGTGTACGGTTGATTTGACGGATCCCCCAGGCGGTGACCGCGCGGGGCAGGATGCGGAGGTAGGCCCCACCGACGCCGAGTCGCCGGCCAGCCAGCCCAAAGGTCGACATCGGGCAGATCATCAGGCCGTTGGGTGTCCGGTGGAAGTCGCGGCGAAAGTTGGGAATGCCGTAACGGTAGTTGGCGCCCGGGTAGATCGACGCGTCGTAGGCCAACCCGGCTTGTTGGATGAGCGGCAGCGCCCACAGCGATTGCTGCGTAATCGAGAAGAAGGCGGCGCGGTGGCCGCGGACGACCTGCCCGGATGCCGCCTCGAGGGCGTCGATCGAGCGCTGGAGGTCGGCGGTGAACTCCGCGGCGCTCATGTCGTAGACCTTCTTGTGCTGGTGTCCGTGGGTGCCGATCTCGTGCCCTGCGCCGGCGATGCGCCGGATCAGGTCAGCGTGGTCTTCGGCGATCTGTCCCAGTACAAAAAAAGTAGCTTGCGTGCCGGCGCGCTCGAGGATACTGAGGAGCGTGTCGGTTGCCGCGTCGATCCGCGACTCCATGCCGCGCCACTGGCTGGCGGGCTTTTCGATGCCCTGGTACCAGTCTTCGAGATCGATGCTCAGTATGTTGGTGGGCGTGGTCACCGGCGGCTTCGACGATCAGCCAGGCCATCGAGGTAGAGCTGGTTGATGCGCTCGACCATGCGCTCGGTGGGAAACTCGCGGGCGACGAAAGCTTGGCCGTGGCTCACCAGGCGGCGGCGGAGTTCAGGGTCGTCGACCAGTTGGATGACCCGGGTGGCCATGGCATCGACGTCCAACGGCGCCACCACGAAACCGCTCTTTCCGTCCTCGACGACCTCCGGCGCGCCGTCCAGATCAAACACCACAGGTGGCCGGCCGGCGGCCAGCGCTTGCGGAAGGACGCGGGCGATCCCCTCCCGCACCGAGGCATGGACCACGACGTCCATCGCCGCCAAAGCTCCGGGCACCTCGTGGGGTTCCAAGAGCCCGGCAAAGTGAAAGACGCGTTCGAGGCCGCGGGCGACAACCTTCGCCTCCAAGCTCCGGCGCAACACGCCGTCGCCGACCAACAAAAAGTGCACGCCCGGGCGCTGTCGATGCACACGTTCGGCAACGTCGATGAATTGCTCGTGTCCCTTGTTCTTAAAGAGTCGGGCGATCTTGCCGACCACCGGCACGGCAGATGGCAACCCAAAGCGCTCCTTGTCCGCTCTGGTGTCTTGTCGCTCGGCGATGGCCTGGAAGGGTGCCAGGTCCATGCCGCTGAACACCGTCGCGTGTCGGTCCGGTCGGCCGATGCCTGCGGCAACCGCCCCCCGCTGGGTGGCCGCGCACACCGAAATAAACTGATGGGTGAGCGGTGCGCAGAGCTTCTTGAGCAGGATGTAGGAGCGGTTGACCCAGGGGCTTTGGTAGTCGTGAAAGACCAGGCTGTGCAACGTGTGGACGACCAAGGGCGTGCGCGCCATCGCCCCCGCCAGGCGCCCGAGAATGCCTGCTTTGGAGGTGTGGGTATGCACGACATCGTAGCCACCGCGACGGATGAAGCGCGCTAGGTACAACAGACTCCTGATGTCGCGGACGGGGTGGATCGGGCGTCGCAGGTGGGGGTAGATCACCAGCTTGACGCCGGCCGCCCGGGTGAATGCGAACAAATCGCCCTCGGGGCCGGGGTCGATGCCGGTCACCAGCGTCACGTCAAAGCGCGGGTCTTGGTGTTGGCCGATGGCAGTCAACACGGTGTTTTCCATGGCGCCGCCGACCACCAGGCGGGTGATGATGTGCAGCACCTTGATAGGTGGGGAGGTGGCGGGGGCGTCGCGGTGGGCGCCCTGTGGCTCAGCGTGCGCCGGCGCGGGGCTGGTCACTGGGGCGCCGCTAGGTGGTGCGGATGTGGAGCAAGTAGTCTCGGCTCACCGAGTAGACTTGCGCGTCCGGGAAGCCCGCCGCTTCGGCCAGCGCTTGCACCGACCCCTCGGTATAGAAGCGCAAGAAACACCCGCGGCGGCGGTAGCGCAGGGCGCGCGGCAGGGTGCGGACCGTATAGCGCTTCGGAAAACTGGCGACGATGTCGCCCCGAGTCAGCTCTGCCATGCGCTGGAGATGCGGGATGGGTTGCCGCAGGTACTCGAAGTAGCCGATGGCGACGCACGCTTGGAAGCTGCCGTCAATGGCGGTGGTCAGAAAATCGCCGCCGGCAAACTTGCAACGCTCGGCCACCCCAGCCGCCTCGGCGCTCTGCCGGGCCCGCCCGACCATCTCGCTGGCAAAGTCGACGCCCACCGCCTCGGCGGCGCCGCGCTGCAAGAGCTCGACCATGTAGTGCCCCGGTCCGCAGCCGACATCCAAGACCCGCTTGCCGGCTGGGTCGCCGAGGAGTTCCAGGGTCTTGTCGAAACGCAGACGAATGACCTGGTGAAAGCAGGTGTCAATGAGTCGTTCTTTGAGCGTGCGCGGGCCGGTGTAGATCGAGTCGAAGCGGCTAGCTTCTCGCTGAAAGAATTGTTGCACGCCGCGCGCGCTGTCTGAGGCGGTCATGATCGGTCTTCCGGTTTCTGCTCGGCGGGTGGGAAGGTGGGTGTTGGATCAGGCAGGGGTGGACTGCCGCGACTAGTGCTTAACCCTACTCAAAAAGTCCGGTGGGCGGCAACCAACGGCGCTGCCGGCCCTGAGGATCGGTTAAGCTGCCGCCGGACCCACTATGAACGAGAATCAAAGATCATCCTCCCGCTGGGTCGGGCTCTTGGAGAGGCGGGCGCTCCGGATCGCGCTGGTTGCGATTGTCCTTGCCCTTCTCGGCGTGAGCTACGCCTTTCAGGTGCTGCCGCCGGTGGCTGACGCGCTCTGCGACTATTTCTTGGCGCTGGCTTGCGCGACCACGGTAACACCCATCCCCACCTGGCCGCCGCTCCTCTACGCTGCCACCCAGGCGCCGGCCATCTGGGTGGCGCTGGTGGGGGCGCTGGCGTCGTCGATCGCCTATCTCCTGGAGTACTTCATATTGAGCCATGCCCTGGTCTTGGGGCGCGTGGAGAAAATGCGGCGCTCACGGGTATATCTATGGTTGGCGGGGGTTTTTGCCAGTGCGCCGTTTGCGGCCTTGACCATGGCCGCTTTTCTGCCGCTGCCCGTCGACGGCGTTCGGCTCATGGCCATCGCCGAGCGCTATCACCGCGGCTGGTACGCGGCGGCGGCGTTCATCGGTCGCGGTGCTCGTTACTACCTGGTCGCTGCGTTGGGGACACAGTTGGAACTATCGCTGCGGGTGGTTTTGGTTTTGATTGGCGTGTTCGCGCTGTTCGCCGGGCTTGCCCGGTTCCGGGCTGGGCGTCGCCAGCCGGCTCTGCTCTTGGTCGCCGGGCTGGTCGCCAGCGGCGCAGCCGGCCGACCGCTGGCTGGCGAGGTGGCAGACCACCCCGGACCGCCGCCCTCGGTCGAGCTGCTGCAGACCTTGGATCGCTTCGACGCCGCGGTGGCCGGCCTGACGGACGCACGAGCGCTGTTCACCCAGGAGCGTTACTCACCGATCTTCGACGACACCGAGGTGGCAAAGGGCGAGTTGGCCTACCGAGCTGGTGGCGAACTAGCGTTGCAGTACCGTGAACCCCAGGAACAAGAGGTCTATATCGACGCTGAGGGCGTCTGGATCTACCTGGTTCAGGAGAAGCAGGCTCAGCGCTACCCGTTTGCCGGGCCGCACGAGCGGGATGCCAGCCTGGCGGTGCTCTGGCAACCGGCAGCCGTGTTGGCGGAGCGCTACCGCATCGACTTTCCCGAGACGCCGCCCGACGGCGAGGAGTCGGGCACCTGGTTGCAGCTCACGCCGCGCGCCGCCGATTTGGCCCAGGTGGTGACCGCTCTCTATTTGCGGATTGGCGCCGAAGACCTGAGCGACTGTTTGGTGGTCGAGAGGCAAACGGGCGAGCGTGTCCGCCTGGAGGTGCGTGAGCTCACCCTCAACCAGGGGGTCTCCGACGAGCAGGTGCGCTTCGAACCGCCCGCCGGCGTCGACGTGGTGCGCTAGTCGGTCAGTGGTTGGTAGAACTCGGGTCGCCGGTCGGTGAACAGATCGTTGCGGGCGTTGATGGATTTTTGCCGCGCCAGGGCGATATCGATGGCGACGGTGTCGGCGGCCGGTTGATCGGCGCTGGCGCGCACCAGCACGGCGCCCTCCGGGTCGACTACCTGGCTCTGACCGGTGAAGGTCTCCCGGCGGCCGTCGGGACGGTGGTCGGTGCCGACGCGATTGGCGGTGACCGCGAAAATGCGGTTTTCGATGCAGCGGGCTCGCATGACCTCCTGGCAATAGGGCAGCACCAGGTTGGCGGGGTGGGCGATGAGTTCGGCGCCGCCCAGCGCCAGCGCCCGAGCGGCCTCGGGGAACCGCCAGTCGTAGCACACCAGGACTCCGATTTTGACGGTCCCGAGATCGACCACCTCAAACGGCCGATCACCGGGGCTGAACCACAATTTTTCGTCCTTGAAGAGGTGCACTTTGCGGTAGGTGGCGAGGTGGCCGGTTGGTCCGAAAACCGCCGCTGAGTTGTAGAGCTCCGACCCCTGACGCTCACAGATTCCCGCTATAATGTGGACTCTTTGGCGACGAGCTGCATCAGCCAGGAGTTGGCTGGTTGGTCCATCGGGAATCGGCTCGGCGAGCTGGCTGGCTTCTTCCCGCGACGAGAACACGTACCCCGAGTGACACAGCTCGGGCAAGACGATGAGTTCGGCGCTCGTGGCGCAGACAGCGGCCTCGAGGGCGGCGCGATTGGCGTCGGGTTCGCCGAAGCGGGGTGCTGTTTGGATGTAGCCAACGCGCATCAATGGCGGATCCTCAGGGTTGGGGGTCCAGCCCAGATTCTAGTGAGTTTGAACGATGATGGATGCTGAACGAGTCGGCCGTACCCACCTAGACCCGGCGCTCAGGGTACCCGCCGACGCCTATGATCGCTTCCGCGACTTGGTGGAGCGCGCCGCCCTGCGGTTTGGCGGGCGTTTGGGCAAAGAGGCCACGGCGCTGATTCTCCTCTTGCCCGATTTGGCTATCTTGTTCCTCGGATTGGCGCGGGACAATCGGGTGTCAAGTCGGCACAAGATCTTGGCCGGGGCGGTTGCCGTCTACCTGATTTCGCCGATCGACTTCCTCCCTGAGGCGGTGCTGGGGCCGCTGGGCATGGGCGACGATATCGCCATGGCTTTCCTGGCGTTGGATACGCTCTTGAATCGCGTCCCACATAACGTGCTCTTGGATCACTGGCGGGGCCGCCGGGACCTGATCGAGGCCGCGCGGTTGGGTACGTTGCTGGGCACGCGGGTTGTGCCGCGGGCACTCTACATGAAAGTTTCTAGGTGGCTGGCGCAGGCCGGCGTCCGTTAACAAAGGGCACAGTCGCATGAAAATCACGCGCAAGTCAGAGGGCAAGCACGCGGTGGTGTTGGCCTTGGATGGCAACATTCAAGGTGGACCGGATGCAGAGCTTTTCTACGACACAGTCGACGGGCTGGTGGGGGAACACCGCAAGAACGTTCTTCTGGACATGTCGGGCGTCAAGTGGATCAACTCCACCGGGCTTGGCATCTTGATCAACGGCCATACCAAACTAAAAAACGCCGGCGGCGCAATGAAGATCGTCCACCTGACGGAGCGGGTGGACAACCTGTTCAGCGTCACCAAACTGAACCTGGTGTTTGAGGTTTTTAAGGACGAAGTGACCGCGCTCAGGAGCTTCAAGCCGCTGGAGCCCGAGAGCGCGCCCGAGGGCTAGGTCGGTCGGTGCTATAGAGGGCGGTTCCTGAGAGTGGCGCATATCACCCAGCGGCTTTCGGCTCAGTCCTCTAAGTCGCTGTTATTGCACGACTTGCGGCGCCGCACGCGACGCCCGAGAGCTTGCCTTTGGGCGCTGGGCCTGTTATACTGGCTGCGCCGGCACATCGCAGTGGCCGGCGGTCGCACGCATTGGCAGTGAACAGACAGCTTTGAACCGCCAGCCGCCAACCTGGTGACGCCTGCTTGGTCCCCAACCCGTCAGAGGGCGTCACGTCGGCCGCGCCCCTTCGCCGGGCAGCTGGGACCACGACAGGATTCACGGATGAACTGGAAGCTAGGTTGGGTGGTGGCGTCCTTGGTGGCGCTGGCCGCCTCAGGTGTGTCGGCGGCCGATAAGCACGTGATTGACTTGGGCGAGTTGTTCTCGGTCCGAGAGCCGGTATCCCGGGGGGCATCCCTTGAGGTGGTCGGGCACTTGGCCCCGCACCAAAACTCCGCCCCGATCAGTTTGGAATCACCGTCGAACTGGTCGGGTGAGTTCACGGTGTACCTCCGCGCCAACCATCTGGAGGCGCAGCCGAATGCGTTTCGGCGCAGCTACCGGAGCGGCGTAGTGGAAATCTGGCGGCACGAGCCCGCCAACGCACCCTGGCGACCGGGCATGTCGACCGAGCGCATTCCCGCGTTCGATCCGGCGTTGGTTCCGGCCCGCTTCCGGGATGGCGAATTGGTCTTGGCCGGCGACATCGAGGCAATCGACATTGTCGACTTCGCCAGCGAGACGAGCCGCTCGATTATCCACGGCACCGGGATCTCGCTGGACCGGGGCAGCTGGGCCGATCAGCTGGCTCAGGCGGCGTTGACCGACGGATGGATTTGGAACGGGTACTTCGAACGGCAGTCGGTGCCTAGTGGCTACGGTTATCGCTACGGCGGAACCCTGGAGCTAGAGTCGCCGACGCCGGTGGTTGGCCAGACCTGGGGTGCGATCAAGGCGCTCTGGAACGCGCCCTAGGCGGACCCGTGGCGGAATCGGGGGCGGCTGGCTTACCCCGAGCAGCTGGAGGGCACATCGATGGTTCGCATCCTTGGGGTTGTGTGGGTGGCCTTGTGGGTCACCACTGCGCCAGCGGCAGCCGTAGGGCTCATTGATTTCTCCGGTTTATCGCATGAGACCGGCGGTTTTCCAGACTCCGAACTGGGCGATGATTTAGCCCTGTATGCGGTCGTCGATGGTCTGACCGCACCGTTGACCGCTGACTTCTTGGCCAACGAGTACACGCTGGTCTTGGACGGCTTGGTTGCTGACGGCCAACAGGTGCCCGACCCCTCGAACCTGGTTGCCACCTACAGCGGCGGTGCGGTGCGGGTGTACGAAGACTCGCAGACCACCGGCACGGCGGCAGCGCCCGGCACCCATCCGCCCAACGCCACGGCCCCGGCCCACTACGTCGATGGGACGCTCTATCTCGAGGGCACCCTGGCCGACTTCACGGTCTTCTACAACCCACAGCTCAACGCCGGCGCCTTCCAGGCGGGGGTCGTCTTTACCGGTGGCAGCCACTTGAGCGAGCTGGGGGCGCAGACCGTGGGCTATACCTTCGGCGGCGTCTTTGTCGCGGGGCCGCCCGCCGGCTACGACCTCCACTGGGATGGTCAAATCCTCTTGGCACCAGTCCCCGTCGGAGAGACGACATGGGGCACGATCAAGTCGCTGTACCGCTAGCTCGCCGACTGGTTAGCCTGGCATTTGTGGGTTGGGCGACGGCACCCGCCGCCGCCACCATCGATTTCTGGGGCTTTTCGATGGCACCACATCCCACGCAGGTGGGGGAGACTCTCGCTTTCGTGGGCGTCGTGGCGCCCCAAGCCACCGACCTGCCGTGGCCGACCGATTTCCAAACCAACGAATACACGGTGTCGATGGCTGGGGCCACCGTGCGCTCAGTCGAAGAGGATGGCGCGTTCCTGGTCGTCCAGCTGACCGGCGGTGTCTTTGACGTCTTCGAAGATTCGGCCCGAAACGCGCCGTTCGCCTACTACACGGACCCGGCCAAAATCCCACCGCTTGACGCAGCGTTGGTGCCGCGCACTTTCCAAGACGGCTTATTCGTAGCGCGTTTTGAGTTCGACGGCTTCGTTTGGGTGTGGCACCCGTCGACCGGCCTGGGGGCGATCGGCTTCGATGCGACCGAGCTCGAGGCCGCCGGCGGCGACTGGAAGTCGCGGTTGGTGGAGGCAGGTCTCGGCGCGCCCTGGCACATGGGGGGTGCGTTCACCGACAACGCCGGCGCTTGGATCCCGCCAGGCTACGGCATGCGCTGGGATGCGGCGCTCTTGGTCCAGGAGTCCTCGGCCGTCGATGCCGCTACCTGGGGCGCCATCAAGCGGCGCTTTCGCTAGGGCGCGCGGCTGCCCAGCGCGCGGAAGCCACCGGCGCCGAGTCGGCAAATGATGTCGCCGGCGCCCGTGCCGCCGTCGACCCACGCAACCCCCAACCGTCCCGAACGGTCGGTGGCGAGTGTCGGCGTCCGGTTGGGGCCGCTGCCAGGCGCCGACAGCGTGCGGATGGCAACCGGCGCATTCAGCGAATCCAAGGCGGTCCCAAGGATGTGGGTGACAGCGCCCGGAGGTGCTTCTGGTGCCGGCCCGTACTCCCAAACCACGTGCAGGCGCCCGGTGATGTCGAACGCCACTGATGGTTGACCGGCGCGGGTGGTGCCGGCGATCAGCGTGCGCGGGGCGTACCAGCGACCATCCGCCGAGCGCACGCGCAGTCGAATGCGGTCGCTCGTATCCCGGCGCTCGGCCCAGGCCACCGCTACCCTGCCCTCGTGGGCGGCGACGGTGGGGGTCTGCGCGAAGTTGCCGGTGGCCAGCGGCGCGACCCACTCCAGCGGCCCGAACGCATCGCCGCTCTGAAAGGCGTAAGCAATGCCGGCGCCATGGCGTCCGGCCAAGGCGAACACCACGTGAGCACCGTCGCCGGAGGCGGCTACCTCGGGCGTGTAGGCAGTCAACGAGTCGGCCGTCTCTAGGCGTACCGGTGGCGCCCAGCTGGCGAATGACGCGCGGCGCAACCGGCGACTGTAGAAAATCCGGCCGGTGTCCTGTAGTTCCGACCAAACCGCGTGCACTGCCTCGTCGCTGGCAGCCAGGGCCGGATCTTGGGCACTTTTGGCTTCGCGGACGACGGCAACGGGGCTCGCCGTTTCAAGGTCCGGCCCCAGTTGGAGTGCGACCACCGCGGCGCCGGCTTGACGCCGCTCGATCCACGCGAGGTGGATGTTGTCGGCACAGTCGGCCACTGCTGCGGGTTCGGCTGAGTGCTGGCCGTCCCAGAGGCCAATGGGGATGATCCCCGCTTGCCAACCCTGCGTGGGTTCGAACGTGCAAACGGCGATTTCATCGGCTTGGGCGCCGCCCTGGAGGGTGATGCGGTCGACCCAGGCTAGGGTGGCGCGGCCGCTCGGTGCCAACACCAGCGAGCGGGGAGTTTGGCGGGCCAGCCGAGTTGCCGACGGCGAGTTAGAGGTGTTGACGGCGGGCGCCAACCGATAGAAGCCGGCGCCGGCCGCCGGTCCTCCGGTGGCGCTCCACACCACGGCCAACACCATTGCTGGGCCGCCGCCCGGCCAGAACATTTTGGGGATTTGGAGAGGTCGCACGCCGTCACGCCGTCCGGTGCATGGACGTCGCACCGTGCACCAAACCTAGCACACGGGACCGGTTAAGCAGCCAGGTCTTGAGCCTCGCTCGCGCCGCGCTTCATGCTGGTTTCGCGGATGAGCGCGCCACTCTTGGGGTCGCGCAAGTACAGACCGGAGGGACGGAAGGGGATCCAGTGCAGTTCGACATCGCCGAGGGCGACGGGCCCTTGCGCCAGAAAAGTGCCGAACGCCTCGGCGTCAGCGCTCACCAGCGTGCCGGTCATCACCCAGACCATGCGCAGAGCGTCGTCCAGCCTGACCGTGCAGCCGGCCAACGGTGTGTCGCTCTCCCGCCACTCAAACTCGGCGGTCGAGCGGGACAGGTGGATGCCGAGCTGGCCCATGCGCTCGATGTGCCGGTTCTCGAAAGCTGGGACGTAGACCCGGTGGTCGCTAGCGTGTCGCGGATCGCCCTTCCAGCCGGGGGCGCGCACTTCCAGCGCCCAGAACGGCAGAATGCGGGCGTTGGGGCCTTCGACGCCGTTGTCCCCCAGGCGTTGTTCGATGCGCCGGGCCACTCCACCGTTAAACTCCCAGGCGTGTTTGCACCTGCCGCACGTGAAGACCACATCCTGCGCTTCCGGACGAAAGTCTTCTTTGCAGGTTGGGCAGCAAGCGGGGAGAAAGGCCACTTGACTGGCGATGGTTTGCGTGTCGGTCGGTTCGGCAGCGGCCTCGGTTTCCTCCAGCTGGATGCGTTGCTCACCGCTGTGGTTGGTTACGTCGCCCGTTATGCCGTCGACCAGGACTTGGTGCACTTGATCGCGGAATTGGTAGGGCAGTACGTAGAACGGGAAGTAGATGAGCCGCGACCGTTCATCGATCAGCGTCGAGCGCTCTTCGATGATTTCCATGCGGTCGTTTTGGGTCCAGGCCTCGATGCGTTGCCGGGCTTGGGCGCGGGCGGCGTCGGCGCCAAGTTGCACCTTGGCGATGTTGGCCCAGCTGCAGAGCGACGGGAGGAACGGGCGCAGCGTCATCGCCTCTTGGTGCAACCCAAGGTTGGGGCGGCCGGTGTCCACCTCGGAGGCTGGAAAGCTGAAGTCGAACGACTGGATGTTCAAATCACGGAAGGTCTCCGCTTCAGAGCCGGGGCTCTGGCGCGCCGCTTCAAACCACTTGAAGGCTTTGGACTGGGTGTGCCAGTAGGGGCAGAGTAGCCAGTAACCGTTGCCGACGTTGGTGGCACGGTGACCATTGGTTCTGAGCCAGGTTTTGGCGTTGCGCTCGGCGGTTTCGGCTTGGACGGTCGGAGCCACGTAGGCCTTGAGTGGACCGCCTTCAACCACGACGATGTAGGAGCGCCCGCAATAGCCGCAATGCGTCGAGGACTCGTCTTCACCGAGCGTCAGTCGTGCCGCGCAGGCGGGGCAGCCAAGCTCGAGCTGGGTGACGAGGCCTTCGAAGGCTTCGACGGGTAACGGTTGTGGGCGTCGTGCCCTCATGATGCCACCTCCACTTGTGCACCGCACCACGGGCAAAAGCGCGCCCCGGTCGGCACCGTTTGGTCGCAGCCAGCGCAAGCGCCCTCGGCCGCGCGCGTGGCATCAGCGGCGTTGGGTTCGGCGCGCTTCTCTGCCGTTTGTTTGATCCGCACGCGGTTCAAGATCGGCTGCACGGGGCTGTCGACCAGCCACTCGATCTGCCCGCGGTTCTTGGCGGCGCCGGCCGCTTCGCGCTCTCTAATCCGCTCGGGCAAGACGACGCGCTTAAGCGTCATCAACTTAAGCCGGGCCCCGTAGCGGCCAAAGTCTTCCTGGAGCGCGGCTTCCAACTCAGATTCAAGTGCGTCAACCGCTGCCACGACGTTGTTGGTCGAGCCGATCAGGTGTTCAAGGACAGCTTGAAGGCGCGCGGTGATCACTTCGCGCATTTGGTTGTCAGCGCCTTCGGGTGTGTGGAGGCCGTGCTGGCGGTGCAGAACGTTGACAAACAGCCTGGAATCGACCACCTGCACCGCATAGGAGCCGTGCGCACGGATGGGGAGTGGTCCCAGCTGTTCATCCAAGTGCAAGATCGGATTGAGGGTGCCCCAGCCGCGCCCGGTCAGCGTGCGGGTGTTGACCCAAACTAGGGCAGCGTCAAAAGCAATCGGCGTATTCTGGCTGCCGAAGCCGAAGGCCTCGGAGGTCAACGGTAGATTGTCAGGAGCCAGAGTCTGCGGTCCGGCCGAGAGCACATCCAGTGCCTCGCCCTTGGCGAACACCACCAGCTCCTGCCCGGGTGGCACGTTGACTTGGGTACCGACCTGCACAGTGTGCGTACCAATGGCTGGGTAGCGGGCCAGGAGCGCGTCCTCCGCTGCTCCCGGGAATTCTGTCAAGGGCTCGCGATGGGTTTGGAGCACTTGCTTCTCCAAGTCGTCGTGAAATCTCTGGATGCTCCTCACTTTGAGTCGCACCGCACGGGCGCTCAGTCGCAAATTCGGCAGCGTCCGCTGCGACCCTGAGCCAACTGCCCCGCCGCGCTGTGGGCTGTTGACCACTTTGAAGCACTCCACCTAGGATGCAGCTATGTTGCGGTCTACCGAGCCAGTTGTATGCATCCTCGCCGCCAAGGGTGACTGGGTGTCTCGATTGCGTGACTGGTTTGCCACTGTCGGCGTCGACGTCGAAGCTGTCTCGGATGGGGAACAGGCCCTGAACGCCCTGCATGACCGGGGTGCCGACGCCATCGTTCTAGCTGATGACCTGCCACGGTTGGGCGGGCTTCAATTGATCGAGCGAGTCATGGGCCGCGACCCGAGCGTTTGTACCATCCTGATCCTGGGACGGCGAAACTTTGGCGTCGTCAACGCGGCGATGCGGGCTGGGGCGCATGACGCGCAGGTGGCTCCCCCCGACCACCAGCGGTTGGAGCGCGTCCTATCTCGGGGTATCGAGCACCGCCTGCTCGAGCGGCGGCTCGAGGAGCTGGAGCGACGGGTGGAACGGCGCCACGGCCTCAAGCACCTGGTGGGTGAGTCGCCGGCGATGGTAGAACTGGTCGACCGCATTCGACAGGTCTCGGCCTCATCGGCGCCAGCGCTGATTTCAGGAGAAAGCGGGTCCGGTAAGGAGCTGGTGGCTACCACCATCCATGAGCACAGCGCCCGTGCGACGCGGCCGTTTGTCAAACTGAGCTGCGCGCGACTCTCCGAGCGCATGCTTCAAGCTGAGTTGTTTGGACAGGAGTCGCCCGACGTCGACCGATCGGTGCAGCGCGGTCGCCTGGAGATCGCCGCCGGCGGCACTTTGTTCATCGAGGAAGTGTCGCGGCTGACGCCACCGATCCAGGCCCGCCTCCTTAGAGTGTTGGAGGAGCGTCTTTTTCACCGCGACGGTAGCAGCAGGCTACTGCGCGCCGACGTCCGCATCCTGGCGGCGACGAGTCGCAACCTGGAGGCGGAGACTCGTGCGGGCCGGTTCCGGCAGGATCTGTACTACCGTTTGGGGGCCGCACAGCTACACATTCCACCGCTCCGGGAGCGGCGCGAAGACGTGCCGCTGTTGATCGACGCGTTCCTGCAAGAGATGATGGCCGAGCGCGGCAAGGACGTGCGGGGTCTGTCGCGCGGAGCGCTGCGGGTGTTGGTCAGCTACTCGTGGCCCGGCAACGTCCGCGAGTTGCGCAATACGATCGAAGGCATGGTCTTGTTCGGGGATCCCGGCAGTCAGCTGGCGGTCGACGACCTGCCCGACGCTCTGCGACCCCGCGACGGTGGTGAGGCCGGTGTGGCCACGGAGGTGGGGATGACCCTTGGTGAAATGGAGCGGCGGCTGATCGAGGCGACCTACCGCGCCACCGGCCGGGACAAGCGACAGACAGCTGCCACTTTGGGCATTGGGCTGCGCACCCTATACCGCAAGCTGAAAGAGTACGAGCTGCACTGAGTTGGGGCGCGGGGAACGGTGGACGGTCGTTCCCCAGCGCCTCAACCGTTGGCTCAGTGGGTGATTTTGGCCGGCATCTTCTTGGCTTGGGCTACCCAGTCTTCGACGACCGATGCTGCCGGAGTTGCCCGTGCCAAGTTCTTCTCGGCGTTGATCTTCTCGAGCGCCTGGGTCAGGTTATCGTGGTTGCGGGTGGCCAGCTCCTTGACCGTGTCGACGCCGGCCGCCTCCAGTAGCTCCGAGTATTGCTTGCCTATCCCCGAGATCCGCATGAGGTCGGCCATGTTGGCCCACTTGAGAAGTTGGCCGGTGGAGACGCCGGTGGTGCCGGCGACCTTGTCGCGCCCGGCGGCGTCGCAGCAGAGTGCCAACAGCTCCTCGGTGGTGGAGATGCCGGCGGCTTCGAGTTTTTCGGCATAAGCGGCACCAATGCCCTCGATTTCGTCGATCTTAGCCATGGATTGTTGTCTCCTAATGGTTGGGTGGTGACGGTTGGGCTGGCGATTGCCAGCCGCTTGGAAGCTTCAGGCTGGGAAACTGAGCGGCAATGCGCTCGACTAAATCACCGCTGACGCGACCCTGCAGGTAGCGCCCCAATGCCAGGCCAAAGGGCTTCATGGCGGCCTGGGGCAAGCCGGCAGCCGACAGAACCCCTGCCACTTCCATCGTCAACCCGGCTTTGCCGGTCAACGTCTGGCTGGCCATGCGCATCAAGCCGGGCCAACCGCGCCGCTTCGGCGCATGCTCCAGCATGGCCTTAGCCCCCGGCACTTCGCGCAGCAACTGTTCGAAGTCGCTGGCAACAATCCGGGATTGGAGCATTTCGAACAAGCCGCCGGTAGCGGCTCGCACCGACGCGGTGTCGACCCCCAGTTCGCCGGCGGTTGTTTCAATGAACTCGTTCAACGGTGGCCTCGGCACGCGGGCGGTCATGGGGGATGTCGACAATGTGTGATCGCTCCGCTTACGCCTCTGATCAGTACGACGGCGGGCGCGACGGCACCGAGCAGTTTGCCTTTTCTTTGCTTTCTAAGTCAACCCAGTTTGTTCAAGGGGGCACGTGCTCGCCAATGCTACGTGCCACAAGCCTCGATCTCGGTAGCAACAGGGCGAGCGCCAGCACGAATGGCGATAGCAGGTGGCGTCCAAGGCCTCTATCTGTTCCGGATCCTCGCGGGACGCGGGCTGAGTGGCGCTGCAGTGCAAGGGCGATTCAGGGAGCTCCTGGGAGTCTCGAATCTGGCGGAGGTAACGAAGCGACGTGCCACGTCGTTAATCCATGAACTATTGGCCGAAGGTCGAGAGAGCGCTCGGTCTACGTGCCGGCAGCCACGGCTTCGACGCCAACGCCCAGCTCAAATTGCTCTCGGCTGTCAGTAGATCCGCTCGAAGAGTTTCTTGTTCCGCGTGATTCAGAACGCACTGCACAGGCACGCAGACGGTCGATCGCGCTCGCCGGTGTTGGACGCTGCCCCTCCTCTTCAGTTTCGAGGTGGAGTCGAAGGACCCGGCACACCTTATCCTGGTCGGGAAACCACGCTCCTTGCCAAACTCGTGCTGCCCGCCATCTGCCCTTCCGTCAGCGCGTCACCGTGCGCTACCGCATGCCATGTGGGCATGCGCGAGGAAAAATGCAGTGACGCAGGTAATAGGTTAGGCTTCTGACTATCTGGCCGCGTGCTGCGCCGTGTCGCAGTTCATAGGCGATGGGCAAACCCCGCATTGGTGCCAACATTGCCGAACTACGACTGGAACGTGGCAAACTGCATATTCACCGGCGCCTCAATAGACGCGATCCACGTCTCCATCGCCAGCCCGACTATCCCGTAAGTACATAGCGTCTAATGAAGTAAATGTCTCAATCTTACGGCGCCCGAATGCCAAGGCACGGATTATGCGGTGTTGCGGTCGAACCCTAGCGCCGCCAGGCTGCTTTTCTTCTCCGTGTGAAATCCCAAGGCTGCCGTCATGTCAGAAATCGCAACCTACACTATGATTGCCTCGATTGCCATTTTGGCCACCTGGACGACAATGTCGAGACGAATGGCTGGCTTTCGCGCAGAACTAGAAGCGCGAAAACGCGAAATCGCTGAAGGGCAAAAGGATTTGCAAAGCGTCGAAGCCAACGCAAAGAATCTAGGCCAGCAACTTTCGAGCCTGCAGGAGAGATACATGGAAGCTACTGGCGATGCAAAGAGGCTTGCAGGCCAACTCGACGCCGAAAGGGCAGCAAGCGAGCGTGAATTCGCTCGGATTCGAGAAACAAAGGACTCGATGAAGGAGTCGTTCGTATCGGCTTCGCAGCAGGCCCTGAAGGCAAACACCGACAGCTTCCTTAGCCTTGCGGAGTCAAAGTTTGGCGAACTCCGTCGTTCAGCGACGACCGAGCTGGAGCATAGGGAGAGGGCGATCACCGGCGTCGTCAAACCGATCAAAGAGAAGCTCCAAAACGTCGACGCACTCCTTCAAGAGTTGCGGATCGAGCGCGCTCGCAATCATGCGCGAATTCGAGAGCAGCTCGAAAGAATGGCGACAGACAACCACCAGCTCCGGGCAGAGACAACCAGTTTGGTGAAGGCTCTTCGAGCGCCGCAGGGCAGGGGGCAGTGGGGAGAGATGCAGCTCAGACGAGTTGTCGAGCTTGCGGGAATGATGGAGCACTGCGATTTTGACTTGCAGCGAACCATCACAACCGACGATGGTCGACTTCGCCCCGACCTCATCGTGAACCTTCCGGGAGACAAGCTAGTCGTCGTTGACTCGAAATCACCTCTCGACGCCTTCCTTGACGCGATTGCCACGGAGAGCGACGACCAGTCTCGCGAAGAAGCACTAGATCGCCACGCGCGCCAGGTCCGCAGCCACGTGAACAAGCTTGCAAGCAAGGAGTACGCCCAGCAATTCAGCGAAACCCCGGACTTTGTTGTCATGTTCCTTCCTGGTGAGGCGTTTTTTGCGGCAGCGCTCCAGCGGGATCCGTCATTGGTCGAGTACGCAATCACCAACGGTGTGATTCCGTCGAGCCCAACGACACTGATTACGCTCCTTAAAGCTGTTTCGTACGGCTGGCAGCAGGAGAAGCTTGCTTCGAGCGCCGAAGAATTGCGAACGCTTGGTCTTGAATTGCATGACCGTATCGCGAAAATGGCAGACCACTTTGCCGCTATGCGGAAGGCGCTACACTCCGCCGTAGAGTCTTATAATCGAACAGTAGGCTCCCTTGAAAAGCGGCTATTGCCAACTGCAAGGAAGTTCAAGGCCCTAGGAATTGTCACTCGCAATCAAATTCCGGAGCTGACCTCTGTCGACGTCACTCCAACGATACCGGTACCAGTAGAAATCACTGCTGAGCGTCCGGTTGGAGATGACCAGAAAGCGGCGTAGCGGAACGTGTCGAACGCTGAGGCAGATGCCCGTGGCATTTACTGTAGTGTCTGCGTGATCTGACCCTCCTCTCTTGGCGCGTTGATCCAAACGCTGCCGGGAAGCTGAGGCACCGATGGCCGCCCTCTCACGAAACGTTCTGGGTCTGCTTGACGATAGGCCGCGCCGAGAACACACTGTCGCCGACACAGCACCACGTCGGCGCGTCCGTGATGAACGATCGACAGCGTCAACAGCGCCAGTCTCGACTGGTCCAGTCGGCCGCGGCGAGTCTCGCCGAAGGTCTCGAAGAGACGCTGACGCTCCATCGCCTTGGCGTGTATGGAGTATGGAGTGCTTAGCTTAGTTCGCATCCGGAAATTCGATTTGGCGCATAAGGATGCGAAAAACAGTGAATCGGAGTCGGCATTTGTTCATACTGCCAGGTGTTAGAAACCAAAGCCTGGATAGGCTTAACGGCAGAAACGAACAAAGGAGCCGACCCCGATGAGGACAATGATCAGGCAACAGCAGGTGTTCATGCAAGCGTTCATTGACCACGAGCATGCTCGCGAGCTCGCCGAGATGAGCGACGCCCTGGACCGTTGTTCGGCGGCGCTGAGCCGGGTGACGAAGGACATTGCCCGAGGACGCAGTGTGAATCGAGGGCGACCTGGGATGACGGCTGAGCAGGTGGTGCGAGCGCTTGTCGTGAAACAGATGAACGACTTCAGCTATGACGAGCTGGCCTTCCACTTGTCCGATTCCACCTGTTATCGCGTATTTTGTCGGATCGGCGATTTCGAGAAGGCGCCGAGCAAGTCGACGCTTCAGGAGAACATCAAGCGAGTGTCGGCAAGGGCGCTGGAGGCGATTCATCGAGCCCTGCTTGGTGTTGCACAAGAAGAAGAGATCGAAGATGGTCAGACTGTGCGCGGTGACTGCACGACGGTGGAAACGAACATCCACCCGCCGACGGACTCCTGGCTGCTTTGGGATACGGTTCGAGTCCTGGTTCGACTGCTGAAGCGCAGTCGCAAGTTTGGAGTCGACTTCAGCAATCACCAACGGCTTGCAAAGCGTCGGTTTCGGCAGATCGGCAACATGAGAGATCGAGAGGAGCGCGCCCGGCTGTATAGGGAGCTACTGGAGGGAGCGGAAAAGACGCTTGGGGACGCGCAGAACGCGATTGAAGAACTGCAGTCTTGGGACGATGGAGAAGCGCAGATCTTGGTCGCTCGATTGAAGCATCACGTCACTTTGGGTCGCCGGGTGATCGAGCAAACACGTCGGAGAGTACTGCAGGGCGAAACCGTTCCGTCAACGGAGAAGGTGGTGTCGATCTTCGAAGACCACACCGACATCCTGGCGAAGGGGAAGCCTAGGCCCGAGTACGGTCACAAGATCTGCTTGACGACTGGCCCGGCATCGATGGTGCTGGACTGTGTGGTGTTGCGCGGCAACCCGGCAGACAAGACGCTGGCGACACAGATGATCGAGCGTCACCGCGACATCTTTGGCGCCGTCCCTGAACAAGTGGCGTTCGATGGAGGGTTCGCATCGAAAGCGAACGTCGACGAGATCAAGAGGATGGGAGTGGATGATGTTGCTTTCAGCAAACGATGTGGACTTTCGATCAGCGAGATGGTGACAGACAGCTGGGTCTACAGGCGGTTGCGTTGTTTCCGAGCGGGCATCGAAGGATGCATCTCATTCTTCAAACGCTGCTTTGGCTTGAGGCGCTGTTCGTGGAAGGGTTGGCGATCGTTCGAAGCCTACGTGTGGGCTTCGATTCTGTCGGCGAACTTGCTGACATTGGCGCGGCATCGTCTGACGGCATGAGCGTAAGTTCGCGGTAACACATCTTAAGTTGAGTTGGTCAGCGATTGGTCCTGCCCTGACAGCGCCGCAAATGACCCGGCATGGGCACTTCGCCCTGGCTCAAGACACGGAGAGACGATCGGTAGAGCCCGTTTCGCGCCATTCAAGCACCGAAACGGGCGTTTCCGGATGCAAACTAGCTTAGGCAATCGCTCAAGACAACCAACTGTCTGGAGTCGGTCAACGCGATGGTAGAGGAGTGCTGTGCGAAGGTGGACCACTGGAAGAGCTGAAGTCAGAGACAACGGTGGCTCGCAACCGCTCTTCTCGACATCGAGCCACGGCTGCGACGCATCAAGGGGTATCGGTTCCTCCCGAAGCTTCAGGATGCAATCAGCCTAGAACTTGGGATCGAAGTAGAAGTGAAGATCGTGGAGGCCGCATAGATATGCGGGGGCGTTCCGTGGGATGCTGCAATATCAGCGGATCCTGAATTAGTCGTCAGGATCGACCGATTGCACGATAGTTGGTGACGTGTCCACGTGGAGACATAACTCGGTCCGAACCACCGATTCAGTGAGAGCGTTGTCGTGGGAGCCCCCTTTGCTTCCGATCGAGGGTTCGATTCCTGCCACAGCTCGCCGATCACGAAGGCGACATAACGAAAACCGCACTTGACAACCTCGCGGTATCGCCGCAAAAATGCGCATGTTTCATACGGTTCTTGAAAGGAGTACCCATGCCAACTATCAAGGTCATTGAACTCGTCGGCACCTCGCCAAGCAGCTGGGAAGCGGCTACGGCGGCGGCGGTTGCCGAGGCCTCGAAGACGGTCCGCAACATCTCCGGCATTGAAGTGATGGCCCAGACTGCCACGGTCAAAGACGGCAAGATCGGCGAGTATCGCGCCAACGTCAAAGTTGCGTTTGTGTTTGACGGCTAAACCGGCGGCCGGTTTGGCAGCCAATTGTCTGCTTGAAGATCGGGCCACGGCAGTGCCGTGGCCCGTTTCATTGGGTGTAGAGACGGCCGAGGGACGATGCAAGACTACGAGAAGCTAGGCGCGTTCTACCTAGGGCGCTTGGTCGATCCGCAGACCGCCGAGCTGGGTTCGGCGCCCTTCCTGTACGACGCCAAGGATCTGACCACCCACGCCGTTTGCGTCGGCATGACCGGTAGCGGCAAGACCGGGTTGGGCGTCACCCTCTTGGAAGAGGCGGCGCTGGATGGCGTGCCTGCCTTGGTAGTCGATCCCAAGGGCGATCTGGGCAACTTGCTCTTGACCTTCGAGTCCCTCTCGCCCGAGGAGTTTGCCCCGTGGGTCGAGCCGGAGGCGGCGGCTCGCCACGGCCAGTCCGCCGAAGCGTATGCGCGCACGGTCAGTGAGCGCTGGCGGCGCGGACTCGCTGACTGGGGCCAAGACGCGGCGCGCATCGCCCGGCTCCGGCAGGCGGTGGACATGGCGATCTACACGCCCGGGTCAACTGCCGGCTTGCCACTGCGAGTATTGGCTGCGCTTGAAGCACCCGAGGCGGCGGGCGACGAGGACGCTTTTCGGGAGCGGGTGGGGGCGACGGTCGCTGGGCTCCTGGCGTTGATTGGCTTGGAGGCCGACCCGCTCAAGGGTCGCGAGACCATCTTGTTGGCCAACCTGCTCGACCGGCTTTGGCGGGCTGAGAAGCCGGCCACCTTGCCGCACCTGATCCGCTCGGTGCAACAGCCGCCCTTCGACACGATCGGCGTCATGGACCTGGAGACGATCTACCCCGCTCGTGCCAGGCGCGAGTTGGCCATGCGTCTCAACCACCTCTTGGCGTCGCCGGGATTCGCGGCGTGGATGGACGGCGAACCCCTCGACATCCAGCGGCTCCTCTACACGCCTGCTGGTCAGCCGCGGATCTCCATCTTGTCGATCAGCCACCTCTCTGACGCCGAGCGCATGTTCTTCGTGACGCTTGTGTTGAGCGAAGTGGTGGCGTGGATGCGCAAGCAGCCGGGTGCCGCCAGTTTGCGCGCTCTTCTCTACATGGACGAGGTCTTCGGTTACTTGCCACCGGTGGCCAATCCGCCATCGAAGCGGCCGCTCCTGACGTTGCTGAAGCAGGCCCGCGCCTACGGGCTCGGCACGGTGCTCGCCACCCAGAACCCGGTGGACTTGGACTACAAGGCGCTCTCGAACGCTGGGACGTGGTTCTTGGGGCGGTTGCAAACCGAACGCGACAAGGAGCGGGTGTTGGACGGCTTGGAGGGTGCTTCGGCCACCACCGGCGCAACGTTTGACCGGGCTGAGTTCGCTCGCATTCTGTCGGGCCTGAAGAGTCGCGTCTTCTTGATGAACAACGTGCACGAGGATGCACCGGTCTTGTTCCAGACCCGCTGGGCGATGTCCTATTTGCGCGGGCCCTTGACGCGGGTGCAAATCGCCACACTGATGGAACGGCGTCAACCGCCGGCGGCAAACGACGAGACGCCGCCGGCAAGGGCGGTGGACGGGGTGGTGGACGCCGCTGCACGAGGAGTTGTGCCGGGCGATGTCGCCGAGGCCTTCGTTCCCCCCGAAACCGGCGGCGCGGGCGAGGTGATTTGGCAGCCAGCGCTCATCGGTGCAGTGAACGTGCACTATGCCAACGCCCGCCTGCAGGTGGAGCGCTGGCAGAAGCTCTATGCCTTGGTGGAGTTGACAGCGGAGCCCGAGACGCCAGTGTGGGCGACGGGCACCTGGCTGAAGACGCTCGCCTGGGATTTGGAGGCCCCAACCCCAACCGGCGGGCGGTTCGTGCCGCTGCCGCCGGCAGCCCTCCGTGCCAAGTCCTACACCACCTGGGCCAAGCAGCTCGCTAGCCATGTCTATCAGACGCGGCCGCTGGCCATCTATAAGTGTCGCGAGCCGCGGATCGTTGGGGTGGCGGGGGAGACCCGCGGCGCTTTCCAAGCGCGACTGATGTTGGCGGCGCGCGAAGCGCGGGACCGCGCCATCGCCAAACTCAAAACCCGCTACGACGCCAAGCTGGACCGCTTGGCTGAGCGCATTCGCAAGGCCGAGGCGCGCCTGGAGCGCGAAGGCGATCAGTACAGTCAGCGGAAATTGCAGGCGCTGATCTCGGTGGGTGCGACGGTCCTGGGCGGGTTGTTCGGCCGCAAGGCATCGTCGCGCGTTCTGGGGCGGGCGACGACCGCGGTGCGGGGGATTGGCCGGGCTGCTGAACAACGCGGCGACATCGACCGGGCGGCCGAATCGGTGGAGGCCTACCGGTCCGACTACACCGAGATTGAGGCCGAGTTGCAGTCGGGCCTCGAAAAAGTGCGTGACGCTTACGAGGCCCAGGCTCTCGAGGTCGAAACAGTCACCGTTCGGCCCCGCAAGTCAGACACGACCGTGGAGCGCTTGTGGGTGGCGTGGATGCCCTGGCGGCGCCGCCAAGATGGCGCGCTGGAGCGTGCCTATGCCGTGCCAGCCGTTGAAGAGTCTAGTGAATGACGTGCAAGCGCCGCGTTTGGTTGACGCCCGCACCCCGCAAGTTGACTAGGTAAACCCCAGCCGCTAGCCGCCGCCCGGCGGCGTCGCGGCCGTCCCAACGCAGCGTCCGCCTGCCGGTCACGCCCGCCGGTGTGAGGTTGGCGACGGCGCGGCCGCCGACGGTGTAGACCTTGACCGTGACCGGCTGATCGGCGGGGGCGTCGATGTCGATGCCCAGTGGGCCAGCCGCCAGTGGGTTGGGATAGATGCGCCGGAGGCGGGCGAAGTGGGCGGTGCTTGAGCTGGGTGGCGTTGCCACCGCCGCTGTCGCGTCCAAGTCATAGGTCCACATGGAGCGACCAAACGTGGCGGCAACCAGCGTGCGACTGGGGACGTGCAGTTCGAGGTCGGTGACCACGACGTTGGGGAGCCCAATTCCCAACGGTGCCCAGCTGCTGCCGAGGTTGGTGGTGGCGTACACCCCGAAGTCGGTGGCGACGATGAGGGTTGCCGGCTGGGCTGGGTCGATGACCAAGTCGTTGACCGGCGCTTCGGGGAGATTGGCGGCAATGGCCATCCAGGTTTGCCCAGCGTCCGTTGTCCTGAAGACGTGGGGCAAGGGTTCGTCCCACCGAAACCCGGAGATCGTGACGTAGGCGGTCTGGGCCGCCACCGGGTCGGGCACCACCCGGGTGATCCAGCGGTCCGGGAGCGCTCCGTCCACCTGCGTCCACTGGGCGCCGCCCACGGTGCTGACCCAGACGTTGCCGTCGTCGGTCCCCGCCCAGAGGACGTCGGCGTCGACCGGGCTCGCCGCCACCGTGGTGACGGTGCCGAACGGAGCGTTGCCGCCACCATCGCCGTCGGTCAGGTCCGGCGAGATGGCTGACCAGGACTGCGCCCGGTTGGTGCTCCGGAAAACCCGGTCGGTGCCGGCGTAGAGCCGCGTCGGGTCGTGGGGATCGAGCATCACCGGCATCGACCAATTGGTGCGTCCGAACAGCCCGGAGCCGGCGAAAGAAAACGAGGCGCCGCCGTTGACCGAGCGATTCAAACCACCCCACTGCCATTCGGCGTACACGTAGTTGTTGTTGGTGGGGTCCACCTGACAGTGAAAGCCGTCGCCCCCGAGGATGTGCTGCCAATCGTCGAGGCCGCCGGTCAGGGTGCGATTGGTGCCGTTGTCCTGGGTGCCGCCGTAGCGGCGCTCGGGAAACTGGTGGTCGACCTCAACGGTGTAGAACTGGGTGAGTGGCAGATTGGGCAGCTTGTTCCACGCCGTCCCACCGTTGGCGGAGAGGTACATGCCACCGTCGTTGCCTTCGTAGATCAGGCTACCGCCAGCTGCAAAGTCCAACCCATGGTGGTCGACGTGCATCGACGAGCCGGCGTTCTGCCAGCTCTGGCCACCGTTGGTCGAGCGGTAGAAGTCGAGCCCCAGCACGAAAACCAGGTTGGGGTCGGTGGGGTGTACCCTGATGTTGCCGAACCACCATCCGTAGGTGGCATAGACACCGCCCAGCGCCCCATCCTGGGTCTGGACAAACGTGTCGCCGCCGTTGTCTGACCGAAACACACCCAGGAAGGCGCCGGGGTCGGGATCGGCATAGATGGCGTAGAGAATGTCTGGGTCGGACGGCGATAGGGCGAGGCCGATGCGACCGACCGGGCCGGCTGGCAAGCCGGCGGTAAGCTCTTCCCAGCTGTCGCCGCCGTCGGTGGAGCGATACACGCCGCTAGAGGGGCCTCCGTAGTGCCGGTAGTGTGGGCGGCGGATACGTTCCCACAGTGCGGCATAGACGATGTCGGGGTTTTGCGGATGCACGGCGATGTCGACGGCGCCGGTGGAGTCGGTGGACGCCAGCACCCGGTCCCAACTGGAGCCGGCGTCGGTCGAGCGGTACACACCGCGGTCTGGGCCGGTCGAGAAGAGCGCCCCCAGGGCGGCCACGTAGATCCGTGACGGGTCGCTCGGCGCGACGCGGACGCGCCCAATGGCGCGGGTCTCCTCGAGGCCGGCTGCATTCCAGGTGACGCCGCCGTTTTCGGACTTGTAGACCCCGGTGCCGCCGTAGGTGACGCTGCCACCGCCGCCGTTGGGTTCGCCGGTGCCGACGTAGACCACCTCGGGGTCCACGGGGTCGATGGCGATCGAGCCAATCGACAGGGTGGCTTGGTCGTCAAAGGTGGGGAACCAGGACAGGCCGCCATCGGTGGTTTTGAAAACGCCGCCGGCCGCGGCGCCGGCGTAGCACGTGGTGGGCTCGGTGGGGTGGGCACAGACGTCGGCGATGCGCCCACCGACGTTGGTAGGCCCGGCCGGCTGCCAGGTGCCGGCGTCTGGGAGCGCCTGGTTTTGGAGCGCTTGCGCTTGGTCGCGGGCCGCCCGCCACGCCGCCTGGGGGATGTCCGCGTGGGGCCAGGCGCGCTGGATGAGGAACCAGTCGTTGGGCTCGGGGAGTTTCTTGCCGGTGTTTTTTGGGCTTGGCCCGGGGGGTGAGTTTGTCCCCACCCAAAGGAGGAGAAGGGCGACGGTGACGAAGGCGAGGTGGCGGGCCGGGCTGCGCATGGGAACTCCAGGGTTGGGATGGGACGTCTCTCCACCAGTATAGCGTTGACTTGCTCGGCTCTGCAGCAGCACTTCCCCCATGCCAAAATGGCACGCATTGACGATGTAGATTGGCTGAATCCTCTTGGGTTGTAGTTTTATCCCATTGACAGATAGCCTCATAAGCCGCTAGGATGGGGCCCTACGAGGTTTGCCATATTGGCAAGAGCCGTTGATGTGGCCAGCACTGGCCGGCCCAAGTCGTCTCACAACCCCAAGTGGCGCCCGCGCTTATGGCGGCGCTGCGCAGTCAAGGAGAGAACACGCAGATGGCAAGTCCGAACGTCCATCCGTTGTCGGATCGGATTCTCGTCAAGCGCATCGAAGAGGAAGAAATCAAGCGCGGCGGCATCATCATTCCGGATACCGCCAAGGAACGCCCGCAGCAGGGCGAGGTGATCGCCTGTGGTCCCGGCCGCTTTGATGAAGGTGGCAAGCGGGTCCCGATGGATGTCAAGGCAGGTGACCGCGTCTTGATGGGCAAGTACTCGGGGACCGAGGTCAAGATCGAGGGTGACGAGTACGTCATCCTGCGCGAGGACGATGTCCTCGGCGTCATTCGCTAGTCGCGCGCACCCGCGCACTATCACGTTTTCACATTGAAGGGCGGTTCCGGAGCGGAACTCGCAGCAAACAGGAACAAGGAGAAACAATCAGATGGCAGCCAAGCAGTTGCTTTTTGATGAAGAAGCGCGCGCGGCAATTCTGGCGGGAGTGTCGAAGCTGGCCAAGGCGGTCAAGGTGACCCTGGGGCCGCGGGGCCGCAACGTCGTGCTCGATAAGAAGTGGGGATCGCCGACCGTGACCAAAGACGGTGTGACGGTCGCCAAAGAGATCGAGCTCGAAGATCCCTATGAGAACATGGGCGCCCAGATGGTGCGCGAGGTGGCGTCCAAGACCTCCGATGTGGCCGGCGACGGCACCACCACGGCCACCGTCTTAGCCGAGTCGATTTTCCGCGAGGGGCTCAAGAACGTCACGGCCGGTTCCAACCCGATGAGCATCAAGCGGGGTATCGATCGCGCCGTCGGGGCGGTCATCGCTGATCTCAAGAAGCAGTCCAAGAAGGTCAAGGACCGCACCGAGATCTCGCAAGTGGCGACCATTTCGGCCAACTCTGATAAGGCCATCGGCGAGATCATCGCCGACGCCATGGACAAGGTTGGCAAAGATGGCACCATCACCGTCGAAGAGGCGCGTTCGATCGACACCACCTTGGATGTCGTCGAGGGTATGCAGTTCGACCGCGGTTACATCTCGCCGTACTTCGTCACCGACAAGGAAGGCATGGAAGCCTCCTTGGAAGACTGTTTCATTCTCTTGCACGAAAAGAAGATCTCCAACATGAAGGATCTTCTGCCGCTCTTGGAGAAGGTGGCGCAGTCGGGCAAGCCGCTCTTGGTGATCGCTGAAGACGTCGAGGGCGAGGCGCTGGCGACCTTGGTGGTCAACAAGCTCCGCGGCACGCTGGCTTGCTGCGCGGTGAAGGCGCCGGGCTTCGGCGATCGCCGCAAGGCCATGCTCGAGGACATCGCCATCTTGACCGGTGGCCGGGTGATCTCGGAAGACATCGGTATCAAGGTGGAGAATGTGCAACTGGCAGATCTTGGCCGGTCCAAGCGCATCAACATCGACAAGGACAACACCACGATCATTGAAGGTGCCGGCAAGCAGGCCGACATCAGCGGTCGCGTTGCGCAGATTCGCCGGGCGATCGAGGAGTCGACCTCGGACTACGACAAAGAGAAGCTGCAGGAGCGCTTGGCCAAGTTGGCTGGCGGTGTGGCAGTGATCAACGTCGGCGCCGCCACCGAGACCGAGATGAAAGAGCGCAAGGCGCGCGTCGAAGACGCTTTGCACGCCACCCGCGCTGCTGTGGAAGAGGGCATCGTGCCGGGTGGCGGTACGGCGCTCTTGCGCTGCGTTGGTGCCATCGACAAGGTGGGGTTCACCGAGGACGAGAAGGACGAGTGGATTGGCGCGATGATCGTCAAGCGGGCGCTTGAGGAGCCGCTGCGCACGTTGGCCAACAACGGCGGCTTGGAGGGCTCGGTGGTTGTCGAGCACGCCAAGAAGGAAAAGCGCGTCGTCGGCTTCGACGTCGACAAGGAAAACTACGTCGACATGTTCGAGGCCGGCATCATCGACCCGACCAAGGTCACACGCACCGCTCTCCAGAATGCGGCGAGTGTCGCTGGCTTGCTCCTGACCACTGAAGCACTGGTCACCGAGAAGCCCGAGAAGGAAGAGCCAGCGCCGGCCGCCCCGGGCGGCGGCGGTGACTTCGGCGGCGGCATGTACTAGGCCGACTGCCTGAGCGCCACTCGGCGCGTAGCACGACGGCGCCGCGGCTCCACCAGCCGCGGCGCCTTTTTGTGTGGCGGTTACTTGGGCCGGGGGCGCTCCAGCCACGGCCACCCTGCCCATCATCTGCTATGTTTGGTTTGTCCAGACCCTGAAGGGAGCCGCCCCATGGCCGAGCAATCCTTTTCCGCCTCGCCCACGCGCCGATGCATTTCCGGTCTCAGCCGCCCACGCATCGACGCCCGCCTCCTATTGGGCGTCGCCGTATTGGTGCTTGCCCTGGCCGCCGCCGCCCCTGTCCATGCGAGTGGAGGCTGCCTCGACTACCGCGCGGAGCTGGCCTGGGTCGGCAGTCTCGAGCTGGATGGACGGCTCGCGGACGTGGTCCAACAGGATGACACTGCCTATTTGACCTACGCGCGCGATCAACAGGGGTTTTTGTGCGTTCTTGACCTGGCGCTGCCGGCTGAGCCGCGGTTGGTCAACTGCGTCGAGACCGCCGGGCTGCCCTGGGACCTCGACCACCGCGGCGATCTGGCGATAGTGTCCTTCGTCGAGGGCGGGGCTGAAGTGTTCGACGTCAGCGATCCGCGGCATCCGCGCCGCGTTTCATTGTTGAGCCCCCGCCATCCTCCGTCCGGGAGTTGGCTGGTGAACTTGCTCGACGGACTGGGATGCTACGTCACCCAGAACCCCGTCGAAGTTCACATCTTCGAGCCGGACAGTGGGCAAAGCATTGGCAAGGTATCAACGCCCGACAACGATCCAACCGGTGTGCACTCGATTGGGCATTTGATTCTTGTTTCTTCCTTCAGCTCCGGGTGGCCCGTTGGCGTCTCCACGTTTCGGATCGTGGATACTACAAACCCGGAGCAACCAACGATCGCGTTCGAAGCATATGCGGACAGTTGGGGGGTCGGGGTGGCAGTCGTGGGGAACCAGTTGGTGACGCAATCCGATGAAGGGTTGCGGCTCATCGATCTCGCCGATCCTACCCAGCCGGTGGCCCGGGGTCCCTTTCCGGTTGGAGCGACCGGTGCGGCGGCGGTTGCTGGTACGCGTCTCCACGTTGTCGACCAGAGCGGCAAACTCGTAAGCGTCGATATGGGGGGCGACGAGCCCGTCGCCGCCGGCAGCATACCGTTGCGGGTGTTCTCTTTGCCTTCAATGTTTCCGTCGACGCCCATCATTGCAAAGGGCAACTACGTCTATGTCGGCCGGGACGATGGTATCGATGCCTATGATGTGGCTGAGCCGCGAGCCTTGCTGCCCGTGACTGCTCGTCAGGTTCTCAGTGTTGTCGTTGCCGATGTGGCGGTGGCTGATGGTATAGCCTGCGCCGTGGGCGGGGCCTACGGCGGACAGCTGACCGTTCTGGATGTGACAGAGCCTGGAACGCCGTCAATTGTAGCTGAGATGGTAGGTCGCGCTCCGTGGGACGACGTCGAAGTCAGCAATGGACTCGCGTTCATTTCTGGCCATTCGGAAGATGGCGTTCTGATGCTCGACATCAGCAATCCCCAAAATCCAACGCATGTCGCGCGAATGTCGATCCCGGCGGGGACGCGTGCCCTGGCTGTCGCTGGCTCCCATGTTTACGTGGCTCACACCCTTGGGCTGATCGTCGGCGAACCGCTCCGGCGGCACCCGCGCGGCCAAGTCCAAACACCGGGGACAGCGCTCGACGTTGCCGTGGACGGTCACTGGGCCTACGTTGCGGACACCAGTGCAGGGCTGGTGGTGGTCGACGTCCAGGACCCGGATCGACCGGTGATCAAGGGGGACATGCAAACTCCGAAGCGGATGTTCAGTGTCGAGATCGAGGGCGGCTTTGCCTTTGTTGGTGCCTTGAGGCGAATGTACGTCGCTGACCTGGCCGAACCCGATGCGCCGGTCATCGTCGCCGACGTTGCCGCATCTGATGCGCGATCGATCGTCACTGATGGCGAGTTTGCCTACGTGGGCCGCGAGGTGTTCGATATCTCTATCCCCAGCCAGCCGCGGTTGGTCGGACTAGTGGACGCCGATCCAGTCTTCTGCGCGAGCGGTGACCATTTTTATGGGCGTTCCGCGCTGCTCTTGCACCGCTCGGAGCTGGCGCTCTTGCCTAAGCAGTGTCCGAGGGCTGATCCCGTCGAAGAGCCGGCGCTGGAGCCGTCGTTGGCCGACAGTTCTCCACCGCGCCTCCGGCTCGGATATCCTCGTCCCAACCCGTTCCAACCGGCGCTTCTATCTACCACCATTGAGGTTGCGCTTGCTGAACCGGCCCGCGCAGCGGTTGCCATCTATGACGTGGCCGGCCGTCGCATCCGCCAGCTCTCATCCGATCGACGGGCGGCGGGTCAGCATTTCCTGTTCTGGGATGGGCGAGACCAGCGCGGGCGACGGGTAGGCGCGGGCGTCTACTTTGTGCGCCTTGAGGTCGGGGACTCGTCCGTAAGGCGGTCAGTCACCCTCCTTAACTAGGAGTCACCAAGCCGTCAACGGCGCGGTCCCAGGCGGGAACGGAGTACGCGCGGCCGAAACGCCGGTGCAGTGAGTCGACTAGCTCCGGGGGTGCGCCTTCGATCCGTGCCTGGAGGAGTGCGACCAGCTTCTCCGCCAGTTCTTCGACGTTCCCGTACAGGTGGTCGGCGTGCAAGTGGCTGGGGATCAGTTCCGGGTACGCGAGCCGGTCCGGCAGAAGGGGATAGGCGCCTCTGGCCATGGCTTCCACCGTAGCGATGCCAAAGAACTCGTGTCGCGCGGTGGAGACGACGATGTTGGCTTGATCCAACAAGGCTTTGTAGCGTTGCGGCTCGACCTCGCCGAACTGAACGAGTTCGGGGCTGAACTCATTCTGGATGGTTTCGAAGGCCGGAGGAACCTGGCGAAAGCGCTGGCCTAAGACTGCAAGCTTGAATGCCATTCCCGACCGCCTGAGGGCGTGGAGTGCCGACAAAAGCGCTTCTGGATTCTTGTCGTGCTCCCAGCGGTGGTTCCAGACGACTAGATTGACGGCTGGTTTCGGGCGAGGGGCGTGGCCGAGTTCGACGCACGGGTGAAGAACCTTAGAAGCTGCAAGAATCCGGGCGGCGACGCCGCGGGGCTGACAGTCGGGCATCCGGTGCAGGAGCGGTTCAATGGCATCGACGAAGGCTTGCCGGTGGAAGGCGCTGTTGAACCAGACCGCGTCGGCCGCCAGGGCGCTCCAGACGTTGGTGAATGCAAAATGTAAGTCGCGCTCTTGAGGGTCCTGCACCGGGTAAGTGAGCTGCGTTTCGTGGCAGTAGAAGGCGATGGGCAACCCGGCATAGGAACTGGGTAGGAGTGCCTTGAGGTCGGGGACCGACAGCATGTCGGTAGTGACGATCAACTCAGGGGGCGGCGACTTGCGGAGTTTCTCGGCGAGGGTGACGGCCGCCCCGCGCATGCGCCACTTCCAGGCGCGCGCAGGCAAGGTCCACAACGTCAGGCGATGCCGGCTGGCGCGGCGCCAGGTCAGGGCGGCGGCGGCGTGCGAGCCGCCGTGGAATGGATCGAGGTAGTAGACGTTGGCCATGACTCGGTGGGCTGGGTAATCGGCTATCATCATCGCATGAACTCAACACGCAAGCGATGGCGCGCCATCTCGGGGTTGTGCGGTTTGGCGGCCGCTTTGGCCCTGGGCGACGCCAGCGCGCAGGCGGGTGCCGCCGCCCCCAGCGATTCCTCGGTGGCCGCACCCCCGGTTCGATACGACGCCGAGCATCGCCGGCGATTTTTTGCGCTGGCTTATTGCGGGCCCGGGCGCGATGAGTCGGGGAGCCTCCTCCACGACTTGGATTGGGCGGAGTCGGTGCGAGGATTTGGGCTGACGATTGTGCCGCGCATGCAAGCGGACTACCGCAAGCTCGCCAAGCTGCGGCAGGCGGTCGCCCCCGACCACGAGTTCTTGCTCTACGTGCACGCTCACGCCTTGTTCTCCCACGACGACCGCGCTGGTGCCCTAAACCTCAGGGAAGAGAACTTCCTGCACGCCACCGACCCCGCTGACTTGCGGATCACTTCCCTGGAGTCAGGGCTGCTGCTCGATTGGATGCCCGATGAGCGGGTCAACTACGATACCTACGGGGTCTTGAGCCTGGGCCGCGCGTTCTCCGCCGAAGGTTACCGAGTGGCGCGCCGCGAGGCGGGCGGAGTCGCGGTTGAATTGGCGGCTTTGGAGCCCTTGGTGACCGCCTACGTCGACACCACCGCGGTGCCGGGTGTGGACTACGAGTATTGGGTTAAGACGGTCGCCGTGACCGGTCACGTCATCAGCTATTCCTTTCCGCAGTCGGCGCGCTGGCAGCCGGCGGCCCAGCCGGTCGTGATCGTGCGCGACCACATGCGGGGTGTGGGGGCGGCGGTGGATTCGGCGCACTATGGGCTGCGGGTGCGGGTGCGGGTCGAAGGGGCCGTCGAGCGTTGCGTCCTCTTGGTGGATCGGAACGCCGACAAGGACTACGACGACGCCGGTGAGCTCGTTCTCATGGAACAAGATGCGGAGGGGCGCTACGAGGCAATCACCCGCCTGGACGCGGCGGGGCGCACCGCCCAGGACCTCCATCGCATCTTCGGCTTTCCCTATCAGATTCGGGTCGACGGTGCCGGTCAGACGGTGACCTTGCCAGCGAGCGGCCACTACACGACCAGCGTCAACAACCGCATCCGCAGCCGGCGCTATGGGTTCTTCGTGATGCGCCCGTTGACACCCATGTGGATCGATCATTTGGTGCGTCGGGTCCGTGCCAAATCCCGCCGTGCCGGGGACATCCAAGGTTTGTTTCTGGACGAACTGCTGAGCGACATGCGCATCCAGGCGGACGCCGAGCCGGTCGACATGACCGCCGTCGAGTTTCGCCAACAGGGCTCGCAGCTGGCTGACTCGCTCAAAGCTGCCTACCCGCAGTTCAAGCTCTACTACAACGGCCTCGGTCAGGGTACCGATCCACCGGCCTGCGATGGCGGCATGATCGAAGGCTTTGCGGTGGCCCCGTGGCACCGCTACCACTCGGGGCGCGTGACCTTCGCGCCGCCGGCCATTTGGGAAGGGCAACTGGGCGCCGCCCTGGACATGGCTTGGCGCGGCCGCGAGGTGTTGTTGATGACGCGTAACTCGGCCATCGATCGCCACGACGCCCGTCTGTTTGCCTACGCGTCATTCCTGCTGGCCGAGACCGCTGGGGTGCGCTTCAGTTACGCGCCGGCTTCGTGCGGGACCCGCCCGCTGCCCGAGTTCGATGTGCCGCTGGGCGAGCCGCTGGTGACCTACAAGGCGATTGCCGAAGCCGCCAACGGCGAGGTCTACTGGCGTCCGTTCGCCCGCGGGGCGGTGTTCGTGAATCCCAGTCTGACCGCCGCCCAAGTGACGTTGGAGCGTGCCAGCGAGCGCCTCCGACTGGCCGGCGACGGGCTGGGGCGGGTGGCATGGGACACTCTTGGTGCCCTGATCGAGCTTGAGCCCCAGTCCGGGGCAATCGTCCGTTGGTCCGAGTAGTCCACCCGATCCAGGAGAGTGACGTGTCCGAGACGACCGACAATTCGACTCCCGAGGCGGAGGCCTCGCTCATCACCATCGATGATTTTTTTCGCATTCAGCTGCGCGTAGCCCGAGTGGTGGAAGCGGAGCGCATCGAGGGTGCCGACCGGTTGCTCCGCCTGCAAGTGGATCTGGGTAGCGAACGCCGCCAGCTGGTCGCCGGAATCGCCACCCGCTACGCTCCCGAAGATCTCCTGGGTCGCCAAGTGGTCGTAGTGGCCAACCTGAAGCCAGCCCGCATCCGTGGCGTCGAATCAGAGGGTATGCTGCTCGCTGCTGAAGGTGCCGATGGCGTGCCGGTGACGGCCACTTTTGTCGAGCCGGTGGAGGAGGGCGCCACCGTCCGGTAGTGACACCCCCTCGCGCCCGCCCCGGACCATCGGCGCTAGTCGCGGTAGTGGCGCTTGATCCGCCCCCAGGTCGCGCTCTCAACTGGTGAGAGACACGAATCGATCCACTGGCAGAAGGGTGGCAAGTTTCTCAGCAGCTCGACCTCTTCCCACTGGCTAGGGTTGAGGGTCGGTATTCCGGCCGCGGAGAAGCCGTTGGACGCCCCGAGGTCGTCGAGCGCCCAGTTGAGGCAGAGATAGCCCAGGTACTCGAGGCTTTCCTGGACACTGGGATCCGGCTCGCCCAGCACGAGTGCTTCGTTAACAATAGCCCAGGCTCGCTCGCCTTCCGGCATGGAATAGAATCCTGCCATTTGACCTTGGACGGTCTCTGCTGCTCCGCGTAGCTGCTGGCTGCGACGGAACAAGAACTCAAAGGGCCCGTGGAACTCGTCGCGCAGGTTGAAGTTGGCGACCTCGAGGTAGGCGCCGTCGAGGCTGCTCCCGGTCGCCGTGGTGCAGTAGGTGTCGGTGACTCTCTGGCCAAGTTCGACGATGTGCTGCTTGAGCGGAGTGACACCGCTGCCTATGAGGTTGGCGTCGGCGAAGGTCTGGCCATTGATGTCTTTGGGTTGGCTGACGTGTCCCATCAAGTTGCTGCCGATTATCACGGAAGAGTAGAAGCCGTCGCACTCGTAGCTCAGGCCGGTCAAAGACCCGCAGCTAGAGCAGCTGGCGTGCGGGGCGTTGGCGAAGACTGCCGGGTCAAAGAGGTGCAGCTGCATCGTGCAGCCATCGACACATTGCTCGCGCTGCAGGGTCAGTTGCGAGGCGTTCATGCGGAGCTTGCTAATGTCGAAAAGGGAAGCGTCCGCCGCATGGGGCGTCAAGCACACAGCCAGCATGACGATTGCGACTCTGTAGTGATTGCGGATGGCCATCAAAACACCTCCTGGTGACGCGCGGAGCGTGCTCCACTAATCATGCAGGAAACGGGCCAAACGAACAACAAGGGTAGCCCTGTGGTGGTTGCCAGCCACCCCGGTGCTGCTGGCACCCTGGGTGCCAGCACCGCAGGCGGCGTTGACGCTGCCCAATTTCCATGAATACTTTGGACAGTTGCTCATCGCCTGTCGCGAATCCGACACCTGTCGTTGGTGAGGCGCCGGTGACAATCTTAAAGCGGCGGGCGGCGAGCGATGTGGGCTGGTGTGGGCGGTTGGGTGCGCACGGATCCGCCGTTTGCCTCAGCCGTGGTTGATCTGGAGGTTGTTGAGTCGCGAACGCGGCTCGGCGCCAAACGTTCCCTGCGGGGAGCGCGTGGTGGGGGAAGCGATCTCCAGGTCGACGTCGGAGGTTCTTCCCTCCTGTGGTGTCTGGTCGGGCGAGCCTGACGTCATTCTTGATCGTTTGGATTGGGCACCCAGAAGGAGGTGCGCTCTTGCGCACCTCCTTCGCACATGCGCGACCCATTACCTCAACAGCAGCGCACGCCGATGGGGCCCAGGGCGCACTCGCCGGGCAGCCCCAACCCAGAGGACCCATCCATCCGAGCATCGGGCGCGCTATCGAATAAAGGCTTGACAGACGTGCGACGTTTGTCGCACCATAGATGCGACAGGTGTCGCATTTCGCTTGGCACTGACCCTGCAGAGGAGTGGTTGGGTGACCCGATTGCCAGACGTATCGCGCTTTGAGCTGCAGTGCCTCAGGCGCCTTTGGGAGTTGGGCGAGGGCACCGTGCGCCAGGTGCACTCGCAGCTGCCGGATGCGCCCAGCTACTCCACGGTGCGCAAGATCGTCGAGCGGTTGGAGGAGAAGGGAGCGGTGCGCCGCGTGCGCCTCGACGGCAGGGCCTGGGTGTACCGGCCGGCGGTCTCCGCCGCAGCCATGTTGCGCAAGGAGGTCCGGGAGTTTTTGGGCGTGGCGTTCGATGGTACCGCAACACCTTTGGTGTCACATCTGATCGATATGGAGGCGCTGACGCTGGATGATCTGCGCCTTTTGGAAGCGCGACTCAAGGAACGCAAGCCTCGGCGCCGTACGCGGGGGAAGCGCTCATGATGCAAGTGATCGGCCAGCAGTGTGTCGAAGCCTGGGCGCTGGTTACGTTGCATCTGTGGCAGTTCACCTGTTTTCTGGTGTTGTGTGCAGGGCTCGTGCAGTGTTTGGGGCAGTGGGCACCCGCCCGCATCGTCAACCGCATTTGGTGGGTGGCGTTCGCGAAGCTCTGGCTGCCGTCGTCGGCGTTGAGTGGCTTCGGGCTTGTTGACCTGGGCCACTTACCGCTGGCGGACGAGGCCTGGTTGGCACCGGTCTCGGCGGTCTACTCGCCGGCTCTGCTGCGCGATGTGTCGTTAATGCCCGGCTTGGCGATGGTCGGCTGGGTCGCGTGGGCTTTGGGCGCGGTTTGGATCTGGCGCTCGGTCTGGGCAGTGACCCATGTGGCGTTGGTTCCCTCTGCCAATCCCCGCTTGTGTCGACAACTGGCGGCGGTGCTCGATCGCTTGGACTTGGCGAGCGATCGAGCACTTTTGGTCGAGGGTAAGGCGGCACCGTCGGTGCAGGGTGTGTGGCGCCCGCGGATCGTTGTTCCCGAGCCGCTCATCGAAGCGCTGGACGATGAGGAACTGGAAGCGGTCCTGTGGCACGAGGAAGCCCATCTTGCCCGCCACGATCCGTTACGCTCGGTTCTAACCGCTGCGGCGCAAACTCTCTTCTACTTTTATCCGCCGGTCTGGTGGTTGACGGGGCGTCTCCAGCGCTCGACGGAGTGGGCCTGCGACGAACGGGCGCTCGAGGCCGGAGTCGCGCCTTCGGTTTGCGCGCGGGCGTTGGCGCTGACCGTGTGTCTTCGCCTCATTCCAACTGGCGCGGCGTCGTTCATGGGGGCATCCCCCCGATCATTGGTTCGCGAACGGCTCGATCGGCTCGATCAAGCAGAGAGGTACTTTGTCATGAAGAAGCACCGAATGGGACTGGTAGCCGCTAGCTTGTTGTTGGGCATGTCCCTCGTCGCACCCCGACTGCCGCTAGCCGAGGAAGGCACGGCGGACGGTACAAAACAGTCGCAACTCGTCATGCCGAAGATCGTCTACTCGGTCGCTCCCAAGTACCCAGAGGACGCCAGGCGTGCGGGCGTCGAGGGGCGCGTCCTTCTTGATGTGGTGGTTGAAACCGACGGCACGGTCGGCGACGTCACACCGGCGGTCGAAGTGGAGGACTACCCCTCGTTCAGCAAAGCGGCAGTGCGGGCGGTGAAACAGTGGCGGTTCGCACCCGCGACCGATGGCGGCGATCCCATCCGCCTGTCGGTCAAGTTGCCGATTCGCTTCGAGCTCGATCCGACCCGCGAGCACGGCGGCGAGGCGGCGCCCAAGACTGACGAGCGTTAGTTGGCGAATGGATCCCAGCCGACCGGCTCAAACCCACACGTAAAGTGGCGCAGCTCGGCGGGGGCGTCGAGGAGACGAAAGCCGCCAAGCTGCCCGCGGCGTTCGAAGACGTGGATGCAGGCTTCGACGACGTAGTCCATGTGGCTTTGCGTGTAGACCCGGCGCGGCATAGCGAGGCGGACCAGGTCCATGTCGGCCGGTCGTAGCTCGTTGCTGTTGGGGGCGCTTTTGCCGAACATGACCGTGCCAATTTCGACAGTGCGCACGCCGGCTTCGCGATAAAGAGCAACCGAGACCGTTTGGCCGGGTAGCTGAGTTGGCGGGATATGGGGAACGAAACGGCGCGCGTCGATGTAGACCGCGTGGCCGCCTGGTGGGTTGAGGAGCGGCACGCCGGCATCGTGCAAGCGCTGCCAGACGTATTCGATCGAGGCGATGCGATACTGAAGGTACTCTTCGTCAAGTACTTCCTCGAGTCCGGTGGCGATCGCTTCGAGGTCGCGTCCGGCCAGCCCCCCGTAAGTGGGAAAACCCTCGGTGAGGATTAGCAAACTGCGGCATTGCGCGGCGAGTCGGTCGTTGTTAGTGGTGAGGAATCCACCAATGTTGGCAAAGCCATCCTTCTTCGCCGACATGAGCGCGCCGTCGGCGAGCCGAAACATCTCGCGAGCAATGTCAGCTGCCGAGCGGTGACCCTGTCCGGGTTCGCGCTGTTTGATGAACCACGCGTTTTCGGCAAAGCGAGCACAGTCAAGAAACAGTGGGATCTGGTGTTGGTGGAGTAGGTGGCGCACCGCGCGCAGGTTTTCGAGCGAGACGGGTTGCCCGCCACATGAGTTGTTGGTCACGGTCATGACCATGATCGGGACGCGCCAGGCGTTTTCGGAGAGCCACGCCGCTAGGCGCTCGACATCGGCGTTGCCTTTGAACGGATGGTCGGCGACGGGGTCGGAGCCGGCGGGGATGAGGAAATCGAGCGCCTCGGCACCGGCGTGTTCGACGTTGGCACGGGTGGTGTCGAAGTGCGTGTTGGATGGCACCGCCATGCCGTCGCGTGCGAGGATAGTAAACAGGATGCGCTCAGCGGCACGGCCTTGGTGTGTGGGGATGATGTGACGCATCCCGGTAAGTTCGCGAATCACCGATCGGAAGCGATGGTAGGAGCGAGCGCCGGCGTAGGATTCATCGCCTCGCAACATCGCCGACCATTGTTCTTGGCTCATCGCACTGGTCCCCGAGTCGGTCATCAGGTCGACGGTGACGTCAGCCGCGTGAAGAAAGAAGAGGTTGAATCGAGCGTCCTGGAGCGCTTGGTCGCGACGTGCCTGGTCGGGGCGTGGCAGTGGTTCCACCATCTTGACGCGGAAGGGCTCGATGATTGTTTTGGGTTCAAACATGCATGCCTTGGGCTAAGCGAAGTAGCGAAAAAGTTCGAAGCGATAGGGCGTGACTCGGGCACTACATACAGCCGCGCAGGCATCGTGTAACGCGCGCATCTCTTGTTGGAGCGCTGGGGCGGACAGAGCGCCGTCGAGGGCGGACAAATACACGAGGTCGTCACGATCGAGTGGCAACTGTGCGAGCGCGCGGGCTGTTGCGGCGCGGTGGGGAGCCTTGGCCTCAGGGCCGCCGGCGCCAACCAAGATGGTGAGTGCAACGCGCATGCTCGCGGCTTTCAAGCCGGCGACTGCGATTTGCAGTTGTTCGAGCGATGGTTGCTTGCCGAGCGTTTGGCGCAAGTTTTCAAGACCGGTTTCGAGCCCGATGGTGACGTCGAGAAGTCCTGCATGTCGGAGCGCTGCGTACTCGGCGGTGGTGCGCTCGGGCGCATGGTCAGGGTCGAGAAAGCTGGCCACTCCGCGCTTGCGCACGCCTAGAGCTTCAGCCGTGGTCTCGAGGACCAACAGCAGGTGCGCTTGCCCGAGTGACAAGGCGCTGGCCGAGCCAAGAAACACACCGTCTCGAGCGTCGATCGTTGGACCAAAGAACTGTTGCACATCGAGCAGGTGCTGGCGGAAGTCGGCGGCATCGAGTTTGCGAAAACGTTGCCCTTGGTAGAACGCACAAAACCTGCACTGCGCTGAAGGGCAGCCGGTCGCCGGCAACACGACGACGTCGCGACATCGATGCGGGGGGAGGATCGGCACGGCGTCAGGGTAGGCGTGTTGAAACCGGTCCGCCTCAGCCAAGAGGGCCTCCGGTGACCATCGACTAGCTTGCTCGAGGGCTCCGCGCAGGGCGTCTGGTTCGACGCTGCCGTGTGGCCGCGGTTTTTCACCGGCGGCGAGGCGCATGAGCAGCTCTTTGGCCAAATCACCCGCGCGCCGATGCGCGCGTAGCGACGCGCTGGCGTCGAGTTCGATGAGGCGGTGTGGTGCGCGTTGGACGACTGAACCGTCGAGGGCGCGCTGGTAGCGCGTGGTGCCCAAGCGCATGGCCGCCCAACGGCCTGAAGCATCTGTGCGGAGCAGCTGTTGGTCGTGCTCGATGGTTAGCCCATGGGGGCTCAGGCGGGCGTCAAATTCGTAATGGGTGTCGTTGAGAGTCATCCCGGTGGATCGGTGTAGAGCCGACAGCGAATCGGACGGATAGTAGAGTTGGATGCTGAACTAGCTACAATCCAATTTGACAAGGCACGAAAGCTTATCACGCGGAAGTTTTCGCTGCTAGACCTTGCGGACGAGCTCTACCGCCGGGCTACGAGGGCGAGGGTTTGCTCAACGGCAAGATCTACTTCGTGTGCGATGCCGCGTTCTGAGTTAGGGCGTGTGCACACTTGTCAAGGCGAACCACCGATTTTGGATCTGAGCCTGTCGATTGCCAGGCTGAGCACCGACGAGGCGGTAGCGCCGAGGGAAGCTGCCACCGCCTCTGCGGCTGTGAGTGACGCGGTGGCATCTCCGCCAATCGCAAGCTCAATTTCTCCGCGCAGACAGAGTTGTTTCCCATACTCAGCTCGGTCCACGTGAGGCTGTAGTTGCACGCCTTGGCCAGTGCGCTCTGTGGCGGTTCTCGGCCCTTCGTCTTCAGCAACCACCTCTTCAGACGTTTCAGAATCCCGCTAGAACGCTGCTGCCGCATTCCCGCCCGGGCCTCTGGTGTGAAATCACGAGCGTTCGCCGACTTCTCCACCTTGTACAGGTTGCCAATCAGCGATAGCGGGTAAGCGACCCGTGGATCGGAATCGCTCAGCTTGAAGAATTTCCTGCGAGCATGAGTCCAACTAGCGACAGGGTAAGCCTGGGAAAGGGGAAAGACCAATGATGTAAGTCAAAGTCGGAAACCTTTCGGCGATCCAGAGGGTTCGACTCCCTCCCGGTAAAGGCCAGCGACCAGCCGGAAGCGAGCCTTGCACGCGTGCGGCAACGCACGTCGTGAAGCGTAGGTAGCAGGTGCTAAAGCCGTGTGATGGAACCTCGAGATCATGTTGCGCGTTGAGGCCTTCGAACTTGGCTCACGAGGACCCAGCCGAGGGAAGGGGGGCGTCACGTGGACAGACCCACTCTTGAGAAACACGGAGGGCGCTTTGAAGCCTGCAAGCGTGTCAACGAAACAAGGGCGGATAGCCGCCTTGGCCCGGGACAATCCGGACATGGCGTTCACCTCGCTCAATCATCACCTCGATAAGGAGTGGCTGAGGTACGCGTACGACCAGACCCGGAAGGATGGTGCCGTTGGTATCGACGGACAGACTGCCGCCGAGTATGGAGTCGACCTCGAGGAGAACCTGACGAGTCTCCTGGATCGGATCAAGTCGGGGCGGTACAAGGCACCGCCGGTGCGACGAGCGCACATCCCGAAGGATGACGGTACGACGCGTCCTCTGGGCATTCCGACCTTCGAGGACAAGGTGGCGCAGCGAGCGATCGTGATGTTGCTGGAACCGATCTACGAGCAGGACTTTTTGGACTGTTCGGCCACGCTGTGACATATTTCCTTGAAAATCAAACATGTAATGAACGATTTTCAAGTATTATAGACCCCATGATCTCGAGGAACCGCCACGCAGCCCGACTTACCAAGCTCTTGGCCCGCCACCCCTGCGTTGCCCTCCTCGGCGCGCGTCAGGCCGGCAAAACCACCTTGGCCCGAGCACTTGCGAAGGAGTTCCCAAAGCCCGTCACCCACTTCGACCTCGAAGATCCAGACGACCTAGCTCGACTGGCGGAGTCGAAAATTGCCTGAGCGCATTACGAGGGCTCGTGATCATCGACGAAGTTCAGCGTCGCCCCGACCTGTTTCCAGTGCTGCGAGTCCTCGTGGATCGAACCAACGTCGACGTTCGCTTTTTGGTCCTTGGCAGCGCCGCACCAGACCTCCTCCAACAAGGATCAGAAACCCTCGCCGGTCGGATCGCGTTCCACGACCTCGGCGGATTTGCGGTGGACGAGGTTGGCATGGAATGCGCCTCCACTCTCTGGCTGCGAGGTGGCTTTCCGCGCTCCTTTCTCGCTGCATCCGACGAAGCAAGCACCGAATGGCGCCGCGAGTTTACCCGCACGTTTGTCGAGCGCGACTTACCTCAGCTAGGTAGCCGAGTCGCCACCGCTACGATTCGCCGATTTTGGAGTATGCTTGCGCACCACCACGCACAAGTGTGGAACGGCGCAGAGCTGTCGCGCGCGCTTGGCGTAGGTGCGACCACCGTGCGCCGCTACTTCGACCTGCTAACCGGCAGCCTTGTCGTGCGCGCCCTCCAGCCTTTTTACGAAAACATCGGCAAGCGACAAGTCAAATCACCGAAGCTCTATATCACTGATACCGGCTTGCTCCACACTTTGCTGGGCGTCGAATCCGTTCGCCAACTCGAACGCCACCCGAAGGTCGGCGCCTCGTGGGAGGGATTTGTGCTAGGCGAAATCGAGCGGCGACTGGGCATCGGTCCGGAGGAGCGCTTCTTTTGGGGCACGCACGCAGGTGCTGAGCTGGACCTGCTCGTCATGCGCGGCGGGCGGCGCCTTGGATTCGAGATCAAGCGCACCACCTCCCCCAGGACCACGCGCTCTATGCATGCCGCCCTCGATTCACTCGGACTTGAACGCTTGTACGTCGTTCATGCAGGTGAGCACTCTTTTCAAATGCACGACCGCATCGAGGCGCTGGCATTCGCTCGACTCGACGAGGATCTAGCGCCGCCGGGCTAGGCAACCACCATCTGCGTCGGGCCCGTCCCACGACAAGCTGTACGTACCGGCGTTGAGATCCAAATCGGCGAGCGTTCGCGCCAACCGCTCCGCCGCATCGTAGATGCGTGTCTGCACCGCGCCGGGCATCTGCAATCTAGAGGAGAAACTCGTCTGATTCGCACTCGGGTTCGGAGCAGAAGGCAACCGCAAGCGCGCGGTTGGGTCCGCGGGATTGACCTGCGGGTTGCCAACACCAGTCACATCGCCGCGGCTCGAGGACGTGGACAGCGGGGCGTGAGATTGGGCTTGGGTACATGGGTCGAAAGGTCGAGGCGTCACCGCACGCGAAGCATCTTGCGCGTCTGGCTGAGAGAACCTGCCTCGAGGCGATAGAACAGGATCTCCGAGCCGACCATCCGTCCTGCATGATCGCGTCCATTCCAGCGCACAGCGTTGCGCCCGGGTGAGCCAACTCCGCGGAACCCGGCCACACGGCGACCGCTCACGTCGAAGATCGTGATCTCGTAGGGGCTGCCTGCCTGGAGATCGAAAGTGATGTCAGTACTCGCGTAGAACGGATTAGGAGTATTGGCTCGCAGCCCCCACTGGCGCGTGCCGACACCCTGCTCGCTGCCCACTGCGGTCGTGTTCCCCGCATCCCAGTAGATGTCGTCGAGAGCGAACTCACAAGACGTGCCCTGCTCCTCGAGGATGGCGAACGGATAGCTCAGCATGCGCAGGTCCATCAGTTCGCCGCGAATGTCGGCCACCGGAATCGACGCTTGCCCCCACTCGCCATCACGCACCAACCCGTACGTCGTTTGGAGAGCCGGGAATTCCAACCAGGACTGATTGGTCCACGCGTCGATGATGCCGATCTTGAAGGTGACGTTCGCCGGAATCTTGATCCTGAACTTCAGATGCCCGTCGCCGAAGTCGAATAGGTTGAGCGGCTGGATGGACATGATTCCGGCGCCGAACCAACCCGCCCCGGTCGTCTGCCACGAAAGGACGTGGTCCCCTTCGTAGGGCGGAATCGAACCTTCAGTCAGCGTGCCCTCCCACACGTAAATCTGCGAGGATACCTCGGCCTCAAGCCCACCGTTGGTCGGCGTCGTCTCGGTAAAGATCCCAAACGAACCCGACTCAGTCTCGGGTGGCCCCAGATGCACCTCACCCTCGCCATTCCACTCGTACACCCGAATGTAATCAACGAACATCTCGGCGGGAAAGGGCATGGAGACGGGCGCACCGCTGCCGGGGTCACCGAGGTTGTACGCGCCGGTGAACGTGCCACCAATGGCCAAGTTCACGATCAAGTTGAACGGCGCCTGAAACTCGTCGGATTCGCTGTCGAAGATGAAGGGGGTTTCGTACAGGTCATACTCGACACCGTCGTCGATCACTGTGAAGCGCAAGCTGGTGTCGTCCCAGTAGAGGCGGTGCGTGATGAAGCGCTCGACCAGAGGGTCCGCATGGTTGTAGTAGGGACGGCAGAACAAGTCGTCGGGATCCCAAGCCAGGCTGGCCGCCCCCAACGGATTCTCGGGGTTCACGGCGTCTTCCGAGTAGAAGATGGCGTTGGCGCCGGTGACCTCGTTGACGGTGGAGTTGTTTTGACCGTTGCCGCCATTGTGCTCGTCGTGCAGATCGCGGAAGGCCTGCGTCCACCCCATTTCCATGAGGTCGATTTCGCCGTTGCGCGGCCAGGCGTAGTTGGCAGTTCCGAGGAGCCACACCGCCGGCCAACCGCCGAGATCGATATCCGGGATCCTCACGCGCGTTTCGATGACGCCGTACTTGACGGAGACCTTTGACTTGCTGATCAAGCGTCCGGACGTGTAGTTGAGAGGGTTCCCCCACTCGTCGATGATGTCCGGACCCGTCTCCTCTTTCGCCGTGATGCGCAAGGCGTTGTTTCCCGGCTCGCCCGGAATCGGCGCCACCTCGGCGTTCTCTTCCTTATAGTACTGAAGCTCGCCGTTGCCCCAGCCCCAGCTGCCGTTGCCTGTCAGCTTGATCCAGTTGTCAAGGGTGTCGAAGTTCTCCTCCCAGATCAGAGCGCCGACCTGCGCATGGGCGACGTTTCCAGCGAGGAACGCCGCGGTCACCATCAGAACCATTGTTTTCACAATCAGCCTCCTTTGGATCCGGCGGCGCAAGACGGGACTGAAACATAGTCAGGTTATCACTTTGTTCGATGGCCGAACATAGTCGATTTGGTTATAGGTGCCGCTAACTAGCGTTATCAACTCGCGTTGCCCCTTCCAGCGTTTTGCCTCGATGAGGATGTGTTTCCTAGCGCGCCGAACGGTCGCGCCCTGGTGGCTAGCTGAGCGCCCCGCGCAGCCTTTCGGAGCAGGTGTCGCGGAAGCGGCGAGCGCAGCGGCGCCGGCGCCGCGCCACGGCGCCGCGGACGGCGGCGTCGGTGGCCACCCTTGACGTCAGCTCATCCCCGGTGTCGGCCAGCGCTCGCGCGTCCCCGCCGTACCAACCCAGTAGGGTCGAGCGGACGGCGCTAGCGCTCGCGTCGGGGAGGTAGGCGTGGATGTTATCGGCGACGCGGGCGGCGCCGGTCGGGGCGGACGACTGGCGCGGGCGCGGCGCCGCGCGCGGGAGAGGAGCGCTGAGCAGTCGCTCGGCGTCCAGAATGCCGGCACCGTGTTGGCGGCGTCGCCAACCGCGGGGGGTGCGGATGCCATGCGTGACGAGGACCTGGCGGAAGGCACCCGCCAGGTGTTCCCGGCCGAAGCGCTCGAGCAAACGGCGGCGGCCGTGGTGCGCTAACCACAAGGCGGCGGCACCCCCCACCGTTGCCACCGCGAAGGAGGTGCCGTGGCCTCGGGTAATGTCGAAGCGCTGCCCGGGGCGGGTGCGCGCCACCCAAACCGATTCGCCCGGCGCCGAAACATCCACCTGCGGGCCGCGGGCGGAGCCCATCCACGGGGCGCCTTCGCAATTGACGGCACCGACCGCGATGACCTCGGGTAAGCGCGCCGGGTAAACGACGAACGGCCAGGTGTTGCCGGCCGCGGCCAGGACGATGACGCCGGCGCGCACCGCCGTGGTGACGGCGCGCCGGAGGGAGCCGAAGGCGATGACCCCGCCCAGACTCAGCGAAATGATGTGGCAGCCGGCGTCGATTGCGGCGTAGATGGCTTCGGCGACGCGGCTGAAGTTCCAAACCACGACCGACTCCAGGACGCGGTACGGCACGACGGTGGCGGCTGGTGCTGCCCCCGATACCCAGCCGCCCCGCGCGATGGGGCCGGGGTCGCTCATGATCAGGCTGGCGGTTTTGGTGCCGTGCGCCGCGTGGGAGCCGGACAAGCGGTCGCGCGGCCGGGTGCCGCGCTCGACGAAGTTGGCTCCGCGCTCCCAGTCCAGGCGTTGGCGGCCGGCTGGGTTCCGCCAGATTTCGGGGTGGGTGGTGTAGCCGGTATCAGGCGCCGCGACAACTATGCCGGCGCCGAAGCGCCGCCCACCCGGCGGCAGTGCTAGCCGCCAAGCGCGGTCGATGCGGGTCTGCTTGAGCGCCCAATTCGGCGAGGCGGCGCCGGCAAGGTGGCGGTTGTGCCATGCGGATTTGGCTCCGGCGAACTCCACCGGCGTGAGGAGGGTCGGGGTCGCCGGCCGGTGTGGCTCGAGCCCAGCGCACCAGAGCGCCGGTTCGGCGTCAGCGCAGCTCGGGTCTTGGCGCAGGGCGTACACCAGATCCCAGGCCGCGGCGATGTCGAGTTGGCGCTGGTCCGCGGGTTCGCATAGGAAGTCGCGCGCTCCAGCGCCAAGCTGTGAGACGCGCCAACGTCCGCCGAGCTGTTGGGTCATCAGCCGCCGGATGTGTCGGGCGGTCTCGGCACTTGGCGCCCGGCGGGATTCGATGATGAAGCCGTGGCACTCAGGTACATGCCGGCCGGGATGGGCGCTCCGCGACCGCACTTTCCGGCTAGTCGGCATCCAGGAGGTACTCGACAGTGGTCACCACCCGAATCTGTTTCCACTCGGGTGAGTAACGATCGCGATCCTCGACGGAGAAAAATCCCTGGCGGGCGGTTCTAATGTTGCCGACCGTGCTGCCCGAGTCGCGGGCGAACTGCTCGGCGGCCTCGCGGGCGTTACGCGTGGCCTCAGCGATCATGTCGGGCTTGATGGCGTTCAGCTGGGTGAAGACGTACTGCGGAGCGTATTCGTAGCTTCGGATCATCACCACGCCTTGCTTTACCAGCTCAGCGGAGCGCTGCATGGCGGCGCGCACTTCGGCCACCTTGTCGGTGCGGAGGGTGACGGTGCTCTCGCCGGTGTAGCGGTGAGTCGCGCCTTCCGGCCGGTAGCCGTGTGACTCGAGATCGTTCACCCGCGGAATCGAGTTGGTGAGTTCCTCAGCGGCGAAGCCCTGCGCGGTCAGGAAGGTACGGACTTTGGCCGCGTCGGCGTCGAGGCGGCCCTGCAACTCGGCGGCGGCGTCCCCAACGGCGGTGAAGGTGATCGGCCAAATAACCAGGTCGGCGGCAACCTCGCGCTCCGCCAAGCCCTTGACCGTCACGAAGCGGTCGGTGGCTTTGGCGCGGTAGAGGGCCCCGGCCAGCTGCCACAGGCCGCAGCCAATGAACAACCCGGCCGCAGCGACACCCAGGGCTAGAACCCAAGGTGATCCTCTCGATCGCTGCATCGTCATCCGAATCCGATCGGCCCGCGCCCTACTTCAAAAACAGCATTTCCGGATAGGTGGGGAGTGGCCACAGGTCGTTGTCCACCTGCTCTTCGAGCTGATCGGCGGCGTCGCGGAGCGCCTCCATGGCGGGAGCCACGTGGGTGGCGACCCGCAGAGCGCGTTTGGGTTGGTCTTCCACCGAGCAGGCCTCTGCCCAGGCGTCGCTCAGGGTGGCGCGGGCCTTGTACGTGCGCTCGATGGCGACCGTCAGCTGGCGAAGCAGGCCGAGCGTTGCGCTTGACTCGCTGCCCAGCGCCGTCTGGCTTTGGGTGGCAGCTGCGGCCAGGTTCGCCTGCTGTTTGGCCGCAGCCGGCAGGACCGAGGTTTGAGTCAAATGTAGGAGTGCCTCGACCTCGATGCCGAGCGCGGTCAGGTAACGTTCAATCCGCATGTTATAGCGCGCCTGCATCTCGGCGGCGTTCAGCACCTTGAACTTCTCGAAGAGTGCGACGTTGGAAGGCTCGATGAACTCACCCAAGGCATCGGGAGTCTTGGAGTAGTGGATTAACCCGCGGCTTTCGGCTTCTCTTACCCAGTTGTCGGAGTAGTTGTTGCCTTCAAAGCGCACAGCCTTGGTGTCGGTGATGACTTCGCGAACGGTTTCGATGGCCGCCTGCTCCAGCGAGGACTTGCTCTTCATCCGCTTGGCGATCGCCGCGTGCATATAGGCGAGTGACTCGGCAACCGCGGTGTTGAGGATGGTGACCGGCGCGGCGATGTTGGCGCTGGAACCCACCGCTCGAAACTCGAACTTGTTGCCGGTAAAAGCGAACGGCGAGGTGCGGTTCCGGTCGGTGTAGTCCTGGCTGACTTCGGGCAGGGACGAGAGCCCGAGCTTCAAGATGCGCTCGCCCTTGGCCAACTCGGAGGCCGTGCCCTTCTCGACCGCGTCCAGGATCTCGGTGAGTTGGTCGCCCAGGTAGACGGAGATGATGGCGGGAGGGGCTTCGTTAGCGCCCAGGCGGTGGTCGTTGCCAGCGCTGGCGATAGCGGCGCGCAACAGGCCGGCCCGCTGGTGGACGGCGCGTACCGTGGCCATCAGGCACACCAAAAACCGGACGTTGTCGGCGGGGCTTTCGCCGGGTTCCAGGAGGTTGTCGCCCCCCGCGGTGGCCATCGACCAGTTGACGTGCTTGCCGCTGCCGTTGATGCCGGCGAAGGGCTTCTCGTGCAGGAGGAGGGCCAGGTCGTGGCGGCGTGCCACCTGGCCGATGACTTCCATCACCAGCTGATTGTGGTCGGCGGCGACGTTGGCGGGCTCGAAAATTGGCGCTGCCTCGTACTGGCCGGGGGCGACCTCGTTGTGCCTGGTCTTGAGCGGCACGCCCAGCCGGTAGAGTTCGTGCTCCGCCTCGCGCATGCAGGCGTGAATGCGGTTGTCGATCGAGCCGAAGTAGTGGTCTTCCAGCTCCTGGCCGCGGGGGGGCTTGGCGCCGATCAAGGTGCGCCCGGCCGACACCAGATCGGGGCGCAGGGCAAAAAAGGCGCGGTCGACCAGAAAGTACTCCTGTTCGGCGCCGACGGTGGGTACGACCCGGCCCCCGAAGCTCGGGTTAAACCACTCGACGATCGGTTGAGCGGCGGCGTGGAGGGCTTCCATCGAGCGCAACAGCGGCGTGCGCTTGTCGAGTGCCTCACCATGGTACGAGATGAACACCGACGGAATGCACAGCGTCCGCCCGTTGGGGCTCTCCATAATGAAAAGGGGGGAAGACGGATCCCAGGCCGTGTAACCGCGTGCCTCGAACGTCGTGCGCATGCCACCCGAGGGGAAGCTCGAGGCATCGGGCTCTGACTGAATGAGCTGGTTGCCTGAGAAGCGTTCGATGGCGGTGCCGTCGGCGGTCAGGGTCAAGAAGCTGTCGTGTTTCTCGGCGGTCGAGCCGGTCATCGGCATGAACCAATGGCAGAAGTGGGTGGCGCCTTGCGCCACCGCCCACTCTTTGACGGCGTGGGCGACGACGTCGGCAATCGAACCGTCGAGGCTCCGGCCATGTCCGATGGTATCGGTCAGCTTCTCGAAGACCGGCTTAGGAAGCTTTTCCCGCATGGCCGTCAGGTCGAAGGTGTTGGTGCCAAAGTTGGCGCTCACCCGGGTGACCGCGGGGTCCTTCAGCTCGGGCAGCACCCGGTGGTTGCGGCGAGTGGCTTCTTGAATGGCCCAAAGGCGCGAGGGGTGCAACGGCTGGCCTCCTTAGCGGTGGCGGTTGGGTGCGACTGGAAAGGGGTGGCTCATCCGCCGGCGGTGGTAGGGAGGCCGCGGCGCGACCAACCGGGGTAAACCACGTTGCCTAGGGGGTCGACCTCGCCGTCGTAACCGCCTCGCATGTCGATGATCTGGGTGTAGCCGACAGCCATTAACTCGGCGGCGGCCCTCAGCGAGCGGCCACCGCGCAAGCACGCCACGATGAGCTTTTGGTTGGGCTTGAACTGCGCTGTGACTTCTTCGACGAAGCGGCGATTGGGGGTCATGCCGTGCATACCGCGATGCATGATCGGAATGTTGACGGCGCCGGGCACGTGCCCTTCGGAGAACTCTTCTTTCGAGCGTACATCTAAGTAGACGTAGCCATGACCGGCATCCAAGAGCGCTTTGGCTTCAACGGGATCGACGCGTTTGACGTCCATTGTGACTCCGTCCGGGCGATTGCCGAGCCGTGCGGACAACTGTGGGAAGCGCGCAGCTTATCACCGGGCCGGCGTGGGGTAAAGCTGGGGGTGGAGCCGCCGCCAGAGGAATGGATTGAGGGCACCGCGCATTTCCCAAGTGGCTCCGAGGTACCACTCGCCGCCGGCGGTGAATACATTGATGTTGAGCCCTAGGTTCGCCCGCTTGTTGTTGCGTGCATTGGCCACCGGCAGGTGCAGTGCGCCCTCCACCATTTTGGGTTGAGCGCTCGGCGCCAGCTGCACCGCGGGCGCCGGCCGGTGGGGGGTGTCGAGGAGCGGGCTGGCGGTGAACCCATTGCCCGAAGCCACCACCTCCCAAACGTGCTGACCCGCCCCGGGCAACGGGTTCGGGGCCGCCTCGCCCCAGCTCACCAGGAGGACGAGGTCGTCGTCGACCGGCGGCGCAAAGGCCAATTCAATGGTCAGGGTGGAGTCGCCCCAGACGGCGCGGGCTTGGGGTGCGGGTCCCGCCGGTTGGCCGGCGGGCTCGAGGGGCAGGGGGATGGAGTGCTCGCCGGTGATCGAGAGGGGTGGCGCACAGGGGTAATAGCCCCCCGCCCGCGCCTCCTGCGCTCTCAGGACGGCGGCGCGTTCGAGGCGGTGGATTTCGGATTGCTCGTTGAAGATGCGGAGGGTGGAGCCCTCGTGGCAGATCGCCTCGGCTTGCTTGGCCTCGAAGAGGATGCGCTGGGCGGTGCCGTCGGTCAGCCAGCACTCGCTGGTCGCCGGCAGGCTCACCAACCACAGCGCTTCGTAGCACAGGATTGCCAACTCGGTGCCGTCCGGTGACAGGTCGGCGGCGGTGACTTGGCTCTCGACGTCCAGGGAGTCGACCAGCGCCAGGGTGTGCGTGCCAGACGCGATGCTGGTGAGTCCGAGCCGGTAGAGCCGGGTCCAGGTGTCGGAGCGGTGCTTGGTGAGGAAATAAAGCTTGTCCGCGTGCCACCACACTGCTTCACAGTCGTGGTTCATGGCCGGGTCGGGGAACGCCGCTTGGTCTGGGTAGCGAATGTGCAGCGTGGCGAGCGGTGCGACGGTGGTGTCGAGATCGGGAACGGGCTCGGGCACTACGTAGATCGCCAGGTCTTGGCGGGCGTTGGCGTTGTTGCCGACGTCGCAGAGGTAGAGCTGCCCGGCGTCGTCGATCGCTATCGACTCCCAGTCGACGTGGGTTGCCGATCGTACTTCGTAGGTGCCGCGGGGGTTGCCCGCGCCGTCGATTCCAAAGAAGCGCGGCCGGTCACCGGAATCGTTGTGCACCCAATAGAGGTTCGGGTGGTGGGCGCTGGGGACCGCTCCCGAGCACTCGGTGACTTCCGGATTCTGGATGGTGGCGACCGGTCCCCAGCCGACACCACGCCAGGGTGCTGGTGTAGCTTCAACCAACGAACCAGCGAGTGCCGCCACCACGCAGCTGACGGCCACTAGTGAACTAGAGCGCATCGCACTTGGCGGCGAGGATGAAGTCACTTTCGGTCAACCCGTCGACCTTGTGGGTCCAGATGGTGATCCGCACCTTGCCCCAGGCGAGGAGGATGTCTGGGTGGTGGCCTTCGGCCTCGGCCACCGCCCCGACGCGGTTGGTGAACTCGAGAGCGCTTTTGAAGTCGGGGAAGCTGTAGGTTTTCTCGAGGTGGTGTTGGTGGATCACCTCCCAGCCTTCGAGTTGTTGGTGCAAGGCGGTCAACTCGGCGCCACGGAGGGGTGGTACGCCGCCCTGACAGGGAATGCATGGGCGGCTGGCAAGGTCGGTTGCGTCAGACATGAAGCGGTCTCCTACGTGCCGGCGACGTGCACGACGAGCTGCCGGCGGTGGGGGGCGGAACGATGCTCGGCCAGGTAAAGGCCCTGCCAAGTGCCAAGCGCCAGTGCGCCTCCGGCTACCGGGATGGTCTCGCTGGTGCGAGTGACCGCCGCGCGCAGATGCGACGGCATGTCGTCTGGCCCCTCGGCCGTGTGGGTATAGCGCGGATCGCCGTCCGGTGCCAACCTTTCCAACCAGGCTAGAATGTCTCTGACAGCACTCGGGTCGGCGTTCTCCTGGATGAGGAGGCTGGCCGAGGTGTGCCGGCAGAAGACGACGCAGAGCCCGGTGTCGACACCTGCCGCTTGGACGACCCGCTTGACGTCGCCGGTCACCTCGACCAGGGCGCGTCCGGGAGTAAGTACTTCGAGGGTTTCCTGGTGGTGTTGCACCTGGGCTCCTAGGCTGTCCGGCTCGGCGCCCACAAAAAGTGGGCGAAAACGCTCGTTTTTGGGAGAACTTGGATCGGTGGCGTTGTTGAAACCGTAACCTTCGGAGTCGGAATTCCCTCGGGGATTCCGGCTGGTGGAACCGAGGGCCAAGGGTCGGGCTCGAAGCACTCTTTGAGTCTATCTACGGGCCACCGGAGGCGCAGCTAGCTGCGTCGCTACCCCGCAGAGCTTCCGAGGCGGTGGTGTCGCTTAGAGTTAGGCACGCCACCCCTCACCCGGCCGACTTTGCTCGTCTCGCCTCGTCTCGCCTCGCCGCACCGCCTCACGGTAGGATACCGAACCTCAAGTCTTGGTGTTGGCCTCGACCGTACTGCCGTCGCTGAGACGGAACCCGGGAACTTTGGAGGTCTGGCGTGAAGAAGTGGTTGCTGGGGATCCTGTTGCTCAGCGCTGTCGCCCTCGGTGCTGGGATGAAGCGGGGGGCAGCCGAAGCTCCGCGTGATGTGGCGCTCGCCGCGGATGCGGCTCTCTGGTTGGATCGCCACCAGGGTGTCGCCTACTTTGACAATGGCGACGACGAAGCTGCTATCTCCGCGCTTCGCCGAGCGGCTGACGCCGCCCCCGATTCGTACGCCGACCAGCTCAACCTGGGCATCGCTGCGGTCAGGGCCGGCGACCTGGCTCTGGGTCGGGCGGCCGTGGCCCGCGCCCAGGCGCTTGCCCCCGAGGCGGCGGCGCCCGACTACGTCTTGGGCGTTGCCGAACAGAAGGCGGGGAACGCCGAAGCCGCTGTCCGCCACTTCCAGCGCGTGGTCGAGGTGGGACAAGCTGACGCTCCCACCTACTACCAGTTGGGACGCGCAGCCAAGGAGGCCGGCGACCCCGAAGCCGCCGAGGCGGCCATGCGTCAGGCGCTGGCTAGAAACTCCGAACACGTCAGTGCCCGCTACCAACTCTTTCTCTTGCTGCGGGATCGGGGCGATCGCGCTGGCGCGCGGGCTGCGCTCGAGCAAGTGCAAGCGCTCCGCCAGCGCATTCCGGACTTCAAGCGCTCCGAAGAGGCGTTGGTCGCATCGATTCACACGGAGATGCAGCGCTCGCTTGAGCCTCGCCCCGAAGCGCCGCGCTCCGCCTGGCGGTTCGAGCCGCGGGCTTGGCCGGAGGTGACCGGCGTCGCCAAGCTTGAGGCGTTCGACGCCGAACGGGACGGCACCGGTGAGTTGATGCTGTGGGGCGCCGGTGGGGGCCGCGTTTGGCGGGCAGCGGCGCCCGGCGGCGGCGTGGCGCTCGATGGCACCGAAGTGCCAATCGACGCGGTTGCCGGCGATTTGAACCACGACGGCTGGACCGACTGGGTGATGGCCGGTGTCGCGGAGATCCGCTGCTGGTTGGGGGATGGCGCCGGTGCTTTTGCCCTCGCCCCGGAGGCGTCCATGCCGATTGCAGGAGTCCGTGACCTGGCGCTCGTCGACATCGACCACGAAGGTGATCCGGATGTGTTGGCACTCACCGGCGATGGATTGGTGGTGTGGATCAACGAAGGCGTGCCTGAAGAGGGGGCGCCTTTACGGTTCCAGCGGTCCGAGTTGGCCGGGGCACCACCGGTGAATGGCCAGGCGTTAGGTTGGTGTGATATCGAGTGGAACGAGGCGGTGGATGTCCTGGCGCTTGGCGAGAGCGGGGCGATTTTTGTGCAAAACGATCGGCAGGCGGTCTTTTCCGACGCCACCCAGGCGCGCGGCGTGGCCGAGCTGACCGGCCGGACGCTGGCGCTCGGCGATGCAAACGGCGACTTGATCGAAGACCTGTGGGTGGCCGGTGACGGCGAGATTCTTGTATGGCTCGGCAGTGTCGCCGGAGTTTTTCGGCACGACCCCGCGTGGTCGGTCGACTCTGCAACCTTCGACCGGTTGGAGTTGGGCGATGTCGACTTGGATGGTGACCTCGACCTCCTGGCCGCTGGCGCCACGGCGGCGCTCTTCGAAAATCGCGGCACGCACCTGGAAGTGCGCCGCGACGTCGACTTGGCTGGCGCGAGTGCCCACACCTGGGTGGACTTCGATGGCGACGGCCGGCTCGACCTGGCTGGCATCGACGCTGCCGGGCAACTGGTGGGTTGGCAAAACGCCACCGAGTCCCAGGGCGTGGCCGTGCGCCTGGCGTTGACGGGTGTCCGCACACCTGGCGATGGCCGGGGGGCAGCGGTTGAACTGCGTTCGGGCGCGTTCGCCGCCCGGCGCCTGGCGCGCTCCGGGGTTGTGCGGTTTGCCGTGCCGCACCGGGCGGTGGTTGCAGCGAGTGAGGCGCAAGGGCCGGCGGTAAATCTCCTGCGCGTGCGCTGGCCGAACGGTGCTCTGCAAGCCCTCCTCGACGTGACGCTGGACCGCGCGCCGGTGACAATCGAAGAGCCGCGCGAAGTCGCCGGTTCCTGCCCGGTCCTCTATGTGGAGCAGGACTCGGGCTGGGTCATGGCAACCGACCTCATGGGGACCGCGCCCCTTGGCTTTCCCGTCGCGCCGGGCGAGTATTTGACGCCCAACCCGTGGGAATACGTCAAGTTGCCCGAGGGTCGCGCGCCGCACGCCAGGGCTGGGCGCTACACCCTGGTACTCGCCGAAGAGCTGCGCGAAGTTGTCTACTTGGACCACTTTGCTCTGTGGTCGGTCGATCATCCGGAATCGCTCTTGGTGGTCTCCAACTACGTGTTGTCGGCGCCGCCGTTCGAGCGGCCGGCCTTTTGGGCGTTGCGCGATGCGCGTCCACCGGCCCGGGCGACCGATCAGAGCGGGCGCGATCTCACCGCGCTGGTGACTGAAGCCGACGGTCGTGCAGTCCGCGCGTTTGAGCCGTTGGCTGATCCTTTTGCAGGTGCTGCCACCGAGCAATGCGTCACCCTGGAGTTTGGCGATGTGTCGGTCGCGACGCCCGTCCTGGTCATGACTGGCTGGACGGAGTGGACCGACGGACCTGCCGAGCGCGCCATCGCCCAACACCGTGACCTGGCGACCGTGCTCCCCACCGTGGAGCGCCAGACGCCGGGTGGGACCTGGCGTCCGCTCAGCGCTTGGTTTGGCTTCCCGAGCTTGCGCTCCAAAGACATCGCCCTCGAGCTGGGGGAGCGCTTGGTGGGGCCGACCACCTTGCGGATTCGTACGAACCTACGCGTGCATTGGGATCGCATCCTGTTGGGCGATCGCCTGTCGCGAGCCGACACCGAGCGGCTTTGTCAGAAGCGGGTGCTGGTGCCGGGCTCGGCCGAGCTGTTTCCAAAGGGCGTGTCAATCCTCGAGCAGCCGAATCAAGGGGCCGCTGAGTATCGCTACGCCACGCGGCGCCCGCCGGTGTGGGCCTCGCAGTCGGGGCTGGCGACGCGTTACGGCGACGTCCTCGACTTGGTGCGCGCTGTCGACGATCGAGCCGTGGTCTTCACCATGGGGGATGGCGTGCGGATGACGTTCGACGCCAGCTGGGTACCGCCACTCCCGCCCGGCTACAAGCGGGCTTTCTTCTCCGAGGCTCGGGGCTGGGAGAAGGAGGGCGACTACTACACCGCGGCAGCGGCGGTGGTCGCCCCGATCCCGCACCACGGGATGGAGCGCTATCCGTACGTGGGGCCGCCGGCGGTGGCCGGCGATCCGGATTGGGCGGTGACCCAGCTCGAGTACCAGACCCGCCAGATCGGGCGGGCTTCGGTCGCCGCGGCGGCGGAGAGCGATGCCGCAGACGCCCCAACCGACGCGCCTGCACACTCCGCCCTCGACTAGCGATGCACGACGGCCGCGTCATGCAGGTTTGACGATTATGAGATACGCGCGCTGCGTGCTCGAGAACGGCACCATCGTCGACGGTAGCGGTGGGCCGGGCTACTCGGGGTCCATCGCGGTGGATGGCGGTCGCATCGTGGCGCTCGCCGAAGTCGACGCCCGCTTTGAGCGCATCGACGTGGCCGGTGCGGTCATTGCCCCGGGCTTCATCGACATTCACTCGCACGCCGATTTCCTCTTGCCGCTCGACGATCAGGACGAGCGGCTCCGCCCTTTTGCGGAGCAGGGCATCACCACTTTGGTGACTGGCAACTGTGGCTACGCTCCAGCACCGGTGGAGCCAGGGACGGCATCGCTCCTTCAGGCGTACACGCGGTTCATCAAACCACGCGACTTGGACTTCACCTGGCGGAGCTTTGGTGAGTTTTTGGAGACGATTGCGACGCGAGGCGTGGCACTCAACATCGCCCAGCTGGCGGCGCACGGGGCGTTTCGCATCGCGGTCATGGGGTTCGAAGCGCGCGCCGCTGACGCGGGTGAGTTGGAACACATGCGCTCGGCGTTGATCGAGGCACTCGACGCCGGTGCCTTTGGCCTCTCCTGTGGCCTTATCTATGCGCCCGGCATGTTCGCGTCGACCGATGAGCTGGTGGCGCTGGCCAAGGAAGTGGGTCGGGCCGGCGGCATCGTCACCGCCCACGTGCGCGGCTCGAGTGAGACGCTGCTCCAGGCGGCGCGCGAAGTCGTAGACATCGGTCGCCGGGCCGGGGTGCGCGTTCAGCACTCGCACTTGGAGGCCTTCGGCGCGCGGTTTTGGCCGGACCTGGCGCACGTCCTCGACATGCACGACACCGTGCGGCCGTCGCTGGACCATGGTTTCGATGTCATCCCGTATACCGCCGCCAACACGACGTTGCTCGCCATTCTGCCGCCGTTTGCGTTGGCGGGCGGCGTCGACGCGCTCCTCGGCCGGTTGCAGGATCGCTCTGAGCGGGCACGCATCGGCCGCGCAATCGACACCGTCGTGCCGGAGTGGCCAACGTGGGAAGCGGGCCGCTGGCCGCACAACTTGGTTGCTGCCGGTGGCTGGGATCAGATTGTTGTGTCGAGCGTCGGAGGTGCCGGGCAGAAGTGGTGTGAGGGATTAACGCTTGCGGCCATTGCACGCGAAGTCGACCGCCCACCGTTTGAGGCGGCGGCCGACTTGATCGTCGCCGCACGCGGTCAGGTCACCGCACTCTACCTGGGGATCAGCGGCACCGAGCGGGACGACACGCCGCTCCGTCAGGCGCTCGCCCATCCGAGCGCAGCCATCGAAACCGACGCCTTCTCGTTGGGACGCGGCAAACCCCACCCAGCCCTGCTTGGCAGCTTCCCGCGCGTCCTGGGCAAGTACGTGCGCGATGAAGGGCTGATGGCCCTCGAGGAGGCAGTGCGGCGGATGACATCGCTGCCGGCGGAGCGCCTGGGCCTTAGAGAGCGCGGCATGCTCCGGGAAGGGTACGCCGCCGACATTACCGTCTTCGATCCGGCGACGATTGGATCGACGGCAACTTTCGCCGAGCCCGAGCGGCGCCCGACGGGTATCCGTTGGGTGTTTGTCAACGGCGTCTGCGTCGTGCGGGACGGCGGAGCGACGGCGGTCGAGCGCGCTGGGGAGGTCTTGCGGCGGTAGGGCATCGGGGTGCGACGCGATTCTTGCTGGATGTTGTACCAAAACGCTGGGTCAGGTAGCCGGCGTTCCACCTCAGTTCTAGAATTGAAGTGCCGGTGCAGGTCGCAGCCACCGTACCGGCACGGTAGCGCCGTCGCCGTCATCTCCTTCCAGGGTGACTGGCATGTTGCCTACGAGAGCGGCGGAAACATTTATCGCCGCGTCCGAACCGAGACCGGTTGGTTGCCGGCGGATGTTGTTAGCTCCGGTGCCAATACACGTCACCTGGCGCGACGAACCCATCCTTGAGTTTGCCCAAGTGCCGGCGGGGTCGGGGGCTCGCCTTTGAGCACGATGACGCTGTCCACAGCGTCCTTTGGGCCGGGCGCGGTCTTCGCGCGCGGTGGCAACCCGCTTGCCGAACTTATGGTGGCCTGGGCTGGCACCGCCGGGCGCACCGCCGTTGCGCGACTGCGCCGCCCCTCGGGACCATTCACTTGACCAAGGTGGCGATGCGTTGTTAGCTTGCCAACGTATCGAACCTTCGTCGACTGCCCGCCGCGCTGCCGCCGTGTCCATCGGCGGCCGAAGGCTCAACATCTCGGAGCAATGGACCGCCCATCGCTATGCGCCAGACCACCCGTCTCACTGCCATCGATTCGTACTTTCCTGCCCAGATGCGCGCGCGGGGGAAGACCTACTATCATACGGGTCGCATCAAGCCGCTGCGAATGCAACACGATCGGCTCCGCTGCATCGCTTACGGCACCTTTCCCTACGACGTCGAGATCAGCTGGACGGAGGCGACGTACTCCATCTACTGCAGCTGCGCTTGCTACGCGCGGGAGATGGTCTGCAAGCATGTCTACGCCGCGTTTCTGGTGGCCGGTGTACTGGACATACCGATCCACCACGAGCCACGCCTCCTGCCGCTCGCCGAGCCCAGCGACGACGATCTTGACATCGACGACTTCAGCGAGTTGGCAACGCGCCTGATTGACGGTACGCACACCCGGATGAAACGCCGGGAGCAACGCTCACCCGGCTGGCGCCAGGTTCTCCACGAACTGCTCGCCCTGCGGAGCCCTCCCCGGCGGCACAAGCACGGCAGCCACGAGCAGATCATCTACGGACTTCAGGAGAACACGCTGGCACTTCGCGGAGTTACCGAATTGGACCTATTCAAACGCTCGCTCCGCAAGAACGGTAGCTGGGGCAAACCCCGACCGCTGCGCATCAGCGCCGCCGACATCGAGGTCCTGGACGAGCGGCTCGACCGTCGCGTGCTCGCCATGTTGCACGGCGCAGACGGCGAATCGAGCAGCAGCCACTACTACTCAAGTTACAACTATGGTTCGTTCGGCCGGAAGCAAGGCCGCTTCGTCGTTCCGGACTCGCTGGCAGACGAGGTGCTGCCGCTCCTGGCCGCGTCGGGTCGCCTATTCGTCTGCGCCGCCGGCAACGTTGAGCCCGAACCGTGCACGCTGGACGACTCGCAGTACCTGCTCCACTTCGAGCTGCGCGCCGCCAGCAAGCCCAAACCCGCGGCAAAGGGGCGATCCTCCCAGCGCCAAAAGACCGGCGGCTTGGCGCTGACCGCATCGCTCCGGTCCGAGCACCACCGACTGGATCCGACCGAAGGCCTCCACGTGTCGAGAGGCGGCTGGATGCTGCACGGGAAGCGGATCACCCGCCTCGCCGAGTCCCGGGAAGCTGCGGTCGTCGAGCTCCTGGAGGAGCGCGGTGCCGTGCACATCCCGGCCGAGGACGCCGACACGACGATTGCGATGCTCGTCGAGTCAGTACCACCCGCGCAACTGGACGTTCCGGATGAGCTCCGGTGGACCGAGGAACGCCCAGCTCCCCGCGCGCGCCTGCATGTGCACGAGCCCGACGGCTCGCGACTGCTCGGAGCCACCTTGCTCTTCGAGTACGGGCAAAAGCGCGCCCGCTTTCGCGAACCACCCGAGGCCATCTTCGACCCGGACAGCCGCCGTATGTTGTTGCGCGACCGCAACCGCGAGCAAGCGGCCGTGGCGTCGTTGGTCGAACACGGCTTCCAGCCCCGCAGGGGCGACGACGGCATGATCGCGCCCGACGCGTTCGCCATCGCCCCGCGCCAGTTTCCCGGCGCCGCAAGGGAGCTCATAGCGCAGGGCTGGGCCGTGCAGGCTGACGGCAAGCTCCTGCGCGCAGCCTCCACGTACTCACTGCGGGTCGCCTCGGGCAAGGACTGGTTCGACCTCGAGGGGAGCGCCCGGTTCGACGATCAAGAGCTACCGCTGCCGGCGATCCTCCGCGCCATCCGCCGCGGGGAGTCGGTCATCATGCTGGGCGACGGCACGGTTGGCATGCTGCCCGAGGAGTGGGTGGCGCGCTTCGGGCGCTGGGCCGCGTGGGGCGAGGTCGAGGGCGACGCAATCCGCTTTCGGCGCAATCAGGTGATGGTGCTGGATGCGCTCCTGGCAGACCACGATGCGGTCGACTGGGACGCGCAGGCCAAGAAGGCACGCCGCAGGCTCGAGCGCTTCGAACGCATCGAGCCCGTCGATGCGCCAGAGGGATTCTGCGGTGAGCTCCGCCCGTACCAACGCGACGGCCTCGCCTGGATGCTCTTCCTGCGAGCGATCGGTCTTGGCGGTATCCTTGCCGATGACATGGGCCTCGGCAAGACCATCCAGGCGCTCGCCTATCTGGCTACCCACGCGCCGGCCTACTCGCGTGGCGCGGCGCGCACGAGACCGGATCTGGTGGTCGTGCCGCGCTCGCTGCTCTTTAACTGGATCGACGAAGCTGCGCGCTTCACACCCGAGCTGCGCACGGTTGAGCACGTCGGCAACAGTCGCCAGCGCCGTGCCGAAACGCTGGCGGATTACGACGTCATCGTCACCACCTACGGGACGCTGCGGCGTGACATCGAGCTCTTGTCCAATCTGGCGTTCGACACTGTGATCCTCGACGAGGCTCAGGCGATCAAGAACTTCGCTACGCGCACCGCCAAAGCGGTGCGTGTCCTCCGCGCCGATCACCGCCTCGCCCTCTCCGGAACGCCGATTGAGAACCACACCGGTGAGCTGCGCAGCATCTTTGAGTTCCTGAACCCCGGCATGCTCGGACCGGCACCGAAGCGACGCGGCAAAAAGCGCCGCGCGACCAACGAAGCGAACGGCTCGCCGGGTACGGCCCCCGACATCGCCGGCGCGTCCACCGCCGATCCCGAGTTGGAGGCCGAACAGGCGTTCCTGCGCAAGGTGCTTGGCCCATTCATCCTCCGGCGCACGAAAGGTCGCGTCGCCAAGGAGCTGCCGGCCAGGACCGAGCAGACGTTGTTCTGCGATCTCTCGCCTCGACAGCGCTCGACGTACGAAGAGATCCGCCGGTACTACCGCGCGTCGCTGACCGAGCGCATCGAGGCGGACGGACTCGGCCGGTCGAAGGTCATGATCCTCGAAGCGCTGCTTCGCTTGCGCCAAGCCGCCTGTCACCCCGGTCTCATCGATGGCGAGCGCACCGCGGAGCCATCGGCCAAGCTCGATGCGCTGCTCCAGCAGCTCGAGGAGGTGGTCGCCGAGGGTCACAAAGCACTGGTCTTTTCACAATTCACGCGATTTCTGGCGATCGTGCGCTCGCGCCTCGATGACCGGGGTATCGACTACGCCTACCTCGACGGCCGCACCCGCAAACGTGCCGAGCGCGTCCAGCGCTTTCAAAGCGACCCGCACTGCCCGCTCTTTCTCATCAGTCTGCGCGCCGGCGGCCTCGGGCTCAACCTGACTGCGGCCGAATACGTCTTCCTGCTCGATCCCTGGTGGAATCCCGCGGTCGAGGCGCAAGCAATCGATCGTACCCATCGGATCGGGCAGAGGCGCCAAGTCATGGCCTATCGGCTGGTTGCGCGACGCACCGTGGAAGAAAAGATCCTCGAGCTGCAGGCTGACAAACGCAGTCTAGCGGACGCGATCATCCAGGCGGATGGAGCGCTGATTCGCGACCTTCGCCGAGAGGATATCGAGGCGCTGCTGTCCTAGGGCGTGGCCATCGACGAGCAGGCCTTCCGTTCAAGGTGATCCGCGAGGTTCTCGGTGTCGGTTTCAGCAAACGACCGCGATACCGACGAGCTCGATAGCCGATCGCTCCGGGAATCGGGGTCAACGACAAAATGTGCCCATCGGCGAGTCTCTCAGGAGGCTCCGCTGACGATCGAACCGGAACGGGAAGAATAGTTGTCGCTGAGCGGAAAGAAAAGTTGTCGTTGATCCCGGATGGCTACGCTCCTCGCCAAGTGTTTTGAACCTGCAGGAACCCGGCCACCGCCGCGAGTGCCAGGATCAGCGCCAGGATCAGGGTAGTCCACCATCGATTGGTTTGGTTGCCGACCCACCGCGTTTGTCCGTTGAGGATGACGAGCACGATTGCCAAGAGCGGAATGAACGCCGCGCCTAGGACGACGTAGACTTTTTGGACCTGCTTAAACGGGTGGGCGGCCTGGATGAGCGGGAGAGTGGCGAGTGCTAGGAGAAATCCTCGATAGGCCAATGCCTGGGTCTCGACCCGGGCGGCGCGCGCTTCCTCGGGATGCCAGAAGCGGATCGCATCGGCGAAGACGTACGGCACCGCCTGCCACACTCCCAAGAGGCTGGTGAAGACCGCGCACCAAGCGCCGACCAGGAAGAAGCCTTGGCCACCGGCCCCGATCGTCGTGCGGAGTTCCTGGCCTAGCCCGAGGATTAGTCCGACGCCCTTGCCGTCGAGCGGCGCCGGCATTTCTGCGGCGATCACCACCAGCGCCATGCCGAACAGTGCGGTCAAGCCGTAGGCGATGCCCAAATCGATCCGGCAAGTACGGAGGGCGCTCAGGTGTGTGCGTCCTTCTTCCAGGATCCAGTAGCCGTAACAGAGCACGGTCAGCGTGCCACCGACGCCGCCGATTAGGCCGATGGTCCAGGTGAGTCCGCCGGCGTCGAACTGGGGGATGCGGGGGAACAAGAGTCCGGTGGCGATTTCCCGCCAAGCGGGGTTTGAAAGCAAGGCGGTGACGATCACTGATACAAACATTGCAGCAACGCAGGTGGACATGACCCGCTCGACCAGCCGGAAGCCGCCGCGCCAGACCATACCGACGCCGACTAGGCTGTGGATGGCGCCTAAAGCAAGGGTCCAAGTCGCGGGGTTCTTGACCGTGAACCCCGCCCATTCGACGAGCGCCACCGCGGTGACCCCACACGCCTTGATGAGTGCGGCGCCCACGAAGAAGGACCATGGCAAGAGATACGCCATGAAGATGACCCGCGCCGGCCAGCCCAGGTGGGTCATGGCGCCGTCCAAGAGCGTGTGCCCAGTGGCGAGTTGCCAGCGGGCCAGTCCCTCAGTTAAGACGAACTTCATGAAGGCGCCGGCGGCCACCGCCCAGAGTATGGCAGTGCCCAGTTGGCTGCCGGCGAACCCGGCTGTCGCCAGGTCGCCAGCGCCGACGCCGGTGGCGGCGACAAGGATGCCGGGGCCGATTGTTGCCAGGAGGCGCCGCAACGACGGGTTGCGGCTATGTGGGTCGGGGGTGCTGCTCAAGGCGACCTCATGCGTCTTCATGCGTCTTCGATCAAGCGCTTCCCCAAGCTTGTCACTGGGTCCACGGCGTAGCCGATCCGTTCGTAAAAGGCCAGCACTTCGCGGTTTTGGGATCGAACCTGGACGTTGAGTTTGGGGCAACCGAGGTCGGTAAGCTGCGCTTCGGCGCGCCGCATGAGTTGGCGGCCAAAGCCACGCCCTTGGTAGTCGGGGTCGACGGCGAGGTAGTTGACCCAGCCGCGGTGGCCGTCAAACCCGACCATCGCCGTGGCCATGACGCGCTCGCCGACGACACCGACCAGGAAGAGGTCGGGTTGCACGGTGAGTTTCCGCTCGATGTCCTTGTGAGGGTCGTTCCAGGGGCGTAGCAAGCCGCATGCCGTCCACAAGCGGACGACCGCTTCCTGGTCTGCATGTTCGTAGCGGCGAATCTCCATGCCGCCGACTATGGCAGGCCCGGTGTGCCAAGGCCACTTGGATTCCTAGAGGCGGCAGGTTCCGAGATCTCGATCCCGGTAGGTGACCGACCACGTTTGCGGACGGTCTCGAGGAAGTATCCACCCGCTACGCCCCCAAACACAGGTGGGTCGATGTCAGCGCAACAGGACTGCCTTGCGGAGTGACTCGAAGCTCCCCGCCTTGATCCGGTAGACGTAGAGCCCCGAAGCCACCATGTCGCCGGCGTCGTTGCGACCATCCCAGTTGAGGGTATAGACACCGGGCGCACGCCGCTCACGGACGAGAACCCGGATCAACCGGCCACGCACGTCGTAGATGCCGAGTTCCACGGCCGCGGCGTCGGCGATCGAGTAGGTGATCTGGGTCGTCGGATTGAAGGGATTTGGATGATTCTGCGACAGTGCGTTGACGAGCGGCGGTGGGCCCTGGGCGGCGACGCCCGCCGTTCCCACGCTGAGCGTGTCCGTGACCATCGCCACCGGCGCGGCGCGCCCGTGCTGCACCCAGAGGTCGTACATCACCTGACCAGCAGTGTTGGTGACGTTCTCGTCACGAAGGAACTCGATGAACTCCTTCGATGTCGTTTGGTAGTAGAGGGTCGCTTCGACGAAACGCGCCGCTGGTGGCAGTACATAAGCCGTCGTGTCCCAATACTGACCGTCGGGGTAGCTGTAGCCCACCGCTGGTGACTGCGCCGCCTCGAAAGCGGCGTTGGTGAAGCCGCGGGGCGGAATTCGGTTGTCGAAGTAGATCGAGTCGTTGAGAACAAAGTGGAAGCTCGTCCCCGCTGGCAGACTAATCAGCGACGCCAGCCGCGTTGAAATACCAGGATGGATTTCGTAGACCTTGATGTCCGCATCGTGCGTAAGAACACCGGTGGCCGGATCGTAGGCTCCCGACTCGTAGACTTGGCTCATCGATGCATCGTACGCCTTGACATTGAGCCAAATGCGGCGCCCCTCCGGATAGCCTGACGGGAGCTTGTGGCCGGTTTCGTTGGTGATCCTGATGTCGACCGTTGGATTCGCTTCGTGTTGGCCGCCGGTCAGTTCCATGGTCGCTGCCAGCTGGAGCATCTCGGTGGCGCGCTGCTTGCCATCCTGCAGCGCTTGGACGTTGACCTCGCCGGGAAACAGATCCGGCAGGACATCTGGAATAAAGGTGTTGCCGCCCATCAGATCGTGCAGCGGTAGATCGGGGCGTACGGGAGCCTGATTGTCATTGCATCCCCTCCCTTCAGCATCTCGCATGTGGCAGTCCTGGCAAGAGGAGACGATGCCGTCGGGCTTGTTCCCGGCAAACTGTGGTGCAAAGACTCCGGAGGTGGCGTAGTCGCTGGCCAGCCACTCGCTGAAGGTCCGCTCGATCGGGAACATGTTCCGCAGATCGCCGTCGGGGTGCGGGGCGTCGAAGGTGTCAGCCACGTACTCGCCGGGGTTCCCGGTGCTCACGAACGCCGGGTTGCTGACATCGTGGCAGGTTCCGCAGATGTCGGACTTCCGGTGGAACGGGGATTCGAGGAAACCGTGTGCGGGGACCGGATCGGCGAACGGCCCACGTCGGACCGGGTCGGGGTCGGTGACGAACTGGCCGTTGGCGTAGGCGGGCGGCAGCGCCGCCAGGGAATCGAGGATCGGCAGGTCCTCCGGCGGACTGATCCCCGGTTTGTAGTCGGGATCAACCGCACGGTGGCAGAAGTCGCATTGGACGCTCTGGCGATCTTTGGCGGTCATCATGGCGCCGCTGGTGTCGAGCGAACGGCCTTCTTGCCAGCCTCCCGGGGTGTGGCAGCGCAGGCAGAGATCGCCGGAGGAGGGGGCGTCCTGCTCGGCGATGGCCACGGACGCCATGAAGAGCGGATCTCGCAGCGCGTTCCCCATCATGCTCCCCTGCCAGCCGTGCCACGGTTCCGCTTGTTGGTCGTAGTTCCCGTGGCAGGCCACGCAAGTTTGGCTCGGATCATCGAGGACACCGCTCTCGAGCGGTTGCGTGCCTGCTAGCTCGAAGTCCCGTAAGGTTGTCGGGGCCGTGCCTCCCTGAGTCCCGATGATCGTGAACTTCTGGTCGCTCTCGTCCGACCCGGGATTCCCGGCGTTGTCCACTGCCAGCACCCTGACGTAGGAGTCGGTGCCGGGCAAGTTGGGTACGAAGAGTGAGAAGCTACCGTCGTTCTCCTCGCCTCTGGCCACCGGTTTGAAGCTGACCCCGTCGTCATCGGAGAGGAAGATGTTGACGCTGGCGATGCCGCTGGCATCGGTGGCGGTCCACATGACCGTTTGCATGGTGCCGGCGTTGTAAATCTCGCCGCCGTTTGGCGACAGTACGGTCACCGTTGGCGGTGTCACGTCGGCGCCGCCCGAAGGCGTCAGGTGATCTTGGATTTCGCCAGAATCAACGCTGGAGACGTTGCCGACATTGCTCGAGGTAAGGCCCGGAAAGGTTGGCGTGTTGCCGAAGTTGGCGGTATCCGTAATCTCAATGAAATTGGAGTGGCCGTCGTTGTCGGAGTCGTTGTTCTCGATGAAGATGACCGCCTCTTCCACCGTCGGGAACTGGGGAATGGTCACTTCGAGGTCCAGTCCGTAGGGGTTTCGCGGCCCGCCGCCGTTGAAATCGAAGTGGCAGACGCCGCAGTGATGACCGTTGCTGGGCAGGTCATCGAGACGGCTGCCGACCGCTGACACGTAGGCGTCGAAGAACGCCTGGCGGATGGGTGGTCGGGCAACGGCAGAGGTGGCGAAGGCTGCCGCCAACGCAGTAACGAGAATGGTCAAGATGAGGATTTCTCTCCAGGCTCTCATTGTTCGCCCCTTTTTTGGTGGCCTGGCTGGATGGACTCCGGCGCCATCAAGTGATGCATAAGCCGTGCCCAATCTGGTGGCTTGTTGGCCTGCTCCTAACCTAGTTTCTTACAGATCGTTAGGTCGGCGACGCAATCTGCGGCCGGCGACTGGTCAGACACTTTGTTTCGGAGAGAAACTAACGGTGGCCATATTGTCAAACCGGTTGAGCGGGGCGCCTCGGCGTGGCGAATGCCACTACAAGCTTGGCGCCGCTAGTCGGAGCTGCAGATCCTTTGGTTACATCGCCGCTACACAATAGAAAGCGGCGCCCCCACCAGGGGAGCGCCGCCATGTCTACGGTTGCGTTCGGTTTGCTATGCCGCTAGGCCATCTCAGCCGGGACGCGGAGAACCTGCCGTGGATAGATCCGCTCGGGATCTTTCAACATGGGTTTGTTGGCCTCGAAGATGGTCGGCACGGTGAGCTTGCGCTGATGTCCTGGTGAGGATCGTTCCAGAGGCGCACCAACCCGCACACCGTCCCACAGGCGGACAACCGCGGCTTGGTCTCCATGCTCGTAGCGGCAAATCTCCAAGCCGCCGACCATCGCAGACGCGACCGGGTTGAGGCTAGTTGTTAGGTTCGTCTCGCCGCAACATCGCTGCTTGCGCTCCTGAGAATGCCCGCGCTTAGCGCTCTCCTAGGTACCGTGATTTGATCTGCCCCCAAGTGGCCGCCTCTACCGGCACGGCGCCGCAGCCGATGTCGAGCGCGCCGATCAATGCGCACCCAGGTGGTGACCCCGATGGCGCACAGGGTGATGCCTCGTCCAAAGTGAAGTCGCTGTTAGCTTGGTCGCAGAAGAGCGGATTCACGTTGATGTTGCCGTTGATACCCGTCTGGTCGGCAATGCCGGCGTAGTTGGATGGGGCATTGGCCCAAACGTCGTTGCAGCCCAGGTTGATGGTCGACTCCGTGTCGCCGCGCTCGACACCGTTGCCGCCGCCGTTCTTAAACACGATGTTGCGCAGGATCTGCGGATGGGAGTTCATGTTAACGAAGATGCCACCGCCACCCAACGTTGCGCTATTAAGACCAATCGTGTTGTTGACGACTCGCGCGCTGGAATCCGCCCAAATGCTTATGCCGCCACCGAAGTGGCCCGCTTCGTTGTCGACGATCACGTTGCGCTCGATGAGCGCGTTAGCGAAATGGTCGCAGTAGATGCCGCCAGCGGACGCCAGCGCCTCGTTGCCGCGGATCAGGTTGTCGCGAATCAATGGTTCACTGAAGTTGACGTACATGCCGCCTGCCGCCTCGGCGCTGTTTCCTTGGATGATGCAGCGTTCGATGGTGAGGTTGGCAAAGTCTAGCCGGAGTCCGCCACCCAGATTGTTGCTGGATCCTGGCGCGGCGTGGCCGTTTTGAATCGTGAACCCTTCTATTCGAGTTTGGCGGCTGAGGTTTTGGCAGCGAAACACGCTGCTAGCGGCACTCCCGTCGATGATTGTGGCGCCTGCACCGCTCTCGCTGAGCAGGCTCACTCCATCGTGGAGACCGGTCATGACGATATTCTCGTGATACGTGCCGGGGGCGACTAAGACAATGTCACCAGATACTGAGGCATCCAACGCCCCCTGGATGGTTAGAAAGTCGGCTGGGACGTGGTGGACAGTTTCGGCGCTAGCCGCGGATGCGACAATGGAAAGTGCGGTGCACAAGGCGCTTACAGTCGTTCTCATGGCGGCTCCTCCTGAGCTGTGGGGATGGCGGGTTGCTTGAAAAGCGTAGCACGCCTGCGAAGGCGCCGCACTCTAGCCAGAATTGCGGGCGATGGCGACGGCGCGATCCCCAAAGCGACCCAAAGTCTTGGTAAGCGCCCAATTTGCCGCGTCCAGGGCTAGCTTTGCCAAGTGCTCGCCGGCTGGCCGGCGCCGCGGGTTGCGCCAGGCTGGCGGAATCTTGGACTGTCGAATCGATACCACCTCTAGATTTGCTTGAGAAAGCGCGCGGGTCAGAGTTTGCGGCGTGAACTCGATGAGATGGTATGGAGGGTGGCTTAGGATCTTCGTCTTGCCGAGCGCCTTGTACATTGTCAGGCCCAGCCGCCGGTCGATCGAGTTGATGGTAATGGGGCCGGCAATCATGACAATGCCGCCTTTGGTGAGGGCTCTGGCAACGTGCCTCAGGGTGTCTACTGGATCTGAGACGTGTTCGAGGACGTCACCCATGTAGATGGCGTCTAGGCTATTGGCAGCGACACCGGCGGTTTGGATGGAGCCGACGTGGACGTCTATCCCCAAGCAGCGGGCGAACGCTGCGGCAGCTTCAGAGATCTCGATGCCCCTCGGTGACCAACCTCGTTCCCGGGCCGTTTCGAGAAAATACCCTCCCGCGCAGCCAATCTCGAGGATTGATCCTGGGCGAATTAGCTCCTCCATCTGCGCCAATAGGACCGAGGCGGAGCGCCGCTGCCCGTCCGCAGATTCGAAGTATGAGGAAGACTCGTGGCCACAATGATAGTCGGATTCGAAGTAGCTCTCGCTATAGAGGATTTGGAGGCCGTGCTCGGTAGGTTGCCTGGCGAGGAAGACAAGGTCGCAGTCGCCGCAGCGCACTGCTGGAAAGCGCGTTTTCTGGAAGAGATAGGCGAATCCGCCGGGTTCAAGGCGCGGCGATCCGCAGATGAGGCAGGTTCCGATCGGCGTGGACGGAAACTCGGTCACGCTCTGACTCGCCATCCGTGATTCCTTAAGAGAAGGTGGTTCCGCTCCGGAAATATTCATGGACCTGGGGTCCACCCCGAGCAATGAAAGTTGCAGGCTCATCGTGTGGGCTCGACCGAAGGACGCGGGAGTTTGCAACGACAGCTACTTTCTGAGCAACTCGTCTGCTCGCGAGGTGGTTTTCTCGGACAGGCTCCAGCGGGGCTGTCCGAAAACGCGGAACCCCGGCGCGCTGGTTCCGCAGGAAGCTGTCCGAGAATTGTTGGGTGACGGTGAAGTCGCGCGAGCGCTGGTTTTTTTGCATCGGTCGAAGAAGGTAGTCGGTGGGACGGCACACTTCCTGCTCGTTCCGCTGCGGAACTATTCATGGACATTTTGTCCACCCCGGGCAATGAAAGTCGCAGCTCATCGTGTGGGCTGGACCGAAGGTCGCGTGAGTTTACAACGACTTACAGGTACTTTCTGAGCAACTGAGACCGTGCCATTAGACTGGGCGCCCCGCCAGCCGTCAAGGCATTGGTCCTTGGCGGCTAGCCTCGAATTCCGGTCGAAACGACGCTGCGCACGAACCAGCGTTGAAAAACGACGAACACGACGACTACCGGCGCCACCATCATGGCACCAAAGGCGAAGATGTCGCCCCATTGAAGTGGAGGTAGGGTGTAAAGGGTGGCGATTCCGAGCGGCAGTGGTCGAACATGCTCGCCGCTGGTCACCAACAGCGGCCACAGATAAGTACTCCATTGGGCGAGGAACGTGAGGATGGCCACCGTTGCAAAAGCCGGACGGGCGTTAGGGGCGACGACCGACACAAACGTGCGCAGGACGCCGGCGCCGTCGATACGAGCGGATTCCTCCAGCTCGCGCGGCATGCCCAGGAAATACGTGTAGAAGATGATGATCGCCAGGGGGTTGGCGACAAACGGCGCGATCTGGGCAATATAGGTGTCTCGCCACCCAAGCCAGGTCACCTCAAAAAACAGCGGCACGGCGATCGCTTCGACTGGCACGATCATCAGCATCAGGATGGCCCCCAACAGGGGCTGGCGCCCGCGCCAACGCAAGCGCGCCAGGGCGTAGCCTGCCGGGGCATTGACAACGAGTCCCACGAGTACGGTGCAGGAGGCGATCCATAGCGAGTTGACCATGTAACGAGTGAACGGGACGCGCTCAAACACGTCGCGATAATTCTGTAGGCTGGGGTGCTCTGGCCACAGGGCCCGCCAGGTCCCGGCATCAGCGAGTACATCGCCATCGGGCTTGAGGCTTCCGACGACCATGAACGCGATCGGGGCGATAAAGGCTAGGGCCGAGGCGATGAGCGCCGCATAGAGCAGTCCGCGTGCGGATACTGAGCCCGGCCTGTTGGACGGTGGGCTCACCACTCTGCCCCCCTGGAGCGCGACCAGCGCCGCCCGGCGCCAATCACCAGAAGCACAACGCTGAACAGCACTACTGTCATCGCAGTACCGCGCGCGAGCTGCTGGCGATCGAATGCAGCGCGGACGGCTTCGAACATGACCGTCGTCGTCGCGTCGAGTGGGCCGCCCTTAGTCATGATGCGCACCTGATCAAAGAGCCGAAACGACAAGATCGTCGTAACGACCACCACGAAAGTCAGCGTATTGGACAGCTGCGGGACGGTGATGTGTAGGAAGCGCTGCCAGGGCCCGGCGCCATCGATTTGGGCGGCTTCGTAGAGCTCGTGCGAGATGGCTTGCAAGCCGGCGAGCAGCAACACCACCTGAAAACCAGCCCCTTGCCAGACTGATGTCACCATGATCGACGGCAGGGCCAGCATCGGGTCGCGCAAGAAGTCCTTGGGCACCCACTCCCCAAGCGTCAGAGCGCCGAGCAGACCATTCAAGAAGCCGTTGGGTCCCGGCGCAAACATCAACACCCAAACCACGGACACTAGCGACAGAGGAAAGACGACGGGTAGAAAGAAGAGGGCTCGAAAGATGACCATGCCCCGGATGCGCTGGTTCAGCGCTAACGCCAGCACCAGCGCCACCGACGTTTGGGTTGGCACCACTACCAACGCGAAGATCCCGTTATTTAGCAATGCTCGGCGAAACGAGTCATCGGCGAAAATGCGCCGGAACTGCTCCAGCCCGACGAACTCAAGCGGCAGGGGCGAACCGAGCTTGAGGTTGGTGAAGGAGAGCACGATGGCCAGCAGGAAGGGCATCGCTACAAAGCAGATGAGGCAAAGGACGGCGGGGGATGCCATCAGCGGGCCCATCTGCGGTTCGTGCGTCGCCTGCTTCTGCACGATCACTAGCTCGGTGGGCGCTTCATCGGATCATTGACCCGAAGCTGGCGCATAGCCTTGGTTGTCGCGCAGGTCTTCGTCGATGACTTCGGCGGCGGCGCGGAGCGCCGCTCCTACATCGGCACCGTCACGAACATCGGCGAACGCCTGTTGGAACGCCGAGGTGATGATTGGGTAGGCGGGCGTGCGAGGTCGCGGCACCGAAACGCCCGATTGCAGTTGCTGGGCGAATAGCGATAGGGGGGCCTCGTCGCCGTAGAGGCGCGACTGGTCGATGGCCGAGCGCCGGGCGGGCACCGCACCATTGGCTTCAGTCATCTTGATCACCTCGCTCGGCTCCAACAGGAAGGCGAGTAGCGCAGCTGCCGCCCCTGGGTCGCTGCAATGTTTAGAGATAGTCCACAGCCACGACCCCTGGCCGGTCTTCGTCCCCTGGCCGAAGTCCGGGAGGGGCACGATGACCAGATCGTCAAAGGCTTCGGCGTAGCGCGGGTACTCCCAGTGCCCAACCCAAGACAGGGCGACTCGCCCTTCGGTAAACGCCGCGTCGTCTAGGTTCGGATCGACCAAGCCGCCGCGCATCCAACGCTGAAGGCGCTCCATCGCGGCCACGGATGCTGCCCCATCCAACGTGCCCGAGGCTTGGACCGGGGCCTGACGCCGCAACAGGTCGCCGCCGGCGCTCTGCAGAACCGGCGAGAACGCATAGGTCAACCACTCGCCAGGATAGTTGAGCTTCAAGTCGAGCACGGCGCCATCGTCGTCGCGGGCGGCTAGCGCGGCCAAGGCACGGTCGAACTCTGCGGCGCTCCACGCGTCTGCGGCGCTGGCGGGAATCCGCACGCCGGCCGTCTCCAGGAGGGTGCGCCTGGCGTAGATTCCGAGCCCCGAGTCAAACGTGCCAACTCCAAACAGGCGCCCCCGATAGGTTCCTTGTTCGATTATCGAGGGTAACAAGTCAGATTTGAGCGAATCTGCCAGGAACGCGTCGAGTGGCACGACCTGCCCCTGCCAGGCGTAGCGGCATAGATACGGTCCATCACACTCGAGGACATCGGGAAGCTCGCCGGCGGCGGCCGCTGCCTGGACTTGCGCCGCGTAGGAGCGCTCCGGCAAGAACGTCAGCTTGACGCGTATCTCGGGCTGCGCACGGTCGAATCGCGCCAGCTGGTCTTCGAGCACGGCGCGCTCGGCAGACTGGCCGGCGTGCGCCCAAACAGACACTATCGGTGTGCCATCGACCTGGCGTTCACCACCGTGACATGAGCACGCTAGGAGGAACAAGACTTGCCCGAGGCGCGAGCACTTTGTTCTGAGAATCAGAAGAGATATGATCGCGCCCTCCCATTGCTGGCGATCACGACGAGCCCGGGCGATCGGCGAACCATCCATACTCGACTGCGTGCAACACATAGCTGGTCAAGTCACTCCCCGTCAAGTTGCCCGTCGATCCCACCGGCATGGCTTTTCCCACCGGAGGCCCGTATTGAAGCCAACGACGACCAAGGTCATTCTCGTGGGTGGCGCCCCAGGAGCCGGCAAAACGACTCTGGGAGCTGCTGTCGCCAATCGCCTGGGCTATACATCACTCTCGATCGATGATTTGATGACCGGGGCGCAGGCGGTCACGACGCCCGAATCCCACCCGGAACTCCACGTCCTCCGCCGAATTCCTTATCATGAGTACTTCACTGACAGCACGGTGGAAACGCTCAAAGCTGATGCGGACATCGAACATGCCGCCGTCTGGCCGATGGTCGAGAGCGTGATCTCGAAGCACGCGACGTGGGGATCGGGAATCGTCATCGACGGCTGGCACCTTCGCCCACACCGCGTTCTAGCGCTCGAATTTCCCACCGTCGTCCCAGTGTGGCTTGTGGCACTGCCACCTGTACTGGAAGCGAGAGAGCGGCGTAACCAAGGTTGGCTGCGAAACTCACGGGCTCCCGATCGAATGCTCCATAACTTCTTGTCAAGAAGCCTCTGGTACAACGGCCTGATCAAGGAGGAAGCCAAAAGGCTGGGCATGCCGGTTCTGTTACAGTCTGGCAACATACCCGTCGAGCAATTGTGCGATTCGGTAGTGGCCGCTCTACCTCGCGAGTCCGGTGCGATCGACGCGGAGGCTGACAATGAAGCGTTTTGAAGAGTATCGTCGCAGAAGTTGGATGTCTCGTGGAAAAACCTTAGCGCCTGCCTTGTGCGGCGCCATCGTTGGGTTGGGAGCGTTGTCGGCGCGCGCCGGCGCCGGTCCTCCGGACTGCTTCGACTATGGTGCCGACTTCCTACATCTCGAAAACACGGTGGCTATGCCAGCTGCCAGTACGCGGGCCTTTGAGATAGCCGGCGATCGCGCCTATCTGTTGACTGGTGGGCTGCTCTACAACTTTGATGTTGCCGACCCGACGGAGCCGGTTCTCTTAGGCCTGCTACCCGGGGGTGGCAATTTTCAAGATGTTCAGGTTGAAGGCAGCTTTGCCTTCATCGCCAACCGAAACTACGGTTTGGAAGTGGCGGATGTGACAGACCCCACGGCGATGCAGTTTGTGGGTGATCTACCGCTGGTGGGGGCAGCGGTGTCGGTGGCGGTGGCGGGCGAGGTGGCCTGCGTTGCTGCCGAGTATGCGGGGTTGTACGTAGTCGACATCGCCAATCCACTCGATCCAGTGCTGGTGGGGCATCTGGCCACGACGCAGCGGTGCTTGGACGTGGCGTTGTCTGGAGCCGCGGCGTTGGCGACCGTGGAGGACGACGTCCTCGTTATTGATCTACAAGATCCGGTATCGCCGGTGGTTTTAGACACGCTTGTGGGTCTGGGCGGAACGCGCGTTGTCGTCGATGGTACACGCGTGTATGCGGGTGGTAGCCAGTTTTCGATTGTCGACATTTCCAACCCGTCTATCCCAGTTATCCTGGGTCAGTTGCCGGGCTCGGTGGGTGGTATTGCCGTTGACGGCGACATAGTGATGGTGACCGCCTCCAGAACGTTGCGGACGATCGATGTCAGCCAGCCAGCATCACCGGTAACCGTTGGGGCGGTCAGCACAGAATCGCTTGACGCCTGGCTGGGCGTCAAAGATGATTTTGCTCTCGTAGAGGCAGACTTCGAATTTGAGGTGTTCGACATCTCGACCCCCGCGTCACCATCGCCGGCGGTCACCACCAGCCTCTCCTATGTGTCTCACTTTATCGCGGAGGGGAGCTACGGCTACGTGACGGGCGACAGTGACCCGCTCTTCGAATTGTTGCGGGTCGTGGATCTCTCGGATCCGACCCGACCGGCGGTCGTGGCCACGAAATCTGTCTGTTCGGACTGTTCGTTTAGCGGCGGCAGGTTGGCCGTTGGTGACGACCGGGCCTATGTGGCGTTCTACTCAGAGTTGTATCAAGAATACTTCTACGCTGAGCTAGACATTAGCAACCCGTTGGTTCCGGTAGCTGTCGGGCAGTTCCTGCTGCCAGTGCTGCGCGATTGGGATGCTGGCGGTGGCTATCTCTACGTGGCTGAGAGTTATCGGCTTCACATTGTCGAGAGTGGCGCGGCGAATTCGGACTACTACGCGGTGCCCGCGGATGTAGTCACGCTGGCTGGCGATCGCGCCTACGTGGCAGGTGATGCGACTCTCACCATCCTCGATGTCGGCAACCCACTGTCGCCGGTGACCCTGGGTGCATTGTCGACCGGGAGTGAGATTCTTGAATTGGCGGTGTTTGGTGATCTCCTCGTCGTGGGTGGTACCGATGAGGTGGTGTTGATGACCGTGGCGGATCCCACGGCGCCGGCCGTGTTGGGGAGTGTGGAGGTGCCGGTCCCAGCGCGATCGCTGACTATGCTTGGGGATTGTGTCTACGCCGCGAGTGGTAATGAGTTTGCTGCAATCGATATCTCTGACCACACGTCGCCGGTCGTGGTTGGGCGCTCGGGGGCACTGGTGGGTGCTTATGACCTCGCGGCACAGGCGAATGAGTGGGTTTTGGCGGTTGGCGGTGGGCGGCTGCATCTGTGGTCGCCGCAGTGTAAATCGACAACTACGGTGTCGGGAACGCTGGAGGTGGCGCCCAGCCGGATCAAGCTCCTTCAAAACAGGCCCAATCCATTTAATCCGTCCACCCAGATTGGCTTTGAACTCGACAGCGCGGCCACGGTGGCCTTGGGTATCTTTGATGCGCACGGTCGGCAGGTGCGGCGTTTGATTGAGGCAGGGCCCCATGCGCCGGCGGCCCGTTGGTTCTGGTGGGATGGATTGAATGACGCCGGACGACCGGTGCGTTCGGGAGTCTACTCTTATCGCCTGGAGGTGGACGCCGGCGACGGCAAGAACACGCACACGCGCCGGATGATATTGGCGCGCTAGCTCTGTCGGCGAGACAAAAAGGGAGCGGCGCCCCCTGTGGAGGGACGCCGCCGAATCCAGCGCTGGGCGCGCCTGGTGTGGGCTAGGCCATCTCGGACGGAATCCGCAAGACCTGTCCCGGATAGATCCGCTCGGGATCCTTCAGCATGGGCTTATTGGCATCGAAGATGGTTGGGTACTTCATCGGATCGCCGTAGAACTCCTTGGCAATCTTGGAGAGCGAGTCGCCCGACTTGACGGTGTACATCTTCGACTCGGGCTCGGGCTTTTCGACCGTGGTCATGTCGTTGACCTGGCCGACGCCCTGGGTGTTGCCAATCAAGAGCACCAAACGCTCTTTGTCGGCCTGGGACGGCATGGTGCCGGTGATGGTGGCGACGCCGTCGTCGAAGGTGATGCCACCACCCGACGGCGTCAAATCCAGGTCGCCGGCCAGTTGGTTCAGCATGTTCATTTTCTTGATGTCGTCTTCGTCGTTTCCGCCGCCAAACAAGCGCTCGCCGGCGTCACGCACAAAATCAAACAGACCCATGGGTCGGTCCTCCTTAACTACAAACAAAAGCAATGATGGATGAAACGAAGGCTGCACCACTACCCGCACCACGGGTGGAGTGCGATGGCGCTGTGCGGGTAGTGGCGTAACGAATGAAACTAGCGCTTCAGCAAGCCCATGAGGCCGAAGCCGTGCTTGGCGAGATCACCCAGGTCGACATCGCCGTCGCCGTCCTTGTCGAGAAGCTTCTCGAGCATGCCGAATGAACCACCGGCGCGACGCTGTACTTCTTCGCGCTCGCGGCCGAGGACCTGCGGAAGTTCGCGGGCGCCGATGTTTTGCTGGCGCTTTTGGCGACCGAGGACCCCCATGACTACGGGCGCCAAGATTGCCATAAGCTTGGTGACCTGGCCCATGTCAAGCCCGGCCGACTTGGCGACCGAACGCTCGACGTTTTGCTGCCGGTTGCCAAAGACGTGGCGGAGGATGCCAGCACCAGGGCCCGAGTCAGCGCGGCCCAGAAAGCTGGTGAGGTCGTTCAAGATGCTGCCGTCATGGTCTTTCGACAACGCGTTGTCCAGGGAACGGGCGCCCTCGTCGTTCGAGGCGTTGCGTGCCAGGGCGCCCATGATCGCGGGCAGAGCGGCTGTAATAGCGCTGCTGGTTTTGTTCTCATCGGCACCCAGCTGGCGGCTGATTTGTCCGAGCATTTGGCCACCCAGTTGCTGGGTGAGCATTTCCATCATGGAAGGCATGGATACTCCTTAACGAAATCCAAAAAGAGAGACTGCGGAACTCGGACGCTCGACGTCCATTCTCCGAAACTCAACGACTGTGGGAGGTTCGCGTCGATGGGCACAATTGTCATGAGGACATTGTGGACCGCCGTCGACCGTCGATCCGACTCGTAACTCTACCCTACTTTGGACCCGCCCGGGCCCCCAAAAGTCACTTCTGGGCGTGCCCGGGCTTTCCGGTGACGACGGGCGCCGGCGCTGCTAGGGTGCCCACCATGGTGGGCACACTCTCCAAGTTCCGGCGCACGCGCCTGGGCGTCGTCAGCTACCTTAACACGCGGCCCCTCGTGCACAGCCTGGACCCAGCTCGTTTTGAGTTGGTGCCCGACGTGCCGTCTCGTTGCTTGACCCGGCTCGAGGCCGGAGGAGTCGACGTTGGTCTCATCCCGGTGCTGGGGCTGGCGGGGCGCTCTGAGTGGCGAGTGGTCCCCGAGGTGGCGATTGGCTGCCGGGGTGCGGTGCGTTCGGTCGTTCTTTTGTCCCGCCGGCCGCTCGAGCGCTTGCGCTCGGTGGCGGTGGACTCTAGTTCGCGGACTTCGGTGGCGCTCTTGCATGTGCTCTTGGCCGAGCGCTGGGGTGTTGTCCCGGAGATGATCTCCCACGCACCCGATTGGCGGGCCATGCTGCGGGCAGCCGACGCGGCTTTGGTCATCGGCGACCCAGCCATGCAAGCGGCAGCGGCGGCGGACGACGAGGTCTCGGTGACCGACTTGGGCCGGGAGTGGTTCGAACATACGGGGTTGCCGTTTGTCTTTGCGATCTGGGCCGGCTGGCGCGAGCGGCTGACCGCGCCGGTGGGCCGCGCCCTCATCGAAGCGCGCGATCGAGGTGCTGCCGATTTGGCGTCGTGCCTCGACCCGGAGTTGCCGGCAACCGAGCGCGCCCAGCAGCTTGACTACCTGACGAGCGCCATCTCATTCCAGTTGGATGAGGGTGCCGTGGCTGGTCTGCAGCTCTTCTTCGCCAAACTGGCCGCCGCGGGTTGGTTCGACCGCGCTCCCACCCTCGCCTGGGCGGACGTGCACGCCCGTCATGCCCACTAGGCTCTATCGCGCCCGCTGGGTTCTGCCCATTGTCGCCCCGCCGATCGAGTGGGGTGGTGTGTTGATCGCTGGCAATGGTCGCGTTGTGGATGTCGGGGCGTTCGATACGCTACGCCCAGACCACCGCGGCCCTGAAGAAGACTTGGGCGAGGCGGTTGTCCTGCCCGGCTTGGTCAATGCCCACACCCATCTTGATTTGTCGGCGTTGGCGGGGCGCACGCCCCGGACAGCGGGATTCGGGGATTGGTTGGCGTCGGTCGGGGCGGCGGCTGCCCAACTTCAGGAAGCCGAAATCGATCAGGCCGCCATGCGAGCGATCCAAGCCGTTTTGGACTCGGGCACCGTGTTGGTGGGCGATGTGACTGGCGGTGGACGGAGTGTGCCGGCGCTATTGAGTTCGCGGTTGGCTGCGCGGGTGTTCCACGAACTCATCGGTTTTGACCCGCGCCGGGCCGAGGCGGTGTTTCGGGATGCCACTGCTCTCGCCGCTGCCTGTGAAATGGAAGAGGGTGCTGCACCGCTCCGCCACGCTCTGGCCGCCCACGCACCCTATTCGGTGTCTTCCCGACTCTTGCGGCTCATTCGTGGCCACAACGGGGCGCACGACGCGCCGGGCTCGATTCACCTGGCCGAATCTCAAGACGAAGAGGTGTTCTTCATGGAAGGCATCGGGTCGATCGCCGGATTGAAGGAGAAGCTGGGGACAACCCAGGCGGGGTGGGAGCCACCCCGACAAGCGCCGGTGGTCTATTTGCAGCGGCTCGGCTGGTTTGAGGCGCGGGGGTTGTGTGTCCACTGCGTCCATCTGGGGGCGCGCGGCATCGAATTGTTGCGGCGGGCGGGGATGACTGCGTGTCTTTGCGTGCGCTCCAATCTGCAGCTGGGAGTGGGTGCCCCACCGGCGGCGGCCATGCGGGCGGCCGGACTGCAGTTGGCGCTTGGCACCGACAGCTTGGCAAGTTGCCCGACCTTGAGTTTGTTTGATGAATTGGAGGTGGTGGGGCGGACGGCGCCTGAGGTGGAACCCCAGGTGTGGATCGAAGCGGCAACGCTGGGCGGCGCCCGGGGATTGGGGTTCGATGACTTGTACGGCTCGATCGCGCCGGGGAAGCGCGCGCCCATCGCGGTGTCGGCTGGTGGCGAAGTGCTGCGCGAACCGTATGCGCTGTTGATGGCTTCACCGAAGCCCGCTGCGATCCGACACCTGGATCCGGCGCTCAACCAGCCGCTTTTTTTGGACTGAGGTGAGCGTGGGCTGTGTGGGGTTGACCAGGTCTATGGTTTCGGCTTGGCAGGGTCGCTAGCGCCGGTGTCGAGCCCGAACACCAAGAAGTACTGTTCGGGGAGGAACGCATAACGCCCGAGCAAGGTGTAGCCGGTTTCGGTCATTTCGTGCTCGACGATGGTGGGATCCAGCTTGTGCGGGGGGCCCAGTTCTGACTCTGGTTTGAAGTCGACGACGGCAACCTGGGCGCCGGGAGACAATGCGCTCTTGAGGCGCTCGAAGTACTCCAGGCGGTTGTCGATGTGGTGGTAGGTGTTGCAAATGAACACCAGGTCGACCGGTTGGGGCAGGTGGGGATCGGCGGCTTCGCACAAGATGCTGGTGAGGTTGGTGACGCCAAGCTGGAGGGCCCGATCGTTCAAGTAGAAAACCATGTCCGGTTCGATATCGGCGCCATACACCCGGCCCTTTGGAGCGGCTGCAGCGAAACGCACTGCAAAGTAGCCGGTTGCCGAGCCTAGATCGAGGATGACCAGGTCCTCCCGCTGGACCAGCGTTTCCACCACCTGGCCGGGTAGCTGCCAGCGATCCCGTTCGGGGGCCTCGAAGACTTCGGCCCACTCGGCGGCGTTCTCGAAGCGGTGGTGCGCAGTGGCGTCGTCCTCGTGGTGGGCGTTGTCATGGTGGTGGACATCATCGTGCTGGGCGGCGACAGGCGGCGCCAGGGCGAGAAGCCCGGCGAAAATTGGTGCCAGGGGGATGCGTCGGGAAAGCACGATGGAGTCTCCTGTTTGGGCGCGCCCTTGGCCGGCTTGGCGCTGGTACGATAGTCGGGTTGAGCCTAACACTCCCAGATCCGTTGAGAGGATGACACGATGATTCGAGGTGTTCACACGATGTTCTACTCGTCCGATGCCCCAGCCACGCGGGCGTTCTTGCGGGACAAACTCGGTTTCCCGAACACCGATGTCGGCGAGGGCTGGCTGATCTTCGACATGCCCGAGGCCGACATGGGGGTGCATCCCGCCGACCCGGCGGACGGCTCGCCGCCAGGCACCCACGACATATCGTTCTACTGCGACGACATCCACCACACGGTGACTGAATTGAAGGGACGCGGCGTTGAGTTCGATGGCGACGTGAAAGATCATGGCTATGGTCTGGTCACTCACTTCATGATTCCCGGTGGGCTCCGCGTCCAACTGTATGAACCGCGCTACGTGAAGGCCTCGGCAGAGAGCTAGCAGATATGGGCATGTTGGCGTGGCCCGAGCGCGCCCTGGTGTTCGGGCGCATGATTCGCTTCAGTCACACGTTGTTTGCATTGCCGTTTGCGCTGGCGGCGGCTGCCTGCGCGGCGCGCTTTGCACCGCTGACGCTCGCTCGCCTGACGTGGATCGTGGTGGCGATGGTCGGGGCGCGAAGCGCGGCGATGGGTTTCAACCGCATCGTCGATCGTCACCTGGACCGCGACAACCCTCGCACGCGGCAGCGCGAGTTGGCGACCGGGGCCATCTCGGTGGCGCACGCCGCGATCTTCGTGGGGGTGGCGATAGGTGTATTCGGCTTGGCGGCTTGGCAGCTGGGGCCTTTGCCGTTGCGGTTGGCGCCGGTGGCGTTGGCCATCGTCCTGGGTTACTCCTACGCCAAGCGTTTCACCTGGGCGTCGCAGTGGATCTTGGGTTTGGCGTTGGCGGGGGCGCCGCTCGGGGCTTGGATCGCGGTGACCGGCGGTCTGGCGCTGGCGCCGGTGGTGTTGGGGATTGGCGTTCTCCTGTGGGTGGCGGGGTTCGATACCATCTACGCTTGCCAGGATTACGCCTTCGACGTGGAGCGCGGATTGCACTCGTTGCCGGCGCGCTTTGGCATCGCCCGGGCGCTGCAGCTGACGCGCGTCATGCACGCCGGGGCGGTGGCGTGCTTGGCGCTGTTTGGCGCGTTAATGGTGCTCGACTGGCCGTACTGGCTGGGCGTGGCGGTCGTCGCTGGCACCTTGGTGCATGAGAATCGCCTCGTGCGCGCGGACGATCTGTCGCGGGTGGACAAAGCTTTCTTCGACTTGAACGGTATTGTCAGTGTGGTGTTTCTGGCGGCGGTCCTGGCGGCGCGGCCGTGGGAGGGTGTTTAGGTGAGTAGGGCTACGAAACCGACGTCGCCGGCCGGTGGCCGGTTCATCGTGGCGCTGACCGGCGCCAGCGGTGCACTCTACGGGTTGCGCCTCCTGCGCTACTTGCTGGCTGCGGGCGCTCTGGTCGAGGCGGTGGTGTCGCCCAGTGGCCGGCGCGTCCTGAAGGCGGAGACTGACTGGCGCGGCGAGCCGCTCGAGGCCTTCTTACACCGCACCTACGGCGAGGCGGTCAAGCGTGGCCGACTCGCCGCTCACAGTTGGGCGGATGTCGGGGCGACCATCGCTTCCGGGTCATATCCCATCGACGCCATGGTGGTTTGCCCGTGCTCGATGGGCACCTTGTCGGGCATCGTCACCGGCAGCGCTTCGAATCTGATCGAGCGCGCCGCCGACGTGACCTTGAAAGAGGGCCGCCCGCTGGTGCTGGTGCCGCGTGAGACGCCGATGAACCGCATTCACTTAGAAAACCTCGTGCGGGTTGCCGAGGTTGGTGCACGGGTGGTACCGGCGATGCCGGCCTTCTATCAGGCACCCCAGACGTTCGATGACTTGGCTGATTTTCTCGTGGCGCGGATCGCTAGTGTCTTGGGGCTGGCGCAGGACCTTGTCGAACCGTGGGATCCGAACCGGCTGGGCGAGACCAGAGCTGAGCGTGAGCCGTGACCGGCGGTGAGGGTGGCGTGGACACGCTGATGCCCCCGCAGGACGTCCGGCGCATGTTCGATGCCGCGGCGCCACGCTATGACTTTCTGAATCGCCTTCTTTCGGCCGGCGTGGATGGGCGCTGGCGCCGCCGAACCATCGCCGCTGTTGGGCTGGGGCACGGCGACCTCCTCCTCGACGTTTGCGGCGGCACCGGCGACCTGGCTTTGACCGCGGTGGAGCAAGTCGGTGGGGTGGGTGCTTTGGTCGTCGACTTCTCAGAGCCCATGGTGGCACGGGTCGCTGCCAAACTGCACACGCATCGACCGGCAGGGTCCGTCGAGGCAGTGTGCGCCGATGCCTGCAAGTTGCCGGTCCGCTCGGCGAGCGCGCGTGCCGCGGTCATCGGCTTTGGTATTCGCAACGTCGCCACCCGAGGCGTTGCACTGCGCGAATGCTATCGCGTGCTCAAGCCCGGTGGACGCTTGGCGGTGCTGGAGTTTTCGGTGCCGCCGCGCGCCTGGGTCCGGGGACTGTATCTCTTCTACCTCCGCCACCTACTGCCGCGGGTGGCGGGCGTGGCCGGCGCTGATCCCCGGGCCTACGCGTATCTCGGTGATTCCATCGCCGCCTTCCCCGATCCGCGCGGCTTTGTCGGTGAGTTGGAGGAGGCCGGCTTCGCCCGCGTGACCCATGCCGCTCTTAGCTTGGGGATCGCAGCGCTCTACGTCGGCGAGCGCAGGTCCTAAACTAGTTTGCATCCGGAAAAGTCCGTTTCAGCACCCGAATGGCGCGGAACGGGCTCTACCGGTCGTCTCTCCGTGTCTTGAGCCAGGGCGAAGTGCCCATGCCGGGTCACTTGCGGCGCTGTCAGGGCAGGACCAATCGCTGACCAACTCAACTTAAGATGTGTTACCGCGAACTTACGCTCATGCGGTCAGACGATGCCGCGCCAATGTCAGCAAGTTCGCCGACAGAATCGAAGCCCACACGTAGGCTTCGAACGATCGCCAACCTTTCCACGAACAGCGCCTCAAGCCAAAGCAGCGTTTGAAGAATGAGATGCATCCTTCGATGCCAGCGCGGAAGTTCCGCAATCGCCTGTAGACCCAGCTGTCTGTCACCATCTCGCTGATCGAAAGTCCACATCGTTTGCTGAAAGCAACATCATCCACTCCCATCCTCTTGATCTCGTTGACGTTCGCTTTCGATGCGAACCCTCCATCGAACGCCACTTGTTCAGGGACGGCGCCAAAGATGTCGCGGTGACGCTCGATCATCTGTGTCGCCAGCGTCTTGTCTGCCGGGTTGCCGCGCAACACCACACAGTCCAGCACCATCGATGCCGGGCCAGTCGTCAAGCAGATCTTGTGACCGTACTCGGGCCTAGGCTTCCCCTTCGCCAGGATGTCGGTGTGGTCTTCGAAGATCGACACCACCTTCTCCGTTGACGGAACGGTTTCGCCCTGCAGTACTCTCCGACGTGTTTGCTCGATCACCCGGCGACCCAAAGTGACGTGATGCTTCAATCGAGCGACCAAGATCTGCGCTTCTCCATCGTCCCAAGACTGCAGTTCTTCAATCGCGTTCTGCGCGTCCCCAAGCGTCTTTTCCGTTCCCTCCAGTAGCTCCCTATACAGCCGGGCGCGCTCCTCTCGATCTCTCATGTTGCCGATCTGCCGAAACCGACGCTTTGCAAGCCGTTGGTGATTGCTGAAGTCGACTCCAAACTTGCGACTGCGCTTCAGCAGTCGAACCAGGACTCGAACCGTATCCCAAAGCAGCCAGGAGTCCGTCGGCGGGTGGATGTTCGTTTCCACCGTCGTGCAGTCACCGCGCACAGTCTGACCATCTTCGATCTCTTCTTCTTGTGCAACACCAAGCAGGGCTCGATGAATCGCCTCCAGCGCCCTTGCCGACACTCGCTTGATGTTCTCCTGAAGCGTCGACTTGCTCGGCGCCTTCTCGAAATCGCCGATCCGACAAAATACGCGATAACAGGTGGAATCGGACAAGTGGAAGGCCAGCTCGTCATAGCTGAAGTCGTTCATCTGTTTCACGACAAGCGCTCGCACCACCTGCTCAGCCGTCATCCCAGGTCGCCCTCGATTCACACTGCGTCCTCGGGCAATGTCCTTCGTCACCCGGCTCAGCGCCGCCGAACAACGGTCCAGGGCGTCGCTCATCTCGGCGAGCTCGCGAGCATGCTCGTGGTCAATGAACGCTTGCATGAACACCTGCTGTTGCCTGATCATTGTCCTCATCGGGGTCGGCTCCTTTGTTCGTTTCTGCCGTTAAGCCTATCCAGGCTTTGGTTTCTAACACCTGGCAGTATGAACAAATGCCGACTCCGATTCACTGTTTTTCGCATCCTTATGCGCCAAATCGAATTTCCGGATGCGAACTAAACTAGCGGGCGAACTGGAAGCCCATCGTGATCGTGGTGAGCCACATGAGGCCGCCGTCATCGATGGCGTTGCCCAGGTCAATGTCTTGACCGCGCAGCGTTCGACCTTGCGCTTCGCCCAGGCGAGTGGCGTAGAGGTTCAGATTGAGGGCGATGGCGGTGCGCTCGTTCATGGGCAAGAGGGTGCCGCCGCCGGCGGTGGCGGCGACGGTGTGGGCGGCCGCAATTTCGCCCGGCAGCGATCCCGGGCCGGGTATGTACGGGTCGAAGTCGAAGCGAGCGCCGTTGCGGAAACCGTCGATGGCACCGAAGCGCACAAACGCGGCGCCGGTGTGCAGGTGCCAGGGGGAATCGGTGTGCTGGCGCATCCGGTAGGTCAACCGGGCGCCGGCGATCCAGGTGGTGGTGGCTTGGGTCTTGCGCCGGTCGAGCGGTGTACCGATCTCCCACTGCCGACTGGCGGTGGCGAATTCACCGAATGGTCCGAAGCTCAGGCGCTCGGAGACGGTATAAGCGCTGGACAGGCCGAAGGTGACGCCCGAATTGTGCGCCGCCGCCAGTCCAAAGTGTGGCGTGACCCACCAGCGGGTGGTGGCGCTGGTGTTGGCGGTTGCCGGCGGGGCGACGGCCTGGGCGAGAAGGAGGGTGATCCAGGTCGCGAGAGCTGTGCGTGAAAGCATGGACGCCATCCGGGAGGGGCTGATAGTTGGAGAATCGACTCCAACCTATCGTAGCGGGCACCGCAGTGGGCGGCAAGTCGGTTGGCGGTCGGGTGGTTCAGGGCGCGAGCGCCGCGCGGGTCACTCGCAAAATGACCCCGATATGGTGCTGGGCGACCGAGTCGCGCGCCGAGGCGCGCGGTCCGAGCAGCCATTCGGCGTCGCCGCGCGCTTCGGTGGCGCCTTCCACCGTCAAGTCCAAGGCGCCCTCGGCGTACATGAAGGCCAGCGAGCAGCCGCTCCAGGCGCCGCGGCGCTTGCGCTTGGGAGTGCCGGCTTGGGCGGCCAGAGCTTCCCACTCGCTGGCGCGGTCGGTGTCGGCCAGGTGGTAAAAGTGGTTGCCGGGTTCGTGGTAGAAGAGCGACGCGCGCGGACGGACGCGGCGCACCCAATCGCGCATGGCCCGGGACTCCGGTTCGGAAAACGGCGCGGGTCCGCGGTAGCGGTTGGCGCCGGGCGCGGCTTGGCCGCTTTGGTCGCCAACTTCCAGCTCCCAGTCGGGCGCGAAGTTGCGGTTCAAGTCGACGCCTTCGAAGTAGGCGGTGGCGTTTTGGAGGAGCGGTTCAGCGCTCCATTCGATCGGGTAGAGCGGTGCGGCGGTGAACACGCCGTCGCCGTTTTGGTCGCTGGCGTTCTTGCGCATGTAGCCGGGCCAGCCGGCGCTCAAGTGCGCCCAACCTCCTGGATTCATGGTTGGCACGACCCAGAGAACGGCCTGGTCGAGGAGATCGGTCAGCTGGGGGTCGGCGCCGTAGCGTCCGGTCGCGAACTTAAGGAGGTCGAGGGCCACTTCGATCCCGAACGGTTCGCGGGTATGGATGTGTCCGACCACCAGGATTCCAGGCGCATCCTCGGGCGTTGCCGGCCCGGCGAGGCGCGCAGCGAGAATGGGAGTTGGGTGACTGGCGGCGAAGCCCAACGTGTCAATGCGGACCAGATGCGGATGGCGTTGGGCGGTGGCTAGGAGCTTGGCGTGGACGCCTGCCAGGTCGTGGAAGCCCGGGGCGAGGACGAGAGCGCTGGCCAGGCGCGGCGCTGTCCAATCGAGCGGGCCGGCGCCCGTTGGGGTGATCCGGTAGGTCACCACACGGCCCATGGCATCGCCTTGATGGAACGGCCAAGCCTCGGGGGAGAGGGTCAAGGTGTCGGTCCACGAGGTCGAACCGGTCTCCGCGCACAGTTGCCAGCCGCTACCGCCGCGGTGACGCAGGCGGGCGGTGCGTTCGACGGTGTAGCGCTGAGCCGGCGACTCCTGGGTGCCGATCGGTTGCCAAAGGGGGACGGCGCTCGACCAGTCGACAGTGACCCACGCCTGGCCCTCCCGGCGCTCGACCGTCGCTTTGAGGGGATAGGCGCCGACCTCCTCGGGGGTGAAGACGACTGGGACCGGGTCGAGTTGGACGGTGCGGCCAGCGCTTTTGGCTGGGGGGGATGCGCCGCGCGCCAGGGCGCTGAAGCGGAAGGTGCCGGGGTCTGGATCAGGGGAGTCCAAGCCCACCCCTCGGAGGCTTTCGCCGTTGGCGCCGGTGAGCCGCAGGACGCAGCCTGGGTCTTGGGCCAGCGGGCGATCGCCTGGTGGCGGACCGTTGGCAAAGCTCAGGGCTAGTCGGGTGGTTCCCGGCATCAGCGTGATAGGGATGCGTGTGGCGTCGAGGGTGGTGGCGCCAGCGGTCGAGGCGCTGCGCCGCTCGTCCAAGAGCTGTGCACCGTCGAGCCACACCGCCACGCCCGAGCGCGCCCCGATCCGGAGTTGGCCGGTGCGAGGTTCGGTGGAGATCAGGTTCGTCTCTGCCAGGACCCAGGTGCCTTCTGCCAAGGTCGGGTCTTGGAGGATGAAGAATGGGCCCACCGCCGTTTCAGGCGGGGGCCCCTCGGGACTGCAGCTGGGTAAGGCGGCCATGGCGGCCGCCAAGAACCAGCGGAACCTTGTCAATTGGCGCGCTAGTTCGGCCAGATCAGGAGCCCAGCGCCGATGCGGTGGTTGTTGGACGAATCACCGTCGCCGTTAACGATCAGGAAGTTGTACTCGAGTCGGAGCGCATTCGAGCCCAGCGGGAAGTCGGCGCCGCCACCGAAGCCGAACATCATGTCGGTGGAGCCCTCAAAGGTCTGCGAAGTGCCAAAAGCCTCAACGGTGACGTCGCCGGCCGAGGCTACACCGATTCGTGCCACGGCAAAGGGCGTCATGCTGCTCTCCATCGCAAATGGAAAGACCGCGCCGCCCGAGATGAGTAAGACGTTGGGCGAGTCGATGTCTTGGCCGAAGGTGGTCCCCACCGTGCTGCCGATGGCGTAGTTCAGCTCGCCTTCCAGGTGCACTTGCGGAGTCAGCGCGCCGCCGACGGCGCCCCCGAAGAACAGATCCTTCGGGCCGTCGATCCCTTCGCCACCTTCCACGAAGATCATGCCGGCTTGGGGACGGAAATAGAGATTGCCGGCGGTGGCTGGCAGGGCTGTGGCGATGAGGCAGCCAACGACTGCAACGGTAGCAATGGCTCTAAACATTGGGATTCCTCCGAAACTCTATAGAGTGCCTGGTGGCACGCCGCACCCCGAGCGCGACTTGCGAGACAGGCGTTGGACCCGCCCGCCATCCACGCTCCCGCTCGGCGGAAGCGCCGCGCGCGTGCGCCCGGCCTGGATCGCGAGCGCCGGGAGGGTCCCATGTGCGGGATTTGGCGTCAACCGCGCCCTAGAGGCTCCCGGAGGGCCGATGCTCTGCTATGGTCCGGTGCTTTGGCCCCGAAACCTCGAGAAGCCCCGCATGCCTGAAACTCCTCCTCGCCCATCCTTTCTAGAGGCCGTCCGCCGGGGCATCGTCATCGGCGACGGTGCCATGGGCACCATGCTCTATCAGCGCGGCATCTTCCTAAATCGTTGTTTTGACGAACTTTGCCTGTCTAGCGCGGGCCTGGTCGAGGACATCCATCGAGCCTACATGCAGGCTGGGAGCGAGATCCTTACCACCAATACCTTTGGCGCCAATCGTTTCAAATTGCAACCATACGGGTTGGAAGATCGGGTCACCGAGATCAACCGCCGGGGTGCGGAGCTGGCGCGTCGGGTGGCGGACGGTCGGGCGTACGTTCTGGGGTCGATGGGGCCCACCGGCGTCCAGCTGAAGCCGCTCGGGCATACCGATCCGGATGAGGTGGCCCCGGTGTTTCGCGAGCAAGTCGAGGGGTTGGTCGCCGGGGGGGCCGACGTCCTGGCGTTCGAGACCTTCCATAGCCTCGAGGAGCTGGCGGTCGGGATTCGGGCGGCGCGCTCGGTGTGCGATTTGCCGATTATCGCCAGCGCCTCGTTTGATCGGCACGGACTGACCAACGCCGGGGTGCAACCCGGAGAGGTGGTCGAGGTCGCCGAATCGGAAGGCGCTAGCGTCGTCGGGTGCAATTGCTCCACGGGGCCCAACGACCTCTTGGATGTTGTTGAGCAAATGGCGTCCCAAACGCGCCTGCCGATCGTCGTCCAACCCAACGCCGGGTTGCCGCGCACGGTGGAGGACCGACTGATCTTTTTGGCGACGCCTGAGTACATGGCGGAGCACGCCCGTCGTTTCATCTTGGCCGGTGCCAGCATGGTGGGGGGGTGTTGTGGGACGACCCCCGAGCACATCAAAGAGATTCAGAAGTTCGTGGCGCAGCTGAAGCCGATGAAGGCGGCGCGATTGGAGGTGGCCCCGACCGAGGGGGCGCCGGCCCCGCGATTCGAGCCGACGCCGACGGTTGAGAAGACGCCCTTCGCCGCCAAGTTGCGCGAGAAGTTCGTGGTGTCGGTCGAAATTGACCCGCCGCGTGGGATCGACCCCGGTAAGGCCCTGGCGGCGGCGCGGCGGTTGACGATGGCTGGCGTCGACGTCATCAACATTGCTGACGGACCGCGCGCCTCGGCGCGCATGAGTCCGTTCGCGCTGGCCACCTTGATGCAAAAGGATGGCATCGAACCTATCGTTCACTATTGTTGCCGGGACCGCAACCTGCTCGGCATGCAAGCCGATTTGATCGGGCTCAACGCCGTTGGCTTGCAGAACGTGCTGATTATCACCGGCGATCCGCCGAAGATGGGCGACTATCCAGACGCCACCGCGGTGTTCGACGTCGATGCTATTGGTCTGACGCGCTTTGCTAGTCGGCTGAATGTCGGTTTGGATATGGCCAACAAGGATCTGGGGGCGAAGACCGCGCTGCACGTGGGCGTCGGTGCCAACCCCGGGGCGGTGGAGCTGGACCTGGAGGTCGAGCGTTTTTGCTACAAGGTGTCGGCGGGGGCCGAGTATTGCTTGACGCAGCCGGTTTATGACGTGGCTTTGCTTGAGCGTTTTTTGGAACGCGCCCGACCGATCTCTATCCCAATCTTGGTCGGTATCCTGCCTTTGGTGAGCCATCGGAACGCCGAGTTCTTGCACAACGAGGTGCCGGGGATGCAAATTCCTGGCGCCATCCGCCAGCGCATGCGCCTGGCCAGCGAGCGCTCGAAGGAGGCGGCGGCGGCCGAGGGGTTGGCGATCGCCCGAGAGGCGCTGGTGCAGGCGGCGGCGATCTCCGAGATTAGGGGCACCTACATCATGCCGCCCCTGGGGCGGTACAACGCGGCCCTGGGTGTTCTGGAGGTGCTGGGCGAATCGTGGAGGGCGGCGGGCAGCCGTTAGGCGGAGATCGAGCCTTCGCGGGGTGAGTCGCCGGCGTCCGGCCCGAAGTGTTTGGCACGCACCCGCTCGAGTTCGTGGATCTCGTTGGTGTAGTCGCCGGGGCTCGTGTCATCGTCGAGATGGATGGGGTCGGTGGGTGGCGTCTGTAGACCCTCAGCGTCCGGGGAGCGATCACTGTGCTCGCGGATCATCTGGCGCCCGCGTGCCCGGCGCGCCAGCTCGGGGTGACGGAGTTTGACGACCTCGTCCACTAGGCGCACGCGCTCCTGCATGTCGAGCGACGCCACGATGATGTAGGGGATTGCGTACATCTCGAGCAAGAGCTTGACCATGCCGTCGATGATGACGACGTCCTCCCATTCGAGCGCCGTTCGGGTGCCGTCGGCGACGACCAGTGCCTTGTGCGGACGCACAAAGAACACCAGACCGCCCGCCACCCAGCGCATGTATTCCTCGAGGGCGGGGTCTCGCACGATGTCGCGCATGATCGTGCCGTGGTTCGCTGTGTAAGCCAGATTGCAAAAGGCGCGGTCCGACACGAAGGCGTGTCCGGCTTCGCGTTCGGCTTGGATTTGGCGACGGAAGACCTCGAGCTGGTAGCGGTTGACGGCTTCGACGTTGGAACGCAGGCGGTCGAGAGAGATTTCCAACTCAGCCAAGATCGAGCGCGCCACTTCGCTGATGAGTTGTAGGCCGTAACGGTCGCGGACGTAGCGGGCGAGTGTGGTTTTGCCGGTGGCGTGGGCGCCTACAAAATAGACGCGTCGATCAGGTTCTGGAGTCGTCGTCATCCCTGCCTCCCCATCTTCGTGGTCGTTTCGGGCGGCCGATCCTAACACAGACGTGAATTCGGGCCGAAACGCCCAGCCGCAATGTGAAAGTCTTTGACACCGAGCTGGAGTTTCGAGTTTGGCGCCGGCGGAGCTGTAACGCGCTTGTAAAAGGCGCGTCGCCGTGAGCGATTAGTGAAAAAGAACCCCTATGATTTTCGTAGTGGTATTGAGAGAAGTGGACTCAAAGGTGCAAGGCGCCGGGGACGAGTTTCGTCTCTCCGCGTGTCGAACCAGCGGCGGCTATGGGGGAGCCAAGGCTGGTTTCTTTGGCTGACTCGCCAGAGGAACGCGGAGGGACGGACCACGTCCCCGGCGCGTCGTCTTAGCCCTCCCCAGGGGCTCCTGGCTGGCGGCAGCCGAGCTGCCCGCTACTGTTGACAGGCCGCGCTCGCCCCGCCTAGAATCCGGCGCTCGCGAGCCGCGGCGAGCGCGCAAGCGCCCGCCGGGCAAGGTCCGTCTGGCCGACTCCTCCGACCCAGCCCGGCCCAAAGCGCGACCGCCATCGTCGTTCCATGTGAAGACGTGCCAGGCGACTCAACCAGCCAATTGCCTTTTGAACGAGCGGATTGAGCCATGATCCAAGTGCAACACCTTGCCAAACGATTCGGGCCAACGCGCGCCGTGCGCGACGTTAGCTTCAGTGTCGAGCGCGGCCAGGTCGTCGGTTTCCTCGGACCCAACGGGGCCGGTAAGTCGACGACGATGCGCATCTTGACCTGCTTCTTGCCTGCTGACGAGGGCACGGCGACAGTCGCCGGGTTTGATATCCGGCGGAACCCGCTGGAGGTGCGCCGCCACCTGGGTTATCTGCCGGAGTCGGCGCCGCTCTACGAAGAGATGAGCGTGACCGACTACCTCAACTTTGTGGGTGAGGTGCGCGGGTTGGACTCCAGTCAGCGTCGCTCCCGGCTGGACCACATGGTTCAGGTCTGCGGATTGTCGAAAGTGGTCAAGAAAGACGTCGGGGAGTTGTCGAAGGGCTTTCGCCAGCGCGTCGGCTTGGCGCAGGCGATGATCCACGACCCGCCGATTCTCGTCTTGGACGAGCCAACCACCGGTTTGGATCCTCATCAGATCATTGAGATCCGAGAGTTAATTCGCGAGATCGGCCGCGAGAAGACGGTCATCTTGAGCACCCACATCCTGCCGGAGGTGACAGCCACGTGTGGGCGCGTTCTCATTATTAATGATGGGCGCTTGGTGGCGGACGGCTCGCCGGATGAACTGGGCGATCGCGCTGGCGGCGGCAGCCGGGTGTTTGTAACGCTCGCAGCACCACGCGAGGCGGTGGGCGACGCACTCAACCAGGTGTCGGGGCTGAGCGCTTGGCGCGAGATCAAATCCAACCAGACCGACCGGCTGCGCTATGAGTTGCGCAGTGCTAACGGCCAGTCGGTTTGCGAAGAGGTGTTTCGGTTGGCGGCCGACAAAGGCTGGGTGTTGAGCGAGTTACACCAGGAGGCCTCGAGTCTGGAAGACGTCTTCATCGAGCTGACTCGTAGCGAACCAAGCGCCGCGGCCTCGTAGTGGAAGTGATCATCTTCGCCGGGAACCCGAGCGGCCCGGTTCTTGAGTTGAGGGAATTGAGATGAACCGCATCTGGGCAATCTTCAAACGCGAGTTTCTGAGCTACTTCCGCTCGCCGATCGCGTACATCTTCATTGGCGCGTTTTTGGCGGTGTCGAGTTGGTTCTTCTTCACGCCGTTTTTCTTGAGTCGATACGCGTCGATGCGGCCGTACTTTGACTTGTTGCCGTGGATCTTTTTGTTTTTCGTGCCAATGATCACCATGCGTCTTTGGGCTGAAGAAAAAAAGATGGGCACCATCGAGGTGTTGATGACCCTGCCGGTCCGCGACCACGAGGTGGTGTTGGGCAAGTTCTTGGCCAGCCTGGCGGTCTTGGGCATCGCGCTGCTTCTCACTCTGCACATTCCCATCATCGTATCGATGCTGGGCGATCCGGATTGGGGGGTGATCGCCTCGAGCTATTTGGGGGCGCTCTTGATGGGGGCTGCCTACCTGGCCATTGGCATCTTTGTGTCGAGCCTGACGCGCAACCAAATCGTTGCGGTCATCGTTGGCCTGGTGGCCTGTTTCATCTTGTTTTTCATCGGCAACGGCTACGTGCTGGTGAGCATGCCGCGGTTCCTGACGCCGGTCTTGGAGTACCTGGGCTTAGGCAACCACTTCAACTCGATTGCGCGCGGGGTCTTGGACTCGCGCGACATCATTTACTACCTGTCGGTGATCGGCTTCTTTCTCTTTCTGAACGTCCGCGTCATCGAAGCCAACAAAGCGCGTTAGGCGCGTTGGAGTCATGAGAATGGGTTCGACGATCCGCAATTCGCTGATCGGCTCGCTCATCGTTTTGGGCATCCTGGCAGTCGTCAACTTCTTGTCGTCCAGGCACTTCTCGCGGCTGGATTTGACCGAGAACAAGGAGTACACGGTCTCGCCGGCAACGCGCGAGATTTTGGCCGAGATGGACGATCTGGTTACTGTGCGAGCCTATTTTTCGGGCGACCTGCCCGCTCAGATCGCCACCTTGGAGCGAGACGTGCGCGATGTGCTCAACGAGTACCGCGCCTACTCAAAGGGCAACCTGCGAGTCGAGTTCAAAGATCCCGATGCCGATGCGGCGGTGGCTAGCGAAGCTCAACGGTTGGGCATTCCGCAGGTGCCGCTGGAAGTAATCGAGCAAGATCGCGTGCAACTGCAAAACGTCTACCTGGGGATGGCGGTGACCTATGAGGATCGCGATGAAACGATTCCAGTGGTTGCCAACACCCAGAACTTGGAGTACGAGCTAACCTCTCGCATCGTCAAGGTTCGCCGGCGCGATGACGTGGTGCTGGGCTACTTGACTGGGCACCAGGAACCGGGGTTGTTCGAAGAACTCGATCAGTTGCGTCAGCTACTCGAGCAGCAGTTTGTCGTGCGCACGGTGGATCTGGACTCGGGACGCAAGGAGATTCCGGAGGATGTGAACGCTCTGGTCGTTGCTGGCCCGGTGGAAATCTCCGAGCGCGAGAAGTACTTGATCGACCAGTTTGTCATGCAGGGTGGCAAATTGTTGGTCTTTGAGGATTCGATTCAGCTGGTGGGTGGCCAGCTCCAGGCGCGGGGGATTCGTTCCGGGCTCGAGAACCTTTTGCCGCACTACGGTATCAAGGTGTCCGAAAACGTCGTGCTAGACGGGGTTTGCGCCGAGGCAGGGTTCAATCAGGGCATGTTCCGCTTCTTCATCCCCTACCCGTATTGGCCGAAGGTCACCAATCAGAGTCGCGGATTGAACCCAGAGAACCCCATCGTCAGTCGGTTGGAATCGGCGGTATTTCCCTGGCCGTGCGAAGTGGCGGAGTCGGAGCAGCGGCCCGAGGGTGTTGAATTCACGCCGCTGGCGTGGACCAGCGACCGGGGGTGGACGCAGTCGGGGGTCTACAACCTAAACCCGCAGCAGCCGTGGGCGCCTGAGGAAACCCAGTCCTACACGCTGGCGGCGGTGGTGAGCGGCAGCTTCCCTAGCTACTTTGCCGGGAAAGAGGTGCCGGCTGCACCCGCCGATACGACCGCCGCCGAGGGCGAGCTGGCGGTGTTGGCTGAGGATGCCGAGACAATCACTGAGTCGACCGAGCCATCCCAGATTGTGGTGATTGGCAGCTCCTTCATGGTGCGCTCGAACTTCGCGCAGCAGTTTCCAGAAAACTTAGTGCTGGCGCAGAACGCGGTCGATTGGTTGACGCTGGGCAACGCGCTGATCTCGATTCGCTCGCGCGCCGTCAGTGATCGGCCGCTCGAACCTTCCATTACCGCCGATGAGGCGCAGGGCCGGCGGCGCTTGGTGAAGTTTGCCGGGACCTTCGCGATGCCCATTCTGCTGGGTATCGTCGGGATCGGACGCTGGATGGTGCGCCGGCGCGAGAAGCAAGCGTTTCAGGCCGAGTTGGAGCGGGCGTCATGAGCGGCAAGCAGATTCGTACGCTGGGGATTGTGCTAGTGGGGTTGGCACTTTTGGCGTTGTTGTTGGAGCGCCCCTGGCAGTCGGGCGATGGTGTCAAGCAGTCGGACTTTGTCTTCGCTGGCGTGGAGGCTGAGAAAGTGCACAAGATCGTCGTCGAAAACGCGAGCGAGACCGTAACGCTCGAGCGTGCCGATGGCGACAATTGGCTGATTGCCGGTGAGTTCCCGCTGCCTGCCGACACCGCCCAGATTCACCGAGCGCTTCGCTCACTGCCGGAGATTTCGACCAGCGCGCCGGTGGCACGGAACCCGGAGAAGCACGACATCTTTGGCGTGGATGATGAGTCGGGGGCGCTCGCCAAGTTCTTTGGTGCGGGCGACGACTTGGTGGCGTCGATGGTGATCGGCAAGAACTCGCGGTCGGGGTCGGCCGGAACCTACTTTCGCCTGGAAGAGGGTGACGAGGTTTATCAAACGCCGCGGCCGTTCAAGAGCTACATCGTCAAGACGCGGGGAGGTTGGCGGGATCGCCGCATCTTCAACACCGATCCGGCCGAGTTGGTGAAGTTGAGGATCGAACGGGGTGACTCGACGATCGTCTTTGAACAGGATGCCGAGCAGGTCTGGCAGCTCCGGGAACCCGAGGCATTTCCGGTCAAGCGGGACGAAGTGACCAAGATGCTCAACGGCCTGGCGCGGCTGATTTGCAACGACCTGCCCGACTCGGTGCTGACCGTTGAAGAGACGGGGTTGGATGAGCCCTTCTTGAAGGTGACGGCTGAGACCATCGACGGGCGGGCTTTAGAGCTGGCGGTTGGCAACCAGACCGAAGCTGGCATGTACTTCTGCAAGCCCGGCGACCGTGACTGGATCTACACGATTGCCAAGTATCGGATCGATCCCTACTACACGGATTTGGTGACGATGAAAGAGGAAGAGCCTGCCGAGGAGCCCCAGCTGGGTGATGGCGACGCTGGTGAGGCTGAGGCGGCGGCGCCCGACGCGGCCGCCGGGTCGTAATACGAGATCGACATCTAAGTGATTTAATTACAATTACTTAGACTTGTTTTTCGGTGGTCTGGGGTGGTGGACCGCAGTGCTGGTTGACGCCCTTGTCTGGCGCCCGTCATACTTAGCTATATCGTTGTGGTTGTGAGTCTTGCCCTACAGGGCGGTGCCCTGCCCGGAGCGAGTTTATAACCAGGATCCACGCCCCTGGAACGGCGGCGCGCGCGGCCAGTCCCCGCCCATCCCCGTGCCCGCCCGCTCCGATTGGAAGAGTCAGGCTATGCAGTGGAAGTTGTATCGGGAGGGGCATGGGCTCTGCCTTTGGCGCTGGGTTCATGCTGGCGCGGTGTGCGGGCTGCTCGCGGCTGGGTGCATGCCGAGTTACCAGTCCCGGCTGCAGGCGTATCGCCAGGCCGGTGATCTGGAGAGCGCCAGACAACTTCTGGAAGAGGCTGGCGCGGTGGCGCCGGGTTCGGCCGCCATCCAGCGCGAGCAGGGCGTCGTGGCGGTGGAGCAAGGGCGTTACGCCGAGGCCGTTCCCCACCTAGAGGAGTCGCTGGCGCTCGACCCCACGGATGCGCGTGCCTCCTTCTACTTGGCCTTGGCGCTGGATGCGTTGGACCGGGTCGACGAAGCGGCAGAGCGCTATGAAGCGGCGCGGGTTCAGGGTGGCTATTCCGGGCGGTTGGATGGGGCGTTGGTGCGGGCCGAGCACCGCGTGCACGCCGAGCGCGTACGGAGGCGGGTGGCTGCAGCCATGGAGGGCGTGGCTGGCGAGCCTGGGCGCGTTTTGTTTCTGCCGTTTGACCTGCAAACCCGTTCGCCTGCTGCTCGGGCCTTTCGGTTGAGCACCGCAGCGCTGATGATTGACGAGTGGAGGCGTGTTCCCGGGGCGGCGCCAGTTCCGCTCGACGAACTCATGGCGTTCTTGGATGCCATGGAGGTGGAGCGCGACGCCGATCTGGGCCGCGACGAGCGCCGGCGGCTGGCGCAGTTGACCGGTGCGGGGATGGTGGTGTCGGGGCGGTTGAGCGAATTTGCTGGCGATCTCGGCTTGCATTGCCGCGTGGAAGAGTTCTCGGGTGACCAGCGTCAGGTGGTGCCGTTCGAGCTGTTGCGGGGGCGCGGCCCCGGCATTTTGGATCACCTACAGACGATCGTCTTTCGCGTAGCGCAGTTGTCGGAAGTCGAGTTGACCGAGGCTGGGTTCGAGCGCCTGCGCAAACGGCCGACCGACAGCGCTCTGGCGGTGCGGCTCTATGGTGAAGCGCTGGCGCACTGGGGGGCGGGCCGAGAGGCCGAGGCACGGCGGGCTGTCGAGGAGGCGCTTGCTGACGACGACGCCTTTGAGTTGGCGCGGCGGCTGGCGTTGATCTTGGAAGAAGAAAACTTAGTCGCCAGCGGTCCGGGGCGTGTTGAGGGTCTTCGGCGCTTGTTCGAGGCGACGGCTTTGGAGCGCCAGCGCTTAGCGCTCCGTGATGAGCTGTTGGCAGCCCACTCAGGCGGGGAGGTGGTGGCGGGTGATGGTGGTGAGTCGGGCGACCTGTCAGTGAACCAACCGACTCGGGGGGGCGGGGCGTCGGTCACCGTACGCTTACCGCGCTAATGGTCGGGTGGCGCGGACATAGGGCGCCGGTGATGCAGGGGGCAGCTGACCGGGCGCCGATGGCGAGGCTGGTTATCGCCCGCGCGGCGGTGGCGCTCTTGGTGATGATGCCGTTGGCCGCCGGTGCTCAGTCGTCCCGTTTGGCATTCGGCTTGCCCGCTGAATTTGAAGCGGGCTTGGTGTACCGCAGTTGGTCGTTGGCTGGCGCCGAGGGTGAGGTGAACCTCAGGCAAGTTGCTCTGCCGGTTCACGTGCGGACGGCGCTCACGCCACGTCTCGAGTTTTCCTATCTGTTTCGGGCGGCGGTCACTGACATGACCGACTTGGCGATCGAGCGCCGACTGCATGGGTTGGCGGATGGGTTGCTGGGAGCCACCTACACGTTGCCCGACCCGCGCTTTTCGGTGGGCGCGTCGTTTCGGGTGCCGAGCGGTAAGAATGCGCTGGATCCGAGCGAAACGACCGTACTGGACGCGCTCAACGATCGGCTCTTGGGTTTTTACATCAAGCGCTACGGTGAGGGGCCCGACGTCGAATTGCGGGGCACCTACGCCGACGCGCCGCAGCCGGGCTTGGCCTACGGTGGTGGGGTGTCGGTGACGGCCAAAGGGGCGTTCGATGTTACCAGCCGCCTGGCTCCCGGTGGCCTGGCGCGCTACGAGCCCGGGGCGGAATGGTCTGTGTTTGGCGCGTTGGAGTTGATCGGCGCCCGGCGCTGGCAGGCGACGGCGCGGGTCACCGGCTTTCTGGAAGACCGCCGGGATGGTGTCCGCGAGTTGGCCGAGGGCACGCAGCTGGACGTGGACTTGGGGTTCCGCCAGGAGTTCTTGCGCGGCGAGTTGACGGTTGGCGCCGGCTTCGTGGCCAAGGCGGAGACGGAGTTTGCGACGCCCCACACGCCGATTCGCGACGTTGCCGGCTCTATCTTTCGCGCCGATGCGGCGTTTTCGGGTTGGCTCGATGGGCGCACCCGCTTGGGTGGACGGGCGGCGTACTCGGGCTTTGGGGAAAACGATGCTGGTACCGGCGATGGTTGGGTGGTCGAGTTGGGGCCGACCGGTAGTCGGGAGTTGGGACACGGCTTTGGCTTGCAGGTGGGTTACGCCTTCCTGGTGGGTGAGGCGGAGAATGGCACCATCGACATGTCGGGTCACGGTGGGGTGCTTGCGTTGACCGCCGGAGCGGTGCGTTGATGAGGGCGCGGCGGGGCGGAGCGATGGGGGCCGGGTGGCTGGTCCGGTTGTTTGGGTTGGTGGCAGTCGTCCTCTTTCTGGGAGCTTCGGGGTGCGGCGACGATCCAGCCCTCAGGCCGGTGTCGTCGAGCACGGTCGAGGTGGCTTTGGGGCTCTTGGCCGGGCCCTTGGCGCCGGCGCCTGTGGGTGGAGGTGGAGCGTGCCCGGCCCAACCGCAGGGCCTGCCCGTAGCGACGCGGGTGGTCGTTACTTTGGGGACGCCGGGGGTGGCTCCCAAACGCCACGTTGCTGACGTACCGGCACGGACGGAAACGGTGGCCTTGCGGTTTGATGAGGTCATGCCCGGTGACGACTACTTGGTGACGGTTCGGGTGCTGGCTCTTGGCGGTGGTGATCTCATGTTCTCCGGCAATCTGGTGGAACAGACCGTGCGCCCGGGGGGCCGACAGGTGTTGCAGGTGCCACTCGAGCCGGTTGGGGAGCGCGTGGTGATGGCGTTTGGCGCGCCGGAACCAGCGGGTGAGGCGACGTTTGCGGTGCCGGTGTTGGTGTCCCACGCCACTGAATTTCGCAGTTTGCAGTTCGACGTCTGCCTGGACCGGGCGGTGGCTGACGTTGTGCAGGTGGAGACCGCCGGCCGGGGGGTGGTGCTGACGGCGGTGCAGCATGCGGTGGATGACGGGCCAGTGAGGGTGTTGGCGTACGATCCGCAATCGCCAGGTGCCCGCGTACCGGTCGGGCGGGATGCAATCTTGACCCTCACTGTGCGCTTTGCGCCGGCGGTTGCCGTCGGGACGCCGTTGGATTTGCGCTTTGAGGAAGCCATCGTCGCCCGCAGCGTTGACCCTGCGGACAACCTTGAGGTGTTCTTCTTAGATGGGAGCGTGAGTCGGTGAGGGGCCGGTGGATGTGGGTGGTCGCGTGGGTGGGCCTCGGCCTCCAGCCGGGGTTGGCGCTGGCTGATCCACCTGTGGCGGACGCCGGCGGGCCCTACGCCGCCAACGCCGGCGCCGCGTTGATCTTTGACGGATCGGGGTCGAGCGATCCCGAAGGAGGCGCCCTGACCTACGCTTGGGAGTTTGGGGACGGCACGAACGGCGCCGGTGTGAGTCCTTCCCACACCTATGTTGCCGGTGGCACCTACACGGTGACCCTGACGATCACCGACGAGGAGCTCCTCACTGCTAGCGCAACGGCATCGGCGCAGATCAACAGTCCGCCCGTTGCCGATCCGGGAGGTCCCTACACCGGACATCCGGGTGACGGCGTTCAGTTCGATGGATCGGCGTCGAGCGATCCGGACGGTGATGCGCTGAGCTTCACTTGGGAGTTCGGGGACGGGGAGACGGCCAGCGGTCCGACGCCGTCCCACGTCTACGACGCACCGGGGACCTACACGGCGACCTTGACGGTGGCGGATCCTGGTGGGTTGAATGCGACGCAGGGAGTGGCCGCGACGATCGCTAACGCCGATCCGGTGGCCGATGCGGGTGGCCCCTACGCCGCCAACCAGGGTTCGCCTGTGTCGTTTGACGGGAGTGGATCGAGTGATCCCGATGGGGATCCCCTGACCTATGCCTGGGACTTTGGCGATGGCGACACTGATACGGGTGTCCAGGTCGACCACACCTACGCTACGGGTGGCAGCTTCACGGTGCTCTTGACGGTCACCGATCCCTTTGGTGCGGTCGATGACGACGCAGTGGAGGCTTTGATCAATCAACCGCCGGTTGCCGACGCGGGCGGACCCTATTCGGGTTCGGCCGGGTCGCCGGTGGCGTTCGACGGCGATGGGTCGACCGACCCCGAAGGTGCGACGCTGGAGTTTTTCTGGGAGTTCGGCGACGGAGACACCGCGACCGGCAGCCAGCCGACGCATCTGTTTGCCACTCCGGGGATTTATACGGTGACTCTGACGGTCACCGATCCCGGTGGGTTGGGCGCCGACGATGTGGCTCTGGTGACCGTTGTCAACGATGCACCGGTGGCCGATGCGGGCGGCCCCTACGCCGCGAACGAAGGCGACACCGTCAGCTTCGACGGCAGCGGTTCGAGCGACCCGAACGGCGATCCCCTCACCTACACCTGGGACTTTGGCGATGGCCATACTGGAACCGGGGTGGTCGCTGAGCACGTCTACGAGGCCGGCGGCACCTACGACGTCCGCCTGCAGGTTGAGGACGGCGGCGGCTTGAGTGGCGAGGACACGACGCTGGCCACCATCAACGGCGCGCCTGAGGCCGATCCGGGTGGGCCTTACGCCGGGAATGTTGGCGAGTCGATTGCCTTGACGGGTGATGCTTCTAGCGATCCGGACGGCGACGCGCTGACCTACGCTTGGGATTTTGGGGACGGGGAGGCGGCGACCGGGGTGGTGGCGGAGCACGTTTATGAGACGGGCGGCACGTATACCGCCGAATTGACCGTCGAGGATCCTGGCGGCTTGACTGACAGCGCTGAAACCACGGTCACGGTCAACGCTGGTCCGACCGCCCACACTGGCGGGCCGTACGCCGGGAATGCTGGCGACGCGCTGAGCTTCGACGGCACCGCTTCGGTAGACCCCGAAGGTGACTCGTTGACCTACCGCTGGGCGTTCGGCGATGGAACGGTTGGTGCGGGCGCGACGCCAACCCACACCTACGACGCGGCGGGGCTCTACACCGTGACCCTGACCGTTGAGGATCCTGGCGGTTTGACTAATACGGCAGCGACCTTCGCCAGTATCAATGCGGGTCCGGTCGCCGATGCGGGGGGGCCCTACAGCGGCAACGAGGGCACGGCCATTCAGTTTGATGGCACCGGTTCTTTCGATCCGGATGGCGGTGACCTTACCTACGCCTGGGAGTTTGGGGACGGTAGCGGTTCGTCTGAACCCGCCCCGACGAAGACCTATGCTGTTGGCGCTGGCGGTTCTTTCACCGTCACGCTGACGGTGACCGACACGGGTGGTCTGGAGTCGGTTGATGTCACCAGCGTGTTGCTGAACCGCGCGCCGGAGGCAGCGGCGGGTGGTCCCTACGGCGGCAACGCCGGGGAGCCCATCGACTTCTCGAGCGCTGGGACCAGCGACCCCGACGGCCCCGACGGACTGGAGTTTCACTGGGACTTTGGCGACGGCGCGACGTCGACCGAGCGCCATCCGTCGCATGTCTACAACTCGATGGGCGGCGAGACCTTCGACGTGACATTGACGGTCACCGATCCCGGTGGGTTGAGCGACCAGGCGAGTACAACGGCAGCGGTCAACGGTGCACCAGTGGCTGATGCTGGCACCCTCTACAACGTCGATCGCGGCGACGAATTGACGCTTGACGGCACCGGGTCGTCCGATCCCGACGGCGACCCGCTCATTTTCGATTGGCAGTTTGGGGATGGCGAGTCGGCAGCCGGGGCCGGGCTGGCGACGCCCGGCCACGTCTATGCAGTCGGTGGCGCCTACACCGTGACACTGACGGTGCGCGATCGGCCGACCGGCGGCCTGTCCGATCAGGCCAACGCCCTGGTGGTGGTGGGCGACTTGCAAATTGTGGAGCCGACCTCGGGGAGCGTCTGGTCCGAGGGATCGACGCAGACCATTCGTTGGCAGGAGATCGGCGATGCGAATAGTGTGCGCATTGAGTACCGTGCTGCCCCCGGTGGTGATTGGGTGGTTTTGGCGCCCAGCGTCGCTGCCACGACCGGCGAGTGGGTGTGGAGTCCATTGCCGGCGGTGGGTACCGACCAGGACGCCGCGCGGGTTCGCATCCGGCGCTTGGGCGGCGGTGGGTCGGGACTGGTGGCTACCAGTGAGCCGTTTACCGTCCAGAATCGCGTGTTGGATGTGCAGCGACCGGGTACCGGTGATGTTTGGTTTGAGACCGAGACCGAGCGGGTTGAATGGACGACGGTTGGGCATGTGCCGCGGGTGACGCTCGAAGTGCAGCTGGGGCAGGGCGCCCCCTGGACCGAGGTACCGGAGGCGGTCAACATCGACAACGTCGGCCACCACGATTGGCGGCTGCCCGACGTCAGCGGTGACATCGGCGACGCTCGAGTGCGGGTGGTGGATGCTGCGGACGGCGAAACCGTCGGCACCAGCGCACCATTTCGACTGCGCGATCGGGCGTTGGTCGTCACCCATCCCGAGCCCGGTGATGTTTGGTCCGAGGCCGACACGCGTTTGATCCAGTGGAACGCTACCGGTCCCATCGGTTTGGTGCGGGTCGACTACCGCCTGGGCTTCGACGGCGAATGGCAGCCAATCACTCAGCTGCCGGCGGTGGCTGAGGAGTTGTCGTGGACCATTCCTGCTGTCCAAGTGGACCAACCCGGGTCTCGCGTGCGTATCGTGCAATTGGAGAGCGCCGTCCAGCGCGAAGTGGGACAGTCCGCCGACTTCATCGTCCAGAACCGCCGGTTGCAGTTGAGTGCTCCCGGTACGGGTGACGATGTTTCGGAGCGGACCGAGGTGGAGATTGCTTGGGCGTCGGCCGGCTTCATTGAAGAGGTGGCGCTCGAGTTCCAGAGTGGTGGGGGGGAGTGGATGCCGATCGCCAGGGTCGAGAACCAAGCGGGAACCAACACGTTTATGTGGCTCCTGCCCAACTTCTCGGGCGACCAGGATCTGGTGCGGGTGCGCGTGACCGACACCAACGGCAGCGCCGACCTGGCTCAAGCGGTCGGCGAGCTGTTCCGAGTGATTGATCGGACGCTTCAGGTGTTGGAGCCGGTGGCCAGCGACGTCTGGTGCGAACAACAGGCGCAGGTGATCGCCTGGGAATCGACTGGCGCGGTCCCAACGGTGGACATTCACTGGCGCCGATCCAGCCAGTCGACCTGGCGCGAAATCGCCAGCGACGTGGACAACACGGGGAGCTACACGTGGCAGGTCCCCGAAGTCGCCAACACCGCCGAGGCTGCCCAAGTGCGGGTGCGGAGCGCTGTGGACGGCGCCGTCTTGGGATTGAGCGGCAGCTTCACCTTGGGCCACCGGGCGCTGACTTTCGTGACCCCCGCCGCAGGCACCGAGCTGACCGAGGGCTCGGGAGCGTTGGTCGAGTGGCAGCAGACTTGCATCGATTCTTTGGCGCTGTGGTTGCGCTTGGCGCCTGGTGAACCGTGGACCTTGCAAGGCTATTGGGCGACGGGGCCGGATCGTCTGATTTGGCCGGTGCCGGCCGTCGACCAAAATCGCACGCAGGTGCAGTTGCGTCTTCTGGATGTGACGGATGGCTCGATCACCGCCACTTCGGAGCGCTTCACGGTGCTCAATAAAGCGCTGGCATTGATTCGACCGACGGCTTCGGACGTGGTCAGCGAGGCCCATCCCTTCCGCATCGAGTGGGACTCGGGGGGCACCCTGGCCAGGGTTGATTTGGAGTTTCGCTTTGAAGGTGATGCCGCCTGGCAGCTGATTGCCAGCGAGTTGATCGCTACGGGTGAATTCGACTGGGTAGTGCCGGAAGTTTCGGAGGACCGGCTGGCGCAGGTGCGCGTGCGCGACTCCTTTGGTGACTTGGTGGATGAGGGACAACCGTTCACCATCGCCAACCGGGTGTTGGAAATGACTGCCCCGGCGGCGTCGGCCGAGATCACCGAGGCGACTGAGGTCGAAGTGCGTTGGGACACGCGTGGCGCGGTGCCGGTCGTTGATGTGGAGTTCAGGATGTCGGCGAGCCAGGCGTGGCAGACCGTAGCGGCGGGGATTGGCAACGGTGGGGTGTTGAGCTGGGTGGTGCCTGAGGTCAACGGTCGCGTGGTAGGCGCCGAGTTGCGGGTGCGAGCTGCCGATGGAGCGGTCGAGAGTGAGAGTCGGGCGATCACTATTTTGGATCGCGCATTCCGGGTGGCGGCGCCGGCCGCCGGTCAGGTCTGGTCGGAGGTTGCGACCGAGACGATTGAGTGGACCGCGGTTGGAAACATCGACTCGGTGGCCATCGACTACCGCTTGGAGCCTGCCGGCCCGTGGTTGGCGATTGTTGCTTCTACCGCCAACGACGGCGTCTACGAATGGCTGTTGCCGGAGGTGGATCGGCGCTACGAAGAAGCTGTTGTCCGTATCAGTGGAGGCGTGGGGGTGGTCAATGTCTCCGCGCCGTTTGTCTATGAGAACCGGACGATCAGCGTGCTGAGCCCAGGGGGCGTGGCCTTCACCGAGTGGGCAGTTGGCACCGACCAGGAGATTGGTTGGCAGGTGAGCGGCGCGGTCGAGGCGGTCGATGTCGAAATCAGCCGCCAGGGGCCGGCTGGGCCGTTCGAGCTGCTGGCGCTGGCTGTCCCAGCCGGCGAGACCTGGACGTGGCGCGTATCGGGGCCCGAGACTTATGCCGCCGTGGTTCGGGTGCGAGACTCGGCGGATGGCAGCGTCGTGGGTGTGTCGCCGTTTAAGGCGGCGCTTTTTGACGACGCGCCGCCGGCGCGCTGCGCCGACTACGACCATGATGGTGTTGTGGACTTTGATGAGGTCCTGCACTTGGAGTCGGTCGTGGTGGGTCGATTGCCGGAAACCGATGCGGCGCGGGTCAACTTTGACTGCAACGCGGATGGCACCTTGAACGTCAATGACGTGGTTGGGGCCGTGGATGCGTTCGTGGAGGATGCCGCTGGGGGGCGGGTTGGTGGTGGTGCTGGTGGTGGTGGTGCTGGTGGTGCTGGTGCTGGTGGTGGTGCTGGTGCTGGTGGTGCTGGTGGTGCTGGTGGTGTTGGTGGCCCTGGTGGCGCTGGTAGCACCGGTGGCGTTGGTGGTGCCCAATTGCCGGCTATGTCGGTCCGCTTGGGTGCGGGGCGGTGGGCGACCGGTCGCCTCGCCGTGCCGCTTGAAGTCGACTCCGGCACGCAAGTTGCAGGACTCTTGGTAGAAGTCGACACGCGAGGTGCCGACTTCCGTATCGTTCTTGACGGCGCGCTTCAAGTGATTCAGGCGCCGGTACTTGGCACGGACCGTGTCGTGGTGGCGGTGAAGCCGGCCATGTGGCGTCCTCCCCAGGTGCTGGGCGAAACCCCATTGCAGTTTGAGCTTGAGGCTCGCGGCTTGTCCCCCGAGCAGCCGCTGCGCTTGGTTCGGGCGCTGGCTTATGGTGCCGACCTGAGCGACCTGCGCGTCAAGATGGATGGTTCCTCGCCAGTTGTGGTGCCAGCGCGGACCGTGTTGTTCCAGAACGCCCCGAATCCCTTCAATCCCACCACCCGCATCGAGTTCGGCCTGCCGGCGCCGATGCATGTGGTAATTAGAGTCCTGGATGTGCAGGGACGGCTGGTGAGAGAATTGGTCGACGAGCACCTGCCAGCCGGCATGCATGACGTTGCGTGGAATGGACGCAATGCCGCCGGCCAGGCGGTGGCGAGTGGGATCTACATTTATACGTTGGACGGCGGCTCGTATCATGAGCGGCGGAAGATGATGCTTCTGCGTTGATATGGCTGTGATTTGCGGTTCTGCCTTGTCCCGGCAATAGAGGATTTCGGAATGACTCGATCGATCCCCAGGCTTCTGGTCCTGGTGTTGGCGCTGATGGGTTGGACGCAGGGCTCCCACGCTTGGGGGCAGGTGACGACGCTGCGGTTGCCCGAAGTGTCGGGTGAGGTGGGGACGAGAATCGCCACCGACCTGGTGATGGAGAACGCGCCCGGTGTCACAGGTGTGACCCTTGATATCACCTACAACCCGACCCTGGTGACCCCCGACACCGACATCACCATGGGGCCGTTTGGCAATAGCCTGTTGAATGTTCACGGCGCCAACGTCGTCGGAACCGATACCTTGCGGGTGATCGTCGCCGTCGGTGATCAAACCGGTTACGTTGGATCGGGGACCCTCCTGACCATTGATTGGGACTTGTTGTCGGCTGGGATCACGACCCTTGGCTTCGCCCGTGCCTTGCTCGAAGACAATCAGAGTCCGCCGGCCCTGCCTACTAATCCGGTGAACGGCAGCATCACGGCCACAGGTGGCGGCAGCAGCAATTGCCCCTGCCCCAGCGGTGAGCCGCGCGTCAAGATTGGTGATGCTCAGGGGCGAGTGAACGATCGGGTGTCGGTCGACGTGGATTTGCAAGTCGCGGCTACCGACATTGATGCCTTTGCTCTGACCTTGAGTTATGACACGAGCATTCTGTCCTTTGTGCCTGGGAGCAGCACGTGCACCGAGCTGACCGAGGGTTGGTTGGTTTGCGACGCTACTGAGACAACGCCCGGCACTATCAATATTGGTGGTCTTAATACAACGCCGATTCCGATGAACTCCACCGGCACGATCGCTCGTTTGAGCTTCGATGTGGTGTGTGCAAGCTGCGCGGATGGTCAGGTGAGTGAACTCACGGTCACTGAGCTGCTGGATGACTTGCAGGGTATGTTGTCCTGCTGTGGTCAGTTCACGTATGGCGAGTTTTGCGAGCAAAACGGCGACGTCAATGATGATGGGGTGTTGAGCCCGGGGGATGCTCAGTGCGCTTTTGAGATGTTCTTCAACAATCAACAAGTGACGCCCGAGTGCGATGGGGCGGGGAATTGCGAGACGCGAGCTGCTGATGTCAACTGTGACGGTCAGGTGACCCCCGGCGACGCCCTGTCGATTTTTGCGCGGTGGTTGTCGGGTGGAGTGCCGGAGCTGTGCTTCGGTGGCCGGCCGGCGCCTGGTGGAGCGGGCACTGTAGGTGTCGGTCGGGGCGCGGGCGCCGGTGTCGCGGCGGGTGCGCTGGTCAGTGGCCCCCTTTTCCACTTGGATGAGGCTGCTTTGGGGTTGCCGGATGTTGCGGAGGTGCGGGTGCCCCTCCTGATGCGTGATCTCCGGGGAGAAGTTGCCGTCGGCGTCCGAATGGATTTTGATCCCGGGCTCCTTACTTTTGTGGCCCTCGATGCCAGCAGCGGCGTTGGCGCTGAGTGGGAAGCACTCCGAGCCGTGGAGGTCGGGCCGGGCCAGTTGCTCCTGGGCGGTTTTGATGCTGGCGGCTCCCGGGCTGGTGACTCCCGGGCTGGCGGCTCCCGGGCTGGCGACTCCCGGGCTGGCGACTCTCGGGCTGGCGGCTCCCGGGCTGGCGGCTCCCGGGATGGCGACTCCCGGGATGGCGACTCTCGGGCTGGCGGCTCCCGGGATGGTGACTCCGACGACGGCGACTCCGACGACGCCAGAGCGGGTGGCTCCCAAGCTGCGCAGGCCGATCGCCGCCGGGCGTGGCGGCAGGTCGGCGAGTTGGTGTTTCAGAAACACCGCGGCGAACCTGCGTCGTTGTCGAACGTTCAGTGGATCGAGCGCCGCCTTGCCGCCAGCGCCGATGGGCGACGGGGCGACGCGGCAGTGCCAGCGCCTCGCCTGGGGTTGGTAGGGCCCCATCCGAATCCCTTTCGCACGACAACCCACGCGGTCCTGGACGTGGGAGGCGCGGCGAGTCACGCCCGGGCCGCGGTCTATAGCGTCGAAGGGCGGTTGGTCCGCGTCTTAGTCGATGACAGGTTGGCGCCGGGCGTGCACAATATCGCTTGGGATCGCCATGCGACCGACGGGCGTCGAGTCCGGGCTGGCATCTACTTCTTGCGCCTGGACGCCGGCGGCGAGTCCACGACCCGCAAGCTTGCGGTGTTTGACTGAGGATCGACCAATTCTTGAATGCTGGGCGCGGCACAGCGCTGCGTCTTGGGGGGAGCCGTTTTACGATGACGACGATGCGCGCTGTTTTGCACCTTGTGCTGGGGATCGCGGGCGCCCTGGGCTTGGCCTGGCCCGGGGTGGTCTTCGCTCAGCTCGATTGCTGCCCGGGCGACACCGAAGGATCGCCCGGTGGAACGGTTTGCGTTCCCATCCTCATCGACAATCCACAGGGCATCGATGCATTCGGACTCGACTTCACCTACAACACGGGTTCGCTGACCTTTGTGCAGGGATTGCGCTCGCAGCTCACCGCCAGCTGGACCTTGTTCGATGCGCAGGAAAACAACCCCGGGACGGTGCGGCTGGGTGGCTTCGGCGATGCAATCCAGAGTGCGACTCCCGATACCCTGGGATACTTTTGCATGTCGATCAACGACCCGGCCGACACGGTCACCTACGAGTTCGCCAACTTTGTCGATGACTTGGCGGGTGCACCAAATTGCCAGGGATTGTTCAGGTCGTCCACCGACCCCGTTGAAGCTGTTACTTGGGGGCGGGTGAAGCGCCACTACCACCGTTAGGCGTCGGCTTCTCCGATGCCTGAGATTCGGCTGATGGTCTAGGTCAAGATGCCCCAGGTCGAACACGCGGACCCTGCGCTTACTGTCGGACTGGCCTTTCTGGCGGGCGTCATCTGCCTGGTCATTGCGCGGCATGCCCGCATCCCTGGGATTGTGCTGCTGTTGGCGGCTGGTGTGGCACTGGGGCCTGACCTGGCGGGGCTCATTGTTCCGGAGAGCCTGGGTGAGGCGTTGCCCATCCTGGTTGAATTCGGCGTCGCTATCATCCTTTTTGAAGGCGGGCTGAACCTGGTTGTGCGCCGGTTGCGCCGTGAGGGTGTGCTCCTGCGACGCTTGGTGTCGATTGGCGCTTTGGTGACCGCGGCTGGCGCAGCCTTGGCGGCGCATTGGGTCATGCGGTGGAGCTGGGCGGTGTCGATCCTCTTCGGCACTCTGGTGATCGTCACCGGACCGACGGTGATGGCGCCCCTCCTGCGGCGCATTCGCGTCAAGAGAAACCTGCACACGATTCTCGAGGGCGAGGGAGTGCTGATCGATCCGATCGGCGCCATCATCGCCCTGGTGACCCTCGAGGTGATGATCAGCCCCTCGCTGGCGTCGGTCGGGGGTGGGGCGCTGGGGCTGGCCTATCGGTTGGGTTTGGGGCTGTGCCTTGGTGTGGCCGGTGGCTTGGCGGTGGGATTCCTGTTGAAGTCGCGCCGCCTGGTGCCGGAAGGCCTCGAGAACATCCTGACGTTGGGTTCCGTGTTGGGGCTCTTCCAGATCGCCGAGGCGTTGCTGCCGGAGAGCGGCATTATGGCGGTGACGGTGGCAGGCCTGGTAGTGGGCAACATGCGCACCCGCGTCCACCGTGATCTGGCTGAATTCAAAGAGCAGCTCACCATCTTGCTGATCGCCCTCTTGTTCATCTTGCTGGCAGCTGATGTGCGGTTGGCTGGGGTGCTGTCGTTGGGATGGCGGGGTGTCGGCACGGTTCTGTGTTTGATGCTTCTGGTGCGCCCCCTCAATATGGTGGCATGCACGATCGGGCTCGACCTTCCTTGGCGCGAGCGGGCGTTCCTGGCTTGGTTGGCGCCGCGCGGTATCGTTGCCGCGGCGGTGGCGTCTCACTTCGCCCATGTGATGCATGAGAATCACATTCCAGGTGGAGACGCTCTTCTCGCCCTGGTTTTCTTGGTGATTGCCATGACCGTGGTGATCCAGGGCCTCACGGGCGGTTGGGTGGCTAGCTTGCTGGGCGTTAGGCGCAAAGGGGCGAACGGCGTGGCGATCCTGGGCGCCAACAAGTTGGCACGGACCGTGGCGCGAATCTTCGTGGATGCTGGCCAGGAAGCTGTGGTGATTGACTCGAGCCACGACTTCGCCGCTGAAGCCGAAGAGGAGGGCCTCAAAGTCGTTTACGGCAATGGGCTCGAGGAGCGCACGTTGATGCGCGCGCAGCTCGACAGCCGCGCGGCAGCGATTGGCTTGACCCCCAACGCAGCGGCCAACTTGGTATTCGCCCAGCATGCGATCGAGGAGTTCAAGGTGCCCGATACCTATGTGGCCGTGCGCCGGCACTCGTCGGTAACGCGCGCGCGCGTCGAGCACGAGGGGGCGCATGTGCTGTTTGGGGGCGAGCAGGAGCTGGAGCGCTGGCAGGTGCGGTTGGAGCGCGATCTCGCCGACGTAAGTTCGTGGGTTTGGAATGGGTTTAACGCCAATAGTGTGGGCGATGAAGGCGTTGAAGCGGGAGAAGCAGAGGGCCGGAAGAAAGAGGGCGGGAAAGTTGGGGGTGGAGTGCTTGAGGGTGGAGCGGCGGCGAACGCGGTGGCGGGAAACAATGAGGTTGCGACTGCGGCCGACCGCAAGGAGGGGCTTGTGCATCAGAAGTTCGCGCCTGAGGTGTTGCCCGTTGCTGTCCTTAGGTCGGATGCGCTCAAGCCCTATGCCCAAGACACGGTCATCGTTGAGGGCGATGTGTTGGTCGCAGCTATCCACAACGAGAATCGTCGTGGTTACGAGTGGCTCGAAGCCCACGGTTGGGCGGAAGTGGCTGCGAGAGACACGGAAGCCGAACTTGAGTCGACAGCCGCCGAGGACGCTAAGGCGCCGGCAGCCTCCCAGCCTGCACGAGCGTAGTGTTTCTCTGGTTGGGGGCGCTGTTTGTGGGCGCGTGCGAGTCATGACGCGGCAACTTGTTTCGTGCGTTTCCTCCTCGTGCGGCACCACTTCCTCCAGCGCATCATCCACTCGCGGGCGGTCTTGTCTGATGTGCGCCGGCCGTTTTTGAAGGCGTCGGCGGCCCGGTTGTTGCGGGGGTCCACGCCCTGGCGAATGATGAGCGCCCAGGGCGCCCAACCGCCGATCTGAACGATCCCCTCGTGCACCATTTGGTGGTGGGCGGCACATAGTGTGATGAGGTTCCAGGGGTCGTCCGGCCCGCCGCCGGAGCGCCACCAGATGTGATGGGCGTGGAAGTTGGCGCGGGAAGTACAGGTCGGGATGCCGCAGAGGAAGTCGTCGCGGGTCAAGATTTTGTACTGGAGGGTGGAGCGCTTGTTGCTCGGGGTTTGGTACTCGAGAATGAAGTGGGTCAAGATGATCTCGAGGTAGGCCCAATCGGGGGCGGCTGCTCCAGGGACGGGGCCTTGAGGATCGGTGCCTTGAGGATTGGCGCCTCCAGGGATGGGGCCTTGGGGATTGGTGCCTTGGGGATTGGTGCCTCCAGGATTGGGGCCTTGGGGATTGGCGCCTCCCGAGTCGCCATCGCCGGGGTTCCATGGGTTGAGGGCTCGGCAACGGCTGAGTGCGCGCTGGAACACCTCCGCCTCGGGAGTCGGCGCCCAGAAGCGGATGCGGGTGGCTAGGGTGTTTTGGCCGCCGACGATGAGTCCTGCGTGTCCGGCGATCCGCGGACCGCTCCGACGACTGAGTGGCGGGAGTGGGGAGCCGACCGGTGGGGTGTCGCCTGGAGTTTGCGTGGCGGCGCTAGGTGCGTCCCCGGTGGCTAGGTTCCCAGAGTCAGCGTTCCCACTGGCTCCGCTCCTGGGTGCAAACGTGGGCTCAACGACCCGTGGCTTCGACTCCCCGCCAGACGCCGCTACAAACTTGGACATGGCCCGTGCCAGCGCTGCAGCATCCATCTTGCCCAGGGCGTAGAGCTGGGCGTATTCGGTGATTGCGTCGACCTCGCGACAAGAGAGTCCACGCGCCCACTCCAGCCACAGGCGCTCCGTCGGCGGGCGCACGACCCGAAGCAACGAGCGCACCTTCGAGTAGTTGATGGCGCCGCTCAGGTAGTCGCGTCGGAGTCGCTTGAGGTGTTTGAGTCGACAGAAGATGCGAATGAGGTCCGAGGCCCGGCGTTTGCTTAGACCAAGCCGCTGCTCGCAGTAGTGTGCCAAGGAGTCGAAACCCAGCGCCGACCATCCCTTGTCGCGGTTGAGCTGGTGGAACTCCTGGCCGAGTTCCAAGCGCAGTCGGCGGCGACGCTCCTCAAGGCGCTTGAGCGCGGCATGCAACTCCCAGGCGTCTGTCGCATTTTCGATGGCGGAGAAGTCGGCGGCGACTTCGGCCTCATAGGGAGGTGGGGACGCCGCCGCATCATGTTGGGGCGCCACAGCATCATGTTGGGGCGCCGCCGCATCATGTTGGGGCGCCGGCGCGTCTTCCTGGAGTGACGGCGACGACCCATCATCCTGGGCTCCAACTCCGTTCCTGGGTGCAAGTGGCTGCTCCCCTTGAGATTGAGCCCCAGATCGCAGCCGATCGAGAAGCGACCCATCGCGCCCCAGGCGATTGAGAAGCGACTCTCCAGTGCGCCGCTGATCGAGAAGCGACTCTAATGTGTCGCCCGGAGAACCGCGCCTCGGCGCTCCAGTCCGCCTCGACCCAAGCACCTCATCGCCGACGAACGACAAGTAGCCCGCTGCAATCAGCTCGGCACACCCATAGGCTGGCAAGTGATGACCTGCCACCTTGCGGGCTAGGCTCTTTCCCAACCCCCAGAGTTCGCCGACCCGGGCTGGTGCGGGGATTGAAAACCGCTGGCCCGCGTCCTCGCCGGCGCCAACCCCCGTCCCTTCGACTCCATCGCCACGCCCGCCGCCGACTCCATCGTCGCCCCCGCCACCCGCGCCGTCGCCGCCCGCACCATCGTTGCCGCTACTTCCACCGCTATCAGAATCACCGCCGCTTTTCGCCATTTCGGCGCGAACCAACGCGCGGAGAGCACTCACCGTCAACGGAGCGGCTCGGTCAATCCACGCCAGCCGCTCCGCCTCCGAGCAATCGCGTACCACCGGGACCAACTCAAGGACTTGCGAGGCGTTCAGCCGACCAGACGCCAGTGCCGCGCGCAGGGCGGCGTGTTGCCCAATGGCACGTCCGAGCTTGACGAGCCAGCGCGCTTTGCCGGGCTTCATCCCCAGGCGCTCTTGGACATAGTCGGCGCCCCGGACGTGACCCAGTGCCCGGTAGCGCCCCTCGTCCCAGAAGCGAGCGAGACCGAGGGCGGCGTGCTCGTCCAATGCCCGCTCGACGCCGGCGAGGGTCGCGAGCCGTCGATCACGCGCCTTCGCGCGATCGGTGCCTACTTGGTTGGCGGTTTCGGCACCGTAGGCGACGGTCGCTTCGGAAGCCAAGCCAGACTCGGAAGCAGCGCGAGCCCCAGAAGCGACGCTAGTCTTGTAGGCGACGGTCGCCTCGGGAGCCACAGGCGACTCCGAACCGACGCTAGCTTCGGAAGCGATGCTCGCCTCCGGGCCAAGCTTCGGGAGGCGTCGCCTGCCCACACCCGCGGGCAAAGCGACGCCACCCGCAGCCGAAGCTACAGAGGCACAACTTGACGCTGTCTGGCCAAAGCGGCGCCGTTCCCACATGGGCAGTCATCACAGTTGGCGGCAGCAAGCTGCCGTGATGTCGTGGGGTCTAGAGCGTCAGGCTGGCGGCCTTGGGATCGCAACGCTCAACGCAAGTGTAGGATATATAGACTAGGCTTGTCCATACAAAAGTGTAGTTTTCGAGCAAAAAGCGCGCCCGTCCTGCGGTGGATGGCCGTCGTCTGGTCGTCGGGTTCAGCCAGTCGGAGTTCGGAGCGCCATCCCTGCTCGGTGGCGCGCCACCCCAGCCCGAAGCGCCCCCCAGCCCGCAGCGCCACCCCAGCCCGCAGCGCCACCCCAGCCCGCAGCGCCACCCCAGCCCGCAGCGCCACCCCAGCCCGCAGCGCCACCCCAGCCCGAAGCGCCCCCCAGCCCGCAGCGCCACCCCAGCCCGCAGCGCCACCCCAGCCCGCAGCGCCACCCCAGCCCGAGGCGCCCCCAGCCCGAAGCGCCACCCCAGCCCGAAGCGCCACTCCACGCGAAGCGCCACCCAGCCCGAGGCGCCCCCTAGGTTGCAGGCGGGGGCACGTAGTCAGGCGGAAGTTGCGCTCCTTCGCCGAAGAAGAACTGCTCCATTTGGTCCATGAGGATCTTCTGCGACTCGGGGTTGGCCATGCTCAGGCGGTATTCGTTGACGATCATCGTCATGTGTTGCGTCCACAAGTTCCATGCGTCTTGTGAGACGTGTTCGAAGATTCGTTCGCCCAAAGCGCCGGGGAACGGCGGCTTGTCCATTCCGGGGGCCTCGCGGCCCAGCTTCACACATTGCACCATTCGCATCGGAACTCCTACGTGTCAGCATTCTCTGCGAAACTGAAACTTGGTCACTCCTGGTGATCCAACGCCTACTTGGTCAGTACCAATTTTTGAACGAGTTCGGATCCACCGGCACGGAGCCGGCCGACGTAGACGCCTGAGGGTAGGGGCATGCCGTGCGCATCGACCGCTTCCCAGGCCAATTGGTGGCGCCCGGCCGCTTGAGTGCCGTCGACAAGTGTGGCAACCCGGCGCCCGAAGGCGTCGTAGACTGTCAGCTCGACGCGCCCGCTGATCGCCAAGGTGTAGTCGAGAGTGGTGAGTGGGTTGAAAGGGTTGGGTGCGGCGGGACGGAAGGCGAGTGTGGTTGGGGGTGCGTCTTGCACGTCGATGCCGGTGGCATCGGTGTAGGGCACCTCGCTGGCTACGAAGTTCATGTAGAACCACCAGCCAAGAGTTTGGCCGTCGGCGCCCAGGTCGCGGTCGTCGTGCGGCGCGCAGGCGGTGGCGTGGCCGGGGAGGGACTGTGCCAAGGGTTGGCCGCCGATGATGGGCAAGCTGTCGGGCATAATTGTGGCTTCGGCGACGGCTTCGCTCATGAAGCCAAGGATGAGGCCGTTCAGCAGGCGATCGGCGGGTTCACCCGAGTAGGTGCCGGCAATCTGGGCGGCCTCCAAATCCAGGTGGAGGCCAAGGATGTCGAAGGTGACTGTCTGCGGTTCGGTCACGAAGCAGGGTGCGGTCGACGGGGTGACCGGCGGACTGTACGGGAGGGTTGTGCCGTCGAAGGCGCCGGCGCAGGTGCCGGTTGCAGAGTTGACATAGACGGCGGTTTGCAGCTGTTGATCCGGGTCCCGTTCGCACATCGTTGTGGCGGCCGGCGGTATGCAGTTGCCGAAGTGGAGTTGCAAGTTTCCACCGGAGCCTGCTTGGTCGAGGTCGTCGAAGAGGATAAGAGGGCTCAGATCCAGGTAGCCATCGTCGTCGCCATCCTCATTCATGTTCTCTTCGAGGATCTCGTTCAGGGAATTCCCAAATGGCACCGAGTCGGTGATGTCGATGCATCCAAAAATGATGATGTCAGTGTAGAGGTGTGGGTCGCGTAGGTCGAGGTCAGTCATGCGAAAGGCGGCCGGGGCGGCGAGCGTCGGGGCTGCAATAGTGCTCACCACTAGCGCGATGCCCCAAGTGCATGCGGTGGACTGTTTGAACATGCCTGCCTCCAGGTGGAATTGGTCGGGTGCGAGGGGTGCGACGTCGATGGACGCCCAGCAAACAAGCTGACATCGTCAATAATACTGCACTCGGCTCGCCAGCGGTACCGGCGTGCCGGGAGGCTACCTGAAAGATGACCGCGGTCTACTCGAGCCCGACGCCGGTGAGCGGGCGTGCGTAGTAGGCGTCGCCGCGCTGGTAGCCGATGGCGGCGACCCAGGGTGAGGTCACGGTGTTGGGTAGCTGCACGCGTGGGTGATTGCGTTGGATGGGCAATTCGTAGAATGTCAGGCTTGTGAGATCGACGACGCCCAAAGTGAAGTTGTCGCCAGGGACCGACGCTGAAGCGCGCACGCGGCCGCCGGCCCAGTGGAGTTGCAATTCGATGGGGTGGTCGCCGGCGACCGGTTGTGCTGCGGGGGTGTCGATGGAGCGCCAGCCGCCGGCTGACGCATCGGTTCTCAATGGCTCTGCCCCGCCCAACAGCTCGCTCAGCAAGGCGTTGGTCATCGTCGTGTCGCCGTCACCTGTTGACTTGAGTTGCCAGCTGCCGAACTGTTGCGCGTGTAGGTGTCGGCTCTCGTGCCAGGCACCGCCGGAATAGTGGGGCGTGGTCGCCACTGCTTGCCAGCCGAGAATGGCAATTGCCAACGCGGCGGCGAGTTTGGCGAAGGTGCCAAAGAAGCCGTCGGGCCGGGGCGGTTGCACAAGTGGTGCGGCCCGTTGTGGCCGGGCATGAGTCGCTAGAAATCCCTCGAGGGTTGTGTCCGGCCAGACATCTTCAGCAGTATCGAAAGCTCGGCGGGCCTCTGGATCCATGGTGGCGGCTAGGGAAACAACGTAGGCGCGGAGATCGGCTGATTTGAGCAGTGCGTCGAGAACTTGGGCGCGGTCGTCACCAGCAAGGCGACCCTGGATGTAGGCCTCCAGGTCGACCTGGGAGGGCCAAACGATCGGGTCGGCCCCTTCGGGTAACGACTGCGCGAGCAGTCGGTCGAGTTCTTGATCGCTCACTGTTCAACACCAACCGTTGCCTCAAAGCCCTTGGCGGCCAAACAGCTTCGAAGTCGCTGACGGCAGTTGCGCAGCCAGTCGCCCACCTGCTTGTTTTGTGTCTTCGGAAGTCCCAAAAGTGCGGTCATCTCAATCGGTTTGTACTCTTCGCCGGCAGCGCTGAGGAGGAGCTTGCAGCGGTCTGAAAGTTCGGTGTAGCAGGCCTGAACGGCTTCGAGCAGTTCTCGATGATGGACGCTCGCTTCGTAGCCGATTGAGGCGGCGATGCGTTGCGGTTCAAGCTCCAGTAGCTTGGGTGTGGAGCGGATGTGGTCCAACGTTTTTCTCCTCGCTGTTGTCAGTAGCCACGCGGCAAACGGTCCGCGTTTCTGAAATGTCCTGAGGACCCGAAAGTTGTTTTCTATGCAGTGGACGATCACTTCAGAAATACAGTCTTCTCGATCGTGCGCGCTGAGACTTGTTAGTATGCGCGGCGGGCAGGTCTGAAACAATTTGCATGCGAAGCTGAAGAACGCTTCGAATGCTCGATCCGGGTTGGAGTCGATCCAATCCAGGAACTCCGGATGCGGATTGTCAAAAACATGCTCTTCCTTCACTCGGCCTCCCACCCCCCCCAGGGGCAACTCAGTTCCTTTGCGTTTCCCGAAATCAAGCCGCGGCTCCAATGGCTCAACCGGCGGGCGTCAACCGCGATGCTGCCGTCTTCTCCGAGGCTGCCCAGGCGATTGCCGTCGGCGTGGAGAGCCAGTGTACACTTGCCGATCGTCCCATCGGACCGAATCAGCAGCGAATTGGGTTTGGTCGCGTAGCAGACGAATGGGCCATCCGCGGCTGGCTCCGGATCGGCGAGCCCCAACTCAAAGGCACGCGCTTGGAGGCGGCGGACAGCCTGGCGACCAGCCTCTTTCTTGAAGACGACGATCTCGCCGTCATTGGGTCCGCCCCAGCGGGACAAGAGTTTGAACGTCACTCGGTAGCGACGGTCGCCACCGAACTCGGCGGCAATCTCCTCGAGTAGAGGTTCCAGCGAGCCGGCGGTGTCGGGAGCGACGTGAATCCGCAGCTGGATCCGAAACGCACTGTGATGCTCGCGCGTTGCCAGAAGATTGGACCAAATGCGCTCGAAGGTGCCACCGCCGCCGGCCAACCCCCGGCGACTGTCGTGAACAGCGCTGGGTCCGTCCAGAGCGATCTGATACTGGGAGATGCCTAAACCCACCAGCTTCCCGAAGCGCTCTTTGGTCAACGTGTAGGCATTGGTGGTGATGTCGGAGCGCACCTGCAAGTTGGAGTGCGTCCGCGCGAGTTGGCCGGCGTGCTCCATGACCTCACAAATCGCATCATAAGCGACCAGCGGCTCACCTCCGAACCACGACACGTCGAGGAGATTCAGGCTGGAGCCACGATTGGTGAGTAGTTTCTTGATGCCGCCCAGCACTCCCGGGCTCATACGCGGGAGTTGGAAGTCCTCGTAGCAGTACGTACACCGCAAGTTGCACTGCTCGGTGGGGAGCAGGATGAGGTGCAGTCGGTCCGAGCGGACGGCGTCGACGAGCGCGGAGGGGGAGATCATTGGGCTAGGTGCCGTCGTCGGTGTCGCAGGGGCACATGGAGTTGGGCATCGGCGGAATGATCGACGATTGGGGCTGCCCGGCGGATGCATCCACCAATATCCTCCTGCCCTTCGCCCGAAGGTCAGTGATGTCTTCCTTCAGGTCGTTGTCGTAGATGACCACTCGTCCGTCGGCGTCGATGTCGATGGGCAAGCCGTTGGGATGTGCCCCGGGCGCCAGCACCATCCAGTTGGGCGTCGGTTTGCCCGGTGGCGTAGCGTTGTAGAGATTGAGCAGAGTCTCGTTGATCCGAGTTTTGTGACAGACAAGTTCGTCAGTGATCACAAGTGTAAAATCCATGATGTATTCTCCGTTGTTAGGGTTTACGCCGCTCTGCCAGGGGTCGTCTTGCGCGACCGTCAGGAATGCACTTGCCTCTCCAGCTAAAGACGTGGGTCGGCCGAAGATTTCGCGCCGCGCTGAGTCTGAAGCTCGAAGTCTTGCTTGTGTCGCGTCTAGCCATCGTCGGTGTCACACGGGCACATCGTGTTGGGCATGGGTGGGATCTTGTGTGCTTCGGGGCTGGTGGCCGAGATCGGTATGGCACCGTGGGTCGCGGTTGGTTGCTCAATGCAATAGCCTCCCGATGCATCAAAATAGATGTCCTGCTTCGTCCGTTGTAGGGCGCGGATTGTCTTCTTTAGCTTCTTTCCGTAGACGACGACCATGCCCTCACGGTCGATATCAATGGGCCAACGCTGCGGGTGTTTTTGGTCGGCAAAATACATCCAGTTGGGCGTGGGCTTGCCTTCGGGCGTATCTTCGTACCGCCGCCGTAGCTTGGGATGGGCTTTGGTTTTGCAGCAGAGGTGTTCGTTTTCAATCACGATGTGGATCTTTGCCATGCTGTTTCCCCCTTCAAAGCCAGCTGCCAATTGCCACGAACCCCGCCCATTGGACAGGGTGCGTGTGTTCTTTACGACGCAGCGCGGCGACGATTTCGCGCCGGCTGGCCTGGATTGCACTTGCAACACTAAGTCCTTCTACGAACCTGGATCTGTAGAATGCCGCGACGAACTCCCCAGAGGCGTTCACGCTGATCGGCCAAAGGCTTATCAATAGGCCATTTGCGCCGGCCTCGAGGAAAGCACCCTGGATCCCGAGGATGCCCTCGAGGGTCCACGGGAAACCCGCACCGGAGCTACAAGCGGAGAGGATTGCCATGTCAAGTTGTCCGAGGTTGAGGCCGCTCAGCTCCTCGGCGGTGAGATAGCCGTCCTCATCAGCCACGGGCCCTGGATCTGCCGCCAGCACCAGACCTGACCCCAGGATGGTGTCGAAAGGCCGTGAACGGTCCGGGGCCTGGTGGAAGCCGTGCGTCGATACGTGGGCAAACGTTGCTCCGGGAAGCGCCTTGCACAAGGCCGACTCCGTGGCGGCCCGACCGCTCAGCTTGTAGACTTCCAGACCCGCATGTTGTAGTGACTCCGCAACCATGTCCGATTCGCCGATGGCAAGTTGAGTGTGACGTGGCCGACCGTCGATGTCAGTTCCGTGCCCACTGTAGTCGACGTCACCGACAACGACGGCTGTTCGCGGGGCCGTGTGTCTGACTTCGACTGGGCGGTGTCGCTCTGCGACAATGTCGCGCTCCGAGTCGAGTCGGTGCAAGCCACGCCATTCCTCGAACACAAACTCGCTGTCGGAGCCTGGTAGCGCCGCAAGCGCCACGTGATGGATTGCGCCGGCAGGCACGACGAGCAATAGCTTGTTGGACGAAGGAAGCAGCTTCAACGGTTTCCAGATCGTCGTGGAAACCAAGGCTTGGACGCCTCGCAACTGTTCAGTTGTGGCAGCAGGGTCCAATCGAAACGTCTCGGCAGCGCGTTCAAAATGCTGGCGGTAGCTGTCGATTGCTGACTCGACGGTTTCGGCCGGCCCAAGCGGCACGGCGCGCAGGTCTCCATCGTTGACGAAAGCCGTGTAGTGGCCGGCGATGTGGTCGTTGCTTGGCGTATGTGCGAACGCTACAACAGCGATCGAATCGACAGCTGCATCGATCAGTGCATCGAACGACAGATGCTGGTCATGCACGTCGGCTGTTGGCATCTCGAGGGCTAGCTTGCGCTCGGCAGTTTCTACGCGCGCTGTGGCCCGCTCCAGCGCTTGCCGGTATTCGAACTCATCTTCCTGGACTGGCCCCCTCAAGAACAGGTTGGCCAGTGCGCGCTTGGCGGCCTGCCTTTCTTCCAGTAGCGCTTGCAGATGGGGGTCGTGGTGCCGAGTTTGGACATCGGAGCGTCGCAGCATCTCGCGCCGCACAAGGCCCCGCGTGTTTGCAATGACCTGCCAAGCTTGCTGGGCCATTTGGGCGTCATCTGGATTGCGCTCGAGCACGGAGAGCAGCACGCTAATGGACCGGTTCAGGTCCTGCGAAAACTGCAGAGCGTGACGTTGGGTCATCGACTTCGAGGCAATGCGCACGGCTTCGGCTCCGGCTCGAGCGGCATGGATCGCCTCGACCCAGGCTTCGTTGGTCTTCCCGCGAGCGAGCAGGAACTCGGCGTACCGCGCTCTGAGCCGAGCGATGTCGGGGTGTGTATCTGGAAGCCTGGCAAGCAAGAGGTTGAGACCACCGCGAATCGCTGCCTCGGCAGTCGAGGCTGTGTTGCCCTCGGTGAAACCGAGTTCGATTAGAGCAAGACCGCGACCGAGTTGCTGCGTTGGCGGTCTGGAAAAGTGGTCAATTGCGGCTTGAAACTCAACAATCGCCTCAGCCTTGTTTCCCATAGCGGTCAGCGTGCGTCCTAGGTGAAAGTGGGCCCAGCCCTTGACATTGGGGTGGAGTGAGCTGGGGGCGCGACGAGCATGGGTGACTTGACGGAGGTAGCGGCAGGCTTCGTCGTAGCGCCCGACCGCTGAGTATGCGGAACCCAAGCCTGAGGCGATGCGCAGCGCGAGGGGTTGGAATTCGCCGGCATGCTCGTTTTGAAGCGCAATCGCTTGCTCAAAGTAGTGAATTGCAGTCCCTGGATCGGCCGTCCATACGTAGAGCGAAGCACGATCGTTTAGCATATAGACTGCACGGCGCCAGTCGCTTTCGGGGGTCCGCAGTTCTTCGACTTCGTTGAGTTCGGCGATCGCCCGTTGGTAGTTGCCTAGATCGCGCCAGACACCGGCCAAACCGCGTTTGCTGTCGGCCAAGTAGGTGGCTAGCCCTGGCGACAATCGATAGGCAATGGCCCGTTGGTACCAGTCGAGTGCTTCTTGTAGGTCTGCTTGCACATGATGGTATGTGGCGATGTTGTGGGCCACCCACCCAAGGTCGGCGTCGCGGGCGTCCTCTTTTCCTTCCAGCAAATGAAAAAGGTCGACCAGTAGTTGAATGGCTTCGTTCGTCAGGCCCCTGGCGTGCAAGTGGGTTGCGTAGGACGTGCGCGCCCGGACAAGCAGCAGGTTGTCTGGCTCGAGGTGGCGGCTGAGGATGGCGATGCCCTCGGTTAGGTGATGCTCCGCCTCGCTGCTCAGATTCAATCGGACTAGCGCGCCGCCCAGGGTGGTGTGGCAGGTACCAATAGCGACCGAATCGGCGGCAGCGCTCTCCCGGAAGAGCGCCAGCGCTTGCTTCAAGTGATCGGTCGCCGGTGCCGTGCGGCCGGCGTTGCCGAGCGCCAAGCCCAACTCCATGCGCAGGGAGGCGGCAGTTCCAGGGTCCGCCGTGCATTCCAAGACCTTCTCGACGACGGATTCGAATTGGTCGGCGCTGGTGGTGCGGCGGAGGTCGGCGCCGATGCGTTCGATCGCTTCCCGCGGCAGGCCGCAAGCGACGTCGGGAGAGGCGAGTACCTCTACTGCGGTGGGTTGCTTGACCGCGCTCGACACCGACTCCGCGGGTACGCCCAGTGGCACCGCGCACCAGACCAAGGCGCACAAAACGCCCGCCAGTATCGGCACGCATAGGCGCCGCGTAGCCCGGGCGCGTCGCGCAGAATCGGTCGAAGTTCGGTTGTGGGGACGGGCGGCGCTAGCGGCCGGTCGGGGCATCGAGTCCTCCGAGGGGTCATCCGGCAAACTGCGAACCCATCATATCGACAAACTGCCGATTTGTCAGCTGGTGTCCGTTCGAAAGCTGCGCGAAAGGCGCTCGAATCTCCGTCTCTCTAAGTACGGCGGCGCTGGGGGTAGGAGTCGCCCCCAAAGCCCATGGACCCGCTCTGGGGCGAGTCGGGTCCGAGCCGCATGCGGTTCGGGGGCAGAACCTCCGTCGAGCCGCACCAGAGGCGACCTCGGGGCCGACAGCCGGGGTCGCCTCGCTATTCGTGGTCCGACCCTATGTGGTCTCAGGCACCCAGCCGCATTGTTCGGCGCCTCGCGATCCGCTAGCGTAGGTCGCATGTTGGAAACGCAGCGACCCAACCTGGAAAGCCTCCGGGCTCAGTTTCCGGCGCTCGCCGAACTGGGCCCCGGCGCTCAGCCCTACGCATTTTTCGATGGCCCCGCCGGGACCCACGTGCCGCAATCGGTCATCGAAGCGATCGGTGAGTGCCTGAAGTCCGCCAACGCCAACACGCATGGTGCTTTTGAAACCAGCCGTCGCGCCCAGGAAGTCGTCGATCAGGCGCGCCTGGCGGCGGCGGACTTTGTGGGGGGTCATCGCCAGGAGATTGTCTTTGGTCCCAACATGACAACCTTGACCTTTGCGGTCAGCCGGGCGTTGGGGCGTGCTTGGGGAGCTGGCGCCGAGATCATCGTCACCCAGATGGACCACGACGCCAACGTCACGCCCTGGCAAGTTTTGGCGGAGAGTGGCATCCGCGTCCACGAGTGCTGCTTCGACCCGGTCGACTGCACGCTGGACCTGGCGCACTTGGAGAGCCTCGTGTCCGAGCGCACGCGCTTGGTCGCGGTCGGATTGGCGCAGAATACCGTCGGTACGATCAACCCAGTCGCCAAAATCGCCGCGATGGCACACCAGGTGGGCGCCCAGGTTTGGGTGGATGCGGTCCACGCTGCTCCCCATATGACCATCGACGTGCGCGCGCTGGGTGCTGACTACTTGGTCTGTTCAGCGTACAAGTTCTATGGTCCGCACGTCGGGATCTTGTGGGGACGGCGCCAGTACTTGGAGGCATTGGAGCCGTATCGGCTGCGACCGGCCTCTCCGAATGTCCCGGACAAGTTCGAAACTGGGACCCCTAGTATTGAGTTGCTTGCCGGGGTGACTGCCACCATTGATTACCTTGCTGCGATTGGCCGGCCAAGCGATCCGGCGCCGGGTGACCCTGCGGGGCGACGTGACGCGCTGGGCAAGACCTTCGAATCGATTGCGGCTTGGGAGCGGCCCATGGCGCGCCAGCTCATTGATGGACTCTTGGCGCTTCCAGGAGTACGCGTGTTCGGGATTACCAGCGCCAATCGCCAGGACGAGCGTTGCCCGACGGTGGCGTTTCGTGTTGAGGGCACGCCACCGGCCGAGGTCGCCCGCCGGCTGGGCGAGGAAGGGATCTGCGTGTGGGACGGCAATAATTACGCGCTCGGCGTTACCACCGGGCTTGGCCTTGAAGACTCAGGCGGGGTCGTTCGTGCTGGGATCGTCCACTACAACACGCCCCCGGAAGTGGAGCGCTTGCTGGGCGCCGTGGCGCGCTTGGCGCTGGCCTGAGCGCGGCGGTGGCGCGTTTGGCGCGGACCCGAACGCGGCGGTGGCGCGCCTAGCTGGCGCCCGACCGCGGCCGTTTCAACGCTTGGGTTTGGCTTAGCGCCCTCCCAGTTTCAAGACCTCCAACATCTCGCCGTGCAATTGCCCGTTTGAGGCGCACACCCCCGGGGCGTCGAGGCGCATCGGGCTGCCGTCCAGCTGGGTCACCGTGCCCCCTGCCTCTTCGATGAGGAGCCAACCGGCTGCCCAGTCCCAAGGTTGCAACCGTAGCTCCCAAAAGCCATCGAAGCGTCCGGCGGCCATGTAGGCCAGGTCGAGTGCGGCGGCGCCTGCTCGCCGCACGGCCAGGCAGCGCGTCGCAAAGTGCTGGAAGTGATCCAGGTTGTTGTCGGGGTTGGTGCGGATGTCGTAAGGAAAACCGGTGGCCAAAAAGGCGCGGTCCAGTTCTCCAACCTTTGAGACTTGGAGCGGCTGCGTCGCGCCGGCGTAGGTCAGCTGCGCGCCGGCGCCGCGCTCGGCCACGAAGAGTTCATCCAAAAGTGGTACGGCTACCGCTCCGGTGACGACTTCACCACGCAACTCAGCCGCTACCGATACGGCGAACATGGCAAACGTGTGTGCAAAGTTGGTGGTGCCGTCGAGCGGGTCGATGATCCAGCGGACCGCGGCGCCAGGGCGTCCCAAGACGCCGCGCTCCTCGGTCAAAATGGCGTGCTCGGGGGCGTGCTGGCCAAGCACGTCGATGATCGTCGCTTCCGCCCCCCGATCGGCTTCGGTGACCAGGTCGATGGCGCCTTTGTGGTCGATGGCACCAGCATCACCCCACCGCCCCCGCAAGTACGCGGCACCGGTGGTCGCAGCGAGCGTTGCGATCTCGACCAGATTGGGTTTCGCTTCCACGACGTGCTTTTCTGACCAGCGCTGGAGTGGTGGGGCAAAGGTCGCGCCGCTGCACCCTAGCCGAGGCAATGGGCAGGGGCAAGCGGTTTGGGGAAGCTCTGGGATTGACGGATCTGCGGTGCTCCCCAACAATCGTGCGATGGGTGAGAAGCGCGCAATCTCGATGGAAGTTGCTCCCGAAGTGGCTGCCCACATGGGGCCGGTGGTGCTGGCGGTGGAAGACGTGCGGATTGAGCCGTCTGGCCCGGCCATCGACAAGGCCTTCGCCAAACTGGAAGCGCGCCTCCAATCCCAGTACGGTGGCAAGCCCGCCTCGGGCATCAAGCGTGTCCGCGAAGTGCGCGAGATGTTTCAGGCCTTGGGGATCGACCCAACCCGCCGGCGACCGTCCTCGGAGGCGCTCTTGCGCCGCGTTCTGGCCGGTGATGGGCTTTATCGGATTTCCAACGCGGTGGATGTCGCCAACCTTGCGTCCCTCCAAACCCTCTTGCCGCTCGGGCTCTACGATTTCGACCGAATCGAAGGCAACACCCTACAGTTGGCACTCGGTGAGCAGGGGGCGGGCTACGAGGGCATTCGCAAAGGGCGCGTGGGGATTGCTGGGCGCCCCGCTCTCCGCGACCAGCGCGGCTGGTTTGGTGCTCCGACCTCCGACTCGGCCCGGACGGCGGTTACCGACGCAACCCGGCGGCTTCTTTTGGTCATTTTTGCGCCCAAGGGGATGAGTGGGAGCGCCACGATTGAGGCGACGGTTACCTGCGCTGCGCAATTCCAGAACCTGTGCGGTGGTCTCGCCTATCCCCTTTTCTGATTTTTCGGACCTACTGATTCCCTGAGAGAGGCGGAACGATGCAGCGGTTGATGATTGCGGGGTCGCGGAGCGGGGTTGGCAAAACCACGGTGACGCTCGGCGTCTTGCAAGGTCTGAGCGAAGCCGGTGCACTCGTGCAGCCACTGAAAGTTGGGCCTGACTACCTAGACATCAGCCTGCACGCGGCGTTGACTGGCCGCCCCTGCTACAACCTCGACGGCTACTTGATGCCTGGGGAGCTGTTGCCGGAGACGTTTCGACGCGCGGTGAGCGGATCGCCGGGCGCCGGGGAGCGCCGCCGCCAAACCGCTGCCATCGCCGTTGTCGAGGGGATGATGGGCCTTTACGACGGCGTTGGCACCGGCGACGATGGTGCTTCCTCGGCGGCGATCGCCAGGCGCCTCGGGTTGCCGGTGGTTTTGGTCATTGACGTTTTTGCGATGGCGGGCTCGGCCGGGGCGTTGGCGATGGGCTACCGCGACTACGACCACGATGTAATCGTTGCCGGTGCCGTCCTCAACCGCGTTGCTGGGGAGCACCACGCCCGGGCGTGTGAGGCGTCCCTTGCCAAGGTCGGGATCCCGGTCGTTGGGGCGGTGCCCGCCAACTCAGCGCTCAGGATGCGCGAACGCCACCTGGGGTTGGTGCCGGCCTGGGAGCGGCAAGGCGCCGCCCAGGAGTTACGGGCGACCGCATCCCAAGTTGCCTCGCACTTGGACGTGGACGCCATCGCCCAGATCGCCGCCGCCGCACCGGCCAACCCGGTGCTGACTGAGCCGCCGGAGGCGGGCGTCGAGCGGCGCGGCCGCACGGTGCGGATCGGCGTCGCCCGCGATCCGGCCTTCAATTTCTACTACCAGGACACCCTCGACACGTTGGTGGCTTGCGGTGCAGAGCTGGTCACTTTTTCGCCCCTCGCCGACGAGGCTTTGCCGGCTGATTTGGCTGGCCTCTACCTGGGTGGTGGCTTCCCAGAGGAACATCTCGACGCACTCGAGTCCAATGTCCCGCTTCGCGACATGATTCGCGCTCGGTCGAACGACGGGATGCCGATCTACGCGGAGTGCGGCGGGCTCATGTACCTGTGCCGGTCGATACGGGCGGCCGACGGTCAACCGCGGGCGATGTGCGGCGTGCTGCCCGGGGCAGTGCGGATGGGGGCGCGACAGGCGGTCGCCTACGTCGACGTCGAGGTTGTCCGGAACACGCCGCTCTTGCCGAGCGGCGCCAGGCTCCGTGGCCATGTGTTCCACAACTCGGTGGTAGACGTGGACGAGGGCGCCGCGGGTGACTTCGCGTACGCTCTGGAACCGGGGCCCGGCATCGTCGGGCGGAAAGACGGTTGGGTGTATAAGAACGTGCTCGCCAGCTATTCCCACCTGCCGCTCGCCGCGCATCCGCGGTGGGTCAGCGGTTGGTTGGATTCCTGTCGCGCCTACCGCGGCGTGCACTCGGGAGACGAGGCGAGTTCACTTGAGTGACGGTGAGTGCTAGTGGGCTGGGAAGCTTGGTTCTCGATCGGCGTTGTGCTCCTGATGATGGTGGGGCTGGCGCTGGAAATCCTGGGCGCTGACGTCATCGTCTTCAGTGCCTTGGCGGTGCTGATTGCCGCTGGCATCGTTTCTCCGACTGAGGCACTGCACGGCTTTGCCAACCCCGGCATGCTGGCGGTGGGTGCACTCTTTGTGGTGGCCGGTGCTCTGCGCGACACGGGAGCGGTGTCGGGGGTCGCCCATTTCATTTTCGGGCGCACTACGAATACGCTGGCGGCCATGGCGCGCATGGTGATCCCAACGTGCGCGCTGTCGGCCTTTCTCAACAACACGCCGGTGGTCGCCATCTTCACTCCGGCTGTGCGCGACTGGTTGAGGCGGAGTGGTCAGTCGCCGTCCCGCTTTCTGATCCCCCTCTCCTACGCGGCGATTTTGGGGGGGACCTGCACGCTGATTGGTACCTCGACCAACCTGGTGGTGTCGGGGATGCTGGTCGACTCCGGGTACGCGCCGTTTGGCATGTTCGAGCTGGGACGGGTGGGGCTACCGGCGGCCGCAGTGGGTTGTTTGCTCCTGATGCTGCTTGCCCCGCGGCTCTTGCCCGACCGGCGCGACCTGGTCGAGCGGTTGAGCGACGAGCGGCGCGAGTACATCGTCGAGATGGCGGTGGAGCCGACCAGCCCGCTGGTGGGTAAGAGCGTCCAGGACGCCGGCCTGCGGCAATTGCCGGGGCTCTTCCTCGTGGAAATCGAGCGCGGTACGCGACTAGTGGCGCCTGTGGAGCCCCACCAGGTGATCGCTGCTGGCGACCGCATGGTCTTCACCGGTATCGCCTCGACCGTCGCCGACCTCAGGAACTTTCAGGGCTTGGTACCGGTGGCTGAGCCCCACTATTCGGTCTTCGACCAGCGCGGCGACCGCCGGCTCTACGAGGTGGTGATCTCGCCGTCGTCGCCTTTGGTGGGCATCACGGTTAGGGCGGCGGGTTTCCGCGGGCGCTACGACGCCGCAGTCATTGCCGTCCACCGCCACGGAAGTCGCATTGTCTCCAAAATCGGCGACATCGTCCTGCGGGCCGGCGACACGTTGATGGTCGAGTCGCACGGAACCTTCGCTCAGAACTGGCGCAACTCATTGGACTTCTACTTGGTTTCCGAGTTGGCTGGCGACGAGCGGCCGCGCTACGAGAAAGCGCGCATCGCCGCGGTCATTTTGTTGGCCATGGTCATCCTGGTAACCGCGGGAGTGATGCCGCTGGTGTCGGCGGCCTTTGCGGCGGTGGTGGCGCTCCTCTTTTCACGCTGCATTTCACCCAACGGTGCGCGCCGCTCGATCGACTACTCCATCTTGCTGTTGATTGCCTCAGCCTTCGGGGTCGCCAAGGCGCTCGATAAGACCGGGGCGGCATCGGCAGTGGCGGACCTTCTTATCGACAGCGTCGAACGCTTCGGGCCGGTCGCAGTGTTGGCGGCGCTCTACTGGGTGACGAGCGCCTTCACAGCATTCGTGAGCAACAACGCCGCGGCGGTGATCGCCTTTCCGATCGCCCTGGCGTCGGCGCAACAGCTGGGTTGTGACCCGCGACCCTTTGCGGTGGCCATCGCCCTGGCGGCGTCGACCAGCTTCGCGACACCGATGGGCTACCAGACCAATCTGATCGTGTACGGGCCCGGCGGCTATCGGTTTCGTGATTTTGTCAAAGCCGGCCTGCCGATGACGGCGATTGTGTTTGTGATTGCCATGTTGGTCATTCCCAGGGTGTGGCCGTTCTAGCGGCGTGGACTCTTGATGTGGCGTGCAGCAGCGTTTCCGCACGTAAAGGAAGAGGCCGCCGGGCTCTTTCCGGCGACCTCTTGGTTGAGACTGGTGCTCTGCTGGCTTGTTTGAAACGGTCTTAGGAGCTGTAGCCCCCGCCACCACACCGGCGCCGCCTGCCGCCACCGCACTTCCGCCGGCGGCGCTTACGGCAAGGGTTGTGGCATTGGCTCTGGCACGCGTCGTAGCAAGGCGGCGGCGTGCACGGCGAGCAGGGGTTGAAGCAGGACTTGAGAATTGCCCAGCCGTTGCCGTCTTTCCCGCCGTGGTTCTGCTCCCAGGTCAACCAACGGCCGGGGTGGGTTTCGTAGTTATAGGGGTTCGACATTGTTTTCTCCAGAGCGCCTGAAGCGCGAGTGTGTGTTCGGTGGCGTCGCAACGCCGCGTTCTGGTTGGGGTATGTAGCGAGGCGCGTGCCAGTTGCTGTAGAGCGATGTAAGTCGTTGCTAGTTATTATGTTATGGATATTGAGCGCTGCAAAGATTCCTGGCTGAGTGGTACTGTTGGTGGACTTATTTTGTGCTATTAGTCCAATGTTGGTGGCAAGGCACGGGCGAGATTGGGGAGAACGGCTTACTAGTACCAGCCCCCGTAGACGGGGTGATCGAGATCCACGGAGCCGTTCCCAGCAGCGGCGACCACGATGAGACTAGAGGCGGTCGCCGGAAAATACACGAGCTCAACAATGCCAAGCCCCAGAAGGGAGTTGGCCAGCTCAATCACCTCGGGGCCTTCGCTCGGAAACGTGATCAAGTAGTAGTTGTTGAGGTTGGCCATCTCTTTGCCGCTGAGTCTCTCGGCGACATCGCGGTTTTCGTCGAGCATCTGCTCGGGAGACGAAAAGGCGCGCTGTAGTTGAGCGTCGGGATTGGCGGCAAGCAGCGACGACACGCTGGCCAGGACTGCACTGTTTTTTGGTGAGGTTGTCTCCCCGCAGGCGCACCTCGCGCCCTTCGACGAACTTGAGCATGAGCTGGTTGCGGATCTGCCCACCTTGCATCAGCACGGTCGCGGGCTTCTCGCGCGTCAAGCGTGGCGTGAGATTCGCCCGACGTTCGGGCAACTCGATCCCCGCCGCTTGAAACTTCTCCAAGAAGCTTGCCGACTTGCGCTCACCCGCTGGTGGTTCGACATGCTGGAACCCGAGCACATCGCCGTTTTGGTCGTGGTAGATGCCGGCACGCACGTCGGCGACTCGAGGCCGCTCCGCGTGCGCTGTGGTCGCTATGAGAAGCGCCACCAAACAAAGCACGATGCGTTGAGTTTTCATGATTCGATCTCCTCTTGCGCGCCTAGCGGCTGCGTTCCACGTGGACGGGAGGGTCGCTTTGAGTTTCGCACCGGAACCGGGATGCGTGGAGTTCCGAAAGCGGGTTTCAGTGTGATCGTTGCCAGTTCCAATCCCTGAGCCCGCTCGGTGTACAACAAGAAGGAGGCCGCCGGCCCGCTCCGGCGGCCTCCTTGGGTGGAGCAGTTGGGGTGCTCCAGAGGCTTGTTGACATTGGGTGTGGTCGAGCTTATGAGCTGTAGCCGCCTCCACCACCGCACTGCCGGCGGCGCCAGCCACCGCACTTGCGCTTCCGACGACGCTTGCGGCAAGGGTTGTGGGACTGGCTCTGGCAAGGGTCAAAGCAAGGCGGCGGCGTGTAGCATGGGTTGAAACAGGACTTGAGGATGGCCCAGCCGTTGCCGTCCTTCCCGCCGTGGTTCTGCTCCCAGGTCAACCAGCGGCCGGGGTGGGTTTCGTAGTTATAGGGATTCGACATTGTTTTCTCCTGAGCGCCTGAAGCGCGAGTATGTCCGGTGTGTCCAGTGGCGTCGCAGCGCCGTTCTGGTGGGGATACATAGCGAAGCGCGTGCCAATGACTGGTGACGTTTGTAAGTCATTGAAAGTTATTGGTTTAAGGTGGCCGTGGCGGCTGGAGTGCCTAGTTGGCTGGTACTGTTAATGGACCTATTGGCTGTTGATAGTCCAATAGTGATGGTGAAGCACGGTCGAGTTCGGGAAAGCTAGTGCCAACAGCCCTGGTTCCGCAGCGGAACCAGGGCGCCACGAGTTCCGCTCCGCAAACGGGGGCATCGCTCAAGTTCCGCAGGAGGCCGCCCAAGAATTCTGTCCGCGAAACGCGCGCCGGAGTTCCGCTGCGGAACTGGCGATGGAGTTCCGCCCAGGAACCAGCGCTGGAGTTCCGAGAGCGCCACAGCAACAACAAAAAAGGAGGTCGCCGGTTGGCTCCGGCGACCTCCCAGGTGGAGCAGATGGGTGCTCCAGAGGCTTGTTGTCAGTGGTGTGGTCGGATCTATGAGCTATAGCCGCCTCCACCACCGCACTGCCGGCTGCGCCAGCCGCCGCACTTGCGCTTCCGGCGACGCTTGCGGCAAGGGTTGTGGCACTGGCTCTTGCAAGGGTCGTAGCAAGGCGGCGGTGCGCACGGGTTGAAACAGGACTGCAGGATCGCCCAGCCGTTGCCGTCTTTCCCGCCGTGGTTCTGCTCCCAAGTCAACCAGCGGCCGGGGTGGGTTTCGTAGTTATAGGGATTCGACATTGTTTTCTCCAGAGCGCTTGAAGCGCGAGTGTGTTCGGTGTGTTCCGTGTGTCCAGGAGGCGTCGCAGCGCCGTTCTGGTGGGGATGCATAGCGAGGCGTGTGCCAAAACTCCGGCTGGCCGTTAACACATTGCAGCGAAATGTGTTGCGCTCACAATGGGCTTGCCGTTGTCCAGCATGGACGGTCTAACATATGGGCATAGTAGGGCAATAGAGTCCAATGTCTGGACCACAGCGGTGCCTTAGCGACCGGGTGTCCAGTGGCCGGTTTGACTCGCCCTGGGTGATTGGCGAGCATGTGAGACGATGCGTGACCCAGTGACCGACCCCTTCTCAGAGCTCGACGCCGCCTCCCTCGAAGCCGTCCCCCCCGACGCTGAGCCGGCCCTCGAGCCGCCGCCTTGGGTGGCAGAGGCCGAGCCGCGTCGAGTCGACACGGTGCTCGAGGGGCTCGACCCCGAGCAGCGGCAGGCGGTGACCCATACCGCTGGCCCGCTCCTCATCGTCGCTGGGGCAGGCACCGGCAAGACCACCGTCTTGACGCGGCGCATTGCCTACCTTATTGCCGCGCGGTTGGTGCATCCTTCCGAAATCTTGGCCCTCACCTTTACCGAGCGGGCGGCGGCTGAAATGGAGGCGCGCGTTGACCTCCTCTTGCCGTACGGATTCACCGACACGGTGATTGGCACCTTCCACGCCTTCGGCGATCGGGTGCTGCGCGACTTTGCGCTGGATGTGGGGTTGCCGGATAACCTCAGGGTGCTGAGTGAAGCCGAGCGCATCGTCTTTGTGCGCGAGCGTCTCTTTCAACTGCCGCTCAAGAAGTGGTTGCCGCTCCAGAATCCGACCCGGCACTTGAAGGCGCTCTTGGGCGTCATCTCGCGCGCCAAAGACGAGGGTGTCGAGCCCGAGGTGTACTTGGAGGCGGCGCGCCAGGCGGTGGAGAGGGCGGCGGGCGGCGACGAGGCGGCGGTGGATCAAGCCGCCCGCCAGCTCGAAGTGGCGCAGGTTTATCGGGCCTACCAGGAAGCCATGCTGGCGGCGGGGGTGATCGACTTCGGCGACCAGATTCTCTTGGCGCGCAGGGTTCTCCGCGACAGTCCGCGCGCCCGCGAGCAGTTGCAAAAGCGCTTCAAGTTCATTCTGGTCGACGAGTTCCAGGACACCAACGTTGCCCAGTTCGAGTTGTTGAAACTCCTGGCGGGTCCGGAGGCCAACCTGACGGTGGTCGGGGACGACGATCAGTCGATCTACCGGTTCCGCGGCGCGGCGCTCTCGAACTTGTTGGGATTTTCGAAGGCGTATCCTAAGCGTGAGCTGGTCGTCCTGCGCACCAACTATCGCTCGGGGCAAGGCATTTTGGATGCGGCGGCGCGGTTGATCGCCTACAACAACCCCGATCGCCTGGAAGTGCAGGAGGGGATCGACAAGCGACTACGCGCCTCGCCCGCCAATCCAGCGGCCGACCCCATCGACCTTGCGCACCACGACACCCTGCGGGCTGAGTGTGACGCGGTGGCGCTGAAGATACGCACCTGGGTGGAAGCGGGGACCTTCGCGTGGCGCGACATCTTGCTGGTCGTGCGCTCCAACCGGGACGCCACGCCGTTCTTGCAGGCGCTCCGGGCCTTCGGAGTCCCGCACCAATTTTCAGGTGATGACGGGCTCTACCAACAGAGCGAGATTCAGATGTGCGTGGCCTTCTTGCGATCCGTGGCCAGGCGACGGGATTCGCAGAGTCACTACGCGGTGGCGGCGTCGCCGGCGTACGCAGTGCCGATGGCCGACCTGGTCAAGCTCTCGGACTTCGCCCGCGCCGAGCATCAGAGCCTGCGCCAAGTCATCGAGCGGGTTGCCACCTCGGAGATGTTGCCCGACGGGCTCGAAGAGTTGTCGGCGGCCGACAAGGTGTGCAAGTTGGCTGCCGATCTCGGGCGGTTCACTGACATGGCGCAGCAGAGTTCGACCGGCGAAGTGCTCTACGCTTTCTTGGCTGAGAGCGGCGTCTTGGCCCGCTGGATGGCCGAGGCGTCGGTGGAGAACGAGGAGCGTGTGCGCAACGTCACGCGCTTCTTTGAATTGGTGTCGCGCTATGCGGGCGTCGCGCGGGTTGATCGCGTGTCGGCCTTTGTGGACTTTCAAGAACTCCTCTTCGAGGCGGGCGACGATCCGCGCGCCGTCGAGCCCGATCAGGATGTCGACGCGGTGCGCGTCATGACCGTCCACCGCGCTAAGGGGCTCGAGTTCCCGTGTGTTTTTGTCTCTAACTTGGTGATGCAGAAGTTTCCCACGCAGGCCCGCCGGCCACCGATTGAGCTGTTGCCTGAACTGGACTCCAACCGCGACCTCGGCGAGGACCACCACCTTGCCGAAGAGCGCCGGTTGTTCTACGTGGCGATGACCCGTGCCGAGCGGTGTTTGTGCCTGACCGGTTCGGCCGACCACGGAGGGACCAGTCCCCGAAAGCTCAGCCGCTTCGTCTACGAGGCGCTCGACTTGGTGCCGGGTGCCGTGCGGCCGGCGGGGCGCTCGGCAGCCGAGGCGCTGGCCCGCTACGACGCCCAGCCGCCGGCGCGCCCCCTGGTCGAGCGGCAGGATACCCGGCCGGCCGGGCGATCGGTGCCTGCGCCCGCCCGCATCGCCGCCACCGGCGTTGTCGAGTTCGCGGCCTGTCCGCTCCGCTTTCGGTTCTCGCAGGTCATGCGCATGCCGGCGCCGGTCCACCACTCGGCGTCCTTTGGCACCGCGGTGCACGCGGCGGTGGCGCAGTGCTTGACGGCGCGTATGCGCTCCGAGGCCGTCACCGTGGAAGCGGCCGCAGACAAGTTCCGGGAGGTGTGGCGGGGTGAAGGCTACCTGAGCCGCGAGCACGAGGAGCGGCGTTTCGCCGAGGGATTGGCGCTGGTGCGGCGCTTTGCCGAAGCGGAGGCCGGCGCCCCGGTCCGCCCGGCGGCGGTCGAGAGCGCGTTTGTGCTCCGCCACCGGGGTGTGCGGATCGAGGGGCGCTTTGATCGCATCGACCTCGAGCGTCCGGGCGAGGCGACCATCATCGACTACAAGACCGGTGGTGTTGCTGGCGAGGAAGGAGCGCGACGGCGGGTGCGGGAGAGCCTGCAACTCAAGCTCTACGCGCTGGCCTACGCGGCGGCGCGCGGCGCACCCCCCCGGCGGGTTGAACTCCGCTTCTTGGAGGCAGGCGCCAGCGCCGCCCATCGGGTTGAAGCAGCCGACTTGGCTGAAGCCCGCGCCCGCGTCGAAGCCACGGTTCACGCCATCCACGCCGCCACGTACGAGCCAACCCCGGCGGCCGCCGTATGCGGGCCGTGCGCCTATCGAATGGTGTGTCCATCGGCGGTGAGCGGATGAGCGGAGCGCCCCTCTAGTGTGGGGCAGGTTCAGGCGTGCCCTGGCCTGGCTGGTCCGCGAGGGGAGCATCGATCCAAAGGACCGCCCCAAGCGTCGGCGCGAGGGCGCGACGTCGTTTGCCAGGCACAAAGTCGGCGCAGCGGGCGCACCGGTGGTCCTCGAGGTGACCGACGTTTTGGACCTGCACACTTTTGCCCCACGCGATGTCAAAGACGTGGTGGAGGCGTATGTGGAAGCGGCCTCCCGGCGTGGCATCACCGAAGTGCGCATCATCCACGGGCGCGGGCGGGGTGTGCAGCGGCGCATCGTTCGGAGCGTTCTGGACCAGCACGCTTCGGTTGTGGCCTACCGGGACGCGCCGGCCGAGCGGGGCGGTTGGGGTGCAACGGTCGTCGAACTTCACTAGGGGAGTTGCGTCTCCACCGCCTACGAGCAGTGGCCGGCTCATCCGCCGACGATTTAGCCTGACGCGTTGCCGGCCGCCTGCTATTCTCTCGGCCCCTTCGACCCAACTCAGTCCCCGCCCCGGAGAAAAAAGACCCCGTGACGCGCGCCGAACTCTACACCTGGACTTTTTGCCCCTATTGCATGCGGGCCAAACAGGTGTTGGATGAGCACGGTGTGGCATACACCGAGCACGTGATGGATGACCAGCCGGCGGAGCTGCGCGCGTTGAAGGCCCGATACGAGCATTCCACCGTCCCCATCATCCTCTTGGACGGTGCGTTCATCGGGGGATGTGACGAACTCGAAGCACTGGCCGCCGCCGGCAAGCTGGCAGGCGATTCGCCCGCCAGCACCTAACCTGCGGCAGAGAGAGGGAGAGCACCATGGCCACCCAAGAAGGCTACTACCGGCATCCGAGCGTCCACGGCGACGCCATCGTCTTCGTCTGCGAAAACGACCTTTGGCGCGTGCCGCGCGCCGGCGGCGTCGCCCGCCGGTTGACCGCCGGTCCCGGCCACTTGCAGTTTCCGGTGTTGTCGCCCGACGGGCTGCAGGTGGCGTTTGCGGCCGACCTGGATGGTCCAATCGAAGTGTACGTGATGGATGCCGAAGGCGGTCCACCCAAGCGGTTGACCTGGTTGGGATCGACTACCCACCCAGTCGGTTGGGCGGCGGACGGGAGCGCGGTGATAGTCGCCAGCGACTGGCACATGCCGTTTTTGAAGTCGGTCCACCTGCACTCCGTGCCGTTAGACGGCAGCCCCCATTCTCCCCTGAACCACGGTCCAGCGCGCGCCATTTCCTTCGAACCTGGTGGTCCAGGTGTCGTCATTGGGCGGAACTCCAACGACCCAGCGCGGTGGAAGCGGTATCGCGGCGGCACGGCTGGTACGTTGTGGATCGACCGGCGGGGTAGCGGTGAGTTTGCGCAACTCCTCAAGGTGGAAGGCAATTTGGCCAACCCCATGTGGATCGACGGTCGCATCTACTTCCTGTCCGACCACGAGGGATTCGGCAACATCTACTCGTGCACGCCCACCGGGCGGTCCCTGAAACGCCACACCCACCACGAGGACTTCTTTGCGCGCTTCCCGGCCACCGACGGAAGCGCCATCGTTTACCACAAGGGTGCTGACCTCCATCTCTATGATGTGGAAGCGGGCGAGGGGCGGCCGCTCGATATCTCGATCCACAGCTCGCGGCCGCAGCGGCTCCGCAAGTTTGTCAGCGCCTCCCAGTACTTCGAGAGCTTCGAGCTGCATCCCGACGGCCACACGTTGGCCAGTGTCCACCGCGGTGGGGTCTACACCATGCCGCTCTGGGAAGGGGCGCCGACCCGCTTCGGTCGGGAGTCGGGCGTGCGCTATCGACTTGCAACGTGGCTCCCCGATGGTGAGCGGCTGGCTTGTGTCACCGACGAGACCGGCGAAGAGGCGCTGGTGGTCATCGACACGACCGGTGAACGCCGCCAGCGTTCGATTGACGGCGACTTTGGCCGGCCGATTGAGATGGCGGTGGCACCGCGCGGGCCCCTGTGGTTGGCGCTCACCAACCAGCGCCAACAGCTGATGCTCGTCGACCTGAAGAGCGGGCGCTCGAGCGTGGTGGACACCAGCGACTGGGGCGAGATTGAGGGGATTGCCTGGTCCCCCGACGGCCGCTACTTGGCCTACGCTTTCCCAGCGACGCGCCGGGCGGTGTCGATTCGCGTGGTCGAGGTGGCTACCGGCAAGATCCACCCGGTCACCCGTCCGGAGTTTCGGGATGAACGGCCCGCGTTTGATCCGGCCGGCCGGTACCTATACTTCATCTCCGGGCGCGTGTTCGACCCAGTCTACGACTCCCACTACTTTGACCTGGGGTTTCCGCGGGGCTCCAAGCCCTTCCTGGTGACCTTGCGAGCCGAGACGCCTTCGCCCTTCTCGGCAGCGCATCGCCAGCCGCGGCCACCCATGCGGCCGTCGCCCAACGGAGCAGCCGCCCAGAACGGCCGGGCGCGCCCGGGGCATCCCGAAGAGGTTGAAATCGACATCGATTTCGCGGGCATCGAAGACCGCGTCGTCGCTTTCCCGGTGCCGGAGGGACGTTACGCCCGGGTGGAGGGGACGCACACGCGGGTGTTGTTCTCTTCGTATCCGGTGCGCGGCAGCCTCGACACCAACTGGGGCACGCAGGTGCCCACCGCCGACGGCACCCTCGAGTCGTACGATTTCGAGATGGACAAAGTCGATGTGGTGTCGGCCGCGGTGACCGACTTTTGCGTGTCGCCGGCCGCTCAGACGGTGGCCATACGTTCGGGTAACCGACTCCGGGTGTTGCCTTCGTTGGTGCAGGTGGAGCAACTGTCGAACGAGACGAAGCCCGGCCGCGAGACCGGCTGGGTGGAACTGGACCGGATCAGCGTCGCGGTGGTGCCTGGTGATGAGTGGCGACAGATGTTCCGCGAAGCCTGGCGCCTGCAGCGCGACCAGTTCTGGACGCCGGACATGGCGGGGATCGATTGGCAAGCTATCCACGATCGCTACTTGCCCCTGGTGGATCGAGTCGCGACCCGCACCGAGTTTTCAGACCTAATGTGGGAGTTGCAGGGTGAGTTGGGCACCTCCCATTGCTACGAGTTGGGCGGCGACTATCGGCGGTCGCCGCAGTGGCACGTGGGCTTCTTGGGTGCCGATTTAGCCCTCGACCAACGCTCCGGGCGCTGGCGGGTGGAGCGCATTCCCCAGGGTGATTCGTGGATGCCCGAGTCGTTCTCACCCTTGCGGGCACCGGGCGTCGGGGTGAGTGCCGGTGACGAGATTCTGGCGGTGAACGGTGAGCCGGTTGGCCGCGAGGCGTCGCCGTACGAGCGCTTGGTACACCGCGCTGGCGAAGAAGTGCAACTCACCGTTGGCAGCCGGCGCGGGCGCCGGGCGCGCCAACGCGTCGTCACCGTGCGGACGCTGAAGAGTGAATTGGAACTCCGCTACCGCGATTGGGTCGAGACCAATCGGCGTGCCGTCCACGAAGCTACCGGCGACCGGGTCGGCTACGTACACATCCCCAACATGGGGCCGGTCGGCTACTCCGAGTTCCACCGTTACTACGGTTCCGAGGTCGATCGGGACGGCCTGGTGGTCGACGTCCGCTACAACGGCGGCGGTCACGTTTCACAGCTCTTGCTGGAGAAGCTGTTGCGCCGGCGGGTGGCGTGGGACAAGCGCCGCTGGGGGGTGCCCGACGCCTATCCGGCCGATGCACCGGCCGGGCCGATGGTGGCGTTGACCAACGAATACGCCGGTTCGGACGGCGACATTTTCAGCCACTGCTTCAAGCTCTACGGGTTGGGGCCGTTGATCGGCAAGCGCACTTGGGGTGGGGTGATTGGCATCTGGCCGCGGCACGCACTGGTGGACGGCGCTTTGACCACGCAACCCGAGTTCGCCTTTTGGCTGGAAGACGTCGGCTGGGGCGTCGAAAACTTCGGAACCACCCCCGACATCGAAGTGGAAATGCGGCCCCAGGACTACGCCGCCGACCGCGATCCTCAGCTGGATCGGGCTCTTGTCGAGGTCATGCGCCTGGTCAAGCGCCATGGGCCGCAGTTGCCCGAGTTCAAAGCACCGCCCATCTTGCGCCCCGGTCGACTGCCGGCGGCGCGCTAGGCGTTTGCCCGTGGGCGACTCGGAACCGGCAGAGGGGCGGCGCGACTTACCCATCTTCCCGCTGAGCAGCGTCCTCATGCCGGGGATGCCCTTGGAGCTCAAGATCTTCGAGGATCGCTACAAGATCATGCTGGCCGACTGCGAGCGCGAATCGGAGCACTTCGGGATCAACCTGATCGAGTCTGGGGTGGAGGCGCACGGTGAGGCGCAGCCGGTGAAAGAAGGGACGCGCGCGCTGGTCCGCGAGCGCCGCGCCGGCAAAGACGGGGCAACCTTGTTGACTGTGGTGGGGGGTGCCCGGTTTCGCATTCTGGAGTTGACCCAGCGCCGACCTTACCTGCGCGCTGCCGTGGTGCCACTCGAAGACGCCGTCTCGGTAGCGAGTTCCGACTTGGAGGCGCGCAGTGCTCGCCTGGTCGAGCGCGCCAAGGTGTTGCTCGAACTGCTGCCGGCAAGTGAAGTAGGCGATCCCCCGCAGCGGCTCGACGCGTTCACCTGGTATGTGGCCGGACGCCTGCCGATCGACGAGGAGTCGCGTCACCGGTTGTTGCAGACGACGTCGCTGGATGAGCGCATCGAACTGCTCCTCAAGATGATGGATGCGGTGTTGCCGGCGCTGACCGAGCGCCAGCGGGTGATGGAGCGCGCGCGGACGCTGGCGCGTACCAACGGCAAGCTGGCGTCACACCATCCGAAGTCGGGGTAGTTTCGCTGCGGCTTAGAGCTCGGCGATGATGGCTTGGGTCATCGCCCGGGTGCCGACGCCATTCTCCGGGTTCAGGTCGCGGGTGACGCTCTGACCTGCGCGGACGACGGTGGCGACAGCGTGTTCGACCCGTTCGGCGGCGTCGGTGGCGCCGATGTGCCTGAGCAAGAGCGCCCCGGAGAGCACCACCGAGCACGGATTGGCCAGGTCGCGACCGGCGATGTCGGGAGCCGAGCCATGTACCGCTTCAAAGATTGCGGCGTCGTCTCCGATGTTGGCGGCCGGTGCCATCCCGAGGCCGCCGATCAAGCCGGCAGTCAAATCGCTGAGGATGTCGCCGAACAGGTTGGTGGTGACAATGACGTCGAACTGGAACGGGTTACGTACCAACTGCATGGCCATGTTATCGATGATGCGGTCCTCAAACTCGAGCGCCGGGTAGTCGGTGGCAACCTCGCGCGCCACCTCCAGCATGACGCCGGTGAGAATCTTCAGGACGTTGGCCTTGTGGACGACGGTTACTTTGCGGCGCCCGAAGCGTTGGGCGAACTCGAACGCGTGGCGACAAATGCGCTCCATCGACGGGCGGGTGTTGATGCCGATGCCCATGGCCACCTGCCGGTCGGGTCCCACCCAGTGCTCCATGCTGCTGTAGAGCCCCTCGGTGTTTTCGCGGATGACGACCAGATCGAGGCCGGGGAAGAAGGTGCGGGCGCCCTCGTAAGCGCGTGCCGGGCGGACGTTGGCGTAGAGGTCCAGTTCCTTGCGGAGGGCAACATTGACGCTGCGAAACCCGGCGCCGACGGGCGTCGTGCAGGGGCCCTTGAGCGCCAGTCGGGTGTTGCGCACGCTCGTCAGGGTTGCGTCAGGCAAGGGGTTGCCGGTGGCGTGATGCGCGGCTTCGCCGGCTTGGGCGTCCACCCACTCGAGCGGCACGCCGGTGGCGTCCAGGATCTCGCGGGCCGCGGCGACGACAGCTGGGCCGATGCCGTCGCCAGGGATGCAGGTGACGCGGGTACGCGTCGCTTGGGTGGAGGCGCCGAGTGCGGTGCCGGTTGGGTTGGGTGCTGTTGGCACGCTCGTCCTTTACTGGCTCGAGTGAACGGGCGGCATCATACCCCGGCGGCGCGCTTGGGTAAACGCCCGGGCGGTGCACCGGCGTTTGCAGCGCACGACAATGGCGCCCGCGCGATGCGCGGGCGCCTTGTCCAAAAACTGACCCGATCCGGCTACGGCCCAATATCCGAGGTCGCTATCGCTTCGACATGTTCAACTGGAGCCAGCCAGAGACGGGTCAAACTCGGAGCGGCTAGCCGCCGAAACTTGTGCGAAGGCTTTCGAATACTTGCCCGACCAGAGGGCCCAAACTTTGCACCGCTGCAACGGCGACGACGCCAATGAAAAGGGCCAGGAGCGCGTACTTGGTGGTGCTAGGTTGGCTCCAAGTACCGGGAGGGGTGGGGTCCATGGATTCCTCCGGTTGTCTGTGATGCGATCGAGGTTGCGTCACCGGGTCCGCCTGTCTAGAAACAGCGTGGGCCGCGACTCTAAGAAGGACCGAGCCGAGTCGAGGCGTGACAGAGGGACAACGGAAGGACTTTATAGCCTTCAGAGAACTGCAGCATGCGAGCGCTAGCCCGCACCTCAATGGTACCGAGCCGCCTCACGAGATATCAAGTGCAATCCCTCGAATGGCCCACGCGGCGGTGGGGCATTTGGCACAATCGACGGTCAACCGCCCTCTACGGTCGCCGTGCCCTCCTCGACCGGCTCGCCCCACCAGTGCACAAGCTTGGTCTCGAAGCGATTGGATGCGGTGCGCTGGGCGGCGGGAATGACGCGGACCGCCAGACCGTTGCGTCCAGCATGTGCACACCGGATCTCGCCTTGAAAGATGCCCTCGCCGTTGTCAGGGGAACGCTGGCTAAACGCCAGCTCTAGCGCTTCGCCGCGGGCGATCTTGCCGGCACCGTTGAGCGGCCCGGCGACTGCTTCGACGGTGAGGTCGGCCGGATCGATCGGGCCGAGGGCGACCCGGACGGTTACCGCCAGGCGCTCGCCCAGCTCCAACTCGGCGGAGACGCCGTCCGCCTTCACTTCGGTGACCTTGACGTGGTGCCATTCGCGCGAGACGTGCTCTTTCCAACGGGCCAGCTCGCGCAGGCTGTGCATGTTGTCCGAGGTCAAGGCGCCCCACTGCGCCGAGGCTGGGAAGTACATCTTCAGGGCGTAGTCTTCGACCATGCGGTTGGTGCTGAATACCGGCGCCACGCGGCGCATCGAGGCTTTGGCAATGGCGATCCACTCGCGCGGCACCCCATCGGCGCCGCGCCGGTAAAAGGTGGGCGCTACCTCCGACTCGAAGATGTCGTAGATGGCCATCGACTCAACGATGTCCTGGTACTCGAGATCCTCGTACTCCTCGCCGCTACCGATCACCCAGCCGTTGTCGCCGGCGTAGCCTTCGCACCACCAACCGTCAAGGACCGAGACGTTGACGCCGCCGTTGACCGGCGCTTTCATACCACTGGTGCCTGAGGCTTCAAGCGGCCGCCGCGGCGTATTAAGCCAGACGTCGACCCCCTGGACGAGCATGCGCCCGACCTCGATGTCGTAGTCCTCGAGGAATACGACGCGCCGGCGGAACTCCTCGCGGTTGGCGATGCGCATGATGTCGCGGATGAGTTCCTTGCCGAGGTGGTCGCGCGGGTGGGCCTTGCCGGCAAAGATGAACTGCACCGGGCGCTTCGGGTGGTTGACGATGCCGGCCAGCCGCTCGAGATCTTTGAACAACAGCGTGGCGCGCTTGTAGGTGGCGAAGCGCCGGGCAAAGCCGACGGTTAAGACCTCGGGGTCGAGGATCTCGCCGGCCAGCACCTTGTCGGAGTGAAAGCTGCCCCGGCGCTCAAGTTGCTGGCGGAGCCGCCGGCGGGCGAAGCCCACCAGTCCTTCACGCATCCGAAACTGGGCCCGCCAAAGCTCCGAGTCAGGGATGCGATCGACCCGCTCCCAGACGCGATGGTCGACTGGGTCTTCGTGCCAGCGTGGGCCGAGGTAGCGGTCGTAGAGGTCGGCGATCTCGCGCGAGTACCACGACTGCGTGTGGATGCCGTTGGTGATGTGAATGATGGGCAGCTCATGTTGCGGCACGTTCGGCCAGATGCCCTGCCACATTTTGCGCGATACCTTGCCGTGCAACTCGCTGACGCCGTTGGCGCGACCGGCGGTCCTGAGCGCCAGGACGGTCATCGAAAAGCCTTCGCTGGATTCAGCAGGGTCCTGCCGGCCCAATGCCATGAGGTCGTCGATGGTGATGCCGACCCGCCCGCAGTAGCTGCCAAAGTAGCGCTCGATGAGATCGGACTGAAAGATGTCGTTGCCAGCCGGGACTGGCGTGTGGGTGGTGAACGTCGTCGACGCATGCACCGCTTCCTTCGCCTCGTTCCAGCTCAGCCCGTGGCCCTCCATGAGGTCGGCGATGCGCTCCAGCGCCAAGAACGCCGAGTGACCCTCATTCATGTGAAACACGGTTGGGTGGATGCCCAACTTGCGCAGCAAGACGGCGCCGCCCACCCCCAGCAGGATCTCCTGGCGCAGGCGCATGTCGTTGTCGCCGCCATAGAGCTGGTTGGTGATGTCGCGGTCCTCGGGCGGGTTTTCGCGGACGTTGGCGTCGAGAAGGTAGAGGGGCACACGCCCGACCTGGATTCGCCAAGCCCGGGCCGACACCGGGCGGCCGTCAATCTCGGTGGCGATGGTGATGGGCTCGCCATCCTCGCCGCGCGCCAAAGTCATGGGCATGTTGTAGAAGTCGTTTTCGACGTAGGTTTCCTGCTGCCAGCCGTCGCGGTTCAGGTACTGGTGGAAGTAGCCCACCCGGTAGCAGAGGCCGACCGCCACCAGCGGCAGGCCCAGGTCGCTCGATGACTTCAGATGGTCGCCGGCCAGGATGCCGAGCCCGCCCGAGTAGAGCGGCAAGCTCTCGTGCAAGCCAAACTCAGCGGAGAAGTAGGCAATCGACGTGCCTAACTTCTCGCGGTGCTGCCGTTCGTACCAGGTCGCCAGCTTCATATAGTGGTTGAGGCCGCGTTCAACCCGGTCCATGTGGGCCAAGAAAATGCTGTCTTCTGCCAGTTCGTCCAGGCGCGCTGCGCCGACTTGGCCCAAGAGCTTGATGGGGTTGTGGTGTTCCGATTCCCAGATCTCCGGCGAGATGCGCTGGAACAGGGCGCGAGCCTCGGGTGTCCACGTCCACCACAGGTTACGGCCAATGTCCAAGAGGGGCCCCAAGCGCTCGGGCAGCTTGGGAACGACGGTGAATCGATGGATGTTGTGCATGCGCCACTCACTTCGCGAGGCAGTCTATTCGAATGTTTAGGATAACGGCTGGTTCGGAAGAATATCGCAAGCGCGCCGCCAGCGCACTATCGGGCAGCCGGGTTCGGGACTGGTACAATCTCCTTTACGCCACACCGCTCCCACGCCTGCGGAGGTCTCATGCACAGGTCAGCTGTCGCACTGCTTCTCGTTGCCCCGGTTCTGGTCGTCACGTCGCCCCGACACACTTCGAGTCAAACCGTGGGGAGCTTGCCTTTGAACCCCGCGGTGCAGGCGCTGGTGGACTCTGTGTCGGTCGAGCGGTTGACTGAATCGGTGTTGACCTTGGCGGACTTCACGACTCGCAACACCGATTCGGACACGACCTCGTCCACCACTGGCGTTGGTGCGGCCCGGCGCTGGGTGCGGGACCAGTTCGAGGCGCTGGCGATGTCGAGCGGCGGCTCGCTCGCAGCAGGTTACTTCGACTGGGATGGTGCAGCCTGCGGCACCCCGTCAGCGTACCGAAACGTCATCGCCACCCAACCTGGCCTGGCGTACCCGGACCGCTACCTGCTCATGGGGGCGCATTTGGACAGTCGGACGATCGATGTTTGCAATGCCACCAGCCTGGCGCCGGGCGCCAACGACGATGGCTCGGGTTGCGCGGCTGCCCTCGAAGTGTCCTACCTCCTCGGCAAGCTCGATCTGGATTCCAGCGTGCAGTACCACTGCTTTACCGGTGAAGAGCAGGGCCTCTTGGGGTCGACCGCATTTGCCGACGAGGCTCTGGCCAACGGCTCGAACATCGCTGCGATGTTCAACAACGACACGATCGGTAACATTACCAGCACTACCGGCGTCCAGGATTCGACCAGTTGCCGGAGCTTCTCTGGGGGGCCGGCGACTTCGACCTCGCGGCAACTGGCACGCTACATCAAGTTGAAAGCCGAGGCATACCAACCTGGGTTTACGGTGCACTTGCAGCCCCTTTTGGATCGACCGGGGCGAGGCGGCGACCACATTCCCTTCTACGACAACGGCTTTGCCGCGGCGCGGTTGATCGAAACGTTGGAGAACGGCGATGGGTCCGGGCAGAACGGTCATCAACACAACGGCACCGACTTACCCCAGTACATGAACTTCGAATACTTGGTGCGGAACGTCAGAGTTAACGTCGCGGCCTTTGCATCGTTGGCATTGGCGCCTTTGTCGCCGGTGGGGGCGGGGGCGGTGGACACCGGTAGCGGCTCGGAAGTTGAAGTAACGTGGGCGGCCAACAGTGAGCCGGATCTGGCGGGCTACCGGGTTGCCTACCGCTACGAAACCGGTGATAGCCTGTTCTACCAGGCCGTCGTTGACGCCGGGTTGACCACCACCTTTACTCTGAGCGGGCTGGCCGAAAGCGTGCCCATCCTGGTGTCGGTGTCGGCGTACGACACCGAGTTCAATGAGAGCGTCTTCGGTGACGAGTCTCGCGTTGTGCCCCAGTCTCAACCCAGCGTTCCATTGCACTTCCGGGCCACTTCTGGGGCGCAGTCGGTCACCCTGCGTTGGGATGCCAGCCCGGAGTTGGATATCCAGTCCTACCGCATCTATCGGGCGCTCGATGCCGGCGGACCCTACACGTTGCTGGCCACTGTGCCGCACCCACAGACGTCCTACGTCGACGCGACGCCGGCCGCCGGCGTGCTCTATCACTATGAGCTGCGGGGCGTCGACACCAGTGCGCAAGAGGGTGGGCCGGCGGGGCCGCAGAAGGGGCGGTTGGTGGATCACGCGGCCGGCATCCTGATTGTCGATGCGACCCCCGACGGCACCGGCGGCATCAATCCCACCGACCTCGCCGTTGATTTGTTCTACGACGGTGTCCTGGCTGGGCAACCGGTGGCGGGGCATTGGGACCGGGCGACCGAGCAGGCTGCCCAGAACCCCCTCAGCGACGCAGACATGGGCGGCTACACCACGGTCGTCTACCACGTCGATGCGTTTACCACCGGCATGACGACAGCGGCTGACACCACTGAATTGCGTGAGTACGCGCAGCACGGTGGCCGCCTCTTGGTCTCGGCTACCAGGGCCTCGTATGTGCTGGGTGGGGCGGTGGAGCCAACCACCGTGTTCGGGCCGGGCGAGTTCATGCACGACGTCTTTCAGTACAACGAGGCGCACCAGTCGGAGGAGTTCGACATGGCGGGTGCCTTCGGCCAGTTGCCCGGTTACCCCGACCTCGACGTCGACGAGTCCAAGTACTTCTTGAACCGCCTGCCGGCCCAAGATGCCTACATCGGTCCGGTGGCTGGGTTACCCACGACCGAGGTGATCTACCGCTATCAGTCGTTTTCGGGAGCTGGTGCCAACCACGACCTGCCGAACGCGGTGCGCTTCTTGAGCCCCGAACTCCGGATTGTGGCCTTCAGCCTGCCCCTCTACTTCATGGATTCGTTGTCGGCTCGCACGGCCATATTGACGGCGTTGAGCGATCTGGCGATGCCGACCACAGCGGCGGATGCGGCGGCAGCGCCGGCCTTGGCCGTGGCCATCCGCGGGGTGGCACCCAATCCCTTCAATCCGGCCACCCAGATCGAGTTCGAAGTCAACCGGCGCGCCAAGGTCCAGCTGCAGATTTTCGATGTCCACGGCCGTCTGGTGCGCACCTTGGTGGACGGGCGGGTGGACCCCGGTCGCCACCACGTCGATTGGCACGGGCAGGCGCAGAGTGGCCGCGGCGTGCGCTCGGGGGTCTACTTCTTGGAGTTGCGCGCCGGTGACCAGCGCCACCGGCAGAAGATCGTCTTGGTGCGATAGGCGGCCTGACTAGGCGGCGCTCCAGACGGAGGGGCCGGGGGACGATAACCCGAGGTCAGGTGCGCTAGCGTGGACTGCGCCAAATCGGGACGCCCGGGTGTCAGACGCTCCAACTCATCACATCCCTACCAACACGGCCCTGCTCAGCGGTTCGGGCGACGCCCGCGGTGACGCGGCGCGGGCACAGGCTTTGCGCTCGATTCACCTGTTGCGTTCGGTGGGCATGATCGTCCTCTTGGGGTTTGTCTGGCTACACAATCGGTACATTACGCCAGAATTCCAGCCGCCGCCCATGGCCTGGTTGGTGTGTTTGACCCTGGCCTACCTGGTGTGTGGTTGGGTCGTCAATCGCCATACGTTCGAGACACGGTTTCGGTTCGATACGTCGTTCGTCTTTCTGAACCTGGACGTGCTGGTCTGGGGGTTTTGCATCTATTGGACCGGCGGTCCGTCGAGCCTTTTGTTCTTCGTGCTTTTGGTGCGGGTAGGCGATCAGACCAACACGACCTTCACGCGCGTGGCCTGGTTCGCCGGGGTGACACCCCTGGTCTATCTGGCCATTCTGAGCTACGTGGCCTTTGTGGACGGGCGACTCATCAACGTGCCGGTCGAAGCGCTCAAGGTTGCCTTCATGATCGTAGTCAACCTTTACGTCGCCCTGACGGCACGTACCGCCGAGGCGTTGCGCAAGAAACTCCGCCGGGCGCGCGATTCCTATCGAGAGCTGGTGGCGCACTCCAGCGCGTTGGAGTCGGCACGGAAGGCCATCGAGGTGCAAAACCAAACGCTAGCGAGCCAGGCCATGCATCTCAAGAGCAAGAACGCCGAATTGAGCGAGGCAAAAACCCGGGCCGAAAATGCCCGGATCCAGGCGGAGTTGGCTGACCGCGCCAAGAGTGAGTTCCTGGCCAACATGAGCCACGAGATTCGCACGCCGATGAACGCCATTATCGGTTTTACCGACATCCTCTTGGCCGGCGACCTGCAGGGTGAGGTGCGCGAACACTTGCAGGTTGTGCGGAAGAGTGGGCGCACGCTCCTGGCGCTCATCAACGATATCCTCGACCTGTCCAAGATCGAGGCGGGACGTCTCGAATTGGAAGCCATCGAATTTTGCCCGGCCGAGCACTTCGAGGCGACCATGCGGCTCTTGGAGGCGCGCTTTGTCGGCTCGCGGGTGGCGTTCGAATACGGCGTCGAGGGCGAGCTCTACGTCCTGACCCAGGGTGACACCCTGCGCTTGCAGCAGGTCTTGACCAACTTGGTGGGCAATGCCGCCAAGTTTACTCCAAAGGGCGCGGTGCGCGTGGCGCTGGAGATCGGTGACAGCGAGCGGCCGGCGCATCAGCGGTTGCGTTACCGGATAGAGGATACCGGCATTGGTATCAACGCGGAACAGCGGAGCGCGATTTTTCGGCCTTTCACCCAAGCTGACGCTTCCACAACCCGCCAGTTTGGCGGCACCGGGCTGGGGCTCACGATTACGAAGCGCCTGGTCGAACTGATGGGTGGTTCAGTATCGGTCGACAGCAAGGTCGGCCAGGGATCTACGTTCGCGGTGGAACTCGACCTTCCAGCCGTGGGCTACAGCAGCAGGACACTCGACGTGACAATAGACGACCAAGACTCAGCCAGCCCAGGCGACGTGTCGCCCTCCTCCGAACCGGCACCGGAAGTGACGCCCAAGCCGGAGTTGCGTGAGATTCCCGCTCCTCGAGGTGCGCCGACCAGCGATCCGAGTCAGCTGGCCATTCTTGTCGCTGAAGACAACCCGGTGAACCAGAAGCTCGTGCATCTGATTCTGCAGCGCTCAGGCTTCCAGGTGGATGTGGCCGACAACGGCGAAGAAGCACTGCAGAAGCTCAAGGGGCGCAGCTATGCGTTGGTGCTGATGGACATGCAGATGCCCGTCTTGGACGGCTACGAAGCCACGCGCCGCATCCGTGCCGACGAGCGCTTGCGCGACCTACCAGTTGTGGCATTGACTGCCCACGCCATGCGCGGTGACAAGGAGAAGTGCCTGGCTGCCGGGTGTGACGAGTTTCTTACGAAGCCGGTGTCGATCGAGAACCTATTGGCGACGATCGAGCGCATGACCGGTTGCAAAGCCCGAAAGGCTGCCTAGGTCCTCGGTCGCCCGCTACCCCTGGGTGTCGGCCCGCACCGCCTCTTTTTTGGCTTCCAGCTGCTCGGCGAGCTTGGCGAGGTCCGCTTCAAGGGCATTTTCCAGCTCGGTTGCCGCCGGTATGTCGCCCCGCTCGCGGGCGGCTTCGATTTGGGGCTTGAGAGCCAACTCGCGCTCGGCCGTCTTTGCCTGAAACTCCTGGGTGAGCTCGGCCAGCTTGGCCTTCTGCGCTTCGGAGAGCGGCTTCAGGGTGCCTTGCTCCTTTTCGAGCTTCTCCATCGCCAGTTCGTACGCGGATTTCATGCGGCTAGCGTAGCACATGGTCGCGCTTGGTCACAGGCGGGCAACCAGCTATCAGGCGGGCAACCAGCTATAATGATGGATGTAGCTGGCCCCCTCTTGAGGATCAGACCATGCGCGACACCATCCGTCCTTCTGCGTGCCCCTGGCCGACACGCGCGACACTTGTGGCTTTGGCCTTGAGCTTCGCCGCCCCGGCGACGGCCGGATCGCCGTGGAGACTCGGCGAGCGCACCCACCGCCCGGCGGTCTTGGCCGCCGATCTGGCGCGCTTGCAGGCGCTCCCAGGCGTTCCCGAGCGTCCAGTCTGGGTGACCTTCGTCGATCGAGGTTTGCCGAGCGCTGCCGCCACCCAGGCGGCCCTGGCGGCGGTCGATGCCACCCTCGGCGAGCGGGCGCGGGCGCGGCGCACCCAACTCGGTGCGCTCGAGCTGAGCGCTGCCGATTTGCCGGTGCACGCTGCATACGTGGCGCGGGTCCAGGCAATGGGGGCGCGGCTCAGGGTCGAGAGTCGCTGGCTGAACGCGGTGAGCGTCAACGCCGACCCGGCGACGCTCGAGCGCTTGGCGAGCGCGCCATTTGTGGCGCGCCTCCTGCCTGTGGCCAGCGGCCGGCGCGGGCCCGAACCAGAGCTGGTGCAGGCGGGGGAGTCCGGAGCCGCTGGTGCCGGCGACCTCAGCTACGGCGCTTCACTCGGTCAACTTGCAGAGATTCAAGTGACCGATGCGCATGCGGCCGGTTACAGCGGCCAGGGCGTGGTCATCTGCATGATCGACACGGGGTACTACAAAGACCACGAGACCTTTGCACCGATCATTACGAGCGGCCGCCTGCTCGGCGAGCAAGATTTTATTAACGGTGACGGCAACACCCAAAACGAGCCGGGCGACGATCCCAACCAGCACAACCACGGTACGTTGACCTGGTCGGCCTGCGGCGGCGCCACCTCGGGTGAACTGTACGGACCGGGCTATGGGGCGATGTTCTTGCTCGCCAAGACCGAAGACGTCACCGACGAGCAGCCCATCGAAGAGGACTACTTCATCGCGGCGTTGGAGTGGGCTGACCAGATGGGCGCCGACATCACCTCGTCCAGCTTGAGCTATCGGGACTGGTACACGCCTCTAGACATGGATGGCGCGACCGCCCCGATCACCATCGCCTGCGACATCGCCGCCAGCCGCAACATCCTCTGTGTGACCTCGGCGGGCAACCAAGGCGGCGATCCGAGTTGGCGGATCGTGGCGGCGCCGGCGGATGCGGATAGCGTCGTCGCCATCGGCGCCATGGATGAGTTCGGGGCGGTGGCGGGCTTTTCCTCGCAGGGGCCGACAGCGGACGGGCGGATCAAGCCCGAGGTCTGTGCACGCGGCGTCGGCACCGCCTGTGCGCTGCCCATCGACCCGACCGCCTATGGTGCGGCCAACGGCACGTCGTTATCCTGCCCATTGGTGGCCGGGGCGGCTGCGTTGGTGATGGAGGCGCAACCTACCTGGACGGCCATGCAAGTCCGGGAGGCGCTGATGATGACCGCTGACAACGCTGCGTCGCCGGACACGTTGCAGGGCTGGGGACGCATCCGGGTGGTCGAGGCGATTGCCTACGTGCCGACCGGCGTGGCGGTAACCGCAGCGCCGAGCGTGCCCGGCTGGCTCGCGGCGCTACGCCCCAACCCGGTGCGCGCCGGCGCCGAAATCGACCTGGTGTTGGAGCGGGCCGGCGGCGCGTTCGTGGCGACTCTCTTCGATGTGCAGGGTCGCCGGGTGCGGACACTCTTCGACCGCCAGTTGTCGGGTGGACGCCAGGCACTTGCTTGGGAGCCGGTGGATGCGGCTGGTCGCCGGCTGGCGCCGGGCGTTTACTTTATGGAACTCACCCTTGGCCAAGGCCGACACGTGCGCAAGGTTGTCGTCGAGCGCTGAGCGGGCGGGCGCCGGCTCAGCCGCGGATCACCCATACCTGCCGGCCGGCTTTCGCCAAGCGCGAGGCCACAAAAGGCGCGCGCCGGCCGCGCAGGGCGATGGGGCCTTGGTCCGGCAGTGGCGTGGCCCCCGCTGCGCGCACCGGGACGCCGGCCGGCGGTTGGCGGGTTACCGGGATGAGCGGCGCGCCGGGAACCCAATCTTCGACCACCACCACTTGACGTTCGGCGAGGGCGGCGTCGACCAGGTGGGCGGGCAGCGCTGCATGGGCGCGCTCCAGATCCCGGCGCTTGGCGGCGGTGGCCACTGGCCCGTCCGCCAAGTCGCATACCTCTTGGGCCCGCGCTGACAACTCGAGCGTGCCGATCCGTCGTGACCAGCCGATGATCTCTTGCTTGGTAAACCCGGCGAGCGGTCGGAGCAGGGGGCGCTCCGTGTAGCGATCGACGGCAACCAAGTGGTCGATAGTTTGGCTGGAGACTTGGCCGACAGCGTCGCCCGACACCAACACCTGCATGCATTCCTGCGCTGCCAGGCGGTCGGCCGCACAAGTCATCAGTTGCTTCAAGACTACCTGGCGGAGTCGCTGGCGCACTTCGCGGGTGAGTGCGGTCTTGATGGGTTGGAAGTCAACGACGTGGCAGAGGGCGTGGCGACCGTGCCCCCAGCGCCGGCAGAGTTCTGCGGCGACGGCCAGCGCTTGCTCGCTTTGGGCGCAGTCCATCAGGAAGTGCACGAAGTCGACTCGCATGCCACGCCGCATCATCAGCCAGGCGGCGACGCTGGAGTCGAACCCACCGGAGAGAAGCGCCAGGCCGCGGCCCGACACGCCGATGGGCAGGCCATCCGGACCGTCCACAGCATCGATCACCACGTAGGCCGCGTCGTCGTGCACGTGGGCGCGGACCGTGACTTCGGGGTTATTCAGATCAACGCCACCGCTAGCGGCGACCAGGGCGCTGCCGATCTGGCGTTCGGCGTCAACCGATTGCCAGGCGTGGCGGCCGCGTCGCTTGATGCGGACTGCGAAAGTGCGGCCGCGAATGCGCTCGCGGTAGGTGTCCGCCACCAATCGAATGAGCGCCTCCAGCGACGCGCAGGGCTGGCGCTCAACGATCTCGGCTCGCATGACCCCGGGCGTGTCGGCTGCGAGCGACGCTGCTTCCACCGGGTCGCCGCCGACCAGGTAGACGCGGTCCCACTGGCCGATGACGCGCGTCTCCGGAGTGCGCGCCTCGAGCCCGGCGCGCAGGTTGTCGCAGAGGATTTGGATGAAACGCGAGCGTGTCTTGGCGCTCTTGATGTGGATCTCGGAAGAAATGGTCAAGACCACCATGCGGCCCGACGTGGCCGCAAGGGACGTTTTTGTGTGCGAAGCGGTTGACATGGTGGGTTGGTTGGCTCGCGGGTGGCTCGCGTGTTGAGAATATAGCGGATCGCCGGCGCTGGGGTCTGTTATCGTCGGGTGGTGGCGGCAAGGGCTCGGTGCCGAGTCTTTGGCGGCGCTTGAGCAAACGGCAGTGAATCTGGAGGTTAGGTCATGCATTTGGCCGTGGGCGCGGATCACGCGGGCTTCGAGCTAAAAGAAGCGCTCTTGGAGCTGTTGCGCGGGGCTGGCCACGACGTCCTGGACGTCGGCACCCATACGAGCGAGGCGGTCGACTACCCGGATTTTGCTGGTGCGGTGGCCGAGCGCGTCGCTACCGGGCAAGTGGAGCGCGGCATCATGGTCTGTGGCAGCGGCGTGGGTGCATCGATCGCCGCCAACAAGATTCCAGGTGCCCGCGCCGCCGTCTGCCACGACTGCTATTCCGCTGGCCAAGGTGTCGAACACGACGACATGAATGTGCTGGTGCTGGGGGCGCGGGTGGTCGGCATAGAAGTGGCGCGGCAGCTGGTGCTGGCTTTTTTAGCAGCCACTTTCTCCGGCGAAGAACGCCATCGACGGCGTCTCACCAAAGTGCTTGAGCTGGAACGGCGTGGCGTGGGCGCCCGGCCGGCAACTGGAACGGAGGGGGCGTGAACCCACTCGAGAAGTTGAATGCAGAGGGCCAGTCGGTGTGGCTGGATTACATTCGCCGGAGCCTGATCGAGTCGGGTGGGCTGGCGCGGATGGTTCGGGAAGACGGCGTCAGTGGGGTGACCTCCAATCCCGCCATCTTCAAAAAGGCGATCTCCGGCAGCACCGATTACGCCCAAGCGCTCGAGGAAGCTGCTCACCTCGAAGAGTTGGACGCCAAAGGTGTGTTCGAGCGACTTGCCCTTTGGGACATTCGCGCCGCTTGCGACGTGTTCAAGCCGCTCTACAATGGTTCGAACGCCCGCGATGGCTACGTGAGCTACGAAGTGTCACCGCGCCTGGCGCACGATACGGCGGGTACCATCGCCGAGGCCAAACGGTTGTGGTCGATCCTCGACCGTCCCAACGTCATGATCAAAGTGCCGGCCACCGAAGCTGGCTTGCCGGCGATCCAAGCGCTGATTGCCGAGGGCATCAACGTCAACGTGACGCTGCTCTTTTCGGTGGCGATGTACGAACGGGTCGTCGAGGCGTACATGGCCGGGGTCGAGGAGGTGGTGGCGCGGGGCGGCAGCCCAGCTCGGGTCGCCTCGGTTGCCAGCTTTTTCGTGAGCCGCGTCGACGCAGCGGTCGACCGGTGGATCGAAGAGCGCCTAGCCGCCGGCGCCGGGGCGCCGGAGCGCTTGCGGGCGCTGGGCGGCAAGGTGGCCGTGGCCAACGCCAAGGTGGCGTATCAGAGTTTCCGGCGCTGGGTGGCGAGCAAGCGCTGGCAGAAGCTCCGGGAGCGGGGCGCTATGCACCAGCGGCTCTTGTGGGCCAGCACCAGTACTAAGAATCCAGCTTACTCGGATGTCCTCTACGTCGAGGCGCTGGTGGGCAGGAAGACGGTCAACACCATCCCGCCCTCGACCCTCGAAGCGTTTCGTGACCACGGCGAAGTGGCGGCGACTTTGACCGAGGATGTCGAAGGCGCCCAGCGGGTGCTCGAAGACGCAGCTCGCCTCGGGTTGGCGTTGGACGAGGTCACCGCCAAACTCCTGGACCAGGGTGTCGAGCTGTTTGTCCAAGCCTACGACGACCTCTTGGAGTCGGTTGAAGAACGCTGCGCCAACGTTTCGCGCGACTTGATCGGCCGGCAGTCCCGTTGGTTGCCATCGGAACTCGAGACAAAGGTGGCGGCGACGATTGCCCAATGGGACGCAGGCGCGGCGGTGCGCCGGTTGTGGGCCGGCGACGCCAGCTTGTGGACTGGTGGCGACGAAGGGCGCTGGCTCGGCTGGTTGGCGGTGACTGACGACCAGCTTGCCCACATCGACCACCTGCACGACTTGGCAGATGAGGTCCAGCGCGGTGGCTTCAAAGACGTCGTGGTGTTGGGGATGGGGGGCTCGAGCCTTTGTCCGGAGGTTTTGGCACGCACCTTTGGCAGCCTGCGTGGTTACCCCAGTCTCCACATCCTCGATTCCACCGATCCGGCGCAAGTGGCGGACTTGGAAAGCCGGGTGGATTTGGCGGCGACGCTCTTCATTGTTGCCAGCAAGTCGGGTTCGACTTTGGAACCCACCCTCTTCTTCGAATACTTCTTCCGCCGCCTCAAAGAAGTCGTGGGCGTCGATCAGGCGGCCACACACTGCGTGGCGGTCACTGACCCCGGCAGCAAACTCGAGGAGCGCGCCCGGGAGTTGGGTTTCCGGCGGGTCTACCTGGGTGTGCCGTCGATTGGCGGGCGCTTCTCGGCGCTTTCCAACTTCGGCATGGTGCCGGCTGCGGCCATGGGTTTGAACGTCGCCCGGTTCTTGGACAATGCCGACGAGATGGTGACGGCGTGCGCAGCGTGCGTGCCGACCGAGGTCAACCCCGGGGTCGGATTGGGGGTGGTGCTCGGCGTTTGTGCTCTGGCTGGGCGGGACAAACTGACCTTGGTGGTGTCGCCCGAGTTGGCGCCGGTCGGTGCCTGGCTGGAACAGCTGATTGCTGAGTCGACCGGTAAGAGCGGAAAGGCGATCATCCCGATCGACGGCGAGGCTCTGGCGGCGCCGGCGTCCTACGGGGACGACCGACTGTTTGCCTACCTGCGCCTGGAGGGTGGGTCTGACCCCGACCAGGATCGCCACATCGCCGCCCTCAGGGATGCCGGCCAGCCGGTCGTGCAAATCGATGTCCCAACGCCCTACGATTTGGGTCAAGAGTTTTTCCGCTGGGAGTTTGCAACGGCTGTGGCTGGTTCGGTCTTGGGGATCCATCCGTTCAATCAACCGGACGTCGAAGCAAGCAAGGTGGAAACCCGCCGCCTCACCGAACAGTTCGAAGCGTCAGGTTCCCTCCCGGAGGAAGAACCGTTTGCCACCGACGGTGTGTTGAGCCTCTACGCCAATGACGCCAACCTCGAGGCCCTCGGCGGCCGCGGTGTGCCGGTGGAAGCCGCCATCCAGGCTCACTTGGCCCGCCTCGAAGCTGGCGACTACTTCGCTTTGTTGGCTTACGTGGCGATGACCGGTGAGCACGCCGCGGCGCTCCAAGCACTCCGTCACGCCGTGCGGGACGCTGAGCGGGTGGCGACGTGCCTGGGGTTCGGCCCGCGTTTCCTGCACTCCACCGGCCAGGCCTACAAAGGTGGTCCCAACTCTGGTGTCTTCCTGCAAATCACCTGTGACGACGCCGCTGACCTAACGGTGGGTAGCCGGACGACCACCTTTGGTGTGGTCAAAGCGGCGCAGGCGCGCGGTGACCTGGCGGTGCTCGAGGAGCGGGGCCGGCGCGTCCTGCGCGTGCACCTGGGTGTCGAAGTGGCGGCGGGACTGGCGGCGCTCAAGGGCCACGTGGAGCGGGCGCTAGCGCAGCGCACCTAGCCCACACGCAAAGGAGTGGTGTCGATGCAACTAGGAATGGTGGGGTTGGGCAAGATGGGTGGCGCTATGGTCCGGCGATTAGTGCGCGGTGGCCACCAGTGCGTGGCCTTTGACCTCAATCAGGAAGCGGTGGCTCAAGCTGTCGAGGATGGGGCGCGCGGCGCCAGCTCGATGCCCGAGTTGGTCGGGGCCTTGTCGCCACCGCGGGCCGTCTGGGTCATGGTGCCGGCGGGCAACGCCACCGAAGGCGTGGTCGACACGCTTAGGAACCTCCTGCAGGCAGGTGACGTGGTTATCGACGGGGGCAACACCTTCTACAAGGATGACGTGCGCCGCGCCCACCTCATGGCACAACGCAGCATTGATTACCTCGATTGTGGCACCAGCGGCGGCGTCTGGGGGGAGGAGCGTGGCTACTGCTTGATGATCGGTGGCGATGCGTCGCCGGTGGAACGGCTCGACCCAATCTTCAAGTGCCTGGCTCCCGGCCGCGGCGACCTGCCCCGCACGCCCGGGTGGGAGGGGCGCCCGACCGCTGCCGAAGAGGGATACCTGCATTGTGGTCCGGCGGGTGCCGGCCACTTTGTGAAGATGGTCCACAACGGCATCGAGTACGGGTTGATGCAAGCCTACGCCGAAGGCTTCGATTTGATGGCATCAGCCGCTGGCGAAGGCGTCCCCAGCGAGTTGCGCTACGAGATTGCCCTGGATCAGGTGGCCGAAGTGTGGAGGCGCGGCAGCGTTGTGGGAAGTTGGCTCTTGGATCTGACGGCGCGGGCATTGGCCGAGAATCCAACGCTGGACGGGTTCAGCGGTCACGTCAGTGATTCGGGCGAAGGCCGCTGGACGGTGCAGACGGCGGTCGAGCGCGCGGTGCCGGCCGACGTGTTGTCAGCGGCACTTTACGCGCGCTTCCGCTCGCGGCAGGACCACACCTTTGCGGAGAAGGTGTTGTCTGCAATGCGCAAGGGGTTCGGTGGTCACGTCGAACCCCAGAAGGTGTGAGGCCCGAGGTGACTGACATCCTGCCCGACAGTCTTAGCGCACCGGCCGATGGAGTCGACGCTGCCGGGCCGTGCGTCATGGTGATCTTCGGCGCCACCGGGGATCTGACCAAGCGCAAGCTCTTGCCGGCCCTTCACAACCTGGCCACCGCCCGGTTGTTGGGCAAGCCCTTCGCCATCGTCGCACTGGGGCGCAATCCCATTTCCACCGAAGAGTTTGTCGCCAAACTGCGCGCCGACGCTCTGGAGCACCTGGGCCCGGCTGGGCAGCCCGAAGTGATCGACAGGCTGGTGGGTGGGGTTGAGTACCTGAGTGGTGATTTGGCCGATGCACAGGTGTTCAGCCGCTTGCAAGAGACTTTGGTGGACGTGGACAAACGCCATCAGACGCGTGGCAACTGGCTCTTTTACTTGGCGGTGCCGCCGAGCTACTTTGCAACCATCGTCGAGGGGTTGGGTCGCGAACGCCTGGTGGGTGAAGCCAGAGGTTGGCGCCGGGTAGTGATTGAAAAGCCTTTTGGCCGTGACTTGGACAGCGCCCGACAGCTCAACATTGCGGTGCGGAGCGTGTTGGGCGAGCATCAGATCTATCGCATCGACCACTATCTGGGCAAGGAAACGGTGCAGAACTTGCTGGTCTTCCGTTTTGCCAACGGTATTTTCGAGCCGATTTGGAATCGCCGCTACATTGACCACGTGCAGATTACTGTTGCCGAAGAGTTGGGCGTCGAACACCGCGGTGCCTACTACGAAGAGGCGGGGGCGCTCCGCGACATGATCCCCAACCACCTCTTTCAACTATTAGCATTGACGGCAATGGAGCCGCCCACGTCGTTTGACGCCGATGCCGTCCGGAACGAAAAGGCCAAGGTGTTGGGAGCGCTCCGCCCCATCCCACCGCGCGAGGTGTTGGCCAACGCCGTGCGCGGCCAGTACGGTGACGGCGTGATCGACGGAGAGTCGGTGCAGGCCTACCGCTCTGAGGCGCGGGTGACGCCCGAGTCGACCACCGACACCTACGCGGCTTTGAAGCTCACTATCGACAATTGGCGATGGGCCGGCGTGCCGTTCTACATGCGCACTGGCAAGCGCTTGCCGGGCCGCGTCAGTGAGATCGCCATTCGCTTCAAGAAAGCGCCGTACATGATGTTCAAGGCGACGCCGGTGGACCACTTGGGCGCCAACGAGCTGGTGTGCCGGATTCAGCCGCGGGAAGGGATGGCTCTGAGCTTTGGTGCGAAGGTGCCTGGCACCCTGTTGCGATTGGGCAACGTCGACATGGATTTTTGCTATGCCGACTACTTTAAAGGCAAGCCGTCCACCGGCTACGAGACCCTGCTTTACGATGCGATGACTGGCGACGCCACCCTATTCCAGCGGGGGGACAACGTTGAGGCGGCGTGGCAAGTAGTGACGCCGGTCATCGACGTGTGGCAAGCTTTGCCACCGAGGAAGTTTCCCAACTACGCCGCTGGATCGAACGGCCCGGCCGAGGCCGACGAACTCTTGGAACGGGATGGGCGCCGTTGGCGCTCCATCGACTGAACGGCACGCCCATCCAACGAGGTAACCCCCGATGTTGAAGTCAGCTGTAGACGTACTTGCCGACTCAAAGGCGATTGCCGAAGCGGCGTCCGCCCTGTTCTTGGAGCTGGTGGTGGAGGCGGTAGAGGACCGTGGCCGCTGCGACGTCGCCCTGTCCGGCGGCACGACGCCACGGGTGCTGTTCGAACGCCTGGCGGCGGAGTGCAAAGCCGCCACTGGTGATCTCCGAGAGGCACTGGATGCCACCCACTTCTTCTGGGCAGACGAGCGCTTCGTGCCGCACGATCATCCGGAGTCCAACTTTGGGATGGCCCGCGACACGCTGTTTGCCTCGAGCGCCTTCGACGACTCCCAGCTCCACCCCGTCCCCACCTGGGTGCACGATGCCTCAGAAGCGGCCTTGGCCTACGAGCAGGAGATGGAGCTGCACTTCGAGCTGGAGGTCGACCCGGAGGAGGAGTTTGGCGCCACCGACACGTTGCCGGTTTTCGACCTCATCCTCTTGGGAATGGGTCGCGATGGTCACACCGCATCGCTCTTTCCCGACACCAAAGCGCTCGAAGAAACGGACCGCGACGTCGTTGCCAACTGGGTGCCGCACCTCGAGTGCTACCGCATTACCATGACCTTGCCACTCATCAACCGCTCGCGAAACATTGCCTTCTTGGTGTCGGGTGCCGAGAAGGCAACGGCGGTGGCGCAGGTCTTGGGTGAAGGGGGTGGCGGTGCGAGACTGCCGGCCGCCCGCGTGCAGCCGGCCGTCCCGTCTCGCTGGTTGGTGGACGAGGCGGCCGCTTCGCAACTGCAGCGGGGTTAGGTGCTTGCCCGCCGGCCTAGCCCCTCGCCCGCCGGCCTAGCCCCTCGCGTCCATCGTTGTAGGTATCAGTTGCCCTAGCAATACTCGGACTTGACGTGTCCCCACGTCACATTGCGCAGAGCAGTGGGATTCGAGGCGTCGATGGCAAAGGCTGTAAATCCGCGCGTCCCGACGGGAAATTGATGCAGCACCGTGGCGTCACCGGTGGCGATGTTGGTGGACATGAGTTCGCGCGTCTCCCAAGCGTAGCTGTAGAGTATCCCTGTCGCTAGGTCGAGGGCCAAGCCGCCGCCGCGCGCGCCGTAGAGCTGGCTATCGGTGGGGTCGAGGGCGAGTGCACCCACTGCTATGTAGATGTCGGTGGGGCCGATCGGGGTGGCCGCGCCGGTCTGGGTGTCGATTTCGTAGCATTGAGATGCGTCGGACAACGACACGCCGTACAGCGTCCCGGAAGGGAACCGGCAAAGTGGGCCAAACCCCGCCATCCAGTTTTCGCGCCCGAGCAGCTGTGGCAGTTCCCTGTGGTGGGAAGCCAACGACGTGAGCCAAGCCAACGATCCTAGCCTCTGCTGGGGCTATGGGCGCCCGTTGCGCTACCGGCCGGCGCCCTTGACGCCGCTTCTTATCTGCGGTACAAACTCGCGCTCTTATGCCGGAATCGACCGCTGGGGCGGCGGCCACGACCCCCCAAGGGAACCCTGGAGACAAGCCTCGAAAGGCTTGTCTTTTTAGGAGTTAGACCAAATGACTAACGACCTGTCCCGAGTCCGCAATATCGGGATTAGCGCTCACATTGACTCGGGCAAGACGACTCTGACCGAGCGTATTTTATTCTATACCCAGCGTATCCACGCCATGCACGAAGTGCGCGGCAAAGACGGGGTGGGCGCCACCATGGACTCCATGGAGTTGGAGCGGGAGCGCGGCATTACCATCGCCTCGGCGGCCACCTATTGCACCTGGGACGACCATCAGATCAACATTATCGACACGCCCGGCCACGTCGACTTTACGATCGAGGTGGAGCGCTCGCTTCGGGTGCTGGACGGCGCCATTTTGGTCCTGTGTGGCGTCGCTGGCGTGCAGTCTCAGTCGATCACGGTGGACCGACAGATGCGGCGGTATGCCGTGCCGGGCGTGGCGTTCATCAACAAATGCGATCGATCGGGAGCGAACCCGGCGCGAGTCACCGAGCAACTGCGCGAAAAGCTCGGACACAACGCGGTGATGATGCAGGTGCCGATCGGCCTCGAGGCGGAGCACGAAGGTGTCGTTGACCTCATCACCAGGCGCGCCGCCACCTTCCATGGCGAAGGCGGCGAAGAAATCCAGTGGGGCGAGGTACCGGCCGCCCTGGTTCCGGAAGTTGAGGCACGGCGCGAGGTGCTTCTCGACGCTTTGTCGCTCACTTCGGACGAATTGACCGAGGCGATCTTGGAGGAAAACGTCACGCCTGAGCTCCTCCGTAAAGTGGTTCGGGAGGCAACCCTGGCGCGCAAGTTGACGCCGGTCTTCATGGGTTCAGCATACAAGAATCGGGGCGTGCAGCTCCTTTTGGACGCCGTGGTCAGCTATTTGCCAGCGCCCAACGAAGTTGAAAACACCGCGCTTCACATTGACGACGACAGTCCAGTCGTTTTGTCCTCAAACGTCGAAGATCCTTTGGTGGCCCTGGCTTTCAAGTTGGTCGAGAGCCCCTATGGGCAGCTCACCTATCTGCGTGTTTACCAGGGCAAGCTGACGCGGGGTGAAAACATTGTCAACTCGCGCACTCGTAAGAAGATTCGCGTGCCCAGAGTCGTGCGCATGCACGCCGATGAGATGGAAGACATCGAGTCGGCGTCGGCTGGCGATATCGTCGCCTTGTTTGGCGTCGACTGTGCTTCGGGCGACACCTTCACCAACGGCAAGATCGACGTGTCGATGACTTCGATGCACGTGCCCGACCCGGTTGTGTCGTTGGCGGTCAAACCCAAGGACACCAAGAAAGGCGGGAAGTTTACCGCGGCTATCCAGCGCTTCATCAAAGAAGACCCCACGTTCCGCAGCCGGCAGGACGAAGAGACCGGCGACACGATCGTCTCGGGGATGGGTGAATTGCACCTGGAGGTGTACCTGGAGCGCATGAAGCGCGAGTACGACGTCGAGATCGACGTTGGAGCGCCGCAGGTGTCGTATCGAGAGACCATTCGCCAGGCCGTCGACTTCGACTACACGCACAAGAAGCAGACCGGTGGGTCGGGGCAGTACGGGCGTGTGATCGGCAAGATCGAGCCGACCACGAGCCCCGAGTTTGAGTTCGAGAGCAAGGTGGTCGGCGGACGTATTCCGACCGAGTACATTTCGTCTTGCGAAAAGGGTTTTCGACAGGCCACTGTGCGCGGCGAGCATACAGGTCATCCGATCACCGGCGTCAAAGTGTTGCTGACCGACGGCAACGCGCACTCGGTTGACTCCAGCGACATGGCTTTCCAGACCGCGTCGCGAGATGCGTTTCGCGAGAACTACAAGAAGGCCAACCCGATCGCTCTCGAGCCCATCATGCTGGTGGCCGTGGAGGGGCCCGGCGACTTCCAGGGTGACATCGTCGTCACACTCACCCAGCGCCGTGGCATGATCATCGGCACGACTGAGGACGCCGGCTTTGTCCGGGTCGAAGCCGAAGTTCCCCTCACCGACATGTTCGGCTACGCCACCACCTTAAGATCGGCCACTCAGGGACAGGCCGAATTCACCATGGAGTTTGCTCGTTACGCTGCGGTGCCGGCCGAAATCGACAAACAGTTGGCAGAGAAGTGGGTGGAGAGCCGCGCCGCAGCCAAATAGATCATCCCAGAGCTTGAGAGGAGACGCATGTATCGAAAAGAACTGACAGCGCGGAGCCCGCTGCGGATCTTCGAGCGCTCGATCCACGGCGGCTTGGGCCAGGGCAACATCGGTGTCGTCTATTCGCGGGCCGGTGTCGGCAAAACCGCCTTCTTGGTCGGCGTTGCCCTGGACGACTTGCTGCAGAGCCGCCGGGTCCTGCACGTGTCGATCGATGATTCGGTGGATCACGTGCGGGCGTTCTACGACGAAGTGTTTGAGGACCTGGCGCGCACCACCGACTTGGCCAACCCGCAGGCGTCCCACCTGGTGATCGAACGCCACCGCTACATCCACACCTTTCGCGGCGGTACCTTTTCGTTGTCGCGACTCCGGGATGCCATCGACTTTCTGGCAGCACATGCACAGTTCAAGCCGGAGACGATCGTCATCGACGGGTACCCTGCATTCGATCAGGAAGAAGTCGCTAATTTAAACGACGAAATGGCGGGGTTGCGCAAGTTGGCGGTGGAGTCTGACGCGGAGCTTTGGGTGTCGGCGCTCAGTCATCGCGAGGATGCGGCAGTCGACGCCCGCGGCGTTCCGACGCGCATTGCTGCGGTGGACCCGCACATCGACGTCCTCGTTTGTCTGGAACCGCAGGCCGACCACGTGCGCCTGAAGCTCATTAAGGACCACGAGAACTTGGAAGTTGCTGATTTGCACCTGGAATTGGATCCCACATCACTATTGTTGAAGTGGCGCTGAGCCCGTAGAGTTGAGGGTTATGACTACGGCTCTCAACGAATTGGATCAGCGAGTGGAAGCGCATTCGCTGTCGGCGGTGCAGGCGGCGGCCGCAGTTGCCCAACTCGATACCGGCGAACTGGCGGAGTGGCTCGAGGCGCTCGACGAAGTCATTCGTGACCAGGGGCGCGAAGCTGCTCAGGTGCTCCTCGAAGCGCTGATTCGGCGGGCGCGCTTGCAGCCGGCCCAGCACCCCGCACTCTTTCAAACGCCCTACCTCAACACCATCGCGCCCAGCGGTGAGCCGACCTATCCGGGGGATGAGGCGCTCGAGAAGCATATCCGGCGGGTCATCCGTTGGAACGCTGTCGCCATGGTGGTGCGCGCTAACAACGCTTTCCCGGGGATTGGTGGGCACATGTCCACCTATGCGTCGGCGGCGACCCTCTATGAGGTTGGGTTCAACCACTTCTTCCGTGGCCCGGAGGGTGATCGCCCCGCCGACATGGTGTACTTCCAAGGGCACGCTTCTCCTGGCATTTATGCCCGCGCCTACCTAGAAGGGCGCTTGACGTCCGAGCAAATGGAGCACTTTAGGCGTGAAGTGTCCGGACGGGGGCTGTCGTCTTATCCCCACCCGTGGCTCATGCCTGAGTTTTGGCAGTTCCCGACCGTGTCGATGGGGCTCGGGCCGATCTCAGCGATCTACCAAGCGCGCTTCAACCGCTACCTCAAGAACCGCGGTTTTATCGGCGACCAGGGCGAGCCGCACGTCTGGGCGTTCTTGGGGGATGGCGAGACCGACGAGCCCGAAGCGCTGGGCGCCCTGTCGGTGGCGGCACGTGAGCGGCTCGACAACTTGACGTTTGTGGTCAACTGCAACTTGCAGCGTCTGGATGGCCCGGTGCGCGGCAACGGCAAAATCATTCAAGAGCTGGAAACCGTTTTCCGCGGCGCCGGCTGGAACGTCATCAAGGTGGTGTGGGGTCGGGAGTGGGATCCACTCGTTGCGCGCGACGACACTGGCCTGTTGGTCAAGCGTATGGGCGAGGTGGTGGACGGCGAGTACCAGCGCTATTCGATCGACTCGGGAGGCTACACGCGCCAGCACTTCTTTGGAAGATACCCCGAGCTGGCGCAGCTGGTGGCGCACCTCAGCGATAACGAGATTCGACATTTGCGCCGCGGCGGCCACGATGCCCGCAAGGTCCACGCCGCCTACAAGGCCGCACTCGAGTACGAAGGTGGACCGACGGTCATCCTGGCCAAGACTGTCAAGGGTTGGACGTTGGGCGAGGGGGCCGAGGGACGCAACGCCACCCACCAGCAGAAGAAGTTGAGCCTCAAGGAGCTGGGGGCCTTCCGAGACTTGTTGGAGCTGCCGATTCCGGACAACCGCCTCGAGAAGGCGCCGTTCTACCTGCCGCCGCCCGAAAGCGAGGAGATGCAGTACTTGCGCGAACGCCGGCGGGCGTTGGGTGGGGCCTTGCCGCAGCGCCGTCTCAATCAAAAGACGCTTGAAGTGCCCGATATCGAGTTCTTCGACGAGTTCCTGCAGGGCACCCGCGAGAACCTGGATGTGTCGACGACCCAGGCGTTCGCCCGGCTATTGGCGCGGCTTTTGGCCGAACCCAAGATCGGCAAGCGCATTGTGCCGATCATCCCCGACGAAGCGCGGACCTTTGGGCTCGAGGCGCTCTTTAAGAAATACGGCATCTATTCGACCGTCGGCCAACTGTACGAACCGGTGGACCACGACATGTTGATTTCCTACCGGGAAGCGATCGACGGTCAGATGATCGAGGAGGGGATCACCGAGGCGGGGTCGATGGCCAGCTTTACCGCTGCGGGCACCGCCTACGCCAACCACGGCGAGCCGATGATCCCCATGTACATTTTCTATTCGATGTTTGGCTTCCAGCGCACCGGCGACCAAGTTTGGGCGGCTGGGGACTCGCGCGCCAAGGGTTTCATGTTGGGCGCAACGGCTGGTCGGACGACCTTGTCGGGGGAAGGACTGCAGCACGAAGATGGCCACAGCCACGTGCTGGCGAGCACCGTGCCGAGCGTCAAGGCTTACGATCCTGCCTTTGCCTACGAGGTGGCGGTGATCATCCAACACGGCCTTCGGGAGATGTACGTCGATCTCAAGGATGTCTTCTACTACATCACCTTGCAGAACGAGGCATACGCCATGCCACCGATGCCGGAGGGCGTCGCCGAGGGCGTCATCCGCGGGCTGTATCGATTCCGGGAGGCGCCCGAACCTCCGAAGGACTCGGCGCTGCGCGTACAGCTTCTGGGTAGCGGCTCGATCTTGAACGAGGTTTTGCACGCCCAAGCCATCCTCGGCGAGCGCTACGGGGTGGCCGCCGACGTTTGGAGCGCCACCAGCTACCTGCAGCTCCGCCGGGACGGCTTGGCTGCGCAGCGCTGGAACCGCCTGCACCCCACGTCGGACCCGCGGCGCGCCTACGTGGCCGATTGCCTGGATGAGGCACCCGGCCCGGTCATCGCTGCTTCGGACTACATGCAGTCGGTGCCCGACCAAATCACCCGCTGGGTGCGAGGTGGGCTCACCAGCCTCGGCACCGACGGCTACGGCCGCAGCGACACCCGGGAGGCGCTCCGCCGTCACTTCGAGGTGGACGCCGCCCATATCGTGGTTGCGGCGCTAAAGCGCTTGGCGGATCTAAAGGCGCTCGAAGCGACGGTGGTGGCGGGCGCCATTGAGAGCTTCGAGATCGATCCGGAGACCGTCGACCCGGTCGACGCCTGATTGGGCTGTCTGTGTGCGTGCGCCAGCGTCCCGCCGCTCGGCACTGAGGTGCGAGTTGCCGATGGATCTTTAAGATCCTCCGCCCTCAAGTACACTGCCTCGGGAACACCGAAGCGAGGTAATAGCGATGAGCGTCCAGCCGGTCCCACAATCTCAGGTTGAGTCACTCGTCCAGACGCTGGAGCGGGACGGTATCGTCCCCGTACCGAGCCTCGTTCCTCCTGACGCCCTCCGAGCGATGCAACGGGCGTTTGAGTTGGCGCTCGAGCGTCCCAGCTGGAACACCTGGCGTGGTTTCGAGCAGACCGACCGCCACCGGCGCATGGTGGAACACATCCTGACTCTCGACCCAGCCTTCCAGGAATTGGGCCTGCACCCCCTGGTGCGTGAGGTGATGGGCGCCTACCTGGGGCCCACGTATACCTTGACCGAGGTGCGCAGCTGGGAAACGGTTGCCACCAAGCAGAATTTCCACGGCTGGCACAACGACGCCTGGTACGACCACGACCTGCCCGAAGTGCCTCGCGAGTTGAAACTGGCGCTCTATTTGACCGACGTCACCAGCGGCTACTTTTCGTACATCAAGGGCTCGCACGTCGGGACGCGGCATCAGCATTGGACCGACCGGGAGGTGGAGTCGCAGTACGCCGACCGGCAAGTCGACATGACCGGACCGGCGGGCAGTACGTTCCTGTTCGACACAGCCGGCATCCATCGGCAGTCGACCCCGGTCCTAGACCCTCGTTGGGTCGTCATGTTCAACTACCATGATCCCACCACACCTCTCCAAGAAATCGACGTCCGGCAATATCGCTATCACCCACTGCATCTGAACGCGGCCTTTTTGGGCGGCTTGGATGCTGAGTCAGAGCGCGTCCTGGGGTTCGGCGAGCGCTCCACTTTCAAGCGGCACTACCAGCAACCGGCGCGCTACCCGCAGTGGCACGCAACGTTGGGGTGGTTGTTCCGCCGGCGCTTGGACTGGCAACAGGTCGAGCAGTTCGCCGGCGACGCCTGGCGGTTCGTGGCACGCCGGCTGGGTGGCAACTAGGTCGTCGCCCGCAACGAGTTCCGCAGGAGGCTGTCCGAAAATGCCTTCTCCAGGGCGGCCTATGAGTTCCGCCCGGAACTGCTGGCGACGAGCAGGGCGACTGTTGGGTGCGGGCGCCGAGGGAACGGGGAATGCGCCTGCTCAGACAGTTGCGCGCGCCAGCGAGCTTCTCCGCTGACGCGACGTTGGGTTGCGTGATGGCGCGCGCAAAACTCGCCGGCGCATTCCCCGTCCCCTCGCGCTTTACCTGTGTCGCTGTGCGATTTGGTCTGAGCGAGTGAGGCTGGGCTCTTGGTGAACCAGGAGCAGCAGTGCTGACTTCGGAACTGCCGGAGTCCTGCTTCCCGGACCTGCCGCGGAGTTCCGCACCGGAACCGCCGCAGAGTCTGCACCGTCGGAACTGCCGCGGAGTTCCGCGGGAGGCTGTCCAATAATCGGGTCGGTACTATCAACCGCGCGTGGTTCCGCAGCGGAACCAGGCAGCGCCTAGCCGCGGATCGTGGTGGTACGATGCGGGCCGATGACCCGCGGACTCGCCTACGTCTTGATTGCTTACCTCCTTTGGGGGTTTCTGCCGCTCTTCTGGAAAGAGCTGACCGGGGTGCCGGCATTCGAAGTGATTGGCCATCGGATCGCTTGGTCGGCGGTGCTTTTGTGGGGCGCCGCGCTCGTTCGGCGTCGTTTCCAATGGCTCCATGCCGGTACCCGAAACCCGCGGACGGCGCTTACCTTCTTGACCACCGGCGCCCTCTTGAGCGCCAACTGGGTCACTTACGTGTGGGCCATCACGCACGACCGCGTCGTTGACGCGAGCTTGGGCTATTTCATCAATCCACTGTTCAGTGTGGCGCTGGGCTTCGTGTTCTTAAAGGAGCGCCTACCCCGTCTCCAACAAATCGCTGTTCTGGTCGCTGCGGTGGGGGTCTTGTGGATCACTGTTGCATCCGGGCGGCCGCCGTGGATCGCCTTGGCATTGGCAGTCACTTTTGGTGTTTACGGCCTATTGCGGAAGACCGCCGCGTTGGGGGCCTTGGGTGGTCTGAGTTTGGAGTTGACCTACGTCACCCTGCCGGCGCTCATCTACCTGGTGTGGTTGGACGGGACCGGCGAGGCAGCTTGGCGAAGCGCCGGCCCGCGGTTGGACTTCCTACTGGTGGCGTGCGGCCTGGCGACCGCGGCGCCCCTCTGGTTCTTCGCGGCCGGCGCCCGGCGCGTGACTTTGGCCACTGTCGGCATCACGCAGTTTCTCGCACCCAGCATCCAATGCGCCCTAGGCGTTTTTCTCTACGGCGAGCCGCTGGCCGGCGCCCGGTTGGTTGGGTTTGTATGGATCTGGGCGGGCTTGGGGCTCTACGCGGCGTCGTTGGTGCGGCGGCGGCCGGGAACGGTTGGTTGAGCTGCGATGCGGGCATTTGGAAGTTGTCCTTTCGCCATCAGGCTTCGCGTGTGACACTTGATTGTGAAGCGGTTCCCATCCGCTTTCGATGCACAGCAGCTTGCGAGAGGAGGTCGTCCATGTTCCTTCGCGCCGTATTGATTCTTACCGTCCTTCTTGCCTCGACGGCTAGATTTGCCAGTGCGCAGATTATCAGTATGTCCACGACTAGTGAGTGCTTGGGTAGCTCGATCGCAGATCGCGAGTTTTTCGCCCTTTTATCGTGTGATGTGACCGCTGTTGCTGAGCAGGGAATCGCGTCGGGATCGCCGCGCTTGGTTGTCCATCCCAATCCGGCGAGCGGTGCCGCGACGTTTCGTTTGGATCAGTCTGTCGGTAGATCTGCGGTGGATGTGTACGACGCGAGTGGCCGTCTCGTTGCCGTGCTGCCGATCTCAGGCCGCTCAACAGCCGGCTGGTCGCCCGGCGATGAAACGACGAGCGGGGTCTACTTCGCCCGCCTGCAGGGCACACAATCTTGGGTGAAGTTCCTGTTGTTACGGTAGGCCCGGTCAGTTTCGATTTTTGGTGGCTGGGTCCTGTCACTCCCGCCACCTTAGCGCCTGTCAGCCGCGTCACCGACCCGGTACACCGTGTAGTACTGCCAGCCGCCCCGGTGGCTCGAGCCTTCGCGGTGCACTTTTTTGACAAGCAGCGGCTCGAGGTAGTCGCCCAATTCGGCTAGGAGCGTGGTGTCGGGGGAGACGTTGGAGTTCCACACCAAGTAATCGACCTGCCTGCCGGCGAGGCTGGTGGCGACGCTCCCCGTGCGGGCGTACGGGGTCAGTTCGGGCGAGACCAGGCCGGCCAAGTCGACCAGTGGGCGCTTGCCCTTGTGCCCGAGGACGCCAATCTCGTGGGCGGCGACTACGGCGCTGTCGGGCGTCTGGGTCGCCAGAAAATCGGCGATTTGGAAAAGCTCGGCGTCGAGGCCCTTGGGCCAGCGGGTGACGAAGCGGGTGGCGTCGAACGAAACGCCGATGAGTATTGCCGCTTGAGCGATCAGGATCGCGTGGAGAAGGCGCGGTCGTGATTCGCAGAGGTGGACGATGGCGGTGTAACCGAGCACCAGCAGGAGGGGTGCAACGAGTAGAACGTAGCGCGCCCCGACCGAGACGTGCCACAACCAATAGAACGCCAAGACGGCGCTGGCGGCTGCGAGTGGGAAGAAGTTCTCGCGGTTTATGACCTCGGGGCGACGGCGAAGCGCTCCCCAGGCGAGCGCGACGATCGGTAGCGCGTAGGCAGACAAGAGAATCTTGGCGAGCTTCCAGGTGATGTAGCGGAGGGAGAAGTTGACGTCGCGGCGCGCCCCGAGCGTGTTTGGCACGATCGTTCCGAAATGGTTGGCGGCATAGGCCAGCCACGGAAGGGCGATGGCCGTGGGTACCAAGGCGCAGGCCAGGAGGTTTGCCCACCGGCGCCGCGTTTCGCTGAAGGCGATGTCGGTGCCCAACACACCGACCAACAGGGCACATTCCGGACGGAACCAGTAGCCCACACCTAATAGTGCGGGGGTCACCCAATCGAGCCGCCCGCTCGAGCGATAGTGGTCCCGGGCCAGCCAGGCAGCCAACACCAAGGCGACCGCCAGCGGTGTCTCCATCCCCGCCGGCCCCCATTTGATCAGCCACGGGTCCAGCGCAAACAACAAGGTCGCCAGCGTGGCGAAGGCAGCGGCGACGCGGTGCCTCATGAGGCGGTGAAAGCACCAGAGGGCAAAAGCCACGCCGGTGGCGTTGAGGAGTTTCGAAGCGAGTCGGTACGGCCCATATTCCGGCGCGACGGGCTCGAGCAGACGCCCCAGACCCGCCACCAAGCACACCCAGCCGGGGGCTGTGTCACCGTAGGTGGGAGTGCCCGGGTTGAACGCAAAGCCGCGGCCATGCGCCAGGTTCTCGGCGAAGCGGTAGTGGATGAAGGCGTCGTCGGTGGTAAAGTGCCGGTACGGGTACCAGAGGGCGGCGATGCCGAGCACCGCGACTACGACACCCCATCGGGGCAACGAGCGCGGTTGGGCCACCTAGCGTCTCGCCGTCGGTTGAATCGACGACCAGGCGTCGCTTGGGTGATCCCCCGGCAACGGATCGTTGCCGGCCAGGTAGCGCTCTAGAAACTCGAAGTCGTCGTAGCCCCAGAACAGTTGGTTGCCCACTACCATGGTCGGAACCCCGAAGACACCCTCTAGGATTGCCTCTTCGGTGGCGGCGCGCAGCGTTGCCTTGGCCGCGGTGCCCTGCGCACGGCTCACCAGACCCTCACCATCAAAGCCGGCGGTCCGCAGGTAGGTTGCTAGTTCGGAAGTGTCGTCCACCTGAACTCCGTCGGCCCATACAGCTTGAAAGAGCGTGTCGAGGACCCGCTTCTGGGTGGTTCTATCGAAGTCAAGCCCGGCAATGCGCAGCACAGTCAGCGGATTGAACGGATGGCTGGCGGGAGGTGCAAACGGCAGTCCTAGAAGCGCCGCCTTGCGGGCGCAGTTTCGCCACATCCAGCGGATCATCAGTGGGATTTCGGCAGGGCCTTTGCGCTCCAGCTGGTTGAGGAGGCCGGCAAACAAGATCGGCACGGGGTGGACGGAGCACTCGTGGCGCTCCGCCAGTTTCGGGAGTTGGGCCCACGCCAAGTAGGCGTTGGGTGAGATGACGTCAAAGTAGAAGCGAATCGTGCGCATGGCTTTTCCCTAGGTCGAGAGCATCGGGCCAAGCGGGCGACCTCCCAGCAGGTGCATGTGCAGATGGTAAACCTCTTGGCCGCCGTGTGCGCGACAATTGATGATCAGCCGGTAACCATCTTGGGCAACGTCAGCTTCGCGCGCCAATTTGGCAGCTACGGTGAGCATGCGTCCCAGCGCCGGTTCGTCGTCTTCGGAGACGTCCGCAGCGGTCGGGACCACGTGGTTGGGGACGATTAGGATGTGGGTGGGCGCCTGGGCGTGGATGTCGCGAAAAGCGGTGACCAGATCATCCTGAAACAAGATCTCGGCGGGGATCTCCCGCCGAATGATTTTTGAAAAGATCGTCTCTTCGGTCATCGTAGCTCCAGTTGAAGTGCGAGGCGTGACTCAGCCGCCTTGGCGAGCGTATTGGGCTCGAAGGGTCCGCCGCATGACCTTGTTCGACGCCGTCCGCGGCAGCGATGGAACGGTGACCAAGTCGTGCAGCTTGAACAAGGGACTCAGCTTCTGCGCAATCTGTTGTTTGAGTTCGAGCTTGAGCTGAGGCACATCGATGTTGTCCAACGTCACCGCAAAGACTACCAAGCGGTCGGCGCCGCCTCCGGCGGGTTGCACCGCGATCGCTGCGCACTCCTCAACCGCATGGTGGGCGGTGATTACCTCCTCAAGTTCGATCGAGCTGATTTTCACGCCACCCAGGTTCATGGTGTCGTCGGCCCGTCCCTGGGCGCGCCAGCGGCCACCGGCCAGACGCTGTAAGCGGTCACCGTGACGGCGGAGAGTTTCGCCTGCGGGACCGGATGGGCAGTCGGCGTAGTAGACTTGGTGGTGATCGCGGTTCAGGAGCTTTTGGGATAGCCCAACCGAAGGCGGTACCAGAAAAACCTCACCGGACTCGCCTTCAGCGACCTGACTGTCTTCTCCGTCGAGAACGCGAAAGTCGATCCCCAGTGCTGGCGTGGTGAAGGTGGCCGGTACGGCGGGTTGGAGCACCGTGCCGGTGATGTAACCGCCACCCACTTCTGTGCCGCCGCAGTACTCGATCACCGGCGCTTGGTAGCGGGTCTTGGACATGAGCCAGAGGTAGTCCTCGGCGTTTGACGCTTCACCTGTGGAGCTGAAGGTGCGGATGCTTTGCCAGTCGGTGCTTTCCAAGGCCCCAAGCTTGCGCCAGGCACGTACCAACGTGGGGACGACTCCCAGCATGGTGACGCCGGCGTCGCCGACGAACCGCGTGAACTGTGTCGTGGCGGGCCCTCCTTCAAAGAGGGCGATGGCGGCGCCGTTCACCAGGCTGGCATAGATCAGCCACGGCCCCATCATCCAACCGATGTTGGTCGGCCAGGCAACGACATCACCGGCTTGAATGTCCTGATGGAAGTGACCGTCCATGGCACACTTGATTGGCGTCAGCTGCGTCCAGGGGATCGCTTTGGGCTCACCCGTCGTGCCCGACGAAAAGAGAATGTTGGTGACGGCGTCGGGGGTGGTGGCAACTGAATCGAAGTGCGGGGCGTCGGTCAAGAAGTCGCGCCACGTCAGGTCGTCCTTGCGGAGCGGCGCGTCGACGCCCGCGTCGCGGATGACAACCGTGCGTGGTGCGTTGGCTTCTACCAGCGTCGCGAAGAGTCGATGCGTCTTGCCGGCGCGGGTGAACCCGTCGACTGTGATTACGCCCTGGGCGCCGGCAATCGCCAGGCGCTTGGCGACTTCTGCGGCGGGAAAACTGTCGGCGATCGACACCGCCCGACACCCAGCCCGGACGATGCCCAAGTACGCCGCCACACACTCGACGTTCATCGGCATATAAAGCGCGATCGCGTCGCCGGCGCCGAAGCCGGCGTGCCTGAGACTGTGGGCGACGCCGTTGGTCAGTGCTTCGAGTTCGCCAAAGCTTAGGCGTTTAAGCGTCGGGTCGGCCTCCGAGGCGTGGACGATGGCGGTGGCGTCGGAGGGATGCCGGAAGCAGCTGTCGGTGGCGTTTAGCCTGGCGGCGGGAAACCAGGCGGGGTTGGTGGCGCTGCTTTGCGCGTCGAGGGTTGCCGTGGGGCGCGTGCAAAAGACGATGCCAAGTCGCTCAACGGCGGCCCCCCAAAACTCCGCCCGTTCGCCGGCGGACCAAGCGTGGAGGGCCTCGTAGCTCTCGAGCCCGCGCTCGGCCATCCACGCCCCCAGGTTGGAGGCGGCGATGCGGTCGACGCTCGGCGCCCAGGCGGTGGGTTCTGAGGCGCACTCTTCGGCGGCGCGCTGAAATGTCAACCATTGCTCCGCAAACGGTACGGCCTCACCAGCTTCCACGCGTTGCCGGAGCGTTTCCCACGCGCCTGTCGATGATTCGGATTCCCCTCGCATAGAGCGCGAAGGATACACCGGGGGGCGTTGTCGGGGCCAGGCGTTGCTAGGGTGCCAGGACGATGCGCTGCGTCGCGACTGCGTCGCCCACTTCGAGCCGCCCAAAGTAGACGCCGGTGGCCAATCGATCGCCGCTTTCCCGCCGGCCGTCCCAGCGGACCTTAAGTGTGCCTGGCGAGGCGTCGCCGTCGAACAGCGTCCGGACCCAGCGTCCGGTGGCGTCGTAGATCCGCACTCTGGCGTGTGCATGCTCTCCAACCTCGGCCGTCAACTCGGTCGCCGTGCGGAACGGGTTGGGCGCTGCCCAGAGCGCCAGAGCAATGCTCGGCGCCCCAGTCGCTGGTTCACGCAGCGCAGCGACGTCATCCAGGTTGAGTGTCCACATCGAGCGCCCGTGGGTGCCGGCGACAAGTTTGCGGGTGGGGTTGTGAAGGTGAATGTCGTGCACCGACCCCAGCGGCAACCCGCTTCCCAAGGACGACCAGCTGCCCCCCAGATCCGCCGATGCGAAAACACCCCCGTCGGTCGCCACGTACAACGTGGCGGTGTCCTCCGGGTCGACGATGATGTCGTTGACCGGGAGGTCGGGCAGGTCACTCGAGATATCCGTCCACGAGGCACCGAAGTTGGTGGACCGGAAGACGTGCGGGGCGTAGAAGTTCTCCCGGTAGCCGGAGAAGGTGGCGTACAAAATCGCCTCGTCGATCGGATCGAAGGCCACCCGCGTGCACCAGCGGTTGGGCAGCGCCGCCGAGACGTTCGTCCAGCTGGAGGCACCGTTGACCGTGATCCACACGTTCGAATCGTCCAAACCGGCGGCGATAACCGAAGTGTTGGATGGCGCCACGTCGATGGTCGTCAGCGTCCCGAAAGTCAGGTTGCCGGGGCCTGGTCCGTCGGAGAGGTCGGGCGAGATCGCCGTCCAGAACCCCGCCTGGTCGGTGCTCCGGTAGACCCGGTAGGTGCCGTAGTAGAGGGTGTTGGGGTTTTCAGGGTCCATGACCACCGGGGTTGACCAGTTGCGCCGATCGTTGCCGGTGCCAGCGGTGGCCGAGCTAAACGACGCGCCGCCATTGAACGAGCGGCTCAAGCCGCCGAACTGCCACTCGGCGTAGAGCGTATTGCTATTGGTGGGATCGACGATCGTGTAGAAACCATCACCGCCCAAAATGATGTCCCAGTCGTCCAGCGCCCCGGTCAGCGTGCGCATCGTTGAGTTGTCCTGCGTGCCGCCGTACAGCCGATGAGGAAGCTGAAAGTCGACGGTAATGGCGTAGAACTGGCTAATCGGGAGGTTGAATGACTTCTGCCAGCTTGCCCCAGAGTTAAGCGAGAAGTAGATGCCGCCGTCGTTGCCAGATATGTAGAGCGAGGGCTTAGCGGCGCTGATCACTAGATCGTGCTGGTCGACGTGGATCGATGAGCCGATGACGTTCCAAGAGGCGCCGCCGTTGGTGGACTGATGGTTGTCGAGCCCGAGCGCAACGACCCGATCAGGATCGTTGGGCGCTACGCGGATGTTGCCGAAATACCAGCCGAAGCTCGAATACATGTTGCTGAGTGAGCCGTCGTTGACCTGGCTCCAGGTGTCGCCGCCGTTGGTCGACTTGAAAATCCCGAGAAAGGCGCCGGGGTGATCGGCGTAGATGGCGTAAAGGGTCGACGGCGCCGATGGCGCGATCGCCAAGCCGATGCGGCCGATGGTCGGCCCGCTCGCCGGCAGGCCGGTAGTGAGAAGTGACCAGCTGTCGCCACCATCAGCGCTCCGCCAAATGCCGGAACCAGGTCCACCTGATTGGCGCGAGCCGGTGCGCCGGATGCGCTCCCACATAGCGGCGTAGACGATGTTGGGTTGGGTCGGATGGATCGCCAGGTCGACGCAGCCAGTTGAATCATTGACGCTGTGTACCAACTGCCAAGAGTCGCCGCCGTCCTGCGAGCGGTAGACGCCTCGTTCGGGACTGGTGGAAAACAGCCGGCCTAGCGCCGCTACGTAGATGACGTGGGGGTCGAGCGGGTTGTACACGATCCGACCGATGTGGTGGGTGGCCTCCAGACCCAGCGCTTCCCAGGTCTGGCCGGCGTTGGTCGACCGGTAGACACCGGTCCCCGGGTAGGAATCGCCGCTCGAATTGGCTTCGCCGGTCCCGACCAACAGCGCATCGGCGTCTTGCGGGTGCATGGCAATGGCGCCGATCGACAGCGTTGTTTGATCGTCGAACAGCGGCGTCCAACTCGTCCCAAAGTCTTCAGAGCGGAAGATGCCGCCGTCGGCGGCGCCGGCAAAGATGCGGAGCGGTTCAGCCTCGTGGTAGCCGATGGCGGTGATGCGCCCGCCGATGTTGGTTGGCCCCGCCAACTCCCAGGCGGCGCCGCCGCGCTCGGCCGTGCGCTTGGCGCGACTCTGGGCCATGCCGCGCTGCCAGGCGACGTCCGGGATTTCGGCGCCGGGGTAAGCGCGCTGGAGGTGGAAGTAGTCCGATGGGCGGCGGTCCGGGCCTGGCTCGGGCTTGGTGGGCTGGCTTGCAGTTCCGAGGTGGACTTCGGAGCGGTTATCAACGTAGTGGTTGTGCAAGCCGGCCACTGTCAGAAAAGCGACAAGGAATACGTAGACGACTCCGAACGTCCTCATGCTTGGTGCTCCAGGGGTGGGTGTGAGTGCGCCGTTCACCGGCTTCGGCCGCATACATATGGTAGCATAGTGTTGTAGATTTGCACGCCGCCGCGCTCTTACTCGGCGCGAAAGGGCGGAGTTAAACCCCCGTAATTGGAAGAGCCGCATGTTGCTTTCCAAATTCCGTAGCGGTTGTCGAGTCACAGCGTTGGCGGGCGTCGTATGCCTGGTCCTATGCATGGGCTGCGGCAACGAACTGCCAGTCACCCCAACCGCCGGTCCGCTGGAGTTGGTGTCATGGTTTGGTCGCCCGCAACTGGCGGGCGATTGGTTCACCAGTATCGTCGGCATGGGGGTCAGCGACGTTGGGACCATCCGCCTAGTCTTGCGGAACGCCCACGTCTTTGGCGTCCACAGCTATGAGTTGATCGAGATCAACTCCGCCGGAACGCCGATATCGCGGCGGGTGTTGCCCGGAGAGCTGGAGATTTACAGCGTGCAGTTCGTGGGCGATGTCGCCTACGCGCGTACGGATGCTGGGTTCTTGATCATCGACAGCTCAGGTATTCGTGTCACTCCCTTGTCCGTCGAGGGGGGTATTGAGATCCGCGTCGACCCGCAAGGGGTCATACACTACTGGGAGCGGGAGAGCGCCATCATGCATCGGCTCGATGCCAGCGGGCGGACATTGGAGCCACTGCGCACGCCCTCGGCGCTGGATTCTTGGAGAGAAGCGGCGTTTTCAGAGGGCTATTCGGCGTTCCTGCATACTTCGCTTGGACGCTACGGCGCGGTGCTGACGCTGCAGCGCGGCCCCAACACCTGGCGCGTCAGCCAGTCGAGCGGCGGCAAGATGCGGGTCGACGAACGAGGCATCGTCTACTTTTTCGGCTACGGGCGCCGGATTGAAGCAATCGATGTGCGCAATGGGGAGCGTCGGACCATTGCCATCGACTCCGTCGGTGAGCCGCCGGGATCGCGGTATGTTGCCCTGGATCCAGCGGGTGGCTTTGTTGTAGCGGACGAAAAATCGGTTTGGCGAATCTCCAACGAAGGCCGCGTCACCTGGCGTGGTGGGGAAACGACCGACCCGGCGTGGTTGGACGACGCGCGCAGCTTGACCGTTGACTTGCATGGCCGGGTCTACGTCGGTGACTCGCACGGCGTTATGGTGTATACGGCCGAAGGGTTTCGCATTGGCCGCTGGCCCGATCGACGAGGCGATGCGTACCGAGACCTCACCGCGCTGCAAAACGGTGTCTTAGTGGGCCGCAACCACCGCTCCGAAGTTAAGATCTACCAGGCCGATGGTGAGCTACTTCGGACTTTGGATTCCACGGTCTTGCAGATCACATCGGAGTTTGACGTACTTCGCGCCCAAGGCGATCATGTGTTGATGCTCTCCAGGAGGTCCGGCCGGGTCGCGGCGTTCTCCATGCGCGACGGCTCCATCGCGCACTGGCGGTGCCTTGAGGCCGGCGAGGTCTATCTAGGCTCAGCGGTGGATGGTACGGGCGCCCTGGCCGTGGATGTGTCCCGCCAGGTGCCCGAGGGCGGCGACCGGCGCTACTTGATGAAGCGCTTCACACCGGCCGGTCAGCTCATCGACATCGTCGAGCACGCGGGCGGTTGGACGCTGCTGCGCGGGACGTATGACGGTCGCCTGCTCTTCATGCGGGAGTTCCGGGGCGAGGAGTACCTGGCGGTATTAGACGTTGCGAGTGGCGTGAGCGAGGACATCAGATTGCCCGACCCGGTCGTCGATCTGCGGGATGCGACGATCGGCCCGTTCGGGGACCTCTACGTGCTGGATGCCTACCATCATGCAGTCCTCCGGTTGCGATAAGCCAGTGGGCGCGGCGACAAGCGCTCCATGTCTGCAGCGAAACAACCGGCGCGCCGCGCGTTGGTTGCTCAAGGGTTTCGCCATGGTCTCTCTCTTCTCGACGGGGTGCGAGAGCCAACTATCGCCGACGTTCGTTAACCGTAGGCCAGAGGTAGTGGCGAGCTTCGGAGCTCGAGGCGCAGCAGCACCATGGCTGAGCGGGCCGGTGGCGGGTGTTAGTGCAGATGATATGGGTATCCTGCATGTCCTGGTCGAGAGGGGTAATTCTGGTCAGCAAGCTACGTACGATCTCGTCGCTGTCGATCTGCTTGGTCAAGTGGTTGCCTCCAGGCGGTTGGTAGTGGAAAGGCCCGTGTGGCGTTCGGCTGTCGCTGTCGATCTGGTTTGTTTTTACGCTCTCGGCCAACTCCAGATTTTCAGCCAGGGCCAGGTTCAGTCGGTGCAGTTGCCCGAGGAACTTCGTCCCAACGGCAGACTTCGAATCAGTCCCAGCGGTGTCATTCACTATTGGAGTGCAGAGATCCTTTACCGCTTCGACGAGAGAGGTCGTTTGCTCGACGCGCTCGCCGTACCGGAGGGCGGAGTCGAGTGGGTCGACGTGGGTTTCACACGGTCGGGCCGAGGCATGGTTTACCGGCGTCGAGACGGTTCCTGCGTTTTGCGGCTCCAAGAAGGGGCGTCCGAATGGGAGGTTGAGGTTTCCTGCTGGGCCCCCCGGGTCATGGATCCAGGAGGGATCGTTTACGAGTTCACCCACACGAAGGTCCGGGCCATCGACCCGCGCGCGCCCCTGGAGACGCGGGTTGGGGATTGGAAGCCGTTTGGCGGCACCTTGCTCCCGGATTTCCGGCATCAACTTTTGGACCCGCTTGGGGGGTTCATCTTTGCCGACTCGTATTCCATTGCTAGGGTTGCGCCGGATGGGCGCCTCCGCTGGTGGGTGGGCGACGACGGTAGCCAGGACGAGTTGGACAGCCCCAACGCGCTCACCGTCGATCCAGCTGGGCGCATCTTCGTCGAGGACGCCGACGGAGTGGTGGTGTACACGAGCGCTGGCTACCGTTTGGGGCGCTGGTCGGGCTGGGATGTACCGGGGCAGCTGACACCCATTCGGGGCGGGGAGTTTATTGGGCGCCGGCGCTTTCCTGGTAGCAGCCTCACCATCTACAACGTGGCCGGTGATCCGCTTCGGTCTGTACCACTCCCGGACTTTGCCGTGGGGCTAGGTGGAGCAATCCGCGTTGTTCGGGACCAAGTGATGCTGATTCAAGGCAACTTTGGGGCCGTCGTGAGGTTTGGGATCTCCGGCGGCGAAGCGACGTCGTGGCGGGCCATGGGCCGCTACGACGACTACCTGGGCTGTGCCATCGACCGCTCGGGGGCTCTGGTCGTGCTTGTTGATGCGCTGCGAACGCAACTTGAATTGCGCCGCTTCGACCTTGACGGGACTCTGCTCGAGACGGTGGTGCTCCCCGACACCGACCTCAAGCTGTATCGCGAGACCCTGGACGGCCGGCTCATCCTGGGTCACGAGCATAGTGGCGGGAACGAACTCATCGTCCTGGAGTCGGTGGGTGGTCCCGAGGAGCGGATCGAACTTCCCGAGGAGATCGAGGCTATAACAGATGTTACGATCGGCCCCTTGGGAGACGTCTATGTCTTGGATGGCGACCGCGAAGAGGTCTTCCGGTTGCGTTAGGTTAAGGATGCTGCTAGAGCTGCGGGCTCGTCTTTCGGGAGTATTGCCATGAACCAGAGTTTCAGTCAGGCGCAGGCGCCGGCCTCGCCCTTCACCGTCGACGAGCGCGCGCTCTTTCTGACGCGCACCTACACGCACCTGTTTGGCGCCATTGGCGCCTTTACCCTGATCGAGATTTGGTTGTTCAGAAGCGGCCTCGCCGCCAGGCTGGCGCAAAGCATGCTCAGCGTCAACTGGCTCCTGGTGCTGGGGGCGTTCATGATTGTCAGCTGGTTCGCCAGCAGGGCGGCCTTTGGGGCGCGCAGCATGGGGGCTCAGTACGCGGCGCTGGCTGTTTTTGTGGCTGCCGAGGCACTCATCTTTGTGCCGCTTCTCTATGTGGCCAACTACTACGCGCCGGGGGTCATCACCAGCGCTGCGGCCGTGACCCTGCTGGGGTTTGCGGGACTGACCGCCATTGTGTTCGTGACCCGCAAGGACTTTTCGTTCTTGGGCGGTATCATCCGCTGGGGTCTGCTGATGGCGCTGGTCGGCATCGTCGCCTCAGTCTTGTTTGGCTGGCACCTGGGGACGTGGTTTTCGGTGGGCATGGTGGCGCTGGCGGGATTGGCGATCCTCCGGGACACCTCACAGATCATCCACCACTTCCCGCACGACCGCTACGTCGGTGCGGCACTGCAGCTCTTTGCCTCGGTGGCCCTGATGTTCTGGTACGTCTTGCGGCTCTTCATGGCCTCACGGCGCTAGGCCACTACTCCGCGCCGGCGCTCTCGGTGACGCCGCCCAGAGCTCGCAGGCGCTCCAGCCTGTCGACCTCGTCGCGCGCCAGCCAGGGATCTTCGTGGAGGAGTTCCCAGGCGCGCGCGAAGTGGGGGCGGGCCTCATCGGTGCGACCGAGTGCCAAGAGGCACTCGGCGATCTCCTCCTGGGTATAACCCTCCGAGGCGGAGCCGAGGTCTTCTTCGCCGGCCAGGAGTTCACGTTGGATGGTGAGTGCCTCATCGGCGCGGTCCAGGAAGCGATACATCTTGGCGATCGACCAGCGGGCGATCTTTTGCTGGGTCGTGTTCTCTTCTTCCGTCCTCACCGCCAGGTGCTTTTTGAACATGTCGAGCGCGTCGGCGTGGCGTCCCAGGTCGTGGTAGGTCCATCCGAGGTTGTTGTAGAGGGCGCCCCGCCACCGGCGGGCGCTCCGTGGCTCTTTCGGCGAGTGCGAGGGCTTGCTCGTTCCAGCGGATGGCTTCGGGATGGACGATGCCCAGCATGTGGGCGGCGTCGACCGCGTAGTACTCGAGCCCAGCAGCCTCGGCGGCGGCGAGCGCTTTCTCAAAATGCGGGATGGAGTCGGCGGGCTTCCCAGCGGAATTGACGGCGCGACCGCGCTCTAGGTGGCAGCGGACCCGAGCCTGGTCGGTTGCATCGGTAAGGAGCGCTTCGGCCTCATCCAAAGTGGCATGTGCCGCGTCGAACTGTTGCTGCAGCCCTTGGGTCCGTGCAATTTGGCTGAGGAGTTCGGCCAAGTAGCCGGGGTCGCCGGCGGCCCGGGCGACTTCGAGGTGTCCCCGGAACTTGGCTTCGGTGGCGGCTGGATCCTGGTAGTCCCACCAGGTGTCGAAGTTCGGAAGGTCGGAGTCAGTCATACGGTGGTCCTGGCTGATGGCAACGGTGCCCGTCAAAATGGCTGAGGCGGCGACAAGAGCGATTGAACTGAGGTGTGTGGTTCGCATGCACCGACGATACCGCGGAACGGTGGATGCGACAACATCACCTATTGGATGGGCAGCCAGTAGCTCACCTTGAAAGCGAGGATGTTGGATCCCTCAGCGCGCACTGCGTCCCAAAGCGAGCGGCCGCGGACACGGCGTCCGATGGCATCGTCGGCGCCGCGGTCTTGTTGCCAGACCAGGAACAGCGTGCTACCCGGGCTCCACTCCCAGCGCAACACGAAGTTGGAGCGAAAGGATAGGACGTTGAAGTCATCCCGCGAAAATTCAAATGTTTCGCCGCCGCTCGAGACTTCATAGTTTCCGTCTTCCACTTCGTCAATCGTCGTGCCGGGGTCCCGCCCGTAGGCGATGAGATCCCGCGAGCGGGCTCGGCGCAGCTCCCCGAAGTCGTAGTAGCGGCCGCTGGCGGCGAACGGCTCGGCGTAGAACTCGAGGCTGAGGTCGGGTGTGAACGAATAGTTGAAGCGATTCTGCAGCGACACCTGAGTTTGGTCGACCGTCCCGAAAATCGAACGCCGTCCGTAGGTTTCAGGGCGGCCGCCGTCGAGGCTGGTGACGTACTGCCGCGTGTTGACCTGGCGGCGGAATTCGGGCTCGAGCGACAGTTCCCAGCGGCTGGCAACCCGCACCTGGACGCCGCCGGAGGTGCCCCAGGAGAAACCGCCCAGCTCATTGGTGGACGAGAAGAAGCGCGCATTCCAGTGGACTGGCGCCGCCCAGTAGTTGGAGAGGCCACCTGCGATTTCGTAGCCGGCGCCGGTGCCCATGAGCGGCCCGCCGCGGGTGGCGTTGTCGCTGAAGGCGCGTGCCCAGCTGTCGAACTCGAACCATGTGTTGTAGAAGTTTCGCCAGGTCGACTCGCTGTAGACCCCGGCAGAGGTGAACTGGCGCGTACCTCCGAAGTTCCAGCCGTTGTTCACGAAGAGATTGACGAAGTGTCGTCGAAACACGCCGCCGGGTTCGTTGTGGCGGTAACGCAGGTTTGCGTAGGTGTCAAGGTCGTCTGCGGATCCCAAGGACCCCAGGTCGTTGATTTCGAATCCGGGCGACTCGGCCCAAAGCCCCGCCTCCCAGAGCCAATGCTCGCCGGCGTTTTTTTCGAAGTCGAGAGAGGCGGTGAAGCCAGACAGGGCCGTACGCGTTGAGTCGAGCGTGACGTGGTTGGCGTCGGGTCGCTGAAAGTAGCGGCGGCTACTCTCCTGGACGCGGCGCATTTGCTCGGCCGTGCCGCGTACGTGGCTGAATCCGGCGTGGCCGGCCAGCTCGTACTTGCCGTCTTGGAAACGCCAGTTCCAGTCGGTACCGCCGGCGACCGCCGAGCTATTGAACTCGCCGGCGAGTGGCTCGCCGGCGGTGACGTCGCGCTGGGTCAAGGTCAAGGTGCCGCCCAGCGTCGACTGGGCGGCGCCCAGTTCGCGTTGGGCGCGCACCACTCCGTAGCCCGCGGCTGGCTCGATCGGCACCCGCTCCTGGCGCCCGGTGTCGGTGTTGAATACCCGCGCATCCTCCGGCGAAGCGACCGCTGCTAGGGCACCGATTGACGTGCCGTTTTCTAGTCGGCCGGTCAACTTGGCGGCGGTCCACAGGGTCGTATTGTCTGGGCGATCGACGAAATCGCCGTCGGCGTCGCCGCGTGGTGGCGCGCCGATGCGCCGCGAGTAGTAATAGGACGGACCGCTGCCTCGGAGAAGCTGCTGTCCCTCGATGAAAAACGGCCGGCGCTCTTCGAAGAAGGTCTCGAATGCCGAGAGGTTGACCTGCGCGGGGTCAGCCTCGACCTGACCGAAGTCGGGATTGACGGTCGCCTCCAGCGTCAGGTTGGGGCCAACGCCCAGTTTCACGTCAGCGCCGACGCGGGTGGCCCATTGACTGCCGTCGTCGAAGGGGTTGTCCTCGGCGGCGCTGCTCAGACGTGCATCGTTGGCATAGTAGGGGGTCAACTCCAGCCGCCTGGGTGGTTCGATGCTTCGAAGTCCTCGCAGCTCGCCAAAGCGCGACGCCCATCCGGTTTCGCTCTTGGGGATCAGCACCCAGTAGGTATCCTCGTTGGTGTTGGGGATGAAGCGATTGAAATTGATGCCCCACACCTGCTCATCGCCAGACGTGAAGCGCAGCTGCGAGTAGGGGATGCGCATTTCTGCGTTCCAACCGGCAGAAGTGATCGAGGTCTGACCCTCCCAGACCGGGTCGTAGGACCACTCGCGCCAACCTTCCATGTCGCCAGGGTGATACCAATCGCCGCGGACCCCGGCCGGCGTCAGGGCGAACCCGTAGGCGGTGCGCTTGTCGTGATAGCTGTCGATTACGACGATGAACTGCGCGTTGGAGCCGATGTTGTCGCGGCGGGTGATGGTTGCCCGCAACGCCTCGGGCTCAGGCGACTCGAGCCGGGCGGCCACGTAGAGGGCGTCGTCGTCGTAGGTAATTGCTACTTCGGTTTGCACGCTCGAAGGTTGCCCCTCGTTGGGTTCCTTTTGGAGGAAGCCGCTGACGAAGCGCTGCTCCTGCCAGGCGTCGTCGTCCAAGACGCCGTCGATCCGCGGGGGATGGCGCTCGACGCGGTGGGCCTCGAGTGTCGGCGGTGACGCCGACACCGGTGGTGGGGCGCCGGCCAGGAATGCCAAGAGCCCGATGGTGGGGCGCGTGGTTCGGAGAATAGCGGCCGTCATCAGGCTTTGGAGTGGAGACGCGTCCATGCGTGCCCTCGAGCGATGTGGGGTGGTAGTTGGGCGCGGTGGGGGAACCGACACCGGTCACGACGCCCTAACTACTACGAATGTAGTAAAAAGGTTGCGGGATTCGTAGCGGCGGGCTTAACGACCTCCAAACAACTACTTAGCTGCTTGGATCGATGCTACGCCGCGGCCGCCGAGATTGCCTCGTCGCCGGGGCTGGCTGGAAGGGACAGGATGATCCGGGCGGGGGCCCCTGGCTCCTCAACGACTCTCACGGTACCGCCGTGGGCGCGGACGATTTCCTTGGCTAGCGCCAGTTCGAGGCCGGCGAACTCGCGGCTGAAGGCGTGGAGGGAGCCGCCGGCGTCGGTGTCCTCGTCGTCATCGCGCGGCCGGTGGCTGGTGATCTCGACGACGCCCTCGCCGTTCCGCAGCGAAACTTCCACCCCGACGGTGGCGCCCGGCGCACTGGAGCGGATGGTTTGGTCGATCAGGGTTCTAAGCACGTCCCGGATGCGCCGCGCGTCGCCTGCCACCGAAGCGTCGCCGGCGTTGGACTCGAGAGAAACGCAGTGCTCTTTCGCCAGGACGTCGAGCGTCGTCGTCGCTGCCTGCAACTCGACGGCGAGACTGACTGGTTTGCGCTCCAGGGCGCCAACGCCGCCGCGAATGGTGGCGTACTCCAGGGCATTTTCGAAGAACACCAGCAGTTCGGCGGCGCCGTGGTGAATAAGCTTGGCGAGATTTTGGCGCTCGCTGGCGGTCACCGGTTGCTCGCTCATTAACATCGCGGCTGGGGCCATGACCGCGGACAAGGGCGTGCGGGTCTCGTGGGCGAAGACGCGAAGGAGGTCGGTCTTGAGCTCGTCGACCTCCTCAATCGACTTGAGGCGCAGAAACACATCGACTTTGGCGCACAGTTCGTCGTGGTCGAACGGTTTGGTGATGTAGTCGTCAGCGCCGGCCTCGTAGCCCTTAAGGCGCTCCTCGACCATTGCCTTTGCCGATACCATAACGACTTTGGTGTGGGCGAGGCGGTCGTCGGCGCGAATGGTCTGGCAGACCGTGTAGCCGTCGATTCCCGGCATCATGATGTCTAGGAGGATGACGTCGGGGTCGAACTCGGCGGCGATGGCCAGGGCCTCGGCGCCCGAGGTGGCCGTACGGACCAAGTGTTCGTCGGCGAGGAGTTCTTCGACGATCTGGATGTTGGTCGGATTGTCGTCGACCACCAAGATTCGACCCAGTTGCTGCATCACGTCCTCCAGGGTGGGTGTCCCAGAACCTCGCTGCTGCAAGAAGCGTGCACACTGCGATTGGGGCAGTCGACCCACCCGCGCTTGGCAGTCTTTTTGCAAGCTTTAGCTCCCAGCCAGCACGTTCGTCTCACCGAGCCGATGTTCATACACGGGAGTTGTCATGAATTCCAACACTGATTCATCCGGAGTCACCCCGAAGGTTGCCGGCAACCCACTTCGAGTCAAACGGGGTGCCACTGCCTCACTAGAGCCACAGACCGCGGTGCGCGAATTGCACGAGCAGATCAAGCAAGATGATGCCGCGTTTGTCATCTTCTACGCGTCTTCGGAGTTCGATCGGCCGGCCTTAGCGCGGGAGATGAAGGAGCAGTTTGGCGATGTCCAGCTGATCGGCTGTACTTCTGGTGGCGAAATCGGTTCGTTGGGCTATTTGGAGCGTGGGATGACTGCGGTCAGTGTCGCCTCGCCCGAGTGTGCGATGGTCACTGCGCGGATTGACAATATATCCGATTTCACGTTTGCTGCCGGTGAAGACGTCGGTCGCGAACTCGTGGCCGAGTTGCGCCGGCGAGGACTGCATCCCCAGGGCGATAACACCTTTGGGTTTCTCCTGGTGGATGGTCTGTCCAAACAAGAAGAACCGCTGGTTGCGGCGTTGCACCGGAGCATTGGCGGCATCCAGCTGTTTGGTGGATCCGCCTCAGACGGCGTCAAGTTTCAGGCGACTCACATCTACCACGATGGCGAGTTTCACAACAACAGCGCCGTGTTTTCGCTCATTTTCATGCCCTACCCGTTCGTCGTCTTCAAGACGCAGCACTTCACGCGCAGCGACACCAAACTGGTGGTGACCAAGGCGGATTCTCCGACACGCACGGTAACCGAGATCAATGGCGAACCGGCGGGGCGCGAGTACGCGCGCATGGTCGGGCTGGACGACGTCGAGAAGCTGAACCCGACTATCTTTGCCGCGCATCCGGTGGTCGTCCGCGTCGGCGGCGTCGACTACGTGCGGTCGATCATGATGGTGAACGAAGACGAAAGCCTGACATTCGCCTGTGCAATCGATGAAGGCATTGTCTTGTCGGTGGCGTCCTCCGAGGACTTGTTGACCAACTTGGAGACGGCCTTCGACGAGGTCCGCTCGCAGGTGGGACCGCCGCAGCTGGTGCTGGGCTGCGACTGTCTGTTTAGGACGTTGGAGATCGACAAAAAGAACCTCCGCGACAGGGTTGGCAAGATTCTGAAGGAGAACAACGTCGTTGGTTTCAGCACCTACGGCGAGCAGTTCAACGCCATGCACGTCAATCAGACATTCACCGGTGTGGCGATTGGCCAGCGCCGGGCGGCATGAGCTGCCAGCGTTGCCAAGAGCTTGAGGGCGAGCTAGCCAAGATCGGTCTCATCAACAACGTGTTGGTCGAGCGCGTCGAGCGTTCGATGGACATGCAGGAAGATGCGTTTTCGTTGTTTCAAACGGCCACCGCACTCGAAAACAAGGTTGCTGAGCGCACGGCGGCGCTGAATGCCTTGGCTGATGAGCTGGCAGAGTCCAACAAGGCCCTGCAGGTGGCCAAGGACGCGGCGGACGCCGCCAACGAGGCCAAATCCGAGTTCCTGGCCAACATGTCCCACGAACTGCGAACGCCAATGCACGGCATTCTTAGTTTCTCGAAGTTCGGAGTGAAGCGCGGCAAAATGGGTGGCGATGCACGCCAGGCCCGCTATTTCGCCCAAATCTATCAATCGGCGCAGCGACTCATGGCGCTGTTGAATGATCTTCTCGACATTTCCAAGCTCGAAGCGGGGAAGATGAATCTCGATTTCGTTGTCGGCAACTTCGACGACGTCATCGGTTCCGTTGCGTCGGAGGTCGAATCGGTCCTGCTGGAGCGCGAGTTGCAGCTGGAGGTTCAGTCTGACTTGCGGAAACCGGTGGAGATGGATGCATCGCGCATGGTGCAAGTAATTCGCAACCTGGTTAACAATGCTCTGAAATTTTCTTCGCCGGGCGGCGTAGTTCGCGTCGTCGCGACCGAGGAGGCTGGCCAAGTGGTTGTGCGTGTCGAAGATCAGGGGATTGGCATTCCAAAAAGCGAACTGGAGTTGATCTTTGACAAGTTTGCCCAGTCGAAAAAAACCAAAACGGGGGCCGGTGGCACCGGCCTTGGGTTGTCCATTTGTCGCGAAATCATCGCCCTGCACGGTGGCAGAATTTGGGCTGAGAATCGGCCCGAAGGCGGGGCGACGGTGTCATTCTGCATGCCGATGGTGCGGACGGTCGCGGCCACGGCGGCCTAGCGGTCCTCTCCGCGTCCTGTGGCGCGGTGTAGCTGAATGCGAGTGGCCCACCTCTTGCAAGCCCTCCATTGGTCAAGCTCCATTGGCGAAGCTCTTTTCGCGGGCAGCCGTGATCCGCTAGAATAAGCGGCCGCGAGCGCCCTTGCGTTGCACCAATGAAATAGGAGCGGCCCCGCCCAGGCGGGGCCTCAACCGAGCACCTTTGAACCGGAGCGCCCTGGCCCCATGCTCGCTATCCAAAATAGAGTTGCTGCTGTACTGGCAAGTTGCTGGATGTTAGGCGGTGTGACGACTGCCGCTGACCCGCTCGTCCGCGTGTGGTACGGCAACACACAATTCTTCGGTTCGCTAGGTCACCCGCAGCGCTACGTGAATATCCTTGGCCGCGCTCACGGCGCGACGTCCCTCAGGTATTCGCTCAACGGCGGACCAGAGACTCCGCTGAGCTTGGGGCCAGACGGCGTACGCCTGTCACGTCAGGGTGACTTCAATGTCGACCTTGCCACGCAAGATCTGCTGAATGGCGCCAACACACTGGAGTTGGTCGCCGTCGGTCCCGACAGCACGACGCACCAAGTTGTCGACTTCAGCTATGACGCAAACACGACGTGGCCCTTGCCCTACGCCGTCGACTGGGCGCAGCTGGTTGACGACGAGGAAATTCAGACAGTCGCCCAGGTAGTCGATGGACGCTGGACGTTGGTGGGCGAAACCGTACGAACGGCTGAGCCAGGCTACGATCGGTTGATTGCCGTAGGTGATTCGACGTGGACCGACTACGAAGTGACCGTTCCGTTTCAGATGCACAGTACGACCAGTGATATGGGCGTCGGGCTCGTGTTTCGCTGGAATGGCCATACCGATGAACCCATCAGTTGTGAGCAGCCTAAATGCGGCTGGGAACCCCTCGGATCCATTCTTTGGTACCGCACTGGACGACTAGAAATCTACGGCAATTGGGGTATCAAACTGGACCGCCAACCTCGCAGTTTGACCGCGGGAACACTCTATTGGTTGAAAGCGAGAGTACAAACCGATAGCCAGGGAAGTTGGTACCGGGCCAAGGTGTGGGCCGACGTCGACCCAGAGCCCGCCGCCTGGGATTTGACCGGCGAGCAGCCGACCTTCTCCGACCCCGGGCATGGCTCGTTCATGTTGGTTGCCCACCAGGCAGACATCAGTTTTGGCTCGGTCACCGCGGCATTGCCGCCTTCGAACATGCCGCCGGTGTGCTTCGACGATCATGTTTATGTCCTGCCCCAGGGGAACATCGCGGTCGAGGTGCTGGGTAATGACTTCGATCCGGACGGCGCCATCGATCCGGCAACCCTGGTGGTCGTGGAGCCACCTCTGTTCGGCCAGGTATCAGTGGACCCGATCGGGGGAGCGCTGATCTATACGCACACGGGCGGCGGTGTCGCCGATTGGCTGACGTACGCTGTCGCCGATGACCAGGGTGCGGTTTCGAACCTGGGGACTTTGGCGGTGACAGTGATCGATGACTTCGGGTTGATTGTACAATCTGACGATTTCAACCGCTGTACAGTAGACGAGGGACGCTGGGACGAGGTGCATCCGCAGGGTGTTACCAGCATTCAGACTTCTGGTACAGGCACGGGCGATGCCGTGTTGGAGATGAGCCTCCCGGTTGGCGAGTTGCACGATGCTTGGGGACCGGCTGGTTCAAATGGGGCTGCGCGCCTAGTGCAAGTGGCGGGCGATGCCGACTTTGAGATGGAAGTAAAGTGGCAGAATGAGCCGGAGGACGATCTCAATGACCACGGCTTGTTTGTCGAGGAGGACGCCGCCAATTGGCTGCGTTTCGATCTCTACCACAACGGTAGCTCGCTGGTCGCGTTCATCGGCGTTACGCTGGATAGTGTGCATGCGGATTCGCTGAACGCGCCGATTCCATCCGGAGCTCGCTTCTTACAGGTGCAGCGCACGGGCGACTTGTGGGAGATGCGGACCTCGACGGACGGTGTGGCCTGGACCCTGCGGGGTGACATTGTTCAGCCCCTCACCGTGCGTCGGGCGGGGGTGTTCGCTGCCAACCCCGGGGGTGCAGCATTTACATCCATCGTCGACTACTTTGAGAACACGGCGAGACCCATTGAGGACGAGGATGGCGCGCCCAATGCGGTTTCGGTGGTTATCGACGGTCAGGGCACCGTGCAGCGCACGCCGGATCAACAGGTCTACGCCTGCGGCGATGTCATCCAGATTGCTGCGACCCCGGCTCAAGGTTGGGTGTTCGAGCGTTGGACCGGCGATTTGCAGAGCTATGAAAATCCTGACTACTTTGCCGTGAGTGGTCCAATGGATATCGTCGCCATTTTTGCCTTGGAAACAACCGCGATCGAACCCCCATCCCGGCAACCTGAGGCGCCGGTCGTGGCTCACTTGGCTTTCCCCAATCCGTTCCACGCGTCAACCCAGATTCGTTTCGACGCGGCTCGAGGCGACGTTTTTCAGGTGCGCGTCTTTGATGTGGCCGGGCGTGCGGTGCGTAGCTTGGCGCCTGGCGGCCGTTGGTTCACGGCTGGTTCGCACACCCTGGCGTGGGATGGTCGTAGTGGCGCCGGCGGCCTGGTGGCTCCCGGCGTCTACTTCTATGAAGTGCGTTCCGCTTCAGGAGTGGCGCGCGGCCGACTCCTACGGCTTCGCTGAACCCGCGCCGGCGTTGCCGGCCTCGGTCAAGGCGCAGACGACCTCGGCCTGGAGCCCCAGCTCGCTGAGTTGGGCGGCGATCTCGTCAAGGTAGGCGGGATTCATCGCCACCACCACGTCTGTCGATGTTTTGGTGAGTGTGGCTGGTGTTGAGATCCGGTGGCCGGTGCCGGCGACAAAGGCATCGTGCTTCTCCGGGTTCAGGTCAACCACGGTCTGGATTGTCGCCGCCGCCTCGATCGAGTTCAGGAACATGACGCCCTTGGTGCCGGCGCCCCAGAGGGCGACGGTGCGCCCCGCTGCCGCCAATTCTCTCAAGCGCAGCTCCCAAGAGCGGGCGATGCGCTGGTAGCGATCCCCGAAGCCGGCTGCGCCGTCGAGCGCCGCGGTTTGTCGCCTAGGGGTCAGGACCGGGCACTCTCCAATTGTCAGCTCGATCTGCAGGAACTGCTCGCCGTAGGCCGGCTGGCAGCGTTGCACGGCGAAACCGGCGTTTCTGCACAACGTGGTTAGTGCCGCGGCCGTGTAATACGAGCAGTGTTCGTAAAGGAGGTCCCAGACCGCTCCAGCGGTCAGCATGTAGTCCCCGTTGGGAACCTCTAGATAGACGGCTGCACCACTCGACGCGCGGCGAATCTCCTGCAGAAATGCTAGCGGTTCGGGGAGGTGTTCGAGGACATGACGAGAGCAGACCAGCTGGCAATCGAGCGGCAGACGCTCGGGGTCGAAGGGCGTCGCTTCGATCTGGTAGATGCCGCGGTCAACCGCGGTCCCGCCTGGATCGAAGCCCACACCGTGGCTCGAGCTGTTTTCGCAGAGCAGGTTGAGGAAGTAGCCATCCCCGCAACCGATTTCAGCGATCCCGCCCTGATGGATGGCGTGGCGCTCAACGAGATCAGCGGCTAGTCTCTCGGCATAGCGTCTGAAGTGTGCCGAGTGGTGCAGGGCGTTTTCGTATCGACTCGAGTATTCCATGCGTCTTGGATCGAAGCTGGTGTTGTAGAGCAGGCCACAGCCGAGACACTTCGCTAGCGTTATGTCGCCGCGCTCGGCGGCGCGCGCTTCAGCGGCGCTGGCGTGCAGTAGGTTGCAATGGATTGGCACGCCGCTCATGGCCAGGACATCTTGCCAGGCGCCACCGCAGACTGGACACTGGGCGGGCCTTGCAGCGGCTGATGCAGTCATACCGGTATGAGTTCAGCGTTCACTCGCATGTCTTGCAGCGTCGCCCGGATCTCTTGGGTGTAGATCGGATTCATGACAATGATGGCGCCAGCAGGACGTTGAATGATCTCTTCTGGTCCACAGACGGCATGGCCAGTTCCCGGTAAGAACTTGCCCTGCTTGTGAGGGTTGATATCGACGACGTAGTCGACCTCGTCACGGATCCCCAGGGTCGTAAGAAACGCCACACATTTTGACCCTGCTCCCCAGATGATCGGACGCTGTCCGTCGCCGGCGAGCTTTTGAATTCGCGCCCGCCAGTCGGCGATGACTTGGTGCTGTCGGGTGGCGAATGTTGCAACCGCGGCTTTGGTGGGTTCGAGGTCGTCCTCCAGCGGCAGGCGTGATTCGGTGAGTTTCGCAGTTGGGCGTGCCGCCAAAAGGAGGTACTGGTCATCGTAGGCGCGGTCGAGCTTGACGACGTCGAAAGCGGCAGCTCGAAACAGTCGCGCCAGCGATCCTGCAGTGAAATACGAGCAGTGCTCGTAGTAGATATCCCAGAAAGCGCACTCGGTCAGGACGCGCTTGGTGTCAGGAAGTTCGAACAGGACGACGCAGTCGGTCTGAGTGTCGATCGAGCGCCGGATCCTTTGGATGAAGTCGCGCGTCCGGGGAATGTGCTCCAGTGTGTGGCGGCAAAGGATGGCGTCGGCCTCGAGCTGGCCGTGGGCTTCGCTGTAGTGTTCGGGCAGCAACGTGATCCGTGATGCGGCGGCGGCTTTTAGTCGTTCGGGAATGGCACTGGGATCGATACCGATGCCTTCGTTGTTGCCAATCTCACAGAAAAGTGCCAGGAACTCGCCCTTCCCACAGCCGATCTCGAGGATGCGCTTGCCGCTCAACTTGTAATCGTTGACCCACTGGTGGGCCAGCGCTTCCGCGAAGCGCGAAAACTGCCCGGAGAAGTGCTGAGTTTCTTCGTAGGTGGGCGAGTACTCGAGCCGATCGGGTTCGAAGCGCAAATTGGTAATGAACCCGCAGGCCGCGCACAGGCCGAGCTCAAGGTCGCCCCGCTGGTAGCGGCTGGCGGTGGTGGGGTCAGGCATGAGTAGACAGCTGTGTACGGGCAGGTCGGGCGCCCCGTAGAACGCCGTCAAGTCACTCGCCCCGCAAGACGGGCAAGCCACGACCGTTTGCGGACGGCTCCACTTCAACTGGCCTTGGTCAGTGCCGCTCAGGGCCATTGCTCAACACACTGCCGGCTCGGGAATGGGCACGATGAACTGCCCGCCGCGCTGTTGGTAGGTAGCCTGCTGGGCGACGATTTCATCGCGCAGGTTCCAGGCCAGAAGCAGGACGAAATCCGGTTGGTCCTCCAGCAGTCTGGACGGATCAACGATCGGTAAGCGCACGCCGGGTACAAACTTGTCCTGTTTGTACTCGTTGCGATCGACGACGTAGTCGAGGAGCTCTTGACCGATACCCGAAGTGTTGAGGAGCATGGTGCCCTTGGCGGCGGCGGCGTAGCCGACAACACGGCGCCCAGAGGCTCGCAGATCGCCCAGCAACTGGCGCAGGCTTTTTTGTACCGATCGCACCCGCCCAGCAAACGATCGATAGTAGTCGAATTGATCGGCGCCCAGGGCGCGCTCGCGGCTGAGAGCCTCATCGACTGCAGGTTGCCGTTCGGGGTTGGTGCCAACGCAAAGTCTGAGCGAACCGCCGTGGGTGCTGAGGTGTGTTACGTCGTTCAGGTGAAGGTCCTGGGCGCTAAATAGTCGATCAAGTGCGGTCACTGAAAAGTAGCAGTGGTGCTCGTGGTAGATCGTATCGAACTCGCACTTGTCGATGAGGTCGTGGACATAGGGAACTTCAATGACCGCAACTCCCGATGGTTTCAAGGCGGCGCCGATGCCACGCACCAATCCTGGCAGGTCGTCGACGTGGGCTAAGACGTTGTTGGCCAAAATAACGTCGGCCTGCCGTCCTTGTGCGCGGAGCTGGTTGCCATACACCTCGTTGAAGAACCCGGTTTCAACCGGGATTCCCAGTGCCCGGGCGCGGTCGGCTGGACCCTCGGCGGGATCCACCCCGAGGCAGCGAATGCCGCGGTCGTGGAAGTTCTTTAGCATGTAGCCGTCGTTGCAAGCGATTTCCAGAATCAAACTGTCCCTGCTGAGTCGATGCTTTTCAATGATCGTCTCGGCGCTCTGGCGACAGTGTTCGAGCCACGCGTCCGAAATAGAAGAGTAATAGGGGTAGTCGGCGCAGTAGAGGAGCTCGGGAGGGACGGTTTCCCGAATTTGCACCAAGGTGCAGTCCTCACAAAAGAGCAGCGTCAGCGGAAACTGTGGCTCAGGGGTGTCGAGTTGCGCTTCGGTCAGAAAGCCGTCAGCCAAGGGCGTCTGCCCCAGGGAGAGTATTTCCCGGCGGCGTTCACTACCGCATGCCCGGCAGGCATGTGTGTCTCTGTGGGTCCACATGGTTAGGCGGGCATCGATGCCGAGGGGGTGATGCGCCTGAGGGTAGCATCGATTTCACCAGTATCCTGGAGCCGCTGGATTTCTTTGACACGCAGGTAGCGTGCGCCGTTGAAGTCGGCATCACACAGCCCATAGGTCTTGTAGGCACCGTAGAGTTCCTCGACACCCTTTTGCGCGGTCCACTGTGGCTGGTATTCGGGCAGCAAGCGCTCGATTTTGGAGCAATCGACCCGGTAACAGCGTGGATCTGGCCCGGCCCCTTCTGCATAGCGTATGCGCGAACCAATTACGACGTTGCGGACGATTTCGGCGAGGTCCCGGATTTGATAGTTTTCCTGCGAGCGGCCGACGTTGAATGCTTCATTGTGAACGAGGTCGCGTTTGGCGTGCAGCACTGCCAAAAAAGCGCGTGAGATGTCTTCGATGTGCACGAGCGGCCGCCACGGCGTTCCGTCGCTCTTAATGAGGACTTCGCCGTCGATGAACGCGTAGCCCGTTAGGTTGTTCACTACCAGGTCGGCTCGGAGGCGCGGCGACGCTCCAAAGGCGGTTGCACAGCGCAAGAACGTGGGACTGAAGGAAGCGTCAGCCAGCGGCGCGACGTCTCTTTCGACCTGAGCTTTGGACTCGCCGTAGGGTGTCACTGGGCTGAAGCGGGCGTGTTCGTCGAGGACGTCGTTGGGGCTGGCGGCGCCATAGAGGCTGCATGATGAGGCAAAAAGGAAGCGTGGGATCCCGGCTTCTTTTGCGAGGATTGCTAGTCTGACCGAAGCGCTGTGGTTGATGTCGTAGGTGCACTGTGGATTCAGATCGCCAAGTGGATCATTGGAAATCCCGGCCAGGTGGACGATGGCGTCGAAGCCGCGCAACTGCTCTGCCGTGATGTCTCGGAGGTCGCAAGCCAAGGTCGGTATGTCCCGTTTCAGCGGTAAGAAGTCGCCCCGCTCGAAGAGGTTGCAGTCAAGGCCGGTGACGTCGTGGCCGGCCTCCGCGAACAGCGGGGCCAGTACGGTGCCGATGTAGCCCTGGTTACCAGTGACGAGAACTCTCACGTTACACCTCCAAGCTGGGATTCAGGGCCACATGCGCCATGGGGCCTTGCCAGCCTCCCAGAGAGATTCTAGGAGCTTGCGATCGCGCACGGTATCCATGCACTGCCAAAACTCGGCGTGTTTGTAGGCCATTAGTTGATCGTCGTTTACCAAATTAACCAACGGTTCGTGCTCCCAATGAGTGTCGTCGCCGTTGATGTAGTCAAAGACGCCCGGCTCCAGCACAAAAAAGGCGCCATTAATCCAACCTTGGTCCATCTGTGGCTTTTCGGCGAAGTGCTTGACTGAGTCACCCTCGAGGTCGATCCGTCCAAAACGGGCTGGTGGTCTGACGGCGGTCACCGTCGCCAGCTTTCCGTGGGCGCGATGAAAGTCGAGCAGCGCGCGTAAGTCAACGGTGGAGAGTCCGTCGCCCCAGGTCAGCATGAATGTGCCGCCGTTCATGTAGGGGGCGAGTCGTTTTATGCGACCGCCGGTTGCGGTGTGCAGGCCGGTATCGACCAATTGCACTTGCCAGTCAAGCGCGCCGCTGTCAGCAGCGATTAGTCCGCTCCTGAAGTCAATAGTGATGTTGCCGGTCAGCGAACAATAGTCTGCCAGATACTTCTTGATGATGTGGCCCTTGTAGCCCAGCGCGATGGCAAATTCGTTAAAGCCAAAGTGCGCGTAGTAGCGCATGATGTGCATCAGAATCGGCTCGCCGCCGATCTCAACCATCGGCTTCGGTTTGGTGACCGTCTCCTCAGCGAGGCGCGAACCGATGCCGCCGGCCAGAATCCCGACTTTCATGAGGGGACTCCGACGAGCCCATGGCGCCGCGTGGCCAGAGCGTCGGCGAGGGCCTGGTGAATCGCTGCTTCCGTGGACGCCGGGTCCAGGTAAGGGGCGCGCGCCGCGGGTGGGTGGTCGGTGAAGCGTTGCATGGCGACGGCGAGGCGATCGACAACGTCCGGATCGTTGGGTTCGACGAGCACTAGCCGTTCAGGATCGCTCCCTAGCTCGGCGATCACCCGGGCGCCTGCATGGCCGACGACGATGACCGGTGCGCCCAATTGCATGGCTTCCGACAGCGCACAGCCCCCCTCCTCGCGGAGGCCGGTAAAGATGACAGCGGCAGCACCTGCCATCATTTCCAACATTTGCTGGCGCGGTAGTTGACCGAGGAATTCAATGCGTTGGCTGATTCCGAGACGTTGGGTCAATCGCCTGAGATCGGACACCTCATAGCCGTCAGCTGCAAAGCGCAGACGGACGTGCGCGGGCGTACGCGCCAAGGCCTCGAGCGCCAGCCGCGGGCCTTTCCGCGGTTCGACCAGCCCCGGGAACAGGCAATAGTTGCCGCGGGGAACCTGAGCGATTGCCGGTAGGCGTTGAAGCGGTCCCCGGTTGACCACGCGCGTCGTGGCGCGCAAGTCTTCTGGCAAAGCACGGCGGGTGTTTTCGGTTTCGGTAAGCCGGACGGTGGCGCGTTTCCAGGTGCGGCGCGTGGCTGGCAAGGCGGCGCCAAGCTTGACGATGGTGCGTTTCCAGTGTTCGCCGAGGATACCCTTCCAGCCCAAGAACTTGGTTAGAGACGGGTGGGTCGCGGTGGCGCCGCCAACGGGTCCCCAAACACTGGGCAGTCCCAGGTCGGTCACCGGGCTCGGCAACCAGTAAGCGCCGTAGGCAGCATGCACTGCCCCGTCGAACGGTGTTTCGCGGTGAACGCGTGAGGCGGTCCGGCGCGCCGCTTTCAACCAACTCAGGTAGGCGATCCACCAAAATTTGTCGTTGACCGAAGATGCCAGCCGAATAGCCAGGCGGCCCAGTCGACTGAGTGGGACCAGCACGAATTCGACGCCTGGCTCAGGCTGGGTCGCCTGCCAGCGGTGAATTGCGGCTTCGCTGTCGTCGCCAACCAACGCGACCACGTCAACCCTTTGGGCCAGCGTGTGCACCATTCCCCAAGCCGCCCCCGGCTCTGAGCCGCCGTAAGGATCGCAAGAAAAAGCAATGACCAAAACACGGGGTCGGCGCTCGCCGGCGGCAGCCCACCTCTTAGATTGAGAATCGATCACGCAGCGACCCGTAGGTAGGAGGTCTTGTTTGGTGCAGTCATGAAGCCGAGTACGCCTGGGAGCCGTGCCGGGTGCTCAGCAACACCATTATTGCACACGCACCCGGTGTCTTGAAATGGGGCATAAAGACTGGGCACAACAACATCGCGCCTATCGGATGAAGGTGCCCTTTTCTAGATCGGCATAGGCTTTAAGGAGTTGAGAGCGGGTATTCATGACAATGGGTCCGCGCCAGGCGACGGGTTCGCGGAGGGGCTGCCCCGATATGAGAAGGAATCGGCAGCCGCTGGTGCCGGTCTCGGCGGCGATCGCGTCGCCGTCATCGAAGAGAACGAGGACGCGGTTGTCCGCGAGGGGGCCTGCCTCCCCATCTTGGAAGCGGCACTCTCCCTGGAAAACGTAGGCAAAGGCGGTGTGGCCGGCGGCAACACTCAAGCGGGCCGTTTGATTGGGGGGGAGCGTCACGTCCAGGTAGCGGGGCTCGGCAGCGATGCCCTCTATCGGCCCGGACTGACCGGCGAACTCGCCACATATTAGGCGCACCTGCGCCCCGTCGTCGGTCGTCACTTCGGGGACGGCGGCCGCCCGGATCTCTTGGTAGCGCGGCGACGTCATCTTCAGTTGGGCAGGCAGGTTGGCCCAGAGTTGGAAACCTTCCATGCGCCCGCGGTCATCGCCCTGTGGCATCTCCTCGTGGATGATGCCGCTGCCCGCGGTCATCCACTGCACGTCGCCAGGCCCGAGCGTGCCGCGATTCCCCAAGCTGTCGGCATGGGTGACGTTGCCAGCTAGCACGTAGGTAATGGTCTCGATGCCGCGGTGCGGGTGCCACGGGAAGCCCGCCTGGTAGTGGGCGGGTCGGGTGTTTCGAAAGTCGTCGAGCAAGAGGAACGGGTCGAACGCCTCGGTGTCGCTGAAACCGAAAGCGCGATGCAGGTGGACGCCGGCACCCTCGATAGTTGGCTCGGCGTGGGCGACGGAGCGGACGCGACGGATGGGTGACATGTGGGCGCCGTTCGGGGGGGAGGGAGATGCGGGGGCGACAAGGACGCCCCCGCGCATCGTGCAAGGTCCTAGCGGTACTGCGACTTGACCTTGCCCCAGGTGGTGGCCTGAACCGGCGTGGCGCCGGCACTGACCAGCTGCAGGTCATCCCAGAAGATCGGGCTGCCACCGTCGGAGAACAGATCCAAGGTGTGGATCTCGGTCGCACCCCCGCCTGAGGCACCGTCAGACCAGCTCTTGTTCATGAGTTCAGTGTTGTTGTAGTACACAACCTGGATGTCGGCATCGAGGTCGATCTCGGCCCGCACTTCAACCCACTGGTCGTTGACAATCGGGACGGTTGGGCCGGGATTGTCGAAGTCGCGGACAACGCCGGCGTCACTATCGATCACCATCTGGGTGGACCAGTTGTTGGGACCGCCCGGGGCGTAAGTGTTCAACAGGATGAAATACTGAGTACCGGTCGAGCCGGACGGGATCAAGCACCAGCCGCTGAGCGTCCACATGCCCGACGTGGCTCCGGAAAACTGTTGCACGACGTCGGTCGTGGTCAGCGAACCGAACGAGTTGGGAGCGCTGCGGGATTGGGCGTTGGTGACCACGCCGTCCGCAGCGGGGTTCATGTCCCAGCCTTCCCAGCCACCATTGCCGATCAGTCCGCCCTTCGGGTAGGAATCGAAGTTGTCTGACCACTGGCCTTGGGCTGGCACCGCAGCCAAGGTAAACACCATGGCGATGGCGAGAGTGGCGATGGATCGATGCTGCATGTCTGCCTCCTGCTTTCGGTCCCGCACGGCCGCAATGGCCAGTCCACGGCTCCACCCGGGCGCGTGTGCGGGACCTCCTGGGAGCCTCGATGGGCACAGTGGGGCACGCACGGGCGTCTTTAGAGACAGGCGGCGTTCTCCCGCGGAGCGGGATGCTGTGGCCCCAGTCTAGCGCGATGGGCCCGGCGCCGCCAGCCTGCCAGGGGCAATGCTAAGATGGCCGTTTCCCGTTGCGCCAAGGAGTCTCATTGCAGGTCTACCGTCGTATTCTCCGATACTTGCGGCCCTATTGGCGCGAGCTGGGCATCTCCCTAATGCTGACTCTGTGCCTGACGGTGCTTTCGAGCGTCTCGATCTTGACGATCTCACCGCTGTTCAAGGTTATATTTTCGCCGGGTGCGATGGAGCCCGGCGTTACTCAGGTCGAGTCCCAGCCCGAACTGGCGGCGCCCGAAGCGCTTCTGGGGGTGCGTGACCAGGCTCGGGAGTGGTTGCGGGAAAATGTCGAGGGCATCATCGTTCGCGACACGCGCGAAAGAACGCTCCTCGTCCTCTGCTTCACCATCGTCGTGGTGTTTGGGCTCAAGAACGCCTTCTATTTCCTGAACAACTACTTCTTGGCGACGATTGTCAACGGGGTCACGCGGGATATCCGCAACCAGCTGTTCACACGGATGACCGGTTTGTCGCTGGACTTCTTTACAGCGTCGAAGACCGGCGTGTTGATCTCTCGGGTGACCAACGACGTCACTGCGGTCAACCGGGCGATTACCGAGGGTTTCTTGGGCTTCGTGCGCGATCCGCTGTTGATCGTCGTCTTTCTGGCATTGCTCTTGATTCTCAGTACGAAGCTGACGTTGATTGCCATCTTGGTGTCTTCGGTGACCATCGTGGTTGTCTGGGCAGCAAGCGCGACGATTCGCCGCTATGCGGAGCGCTCGCAGCAAGTCATGGGGGCGATGACGTCGACTCTCCAGGAGACCATCTCCGGGATCCGCGCTGTGCAAGCGTTCAACATGGAAAATGCCGTACGGGCCAAGTTTGCTGCCCATACCGAGCGTCACTTTTCCGCCATGCGCAAGCTCGAGCTAACCGGCAAGTTGATCGGCCCCATGAATGAAGCGGTGGGCATCGCGGCGATGACGGTTGTCCTGTGGTTTGGCGGGCGAGAGGTGTTTTCTGGGCACGGACTCACCGCTGACGAGTTCATGATGTTCATCTTTGCGCTCTACTCGATCATGCAGCCGGTCAAGAGCTTGAGTCGAATCAACGCTGGGATCCAGGAGGGAGTGACCGCCGCCCGGCGGGTGTTTACGGTGATCGACCGTCAACCGACCGTGCAATCGGGCGAGCGCCGGGTGGTGGCGTTCCAAGGCAACTTGGCGCTCGAGGGCGTGAGTTTTGGCTACGGCGACGAACTGGTGCTCGAGGGCATCGACCTGAACATCCAGAAGGGCGAGGTGGTGGCCGTGGTCGGACCTAGCGGCGTCGGCAAGACGACTTTGGCTGACCTGGTGGCACGGTTCTACGACCCGACCGCCGGCCGCCTGACCCTGGACGGCGTCGACATCCGCGAATTCGATTTGTCCGACTACCGGCGACTGATCGGCATGGTCACCCAGGAGAGCATCCTCTTTAACGACACCGTGGCAAACAACATTGCTTTTGGTGACTCCGAGGCGCGGGCCGACGCCATCGTCGCCGCGGCGCGCTCGGCCAATGCCCACGGTTTCATCGAGGAGTTGGCGGCGGGCTATGCCACCGAAATCGGTGATCGGGGGGTCCGGCTTTCCGGCGGCCAACGCCAGCGGCTGCAAATTGCCCGCGCCATCCTCAGAGATCCGCCGATTCTGATCCTCGATGAGGCGACCAGCGCGCTCGACTCGCAGTCCGAGTTGCTGGTGCAGGAGGCGTTGGGGCGGTTGATGCTAGACCGCACAGCCATGGTGATCGCCCACCGCCTGTCGACAATTCAGAACGCTGATCGCATCATTGTCCTGGACAAGCGCACGATTGTTGAGTCAGGGACCCACGCAGAGTTGTATGCGGGCGGCGGGCTCTACCGGGAGCTTTGCGAACTGCAGTTCACCGTCGAGCGTGTAGAGCCGGCGGTGCCGGGTGCCTAGGTGGAGTCGGATCCTGTGCGTGCCAGCTGGGCAATGGAGATGCGCTCCAGATCGGCCACGAGTCGGGCGCGCACCACCTTCCACTCGGCGTGCATGGCGCAAGGGTTTTCCTCTCCGCAGGCGTCCAAGCCTAGGAAGCAACCCTCGAGGAAGTTGGTGCCGTCTACCGCCCGGATGACCTCGGCGACGGCAATCTGGTGGGGGGGGCGGGCGAGTTGCAGGCCGCCGCCCGGGCCCTTGAATGCGCCGACCAGTCCGCTTTGCACGAGCTGCTTGACGACTTTGGCCAGAAAGTGCTGGGGGATCTGCTCGGCGTGGGAAACGGTGCGCACCGGTACCACCTGGGCGGCAGGTTGCTCAGCCAGGTGCACCAGGGCGCGAATCGCATATTGAGCGGCTTTCGAGGCGCCGTAGGCCACGCGCTTCTCCTTCCGCCGCCTTTAGGGTCGAGCGGCAAGTGGCTGCCAGGATAGGAATTTTCGACTCGAAACTCCATAGAATTCCGAGTAGATGCTGTTTCTGATCTCTAACTAATGAAATATCAAGTGTTTAGTGGCCCTGAAACGAGGCGCCGCCAGCAGCGCTTTTTTCTTGTTTTGAGAGAAACAGAGCTTATTATCCACTAATCGGCTCCACGGAGGTCCAATGGTGCGCGCGGATGTGCCAGTCGCAGTTCCTGGACGTGACTACTGGAAGAACCAGATTCTGTGTCAGGCGGCCTGCCCAGTGCATACCGACGCCCGGGGCTACGTCCGCGCCATTGCCGGCGGTGATGATGCACTTGCCTACCTGATTGCCCGCGGCCCCAACCCGCTAGCGTCGATCTGCGGGCGGGTCTGTGGCGCCCCCTGCGAAGCTGCTTGCCGGCGCGGTGCGTTGGACCGCCCGGTGTCGATCCGCGCCCTCAAGCGCTTCGTGTGCGAGCAGTATGGCTCCGAGGCGCGCGCCACCGGCGGCCGGGGACTCATCGACTGGTTGAAAGACGCGGCGGCGCGGCGCGCCGGGCGCCACTGCGAAGACCGAGAAGAGCTGCTGCCTTTGCTCCAGGCGATCACTAAGGGCGACATCGTCAAGGCGACCGGGCGCTCGGTTGGGATCATTGGCAGCGGTCCCGCCGGCTTGGCGGCGGCGCACGACCTGGCGCTCTTGGGCTTCGAGGTCATCATCTACGAGGTCGAGGAAATTTTGGCGGGCATGCTGGCGACCGGCATCCCCGACTACCGGTTACCCCAGTCACTTATCCAAGCCGAAGTGGATGTTATCTTGGAGTTGGGCGTCGAGGCGGTGACCGGCTGCGAGGTTGGCAAGGACGTGAGTCTCGCCGAACTCAGGCAACGCCACGACGCCGTGTTGGTGGCAGTGGGAGCCAAGCGTTCGCGGCGCCTGCCGATCCCGGGGGCCGATGCTCCCGGGGTGGTCGGCGGGGTCGAGTTCCTCCGAACCGTCGCACTCGGTCAGGCACCGCCCCTGGGCCGACGGGTGGTAGTGATTGGTGGAGGCAACGTAGCCTACGACGTTGGCCGCACGGTTCTCCGGCAGATTTCGATCGACGCGGCGCGCACCGCCCTGCGCGAGTGGTCGGTGGCAGCGGTCCATCTTTGTTCCCTCGAGTCACTGGACGAGATGCCCGCGGATGATGTTGAGATCATCGAAGGGGACGAAGAGGGCATAGTTCGTCACAACAGCCTCGGCCCCAACCGTATCGTGTTGAATGAGGCTGGCCGGGTTGCCGGCGTCGAGTTTAAGAAGTGCCTGCGGGTCTTCGATGAGAACCGGCGCTTCTCGCCGATTTTCGACGACAATCAACTCGAGGTCATCGAGTGCGACTCGGTGCTCCTGGCCGTTGGGCAAGTGGCGGAGTTGGGGTTCATCGATGACGAACAAGATGGCATCGACATGGACGAGCGCGGTCTCATCCGCTGCGACCCTGAAAGCGGCCGGACGAGCGCCGGCGACGTCTTCGTGGCTGGCGATCTGGCCTACGGGCCGAAGCTGCTCATCCACGCGGTGGCGTCCGGTAAGCGCGTGGCGCGGGAGATCTACGCCGAACTGACCGGCCGGCAGGTGACCGCGGGCGATTTGGAACTCCACTTGGCGTTGCCCGATTACCGCCGAGCGGCCGGCTACGAGCGGCAGCCGCGCGTGCCCCTGCGGTCGTTCGGGGTGGAAGAGCGCCTGCGCGCCCAGGACTCGCCCGTGGAGGTGGGCTATTCGGAAGCAGAGGCGCGGCTCGAGGCGTCTCGGTGTTTAGATTGCGGCGTCAACACCATCTTCGATGGTGAGAAGTGCATTCTGTGCGGTGGCTGCGTCGACGTCTGCCCGGAGTTGTGTCTCAGGATCGTGTCGGTGAATCGCTTGCAAGCGGCTGCCTCGGGATCGGTGCCCCTGGAGGAGGTGTTGCACGAACGCCTTGGCAGTACCGAACCGCATGAGGCGTCGGCCATCATCAAAGATGAGACCATATGTATCCGCTGTGGGTTGTGCGCCGAGCGCTGTCCGGTGGGAGCGGTGACCATGGAGCGCTTTCAGTTCAAGGAGATTCCCCAATGTCAGACCGTCTGAGTCCCGATCCGGTCCCGCGCCGTGACTTCCTGGGGCTGGCTGGGCTTTGGGCGACAGCCGTCGCCGTCTTTGGTTCGCTCGTGGGCATGCTGCGCATGCCGATGCCGCGCGTAACGCCGGAGGCCGGTAGTCGTTTTCGCATTGGCCAACCCGAGGAGTTTGGGACGGGTACCGAGCGCGTCATCCCCGGGCGCAACGTGGTGGTCTTGGGGGGGACGGACGGCGTTGCGGCCGTGTCGTTGATCTGCACGCATTTGGGTTGCATTGTCACCCGTGGTGAGGGCGAGTTTCTGTGCCCCTGTCACGGCTCCCGGTTCGCGGCCGACGGTAAGGTGGAGGCGGGTCCGGCGCCGCGTGGTTTGCGCTGGTTGCAAGTCAGCCGCGCCGTCGACGGTGGCCTGGTGGTTGACGCCAAGCGCGAAGTGTCTCCCGGCACTTACTTCGCGGTTTAGGAGGGGCGAGCCATGAGCGTATCCGGCGGTCGAGACACTCGAGAACGGTCTCAGAGCGGCGCCGGCGGGCTTGCCATCCTGAAAGAAAATTTCCGGCGCATTCCGGCGTCGTTCAAAGAGTCGTTTGCACGGCACGGCCCACCGGTCAGCGATCGGAGCCGGGCCCAGGCGGTTTTTTCCAACGTCTTTCTGCACATCCATGCGACGCGCACCCACCGTCGCTCGCTGCGTTTTTGGACGACCGCCGGCATGGGCATTGCGTCGATCTCGTTTTTCCTGATCCTGGTCGCCACCGGCATCTTGCTGATGGTCTACTACAAGCCGTCGATCGACCAGGCATACGACTCGATGAAGGACATCCACTTCGTGGTGCCCACTGGTCGGGTTATCCGCAACGTGCACCGTTGGTCGGCTCACCTCATGGTGATTACCGTCATCTTGCACATGACTCGGGTGTTCTACACGGCGAGCTACAAGAAGCCCCGTGAGTTCAACTGGTTGATCGGCATGGGGCTGTTTGTTGTTACCTTGGGGCTGTCGTTCACCGGCTACCTCCTGCCGTGGGATCAGCTGGCCTACTGGGCGATCACCATTGGCTCCAACATTGCGGCGTCGCCCAGGGAGTTGACCGATGTCCTCGGTATCACAAGTTTCTTCGACCCCGGCGGGTTTCAGAAGCGCCTGATTTTGGGGGCCAACGAGGTCGGGGCAGAGGCGTTGATCCGCTTCTATCTGTTGCACGTGATGGTCTTGCCGCTGGCGTTCGTGGCCTTGATCGGCGTCCACTTTTGGCGCATTCGCAAGGACGGCGGGTTGGGTCGCCCCGAGGGGCAACAAACCGTGGCCGGCAAGGGCATCGTCCTCGGGGTGGAACCGGCGAAACCTGAGGAGGCGCCGACCAAGACCTATGGGCTCATGTGTGTGGTGCGCGACCGCACGCCCACCACCAATCTGGATCCTCAGGATACGGTGCCGTCGTGGCCGTACCTCTTGCGTGCTGAGCTCTTGGCGTTTATGGCGTGCTTTTTGATCTCGCTCTTCTTGGGGTTGTTCTTCGACGCGCCGCTCAAGGAACTCGCCAACCCCACGATCCCCGAGAATCCGGCCAAAGCGCCGTGGTACTTCCTGGGCCTGCAGGAGATGGTGTCGTACTCGGCCTTCATGGGCGGGCTCGTGATCCCAGCTATTGTCGTCGTCGGCTTGGCGCTCATTCCCTATATGGACCGCGAACCGGAACCGGCAGGGGTCTATCTGAGTGGTCCCCAGGGACGTCGCACTGCATTCCATAGCCTCTTGTTCGGTGTGCTGGTAGCGGTCTTGTCGGTGGCGATTCCAGTCAAGTTTGGTTGGCTTCGAAACTGGTTCCCGGGGATATCGCAACTTGCCATCATCGCCGTCAACCCCGGGACGTTGGTCACCGCCGCCTATGCGGCGTGGTCGGTGCACGTGGTGAAACGCACGGGGTCGACGCGGATGGCGGCCATCGCTTTGTTCACTTGCTTCCTGGCCGGGTTCATCATCCTGACCTACGTGGGGACCGAGTTGCGCGGACCGAACTGGGAGTTTTTCTGGCGGAAGTCGGATTGGCCGGTGCACTGAGGGGTAGGGCGTGACAGACGAGCGCAACAGAGATCGATTGTCGGCCGAGACCCGCGCTCAGGTCGAGCGCCTGGATCGCCGCGTGAAGATCGGGCTCTTGGTGGTGAGTGGCTTGACCATCGTCTTGTTGGTCGTGGCGGCGTTGGGCGAAAACGTCTTCACGCATTGGCGGCAGGTGCGGCGCGGCTACACGGGGCACCTGAAAGAAAAGGGTACTGACGACTTCGGGCGGTCGATCGCCAGGAACTTCGCCGTGGAAATCGACCAAAACGTGCTTTTGGAGCTGGCGCGCACCGACCGTTGCACAACCTGTCATACCGGCGTCGACGATCCGCGCATGGTCGATGCGCCCCAGCCGTACACTACGCATCCGGGCGATTACCTCGCGATCCACGAACCGGCCAAATTCGGTTGCACCGTGTGCCACGAAGGCCAGGGGCGGGCCACGTCCAAGGATGAGGCGCACGGGACCGCGCCGTTTTGGGACTACCCCATGCACCGCGAGCCCTACATGAAGAGTGGGTGCACGAAATGCCACGCGCACGACCAGCTCTATGGGACGCCGCGCTGGATTGATCGGGCCGACGGTGAGGAGGCCGGCGAGGCCTCACCCAGTACTCGGGCGCTGTCGCGGGGCTGGCGGTTGATCGAAAGGCACGGCTGCTTGGGCTGCCACGTGCTGGACGGCAAGGGCGGCACCCTGGGACCCGAGTTGACCCGCATCGGCGAAAAGACTCACCACGAGTTCAGTTTCGCCCACATGTCGCACCACGATCACGGTGGGCCGCGACGGGTGACCGAGTGGCTGGAGGAGCATTTCCTCGATCCTGCCGGGGTGTCGCCGGGCTCATCGATGCCCAAACTCGACCTGTCCCGCCAGGATGCCGAGGCGTTGACCGCGGTCATGCTGTCGTTGCGATCGAAGAATCCGACCACGCCGTTCGACGTTGGCGCCCAGCCCGAATTGTCCGGTGGCGCCCTCTACGGGCGCTACTGCTCCTCGTGCCATGGTGCCGACGGTGGCCCCGATGCCATCCCCGGCATTCGGACGCCGTCACTGGCTAACCGCGACATGTTGGCGGTGGCTGATGACGGGTACCTGAGGCGGATCATCGCCACCGGGCGCAGTGGCACCGCCATGCCCGCCTGGGGGGAGCACGCCGGCGGGCTGTCGGATCAGGAGATCGACCGCATCATCCAGGCGATGCGAGCGTGGGAGGCCGAGCCCGCCCAGGTGGCGGCGGTGCGGGCGGCGATTGGCGATCCGGAGGTGGGGCGCGCCTACTACCAGGGGCTCTGCGCCAACTGCCACGGCGCCCAGGGCGACGGCGGCATTGGTGTGAGCCTGTCGAGCGACATGTTCTTGGCGGTGGCCTCGGATCGTTTCCTGGCGGAGACCATTATCCACGGGCGGCCGGGCACGGCCATGCCATCGTGGAAGTCGTTTTCGGCGCAAGCGGTGTCCGACCTCGTCGCCTACATCCGCACTTGGGAGGCGGAGCCACCCACCTTTGCCGAAGTGCGTGGTGTTTTGGGCAGCGAAAACCGTGCGCGTCTGGCGCGCGACGGCGAGTTCCTCTACCGGCGCTACTGCACTTCGTGCCACCAAGCGCAGGGCAAAGGTGGCATCGGCCCAGCGATTGGCGGTGACGACTTTCTACGCGTAGTCAGCAATCGCTATCTCTACCGCGCGATTGTTGAGGGACGCCCTGGCACCGGCATGCCGGCCTGGCGGCACCTGCAAAAAAGGCAAGTGGCGGCCTTGATCGCGCTGGTTCGCTCGTGGCAACGCGGGGCGTCGTTTGACCCGCGCTTGCCGGTCGAACCCGGCGACTACTTGGCGGGCGAGGTGCACTACGAAGTGTCGTGCAGCCAGTGTCACGGGCCGCGCGGCTCGGGCGGTAGTGGTCCGCAACTGACCAACGAGGCGTTCTTGAGCGCGGTGTCGGACGGTCAGCTCTACCAGTGGATTGCACACGGGCGGGGCGGCACGGCCATGCAGGGGTTCTTGCCCGAGGAGCAGGGATCGACGACTTTGAGCGCTGGCCAGATCGCCGACGTCATTGCTTACCTGCGATTTGCCGACAAGGGTGGCGAGTTGCCCCTCCGCCGGCTCGGTGCCGGTGACGCGCGCTCTGGCAACGAGATCTACCAGGGAACCTGCGCCGGCTGCCACGGCGTCGATGGTGAGGGCGCCTCTGGACCACAGCTGGCCAACTCGGCGTTCCTGCGCACTGCCTCGGACGGCTTCTTAGCGGCGACCATCATCTTGGGGCGTGACGGTTCGCCGATGCGCTCGATGGTGCACGGCTTGGAGGGCCTTGGCCAAGTCGACCCCGCGCGTGTGCCCGACCTGGTGGCCCTTATTCGCAGCTGGGACGACCCCAACCTGGCGCGGCGACCGCGCCTATCGGTGGAGATGAGCGAGCGCTCAATCGCCGACGGCCGGGAGCTGTACGCGACCTACTGCGCCTCGTGCCACGGGCCCGAGGGGCGGAGCATCAAAGACGGCTTCGACTACTACGCCCCAGCCCTCAACAATCGCGACTTTCTCGATGCCGCTTCGGACGGCTTCTTGTTGGCCACCATCGCCCGCGGTCGCCGTGGTACGCCGATGCGCCCGTTCGGACAAGGCGCTGGTGGTATGGTCGAACTCAATTGGCGTGAGATCGAAGACATCGTTTCATTCATGCGTTCTTGGCAGACCCCCTCGGTGCGGGCGCAAAGACCCGGGGTCACCGCCACGCAGCTAGCAGGAGGAACCGACCGATGAAGAAGGTGTTGAAGCCCCTCATGAACCGCCGAGATTTTGTGAAGTGGTCGGGGACGGTGGCGGCTGCGGCTGCGGCAAGCCCGATGTTCCCCGGCGAGTTTGTCAGCGCCCGCTCGCTCGAGAAACTGGGCGCCGGGACCGCGGGACGCCGGACGCTCTTGGCCGCGTGTCCCTACTGCGGCGTCGGCTGCGGAACGATGATCACCTGCGAGGGCGATCGCATCGTCGGCATCGTGCCTGACAAGCAGCACCCGACCAACGACGGCATCCAGTGCATCAAGGGGCTGAATGCCCACGAGCCGGTCTACCAGGATCGGTTGACCCGGGTGTTGGTCCGCAAAGACATGACCGACCCCTTGACGGGGCACGTGTCAGCCACCAAGGGGCGCTTCGACGACGACGTCTTCCACGCCATGCCCTACGACGAGGCCGAGGAGCTAGTGGCCGAAAAGATGGCGGGCATCATCCACGAGTTTGGCGGCAATGCCATCGGTTTGTCTGGATCGGGGCAGCTCACCATGGAAGCCCAGTGGATCGAGAACTTGCTCTTGAAGGGCATCGTCGGCTCCAACTCGATCGAAGCCAACGCTCGCATGTGCATGACTTCGGCTGTGACCGGCTACTTCGCGTCCTACGGATCGGATGCCCCGCCCACCAGCTACGAGGACATCAAAGACGCCGACATGATTACATTCTGGGGACACAACGCCCGCGAGGCGCACCCAGTGTTGTTCTGGAACGTGGCCGACCATAAGAAAGACAACGACATTCCAACGTTGGTGTCCGATCCGCGGCGTACCGGCACGGTGCTGGGCCTGGAAGCACTAAACCCGCGCAACTCGTTCCACTTCGCGACGTTGAACGGCGATATTTCGTACCTGAACGCCATCGCGCATGTCATTGTGACGAAGTACCCCGATGCGGTGATGCCCGAGGCTTGGCTGGACAAGAACACCACCGGCTGGCGGGAGTACGTTGAAGGCGTGAAAGCTCGCTACTCGCCGGCACAAGTGGTGGCGCGCAACAAGCTCTTGGATCGCGGCCGCGTCACCGTCCAGGAGATCGAAGCGGTTGCCAAACATTGGGCCCAGGCATCAATCAAAGGCCGCCGCGCCGGCAAGGGCGGCGTCCTGACCTATTGGGGCATCGGTTACAACCAGATGCTGCACGGTCAGAACAACACCATTTCGATCATCAACCTGCATTTGCTGACAGGTAATGTCGGGCGCCAAGGCTGTGGCACCCACTCGCAGACCGGACAGCCCAACGCCATGAGCGAGCGGTTGATGGGCGGACTGACCGGCCGGTTACCGTTCAATCAGCCGCTCTCCAACGAGAAGTGGCGGGATTGGATCGCCGATTGCTGGGCCGTGCCGCGCGAGCGGTTGGCGCAGACCGCGCTCCTCAAGAACCCGATGGCCATCGGCATGATGGAGCGCGCCCTGGAGGGCGATCTGAAGGCGATGTTCTGGATGTACACGACGCACATTCACCTGCCGGACGTCGAAAACCTGGTGCGCCCGGCGCTGACCAATATGTTCTGCGTCGTCCAGGACATCTACCGGCACGCCCCCAACCTTTTGTACGGGGATGTGATCTTCCCGGCCATAACCTGGGGTGAGTGGAGCGGTGGTACCTACATCCAATCGGAGCGCCGCGTGTACGTGTGTGACGGGGTGTCGGTGGGGCGAGACGAACACGACAATGTTCTGACCGATGCTCGGCCCGATCTGGATTTGGCCATCGACAAGTGCAAGTCGATCGCGAAGAAGCTGGGGCTCGACGCCGGCGCCATCATTCCCTATAAGAAGACCATCACCAACGACTACGGGCAGGCGTTCTACAACCCCGAGGACATCTTCGAAGACATCATCAAGGCTTCGAAGGGCTCCGACGCCGATCTCTCCGGCATGCTCGAGGTGCGCGATCGGGATGGGGTGGGGCTCTACGATCAGCTCCGCCGGTTGCGTGGCATCCAGTGGCCGGCACCGACCTACGAGATCGCTAAAAAGGGTGGGACGCCGCGACGCTACATGCACCAGGAGGGCTGGAAGGAGCAGCCCTACGAGAACTTCCGCCACGCCGACGGCAAAGCGCACTTCAAGTTGTGCGAGCAGGACTACGGCAAGAACAACAAGAACTTGAAGGAAGTGACGACCGAGTTTGCCAAGTACGGGGCCGAGAGTGGTCAGGGTCCGTGGCTCTACAAGAACCAGGAGCTTCTGACCAAGGCGCGCGACTTGGCGTTGGTGCCGGAACTGCCTGATCTGGACTTCTACGACAATCCCAAGAAAACGCTTGCCGATGCGATTGGCGAGAACAAGTTCCCGTTTTGGCTGGGCCTGGGGATCGTCTACGAGCACTTTCACACGTCCAAGACCATCCGTGGTGCGACGACAATGAAACTAGTGCCCGAGCAGTACGTCGAGGTCAGCCCCGAGGACGCCGAGCGCTGGGGATTGGAAGACGGCGAGCGCGTGCGGGTGGTGACCCGGCGCTCGAGCTACGAGGCTCGGGTGGCGGTGTCGACTTCGTCCCTGGTGCGGCCGGCGCGGAACGAGGTGCCTGCCGGGTACCTCTTCAGCCCGTGGAATTTGTCGGTGGCCGACAGCGCCGACCCCAAGATCAACCGCTGGTTGGTAAACGCCGTCAGCCACCGGGCGTGGGATCCGGTGTCAGGGCAGTGCGACTACAAGAAGATCGCCGCGCGGATCGAGCGGATCTAGGCCTCCCTCGGGGAGCCAGCACCATGACCAAGAGCCAGCGGCCCAACCGAAGAAGCTTCCTCCTGCAGTTGGCAGCTGGCACCGCCTCGGCAAGCGCTTGCCTGGCCGGGGGTTGGTGGTTGGGCCAAGGCAGCGGTGACGCACGCGCCGCCTGCCTGCGGCCACCCGGCGCCCAGGCCGAGGACGATTTCCTGGCGGCGTGCATCCGCTGCGGGCGCTGTGCCGACGCCTGTCCCAACCGTTGCGTCGTAGCCTTCACCGAGGAAGCGGGCAAGGAGGCGGGCATCGCTCCGTCGCGCGGCCAGCGGGGGACGCCGGTCATCTTGGCGCGGCAGCAGGCATGCATGCTCTGTCAGGGGTTGCCCGGCGATGCGCTCCGCTGCACCGAGGCCTGTCCGACCGGGGCTTTGCAGTTCACCCTGAAAGACGCGGCGGCCATCCAGGCCGGCGTGCAGATGGGGTTAGCTGCGGTCGACACTCATCTTTGCTATTCGTACAACGGCTCGTCGTGCGGCGTTTGCGTGCGCGCCTGTCCGTTCGAGGGTACCGCACTCAAGGCAGGCCACCGGGAGACGCCGGTCATCGACCCAGAGGCGTGCGTAGGCTGCGGACTGTGCGAGCGCGCGTGTATCCGCTACCCGACGGCGATCCGGGTGACGCCGCGAAATGCGTGAGGCATGGGGATGGAGGCAAGCGGCGGCACTCGAGTTGCGAAACTGGGACGCCGGGCTTTTTTGAGGTCGGCGGCGACGATCGCGGGGCGCACAGCGATGATTGCTTCCTTGGTGGCCGGGTTTGGGCTCTGGCGGCGGCGCGATACCGAGCCCCCCGCCGGTGCGCGGGGTCGGCTGGGAGTGTTGCGCCCCCCCGGTGCGCTCGGCGAGGAGGCGTTTGCCGCCTTTTGTATCCGCTGCACGCGCTGCGCCGACGCTTGTGATACGCAATGCATTCGGTTCTTCGGTCCCGGCGCCGGTTTTCAGGCGGGGACGCCCTACATCGACGCCAACGGCCGGGGTTGCAATCTGTGCTTGGCTTGTGGTGAAGCGTGTCCAACGGGAGCCATCCAACCGCTGGCTGCTTCGACCGACGTCGCCATGGGCGTGGCAGCGGTCGACGAGCGGCTCTGCGTCTCACACAACGGCACCGGAGTCTGCGGGGCGTGCTATACGATTTGCCCGCTGAAGGGCGCGGCCATCACCCAGAATCACCGAAACGCACCGGTCGTTCACGATGACGCCTGCGTGGGCTGCGGGTTGTGCGAAGAGATCTGCATCGTCCGTGACCGGCGGGCCATCCAAGTGGTGAGCGACCGGCGGTGGTGGGGGAGCGACGGCGCCCGGCAGAGGCGGGCGTCGTGATCCGGATCCGCAAATTGCAAGTTGCCCGGCGGGCTGTGCAATGGACGGTCGTCCTCCTGATGCTTGCTGTTCCAATGCTGGCCCGCTATGTCAACTACCTGTCGGCGCGTGAGCTGGACAAGGCACTCGACCGCTGGGAGGGGGGTCCGCAAGGCACGGCCCTCTACGCCATCGATCGCGTTCTGCGGGCGCTCCCCGAGGGCGAGGTGGAGCGAGCCGGCCGGCCGGTCCGTCACCGCGCCCAAGTCATGGAGTATGCGCAGGCCTTGCGCGGCGGACCGTGGTCTGCCCAGGCCGGTCCAGTGTCGATGACCGACCCTTTGGCGGGCGCCGAGATGGTGGTGGCGTCCAAGGGGGCCTCGCGCGTCCTGTGGATTGGATTGGCGATCCCGGTGGTGTTGGCGCTTCTATTGGGCAGAGTCTTCTGTTCCTGGATCTGCCCGATGGGACTCTTGACCGAACTGAGCGACAAGCTTCGCCGCGTGCTTCGCTGGCTCGAACTCAAACCGCACAACATCCGGCCAGCCCGCGCCACCAAGTTTGTTCTGTTGGGTGTCGGCTTGGTCGTTGCGGCCTGGACGGCGGCGCCGGTCTTGGGGTACGTCTACCCGCCGGCGATTCTAAACCGCGAGCTGCATGACCTGGTGTTTGGTTTCTTCGATCGCGCCGAGATGGGACGCTTTGGATTCTGGGCGGGTGGCCTGACCTGGATGAGCCTGGTGATCGCCGCTATCGTCGTCATTGAACTGACGGTGTCGCGCCGCTGGTGGTGCCGTTACGTCTGCCCGGGCGGGGCACTCTATTGCCTATTGGGTGCGGTGCGGCCGCTCCGGGTGTACCGGCGGGAGAGCGCCTGCACCTTGTGCGGGGCGTGTAACCAGGCCTGTCACCTCGGTCTGAAGCCCATGCAGGAGCGGGTGATGGGTATCGAGTGTGATAACTGCGGGCAGTGCATCTCCCACTGTAGCGATGACGCATTGGGGGTGGGGATTCGCTTGCGCGCGAAGGGGGAGGCTTGAGATGCGCCGCGTCCTCGACATCGCCTGCGTGGTCACGCTTTTTCTCGGCGCCAGCTCGGCCATTGCGCACCACATCCTGGGAGTGCCGCACTATGCCTACGACGAGCGCTATCCCCAGGTGCCGACTCTGACCTACAAGGTCGACGCCGGCCGCTACCAGGTGGAGATGACCGGCTACCCCGGCAGGCCCGAGCCCGGCACCCAATGTTTTTTGAACATCTACATCACTGACCTGGAAACCGGCGCCCCCTTCGACGGTTCCGTCCAGCTCGAGGTCTTAAAGGACCGGCTCTTGTCGCAGGATCCGGTGGTCTACGGCCCGGCCACGGCCGAGCTGGAGGAGGCGGTTTTTAAGTTTTATCCGCGCTTCGGTGAAGAGTCGAACTACACGATCCGCATGCGCTACGAGGCCGACGGAGCGCCCTGGATCATCGACCTGCCGATGGTGGTGGGCGAACCGGGCTCGCCGTGGCGGGTGCTGGCTGGAGTCGTCGGCTTGGGGGCGCTCTTTTTGGCGGTGATCCGGGCGCTTCGTATCAAGCGGGCGCGCCGCGCCGAGCAGCCATGGCGACCGTCACCGGTTGAGGCCCAGAAGGTCAGCGTTCGATGAAGAATCGCCTGGCCATGGCGCTGCCGTACGTCTGCGTTGTGTTGGTGCTGGTGGCGATGGTGTATGGCAACCGCCGTCACTCAGTTGTCGAAACGCCGGTGGCGCCGGTGGCGATGGAGGGCGCGCCGACCGCGACGCGGGGAGCGCACCTCGACGTGGTTTGCCACATGACGGTGGGAACGACGATCGAGGCGCGGTTGGGGAGCCGGTCGTACTACTTCTGCGCCAACCGTTGCCGCGAGCTGTTCATGGAGGACCCCGCCAGCTTTTTGGGCGAGGTGTGCATGGTGTGCAGGAGCGCCGGGACGCTCACGCCGGTGCGGGCCGGCCAGCCGGCCTCCAGCTGGCAGGGTAAGACCTATCGTTTTTGCACGGACGAGCACCGCGCCGAGTTTAGCGCCGACCCCTCCGACTATTTTATGCACACGATGTGGGGGATTCCTGGCTGGCTCTACTACGCCACGATCGCCGCCCTTCTGATCATTTCGTTTGTCGTCTTTGAGTGGCGGGCGCTCTTGGAAGGGCGAGTGCACACTCAACCGGGAACCACGCCGGCTACTGGACCGCGTTTCGATATCATGCGCTTTCGTTGGATCCACCGCGCGCTGAAGAGCGCCAAGCTTCGCTTCGCCGCGCGGCTGGGCTTGGTGTTGACCTTCTTGCTCATCATCGCCGCCGGTCTGTTTGGCAACCAGCTGCCGGCCAAGAACATCGCACCGCTTCTCACCTGGACGATATGGTGGGGCGGGCTCATTTGGCTGATTGCCTACTTGGGGAAGGCCTGGTGCAATGTGTGCCCCTGGGATGCGATTGCCGAGTGGTCGGAGAGCTTGAAGCTCTGGGGCCGCCGGCGCGCCGGGCTGAGCCTCGGGCTCAAGTGGCCGCGATCGATGCGGAACATCTGGCCGGCCACGCTTCTCTTTGTGGGCCTTACCTGGATCGAGCTTGGTTTCGGCGTGACCATGAAACCACGCGCTACTGCCTGGCTGGGTCTCGCCATCTTGGGTCTGGCGTTTGCCAGCATCTTCATCTTCGACCGCAAGTCGTTTTGCCGCTACGGATGCTTGGTGGGGCGGGTGAGCGGGCTCTATGCCCTCTTCTCGCCGCTCGAGCTTCGGGCGCGGAGCGCCGAGGTCTGCCGGCAGTGCACGACGCATTCGTGCTACACCGGCAACGAGGATGGGGATGGGTGTCCGACCTTCGAGTATCCAGCGACCATGGACCAGAACACCTATTGCATCCTGTGCATGGAGTGCGTGAGGACGTGCGAATCGGACAACATCGCCGTCAACCTGCGCCCTTGGGCGGCCGACCTGGAGCACCACCAGCGGCCGCGACAAGACGAGGCGTACCTGGCCCTCATCATGCTCGCGCTCACCGGCTTCCACGGTCTGACGATGACCGGCGCCTGGCGCCAGTTGACGGCGTGGATTTCACAGGTCACCGGCACCGGTGAAACCCTGGCTTTTTCGATCGGCATGTTGGCGACGACGGTCGCACCGGTGACGCTCTACGCGCTTCTCGTGGCGTTGTCGCGGTTGGTGGCGCGCGGCACGCGGATCTCCTACCGCGAATACTTCATCCGCTACGCCTACGCGCTCTTACCCATCGCCCTCTTCTATCATCTGGCCCACAACAGCGAGCACCTGCTGATGGAGGGACAGAAGCTCGTGGCTTTGGCGTCGGATCCTTTTGGCTGGGAGTGGAACATCTTTGGGACTGCGCACTGGAACCTGGAGCCTTTGGTCGACTTGCCGACCCTGTGGATCTTGCAGGTGGGCTTCGTGGCCATCGGCCACGTCTTCAGCCTGTGGACCGCGCGGCGGACGGCCGCGGCGCTCTTTCCAAGCAGCCGCGCCGCTTTCGCCAGCCAAGTGCCGATGCTCGTGGCGATGGTGCTCTTTAGTGTGATGAGCCTTTGGCTCTTGAAGCAGCCGATGGAGATGCGGACGTCGGCGATGTAGGGCGGAGCAACACCGCCGCCAGCTCTAAGCTCCGCGCCGATTCCACGCGTCCGCCGCTGTCGCTGCGAGGTTCGGTAACACCTGGGCGACCTCCCTGGCAAGCCTCGCATAGTGGCGTTCGCCAGAACGACCGGAGTAGGGGTTTCTGTGACAGGGTCTTGGAGGGGCGTCGAAAACCAGTCCAATTCAATGTAGTCGATTTGTGCACCGCACCTACTGCTGCCTCCAAAGAAGCGCGTTCAAGAACTCATGTTGACGAGCAGGAAACACTTCGCGGTAAAGCACCTGGAATACGGGCGGCCGCATGGATAGCCTCGGAAGATCATCCGTGGAGAATTTTGCGTTTTCCTCGGCCGCGGCTTTTTACTGGAAACTCTGGCGCGAATTCTCGCCGTGGTCCGCGTCAAAGAAGTGTCGCCTGCACAAGCTGTTGGCAGCGACATTCCAACGAAGGGGTTCACGGTTGCAGCGGCACACGTGCATTGGTGGCTCGCTGCGTTCCAGAGGAGTGAAGAGAATGGCTGATTATGTCGAGGGACAGCTGCCTCAAGGAGATGAAGCCGACGAGGGAAACATCGCCTCGCCAAAAGTCGAATTGGAGGCCGCGGCGGCGGAGACCGAGCTGTGGACTTTGGCTGAGATGGACGCGGCCGAGCCGATTTCAATTGAGATTGATGAGGCCGCCCTCAACTCTGCACCAAGGTCAGTGACGGAAGTGCCGGAGAGCGATGTCGAGTCCGAGTCGGTGGCGAGTGGTCTTCCTGAGGACGACGCAGACGTTGAGGATGACATGACACCGACGGCAACGTCGGGAGGGTACAACTATCCGGGGCCTTACTCGGTGAGTGAAGTTGGCCGTACTCACTCGTATCTCACCTACCCGTACGTGACGGTGGGGAAGCTTTTCTTCAAGCAGAATGGAAGGAGGTACGTTGGCTCGGCGGCGTCGATCGGCAACTTCGCTGTGTTTACTGCAGGGCATTGCGTGCACATGGGCAATGGGACGGCCAGCGGCTGGTCCAAGGACGTTGTGTTTGTTCCTGCCCACAAGAACGGAACGGCGCCGCGCGGCCAGTGGCGAGCTTCACACTGCATTACGCGCGCACGGTGGTACAACCGGGGAATTCCCAATGGCTTGACTGAAGACATGGGAGGTGTCATTCTACATCCGCTGGCAGGGAAAAGGATAAGTCAACGCGTCGGTTGGCTTGGGGCCACCTGGAACCGCGGGCCTTTCCAGCATTGGCACGCCCTGGGTTACCCGGCTGCATCGCCCTACAACGGAAAGCTCATGTGGGAGACCCGCGCCTCGTACGCCTACAGGGGATCGGTGTCTGGAAAGAATCCGGTCGGCATTGGGTGCGATATGACTGGCGGCTGCAGCGGCGGGCCTTGGGTTCGCGGCCTTGGCACTAGCAATCAACTCAATGGGGTCAACAGCTACAGGCGGTCAAGTAGGCCACAGGAGCTGTTTTCTCCGTATTTTGACCGCCGAGCCCGCTCATTGATCCGCGCGCTGAGGGCGGCGACGCCCTGACATGCACCCGGGGGCTGCTCGCGGGTTCTTTTTCGATTGGGGCTCAAGTGAACGGTGATGGAGTGAAGCGAGGTCCGGTGGAGAGTCGCGAGGGATGGACCCGGGACGAAATGGAAGGTGCGCAGCCCGTCCCGATGCCCGAGGTCGAAGATAAGGTCCCTTCTCCTGAGATTAAGGTGCGAATCTCTGGTGTGCGTGTTGGGGATGACTACGTGCAGATCAGGCTGAGCGATGGCAGACGCGTTTCGATTCCACTGGAGCGACTGCCAGGGTTGTCTGAAGCGACACTTGCTGAGCGCGAAGGGTGCTTGTTGGAGAACGGCGTCGCAGTAGAGTGGGAGGGGCTCGGTCTTCGACTCACCGTTCATTCGCTCCTAGACGGGACGTTCTCCCGGTAGCGAAGGCCGGGTAAGGATCCGCGACGGACTGTCTTTCTTGAGAGATCGAGCAACGTGATGACGCTACCGCAACCACGGTAGCTGACACTGAGGCGCCGACCGCGGCCGTGCTTGTCGTTGTCCTCCGTCAATTGCGGATTGGCTACACGACCGCCACAGCGCCTGAGCCGGGATGCCCGCGAGGCAGATGCGGCGCCGAGTGCGACTATCGAGTCAGGTAGCGGGCCTTAATCTGCCCCCAGTTGACCTTCTCGACTGAAGTGGCGCCGCACGCGACGCCCAACGCGCCCACCAGTCCGCACTCTGGGTTGTTCGCTGGCGCACAAGGGGAGCTGTCCGAAAGGCCGAGTTCGTCCGGATCGCGCCCACAGAACAGCGGGTCCAACGAAAAGTTGGTCGGATCGAGAGCAAACGGATCCTCACAGACACCAGTGGGGCCAACCTCGTTGCCGTAGACGTCACAACATGAGGTCGTGATCGTCGCGCCGGCGCTGTTGCACCACACGGGGGCATGAAGCTCGTGAAAGGCTACGATCGTGTTGTGGAGCGCAACGGTCGCGGCGCCATCGACGTAGAGCGCGGAGCCGCCGCTTTGCGCGCGGTTTCGATAGAGCGTGCAGTTGGTGAGCAGCACGTCACCGTTGGAGCAATAGATGCCGCCACCGTGCCAACCATGGTTGTCAGCGATGACACATCGATCCAGATGGACCGACACATCGCCTGCAATTCTCAGCGCACCACCTCCGTTCTGGCTCTGACCCATTGCCGAGTTAGCGATGACAGCACAATCAGTCATTGAGAGGACGGTGGGACCGCCGCCCCATGCTGTGACACCACCGCCGTTGGCTTCGATCTTAGTTTCAGTGATTTGGATTGTACCTTCATCGATTATTACACCACGACCGACATTGTGGGCGACGACGCAATTCGCAATTGTTGCTGTTCCATCGAGGCTGACACCAATCTCGTTCCCCAAGATGTGGCAGTCTTGAGCGACTAACATCGAAGACCGCACGCCAAAATGTTCGTTTTCGGAGAACGTGCAGGATTCAAGGGTCGCAGGGCCAGCTAGGCCTCCGTGATTGTCTACGACGATGCAGTTGCGGAATTCGGGGGCGGCGGAATTGGTCCAAACACCTCCGGCGTACCATGCGTCATTGCTGCGAATCTCGCAGTCCTCGAACAGAGGTGCACCTCCATTGACGATACAAATGCCACCTCCGACGCTCGGGGAGTGGCTCTTGCCCGGCGCGACGTTGCCGCTCACGACGCAGCCTCGCACCGTGGGCGAAGCGCCGTCGATACGCAGCCCGGCACCGCAGCCGCCGTCCGTCATGCCGTTTTGGATGGTAAAGCCTTCGAGGAGCGCGGCGCGCGTTTCCCCCTGATTGAACTCAAAGAGCCGTTCATCGCCGCCGCCGTCGATCACAGTCGCTGCCGCGCCGGCCTCGGAGCGCAGCTCAACGTCCTTGCCCCCGAAGCTCAGGCTTCGGTTCCCCGCGCCGGAGTATGAGCCAGGCGCTACGAGCACAACATCGCCCACCTGAGCGGCGTCGAGCCCCTGCTGGATGGTCGGGTAGTCGGCAGGCACGTGAATGGTCGCGGCTGTGGCCAGGAGAGGAAGGCTAAGGAACGCTGCAACGATGAGCCAACGCATCGGAGTGTCCTTTTTGGGGCGCTTTTGTTGCACTCGAAACTACGACTCAATCCTAATTGTAGCGGCGCTGCCGGGCGCGGGCAACATCAAACTAGCGATCTACGACGTGGCCGGGCGGCAGATCGCGGTGTTCGCCAAAGGACGCCGTGCTGCTTACTGGTTGCTGCCACGGCCCTACCAGATATGCACGCGCTCTTCCGGCGGTAGAAACATCGTGTCGCCGTCTCCGACGTCGAAAGCGTCGTACAAGGCGTCGACGTTGCGGACCGCGCCGTTGACTCGGAATTCGGCGGGGCTGTGTGGGTTGGACGCTACGAGCATGCCAAGAACTCATCGCGCATTTTGCCGCGCCAGATTTGGGCGTAGCCCAGGAAGAAACGCTGGTCGCCGGTCAGCCCGTCAATGACTGGGGCTGGATGAGCGGGTCCTGGCTTTGGCCGTGGGCTTGGGGGCGCTCTTTCTGGCCGTGGTTCGGGCGCTCCGTATCAAGCGGGCGCGCCGCGCCCGGGCGACCGGGCAGCCGTGGCGGCCGCCCCGGTCGTGCAGACCGCGCCGGTGCCGATGGCGGGCGAGGCAACGGACACCGGCGGTGCGCATCTCGACCCGGTCTGCCACATGACGGTGGGCCGGACGATCGAAGCGCGCACGGGTACCCAGTCCTTCTACTTCTGCGCCGACCGCTGCCGCTAGCTGTTCATGGAAGATCCCGCCAGCTTCCTGGTCGAGGTCTGCATGGTGTGTCGGAGCGAGGGCAACCTCCACCAAGTCGAGGGCGCCGACCCTGCCGCCTACTTCATGCACACGATGTGGGGGATCCGGAGCCGGCTGTACTACGCCAGCGCCCTGTTCTACCATCTGGCCCACAACAGCGAGCACCTGCTGATGGAGGGACAGAAGCTCGTGGCGTTGGCGTCGGATCCCTTTGGCTGGGAGTGGAACCTCTTCGGCACTGCCCACTGGAACCTGGAGCCTCTGGTCGACTTGCCGACTCTTTGGATCTTGCAGGTGGGCTTCGTGGCCATCGGCCACGTCTTCAGCCTGTGGACCGCGCGGCGGATGGCCTCGGCGCTCTTCCCGAGCGCCCGCGCTGCTTTCGCCAGCCAGGTACCCATGCTGGCAGCGATGGTGCTCTTCAGTGTGATGAGTCTCTGGCTCTTGAAGCAGCCGATGGAGATGCGGACGTCGGCGATGTAGGGATCGGTTTGCATCGGTAGCGTGGGTTCGATCCTGATCCGCAGCCGTGGGTTAGTTTCCGGCACCATCGGCGGGAGCGCCCTGGACGCGGGCGCTTAGCCGAGCCAGCGCCTCTCTCTGCGCCACGACCTGGGTCTGCTGCACCTGAAGCGCGCGGAGCAACACCGCCGTGAGCTCTGCGTACCGCACCGACTCCACGCGTCCGTCGCTGTCGTATACAACAAGGTCCGGGAGCACCTGGGCGACCTCTTCAGCAAGTAGCCCATAGTGGCTCCCCCCAGACTGACCGGGTACGCCCTTTTTGTAGCGATAGGTGACCGGTCGGAGTTCCATCAGCGGATCGATGACCCCGTCGAGTGCTTCGACGTTCTCTTTGAAGCGCTCGGACGACACCCCAACGCCGAGCTGACCATCCGGCGTCACGATGACGTTCTTGCCAGAGACAACAGTCTTCGCAATCCCTGCTACGAAGACCCTCTCTTGCAGGTTGCCGATGCGGGTCGTGCGACTCTCGGTGGGCTCGCCCTGGTTCTTGATGTAGATGTTGTGGCTCCCACTGGTCAGATCGTCCCCTGCTTGGTAGCCAAGTGCAACGTTGTTCCTGCCGTCAGTCAGCTCAGCGAACGCCCGGCGCCCGATCGCGGTGTTGGTGTTACCGCTCTTCAGCGCAACGAGCGCATCGGCCCCGACGGCCGTGTTGTCTATTGACGTAGTGCTCGCGGCAAGCGCCAGCGTACCGACCGCGGTGTTGCCTCCCCCATTGATGTTGGCGCCCAAAGCAGCCCGGCCGACACCCGTGTTCTGGCCACCTCGTTGGTTGGCGCCCAAGGCGTCGCTGCCAACGGCTGTGTTCTCGGACGCCGTACTGGCAGAAAGCGCTTTGAACCCCACAGCCGTGTTTAACACGCCATGATCGTTGCCAGCGAGGGCGCTGAAGCCGATAGCGACGTTCTCTCGACCGCCGATGTTGTTCGTTTGAGCGTACGCACCCACTGCGGTGTTGGCTCCTCCAAATCGGGATTCATTCAAGGCAAGGTGCCCAACGCCGGTGTTGGCGTTGGCAGCGGCGCTCTGCCTCAACGCACCGTATCCCAAGGCTGTGTTTTTGGATCCTTCGATGTTGCTTCCCAGTGCATCGTCTCCCACCGCTGTGTTGATGCCATCGATGTGCAGCTCCAGCGCGTGCCGGCCAACTGCCACGTTTCCTGGCGCTAGCGGATTTGCAAACAAGGCATGATAGCCTAGCGCCGTCGCCTCCTTCGTCGTTCCAAAGAGACCGAAGGCCACTTCTGCGGTCATTGCGTCCACGTGGATGTAGCACGTTTCGTGCTCCAGCGCGGCGACAACCAACTGGGCGACGATCTTGTTCGTGTTGTGGAACACGACAGTCAGAGGTGTCGATGGCCCGGCGCAACAGTCGAGCGTCACGGCTGGAGGTGGAGCGCTCGGCGGGGGAAATCCCGTTCCGTTGATGATGAGCGTTTCGGTGGGCGTCGAGAACCAGTCCACTTCAAAGTAGTCGATCTGTGCACTAACCCCTACTGCTGCGGCAACGAACAGCGCGGTCAACGAGCTTGCTTTGACGAGCATGAAACACCTCATGGTAGTCGGGGGCACCCCCGGTTCCGGCAGCCAGGTAGCGGCCAGTTACGGTACTAGCACCTCGGTAGGGAATAGGTCTTGGTCGATCCCGAAGATGCACCTGCTGTCGTCGGTGCACTCGCAGGAAGTGTTGCCGTCGTTCGGCCGGCAACCGAGGCAGTCGGTTGATCGGCAGATCACGTACCAGACCGCGCCCGGAAACAGCTCCAGTCGCTGCCCCACCCTTGCGAGCGGAATCCACTCCGACCGGTGACCGTTGCCGTGGTCACGGCCCCGGCGCTCCAGGTACGGGCCAGTGGTGCGCACGACCGCGTCGATCGACTCGATCTTCCCACCGTCCTAAAAGGTCCACCGCATGCGATCGTGGTGGACGCGGATCGTATCGCCCTCGATCCGCGCGACCTCAAGGTTCGAGGGGGCGGGGGGGTCGGGGACCCCCGGCGTCCTGGTGCCGGATCCTGTAGCGCATCCGAGGAACACCACGGGAACTGCGAGAAGGAGGTGTGCAGGCTTCGTCCAGGCCTTCTCCTCTTTCAGGCGCCCGCGCCGGACCTTGAGCGCGGCACCACCGGCAAGCGATCCTGCTCCGAAAGCGCGTATCCTCATCTCGCCTCCTTCTTCGACTTTTGCCAGGCGTATACAATGGCACCTCCAACGAGCATCCCCGCTCCAAACGCCAGTATGTTCATCTGTCGACTCCTTCTGAGGCTTCGCTAGTTCGGCTAGTTCTATGGGCAACACGGATTGAGGCTCCCGTGCTGACTTCGATACTATTGATAGCCTGGTGCCTTGCTAACAGCCAGTAGACGCGGCTCCAGTCCAATTTTCGCGTTGCGTTCTCAGTTCTCGTCGTTGGGATCGGGCCGGATTGCTGTGGCAGAACTCAGGGCATGGCTAGGTCGTTGACTAAACGGAGGATTGCAGTGGCCCCGTGGAAGAACGCAGACGATTTCATCATCCGCATCTCAACGCAGCTCGGCGCCGCGTTGAACCGCATCCTACGGCTAAGAGCGAGCAATGAACCCACGACCGCTTGGCAGGAGATCGACTCAGCGATCGAAACTCTCCTCGGCCCACGAGCCGGTGTGATTGACGCAGTCGACGCGGCGACCGCTGCACAACTCCTAGACGACCCCAGGGCGATCATTTGGTACGCGAGGTTCCTCTTTGAAAGGGCCGAGTTGCTCGACCAAGGATCTAACGAAGAACAGTCCAAGCGCGCCGCGGCAATCAAGAGCAGGGTTGCGACACTCACGAGAGAAGCGCGGCAGCGAGGCGCGCCGTCACACGGCGATCTCTATGACCTGCTACGCGAACTGGAGCGACGCTGCAAGCTGACGGAGTGATAGTGCGGCCCTTGTCACACCACTGCCTAAGCGCACGAGCGCACGGCGACAGCCGGCTTCCACTGTTGTTGGCAACGGGTCGAGTTCGATGATAGGCATACTCATGGTGCGCCTCTGTAGATTGATCGAGGTCAGCCCGGCGTGTGGCGGCCTTCTTGGGCAACGAGAGACTGCGCGCGCCGTTCGGAAAGAGTTCCTGCCCACGGCCACAGAGCACACACTCACCGGACCAAACTTGAACTTGTGGCTCAGGGCAGCGCGTATTGCGAGAGACCAATGAGGACGCGTACAACCGCCCTAATCATGCTGTTGTTCTCAGGACAGTCCGCAGCTCAAATCACACCACACTTTGATGGGGTTATCCGCGGACTTCCCTGGCAGTATGATCTGATTCTGAAAGCGCGAGTTATCGAGGCAAAGATCGACACGCTTCAGGGATCGCGATCATGTGTCGTATCAACATTCCTGAAATTGGAGCCAATCAAGTGGTTATGGGGAAATGGTAACGAGCCCTTTTGGACTACCTGCTGGTCACTCCCAGAAGACTTGCGTTCGCTTGCTGCCATGTATAGCGCGTTTCCTGAATACGTCGATTGTGGCACTACGAATACTTCGGACGACTATGGAGATACGAACCCGCCAGCCATCGGAACCGAAGGAATCTTTTGTCTGTGGCCTGAGGCTGGCCTGGGTCAGTACGCAAGCCCCTTCTACCTTGAGTATCGCTTTCCTCGCTTGAGGAACTTTCGCGGCATTTATGCCCTTGTTGACGGCTACTACCAATGTGGGAGCCGGGTGGTGGGGGCCGAGTTGGAAGTCGAAGACCTTTTCGTTGAGATCGCCAAAAAAGCCTCAGTCGATTCGATGCTCATCGACGCGGATGTCGTCGCCATAGCGAAACTTGGAAGCATAGATCAAATGGGCGGGCAGCCTCGTGTCCTGCCGGTCGAAACCACCCGCGGCATCACCGGGCAAGCATCGGCAATATCTATGCCGACAACACCGCTACTGGATGATCACGCGGCACTCCGGCTTTGGAATGAGCTCTCCTTCGCTTACGGCAGGGAGGTTGTTCTGATCGGCGTCGGTTCAGAGAATGTACGGGCGAAAATGTTGCTGGGGCTCCATGAGGGTTACATCGTTCTGAAGAGCAAGGAAGTGAACTTCGGGCGTGTTTCAAGTCAACTTCGGGCGCTCCCGTGGTGAAGAGCGAGGCGATGCGTCAGTTCTTACCAATTGTTTTGTTGGCCCTTCTTGCTGCGAACGCGTGTGCCGCGACACCTCATTTCGTCGTTGCCCTGTCCCCTGACGCTGGCGCCAATTCGAGCGCGAGCCTTCGATCGGAAAGGCTGATTGTCGTGGATGGTGAGCCTGGCGGCGCAACTGTATCAAGCTGGTCGCTCGATCAAGGGCAGCGCCTATGGCAGCACAGAGTTGAGGAACCTCATTTTCTCAGCGCGGACGTCGACGCCGCTGCGGAGACCGTACTCCTCACGTTCCTTGCGGAGATGGAGTCGTACTTCACCACCATATTGGTGCGTGAGAGCGGCACGACGGAGATCTTCAGGCGCACCAAACAGGCGTACCAACTCGCGCCGAGTGGCTCACATATGTACGGAACTCGCGGTGGTGGAGGGCCAACAACCTCGATTCTAGATGCAAGTGGTGATCCGGTTGTGTTGCCGGAGCCGCTGGCCAACCAATGGGCTAACGTGAACTTCGTGGGGGCGAACCATGTGCTCGTTGCAACCAGGGACTACGGACAAGAAACTCCGGACGGGATTCCAGGACACCTTGCGCTGTTGTCGTTGCCCGCAACGCCGGCCTGGATAGTCCCGATTTCCCCGGGCGAGTTCCAGCTGAGTTCAGACCAGGAAGGCGCGATTGCTCTGCGTGATGGAGCGTTGAGTTTTGTCGAGCGCTCATCTCCAAGTCGTCTTAAAAAACTCTACTATCTCAACGCTCACAACGGTGACGTTGTGTGGTCGAGAGATGCACCGGGTTTGGTTGGTCTCGCACTGGACATGAACCTGGACGTGATTGGAATCAACCCGCGAGCAATAGTGGTGTTCAGTTCCGCGACGGGTGAGGTCGTGCGTGAGATTCCCATCTTCAATGACCGACGTTTTGTCATTCAGGTCGAACGGGTAGTCTATGAGCAAGACTCTACGATCTGTGAAGTAGCCTGGGGTGCCCCGGGGGTTGCACCTGTTCCCGGTCTGTTGATGATTGAAGGCGTCGACGAAGCACATTTTTTCGCCGACGTTGCGTCGCTCAAGCACGCTAGCCCGGGGCGCGTGCTCGGGGTCAAGAGAACCGAGCATGCCTTTGAGGTGGAGGAATTGCGATGACGCCGCGCGTCCTGGTGCCACTTGTGCTCTTCTTGGCCGTCGGGATTTTCGGTGCCCTCGGAAACACGTGGCCTGGGCTGCACCTCTTCAGCGGCAGCGTCTCGTTCAGCCTCAATCGGCCATCATACTACCCTCTTCTGCCACCCAACGTGCAACGAACTCAACCGATCTCTGCCACTGGGACTGCAACGTAGCACGTGCAAGCGCGAAGCTTTGGAAGGAGCAGGCGCAATGGATGTACCAACCCTTCTTCGGGTGTTTGTCCTGACAGCGACCTTGATCTCCGCCGACTCCCTTCGTAGTGCATCAGAAGGGTCGAATAGACTTCACAATCGTGCAGCCTACGCAGTCGAGCAGTTTGGCGCAATCGTGGAGGGAATTGTTCTCGCGAAGGAAGTAACGCAAGTGCCATCGCCCAAAGGTTGCCTCTTCGTAACCCACCTGGTTGTCGAGCCCTCCATTGCAATCAAGGGTGTCTTTAGTGGAGAGCGGCTATCAGTCTTGACAACTAGCCTGGACCCGGAAGCTATTGCGGAACTCGCAACAACGTTCCCCCATGCCGGATGTGTGTACGTTGAAGTTAACCCTCCCGACGCCCCACCGCCGCCTGTGGGCGCCGAGGGACTCTTCTTTCTAGAGAAACATCTAGGGGTCGCGGGCGTACTGCTACTACAGCACGTAAAGACAAGCTTCGTGGCAAGTAATGAGGATCAGCGGTTGAGGGGGGAGCACGCGTATCATGAACTCAAAGATGCACTTCTCGAGCAAGCCCGGTCACAAGATTTTGGCCGCAGAGTGGCTGAAGCGGCTATGTTCATCCAAGTCGGTGCCGTCGAGAGAGTCGCCGGACCTGACCCAAGCATGGTCTATTACCAGTTCGAAGTGCTGACAGACTATCGCCACTCCGAAGGGTTGGTGCATGTCACAGTGTACGTACCGATCTCGCATCGGCCAGAAGACTCGGCTCGAGTGCGCCGACTCAACGAGCGCTTCCGAACCCAGCTTGCGAACTTTCCAGGCGCCCTTGGAGCACGGCGATTGTTCCTATCTGATGCTGTTCCAAACGAAACCGGCCTACTCGCAGCGGAACATGTCGCACTGTTTCAGTTGAATGCCAACGGCGAAGTAGTCACCGAGACGCTCATCGAAGCCGATGGCGAGTTTAAGCGACAGGTCATCAAAGTACCGGAGGGGGAGCAGCAAGATGAATAGGCTCACGTCGTTGCTAGCGGCGGCACTCTTTGCATATCCCAGCGTAGCAGCGCCCCAGCCTTCTTGTGAGTCGACGCCATCGGCCGCGTGCCTTCCAACCGAGCTGGCTCCTAGGCAACGGGTGGAGTTCGATGATAGGCTTACTGGCTTACTCATAGCGTCTCTCCTTTGCCATTCCAGGACTTGCTTGTTGGCTGGTAACGCCGTTGGGTTCAGTCACGATGGACAATGACCAGCCGGCGAAACATCGGGTGCAGACGGTGATCCGTCGAATGAAGCCTGGAGAACACGTCGTCTGCGACCGGATTCTTCGCTCTCTGCCTGATTGGTTTGGCATCGATCAGTCGATTGTTGAATATGTCCGGGACCTGCAGACGATGGAGACGTGGGTCGCTGAAGTCGGGGGGATGGTTGTCGGATTCCTGACTATCAACCAGCACAATGAAAGCTCAGCCGAGATCCATGTCATGGCTGTAGTCCAGAAGCTCCACGGAAAGGGGTGTGGCCGGAGATTGGTTGAGCACGCTGAGCGGGTCCTGCAATCGCGCGGAGTCGAGTTCTTGCAAGTCAAGACGCTAGGACCATCGCGGCCGAACGCTTGCTACGAGCGAAGCCGCCGATTCTACGAGCGCGTGGGCTTCAGACCGCTCGAGGAGACCGCTCTCTGGGGCGACACGAATCCATGCCTGATCCTGGTGAAACATCTGCTGTGCGCCCGCGGCACCGGCTAACGAGCCGATGTGGCGGGCTTCGGCCGCCGATGAACGCCGATCCGTTGGGCGAATGCTCAAGCAGGAGTTCCGGTCGGCCAACAGCTTATCGTGTCAAGTAGCGGGCCGATCAAATTTCAACTGGCTATTGGCGTTCTCCATAGACGCTCTCACAAAGGACTGCGCAATGAACGGGCGGTGGCAGGTCCTTACGCTAGGACAACTTCTTCTTGTTTGTCCTGCTGCGGCCCAGACCCCGATCCTAGCAATCACCCCCACAACGCTAGATTTTGGGTGCGTGGACACGGGGACCTTTGGCGAGCGCACTCTGGAGATTCATAGCGAAAGCTTTGACCCAGGTGCGATCTTGCGCATCGTGGACATACGAGTCGAGGGGGCAGGTCTTTCTCTGCGCGGAGCACCTGAGCTGCCACTGGTCTTGCCGGGCAACGGCGCGCCAGTCACACTGCAGGTGCGCTTTGCCCCTTCTGTTGGTGGTGCTGTTGAAGGGGCAGTAGTCGTTGCGGCATCAGGATCGTCCAGCACCCGTGAGGTGCCCATCCTGGCGCGAACATGCGATACATCGGTAGAGGGATGCGGTCTTCCGAGAGACATCACCATTCATCCTGGTGCAACACTCGTGCATCGTGATTGGAATGATCGAACAACCATGTGGAGTGGACGTACGGTGACCGTCGATTTCGTGAATGGCACGCTTCAAATTCGTGCGAACGGACGATCGTATGCACATGAACGGCGCAGTGCCGAGCAGCCATGGGTCAATAGACTGTCGCCGAACCAGCTCGCACCGCTTGGCGACATCCCGCGCGTGCAAGAGCTCTTGGCTGAGCACTATTCTGGAAGCGCGGCGTTCCTTCGCGATGCTGCAGTACTGTGGAATAGAGAGCGTATTTCTCTCGAGAAACAGGCCCTCTTGCTCTACTCGCAGCAACTTGAGCAAGGAGTAGAACCCGCAGCTGCCGCCCACAGGGTTGCGCTTTTCCTAAGAGAGAGCCGCCTTGTTATCGAGTCCAGCGATTGGCCAGACCAAGACCCAGGTAGCACCCATAGATTGCTATCTCTGACGTATCGCGGTTGGATAAAGACGAACCTGCAACTAACCCCACATCCTCGCTTTCTGGAGGAAGCACCAGCGCCTCCCCCCATGACTCTTGCAGACGCTTGTGCTCTTGCTTCGGAAATAGCCTTCTTTATGGAGAATGATGGCTGTTGGTACGAGTTACGTCGTGGAAGTGAGTGGATCAATCCCGTAACACGTCAGGGGAACTGAGTCATGGTCGTCGCGCGAGAACGGTGGGAGCCTCTCCTTGGTTCATGCCGATGAAACCAAGACTGCAAGGTAGCTAGACGGCGCCTGGCGCCGGGAGGGGCCACCAACGGCAGCTCTGTGCTGATTCGGGCCCGACACTAGGCGGCTTTTGCCTCCGTTTTTCGAATTGAACATGTGGAAGGGCCGCCGTCTGGTCTATCCCCCTGTTTTCTCGGAGGATTTCCATGTTCAAGTCGGTTCGCTGCACGTTGATCATCGCCCGTACGGGGCTGGCCGCATTACTCGTCACTGGCCTGGTCACCGTTCCTTTCCACGCCGGTGCTACCAGCACGCCCCACGCCGCCGGTGCTGCTCGTAGTGCCGAGATTTCCCAAGCAGATGCGGACTGGTGGGCTGCGGTCAAACAACGGATTGTCGAGGCCGAGTACGAAGTGACCCCCGCCAAGCACGGACTGCAAGCGCCCAACCGCGCCCAAAACATTCGCACCCAATTTGCCGGAGACGGAATCTGCGTCACCCCGCGCCGGGACGAAGGACCGTGTTGGCGGTGGGCTTGGCAGACGCAGCGTTTTGGGCGCGAGGGCAATTGGCGCACCGTCGAAAGCGGCGAGCCCGCTGCCGCGGGCGCCCGCGTCTCCTATGAGAGTGCCGGCCTCACCGAGTGGTATATCAACCGCGCCGATGGTCTCGAGCAGGGATGGACCGTCCGTGAGCGCCCGGCCGGCGACGGTCCCCTGCGCATCGAAGGTGCGCTCGCCGGCGGCCTCCGCGCAGTGTGCAGCGAGGCTGGCGATGCCATTGACTTTTTCGACGACAACGACGTCCACCTCCTCCACTACGCCGGACTCAAAGTCTGGGACACTGCCGGCACCGCATTGCCCGCACACCTCGAGGTTGGCGGCAACACCGTCGCACTTGTCGTGGACGACACTCGAGCGCACTACCCCATCACCGTCGACCCACTGCTCACGACCCCATCCTGGACCGCCGAGGTCGATCAAGGCTGGGCCTACTTCGGCTTGTCGGTCGCCACCGCTGGCGACGTCAACGGCGACGGCTTCTCAGACGTCATCGTCGGTGCGCCCGGTTACAACGGCCCCTTCTCAGACTGTGGGCGCGCCTACCTCTACCTGGGGAGCGCCGCCGGGCTCTCATCCAACGCCGCATGGGTTGGCTTCGGAGAACAGAACGGCGCCTACTTTGGTGTGTCGGTCGCTACAGCCGGCGACGTCAACGGCGATGGTTTCGACGACGTCATCATCGGTGCAGAGTTTCACGACGAAGCATTCTCCCAACAGGGTCGCGCTTATCTCTACCTGGGATCCGCATCCGGGCTCTCGGAGACACCCGCATGGATTGCCGACGGTGAGGGCACCGACGACAGGTTTGGGTTCACCGTCGGTACCGCCGGCGACGTCAACGGTGACGGTTTCGACGACGCTTTAGTGGCAGCCATCGACTTCACGGGCGACCAGGACCGGGAAGGCCGCGCCTACCTCTACCTCGGATCGCCGGGCGGTCTCGCTTCCAGCCCGGCGTGGACGGCCGAGGGGAACCAAGGCTTCGCGCGCTTTGGTACTGCTTTGTCGACCGCCGGTGACGTCAACGGTGACGGCTACGACGACGTCGTTGTGGGCGCCTACCTCTTCAACGCCGGCTGGACCGACAACGGCGCCGCCTGGGTGTATCACGGATCGCCCTCGGGGCTCGAGTCGACCCATGCCTGGATGGCCACCGGTGGCTTCACCCAGGACTACTTCGGTCGCGCGGCGAGCACCGCCGGAGATGTCAACGGCGACGGCTACGCCGACGTCATCGTCGGCGCGCCCGGCTACGACGATCTCAACACCAACCAGGGAGCCGGTTATGTTTACCACGGCTCGGCGAGTGGTCTCGGAGCCGCGCCTTGGTGGACGGCGTCCCCGCTGTTTGACGACGGAGCCGAGTTCGGCACCGCCGTGGCCACCGCCGGCGACGTCAACGGCGACGGTTACGCCGATGTCGTGATCGGCGCTCCAGGTTTCTCAAACCCGGGCGGCGGCGACGCATTCGTTTATACCGGATCCGCAACTGGAGTCCGCTCCTCTTCCCACTGGTCCTACGGTCTGGGACAGGACGGCGCCCAATTCGGCTTCTCGCTGGCAACCGCGGGCGACGTCAACGGCGACGGCTTTTCCGACTTGATCGCCGGCGCGCCCTACCTGGACGCCCCTTCCACCGACGAGGGGAAGGCATTCTTGTTTCTGGGAGGTAGCGACGTTCCAACATCGGTTGCCTGGAGTCTTGAGGGAGGTCAACCTGAAGCGCAGCTCGGCTTCTCAGTGGCTAGCGCCGGCGATGTCAACGGGGATGGATTCTCGGACGTCATCATCGGCGCCCCCGTGTACGACAACGGTGAGGAGAATGAAGGCATTGCCTACGTCTACCACGGGTCGCCGACCGGCCCCGGTACCAACTCGGCCGCCTGGATCGCTGAAGGCAACCAACCGCATGCTGTCTTCGGAAGCGTCGTGGCAGGAGCAGGTGACGTGAACGGCGACGGCTTCGCCGATGTGATCGTCGGCGCACCGGGGTACGACGACTCCGGCGAAAACGGCGGCCGAGCCTATGTTTATCTCGGATCTGCCGAGGGCCTCGCCAGCTCGGCAGCGTGGATCAAGGAAGGCGGCCAGCCGAGTGCCTCCTTCGGGTGGGCGGTTGATGCGGCGGGCGACGTCAACGGCGACGGCTTTGCCGACGTGATCGTCGGCGCGCCCGAGTCCGGCGACGATTTCGAAGGACGGGCGTACGTTTACCTTGGGTCAGCGGCGGGCCTTGCCACGGCGGCTGCGTGGACCGTCGAAGGGACCCAACAGTATGCGGGATTCGGAGTCGCGACATCGGGCGCGGGGGACGTCAACGCGGATGGATTCTCGGATGTGCTTGTCGGTGCGCCCTGGTTCGGCAATCCGCCAGAGGGCCGGGCATTCCTTTATCTCGGCTCAGCCGCGGGACTTGACGACACGGCTGCCTGGACCGAAGACGCCAACCAAGTTGACGCTCTGTTCGGATGGGCAGTCGACACGGCGGGCGACGTCAACGGCGACGGCTTCTCCGATGTCATCATCGGATCACCCACGTTCGAAAACGGAGAAGTGAACGAGGGCCGCGCGTTCGTCTACCACGGCAATGAATCCGGATTGGAATCTGTGGCGGCGTGGACCGCGGAAATCAACCAGGAAGACGCCAGGTTCAGCGAATCCGTGGCCTTCGCCGGCGACTTCAACGGCGACGGGTTTTCCGACGCCATTATTGGCGCGCCTGGCGCCTTTGTGGTCTATCTCTACCAGGGCTCAGATTCAGGCTTGGACATGTTTCCTGTACGGGGTACGTTGGGCCCGGGCACCTTTGGCGAATCGGTTGCTTCTGCCGGTGACGTCAACGGCGACGGTTTCTCCGATCTCATCGCCGGTGCACCTGGCGCCGGAGGAGGTGGAGTCTTCCTCTTCTACGGCGCCAACGGTGGCGTGCAACGCGTGCCACAACAGCGGCGGAGTGACGACTCGGCCCCGATCGCGCTCCTCGGTCGGTCCGACTCCGAGACTTCGTTCCGTTTGAAGGCGCTGGGGCGATCTGCCGCGGGGCGCAGCGACGTTCACCTCGAAGTCGAGGTCAAACCTGCGGAGGTCCCCTTCGACGGCACCGGTCTGCTTTTGGGTCCCGACGTCAACAGCGGACTGGACGGCGCGACCCTCGACCAACTCGTGTCCGGCCTGGTGCCCGACACGCCCTACCGCTGGCGGCTCCGGATCGTCTCCGACTCGCCGCTGTTTCCGCACTCGCCTTGGCTCTCACCGCAAGGGAACGGTGCAACGGAGATGGATCTTCGGACGGGCGATGGGCAGGTCGCCGTCGGCGCAGCACCGGCGCCGAGCGTTACACTCGCGCTGGCACCCGCAACGCCCAATCCGTTCCGCGCCGTTACGCAGCTAGCGTTCGCGTTACCCGACGCGAGCAACATCAAGCTTGCGATCTACGACGTCGCCGGGCGGCAGGTCGCGGTGCTTGCCAAAGGACGCCATGCTGCGGGGCGTCACGTCGTGCAGTGGGCGGGTCGCAATGAAGCGGGGACGCGGGTCGCTGCCGGCGTCTACTTCGCAACTCTCGAGGGCGCAGGCCGATCTGTCACGCGTCGGATCTTGCTCCTCCGATAGCGCCGGCACCGGAGTCCGCGGCGCAGCCCACTGAGATGCCGCGGACTCCACCCCCTTCGCCTTGGCCGGCCACCGCTTGAAGAAACTCCACCAGACGACGTGCGGAGTCCTGGGGAGCGCCAGGGGGTCGCAGGCTGCGCTCAAAACCAAACGGTCGCCGCCCTCCCGCGGGTGACCCGTTTGGCTTGGGGCTTCCAGGGCGGTTCCACAATGGAGTATATTCCGGTTTAGTAGAACTAAACAGGAGGACGCTCCTCGATGAATCTGATCCAACGACACCTTCGAATTGACCTTCCCGCCGGCCAATCCGCGTTTCTATGGGGCCCGCGGAAGACCGGGAAGACGACACTCCTCCACGCCACCTTTCCCGAGAGCCTGTTCTACGATCTCCTGAATACGGAACTGTTCCTGCGGTTGTCCCGGGAACCGTCCCTCCTGCGACAGGAGCTTCTTGCCGTCCCCCCGGAGAAGCTGGAGAGGCCGATTGTCATCGACGAGGTCCAGAAGGTGCCGATCCTCCTCGACGAGATTCACTGGCTCATCGAGAACCGTGGTCTTTAATTCGTCCTGTCCGGATCCAGCGCCCGAAAACTGAGGCGCGGAAAGGCTAACTTGCTGGGAGGGAGGGCTTGGCGATTCCAGTTGTTCCCATTGACCTACCACGAACTGGACTCTCCCGACCTGCTTCGTATGCTCAACCGGGGACTGATTCCAAGCCACTACTTGCAGAGTCAGTACCGAAGATCACAGAAGGGCTACGTCGTCGACTACCTGAAGGAGGAGGTTTTCGACGAGGGGTTGACCCGCAACGTTCCGGCATTCTCTCGCTTTTTTGAATCCATGGCGTACTCGCATGGGGAGTTGACCAACTTCGCCAACATCGCCGGGGACGTCGGGATCGATGCGAAGACGGTCAAGGAGAACTACCAGATCCTGGTCGACACGCTGGTCGGCACCTGGGTTCCGCCTTTCAAGAGACGGCAGGATCGAAACGTCATCGTGAAGGCTTCCAAGTTCTATCTGTTCGACGTGGGTGTAGCGGGGTTTCTCACGAATCGCCGGCTCGAGGCGGAGCGAGGCGAGCAGTTTGGGAAGGCGCTCGAACACTTCATCCTTATGGAACTGCGCGCCTACTCCGCGTACAAGGAACTCGACTACCCGATCCAATACTGGCGGACGAAGAGTGGGCTCGAAGTCGACTTTGTCCTCGGGGCGGGGGAGGTGGCGATCGAGGTCAAGGGGACGTCGCGCGTCGATACCCGGGATCTGCGGTCGCTATCCAGGTTCGTCGACGAGTATTCGCCTCGCCGGGCGATCGTGGTCTGCAACGAGCCGCGGAGCCGTGTCCGCGACGACATCCGGATCATGCCCTGGGTGAGGTTCCTCCAGGAGCTTTGGAGTGGCCGGATCCTGGAGGCTTGACGACGCCTCCCGCAGCGGAGCGGGAAACCTGCTACGTTGAGGGAGTAGCTTGGAGGACGCCGGCTGAGCACCATAGATCGAGCTAAGGGAGGGGTGCGTGGCGAGGCCACCACTTTGTCGCCCGGTCAACTCCAACGCGCCAAGGCTTCTGTCGCGACTAGGGATGAGCCAGTCGCCCCGCGGTAGTGTGTAACCTAGTTCTTGGCCAAATCAGCAGCCGCTGAGCAACGCGAACACAATTTGCCCTGTTTGGACTTCCAGGAGCTCCTCATGCGCTTCAAGTTCACCTTGTTCCTCGTTGTAACTAGCCTGTTCGCTTGCGATGCTGGAGCTCGGCAACTCCAACAGCCTCTTCTCGACTACTTGGTTTCCCGTTCCAGCGCCATCGTTGTTGGAGTAGTTGCGTCAAGCGAGAATGTTCCCCAAGGTCCAAAGACGATCTACAAGATCGAGGTGGAGCGGTATCTGCATCATGACCCACAAATAGAGGTCCGAGAGGTCATCCACGTGCCAGTTCGGGGTGGGAAGACGGCTGATGGGACTAGGATTGTTGACAACTCAGTGGCGTATCTTCGAGTAGGTGGCCGGTACTTGCTTTTTATGCAGTGGTTGACCCTGGTCCAGGATGTTGGGTGGACCAGTGTGCGTCACCTCGACACCTTCTTAGTCGATAGGAAGGGTGCGATCATGCTGGGAGACGGTGACCACTCGGAGCTCTTAGCCAAGGTTGACGCTGCAATCGATTTTCACTCACCTGCGAACCTCTTCAATGTGGCAGACGTGGTCGTGATCGGAATGATCGATGAAAGCCATCGCACAACGATCTCTGCTCGATCGGAGGTCTTGGTGGAACGCTACTTGAAAGGCAATACGATGGCCGAGCGCGTCGTTGTGGCTCAATCCGACAGCTTGAGTCATCTTAAGTTCGTACAAGAGCACGCCCATTTTATCGAGGGCATGCGTGTTGTCCTGTTTCTTGTTGGGGGTTCTTCAGGCGTTTGGGAGTTGGCAACGAAGAAAAGTGCCGTACTGGAGATAAGTCCGGCGGACGAGCTGTTCGCTCAGACTTTCGGAGGTCGCGCAAAGAGGCGACTCGGCACCACGCTTGCTGACCTCGAGTTGCAACTTGGCGTTAGTGAGGGTAGCAACAGATGAAGCCGGTTCCTTGGCTAATGGTCGCCTTCTTGGTCGGTGTGGCGCAGAGAGTTGCGGTAGCTGGTTTCTGCAACAACCCCACGGACAACGGCTCTTCGTTCGTGGCGAAGCGCTTCGGAGCGTACCTGAAGGATCGCTTCTCGCATGTGCGGATCGAGTACCGGACGCCAACCCAGCTGGGCTTGCTGCAGCGATTCCATCGGACGCTAAAGGCGGAAGCTGCGCGACTTTGGACGGAGCCAGGGGCTCCGCGGCGGCGATTGCCCACAGCGCTTGGGCAACGCTTCGCGCTGCCCACATGCCCACAGTTCCAACAGCGTTTCGACCAACAACAACAGCAGAAGGGAGGTGGTGAACCACCCGAGGGTTGCCTGGCTATCAAGCAGCGTCATGGATCGCGGAGCACTCACACAAAACGCCGGTAGAAGTTTCCCCTTGAACCCCGAGCCAAGGTACTTCCAGGAGCCCATGTGCTTCAAGTTCAAGTTGTTCCTCGTTGTAACTAGCATGTTTGCCGGCGATTCTCGGGCGCAGCGGGTTCCGCAACATGTCCTCGATCACTTGGTTAGCAGCGCGAGCGCCATCGTTGTCGGGGAGGTGATGTCGCGCGAGAATCGCCCTATCGGACCAAAGACAACCTATGTGATTGAAGTGGAGAAGTACCTGCATCTGGATTCGCTATTGGACAGGACGGAGTTGATAACACTCAACGAGCGCGGTGGTCAAAGGGCGGACGGGTTAGAATCGAGTACTCGGACATGGTGAGTCTTGCGGTTGGGAGCACGTATTTGCTGTTCTTGCACAGTGTAACGTCGCACTCTCTACGGTACGTTTTTCAGCCCCCAAACGCAGATTGACTTGTGCTACGCGCTCGCCTATGTGAGACATTCCGTTCCGCACTCTGCTGGCTAGCTCGCGGCCCAGAGCGACAGGCGCGTCGTTGCCCAGCAGATTCTTGACGCGCGCCGGAGCGAAGCGGAGGGGCGCCACCGCGCGGCTGTCCAACACCGCATGCGCTGAGAGGCACTGTTCCGCGCGCAACCGGCGTGAATGCGCGTAGCGGCGTCTTGAACGGAGCGTAGCACTGCGGCGACGCATGCGAAGAGACATCAGCCATCCGTTCGGTTGACCTGCATCACTGGCGTGCGTGGAACGAGCCGCGTGAATGTCACGCTGCTCTGTTCGGAATCCTCGAATACCCCATCAATTTAATCGCGAACGAATCTGCTGAAACAAAGTGGCAGGTTACAGCCATTGGCCGTCCATCGGGGTTGGGGTTGATGGTGTTGACGGTTGCTCGATTGATCCGTCGTCCGGCTGGGGGGGCGGTGGCGTCGCTTTCTAGACTCACTGGGGTGCGTTCAAGCGGGATTGGCGGGCGTGTGGTGGCTCTGTTGCGCCTCAGCCGCGAGGCTTGAACAGCGCCTAACCGGGGACGTGCCTTACTGATTGCTGCCACGGCCCTACCAAATATGCACGCGCTCCTCCGGCGGTAGAAACATGGCGTCCTTGTCTCCGACGTCGAAGGCGTCGTACCACGCGTCAACGTTGCGGACCGCGCCGTTGACCCGGAACTCGGCGGGGCTGTGTGGGTTGGACGCCACGAGCATTGCCAGAAACTCGTCGCGCATTTTGCCGCGCCAAATCTGAGCGTAGCCGAGGAAGAAGCGCTGGTCGCCTGTCAGCCCGTCGATTACCGGGGCGGGTTGACCCTCGAGGCTGAGCTTATAGGCGTGGTAGGCGAGTTCGATGCCGCCCAAGTCGCCGATGTTCTCGCCCAACGTGAGGCGGCCGTTGACGTGCATGCCCTCGAGCGGGCTGTAGCGATCGAACTGGGCGACCAAGCGTTCGGCGCGCTCTCTGAAGCGGTTGGCGTCTTCGTCGGTCCACCAATCGCGCTGGACGCCTGAGCCGTCGACCTTACGGCCTTGGTCGTCGAAGCCGTGGCCGATCTCGTGGCCGATGACCGCGCCGATGGCGCCGTAGTTGACGGCGTCGTCGGCGGCGGGATCGAAGAAGGGTGGTTGCAGGATGGCGGCGGGGAAGACAATCTCATTCATGCTGGGGTTGTAGTAGGCGTTCACCGTCTGTGGGGTCATGTGCCACTCGTCGCGGTCGACCGCGGCGCCCAGCTTGTCGATGTTGCGCTTGTATTCGAACAGCGCGGTGCGCTTGGCGTTCCCCACCAGGTCGCCGGGGCGGATCTCCAGGGTGCTGTAGTCGCGCCAGCGGGCCGGGTAGCCGATCTTGACGGTGAACTTGGCGAGCTTGTCCCGGGCCTGTGCCTTAGTGGCGTTGCCCATCCACGGCAGGTTGTTGATGCGCTCTGCCATCGCCCGCATGACGTTCTGGGTGAGGCTGTCGATTCGAGCCTTGGCCTCGGGTGGGAAGTGGTGCTCCACATAGATTCTGCCGACCGCTTCACCGAGGGCGTTGTTGACAAACTGCACGGCGCGCTTCTCGCGGTCCCGTTGCTTGTCGGAGCCAGTCACTGCGGCTGAGTGAAAGCGGAACTGGGCGTCGTCCAGTGCTTTGGGAAGTAGCGGTGCGCAGGTCGAGAGGATCGAGCAAACGAGATAGGCGCGCCAGTCCTCGAGCGGCGTCGATGCGAAGACGGTGGCCATCTCGGTGTAGGCGCTCGGAGCCGAGACTACAATCTCTTGTTCACCCAAGCCGTAGGCCGTCAGGTAGTCGCCCCAGGGAAACTCAGGGGCGAGCTTCTGGAGGTCGGCGGTCGAATACTTATTGTATGTGGCCTCAACGTCCCGGAGCTTCTCTTTGGGCCAGTGCGCCTTGGCGAGGCGCTGTTCCAGCGCCAGGACCTGCTCGGCCCGCGCCGCGGGCTCGCCGGCACGGTCGAGCAGCTCCCCAAGGAAGGCGAGCCTGGCGTTGGTGGCTTTGAGGAAGCGACCATTGTCACGCTCCAGGTAGTAGTCACGGTCGGGGAGGCCGAGCCCGTCTTGGATGAAGTGGACGAGGTAGCGGTCGGGCTGCTTGGCGTCCTGGTCGACGTAGAATGCAAAAGGCGTGGCGCAGCCGAGCCTTGAGTATTCGGCTAGGAGTCGCGCGATATCCGCTGGCGACTGCGCTTGTCTGACGCGGTCCAGGTCGGCCGCGACCGGTGCCAGCCCACGCGACTCAATGGAATCGCGGTCGACGTAGTCCTTGTAGAGATCGGCGATCTTTTGGGCGTCGCTGCCTGGAGGGTTGGGTTGCGCCGACAACTCCTCGATGATCGCTTGCACTTCCCTTTCGGAGCGCAGGAACAGCTCGGTGAACGAGCCGTAGGCAGCCATGTCCTCCGGAATCTCGAAACGGTCGAGCCAGGAGCCGCCAGCGTAGCGAAAAAAGTCATCCTGTGGGCGCACGTCGACGTCGCGCCCGTCCAGATCGACTCCCCAAGAACCCATTGTTACCACGCTTGCCTCCTGTGGATACGACTGTTGGTCAAGCCGCAGTGGTTTCGCGATTGAAGTGCTCGACGAGGAGTTCCTCGAGCGTCGGGTGGCCGATAGGTTGCAGTTCGTAGCGCACGCGCTGAGCGTGATGTTTGATACGGATGAGCTTGCCGAGGTCGATGGGCGTCGCAATGATGACCGTGTCGACCGGGGCGGCGTTGATCGTCTCCTCCAGGTCCTTGATCTGCTCGGCGCCGTAGCCCATCGCCGGCAACACAGCGCCGGTGGTTGGGTATTTCTCGTAGGTGGCGGCGATCGAACGGACCGCGAACGGGTGAGGATCGACGATCTCAGCGGCGCCAAAATCGCGCGCCGCGACCACTCCGGCGCCGTAAGGCATTTCGCCGTGGGTCAGGGTGGGGCCGTCCTCGACGACCAAGACCCGCCTGTTCCGAATGGCGGCGGGATCTTCGACGGTGATCGGTGACGCTGCTTTCACGACTGCTGCCCCGGGGCAATGCTGGCGGACGTTGTTGAGCACGATCCCCACGTCGTCATTGTTGGCGGTATCGACCTTGTTTAGCACCACCGCTTGCGCCATCCGTAGATTTGCTTCGCCAGGATGGTAGCGGAGTTCGTGTCCGGAACGGTGCGGATCGACCACGACGATGTGGTAGTCCGAGGCGAAGAAGGGGAGGTCGTTGTTGCCGCCATCCCAGATGATGATATCGGCTTCGGCCTCGGCTTTGCGGAGGATAGCTTCGTAATCGACTCCGGCATAGATGACTGCGCCTCGCTCGACGTAGGCTTCGTACTCTTCTCGCTCTTCGATCGTGCATTGATGGTCATCCATGTCCTTGTAGCTGGCGAAGCGCTGTACGGCTTGCGCGGCGAGGTCACCGTAAGGCATGGGGTGGCGTACTGCAACGACTCGCTCGTAGCCGAGTTTCTCTTGTAGCACGCTGAGGACGTGCCTCGAGGTTTGGCTCTTGCCGCAACCAGTGCGCACGGCGCATACCGAAGCAATCGACTTCGAGGATTTCAGCATCGTTTGCCGCGGGCTCAACAACCGGAAACCGGCGCCCGCCGCCAATGCGCGCGATCCTAGATGCATGACGTGCTCGTGGGGCACATCTGAGTAGCTGAAGACGACGTCGTCGATGTGTTCGTCGTGAATAAGCCGTTCCAGATCGGTTTCGGGGACGATGGGGATACCGTCTGGGTAAAGCGGGCCGGATAGGGCCGGCGGGTAGCGGCGGTCATCGATGTTGGGAATCTGGGTGGCGGTGAAAGCGACGACCTGAGAGGACTCGTCGTTTCGGAACACGGTGTTGAAGTCGTGAAAGTCGCGGCCGGCCGCACCGGCGATCAGGATTCGCCTCGGCTTTCCAGATGGCATCGGCGCTCTCCTTGCGCTGACTCGAGGTTGTGTCGGGGTGAGTGTGGGATCGGCGCCCGTGCCTTTGTCCAGGACATGGGCGGGCGTCGAGCATTCTAGCCTTAGCAGTCTAACAGGATCCCCGCGCCCTACCGGCGATCCTTGTGACGCTCGTACAGTCGGAGCTGCTTGTTGTCGAGGTTCACTTCTTCGCCGCGAATCCAGGCGTGGCTAACCCGGGTGCGGATGTCGAGGATGTCGCCGTCGGCGGCAATGAGCGTCGCCTCTTTGCCGGGCTCGATCGACCCGAGGCGATCGCCAACCCCTAAGATCGTCGCGGCGTCCAGGGTGAGGGCGCGGAGTGCGGCGTCGGCCGGTAACCCAGCGCCGGTGGCCATGCCGGCGATCTGGGGGAGTTGCCGGGCGTTGTAGGTGCCGTACGGAGTCATGCCGGTGCCCAGCGCGAAACGCACGCCGGCGGCGTGGAGTTCGGCGGCGGCGGTGGCGACGGCGTCGTAGGGCTCAGCGCGGCGCGGCAGGAGCATGTGGTTGTAGGAGAGAATCACCGGCACTTGCAGTTCAGCTAGAAGAGGTGCGGCAAGCCCGGCATCCCGCTGGGCGATGAGGATAACGTCGAAGCCTTGGGCGCCCGCCCACTCGAGCGCCGCGGTGATCGCCGCTAAATCGCCAGCGCGGATCAGGAGCGGCAATTCACCCCCAACCACCGGTTGCATTGCTTCCCACTTGGGGTCGGCGCCAGGTGCTGAGGGCTTGGACGGGGTGGCCCGGGCGTAGGCGCGGGCGTTGGTGACGAACTCGCTCAGCGCTTCGACGGCGCGGACGCGCGCTTCGGCCTTTTTCTGGTACTCCGCGGATTGGGGGTCGACGCGCATGTCCGGCCAGCGGACCACCATGCCGACGGGTGCTTTGACCAGCATCTGGGCGGCTGTCCAACCGGCGGTGTACGCCAAGGCAGCGGTGCCGCTGACGCGCCCACTGGTGGGGTAGGCCAAGTAGGCGAGGATGCCGGCCGCCCGCGCCACCGGCAGCTGTTCCGAAGCTGGGTTCAGGGCGACTTCAACGCGGACGTGTGGGTGCCAATCGCCCAGCTCGGCGTGGTCGCGCGTCGCCCGGGCGGCACTAATCTCGTAGAGGCCGAGAAGCGTGGAGGCGTTGATGAGACCGGGATAAACATGCTTGCCGCCGAGCTGGACGGTGGTTGCGCCGGTGGGGATCGGGAGGCCGCGACCGACCTGGGTGATGGTCCCGTCCTCGATGATGACGGTGGCGCCAGGGATAGCCGGAGTCGCTACCGGGTGCACGGTTGCACCGACCAGAGCGAGGGCGCGCGCTGCGTCGTCGTCCTCAGCGGTGGCGTTGGTGCCGGTCGCTAGTGCCATGCTGATGGCCAGGGCGGCTCCGATAGAGGCGCGAGAAAGCTTCTCGGTCACGGGTTCGCCGCTCCATCGAGGCAGTCGCCCAGGGTACCGGCGCCGGCCCCCTCCGCGTGGCTGGTGCGCTCGAAGGTTGGTTTCCAGCCGGCAGCTGGCTCGTCTGGCCAGGCGCGCTCGGCGGCGGTGAGGAGAGCCTCACGGTACGCCTCCATCGTGCCACGCGCGCCGAGATCGCGCTCGCGGTCGAAGTAGGAGCGTCCCTCGATCCAGGTTTGCTCGCACACCGTCGACGTCGACAGCGGGTCGCCGCTCCAGACTACGAAGTCGGCGTCCTTCCCCACTTCGAGGGAGCCGATCCAGCGATCGATGCCGAGCTGCTTTGCTGGGTTCAACGTCACCATCGCCAGCGCCGCGGCCGCCGGCACGCCGCCGTAGCGCACGGCTTTAGCCGCCTCCAAGTTTAGGCGGCGAGCGATGGCTGAGTTGTCGGAGTGGAGAGCAGTCACTACGCCGTTTCGCCAGAGGATGGCGGCGTTGTAGGGGATGCCGTCGTACATTTCGTGCTTACCGGACCACCAGTCGATGAAGATCGACACGCCGGTGCCCGCCCGGGCGATCTCCGGGGCGATCTTGTAGGCCTCGAGCCCGTGCTGGAAAGAGCGCACGGTAAAGCCGAATTCGTGCGCCAAGTTCATGAGCATGAGCATTTCGTCCTGGCGGTAGGCGTGGCAGTGGACATAGCGCTCGCCGGTCAGTACCTGGGTCAGGGCCTCGAGCTGCAAATCGCGGCGCGCCGGTTTCTGGTCGCGGTCAGCGGCGTACTCCCTTGCTCTTAGAAAGCGCTCGCGGATGGCTTGTTCAACGCCGGGCCGCGTAGCGGGAAAGCGCGTTTGGTCGGCCTGCCAGTTCGAACGTTTGGGATTTTCCCCTAAGGCGAATTTGACTCCTGGGGGCGCTTTGGCGAACACCAGGTCGGGCGCCGGGCTGCCACGGCGGAGTTTCAAGACGGCGTTTTGCCCGCCGATGGCGTTGCAGCTCCCGTGCAGGAGGTTGGCGGCGGTCACTCCTCCCGCGAGTTGGGCGTAGAGGTTGGGGGACTCGGCGTCCAACTCGTCGGCGATCCGCACCTCAGCCGTACAGATCGATGAGCACTCGTTGGAAGATGTGGAGAGAAAGGAGTGGCTGTGCGAGTCGATGAGACCTGGCGTCACGTGCTTGCCGGCGGCGTCGATGACCGCTGCGCCCGGCGGTGCTTTGAGTGAGCTGCCGATGGCGCGAACCTTGCCGTCGACCGCGAGGAGGTCGGCTTCGACGGTGTCGCCGGCCATGGTCCAGAGCGTGGCGCGCTGCACCAAAACAGCAGGTGGCGCCGGCGGCGCGTCCGGTGGCCAGCGTGGAAACTCGGCCGAGATGGGCGCCTCCAAGCCGGCGATCGTGGTGTCGGCGCGCGTCGCGGTGGTGTCGGTGACCGCTGAGTCGGCCTTTGCTTCTGGTTGGCCGAACTCGCCCTGAACCTGGCCCCGCACGGCTCCCCGCCGCCACTGGCCCACCGCCCGGCGCCCACGGGCTTGGAGGGTGAGGTGCATCGGTTCGCCGCGTGTGAGTTGACTCGGGACCGTGGCGCGCAGTCTGCCGAGGTGGAGGGCGACTGCCTCGAGCGGGACCGCGTCGTCTTCGGCACCGCCCTCGAGGCCGGTCCACCCCACGCCAGTGAGGGTGCTCGCTTCGACCGTGGTGTCGAGGGTGAGGGGCGCCTCGCCGGCGGTCACTGTCCAGCGTCCGGCGACGGCGTCGGCCTTGAGCGCCGGAGCTGTGACGTCGTGCCGCACGCCGTCGACCCACACTTCAACGATGTTGGTCGCCTCGCCGAACAGGCCGCCGTCGGTGACTGTGAAGTTGGCCATGGCGCCGGGACCGATGTGTCCGAGGGCATCGGTCATGCCGAGCAGGCCGGCCGGCACTTCGGTCAAGGAGCGCAGCACCTCCTCGGGGGGTAACCCGCGCTCGATCACCCGGCGGACGCGCGCCGAAAACTGGTCGCGACTCGGAAGACCATGGGCGCTCAAGGCAAAAACCTTGCCGCGCACGTAGAGCGCGTTCGCACTCGAGGGCGCCATGTCCCAGTGCACCAGCTCCGACAAGTCGACCGTTTGCCGCTCAGCGGCGCTGTCCCAGCGCGGTGGTGGCGGTAGGTTGAGGGTCATCACCAGCGGATTCTCAAGTTTCACCAAAGCGTCAGGCCACTTGTAGGCGTCGGAGCCAGCCAGCGCAATCCAGGGCGTCAGTTCAAAGCTGGAGAGTTCGCGGGCCAGCTGCATGGCGATTTGGGCGGTTTCGGCTTCGAACACTAGGGGGGCACGCCGCCGCACGTGTTCTCCTAAGCCAGCCAGGTCTGGGCGGTTGGGTGGTCGTTCGGTGCGCGTGCGGCTCCGGGCATAGTCCTCAGCTGCCGCCAGCGCGTACTCGGCGTCGAGGAGGGCCTGCCGTACGAGTGCCACCGCACCCATCCGCGAAGTGGGGTACTCGGCGCTTTGCCAGCCTCGCCGCTCAAGGGCGAAGTGGTGCGCGACGTCGGCGCTGAGCGTTTGCTCGGCGGCCGGTCCTTCCCGGAGGGCTACGAGGGCGCTGGCTCCCCGCACCACGCCTGACGATGGCACGATGAGCGCTGTGGTAAACCCGGTTTCGTGGAGGGGCTTCAGCTGGTCGGCGCTCAACGGTAGCGCATCTGCCACACGGAAGGCTGGAGTGACGTGCGGGTTGGTGAGCAGCTTGTCAGGCGAGGCGGTGTGGTCGGACTCTCCGGTCTCCCCCGTCGCTTCGTCATCTGCTTCGAGCGGGAAGTAGAGCTCGATCAATCCGGGGTAGATCGTGAACCCCGTGAGGTTCCAAACGCGCGCGTCCGCGGGTGGTTGGCGATCCCGACCGACGGCTTCGATAAGCCCGTCGCGGACGACGATGGTGCCGGATTCGAGCGTGTCTCCGGGAGCGCGCACGATCCGAGCGCCAGTGAGGGCGTGCACGGTGTGTGGGCGTCCGCCGGGACTCTCAGTCGCCCAGGCGGGGCCGGCAAACTGAGCAGAGCAGTACGCCAGCGCGAAGATGGCGGCACGTTGGAGCGAGCATCGGTTGGGTATCACTGAATCCACCAGGGTTCTTGGCGGGATGAGCCGCGAATCGCCCAAGTCTAACAAACCGCCTGGCGACTGGGTGGGGCGAGCGTTGCGCTAGAATTGAGCGATGCGTACCACTGGAGACGCCGTTCGTTGCGGTGCGGCGATCGCTGTGCTGATCTTTTCGCCCGGCGCGGCCTGGGGCGACGGGCCGGGTGTCGAAGGGACTCGGTCGACGCCGATCCACCAGCTCGAGCTGGAACGCTACAACGCCGCGGGCGCAGCAGCGCCGACCAATCCGCCGCTTCCGACGCTTCCGACCTTGAGGAGCAAGCCTGGCGGTCAACCCCGCCGTGAAGTGCACGGCTACCATCCCTACTGGCTCGGCGCGGCTTACGAGCGATACGATTGGTCGCTCCTTTCCACCGTCGCGTTCTTCGCCTTGGAGCTGTCAAGCTTCGGAGAAATCACGGGCGCCCACGGGTGGCCATGGCATGGGTTGGTGGCGGCGGCCCACGCCGGTAGCACGCGCGTCGTGGTGACAGCCACCCAGTTTTCACCGGCGGAGCTGACTGTCCTCCTGGGCAGCGCTCGCCATCGCGCTGCCGCTGTGCAGAACTTGGTCGACGCGGTGCGCGAGGGTGGAGCCGACGGTGTCAGCATCGATTTCGAGGGCGTCCCCGGTAGCCAAAAGGCTAACTTGGTCACCTTTGCGGGCGAGCTGCGCGCGGCGTTGGATGATGCTATCGACGATGCCTACCTCAGCATCGCTACGCCCGCAGTCGACTGGGCGAACGCTTTCGACTACGACGAGCTGGCCGCGCGCGCTGATCACCTAGTCGTGCTCGCCTACAACTATAGATGGTCGGGGAGCGAAACGACCGGGCCGGTGGCGCCGGTTGTGGGGTGGGGTCCCCACAACGTGACGTGGACGGTGCAGGACTACGTGCGTTGGGGCGCGCCCCGCGACCGGCTGCTGCTAGGGGTGCCCTACTTTGGCTACCGTTGGCCCGCCGTGACCGATCGGGCAGGAGCGCTGACGCGCGGCGCCGGCACCGCCCGTACGTTCGCGCAGGCTCGAGGGGAAGCCGCCGCCCACCGGCTGCGCCGCGAACCAAGCTCGGGTTCCCCCTGGTATGCGTATGACTCCGGGGGCTGGGTGCAGGGATGGTTCGATGACGCCACCAGCTTGGCGGCGAAGTACGCATTGGTTGCCGACCAGCAGTTGGCGGGCATTGGCGTGTGGGCGCTTGGCTACGACGGCAACCGCCCCGAGCTGACGGCAGCCCTGCGGGAGGCATTCGGCGCCGCCGTGCCGGAGCCTGAGCCGGTCGCAGCGCCGCGCGCGCCGGCCATCGTCTCGGTGAGGCCCAACCCGTTCAACCCGGCGACGCGGGTGGTGCTTTCGGTGCCCGAGGCAGGGCTGGTGCGGTTGGTGGCGCACGACGCGCGCGGGCGGTGGGTTGCGACCGTGGCCGATCGGGAGTTCGAGGTTGGAGACCACGCGGTGGTATGGACGCCGGTGGGGCTGCCCTCAGGTGTGTATTGGCTGAGCGTTCCCGGCACGGCCGCGCGGGCAGCGGCGGTGTTGGTGCGATGACTGTGCTCTTGGGAAGCGACGGGCTCAAGCGTGGGTTTGCTTCATGTGCCGCGGCCGTCAGTCCATGTAGCCCAGTGACCTGAGGGCGCGCTCGGTCGCCGGGTCCAGCTCGGTGCCTGGGACGCTGCCGCCGCCCAGCCGGTCGCGCAGTGCTACACACGCGGAACGATGGCTCGCCAAAAGCTCACGTGCGCGGCCCACGAGCTCGGTGCGTGCGCCGGCGATCGAGTACTGCTCGCCGGGGTCGGCGCTGAGATCGTAGACTTCCTCGGTTTGGCTGAGCGACGAGGCGATGTACTTGATCCCATCGAACCGAACGGCCTGGCGCTCTTCGTAGTAGAGGGCGCCGGAGCTGAAGAGCGGCGGATTGTGGGTGGCGGGGTCCCCTTGTGCGTCCCAACGGTGTACCAAGGACCGCGAGGACGCCGACGGTTCCTCCACTCCGCACAACTCGAGAATCGTCGGCATGATCGACAGAATGGACACCGGCGTCTCGACTCGGCCGCCAGCCGGGCCGGAGCTGTTCTCCGAGAGCTTGACGATCAGGGGCACGCGAAGCAGCTCGTTGTAGAGGGTGTGACCGTGCTCGAAGCCGCCATGCTCCCAGAACTCTTCGCCGTGGTCGCTGGTGAGCACGATGACCGCGTCGTCATAGAGACCCCGGTCCTTGAGCACGGCCAAGAACTTGCCGATCTCGTCGTCGACGTAGCGCACTTCAGCGTCGTAGAGCGCGCGGATCCACCGCCTTTCGGCCGGGGTTGGGACGAAGACGCCTTGGCGGATCTTCCGCATGCCGTCGAAGTCGAAGCCGATGCGTTCGGGCGCGTCACCCGTTGGCCAGAAGTGTTGTGGAGGGCGGTAGGGGATGTGCGGATCAAAGTAGTGGAGCCAGAAAAAGGCAGGTTCGCCCCCGTGCCGTTTGATCCACCGTGTTGCCAGCTCGGTCAGCTCCGATGAGTTTGGGTTGCACCGCATGGACACTGGGAGCAAGCGCCCGGCGAGCCTGGCGCCCATGGATCCCTCCAGCCACGCCTTTGGGTAGAACGAAACGCGCGCGAACCCTCGTCCTAGGTCGCATTGCCTCAAGAAGGGGTTCTTGCCGATGGCGCCGGTTTTGAAACCCGCCTCCCGTAAGCGATCGGCGATGGTGGCGTAGGCTGCGCTCAGGGATGTCCCTTCGTCGACGGCGTGCACCTCGGGGGGGAGCGCCGTCATCATCGACGCCAACGACGGCGCCGTCCATGGCGCTGGTACGAAAGCCTCTTCGAAGAGAATGCCATCTCGGGCAAGTGCGTCGATGTGTGGCGTTGGTTGTGCCGAGGTGTTGTAGCAGCTCAAGGCGTCGGCCCGGAGCGTATCGATGGTGAGGAGGAAGACGCTCGACTCGGCGCCCGAGTGCTCGGTGCTGGGAGGCGGTCGCTGCGAGAACTGGTCGACCCCCAGCGCGGCAAGCGGCGCCCCTGCGGCCACGGCGACCAGGAGCGCCAGTCCGGTCCGGCGGGCACGTTGGCTGCGGAGAACGCAAAGGAGCGCCGCCACCAAAGCGACCAGCGCCAGGGCGTACACAACCCGCCGCAGTGAGCCGCCAGCCTTGAACTCTTTGACCAAGACGGTGGCGAGCGCCAGAGTTGCAAGGGCGAGGGGCAATCCCTCGACGAGACTGCGCGTCAGGCGGTTCGGCGCCGACCGTGCCAGACAATAGACGCCCACCGCGCAAGCGCCGGCCACCGCCACCAATGCCATGCCCTGGAGCGTATGCAGGCGCGACAGTGAGTCGGAGAGCGCGCCGTTCAGGGCTCCAAGGGTGAAGGTGAAGACCAACCCGAAGCCCAGGGCTACCGCCACCGCGCCGGTGTCGCCACCGCCGTCCTCTCGTTGTTGACTCGCACCGTCGCCGGGATCCCGTCGAGCCGGCGGAACGCTTCTTTGTGCACTGTGTGCCGCGACAGCTGATCCTTGCGCGGCGCCCAAACCCGGGCCGAAATGCGGCTGTGGCTCAGCTCAGCTTCAAATGAAACTCGTACGCATGGACCAGCCGACCACCGATCGACATGCGCGGCCACTCGGCCCAGTCTGCCTGTGCTTGCGCCCCGGGAGGAGTCTCGACCCGCCGGCTTCGGGCAGTGCTTGCGGTAGTAGCGTTCCACCGACCTGAGACTCCCCTGGTAGCCGTGCCCGACGACCAGCCACTCGTGCAAATCGGCCAGGTTCAACGGGCCTCCATCCGCCGACTCAATGTAGTGCAGGATCGGCTCGGAGAAGGCCGCTGCCCGCTGCTGCTGATCGGCCCGCCGATCCCTTGCTCCGCCTGCCATGCGTCCGAGGTGATATCGCACCGTGCTCTCATCGACTCCGAGAAGCCGAGCGATCTCTCGCCGGCTGTGCCCCTTCCGGGCCAGCACCTTCAACGTCATCCGTGCCTCCTGATCGACTTTCACGTTACGGTTCCTCCTCCCGTCGCTCGGGAGTCTGAACCGCTCCGATCCTTTTGTCAGGTGGCGGCGCTGCGGGAATCTCGGTGTCGCCTTACGGGGAGTCTACGCTGTCGCTCTACAGCGGTCGAACAACTCTGGGCCTCGCTCGACCAGCGTGTCCTTCCACGCCTTCAGCGAGTTGGGGTGGACGTCGTAAGCGCGCGCGATCTGGCTTGCGTTGCGGTTGCCCGAAAGCAGCTCGAGGACGGCACGGAACTTTCATCTTGGATGATAAGCGACGTCGTGGCATTGCGTTGACCTCCCGCGCCCGCCTTATTCTGCGGGCGCCGTTGCCGGCGGTCAACTTCACAGATACCCTATGTCCAACTTTTGGGGCTCATATCCCACCCCGCGTGGCTAGTTCTGTGTGCTAGAATCCTGCGGGCCTTCACGTTCGGGCTGATCGGTATCGTTTGGGATCAGATCTTGCTGACAATGTTGATCTTTGGGCGACAGTTCGCCGCACCGGCGAGCGGTCTTAGCCCATACGAACAGAGTGATTACGACTTTGCTCCGGTGTTTGGAGAGTGGGATGTCGTAGATGTATTCGTTCCCCAGCGGAACGATGCGCTTGGTACACGACTTGCGCGCCCGGGCTGGGCCAACCTAGATAGACGCGTACTGATTCTGAATGATGTCGAAGGGCAAAGGGACTCTCGTGGTATTCCCACATGGTGGGTGGGCGAACGGGAAGCTCAGAGCCTGTTTGTAATTTCGGAGTTTCGCCTAAATCCTGACTTGATTCGGGCTGTTGGAGCGGATGCACTGAGGGTGACGCAGCAGCTGATTGAAAGTGTTTGCAGCGCGTCGAACGTTCGAGCGTTTCGCGTTCTTGTTGGACTTGGATATGCTGACCTCGTACTCTTCGCGTTTTCGCGTCAGTGCTACGACAATCTTCATAATGTCGTTCTCAAGCTTCGTCAGAAAAGTGTTGGGTGTTTGACGCAACTGCCCGCGAGGGTTGAAGTCTCTGTTCCCCAAGACATTCCTGTATTTGCCTCAAGTTTTTCGAGTTGGGGGTTCTTTCCCAAAACGCTCAGTGCGGACGGAATGAGAGCCTGGGCGAACCAACTGCCGAGCTCCGGTGCGAATAAGCATTGGACCCAAATTTTCGTAGCGTGTATCCCTGGGCAGGAAGCTCGACTTGAGGGCTTCTTTGAACGGGAGCTAAACAAGGGAAGCGTTCGCCAACTCACCTCGGGCATCTTTGATTATTCGATTGAGTGTCCGATTGACAAACGCTCCAACCTTAGGAGTGTGCTCCACTGGACGTTTGATGTTGTCGCGAATTTGTGTGGACCTTTGGAAGGGCTTCGTGGTGTTGCGCGACTAACCCGGACGGTATGGAAGACGGGAACAGCAGCTAGTAGCGTCACGACTCTAAAGCCGTTGACAGCGGGGCTTGTCCATCCCGTCGCTTTCGACGAAACAAGATTCCGCTCCACGCTGGATCCGGCTCGTTTCCACGCGCTGTCTGAGCTCGTTCGTGTTATCAATGTGACATTGCAGTTTCCGACTGTGAACGCATACATGCGGGACGTCGTGAAGTTTATTCAGGCGTTCCTGAACGACTTGGCCGGAGAACACGAGTCGACAGGTAGCGCTGCGGAAAGACGTCCTAGCACCGCGTTTGTTGGCAGGTGCGTTGAAGAGGTCGTGTTGCGCCTCCATCGGGTGATTGCGGCAAGATCGTATGCTGCCACTCACGCTCTTCGCCCTGAGCCGGCGCTTCACCCCAGCAGCGCTGTGCACAAGATTGCTGTCGCTGCCAGTGCAATATGCGTCGAGTTGTTGCACCTGGCTCCCCGTACAAGAGCGCAATCACCGATGCCACTTTTTACTGTAGGCGCGATAGCGTCGCCACGCTGCACGGCGATCCCATTTGGAAGAGGATTTCTGCTTCATGAGTTTCCCGCTTCAATGCTCCTTGAGGGGGATCTGTTTGAATGTACGCACGAAGTGTTTCATAGTTTCGCGACGGTGATGCGCGACTACGGTACAGTGCACAAGATGGTGAGTTTGAAGGATACAAGCTTCTGGTTGATGCAGGGAGTCGCGCGTGGATTCAACACGAATGAGCCGGGTGAATTGCACACCGGAGGCTTTTTGGAGACCGCTGACCGCCGCTTCGTATCGTGGGACATTGAGGATGAGGAGCTGTTGGCGCTTACGCAATCGCTAGCGGACCATCTTCTTGGAGATTTCGATCGGTGGGAGCATCGAGTTAACAGCGGTGCGGAGCTTGCGAGAACCCTTGTCAAAGTCCTCGGGGCACCAAAGGGCGGGACAATACACATCGCTGATTGGGAGCTTATCTCGGAGCTTGCGTATCGGGTTCGGAATCGCCTTCAGGAACTGCCGGGCTTCGTCGACGAGGTTGAAGCGGATGTGTTAGCCGCCGTCGTATGCGGTCGAACCGCTTACACTGAGCATCTTGGTCGCGATCCTAGTACCTCTACGCGAGCTTCAGTGCTGGGCGAAGCGTTTCGAAAGAACACGTCCGCCACTTCACCCCTCGTTACGCACCTTAGAGGAGTGGCCGCGACTGCGTCGCGAAAGTTGTCCGGTGCGACGCGGGTTGCGGAGATGCGAAAAACTCTCCAGGTTGGTGAGTCCCTAGATGATCGAACCGTCGCGTACTACCTACAGTGGTGGGGGGAGTTCATGAAGGACGGAGTCTGTTAATGAGTAGGTACTGGTGGCAGAGTGAGAACGAGTTTCCTCGCCGGGGACCGGGCGGGCCAAGAATTCGAACGGCGGGATTTGGTGGCGAAAGTGACTTGATGGAAGTTAGTGAAAATGCTATCAGTGAAGGGTTTACATACTTTGACGGGATGATTAAAGCTAGAAGCAGCGACGCAACCGGACGTGGGTTCAATGACATTTCTGGGCACGTTGCAAGCGCGTATCAGCGTATGCTGGCGATCGAAGATCCAATTGAGCTTGCAGTAAGACTGAGTGAAGAACCTGAGTTGAAGGCGGCTCTTGTCGATTACGACCCGAGCGCGCGTTCTTTCGTGGAACGCTGCGAACGCGTAGCTGCCTCCATCCCGCGGACAGTCGAGTGCGAGTCAGTGCTGCGCTCCATCGAATTTCCACCTGTTCCTGCATATCTGGCTGCGGTCCATGAAAGGCTTCGATCGATTGAGGACCCGCTAGAGCTTGTTGTGGCACTTGAGGACCAACCGCAGTTCGAGAGCCTCTTCGTTGGTGCGCATCCATGGGTCGAGGAACTCGTCGGTCACTACAGAGCGCTCTTAAAGAAGTATCCGAGACTCGAGTTTCGTCTAAGGGAGCGTGTAGCGAGCCGTTTACGGAGTTGAGCTCAATCAGCGTAGATGATGCCACCGACAACATCTAGCTGTCTTATCTAATCAGCTACATGCGGGATCTCCTTCAAATACTCCTGCGGTCATCAGGGATCGTCGACCTCTTTCGTGAGCATGAGAGCAGGCTTGACTATCTCGAAGAGCATCTTGTTTCAGAAGAGCTTCGTCCTGTCAATGGGGTATTTCTGTGCAAGGAGGATCTTGAGGAGTTGCTCCGTTTGATTAAAGAGACTGCCGATCACGTGACCGTTTTCGATGAGCATCAAGCGTCACAACCCACGCCGCTTCAAAATAGGGGATGGGCTCGCTGGCCTGTTGTGGAGATACGCGGTAGAGTCAGAGCAGCGGTTGTCGATCAGGGTGATCCCATAGAGGATACGCTGATAGTGCGCCTGAATAGTGAACGCTGGCATCAAGCCACGGCGACCGTCTCGATCGACACGGCTGAGCGGAGTACTGCCTGCGGTGGAGCAAAACTGCTGGCGCTACGGATTCACAGGTTTCTTGGTGAACAAACGAGGTGGTACCAACGAGGAGTTTACTCAGCTGCACGCCAAGAAATTGATATCGTTGGGCATTCTATTGATCTCCTGAAACGACATGGCCCAAAAGTGCTGGGAGGGGGCGGCGTTTTGGCACTTATCTTGGCAGCTCTAGGCGACAGAGAGGATGGAGCGGTGCAGTTCAGGAGCAAAGTAGATGATCGCCGTGTAGCTGAAAGCACCGTTTGTATTCAATTCGACTTTCGGCAAGACGGACAACTAGATCTGCTCGTGGTCGCGGGCTCAGACACACTGGAAGTGCTAGCGAGCTCTGAAGAGGTCTCAAAGGGGGAGAGAGAGTACTGCTGGAAAATCGGTTCGGAAGCAAGCGATGCTTTGGGTACCATGGGGTGTTACTACAGGGCCACCTTTACTTCAGGCGGTGGTATCACAGTTAGAGAGAGTGAACTAGTCGATCTCGGCAAGTGAAGCGGTTCAGTGGGGTTCTGCACTAATTCGGCGCACGTGCTTTCGAATCGACACTCTGTCAAGTTGGCTGCTTCACTGAAGTACAACGATTACGAACGTACGTTGAGGCGGCGATTCGGGTGCTAGAAGGTAGAAGAGCTGACTTCCGATCACAAGTTCAGAGGCATTTTGGAGACTGCAGGTAGGTCGCGGTAGGGATGCCGGTCGCCCGGTTGATTGTCGCCGCGTAGTGCAGCGGCCGATCTAGGATCGCCGTGGCCAGCACCTGATCGTTGAACACATCACCCCAGTCGACGAAGCCCTTGTTCGAGATGACGACGAGACGACGAGACTTGAGCGCTCGTACCGCCGCACCAGGGTAAGCGTTCAGCAGCGGGAACCTTCCACGAACGCAGCTGATCGACAGGAGTTGGAAGAGCTAGTGTCAGCCGTACGGGACGCGATGTCGAGAGTCAGTACGGGCAGTCCGCCAGAGCCGCCTCAGAACCCGCGAACCTGCTGGCGCTGCGAGTTCTCGAGAGACTGCGCGAGCGGTTCAGCTGGGCACGCCCGCGTGCGCGCCGTCGACGCTCATGCTGAACTGACGATCACTTCCAGCAGAGGGTCCAGTCCGAAGGAAGGGGTCGCTTTCTCAAGGCCCTTTGGTTCCGACGATGGGCGCTTCGATGGCGGCGCTTGCGCTTCTCATCGCGAATGGCGTTCTCGCCGCTCGTCCACGGCCACTCGGGAGTACTCCAGCCAAGCATCTCGACGTCATCGCCGTCACAACGTTCCTGTGATGACGACCCCGGTTGCGCAGGCCCTCCGACCACGTCGACCAACTCAAGCTCGAGCTTGCGCTCCGCGAGGTTGCAATCGACGACTCGAACCTTCACCCGATCACCCTCGCCGACGACATCGCCGGCATGATTCACCCACTCTTCATGGTAGTCACGCATCCCGACCAACGGACACAAGCCATCGAGACCCGGCTCGATCGAGATGAAGGCGCCGTAGTGCTTGATCGTCTTGACCACACCATTTACCGTTCGTGACGGTGGGTACATGTCCAGAATGCCTCCCTCCCAAGGATTACTCGTGGACTGGCGCATGCTGAGAACGACCCTTTGCCTCGTGACGTCGACTTCAAGGACCATGGCGTTCCGCGTCTCACCGATCGCCGCAAAATCCTTCGCGTACGGCCGCTGCTTCCACCAAGTGATCTCCTCGAGCGGCACGATTCCCTGCACTCCATCCTCGAGCGACATCTTGAGCCCATCGATGCTCGCCCAAGTGATAGCACCCTGGATGATCGACCCAACTTGGAAACGCTGCTCGAGGTCCGTGACCACACGGTCGCCGTAGAGCTCGTTGGACGCGAGGAATAACTTGCGAATGCCGTCACAGAGCGTCGCAGATGACACTGTCATGAGAAGGTCGTCTCGCGTTTGGATGCTCATGGGTGCACCAGTAGCCGGTCGCTCTCGGGTGAAGGAAATCGTTCGCCCATGGCTCGACGAAATCCAATCACAAGTGCGTGCCGGGACGAATCAACTGGGTGATTAGTCAGAAACTGAAATAGTTCACGGTTCAAGTGTGTGGCGAGATCCGATACTCGACCATCATTGTGCTCAAACCGAGCTGTCCAATGACATCCAATTACTCGAACAACGTGGTTCTTGTAGCACAAATCGAGAACGGCCATTGCCCTGGTTCCACGCGGCATATAAGGGGCTACAATCGGCGGTTCGACTTGGGCGCCTAGAGTGGGGTCGTAGATGATTGCAACGTGAAAATCTGACCGGGTGCCCACCTGAAAATCCAAGGAGCGCAGCTCATACTTGGGAAAGACGCGATCTCTGACGTCACGAGCGGCGCTCTCGGTACACTCCGCTAGTCCGAGCAATTGGATGTCGTTTGAGCGCAAAACCGCAGATTCTAGACACGTGCAGATTCGTTCGAGTTTCGCCTCGTACTCCGTGGGAGATCCGGGCCAACGCAGCTCAGATACTCGCCTCTCGTCGAAGTGCGCCAGGTTGTGCACATTCCACCAGCAGAAACCATCTTCCTTGCTTTCTTGGTGCTTTGGGGACCGCTAGTCATGTTTCCAACTCTTGTTGTGACCGACGACCAGGCGTAGGTGTGATAGGTGTATATGGTGCAGAATAATCAGACGGTTTCGTCAATAAGCCTACGGTAGGTGTCGCTTGACATCTGACCATTGCGATCCCCTGCGATCCCCCTGGTGGTACTACCCCTTGGTCTTGGAGGGGCTGTATTTTGCCACGACGCTTCGGGACACCTCAAGCTCCTGGGCGATCGCCCGCACACTCTTGCCCGCCCTCCGCAGCCGACGGATCTCGGCGATCGTCTCTTTGGGTAGGGAGGGGCGACCGAGCTCGACACCTTCGGCTCGTGCCCGCGCGAGGCCAGCCATCACGCGTTCGCGCAGTATGTCGCGTTCAAACTCCGCGAACGCCGAGACCATCGTAAAGAGCGCCTTGCCCGCTGGCGTCGACGTATCCACGTTCTCGGTGTAGGAGACGAAAGCCACCCCGAGCTTCCGAAATTCCTCGAGGGCAGCAAGCAGCTGCTGTGCCGATCGTGCAAAGCGATCGAACTTCCACACGAGCACGACGTCGACCTTGCGCTTGCGCGCAAGATCCATGAGTTCCTGTAGCTTGGGCCTCGTGTCCTTCGCCCCACTTTCATGCTCCGTGAGGGTATGGGCGACGTGGAAGCCACGGTGCTTCGCATACGTCTTCAGGTCACGCAGCTGGTTCGTCGGTTTCTGGTCAGTCGTCGACACACGGACGTAGATGGCGGCGCGGTCGCTCATGGGGTCTTGGGCTGGGGGACTGCTACTCCGCAGGTTGGGCAGAGCCGCTCAGCGTCGAGCGGTGCCCCACAGAGCGGGCAAACTCCGGGGACCGTCGCGCCGCAGTCGAGGCAGAGCGCACCGTCGGTGAGTTCGTGTTGGCAGGTGAGGGTTAGGGTGTCCATAAATCAAGTCTTTTGTGGACACCATACGCCACAACCCGAAACCCGTCAAATCCAGGGGTCTGAGAGGGGCCTTTTAGAGGGGGTTTTATGGACACCCCCATCGCGAGTGCTTGGTCGACAGTACGTATTCATAGAGGTGGATGAAAGCGCGTTGAAAACAAACAACTTAGGCATCGTCTACTGTGAATTGCTTTAGGAATTCACGTGGGTCGCACGGTCTCGTGCCAGTTCATGAGCCGCCGCATCGTTCCTTCCTGCAGCGCGCGTGGCGAATCGACGGGCAAACGGAGCTCCGTGCGGACGCGCTTGGCGAGGTCTGCGAGCAGTGTGGGATAGAGCTGCCAGTCGAGCATCAACGTGAACCCACCGGCCCGCCGGAGTTCGAGCAGCCAGGTCTCCGGATTGCGACGGACCACGTGCACCGGACGGATGCGCAAGTGAGCGCAGATCGCGACCGCCACGTCGAAGTCTTCACGCTCCATGTAGGGCAGCGTGTTCTTCACCTCCACGCCATAGGCGACACCGTCCCGCTCAAAGATGAAATCGAGGTCGTGCCGCGTGGCGGTGTACGTGCGGCCGCCGTAGGTTCTGGTGTTGCGTCCGCGTTGGAGAAACTGGTTGCGGGCGAACGCTTCGAGTGTGAGCTCTTCACCGCGAGCGCCAATTTCTCGAACGACGGTGGGGCGGGCGTACTCATTGACGAGCGCCACGACCTGCTTGGCGCGGCGCTTGTAGTACCGGTTGGAGGCCAGCCAGAATAGGTGGATGTTCGTGCCGGTCGCGAGCTCGCGGATCTCCTTGCGGACAAAACCTTCCGCGACCAGATCGCGCAGCGCGCGGTGGGTAATCCAGTGAAAACACCGCTTCTCGAGCATGACCTCGAGCTGGCGGGAATAGAACACGTCGGCAGGGTTGTCGGTAAAGATGGCGCGGAGAAGCTGGTCAGCCTCATGCTGCTTCGGATCCGCCGACGGTTCCGACTCCTCGACGTTGTCGTAGTCGTCCACCACGGGTCCCAACCCCCGGCGTGAGACAATGGCAGCAGGCTAAGGTGCCGGGACTATACCAAAGTGGAGGCGAACGCCATGGAGATCGGCCTTGTTCTTGGTGTCCTAGGTGTTGTGTTAACTGTCATCTTTGCATTCGACCGAGTACGTCAACGCTTGGGAATGAAGGCCTGCGAGGAGCCAATCACGCAGGGCGCTCCGAACCGTGGGCAGATTGAAGAATGGATCTTGTCGTCAAATCCACGACAAGACTGGAGCGTGCAGAGCACGAACACCAAACAAACCACAACCTTCACGCGGGACGTGAATCTTAGGTTCGAGATGAACTTCACCGAAGAAGGCACCCAACAAGAAGATGATCTGAATACAGAACCGTACGGGGTAGTTGAAGAGAGACTCGCTGCGGTTCGGTCGAGGAGAAGGGCCCGCGATCCACAGCACTATACGGAGCGAGATCGCAACCGACAGCGCTTGTATAATCTCTCATGGAGAATGCTGTCGCGTACCGGACGCGCGTCTTGATCACGCTTCATGCGACGCGATACCATCCGAGCGTACTCTTACCCGTGGATCTGGGCTAAGTTTTTGTCAAACAACGTGTTAAGGATCTAGCTCTGAGTTTCCTCGGAACTGGCGATAACAATGGGGTGGTATACTCGTACAATTGGCCGGCCACGAGCTGGCGCGGCAGCACCGCTCCGAGCCGATGTAGCCCTCATCTCTTGAAGTCCAAGGCCTCATGACCAGCAACGTGATTCAGATCCAAATGCGAGAGTTGATCTCCCAGGGCGACAAGCAGTGGGAGCAACGCATGCAGTGCCAGGTTGCCACGCCGTTCGATGCCGAGACGCTTGAGGCTAGTGCCTTGACGCTCGAACGGGCAATGCACTCTTCATGCGTCATTGAGTTCGCTCACCGTGAGCAGCGTACCAAGCTCACGTCCGAGGACTCGCGCAAGGTTCAAAGGTTCGCTGATGAGTTTTGGCGGCTTGATTTTGCGGTGCTCAACACACACTTGTTTGGTGTCATGCCGCAAAGAGCCGCCAATGACACGGCGATCGAACCACTATCGATCGGGGTGCGACGAGTTGCCGCTCTGTTGGCGCTTTGCCCAATTGACAAACTAGAGAGCAAGGCGATCGACCTCGGGCTCCCTCAAATTGCCCGAAGATGTCGGGAAGCATACAACAGACTTCGATCTCTTTCACCGTGCGCCACAGCTTGGACCGTTTCAGGCTACTAGGCAACGCATACCAGGCCGGCGCTGTTTCTGCTGGAGACGTGGCTGCATTCTTGCAGATGAGCAAGCCTGACGCCGTGCTGTTGCTTGAACAGCTCGGGTTTGCCCGCAACCTCGAAGAAATACAGCTTTCTGAAGCAGAGCGAAACGAGATTTTGGAGCGTATCCGCAGAGAGCGCAAGAGCAGGGGCGGGGCTCCCGCCATCGCTTCGGAAGACATCATCCGCCGAAGCACACTCGCGAGTCAAAGAATCGAAGGGATTGATGCGCGACGATGGCTTCCTCCAAGCGACAGCAGCTGAGAATTGAGGCTGTTCCCGACCCAGAGCGAGCCTACTCAACCACTGAGCAAGAGCGCCTCACTGCGAATCTAGAGTCGGTCACGCGCGATGTCGCCGAAGGTCACTACCGGACTCGCAGGCTCGACGACATACTGCTTCGGGCACTTCACGCCAGGCTTTTTGCGGCTGTGCGCTCCTGGGCCGGGCGCCAGCGAAGCCGTGACTGGGGCTCAGAAGTCCTGATCTTCGGCGAGAACCGATCCCGCACCGTGCAAGCGTGTCCGACGAGCTGGACCAAGTGTTTAGACGAACGAGGGAGTTTGTTGTTGCCTCACTACGCGAGAGCAACGACATGTCTTACGAAAGAGATGCAATCACCGTCGCTGTATGGTCCCACGCGGAAGTGATTAGGGTTCACCCCTTTGAGGACGGGAATGGCAGAGCCGCCAGGCTGCTTCTTGGCGTGATTCTACAACGCCTCAACCTAAGCCCAGATCCACGGATAACGGCATGACTCACGCTGTGCCGGTCAATATCTAGGCACGAAAAAGTGCTCCAGTCCTGGTAAAAAGGAGGTGACAACAAAACCTTCTCGCCAAAGCCAGGAGCACTTGTAAGGTGAAACTCCCGCATCAGCTTCGAAGAGTCAAGTACTTTGCAGCCCCCGACTCGGTCACATCGTTCGCCGGCCTTAAGCTCATCACCGACCTCGCTCACAAGCTGGGAATCATCCGTGGGCTCGACACGCTGACAGTCAAGAAGCGCCGCCGCGGGATACCCGTTGCGGACTTCGTCATGAGCCTGGTCCACAACTTTGTTGTCGGTGGACAACACCTGACCGACCTGCAGGTCCTGCGAGACGAGAAGGCGACGCGCGAGCATCTCTACGATCTCGAGGTCCCGGCCCCGACCACCGCGGGAGAGATGCTGCGCAAGTTCACGATCGGCCACATCAAGCAACTCGAGAAAGTGATCGCCGGAGCCCTCTACGTCGCCGATGACATGCGGGGCGGGGACGAGCCTATCACCCTCGATCTCGATAGCTCGATCTTTCAAGTCTACGGTTACCTCAAGGAGGGAGTTCGGTACGCCTACAACAACATGAAGGGATTCAACCCGCTGCTTTGCTTCTGGTCCGAAACGCGACTGCTGATCGGTGCAAGACTGCGTTCGGGGAACCGCCATTCGGCCCACAAAGCCGTCAGCTTCCTCAAGGAATGTCTGGCGCGCTTGCCGCAAGGCCGTCGCATTCACGTTCGAATGGATGCCGGCTTCTACGCTCGGGAGATCGTCGAGTTCCTCGTCGACCGGGGATTGGAGTTCTCGATCTCGGCGCGACTTACAGAGGCGTTGCGGGCCGATATCGACGCCCTTCCCGAGGAGAGCTGGAAACCCTATCCATGGGAAGAAGGGACGGAGTACGCCGAGCTTTCCTACAAACCTTCCAGTTGGCCTCGCGCGTTTCGCATGTTGGTCAAACGGCAACCGCTCCACGAGGGGAATCAGCTCGTGCTTGGCGGGTACTTCTACACACCTGTGATCACCAATCGCAGGGGAGCGGCATCGAGCCTGCTCAAGTACCATCTTGCGCGAGGCGGTGCAGAGAACTATATCGAGGAGTTCAAGAACAACGTCAGTGCGCGTCTGCTTCCCAGCCAGAGTTTCATGGCGAACTACGCGTGGCTGGTCATCGCTCAACTTGCCTACAACCTCGGCCAGTGGTTCAAACTTCTCGTGCTTCCAGCTTCATCTCACAGCCATCAGTTCAAGAAAGCTCCGACTTCACTGGTTCTGCGTGGCGGCACGTATCATCCGTTCAGCCCGGCGCACCAAGATCGCCCTCGCCAGGGGACACGACGCCGCAGAACGATTCGCTCGAGCTCAAGCGATAATCCTCTTGCTGTAGCAATTCGCCAGTTCTCCGGGGACCAACAACAACTCACCCTCCTTGCACGACCGAGGGAGAAGTGCGCCGTGAACGCACGGTCCTGTGGCTCCGGCGCACGCTCCCGCGCGTCCGTACCCCTGTCGCGTACCGGACGCGCGCCTTGATCACGCTTCATGCGACGCGATACCATCCGAGCGTACTCTTACCCGTGGATCTGGGCTAAGTCAAATTCCGGTTGAGGTGCCAAAACAAGAATACCTGGCGTGCATGAACCACTACCTGGAAGCTCGCGACATAGACCGCTTGCTTGATTTGTTTCTCCGACTCTACGACGAGCAGGTCCGAGGTTAGAAGCGTTAAGCACCGCACGGACAAGGCACACCCCGCTCGCCTGGCGCGAAACGCCCCGCGCGACCTGCCTTCGTCAGTCCATGTAGCCTAAGGACCGAAGCTGGCGCTCGGTGGCAGGATCCATGTCAATGCTCTCGTCGCCACCACCCAGTTGTTGACGAAGCGCCACGCACGCCGAGCGGTGGGTGGTCAGGAGTGCCCGGCCGCGCTCGACGAGGTCGGGGCGTGCGATCGCGAGCGAGTGCTGCTCGCCGGGATCAGTGCGGAGGTCGTAAACCTCCTCGGTGCCGCTCCACGCCGATGCGATGTACTTGACGCCGTCAAACGCCACGGCTTGGCGCTCTTCGTAGTACAGGGCGCCCGAGGCGAATAGCGGCGGCCCTGGCAGCGCGTGGCGACCGCCTTCCCAGTGCTGGGCCAACGACCTCGGCAGTCCCGTGGGCGTTTCGGCGTCGCACAGCTCCAGAACGGTTGGCATGATCGATAGGGTGGACACCGGGGCCTGGACCCGGCTGCCGGCGACTTCCGGCTGGTGGTGCGGGAGTTTGATGACCAGAGGCACTTGCAGTAGCTCATTGTAGAGCGTGTGGCCGTGCTCGAAGCCCTGGTGATCCCAAAACTCCTCGCCGTGATCGCTGGTCAGGACAATGAGGGCGTCGTCGTAGATGTCGGCCTCTTTGAGTGCGGTAAGGAACTCGCCAAGTTCGTCATCGACGTAACGCACTTCTGCATCGTAGAGGGAGCGGATCCACTGTTGCTCGCGCGGCGTTGGTACGAGCAGGCCGCGCCGGATTTCCTGCATGCCGTCGAAGTCGTAGCCGATGCGGGCGGCTGGGCTGCCTGGCGGGTGGAATGCGGCTGGCGGGTCGTACGGCAGGTGTGGGTCGAAGTAGTGCAGCCAAAGAAACGACGGGTTACCCCCTAGTCGCCGGACCCATCGCTTGGCGAGCGCGGTGAGCTCGGAGGAGTTGGGGTTCGCACCCATACGAGCCGGCAGGAGGCGTTCAGCCAGGCGTGCGCCGACCGCTCCCTCCAACCAAGCTTTTGGGTAGAAGGATGTTGCGGCAAAGCCTTTGCCCAGACCACATTGTTCCAGGAAGGCGTTCTTGCCGATTGCACCCGTTGTGAATCCTGCGGTCTGCAGGCAATCCGCGAGAGTGGTGTAGGTCGCACCGAGTCGCGAGGTCTCGTCGACCCCGTGCACATCGGGTGGCAATGCGGTGAGGATCGAGGCAAGGGAGGGGGCGGTCCAGGGGGCGGTGACGAACGCCTTCTCGAAGAGGATGCCGTCTTCGGCCAAGGCATCGATCGACGGAGTTTGTGGTGCACCGGTGTTGTAGCAGCTCAAGGCGTCGGCGCGTAGCGTATCCACGATCAGGAGGAACACGTGCTGGGTGGCTTTTTGGGGTTCCGCACCGCTTGGCTGAGCGGTGCCGTTGATTGCCAGTGCAGCCCAGGGTCCGCCTGCCGCAACTGCGCCGAGGAGAGCCAAGCAAAGCCGGCGGGCGTGTGGGCTGCGCATCACTAGCGCCAGCGTTGCGACTAGAGTGACGAGGGCGACACCGACCGCCAGCCGTTGCCCCATGGCGCCAGTCCAATAGCTCTTTGCCAGGGCGGTGCTAAGGGCCAGCGTCCAGACTGCCAGAGTGCCGCCTTCCCAGAGGGTATGGTGCCGGGTGTGGGGTTGGGTCGACCGCAAGAAGTAGTAGACGCCGACCCCACCGGCGCTGGCCAGGAACGATAGTGCCGCTGCCTGCACTTGCTCGGCTCTGGATTGCGGCCCGGTAAACGCCCCGATCAGCGTGCAGAGCGCGAATGCCAAGACCATGGCGAAACCGAGGGCAATCGCCAGGGCGCCGTCGCGCTTGCTAGCGCAGGTACGCAGGACGATCCAGAGCATCGCATACACGGCGATGCATGCCAGCGCGGTGAGCGACCAGTACGCGAAGAGCAGGTTCCAGTCGGAGAGCGGTGTCGGCCCCATGGCCGCTGCCATGCCGGCGTCGATGGACGCAACGGCAAGCGCGGTGGCGACTGCCGCCCAGAGCGGATCGCGCCCACCTAGCATTTTCCTCATCGCGCCACCTCCTGCGCGCTCAGCCTAGCACGCCGGTCTCGTCGGCGAAGGGAGCCTGAGCGAGCCGCGGCTGTGGTGTGGCGGTGCGCGGCGCGTCCTCTGTTACCATGGGCACCGCTGGTGGTCGCTGGAGGGACTAAGCCATGACTAGCAACTACAACTACGCTTCGTTCCCGTTGGATATGGACGGGCAGGACTTCGAGGGCTTTTCGAAACTCATGCAGGCTGGCGAGCGTGCGCCGGATGGCACAGTAACCGATGCTCGGACAGGAGAGCGATTGTCGCTGTCGTCGCTTTGGAAGTCGCAAGCGTTGGTGGTCGAGTTCGGCTCGCTCTCCTGACCGTATTGTGGGCTGGCGGCGCCGGCCCTTGAGCCAATGGCCGCGGAGTTTAGCGACCTAGCATCCTTCGTCTTCCTGTACACGCGGGAGGCTCATCCGGGGGAGAAGATCCCCCACATCACTTCGCTCGAGCAGAAGATCAGTCACGCTCGAATGATGGCCGAGCGCTTCGACATCAAGCGGCCCATGCTAGTCGATGATGTGGATGGCCCGATCCACGCAGCCTACGGGCGCCTCCCGAACATGGCCTACGTCTTGGCACCGGGAGGACGCATCGCCTACCGGGCGAGCTGGACCGACGCGCACACCTTGCGCATAGCGCTTGAGCGGCTGGTGTATGAGCGGGATGAACGGCGCGGCGGCGCTCGGTTGGCGCCCTACTACATGGAGATGGCGCCCATGCGGGTCAACGAGCGCGGACCGTTCATGGAGCGCCTCTTGGAGTTGTCCGGTCCACGGGCGGTCACTGAGTTCATCGACGCGGTGGCCCACGGAGGAGGCGATGGTGCGGCGCGACCGTTGCGCGGGTGGTGGGAGGCGCAGCAGGCGATGCTCGGGAGGGAGCCATGAAGACTACCGCGATTGCGCGTTGGAGCGCATTGGGCGATCGCGAGCCCGCCTATGCCTTGGTCGCCGGCGTCGACTTGGTTGTCGTGCGGCACGACGACCAGGTGTCGGTGCTCTACGGGCGCTGCTTGCACCGGGGTGCCCTCTTGGCCGACGGCCACGTCGGCGGCAATAACCTCGTCTGCGGCCTCCACTTTTGGGATTACCGATTGGACTCTGGCGTCAGCGAGTACTCGAACGCCGAGGCTCTGCATCGATTCAGCGCGTCGGTCGACCTGGATCGGGACGCCGTCCTGGTTGACGAAGACGAGGTGCGCGTGTGGGGCGAGGATCATCCGCAACCCTACGACCGTGACGCTTACCTGGGGCTGTACGCGGACGTGCACGGCACCCCCCAGGAGCCCTACAACAAGCACATCCAGTCGCTGGCCCGCGATGGTTTGGCCAGGGTAGGACACCATGGCCCCGTCTCCGCCATGGGCGTAGCGCTGACCGAGCTCCCGCGTTGGCAAGACATCCAGCTCCTGACCGGTCAGCTTGCCAAGCTGCCGCTTCTCGACGATGCACCTGTCGAGACCAAGACTGTGATTGGCCCCGGTGCGGACAAACCCCTTGAACTCGACATCCCGCTCTTCGTCAGCGACATGAGCTTCGGGGCGCTTTCCGAAGAGGCGAAGACCGCCATGGCCATGGGAGCCGAAATGGCCGGTACTGGCATCTGCTCGGGCGAGGGAGGCATGCTCCCTGAAGAGCAAGCGGCAAACTCCCGCTACTTTTATGAACTCGCGTCCGGCCGTTTCGGATGGTCGATCGACAAGGTCACCCGGTGCCAGGCCTTTCACTTCAAGGGCGGGCAAGGCGCCAAGACCGGCACCGGCGGTCACCTGCCCGGCAACAAGGTGACGGGGAAGATCGCTCGCGTCAGGGGATTGCAACCGGGCGAGGCGGCCATCAGCCCGTCCCGCTTTCCGGACTTGGCGAGCCCCGGCGATTTCAAGGCGGTGGCTGACGAGGTCCGCCAGGCAACCGGCGGTATCCCCATAGGCTTCAAACTCTCCGCCCAACACATCGAGGACGATATCGATGCGGCGCTGGAGGTGGGTGTTGACTACATCATTCTGGATGGGCGCGGCGGCGGAACAGGAGCGGCACCCAGGATTTTCAAAGACAACATATCGGTGCCGACCATCCCGGCCTTGGCGCGTGCTCGCCGGCACTTGGAGCGTCGGGGTTGTGCGGATGTGTCGCTGGTTATCACCGGTGGACTTCGCACCGAATCGGACTACGTCAAAGCGCTGGCGCTGGGCGCCGACGCCATCGCCGTGTCGAATGCCGCCCTGCAGGCCATTGGTTGCTTGGGCATGCGCGCGTGCCATACCAACAACTGCCCAGTGGGGATCGCCACGCAGAAGCCACATCTTCGCGAGCGCCTGGTCGTGCAAAAGTCTGCCAAGCAGTTGGCCAACTACCTCAAGGCTACGGTTGGGTTGATGCAGGTCTTGGCGCGCGCTTGCGGCCACTCAAGACTCTCGGAGTTCTCGCTTCGCGACCTCACGACGTGGAGCCGGGAGATGGCCGCCCTCAGCGGCGCTGCCTATGCAGGGGTGTCCTCACCGAGCCACGCTGCGCCGCCCCGGTAGCGCCCGGGCGCGTGAGGCTGAGCCCGGCGGCGTCGATCCGTGGGCTGGCCATGGCCACCCGACTCTCTCTCATAGAATGCTGATTTTCTCTCAGAGAAGTGTTACTGTCATTAGGCTGGTGGGCCAAGGGCAGGTCGACGAGCGACTCGATGGAACAACGAAAGGGTAGATCATGATGACGCGCAGCTTAATACCCAAGAAGCGCAGCTTGATGCTGGTCGGGGTGGCTGTCTTGGCGCTGGCCTCGACGGCTTCAGCCGATGTCCTTTGGGACCGGTCGAGTTTCGACCCCTTCGGGGGCGGCTATTTCAACGTGGATGCTGGGAGCCCACCCTTCGGGCTGACCTGGCACACGGTTAACCACGTCACCGTCGGCGGTGGGGGTTGGGTGATCGATTCGATCTCGACGATCTACAGCGGGTTGGACCCCGGCTGGGGCACGGGAATCGTCGAGGGGTATTTGCACATCTACCCGAAGACCGGGTCGTTGCCGGACGCGTCGGTCGATCCGACTCTGAGCCCGCTCGTCCCCATGAGTGCTTCGCTCGAGACCGACCACTGGCGGGTCACGGTCACCGGCCTCGCTCAGGCTGTGGGTCAAGGCGAGTACTGGATAGGCATCACACCGATTGCCGGCGCTGGTCCGTTTGGCCCGGAAATCCACCTCGCGAGCCTCGACCCGCCCACCGGCGATGATTCGGCCTCGTACGACGCATTCGCGATGCCAGGTCCGCCGGCGTGGTTCGCACCCACCGCGGGGCAGGAGGCAACCCTTATCATCGAAGGTGATTTTGCCGTGCCCGTGGAGGCGGTGACCTGGACAGGGATCAAGGCGCAATACCGCTAGCCACGAACCGATCGGTCCGTTTACCTGGCGGCCCGGTGCGATGTGTGTGACACGAGCCGGATTGAGTGAGGAATACCATGGCAAGGACCGGGGCCTGCTTCGTTGCAATCATGGGCGCGTTATCTGTGGCGTCGCCGGCCGGGGCCGTATCGATCGAGTTCATTGGCGACGACGTCTACGCCACCGATATCTCGGCCGATGGCACAGTCGTCGTCGGTAACACCCAGGGAGCGTACGAGACGTTCCGCTGGACTAGAGCGACCGGCGTCGAGCCGCTGGGGCGGGCTACGGTCCCCGTTCTAGGCGTCGGCGCCGGCGTTCCCGAGGTGTCGGACGACGGGGTGTTTGCGTCGGCGACGATATTGGGCGCCGACAGCACCTACGCCACGCAAGGTCGCTGGACGCTCGCCACCTTCGGCGGTTCCGACGGGTGGCAGGAAACCATGCCGCCGGCGCCGCCGGATGGCGGGACCATCGACAATGCCTATGGGTCGGCTTGGGGCATCTCGGGCGATGGCACGACCGTTGTCGGTCTCTATTGGCGCCCGGGTCATGCCGCCACCGGGCTTGCCCATCCTTGCTACTGGACCGAGGCGACGGGGGTTGTCGATCTCGGAACAGCGGGCGGCAACGGTCGCGCCAACAGCGCCAACGCCGATGGCTCGGTGATTTGTGGTTGGGAAGAGAATCCGAACTTCGGCAACTGGTGGCCGACGGTTTGGGTTGACGGCGCGCGCACCAATTTGAGCACCGACGATGTCTTTCACGAGGCTTGGGTCGTCAACCCGGCCGGCACGATCATCGGTGGGGACGCTGTCGACGGTCAGGGATTCCTCGTTGGTGCCCTCTGGCGGTGGAACGGCGTGAGCTGGGACGAAGAGCTTATCGGGCGCTTGCCTGGCCACCACCAAAATTTCGGACTCACCACGGTCAACGACATGAGCGCCGATGGCAGCCTGGTGGTCGGCTACGATCGCCGCTCGAGCCCTGGAGACGCCACCGGCTTTATGTGGACGGCGGCAACCGGCATCGTCAACGTCACTACGTTTCTTGCCGACAACGGAGTAACGCTCCCCAACGGGTTTGTGGTGCGTACATTGAGCGCGGTGTCGGACGACGGTCTGACGATCGCCGGGTCGGGCGAAGAGATCTTTCCCCCGTTCCACGCGCGAAGCTTCTTGATTCACTTAGACGGCACTGTCGCATCGCCCGAGGTTGCATCTGCGCCGGCGTTGTCACTCCGCATCCAGCCAAATCCAACCCGCGGCGCGTCGACCATCTTCTTCGACCTCGAGCGGGAGGAGCGTTTGGAGCTTGGCGTCTACGACGCGGCCGGCCGGCTGGTGAGGCGGTTGCGCGACCGGACTCAAGCGACCGCGGGCCGGCAGGGCGTGGCCTGGGACGGCCGGGACCGGGCCGGCAACCAGGTGGCGGCGGGCGTCTACTTCGTGCGCGTCCAAAGCAACGACTTGGCGCACACTCGGCCAATTGTGGTGGTCAAGTAGCCGGGCTTGCTCGCTCTACCCTCCCTGCAGCGTATCCGCCGACGGGTTTGCGGGTCGCGAGCCATAAGCCTAGGGCGCGGACCATCGCCGGTTGCGGAGCGGAACTCCGCGGCGGTCCGCAATCAAGACTCCGGCAGTTCCGCAGTCAACCCGGCTGCTCCTGGTTCACCGAGAGCCCCAGCCTCACGCCGTCAGACCCAATCGCACGGCGACACAGGTAAAGCGCGAGGGGACGGGGAATGCGCCGGCGAGTTTTGCGGGCGCCATCACGCACCCCAACGTTGCGCCAGCGGAGAAGCTAGCTGGCGCGCGCAACTGTCTGAGCGGGCGCATTCCCCGTTCCCTCGCGCCCGCACCCAACTAGCGACAGGGTAAGCCTGGGAAAGGGGAAAGACCGATGATGTAAGTCAAAGTCGGAAACCTTTCGTAGCGATCCAGAGGGTTCGACTCCCTCCCGGTAGAGGCCAGCAACCAGCCGGAAGCGAGCCTTGCACGCGTGCGGCAACGTACGTCGTGAAGCGTAGGTAGCAGGTGCTAAAGCCGTGTGATGGAACCTCGAGATCAGGGTGCGCGTTGAGGCCTTCGTCGTGTTGGGAGCGGGGGCAGCATCCCCAGATGCGGTAACGCGAGGATCTGGGGACTCGACCGGGGTCTGAGAGCAGGGCAGAGGTACAGGATGGATCGCCCAGGAACCTGTGAGGTCCAGCAGACTGCCACGTTCCATGAGCCGTTGGTTCTCGGCTTCAACAGGACCGGGCCCGCGAAGAAGTCTCCGCTCCGCGGGAGCGAACAAGAGGGACGAGACGTGGAACCTGGCGACGAATCCATAAGTCGCCAGGCATCAGCTGCTGGAAGTCGTAGCGCCTTCATAGTACTGACGACGCTGGGGAACTTGGCTCACGAGGACCCAGCCGAGGGAAGGGGGGCGTCACGTGGACAGACCCACTCTTGAGAAACACGGAGGGCGCTTTGAAGCCTGCAAGCGTGTCAACGAAACAAGGGCGGATAGCCGCTTTGGCCCGGGACAATCCGGACATGGCGTTCACCTCGCTCAATCATCACCTCGATAAGGAGTGGCTGAGGTACGCGTACGACCAGACCCGGAAGGATGGTGCCGTTGGTATCGACGGGCAGACTGCCGCCGAGTATGGAGCCGACCTCGAGGAGAACCTGACGAGTCTCCTGGATCGGATCAAGTCGGGGCGGTACAAGGCACCGCCGGTGCGACGAGCGCACATCCCGAAGCATGACGGTACGACGCGTCCTCTGGGCATTCCGACCTTCGAGGACAAGGTGGCGCAGCGAGCGATCGTGATGTTGCTGGAACCGATCTACGAGCAGGACTTCTTGGACTGTTCCTTTGGTTTTCGGCCCGGCCGGTCAGCACATCAGGCTCTACGGCAGTTGCGAAACCAGATCATGGACCGCGGCGGTCGTTGGGTTCTGGATGTTGACTTGCGTCGGTACTTCGAAACGATCGATCACGGACGTCTACGGCAATTCTTGGCCAAACGAGTCGTCGATGGCGTTGTACGACGGATGGTCGACAAGTGGCTCAAGGCTGGGATACTCGCAGAGGGGCAATGGAAACGCACCGATCGCGGTACTCCGCAAGGTGGGGTGGCCTCCCCGTTGCTGGCCAACGTCTATCTACACCACGTGATAGACGAGTGGTTTAGTCATGATGTGGCGCCGCGGATGAAAGAACGGAGTTCGATGATCCGCTACGCCGACGACATTGTGATGGTGTTTGAGGACTTTCTCGACTGCATTCGGGTCCAGCGGGTTCTGGGGAAGAGACTCGGCCGCTTTGGGCTGAGCCTCAACCCCGAGAAGACTCGGATGGTCGACTTCCGATTCAAACGCCCGAACGGGAAGCGACACTCTGCCACGCAGGCGACCACGTTTTCCTTTCTCGGCTTCCTCCACGCCTGGGGGCGGTCGCGGCGAGGGAAGCACGTCGTCTATCAGTGGACGTCGAAGGACCGATACGCTCGGGCGCTTCGATCCTTGCACCGGTGGTGTCGGCTGAACCGGCAACGACCTTTGGTTGAACAGCATGCACGGCTGTCGCGCAAGATGCTAGGGCACTATGCCTACTATGGCATCACGGGCAACGGCCAGCGGCTGCGCTGGTACGCCCATCAGGCGGCACGGATCTGGCGTTTCTGGCTATCCCGACGACATCGGGGCAACCCGATTCCGTGGTGCGTGTTTCGACGCACACTCGAACGGTACCCCCTGCCACGGGCTCGCATCGTCCACCAATACGTCCCGACGAGCGAATCTGCCACGTGAGGAACCGTATGCGTCAATCGCGCTCGTACGGGTCTGTGAGGGGCGGGGGCGGCAACGTCCCCGCCTACTCGGCAGCCGCCCTGCTCGTCGCAAACAGTTGCTCAGAAAGTACCTGTAAGTCGTTGTAAACTCACGCGACCTTCGGTCGAGCCCACACGATGAGCTGCGACTTTCATTGCCCGGGGTGGACAAAATGTCCATGAATAGTTCCGCAGCGGAACGAGCAGGAAGTGTGCCGTCCCACCGACTACCTTCTTCGACCGATGCAAAAAACCAGCGCTCGCGCGACTTCACCGTCACCCAACAATTCTCGGACAGCTTCCTGCTGAACCAGCGCGCCGGGGTTCCGCGTTTTCGGACAGCCCCGCTGGAGCCTGTCCGAGAAAACCACCTCGCGAGCAGACGAGTTGCTCAGAAAGTAGCTGTCGTTGCAAGCTCCCGCGTCCTTCGGTCGAGCCCACACGATGAGCCTGCAACTTTCATTGCTCGGGGTGGACCCCAGGTCCATGAATATTTCCGGGCGAAGCTCCGTGGGCGGCCCCGGAGAAGATGCGGGCAACGGCTGATAACGAGAATCGTAAGACAACTGAATACAGAAGGCTAAGTGGTAGCGGCGCAGGGACTCGAACCCCGGACACGTGGATTATGATTCCACTGCTCTAACCAACTGAGCTACGCCGCCACCCAAAGCGGGACGGAACGATAGGGGCGGCCCTGGGCGGTGTCAAGCGGCGACCCTGGTGCACGAGGGGTGCGCTCAGCCAGCGGTGCTTTGTGCTAAGATTGCGTTGTCCTCGCGCCCAGGTCCAGCGCGCTCGTCCCGTCCACCCGAGTCGCGCCGCCACACTCGTTGCCGAGTCAAGCACCCATGAGAACGACGCATTCCCTGGTTTCGGCGCTGCGCATTGCGCTCCCCAGAGTCCTGGCTCCTGTCGTGGCCCTAACCTACATCGCCCTCGTGGTGCCGGCTGCCCCGATTTTGGCCGGTGTGCCCCCGGGCTTTGTCGATGAGCTCGCCGCTCACGGCTTGAACGTCCCAACCACCTTCGTCTTTGCGTCGACCGGACGCATCTTCGTGGCCGAGCGAGCAGGAGCCCTCAGGTTGGTCGAAAACGGCATCCTCTACCCGACGCCGATGGTCGAACTTCCCGTTGAGACCTTTGCCGAGCAGGGCTTCCTGGGGTTGGCCCTGAACCCTGACTTCCAGACCTCGGGGCACATCACTGTTTGCTACACGCTTTACTCGGGCAACGTCTTCAACAACATCAATCGGGTGTCGCGGTTGACGGTGAGCGGGGACGTCGTCGATCCGGCGAGCGAAGTGGTCTTGTTCGACGACATTCCGACCGGGGATGGTGGTTTCCACGTCGGCGGCTCGGTTGGCTTTGCGCCCGACGGCAGCTTGTTTGTTTCGACGGGCGATACCGCCTGGAATCCGCCCTATCCCCAGGACCTGGGTCGGCTGGAAGGCAAGATGTTGCGGTTGAACGCTGACGGTAGCGTACCGCCCGACAATCCGTTCGTAGGGGTCGCCGGGGCACGCCCCGAGATCTACCAGTACGGTTTGCGGAATCCCTTTCGCTTCAGCTTCCATCCAGCTACCGGTGACCCGTGGATCGGGGACGTCGGTTTCAACAGCTTCGAAGAAGTCAACACGAGCTCGGCCGGCGCCAACTTTGGCTGGCCGATGTACGAAGGGAATGCATCTCCACCCGACCCGACCGTCGTCGACCCGGTTTACGGCTATGACCACTCGGAGCCGGCAGCCGCCATCATTGGTGGTTGTATCTATGAAGGGACCGAGTTCCCTCCGGCGTACCGCGGCAACTATTTCTACGCCGACAATCCGCTAGGCTGGATCGGGCGGGTGGTGTTGGATGCCCAGCACAACGTTGTCAGCTATGAGCACCAATGGGGGCGGACGGTGGCGTGGGGTGGGGGCGCTGGGCCGGCGGACCTCAAGTTGGGACCTGATGGTGCGCTCTACTATTGTCTTCTGAACGGCCAGCTGCGCCGCATCCGGGCGCTGGACGCGAGCGGGGTTGAACCGCCGGGGTCATCGGTGCCGTCCATCGTGTCCGTCACTCTGCGACCCAACCCGGCGCGCCGGTCGTCTTTCATCGAGTTCGAGTTGGGCGCCCCGCGGCGGGTCAAGGCGGCGATCTTCGACGCGCTGGGACGGCAGGTCCGAGCACTCGCCGACCGGTCGCTCGGTGCCGGCCGGCACGCGATTCACTGGGACGGAAGGACCGGCCACGGGGCCCCAGCCGCCGCTGGTGCCTACTACTACCGGCTGGAGTTGCCCGACGGATTGGTCAGCCGCCGGCTCATTCTCCGCTAGCGGAGCGCCGCCGCGTCTCAATCCGGGACAACCGCGCAACGTATTGGGTTAAGCGGCGCGCCTGAGAGTGTGACTTCGCTCTCGCGGGGCCGATCTATGGAAGTAGCTGCCCTAGTTCTCAGGGTAGTGTGGCAACTGAGTTGCCACTTGGTTCGTGGCACCCCTCGTGGGTGCCTGGTTGCGCGGGTGACCGCGCTTGCACGAGTGTTCGGAAGGTTCGTTGAGCGACACAGTGTTGCAGTTTACAATTGCCGCACCTGACTCCCGCCTTCGAAGCTCGATTAGGTAAGGAGTACGGGATGCGTACTAACGGCACAGTCAAGTGGTTCAAAGACGACAAAGGCTTTGGATTCATCACTCGCGAAGATGGTGAGTCTGATGTCTTTGTGCATTTCTCGGCTATCCAGAGCGAGGGGTTCAAGACCCTGGCTGAGGGTGACCGCGTCGAGTTCGACGTCGTCCAGGGTCAAAAGGGTCCGGCGGCGGAGAACGTCGTCCTGGTCTAGTTAGCCGCCTTAGAGCGGCGGTCAGCCGGCGCCAGGTGTCCGGCGCCGGAGCCCAATGATCGAGAGGCCCCGCTGGTTCATCCCAGCGGGGCCCTTTTCCTGCCCTAAACCCCAGCGAAATCGGCCCCTAGCATCCGTATGGGACCTTGACAGATCGCCTCAGCCTCCTAAAATCTGGCGTTCTACTCTCTCCGTGGCCTCGGCTCAAGTCTCATTTCCGAAAGGACTTAGCGAATGCGAGGATGTGTTTCCGGCCTGGTCCTGGCGCTGACTTGGGTGATGGGTGCGTCCCAAGCCCAGGCGCTGGATCTGACCGGATGGAAGGGATTGGGAGGCAGTGGTGGAACCTCGCTGGTGCTTGGCGACTACCAGTTTCGCACCCACGCGCGGCCGCGCTTAACCGGTGACGCCGTGTTTCGCTGGGGCTGGTCGCCTGATTGGACCTTTGTGGGGATGTTTGGTTTCGGCTGGAATTCCTATGGCCACGAAGAGCATTGGTTGAGCGACCTCGACCTCTTGAGCGAGTTGGGCTACCCGCGCGAGGTGATTGAGAAGGTCACGACGCTGGCGCCGTTCACCGGCGGCGTCGAGCGACGCTTCGGCACCGGCGACTCGGTTCCGTACGTCGGGGCCGGGGGTGGTCTTTACATGCAGCAGGTGCTCTTCAACCGCTCGGTGGGCCGGGATCCGCGCAACGGCGCGCGCTACCGGACGATCAACCCGGGGATCTACGGCCGGGTCGGGCTCGAGCGCTTCGTTTCGGACAAAGTGTCGGTCGACTACGACCTCCTCTACCACATCGTGTTTTCGGAGGATCGCGAGACTTTTCCCGATCCCAACTCGGCGGACGTGCGGCGCTTAGGGCGCGACTTTCGCACCTATGGTGGTGACTCGCAGACCATGCAAGCGCGCATTGGAATCCGCTACTACTGGGGAGGCGATCAATAAGGCGCGACAGGAGGAGGTGAATGATGAGCACGCGCACTGAGCCGGCGGCCGCAACCAAGCCCGATCAAGGCAAAGTCGAGCGGCTGCCCGAGCGGGTGGCCCACCCTGCCCTCACCTTCGACGATGTCCTGTTGGTGCCTGCTCGCTCCGGCGTTCTCCCGTCAGAGGTTGACACCACCACCCGCCTCACGCCCTCGATTACCCTGCGCATTCCAGTGATCGCCGCCGCCATGGACACTGTGTGCGAGAGTGCCTTGGCGATCGCGCTAGCCCGCGAGGGTGGTCTGGGAGTGGTCCACAAAAACCTCAGCCCGGCCGAGCAAGCTGCCGAGGTGGACAAGGTCAAGCGCTCCGAGAGCGGCATGATCGTCGACCCGATTACGCTCGGGCCGGATGCGACCGTGCACGATGCTCTCCACATGATGGAGCGCTACAAGATATCGGGCGTGCCAATCACCGAAGCCGGCAGGCTGGTCGGTATCCTGACCAATCGTGACCTACGGTTCGTGGAGGACACGAATCGGCGGGTTTCCGAAGTGATGACCAAGGATCGGTTGATCACTGTGCCGGTCGGCACCACCTTGAATGAAGCTCGCCAGATTCTGCAAGAAAACCGTATCGAGAAGCTCTTGGTGGTCGACGACGACTTCCAGCTCAAGGGCCTCATTACCTTCAAAGACATCCAGAAGCAGATCCAATACCCGGCGGCTTGCAAAGATGAGTTTGGGCGGCTGCGGGTCGCTGCGGCTGTTGGCGTCGGTGGCGAATTGGCGGAACGCGCTGAGGCGTTGGTGCGCGCCGGAGTGGACCTGTTGGTCGTTGACAGTGCCCACGGTCATTCGAACAACGTCATGGCCGCTACTCGCGAGCTGCGTTCCACCTACCCGGCGCTGGAGTTGGTGGTCGGAAACGTCGCCACTGCTGAGGGCGCGCGGGATCTCATCGAGGCTGGCGCGCAAGTGGTCAAAGTGGGCATCGGTCCCGGTTCGACTTGTACCACCCGCGTGGTGTCCGGCGTCGGAGTGCCGCAGATTTCGGCCATCCTGGATGTGGTGCCGGTGGCCGAAGCAGCCGGTGCCACGGTCATTGCCGACGGCGGCGTCAAGTACTCAGGCGACCTCACCAAGGCCATCGCCGCCGGCGCCCACGTCGTTATGGTCGGCAACCTCTTTGCGGGGACCGAAGAGAGCCCCGGCGAGACCATCCTCTACGAGGGACGGAGCTACAAGATCTACCGGGGCATGGGGTCGGTGGCGGCGATGCGAGCCGGTTCGAGCGACCGCTACGCCCAGTCCCACGTCGACGACGCCCACAAGCTGGTGGCCGAGGGCATCGAAGGTCGCGTGCCTTACCGGGGGCCGGTGGGAGCGGTCGTGTACCAACTGATCGGTGGTTTGCGGGCGGGCATGGGCTACTGCGGCGTGTCGACGATTGCCGCCCTGCGTCAAGAGACGCGCTTCGTGCAGGTCACCGGGGCGGGGCTGAGGGAGGCGCACCCCCACGACGTGGCGATTACCCGTGAGGCCCCTAACTATCAGGCGAAGTAGCGTGCAACTTTTTGATCAGCCATTCCGTAGTGCAATGTGGGGAGCAAGGAGTAGGGTCCGGTTGAGTCACAGGGGCAGGCTTCTGCCGGGCCCCCTCCACATCAAGCCGCTCGGCGTCACCGTCGTGCGGCTTGGCTCTAAGTGGCTGGCGTGGAAGAGCTGACTCCACCGTGATTGCCGGAGAAGGATCATGTTTGACGCACTCGTGAGTTTCATGACAGCGATGGTGCTGATCGCACTCTTCGCCCTGGTGGCGCCGGTCTTGGTCGCCGTCGTTTCTACGTGTTTGTCGCTCTTGGTGCTGCCGCTCAAGCTCTTGGCCATGCTCATCCTCATGCCGTTGAAGCTGGTGGCTGGGCTCCTGCAGGTGGTGCTGATGGGTGTTCTCGCCCCTCTCGCATTGCTGGTCGGTGTGGTTTTGGCGGTGGGTGGCTTCGGTGTGCTCGGCGCTCTGGTGCTGGTGCCGGTGGTGCTGGTGGTCCTGCCTATCCTCTTGATATGGGCCTTGTGCCGGGGTTCGTGTCGAACCCGCCGGGTGCCGGTGGTCAGCTCCTGAGCGTTCTTCGGGATATCCCGCCGACCCGGCCGGCCGTCGAACTTTCCGATCAGCCCTTTACCCACCATGGCACGACGGGCCAAGCCTGCCTCCTAGTGCACGGTTTTACCGGTACGCCGAGCGACGTTGCCCAACTAGGCCGCTACCTCCACGAATGCGGACACACCGTCCACGCCCCGGCGCTGCCCGGCCACGCACAGCGACCCGTGCAATTGCGCGGCGTCCACTGGACCGATTGCTACGCGCGCGTGCACCAGGCGTGGCGGCGGCTGGCGGCCGAGTACGAGCGGGTGCACGTCGTCGGGTTTTCGTTCGGGGGAACCCTGGCCCTGCACTTGGCGGCCAACGAACCGGTTGACGGCCTGGCTCTCCTAGCGCCCGGAGTGTTCGTGCGGATTCGCGCACGAGATATTGTCGGGGGCTTTTTGGGTTTGATCCCCGGGACCTGGCTGCACGAGCGGCTGCGCTGGCACCTCATGCTCCTGCGCGTCTTTCGCATGGTGCGCGGCGAACTAGCCCGCGTGCGGTGCCCGCTCTTGGTCCTGCACGCCCGGGACGATCTCCTCGTGCAATCGCGCGGGGCGCTGTGGGTGTACGACCACGTCTCGAGTCCAGATCGACGGCTGGTCTATTTGCGGGACGGCGGGCACCTACTGCCGTGGGGGCCGGCGTACCCGGAGGTGTGGAATGAACTCAGCGCCTGGTTGGGGCGGCAGACCGCGGTTGGCGCGGTCTGAGGGTTATGCGGCGCCGAGGGCGTCCAAGCCAAATGGGTCGTCGTAGGGATTGGCGCCGGTGGCACCGAGTGGGTCGCCGGTGATATCAGCGTCCAAGCGCGCAAGGTCGTAGAAGAAGCCCGGCCGGATGCGGGTCATCTCTTCGGCGACCTGGGCCACCTTGAGCCGCGCGCGCTGGCTGTGGCTGCGCTGGTAGGCGGAGATCGCGTCCAGGAGTTGCTCCTGCTTCTCGAGGAAAAGCCGCTCCTCCTGCTTGACGCTGACCACGCGCTCCAAGATGGTGCGCTCGCCCTCCATCAGGCGGGGCAAGAGGTCGGGAGTTTCACCCCGCATCTGTGCGAGCATTACGGCGTAGCGACGAAACCCGAGGACCAGCTTCTCCATAACCTTGGCGGTCGTCAAGTTGGCAAGGTGGAGTCTTTGGCTGTACGAGTAGGCAAAGTGGTAGTAGGTTTTGCCACGGCCAATGTAGCCCTCTTCGATCGGTTCTTGACGGCCCCGCCCTCGCCGTATGGGAGGAGTGGCGAAGGAGCCAGTCGACAGCAAAAGCAGGTCTGAATCAGTGCGGAAAATGGTGTAGCGCAGCCGCGCCTCGCTGGCGCGGCCGATGCGCTTCAAAACGTCGGCGTCGTACTTGGACAAGTATTTTCGGCACCGTGGCAGCTCCTCTGGATTGACCAACGCGACTTCCAGGTGCTTCATGTAGGCGTCGACGTCTGGCTTGTAATAGTCGCGATCCCCCTCGGCCACATCGATCCGCGAGCAAAGCAAGCAGTTCATGGTGACAAAGTGGGCCGGATGCTTGACCCTGTTCTTTGTATGTTGTGCCTGTAGCCTAGGGTCCACGTGCCCACTCTCCGGTGTCGTTTGACATTGCTGCAGCGTCTTCGAGTGCGGCGAACCTTCTCGTCTTTTGCGCGGGGCAATGCTGGGTTCAGCGTTCCTGTGCCCCGATTGCAAGCCGTATGCCACGGAGAAGGCGGCGGCGGGCGTTGCACGCGCCTCTGGTGATTGCTTGTTGGGACCTCCAAGTTGCTGTTTGTAAACAGGTTATGAGTTCGGGCCTGGAACAGCGGCACCCTGCCCGATGCTTTGGCAAAGCGCCATGCTCGGCTGGCGAGTAGGCATTGTGATTTTCGACGATGGCCTTGCACCGTGATTGGTCGGTGCGGACCGGCAGCGTGCGGCCTGCCGGCGGCTGGCGTGCGATCTGCGTGGACGTGCGCTCGGCCGGCGCCTCAACGTTCAGCTCCCCGGCGCCGATAAGCCAAGAGCTATCGTGCGATCCCCCAGCCTATCTATGAGTGATTCGAAATGACACAAGCCGCCGTTGACACGAGCCGGCACGATGACGCCGCCCTCCAGGTTCTGGTGGTTGACGACGACCCAGAAGTTCTCGAGCTCTTGCGGGTCACGCTGGAGAGCGACGGTTATGAAGTAGCTACGGTCGCCACCGCGCGCCAGGCGTTCGAGTATTTGGGTGTTGAGCTGCAGGAGTGGCAGGCTGGGGGCGGTTCGGAGCTGGAAGACCCGCCGCCGGCTGAAGCCACTGTCGAGGGCGACGGTGGAGAGCCCGAGCTGCCGGCGCCGCCCGATCTTGTCCTCCTCGACATTCACTTGCCGGATGCTACAGGCATCGTAATCTGCGAGCGACTGCGCGCCATTCCCGCCTATTCGGATTTGCCGATCGTTTTGATCTCGGCCAATGCGCAGGAAGAGACCCGCGTGCGCGGATTGACTGCCGGTGCTGACGACTTTATCGCCAAGCCGTTCTACCCGCGTGAGCTGCTCGCCAAGGCCTACCGCTGCGTGCAGGCGGCCACCGACCGGCAGCGCTTGGAGCAGCAGACGACCGAGCTGGTGACCATGGCCGAGCAGGCCCGCGACGATCTAACCCGTACGCAGCGCCAACTCAAGAAGCAGGTTTACTCCAACCAAACGATCATGAGTCTCTGCCAGCAGCTCGCCAGCTCGCTGAAGCTGGACGAGTTGCTGCATACCTTTGTACTGATGGTAATGGGGCAGTTGGGAACGCGGTCAGTGGCGGTGTTCCTGCCGTCGGTCAACGCCGGTGCCGTGCTGTTGCCGGCGGTCCAGAAGGGTGTGGGCGCCAAGCAGCTCGACGGCATTTGTATTGCGGCCGACGACGTGCTCGGCAAGCTGCTTATCGAGCGCAACCGACCGGTGCCGATTCGCAATGTGTTGTATCGGCCGGGACTCCGGCGGTCCGTCGAGCGCATGCACACCGAGGGCTTTGACGTGATGTGCCCGGTGGTTATTGAAGAGCGGTTGTCCGTGGTGGTGGTGGTCACCGGTAGGATGCATGGTCGCGACTACGATTCCGATGAGTTGGAGATTTTCGATGCGCTCTGTAAGACAGCCGGCGTCGCCATTCAAAACGCCAAGCTCTTTCAGGAGCTCCACGACACATGCTTCGGCATCATCCGCACGCTGACCTCGACCTTAGAGGCGAAGGATCCGTACACGCGCGGTCACACGGACCGCGTGGCGATGTATTCGGTGACCATTGCCGTACAGATGGGTATGACGCCGGATGAAGTCGAGGAAATCCGCCTGGGGGCGATCCTGCACGACATTGGCAAGTTGGGGATTGTCGACGCTGTCCTGAAGAAGCCTGGGGTCCTGGACCGTGATGAGCGGCAACACATCATGAGCCACCCAGCCCGCGGCGCCGCCATCTTGGAGGGGCTGCCATTTCTCAGCTCGGCGGTGGACATGGTCCTGCACCACCACGAGAACCTGGACGGCAGTGGCTACCCTGATGGTTTAGCCGGCGAGGACATCTCGGTGGGGGCGCGCATTGTGGCGGTAGCCGATGCATTCGATGCGATGACCTCGGGGCGCGCCTACATGCGACGGATGAGCGTCGTTCAGGCGATCGACAGCTTACGGAGCCGGGTCGGCAAGCAATACGACAACCAGGTGGTCGATGCCCTCCAAGCCGTGATCCAAGAAGGGCGGGTGCAGCTGGGCATCTAGCGCGCCCGTGGTCTGTGAACCGCGGCGTCAGAAGTGACGCCGGCGTTGTCTATGGGTGACCTAGCCTGCCGTTTCGCCTGCCTCATTGCTCGCTCGGTGTGGCACGCCACATGCTTATTAGCCCACTGCCCGCGCATGTCTAAGGTGTTGTCGTGGGGGAGGGCCTCCACCTCTGGTCGCCCGGGTGTGCGCCGCCCTTCCTCACGACAGCTCTCCCTGCCCGAGTTTTGACACCGGTTTCCGGCGCGTGCTAGCGTCGCTCTACGGCTTCGAGCGCTAGAGCCTCCTCATTTCAAGTCTGCGATCAGCCTTCTTTGCGTGTTGGAGCTTCGACTTGGCGCGTTTGTCCAAGGAAAAGGCGCGACTGGCGCGGCAAGTCGGGACGCTGACGGCAATCCCTGCACTTCTCGTGGCGGGCCCGGCAGTGGGCTACTTGTTTGGCAGCTTCCTCGATCGCAAACTCGGGTCTGACCCGGTCTGCCTGGTCATCTTCTTGATCTTGGGTTTCGTTGCCGGCGGTCGCGAAACCTGGAAGCTGATTCAGCTGGCCAGCCGCGAAGATCCACCCACTGGCGGCGGTCCCGGGGGGCCGGCCGGCCGACCCTGACGTTCGCTTGGACCCCGAGTACATCACCAAACTCGCGTGGTGGTCGGCATGGGTGGCGTTGGCTCTGTCACTCGCATTGTTTGCTGCCGATGCGCCGCTTTGGGCCTGGGGTGTGGCGGCCGGCGCCGCCTGGGCGATTGCCAACTTCTTCTTCCTGCGTTTCTTGGTCGTGCGCTGGATCCGCCCCGACGATGAAAAGCGGACGCGGCCCAAGGGGTTAGAATTGGCTCTGGGACTCCTGGTGAAGTTCCCCCTCCTTTATGGCGCCGGTTATTGGTTCCTGCAGGCCGATTGGTGTCGGGTGGAGGCACTTTGCGCCGGCTTCATCCTGCCGTTTGTCGTGGTGTTTGTCGACGCCCTGGGCCGCGCGGCGCGCGATGCGCGGTCGGAGCGATGACGAGGTGGTTGGGTGACTGAAGACCTGCTGCTGCGCGACGTAAGAGCCGGCGATCTGCCGATCTTGTTCGAGCAGCAGATCGATCCGGAGGCCAACCACATGGCGGCGTTCACTGCCGCTGATCCTACCGACCATCAGGCGTTCATGGCCAAGTGGCAGAAAATCCTGGCCGACCCAACCATCCATAAGCAGACGATCGTCTGGGACGGCGACGTCGTTGGGAGCGTTCTGTGTTACCAGGACGCGGAGTTCGCCAAACCTGAGATCACCTACTGGATTGGCCGCCCCTATTGGGGGCGCGGATTGGCGACGCGGGCGGTGCGCGCGTTCCTGATGCGGGTGGTGGAGCGCCCCGTCTTTGCTCGGGTGGCCCGGGACAACCTGGCGTCCCTCAGAGTCTTGGCCAAATGTGGCTTCGTCATCGTCGGTGAAGACACGGGATTTGCCAACGCCCGGGGGCGGGTGATTGAGGAAGCGATTCTCAAGCTGGAGTAGGGCGCGCTCCGTTGACACCCCCCGAACCAGGTGCTACCCTCCGCCGGCTTGTGAAATAAATCACAAGCCTCGGCCATCCTTGAAGTGCCCTTCCTGAAACAGATTACCCGGACCGGACGGGCAGGGAGCGAAGCGTCTGGAGGGCCAGGGGTCGGCTTGAGCCAACCGGTAGGGGTCCAGTAGAGCACGCATGTCTGCGCCACGAAACCTGCGCACGGTTCTAATCGCCGCGGCGGCGATCTTGTTCTGCGTCTTGGGTGCGCTCGGGCCGACCGTCCAGGCCGAGGGCGAGGGCGGCCATGCCCCAACCCATGACCCGGACCACCATGGCGACGCCACGCACGGGGCCCACGCCGGGGAGCACGGCGACGCCCACGCCGCTGATGCTCACGGCGGCGGGCACCACGAAGGGCCGCCTGAGCTCGACAACATCTTCAACATGCTCGGGTTTCCCCACGGGGTCACCTGGCTCAACGGCTGGGTCGGACCCGACCAGCTGTTCATGCTCTTCTACATTGTAGTGCTGGTGGCAATCGCGGCTTTGGCAACCCGCAGCCTCGAGTACATCCCGGGGCCTTTGCAAAACGGCGTCGAGGCGATTGCCGAGGGGCTAGATGACTTCGTCCAGGGGATTCTGGGCCCGAAGGGGCGCCAGTTCGTGCCGTTCTTGGGCACGCTCTTCATCTACATCCTGTTTATGAACTACTCGGGGTTGGTGCCCTTCTTGAAGGCACCGACCAACAACCTAAATACCACCCTGGCGCTGGCGCTCTGTGTGTTCCTGTATGTCCAATGGACCGGTATCCGCTCGTTCGGCGTTCGCGGTTACCTGGACCACATGGCTGGCGAACCGCGCGATCTGGTCGGCTGGATCCTGGTGCCGCTCATGATGCCGCTGCACGTGGTCGGCGAGTTGGTCAAGCCGATCAGCTTGGCACTCCGGCTGTTTGGCAACATCACCGGGGAGGACGTGCTCTTGGCCGTCTTCGTCGGACTGGGTGGCGCCCTCTACGCTGCCACCAAGTTGCCCGGCTCCGAATTTTTGGGGATTCCGCTACAGGCGATCATCTATCCCTTGTTGCTCATTTTTGGCTTGATTCAAGCGCTCGTGTTCACGTTGTTGAGCACGATCTACTTCTACATGATGCTGCCTCACGAGGAGCATCACTAACGGCGGGCTTCGTGCCCGCTTCTCCAGACACCGGGAGGACATTGAGTCATGGATCACAGTGCCACCATCGGTCTTGCGTTGCCGCTAGGCCTCGGACTCGCCGCATTTGGCTCGGCCTTCGGGCTGGGGCGCGCAGTTGGTTCCGCTATGGAGGCGATTGGTCGCCAGCCTGAGGCTTCGGGCAAGATCCAAACGGCGATGATCATCGGCTGCGCGTTGATCGAAGCGTTGACCATCTACGCGTTGGTGAGCGTCTTCGTGCTGCAGGGTAAGATCGGCGGCTAAGTCGGAGCGGCTCTGCTGCGTCTGACAGCCACACACTTTTCGGGGGCTGCGAAGCGCCGCCCCAGGTGCCAAAGCCTATGAAGATCCTGTGGTCACAACTCATCACCAACGTTCTGGGGTTCCTGCTCTTGTTCTGGGGACTCAAGAAGTTCGCGTGGGGACCGCTGTTGGGGTTCTTGGACGCGCGGCGTGCGCGCATCCGCACTGAGTTCGACAACGTCGACGCTGGGCGGCGTGAGAATGACTCGCTGCGTGCTGACCTCGAGCGACAGCTACGCGAGGTGGACGCCACCGCGCGCCAGAAGATCGAGGAAGCGACCGCCGAGGGCAAGAAGCTTGCCGCCGACATCCAGGAAGAAGCACGAGCCAAAGCGCGCAAGGACCTCGAGAAGGCCAAGACCGACATCGATCACGAGCGGAACAAGGCGCGTATAGAACTGCGCAACGACATCGTCGATATGGCGGTCTTGGGGGCTGAGAAGATCATCAAAGACCGCGTTCAGGGAGACGGTCAGAAACAGTTGGTCGAGCGCTTCATCGAGGAGCTTGAGCAGAGCAATGCGTGAGCCCGGCTTGGCCAGGCGCTATGCGCGGGCGTTTTGCGCTGCCGCGCGTGAAATCGACGCGGTCGATGCGGTGGATGCTGATCTCAAGAGCGTCGCCGGACTCCTGGGTGCGCAGAAGGGACTCAAGAACTTCCTGCACTCGCCAAAGGTGCGGCCGGACGCCAAACGTGACATGTTGGAGAGCGTCTTGGGGGGCAGGGTCAAACCCTTGACCTCTAGTTTCCTTCGGCTTCTCCTCGACAAAAAGCGCTTCGACCTGATCGAGGAAATCGCCGACGAGGTGTCGGTCCTGGCAGACATCGACCGCGGCATTGTGCGCGCCGTGGTCACCACGCCGGTGCCGCTACCCGAGACGCAGGAAGTGCGCTTGTCCGAAGTCCTGGCGGCGCGGACCGGTAAGACGGTCAAGATTGAGTGTGAAGTAGATCCGTCGATGATCGGCGGCATCAGCGTCGTGGTGGGCAACCAGTTGCTCGACGGCAGCGTGCAAAACGCGTTGTCGGACATGCGCGACGAGTTGCGGGCGCTGAGCGTCATCTAGTCGGGGCGCCGTCCCGAGGGCCGGCCCCCATCTAAATCCTGAGCGCGCCCGGGGCTGGGCGCGATAGCCGCAGACCAGTGGAGCGGAGTCATGTCGTTTCGACCTGAAGAAGTGAGCGCGGTAATCCAGCAAGAGCTGGCGCGCTATCAGTCCGAAGTCAGAATGGAGAGCGTCGGCTCCGTCTTGCAGGTCGGCGACGGCATTGCCCGCGTTTGGGGGTTGGAAGATGCCATGGCCGGCGAGCTGCTCAAGTTCCCCGGTGATGTCTACGGCATGGTGCTGAACCTCGAAGAGGACAACGTCGGCGTCGCGCTGTTCGGCAGCGACGAATCGATTCGGGAAGGCGACCAGGTGACCCGCACCGGTCGCATTGCCGAGGTGCCGGTCGGCGAGGCAATGGTGGGGCGGGTGGTAAACTCGCTTGGCCAGCCCATCGATGGCAAGGGGGCGATCGCCACCGAGGAGCGCCGCCTGATCGAGTCGATGGCGCCGGGCGTCATCCAGCGCCAACCGGTGAAGGAACCGCTGCAGACCGGCCTCAAAGCCATCGATTCGATGATTCCAATCGGACGCGGCCAGCGTGAGTTGATCATCGGTGACCGGCAGACCGGAAAGACGGCTATCGCCATCGATACGATCATCAACCAGAAGGGTACCGACGTCTACTGTATCTATTGCGCCATCGGCCAGAAGGAGTCGTCGGTGGCCAAGGTCGTGGACTTGCTCGCCAAGCACGGCGCCATGGATTACACGATTGTCGTGTCGGCGGCGGCCTCCGACCCGGCGCCCTTGCAGTTCATCGCGCCGTACGCGGCGGCGTCGATGGCCGAGTCGTTCATGCTCGACGGCAAGCATGTGGTGGCGTTCTACGACGACCTCTCCAAGCACGCCACAGCCTACCGGCAGATGTCACTGCTGTTGCGGCGGCCGCCTGGGCGGGAGGCCTACCCCGGTGACGTGTTCTACTTGCACTCGCGGCTATTGGAGCGCTCGGCCAAGCTGTCCGACGAGCTAGGAGGTGGTTCGTTTACTTCGTTGCCGGTGATCGAGACCCAGGCAGGCGACGTCTCCGCCTACATTCCAACCAACGTCATTTCGATTACCGACGGCCAAATCTACTTGGAGCCGGACCTGTTCTACTCGGGCGTGCGCCCGGCCATCAATGTGGGTATCTCGGTATCGCGTGTCGGCGGCGCGGCGCAGGTCAAGGCGATGCGCAAGGTGGCCGGTAGCCTGCGGCTGGATCTGGCCCAGTACAGGTCATTGGCAGCCTTCGCGCAGTTCGGCTCCGATTTGGACAAGGCCACTCAGGACCAATTGACCCGCGGCGAGCGGACGGTCGAAGTGTTGAAGCAGGGCCAGTACGAGCCAGTCCCAGTCGAGCGGCAGGTGATGATCATCTATGCGGCCACCCAGGGGTACTTGGACAAGCTGCCGGTGTCGAGCCTCAAGGACTACGAAGCGGAGTTCTACCAGTTCATGGACGAGAAGTACGTTGATGTGGTGCGCAAGTTGCGGGAGACGCACTCGCTCGACGACGCCGGCGACGATCTTGCCAAGGCTATCGGAGCGTTCACCGAACAGTTTGTCCGAGAGCGTGGCATCGAGGTGCAGGCCTAGCCCATGGCTTCATTGCGTGACCTCAAACGGCGCATTCGCAGCGTCCAGTCGACCAAGCAGATCACCCGCGCTATGGAGATGGTGGCGGCGGCCAAGCTCACGCGTTCGCGCAAGGATGTCGAAGCGGCGCGACCCTATGGTCAGACCATGCAGGCGATGCTGGGGCACATCTCTGAGGCGGGTGGCGTGGTTTCGCATGCCTTGTTTGAAAAACGCAGCGAAGGGGCGCGCGTCCTGGCGGTTTTTTCCTCTGATCGAGGTCTATGCGGCGCGTTCAACACGAACGTCGTCCGCCGCGCCGTGCAGTATGCCGCCGACCATGCCGAGGAGTCCGTCCGGCTGGTGTTCGTCGGCCGCAAGGCCTGGGACTTTTTTCAGCGTCGCGACTACGAGATTGCCAAGGCCTACCGGGACATCGGCACGGGTGTCGAACTGACGCTGGCGCAGCAGGTGACCGACGATCTGGTCGAGCTCTTTACTGAATCGGATGTTCGCTCGGTAGACCTCTTGTACTCGCGGTTCGTGTCGACGCTGACCCGTACACCGGTCGTCGAGACTTTGTTGCCGATCGAACCACCGGCTGGGCCGCACCAGAACGGCGCCGGCGGCGCGCCGGCACCGCTGGCAGGCGATGCCGCCGCGGGTGGTGAGCGCGACTACATCTTCGAACCGTCGCCCGAGGCGATTTTTCGCGAACTGTTGCCACGCTACGCCCTCACCCGGGTGGTAGCCGCCTTCCTGGAGTCGTTTGCCTCTGAGCATTCGGCCCGCATGGTGGCTATGGGCTCAGCGACCAAGAACGCCGACGAACTCATCGACGCGCTGGTCTTGAAGCGCAACCGGATTCGCCAAGCCATCATTACTACGGAAATTGCCGAATTGGTCGGCGGCGCCGAGGCGCTGGCGTAAGAGCGCAGCCAGGGAGATTCTGTTCGAATGTCCACGAAGAACGACAGGTACGGCAAGGTCGTCCAGGTCATTGGTCCGACGGTGGATGTGGCCTTTGAAGACGAGGCCTTGCCGCCGATCATGACCGCCATCGAGATCAAAGATGCCGATAAGTCGATCGACGTCACTTGCGAGGTGGCGCTGCACGTCGGCGACAACACCGTGCGCTGCGTCGCTTTGGCTTCGACCGACGGTTTGGTGCGCGGCATGGCTGCCCGCGACACTGGGGCACCCATTACGGTGCCGGTGGGCGCAGGGACTCTGGGGCGGATCTTTAACCTGGTCGGTGAGCCCATCGATAACAAGGGGCCAGTGGAGACAGCCAAGCGCTACCCCATCCACCGCCCTTCGCCAAGCTTCGAGGATCAGGAGGTCGAAACCCAGATCTTCGAGACCGGCATCAAGGTCATCGATCTGTTGGCGCCGTACCCGAAAGGCGGCAAGATTGGCCTCTTCGGCGGCGCCGGTGTGGGCAAGACGGTCATCATCCAGGAGCTGATTCGTAACATCGCCACCGAGCACAGCGGTTATTCGGTGTTCTCGGGCGTCGGCGAGCGGACGCGCGAGGGTAACGACCTCTACCTCGAAATGACCGAGTCGGGAGTCATCAAGAATACGGTGATGGTCTTCGGGCAGATGAACGAACCGCCCGGTGCCCGCCTGCGAGTGGGTTTGACCGGTGTAACCATGGCGGAGTACTTCCGCGACGAAGAGCGCACAGACGTCTTGTTCTTTGTGGACAATATCTTCCGCTTTGTGCAAGCGGGCTCGGAAGTGTCAGCGCTCCTCGGTCGCATGCCGAGTGCGGTGGGTTATCAGCCGACCCTGTCGACCGAGATGGGGGCGTTGCAAGAACGCATTACTTCGACGCGCCACGGCTCGATCACCTCGGTGCAGGCCATTTACGTACCGGCGGACGACCTAACCGACCCTGCACCGGCCACCACGTTTTCGCACTTGGATGCGACGACGGTGCTGGAGCGGAAGATCGCTGAGCAGGGGATCTACCCGGCGGTCGATCCTTTGGCGTCGACCTCGCGCATCCTGGATCCCAACATCGTCGGCGACGAGCACTATGCCATCGCCCGCGACGTGCAGGAGATTCTCCAGCGCTACGCCAACCTGCAGGACATCATCGCCATCTTGGGAATGGACGAGTTGTCCGAAGACGACAAGGTGGCAGTCACCCGCGCCCGCAAGATTCAGAAGTTCCTCTCGCAACCCTTCTTTGTCGCCGAGCAGTTCACTGGCACGCCCGGTCAGTACGTCAAGCTCGAGGATTCGGTCCAGAGTTTCAAGAAAATCGTCGAGGGTGAGCTGGACGACGTGCCGGAGCAGGCTTTCTACATGTGCGGCCCGATCGAGCAGGTCTACGAGAAGGCGGAGAAGCTCAAGGCCGAGGTGTAGCCGATGCCGTCTTTCAAGTTGGCGATCCAGACACCGACGCAGCCGGTGTTCGAAGGCGAGGTGGAGGCTATGGTGGCACCTGGGGCTGACGGCGCGCTGGGAATTCTGGCCCACCACGCGCCGCTCATCACCACGCTTGCAGCGGGGCCTCTGGACTTGGAAACGGCCGGCGGCGAGGTGCAATCGTATTTCATCTCCGGCGGTTTCCTGGAAGTGTCGCGAAACCGGGCCATTGTGCTGGCGGACCATCTCGAGCGCGTCGACGAGATTGACGTCGACGAGGCCGAAGGCGAGCTGACCAGAGAGCGCAACCGCACCGTTGCCGGTGCCGACGTCGCCTTGGCCGAGCAGCGCATCGCCGGGGCCCGCGCCCGCCTGCGCGCTGCTAAACGCGCGCGCGGCGAGTCGCGCTTCTAGGTAGAAGACTGCATGCTCCAGAATGCCTATATCCCCTACGGTTGCTACTGGAGTTCGCCCTTCGTGCGCTGGCAGGGGAGTTTTTCTGGGGCCCACGCCATGCGTCTGGCCGCCGAAGTGGGCCGATCGGCGCTTGAGGCCCGCGGTGTGTCCTTGGATCGACTCACCGACCTGCATCTGGGCATGACCGTGCCGGCCACCGCCAGCTTCTACGGGGCGCCCTGGATGGCGGGGTTGGTCGGGGCACCGGGGATTACCGGCCCTAGCGTCAATCAGGCGTGTGCAACATCCGTCCGCCTATTGCAAGGCGCGGCGTTCGAAGTGGAGCACGATTCCAGCCGCACGATCTTGGCGATCGCCTGCGACCGGACCTCCAACGGCCCGCACCTCTCGTACCCCAACCCGGGGGCGCCAGGTGGCCGACCTGACTCTGAGGACTGGGTGTGGGATAACTTCGGCCGCGACCCTTGGGCCGGTGGGTCGATGCTCGAGACTGCCGAGAACGTTGCTCGCGAAGCTGGGATTCCCCGCGAGGAGCAAGACGACATCGTCTTGCTGCGCTACGCGCAGTACCAAGACGCCCTGGCGGACGATCGCGCCTTTCAAAAGCGCTACATGTGGGCACCGGTCGAGGTGAAGGACGCCGCGGGGCGGCGCACGGTGGCGACGGTCGACGGGGACGAAGGCGTGTTCGAGACCACTCGGGAAGGGTTGGCCAAGCTCAAGCCGGTCATGAGAGATGGCTCAGTGACTTTCGGCGGGCAGACCTATCCGGCCGACGGCAATGCCGGCGTCGTGGTCACCGGACGCGAGCAGGCGCGCGATCTGGCTAGCGCCCCCACGAGTGTGCAGGTGCTCGCCTTTGGCACGGCCCGCGCCAAGCAGGGTTTCATGGCGCAGGCGACGGTGCCGGCGGCGCGGAGCGCGCTCGAGCGGGCCGGGTTGGGTTTCGAGCAACTCGACACCGTGAAGACCCACAACCCCTTTGCGGTGAATGACGCTTACTTCAGCCGCGAGACCGGTGTCGCCCTAGACGCCATGAACCGCTTCGGATCATCCTTGATCTACGGTCACCCGCAAGGTCCCACCGGCCTGCGCTTGGTCGTCGAGATGATCGAGGAGCTGGCGCTGCGCGGCGGTGGCACCGGGCTGATGACCGGTTGCGCTGCCGGCGATACGGCGGCGGCAGTCGTCCTACGCGTCGATTCGTGAGCGACCCGCGCCCGTCGATTGAACCCCAACGATTCCTAGAAGCCGCGGCGCGCCGAGCCGCGCGCGTGCTAGGGCGGGTGCCCAGCCGCCTGATCGTGGTCTCGACCGCATTGCAACGCCTCTACCTATTCGAACGGGAGCAGTGCGTCGCCGAATACCCGGTGTCCACCGCCAAGCGCGGTGTTGGCGGCGCGGATGGCTCCGAGCGCACGCCGCCTGGCGTCCACCGGGTCGCCGAGCGCATTGGTGGGGGTGAACCGCGGGGTGCGGTTTTTGAGAGCCGGGAGCCGACCGGCGAATGTTGGGAGGGTGGCGCAGAGGGCGAGGATTTGATTCTGAGTCGGGTGGTGACCTTGGATGGCTGCGAACCGGGGGTCAATCAGGGCCCAGGCTGTGACACGCGGCAGCGCTACATCTACCTGCATGGTACCAACCACGAGACGTCGATCGGGCAAGCCGCATCGCACGGTTGCGTGCGGCTTGAAAATGCCGCCATGGTTGACTTGTTCGACCGTCTGGATGCAGGCGACGTGGTGGTCGTCTTGTGAGCGAGGCTCTGGCCTTGGCGGCGGTCGACTTGCGCGCCGCACGGTTGCACCTCGTGGGGGTCGGCGGCAGTGGGATGAGTGCGCTGGCCGCGTTCCAGCGCCAGCGCGGGGCGCCGGTGTCGGGGAGCGATCGCGACTTTGATCGCGGCGAGCGCCGGGCAATCGCCGGCCACCTGGAACGGGCCGGCGTCGAGCTGTGCGCGCAGGACGGTAGCGGTGTCCAGGGTGCCGACCTGGTCGTGGCATCGACGGCGGTTGAGGCTGAGATCCCCGACTTGCGGGAGGCGCGAGCGTTGGGGATCGGGGTCGTCCACCGCTCAGAGCTGCTTGCCGAGATTGCTCGGCAGTACGAGACCATCGCCGTGGCCGGCTCCAGCGGCAAGTCGACCGTAGTGGCGATGATCTTCGAGGTGTTGGAGGCGGCCGGGCAGGCACCCTCGGTCATTACCGGAGGTGCGCTTCCAGCGCTCCAAGAGCGCGGTTGTTTGGGGAACGCTTGGGTGGGCTCGTCGCCGTATCTGGTCATCGAGGCCGATGAGAGCGACGCGAGCTTGGTGCGCTACGCGCCGGCCTACGGCGTGCTCTTGAACCTGCACCGCGACCACGCCGAACCTGAGGTACTCCTGGCGCTCTTTCGCAGGTTTCGAAGCCGTTGCCGCCGCGGCTTCGTCGTGAGTGACGACCGCGAGCTGGTGGAGTTTCGCGCGGCGGCCGACTGGGTGTTTGGGACAAGCGAGGCGGCCACACTCCGCGCTGAGGCAGTGGAACTTGGTGGCCAGTCGAGCCAATTTATTGCGGCGGTGGGCGACGATGCGCGCGTCCCTGTGGAGCTGCCGCAAGTCGGTGCCCACGCGGTGACCAACGCCTTGGCGGCGATTGCTGCCGCTGCAACCGTCGGCGTGGCGCCCGCGGCGAGCGCTCGGGGCATGGCTGGGTTTCGGGGGGTGGCGCGGCGCTTCCAATCACTGGGCGTGGCTGCGGGCGTCGAAGTCATCGACGATTTTGCCCACAACCCGCGGAAGATCGAAGCGGCGCTCCGCGCCGCTCAGCTCAGAGCACCGGGTCGAGTCCTGGCTGCGTTCCAGCCCCACGGCTACGGGCCGGCACGTTTCATGCGTGACGAGTTGGCGGGCGCGGTGGCCCAGGCGCTCCGCCCAGGCGATCGTTTTTGGGTCCTCGACATCTACGACGCCGGCGGTACTGCCGACCGGTCGCTCACCGCGGGTGACTTGGTGGCCGATCTGGAGGTGCGGGCGGCGGGCGGCGTAGGCCACGTGCCGCGCCGGGCGCTGGCGGCGGCTGTCCGGGACGAGGCGCGGGCGGGAGACTTGGTGTTGATCATGGGTGCCCGCGACCCGTCCCTGCCGGAGCTAGGTCGCGCGATCTTGGCGGCGTTGGAACAAACTGCATTGTCGTGACCGGTCGGCGTAGGTTCCCTATGATTCTACGAGCGAGGGAGCGGCTCGCCTAGGGCGGATTTGGCGCAGGCTGGACTAAAAGGGCGCTCAGCTCGTCCTTTCCGATCTTTTTCAATGACCACCATTGCTTTGACACGATCCGCGGGCCACTACAATGGATACTTTGGTCCTGAGTCAATCTGACGTCCGCTCCCTCCTGTCAATGGAGAATTGCATCGAGTGGGTTGCACAGGCGCTGCGGGACTTGTCCAGCGGTCAGGCCACCAACCCACTGCGGAGCAGCATGGCGGTTGGCCGCGGCCAGGCGTGGCTGGGTCTGATGCCGGGCAAACTCGAGGATCCCGACGCCTTGGGGCTCAAGGTGCTGAGTGTTTTCCCCAAAAACCACAAGACTCCCTACGATTCGCACCAAGGTCTCATTCTCTTGTTCGACTCGACGTGTGGGTTGCCCCGTGCAGTCATCGACGCCAGCGCGGTGACCGCGGTGCGGACGGCGTCAGCGTCGGCAGTGGCGACTCGCGTGCTGGCGCGCTCCGACGCTGCCGACCTTGCCATCCTCGGAGCTGGAACGCAGGCACGCAGTCATCTGGAGGCGATGAGCCTGGTGCGTCCTATCGAACGCGTGCGGATCTTCAGCCCAACGCCGGCGCACCGCGAGGTGTTTGCTCAAGAAGCAGATAGCCACTACGCATTCCTCGTCGAGGCGGTTGACACCGCGGCGCAGGCGGTGATCGGTGCCGACCTCCTCTGCACGACTACATCGTCGGCGACGCCCGTCGTCCACGCGGAATGGTTGGTGCCGGGTGCCCACATCAATGCCGTCGGTGCGTGCACCCCGCGAACACGTGAATTGGACGTTGACGTTATGCGGCGCGCGGCTCTTTTCTGCGACTCGCGCGAGTCGCTGTTTCATGAGGCGGGCGATTTCCTCGCAGCGCAACAAGCCGGCGCCATTGGCCAGGACAGCCTCCGTGGCGAAATCGGTGAAGTGTTGCTGGGGCGGGCCAGCGGCCGGCGCGACGCTAACGAAATCACGGTGTTCGAGTCACTGGGCGTGGCGGTGGAGGACTTGGCGACGGCGCACTACTTGGCCGGCGCCGCGCGGGCAACGGGCACCGGCACCTGGGTGGAGCTGGGTGGTAGAAGAGAGACATGAAGGTGCACAAGCCTGCGCTATAGTTGGGTTGAGCGCCGCGTCTCCCGCCCTTTCCCCCGCGCGTCGAGGTGCTAATGAATCGCCCAATCCTGCTAACCTGGTTTATTGCTGGCTTCGTCCTCAGTGCTGTATTGTCACCGTTGCCCGCGCTGGCGCAGCGCCTCGTCGGGCTCGAGGCGCTCGGGGCCCACTTTGACCAGCACCCCGAACTAAAAACCACCCGATCCAGCGGCTGGAAGCCGTACAACCGGGCCAAGTGGTTTCGTGACAGTCGGCTGGCGCCGGCCGGCGTTGCCCCCGGGCGGGTCCGCCAAGAGGCGTTCGAACGTGCGGTGGCGTTGATGCACGAGCGGCCGGTCGGTCCCGGGTGGTTTTCCACCGGTCCCCTCCACCGCGCGGGGCGCTGCTTAGCCTTGGACTTCCACCCCACCGACTCTGGCGTCGTCTACGTGGGTTCGGCCGGCGGCGGCTTGTGGAAGTCGGTCGACGGCGGTGATAGCTGGGCACCTTGCACGGATGACCTGCCGGTCCTAGGGGTCGGAGCAGTGTGTGTCTTGGGGTCGAACCCCGACATTGTCCTGATCGGGATGGGGGAAGGCTCGGGTACCGGTTTTGTCACCGCCGGGCAGGGACTCTTCGGCATTGGCATTTTGAAGTCCACCGACGGTGGAGCGTCGTTCAATTCGACTTCCTTGTCGTATCCGCTCGGATCGACCTCGGGATTCAATTTTATCGAGGACAACCCGGCGACCGGCACGGTTCTGGCCGGCGCCAACGACGGCTTGTGGCGCTCCACCGACCAGGGCGACACCTGGACGCAGGTACAAACCGGAGGCAATTTCTTCGATGGCAAGTGGCGACCGGATTCCGCAACCAGGGTGTACGTGGCGAAAGGACGCGACCCGTTTCTGAACTTCCAGACGGACAATGGGGTCTACGTATCGGATGACGATGGTCTGAATTTTCAGTTGCTTGGCGCTGGACAGCCGGGTGGCAGCTTGATAGGCAAGACCAAGATCGCTGTGACGCCGGCCGACCCGGACGTCATCTATGCGCACTACGTGAATAGTAGTAGTCAAGGGACGCTGGGAATCTACTTGTCGACTGATGGCGGCGCCACTTGGTCGCTCCAAAACTCCATCAACCAGGCGGGTGGTCAAGGCTTCTACAACTTAGTGCTGGCTGCATCACCCACTGATGCGGATCGTCTGATCTCCGGCGGCACCAACCTCTACGTGTCGGATGACGGCGGCCTAAGCTTTACCAACCTGAACGGATCGATTCCCCTGGGAAATGACACGACGCCGCATTGGGACGAGCACGCCTTGGCGTTCGAGCCCGGGTCGACGATGAACGTTTGGATTGCGACTGACGGCGGTGTCTGGAGGTCCACCGACACCGGCTCTACTTGGCAGTCGCGACGCGAGGGCTTGGTGACCTACCAGTTCTACGACATCTGCGTGGCGCAGACTGACCTCCACTTTCAAATGGGAGGTACCCAAGACAACGGCATTCCGGGGCGGTTCGGCTTGTCGGACTGGTTCGAATCAACGTTTATCGCCGATGGAATGGTGTGCAACGTCGACCCAGCCAACGCGGACGTGGTCTACGCCGAGTGGCAGGGTGGCAACCACATCAAGTCGACCGATGGCGGCCAGATTTGGAGCAACATTCAGGGGGGCATTACTGGAAGTGGCCGTTGGGTGACGCCGGTCGACCAGGACCAGCAGAACGGCGACCGCCTCTACACCGAGTCGTCGGCCGGCATCTTTAGGACCACCAACGGCGGGCTCCAGTGGGTGAATGTGTCGCCGCACCGTGCTGCTTGGATCTCCATCAGCCCCGTCGACGGCCACGTCGTCTGGACTGTGGACTCGGGCGCCGGTGTGTGGCGGACGACCGACGATGGCGCCAATTGGATGCAATCGACCGCATATCCACTCACCGGCCGCGAGGAGAAGATCTATGCGCACCCCGCCGACACCGAGCAGGCCTTCGTGGTGTTGGGTGGGTATGCGACGGGTGGGCCCCACATCCTTCGGACCGAAGATGGTGGGGAGAGCTGGAGCGACGTGACCGGCGACTTGCCGGACCAACCGGCCAACACGCTGGCCATTGACGAACACATGCTTGACCATTGGTACGTGGGCACCGACATCGGTGTATGGCTGAGCACCGATGACGGGGCGCACTGGCTGCCCTACGGGGCAGGATTGGCAAATGCGATCATTACCGATCTGGAGATCCGGCGTCTCCATCGCAAGCTGGTCGCGGCGAGTTACGGGCGCGGCGTATGGGAGATCGACCTGGCGCTGACGACCCGGGTGGATGAGTCGTCGACCATCGCGTCTCGGACGATGATGCTGGATCCGCCAATCATGCTTGGAAGTGGAGTGCGCTGGCGGTTCGCGGCGCGCGGTACCGGGCCCGTGGAGTTGCGCATCGTCGATGTGGCTGGCCGCGTCGTCGAGCGCGTCGCTAATCTAGAAGCCGGTGACGGGGTCGTACACCAAGTGGATTGGAACCCCGTCGATGTGGTGGCCGGCGTCTACTTTGCCGAATTGCGAAGTGGGGGCGAACGTTTGGCGCGCAAGGTGGTTTTGGCGCAATGAGCGCCAGCTACATGAAGTTCCTGGTGTGCAGGGAGGAAAGCGCGTCGGCTTCGCCGGTTGTGAAACCCAAAGCCTCGAGCCGGCGGCGGCGTCCGGCGTGCATGTCTTGCTTCAAGGTTACCGTGTGGTCGAAGGCGACGCCCACGGCGCTGGGTTCGAGGCTGCCCGCCGCCAAATAGAGAAGCGCGTCAAAAACTTCTTCGTTCAGCCCAGCGGTGTGCGCCAAAGCTTGGTGGCGGCGCTCGACGGCGAGCGCCAGCCGCGCCCGCAATCCCGGATCCAGGGCGAGGTGACGTTTCAAGTGGCCCATGCCAAAAGCAACGTGGCGCGCCTCGTCTTGGGCGGCCAGGTGGGTGACCTGACGCGTGACGGGATCGGGAGCGTTTTGGCTGATGAACTGAAGAAGGGGCAGGAAGCTGCCCTCGCCCAGAACCGACAAAAGGAACATCGCCATGGCGAAGTCGGGCTCGTCGATCAGTGTTTTGAGCGACACTTGGCCGCCTACTGTGGACGAGCCGGGCACTTGGCCGTGGAGCGCAGCCCGGCGGGTGAACACCTCGATGTGGCGGGCTTCGTCGGCCACCTGGACCGCCAGGACTTGGAGGACTTCGCGGAAGTGCGGGTGTATCTGACTCAAGAACCGCGCCGGGACGACGAGAGCAGCGGTTTCATTCTCAATGAGATAGGTCATGACCTGGACGACGGCGCGCTCGAGGGAGTGGGGAAGAGGCGTGGCCGTCCAGTCGATCGCGGTGGCGGGATCCCATTGAGCGGCGGCGGCCTGTGCGTAGATCTGGGCGGCGTCGTCCGACCAAACGATCTTCTTTTCGGCGATGGAAAAGGCGAACGGCGGCACGCCCTGTTCCACCCGGGCGCCGCGCGCCGCTAATCCCCAACTGGCTTCGGGCTGGTCGGCCACGCGGTCGTCGCGTGGTGTTGGCTCTGCGGCGATCTCGGCACGTTGCCAGCGATCGCGGTCGGCGGTGCCGCGGCGAATGATGCCGGCCAACGGGGCACCGCCGTTGCCGTCCCTGTCGCTACCTCCCGGCTCGAACTTGTGCCCCTTGGCGCGGCACCAGACCTCCAGGTGGACGGCGAGGGTTTCGTCGTGGCCGTGCACCGCCAACCGCTCACCAGGCGCGAGGTCCTGGAGTTGGTCTTGGACGAGCAGGTGGCCCCCGTGATCAAATCCAAGCGCTTCCAGGTGGACCGCGGTCATCGCTGGGTTGCCCTTCGGCTGCGGTTGATCGCCTGTCACACAGCGCTCTCTAGTGTGCGCATGCGCGCAAACCAAGGCTCCAAGTAGCCGAAGCGATCCACCGCGCGGTTCAAGAGGTCGTAACCGGTAATCCGGCCGGGGCGCCATGCCTTGAGTCCTTCGAGGTCGAGGAGTGGACGCACCTCGGGGTCGGCATAGTTCATGGCAGCCAGCTCACGTTCGAACTGCGCCACCAACTCGGCCGGGGCGCCGTCCAAGACGGTGAAGTTGCAGTGGTCGTAGGCGCCGGTGCGGGCAAGGATGCGCGTGGCATTGGGCGCGAGGGTGCCCTCTTGCGCAAACAAGAGGTGGTTGCCGTCGATCATGCAGGCGGCGTCGACCGACCCGGCGATCAAGGCGCGGGCGGCGTCGCGCTCACCGCCGATATGATCGCCGTGCTTGCCGACTAGCAGGTCGTGGCGGACGATTTCCACGTCGCGCTCGACGTCGATCCCCGCCTCCGCCAGGTGAAGGAGGGGGATCAACGTCGCTTGCGGCGAATCGCCGGCGCCGACTGCGACCTTGCGACCACGCAGGTCGTCGATCGACTGGATGGCTGAGTCGTTCCGCACCACGATGAGCGAGGTCAGGTCGCAATCGGTGTCGCGCATGGCGATGGCGCGGGCCGTGCGCCCCCGGGCTTGGGCTAGCCGCTCGGCTTCGATCCAAGCCAGCGGTGAGTTCCAGGCGACCTGATAGTGTCCCGCAAAGTGTGCTTCGACCTGGCGCTCATAGTTGGAGTACAAGATGAAGTCGAAGTTCAGACCGCGCTTTGCGAAGTAATCGCGAAAGCCCTCCCAGATGGTAACGACTTTGGGGTCGTAGGCGACCGCGCCGAGAACGAGAGTGCTGCCATTGCCATTGCACATGAAGGGTTTCCCTAGAAGAGTGGTAGGCCGCAAACGGCTTTGCCAATGAAGTCGCGCAACTGCGTGGTCGTGGGCGCCATGACGTTGGCGGCCTGGGCATCTCGGAAGTAGCGGTCGACGCCGACGTCGCGCCGATACGCCGAACCCCCGCACACTTCCATCCCCAGCGCCACAACCTCGAGGGCGGTGGCGCCAGCCGCTGCCTTGGTTTCGAGAACGCGAAGCATGACGTCGGCTCGCCCCTCTTCGATCGCCGTCAACGTGTCGAGCCACAGGCAGCGCGCCATATCGGTCTTGATGCGCATGTTGGCGATTGCGGCCCGAGCGGTCGGTTGGTCGGCGATCGATTGGCCGGTGTGTTCGAAGCGCTTCTGGGTGGCGTAGGCCGCGGTGCGGGATGTGACTCCCTCCATGAGGCCGATGGAGGTGGCGGCGATCATCGCGTTGAAGACCGGCAGCACCGTCTGCATCATGATTTCAAAGCCACCGCCGTCGGCTCCGAGGCATGCTGTGGGGTCGACGACTGCCCCCGCCGCGGTCACCGGCGTTGAATCGTTGCCGCGGAGCCCGACGCCGTCGAAGCGCGCTCCAGGGGTGAGGCCGGGTGTGTCGGCTGGGACTGCCCAGAGCGTGCTCAGCCCCTCGGCAGCCACCGGTCTGCTCGACCACACGTAGAGGTCGGCGTGGGAGGCCGAGGTCACCCAGCTTTTCTGTGCGTCCAATTGAATGCCGCCGGAAACTTCTCGGGCCGAACTGGTCGGCGCCCAGAATTCGCTGCGGGAGCCGGTTTCCGAGAAAGCCAGGGTACCGAGCATCGAGCCGGCGGCCAGTTGACGCCGCAGGTGATCCGGCCCGAGCGCTTCGACCACGGCGCTAGCTGCAAAGTGCATGCAGGTGACCATGGCGGTTGAGCCGCACTCGCGGGCCAGGCGCTCGACCACGGTGGCGGCCCCGCGGGGTCCGGCACCTAGCCCACCTGCTTCGCCGCCAGCCATGACGCCGAGCAAGCCCGAGTCGGCCAGGGCGGCGATGGCGTCGGTTGGAAAGGCCGCATCGGCGTCGATCGACTCGGCGCGCGGCGCGACGACCTCAGAAGCGACGCGCTCGAGCGCCTCCGAGAAAGTCCTTGAGACTGTAGAACTGGTGGTCAAGGCAGACTCCTACGCCGGCGCCGCGCGCCTGGTTCTAGGAGTCGAGCAGACTAGGCGTCGTGGAGCCGGGGGCTTGAGACCCGAGGCCCTCGGGTCTGGTTTTTCGTTCAGAGGCGCATGAGAGACATGCTGGCTCCACGGTGGGGAACGGGGGAAAACAATACCCAGGATGGGCGATCCTCAGTGTAGCGCGGCCGACATGGGCTGTCCAGGTGACGACGGTGTCAGATGTATGTCAAATCGACTTTCCGGGGGGCGTGTTTCTTGCGAAAATGGGCCTGAGCCATTGATCGTCGTCGGGCCGTCCGCAGGTTCGGTCAATGGCAGCGGGCAGCAAAGGGGTCGTCTATGTGCGCTCGATCGCTCCGTTTCATAGCTTTCTCAGTGGCCGCGCTCGTGGCTTCGCCAGCGGCCGCCCAGGTCTTCAATTTTTGGTCTTGGGCGGAGTGCCAGGGTAAATCCGTAGAGATCACTTTCCGGGGGGATGACTACGGGGCCTACCCTGAAGTCGTCGGTTATGACATCTACCGGAAGACTCTGCCTTCGTGCGAGATCAATCTTGTCAACTTAGAACCGTTCCCGCGTACGCCCGGCCAGCAGTTTTCCTATACACATAGCGACACCAGCGTCGTTCGGGAGGTGATGTACGAATACGAGATCGTGCCGGTCGATAGCAGTCGCGCACGCCACAACCCTCCGGAGTTCTGTGACTTGTGCGATCGATGGGCGTGGCGGTCGTGCCCGGAACACACCGCGCCCGTCGCCCACGGGACGCTCACCGACGGCGGCTGGACGATGTGGGTCCAACGTTGCCCGGATAGCTGTTACAGATACTGGTACCTGGAGTCGTGGCCACCAGAGCTCGAGCAGTACATGGACACCGGAATTGCGGTGCAGCTCTATGGCGATGCTGGTTGCGGGAGCTTTGAGGGTTGCTCTATCTCCGTCACGGACTTCGAAGTCGTCCCCTGCAGTGCAGCCGGCGTGGAAGCTCCTGAAGAGCTGGTGCTCGCCCAACCACGGCTGGCTGTGCGTCCCAATCCCGTCATCGCGTCAGCGGAGTTCTGGGTCGATGTTCCTGGAGGCTTAGCCACTGTGGAGATCTATGACGCTGCGGGCCGCGCCGTAGACGCTGTTCCGGCTAGCACTGGGATGAAGATCTGGTCGCCGCCCGGCGACGCCAGGAGCGGCGTCTACTTTGCGCGCCTCCGGCACCCGCACGGCGCCCCGGTTGTGAAGTTTCTGGTCATCCGCTGAGCGTCTAGCCGCTCAGAAGCGAGCTCCGTATCTCGCCGGAAAAGGTGTGCGGTACGTCGTTTGGTCGAGCGCGAGATCGTTTACGAGGCGCGGGCGCCGTTTGCTGGCCGCGCAGCCTTGTGGAGGTTGGGGGTTGTCGGGGCTCGGATTTTTGCGCTGGGTGACCCTAGCGGAGGAGCACCGCTTTCTGCGCTTCCGAAACGCCGGGGCCGCGCAGGACCACGAAGTACGTGCCGGAAGCAGCCTGGTGCCCGGCGGCGTTCCGGCCATTCCAGCGCAGCCGGTGCTGGCCCGGAGCGAAGGCGCGTTCGGTGAGCGTGCGCACCAACTGTCCGCCCTGGTCGTAGACCCGGAGGGTGTAGCGGCCGGCTTCGGCCAGCGTGAATGTGAGCTGGGCGTTGGGGTTGAAGGGGTTCGGGGTCACCCGCAGCAGGCGGGTGCGGGTGGGCACTGGCGCTGGACCGGGGTCGACGCCCGTGCCGCCTTGAAGCTCGGCGGCGTCCGCTTGCTCGACATCGAGGGTGCCCGTCTCTTGCAAGATCGCCACGAACTGAATGTTCTCCTCAGCCCAGGACGGGTCAATCGTGAACGGTAGGACTTGGACTTCCTCGTCGGGGTAGGGCCCGGCGAAGGTCAGCGCCGTACCGGCCGGACCAGGCAAGAACTTGCGAAAGACGTGTTCGTGCACATCGATGCCGTTCGGTGCTTGGTAGTGGATGTCGCTTTCGGTGACGGCTACCACCAGTCGCCAGCTCCCCGCCAGCATCTCTTCCGCGGTCACGGTGGCGGTGACCTCTCCAGTCTGGGAGGCGGCGTTGTAGTTGACGCCAAGTTCTACGGTGGCGCGCGACGGGATCGCCTTGCGCGCTTGGTAGGCGTTTTCGTAAGCCGTAGTGTTGGTGGCGGAGTGGTGGGGTCCGTCGAAACGGATCGACGGCACCGAGATGATGTTGTGCTCGTCCCGCCAGGCGTCTTGCTCGGAGACGTTGGCTTGGTAAAACGGGTCGCCCACGTAGGGGAACGACGTGTGAAACTCGATGGCGACGACGTCAGGCTTGGAGGCAATCCAACTCTTGAGGGGCGGATCCACCGACCCACAGATGCCTCATTGGAAGTTGGTCCAGTGGTGGAGGAAGACAGTGCGCTCCGCGGTCATGCCGACATGGGCGGCGCCGGTCAAGAGGGCGAGGAGAGTCAAGGTGGCGAGGGTGGTCGAAAAACGCATGAGTTAGGTTTCCAAAAGTTTGGTTTGAGGGGGCGTTTCACATCAATTTTAGGTCGGTCTCCGTGGGGAGGCAATCCCTATGCCTAGTTGCGTGTGTCTAATGCCCGCGTTTGACTCGTACGATGCAGTCTGGCAAGGAGCTTGTTAGAAGTTTGTGAGAAATCGCCGCACTAGCCCGTGCTCGGCGACAACGATTCCGAGACTCGATCCATCTGCGGCAGGTCACCCACACGGACGGCAGCGCTCGTCAAGCGCTGGCGGACTTGGTCGGGTACTGTACCCAGGTCGCCATCGTCGTAGTAGGCCAGTGCCTTGAGGGTGAGGCCTGGGTTGAATTGTTGCTGGTACAAAGCGCGCGCCGCCGCCAAGGCGCTTTCCAGGGTGACCCCTGCTTCGATGAGCGCGAACACATCTAGGTAGTCTTTGGCTTCGGCGCGTTGCTGGATGACCGCCATCTTAGTCGCCGCTAGGTCGAGTAGGGAGGCCACCCAAACCCCGTTGCCCTGGGCACGATCGGGTGTCCCAACGCGCCCGAAGCGGATATTGCCGAAGAAAGAGACGAGTACCGGAGAGTCTTCGCCAACCGCAACCGTCAGTGTGTCCGTCGAGCATTGCAGTCGCTCTGCACTCTTCATCCACGGGATCTCTTGGTTCAGATCGCCGATGGAAAACGCTTTTTCGCTCATGAAGTCGAAGTCGAGCGAGCTGCGGTGGCCTAGGCGAAGTGCGATCGCCGTTCCACCGTAGAGTGCAAAGTGGTTGGGAACCGCGTCCAGCTGGTCCCAAAGCGCACGTTGCGCGGCTGGCAAGGCGGAGAGATCGGGTTGGAACTCCATCACTCCAGGACGCGGGTGGGAAGTGGCGGCACCGGTGTCAGTCCATAGACGTGATGCCAGTAATTCCAAGACCGGGCGTCAAACACGCCTGGGGGCGCCGAGCGCAGGCCGGCGATGAACGTGGCGTCCCCGAGTTCGCTGCGTGTCCGGACGACGTCATCCCACGTCCCGTACACCATTACCTGGCAGGCAAATCGGGTCGGATTGGCCAGTGCTGCGGCCGGCGTTTTCCACCAGTAGACGCGGCGGGCGACTGCCCGAAGGGCGCGGGCGTGGTTGAGGGGCTCGGCGTGTTCCATGAGTCTAGCCTACCAAAAGTGTGTTGCGCGGGAAACGCCGTGGCCCCGGCACCGAGGTCGGAGCCGGGGCCAAGTGGGGCTTACGCCAGGTTCGCCGCTAGTGCATTTGCACGACCTTGCGGCGCTCCGAGAACGAGTCGCTCTGGAGCGTGATCCAGTAGATGCCGTTCCCGACCCGCGCGCCCTGGTCGTTGGTACCGTCCCAGGTGAGCGTCGTGTAACCGCTCTCGGTGCCATCGACCAGCGTGCGGATCCGGCGTCCTTTAACGTCGTAGACCGCCACGCGCACGTTCTCTGGCTGCGTGAGTTCGTAGCTGATCTGCGTGGTCGACTTGAACGGGTTGGGGAAGGGCGAGCCAAAGAGGAGTTGCGGGGAGCGTGAACCCACCAGGCCCTGCGCCTCGCTCTCGGGCCGGAGCGGCACGCTGCCCGACCAAATCTCCACCTCCGCCAGGGTCAAGACGTTCTGCTCGACAAGCTGCACGCGGAGGTAGCGGCCGGTGCCGCCCACGTCGAAGGTGATCGAGCCGACCACCGAGTCGATCTGGTGGAACTCGCGAACGCCCGGTTGGGCGCGGGTCGACGCCAAATCCTGGGAGACGAACGGGTCGTCGGACACCAGCAGGTAAAAGTCACGCAGGATGGCGTCGCAGCAGTCAGTGCGATTCCAGACGGTCACTTGATCCAGCGAGCGCACCTCGGCCAGGTCAGCCTCCCACCAGGGCTGGAAGTCCCAGCCAGTGTGGGTGACCGAACCGGCGAAGTAGTCGCCGTTGGTGTCGCCGTCGCAGGCGCGCTCCGGTACACCGCCGAAGTCGAGCGAGGATTGGCTGACCTGGGTCTCGGGGAGCCGACAGTAGTTGACTGGCGGCGGACCGCCGGTATGTGACCAGACTTGCACCTCAGCCAAGGTGAGGACGTTTTGGCCGGCCAGCTGCACGCGCACGTAGCGACCGTCGCGGACGATCGACAGGTTTTCTGAGCCGGCGACTTCGGCGCCGACATAATAGGCTTCGACGCCCGGTTGGGCACGGACTTCGTCCAGGTCAGCTGAGACGAAGGGTTGTTCCGAGACCAGGACGTAGAAGTTGGAGAGGGCGCTAGTGCAGCAGTCCGAGCGGTTGAAGATTGTGACCTCGCCGATGGTGTCGACTGTCCCCAGGTCGACCTGCCAGTAGGGTTGGCTTTGCCACGAGGTGTGGGTCACCGAGCCTGCGAAGAAGTCGCCGTTGGTGTCGCCGTCGCAAGCTCGCTCGGGGTCGCCGCCGTAGTCCGTCGACGACTGGCTGGGAGTGGCGCCGGACGCCCGACACAGATTGACCGGGCCGGCGCCTGGTGGCCCGGCGATGATCTCGAACTCAGCAATGGTCAGGACGCTTTGCGCCGTCAATTGGAGGCGCACGTACTTGCCGGCGCGGCCGATGGGCAGGGTCGCCGAGCCGGGCACCTCACCTTCGTAGTAGTAGCGATCGACGCCCGGTTGGGCCAGGATCATCGCAAGATCGTTGGAGACGAACGGCGCATCTGACACCAGGACGTAAAAGTCAGAGAGCACGCTCGAGCAGCAGTCGGTGCGGTTGTAGATCTGCACTTCGGTGATCGGATAAGAGTCGGCAAGGTCGGCTTGCCACCAGGCGGTATTGTCGTAGCCAGTGTGCGACACCGAGTCGGCAAAGTAGTCGCCGTTGGTGTTGCCATCGGCGGCCCGCTCGGGGACACCGCCGAAGTCGGTGGACGACTGCGACACGGTGGTGCCGGTGTAGCGCGCCAGGTTGGTGCCGTCGGGCGGTGGTGGCGGCGTTCCGGCACCCGGCACCGGCATGGAGGCGGTGACCTCGGTGCCGGTGCCGCTTTCGAAGATGCCTAGAAGTACGTCACCGGTCTCGGAATCGGTGTTGGCGGTCAAACTGAAGCTAAAAACATCACCGAAGACCAGGGCGTGGGCGCTTGGGTTCTGACCGAAAGTGTCGGTTTCCCAGGTGACGGCGGCGGCGGTGGTGGTGGCGGTCCAGTCGTTGCCGGTGTCTTGGTCACTATCGTGAAAGCTGAGATCGCTGACCGTGACCCCGGCAGCCAAGGGCACGGTGAACGCGCGGATCTTGCGGTCGGCGTCGAGATTCTGGACGGCATAGTGGTAGCGCTTGGTGCCGCCTGGACCGTCCACCACCTTGGCCGCAACCAACACTTGGCCGTCGCCCGGAACGGCCACGTACTGGCGGGCGTCGCCCCAACGGTCGAGCGCCGGTCCCTCCCGCAAGCTGCCCGTGGCTTGGAACGACCAGGTGCTGCCGCTTTGGCTCATCGTGCAGGGGCGCGATCCCCAGTTGTTGAAGCGGTCGACATCGTCGGCGACGATGTAGTACGCCTCAAAGTAGTAGGTGGCGCCGGCGTTCTGCAAATCGCTCTCGGCGACGACCAATCGGTGGTCGAGGGCGCCGTGGCCGCTCGAACCGTGTCGTCGCTGGCAGTCGTTGACGCCGCCCGCAAAGTGCGAGCCGGTGCACGTCCAGCTGCCCTGAAACGGATCGACCTCGGTCCGCGGGCCCAAGTAGCGCCGGTCGGCGTTGTTGGACACGCCGTAAGTGTCGGAGCAGCCCACTCCCAAGAAGCTGCCGTTGGACTGATTTTGGCAGGGCGTGCACTGGCTGTTCGACAAGGCGAAGAAGCCGTGCTTGAGCCAGGACACGCCGATCTGGTCGAACTGGCCGTCCAACTCGCGGTAGAGCGCCATGAAGATCAGCGGGTGATCTTCGTCCATCGGCGCTTCCCAGGGCACGTTGACGTTGCCGACGTTGCACGCGGTGGTCGCCATCGACAGGGCCAACTGGCCGCCCTCGCGGGCGATTTGCTGGGGGGTGCCGAGGATCCCGAGTTTGATGTCGAGGGTAGGGTTGGAGGTGTCAGGGTCATCGGGACCCTGGGTGCGCGACGTACCCTCGATGTAGGTCAGCGTGGCGCGTAACTCACCGCTGCCGATCACCCAATCGACCAGGTCGGGGCGGCCCACCCTGGCGCACCAATCCTCGGAGAACAGCATGTTCATATAGTGCAGGTTCAAGGCCTCGCGGTTGGGCGCTGAATCCATATGGAACATGGTGTGGACGAAGTCGATGACCACCTCGCCGTCAGGTGCTACCAAGTGGAGGGTGGGTTGTTCGGTGAGGTCGGCTGAGGGCTCGGCTGTGAGTCGTGGCGCTTCCAGGTGCGTGGTGGTGCCGCGGGTGGCGATTTCCAGCGCGCCCGAGAGCTGGATGCGGCCGCCGTCGACACCATTCGAATCGATGATGCCATCGTCCACCTGGATGCGCAGGTTGCTCGGTGGCTCGACCCCTAGTGTCCAATGGGGGCTCTCCATCCACGGGTCCACCGGCGCGAGTCCCGGCGTCGACTCGATATCGAGCGTGACGTCCAGCTCTTCGAGAAGCGGCGTGTTGAAGTGCAGGGTGAGGCGGCCGCTCCCCAGCTCCCAGACTTCCTGGGCGAGGCCGGGGGCAGGTCGCAAACCAGTGATCAGCGTGATGGCGGCGGCCAGGCAGACCGCGGCGTATCGTGGGCGCATTGTTGGGTTCCATCCAAGTGGTGAGGGAATCGGCCCAAGCCCCGAGCGGGTTTGGGTTTGCCCGGGGTATCGGTGGGAAACTGGGTCAACCCGCGCATTTTGGCAGGTCTGCCCGAAGTTCTGACATTGTTGTCGGACAGCGCCTTAGCGACTATAATGATGAGTAGGTGCGTTCGCGTGCCTCTTACTTGGCTCCCCGTCACGATCGCAACCCCGGAGATCGAATGCGACGCGCTGCGATTGTTGCCCTGATCTTGCTTGCCCTGCCCCTCTTGGTGTCTCAAGCCTTGGCATTCCAGCAACCGGAGGAAGTGGCCGGGTTGGAGATGCCCTTGCCGGCCAAAGCGCTGGTGTTCAACCCATCCCACGCCCGGGCGGTCGCCGTCGAAGCCCTGATGACTGAAGCGGTGGGTGGAACCTGGAGCGTCTACTCTTGGAACCCGATCCTCGACACGCCACGCTGGATCATCGGTTCGGGTTTCGGCCACGTGTCGGCGGCGGTGGCGTCCGGTGCCGATCCCGTCTTGCAGGCAGCGGCGCGCACATTTGTTCTGGGGCATCCGGAGTTGTTCCGGCTGGGCACCACTGATCTTGTCGATGCCGCTGTGACCCGCGGCGCTGGCAAAGTTGCTGTCCACTTTACGCAGAACTACGAGGACGTGCCGGTCTTGGGCGGTTTCGCCACCGCACTGTACACGGAGGCCGGGCGCCTGGCGGCGGTTGGGGCCAAGCTCCACGCCGACATCGAGGTTTCGCCGGTCCCGTCTCTGAGTGCTGCTGAGGCCATCGCCGTGGCCAGCGCCGCTGTGGCATTTGACTCGGCCAACGACCACATCGTGGGAGAGCCCGAACTGGTAGTCGTGCCGACTGAGCGCGAAGGGGGCGTGGCCTACTACTTGACGTGGAAGGTGGTGGTGGCGACGCAGAGCGTCTACGCGGTCTGGGAGTCGTACGTGGACGCGCATTCCGGCGATATCGTCTACCGCTTCAATCGGGTCAATTACATGTATTCGGGGCAGGTAAGCGGCCCAGTGGACGACGTCACCTACTGCCAAGGAACCACCGACCTGCCATTTGGCCGCGTCCGGGTCGACCTGGGTAACGGCGAGAACACGGTGACCGAAGCGGACGGTAGTTTCGTGATCGAAGGCAACTTTGGCGCGCAACCGATCGATGTTGGGCTGGACGGCCCCGAATGCCGGGTGATCAACAGCGGCGCGCCCGAGGCGGCGTACTCGGCGACCATCCAACCCGATGTGCCGCTAGCTGTGATCTTTGACGACACCAACTCGGACCCAGCCGAGCGCTCCACCTACTACTGGACGACGGCCACGGAGCGCTTCATCCAGTCGATCGATCCGTCTTGGAACTACACGCAGGTGACTGCCCGGGTCAATGTCGATGCTTCTTGCAATGCCAACTGGACCGGCACGGTCATGAACTTTTTCCGAGCGAGCGGCGGCTGCGGCAATACCGGGCGCATCGGTGATGTCGTTGCCCACGAATTCGGACACTGCATCCAGTTCAATCTTATCGGTGACCAGGGGGAAGAGGGGCTGGGTGAAGGTAACAGCGACATTGCCGGCACATTTATGGTGGATGACCCGGTCATCGGACGCGGGTTTTCGCTGGATAACTGCGCCTCGGGAATTCGGAATTGCGACAACAACCTGATCTATCCGGACAACGTTGTTGGGCAGGGTATCCACAGTGCAGGGCGGGTCATTTGTGGTTTCAACTGGGACGCCCGTCAAGAACTTGAAGCAAGTCTTGGGAACCAAGTGGGCGAAGAAACTTGCGGCAGCCTCTGGCATTTCTCGCGCAAGGTGTTGCGACCTCGCATGCAGCCAGACCAAGTGCTTGCCTACTTCTTGATGGACGATGACGATGGCGATATCACCAACGGTACGCCTAACTACGATGAGCTTTGTGCCGCTGCCGGGGCCCACAACTTCGCCTGCCCGGAGCTCCTGGAGGGAGTGATTATCCAGCACAATGCGCTGGACGATACGTTTGAAACCACGACCCCCTATACGGTCAGTGCCGTGATGTTTTCCACCGAGGCGCCGTTGGATCCAGCGCAGCTGCTCCTTCACTATAGTTTGAATCTGGGGTCATTCGAGACCGTTGCCCTGGTTTCGGATGGAAGCTCGACCTACACCGCCGACATCCCCGCGCAGCCGATGAATACGCTAGTGCAGTACTACATTACAGCCGCGGATCAACTCGGCCATACGGCTACGCTTCCCGAAAGTGCCCCGGCTGTCCTTTACTCCTTCTTCGTCGGCGCGCTTCACGCGACGGTCGACGTCGACATGGAGGAGGATCCCGCCTGGACCGTCGGCCCGAACACGGCGACCGCTGGCTTTTGGGAACGGGTGGACCCGGTCGGGATTTTCGCCTATCCGCAGGGGCTGCAGGTTTATCTGACGCCCGAAGATGACCAAACTCCCGATCCCGGTGTCACCTGTTGGATCACCGAGCAAGATGAACCTGGCGGCATCGGCGGTGCCCACGATGTAGACAATGGCGTCACGCGGTTGGTGTCGGCCAGCTACGACCTGTCTGGCGAAGGCTATGCTCGCCTGGAGTTTTACTTGTGGTTCTCGAACGATCTGGGCGGCAACCCCGGTGAGGATCCCTTCGTTGTCGAGGTGTCTACCAACGGCGGCACGTCCTATAGCTTGCTCGAGAGTTCGGTGGCTTCGACTGGGCAAGCGTGGAAAAAGAAGCGGTTCGATTTGACCAACTTTGTGGCATTGACGGACGCCATGCGCTTTCGGTTCAGCGCCCGCGACGACCAGGGTGGACAGAGCGGGCCGTCGTTGGTGGAGGCCGGCGTCGACGACTTTCGGCTCCTGGTCGTACCGGGCTCGACCGGCGTCGATGCCCCAGCCCTCGTCGTGCCACCCCGCACTGCATTGGCGCAGAACCAACCCAACCCCTTCAACCCCACTACCGAGATTGCATTTTCGGTGGGTCGTGCGGGGCGTGTCGAATTGGCAATCTACGACGTTGAGGGAGCACGTGTGCGGAGTCTGGTGAGTGAAGTCCGCGAACCGGGGCACTACGCGGCGCGTTGGGATGGGGTGGATGACCGGGGGGTGCCCGTTGCTTCCGGGATCTACTTTTATCGATTGGATACGGCCGGCGCGCATCAGATGCGCAAGATGGTGCTATTGAAATGATTAGGACGAAACAGCTGTGGATGAGTTTATTGGTTGGTGGCGCGGTCCTGGTGCTGGCCAGCGGTGCGTACGGGTTCAGCTCCGGACCTCCTGATGGTGTGGCGGGCAATCCACCGTCAGCCAACAACTGTACGATTTGCCACGTGGGTTTCCCGGTCAACTCGGGCGACGGCGCCTTGGAGCTTGTCGGCGTACCGACGGCGCCGGTCGTCGGGGTGACCTACGACCTGATCGTGCGACTCCAAGACCTGGGCCAGGCGCGTTGGGGGTTTGAGTTGACCGTCCTCGACGCGAACGATCAACCGGCAGGGGAACTCATCGCTTCAGATCCGGTGAATACCCAGCTGTCGGAAACTCCCGGGAACCCAACGTATCTGAAGCACACCTCATTGGGCACGGCGCCTGGCAGCTCGGGACCGCAGGAGTGGACCTTCCAGTGGTTGGCGACCAGCTCCGATCCAGTGGTCTTTTATGCCGCCGGCAATGCCGCCAACAATGACGCCTCGCAGTTTGGCGACTACATCTACACCATAGAATTGGCCAGCGGTGGCGCCACGCCGGTGGAGTCGGCGTCCTGGGCTCGCGTCAAAGCACTGTTCCGCGGGGCGCCCTAGTCATCCAGAGCCTGTTCCAGCTCGGCCAAAACCTCCGCGTTGTCTTCCACACGGCGTTGAGCGTGCAACAATCGCCGGGCGCCGAGTCGCCCGGCCGCCCAGGCCGCGTGCTGGCGCACCAAAGACGAAGCGTGGCTTAGCCCGTGGCGGAGGGCGCCGTGGCTCGCTTCCGGAGCGCCGGCGTTACCGAGGGCAATGAACACGTTGCGCAGGAACCCTGGCCACTTCGCCCGTCTGATGTTGGTGCCGGCAAAGCGGCGGTGGAACTGGTCTTCGGTGAGTTTTGCCAAGCCGGCCAGGTCTGGCGCTTGGTTGCCCGGGCGCGGCTGGTAGCGCACTTCGCGGCTAGGTTTTTGGAACTTGTTCCACGGGCAGACGTCTTGGCAAATGTCGCAGCCGAAGACCCACGCCCCGATGCCGGCGCGCAAGGTGGGGGCGATCGCCCCTTGGTGCTCGATCGTCAGGTAAGAAATGCAACGGCGAGAGTCGACGAGGGTGGGGGCGACGATCGCTTGGGTCGGGCAGGCGTCGATGCAACGGGTGCAGGTGCCGCAGTGGTCGGTCGCTGTCGGTGCGGGTTCGACCGCGGCGTCGACGACGCACTCGGCCAAGAAGATCCACGAGCCGAACTCCTTGGTCAGCACATTGGCGTGTTTGCCGACCCAACCGACGCCAGCCTGATGCGCCCACGGCTTTTCTAGGATCGGGGCGGTGTCGACTGCCAGCCGCACCGTCGTGCCCGGTGCTCGTCGATTGAGTTCGGTAGCGAACTGCACCAACTGTCGCCGGATGAGCTTGTGGTAGTTGGCGCCCCAGGCGTAGCGCGAGATCTTGCCGGTGCCGGTCGCCTCAGAGTGCGGCGCCAAGGAGTAGTAGTTGACGCCTAGTGAAATGACCGACCGCGCCCCGCGCAGCAGGCGCCGCGGGTCGTGCCTGAGGCCCGTGAGGCGTTCCATCCACGCCATCGAGCCTTGAAACGCTTGGCGCAACCAGTCGTCCAGGCCGCATTGGTGTTCGATGGTGGTGGCTGGGGCAGCGCCTGCTAGGTCGAAGCCGGTGGCGCGCGCCGCGTCCTGCACGTCCTCTTGGCGGAGCATGGCTGAGTATAGCCACTCTTGCCGGCAGTTGACCCAGCCGCTACGATGAGCTGGTCCACCCCCAACTTCCCGGCACCATGCGCGTTCTCGGCATCGACACATCTTGCGACGACACCGCCTTTGCGGTGGTCGACGGCGACTTCGCCATTTTGGCCAACGTCGTTGCTTCTCAAGAGGAGCACGCCGCCTTTGGTGGCGTGGTTCCCGAGTTGGCTTCGCGCGCCCACGTGCGAGCACTGGCGCCGATTCTTCAGGCTGCCCTCGAGCGAGCCGGTTGTAGCCTGGGTGATCTGAGCGGCGTGGCGGTGACCTCAGGCCCTGGGCTCTTGGGATCACTCTTAGTCGGTGTCAGCTTCGCAAAGTCCTTGGCACTGGCACGTGGACTGCCTCTGGTGGGCGTGAACCACTTGGAAGCGCACGTCTGGTCGGCGTTGTCGGTGGATCGCACGCTCATTGCCAAGCCGTTCTTGGCGTTGGTTGCTTCGGGGGGCCATACCGAACTGGTGTGGGTCCAGCGCTTTGGTTCGTACGAGCACCTGGGCGGCACCCGCGACGATGCGGCCGGCGAAGCATTCGACAAAGTGGCCAAGCTCTTGGGGCTTGGTTACCCCGGCGGGCCGGCGATCGAGCGCTTGGCCGCCAGCGCGTCGCCCGAGCAGGCGGTTGTGCGCTTCCCGGTGGCCCGCCTGGCACCGTACGAGTTCAGCTTCTCCGGGTTGAAGACGGCGGTGCGAAACTACGTTCAGGAACACCCGCCAGCCACCGACGCAGAGCGCGCCGGCATCGCCCTGGGGTTTCAAAATGCCGTCGTGCGAGCGCTCGTGGAACAGCTCCAAGCGGCGGTGGAGCGCTACGGTGCAGAAGACGTGGTCTTGTGTGGCGGCGTGGCTTGCAACAACGCCCTTGCCGGGGCGGTGGAGGAGATGCTCGGTGCCAAAGGCGTGCGCCTCCACCGGCCTGGCCCGAAGCTCTGCACCGACAACGGGGCGATGGTCGGTTTCGTGGGGTTGATGCACCTGCGGGCGGGGACCCGCGCGCCCTGGACTTTGGGCGCAGATCCGCGCGCCGATTCCCTAAATGGATCGCCGGCGGCAACCGACCAGGTTGACCGAACTCACGCCTCCGAGTTTGTGCGTCGGGACGCCTAGCCTCGCTCGGCGCCGCCAATTGCGAGGCGGATCGCAATTCGCAACCCCAAGCCAGCGGACGACCACCCACCCACGGCGCTAAGTGCGTTGTAGACCAGCCGCTTGGCTGAAACACACTGGCGGCCGGTGGGTCCTTTGCCTGGCACGGTTGTTGCCGGATTTGGTGCTCTGGGTGTTTCCCGAATGAGTTTGCCGCGCGAGGCGCTGGATCCCACCTGAGGAGCATGTACCGGCATGAGCCAAAGTTCTGCAGAAGCGTTCCAGCACGAGATTTTGGTCGCTGACGACGAAGAGATCGTTCGGCGCCGCTGGAAAGACATCTTGGAAAAAGCTGACTTCCGGGTGCGATTGGCTTGCGACGGTGAACAGGCTCTCGACGAAGTGTACCGAGCCGTTCCTGACCTGGTCATCGTCGATTTGAACATGCCCAAAATGGATGGCAACGAAGTTTGCAACCGCCTGAAGTCGTCGCAACACACAGAGTCAATTCCGGTGATCATGGTGACAGCATCGGACGACCCGGAGCACAAGATCGCCTGCCTGCGCTCCGGTGCCAACGATTACCTGGTCAAAGACGAGCTCAGAAAGTCTGAAAACACCGAGCTGGTCGAGCGCGTGCGGAACGCGCTGAAGCTGCGCGTCGACAACCGCGACGGCAACCCGCTTACCGGCCTGCCTGGGAACTCCAAGATCGAGCGCGAGCTGACGCGACGGCTTCGCGAACAGCAGCCGATGGCGTTCCTCTACGTGGACATCGACAACTTCAAGGCGTTCAACGACTACTACGGTTACCGCCATGGCGATGAGGCAATTCTCAAGGCGGCCACCGTCATGCGGCAAGCCGTGGTTCAGCACGGGGATTCGAATGACTTCATCGGTCACGTCGGCGGCGATGATTTCGTCATCATGACCGAGCCAGCCCGGGCCACTTTGATTGCAGAGGCGGTGGTGACGGCGTTCGACCAGTCGCTCCAGCAACTATACGACCCTGAGACGTACGCAGCCGGCGGCTTCAAGATTGAAGGACGCACGGGACGCGTCGAAGAATTCAGGTTGATGAGCTTGACGATTGCTTTGGTGTCCAACGCCGTCGAGCCCTTGGTCCACCCGGCGCAGGTGAACGACCGGGCGATGGAACTCAAGAAGTTCGGCAAGGCACAACCGGGAAGCTACATCGCGCGGGATCGGCGAGGGGGTCGGTGAGTGACGCTTTTGAGTGTGTGCCTGGTTGCTGGCGTCGTCGGTTTGGGCGTTGCCTTGGTCCGCTGCACGCGGCAGCGTCAGGCGTTGGCTGGGGAGATCGAAGCTTTGGCCAATCATGGCGACGAGTTGGAACGCGTTCGCGCTGGGCTGCGCCGCGAGCGCAAACGGGCGCGACGGGTCCAGCGCAACGCTACGCGCGCGGAGCGGCTGGTCGGCATGGTCCGCACCATTGCTGGAGTGACCGACTTAGTTGAACTGGCCGAACGCACCACCCGCGCCGTGGTGGATGCCTTCGGTGTCGAGGGTGCCGAGCTTTGGAGTGGAGGGTGCGAACCCGAACTCCTAGGGCGTGCAGGTCACAGTGGGGTCGAGGGATCTTTGGCAACGGTTGTCTCCCTAGTGGATGACGCCGGCCAGGTGTGCGGCACGATGCGGATTGAGCTAGGGGACAAGCGGCCGGCGGCCAACCTAGAGCGCTATCTCAGCGTGGTCGGCGTGGTCATGGGGGCGTGCGTTGGCCGGACGGTGGCGCCTGTTCGTTTCGAAGAACCGGTCCTGAGTGACGTGGCCTAGGCAGGGCGTGTGCCCCCGTGCTAGGTGGCCCATTGGAGGGAGCGATGGCCAAGGGTAAGGTACTAGTGGTCGATGACGAGGTCTACATCGTCCACATTTTAGAGTTTACCCTCAGGGAAGAGGGTTATGAAGTGGTGAGCGCCGTGGATGGTGAGGAGGCGCTCGAAGTGCTTGAAGCCGAGCGTCCTGACCTTGTGGTGCTCGACGTCATGATGCCTAAGTTGGACGGCTACGAAACCTGCAAGCGATTGCGGGCCATCGAGGCGTTCAAGGAGACGCCGGTCATTTTGTTGAGTGCGAAGGGTCGTTTGGTCGACCAGCGCATGGGCATGGATGTCGGGGCTGACGAATACGTCACCAAGCCGTTCAGCCCCCGCAAGCTGGTCGAACGCATCAACGGCTTGCTCAATCTGTCCGACGAGAGTCCGATCAGCCGCGCCTCCTAGACGGCACCACTCGCGCCGCTCGGTGGCGTGTGCTAGGTATCGAGCATGGATGCTCCCACCAGCGGCCCCGCATCTCGCACCGCTCCCACCGGTGCCCCTCGACGCGTCGAGGTGGTGCTCCCCATTGCCAAGGACCAAACGTTTACCTACGCCGTCCCGGCCGAGCTGATCGGCCAGGTGGGGGTTGGCAGTCAGGTGCGGGTGCCCTTTCGGCGGCAACGACTAGTGGGCGTTGTGGTCGGTCCCTCGTCCGAAAGCCCCCGTCGCCTGCGGGCGATTCACACGGTCTCCGACCCGCGCGTCAGAGTGTCGGCAGAGCTGCTCGGCTTTACCCGGTGGATGGCAGACTACTACGGGGCAGCCTGGGGCGAGACGCTGCGGGCGGCGTTGCCCGGCTACCTGGCTCGCCGCGCTCAGCGGCAGCAGACCACGCCAGCCGCGGGCGCTTTGGCGGACCCGAGCCCGCCAGTGGTGCTGACGCCGGCGCAGCGTCGAGCGGCGGCGCGTTGCGGCGAACTCCTACAAGCGGGTGAGTTTGGGGTGGTGCTCCTGCACGGCGTCACCGCCAGCGGCAAGACCGAACTCTACATACGGGCTGCTGAGCAAGTCGTTGAGGCGGGGGGGCAGGCGCTCGTCCTGGTGCCCGAGATCGGCGTGTCGGTGCAGGCCCTCGCGGCGTTCCAAAGTCGGTTCGGCGAGACCGCGCGCGTATGGCATTCGGGGCTGACCGAGACCGACCGCCGCTCGACTTACTGGGCGGTTGCGGCCGGCGATTGTCGGGTGCTGGTGGGAGCGCGCTCGGCGCTGTTCGCGCCGTTCAAGCGCCTGCGCTTGGTGGTGGTCGACGAGGAGCACGAAGCTGCCTACAAGCAGGCTGAGCAACCGCGCTACCACGCACGAGACGCCGCGGTGGTACGCGCTCGCATGAACAGCGCGCTAGTCATTCTGGGCTCGGCGACGCCGAGCTTAGAAAGCGCTTTCAACGCCCAGCGCGGGCGCTATGAGCTATTGGAACTGCCAGAGCGGGTCGACGACCGTTCTCTGCCGGCGGTCGAGTTGGTCGACCTGCGGGTGATGCGCGATGCTGACCGGCACGAACTCGACCGATTGCGTCGCCAACGTCGCGCCGCTCGCCAACGCGCCTGGTTGGACGAGCGCGCTCGGCGGAATCGGGAACTTTACGACGCTTTGCCACTCTTGAAACGAGCGACCGAGCCCGCGGCCCGGCCGGCGCCGACTCAGGCGCTCAAGGTTTCCGGAGAGGCCCCGGCGCCCGAATTCTTGTCTGAGCGGCTAGCCAACGGGCTCAAGGAGGTGGTCGAGCGCGGCGAGCAGGCTATCTTGTTGGTCGGGCGCCGCGGTTTGGCGACGTTCGTGCAATGCACGCAGTGTGGGGACGTGGCGATGTGTGAGCAGTGCGCGGTACCGCTGGTGCACCACCGCAGCCCACCGGACCTGCGCTGTCACCATTGCGGTCTGGGCCGAGCGTTGCCTCCGGCCTGTGCAAGTTGCACGGGGGAGGGGTTCTGGTTCGGTGGGGTTGGAACCCAGCGGATCGAGTCCGAAGTGAAACAGCGGTTGCCGGAAGTGCGCATTCTCAGAATGGACACCGACTCGACGCGCCGGGCCGGGGCGCAGCGCCGGATCGTCGAAGCCTTCGCCGCCCGCGAGGCGGACGTGTTGATCGGTACCCAGATGGTCGCCAAGGGTCTCCACTTCCCCGGGGTCAGTTTGGTGGGCGTGGTCAGCGCCGACGCGCAACTCAATTTGCCCGATTTTCGCGCGGCTGAACGTACGTTTCAGCTCTTGACCCAGGTCGCCGGCCGCGCCGGTCGCGGGGCGACCGCTGGTCAGGTCGTGATCCAGACGTTCACCCCCGACCACCCGGCGGTGGTGGCGGCGGCGCAACACGACTACCGAGCGTTCTACGAGGCTGAGATGATCGAGCGGCACGAGCTGGGCTACCCACCGGTGGGGGCCATGGCGCGGCTCTTGATCGAGGGCGCCGATGAAGGCGAAGTTGGCCGCCTGGCCGAGCGTTTGGCGCGCTACGCCGGGCACGCGGGGGGCGACGAGGTGCTGGTCTTGGGGCCGGCAACCCTGCCTCTGGCGCGGCTCCGCGGCCGCTTCCGCTGGCACGTCACTCTCCTGTCCAGGGGACGCCGGCAAGCGGCCGCCGCCGCTCGCGCCGCCGGCGAGGCCCTGCGCGGCGAGCGGCTGCCGCGGCGGGTGCGCTTGCACATCGACGTTGACCCACTACACATGTTGTGAGTTGGGGTGCTCAAGTTGCCTGGCGTCTCGTCGATACCGCTGTTGATTTGAGTGCCGCCCATCTACTCGGTTCAAAAGACGCTGCACAGAAAATGCGGGCCGGCACGGCGTCCCCGCCGGGCCACTCCGGAGGGGACCCGTGCCCGGCTCGCGAGGGTTGACCGCCCGCCCGGCACGCCCTACACTAGTTAGTAGCAGGCGTTCACAAGTTGCCGACCCGCGTTGTGCCCCGCCCGTTCGATAGGCCTAACGGCGCCTTCTAGCTCCACGCTCCCAACTGAGATCCGCGCTGTGCTGGTGCCGACCGGTGCCTCGTGCTTGCTAGCCGTGTTGCGGCCAGCGCCCCTCGTCTGGAAGAGAGACTCCGTGCCACAGCTCTTGTTTGATGGGGACATCGATCCCCAGCCGCTTGCCACCCTGCGGGTGGGCATCATCGGCTACGGGAACCAGGGGCGCGCTCAGGCCCTCAACCTCAGGGACTCGGGCGTCGATGTGCGGGTGGGGGTGCGTCGCGGGGGGCCATCGGCGAGGGCCGCCCTTGCCGATGGCTTTGCGGAGTTCGACCCGGTTCAAGTGGCGGCTTGGGCCGAACTGCTCATGCTTTTGGTGCCTGACGAAGCCGGACCCAGGGTCGTGTCCCACCTTGCGGAGGCGCTGGGGCCCGGGACAATCCTCGGTTTTGCCCACGGGTTCAATGTCACCTACGAGCGCTTGGCGGTGCCAGCCGGGACTCGGAGCTTGTTGGTGTCGCCGTGCGCCCCGGGCGCCCGACTGCGGAAAGCCTATGAGCGCGGCGGCGGCGTCTTTGCCTACGTCGCGGCCCAGGACAATGACGCTGCCGCCCTGGCGGTGGCCTTGGCGTATGCGCGGGCGATCGGTGCCGGGCGGGCCGGCGTCTGGGTGACCGACTTTCGCTCCGAGACCGAGGTGGACTTGTTTGGTGAGCAGGCTGTCCTTTGCGGGGGAATGCACGCTCTCTTGACGGCCGCCTTCGACACGCTGGTGGAGGCGGGATACGACCCCGAGATGGCCTACTTAGAATGCGTGCACCAATTGGCTTGGTTGGCCAGTACGGTCCAGGAAGTCGGCGTTGCCGGGACGCGAGAGCGCATCAGCTCGACTGCGCTCTATGGCGATGTCACCCGCGGCCCACGGGTGATTGGCGCCGAGTCGCGGGCGGCCCTCAAGACAATTCTGGCGGAGGTGCGTTCGGGAGCATTTGCTCGCGAGTTTTTGGCGGCGATGAACGACGAGGACGCGGCGGCCGCGCTCCGACGGCGCGCGCAGCACCCGGGAATGGCGAGTGCGCAGCAGGCGCTCGCAACATCCGGGCGCACCCACCCACAAAACAAGGCAGGTGTCGAAGCTTGACAAGTTCTTGAGCGGATGGATAGACTGCCACCCGCGACCGTGATCCGGTAGCGATCCTTCCCCGATGTGCCGGCCGGAATCGACCCGTTTCTACCTCCAACACGACGCCGCCGCTCGTGCGCGTCGCCAGTCCACAACCCACAACAACCCCACCCGATAGAAGAGAAGAATGAACCCACCTCGCACCGCCGTTGAGGCCAAGCGCATGGACCTCGCTGAGCTCAAGGGCAAGACGATCTCCGAGTTGTTAAGCGTCGCGCAAGAGCTGGACATTGAGGGGACCGGCAGCCTGCGCAAGCAGGAACTGATATTCCGCATCCTGGAAGCTCAAACCGAACAAGTTGGGCTGATGTTTTCCGAGGGCGTGCTAGAAATCTTGCCCGAAGGCTATGGTTTTCTACGTTCCCCGGACTACAACTACTTGCCGGGCCCAGACGACATTTACGTTTCACCGTCGCAGATCAAGCGTTTTGATCTGAAGACCGGCGACACCATCTCCGGCCAGGTACGCCCCCCAAAGGATGGAGAGCGCTACTTCGCCCTCCTGCGGGTGGAGGCGGTCAATTTGGAGAGCCCCGAGACTGCCAAGGGGAAGATTCTCTTCGACAACCTGACGCCGCTCTACCCGCTCGACAAGATCGAGTTGGAGACCAAAGAGCGCGACTTGTCGACGCGGGTGATCGATCTATTGGCCCCCATCGGTCGCGGGCAGCGCGGGCTGATCGTCTCGCCGCCGAAGGCCGGAAAGACCGTGGTGCTTCAAAAAATTGCCGGTGGCATCACCCAAAATCACGCCGACATCATCTTGATCGTGCTGTTGATTGACGAGCGCCCGGAAGAAGTGACCGACATGAGGCGCTCGGTGGACGCGGAAGTGGTCAGCTCGACCTTTGATGAACCGGCCGACCGGCACGTCCAGGTTGCCGACATGGTGTTGGAGAAGGCCAAGCGCTTGGTCGAGCATGGGCGCGATGTGGTAATCTTGCTCGACTCGATCACACGCCTGGCACGCGCCCACAATACAGTGGTGCCGCACTCAGGCAAGATCTTGTCGGGCGGTGTGGACGCCAATGCCTTGCAGCGGCCCAAGCGTTTTTTCGGTGCGGCTCGCAACATCGAAGAGGGTGGCAGCCTGACCATCGTCGCCACCGCGCTGATCGAGACTGGCAGCCGCATGGATGAAGTGATTTTCGAGGAGTTCAAGGGCACCGGCAACATGGAGCTGGTGTTGGACCGGCGCTTGTCGGACAAGCGCATCTTTCCAGCGATGGACGTTAACCGTTCGGGGACGCGGCGCGAAGAACTCCTCATTCCCAAGGATCAGCTCAACCGCATTTGGATCCTGCGCAAGTTCCTGAGTGAGCTGAATCCAGTCGAAGCCATGGAGTTTTTGGCCGACAAACTAGGTCAGACGAAAACCAACAAGAAGTTCTTGGAGTCGATGAACTCCTAGGAGACGGGGATTTTTTTGGGCGATTGGGTTCGCCCCGGGGAACGCCATGAAAGCCGAAATTCATCCCAACTATGTGGACTGCAAGGTGAGTTGCGTGTGTGGACACGCGTTCCAGACGCGCTCTACCATGGATGAGATCAAAGTCGATATCTGTTCGGAGTGCCATCCGTTTTTTACCGGCCGCCAGAAGCTGGTGGACACTGCCGGTCGTATCGATCGATTCAATCGCAAGTACTCCAAATACAAGGGTGGCAAGGAAGGCGTTGAGAAAGACGCCGCCAAGGCCACCAGCTAGCCGGAGCGACTCGGTTTTGGCAGAGGTCGTCAAGTTTGGCTGGGGGGTTTAGTTTTGGCTGAGTACGCGCCGATCGGCGGGCAAGCGGTCATCGAGGGGGTGATGATGCGGTCACCGTCAGTGGTGGCAACGGCAGTGCGCCGCCCCGACGGCACCATTGCTGTGCGTCGCCAGCCCTACGTTTCGCTGGCCAAACGCGTGCGCCTGCTGGGGCTGCCGGTGGTGCGCGGCGCCGTGGCGCTGGTCGAGGCCATGCGACTGGGCATGACCTCGCTGACTTACTCCGCTGACCAAGCCGTTGAAGAAGCGCCAGAGGAGCGGCGGGGGTGGCGTCATCGACTGACCACTGCGGCGACTATCCTGGTTTCATTTGCGGTGGGACTATTCATCTTCTTTTGGTTGCCGCTGGTAATGACCGAGCGGACGGTTGGCACTGAGGCCTCTGGCTTTGCCTTTAACCTGGTCGACGGCATTTTCCGGCTGGTGATGCTTCTGGCCTACATGGCGGTGATCAGCATGTGGGGGGAGATGCGGCGCGTCTTCCAGTACCACGGTGCCGAGCACAAATCGATTGCCTGCGTCGAGGCTGGTGAGGCTTTAGTGCCGGAGCGGGTGGCGCGCTTCTCGCGCTTCCATCCGCGCTGCGGCACATCGTTTCTCTTGTTGGTTATCACCGCATCCATTTTCGTTTTCATGCTGTTGGGGCGCCCCGATACGATCGCCGCGCGCCTCGAGCGCTTCCTTTTTATTCCATTGATCGGTGGGGTGTCGTTCGAGTTGACGCGCTTGGCCGGCAAGTATGGTGAGCGAACCTGGGCTCGGCCGCTGGTGGCGCCGGGACTGTGGCTGCAGCGGTTGACCACCCGGGAGCCGAGCTTGGACCAAATCGAAGTGGCGATTCGCTCCATCCAGGAAGTGACCGAACAGCGCGGCGGCCGCGTCATTCCCATCTAGTGATGCCTTGTCGCGCGAACGAGCGGAAGAACTGTTAGCTCGGGTGGAGTCGCGCTGCGAGCGCGTCGCCGAGATCGACAGTGCCCTAGCCAATCCCAAGACCGCTGCCAACCCAGACCGACTGCGCGCGCTTGGCAAGGAGCGCGCTGAGTTGGAGCCCGCTGTTCGTTTGGCGGCCGACCTCAGAGCGCTAGTCACCACCGTGCGCGAGTCGGAGGCGATCATTGCCGCCGGCGATGACCCTGACCTGGTCGAGCTGGCGGCTGCCGAGTTGGAAGAAACCAGTGAACGCCTGCCGGCGGTGATCGAGGCGCTGACCGAGGAGATCGCCCCCAAAGATCCCGATGCCAACAAGAACGTCATCGTCGAGATTCGTGCTGGGACCGGCGGCGAAGAGGCGGCGCTGTTTGCCGGCGACCTGTACCGGATGTACCAGCGTTACATCGAACGGCAGGGGTGGAAGCTCGAAGTGCTGAGCGCCAGCGAAAGCTCGGCCGGCGGGATGAAGGAGGCGATCTTCAAAGTGGTGGCGCGAGGGGCGTTTGGCCGGCTCAAGCTCGAGTCGGGCGTCCACCGCGTGCAACGCGTGCCGGCCACCGAAGCCTCGGGACGCATCCACACCTCGGCGGCGACGGTAGCGGTCCTCCCCGAAGCCGAAGACGTTGACGTCCAGGTCAACGAGGCTGAACTGCGAGTCGATGTCTACCGCGCCTCTGGTCCAGGTGGGCAGGGGGTCAACACGACGGATTCGGCGGTGCGCATTACTCACCTGCCGACCGGCTTGGTGGTGACGTGCCAAGACGAGCGTTCGCAGATTAAGAACCGGGCGAAGGCGATGACCGTCTTGCGTTCGCGCCTTTTGGACCAGAGGCGGCAGGAGGAGGTCGACAAGTTGTCGGCCGACCGCCGTGCCCAAGTGATGAACGCTGATCGCTCGGCCCGCATCCGCACCTACAATTTCCCGCAGGGTCGAGTGACCGATCACCGCATTAACTTGACGCTCTACCGACTCCAGGAAGTGTTGGAGGGTGATTTGGACGAACTCCTGGAGGCATTGGCCAAGGCGGAGCGCGAGCGCGTGGCGTGAGGCGCCGGCCGCTGGCCGGGGAGTTGCTGGCTGCCGCTCGCCAGGCGCTGCGGGCGGGTGGTGTGGCGAACCCAGCCTTGGAAGCGCGGCTCTTGTTGGCCGCGGTCTTGGACCGCCCGCACCTGGAGGTGGGTCTGGCGCCCGAGCTGGAGGTGGCACCAGCAGCCGCGGCGCGTTTCACCAGCGACGTGGCGCAACGAGCGCGGCGAATTCCCCTCCAGCACCTGACCGGCGATACCGAGTTCTACGGCCGCCGCCTGTGGGTCGAGCCCGGTGTGCTGATCCCCCGTCCGGAGACCGAGGTGGTTGTCGAGTGCGCCCTACGCGCTGGGCCGGCCGGGCCTGCCTTGGATTGGGGGTGTGGGGCGGGTCCGATTGCCGTCACCTTGGCCTCGGAAGTGCCCGGCCGATCGGTCGTTGCCCTGGACCTGGCGCCGGCCGCAGCGCGGTTGACCGCGCGAAACGCCGCTCTCCACGGCGTCGACCGCCAAGTCCACACGGTAGTCAGTGACGGGTACGAGGCGCTGGCCGCCGGCGCCCGCTTTGAGTTGATTGTTGCCAACCCACCGTACATCGCTGCGGCCGACATCGGCCGGCTCAGCCCGGAGGTGCGCGATCATGATCCCCACTTGGCGCTGGACGGCGGTGCCGATGGCTTGGCGCTCATGCGGTGCGTGGTCGACGGGGCGCGCCGCCACTTGTCGCCGGGTGGGGTGTTGGTCGTTGAGATGGGCGACGGTCAGGCGCCGGCAGTCAGTGCGTTGATGCGCGCCGCCGGGTTTCAGCGCGTCGAGGTCTTTCGCGATCTGAGTGGTCGTGAGCGCGTGTGCATTGCGCGCTAGTGTGGCTCCTGGTTGCACGCGGCCTTGCATCTCGAGTATGGTCGGTCGAGCGCGATGACGATCTTCCATGAACAAGAAGCAGCTCTACAAACCTCGCAGAGTTCCACTGCCCCAATGGACGCGCTGATCATCGACGGCGGCCGGCAACTGTCCGGTGAACTGGCGGTCTCCGGCGCTAAAAACGCGGTGTTGCCGATGATGGCGGCGGCGATTCTGGCGCCTGGCACCACCGAGCTGACCCGCGTGCCCCGGTTGCGCGACGTCACCACCATGGCCCGGGTGTTGTCGACCATCGGTGCCCAAGTCGAGTTGGACGGCGACGTGTTACGGATCGATTCGACACCCTGCGAGTCAGCGGTGGCGCCATACGAGCTGGTCAAGACCATGCGCGCGTCGATCTACGTGTTGGGTCCGTTGTTGGCCCGTTTTGGACGGGCCCAGGTGTCGTTGCCTGGCGGTTGTGCTTGGGGGCCTAGGCCGGTCGACCTGCACCTCCGGGGCATGGAAGCGTTGGGGGCGCGCGTTAGCCTGGACCACGGCTACATCGTCGCTGAAGCCGAGCGGCTCCGGGGTCAAGAGATCAACTTTCCGATTATCTCGGTAGGGGCCACTGGCAATGTGCTGATGGCAGCGGTGACCGCCGACGGCGACACGGTGATCCGGAACGCCGCCCGCGAACCGGAGATTACCGCCCTGGCGGCGTTCTTGTCGGCAATGGGCGCCCAGATCGACGGCGCCGGCACGAGTGAGATCCGTGTCCAGGGGGTGGCTGCCCTCGAACCGGCGGCGGTAGAGGTCATCCCCGACCGGATCGAAGCGGGAACGTTTGTGATCGCCGGTGCGATGGCCGGCGGCCGCGTGCGGGTCACTGGCGCCAATCCTCAGCATTTGGGGGCGCTCTTGGACTGCCTGGGAACCATGGGCGTGGCGCTCGAAGTGGGCGAGGATTGGATCGAGGTAGAAGGCGGGCGGCGTCCCGAGTCGATCGCTATGACCACAGCCGAGTTCCCGGGATTCGCCACTGACCTCCAGGCGCAGCTCATGGCCATGGCGGCGTTGGGTCGGGGTGAGTCGACCCTGTGCGACGCCATCTATCCGGATCGCTTCAAGCACGTGCCGGAGTTGGGCCGATTAGGCGCCGACATCGAGGTCACTGGCAACACCGCTCGCGTGCGCGGTGTCGAGGCATTGGCGGGGGCGCCGGTCATGGCCTCCGACCTCAGAGCCTCGGCGGCGCTCATTCTGGCGGGGCTGGTTGCCTCCGGGACCACCCGCGTCGGGCGGGTCTACCATATCGACCGCGGCTACGAGCAGATCGAGCATAAGCTGGCGGCGGTGGGCGCCAACGTGCGCCGCGTGCGCGACTAGCGCCGCTCGGCGCGCCGGCGGCCGATGGTAGACTGGCGCGATGCCATCATCCCGTCACCTCATCATGGGCACCGCTGGCCACGTGGACCACGGCAAGACCGCCCTCATCCGACTCCTCACTGGCATCGACACCGATCGGCTCAAGGAGGAGCGCGAGCGCGGCATCTCGATTGAGCTGGGCTTCGCCCATTTCGAGCTGTCCAACGGCGTCCGCCTCGGCATCGTCGACGTGCCAGGGCACGAGCGTTTCGTACGGCACATGTTGGCGGGAGCTGGCGGCATCGACTTCGTGCTGTTGGTGGTGGCGGCGGACGAGGGGGTGATGCCGCAGACCGTCGAGCACGCCCAGATCCTCGAACTGTTGGGCGTGGATCGCGGCATCGTGGTTTTGACCAAGGTGGATCTGGTGGACGCAGAGATGGTGGAGTTGGCGGCTGCCGACGTCGCTGAGACCTTAGCCGATACGCCCTTTGCCGACTGGCCCGTGGTGCAGGTGTCGGCGGCGACGGGCGCTGGTCGCGAGTCGCTTCTCGAAGCCTTGGACTCCATTGTTGCGGAGGTTCCTGGGCGCCAGACCGCCGGTCAGCCCCGGCTGCCAGTTGACCGCGTCTTCACTGTCGACGGCGTCGGTACGGTGGTGACCGGTACCCTCTGGGAGGGCGCTGTCGAAGAGGGGGACCGGGCGTGGGTGGCGCCGCGGCGGTTGCCGGTGCGCGTCCGCCAAGTGCAAATGCACGGCCAGCGTGCCAAGCGGGCCAGCGCCGGCTCGCGGGTGGCGCTGGCGCTCCACGGCGTGGCGCGGGAGGACGTCGAGCGCGGTGACTGGGTGGTGGCCGAAGGCTCGCTGGCGCCGCGCTCAATCGTCGATGTCCGACTGCGCATGGTGGCCTCGGGCGAACGGGCCATGAAACAGCGCGAACGCGTGCGGTTCCACCTTGGGGCCAGCGAGGTGTTTGGGCGGGTGGTGCTGTTTGGCGGGGATCGCCTGGAGCCCGGCGACGAAGGGTTTGCGCAGCTGCGCCTTGAGTCGCCAGTCGTCGCTCGCCGCGGCGACCGTTTCGTCCTGCGGTGGTACTCGCCGGTGCGCACCGCGGCCGGGGGCCACGTGATCGATCCGTCGGCACCGAAGCGTAAGCGCTCCGAGGCGGACGCCGTCGCCGTCTTGGAGCTGGCTGATTCTGGCTCAGTCACTGAGCGGCTGCTGGCCTACGCACAGAGCCACAGCTGCCAAGCCTTGGTGGCCGGCGAGATCGAGGAGTTGGGTGTGGAGGCGACGGCGGTGGAGCGCACGCTGGCGGAATTGACCGAGGGGGGCGACTTGGTGGCGTTGCCTGGCGGCGCCTTCGCCCTCGCCGAGGTGTGGGAGGTTTTGCGCGGTCGAATCCATGCCGCCGCCGACGAGTATCAGCGCCGCTACCCGCTGCGCTTTGGCGTCAAGCAGAGCGAACTCCGGAGTCGGTTGCGAGATGTGGCCGAGGCGGCCCTGATTGACGCGGCGATTGCCGCCGAGGTTAACCAGGGCGAGGTGTTTGTGCGCGAAGACCGCCTGCGGGTCGGCAGTGCCGAGCCGGAGCTGCCCGCTCCGATGGTGGAGCAGGCGCAATCCCTTTGTGGTGCGCTGGAGGCTGGGGGGCTCGCAGTGCCGGCGCCTGCCTCTCTCAGAGAGGGGCTGGACCTCCCTGAGTCGAGCTTCGCGGAGCTGGTGGCCTATCTGGTGGCCAAGGGCAGCCTGGTCAGGCTGGCGCCGGATCTTTGCTACACTGGCCGGCAACTTGAAGAGTTGGAAGCGTGGGTATTGCGGCACTTTGCCAGTCACCCTGAGTTGTCGGTCACCCACTTCAAGGAAGAACACCAACTGAGCCGCAAGTACACAGTGCCGCTGCTCGAATACCTCGACAAGCGCGGCATCACCCGCCGAGCCGGCGACACGCGGGTGCCGGGGCGGCGCGCCGCGGATGCATCGCGGTCGCACACTTGACGGCGCCGCGCATTCAAGCCCAGCGATGACCGGAACCATTCCTATTAAACCGCAGGTCGCGCCCGAGCGGGTGGCCAACCACCACGACGACGATCATCGGCGCTACTTCGACGTCTCGGGTCACCGCAACCGTACGCGCCGCATTCAGGTGGGCTCGGTCGCCATTGGCGGGGGCGCGCCGGTTAGCGTCCAGTCGATGACTAAGACCGACACCCGCGATGCGGAGGCTACCCTCGCTCAGATCCGCGCGATCGCCGAGGTCGGCGGTGAGATTGTTCGGGTCGCCGTTCCGGACAATGCTGCCGCCGACGCGCTCTCGGCGATTTGCGCCCAGAGCCCGTTGCCGATTATCGCCGATATCCACTTCAACTATCTGTTGGCGCTGGCGGCGCTGGAGGCCGGTGTCTTGGGCCTGCGGTTGAATCCAGGCAACATTGGTGGGCTGGACCGAGTCCGAGAAGTCGCCAAGGAAGCCAGTGCTCGGCGCGTGCCGATTCGGGTGGGGGTCAACGCGGGCTCGTTGGAGCGCGACCTCCTCGAGGCGCACGGCGGTCCGACCCCCGAGGCGATGGTGGCCAGCGCCCAGCGCCACCTGCGGGTGCTCGACGAAGTGGGTTTTCGAGACGTCAAGGTGAGCCTCAAAGCCTCCAACGTGCCGATGACCGTGGCGGCCTACCGCCAACTGGCGGCGGTGAGCGATGTACCGCTCCATCTCGGTATTACCGAAGCCGGCACCGCCAAGAGCGGCTCTGTGAAGTCGGCGGTGGGGCTGGGGATTCTCCTGGCCGAAGGAATCGGCGACACCATCCGGGTGTCCCTGGCGGCGGATCCGACCGAGGAAATCCTGGTTGGCGTCGGCATTCTGCGGGCCCTGGGGCTTCGGGCGCCCGGAGTCAACGTCATTGCTTGCCCGAGCTGCGGGCGGACCGAGATCGACGTCGAGCGGGTGGCCGCGCAGGTGGAGCGGCGGATCGGCGCCTTGCCTCATCCGGTCAATGTGGCGGTGATGGGCTGCGCGGTGAACGGACCCGGCGAGGCAGCGGAGGCCGAACTTGGCTTTGCCGCCGGCGGCCGCGGTGGCTTGCTCTACCAGGAGGGTCAGGTCGTCGGCCGCGTTCAAGCCTCGGAGGACGATATCGCCGGCATTTTGGCCGAGCAGGTCGAGTCGTGGATCGCAGCGCGAGCCAGGCGGGCGGCCGATTCGGACGGGTAATCCCCCCCCGCCGCTAGATGTCAAGAAATTGGACGGCGGGCATGTTGTTGTCAACCACGATGCCGCGCTTGACGACAGGTCGGTGGCGACGTCGTAAGCACCGACCAGTTTTTTAGCTAGACCTGCTTGCAAAGCATTTATATAGTTCCCGGTGCACCGAAGGGTCGAGGCGGCCCGATCCGTGCGGTTGCACTCTTCAGGGAATGGTGTTGCACTTGCCGAGGCGCGGTGCCGTGTGCGTGTTCCCCTGGGAGTTAGGGTGAGGTTGGGTGGCGTAGTTCAGATCAGCGCGGGGGGTGAGCATGGCGCGGCCGACATTCGAGTTCCACCGTCCTGAACCGCCTGACCACCTCGATAGTCAACCTCCCAAAAGCGGGGACGGTCACTCGGGAAACCGCTCGGGGCACGACGTCGAAGCTCACCGTAGCCAGGTCGTGCCACACCACTCCGGCGTCGATATCACCGACGTGCAAGTCAGGCCGGTGAGCGCTGAGCGCCTGCGCGGCTGGGCTACCGTTACCTTCAACAACGTGTTTGTGATCAAAGGCATCCGCATCATCATGGGCAACAATCGGTTGTTCGTGGCCATGCCTTCGCGGCCGCAGCGCGATGGCACCTACCAAGACGTCGCCCATCCGATCACCACAGATTTTCGCGACCACCTTGAGAAGGTCATCTTGGAGGCCTACAAGGCGCGCGTGCCGCAAAGCTAGCCCGCCTGTTTCGCCGGGTCGCCGTCCCCTGGCGCCAGCGGCTCGACGAACAAGGTCTTTTCCCGGGAATAGACAGCTGTCCCTGGCGCGCTCTTGCGTGGTCGACGGACGTGACGGCGTTCGGTGTAGACCACCGGCACCTGCCCCGAGTGTTTGGCGCGGCTAAAATGGGCGGCGACCTGGGCGGCGCGCTCCAGGATGGCGGTGGGCGGAGCTTGGGTTGTGCCGGTTGGCCGCCGGAGGATGACGTGGGCGCCTTGGGCGCCGTAGGCGTGCAGCCAGATGTCGGTGGGTGCAGCTAGCTTGTGGGTGAGGATATCGTTGTCGGCTCGCGACCGACCCACCCAGACCACCCAATCGCCAGCGATCGGGTAGCTCTTGTAGGGCAGCCTGACGGGTTGCGCCGCCGATCGCGGCGGCTGGATGGCGCCGGTGGCGCGCAGCTCCGCCACTGCTCGGGCAATCGCCGGTGCGTCGTCCTGGCTGGTCAGCTGCTCGAGATGGACGAGGATCTTCTCCTGTTGCTTGAGTTTGGTGAGTCGCGCTCGGGCGCGACTCGAGCGCCGGGCCAATCGGCGCGCGGTGTGGAAGGCGCGCTCGGCGTAAGCGTGCGGGCGCTCGCCGGGGGCGAGTTCGATCTGGATGGAGTCGCCGGTATAAGGATCGTCGAGTTCGATCTGCCCGGGTTTGCCCCGCAGGGTAGCGATGGCTGCCAGCACTGCCTCACCGCGCCGGCGCCACAGAGTGGCGTCTTCGGATTCGGCCAATTCGCGCTCGGTTTGGCGCTGGGCGGAGCGCAGCCGCGCCCGCTCTTTTTCGATGTAGCCGACCAGCGCTTCTCGGTGGACTTGATGTTCTAGGGTGGCGTTCCAACGGGCAAGCCAAGTGTCCATGAGTTGAGCGAAAGTGGTTCGATCGGGTTGGGGGCCGGGTGGTCCCGGGCGCAAGGCGCCATGGTCATCGAGGACAGGCAGGGCGCAGTAGTGGACCAGCGCTCTCGCCGCACCGGCGGTGCTGGTGGTGGCTGGGACGACACGATCGACCTCGGCTTGGCTAACGCCCCGCAGGGTGGTGATGTCCGGCCAGGTCGAACCGATCAGGGTTTCGGCACGGCGGCGCTGGTCGCCTTCTAGGCACTCCAGCTCGATCCCAAAGGGCAACTGGTAGGCGGCACCACGCTGCATGGAACGGCGGTCGGGTCGGGCGGTTCCTGGCGCTCGCACCGCGCAGGCGATCTGTGGTGGGGTGCCGTGAGCGACCACCACAAAAGGCGTGCGCGGCAGAAGCTCACAGAAGATCCAACGCGGCGCCCGGTTGGCAGCGCGGGGGTGCGGCGCCAGCGCTAGGATCAGAAGTCGCTCCCAGGCCAGCGGCACAATCGTTTCGAACAGGCTGCCGGCCAATAGCTGGGGAGCCTCGCCGAGCTGCGTGGTGAGCGCCCGTGGCACCCGCCGCGGCCGCTGGCCGGCGACCCGCAGGTGGGGAGCGCCAGGGCGCACCGAGACGACCAGGGTGCCGGCGCTGGTGAGGAGCGCCAACTCATCTTGGGACCACAGCTCGGCGCGCCGCAGGCGAGTGCCCGCGAATTCGGCGTCGAGGTGATTGGCGAGCGCCCGCAGGACTAAGAGATGCATGCGCTCATCGCCGGCGGCGATCTCTTTACGGATGTTCGACCAACTGCCATACTGTTGCACCTTCCGCGCGCCGGTCCCGGCGGCGTCATTCCTTGCTTCACAGCTTTCTTGCGAGCGGACACTCCTCATGAAAAGTATGACAGGCTTTGGTCGCGGATCGGCCAAGGATGAGCGCCGGATGTGCACTGTCGAGGTCAAAACGGTCAACCATCGTTTTCTAGAGGTCAGCTTTCGTTTGCCCCGGGCGTTGCAAGAGCACGAGGCGGCGCTCCGGAAGCGGCTGGCCCAAACGTTGGCTCGCGGCTCCGCGTCCGTGGTGGTGATGCTCGACGATGAATTTGGCGACGCCGGGGTGCCGAGTCTGAATCGCTCGGTGGCAGCGGCCTACCTGCGCGAACTTGAGGCGCTCAGGCAGCGCGAGGGCCTGGCCGGCCAGGTGGAAGTCGGCACTTTGGCGGTCTTACCCGAAACGTTCACGATGACCCTAACGGCGGTGCCTAGCCGGGCGCTCGCCACCCTAGCGCGCCGCGCCCTCGATCAAGCCCTCGAGCGCGTCGAGAAGGAGCGCTGCCGGGAAGGGGAGGCGCTGGCCAAAGATTTTAGGGCGCGGGTGGTGCGGGTCGAGGGCCTTCTCAAGAAGATCGAGCGCCGGGCGCCGGTCAGGACCAAAGAACTCCGCACGCGGTTTATTGAGCGGCTCAAAGGCATCAAGGATGCCCCCGAGGTCGATTCCACCCGCCTGGCGCAGGAACTGGCGCTTCTGGCTGAACGGCTTGATTTCACCGAGGAATGCGTGCGGCTCATCACCCACGCCCAGCAGTTCAAGGAGCTCTTGGCTGACTCCGAGCCGGTCGGGCGGCGGCTCAACTTCCTCTTGCAGGAGATGGGGCGCGAAGCCAATACGGTCGGTTCCAAGGCTCAGGACCCCAAGATCTCCATGTGGGTGGTCGATATTAAGGAAGAGCTCGAGAAGCTACGTGAGCAAGCCCAAAATGTTGAGTGAATTGGAGACTCAAGACCACACCCAGGTGCGCCCCAGCCGGGCGTTTCCAATCGTCATCTCTGGGCCGTCGGGGGTGGGCAAATCGACCTTGGTCGAGGCGCTCTTGGCCGGCGATCGATGCCTGCGCCTGGCGGTGTCGGCGACCACGCGCGCGGCGCGCGCGGGAGAAGTGGATGGGCGCGACTATCACTTCGTGAGCGAGGAGGAGTTTGCCAGGCAGCGTGCCGCTGGCGCGTTTGTAGAACACGCTGAGGTGCATGGCCATTGGTACGGCACGTTGAGCAGCGAGTTGGACGATTGGTTGCAACAGGATATCGACGTGCTCCTGGATGTCGACTACCAGGGAGAGCGGGCCATCGACGCCGCTTACCCGGAGTCGATCAGCTTGTTCGTCCTCCCTCCCAGCCTGGAGCATCTAGAAGCTCGGCTGCGCGGTAGGCGGAGTGACAGCGAGGCGACGATCGCCCGGCGATTGGCGAAGGCCAGCCGCGAAATGGCGGAGGCCGGGCGCTACGACTACGCGGTGGTCAACTCGGAGCGAGCGGCGGCGATCGCCCGTGTACGCGCCATAGTCACCGCTGAGCGCCAGCGCGTCACTCGGCTGAAGCCCGAAGCCTTGGCGATTTTCGGCGTGCGTGCGGCCGATCCGGAGGCATAGCGGTCATGCGCGATCGAAACGTCCTCTTGGGTGTGTGTGGCTCCATTGCGGCGTACAAGGCCGTCGACGTTCTGCGCGAGCTGACCGGCCGCGGGGCGCAGGTGACCTGCATCTTGACCTCGTCAGCGACGCGGTTTGTGCAGCCGTTGACCTTTCAGGTGTTGTCGGAGAACCCCTGTTTGGTCGACCAGTTCGCGGCTGAGGCAGAGCGTGGCGCGTTGGTTGAGGACGGCGATTGTGACCGCGCCCCGATTGTTCACATTGACTTGGCGCGCCGCGCCGATTTGGTGGTGGTGGCACCGGCGTCAGCCAACCTCATCGGCAAAGTGGCGGCGGGAATTGCCGACGATTTGTTGTCGGTGACGCTCATGGCAACGGAAGCGCCGGTGTTGTTTGCTCCGGCGATGAACAGCCAGATGTGGGCCAACCCGATCGTGCAGGGCAACGTCCGGCGCCTGGCCGAGGTGGGCTACCATTTTGCGGGGCCGGGAACGGGCGAACTCGCCTGCGGGGTTGGACCGGGGCGTCTCCTCGAGCCTGAAGCGATCGCCGAGCGCGCCGCCCAGCTATCGGAAGGGGCACGCTCCGGCCCACTGGCCAGCAAGACCGTTGTCGTGTCAGCTGGGCGCACCGAAGAACCGATCGACCCGGTCCGCACGATTGCCAACCGTTCCAGTGGACGCATGGGTTACGCCCTGGCGCGTGCCGCGCGCGACCTCGGAGCCCGCGTGGTCTTGGTCTCGGGTCCGGCCAGCGTGCCGCCCCCCGCTGGCGTCGAGCTCGAGCGCGTGCGCACGGCCGCCGAGATGGAGCGGTCGATTCTTGCGGCGTTGCCTGGGAGCGACTGTCTGATCATGGCGGCGGCGGTGGCCGACTTCCGCCCTAAACGAAACGCGACGCACAAGCTCAAGCGGCAGGGAACCTTGCAGCTGGAGCTGGAGTCGACCGGTGACATTTTGGCTCTGGCGGCGCAGGACAAGGGCAATCGGCTGCACGTGGGGTTTGCACTTGAAACCGGCGATGGACGGCCGGCGGCGCGGGCCAAGCTCGAGCGTAAGAGCTTGGACCTCATCGTCCTGAACCACGCCGACGAAGAGGGAGCGGGGCTTGACGTGGAGACCAACCGGGTGGTGCTGATCGACCACCAGGGCGAACGCGAGTTGCCGTTGATGCACAAGGACGAAGTGGCGCGCCAGATCCTTGCGGAGGTGGCTCAGCGGTTGTCGGGGAACGGCCATGGCTGACGATTGGCGGTTGGCGTGGGCGGCAGCGCTCAAGCGGGAGATCGCCCGCGGTCGGCGCTTTGCTGCCGACCCCGAGCTTGCGAAGCGCCTGGCGGAGTTGGCGGCCCCGGGCGTTGGCGGCGACCAGGTAGCCCGCACGCTGGTGTCGGGCCGCGACGGCCTCCCTGAGGCCGAGCGCCAGTCGCGCTTGGCCGACCTCGAGGCCAAAGCGTCGGCGTGCACTCGCTGCGCTCTCCATGAGTCCCGCAAGCAAGTGGTTTTTGGCACCGGCAACCCCGAGGCTGAGTTGATGTTGGTGGGCGAGGCGCCCGGCCGGGATGAAGATGCTCAGGGCGAGCCGTTCGTCGGCCGCGCCGGCCAGCTTTTAAACCGAATCCTCCAAGCCATCAACCAAAAGCGTGAGGATGTTTACATCGCCAACGTTCTGAAGTGCCGGCCGCCGGACAATCGCAATCCGTCCACTCAGGAGACGGCGCTCTGCTCGCCGTTTCTGTTCGAGCAAATCGAGTTGGTGGCGCCCAAGGTGGTCTGCGCCCTGGGACGTTTTGCTTGCATGACTCTGCTGCGTAGCTCATCGCCGCTCGGGCGCATGCGCGGCCGACTCCACGAAGTTCAGGGCGTACCGGTCGTCGTTACCTACCACCCTGCGGCGCTCCTGCGCTACGAACACCTGAAGCGCCCAACCTGGAAAGATGTGCAGATGGTCGAGAGGTTGCTGGCCGGAGAAACGCCGGAACCCTGGGCCTAGCAACGTCTTTGCCCTACTGGCGCGGCCGACGCAGTTCGTCCTTGCAAGCCCCGACCGGGTGGGTAAGATCTCGGGTCTGATCTCGCGAAGTTTCGGCGGCATTTTGTGTACAAATTGTGGAAACGCTCACGGCAGCGGGCGCCTAAGCGCCGTCCCCACCTGCCTGGCGTGACCCCCCAGGTGGCGATGACTACGATTCCGACGCGAGCGCTGCCCGAAGGCGCCCGAGTTCCTCCGCAGTCCCTCGAGGCGGAGCGTTCGGTGTTGGCGGCCATGTGTCTCGACAAAGAGGCGGTGGCGCGCGCCACCGAAAAGCTCGAGGCCACCTCTTTCTACCGCGAAAGCCACCGGCGCATCTGGGCGGCGATCGTTGCCTTGTTCGAGCGCGACGAGGCTGTCGACCTCATTACCCTGCGCGAGGAACTGACGCGCCGTTCCGAGCTGGAGTCGATTGGTGGGGTCAGCACGCTAGCGGACCTTTTTCAATACGTAGGCACCACTGCTAACCTCGAATACCATTGCAAGATCGTCGCTGAAAAGGCGATGATGCGCTCGTTGATCAGCGCTTCGACTTCGATTTTGGAATCCAGCTACAAGGGCCAGGAAAATGCCGCGGACATCCTGGACGTTGCCCAGCAGCGCATCTTCGAGATCTCTGCCAATCGCGTGCGGCGGGGGTTTATCCCGGTGCGCGACATCGTCAAGGACACGTTCGAGCTCATTCAAGAGCTGTACGACAGCAAGAGCCACGTCACCGGCGTCGAGAGCGGTTACGTCGACCTGGACAAGAAAACTGCCGGGTTTCAGAAGGCCGACCTGATCATCTTGGCGGGGCGTCCGTCGATGGGCAAGACGGCGCTGGCGCTCAACGTCGCCGAGCACGTCGCGGTCGGCAACAAGGTGCCGGTGGCCATCTTTAGCCTGGAAATGGCTAAAGAGCAGATTGTGCAACGATTCTTGTGTTCGATCGCCAAAGTAGATAGCCATCGGTTGCGGACGGGCTACCTGCGTGACGCCGAGTGGCCGTTCCTGGCGCGGGCCGCCAACAAACTGTCTGATGCGCCGATTTACGTCGATGACACGCCGGCCATGTCGGTGTTGGAGATGCGCGCCAAGTCACGCCGATTGGCGACTGAAGTAGGCAACCTGGGGCTAATCGTCGTCGACTACCTGCAGCTCATGCGCGGTGGTGACGACGCTGAGAATCGCCAGCAGGAAATCTCGCGCATTTCCCAGTCGCTCAAGGCGTTGGCCAAAGAGCTGAACGTACCGGTCATGGCGCTGTCGCAGCTATCGCGAGCCGTGGAGCAGCGAGGTGGCGATCACCGGCCGGTGCTCTCCGACTTGCGCGAATCGGGGGCTATCGAACAGGATGCTGATGTCGTGCTGTTCGTTTTCCGTCCCGAAGTTTACCAGCCTGAAGATGACGATCTGCATGGTCGTGCGGAGCTGATCATCGGCAAGCAACGCAACGGTCCGATCGGCACTGTACGGTTGACCTTCGTTCACGACCACTCCAGGTTCGAGAACTATACGAGCCGCGAAGATACGCCCTTCTAACGACCCCGCGGAGGTATTGCGATGCCGCGAGCGAAGCAGAAGGCGGCCTTTATTTGTCAAAGCTGCGGGCACGAAGAGCCTAAGTGGTTTGGGTGCTGCGCGGGGTGCGGGGCCTGGAACACGGCTGGCGAGGCGCCGGCAGTGACTGGCGAGCGCCGCCACTGGACGGGGGCGCGGGCCCAAGCGCTGGCCCGGCCGCTCAGCGAAGCAATTCCCCGTGGTACTGAACCCCGCATTGGCACCGGTTTCGACGAGTTCGATCGGGTCTTGGGTGGTGGAGTGGTGCGCGGCTCGGTGGTGTTGGTGGGTGGCGATCCCGGCATTGGCAAGTCAACCTTGTTGCTGCAGAGCGCCCTGCGCTTGGCGAATGACCGAACGCCGGTCCTCTACGTTGCAGGCGAGGAATCCGAGCGCCAGGTAGCCGAGCGTGCCGAACGTTTGGGTGGCCGTTCCGCCCACGTTTCGGTCTTTACCGAGTCTGATCTTGGGCGCATCTTGGAACAGGTGGGGCAGCAACCGCCGGCACTGGTGGTCATCGACTCGATTCAGAGTATCCTTGATTCGTCTCTACCGGCGGCGCCGGGGAGCGTTACGCAAGTGCGCGATTGCGCCTTTGAACTAGTGGCCTGCGCTAAGTCGCAGGAACTCCCCATCTTCTTGGTGGGCCACGTGACCAAAGACGGCGATGTGGCAGGGCCGCGGATTCTCGAACACATGGTAGACGCGGTGCTCTATCTGGAAGGGGAGCGCTACCAGGAGCTACGCGTCCTGCGCTCGCGCAAGAATCGGTTCGGCTCGACTACCGAGATCGGCCTGTTCGAGATGGGGACTGGGGGATTTGTCGAGGTAGAAGATGCCTCAGCGGTCCTGTTGGCCGATCGCCAGGCCGGCAGCCCAGGCAGCGTGGTGAGTGCGACCTTGGATGGCAACCGGGCGCTGTTGGTCGAGGTGCAGGCTTTGGCGGCGCCGAGTGTGTTTTCGAATCCTCAACAGCGCGCCGCCGGATTTCCAGCTCTGCGCCTGGCTGTCCTCTTGGGAGTGCTGCGAGTTCGAGGCGGCGTCGACGTCTCGCGCCATGATGTATTCATTAGTATACCAGGTGGTTTCCGGGTTGAGGAACCGGGGATCGATTTGGCTGCGTGCCTGGCGGTAGCATCCAGCTTGCGCGGTGCACCGGTGCCGGCTGACATGGTGGTCGTGGGTGAAGTCGGGTTGGGAGGTGAGGTTAGGCGGGCGACGGGTGCCGAGCGCCGTTTGCACGAAGCGGCGCGGTTGGGCTTTAAGCGGGCGCTTGTGCCGCGCAGCGACGAACGCAGTGGCTCGCCCCCCGCGATCGCGGTCAAGGAAGTTGCCACACTGACCCAGGCGATTGACGTGGCTTTAGGCGGGGTGTCGTCGCAGCCTGGCGCGCCGCCAGGTGAGAGCGGAGGAGCGCATGCACTGCCGCGCCTATAGTGCCGACCGTGACCGCCAAGCGGTGGCGCGTATCTGGCACGAGTGCGGCTGGATCGACCCAACTTCCGAGTCGCAGGAAAAGGGACTCGACCAGTTCTTGGCTGCAGGTCCTTCCGAAATTGCTGAACTTGATGGGGATGCGGAGTGCGTCGTCTCTCGTACAGCCGGGGACATCATGTATCGACGGCAGCGAATGCCGTTGAGTTGTATCACCGGAGTGCTAACCAGCCGGATCGCCCGGAAAAAGCGTCTGGCCTCTGAGCTGACTGCGCGAGCGATTGCCGCGGCCGCGGTGGAAGGGGCCCTAGTCTCGACGCTCGGCATCTTCGACCAGGGGTACTACAACCGCTTCGGATTTGGCAACGGCTCCTACGTTAGGCGAGTTGCTTTCGACCCCGCCACACTGCGGGTGGATTCGCGAGGTAAGACGCCGGTTAGGTTGGCAGCGGAGGATGCGCCGGCCATGCACGCGTGCCGGTTAGCGCGACGCCGGCCGCACGGCTCGGTGTCTTTGGTCTCACAGGAGACGACGGCGGCTGCAGCGCTGTTCGAGGCCCATGGCTTTGGGTTGGGTTACCGGCACGAGGATGGCGCCTTAAGCCATCACCTGTGGGTGTCGACCGAGGATCCCGAGGAGGGGCCCTATCGGGTTGAGTGGATGGTGTTTCGCACGCCCGAACAGTGGCTCGAACTCTTGGGGGCAATCGCCGGGTTGGGCGACCAGGTGCGTTCGGTAACGTTGATTGAGCCCCCGGGCATCCAGGTTCAGGATCACTTGGCGCAGCCGTTCCGCTACCGGGCGTTGAGTGCCCGCACCCGGTTTGCTGCTGCCTGCACGAGTTCAGCCGTGTGGCAGGTCAGGGTCAACGATGTCGAGGCGACCGTCGCACGTACTCGCCTGCGGGGTGAGCTCCTCCGATTCAACGCGCGAATCACCGATCCGGTGGCCGCCTATCTGTCGGACGACACGGCCTGGCGTGGTGCCGGCGGCGAGTTTGTGATCACTCTGGGCCCCGAATCTCAGGCGGAGACCGGCAACGACGGTGCGCTGCCGACTCTGGAGGCGTCGATCAATGCCTGGACGCGGCTTTGGCTCGGTGTTCGACCGGCAACCGGTTTGGCTTACACCGACGATCTGCGGGGGCCGGCGGAGCTGTTGAGCGCATTGGATGAGATCCTGGTACTACCCGATCCGCAACCTGACTGGAGCTTCTGATGCGCGTGCGGATCTTGCCGGCTCTGGAGGATAGTCCGCGTGGGCCCCAGTACCAAAGTGCCTATTTGGTCGGAACGGATCTGGCGATTGACGCTGGTTGCGCGGCGCTGTGTGACCACCGAGTCCAGCACATCTTTCTCACCCATAGCCACAGTGACCACGTCGCAGCGCTGCCCGTCTATCTAGAACACGTATCGTCGGCGCTTGGTGCGCCGGTGACGGTCTACGGTTCTGAAGCGACCATCGACGCGCTTAGCACCCACATTTTCAACGATGCTATCTGGCCGGATATTACGAGCCTGCCCTCGGCCGAGCGCCCCTACGCTCGGTTCGTGGTGCTCGAGCCGGAAGTCCCGGTCCAGCTCGAAGCGGTGCGGGTCGTGCCGGTGCCGGTGGACCATGTGGTGCCGACGTTCGGCTATCTGGTCAGCGATGGCCGAGCGTCTGTGGCCTTTGGGGCCGATTCGGGGCCTACCGAGCGCCTGTGGAAATTGGCCGCCGCAGATCCCAAGTTGCGCGCTGTCTTCTTGGAGGCGAGCTTTCCCGACAGCGAGCACGCATTGGCCAGAGTGTCCAAGCATCTGACTCCGGCATTGGTGGCTGGCGAAGTCCAGAAGCTGCCAGCGGCGACGCGCATCGTGGCCGTGCACCTCAAGCCGCGCTACCGCGCTGAGATCGAACGGCAGCTGGCTGAGTTGGGTCTCGAGCAGCTGGAGATTGGCCAGACGGGCGAGTACCTATTCTGAGGCACGGGCGGTGCGTTGACAGCCGGGCGCGCGGTTTCTAGACTGGCGCCTGATGCGATATCTTACTTTGGTGCGCCACGCAAAGTCCCGGCACAACCTGCCGGGCCTTACCGATTTGGAGCGACCGCTTGCCGAGCGCGGTGAGCGGGATGCACCGCTCATGGGGCAACGGTGTTTGGCGCGCGGTCTCCGCCCGACGGTGATCGTCACCAGCCCGGCGGTCAGAGCCTACCGGACCGCTGAGTTATTGGCTGCCGAATTGAACTACCCCGCCTCCAAGATCCAAGTCGAGGATGGTGTCTACACCTCAGGCGCGGCGACTCTCTTGAAGTTGGTGCGCCGCTTTCAGGATGCCTGGGAGCACGTGCTGTTGGTCGGGCACAACCCGACCTTGACCGATGCGGTCAACGCCTGGACTGATGCCTCGGTCGACAACGTGCCCACCATGGGAGTCGCGGCTATTCAGTTTGAGGCGCCGTCGTGGTCGAGCGTCAAGCGTGGCACCTTGCGTTTCTTCGACTACCCGAAGAACACTGAGCGCCCGCCCCAGAGCCTCGAGCGGCAATCCACGGCGGGCTGCCGGGTGGCGCTGGCCGATGCTCTTGGACAGTTGCCTGGACCACACGGTGAGCGCTTTGCTTCGGTAGTGCGCAACCAGTGGCTAGAGATTGAAATCTATGCACCGCGTGGTTTCGATCCGCAAGAACCCCACACGCGGAATGAGATCTACTGGATCCAAGCGGGGCGCGGCACTTACGTCTGCGAGGGTGAGCGCGTGCAGTTTGGTCCGGGGGATCTGCTGTTCGCGGCCGCTGGCGCCGTTCATCGCTTTGAGGAGTTTACCGACGACCTGGTTGCGTGGGTCCTGTTCTACGGTCCTGAGCGTCCAGACAGCGTCTAGCGCGCCTCTGGCTTGGAGTCGAGATGGCAGATGAGGCTCAAAAGATCATCTATTCGATGGTCGGCGTCAGCAAGTTTCACGATAAGAAACCCATTCTTAAAGACATCTACTTGTCGTACTTCTACGGCGCCAAGATTGGTGTCTTAGGGTTGAACGGCGCCGGCAAGAGCACGTTGCTGCGCATCTTGGCGGGTGTCGACACCGATTTCGTCGGTGAGGTGACCTTGTCCCCTGGTCATACCATTGGCTTCTTGGAGCAAGAGCCCGAACTGGATGACTCGAAGACCGTGCGGGAGGTGGTGACTGAGGGCGCTGGCGAAACCGCAGCGCTCCTGAAGGAGTTCGAGGAGATCTCGGCGCGCTTTGCCGAGCCGATGGATGATGAGGCGATGAGTGCGTTGCTCGAGCGCCAGGGCAAGGTCCAGGAACGGCTGGATGCCCTCGGCGCCTGGGACCTGGACGCCCAGTTGGAAATGGCCATGGAGGCACTCAGGTGTCCGCCGCCAGACACCAGCGTCAGTGTGCTCTCCGGCGGCGAGCGGCGACGTGTGGCGCTTTGCCGACTCCTCCTCCAAAAGCCCGACATTTTGCTGTTGGATGAGCCGACTAACCACCTCGATGCCGAGACCGTGGCCTGGCTTGAACACCACTTGCAGAGTTACCCAGGCACGATCATTGCTGTTACCCACGACCGTTACTTCTTGGACAACGTGGCGGGCTGGATTCTCGAACTCGACCGCGGCCAGGGAATCCCGTGGAAGGGTAACTACTCGTCGTGGCTCGAGCAGAAACAGGAACGGCTGCGTGTCGAAGAGAAGGCCGAGTCAGGCAGGCAACGCACCTTGGAGCGTGAGCTGGAGTGGATTCGCATGACGCCCAAAGGTCGCCGTACTAAGTCTAAGGCGCGTATCACCGCCTTCGAACGGCTGGCGAGCCAGGAGCGCCAAGAGCGCGCCCAGAACCTGCAGCTCTATATTCCGCCTGGCCCACGTTTGGGGAACGTGGTCATCGATGCTGAGGGAGTTAGCAAGGCCTACGGCGACCGTCTGTTGTTCGAGGGCATGACTTTTGCGCTGCCACCCGGTGGCATTGTTGGGGTGATCGGGCCGAACGGCGCGGGCAAGACCACATTGTTTCGGCTGATCGTCGGCGACGAGTCCCCTGACGCCGGTTCATTCAAGGTGGGTGACACCGTCAAGCTGGGTTACGTCGAACAGAGCCGCGCGTCCTTGGATGACGCGGCGACCGTTTGGGAAGCCATCGCTGGTGGTGAAGACTCCGTGCAGTTGGGTGAGCAGCAGGTGAATTCACGAGCCTACGTGGCGCGTTTCAACTTTGCCGGTCGCGATCAGCAGAAGCAGGTGGGTGCTCTTTCTGGCGGTGAGCGCAACCGCGTCCACCTGGCACGAATGCTCACCGAAGGTGCCAACGTGTTGCTGCTCGACGAACCGACCAACGACCTGGACGTCAACACGATGCGCGCTCTGGAGGAGGCGCTCGACAACTTCGCCGGCTGTGCAGTGATCATCAGTCACGATCGGTGGTTCTTAGACCGCATCGCCACGCATGTATTGGCGTTCGAAGGCGACAGTCAGGTACGTTGGTTTGAGGGCAACTACTCCGACTATGAGGCGCGTCGTCTCGAGGAGCTAGGGACCAAGGAGCTGGTGCCCAAGCGCATCAAGTATCGCCAGCTAACCCGTGGCTAGGCAGCTGCTGTGGGTAGGCTTGGGTGGCTTCACTACCTTTTCTGCGTTTGGGCACGAAGTTTTTCTGCTTTTGCAGGGCGGCCGCGCGGTTCTGGCCTCTGCCTACCTAGGCGCCCAGCTGGTGTTGGGAGTGGCGGCGGTGTGGTTGGGTGATGGTTTGGCCCGCTGGCCATGAGCGCCAGCGGTGCCGCCCGAACGTCTGACCCCGGCGCGCGGCGACGCCGGTTGCTCGAGCGCTGTGCCGATCGGTTGGGGCGCCGGCTCGACCGGCTGGGGCGGACGTCGGCGCGCTTCGTTTGGGCGCGCACCGCCGTGGCGCTCGTCGGTCTGGCCCTCGTCTTTGCCTTCTACTACAGCGGGGCCGAGTGGGCAGCATGGCTGGCGTTGACTCTGACTGTCGTCGCCTTGCTGGTCCTGGTGTGGTTTCACCAGCGGCTTCGCCGAGCCATGGCGCGCGGCGCCTGCCTGAGGGAGATCAAACGCCGCCATTTGGCGCGGCTGGATCTGGATTGGTCGCGGTTGCCCATGGGCGAAGCGACGGACGCCCCGCCCCAGCACCCATATGCTATCGACCTCAACGTGGTGGGCGAGCGCTCGCTCCAACAGCTCTTGGATACGACGACCAGCGCGGGGGGCGAGACGCTCCTAGCGAGCTGGCTACTTGCATCCGAACCTGATCCCGCGGAGACCCTGCGTCGCCAGAGCTGGGTGCGTGAGCTGGTGCCGGCGGGCGCTTTTCGGGACCGGCTGACGTTGGCTGGGATGATTGGCCGCCACGATCGTCACCAGCGCTTTTCGGGGAAGCGGTTGATTGAGTGGCTTCAAGGACATCAACCCGCGCAAGGCTACTTGCCCTGGCTGGCGTGCTTGGCGTTGTTGAGTGCTGCAACCATTGTGCTAGCTGTGGTCCACCACACGACGTCGCGCAGCACCATCTATCCGTTCACTTTCGCCGTCTACTTCTCGCTGTATTTGATGCAGTTCCGGAAGTACGGTGAGTTTTTTGAGGAAGCGACTCACATTCAGTTGGCGCTGGAGCGGTTCACCGGTGTGGCGGTTTGCCTGGAGCGGGGGCCCTACCGGAGTTCCCCGGCCCTGGCCGAGTTGTGCGCGCCATTTCGGGACCCGGAATCGCGGCCTTCGGCCGTATTGTCGCGGGTGTCGAGGCTGGCTGGCGTCGCTGGCTTGCAGCGCAATCAGGTTCTCTGGCTCATGGTCAATGCCCTGGTGCCCTGGGATATGTTCTTTGCCTGGCGTTTTCAACTGGCCAAAGCGAACCTGGTCCGCGAGTTGCCGGAATGGTTGCGCATTTGGCATCACGTTGAGGCATTGGGCGCTCTGGCAAACTACGCGCACCTTCATCCGGGGGCCAGCTTTCCAGCGATCTTGGGTGCGGATGAGCCGGGCCAACCCTACGCCGCTGAGGGACTTGGACACCCGCTGATTCCGTGTGCCAGCAAAGTGCGCAACGATCTGGCGGTAGACGCCTTGGGGACTCTGAGCGTGGTGACCGGCTCCAACATGTCCGGCAAGAGCACTTTCTTGCGGACCGTTGGCCTGAGTGTGGCTATGGCGATGGCGGGTGGCGTAGTGGACGCCCGAGCACTCCGGCTGCAGCCGTTTCGCATGTTCACCTGCATTCAGGTCTCGGACTCGGTCGCCGACGGCATTTCCTATTTCTACGCCGAGGTGAAGCGCCTGCGCGCCCTCCTCGAGGCGCTGGGGGTGCCTCGGGCAGCGCCGCTCTTCTTCCTGATCGATGAGATTTTTCGGGGCACCAACAATCGGGAGCGCATGTTGGGAACGCGGGCGTACGTGGGTGCTCTCCTGGGTGGCCATGGAACCGGCTTGATCTCGACCCACGACCTGGAGTTAGTGGCGCTGGCCGATACCGATAAGCGCGTTCGGAACTTGCACTTCAAAGAACAGATTGAAGATGGGCGCATGACCTTTGACTATCGGTTGCGCCAGGGGCCGTGTCCGACCACCAACGCCCTGACCATCATGCGAATGGAAGGACTGCCGGTTCCGAAACCGGGGGTGTAGCAGAAAACTCCCCCCAGCCGAACGTCGACCGGGGGGAGACGAGGTGCTAGTGGCTACCCGAAGCCACCGGCTCGGCGGAGAGGTTGCCGACGGCGACGTCGAACCACTCGAGCCCGGCAACGTGCTTCTCAACGGCGGCGTTGACCTGCTCAGGACTGAGCGAGTCCACTTGCTTGAGATGGTCGACCAGATACTCAAAAGTCCGGTCGATCTCGAGTTGGTTGGCCAGCCAGCGAACCACAACGCGGTCCTTGGAGAGGTAGCCGTCGTATTGGGCGGCGTAACCCTGTTTGGCCTCGGTTAGCTCTTCGGCGGTGATCCCGTCGGCGATCCAGCGCTGTACCTGTTCGCGCATGGTGTTTCGCGCTTCCCCAGCGTTTTGCGGAGCACAGATAGCGAAGGCCGATAGACGACTGGCGTTGTGCACGGCGTCCACATCGAGGTGCGAGCCGGCGTAGTAGGACAGGGCACCATCGTGGCGCAGGCTGTTGAGGAGGCGCGAACTGGCGCTCTCGCCCAGGATGAAGTTGCCAATGGCCAGAGCGGCGTAGTCAGGATCATCGTCCCGCAGGGGCAACGTGGTGACCATGGCGATCACCGCTGACTCCTTGTCGGGAATTGCGTAGGTCTCGGTGCCGCTCTGGACCGCGACGTGCGGTCGAACCACGCGTTCGTAGGCCGCCGGCGAGGACCAGTCGCCGAAGGTCTCGGTCAGCGTCTCGACAATGGCGCCGCGGTCGAAGTCGCCGACCACTGCGACCTCCGTGTTGCTGGCGCCAACGAACTTGGCGTGGGCGGCTTGCAAGTCTTCGGCGCCCAGCCCCTCGACGATGGCGATTTTTTCCTCGATGGTGGGTACGTAGTGGAATGAATCCGCCGGGAAGGGGCGCGCGGCGCGCGCCGTCTGGTTGCGTGTGCGTTGTTCCGGGTCAGATAAGCCGTATTCTAGTCCGGTGAGCTCCTCCTTCTGGAGGATCTTAAACTGCTCGGCGTCGAGGGCCGGGGTCCGGAGCATGGCGCCGGCGAGTTGGATGGCCGCTGCCAGGTTGTCGCGGTCTGATTCGATAGTGGCGGTCATCTTGCCCGCGCCGCCGCTGAGTGAAATGCGCGACTCGAGAGCGTCGATGCGGTCCCGTAAGCCCGCGAAGTCGAGGTCCTGAGTACCGCGCTCCATAAGTTTTGGCAAGAGATCGAGGGCGTGCCGGCCTTTGGCCATCGCCTCCTCCGAGCCGAAGCGTAGTTGAATGCGCGCCCTGACCGCCTTGCCACGCGTTTCCTTGTAGAGAAGCGCTGCTTTGATCGTCGGCGCAATGTCCAGCCGCTCGGTGCGCTGATCGATGTTTTGAGGCGTGGCTTCGAAGATCTCGCCGAGGGCGATGGTCTCGGAGCCCTGGTAGTCGCCGACCACGTCGGTGATGTCGGGGGTGCTGGGGATCTCGGCGCGGGCCGCCCGTTCGGTCGGCAAGTAAATGCCTGAGGTGCGGTTCTCCTCGGCGAAATAGGTCGTCGCGACGCGTTGGACGTCTTCGGCGGTGACCTCCTTGAGTCGGTCGCGGTGGACAAACATCATCCGCCAATCGCCGATGGCAATCCATTCGCTGAGTTGGATGCCGATGCGCTCGCTGTTGGTGAGCGCCAGCTTGATGTCCTTGAGGATGCGGTTTTTGGCGCGGTCCACTTCCTGCTGAGTGACTGGCGCGTCGGCGAACCCTTCGGTGACTTGGATCATGGCGCTTAGCGCCGCTTCGGGATCCTGGGTCTCGCGCGACTCGGAGAGCACTAGACTGAGCCCGGGTTCTTTCCAGTTGAACGTGACGCCCATGACACCGCTGGCCAGGCCGGTGGGTACCAGCGCCTGGTAGACCCGCCCGGAGGGCTCCGCGGTCAGGATTTCGTCCAGCACCTGGCAGGCCGGGAAGTCGGAGTGCAAGCTGGCGGGAACGTGGTAAGCGACACCGGCAGCGGCGACGTCACCGACGCGGCGCAGGGTGACGCTGCGCGGCCCATCCTGGGCTGGTTCCACCGTGTAGGTGGCATCCAAGGTGCGTTCCGGTTTGGGGATGGCCCCGAAGTACTCGTTGATCAGGTTCTTGACCAGCGTCTCGTCGAACTTGCCGGCCACTACCAGCGCCGCGTTGTCTGGCTGATAGTACTTCTTGTAGAACGCCCGGAGGCTTTCGACCGGCACCCGTTCAATGTCTGAGCGGTTACCGATCGTCGACTTGCCGTAGTTGTGCCACAGGTAGGCCATGGAGTAGATGCGGTCCCAGAGCACATGGATGGGGTTGTTCTCACCCATCTCGAACTCATTGCGCACCACCGTCATTTCTTTGTCGAGTTCTTCCTTGGCGATGTGGCTGTTGATCATGCGATCCGCTTCCATGTGCAGCGCGAAGCGGATGTTCTCCTCGGTGGCGGGTAGCGTTTCGTAGTAGTTAGTGCGGTCGACCCACGTGGTGCCGTTGAATGGCGTCGCACCGTGCGCCTCGAGTTCACCCCAGATGTCGTCGTAGGTGGGCGTGCCTTTGAAGACCATGTGCTCCAATAGGTGGGCCATTCCGGCCTCGCCGCGACCCTCGTGGCGTGATCCCACGCGATAGGTGATGTTGACAGTGACGTTGGACTGGGTGGGATCGGGGAAGAGCAGGACCTGGAGTCCGTTGGGCAGGGTGTACTCGCTGATTCCCTCGACGGTGCGGACTTGCGTCAGTTCGGCAGCGGCGCTTCGCGGGCCTCCGGCCCAGCCCAGGCTGGCAACCACAGCCACGGCTGGATAGGTGACACCGCGCCTCAAGCGAAGCGTGTCTTTGATCATGAATTCTGTTTCCTTCATGGGGTCGACGGATACGAGAGCGGGCCAACTCAGGTGCAGGGTGGCGTCTTCTGGCGTTGGGGTTTTGCTCTCCAAATGCGCGGATTAGAGGCCGCGATCGCCGGTGAGCATAGCGGATGGCGGCGCCTGTGGAAAGGCACCTAATCCAGCCAGGCGAGGCGGCCGGTGGCGGTGTGGAGGATGCCGGCGACAATCGAGCGGCGACCAGCGACGCCGGTGGCGGCTACTGCATCACGGTACAACTCGAGTTGGCGACGATGCCCGGCGGCGATCGGTGGGATCGTCAAGGATCGCTCGGTCTTGTAATCAATCAGCACAACGCGCTCCGGCGTATCGATGACCAGATCGATCTTGCCGTTGACGATCGTGCCGTTGTCGAGGGTCCAGGTCACTGGCTGCTCCGAAATGGCTGGGTGCTGGTGGAGCCCGGCGCCGGTCAAGGCGTCGAGGGCGCGGTCGACGTCTTCGGCGGCTGCTTGGGTGAGTCCGTGATCCAGGGTGGCGGTCTGCCGCACGACGTCGATGCTCCGTCGATCGGCGCCAGTAGCCAAAGTGGCCAGCGCTTCGTGCACGACGCGCCCGAACGCCGGGCCGAATCCCGCTGCCGCAACGAGGTCGTTGCCGTCGGGGACTGGGGGCGGTGTGGGGGTGTCGGCCAGTTGGGTCACGGTGGTGATGACTGGCGGGCTAGGTAGCTTGGCGGCGGCCTCGGTGAGTGCCTCGCGTTCGTCGGTCCACCCGGCGCTGGACCGGGCGCGCGGTTGATCGATCGCCGCCGCCGTTGCCCAGGTCGGTGGCGCGTCGGGTGCGAAGGTGTCGAGCGTCTGCACGTGACGGTGCCCGTGCGTGCTGCACCAGTGCGCCAGAGCCTGGGTCAGGTATGTGAGGCGGGGCGTGGCGTTCGGCGGTGGCGCGCCCCGCGACTTGCCGATAGGCGACGGCAGCGCCAGGAGGTCGCGGGCGCGGGTGGCGGCGACGTAGTAGAGGCGGCGGCGCTCGCGAGCGCGCTCCCGGCGTTCGCGCCCGGCCAAGTCGATCGGCGGGTCGCTTGTCGTGCTAAAGGGCGGCAGGTTCAGCGACCACTTCCGGTCCGAGCGGGCGACGAGCCAGGGTGTGGCGTCACGTGACTCGGCGGTGGCGAAGCCATCCCAAAGCACCACCACCGGGAACTCCAGGCCCTTGGCTTGATGGATCGACATGACTTGGATACAGCCGTCGTTCATCGGTTCAGGCGCGTCGTAGGGTGGCGGACGGTCGGCCCAGCTGCGCAACTTGAGCGCGGCCCCGGCAAAACTCAAGCCGCTCGATTGCGTCCAGGCGTCTAGCTCCGCCGCCAGTTGGTAGAGGACTCGCAGGATCGGAGCGCCGTTCGGTTCGAGGGCGATGGTGCGCCCCAGCGCTGAGGTTTCGATCAGGTCCCGCAGAGTGCGCCCGGGTGACTGGCGGGCGGCCCGGGCGGAGAGCGCCGCTGCCCAGGTCTCGACGTCGCCGAGCGCGGTGGCGTCGCCGCGCGCGGCGCGAAAGTGGTGGCTCAGGTCGAGGGCTGCAAAGGGCGGGCCAAAAAGCGCTAGGCGAGCGACGCCATCCTGCGGATCGATCAGCGCACTCAAGGCCAGGAGCGCGCGGCGCACGAACGGGTGGGACCAGTAGAGTCGGCCACCCCGGGCGTTGTAGGCGATGCCGGCGGCGTCCAGGACGCCGAGCAGGCTGGGGACTTCGGTGGTGACCGATGCCAAGACGGCGATGTCGGCCGGCGCCACCGGGCGTATCGCGCCGGTCGAGGGGTCTTGGATCTGGAGGTTCGAGCGCGAGAGCAACCACCGGAGGTAGGCACCCAGGGCCTGACCTTCAATAGAACGCCCGTGCTTGGCGGTGTTGAGGTCGGTTCCAGCGTCGCCCCGGTAGGGAACGATGTGAACGGCTGGTCCCGCTCCGGGGGGATGGTTGGGGGCTGGCACCAGCGGTAGTCCGATGGGTAGATGTGTCGTGTTGTCGATGTCCAAGAGTTCTGCCAACGCCGGGTTGAGGGTTTCGATGAGGGCGGGACGACTCCTGAAGTTGGTGCGGAGGTTGTAGACCTGGGCGCCCTGGCGGCGCAGTTGGTCCACTGCCTCGGCGTAGAGGGCGGTGTCAGCGCGCCGAAACCGATAGATCGATTGGTAGGGGTCGCCGACCACGGTCAGTTTGCCAGGCTGGAGTGCTACATCTTGCCAGCGCTGGGCTGCGTGCCCGGCTTCGCACAAGAAGAAGAGGACTTCGATCTGCAGTGGGTCGGTGTCTTGGAACTCATCGACCAAAATCTGATCGAACTGGGCTTGAAGTTCGGCACGGGCGGTCGGATGGTCGCGTTGGACGTGGCGCAGCTTGTCCAGAAGGTCGACGTGGTCGATGACCCCGGCGTCGTCTTTGACCTGCTCGTAGACCGCCAGGATGACCGGACGCAGCGCCGCCAGGTGGCCGGCAAAAGCTGACAGAGGTTGTCTGAGCGCCCGGTGGATGTCGATAAGCTCTGCCTCGCGCGGTGGTTTTTGGCGCATGACTTTGTAGATTTGCTTGGCGGCGGTGCACCCAAAGTCGTGTTGCAGGCGCAGCCTGTCGCGTGCCCTGGAGTGCAACAAGCGGTGGTAGGCGGGTTCATCGAACGGCGCCGTGGCGACCGTTGCCAACTCATCGACAGTACGTTGAGCCCAGCGATCGCCTTCGCGGCCGTCGGGACCCACGGTTTTGGCCAGCTTCTTGAGTTGGCGGATTGCGCCTTCGAGGGCAACGGTGTCGACCGGTACCGGCGGCTGGATCGTGCAGTCAACATCGCGTGATTCGACCTGGGCGCGTACGAACTCCCAGGTCGTTGCTTGGGGACCCCAGGGAAACACGCGGCGGGGAGTGGTGACCGGTCCCCGTTCGAGCGTAGCCAACGTCGCCTCGGCTGCTTGGATGGTTGCGGGTGCCACTTGGTCGCCAGCGTGACCCAAGTGGGTTCTCAGTGTTCCTGTTTGGGCGCCGTGGAGCAGGCGGTCCAGTGTTTCCTGGATCAGCTCCTCGGTGTCTTCGACCAGCTGGTAGTCGGGAACTAGCCGCGCCTCGACCGGTCGCTGGCGCAGTAGCCGCTCGGCCAGGCTATGGATGGTGCCGATCGCCGCACCGTCCAACTGGGCGACGGCGCGCTGCAGGGCGGCTTGGTCGCGGCCCGACGCCGGCCGGGCCAACTCGGTGGACAGCGCGGTGTGGAGGCGGTAGCGGAGCTCACCGGCAGCGCGCCGCGTGAAGGTGACGGCCGCCAGGCGCTCGAGGGGCACGGGGGCGGCTGCGTGGGCGGGAGCGACCAGTTCCAAGATGCGCTCGACCAGGAGTCCGGTCTTGCCGGTGCCGGCGCCGGCGACGATGACGACGTTGGCCGCGCGGGTGGTGATCGCTTCCCGGCGATCGGCGGCGTCGATCAAGGCGTCGCCCGCGAGGTCGAGTCCCAACTCGGGTTGCTTGGGGGTCATGATTCCACTCCCGAGCGGAGCGCCCAATACGCCGCCTCTGGAGTGTCCGGCGCTGCTTGGCTGAGGGCCTGCCGCGCGCGCTGGGCGGCTTGGTCGCCGCAGAATGCGCGCCAGGCGCAGAATGTGCAGTTTTTTTCGTCGGGTGTGCGCGGAAAGGCGCCGTGTTCAATGAGCGTTCGTCCCAGTGTCAACCAGCCGCCGGCCGCCTCGTAGAGATGTTGGAGTGTCTCCTCGGTGAATGCGCGTTCCGCATCACGCGCGCCGGTCGGGTGGACATAGGCGGCTTCGCCGACTGCGCCGCCGGCGCCATCGGTGAGCGTTTCGATCGCCAGGCAATAGACCGCCAGCTGCAGGTCGATGAGCGGATCGATTGGTGTGTCGTCCAGTGATTTGAGCCGCCCGGTCTTGTAGTCGCGCAATGCCAGGCGGCCGCCCGGCAGGCGGTCGACCCGGTCAATCTGGCCGCGCACGTAGAGCGCCGCGTCGCCGAGCGCCGCTGGACTTTCGAATCCAAACGGCAATTCGGTGTAGGCAACGGTGCGCGGGGATAGCGCCTGCTCGTGGCTGACCAGGCGATGGATATCAGTCAGCAGGTGCCGGCGCTCGCGCTCGATCACTCCGGGACTGCGCATCGCACTCGTGTCGCAGGCGCGCTGGAAGGCATCCGCAGCCAACGTCTGGGCGGCGGCGGTGAGGTCGGTGCTGTCAGGGCCGAGTTGCACCGCCTCACCGCTCAGCAGATCTTCAAGAATGCGGTGGACGAGTCGCCCGTAGGTGAACGGGTGCAATCGATCGATGGGCTCCACCTCAGGTGGAGGCTCCAAAGCTAGTTCATTGCGGAGGAAGTAGCGGAACGGGCACCAGAACAAGTCGCGGAGCCGCGTCGGGGAGACTGGTCGATCGGCGGACAGACCGCGGGCGCCTGCGGCTTGCCAGGCGTTTGGATTCCAGCTGTCGGTTGTGTGGGTGCTGACCGCGTTGACGTTGAAGGAGCCGGGCTCCAACCACTCGGGCGGGGCCGCCGCGCCAGCGGCCGATGCCACTTTGAACAGTCGGGCCCTGGGTGCAATGCCAAAAGCCTCGACCTGGGCTTGGCGTTGGCGGCGGCCGGCGCCCACCTGTTGTCGGAGGCCGGCGGCGTCGACGGAGTGGCGGGCAAGGTGGATGTAGGCTAACGATAGCTCGCGGTTGGAGCCGTCGACCCACCGCCGCGGGGCGGACAACGAAAGCGTGACCGTCGGGGCGCCGGCGATAGCTAAGAGGACGTGGAGGTCTTGGGTGGTGCGCTCGACGCGGAGTCGTACGTTTTTCTCGTGGTGCGCGGCCAACTGCCGGCGCAGGCGGTCGGGCACGATGGGGTCGTCCAGCGCTGCTCGCGGCGCCAGGCCTTCGGCCAGCCCAACGATGCGCATGGCGGCGGCGGGGTGTCCGAGTGCCTGTCGCGGTGTCGCCAAAGTGACGAAGCGGTTGCCGGGCGGGGTGGGTGCGGTCAGGGTGCAAGCTTTGGCGAGCCGGCGGTAGACGGCCAGGGCATCGGGGCCGCGGCGGTCGGCGACCAGCGGATGGTGAGCGGCGGTCCGCAGGGTGCGATCGACGCCGTCGTCTGCCGAGTTGACGAGCGTCATGCAATCCGCGTGGATGTCGGCGGGTGCGGCGCCGCGTTGGATGCGGTCGTAGGTTTGGCAAATCGGCGTCAGCCAATCGAGGAGCTGCTTGGCGGTGTCGGCGACCCGATCGGCGGTAACTGGCGCAGCGTTTGGCGTCTCAAAGAGATCGAGCTGGATCGGTTCGGCAAAAAGAGTTGCTGGCGGCGGGTCGGGGGGTTGGTGGATGAGATGTCGTAACCGCTCGATCCACTCCTGGCTCGGCTGTTCTGATCCGCCGACAATGCCGGTTGCGGCTAACACTTGCAGAATAGCCGAACGGCTGAGTGGTGTCCCATTGGGCCAAGTCACTCCCCAGGTGAGCGCCAGGTCGGTGATCGCTGCGGCGCTGAGGCCGCTGGCCAGACAAGATGTGAGCTGCCCGAGGCGGCGACCGGCGAGGCGATCCCCCAGGGGCTGTGGCCCCAGCCGGCGCAGCTTGACGGGTCGATTCATCGCCAGGCGGGTCAACGCATCGTCGAGCAGCGGCGCGTAGGCTTCCGCGTCTGGCGCGACGATGAGTATTGACTCGGGCTGGACGCCGGCCAAGAGCTGCTCGACCACCCAGCTGATGGTTTGTTCGATCTCGTCGTCAACGGAGGCGGCGTCTTCGACGGTCATGGCCGGGCAATGGAGCACTTGATCGACTGCATGTACAGGTTGGGGGTCGATCCGCTGAGTGTTGGGCAGCGCTTCGGCGAACTCGGTGAGCGACCGGTCGGGAGCGGTCGTGCAGATGACCAAAGTCGTGCTTGGGGGTGACGCCGGTCGAATGCCATGCCGCCACGCGTGTGTCGCTCTTGCCAAGTGAGCTGGCGCACTGACCGGCGCGTCTTCAGCAAGTTGCAACTCGCGCCAGACGATGGCGATGTCTTCGAGTCTGGCTCGATCGGTGGCCGCGCATTGCGTGGCCGATTGTTGGAGATCCCCTACCGACAGCCGGGCGGACTCCAACTCGGTGATGGTTTGGGCGAGCGCCTGGGTGTAGCCGGGCCGGCATAGCAGTCGACCATCAAAGCTCTTGAGCCGCCGCCTGAGACGATCCGAGCTCAGCAGGCGTTCGATTGCCAGAGCGGTCCAGGTGGTGGACGGCAAGGGCGGCGCCTGGCGGCCGAGGATGACGGTCGCGAAGTGCAGGGGATGGCCGAAGTGCACGCCGTAGAGGAGCCTGGGGTTCGACTGGGCAATAGCACCGCGCAGCTCGACGAGCAGCGGTGCGCTCTCAGCCATCACCCATACGGTGCGAGCGAGCTGGAGGGGCGTTTCTTGCAGTCTGGCTGCCAGCCAGTCGGTGAGTTCGGCGGGTGTGCGCCACGTCGACAGCGCTGGTTCGGCGTGCATGCTATTCTTACATACTAGACGATTCGGATGGTCTCACCATTTACGGCATCGTACCACGGGTGCCGTGCCGTCCTACAAGGAAGACGTAATGTGCCCCGAGCGCTCCACCCCATCCTACCCGCGCGCCTGGTTCTTGATTTTGTGCGTCGTGTTCGGCGCCCGTTCGGCGTCCGCCGCTGATTTGACTTACGAATGGCGATGCGATCCGTCCCAGGTGGAGGTTACCGAAGTCGGTGATTGGCACCGCGTGGATGTGAGCGGTCAAACGACGGCTCCATCGCGTGCCGAGGGTGCGCCCGAGTTGCCGGTGGTGACCGCAACGTTCGCGCTGCCGGACGGCATGCGCATCGCGCGAGCCACAGCCAGAGTGTTTGCCACCGACGTCGTCAGTGACGGTGTGCGCTTGCGGCCGGTGGCGGCGCCCGATGGTGAGCGTCGTGCCGACCCCGAGTTCTACGCGCGCCCGGGGTTTCAACCGGAGGAAGTTGTCGCCTGGCAGGTGAGCGGGCGATGCCGAGGCGTGTCGCTGGGAACCGTTGCGCTCCGGTCATTGGTCTATGACGCGCGTAACGAACAGTTGGCCATCCGGAGTGCGATTGCGGTCACTCTATACCTCGAGGCAGACCCGGAACCCCAACTCAGGCGTCATCCAGCCCGCCTCACCCCAGATCTGCCGACTCGTGCCTGGCTCGAGCGCACCGTTTTGAACCCCGGTGCGCTAGCTCCGAAGGGTCGCCCCAGCCTGGCCGCCGCGGGCACCCAAGTCTATGGTGGATTTGAACCCACCGAACTCCCATCTGTCGACGGACCGCCGGTGCGTATGGTGATTGTGACCGACGATGTGGCGCTGGACGGCCGGCCGGTGGGTGGCATGGTGGCTGAGTTTGAGCGGCTGGCTGATTGGCGGACGCAGGCTGGTGTACCGGCGGTGGTGCGCACCGTGCGCTGGATTCGCGAGCACTACGCTGGCCACGACGACGCCGCCAAGGTGCGGGCCTTCTTGCAGGATGCCTATGCTGCGTGGGGTACCGACTACGTCCTTTTGGGCGGCGATTTGACCGTCGTGCCAGTGCGGCGCTTCAGCGGCCTGAATCTGGGAGCGGGTGATCCGCCGGCCGACGTCTACTTCGGCGGTCTCGACAATGATTGGGACTTGGACAACGACGGGACCTACGGTGACTCGTTGAACGATGCCGAAGCCAGCGATCCGTACTGGGACGTGTGGGTGGGGCGCGCCCCGGTCGAAACCGAAGAGGAGGCGCGGGTGTTCGTCGACAAGACCTTGACCTATGCGCGCGCTCCCGGTGCTCCCGGCGGAGCGGTGAATCCGGATTACTATGATCAACTGGTGCTGATGGCGGGGCTTGCCAACTGTGCCACTTGGGGGCTCACTTGCAACGGCATCTTTGTCGCCGAAACAATCCTGCGGCGACTCAAGCCGCCGACTATGTCCGCCCAGCGCATCTACCAAGAACTTCAGGATCCGAATTTTGGTTGTCCGTACCACCAAACCTACTTGGAAGTGGCAGACTCGACGCAGACGTTATGGACGCGCGATGCGGCGCTCCAGGCATTGAACGCCGGGGCGGGTTTCGTCCACCACTTCGAGCACTCCAATCCCTATGAGGAGGGTGGCGCCAGCGGTGGGTTTGGCTGCGATGCATCGAACGGCGGGGCGTTGGGTCGCGAGTACATCGACGCATTGACCAACGGGCCCAACTACTCGATCGTCTACTCGACCGGGGCCGGCGTCAATGCGTTCGACTACGACTCAGTGTCGGAGCACTGGTTGCTCAATCCAAACGGCGGCGCGGTCGGCTACATTGGCAAGACGCGGAGCGGTAGCGTCGCCCACGTCACCGGCGAGGTCGATACGCTGTCGTTTCAAAACTTCTTTGCCGGTGCGCGTTTGGGGCAGGCGCTGGCTTTTTCCACCCAATCTCTGCCTGATAACGCCGAGCGCGCGGTGTCGACGTTTGGCTTGCTGGGAGATCCGGCGCTTCGACCTTTCATTACGGCGCCGGGTCAACTGGAGGTGGGGGTGAGCCCGGCGCTGCTGGGAGTGGGCGCCCAGGAGCTACGTGTCGACGTACTGGACCAAGCGACACAAACGCCGATCGAAGGCGCTGCAGTCGTTTTGACGGGTGACGGGGTTTACGTCCAGCGCTCCACCGATGTGCTTGGACAGGCGTGGTTCGCCTTTGAATTGAACGCCCCTCAGGATGTGACGGTCGCGGTGACTGCGCCGGCGTATGTGCCGGCGGCCACTCAGGTGGGCGTAACTGCTGCGGGTCCGCGAGTCGTCTATGCCGGGAGCACGGTTGACGACGCGGGATCGACTTTGGCCAACGATCGAGCCGATGCCGGGGAGGTGCTCCAGCTGGTGATCGATTGCCGGAACGTTGGCTCGTCGGCCTCGGTGGCCGGGTCGGCGTTGCTTTTGCCCATCGGTGATGTGAGGTTCGACGTCGACGTCGACGGCGGTTGCCAGACCGATTTGATCGCTGTGGGTCGCCACAGCGCCGAGCCGGACGAGTGCACGTTCGGGTTGGATGAGTTGGAGTATGCCGGTGTCGTTCCCGCAGGTCGACCCGATACCTACGTGAGCAGTACCGACCCGGGTTTGTTTGTCCACCGGGATGGCAACGTCGTCCACGTTGTGGCGCGCGCGCAGCCAGCGGGAGCGCCGCCAGCCAGCCAATACAGCATATCCATGACAGTGCCCGGCGGGGCCACCGGTCTGGTGTCGGGCGGATTAGAGACGGGGGACCAGGTGACTCAGCCCTCGCCGACGACGATCACCGCGCTCTGGTCGATGCAAGCCGCCGGTGACCAGGACAGCTTGAGCTTTGAAGCAGGGGAGGCGGCTTGGGCGGCCGTAACCAGTGCGCCTCAACAGCTGCCATCTTTGGCGCCCGGTGCAAGTCACAGTTTGACCTACGACGTGCACTATACGAACGCGGTGCCGGATCGGCACTTTGGGCGCTTGGAGCTGGCGGTCGACGATGGGACGGGCGGCGAGCAGGGACGCTCCTCGTTCACGGTTGAGGTCGCCTCGCCGGAGCTGGCTTGGGTCAAGCAGGTGGTGACGGTGGGCGGAAGTGCAGTCGATGTACAGCCCGTCGTCTCGAATCGTGGTAGCGGTGACGCTGGTGGTGCGGTGGTGGCGTTGGCGCTGACTGCGGGTAGCGCGACGGTCGTCGATTCGGTGGCGGTGTTGGGCGGAGTGGCGGCAGGGAAGGAGTCGACGTTGGGTCCCGCTCTCTCGCTCGATACGACTGACGCCAGCAGTCTCATGGCGACCATGAGCGTGCGGACTCACTACCCAGACGGGACGATGCGGGTGCAGCAGCTCGAGGACGTCGACTTTGTCGCACCCTGCGCGCCGTCATTGACGGTGGCTGAGCCCTATGGTGGCGGGGCAGTGCGGCTGCAATGGGAGCCACCGACTGGTGGTTGCGCCCCGGGTCTTGCCGGCTACCACATTTACCGGCGTGCGGCTGGCGAGCCGAGTGCGGTGCGACTCGCCGGCACCCAGCCGGACAGCACCCGCATCTATACTGACCTGGGTTTGGCTGCGCAGAGCGACGTGTTCTATTCGGTTGCAGCTGTCGACTCGTCTGGGAACGAGGGGCCTCGCTCGAACGAAATCGGCACGCGCACCTGGTTGGCGGAACTTGCGGGTTGGCCCAAGCAGCTGGACGCTGGCACGCCGTCCTCGCCGATGGCGGTCGACATCGATGGGGACGGAGCGCACGAGGTGTTTGCAGCGGGCAACGCCCTCTACGGCTGGTACGGGGACGGCACGCCGTTGGTGCCGGGCTCTGGCGGCGAGGTTTTTCGCATGCCGCGGTCTCCACAACAAATGAACCAGGGCGCCAACGGCGCGCTGTGGGCGACCCCCGCCGCTGGCGATCTGGATGGCGACGGCGTTTTCGAGTTGGTGATCGCCGCCTGGGACGATTCGCTATGGGTGGTGCGGGCCGATGGAGCGTTCTTGTGGAGCAAATCGGTGGTTGCCAAATTCTCGTCGCCAGCATTGGGCGACCTGGACGGCGATGGAGATCTGGAAGTCGTGATTGGCTCCGACCGCCCCAAGGTCTTTGCCTGGCACCATGACGGCACGCCGGTGGTGGCGGCAAACCCGGACGGCAAACTGGCTGACTTGCCAGATGGTGCCTACATCAACTACTCGACGCCGGCGCTTGCCGATGTTGACGGCGATCCGACGACGGTGGAGGTGCTATTCGCTTCATTCCGCGGCAACCTGTATGCATGGGATTACTCCGGTGCCTTGCTGTGGACCGGAGTGAGCGGTTCGACGCGGCCGTTGTCAACGCCAGCGATTGGCGACATCGACGGGGATGGAGTGTTGGAGGCGGTGGTCGCCCAGGGAAACCTTTCGAGCGGGCCGAGCGCCAATCGCCTGTTGGTGTTTGACGCGACGTCGGGTTCTATTGAGCGCATCTGGGAGGGTACGACTCATCTTCCTGGCAAGCTGTACGCGAACGGCAACATTATTCACGCACCCAGCTTGGGTGACATAGACGCGGACGGCGATCTTGAAATCGTCGTGGGCACCGAAGGCGGCGTTGGGCCGGTGACTGACAACGGTGCAACTGTGTTGGTGTTTGATCACGATGGGGCCAGTCATACGCAGTTGTGTCAAGACGTCGTGCCCCAGCCCGGGCTCAACATGACCAACTCGTCGGGGCAACAGGTGAACTCACAGCCGCTGATCGCCAACATGGATGCGGACCCAGCCTACGAGGTGGCCGCAGGCGCGACCAACTTTGGGTTGTTTCTGTTCGACTTGGGGGCGGCTTGCACTCCGGAGATGGGTTGGCCGCTGCTTGCCGGCGGGGAGATCGATGCAACCCCGGCCTTGGCCGACCTGGATGGCGATGGTTTGGCTGAACTCCTGGTGCGTGGTCGGGATGGTTGGTTGCACGCTTTCGCAACGCGCGAACCGTACGTTGCGTCGTCGATCGAGTGGGGCATGTTTGGGCATGATCCTCGCCACACGTCGCTTTACACTCCGCCAGACCTGACCGGAGTGGCCGGGCCGGCGCCAGTCGGACGGTTTCGTTTGGTGGGCGCTGGACCCAGCCCGTTCAGGCAGACAGCCACCCTCGATTTTGAGCTGGATCGAGCTGGTGCGGCGCGCCTGCGCGTTTACTCGGTAAGTGGGCGTCTGGTGCGGACCTTGGTCAATGCCGAGCTTCCGGCGGGGATTGGGCAAGTGGTGTGGGACGGGCGCGGCCGCGACGGCCAGCCGGTGCCCTCGGGCCTCTACTTTGTGCGCTTGGAAATGGGTGCACGTTCGGCGACACGCAAACTGGTGCGCCTCCATTGATTGAGTGCCAGCCGGGCTAGGCGACGTGCATCAGCGTTTCTGAGAGCATTTCGGCGAGCGCGGCGATCCAGCGCGGATGGTCGTTCAAGCAGCGCACCAGCCGTAGCTCTTGGCCACCGGCGGCCACAAAGGCTGATTTGGCGCGCATGCCAATCTCCTCGAGCGTCTCCAGGCAATCGGCTACAAAGGCCGGGCAGACCACCACCAGGCGTTTGACGCCGTCGCGCGCCAGGCGCTCGACCTCGAAGTCGGTGAACGGCCGCAGCCAGGCGTCGCCTTTGAGTCGAGATTGAAAGGCAATGGTGAGCCGATCCTCTGGAATCTGGAAGTGCTCGACGACCAACTCAGTGGTGCGGAACACCTGATGGCGGTAGCACGTCTGGTGGGCTGGCGAGTCGATGAAACAGCAGTTGCCGCCGCGACTGAGGCAGTGGCGGCCGGTCGGGTCGGCTTTTCGCAGGTGGCGCTCGGGGAGACCGTGGTAGCTGAACAGCACGTGGTCGTAGTCCCACTTCATAGCTTCTGCCATGGTCGTGCAGAGGGCGTCGATGTAGCGCGGGTGTTCGTAGAAGGGTGACATCGTGCGCATTTGAACACGTGGTGCCAGGCGAGCCAGGATGGACTCCACCGCTTCGACCGCCGTCTTGGTCGACGATTGGGCGTAGTGGGGGTAGAGAGGAGCGACGATGAGTTCGCGCAATTCGGAGTCACTACCCATGATGATCTCGCGCAAGACTGATTCGATCGACGGCTGGCCGTAGCGCATCGCCAGCTTGACGGGACGTCGAAGCTCCTCCTGGACGAGGCGCCGCACGCGTTCGCCGATCACCAACAGGGGTGAGCCCTCTGGCCACCAAATGGATGCGTAGGCGCGCGCGGTGGCACGCGGCCTGAACGGCAAGATGGCGCCGCTGACTAGCAGGCGGCGGAGGGGGTAGGGCAGGTCCAGCACGTGCCCGTCCATCAGGAATTCGTTGAGGTAGCGACGGACGTCGCCGGTGGAGGGGGATGCTGGCGACCCCAGGTTGACCAGCAGGATCGCCTGCTCCTGGCTAGACACGTTCCTACCTAACTCCTAAAGCGTGAAGCGGATGGAGTCGACCAACGCCCCCGGCAGGCGGCCGCTGGCGGTGGAGCGGCCATCGTAGGTCTCGGGGTCGAGAATGAAATCGCGCTCGCGCGTCAGATCGATCAAGTGCTCGCCCAGCAGGCGGTAAATGGTCTCATCGAAGCGCATGACGTTGACGGGTGCGGCGATTTGACCGTTCTCCACCCAAAACGTTGCGAACCGCGTCATGCCAGTCATTCGGCAGTTGGGGCGATCGGAGTAGTTAAGGTACCAGACGTTATTGATGTAGAGCCCGGTATCCAAGGTCTTGAGGACATCGGCTTGCGGGGTTTGCCCAGGTGCCATATCGATGGATTCGGGCATCTCCCAATTCGAGGCGCCGTTGGTTGGCACGCCGTACTCCTTGGCGGAGCGTGGCGAGGCCAGGCAGTTGGCGAAACAGCCATCTTGAATGAGCGGAACGGCCGGTGGCTTGATAAAGCCGCCGCTTTGAAAGTTGGGGGCGACACCCTCGGCGGTGTTTTCCCTGATGGCGACAGCAGGGGCGAGTTTGGCACTACCTTCGATCATCTTGAGCAGGCTGGTTTGCTTGGTGCGGTGGTCCTTGAGGCCGAAACCTGTCCAGGACAGGGTGCCAAGGATGTCGTACATCGCTGCCGGCGACAGGTATGCGCGATAGGTCCCCGGGTCGATGGTGCGAGGTGAGGTTCCGAGTACCGCCAGTTGCTCATCGACTGCACTCATCTTGGTGGCCAGTTCCTCGGAGTTCCACTCGAAGCCGGCGTAGCCGCTCTTAACGGCTTTGTCGCCGTGTAGGTACGTGCTCCAGTCGAGGTTGAAGCTGTAGGTCGAGAACCAGTTGCGTTGCCCCAGCGAGTTGGAGAAGCCGGCGTAGATGCCGCCGGACGAGTAGATCCCCACCAGGTCCCGGGTGCCGCCGGCGCGCACGATGGCGTCGACCGCTGCGGGGCCGTCCGGCAGTTGGTTGTCGCCCAGCCGCTCGCTGGAGGAGGCGTCGGTGGCGTAGAGGAGGTGGGGGTCCTCCGGGAGATGCGGCACCAGCTCCCGAAGGTTGCTGATGAGGGATTTGACGCGCGCCTCGTCTGCCTCGCGCGTGCCGCTCAGCGTCACCGAACCGGCGGCGTGTCGCTGGCCGTTGACCAAATCGACGCTCAAGTACGCTTGCTTGACGGCGCCAGCCTGGCGGACGCTGTTGTGGTTGAATCGAACGAAGTCTGAGTCTTCGGCGTCGTACTTGGCGGTAAAAACCTCGGCACCTCGCAGCTCCCGTTGCATGACATCGCTGAGCTCGTGAAAATAGTCTTGCATGGGTTTACTCGCCTCCAAATACTTCAACGCTGCTGAACAGGCAGGTGGGCGATGCGTGGCCGACGCGCACGCCTTGGTTGGGTTCGCCTTTGCCGCAGTACGGAGTGCCCATCACGTCATGCGTGCTGGCGTCTCCGACCTTCTTCAGGTTGCGCCAGAACGTCGCCGACACTCCACGGTAGCTGGGTTTCTTGACGACGTCGGTAAGCTGGCCATTTTCGATCAGTTGGCCCCATTCGCAGCCGAACTGGAACTTGTTGCGCGAATCGTCGATAGACCAGGAGTTGTTGGTCTTCATGTACACGCCGCGTTCGACGGCGCCAATCATGTCCTCCAGGCTGGAATCGCCCACCTCGAGGTTGAGGTTGGCCATGCGATCAATGGGTGGTCGGTTCCAGCTGCAGGCCCGGGCGTTGGCGACTCCCGAGACTTCGGCGCGCTTCTGGGACACAGCGCTTCCCAGCGGGCGTTTGAGAATACCGCCCTGGATGATGAACTCCTTCTGGGCGGGAACGCCGTCGTCGTCAAAACCAAAACTTGCGAACTCGCAAGTGTTCGTTGGGTCGTAGGTGATGTTGAGGAGTTCCGAGCCATAGCGATAAGTACCGAACATGTCCAGGGTGACAAAGCTGGTGCCGGCGTAGTTCCGTTCATCCCCCAAGATGCGATCGAGCTCCAGCGGATGGCCGATCGACTCGTGTATTTGCAAAATCATCTGGTCGGGGGCCAACACCACGTCCATTGAGCCCGAGGGACAGTTGGGTGCGGTGAGGAGTTCGACTGCCTCGGCGGCGATGCGCGGCGCTTCCCGGAAAAAACCGACGTGGTCCAGCACTTCGAGCCCGCCTTGCCGACAATAGCCCCTGCCGCCCAGCGAGCGGGTCTGAGTCTCAGGGCCGTCGTTAGCGGTGGCGGCAAGCGACGGCACCAGAAAGTCAAACTGTTGTTCGACGACGCCCCCTTGATTAGTCAAGTAGACGCTTTCGGCGCGAGTTCTCCACAGTGACGCTTCCCAGTCGACGATGCGCTCGTCGGTTTTCAGGCGCTCACTTTCCTGGCGGAGCCAATCAAGCTTGTCTTGTACGGAGACGCTGTCCCAGACCCGCTCGACGGGGCTGGCATAGTTGCCAATCGGCGACGGCATTGCGACCTCGGAAAAGTCGGTGACGCTGCGCCCGACCGTGCGGCGCGCCCAAAGGCTGGCGCGGTCGAAGGCAGTGGTCAGCCCTTGGTCCGAGAGATCGCTGGTGGCAGCGTACCCGAGGCCGCCTTGGTCGATGACAGTGATCATGGCCCCCATGTCTGACCCCCGATGCATGGGCTGTACGACGTTCTGTCGCACCTGCAGAGTCTCCGAGGTTTCGTGGGCAAAGCGCAGCGAACAAAACTGTACTTTCGGGGCAAGGCGTTTGAACTGCTCCTCGAGCTTCTTAAGCATGGTGTCTCCGGCAATGCGAGCGTGCATTCGCGTAGCGTTGTACTCCGATGAGTTGGGCATTCTACGATACTGATCGGAGCCGTGCTAGGGTCGAGCCCGACGGCATAAATAGAGGTACGTCAAGGGGATGCGGCGGGTTTCGGCAGGTGCTCGGGGGGCCGAGATGCCCCGCCCAAGTCACGGGTGGATCGGATGACGACCGACATTTCCAAAAGTGCACGGCGCTTCTCTGGGCTGAGGGTTGCCATTGTCCACTACTGGTTTCTCAGGTGGCGGGGCGGCGACAAGGTCGTTCGCTCGCTCCTAAAGCTGTTTCCGCGCGCCGATATCTACACCTTGTTCTTTGATCCTGCCGCGTGCGGGGAGTCGCTGCGCGGTCACCGGGTGGTCACCTCAGCCTTGGACCGGGGCTGGATCCGCAGGCGGCACGGGGCGTTTTTCCCGCTCTACCCCTGGGGCGTGCGCTCGCTGCACTTGGATCAGCCCTACGACCTGGTGATTTCCTCCGAATCCGGGCCCGCCAAGGGGATTGCCGTGCCGCCGGGCGCCCGGCACCTTTGCTATGTGCATTCGCCGATGCGCTACTGCTGGAGTCAACGACGGCCGTACCTCCGGGCCATTCCCTGGTGGGGGCGCGGCGCGGCGTGGTTGGGATTCGAGTCTCTAAAGCGCTGGGATGCGACAACCGTGGCCAACGTCCACCGCTACCTGGCCAACTCAGAAAATGTTAAGCGCCGGGTGATGCGCTATTGGCAACGCGATGCCGCGGTATGTCATCCGCCCATCGAACTCGAGCACTTTGCGCCAGGAAATCTGTTGGCATGCGAGCGGCCCCGGCAGCATTTCTTGAGCTTCGGTGCACTGGTGCCCTACAAGGACATCGGCTTGTTGGTGGAGGCGTTCAATGCGTCGGGGCGACCGCTGGTGGTGATCGGCGATGGACCCGAGCGAGCGAAGCTCGAGCGCCGGGCGCGCGCCAATATCCGCTTCGTCGGGGCACTCGACTGGGACGGCGTGCGCCGCCAGCTGGCTGGGGCGCGGGCGTTGCTGTTCCCTGGAGAAGAGGACTTCGGCATGATCCCCCTGGAGGTCATGGCGTACGGGCTGCCGGTCATTGCCTTGGGCCGAGGCGGGGCGCTCGAGACGGTGGTCGATCGACCTGGTGAGCCGGAGCGGTCGACCGGTATCTTCTTTGGTGAGCCCACCGTCGAAGCACTGGAGCGCGCCATCGGGCGATTCGAAACCCTGGAGGCACACTTTCGGCCGGAAGCGTTGCGGGCGCATGCGCGACGCTTTGGCGAGGACCACTTCCTGCGGGGGTTCGCCGCGCACGTCGGCGACCTGGTGGGTTAGCTCGGCAATGAGTCGGGCGCTACAGCGCCCGCCGGGCGGTGGGGTGGATGTCGATCAACGCCGCCCGCGTGGTGTCGGCGACCACGCGTTCCAGTCGACCGGCGATGGCGTCGGTCGACGCACCGTCGTCCCCGGCGGCGTCCCAAATGCGCTCGAGCGCTTGGCGCCGGGTTTGAAAGGCGCGGTCGATGGCGTCGTGCCACGCCAGATTACCGTCGATGTCCCGGTAGTCACCGCGGCCACGGCCGTAGTGGGAGACGGCGAAGTAGCGGAGCAGCACGGCTCGGAACAGGTGGTTCAGAAAGATGGGTGACCAACGGACGGCGGGTTGTTTGAAGCCACCGACCAGGCGGTAACCCTTGGCCAGCGCTGAGCCGCCCAGCGCACCCATGATGGCGCCAAACACCATGCCAGTGCCCATGCTCATGCCGCCGGTGGCAACATCTGCTCCCAAGCCACCGACCGCGCCGCTGATGACCGCGCCGGCGACGGCGCCGCTGCGTTCGTTCAGTGGGATGCGTCGCTTGACTTCGAACTCGCGAAGCTCGTCGTCGATCCGCGCCGCACTGGCTCCTTCCAGGCCGTGATGGGTGATGAGTTGGTCCATGAGCTTGACCATGTTGGCATCCAGGCGCTGATTGAGCGCCGCCATCGCCCGTCGCTTGTCGATGGCGGAGAATTTGAGTGCTGCTGCCGCCAGCCGAATGGCGCCCGAGGTGCCTTGCGTGTGGGTTTGCTCGTCGGGACTTTCCGAGTCGATCGCCTGCTCCGCCAAGAAGCGCGCGATTTGCTTGCAGCTACCGCGGTAGGTGCTGAGATTGCGTTCGTTCCACGCCTGCGCCAATTCCAGCATGGCTCTCTGCTTGTTGTCAGGCAGCAGGTCGGCGACGCGTTGGAGCATGTCGCTCTCCTGCACCCAACTGCGCGTGAACGCATCCAGGCGGATGACGTCGCCGATGATCGGCCAGTCGGCGGCGAATTCGCGCCAGCGTTCCTCGAGGGCCTCCGTGGTATCGCCGGTTTGGTTTAGGAGCAGCAGAACTGGGCGATCGATCCAGGTAAGGAGATCCAACTCGAGCGGGATGTAGCCGGCATCCTCGGGTTCTTCCGAGGCGTTCACCAGATAGATCACCACGTCGGCATCTTCCTGGATGTTGCGAATCGCCTTTTGATTGCACCACTGCGGTCGGTCGGTCACGCGGTCCCACACCTGGTGCAGGAACCAGCCCACGGGCTGCGACTCTTGCCGCAGGCGGCGCATCAGGCGCGCCGTGTCGCCGAAGCCCGGTGTGTCCCAAAGCTTGAGAGTGTGGTCATTGGCCGAGATGAGTTCGTGGGCGTCGTTGGACTCGGTGACGTGCGCCTGGTCGAGCACTTCGCCGACGTCGCGACGTAGCAACGTGCGCGCCAGTGTGGTCTTGCCGACGTTGGTGTGGGAAACCAGGCTCAGCGTGACGGTTTCAGCCATTGATAGCGCCGGCCCGGCGTGAGGTGGACCAGATGGCGGCATCGAGTTGTTCGAGCAGGCTGTCATCCACTGGTTCGTCACTGTTGAAACCAACCATTTCAAGGTTGGAGCCGCGCACGATGCGCTCCCAAGCGCGCAGCCGCTCTTGCCAGCGGCCCGGTGCGGTCACGCGCTGCCGGTAGGGAGCGATGTCGATCAACACGGCCAATTGCCCGGCGCCGTGGAGTGCGGCCTTCATATCGTCGAGAAACGAACCGTGCACTTCGATCTCCGGCGACTGGGCCAGGTTGAACAGGACGATGTGGCAGGTATCGCCGGGTGGGTCTGGTTGTGCGCCGTTGGTTTGCAAGGTGTCCGTCACCTCGTCACCGTAGGCAATCGAGCCCTGTAGCTGGATGTCAGCTCGGGCGCCGAAGTGGTCGTACAAGAGTGTTTTGAGGCGGTCGACGGCTCCGGCTTTGGGTGTGTAACTGTATGGATGGATGGCGACGGTGCGCTCGGCGCCGCGGCGCGCCGACAGCACCTTGCGGAAATAGGGAGTGTCCAGGTCGAAACTGACGCGCCCGGCTAGCCGGCGGCATCTGATCGTCTCCAGCGCCCAGAGGAGAAGGCGGGGAATGACCACGACGATCAAGGCGGTGAGTCCGAACAGGTGAAGCCATGGAGCTGCATCGCCGTCGGCTGGAAACTCGAGGGGGGCGACGTCGGGCACCGCGCGCGAGATGAGGGCGGCGGCCGGTCCCAAAACGAGGTTCATGAGGGACTGCACTTGTTTGGCGCCGAGGAGGGTGCTTTCCCAGGTGGCGCGGTACTCAAACGCCAGTCCGCGCAGGTACATGCCGCCGATGGCCCCGGCGATCATAGCGATCGCCCCCAGGTGGAGGGCGCGCCGGACGCGGCTGGTGACCAGCGGACCTGCTGCGGTCCACCAGGCCCGGGTGTAACGTCCCAGCGCGCGGGCGACAATGCGGGTGCTGGCGGCGTCGGCAGGGATACGTACCTGACGGCCGCGCCATATCGAGGCGCGCATGATTAGCCCGGCCAGGCGCTCCGGCAGGCGTGGGCGCCAGCGTTCGACGCTTCCCGAGGAGCGGGCCCAGAGTCGGGCGAGAGCCAAGCCGGCGCTGCCGGCGTACATTGCCAGATTCCAGGCTAGAATCGCGAACAGTGGAAAGGACAGCAAGTTGATGTGGCGGGCCTGGCCGAGGACGTTTGTGGCTAGACCGCCCAAGAAGGAAGCGGCGACGATCCAGGGGGTGAGCCGGAAGCCGACGCGCGATAGTCTGAGCACGCTTTCGGCGAATGGCAATCGCTGTTGGATCAGCGGCAAGAGGGCGCCGGCGCGCGCCGCTAGCAGCTGGGTTGCGTCGTCGCCGGTGGGCGCCGCGTCGCGGTCGCCGTTCAAGAGCGGCCTGGTGGCGGCTTGCCGGTCGCCGGCCGACAGTAGTTGCCCGGCGACGTCCGCTTCTTCGAACGCCTGGACCAACAAGATTTCTTGGGCAGTTTCGTCTTGCATCGGGGTCGGCTGGACTAAGCGCGCGTCGGGGAGAGGGAGCCAGCACTGCTCATCGAGTTGTGGAATAATACGATACGGCAACCCGTTCTAGGAGTGGCAATGCATTGTTCCCCAAATCGACTCGTTCTCTTGGCGGTATTGGTCATGTCCACCCTCAATGTTCGGCTCAGCCGAGCTGATTTTGACGCCCTCAGTGCAGGTCAGACGCTGTCCGGCTTTGAAACTGGGGCAGTGTACGAGACTGAGACGCAGCGGCGGATCGGTGCGCGGTTTCGGCACCAGCAAAGCGGTTTTGTCCTGGATCTGCTGAGCATCGAGTCCCTTCCGCAGGCGTTTATCTGGGTCAACACACCACCGGTCTCCGACCAAGGGGAACCTCACACGTTGGAGCACTTGTTGCTTGGGAAGGGTAACAAGGGGCGTTTCGTTGCTTCCCTGGAGGATATGTCGCTGGGATCTAGCAGTGCCTTTACCCAGCGCCGCCGCACTTGCTACCACTTCACTCGGGAACCGGCATCGACGCTTTCTATGAGCTCTTCGAAGCAAAGTTGGACGCGATGCTCTCACCCGACTTCTCCGATGAAGAGACGCGACGTGAGGTGTGTCACATGGGAGTCGTGGTCGCTGACGACGGGTCGGTTGATCTGGAGGAGAAGGGGACCGTCTACAACGAGATGGTGAGTTCCTACGAGCGCCCTTGGGGTCACCTGTATGACACTCTGACTCGCAGGATTTACGGAAAGTCACATCCTTTGGCCTTGAGCTCGGGAGGATTGCCGGCTGCCATCCGCTCGATGACTCCGGAAGATATCCGCGAGTTTCATGCGTCTACCCACCACCTCTCCAACATGGGGGCGGTGGTTGCTCTCGGGGGTGATGTGGCATTGGCGGCGTGCCTGGGACAGATCGGCGCAATCTTGGCGCGTGTTGAGCCGGGGGCAGCCAAGACCGAAGATCCCGCCGGGCTGTGGGATCGGTTGCCGCCACCTGCGCCGGGCGAGCCAGGATCGATTGACATCGTCAGCTTTCCCAATAAAAACGCTGCCGAGCCGGGCATCATTGCATTGGCGTGGCCGCCGGCTTTCGATCTGTCGAGTGCTGAGGACACGCTCCTGGAGCTGTTCCTGGATCTACTGGCGGCAGGTGAAACCTCCAGTCTTTACGGCAAGTTGGTTGACTCGCAGACTCGGGTGATGGATATCGGCGCGACCTCCGTCTACTGGTGGCGAAGTCGCGAGCCGGGACGTCCGATCTACGTCGGAGTGGAGAACGTGCGGGCGGATTTGTGTGACCGCGCAACCGTCGAGCAGGTTGTGCAGCTGGTACTCGATGAGATCCGCAACGTTGCCGAGTGGCAACCGGAATCAGCCGAGCTGCGTGCCTTCAACGAACGGGCACGCAATCGGCTCATGGCTGAACGCCGGCAGCTGCGGGACTTTGTGGGATCGCCGCCGCGATGGGGTTTCAGGGGCACTGGGGCGCGATGGATCGAGTACCTCCAGGCACTGGAGAGGCGTGGTGGATTCAGGCGCGATCTGGCGTCCACGGCTGAGTTTGACTTCGCGGCGGATGTGCTGTCGAGCGGCGGGAATCAGTGGGCCAGCTACCTAGCGGGCTGGAACCTCCTGGAGCTACAGCCCTTTGGGGCAGCGACGCGGCCTGATCCGAGCATGATTGAGGCGGGGGAATCGGCCAGGCGACAGCGCGTCGAGGCGTACGTGGAGGATCTTCAGGCGCGCTACGACGTTCCGGATCCGGAGTCGGCCATCAGGCGCTACCAAGAGGAGTATGGTGAGGCGACCAACGCGCTGGCGGCTTTGGCTGCGACCGTGCCGATGCCTAACTTCACGGCCAACCCACCCCTGACGCTCGATGACGCGCTCCAGTACGAGGAAGTTGCCCTGCCGGGCGGTGCGCCAGTGGTAGCCACGACCTTTGACAACATCACACGGTTGACCTGCGGCTTGGCCCTCAACTTGGACGTCGTTCCGGAGGAACAGCTCTTCTTGGTGCCGGCACTGCCCGTGATGCTGACCGAGATCGGCGTCGTGCGGGAGGGGGTCGCCGTGCCTTACGACGACTTCAAGGAAGCGCTGAGCCGGGAGATCCTGGAACTCGAGGCCTACCTCTCGAGCGACAATCGATCGGGGCGCGCCGAGTTGGTGTTGCGTGCGGCTGGCAGCGATTCGGCGGAGAGTCGGCAAGCGCTGGGCTGGTTGCGTACTGCTCTGGAGTCGCCAGATCTTAGTGTTGCCAACTTGCCCCGGGTTAGGGACGCGGTGGACATCGCCCTTTCAAACGCTCGGAATCGGCGGCGTGGGTCGGAGGAGTCTTGGGTGCAAAACCCGGCCAACGCCTATCGCAGCCAGGTTAAGCCGCTGCTCCTAGAGGCGTCGTCGTTCTTGACGCAGGTGCATTCGTTGCACCGGTTGCGCTGGCGGCTCAAAGAAGTGGGGGATGGCGTGGCGTTCGAGCGGTTCTTGCGTGGTGTGCTGGCGGAGGTGGGTGCAGCGGCTGATGAGTCGGGCGCGGTCGCCGAGAAGCTGGAAGCCATGCGCGCTGCCTTTGCCAAGGATGCGCCTGGTGGCGAAGGGTTGGGCGATCTGGCAATTGAAGCGCTGGAGGATTTGTCGGCAGCGCTTGCTGAGCTCCCCGACGAGGGATTGAAGGACGACCTCCTCTACCTAGGCGCGCAAATGCAGGCGGATGGTGCGGTGGCGCCGGCTGACGCGCTGGCTGAACTGGAAACGGTGCTCGACCTTGTGCGCCGGCAGGACAATGCGCGGGTGTTTGTGATCTCCAACGCGGCTGATCGAATTCTATTGTGGCCGGACTTGGAAGCGATTGTCGAAAGCTTGGGGCGCGACCCGAGTGTGCGCCAACGCTACTCGGCCGCCAGGCACATAGACCAGCGCTGGAGCGTGCGTGAGGGTCGCGGGGAGGTGCCGCGCCACGTGGGGCTGGTCAACGCTTCGACCCGGGCCGGAGTCCACATCCACACCGCGCCGTGTGCGAGCTATACCGACTCCGATGAGGATGGCCTTCTGCGGTTTGTTGCAGCGCGTTTGTACGGAGGGGGCGGGGCTCACAGCATGTTCATGAAGACATGGGCGGAGGGGTTGGCCTATTCAAACGGCCTGCGGAGCGGGGCTGATCAAGGACGCCTCTTGTACTACGCTGAGCGGTGCCCCGATTTGATGCAGACCATGCAGTTTGTCGTCGACCAGCTGGCAAATGCGCCCCTGGACACGACCCTCAGCGAGTATGCGATCGCCCAGGTGTTCAGCGCCAATCGGGCGGGGGCACGGTACGAGGAGCGTGGCGAGTCCATGGCCGAAGATTTGGCCGATGGTGTTACGCCAGATCGAGTGAAGGGGTTTCGTGAGGGGGTCCTGGCTTTGCGCCGCCGGCCGGGTCTCCATCGCGAGTTGTATGATCTGATGCCAGAGGTGTACGGACAGGTTCTGCCCGGGTACGGGGCGGCGGGCGGCGAGGGAACGGTGAGCTTTGTCATCGGGCCCCACGCGCAGCTGGACAGCTGGGAGGCATACCTTGACAGCTGTGAGCTGGGAGGCGGGTTGGGACGTCTGTACCCGCGCGACTTTTGGCGGGTCGTAGAGGTTGACGAATCAGTGTTCGCAGGAGATTGAGCCGAGACGAGGATGGTGAATGCTAAGCTGTGACCAAGTGAAAGAGATCATCGAAACTGGTATCCCGGGCGCTCGTGTTGACGTGAGCGACTTAACCGGCACATCAGATCACTTCAATGTCAAAGTTGTGTCAGCCGCCTTCGCGGGGAAGAGCACGATTGAACAGCACAAGATGGTCCATGAGGCGGTCAAAGAGTACTTTGGCGACGGCAAACCTATTCACGCCTTGCAGATCAAGACGACTGCGAGCTAGAGGAACAACCATGTGGACGAAAGACGATGTCGAGAAGCGGGTGAGTGAGCATGCCATCCTGGTGTTTGGAAAGGGGACCAGAGAGCAGCCCATGTGTGGGTTCACCGCGCGGGCCGTGCAGATTCTCGCGCAGACTGGCAAGCCCTTTGAGGTGGTTAATATCTTCGACCACCCCAGTATCAGGCCGGCGTTGGTTGACTTTACGAAGTGGCCAACGACGCCTCAGGTGTTTGTGGGGGGCGAGTTCCTGGGTGGCTCCGATATTCTGCTGGAGTTGCATGAGAAGGGCGAACTACAGTCGAAGGTGGAGGCGGCTGTAGCCAGCGCCTAGGAGTTGGCGCGAAGCATGCTAGAGGAAACGTGGGGCCGCGGTGCGTTTCCAGGGAGGTGCTTCGTGACGACAACAATGGACGGTGGCGGGAGGGCAACAACTATCGTTGCCCAAACGCCTGAGGAACTTGATCGGGCGTTCCGTGAGTGCACGGTCAGTCACCGGCAGAGCCACTACGTTACCTTGGTCCTCATTCGACGCATGGAGGCTTGTGCCGGCTACAAGCACTTTGGTTGCGTCAACCTCCAGCAATACATCGAGTTGGTTTGCCAGGTCTCAGGGGTGTCGGCGCGGGAACGCATCCGAGTGGCCTTTGCGCTGGCTCGTCTGCCGCAGCTGGATCAGGCGATGGCGGAGGGGCGTCTATCGTACTCGAAGCTGCGAGCGGTAACGCGGGTTGCCAATAGTGACAACGAAGTAGAGTGGCTACAGGCGGCTCTGGAGCATACGGCGGAAGAGCTGGACACGCTTGTGGCTCGGAGCCAGCGTGGCAAGCCTCGCCCAAGTCGGTTGTTTACTCGGCCGATCGACGAGCACACGACGCGCCTAATTGCGGAAATGCCCACCGAAGATGTAGAGGTCATCATTCGCGCCATCGACCGAGTCCGCAAGGAGTCGGGTGGGTTGATCTCCAAGGCGCAGGCGCTGGTCTACGTTGCGGCTGATCAGCTGGCCGGTGATCCGGGCCAGGCACAGACGGCCGACCGTTACACGGTAGTCATCCATGCCGGGGCAGATGGAGGAGCGTGGGTCGAGACTGATCAAGGTGATGCGCCGGTTCGGAAGGAGGTCGTTGAGCGCTTGCTGTGCGACTGCGCCATCCGTTTGGCTCAAGAGACTAGCGATGCGGGCGGCATGGCGGTCAGCAAGCGACAACGGAGCTTGCCTTCGGGGTTGCGCCGCTCGGTGGAATTGCGAGATCGTCAACGATGTCGAGTGCCGGGGTGTCGGAATCGCTTATGGTTGGACGTCCATCACATCGTCCCAAAGAGCAAGGGGGGGAGGCACACGCGCAAAAACTTGGTGCTTCTGTGTACCCAGCATCACCAACTTGTGCACGATGGTTACCTGTCCATTGAGGTGGGGGCCAAGGGGCCGCGGTTCATCAGCTCGACCGGCTGGGAAATCGGCAATGTTCCCGCGGGAACAACCCGCCCCAGTGGTGAGCCCTAGAACAATGTGTAGATGAAAGGCGCGGCGATCGTCCCGCCAAGCAACACGAATACACCGAGTAGCAGCAACACCAGGATGATCGGTGTCATCCACCACTTCTTGTTGTGAGATAGGAAGTCAACGAGCTCGCGGATGAGATTCGAACGGGACCTTGTTGCCTCTTGCTCAAACTTTGTGTCTTTCTGGCCCATTGCCGCTCCGGATCAGAACTGCTTGAAGTAGCGGGACTTGTCGGTGGGTTGCTGATGAGGCTGCCAGTACGTTGTGCTGTCGGGGGTGAGTCGCCGGGCCATTGGATCCCGGCCGAGCAAACGCATGACCAGCCCGACGGGTGCTAGCACCAGGTAGTAGCTCGCAGCCAGCACCGTGTGGGATACCACCCAGCCGATGGGGAAGGCGGCGTGGATCCACCCAAGATATAGGGGGCGGCGCAGAGGCGGGACCGCGTAGTAGACAACGCCAAACCCGGCGCCACAGAGCCAAAGCAGCTTGGCGGCAGATTCAGCACCGAAGCGCTTGCTGGCGACGATCCCCAGGCAACCAAAGAACGCTGCTAAGAGCGCGCCGAACCATCGGATCTCCTTCGGCGATGGATTCTTGTTGATATCGATGAGCCCCATGACTCTTCCTAGTCTAGCGCGAACTGGCTGAGATAGGCCGTTCGATCCACCTGGACATCAGGCTGCTCATTTTTTAGCAGCACGTACTTCTCCATGACCAGAACGTCCATATCGGTGCCCAAAAAGCAACGATAAGCGTCTTCCGGTGTACAAACGATGGGCTCTCCCCTGACGTTGAAGCTCGTATTGATGATCACTCCGCAGCCAGTTTCTTCTTCAAACGCCTTGACAAGACGGTAGTAGCGTCCGTGGCGCTCGGGGTCGATGGTCTGGACGCGCGCGGAGTAGTCAACGTGGGTGACAGCAGGTACGTCCGAGCGAACCACTCTGAGGAGATCGAAGCCTTGATTGCCGTTGGCGTAGCTGCCGGGACTCAGTTGGTTCTTGACCGGCGCCACTAGCAGCATGTAAGGGCTGTCTTCGTGCTCGCGCATCTCGAAATAGTCCTGCACACGCTCCTGCAACACGGAGGGCGCAAACGGTCGAAACGACTCTCTGAACTTGATTTTCAGATTCATCGTCGACTGCATTTCGGTGCTGCGGGCGTCGCCAATGATGCTCCGGGAGCCTAGAGCTCGCGGACCGAATTCCATCCGGCCTTGCATCCACCCGACCACTTTGTTGGAGGCGATGTGGCGAGCAACTGCCTCCAATAAGGCTTGTTCGTCGTCAAACCGGGTGTACACAGCTCCTGCTTTCCTCAAGAAGGATTCAATATCGTCGTCGGCGAACTGCGGGCCAAGTAGTGAGCCGCTCTGGTCGTCTGGCTGGCGCACTTCGCGTTCATTTTCCAGGAGTTGGTGCCAGACAAACAGCGCGACGCCGAGCGCGCCGCCAGCGTCCCCAGCCGCCGGTTGGATCCACAGGTGCTCGAATGGACCTTCGCGCAGAATCCGGCCGTTGACGACGCAGTTGAGCGCGACGCCGCCGGCCATGCAGAGGTTCGGCAGCCCAGTTTCTTTGTGTGCGAAACGCGCCATCCTTAGCATGACCTCTTCCGTGACACTCTGAATCGACGCGGCAATGTCCATGGTGAATCGGTCGATTGCGGACTCTGGTTGCCGGGGTTCTCTGCCAAAGAGGGCGTGCAACCTGTCGGAGGTCATGGTCAGGCCTTGGCAGTAGTTGAAATACGAGAGATCCAGCCTGAAAGACCCGTCCGCCTTCAGGTCCATGAGTTGCTCGAGGATCACACTTGCGTAGATAGGGCGCCCGTACGGCGCCAACCCCATCAGCTTGTACTCCCCAGAATTGACTTTGAAGCCGGCGTAGTAGGTGAAAGCGGAGTACAGCAATCCCAGCGAGTGCGGGAAACGCAGTTCGTGGGTCAGCTTGATGTTGTTTTGACGCCCCACGCCCAGCGTTGCGGTCGCCCATTCACCAACGCCGTCTATTGTCAGAATTGCCGCTTCCTCGAATGGCGACGGATAGAAAGCGCTGGCTGCGTGTGACTCATGGTGCTCAGTGAAGATGAACTTCTTGCGATATGTACCGCCAAGCCCGCGATGTAGCTCACGCGGGAGGTGTAGCTTTTGCTTTAGCCACAGGGGCATAGCTCGCAGGAACGACTTGAAACCACGTGGTGCGAACGTAAGATAGGTCTCCAACAAGCGATCGAACTTCAGAAGCGGTTTGTCGTAGAACCCCACGTAGTCCAGCTGCTCCGGTTCAAGTTGAGCCTGACGGAGACAGTAGTCGATCGCTTGCGACGGGAATCCCGGATCATGTTTCTTGCGGCTAAAGCGCTCCTCCTGTGCCGCGGCGACAATCTCACCATCGACGACGAGGGCGGCAGCCGAGTCATGATAGAACGCAGAAATGCCAAGAATTGCAGTCATCGAAGGAGTGGTCCGTGTGCCGACGCCAGTGGGGTCGAAATCGTCATCGGCGGAGCCCGATTCTCCCAGAAGCCTGGTGTGGATTCAACTGAGACGAGGCCTCTCGGGCCTACGGCTTTAAGTTCAGAATCTGTCCGGCGGCCAAGGCGCCAGGCAAACACGTCAAGCCGCCGCCGGGATGAGATCCGGAGCCGGCCAGGAACAGGCCCTTGATGGGCGTCGTGAATCTGGCGCATTCAGGTGTCGGACGGATAAGCAGCTGGTCGAGCGCGTGTTCGCCATGGTGGACCTGACCGCCGGTGATCCCGTATTCCTCCTCGAGGTCGGGCGGTGCCAGCACCCACGAGTCGTCTACTACCTCGCGGATGCCTGGTGCGTGAACGGCCAACGTCTCAATCGCACTCCGCAGAATTTTTTGCCTCGCATCGTCCGACCACCCACCAGCCAGATCGGTGGGGGCAAAATGAAACAGCACGTGCAAGACCGAGCCGCCCGCCTCACCCACCGGGTTGTAGACATCGAGGACGGGCTGTGGCGACGCTCGTCCATACTTGGTCGCATCGAAAGCACGCTCGATGGCGTCCATGCTAGGAGCGATGCGCGCAAATGTGACGTGCTCGTCCACTTTGCAGCTGTAGCGCAGCGGCTCTCGAAGTGCCAGCAGCACGAGTGCTGTTGTGCCGCGGCAACGGATGTGCTTGACGCGTCGTCTCAAGGTCATGCTCAGATCATCTGGCGCCAGAAGTTTCTCAAACAGTTGTTTGGGGTCGCAGGTTGCAGCGACGATCGGCGCAACAATCTCCTCGCCTTGATCAAGGACTGCGCTTCGGACCGACCCATCAACAACCCGCAGTTCGGCAACCGGCGCTCTGTTGCGGATGGTGACGCCGGCCTCAAGCGCCGCTTTCTCGAGTGCCCGGACAAGTTGCACTGCGCCGCCGTCGATCGATAGGTTTGAAAGGCACTCGTAGCGCAGCAAGGTTGCGGTACTGCCCGGAGAACGTGGACCCATGGTCGTGCAAGCCACTCCCGGCAAGGCCACCGCCGCCTGCACATGGCTGCTCGTGAACCACTCGCCCAGCCAGTCGGCGCAGCTCATCGGTAGAACACGGGAGAGCTCAAGAAGTCGGTCACTGCCCGCACGTCTTATCCTGATTGCGTGCTTCCAAAGATCCGCTCCATCGCCCCCATTCAGAAAGACGAGATCCGGCGGCAAACCCTGCAGGGCAGGAAGGAGTACGTCGCTGACCTCATCGATGTAGGCGCGATAGCGCGCTAGTTCCGGCGTCGAAGTCTCGGCGGCCCCCCCCAGCACGAAGTGCGAGCCGGGATCGCCCAAACACAAGACCGGCGGCCGCTCGGTCTGCCAGCGGAGTCCGTAGCGATGCAGCCCAAGATCCTCGATCACCGACCGTTGCACGGTTGAGGTGTCAACGAGTGCGCACTCTGATCGCCAGGCACCTTTGAGCGCCACTCCCGAGGCCAACCCACCCGGCGTCGACCGTGCTTCAAGGATCACCACTCGGCGACCCCGCCGGGCCAAGTAGGTGGCCAGCGTCAAGCCGTTGTGGCCGGCGCCAACAACGATGACGTCGAAGTGGGTCACACCGCCCTCGCGCGCAGCATTGTCTTTGCTGCCAGCTCTCCAGGTGACCCCATGATCCCACCTCCCGGATGGGAACCCGAGGCACAGAGCCAGAGGTTTTGGATCGGTGTTGTGTAGCGCGACCAGCCCGGCACTGGCCGCAGAAACAGCAGCTGCTCCATGCTGAGTTCACCGTGAAAGATGTTGCCCTCGGTTAGTCCGAACTCCTGCTCTAAATCCCACGGAGTCAGCACTTGCTTGAAGATGATCGAGCTTCTCAGGCCGGGACAATGCTCTTCCAGTGTGTCAAGCACTGCTTCACCAAAGGCGTCGCGTGCGGCCGGCCAGCCGGCGGCGCCGCCCGCCAAGTCGTACGGTGCGTACTGAACGAAGCATGAAATGACGTGTTGACCCGGTGGTGCGACGCTTGGGTCGGACACCGACGGAATGACCATGTTGATGTAAGGGCGCTTCGAGAACGCTCCGTACTTGGCTTCGTCGTAGGCCGTTTCCAGGTAGTCGATGCTCGGCGCGATGGCGATGTCGCCCTGAAGATGCTGCCCGCCGCCTGGTCGCGACGTGAACTCCGGTAGCCGATCGACCGCAAGGTTGACCTTCCCAGAACTCCCACGCAGTTTGTATCGCCGAATCTGCTCGACGAACTCATTCGGCAGCGCGCCGGCGCCGACTAGCTCCAAGAAGGTCAGGCGTGGCTCCAACCCCGACACAACCTGCTTGGCGCTTAGTTCATCGCCAGCGGCGGTCACCACGCCGGTCGCCTGGCCCCCGCTGGACACCTGTATTTTGGTGACAGGGCAGTCAGCGATGATCTCCGCTCCCGCCTCAGCGGCCGCCCGAGCAATCGCCACGCTGATGGCGCCGGTCCCACCCTTTGCGAAACCCCACGCGCGAAAAGCGCCGTCCAACTCGCCCATGTAGTGGTGCAACAGCACATAAGCGGAGCCGGGCGAGCGCACACCCAAGAAAGTGCCGATGATGCCGCTGACCGACATCGGCGCAAGCAACTCGTCGGCTTCGAACCACAGGCCGAGGAAGTCGGCGGCGCTCATGGTCATCAGTTTCGCGTGCAAGTAGCGTTCGTCTGGAGTGATGCGCTTGAGGCGCCTGGCAAGCCGCAGGAGTTTACCCAACTCGGCTGGCTTGACCGACGTGGGGTCGGGAGCGGGCGCGTCGATGACTTCTTTGACTAGCCTCGCCAACCGGGACATCGCCAGCCCAAACTCTGGGTAAACTTCCGCGTCCTTGCGGCTGAACTGGGAGATCTCTCGCCGGGTGGCGTCGGCATCGGGACCGCGCAGCAGGGATCGCCCGTCAGGGTAGGGTGTAAACGACGATTCCAGTGGGATGATCTGGAGCCCGTGGCGAACCAAGTCCAACTCGCGAACAATGTGCGGCCGGAACAGGCTAACTACGTAGGAGCACACTGAGAAAGTGAAGCCGGGATGGAGTTCTTCGCTCACCGCGGCTCCCCCAACGACCGAGCGCCGCTCCAACACGACCACTCGCCTGCCAGCTTTCGCGAGATAGGCGGCAGCGGTGAGCCCATTGTGCCCGCCGCCAACCACGATTGCGTCGTAGTGTCGGTGCTTTGGGTGCTTTGACGTTGTGGCCAGATTCACCAAGCTTTCCAAGTGTTAGGCGAACACGAACGTTGGCCCTACGGCCGGCGCTTGCGCCGGGGATTGTAGAAGGGGGTGCTGGTCACCAGCGCCGTCGCCCGCTGTCGCTCGTACTCGACGGTCACTTCGATTTCGAGGCGGGTATTGGGTTTAGCGTACGGCGCTTGCAGGGTTGTCAGAGCCAAGTTCTTCTTAAGGAGCGGTGACCAGGCGCCGCTGGTAGCGTAGCCGACTTGGTGCCGGCCGTGGAACACCGGCACTGGGTCGCGCCAGGCGCCGGCCGGTGGTTGAGGTGGTAGGCCCTTGGCAGCAAACAGCATTTCGTAGTCCCGCCAGTCGATTTCAAGGCCCGCGAGGGCCCATCTGGGCTGTCGTTGAGATTCGGCCCGCAGGGCGCCCTGGCCGACGAACGTCGAGCGCTCCAGCTGAACGGTCCAACCTAGCCCGATTTCGAATGGACTCGATTTGCGTTCCTCAATAAGGCAGTGGTTGGCGCTGAAGTAGTCGACACCATTCATGATGAATCCTGCTTCGACGCGGGCGACGTCGAGGGCGTCTAGTCCAGCGGGTCGAGCGCCAAAGCGCGGTGCCGCCGCCATGATCGCATCCCAGACGTCGACTGCAGAGTCTCGCGCCACCCACACCTCATAACCCAGGTCACCGGTGTAGCCCGTGCGGGAAACCTGTACCGCGTGTCGATCGATGTTTGCCTCCCGGACGCCGAAGAATCGCAGCGATTGCACGGCCCCATCACAAACGCTGTCAAGGAGGGCGCGTGAGCCCGGGCCCTGTACGGCCAGTGCTGCCAATTCTCGGCTGGTGTCGGTAATCGTCACTTGGAATCGCGCCGCCAGCTCAGACAGCCAGGCATAGGCCGGTTCCGCTGCGGTGACGCGAAAGTGCTGGTCGGTGAGCCGGCTGATGGTGCCGTCGTCGACCACCTTGCCATCGTCGTCGCACCAGCACGTGTAGACAGCCCTTCCTGGCTTCAGGGCTGTGATATCCCGCACGGTGGCATAGGATAGAAAGTTTGCAGCGTCCTCGCCGACGACCTCGTATTTGTAGAGTGGCGAGACGTCGATAACTGCTGCGGCGTGGCGTATGGCGTGGTACTCAAGCTCGTGGGACGTATCGTAAGACCGCACCGCATGGCACCCAGCCCATTGTTTCCAGTACAGGCTCGTGCAGAGTTCTTGGGTGCGCGGGTGGAACGGCGTTGGCTCGGGCATGGTGGCGCGATCTTGCCATAATCTTACCCTCGCCAGGTATACCTAGATCAGACGACCGGTTCGCCCTCCTGGGCTGCTCTCTCGCTGTAGAGCGCGGACAGGCGTTCGGTCAGTGGGCCGACCTGCCCAGCGCCAATCGGGCGGCCGTCGATCTCGGTAACCGCGGCCAACTCGCCCATTGTTCCGCTGCAAAACGCCTCGTCGGCACGGTACGCCTCAGCCAGGCTCAGGTCGCGCACTTCGGCCGCTACCCCGTGTTCCTGGCATAGCTCAAGCACTGCGCGGCGGGTGATGCCCTCGGGGCACGCCACAGTCGTGGGTGTCAAGAGGCGGTCCTTCGACACAAGAAAAAGGTGGGTTGCATTGGTCTCGGCCACGAAGCCCCGCGTGTCCAGCATTAGCGCGTCGTCGGCGCCGGCGTGGGTCGCCTCGATCTTGGCCAGGATCGATGGGATGAGGTTGGCGTGATGGATCTTGGGGTCGAGGCAGTCGGGGGGGGAGCGCCTCACCGAGGACGTGATCAGTTTCAGGCCCCCGCGGTCGTAGACTGGCGGCTTGTGCTCGGCAAGAACAATTAGGGTTGGCCCGGATTGGTTGAGGCGTGGGTCCATTCCTGAAGTGATCTTCACGCCACGTGTCAAAGTCAAGCGAATGTGAACCCCGTCGGACATTGAGTTGGCGGCAAGCGTGCGCTTGATTTCGTCGACGATCCGCTGGTGTGGGGGAATGTCGGTGAACGCCAAGGCGAGGGCGGAGGATCGCAGCCGGTCGAGATGTTCGGTCAATCGAAAAATGCGCCCCCGGTAGAGCCGCAGTCCCTCCCAAACAGCATCGCCCCCTTGGACAACTGAATCAAACGGGCTGACGCCGGCCTGGTCCCGGTGCTGCAGGTCGCCATCGACGTTGATCAGGATGTCGCGGTTTTGCTCGTTAAACGTCTGAAGCATCCGAAGCCTCCGATGACCCGCGCAGCCGGTGGGCGTGCAACTCATTGTAGATGGGCGCGCATTCTTCGAGGAGCGGCAACATCCCTGGTGCCAGGTTGACCTGCCTGGGTCGATACGGCTCGAAGCACGTCGAGCGCTGCACGTTGGAATACCAGTACTTGCCCCAAACACCGTCCGTCGGGCGCCGTCCCGGTCGCCAGGCTAGCATGGCGGGATCAAAGTCGACGCCAAGCTCGTCACACAGCCTCGCGAGCATGACGCGCGGTTGCCCCAACAAGTCCTTGGCATCGATCACGCACGGTCGGCGGCCGAGGCGTTCCTCAACGTCCTTGAACAGCGCCAGCTGCTGAGGCAAACCGGTGTCTGGCAAGGTGGGGCGCGGCAAGACTTTGTTGAGGGAGGCGAGCATTTCCCTGGGGTCGCGGATCAGAAACCAGTGGGTGAGTTGGCATTCCCAGGAACCTCGCATGTGGGGTAGGAGGTGGTGGGCCATATGCTTTTGGAAGTGAATGCGCCGGCCGGTGGGCAGGGGCGCCGTCATCCCCGCGACGACCGCCCGCCAGTCGGTTTCGTGGACGCGCATCACTTCGGCCGCGCCCGGGTGCTCGGCTCCGGTTTCGTGCAAGTAGTGGGCGTAGAACGGCTCGTCAGAGACGATCGTATCTGCCCGGCTCTCCCAGGAACGCATCATGGCGGTCGAGATGTTTCTCGGACCAGACCACATGGCGATGAGACAGGGCTGTTGGTGCGATGCTTGCATCTCCTAGATCTTTTGAGCTCCGGCGCTCATGTCTCTCATTGGGTCAGGCGCAGTTTCGAACTAGATATGCGGCGCCGAAGGAGTATAGACGAGCCAGCCGGGCTGTGACGCGCTCGAGCCAGGGGGCCAGGTGTGTCTCGCTGATTCATCGCACAGGCCCGGTCAGGCGGCATTCTGGCGGCCAGTCGCGCAGACGCAGAGCTGGTCGCAGTTGGGAATGGTTGCAAAGCGCGGTGAGCGGCGTGCCGTAGACGCAGTCGGCGACCGAGGGGCATCTCGGCACCGGCCGATCGAGCGACCTAGCGCTATTCGGAGAGCGTGTCTCCAATCGAGAGCGCCTTTTGGGAGGATCGCACATGTCGACAGACACCTTGTTGCGAATCGCCGTGTCGCTAAAGGGCCGGCCACTCAGGACCTACACTTTTGGTGACGACGATGTGATGATTGGCCGGGACGGCGCCGCCGATATTACCTTGGACAATACGGGTGTTTCGCGGCGGCATGCCAAGATCGTGCGCACGTCGACAGGCTACTTTGTCGAGGACCTGGGCAGTGCCAACGGCACCATCCTCAATGACGAGCGCATTGAGACCCACCAGCTCTACCACCACGATAACCTGAGGATCGGTAAGTTCTCTTTGCGCATCATGATCGTCGAGGATCGTCGCGCGGCAGAGGTGGCGAACCGGGCCCCGGAGCCCGTCGTCGAGGGAACGACCGTCCTGGACGCCGAGCAGCTCGAGTCGATGCTCCGCAAGGTCCGCGAGGTCGAGGAAGAGCGCCGCGATCTTAAGGTTGTACCAATGCCGGAGACCGGGATGCCGGCAGCGAGCATGGAGCCTACGGCCGATGCGTGGACGCCGCGGGGCTACGCTGTGGTGGCGGCCGCTTTTGTTGTGGGGGGCGTGCTGGGCGCACTCCTGGTGTGGATGACGTTGCGCTAGCCACGGACGGGCCGGCCGCTGACACGATGACGCTGGACGAGGAGCGAATGGCGGTTCGATGAGCTTTGTCAGGCGGATAACAGCGGCTAAGCATCTCAAGGCCTTGAAGGCTGCGCCAACGCTTTCATCGACCGAACTTGCCGAGGTGCAGTCCAAGCTGCTCGAAAAGGGCGAGGGTGTGATCGGGCCACTGAGTGCCCTGCTTTCCAACAACGATGCCCGGCGACCGGCCCTGGAGGTCTTGGGCCAGCTGCTCAGTCACGCGACGCTGCCTCGCTTCGTGGAGCAGCTCCGCTCTGAAGATCCGCAGGTAGTGTCGGGTATCGTCGAGTGCATGTCATCCAGCAAAAACTTCGCGCCTGCTCAGCTGCTCGACGTGATGGTTAACGATGTGGAGATTCGTACTCAGGCCGAGCGGGTGCTAAACGCTCACGTCGAACGCCTCGGTCCCAAACGTATCGCCGAGCACTTGCAGGCAGCTGACCGGGAGCTGAAGCGGCAGCTCCTGCGGCTGCTCGAGCAGGTAGTGGATGAGACTGTTGCACCAGACCTCGCGCGCATGGGCCAGGATGGCGATTGGCAAGCGCGCTCGCAGGCGGCGCGGTTGATTGCCCGATTGCCGGAAGAGCATGCCGTCGAACCCTTGGCGGCGCTGCTGCGCGATGTGCACTCTGCAGTTCGGCGCGAAGCGGTCCTTGGTTTGGGCACCGTGAGTGGCCAGCAGGTGATTGCCCCTTTGTGCTCGGCGCTTCGCGACGGTGATTTGAAGGTGCAAACCGCGGCGATCGACGCGCTTATCCAGCTGGATGACGCTGGTGCTGTCATGCACCTCGTGGAAGTTCTTAAAGATCCGTCGGAATACGCCAGGCGCAGTGCTGTCGAGGTACTCAACGCCGTTGCCACCAAGGATGCGATTCAGGATCTGGTCAAGGCGCTCAGCGATGAAGACTGGTGGGTGCGCGTGCGCGCCGCCGACGCTCTGGGGGCCATTGGCGGCAGTCGGGTTGTCGATGCTGCCATGGAGCTGATGCACAACGAGGACGTCTTTATCCGCCGCTACGCCGTAGAGATCCTCAACACGACCGTGGACAAGCGGTCGGTACCGATGCTGATTGAGGCGCTGCAAGACACGGATTGGTGGGTGCGAGAGCGGTCGATAGACGCGCTGGGAAAGACCGGGGATTCGCGGGCTACTGAACACTTGATCTACCTGATGGCGATGGACAACGATGCGGCGCCCCACTGTGTCAAGGCGCTCGCCGCTATCGCTGACGACGGGGCGTTGCAGGCGCTCGTCGGCTTGGTAGAGAACGCCGATTCGGAGCTTTGCCATCTGGCAGCTGAAGGTCTCACAGAGGCGAGCAAGCGGGGCATTCAGGGGCCGATGGCCGAGCACGTGGCTGCCGTTCTGCGTGCTGATGGCCGGCGCGCCACCGGGGGCCGGCCCTTTGGAGGCTTGCGCTCGACCTCGGCGGTGATCAAAAACGATTTCGATGCGATGCGCAAGACCGGTCTTGTCCCCGACGACCTCGGGGCCGCGCGTACACCAGTCACACCACCGCCACCAGGGGTGGGGCCGGCCAGCGGCGTGGACCCGGTTTCTGCGGCTGGCCCCCCAAGCAATGTGGCGCCAGCCAGCTCTGCTGGGGCTCAGCCGTCACCGGCGCCGCCTGCTGGCGGCGATGGTCAGCGGCTTGACTACTCGCGGCTCGAGTCTGGATCCATACTCCTGGATCGCTATGAAGTCGTGCGCTTGATCGGGCGCGGTGGCTTCGGTGCGGTGTATCTGACCAACGACATCGAGGTCGAGGAGCAGATTATTCTGAAGGTTTTGAATCCGTCGATCTCCAGTGACGATGCGGTCATCCGCCGATTTGTGCAGGAGCTCAAGTACACGCGCCGCATCACCCACCCGAACGTGATTCGACTCTATGACTTCCTCAGGTTCGATTGGGCCTACGCGATTTCCATGGAGTACTTCGAAGGAGTGAATCTCGGGCAGTTCCTTCGGAAGAAGGGACGCGTCGATCTCCAGCGTGCGTCGCACTTGCTGCGGCAAATCTGCGCCGGTTTGAGTGCGGCCCACAAACAGGGCATTATCCATCGCGACATCAAGCCGCAGAACGTCTTGGTCGGCCGTGACGGGACGGTCAAGATCGTCGACTTTGGCCTGGCGTCGATCACCCACGACGCCGGATCGCGTCTAACGCGCAGTGGGTTCATCGTCGGCACGCCGCAATACATGGCGCCCGAGCAGATCAAGGGTGGCAAGATTGACCCGCGCACTGACATCTACTCACTAGGTGTGTTGTTCTACGAGCTCCTGGTTGGCAAACCGCCTTTCGAGGGCGATACCGCCGTCAATATTATCTACCAGCATTTGCAGGACGCACCCGAGCCGCCGTCCAAGCTGGTGCCCGGCTTGCCCGAGTGGGTCGATCGCATGGTGCTTCACATGCTAGAGAAGGTGCCTGACCGTCGCCCCGCCACGGCCCGCGAAATCATGGAGGATGGGCAGCTCAAGGCTGCCTAGTTGCGAGCCGCACATGCTACGCGTAGACGCGTTTCTGCAACTAGGTCGAGAGCAAGGTGGCTCCGATGTGCATTTGGTCATCGGCCGGCCGCCTTTGGTGCGATTGGATGGAGAGCTGACGCCGATTCGGTACCGCGAGTTGAACGAGACCGAGCTGGGGACGATGATCGACGAAATGCTGTCACCGCCCCAGGTGGCGGAGTTCTCCGAGCGCGGGTCGTTGGATCTGGGCTACCACTCGCCCGACGCCGGCCGCTTCCGCATCAATCTGTGCCGTCAATCGAAGGGTGTGTCGGTGTTCGCGCGGGTCATCCCGGACAAGGTGATTCCACTTGCCAAGTTGAATTTGCCGCGCTTTGTGAACAGCATTGTGGACTTGAAAGAGGGGTTGGTGCTGGTGACCGGCGCCACTGGTACTGGTAAGTCCACAACCTTGGCTTCGATCGTCAATCAGATCAATGCTACGTGCCAGGGGAGCATCATCACCCTGGAAGATCCCATCGAGTTTGTGCACGAAAGCGACAAGTGTATGGTCGCCCAGCGCGAGGTGGGGGTTCACATCCCGTCGTTCGCTGCCGGGCTGAGGGCAGCACTCCGGCAGGATCCCAATGTCATCTTGATCGGTGAAATGCGGGATCTTGAGACCATCTCGCTGGCGCTCGAAGCGGCGGAAACCGGTCATTTGGTGCTCGGAACTCTGCATACGCGGGGCGCCGTGTCGACGATCGATCGGGTGTTGGATGCGTTTCCCTACGAGGCGCATGGGCAGGTCCGTAACAGCCTGGCGGACAATCTGCGGTGTGTCCTCAGCCAAGAACTGGTGCGGGCTGCCGACGGACGCGGGCGACATGCGGCGGTCGAGATCCTGATCAACACTTCGGCGGTTTCGCAGCTTATCCGCGAAGGCAAGGCGTTCCAGATTCCCAATGCCATTTCGATTGGTCGGCGTCTGGGCATGCAGCTGATGGATCAGGCGCTCCTGGCGTTGGTGCAGTCGGGTGATGCGGACCCCGAAGCGGCGTTCAAGCTCGCCGTCGACAAGCGACCGTTTCAATCCTACGTGACATCGATGGTCCAGAGGTCCAGCCCCGGTGGCGCGGTTGCGGCGTCAGGATCAGCGGTGGCAGCGCCATGAATCGCGTCGACACGTTCCTGGAGCTGACGGTCAAGCAGGGAGGCTCGGATCTGCACATGTTGGCCGGCGAGTCGCCGAGGATCCGCATTCACGGCAGCCTGCATCGCGTCCGTTTCCGTGAGTTATCGGTCCAAGAGGTGGAGGCGATGCTCCGAGAGATCATGGCGCCGCGCCAGTGGCAACATTACACAGAAGAGCATCATCTCGATTTCTCATACCAGTCACAACAACTCGGCCGCTTTCGTCTGTCGGCACACCGCCATTTGCAGGGCCCCGGGTTCGTCGCGCGGTCTATTTCAGAAGACGTCGCCGCTCTGGACAAACTCGGGCTACCCGATTCGGTGCAGAAGCTCGCCAGTGTACCCAACGGTCTGACTTTGGTCACCGGGCCCACCGGCAGCGGCAAGTCAACAACCTTGGCGGCGATCATCGACCACATCAATACCACGCGCAAGGGGCACATTATTACCCTCGAAGACCCGATTGAATTTGTCCACCAGTTCAAGAACTGCTCGGTGACACAACGCGAGATTGGCGTCCACACCCCCTCGTTCGCCGAAGGGTTGCGCAATTCGCTGCGTGAGGATCCGGATGTCATCTTGGTCGGCGAAATGCGCGACCTCGAAACGGTGTCGCTGGCGCTTACCGCCGCCGAAACCGGCATTCAGGTGCTGGGCACGCTGCATACCAGCGGTGCCGTCCGATCCATCGACCGGGTTATCAATGTCTTCCCAGCCAATCGGCAGCCACAAGTGCGGACCATGTTGTCTGAGAGCTTGAACTTGGTGGTGTCTCAGCAGCTGGTGCCTAACAGAGCTGGGGACGGCCGTTTATTGGTCGCTGAAGTGCTGGTGGGCAACCATGCCGTCGGCTCCATGATCCGCAGCGGCAAAGTGCACCAGTTGAGTTCGATCATTCAGGCGGGGGGCAAAGAGGGAATGCAGGCGTTTGACGACCAACTGACGCGCAGGTTGCGCGCTGCTGAAATTTCACCGGAATCTGCTTACGCCTTTGCCTTTGACAAGTCGAGGTTTGCCTCGTTTGTCAGTCGCGAGACCGCGGCTTAGGCGATTGCCGTGGAACCATCACGTCGGGGAGGAAGGATGCCACAGGATCGGTCGCTTGGTTTTCTATCGATCTGGGTGTTGTTGTCGGCAATCTATGTGTTGCTGAACGCCTTCGGCGGCGGGCCGGGTTTGTGGCTGCACGGCTCGGTGCTGGTGGCACTGGCTGTGGCCACACGCATGGTGGCAAAGAAACTTGCGCCCATAACCCCAGCTCCATTGAGCTCGCCGGTGGTGATGGCGACACCAAGTCCGCCGCACCAGGTACCGCCACCGGTGACAGACGGGGGTCAGCTTGAACTTATCCGCACTCTGGCGCGCGCCATCGATGTGGCTGACCCCTCGGCGCGCGGTCGCGCTTACCGCGTCTCGCACTTCTGCGTACAAATCGGGCGTCACCTGGGGTTAGAGGGTGCCGATCTCTACGACCTCGAGTGCGCGGCTGCGCTGCACGATATCGGGCGCACCGCCGTCCAGTACGATGTCCTCTTGCGTCCCGGACGACTAAGCTCCAACGAACGCCGGGAGTTGCAGAGCCATCCACAGCTGGGCTATGAGATCTTGCGGGCATTACCTGGCCTGGCCAGGGCTGCGCCCCTCGTTCTCGCTCATCACGAGCAGCCGGACGGTCTGGGCTACCCGCGTGGCCTGGTGGGCGATCAGGTACCCGTGGGAAGTCAGATCATCATGGTGGTGGCGGCCTTCGACTCGATGACCTCAGACCGTCCCTACCGCCAGGGATTGACGCCTGATGCGGCCTACGCCGAGCTGCGCGCATGCAGTGGCACGATGTTTTTCTCCGGCGTCGTCGAAGCGCTGATCGAGCTGCATCAATCACGGCGCATTTTCGAGGGTTTCGACGAGCAGGAGCTGTCGCTCTACGCGCGCGGCTTGTACGCCTCGACCGCCGTCGAGGTGTACCTCCACGAGAGTGGGCGGTTCGAGGAGGAGTTGACCCACGGCCCCGCCAGCGGCGAGTTGGAGATTGAGCCGCCTGCCGGACTGTTGGATCAAGCGGGCGGCGATCGACCCGCCGCCTAGACCCGGCCTAGTTCACTGCTGAGCTGAGCGCTCTTGGTACTGGAGCGCGTGCAGGTTTTGGTACACGCCGCCGGCTTTGACTAGTTCGCTGTGGGTGCCTTCCTCGACCAATCTGCCTTTGTTCATCACCAAAATCCGATCGGCGTCGCGAATTGTCGACAGGCGGTGGGCGATGACCAGCGCCGTTCTGCCCCGCATGACCTCGGCCAGCGCTTCCTGGAGTAGGCGTTCGGTTTGTGTGTCGACGTTGGAAGTGGCTTCGTCAAGCGCCAAGACGCACGGGGCAACCGCCAACACGCGGGCAAAGGCGATCAGCTGGCGCTCGCCCGACGAGAGATTGGCGCCGCGCTCGCGTACCGGTTCCCGATAACCACTTGGGAAGCGCCGTACAATCTCGTCCAGATGCAGGCGGTTGGCGGCGGCGATAGCCTCGGCATCAGTGATGTCGGGGTGGCCAAGGCGGATGTTGCTGACGATATCGCCGCCGAACATGAACACATCCTGTGGAACAATCCCGACGTGTCGGCGCAGGTCTTGGAGTGCATACTCGCGCAGATCGTTGCCGTCGAGTTCGATGGTGCCGGTCTCGACGTCGTAGAGCCTGGTCAGGAGCTTGAGAATGGTCGTCTTGCCGGCGCCGGTGGCCCCGACAATGGCGACTTTCTCTCCCGCGGCAATTGAAAACGACACGTGGTCCAGTACTGGATCCCCATCTTGGTAGGCGAAGCTCACATCGCGGAAGGCGATTGTTCCCCGATAGGACGGCGGATGAATCGGTGTCTTCGGCTCTGGCGTGGTGGCATTTTCATCGAGCAGGCTGAAAATCCGTTCGGCGGCGCTCATGGCGCTTTGCATCACCGTGTACTTGAGGCTGAGGTCGTTCAATGGCACGAAGAACCTCTGCATGTAGTCGATGAAGGCAAAGAGTGCGCCGAGGGTGAGGGCGCTCTGGAAGCCACTCGCGCTCGGTGCTTGGGCGCCGAGGATTATCTTGCTCCCGTACCAAAGGATAAGTGCCAAGGTGAGCGACCCAAGTAGCTCGGTGGTAGCGGACAATATCGACTCCCAGCGCACCGAGCGCAATTGGGCGTCACGCATATCGGCGTTGGTGTCCGCGAAGTCGGCGCGCGACAAGCGCTCGCGTGCGAACAGCTGGATCAACGGGATGCCCGAGACTTGTTCGTGGATGTAGGCGTTGAGCCTGGACCGCATGCGAATCATCTGGGAGTAGGCGGCCCGCACCCGAATACGAACCCACAAGGTCAACGCCAATAGAACCGGAACGACGGTCAAGACCACCAGGGTCAGTCGCCAGTTCATAGCAAATAGGATCACCAGCGTGGCGCCCAAGAACAAGAAGTCACCGAGAACAGTGACCACTCCCGAAGAAAACAGCTCCTGTAAGGCTTCGATGTCGGTGGTGACTCGCCCAATCAGCCGGCCGATCGGCGTGCGGTCGTAAAAAGCGGCGCTCAAACGCTGGAGGTGGCTAAACACCGCGACGCGCAAGTCAAAAAGCGCATTTTGGCCGGCAAGGTCAAGCGTCCAGGTCTCGAGCCCTTTGCCGGCAACCTCCAGGGTTGCGACGCCAATGAACAGCGCTATGTAGATTCCCAAGCCGTCTTCCACCCCAGGTTCCAAGTGCCGGTCGATGGCTGACTTGACGATGGTCGGTAGCGCCAACCGGCAGGCTGAGGAGAGGACAAGCAGGGCGAGGCTGGTCCACAGGAGTTGCTGATGGGCACGCAAGGTGGCCCACAACCGCCGGACGAGCCGCCAATCGTAGGTGGCAGCGGTGCGGTGGGCGCTCATCCTACGCGCCGCGGATCCGGGATACATTCCCCCTGGTCGTCGCGTTCCTGTTGTACCCAGAGGTGCGCGTAGCGCCCGCCCGCCTCGATCAACTCGGCATGGGTGCCGCGTTCGACAACCCGGCCTTCCTCCATGACCAAGATGAGGTCCGCTTTCCGCACCGTCGATAGCCGGTGGGCGACGATGATCGTCGTGCGCTTTGCAGCAAAGGACCGGAGCGCGTTCAAGATGGCGTCGGCGGTATCCGAATCGACCGCCGACAGCGTGTCGTCCAGGATAAGGAGCTTGGGATCTACCAAGAGGACGCGTGCCAGTGCGGCGCGTTGCCGTTGACCGCCGCTCAGATTGACGCCGCGCTCGCCGATCACGGCTTCCAAGCCATCGGGGATCTGGGCTAGGTCCTTCTCCAGCTGGGCCGCGCCGACGGCGTCGGTTATCGCCTGCTCCGATGCGGTGGGGGCACCAAGGGCGATATTTTCAGCCAGCGAGCGGCTGAACAAGAAGGCGTCCTGCGGGACGAAGCCGATTGCCTGGCGTAGTGCCTTCAGGTCGTACTCGAGGATGTCGTGCCCGTCCAGCAACACCTGGCCTGGATCGATTTCCAACTGCCTGGACAGCGCACGGACGAGCGTTGTCTTGCCGGCCCCGGTATGACCGACGACTCCCAGGGTCTCACCGGCTGCCATCTCAAAGGAGACTTGGTCGAGAACGACGCGCTCTCGGTTGTGGATCGTGTCGATGTTGTCGGGCAAGCTTCCCGACAGGTGTGGCTGCTCGGAGAGTGGTGGGTAGGCCACCGTCAGGTTGACTACACGAATCGACGGCGCGCCAGACAGCACCCGGGCGGCGCCCGGGTTGGCAGCGATGGTAGGAGGAGTGTCTAAAATCTCGCCGATCCGACCTAACGCCGCCGCTCCACGTCTAAGCGAGCTAATGACGAATCCCAGCGTCCGCGTCGGTCCCGCCAACATCTGCACATACAGGACCATGGTGATGAGTGATCCCAAGGACAACGACCCGGCAACCACCCTTGGACCACCCAAACTCAGCACCAGGGTGGTGGTAAGTGCCGTCAGCCCCATGGTCATTGGTATGAGGATGGCGCGGTAGCGCGTCACCCGCAGGTTGCGGCGGCGGTAGGTGTGGCAGCGCTCTTCAAAGCGCCACCGGTCGAAATCCTCAATCGCTAGCGTCTTGATGACGAGTTGTCCCGAAAGGCTCTCGTCGGCTTTGGCACTGAGATCGGCCAGCGCGTTTTGGGCAGCGCGACTCCCCTCCTGGATACGTACGGCAATGCGGCGGGCAGCAATCAAGAAAAACGGGAAGGGCGCCAGGACCATGCAGGTCAACTTGGGATCGATGCGCAGCATCATGGCGATTCCCCAAGCAAACAGCACGGTGGTTTCTGCCAGGTACATGATGACTGGACCGGTCAATCCCTGGACGTTCTGCATGTCGTTGATGCAACGCGACATGATCTGTCCCGTTGGGTTGCGGACGTAGAACGACGGAGCCAGCCGGAGCAAGTGTGCAAAGACCTGGGACCGCAGGTCGTGGGCGATACGGCGGGCGTTGCCGAGGATGAGGATGCGGCTGGCGGCGCGGGTGAAGCCGACACAGAGGGCGGTGGCGGCGATCGTCAGGATCGCGCGTGTCACCAATGGCGCCACCCGTTGTGGTGTCAAGCTGGCGGTCTTAAGTGCCCGTAGCTGGTCAATGGCGCCACCCAAGAGCTCGGGAATCCAGAGCTTCAAGGCGACGCTGGCAACGATAGCCACTGCACCGGCGGCATAGCTCCACCAGCGCCGGCGCAAGTGTGGGACTAGTCGCCGCAGTTCAGCCAGCACTAGCGCATTGCTCCTGGTTCTAGGCGCTCACCCAAGTCCACCAGCGTTTCCACCAGTGCTTCCCACGAGTAGTCCCGCCGCTTGCGCTGAATGGCGGTCGCCATGGCCTGCCGATCGCTCTGGGTGAGGATCTCGACCAGCGCGCTCGCTAACGCCTTGGGATCGTTCGGGGGCACCAGGGCGCCGGTGCGCCCATTTTCGACCACCTCCGGAATGCCGCCGACCCGCGTGGCGACGACCGGCCGGTCGTAGCGATAGGCAATTTGTACGATGCCGCTCTGGGTGGCGGAGAGGTACGGCAAGGCCATGACGTCGGCCGCCAGGAAAGTGTCGGCGACCTGGGCGTTGGGGAGGTAACCGCCGTGCAAAGTGACGCGGTCCGAGATGCCCAGTTCGGCTAGGCGCGCATCGTACGGAGCCCGGTCCTCGTAGAAGTCGCCCACCACGAGCACTCTGAAGTCGTCGCCCAGCACTTCCCGCAAGTGGGGGGTCGCTTCAAAAAGCACCATCAGTCCCTTGTACGGCTTGATGAACCCAAAGAACAAAATGACGTGCGTTTCTTTGATACCCAGTTGGCGTCGCGCCGCGGCGGGCGACGCTGCTTTTGGCGGGCCGAAGTCGTACGTGGGATGGTGGGCGAGCGCCAACCTGTCCGGCGACACCTCGCCCATCACCTCGGTCAGGTCTTGGGCGACGGCTTGAGATTGAGCCACGTAACCTGTCACCGCGGCGAGGCTGGTGCGGGTCAGCCAGCGGGCCATAGGCCAGTGTTCGTGCGGGGTGACGTTGTCGAGGATGGCCACTGTCGGGATCTGCCGGCGGGCGAGTTGACGGGCAACCGCCGCAAAGCCGGGGGCAAAGTAAGGTACCCACCACTTGATGACGCAGACAGCGGCGCCGCTTTGGGCGATGGCTGCCGCCGTGCGCTGCCAGGAGCGCGGGCTCCAAGGCACGAACAGCGGTTCACACGGGACGATCCAACGCTCGTCCACCTCTTTGGCCGCAGCTTCGAGCTGACTGCTGCCGGGAAATCGCAGTTTCTGAAACACTGGCCAGTGGGGCAAACGGTCGAAGTATTGCTCGGCAAAGCTGGCGAAGTAGACCTGGTGGCCGGAGTCCACAGCGGCATGGTAGAGGTGAGCCAGGTAGTGGGCGATACCCCCTCGCAGGGGATAGGCTGGCCCGAGAAGGGCCAACTTCATGGTGCTGGAGCGCCGGACTTGAGACGGCGCTGGCAGGCGCGGAACACTTGGGCGGCGGTGAGATCGAGCATGCAATGGCGGCTGCGCCGGCACTCGGCGGCGTAGAAGCAGTCGCAACCCGACGGTGGTGAGACGACTTCGCCGCGCCCGTATAGCTCGAACTCGTGGGGGTTGAAGATGTTGTTAAGGAGTACGAGTTCTTTGCCAAGGCCGATGGCGATGTGCATGGCCATGGTGACCACCGAAACCACCAGGTCGAGCTGATCCACCAACGCCACAAAGCCGGGGAGTGAGAAGTGTCCCAAGTAGCTGGAGCCACTCTGTGCGGCCAGCCGGCGGTTCAGCGCGTCCTCCGCCGGCCCGCCCAGAAGGACGACCCCCGCACCGGCCGCGGTAAGTTGCTCGGCCAGCGCCATCCAGCTGGCTTCGGGCCACAGTCGTGAAGGCCAGCGTCCGCCGCAGCCGGTATTGAGACCAACCAACGGCCTGCCGCCGGGGAGGTCGAGCTCTTGTGCGGCCGGCGGTCGGTCCAGCACGTACTCGTCGCCTCGCCAGTCCAACTCGCAGATCTCGAAGATCTCCTGGGGGTAGCTCTTGCGGTTGGCTTGGCTGACATCATCAAAAATGCCGGTGGCGAATTTGTGTTCAGCCGCGCGGTTGACTGGCGCCGGTTTGCCTTGTTTGAGAATGAAGCCGAACTTCTTGGGTGCCTGAACGTGGAGCGCCAAGGCACAGGCACTCACATCCTTGTCGAGGTTGATTGCCACATCAAAGGGTGTGCTGGTGAGTTGGAGGATGCTGGCGGCGTCGAGTCTCAGCACCCGCGGGACCGCCTGCGGCACGACCTCCGGGGTGTCGGTGACCCAGGTCACCTGGCATGCGGGGTAACGGCGCTCGAGCCCAGCCAACAGCGGCGTCGTGCGAATCACGTCGCCGATGGCGCCCAATTTTACCAGCAAGATCTGGGTTGCCGGTGGCGCATATTGGTTGCAGCTGTCGCAATGCACCCCGTTTTGCCGGTGCGGCAAACACGGTCGATCGCCCAAGAAATGGCGGCAGTCTATTTTCCATCCAGAAGTGTTCATGGGTGAGGCGTGCCCGCGCGCGTGTTAGGGTGACCCGAGCTGGGCGCCGAGTTTAGCGTGATACGAGCACGGTGTGGGAGATTCCGGTGACGAGAGCGTTGATTGTCGTTGCTGCCGGCAGCGGCGAGCGCTTGCAGGCAGGGGTTGACAAACCCTTCGTGCAAGTGAACGGCCACCCCTTGGTCTGGTACGCCCTGCACCAGCTCGACCTCCCCGACTTGTTTGAGCAACGGGTGGCGGTGGTGGCGGCCGGCGCCGAGGAGCGGTTTAGAACCGAAGTGCTCGAGCGCCATGCTTTGCATCACGCTGTGCAGGTGGTGACCGGGGGTGCAACGCGCCAGGCGTCGGTGGCGGCCGGGCTGGCGGCGTTGTCGCCGGCGATCGAGCTGGTCGCCATCCACGACGGAGCGCGGCCCTGCGTCGATCCGCAGACGGTCCGCTCGACCTTCTCGGCGTGTACCGGCGTCGACGGTGCCATCGTCGCTGTTCCGGTCCACGATGCACTCAAGCGCGTCGAAGGCGAATTTGTGGTCGGCGAGGTCGATCGCGCGCCGCTGTGGCGCGCGCAGACGCCGCAGACCTTTTGGGTCGACGCGGTGCGACGCGCGCACGCCACGGCCGCGGCAGAAGGGACTGCCGCCGACGACGATGCGGCGGTGGTTTTGGCCATGGGTGGGCGGTTGCGCATCGTCCAAGGTTCCAAGCTCAACTTCAAGGTGACCGAACCCATCGACCTGAGGTTGGCCTCCCTCTTGGTGAGCGCCGAATGAGTTCCGTCGAGTTTCGAAGCGGCATCGGCTATGACGTGCACCCATTCGTCGAGGGGCGGCCGCTGATCTTGGGTGGAACCCGTATCGAGCACACACGCGGCTTGGATGGCCATTCCGACGCGGACGTCGTCAGCCACGCGATCGCCGACGCATTGCTCGGCGCCTTGGCGCTCGGGGATATGGGCCAGCATTTCCCGCCCACCGATCCCACCTACGCCTGTAGCGACAGCTTGGAACTGCTCAAGCATGTCGTGGTCCTGGTGGCCACCCGGCGAGCAGCGGTGGTTCACGTCGACGTCACGGTCATCGCCGAAGAGCCCCGTCTGTCGCCCTACATTGGGGCAATGGCCGAGCGACTGCGCGGGGCGCTTGGAGTGGAAACCGGGCGCGTGTCGGTCAAAGCGACTACCCACGAGCGGCTGGGTAGCCTCGGCCGGGGCGAAGGCATCGGTGCGTTGGCGGTGGCGACGGTCCGCGTGGAAGGTTAGGGGGCTGGCACGGTCGTCCCGCGTATTCCCCAGTGGTCCAGGCAGAGGCGGGTGGTGTCGCCTCTATTCTCGGCGCTAAACACCACCGTGAACCACGTGGCACCCCGCACCCAATCGCTCAAGTCGTAGTGGCGGTCGAGATCGTTGTACTGGCGTCCGATCGAAAACGGCTGGGTGCCGCGACTGGTCACGATTTCGATGGTGGGGTCATCGCCCTTGAATACCAGCCCCGCCAGTCGTACCTGGTCGAAGTGGTGCCCCTGGGCGGCGCGCAGGGTGTAGGCGACCCGACCCGCCCGGCCCGGCGCCAGGGCCAGACCGTAGGTGCCTTGATAAAAACCATCCAGGTCGGCGGCGAGGCGGCGCGCGTCGCCACCGTGCGCCAGGTCATCCTCGTAGTGGAAGGTGCCCGTGATCGGTCGATGGAGTACGGTGGGACCTAGCCCTTGCAGCACCGCCTCTATGCGTTGGCGAAACGACGACCCGAGGACAAACTGAGCTTCGAGACCAGCGCACTCGGCGGCCGCTTGGTCGGCGGCGGCAAGCAGTGCCAACCGCTCAGACTCGTTCCCACTGCGCGCCCACGCCGTCTCGAGGCCGGTGACGCGCCGATACGCCAGGCTGGCGCGCAAGGTTGCCGCTGCCTCGGCAAGTCGCCGGCTGAAGGGTGGAACGGCGCCCGCCGCTGCGCTTTCAATGGTGGAGGCTGCGTCTTCGAGGACATCGGTGCCAATGACTGCCTCCACCTCGGCGTCGCCGCCACCGACCCGCTGGGCCGCAGCGGTGCCCTCCAGCGCCTGCCGCAGTCGATCCACCACGCCGCGAACCGTGGCCGCGGCGGCGCCGAAGCGGCCGGTGAGAAAGGTGTCGACCAGCGCTTCGGGGTCCTGGCCGGCGTCCCACATGAGTGCCGCATCGACGTAGCGCATGAGATCGGCCCCGAACCCGCGACTCAGGTATTCGCGCGAGATGCCGCGAGCGCCGATCGAGCGGTAGAACCGCGTGTTGGCGGCCAAGACGCCGTAGCCTAGGTCGGGTGTCCGCCACCAGCAGGCAAAGTCGCGGGCGTAGGTGGACGAGGCTAGCTCCGCCCACCCCAGCGCGCGGTCTCGAAAGGCGCGGTTGGCGGCGCACTCGGGGTTGGGGGCGGCGTGGGCTTGGCACACCAGGTAGCGCGTTATGCCCACCACCAGCCCTGGGTGTAGCGCCACGTCGGCGGGTGGTTCGGTGAGGGGGCCGTAGGCGTAAAATGACAATTGCCGCGCGGGCACGGTGCTCGCCACCCGCGACGCGGTCGCGTTCATGAACTCGAGAAGTCGGGTCGACGGGTCGGTAGCGCGGGCTCGGCAACGCTCGTCGTCGCAGTACAGACCGCCGTCGTTGGGGCTCAACGACCCGATCGCCAGCTCGGGCTGACGATCAAAGCGGTCGATCCAATGCTCTGCTGCCAGCTGCACGACGTCTGGGTGCGCGGTGCAAAGCTGACCGTGTCGGAGGCGCTCGCCACCGACTTCGGCGAAGTACTCGGGGTGGTCTGTGAAGTAGCGGGTGGCGGGGACCAGTCGGTGGAAGTAGTGGCCGATGACGACGGGTAGACCGCCGCCCCGGTTGCGTCGCACCCACCGCCTGAGCTCGGCCTTTTGCTCGGCGGTGTAGGCCGCTTCAACCGAGCCGTTGAACCACGGGTGTCGAAACTCAAAGTCGGGTCGTTCCAGGGTGTCGGTGGCCGGGATCCAGACGTTCGGGCCGGCGTCGGGGACGTCAATGCCGTCGGTACCTGGGACCAGGTAGCGCACCCCCAAGGCGGCGGCCAGAAACCCATAGATGGCGTTGGCCGTGCCCTCGCCCCCCGCTCCGGCTAGCCGCAGGGCCGTGTCGGTGACCTCCGTGCGATAGCCGTCGTAGCCGACTTCGTGGGCTGGTACGTCGAGTCCGGCGGCCTCGCCGATGAGGACAGCCGGGCGGTCGGCGACTGCTGCCGTATCCACTGTGACCCATTCTGGGGTGGCGCCCGTGGCTTGGTCGATGGCGGCTTGCAGGTCCAAGGCGGCTTCGAGGACGCGCTCCCCGGCGCCGGCGGGCACCCAGATCGGCGCCGCCCGCCCCCCAACCACGAGCGGAAAAGCCCCGTCGGCGCCCGGCGCGGCGGTGAGGAGCACCAGTGTCAACGCCGCCCGGCGCCAGGCTGCGGGTCGGTTGAGTCTCATCGGTTCCCTCGGTGCCGGTGGCCAGCGCGAGCGGCGAACCCGCCCGACGCCCCTGGGTATACTATAAGAGTGGCCGCAAGACACGGTACTGGGTGGGGGAAGTCGCAATGGAAACCCTGAGGATCGCCAGCATCATGAGTTTGGTCACCTTGCTCCTGGTGAGCCAGCCTGCCGCCGGTGAACCGGCTCTGGTGCTCCACGCGCTCGACGGGGCTTCCCGTAGCTGCAGTTCCAGCGAGGTGAGTGGCTTTCGCTGCGGTAGCGCCAACGTCCAGGCGGCCAGCACCCGGGCGACCGACGTGGTTTTGGCGGTGCACCAGGTCGACGACATCGCCGGCATCCAGCTGCGCTACGACTGGCCGGCTGATTGGTCCTACCAAAGCTGGCAGAGCGGCTGCGTGTCGAACGCCCTGGCGGCGGTCCAGCCCCAGGCGGACTCGGGCGACCTGGTGTTTGCTTTTGACCCCATCACGGGCTCTAGTGGCACCGCGGTCTTGGGCCTGTTGACGGTGTTCACGGGCGGCTCTGGCTGTTTGATGGTGGGTGACTCCGCCTACCCCTCCGGCACCCATTTCGTCGACTCCACCGCCTCTGGACACCCGCTGGCGGCCGACCGCCGGGGCAAGGTGTGCGTGGGAGCTGGTGGTGTCGACGCCTGCAACCTGGGCACCGCCCTGGAAGCGCGGAGCTGGGCGGTCATCAAGGACGGCTACCGGCGCTAACCGCCCCCCGTTGCCGCGCCAGTTCACCTTCACTATCATGAGCGGCGTTCTCCCCCTCTAGTCCATCTGCTTTTTTGGAGCCTCGCGTGGTCCTCAGAGTTTATAACGCGCGCACGAAGCAAAAGATCGAGTACCAGCCGGTGAGGCCTGGCCGGGCGACGGTCTACATCTGCGGCATGACAGTGCAGGGACCACCGCACGTCGGGCACCTGCGCGCCGCGGTGGTGGCTGATTTGGTACGGCGCTGGTTAGGGCACCGCGGTCTCGAGGTCACCCTCGTCCACAACTATACCGACATCGATGACAAGATCATCGAGCGCGCCCAGGAGGAAGGGGTCACCCCCCAGGTCATCGCCGAGCGCAACATCGCCGCCTACGAGGCGGCCATTGCTCAGCTGAACGTCTCGCCGCCGACCATCTCTCCGAAGGCCTCCGAGCACATGACCGAGATCGTCGAGCTGATCGAGGCCTTGGTCGACAAGGGGCATGCCTACCCGACCGAGCGGGGCGATGTCCTGTTCGACGTCCGCAGCTATGCTGATTATGGCGAACTCTCCGGCCGGCGGCTGGAGGAGCTCCGGGCGGGCGCCCGTATCGAGGTGGACGAGGAGAAGCGTCACGCCGAGGACTTTGCCCTCTGGAAGGCGGCGAAACCCGGCGAACCGTCCTGGCCGAGCCCGTGGAGTGCCGGGCGGCCCGGGTGGCACATCGAATGCTCGGCGATGGCGATGCGCTACTGCGGCTCAACCCTGGACCTGCACGGCGGCGGCGTGGATCTCGTTTTCCCTCACCACGAGAATGAACTGGCTCAGTCCCAGGCTGCTACCGGCCAGCCGTTTGTGAACCACTGGCTCCACCACGGGATGGTGAACCTGGGCGGCGAGAAGATGTCCAAATCGACCGGCCTCTACTTTTTGGCTGCCGATATCTTCGCCCAGACCGACCCCGCGGTTGTGCGCTATTATCTTTCCACAACGCACTTTAGGAGCCCCATCGAGTTCTCGAAGGAGCGCTTGGCCGAGGCTCAGACGGCTTGGACGAAGCTCTGCCACTTTGTCCAGCAGGCGGCCCGGGACGAGGCAGGCTCGCCGGCCATCGACGCTCGCCTGGCGGTTCTCGAGGACGAATTCCACGCGGCGATGGACGACGACTTCAACAGCGCCAAGGCGCTCGGGGTGATCTTTGAGTGCGTCCGCGATCTCAATCGGCTCACCGGCGGCGGGGCCGCCCCCCGGAACATTGCAGCCAAATTGGCTGACCTAATGGGTCTCCTGGGCTTGGAGCTACCGGAGGCCGCAGCCGAGGTGCCAGAGGCGGCGTTGGAGCTTCTCGCCGCCCGAAACGCTGCCCGCGGTGAGAAGGACTGGGCGCGGGCCGACGCCTTCCGCGACCAGCTGAAGAGCCTGGGGTTTGTCATCGAGGACCGGGCCGAGGGGTCGGTCCTCAAGCCAATCTAGCCGGTTTTTCTGGTTGACACTAGCTCGACGGCGCCATTACACTGTCGCGGCTTTTTGGTAAGTGACGCTCTTTGCGGAGCTTGCCCGGGAGCCTCAGCCCACTAGCTGACCCGTGGACCACCTCGACAGCTTTGCTCGCTGATCCCAACGACGCCCTTCTCTGGCCTGATGTTGCCTGGCGTTGTTGCTCTCACGAGTCGGCTTGATCGAGCCCGGCAGGTAGCGGGCCTCCCCGAGTGTACGTGTGACTGGGCGACCGTGCCCGGTCTCGCTTCTCCGTCCGGTCGGGATCGTTGTGCGTGCGGTTGGATCGGTGGCGGCGCCCAGCGTCAGCCGTGATGTTACGGGTTCGCTAAAAGGCTGGCGTAGCTCAATTGGCAGAGCTCCTCACTTGTAATGAGGTGGTTATGGGTTCAAGTCCCTTCGCCAGCTCCAGTTTGGGAGGGGCGGCCGGCTAGCAGTGGGCGAGGAGGAGAGGTTTGTGCGGGGAGGTTCCCGAGTGGTCAAAGGGAACAGACTGTAAATCTGTCGCCACCGGCTTCGAAGGTTCGAATCCTTCCCTCCCCACCACTTACCGGAATGGAAGTCTGACCACTTCGAGCGGGAATAGCTCAGTTGGCTAGAGCGTCAGCCTTCCAAGCTGAGGGTCGCGGGTTCGAATCCCGTTTCCCGCTCCAGTTTCGAAACGCCGGAGAGTACTCAGAGAGTCACAGAGAAGTCGATGGGACGCCGGTCCCATCTGAGCCCGCGTAGCTCAGTTGGTAGAGCAACTGCATGGTAAGCAGTAGGTCACCGGTTCAAGTCCGGTCGTGGGCTCCAAGTTTTGCAGGAGCTTGTTAGAAGGTCGAAGGCGGCACAGGGCCGCTTGGCACGAAACCGCTTGTTGGAGGCACGACAGAGATGGCGAAGGCCAAGTTCGAGCGCACGAAGCCCCACGTGAACGTGGGAACGATCGGTCACGTGGACCACGGCAAGACGACTTTGACCGCGGCGATCACGATGACGCTTGCATCGAAGGGTCAGGCCGAGGTGCGGACGTTCGATTCGATTGACAAGGCGCCCGAAGAGCGGGAGCGGGGCATCACGATCGCGACGGCGCACGTGGAGTACGAGACCGAGAACCGTCACTACGCGCACGTTGATTGTCCGGGACACGCGGACTATGTGAAGAACATGATCACGGGTGCGGCGCAGATGGATGGAGCGATCTTGGTGGTGTCGGCAGCGGACGGTCCGATGCCCCAGACTCGCGAGCACATTTTGCTTGCGCGCCAGGTGGGCGTTCCAGCGATGGTGGTGTTTTTGAACAAGGTGGACATGGTCGACGACCCAGAGCTTCTGGAGCTTGTGGAGCTTGAAATCCGCGAGCTTTTGTCGAAGTACGAGTTCCCTGGCGATGATATTCCTGTGATTCCAGGGAGCGCTTTGAAGGCCATGGAGAAGCCTGACGACCCCGAGTCGACGCAGCCGATCCTTGAGCTGATGAAGGCGGTGGACGAGTACATTCCTCAGCCTGAGCGAGACACGGAGCGTCCGTTCCTGATGCCGGTTGAAGACGTGTTTTCGATCACCGGTCGCGGGACCGTTGGTACGGGTCGTGTTGAGCGCGGTATCGTCAAGGTGGGCGACAAGGTGGACCGGGTTGGCATTAAGGAGACTCGGCAGGGCGTGGTTGTGACGGGGGTTGAGATGTTCCGGAAGCTGTTGGACCAGGCGGAGCCTGGGGACAACATTGGTTTGCTGTTGCGAGGGGTTGACAAGGACGAGCTGGAGCGCGGGATGGTTCTGGCGGCGCCCGGCAGCGTGACGCCGCATACGAAGTTCGAGGGCGAGGTGTACATCCTGACCAAGGACGAGGGAGGTCGCCACACGCCGTTTTTCAAGGGCTACCGGCCGCAGTTCTACTTCCGTACGACCGACGTGACTGGGATCGTGCACTTCCCAGAGGATCGGGAGATGGTGATGCCTGGCGACAACGTATCGGTGACCGGCGAGCTGATCACGCCGATCGCCATGGAAGAGGGTCTGCGTTTCGCGATCCGAGAAGGCGGTCGGACGGTGGGTGCCGGCGTCGTCTCCAAGATCATCGAATAGCTTGGCGTTGAGGCAGTCAAATGTTTGAACGATTGGTGCGCTTTCTTCGGGAGGTGCGGCTGGAGGCCAGCAAGGTGACTTGGCCCACTCGGGAGGAGCTGCGTGCGTCGACCGTCGTGGTGTTGATTGCCACCGCCTTGATTGCTTTGTTTATTGCGGTGGTGGACCGCGCCCTGGCCGAGGTGGTGACGTGGATCCTCTAGTGTCCGGCGCGGACCGAATGGATGTGACGGAGCATGGCTAAGCGTTGGTACGTGATCCATACGTATTCTGGTCACGAGAACAAGGTCAAGACCAACTTGGAGCGGGCGATCAACTCGGCAGGCTTGCTCGATGCGTTTGGCGAAATCGTCGTCGCCACCGAAGAGTTTGCCGAGATGCGAGACGGCAAGCGCACCGTATCGAAGCGCAAGACGTTTCCTAGCTACGTTCTGGTCGAAATGGATCTGAGTGACGAAACGCGCCACCTGGTGACTAGTGTTCCTGGTGTCACCAAATTCGTTGGATCGAACGCGGCGCCCATTGCCATGAGTGCCGCGGAGGTCGAGCGGATCAAGGGACGCATCGACGGCACCACAGAAGATGCCGACGAAGTGCCGTACCGGGTAGGCGACCACGTCCAGGTGGTCGATGGCCCGTTCTCGGACTTCACCGGCGTGGTGGACGAGGTCAACGCCGAGCGTGAGAAGGTGAAGGTCATGGTGTCGATCTTCGGGCGGGCGACCCCGGTCGAACTGGATTTCTTGCAGGTTAAGGGCGTTTAGGCCCGGCGCCGGCGACTGAGGTGGTTTATGGCTAAGCCAGTCATGACGCAAATCAAGCTGCAGTGCCCCGCTGGTGGGGCGACGCCGGCACCGCCGATCGGACCGGCGCTGGGGCAGCACGGCGTCAACATCATGGAGTTTTGCAAGGCGTTCAACGCCAAAACTCAGGGACAGCAGGGGTTGATCATCCCGGTGGTGCTCACCGTCTACAACGACCGGTCGTTCACCTTCATTACCAAGACGCCGCCGGCGGCGGTGCTTTTGAAGAAGGCGGCTGGTTTGGCCAAGGCGTCCGGCGAGCCCAACCGCACCAAGGTGGGCACGGTGAGCCGGGACCAGGTTCGGGAGATCGCCGAGACCAAACTCCCCGATTTGAACGCGTACGACATCGACATGGCGATGCGGATCATCGAGGGGACCGCACGCAGTATGGGCATTTTGGTCGAGTAGCGGAGCAGGCGATGAAACACGGTAAGCGGTTCAATCAGGCAAGGGAGGCGGTGGCCGAGCGCTCGAGTTACGACGACCTGGGCGCCGCCATGGAGCTGGTCAAGCAGAACTCACAGGCCAAGTTTGACGAGACCATCGAGATGTCAGCCAGACTCGGAGTGGATCCGCGCCACGCTGACCAGCAGGTGCGCGGCACCGTGGTGTTACCGCACGGCACCGGCAAGCAGGTGCGGGTGGTGGTGGTGGCCAAAGGGGAGAAGCAGAAAGAAGCCGAAGAGGCGGGTGCCGACTTTGTCGGCGCCGAGGACATGGTCGAGAAAATCCAGGGTGGTTGGCTGGAGTTTGACACGATGGTAGCGACCCCCGACATGATGGGCCAGGTCGGCAAGCTCGGACGTGTGTTGGGTCCCCGTGGGCTCATGCCCAACCCCAAGAGTGGCACGGTCACCTTCGATGTGGCTAAAGCGATCAACGACGTCAAGGCGGGCCGTATCGAGTTCAGGGTCGACAAGGGTGGCAATCTGCACGTGCCGTTGGGCAAGGGGTCTTTTGAGGCGCAAAAGCTCACGGAGAATTGCGAGGCCTTCTTGCGAGAAATAGTGCGGCTCAAGCCGGCGGCCGCCAAAGGGAGCTACGTCAGGAGTCTTACCGTCAGCTCGACGATGGGTCCGGGCGTCCGGTTGGATGTCGGGCCGGTGCTGTCGGCGCTGCGCTAGGCGTCAGCTGCTGGATGGAACAGGAATAAGAAAGATGCCAAACGCTCAAAAGGAAGCCGCGATCCAATCGTTGGCCGACGAGTTCGAGTCAGCCAAGAGCTTGGTGTTTGCCGACTACCGGGGGCTCGATGTCGCGCAGATCTCCGAGCTTCGGCGGCTGTGTCGGGAGAACGGTGTCAAGTTCAAGGTTGCGAAGAACACCCTGACCTTGCGGGCCTTGGATCAGGCTGGCTGGCCCCGGGCCGAAGAGCTGCTCGCCGGTCCTACCGGACTGGCGGTGGCGCGTGAGGATGAGATCGCCGCGGCGCGGGTCCTGTCCGACTTCGCCAAGGAGCATGAACTCCTGGAGGTGAAGGGTGGCATCATGGAGGGGCGGGTCCTCAGTTTCGAAGAGGTCTCGGCCCTGGCGACGCTGCCCTCCAAGGATGAATTGATCGCTGGCATCCTGGGTGGTTTTGACGGCGTGGTGAGTTTGATCGTCGGTGCCGCCGACAGCTTGGTCTCTGACGTCTTGTCCTGCGCCGAGCAGGCGGCGGAGGCTAACCCGGCCGCCGAGGCGCCAGCCGCCGAGGCACCGACTGCCGAGGCGCCGGCCGAAGAGGCACCGGTCGAAGAGGCACCGGTCGAAGAGGCACCGGTCGAGGACGCCCCGGCCGGAGATGCTGCCGGCGATGCAGCCAGCTGAGCCCTGGTGCTCGGTACCGTTTTGTGGTTCTAGGGGCCGGTAGCGCTCCAAACTTTGGTTCGAGGAGATAACACGATGTCTGAAGCGACGAAGATCCAAGACGCCTTTGACTTGATCACCGGGATGTCGGTGCTCGAGGTGTCTGAATTGAAAAAGAAGTTCGAGGATGAACTCGGCATTACGCCCGCTGCCGCGGCGCCGATCATGATGGCGGGTGGAGCAGCTTCAGGTGCCGCCGAAGCGGCTGAAAAGACCGAGTTCGACGTGGTTCTGACCGCTGCCGGCGACAAGAAGATCCAGGTCATCAAGGTCGTCCGGGCGGTGACTGGTCTCGGTCTCAAGGAAGCCAAGGCCTTGGTTGACGGCGCGCCCAAGCCGGTTAAAGAGGCCGCAGCCAAGGACGAGGCTGAAGAGATCAAGGCCAAGCTTGAAGAAGCAGGCGGCACCGTCGAACTCAAGTAGGCGACAGATGGCGCGGTGGCTGTCTGGCGCTGTTATGCAGTTTCGGGGGGAGCGCGCGGCGGTGTGCGCCAGCCCCAACTCTGGGTCATCACGGGTGTGCCGGTTTTCGGCCTAATTGGCGCCGCTCCGAGCGGCCGGCGTTGAATGGAGTAGCCAGTTGATCGCTGATCCCAAGACCAACGGACGTCGCAGTTTTTCAAAGATAGATGAGCGCTGGACCGTCGAGCTGCCCAACCTTCTGGACGTGCAGCTCGAGTCGTTTCGCAGCTTTTTGCAGGCCGACGTACCGGCCGAGAAGCGCGCCTCTGAGGGGTTGCAGGAGGTCTTCCATAGCGTTTTTCCGATCTCCGACGCGCGCGAGATGTTCTTGCTGGAGTTTGTGCGCTACGACCTTGGCCAGCCCAAGTACTCGGTGGATGAGTGCCAGGAGCGCGACCTCATCTACTCGGTGCCGCTGAAGGCGACTCTGCGGCTGCATATCCGCGAAGAGCGGGACGGCGAAAAGCGCGAGAAGGAGATTATCGAGCAAGAGGTCTATCTCGGTGAACTACCGATTATCACCGACAAGGGTACTTTCATTATCAACGGTGCTGAGCGCGTCATCGTCAGTCAGTTGCACCGCTCCCCCGGCGTGTTCTTCGATGAAGTCATGCACCCCAAAGGCAAGAAGCTGCTGTCGGCGCGCATCATCCCCTACCGGGGTTCCTGGGTCGAGTTCAGCATGGACGTCAACGATATCCTGTACGTCCACATCGACCGGCGGCGCAAGCTGCCAGTCACGGTCCTGCTAAGGGCTCTGGGGTTTGTCGAGGAGAACCAGATTCTCGGGGTGTTCTACGACACCAAAGAGCTCAAGCTCAGCGGACGCGGCGCTGCGAAAGAGGACGATCTCATTGGTCTGGTCGCGGCTGAAGACGTTGTAAACGATGATACTGGCGAGATTCTCCTGGAGAGCAACGAGGAGATCACGCCCGAGTCGGCGAAGGCGGTCAAGGAGTCTTCCATCTCGACTCTGAAGATCTTCGACATCCCGCACCGCGACGAAGCCGACCTCATTCGCAACACGCTCAAGAAAGACCCGACCAAGACCGAGGACGAGGCGCTCGCCAAGATCTACCAGCTGCTGCGCCCGGGCGACCCGCCGCGCATGGAGACGGCGCGAGATATTCTCAACCGCCTGTTCTTTAGTCCCAAGCGCTACGAGCTGGCCACCGTCGGCCGCTACAAGCTGAATCAGAAGCTTAGGCACGACATCTTGCTGGGTGACGCGGCGCGGCGTAAGAAGTTGGGCCTCACCGTCCCCAGCGACGACGAGATTACCCTGTGCCGCGAAGACTTCGTCGCCATCATTCAGTACATCATGTGGCTCAGGCTGGGTATCGACAACGACGACATGGTGGTCAACACCGACGACATCGACCACCTGGGCAATCGGCGCGTGCGCGCCGTTGGCGAGCTGCTCGCCAATCAGTTCAACGTCGGCTTGGCGCGCATGGCACGGATTATCCGCGAGCGCATTTCGCTCCAGGATGCCGATCAGGTCACCCCGTACGATTTGATCAACGCCCGGACGATCTCGGCGGTCATTCAGAGCTTCTTCGGCTCCAGCCAGCTCAGCCAGTTCATGGACCAGACCAACCCGCTGGCTGAGTTGACCCACAAACGGCGTCTTTCGGCGCTTGGCCCCGGCGGTTTGACGCGCGATCGCGCCGGCTTTGAGGTGCGGGACGTCCACTACACCCACTACGGACGCATGTGCCCGATCGAGACGCCGGAAGGGCCGAATATTGGGCTGATCTCGTCGCTGTCGACCTACGCGCGCGTCAACGATCTGGGCTTTTTGGAAACGCCCTACCGAAAGGTGGACGGCGGCAAGGCCTCGGCGAAAGTCGAGTTCTTGTCGGCCGACAAGGAAGATCGCTATCGCATCGCCCAGTCGAGCGAGCCGCTCAAGGATTCGGGCACCCTGGAGCGTAAGCAGCTCATCGCTCGCTTTCGGGGCGAGCTGCCGCCGGTGGAAGCCAAGGCGGTCGACTACATGGACATCTCGCCGATCCAGTTGGTTAGTCCGGCGGCGGCGCTCATCCCGTTCCTGGAGCACGACGACGCCAACCGGGCGCTCATGGGTTCCAACATGCAGCGCCAGGCGGTGCCGCTTTTGGAAACCGAAGAGCCGGTGGTTGGCACTGGCCTGGAAGCCAAGGTGGCTCGCGATTCGGGCGCGCTCATTTTCGCCAAGCGAGCTGGCACCGTCGAGTCGGTGTCCAGCGACATGATCGTGGTGCGGCCGACTGCCCGCGAGATTGCCCACGGCGAGATTGACTACTTGAAGGGCGACATGATTGACGTCTATCGCCTCACCAAGTTCAAGCGTTCCAACCAGGATACCTGCATCAACCAGCGGCCCCTGGTTGCCGCCGGTGACAAGGTGAAGCGCGGCGACATCTTGGCCGACGGGCCCGCCACTAGGAACGGCGAGTTGGCGCTGGGTTCGAACGTCCTGGTCGCTTTCATGCCCTGGGGCGGCTACAACTATGAAGACGCCATCTTGGTATCCGAGCGGCTCATCAAGGACGACGTCTTCACCTCGGTTCACATTGAGGAGTTCGAGCTGCAGGTGCGCGACACCAAGCGTGGCACCGAGGAAATCACCCGGGAGATACCCAACGTTTCGGAAGAGGCGGTCAAGAACCTCGACGAAGAAGGCATCATCCGCATCGGCGCCCGGGTTAAGGCCGGCGACATCCTGGTGGGCAAGGTGACGCCCAAGGGCGAGACCGACCTGTCGCCCGAAGAGCGCCTCCTGCGCGCGATCTTTGGTGAGAAAGCCGGCGATGTCCGAGATGCTTCTCTGAAGGCGCCTCCCGGGATGGACGGCGTGGTTATCGACATTCGCGTGTTCTCGAGGCGTGAGAAAGACGACGCTGCCAAGAAGCAGGAGAAGAAACGCATCGACAGCTTGCGCCAGCAGGCGCGGCGCGACAAACAGCGCATCGTCGAGGCGCGCAACCGGGACGTGGTCGAACTCTTGGACGGCCAGTCCTCGCTGCGCATCCTGCGGGCGTCCACCGGGCGGGCGATGGTGCGGGCTGGTACCAAATTCTCAGCTCAAATGATCGAGCGGCTCGACTTCGATGACATCCCCTGGGGTGCCGAGGTGGTGAGCGACGCCAAGCTCAACGACCAGTTTTGGCACCGCATGGAAGCGGCAGCGGTCGGCATGGAGCGTGTCGAGAAGGAACTGGAAAAAGAGGTCGAGAAGGTCACCCGCGGCGACGAACTGCCGCCTGGCGCTGTGAAGCTCGTCAAGGTCTACGTCGCTAAGAAGCGCCGCCTGTCGGTGGGCGACAAGATGGCCGGCCGTCACGGCAACAAAGGAGTGGTGGCCAAACTCCTACCGGTCGAGGACATGCCGTTCCTACCGGACGGTACGCCAGTCGACATGGTGTTGAATCCGCTGGGGGTTCCGTCGCGGATGAACATTGGGCAGGTTCTGGAGACCCACTTGGGTTGGGCGGCCCGCGCCCTGGGGGTGAGTGTGGCGACGCCGGTGTTCGCCGGCGCCACAGTCGACGAGATCAAAGACATGTTGCGGAGCGCCGACCTGGCCGAGGACGGCAAGTCAGTGCTCTACGACGGGTGCACCGGCAAGCAGTTCGACGAGCGCGTTACTGTCGGCTACATCTACATGATGAAGCTCTCCCACTTGGTCGACGACAAGATCCACGCGCGGTCCATCGGCCCCTACTCGTTGGTGACACAGCAGCCGCTGGGCGGTAAGGCGCAGTTTGGCGGCCAGCGTTTTGGTGAAATGGAGGTGTGGGCGCTCGAGGCCTATGGCGCCGCCTACACCTTGCAAGAACTCCTGACGGTCAAGTCAGACGACGTCGCCGGCCGTTCGCGCATTTACGAAGCGATCGTCAAGGGCGAAAACCCGCCCGAACCGGGCATTCCCGAGTCTTTCAACGTCTTGGTCAAGGAACTGCAGAGTCTCTGTCTCGACCTGAAGTTCGAGGAACTCGTCCAGTAGCGTTTTTAGTGCGGGGTGGCGTGCGGGCGCTGCTCCAGCCCAAGCAACTTACCGGACCGCGGCGCGGTTCGAGGAGGTAAGTTCATGCAGGCGACCACCGGGCTTCGTCCCTCGTTTCCCTTCACCGATCGTATGGCTGCGGCGCGCGGTGATGAACGCGACGGCAAGAAGCGCTTCGACGCCATTCGTATCCAGCTGGCTTCCCCGGAGACCATTCGCTCGTGGTCATCCGGTGAAGTAGTCAAACCGGAGACGATCAACTATCGGTCGTTCAAGCCGGAAAAGGATGGGTTGTTCTGCGAGCGCATTTTCGGCCCCGTGAAGGACTGGGAGTGCAACTGCGGGAAGTACAAGCGGATTCGCTATCGCGGCGTCATTTGTGACCGCTGCGGCGTGGAAGTCACCCAGGCCAAGGTGCGGCGCGAGCGCCTGGGACACATCGAGCTGGCGGTGCCAGTCAGCCACATCTGGTATTTCAAGAGCGTGCCGTCGCGCATCGGTCACCTGTTGGACTTCTCGGTGCGCGAACTCGAGCGCGTCCTCTACTACGAGTCGTACGTGGTCATCGACCCCGGCAACTCGAACCTGAAGCTGCGCCAGCTACTGAGCGAAGAAGAGTACCAAGAGCAGCTCGAGGATTCGTCAGCCGAGTTTGTCGCCAAGATGGGTGGCGAGGCTGTGCGCGAGTTGTTGACCATGGTCGACCTCGAAGAGCTTTCCTACGAGCTAAAGTCGCGCGTCAAGGTGGAGACGTCGGTGCAGCGCAAAAAGGAAACGCTCAAGCGACTTCGCACCATCGAGGCGTTCCGCCAGAGCGGCAACCGCCCGGAGTGGATGATTCTGACGGTGATTCCGGTATTGCCCCCGGACTTGCGGCCGCTGGTGCCGCTTGAGGGTGGGCGCTTTGCGACCTCGGATCTGAACGATCTCTACCGGCGGGTGATCAACCGCAACAACCGACTCAAGAAGCTGATCGACATCAAGGCTCCGCAAGTCATCCTGCGCAACGAGAAGCGGATGTTGCAGGAGGCGGTGGATGCTCTGTTCGACAACAGCCGGGGAACGCGCGCCGTGCGTGGCCAGGGCAACCGCCCGCTCAAGTCGCTCTCGGACATGCTGAAGGGTAAGCAAGGGCGCTTTCGCCAGAACCTGTTGGGCAAACGCGTCGACTATTCCGGGCGCTCGGTGATCGTCGTTGGCCCGGAGCTCAAGCTCAACCAGTGTGGCCTGCCCAAGAACATGGCGCTCGAGCTGTTCAAGCCCTTCATTATCAAGCGGCTCGAGGACCGCGGTTTCGTACAGACCGTCAAGAGCGCCAAGAAGCTGGTCGAGCGCGAGCGCCCCGAGGTCTGGGACATTCTCTCGGAGATCATCAAGGACCACCCGGTGCTCTTGAACCGGGCGCCGACCCTGCACCGTCTGGGCATTCAAGCGTTCCAGCCGGTTTTGGTCGAAGGCAAGGCGATCCGCATCCACCCGTTGGTGTGCGCGGCGTTCAACGCCGACTTTGACGGCGACATGATGGCGGTGCACGTGCCGCTGAGTTTCGAGGCGCAGATTGAAACCCAGCACCTGATGATGGCCAATAGCAACATCATGCTGCCCTCGAGTGGTAGGCCGATCGCCACGCCTTCTCAGGACATTGTGCTGGGCTGTTATTACATGACCAAGGCTCGACCCCTGGGTCCGGATGAAAAACCGATCGTCTTTGGGGGCATGGATGAGGTGCGGGCCGCTTACGATCATGAGCAACTCGACCTGCACGCCCAGATCAAAGTCCGCATTCGTGGTGAGTTGATGGATACCACCGTCGGTCGTGTGCTGTTTGCTGAGATCCTGCCACCAGGGATCGATTTTGTGAACAAGACTCTGGGCAAGAAAGATCTGGAGGCGCTGGTTCACGAGTCGTTCTACAAGCTGGGTGGTCAGGTCACTGCACGCTTCCTCGACGATCTGAAAGCCACCGGATTCAGCTACGCGACCAGCGGTGGAATCACCGTCGGCATCGATGACCTGTTGGTCCCCGAGGAAAAGCCGTCGATCATCGGCGACGCTCAGGCCAAGGTCGACAAGATCGTTGCCGACTACCGCAAGAAGGACATCACCGACTCGGAGCGCTACAACATGGTGATTGACACTTGGACGCACGCCACCAACGAGGTCGAACAGGTGACCTTCGAGGGTCTGGCGCGTGACCGGGATGGTTTCAATCCGATCTTCATGATGGCCTCGTCTGGTTCGCGAGGCTCGAAGGAACAGATCCGCCAGCTGGCCGGCATGCGGGGGTTGATGGCCAAGCCGCAGAAGAAGCTGACCGGTGGGCTGGGCGAAATCATCGAGTCTCCGGTGATTCGTAACTTCAAGGAAGGCTTGAGCGTCCTTGAGTACTTCATCTCGACCCACGGCGCTCGCAAGGGGCTGGCCGATACGGCGTTGAAGACCGCTGACGCCGGTTACCTGACTCGCCGGTTGGTCGACGTGGCTCAGGACGTGATCATCACCGCTCCTGACTGTGGCACCATCCGTGGGATCGAAGTGGCTCCCATCAAAGATGGCGAGGAAGTCATTATTCCCCTTGGTGACCGCATTTTGGGGCGCGTCGTGCTGGCCGACATTCTGCACCCGATCACCGGCGAAGTGTTGGTGGAGGGTGGCGGTTTGGTCGACGATGAGGCCGCGCTTGCCGCTCAGGAGGCGGGCGTCGAGCGCGTCGAAATTCGCTCGGTGCTGACCTGCGAGGCGCGTACCGGCGTCTGCGCCGCCTGCTATGGGCGCAACCTGGCAACTGGGCGGATGGTGGATCGCGGCGAGGCGGTCGGGGTGATTGGCGCCCAGTCGATCGGCGAACCGGGTACCCAGCTCACGCTGCGGACCTTCCACATTGGTGGAACCGCCAGCCGTATCGTCGAGCAGGCGGTCATCAAGGCCAAGTCGGACGGCTCGGTGCGCTTTGAGGGACTCAATTTTGTCGAGAATGCCGACGGGCAACGGATTGTCGTCGGGCACAAGGGCGAAATCGAGCATCTCGACACCGAGGGGCGCGTGCGCTACCGCTACAACCCCGCGCACGGCGCGGTGATGTTGGTTGGGGATGGGGAGCAGGTGAAGAACGGGGATCCGATTTTCGAGTGGGATCCCTACAACCTGGTGATTTTTGCGACCCACGGCGGTGTGGTGCGCTACGGCGACATTCGCGACAAAGTCACCGTGCGCGATGAAATCGACCAGCAGTCGGGCCAGCGCCTGCAGGTCATCATCGATGACCGCGAGAAGGTGTTGCATCCTCACGTGGAAGTCTTGGACGCCAAGGGCAACAAGCTTGACCACCACGCGCTGCCGACGGGTGCGCGCCTGGAGGTCAAAGACGGCGGTCGGGTCAAGGTGGGTAGCGTCTTGGCAAAGATTCCGCGCTCGACGGCCAAGACCCGCGATATTACCGGTGGTTTGCCCAGGGTCTCCGAATTGTTCGAGGCGCGTAAGCCCAAGGATGCCGCCACTGTTACCGAGATCGACGGCACCGTTGAGTTCGGTCAAGAAACCCGCGGCATGCGGAAGATCGTCGTGACTGGCGCTACCGGGGATGTCCGCGACTACCTGGTGCCGCACGGCAAGCACTTGCGTGTGCAGGAAGGGGATCAGGTGCGAGCCGGCGAGCGGTTGACCGAGGGTCCGGTGAATCCGCACGATATCTTGAAGATCAAGGGCATCAAGGAGGTGCAGGAATACCTCTTGAATGAGATCCAGGAGGTCTACCGGCTGCAGGGCGTGCCGATCGACGACAAGCACGTCGAGGTCATCGTCCGTCAGATGCTGCAGAAAATGCGCATTGAAGATCCGGGCGACACGCGGTTCCTGGAGGGCGACGAGGTCGACAAGGTTGAGCTGCGTGAGGAACAGGAGCGCGTTGCCATGGAGGGCGGGCAGCCGGCTACCTTCCAGCCATTGCTCTTGGGGATCACCAAGGCCTCGCTGCGCACCCAGAGCTTCATCTCCGCCGCCTCGTTCCAGGAAACCACGCGGGTGTTAACCGAGGCGTCGATTCAAGGCAAGCTCGACCCGTTGCGCGGCTTGAAAGAGAACGTTACCATCGGCTACTTGATCCCGGCCGGCACTGGGCTCTCCAAGTACCGGCGGATGCGGATCCTCGAGCCTCAGGAGATCTACGAGGATCAGGAGCTTTTGGAAGCGGAGGCGCGGGCCGAGGCCGCCGCACAAATGGAGCCGATGGGCGATGAGGTCGCGGTGACCGACGTCAGAAGCGCCTAGGGCGGCAACCCAAGGGGGGCCGGGTGGCGAAGTCAATCGACTGGTACTACCACCGGAACGGCTGAACATCCTGCTCGCGAGCTGCCAAGGTGTTGGCGGCCAAAGGGGTGGATGTCAAAGAGAAGGTGCCTGCCAGCCGCAAGCTGGGGGAGTCCGAGGCCCAGACACTCATCCGCCAGGCGCGGAAGATCTACATCGCCAAGGGACGCTCCCTCGAGACCTTTGCGGGTGGCCGGGCTAGCCGTGACCTGATCGAGAAGTTTTTGGGCTCGACCGGCAACCTGCGGGCCCCGACTGCCGTCGCCGGTAAGACCGTCATCGTTGGCTTCAATGCCGACGTCTATGAGGAGCTGTTCGGCTAGATTGGGCGCCGGATCGGCTATCCCCCTAGGAAAAGGTGATTTCCGTCCAAAATTGGCTTGACCGGCGGATGCTCAGCCCCTACACTGCGCCGTCTGTGTTTGAGTGGCGCCTCGCAATGAGCCACCCGCAGTTGAAGTAACTCTCGCTCTTACAATGACTTGCCCGGCTTTTTGGGGAGCCATCAGGGGACCAGAATGCCTCCGTCGAGGGGATTCTGCCCACCGGCTAGCCGGAGCGAGTGTGCCTTGGGAGTCGTCAGTGCCGACTTTGAATCAACTGGTTCGCAAGGGCCGCAAGCGGATCAAGCAAAAGAGTGACTCGCCAGCCCTACGGGCTTGCCCGCAAAAGCGGGGGGTGTGCACTCGGGTCTACACGTCGACTCCCAAGAAGCCCAACTCGGCGTTGCGCAAGGTGGCTCGCGTGCGGTTGACCAACGGCATAGAGGTGACCTGCTACATCCCGGGTGAGGGGCACAACCTGCAGGAGCACTCGATCGTGCTGATTCGGGGTGGCCGCGTCAAAGATTTGCCTGGAGTGCGTTACCACATCGTCCGCGGCACGCTGGATGCGTCTGGAGTCGATGGTCGCATGCAGTCGCGGTCCAAGTATGGGACCAAGCGGAAGAAGTCGGAGTAGCTGATGTCGCGTCGCCGGGAAGTTGAAAAGCGCGAAGTCGTACCGGATCCGGTGTACCAGAGCCAGCTGGTGACCCGCATCATCAATAACTTGATGAAGAAGGGGAAGAAATCGACGGCTGAGCGGATCCTCTACGGGGCCTTGGAAATCGTCTCGGAGAAGACTAAGGAAGATGGGCTCTCCACACTCAAGCAGGCGCTCCAGAACATTAAGCCCACCGTCGAGGTGAAGTCGCGACGGGTTGGTGGTGCGACCTACCAGGTGCCAGTTGAGATTCGTCCCGACCGCCGGTCGGCGTTGGGCATTCGTTGGCTGTTGAACTATTCGCGCGGGCGGTCGGAAGCGACCATGCACCAGCGTTTGGCAATGGAGATCATCGCCGCCTCCAAAGGGGAAGGGGCGGCTGTCAAGAAGCGGGAAGACACCCATAAGATGGCGGAGGCCAACCGGGCGTTCGCTCACTATCGGTGGTAACCACGCTAAGTCGCTGATAAAGCCCCAGTGCTTGGACCGTGAGCCCAGCCCTGACACCCAGGGCTTTTGTCCGGCTCCTCCGGTCGAGCCAAATCCACCCCGGGGGCTGCTAGAGCGGCGACCTACAACACGTTTGGTTGACCCAGTCTGCCGGCCCGTTCCTCAGAGGACGGCGGCGGTGGCTGGAATCCGAGAAGTTTTGAAGTGCAGGTGTGCGGCCTTTCGCTTGCCGCTGGAGTTGTCGTGGCACGCAAGTTCGCCATCGAGGATACGCGTAACATCGGCATCATGGCGCACATCGATGCCGGCAAGACGACGCTGACCGAGCGCGTGCTGTTCTTTACGGGCCGCACCCATCGGATAGGCGAGGTCCACGACGGCAACACCGTCATGGACTGGATGGTGCAGGAGCGCGAGCGCGGTATCACGATTACCTCGGCGGCCACCTCGTGCGAGTGGCAGGAGTGCACGATCAATCTGATCGACACCCCGGGCCACGTCGACTTCACGGTCGAGGTCGAGCGCTCCTTGCGGGTGCTGGATGGTGCAGTTGCGGTGTTTTGCGGCGTCGGTGGTGTCGAGCCGCAGTCGGAAACCGTGTGGCGGCAGGCAGACCACTACCGGGTGCCGCGGTTGGCTTTCGTGAACAAGCTCGACCGCGTCGGTGCGGATTTCGATCAAGTGGTCGGAGCCATCCGAGAGCGCCTGGGAAGCCGGCCGGTGCCGGTGCAGTTGCCGGTCAAGATGGCGGATGCTTTTCAAGGCATCATCGATCTGGTGGAGATGCGCTTCGTGGTCTACGTCGACGAAGGCGTCGCCACCAAGGCGGATGACACGGAGGTTCCAAGGGATTTGGTTGAGATGGCCAACAGCGCGCGGCAGCACTTGTTGGATGAAGTCTCCGAGTTCGACGAAGAGCTTTTGCAAGCCTATGTCGACGGCGGCGAGATCCAGAACGAGTGGATTCGCCGGGCTATTCGGCGCGGAACGTTGGAAAATTCCATCGTGCCGGTGTTTGGCGGCTCGGCCTTCAAAACCAAGGGCGTGCGGTTGTTGTTGGACGGTGTCATCGACTATCTACCGTCACCGGCCGACCGACCTGCGGTAGCCGGTGTAAGTCCGGCGACCGGTAACACCGAGGAACGCCTGCCGGTCGACAGCGAGCCGTTTGCGGCACTGGTGTTTAAAGTCATGACTGACCCCTACGTGGGGCGATTGGTGTTTTTTAGAGTGTATTCGGGAAGTGTGAAAACTGGTGAAGCGGTGCTGAATCCGGCCACCGGCAAGAAGGATCGGTTGGGGCGGTTGGTGCGCATGCACGCCAACAAGCGGGAAGAGGTCTCCGAGGTCTACGCCGGCGAGATCGTCGCCGGGGTCGGCATGAAGCGGGTCGCTACTGGCGACACTATCTGCTCGGCAAAGAAGCCGATTTCCCTCGAGTCACTCGAGTTTCCCGAGCCGGTGATGTCGGTGGCTATCGAACCCCGCACGCGTGCCGACGAGGACAAGCTGTCGGCGGCGCTTGAGAGCCTGGCCGACGAAGATCCGACTTTTACGGTCAACGTCGACGAGGAAACCGGGCAGACCATCATTTCCGGAATGGGTGAACTCCATCTGGAGGTGCTGGTCGACCGCCTAGTGCGCGAGTTCAAGGTCGAGGCGCGGGTCGGTAAGCCGCAGGTGTCGTATCGAGAAAACATTTCCCGGACAGCGGAGAGCCGCGGTCAGTTCATCCGCCAGGCCGGTGGCAAGGGCCAGTACGGCGACGTGCTGGCGCGCGTCGAGCCGCTGGAGCCGGGGGCAGGCTTTGAGTTTGAGAACCGCGCGGGCGATGAGGAGGTCCCGGCGCAGTTCATCCCGGCGATCGAGGAGGCGGTGCGCGACGCCATGGAGGGTGGCGTTCTAGCTGGCTATCCGGTGGTCGATGTGCGGGTAATCGTCGTCGGTGGCAGCACCAACGAGGAAGACGCCAGCGATATGGCCTACCGGGCCGCGGCGTCCATCGCCGTGCGCGACGCCATGCGCGCGGCGGGACCGCAGTTGTTGGAACCGGTGATGGACGTCGAGGTGGTGGTGCCCGAGGACTACACCGGCGAGGTCTTGAACGATGTTAATGCGCGGCGCGGCCGCGTGTTTGGGATGGAGCCGCGCGGCGACGCCCAGGTCATACGCGCCCGGGTGCCGCTTTCCAAGATGTTTGGTTATGTCAACGACCTCAGGTCTTTGACCCAGGGGCGAGCCGTGTTCACCATGCAGTTCGCCCAGTACGAAGCAGTCCCGGACGCCGTGACGCAGGGGATGATTGCCCCGGGCTCGTCGCCGCCGTTCGCGACCGCCGGCTAGACGCAACACGGCGTCTAGTCGACACCGGGACTTCGGGTCCCGCTTGTTGGAGGCACGACAGAGATGGCGAAGGCCAAGTTCGAGCGCACGAAGCCCCACGTGAACGTGGGAACGATCGGTCACGTGGACCACGGCAAGACGACTTTGACCGCGGCGATCACGATGACGCTTGCATCGAAGGGTCAGGCCGAGGTGCGGACGTTCGATTCGATTGACAAGGCGCCCGAAGAGCGGGAGCGGGGCATCACGATCGCGACGGCGCACGTGGAGTACGAGACCGAGAACCGTCACTACGCGCACGTTGATTGTCCGGGACACGCGGACTATGTGAAGAACATGATCACGGGTGCGGCGCAGATGGATGGAGCGATCTTGGTGGTGTCGGCAGCGGACGGTCCGATGCCCCAGACTCGCGAGCACATTTTGCTTGCGCGCCAGGTGGGCGTTCCAGCGATGGTGGTGTTTTTGAACAAGGTGGACATGGTCGACGACCCAGAGCTTCTGGAGCTTGTGGAGCTTGAAATCCGCGAGCTTTTGTCGAAGTACGAGTTCCCTGGCGATGATATTCCTGTGATTCCAGGGAGCGCTTTGAAGGCCATGGAGAAGCCTGACGACCCCGAGTCGACGCAGCCGATCCTTGAGCTGATGAAGGCGGTGGACGAGTACATTCCTCAGCCTGAGCGAGACACGGAGCGTCCGTTCCTGATGCCGGTTGAAGACGTGTTTTCGATCACCGGTCGCGGGACCGTTGGTACGGGTCGTGTTGAGCGCGGTATCGTCAAGGTGGGCGACAAGGTGGACCGGGTTGGCATTAAGGAGACTCGGCAGGGCGTGGTTGTGACGGGGGTTGAGATGTTCCGGAAGCTGTTGGACCAGGCGGAGCCTGGGGACAACATTGGTTTGCTGTTGCGAGGGGTTGACAAGGACGAGCTGGAGCGCGGGATGGTTCTGGCGGCGCCCGGCAGCGTGACGCCGCATACGAAGTTCGAGGGCGAGGTGTACATCCTGACCAAGGACGAGGGAGGTCGCCACACGCCGTTTTTCAAGGGCTACCGGCCGCAGTTCTACTTCCGTACGACCGACGTGACTGGGATCGTGCACTTCCCAGAGGATCGGGAGATGGTGATGCCTGGCGACAACGTATCGGTGACCGGCGAGCTGATCACGCCGATCGCCATGGAAGAGGGTCTGCGTTTCGCGATCCGAGAAGGCGGTCGGACGGTGGGTGCCGGCGTCGTCTCCAAGATCATCGAATAGCTCGACGAGCCCAGGAAGGATTCAAGTCATGGCGGGTGAAGGCCAAAAGATCCGCATCAAGCTCAGGTCGTACGATCATCGGATGATTGATCGATCGGCGGCTGACATTGTGCGGGCGGCCATTGCGACCGGCGCCGCGATTCGTGGTCCTGTTCCGCTGCCGACCCGGCGGCGGGTGTACACCGTGTTGCGTTCGCCGCACATCGATAAGAAGTCGCGCGAGCAGTTCGAAGTCCGGACGCACAAGCGCCTCATAGATATTGTGAAGTCCACGCAGCAGACCATCGACGCGCTCATGAAGCTGGACCTGCCGGCTGGAGTCGACGTCGAGATCAAGATGTAACCGTCGGGAGCAGATGATGACGGCACTCATCGGCAAGAAACTGGGAATGACCCAAGTGTTCGAGGACGACGGAACGGTCGTTCCGGTCACGGTCATCGAAGCGAATCCCAGCGTCGTGGTGCGCACCTGCACGGTCGATCGGGAAGGCTACAGCGCCATTCAGATCGGCTACGGGGAGCGCAAGGCAAAACATACCTCCAAGCCGTTGGCCGGCTATTTCAAGAAGCACGGCGTCGATGAACCGCGCCGCTTCTTGCGCGAGGTTCGCGTCGACGATCCGAGCCAGTACAAGCCGGGCGAGGAACTGTCGGTCGAGTTGTTCGAGCCTGGAGCACTGGTCGATGTCATCGGCGTTTCGAAAGGCAAGGGGTTCCAAGGCGTCATGAAGCGCCACGGTTTCGGGGCTGGCAAGGCGACCCACGGATCTAAGACCGGTCGGCGGCCGGGATCGATCGGTAACAGCGCCTATCCGGGCCGCGTCTGGAAGGGCAAGAAGTTGCCCGGGCGCATGGGCGGTGACCGGGTTACTACCCGCAACCTCAAAGTCGTGGGCATCGACCGGGATCACAATCTCTTGTGGATCCGGGGGGCGGTGCCCGGGGCGCGGGGTGGCGTGTTGATGGTGCGCCCGGCGACGGCGGCGACGCCGCGCGCCCGCCGGCGGGCCGAGCGCGAGTCGAAAGCCTCGGGGAAGGATAGCTAAGCCATGGCCAAGGCCACACACTACAGCGCCACGGGCGAGCACTTGGGTGAAGTCGACCTGCCGGCGGCGGTGTTTGACGTCGAAGTCAACACCCACGTCATTTGGGAGGCGGTGCGCTCCTACCTGGCCAACCAGCGACAGGGAACCTCCAAGGTCAAGACGCGGGCCGATGTGTCGGGTGGCGGGCGCAAGCCCTATCGCCAGAAGGGTTCGGGTCGGGCCCGTCGCGGCACGACGCGGGCGCCGTTGCACCGTGGCGGTGGCCGCGCGCACGGTCCGCAGCCACGCAACTACGGCTACGCGTTGCCCAAGCGCATCCGCACGCTGGCGTTGCGGTCGGCGCTCGCGGCTCGAGCGCAGGACAACCAGGTGGCAGTGGTGGACAAGTTGGAGCTTGCCGAACCCAAGACGCGCGACATGGCGTCTCTGGCTGGCAAGGTCATCGGCGACGCTGCCAGCTGCCTTATTGTTCTGGCGGATTACAACGACAATGCCAGCTTGGCTTCGCGCAACCTGAAGAACGTCAAGACCTGCACAGCCGGCGACTTGAACACTTACGCGGTCATGCACGCCGGGCGCGTCGTGTTCGAGAAGGACGGGCTCAAGAAGATCGAAGAGGTGCTGAAGTCATGAGGGACGCCCGGGACGTCGTGCGCAAGGCGCTGATCACCGAGAAGGGTGTGCAGATGCGCGAAAGCGCCAATCAGTACATTTTCGACGTGCATCCTGACGCCAACAAGATCGAGATCCGCAATGCCATTCGCGAGATCTTTGGGGTGGAGGTGGACAGCGTGCGCACCATGAATAACCGCGGTAAGCCGAAGCGCCTGGGACGTTATGCCGGGCGGCGCGCGGCTTGGAAGAAGGCGATCGTTACCCTGCAGCCGGGGCAAGCGATCGAGTTGTTTGATCAGGTTTAGGCGGATTGAATCCGCCCGTGCCGCCGCCCGTGGAGGGGGACGATGGGCCTAAAGAAATTCAAGCCAACGACGCCCGGGCTTCGCTTTCGGCAGATCTCGACTTTCGAGGAGATCACCAAGAAGAAGCCCGAGCGTTCGCTGTTGACCAAGCTGCCCAAGACCGGTGGTCGTAACAACAAGGGCAACATCTCGCAGCGAGGCATCGGTGGACGTCACCGCCGCCACTATCGGGTGGTCGACTTCAGGCGCGACAAACTCAACGTACCGGCGAAGGTGGCAGCGATCGAATACGACCCGAACCGCTCGGCGCGGATCGCCCTCCTGCACTACGTGGATGGCGAAAAGCGCTACATCTTGGCGCCGCTGGAGCTGACCGTCGGGCAAACGGTAGTGTCCGGCGACGACACCCACGAGGTGGAGATCCAGGCGGGCAACGCCTTGCCGCTCGGTCGTATCCCGCTGGGGTCGTCCGTCCACAACGTCGAGTTGCAGCCGGGCAAGGGTGGCCAGGTGGCACGCGCGGCCGGTAGTTTTTGCCAGTTGGTGGCCAAGGAAGGCAAGTACGCGCTCCTACGGTTGCGATCCGGCGAAGTGCGCCGTTTTCATGTGGATTGCCGCGCCACCTTGGGGCAGGTCGGCAATCACGACCACCAAAACATCTCCTCGGGCAAGGCCGGGCGCAGCCGCTGGTTGGGGCGCCGGCCGTCGGTCAGGGGCGTGGCGATGAACCCGGTGGATCACCCCATGGGTGGTGGCGAAGGCAAGAGTTCAGGTGGGCGCCATCCGTGCACGCCGAAGGGCAAGCCTACCAAGGGGTTCAAAACGCGCCGCAAGAAACCATCGGATCGGCTGGTGGTCACTCGCCGGTCTAAGAAGCGCAGAGGTTAGTCGCATGGCTCGTTCGCTGAAGAAGGGACCGTACGTCGACGCCAAGCTTGAGGCGCGCATCGAGGCGATGAATCGCAAGAATGAGAAGCGTGTCCTCAAGACCTGGGCACGACGCTCGACCATCGTGCCGGACTTTGTCGGCCACACGTTGGCCGTCCACAACGGCAAACAGTTCATCCCGATCTACATCACGGAGAACATGGTGGGCCACAAGCTGGGTGAGTTCGCGCCGACCAGGACTTTCCGCGGGCACACCAATAAGACGGACAAGAAGGCGGTTCGCAAGTAGGCGGGCGCCAGATCGGTTGAGGGTGGAGATGCAGGCCAAAGCAATAGCGCGTCACGTCAGGTGCTCGCCACAAAAAGCGAATCAGGTGCTCAAGCTGATCCGTGGCAAGTCCGTGGAGGAAGCCACTGATATCTTGAATTTCACCGAGAAGCGGGTCGCTCGAACCATCAACAAGACGCTCAAGTCGGCGGTGTCCAACGCCGTCGAGCAAGAGAGCGATCTGGAAATCGAGGCGTTAGTGGTGGAGCGGGCGCTGGTCGGTGACGGGCCGACAATGAAGCGGTTTCGGGCACGGGCGCAAGGTCGAGGATTTCCGATTCTGAAACGCACCAGCCATATCACCATCGTGGTCGGTACGGGCGACTAGGTCGAGGAGACAGGTTTTGGGACAAAAGACACATCCGGTCGGCTTCCGGCTGGGCATCGTAAAAACCTGGGACTCGCGCTGGTTCGCGCGACGCGACTTTCCTGTGCTGTTGATGGAGGACATCACCATCCGGCGGTACATTGGTAGTCGATTGTCCCAGGCTGGCATCTCTCGCATCTTGATCGAACGGGCTGCCGACAAAGTGACCATCATCATCCGCACCGCTCGCCCGGGGATCGTCATCGGCCGGCGCGGCCAGGAGGTGGACAAGCTCAGGGACGAGCTTCACAACCTGACCGGCAAACAGATCTTCTTGAACGTCGAGGAGGTCCGGCGCCCGGATGCAGACGCCCAACTGGTGGCTGACCATGTCGCGCGCCAACTCGAGCAACGCGTGTCGTTTCGCCGGGCCATGAAGAAAGCGATTACCGCGGCGCGGCGCTCCGGCGCGCAGGGGATCCGGCTGGCCTGTGCGGGGCGTTTGGGAGGTGCCGAGATGGGTCGGCGGGAACAGTATCGCGACGGACGCGTGCCCCTGCACACGCTGCGCGCCGACATTGACTACGCCACTTCCACCGCGCACACCACGTACGGCACGGTTGGAGTGAAGGCGTGGATTTTCAACGGTGAGAAGCTGGGCGACGAGGAAGAAGGCGCGGAAAGTGCTGCCGGTGGTCGCCGTCCAGCCGGTCTTCGGAGCGGGGGGAAGTAAGCGATGCTGGCACCAAAGCGCGTCAAGCGACGCAAGCAGATGCGCGGTCGCATGCGGGGCAAGGCGCAGCGCGGATCCAAAGTGTCGTTCGGCGAATTTGGCATGCAGGCCATGGAGCCGGCTTGGATCACCAACCGCCAGATAGAGGCGGCGCGCGTGGCGATTACTCGACAGGTCAAGCGCGGCGGCAAAATCTTTATTCGCATTTTTCCGGACAAGCCTATCACCCAGAAGCCGGCCGAAACCCGGATGGGTAAGGGGAAAGGGGCACCGGAACACTGGGTGGCGGTCGTCAAACCTGGTCGTGTCATGTTTGAGATTGAAGGAGTGCCCGAAGATTTGGCGCGCTTGGCCATGCGTCGTGGATCGGCCAAGCTACCCATTCGAACACGGTTTGTGTCCCGTGCCGACACCTCGGGGGAGTAACTATGCCTGACTATCCAGCTCACAAGATTCGCGACATGAGCGCCGACGAGATTTCCCAGCGCGTCACCGACCTTAAGGAAGAGCTGTTCAATTTGCGCTTCCGAAACTCGACGCGCCAGCTCGACAATCCGCTGCGCATCCGCGAGGTCAAACGCGACATCGCGCGTCTGAGTACAGTTCTGCGCGAACATGAATTGGGCATCCGCAAGCTCGGCGCCGCCGGCGCCGCTGGCGGCTGATCGAGTGGGGGAGGCGAATGCCGGAGACTACACAGAGGAAGCCGATCCGACTCCGGTCTGGGGTCGTGGTGTCGGACAAGATGGACAAGACCGTGGTGGTGCAGATCGAGCGTGTTGTCAAGCACCCGGTGTACGGCCGGTACGTGCGCCGGCGCAAGCGCGTCAAAGTGCACGACGCGGACAATCAGTGCCGTGTGGGGGATGAGATCACCTTTGCGCAGATGCGGCCACTGAGTAAGGACAAGTGCTGGCGCTTTGTCGATATCGTGCGGCGCGCCGAGTAGGACGCGACGAGGGGAGGGCGGGTCAACCGCGAGGTTGGCTTGGCCGAGGATGGAGCCATGATTCAGGCAGAGACAATGCTGGTCATTTCGGATAACTCCGGAGCACGCACTGCCCAGTGCATCAAGGTGCTCGGAGGTTCGCAGCGTCGCTATGCCACGCTCGGCGACGTCGTCGTCGTGGCAGTCAAGGACGCGGTGCCGGGTGGCCAGGTCAAGAAGGGCGAGGTGGCCAAAGCGGTCATCGTCAGAGTTCGCAAGGAGCAGCGTCGCGGTGACGGTTCCTACATACGCTTCGACCAGAACGCGGCGGTCATTATCAATGACCAGCGCGAGCCGCGCGGCACTCGCATTTTCGGGCCGGTGGCCCGCGAACTCCGCGAAAAGCAATTTATGAAGATCATTTCGCTGGCTCCGGAGGTGTTGTGATGGCGCGCAAAAAGCCGGTCAGCCGGACCAAGAAGAAGGCCATGCACATCGCCAAGAACGATGTGGTGGAAGTCATCGCCGGTGATGACGCGGGGATGCGGGGGCGCGTGCTGAAGGTGCTACCCGACGTCGGTCGGGTGGTCGTGGAGAAGGTCAACTTTATCAAGCGTCACACTAAGCCAACGCAGGCCAACCCCAACGGCGGCATCGTCGAGCGGGAGGCGCCCATCCACGTGTCGAACGTCATGCTGATTTGTCCGAGTACTGACGCACGGACGCGGGTCGGGGTCAAGCACTTGGCTGATGGTGGGAAGGAACGGGTCAGCCGTCGTAGCGGCGAGATGATCCCGCGCACCGACTAGGGTTTGCTTGGAGGGACTCATGAAATCGAGAATGCGCGAGCACTACGACAGCGAAGTCAAGCCGCAGCTCATGGAGCGCTTTGGCTATAAGAACGCCATGCAAGTGCCCAAGCTCGAGAAGATCGTCGTCAATATGGGGGTCGGCGAGGCAGTCAAGGAAATCAAGGCGCTGGACTCGGCGGTTGACGAGCTCGGCCGAATCACCGGCCAGAAGCCGTTGGTGCGGCGTGCCAAGAAATCGATCGCCAATTTCAAACTGCGAGCTGGGCAACCGATTGGCGCGGCGGTCACCTTGCGCGGCACCCGCATGTATGAGTTCTACGATCGCTTTGTCAACGTCGCGGTGCCGCGCATTCGCGACTTCCGGGGGCTGTCGGCCAAGGCGTTTGACGGCCACGGGAACTACTCGGTGGGTGTCACCGAGCAGATCATCTTCCCAGAGATTGACTACGACAAGGTCTTCAAGGTCCGCGGCCTGAACGTCAATATCGTGACGACCGCCCGATCAGATGAGGAATGCCGAGAATTGCTTAAGCTCATGAACCTGCCGTTCCGGCGCTAACGGAGACGCGACGTGGCTAAGAAGGCACTGGTAGAAAAGTCGAAGCGCAAGCCGCGCTTTGGTGTGCGCGCCTACAATCGCTGTGGGCGGTGCGGCCGGCCCCGTGGTTACCTGCGTGATTTTGGCATTTGCCGCATTTGCTTCCGGGAGTTGGCGCTGAAGGGTGAGATCCCCGGAGTCGTCAAGGCTTCCTGGTAACGAAGGAGAGACTGACGTGTCAGTGTCTGATCCAGTTGCCGACTATCTGACGTGCGTTCGCAACGCCAGTGCGGCCAAGAAGAAGCGCGTCGACGTGCCGTCTTCCAACATGAAGCGCTCCATTACCGAGCTATTGAAGAAGGAGCATTTCATTCGTGACTATCAGGTGATTGAAGACGAAAAGCAGAACGTCTTGCGTCTCCACTTGCGCTACGACGAGGAAGGGAAGGCGTGCATTTCCGGGATCAAGCGGGTTTCCAAGCCGGGCCGCCGCCAGTATGTCGGGCAAAAGGAAGTACCGCGTGTACTCGGTGGATTGGGCGTCGCCATTCTCTCGACGCCGGTGGGGTTGGTCACCGACAAAGAAGCCCGCAAGCTGGGCGTTGGCGGCGAGGTCATTTGTACGGTTTGGTAGCGTTCAGCCACCCTTGGGTGGCCTACGTGGGAGTGAAGCGTGTCTAGAATCGGAAAACAGCCGATCGATGTGCCGGCCGGCGTCGAGGTCAAGGTCGACGGTGACCGGGTGTTGGTGAAAGGCAGCAAGGGCGAGCTGGAAGTGCGAATCCCTGCGCTCACCTCGGTCGATGTCCAAGGCGGCGTCGTGGAGTGCAAGCGAGCCGACGACACCAAAGTGGCCCGCGCCAATCATGGGCTGGTGCGCGCCAACCTGGCGAATGCGGTGGCGGGTGTCACCAAGGGTTTTGAGAAGCAGCTGGAGATTATTGGTACCGGCTACCGGGCCGAAGTCAAGGGCAGAAACCTCGAGTTGCTGCTTGGGTTTTCCCATCCAATCGTTTTTGAACCACCGGAGGGTGTCGAGTGCCGCTGTGATGGCAATACTAAGGTGATTGTGTCGGGCTACGACAAGATCAAGGTTGGTCAAGCAGCGGCTGACATTCGTCGCTTCCGGCCGCCGGAGCCCTACAAGGGCAAGGGAATTCGCTACGTCGACGAGCATGTGCGCCGCAAGGCCGGCAAGTCGGGCGCCGCGGCGTAGGGCGAGGGGTTAGAACATGGCAGACATCGCCAAGATCAGACGGGAGAGCCGTGCACGCCGCCATCGGCGTATTCGAGCGCGTTTGGCCGGCACCTCCGAGCGGCCGCGGTTGGCCGTGCGCCGGAGCTTGCGCCACATCTACGCCCAGCTCATCGACGACGTGGCAGCGGAGACGCTGGCGTCGGTGTCAACGCTGGACAAAGGGGCGCGCTCGACTGTGGACGGCAAGTCACGCATAGATGCCAGTCGGGAGCTGGGCAAGCTCTTGGCCGAGCGTGCCAAGTCCAAAGGGATTGACAAGGTCAAGTTCGATCGCGGCGGCAACCTGTACCACGGCCACATCAAGGCCTTGGCTGAGGGGGCTCGCGAAGGCGGCCTCGAACTCTAGTCAAAGCAGGGGAAACGAGAAACACTATGGCTCAACGACGAGGCGGCCCACCGCGTGACCGCAAGCGCGATCGCGACGACGATGGGTTGATGGAACGTGTCATCCACGTGAACCGCGTGGCCAAGGTGGTCAAAGGTGGCCGGCGCTTCGGCTTCAATGCCATCGTGGCGGTGGGCAACGGGGACGGCAAGGTGGGGGTCGGCGCCGGCAAGGCTCGAGAAGTGGCCGACGCCATCCGCAAGGCGTCCGAAATCGCCAGGCGCTCGATGATTTCGGTCCCGCGGGTGGGCAAGACCATCCCGCATCAGGTCGTCGGTCACCACGGTGCCGGTCGTGTGCTCTTGAAGCCGGCGACGCCGGGGACCGGGGTGATTGCTGGCGGTGCGGTGCGCGCCATTCTCGAGGCGGCCGGCGTTGGCGATATCCTGACCAAGTGCTTGGGAACGACGACGCCTCACAATCTGGTGCGGGCGACGATGACCGGCTTGAGTGAGCTGCACACCGCGTCCTACGTGGCGGCGCGGCGCGGCATGAGCATCCGCCAACTCTTTGGCATTGAGGACAAACAAGATGGCGAAGAAGCTCAAGATTCAGCAAGTGCGTAGCGCCATTGGGCGGCAGCGGAACCAGGGCGCGACTATCCGCGCGCTGGGCATCCGGCGCATGCAGGGTACTGTCACCCATAACGACACGCCGCAGATTCGCGGGATGATCGAGCGGGTCAAGCACCTGGTGCGTGTCGAGGAGGTGGAGTCGTGAAACTCACCGATTTGAAGCCGGCACCTGGCGCCGTGCGCCGGCGCAAGCGGGTCGGCATTGGCACGGCCTCTGGGCATGGTGGCACTTGCTGCCGCGGCCACAAGGGCACCGGGGCGCGGAGCGGTAGCGGTACCTCGAGGCACTTTGAAGGCGGTCAGCTGCCAATCCACCGGCGGTTGCCGAAGGGCGGTTTTACACCGCTGAACCCCACCGTCTACCAGGTCGTCAACGTCCGGGACCTTGAATCCTTTGATGCAGGTAGCGAGGTGACTCCCGAACTCTTGGTCGAGCGGGGGATCATCCGCAAAGCATCGGCACCGGTGAAGTTGCTGGGCGACGGCGAGATCAAAGTGGGTCTGACGGTGCGGGTAGACGCGGCGAGCGCTAGCGCCCGCCGCAAGCTGGAAGCCGCCGGCGGCTCGATCGAACGGCGGGCTTAGCTCTGATGTTTGAAAGGTAAGCGCGATGGCTTTTCGCGACAGTCTAAAGAGCATGTTCAGCATCCCGGAGCTGAAACGCCGGATCCTCTTTACCTTGGGTCTCTTGTGCGTTTTTAGATTGGGTGTCCACGTCCCAACACCGGGAGTGGATGGCGCAGCTCTGCAGCAGTACTTCGAAAGTCAAAAGGGCACGCTGTTTGCCCTCTACGACCTGTTCGCGGGTGGGGCGCTGTCGCGTGCCACGATCTTCGCGCTGGGCATCATGCCCTACATCAATGCCTCGATCATCTTGCAGCTGCTCGGCTCCGTCGTGCCCTACCTCGAGAAGCTCCGAAAGGAGGGCGAGGAGGGCCGCAAGAAGATCACCCAGATCACCCGCTACGGCACCGTGCTCCTGGCGGCCATCCAGTCGTACGGGTTTTGCATCTTCTTGCAGAGCCTGACTGCACCCAACGGGGCGTCGGTGGTGCCCAATCCGGGCATCGGTTTCATCCTGCTGACCGTCCTCACTCAAACCGCTGGCACGGTGTTTGTAATGTGGCTGGGCGAACAGATCACCGAACGTGGCATCGGCAACGGCATCTCGCTGATCATCTTCATCAATATCGTGGCGCGCTACCCAATCGACCTGCTGAATACCATCCGGCAGGTCGTGAACGGGCAGATGACTCCGATCGCCGGTATTTTCTTGGTTGTTTTCATGGTGGCGGTCATCGCCGCGGTGGTGGCGATGACCCAGGCGCAGCGCAAGATTCCGGTGCAGTACGCCAAGCGGATTGTCGGCCGCCGCATGGTGGGCTCGTCCAGTATGAGCATTCCGCTCCGCGTCAATGCTGCGGGTGTAATCCCGATCATCTTTGCGCAGTCGATCATCGCCTTCCCAAGCACGCTGGCCACCTTTTTCCGTGACAGCGAGCTGATGGCCCAGGTGTCGGTGTGGTTCTCTCCCGCCCACTGGCTCTACTCGGTGCTCTACGCGCTGATTATCATCTTCTTCACCTACTTTTATACGGCGATCGTGCTCGACCCAGCCGAGTTGGCCGATAACATGAAGAAGCATGGTGGTTTTGTGCCAGGCATCCGGCCGGGGCGGAAGACCGCCGAGTACATCGACCGAGTGTTGACGCGCATCACCTTGCCGGGGGCGATTTTCCTGGCGGCTATTGCCGTCTTGCCTGACATCTTGATCTACCGGTACAACGTGCCCTTCTACTTTGGCGGCACCGGGCTTTTGATCGTCGTTGGTGTGGCGCTCGATACCATGCAGCAGATTGAATCGCACCTCTTGATGCGGCACTACGATGGTTTTACAAGCGCGCGACTCCGGGCGCGGCGCTAGTGGGCGGCGGACGGCATGAACGTGATTTTCCTCGGACCGCCGGGATGTGGAAAGGGAACCCAGGCCAAGCTATTGGTCGAGCGTCGGGGCATGGTCCAGATTTCGACTGGAGACATGCTGCGTAGTGAGGTGTCGGCGGCGACGGAACTGGGGCTTGAGGCCAAGCGGTTCATGGATGCCGGTCACCTCGTACCGGACGACGTGATGATCGGCATGATCAAGAACCGGCTGCGCTCGGGTGACATAGGCCAGGGGTTCATTCTGGATGGCTTTCCTCGCACGGTCGAGCAGGCCCGTCACTTGGAAGAGGTACTCGACGGGTTGGAGTTGACCGTCGATCGGGTGCTCTATATGTCGGTGCCCGATGATGTCTTGATCGAACGTTTGGCGAGGCGCGCCGAGGTCGAAGAGCGGGTGGATGACGCTCGCGAAGTCATTACCAAGCGGCTCGAGGTCTATCTGGAGCAGACCTTACCGGTGGTGGATTGGTACCGGGCGCGGTCGGTGCTGCGCGAGATCGATGGCGACCGGCCGATCGAGGCGGTGGCCGCCGAGGTGGCCAGTCAGATCGGGCCGAGTGCTGGCCAGGCTGGCAGCACCTGAAGAGGCGGAGTGAACCCGATGTATGAGAAAATTCACATTCGCTCGGCTCGGGAAGTTGAGTTGATTGCCGCTGCCAGTCGCGTGGTGGCCGAGGTCCTGATGCGGGCTCGCGAGTGGGCCAAACCAGGGGTCAGCACCCGAGAGATCGACCAGAAGGCTGAAGAGGTCATCGTTAAGGCTGGTGGCGAGCCGTCCTTCAAGGGCTATTTCGGCTATCCGGCCGCCATCTGCGCGTCGGTGAACGAAGAGGTCGTGCACGGCATCCCGGGCGATCGTGTTCTGGAAGAAGGAGACCTTTTTTCAATCGATGTTGGCTGTGTCAAGAACGGCTACCACGGTGACGCGGCTCGCACCTATCCGATCGGTCCCATCGGCGACGATGCGGCGCGGTTGTTGGAGGCTGGAGCTAAGTCGCTGGAGCGCGGCATTGGCGCGGCGCGGTCCGGCCACTACATCGGCGACATCGGGCACGCTGTGCAGTCGTACGCCGAGCCCCTGGGTTACGGTGTTGTTCGAGAATTGGTGGGGCACGGGATTGGCGAGCGGTTGCACGAGGCCCCGCAAGTACCGAACTACGGCCGGCCAAAGACGTTGGCGCCGATCCGTTCGGGCATGGTGTTGGCCATCGAACCGATGCTGACCCTGGGTGATTGCCGGGTGGAGACCCTGGCCGATCAGTGGACGGTGGTGACGGCCGACCGTTCGTTGGCGGTCCACTTTGAAAACACCGTGGCGATTACTGAGGATGGTCCCCAGATCCTGACAGCGACAGAGGAATAGGGGACGGCAGACGCCGGCCCGGAGAATCGGCCGCACAGAGGAAGAGGTTTTGGCGAAACAAGAAGGTGTATCTGTGGAAGGGACGGTTGTCGAGCCGTTACCGAACGCCATGTTCCGGGTGGAGCTGGAGAACGGGCATAAGGTCTTGGCCCACATCTCGGGCAAGATGCGCATGCACTTCATCCGCATCCTACCCGGCGACAAGGTGACGGTGGAGCTGTCCCCCTATGACTTGAATCGGGGACGCATCGTCTACCGGTACAAGTAAGCGTCTGCGGTCGGGAGTGGAAAGGACTGACGGCGATGAAAGTTCGTGCATCCGTCAAAAAAGTGTGTGAGTACTGCAAGATCATTCGGCGGCGCGGTGTCGTCCGCGTGATTTGCAGCCGCAACCCGCGGCACAAGCAGCGCCAGGGCTAGATCCCGCGCTGGTCTAAGGAGGAGTCGCTTGGCTCGCATCTCAGGGGTCGACTTACCGGCCAACAAACGCATCGAAGTGGCGCTGACCTATATCTTTGGGATCGGTCACTCGACTGCGCAGAAGATCATCGCGGAGACGGGCGTCGGTGCCGACACCCGCGTGCGTGACTTGAGCGAGAGCGACACGCAGAAGCTCAGGTCGGTGATCGAAAACCGCTACAAAGTGGAAGGCAATTTGCGCGGTGAGGTGTCGATGAACATCAAGCGATTGATGGACATCGGTGCTTACCGGGGGCTCCGACACCGGCGCGGCTTGCCGGCGCGCGGGCAGCGCACCAAAACCAACGCGCGAACTCGCAAGGGCCCAAACTCCAAGAAAGTCGGACGCAAGTAGGCGGCACAAACCGGAGAATAGGCATTGGCAAAGCGTCAAAGTCCCAAGAAGCGCAAGGATAGGCGGACTAGCGTCAACGGCGTGGTCCACGTCCAGGCGACTTTCAACAACACGATCGTCAGCGTCACCGATGAGGCGGGTGCGGTGGTGAGCTGGTCCACCGCCGGCAAAGCGGGTTTTAAGGGCTCCAAGAAGTCGACGCCGTTTGCCGCTCAGCTTGCTGCGCAGGCATGTTCCAAGGAGGCGATGGCGTTTGGCATGAAGCGCGTCGAGGTTTGGGTGAAGGGGCCAGGAGCTGGCCGCGAGGCAGCGATCCGCGCCGTGCAGGCGGCGGGGTTGACCATCACCGCCATCCGCGACGTGACGCCGATCCCACACAACGGCTGCCGGCCGCCCAAGCGGCGCCGGGTGTAGTCGGTGACTCAGGTGTTTGAGTTCTGGTACCAGGCTAGCTAGCCAGGGGAAAATTCGAGGAACGCATGGCAAGATATGTTGGCCCAGCGTGTCGACTCTGTCGGCGCGAACGCGTCAAGCTCTTCTTGAAGGGCACGAAGTGCGAAACGGACAAGTGCCCGATCGAGCGGCGCGCCTATCCGCCCGGCGAGCACGGCCGCGATCGGCGCATCAAAGAGACAAACTACGGGCTGCAGCTTCGTGAGAAGCAGAAGGCCCGGCGGGTGTACGGGGTGTTGGAGCGACAGTTTCGCAACACCTTCAAGAGGGCAGCCCAGCAAAAGGGTGTGACCGGCGACAACCTGCTGGGGTTGTTGGAGCGGCGATTGGACAACGTCATCTTCCGCATGGGCTTCGCCCCATCGCGAGCGGCGGCCCGCCAGCTGGTGCGTCACAAACACCTGTTGGTGAACGACCGGACGGTGGATGTGCCATCGTTCTTGGTGTCGGCCAACGACGAAATCAAAGTGCGGGAGAAGTCCCGGAACCTGAACGCTATCCAAGAGTCTTTGGAGCAAAGGGGCGGCCGCAACCTGCCGGAGTGGCTGGAAGTGAACGCCGAGAACATGATTGGGCGCATCCGCATGAACCCCGACCGGGGCGATATTCAGGTGCCGGTGCAAGAGCAGTTGATCGTCGAACTTTACTCGAAGTAGCCAGGAGGCGATTTCGCAATGAAGGTGCAACCACTCCAGATGCCGAAGCGCGTCGAATTCGAAGAAAAGACGATGACGGATCGGTTTGGACGCTTCTACATTGAGCCCCTTGAGCGCGGCTATGGGCACACCGTCGGTAACGCGTTGCGGCGAGTGCTGCTATCGTCGCTGCCGGGTGCTGCGATTACTGCTGTTCGCATCCAGGATGCTCTGCACGAGTTCACGTCGCTGCCGGGTGTCTACGAGGACACGACGCAGATTATTCTGAACTTGAAGCGCATGCGGTTTCGGATGTCGCAGGAGGGGCCGGTGCGCGGCCACTTTGAGAAGCGCGGCAAGGGTGAGTTGAAAGCGGGCGACGTCGAGATCGATCCAGCCGTCCAAGTGCTTAACCCGGAGCTGCACGTCGCGACGTTGAATGATGAGGCGGAGTTGGTGGTCGACGTGGAGATCGGTCTGGGGCGCGGATACGTCGTCGCTGACCAGCATCCGAACGTCGAGCGGCCGATCGGGGTGATCTCCATCGATTCGCACTTCTCGCCGGTGGAACGCGTCAACATCGCGGTCGAGAACACGCGGATTGGCCAGCGGACCGACTATGACAAGCTCACCGTCGAAGTGTGGACCAACGGTGCCTTAAGCCCGATGGAAGCGATGGCGTCGTCGTCGCGCGTCTTGCGCGATCACTTTGGGTTGTTCTCGAGCTTTGAAGAGGAAACGATCGAGCCCGAGGTGGCGGACGAGGATGAAGAATACGCCCGTATTCAGACGCTTTTGTCGAAGAGTGTCGAGGAGATGGAGCTGTCGGTGCGGTCGTCTAACTGCCTGCGTGCCGCTGAGATTCGCACGTTGTCGGAGCTAGTGACCAAGACTGAAGCTGAGATGCTCAAGTACCGGAACTTCGGGCGCAAGTCGCTGAAAGAGATCGCCGACGTGTTGGAGAACATGGGGCTGCATTTCGGCATGGATCTGGATCAGTACCGCAAGGACAAGCCGACCGAGATCACCGAAGAGGAATACATCGGCCTCTAGGGGGCCGGCACGGAAAGGACTGAAACATGCGCCACAATCGGCAGGGGCGGCAGCTAAGCCGCACGCACTCACACCGCCGGGCGATGATGCGCAACCTGGTCACCTCGCTGTTCGAGCACGAGCGCGTCACGACGACTCTGGCCAAGGCCAAGGAGAGCCGGCGCGTTGCCGAGCGGTTGATCACCGTTGCCCGGGCGGGGGACCTGCCCGCGCGCCGGCGCATTTCTTCCTTCGTGCGCTCAGAGAAGATCGCCAAGAAGCTCATGGAAGACATCGCCCCGCGTTTCTCGGAGCGCCCGGGCGGCTATACCCGTATCTACCGGTTGGGTCCACGCCGGGGCGACAACGGTGACATGGCCATCTTGGAGCTGGTGGAACGCGGCGGCGCGTCGGACGGCGACTCCTAGCGCGCTTGCGAGGCCATGTAGGATTCCTCAAGGCTGCGGCCGGCGTCGATCGCTTCGATGCCGACGCCCACCTCTAGAAGGATTGGCAGGACGACGCTGTTGATTGCGGCCGGTGACGTCGCCTCGGCGGTTTCCACCACTAGAGTCGAGCCCTCCCAGGTCACCGTCGCACTGGGGAGGGCGGCCTGGAGCCGGTCCAGAGGGGGCTCTACGGTCAAAGTCAGCCGGACAACGCTCTCCACTCCGCGGATCGTTGCCGCGGCGCCGGCCTCGACCACTTTGCCCCGCTCCATCATGACGATGTGGTCGCAGGTGGCCTCCAGCTCGCTAAGCATGTGCGAACTGATGAGGAGAGTGCTGCGCTTTCCCTGTTCGCGAAACACGTGACGCATCCGCACCACCAACTCTGGGTCCAAGCCGGCGGTGGGTTCGTCCAGCAGCACAACCTCGGGGTTGCCGAGCAAGCACTGGGCGACTGCGACTCGCCGGCGCATGCCGTGCGAGAGTTCGCGAATGCGTGAGTGCAGCCGGTCACCAAGTCCGACCTGGTCGACGACGCGGGCGACTTCCGCTGCCGCGCGCCCCTGGTCTGCACCCTGCAAGCGCGCCAGATGCTGAAGGAGACCGCGGACAGTGACGTCCGGGTTGAGCGCTGAGTCCTGGGGCAGGATGGTGATGCGGCCGGCGTGCCGCCGGGCGTCGAAAGGACCGTCGCCCAGGAGGTTGACGGTTCCCGACTGCGGCCGGATCAGTCCAGCGATCACCCCGAAGGCGGTGGTCTTGCCGGCGCCGTTTGGACCGACGACACCACCCACCACCCCGCGCGGGATCGACAAATCAAGCCCGTCGAGGGCGACGGTGGATCCGTAGCGCTTCCTGATGGCTTTCAGCTCGATCGCCGGAGTCATGCGTCGCGCCGCGCAAAGAGGGTGGTGCCGGCCCAGAACGTTGCGGCTCCGAATCCCGCGAGGATGACGAGCGCCGGCAGCCGCTCAGCCCAGGCCGGGTGCCAAAGGGCCAATCGGTGCGACGGCGGAAAGAGTGCGTGCAGGAGCCCGGCGCCTGGAACGAGGTCCCTAAACCAGAGGCTGCCGCTCACCGCACTTCCCGCCGCACAGCCGACCAGGGCGAACAGGCAGAGGCTTCGCGCCCAACCAACCGAACGCGTGAGCTGGGACACGCCGAGGAAGAGCCCGAGGTAGGCAAAGCCCAAGATCCAAGCCCGGGAGGCGACGCGCGGCAACCACTGGATGAGGCTGTCGATTGCCTCGCCCGGCAACGCCACGGCTCCGGCCACCAGCGCCGCCAATGCCCCAAGCGCCAAACCGGTGGCCATGAGCAACGATTGACCGAGGAGCTTGCCGGCCGCCCACCGCCGGCGCGTCGTCCGAAAGATCTGGAAGCGCACCGCACCCGAAGCGATGTCTTCGGTGAGGGTGGTGGCGGAGGTGAAGAGCACCAAGAGCCCAATCAGTCCGAACGCCGTGGCACCGTAGAAGAGCGCCAGGGGGTGAATGGCGACGAGTGCGTCGGCCAGCTCGGGATCTCGGACGAGACCGGCCACCAGGGCGTGGAACTGGTCGCTTTCTAGGAGAAGGTCCAGCACACCCGATTCGGTGTTGACGCCGAACCGCTGCGCCTCCTCCTGGGCGGCCTGGGCCAGACGCTTGAGCGCTTGGGCGAATGCCAGGGTGCTCAGTCCGCTGACGATCGCATAGATCGACAAGATGGCCACCGCTCTCCGGGAGCGCAGTGACTCCAGGAGATCAAACCGTGCCACCAGCAATATGTCACGCAGGGCTCTCGTCATCAGGTGCCTTCGAGTCGGGAGGATATTCGAGACTACGGAGTGCGGGAGGGTGGCGTTGCCTCGCCGGTGATCTTTGTTGCCTCTGCACGTTTGTAGAGCTTGATCAAGTTATCAAGCGCCACGGCTGGGTGAAACCGGGACTCGTACTCTTGACGGTTTTTGGCTCCGGCGGCGTCGACTAACGCGTCGTCTTTGAGTCGGCCAATCGTAGTGGTCCAGGAATCCAGGTTCTGGGGTGGCAAAAGCCATTCCGGGGCGTGCGGCAGGAGTGCTCGGAGGGGTGGGAAGTCTGAACAGACAACCGGCAAACCGGCGGCGAACGTTTCGAGCAGCACCATCGGCTGGCCTTCGAAGGCTTGCGATGGAAAGAGCAGAGCCCGGGCTGATCTCATCGCTTTGGCAACGTCCGTGGCGGGGAGGCGTCCGAGAAACTCGACTCCCTCTACCCCCCGTCGCTCGAGTTGGGCTCTGTAGGGCCCGTCGCCGATAACTTGCAACTTGAGCGGTCCGGTGTCCGATCCTTGCCACGCATCGAGTAGCACGTCGGGGCCCTTGTCTTGGGCAATGCGCCCTACGAACAAGACCGTCGAGCTTTGTGAAGGTGGCACAGTTCTGGGTCCACGGTCGTGCACGAAGTTGTCTTTGATGGCGATTTTCTGTCGAGGTACGGCTGAGCGCTCCAAAATGTCGGCGGCGAAGGCATTGAGAGCGACGACCAAATCCACGTCGTGCAGCCAGGTTTGCCGGCGCCGGTTGAATGCCTGCATGATTGCCACCGCACCCGAGGCGATCACCGAATCGTTGTAGCAACGCCGCACGATCCCTCGCCACGCGAGTTTCCCGACGCAGTCGGTGCAGGGCCCTGAGTCGCGTAGCAAGAAACCGTTGGCGCACGCCAATCTGAAGTTGTGGATCGTAAAGACCGTTGGCAGCCCGGCTTCTCCAAGGGCTTTGAAGATAGACGGAGACAGCTGGTACCAGAAGTTGTGGACGTGGGCGACGGTGGCACCGGAGGCTTTTGCCTGCCGGGTCGCCTCTTGCGCGGCGCTCCGATTCCAGGCGGAGCGCAGGAGCCCCCGGGCGACCGCACCTTTGTTCTCGGGGTTTTGGACGGTCCAGGTGACCACCTCGTGGCCCCCTTCCTCCAGCAGCTGTCGCTCCGCCGCTGCCGCCGTATCTTCCCCTCCTGGTTGAAGATAGGTATTGTGTATCTGGAGAATACGCATGGTCTGGGTCGGGCCGCCTGGACAGGAAGATAGCAGTCCTGACACGCCGGCGACCAGAACGCAGGTGTTCTTGAGGGGGCATGCTAGGGTTTCGGCTGATCGCCAGCCAGGGCTGGCCAACCTAAAGAGAAGGTGGAGATGGCTTACGACAACCTCAAGTTTTGTTGGAACGGTATTGTCACAAGCGACGTAGCCGCAGCCGGTCAGTTCTATAGTGAGACGATCGGCTGGACGCCGGCTGAGCATACCTTTCCGGATGGCTCCACTGCGGCGATGCTAGTCGGCGGCGGCCTGCCGCGCGCCCATTTGCGTCCCACCATGCCTGGGGAGCCGAGTCACTGGGAGAGCTACTTGCGGGTCCAGGACGTCGACCAAGCCACCCAAGCGTCTGCCGACGCCGGCGGCGCGGTTCTCGCCCCACCGACCGATATTGCGCCGGGGCGCTGCAGCGTCGTCGCCTCGCCCTCTGGCGGCAAGCTCTGCCTCTACCATGAGGCGGACGAAGCGGCCGCCACCAATCCACCCCCCGGCATTGGCGGCATCGTCTGGACCGAACTCCACAGCCGCGACGTGGAGCCCGACGTCGCCTGGCTGAAGCAGGCGTTCGGCTTCGGTACTGGCGACATGCCCATCCCGGGCGGCGGCACCTACACGCTTCTCGAGGTCGACGGCGTCCGCTCCGGTGGCGCCTGCGCGGCCATGCACCACCCGGATGCGCCATCCATGTGGCTTAACTGGGCGGCGGTGAACGGCGTGGATGAGGTGGTCGAGCGCATCAAAACCCTAGGCGGAAAGGCTTTGACCGACCCCAGCGACTACCCGGGAGTGGGCCGCATGGCGATCGTCGCCGACCCGGAGGGGGCGATTTTCGGGGTGATTACGCCGGCGGCGGCGTAGGTGGCGCCTTTTCCAACGCCAGCGGCTGCTGCCGCGGCGCCGCCCCGCCGGCCGCGGGTTTGGCGCTGGGCTTCGGGCAAAGTAGGAGCGCGGACCGGTTGACAGGGCCAAAATCGGCTCCTAGACTGCGTTCCTGCCGATCGCTGCGAGTTCCAGGTGCGATGACTCGGTGCTCGGCAACTCACTTGATCCTCGGTAGCTCAATGGTAGAGCGAGCGGCTGTTAACCGCTAGGTTGTAGGTTCGAGTCCTACCCGGGGAGCCAATTCTCAGATGAGGGCCGTTCGGCGAGTACGTCGAACGGCTTTCTGTATGTAGCGGAGACACTTGCGCCGTCGAAGACGAAGTTCGAGCCGACGCATTTGAGGATCTTGGCCTGCTTCTCTGGATTCGACGCAAGGTACTTCGCATGAGCGACTTGCGCGAGTTCTAGTAGCTTCAGCCCTTCCTCGTGGTACGACTTCGTGGCTTCGCGCAGGCCCTCCAGCTCGATCTCGATGTCGTGCATCTCCGAGCGCCACGTCCGGCTCTTCCGGACGAAGAGTGCCTCATCGATGACGTTCCTCAATCGGTCCTCGTACGCTTGATCGATTGAGCTCTGAAGCGTTTGGTACTGGGCCTGCAGTCGCATGGTCTGCTCCTGCACAAAGCGCTTTCGTTCACCCGGGACGTCTTCTACCCAGCCATCGTTGCCAACGCGGCATCGGTCATCTTGGTGCACAACCACCCGTCGGGTGATCCCATTCCGAGTCGCGAAGACGAGGAGTTCACTAGGCGGATCGGCCAGTGTGGTGACCTGTTGGGCATCAAAGTGCTGGATCACGTCGTCGTTGGGCGTGACGGCTATTCTTCTCTCAAGGAGCGAGGTGTCCTATTACTAGCAAGCCCTCGAATCTATCGAGGGCTTGTTTCGCGAGACGTGCTTCAGGCAACAGGTTCAGTTCAATATGCGCGCCGCAGCCGCATGGGCACAGCAGACCTACCTATCATTCATAGTCGGGAGAGCCTACGATGTAGGCGCTCCTGCTCGAACACCTCCGGCACATCTTTGACTCGATGAACTCGGTAGAGTGGGCCCTGGAACAGCCGCAGAAGCCACCAGGCGAACGGACGCAAGAGCTCAAGCATGGGTGACCTCCCGTCCGAGGTGTGGCATGCCGAGGAGAGGGGACGCGTTCCCACGACCGAGCTGCAAGAGCAGCGCAGGCTCGGTCCCTCGCTCTGGATCGTGCTCCAAGATGAGCCCGCTTAGGCTAAGGCGAGTAGTGGCAAGCTCGCCGTTTGGCTCCATGCGATACGGGTGAACTCTACCAAGGAGCTCCTGAACGGCGAGGCCAGCGTATGTCGTGTTCACGCTCACGACGGCCGGCCGTTCAACCACCACGCCGTGGACGTAGCCCTCTTCGAGGCGCCGGGCGTACTCCTCCGGGTCTGCCCGGTAGAGGTCTTCGGCCTCGAGTGCGGCCGCGGTGAATACGCCTCGGTCAAGGAAGTTACCGCCGTCGGGGCGAAGGAAGTGAACAGCGCCTGCCACTTGGTTGATGGTGCCGTCCGAGAGTGCCTCGAGCTTCACACCGACGTCGACGTAGGGGAGGACGTACCACCGACACAGCCGGGACAACAAGTTCCGGCCGGAGAGGCTATCCATGCAGCCCATCACGATGTCGCAGGTCGATACCGCACGAATCGCGTCCTCAACCTCCAGCAGATGCGGAAACTCATACACCTGCGTGCCGAGTCCCATTCTGCGCACTTCACGTGCCATGGCTTCCGTCTTCAGACGCGCAGCGCTTGCGTCCTCCCTCGTAGCACCGACGATGCGGTTGAGGTTCTTCTCTTCAACTCGGTCCGGATCAACGAGCACGAGCTCGCCGACGCCGAGTCGGCCAAGCTGCTGGATAACGATGCTCCCAGTCCCGGAACACCCAACGACTGCTATCCGCAGTGTGCCCAAGAGATGGGTGGTCTTGTCGCCGAAGAGCTGGCGATGGCGCTTCGTGAACTCCCTCAGCGCGCCACCGAGGGTGCGCGGATAACACTCGATGTCGTCGCCAACGACCTCGATAACGTCGAGGGACTTGAACCGAAGATCGGGAAGTACCACCCGGCCAAAAAGCGCGCCGCCGGGGAGCATTACAACGCTTCCGTGCGGCGAGTCGCTGTCGACCCAACCGTAGACTGATTCGAAGACCGTGCGGTCGGACTCATCGTCGTAGTTGGAGAACCGAGGATAGCCACCGGGGTGGCTGTGGACTTTCAGCACGGCCAGGTTGTCACAAGCCGCGCGCTCGAACCAGTCATCGGCCGCCGCAGGAGACCACGAGACGCGAGACTCGGACCGCTCGCAGCTCTCGTAAGGTATCTCGTGGATGTCGTGCACCACGAGAACTTCTGTGTCGAGAGCGGATGCACGACCGCAGAGCGCGAGAGCCACCGCCTCGAACCCATCGCCAGGATAGAGATGTGTCTTGAGTCGGTCCCTCTGTGCGGCGGTCATGCGAAGCTTGAACGTCGTCTTCATGCTGCCCTCCGATGCTCACGGAGAAGCCACTCGTCAACGAGCCACAGATGGGTTTCAATGCAATCGAGACCACGCCGCCACGGGTTCACGTTTGTGCGGTGTCGAGACCATCGCTGCCATCGCTTGCCGTCGATGTTCTGAGGTGACGTTCTCCCGATGGTCGCTCCATCGGCCCGGGCCAGGTCCGGGAAGAAGTAGACCATGTCGATTTGAGCGTCTGGGTAGCTTGCGGGAATCTGCAGGGCCACGTCGGCACCTTGAACGTTGTAGCCGGGGGGCAGTGGGTAGCCGCGAACGACTACCCACCGAACACCGCCGTCGACAACCGCCTCCCAGCCAAACCCGCGAGCGTCGAGGTACTGGGCGTCCGCGTAGGGCAGCTGAAACTGTCGCCGGAGATCACTCATCTGCGGTTCCTTCCACCGGGTCGAGAGGAATGGTCTGAAACCGCTCAACACCAGGCCGGCGGAAGTTGACCACGTCGCACGGCTCGACAATGCGCGCCTTGCCGCTACGGAACTTCTGGTAGAGACGATGCGTTTCGGGCGTCTTGCCGACGAGCGCGAGGATTTCTCGGCCCGTCAGCTCCGGCTCGGAAACACGCTTCCGCTCGCGGTCAATGCGAATGATGTAGAAGCGCGCATCCGGCTTCTCGCAGTCGTGCGCGTGAGAACGAGCGAACTCTTCAACGTCGAGTTCTTCGATTTGGGTCTTGGCGTCAGCCATTTGAACCACCTCAGTTTCCATGATGTCCGCGGACGGTGCGAACATTCGAGTCAAAAAAGTGGGAACCGTCCCCCCCCGTGAATTGGGCCGACTTAGTTGAACCCAAGTCGTCCCTGTCCTCCGTCCCTGATGTAGCCAAGTTCCTTCAGGCGATAGTGAGTTGCTCGCTCGTTGACATCGAAAGCGTGGCAAAGCCATCTCCAAACGTCTCGTCCACGGTCAGCGAGAATCGCTTCCTCATAGCTGCCCAGAGACATCTCTTCAAGGCAGGTGCTGAGCTCCGAAGCGAACAGTTTCCGCGGCATCAAGAGTGAAGCCATGCATTGATTCGCTTGGTACTCTACCCAATCGCCGCTGTATCCGTGTCCGACGGTGTTCTCTCTACAAAGAACCCCAGGAGCCCGCTCCGTTGACTCCGAGGTGGGGAAGAGGGGGAGGGTCTGCGTGTCGGCGATGAAGAGAGACGAATGGCAAGCCACGTGCCCGGTCTCGTGGGCAAGCGTAGTACGCAGGCGTCGTCTAGCGATCGTGCTGTGTTCCGCCTCCTCTGCCAGGGCGCGATTGACCTGAATCTCAACCGGTCCTGTCGGTCCGAAGAGCGTTCGTCCAAGAACGTCCTTCTCGAGGTCTACGTAGTCCGCTTCAAGGCCAAACGAGCGCAGGAGAACGAGGTCCACGTCAACGCCGTCGCCGCGTGCATAGGTGTCATTGCCCGCGCGTGCACGCACCTCATCCATGCTGCGCTCGAACTCATGTGTCTCGAAGAAGAGCCGCTTCCCGTACGGAGACGCCTCGTCACGCCGCTCTCTCACTTCTTCTTCCCATCCTTCCGGGCTCGCTCTTCTAGTTCAGCCTTCAACTCTCGCAAGATGTCATTCAGTGGCGTGTCGGAGTCCTCGGCGAGTTGATTGGCAGCGCGTAGCAGCGCGCTGGTCTCCGGCGCACTGCTCACAAGCTCTTTCACGTCCTCATCTAGGCGTCCATCGAGTGCCTTGAGGCCGTCAAATGTGGCTCCGACTCCCGCCAGGACAGCGACCATCTCTCTGAGCGTTTCCTCAGACGGCATCCGCCGTCCGTGTTCGATGTCGGACTGGTACGCGGGCGATTTTGTGATTCGCTTCGCGAATGCCCGTAGGGTGAACCCCGCCTCGAGACGGAGCCTCTTGATTTCCTGTCCGAGCGTCGTCTTCATATTCCATAGTGTACGCTAACAACGTGGAACAGTCAAGGGTGAGGCCAGAGAAGACCCAGAGCCCCCGCGACGGCTAGTACAAGCCCCTAATAGCCCTTAACATCGCCAGTTATCAGGAGGGGCGGAGGTCGGTTCCTTGATGAATGGTCGCAATATTGCTACACTAGCGGAGGCAGAGTGCCGAAGACCAAGGTAGTTCTCTTCCGGACCGAGAAGGGCGAGGTGCCGATTCTCGACTGGTTGGATGGGCTCGATGAGAAACCCAGGGCGAAGTGCCTGGTTCGACTTGAGCGTCTCGAGGCCGAAGGACATGCGCTGCGGAGGCCGGAGGCGGACGTCTTGAGAGACGGTATCTATGAACTTCGCGCCGCGCACTCAGGAATCAACTACCGGATGCTCTACTTCTTTCACGGGCGCCAAGCTGTAGTCGTCTCACACGGTATCATCAAACAACGGGCAGATGTGACTTCGAAGGAAATCGACCTCGCGATTAAGCGCAAGGAGGCGTTCACGAAGGACCCGGACGCCCACACTCACGAGGAGTAGCGGCCATGGCCAAGAAGAAGACATCAGATGCCGTCGACATCCTCAAGCGCCGGTACGGGAAGACGAAGAAGGCGCGGGAGGCGCTTGAAGAGGCACGGGCTGGCGCCGACATCGCTCGTCGCATCTACAAACTCAGAACAGATGCTGGTCTCTCCCAGGCGCAGCTTGCGAAGCTCGTTGGGACCTCTCGAACGGTTATCACGCGTCTTGAAGATGACGACTACGACGGACACTCGCTGTCAATGCTCAGACGAATCGCTGCCGCTTTGAACAAGCGTGTCGAGATTCGGTTCATGCCGCTCAGGACACCCGAGAGAGTCGCCTAACTCTTTTCGCGATCTCCGATCATTCATCTCTCGCATGGATCGAAGTGTCGGCCTCCAAAGCCGAGAGCGGAAAGCGCAGGGGGTTTGACAGCGACCGGGCGGTGAAAGGGCCTCTTAAACGCAGGTTAGGTTATTTGGCGTTGCCCGTGGAACTCACCTCAGCCCAACCGATCAATTTCGCGGAGTAGCCACCGCCCTCAGGGATGAGGCGGCGGTGGTCCAGCTCGCGTTGAATCATGGGGTCTAGTGTATCGCGGAGAAGGTCTAGGCGTTGCTCAGGAGAAAGAATAGTCTGGGTCGGTTGTCTCTTCAGAAGATCGACGCCCTTACGCTCTAGTTGCGGGACGCGCTTGCCCTCGGCATTGACGGCGAGCGGCTGTACGAACGACCGGTGGCCTCCATTGCCGCCCTCGGTTTGAATCAGCCACTAGGAAACAACCGCGGGGCCGTCGTTGCCATCCACGGCCACGCCACGCCTCTCTGGGTCAAGACCTTGCCACCGTTTCAGCGCGTCGAGCATGAGTGGATGGTCGAGCCCCACAAGCGTGAGTCCCTCCTGCTCGCGAGCGAGTTCACGATCTGTGGTGAAGGTCACTTCGGAGGAACCGTCGAGCGAGAGGATAGAGAAGGTCTTCGTGTCAAGCCACTTCACTTGCTGGCCGTTCTCCGAGATTGCGCCGCATAGGAACTGCACGACACGGTCAAACCCAGCTTCAACGTTGGCGAACGGCTTGTAGTCCTCGAGGGAAAAGCCGTCGAGATCCTGGATCCACCCCTCCTTGCGCAGGATCCTCGTGATCGTCCGGTAGCCATAGCGCGTGTACTTCTTCGCCAGAACCAGCATTCGCTTCACCAGCGGCCGCTCGTGATCGGTGCTCGCGCGCTTGTATCTCTGCGAACTCTGTGGTTGTTCGAGAAGCTTACAAGCCCGACGCTCGGACACGCCCAGCTTCGCCTGGACGTGCTCGACTGCGCGTCGCCTCCGGGTCGGGCTTAGAAGTTTCCCTCCGCTACCTCTTTCAGGACCTGGTTGTCCAGGGTGAGATCAGCGACCGCCTTCTTCAAGCGTCCGTTCTCCTTCTCGATTGCGCGCAGCTTCTTCATCAACTTGGGGTTGCTGTCGCCGTACTGCTTGCGCCAGCGATGAAAGCTTTGCTCAGAAACCTGGAGCTTCCTGCAGATCTCGTCGATCGTCGCGCCCGAGGACTGCAACTTGTCTGCTTCGCGCAACTTCCGGATGATCTGTTCAGGCGTGTGGCGTTTGCTCTTCAATTGAGTATCCTCCTCCCTCTCGGGAAGTTTGGACTCTCATAGCAACCGGATCAAGTTCTGAGGAGCACGCCATCACGACATCCGCGCTTGTTTGCGCCATCATGCTGGCGTAAGAAGGGCACGACGGAGAGCAAGGGAGAGCCATCATGACGAACACACCTCCAAGGGCGGGATCGGCAATCCGTAAGCGGGCCTTACAGGTTCGCAATGCGGCACGGCGAGTTGCTGCAGAGCCTGCAACAACTGGTGCTCGGTCCTCGCGGGGCGAGACTCTCTCCCACCGAAGGAGGCGACCATGAGCGACATGGCGAGAGAGCACGACGACGTCTACCAGCGCGTCGCAGAGATCAAGAACAATGCCATGGTGAAGATCACGCTGCCCGAGAACCACCAGGTCCACGCGAGCCGCTCCCAGCTCTACCTCCCGACCGAAGACGAACTGCGCGAAGAGCTAGAACGCGAACGCGAGGAGGCCGAGCGCACGCTTCGGCTGTCTGCGGCGGAGTCCGACGATGGCGACGGCTAGCCCGCACAAGTGGGAGTTCCGAGCGCGCTTTCGGCGGCACGCCTTCGGCTGGAAGTCGCAGCCGGCCATCAAGCGCATCAAAGAAGCTGTCTCCGAGATCAAGAAGGTCGCGCGCAAGGACAAGCTGCTCGCCGCCGAAGGGGCCGTGCTGTTTCTCGAGAAGGTGTCGCCCGCTCTGGAGCACGTGGACAGCTCGTCGGGTGCCATCGGTACCGCGGTGAACAACGCCATCGCAGCGCTCGTGGACATCATCGCTACGGCGCCGGCGGACGAGGCGACGCGGGACAAGTGGCTCGAGCGGCTGTGGGAGGCGTATCAAGACGACGACATCCCCTACATCGAGCTGCTCGGTGACTACTGGGGCGAGCTGTGTGTGTCGAAGGAAATCGCCTCGCGCTGGGCCGACCAGCTCGTCGGTACCTGCAAGATGGCGTGGAGCCCGGACCCGAACCTGCGCGGCTTCTTCAAGGGCACGACCAACTGCTTGAGCGCCCTGCTCGCGGCCGAACGCTATGACGAGTTGCTCGCGCTGCTCGACATGGCGCCGTATAAGATGTGGCACTACCGCCAGTACGGCGTCAATGCGCTCGCGGCGCTCGGCAAGAAGGTTGAGGCGATCCACTACGCCGAGGAAGGCCGCGGACTCAACGACAGCCCAATCGCTATCGCACGCGCCTGTGAGGAGGTGCTGCTCTCGTCCGGGCTCGCCGACGAGGCGTACGAGCGCTACGGGCTCGTGGCGAACCAGGCGGGGACCTACGCGGCGTGGTTTCGCGCGGTCGCGAAGAAATACCCCTACAAGAAGCCCTATGAGATCCTCGACGACCTCGTCGCCCACACCCCCGGCGAGGAAGGCAAGTGGTTCGCCGCCGCCAAGGGTGCGAAGCTCTTTGACGAAGCCATCGCGCTGGCCAACCGCACGCCATGCTCGCCGCAGACGCTCACTCGCGCCGCCCGCGACTTCGAGGAGAAGCGGCCCGAGTTCGCTGTCGAGGCTGGCATGACCGCGCTGCACTGGCTGGTGGAGGGCTACGGCTACGAGGTCACCGGGCTCGATGTTTTGAACGCCTACTCCCACACGATGAAGGCGGCCGAGAACGCTGGCTGCGCGGAAGAAACGCAGAAGCGTATCCATGACCTAGTCGCCCGCGAGTCCTTCGGCGAGCGCTTCGTCACCAACGTGCTCGGACGCCAGTTGGGGCTGTCGTGATGGGACGCTACCGGAGCAAGCCTACGCCCGATACGTCGTCCACCGAGGCGGCGCTCGACGCCATGGACGCCGATGAACTCCGTGCGCTCATTCGCGAGATGCTCCCGTGGTTTGACAAAGCCTTGCTTGCACGGTTCGCCAACGCGCTGGTGGACTGCGCTGCCCGCAACGGTTCGGGCTGGGTGCCCCCGGGACCGACTGACGCCGTAGTCAAAGAGGCCGAGGCATTTGCGGAGGCAGCCAAGCGAGTTGGCTACGCCGAGCCCTCCGCGGCATCTCTCGCCCTTGCGTGCGCGCAGGTCGACGGCTCGACTACGGGCTCGAAGTGGCTCGACAGCATCCGCGACGAGTACCGGCGCTACCCTGCGCTTCGGCGCGAACTCAGCGGACCCAGTGGCCGAACATGAGCCGTCTTCTGCACGTCGCCGAGCAAGGCGCCGGCGGAGGCGTTCTTCGAAGGGTTGTGGGCGCGGTTCCTCGAGTCGCCGTCCCGACTAATCGCTGAGTTCAGCCTCGGCGCGCAGCAAATCAAGATAGTCGCCGTAATGGTAAGTTCGATCTCGACGCTTTCCGGTTGTTTCCTGCAAGATGCCGATCCGGGCAAGGGTGGCGACTGCTTTGGCGGCCGTTGGCCGCGTGGTCTCGCAAAGCGTCATCGCAGACTTGATCGTAATGATTGGATGCCGCGGAAGATGGTCGAGGAGACGCAAGGCCATCACCGTTGCCCGGGGCGATTCAAGTACGCGACGTCGGTCCTGATCGGCCAGATCTAAAAGAGTGCCGATCAGACTTGTCGCCTCGTCCGCAACCACTGCCACCCCTTCGAGAAAGTACGCAATCCAGCCCTCCCAATCGCCGCGGCTTCGTATCCCATCCAGCCGGTCGTAGTAGGCTTGTCGGTGACGTTTGAAGAATAGACTCAGATAAAGCAGCGGTTCGCTCAACAGACCCCACTCCTCCAGGCAGAGCGCGATGAGAAGCCGCCCCACACGACCATTTCCATCGAGGTAGGGATGTATCGTCTCGAATTGCGCGTGGACGAGCCCGGCTCTGACCAGCGGCGGTAGTTTGTTGCCTTCGTGCATGTAGCGCTCGAGGTCCGCAAGAAGATTCGGGACGAGGTTCGGGGGCGGCGGAACGAAACGGGCGTTGCCCGGACGTGTTCCACCAATCCAGTTCTGTGAACGTCGGAGCGAGCCGGGCTGTTTGTCGCCGCCACGAGCTCCGGACAGAAGACGCTTGTGCGCATTGTTCAGCAGCCGTGTGGAGAGTGGCAGTCCGCCCTTCCTCGCCAACTGGCGCCGCGCATAGGTCAAGGCGTCCAGGTAGTTGCATATTTCTTCTACGTGGTCTGGAGAGGATTCGGGCGAGCAATGTCAGCTTCGGCGCGGAGAAGGTCGGTCAGCGATGCTTGGGTGCCTTCGATCTGGGAGCTGATTACGGCTTCTCGGCGAACGAAGGCATCCACCCGTGGGAGCCACACTGTGGCGCGCGATCGCCACCGTGCGGCCAGCTTTGTGACTACCGGTATCGCGCCTTAAGGCGTGCCCAGGTTGTCGATTCGACTGGCGTGAGTCCACAGCCGCCGAGCAGGTTACCTTCGCAGAACAGGTGGTACCCAGGGGAGCCTGCGCGCCTCACCGAGTGACTCAAGAATTCGATGACGTCGTAGAAGTCGTCGGCCCGGGCGCCGCCGGTTGCGTACATGCGGCCTGAAATTTCGAGGGGCGTTCCGTCGCTATGGAAGGTTAGGTAGAAGTCTTCGATGACGCCGGTGAGTAGCGCGGCCCCCGTTGCAAACTGGCCCGGGACGGCCGAGTTCGGCGGATGTTGTACAAAGGGCGGGAAGCTGCTGCTCGCGTAGATACCGAACGTGCCGCCGCCCAACGTGTGGTATATCGTGTCGAACAGAGCGCCAGAGCCACGCCACTCGACGTCTGCGATGGTGAGCGTGAACGGTGTGGGTTCGTCCAACCCAGTCATCAGCGGCGACGCGTCTTGAAGCCAGGCAGCAAGATGGAACTTGTCGCCTTCGACTGGCATTTCCCCGTCCATGCCCCAGCTCATCCCCACCAAGCCGGCGCACTCGTCAATCGGCGGCCCGTAGCCGGGCTGGATCATTGCCAGCTCGTGCTCGGTCAGCCCTGACCCGGCCACCCATTCGCCGAGCTCGGCCATCTTCATGTCGGCAAGGCGCGCGTACTGGTAGACATCGTTGATCTGGAGGGCAAGCTCCATCCCCGCCGACTGTTCGATCAAACACGCGACGGCGCACAGCCGCCCGTCGTCGTCGATGAAACATGGAAGCCGGCGCGTCGAGTCGAGCCGGTTCTGCGGGAACACACCACGCTGCCAGTAGTCGCGCAGCCGGTCGAGGTGTTGGTTCCGCGCTGCCTGGAGGTCGCCCGGTAGCCCCGACACGTCGCGTGCTCGCAACGCCGACTCGACGTACTCCAAGTGTGTGCGGATGCGCACGACTTCCGGGTCGCCGGGACGTGGCGATCGGCCAAACCGGAGTTCGAAGCTCACGTCACCAATGATTGGGTTGACAGACTCGACGGCCCCGGCCGTTGAGAAACTCAACAAAACGGGCGGCAAGGTTAGAAAGAGAGCGGCAAGTAGGGCAGAATAGCGCATCGCGCCTCCAGTACACACCTGGGCGTCGCTAAAGGCTAGCTCCGGCGCGGGGAAAACGCAACCCGGCGGGGGAGCCCGCGCGGCCCCGGGGCACCCGCCAAGTGCGGCTTGGGGGCCTACCAACACATGAGCCCACCCGGCCGAGCACGCAGCGCGTACACCGTCCCTTGGAAGGTGCCGGCGAATAGGAACTCACCCGCTGCCCCCAGGCCGCGGATCGTGCCTTCAAGTTGCACGGCACAGTCGACGGTGCCGGTTTCGGGGTCGAGCGCCAAGACGTTGCCACTGCTGTCGCCGACCACCAGCCGCTCGCGCCAGAGGATGGGTTGAAACGCCGACCAGGTGCCGTCGAGGACCGGTCGCTCCCACACCGTGCGTTCCAGTGATTCGGACAGCGCGACGATCGTGCCTTCGCCGGCAATGACCACGAGCACCTCTCCCGCCGTCGTCAGTCGGCCGGTGGGGCGGTCCAAGACTGCTCGATCGCCGACGACGACACCGTCGGTCGCACGCACCCGGACAAGGCGCAAGTCGTCGAGGCCGACGTAGATGTGGCTGCGCCAGAAGATGGGCGGCACCGAAGCGCAGCCCACCGGCGTGCGCCAAAGCACGCGGCTACCGTCGCCGTCGACTGCTACCAGTTGGCCGTCACCTGAGGCAAGGTAGAGCGTGCCGCCGTCGAATGCTGGTGGGTGGGGGCGCATCTGGCAGCTGGTATCGCGATCGGCAACCGACCACCTCAGGCGACCGCTAGCGGGGTCCAAAGCCACAAGGTCACCGCCTTCGGTTCGCCCAACGATGTTGTGACCCACCTCCAGCAAGTCGCTGACCGGTGCTAGCTCGGAGCGCTTCCAGAGGACCTCACCAGTGGCGGCGTCGAACGCGTAGGTGTAGGTTGGGTCGGTGCTGTCGGATCCGGTGAAGAGAGCCTCTCCGAGCAGGAGGGGGTCGCCGTGAAACTGCGCCGGACCGGCGTCGGCGGCGGTATCGTAGCTCCAGCGCAGCGCTCCGCTCCGATGACAGTCTCTCGTCAGCCTACCGCGATCCTATCACCTGCACTCTCCGGCGGCACTCCCGGCGCACGACAGCGCATCTCTCCCGGCGCCGCGCCGCTGGCCATGGGCCCTTCGTTTGGCGCTATCACGCGAACGATTGACACACTGCAGATGACTTGGATTTGACCGCCCGCTTCCTCTCAGGCTATTCTGAAGTACCCACCCCACAGCCCTCGGGCGGACCCAAAGTCCGCCGGCGCCCCGCTCCCGACCGAATGTTCAAGAGGCGCACCGATGGCCTGGACCACAACGCAACCTACCCTGATCGCCAAGCTCCGGGACGCCGACGACCAAGTCGCGTGGCGGCGTTTCGACCGGCTTTACGGCAAGTTGATCGTCGGCTACGCGCGGCGCCGCGGGCTCAGTTTGGCTGACGCCGAAGACGTCCGCCAAATCGTCTCGTTGAGCTTGGTGCGTGCCATGCCCAGCTTTGAACTCCAGCCCAGCCGCGGCAAGTTTAGGAGCTACCTGGGTCGGGTTGTCGGCAACGCCATCGAGCGCTACCGGCGCCGTCCACATCGGCGCCTTGAAGTGCTAGAGGAGGATGAGGTCCTTGCCCGGGCGCCGGGCACCGGCGATTCGGGGTTGGACGCTGCCTGGCAGCGCGAATGGGAAGACCATCACCTGCGCCGCGCCCTCGAGGCCGTGGAGGGCGAGTTGGATGGGCGCTCATTGGCGATTTTTGAGCGCCTTCTGGCTGGTGCGCGCCCGGCCACCGTGGCCGCAGAGATGCAGATGTCCGTTCAGGCGGTCTACAAAGTCAAGCAACGGGCGCGGGACAAGCTCCGCGCGCGCATCGCTTTGCAAGTCGCTGACGAATCGACGCCATGACTCGCCGGAAGATTCGCAGCTTTCCGTTCACTGGCAGCGGTGAAGATTGGCTGGAGCGGTTGCGCGCCGCTGGGTCAGTCCCCGAACTCGGTCGGCTCGGCCGCTACGAAGTCGCCGGAGAGGTAGGGCGGGGAGGGCAAGGTGTCGTCTACCGAGCCCGTGACCCTGAGGCCGGCACCGCCGTTGCGCTCAAGCTCTTGCGAGGCGGCCGGCTCGCCAGCGACGAGAGCCAGGCGCGCTTCGACCGCGAAGCCGCCGCCGTTCTCGCCCTCGATCATCCGGGGATCGTGCGCGTCCTCGCGGTCGAATCGATCGAGGGACGCGCCGTCCTGGTGATGGAGTGGATCGCTGGCGTGCCGATCACCGACTGGGCGCGCGGTCAGGACCTGCGCCGAGTCGTCCAAGTTGTCATCGAGATCGCCGGGGCGCTGCACCACGCGCACCGGCGGGGCGTCGTCCACCGCGACATCAAACCGTCCAACATTCTGGTCGACGACGCTGGCCATCCACACGTGCTCGATTTTGGTTTAGCGGCCCCCCTGGATTCACTCTCGAGTCGATCGCAGTTGACGACGACAGGGGAGTTTTTGGGGACACTGGCCTACGCTGCCCCTGAGCAGTTTCACTCCCAAGACGAGAGAATCGACGGGCGCACCGACCTTTACGCCTTGGCTGTGATTCTGTACGAGGCGCTCACGGCGTCCTTGCCTTACGCGGTCGAGGGGCAACTGGCGCGGGCGCTGCGCGCCATCTTGTTCGCCCCGCCGCGACCGCTGAGCGCTCAGCGCCCCGATTGTCCCAGCGAACTCGAGGCGGTGGTTCAGAAAGCCTTGGCGAAAGATCCAGAGGATCGCTACGGCACTATTGACGCATTCGCGCAGGACCTCACGAGGTTCTTGACCGGTGAGCCGGTGCGGGCTCGGCCTCCTGGTGCTTGGCAAACACTTGCTCGATTGGCCCGCCAGCACCGAATGGCCTCGGGGGCGCTGGCTCTGGTGCTCGTCCTGACCGTGGGGTTGTCGATCACGATGGGAATGTTCTGGTCGCGCGCCGAGAAAGCCCAGGCGCGCGCCGAGCGCGTGCAGAGCGTTTTGCGCGCCATGCTCGAACCGCCCGTTGGTGGTCTGGATCTCGGCCAACTCGACTCGGAAGCCTTGCTTGAGTCGGCCAGCCGCCGAGTGATCTTGGAACTCGCCGGAGAACCGGACCTCGCGCAGCCGCTCCACACCCTCTTAGCCTGGCGCTTCGCTGGCCTGCGCAACTGGACGCTGATGGAACGCGAGGCCCGCCGCGCCCTCGAGTTGCACGAGACCCTGGGTCCGCCATACGGTGAGGACTACGTCATGAGCCTGTCAGCGCTGGGTACGGCGCTGGCGTTCCAGGGGGACTCCACTGCTGTGGATCTGTGCCGGCAGGCGGTGCGCCATAACCAGGCGCAGGGCGGCGGCGACCGCATGCGCTCGGCGAGCTTGCAGGCGCTCCTCGCGCGGGCGTTGTGGATCGCTTGCTCGCCGCCACGTTTCGCCGAATCGGAGGTGCTGTACCAGCGGACGCTCGCTGTGTTGCAAGAGGTCGAAGCCCCTCCGGCGCGCCACAGCGCCACGACTTTCGAGGACTACGCGAAGATGCTCGTCGCCGCCGGTCGCGGCGAGGAAGCCGTCGCGACCATCCAAAGCGCACTGTCGATCTACGATGCCCATCCCACTCAGTGGCAGCGCGACCGGCTTCATTGCATGGAATCCGCCGCCCGGATGCACGCCAGGCTCGGGCAGTTGGAAGCTGCCGAGAGCCACTACCGCCGGGCGATCGGCGAGCGCCACGGTGCATTGGACGATCGCCTGCCTCCGGTCCTGTCCAATCTCGGCCGCATCCTCTTCGCGCGCGGATTAGATGTCGAGGCGCTCGCGCACTATCACGAGGCGATCGCCACCCGCTGCGAGCGCTTGGCCGAGCTTCACCCCACGCACCGGCAGGCCTTGACGCCGTTGGCCGCCACCATGCGCAGCGACGGTTTGAGCGCTGCCAACTTGCCGGCCGTGTGGCGGGCGATCGAGTCGGCAGACGCCGCCATTTTGCCGCTGTTGGAAATCACCACAGGGCGCATCGCAGCGGTGCACGGGCGCCAGGGGCGCCCGGAAGCTGAGCGGCAGCTACGCGACCGGCTCGAGGCTTTGGCAGCGCCCCTGTGATTTGCGTGTCCAATCTGCCGGCCACGGAGCTTAGAGGTGGGTACGGGACGTTCGGCGCTTTGGGGCAGTTCGCGCATTTGCCAGCTCCGGCGGCGCCGCCATCTGGGCGCTGGACTCCCACTTTCAATTCGGAGGATCGATGACACGCGGTTGGGGGCAGAATCAGAGAGACGCGGTAGTGGCGGCAGCGATGGTCTTGACAGCGACTTGGGGGTCGGCGGCCGGGGCGACGGATGGCGCCGCGGCCGGCCCGTGGGTGGCCGGCCCAGCGGAGCCGGTGCCCGCCAACCTCAACGGCGCGCCGGTGGCAACAGACGCTTGGTACACGCTCCTAAATCGCCCGCACCAGTGGGTGGAAGGCGGTTCGGGTTGGAAACAGTGGATGCGATCGTTGTGGTTTACCCAAACCCGTCGGGTAGCGCCAGATCAATCCGCCGCTCGGCTCCGCCATCAGGCTTGGGACCGCTTCGCCGCGGCTGAGCGCACACCTTCGGGCGCCGGCTGGTTCACCATCGGACCGTCGACCCTATCCGGTCGTTGCACGTCCATCGCTTTCGATCCTAGCAACACCGACATCATCTACGTCGGCTCGGCCGGCGGCGGTGTCTGGAAGTCGCTCGACGGCGGCGACAGCTGGAGCCCACTGAGCGATCACCTGCCACCGCTCGCGGTCGGTGCGCTCGCCGTTCTGCCATCCGACCCCGACGTTGTCCTGATGGGCACCGGTGAGGCCAACGGCGTGCCCAACGCTGGTGGCAACGGTGACGTCTTCGGGGCGGGGCTCTTCAAGTCGACCGACGGGGGCGCCACCTGGGCGCCGACGTCCCTGTCGTACGGCCCGGGCCAGGGCCATGGGTTTGGAGAAATCGCCGTCGAGCCTACCACCGGCGTTATCTTGGCGGGGGCGGTTGACGGCTGCTGGCGATCGACCGACGACGGTGACACCTGGACGTTGGTGGAGGCCGGCGGCAACATCTACGATGTGGCGTGGAAGCCGGGCGATCCGCACGTCGCCTACATTGCCAAGGGTCGCGACCCGTGGCAAAACTTCGGCTCGGACAACGGCGTCAAAGTCTCGACCGATGCTGGACAGAGCTTTGCACTTGCCGGCACCGGGCAGCCCGCAGGCTCATCGATTGGCAACACAGAGATCGCCGTAACGCCACTCGATCCAGAAGTGATCTACGCTGTGTACGTGCAGACCGGAACGGGGATGACCCTGGGGCTCTACAGGAGCACCGACGGTGGTTCCAGCTGGGAAGCGCGCGACACCACCACCAACATGACCAACTCGCAGGGCTGGTACGACCTGGCGCTTGGGGTCGATCCGGACAACCCCGAGCGCCTGCTGATCGGCGGCGTGCAGCTCTACCGCTCGCTTACCGGCGGCGGCAGCTACATCGTCGTGCCGCCGAGCAACGGTACGGCGACCCGCCCGCACGTCGACTTCCACGACATCGTCTGGGAGCCGGGCTCGACGACCAACGTCTGGGTGGCGTGCGACGGTGGGGTGTGGCGATCGACCGACGATGGCGTCTTCTGGCAGTCCCGCCGCGAGGGACTGGTGACCTATCAGTTCTACGATATCTGCGCGGCCCAAGCCGACAACCACACAACCTGGGGCGGCATGCAGGACAACGGCGTGACCGGTCGGACAAGCTCCAGCACCGTCTGGGCCGACCCGCCGGTGGTCGGTGACGGCGGCGTCTGCAACGTTACCACAAGCAGTCCGAGTACGGTCTACGCCGAGGTGCAGTTCGGCGACCACCGTAAGACCACGAACAGCGGCCAGTCCTGGTTCCCAATCAATACCGGTATCGTCGGTTCGAGCCCGTTCATTGCCGCCACCGACCTGGACGCCAACAACTCCAATCACCTCTACACGTGTGCCAACAACGGCATGTATCGCACTACGAATGGTGGAGCCAGCTGGCAGAACGTCGCGTCCCACACTGCCCGTTGGATTTCGATCAGCCAGACCAGCTCGGACCTGGTATGGACGGTGTCCAACTTCTTCGGTGTCTGGCGCACGACCAACGACGGCGCCAGCTGGATTCAATCGACGACGTTTCCCAACAATGGCCTGGAAACAAAAATTCACGCCCACCCCACCGAGCCCGCCACCGCTATCGTCACCTACGGTGGTTATGGGACCGGGTTGGCACACGTCCTGGTCACCACCAATTCGGGCACGAGTTGGTCGGACGCGACGGGCGACCTACCCGACGTTCCAGTCAACGCCGTGGTCGTGGACCCCGATGTGCCCGCCCATTGGTTCGTTGGGACTGATGTCGGGGTCTGGCGCAGTACGGATCGGGGCGCCACCTGGGTGCCCTTTGGCCAGGGGCTGCCCGGGGTCGTGGTGACCGATCTGGAGATTCGGCGCGGCGCCCGCAAGCTGGTGGCAGGAACCTACGGGCGCGGCGCTTGGGAAATCGACCTGACCGGACCGGCGGCGGTGGGCGAGGGGTCGGCTCCCACGGCGCGTCATCTCCTCCTCGAGCAGCCATCGCCGAATCCGGTTGGAGACACGGTGTGGTTGCGCTTTGCGGCGCGCGCCGCGGGCCCGGTCGAGCTGGCGATCTACGAGGCGAGCGGCCGGCTGGTCAAAAGAGTCGCCTCCTTGACCCGCGGTGACGCCATCGTCCGCAACGTCGCGTGGTCACCCGCCGGTCAACCGCCCGGCGTCTACTTCGCCGAGCTCCGGGCTGGTGGTGAGCGGCTGAGCCGGAAGATCGTCGTGGCGCGGTGAGCTTGTTCCAGCGTCCTTGGCCGCGATGCGGCAACGTCGACCACGGGTGACGGCCTGCTCTAATCCGCCGGTTCGACGAGCGGGTCGAACTGCACGGTGTCGGCGTCCCAGAGCACTACTTCGATTTCATAGCCGGTAGGGTCGTTGACGTACCACGCCCGTGAGTGCGGCCAGCGAATCTCGCCTCCATACAGGAGCTGGAGCTTCTCCCGCTCGATCGCAACCTCCCATGCCTGGGCATCGCTCACTCGGAGGCCGAAGTGCGAGACGCCGAACTCGCCGCGGCTGGCGGGGTCGGCGAAAGCGTAATCGACGTGCTCGTAGATGCAGAGCATGGCGGCGCCTGAGCGGATGACTCCCCAGCGCACACCGTCTTCCAAAACGCCCTCCTCGACTTTCGCGAAACCAAACACGCGCCCGTACCAGTCGACGGTTTCGTCAAAGCTGCGAACCGATAGATTCAGATGGTCCAAACCCTGTATATGCATTTAGCCTCCCGCTCTTCTGATTGGACTTGGAACGCTATACATAGTACACGCATAGTCCGGATTCGGCGGCGGCTGCTCGCGGTGGCGGGCAAAGAGCGGTCCAGAGAATTGCCAGAACCCTGGCGGGTTTCTTGTCCCCCCTGCGGTGTCCCCTTCGAACAGACGTTGCTCGGCGCCGAGCGGCGGTCCTTGCGGGGCGGTGCTAACCAGAGCGCCAGCCCCGCGCTCGGCGCACCGAGAACGACATGCGGGGAGCGATGGATGCACGCGACGGCTCCCACCAGGAGGGCATGATGAGTCGATTGGGGTTCGCAATGAGCTGGATAATCTCCGCAGGCTTTGTGGCAACGGCGGTCGCCGCGCCGTTGGGGCCAGGATTTACCTATCAAGGAACGCTCAGCGACCCGCAAGGACCGCTGAGCGGATCGTACGACCTCGTTTTTACGTTGTGGGATGCACCAGGCACCGGCAACCCGCCGACCGGCGGCCAGCAGATCGGCGGTGCGGACAGCCACCCGGCCACCCAGGTGAACGGCGGCGTCTTCACGGTGGAGCTGAACGCGGCGACCCAGTTCGGAGGCACCGCCTTCAACGGCGAGGCCCGCTGGGTGCAGGTTTCGGTGGACGGGACGGTGCTCGGGCCGCGCCAAAAGGTGACGGCGACCCCGTATGCCCTGCACGCCCTCAATGCGCCGAGCACCAGCGGCTGGTGGCAGGCAAACGGCGCCAACATCAGCAACACAAACAGCGGCTTCGTCGGCATCAACCGCTCGACCACCGTCTCCGGATCCGAGGTCTTCGGAATCCAGGCTCCGGTCACGGTCGGCTACGGAGGTATGTACATTCGCACCGACGGCGAGCAGGGCTGGCCCTTCTACGGTTACCGTGCTGGTGCTAACGGTCAATCCAGCTGGACCTATTTGGACGGCACCACTGGTGACTGGCGGGTCAATGTGGACGGAGATCGGATGACGGTGACCGACGAAGGCCGCGTGGGGATCGGTACAGTTTCACCTGATGCCACCTTGATGGTGGAGGCTGCAACCACCTCCTCCGGCAACAACACTGCGAAGTTCACTGCACCCAGCATCGGGCCTTTCGCCAGCCACATCCACTATGGCACCCAAGGCAATTGGTACATCCGTTCGGCGGATGGCTCCGGGAAAGTGATCCTGCAAGATACCGGCGGGAACGTTGGTGTAGGCACCACGACACCCGGCGGCAAACTCGGCGTATTGGGCCCGGACAACGGTACGCCAGCCCTTTCGTTCGGCCTGTATGCCGCGACCGAGGATCCGGACGGCTATGCCGCCAGCTTCGCGGGAGACGGCTCCTTCGGCGCCGGCAAGGCAATGGTCGTCTGGGGCGATTCCGACTTGCTCGGACCGGTTGCGGTCGGCGGTTTCGGCGCCCCCGCCGGCGCCAAGCTGGCCGTGTACGGCAAGGTTCTCTGCGAAGAGCTGGAGGTTCAGCTCTCCGACGACTGGCCGGACTACGTCTTTGCCGATGATTACTCGCTGATGCCGCTCGAGCAAGTGGATGAGTACGTGCGCGAGCACAAACACCTGCCGGACGTGCCATCGGCGGCGGAGATCGAAACCGAGGGGATCGACGTCGGCGCCATGCAAGCGACGTTGCTGCGCAAGGTGGAGGAGCTAACGCTCTACGTCATTGAGCTCAATCGCGAAGTGACCGCGCTCAAGAAGCAGAACACGGAGCTCCTCGGCAGTTTGGGTACCGATGAGGCCACCCGCACGGCGCTTGCTAGCCCGGACGGTGGACGATGAGCCGCGCTTTGCGACGCTGCCGCTTCTTGGGCTCGCGCGCCGCCTTGCTCGTAGTGCTACTAGGGTTCGTCGGCTCTGCCGCAGCGCAGGATTGCTCGAACCTGCTCGGCAATCAGTTCGTCATGAAGGGCAAGATCTCGCGCAACTTCTACCGCATTCCCTACTTGGACGAGGGGTTTGCAGTGTCCATCGGCGGTAACGACTATTGGGGACACGGGGGATCGATCGACATGATTGGCGGTGGTTCCAACCCCAAGATCGTCGCGCCGGCCGATGGGGTCGTGTGCTACATCAAGGAGGACCTGGATGATTGTGGATGCCATGGGGCCTTCGGTGGCTGTGGGAATCTGATCATGGTGAAGCACGCCAACGGCGAGTACAGCGGGCACCTACACATTGCCCAGTGGAGTGCCTTCGAGTTCGGCATCCACGAGGGTGACTTCGTGACCGCGGGTACAGTCATCGCCCGCGAAGGCGACGTCGGGCGCACCTGCGGAAACACCTCGTCGCCGCGCATCGGCGATTGCGTGTTTTCCTTGCCGCCTGGAACGGGCAACTGCGGCCGGCACGACCACTGGAACATCGTCCGCGAAGTCAACGTGGGTGAACCAGACTACTACCTCGAGCTGCTGCAGCCGATGACTTGTGAGATTCCAGGCAACCTGTACACGGCGAATTCGAACTACCTGCCTGGGGATTGCAGCTCGAGTCAATCGTGCGTGCAGACAGCTCAAACCATATCCGGGGTGACCCTCAACGGCTTTGGAGATACGCGCGTTTTCCAAAACGCCGACCGCATTACCGCGACCACTGTTCAAGTGACCAGCCAGGCATCGGCCGTCATGCACGCCGCGAACCGCATCCGGCTCCTGCCAGGCTTCACGGCCGGGGCAGGCGGAGCCTACTTTCGCGCCGAGATTGGTCCCTGCAATGAGACGGCGCCGGCGCAGTAGTTGCCTTAACTGAACGACCTAGTTGCTCGCCTGGTCGAACTGCACGGTGTCGGCTCCCCAGAGAGCGTGGCGCTGCCCGGATCGATGGAGGTCACAGCGCTTCGGCGCTTCGCCGAAGAACAGCCAGATCGGTCCGGTCGATCGCCCGGAGCCCCAGGAGCATACCGGCGTAGACCAGCATCGCGACCAGCGCCGCGGTCCACGGCGGTGCGCCCCAATGCCTTGCCAACCAACCCGATCCCAACGCTATGGCACCGGCCGCGACCGCCCGCCCAACCCCAGCGGCGGCGCCAAATCCTGGCAGCGCACGGGCAGCCACTCCTAGCGATGCGACCAGAGCAATGGCCTCCCCAACCACCGTGGCGCTCGCTGCGCCAGTCGCTCCCCACCGAGGGATCCACCAGGCGTTGAGCAACAGATTGAGCCCGAGTCCGCCGGCTGCCAGGGCGAGCATCGCCCGCCGCTTGGCGGTGGCGATAAGGACCTGGTTGACCATCCACAGGGCGAAGGTGAAGACCGAAGCCCAGAAGAGCGCCACCAGTGCCCAGCGCGCCGCCGAGTACTCGGCGCCATAGATCCAGGACAAGATGGTTTCCGCTGCCAGGCTGCCGGGGATGGCGACGCCCAGCCCAGCGATCCAGGCGTACTTGAACACCCGCCGGCCGATGGCACTCGCCGTTTGAGGGAGGGTCGCAACGTTGGCCGATAACGCTGGCAGGAGCGGCGCGGCGAGGATCGCCGGGACCAGCGTCAGTCCTTCGTGAATCTTGTAGCCGGCAGTGTAGAGGCCCACCGCGTGGGCGCCTCGCCACGCTGCCAGCATGAGCTGATCAGCGTAAGCATAGGCACTCACCAGCGCCAAAAACAGCCCGACCGGCAGGGCGCTGATCTGGGCCGATCGCACGCGCGGCCAGTTCCAACCCGGAGTCAACCCCACGTTGCGCACGGCAATCCAGGAGGTTGAGGCAGTGTCCACCAGCCGCGCCACGGCCAAACCGTATGCCAGCGCCACCGCACTCGGGGAAACTTGGAGCGCCAGAATCCCAACGCCGAGTATTGCTGCGCGCTCGAACACCGCTGTGCGCGCGTCGGTCGCGAAGCGCCCCAGACCCTGAAAGACGCCGCGCTGGTAGTGCTTGAGTGCCTTGAGCGCCACCGTCGGGGCCAAGATCCACAAGAGCGGCGCCAGATCGCCGCCCGGACGGAGGACGGCATACGCTCCAAGAATGACTGCGGTGGTGCCAACCACCAGGCAGAGCCTCCACGTCAAGAGCGCCCGTGCCAGAGCCAGAGCGCCGGCGTTGCGGGCTAGCTCGCGGACGATGGTGTCGCGCAGCCCCAGGTCACCAAACACTTCAAAGAGCGACGCAAAGGCCAGCGCCGCCGCGAATCGGCCGAATTCAGTCGGGCCCAGCCGCTGCGCCGCGACGAACCAGAGGATAAAGGGCAGGAGGTTGGCGCCGTGGGCGATGGCTGCCAGTGTTGTTTGGCGGGCAAGTTTCGTGCGCACCTGGTGCTTGTCGTGCTCGCCCACTTGGTGGTCGCCTTGTTCGCTCACGAGCCCGTCGCTTTGGTTACCCATTGCCCGGCCACCGGCGCTCGGCCCGGAGGCCCATGTTTGGGCACGTTAGCTTGCCTCGAGGTGTTGGTTAACCAACTCGATCGAACCCTCGCGCCCTTGCAGGCTGTCGAACAGCTCGACGTAGCGCGTGGCGATCCGCCCGATGTCATAGCGCTGGGCGGTTTCAGCGGCAGCCAAACTCTGAGCTTGGCGCCGCAGCGGGTCGGCGAGGATGGCGCCGAGCGCCCCGGAGAGTGCCACCGGGTCGGCGGCGGGCACCAACGCCCCCTCGCAGCCATCTTGGACGAGCTCCTGCAGGGCAGGCAGTGCCGTGGCGACGATGGGCAGTCCGCAGGCCATGGCTTCGAGCAAGGAAACCCCAAACGTCTCGGCCTCGGAGGGGAACACGAACACGTCGCTGGCCCGCAGCCAATCCTGAACGCGTTCTTGGCGACCGACAAAGCGCACCGAATCCAGATTCGGATGGGCGAGCACGCGCCGCCTGAGTTCCTCTTCGATCGACAGCGACTGGCGGAACCCGGTTCCCACCAACAAGAGCTCTGCCGGCTCGTGGGTGCCAAGCTCGGCCCAAGCCTCGAGCAGGCTCTCAAGGCCCTTGAAGCGGTTCAGTTTGCCCGTGTAAGTCACCAGCAGTTTCGATTGGGGCAAGTGTAGCGCTTTGCGTAGGGCCAGCTTTTCATCGGCCGTCGCCGGCAAAAACGTCCGGCTATCCAAGCCGTTGGGGATGCGGGCAATGCGCTCCGGTGGCACTCCCGCCTGACGAAACTCTGCTTCGACGGCGTCGCTGATCGCTACGAAACAATCGGCGCTCATGAGGGCATGGCGCCGCCAACGGAGCACCGAACGTACGCCGGCGCGGGCATGGGCCTGAGCGCCAAGAGCGCTCTTCTGGAAATATGAGCCGTCCAACTCGCCGGCCACTTCCGCCCGCAAGATGCAGGGTTTTTCGTGGCGCCGCGCAGCGTTCACCGCCGGCAGGCCGAAGGCCCTGAAACCGCACACCAGCACCACGTCGTAGCGATCGTCGCCGCCCAAGAGCCGCCAGACCGGCAAGGCCGCGGCGTACTTGGCGAAGCTCCCCGACCCGCGGGGCAATACCCGGCGAATGGTGACACCGTCGAGCACTTCGGTGGCGGGATGCTCTCGCCCGAGCCGCCGCGTCACCACCGTCACTTCGACCCCAAGCTCGACCAAGCTTGCCGCTAGGAGGCGAGCGTGGTTTTCTCCTCCTCCCAGTTGCGGGTAGTAGGTTTCTGCCAACAGCCAGAGCCGCAGCGGCTCGACGCCGCCACCGCGGCGGCGTGCCGGCGGTGTCACCGATGCTGTCGTGCCGGGGCTTGGGTGCGTAGCTTCAGAGGGTCGCTGAGTGGCGGGGCTCTTGACCGGCCTACCAGCGCGGAGTTGGTCCAAGAACGTCTGCGAAAAGCGCGTCATGCGCACGGTGGGGTCGGGGTGAATCGTCCGCGTCCGGATCGCCAGTCGCTTGCCGACTCCTGGCAAGGTCCGGCAGCGGTCCAACCAACCGGCCAGCGAGCGTTCGTAGCGAAACGGCGGCGCCCCATAGTTGGGCGTCCGCATCGCTTGCAAGCGCTCGGCGACCCCGGCGGCTGCGACCAGAGCCTCGGGCGACTGGCTGACAAACGCCCGCAGCATGCGCCGCTTTAGTTCGAGTTGCGATTGGGTCAACACGGGTGCCCACACAGGCCCCGGAAACGCCGGCTCGGGTGCCGGAGCCACCGGCATCTTCAGCGCCCGCCTGGCGAAGCCCAAGAGCCGCTCAGGGGTCAAGGACCACGACACGCGCAGGTGGTAGACCGTTGCTTCCCAAAACTCAGCCGCGCTCTGTGTGCGGGCCCGCGCCTCGTTGGCGATTAGATGCACGACATCGTGCTGGTAGTGGCCGCCCTCGTAGGCGGGGACCACCACGCGGTCTGGCGCGTAGTCGTTCAGCAGAAGAGCCAAGCGCTCGACCGCTGCTTGAATCTCCGCCGGGTTGGTCAGCCCCTCCAGGTCTGCGTAATCGAAGCACTCGATTGCCACCTGACCCGCCATTTCCCACGCTGCCCGAGCTTCTTGGGCGCGCCGCGACGCAGCTTCGGCGTCGTCCTTGCTTGCGCCGTTCGTGAAGTGCACGATCTTGACGGCGCCACCAGCGGCGAGGGTTTGCTGGGCTTGGCCGCCGCCGATTAGGACGCAATCGTCCGGGTGCGGCGCCAGGATTAGGAGCCGGCGAGAGATGGACTCGAGGGGTTGTGGGGCACGATGTCTGCGTGCACGGAGCCAAGCGAGACATGCGCTCGCGGCTGCCGCGCACGGGGCCGCGCCGATGACCCAGAGGGTCTTGACGGCCATCAGGGACTCCCGAAGCTTAGGATTGACTCAATGGTAGCACCCTTACCAGGTATCGGCCACGGTGCTTTGGTTTACCACTGAGTCGCCCCACAGCTGCACCACATCGGTGCAACGCGCGCGGCGTTCGCATTGGCCGCCGCGTCGACGCAGCTATAGGAGCCCTTGCCGGTACAGCGATTGCACGCTGGCCCAAGCGCTCGGCCGCAGCCTGACGCCACAGGGGTTGGCGCAGCCCAGCGCCAATTGCGACTCATATACTTGTTTGCCGCAAGCGTAGAGTCGCACCGTGACGCCGGTCTCTTGGTCAGGAGCATTCAAGATGAAACCGCACAGCGCTTCACCGGTGGCGAGTGCGATTGGCGCCGGCGCTTGCCAGGTGACTGCCTTTTCTGAGGCGCGGCTGACTGTCCAACCCGCCGCCGATCCCCAGTCAGCACAACCGGTCGCCGCGCGCAGCTCCAGCTCGATCTCGTCCACCGGTGGCAGTGCGGCGTTGTCGATACATAGGGTGTACGCATAGCAACAGTTGACGCCGGGTTCAAAGACGCTGACCTGGCACCGACTGACGGTGATTCCAGCCGACTCAGCTCCAGCCTCGGTCGCGCACCAAGCGCTCAGTGCGGCGCACACGGCCCAGAGAATTGCGGTGCTCCGAACGTGCTCCAAGGTTCGCACGCACATAGCCAACTCCTACGGTGTGGGGCACCGGTGGTTGATGCAGCCGTTTTAGATGGGACAACCGTCTTGGCGGGGCACACGTGTGGGGCACGCGCGACTCGGTGGGGCAGGTGCGGTTCCGAGCGCGAGAGTGCGTGCACCCTATCAGCTTGACGCGGGCTCGGCAAGCCGCTGAGAATGCCGGCGTGTCTCGAATCGAGTCATGGAGGAGGTGGCATGGGGATTTTGGCGGGACGCACCGCACTCGTTGTCGGCGTGGCAAACGATCGAAGCCTGGCCTGGGGGATCGCCAAAGCGCTCCACCAGGCCGGCGCCGAGCTGTCTTTCACCTACCAGGGTGAGCTCTTTAAGAAGCGTGTCGAACCGCTCGCCCAATCAGTGCACGCCAAAGCAATCGTGCCCTGTGATGTGGCCGACGACCAGGCAATCGACGCCGCTCTAGCCCAGGCTGCGGAAGCCCTCGGTGGCCGCATCGATATGCTCGTGCACTCGGTGGCGTTCGCCGACAAAGCGGCGCTGGCCGGTCCCTACATGGACGTGTCGCGCCAAGCCTTTCTCCAGGCCATGGACATCAGCGTCTACTCCTTGACCGCGCTGTGCAGGGCCGCCCAGCCCTACCTCGCGGATGACGCCTCGGTTGTCACGCTGACCTACTTGGGGTCCGAGCGGGCCGTCCCCAATTACAATGTGATGGGTGTGGCCAAGGCCGCTCTCGAGTCGAGCGTCCGCTACTTGGCTATCGACCTGGGGCAGCGCGGCGCCAGGATCAACGCCATCTCGGCGGGGCCGGTCAAGACGCTGTCGGCGTCCGGAGTCTCACAGTTCTCCTCGATGCTGAAGTTCGCCGGCCAGCGCGCTGCCCTCGGACGCAACATCACCGCGGATGAGGTTGGGAGCGCCGCCTTGTTCCTCTTGTCACCGCTCGGGCGCGGGGTGACCGGCGCCGTCCTGCACGTCGATGCCGGCTATTCGATCGTGGGCGCCTAGCCCTCTGGAACACGACACACCGCCACCTGGCAGGTGCGCGGCGGCAGCCGCCGGCGGAGCCGGTCCAGCGCAAATTTGACGCTCAATCGGTCGGTACCGAGCCGGAAGGGCAGCAGGTTCTGGTGGCTGACGACCCTGAGCCCGCGGCTGGTGAGGTATGCGCCAAACTCTGCCCGCGTCCACTCGCGGACGTGGGCCGGATTCTCGGGGCGGCGCGCCGCAGCGCCCAACAGGGCGGCTCGGTCGGGTGTCGACAGGACGATCTGGGTGGCCGGCGTCGCGACTTCGAAGATGTAGGCGAGGAGCCGATCGGGGACGGCCAGGTGCTCGATGACGTCCGAGGCGATCAAGACGTCGATGGCTGGGGCCACCCCCTTTAGGACAAAGCGGGGCGCGTCAAAGTCCTCAGCCAGGTAGGTTCCGCGCCGGTGGTGGGCCTGGCAATAGGCGGCGGCGCTGGGCTGGTCGACCCCGTAGAGCTCGAACGACTCACCGAACAGGGTGTTCAGCTTGAGGGCTGGACCGCATCCCAGGTCGACCACCACGCCGCCGTTGGCTAGTTTCCGTGCAACCTTGTAAGCTCCCCATTGGTAACGAGTTGCGAGTGCAAGCCGGTCGTGGGTCCAGTAGCTGCCAGCGGCCCGCGGGTCAAAACTCCCATCGGCTGGGTTGCATTCGTAGTCTGGGGGCAGACCGTACTCTCCAGAGTTCCCGATCCTCGGCTGTATCTCTTTGTGATTTCGCAAGTTAAGTGCCAGAAAATTGGGTTTGCTGGGCCTCGCCGATAGTGTATACTAGCTCACGCGTGCATGCGTCGAGGCTCCAAGAGCGCCTAGCACGCAATGAGTAGGAAGCACCGAGTTGGGTGCGTCAATGGGGGGTTCCCAATTGGGGCTTCCTCGAGTCATCAGTGATGATCAACACCAAGTGCTTGGGAGGAGCCAATGATGGCCATGAAGACTGCTAAGGTCCTTCTGTTAACCGTGGCATGCACGATGCTTGCCACGGCGGCAGGTGCCGATCGTGTTCCCTGGTCCTCCGGACCCGGACCGAACGGCAACGTCGCCGGTCCCAACGACACGTGCGACGGCGCGAGTCCTTTGATGGGCGCCTTCGACATGTTCACGGACACCTGCGACGACGCCAACGACTATGAGTTGCTGGCGGGTAACGCTTGCACCGGCTACTCGAGCGCTGGGCTCGACGAGACCTACGAGGTCTGCTTGCCCGCAGGCGCCTCGATCGACCTTGAGTTCGAGGAACTCGACCACGACGGCTCGATCTACCTGGTCAGCGACTGCGCCGACGTTGTTGGCTCCTGCGTCGCCGGTGATGACTGCTTCCCGGATCCGTGTAGCGACTTTATCAGCTACACGAACCTGGGCGTGACGCCAGTGACGTTGTACCTGATCGTCGACGGCTTCGGTGCCGGCACTTGCGGCATGGGCCACCTGTTTGGCTCCGCCCCGATGTGCAACATCACCGCCGTGGGCGAGAAGACTTGGGGCGAGATCAAGGCGATCTACAACTAAGTCAAGTCGTTAGCTGCAGGTTAGAAGGCGCCCGAACCCAGCCTCGGTTCGGGCGCTTCTTCTTGCCTAGGCGTCTGGGGCGATGGGAACCGGGCGCCGATCATCGTCCACCGCTACGTAGACGACCGTCGCCTCAGTCACCTGCACGCGCTTGCGGCCGCGCGCGGCCGAGCGCAGCGCTTCAACCTGCACTTTCACTGTCACCGAAGTGCGGCCGATGCGCTCGGTGCAGGTGTAGAAGCTGACCAAGTCGCCGACGTAGACCGGTTCGTGAAACACCACCTCCTTCATGGCGATGGTGACAAACGTGCGGTCGGCGTGGCGGTGAGCTTCAACGCCGCCGGCCAAGTCCAGGTTGGAGAGGATGACGCCGCCGAAAATGGCCCCCCAGTTGTTGGTGTCGCGGGGCAAGAGGGTCACCCGCAGGGCCGGTTCCCCCCAGGGGTGGGCGCGCGCATGCTCAGCCGCGTCGTTGCGCCGCTCGGACTGCTCGTTCATCGATTGAGTGTATCCGTCTGCCTAGCGGACCAGCAGCATCTTGCGCGTGAGTGTGCGCGGTCCGGTCTCTAGGCGGTAGAAGAAAGTGCCCGATCCCAGCGCTTTGCCCTGATCGTTGGTGCCGAGCCAGTCGACGAAGTGGGATCCGGCTGCCACCGGCGCGTCGACCAACTGCCGGACCAGGCGCCCCTGAGCGTCGAACACCGCCACGCGCACGTGGGCTGCCGCCGGGAGATCGTAGCGAATGCGCGTGGCTGGGTTGAAGGGATTCGGTGCGTTCTGGTGGAGGACAAGTTGCACCGGCACCGACACAGCATTTGCCCACACGGGCCCAAAGAACTCGCGAGCGCCGCTCGTCGCCACCGCCTCCAGCCGGTAGGCATAGGCGATGCCAACCTCGACGCTCTCGTCAACGAACCGGTAGAAGTGCGGTGTCTCGGCTTCGACGTAGCGCTCGGTCAGTCGCTCGAACTCCAAGGGCAGGGCCTCCCCAGCCCGCCACAGGTGGTAGCCCCGGTGGTTGCGCTCGCTTGAACTCTGCCACTCGACGACCACGCGGCTGGGTTCCCCGCTGGCTGTGAAGCGCGACAGGGCAACCGGCGACATGCCCGAGGCAAACGCCGTGAACTGGTCGACGTTGTTTTGGTTGCCACCCCTGAGCGCTACTCCAGCGTACTCATCACCGCCGCCGGCGAGCAAAACGCCGGTGGCCGCCAACAAACTCGAGTGCAGCGCACCATCGATGATGACGTCGAAGTGGAGCCCCTGACCGTCGCTCCGCATGGTCACCCGCATCGTCGAGCCGGGCGTAGGCCCAGCGACCATCCCCGGCGCCGAGTCGAGAAACTGGCCGTGGCCCCCTTGTTGGATCGTTTCGAGCTGGGACTCGTTGGCCACTGGGTCGACCCGCACCAGGTATCCGGAGGCGGTTGGCGACAGGTCATCCAACTTAAGCGCCACGCCACCGCGCCGGATCCCTTCAGCGTTGGCGCCGGCGCCCCAACGGATCTCGACGCCGTCCGGGTTTAGGGCGCGGCTAAACGCCGCGATGCCTAGCCCACTCGACGAAGTGTTGGACAATTCGTTGGCAACGATCTGCATGACCGAGTCGGCTGCCCAGTCTGGACCGAGGTCTGGTCCGGGCCGGTTGAAGTCGTCGGCAACGCTCAGCACCTGGGTCATCTCGAAGGAGCGGGTTTCGGCGCTCCACACCGCGGCGCCGTCGAGGTCATACGCCCGTACCCGCCAGTGGATGGGGGTCGCCACGACGATCTCGCCGGTAAAGGGTGTTTGCAGGTCGACGGTTGGCACCAGCGAGTCGGGTGATCCGAAGGCCGGGTCGGTGTCGTACCAGACCACATAGGTCAGCGTATCGTCCGGGTTCGGATCTACCGCCGCCTCCCAACTCAAGAGCGGTGAAAGTTCTTCGACAGTTGCTCCATCGGCGGGTCCCGCCAGGTCGAACGGTAGCGGGCCGGCGTTGAAGCCCTCCCCTGCCAAGGTGAAGTTGTCGACGTGGTTGGGGAGACCGCCCCCGGCCGCGAAGTAGCCGGCATAGAGGTCGGGGTTTTGCCCTTGGAGCTTGTTGGGGTCGCTGGCGCGCGCGTCGAACGCACCATTCACAAAGATGTCGAAGTGGTGACCGTCATCGTCGGAGGAGAGGATGACCTGCACCTCGTCACCCGCCACCGGCGCTGGCAGGGTAGCGGCCGGGTTGCCGGCGCCTCCTATCTGGCTGCCGATCCCGCCCCCCACTAGGGTGATGAGCTGCCAATTGTCGAACGGCGGCGGGTAGTTCCGGTAGAGCATGTAGCCTGAGGCAGACGTACTCGGCGCGTCCAGCATCAGGGCAAAGCCGGCCTTGGCGTCAAAACCAGCCGGCATGGCCTGGGCGCCCAGATCGAAGCCGACGATCACTGGGTTGGCCCGCTCGCCATAGACGACCAAGCTGAACTGACCGACGGGGTCAATGTTGGCCAGTTCGCCCGCCTCAATCCCATAGCGCGCTGGATCGTGCACCCAGCTGGTGCCCAGCGTCGCGCGCTCGAACATGTCGATGACGGTGCGCAGGTTGGGGACGTCGAACGAGAAGGTTTGGTTGGAAAACGTTTGTGCTCCAGCCTGGTCCTCAGCAATCACCCGCCAAAAGTAAGTGACGCCCCGATCGAGGGGGGCGGTGAGGGTGTGGGCCGACTCCGACAACCCACCGATTGCCTGGGTGCCGCGTGGGAAGCCCGGATCGTCGGCAATCTGGAGCGTGTATGTCACCGAGTCGCCCGGATCGATGTCGAGCGCGTCCCCCCAGTCGAAGGACGGCGTCGGGGTGGGGACCTGGCTCTGGTCGGCCGGCATCGACAGGGCGAAGGCGCTGGGCGGCGTGTTGGGGCCGAGGGCAGTGACGACGGTGAAGTCGTCGATATTGTTGTCCATGGCGGCGCGGCTCATGTAACCGGCGTAGTGCGGGTCGGCGTTGCCTTGCGTCTTGCCGGCGTCGGTCAGCCGCGTGTCAAAGACGCCGTTCACAAACATGTCGAAATGGTGGCCGCCAGCGTCAGAACTCATGATGCAGCGCACCAGGTCGCCGCCGGCCGGTGGTGTTGCCATCGTGGATGTTTGGTTGGTGACCTCCGGTCCGATGTCGCCCGCAACGATTTGGCGCAGCACCCAGGCGTTGGGGTGGCCGGCCGCTGGCTCGTTCCGGTAGATCAGGTAGCCCGCGGCATCGGGCGACGGTGCGTCCAGGCGCAACGCGAAGCCGGCTTGGTTGCGGGCATCGGGCACCGTCGTGGCTGCCCAACGGTAGCCAGCTCCCACCGGGTTGCCGGCGGCGGTAAAGGCGGCGATGTAGTCGATGCTCAAAGGATCGGTGCCGGTGTTGGCCAGCTCACCGCTGACGATGGCGTACTCCGCGTCGGCCACCCAGTTGGGGCCCAGCTCAGGTCCGGGTCGCTCGAAGTCGTCGACCAGCTCGGTGCCAGCCCCCGGTGTGGCGGCGACAACGTTGGAGATGACCGACCGATTGCCGGCGTCGTCGACCACTTTCAGGGCAAAGTAGTAGGTCTCGCCTTCATCCAGGGCGACCACATCGAGCGATTCCACCGTGCTGGCTGTGGCCGGCGCCGGTTCGCCAGTCGCGTGTGGCGCCGCCGCGAAGTTTGAGGCGTTGAGCGGCTGGTTGGCAAGGCGCAAGTCGTAGTAGCGGGCTGTTCCGGCGGCGCCGTCATCTCCCGATGCCGTCCAAGTCAGGACGACGTTTTGGTCACCAACGCTGGCGATACTCAGGTCGGCGACTAGCGCCGGGGAAGTTGCATCCGTCGTCGCCTCGAGGATGGCGTCATAGTAGAGGTCGGCCATCTGCATGTAGCCGTCGGTGTTGGGATGGATGCCGTCGGCGTCCATCCAGTCCCCCGAGTTGCCGGTGAACAGATCTGGGTTCGCTAGAAAGCGCCCGTAGTGATCGGCGATCGCCACCCTGAGCGGTGAGCCGGTGGCGGCGCCCTCAGCGAAGTCATGGCTCAGGGCGATGATTTCCTCGTTGAAGTCGCGGCACTCGACCTGGTGATTTTCGATCGGGATGATCCGGGACAAGACAATCGCATCGAGCGCTGAACTCTGAGTACCGTCCGCCCACTGCTCGAGATACTTGATGAGTTCTGCCAACTCGCCGCTGCAGGTGGCCTCCAGCGTCGCGCCGTTGTCGTTGGAGTAGGGCACCAGGGGTGGGGTGTCTGAGTTTATGTCGTTGGTCCCCAGGTGAACGATGGCGATGTTGGGGGTCGGCGGTCCCAAGTCGGGCGTCACATCGAAGGAGCCGTCGCCCCAGCCGTTGCCAAAAGAATCGGGGTAGAACTGCTGGATGCGCGCGCCACTCAGAAAGTGACCTTGCGAGGGTGGGTTCCCGGACGAGCCCAGGAAGGTGTAGGTGTCGGGCGCGCCGTCCAGCAAGGAGCGCAATGCCGAACGAAAGCCGGGAGCGGGCGTGCCGTTGGTAATCGAGTCGCCGACCAGCAGGAGGTCGAAGCTCGCCTGGCCGCGGCCGGCGGGTGCCGGTGTGGGAATGAGCAAAGTTCCCGCCAGGGTTGTCAGCAAGACGCTGACCCACCACTCAGAGACCGCGCGGAACAAACGCCTCGAAGTAGCCATAGCATGCCACCTGTTTTGTTGTTGGGGACGGCGCCCACCGTGGCGGGTCACCAGAACGCATTCGGATAGTAGGTGGTGGCCGCGCACGCTGCAAGCTGGTGGCGGGTACGGTGTGTTCCTGCCGCGACCCCAAGCTGCGCGGTGGCAGGCGGTCGGGGTCTCAGCCGGTGGCGGTGGTTTCCTGGGCGCCGACGACGGCGATGGGTGCTGGCGCTTCCTCCGCCTGGGCGGCGCGGCGGCGATCCAGGTCTTCGAGCGCCAAGACGGCGCACCCTGAGATCGCTCCAAAGTGCCAGAGGTGTGGGTAGGCCATGCTGTTCAGGAAGGCGGTGGTCACCAGGTAGGTGGCAAAGCCGCACTCGCCGGCCCGGGCGATGGTCAGAAGCGATCTTCGGTCGGGATCGTCGTCGTTGCGACAGCCATGCCGCACCCGGCGGAATCCGCGGAAAGTCAGGATAATGGTGGTGACCAAGAAGATGACCCCGGGCACTCCCAGCTCGCCAATGAACTGTACGTAGAGGCTGTGGGCGGCGGTCCAACGCGTGCTGATGGTGTTGTAGCGACTACCATAGGTGCGGTTGAAGTTGCCCAACCCGGCGCCAGTCAGCGGCGAAGCGGCCAGCATGCGCAGACCGCCCCTCCAGGCGTCAATGCGTCCCTGCGCCGATCCTTCGGTGTTGTAGTCCTTGACGGATTCGATCCGGTCCCAGTACTCGGCCGGCATGGCCACGAACAGCACACCCAACATCACGACCAGCGCCGCGGCGGCTGCCCCCTTGCGGGTGGACTTGCTCCAGACGTACCCGACCATGGTGCAAAAGCCAACGAACGCCCCCCGCGAGAAGGAAAAGAGCACCGAGGCGCTGGAGGCCAAGGACCCCAACGCCAAGATCACCCGAAACAGCTTGCTCTTGGTCTCTGAGATCATGAAGTAGGCGTAGGGAATCATGATCACCAAGGCCATCGCCGAGTCGTTTTCGTCGCCCAGAAACCCCCCACCCAGGTCACCAAAGTTGCGGTCGCCGGTGGTAAAAAACAGTGGCAAGGCCAGGGCGGCCAGGATGAGGTGGAGGACCACGTAGGTCCAGATCAGCCGGCGTAGCTTGTCCACCGTGTTGACGATGCTGTAGACCACGAAAAAGACGGCCAGGGACTTGGCCATGGTAATCAAGGTTTGGCCGACCATGCCCACCGAGATTGCCCCAAAAGCGGAAGCGGCCGACATCACGAAGAAGACGATGTAGGACTTCACCTGCCAGTTCGCCACCAGCTTCACGCGGTGCTGCATGGCGTTCAAGATCCAGCCGAGGAGGAGCGACCCCGCGACCACCAGCGCCGGTCGGACGACCGCCAGGGCCGGGATTCGGAATCCCGGTTGCAAGTATTCGACGATCAGAAAGACGACGATGCCGATGAACAGATTGCGGACGACCGCAGCCTGCAAGAGGATCGCCGGGATGATGCCGAGCGCCGCGCCGATCACGACCGGCGAAGCTGAGTGCGCCACCGCCAAGCCAACGGCGACGGAGAATGGGATGAGCGCCAGAAGGGCGTTTCGGCGGGTCGGGTCGCTGACGCCCGAGAGTGCGTTCATGGGGTTGGCTGAACTCAGGAGGTGGTCGGTTTCGAGCGGTCTAGGGCGAGCTTAGCACGGTGGCTTCGCGGCTCTAGGGCGCGTCAATCGCCACCCATCCATCGGCAGTCTGGCGGTATCTTCTTAGTGTGGGAAGGCACGGACAAAGGCAGCGGTGGCTGGGTGGAATAGCCGCCCTGGCGGTGGGGCTCTGGAGTGTGGCCGCCTGGGGGGCCACACTAGAGGTCGTGGTCACCGACCGCCAGACCGGGTTGCCGGCGGCCGGGGCGGATGTGTATCTGTCGGGGACGGCGCGCGCCCAAACCACCGACCGCGGCGGCAGTTGTGTGTTCGCTGGCCTGGCGCCGGGTTACTACCGGCCGGCGGTCGCCGGTGCCTGTGCCGAATGGCTCGACCGGGTCGGGGTCGTCCCTGGTGCCGACAACCGCGTCTCGGTGGTCGTGGATCTGGGCTGCGCCGCCGCTGCTAGTTTTGTGGCGGCTCCGGTGACCGCTGAGCCGAGCGGTGACTTCGAGGAGTGGCTGGAGGTGGCGCCCACCCCCTGCACCGGCCCTGGCGTGGCGTTGCGCCTGGACCGCACTGGCCAGGTGCGCGTGCGCCTGGCGGTGCCCCCTTGGGCCCCCGCGTCGGTCGAGCGCTCCGCGTGCGAAGCATGCGTTGAAGCGCTGTTTGTTGAGGTGGAGGCGGCGCTGGCCTCGCCGGTGTCGGCCGCCGAATCGGCGCCGGCGGTGCCAGCCCAGCCGCTGGCCGACGCCGGCCAAGCGACCGTGCAACGCGCCGGCCAGGCGCCGGCCACCTGGGAGCTCCGCGGCGCCGTCGCCGGGCGGCGCTTCAGCTTGGGGTGGACCACGTTACGCGCGCTACCAGCCGCCGGCTTCGCCGCCCGACTACTCGATCTCCTGGGCTATTGGGATTGCCTGGCCGAGCCATCGCTGGCCCCGGTGCCGGTCACTTGGAGTGTCGAGGTTGGGGAGGGAGACACCTGCACCGTGGTGGCCCGTTCTGACACGAGCCTGTCGGATTGTGCCCTGTCGGTGGCCACGCCCGGCTCCTCCGGGGTCAGGTCGATGGTCGGCGACATCGCCCCCAGGCGACCGCTACGCCTCTCCATCCCCAAGGCGCCGGCGGTCATGGTGCGCTGCGTGTGCGAACGGTTCCGGGTGCGCACCGAGCGGCTCGAAGCGAGCCCCCAGCCGCAACGCTCACCCTAACCCGCCGAGCGGTGGCGGATCGTCTTGGCCGGGATACCGACGGCGATGCCGTAGTCCGGCACGTCGTGGGTGACGACTGCCCCGGCCCCGACCACCGCGCCGCGCCCGACCTGGACGCCTTCGATGACCGTCACGCGGGCGCCCAGCCAACCGTCCGCACCGATGGTTGTGGGTTTGGCCTTGGCCAGGTCGTACTGCTGGGCGATCGGCACGTCCAGGCGGTCGGTCTCATAGGTGCCGCCGCTCAAGACGTAGGTGTAGGCGGCAATCACGCAGTCGGCACCGACTTCGACGCGCCCTGCCGAGAAGATGTCGCAGAAAAACCCGAAGTTGGCGCGTTCGCGCAGCACCACGTCGCCGTTCTTGCAGCTGATGATCGAATGACGCCCCAGAAACACGCCGTCTTCGAGGACGATGCCGGTGTTGGTGGTGCCTTTGGCGTCCAGCATGCAGTGATCGTCGATCACGCAGTCGGCCCCCAGCCGAATCTTGTGCGGGTGACGGAAGGTGATTCCGGCCCCGAACACCGTGCCTGGTCCGACGGCGCCGAGGATGAGCGGATATAGCTTGCCGCGTAGAAAAAGCCCCAGGGCGCCGGGAAGCCGGCCGACCGCGCCGGTGATGCATTCGAAGACCAAAAGCCCCCAGAGGCTCCGCCGCCCCAGTACCAGGTCCATGTAGCGCTCCAGCTTGGAGCCGCCGGCCATGGCGCCGTGCACCTTGAAGTCGGCGCCCTTCGGGGCCGGCGTCGGATCTTGTTCGATTGGCGAGGAACTCATCGAGTCAGACTTCCCTAAGTCGGGTCACGCTTTATCCAATAGCCCTTGGTCCCGGTACCAGCGAGCGAGCTCTAGAAGCCCGTCGTCCAGCTGGGTCTCCGGCGCCCAACCGAGGACTGTCCTTAGCTTTTCGGACGAGTACGCGCGGTTGGTGCCAAAAAACGCCAGGCGCCGAGGGTACAACGCTGGAGCGAAGCGGAACAGGCGCCCCGCCGCCTGGAGGAGGTGGGCAGCCACCCAGACGGGAGCATAGGGGACTCGCCAGCGCGGCTCGGGCGCTCCGAGCGACCGAGCAATCGCCGCCACAAACGCGCGAATCGTCGTGGGCGCGGGGCCCGCCACCAGAAACGTCTCGCCCACTGCGGGTGGCGCTGTCAGGCAGCGGTCCACCGCCTCCGCTACGTCTGCTACGTGGACGCAATGGGTGTGGAGTCGGCCCGAACCGATGAGGGCGAAGCGGCGCTTGGCAATCGGCCGGAAGAGCTTCAGAAAGCGCTGGTCGCCCGGCCCATAGATCGCGCAGGGTCGCAAGATCACCGTCCCCAGCCCGTCGGTTCGGGCGATCCGCCGAACGGCCGCCTCGCCTTGGAGCTTGGTGAGGGCGTAGAGGTCGGCGGGCTTCGGGGGATCGGTCTCCACCGCGCAGGCGCCCTGCACGTGCCCGTGGACGCCAGCGGTGGACACATAGACGAAGCGCTCGACGCCCGCCCGAACCGCTTCGTTCAAGAGCCGCCGCGTCCCCTCGGCATTGACCTGCCAAAAGTCGCGCCGGGAGATCCGCGCACCGCGGAACACGGCGGCGGCGTGGACGATGGCATCGCAGCCGCGGGCAATTCCCTCGAGGGTGGTGGTGTGGCGGAGATCACCGACTCGGCAATCGATGCCGGCCGCGCGCAGCGCGTCGTTTGGTCGTCGGACCAAGGCGCAGACGGCCACGCGGCGTCGGACCAGGCGCCGGCAGACCGCCTGGCCCAGAAAACCGGTGGCGCCGGTGACCAGCACCCGCACCGTGGCGCTAGCGATCGATGATGGCTTCGATGTCCTGGCGGACGGCCTGCGGTTCGCGCCCCTCGGCCAGGGCCATTTCCTTGGCCAGGGTGTCCAAGGCGCCGTCCATCATCGTGGTTTCTTCGTCGGTCAACCGCTTAGCCTGGCTGAAACGTCCGAGGTCGCGGACGACGGCTGCCAGATCAGCGGGCTGGCCGCGGTCGATGACCGGCCGGTAGATTTTCACGCGGTCGCGCGGGCGCAGCTTGGAGAGCGCCCGAGCCCGGCGTTTGAGGGTCTTGTACACGTCGTGGACCTCCGACTGGCTCATGGGCTTGCGCATGTTCAGGTCGGAGGCGCGATCCAACGGCACGAGGATCTTGGTGTTGTTTTGCGGAAAGTGGATGTTCAGGCATTGGGCCTTTTCACCCAGTAGATTGGCGCTTTCGATGCGGCGGATGACGCCGAGCCCATATTTGGGATGCACGATCCGTTGTCCAACTGTGAATTCCATGTCGAACCTTTCAGGGCAACGGGAGTTAACGGGGAGGGAATGGACCCGCGCCGGTTTGCCACATTGGCACGCCAAGCTGGCAGTCTTTAATCCGGGACTTATTCTGTTGTACACCCAGGCGGCCACGTGGTGTTCCTAGAGGGGCGCTATTGATGCGGTAACCTGTTGCGGGTTCAGCCGTTCCGAGGATTTGCCGGGGTTCCCCAGACGGGCGTGTCCAAGTGCCGCCACAGGGCGATCTTAACATACCCCGGAGGTCCCGTAAACGACTGTGTGGAATTGGTTTGAGCTGATCTCTTGGGGGCACCAGCGGAGCTCCTCGGTCTCCAAGAGTTGTACCAGGGCTTGCACCGGGCGCCCAGCCAGCCGATCATAAGGGCGTGAGAGAGCCACCAGGGCGGCGTACGGAGCCGCAGGGGTGAGAGGGATCCTGGAGCACCCGGAGGAGATCAAACAAGCATGGTCACCCTGACCGACAACGCTGTGAGCAAGATCCACGAAATCATGGACGGTGAACAACAGCCCACGAGCCATCTGCGTATCTACGTGGAGGGCGGCGGTTGCTCGGGCTTCCAGTACGGGTTTTCATTCGATGACTACCGCGAGGGCGATGAGATCGTCGAGTTCGAGAAGTTCAAGCTCCTGGTCGACCCGTTCAGCAATACCTACCTGTCGGGGGCGGCGGTCGACTACGTGGATGGTCTCGATGGCGCCGGTTTCCGCATCCAAAACCCCAATGCCACCGGCAGTTGCGGGTGCGGCCACTCGTTCTCGGCTTAGTCCTCGGGCGTCCTTGACCCGGCCGACTATTGGAGTGCAAAATCGCGACTTAAGGTGACGTGCCCAGCGTGTCCATGACCAGCGTCTGGCCAACCATGACGCAATTGACGCTGGCGGAGAAAATCCGCTACCTGCGGAAGTCGCGCGGTATGTCCCAGCTCGAGCTGGCGGCGCGCCTGGGGCTAACCAACAACAGCTTCATATCGCATCTCGAACGCGGCTCCAAGCGACCGTCGCCCGAACTCCTATCCCGCATTGCCGCCTTGTTTTCCTACGACCTGGATCACCTCTTGGCCCTCGACGGCGCGCCCAGCGCGCGGCGCCGCGCCGAGGAGCCCGAACTCCGACCCGTCGCCGGGGCCGACCTGCACGCCCGCCTGAAGAGCGAGGTCGAGGCGTTTCAAGGGCGCATGGACAGCTTGATTGCCGAAGCGTTGCCCGAGTTCCTGTGGGACAAGCAACACCGGCTGATCATCGAGGGTCGCGCCCGCCAGGTGTGGATCACCGCTCCCGCCGTCGCCTACCACGGTGTCGACTCGGACCTCGTCCGAGTGGCCCTCGCCAATCTCGAACGCGGTGCTACCTACCGCTACCTCTTAACCGATACCAGGGCGGCGCGGGTCGCCGCCGGTCAGCTCTTGGACCGCTACGCCGGCCTGCCCGACCACGCAGCACAGCTCCATATTGCCTTTGCGCCCGCCGAAACCTTGCCCTTGCCGCTCGAGGTCGCCCTCTACAATCCGGAGGATCCGCGTCGGATCCAGGGGTCACTCTTGCCGCCCGGAGCGGGGGATGGCTGGGAGGTGGCGCTCGGCGCCGAGGCGGCCATGGGGTGGGCGGCCCACGTCGAGCGCGTTTGGCAGGCCGTCCAGGTGTGAGCCGACCCACCATGCAGCGCCCGATCTACATGGACAACCACGCCACCACCGCGCTGGATTCTCGCGTCCTCGAGGCGATGCTGCCCTACCTGCAGGATGCCTTCGGAAACGCCGCCAGCCAGGACCACCGCTATGGTTGGGAGGCACAGGCCGCCTGCGACGTCGCCCGCGAGCAGGTTGCCGGGTTGATTGGCGCTGAGCCCGAAGAAATCGTCTTCACCAGCGGCGCGACCGAGAGCATCAACCTGGCGCTCCGCGGCGCCCATGAGGCCTATGCCCAGCGAGGCAACCACTGCGTCTCGGTCGAGACCGAGCACCGGGCCGTCTTGGATACCTGTCAGAGCTTGCTGGCACGAGGCGCTGAGTTAACGCTCCTCTCGGTCGACCCGCTCGGGCACCTGGACCTGGGAGAGGTCGAAGCGGCATTGGGACCGTCCACGGTCTTCCTGTCCGTTACGGGCGCCAACAACGAGATCGGCACCCTCCACCCGCTGGCTTCCCTCGGGGCAATCTGTGCATCCCGAGAGGTGCTTTTTCACGTGGACGCCGCCCAGCTGGTCGGCAAGTTGCCGGTGTCGGTCTCCGACACCGAAATTCACCTGATGTCGGTGTCTGCCCACAAACTCCACGGGCCCAAGGGAGTGGGGGCGCTTTACGTGCGCCGCCGCCGCCCGCGGGTGCGACTCGTGCCGCAGATCGACGGCGGTGGCCACGAGCGCGGCCGGCGCTCCGGAACCTTGAACGTGCCCGGGATCGTCGGTATGGGCAAAGCCTGTGAGCTGGCTGGCCAGGAGATGGCTGACGAAGCCCGGCGATTGGCGGCCTTGCGCGATCGCCTGCTGGCTGGACTCCTCGCCGCTCTGCCAGGGCTGCGGGTCAACGGCGACCTGAGCGAGCGCCTGCCGGGCAATCTCAACGTGTCCTTGCCGCAGGTGGATGCGGCCAAGTTCTTCAGCGAGTTGCGGGAGGTCGCCGTCTCGGCCGGGGCGGCGTGTACGTCGGCCCACCCGGGCCCATCGCATGTCTTGACTGCATTGGGGGTCGAGCCCAACCTCCCCGAGGCAACCGTGCGCTTTGGCCTAGGGCGGTTCAACACCACTGCGGAGGTAGACGTGGCGGTCGGCGCGGTGGTGGCCGCCGCTCAGCGCGCCGCCTTGGACGCCGCGTCTTGAGCGAGCGGCAATCACCGAAGAGGAGATGCATCGATGGTGCGTTTGACTGAGAGTGCCGTCCGCAAGGTGCGGGCGCTGATTGCCGCCGAGGCGCCCGGCGCCGGCGGCGCCCGCCCCAATGCTCTCCGTGTCGGTGTGCGCGGCGGCGGCTGCTCCGGCTATTCCTACTTCATGGAGCTGGCGGGGGAGGCGGCGGCCAACGATTTGGTCTTTGAATCGCACGGGTTGCCGGTCTACGTGGATCCCAAAAGCCACCCAGTTTTGGACGGCACGGAGCTCGATTTTGTCGAAGGATTACAAAATCATGGTTTCCGGTGGGTCAACCCCAACGAGCGCTCAAACTGCGGATGTGGGCTTAGTTTCGATATTTAGGGCCTTGGCGTGACCCCCAAAACAGGCCGAAACTTTTTTGGGAAGGTGCTTGAATTGGATTCAGTCCGGTGTTAGCCTGACGTCAGTCGTCAGTGGGAACTGAGCCATGGCCGAAGCGCTCAGAACGATTTGAACGGCCCGAGTACGCGAGCAGGGTTGCGGCCACCTTGCTTGCGGAAAGGGCCGTTCCTTTTTTTTTCCCAGACGCCGAGCAAACTAGGCGGCTCCCTGCCTCAGTCCGAGGCACATTGGGGGTGATGGCGCTCTTGGCGGTCGGTTTGTGCAAAATGACCCGCGCCCATCTGTTGCCGGTGTTTTGAGCTGCGTGATACGCTGGTTTTAGCTGGCTGAGTGACGCCCTTCGTTGAATTCTCGCCGGCCTGTTCGCAACCGGGTAAGCAACTTGCCTCGCCACCACGACCGGCCCGGAGTCCCTCCATGGAATCCCCAACCCCCAAGCTGTTCACCATCGCCGAGGCCAACGCGGCGATTCCTTTCCTCCAAAAGTCGCTCCTGACGTTGCAACGGCGCGTGCGGGACATTGTGCAACTCAAGCGTCAGCTCGAAGTGCTGACCTTGATTTGTGGCGGCCAACTGGCAGCTGACAATCCTGACGCCGTCGAGTTGACCGAGAAAACCGACCTATACCACCTGCAGATTGGCGAAGCCGACGCGATCATCAAGGAGATTCGCGCGCGCGGCTATTTGCTCCGTGACGTGCACGCCGGGATCGTCGACTTCTACTCGCGCCAAAGTGGCCGGGTCGTCTATCTCTGTTGGAAGAAGGGCGAAAACGAGGTGACCCACTGGCATCCGCTGGGTGAGGGTTACTCGAAGCGCCAGTCGCTGCGCCCCAAGGAGTCGAATCCCCGCCCGGAGGGCTAGACGCCCCCGAATGTGCGCTCCCAGCGCGCCGGAGTCCCAGACGGGCTCCGGCTTTCGCGTTGACAGGGTTCGGTGGCGGTGATACACGTTGGCGGCGCGGGGTGGCTGATGGGCAGCACCCCCGCAGGAACGCGATTTTTTTGGGATTGGGCGGGCCCCCAGGCGGGGCCCGTTTCATGAACTGCCCTTTTTGAGCGCACTTGGGAGGTCGGCGGTGCCGCGGATTAACTATACGGTCGAGCAGTTGCGGGACAAAGCGGTCGACGTCCGGCGCAACGTGGTGACCATGGGGGCCACCGGCGGCTGGGGGGGCATCGGCAGCTCGCTAGCGGCTGCGGATCTCATGACCACTCTGTTTTTCTACGAAGTCAACTTCAACCCCGACGACCTGGAGTGGCCCGAGCGCGATCTCTGGCACGTCTCGTCGAAAGGGCTCACTGCCGCCCTCTACGCGACGATGGCCGAGGTCGGCTATTTCCCGAAAGCCGACCTCTTGGCGGTGGATCAGCCCGACAACCACATCGAGGGTTTCCCGTCGGCGCGCACCCCGGGCATCGAGTTGTCGGGTGGCGTGCAGGGGGCCGGCTTGTCCGGGGCTGTCGGCATGGGTTTGGCCACCCGCATGCACGAAGTGCACCGGCGGGTCTACTGCGTCGTCGACGACTCCGAGGTGCAGGACGGCCAGTTCTGGGAGGCGGCCCTGGCGGCCGCTCAGTTCGAGTTGGAGCAGTTGGTTCTTGTCGTCGACTACGACGACAAGCAGGCGGACGGCGACGTTGAAGACGTCATGGCCCTGGCCCCGCTCAACGACAAGCTCCGGTCGTTCAACTGGCACACGCTCGAGATCGATGGCAACGATATGGAAGCGGTGGTGGGTGGCTTGGACCGCTCGCGTTCCAACAAGGGCGCGCCGACCGCGATTTTGAATTGCTCGATGCTCGGTAAAGGCGTCAGCTTCATGGAGTCGGAGGATCCGTGGTACGCGGGGATTCCCACCGAGGAGCAGGCCGTCGAGGCTCTGAGTGAGTTGGGGACGACCTTGGAAGAGTGGCGCAAGCGATTGACGGCGTAGTCGCGCCGGAGACGGAGTGTGAGCTGATGAGTGTGGAACTGAGACGGCGCTGGGTGTCTGAGGCAGTGGAGCGTCGGGCGCCCACCACCGCTTTTGTGGAAGCTCTGAGCGAGCTGATGGACGGCGACGAGCGGGTGATCTGCGTCACCGCCGATCTGGCGCGCTCGGCTGGCGTCGAGGCTTTGGACGAGGCCTACCCCGGCCGCGTGTTCAACGTGGGCGGCTCGACCACCAGTGCTGTCGGGCTGGCGGCCGGCCTGGCGGCCCAGGGCATGGTGCCCGTGGTGATTATCCACGGCAAGGCGGCGCCCCGCGCTGCCGATCTCCTGCGCACCATGGTTGCCCACGATGGGCTGCACGTGGTCATCGCCGGGCACCATGGCGGCTTGGCGGGAACCGCCGGCGCTGCCGGCCACGTCCTCCACGACATCGCCACGCTGACCGCGCTGCCGTCGTTTCGCGTGTTGATTCCGACCGACGCCGAGGAAACTGCCAAGGCCCTCATCACTTTGGTGGACAACCCCGGTCCAGGCTATGTGCGGCTGTCCACCGAACCATTGCCGGTCGTCACCGGTCCCGATTCGCCCTTTGACCTCGGGGCGCCCAGCGTCCTGAGAGAGGGGTCGGACGTGGGTCTGGTGGCTTCAGGAGCGCTGGTCTTCGAAGCGCTGTGCGCCGCGGACCTCCTAGAAGATGCCGGTCAATCCGCCCGGGTGTTGGCGATTCACACGTTGTCGCCCTTTGAACCGGCGCTTTTGGAGGCCCTTGCCCGCGAGCTTGGGGCGTTGGTGGTGGCTGAGGAACACGCGCCGGCTGGCGGCTTGGGGGCAGTGTGTGCCCAAGCGTTGGCTCAAGAATCGGTCGCCTTCGAGCACCTGCACGCCGGCTCCAAGCCGGTCGGGGCGGCGTCCAACCCCACCCTGCGCAGCGCCCTGGGGCTCGACCGCGAGGCCATCGTTGCCGCCGCTGGTCGGGCGGTGGCGCGGAAGTCTTAGCGCTTCTCGACCGGTACGTAGGGCCGCTTCGTGTAGCCGGTGTAAATCTGGCGCGGGCGGCCAATCCGAAACGTGTCGTCGGTGTGCATTTCGATCCACTGGGCTATCCAGCCCGGTAGCCGCCCCATGGCGAACATCACCGTGAACATGTTGACCGGAATGCCGATTGCCTCATAGATTATCCCTGAGTAGAAGTCGACGTTCGGGTAGAGTCGCCGGCTGATGAAGTAGTCGTCGCGCATGGCGACTTCCTCCAGCTCCATGGCGATCTCCAATCGCCGGCTGGACACGCCGACGTGCTCGAGCACGCGGTGGCACTCGCGCTTGATGATGCGGGCGCGGGGGTCGTAGTTCTTGTACACCCGGTGGCCAAACCCCATGAGTCGTGTGGTGTCCGACTGATCCTTGCAGCGCGCCAGAAACTTGGCGCCGGTGCCGTCCTGGCGCTCGATGGTCTCCAGCATCTCGATGACTTTTTGGTTGGCGCCGCCGTGCAGCGGTCCCCACAGTGCCTTCAAGCCGGCTGACAGCGACGCAAACAGATTGGACAAGGAGCTGCCCACCAAGCGCACCGTCGAAGTCGAGCAGTTTTGCTCGTGGTCGGCGTGCAGAATGAGTAACAGGTCCAGAACTTTGGCGATGATCGGGTCGGGCTCGTAGGGTTCGCACGGCGTTGCGAACATCATCTGCAAGAAGTTCCGGGGATAGTCCAAGCGGTTGTCTGGATACAGGAATGGCTGGCCACGCGAGTGTTTGTAGGAGTAGGCGGCGATAGTCGGCATCTTGGCCAACAGCCGCGTCACCGTGATGCGCACTTGCTCGTCGTTGCGCGGGTTGAGCGAATCTTGGTAGAACGTACTCAGGGCACTTAGCGCCGCCGAGCACACGGCCATCGGGTGCGCGTTCTTGGGGAACATGGAAAACAGACGACGCATGTCCTCGTGCAGCATGGTGTGGCGGCGGATGCCCTCAACAAACCCCTCCAACTCGGCTGCCGAGGGCAGTTCGCCGTGGATCAAGAGGTAGGAAGTTTCCAAAAACGAGGCGTGCTCGGCCAATTCCTCGATGGGGATGCCCCGGTAGCGTAGCGTCCCTTCCTCACCGTGGATGTAGGTGACCGCGCTGCGGCAAGCACCGGTGTTGGCGAACCCTGGGTCATAGGTGACGAGCCCGGTCGCCGAGCGCAGTCGACTAATGTCGATGGCGCGCTCGCCCTCGCTTCCTTCGATGACGTCCAGTTCCACTGTCTTGCCGTCGACGACCAGCGTCGCTTTGTCTCCCATCCCTATTTCCTTAGCTTGTTTGGGTGTTCTCGTGTTCCCGAACTACGGTCCGTGTCAGCTCGTTGTCTCCGTGCCCAGTTCGATCAACATGCGCTTCAGCATGACACCCACCATTTGTTTGCGGTAGGTCGGACTGAGCGGCACGTTGTTGTAAGGCTTGACTCGGTTGGTAACCAGGGCGGCGACCTCCTGCGCGGTGACCGCGTCGAGCGGACGGCCGACGAAGTCGGCACAGAGCAGGTCGAACGAGCGGGGCGTTGTGTCGACGGCGCCGATGGTGACGTGCAGCTCCTCAAGCAACCCCCTTTGAGTGCGCAAGGCAACGGCGCAGCCCGCGGCCGGAAAGTCGATGGCATCGCGAATCCTGAGCTTACGGTAGTCGGCCCGGAGGGATTGGGCGCTCTCGGGAATGTCGATATACGCCAGAATTTCGCCCGGGCGCCGGTCGAAGCGGGCGATGCCGTCGTGGCGGTAGAAGTCGCGGAGCGACACCTGACGCACGCCGTCTTCGCCCGCCAGTTGCAGGGTGGCGCCCAAGGCGGTCAATACCGGAGCGAGGTCGCTGGAATTGGTGGCGTAGCACACCTCCTTTTGGGGGACGACCAGGCATACATCCCCTTCGGCCTTCAGGCAATAGCCCTTGGACTCGCGCCAGAACAGTGACTGGTTGAAATAGAAGCACCGGGTATCGAGCATTAAGTTGCCGCCGATGGTGGCTTGCTCGAGGATGAGTGGCGAGGCCACCTGCGCCGCCGCCCGGGCGAGGACTGGCAGCTTGGCGGTGATCTCTGAGTGCCGCACGATGTCGGCCAGCCGCACCATCGCTCCCAGTCGCGTGGTCGTGCACTCCCGCAACTCGCTGACATGTTCCAGGCTGACGACATGCGGCTTGGCGTTGAGGCGTTGTTTGTAATTGGGAAGTAGGTCGGAGCCGCCCGCCAGAATGTCGCAGTTGGCGCGGTGGGTGCCGACCATTGCCACGGCGCTAGCCAGGTCGGCGGGTTGGTGGAGTTCGAAAGTGGGTAGGATCATGGCCGCTGGGTGATCGGTGGCACGGACAAGATGGATGTCATGAGGCGCATGGGTGCGGTATCATAGACCAACGTCTCCGGCGTGACCAGCCGCGCGTTTTTGGGGCATCACCCCCAAGCGTCGTGCACGTTGCCCAAAGGAGGCGCTATTGTCGCTTACGGGCGGCATTTTGGACGCCACCCCTCTAGCTCTGCAAGGGAATGCTATGAATATTCAACGAGTCTTCACTGCGCTCGTCGCAGCCGGTATCTTAGTGAGTACTTCAAGCGCCTTCGCGGCACCGCGCGAAGTGTTGATCGAGGACCTGACGCTTGGTCACATTCGGAATGACATTCACCATCGACCCGAGCGCCCGGGCAAAGTGGTGCGGGTCGTGCCGTGGGTCGGTGCTGAAGGCGGCTATTCGGTTATTGCCATCACCGAAGTGGGGTGGGTCTATCAGTCCAGCGACGCGTCGAGTTGGCAGTTGGTGGGTCGCATCTTCGATAGCCACCCATTGGGTCGCGACCTGGACTAAGCACGGCGCCGGACTCGCGGGTGTGACGCTTGACCCGTGAACTGGAGAGCGCCCTTTGGGTCGCAGTTCTGATCGGCTGCCTAGCGCTGGCGCTCTACGTCGCCAGCTTGTGCCCGACGGTTTGGGCTTCGGGCACCGGCGAAAACGCCGTGGCGGCGGCGCAGTTGGGGGTGCCCCATCCACCGGGGTTCCCCCTTTTTTGTTGGTTGGGGCGGCTGGCCGTGGTCGTCGGCTGGGGGGCGCCGGCGGCCTGGGTCTCGGGTGTCGCCGCTTTGGGAATGGCGCTTGCTGCCGCCGGCTTGGCCTGGTGGGTGTGCCGGTGGACGGGGTTGGCCCTGGCTGGTGGCGTGGCGGGCGGCGCTTTGGCCGTGGCCCTGGTGCCTTGGCAACAGGCGGTCATCCCCGAGGTGTACGGGTGTTCGGCTGCCCTCGCTGTCGCCACCTGGTTGGCGTTCACGACTTGGGCGGGGCTGCCGCCGACGGCGCGGGCCGGCGACCGGCGCTGGTGGTGTCTGTTCGCCTATCTTTGGGGGTTGGGCACCAGTGTCCACCCGTTGCACGCCCTCTTCGCCCCGGCCTACGCCTGGATGATCTGGAGCGCCCCCGCGGCGCGCCGGGAGCTGGGGGTGACCGCGTGGATTTGGGGGATCGGCGCCTTTTTCGGCGGACTCTCCGTCCACCTCTACGCACCCATCCGCTCGGCCGGGGACCCGGCGTTGGATTGGGGTAACCCCGAGACTTTGGGCGCTGCCTGGAACTACTGGACCGCTGCCCAATACCGGGAACGGATGTTCGGGTTGGCGCCAAGCGCCGTCTTAGAGAACGCCGTCGGCTTGGGGCGGATCTTGGCGAACCAGTGGTGGCCGCCGGTGGTGGGGGCTGCCCTCCTCGGAGGTGGCGTCCTCTTGGCCCGCCAGCGCCGACTCGGCATAGCCGGCCTGGCCGTGGCGCTTGCGACTTTGGGCTACGCCGCCAACTACGACATCCCCTGGGAGATCGAGGTTTACACCATCCCGGCCACCCTGCTCCTGGCGGCGTCCGCGGGTTTTGCCGTCCGACTGGTGCCGCGTTGGCTGGGAGTGGCCTTGGCGGGGGCGGTCGTCGTCGGCGGAGTCTTGAATGCGCCGGCCGCGTCGCGGCGCCAGCTCGATTGGTTCGAGCGCTACGGGCGCGACGTGTTGGCGTCGGTGCCCGAGCACGCCGTCCTCGTGACTCCGAACACCAACCCGGCCTTTGTCCTCCTTTACCTGCGCGAGGTGTTGGGTGAGCGACCTGATGTCGAGGTCTACGTCGACGGCGCCAGTGGCCTCGGCCGTCTGGGCCACCCGCACGGCGCGGAGCGCCGGCGCCTGGGGAGCTTGGCGGCTTCGGGCCGGCCGCTCTACTTCGCCGTGCGCGAGCCACTGGACGATCTACCCGGGTGGCACCTGGTGCCAGCTGGGGCGGTCTATCGCGCGTTGAATACGCCAGCGCCCGTTGACCCGGCCGGCGGTGGTCAAGCCCCCATCACCTATCCCTACCAGTCGATCGACCGGCAGGCTGACTGGCACGCGCGGGTAATCGCCGCCCGCTACTGGGTGCTGGCCGCCGACCGAGCGCTGGCAGTGGGTGACACAGCCGGGGCCCACAGTGCCCATCGGGCGGCTCTGGCCATCGCTCCCGAGCGGGCCGAGGTCTGGTCGGCGGTGGCGCAGTCACAGGCCGCCCACGGCTGGCGCCAAGTGGCCATCGAGTCCTACAGCCATGCCCTTGGGCTAGCGCCCAACGGCTTAACCCTCAACCGGCTCGGCCGGCTGCATCTGGAGGCGGGCGATCTGGACACCGCCGAGGCGGCGCTCGTGGAGGCGGTGGAATTCGACCCGAGCTTGGCGGTGGCGCACTCCAACCTGGGCGCGCTCCGCGGCAAACGCGGCGACCTGGACGGAGCGGTCGAATCGCTCGAGCGCGCCCTGGCCATTGACCCGGCCGCGGTCGGGGCGCTCAATAACTTGGGGTTGGCCAGATTCAAACAAGGCGACCCGCAAGCGGCCCGCCGAGCCTGGGAACGGTCGTTGACCCGAAACCCCCAGCAACCGCGCGTCCGCGCCTGGCTGGCTGGGTTGGCGAAGTCGCCCTAGCTCCGCCGGCGCCGCGACCGACTAGTCGGCAAACCTCGCACGCAGGCGTTCGCGCTCCGCTTGCAGTGAGGCGCCGGGCTCCGACGCCGGGTAGAACGTCCACTTTTTGTGGATGAACAGGTAGTCGACCGGGCGCTCGTAGTGGGCCGCAATCGTCACCTTGTTGGGGAAACGTTGCACGCGCACGTTCTTCTCGGTGACCGCCAGCTGCTTGTCACGCATGTATGACAAGATGTCGCGCTTCAGCTCAGCATCGTTCTTGAGCTTGTGTTGCAGGGTCAGCTCCTCCATCTTTTGGCTGACGAGCTTGGTTTCAACGTGCGGCATGCCGAACGTGTAGGCGGCCTGGGCGGCCAAGACAAAGGCTGCGATGCCAAGTGCGACTTTAAGCATGGTTTGATTCCGGCCCCGGGGCGGGGCGCCCTCCTTGTATCCATTTGGAAGATCGAAGCAGCCGCCCGGCACCTTGAGCCAGGTCGGGGCGCCGGGCGCACCTGTGTGCCTCAATGTGCGGCACCCACCCGCCTGGTGACGGCGAGGTGCCCGCGTGCTAGGCTGGCCGCCGCTCAATCGGCAGTTGACTCCCTAGCAAAGACGACGTGACATGCCCAAACTCTGGATTCCCAAAGAGGTCGACGCGGGTGAGACCCGGGTCGCCGCCACGCCCGATACCGTCAAACGCTACGTGAAGCTAGGCTTCGACGTGGCCGTCGAAGCCGGCGCCGGGAACGGCTCGTCCATCGGCGACCAGGCATTCGCCGACGCCGGGGCCCAACTAGTGGCCGACCCCGCCCTCGGCTACCGGGACGCCGATGCCGTCCTCAAACTCAATCCCGCCTGCGCCCGGTCCGAACTCGGCCGGAGCGAGGTCGGCGCCATGCGCTCGGGGACGGTGTTCGTTGGCTTTGTTTGGCCCCACCAGCACCCCGAACTCCTGCGTGAATTTGCTCAGCAGGGGGTGACGGCGTTTGCGATGGACCAAGTCCCCCGCATCACCCGCGCCCAGAAGATGGATGCGCTCAGTTCGCAGGCCAACATTGCCGGCTACAAGGCGGTGATCATCGCCGCTCACCACGCGCCGCGACTGTTCCCGCTACTCATGACCGCCGCCGGCACCATCACCCCAGCCAAGGTGGTCATCATGGGGGCTGGGGTGGCCGGACTCCAGGCCATCGCCACCGCCAAGCGCCTGGGGGCGGTTGTCGAGGTCTCGGACGTGCGCCCGGCGGTCAAAGAGCAAGTCGAAAGCCTCGGTGGCCGTTTCATCGACGTGCCGGTGGAAGAGGGCATGGAGGACTCGGGCGGCTATGCGAAGGAACAGTCGGCCGACTTCCTCAAGCGCCAGCAGGACCTCATTCGCAGCCACATTGTCGAGGCTGATGTGGTGATTACCACTGCCCAGATTCCCGGCAAACCGTCACCGGTCCTGGTGCCGGCGGAGATGGTGGCCGACATGAAGACCGGCGCGGTGGTCGTGGACTTGGCCGTCGAAGGCGGCGGCAACTGTGCCCTGTCGCAGCCCGACGAGATCGTCCAGCACGACGGCGTGACCATTCTGGCCTACCGGAATGTCGCCGGCATGGTGCCCTTTCACGCCAGCGAGGTGTACGCGCGCAACGTCTTGGCCGTGGTTCAGCACCTCTTTGGCAAGGATGCCACCCTCAACGTCGACTTGGCCGATGACATCAACACCGGCGCTGTGCTGACCCACGCCGGCGAGGTGCACTGGGGAAGGGCGTCCACCGCGCCCGCTGCGGTCGCAACCAACTAAGGAGGGTTGTTTCTTGTCCAGTCTCTTGGTCGGACTGTATGTGTTCCTACTGGCTATCTTTGTCGGTTTTGAAGTGATCACCAAAGTGCCGCCTACCCTGCACACGCCGCTCATGTCCGGGGCCAACGCCATCAGCGGCATCACCATCGTCGGGGCGCTCTTTTGCGCCCGCTCACAAGAACCCACCGTCGCCAACATCTTGGGGCTTTTGGCCGTGGCCTTCGCGATGATCAACGTGGTGGGCGGGTTCTTGGTCACCGATCGCATGCTGGGCATGTTTGGGAAGAAGAAGTAGCGATGCAAACTGCGATCCACTTGGCCTACATGTTGGCTGCGGTGCTGTTCATCTTTGGGTTGAAGCGCCTCTCACACGTCAAAACCTCGAGGCAGGGCAACGCCTTGGCGGCGGCAGCCATGGCCATCGCCATCGGCACGACGCTGGTCGACCTGGGCAACGTCGACTACGGGTTCATTATCGCCGGTGCAGTCCTGGGTTCGGTGATTGGGGCGGTGGTTGCCGTGCGAGTGCCGATGACCTCGATGCCCGAAATGGTGGCGCTCTTCAATGGGTTTGGGGGCGGGGCGTCGGCTTTGGTGTCGATCTCCTACCTGCTGGGCGCCGTCGGCGCCGGGAGTGCGATGGGCGCTGATGTTGCTTTCACCGTCGCGCTGTCGATCCTTATTGGCGCGGTGACGTTGACGGGTTCGCTCATCGCCTACGCCAAGTTGCAGGGCGTCATGCCCGGGCAGCCCATCCTCTTTCCCGGCCAGAACGCCCTCAACGTCTTGATGTTTCTCGGGGCGGTCGTTCTCTGTGTGTTGGTGGGGTTCGTCTGGACCGCGGCTGGACCGCTCACCGCCGGTGCCTTGCTGCTGACGGCGTTGGCTCTAGTCCTGGGCGTCCTTTTGGTCATCCCGATTGGCGGCGCCGACATGCCGGTCGTTATCTCGCTTTTGAACTCCTACTCGGGGTTGGCGGCGGCGATGACTGGTTTCGTCCTGCAAAACAACCTGCTCATCATCAGCGGCTCCCTGGTGGGCGCGGCCGGGCTGATCCTTACCAAGATCATGTGCAAGGCCATGAACCGCTCGTTGGCCAACGTCTTGTTCGGTGGGTTTGGTGCGGTGGCGTCGGGCGGCGGCGGGCGTGAGGGTTACACCAGCGTCAAAGAGGCGGGGGCCGAAGAAGCCGCCATGCTCCTGGAGGCGGCCGGTTCGGTCATCGTCGTTCCGGGCTACGGTTTGGCGGTGGCGCAGGCCCAGCACGTGGTCCGCGAGATGGCCGACCTCTTGGCTGGTCACGGGGTCAACGTGCGCTACGCCATCCATCCAGTCGCCGGTCGTATGCCAGGCCACATGAACGTGCTCCTGGCCGAGGCCAACGTACCTTACGAGCAGCTCTTCGAGATGGACGCCATCAACAGCGACTTCCAGAACACCGACGTGGTGGTTATTGTCGGTGCCAACGACGTCGTCAACCCGGCCGCCCTCGACGAGCCCGAGAGCCCGATCTACGGCATGCCGATTCTGAACGTCCACGAGGCGCAGACGGTGCTGATGATCAAGCGCAGCCTGTCGCCTGGTTTCGCCGGCATCCCGAACAAGCTCTTCGACTCTGACAACACGCTGATGCTCTTCGGCGACGCTAAAGCCATGCTGGCCGGCATCGTCGAGGAGTTGAAGGCGGCTTAGGCCTAGGCGCCTGAACGGGCGTAGCCTCGATCAGCGCCGGGCGGACACGCCGGGGACGGGGAATGCGCCGGCTCAGACAGTTGCGCGCGCCAACAAGCTTCTCGGGTCCCGCAACGTGGGTTGCGTGATGGCGCGCGCAAAACTCGCCGGCGCATTCCCCGTCCCCGGCGTGCCTTACCTCACCGCTCCAACGCTCGAGGGTTACCGCAGGACAACCACGCTGTGCTGGGTGCCGAGCAACGTTGTCTTTCCTTTCGACTCGTCTCGTGATAACGGAGATCGCTGTTTTGCCGCAGTTCATGACCATCGTTTTAGTGCTCGCCGCCACCTACGCCGCAATCTGCGTCGCGGCCTTCGTATTCCAAGAGAAGCTGATCTTCTTCCCCGACCGCGCGCTGGTCGCGACTCCCGAGGTGGTCGGGCTTGACTTTGAGGACGTGCGGTTCGAGAGCGATGGAGGAATGCTCTCGGGTTGGTTCCTCCCAAGTCCGGCGGCGCGGGGCACGATGCTGTTCTTTCACGGAAACGCCGGCAATATCTCCCACCGGCTCGACTCGTTGCAGCTCTATCACCAGTTAGGTCTCAACGTACTGATCTTCGACTACCGGGGCTACGGAGAGAGCAGAGGAAGGACTACCGAAGGCGGGGTTTATCAGGATGCGAGAGCCGCCTGGCGCTACCTGCTCGATGAGCGATCGATTTACCCTAACAACATCGTGCTTTTTGGCCGCTCATTGGGTGGGGCGGTGGCGGTGGAGCTTGCCACCGAGGTGGATGCCGCCGGCTTGATCGTGGAATCGACCTTTACCAATGTTCCGGAAATGGGTGCCGTTGCCTATCCTTGGCTGCCGGTCAGATGGCTGTCGCGCATCCGCTTCGACACGCGCTCGCGCATCACCGAAGTAGACTGCCCCAAGCTCTTCATCCACAGCAGCGATGATGAGTTGATTCCCTACGAGCAGGGCTGCGAACTCTACGCGGAAGCGCATCCTCCGAAGTACCAGCTGACCATGAACGGCAGCCACAACGATGGGTACATGGCGTCGGAGCGTGAGTATCGCGATGCAATGGACAGATTCCTGATCGAGATTTTCGGCAACGCTCAGGCAGAATCAGAGGCCGCTGCTGATTGGCGCGCCCGCGAGCGTTAGCTTGGTAGTCGCCCCCCCCCCCCCCCAGGATTTGGCGGGCCTTCCATCGTGCGCTAGAATGGGTAGCCCCCTGGAAGTAGAACCGCTTCTCGGTTCATCGAACGCCGGAGGCTAGCCCTTCGAGCAGTTATGTCGAGTAAAAAAGGACACACTAGGATGAGTACTGACACCCAAAACGCAGCCACACAGGTTGGCAAGCAGTTGGTCGATCTATGCCGCCAGGGTGGCTTCATGGAAGCCCTGAACACACTCTACGCTGACGACATCGAGTCGGTCGAGGCGGTGGATATGCCGGGGATGGACCGGGTGATGAAGGGCATTGAGGCCATCAAGGGCAAGAACCAATGGTGGTCTGAAAATCACGAAGTGCACTCGATCAAGATCGAAGGCCCGTTCCCCCACGGTGATCGCTTTGGCGTCGTCTTTGACATGGAGGTGACTCCGAAGCATACCGGCCAGCGCACCAAGATGAGCGAAATGGGACTCTACACCGTGCGGAACGGCAAGATCGCCAAAGAGGAGTTCTTCTACGAGGCGTAGCTGAAGCGCCAAGCATCGAGGAGGTCTGGCGGGGTCCACTAGTTTTGCTGGTGGGCCCTTGCTCTTGTCGCAAGCCGGGCAAAAGTCCAAGGCAGCGACTCGGCGAGGGGCTGGCGAACCCCTTTTGCATGCGGTGGATGAGTCTGGGGCGGAGAGCAGAAAATTCGGGGGTTGCGTCACTGTCGCGCTGGAGCAATACTGTGAGTGGGCAGCCTCATTTGGCCCAGGGGCGCTCAGGGAGAGAACAATGAAAGGTCCGCCGGTCGCCGCCTGTGTCGCTCTCCTTTGCCTACCCGGTTTCGCCCGTTCCGCAGCCAATGGCGACGCTCGTATTGTGCTACATGCGGTGCCCCATGCCCCGTCGAACACATGTTCCACGCCTGTAGACGCTGGGCTTGACTGCGATTCCGTGCGACCGACGACGTCGGTTGCTGCGTCCGCCGACATTGAAGTGTATGTCTACATACAGAACTTCGACGCCGTAGCTGCTGCACAAATGGCATTCGATTGGGATCCTAGTTGGAGCTTCCTCTATTGGGCAGGTGGGTGCCAGTCGAACGAGGTCTTGGGGCAGACAGCACCAACCTCCTCGGGTGACAGCTACATTGCGGCCTTCGATGCGGTGACGAGCGGCGAGATGGTGCCGCTTGGTCGCCTGCGCTTCAGCAACACCGGAAACGGTGGGACCGCTCTCACGGTTGTCGAAACGTGGGCGCTCGGGGGCACGGCGATTCTTGATGATCAGGCGAGCCTGGCGGCGATACCGGTGGAACGGCGCGGGCGAGTGGATGTTGGCGGCCCCGGTTTTGATAGTTGTGGCGGTGACAGCAAGTCGAAGGCGTTTTTTTAGGGGAGCCAAGATACCGAAACAAGGAGACCTCGCTGGGTTGGGCGTGGAGCTTCGCTGGAATCCTAGGGCGGGGACCGGCTGTTACGAGCAGGTGAACCCACCAGCATCGCTTCCCTGTGGCCGAGTGGTTGTCGATGGAGCACCGGGTTCATTCGGCGGTGACCAATACGAGCACAAGATTGTGTTCGAAGGCGCTCAACAGAGAGATGTGTTTGCGTATGCATTTCGGGTGGACGGTTGCGGGGATCCTCCACCGACAACCTTCTACATCAGGAGTGCCCTAGCTCGAGATTCCCATGGCCGTATGGACGACTTCCAAATCGTCGGGGCGGCGCACGTCTTGGGTGGGCGGCTCCTCATGCCGACATACGAGCCCCGGGCCGACCTCTTGGTCGATCGACACTTGGCCCGCTGGCGCTGGCATCGTTTAGCAGAGGGCTTCAGGCGGCGGATTGCCTGGCCCATTGGAGTCAGGAGCCAAGTTGTTGGTGCTTTGGGTGCAGAGGCCGTACTCCAAGCATGGGCGGGTGAACTCGGCCTGGAGTGGTCCAACTTGCGCCCAGCAAGGGGTGTTGACTCACCGCGGGGCCGGAGCTTCAGGTGGGTGCAGGAGCACAGGGGAGTCCCCGTCTTCAACGGCTGGGCATCTGCTCAAGTGAGCGGCAGCGGCAAGCTGTTGTCGATTCAGGGAAACTACTACGACGTAGCGGGAGTTTCGACACTGCCCACTGTCTCGGCGGCGGAGGCGAGCCTGGCCGCGTCGCACGAGATCGGCGGTGGCGGTGAGGTCGTGCGTACCAGTTTGGTCGTGTATCCGGGCGACAGCCCCCAGGGGGCCGCGCTTGCATGGAAGGTGGACTTTCCGGAGTGGTCGGTTTACGTGTCTGCCCAGAACGAGCGAATCCTCGCCGTTTCTAGCTCCGTCCTGTTGAATGAACCGGCACAGATCTGGGCTCCCAATCCGATGGCGGTCTTGAATGACCCCGGCCTCCGAAGTACGGGAGAAGACGATTGCCAGGGATCTACATACGACCCAGCCTACGAAACGGTGACCCTACCTCCCGATCTGGTGTATGTCGGTGGCGTTCCCCAGCTCGAAAGTAGTCGGGTCATTTTGGTTAGCAACGCTGGTCCGCCGAACACGCCGCCAGTCGGATCGTTCCTCTTCGACCGGTGCCAAACGACCAAGGGTTTCGAGCACGTCATGGGCTTCTATTTCCTCGATAGGGCGCAGGACTACGTCCAAAACACGCTAGGGCTCTCTTTGAACCCGGGCCAGCAAAAACTGGACCCAATCGCGGCGGGCTCCCGATACAATCTGGCTACAGACACGATTGAACTGACCCGTGGATCGGGCCCGTCAGAGGATGCAGAAGATCCTGAAGTCGTGCTCCACGAGTATCTTCACGTCCTGCACGAGGATGCGTGTCCCGGGTTCGAGGGCCACGGGGCAGAGGGCCCCAAGCTGGCTGAGGGTCTATCAGACTTTTTTGCATCAGCCCTCTTGGCGCATGAACCGCAGCCTTTCGATCGTGTTTGGGCCGAGTGGAGCGCTCAGGACGCCACGGGGATCTTTGATTCCGGATACGGTCGGACGGTCGCGAACCAACTCATGTATCCATATGCTTGGCATCCAAGTCCTCATGTGGGCGGGCTTTTGGCGAGCGGGGCGATGTGGAGCGTGTTCCAAGCCTACGAGTCGGTGTTGGGCGCATGTCCTACCGGGGTAGGGGATGGCAACTTCCTCGCAGCTTGCACGGCTAGGGACCGGCTCGCGACGCACTTACTCATGTCTTTTTCCGATATGTGCAGCGAGCCGAGTTTGAGGGGCCTGGCTGAGTCATTGGTCAATCAAGAAATCGGGGCGGGACCGCCGAACGTGGCGCTGATCCAATCGGCGGTCGACGCCCTTGACTCTCGGGGCTTGTTTTTTGACCAGCAGGAGGAACCCTGGGGCGCGACATTCGAGCCCATAGCGTTGCCGGGCGACCAGACAAGCCCGGCGAATGCGGTTGTTCGCGTCAGGATTGTGAACAGCGCCTATCCCGTGGATCCTTCGTCTGTGGTACTGAGCTACGGCGGCACGGACGGCCCGTTCACTGGCTCGACCACGATGACGCTTGTCGGGGCTGATACGTTCGTAGGAGTGATTCCCTCATTCCCTCTCGAAACCCTCGTGCGTTATCGAATCGAGGCGACGAACGGGCTTGGAGTCACCGTTCACTGGCCAAAGACGGTCTCTCCGAACCATCCCCTTGAGGACGCGGCCGTGTTCTATGTCGGAATAGCGGCAACTCGCACCACCATGTCGCACAGCGTTGGGGGTAGTGGCGGACAGACCATCTTGCCGGGCACGAGTACGTCGTTTGATTTGTCGGTTAGCAGTAACGCTCAAGTTACGGACGTTTCTTGCCACGTTGTGGCCGACGGTGCAAAGCTAGGTATGATCCGTATTGAATTGAGCAATCCGATTACCGCAGCGTCCCTCTTCTACAACGGCGTTGCCGTCATTAACCAGCACTTGACCAGCATTACCGACTTTGATTGGTGGTTCGACGATGCGCGAAGGGCTCCGTACAACCAAGTAGATCCGTTTGCTTTTGGGTCGAACGTGCCGAATGATCCGGACTTGACGCTCCTCACCGGGAGTGGGCTAGCGGGTACGTGGACCGTCACGGTCACGAATCCGCCAGCTTCGGACGGTGCCCAGCCGCTTACAGTCCGCAACGTTGAGTTACAGATCACCACGGGTGATTTACCCATAGGGATCGAAGAGTTAGGCGCCCCCGCGGTGCCTGCCGCGCTTGGGCCGGGTCATCCCAACCCCTTCGTCGGCCGGATTTCAATCCCAATATGGCTGCCGGCCGACTCCGCCGTGGAGCTGAGGGTCTTCGATGTCACGGGAAGGACGGTTCAGGTGATCAAGCGCCATTTGCGACGCGGAGAGCACACCCTGTCCTGGGATCGCAAGACAGCGTCAGGTGACCGCGTGCCCAGTGGTGTCTATTTCTATCAACTTCGAACTCCTGGCTTTGTCGGATCCAGGAAAATGGTTGTGGCCAGATAGGAGGTTGCGATGTACCGCTTAGTGGCTGGCGCGTTGGCTGTGATACTTGCATTTTCTATGGGTACAGCCCTAGGAGCCAACGAAAACCTGACGTTGGTATTGGACGCAAGACCGACAAACATCGCTCCATGCGGCGTTGCGGGTGTATGCGATGGTGTTGACCCGGCGACTCAGGTTGCACCGAAAGAGTCCTTCTATTTCAGTATGCTCGTAAGGAACATCGACACGGAACTCGATGCGGTTTCTTGTGCGTTCGATTGGGATCCGAGCTGGAACTTCGTGGCAAGCGCGTGGAGTTGTGCGGGGGGGAATACCGGAGAAGTGTCACCGTACGGGCCGGGTCCGATGGAGGGCTCGCTTGTAGTGACCTTTGATTGCATTCCTGCTGGGAGCACCGTTGTAGCTGGGTGGCTTCTGATGTCCTCAGGGCACCAGGGGTGTCTCGAGATCATTGAGTCTACCTTTTTCCCGATTTGTGGGCTAGCGTCCACTGCGTGCTGGCAGCCTGACTGCACGCCAATCGACCCGCGCAACGTCGGGCGCGTGTGCGTCGGGCCCGGTGGCTACGCGCCGTGCGAGCCGGTCGCGGTGCCGGTGGAAGCAGCTTCCTGGGGACGAATCAAAGGCCAGCTCCAAGAGCGCTGGTCACCCCACTAGGCAGTGCGGGGGCCGACATGTCGGAGATAGGAGGTTGCGATGTACCGCTTAGTGGCTGGCGCGTTGGCTGTGATACTTGCATTTTCTATGGGTACAGCCCTAGGAGCCAACGAAAACCTGACGTTGGTATTGGACGCAAGACCAACGGACATCTCTGCGTGCGGTGTGGAGGGGATATGCGATGGTGTTGACCCGGTGACTCAGGTTGCACCGCAAGAGTCCTACTACATCAGGATGCTGGTGAGAAACATTGATACGGAGCTTGACGCGGTTCTTTGTGCTTTCGATTGGGATCCGAGCTGGAACTTCGTGGCAAGCTGGTGGAATTGTGCGGGGGTTAATTTCGGAGAGGTGTCACCGAACGGGCCAGGCCCGATGGAGGGCTCGCTCATGGTGACCTTTGATTGCATTCCTGCTGGAAGCTCCGTCGTTGTTGGGTTACTTATGATGTCTTCCGGACACCAGGGTTGTGTTGAGATCATTGAGTCCACCTTTTTCCCGATTTGTGGGCTAGCGTCCATTTTTTGCCGGCAGCCTGACTGCACGCCAATCGATCCACGCAACGTCGGGCGCGTGTGCGTCGGGCCCGGTGGCTACGCGCCGTGCGAGCCGGTCGTGGTGCCGGTGGAGGCAACTTCCTGGGGACGAATCAAAGGCCAGCTCCAAGAGCGCTGGTCACCCCACTAGGCAGTGCGGGGGCCGACATGTCGGAGATAGGAGGTTGCGATGTACCGCTTAGTGGCTGGCGCGTTGGCTGTGATACTTGCATTCTCTATGGGTACAGCCCTAGGAGCCAACGAAAACCTGACGTTGGTATTGGACGCAAGACCAACGGACATCTCTGCGTGCGGTGTGGAGGGGATATGCGATGGTGTTGACCCGGTGACTCAGGTTGCACCGCAAGAGTCCTACTACGTCAGGATGCTGGTGAGGCACATCGACACCGATCTTGCGGCGGTCTTCTGTGCGTTTGATTGGGATCCTAGTTGGAACTTTGTGGCGAGCGCTTGGAGTTGTGCTGGACCCCAAATGGGCGAGGTTTCACCTGATGGACCCGGCCCGATGGACGGTTCGCTAGCCTTGCTCTTTGACTGCGTACCGGCTGGGAGTTCCGCCTGCCAGTGCTTACTGTCGCGTTCCATGCAAATTGGGTTGCGTGCAAATCGGGCAGCCAGCAAGTAGAGTGCCTGGCGCAAGAAATGTAAGGTTCACAACCATGATCACCACTCGGCTACTCATTTGAAACTCCCCAATCATTCAAATCGATGGTTGCGGGTATCCAGCCGCTCGTAGTCTGTACCAGCGAACCTGTAAGAGCCTGCCCTGATTCGTTGAGTTGCATCATCGACATCACATTCCCCGTAATAGCGCCATTCGCTTGAACAGGTCCGTCAGTAAACAGCACTATTTCTTGTGAAGTGTGAATCGCGTTGTTCAACAACGCTTCATGTCTGGCTCGTGTTGCACGGCTCCGGTAGGTGCCGCTAGCGACATTCGGTAGGGTCAGGGATAGTTCGCTTTGACCAATGGCGCCTTTTAGGACCTCTACGACGCTAAAGGTGTATTGCGCGCTTCCGGTGCGACCTCCGTATCGTAGCGTCCGGCTAGCCACCTTAGCCCTGACGGCCGTACTGGCTGCTAAGGTTAGATTGCCAACGCTCTGTGCCTCAGTTTGCTGCTCGAGCAATATCTCCAAAGCGTCGTATCCACATTGTAACCCTTCGAACTTGGCCATTCCGTCTGAAGTCTGTGCAATGAATCCGGGTCGTACGTAGGTCAGTTCTAGAAACTGGGGAAGAGCGGACTCAACCAACAGGAAGATCCCCCGGCTGCCCAAGCGCGGAGGGTCAAGCTCTTCGAAGCTGTACTCTGCATACGCACACTCGGGATTGGCGTTCAGGTCCAGCAACAGCTGTCGATTCTTCCTAAAGGCTCGTGGAATCGTGTCGGTCAGGATCCGTACGTCACCATCGAGCAAGTCTCCTCGATAGATTCGTGTTGGTGTGACAGTGAGTTCGCTCATGAACGTGCAAAGCGCCTCCGGTGGCTCGATAGCTACTACTTTGCTTGCCACAACCTCTCCTTCAAGAATGACCTTGCTGCGATCGACATGAGGCCAAACCACATCAGCCATGTCTTGTGGCGCGTCGCTCATCGCCGCCAATTCATCAATTCCGGTTAGGAGTTGCGCGCTGACAATGGCGATGTTGATAAGCAGATACAGAGGCAGTCGGTTGTTGGTATTCAAGAGATACCTCCAGAGGTCTGGGCGCTGTGGCGCCGCTGTTCGTCCGACAATGATCGTCGCGGCGATCATGCTTCGGGTGCAGGCTGGTCGCTAGTGGTGTTGTCAATGGTGTTGGTTGGGAATGTCAAGTAATGAGCGGGCGCATTGGGCGAACCCAGGGGCAGAGCTACGGCAGCGAGCATCCACAAGGTTGTCTGAGGCGGCGACACCCGCAGTGAGTTTACGCTAACCGTATTTTGCGAGCGGAACGATTTTTCGAAACGGCAGCGCATCACTATGATTTAACTACGACACGGGTGTGCTTTGCTTTTGCCGTTGCTGCGTTGCGGTCCCATTGGCGGAGATGAGAGGTGTCGTTGCACACTGGTTGTCAGAAAAGGATAGGATGTTGGTGGATTCGGGCTGAGTGAGGCGCTGTTTTCTGGATGAAGTGCTGGCACCCCAATTGCACGCCAATCGATCCACGCAACGTCGGGCGCGTGTGCGTCGGGTCTGGAGGCTACGCGCCGTGCGAACCGGTCGTCGTGCCGGTGGAAGCAGCTTCCTGGGGACGAATCAAAGGCCAACTCCAGGAGCGCCACTAGGCGGGAGGGTCGCACCGGCGCTCGAATGCGCCTCCCATCCGTTGGCTAGCGCAAGATGGCTAGCCGTCGCGTTTGCACGCTAGCTCCAGCCTCCAGGCGATACAGATAGATGCCGCTCGGTACTTCGTGGCCGGCGGCGTCGCGGCCATCCCAGGTGACTGAGTGGGTACCGGGGCTTTCGGAGCCATCGACGAGCGTGCGCACGAGCTGACCCTGGGTGTTGTAGACCTCGAGGCGCACCGGCGTTGCTTCCGAGAGCTGGAAGCGGATGGTCGTCTGCGGGTTGGCCGGATTGGGCTGATTTTGGAAAAGCTCGGTGGCCGCGATCGGGCTGGGCGCGTCGCTTACCGCCGTCGTCGTCAGAACGGACTCGGCTTCCTCCATGAGATGGCCAAAGTAGGGGGGCTCCAGGTCGGCGAGCGGCTGGCCGTGCCCGTCCTCGGTCCAGCCCTTGGCGTCTGCTAGGAAACGGAAACTCCGCCGGTAGATCAGCCGTGCCCGGACGTGCACCGTGCCGCCGCCCGGCGGCAGCTCGAAGGTATACTGGGTGGTATCGGTCGCCAGGGCCGGGATGCGATTGTCGAAGGTAATGCCGGTCGCGTCGGTGAAGAAGGTCGGGCCGTTGCCGTTGGCATCGTGGTTGACCTTGGAGTAGTACTTGCCTGGCAGTCCGGCGTAGTACCCCTGGGCCGGGTCGCCAACCCCACCCAGCTCGTGCACTGTCTGGGTGCCGGTGTAGGTCAAGGCGGCGTTGTCTTCTTGGCGCCAGGCTTCGACCAGGAGGATCATGTTGCGGATGGTGACGCCGGTCGGTACGTGATGGCCGGTGTGGGTGTTGGCGATGGACACCTCGGCGGTGACTTGGTCGCCGGTGGCTTGACAGATGACTGATAGATCGACGGCGTTTTCCAAGAACTCCGGTGTGGTTCCCAGTACCTGATGGTGGCGGATGGTCTCCGGGTCGCGCTCCAGGGGTGGGAACAGAATGGAGCACACCGTGTCGGCGCCGTACGATGGCATATGACAGTCGACGCAGGACGCAAAGAACGGTGAATTAGGATCACCGTAGGGACTATCCAACCACTCCAGATACGTCGGCTCGGAGATGACGCCGTTGGCTTCTTCGAAGTCGCCGTCGCCGTCCGGGTCGTTTTTGTCTTGGTGGCAGGCGGCACAGATCTCGGCGTCGAGCTGCGGCTGGTAGGACGGGCGCATGGAGAACGGGGCGGTGAAGTCTGCGTCGCCCAGGATGCCATACATCACCTGCTCATACGTGGGGCCGGCTGGCCGGGTGAAAGTGACGACGTCAGGGTAGATGCCCGGGAAGTTCTTTCTGGTCTCGTCGATGTGGGCGATCTTGTGGCACACCTCGCACGAAACCCCGTGCAGCGACCCGGGTGAGAGCTGGCCGATCGGATCGAGCGCTTTGAAGGGTTCGCCGATCCAAGGCTCCGGTTGGTGGCAAGCGGCGCATTCGGAGTTGGGGTTGTCGTGCCGGTGGACCGAGTCGCGCGTGTACACGAACCCACCCATGCCGCCAGCGGTGCCGGTGCCGTCATAGATGTCGTAGACCCAGGTGTTGGTCCCCGCCTTATTCATCGGCGAGTCACTCCACTGGGCGAATTGGTCGGGATGGCAGCTGGCGCAGCTGCCTGGGTTCAAGAGGGTGTAAGTAGGGTCGTCGTCTTGGGGCACGGGGTCTAGAGCAATCTCGAGATCGGCAGCCGGTGACGAGGCGGTGACCGAAGCGGAGAAGTAAGCCTTCTTGGCCCCGACGATGACCAGATCAGTGCCCATCGCCTCGGCCAGCTGGAAGGTGCCGTCGCTTGCCGTCGTCGTGCGCGTGGTGGTCGCTTGCAGGGTGACCAGGGCGTCCGGGAGGGGGAGGCCTGAGGCTTGATCGATGACGCGGCCGGAGATTTGGGCGAGCGCCGGGTCGAGGCCGATCCAAAAGTGAAGAGTGAGAACCCCGAGCGCGGCGATTCGGGGGTTTAGGAGACGTGATCGGGGGGCCTGACAAATCACCGGTGTACCTCGGGTTGGCGTGGGTCGTTTTATGGGCGCGGCTGCTCTAATTATAGAGCTAAAGATCGAATACTCCCAAAATCTGTTCCGGCGGGAGGGCGAATGGCGCCGTTGAGTGCGCCCCTATCGCGCCTCGCCGGCTCTTTTTGCCCGGATAGTCCCAATTGGACAAATTCCCCCATCTGCCGATTCCACTTGACACCGGAGGCCAGATAGAAGATAAAAAGATTCGTTTGTCATAAAAGACGACTCCGACCCGGGAACCGATCATGCTGCGATCGCCGGTAGGTCTACGCTCAAGCGCCCGCCCCGCCTCTCCGCTGCCCAAGGCCAGTCGCCTTCGACGCTCCGCTATGACCTGGGTGTTCGTTACCCTCCTGGTCGGTTGCCAGCGGTCGTCCTCCGACCCGGAGCTGGGCGCCGAAACACCCCAGAACTGGGAACCCCAGTCGGTCTTGGCGGTTTCCGACGCATTGATCGAATTGGGGAAGTCGACCTACGAGCGCAAGTGTCTGGCGTGCCACGGTGCCGAAGGGCGCGGTGACGGTGAGGCTGCCTATCTGCTCTACCCCAAGCCGCGTGATTTCGTCACCGCGAACTACCGGTTGATCTCGACCTGGGAAGGGGTTCCTACCGACGAGGATCTCTTTCGCTCGATCTCCCGGGGGATGCCGGGGTCAGCGATGCCGTCTTGGGCGCACCTGCCCGAGAAGACCCGCTGGGGACTGGTGCACTACCTGAAGTCCTTAGCCCGCGACGCGATCGTCGTCGAACCGACAGCGGCGGGCGACGCGCCGACCGGCGTCATCCAGGTGCCGCCCGAGACGCCGTACACCGCAGCCGCCAAAGAAGCGGCGGCGGCGCTCTTTGCCAGCGGTTGCGCACCTTGCCATGGTCCGGCTGGCAAAGGGGATGGCGGCCAAGAGCAGATCGACGATCGTGGCTACCCGACCCGACCACGCGACCTCACCGCCGGAGTTTTCAAGGGCATTCCTGAGCCCGAGCACGTCTACCGGCGCATCGTTGCGGGGTTGCCCGGCACGCCAATGCCGCACAGCGGCTACCTGCAAGGCGACGACGCTTGGAACTTGACGCACTTCGTCATGGAGATGTCGAGTGAGCGCCAGCGGAATCGGGTCGAGATGCGGCGCTATCGCATTACCGCTGCCCGCGTCGATCGGATCCCCAGCCACCCGGATGACAACGGTTGGCAGAGTGCTGAGCGGGTCAATCTCCACCTTATGCCCCTGTGGTGGCGCTCACAGCGGCCCGAGGAACTGACAGTCCAGGCGCTGCACGATGGTGAGGACATTGCCCTCCTGCTCACCTGGATCGACGACACCCACGACCACACGGCTCTGCGTCCTCAGGACTTCCGCGACGCGGTGGCCGTGCAGTTTTCGCTGGATCGGGACCCGCCGTTCTTCGCCATGGGCGAGCATCAGCGGCCAGTCAACATTTGGATGTGGAAGTCCGAGCGGCAAGCCGACCTGGAGCCGGCGTTTCAGGACCTGGAGAAGATCTATCCCAACATCGGGATCGATGCCTATCCCAACCTGACCGTGTCGCCTCTGGAACAACCCACCCGCAATGCGCTGACGCTCGAGTCGGATCCCACCTTCGTGACCGCCTGGGGAGCCGGCAATATAGTCGCCGACCCGACGCGCAAGAGTCCGGTCGAGGACCTGGCCGCTCAGGGGTTTGGGACCTTGTCAGCGCGCCCGAAAGCCGACCAGCGGGTCGAGGCGCACGGCGAGTACTCGATCGGCTCGTACCGGGTGCTGTTCAAGCGGGCGCTGGCCGGCTCGGGCCCCAACGCTGTGACCTTGCGCTCTGGCGCGCCGGTGGCGGTGGGGTTCGCAGTGTGGAACGGTAGCGCTGGCGACCGCGATGGCAAGAAGTCAGTGACGATTTGGCAGGAGCTGAGTTTGGAGTAGTCGCGGCGCCGCGTGCCGGCGCCGCCACAAGGGGGGTAGAGCGATGAGCGTCTCCAGGGATGAGCCACGGGCCATCGACCGCCGTACATTCCTGCGCTGGCTCGGTGTGGGGAGCGGCGCTGCGGCGCTTGACCTCGGCACGCCCCTCGACCTCCTGGCGGCGATCGATCCACAGGAAAACCCGCTCCACCGCCGCCTGTCCAGAGACTGGGAAAAAATTTACCGAGATCAGTACCGCTACGACCGCACCTTTGATTGGGTGTGTTCTCCGAACGACACGCACGCTTGTCGCATTCGTTCCTACGTACGGAACGGCATCGTCACGCGCAGTGGTTCCACCTACGACTATCAAAAGTACGCCGACCTCTACGGCAACCACGCGTCGATCAACTGGAATCCTCGTCAATGCGCCAAGGGCTACACCTTCCACCGCGTGCTGTATGGACCCTACCGGTTGCGCCACCCGATTGTGCGCCGGGGTTGGAAGGCGTGGGCAGATGCCGGATTTCCAGCGCTGACTCCGGAACTCAAGACCAAGTACAAGTTTGACGCCCGCGGCGAAGACGAGTTCGTGCAGCTGCCGTGGGAGGATGCCTTTCGCTACATCGCCGGTGGCTTGAACTCCATCGCCCACACCTACAGCGGCGACGCGGGTAAGCAGCGGCTCCTGGATCAGGGTTATCAGCCCGAGATGGTTGATGAGATGCACGGGGCAGGCACCCGCTGCGTGAAGATGCGCGGCGGCATGGGGCTTTTGGGCGTCATTGGTAAGTACGGCATGTACCGCCTCAACAACACTCTGGCGCTATTGGACGCCAAAGTCCGCGGTGTCGGGCCGGATCAGGCGCTGGGGGGGCGCAACTTCTCCAATTACACGTGGCATGGAGACCAAGCTCCCGGCCACCCGTGGGTGCACGGCCTGCAGACTTCCGACTGCGATTTCAACGACTTGCGCTTCTCCAAGCTCATTATCATGGATGGCAAGAATCTGGTGGAGAACAAGTTGACCGACTCGCACTGGTTTATCGAGTGCATGGAGCGGGGCGGCAAGATCGTCGTCATCGCCCCGGAGTATGGCCCGCCCTCCACCAAAGCCGACTACTGGATCCCCATCCGGCCGCAGACCGACGCCGCGCTCTGGCTCGGCATCACCCGCATCATGATGGAGCGCAACTGGTACGACGCCGAGTTCGTCAAGCGCTTTACCGACTTCCCGCTTCTGGTGCGTACCGATAACCTGCGGCGCCTGCGGGCCCACGAGGTTTTTGCCGGCTACCAGAGCGTCCTGTCGCCCGATGGTCCGTCGATGCGGGTCCAGGGCTTTACCCAGGAGCAGCATGAGCAGCTCGGCGACTACGTGGTTTGGGACGAAGGTCAGGGTGGTCTACGGGCGATCACCCGCGACGACGTCGGCGACACTTTGAAGCAGAAGGGCGTGCAGCCGGCGCTCGACGGCAGCTATCGCGTCAAGCTGGTTGATGGGGCGACCGTCGAGGTAGAGACCCTGTGGCGGCTGTATCAGACGCACTTGCGCGACTACGACCTGGACACCGTCTGTGAGATCACCCATGCACCGCGGGATTTGATCGAACGCCTGGCTGAGGACATCGCCACCATCAAGCCGGTGGCGATCCACCAAGGTGAGGGTATCAACCACTGGTTCCATGCTACCGAGATGAACCGCGCCGCCTACCTGCCGGTCATGTTGACCGGCAACATCGGTAAGCCTGGGGCGGGGTCGCATACCTGGGCGGGGAACTACAAGGCTGCCTTGTTCCAGGGATCACCGTGGACCGGCCCCGGATTCAAGGGGTGGGTGGCCGAGGATCCGTTTAACCAGAATCTGGACGCCGCGGCATCGGGTAAGGACATCAAGGTCAAGAACTACTGCAAGGGGGAAGAGCCGGCCTACTGGAACCACGGTGACCTGGCGCTGATTGTCGACACACCGAAGTACGGGCGCCGCAACTTCACCGGTGAGACGCACATGCCGGCGCCAACCAAGGCCATCCTCTTTACCAACGTTAACTTGATCAACAATGCCAAGTGGGCCTACGGCATGATCAAGAACGTCAATCCCAACGTCGAGATGATTGTCTCGATTGACATCCAGATGACCGCGTCAATCGAGTACGCTGACCTGGCGCTACCCGCCAACTCCTGGTTGGAGTTTCAGGATCTGGAAGTGACAGCCAGTTGCTCGAACCCGTTCCTGCAAATCTGGAAGGGTGGCATCGAGCCGCTATTTGACAGCAAGGACGACTTGACGATTCTGGCAGGCATCGCCAAGGCGCTGGGCGAACTCACCGGCGACCAGCGCTTTGTCGACCACTTCAAGTTCGAGCACGACGGCCAGCGTGGTGTTTACCTGCAGCGGTTGTTGGATTCCTGCACGACGACACGGGGTTACAAGCTCGAGGACATCATGGCCGGCAAGCACGGACCTTCCGGTGGCGCGCTTTTGAACTTCCGCACCTATCCGCGCATCCCGTTCTACGAACAGGTGCACGACAGCGAGCCGTTCCACACCGACACGGGGCGGCTGCATGCCTACTCGGACTTGCCCGAAGCGATCGAGTATGGCGAGAACTTCATCGTCCACCGGGAGGGGCCAGAGGCCACCCCCTACTTGCCCAACGTCATCGTCGCCTCCAGCCCGCATATCCGCCCGGATGACTATGGGATACCCGCCGATGCCGAGCATTGGGACCATCGCACCATCCGCAACATCAAGATGCCCTGGTCGCGCGTCAAGCAAACCAAGAACTTCCTCTGGGAGAAGGGATTTCAGTTCTTCTGCTTGACCCCCAAGACGCGCCACCGGGTGCATAGCGGTTGGTCGAATGTCGATTGGCACATGCTCTACGACTCGAACTTCGGCGACCCCTACCGGCTGGACAAGCGCGCGCCCTGTGTGGGTGAGCACCAGCTCAACATCAACCCGGCCGCGGCGCGCGACTTAAACATCAACGATGGCGACTACGTTTACGTGGATGCCAATCCGGCGGACCGCCCCTACCTGGGAGCCAAACCCAGTGACCCGTTCTATCGGGTGTCGCGTTGCATGCTGCGGGTCAAGTACAACCACGCCTATCCCTACGACATCGTGATGATGAAACACGCGCCGTACATCGCCACGGAGAAGAGTGTCAAGGCGCACGAGACGCGGCCGGACGGTCGAGCGCTCTCAGCCAACACCGGCTATCAGGCCAACCTGCGCTATGGGTCACAGCAGTCGATCACGCGCAACTGGCACATGCCCATGCACCAAACCGACTCGTTGTTCCACAAGGCCAAGGTCTTCATGGGGTTCATCTTCGGCGGCGAGGCTGACAACCACGCCGTCAATACAGTGCCCAAAGAGACGTTGGTGCGGGTGACCAAAGCGGAGGACGGCGGCATGCACGGCCGCGGAGTTTGGAAGCCGGCGACTACCGGCTTCACACCCGACAACGAGAGCGAGTTCATGGAGCGCTACCTGCAGGGCGACTTGACGCGGATCCGCGACTGAAAGGGAGACCGGCGTGCCTTATCAAGAACCTGACCAGACCGATCCGATGATGCTCGTGGGCACCGAGGTGCCCACCCATGGCGACACTTCGCGCGACACGATCGCGGTGTTGGCTGAGGAGTACGCGCGCCTGGGGTTCGACGAGCAGGCACTCATGCAGCTGTTTCGGAACCCGTTTTACGCTGGCGCCCACCGTGCCTACCAGGCGCTTGGGGAGGAGGCGGTTTGCAACATCGTGCGCGAGCAGCTCGAGTTTTGGGGGCGTGCGCGCGTGCGCGTGGTGGACGCCCCGCCGCGTGCGACCGGTGAGCCAGTGGTGTGGCATGGCCCACCGGCGTGCGGCACGATGAGTGCCAAGGATGAACGCAAGGGGGAAGCCGATGGCTAACGTCTACAACTGGCACCTAGGTCGTCAGATGCAGTACCCCTACGCCGGGGAGTACCCAGAGCGGCAGTTTGCCTTTGTATTCAACATCAATCGCTGCATTGCCTGCCAGAGCTGCACGATGGCGTGCAAGTCGACTTGGACCTTCAACAAAGGCCAGGAGCACATGTGGTGGGCCAACGTCGAGACCAAGCCGTATGGTGGCTATCCGCAGTCCTGGGACATGAAGATTCTCGAACTTTTGGAGCGTGCCAACCCCAAGGGTCAGGTGTGGTCGAAAGAAGGCAACGACCCGGCACGCTTTGAGGGCAAGACCATCTTTGAAGCGGCAGATCAAGCGCTCACCCCGGAAAGTGCCCGCGTGCTCGGTTACTTGCCGGCCGACGACGAGTGGAACTCCCCCAACATCTACGAGGACAACCCGGTGGGCAAGCGGGGGCGCCGCGGCGAGTACGACAAAGAAGGGGTCAAACTTCCGGAACACAAGACTTGGTTTTTCTACCTGGCGCGCATCTGCAACCACTGTTCCTACCCGGCCTGTTTGGCCGCCTGTCCGCGCAAGGCGATCTACAAACGCCCCGAGGACGGCATCGTCTTGATCGACCAACAGGAGTGCCGCGGTTACCGCAAGTGCGTGGAGGCGTGTCCCTACAAGAAGTCGATGTATCGCGGTAACACCCGGGTGAGCGAAAAGTGCATCGCTTGTTATCCGCGAGTGGAGGGCACCGACCCCGAGTCAGACGGCGAGCCTATGGAGACACGCTGCATGGCGGCTTGCATCGGCCAGATTCGCATGCAGGGCCTGGTGAAGATGGCGGAAGACGGCACTTGGGCACGCGACCGCCAAAACCCGCTCTACTACCTGGTGCAGGAAGCCAAGCTGGCGCTGCCGCTCTATCCGCAACTCGGGACCCAGCCCAACGGCTACTACATTCCGCCCCGCTGGGTGCCGCGGCCCTACCTGCGGCAGATGTTCGGCCCGGGGGTCGACCGTGCGCTGGACGCTTACGCGGTCCCCGACCGGGAGACGCTCGCGGTCTTGCAGCTGTTTCGTCGCAGCAGCCGCATCATCTTCCGCTACGAGATCGAGGAAGGGCCCCTGGTGTACGAGGGACGCCTGAACGGCCAGGACTATGCGCTCTACAACGACACGGTGATTGCCTTCGGCAAAGACGGCGACGAGATCTTCCGCACCCAGGTGGAGGAACCGGTGCACGTTCGCCCGGCTGATCACGCTAATTCAATCTGAGGTCAGCGATGACTGAGACGCGCGCGTTGCAGCCGGTCCAATCGACCGTCGAGGTGGCCCTCTGTCGGAGCGTCTTGCACGAGGCGGCGGCCGTGGCACTGCGGCCAAGCGGCGCCGCTATTGTGGCGCGGCTGGCTTCGCCAGCCGGGCGCGAGGTGTTGGTGAGTGCGGCGCGAATCCTCGACAGCGCCCAGTGGGGGGAAGAGGAGGGGGGCGAGCTTGGGTCGGAGCTGCTCGCCCACCCGACCTTGGCGCTGGTGGACGAGGCGGCCACGGCCGCCGCCGCCGAGTTGGAGATAGCCCGCCAGCGGTTGTTTGGCCACACGGCCCGCGGTGCCGTGCCGCCGTACGAAACCGAGTACGGCCCGCAGGCGATGTTCCGCCAGACGCAGGAATTGGCCGACCTCTCCGGCTTCTACCAGGCGTTTGGTCTGGAGGTATCGGCGGGCCAGCACGAGCGCCAAGACCATTTCGCCGTGGAGTTCGAGTTTATGGCATTTCTGACGCGGAAGGAGGCGCTGGCCCTAGAAGAGCCCGATGCGGGCGAAGCCGGGCGCGTGGCCGGCGCCCAACGCCTGTTCCTGCGCGACCACCTAGGCGGCGTCGGCCGGGCGTTCGCCACCAAGCTGATCGAGGAATCGGGCGGCGGGTTCTTTACCCAGCTCGGCCGCTTCTGCCGCACCTGGCTGGCTTGGGAGTGCCAGCACTTCTCCTTGCCGGTGGGGCTCGAGTACATCGAGCTGCGGTCAACCGAAGAAGCCGAGGTGCCGATGGCGTGCGGATCGTGTGAGTTCGCCGGGGATGAGGGTCGCGGGGCGGCGGCGTGCGAGTAGAGATCGACAGCGCGCTCACCGAGCGCGCCGTGGAGTGGGAGATGCGGCGCGTGGGGTCAGCGGCGTATTGGCGGCGGCGCGACGCGCTCTATGACCTGGCTGATCCCGACGAGCGCGAGCGTCAGTTCGCCGGGTTGAATCGCCGCACTTTCGTCAAGTTGGGGCTGGACCAAACCGTCCACCAGGCGCTGGCCGAATACCCACTCTTGGCCGAGCACGCGGCCGTCTGCCGGGTGCTCCCGGCACTGCGCAAGAAGGAGGGGGCTGAGCTCTTCGTCGCCCCGGGGGCAACGACCGCCCAGGATCGCCGCGTTGTCCTGCGTCTTTGCCCGGAGACCTTGGCCCGACCCGAAGCGTTGCTCCTTCTCCTCCGGCACGAGTTGTTCCATATCGCCGACATGCTAGACCCCGCCTTCGGCTACGACCCAGCCCTACCGGACGCCGAGGGTGGACCCATGCACGTGAGCCTGATCATCGACCGCTACCGGGTCGTCTGGGATACGGTGATCGACGGGCGGCTGTGGCAGGCCGGGCGCGCTCCGGGAGCAGCGCGCGAGGCGCGACGCCGGGAGTTTTGCAAAACGTTTGCGATGCTTGGCGAAGGGGTGGACGACGCCTTCGAGGTTTGGTTTGGCAGGGCCGAGCCCACCCACGCCGACATCTTGGGGTTCGCCCGGGCACCGAGTGCCGGTCGCACCACCGGTGGCCTCTGTCCGCTGTGCGCCTGTCCGTTCGTTCTCGGCGTGGGGCAGGAGGTGCCGCCGGTCGTCGAGCGGGCGGTGCAGGAGGACTTCCCAACCTGGAGTGCTGCGGACGGCATTTGCCAGCAGTGTTTGGATCTCTACGGGGCGTCTGTCCTGTCGCGGTCGGCGGCCAGGAAGCTGCCCCAGGTGAGGGCCAGCTAGCCTCAATGCGTCAGACCAAATCGCACGGCGAGGCGGTTATGGCGCGAGGGAACGGGGAATGCGACGGCGAGTTTTGCGCGCGCGTCATCCAACTCAGTGTTGCGCAATCCAACGGATTCACTGGCGCGCGCAACTGTCTGAGCAGGCGCATTCCCCGTTCCCTCGCGCCCCCCGGAACATCGTTCTGACGCATTGAGGCTAGATCTGCGGCGTTGTCGACCGTTGGCTCCGCTACTTCGCGGAGCTTTAGCGGACGACCCGAAGCTCTACCGATTGCGGTGGTCGCTGCCCGACCAGCGTTTCCAAGCTGACCGAGGCATAGGTGGCGCGGGCGAGTTCGTCGACCTCGTCGACGAGTTTGCGCAGCCGACACATGCCCAGTTCGGCGCAGTCGGCGCCGCCCGCAATCAGGCACTCCTCTTGGCGGCGAACCGGTTCCTCGAAGGCGTCGATGACGTCGAGCACCGAGGTCTCGGCGGCCGGCCGCGCCAGGCCGTAGCCGCCCCCCGAGCCGCGCGTACCCACCGCGACGCCGGCACGCACGAGTTCTTGGAGCACCTTGGCCAGGACGGTGCCGGGAATGGCGTAGCGCTCGGCGACCTGGGCAGCGGTGATCTGCTTGCCTGCACCGGCTTTGGCCATCTCCATGGCGGCGTACAGGGCGTAGCGCGTGCTCTTCTTGAATTTCACGAGCGCGTCAGGTCGAGGTCGAGGCAGAAGCGGGCGGCCGGCCGAAACCCCTGGCGTTGAAAGAAGGTGAGGAGCTCGACTGCGTCCCACTCCACCTCGGTTTGCAGCCGGCTGACTCCGAGGCCCATGAGGTTCTGGTTGAGCTGCTTCACCAAGGCTGAGCCGACGCCCTGGGCGCGAAAGTCCGGGTGGACCCCAAAGGTGTCGAGAACTGCCGTCGGCTCGGGGGCCCCAAACTCCCCGTAATAAACCCGGGCCAAGAGAAAGCCGCAGAAACAGCCGTCGATTTCGGCAGCCAAGGAAACTTTGATGCCGGTCTCGGCGAGATTCTGCTGCAGTTTGAGCTTGAAGTATTCGTCGCGCCGGCGGCCGACGATCTTGGCGTCAAGGGCGATGACCGGTTCGAGATCCTCGGGCTTGAGCCCCCGTACCAAGACTTGATCCTGCAGTTCGCCCACACCTTCCATTGTCTTCTTCCTTGTTGAGCTTGTCCAAAACCTCAGGCGATCAGCTGGCCGCCGTCCACCCGGAGCACTTGGCCGGTGATATGGCGGCTCTGGTCCGAGGCGAGAAAATGCACGGCCCAGGCGACGTCCTCGGGCTGGCCGGTAGCCCCGAGTACCGACTCGGCGATCGCTTGCTCTCTCACGTCGCCGGGCAGCGCCTGGGTCATCGGCGTGTCAATCCAGCCAGGGGCGACCATGTTGACGCGGATCTGGAAGCGGCCGACCTCGCGCGCGACGCTGCGTCCGAAGCCAATGAGGCCGGCCTTGCTGGCCGCATAGTTGGCCTGCCCAAACTTGCCGCGCTCGGCATTGATCGAGGCGACTAGCACGATGGCCCCACCGCCGGCCTGGCGCATCGCCGGTACCACGCCGCGCACCAGCCAAAAGGCCGAGTCGAGGTTGGTGCGCAGAACGCTGGACCAACTGGCGTCGTCCATCTTCCAGATGACTTGGTCCTTGGTGATGCCTGCTGCGTGCACCAAGATGTCCAGACTAGGGCACTCCTCTAGGAGCTTGGAAACTGCCCCCGCGTCGGCTAAGTCGCATGCTAACGACCTTACGCCGTGCGAGCGGGTGTTGGGCCGGTCGACCCCGATAACCTCGGCGCCGGCACCCGCCAGCGCTTGGACCACGGCGGCGCCAATGCCACCGGCGGCGCCGGTGACCATGGCGACTTTGCCATCCAAGCGGGCGGCGGCCGCTCGTGCGCCGGTGAGCGCGCTCATGCGTGGGCTTCGGCGCCAGCGGTGAAGTAGAGGCCCTTCTGGGCGAGCTTGCGGGCTCGAAACGCCCCCCAGAGCGCTGCCCCCAAGGCGCCGGCCAGTGCCGAGTCGGGGTGGGCGCGGATGGTCGGCACTGGTTTGCCCTTGGCTTGCTTGGCGGCCCCCTCGCGCATGGCCTCCAAGAGGCCCTCGTCGGCGGCCAAGCCGCCGGTCACTAAGACCACCCGCTGCGCCCCGATGCCGTTGAGAAGGCGCACGTAACGGCCCGCCATCGATTCGTGGATCCCCTTGATGATGTTGGCGGTGGAAATCCCGCGCGAGACCATGTTGATGACGTCCGTTTCTGCTAGGACCGCACAAATGGACGAGCACTGCTCGGGGTCGTCGGCGGCGAGGGACAAGGGACCAATCTCGTCGATAGTGATGCCGAGGTAGCGGGCGATGTTTTCGAGAAATTGGCCCGACCCCGAGGCACACTGGCTGGTCATCCGATAGCCCAGCACCTTGGCGCGATCATCGATCAGGACGGCGCGGGTGTGGAGGGCGCCGATATCGATGACGGCACCGGCTTCGGGGTCCAAGAACAAGCCACCGCGGGCGTGGGTGGTCATGCCGTAGAAATGGCCGGTGCGAAACTCGAGCGCTTCCCCCTCGCCGGTGGTGGCGACGTAGTGGAGGTCGTCGCGGCCGAGGCCAGCCTCGGCGAGGCAGGCATCGAAGGAGGTTCCGGTGACTTCCTTGGGGTCGCGCCGGCGAATCCGCTCGCGCTTGGCGGCCAAAAGGCGCGGCGTCCCGCCGCCGGGGTCTTCGGTGACGACGACTTTGACCGCCGCCGAGCCGACGTCGACACCGGCCACGTGCAGCGTGTTGGGCAGTGGGGTGCTCACGACGCCTCCCTTGCCGCGGCTTCGGGTAGGTCGGCGGCGCGATGGGCAAAGTGCGCGGCTCCCAAAGCGCCGGTGTAGATCGAGTCGGAGGAGACGTTGATGGTCACCTCTCCGTAGTTTTCTTGGACCAGGCCGCGCAGCGCGCCGACCGCGGCCCCGTTTCGGGCGACGCCACCCGTAAAGGTGAACTCGTCGGCGACACCCCCAGAGCGCGCCAGCAGCGACATGGCGCGCAGGATGATCGCGCGGTGCAGGCCGGCCAGAATATCCTCGCGCTTCTCGCCCAGCGACAAGCGCTCACGCAGCTCAGCGCCGGCAAAAACCGTGCAGGTGGAGTTGATGCGCACCGGCCGCTGCGACTGACAGGCCATCGGGCCCAATTCATGGACCCCCATGTTCATCTCGTCGGCGATGTAGCCCAGGTAGCGCCCGCAGCCGGCGGCACATCGATCGTTCATTTGAAACGAGGTGACGATGCCGTGCGCGTCGACCTGGATGGCTTTGGTGTCCTGGCCGCCGATATCGAGCAGGGTGCGGGTTTCGGGAAACATGGTGTGGGCTCCCAGCCCGTGGCAGAGAATCTCCGAGCGGATTTGTTCTTTGGGGAAGGGCAGCGTCCGCCGGCCGTAGCCGGTACCGATCGAATTGACCCGTTCCAGAGTTACCTGCGAGACGTCGCGCACCACCTCGAGAAGGATGGGGTCGGGGTGATCGATCGATTCGAGGGCCCGCGCCGTGAGCCCCTCGAAGTCGTCTTGCCCGGCGGTTTGGTTTTCGACCTCGAGAATGGCTTTGTCGAAGTAGCCGGCCAGGGCGTCGAACTTGACCGTGGTGTTTCTCGCCTCCTCTTCGGCGAGAGCCATGTAGCGGCTGCCGGCCAGGTCCCTGAAAAAGTCGCTCTTGCGGCTGGCGCTCTCGGCGTAGAGTTCGGCGGTTTCGGCCTCCATGCGTTCCAGGATGGCTTCAACGGCCGGGGCCGGGTCGGCGCCGGCGTTCCCGGCGACCACCAGCCTGAGCGCCAGCTTGCGACGCACCGCCTCACTGAAATTGGCCAGCTGGGCGCGATACTGCTCGGCCCGAAAGTGGCGCTCCAGCTGTTGCAAGAGGCGCTTCGTCTGCTCGGCGTCGATGCCGGCGTTCTCCAGGCGACCTTCAACCAGCGAAAACCGCGCGTTGATCAGCGCTTCGGCAAGCGCGACGTTACACGCTACCTCGTAGTTGCTGCGGCTGTTGGTGATGCCGCGCCCCAGAATCTGACACTCTTCACCGAGGATGACTGCTTTGGTTGTCGTCGACCCCAGATCGATTCCTACCCAGTACTTCATGATGAGCCTCCCTGGCGCTTCTGTTCGATCATCTGGAAGTAGGACTCCAATCGGTTCTTGATGTTGGCGGCCGAAAAGTAGCGCGGATCGACCAGGTCGCTCTCGATAAATCCAGCCGGCCGACCCGTGCGATTTTCGACTTCGCGGAGGATCATGAGTTGCCCGGCGCTGAAAGAGTTGCAGCTCTTGATCGAATTGACCAACAAGCCGTCGGCATCGTAGTCGGTGACGTAGCGCGCCAACATATCGACGCGACTCGGTAGGTTGAGGTTGGTGTAGCACCCCATGCAGTAGTCGGCCAGGCTCTCCAGCGGCCGCTGGGGATCGTGGCGAAACCCATCGTCGTAGACTCCACCCACTTTCGTGTAAGTGGAAGCCACCACCACCGCCCCCTCGTCGGCGAACATTTTCCAGAACTCCCGAAAGCTGGTCCAGTTGGGAGGACCCTCGACGACGATCCGAAAGCGCTCCTCGACATCGCCCTCGGGGGTGACCGGCCCAGCCCCCTGTGCCAGTCGCTCTTGGATCTCCTGCTTGAGGAGCTTGTAGTAGTCGACGGCGTCTTCGGTGCCGCGAAAGGCGGTGAAGATCGGTCCGATGTAGTAGACCCCGCCAAAGTAGGCATCGATCGGCGACGGCCGGTGTTTGGCCGATTCCAAGACCCAGACCAGGTCGTCTTCGGCCTGGGCCGAGCGCGCCAGCAATTCGGAGAGGCGGTCGGGATCGAAGGCCTTGCCCGACACCTGCTCGAGGGCTGGGATGATCTTGGTGCGCAGCTGCTCGACGACGTAGTCGCGCATGGTGTCGGTGACGACACCGTCGCCCTGGTAGGGCACGTGCAGCATCGCCACCGGGCAGTTGTATTCCTGCTTCAGAATCTCGAACCACTTCATGAAGGTGAAGCAGCCGGTGTAGGACAAGAGCAGCAAGTCGGGGTCGGGGATGGGTTGGCCAGTGGGTCCGACGTTCCCCGACTTCATCATGCCGAGGTCGCATTTCACGTAGGTGCAGACGTCCTCTGAGTGTCCGAGCTTCTCGGCAGCGGCAATGTAGTCGCGCGACTTGCCGCGCATACCGGCCTGCAGGGCGTTGATTTCGGGCAGCACCGGCAAGAGGTCGAAGCAGCGCAGCAACTCGGTGAGGTTGCCCGGCACAAAGGTGTAGACACTCTTTTCGCCGGTGTCCTTGGCGTGGGCCAGCCGCGTGTAGTGCTCCTCGATCATTGCCTTTTGCCGGAGCTGGCTCTGGTCTTTGAGTACGGCTGCGCCCGCCTGGCTCGTGTTGGTTGCCATCGCTACACCTCGCTCCACAGTTTGATCGAATCGGCGAAAGTGCCGGCTTGCTCGCGAATCACCTGGAATTGCCCGTTGTTTTCAGCGTACTTGAACGCGGTCCAAGGAATGCCGGCGGCATCCATCGCCCGCGTGGTCATCGGTTGGTCGAGGAGCGCCGGATCGCAGAAGCTCGGCGCACAGAAAAGGACGCCTTCGGCCTGGCTGGCTTCGACGCGAGCGACCAGTCCTTGACCCTTGTGTCCCTCGGCCACGTAGCGGGTGGGGCTTTCGATGGCGTCGGTCAAAAAAGCGTCCACCAGATTCTGGAGCGGGTCGCCATCTTCTGCCACGTCGCTATTGAGCCACCGGTGCACCTGCACTAGGTCGTCCTCGACGATGTAGCAGCCGGAGCGCTCGAGAGTTTTTAAGAGTCCGAGCGGCGGCTGCTCGCAAAATGACCCGGTCAACAAGACCCGGGCTTGATCCATGGGCTTGCGCGAGTCATCGGCTTTCACTGCCGCTAAGTACGCCCGCGTGAGATCAATCGCTTCTTCCACGGGGATCACCAACGCGGCCCGCTGCATCAGGTACAACTCGGCGGTTGGCACCTTCCAGGGTTCCCGCCGGCGCAGTTCGTAGAGCAGCTGGACGAGCTGGCGATGCTCGTTGTAAAGGGCGATAGAGGTGCGGAGCGCAGTCGCCTCTAACGGTTTGGCGCCGCGCGCCGCCAGCTCGTCGGCCAAGCTCTGCAGCTCGAGCCGGTAGAATTGGCCGCCGACCTCAGGTTCGAAGTTCTGCGGAACGTCAAAGTAGCGCGATAGTTTGTCGGGGAACTTGAGCTTCCAGATGCCCGATAGGTTGCGGATGACGTCGCAGATGGCCGGGAAGATCATCCCATCGAGACAATCGAGGCTGCCGTTCAGGCCGAGTTCGATGGTGCTCCGGGGGATGTGGCAGATGTACGACTGGTAGAAGGCGTCGCCGCGAATGATTTCCAGATCTTCGCCGCCGCCCATGATGCCGACTGGCAGGACGCCTTGGGCGTGCAGGAGTTCGCAGGGGATGTAGATCGGCATGTAGCCGATGGCCAGGTCGCCGGATTGAGCTTTCCAGTTCTTAACGCTCTCGAACGTCGTGTCACGGTAGAGGTGCTCGGCGCGTTCCAGAAGGGCGTCGAGACCCATCATTGGTTCCTCCAGCTGGGGGGGCGCTTGTCGAGAAACGCCCGCAGCCCCTCGATGGCGTCAGCCGTGCCCATGAGGTCGTTCAGGTAGAGCGTTTCGGCTGCTGCTAGGTCGCGGACAAAACGCTCGGCAAAGCCGCCGCGGATGGCCCGCACCGCCAGTCGCAAGCTCGAGGCGGAGTGGGGCAGGAGATGGCGGCGGGCGTAGTCGAGCGCCGCGGCACTGGGGTCTTGGGCCAGTGCATCGACCAAGCCCACGCGGTGCGCCTCCTGGGCGTCGACCGAGCGGCCGCTCAAGCACAAATCCTCGGCGCGGCTCTGACCGACACGTTCCGCCAGCATCACCGACGCCACCGGCGCAAACACGCCGAGGAGGATCTCGGGCTGGCCGAGCTTGGCGTCCGGCGCGGCGAACACCCGGTGGCAGAAGCTGGCGAGCTCCAAGCCGCCGCCCAAGCACTGGCCGCGTACTGCCGCCAGCGTCGGCACCGCCGCCTCCAAAAGGCGATGAAAGAGTCGGTGGAACCCGGGAATCATCTCTTCGTAGCGGCCGGGCAAGTGTTCCTCGACGCTGGCGCCGAAGGAGAAGTGAGGGCCATCGGCGTCGAAGATCAGCGCCTTCAAGTCGCGACTTTGGCCGGCGCGTTCAGCGACCGCCGTCAGGTGCTTCGACTTGTCGATGTCGAGGATGTTGGCTTTGGGGGTGGCCAACACCACGCGCCAGATGGCGCCGCCCTCGAGTTCCTCGACGCGGACCGGGTTTTGGGTCTTTGCTTGAGTAGTGGTGTTCATTCGGTGGCCTCGATGTCACGTTCCAAGTGGACGACCGTGCCACCGACAAAGTCGTTGGCCCGGAAGAAACCAAGCAGGTTCAGATTGTCGCGCTCGACCATCGTCCGCACGCGGCGAACGCCCAGCTCGCCGAACCGGCGACAAGCCTCGTCCAGAAGCGCCGAGGCGACGCCGGTGTGCAGGTGCGGGGGATCGACGCCAACCGCGAAAACCCAGCCCGAGGTAGCCGATTCAAACGCCCGCACTTCACCGAGCAGGTAACCCACCAACCTTTGGTCTTGGTCCGCTACCAGCCCGATGCGGGGCTTGTCCGAGCCGGGCTCCAAGAAATCCTGGAGAACCTGCCGCCAGTATGCGGGCTTGGCCGCTTCGGTGTGCAGGGCGTCGATGCGTACGACGTCCTCGAGGTCGCCGGGCCGCAGCTCGCGAATCTCGATCAGCGTCTGGTGCGGGGCGGCTCGCATTAGCTGGCGACCGTGTGCGCCTTCTTTAAGACCTCATCCACCAACGCCTCGTCCCAGACCTGCCCCTCCGCCAGCCGGCGCCGGAGCAATAAGAAATCGGCCTCCCGGCAGTGCTTGGAACCTTCGTGGAATGCGCGGAAACCGGTGCGGCCCTCGGTCATCATGTTCAAGCCGAGCCAGGCACGGTTGGTCTCCCGATTGCGGTCCCAGTGGGCTAGCTTGTGTTTGCGCACACTCTCAATAGTTTTGGTCAGGCAGCCTGGCATGGTGTTGGCCAAGGAGTAGACGAACTGGTCCACCTCGCGGTCGAGCAGTTTTAGATCGACCTCGCCCGCTGCCAGGGTTTCTTTGGCGCGAGTACGCTCGGCGCCCTGCCGGGGCTCGCCGTGCACGATGACGCCCTGCTCGTTCAGCCAGCGGTCGGTGACTGCCAGCGGATTAGGGACGTAGGTGCCGTTTACCCTGAGGGCCGGGACGATGCGACTGACCAACCCAAGCCGCAGAGATTTGTGGGCGCTCCAGGGTTGGCAGAGCGTACAGCTTTCCATGGCTGCCTCAATGCCGACGAACAACGGTAGGAAGTCCGTGCTGCCGCCGTCCGGAGCCGAGCCGTGTCGCGGCCCAGCCTGGCCGAACACTGCCAGGTCTTGGGCAATGGTGAAGTCGCAGGCCATGCCAATTTCCTGGCCGCCGGCGATGCGCATGCCGTTGACCCGGCAGATGACCGGCTTGTCACAGTGCAAGATGGCGGTGACCATGTCGTTGAAAAGGCGCATGTACTGGCGGTACTCTTCCGGTCGTCCGGCGTAGTACTCGGCGTATTCGGCGGTATTGCCGCCGGTGCAGAACGCCCGGTCGCCGGAGCCAGTGAAGACCACCGCCACGCACGCCCGGTCGTTGGACGCGCGCCGCATGCCAGCGATGACGCCTTTGACCATGTCGGTGGTATAGGAATTGAGTTGGCTGGGGTTGGCGAGCGTGATGCGGACCGTGTGGAGGCCACCTACTGGCGTGCCGTCGGGTTCGCGGAGCGGTTCCTCGTCGTAGAGGATGCCGGGGTGGTCGGTATCAGCGATCAGATCGTGGTCCTTAAAGTCCATGTCATGCCTCCGGGACGAGGATGGCGCGCCGCGCGACGCGGTGGGCGCGCAGGTCTTCAAATGTCGTGTTGATCGCCGACAACGGGCGGAGTTCGACAAACGGTTCGAGTGCCACCTTGCCGGAGAGCACTAGGTCGACGATGGCTGGGTAGTGTTCTGGAAGACATCCCCAGTTACCGGCGACCGTGGCGTCGAAGGCCATCAAATTGGAAAGTCGGACTTCCACCTTCTGAGGCGTGAAGCCGACGACCGACAGGTAGCCGCCGTGCCCCAGCAGGCCGAAAGCGGTTGCCTGTCCGCGATCCGTCCCCGAGGTCTCGAAGATTTTCTGGCGCCAACTGGGGATTGCTTGGTCGCTGGCAAAAGTACGCACGGCGTTCCGCAGTTCTTTGAAGCTCGAGGTGTCCGCCCTCAAGGTGAGATCAGCGCCGTGAGTGGCCATCAGCTCGAGCCGCGCGTCCACGACGTCGATGGCGATGACCCGCGCTCCGCGGGCGGCGGCGATCTGCACACCGAACCCGCCGACACCGCCGGCGCCGACGAAGATGGCGAGGTCGCCGGGGCCGAGATCGCTGCGCTCGATCGCCTGGTAGGGCGTTGACACTGCGTCGGCAATCACCGACAAGTGCGGCAACTCAAAGCCGTGTGGGTTTGTGGCTGGGTCGGCGAGGTTGGGCACCGGGCAGAGACCGCGAGAGGGCACGCGAAGGTGGGTGGCGAAACCGCCGTGGATGTCGCTGCCGGGAAAGACCTGTTTGCCACACACTTGGCCGCGCCCGGCCAGGCAGGCGTCGCAGCCACCGCAGGGAATCACCGCTGGCACCACCACCGGTTTGCCCAACCAGGCCTCGGCTTGGTCGCCGGTTTCAACGACCGTGCCGCTCACCTCGTGGCCCAGGGTGAGGGGAAAGGGGTGGCGGGTCGGCACGCCGTCGTAGAAGAACCCGAGGTCCGTGTGGCAAACGCCGCAGCCGGCCACCTGCACCACAACCTCGCCCGGTCCGGGCTCCTCGCGTCGCTCCTCCAGCACCATGGGCTCGCCTGGCTGGTGGACGGTCCAGCTTTTTAGATCCATCGATTTTCCCTAACTCATTGCTACAATGACTGTTAGTGATTCAGGCAAATCGGAAATCGGATGCCTATTTCCTATCTGATCGGGGGCGAAAAGTCAAGGCCGACAGATGGGCGGGTACAGGATGGATCCGCTCTGGCGATCTTCCCTAGGGCGTGATGATGCGGCTAGGTTCCTGAGCATCCGCGGGGCTCGGTGCTCCCGCCGGGTCGGCCTTGGTGCGGTCCAGGTAGGTCATCCTGAGTTCGAGCAAGGTGGAGTCGAGTGCTTCTTGTTCTTCTGGAGTTAGATTGCCCTTGGTTTTTTCCTGGATGACTTCGAGCATGTCGATGGAATAGCGTGCCACCTCCAGGTCCACACGCGGCTTGCCAGTAGTCGGATCGGCAACGACGCCCAGGCACATGAGTGCCTGAGTGGCTAGACTCGAGAGAAGCGCGCCGAAGTTGGCTTGAAGCGGCCCGGCGGCCTGAGCGCTGGGGTCGGCGGCGCCATCTGCCTCCATGGCGAAGGCCGCTTGCTCGGCCTGGACGCGAGCCTTCCATTCGTTGTCTACGTGGATCTTACGCTTGTCGGTGTCAGTCATGAGCTTGCCAAGGTTGGAGTCGGGGCGGTCTTGGCGGCCAGAATCTCAACTTCGTAGCCGTCAGGATCTTTGACGAATATGTACTGCGAACGTGATTCGGGCCGACTGCGGCGATACCACCAGCCCCGGGCTTCGACCTCCCGAACGACCGCTTCGAGGTCGTCCACAACGAAGGCTAGGTGGCCGAACTGGTTCCCTAGCTCATAGTCGCGTCTGCCGTGGTTCAAAGTCAGCTCGAGGTAGTAGGCACTCGACTCGTCGGTCAAGAAAATCAGCGTGGCGTCACCCATCGGGGCACGACGCACTTCTCGGAGCCCGATGAAGTCGACGTAGAACGCCAACGCCTTGTCGAGGTCGCGCACCCGAATCATGGTGTGAGCCATACGCATGGCAAGAGCCTAGCATGAGGCTGCCGGCCAGCTAAACCGCCCGGCTCAGGAGTCCCTCGTCAAAGTCATGAGCGCCTCGGCCAACCGTGGGGCGTTGCCGGCCTCCTCGTGTTTGAAGAAGACGAAGGCGCGCTCCCAGTCCTGCGCGGCAATTCTGGCCCTCCAGGCCGCGAGCGCCTCCGGCTGGTAGTCCTCGCGCCGCAAACGCAGGTAACCCCAGCTGGCGGTAGCCACTACCGGGAAGCCGTTGTCGGGTTGGGTGTCGGCAATACAAAGCGCCGCGTCTCGATCCCGCAGGACGCTGTAGACCTCCTCCTCGAACCAGCTGGGATGGCGAAACTCGAACGCCGCGCGGAACTCCGCGGGGATCGCCGCCAAGAAGATGCGTAGCCGCTCGACGTTTCTTTGCATGCTGGGTGGCAGTTGAAAAAACAACGCACCCAAGCGTTCGCCCAAGACCCGAACGTTGTCGAGGAGGTAGGGCAGGGTTTCGTCGGGATCTTTCAGGCGTTTGATGTGGGTCAGCCGGCGCGACGCTTTGATGACCAGCCTGAAGTCACTCGGAACCTGCGCCGCCCAACCGCTCAGCTGCTTGGTCGACGGCAGCCGGTAGAACGTGTTGTTGATCTCGACGGTGGGCAGGCGCTCGGCGTAGTGGCCAAGCATCTCACCGTCTTTGAGATCTTCTGGGTAGAAGGGGCCTTTCCAGCTCTTGTAGGCGAATCCGCTGGTGCCCGCGAAAATCTGCATGCTGGTCCTCGCAGTTCTTGGAGGGAGTCTAGCATCCGCAGGGTGGACGCACGGCCCGGGCGCCAACTGCTAGAATGCGCCGCCGACTGACTTAGACTGGGAGGTTTTGTCTGAAACCGGGGCGCCTGCTCGCAACGACTTTTGCCGTCACCGCTCTCTTAGGAGCGCTCTTCCTCTGGATGCCCCAGTCGGTGCACGGCGAGCGTTTGGCGTTTTTGGATTGCCTGTTTACCGCGGTGAGCGCCGTCTGCGTGACCGGGCTGACCGTGGTCGATACCGGTGCGCGCTTTTCCGGGGCGGGCCAGACCATCCTCTTGATCCTCATCCAACTGGGTGGCCTGGGGATCATGACCTTGTCGACGGTGGTCATGTTGTCATTTGGCGATCGCTTGAGCTTTCGCGCCCGGACGATCATCCACGACACGATCAGCCGCAGCCGCGATCGGTCGCTTGCCGAGTACGTGCGGGCGGTAGTTCGGCTCACCCTGGTCGCTGAGGCGGCCGGCGCCGTCGGACTAACGCTCCTGTTCGCCTGGCGGTATGGCGAGACCTGGAAAGAGGCGATGAGCCACGGCGTCTTTCTGGCGGTATCAGCGTTTTGCAACGCCGGATTCTCGCCCTACTCGGACAGCCTGGCCGGGTTCGCGGGTGATTGGTGGGTGCTGGGATTGATCATGGCGTTGATCGTCGCCGGCGGACTGGGATTCGTGGTCATTCTCAATATGGGTACGGCGCTGTTCGGGGATACCCTCGGCCAGCGCCAGCCTCTGGCACTGCATACGCGGCTGGTGTTGGGCACGACGATCGCCCTGTTGGTCGGTGCGACGCTCGCCTTTCTGCTCCTTGAATGGCAGCGGGGGTTGGCAGGCTTGCCGCCCGGCGGTCGCCTGCTGGCGGCTCTCTTTCAGGCGGTCACCACCCGTACCGCCGGTTTCAACACCCTCGATGCCTGGTCGTGGGGGTTGGCGAGCGTCGTCGTTACCATGTTCTTGATGCTGGTCGGGGCGGCACCCGGCTCCACGGGTGGTGGTGTGAAGGTGTCAACCTTGGCGCTCCTTTGGGCCAGTGCTCACGCCCGCTACCGCGGACGCGTCCACACCGAGGTGTGGAACCGCACAGTCCCCGAGGCGACAGTGCGGCGGGCGCTGACCACCGCGGCGGCTGGTGTCGTGGCGATTGCCGTGTTATTGGTAGTGTTCCTGGCCGTCGAAGCGCCGCCTACCGGCGCCGACCACACCAAGTTCCTGCCGCAGCTCTTTGAGGTGGTCTCGGCACTCGGCACCGTGGGCTTGTCGATGGGGGCAACGGGCGAGCTGAGCGCTGCTGGCAAGTGTGTCCTGATCGTCGCCATGTTTTTGGGTCGACTGGGGCCGTTGTCCTTGGCCCTGGCGGTGTCCATGGAGCCCCGGTCGAGTACAGTGAAACTAGCCGAAGAAGACGTGCTGGTCGGTTAACTGGAGGGGCGAGGCGCAATGGCGCAGTACATCATCTTGGGATTGGGCGAGTTTGGGATGACAGTCGCCACCAGTCTGGCCGAAGCGAAACAGGAAGTCCTATGCATGGACTCGGACGAAGCACGTGTTCAAGCCGCGGCTCAAAAGGTGGCCCGGGCGATGACCGGCGATGTTGCCAACCGCGAGACGCTGCTGGACTTACCCCTCGCTGAAGTCGATGCAGTGGTGTTGGCGGTGGGCGACAACTTGGAGGCATCGGTGCTGGCCACTCTGCATTTGAAAGAAGCCGGTGTCAAACGCATCATTGCCAAGGCAACCTGGCAAGATCACGCGCGCATCCTGCGCGCCCTGGGGGTCGATCAGATCATCTCACCTGAGCGTGAGATGGGGCGGAAGGTCGCCCAACAACTCATTACGCCCAATACGATCGACTATATTCCGATCCAGCGCGGGGTATCGGTGCGGGAATTGGCGCCGCCGCCCAGCTTCGTCGGTAAAACCGTCGGCGAGTTGGACTTGCGCAAGAAGTGGAAGGTCGAGATCCTGGCGGTTCGCGACGCGTCTCAAGACGCGGTTGAACTGATTCCCTCAGTCACCCTCACGCTGGATGCCAACGACCGGTTGATCGTCATCGGCAAAGACGACGACCTCGACGCGCTGGGTAAGGCCGAGTAGCTGGCACCGACCCAGCGCCGCCTACTTGAGTAGCACCAGTGAGTGGGTCTCCTGGTAGTTCCCCACGGTTAGCTGATAGTAGTAGACCCCCGAGGAGGCCCGGTGCCCGCGGGCGTCACGCCCGTCCCAGCGGATGGAGTAGTTGCCTGGATCTTGCCGTCCATTGGTCAAGGCACGGACGATGCGACCGGCCACGTCGTAGATCACCAGCGCCACCTCGCCCGGCTCGGCCAAGGAGTAGGGGATGTGGGTGGTGGGGTTGAACGGGTTCGGCCGGGCAATACCCAAACTGGTGGCCAGCGGCGCCGCCGGCGCCACCAAGTCGGCGGCGGTGGTGCCACCAAACAGGCCTTCTACGAAGAAGTCGTCGACCAGGAAGTTGACGATGTTGGCGGCAGGGGCGTCTTCCGCAACGAAGCGGAAGCGCGTTTGATCGCCAAAGTCAAACTCACGCCCGGCCAGGCGGAAGGAGTACTCCTGCCAATCGGGCGAGCTGCCGACTTCAATCCGGTGAATGGTTGTCCAACTGGCGCCGCCATCGGGTGAGATGTCAAAGTCCAAACCGTCCCCGACGCCGGCCACGACGATGTAGCTCCACAGCCAGACAGTCCCCTGCACGATGTTGGCTCCGCCAAAGGAGTGGTCGGTACTGGTGAGGGTTGTCTTGCCGTTGAGTTCGTCGACAAACGGGTTGGAGCCAGCCGGCGGGCTGCCGGTCATCCAACAGTGGGTGCCAGGATCCACAGTGTGGTCGTCCTCGGGCTGGTAGATGATCGACCCGAGGTTGACCATGTTGGGGTCGTCGCGCACCCAGATGCCGGTGGTGGCGTCGTCGCCGGGCGCTCCCACGGTGTAGCCAGAGTCGACTTCCATGGCGTCGTCGACGATTGTGGTGTAGGAACCGACGCCAAAGTAGTGGTAGGTAGTTGGGGCGTCGTCTGGATGTAGCGCTTCAATGGCCGTTGAGTTTTCCGCGGCTCTCAGGTAGTAGGCGATGGCCGTGCCGGCGGGTTGGGCGGGAATGTCGGCCCCGTAGGTGTTGCCCGCCACCAGGGCCATAGCGAGTTGTTGGAACGCGCCACCGTTCACTGCGTAGTTGAGCTCTACCTCGTCCGGTGTGTCTGGGTTACCGGCCACGTACGATTCCACTTCCGCTTCGACGACGTATGGACCGGCCGGGTCGGGACGATCTACCAGCGGCGTATGCACGATGGTCACCCGGTTGGGGTTGGGAGCGCAGCCATAGCCGTGCTTGATAGACGACTCGCAGATGGCGTCCCAGTTGGGAGTGCCGTCTGAGAGGTCACCGTTGTCGTCGTCGGCAACTAGGTAGGCGTCGGCCTGCTCCGGTTGGATCATGCCGGACGAGCCAAAGAGTTTGCGGCTGAAGTGCCAGAGGTGAGCGGTGTGGGCCTTGGCGTCCTCGGGCGAGTGGGTGGCTTGGAGGTTCTGCCAAACATCCCAGTTGAACCCGCAGATGATGCGTCCGTCGGTGTGGACCTGGCCGACCAGGTCGTCGGGGTAGACCAGCTCGTTGTCGCAGTTGCGGCCGGTCAGGCCACCGTTGCAGTTGTTGAAGCCGATTCCGACTTGCGGGTTTTCGGTGATGAAGTTGCCAGCGATGTCGGCGTTGCCCTCACCCAGGCCTTGCTGGCCCTGGGAGCCGCCCCCCATCAAGAGACCCTGGATGCCGTGGCCGTACTCGTGGGCGACGACGTCGCCCAAGCGGCCGGTGTTGGCACAGCCGCCGCCTTCCTGCAGGAAGCGCAGGCGCTTGAGCGGCCAGTTGTGGAAGGCGTTGCAGTTGCCACTGCTGTTGACCTCGATGGTGTACTTGGTGAGGTTGAAGGTCGGGTCGATGGACTCGACGAACATGCGGGTGAGGTTGGCGAAGTAGAAGGTGTCGCGCTCGTCGGGGCGGGCGGCCGCCACATCGAAGTCGATCACTTCTGGGGTGTCGGGGTTGATGGTGCCGGCAAGTTGAGCGTCGGCGCAGCCGATGCAGTTGACGTTGAAATTGGGGCCGTTGAACTCGGCGGTGTAGGAGTGGGGCCCGCTATTGCCAGCGATGGAGAA